>NZ_JAFKCV010000098.1 GCF_017254865.1 Bowmanella dokdonensis | reverse complement strand
CCTATCTGATTCGTGATGAAGCTACAGGTAAGAAGCTGACCAAAGCATCGACTATTCAAGTCGCGGTATGTAAGCAAAGCGGCGAGATGCAGTTTGCCAGCCCACAAGTGCTGTTGGATAAGTTGGCGGCCTTATGAAATCCATAATACTGCTGATGCTGGCTGCGTTTTCACTAAATGCCGAACCTCAGGATGCACCGACATGGCTGGGAGCGTTGCAGCAAGGCACCTTTGTGCAGGAAAAACAGTTGCCCCAGCTTAAACGTCCTTTTGTTTCACGTGGGTTGTTTGCTTACGATCCTGACAGAAAACAGCTGATTTGGCATACCCAAGCGCCACTGAATAATAAGCTGCTGATCGACGAACAAGGGGTGGCGGAAGAGGATGCGCAAGGAAACCCGCAGGTGCTGACCAGTGATGGCCAGGTTTCGCAGGTGCTA
>NZ_JAFKCV010000097.1 GCF_017254865.1 Bowmanella dokdonensis | reverse complement strand
CTCACTTTAAGCAGTTAGTCAGCAGCACCAGGATCATCGTTAATTATGCAACCGCCGGCATGTTGTTCGGCCGCCAGGACTACCTTGGCATTGCCCGTCACGGCCTCAACTATCTGGAAAAGGTGCACTTTCAGGCAGAGAGCCAGACCTATGCCTGGACCCTGGACAATCACCAACCTCTGGATATGACACAACAGGCTTATGGTTACGCCTTTGTATTGCTGGCCTATGCAGCGGCTCGCAAATCAGGATTGGTTAGCGACGACAGCAAGCTACTCATGGTTTACGACCTGCTGGAAACGCGTTTCTGGCAAGCAGAATACGGCTTGTATGCCGATGAAATCAGCGCCAGTGGCGAGCTTAGCGACTATCGTGGCCAGAACGCCAATATGCATCTATGTGAAGCCATGCTGGCGGCCTATGAAGCAACAGGTCTTAGC
>NZ_JAFKCV010000096.1 GCF_017254865.1 Bowmanella dokdonensis | reverse complement strand
CACGTTCACCAATGGTGGTGATCTTAGCCATATGTAACGACAGGCCAAAGGCGACAAATTGCTGGCTGACTTTAGCCAATAGCCCCGGCGCGTCAAGGGCTTCCAGTTCCAACAGTGTCATATTGGCCTGGTTGGTAAAAAAGCGCATTTTTGTGGGGACGCTTAATTGTTTCATACGCCTTGGCATCTTGCGGTTGTTTATATGCTGATGACCAGGCTTGGCCAGTTGGGTCAGTATGGCGTTTTTCAGACTCTGGCGACGGGAAGCGGAATCAATGCGGCCACCGTCCTGTTCAAGAATTATAAAGCTATCCAGTACATAACCATCCTGAGTGCCCATTATCTGAGCATCATGAATGGAACAA
This sequence comes from Bowmanella dokdonensis, assembly GCF_017254865.1. Classification (GTDB taxonomy): domain Bacteria; phylum Pseudomonadota; class Gammaproteobacteria; order Enterobacterales; family Alteromonadaceae; genus Bowmanella; species Bowmanella dokdonensis. The sequence goes on along the minus strand of NZ_JAFKCV010000096.1, from coordinate 76 downwards.
TTGCGGCTATCCAATACCGAGGCTACCTGAGCAAATAAACTGGCGCGATCGCGCCCGTACAGCATCAATTCGGTTC
>NZ_JAFKCV010000095.1 GCF_017254865.1 Bowmanella dokdonensis | reverse complement strand
AAGCGACGCCGGAAGTATTAATGGCAGCGCTGGCGAAGATCGCTCAAGGTGAAGAGCCTCTGTTACTGAAAGAATCTGACCGCCCGGATCTGTCCGAGCGTGCGCCACGAGGTGATCGTCCTGAGCGTGGTGACAGATTCCGTGATCGCGGCGAAGGCCGTGGGCGTGGCGACAGAGGTGGAGAGCGCACAGAACGTGGCCCCCGTCGTCGCAGCACACCGGATGAAGGCATGCAGCGTTACAAACTGGAAGTTGGTCATGCCCATGGTGTCAAACCAGGCAATATCGTCGGCGCTATTGCCAACGAGGCTGGCATAGAAAGCAAACATATTGGTGCTATCGAGATTTATGACAATTACAGCACGGTAGATTTACCTCAGGGTATGCCAGCTGAAATCCGTCAAATCCTGCAAAAAGCCAGGGTTGCCGGCCAACGCATGAA
>NZ_JAFKCV010000094.1 GCF_017254865.1 Bowmanella dokdonensis | reverse complement strand
GCACAGATACCACGTTTTTAGACCTACCTAGCGCCAGTCGCATACGGATGGGGCCGTCATACACTTCCGGTGAGTTTTTGGGACGCCAGACAACACCGGATTTTCTGTCCCACTGGTTGATGGGAGCATCGTTCATAATGCTGCCCAGGGTAAAACCATGCTCCAGGGCGGCCGAGTAAACAAAGGGTTTGATATTGGAGCCGACCTGGCGTTTTGCCTGTGTCGCCCTGTTAAACTGACTCTGATAGAAACTGTAGCCCCCGACTATGGCTTGCACTGCGCCATCGGCAGGGTTCAACGCAATAAACGCTGCGCTGGCATCTGGAAACTGCGATAACTGCCAGAAGTCGGTTTCATCATTGAATCGAACCCACACCAACGCACCTTCGGTAACAATATCGGCTGCTACTTTGGGTTCATCGCCCTGCCTGGTGTCTGACAC
>NZ_JAFKCV010000093.1 GCF_017254865.1 Bowmanella dokdonensis | reverse complement strand
CATTATGAAATCCTGCTGCGTATGCAAGGAGACGACGAGACTCAGATAGTCACCCCGGATGTCTTCCTAACCGCGGCAGAACATTACAATCTGACTGCCCAAATTGACCGCTGGGTGGTAGAACACTATTTCCGTTGGCTGGCCGACAACCCTCAGCACAAAGACAACCTGGTGCGCGCCAACATTAACCTCAGCGGCCACTCGCTGGGGGATAAGGAATTGCGCCTGTTTGTACTCAATGCCTTTGAAAAATACGGTATTCCCTATAACAAGATCTGCTTTGAAATCACCGAAAGCATGGCGATTATCAAAATGGACGAGACCCTGCAGTTTATTAAGACCTTCCATCAGTTGGGTTGCACTTTTGCCCTGGACGATTTCGGCAGCGGCTTCTCTTCCTACGGCTACCTGAAAAGCTTACCGGTCAACTACGTGAAGATTGACG
>NZ_JAFKCV010000092.1 GCF_017254865.1 Bowmanella dokdonensis | reverse complement strand
CTAAAGAAATGGCTTATATTTTATACCTATGTACCGTTATTAGAACCATTAACTAATTAAAATTAGTGAATAATGGTTTTCAGATAGTTTAACAAAATAGGAAGCCTTCGTGCTTGAGAATCTGTTCAGCAAAAAAATGCCTGCCATGTTGGGATTAGATATTGGCACACGCTCAGTTAAGGGTGTGTTGCTGAACAGTTCCGGTGGACAGGTGCAAGTCATCGCTCACGCATGTGAGTCCATCGTAGGTAATGCCTTTGTTGACCGGGAGATAAAAGATTTTGATGCGGTTAGCAATGCGATTCGAAAAGTGAAAATGGCGCTGAAAACCAAATGTAAGAACGTCGCGTCTGCCGTGTCCGGTGCTTCTGTAATTACCAAAGTGGTGTATATGGACCCCGACCAGGCGGACCATGAACTGGAAGCGCAAATTGAAATTGAAGCGGAC
>NZ_JAFKCV010000091.1 GCF_017254865.1 Bowmanella dokdonensis | reverse complement strand
CTGCGGCTGACAAGTTGGCCCAACCATCATCTTCCTGATATTGCTCCCAGGCCTTGGTCAGAATCTGCACCAGTTCGGTGATAGCGGGGTCTTCGGTTTTTGCAGGCTTCTTCTGCGCTTTCTCTGAAGGCACAGAGGTTTCTAAATTTTCGGTGTAGATAAAGTCATCGCAGGCATTACGAAATGCCACTGGGGTTTTCTTCTCGCCAACACCAAATACGAACTTTTCAGATTCCCTCAGGCGGGAGGCCAGTTTAGTAAAATCACTATCACTGGATACCAGGGCAAAGGCATCAAACTTGCCGGAGTAGAGCATGTCCATTGCATCAATAATCATCGACGCATCGGTGGAGTTTTTGCCAGTGGTGTAAGCAAATTGCTGAATAGGCTGAATGGCTAACTCGTTTAGCGACTGCTTCCAGTTCTTTAGGTTGTCACTCGATCAATCACC
>NZ_JAFKCV010000090.1 GCF_017254865.1 Bowmanella dokdonensis | reverse complement strand
AACCAGGGCTGGATATGTGACAGAAAACGGCACAAGCGCCGATACAGGGCCACCGACACCCCTGCGGGTTTCAACCTGGCAGCCAAATACAGCGCCATCAGGCTGAAAACATACACCACCGGCAGTACCACCACGGACAGCACCAGTAGCACAGACAAAAAACTGTGCTGAAACACATGCATCCCAAACGCGGTATCCAGCAGACTGATTTCCTGCGTTAAGCCTTGCGCGTTAAACGACATAAAAGGAAACAGCAGGCTTAGCAGCAGGCACACCAAACAAGCCACGCCATAGGCCCAAACCTGTTGCGTAGGCGAATGGGTAACAGTCAGTAGCCCATGGTCGCAGCGTGGGCAATGGGCTTTGCCCTTACCGGCTAACTGGGGCATACGCAGAACCAAGCCACATTCCTCGCAGCTAAGCAGGTGTTGGTTTGGCTGATGATGACTCA
>NZ_JAFKCV010000089.1 GCF_017254865.1 Bowmanella dokdonensis | reverse complement strand
CCCCAGTATCCTCAGCTGAAGGAAAATTACAAGTACGACTTTTAGGTAATACACTTAGAAAACCCGCCAAAAGCAGGAGAGAAGCGCTAAAAAAACAATGTTTTTATCAGTTTGTGAGGATAAATGCCCTCAGCACAGATTTTACTGAGGGCAAGCAGGGATATCGCGATACAGCATGTAAAGCCGTTCTACAAAACGTTGTTTGCAGGGTACTCAGGGCGAGGTCTGTTCCCTAAGCAAATGTTCAGCTAATGCCTGATAGGCCGCCAGAGATACGGGATCATTTGCGGCATTACCAGCAATGGGGTAACTGGCAAACCGGGCAATAACCATTTCGGCTTTTGGATCAATGTATAACGCCTGCCCGTGCACACCTCGGGCCATAAATGCACCATGAGTATTGTGAGTAACCCACCACATGTTTCGGTAACTCCAGCCTTTTAGCAAGGCATAACCGGCGGC
>NZ_JAFKCV010000009.1 GCF_017254865.1 Bowmanella dokdonensis | reverse complement strand
AGATCTGCATTGGGCTGTAGAATTGCTGGCCCGAACCTGTTGCAGAGACCAGCAATCAAAAGCTAAGAAAAGCAATAGTTTAGAGGGGATTCTTGAGGCCTTTGGAGCTTAAGGTCCAGTGTATGACCCAGCCCTAACAGTCCAAGACGGTTGGAAAAATAACGAAACACCACCAGAGACAGAATAATCAATCCGGACGCGGTGGGCAGGTAATAAGGATGCATGGAAAGATTGATAAGAACGGTGCTGGTCAGCAGCTCCATCACAAAATAGCTAAGCGCCACACAGACAAATATGCGCCTTATTATTCCCCGAAAGGTTTCTCTGAGTTTGGGTTCGTATAAACCGACCGACAGCGCAGAAACCAGCACCAGAAAAGTCAACAGGGCGACATTGATTAACAGTTCCCGGCCTGCTGGCAGCGACTCACCGGTAATATGGATAATTAAGGCGTGGGCAACATAGGCCAAATAGGCGATTAGCGCTCCTTCTAACAACACCAGAATATTTGAGCGCTTGGACTGACGTCTGTTGGCTGCCTTCACTGGGAAACTTCCTTTACTATTACTGAGATTATTGCGACAGACGCTACGACTAAAATTACATTAGGGATAGACTAACTTTTTTTGTCATAGCATTATAGTGCTAAATGCTAATGCGAAATTACTGGGTTTGGCCAGACTTAAATCTTCGAAGTTTGTGAGTAAGGAATGCAACTGACATGAAAACAATCAGAACGGCTCAGCTTCTAGTGGTAACCCTGTTTACCCTCATAGGCACTGCCTGCAGCACCAATACGCTGCCGCCAGCAACGACTCATTCGTCATTAACCACCTCCATCGACAATTACAACTACCTGATCGGTCCCGGTGACACACTGAGTATTTTCGTGTGGAGAAACCCGGAGGTATCCGGCTCTTTTATCGTGCGCCCGGACGGTAAAATCACCACTTCACTGGTCGAAGACGTGGATGTGTCTGGCAAAACCCCAACACAACTGGCCAGGGACATAGAGGTAATACTGGGCAAGTTTATTCGGGACCCCATCGTGACGGTCAGCGTGACCGGCTTCTCGGGCCCTTTCAGCGAACAGGTCAGAGTAGTGGGTGAGGCAGCTAATCCGCAAGCCATCAACTACAAGGAAAATATGACCCTGCTGGACTTGATGATTGCCGTAGGCGGGCTCACGGAGTTCGCTGCGGGTGACAATGCCAAACTGATTCGGGTTTCTGGCAATAAGCAGCAGGAGTATTCGGTGCAACTCGACTCCCTGATCAAAGAAGGCGATATCAGTCAAAACGTCGACATACTGCCTGGTGACATTCTTATCATTCCAGAAGCCTGGTTCTAGACTTCGTTGAGTAGTAGCTAATATGATTGGATTTCAACAAGTTCTTGAACAGGTCCTGACGTACGTCAAAGGGATTTGGATCAAGAAGCGGTATGTCATTATTTCCTCCTGGCTCATCTGTCCAATCGGGTGGTTGTATGTGGTCTCCATGCCGGACACCTATCAGTCTTCAGCACGGGTATATGTAGACACTAACAGTCTGCTTCGACCCTTGCTCAGGGGCCTGGCCGTCTATAACAATCCAGAGCAGCAGATCAGTCTGGTGGCAAGAACTTTGCTCAGCCGGCCCAATCTGGAAAAAATTGCCCGGGAAGCGGATTTGGACATCACCACCAGAAATGCGGCAGAGTTTAATGAGCTGATTACCGGGCTCAGGGAGGATATCCAGCTCAGCAGCACCCGCGACGCGAATATCTACACCATCAGCTACACTTCGAACAATCCCACCATGGCACAACGCATTGTGCAGATTACCCTCAACGAATTTATCGAATCCAACCTGGGTAGTACCCGGCAAAGCAGCGATTCGGCAGAGGAATTTCTCGACAAGCAGATAAAGGAATATGAGGTCAGACTAATAGAAGCCGAGCAACGCCTGGCGGACTTCAAACGTTCGAGGCAGCAGGTTCTGCCTGGAGGAAGCGGCGACTTCTATACCCAACTACAGAATGAAAGAACCCTGCTGGAACAGGCAAGGCTGAGGCTGAGGGAACTACAGTCGCAGTTGGAGTCCGCCAAGGCTCAACTGGCAGGCGAGGAGCCAGTCTTCGGTCTGGTGACCCCGGAGCTGGAAGCCAATCCAGGGGTCAGTACCCAGTTCGATCATCGTATCGCCTCACTGGAAACCAATCTCGACGAACTGCTGATTCGCTATACCGACCAGCACCCTGATGTAGTTAAGACCCGTTCCTTACTGGATAATCTTAAAGCCGAGCGCAAGAAACAGCTCGAGAGCATGAGTAAAGTCGCCCAGGACACGGGTTCATACAATCAGTTTGGTAATATCAACCAGAATCCGGTTTACCAGCAGATGAAGATCACCGTATCCAACCTCGAAAGCGAGATTGCATCGATCAAAGTCAGAGTGGCGAACTTCGAGAAGAACGTACAGGACCTGGAAGAAAAAATTAACCTGATTCCGGAGTTGGAAGCCGAGCTTACCGGCCTGAACAGGGATTATGGGATTACCAAGGCCAAGTATGAGGAACTGCTCCAGCGCCGCGAGTCGGCACAGTTGTCCAGAAAGGCCGAGGCAACCAGTGACGACGTGCAGTTCAGAGTCATCGATCCGCCGCTGCTACCCACTAAGCCCACCGGTCCGATGCGTGTGCTGCTGTATACCGGGATTCTTATCATAGGGTTTGGGGCAGGCACTGCAATGGCCTTCCTGATGAGCCAGGTCAGTCCGGTTGTGGTAAACAGCAGCCAGTTGGTGGAGCACTTTAATATTCCCATACTGGGCAGTGTTACTCACCGTGAGCTGGCCAGGATGGTTAAAGTAAACCGGCAGAGATTGATGGTGTTTGCCTTTTCCTCTTCGGTTATCGTGGCCATCTATGTATTTCTGGTCGGCATAGAAGTGGTCTACGGCGGCTTTCCGGATCATCTGTTTGGGGGCTTCTTATGAGTACCATTGAGAAAGCGCTGCAACGCAAGAAAGCGGCCGAAGCTGAAAGGAAAAGACAACTCGAGGCCAAACAACAGGCGGACAGCTCAGCGGCCTCTGAAACCCAAAGCAAGGACAAGGAAACGGTTATCAGCCGGGCAGCGATGGCCAGATCCAAAGCCAGCCAGCAGGAGAATATGCCCCTTGCGGAACTCGCGGAAACAGAAGTCCGCCCGGTACCTGTAACGGTCGATGAAAAGCCGGTGCTGGAAATAGCACTGGACAGGGAGGGCTTTGTCTCATTGACGTCCAGCCGTTCCCGAACCAATGAGGAATTCCGCGCCATAAAACGCAAAGTACTCAACAATGCGTTTGGCCCCCTGGCCAAGACCCTGAACAATCCCAATATTGTTATGGTAACCAGTTGTAATCCCGGTGAAGGTAAAACTTACAACGCGGTAAACTTGGCTTTGAGTATTGCCTTGGAACAGGATAAAACCGTACTGCTGGTTGACGCAGATGTGCTAAGGCCAAACGTGATGAACACCTTACAGGTCAGTGCAGGCGACGGCCTGATGGAGCACCTGTTGGGCGAGGTGTCAGATGTATCCGAAGTGATGTACAACACCACATTGGACACCTTGCGGATCATTCCGGCCGGAAAAACACACCACCTATCCACCGAGCTGCTGGCCAGTGAGAAGATGTATGAAACCGTCCAGGAATTCGCCACCCGCTATCCTGATCGAATTGTGATCTTCGACACTCCCCCCTTGTTGGGTATCAACGAGACGGCAGTGTTGGCAAACCTGGCTGGCCAGGCCATTGTCGTAGTCGAAGAAGGACGCACCAAGCTCGCCGATATCAGCACTGCCATAGAGAGCCTGAACCCTGATATGGCAAAAGGATTTATTCTTAACAAGTCGCAGCGTCTGAAAGTTGGCGGGGATTACGGCTACGGTTATTACTATTCAGGGAGCAAAGAGTGACAGTGGCAAGGATCCCCGTCAAATTAACCTTTCTGAGCATTTCTGTGCTGTCGGGCCTGGCCACCCAGGCAGGCGAACTGACCTTTGCCCCAGAGATTACACTCTCCGGTGTGCAATACGAGACGGACTATGCCGAGCGGGAAGATTTGGACAATACAGCCATAGTGCTGAAACCCAGCCTGACCTCGAATTATGACAGCAGAATCTGGGATGCGGCACTGAGCGTTAAACACACTGCGGTGTTTCAGGACGAGAACAGCAGTGAACTGGATAAGAGCTTCACAGATTACCGCTTCAATTCCGATCTGAGCCTTTGGGACGACAGATTGGGTCTGCAGGTGAGCAGCAGTCGCACGAAACGGGCGACGTCTCAGGCAGACAGCCTGGTGGTGGATCCGCTGCTTGGCGCATCAGAACTGGTCAAGTCCCGCAACCGGAATGCCGTGTTGAGTTTTGAGAGCAGAGACTCAGGGGTGATTGCCTTCTCGGGCTCCGCCTCTGCAGGGGAGGTCGAAACCGGCTCGTTCGAGGAAGGCGGCAATAACAGTTTTCGTGGTCTGAACAACAAGAATTACCAGACTGTGGCCCGTCTCTATCAGGGCAACGACATCAACAACCTGTATTTCGATATCACGTCTCAATACAGCCTGACCAAGCGAGAGGCCGAGAGGGGGGACTTCGAGTCGCGAAATCTGTCCGCCCGAGCCGGCGTGGCCCTGACGGAAAGAATATATGCCATTGTACGCGGCAATGATGACAGCAATAAGATAGAAGACTCTGAGATATCCTCGGGTCAGTTGGAGTCCACTACGTATGGAGCGGGGCTGGAATGGCGACGCTCCAGCAATCGTTACATCGCTGTGACGTATAACCAGTACGAGCAGAATGACAGAAAACAACAGTATGTTGGACTGGATCTGAACTGGGCCTTTACTCAGCGGACCTCTGTTTCTGCCAACATCGGTAAGCGCTTTTTCGGTGACAGTTATCAGTTCTCCCTGGAGCACAACACCAAGCACTGGCGCAGCCAGATTGGTTATTCAGACAGCCTGACCAGTTTCACCCGACAACAGTTGGTAACTGAGGATCTGGGTGTGTTTGTCTGCCCCATTGGCGAGCTCGATCCAACCCAGTGTTTTCAACCCGATAGTCCAAATTATGAGCCAGGCGCCGGCGAACAGTTCCTTAACTTTGTTAATCAGGACATCGAGTTGAGTGAAGAAGTGATTCTGAATAAGAGCGCTTTCGCCAGCCTGGGTTTCGAACGTCGCAAGATCTCCTTGTCGCTGAACTACCGCTACAGCGAGCAGGAGTATATTGAACGGGCGAGAGAACAAAGAACCAGTGGCATGCAATTCTCGGCCACCTATGAAATGGGCCCGAGGACCAGCCTGCAGTTGCAAAGCGCATTCAGTAAAACAGAAAACCTGCTGCAGTTCGGGGAAAGGAAGGCAACCAACAGCAGTATTGGTATCAACCGTGAGCTGAACAGGGACATGGATCTGAACCTGTCTTATCGGTATGTCGATAACGACAACGAAGGTGATACCTTTGGCGGCGGGCTGTCTGCTCAAAGTTACACGGACCACCGGGTCACCCTCTCACTGGTCTACAGGCTTTGATTCGAGAAGCACAGAGTCCGGTTGAGAATTAAAAATCGGACTCCGGCGACTAAGAAATCAATATCAGTAGCGCAAAGGCCCCCAGACTGAGCAACAGCAGTTCCCTGTCATATTTGCCATGGTAGTACCCCTGTCGGCGAGATCGGCTTCGTCCTTTCACACCTGCCGTAGCAGAATCAAAATCCAACCTGTTCATTATATTCCCCAAAAGGCTTACTGAGTTTTCTTATTCTTATTTAACTCCTCCTGAGTCAATTTATTTTTGTACAAGAATCCTTCTAATTAACTCATAGTAACCTATTGTTTGTCAGGTTCAAGTACCTCAAAGGACTAAAGTCTTAACTCTTAAGGAAATTGTCCTGAAAATTAGTCAGCCACTATCCATAATGGGGAAATACCCGACCGGAGTTTGATTTCACTTACTCCTGTTGCGCTGATTCAACTAAGTTGTCCTGCTATTCGGTGTCATCAGTTTTTAACCTGACATAAGTCTTGTATTTTTTCTTTAATAACTTGTCTATATAACGGGTCAGTTTAACTTTCTGGCTGATTGCGTCATCCAGGGCATCGGTCAGTTCCTTGAGCATACCCTTGTAATGCTGGATATCCTTGATTTCCGCATCGCCCTGAGCATTGGTTTCACGAATAGGACTTTCCACGTCCACCGGCGCCGGCGGCGGCTGGATAAACATTTCGTCGGCCACTTCATTGACCACAGCCTCCACCGCTGTTTCATCCAGGGTTTCCAGTTCTTCCAGGAATCCGTACAACAATATCCTGTCGGTCAGGGTATTGATTTTGCGTGGCACGCCCTGGGTGAATTCGAAAATCTTCTGATAGGCACCATCCGTAAATAAGGCGCGACCGCACCAGCCGGCATGGAACAGGCGAAAATCGATGTAATTTTTGACATCCTCGTCAGTCAGGGGAGAAAGGTGGCAGGAAGCCACAATACGCTGTCTGAACTGTTCCATATTCGGCGCTCGCAGAATTGGCTGCAATTCCTCCTGCCCGAGCAGAAAGCTCTGTAAGAGTGGCTTACCCTTGGCCTGGAAATTTGACAGCATGCGCAGCTCTTCGATGGTTTCCAGCGGCAGGTTCTGCGCCTCATCCACCAGCAACAGAGCCCGTTTACCCTGCTGATGTAACTGGAACAGGAATTTCTCCAGATCCTTAAGTATATCGGCCTTAGTCTTGCCATCAGTGTTAAGTTCGAACTTGCTGGCCACCATCTTGACCAGCTCGTCGGGGGACAACTTTGGCGTGACGATCTGGGCGGCGAAAATATCCTCCTGGATCTCTTCCAGCAGACTGTTGGCAATAGTGGTTTTACCTGTGCCGATTCCACCGGTAATCACGATAAAGCCCTCCGCCTGGGTCAGGCCATATTCCAGATAGGACAGCGCCCGTTTGTGCCACTTACTGGCGAAGAAAAAGCCCGGATCAGGGGTGAGCTGGAAGGGCTTGGCGTTGAGTCCATAAAAGCTTTCGTACATGAATCACTCACTTCATTGAAAAGGCCGGTCTTTCCTTACCGGCCGGCGCGAAACCAATCTCGGCAATCATGCTAAGGCCTGGCTGCATAACAAGCAAACAGTTCAGACAATGGTCAGGATTCTTCGCTGTGCCGAATCCGTTCGATAATTTTGCTGGTCGAGACGCCGTCCTCGAAATTGAGTACCCTGACTTCGCCGCCGTTATCCCAGACCTGCCGGCTGCCTGCGATCTGTTCCGGCTTGTAGTCGCCCCCTTTCACCAGAATATCGGGCAGAATGTCGCTGATGACCCGCTCCGGCGTGTCCTCAGAAAATGCAAACACCCAATCCACAGATGAGAGTCCGGCCAACACCGACATCCTCCGCTCGACGCCGTTGACCGGCCGCCCTGCTCCCTTGAGTTTGCGCACCGACTCATCATCGTTAACGGCTACAATCAGCCGGTCACCCAGTTTACCGGCACTTTCCAGGTAGGAGACATGGCCGGCATGCAGGATATCGAAACAGCCGTTGGTCATGACGACCGTCTCGCCGCGCACTCTGGCCGCATCCACCGCCATCCTGACCTGCTGTTCAGTCATGACCCCCCGACCAATATCCTGCTCCTGTGCCACCGCAACCGTCAGCTCTGAAAGACTGACCGTTGAGGTACCCAGTTTGCCGACCACTATACCTGCCGCAGCATTGGCCAGGACACTCGCATCTGCCCAGGAGCTGCCGGCAGCAACGCTGGCGGCGAGGGTGGCAATGACCGTATCGCCGGCGCCGGTCACATCGAAGACCTCTTTGGCCTTGGCCGGCAGATGCAACTCTGTGCTGTCAGGGACAATCAGGGTCATGCCCTGCTCAGAGCGGGTGACCAGCAAGGCATCCAGCGCCAGTTCAGAAACCATCTGCTGGGCCCTGTCCACCAGGCTGTTCTCATCCGGGCAAAGGCCGGCCACCTGCTGGAATTCACTCATATTGGGGGTTAATAGGCTCGCCCCCCGGTACTTGGCAAAGTCGCTGCCTTTGGGATCCACCACTACCGGCAATCCCGCCTCTCTGGCCATCTCAATCAATTGGCTCACATGGCTCAGACAGCCCTTGTCATAGTCGGAAAGCAGCAACAGGTCATGCTCTTTGAGCACGGCGGCCACATCGGCAAGCAGCGGCTGCTTGTCTATGTTGGCAAAACTTTCTTCAAAATCGAGCCGGATCAGCTGCTGGTTGCGACTCAGTACGCGCAGCTTGGTGATAGTTTCCCGGCTGGCTTCCTGCTGGAACAGGCAACGCACGCCCACTGCCTGCATTTTCTGCATCAGGGTCCCGGCTGCTTCGTCCCGGCCGGTGAGCCCCACCAGAGTAACCTTGGCACCAAGAGCCGACAGATTCAGCGCCACATTGGCCGCGCCGCCGGGCCTGTCCTCATTCTGGCTTATCCGAACCACCGGCACCGGCGCTTCGGGAGAAATTCGCGCCGTGGAGCCAGACCAGTACCGGTCCAGCATCAGGTCGCCCACTACCAGGATCCTGGCCTGGGAAAAATCGGGTAATTGCATGGCTGATCAATCCTTTAAATGACTGCGTCCATTGTATCACAGGCTGCCGAAGCTCGAACCAGCACAGAAGTGTCCGATATGACGGGCGGACAATTTGGGTTAAAATGTGCGGCAAAAAGTCAAAGGACGTGATTATCCTTCTTGTTTTGAGCGCTGCTGACGGTCATTGTTTTCGTTGGCAATAAGCAAAGAAGTGAAGTTTAGTGCGTCGGATATATAAAGGATAAGCGCGCCCTATGCAGGCCAAGGCTCCCCGTTTCGAATTCGCATTTTTTCATCCCAAATACTGGCCGACCTGGCTGAGCATTATCCTGCTGTATCTGATTTCGTGGCTGCCCTACCGCCTGCAGTTGTGGCTGGGAAAGGGGGTCGGTCGTCTGCTGTTCCGCTTGCTTAAGTCCCGGCGCAAAGTTGCAGTGCGGAATCTGGAACTGTGTTTTCCGCAAATGAGTCCGGCCGAGCGGGACAAGCTGCTAAGACAAAACTTCGATAACGCCGGCATGGCAATGTTTGAAGCCGGTATGGGCTGGTGGTGGCCGGACTGGCGGGTCAGACGTCTTGGCAAGGTGGTCGGCTATGAACATATCGAGGAGATACTGGCCAAAGGCAAAGGTGTGCTGGGGTTGGCCATTCACAATATGAACCTTGAGTTCAACTGCCGGGTCATGGGTCTGCGGCATCCGTCCGTGGCTTTCTACCGCCGGCACAATAACCCACTGATGGAATACATGCAGTATCACGGCCGGGCCCGGTCCAATAAATACATGTTGCATAAGCGGGCCGTCGGCGATTTACTCAAGGCGCTGAACGAGAATGAACTCTGCCTGTATTTACCCGATCAGGACTACGGCCCCACCCGCTGTGAGTTTGTACCATTTTTCGCCGTGGAAAACACCGCTACCACAACAGGTACGCTCCTGTTTGCCGGCAATGCCAACTGTGAGACGGTGTTCCTGTTGCCCCTTCGTACAGGCACAGGATATGAGATACATGTGTTGCCCGGCCTTGAAGATTTTCCCTCCGGTGACGATAAAAAGGATGTGGCCAGGATTAACAGGCAAATAGAACAGATGGTCAGCGTCGCCCCGGAGCAGTACTTGTGGATGCATAAGCGCTTCAAGACACGGCCGGCAGACAATCAGGATCCCTTGTACTGATGAGAGTAGAATAGTCGCAGTATGAAAAAAAGAACCTACAATCCCGGTGTATTCTGGGCCAAGCATCTGGGGCTGGCCCTGGCGCTGATTGTGATTGCTGTGCTGGTCATCAATATCGACAAGATCCGCAGCAATGCCCCTGTTCCAAAAGGGCAAACGGTTAACAAGGACCCTGCCCGGGGCCTGTCCGATTTCTATGCCCAGTACCGCTCAGGTCCGAGTCTACCCCTGCTGGATCCACAGAGTGATTTTGTCATGGACCTTAATCAGCAGGACAAGCCCCTCGATAGCCGCCTCCAGGAAATGGAAAGCATCCAGAAACCGGCTTCCGGCAGGTGGCAGGGTGAACATAAGTACCGAACCTTCAAGGCCGGTGGGACGCTCAGGGAGATTATTACCAACTATGCCCAATCTGAGGGCATGCAGGTCATATGGGAGTTGAATCAGGACTTTGTCGTCAAAAACAACTTTCAGGTGGAGGACACGGTGATAGGGACAATGAACAAGATTGCCCGGGCCATAGACAGCAACTTTGCCGGTACCGTAGAGGGATTTTTCTGCCCCAGGCAGCGCAGCCTGGTGATCACAGACAATGCCACCGACTACCTTCGTCAGCATTGCACCCCTTCAGACCCCGAGCTAAGCCGCCTGGTCGAACAGGAACGTTCCCTGAGCAGAAACTAGGACCGGTCTGCCCTGCCCAGGGTCTGCTCCCAGATGCCACGCACGAAATCTCTCATCTGCTCAAATTCATCGGAATCAACGATGGCGGGCTGTCCCTGCAGGACAAAGCGATGACCTGCATTGCGATAAGCCAGATAGGCCTGGGTCAGTTGCTCCGCCACCTCAGGTTTGATGACAGCCTGAATCTTGAGGCTTTCAAGGATCCTGACATTGTCAGACCAGTAACAGATTTCTGGTATCCGGTGGCTCTCACTCAGTACCCAAAACTGGGTCAGAAATTCAATATCGGCGATGCCCCCACTGCCCTGTTTGAGATCAAAACCCTGGCTTTTCTCGAGGTGCGAACGCATCTTCTCTCGCATTTCCCGGACTTCTGCGGCCAGCTTCTGCTTATTTCTGGGCAGGCATAACACTGAGCGACGAAGTCCGGCAAAAGTGGTGGCCAGGGAATCGTCGCCGAAGACGAAGCGGCTGCGGGCCAGGGCCTGATGTTCCCAGGTCCAGGCCTCCTTGTGCAGATATTCGCCAAAGGCATCCATATGGCAGACCAACAGGCCGGCGTTACCTGAGGGTCGCAGTCGCAGGTCGGTTTCATAGAGATCCCCGGAGGCCGTTTTGGTATTGAACAGATGCATGACGCGCTGCGCCAGTTTCAGGTAAAACTGCCGGGACTCGATGGGCTTGGGTCCGTCGGTGTCCGCATTGCTGTCACAATTGTGCAGGAACACCAAGTCAAGGTCTGAGCCATAGCCCAGTTCCCAACCTCCAAGCTTGCCGTAGCCAATCACCGCAAAACCAGTCTGCCCTTCCGGTATGCCATGGGGGCGCCCGTAGCGCTGGACCATCTGTTGCCAGGCATCCAGCACCACCTGGCGAATCAACGCCTCAGCCAGGAAGGTCAGATGATCACTGACCTTCATCACCGGCAACACCCCGGTTATATCCGCCGCGGCTATCTTGAGCTGCTGGCTTAGCTTGAACTGACGCAGCCCTTCCATCTGGGCTTCCAAATCCTGCTCGGGAATGCGCAGCATAAATTGACGCAATTCGCTGGCGTAACTGTCCTGTGGCACCAACTCGTAGAGATGCTGAGGACTGAGCAATTCGTCCAGCAGAATGGGAAAACGGCTCACCTGCTCTGCAATCCAGGGGCTGGCGTCACAAAGCCTGACCAATTGCGCCAGGGCACCAGGATTTTCCAGCAGTAACTCCAGATAGGTGGTGCGCCGGCACACCGATTTGATGACGTGGAGCAGTCTTTCCAGCAAAGTGGTGGGCTTCTCGCTTTTATCCAGCACGGCCGCCAACATCCAGGGCATCAGTTTATCCAGCGTCTCCCTGCCCCGCTTACCCATGGACCGCTGGCGTATATCGCTGGCAAAGCCGTTCAGGGCCCGCCAGAACTGCTCCGCCAGCTCTGCACTCAGGTGTTTTTCCAGCAGGCTGTGCGCTTCTTCGTCTGACAGGGGAAGGGTCCAGAGATCGTGCAAGTCACTCGCGTCCTTCGATCCATGACTTTCCTGCTCATCGCCAATCAGTTCCTGGAACTGACAGTGAATATCCCGCATGTGGTCATTCAGGTGCTGCAGAAAGGCGTTGTAATCTGCGAACCCCATGACTAGAGACAGTCTCAGGCGATCTTCCTCGTTGTCAGGCAGGGTCTGAGTCTGTTCATCGGCCAACTCCTGCAGGCAATGTTCCGTCCTGCGCAGAAACCGGTAACTTGCCGCCAGTCGGTCGGCATCCTGATCTTCCAGCCATTGCCGTTTTTTCAGCACCGACAACACACTGAGCAGATTAGGCTGCTGCAGTTCCTGCTCTCTGCCGCCCCGGATTAACTGAAAGGTCTGCACGATGAATTCCACTTCGCGGATTCCGCCGGCACCCAGTTTGATATTACCCGAGAGTTGACGACGTCTGACTTCCTGGCTGATCAGCCGTTTCATATTACGCAGGGCTTCTATGGCGCTGAAGTCTATATAACGGCGAAATACGAAGGGTCGCAGAATCGTACGAAGCTCCTCACTGTATTGGCCATCCGGATTGATGACCCGGGCCTTAACCATGGCGTAGCGTTCCCATTCCCGGCCCTGTTCCTGATAGTAATCTTCCAGGGCGGAAAAATGTGTGACCAGTGGGCCACTGTCCCCGAATGGCCGCAATCGCATGTCAACCCGGAACACCCGTCCATCGGCAGTCATGCTGTCCAGCGCGCCAATCAGCTTCTGACCCAGCTTGGTAAAAAACTGCTGGTTCTCAATCACTTTGCGTCCGCCCGAGGTTTCTCCCGGCGCCGGATAACAGAAGATCAGGTCAATGTCGGAGGAGAAATTCAGCTCACGGCCACCCAGTTTACCCATGCCCAGGATCAACATGGGCTGAGGCCGGCCATCCAGCATGGGCGAACCGTACCTTTCACTCAGATGCTGGTAACACCAGTCATATGCCTTGCTGATCAGCACATCCGACAGCTGGGAAACCTGGTGCAGGGCTTCGTCAATGGGCAGCTGGCCGCTCAGATCCAGCCAGGCCAGGCGCACCATATGCAGGCGCCGGAAATGTCGTAACCTGCATTTAAGACTGTCTTCGTCGCTGACATCGCGCAGCAGTTTATCCAGTTCGTCTGCATAGTCGGGTTGCTCTGGCACCAGGTGGCTGCCGAGCAGACGCTCAAGCAACTCCGGCTCCTGGATACAACTCCTGGCGACAAAATCGCTCAGGGCAAACAATGGGACGGCGCGCTTCCTCAGGGGTTGCAGTGTCTCGGGTTGTTTGTGCATCTCCAGCAACTGCTGCCAGTACTTTTCGGCCACACCCTGCAGCGGCGCTGGTATGGATAACTCATCAATGGCGCTCATCTTAACTCCCCCTGAATAGCTGGCTCATGATGCCAGTGCATGCGGTATCCGCCAAGTATCTGTGTCCCTGACTTGCACAGTTACCTTAACCTGCTGAATAATGGCCGTTATTGGTTACCCATCCGGGATACTGCATGGAATCTTTTCTGCTCGGACTGCCCCTGTCCTATTCAACCCTGTTGTATCTTGGTATGGATATGGCCATCGGCCTGTTCCTGTTGGCCATGATGCGCTGGGTCTATGGTTTGTGGACCAAAGTGGACAGCACGGCTCAACTGGCAGAAAAAGACAATTTCGCCTTTGGCATCAGTGTCGCTTCGAGCCTGTTCTCCCTGAGTATTGTGCTCTGGAGCGCGGCAGAGCGTGCCTCGGCCGGTGACTATCTGGACAAGTCCCTGCAGATGATAGTCTATGGGGTGGCAGGCATCCTGTTGATCAAAGTGGGCCGGACCATTCATGACAGGTTGATCCTCAACCGCCTGGACAAGCAGGAGCAGATCCTGAACCGCAATGTCAGCATTGCCCTGGTGGATGGGGCCAGTTCTATCGCCATGGCCATCATAGTACGAAGTGTTCTGCTATGGACCAAAGGCTTTGATTTACAAAGCGGCATCGCCGTATTGACCGGTTTCTTTGTTGCCCTGACCGTTATGTTGGTGACCACCCGGCTGATGGAGCGTCGATTCGCCAGAGACAATCAGAATGACTCCATGCAGGAAGTGCTGGTTCGCGGCCAGGTGGCTCTGGCCATTCAACATGGGGGCAACCTGCTTGGCACAGCGCTAGCCGTGACGGCGGCCAGCCAGTTGCTTTATTACCAGCCCGACGCCTATATCAGCAACCTGATTAACTGGCTGTTCCTGGCCCTGCTCTTTACCCTGTTGACCATCCTGCTGTCACGCATAGCGCAAAAACTTATCCTACGGGGTATTAACCTGGTCCGCGAAGTGGATCAGCAGCATAATGTGGGAGTTGCCAGCATTGAAATGGCTCTGACCATAGGGATGGCGCTATTGCTCACCGGGCTGGTGTCCTGATGGCGTTACCCGGCAAGAAACGCATCAAGATAGGTGCCTTCGATCTGGCCATGATGGTATTGTCCATTGTGGCGGTGCTCAATATCTGTGTGATCATCCTGGCCAGACTGCCACCCGATGTGCGTCATTATCTGGTATTTATGGATACCATTATCTGTTTGTTGTTCCTGACCCATTTCTCCTACAGCCTCGCCACGGCAGATAACCGCAGGGACTATTTCAGAACCCACTGGATAGATCTGCTGGCCAGTATTCCACTGATCGAGCCCTTCCGGATCGCCCGTTTCCTGCAGGTTCTGAGGGTCATCAAGCTGCTCAAACAGACCCGTCATCTGGCGTTTCCTTCGCTGAAGGACAGAATCCAGGCCACTCTTGCCACCATGATGGTGACCCTGGTGCTGCTGATCGGCGCGGCAGGACTGTCTATCTACCTGATAGAGCATGACTTGCCCGGCGCCAACATCAAAAGCGCCGAAGACGCCATATGGTGGAGTCTGGTCACTATTTCCACTGTCGGCTACGGAGACTACTACCCGGTTTCCACTGCAGGACGGCTGGTCAGCATGCTGTTGATTATCAGCGGGGTCAGCCTGTTCGGGGTGATTTCTGGTTATATCGCCTCGTTTTTCATCACCCCGGAGGAAAAGGATCAACTGGCCGTGCAGAATCACCGCATCACCAACCTGCAAAAACAGCTCGATCAGGTGCAGGCGTCACTGGAGCAGATTCACACCTTACTGGCAACTCGTTCCCGGTCGGGGTCGGAGGATCAGGAAAGGGACGGCAAATAGCTGTCGGGTGTTATGAGGGTTCCGGCCACCCACTGGCGTTTTTGATCCTTGGAGAGGGACTTTACCCAGCATTCCAGTCGACTCGCTCCGCTGCGATCCCCCGCCCAGCACTGATAGATAAACGTCAATGGACCTTTACCCTTCAGGGCCTTAGCGGCCCTGGGGCCTCCTTGCTGGTGTTCGGCAAAGCGCCGCTGCGGGTCCGGACTGATGCCCGTGTACCAGTGGCCGAGACGGTTTTCGACAATATACAGATACCATTGTTGTTCAGTTTTCATTGTTTTTCAGTGTACAGTTGTACGCTCAATCACTATACTGGACGTCATGAACGCCCTTCAATCTTCTCCAGCGATCCCTTCCCGCCCTTATACTGTGGCCGAGGAATGGCTTAACTCTGTCAGTCACGGGGTTGGCTTTATCATTGCCATCGTCGGCCTGGTATTTCTGCTGCTGCGCAGCCAGGACAGCCTGTCCATTGCGGCATCGGCCATCTACGGCACTTCGTTATTGCTGATGTTCCTGACTTCCACCATTTATCACGCCGTCAGCCACCATAAACTCAAGGGATTACTGAAACTGTTTGACCATAGTGCAATCTATCTGTTGATAGCGGGCACTTACACCCCCTTTATGCTGCTCAGCGTAGGCGGTTGGATAGGCACCCTGGCGATGGTGTTGATCTGGACCATTGCCGTGGCCGGCGTGCTGTTCAAATGGATAGCCCGCCACCGCTTTCCAAGGTTATCCGTGATGACATACCTGTTGATGGGCTGGCTGGCAATTGCCTTTATCTACCCTCTCTACCAGGCTTTGCCTGGCAGCGGCATGTGGCTTTTGGTGGCCGGGGGCCTGTGCTTCAGCATCGGGGTGCTGTTTTATATTGCCAAACGCTTTCAGTTTACCCATGCCATCTGGCACCTGTTTGTAGTGGCAGGCTGCACCTGCCACTACTTCTCTATTTATTATTTCGTCCTGTGAAAAGCCTTAAGGCGAGGTATCAGGCATAATTCTCCATAATATGACGCAGTTTCTTTTCAAACTGCTCCAGATGTTCGGCCTTTTCATATTCGTAGTGGTACTGATTATGGAAACCGAAGCGTAATTGCACATTGGCATCCTCGATAAACACCTAGAGCACCGAATGGTTAAGGCATGCTCACCAGAGCCTGCCTGAAATTCGCTCAGCCAAGGCGCGGCTGCGCAGGAATATCGTCAATCTTTCAAGCAGTCGTAACGCCGGATGAGCGAATTTCAGGCGGCTCCCACAGGTATGCGTTATCCTCGGCTTTGCCACGGGTACGGATGGTTTCAAATACCGACAGGATGAAGCGACTGTCCAGCTCGTTTTTCACTTGATCCCCCATCTGATCTGTTTGCAGCATCGAAACGAATTCAGAAGTTGTATCGAATACCCAACTGCACAATATTGGTCTGTAAATCGTCCTGACCGCGGATGTGCTGGACTTCGGTGCGAAGATCCAGCGAGTCACTGAGCCGGTAGTCAAAGCCCAGGCCAATCACCCCCGCCACCGCAGTATCATCGACACTGCAGGCCAGAGCACTGGTACCACCGCTAAGCACAATCTCAGTGGTATCGCCCTGCTCACAGCTTTGCGAGGCAGCGATAATACTCTGACTCTGCACTTTAACGCTCATTACACCCACCCGGTAGAAAAGCGTCCCGACCCGGGAAGAAGCCTTACCCAGCAGCGCCAGATACAAGGCGTCGCCCTTGAACTCACTGCTGTCATCGCTACCCAGGTTTTGCTCTGAGGCGGCCTGTGCCTCTTCATCCAGCAACTGCTGAAAACCCAACTCCACGAGCCATTGGCGGTCCAGTTCATAACCCATGGCAAAACTGTATCCCACTCCCTTGTTACTGGCCTGTCCTTGTTCTGCATCTGCATAACCAAGGCTGAACAGACCATACATCTGTTGCTTGGCAGCGATACAGGGTGAAGCGGCGAACAACAGCAACAGCGGCAGTGCTGCGAGGCGTTTTTTATTCATGTGGCAGTGTTCCTTGATGTGAAGTCAACCTGACTCAACAAGTTGGCGTTATCTCTTTAGTCTAGCCCTGCAAGCCAATGTTTTACCAGTAAAAAGCATTGTATACCCTGTAACAAAATTGACATGGTTGGGCAGGGCCGGGACAATTGTAACAGTTAAACCAATGCAGGGTGCCCATGGCCGCCAAACAGAAAAAGAACAAGAAAGACAGCCAACTCCTGATTCGCATCGATAAGGAGACCCGCGATCTGTTTCTGGAGCTCTGCGACAAACAGAATACCAAGGCGGCACGGGAAATCCGCCGCTTTATCCAGGGGTATATCGATTCTCATCAGGGCAAGTAAGTATCGGCTGGCGCCAAAAGCACAGACGGCCCGACCCACTTAGCCGGTAACCCGGACTGCGTGGCAGTCCCCGGCCAGTCAGAAGTAATAACCGAAATTGATATTAAAACGGGTATTGGTTTCGCCGGCCTGCCCAGCCAGGGAGCCGCCGATAAAGGGGTGGTTGCGGGCGGATACCAGGTCGAAATAGGTATATAAGCCACCGGCTGTTACTGCCATGCCCAGCACATTCATAAAGCTGTCCTGACCATCACCTGGCTTACCTGTCATCAGGCTGAAGTTATCGTGAAAACGCAGGTTGGAAACCGGCCCCCACACTACCGGAAGATCATAGGCTACATTGGCCGTATACAGCGTTCCGCTGAGGGGGATGGTGTCAAAAAATCCGTAGGAGCCAACCACTATGCCGTCATTAGCCATCGGCAGGTCATAGTCATAGTGGCTGATCATTCCCATCCACTCCCAGGGCCCATCCTTAAAACGGCCATGCAGGCCCACTGTTTTCTGCTCACCAATGTCATCCTTTTCATCATGTAACTGGCCAGCCTGTGCCGACAAACCCAGTTGCAGGCTGGACTGAGCAGCCATCTGCCAGTTGCGGGCCCCACGTACGGCGAAAGTGTTATGCCTGGCCATGGCCAACGTGGGGGCCTGGTAGATTCCTTCCCCAGGCAGCCTCACGCCCACCGCATCCGGCGCATAACGGGCAGTGCGATCTGAGACATAGCCGTCCACCCCACCTTGCTCGTCCGATTTGTAGAAGCCCAGATCCCACTCCCAGTCCTGACTCCGGTAACGGAAATTCACGCCTGCCTCGGGATTGTCCTCAAGTCCCACATAGAAATTCGAACTAAAAAAGTAATTGTGGGAATTATAAGGCAGGTTCCCAAAGGGCAAATTGATGATGCCCAGTTGAGCCTGCCAGTGCTCACTGAGGTTGTATCCCACATACGCTTTCTGCACTGCATCCATATACTGGAACCAGCGATACTGGGCAGCCAGGATCACATCCCCGATCTGGCCGTTAAAGTCGACGCGGAAAATATCAAAATCCAGATCACCGGTACGGTCACGGTTATCCGCGTCATAGTCCTCGAAAGAATACTGAAAGCGGACCGCGCCACCGATACGAATTGGCGGATTTCGGGCTTCAGAAACCTTTTTTTCCAGGGCTTGCAGCCTTTGAACATCGGGTTTCGATAGCTTGGTCGAGATGTCCGACCCGCGCTCCACGCCCTGCTGTGTCTGTTGTTGTCGCGTCTCCTGCGCTGTTTGCTGTGGCTGAGACTTCAACCGTTTTTCCAGTTCCTCGACCCTGGCTTTGAGCACTTCCATCTGTTGCAGTATCTCTGCAAGTTCCTGTTCGGTAACCTGTTGCGCCCGGGCAGGCAGCCCAAAAGCCAGGAACAGGGCAAGCAGACAGGGAACTGATTTGCACTTATCCATTAAGCTCACCTCAATACATGCAAAAAATGCATATGCTTGTGGTACTGGTCAATAATATCGCCGATGACCGCTTCCCTGGACCAGCCCAGCACATCGTAGTCCTGGCCGCCTTCACCCAGGTGGACTTCGGCCCGGTAATAGAGTTTTTCGTCAGATAGTTTGTCCGGATCCGCCTCCTGATCAGGCTGTACAAAGGCCGGCCTGACGTGGGCCCGCAAGCGGATCTCGTACATGAAGTCCACTTCATCACCATGGATTACCTTCAGGCTGATACGATCTTCCCGGCTCTGGTTTAACTCCACATCCAACTGACGGTTGCGCAGTTCCTCGCTGACCTCCCTGAAGGCGGGGATGGCAACCGTTTTGAGGAAACGTTGACCGACCTCCTGGCTTGGAAAATCCATAATAGTCTGCAACCGTTCACGCCAGTTCTTAGCCCCCATGCTGGCAGTACTCAGTTGCGAGTTTTGCAGTGAGTCACGCTTGTGCACGTCAATACTCAATGCCTTGATCAGGCCGTAGGTGGCAATCAACAGCACAATAGTAAAGGGCAGTGCGCTGGCAATGGCCATGGTCTGCAGTGCGCCCAGCCCCCCGGCCAGCAACAGGACAATGGCCACCACCCCTTCACTGCTTGCCCAGAAGACCCGCTGCCACAGGGCTGTATCGTTACGACCATTTGAACAGAGCATATCCACCACCATGGAGCCGGAATCCGAAGAGGTGACAAAGAACACCACCACCATCAGGGTAGCCAGCAGGGACAGGAAGGAAGAGGCGGGAAACTGCTCCAGAAAGGCAAACAGGGCAATGGCGACGTCTTCCTGTACCATTTCAGCCAGGCTTGCCACTCCCTGATTGAGAATCAGGTCGATGGCTGAATTGCCGAAGAAAGTCATCCACATCAGTGTAAAACCTGTGGGAACCAGCAACACTCCCATCACAAACTCGCGAATGGTTCGTCCCCTGGAGACCCTGGCAATAAACAGGCCGACAAAGGGCGCCCAGGACAACCACCAGCCCCAGTAAAATACTGTCCACCCGCCTATCCAATCCGTCTTCTCATAGGCAAACAGATTGAACGTCTTGTCCACTATGTCTGACAGGTAGGCGCCGGTATTCTGTACATAGGCCTGCAACAAAAATACCGTAGAGCCGGAAAACAACACAAACAACAACAGCAATACTGCCAGCAGCATGTTCAACTCAGACAGCCTGCGTATACCCTTGTCCAGCCCCGTGGTAACCGAGACAACGGCCAACCCGGTAATGCCCACGATTAACAAAACCTGAGGCATGGTTCCCACCGGCAGTTCGAACAGGTAGTTCAGTCCGGCGTTGACCTGAGCCACACCATAACCAAGTGATGTGGCGACGCCGAAAAGGGTGCCGATAACGGCGAAGATATCCACCACATGGCCTATGGGGCCGTAGATCCTCTCTCCTATCATGGGATACAACGCCGAGCGCAGAGTCAGGGGCAGATTGTGCCGGTAAGCAAAAAAAGCCAGGATCAGGGCCACCACCGCATAGATGGCCCAGGCATGTAACCCCCAGTGGAAAAAGGTGATCTTCATAGCTTCCCTGGCGGCCTCCACAGTGGCTGGTTCGCCCACCGGCGGTGCCAGAAAGTGCATCACCGGCTCAGCCACGCCAAAGAACATCAGACCAATGCCCATGCCAGCGGAAAACAGCATGGAAAACCAGGTGATTCGGGTGTAGTCGGGGCTGGCATGATCCGGGCCGAGTTTAATACTGCCGTAGCGGGAAAAACCCAGATACAAAACTGTGATGAGGATGGCAGCCACCGCCAGTACATAAAACCAACTGCCATTGGCAATAATAGCGGACTGTACTGACTGGAAGCTCTCATCCGCCAGCTCGGGGGTCAGTACCGAAAACAGCAGGATCAGCAGAATCATCCCGGCTGCAGGATAGAAAACAAAGGGATTAAGTTTGGCGGGGTTGGGATCCTTAATAGTCGATCCTCCTCTCATTCATTGGATGATCACCGTCCAAAAGGCCGAACTGAGTGATCATTTGAACTACTGAGCATAGGCAAGGGCACAGGGTAGTTCAAATTTCACGAACAATTTCACTAACTTGCACCAGCAATCAAAAACAATACCCCGGTCTTGGCAAGGCCTGGCGTTGGTCCGAATCCGGGACTGGGTTACTATGGATTTCTTTGTGAGGCCCCCATGCACAAACATGACGAACTGCTGATCGCACTGCGTAAGGTCATCCGCGCTATAGATCTGCACAGTAAACAACTTGAACGTACCGCCGGCCTGACCGGCCCACAGTTGATGATCATGCGCAGCATCTCCAGATTCGATGGCGCCATGGTCAGGGAACTGGCCGACGTCAATAACCTGAGTCCGGCGACGGTCACCAGTATTCTCGACAGGCTGGAAATCAAGGGACTGATCAGCCGGGAACGTTCGAGCCAGGACAGACGACGGGTCGGCGTAATGCTTACCGAAGCGGGTAAAGCGTTACTGGCAAAAGCCCCCCAGCCCCTGCAGGAGCATTTTACCCGCTGCTTTGACGAACTGAAGGACTGGGAGCAGAGTCAGTTGGTTTCGGCCATGCAGCGCCTGGCCGACATGATGAATGCACAGGATCTCGACGCCTCCCCCATACTGGATGTACAGGGTCTCAACCCGGACTGATTTCTCCCTACTGTGTGGACAAAGACTACAATTTCCTCAAGTTAATACAACCTGGATAATGGAGCCTTGACATGCTCAACTACAAACATATCCTTTTCCTGTCCGATCCGGAGCAGAATCAGGATGCCTGTTTGCTAAACCTTAAGCGCCTGCATGAAGCCACCGGCGCGACGATCACCCTGCTGCAGGTCCTGCGTCCCCCCACTGTCATTGAATGGCTGACCGAGCAGCAGCATGGCGTTGCTGAAATCCGCCAGAAACTGGAAACGGCTTCCAGGCAGGATCTGCAGTTGTTGGCCGGGGAACTGGAGCGCCAGGGCGCCACTGTCTACACCCGGGTCAAGTTCGGCAAAGCGTATCAGCAAGCCATCGAATTGGTGGAAAAGGAGCATATCGATCTGCTGCTGGTCAATGGTCAGGGCGCTCATGGTCTGCAAGACAGATTGTTCGGTAGCACCGCCATGCATCTTATCCGCAAGTGTCCTTGTGCGGTGCTGGCCGTCAAGCCCCATCACCGGGTGCCTCCCAGCAAACTGCTGGCTGCCGTGGATATCAATCCGTCTGAGGGTTTCGAGTCCAGCCGGCGTTCGCTTAATCCCGCCATACTACAAACGGCTCAGTATTACGCTGGCCTGACCGGGGCCCGGATGCAGGTTATCCAGGCATGGCAGCTGGAAAATGAAGGTTATCTGCAAGTCAGAGGTGGCCTGGATACGGAGGTTCTCGACAGAATGCGCCGGGAACTGAAAAGGGAATACCAGAGCAGACTGAAACATTTTTGCGACGAATATCTGGATCCCCCTGCGCCGGAAAGCGCCCTG
The DNA here is from genome assembly GCF_017254865.1 of Bowmanella dokdonensis. GTDB lineage: Bacteria > Pseudomonadota > Gammaproteobacteria > Enterobacterales > Alteromonadaceae > Bowmanella > Bowmanella dokdonensis. Next base: position 162,635 of record NZ_JAFKCV010000009.1, on the reverse strand, counting down.
CATGTGGTGCATGGGATCGCTGCGTCCGTAATTGCCGAACTGGTGGAACAACAACAGATCGATTTGCTGGTGATGGGCACCGTGAGCCGTGAAGGACTGGTGGGGGTGTTGATCGGCAATACTGCCGAGGAGCTATTACAAACGGTGGATTGTTCCGTGTTGGTGATCAAACCCAAAGGATTTAAAAGTCCGCTGAGTGCCAATTGAAAAAAGGCGCCAACCAGGGCGCCTTACGGGGTTATTCGCCAGCCAGTTTACGCAACACGTAATGCAGAATGCCGCCGTTTTTGTAGTACTGGTACTCATTGGGCGTATCGATGCGGACCCGTGCATCAAACTCTGTTTTTTTGCCCGTACCGCTTAGCGCGGTCACTTTCACACGCTTGTCTGCCGCCTTCACCGCCGGTACTGAATAGGTTTCACTACCATCCAGCTCCAATGAAGCGGCGCTTTGTCCGTCAACAAATTCCAGTGGCAAGATGCCCATACCAATGAGATTGGAGCGGTGAATTCGCTCATAACTCTGCGCAATCACCAGCTTAACCCCCAGGAGGGCCGGTCCTTTGGCCGCCCAGTCACGGGAAGATCCTGTGCCGTATTCCCTTCCGGCCAGGACCACCAACGGAGTACCGTCCTGCTGATACTTCATGGCAGCGTCAAAAATAGACATTTCTTCATCTTCCGGAAAATACGTTGTGCAGCTGCCTTCCGTGCCGGGTGCCAGTTCATTACGTAGTCTGACGTTGGCGAAGGTGCCCCGCATCATTACCTCATGGTTGCCACGCCTGGAGCCATAGGAATTGAAATCCTTGGGCTCGATGTCCTGCTCCTGCAGATAGAGCCCCGCCGGGCTGTCGGGCTTGATGGCGCCCGCCGGCGAAATATGGTCGGTAGTAATGCTGTCGCCCACCTTGACCAGGCAACGGGCTCCTTCGATGGCACTCACCTCGCCAGAGTAGGCAGACAGTTCCTCAAAAAAGGGCGGTTTGCGCACGTAACTGGAATCCGGCCAGGCGTAGCGACTGGATTTCTCAACCTTCAGATTGCGCCAGTTGGCGTCTCCTCTGAACACATCCGCATACTGCTCCTTGAAATTCCTGGCACTGACATTGGCCTTGATGGCCTGCTGAATCTCTTCACTGCTGGGCCACAAATCCTGCAGAAAGATATCATTGCCCTTGCCGTCCTTACCCAATGGCTCATGATAAAAGTCGATATCCATCGTCCCAGCCAGGGCGTAAGCCACCACCAGGGGCGGCGAGGCAAGATAATTGGCCCTGACGTCCGGATGGATGCGCCCCTCGAAGTTACGGTTACCCGACAATACCGAACAAACCAGCAAATTGCCTTCTTTGATTGCCTGACTGATGGGTTGGGGAAGAGGTCCGGCATTGCCGATGCAGGTGGTGCAGCCATAACCCACCAGATAAAATCCCATGGCCTGCAGATCATCCATCAGGCCGGCATTGTTCAGATAGTCGGTGACCACCTGTGAGCCCGGGGCAAGGCTGGTCTTAACCCAGGGCTTGGTTTTCAGGCCCAGTTCCCTTGCATTGCGGGCAAGCAGTCCCGCCGCCAGCATTACAGCCGGATTGGAGGTGTTAGTGCAACTGGTAATCGCGGCGATAACCGTGTCACCATGTTTGAGGAAAAATTCCTCTCCCTTGTAGCTGACCTTAACCTCCCCCTGCTCGGACGCGTCTTCATGACCCACGGCCGTGGAGCCCCCTTCTCCCTCGAAGCTGGCGATGGTTTCGGCTCTTTGCTGGTAATATTCCTCCATCATCCGGTGAAACTGCGCCTTGGTATCGGTCAGGGCCAGCCTGTCCTGAGGACGCTTGGGGCCCGCCACCGACGGCACCAGTGAAGCCAGATCCAGTTCCAGCAGATCGGAGTATTCAGCTTCCGGCGAATCGGCATCATGCCACAGGCCCATCGCCTGCATGTAGGTCCGGATCAGTTCAACCTGAGCTTCGCTACGACCAGTCAGCTTCAGGTAATTGAGGCTTTCCTCATCCACCGGGAAAATACCGCAGGTAGCGCCGTATTCGGGCGCCATATTGGCAATAGTCGCCCTGTCCGCCAGGCTGAGCTGGCTCAGTCCCGGACCGAAGAATTCGACAAATTTGCCCACTACCCCCAGCTTTCTGAGTTGCTGAGTCACTTCCAATACCAGATCCGTGGCGGTAATGCCCTGGGGCATGGAGCCGGTGATTTTCACACCAACCACCTGGGGAATCAGCATGCAGATGGGTTGCCCCAACATCGCCGCCTCGGCTTCAATGCCTCCCACGCCCCAGCCGAGGATACCCAGACCGTTAATCATAGTGGTATGCGAGTCAGTGCCGACCAATGTATCCGGATAGAGTTGGTTGTCCTTTTCAAACACCACCCTGGCCAGGTATTCCAGATTGACCTGGTGGACAATACCGGTACCGGGCGGCACTACCCGGAAGTTATCGAATGCCTGCTGACCCCAGCGCAGAAACTGGTAGCGCTCCTCGTTACGCTCCATCTCGATGGCGGTATTCTTCTCGAATGAGTCTGATGTCCCATACACATCGACCATCACCGAATGGTCAATCACCAGTTCCACCGGGGAAAGGGGATTGATCCTTTCAGCGTCCTTCCCCAGGTCCTGCATGGCGTCGCGCATGGCAGCCAAATCAACAATGGCCGGCACGCCGGTAAAGTCCTGCAACAACACTCTGGCGGGAACAAAGGAGATTTCCTTGTCAGGTTCGGACCCGGACTGCCATGTCACCAGGGCTTCAATATCCTGGTCGGAAACGAAGTCCTGATCTGCATGCCTGAGCAGATTTTCCAGCAAAATCTTCAGGCTATAGGGCAAACGGGACAGAGAATACTTTTTGTCCAGCTTGTCGAAGGGAAAGTATTGATAAGACTTTCCCTCATGCTCGAGGGTTGCCTGCTTGGCATAGGTTGATGACATAGTGCCTCCTTCGCTATTGGATTTGACCTGCAGCCTCATAGGGTATGGAGTTGGGATGCGGATTCGAATTTCAAGTCAAAGCATAGCCCAAGGACAGGGAGCTTGACCGATGGATTGAGCGGGAAAAGCCGGCCAACGGACCCGGCATAACAGTCAGTCCTGCTCGACACCTAAACTTCTCAGTTGCTGCCGGATCAGCCGCTTAGGAATGGGAATAAAGCCATCACGCCGGACCAATTCCTGCCCGGCAGGTGAAAGAATAAAGCGGATAAATTCCCTTTCCAGCAGCGGCAGGGGTTGTTGTGGTGGCTTGTTGACCACCAGATAGAGAAAACGGGACAGAGGATAGTCCCCCGCCGCTATGTTCTCCAGCGTGGGGGCCACATAGTCATCTCCACGTCTTGCGATGGACAAAGCCCTCACCCCGGCGGTCTTGTAGCCGAAACCTGCATAGCCCAGCGCGCCCTCAGAATAAGCCACGGACTGAACCACTGAAGCTGACCCGGGCTGTTCGTTAACCGTCGCCAGAAAGTCCCCCTGGCAAAGCGCTTCCTTCTTAAACAGCCCATAGGTACCCGATACAGAGTTTCGCCCGAACAAGCGAATCTTTCGCTGCTGCCATTGCTGTTGCAGGCCCAACTGGTGCCAGAACTGTATCGGCTCAGGCGCACCGCAGTAGCGGGTAACGGAAAATATCGCATCGATCTGCTGCAGGTTCAGGCCGGCGACGGGATTATGCAGATCGACAAACAAAGCGATGGCGTCGATAGCGACCTTCAGCACCGTAGGTTGGTAACCATGGACTTTGCTGAAATAGGCCACCTCGCTGTCCTTGAGCTCCCGACTCATGGGGCCCAGATTTGCCGTGCCCTCCGTCAGCGCCGAGGGCGCAGTGGAGGAACCCGAGGCCTGGATCTGGAATGCCACATGCGGATAGAGTTGTTTGAACTCCTCAGCCCAGAACGTCATCAGGTTGCCCAGAGTGTCCGAGCCAACGGAGGTCACGGTACCGGCCACGCCAGGCTGGCGACGATATTCCTCAGCAGTAGCCGGCATCAAGTTGCCAATAAGGCACAGCAACAAAACCAGTTGGCTAATTCTGATTACTGGCATGACTGTCCACCACTGTCAGTTCTGGAGAAAAATGAAAGGAGAAGCGGCTGCCCTGCCCTACCTCGCTGTCTATCTCGAGCTTGGAATTGTGATGGGTCAGTACGTGCTTGACGATAGCCAAACCCAGTCCAGACCCCCCTGTCTTGCGTGAGCGGGCCTTGTCCACCCGGTAAAAGCGCTCGGTCAGGCGGGATAGGTGCCGCTCGGCAATCCCCTCTCCATTGTCCTGCACGAAGAACTCCGCCCTTTTCTTATCCAGTCGCCATCCCACCTGAATAACGCCGTTGGCCGGCGTGTAATGGATAGCGTTAAATATCAGATTGGAAAAAGCACTACGCAGCTCGGTCTCAATACCGAATACCCGCAAACCGCTATCCACAGTAAATTCGATCTTGTGTTGCTTTTCCTGATTCAGGGTCCTGGCTTCTATTTTAATCGCCGACAACAGTGTGGGCACATCGACGATTTTTTCATACACCCGCTCTGCACTGGCTTCGATACGGGACAGGATCAGCAACTGCTCAATCAGGCTCTGCATACGGCGGGTCTGGGCAGTCATCTCGGTAAAGGCTTTGCCCATGAACGCAGGTGGATAGGCGGTCATGTCGGCATTGAACATCTCAAGATAGCCGTTGAGAACCGTCAGGGGAGTGCGCAATTCATGGGACACATTAGCGACAAAGTCTTTACGCATTTCCTCCAACTGTGTCACCCGGGTCACATCCCTGGCCACCAGCAGCAGATGCTTGTCACCATAAGGCATAATACGGTATTCGAGGATCTTCTCGATATTGGTCGGTGAGGTGACTTCAATGGGGTAACTGAATTCTCCCTGGTGAAAGAACTCCACAAACTGGGGATGGCGGATCAGGTTGTCTATTCGCCTCCCAGCGTCCTCAGGCCAGCACAGGCCCAATTCAATTCTGGCGAGGCGATTGCACCAGGAAATACAGCCATCGGCATCCACCACCACAGCCGCATCGGGCAACGCTTCGGCCCCTTCGCGGAAACGCTTGACCAGCGCCCCCAACTCCTTGCGCTTGTTACGGTTGCGCCGCTGCAGGTAGTAGATCCCTTCATAGATCTGCTCCCACACCCCACGGGCCTTTGGCGGCGTCATCTTCTTACTGTGCCAGAGCCAGCGATTAAGCCGGTAAAGATTCCAGTAATGAAGGGCCAGTAACAGCAGGGTCGCAATGGTCAGGGTAACCGGCAGGCCATCCAGATAAAGACCCAGCAGGATGACCAGCAGAAAGTAGAGCGTCAGCCTGCCAAGGGTCTTTAACCAGGAATAGGGATAATACATGAAGTGGCTTGTCGCCTCCGCTTGCCAGCGCGCCTGATGATCATGTCATTCAGTGCTCTTAAACTTTAGTGGAGAACCGGTATCCCGCCCCTCGTACGGTTTGAATCATAGCATCATGACCGTGACGGGAAATAGCCTTACGCAGACGGCGTATATGCACGTCCACTGTGCGGTCTTCGACATACACATTGGTGCCCCAGACATTATCCAGCAACAGCTCCCTGCTGTAGACCCTTTCGGCGTGGGTCATGAAAAAATGCAACAGCTTGAACTCCGTCGGGCCCATGTCCAGCGGATCGTCATTGGCGGTCACCCTATGGGAAACCGGATCCAGAATCAGGCCGTTGAATTCTATGGGTTCGTCACCGGATGTAGGCGTGACACGGCGGATAACCGCCTTCATCCTGGCCACCAGTTCCTTGGGTGAGAAGGGTTTGGTCACATAGTCGTCTGCACCTGCATCCAGACCACGCACCTTGTCATCCTCCTCACCTCTGGCGGTCAACATAATAATGGGAATATCCCGGGTATGCTCATGTTGCTTAAGCTTCTTGGCGAGCTGCACGCCACTGCCGCCGGGCAACATCCAGTCAAGCAAAATCAAATCCGGATAAGGCTCCTTCACCTGCTCCAGTGCCACATCATAATCTTCCGCTTCCAGGGCTTCGAAACCGGACTGTTCCAGCACGAATTTGACCATTTCACGGATGGGGGCTTCGTCTTCTACCAGCAAGACTCTCTTCGACATGGGTTTAACCTTCTTCATGTAGTCGCCCGCAATTATTGGTGGTCTGTGTGACAGTTTTATTAAAGCCAGTTGACGGGCTGATAATAAAAAATGCTAAACCTTTGTGAATCATCATAATTTTAACCGCTAATAATTGCCAGCCCGACCCTGGCGCCTCTTGTTTAATAGCAGGATTGCGCATATTCTTGATTTTACTGAAGCAGGCAGGTATCAGGGCCATTTTCAATGTCAAAGGTTAAAACGGGGCTGTCGAAAAAGCTTTTGACTCGGGTCCTCTCAGTCTACTTCATCCTGACCCTGATCGTGACCGTTGGCCAGATTTTCACCGAATACCTCAACGCAAAGAATCATATTGAGAGTGAGCTGCAGACACTGAAGAACACCTTCAGCACCAGTCTGACCCGCGCTATCTGGGAATTAAATACCCCCCAGGCCATTTCCATAGCCGAAGGTCTGATGGAACTGCCCATTGTCGATGGTGTGCAGATCCGGGATGAAAATGCCAATTACATCGCCGATTTCGGCAGAACCAATAAGCAACCCATGGAGCCGGTGACCACCGGGGTGATGCGCGACCATGCCGGTGGCACTTTTGGTTACAGTTTCCCGCTGATTTTTGAATTTTCCGGCCGCACGTCCCAGGTCGGCGACGTCACCCTCTATTCCAGCTTCGAGATTATTTTTGGTCGTATTGAGGTCGGGGTATTTTTCCTCATTGGTAACGCCTTTATTAAAACTGCGTTCTTGATCTTCTTATTTCTGAACGCTTTCCGCCGCATGCTGACCGATCCACTGACCGAACTGACCGATCAGATCAGCAAGTTCGATATCGGCCGGCTGGAACAATCCAAACTGCATGTGCGATTTGAGGATGACAACGAGCTCAAGGTCCTGCAGGACGCCTACAACAATCTCATTGATGATCTGATTATCTTTCAGGACAGGCTGCACCACGCACAGGGAGAACTGCGCACAGCCAATGAAAAACTCGATGAGCAGAACATCTCCCTGGAGCAGGAGGTGGCGCGAAAGACAGCCTCCCTGAGCAAGATTATGTTGGACCTGGAACAACAGAAAGACGAACTATTGCATCACCAAAAAGAACTGCGTCAGGAAAATGAAGGGCGTCGACAGGTAGAAGAAGAACTCCGCAAGAAGAATCGCGAGTTGGCCGAGTCCATGAAAACCCTGCAACTGGCCAAAGATCAACTGGTGGAATCTGAACGTATGGCCTCCCTCGGTGGTCTGGTCGCCGGTATCGCCCATGATGTAAACACACCGCTGGGGGTGGGGGTCACCGCGGCCAGCTTCCTGCAGGAACGCCTCAAAGGGCTGCAACAGGCCTTTGACGACAAGACACTGACCTCCAAGACCATGAGCACCTTTTTAAGCGAAGGCCAGCAGACCGCCACCTTGCTGCTGACCAACCTTAACCGGGCTTCGGACCTGATTGCCAGTTTCAAGCAGGTGGCTGTGGACCAAACCAGTGAAGCGGAACGGGAATTTAATCTCAAGGAATACCTGCAGGAAATCATCCAGTCCCTGGCCCCCAGTTTTAAGAAGACCCAGCACAAAATTGAACTTGACTGTCCGGATGACCTGATTGTGCGTTGTGCGCCGGGCGTCATCGCGCAAATTTTCACCAACATGATTATGAACTCATTGATTCATGGCTTTGAGAACAAAAAATCCGGCCAGATTAAAATCAAGGTCAGCCGCCGCGACAGTGACATTTGTATCGATTATCAGGATAACGGCAAGGGGCTGCCCGCTCACCTGCTGAGCAAGCTGTTCGAAGCCTTCTTTACCACCCGGCGTGGACGCGGCGGCAGTGGGCTGGGTACACATATCATGTATAACCTGGTCACCCAGGCCTTAAGCGGTCAGATTGAAGCCAGTTCAGAGGAAGGCAAAGGCCTTCGTTACCAGGTGCAGTTTCCTGCCCGCCGGGGTGAATAACTCCGGTCCCCGTTCGATTTGTCTTCTCAGGTAACGCAGGTAAAAGGTGACTGATAATTCACCGGTCAGGCAGGCAGATGACTGACATCCCCGCCCTTCCCTGTTACTCTTGCCAACCTTTTGACTTCGCCGGAATCTCCCATGTGGTTTAAGAACCTGAAAGCTTACCAATTGACCCAGTCACTGGAGTTCACACCTGAAGATCTGCACGAAAAACTCAGCGAAGCGGTGTTTCGTCCCTGTGGCAACCAGGATCTGGCCACTATGGGTTGGACCGCGCCGCTCAGACAGAGTGAGCAACTGGTGCATGCGGCCGATGGCCGGTTGCTGTTATGCCTGAAAAAACAGGAACGCCTGCTGCCTTCGGCTGTGGTCAACGCCGAGTTGGACAACAAGGTTGAGCAGATTGAACGGGAAACGGGCGCGCCGGTAGGCAAGAAGGCCAAATCCGATCTCAAACAGGAGATCATGCACCAATTGCTGCCCAAGGCGTTTACCAAAGACGGTTTCACCTGGGGATTTATCTCTCCCCGGGATAACCTGGTGGTATTGGATGCCGGGTCGGACGGCAAGGCCGAAACCTTTCTGGCGCACCTGCGCAAATCCATCGGCTCACTGCCGGTCATTCCCCTGGCAAGGCGCAGCCTGGCGGCGGATCTGACCAGTTGGCTGAAGGGTGAACAGTTGCCAAGTGGTTTTGAGCTGCTTGAGGAAGCTGAACTCAAGTCTCCTAACGAAGATGGCGCCGTCATACGTTGCAAGAATCAGCCACTGGATGCCGAAGAGATTCAGTTGCACCTGGAGTCGGGCAAGCTGGTGCAAAAAATAGGGGTGGGCTGGGATGAAACCCTCACCGCTCTGCTACAGGAAGACATGACCATCAAACGCCTGAAGTTCAGCGATGTGCTCAAAGAGCAGAACGAGGATATTCCCAAGGATCAGCAGCTGGCCCGTCTGGATGCAGACTTCTGTTTGATGTCTGCCGAGGCAGTGCGCTTTATCCAGGCCCTGGATCAGGCCTTTGGCTTGTCAGATCAGGCCTGAACCGGCCAGGGCATTTGAGCTGTGCTGCTGATTATTTCCTGCATCACCCCGTATGGAAGAATTGCTTCCTGAAAAATGTCCTGTCTGAGCCTGCGTTCCTTCTGACATCGACCCAAACCAAACAAGCCCGGCAATTGCCGGGCTTGTACATCATACCAATCTGATTAACCTGTCAGGCAAAGACCTGTTTGGCGGTGTTGCGCATTTCCTGGAACTCATCCGAATCCAGTTTTTTCAGGTCGTCAACAATCCCCTTCTGCTGGCAGATGTTCATTACCGCATCCTTTTGCAAACCTGGCTCACCGGCCAGCACTATGCCCATACGCACAAAATCGATATAGGCCACCTGTTCAGGAAGGTACTTAAGATTGCGCCAGCCTTCAGCGACCCGCACCAGGTCCTCATTAAAACCCCACTCGCGCAGTATGATGCCGCCGATGCGACCGGATAGCTTGCTGACAGCCACATTCAGAAAAGTCGGATTGGCGAACACATCGTCGTGCCGCTCGGCTTCGGTAAAGATGGGCAGTACACCGATATTGTGTACCAGCGCTGCCAGTGTCATGGCATCCATATTCAGGCGTTTTTGTTTGGTTTGCGCCGTATGCATTTGCAGCAAAGCCATGGAATTGGCCACCACCTCTACGGTCTTTTCCCATACCCGATTAATATGTTCACGAACAATTTCGTTCTTGGACACGAACAATTGCTCCATGGCCAGGGCAGTTGCGACATTCTTTATCTGCCGCAGGCCGATCCGGGTCACGGCCTGATTGACCGTTTCCACTTTTACCGCCCTGCCCATATAAGCGCTGTTGGCTATCTTGATCATCCTGGCGCTGAGTGCAGGATCCTGAGCGATGACATCGGCCATTTTATTCAGGTTGGATTCCGGATCGTCCGCTGTCCTGCGCACTTTAAGGGCAATGGCCGGCAGGGTAGGCAATACCAGTGTGTCGTTGGTGATTTTCTCGACAAGGATCGTCAACAAGGCATTTTCTGTGGACATTTTCCAACCTTAGTCAGATGAATTTTTATACGGGAAGAATAGCATAGCCCCGGATTGTGGAATGAAGTAGAACACTTCTGAAACGCCTCAAGTATCAACCAAAAGCATTTAAAGTAAAAGCACCCTATGATGACAATTAGCTGTTTCTGCTGGTTAAATCGACGATGCAGGCTTTTTCTCCTTACAGTATCATGACGGCTGCATTGGTACTCTCGTAGACTGAGGGTGAGATACGGCAATAAGTTCCACCCATAAATATGCCCATGACAAATATAAAAAAGGATACCTGATGAACTATTCCAAACTGACCCTATCCGTGGCCTTGTCCTGTGGCCTGCTGATGGCCTGTTCAGAGCCCGCCCCCCTGACTCAGACGCCAGCCAAACAGGAACAGACTGCAGGGCCGAAGCTGGTGGAAGGCATGGAGTCCCGCCTGGACATTTATCATCCTGTAGACCTCACTGCCGATCTGTCCGACCTGTCAGATCGCCAGAAACAAATGATTGGATATTTGATTGAAGCATCCAGGATTATGGACGACCTGTTCTGGAAGCAGGCGTTCGGCGGCAATAAGCAGGAATTTCTGGCATCCCTGGAGCGCAGCGACATCAGGGACTTTGCCGATATCAACTATGGCCCCTGGGACAGACTGAACGGCGACAAGCCGTTTCTGACCGGGTTTGCTGAAAAGCCCCCGGGCGCTCAGTTTTACCCGGCCGATATGAGCAAGGCCGAATTTGAAGCCGCAGAGTTCGACAATAAAACGGGCCTGTATTCCATGGTGGTGCGTAACCCCGATGGAAGCCTTAAGGCCATCCCTTACTCGGAGTATTTCAAATCAGAACTGACTGATGCTGCGGCCCTGCTGAGAAAAGCATCGACTCTCGCCGAAGATGAGAGCTTTGCCGGTTATCTGAATATGCGGGCGGATGCTCTGCTGAGCGATAACTATCAACCCTCGGATATGGCCTGGATGGAAATGAAGAGTAATCCCATTGAGTTGGTCATAGGTCCCATTGAGACCTATGAAGACCAGTTATATGGCTACCGTGCGGCGTTTGAATCTTATGTGTTGTTAAAGGATCTGGCCTGGAGTGAGCGGCTGGCCAAATATGCTGCCTTCCTGCCCGAACTGCAAAAAGGCCTGCCGGTGGAGGACGCCTACAAGCAGGAAATGCCCGGTGCCAACGCCGATCTGAATGCGTACGATGTTATCTATTATGCCGGGCATTCCAATGCTGGCAGCAAAACCATCGCCATCAACCTGCCCAACGACGAACAGGTTCAGTTGGAGAAAGGTACCCGCCGGCTGCAACTGAAAAATGCCATGCGGGCAAAATTCGACCACATCCTGATGCCCATCGCCGACCTGTTGATGGTGCCTGAACAGCGTGGGCATATTACCTTCGACGCCTTCTTTGCCAATACCATGTTCCACGAAGTGGCCCATGGCCTTGGGATCAAGAATACCCTGAACGGAAGCGGCACTGTGCGCGAAGCCCTGAAGGAACATGCCTCTGCATTGGAGGAAGGTAAGGCCGACATCCTGGGGCTGTATATGGTGCAGCAACTGCTGGAAAAAGGAGAGATTACCGAAGGCACGCTGGAGGACTATTATGTGACCTTTATGGCCGGTATCTTCCGTTCCGTCCGCTTTGGCGCCTCCAGCGCCCATGGTAAGGCCAACATGATTCGTTTTAATTTTTTCAAGGAGCATGGCGCTTTCAGTCGCAATGAGCAGGGCCTGTACGAGGTGAACATGGACAAGATGCAGTCAGCCGTGGATGCGTTATCCAATAAAATCCTTACCCTGCAGGGGGATGGGGATTACCAGGGCGTGGCAACACTGGTCGAGGAAAAAGGCCTGATCGGCGAAGAGCTTGCCGCTGATCTGGCCCGTCTGACTGAGGCAGATATCCCGGTGGACATTACCTTTAAGCAGGGTAAGGATGTATTGGGACTGTAATTTGAGTGACAAGCAACAAGTGACGGGAAAATGTTACCCGTCACTTGTTACCCGTCACATATTCAAGCTGTTTTCTGTTTATCCTGGTAAGGGGGCCAGCCAAACGGCTTGCCTGCCAGGACATGCAGGTGAATATGGTAAACGGTCTGGCCTCCATAGGGGTTGCAGTTCATTACCGCCCGATAGCCTTCTTCGGCAAAGCCCATCTCCTTGGCCAGCTTGGCAGCAACCAGGTACAGATGCCCGACCAACTCCCGGTCACTTTCTTCCATATCATTGATGGTGGCAATGGGCTTTTTCGGGATAACCAGAAAGTGCACCGGCGCCTGGGGATTAATGTCCCTGAATGCCAGCGACAGGTCATCTTCATGGATGATGTCTGCCGGGATCTCGCGATTAATGATCTTGCTGAACAGGGTTTCTGCCATAACGGGGCTCCTTGTTATATTGCTCAGAAATCTGGTTAGAGAAACACAAATGCCAGTAGCACTGCACCAAGAATCAAACGATAGATGACAAACGGCAACATGCCAATTCGTCCTATCCAGGCCAGGAATAACTTAATACAGGCATAGGCGGCAAAAAAGGAAAACAGGGCGCCGTAAAACATGGCCTGCCAGTCTACCGGGTCAGCACTTTCCAGCAGATCCAGCGTCAGCAACAGACCGGCACCGAGTATGGTCGGGATCGACAGCAGGAAAGAAAAACGGGCTGCGCTTTCCCTGTCCAGGCCCATCATCAACCCGGCTGTCATGGTGATGCCCGAACGTGAGGTGCCGGGAATCAGGGCCAGAGCCTGAGCCAATCCCACAAACAAGGCACTCTTCCAGGTAAGCTCATACAGGCCCTTATGCTGGCGGGCTTTTACGTCCGCGTACCAGAGCAGAAGACCAAACAGAATGGTAGTGATACCAATGACCAACGCCGAACGGGCGTAGGTTTCTATAAAGGCTTTTCCTGCAAACCCCGCGATAACAGCCGGGATGGTGGCAAGAATCACCCACCAGGCCAGCCGACTGTCCTGAGACTGGCCGCCACCCACCACAGAGCCGCTCCAGGCGACAAGCATCCTGATGATTTCCTGGCGAAAATAAATCATTACCGCCAACAGGCTGCCCAGATGCACCGCCACATCAAACGCCAGGCCCTGGTTAGTCCAGCCAAACAAGGCAGATGGCAGGATCAGATGACCGGAACTGGAAATGGGCAGAAACTCGGTAATACCCTGTATCAGGGCCAGCACTATCACTTCAATCAGGGTCATATTTGGGCTTCCAGGTAAAATCAATGGGTGTCAGGGTCTGGCTCTGTTTATCGAACTGCTGCCACAGACTGGCCAGAGAGTCACCCGTCTGCGGGTGAATAAAGGTGGGAGCCAGTTCAGACAGGGGCCACAGCACAAAGGCGTTATACAGTATCTCTTCCCGTGGCAGGACCACGGGTGCGCGGGTAACCAGCGCATCGTATAACAACAAATCCAGATCCAGGGTCCGGGGGGCAAACTTCTTGTCGCCGGGGCGTCTGCCGTTGGCAGACTCGATACCCTTCAACAGGACCAGAACCTGTTCTAGGGCCAGCTTTGTATGCCCCTTGATCACCATATTGTAAAAGGGGCTGCCGTCAAAACCTATTGCTTCGCTTTCAAAAAGTCGGGACAGGGTCAGCGGATTGAAATATCTGTGTAATGCATCCAACCCGGAACGGGTGTGAATCTCCCGGTCGACATTGGAACCCAGGCTGATATAGACAGTGGCCATCTAGCTGCGGCGCCGGCTGATTTCCACCGCCACATTGCTGGCGTTGGGCAGAATATCGGGTTTGCTCATTTTCAGCCTGGCTGCCTGGACGGGAAAGTCCCTGAACAATGCATCCAGCATGGCCAGGGTCAGGGCTTCAAGCAGCTCAAAATCAGATTCCAAAGCCACTTTTTCCAGCAACCCGGCCACCTTGGCATAGTCAATGGTGTCGTTCACGTCATCAGTCCGGGCAGCGATCCCCAGGTCGGTTTCCAGGCACAGATCGATCAGGAGTGGGCGGGGTGCCTTGCGCTCCCATTCATACACCCCAATCAGGGAGTGAACTTTAAGCCCTTCGATGTAAATTTTATCCATAAGATGTCAGGCCAGTTGAATGGATGAGAAAAGACAGGATTTCAGGTACCCTATGCCTGTCTTTGGCCCGGCACTTTTTGATTCAAAGCAAAAGTGCCTGAACGGATACAGATAATGCCAGCAACCCACAATGCCAGACAAGGCCGGGCCAAGGCGGGCAAGTTTACACAAGGGATCGCACAAAGCAAATGACAGCCTTAATCATACTGATGATAGCCCTCGCTTATCTGGCCGGCTCCGTATCCAGCGCCGTGCTTGTATGTCGTCTGTTTTCCCTTCCCGACCCCCGCACCCAGGGCTCCGGCAATCCCGGCGCGACCAATGTCTATCGTCTCGGGGGCCGTTTTCCCGCCATCCTGACCCTGGTATGTGACGTGCTAAAGGGCACCATTCCGGTTTGGGGCAGTTATTTCCTGGGGATTGAGCCCTTCTATCTGGGAATTATCGCCATCGCCGCCTGTCTGGGTCATATCTATCCGCTGTTTTTCGGTTTTAAGGGTGGCAAGGCCGTCGCAACGGCCCTAGGCGCCATGTTGCCCATCGGTCTGGACCTGTCCGGTTTGTTGATTCTGACCTGGATCGCGACCGTTTTTATCAGTGGGTATTCCTCCCTGGCAGCCCTGGTAACAGTCGGTCTTGCCCCGGTTTTCACTTGGTTTATCAAGCCGTTATATACTATTCCCGTCACGATGCTGGCGATCCTGATTATCGGCCGCCATCGCAGCAATATTGTCCGGCTTATCAAGGGTAAGGAAGGGCGAATCTGGGACAAGGGCAAGACACTGGAGTGATGAACAGAACAACTTGACCCTAGGTTAAATCAAGTTGTTCTGCCGCCTGCCAATTACTACACCGGTACCAGCGACTCCAGCGGCCACCGGGGCCTGGCCTTGGCGCTCAGGGCTTCGTGCTGCCCCGCCTTCAATCTTTGCAGACCGGCATAGGCGATCATGGCGCCGTTGTCGGTACAAAATTCCAGTCGCGGATAAAACACCTGGCCGCCGGATTTTTTCATCAACTGTGCCAGCGCTTCACGCAGCGACGTATTGGCACTGACTCCCCCGGCAATCACCAGCCGTTTGAGTCCGGTCTGCTCCAGTGCGCGTCGGCACTTGATCACCAGGGTATCCACTACGGCCTGCTGAAACGCCCTGGCAATGTCGGCTCGGGTCTGCTGGTCCTGGCCCTGATCCCGTATGGTGTTGGCCGCAAAGGTCTTCAGGCCGCTGAAACTGAAGTCCAGGCCAGGCCTGTCTGTCATAGGTCTTGGAAAAACAAAGCGACCCGCTTCGCCGGACTCGGCCAGTCTGGCCAGCAGGGGACCGCCGGGATAATCCAGCCCCAAGAGTTTGGCGGTCTTGTCGAAGGCTTCTCCTGCTGCATCGTCCACGGATTCCCCCAGGGTTTCGTAACGGCCAATGCCTTCCACCCTGACCAACATGGTGTGGCCGCCTGAGACCAATAAGGCCACGAAGGGAAACTCAGGGGCCGGATCATCGAGCATGGGAGCAAGCAGGTGCCCTTCCATATGATGCACCCCCACCGCCGGTACCCCCCAGGCATAAGCCAGGCTGCGTCCCACCGAGGAACCCACCAATAGGGCCCCTACCAGACCCGGCCCCTGGGTAAAAGCCACCCCATCTATCTGTCCCGCACTGGTGTGGGCATCCAGCAGCGCTTTTTGAATCAAAGGCACCAGCTTACGCACATGGTCGCGGGAGGCGAGTTCCGGCACTACGCCGCCATAGTCAGCATGTAGTTTCACCTGACTGTAGAGTTCATGGGACAACAGCCCCATTTCATCATCATAAATAGCCACTCCTGTCTCATCACAGGAAGTTTCAATGCCCAACACCCGCATAGCAATTATCCGCAAAGCCGAAACTGGCGCGATTCTAACCGCATCGGGAAGATTTCTCCACGCAAGGACGGCGATTTACAAAAAGACTCATAATTAAAGCCTTTACCGGCCTTTACAATCACTGAGGATATGATTAAAATTCCGCACCATTTTTAACCATGCCGGTCATTTTTCGAGCTGGTAACAAGCAGTTATTTTGAGGTGAGATTTTAATGCCAATTGTTAAAGTTAAAGAAAACGAGCCGTTTGACGTAGCTCTGCGCCGTTTCAAGCGTTCTTGTGAAAAGGCTGGAGTCCTGTCTGAGGTTCGTCGTCGTGAGTTCTTCGAGAAGCCAACCTGGGAACGTAAGCGCAAGAAAGCCGCTGCCAAAAAACGTCACCTGAAAAAGCTGGCTCGCGAAAACGCACGCCGCATCAAGCTTTACTAAGATCTCACCAAAGGCGCTGTGATGCGCCTTTCGTTTTTCAGATCCTGCCCGATTCAATCGCCGAGTGCATATCCATGAGTTTGATTGACACGCTAAAAGACGCCCAGAAAGACGCAATGCGCGCCAAGGACAAAGTTCGCCTGGGTGCCATTCGTATGGCGTTGGCCGAGGTCAAACAAAAGGAAGTCGACACCAGGCAGATCGTGACTGACGAAGAGGTGATCGCCATCCTTACCAAGATGGTGAAGCAACGAAAAGATGCCCATAGCCAGTTTGAAGCGGCCGGTCGTCAGGATCTGGCCGACAACGAAGCGGCGGAGATTGAAGTGCTGCAGGACTTTTTGCCCAGGCCGCTGAGCGAAGAGGAATTACAGTCACTGATCGAACAGGCCATGCAGGAAACCGGTGCTTCGAGCATGCAGGACATGGGGAAAGTCATGAATTGGCTGAAACCCCAGGTCCAGGGCCGCACCGACATGGGACAGCTAAGCGGCAAGATTAAGGCCCGGTTGAGCTGAAGCCCAATTCCCTGTTTCGTTTTGTGCCAGGTCCATGGCATGATTCCATTCTGATATTTCATTGTTGAACCCATGGCAGGATTGATCCCGCGCGACTTTATCGACGATCTGCTGGCCCGCACCGACATTGTCGAGTTGGTGGACAGCCGTGTCAGATTGAAAAAAGCCGGGCGCAATTATCAGGCCTGCTGCCCTTTTCATAACGAAAAAAGCCCATCCTTTACCGTCAGCCAGGACAAGCAGTTCTATCATTGTTTCGGTTGTGGTGCCCATGGCAACGCTATCTCATTTTTAATGGAATACGACAGGCTCGAGTTTCCAGAAGCCATCGAAGAGCTTGCCCGTTACCAGGGCCTGGAAGTGCCCAGGGAAGACAATCAGACGCCACAGCAAAGCCGTGAGAAACGTCAGCAACGGGAAAATGACTACGAACTGATGGAGAAAGTCGCCCGCTTTTTTGCCCATCAGTTGAAAAACCACAAAGAGGGTCCTCAAGCCGTGGCGTACCTGAAGGGCCGCGGCCTGTCCGGAGAGGTGGTGAAGCAGTTTGATATCGGCTATGCGCCTTCCGACTGGGATGCGGCATTGAAGACCTTTGGCCGGGACAAAGGGGTTCAACAACAGTTGCTGGACCTGAAAGTCATTACGGAGAATGACAAAGGTCGGCGATTCGACTTCTTCCGCCAGCGCATCATGTTCCCCATACGTGACCGGCGAGGCCGGGTAATAGGTTTTGGGGGAAGGGTGATGGGCGACGGCGGTCCCAAGTACCTCAACTCGCCAGAAACCCGGATCTTCCATAAGGGGCAAGAGCTTTACGGATTCTTCCAGGCCCGTCAGGCCAATCGTAAGCTGGAGCGGCTCATGATAGTGGAGGGCTACATGGACGTGGTGGCCCTGGCCCAGTTCGGCATTGACTACGCAGTGGCCTCTTTGGGTACCGCCACCACAGGGGATCAGATCCAGATGCTGTTTCGCGCTGCTCCCCAACTGGTGTGTTGCTATGACGGGGACAGGGCCGGCCGGGAAGCCGCGTGGCGGGCTCTGGAAAACGCTTTGCCTTATTTGAAGGATGGCGTGGAGATGAAATTCCTGTTTTTGCCTGAAGGAGAAGATCCCGACACCCTGGTGCGCAAGCTCGGCCGCGAGGCTTTCGAGCAGAAGCTGGAAGAGGCCGTGCCCCTGTCGAAGTTTTTCTTCGATAACCTGTTGTCAAGGCACCATACCGGCAGTACAGAAGGCAAGGCCGCACTAAAAGCTGAGGCCTTCCCTTTGCTTGGTCAGATTCAGGGTGAACATCAAAAAGCGCTGCTCGAGCAGGAGCTCAGCCGCTTCACCGGTGAAATGGATCAGCACCAGCGCAACAGGGACATTGCCCGGGCCAACAGCAGTGGAAAGATGCGCAGGACGGACGGCAGCCAGCCACTGAAAAGCAAGTTGTCACCAGTCAGGGTGATGCTCCGTTTGTTGCTGGAGGAGCCAGCCATCGCAGGTCAGTGCCCGGAAGTGGATCTGTCCCTGGTGGACGATTTGAGCCTGCCGGGACTGGAATTGCTGCTGGCGGTGCATGAATACTGTAAACAACAACCCAGCAGGCGCACCCCTCAGGTACTGGAGGCTTTCAGGCAACATGCACAGTCAGCCAGCCTGGCAAAGTTGCTGATAATGGACTTTCCGGTTGATGAGGAAAATCGCCTGAAACTTTACCGAGACAGTTTTGCCAAACTTTTAGATTGGTATTGTGCCAATCGCATCGAACAGCTCTTGTCTAAGTCCAGATTAGGCACCATATCCAAGCTGGAAAAACAGGAGTTGAACAGCCTGATGAAAGCGAACTGACGTTACCTGAACAGCAGGACGACAACCAGGAAATGGGCTAGCGGGCGGTATGCTGAATCTGCTATACTGCCTAATTCTCTGCGCGTCGGTTCAGAACAGATTTAAATCTATTTTTTGAGAAGTGGAAGGTATATGGCGTCGAATAAGCAGTCTCAGATTAAACTCCTCATCGCAAAAGGTAAAGAGCAAGGTTACCTGACCTTCTCTGAAGTCAATGACCACCTCCCACAGGATATCGTCGATTCGGATCAGATCGAAGACATCATCCGCATGATCAATGACATGGGAATTCAGGTGTTTGAGTCCGCCCCGGACTCCGATGAGCTGCTGATGCAGGAGACTTCCACCGATGAGGACGCTGCCGAGGCAGCGGCTCAGGCACTGGCCACTGTCGAGAGTGAAATTGGCCGCACCACCGACCCGGTGCGCATGTACATGCGTGAGATGGGTACGGTAGAGCTGTTGACCCGTGAAGGCGAAATCGATATTGCCAAGCGCATCGAAGAAGGCATTAATCAGGTTCAGTGCTCGGTGGCCGAATACCCTGAAGCCATCACCTATCTTCTGGATCAATGGGATCAGTTCGAGGCAGAAGAGATTCGCCTGAGTGATATCGTCCTTGGCTTTATCGATCCCAATGAAACCGACGTAGCCCCTACGGCAACCCATATCGGCTCCGAATTGTCCCAGGAAGAACTGGACGATGAAGATGACGACGATGATGATGACGATGACGACAGCGAAGACGATGGCGATTCCGGTGTCGATCCTGAGCTGGCCAGGCAGAAATTTTCCCTGCTGCGCGAGCAGTACAACAAAACCCGCGATGCCATTTCCAGCAAAGGCCGGGATCATGCCGATGCCAAGACCGAAATTGCAGCCTTGAGCGAAGTCTTCAAAGAGTTCCGCCTGGTACCCAAGCAATTTGATCGCATGGTCAAAAACATGCGCAACATGATGGACAGGGTGCGTGTGCAGGAACGCATTGTGATGAAGCATTGCGTGATGAACGCCAAAATGCCCAAGAAGGACTTTATCAAGGCGTTCGCCGGTAACGAAACGGACAATGCCTGGCTGGAAAAACTGCTCAGCTCCAAGAAGCCCTATGTGGAGCAACTACTCGAATACAAAGAGGAGCTGGAGCGCTGCATCGCCAAGATGAATCAGGTGGAAGAAGAAACCGGCCTGACCATAGCCGATATCAAGGATATCAACCGTCGCATGAGCATCGGTGAAGCCAAGGCCCGCCGTGCCAAGAAGGAAATGGTGGAAGCCAACCTGCGTCTGGTTATCTCCATCGCCAAGAAATACACCAACCGTGGCCTGCAATTCCTCGATCTGATCCAGGAAGGCAATATCGGTTTGATGAAAGCGGTGGACAAGTTCGAATATCGCCGTGGCTATAAGTTTTCTACCTATGCGACCTGGTGGATTCGTCAGGCCATTACCCGTTCTATTGCGGACCAGGCCCGGACCATTCGTATCCCTGTGCATATGATAGAGACCATCAACAAACTGAACCGTATCAGCCGTCAGATGTTGCAGGAAATGGGCCGTGAACCCACTCCTGAAGAGCTGGCCGAGCGCATGCTGATGCCGGAAGACAAGATCCGTAAGGTGCTGAAGATTGCCAAGGAGCCAATCTCGATGGAGACCCCCATCGGTGATGATGAAGATTCACATCTGGGTGACTTTATCGAGGATAACACCATCATCCAACCACTGGATTCCGCCACCTCGGGCAGCCTGAAGAGCGCCACCCAGGAAGTCCTGGCCGGGCTGACTGCCCGTGAGGCCAAAGTATTGCGGATGCGTTTCGGTATCGACATGAATACCGACCATACGCTTGAGGAGGTGGGCAAGCAGTTTGACGTGACCCGTGAGCGTATCCGTCAGATTGAGGCCAAGGCCCTGCGCAAGTTGCGCCATCCTAGCCGCTCCGAACAGCTTCGAAGCTTCCTCGACGAACAGTAACCAAATAAGCCGGCTGACAACGCCGGCTTTTTCTTATCTCAAACCGATCAATCTTTCGGACCGGTGGCTACCCATTTGACTGCCTGCTTTGCCAAAGCCAGAGTCGCTTACTAACCTAGAAGACAGCTCCCCTGCTCGCGAATAAGGCATATGTGGTGGTTTTCACAGCCCTGTGCCTTTGAACGGATGGGATATTAAGAAGGACAGGCTTGTACCGGGAGTGGATTTTTACTCAATTCTGGATAGCTGTGCCGATACACAAACAGAGGTGGTGGTTATCGGATGCTGTTCCAAGTATCAGGTTTGAGGAATCAGGTTATGTCTTATCGAAATATTGAATGCTTAATGATCAATGCACTGGAGTGGGTCGAACAGTGGGATCCCATGAAAGGGGGCAGCTTTAACCGGACATCTGCCGACGGTGGGGAAGTCAGTCTGAGCGTCGGTGACATTCAGCATGACGGCCTCTTTTACCGGGCACTAAAGATCAGGCAGGTCACCATTCCCTCCCAGAAGCGTGAAAACGGCCTCTACTCCTTTTTTGTTCACCGACTGGAAGACACTGCTTACGACTTTGGCGCCATCTGGCACGAAACAGTGGACTGTCGCATTCTTATTGACAGGCATATTCGCTACAAGCTGCATCGGCGCGGGAAATCCTTCTTCAAGATTACCGGCTCCCCACATCCCAGAAGCCTGACTTGTGGGATGAGCTGGCTGCACGCCATACCCATGCGCACGTTTCAGTGAGTGAATCCCAGGCCTGACGGCCTGGGATTAAGAGCTATACCAACCGGATTAGTCCAGTTCTCCTTTTCTGTAGGGTATCTGTTCTTCCAGTTCTTCCAGCTTATGGGTTAACTGCATGGGTGAACCTGTGTGTCTGGCCAGCCAGTAGTAGGCAGTGGGCACCACAAACAGCGTCATAAAGGTTGCCACGATCACACCGGCGAAGATCACCATGCCAATGACCATGCGACTCTCAGAGCCAGGTCCGCTTGCCAATACCAGGGGCAACGAACTGAACACTGTGGTAAAACCCGTCATCACTATGGGTCGCAGGCGTTGTCTGGCCGCCTGCTTCAATGCCGTTTCAAACTCCATGCCCACATCCCTGAGCTGATTGGCAAATTCGACAATCAGGATACCGTTCTTGGCCGCCAGGCCGATCAGCATCACCATGCCTATCTGACTGTAGATATTGATCGACATACCGAACAGATACAGACCGGCAAACGCCCCAAGCAGAGCCAGAGGAACGGTCAGCATGATCACCAGGGGATGTATCCAGCTTTCAAACTGGGCCGCCAGCACCAGATAAGTGACTGCCAAAGCCATGGCGAAAATAAAGAGTATCGAACTGCCGGATTCCTGAAACAACTGGGACTCTCCCCGATAGTCCACGGCAATGGTTTCATGGACTTCTTCATCCACCACCTTGTTGAGGAAAGCCAGCGCCTCTCCCAGGGTATACCCATCGGCCAGGTTGGCGCTGATGGTGATGGCGCGCATCCGGTTGTAGCGGTTCAGCGTCGAGGAAGAGGCACTCTCCTCGAATGTCAGCAGGTTATCCAGAGGGATCAGTTTGTTGCTGCGCTGTGAACGCACATACAGGTTATCTATGCTCTGTGGACTGCGATAGTCGGCTTTGTTGCCCTCCATAATCACATAATATTCCTGGCCTCGGTCGAGGTAGGTGGATACCCGCCGCTGTCCGAGCATGGTTTCCAGGGTACGCCCGATATCACCGATGGAAACGCCAAGGTCGGCGGCCCGGTCCCGGTTTATCTTCACCAGAAGCTGGGGCCAGGTCTCCTTGTAGTCACTGTCGATACGAACCAGGCCCGGATTTTCCGCAGCCCGTTTCATCACGATATCCCTGGCGGTGACCAGTTCCTCATAGGTGTTCCCCTTGAGCACAAACTGTACCGGTCGGCCCAGACCCCGTCCGCCAATGCTGCTGCGCATAATGGCAAACGCCCTGACATCGGGAATGTCGGATATCTTGGCGCTGATCTCATCCATCAGTTCGAAAGTGGATCGCGTACGCTGATCCCAGCCAACTGTGCCGACGATGGCAATGCCGGCCGACCCACCAAAACCAGGCGTTCTGACCAGCACCCTGTCTACCTCGTTCTTATCGATATAGGGCAACAATATCTGTTCAATCTTGGTGATATTACGGCTGTTACTCTCAAAACTGGCTCCCTCGGCAGCCTGCATCAGGATAAAGAAATTTCCCCTGTCCTCCTTGGGAACAAACTCACTGGGTATTTTCTGGCTCAGTCCATACAGGGCGACCAGACTGATCAGGATCAACAGGGCGCTGACCCAGGGTTGGTGCAGGCTTTTGCCCAATGACTGAAAGTAGCGGCTCTCCACCCTGGAAAATCCGCGGTCAATCATACGTCCGAACCAACTGCCACGTTCCCGTTTTACCAGGATCTTGGAGCACATCATGGGAGAGAGGGTCAGGGCGGTAAAACTGGAGAAGGCCACTGCCGCGGCAATGGCGATGGAAAACTCGGTGAACAGGCGTCCGATGTTGCCCTGTAAAAATACCAGCGGCAAAAACACGGCAATCAACACCAAGGTGGTGGCAATGACGGCAAAGCCCACTTCCCTGGCACCACGATAGGCCGCCAGTAGCGGCGGCTCGCCCATTTCCACCCGGCGATAGATGTTTTCCAGTACCACGATGGCGTCATCCACCACCAGGCCTATGGCCAGCACCAGCGCCAGCAGGGTCAGCAGGTTAATGGAAAAATCCAGGCTGTAGAGCACCATAAATGCCGCTACCAGCGAGATGGGCACCGTCACGGCCGGAATCAGGGTTGCCCTGACATTACCCAGAAACAGATAGATAACGATCACCACCATCACCATGGCAATGGCCAGGGTCTCATAGACCTCGTTAATGGAGTCTTCGATAAACACCGAGGAATCATAACTGGGCACGATAAAGATATTGGCCGGCAGATTGCGCTCTATGTCCTCGATGGCCTCACGGGCGGCTCTTGCCACATCCAGGGTGTTGGCCTTGGACTGCTTGATAATGCCAAGGCCTATCATATTCACGCCATTGCCACGAAACTCGGTTTCGTCGTCCTCAGCGGCGAGCTCTACCCGGGCCACCTCTCCCAGGCGCACCAGGTATCCGTCTTCACCAGCTTTGATAGTCAAATCGGCAAAGTCGCGGGGGGTGAGGAAGCTACGAGCCACCCTGACCTCAAAATCACGCTCGTCGGATTCTATGACCCCAGCCGGTAACTCTACGTTTTCGGAGCGAATAACCTGCTCAATGTCGGTGACGGTGATATTGCGGGCCGCCATAGCATTGCGGTCCAGCCAGACTTTCATGGCATAGGTGCGACCACCGCCAATCTGCACCCTGGCAACGCCATCGACTATGGCCAGCCTGTCGACCACGTATCGGTCGGCGTAATCGGTCAACTCCATCACCGACATGCTGTCACTGCGCAGGTTATACCAGACCACGGCGTCTTCATCCGAATCCGACTTGAACACCTCCGGCGGATCGGCCTGCTCAGGCAGATTATTCAGGGCCCGGCTGACCCGTTCCCGCACATCGTTGGCTGCCGCGTCGATGTCCCGGTAGAGTTCAAACTCGATACTGATGGACGAACGGCCGTTCCGGCTGCTGGAGCTGATATTCTTGATCCCTTCAATACCGCTAATCCGGTCTTCCAGCAATTGGGTAATCCGGCTTTCGACTATGGTGGCCGAGGCGCCGGGATAGTTGGTGTTGATAGAGACAATCGGGGAATCCACATCCGGATATTCCCGCAGGGACAGCATGCTGACCGCCACCACGCCGAACACAATCAGCAGCAGATTAATAACGGATGCAAAGACGGGACGTTTTACGGACAGATCAGACAGCAACATGGCTTATTGCTCCAGCACTTTGACTGCAACGCCATCACTGAGTTTTAGCGTGCCTTCCACCACCACCAGGTCACCCTCTTCGATACCGGAAAGAATCTGCGCCAGACCCGGTTTGCGTCGGCCTACCCTGACTTCAACCTGGCGGGCCTTGTCATCTTCCACCACATAAACGAACTGTTTATCCTGAACCGGGGTCAGGGCCCCTTCCGGCAGGACCAATGTATTGAGCACCTGCTTCTGCAAGTTAATTTGCAGCAACATGCCGGGCCTAAGCTTGTAACCCGGGTTGTCAATCAGCGCTCTCACCTGCACTGAGCGGGTAACAGGATCGATTCTGGAATCGATACTCATGATCTTACCGCGAAACGTCTGTCCCGGATAAGCCACTGTCCTGGCCACCACCAGTTGTTCGGTAGCCACATCAGGCAGGTGGGCTTCTGAGATACTGAAATCGACTTTCACCTGTTCCAGATCATCCAGGGTGGTAATCACGTCGCCCGGCCGTACCAATGCGCCTTTGCTGATGCGCCTGATCCCCAGCTTACCGGCGAAAGGGGCACGGATTTCCAGTTCGGCCAACTGCGCATTGGCCACTTCCAGCTGCGCCGCCAATGCATCAACCCTGGCATCCTGGGCATCCAGTAACTGAGCTGAGGTGGCGTTTTCCCTGGCCAGGTCCCGGTAACGCATCAACTGGCGCTTGGCCTCCTGCAGGTTGACTTCCAGTTCATTGACCCTGGCCCGCTCTTCACGGTTGTTGAGGCTGACCAGCAACTGACCCTTTTCCACCAGATCACCATCGTCAAAGGCCACCCGGTCGACTATCTCACTCTCCAGGGCGGTGATCTCCACGGCCTCATTGGCCCGGGCCGTGCCCAGCGCCTCGATTATCACGGCAAATTCCTGTTTACTTGCCGGCAGGACGGTCACCGGGATGACTGGCATTGTCCTCGCTTGCTGCTCCTGTGATTCGCTGCTGTACAGGTAGACCGTCAGGCCGGTGACCAGCACCAGCAGGATTAACACGGGGGACAGATAGAATGTCTTCTTCATAAATGCCAGATGCCTCTAGTTAGTCTCGTTTGCCCGCCCCGTGTAAAAAAACAGGGGAGAGCAAAATTGTTACCCTACCCAGTATGGCCACGGAGCTAGTGATTGACACACTTTCCCCCATCGTCCTTAATAGGCTACCGTCACAACCAACGAAACATTGAAAACTTGCGAATAAGAATAATTGTTGCCTGCAGCCTTGTCCTGCTGGCCTGTACGGTGGAACCGCCGGCCCAGCCCATGTGCAGGGTCAATGAACAAGCCAGAGAGGCTACCCCTGGAAATGCAGCCTGCCTAATCAAAATCGACAAGTGGCTGGTTACAATAGGCCACCGACATTCGGGCCGGCTGGACCTGCCGGGGGGCTTATCCAACGGGGACGAAAGCGCCCAATGCACGGCCCACAGGGAGACCTGGGAAGAGACCGGCTTCAACGTTGAGGTGGGGGAATACCTCGGCCGGAATGCTGAAGGCTTTCGCTTCTATCAGTGCCAGTTGCAGGGAAATTTTGGTAAGGAATTCATGGAATTCCCCGTCCCTGAATGGGCAAGCTCAGAAGTCAGCAGTATTCAGTTGACCGACCCTTACGAGATACAACTTCAGGACTGGCGCTTCGAAGATGAGCTGTTGCAGATCCGCGCCCTGTTCAATCAGATAGAGCCTTAGGAAGGCTTTTCATCCTCTCAGATGCTGATTCCTGTCAAACAATAGATTTTTACGATAGTTTGTTGAAAGTTTTGTGGCTTTCTCAAATAAATTAATTGAAGTGTTGTGAAAAATAAAAACTATCTTACTGAAAAAAATAACATTTCTCTTAGAAAGAGCTACTCAATAAGGCCTGTCGGGAACTCGTCAAGCTGGGTGAGAAATAACCAACATGGAAATTTTCTTTCCACAAAGAGTCCGCATTAGTGATTCTGACTATTGTTTTTACCAGCTTGATACAAATTGTTACTCCTGAGCTCCAACAGGCCCGGTTCAGCTCTTGCCTACGCTCGGTTTTCCGCCTGCGCCGGTCAGTAATTGTTTCTTTTCATACCATAGCCGCATAAAGTCCCGGGTAATTTTCTGTTCGATGTCAATGACCTGATCGGTGGGGCAAAACACCTTGATGTGGGTCTCCGTATCGCCCAGATGATTGGTCGTAATACGGACTTCAGGATCCGGGCCGGCTATCGCCACATCCAGACGTTTCTGGATCAAACTGTTGTATCGTTGCGCCACCTCATGAAAATGCTCACAGTGCTGTTTGGCAAGCGCCAGCAGCTCATCCTGAATGGCAAACACATTGATGCTCTGGTCCCTGACCAGGGTGAAACTGTGGCTCGAATAGCGCTTGAGGAAATTGAGGTTTTTAACCACCTGGGTCATGAGCATATTGTTTGGCAGGTTCAGGGTCTTACCTGAGTATTCGTAGCTTGTCATATCCACTTCCAGCAGGGTCAGGGTAAACCAGTCCGACTCCATGACTTCGCCGCAATAATCCCCCACCTGCACCCAGTCGCCCACCCGAAACATCCGCGAACTGGTGGCATAGACGAAACCCGTCACACATTGAATAAACTCCCGGGTCGCCAGCACGATAGCCACCATAAAGGCCGCGATAGACAAAGCCAGGTGCTGGATTTCGGCCGACCAGAGCAACAGCAGAAAGATCACCACGGCCAGGTTGACGATGTTCTTTACCGCATTCACCACATGGCGTTTGTCTTCGGCGCGACGTTTGGCCCGCCTGCGGATGGCGCGTACAATCAGACGTCTGATGGTCAGAAACACCAGGATAAGCAGGATCGACATCACGAGCTTCTGCTCGAACATGAAGGTCAGTGTCCTATCCAGCCAGATTTCCAATTGCTTTTCTCCTTTGTGTTAGGTTGCTGAAACTATCGCCGTTCCTCTTCCTGTCAGCCCGACGATTTGCAGTAAAAGACGGATCATCCGTCTCTGTCAGCGATAGATTGGCAATGCCTGAATGGTCTGCTCGATGGCCTTCACCTGGGCCTGGTAGGCTGGGCTGTCAACCTTATCAAAGGCGGCCTGGAAGTCGTCCTTGCTCAGCCCCTCAGGAAGGTGATGCACAGGGGGAAAGTAGGCTGATTCGTCCGTTACCCCCGCCAGCCGGTGCGCCATCTCCGCTGCACCCGGCTCACCGGTTGACCGCAGGGCCAATTGAATGCCTGCCATATCGGCAGCCAGATCGGCAAAACTGAAGCCACTGCCGCCCCTGGCCCTGTCCATCAGCTCCTTGAATTCACCGATTGCCAGGCTGATTCCCTGCTCTGACAGCAACTTGATGGCAGCCGAATAGATAAAATGCAACGCAAGATCTTCCCGGCCTGCCAGTTGCAGTGGCACATTAGAGGTTGGAATCACCCCCACCTCGTCCCGCAACCCGGAAATAAAATGGGCAAATCTATAGTTACCCGCATAGATGGCAAGCGCCAGCAAAGCCGCCTCATTTTCCCTGACCGGTTCGGCGCCCTGGCTGATGGCCTCCACGACTCTTGTAAACAGGCCATTCAGGTAGGGGGTCAATCGCTGATGGTCGGGCTGGGCAGCCAGCCAGGTCAGATGTCCGGCAATCCTGTTGACCTGTTGCTCGTCTTCCAGGGAGAGGGCTTCCCTGGGGATGCTTTTGAGCCGCGACAACAGGTCCGCCATGGGCGACAAGTGAACAGTCAGGCTCTGCCCGTTCATCTCTACCCTGTCGATACGTGTCAGCAATTCTTCGCCAATATCCGTGCCCAGCCGCCAGTCAACCAACCAGGTCAATAACTTGGTGAAGAGTGCATCCGGGACACTAAGACTACCCAACTGCAGCCCCCCCAGTGATAACCCCGGACCCGGGAACAGTTCCGCCTTGATATTCAGATAAGCGCCCAGGGGGTTATCCGGAAGCTGGATGCTCAGTACCAACAGGCTCAGTTCCTGATGCAGATTCACTTGGCCCTGTACAGCAGGCCAGGCCCGTTGAAGCAGACCAACCAGGCTCCCCATCTGCTCCTCAGTCAGGGTCACTGTCTGTTTTCTGTGGCTTCTGGCATGGAGATTCTTGATCTGCGGCAAGAGTCCACTGAGGGTCTCAGCCCTGTCTACCTGCTCGGCGCTGTCGGCCCTTACCCAGGCCTGGTCCTGCACCGTCAGAAATACCAGTGCCACGCCGGCTGCCAGCAGCAAGGAAAGCAGTAACAGGGCTAAAAGGGAAAGTCGCCGGAAAAAATCAGACATCGATGATGGCCAGATTACCTTTGCTTTCCAACCAATCCTTGCGATCAGCTGAGCGTTTCTTGGCCAGCAGCATGTCCATCAGTTCCAGGGTATGCTGGTCGTCATCGACGGTCAGTTGAACAAGACGGCGGGTATTGGGATCCATGGTGGTCTCCCGCAGTTGCAGGGGATTCATCTCGCCCAACCCCTTGAATCGCTGCACATTCACCTTGCCGCGTTTGTTTTCGGCGTCGATCCTGTCCAGGACTCCCTGTTTCTCACCTTCGTCCAGGGCATAGTAAACCTCCTTGCCCACATCGATACGAAACAGCGGCGGCATGGCCACATAGACGTGGCCCTGGTTCACCAGGGCGCGGAAATGACGGATAAACAGGGCACACAGCAAGGTGGCAATATGCAGACCATCCGAATCGGCGTCTGCCAGGATGCAGACCTTACCGTAACGCAGGCCGGACAGATCGCTCGAATCCGGATCGATCCCCAGCGCCACGGAAATATCGTGGATCTCCTGAGAGCCCAGTACCTGGCTGGACTCCACCTCCCAGGTATTGAGGATCTTACCGCGCAGGGGCATCACCGCCTGGAATTCCCTGTCCCTGGCCTGTTTGGCCGAGCCCCCTGCCGAATCCCCTTCCACCAGGAAAAGCTCCGAGCGACTGTTGTCCTGAGTAGAACAATCGGTGAGCTTGCCGGGCAACGCCGGCCCCTGGGTCACTTTCTTGCGTTCCACCTTCTTGATTTGGCGCAAGCGGCGCTGGGCATTGTTGATGCACATCTCCGCCAGTTGCTCGGCAATGTCCGTATGCTGGTTCAGCCACAGGCTGAAGGCATCCTTGACCACGCCTGACACAAAGGCCGCGGCCTGACGTGAGGACAGCCTTTCCTTGGTCTGCCCGGCAAACTGGGGATCCTGCATTTTGGTGGACAGAATATAGCTGCATCTGTCCCAGATATCCTCAGGCGTCAGCTTGATGCCTCTGGGCATCAGGTTGCGAAACTCACAGAATTCGCGCATGGACTCCAGCAGGCCCTGGCGCAGACCATTCACATGGGTGCCTCCCTGGACCGTCGGGATCAGGTTCACATAGCTTTCGGTCAGCAGCTCGCCACCTTCCGGCAGCCAGATCACCGCCCAGTCGGCAGCCTCATGGTTGCCGGCAAAACTGCCCACAAACGGGCTGTTCTGGGGAATACTGACACTCTCGCCCACTGACTGGAACAGATAATCTTTCAGGCCGTCTTCGTAATGCCATTCGTGAGACTGTTGAGAGACTTTATCTTCGAAGCGAATGCGCAGCCCCGGGCACAGTACCGCCTTGGCGCGCAAAATATGCAGCAGCTTGCTGACGCCGAACCTGGGCGAATCGAAATACTGTGGATCGGGCCAGAACCTTACCCGGGTGCCGGTATTACGTTTACCACAACTGTCGATGACCGCCAGCTCTTCCACTTTGTCACCATTGGCAAAGGCCATCTGGTAAACCTGACCGTCCCGACGGATGGTCACCTCCACCCTGGTGGAAAGGGCATTGACCACAGAAATCCCAACCCCGTGCAACCCCCCGGAGAACTGGTAATTCTTATTGGAAAATTTGCCGCCCGCATGCAGCTTGGTCATGATCAGCTCCACCCCTGATATGCCATGCTCGGGGTGGATGTCCACCGGCATACCGCGGCCGTCATCGATGACCTCAAGGGACTGATCTTCGTGCAGTATGACTTTGATGCTGCTGGCATGCCCGGCCAGAGCTTCGTCGACGCTGTTGTCAATGACCTCCTGGCTCAGATGGTTCGGCCTGGTGGTGTCCGTGTACATACCCGGACGACGTTTGACCGGGTCCAGACCACTTAAGACCTCAATGGCTTCGGCGTTATAGCTTTGATTCGACATGCTGCTTCTTTGAATTGGGGTTGATGTCGCACAGATTATCCGGCCGGGATCTATTCGGGACGGGTTCTGTTGTTTTGTTTGGATGTTATCAACTCATGTGGTGCCCGGCAATTATCTCCCCACCCGCCCTGTTTGTCGCCTGCTTTTGCGGCCCGAACAAAAACGTCACCAGTTCCGGCAGATACCGGTCAAAACCGGTAAAGGCATGATTACCGCCTGGTTCGACGGTCAGCCGTCCCCCGGCATAACGCTTTGCTGCCAGACGGTAATCTAGGGTTTCGTCACCTTCTTGCAACAATACCCAGAACCGGTCCGGCTCTGTTGGTCTACCCAGTGAGAGTGCCTGCAATTCCTCCACATGGGGCGGTCCAAGGACAAACTTTTCTTTGGTGTAAGGATTTTGATGTTCGCCCAGCCAGTCGCACAGCAGAAGGTGGGGATCCACGGCAGGGTTAACCAACACCCCTTTGCCGCCAAACTCGTTGACCAGATGGGTGACCAGAAAGCCGCCCATGGAGCTGCCGATAAAGCCCAGATAGGTATCCTGATAGCGCTTCACCAGCTCTCTGGCCTGAGCCAGAGCCGCCGCGGGGAAATTGGCCAGTTGGGGTACTTCAAGGCGAATATGCGGATACTGGCTTGCCAGGTACTGCCTGACCTGGGTCGCCTTGACGGACTGAGGTGAACTGAGAAAACCGTGCAGGTAGATCAGAACAGGTTGTGCTTTTTTCATCGTTGCGCCCGATTGACTATGGCCAGAAAGAGGCTGCATCCAGTCTTTCCACCCGGGTTTCAAAAGTGCCGTCGGCGGAAAGCTCCAGGAGCCGCAGACCCGCCGTTTCATCGGCCAGACTGAAATACTCAGACTGTTGCCACTGCCAGCAGGTCGAAGGACAGGCCAGGATTGCCGTCTGGCCAACCTGCCAGCGCAAGTCCGCATGCACATGACCATGCAAAACCAGCCTGATGCCCTGCTGTCGCTCCAGCAGGGCGAGAAAATCCTCACTGTTGGTCCAGGGATGGTTGTCCAGCCAACTGTTGCAGGGCTTGGGGTGATGGTGTACCGCCACCAGATGAAACAGGTCGGGCCGCCTCATGATATGTTGTTCAAGCCTGCTCAACTGAGGTTCCCCCACGCGCCCAAGGGTTCCCTCATGCTGACTGTTCAGTCCATGCAGACACCAATTCCCCATCACAACCGGTTCATCTAACCAGGTCATGTGACGGGAAAACAGCTCTTCAAACAGAGTTGGCTCATCGTGGTTGCCAGGCACTATATCCAGAGGTGCAGAAACCCCGGACGCCAGCCATAGCCCCTGCAGGTGCAGGTAGCTCTGGCGACTCAGATCGCTGCTAAGATCCCCGGTCAACAGCACCCGGTCCGGAGCAAAACGTGCAGCCATACTGAGGACGGATTTCAGGCTCTGGTAAGGGTTGATATCCCCATGGCTTTGGGTGTCGACATCGGCAAACAGATGGCAGTCGGTGATTTGCACCAGACGCAACGGTTTGACCTGGGTCATGGTGGCGAATCTTCACTGACAGATGATTGAGAACGCTGTTTCAGGCAAAATCCCAGCCACTCTGAGAGGAAATGATTTACCAGTTCTTTCTCGTTTTTCTGATGCATCAGGCGGTTTGGGTAAGGGTAACTTGGACGGAACCTGCCCATATGCTGAAAACCCAGTACTTCAGCCATCCTGGCATCATGGTACAAGCGGACCTGCATGACAGGTTGCAGATAGCCGGGCAAGGCGTCAGACAACTGGCGCATTTCCAGGGTTGTGGTGTAGGGCTCGCACAACTGCACGGCAATACCAAAGCTCATCCCCTGTCCGGCAGCAAAACGATACTCGAGACTTTCCTGATCCAACTCGGGCAGCAGTTGCAGCAGACGGCCGTAATTGGCCGAGCAGATGGCCTGCAGGCTGGCCAGTCGGGGCACATATTTTTTCAATAATCTGTGTTCAGTCACACCAGTTCTCAATCACTTTGGCTTTGTTCATCGCAAACCACTGCAGGGAAATTACCGTGGCTGCATTATCTATCTGTCCGGCCTGCAGCATTTTCAGAGCCTGACTGGCTGGCATCCTGTGCACCCTTATATCTTCCGCTTCCTCATCCAGGCCATGAATACCGCCAGCCTGGCTGGCATCACATTCGCCCACATACAGATACAGCCTCTCTGTGGTTCCTCCCGGACTCGACAGATAACTGAGCATGGGATAAAGCCGGCCTATCTGCAATCCCGCTTCTTCCAAAGACTCGCGACGGCACACATCTTCCGCCTCTTCCCCCGGCTCAATAATGCCGGCAACGCATTCGTACAGCCAGGGATGCGGGGTGGTTGCCATGGCCCCCACCCGGTATTGCTCGATCAATACTACCTCATCCAGTGCCGGATCATAAGGCAGGACAGCCACCGCGTGACCTCGCTCAAAGATTTCCCTTTGCAGTGGCTCACTCCAGCCGCCGGCAAATAATCTGTGCCTGAGACGGTACTTGAGCAGGGTAAAAAAACCCTGATACAGGGATTGACGTTCGAGTATTTCCACATCGGCATGATCAAATTGTTGCATCTTTGTCATTGGCTTCACTGTACTGACTTCGTCTATTCACTTAGCATAAAGCCTCCAAACGTCGCTTGCCATCGCTACAACCCTTTCCAGGTGCTACTGACCGAATAGGTGAATTAATATTCTGTTACACTTGGACACTCGGTGTTACCCTAAATAGGTTACAGTTAGCGCTTGATTTACTTAGACTTTGCCGTACTGGATAAGACCAAATAATCGGTACATTCTTTTGTTAGGAACACACATGAAAAAATCACTTCTGTCTTTGCTTGTGGGTTTTAGCGTGACCACACAAGCCTTTGCAGATGATCTCTACCAGGTATATCAACAAGCCCTGCAGAAAGATCCTGTTCTCCTGGCCGCCAAGGCCCGTCGTGATGCTGCGCATTCTTCCATTGGCCTGAGCCGCGCCAGCCTGCTGCCGCAAATCGACCTGTCGCTGGGTGCTGAGTTTGGCCGGGGCGATGGCCCTGACACCGATTCCAACAACGCCACCTTGTCCCTGAGTCAATCCATCTATGATCACAGCTACTGGCAGCAACTGGACCGGGCCGAACTGGTGGCCACCCAGGCCGATGCCAACTATGCCCTTACCTACCAGAGCCTGATCGTACGAACTGCCAGCGCCTATTTTACCGTATTGCAGGCCCTGGATGACCTGGAGTTTGCCCAGGCAGAAAAACGTGCCATCGAGCGGCAGTTGGAGCAGACCAAACAACGTTTTGCCGTGGGTCTGACGGCCATTACCGATGTGCATGAGGCCCAGTCACTGTATGACAATGCGGTAGCCCGTGAAATTACCGCCCAGAATGACGTTGAAATCAGCCGTGAAGCCCTGCGCGAAATCACCGGCCAGTACCACAGCAATCTGGCCGTATTGAATACTCAAAGCTTCAGCACCAATCCACCCTCTCCTGCCAATGTTGAGGGCTGGTTGAAAATTGCCGATGACCGCAATCTGGATCTGACCATTGCCAAACTGGGCGTTGATATCGCCAGGGAAGATATTGAGATTGCCAAGGCCGGTCATTATCCCACCGCCGGGCTGAGTGCCAGTCTGTCCTCATCAGATGTGGAAGAAGACGGTATCAGCATGGATGACAGGATTAATACCAGCAGCATAGGTATCAGCATCAATGTGCCTATTTATTCCGGTGGCTTTACCAGTGCCAATACCGAGGTGGCCCGCAACACCTTTATCGCCACCAGTGAGGAACGCGAGCAGGTATACCGGGGCGTGGTACGCAGCGTGCGGTCCAACTACTACGATGTCACTGCCTTTATTTCACGCATCAAGGCCCTGGAGCAGGCTGTGGTGTCTGCCGAAAGCGCTCTGAAAGCCACCGAAGCCGGTTTTGAGGTGGGCACCCGAACCATAGTGGACGTGCTCAACAGCACCAGTAACCTCTATGATGCCAGACGCAACCTGTCCATCACCCGTTATCAGTACATCCTGAGCAATCTGAACCTGGAACTGGCAGCCGGCACACTGGATGAGGAAGATATTCAGGGCATCAATCGTGGCCTGAAACCTCCCGCCACTTCCTGATTTTTGGTCACTTCAAAGCCCCTGCTCCAGGGGCTTTTTACATTTTACAATAAACAAATCTGACTGCCCCCTCAGCCTGAGGCGGGGCGGAAAGTGAAGTATCCGTAGCATTTCCCAATCCCGCCAAGCTGGTGTATAAACGATACAATTCGTTGTTCCTAGGCCTGCCATCCCACTGGCGGGGAGATGTGATGAAAGATAAGGCGACCTCCTTCGATATTGCCCACCTGGCCGGCGTATCGCAATCCACTGTGTCCAGGGCCTTGCGCAACAGTCCCCTGGTTAATCAGGAAACCCGCGACAAGGTGCAGGCCATTGCCCGTGAGCTAAATTACAAGGTGGACAAGAATGCCAGCAGTCTGCGCCAGCAACACAGCCGCACCATCGCCCTGCTGCTGTTCGAGGATCCCACCTCCGACGATTCCATGATTAATCCGTTTTTTCTCTCCATGCTCGGCAGTATCACCAAAGCCTGCGCCCAGGAGGGCTACGACCTGCTGGTTTCCTTTCAGCAGTTTAGTGACGACTGGCACGCAGACTATGAGGACACCAACAAGGCTGATGGCATTATTCTGCTGGGTTATGGCGATTATGTGGACTATCAGGACAAACTGACCAAACTGGAGCAGCAGCAGACGCACTTTGTACGCTGGGGTGCCGTGGACAATGAACATCCTGGCCTGTCCATCGGCTGTGACAACTTTCAGGGGGGATACAAGATCACCCAGCATCTTATTCGTCATGGTCGCAAACATTTTGCCTTTATCGGCGGTGCCGACAGTCACTGCCCGGAGTTTTTTGAACGCTTTAAAGGAATGAGCCATGCCTTGCAACAGGCAGGCGCCGGCAAACCGCCGATACAGATCGATGCCATAACCAAGGAAGACTCGGGTTACCAGGCGGCAACCGAGCTGCTCAGCCGCAATGCTCCCCTCGACGCCATTGTCTGCGCCAGCGATTTGATTGCCATTGGCGTCATGCACGCCTTGCATGACAGCGGCAAGCGGATTCCGGAGGATATTGCGGTGGTGGGCTATGACAATATCCTGGCCGCCAGCTTTACCAACCCCCCCCTGACCACAGTGCATCAAAACACTAAGCTGGCCGGGGAAATGCTGGTCAAAACGCTGGTCAGGATGATTCAGGGGGAGCCCCAACAGGCAGGATTATTACCGGCTGAGCTGGTGATTAGACAATCCTGTGGACGTAAACATGATCAGGACGTCAGCGCATGAAAAAAACGGCCTGGGTGGGACTCGCTTTTCTGTTGATTGGCCCGGCAGCGCTGGCTATCGACATACAAGCTGTAAGTGAAGGGGTCTGGGCTGCTGTGCAACCCGCCCACCGGGCTTCCAATGACAGCAATTCGCTGATAGTAGAAGGGGACACCGGTGTACTGGTGGTGGACAGCCAGGAGAGCAGCGCCGATGTGAAGGAGATCATCCGCTTTATCGGCACCCAGATCGGCAAGCCCGTGGTATACCTGGTCAACACCCACTGGCATGGGGATCATACCCAGGGCAATCATCTCTATCGCCAGGCTTACGGGGACACACTGACCATTATCGGTCACAGTACCCACAGGGAAGATGTGCCCAACCGGGCAGAGAAGCGCATCAGGGAACAAGTGGCCTCCCTGCAGGCGGAATTGCCGGCTGCCTGGCAACGACTGGAGCAGGGGATCAAACGAGACGGCACGGCCATGACCGACCAGGAAAAGCAGACCTTCAGGGATGAACTGCACAGGTATACGGCCTGGGTGGAAGAGCATCAGGGGTTTACTTTTACCCTGGCTGATCATTTTCTGGATTCCCCCCTGGCTATCGAGGAGGCCGGCTTCAATGTTGAAATTCTGCCGGTAAGCGGGCACACCCGCGGCGATTTACTGGTCTACCTGCCTAAACAGGAAATTATCGCCAGCGGCGACATGCTCGATACCCTGCCTTACGCCGGGCACGGCTATCCAAGAAAGTGGCTGGTCAATTTGCAGTCCTTCGACAGCCGGGCTGTTTCTGTGTGGCTGCCGGGCCATGGCGAGATTGCCCGGGATCGCCTCTTACTGGAAAACGTACGCTTCTACCTCAATAACCTGGTGGAACAGGTGAGCCTTTATCTGGATGAGCCCATGCATGTGATCCAGCAAAAGGTCGACCTTTCCGCCAGTCGCCAACGATTGACCGGCGGTGACGCAGGCCGCCAGAGATTTTTCGACCAGGTTCAGAAGGAGGCAGTGGAGCGTGCCTATCTGGAGCTGACCGAATCAGCCTCCCACTGAACAGGCCTTCCTGGCAGCACTGCCCTCTTCCTGTTTACTCATTGATCGGCTACTTCGCTGCCACCGCCGGTCTCCTGCGAGGTCAATTCGTAGCGACCATGCATGCGCAGCGTCAGTTCCTGAATAAATTTTTTTCGATTTCGTGGCGAAATCAGCACCTTGCCCTGCTGACTTTCAATTTCCAGTCGGCGAAGCGACAGCGCAGGGGAAGCCGCCGGGGCATTACTCGGATTGATCTTGCGGATCGCCCGGTAAGGGATCTCCATGCGCAGCAGACCACAACGGATAAACAACTGGTCCTGCAGCAGGCAGTAATAGCAGGGGAAGAGATAGCGTAGAATGAAAGCGGCCCTGATCAGGCCCAACAGGACTGCAGTGGCGCCGATCCAGGCGGACTGGGGCAGAAAATAGAGGCCGATCAGGACGGCAAGGGCCGGACCGGCCAGCACGGATGGCAAAAGCCCTTTGTCCGTCCGCGATGGATAAAGGGAGAGTGGCGTTTTCAATTATGACGGCCCCGTGAAATACAATGGCATTATGACGCTATCGGAGCATGAGGTTCAAGGCGCCGGGCACAGTCAGCGCCCGGCCTGTCATCAATGATGGTGACCGCCCTCGCCATGGGCGTGTCCATGCTCCATTTCCTCCTGCGTGGCGGCCCTGACATCCATGACTTCCAGTTCAAATGTCAACGTCTTGCCGGCCAGAGGATGATTAAGATCCACCGTGGCCATAAACTTGCCCACCTTCTTTATCAGTACCTGCCGCTGACCATGTTCAGTATGCACCAACGCCAGCATACCAGGCTTCCACTTATCCGCACCGGAAAGATGTTTAAGGGATACCCGCTGTTCAGCCCCCTCCTGATATTCACCATAGGCGTCTTTGGGATCCAGGGTCACAGACAGGGTGTCACCGCTTTGCTTCCCGGCCATGGCCTCTTCCAGGGCAGGCATGATATTACCATGGCCATGCAGGTAGGCTACGGGATGTCCCTCATCGTCCCGACTGCTGTCGACCACGTCGCCACTTTGTTCTTTGACCTGATAATGAAATTGTACGACTGCGTTTTCGCTGATTTGCATGGATAGTTTCTCTGTAGATTCCAGTTGGCGGGAAATTACCACAAGTCATTTATCCGTGCCGCAAAATCTTCGCAGCATGACCCCCTCCTGATACTGTCCCTCGTCGTGCCCCCACATAAGGTAAGTCGTGGATCACAGAATTTTTGCCTCTCAACTTTTGCACCAGTAATAGTTGGGAGGGGTATTATGCTAGGCTTCATTGAAAATTCCGCTACCGGTGCACTGTCCATGCAAAGACTCTGTAAGCCTCTGGCTTTTCTGCTGATAATTTTAAGTAACGGCTTACAGGCCCATGACTACCATGGGGTTCACGGCATGGTAATATTCACCGGACAACAAGCCCTGTATGCCTCCCACTTGCCTCTTTACCATCCTCCCCATGATTACCAGATTCTCTATCGCATTCGTCTGGTCGGAACCGACCCCAAGCAGGTACAGAGTAAACTGGCCACTCACAGTTTGCTTACACTCAAGCCCACCCCCTTCGATCTGAATCGCCTGATCCGTAAGGAATCGTTCAGTCAGACGGCGACACTCTATGATGGACATTTTGAAAGGGACGGCGAGCCGCTGGGCGAGGTTACTGTACATTTCGAACAGGCGCTGTTGGTGGAAAGGCTGGATCCATCAATCGGCCAGCAGAACCAGTATATGGTGGTCAGTCAGGATGAGGACCATTTTTTGTTGCACCGGATCGCCTCCCGACCCAGCTTTGACCATATTGTTTATTTGGCCGCGCCCCTCAAAGAGCCCCCTCAGCTTACAGATGGCAGTGCGGAGACTGTTCGGCAACAATTAGTCAGACAATTACCCGACAGTCAGCAACTGTACTGGGAAACCACAGATTTCAAATAGTCATTTTGTCCATTATTCCAGGAATTCCAATGAACCAAGCTTTTCTGCTTCACGACGGCACCCTGAATCTGGATCCACTGCTGGAGGCTTTCCCGGACCTGCATGCACTGAGATTTGGCCAGGATCCCCTGCCAGACAATGCCGCCAGGGTTCTGGTCTATCTGAACGACGAAAACATCAAGCAGGTATGGGCAGAGGTACAAAGCAGGGACTGGGAGCTGGGACTGCTGCCTCATCCTGAGAGCAAATATGCCGCCAGGGCGTTTTCAGCACCGGGAGGCAAAATTCCTGAATTGATCGCCCAGTTACTGGAGGCCAAACCCGTGGCCATCGACAGCCTGAGTTGCAACGGCACACCGGTATTCTCCAGCATTATCATCGGCGAACTGCTGGTATTCAATCTCAAGGATACCTCCCATGCACTGTCCCGCTGGCATGCCCTGACCACCATGGTGGCCAGGTTTCGTCAATTGCAATTGCATGCCTATGAACTGA
Source organism: Bowmanella dokdonensis (assembly GCF_017254865.1). Lineage (GTDB taxonomy): Bacteria > Pseudomonadota > Gammaproteobacteria > Enterobacterales > Alteromonadaceae > Bowmanella > Bowmanella dokdonensis. The sequence goes on along the minus strand of NZ_JAFKCV010000009.1, from coordinate 122,893 downwards.
TGACAGCCACCGAACAACGCCTGCAGGTGGCGCTGCTGGGCATGATGCTGATGGAACAGAACCACAAGCCCATGTTTGGCCGGGGGCTGCAGGACATTCTGGACGCCGGTGACCGGCGCCTTTCCCTGGTCGCAGTGGCACCGCGCAGCGTCACCGCATTTTTGTGGTTGCTGTTAAAGTTCCTGTTCAGTGGCAGATTCAGCAGCCGAAACCTGCCGGACAGTATCGGCGTATTAAGAACACAAAAGCTGACCATCGCCAGTGGCAAAGGCATCAACTATCAGTTGGACGGTATAGCCCTGGGCGCCAAATCCCTGCAGTGTGAAGTACAGGAAAAGTCCGTTCGCATGCTGCAATTGCAGAATCGGGAACGGGGAAACACAGATATCCGCAAAGATCAGATAAGAATGGCCCATCTCCCCTGTGGCTCGGCAGTGATGGAGTTGGCCGACAAGCCCCTGCCCATGTTCCACCATGCCTCGGAGGATGAATTCCGCGAACTGTTCCGGAGTCTGCGGGAAAACGCCATCGCATCACCGGCATTCCTTATGCTGATGGTGCTTAGCGTGCTGCTGGCCGTTACCGGCCTGTTCGCCAACTCGGCGCCTGTGATCATCGGCGCCATGATCCTTGCGCCGTTGATGTCGCCCATTATTTCCCTGGCCATGGGCCTTGCCCGTGCCGATACAGGCCTGGTGCAGAGTGCCAGCAAAACCCTGCTGGGCGGCGTGTCGCTGGCACTGCTCTGCGCCATCCTGGCCACATGGATGATTCCACTCACCACCCTGACCAGTGAAATGCAATCCAGAATGACTCCCACCCTGCTGGACCTGGGGGTGGCGGTCATTTCGGGCATCGCCGGGGCCTATGCCAATGCCAAGGAGGAAGTGGCAAGGAGTCTTGCCGGCGTGGCTATCGCAGTGGCGCTGGTTCCACCGTTGTCTGTGGTGGGAATAGGGTTGGGCTGGGGCGATCTGGCCATGGCAGGCGGGGCCATGCTGTTGTTCACCACCAACCTGGTTGGCATTGCCCTGTCTGCCGCTCTGACGTTTCTGGTGCTGGGGTTTGCGCCTTTTCATCTCGCACGTAAAGGCATGGGGGTCTCACTGGGTTTTCTGGCCATTATCGCCATTCCCCTGTTCCTGTCATTTGACGACCTGGTGGAAAAAAGCCGTATCTACAGGGTACTGCCCCAGGGCAAGGTGCAGTTGCTGGAACAGGAAGTGGAACTGACGCCATTGGATGTGACCCTTGGCCAGTCTCCCAGAATCAGCTACAAACTGGTTTCGCCCACGCAGTTGAACGATCGGCATCTGGATGCCCTGAAACAGATTATTCAGGATAAGATTGAAACCGAGGTTGAGCTGGAAGCCGAACTCAGATTGCGTCGTTAACACCGTTAGAGCTTATGGACGAACTGCAACTTCTCGCCGCCCTCACCCCGGTAATCAGTATTTTTCTGCTGTTGGTCATACTGCGTATGCCCGCTTCCCGGGCCATGCCCCTGAGTCTGGTGATGTGTGCCCTGAGCAGTTTTTATATCTGGAAGGTCGGCATCAGACAGATGGCGGCAGCCGTGCTTGAAGGCTGGATGATTGCCCTGTCCATCCTGTGGATAGTGTTCGGCGCCCTGCTTCTGCTCAATACCCTGAGACAAACCGGCGCCATGCAAACCATCAGAACCGGCTTTATGCGACTCTCCCCAGATCCCAGGGTGCAGGTGATCCTAATCGCCTGGCTATTTGGCAGTTTTCTTGAGGGAGCCGCAGGTTTTGGTACCCCGGCGGCAATCTGTGCACCCTTGCTGGTTGCCCTGGGCTTTCCTGCCCTGGCCGCAGTAGTCGTGGCGTTGGCAGCCAATTCTACCGCGGTGTCATTTGGCGCCGCCGGCACACCTGTCCTGGTCGGTCTGGCTCAGGGCTTGCCTGGCAGCACACATGAGACCCTTACCAGCGTTGCCCTAAAAGCAATCACTTTGGATTTGCTGATTGCCAGCCTGATCCCTTTAATTCTCTGTGTACTGCTGACCCTGTTCTTCGGTGACAGGCGTGATTGGCGTGCAGGCCTGGCCATGTGGCCTCTGGCTCTGGCCAGCGGCTTCAGCTTTACCGTACCAGCCTGGCTGGTGGCCTACTGGCTCGGGCCTGAATTTCCCTCCCTGCTGGGGTCCCTGACAGGTCTGATACTGATGACCTGGCTGGTAAAGCATCACCTGCTGTTGCCGGCCACGCCCTGGCGCTTTTCAGGCCAGACTCTGCCTGAGGAAGCGGCAGATATGCCTTCAATGAGTCTGTTGGCCGCCTGGTCACCCTATCTGCTCGCAGCCTTCTTACTCCTTATCAGCCGCCTGAGCAGTCTGCCATTCAGGGCCCTTTTGCAGTCCTGGTCGTTAAACTGGCCTGCTATTCTGGGCACGGATATCTCAGTGCAGCTACAACCGCTGTATTTACCCGGCACCCTGTTCATGCTGGCGGCCTTATCTGCCCTGTTCATGCAAAAGGCCAGGATGACTGAACTATGGCGGGCCGGGTGCAACAGCCTGCAAACTCTCAAGGCGGCAACGCTGTCGCTGGCAGCGGCGGTGCCCATGGTACGGCTTTTTCTGCACTCTGGTGAAAACCAGGCGGACCTGGCCAGTATGCCGGTAGCCCTTTCCCAATGGCTGGCAGCGATGCTGGCCGACTCCTGGTATCTGGTTGCCACCTTTGTCGGAGCACTGGGCTCCTTTATCGCAGGTTCTGCCACTTTCTCCAATATGATGTTTGCCTCCGTGCAACAGTCGGTAGCCATGCAGGCAGGTCTTGACGAACAGTGGGTGCTGGCACTGCAGATGATCGGGGCCAATGCCGGTAACATGATTTGTGTGGTGAATGTGGTGGCAGCCGCAAGTGTGGTCAAGCTGCAGGGACAGGAAGGCAGGATTATCCGCTATACCCTCTGGCCGATGCTCTATTACTGTCTTGCTGCAGGATTGATGGTGTCCTTGTTATACCAACCGGACTAATCTGCAGCAGATAGTAAAACGCCCGGCAAAGCCGGGCGTTTTATCGGATTATTACTCTGTTTAGTCGATACGAGCCAGCAGTTCCTGGCCGATGGGGCTGGCCATATGACCGTTGGCTTCTGCCCAGGCCTTAAGCGGCATACCGTCTTTCTCGGCGGCTTCCAGATCGGAGCGGCCCATTTTCTTGATCATGTAGGTGCCGGTCTCAACCGAACCATTTTCCATGGCGTAACGGATCAGGCTGTTGCCACCACAGGAGATACCACTGTAGTAGTCGCCCAGACGCAGGCGATAATCATCCTGTACACTACGCATTTTCTTACGCAGCTCTGATTTGTCGTCGTTCTTGACGATGGTGCAGATGTTCTGCAGGGCGTCATTGATATCCGCAAAGCTGGCGGGAGCGAAAGTAAAAGCAGATACCGCACCGAACAGGATTAAGGTAGATTTTTTCATGTTGTTTGCCTCTCTTTAGGTGTCTTGACGGTTAGTAGGCTAACAAATGAACAAATCCCTCTTACAGGCCCTGATTCAGTACCTGATTATACAAAACAATACCTAAAGACCGTTCCGGTATGCTTTTTAAATCCCTGTAGCTCAGAAAACAAGCGGCCTTCAGCGATTCGGGACGCCACAAGAAAAACCGGCCATACAGCCGGTTTTTCTCTCCATCCTGGGTAATAATCCCTTTCTGATCAGCTTGATAGCTATTTGTGCGCCATCAGCAAGCCAAGCTTGCGCTCCAGTTCTGCATGCTTAACCGGCCCCTCCCGGACCCATACCCTGATCCCGTGAGCCGGCACCTGATCCTCAAGATGCTGCCCCGGTTCCAATTCCTGGGTCTCACCACTTTGTGCTTCCTGCCAATGACCGGCCTGCAGATACTGGTCGATGGCAAAAGTGGTGGTTTCGTCACCTTTGTTCAGCAGCACCAGTGCCGTTTGCTCAATCCCCTGGTGCTGCAATACCCGGTAGAAAGCCGCCCGTTGGCCCTCCAACAGTACATTCACCTGCAGCCCCCGCTGCAGGGCCGGCAGTTGCTGTCGCAGCGCCGCGACACGGGCCAGATTCCGGCGGATAGGATGCTCTCTGGCCATTTCGATATTGTCCTGGCCATAGTAGTTACGGTTGCCCTGATGCTCCACCGTACCGCGCATATAGCCCATTTCAGATCCCATGTAGATAACCGGAATGCCCCGGCTGGTGAACAGCCAGTTGTGGGCATCGATAAACCCTTCATCGGTGGCATCCATCCTGGCCATATCATGGTTATCGTAAAAGGTGGTCAGCTCATAAGGGTTGGCATAGGGGCCGTGGGTGAGATGCAGATAGCCTTGCAGTTCGGCAAAACTGCTTGCCGGCTCGGAGAATACTTTGCTGATCGCCTGCTGACCGGGAAAATCCAGCACGCTGATGTTACCGTTTTTCTCCAGGGTATGCTGGGCGATAAAATTGGCGTTGTAGTCGTAGCTTTCACCGAACATAAAAAAGTCCGGATACCTGGCGCGGATCCTGTCACTGAAGGCTTTCCAAAAATGATGGGGGACATGCTTGATGGTATCGATACGAAATGCCGCCGCGCCCTGCTCAATCCAGTAACTGTAGGCATCGACAAAATAATCCAGTACTGCCGGATTGGTGTCGTCCAGATTGGACAATTGCATAATATCCGGCTGGGTATGGAAAAACTGGTGTAATGGATTGGCCGGATCCAGTTGTTCCGGCGCCATATTCTGGTGATCGGCGATCAGCTTCCCCTGCCGATCATATATCTCACCAAACTTGGGCTGGTCCAGCGGCATGCTGAACGACGGAGAGCCATGATTGGTGACAATATCCAGCACCGTCTTAATACCATATTGCTCTTTGAGGGCCCGGGTCAGTTCCCTGTAGTCCAGCCCCTCAGAAGGGTAGTGTTCGTCCACCTGAAAGAAATTCACTCCCCAGTAACCATGGTAACCGGTTTTCCCGCCGTCTTTGAAGGCACCGCCAAATTCGATAGGCTCACCACCGGCAAAGGCCTCATCGGGATTATCCACCACAGGCGTCATCCAGATAGCGGTGAAGCCCATCTCCCGGATAAAGCCGGCGTTGTCCAATACCCCTTTGAAGTCGCCACCCAGATAGCCCACATTGGCCTGACGGCCATCCCCGGCTACCAACGGCAGATCGAAGGTGGGATACTCGCCGCCCTGATCTTCATGGTTGTTCGAGGGATCCCCATCGACAAACCTGTCCGTCATCAGGAAATACACGGCTTCGGCGGCAAAGGGGTGGGTGGTGCCTACATATTCAGGCGTCGGTCCCGCAGTTTGAGACACCAGGGGTTGCGCCTGCTGCTGCACCTGCTGGCAGGACGCGAGGGCTAACAACACGGGCAGAAAGAGCGTTTTCAGGGAAGCGGCCATCTATACCTCCTGGATCTTAACGCGCAGCGTCATCAGCCCTGCGACTAGCATACTCACTCCGCCAATCACCAGTGCATAGACCGGCTGGCCGTCGAAGATGCGGGTGACGAAAAAGCCCAGGATACTGGCGGCCAGGATCTGCGGTATCACGATAAAGAAATTGAAGATCCCCATAAACACGCCCATTTTGGCAGTCGGCAGGGCATTGGACAAAATCGCATAGGGTACCGACAGGATGGATGCCCAGGCAAATCCGACCCCTACCATGGGCAACACCAACCAGGCGGGATCATCGATGTACAGGAATGAAATAAAGCCTAATCCCCCCAGGGCCAGGTTAAACAGGTGGGTGATGCGCAAATTGCTGAATTTGACCATCAGGGGGATGAGAATGGCGGCCAGGATGGACGTTCCGTTATATACGGAGAACAAAACCCCGACCCAGTCGGCGCCCTGATTATATAGCACCGAGCTGGTGTCGGTGGCACCGTAATGGTGGCTGGTCACCGCCGAGGTGGTATAGATCCACATGGCGAACAGGGGAAACCAGGAAAAAAACTGCACTACCGCCAGTTGGCGCATGGCAATGGGCATGCTGAACAGATCGTTGATGACCTGGGAAAAGCCGTTTGCGGTGCGCTCACGCGCCGCCAGCCAGCCGGCAACCAATTGTGCCAGCCCAAAGGCCAGCAGACCGCCGGCCAGTAAATAGAGGTTCTTATCCAGCCGTTCAATATTCTGATGAATCACAAAGCCCAGAATCGTCCCTATTGCCATCCAGGTCAGGCCGCCACGGTTATATTGCCCCGCACTTCGCGAAACGCTGCCGCGTAAAGCCCCCTCCCCTTGCGGTTGGCTGTCCTCAAAAGCGGCCAGTTGATCGGGAGAGTATTCCCGGGTGGACAGTACGGTCCACAACACCGCCAGAAAGAACACTGCACCACCGGCGTAAAAGGCCAGCCTGACAGACTCGGGAACCTGTCCGCTCGGCGCCACATTACTGATATCGAACCAGTTGGTCATCATCCAGGGCAGGGCCGAGGCCACCACAGCCCCAACCCCGATAAAAAAACTCTGCATGGCGTAACCCAGTGCCCGCTGGCGCCTGGGCAACATATCCCCGACAAAGGCGCGGAACGGCTCCATGGACACATTGATGGAGGCATCCATGATCCACAGCATGCCGGCAGCTATCCAAAGGGTGGGGGAATTGGGCATGATAAACAGGGCAAGGCTGGCCGCCAGAGCCCCCCAAAGGAAGAACGGCCGCCGCCGTCCCATCCGTCCCCAGGTTTTATCGCTCCAGTATCCTATGATTGGCTGAACGATAAGGCCGGTGATAGGCGCCGCCACCCACAGCAGGGCCATGTTGTTATAGTCTGCCCCCAGAGTCTGGAAAATCCGGCTGACATTGGCGTTTTGCAGGGCAAAACCAAATTGAATACCCATAAAGCCGAAGCACATGTTCCAGATCTGCCAGAAACTCAGGGCCGGCTTTTGCATCGGCAGGGCCGTCAGGGTCGGCTGATCCTCAAGGGGGGACGCACTTTTTACATTCTGCATGGCATTTTCTCTGACTGGACAATCACAGGGCGACAAACGGGCGCGGCTGATTGTAATCCAGTTGTTAATGGCGACAAGCCTGTGATGTTACAAAATCCCCGCCCTGCCCACGAGCGATTTAGCCCCATTACATACGTATTCAGTGTCCTGCTACTGGACTGCCATCCTGAGATTGCTCAAACAGCCAGAGGATGGCGGTCTTGAAGTGTCTGCGCCAGAACGCTTCATTGTGCTCACCCTGGGGATCCAGCAGGACTTTCATTTGTCCTGCGGCCCCTTTCTCCCCCAGAGTCCGGCTCATGGCCTGGAACTTGCCCACCATCTGTTCTCCTTCTTCGCCGCCCATCAACAGATACAACCTGGCATTCTCCGGTAGCGGGCGTGCCAGGGAGTAATCGAACAGGGACCCGTCCGCTATCCAGTAGGCCGGTGAGAAGATACCGGCCGCCCCGAAGGTTTGCGGATAGCGGTATATCAGATAGTGGGACATCAAGCCGCCCATGGAACTGCCCATCACAACCGTATTCGACCTGTCCGTCAGGGTCCGGTAGCGGCTGTCCACCCAGGGTTTAAGGTCGGCATGGACAAAGGCCGCATATGCCTCTCCCATGGCTTCTCCATATTCTTCAGGCAGCCAGGGGGTGAGCTCGTTGACGCGCTGTTCCCCGCCGTGGTCGATACCCACCACAATCAGCTCCAGGCCCTGGACCGCCAGCTCGTTCAGGGACTCGTCCACACCCCATTCACCCGCATAGGAGGTGGCATCGTCGAACAGATTCTGGCCGTCGTGCATATAGAGTACCGGGTAATGTTTATCGGTCTGGTCGTATCCCGGGGGCAGATAGATCCGCAGGGTCCGGGACTGCTCGATACCCGGGATCCAGATGGCCTGTTCAAGCACCTGCACATTGTCGGTGGCTGAGGGCATGCGGGGCGCTTCGGCCCGCTCACAACCGGATAACAACAGTACCGACAGGATTGCAATACAAGGTTTCAACATGGTCAGTCCTTACAGATGCTGAACTTTCAATACCAGTGACTGATAAGGCGCCAGGCTTACGGTCAGGCTGCCCTCCCCCTTGCCGACCACGAGCTGCCCAGCAACCCGTTCTGCCAGTAAATCCCGCAGTCCATACTGGCCCTGGGTCAGTCCCATACCTGCCAGTACCCCAGCCGGGATCCTCAGTTCCGTCTGCTTACTCTGTTTGTCGAAGTTGGCCACCACTATCACCCTGTGCTGGTCCAGAATCCGTACAAAGCTGTACAGGTTCCCCTCGTATCCCCTTTGTCTGCGATTGACCTGATGCAAGTCGGCAAATTCACCCTGAAAAGCCGGTTCCGTGGAAGCCAGGTTCAGCAATCTGGCGTAGAAATCCCGCAGTGACTTTTCCTCCTGAGTCAGCAGTCCGCCGTCAAACCTGCCACCGTTCATCCAACGTTGGTGCGCCGGGACACCCCAGTAATCGAAGATGCTGGTGCGGGTAGCCTTGCCGAAGCCGGCATCACCTGCAGCCGGTTCGCCCACCTCCTGACCGAAATAGACCAGGTTGGCGCCACCCGCCACCAGGCTACTGACCACCATAGCCGGCTTGGCTTTGACAGGGTCACCGGCAAAGGCGGGGCTGGCAATACGCTGTTCATCGTGATTCTCCAGGAACATCAGCATGTGCCTGTGAATGTCGCCGATATCTTCAAATACCGCAGGCAGACTGTCGGTGCTGGCTTTGCCTTCGACAATGGCACGCAAGGCATCGTAAGTGCCGACCTTGTCATACAGGTAGTCCATCTTCCCCAGGTAGATATAGTTGCGGTACTGCTCTGGGATATAGATCTCGGAAAGCAGGAAGGCATCGGGATTGACCGCCTTGATGGAGCAGTTCAGATAGCTCCAGAATTCCACCGGCACCATCTGCGCCATATCATAACGGAAGCCGTCTACACCCTTGTTTGTCCAGTACAGCGCAATATCACGGAATTTATGCCAGGAATCGGGCAGGGATTTATCTGCCCAGAAAGCCAGGTGCTCCGCACAGGACTTGTCCGCGTAGTCTGCGGGCAGGACGGGAAAATCCGGGCTGCCGTCGGGACGCACACCAAAATTTATCTTTACCGTTTCATACCAATCGCCAGCATCCGGCCTGGCGGTTCTTGCTCCATTGCCCGTCCATTTGGCCGGATACTCGGCAAACTCGCCGTCGGCCAGCGGATGGGCTTCGCCGCCGAGCGGCGGCGGCCCCTGCGGCACCTCGAATGCCAGTCCGGGAATATAGTAGAAGTTATTGTTCCGCGCATATTCCACACTGGTATCGTCGCTTGCGCCAAAATCTTCCACATCCTCGTCTTTGGACAGTGACTGATAGTGACGGGCCACATGGTTGGGGACAATATCCATTACCACCTTCAGCCCGTGGGCATGGGTACGATCAATAAGCCCCTGCCATTCAGCCAGCCGGTTGGCCGGATCCATAGCCAGGTCCGGATTGACGTTATAGTAGTCCTTGACCGCATAGGGGGAGCCGGCGCGTCCCTTGACCACATCCGGATCGTCCTGGCTGATGCCGTAGTCGCTGTAGTCCCGGATCACCGCATGGTGCGGCACCCCTGTGTACCAGACATGGGTGGCGCCCAGCTCCCTGATCCCGTCGAGGGCCGCATCATCGATGTCGGCAAACTTACCCACCCCGTTTTGCTCAATGGTGCCCCAGGGAATGTTGGCGCTCTGTTTATTACCAAACAGCCTGGTCATCATCTGGTAGACCACCGGCCTTGGCTTGGATGTCATGGCTTCGTCCTGTGCAACATGCTGCTCATTTACGGGTTCATCTGCTGCTTGCTGTGGCGCAGGCTGGCAACCGACCAGCAGTCCCAGCAAAAGGTAAGAAAAGCCAGGCAGGCTTACTTTAATCATAATGGGTTTCTCAGTGGCTGATACAAATCTTGGGGCTCGTTTAATGGAGTAACAGGCGGGTATTATCGTCCCGCCAGCTAAACTTCAGATGCAGGATCTGTGTTTCGCGGTCGAGCCAGATCCCCTGCTTCAAGGCTCCGAACTTACCCGCGTTGGCCGCCACCGGCAGAACCGCGCCATTCACCTCGACTTTGGACGGACTGGCCCGCCAGTTGTGAACCTGCAGATGCATCTGCCTGTTCTGAGGCATGCCTTTGTAAGCAAAAGCCTCTCTTTTTAGTTGGATAGACAGCTTTGTCTCTTCCTGGCTGGCAGTAAAATACAGCAGCTCGTATTGCTGCTTGGCGGGAGCACCGAAGGTCTGACCGTCGTCTTCGTACATCATGCCCTGCCCCTGTCGGATGGCGGCGTCTGCGTAATAGTGCAGGATGAGTTTCTCTGAGCTGTAATCGGAGGTGGTCTGCACCGGCTCGACCATGGGCACAAAGCTGCCGGCTTTAACCAGCACCGGCAGGGTTTCAAGTCGGGTCGGCTGCTCGATCCGCTGGCCCCCTTCGTAGCGCTGGCCGGTGAAATAATCGAACCAGACACCGGTGGGCAGCTCCACCTGGACTGAGTCCACCCCCGGCTCGGTAACTGGCGTGACCAGAAACGCCTCGCCCCACATATAACTCGCCGTATTGCCCAACAGAGCCAGATTGTCCGGCTGAGTATAAAACAGGGGCCGCATCATCGGCTGACCAGTCTGGCTGTTGAGGTAGCTAAGGCTATAGTTGTACGGCAACAGGGCATAGCGCAGCCTGATGAAGTCGCGGATGATATTGCGGGTCAGCTCATCATGGAAAACCGGCTCAGGGGCGATATTTTCCTGGGCATGGGGACGATAGACCGGCTGAAACACGCCATATTGCAGCCAACGTGTATATAGCTCGGCATCGAAAACGTCACCGCCGGCGAAGCCGCCCAGATCCGAGTGGGTGTAAGCAAGACCCAGCAGGCCCATGGTCAGGCTAAGTTCCACCTGGGGTTTGAGCCCGTCCCAGGAGCGGCTTACATCACCGGTCCAGGGGATCATGCCAAAGCGCTGCGAGCCGACAAAGCCTGAACGCATCATGATAAAGGGTCGCTCATCGGGCCGGGCCTGACGGTGGCGTTCAAACACCAGTTGGGCCCACTTATGGCCATAGGCATTGTGGATCTCATCGGCTGTCACTACCCGACCGTCTGCCAGCCGGTGCAATGTATCACCCGGATGCACTTCGGGTTCGCCCAGATCCCCCCACCAGCCGCTCACCCCCTGATCCAGCAGATTCTGGTAAGTCTGCCAGAACCAATCCCGTGCGGCGGGATGAAAGACATCAATCAGGCCTGTATTGCCAAAAAAGAAATCGAACCGTTTTGCCTCACCCGCCAGGTTCAGGGACAGGGCATCGGCCCGAAGTGCCTCCTGCCACTTTTTGGAGGTGGTCAGCACAAAAGGCTCCGTGATCAGTATGGTCTTGATGCCCTGTTCTTTAAAATCGGCGATCATTTGCTCGGGGTTGGGAAAGGCCTGCCTGTCCCAGTCCAGGTTGCCCATCATGCCCTTGACCTCTTTACCGAACCAGTAAAGATCCAGGATCACAGCATCCAGGGGAATGTCCTGTCGCCTGAACATCTCTGCCACCTGACGGGTTTCCTGCTCTGTGTGATAACCGAAACGGGAAGCATAATTGCCCAGCGCCCAACGCGGTGGCATGGGTTGTCGTCCTGTGACTGAAGTGGTATTGCGGACGACGGCCGGCATGTCTTCTCCTGACACCACCAGATAGGCAGTACGCCCGGCCACCGCCTCAAATTGAAGAATGTTTGTTTCACTATGACCCAAATCCAGGTGACCGCTGGCGGCATTGTCGAAAATCAGCATATAGCCCTGACTGGACAAGAGCATGGGCAAACCGTAGTACATCTGGCTGGACTTGGTGCCATAGCCGTAATGGGCCTTGTTGTACAGGGGCAGGCGATGTCCGCGTCTGTCCATGCCCAATACCCGCTCGCCGGCACCCAGCAGTGTTTCCTCCTGTTGCAGCCTGAAGCGAAAACCGCGCAGGGTCTGATGCACAAACAATCCGGACTCTTCCTCCAGTAACAGGGTGTTGCCGCGGAAGAAACTGAACCTCAAAGGGGACCGCTCGATCACCGCCCTGAGCTGCCCATGGCTGAAGACGAGCTGCTTACCCTGCTCTTCAAGCCTGCCCGTACCTTGCCTGGCACTGTCTGATACGGCATAGCCCGGTAGCTGCGGTACGTCCGTCGGCTGGTAAAACACCTCGAAGCTCTCCTGGCCATAAGCGGTCAGGCTGACCTGTCCATTATCTGTCTGCAGTATCAGTGCGCCATCCTGCAACTGATAGCTCAGCAGCTCACTGGCTGCCACAGGACAGAGGACAAAGACATACAACAGGAGGGTGACGAGGCTTTTCATGGTCGGTTATCTCAGTAATGTCATCAGAGTCACAGAAAAAAGACTAATAATTCTTGGGTGTAATCGCCTTTTTTGAGGCGTCAGTGAAGGGCATAGATACGTGCACTCCTGGCCGGCACGGTCAGCTCAGCCAGACGTTGCCGCTCGCCGGTAAGCACATCCACGGCCTGGCTCAGGGTGGCCGTCACGTCTTTAAAACGCTCGGTTGGCAAAGTGATGGACTGATCATTCTTGTTCAATACCACCATCACAACCCGCTTAACATCATGCCGGAAATAGACATAGGTTCCGTCAATCGGTGCGTAGTGGGTCAACTTGCCCTTATGCACGACTTCAGCCCCTTTACGCCAGTTGAGCAGTCGGCGGACAAAGGCTTGGGCCTCGGCCTGCTCGTCGCTCAGGTTTTCACCGCTGAAAGCGTTCAGGGGGTCACCCGGCCAGCCGCCGGGGAAGTCGCTGCGAATCACACCGTGGTCCTCGCTGCCTGGATTGGCCATCAGCACCTCAAAGCCATAGAAGAACTGCGGGATACCCCGGGTGGTGGCAAACAGCACCATGGCCATGCGAAACAGGGCGGGATCGTGGCCAAGCTGTGTATAAATGCGGCTCATATCATGGTTGTCTGGCATAACAACCAACTCATAGGGATGACCGTAAAGAAAATCGTTGGCCAGCGCCTGATAAATCTCGCGCAGACCCGTACCCCAGGTCTCTGCATTGTTAAGACCGTTAACCACCGCTGCCTGCAGGGGAAAATCAAACAGACTGGGCAGCGCCGATTGATAATCATCGTGTCGTTTGGTGTCCCGCTGCCAGTAGGCCACGATGGCCGGATTCAGGGACCACTCTTCGCCTACCATCCCCAGGTTGGGATACTCCTGCATCAGTCTTTGAGTGTACTGACTCAGAAAGTCCTTGTCCGGGTAAGAGTATGTGTCCAGCCGGAGGCCGGACAGTCCGGCATATTCCACCCACCAGATGCTGTTCTGGATCAGGTAGTTGGCCAGGAAGGGATTGCGCTGGTTCAGATCCGGCATGCTGCGCACAAACCATCCGTCCGTGAAGTGCCTGCGGTCCCACTGAGTACCGTGGGGGTCGTGCAGGGCTTCTCGCCTGTGGGTGGTTTCGACAAACTGCCCGTCGAAGTTAATCCAGTCGGACGCCGGCATATCCTGCATCCACCAATGGCCCGAGCCGATATGGTTAAGAATAATATCCTTGATCAGTCCCATTTCCCGTTCACCAGCCTGTTGGGCTAGTTCCCGGTAAAGGTGGTTAGAGCCATAGCGCGGATCGACCTGGTAATAGTCAGTAGTGGAGTAACCATGATAGGAGTAGCTGTCCATGGCATTTTCCAGCACAGGATTTAGCCAAAGCTGGGTTATTCCCAAATCCTGCAGATAGTCCAGGTGCTGGATAATGCCCTGAATATCGCCCCCATGACGGCCCCCGGCAAGATTGCGATTCCCCCCTTCGACCATCCCATCTACTTCGTCATTGGCCGGATCGCCGTTGGCAAACCTGTCCGGGGTAATCAGATAAATTACGTCGGACTGGTCGAAGCCGGCTCGGCTGGCCGAACCCGGCAACCTTGCCCTGAGCTCATAGGGATAGGAAAGCTGCACCTTGTCACCCTGCATAAACCGGATGTCAAACTGGCCAGGGCGTACATCCGGTGCCAGGGTCAGGTCGACAAAAAGGTAGTTGGGGTTGTCCGTCCGCTGTACCCCGGCAAGGACCACTCCCGGGTGATCCAGGGCGGGCTGTAACTGACTGATATTCGGTCCATGCACCATCAGCTGCAGATGGGGATGCTGCATTCCCGCCCACCAGAAAGCAGGCTCAAGATGCTGAACCTGATACTGTGCCAAGACCGAACCGCTTACCAGGCAAAGGCCGATAAATCGCAACAGATTGTTCATCATTGGTCTCCTCGCAGGGCTTTGAAGCGGATGGCGACGCCGCCGCTGGTTGCCAGTTCCAGGGTCAGCTTATCGCCCTGCCTGACGGATTTTCTCTCAATGACCAGATCATAGGGGTTGGTCAGCCAGTCAGCGTTTTCCCCGTCCCGGTATATTTGTGCCTCAAAGACCTGCCCAGCCGGCAAAAAGTCCAGGCTGACGGGGATTTCCCTGGCCAGTTCGTCCGTAATGGCGCCCAGATACCAGTCCTGGCTACCCCTCTGCTGACGGGCAAAGACCACGTAATCCCCCACTTCACCTGCAATGGCCAGGCTTTGCTCCCAGTCGGTGGGTACATCGAGGATAAACTGAAAGGCGTCCAGACGTTGCAGGTAGTGTTCAGGCAAGTCTGCTGCCATTTGAATGGGACTGTACAAAACGACGTATAGCGCCAATTGCTTAGCCAGGGTGGTCTGCACCCGGTTTTCCGCCTCCAGCCCTTCATAAGCCAGGTTAAAAATACCCGGCGTAAAGTCCATGGGACCGGAAAGCATGCGGGTATAAACCAGATTTACCGTATGCTCAGGGGGGTTGGGTGGCGATCCCCAGGCATTGAATTCCTGCCCCCTGGCGCCTTCTCGACTGATCCAGTTGGGATAGGTCCGGCGCAGACCGGTATCCTTGACCGGTTCATGGGTATTGATGCTGATTTTGCGTTTGGCGGCTTCTTTGACCGAGTGCAGGTACTCACCCACCATAAACTGCCCGTCATGCCATTCCTGGCGCACTATGCCCTGCTCATCCACCCGTTTAATGTCTCCGCCGTCGGCCACATAGCCGGTCTTGATCTGGCTGACACCCAGTCGTGCGTATAGATCATAGGCCTCCTCCATCTGCCGGCGGTAGTTGGTCACGCTGCCGGAGGTTTCGTGGTGGCCAATCAGTTTTACCCCTATCCCGGCCCCATACTCTGTGACAGCCTCAATATCGAAGTCAGGATAAGGCTGGGTGAAGCTGAAGACATCGCCGTTATGGAACCAACTGCCGTCCCAGCCGATATTCCACCCCTCCACCAGTACGCCGTCAAAACCATACCTGGCGGCAAAGTCCATATATTGCCTGGTGCGAGCTGTGGTGGCGCCGTGCTGGGGACCACTGCCCCAGGTATGGGTCCCCAGGTGCATCTCCCACCAGATACCGATGTATTTGCCTGGCTTGACCCAGGACACATCACCCAGTTTGTTGGGCTCATTCAGGTTAAGGATAAGATCTGAATTGAGCAGGTCGATGGCCTTTCTGCCCACTTGCACCGTCCGCCAGGGACTGTGGAAACCGGCTTGGGTATGTACCTTGATGCCGTCATACCAGGGGGTCAGGTTGGCCTTGAGTACGCCGTCCCTGCGCTGGTCCAGGGTCATGGCGGCATAGTCCACCAGTGCCGCTTCATGTAGGGTCACATGTTCCCCCTGGGGCAACCTGAATGTGACCGGGGTATGCACCCTGTCCAGTTCACTCATGGGGGTCTGACGATAAAGATATTCGTAGCGGTTCCATCCTCTTGAGGGGATCCACCAACTGTCGGTCCTACCCGGCTGCTCGAAGACAAACTCGGTCAGTTCCTCAGTGACAGCCAGCCTGTCCAGCCCCGGCTGTTCAGGTACTTCATAGCGAAAACCCATTCCGTCATCGAACAAACGAAAGCGCACCCTGAACCAGCGCTTATCTTCGTCCTTGAAGGTAACAAGCAGTTCGTTGTGCCTGTCCCTGACCACCCGCCGTTCGCCCCAGGGCTGCTCCCAGCGAGTATCATTGGATTGGCGCGCCTCTTCCACCAGCAAAAAGTTCTCGGCAAAACGGCCATGCTTTTTAAATGCCAGGCCCAGTCTCGAAGGGGCCAGCACTGTCTGCTTTTGTCTGTGCAACTGATAGTGGGGACCGATATCCTCGTCACTGACAGTCAACCTGAGCTGGCCGTCCGGTGAGGTAAGGGTCAGGCCTGCGGCCTGACCCAGGCCGCTGAACAACGCCAACAGCAGCAGAAGTCGAACCAACATGGTGTGCTCCGCCAGGGAAATGATGGGGACTCAATAGTAGCTGCTCGTTAGAGCAGGCAACAGACAGGTGCATACGTATTCATAACATCCTGATTCACAGTTCGTTAACATTACTTCCCAACGCCTGGTCCAATGATTCTGCCACTCCGGCCAGATATCTCTGCCTGTCACTGGCTGGCAGATAAGTGGCAAAACGCTCTGCGGCCTGGGCCTTAAGTTGAGGATCGGTTATCAACTCATTGATCTGCGCAATAAGTGATTCACTCCATGCCCCCTTGCTGCAGGCAAAGTGGGCCGCGAGCTGGCGTTGTCCCTCTTGAACGGGCATAAAGTCAAAAGCTTCCGCGCCGGTCAGCAGACTACCGTAGTAGCGGGCCTCGAGGGCGTTACCTAGTACCAGATCGAGCCTTTTAAGGTTTAGCATTCCCATCAACGGCTGGATGGTCTGGATATTGGTGATGATAAAAACCGTGGCCCTGGGCTTGCTCCGCTCATCCAGCAGCAGACTATCCATCTCCCTGCCCAGGGATCGTCCCCCCACATGACCTATCAGCAACCTTCTGTCACTGATAATACCATCCAGGCTGACACGCCCACTTGCCAGCAGATAGGGCTGCAGCCTGGCCCGCTCTTCGTGGCGGTAGATCACCCCATATTCGGGCAAAGGCAGGAAGGGCTCAGAGAAACGCAAAAATACCTCACGCTGCTCGGTCTTACGTAAACCGAACAGACAAAGGCGTTCTCCCTTTTGCATCGTCAGAAGTAGGCGGTTGAAGTTTGAATAGTAAAACTCGTGCCGATACTGCATCAACTTGTCCAGCACCAGTTGCTGGACATCGCCAAAGGCCCCTCCGGGGTGCTCCCCCTGGCCCATCTGCCAAAATGGTGGAAAGCTGGCAGCGCCCCAGGTCACCTGTTGTGGCTGCGATGCTGCGCCCCCTCTTACGCACAGCATCAACCCACATACCGCCGACAACAGCATCCGCAGTTTAGTCTTCAGGAAGGTTCTCCTTCGCTGACTTCGCATCCGGCCCCGCCTGAGGCAGTTGATAAACATGAAAACTGACCTGATTGCGTCCTCCGTCCTTAGCCCGGTAAAGTTCCTTGTCTGCCATTGACAACAAGTCTTCGATTCGCACTGCCCGGTAATTGATGCCCGGCCGGGGGACGTGAATGGTACCGAGGCTGCATGTCAGCGACATGGATACGGACGACTGGGGGTGTGCAATGCCCAGTTCTGAGATGTCTGTTCGCAGGGCCTCCATCCGTTGTCTGGCGGTTTGCTCCTCCAGCCCCATCATTATCAGCACAAACTCCTCTCCTCCTATCCTGGCGACCAGCTCGTTGGCACGACGACAGGACTTCGTCAGGCTGCGGCCTATTTTACGCAGGGCTTCATCGCCTGCCAGGTGACCCAGATTGTCGTTAAAGGCCTTGAAATGATCCAGATCCATCAGCGCCAGAGTAAAAGATTCCTGCTGTCGCACGGCCAGGTTCCACATTTCTGCCCCTTGCTGATCGAAGGCTCTGCGGTTGGCTAATCCAGTGAGGGCATCCGTCATAGACTGGCCACGCAGCACGGCCTGTTGACGCTCCACCAGGTCCACTGATCGGTTAAACGCCTGGCGAATCTGTTCCAGCTCCCGGGTATGGAGGCGCTGGGACAAAGGTTCCAGAGTCTGGCGTTCGACCATGGTCTCAATAAGTCTGGTATTGTGCCTGAGCGGCTTTAGCAGGCGCCGGTCAACAGCCAGGGCCAGGACAATGGGCGCAAGGATCATGCTGCTCAGGATAAGCACTTCTGACCAGCCTATAGGCTGCATATCGGTAAGGGGTTCATGGGTAATCGACAACAGCATGATAGGGGTACCGGTAAAATCATCCAGCAGGCGCCGGCGTTCGAGCTTATAGCCTTCCACCAATTCCGGCGTCATCAGCGAGACCACGCCATGGGTTACAGGATCAGCCAGAGAAGTGGGAGTAAAGTTCAGCTTCAGGCGGGTGGTCGCTTCCAGATTGGCTATCTGGTTCTGACTGATGGACTGGATAAACAACAAATAACCTGCCGGAGGATGCTCCTGAGCAGAATCAGAAATATACTGGATGGCAAAGGCTGCAGCCCCCTGCCGGGACGCCAGCCATCCGCTGCTTTGCCAGGGTTCTCCGGGTTTTATCTGCTCTTTAAACAGGGTCGAGAGACGAAAATCCACCACCTGTTCGATAGAAACGTATTCGCCTACCTGCAGATCATATCCCTGTGCCATCACCAGATCGAAGTTCCTGTCGAAATAGACTATGCCAAGCAGTTCGAAGGTCTCAAAGGTACTGGAAAGAATATTTCCTTCTACGTAGTCCTGATGGTTATCCGGATCCTTTACAAAGGCCAGGGTGTCGTCCCAGTGAGCCCAGTCTGTGGTTACCGCCTGCAGATTACGCAATCCCATTTGCAAACCGCGACTCAGGCTTTCAAGTTCTCTTTTCTGGTGCGCCTCGGCTGCAGACAGCTCCTGAGGATAGTCCAGCAGCAGACGGTAACCGAGAAACAGACAGATTAGGATCAGGCTGTAAAGTAAAAGCAGTTGAATCAGGTAGCGACGTGTGGAAAGCATTGGACCACCGGGACAAAAAGCATTTTCCTACAATACTAGTTGCCCGGGGTTATTGTTCGCCAGTCAGATCAGACACTTAACCTTGGGGGCCGTGAATTTCACCCGCCTGGGTCAGGTCACTACCGGCTCCAGCAACTTCAGGGTACAGGCGGTCGCGTCTACCTCCACCTTGCCACCCACCGGCAGGATATGATTGTCCTTGATATGACCAAATTGGGCGCCCACATAGCAGGGTACGCCCAGCGGTTTGAAGTACTGTTCCATCACCTCCATCAGGGTAAAGCCCCCATAGCCTTTTTGTGGTTCACACTCAGTGCAATGGCCAAAGACAACACCGGCCAGTTGCGACAAGATGCCGGAAAGCTGCAGGGTGGACAGGTAGCGGTCTATGCGGTAGATGGTTTCACCCACGTCCTCAAGCATCAGGATCTTGCCCCGCATATCCGGCAGGTAAGGCGTGCCCACCAGGCTGGCCAGCACGGTGAGGTTACCCCCTACCAGTACACCGCTGGCCCTGCCGTCATTAACAGTCCTGGCCCGGTTGCTACGCATGGTCAGGGCATCTTCCTGCTCGGGATAGTTCTGCATCAGCGTCTGCTCGCCGTTGAACAACAGCTTTTGCACTTGCTCGGCCTGAAAAGCCCCCCAGTACGACATTCCCACCGGACCGTGAAAGGACACCAGTCCGCTGTGCTGATAAAGGCTGTTGAGCAGCGAGGTAATATCGCTGTAGCCCAGCAATATCTTGTGATTGGCAGCAATCAGTTTGAAGTCCAGATAGGGCAACAGCCGATTGCATCCCCAGCCGCCACGCAAGGCGACCAGGCCCTGGATAGCCGGGTCGGCAAAGGCGCGGTTAATGTCCGCTGCCCTGTCCTTATCCTGTCCGGCCAGGTAACCATGCCGGTCGAGCACATGCTGCCCGCTGACCACCTCAAGTCCCATCGCCTCGAAGGACTCCCTGGCAATCTCCACTTCGATGGGATCAAAAATGGCGCTGGCCGGGGCCACCAGCATGACCTTATCTCCGGCCTGCCAGCGCTTTGGCAGGGCATTGCCGCCCTGGCCGGCCGCCAGAACAGGGGACAACTGGCTGGCCAACACGCCGGCGGCCGATGCTTTGATAAAGGCTCTGCGATCCATTTACTACTCCTATACTGTGGTGGTGTTGCCTGGGACGGATTCGACCGACGGCCCGATTGCCAGGACCAGATACCGGTCGTGGGCGGCCAATGCATTGACGAGTCATTGGCCGGCGGGTAACCTCAGTACAACAAATAAATTATTATTAATTTAATAAAACAAAGTAATAAATAATGAAAGCCTTAATTTTTGCCCTGAGTCTGATTATGCCCACCAGCCTGTTCGCCCAAACCCCGGCCCTGGATGACTACCAGGTGAAAAACCTCGACAAAGCGCAGATACGCCAGTCTGATATTCTGCCGTATCTGGAGCAGGTTAAACAGGATCCCCTGTTCAGCACCACCGAGATAGGCCGCTCTTATGAGAACAGGCCGGTGTACCGGATCCAGGTTGGGCAGGGTCCCCTGAAAGTGATGATGTGGTCGCAGATGCACGGGGATGAATCCACCGCCACGCCGGCCCTGTTTGACCTGATTGAGCGGATCAGGCGGGATGAAGACTGGCGAGAGAGCTGGCAGGACGAGATCAGCCTGATCCTAATCCCCATGCTGAATCCCGATGGTGCCGAACTGGCCCAGCGGCATAATGCCCAGGGCATCGATATCAACCGGGACGCCAAAGATCTGCAAACACCGGAAGGCCGGATTCTGATGGCCCAGGCGAAGGAAATTCAGCCCGACATCGGCTTCAATCTGCATGACCAGAGCCGCTTTTACTCGGCGGGTAATACCGACAAGACGGCGACCATTTCCCTGCTCGCCCCGGCCTTCGATGAAGCCAAAAGCATCAGCGATCAACGCAAGCGCGCCATGCAGCTCATCGGCATTCTCAAGCAGGTCGGTGACGAAATGATTCCCGGTCATCTGGGCCGGTATGACGATACCTATGCCGAGCGGGCCTTTGGCGACACCCTGGCCGGTATGGGGATCAGTACCATACTGATCGAATCCGGCGCTTATCCGGGTGATATCAACCGTCAGGTGGCCCGGAAGGTCAATCTGGCCATGTTGGGCCGCGCCATCGACAGCCTGGTGACAAAAAGCTATCAGAAACTGGATCTGGCTCCTTATCAGAGCATTCCCATGAATGAGCGCAATGCCTTTCGCGATGTGGTTATCAGCGACCTGCGGGTAGTGGATAAGGAGCACCGCTATCTGGTGGATCTGGCCCTGGATCTGGACCTGCCCGAGGCTCAGCAGGTACAGATCGATGAGATAGGTGATCTGTCCCCTTTTCCGGCGTTTTTCCGCTTTGACGCCGGTCAGTGGCAGTTCCAGCCGGCAAAGGGTATGAAGCTGGAGGGCCCACTGCCCCTGACCCGGGACAAGTACCTGGAGTTGCTGGGCAAAGGCGTGGGTTATTTCGAAGGAGATGAGACGTTGCTTGAGCTTAAAACCGATCTGCCGGTGGCGGTGAATCCGGGTAAGCTTCCCACACTCAGGCCTCTGCGCAATCAGCAGGCGGTGTTTTTTCTCAAACATGAAGATGGACGGCGTATCGCCGTCATCCAGGGGATCCTGGTCGATTTGACCTCTGGCAAGAGGCTGAATCAGTACAGCACCTGATTGGGTAGTCCCCTTGACAACCCCGGATAGAAAAAACGGTGCAGCCTGGCTGCACCGTGAAAATCCTCTAACGGGAGGGTTGGGATTGTTTGTGACTCCGCTGGGAAGCCTGTCCTTTTCAGACCGGCTTCAGAAGGAATACCTTGCAGCGAGGAAAAAGATCATTGGATCGATTTTTACATCGATGGATTGTACGTTAGTACCGTTTACCCTGACCTCGGCATCCGTATCGATATCCGCCCAGGCCAGCATGGCATGGACTCCCCAGTTGGCATTGATACGGTAATTAAAGCCAGCCTGCGCCGCCAGGCCCATGGAATCATCCAGATGCAAGCTGACATCATCAGAGGCCTGAGCCGCCCCGGTGGCCACCAGCACATTGGTCAGCGCCGGGTCGACCTTTTCGGAAAAGAACAGGGTGTAGTTCAGGCCCAGGCCGACAAAAGGGCGGAAAGTCTGGTCCGCTGAACCAAAGTGATACTGGGCCAGCAGAGTAGGCGGCAGATGCTTGGTCTCGCCCACAGCCAGGCCATTCACCGCGCCCACTGAGCTGTCCAGGTTGATGTCATGGGAAAAAGGCGTAGCCGCCACCAGTTCCAGCGTCCAGTTTTGTGACAGATCATAGTCAATGGTCAGGCCCAACTGAGTGTTACTGTCTACCGCCAGCTTACTGGAGTTTTGCGGCAAGCCAGCCACCGTCTCCACCACATTCAGGTAAGAACTGTCGTCATTGGGACTGACGTTGATAGCGCCCACATTAAGATGAAAATCGGCCAGTACCGACGGGGCAAAGAGTGCTGCAGTCAGGGCCGCTGAGGTAAAAAGAGTTTTCATTGTGCTCTCCAGAGGTTGTGTGTCTGGAGCGGATTGTGCAGCAGTCAGTCGGTTATAAACCTGACCCAAATCAAGTTTTTACTCCCAGATGGGACGGGCAGGCGAGAATATTCACCGTACCATGATCCAGGTCAAACCTTGCTGTAAATGGTGTGAAAGAAGCTGCGACCTGTGGCCACCTCAACAGGCGAACCGGTGCTGCAGCCGTCCGTTTTTTTAACACCATCTGTTCCTCAGTCAGTGAACGGCCCACGTTTGTGCAACCATCTATTTGAAATAGATAGATAATTACATACAGGAACAGGAATTGCTTCTTTGAACGCTGCTTTCATTCTTGTCCTGGATTGGGACGCACAACACAACACGGAGTTATCAATGAAATTTGCTAAAACACTTTCAGTCTGCGGCATATTGCTCGCAACCCTCAGCCTGGCGGCCCCCGCCTCCGCGTCGCTCCTCTCTGGCTGGACCGGCCAGGGAAATTATGGCTCCGGCGGCGCCGACGGCGTTGTGTCAACCTCCCCCTTTGGCAGCGACCAGTATGGCTATGTCAGCACTGATAATGGTATCGATGGGCTGGGTCTGGAGAATGTAGGGGGTGACGGCAACGCAACGTCCGGCTCGGCAGTGCTGTCGCCTCTATTCTTTGCCCAGGCGGGCGACTCCCTGGAGTTTTTCTTCAACTACGTTACTTCCGACGGGGCGGGTTTCTCCGACTACGGTTGGGCCAGGCTGCTGGACAGCAATATGAATCAGGTTGCCCTGCTGTTCACCGCCCGCACCACCCCAGGGGGTGACACCGTACCGGGATTCGATATGCCGGTGCCTGAAGCCACTCTGGTTCCTGGCAGCACCCCCATTAATGCCGGTGCCCCTGACTGGTTTGCCTTGGGCACCAGCTCCGGCAGTTGCTACGATGAAGGGTGCGGCTATACCGGCTGGATACAGGCCAGCTATGAAATTGCCGCTGCGGGTAGTTACTTCCTGCAGATCGGCGTGGTCAACTGGAATGATGACAGCTTCCAGAGCGGCATGGCATTCGATGGCGCGACCATCGGCGGAAATGTGATTGCGGAACCCGTCTCGGCGCCTGCCTCAATAGCCCTGCTGTGCCTTGGACTGTTAAGCCTGGTATGCAGCCGCAGGCGCCGGTAACTGGCCCCCGTCTCTACCAGGGATAAAAAAACGCTCCGTCAGGAGCGTTTTTTCTATCATCACGTGAGTCAGATATCTTTCATTTCAGAGCAATATACCGAGCGAAATGCTCTTCCCTACCCAGGTATCTCTTCTTACCTGATACCTGTCGACCTACCTGTTGGTCTGACCATGAAGCACCTCCTTATGGGGCCTGAAGTTCAGCGCACAGCCGCGAATGAAATTTTGGATCCCCTCAATCTTGTAACGATGAGCTAGTTCACTGCCAGGCTTGAGTTGTGACGGATCGGGATATATGCCTTTACCGGCAAGCAGGCAATTCCAGGATACGTTGGGGAAGTATGCATCCAGCTTCTGCTTTTCCAGTTCATCGGTGATATTGTTGCCGGCCATCCAGGACATCAGAATGGAGCGCAGTGACAGAGAAATCTTCTCGTTGCTTCCACAGGCGCGCCAATACTCTGTGTCGGTGCGGGAGCTTATCCGGTAGTGACAGACAATGTAATCCCGTATGGCGTCAAACCTGGTACTGATTCTGTGATTAAAGTCGTCGCGATGCTGGTCGCTGCCTGCACCTTGATTATAAGCTTCGATAAAGCGCACTACCGTTTCCTGGACCATATCAAGGGCGGTAGCTTCAAGGGGCTCAATAAAACCTTGAGACAAGCCAACGGCCAAACAATTTTTGACCCAATGCTGCGCCACCCGCCCAACCTTGAACTTCAGTCTGCGGGCCTCCACGTCAGAATCCAGGAGTCCCAGATGCTGACGAAACTCAGTCTCGGCCGTATCTGCATCCACAAATCCCGAACTGTACACGTAACCGTTGCCGGTACGGTTAGTCAGTGGAATACGCCATGCCCAACCATATTTGAGTGCAGTTGAGACAGTATGGGGGGCAATCTCCTCATCGGGTGTGGTAGGAAAAACTACCGCAGAATCGTTGAACAGGCTCTCGGCAAAACTGATAAAAGGTACTTTCAGGGCTTGCTGTATAAGTTGGCCTTTGAAGCCAGTAGAATCCACATAGAGATCCCCTTTGATTTTTTCGCCCTTCTCGGTGAGCAGAAAATCAATATTTCCCTGACCGTCCAGCACCACGTCAGAGATTGTGGCCAGGCGATGTTTGACTCCTTTCCCGGCAGCATGTCTGGCAAGGTACTGCCCCAGCAATCCGGAGTCAAAGTGATAGCCGTAATTTATCTCGAACGGGAAATTAGCAGGTGTCAGCGGTGCCAGTTTCTGCCGGATCAGCTCAGTGGTCAAAAAGAAATGGTCCGGATGTCCTTCAAGTTCCACCCCTTTCCTGCGCAGGAAACTGTTGTGAAAAAAGGCCGGCGCGGTGAACTGGTCCGGTTGGCATAGGAACGGATGAACATACTGGGTAAAGCCGGGTTTGACCGACCAGTCACGAAAGGTGATACCCACTTTGTAGGTGGCATTACATTCGGGCATCCACTGTGATTCGGTAATACCCACTGTATCCATAAAGCCTTTCAGAGGTGGTGTCGATCCTTCCCCGACCCCAATGATGCCGATATCGGGGGATTCCACCAGGGTTATATCAAACCCCTTGTCTCCCCAGTGAGTGGCCATCAGGTTGGCAGTTATCCAGCCTGCCGTGCCTCCGCCCACGATGACTATACGTTTGTTACTGCTGTTCATATTGGTCTCTTGTCCTTCCACCCGCCCATCTCAGTTTTAACACAATGGTCCTAAAACAAAAATCGCCCGATAGAACTGGTCCAACGGGCGTCAATAAGAAAAATGTCCGGGAGATTTCCCGGACAACAGGGCTAGACTAACTTAGTACTTGAAGTTCAAACCCAGATAATACTGGCGTCCAAACTCGGTATACTCACCCAACACACCTTCCTGACCGTATGCAATGACATTCGGTTCGTCGGTCAGGTTATTGACCGACACCACTACCTCCAGGCCATTTTCAAATGCATAGGACGCCTGCGCATCCATCGTCAGGTAGTCCTGAGCCTGAACAGGGGTTGAACTACCGGGAATGGGCATATTCAAAATATACTCATCACGATAGCGAACGTTTACATGCGAGCTGAAGTTGCCGATATCCCAGAACGCTGTTGTGCTCCAGACGTTTTCCGACAAACCAGGCAAGGGCAATGTCTGTCCATACAGGTTGCCGCCGCTGATTTCTGTCTCACTCTCTGTGTATGAATAGCTGGCCGTCACCCCCAAGCCTGAAAATATTCCCGGCAACTCATCGAAGGTCATGGTTCCCGCCAATTCAATACCGCGAATATAGCCACCTTTGTCATTGTTGACGAAGGTTTCGAAGGCGCCAGCGACTTGGCCTTCTGGAATTTCGACCCCTAACTCATCAAAGAAGGCCTGTCCGGTCTGGGAAGGATCAAAGAACTGCTTCTCTACCAGACTTTCAATATCTTTCCAGAACAGAGCTGCAGTGACTGCGCCTCCGTCCTCGAAATAATGTTCATAAGACAGATCCAATTGAGTGGCGCGGAACGGATCCAGATAAGGAGAGCCCTTAGTCCAAACGTTGTATTGCGTCTCGCCGTTGGAATTCTGATCATTCCATGAACCGGCGCCCCCCTTCAGTTGCCCGACAGGCGGACGACCCATGACCTTGGCGGCGGCAAAACGCACGACATCATTGTCAGTCAACTGGAAGTTCAGGTTTAAGGACGGCAGGGTATCTGAGTATTCCGGACCATAAGACACATAATCATAGTTGTCCTGAGTCACACCTACATCGTCGGTAATGGGCGTCCCCTTACCCGCTCCAACGTTTTGCACACCACTGGACTTAACATCGGTTTTCACATAACGGACACCAATGTTACCTGTTACCAGTACATCGCCCAGCTCCGTTTCCAGGTTGGCCATCAGATAGTAAGCATCGACTTTCTCAGTCAGCAGACCCGACTCCACAAAGGTCCAGTCCCGGCTGAAGACTTTCTTGCCCTCATAATTGCCGGCGCCAAAAATACTGGAGGCCAGACCGTCAAAATCGGTCACCACCAGGTGATCCGGTGCTCCTGTGACTGACTCGACGCTCACGAAGCCATCAACCATATGGGGGGTACACTCGATGTCGGACAGGTTATCGGCGCAATAGCCATTGAACTGTCCGTCCCGGGCTCCGTAAAGGAAGGTTCCACGGTCTGAGTTGAATTCACGCTCAGAGAATCGTGCTCCAACTTCAAAGGAAGTGACAGGGCCCAATTCCACATACTTCTTGTAGTCAAACTTGTAGGCGTCAACTTTATCGGTGTAAAGGTGAGGATACTCTTCGTAGCGTGACAGGCGCATGTTGTCCAGGTCAGTAAAGTCGACGCCAGAGAAACTGGCTGTCGGTATTTCTTCACCGTTACCCACATAGGTAAAGGACTGCCCCGCGGCTTCTTCCCAGGCTACCAGTTCATCCCCGGCGTATGTCAGGTCATAAGCATGCATAGTCACCAGACGATCTTTA
Organism: Bowmanella dokdonensis; assembly: GCF_017254865.1. Lineage (GTDB taxonomy): Bacteria > Pseudomonadota > Gammaproteobacteria > Enterobacterales > Alteromonadaceae > Bowmanella > Bowmanella dokdonensis. Next base: position 95,816 of record NZ_JAFKCV010000009.1, on the reverse strand, counting down.
CGAGTTTTCGTCCCCTCGCTGCGGGAGATATCAAAGGTCAGTGTCTGGGTATCGTCGATCTTCCATTCCAGGTTGAGTCCGTAACTGTCAGTATCAGATACGGTGGACTGATCTTCACTGCGTGCTTCAAACCAGGGGCTGGAATCAAAAGTGGTCTTTGGATCAGTCAGGCTGACAGTGGCCCCTGTCACCACACCGCCCTCTACCGTGGTATTCGACAGGTCAAAGGTAGACAAATTGCCCAGACCGCCAACGGTAATGCCGTGACGGATGTCTTTACGATCAAACTTGGATTTAAAGTAGTCGAATTGTGCGGTGAAACTGTCGTTGGGCTGATAAACCAGGCTGGCCATATACCCGTCACGCTTGTCCTCACCAGTCCCTGCCTGCCACTGGAACGCTGCTGCTCGTGGATTGCCTGCAGCATCAGTGGGCCCATACCCAATCTGGCTGTCTGCACCGGCACGGGCCTTGGTAAAGCTGTTGGGTTGATTCAGGTGTGAATAACCCAATGCAACACCCAGGGTGTCATCCATAAATTTGCCGGTGTAGGAAAGCGTATAACGCTCACCAAACTCGTCAGCACCCACATCGCTGGCACTGTCATTATAAGAGGCACGGACGCTGGCATTGAAGTTGTGCTCTTTTTCACCGTGCAATGGATTGACGGTTTTCAGTTCCACCAAACCGGCAACACCACCTTCAATATGTGAAGCCTTGGGCGATTTGAAAACAGCCGCCTCGCTGATCAACTCAGCCGGATACTGATCAAAAGCCATCCAACGGGTGCTCTCTGTGTATCCGGAAGTGGACGCTTGCTCGCGGCCATTCAGTGTCGTCTGGATAAAATCGCCATTCATACCACGAATGTTCAACTGGGAAGACTGGCCGCTATCCCGGACAGTGGTGACACCAGGAATACGCCCTAAAGCGTCAGCAATGGACGGATCGGGCAGAACACCCAGATCACCGCCACCGACAAAGTCGCCAACCACATCAGAATTACGCTTTGCATCCAAAGCACTAAGGATACTCATCCTGACGCCAGAGACGGCGATGACTTCCACATCCTGTTCAGCCTGCTGTTGATTTTCAGCCGGTTGCTGAGCAACGGCGACGCTGCTCAGTGCCATACCGCTGGCAAAAAGCGCCAGGGTAATCATATTGGGTTTAAATGTTTTCATGCCTGTGTCCTGAGTTACGAGTGTTTTCCCCGGCTTTTTGCGAAGCCGTCTCTGCACAATGCAGTGCAAAAAATTGTTTAAATTTGTTGCAGGGGATAGTACAGCCAGGGTTTTAACAGGCACAACTGTCTGCATACGTATTCATAACAAGAAATGAAACATATGATTAACATTATTAATAAAGAAATAGCCGGATCGGCCTGGCAGAACATCTTTATCTTTATGAAGAATAAAGATAAAAACCAATTAACGTAAAATCAAAACGCTGGCGTTGTGATTGAGGGTTTAATTACATCTTCGCAATATACGAAGCAGGGAGATGTCTGACCCAGATTAGCCCTTATGTCATGACCAAAAGTCGAACCGGTCTCCTCTTGCCAGATGCGTTGCAAGAAATTGACGAGATTCTTGCTGCTTCGGTGAGTCATCCTTCAACCAACGGATAAAGGTCATCAGATACAGCCGGGTCAGTTCCAACTCCTGAGCAATGCGCTTGAGATTACCAGCCCTGAGGGCAGCCGTCTCACGAAACCATTGAACCGTGCGGCTTATCCTAAGAATACCGGCGGCCTGCAAATGAATATGCCCGGGTTCCAGTTTATACAGCAGCATCTGCGCGGTCAGTTTACGATAAGGCCCCAGGGCATCCAGCCAGCAAAATATCGCGGTATGCAAACGCTGAACAGGTTTGAATCCCGCCCACTCCCGTCCTACACCTCTTTTCAGCAAGACCCTATCCGCCCGGTCGAACCAGGCCTCCACCAGATCGTCCTTTTGTTTATAATGCTCGTAAATCTCAGCAAGGGAGATATGCAACGACTGGGCTATATCCGTCAGGGCCAACCTCTCCCATCCTTTCTCGCTACCCAGTTGCAGCGCTTTATCCAGAATCTTGTCGGCCTCACTCATTCGGCTAACCAATGTAAAGTCGTGATGGGGTTCAGTATAGACATTGCCCTACCCCTGAAAAATCCTTGGTCAAACGGATAAAGTCCTGCAAACATTACACCGCCGATCAGTGTCAGCTCATCCCGGCTTTGTAATGAATACGTATGCAGCCTTTTTACAGGCTGGAGGTCGCTGACGTATCCTTCGCCAACATTTGATTAACAATCCAAGACGGCACCTTATGAAGCACAAGCCATGGTGGCAGGGAGCGGTGATCTATCAGATCTATCCGCGCAGTTTCCAGGATACCAACCAGGACGGTATCGGTGACATTCCGGGTATTATCAAGCGACTCGATTATGTGAAGAGCCTGGGGGTGGACGCTGTCTGGGTTTCCCCTTTTTTCAAGTCGCCGATGAAGGATTTCGGCTATGACATCAGTGACTATCGTGACATCGATCCGATGTTCGGCGACATGGCGGACTTTGAACAACTGACCACCATGGCTGACAGACTGGGCATCCGGCTGATGATCGATCAGGTGCTCAGCCATACCTCGGATCAGCATCCCTGGTTTCTGGAAAGCCGGGAGTGTCGCGACAATCCCAAAGCGGACTGGTATGTGTGGGCCGATGCCCGTCCCGACGGATCTCCCCCCAACAACTGGCTGTCCATCTTCGGCGGTTCGGCCTGGCAGTGGGAGCCCCGGCGCTGTCAATATTACCTGCATAACTTCCTGGTCAGTCAGCCCGATCTGAACTTTCACCAGCCGGCTGTGCGTCAGGCAGTACTGGAGAATGTGGAGTTCTGGCTGAAAAAGGGTGTACACGGGTTACGGCTGGACGCGATCAATTTCTGCTACCACGACAGGCTGTTGCGCGACAATCCGCCCAAACCTACGGAAGAGCGAAAGGGCCGGGGCTTCAAGGAAGACAATCCCTACGCCTTCCAATACCATTATTACAACAACACCCAGCCGGAAAATCTGGACTTTGTTGAGCAGCTTAGGGCTCTGCTGGACCGCTATCCTGACACGGTATCGCTGGGGGAGTTGTCTTCTGAGGATTCGCTGGCCAGCATGGCCGAGTACACCCAGGGTAACAACCGGCTGCATATGGGTTACAGCTTCGAGCTGTTGTGTGATGAGTTCTCAGCCTCTTATGTCCGCCGAACGGTACAGACCCTGGAAGCCAAGATGCTGGATGGCTGGCCCTGCTGGGCAGTCAGCAATCACGATGTGGTCAGAGCCGTCAGTCGCTGGGGGCGGGACGCTGGTCAGCACCGCGAAGCGTTGGCAAAGCTGCTGATAGCCATGGTCTGTTCGCTGCGCGGCTCTGTGTGCCTCTATCAAGGGGAAGAACTGGGCCTGCCGGAAGCGGAGGTCGCCTTTGAAGATCTACAGGATCCCTACGGCATTACCTTCTGGCCTAATTTCAAGGGACGTGACGGTTGTCGGACGCCTATGCCCTGGAATGACGCAGAGATCCATGCAGGATTCAGTGAGGGCCTCCCCTGGCTGCCGGTTGCCCGGTCACATAGCAGCTTGTCGGTGGCGGCTCAGGAGAAGGATCCAGACTCCATACTGAATCAGACCCGCCGCTTCTTGCACTGGCGCAAGCTGCATCCGGCGCTGGTAACGGGGGATATTGAGTTTATCGAAACAGCGGAGCCTCTGCTGGCTTTTACCCGCAAAACGGAAGATGAGGCTTTGCTGGTCTGCTTCAATTTGTCCGGCCAGTCCGGCCAATGGACTTTACCGCTATCGGAAATCGTTCTACTGGATGGCCATGGGCTGCCCACCGGCAAGATGGCAAGGGGGCAGTTTGAACTGCCTGCTTATGGAGCTTTGATTGCCAGAATTCTCTGAGACTCCCAAAGTTAGCGGCCACTAAAAAGCCCGGCTGATATCAGGCCGGGCTTTTCAGATAATCTCAGCAACTTCTGACCGTTATTTGCTGGCAGTCTCGAGACAGTCCAGTCTTAATTCATCCAAAAGCTCTTCCAGCGCCTGTTTGAGGCGCTTTATCTCATCCAGGTTTTGCGGCGGTTGACTCAGTTGTGCATCCAGCGCTTTAAGCTTGTCTCTGAGCATGGGTATGGATTGGGGAATAACTGCCATGTTGATTTGCCGCCTATTGGTGGTTGTTCTTATTCTGCCGGCTCTGCTTGCCGCACTGTCCTGAAATCGGATCAATCCGGGTCGAAGATCTTTTAAAGATTATAAATCAACCAGTTGCAAAGATATTGGCAGATCTCTGATCTTCTTGTAAGAGATCTGCCATTTTCTCATTTATCAACCACCGTATTGGTTCTTGAGCTTATCGATGCGTGGCTGGGAGTCAGGATGTTTGAACTCCCGCTGTTTTAATTTACGCTCGGCCAACTCTTTCTGTCCGGTTTTCATCAGCAGTTCCACGTAATTGAGGTAGATCTCGTCGGTAGCCTGCTGATTATTGGCGGCCCGGCCCAGATAGGTCTCAGCTTCCTTGAAGTTTTTCTGCGCAATCAACACCTGTGCCAGCGTGTCCAGCACTGCCGGATCCTCCGGTCGCAACGCCTTGGCCCGCTCTGCATACTTACGGGCTTCCGCTAGCTGGTTCTGTTCCATCAACAGATAGGCCAGATTGTTAAGGGCCAGATAATTGGACTCATTGAGCTCCAGGGCCTGCTTGTACTGCGCAATTGCCTGATTGGCATCCTGGCCGATTTCCCGCTGGGCGAGCACCATTCTTGCTGCCAGATCATCAGGATTGGCTTCCACATGCTTGACCAGCAATGCCTGACCTTTTTCTTCCTGGTCGGTCTTGCCGTAACAGAACAGAGCAAGGTTCAGGTTTCTGTTATTGGGTTTACGTTGATAGGCCGTTTCAATTAATGGCATGGCCGCCTGGCAATCGCCTTCGCTGGCCAGCAATCGACCCAGCAAGTTCTGCCCGGCTGGGCTGTCTTTCAGCGCGGCGGGTAACACATCAAACTGCTGCCTGGCCTTTTCCGTATTGCCACTCATAAGCAGGAAGTGCGTATAAATACTCAGATAACGTACATCATCCGGATGCCTTTGCACCAAAGATTCAGACAGCTTCAGGCCTTCTTTGAAATTGTTTCTCGCATCCATCAGAAACATCTTGCCCATCAGGGCCTGGGCATTTTCAGGCTGGCGCTTCACCCAGGTATCGTAATGTTTTTCTGCATCCTCAACCCGGTTCTCACGCAAATAGGCTTGCCCCAGCAGTTCCCAGTACTTCTGTGGAAGTTGATCCGAAACAGGCAGTTTATTCAGCAGTTCAACCGTTTTACTGGTCTGATTCTGAACCAGATAGGCATTGGCCAGCAGCAGTCGCAAAGGCATCTGCTCCGCATCCTTATCGAAAGCAGTCTGGATTCTGGCGATGGCTTTTTCTGCATTTCCGTTTTGCCGCTGTAATTCGAAGTAGCGTGCCAACGCGGCAACATTGCTCGGATAATCGGACAGGAAGGCCTCCAATTCCTTACGGCCTTTATCCAGATTGCCTTCCAGCAACTCAAGATCAATTTGCGCCAGCTCAACTTTGGCATCCTCAGGGGCAAGCTTAGCCGCCTGCTCCAGTTGCTCCCGGGCCAAATCAAACTTCTGTTGCCGCTCATAAACGCCGGCCGCCAACAAATAGCCTTGTACATCATCTGGCTGCTGTTCTTTCCATTCCTGGGCCAGGTTCAGTGCTTTGTCAAACTGGCCTGTGGCCAGGTAGGCAGAAGCCAGTGTGGTGCGGGTCACCTGTTCGTCCGGTGCTTTTTCCAGCGCCTCTTCCAGCTTGAGTATTCCGTCAATCTCATTAAGAGAAAGTTGCAGAATACCCAGTCTTGTCAAATCGGCCGGGGAACTGGTTACCTGCTCCGACCTATCTGCCATGGCCTTGGCCCCTTTGAGGTTTCCTTCCTGCAACATCTGCATACCTGCCGCAGAAAACAATGAGGCATCCTCTGGGGAGGGAGCCTCCAGCCGTTTCAAGGTGTCCACCGCTTCTTCATTCATCCCCAGACGCAGCTCTGTAGCTGCCAGCAGACGCAATGCCGGGTGATTCGGCGCCAGGTTACCCACGACCAGTGACAGGTGTGTGCGGGCATCTTCAAACTTGCCCAACTGATAGGCGGCGTAGCCGGCTGTCAATCTCATCGCCGGATCGGTACCGTCATTCATCAGCGCCTTCTCGGTATACGTCAACGCCCCTTTGTAATCTCCGTCCCGGGCCCGGCTCAGACCTTTTAGCTGGTTGAGCAGCGGATTGGTGTCATTGATCTTAAGCAGATTGTCGACCAGCGGTTCGGCCTCTTCTGTTCGCCCGGCATCCGTCAGGAGCCTGGCTAACAGGAAGGTGGCCTGGTGGTCTTCCGGATAAGCCTGGTGAAACTGCTCATAACTGGCAATGGCCTGCTCTTTTTCGCCGTTCATCAGGTGCAGTCTGGCCTTGAGTTCCAATGCGTCGGGCTGGTTCTCATGTTGAGCGAGAATCTCTTCAAGCTGCAGTTGGGCCGCTTCCATGTTCTTGTCAAGCAAGTAACCGTATACCAGCGCCAGGGACTTGAAAGGCGAATCGGTCTGATAGTTGCGGATTTCTTCGATAAGGGCGCGGGCTTTTTCAACCTGCTGCAGATTGAAATGCGATTCCAGCCGGTAGAAGCTGACCTCGGCGGCTTCGTCCTCGCTAAGGCCCGCGTATTTGTTTTCAAGTTTACTGAGCGCTACATCGGCGCCGGTCTTCTGATATGAGCGGGACAGCAAAGGCACCACTTCGGCAGTGGGATAACCATATTCCATGGCCCGCACCAGTTCTTTTTCCGCCTCCTGGTATCTGCGCTCTTCGAGATAGAGGCGGCCCAACTCAAAACGGATGGACGCATTGTCCGGGGACTGTTGAAGGGCATTCTTCAGCTCAATAATTGCTGCTTCGGGCTTACCCTGTTCAATATATTGCTGGGCTGTAGCAAGATGTTGTTCCGGGCTGGACTGAGAACAAGCCAACAAGGCTCCGACCATTATTGTTGAGAGGATCTTTCTGTACACTGGGAATCCTTATTACAGTGGCACTTGCAGAGATTCGCCTAGACTAGAGCCGAACAGCAATTTATGCAACAGGCAGCCCTGCCAGCCCCCTGACCCCATATCGATTAGTTTGTGGCTAACATGGTGTAATTTCGCTATTTCTTATATAATTGCGCTTTTGCAGTTTCGGCCTTACGCCATTTCGCTCGCCATACATCAGGATCCCAGATGACCAGCAACACAGACATCAGTTTCAAAGATTTAAACCTGCCTTCGCATTTGCTGCAGGCCCTGGAAAAGGTGGGCTACGAAAAGCCTTCCCCCATTCAGGCCGAAAGCATCCCTTTGTTGCTGGAAGGTCACGACTTGCTGGGCCAGGCCCAGACCGGCACGGGTAAAACCGCGGCCTTTGCCCTGCCCATGCTGGCACAGATCGATCCTGAGGACACCACCACGCAGTTGCTGGTGCTGGCGCCGACCCGCGAGCTGGCCATACAGGTGGCCGAAGCTTTCCATACCTACGCCAGTTTCAGCCGCCAGATAAAAGTACTGCCCATTTACGGCGGTCAGTCTTACGATAATCAAATCCGCCCGCTTAAACGCGGTGTTCAGGTGGTGGTGGGAACGCCTGGCCGGGTGATTGATCATATCAAGCGTGGCACCCTGAAACTGGACAAGCTGAAATTCCTGGTGCTGGACGAAGCAGATGAAATGCTGCGCATGGGTTTTATCGATGATGTGGAATGGATCCTCAGCCATGCGCCCAAAGAGCGCCAGACGGCGCTGTTTTCGGCGACCATGCCGGACCGTATCCGCAACATCACCAACAAGTATCTGAATAACCCCAAGCTGGTCAAGATCGCCTCCAAGGTCAGTACCGCCAGCACTATCCGCCAGCGTTACTGCCAGGTGGCAGGGCACCATAAACTGGAAGCCCTGACCCGGATTCTCGAAGTGGAAGAGTTTGACGGCGTCATCATCTTCGTGCGGACCAAAACCGCCACTCTGGAACTGGCCGAGAAGCTCGCTGCCAGGGGTTATGCAGTAGAGCCGCTGAACGGTGATATTCCACAGAAATCCCGTGAACGCACCGTCGAGCGAATCAAAGACGGTAAGATCGATATCCTCATCGCCACCGATGTGGTGGCCCGCGGTTTGGATGTGGAACGGGTCAGCCATGTGATCAACTTCGACGTGCCTTACGATACCGAGTCCTATGTGCACCGTATCGGTCGTACTGGACGCGCCGGCCGCCAGGGCGATGCCATTCTGTTTATCTCCCACCGGGAAAAGCGCATGTTGTTCGCCATCGAAAAGGCCACCAACCAGCGCATCGAATCCATGCCCATTCCGTCAGTGTCGGAACTGAATGAACAGCGTCTTCGTCGGTTTAAGCAGTCGGTTATCGAGGCGATGGAAGATGACAGCATTGAATCCCTGATCCCGGTCATCGAAGCCATTCAGGCCGAAACTGAAGCCAATCCTGAAGTGCTGATGGCGGCACTGGCCAAAATAGCCCAGGGGGATGAGCCTTTGCTGTTGAAGGAAACGGACCGGCCGGATCTGACAGAGCGCGCGCCCAGAGGCGGTGACCGCCCAGAGCGCCCGGGCAAGTTCCGTGATGAAGGGCGTGACAGCCGCGGCCGTGGTGACAAGGAACGCTCCCCCCGCCGTCGCACCAGTGCCCCGGAGGAAGGTATGCAACGCTTCAAGCTGGAAGTGGGCCATGCCCATGGTGTCAAACCGGGCAATATCGTAGGTGCCATCGCCAATGAAGCAGGCATCGACAGCAAGCATATCGGCGCCATCGATATTCACGACAATTACAGCACAGTGGACCTGCCCCAGGGTATGCCGCCTGAGATCCGCCAGATTCTGCAGAAAACCCGCGTGGCCGGCCAGCGGATCAATCTGCGCGAATGGACAGAAGAAGCCCCAGGGGGTGACAAGCCCCGCAGGCCTCGCGCTGACAAGCCCCGTGACGAGCGGCCCAATTTCGATAAACCGAAAAAGCCCCGTAAAGCCAAGGAGTAATCCTCTACATTTGAGCGGCTAGTTTGCCCATAGACAAGATCCCGCCGAGGCGGGATTTTTTGTCACTGCTCACCTAAAATGCATATATTTTCAAAAATTGATATTTTGTGGTTATAAGAGAGTCTGCCACAATGGCTCCAGTCCCTTAGATCAATGAGTTAAGATGCAATACTTCCCCCTGTTTGTGGAAACCCAACAGCTACAGGTACTGGTAGTGGGCGCCGGTGAGGTGGCGGCACGCAAAATCGAGCTGCTGGCCCGCACCCATGCCACCATAAAGGTCGTGGCTCCGGATATCAGCGGCCCGGTCAGACAGTTTGCCCAGAGCGGCCGGATCACCCTGCACCAGAGGGTCTATCAGGAGCAGGATCTGAAAGACGTCCAACTGGTATTCGTGGCTACCAGCGACGAGCCCCTTAATGCTCAAATCAGCGTCCAGGCCAAAGCCCGCAACCTGCTGGTCAATGTGGTGGATGCCCCTGCCCTATGCGGCTTTATCACCCCGGCCATTATTGACCGCTCTCCTGTTTTGATAGCCATGAGCAGCGGCGGCGTGGCGCCAGTGCTGCTGCGTTATCTGCGCCAGAAGCTGGAAGCCTTTCTGCCTAGACGCATCAGTTTGCTTGGCAGCTTTGCCGATAGATTTCGCGAACAGGTCAAGCAACGCTTTAACACGGTCACTGAGCGACGCTACTTCTGGGAAGAGGTGTTTGACGGCGAGATAGCCGAACAGTTGCTTAAAGGCAATGAGCAGCAAGCCGAACGCCGGATGCAGGAAAAACTGGAACAGGCTGAACCCAAAATACAGGGCGAGGTGTATCTGGTGGGTGCCGGGCCCGGCGACCCGGAGCTTCTGACTTTTCGCGCCCTGCGTCTGATGCAGAAAGCCGATCTGGTTGTCTATGACAGACTGGTCTCCAGCGAAATTCTGGATATGGTGCGCCGGGATGCAGAGAAGGTTTACGTTGGCAAGGCGGCCAGCAACCACACCCTGCCCCAGGAAGACATCAATCAGTTACTGGTACGGGAAGCCAAAGCAGGCAAACGGGTGGTGCGACTCAAGGGCGGCGACCCTTTTATCTTTGGCCGTGGCGGAGAAGAGATAGAGATTCTGCTGGAGCATGGCATTGGCTTTGAGGTGGTGCCCGGTATTACGGCGGCAAGCGGCGCGGCAAGCTATGCGGGAATCCCCCTGACCCACAGGGATCACGCCCAGTCCGTGGTATTTGCCACCGGCCATCTGCAGGATGACAGCATCAATCTGGACTGGCCAGCCCTGGTGCAGAAACACCAGACCCTGGTGTTTTATATGGGTCTGACCGGCCTGCCGGTAATCTGTCGGGAGCTTATTGCCCAGGGTATGAGCCCGGCCACACCTATTGCCCTGGTTGAGCAGGCCACCACCCAGTCTCAGCAGGTGGTCACGGGTACCCTGTCGGACATTCAGGAAAAAGCTGCCCATATCAAACCACCCGCTCTGATCATCGTCGGCACTGTGGTAACCTTGCGGGAAAAATTGAACTGGTTTGCACCGGATTAGGCCATGCAGAGATTAGACAATCTGGAACTGACATACCAGGGCCGACAGGCCAAACGCAGGGACAGTCTCCAGCGCAGAAATGGCATCCTTGAGGCCACACTGAGGATCATGGTCAGAGATGGCATACGGGAGATAAGGCACAGGGCAGTTGCCAAGGAAGCTGACGTGCCCCTGTCAGCCACGACTTATTACTTCGATACCATCGAATGCCTGATCCATGACGCCTTTGTCTATTTTGTAGAGAAAAACTTCAGTCAGATACAACTGCTGGAGCAAAGCGCCTGGATTGCCCTGGAGGAATTCCAGCGCCATGGAGACAGCCGTAAACTCAAAGCATCACTGGCCAGCTTTTTACTGTCCCATGTGCAAAACCAGGTGGCGGACAAAGACGCCCGAATCCTGGAGTGGTCATTCCGACAGGAGGCCTTGCGGGATGCCAAGCTTGCCGCCCTGTATCAACAGCCGCAACTGATGATGTGCCAGGCTATCGAGCAATTTTTCGCCACACTCGGCAAAGGCCAGGCCAGGGAACGGGCGCATATCCTGATGGCGACCCTCTATCATCTGGAATATCAGTTGTTGAGCCACCCCCAATCCAAGCTGGACTTGAGCCAGGCCGGCGCTACTTTAGTCACTCTGCTGGAAGGCCCCCTGTTTGAATTGACTGACACACAATAGCAGCCCATCGAAGAAAGCGCTGTAGAACGGTTTTTCTGCCGTTTTTTACTTTTCTACCTGTGGCCAAAGTGGCAGGATTGCAACAATTAACCCGAGGAGACCCGACTATGCGCCCCCTTTACTTTGTAATACCGCTGCTGATGCTTGTGGGTTGTGACAACAACGAAGTGGGCGATGTGTCCCTGGGGGTATTTACCACCAAGGACATCAAACTGGATGCCTTCACCGATCCGGTAGTGACAGGCGTAACCTGCCATGTATCCAGTATTGAGGCCAACCTGGATTTTTCCGATCCCTCTGACAGCGCTATAGCCTGTCGCCAGACCGGTCCCATCACCGCAGGGATGATTGCCCAGATAGATAAGGGCAAGGACGGAGAGGTGCTGTTCAGCAAGTCCAAAAGCATCTTTTTCAAGTCGATGAAGATCCGGCGTATTCTGGACGTTGAGCACCAGACCCTGATGTATGTCTCATACTCAACCAAGGAAACCTCAGGCAGCTTTAAGCACAGCCTCTCGACTGTGCCTTTATGGGGCACTGAGGCTTATAACGCAATTAAACCTGAGTCATGATTTTACTGGGTATGTCGTTGAGGATTTCATGCGGCAACGGCTGCAACAAAGCATGCCCACAATCCTTTCTTGTCCCTCTGCGCCTTTGCCCGAGCTAATTTTCTGTTCTTTGGGTATGGCGTCGCATGTATTGTCCCGGCGTCAGCCCTGTGACCTGCTTAAACTCGTGATTAAAATGGGCCTGATCAAAATAGCCGGCCTGGTAGGCAGTGTCGGTGAGAGAAAGCCCGGGTCCGGCCGACTTGATCAACGAACGCGTCAGTCCCACTCTTTGCAGTTTACTGTATTGCTTGGGTGTGAGCCCCAGCCAGTGCCTGAACAGCCGTTCCAACTGGCGCTGACCAATCCCCAGCTGACCGCTTAAATCAGCCACGGGAAGTATTCCCTTGCTGCGCCTAATCCAGTCCAGAGCGGCGATAAAACCCTCTCTTGGACTATCCGCGTTGAGAACCCGCTGCTGTAACACAGTGTCAAGCAGCATGACCCTGTCCTTGTCCTCCACCAGCAGCGCCAGACGCTCCGCCAGCAGGTTGCCCTGTAACTCAATATTTAATTCGTCCAGGCTATGTTGAATATCCACAAGCTCCACCAGTGGCCGCTGAAACAGCCCGTAAGCCCGCCCGGGAAAAAATCTGACGCCGAGGGCATCGATCGCCCCGGTAAAGGCCAGCCGGGTGGTTTTAGCATTCGGACCCAACGCCAGACAGGGAGTGCTCACTAACCGGCCATTAAAGAGCAAGGGAGCGCCGAAATTAAAAATCAGACCTCCGCCACCTTCCGGGTGCATCAGTTCAGCCCCGGCGCCGGGCACGGGAGCTGCCCGACGGATCCGCCAGTAACATTGTATATAGGACCGAAGTACAGGGCTTGGCCTGTATCTGATAAAGCCCAGATGATCGAGTGCTGACATGAAGTATTCCCGTTATCCCTCTGCTCAGTTTACCACCACAGGGGCAGGCGAAAAGGGTTAAAAAGATGTCGAAAACATACAATTTTACTCTGGGAGAGATCGCTATGCTGCACAAGCATTGTTAAAGCACAGGAGCTAATCATGTCAATCAGAGTAAATTATTCAGAAGCCTCACCTGGCGCGTTAAAAGCCATGTTGGGATTGGAGAAGCACGTCAGCGGTATTGCAGACAAACCGGACGGCTTGCCGCTTACATTGCTGGAGCTGGTCAGATTCCGGGTCTCCCAGTTAAACAGCTGCGCTTTCTGTCTGGATATGCACAGTAAGGATGCCCTGGCAAAAGGCGAAAAGGGACAACGCCTGTATCTGCTGAACGCCTGGCGGGAGGCGCCTTTTTATACTGCCCAGGAGCAAGCCGCGCTGGAATGGGCTGAGAGCCTTACCCTGATGGCAACAAAAGGTATTCCCGACACGCTCTTTGAGCGTGTCAAACCCCACTTCAGCGACCAGCAACTGACCGATCTGACACTGGCCATCGTCGCCATCAATGGCTGGAACCGGTTCGCCGTCGGCCTGGGGGCAGACATCGGAAGTTACCAGCCAGGGCAGTTTGACTGAGTTTCCAATAAACCAGGGGCTGACGATCGTCAGCCCCTGACGCCTGAACACTGATGGCTGTCGACTTACTTGGTCACACTCAACATGTACTCGGCGACCGCTAGGCGGGTGGCCGGATCCAGATAGTCCTGCGGCGGCATCTGGGGATAGTCGTCACGTTTTTTCACCGGATTGGCGATATAATCGGCCAGGCCCTGCGGGTCGTCCATATACAGGGCCTGAATGACCTGTACCGGCGGACCAATCATGCGACCGGTGTAGGTATGGCAGCCTGCACAGATCCCCAGGTACGCCACCTTTCCGGCTTCGGCCGGATCGATTTCGCGGGGGGGCACAGGTTCATCCAGCAGATAGGTCAGCACATCGCCCGTGTGGGTAAAGCCGCACTCCGCCCATTTATCCACGCCCACGGTCACATACTGATGGCGGTTGATAATACAGCTGTCACGACTGACCCCAACCCGGACTATATCCACCTTGCCGGTCTTGAATTCGGTCAGCATCAGGGCCTTAACTTCGTCAATGCTGTCGTAGCCATTGTTGGACATCAGGTTATCCAGGATCGCCACTTTGTCCGGGGCCGGATCCGACTCAGGGTCAATGGTGGTATTGGGCGCATTATTATGGTCGGTGATAATGATACCGGCGGTCTTGTTGTCAGAGATGATATTGCCTTCCACCACCACTTCGTCGGCGGCCATAATCAGAATGCCGGTGCCAGGTGGGATGCCGGCCACTGTGGAGCCCGGTGCCGCAAAGTTCTTATGGTTGTTACCCACAATAAAGTTGTTGCGGATAATCACATCGTAGGTGGTCTTCACCGGCAGACCCGGGGTAATAAAGGCCAGGATGCCGCCGGTATTGTTGGTGACAAAGTTGTTTTCGACTATGGCATGGCGGCTGTTCTCAATTTCGATGCCGGCCACGCTGTCAAACACATGGTTATGGGCCACATGGATATTATCACTCATGCCCACGTAAATGGCGGCGTCCTCAATGCCGGAAATCACGTTATGGGTGACGATGCCGTTCTTGCCTAGCTGCGGGAAGATCCCATAGACCCCGGTATCCACAATGATATTGTTGCGGATCTCGAAGTTATTGCCGGCCTGGCCCATGATGGCATTGCCCTTGTATTTGGTTATGAGGAAGTTCTCCACCACGATGTCATTGCCGGAATACAGGATGGCGTCATTCAGATGGCCCTTGCCGTCCAGTGTGGCGCGCTGTCCTTCCTCAATGATCCCTACCAGACGAATATTGTCCTTGTCGATATAGACAGTTTCCGAATAAGTTCCGGGATAGACATGGATGGTGTCGCCACTTTGGGCGAGCTTGACGGTATCCATAATTTTCTCTCCGGCCCTGACCTCATGCACCTGACCGGTCATGGGGGCCATATGGATACCGCGCACCAAGCTACCGCTGCGTCGCTCGCCGTCGGCCGTCGCCTCCTGATTACCGCCATAACTGGCGCCGCCGCGGCTGTCGGTCATCTGCACAGGCCCTGTCGCGAAAAAGTAGCGACCGGCAAAAAACGCCGCCACTATCAATACTAAGGCCAGAAGTTTGCCCTTACTCATCACTATGCTCCCTTGGTGGGTTGTGTTTATTGTTAGAATTGTCATGTACGGCGGCCAGCCCTGAGGGCAGCCGCCCGGGAATACTTGGCATCAGGCTTTCATCAGTCAGGGCGTCGAGGAAAGTGACGATGTCGTCGATTTCCTGCTCGGTCAACTGAGGCTCCCAGATATGCCAGTGGATCTGCATCTGCACTCCGTCCGGCACCGCATGGCCTCGCCCCTTGGTATAAAACTCCACCGCCTCACGCAATGAGTCGAACCTGCCCGAATGCATATAAGGGGCAGTTCGGACAATATTGCGCAGGCTCGGCACCTTGAAGCCGCCCTTGAGTTTAGCGGCATTAAAGGTTTTCTCTGCCCCCACATCCAAAGGCAAACCTTCAGGTTCTGGGCTGCCGATAACGGCCACCTGCTGATTGGTAAAAAGCGGTGGCGTATGGCATTCGGCACAGCGGGCCACAAAGGACCGGTACACATTCATACCGGCAATTTCTTCCTCAGAGAGGGCCTGGTGATGACCCAACGCATAACGGTCGTATCGACTGTTCAGGGACACCAAGGAGCTCTGAAAGGCAGCCAGCGCATGAGTCAGATTCTCCAGAGAGAGGGGCTCGGCAGTCTGAGGGTAAGCCTGGGCAAACAAAGCCGGATAGTGCTCGCTGGATTCCATAGCCTGCATCAGTTGAAGGGGAGTATTGGCCATCTCATCCGGTGCGAATAAAGGGCCCAATGCCTGTTCCTCCAGTGAGTCGGCACGGGCATCCCAGAACAAGCGCTTTAAGAAAGCCACATTCCATAAACTGGGGGCGCCGCGCCGTGTGACCTGCCCGTCGATGCCGATACTTCTGGCTTGCCCGTCGCTAAATCCCTTGTCCGGTTGATGGCAACTTGCACAGGACAGACTCCCGTCCCTGGAAAGAATGGGATCAAAAAACAGGTAGCGCCCCAAATCGATTTGCTGGGGGCTGAAGCCGTCCCGGTACTCGGGCAAACCCGTCTGCGTACCGCCGACGCCTCGATTTTGCAGTGAGTCATAAAACTGGTACCGGCTGACCAGGTAACACCCTGAGTCCCTCAGTTCAAAACTGGGCGGACAACTGTCCTTCAGCACAAATTCCTGCCCGGCAGCCTCAACTGGCATCACTATCGACAGGATCAAGAGGCGTAATAAGAATTTCATGGTTGCTGGCTGATAAAGGCGATGACATCGTCCAGGGTTTCTTCAGGCAGCGTATTGGCCATCATGGCCATCCGCCGCCCAGGCTTGTCTTTTGGGTGCTGTCCCCTGATCCCCTGTTTAAAGTGCAGAAACTGGCGTTTCAGGTAATCAGGATGCTGACCGGCCAGTCTCGGCGCATCGAAAGCGGCGTTGCCCTCCCCCTTGCCGCCGTGACAGGCGCCGCAGTTGTTCTGATAGTAGCTGTTGCCCCTGCGCAAATCCCCCTCTACAGGTTGTACAGCTGGCACCGGCAGTGACTGGATATAAGCGGCCAGTGCCTGCAGATCTGTCTGGTCATTGAGCAGGGACTTGGCCAGCGTAGCCATCTGCTGCCCGTGGGGGTCCATTTCATGGTCCCCCCGCACCCCCTGGCGGTAGTAGTTCAGTTGTCTGATCAGATAGCCTGCATCCAGACCGGCAAGAACCGGCGCATTAAGGTCCGGATTGCCCTGTCCGTTCTGCCCATGGCAGGCTGCACAGGCCGGGTATGGCGCAGGTTCGGCCAGAACAGTCCCAGCCAGGACAGACAAGGTCAGCAGGCTGGTGCAAAGCAGTGTTCGGGGCATGGGCAAGGTCCACAGATTTTGATTGTCGGCACATCTTAATGGAACTATAGTACCAATTAAAACCATTTTTTTAACAAAGACTGGTAAGGATAAATCGAACTGCTTAAACTGGTTGGGCCAGATGCCACTAGAAACAAGCAGCCAGGTCTTTGAAATAAAAGTCCTTTTATAAAGCGGCCAGCGAGCCGGATAACAAACAAAACAAATCTGATTTTTTGGGGGACAGTATGGAACACAAACAGACAATCCACCGCCGTACGCTGATAGCCAGCGCCGTGGCGGCAATGCTCAGCTATACACCTGCCGCCCTGGCACAGGAAGCCTCACCGGATAAAGAGGTCATCGGTATCGAAGTGCTGGAAGTCACGGCACAAAAAAGGGTGGAAAACATTCAGGAGGTGCCGATCGCCATCAGCGCCTTTTCGGCGCAGCACCTGCGGAAAATCGGTGCCAACAGCATCAATGACCTGGGTAACATCACCCCTGGCTTTGAAACCAATATTACCTCCCCTACCCAGCCTAAATTCGATATCCGCGGCATTCGCACCAATGACTTTGGGATCGGCGCAGACCCCGCTGTGGGGGTTTATGTGGACGATGTTTACGTGGGCAGGTCAGGATCCGCCCTGATGAACTTCAATGATGTGGAACGGGTGGAAGTACTTAAGGGCCCTCAGGGCACGCTGTTCGGGCGCAATACCGCCGCCGGTGCAGTGCGCATTATCAACAAGAAGCCGGTGGACGGTACAGAAGGCAACTATCGTGTCACCCTGGGCAGTCATGACAAAAAGCAGTTTGAGGGTGTGTATAACACCAACCTCACAGAGGACCTCTTCTTCCGGGGCAGTATCAACCTGAGCCAGCGCGACGGTTATGTGGACGCCCTGCGTTACCCTGATCCCAGAACCTCAGACGGCGAAGCTGAGCCCGAGAAGGTCAAACTGGGGGAAGAGAGTATCCAGTCGGCGCGTATGGCGTTGCGATGGGTGCCAGATGAAACCCTGGAGCTCATCTGGCGGGCCGAGTTTGATGAGATGGATAACGGGACCCGTCCTGCCTATTCAGGCAACCCCTCATATTATCGTTCCCAGCAGGACGGCGGAATAAATCCCTTCGGCGTCTATGAAACCGACCTGGAGGATACGGAGAATCGCCATTTGTTCGGCACCTCCTTGGAGATCAACAAAGAGCTTGGCCTGGGCACCCTGACCTCGATCACGGCTTTTCGTCGCTTCGATACGGAAAATAATACCGACGATGACGGCAGCGCACAGGTTCGTGGTTTCTTTGCCTCCAACAACATCGAAGAACAGGAGTACTTCAGTCAGGAATTGCGTCTGGCCGGGGTAACGGACGGCGGCACAAAATGGACAGTGGGCGCCACCTATTCCAATGAGGAGATTCATCAGATAACCGTCGCCGAATTTATGATGGAGTCTCTGGACAGCTTCGCCATCAACGAACAACTCAAGGCTCTGGGTTTGCCGCCCACCGGGGCCCCCGGCCTGGGTGTGCCGGGCATCATGGATATGCCGGTGGGCACCGGCCTGACCGCCTTTTTGCTGCAACTGATTCCGCAGGATCTGGCCTTCTTATCCCAGATCTCCGGCGTACCCGTCGAGGTGCTGGCCCAACGTATAACTCAGGATAATCTGGGTAAGCCCTGGACAGAAACGACGGAGAACTTCGGCGATTATACCTCCTACGCCGCTTTTGTTGATGTGACCTATCCCGTCACAGACAAACTGGACCTGACCCTCGGCCTGCGTTATACCCGTGACGAGAAGGACTTCGGTATCCTGTCATTCTACCAGAACGAAATCAGCATCCCGCTGCCCGGCGTACCGGCCCAACCCTTCGGGCTGGCTTTTGGCACCGAATACTACCAGCGGGACGCCCAGGGCAATGCGGTACTGGACGGTGAAGGCAACTACCAACCCTTCCAGCAATCCAACACCTGGACCAAGCTGACCCCGCGGGTGGTGCTGGATTATCAGTGGACCGACAATGTCATGACCTATATTACCGCAGCCAGTGGTTTCAAAGCCGGCGGCTTTAACAGCCTGGGCGCTGCACCGCCTTTCGACCAGGAAGAAGTGGACAATATCGAAGTGGGGCTCAAATCCACTTTGTTCGACAACAGCCTGAAACTGAACCTGGCCGCCTATGATTACGATTATACCAATCTGCAGATCCTCCGTCTGACCGGCTCCACCGGCAATATTCCGGTCTATAACGTGCGTAACGTGGATGCCGCCGGCAAGGGCTTCGAACTGGAAACCGAATGGGCCGCCACCGACAACCTGGTAATCAATTTCAATTATGCTTACCTGGACAGTGAATACACCAAGTACAGCCTGTTCGTGGGCGAGACTGCCGAGGATGACCTGACCGGCCGACCATTGGCCGGCGTGCCCAAGAACCGCTGGTATCTGGGCGCAGACTACTTTATTGGCGCCGACAACGGCGAGTGGATGCTGCATATGGATATCACCTCAGTGGATGAGCGCTCCACGGCCAGCGACGCCGATAGCATCGCCCTGCTGCCGGTCAACCCCGGGCTGGTACCCGGCCTGACTGCCGAGAACCGGGTGGAAGGCTATGATCTGGTCAATGCCCGCATCAGCTACCGCAGCGACGATGACTGGCAGCTCTCCCTGTTCGCACGCAACCTGACTGACGAGGAATACCTGCTGTCCGGCTTCGGGGGCCAGGGCGAAAACACCGGCTCTCCCAACCTCAGCCCCGGCCTGCCCAGGATGTGGGGCGTGGAATTCAGCCAGTCGTTCTAGAGCTCAAAGATGGTTAGGGCATAGCCACCAGCGGAGGCTGAGGAATGTTCCAGGCAATCCAGGTCTCTTCATGGGTTTAGGGGCCTGAATCCTGAAATGCCTGGGGCAGGCTGGGGAGTTTCAGGCAAGCTCTGGTGAGCATGACTTAACCATTCGGTGCTCTACTGCCTTAGAAAAACGACCAAGGGGAGCTCTGCTCCCCTTACTAATGGTGACAACAACGGTTACTGACAGAAACTTCGTATCTGGTGGGCTTCCACGGCAGCATCCATCCAAACGAATGAGTCATCGTCGCTGAAATAGTAATACAGGCTGTTGTTGGGCAGAATCAATACCGTAATCCCTCCATAGCCCGACATAAAGGGGACCCAGGGTGGCTGATTGCAATCGGTAATGTTATCCGAGACATCCCTTGCCCAGAAGCCGTTGTTATATTTGAACTGGCTCAGAGGCTCCAGCCCCCTGTCCAGAGGATCTCTTTGCAACGCAGCATTCAACTCAGTCGGGTCCAGCAAGGACTGACCGCTGCCGGCAAAAAACTGCCCTATCTTAGCAATATCATCCCTCAGCCAAATAAGCCCCCAACCAGTGAAAGGCTGCTGAACGCCATCATAGGTGCGGCGTGTATAGCCACTGGTGGGACTGACTTGCAGCGGTTGCAGTATCTCGGTGAGCAAAATGTCCGTGTGAATATCCTTCCCGGTACCCTCCAGACTTTGCAGGTAATCGTTCATGGCAGTGCCAAGGATGTATGTATCGGAGGTATGATAAACCCATTGGGTGCCAGGCGAGGCCTTACGGCTGTACTGAGTGCAGCTGTAGCTTATCTTGCTGGCATGATCTTCCACCAGAAACAAACCATTGGTGTGACTGGCACCTTCATCGCTCATGTACCCCGCCAGAGCATAATTGCCAGTCGCCATATCCAGTGCATTGCCGAAGCTCACATCCGACCAATTGCCATTACTGTCACAGGCCGTCACATGGTTGCTGATGGGCCGATTAAACGATCCCGGATACTTTTGCTC
Source organism: Bowmanella dokdonensis (assembly GCF_017254865.1). Lineage (GTDB taxonomy): Bacteria > Pseudomonadota > Gammaproteobacteria > Enterobacterales > Alteromonadaceae > Bowmanella > Bowmanella dokdonensis. The sequence goes on along the minus strand of NZ_JAFKCV010000009.1, from coordinate 75,184 downwards.
TAAGCGCATCAGGACACTGCCGGCAAAGGCGCTTTTGGCCGCCGAGTAAGACGGCACTACCAGAGACTCGCAGTAAGGATAGGTGCCCTGGCGGGTCGAACAGCCACCGGTATAGTGGATGCCGTCAATAACAAAACCCACCAGCGACATATCCTGGGGATCCTTGCCACCCGGTGCGGAAAACGCCTGAACATCGGTGCCGGGAAAGTCTTGAGCCAATGCAGACAACGGCTTGGTCGGCAACCTGCCGAGAACTTCAGCCTGGTAGGCTGCAATCTGTTGATTCGCGTCAGCAAATGACAAGGCAGTGTAAGACGCGTCCAGACGTCCCCACATATCGACCTGAAAATATAAACAGGTTTCCGAGGCGATTTGATACGCCACCTTGGAGATCGCTCCGTCATTCTTAAACAGGAAACTGAACACACCATTATGCACGCAGTTGGCATTTTTCTGCTGCAAGGCAAATGGCAGGGCCACTCTGCTGTAGCCGTTATCGCCGTTTTCCTGCCAAACCCGTCCAGGGGAAAGAATATACTCCCATTCAGGATGACTGCTGGCGATAGACCCCCGCGCAAGAGGGAATATATGACTGCCGGTCTGGACATATTCAAAATCGAATTCAGGCAGATGTTTGCGACTGGTATCCTGACTGCCGGTATAGCGGAAGCTGTCTTTGTGCTCATCAAACGCCCCACCGGCTGCCTCACCCAGCAAGGTTAATCTCCCGGAAAACAGATTGCCGGGCATCGCGGCGTCAGCAGGCAGAGCAAAAGCAGCAAAGTCGAGTAAAGTGCCCGGATCCGTAGCATTGATCAGTTGTGAATAAGTCAGTTGCGAGCGGGGAACTGCACCGCTGCCGGTTAACGGATCAAAATTATCCACCGTACCTGACTGACTGGCATTTCCCGATAGACTGACAAGCCATTGACCTTCATCGGGATCATCCGATTCGATCATAATACTGTCGTTAAAATTGCCTTCGGCCACAGGGGAAAACCTCAATTCGACCTGGCATTGGGTACCGGGGCTCACTTGTGCGCAATTTTGGCTTAGCAGAGCAAAGGGACTGGCCGGCTGGCTGACATTGGATACCTGCAACGTCTGGGTCCCTGCATTGCCGATTTGAAACACCAGGTCCCTGCTGTTGCCTGGCTCAGTATGAGGGAAACTCACACTGGACGGCGCATCGAGATCAGGCGCAGTGGGCGCCCCTCCATTACCGCTGACCTGCACTGACTGTCCGTAACAGTAATCCCCTACGGTACTGCCATCACCACGAAACCTCACCATCAGATTGGGATTATTGTCCATCTGGCTTTGGCTCAGGTTATTGGAGTAAACCGTGCCGTTGTCCTGTCCATTGGCAACTGTCTGAATAGTTGTCCAGGTAGTGCCCGCATCGGCCGAATATTCGGCATAACAGAATTCGCCATTTTCCAGTGAGCCAGCGGCCAAACTAAGACTTATCTGAATTTGACTGTAACCACTGGTTGAAACAGGCAGTTGGGCCCAGGACGGTCCGCGTAATCTGATCGATTCATTGTTGTAGGCGTCGACGGTGCCGCTTGTGTTCCAACCGCTGATATCACCGCTGGAAAAATCTTCTGAAAAGATAGTATCCGCAAGAGTCTCTGCGCTTGTTATCAACGAAGACAGTAATCCACCCGCCAGTAGCAGGTAGCGTGCTTGATGCTTACTCATCAAAGTCCCCTTCATTATCATTATTGAGTATCTGGAGACAGTGTGTTGAACCTCTGCACTTATCTCCTCTGAGAAGGCGAGACTGTTCATTTTTCGACCTTCCGTTGGCTAGCATAGGCGGCTGGTTGAGTGTGAGTAGTGCCAGCTTGAGGATTTAGGTTGGGCCAGATAATCCTGCTGACAGCTATCCGGATCAAGGCTGGCGTCCGTGAGTCGGCTGAGGCTATACTGGAATTTGTTTAAATAACAAGAGTATAACCATTGAAGGCAAGGGCCCCCTGGCGATGGACAAGCGTGGCGATCTGTCTGTTGCCAATTATTGCCTGTCATGCCCAGCAGCTTGCCTTTGAAAAAACAGAAACCGACACAGCCATCCAACTCTTTTATCGCTGGGAGGATCTGCAAAACCAAACTCATGAACTCGGCTTCAGCCTGGACAGGCAGCTTATTAACAGTCAGTTTCAGAAGCTCAAGTCCTACCAGCCTCATATCGCCCAGCGTTACATGATGATTGCCATGCAAAAAGCGGCCAGGGAAGTAGATCCCAGAGAGGTCAGGGTTTCCGTACGTAAAGTAGGACAGGAAGTGCAGTATCAGATTAAGGCACAGTCACCCGAACTGCTGGAACAGTGGACCAGGCGACTGGCCCGGGTTGAGGATGAGGCATTCAGGGACTACCTGGCCATCAACTACTACGCTCCGTATGAAAACTATCTGGGTGAGGAAGGGGTGAAGGTGGATCATCTACGCTATGCCCAGGAAAGCACCCTGACATTACTGCCCGCCGCCAATGCCCTGTATGACAAACTGATGGATAACAGCCAGCCGCGGGCCTATGTGAACATTATGCTCGGCTGGTTGCAATCCATCCCTTACGACACGCTGGAGAACCGCATGGTGTCCAGAGGCACGGGCTTTTCAGCGCCCGCCGCGGTATTGATCGGCAATCGCGGCGACTGCGACAGCAAAACCACCCTGGCCGTCGCGCTGCTGCGCTCAATGTTGCCGAACATGGGGATGGTGATTATCTATCTTCCCGGCCATGCATTGCTGGGCGTACAGATGTCGCACCGGTCCCAGGACGCTCTGGTAAGAATAGAGGGGCTAGATTATGTGCTGACCGAACCCACCGGGCCGGCACTGCTTCCGGTTGGGGAAATTGCCGCAACAAGCCAGGCCGCCATCGATGGCAATATGTTCACTTTTGAGAAGATCCCACCAAGGATGGCACCCTGATCAACAATGCAACCACGCCGTGTGGACACGATTGCGCCCCGCTTGTTTGGCCCCGTAAAGCTGTTTGTCGGCTTCTTTCCAAAGCCTTTCCTTTTCCATATCCAGTGACACACGGATACAAGCCAGACCAACACTGAGGGTCACCACATCAGTTACCGGCGAAAATCTGTGCGGGATGGCAAGATCTTCGACGGACTGACGTAATCTTTCCACCACCAGCCGGCCGGCGTCCAGATCGGTGGCCGGCAAAAGCACGGCAAATTCTTCGCCCCCGTAACGGGCCACCAGGTCACCTGAACGCTGGGCATTGCTGCTCAGGCATCTTGCCACCTTCTGCAGGCACAGATCGCCCGCACCGTGGCCGTAGTTATCATTGAATTGTTTGAAAGCGTCAATATCTGCCATGGCCAGACAGAGGCATTCTTCGCCGCGCTCCGCCCGTCGCCATTCCTCTTCCAGACGTTGTTCAAAATAGCGTCGGTTAGGGATTTCGGTCAGGCCATCCAGACTCACCAGGCGTTCCAGGAGGTCGGTCTTTTTCTTCAGTTGCAGTTGATTGCGTACCCTGGCCAGTACCAAAGCCACATTAAACGGCTTGGTGATGTAGTCGGTAGCCCCCTCTTCCAGCCCCCTGACCTCATCTTCCACCGAATCCATGGCAGTGGAAAAAATGATTGGGATATTCTGGGTAAGGGGATCGGACTTGAGCTGACGACAAGCCTGGTAACCGTCCATGTCCTTCATGATGATATCCAGCAGGATCAAATCCGGCAGTTGGTCGCGGGCCATCCGCAACGCCTGCTCGCCGCTGGAGGCCAGCAACACCTGGTAGTCCTTGGACAAGGCCTGACCGAGGATCTTCAGGTTGACGGGCTGGTCATCCACGACCAGCACCGTCTGACTGCCAACTTCAGAAAATAAGGGCAGGTTCATGGCTCCTCGCTACAGATGCTGTTCAGCAAACTCCGCCAACCTACTCCTGACCACCCCATCCAGATTGATGGTGGCACTGCCGGTGAAATTCTTGAACTTCTCCACCAGGTAGGTCAGGCCAGACGTCACGGGAGACAGATAGTTGGAATCTATCTGCGCCAGATTGCCACTGCAGATCAGTTTGGTTCCTTCGCCACAGCGGGTAATAATAGTCTTGAGTTGGGATGCCGTCAGGTTCTGGCTTTCGTCAAGAATCACAATGGCATTCTGTATGGAGCGCCCGCGCATGAAGTTAACGGATTTAAACTGAATATTGGCTTTTTCCATAATGTAGCTCATGGAGCCTTTAACGTTCTCGTCGTTCTTGTGCAGAACTTCCAGTGAATCAGTAATGGCGGCCAGCCAGGGAGCCATCTTCTCTTCTTCGGTGCCCGGCAGGAAACCTATGGACTCGGCAATCTCCGGAGTGTTGCGGGTGACGATGATCTTATCGTACATCTTGCGTTCCACGACCATTTCCAGGGCCGCCGCCAGGGCCAGCAGGGTTTTGCCGCACCCCGCCGGACCTGTCATGATAATCAGGTCAATATGCGGATCGAGCAGGGCATGCAGGGCCATGGCCTGGCCGATATTTTTCGGGTGAACCCCCCAGGCCTTGCGTGACATTAGCCGCTCGTAGCCCAGATCGAGGATCTCCAGGGTACTGCCGGTCATCCCCTCCACCACTGCAGCAAACTGTTTACTGTCGTCGATCAGAAACTCATTGATATAGGCTTCGGGAAACACTTTCCTGTCGATCACATGCAGGGTTTCCCGTCCTTCATTGCGGCTTTCCACAGACTTGACCTTGTCCCAGAAATTCCCGTCAAACTTGTGATAGCCCTTGCTCAGGTACTTGATGTCACTGATCAACTGGTCGGTACGGTAGTCTTCAACATGGGCCAAACCGGCGCCCTTGGCCTTGAGACGCATGTTGATGTCTTTGGTGACCAGCACCACCTGGCGAGGCGTAGCGCGCTGCTGAATATGCAAGGCCGCATTGATGATGCGATTGTCGTTCTCGTTGCTGGTAAAAACCTGCTGGGACTTGGGCATGCCCACATCGGCAAAGATGGACAGGCGTCCGGTGGGGGCCGCTTCTCCCGACCCCAGCCCTTTAAGTGACACTCCGGCGGTCAGTTGATCGGGAGTTGCATCATGCAATACGTCTTCCATGGCGCGGATGGAAATCCGCGCATCCCGGGCCACATCTTTTTTACTGTCCTTGATATAGTCCAGTTCTTCGAGGACCGTCATGGGGACGACCACATCATGTTCTTTAAAGGATAAAAAGGCGAAGGGTTCGTGGAGCAGAATGTTGGTGTCGAGGACGTAAATCTTGGCGTTGGCGGCTTTGGTTCTTACCATTCGCATCTCCGGCTGATTGTCACCCTGAGCCGACGGCATGCAGGGCTTATTTTCGTCCATGACAGCGAGTCTCCCGTCATGGACCGCGCATTCCCCTCAAGCAACTTATTGTTGTTATTAGCCTGACAATTCCACAATAGACCAGTTTCACAGCAAAATGAACAACTAATTCCGGCAGATACCAAAGGCCGGTCAGATCACCTACTTTTAACAGTAAGCGCGCAGGGACATCAGGCTGAGCAACGACTATTCAACCCTTTTGGAAAACTCAGCTTAAATTGCCCTTCAGATTAAACTCACATAAGATCCCGCGCCGCCATTTTATCTGTATCAGGAGTCATCATGTCATTTGCCTTGGGTCAACGCTGGATAAGCCACACAGAATCCGAACTGGGTCTGGGTACTGTGGTGGACTGCCAGGAGCGAACCCTGACCCTGATGTTTCCCGCCACCGGTGACCAGCGCACCTATACCATGGCAGCTGCGCCCCTGACCCGGATACAGTTTGCTGAGGGTGACAAGATAAAAAGCCATGAAGGCTGGCAGTTGCTGGTCAGCGACGTGCAGGAACAGGACGGCCAGCTCACTTACCACGGCCGCCGGCTGGATAATGACCAGCAGGTCGCCCTGAAGGAAACTTTCCTGGATCACCATTTTCAACTGGACCAGCCGGATCAACGCCTGCTCAGCGGCCAGTCCGATGAGCCCAAATGGTTCGACCTGCGCCTGGACTGCCTGCAACAACAGCACGCTCACCAGACCTCTCCTTTGCTGGGCATGGTAGGGGCACGTGTGGATCTAATCCCCCACCAGTTGCATATTGCCAGCCAGGTGGCCAGTCGCTTCGCACCCAGGGTATTGTTGGCAGATGAAGTGGGCCTGGGAAAGACCATCGAAGCCGCGCTGATTATTCATCAGCAGATCCTGACCGGCCGGGCGTCGAGAGTATTGATAGTGGTGCCGTCCAGTCTGGTCCATCAGTGGCTGGTGGAGATGCTCAGGCGGGTCAATCTGGCTTTTGCCATTTTCGATGAAGAGCGCTGCCAGTCACTGGCCGAAGAAGGGGGTAATCCCTTCGAATCTGAACAATTGGTGCTGTGCAGTCTGGATTTTCTGACCCGTTTCGAAAAATACCATCAATTGGCCCTGCAGGCGTCCTGGGATCTGATGGTGGTGGATGAGGCACACCATCTCCTGTGGTCACAGAACGAGGTTTCCGCCGAGTATGCCGTCATCGAACAATTGGCCAGGCTGACCAAAGGGGTGTTGCTGCTGACCGCCACCCCGGATCAACTGGGCCATGAGAGCCACTTCGCCCGTCTGCGGCTGCTGGATCCTGACCGCTTCCATGATTATCGGCGCTTCCTGGCCGAAGAGCAGGGCTACGCCACCCTGGCCGATGCCATTGCCCCCCTGGTGGAGGGGGAGTCCCTGAACAAATCGCAGATGGATGCCATCGCCGCCTTCGCGCCGGAAGAAAAAGAGCGCCTGAAAAACCTTCATCCTCAGGATCATACCGAAGTGCAGCGTCTGCTCGGCCATCTGATAGACCGTCATGGCACAGGGCGCCTGCTGTTCAGAAACAGCCGCGCGGGCATACAGGGCTTTCCTGCTCGCCAGTTGCAGACCTATGCTCTGCCAATGCCGACCCAGTATCAGGCACTGCTGGGGGATCCTGACCTGGCCGTGGCGTTCAGGCTGGCCCCCGAGCGCCATGCCTCAAAGCAAGACAACTGGACAGATTTCGACCCGAGGGTTGGCTGGTTCATAGAGACACTGAAGCGCCTTAAAGGTGAAAAGGTCCTGACCATTTGCGCCAGCGCCGCCACAGCCATGCAACTGGCCGAGGCACTGCGGATACAATCCGGGATCCGTGCCGGCGTGTTCCATGAAGGTCTGAGCATTGTCGAGCGTGATCGGGTGGCAAATTTCTTCGCCCAGTCAGATGAAGGGGCCCAGGCGCTGATCTGCAGTGAAATCGGCAGCGAGGGGCGCAACTTCCAGTTCGCCCACCACCTGGTGCTGTTCGATCTGCCACTGGTACCGGATTTACTGGAGCAACGCATCGGCCGGCTGGATCGTATCGGCCAGCGCCAGGATATCAGTATCCACGTGCCCTATTTCGAACACAGCCCCCAGCAACGCCTGCTTGACTGGTATCACCAGGCCCTTAACGCTTTCGAACAGACTTGTCCCACCGGCACGGCAGTCTTCGAACAGATGCAGGATAAGCTGATGGCCTGCCTGGACCCGCAGAGCCCGGCTCGGCAGTTCGAACAGTTGCTGTCGGACAGCAAGGCTTTGCATGAGGCACTGAAAGCCAGGCTGGAGCAGGGCCGTGACAAATTACTGGAGCTCAACTCCTCGGGGCGGGGCAGCATCGAACCGCTGGTCAGTGCCATACGCGAGTCTGACGAGTCCCCCCGTCTGGAACGCTTTATGACCCGCCTGTTTGATGGGCTGGGCATTTTGCAGGAAGAGAAGGACGACAGCTGCTATATCCTGCGTCCCGGCGAAACCATGGTCAATCAGTTGCCAGGGCTGGATGAGGAAGGTATGACCATCACCTATGAGCGGGCTGCCGCTCTGGCCAGGGAGGATGTGCGCTTTTTCAGCGCCGATCATCCCATGGTGCAGCATGCAATGGACATGATCCTGACGGAAAATACCGGAAAAAGCAGTATTGCCCTGAGCCAGAGCAAGTCGCTGCCCAATGGCAGCTATTGGCTGGAATGTTTGTTTGTGCTGTCAGCCAATGCCGAGCGCAGCCTGCAACTGAGCCGGTACCTGCCACCCACTCCCATCAGGCTGTGTGTGGATGCCGGCGGAAAACTGGTCAGCCAGCACTTTACCGGTCTGACCCCGCTGAACAGCAAGACCGCCAAGCAGCTGGTGGATGCCCTGAACAAACCCATTACCGCCGCCCTGAAAGTGGCTGAAAAAGCGGCGCACAAACAGGCCGGCCAGCTCCGCCATGACAGCATGGCCAGGATGCAGGACTGGTTGGGCGAAGAACTGGACAGGCTGCTGGCCCTCAAACAGGTTAACCCCAGCATTCGTGACGAGGAGATCCAGCATGTGGCGCACCAGATGCAGCAACTGGGTCAAATACTGACCCAGGCCAAGCTGAACCTGGAAGCCATCCGCCTGGTGGTCAACAGTCACTGATGGCCCTGCTTGACTACAGGCCACCCGTTATTCCTTACCTGAGCATATTATACCGGGACAAGGATGTGCTGGTGCTGGATAAGCCCAGCGGACTGCTCTCTGTGCCAGGCAAAGCGGTTGAGCATAAAGACAGTCTGCAACTGCGTGTACAGAGGGTCTACCCCACGGCCACCGTGGTGCATCGCCTGGATATGGCCACCTCGGGCCTGATGCTGATGGCGCTGAACAGCCACGCCCACCGCGAGTTATCCCGCCAGTTTGAACAGCGCCAGACCGGCAAAAAATATTTGGCCAGGGTGTGGGGGTGTCCCCCGGTGCCGCAGGGCGAAATCAATCTGCCATTAGTGTGTGACTGGCCAAACAGACCCAGGCAGATGGTCGATTTTGTCCGTGGCAAGGCCGCCCTGACCCGCTGGAAAACACTGAACAGCGATGGGCGGCAGTCACTGCTGGAACTGTCGCCGGTAACCGGTCGCTCTCATCAGTTGCGTGTGCACCTGCTCAGCCTGGGACATCCGATTCTTGGTGATCGGCTCTATGCTCCGCCACAGGCGAGGATGATGGCAAAAAGGCTGCAGTTACATGCTGCATGGCTGCAATTCCGTCACCCAGGTAGCGGGGAACAAATCGAGTTTTCCAGCCCCTGCCCTTTCTGTTGACGATAAAGTTTCCCCAAGGTCCGTCCGATAAAGGGAAGGAAACCGATATGGGATGGATATGAAGCAACTGTATTTATTGTGGCTGGTGCTCTGGAGCGCTGAAGCAGTGCAACTGGATGCCCAGGCGATGCTCAACGAGGATCTCCAGCAATCCCTGCCGGCTCATCAATACCGAACCTTGCTGGCCGGCGAGCAGGAATTCACCCTGCTGGTCAGCAACAGTACCACGGTCAATACCCGGGGCGTGGCCATCTTGGTCAATGACTATGGTATTGCCCATATGGGTGTCCGCTCGCTGGCCCCGCTGACGCCGTATCTGAATGATACGGGCTGGGCGACCCTGGTGTTAACCGCTCCCGGCACCCAGTTTAACCCGGACCCGCAGGACCAGACGGAAGACCAGAAACCGGCCCGGTCCGAACCATTCAAGCCCAGCCGCCTGATGACGCCAGCCCAGTTCTACCGCCACGAGCAACAATTACTGCAACGGATGACGGCTAGTTTGCCCCTGACCACCGACTATCCTGGCTTCGTACTGATCATTGCCCAGGGGACCAGCGCTGCCTGGCTGTTGAAACTCTACACTGACGGCGCCCTTGAGTTGCCGGATGCCCTGGTTACCCTGGCGCCCTACTGGCCGGATCCGGAGCGCAACCGACAGATCAGCGATTATATGGGAGCTATCCAGACACCGGTGCTGGATATCTACAGTCAATGGAACAACGAGTGGACCCTGATAAGCCGCCAGGAACGACAGGTAGCCGCCCTCAAGGCGCTGAAGGTGCACTACCGACAGCGGGAAATCATCGGCCAGCCTCTGGCTATCAATCAGCACCCCTACCTGGCCAAGGAAATCTATGGCTGGCTTACCCATATGGGTTGGTGAAAGCATTCTATTTTCACTCCTGTTATGGCACAATCCTGGCCTTGTTGACAACGCTGTCTTTCATCCACCGCAGGGCGGGCGCAATTCAATAAAAGCCAGCTATACTAGGTGGAAACAGCTATAGCACGATTTTTACAAGGTGACAGTTCAGAGTTTTATCAACCGAAAAGCCTCGCAGTTGGCATTCTTCGTCCGGGCGTTCTGGGACAGAAAAATCCCCTACCGGGAAGTGGATCTGTATTTCTGGGACACCATGGAGGAGTGGACTCAGGTACAGGATCGCAATACCCAACCCTGTACCCAGAAAGAGAGAGTCTTCTGGCATATGCTACATCAACTGCATTTCTGGCCCGAGCACAAGCTGCTGGAGGATCCCTACCTGCGCAGCGAGTTAAAAACCTGTCTGGAATATCTGGAAGGAGACGGTCACTGCCCTCTGGACTGTGTTGGAGTGCGGCCTTAAGCAGTTCACAGAAAAGTTCCCAGACAGCTATCGGATAACTCAAGAATCCTGGTAACTGATAACTCAATTATTGACCCACCTCTTCATCCATGGCCCAATAACCGGACTATAAAAATAACCAGAACCCGCCTTTGCAGTCTTTTCTGAATCAATTCCGCCAGTTGGGCAACCGCACCATGTTGAGCATTTTCCTGTTTGGCATTGCCAGCGGCTTTCCCTGGGTGATGATCGGCTCTGTGATGTCAGCCTGGCTTAAGGATGCCGGCCTGACCCGCTCAGCCATCGGCTTCTTTACTGCCGTGTTCGCCGTTTACTCGATCAACTTTCTCTGGTCCCCTCTGGTGGATCGCTTGAAACTGCCGTTGCTGACCGCCAGACTAGGACAACGACGCGGCTGGATCCTGCTGACGCAACTGCTGATTTGCCTCGGCTGCCTGGCCCTGGCCAGACTGGATCCCAACAGCGCCCTGTGGCTGGCGGGCTTAAGCGCACTGGGCATCGCCCTGGCCTCAGCCACTCAGGACATCGTCATCGATGCCTACCGCATCGACAGCATCGACCCCGTCCACAATGAACAGCAGTCCACCGGCGCGGCCATGGCCACCTCTGGCTGGTGGACCGGGTATGCCGGTCTTGGCGCCATTCCTTTTTTTGTTGCCGATGTCCCCGGCTGGCACTGGCCGGATATTTATTTGCTACTCGCTGCCCTGATGTTGCTTCTGACGGGCGGCATCTGGGTCGCTACTGAGCCGCAGACCCGCATAAGGGAGCAGACTTACCAGCAGGCCGAAAGCCGTTACCTGGCAGCAGTGAGTAGTCACGGTCCGGCCGCCACCCTGGTGCTGCTGGCCATCCTGTCTGCGATTACGTTGTGCGGATTCCAGGTCTTCGCGCCGACCTGGTTTGCCTATCAGAATGCGGCTGTCAGCCTGCTGGTGCTGTTGCTTGTGGCCTTTGCCGTGCGTACCACCAGTCGCATGCTGAAAGAGCAGGCAGCCCAGAACAAGCTGACGGCGAATTCCACCCAGAAAGCCATGGCCTGGCTGCTGGTCTCACTGGGCGAGCCCCTGCGCGACTTCTTTAGCCGTAACGGGGTGCGTGTTGCATTGACCCTGCTTCTGTTTGTGATGCTGTTCAAGATGGGTGAGGCGGTGCTGGGGCGTATGAGCATCGTATTCTACAAGGAGATTGGCTTCAGCAACGCCGACATCGGCGCCTATTCTAAGCTGTTGACCTGGGTAGTCACCATCGTCGCCTCAGTAACCGGCAGCCTCATCAACCTGAGAATCGGCATTATCAAGGGACTGTATGTCGGTGGTCTGGCCATGGCGGCAAGTAACTTATTGTTTGCCCTGATGGCCTCAGTAGGGCCGGACAAGACCCTGTTGTTTGTCACCATAGTGGTGGACGGATTTACCGCCGCCTGGGGAACGGTGGCGTTTATGGCCTTTATTTCGGTGCTCTGTAACCGGGCCTTTACCGCCAGTCAGTATGCCCTGCTGGCCAGCATTGGCACCTTTGGCCGAACGACCCTTGGCGCCTACAGCGGGGTAGTGGTGGATTATCTGGATGGTAACTGGCAGCTATTTTTCCTGCTCACGGCCCTGATGGTCCTGCCCAGCCTGTTGCTACTGACCCTGATCCGCCATAAGGTCAGGGAAATAGCCGGTGAGCGCGCCTGAGCAGCTAATCGCTAGCGGAGTACCGTCCTGTTACGTCCGGATTCCTTGGCCTGATACAACCCCTGGTCGGCATGCTCCACCCAGGTCATATGATCCTTGAACGAAGCGCTGAACTGACTGACCCCCAGACTGATGGTAAAGCGTATTTCCCGCCCTTCGTGGGTGACCACAGCAGACTCTGCCCGCTGCCTGACACGCTCAGCCACCTGCCGGGCATTGTGGGCATCCGTATCCGGCAGCACAATGGTGAACTCCTCGCCGCCGTAACGGCCGGCGATATCCGTTTCCCTAACCGTCTGTTTAATGATCTGCGCCAGACTCCTGATAACCTGGTCACCGGCGGGATGACCGCAGGTATCATTGATTTTTTTGAAGTGGTCAATGTCCAGGATCATCAGCGAAGAGCTGCCCTGATTTCGCTGACAGCGCTTAAACTCCAACTGGCAACATTCCTCCCAGTAGCGGCGGTTGAACAAGCCGGTCAGGCCGTCCACCCGACTCATCATCTGCAGTTTCTCGTTGGCGGCTGCCAGGCGTTGCTTACTGACGACCTCGTCTGTGACGTCGTAGACTACCACACACAGGTGTTCCACCTCCCCAGACAGGGATGCCAGCGGGAACAGGGTGATGTTCTGGTACATGATTTCTGTGGCGCTGGTGACCGGGCGATAACTGGCAAACTTGAACAGATAAGGCCGTTGCTCCCAGATGACAAAGGCCGGGCTCTTCAGCTTGAAGACCGGATCGGTCTTCTGTTTGAACCAGTCCCTGTCAATTTCGGGAAAAAACTCGAGTACCGACTTGTCTCTTATCTGGCTGGGTACGATGCCGCTGTGATGGTGCATGAATTCATTCCAAATCTGCACCTCGAACTGGCGGTTGATCACCACAATCCCCACTTCGATGGAGCCGAGCAGATCCAACTTCCAGTGCAGGTCTTCCAATTCGGCCTTACGCTGGATATCCATCAGCCCTCCCGCTCATGTACATAAGTTTATCGAACATCACATCCATGGATTCCTTGGGAAACAGCAGCAACAGATCGAAATGAATATCCTGGCTGTCGATGGAGTAACCTATTTCGATGGCCACCACCTGGTTCCAGCGGGACACGTTGTTCTTCAGCAACTGTTCCAGGTCGCAGTGGCGACCGAGAATAATGGGGTGGTTTTGGCTGAATTTGACATCCAGTTGCTCGGCCAGGGCATTGAGACAGGCACCGATCAGGATGTTGGACACATCCATCAGGGCTTCCACCTCCTGTTGTTCATTGAGCGCCTGACTACGGTACTTGAGCAGCTTGACCAGGCTGGAGAAGTTGGTCTCGTTGAAGATTACCAGGGCCTCACCCTTGATACCGGCACTGACAAAGCCCTGGGATACGGCCGACACATAGGCTTTATGCTGGATCTCGGCTATTGCCATACGCAATTCACTGCTGGCAATCTGGTTAACGTTGGGGATGGGCAGATGGATAAATTCGCCCAATACCTGTGCCAACTTGTCACCCGCCTGGCCCATGGCCACATTGATCAGCTCCCGGTAGACATCCAGCCGGTCCGATTGACTGGCGGTATCCTCTTCCACCTGGCGTTTTTCCATATCTCCACTGTACAGCCCGTACTGGGTCAGCAGCCCCGCAAGCTTTTCTGTGTCCACAGGTTTGGCGATAAAATCCAGCGCCCCCATGGCCTGCATTCGCTTACGCGCCTCTGGCTGCACGTCACCGGACACGACGATGACCATAGTGGGCAAATCTTCGCTACGGATCTGCTCCATGGCCTGATAGCCATCCATCACCGGCATATTCAGATCCAGGAAGGTCACATCGGCCTGGCCCTGGCGAATAATATCCAGTGCCTGTTGGCCATTTTCGGCATAGAGCATCTCCACGTCCCAGCCCTTGGGCACAGCGCGAGCCATCTGCCGGCGGGCAAATCTGGAATCGTCGCAAATCAGTACCCGGGTAGTCATCAGCCTAAATCGCCACGGGCGCCTTGATGTGCGGATGAGCCTGGTAATTGAGCAATTCAAAATCCTCAAACTTAAAGGCAAACAGGTCCCTTACCCCGGGGTTGAGTCGCATGGTGGGCAAGGGGTGGGGTTCCCGCTGCAACTGGGTATGAGCCTGCTCCAGATGGTTCAGGTAGAGGTGCGCATCACCGAAGGTATGCACAAAATCTCCCGGCTGCAGACCACAAACCTGCGCCACCATCAACGTCAGCAGGGCATAACTGGCAATATTGAACGGCACACCGAGGAAAATATCGCCGCTGCGCTGATACAACTGGCAGGACAATTTTCCCTCCAGCACATAAAACTGGAACAGGGTATGGCAGGGGGGCAACGCCTGGCGCCCCCTGGCGGCATTTTCTTTGGGTGAATACCTGGTGTCCGGCAGTACGGCGGGATTCCAGGCGCTGACGATCAACCGGCGGGAATCCGGATTGGTCTTAATCTGCTCCACCACCTCCGAGATCTGGTCGACAATCTGACCGTCGGCACCCTGCCAGCTTCGCCATTGCCTGCCGTAAACCGGACCAAGCTCACCTTCCTCCGTCGCCCACTCATCCCAGATACTGACCTGATTGTCTTTCAGGTAAGCAATATTGGTCTCGCCTTTTAAAAACCACAGCAGTTCGTGAATAATTGACCGCAGGTGGCATTTTTTGGTAGTGACCAGAGGAAACCCCTCGGACAGATTAAAACGCATCTGATAGCCAAACAGACTCAGGGTACCAGTGCCGGTGCGGTCTTCCTTTTTAACGCCATGTTCCAGTACATGACGCATCAAATCGAGATACTGCTTCATGAATTACCTTTGATTTCCTGCGGCTTCTTGTCCCTTACCATTAACCATAGTCCAATCAGAATCATCGGAATGCACAATAGCTGCCCCTGGGACAGCATGCCACTGTACAGGCCCAGATGAGCGTCAGGCTCACGGAAAAACTCAACGATAAAGCGGAAGCAGCCGTAGCCGGCCAGGAACAGTCCCGATACCGACCCCATGGGCCTGGGCTTGGCACTGTACCACCAGAGTATGACAAACAAAATGACCCCTTCGAGGAGGAATTCATATAGCTGGGAAGGATGCCTTGGCAGAGGTCCTGCCCCCGGGAACAACACCGCCCAGGGCACATCGGTGGTGCGTCCCCACAGCTCGGCGTTGATAAAATTACCTATCCTGCCGGCTCCCAGACCGATGGGAACCAGGGGTGCCACGAAGTCGCCGACCTGCAGGAGATGGGCGCCGGTTTTTCTGGCAAACCACCACAAAGCAGCAATCACGCCCAACAGTCCGCCGTGGAAAGACATGCCCCCGGTCCAGATTTTCAACAGGTAGAGGGGATCCTCGAGAAAATGCCCGAACTGGTAAAAAAATACATACCCCAGACGCCCACCTATTATCACCCCAAGAAAACCGTAGAACATCAGATCACTGAGCTGTTCCCTGCTCCAGGGAGTACGATCGAGTCTGCGACCGGCCAGGTACCAGGCCGCTATGAAGCCCAGCAGGTACATGAGGCCATACCAG
This sequence comes from Bowmanella dokdonensis, assembly GCF_017254865.1. GTDB lineage: Bacteria > Pseudomonadota > Gammaproteobacteria > Enterobacterales > Alteromonadaceae > Bowmanella > Bowmanella dokdonensis. The sequence goes on along the minus strand of NZ_JAFKCV010000009.1, from coordinate 59,508 downwards.
CGGAGGCTGACCGGACCGATGCTGAAAATCACCGGATCGATTTGCGGAAAAACAAAATACTCACTCATCAAAAGTCCTGTGCAGTCAGGTGACTGTTGCTTAGCTTAAAAACATGCGCAAGCTTACTAGAATCAGGAAGCCAGCAAAAATTTTCTTCAGGGTTCGGGTTGGCAGGCTATGACTCATCCTGGCCCCAAGGTTGGCAGTCAGCATGGACGTGCTGACAATGGCGGCAGTGGCCGGCAGATATACGTAACCCAGGCTCCAGACCGGCAGCTCATCATGATCCCAGCCAGCCCAGGCGAAACTGGCACTGCCAAACAACGCAATCACCATACCGCACGCCGCCGCGCATCCGATAGCAATCTTCATGCTGATCCTGAACCACACCAGCGCCGGTACCAGCAATGCGCCGCCACCTATGCCCAACAAAGAGGAGAGGCTGCCTGTTACCAGTCCTATGCCGAGCAATTTTGGTTCGCTGAGTCTGGCGTCTGAGGTAGGGTTTTTACCAAATGCCATTCTCAGTGCCAACAGCAGCACCAGGGTGGCAAAAATCCGTTTGAGTATTTCTGCTGGCATATGGGCCGCCAGTTGCGCACCGAACACCGCCCCCAGGGCTATGCCCATCGAACAGGTGACAAAAATGCGCATATCCAGATTGCCGAGCCGGTAATGGGTCACAAAAGACGAGCAGCCGGTAAAAATGATTGTGGACAGGGAGGTGGCCACCGCCATGGGCATGACAATATCCAGAGACCAGCCCATCTGTACCTGCATCAGATAGACCAGCGCAGGTACGATCACCAGGCCTCCGCCTATGCCCAGCAGGCCCGCCATGTAGCCGGCGAAGGCGCCAAGCAGGACACAGCTTAGAAGCAGAATATAAATGGGTTCCAATACTTTACCTTGTTTGAATGTTACCGATCCTGACACCGGCTTCCTTAGGTTGTCATTCGGCGGACCACAGCATCAGGGCGTTGTGGGAAGAACCAAGGCCGTTGGCGATCTATCGCCCGTTACCTCTCACATGTGACTGGTCGTCTGTTATTTCCCTGCCCTGACCAGGCCGCCCAGGCCCAGAGCTTCCAGATGGCGGTTAATTCGATCCCGCACCTGATGGGGATGTTCCAGCTCAAGCACTTCATCCAGCAGCAAACGGGCATCGTCCATGCTGAGGCTGCGGATCACCCATTTTATCTTGCTCAGATTGAAGCTGTTCATGCTCAGCTTGCGATACCCCATGGCCAGCAGCAGGATGGCACCACCCGGCTCTCCGGCCAGTTCACCACACAGGGTGACGGGTTTATTCAAGCTCTGTGATTCGTCAATAATAAACTTCAGAGCCTTGAGTACTGCCGGATGATAGCTGTCATACAACGCCGAAACCCTGGCGTTATTCCTGTCCACCGCCAACAGGTACTGGGTCAGGTCATTACTGCCAATGGAGAAAAAATCCACCTTGGCGGCCAGTTGCGGTAACTGATAAATCACCGCCGGCACTTCCAGCATCACCCCGACTTCGGGCATGACCAGCTTCTGCCCGTCCAGTTGGGCTTCCTCGGCCACTTCATAAAAAGCCTGCCGAATCAGGCGACGCGACTCATTGACCTCATTGACCGTGGTAATCATCGGCAGCATGATCTTGAGATTATCCAAACCCAGGCTGGCCCTCAGCATGGCGCGAACCTGAACCAGAAAGATCTCCGGGTGATCCAGCGTCATACGGATACCACGCCAGCCCAGAAAGGGGTTTTCCTCGACGACGGGAAAATAGGGCAGAGGCTTGTCTCCCCCCACATCCAGGGTCCGCATGGTGATAATTTTATTCGGATTGGTCTGCAGCATGGCCCGGTAGAGCTGGCATTGTTCCTGCTCTGAGGGAAAACGCTCCCTCATCATAAATGGCACTTCGGTACGATACAGGCCCACGCCATCGCTCACATCGCTGTTCATGGCCTCCAGTTCGGCAGACAACCCCGCATTGATCAACAACTCAACCCTGTGGCCATCCTTGGTTTCGGCCGGCAGATCCGCCTGCTGTTGCAGGCGCCCCATCAGTTCTTTTTCTTCGTCAATGAGTTGCTGGAATTCCTGGCGAATACTCTGGCTGGGCGAAACGATAACTTCACCCGAATAACCATCCAGCAAGATCTCCTTGCCGCTTAGCAGTGACAGGGGCACATCCGTCAGTCCCATAACCGCAGGCAGCCCCATGGCTCTGGCCAGTATCGCCGCATGGCTGTTGTTGGAGCCACGCATGGAAATGATGCCCTGCAACTTGCCGCGGGGAAACTCTGCCAACATGGAGGCACTGACTTCCTCTGCCACCAGTATGGCCTTGTCCGGCACCGGAGCGGGTACATGGCTGGTCTTCATCAGGTGGCGCAATACCCGGTTGCCCAGATCTTCCACATCCACAGCCCGCTCCTGCATATAGGGATCGTCCATGCCGCGAAACTGGTTGATATAGCTCTCCACCACCATTTTCAGGCCAGAGGCCGCATCCCAGCCCGCGTGGATGCGGGCTTCCACCTCGTGGCCAAGGCTGTTGGCATCGAGCAGATGCTGGTAAAGGTGAAAAATGGCCAGCACGTCATCGGGCACGGTGCCCTGCATGCGGTCGGTCAGGCCTTCCACTTCTTCACGGGTCAGACGAACCGCTTCGCGGTACTGGGCGACTTCCTGGACCGATTGGCTGGAACGGCGCAACATCTGGGCGCGCAGACTGAATTTGAGATTGTGTGTATAGCCACGGCCAATAGCCAGTCCCGTGGCGCCGGGCACCCCGCGCAGGGACTTCTGCCACTGCTTCTTACTGAAATCATCGTTGAGGTTAAGGGCGCCACGCGCTTCGGCATGGGCGATTTCCAGCGCTATCTGCGCCGCCAGGGTAACCAGAAAGGCTTCTTCGTCTTCGCTGAACCTGCGTTTGCGCTTCTGCTGGACCGTCATCACCCCCAGAACTTTGCGTTGGTGGATAATGGGCGTGCCCATAAAGGCGTGGTATTTCTCTTCCTTGACCTCAGGATAATGCTTAAACCTGGGGTGGCTCTGGGCATCCTCAATATTGATGGGTTCTTCACGCTGACCGATCAGGCCGATGAGCCCTTCTGAAAAGCCGATCGAAACGCGCCCGATGGCGTCCTTGGACAAGCCCTCGGTAGCCATCAGGGTAAAATGCTGCTGATCATAGCTGGCCAGATAAATGGAACAGCAATCCACCCGCATGGCCTCTTTTAGACGAAGGGCCAGACAGGTGAGCGCCTCATCCAGTACAGGGATCTGGTTGACTTCCTGAACGATGCGCTTGAGTTGCCTCAGCATGGGTCAGCTCCTGCGTCTGCGTCTGGGTTTGCCTGCAGCCGGGGCCGGCTTATTCTGGGTCGGCATGGCAATAGGCACAAACTCTTTCATCACCCGACGATAGACATCGCGCTTGAAAGACACCACATTACGGATAGGATACCAGTAGCTGACCCAGCGCCAATCATCAAACTCGGGATGGCCAGAATGCAACAGGTTGACGTCCTCTTCCTTGCAGGTCAGCCTCAGCAAAAACCATTTCTGCTTCTGGCCGATGCAGACGGGATCACTGCCTTGTCTGATCAAACGCTTGGGGAGTTTATATCTGACCCAGTTCTTGGTTACTCCGAGTATTTCCACATCTTGCGGGTTCAGCCCCACTTCCTCGTGGAGTTCCCGATACATTGCCTGCTCTGCAGTTTCACCTTGATCAATTCCGCCTTGTGGAAACTGCCATGAATGCTGGCCATAGCGTCTTGCCCAAAATACTTGCCCTATCCTGTTGCAAATCACTATGCCGACATTCGCGCGGAATCCTTCGGCATCAATCACTTAGACTCCCGGGCATTAGTTCTTTTCTAATCACGCATTCTTCCATAAACTAGGGAGCTTTCAAAGCACCCGGCGATATTTATCTGACATTGCAGAACCCGGCACCGACGGGAGCAAGCCGGGTTGGTCTACTTCTAACCTGGACGGCCGCCAATGAGAAGCACCCACTGGAATCTTGTTTTTGCCGGCAGCAGCCTGTTCTACCTGTTCAGCCTGAGTTTCCGTCCTTATCCGCTGGACTATCTGTTCAAGGCCCTGCCCATTGTGTGGCTGATGATACTGGTCCTGAGAAATGCCAGCAGCAACAAGTATCTGTTGCTGCTGGCGCTGGCATTCTCGGCTACCGGTGACGTGTTACTGGCCCTTCCCCTGCGGCACAGCTTCGAACTGGGCCTGGGGGCATTTCTGCTGGCACAGGCTACTTACAGCATTAATTTCTGGCGTTTCCGCCAATGGCAGTCCTGGAAGATATGGCCGCTGCTGACAGTGGCCGGCTTCGCCGTTTTCATGTTGTGGCAGTTGCTGCCCAGTCTGGATACCATGCGCGTGCCCGTACTGACCTACCTGCTGGTCATCTGTGTTATGGCAGCCACCGCAGTGCTGGCAGACCGGCGGGGGCACTGGCTGATAGCAGGTGCAGCCTGCTTTTTGCTTTCTGACGCGCTGCTGGCCTGGAACCTGTTTCTTTCCCCTTTGTCCCATGCTCCCTATACGGTAATGATTACCTACTATGCAGCACAATTCTGTCTGGTCAATGGCGCACTCATAGCCGCTCCGCTGGCCAGTGATGAAGAGCCCCTGACGGCCGATGCAACCCGCTAGACACCCGCCCCGGAGCCTGCAGGAGCTGCTTGATCGGGCAGGGAAGCTGGCCGGATTCACCCTGGGAGAGTTGGCCGCACTGGCCGGTATCGAAACCCCGTCGAACCTGCGCCGTCATAAAGGTTGGACCGGCCAGTTGCTGGAGCTTTGGCTGGGGGCGGAGGCCGGCTCCAAACCCCAGCAGGATTTCCCCTCCCTGGGCGTCGAACTCAAGACCCTGCCTATCGACAGCCAGGGCAAGCCGCTTGAAACCACTTATGTCTGCTATGCTCCTTTGATTGGCGTTGCAGGCCTGACCTGGCAAACCTCCAATGTAAGAAACAAACTGTCCTGTGTGTGCTGGGTGCCCATAGAAGCCAGCCGGCACATCCCCCCCGCCGAGCGAAGGGTGGCCAGCGCTTTTGTCTGGCAGCCCAGCGCTGCCCAGGAGCAAGCCATGCGCCAGGACTGGGAGGAAATCATGGAGAAGATCGCCCTGGGAGAAGTGGATAGCGTCACGGCCCGGCATGGAGAAGTGTTGCAGCTCAGGCCCAAAGCTGCCGACGGCAGTGCCCTGACCCAGGCCGTGGGGCCAAACGGCGGTTTCATTCAGACCCGACCCAGGGGCTTCTACCTGAAAAAAGCCTTCACCCATGCCATTCTCAGTGACGTTTTTGAGGGGCCATAATCAATTTTGTCCTGTCAGCATCTGCTAGGGCGTAGGCCTGCAGAAGCGCCGCTATTTTCTGCCGGTTTTGTTGCAGATACAGGTTAAAGGCAGCCAGCTCCTGCGGATGCCGGACGGTGGAAAGCCGGTAGCCGATGCTTGCCTGGGATGGAGTAGTCTTTGAGTAGACCAGAGATTGCGTGTCATATCCCAACTCCCTGGCCTGGTGGCGCACTGCCATCAAATCCAGATCCAAACCGTCCAGTTCCTTGGCGTACAGCAGTCGAATCAGTACGCTCAGTGAGTTGTCCTGTTCGAAGGCGATGGTGCCGGCATCAATCGCTTCCTGCCAGTACCAACTGGGCGTAAATCCGTACAGCGTGCCGACCCGCTTAAAATCTTCCAACAGTTTGTTTTCGTTGCCAGCCAATACCACCGCCGATAACGGCAGGGTGACGATATCGTCGCTGTACAGCACGTTACCCTGTTTGGAAACCCACCAACTGGGATGGTCCGGCAGGCGAAAGTCCACTTTCTCATCATCCAGCCAGTTCTGAAAGCGCTTGATGGGAACCGACACATACTCGAATTGAATGCCTCTGGAAGCGGCGAAATCATCGAGAATTCTGATCAGAAGCCCCTTGTCCTCCATCTCGGGGGAAAAATCGAAGAAGGGATAAAATCTCAGGGCCTCGACCCCTACTATAAACGTCTTTTTGACCGGTACCTCCTCAGCCTGAAGCAAAGGAGGGCAGATCAGCAGACACATCAGCAAGCAGCGGATTACAGACATTTGCATGGCAGCCAGGCGACAGTTCATCTGCTTTGAGCCTAGCCGTAAGCTGGCAGAATACCAATCTCAATCCAATGTCCTCCGGTAACGCAATATAGCCAGCAATCCTACAGCCAGGATAAACAGCACCAGGGCTAGAAACTCCAAATGCAAATGGCTGAAGGTATTGCCCTTGAGCATGATGCCCCTGACCAGGCGCAGAAAATGAGTCAGGGGTAGCAGTTCACCAAGCTGTTGTGCCCAGATCGGCATGCCCCGGAAAGGAAACATAAAACCGGACAGCAATATGGAGGGCAGGAAAAAGAAAAAGGTCATCTGCATGGCCTGCATCTGGCTGGCTGCAATGGTGGAAAAGGTAAAACCCAGACACAGGTTGGCGATGATAAAAACCATCACCGCGCTCATCAACAGCGCCAGGGAGCCGAAAAAAGGCACCTGGAATAAGTATCTGGCGGCCAGCAGGATAACGGCAGTCTGCACCAGGCCCACCAGAATATAAGGAGTGATCTTACCGATCATCATTTCATGTGGACGGGTCGGCATGGCGAGCAGGTTCTCCAGATTGCCCCGCTCACTCTCCCTGGTCATTGCCATGGAAGTGATCATCACGCAGGTCATGGTCAGGATAACCCCCAGTAAGCCTGGCACAATATTGTACTGGGTAATGCCCTGGGGGTTGTATTTCCGTTGGATGATCAGCTCCACCGGCATTTCACTGCTCTTTGGACGGCTCAGCGGACCTTTCAGCTCGGTGCGAAGGGCGCTGCTGATGATCCCTTCGGCCCTGGCAATGGCATTGGAGGCCGCTGCCGGATCGGTAGCATCCGCCTCTATCAGCCACTGCGGGCGCTCGTTGCGAACCAGTTTGGCGGTGAAACCTGCCGGCACATAGATAAAAAAGGCCACTTTGCCCTCTGCCAGCAATTTGCTGCCGTGGGCGGGACTGTCGGCCCGATGGCTGAACTCATAATAACCCGACTGTTCGAAGGCACTGACAATGCGCCTGACCACAGCGGAGTCGTCCTCCACATACAAGGCTGTGGGCAGATGGCGCGGATCCATATTGATGGCATAGCCAAACAACACCAATTGCACGATCGGCAGCGCCAGCATCATAGCGAAGGTCATACGGTCCCTGCGCATCTGCACCAATTCCTTGACCAGAATGGCATAAACTCTCAGCAGACTGGCCCCAATGCCGTTCATCCATGCTCCCGCTTGTCCACACCGGCCTGTTTCATCAGGTCGATAAAGGTGTCCTCCAGGCTGGGTGCAATCTCCTGCCAGTCGGCCTCATCCATAAACGGCCCGAGCTGGCATTTCAGCTTGTCCCTGTCCCTGCCGCTCACATGCAATGCCGTTCCGAAATAGGCCACATGTTCTATGCCGTCCCGGCCCTTCAGGGCGTCAGCCAGCCGCCGGACATTCTCGCCTTTGCCCTGGAAGGTGATCAGGCCACACTGGGCAATGACGTCATCCACAGTTCCCCTGGCCAGTACCTTGCCATGGGCCAGATAAACGATTTGATCACAACGCTCAGCCTCATCCATATAATGGGTGGATACCAGTACGGTAACGCCCTCATTGGTCAGGCGGTGGATCTCGTCCCAGAAATCCCGGCGGGCTTGTGGATCCACTCCCGCAGTGGGTTCATCCAGCAACAGAAGCTGCGGCTTGTGCATGGTGACTGCCGCCAGTGCCAGACGCTGTTTCCATCCTCCGGACAGTTTGCCGCAAAGTTGATCCTGACGGTCGCCTAACCCCAGTTCGTCGAGAGTTTTCTGCACTACCTTTTGACGCGCGCTCAGGTTGTAAAGTCTGGCCACAAATTGCAGGTTCTCCCGCACCGACAAATCCTGCCAGAAGGAAAAGTGCTGCGTCATATAACCTGATAGCTCTTTGATCTTCCTGGCTTCTTTACGTATGTCATAACCCAGGCACGTGCCCTCACCCGCCGAAGCCTCCAGCAGACCGCAGATCATACGAATGGTGGTGGTCTTGCCCGAGCCGTTGGGGCCCAGAAAGCCCCACACCTCTCCCTTGGGCATGCTGATATCCACATTGCTGACCACCTGGCGACCGGAAAAGGACTTGCAAAGGCCTTTGACGTCAATGGCACATTCAGTCACCAATCTGCACCTCGACAGGAATACCCGGCCTGACCGTGTCCCCGGACTCAAATGCGGCTTCAACCAGAAACACCAGTTTGTCGCGACTGTCCTTGGCATACAGGATGGGCGGGGTGAACTCGGCGTGAGGGGACAGATAGCGGATGCGGGCTCTCAGGGGTTGTGTTCCTTCCGGCAACCAGACCTCCACTTCCTGACCCAGTCGCAACCTGGCATGCACCTCTGCCGGTACATAAAATCTGGCCTTGAACTCCTGGCTCAGCAGTATGGACATGACCGGCGTGGCCGGACTGACAAATTCTCCCACCCGGAAGAACAGCTCCTCCACCAGCCCTCCCTGACCGGCCTGAATACTGCGTTGCTGCAATTGCCAGCGTGCAATGCCAACCTGCTCGCTGGCGGCTGCCAGCTCTTCAGTGGCGGCGTTGATCTGATCCGGCCTGGCACCGAGCCTGGCCAGTGCCAGTTGTCTGCTCAGTGCATCCAGCCGCGCCAGCGCCGCCTGATGAGCCGCTTCTGCGTTATCCAGTGCCGACTGAGAGGCAAGCTGCAGACTGGCCGTTTGACGGACCCGCGCCAGCTCTAGCCGGGTTATCTCTACCGTACTGGCGGCTTCGGTCATCTGCGCCTGGATCCGGGCCAACTCTTCCTCCCTGGCACCTTTTTGCAGATCCTCAAGTTTGGCCAGGGCCTGTTCGCGTCGGTGCTGGGCCTGTCTAAGTTCAGCTCGTTCCCGCTCCTGCTCCAGTACAAACAGCAACTCGCCTGCCGACACCTTCTGTCCTTCCCGAACAGGTTGTTCCAGCAGCCATCCGGCCTGTGGTGCCGCTACCAGCAGCTCTTCTGCCTCCACATAGCCTGTATACCTGGGCGGGGACTCAGCCTGCTGGCAGCCAGCCAGCAGCAACAGCCACAAGAACGCCGTTCTGTTCATGGCGCCTCCGGTCTCAATGCCTTCATCAGCATCTGTTGGTGGCATTGGAACAAGGCTTGTAAATCCAGTGCTTCATCATCGTGCGGTTCGAATACAACCGTCCAGATGGCGCTGAAAATCACCGGCGCTATCATTAACCTCGCCACATTCTCGGCATCCTCGGTGTGGATCTCCCCGGCTTCACATCCCTTTCTCACCATAATGGTCAGCGCCCGGTGGCCCCTCTCTATCACCTGCTGACGATATTCCCTGACCACCGCAGGAAACGCAAAGGCATCACCAATCAATACCTTGGCCACCTTGGGCACACTGGATTGGCGAACCAGAAGGGGCAACTGCTGGCTGAGCATATTCAAGGTGGAAAAAAAGCCGCTGGACTGCACCATCATGCTTTCCATCATTTCCACCCTGGGAATGGCGACCGCCTTGATAATATCCAGAAACAGGGCTTCCTTGGAGGCGAAGTACAGATACAGGGTGCCCTTGGACACCCCCGCCCGCCGGGCAATATTGTCCATCTTGGCTGAACTGAATCCCCGCTCGAAAAACTCATCGAGACCCGCATGAATAATTTGTTCGCGACGCAGATCCTTGGCCGCTTCGCTATTGGCTCGTTTCATTGGCTTCTAAATAACTGACTGTTCAGTCATTAAGAATAGCAATCTGAGTCCGACAGTACCAGTTTAATTCAGGCGGCCTATGGCAGGGCGATGTCGGCGATTAACGGCAGGTGATCCGACGCCACCCGGGTCAGATGATTACGGGGCACTTGGACCTTGAGGGTGGAAAGGGAATCATCCATCAGGATATGGTCCAGACAGGCCAGCGGCCACCTGCCCGGAAAAGTTTGCAGAAGCCGGTGTCCGGGCAGGGATAGCTGGGCATCATACAATGTTTCCCTGAGCCTGCGATGGATAAGGGAGGAAGGCCAGGCATTGAGATCCCCACAGAACAACAGCGGTCCCTGGCAGTCAGCATGCCCCAGCCATTGCTGCCCCAAAAGACACTCAATCTGGGCCCGTCTCTCGCGGGGCAGCAGGCCAAGGTGCGTATTGATAATCTGCAACTTGCTACCTTCCACCGACAGCGTTGCCCAAATCGCCCCTCTGGGCTCCAAATTTGGCTTGTCGGCCAGCCCCGGCAACAGATCCTTTTTCACCAGTTCCATGGGGAAAGGCGAAAGTATGGCGCTGCCATACTGTTCTTCCTCTAGGTGCAGGGTCGGATGGAAATGAAAAGCCATGTCCAGGTATTCGGCTATAAGATGGGCCTGATCCTTGCCGCCACTGCGCTGTCGCCTCACATCCAGTTCCTGCAGGGCGACAATATCGGGTTTATAGCGGGCGATCACCCTGGCAATCCGCTCGATACTTACCTGGCCATCCATCCCCCGGCATCCATGCACATTGTAAGTCATCAGCCTGATCCTGCGGGTTGACCGGGCTGCCTTATGACGCCTGACTGTCCTTCCGGCGTGCCCCCTGTCGAACAGTGAAAGGGCCGCCTGGCGCAAATCGGCTGCACGCAGATTACGACCGCCCGTATCCGGCATGTGGCTGTCTTCAGGAAGGAGTACAAAAGCCTGGGTCTCTGATGCTGTCAGTCCGGCATGGGAGCCATTCTCATCGGCAAATGTCAGGGGCTCGTGTCCCTGGCACCAGCCAAGCAGTGTCAGGCAACCCGCATCCTTGTGCCGACAAAGCCTGGGAAAGTCTTCCTGCAATTGTTCCTTAAACGGATGGTCCTCGCCCACCAGCTCCGATATCTGTTGAGGAATACGCAGACTGCCCTGGCGGGTCCAGGCGATCAACTGTTGCTGGTGGCGAACGATGACGGCCGGAACGCCCTTTTCCACCAGGCCTTTTGCGATGGCAGTCGCCTGCTGGTCGGACAATTCCACCGGCGGATAGATAAAACCCACAGGCCCCAGACAGGCCAGATCGAAGCGTTGTCCCTCATCTTCACCAAGGACCTCCAGCGGTGCCATCACCAGTTTCTTCAACCCGCGTCCCCCCAACAGCCCTGCCCTGGCCCGTTGTACGCTGCTTTTATCCTGAGGCTGACGTGAGGAGCTGGTGATCCCCTGCGCCTCAAGCTCTGCGGCGACCGCCTCGGTCAGGCTCAGGGTAAATTTGTCGTCATAGGCGCGGGTGGCCACCTGACCATGATCCGAATGGATCCAAACCTCATAGTCTCGCAGATGGGCCCGATGTGCAGCCCGCCAGATGCGGGCAATGGCATCATCAATACCCTTGAGCGTCCAATGGGCAAAAGCGGACCCCGGCCCCCGCCGATGGGACTGTTCGTCATAACCGATAAAATTGACGTGCAGAATGGGCAGCCCGCGACTGATGTCCATCTTGGCACCGATGACGCAAAGCTCTCGCAGCAAAATACAAATGCTGACCCGCATGGGGATAAACTTCAGTTCCTGGATAAAGTCGAAGCCTGCCAGGGTACCCTTAACAAGATCAAAGACTGCCAGCGCCAGCTCCAGCAATAACAGCAAACCCACCCGGACGAAACTGTAAATGTTAGTCAGAAAGAGTACCAACAACACCAGTGGATTGGCTGACCTCAGGGCCGGTCCCCAGCCCAGTGCCGCCGGGCAGAAATGGGCTTCTTCGGCGCCGCCGGTGAAGATATCGCAATAGGCACTGCCGCCTTTCAGCAAGGGTTGGGCCTGTTCCCTGAGGCGCTGCTCGACGTTACTGGCTGCCTCGGGCTGATACATGCGCACCACTTCACCCGAGTCGGAGCGCTGATAGCTGAAGGCCGGCACGGCAGTTTTGACCCCGTAAAAAAGCTCTGCCTGAAAGGCGGGGGTAGAGCTGGGCAGCCCTGAATACAAAGTATCAAGATGATAATGCTCTTTGTGCATCAGCCGCCGCAAAAAAGGCAGTTCCCCTCGCGCCATGGCCTTGTCCAGCTCCGCTCTGGCCAGGCCATCTATTTGAATAATCACCAGCCCCGGGCGGGTTGGGCTGCCTTTGTCGTCGGCCAGGCCCATCAGCCTGGCAAGCCAGCGGCTGCTGTCCAACCAGCGGCGAAATCTTCGCCAGCGACTCTCGATTCGGGACAACATCTGCTAGCTCTCCTGCTTGCCAAGCGCTGAGTCGGCAGCGGCAGCCAGGCCACTTAATATGTCCCATTCAGCCTTAATACGTTTTAGGGTAAGCTCCCATTGCTCTTCCATACCCCGGTGTGACGGCCTGGGGCTGAGTTCGATCAACCGCCGGTAGTGTTGCAGGGCCTGCCGGGCGGTATTCTCGATGGACAAGGCATTGGCCGTTTGCCTTGCCTTCTCGCGCATGGCCTGCCAGCTCTTGGCCGGCAGAGAAAAAAGTTGTTGCAAAGCCAGGCCAAAAGCATGGAGGTCCTGGCTGGCCAGCATGCGGCCATTCTGTCCGTCTCTCAATACTTCCCGCACTCCTGACGCATCCAGGGCGAGCACCGGCAGACCCGCTGCCATGGCTTCTGTGAGCACCATACCCTGTGTCTCACTCAGGGAGGTGAAGGTAAACAGATCCATGGCGTGCAGGCCGTCAACCAGATCCCGGCCTTTCTGCACCCCGGCCAGGCAGAGCTTGTCTTGCAGTCCCTGGTCAGTAAAAATCTGCCGGATCGCTCCCTCGCTGGGGCCCCCTCCCACCACCAGAAAGTAGATGTTGCGGCTATCCTTGGCGATAAATTCAGCCACCGCGCTGGCCAGGAAACCCAGGTTCTTCTCTGGTGCCAGACGCCCCATATGGCCTATCACCAGAGCGTCAGCCGGCAAGCCGTGACGTTGTCGGAAACCTTCACCATCCCCAGTGGAAAAGTAGGGGAAATCCACCCCGGTGGGTATCACCTCAAGGGGCTGCGTGACGCCTCGCTTGAGCAGGAGCTGCCGCACCGACTCGCTGGGTGCCAGAACCTGGTCGCACAAATTGGCATAGCGGGTGCTGAGCTCAATAACAAACTTGCGCAGGGCCGGAGAATCGCCCGGCACGTAATGGGTGTATTCCTCATACAGGGTATGATGGGTAAAGACCAACGGCAGGCCCCGTCCACGGGCAATACGAATGGCTGTCATGCCGAGCAAAAAAGGATGCTGGGAATGAACCAGATCCGGCTCGAAGTCATCCAGGGTGCGGGTCAGAAATGCCGGGATTGGCAGGGCCACGGAAAAATCACTGGCGTTGAAATTCTGCACGGCCGGCACCCTGACCACGCCGTCTTCCCTTTCCGGCATCCCTGCAAAGGTCGGTGCCACAATCAATACCCTGTGGCCCTGCTGCCGATAGGCCCCGGCAAAAGCCTGCACGGAGCGGGCCACGCCTCCTACATGGGGCAGATACGTATTGGTCAGCAGCAGTATATTCATCCACTCTCCCGCTCAAGTTCCAGGCATTCGGTTCCTGGTTTCGCCCGGCTGATCACAAAGCCGGGTAGTCGCACCTCAACCGGGGGTTCCTTGTGATGCCAGTTGGCCTGCCAACTGACTTCCACCCGATCACTGCCCCGGGGGATGATTTCCACCTTGATACTGCCGTGTTTCGTATGAACAGGGCCGAGTGAAATGGGTTCCTGATGCCCGAGCCAACGCTCCGGAATACCGCTGCACAGTACCAGTCCCTCACCTTCCTCCCGCACAAAACACTGGTGCTGCATCAGGACCCACTCGGCGGCCGCCCAGACATGATGGCCGTCGCCCATACAGCCGCCACCGGTTTGCGGATGCACGGCCTCCGGCCATTGGCCTGTGGGTGTGGCCAGATTGGCCACCGCATCCATAAGCGTCTGGAAACGTTTATCACCGGCCCTGAGCATCACCTGTGCCGCATGCAGGGTCAGATAGGCATTGAGTCCCGAATGAATCATGTCCTGGAAAAACAACGTCTGTACAAAACATTTATCGAGCAGGAACGCCACGGTGTCCAGCAGCCGCGGGTCATCTTTTTCATACAGCTCAAGGGGATAACCGCAGGCCAGCGAACCTATGGCACCGGCATCCAGCCGCCTGTAGGGAGAGGCCGGCATGGCAGGCCTGTTTAGGCGTTTTTGGCAGTGTTCAAGGCTGCGCGATACCGCCTGCTCAAACTCTTGAGCGGCCAGTCGATACTTCTCTGCGAGCTGTGGCTGTTCGTCGGCCAGCAACCCGGCCGCAGCGTTCAGGCCGGCGATGCCCCAAAAATCATCCCAGTAGTAATAGTCGTTGGGGCCCAGATGCTCGGCGCTGAATCCCGGCGGAAGCAGACCCGCATGGGGCTTCCCGCCTTTGTCCGGCAGTCGCTTGTGAATAATCCAGTCCGCTCCTTCGCGGATGGCTTTACGCCATTGGGACTTGACCGGTTTGCCCGTCAGTTGGCTGTAACGCTGCAGTATCCAGAGCACTTCGCCATTGGCATCCCACTCCCCTTCCTGGGAACGAAAATAACCGCTGCGGGTCTGGCGTTCGGGAAACTTGTCCAGGGTGCGCTCCACCCGCCGGGCCAGGCCGGCGCTTAGCATGGCATGCAGAATGAAAGCCGCGTCCCTGAACCAGAATCTTTTATAGGTGTAGGGACCCGGATACACATCTCCCGGCGAATGCAGCAATAAAGACGTCAACGCACCCTCATACAACTGACAGTATTTTTCTTCAGGACATTGCAGGCGACTTTGTTCCTGGCGCAGTGTCTGCCACTGGTTGTTAGGCGTCAGACTGTACCGGTGACGGGACAAGGGGATGCTGGCGCGTATTTTCCGGGTCTGACCGGCCTTGACGTCGAACAGGGCTGCTGCGGTGGCCATGCCCACATCACACTGAACCGACTGTTGTTCAGCCTTGTCATCCAGATGCAGGGCCACATCGCCGCCGTGATACTCAGAAGCCACATGACGCTCAGCCGGCTCACTGAAATCGACACGTTTGTCTTCGTCCACTGTCCAGCCATCCCGTTGCCGGTTCAGATCTATCTGATGGATAAAGCTCACACCTTCGGGGTTTTGGGGTCGCAGCGACAGGACCAGCTTCGCGTTCTGGGTGGCATCGGCGGTCAGCTCAAGTATGCAGACCGGGATCCCCTCCTGCCATTCCACCCAGGCCACCTGGGTCAGGCGCAGTCCCTCTTTCTCAGTGGTGGTAGCCACCCGGACATCTTCTTCCAATTGCCATTGCTGGAATGCGCTCTTGCACTGACTGGGATACAAGGGATCACCCTTATCAGGCTTGATCCAGCCGTCCAGCGACCAGCCGTCCAAAAAAGGGGTCAGCAACCCCCTTGGATCGACAATCGGCAATTCCTCACAGTCGGGCAGACCCACGGCAGTCCAGTTACGATGGGTCAGGTTGACATGGGTGATGGAGAAAGCCCGGGGAATAAAGGCCTGATCGGCGGGGTCGAACTGGCGCTGCACCCAGTAAGGCCATACCCAGTCCAGATTATGCTGTATCACCCGGCTGTTAATCAGCCCCCGGGCATGGAAGACCACCCCCGCGCGCAGCAGCTCCACCGGTTCTCCCACTTCAGAAGGCTGAGCGAAGCGGTGCAACCTGGAAAGCAGAGCAACGGGGTCGAGAAAGCCGTGGCTTCTCGCCACATAGGTCAGCACGAATCGCCAGGGTAACCATTTTGTCCAGAACATGGCTCAAGTCTCCCGTGTTTTTGTGGCATACCTGGCCAGTGCCCGGCGTGCCAGACGGTTGATGTAATACAGGCCAAACAGGGTGACCAGAAAGCCCAGTCCGTAAAGTCCCCATTGCCAGGGCTGCCAGTCGGCGCTTCGCTGCCCCAGGGTGGCCAGGTTGGCAGCCAGGGACCCCAGATAGGCGTTGTGCAGGGAGAAGGGGATAAAGCCAACAAAGGATCCCACTATGAAGCCCGTAAAAGAAACCGGCACCGCACCAAAGGCATAATTGGAGATTTTGCCGGGGAAGAAGGGGATCAGGCGGGTCAGCAGGACGATTTTCCAGCCATGGGGAACCAGTGCCTCAATGACCAGATTCAGCTTGGCGTGAGAAAGCAGCTTTTCCCGGATGGTCGTACCCAGCAGATGCCTGGACAGCAGAAAGGCAATACCTGCGCCCAGGGTGGACCCGATCACCACATAGAGGGTGCCTTCGAGTGCCCCAAACACAAAGCCGGCGCCGGTGGTCAGCAGCACACCCGGCACCAAAAAAACCACTACCAAAGCCATCAACAACACGAACAACAACGGCGCCCAGATACCCTGTTCATCGAACCAGACCAGCAGTTCCAGCAATTGCTTGTGCAGATCAAAATACAACATCAATCCCACCAGCAAAGTAACAAGCAGGATGGCAGCCACCACTATCCTGGTCAGGTTCAGCTTACTGAACCCGGACAATCCCTTGGTGCCCTGCCTGGTCTGCGATTCTACCGAGCCGCTTTTGTCCTGCCACGCCGTCAGTCTGGACTTATGGATATCCGCTCCTCCTGCCAGCGAAAAGGATTCAGGCATTGAGTACAACGGCAACCTCCCTGTGCCTTCCTCCTGTCCGTTCTGGCTCCTGCTAAATCAAACTCTTACTGCCAGTGTAGTAACTGAGGACTCAAATATACCAATTGGATTGATCTTTAGTGCAATCAGGACACCCAGCAAGGAATCTCCGAAGGTGCGATCTGGCAGACACAGGTTCTATATCGAAAAGCTGCAGGCAGAAGCCCTCCTTTGTGAGCGAAGTGGACAAAACCAGCCCCCCTGCGTTGACCACTTTCGCTTTAACCAACCTTCATGTGGGCGGAAGCCGGCATGGGGGAAATTCCCACCCTGCTACAATTGATCCCAGGCATCGGGAGGACAGGAGAGAAGATGCACCGTATTCTGATCATCGATGATCAACCGGTATTTCGCCAAGGTCTGGTCAGCCTGCTAAGCGCACAAGCCGATATGCTGGTCTGTGCACACAGCGAGGATTTTCAGCAGGCCGTGCCTTTGATAGAGGCAAACCGGCCAGATATGGTGATTCTGTCCCTCTGTGTGGATCCCAGCAACGCCATGCAGACAATTCGTTACCTGCATGCCAATCGGCCGCAGCTCCCTGTGCTGGTTATCTCGCAATTCGACGAGGCCCTGTATGCCCAACGGGTAATACGCGCCGGAGCCAGTGGTTTTGTTGGAAGGAATACCTCCATCGAGGGCCTTTTGATGGCAGTGAGCAGGCTGCTGAGCGGCAAGCTGTATCTGAGTGACGGCCTGTCTGACCATTTTTTGTCACTGCAGATGCGCGGGCATTCTGCCCTGTGTCCGCCCGAGGAAAACTGTCTGTCCAACCGGGAAATTGAAGTCTTTGCTCTGCTTGGCCAGGGCCTTTCCACCCGGCGTATCGCCAGACAGTTGCACCTGAGCAGCAAAACCATCGACACACACAAGGAGCACATCAAAACCAAGCTGGGAGTGACAGACAATACGGCGCTAATCCAGCGGGCCGTCATCTGGCTGATGGAGCAGCAACCCCAATCCACAGAGAACTGCCCTGCGCGCTAAATACGCGCCGAGGCGACAACCCCTTCATGGCCACGGTGGTTGCAAATAGCGGCCAGGGTATCGGCGACTTCCCCGGCGTTCACTTCCTTATCGCGACCATGCTTATAGGCCAGCGCGATGTCATTGAGGCAAATAATGCCCACCAGCCTCTGCTCTTCATCAAGCACCGGCAGTCGCCTCAGCTTGTGGTTCTGCATGGCATTTTCGGCACTGAACAGCTCCTCATCCTGCTGGCAGCTCACCGGGTTTTTCGCCATGATGGACGCCACCTGGATATCAGCCAGCAGCCTGTTCTGCAGATAGGCGGCCATAGCGATATCCCGGTCGGTAATCATGCCTACCAGGTTCTTTTCGTCGTCAAGCACAGGCAAGGAACCAAAGTCGTGATCCCACATAAGCCGGGCCGCTTCGCTCAGATTGTCCAGTTGGTTAAGAAAAAAAACATGGCGGGTCATCACCGCTTTGATCTTCATCCCTCCCCCTTTTTGATATTAGCTTTCTCACAGACAAGCCTAGCGGTACGGGGGCTCCTTGGACTCAGGGTTCGTCTGAACCTGTGATGGGAGAATTCCCTAATCTTTGCCGGCCTCCTCGCTCACAGCAAAGTGCTTTCATCCTTTCCTTTGCCTTCGCGGCCCATCTGCTGGATATATTTGACAAATACCCCACTGAGGAACTTCTCCGAGTCGAATCCCAGACGTCTGGCCACATCCGATACCCTGGCGTCGCTTCGCATCAGCACATTCTTGGCGTACTCCAGCCGGTAATGGTAGACAAAGGCACGGAAGTTACGGTTGAGCAGCTTACGGGTGGCAATGGCCAGGGCATTGGGGTTTACTTCGGCCACCCTGGCGAATTCGCGGATCCGCAAGCCTATATGCTTATAGGCTTTGTGCTTGATCATCGCCTTTTCCGCCTGGGACAGGACCTCTTGCAGATAGGCATCCGAAAAAGTGTGACTGGCCAGTATTTTGTAGTCCAGCGGGCAAGGTGAATAGCGCCGCTTGTCCATCAGTACCAGTGTCAGCAGGACAAACATCAGGTAATAGCAGAAACTGATAAAGCTGCGCCATTCGGTGAAGGACAGGAGGTTGAAAGCCACCAGCAAGGTGACAATCAGCGCCAGGAAGGCCAAGGTGATGAGGCCGCCGAAACTGCGGATCGCCACCGAAAAACGGTAAAAATGAGTATCCACCACCTGATCTGACAGATGATGCTGATAATCGCTTATCCTGCGTTCCACGCCAAACGCCAGCACGAGGACGAAAAAATGCAACAGGGCCATATAGGCGTACAGGGGCCAGTGTTCCTTTATCTGGCCAACCGGCGCGCTTTGCAGCAGGGTCACCTTGTACGCCAGCGGCGCCAGCGGCGCCAGCAGAAACGGCAATTCCAACCCAAGCATCAGCAAAGCCGGCGCCCAGATTATCCAGGGCTTGTAGCGGCTCTTGTCCAGCACCAGCCTGGCCACGGCCAGAGACAGCAGGGCACTCAGCACCACCGGCATACAAAAAAACAGGCCGGCAAGAAAATACCAGTCCTGGCTGACGTTGAACGCCAGCAGGTAATCATCCACCAGCAGGGTGGGGGTAAACAGCACCGCCAGGATCATCTCCCTGGCGTGGGGAAACTCATCGAAGCGCACCCAGACCAGCAGCAAGGGCAGCAGCCACAGGGCCAGCGCCATCAGCACGAGACTTTGATATTGGGTAAACAACATATTTCTTCGCTTGCCACCCGGGTCCGTTTATTTCCAGTAAGGTTCCATTTTTAATGCCGCTTTGCGGCTCTGCTCCATTACGTCCAGCAAATGGGTTACTTTGTCCTTACTCCAGGCCAGCAGCTCTTCGCTGTCCTGGACCTGGGCCACTTCCAGTTCAGATTTCAGCAGGCTCAGAGCTTTGAGCTCTTCCACACCATCGATGATATCCAGCCAGGGTGCCCGGAACTGATCCCGGTGTTCCGGCGCAAACAGGCCTGCCAGGAACAGGCCGTTAAACAGGGTTTGACGCAATAGCGGTTCGCTGGACAGGTAATGCTGAGCTCCCATCTTCTTCTTCCTGGGCATGCTCTGGCTGACATTAAACCAACCCTGGGCCAGCCAGCCTTTGGCATGTTCAACCACCGGGGCCTGCCATGCCTGGTTACCAGTCCGCCACGGCAGCCGGTAGGGCAATGCAGCCAGTTCCAGTTGCAGACGGCTGTTACACTTGCGCCGGATCAATTGCCGGGGTTCATGCCGCAGCAGCAGCCCTTCAAACCGCCCGCGCAAATAACTGAGCAATTCCTCACTCCTGGCCAGCCGCTTGCGAAACGGCCCTTTCTTTGAGCGCAGGGTCTTGATGCCCATCAGGGTATCGCACCAGAACCAATCGTTCATCTGCTCCATCAGACTGTGCTGAAGGTCCAGCAGCCTGTCACATTGCAGTATGGGTAAATACAGGCTGATGGCCTGGGAAACCAGATGGATGCCTGTGTAAATGCCGCGCAGGGCCCGGGGCTTTTCGGTGCTCAGGTAGCATTCTTCATGATATTGCCAGTAGGCAAGGCCATAACGGATGGTCCGGCAAAAGGCAGTCTCCACCGTATCTTCCCGGGCCAGATCGAGAAAATCCGGTAACTCCCTGGGTTCCAGTTCCTGGCCTTCACTGAGCAGGTAACCCCGGGCAGCCTTGCTCAGGGTACCCAGCCGTAGCGGAATGATTTCCGACAGCTTGTCTGCCACATCGAACAACCGGTTCACCTGGCCTTTTTTCAGCTCTATCTCAATCTCGCTGATGGGCAACTGGTGCGAGTCCGTGGCAATCTGGCCTTTGTCAAAGACCAGTTCCATGACCGTGCCGTCCTCGAAGCTCAGCAGATAGACCTGACGATGGAAATGGGTGGTAAAGAGCGCCCGGAGTTGTTTCTGCAACTCGTCAATCTGCACACCGTCCGGCCAGATGGCAGGATCGAAGCGGGTCAGATCCGGATGCTGATCTTCCAGCGCCACATTGTACTCGGGTCTCTGATGCAGGCCACCCGCTGACTGCCCGGCTGTCTTGACTGTCTGCACGAAACGCCCGTCCTGGCCCCTGACCCGAAAGCCTATATCCAAGGCGCGCAAGCGCTTGTCCGGGGTATCAAAATAACGATTGGACAAGGCCAGACGAGAACTTTCGCAACGGGCGTCCAGGGTTGGCAACAGTTGCTGCTCCAGCAGGGAAACAACATCCAGATTTGCGTCAACCAGTAATTTCAGTTCTATTTCAGTTTCCATTGGCTCGCCTGAGTCAGCCTTTTGGCAAGGGGTAAACATTACCCGCAAGGGCCTGGCTTGGCAATTCTCCCATTGGCACCAATCACTTGCCTTTCCCCCTGCCACGCCATACCATCGTAAAAAATTTCAACCGGCTACTGTTTTTCCATGTTCAAATCCTTTTCTCTGCCGTTGCTTGTTTGCTTATCAGCGCTACTCACGCCAGCCCTGGCCCAGGAGCCCAGTGATGGCAGTGGCAAAACTGTCTACATCAGTGACGATCTCTACACCTTTATGCACGCCGGTCCGGGCAGAAATTACCGCATCCTGGGCTCGGTGGTCGCCGGCACCAAGGTTACCTTGTTGCAGGAAGACGACCAGGAAGGTTTTGTCGAGATCATAGACGATAAGCAACGCACCGGCTGGGTGGACGGGCGCTTTATCAGCAACGAGCCCTCGGTACGTGAAAGCCTGCCACAGGTTCAACAGGATCTGGACGAAGCAAAAAGCGCCCTGCAGGAAGCCAGGCGGGCCAATGATCTGCTCAATCAACAAATCCTTGATCTGAATTCCCGCAATAAGCAAATGCAGGAATCCCTGCAGTCTGTCCAGCAGGATTATGGCAAGGTAAAGCGGGAGTTGGACAACAAGGACAACAAAGTACAGATCGAATGGATGACCCGTGGCGGCATCATCGCCCTGGTCGGCCTGGTACTGGGTGTGATCCTGATGCTGATCCCCAAGAAGCGTCGCCGCAACGACGGCTGGATGTAGCCAGGCTGCAGCCGGCTTTGTAAAGCTGTCTTAACAGACCTCACTTGCAAGTTCCCCGGCCCGGTCTTTACCGGGCCAGTTTGTTTACCCATCCTAAGCCTTGGAGCCCTTTATTTTACCGGGTTCCAGGCCTTTATCCTGCAGGGGTCCAAGCCCCCCCGTTGGCCTTGCGTTAAACGGGGAAAAAAATGCTTTGTATTTTGTATACAATCGACAATGCGGTCGATATACTCCGCGAAAATTTGGTGGGTGACATGGCAGGACAGCAGTCCGTCAATGCACCTGGTTGATAGGGCTGGTGCGCCTTGTTGGCGTGGCCGGTGCCCGGTTCATTGATACTGGAGTGGGTTTCTTATGTTTAAAGCCAGTGAGCTCTTCAATGGCAGCTACGAGCTGCCACCACTCGCCGCCCTGCCGGCAATCATCAGCGACAACTATATAGTTGACGAGAACGCCTACCTCAAAGAGCTGCTCAGTCTGATTCCACAGGATCAGAAGACCCTCAACGAGATCAAGCTGGACGCCACCAGGCTGATTGAGCAAGTACGTAAGGAAGCCGGCGGCGGCGACGGTATCGACGCCTTTTTGCAGGAATACAGCCTGGACACCCATGAAGGGGTGATCCTCATGTGCCTGGCCGAAGCCCTGCTGCGTATACCCGATGCCGGTACCGCAGATGCCCTGATCAAAGACAAGCTCTCAGGCGCCGACTGGCGCAGCCACCTCAAGCAGAGTGAATCCCTGCTGGTGAATGCCTCCACCTGGGGTTTGATGCTGACCGGTAAATTGTTCCATCTGGATAACCGTGGCGCCGCCAACAGCGACAAAGTGCTGGACCGATTGGTTTCCCGCCTTGGCGAGCCTGTGGTACGCAAAGCCATGTACGCTGCCATGAAGATCATGGGCAAGCAGTTCGTGCTGGGCCGCACCATTGATGAAGCCCTCAAGTCCAGCCGCAAGCAGCGCAAGGAAGGCTATACCCATTCCTATGACATGCTTGGCGAAGCCGCCCTGACCATGGATGATGCGCAGAAGTACTGGGACGCCTATGCCCAGGCCATCAATGCCATCGGCAATGAAAAGTTCGAGGGGGATTATCCGGCGCCGCCGACCATTTCCATTAAACTCTCGGCCCTGCACCCACGATACGAATCTTCCCACGAAGACAGGGTGCTGACGGAAATGGCCGGGTCGGTGCTTAAGCTGGTGGAGCTGGCGCGCAGCAAGAATGTCGGCGTGAATATCGACGCCGAAGAAGCCGATCGCCTGGAGTTATCTCTGCGCCTGATCGAAAAAGTCTATCGCAGCCCCAGTCTTAAAGGATGGGGTCATCTGGGCATAGTGGTGCAGGCGTATTCCAAACGGGCCCTGCCGGTACTGATGTGGATTACGCAACTGGCCAGAGAACAGGGGGATCCGATTCCGGTGCGCCTGGTAAAGGGTGCTTACTGGGATTCGGAAATTAAATGGTGCCAGCAGATGGGCCTGGAGAGTTATCCGGTGTTTACCCGTAAAGCGAGCACGGACGCCAGCTACCTGGCTTGTGCCCGTTACCTGCTCAGTGACTTTACCCGGGACGCCATCTACCCCATGTTCGCCACCCACAATGCCCATACTGTGACAGCCATTCGCCGTATGGCCGGCAACCGGGATTTCGAATTCCAGCGCCTGCACGGCATGGGAGACGAGCTGTATGACTGCCTGCTAAAGGAAAAGCTCAAAACCAATGTGCGAATTTACGCCCCAGTGGGTGCCCACAAGGATCTGCTGCCCTACCTGGTCAGACGCCTGCTGGAGAACGGTGCCAACAGCTCATTCGTGCACAAACTGGTAGATCCCAATACACCGGTGGAGTCCCTTGTCAATCATCCGCTGGAAAGTTTGCAACATCTGCCGACGCTGGCCAATGACAAGATCCCGGCACCCACCAACATTTTTATCAACCGGAAGAACTCCGAAGGCACCAATCTGCATATCGACTCCATGTACCAGCCTTTTATGGACAAGGTTAAGCGTCATGTGGGCAAGCAGTGGCAGGGTGGCCCCGTTATTAACGGCAAGACTCAAACCACGGGCGAAGCGGTGAAGGTCACGTCTCCGCAGAATCTGGATGAGCAGGTAGGCAGCATGTATTTTGCCGATGCCGAATTGACGGTAAAAGCTATCGAAGCCGCCCATAAAGGCTATCCGAACTGGAGCCGTACCGCAGTTGAAATGCGCGCCACAGCCATAGAAAAGTTCGCCGATCTGCTCGAAGCCCATAAGCACGAACTGATAGCCTTGTGCACCCTGGAAGCGGGCAAACTGCTGCAGGACGGGATCGACGAAGTGCGCGAGGCGGTCGACTTCTGTCGCTACTATGCCCAGGAAGCCCGCAAACTTTATGTATACCCGGGACCACTGGCCGGCCCTACCGGCGAGCTCAACGAACTCTTCGTACAGCCCAAAGGCGTCTTTGCCTGCATCAGCCCCTGGAACTTCCCCCTGGCCATTTTTACCGGCCAGATAGTGGCAGCACTGGTAACGGGCAATACCGTTATTGCCAAGCCCGCCGAGCAGACCAGTCTGGTGGCTTACCGGGCCGTGGAACTGATGCTTGAGGCCGGCATTCCCGGCGAAGCCATCCAGTTTTTGCCCGGACGTGGCCGGGATGTGGGTAGCGTCTTGTCGCGCGACGAGCGGGTGGTCGGTATTTGCTTTACCGGCAGCACCGATACGGCTAAAGCCATCAACCGCTCCCTGGCAGACCGGGAGGGGGCCATCGCCACTCTGATCGCCGAGACAGGTGGCCAGAATGCCATGATAGTGGACAGCACTGCCCTGCCCGAGCAGGTGGTCAAGGATGCGGTGCAGTCAGCCTTTATGAGCGCCGGCCAGCGCTGTTCGGCCCTGCGGGTCATGTATGTGCAAGAAGATGTGGCCGAGCGGGTACTGGAGCTTCTCAAAGGCGCCATGCAGGAGTTGTCGGTGGGCGATTCTATCCATTACAAAACCGATGTGGGCCCGGTCATCGACAAGACCGCCCAGGCCAACCTGAATGATCATATCGCCACCATCAGCGAGAAAGGTAAATTGCTGGCTACCGCTCCCATGCCGGAGGAAACTGCCAAGGGGAGCTTCGTCTGCCCCACTGCGGTTGAAATCGGCAGCATCAAAGAGCTCAAGAAAGAGCACTTCGGTCCCATCCTGCACGTGATTAAGTTCAAGGCTAAAGAACTGAACAACATCATTGACGATATCAACGGTACCGGCTACGGACTGACCCTGGGGATCCATACCCGCAACGAGTCCACGGCGGCCTATATCGCCGATGTAGTCAATGTGGGCAACGTCTATATCAACCGAAACCAGATTGGTGCGGTGGTCGGGGTGCAGCCATTCGGTGGCCAGGGTCTGTCCGGAACCGGCCCCAAGGCCGGTGGTCCTCACTATCTGGCTCGCTTTGTTACTGAAAAGACTCGTACCAACAACATCACTGCCATCGGCGGTAACGCCACCCTTCTGAGCCTGGGTGACTGATCCCTGCCACTGACCGGGGCGCCCTGGCGCCCCTTTTATTCCTGAACATCTACCCTCGTTGAAAGCAATTCACTAGCTTGACGGTCTTCGGCTTCAGGCATTTTGAGCCGACCAAAAAAGGATAGGGTTATGCAATACCAGGGTTGGGAAAGCTATTGGCAGTCGGGGAATCGTGATCAGGCCCTGATTGCGGACGCCAACGTACAGTCATTTATCGATCAGTACTGGGTCTTACAGCTCCAGGCTGCGATTCATGGCCACACCATAGGAACTGCTCTCGAGCTGGGCTGTGGGGCGGGAAGCCTTGCCCCGACCATTAAACACTATCTGCATGGCTCGGTTGTGGGACCCCTGACTGTCTATCTGGATATCAGCCACAGCGCCCTGGCCCGACTTAACACCGTCCATGCCAGCGCCGCCCTTGTCCAGGCTGATATGGCCAGACTGCCATTTCGTAATGACAGCATTGATCTGATCCTCAGCCAATTTGGTATTGAGTATGCCGGCACTCAGGCGTTTTGCGATAGCGCCGGACTGTTGACTTCAAACGGAATTCTGATTGCGCTATGTCACCATCAGGATGGCTGCCTGGTCGACAGAGCCAAACAGGCGCAACGTCTGCTAACTGAAATTGTATCCTGTGGAATGCTGCCGGCCGCTCATTTCGCCCTGACTACTCTGTTTGATTGTATTGAAGGCCGTCAGGCCCATGCGAGATTTGTCGAGGCGGATACTCTGCTCTCACCAAAGGTTCAGGCTGTCGGTTTGCTGGTCCGGCAGCACAGCCATGAGAGACTGGTTATTCCCTGGCTGAGCAAGTTTTGTAGGGATTTTGCCGCGATCTACCATCATCCGCAGAACTACCCAAGGTCGGCCAGCATGGTCTGGTTGGATAATATGATCAGAGAACTGCCAGCCTATCTGGACAGGATGCAGCAACTCATCACAGCCTCCCTTAGCAATACCTGTATTGAATTGATCCAATCACGCTTGGGACAAGCAGGCTTCGCCTTTCAGGCCGAACCGCTCAGTGTAAAAGGGCAACTGTTTGCCTGGTCACTAAGGATTCTGCGTCTTTAGGTTAATGAAACCTGACTGGCAATACTGATCCGGGCCTGGTTACAATAGCAGCCGATAAGCCAGTCTCACGAAACAGGGATTTTTTATGCCTTCCATTGAGCTGTTAACGACTTTCGCCCTGGCCTCCCTGCTGCTCAGCCTGTCGCCGGGACCTTCCAATCTGTATATCATGGCTCGCAGCCTGTCCCAGGGGCGCAACGCCGGGATGGCGGCGGCAGGCGGCCTGGCTATAGGTTCGTTGATCTATGTGTTGGCCACCGCATTGGGTCTGGCTGCCATATTCAAATACTCACCTGTGGCCTATACGGCTCTGAAGCTGGCTGGAGCCGCTTACCTGGTGTATCTGGGCATCCAGACTCTGCGCAACAAATCGCCTGATACCAATGCCCGGGTTCAGGTGGAGCCCTGGTCCGCGGCGAAGATCTTCCGCCAGAGTGTGGTAGTGGAGCTCACTAATCCCAAGACGGCCTTGTTCTTTCTGGCGTTTCTGCCGCAATTTGTCAGACCGGATGCAGGCGCCGTCACCAGTCAGTTACTGGTGCTTGGGCTGGTCTACGCACTCATTGCACTATGCTGTGACCTGTTAGTAGCCTGCCTCTCCGATAAACTCGGGGACTGGCTGGCGCATCACGCCAGTTTCCCGTACTGGCAGGATAGGATATCCGGTACGTTGTTATTGGGATTGGGTATTTTTATTGCCGCCGATGAACTGAAAAACGACTAGATTGCTATTACCTGGTAAATGGCATGGGTTATTCCCTGCACCGGTGAAGGAGAACACAAGTGCGACTACTGGCAAAATTTCTTAAAGCCTTGAATTCAGAGGCCAGTCCCTGGCAGATTGCGCTTGGCATCACCCTGGGATTGATCGTTGGCCTTACGCCGCTGATGCGGCTGCATAACCTGGTTATCCTGTTCCTGTTGTTGTTTTTCCGCATCAATATCGCCAGTTTCCTGGTGGCATTCGGCTTCTTTTCCGGACTGGCCTACCTGCTCGATCCCGTGATGATAAGTCTTGGTGAGTCAGTGCTCACTGCAGGATCGCTGCAGGATTTATGGACGGCCTGGTACAACAGCTCTGTGGGGCGCCTCAGTCAGTTTAATCATACCCTGACCATGGGCAGTCTGGTGCTGTCGCTGCTCGCCAGCCCACTGGTCCTTCTGGCAAGCCGCTATCTGGTACTGCAATACCGGCAGAGGCTGATGGTATGGGTCAGCAAACTCAAGCTGGTCCAGGCCCTGAAGGCGAGCCGCCTCTACCAGATTTACGAAAGCCTGGGGAACTGATATGGGCAGGTTTATCAGATTTTCCGGTCTGGCCACATTCCTGTTAATCCTGGCCGGACTGGCGGCGATTTTTCTGCTATTTCTCAATACCTGGATAAAATTGGCAGTGGAAATCGG
The DNA here is from genome assembly GCF_017254865.1 of Bowmanella dokdonensis. GTDB lineage: Bacteria > Pseudomonadota > Gammaproteobacteria > Enterobacterales > Alteromonadaceae > Bowmanella > Bowmanella dokdonensis. The sequence continues at coordinate 31,839 of NZ_JAFKCV010000009.1, read as the reverse complement.
TGCAGGTAGTGCCAATGGTGCCGAAGTCAACGTAGGCCAGGTCAGCCATACCTTGTCACCATTGAGCGTGACCCTGGAGCAGATCCAGTTGACCGACCCGACCAACCCGGACCAGAACCGCCTGTTCATTGCCCGGCTCAGCGGCGGCATCGACCTGCTGCCGCTGCTGATGGATAAACTGATTATTCCCGAACTTTCTGCATCCGGCATCCGTTTCGATGCACCAAGGGACAGCGCCGGTGATGTGTACGCAAAGCCCACTGAAAGGATGAAAAATCTGTTTCAGATGCCAGAGGACAGCGAATTACCCGGCGTCGAGGAAATACTGGCCAAATCCCCCCTGAAAACCGACAAGGCGGTTGAACAGGCCCGGGAAACCTACGCCCGCTACCAGCAGCAGATTTCAGAACAATACCAGTCGCTGCCAGGAGAAGAAACGCTCAACGACTATAAGCAACGACTCGACTCCCTGCAGAATACGGAGTTCAAGGATGCCGCCGCTCTGGCCAAGGCCAGGGAAGAGTTTGAACAGCTACAAGCCCAGCTTCGGGAAGACAAAGGGGCGTTGAAGCAGTTCAAAGGCTCAGTGGAAGAGGCCAGGGCAGCACTGGAGCAACAAATAATCCAGCTAAAAGCTGCACCACAAAGGGACTATGACCTGCTCAAAGGGCTGCTGGTGGGCGATGCAGCGGCCCTGGGAGAGGTTACCCAGGCCCTGTTTGGTGAGAAGGTGCGCATCTGGAGCGAGCGACTGTTTGCAGCCTACCATGTAATGGCCCCTATGCTGGCACGAACGCAGCAGAATCAGACCGAACAGCGCCGCTCAGAAGGCCGTTTTGTGCCCTTTGCCGAGACACGCCCCCTGCCGAGCCTGTTGATCGGCAAAGCCGAGTTGTCACTTGACTGGCAAGGGCAGACCCTCAGCAGCCAGTGGCAGGACATTACCACCGAGCATGACAAACTTGGGCGCGCCACCCGTTTCAGCTTATCGAGCCAGAGCAGTCCTTTGTGGCAGAGCCTCAGTACGACCGGGGACTTCTGGCTGGGCAAAGAAGGGCTCAAAGCTAACCAGGACTGGGAACTAACCGGCATCCAGCTGGCTCAGCAGACGCTGCTGGGGGAAGGCAAACTCACCAGCAGTCTCGAGCGCGGCCAACTGGATAGCGCAGGTACACTGAGTATCGAAAGGAATCAGTTATCCGGCCAGGGGCGAATCAACCTGTCACAGTTAGAATTGAGCGCAAAAGGCAGCAATAGGCTGACCAATCTGCTGGCTGACACGCTGAGAAAACTGCAGGAACTGAAAATTGAAGCAGACGTGGACGGTCTGCTGGATGCCCCCAATGTCTCCCTGCGCTCGGATCTGGATCGCAAGCTGGGCAAGGTGCTGGCAGAAAATGTCAGTGGCGAGGCCAAGGCCAGGCTGGAGGAACTGAGTCAAAAGCTCAACGCCAGAGCCGACAAGGCGTTGGGCACGCAAAACAGTAACCTGCAGCAGCTCATTAATTGGCAGAAGGTCGCAGAAGGCAACCTGGACAGCATAGAGCAGATGCTGAACAGCCAGTTCAAAAATGTACTAGACAGACAAAAGGATAAGTTGAAGGACAAGCTCAAGGATAAAGTGTTCGGTAACTGAGCTTCGAATTCACTATCTGCCGCGAGCCCCTGCTTTTTTAATTTACCTCGATGCGCTGATGCGATACAACAGCGCCCGCAACCACCACAGGAGAGATTGATGACGATGGCGATACTGGCAATACTGGCCGGATTGGCTTTACTGGTCTGGAGTGCAGACAAATTTGTCGAAGGGGCGGCCGCCACTGCCAAGCATGCCGGCATGCCCTCCCTGCTCATTGGTATCGTAATCATAGGTTTTGGCACGTCTGCCCCGGAAATGGTGGTCTCCGCGCTGGCGGCCTCAGACGGCAATCCTGGCCTGGCCCTGGGCAATGCCTACGGATCGAACATTACCAATATCGCACTGATACTTGGGATCACCGCCATGCTGGCGCCTATCGCCGTGCAATCACAGATTATCCGCAAGGAATTACCGCTGTTGCTGGGCGTCACCCTCATTGCCGGTTGGCAGCTCTACGACGGCGAGCTATCGCGCTGGGACGCGGCAATACTGATACTGCTATTGCTGATACTGATGGGATGGTCCATCAAACAAGGTATGAGCCAGCGCCAGGATATCCTCTCCTCCGAAGTGGATGATGAACTGGCCAGTCATCCGATGCCGCTTAAACGGGCGATTATCTGGCTGGTGGTGGGCCTTGTCCTGTTGGTGATCAGTTCACGTATTCTGGTCTGGGGTGCAGTCACTATCGCCCAGTCACTGGGGGTCAGCGATCTGATCATCGGCCTGACTATCGTCGCCATCGGCACTTCTTTGCCGGAACTGGCCTCGGCCGTGATGGCAGCCAGAAAGGGTGAACATGACCTGGCCCTGGGCAATGTGCTGGGTTCAAACCTCTTTAATACCCTGGCGGTGGTGGGGATCGCAGCGGGAATTCATCCTCTTGAGGTGTCCCCCGAGGTGCTAACCCGGGACTGGGCACTGATGCTGGCGCTGACCATCGGTCTGCTGCTGATGGGCCTGGGCCTGAAGGGTCAGGGACGGATCACCCGCCTCGAAGGCCTGGTTCTGGTGCTGGTCTACTGTGGTTATACGGGCTATCTGGGCTACCAGGTGATCAGTCAATAGGAGGTACAATGCTGAAACTATTCAGATTCGAGCAGGGGTTTATCGGAGAAATCAGCACCGACGAACAGGATCTTAGTCATCTGGTGAGTCAGGCCCAATGGCTGGACGCTCAGGAGCCGGAGGAAATTGAACGCCAGGCTCTGCAGAATCTGATCCGCCTTGATCTGCCTGAACTCGATGAGATGGAGGAGATTGAAGCCTCTGCCCGTTACTTTGTCGATCAGGCCGGTATTCACGTGCATTCGCTGTTCCTGACCCAAAGCGAAGGCCGCCATGTGACCAGTTCGGTGGCGTGCATACTCCAGCCAGCCCGTTTGATCACCATCCGCGATACCGAATTGCCAGACTTTCGTCTGCTGAGAATGCGGGCGCGCAGGGGCCAGGTGGAAAGCCATTCCCCGGCAGAATTGCTGGTTACCCTGCTGGAACAAAAAGTGGAAAACCTTGCGGATAATCTGGAGGACATTCACCGCAACCTGGAAAAAACCAGCTATCTGGTGCTCGAAGAAGAGGGTTCAGATCTGGAAGAGGCCATTGCTCAGTTGGCCAAGTCCGAGGACAGCAATGGTAAAATTCGCCTTTGTCTGATGGACACACAGCGGGCCATTTCCTTTTTGCTTCGTCATCTGCGTGACTACCCGGATTTGCAGGAGTCCTGCCGTGAAATCATGCGGGATATTGAGACCCTGATGTCACATACCACTTTCCTGTTCGACAAAATCAACTTCCTGATGGACTCCACTCAGGGCTTTATCAATATCGAGCAAAACCAGATCATCAAGATCTTTTCCATTGCTGCGGTGGTCTTTCTGCCGCCCACGCTCGTCGCCAGCATGTATGGCATGAACTTCCAGCATATGCCGGAGCTGCAATGGCTGCTGGGCTATCCCTGGGCCCTGGGGCTGATGATATTGTCAGGTATTACCCCCTACCTGTTCTTCAAATATAAAGGTTGGCTGTAGAGGCAGCCATTTGACTATCCAGGCTGCAGGTTTCACCGATAGACTTGCCCGGATCAGCCCGGCATAATAGCCCCATGTCTGGTTGTGGGGGTATTGCATGAAATGGATAAGCCTGGTGCTGTTTACCTTGCTTTGCCTGTTGCAATACCGTCTGTGGTTTGGCAAACACAGTGTTCCCGATTACTGGAAGATGAAACAGGAAGTGGAGTTGCAGGCCCGGCAGAATGCTAATCTGACCCAGCGCAACGGCCTGCTCAAGGCCGATATCGAAGATCTCAAGATCGGCCTGGAGGCCATTGAGGAAAGGGCCCGTAACGAATTGGGTCTGATCAAGGAAGGGGAAACCTTCTACCGTATCCTGCCACCCGAACAATAGGCCAGCCAGAAATTTCATGCCGCCATCTACGAAACAATACAGCGTCGTGGTTCCCGCCGCAGGGGTGGGTGCCAGAATGCAAAACCGGGTACCCAAGCAGTACTTGAAAATTGCCGGCAAGACATTGTTGGAACATTGTCTGGAAAATCTGATCCGCCATCCTGCCATCAAACAGGTCATTCTTGCCCTGCATCCGCAGGACCCCTACTTCGAACAGTTACCGCTGGCCGGTGAACCCTGGCTGCAGCGGGTAGAGGGGGGCGCCGAGCGGGCCGATTCAGTTCTGGCGGGACTGGAGGCACTCGATAACGACGACTGGGTACTGGTACATGATGCCGCCAGACCCTGCCTGCCCCATCAGGATCTGGACACTTTGCTGGCCCTGGCCAGGGGAGCAACAGGAGGGATACTGGCCATTCCCGTCAGGGACACCATGAAGCGGGGCGATGGACACAACCTGGTCCTCAGGACAGAATCACGGGAGGGTTTGTGGCATGCACTGACACCGCAATTTTTTCCGCTACCCCAGCTTAAAGACGCGCTGCGAAGGGCCTTACAAGCCAGTGTCAGGATTACCGACGAGGCTTCGGCCATAGAGTGGGCTGGCGGCAAGGTCAATCTGGTGCCAGGCAGTCCCTGTAATATCAAGGTCACACAGCCGGACGATCTTATCCTGGCAGAGTTTTATCTGACCCGTATGCATGATGCATAACCTTTGGAGGCGCAAATGAATATCCGTATTGGTCACGGCTACGATGTGCATAAGTTCGGTGGGGTCGGTCCCATTATTATCGGCGGGGTGGAAATCGATTATGTCCAGGGCCTGCTGGCCCATTCTGACGGCGACGTGGCGTTACACGCCATCTGTGACGCCCTGCTCGGCGCGCTTGCCATGGGTGACATAGGCAAGCATTTTCCAGATACCGACAGCCAGTTCGAAGGCGTCGACAGCCGCCAGCTACTTCGCCATGTCTTCGCGCTGGTCAGCAGTAAGGGCTACCGCCTTGGGAACCTGGATGTCACCGTCGTGGCGGAATCACCGCGGATGGCCCCCCATATCGACGCCATGCGTAAGAACATTGCCGCCGACCTGTCGGCCGCTATCGAACAGATCAATGTCAAAGCCACCACCACGGAAAAGCTCGGTTTCACCGGCCGCAAGGAAGGCATAGGCTGCCATGCGGTGGTCCTGCTGGAAGCCTGCCCATGAGGCTGGAAACCGGCCACTGGGCCTATCTTCTCGGCAAACCGGTCAGTCAGGGCGTAATGAAGCAGCAACCCGAGGACTTCATCGTCCGGGAAAAGCTGGGTTTCGAACCCTGCGGCGAGGGAGAACACCTGTTTTTGTGGATCCGCAAAACCGGCCTTAATACAGCCTGGCTGGCTGAACAGCTGGCCCGCTTTGCCGGCGTGCATCCGAGGAATGTCAGCTTTTCGGGACGCAAAGACAAGCATGCGGTCACCGAACAATGGATAGGCCTGCACCTGCCCGGCAAACAGGATCCGGATTGGTCGGCCTTCCAGGTGCCTGGTGCAGAAATACTCAGGGCTGTGCGGCATAATAAAAAACTCCGCACCGGCACCCACAAGGCCAATCAGTTTGAATTGACGCTGAAGGGCCTGTCAGCACCGGACTCGGTGGTGGAGAGACTGAATCACCTCAGCGATGGCGTTCCCAACTACTTTGGCGAGCAACGCTTTGGTATGAACGACGGCAACCTGCGCCTGGGTGAACGGATGCTGGGTGGCGAAATCATCCGGGACAGGCAAAAGCGTTCAATGTGCATATCGGCGCTGCGCAGCTGGTTGTTTAACGAAGTGATCAACCGGCGGCTGCGAGGGAGTTGTTTCAGCCAGCCCCTGGCTGGGGACATTATGATCCTTAGGGGCAGCCAGAGCTATTTTTGTGCCGATGAGCCCGACAGCACCCTTATCTCGCGACTGGCAGAGCGGGACATCATGATCAGCGCGCCGCTGTGGGGCAAGGGCGACCTTGCCACCAAAGGCCAGGCACTGGCACTGGAACAATCGGTCGCGTTAGAATTTCCAGAGCTGATCCAGGGCCTGGAGCAGTTGGGGCTTGAACAGGACAGGCGATCCTTGGTGCAATATCCTTGTGAGTTGGAATGGCAGCTTAATGGCGATACCCTGAAGCTGAGCTTCGAGTTACCGTCAGGGGGATTCGCCACCTCGGTAACCCGAGAATTGATTCAGACTGAAAACCACCCGGCAGAGGGAAACTAAATGCGGATCTTGTTGAGTAATGATGACGGTGTGCACGCCGAAGGACTGGCCAGCCTTTATGAGGCGTTAAGCCAAGACCACGAGGTCACGGTCATTGCCCCGGATCGTAACTGCAGCGGTTCCAGCAATGCCCTGTCACTGCAACAGCCGCTGCGCATCCAGAAAATGAAAAACGGCTTTTATGCGGTCAACGGCACGCCCTCTGATTGTGTGCATCTGGGCATCAACAGCTTTCTCGATGATGACCCGCAACTGGTGGTATCGGGGATTAATCATGGAGCTAATCTGGGCGATGATGTGATTTATTCCGGCACCGTGGCGGCAGCGACTGAAGGGCGCTATATGGGCCTGCCCGCGATTGCCGTATCCCTGTGCAACTATCAGGGCGGCCATTTCGATACCGCCGGCCAGGTGGTCAGGGATATCATCCGCCGACTGGGAGAGCATCCGCTGCCAGCCGATCAGATTCTCAACGTTAATGTCCCGGATCTGCCCCATGACCGGCTCAAAGGCCTGCAGGTAACCCGCCAGGGGCGCAGGCACCGAGCCGAAGCCATGGTACGGGGCCAGGACCCCTGGGGTCGGGAAATTTTCTGGTACGGCAAAGTCGGCCAGGAGCAGGACGCCGGGGAAGGCACGGATTTTCACGCCATCGCCAACGGCTATTGTTCGGTGACGCCGCTGAGCGTGGATATGACCGCCTATCAGAGCCTGGAAGACATGCAGACCTGGATAGAAGCACTCTAATAACAACGATAACAGAGCACAGATGATACAAGCACTCAGACCCACGACCCGCAAGGGCGATACCTTAGCCCAACTGCTGCAGAGGGAAGGCATAGCCAACCCGGACGTACTCAGGGCCATTGCCGCCACCCCAAGGGAGCAGTTTCTGCCCGATGCACTGAAACATCAGGCATATCAGAACACCGCATTGCCCATCGGCCAGGGTCAGACTATCTCTCAGCCCTATATCGTCGCCCGGATGACAGAACTCTTGCTGGACGCCCCCAATCCGGCCCGTCACATACTCGAAATTGGTACAGGATCCGGCTATCAGACCGCTATCCTGGCGCAATTGTTCGGCAAGGTGTACAGCGTGGAACGGATCAAGGCCCTCCAATACCAGGCTAAACGCCGCATGCAGTCCCTGGATCTTCACAATATCGCCATGAAGCACGGAGACGGCTGGGAAGGTTGGGCCAGCAAGGGGCCCTTTGATGCCATCATCGTCACTGCCGCTGCCAGTCGCATGCCTCAGAAGCTGCTTGAACAGTTGAATGACGGCGGCCGCTTGATCATCCCCATCGGGGAGGCCAGCCAGCAGCTATTGGCCGTGACCCGCAACGGCGAAGAATACGAACAACAAGTGGTCGAAGCCGTGCGTTTTGTGCCGCTGGTGCCTGGGGCCGTCATTTGAAGCTGTTTCAGTACTGTTATGACAAAGCCATGGTCTGGGCGAGGCACAGGCATGCCCCCTGGTACCTGGGCGGGATGACGTTTGCAGAGTCGGTGTTCTTCCCCATTCCCCCCGATGTGATGCTGGCCCCCATGTCCCTTGCCCGACCTGACAAAGCCTGGTCCTATGCCCTGCTGACGACTTGCGCTTCGGTGCTCGGCGGTATCGCCGGTTATCTGCTGGGTCTGCTGGCATTTGAATCCCTGTTACAGCCCTGGATCCAGGAGATGGGCTACCAGGCCAGAATGGACAAGGCGGTATCCTGGTTTGAAGCCTACGGCGTGTGGGTGGTATTCCTGGCCGGATTCTCGCCCATCCCTTATAAAGTCTTTACTATCAGTGCCGGTTTCCTGCAGATGGCTTTTCTGCCCTTTCTGCTGGCCTCGGCCTTGGGCCGGGCAATGCGCTTCTATCTGGTGGCAGGCCTGATGCGATGGGGAGGAGCCAGAATGGAAGCACGGCTCAGGGACTATGTTGAATTTCTGGGCTGGGCCATGGTCGTGCTGGCCATTGTCCTGTACCTGATATTGAGGTAATCAGGATGCTGGGCTGGCGAGGAAGCTGGATCCCCCTGATTGTGTCTGCATGGATGCTCAATGGCTGCGGTAGTCGTTCCGCCCCCGCCCCTGTGATGGAATTGAGTGAAGCGAAATCCTTCCGCCAGTTTGAGCAGATGGGTACCGGTGAAACTTACCGGGTAAAAAAAGGCGATACGCTGTTTTCCATCGCCTGGTATTCGGGCAATGACTACCAGGATCTGGCCCGGTTCAATGGCCTCACAGCCCCTTATAACATCTACCCCGGACAGGAAATACGCTTGTCAGAATCACGCCAGGCAAGCACAAAATCCGCAGCAAAACCATCTGGTCGGACCTCAAAAATAAAAGCAAATCAGCCAGTTGACCCTCCGAAAAAGCAGGCGTATGGTGGTTTTAAAGATGCTCAAAAGTCCACCGCAAAAACAGAGCCGGACGACTTTCCCAGGCAGGTCAGTGATTGGACTTGGCCAGCCAAAGGAAAATTGATTGGGCGCTTTTCCCTGACAGAACAGGGTAACAAAGGAATAGATATCGCCAATGCTGCTGGTACGCCGATTCTGGCCGCCGCAGCTGGCAAAGTTGTTTACACAGGGAATGCCTTACGGGGCTTTGGTAATCTGATTATTGTGAAACATTCAGATGCCTACCTGACGGCTTACGCTCACAACAGCCGCATCCTGGTAAAGGAGCAGCAATGGGTGGAAGCAGGACAACAATTAGCTGAAATGGGAGACAGTGGTACGTCTAGGGTCATGTTGCACTTTGAAATACGTTACAAAGGCAAATCGGTTGACCCACTGCGTTTTCTTCCGGATCAATAAAAACAATAAACAATAAGAAGTTACGTTAGAAAGAGGGGAACTTTACCAACCAACAGATAAATTGATGGAGATGCTGTTATGGGTCAGAAAAAAACTGCCATCGCCGATGCCGAATTGCATGACGAAGTTGACGACGTTGTCGAATCCGAAATAGAGGATGTAGAAGACGAAGTTGACCCCATGGAAGAGATTCTTGCCAACCAGGAAGAAGTGCATCGCAATCTCGACGCGACACAATTGTACCTCGGAGAAATCGGTTATTCTCCACTCCTGTCTGCCGAAGAAGAAGTTTACTTCGCGCGCCGCGCCCTGAAGGGCGACGAGTCATCCCGAAAACGCATGATTGTCAGTAACCTCAGACTGGTGGTAAAAATTGCCCGCCGGTATAACAACCGGGGACTGGCACTGCTGGATTTGATAGAAGAAGGTAACCTGGGACTGATTCGGGCGGTGGAAAAATTCGATCCCGAACGGGGATTCCGCTTTTCGACCTATGCCACCTGGTGGATCCGCCAGACCATAGAGCGCGCCATTATGAACCAGACCCGCACTATTCGCCTGCCTATTCATGTGGTCAAGGAACTGAATGTTTATCTGCGTGCCGCCCGCGAACTGGCACAGAAACTGGACCACGAGCCCACCGCCGATGAAATTGCCGAGGCGCTGGACAAGCCGGTAGAGGATGTCACCAGAATGCTGCGTCTGAACGAACGCATCAGTTCGGTGGATACCCCCATAGGGAATGACAATGACAAGGCGCTGCTGGACATTATCGCCGATGAGAAAGGTCATGGACCGGAAGATGAGCTGCAGGATAAGGACATGCGCTCGAGTATCGTCCACTGGCTGAATGAACTGAACGCCAAACAGCGCGAAGTATTGGCCAGGCGATTCGGCCTGATGGGTTACGAGCCCTCCACTTTGGAAGATGTGGGCGCGGAAATCGGCCTGACCCGGGAGCGGGTCAGACAGATTCAGGTCGAAGCCCTGCGACGCCTGCGTGACATGCTTGGCCATCAGGGACTGAATCTTGAGTCGGTGTTCAGCCGCGAACTCTAGGCTGTAATACTGTTGCAATGGTAAAAAGCCGGACTGATTCAGACCGGCTTTTTTGCTTTCTTGTCAGCGGAATTACTTCAACGCATTCAGAGCAGCATCATAGTCAGGCTCGTCCGCTATCTCTGCCACCTGTTGGGTGTATAAAACCTTGCCTGAACCGTCGATCACCACCACAGCACGAGAGAGCAGGCCGGACAAGGGACCTGAGGTCATGCGGACCTGATAGTCATCGCCAAAACCGGAACGGAAACTCGACGCTGCCACCACATTAGTGATCCCTTCCGCGCCGCAGAACCGACCGATCGCAAAAGGCAGGTCTTCGGAAACGCACAACACATGCGTATTTTCCAGATCGGTGGCCTTTTGGTTAAAATTGCGAACCGACATGGCGCAGGTCTCGGTATCCAGGGAAGGAAAGATATTCAGAATCAGCCGCTTGCCCCGGAACTCATCGGAACTGACTTCAGAAAGATCCGCCTTAACCAAGTGCTTAAAAGCAGGAGCCTGGCTACCGACCTCTGGAAGCTGGCCTTTGGTTCTGACGGTGTTTCCTTTTAATGTAATTTCTGCCATTTGCATCTCCTCTGCAGTTTTTAATGATTGGCGTGACCTATCCCTAGGGCGTGTTTATCTTTCATATTGGCCTCTGTTGAGAGCGAAAAACTCCTCAATCAAGGCGCGAGTAACGACGTTTAGCCATCTAAACAAGTTGGGAGCAACGCAGAGTGAGGGGTTTTTAGCCTCAACCCTTCGGGCTGGGGCCATTTTTCCGTCCAGCGGCGTCATCAGTCGCTTATTTAGGCCCACTAAACCGCACTCCTTCTTCCTTGCTGGGCAAAAAAATGGCCTCCAGCAGAGTGTCAATATGAAAGATAAACACGCCCTAGTTAGGATAGCGCCCAATCCACTGCCTTGCAGGCATGAATGGCACAAGTATCAAAAAGCGGCATCGACGTGTCATCCTGATTAACCAGCAAGCCTATCTCGGTACAGCCCAGAATGACCCCTTCAGCGCCGGCTCTGTGCAGCGCGTCAATGATCTCCAGGTACCTCTGTCTGGAAGCGTCCAGGCACTGGCCCTGACATAGCTCCTCATAGATAACCCTGTGCACTTCCTGGCGCTGTGCCTGCGGCGGAATGATGACCTCTATCTGCCGCCTGGCCAGTCTGTCGCGGTAGAACGCCTGTTCCATGGTAAATGCTGTGCCCAACAGGCCAACCTTGCTGATGCCCCTTCTGTTCAGCTCTTCGGCTGTGGCATCGGCAATATGCAGCAGCGGAACCCTCAACGCACCTTCCACCTCGTCCGCGACTCTATGCATAGTGTTTGTGCCGATCAGGATAAAGTCTGCCCCAGCTCTTTGCAGCGCCTGAGCGGCCTCGGCCAGTTGCACCCCTGCCGATTGCCAGTCTCCTTTACGCTGCAGAATCTCTATGCCGGCAAAATCCAGGCTGTTAATCAATATTCTGGCGCTGTGCAGACCACCCAGCCGACGTTTGACTTCCTGATTGATGGCCCGGTAGTAGACCAGCGTGCTTTCCCAGCTCATCCCTCCCAACAGACCGATAGTTTTCACCTGTGACTCTCCCCTTTCTTATCGTCTGGTCTTCACTTAAGCAACTTCCTCAGTTTCTCCCTGACCAGGCGGTCCCCCTTACGCCTGACCATCAGGCTCGGGTGTCCGGCGTTGAAAGCCAGGCTGATACGTTCACCATCATAACTATGCGGCTCTACCAGATGCCCCAGCCAACTGGGAAAAATCAGATACTGCCCGTCTCTGGGCGATATTGCAAAGGACTGCTGGCGGGGTCTCATCGCGGATTCAGTAAAGTCCGGCAGGCTTAGTTGGTTCAGAAAGATAATGCGACCTTCATCCATCCGGTCATTGGTCTGCAGATAGTAGCAACCGCTGGCAACTATGCCGGAGCGGAAATGATCATGCGCCTTGTTGAAGTGCCCTTTGCCGTTAATGTTGGCCCAGAGCTCAATGTCCCATTTTTCTGCCTCGGGCCGCTCCTCCAGAACGAAGGTGGCCATGGCCCACTCTGACAACGATTGGCGGATGTGCTGCACCAATGTTTGCACGCTGGGATCGGTTTTCCTGTGCAAAGACTTGTCAGAATGCCATCCCCCCTTGTTGGTTTTGCTCAGGCCCGGTCCTTCCAGTTGCTCCTTCTTAACGACCTGCTTGAGTTGCGGATTCCAACTCTGGTGTTCCTCCAACCAGAATTCCATTACTGTAGTGGAGAAGATTTCATGTTTTCTCACTGTTTGACTTTCACTCATAGATACTGCAACCCCAACTGCTGAACGTTTCCCATAGATTGTGGCAGGTGCTGATAATGGCCCCAGTCCTTACTGTCTGAGAGTGTCTATTTGTTCAGCTCTTCTGCCAACAATAAGATGCTGCTAAGTCCATCATTTATACGTAAAGTCAGGGAAAGTTGGTACGGGTCAGGCTGAAAAATCTGGTAATCCAGGGTCTTCCTGTAGGGTAAGAAATCATGCACCTTAGCGGGCACTCCCAGTTGGTCCACTACCTGTTGCTCAGTCATGCCAGGTCTGAGGGCAAGATCCAGGCGGGCGAGAAGCGCCCGTATCTGGTTTGCCGGCATCTCCTGCAAATCCAGATTCACCAGATGTGTCTGCTCAGGCTTCTCTCTGGGACGGAGGAATTCGGTCGCACCAAAGGCTTCCCCGCACCAATCGCGACCCATAAAGCGCCAACTGTCAAATATCTCCACCGATTCAGGAGCGAGATAATCGACAAGACGCAAGCTAAACAATTGCTGATGGGCTAACACAAGCGACTCCGAATCCTTCTCCGCGCAGGTAGTGGGGATCCTTTAGTACGGCTCCCCGGGGCGTTGCAGTTCAGAACCCCTATTCAGACTGGACAACAAAGGGACTCAATAGAAACCATAGCTGCCCAGGCCTCTTAAGACAACTATTTGATTAGTCGGTACTTTGTGTAGATTTAACGGGCGGACTCAATGTCCGGGCAAAATTGGGTGGTCCAGAACTCATTTGTCTCACGCAGTCTGGAGACAGATGTCTCAGGCATGTTTAATCTGCTGCCAGACCCGCTCCATTTGCTCCAGACTGGCTTCTTCCAGGCTCATGCCAGATGCGCAAATCTGCATCTCTACCTGCCGGAAGCGTTTCTCAAATTTGCTGTTGGCTTTTCTGAGCAGGGTTTCCGGATCCTTTTTCAGTTTGCGGGCGAGATTTACGGTAGCGAACAGCAAATCACCCAGCTCTTCTTCGAGGGCCTGCTCATCCCGTTGGGGTCTTTGCAGCTCTTCCTGAACCTCAAGGATTTCTTCCTGAATTTTGGCAAAGACGCCATCCGTATCGGGCCAGTCAAAACCCACGGTGGCGCAACGCTTCTGAATTTTGGCAGCCCGGCTGAGGGCCGGCAGCACAGGGGGTATATTGTCAAGGACACTGCTTTCCCCGTCTCTGTGCTTTTGTGCCCGTTCCCTGGCTTTTTCCGCTTCCCAGTTGGCCTTTACCTCGGTTTCTGTCAATACCCTGTCACCAAATACATGGGGATGGCGGCGTATGAGTTTGTCGGCAACGGCGGCGGCAACGGCTTCGAAATCGAACTGATTCTGCTCCTTGCCCAGCCGGGCATAAAACACCACCTGAAACAGCAAGTCGCCCAATTCTTCCTTGATCTCTTCCATGCTGCCCTTCTCAATAGCATCGGCCACTTCATAAGCTTCTTCCAGGGTATAGGGCACAATGGTCTGGAAACTTTGCTTGAGATCCCAGGGACAGCCCGTCTGGGGGTCGCGCAATTTATCCATTACCCATAGCAGTTTGTCCAGGTGGGGATAGTTCTGATCGTTGATAATGGTCAAATCGCTTTCCTTCCAATCGGATTAGACATTAAGTCTGAGGAACGTGGCACTGACCAACGATTCCTCTACGTATGGATCTATCAATGCTCGGTGCGCCGCACCTCGGCCACACCGTTGACGGTTTTCAGCCGGGCGATGATCTTTGACAGGCTGTTGAGATCTTTCACTTCCAGAGTCAGGGTAATACGTGCCGTATGCTCTTTGCTGTTACTCTGGCTGTTGACGCCTAACAGGCCAATCTTGTCATTGGCCAGTACGGTGGTGATGTCCCGTAGTATGCCGTCACGGTCAGCACAGTGGATCTCCACCCTGGATTCGAAAGAAGGGGCGCGGGAACTGGCCCAATTGACCTCAATACCTCGCTCTGGATGCTCCTGCATCAGATGAGCGAGCTGTTCACAGTCTTCCCGGTGCACGCTGACTCCCCGTCCCTGGGTGATAAAGCCCTGGATGGGATCTCCAGGCAGGGGCTGACAACACCCGGCCAGTTGGCTCATCAGGTTACCCACGCCTTCCACGACCACCGCATCTTTGCCGGCTGCTATGCCGGTCCTTTTCTTGATGCGCGGATCCCTCTCCGGCGGCGGGGCATGTCGCTGCTGCAGATAATTCACCACCTGGTAAAGACGTACATCGCCTCCACCTATAGCCACGAACAAGTCATCCAGGCTACTCAGGTTAAACTTCTCGCAGGCGGCGACGGCGTCCTTGAGTGGAATATTGCTGCGCTGCAGTTCTTTTTCCAGCGTTTCCCTGCCGGCCTGCAGGTTCTTGTCCCTGTCCAGCTTCTTGAACCAGGTATGGATCTTGGCCCTGGCCCGCGAAGAATGCACATAGCCCAGATGGGGGTTCATCCAGTCCCGGCTTGGGTTAGGCTGCTTGCCGGTCAGGATCTCCACCTGATCCCCGGTCTGCAGGGGATAGGTAAAAGGCACGATACGGCCAAAGACTTTGGCCCCAATGCAACGGTGCCCTACATTGCTGTGGATATAGTAAGCAAAATCCAGCGGCGTGGAGCCAAGCGGCAGATCCACCACATCACCTTTGGGGGTAAATACATAGACCCTGTCATCAAATACCTGGCTGCGCAGTTCTTCCACCAGATCACCAGACTCGGCCATCTCTTCCTGCCACTGCAGTATTTTCCGCAGCCAGTTAATCTTGTCTTCATAACCGCTCCGGCCACCCGGGCTGCCTTCCTTGTATTTCCAGTGAGCGGCAACCCCCAGTTCGGCATCCTGATGCATCTGCTGGGTACGGATCTGTATCTCCACCGCTTTGCCCTTTGGTCCCACGACGACCGTATGGATAGACTGATAGCCATTGGGTTTGGGGGTGGCAATGTAATCGTCGAATTCGCGGGGAATATGTTTCCAGTTGGCATGTACGATGCCGAGCGCGCCATAGCAATCCTGTAAGCGCTCGGCAATGATACGCACTGCCCGGATGTCGAACAGTTCCTCGAAACCAAGGTGTTTTTTCTGCATCTTCTTCCAGATGCTGTAGATATGTTTGGGCCGGCCGTAGACCTCGGCGCGAATTTGTTGTTCCTTAAGCTGCTTCTGCAGGTTAGCGACAAAATCCTGGATGTACAGCTCCCTGTCCTCCCGTCTTTCATCCAGCAAACCGGCTATCTGCCTGTAGGTCTCAGGATGCAGGTAGCGAAAGGACATGTCCTCCAGTTCCCACTTGAGCTGGCCTATGCCCAACCTGTTTGCCAGCGGCGCGTAGATACTGGCGCATTCCCTGGCCACCAGCACCCGGGTTTCTTCATCGGCATTTTTTACTTCACGCAGGGTGCAAATCCGTTCAGCCAGCTTGATCACCACTGCGCGAACATCTTCCACCATGGCCAGCAACATTCGGCGCAGGTTGTCGATCTGGGCTTCATCCGTACGGGCCTGCTTGTTGTTGTGCAGGGTGCGAATGGCGTCCATGCGTCTGACCCCTTCCACCAGATGCCAAATAGCCTCGCCAAACTGTTCCTTAATCTTCTCTTCATCCCAACCCTGTTGTTCCAAAACAGGCAGCATCAGGGCCGTCTGCAGTGTCTCATCATCCATGTGCAGCTCGTGCAGAATTTCGACCATTTCCCGTCCCACCAGGGAACAGCCATGACGTTGATTCAGCACACTGAGCTTGGCTGCAGTGTCGGAAGGCAGATTCAGAGACGCCAGCCAGTCTGGAAACGCCACTGTCTGTTTGTGCACCTTGCGAATGGAAACCATGAGCTGAGGGTCCTCCTAGCGGTTCATCGGACTTGAGAGGGATTGCAGAAAAGCGCCATCAATTCCGTATGGGCCGTATTGGGGAACATATCCATCAGGGCTATTCTATCCAGTTGCCAGCCTTTCTCAACCAGGGGCGCCGCGTCCCTTGCAAAGGTTGCCGGGTTGCAGGACACATAGAGGATCTTCTGTGGCTGGAGTTTATGCAGAAACGGCATCAGTTCCTGTGCTCCGGCCCTGGCCGGATCCAGCAATACCTTATTGGCTTGCGTGGCCTCCGTCCCCTCTGAAAGACAGGACTTCAGGGCATGCTCATCGCTCAGATCGGCCGCCATAAAATGTACGTTGCCCAACCCATTGGAACGGGCATTCTCGGTGGCCCTTTGCACCATCTCTGGCATGCCTTCAAATCCCAGCACCCTGGCACCCTGCCTAGCCATGGGCAGACTGAAATTGCCCACTCCGCAGAAAAAATCCAGCACCTGATCGCCTGCTTCAATCCCCAGCCATTCGATAGCCTGGGCGATCATCGACTGGTTCATGGGACCGTTAACCTGGATAAAGTCGTTCGGCGCCACCTCAACACTGATATCCCCGGGTAACTGATACCGGGCCTGCTGTTCCGTTCCATGCAGCAGCTCAAACTGTCCCCTGCTCGTTTCCAACAACAGGTTGCATCGATGCAGAACGGCAAAAGCCGAAAGTTGCGTTCGATCCTGTGGGTGCAGGCCGGCGGTGATCCGCAGGCACACCTGAGTCTGATTGTCAGCATCCAGCAGGCCGATATGACCAATGTGCTTTACGGTTCGCAGACCCTTGATCAGGGCCAGAAAATCCGGCAACAGGGCTTGCAATGGAGCGGTCAGGATCTGGCATTCGCGGATAGTGATCACCTGATCCGAACCCTTACCGCGAAATCCCACCCGCACCTGTCCCTTCTTCTGGGCGTCCACTGCCAGCCTGGCCTTGCGCCGGTAGCGACGATCCTCTCCATGCAGTGCCGGTTGCCAGTTGATATTCTCCAGTCCCGCCAGACGCCTTAGCAGGGCATCCACCGCCCGTTGTTTGTACCTGAGCAGATCAGACTGGCCAATATGCTGATTCTGACAGCCTCCGCAGGTCTGAATGTGCGGACAAAAGGGCACAGTACGTTCCGGACTCGGCTGCAGCACCTGTGTCGCGACGGCCTGCCAGGCCCGGCTTTTCTGATCGGTCACCCGTACCTTTACTGTTTCCCCCGGCAAGGCACCTTCCACAAACACGACGGGCTGATGGCTACGGCAAACCCCAAGGCCGCCATGCTCCATATCATCAATAGTCAATGTCAGGTTCTGGCCGGCGTGTGTCTTTTTGGGTTTACGGGATGAACGGTAGATCTGCACCATACTCAGCCCCTCTCCAGGACCACAGTAGCCACAGCATAACGCTGTTCATCGGCAATACTGATGTAGCTGGAGGTCATGCCCATTGACTGACAATGCGTCAGCAGATTGCCACTGAGGAACAGGTAAGGCTGACCGCTGTCGAAATGCCGGATCTCCATCTGCGTAAAGCCGATGCCCTGGCCGATGCCGCACCCGGCAGCCTTGACCATGGCTTCCTTGGCGGCAAAACGCTTAGCCAGGAAACGGGCTTTGAATTTCTGCTTTTCAAACTCCATCAGCTCATTTTCTGTCAGCACCCGCTCTGCCAGACGCAATGACTTGTCCAGTTGCACCTGAATGCGGGCAATTTCCACAATATCCGTACCTATACCAATTATCGCCATGCTTAACCTCGCAAGTGAGGCGTGACGAGAAAGGTGTAAGGCGTTGATCTTTCCACTCCTGACGCCTTAGTCTTCACCCTCTTGCTTCCAGCATCAGACGCTTCATATCCGCCACCGCTTTGGCCAGCCCGTCAAATACGGCCCGCCCCACTATGGCGTGGCCGATGTTCAGCTCGACAATCTCAGCAATGGCGGCCACAGGTTTGACGTTATGGTAAGTGAGACCGTGACCGGCATTGACCTTCAGCCCCAGTCCATGGGCATACTTCACCCCTTCAATGATCCTGGCCAGTTCGGCCTGCTGTTCTGACTCATTGTGTGCCTCGGCGTACTGGCCCGTGTGGATTTCTATGTAGCCGGCGCCGGACTCGGCGGCCGCTTCTATCTGGCGTTTATCTGCGTCGATAAACAGCGAGACTTCAATGCCTTCGGCGGCCAGCCGCCCGCAAGCGAGCCGGATTTTATGCTGCTGTCCGGCCACATCCAGGCCGCCTTCAGTGGTCAGCTCTTCGCGCTTTTCCGGTACCAGGCAGCAGAATTGGGGTTTGATTCGTGATGCAATGACCAGCATTTCTTCGGTAACGGCCATTTCCAGATTCATGCGGGTCTGAATGGTCTGGCGCAGGATCTCCACGTCGCGGTCGATAATATGTCGCCTGTCTTCCCGCAGATGAATGGTGATACCGTCGGCGCCGGCCCGCTCGGCAATTTCAGCGGCATGGACAGGATCGGGGTAAGCGGTGCCCCGGGCATTCCTGAGCGTGGCCACATGGTCGATGTTGACCCCCAGAAAAATGTCTCTCATCAAAACTCCTTATACCAGTTTCAGTATTCCAACCGGCATTATGAACGCAAAAACAGCTCACGGCTTTTCAGTGGTCTGTCACCCAGCAAAGGCTTCAGGGCCTGCCGGTTGATCAGTTTGGCCGCCCGCAATGACCCCTTGTGCCAGGCACCGCCCTGAATATCCAGCAAATCCTGGCCACGAAAACAATTCTGACTCGCCACCTCCCTGGCCAGAGCAAAGAACCCCTGCTCCGCGGCCAGCGCATAAAACGCCTCTGGCGCGATGGGCTGACCGCTGTGGCAATCATGACAAAAATCCAGCTCATAGCCCAACTCGCTCAGCAGCAGCAGTTCGTAAGTCCGCAGCAGAGGCTCCAGCGCCGCGCCTGCGGCCAGGGCTCTCAGCGCAGCCAGGTAAGCATCGAACAGACTTTCGAATGGCATCTCCGCAGGCAGCAAACGCAGCAACAACTCGTTGAGATATAGAGCAGAGAAAAGCCCGTTTCCGGCCAGCGGCATGGCAGAGCCCAGGGCTTCCACCTGACTGAGATTCTTCAGCTCATGGCGGCCGCTCAAACTGAGCTGGAGTGGCGTAAAAGGTTGCAGCAGGCTGCGGTTGGCACTCTTACTGTTTCTGACCCCCCTGGCAACAAAACTCTGACGTCCCTTCTCGCGACCGAATACCTCCACCAGGAAGCTGGTCTCCCGGTAAGGGCGACGGTGCAGCACAAAAGCGGACTGATCTGGGTTTGGCATGGGCCCCAACGGGCAGTTAAACAGGCTGGCTATGATAACAGTTGTTGGCCGGATCCCCATAGTCTGGCTAACGTGTGGTAAGGGGCCGGCCAGAGACCGGCTGAGCCCCTCATGCCTGGCGGATACGGACAATTTTCATATATTCGAATTCCATCCCCGCCACCACTTCGGTGTCCGGATAATAGGTGACATTGACCCGGGCTCCCTGCAGGCTTTTATAGCGCCGCTTGCGTTTAAACTTGAACGGCACGTCCACGTCCTCCAGCATCAGGCTGTTGACCAACCAGTCGCCTTCCTCACGCTGTACATGGGAAACGACTTTAATATTCTCCGAATGCACCAGATTGGGGTGTTTCTCCAGCCATTTCCTGGTCTGCGCTTTCATGCCTACCTCTGTTTTCTGTCCGCTTGTATTAAAAAAGAATCCACCTTATGCTCAAGCCAGGAAACGGTGCAGTCCAAGGCTGGAACAAATTGAAACCTCTCACTCTCATCTTCCTTCTGGCTTTGCTGGCCGGCTGCGAAAGCGAACCGGAACAGACAGAATCCATGCTCCGACTCCAGCGTGCCCATGACGAAGCGGGCGTGTGGCTGGACAAAGCCAGTCTTCAACTGACTGAAGAGGCATTCAGGGCTCCCAAACAACATATCGGCAGCATCCTGTACGGGCACGAATTGCTGCAGGAAGCCAGGCAAGTCTATCGCAGGGCCGATATCCGGGGACTGGAACTGCCGCAACTTTCACAACTGGAGCTGCGCCTGCAGGAGGTTAACCCCGTGCTGGCCGACCATGCCCTGACGCTGATGCAAGATGTGAAGGATAGAACCCTGCTGCTCAGAGGTAAAATTTCCGACCTTAAAGCCACAGAATACGGCAGCGCCAAGACCTCCAGCGCCGAATCCATCAAATATCTGTCCCGTCTGTACAATCAGGATATCAATGACTGCTGCCTGAAAGATATCTACAAGATCGCACAGATTCTTGCCAGCCGGTCCGGTCAGGAATATGAACAGGTCATCCGGTTGAGCGCCCGGCTCACGAATGAAATGGTCAGGATCCTCAAGCGCCCTGAATACGCCAGTCCCTTTGAACAGCAACTGGTCGCCCTGCGCCAGTCTCTGCCTTCAGAGCGGCGCAATGCCCTCCACCAATAGCTGCAAAGAAATCTTGCCCCGAAACTGGTTGATATCCAGACGATACGCCATGCGCACCTGACGGACCTGGCGATTCGGCCATTGCTTGAGATCCACGTTGAAGGCAATGGCATCCACCAGTTTTTCACCTGGCCCCCGCAGCATCATCTTCAGATGTTTCTCGCCGACCAGGCGCTGCTCCAGCAGTTCAAATTCGCCATCGAACAAGGGTTCCTCAAACCCTTGTCCCCAGGGGCCGGCCTGCTTAAGCAGGTGGGCAAAGTCCAGGCTCAACTCCGTCTCGCTCAGCATGCCGTCTGACCAGATCTCCCCTTGCAGGGGCCTGTCCTTCAACCATTCTTCGGCAATCTGGGCAAACACAGTCTCGAAGGCCGGTAATTTGTCCACCCTCAGCGACAGGCCCGCCGCCATGGCATGGCCGCCGAACTTGTCGATAATGCCGGGGTACCGGCTGTTGATTTCTTCCAGTAAATCACGGATATGCAGGCCGGGGATAGAGCGGGCCGAACCTTTGACAATTTGTTCGTCCTGGTGGGCAAAGGCTATAGTCGGACGGAAATACCGCTCTTTAATGCGTCCGGCAAGTATGCCGATGACGCCCTGATGCCAGTCCGGTTGATACAGCACCAAGCCAGGGGGCAACGCGCTTTCATCCAGGCTCAGTTGTTCCAGGGTTCGCATTGCCTCTGCCTGCATACCGCTTTCTATTTCGCGCCGCTCCCGGTTGAGGCTGTCCAGTTGCACGGCTATTTGCCTGGCCCGGGTCTCCTCCCCGGCCAGCAGGCATTCTATGCCCATAGCCATGTCATCGAGCCGACCTGCCGCATTGAGCCTGGGGCCGAGGACAAAACCCAGGTCAGAGGCAACCATTTGTGCACAGTCTCTGCCTGCCACCTCAATCAACGCCCGTATACCTGGCCGGCATTGTCCGCTGCGGATCCGTTGCAGTCCCTGATGAACCAGCACACGGTTGTTCTGATCCAGCCTGACCACATCGGCCACTGTTCCCAGGGCCACCAGATCCAGCAATTCGGTCAGATTGGGCACCGGCAGGTCCCGACTGGTAAACCAACCGTTCTTTTGCAGATGCCGGCACAGTGCCAGCATCAGGTAAAAGGCGACGCCCACCCCAGCCAGGTTTTTGGACGGGAAGGGGCAGTCATTAAGATTGGGATTGACGATAGCATCGGCTGGCGGCAATGAGCTGGCGGGCAGGTGATGATCTGTAATCAACAGTTGCATGCCCAGTTCTTTAGTCCTCGCTGCCCCCGCCAGACAGGCAATGCCATTATCCACCGTAATCAGCAACTCGGCCCCTTGCTGATGGGCGAGTTCGACAATCTCCGGACTCAGTCCATAGCCGAAATCGAAACGGTTGGGCACCAGATAGTCCAGTGCTTCGGCGCCCATACTCCTCAGGGCCAGCATGCACAAGGCTGTGCTGGTGGCGCCATCGGCGTCAAAGTCGCCGATAATCATCAACTTGCGTCCATCCTTGAGTGCCCCGGCCAGCAATTGCACGGCCTCGGGCATCCCCTTCAGCTTCTGGTAATGCAGGAGAGCGTGGGTACTGCGCTCCAGCTCTTCCTCACTGCGAATGCCACGCGCCGAATAGATCTGCTGCAACCTGGGGTGCAGATCAAGGCTGGGGATTTGCCATGGCTGAGTGGTACGTTGCCTGATATTGAGCATCTGTCATCTTTCTGCAAAAAATAAGGCCAGCGTTCTGGCTGGCCTGTTGATTATACTGACTCGAAGCCGGATCAGGAATGGATATCATCCAGCAGGTTTTTAAGATCCTGGGGCGGCTGGTAGCCCGGGATCAGGGAGCCGTCATCCAGAATGATGGCCGGGGTGCCCTGGATCCCAATCTGCTGGCCAAAATTGTACTGCTGGCTGACCTTGGTCTGGCAGGTGCGGCTGGGTAGATTCATGCCTGCCTTGGCATCGGTCAAGGCCTTCTGCGGATTATTGGCACACCAGACCGACATCAGCTCGGAAAATCCTTCGCTACCCACCCCTCCCCGGGGAAACGCCAAGTAACGCACGGTAATACCCAGATCGTTATACTCATCAATTTGCGAATGCAGTTTGCGACAGTAACCGCAGGTGGTATCGGTAAAAACAGTCACCTTGTACTTTTCCTTGTCAGCCTTAAACTCGATGGCCGAATCGGTAAAGTCCTTCAGGCCTTCCAACCGCACTTTGGCCAGAGTTTCCTCTGTTTCATTGCGCATTTGTGCATCCAGGTTGAAGACCCTGCCGTGTAACAGATACTTGCCGTCCTCTGTCACATAGAACAGGCCCCGGTTGGTCAGCGCCTGCAGCAGGCCAGGGACCGGCGCCGGTTCAATGGTGGTAACCGTCAGCCCCAGGGTACCCACCAGTTTGTCGCGGACCTCCTTGTACTGATCGTCTGCCTGAGCACTGACAGAGGCGACTGCGGCCAGGGCCACCAGGCATAAATATTTCATTCTTTGGATCATAAGACTCCCGATACTTCATATGGATACCCTTTAGACCCGCGTACCGGGTCAAAGGTTACATCTAATTTAACAGTCATAATCATATACCTGTAAGGATATCATGAAGCAGGCATTCATGAAGTTTTGCCTCAGCAAATAGTATGATGGCCAATACTGTTCTATTCTCATCCAAAGGGAGTATACCCATTGCCATGATGCATTGGGTATCAGAAGGATGAACGATTCACATGCCAGACAAATCTTCAGCACCAGTCAGTTTATCTCAGACTGACCAGCAAAAAATCGCAGCCGACTTCAAGCACCTGCTGCACATCCTGCGACGCCATCTGGAAATGGATGTCGCCTTTGTGGGTGAGTTCGACAGGAACCGCCGGCACATTTCCGTACTTGACACCACAGAGAACGAAACACAAGTCCGCGAGGGCATGAGTGATGAGCTGGTGGCCACCTACTGTAAAAAAATTGCCGATGGCACCCTGGAAGGGATCATTCCCGACGCCCGCCGGCATCCCGTTACAGGTCGGATGCCCATTACCCGCCAACTCGATATTGGTGCCTACCTGGGTGTGCCCATCGTCCTGGAGGATCAGACAGTTTACGGTACCCTTTGTTGTTACAGCCACCAGGCCCATCATGAGTTGCTGTCCAGGGATCTGAAAACCCTGAAGGTATTTGCAGAGGTCATGGGCAAACAGCTTGAAAGCAGAATGACCTCGGCCAGGGCCCTGGCCGCCATGACCAAACGCGTGAATGAAGTCTTGCAACCGGCCCGGATTAACATCCTGTTCCAGCCCATCTATGCGCTCAGGGAAAATCGTATTGTCGGGTACGAAGCGCTCTCCAGGTTCCGGAGTACACCCTATCGCACTCCTGATGTATGGTTCGGCGAGGCGGCACAGATTGGTCTGGGCACTCAGCTTGAAGCGGCCGCCATTGAAGAGGCCATGCAAGCATTTGAACGGGCCCCCAGGGATTGTTATCTGGCCCTGAATATCTCGCCGGCCAATCTGAACTGCGAATTCTTCAAGCCTCTGCTGAACCAGCACAAACAGCACAATATTGTGCTGGAGGTCACAGAGCATGAGCAGATTCAGGACTACAGCAAGTTGTCGGACGCCATCAAACCCTTACGCAATAGAGGATTACACGTGGCGTTGGACGATGCTGGGGCAGGCTATGCCAGTTTTCAGCATATACTGGAGTTGCAGGCCGACGTCATCAAGCTGGACATCAGCCTGATCCGCAACATCCACCAGGACAAGAGGCGTCAGGCGCTCACATCGGCGCTCTTGTCATTTGCCCGGAGCACGGATTGCGATGTGATCGCCGAAGGGGTGGAGTCCCGGGAGGAACTGGCTATGTTGCAACGTCTTGGCATCAATAAAGTACAGGGCTACTACATCGGCCGCCCACAACCCTTGCCTGAAAGCCTGTTTCAGGTGCCCAATCCCCTGGGCTGAACCGACTCAGTATCGCGGACAGATGATTCCGCTTTGCAGTAGGGCTGGTCGAGCTTCGCGCTATATTTGTTCCTTCAAGTGAGACTTGCGCACATCCATGATGTAGCTCCTCCAACTCGTACTTCCTGCGTTACTTCGAACTATCCCTGTTCTGCGCCCTTTGGGCCAGCTGAAGCTGTTCAAATTTTTTCCTGAAAAATTTGTCGCGTTCATCGCTTGCCGAGTGATGTTAAATCACTCGGCATAGTCTGCGACTACCACTCTTCACCCCCTGGGGTGGTGCTGTTCAATCAGGTTTTGCAGCCGTTCGGTGGCCACATGGGTGTAAATTTGCGTGGTGGACAAATCAGAGTGACCCAGCAGCATCTGTACAACCCGCAAATCGGCGCCGTGATTGAGCAAATGGGTGGCGAAGGCATGCCGCAGGGTATGGGGAGACAGGGACGCGCGGTTGATATCGGCCATGGTGGCGTAATGTTTGATCCGATGCCAGAAAGTCTGCCGGGTCATCTGCTGCCCGCGACTGGATGGGAACAGCACATCGGTGGGCCGGTTAAGTAACATGGCGCGGCCCTGGCGAAGATAAGTCTGCAGCCACTCCAGCGCCACTTCACCCAGCGGCACCAGCCGCTCCTTATTGCCCTTCCCCGTCACCCGCACTACTCCCTGGACCTGGCTGAGCTGGCCCATTCTCAGGCTGACCAGCTCGCTGACCCGAAGACCGGTAGCATAAAGCACTTCCAGCATGGCCTTGTCCCGCAGTTGCACAGGGTCGTCCAGGTTAGGGGCCTCCAGCAAGGCTTCGACTTGGCTTTCGCTGAGGGTTTTAGGCAGGGGGCGGCCCAGCTTGGGATTTTGCAACAGGATCACCGGATCATCGTCACGGACCTGATTGCGGATCAGAAAGCCACAGTATGCCCGCAAGCTGGACAGGAAGCGGGCGGTGCTGCGCTCAGACAGCCCCCCGTCATAACGGTGAGCAAGATAAGCCTGGATATCCTGCAAACCTATGCTATCCAGCACGGTGCCATCGGGTAGCAGAAACTCACAGAACTTGCTCAGATCGGAACGATAAGCCGACAGGGTATTATCACTTAAGCCCTTTTCCAGCCACAGGTTGTCGATAAAGGCATCCAGGTGCCCGCTGTTGGGCAGTCCCTGCCTTGACTTCCCGTCTGCTTGCCTGTGTTTGCCCACTCTGTATTTATCCATTGCTGCTCAGATAAGTGCATAGTATCACCGGCGGCTGCAATTGCCGAAAGGCAAACCTTGGACCATACGGTCCTTAGTGATTGTTAATAAACAACCTGAAGTCTGTTGTTACGTACCAGGAATCGATTGTTGATGGTGAGCCACACCGGCTCGCCAGATAAGGGGGCGTCCAGCGGCAGACCTTTTTGAGCATGCAGATGCAGGTGCGGTTGTGAGCTGTTTCCCGAGTTGCCCATCTGTCCGAGCAGGTCACCGGTTTTTACCTTGTCTGCGGTCTCTACGACAATACTTCCTTGCCGTAAATGGGCGAGAATGACGAAGAAATCCCCGCAATCGATAGCGACATAGTTGCCGGCCATATGGTCGCGGTCCATTTGAGGAACCGTCATATCTCTTATCCCATCGGCCAGCAAGGCCACTTCGCCATTACATGGAGAGAGGACGGGCACGCCAAAGGTCCTGTATCTGGCCGGATTGCTCGGCTGCCAGCCAGTTTTATGAAACCCAAACGGGGTGATTTTGAAAATGTCCAAAGCCTTGCTCTGACCCCGCCAGGGGCGAAAGCGTTCCACTGCCTGATCCAGGGTTTTGAGATGCGCATTGACCACTGGTGAGCTTCCTCCGTGGGCAATCAGATAATGCCCGGAGGGCAAGGGACTGGCGATGTCCACCACCGTCTCGTCGGGTAATATCCGTCCTGTCACTGCCTGCCCTATCAGGTAACCGCCGGGCAATCCGAGCACCGCTACCACCAGAATCACGGCTGAGTTTACCGTCGAAGTCCGCCATAGCCCTGGCCCGGGGAAACCTTTACGGATGAGCCGGGTAACCACAATGATTAACAGTATCAAGCCGTAGGCCCAGGGCATCCAAAACGGCGGTACAACCCACAAAAACACCAGACCGATGGCCAGCAGTACCACCGATACTGAAAGCAGTTGAAGGGCCCGGGCCAGCCATCCGCCCGCAGGACAAAGTGCCACCCAGGCCAGCAGCACCAGCGGTAAAATAACCTGTGTGAGTATTACCATCCAGGACATAGATCAGACCTTCTTGTTATTCCACCAAATAAGCAAAAGTGCGGCAGCCAGCACGTTGCCGGACAACATAAAAGGGTACATGTCTGATGAGATTCGAAGCCATTCGCCGGTAAAATTCATCATGCCGTGAAAGATCAACACCGCCAGGATGCTCCGATTTGTCTGGTTATAGACCTGGACGAGCAACAGGGTCTGGCAGAGGATCATCGGTAGCCACCAGTAAAGCTCAGGGTTGAATGAGATATCGGCATAGTAGCCGGGGAAACAGACAAATGGCGCGTGCCAGGCAGCCCATACCGCCCCGTTGATCAGGCCCGCCGTTGCCGGACCGAAATGCTGTTGCAACCTGTCCAGATAGACGCCACGCAAGCCTATCTCCTCGATAGCCGGAAACACGAACGAGAGCAGGAGAAGAAACAACAAGGGGCCCGGGTTTTGAAGCAAAGTCCAGTGAACATCCAGGGGCGAGTCAGTGATTCCCAGCACAACGGCCAGGCCAGCCATGATCAGGTCAAAACAAAGCCAGAAAAGCAGGATCGTCAACCACCAGCGGCCGGGAATACGCCGCCAGTCCAGCAACCGACGGACCAGGTCGAGGACCTGCGTCTTACCGCCTGTCAGTGCCGCCAGTCCCAGGCCCGCCAGTAACGGGCTGGCACCGCCGATCAGGAACCATAACAGATTTGGCAACGACCATACCGACGTTTGGGACCACAACATGGGCGCCCAGAAGAGATAGGCCCAACCCAGGTAGACCATGGGAAATGCGAGCAAGGGGTGCGAGTCATCCCAACCTTTCAGTGTGGTCAACCCGTGCCTGGCTTCAGTCATGGGGATACTCGACTGCAGTCACGTCCGCTACAAAAAACGCAAAGTACTGCTCTGTGCCAAAATGATTCCCGGCTTCCACATGAGTCGGCAGGCGAAATCCGCCGAAAGTTTGGAATTCGCTGAGATAGCCGCCAAAAGGTTGTAGCCTGTGGCGCTTCTGAGGATTGGCATTGCTCCATCGTTCAAACCGGACTTCTGTGGGCTGGCCATCAGATGCCAGCTTAAGATCAACGGCTTGCGACAAC
Source organism: Bowmanella dokdonensis (assembly GCF_017254865.1). Lineage (GTDB taxonomy): Bacteria > Pseudomonadota > Gammaproteobacteria > Enterobacterales > Alteromonadaceae > Bowmanella > Bowmanella dokdonensis. The sequence goes on along the minus strand of NZ_JAFKCV010000009.1, from coordinate 3,838 downwards.
CCCCGATAATCAATGGTGACCCGCGCATGATCCGGGTCCCTGCTTTCCCAGCTAATTCCCGGACCGGGCAATAACGCCCCTGGCGTCCAGAATACCGACTCTGCAACATAACGGCCAAAGGCTGAACGGGTATGGTCCGGGTCTCCCCCCTGGCGGGCCACCGGCAATATTCCCATCAGCCAGAACCTTGTCCAGCTATGGCTGTCAGAGCCGGACAGTCTCATCAGCCCCCCTTTAGCCCGCATTTGCCAGACGAATCCTGCGGGCATGGCCAGTACCTGCGTGGCCGTAAAGTCCAGATAGCCAGGTTTATCTCTGTCACCCATCCCAAAGCGCCCCTTCATCCTGATGCGGGCGACGGTATACAGGGGGGTACCCAGTCTGATTGTGTACAAAAAGTAGCGGCGAACCGGCTCCGGCAGATGGGCCACCATCTCTGCGCTGAACGATACCGGCTGCGCCGGCTGACTCAGCGCCAGTTCATGCATGGCTTGGCGATCAGCCCGGCGATCCAACAGCCGCCAGAATGAAAGCGTCAGTCCGGCCAAGATAATCAATACCAGGGCCAGGGTATTCATCCAATCACCTCCTCAACCGGCCGGCGGATAGAACGGGGCATTGCCGGGCCGTGGCCGATCCTCACGACCAGATCCGGCCGATGCCCACCAATACCCATTGCGCGGGCAAATTCAGGTCGCAGTGTGGCCACCTCCACCGGCTGATTAATAAAGGCTGTGCACAGATTCAGGGCGGCGGCCTGCAGAGCAAGGCGCTGATAACAGCGGCCCGCTTCAATCCAATGGGGTATGTCATCCACCTCTGAGTGAACAATGGCAATCGCCGAGGAACTTCGGATATGTCGGCGATCTCTGTGGTTCTGCTTGTTAGCGGAGAATATGGCCTTCATCGCCAGCCATCCCAGCCAGCGCGGCACATCGGGTGACCCCATTACAGGGCCGTAAAGGCCATCGCCCGAGCGCACCGCTTCTTTGGCGTTAAATCTAATCCAGGATAGCAGTTCCTCAGACCATGCCGGGTCGCCAAACTGGGCGTCGTTGCCTTTAACGACGTACTCTGTCACCCGCTCTTTTTGTTCAGCCTTGGTGAGCAACAGCACGGATACCCCCGTTCCCTGTGCTGCATCCCGGAGCTTTTGTGTTTGCGCAGCCGATAGCGGCACCCCGTCATATTCTGCGCGAGTGCATTGGCGCAAGGGAATCGCTTTAAAAAGATCAGATTCCACGGCAGTGGCCTTTTCAAAGTCAATCACCACCCCTGATGTTGCCGCATCGAAGTGACAGCGCCCTGCCAGCCCCGCGGCCTGGGCCGCAAGCAACAGATTCTCGGTGGCGCACCCCAGGCTGGCAAAAAGATGGTGATTGTCCGGGTCCACAGCCGGACAGCGCCTGGAAAAGTCGGGCAGGATGCCAATGCGATCAGGTTCAAGCCTGAATATCCAGGGCTGAGTATTATGGCTGGAGGCCGCCAGGGTGGCGTAGCGCACCAGTTCTTTATAATCCGGGGGGCAGCTAAGCTCATGGTGCTGCCAAGTTTTACTGACCCTTTGGAAATAGTCCATCCTCTACCTCCCTGCCTTTGCTGACAAGCCGGAAGTTACCGGTACGACGTCGGTTACCGCTCCTTCGCGACTGAACATTGTCTGCCTGTGCCACCACACGACGAGGATAGTCACGACAACGAGAATAACCGTATCCCAGGGCTGCGCATCGGGCCAGAGCGGATTAATTAACTGCCAGTGAAACAACATGGTCAGGAGCAGACTGCCACGGGCACTATTGAAAATCGGCGGGGTTTGCATTGACTGTGCTCCAGTGACCGGAGTGGTTCAGGGCAAATATTCGCCTAAGCGGAGCAGGCCGACACTGATTTGGATCATATAAAGAATGTTAAGAACTCTGCCTTTCCCGGAGCGCTCCCAAGCTTAATTGGCAACCAACAAGGAGAGCCGGTCCTGTCAGATGTCAGGGTTCACCCTTTTTTTGTTTCAGGGCTTTAACTTCTTTGACCATTTTCGCGAACTCCCGCCCTTGGGCGCGCTTCTCAGCCAGGCTTGCCGTCGCCAGAGCATTTTCACGCAGCAATTTTTTATAATTGGACAGTCGGCGACTATCGAGCGCGCCTGTTTCTATTGCCCGTAGCACCGCGCAACCCGGCTCCGTTTCGTGGCGACAGTCAGCAAACTTGCACTGTGCCGCAAGCGTATCGATATCATCGAAAACGGCACCAATGGCGCCATCGATATCTGCGACTCTCAGTTCCCGCATACCCGGGACATCAATCAGAAGGCCGCCGGACGGCAGGAGGTGCAATTCACGGTGTGTGGTCGTGTGGCGCCCCTTCTTGTCATCGTCGCGAATCTCCCCCGTAGAAGCCAAGACACGTCCTGCCAATGTATTGAGAATTGTCGACTTTCCCACACCGGATGAACCGACAAGGGCAACGGTTGAGGTCTTGTCAATCCAGGCAAGAAGCCGATGGATTGAAGCCGGGTCAAGCGCATTAATTGCCTCAACAGGAACTCCTGCTTTGGTTTTTCGGGCTCGACGGACATAAGTCTCCGCATCCTCAACGAGGTCAGCCTTGGTGAGAATAATGACTGGCATTGCCCCGGCCTCCGCGCACAGTGCAAGGTACCGCTCCAGCCGTGATTCTTTAAACTCTTCATTGCACGAAGTCACGATAAAAAGGGTATCGATATTCGCAGCGATGGGCTGAAGCTCGTTGCTTTCGCCCGCCCCCAGGCGCTTAAACAGGCTTTTGCGCTCAAGGACAGTTTCAATTCTCGAAAGTGATTCATCCAGTATGACCCAGTCACCGACCGTCGGTCGAGCAATGGCCACCTTCCGGCGTAAAGCGGACGAGAGCTCCACAACCCGATCGCCCGAATTGCAGGCAACTGTGCTTCCCGACCTGTGTACTGCCATTACGCGCCCGACACGCTCCTGCAATACGGCGGCGTCTGCCAGTTGCTGAGTAAAAAAGGGAACTAAACCTAACGTTCGAAGCAAGGCATTCATACTATGTGCCTATTGTCGTAGCGCAGAATCTTTTCAGGGCTGCCAGCCCAGCGCAGTCACTGCATAGGTCTCTTCCAGACAGGACTCACCTTTGAACTCGCGCTCATCGGTCCGCGTCCACTGCATGCCGAGGGCTTGCAACAACTTGCGGGATGGCATATTGCGACTATCGGTGATCCCGACAATCGTCGTGATCGCCGTGTGCTGAAACGTACGAGTAATCCATGCCTGTACCGCTTCGCGCCCGTAACCTTGCCCTTGGGCGGGTAAAGCGAGCGTAAAACCAAGTTCCATGTGTGTTGGCCTCTGGGCATCCACACACATTCCAATATCTCCCAGCAACCGATTCGTACGCCGCTCCGCAATAGCAATTTGGAACCATTCGCCCGGCTCTCCTATACGGGCGCGCTTCATCTCACGAATGAAGTGTTGCGCGTCAGTAGGCGCGAACATCGACCAACTTTGATACCGCGCTACCTCCGGATCATTGCGATATGCTAAAAAAGGCTGCAAATCCGTATCATCGAAGCGCCGCAACACCAAACGAGGCGTATAGTGCGGCAATAGTTCTGGGGGAAAACTCATACCTCATTCTCAAATTGTTGCCTATCTGCCGCCGCTGGCTAACGTTGCCAGCAGAGGCGCGAGCTTGCGAGCGTCCTTCTGGCTGGCCTTGTGTACGCCCAGCATGGGCATGAACTAATGAGGTGAAAGTCCTCTGTAGGAAGATCACCGTTGATTAACTGTCTGTTATTCAACGCTAACTACTAGCGAATGGCAAGGGCCAACCTGCGAGGGAC
>NZ_JAFKCV010000088.1 GCF_017254865.1 Bowmanella dokdonensis | reverse complement strand
AGAAGCTCGGCGAAGCCCTGCCGGAGACCCGCTACATCCACCACCACGCCGTCGTGCTGTTGGATCTCCATCAACCTCTCCTCCCCCCTTGCTGGATCAAGAAGGAGGAGACGTGCTGCACCGTACGTGTGTTGAACGCGGAGGTGCCGTCCGTTCGGCACTCGGTCATCGGTGATTTGGATCACGGCGAGTACGACTCCGTCATCCACGTTCATTGGAACGCTTCCGCTCGCGATCTACAAGGGTATGTAGATCCACTCCTTTCCCCTCGTTGCTAGTAGACTCCATAGATGGATCTTGGTGAGCGTAGGAAAATTTTAAATTTCTGCTACGATCCCCAACAGCAAGATGCCGTGATTCCACTAAGGGACCCTTCAGGGCGGTCACCGAACCCGTACAAATGGCAACCCTTGGGGGCGGTCACCGAACCCGTACACTTTAGCAACCCTTGGGGGCGGTCACC
>NZ_JAFKCV010000087.1 GCF_017254865.1 Bowmanella dokdonensis | reverse complement strand
AGCCAGCCACAGGAATAAGCCAATGACAGTACAGGATAATCAGGTTGCCATTGAGGCTCAGGCCCGCGCCTGGCTGGTTAAACTCATGGAAGATACGCCAACGGCGCAATTAAAAGCCGAGTTCAGCCAATGGATAACACAATCAGAAAAACATCGTCAGGCATTTGTCCGCAGTGAAAAACTTTGGCGCCAGTTGGGTCTGCTGGACAACCTGGCAGAGCTAACCGATATGTTACCCGCACAACCTAAGCGGGCTGTACCAGGCATAGGTATGTCAAGCTGGTTAGGCATAGCTGCAGCGGCATTGCTGATGGTAGCAGGCTGGAACTGGCAGCATCACAACTTGCCCGCAGATACTATTGCGCTTCAGCACTTTACCACCCCAGCTCACACCAATACCGAAGTTTTGTTGGCTGACGGCAGCCGTTTGGTGGCAGCCGGGCACGCCAAATTCAGCTACAAAT
>NZ_JAFKCV010000086.1 GCF_017254865.1 Bowmanella dokdonensis | reverse complement strand
CTTTGATGCGACAGCGCAGCAGAATTTCCTGCTGTTTGTCAGTTAATCCCGCCATCGCGCGCTGCAGGGCATCAAGTTGTTGCGTTTGCGAAAGCTGATGTTCTGGACAGACTTCGTTGCTCAGAATTTCGTCGTCTTCTAACTGTTCGGCAAGAAATTCGCGGGTCTTTACAATATGGCCAATAGATTTGTGACCGATATTAAAGGCCACTTTGTACAGGAAAGCCTTGGGGTTGTGCACATGGCTAAGGTTGTCCATTTGCGACAATTTGGTAAAAGCATCCTGGGCTATATCCTGAGGGTCGGGTGGCCCGTCACCATATAAACGGCGCAACCGGCCGCACAGTTCATTCCAGCATTGGTGGTAGAGGGTTTCGACCACGCGCTTTTGACGCACTTTGGCAGATTCAATGGGGACTACACTGGCCGATATCGGCCTGAATGTGGGAAAAGATTGCGCCTTATTCA
>NZ_JAFKCV010000085.1 GCF_017254865.1 Bowmanella dokdonensis | reverse complement strand
ATATTAATCGACAGGGATCCCGGGTGATAAGTCACGCCCAGGGCGCGTATATTTTTGAAGCCAATGGCCACAGACTGCTCGACGGGATGTCCGGCCTATGGTGTTGTAACTTAGGTTACAGCCAACCGCGCATCAATCAGGCCATTGCCGCCCAGCTTGAAGAGTTGCCCTATTACAATACGTTCTTTCAATGCACTCACCCACGCGCCACTGAATTAGCCCAAGCCATCTGTAACAAGGCACCGGCGCATCTAAACCGGGTGTTTTTCACCAACTCCGGCTCGGAAGCCAATGACTCGGTGCTCCGGTTCGTTCACCGCTATTGGGATGCCCGCGGAAAGCCTCAACGCAAGGCCATTATTGCCCGGGAAAATGCTTACCATGGCAGTACTATCGCTGGCGCCAGCCTCGGTGGAATGGGCTTTATGCATGAACAGTTTGAGCCGCTTCGCGGTATTCATCATATTCCTCAG
>NZ_JAFKCV010000084.1 GCF_017254865.1 Bowmanella dokdonensis | reverse complement strand
GCCCAGGCACCAGAAGCCACGCCCATTAGTGAAACGCTTCATGGTGAGCGTGTTATCCCGGTGCTTTTTGCCATACCACGGGGCCAGCGCCAGCAGCGACGGAATATCACGAATAGTCGGCTCAACGTGGGTTTTCATAAAGTTCTCGGCATCACCATCCGTCGGCAACCAGATAAGGGTGTTGCGCTGCTTATGCTCTATAAAGTAGGCATAAACACCCAGCAGCATTTTGGAATAACCGACACGGGCAGACTTCACCACATTCACCTCACGGATGTAGTCGCTGCCCATCGCATTCATGATGGCCCGCTGAAAGGGCAGTGTTTCCCAGCGCCCTTCCTGGTATGCGGATTCTTTCGGGAGATAGTAATTAGCATCCGCCCATTCAACGGCGGTCTGTGGCTCCGGCCTGAACAGTGAGCGAAGCCCGGCGCGGACAAAATGCCGCAGCCTGTTAACCTGACTGTTCGATATA
>NZ_JAFKCV010000083.1 GCF_017254865.1 Bowmanella dokdonensis | reverse complement strand
AGGCGATCCCTGGCGAATCAAACAGATACTAATCAATCTCGTCAGCAATGCTGTGAAATTCACCGAAAGCGGCCAGGTCACCATCGAACTTAGTGCTCGCCCATTACCGGACAATCCAGAGTTAGTGATACTCGAAGGGGCGGTCAGTGACACCGGCATAGGCCTGAGTCAGGATCAACAGGATGCACTTTTCCAAAGCTTTAGCCAAGCTGATGACTCCATCACCCGAAGATACGGCGGAACAGGCTTGGGACTGGCGATTTGTAAACAACTCTGCGACTTAATGCATGGCAAAATTTGGGTAGAAAGCGCAGCTGGGCAAGGTGCTACCTTCAGATTTTCCTTACCGCTAAAACCAATGCAGGAAACTCCCTTAGAAGCGAAAGAGCTCACCAGCGAGCCAACCATCCCCGATTGGTCAGAATATCGTCTACTGCTGGTGGAAGACAATGACGTCAATCGTCAGGTGGCCTTAGG
>NZ_JAFKCV010000082.1 GCF_017254865.1 Bowmanella dokdonensis | reverse complement strand
ATCCTGTTCTGGACATGTCCTCAGCAGTAATCAGCAGTACTGGCTGAGCGGTTTCCATATCAGTACGTTTAATTCTAGAACCCGTCACGGAAATCTTTTCTACCACTGCGCCTTCTTCTTGCGCAGCAACTTGGAATCCAAGCAATGTGGTAGATACGGCACCAAGGGTAAGAGCGAGCTTTACCGACTTGGCTAAAGAATGCCTCTGCATGTCTGTCTCCTGTCTATTTCTTATTTTAGCGATTCAATTCGCAATCTTATTGTTGGGCTGACCCCTAAACTACGTTAGGGAGTTCGCACATTGACAAACAGTAATGAGACATGAACTGGCTTTTTTTTATGATGAACATCGTATTTTTAGGGATGAATGACTTTGGCTATTTGTTAAAAATTGTTATCAATAATGGCTCTATATTGTAAGTCAGTCTTGCAAGTGTTAGTTTGCGCTCTTGAAATCTGAGTGATTTTTGCGCGAGCTGAAT
>NZ_JAFKCV010000081.1 GCF_017254865.1 Bowmanella dokdonensis | reverse complement strand
AGCAAGTTGGTCTGCTCTGCCACATTCTGAATCAGTTGAACAACCTGGTTTATATCATTAGCCTGATTATGCAGTTGCTGAATCACATCGCTGCTGCGATTAACCACGCCAGATAACTGGTTAATAGAATTGATATTCTGCTGAACCTTTTGCTGGCCAAGCTGCGCTTGTTCATCTGCATCATTGGCTTTCTGCGAAGTAAGTAGTGCATTCTGTGCCACTTCCTGAATAGCCGCGGTCATCTCAGTCACCGCTGTGGCAATTTGCGTACTCTGATGTTCTTGCTCATTGGCAGTACTGGCCACCTGCGTGCTGATAGCATGCATCTCTTCTGCCGATGCCGCTAAGCTACTGGACGCTTGAATCACCTCTTTAACCAGCCCGTGAATACGATCAAGCATTTGGTTAAATCCCTGCGCCGTTTCAGCGATTTCATCCTTACCCACCACCTCTGCTCGTACCGACAGATTTGCCGACTCGGCA
>NZ_JAFKCV010000080.1 GCF_017254865.1 Bowmanella dokdonensis | reverse complement strand
CCACCAGCACGGTTAAAGCACTGAGATCAATATCTGTTACCTGCTTCTTCACATCTTCACTGACTTCTTCGTCTATGGGCGAAATCTCGGCAAACACCTTCTCGACATCGATCACCTGAACCAGCTTGTTGTCTACCTTAGTGACAGCCGTCAGATAATGGTTGGCACCGGCTCCTTTGGGAGGAGGCATTATCTGTTCCCAGTTGATATTAACAATACGGTCTACGCCCCCCACCAGGAAGCCTTGGGTAGTGCGGTTGTACTCGGTGACCAGCACAAAAGCGGTTTTCAAATTCTCTATGCGTTTACCACCCGTGGCCTCACTGAGATCAATTACGGTAATAGGCACACCGCGTAAATGCGCTATTCCCCGTACACAGGGACTGGCACCAGGCATCTCAGTGAGCTCAGGACACTGCAGCACTTCTCTGACTTTAAACACATTGATGCCAAAGGGCTGCTCGCCGATCAGCCTGAAAATCAACAATTCCAG
>NZ_JAFKCV010000079.1 GCF_017254865.1 Bowmanella dokdonensis | reverse complement strand
CTCAAAAGCCCATTCATTGGAGTAGCCGATAGAGAAACTGGGCGCCCGATAGCCCGCAATCGATTCCCCCAGCAGATCTTGCAGGTGATCCCTAGAACGCAGGACGTCTGCCTTGAATTCTTCTGGCGTTTGTTCATAAGCACGGCGATGGGAATAACCATGGCTAGCAATCTCATGTCCCTGAGCGTGGATATCTTTAATCAGCTCTGGGTAACGTTCAGCCACCCAGCCCAAGATAAAAAACGTCGACTTAACACCATGCTGGGCAAAGACATCCAGCAAACGTCGGGTATTGGCATCTACCCTGGGCTTATAACTGTCCCAATCCGCAGGAGTAATAATCTTGTCAAAAGCAGACACATGGAAGAAGTCTTCCACATCCACCGTCATCGCATTTAAACAAGTATGCAAATCTTTCATTTATCGTCCCTTTCCAAACAGTACCACTTCCACTGTCCGGATCAGGATCAAAATATCCAACAGTAAGCTTTGATGTTTTAC
>NZ_JAFKCV010000008.1 GCF_017254865.1 Bowmanella dokdonensis | reverse complement strand
GAGGGCTTCCACAACAAAATGGAAATGCTATCGAGAAGAGCGTATGGTTTTAGAAATTTTGAAAACTACCGGATCAGAGTAATGACCCATTGCGGATGGAATGGTGTTATTAATCGTGTACGTTGAGTGCTGATCCCCCGTTTATGGGGTAGAGCCGTGATGACTATCGGCTTAAAGCCTTTAAAAATGGTGGCCCCACCTGGACTTGAACCAGGGACCTACCGATTATGAGTCGGGCGCTCTAACCAACTGAGCTATAGGGCCATTTCTGATTTTATTCTTTGAGTGAGCCTCGTCACACGTCCATGATGATCGTCACTCAGCTCCGCCATCCACGGTCTCGCGTTCCCTCCTTTAAAAGTGATGTTAAATCACTTTTAATCGCCTGCGGCGACCGTCGTTCACCTAAGCTATAGGGCCATTTCTGAGGAGTTTGCCTCACTACCTGACGGTAACAAAGCGCTGCGCAGTATAAGCAGTTTTGCTGGCGCTGTCATCTGTTTGGCCTGTGTGGGTGGTGCAAATGGCGAATAATTGTGCGGCCGGCGATTAGGGTGCCGGCCACAATATCCAGCTTTAGATGGGCAGTGGCATAGGGTTACCGTTCAGCACTGCCTGGCCGTCTGTAAGGTTGAACCTGGCTTTGTAACCGCTTGGGGTTTCCATCAGCAGGCCCTGCTGTACAAAGTTGGCCAGCAGCATTGGGGCCTGTTGTTCGGCGACCTGTTGCATCTGCGCCTCATCCCACTCTTCGGGCGGTACGTTTTGCTGCAACTCGCTGAAGACCTGCTGCCTGGCCAGCCACAGGGCTACGCCTTTATCCAGTTCCAGCTCTGACTCTGCGTTCAGGTGGTTCAGCCAGAAGCGGTTGTCGTTCAGCGGTTGGGGCAGGCTGGTGACGTCCAGCAGTTTGCTGTTCAGATAGCCCTTAAAGCTGCCTTCGGTGACGGTGCCGCTGAGGGAGGCGATATTCAGTTCGGGGTTTTCGCTCAGCAGCATCAGCAGGTTGTTCTGCATAAAGCTGACCAGCTCGGCCTGGTAACGTTCTGGGTCGGTGGACTCCAGTGCCGTTTTGGAAAAGGCCTGATAGGCCTTGATAAAATCCAGGCTGAGGTTGTTGAATTGCAGGGCCAACTGAAGATCCTGTCCGGTAAAGCCCTCGCTTTGCACCGACGCCAGCTTGTATTCCAGTTGCATATTACCGGTGTCGCTGGCTTCATCCAGTTTGCTTTGCAGGTGCATGGCCAGGCCGGTCAGTTCGGTGCGCTGGCCTTCCTGCTGGTTTTCTATCACCAGGCTGTCGGCCACCAGGTTGGCGGTGCTGTCATACAGGCCGCCGCTCAGCGGGGTGGCCATGTCGGCCTCGGCATTCATCTGCAGGCTCAGGCCCGTGGTACTAAGGGTAACGGCTTCGGCCAGCATTGCCAGTTCAGGGGCGGTGGCCTGATAACTGAAGATGCCGTCTGTCCAGTTGCCCTGGCCCTGCATGCCGTCAAACCGGAACTCCACAGCCTCATCCTGGCCGGTAAAGGCTACTATGCTATCGGCATACCGGCTGTGGCCGTTCAGGCTGGTCACCCCGTCAATCTGATAAAAGGGAACGCCGTCCTGCCAGTTCAGCTTGTCGCGCAGGCCTTCGCCCGCCACTTTAACCGTCCAGGCCAACTGACCCAGAACGCCAAGACCGGAGCGCAACACCGGCCCATGCTGGATGGACAGATCCACCACCGAGCTGAGTTCCGGCGGCGCTTCGACTGCCTCTGCCGGCACACTGGCGCTCAGGTCCAGGCTGATGGCCAGTTGCGCCTGGCTGGTAAACCAGCCGGATTGCAGGTTGGTCAGGCTCAGGCTGTAACCGGGCAGGGCGTCGAATTCGGCGATTTTGCTTTCCAGGGTCTGGCTGACCTGCAGGCCGATAAGCTTGGGGGTAACTAACAGGGCGACGGCGGCTACTGCGCCGCCGATTAGCAGTCCTTTCTTCACGGGGTGATTCCTTTACTGATTAAGGGAGTGATAGCCCGCCGAAATTACACCAATGCCTGATTCAAATCCAGCGCCGGCGCCTGGCACAAGCCAGCAGCCCGGTCAGGGCCAGCCATAGCGGCCCCTGGCTGCCGCCGCCTGAGCCGCTGTTATTATTGACGGGATCCGGTGCCTGGGCAGGGGCCACCACGCTCACCACCACCGTGTCCATGCTGTTGGCGCCGAAGCTGTCGGCCACCGTCAGGCTGAAGGTCAGACTGGCCGCGCTGTCCGGGGCGGTAAAGTTGGGGCTGAGGCTGTTGGCATCGGTCAGGGTCACGGTGGGACCGGCGGTTTGCTGCCACTCTATGCTCAGGTCCTCATCCAGATCGTCGCTGGCGCTGGCCATCAGACTGACTTGGGCGCGGGTGTTGACCTGAAAATCAGCCCCGGCGTCCACCTGTGGGGCCTGATTGGATTCGTCATCCAGAACCTGAATACTGGCCGTGTTGGGGCTGCCCAGCCAGCTTGGATCGCCGGAGCTTAATGTCAGTTGCAGGCTCTCGGGCTGTTCGCTTTGTCCATCGTCGATGGGCAGCAGCTCAATAAGCTTGTCTGCACTGTCGCCGTCCGCCCAGGTCAAAGTGCCGCTGGCGGCCTGCATATCTTCACCAATAGTGGCGGTCTGGCCGATCAACTCATAGTCCACCGAGATACTGGTTTCGCTGCCACCCAGTCGTTGCACCGCAATGCTCGCCGAGGTTTGGTTTTCCCGAACCCTGATGATCTCGCTGCCCAGCCTGATACTGCCCACCTGCGGCAGCCCCCGGATATTCACCTTGATCAGATTGGGATGTTGCAGGGTGGTGCCGTTTCTGGGGTCGAACAGGCGCACAAACAGGCTCTCGGTGGGCTCGCTGTCCTGGGTGTCGTCCAGGATGGACAGGCTGATGGTCCGGGGGGCGCTGTCATCCCCCTGCCAGGTGAGGGTGCCCGACACAGGAGTGAAATCTGCACTGCCTGCCGAGCCGGGCAGGGTTTCATAGCCCACTGAGATCTCGCCTGTGCCGCTGCGGGACAGGCTTACTTCAATACTGGCACTCTGGCCTTCTTCCACCTCGATAGCAGCATCGGCAAAGCTCACTTGGCCCAAAGGACTTTCTAAAGTCTCGTCACGAATCACATACAAACCGCTGTTGATATCGCTGACCAGGATCAGGCCGCTGGGCAAAAAGGGATACACCCCCCAGGCGCCGGAGAAGCTGCTGCCGTTGCCGTTGGGGTAAGTGTCGAAATAGCCGGCCTGGGTGGGGTTGGCCGGATCGCTGATATCCAGTACCGTCAGGCCGCGCTCGTAGTTGCTCATGTAATAGCGGTTGCCGCGCACATAACCGTTGTGATCCACCGCCGCGGTGGGGCCGGTCCAGGTGGCCACGGGCGCCGGCGCCTGCAGATCGGTGATATCGAACAACCTTACCGTGGTGTTCAGGCCGTGCTGGCGTTCATCCAGCTCGTCGTGCACCAGGATGTAGTTTTTATCTTCGCTCCACCAGCCGGAATGCACATAGGTGGCGTTGGCATAGGTGGTGCGGCTGAGCTCATCGAGCTGGCTGCCCCGCTGCCACAGGCGAAACTCCCCTTCGTTAAAATCCAGCAGCACCAGGCAGCCGTTCTGCGGGGCATTGGCGCACTGGCTGTCCTTGCGATCATCTTGGATCAGCACCGAAGAAGCGTCGTGGCTGTAGTCACTGGCGTTTTGTACCGGGGTGTTATAAGTGGCGGCCAGGGATTCGGGGTTGGCCAGGCTGAAGCCCTGCAGGGAGCCGAGCTGGGTATTGGCGCCGCTGATATTCACCTCGGGGGTGGCGCCGGGTAGGGCGATGTTCAGGCCGTAATCCACATTACTGATATAGATATTGTGGGCCGAGGCGTGGATAAGCTGCTTCTGCACCAGCTCCACACTGTTGGGCAGGCCGCCCAGATCGATAATCATCATGCCTTCGTTGACGCTGTCGGCGGTCACATAGGCATAGGCACGCCAGATGTTATTGCCGGTATCGAAGAACTGGTAGACCTTGATATCCCGCCAGGTGGTGGACTGGCCGGGCACATAATCCACCTCCACAGGATTGGCAGGATCCGCCAGGCTGACTACCGACACCCCGCGGCGCAGGCCAATCAGCGCGTATTCGGTGCCGGTATTCAGATCCACATGGCCCCAGATGTCGTTGGCGGTGCTCTGATTGCCGGAGAAGGCCGACAGCGGCATATGACTGACCAACGAGAGGTTCTCGCAGGCGTACACGCCGGCATGGCCGTCGATGCAATCCTGTTGCTGTTTGGCCTGGCTCAGGGCGGCAACCGCCGCCAACTGCTGCTTAAGGGCATCGCTTGTCTGATGCTGCTGGTCGCGGATGGGCACAAAGCCGCGCTCGGTGAGTTGCTGGGCAAACTGTGCCGGCACGCCGGCGACAAAGGTCAGGTGCTTGTCTGGATTCTGGTTCTGAAACAAATCGATACGATTAAATCCACCCAACACCGGCACCAGATCGCTGACCAGATAAAACACATCCCGGTAGTCCTGCAGCCGGTAACTGCCGGCCGCTACCAGCACCCTGTCGCCTTTATTGGCCTGGGCCACGGCATAGCCTATGGTGCGGCAGGGACGCAGGCGATTGTCGCAGCGTCCCTGGTCCAGACCCGTTTCGGCGACGAATCTGGCTTTATCGTGTTCAGCATGTGGCCAAGCGGGTTGACTGAACACTGTACAAACCAGCATCATAGTGGGAATTAGCCGTCGCATCTTAAATCCTTAGAACGAGATAATGAAAAGCAGCATCCTGACAACATTAGCAGCATTTATGGGTAGGATAAAACGGCCATGGGTCCTGTGTGGCGTATGGGGTGCTGGCTTACTTGTGTTGTCCGGTTGCGGGTTTCTGGGCGGGGCGCAGAAACTGCAGGTAGAGCTGCGCTACCAGGGACGTCATGTACCCTGCGGCACGTCGCTGAATATGCAGGGCGGCGGCTGGTATATCGAGCATTCCAAATTTTACCTGAGCCAGATACAAAACGAAGACGGCGAGCCTTTGGATCTGGCCGACAACCAGTGGCAGACGGGCGAGACGGCCCTGATCTCCATCGAGCAGAAAGACTGCTGGCGGGACGGGGAAATGGCCGGTAACCATGAAGTCCGCTTCGGCCCCGAGGTGGACCTGTCTGAGGTTAAACGCCTGCGCTTCGTGCTTGGCCTGCCTTTTGAGCTGAATCACCAGAATCCCCTGACTCAACCTTCGCCGCTGAACCTGTCCAGCATGTTCTGGACCTGGCAGAGCGGGCACAAATTTGCCCGGTTCGAGCTGAGATCCGTCGCCGACAGTTGGGCCTTCCACCTGGGCAGCACCGGCTGCGAGGCCGACTCCAAACTGCGTTCGCCGGCGCAGCCCTGCAGCAATCCGAATCTGATTGAATTTGATCTGCCCCGTCCCGCAGGCAGCGGCAATACCCTGGTGTTCCATCTGGACAGGTTGCTTGAGGGCATTACCCTTAACCGGGATAACAGTTGCACCTTTCACGCCGGTGAGATGCAAAGCTGTGAAAAGCTGCTCGCCAACCTGCATAAATCCGTGATTGAGTGGATCTAGAGTACCCGACTCCATGTTTAGATACTGCTGGCAGGGGCTGATTGGCATTGTGATGCTGGCAGGCTGTACGCCGGCGCCCGAGTCCGACTATCGGTGGCCCCTGCCGGAAGGCTTTCCCCAGCCCATTGTACCAGCCGACAACGCCATGACCGCCGCCAAGGTGGAGCTGGGGCGCAGACTTTTTTACGATGCCAATCTGTCCGCCAACCAGAGTCAGTCCTGCGCCAGTTGCCATCAACAGGCCTTTGCCTTTGCCGAACCGCGTAAACAGGCCGTGGGCAGTACAGGCGAGGTTCACCGGCGCAACAGCCTGGCCCTGGTCAATGTGGCCTATAACAGCAACCTGACCTGGGCTCATTCCGGCCTGACGCAGATTGAACAGCAGATCCTTATTCCTTTGTTCGGTGAGAAACCGGTGGAACTTGGCCTTGCAGGATTAGACCAGCAGGTGCTGGCCCGATTCGACACCCCGGTCTACCGGCAACTGTTCGAGCGTGCCTTCGCTCAGGAGCCAAACCTAGACGCCATGGTCAAGGCCCTGGCCAGTTTTGTGCGCAGCCTGGTGTCCTTTGACAGCCCCTTTGACCGCTATGCGTACCAGATGCAGGACGATGCCCTGTCAGACTCGGCCAAACGGGGTCTGGAGCTGTTCTTTTCAGAACGACTGGAATGCCATCATTGCCATGGGGGCTTTAATTTCAGCCAGTCCAGCAAACATGCACAGCAGATGCTGGATATCCGCCCCTTTCACAATACCGGCCTGTACAATGAGGATGGTCGTGGCGCCTATCCGCAAGGTGATCCGGGGCTGGTTGAAATCAGCGGCGAGGATCGGGACAGGGGGCGTTTTCGTGCACCCACCCTGCGCAATGTGGCCGTGACTGCCCCTTACATGCATGACGGCAGCCTGGCCACCCTGGAGGAGGTCATCGACTTCTATGCCGCCGGCGGCCGGGGAGCGGGGATTGCCAGTCCATTGAAAAGCCCGTTTATCAAAGGCTTTACCCTTACCGCGCAACAAAAACAGGATCTGATGGCCTTTTTGCACAGCCTGACCGATGAGGCCTTCCTGCAAAACCCCGAGCATGGTCCGCCACCAGGCTGACTGTCCTTGGTTGTGATGGATACCCGGCAACGGCGTGTGGGTATGACCCTTGGACAGGTTTGGGTATGAGTACCCATAAGGAGCGGGGTATCGGCAAGGATGTTCCCAGCCTGACTGAATCCTGCCGGCAACTGAGCAAACTCCCTGATACATAAGCCTAATTAACGGGTGCGTGGGGCGAAAAACTCTGTTATCTTTTCGTAAAAACAAGAACAGCCATTTACGGGGTATAGCGGGGAAAGTATGACAGAAAAGCCTTATCTGTTGAGTGGTCGAAATACCATTATTCACAAATTGCGCAAGTTTGATCTGCTGATCCTGAACGGGGACGACAACCCGCCTATCATAGTGACCTATAAAGGCATCAAGGAATACCAGGGCAAAGTGCCGGATAATAAGCGCGACGCCAAGCTGATGGACATGGAACTGATCGACGTGACCCTGGGTGACTTTTTCGGCGAGGAGAAGATCCTGCTGTTTATCCAGACCCTTAACGGCAAAGAATACAAGATAGATTACAGTAAGTCGGACACGGATTTGTTTATCCGCATTCACCAGGACAGCATTATCTGACCGCTTTACTAACCCATATACAAAGGGCCTGAGCGGGCCCTTTGTCGTTTCTGGGCGGCCATAGGGGGAGTTATTCACCGGCTCAAGTCACCAGACAGGCAATTTATCCTTTCCCTGTTGCCGTTTGTCACAGTTTCACTGTCTGGTCATACAGAATGGGTAGACTGTTTAACGTTGGCCTAGTGAACCAACCGATACATGAATTCAATACATGTATTGTTTCCCTGATTCGGGGCCGTTTTGGCCCCTTTTTCTTTTTTGCTGAGGTCCTGTCTGCTTTACCTCACGACCTGCCGGGATTATTCCTGTCCGGCCTGGTAAACAATATCCCGTTTCAGGGGTGCCAGGGCGGCCAGAACACGGTTCTCCTGCTGATAGCTCAGGCCAATCAGGCGCATGGCCTGCTGTACATGCTCCACCACGGCGTAGAACTCGGCCGTGGTGACGTTTCGCTCCTGGTGGGACTCCTGCATGCTTTTCCCCGTATAGGTGCAGGGACCGCCGATCAGTGCACAGGTCTGCTCGGTCAGCATTTTTCGCAGGTGGTTGCGCGGTACACCTTCAAAATGAGGGCCCAGGCGGGGATCGTTATAAATGCGGTTGACGGCCAGGCCAAACACCTTGTCCAGGGTCTGCGTGCCGCCAATCTCTTCATACAGGCTTGGTTGCGGGCTGTTCTGACAGGCCATAAGGCCGCCGGCCAGCAGGCACAGGATCATTAGTCTTTTCATAGGTTCACCGTTGCTGATAAGTAAAGGCCGCTGGCTTTTTCATCGAAGGGCAGTCTGCCCAGGTCCACATAGGCGGCGGTCAGCGACCAGTCCTTGCTGGGAAAATAGGCGATAAATAAATCCGTCACCGTTTTTTCCTCAGCCAGCCCCCCAAGCCGGTTAGTCTGGGTGCGCCACTCAACGCCAATGGCCGTGGAAGGTGAGGGTAAAAGGGCCAGGGAGCCTTCCCATTCCAGCTTATAGCCGTCGTCCGTGGCTGACTCGAAGCCCAGCAGGCCAAAGGTGTTGGCTTTGGTCATGCGGGCGGTGAGGTTCATCAGCAGGTTGTTGCCCATGGCCGCACCAAGCCATAGCTTGGAGGCGGACAGGTAAAGATCGGTGCCCGAATCTTCTCCGGCTCCCAGCAGCATGGGCACGCCGGTCCCCGGCAGGGGGATCGTACCGTCTGACAGGGGCAGAGAGGTGGCGAAATCACGGTTTTTCTTGTACTGCACGCCGGCCGAGACCTGCGGTATCCAGGTGTCCTGATCGAAGATGGCATCGCCGAACAGTTTGACCTTAAGACCGACAATATCCTGTTCGATATCCGTGCCCGGCGCCGTATCCACGGCCCCGGCCGTGAGCAGGTTAAAGACGTTGCCGACGATGCCGGAGCCGATTTTCAGGTTCTGCCGCTGCACAGACAGCTCGACCCTGTCATAGATACCCACGGCCGCGCCGAAGGTGCGCAACTGGTATTCACCCAGATCCAGTTGCTGCAGGGCAGCGGTGCCGGCAATTTCTTCACGGCTGCCGTAGCCGGCGATCATGGCCCAGGGCGTAATGCCGCCGCCGGCTGTGCCCTCGAAGCTGGTGATGCCGCCGGTGGCAACCAGTGAACTGCCGGTGGCAGTCACTTTGGCGGACAGGACCAGGAAGGTCAGGGTCATTAGGCTTTTTTTCTGCATTATGGCTACCAGTCTGTGATCCAACTGCCAGTATGTTCATGTTAATCCTGAATATCCAGAGGTCGCCCGATGTCCAGGTGCCGTACCCTGTACATGCTGGATTATTCACCAGTCGGCTGTGTGGATGGAATTAACCATTGGTAAATCAGTGGATTGTTGCTAACAATAATATTACGCACGAATCCCGGTATCTGGATCAAATGATCCTCGGCCAGGGATCCCATGCCATGACTTGTTGAGCAGTTTTCGCATACAGCGGCCTTAATTATGTTTTCAGTACTGATCTGTGACGATTCACAAGTAGCGCGCAAGCAGGTGGCCAAGTGCCTGCCCAGCGACTGGGAGGTTGCCGTGCATTTTGCCAAGCACGGCGAAGAAGCGGTTGCGGCGCTCAGGGAAGGTAAGGGGCAAATGCTACTGCTGGACTTGAATATGCCGGTGATGGACGGCTATCAGGTGCTGGAAGCCATTCAGAAAGAGAAGCTCGACACCGCGGTGATTGTGATCTCAGGCGATATCCAGCCCGAAGCCCACGAGCGCGTGAGGAAACTGGGCGCACTGGATTTTATCGAGAAGCCCATCAAGCCGGAGAGACTGCATAAGCTGCTGATCCAAAACGGCATCTTTCAGGAAAAGGCCGCAGTGGAGAAGCCACAGCTGGATCGGCTGGAACCAGCCATTCGCGACTGCTACCAGGAAATTACCAATATCGCCATGGGCCAGGCCGGCGATCACCTGGCGAGGATCCTCAACGTCTTTGTCAAACTGCCCATTCCCAATGTGAATCTTATCGAAGCCTCGGAACTCACAATGATGTTGCAGGACATCGAGGACAAGGAGACGGTGTCCGGTATCTGCCAGGGATTTGTTGGCCCGGGCATCTGCGGCGAGGCGTTGTTTATTCTCAGCGATTCAAGCTTTAATGATGTGGCCAAAATCATGGATATCCGCGACGAAGTGGATGACAGGGTACAACTGGAACTGCTGATGGATGCGGCCAATATCCTTATCGGCACCTGCCTGAACGGACTGGCCACGCAACTGGATATGCATTTCAGCCAGGGCCACCCGGTGGTACTGGGCCAGCACCGTAATATCGCCGAATTGATCAACACCAACAAGACCCGCTGGCGCCGCACCCTGGCCATCGAGCTGAGTTACGGCCTGGAAGGTTACAAAGTGCAGTGCGATCTGATCCTGCTGGTGACTGAAGAGTCAATGAAGATCATGAACGACAAACTCTCCCACCTGCTGGAGGATTGAGTGTGAACAGAGGTCCTTATGCAAGATAACCATGCCCTGGGTGAAATGGCCGAATTCCACTGGCTGATGGAAATGCTGCAGACGGTGGATGTGGGCCTGGTAGTGCTGGACCGGACGTTTCGTATCAAGCTTTGGAACGGCTTTATGGAAAGTCACTCGGGCATGCTGCCCAGCCAGGTACGTGGCAAGTGCCTGTTCGATTTGTTTCCTGAGGTGGATCGTAAATGGTTCAGCAGCAAGGCCAGACCGGTATTCGAGCTGAGGAACCGGGCTTTTATGATCTGGGAACAGCGTCCCTATCTGCTTAAATTCCCCAACTACCGGCCCATCACCGGCACCGAAGATGTGATGTACCAGAACATTACCCTGTCGCCTTTGACCAGTACCACCGGCAAGGTGGAGGATATCTGCATGATGATCTACGACGTTACCGACGTGGCGGCCGGCAAGAAGCTGCTGGAGTCCGCCCAGGTCACCCTGAGTGAGCTTAATGAGCGGGCCGGCGGCTGATCCCGTCTGGCCCTCCGGCCTTTCACCACATAACGCCAGTCAACCCGTTTTTTATCCTGCTTGTCCGGCGACTCTTTGTGTTCCTGCCAGCCGGGTGCACAATATCGATAAGAATTCGCCCAAAGGGCCCGAGTAACCGAGATGTTGAGAATACTGTTGCTGTTGTTGCTGACTGCCGGACTGCCGGTCCAGGCCGCGTTTAAGTGCGAGGCGGATCTGCAGTACGGCCTGGTGGTCAATAAGCGGCATATCCGTGTTATCCAGGATACCCGCACCCTATACCAGATCAACCAGGCCAATCAGTTGATCGTTGGCGGGCATTGGATAGAACTGAACGAATCGCAACTGGAGCCCCTCAGGGAACTGGCCGAGGGACTCCACTATGCGGTGCCAAAGATCATTCTGCTGGCCACCGAAGGGGTGGATCTGGCCATCGGTGCGGTGGACCACGTGTATGTGGGACTGGTGGGCAGCGACCATGAAAGCTATGAGCGTCTGCAAAAGGCCCTTTGGCGGGTCAACCAGAAAGTGAAGACCAAATTTATCCGCGCCAGCGATAATTATTACATCGGGCCGCGCAGCCTGGAAAATGTCGATGAGTTTATGGATCCGGAGCTGGAAGAGGAGATCGAACAAGCGCTGAGCACCTCGGTGGGCGGTATTCTGTCAGCCATTGGCGGCCTGGCCTCCGAGGGCGACACCAGTATGGAAAAACGTATGGAGGAACTGTCGGCCAGGCTGGAAAATGTCGGTGCGGAAATCGAACGGCGCATCGGGCCCAAGGCCAACAGCCTGCGTAAGAAAGCCGAGTGGTTCTGTGATGAAATAAAACGCCTGGATCGGGTCGAAGAGTTGCTCCGGGACACTGTTCCCGAACTGAAGCCCTACGATCTGATCGTCACCGGCACTCCCCCTGCCAGTAAATAATCCGATGGGTATGAAGGCCCCTCTGTTCAGGCAGGCACCGGGCCCAATGACCAAAAAGATGATTTACATCATTTCCCCGCCGGTCGGAATTGTGTAACTTTTATGGCTTGCCGATTATCTGCCTAATCAGGAGCTGAGATGTTTCAGGAACTGTACAACTTCGTCGAAAAGACCTTCTTTCATACCCTCAGCCGCAAGATTATCGGCAACCTGACCTTTCTCTACCTGTTTCAGGTCCTGGCCCTGTGGCTGGCCTTTTCCGAGGCGAGCTGGGCCAAATCAACGGCCCTGCATCTGGTGCTGGGCATACTCAGCGTGCTGGTGTTCCTGTTTACCATTTTCTATATGCACCATCTGATTGTGCGGCCGGTCAAGGCGATGGTGGCGACCCTGGACGAAATCAATAATAAGCAGGGCGACCTGTCGGGGCGCCTGCCGGCTTTTACCTTTGACGAGTTCCGCCAGGTATCAGAGGGATACAATACTTTCGTGGCCAATCTGTCATCCCTGCTCAGGGATATCAGCGCCCATGCCCTGGAAGCCAGCAACAAAAACCAGACGGTACTTGGCAAGATCAACAATAGCGCCAGCAACGCCAGACGCCAGGATAAGATCAGCGACGAGATTTTTTCCTCCAGTCAACAGGTCAATGACGAGATCCAGGCTATCGTCAGCAAGACCGATGAAGTGGCCGAAGCCACCACAGAGAACCTCAGCGCCGCCCGGAGTTCAAGGGAGCGGCTGGTGCACCTGGCCAGCGATATCGGGGATATCGACAGCCTGCTCAAGGAGTTTGACGCCACAGTGGGCGGTATGAAGGACAATGCCGACAATATTCGCAATATCCTCAAGATGGTCCAGGAGTTTTCCGACCAGACCAACCTGCTGGCCCTGAATGCCGCCATTGAGGCGGCCCGGGCGGGGGAAGCGGGCCGCGGCTTCGCCGTGGTGGCCGATGAGGTTCGAACCCTGTCGGTCAAGGTGAATGATGCCACCGGCCAGATCAATGCCTTTATCAATCAGATGGAAGGGTTGGTGAAAAACACCCAGTCCGAATCGGCCCAGTTGATTAAAGTGGCGGATCGGGCCCAGACGGATATCGGCACCACCAGTGATCAGTTCCAGCAGATGGTGGCGCAATTGGAACAGAACAATCACCTGCTGGCCGATATTGGCGATTCGGTGCATGCCCTTAAGCGAACTTACGACGAAGCCCACGCCTCGGTTGCCAGCATTTCTGACCTGGGGGCGCAAATCCGGGTCGATATGCAGCAGGTGGAAAAGGATATCCAGGAACTGAAAGTCGAAACCGAGACTACCCAGAAACAGTTACAGCGGTTTTTGTAAGTGGGGCAGTGACAAGCAACCAGTGACAAAGTCACAAGTGAGGCATCACGGGCAATGAACGTGTTACCCGTGATGCTTCACTGCCTGGACAGTAATTCTCGTCACTCGTCCCTCGCTTTACTGTCCTCCCCCTGCCATTCCTCCAGCTCCTTTTCTGCATCCAGATGGTGAGGGTCGAAGCTGGGATTGAATTCGCGGATAAAGATCTCCCAGAAGCTCAGGAACAGGGCGGCCACCAGGGGACCCATGACAAAGCCGCTCATACCGAACATGGCAAATCCCCCCAGGGTCGACAGCAGTACCAGATAGTCTGGCAGTGCGGTATCCCGGCCCACCAGTACAGGGCGCAACAGGTTGTCCACCAGGCCGATCACCCCTGCGCCGAAGGCGATCAGGATGATGCCGTCGGTCCAGCTACCCGAAGCCAGCAGATACAGGGCCACCGGAGCCCAGATTATGGCCGCGCCCACCACAGGCACCAGGGACAAGAGGGTCATGACCACCCCCCACAACAGGGGACTGGGTAAGCCCAGGAACCAGAATATCAGGCCCCCAAGGAACCCTTGGACCGCGGCCACTACCAGGTTGCCTTTAATGGTGGCGCGGGTGACTTCGGAGAATTTCCTGAACAGCAGATGCTCTCTTTCATCACCCAGGGGCAGGGCCCGGATCAGTATGGCAATGATTTGCGGGCCGTCTCGCAACAGGAAGTAACTCAGGTAGAGAAAGACGCCCACCTGCAGGAAGAAGGCCATGGTGCCCTGACCCAACTGTACCGCGTTTTCGGCCAGGAACCGGCTGCCGGCGATGGCGCCTTCTGCCAGCCTGGACTTAAGGTTGTCCAGATCAATGCCGAAGCGGCCGAGAAACTCCTGCACAATGGGGAAAGAGGATTTTATCTGTTCGATATAGCTTCCCGGATCCAGTTCGCCGCTGTCCAGCTTCTGGTAGAGCCTGGCCCCTTCCTGGAAAAAGGAGCCTACTATAAGCAGGGTCGGCACTATCACCATCACACAGCAGATCAGCAACGTGGTCATGGCCGCCAGATTGGGTTTCGAGCCAAAAGCGCTGTTGAGTTTGGAGTACAGCGGATGAAACATAATGCCGATCACACTGGACCAGAAGATCACGCCGAAAAAGGATTGGAGCAGGTAACCGAACAATAGGGTTACCATTACCAGTGACAGGATAAAAAAGC
The DNA here is from genome assembly GCF_017254865.1 of Bowmanella dokdonensis. Classification (GTDB taxonomy): domain Bacteria; phylum Pseudomonadota; class Gammaproteobacteria; order Enterobacterales; family Alteromonadaceae; genus Bowmanella; species Bowmanella dokdonensis. Next base: position 172,055 of record NZ_JAFKCV010000008.1, on the reverse strand, counting down.
GATATTCGAGTTTTTCTTGCTGCATACAGGTCCCTGTTTAGCCATGCGGTCGGTCTGTTTCAGACCCTGTTGGCATTAGGCTAACACAGTCCCCATATCAGTCGGCAGGACTTTCCTCAGCATGGGACTGAATGAAGTCTTCCACTCTTGGGGCCAGCATGGACATGGGCATCGAGCCCTGACCGATCAGCACCTGATGAAAGGCTTTGAGGTCGAAGGTGTCCCCCAGCGCCGCCTGTGCCATCTGCCGCAGGCGCAAAAATTCCAGCAGGCCGGTCATATAGGCGGTGGCCTGACCCGGATAGACGCTGTAACGGGCAATGGTGCCCCTGTCGCCTACATTCTCCAGGGAAAACTGTTCCGCCTGCTGATAGGTCCAACCCATAGCATGGATGCCAGTGTCCAGCACCAGTCTGGCTGCGCGCATGGCTTCAAACTGCAAACGGCCGATATCGCCGTAGATGTCATTTTCATACCAGCCTACATCCTTGGCCAGCCGCTCGGCGTAAAGACCCCAGCCTTCCACGAAGGAAGTGAAGTTGGTGCGGCGCCTGAAATCGGGCAGATCCAGCTCCTGGGCCAGGGCAATCTGCAGATGATGACCCGGTACCGCCTCATGATAGGCCAGTGTCGGCATAGTGTAGTAGGGCAGGTTACCGGTGGTCTGGGCATAAAAAGCGCCAGGACGGGTACCGTCATCCGAACCACTGACGTAGTAGCCGCCAGTGGGGCCCCCTATCACGATCACTTCTTGTTGGGGCAACGCATTGAAGTAGCGGGGCAACTCGGCGTAGGCCGCATCGATTATGCCTTCGAACATTCCCACCGCCTGGTTGCCGGCGACAGTACCGCCATCACTGGCCACCCTTTGCAGCAGTTGTTGCAGCGATTCGTTCTGTGGATAGCCCAGCTCGTCAAACAGCGTTCGTAGTTCATCATGGATGCGCGCCAACTCCTGTAACCCCAACTGGTGGATCTGTGCGGCGCTCATCTGGCTGTCGGTATAGTGACTTAGGGTAAAGGCATAGAATTCATCACCGCCCTCATACTGGCCGAAACCTACATTGGCTGGGGCCTGACTGAGCAACTGGCTCATCAAAGACGCCAGGGAGGCATAGGCTGGCTGAATTATCTGTTGCCAGGTGGCCTTGAGACGATCACGCAAGCTCTGCTTGTCGCTGCCGGGGATATTACTTATTGCGCCAAGCTTAGCGTTAAATACTGAATAGTAGGGCGTGGCCTCCGCAGCCTGATCTGCCCGTGTCTGCACCTGGTCCAGGGAGAAACTCAGGGTGGTGCGGGGCTCAATAATACCGGCTTCGCGGCGGCTTTCCAGCAAGCTTTCAACCTGCCGCAGGCGGCGGCCAATCTGTCCGGCCAATTGCACATATTGCTCTGCCTGGGCAAGGTCTGTGACCGGCAACAGGTCAGTGAACAGGAATTCTGTTTGTCCGGGCCAGCCGAAGTTGCCGTAGGTGGCGGGATAGGAATACAGATAATAATCGGCCCAATCCAGTTGTTGTTGCAGGTAATGTTGGTATACCTGCTTGGACAATCGTTGCTCATCGCTGAGCTCAGCTAGCGGGTATTCCTGTAACAGTTCCAGCATCAGCGCTTGAATCGCCCTGTCCTGCAAGAGCTTGTCGTCGGAGATATTGGTCAGGCTCAGGCTCAGCAACTGGTCAGCTTTACCTTCGCTGAGGGCAACTTCCGGATTCCTGGCTTCAAGCAGGGCATAGGACTGAGCAAAAAAGTTGTCCAGACTCAGGCCCTGAAGCTGCCCCCGGATCTGCAAAACCAGCTCTTCAGTAACGGGCAACTGGTAATCCGCCACATCCTCTATCTGTGGCAACTGGGGGCCCGGCGTGGGCGTGGTGGGGGGATTAGCAGTGTCATTGCCACCTGAGCCGCCACAGGCGACCAATGACAGACAGACTAACAGGCTGAACAGGGCTTTCATAAGATGGGCTCGACGTTTTTCTTCAGTATCGCAGCCCCAGGCCACCAGGCAAGGGCTCCGCTAACCTTTGCTATCCTGTAAGGGGTGAGCGGGGGGTGTGCCATGATGAGCGGGGCGTTACACCAGCATTTCCAGCAGACTGTTCAGATAGCGTCTGCCCTGTTCGGTGACCTGCCAATGCTCAGCCGTTTCATCCAGCAGCCCCAGTTGCACGGCTTTGTCCATTTTGTCTTTGACCCCAAAGGCTTCGACGGGCAGTCCGGTCAGGACGGGGTAGTCTTCCCTGGGGCAGGGCTCCACCAGACGCAGCCTGTTCATCAGAAACTCAAAAGGGCGGTCCTGTTCTTCTACTTCGTGCTGCTCATGCAGATAGGCTCTGGACAGATCCATATAGCCTTTGGGGTGCTTGATCTTGACGGTGCGTAAAATCTGATTGTCGCTGGCCCGGGTAATCTTGCCATGGGCGCCGCAGCCTATGCCAAGGTAGTCGCCGAATCGCCAGTAATTGAGGTTGTGCCTGCATTGATGGCCGTCGCGGCTGTAGGCGGAGATTTCATACTGAAGGTACCCGGCCTCAGCCAGCAACGTGTGCCCCTGCTGCTGGATCTCCCATAGCATATCATCCTCAGGCAACACCGGCGGCTTAGACGCAAACAGGGTATTGGGCTCAATGGTCAGTTGGTACCAGGACAGATGTGGCGGCTGCTGGGCTATAGCCTGGCGCAGATCCGACAGGGCATCCTGCAGACTCTGGTCCGGCAGGCCATGCATCAGGTCCAGGTTAAAGCTGTTCAGATTAGCCTTTTGGGCATAGCCGGCGGCCTGTTGGGCCTGACGGCTGTCATGGATGCGCCCCAGCGCCTTAAGCTTGTCGGCCTGAAAACTCTGAACGCCGATGGAAATGCGGTTGACGCCGGCCTGGCGAAAGGCGTTGAACTTTTCGCTTTCCACTGTGCCGGGATTGGCCTCCAGGGTGATTTCCGCCGTGGCGGACAGATTCACCCGCTGGGCCACGCCACTGAGAATACGTTCTATGCCTGCCGCCGAAAACAGACTGGGGGTGCCGCCGCCAAAGAAGATGCTGTCCACAGATCTGTCGCCTACCAATTGTGCGTCGAGGGCCAGATCATCCAGCAGGTGGCTGATATATTCCGCCTCCGGCAAGGCGCTTTTCTGCCCATGGGAATTAAAGTCACAATAGGGGCATTTCTGTACACACCAGGGAATATGGATATACAGGGAAAGGGGCGGGGTTTGCATTATGGGATCAGCCAAGGGCAGCCTGCAGCTTAGGCAGTAATTGGGCCAGGGCCTGGGCGCGATGACTGAGACGGTTTTTGACCCCGGCTGACAGCTCGGCGCTGGTGCAGTCTTGATCAGGCACCCAGAACACAGGATCATAACCAAAGCCGCCGTTACCTGCCGCCTGGGTTGCGATCCTGCCCCGCCACTCACCCTGGCAGATTAAGGGTGTCGGATCGTCCTTGTGGCGCATCCATACCAGCACGCAGATAAAGCGGGCGGTGCGCTTGCTCTCTTCTACTCCCTCCAGGGCGGCCAGCAGCTTGTCGACATTGGCCTGATCGCTGGCGTTAACGCCGGCATAACGGGCGGAATAGATCCCGGGGGCGCCACCGAGCGCATCCACCGCCAGTCCGGAGTCGTCGGCGATAGCCGGGAAGCCGGTAATACGGGCGGCATGGCGGGCTTTGATAATGGCATTTTCGACAAATGTGGTGCCGGTTTCCTCGGCGTCGCTGACGCCAAACTCGCTCTGCACGCGAATATCCACATTCAGTGGTTCAAGCATCCTGGCCAGTTCTCTCACCTTGCCCGGATTGCCCGTTGCCATGACCCACTTTTGCTGCATCTGTTGTCCCGCATCACGCCAAAAAAGGCCGCCATTGTACGCTTTTTTGCCGAAACTGCCCACTCACCGGCCAGCCGGTTCTTGCCAGAGGTTAACCCCCTGATTACTATGGGCTTGCCCGATAATAATAAGAGTCAGACAAAATGGAAGTTTGCGTGAAGAAGATGATTGGTCTGTTCGGTGCCTTGCCGCTGATGGTGCTGGCAGCCGGAGACATTGAAGACTCCCTGCTGCTGGAGACGGTGGTCAACGCCAAGCCCCTGGAGCGGATTCACCCTAAGTATCCCGTGCTGGCCGCCAAGAGCGGAAAGGAAGGCTGGGTCAGATTGAGTTACGTGATCCGCGCCGACGGCTCAGTGGATAACCTGATCGTAGAGGACTCCTCAGGCGAACGGGATTTTGAGCGTGAGGCCATGCGTGCAATACGACAATGGACTTACGAGCCGGCAGTACAGGACGGCAAGCCCATTGAGCAATGCCAGAATAAGGTGCAGATGGATTTTGCCCTGCAAAAAGGCCCGGAAGGCGTGACCAGGCGATTCCTCAGTCGCGCCCGCAAGATTCAGGATGCCCTTGAAAATGGCCAGTTGGATGCGGCCAGAGTACAACTGGATCTGATCAAGGACTCACCCAAGTGGAATCTGTATGAAGATGCCTGGTACTGGATGCTGGACGCCCGGTACCAGGAACACAAAGGCAATGAAAAGGCGGAACTGGTCAGTATCGGCCGGGCGCTGATGAGCGAGCGGCTTCCCGAGCCCAATAGGCTTTACCTGGCTCAGCGACGCTTCCAATTGGAAGTGGCATCCAACCGGCTGGCCGATGCACTGGAGACCTTCGAACGAATCGAGCAATTGGACCAGGATGGTGAGGTCACCGCGGTCCTTCGTCCCTACGCCAAGCAGCTTCGGCAAATATTGGACGGCGAAGAACTGGTGGTAGTGGATGGCAATATAGGCCAGCGTCTCACCTGGCAGCACAAACTGAGTCGCTCCCAGTTTTCGCTGGTGGATAACGAAGGCGATCTGGAGTCGGTGGAGGTACGTTGCCAGAACCAGTATTCCACCTACAAGGCGGTGACGGATGTGATCTGGAAGATACCGCCGGCCTGGGGGCAGTGTTCCGTCTACCTGCGCGGTGAGGAAAATGCCAGCTTCAAGCTGCTGGAACTGCCACAGAACCATGACGCCCACTTGGGACAAATCTGACCTGAACAGGGACACCGGCCGATGATTCCGCTGGTGTTCCACCCCATCTACAGCCAGTTGCAACTACCGCACCGGCATCGTTTTCCCATCGAGAAATACCAGGCCCTGCGCGACAGACTCAGCGCCATGGAGGTAGCGGATCACTGGTTTCATAGCCCCGAAGCCCTGACCCTGTCGCAGCTTAACGGCTGCTTTGATGTGGATTATCTGCATGGACTGTTTGGCGGTCATCTGGATGCCAAAGCCATGCGGCGCATCGGCTTTCCCTGGTCCGAACAATTGATTCGCCGCACTTTGACCGCCGCAGGGGGCACGGTGCTGACCGCCCGTCTGGCACTTGAACATGGTAAGGCGCTGAATCTGACCGGCGGCTATCATCATGCCTTTGCCGATTTCGGCTCGGGCTTTTGCATGCTTAACGATTTGTATCTGGCCGCCCTGGAAATGCTCAAAAACCCGGGCATAGACAAGGTGCTGGTGTTCGATTGTGATGTGCACCAGGGGGATGGCACCGCCAAGCTGGCCGAACATCGGCCGGATATCATCACGGTCTCGTTGCATGGAGAAAAGAATTTTCCCCACCGCAAACAGGTTTCGGATATGGACTTTGGCCTGGCCAAAGGCACAGGGGATGCGGAATATCTGGGGGTGCTGGACACCGCTTTGACCCTGGCGCTGAATCTGTACCGGCCGGACGCCGTTATTTACGACGCCGGGGTGGACGTGCATGCCGATGACGATTTGGGCCATCTGCAACTCAGTACGCAAGGCGTCTATCGGCGTGACACACTGGTGTTTGAGCGCTGCCAGGCACTCGGATTGCCCGTCGCCGCCGTTATCGGCGGTGGCTACCAGCGGGATATTGCCGCACTGGTGGAGGTACACCTGCAATTATTTCGCGCCGCAGGAGTCATTTCGCTATAAGCTGAGAGATACCACTAATCCGTTCACTGATGTTAGATTTATGGCCAGCAAAAATGGCAGTGAGATCCTCAGCGTTTTTATGATTAAGTGGGCATGCTTATCGTTAGTTTTGGTCTGCCAGCTTTGCATTGGTGCGCCGGTTTTGGCCACTGCTGAAGGCCAACTCCCTGAGGTGACCATTTATCTGGACAGAGAAACCGAGCAACTCATCCAAAGGCCGGAAGGGATTCTGACCCGGGCAGCAGTAGAGAAGCTGAAGTGCTTCATGGATCTGTCAGGGCTGGACTATCAACTGATTTACGTTCCCTGGCCCAGGGCCTTGGCCAGGATCAGCAAAGAAAAGCATAGTCTTATATATCAGATATTAAGGACGCCAGAGCGGGAAGATCGTTTTTACTGGATCATGCAGGTATTTGATAACGGTAACTTGGAGTTGTTCACCCGCACTGACTCTGTCTATGCAAGGCAGTCGCTGGAAGAAATTCTCAGCGGCGAAGGTCGCTCTGCTTGCGTCAGACAAAGTGCCCAATGTGATCTGCTGATTAAACTGGGCTTTTCGAAAAAGAGAATCGAAGTGGTTACCCACTCGTCAATCAGCTCTCTGGAACAGCTATTGATGTTGGGCAGAATAGACTTTATCCCCGCTTATCCCTATTCTCTGCGGGTCAAGCTGGCTCAGATGGGACATGATGTCTCACGCGCTACATCAATAGCCAGCCTGGATGATTCAGCCGATTATTTGGCGGCCCCTAAACATTTTCATCAGGGGCTGCTTAAGCGGCTGTTAATTACTTCCCAGGACGGACTGCCGACTCTGATGTTGCCACAAAGGGCAGATTAGGATCTTCTCCGAATCAAGCAAAGGCTGTTCAGGGTCTCCGCCTATTTCTTCTTAACCGTCTTCTTTTTAGCCGAGCTTTTCTTGTCCTTGGACTTTTTCTTTTTCGCCGGCAGGGACGGGGCCTTATGCTTGGGCTTGAGCTCGTCAATCACCCTGCGCTTCAGCGGCTCTTTGGTGTAGCGCTCCACTTTGGGCACCATGGCGATGTCGTGGGCCTCGACCAGGGAAATGGCGGTGCCCTTCTTGCCCGCCCGACCGGTGCGGCCGATACGGTGCAGATAGACATCGGCGGTGCGCGGCATATCGTAGTTGATCACATGGCTGACATCCGGCACGTCGATGCCGCGGGCTGCCACATCGGTGGCGATGAGAATCTTCACCTCCCCCGACTTGAAACGGGCAATGGCCAGGTTACGTTTGTCCTGGGGCATGTCGCCCTGCAGGTAGCAACAGGCCAGGGCTTCGCTGTCGAGCTGGGCTTTCAGTTGCATCAGCCGCTCACGGGTCTTAACGAACACTATGGCCGTGTCGGCCTGATGGCGCAGGATATGGCAGAGCAAGGCAAATTTGTGCGCAGCATCGTCGGCCAGATGCATCCATTGCAGGATCTTGCCCTGTTCACTGCGAGTGGCGCTGGCGCTGACCTCCACCGGATCCTTGAGAATGTCCCGGGCAAACCGGGCGATACCGGCCCCTTCCAGGGTGGCGGAAAACAACAAGGTCTGTTTGCGCCAGCGTGCTTCGGCGGCAATCTGGTTGACGATGGACGAGAAGCCCATGTCCAGCATGCGATCCGCCTCGTCCAGGATCAGGATCTCGATTTCCCGGCAGTCGAAGGATTCATTCTCGATATGTTCAAACAGTCTTCCGGGGGTGGCCACCAGTATATCCAGGTTCTGCTCCAGGGTATCTTTGTCGGTGCCGTAGTTGATGCCACCGGTAATGACCCCGCAGTTCAGCTTGGTAAAACGGGTCAGGGCAATGGCCTGCTCATAGACCTGGATGGCAAGCTCACGGGTGGGGGTTAACACCAGCACCCGGCAGGCGCCCGGGTCCCGACGGGGATTATCCAGCAGAAACTGACTGGCGGGCAGCAGGAAAGCAGCGGTTTTACCTGTGCCTGTGGGGGCTGAGGCCAGGATATCCCTGGCATCCATGGCGGGGGGGATAACCTGTTGCTGAATGCCGGTGGGCTTTTTATAACCCAGTTCCTTACAGGCGCTGACCAGCGCGTCATCCAGATCCAACTCATCAAACATCATATTCCCGCCCCTTGGCTTAAACTGGCCGCGATTATAAGGGAAGTTGGCCGCTACTGCGCAATTAATAATGGATAAACCACTATTCAGTGGCACCCAACCATTACTCCGCCTGCAAGTGACAAATGGTCTTAGTTAAGCAGCATGGTCAGGGCCGAGAGAATCAACAGCGCACAGACACCTTGTTTGAACTGGCGTTCGTCCACCCGGTCATGGAGCCAGTGGCCCATGCGAATAGCCAGATACAGCAGCGGTGCATAGGCAAGGATGGTGAGGGCGACCGGCTGCACCTTGCCCTGAAAGAGCATGACCAGGGTGTAAATACTGTTCAGGCAAAACCAGACGTAAATCAGCAGGGCCCGAAACTGGGCTTTTTGCAGTGCCCGGCTGCTGATGGCATACACCAGCAAGGGGCCCCCTGAGCCATACAGCCCCTGGACAATGCCGGCCAGAAAGATCCAGATCCTTTGCCACCAGATCGGGCGGGAGGGAACGGGCAGTTGCCGGTACAGCTTGTACCATTCGCGAGTGGCAAACCACAATACCAGCAGTGCAAAGCCGGTTTTGAGCAGGGTGCCGGAGAGTTTGTCGAGCAGATAAATACCCAGCCCCAGGCCCAGAATCATCATCGGCAGCACCCCTTTAAGGAGCAACTCCTTGTCCAGTTGTTTGCGCAGCTGCCAGGCCATGGAGCCGGTGGCCAGGATATTGAGTGGGATCAGAATAGGCAGCAACGCGGGGATGGCAAAGACCAGCCCTCCCAGCGACACGGCAATCACCATACTGCCAAAGCCGGTCATGGCCTGGACGGTAAATCCCAGCCAAATGGCAAAACCCAGCCAGATATATTCCACAAACGTTCCAATGACGAACCATACAAAGCGCACAGCCTGCCATAGTTACCCGGCAGGAACTATGGGTATTCGATAGATGCCCCGGGCGCCGAGGTAGAAGAATGGCCCCTCAAGCCTTGTCGGCAAATTTACCTAAGCCACAGAAAAAAGAAGAAAATGTTCAGCTCTTGTGCGAGGTTAGCAGGAGAAGGGGCACTAAATAAAAAACTGCTCCCAAGAGGCAGGGGCAAAAAAATAATAAAAGGATGTACGAATGTCATACCAGACCATTCGGGAAGAAAATCCGGATCCGCACCTTTGGCTGATTGAGCTGCTGCTGCACTGGCAAGGCGGTTTTAACAGCCGGGATCTATGCCGGTACTTCGCTGTCAGCCGTCAACAGGCGGCCAAATATATCCAGCGCTACAAGGCATTGCACCCCTCCAACCTGACGTATTGTTCACATCTCAAGCTGTTTGTACCCTGTGCAGACTTTGTGTCCCGGTTTATCAGCGGCGATGTCAGCGAATATCTGGATTGGCTGAACCTGGGCAGCAAGCCCGAGCACTGCACGTTGGGGCAGTCGAACGACGTCAGTCTCACCAACGCCAGTCTCAGCCTGCCCCGGCGTCAAGTCTCGCCGGTTATCATGCAGGCCCTGGTAGCAGCTATCCGCAGTAGGCAAAGGCTCGAAATAGGCTATGTGTCTTTCGCGACGCCACAGGACCAGGGGCGCGTTATTCAGCCTCATACCTTTGTTAAAACCGGGCTGCGCTGGCACTTGCGTGCATATTGTGAAAAGTCAGCAGATTTCAGGGACTTTGTCCTCAGCCGCTTTCGTGGCGAACCCGCGCTCTCTGGTCCCGCCACCCATCTCCCCGGGCAGGATCAGGGCTGGCACACCCAGGTGCAACTGGTATTCGAGCCCGACCCCAGGCTAAGCCCGGCCCAGCGGCAGATTATTGAGCAGGATTACCAGATGCAGCATGGTCAGTTACGGCTAACCACCCGCGCCGCGCTGGCTCAATATCTGCTCCAGGAAATGCAGGTCAGTACAAAATTCCTGGCCGGCAGCGGCGAAGCCCAGCAATTGGTACTGGTAAACAAAGACGACATCAAACCCTGGCTGTTTGACAGTTGATGTACCTGGCGCATTTACCTGCTAGCCCGGATATAGCGAAGCGGAAACCGGGGTCTTGGAACAAAAAGATCCAACCTGGCAATTAGAGCTGCAGGACTCAGCCGGACCAAACCTGTTAACAAAGTTGCCTGGTTTTATTTCAGGGGTTGTTGACGGTGTTGAATGAGACAAAACTGGCAATGGGCAGAAAGGGGAAACGTCATGCTGAACTCGGTTCAGCATCTTTCACCAGTACCAGCATTATCAGAGAGAGTGCGAATTTGGCCACCAGACAGGGTGACAAATGGGTATACCAGCGCAAACCGCGTAAGTGCCCCGAGTGCGGCTCTAACAAAATAGCCGACATCCTCTACGGGCTGGTGAACTACTCCGGCGCACAGCAGGACCATGCGGCAGGAAAAATCGCCATTGGTGGTTGTGATGTGATGGATGCTTGGGAAGGTAATTTGGAACGGACCTGGAGCTGTGCCGTCTGTGGAGTGGATTTGTTTCGCAAGGGGCGGAGTCCTTGGGGCGGAGAATAATGACATGGTGGGAAGAGTATGAAGGCAGAACAGATTCAGGCTGCAGCCCGCAAAGCTTTGATTAGTGCTGAGCCTCTTTACTATTCCTGGCCGCCGGAGCGGCAGGAACAGTTGCGCGCAAGCATGGAAGGGAAACTCCAGCAAAAGGTCGACAGGGTATTGTTGCAGGAATTGTTTGGCATCGACCGTCCGACAGAAATGGTCGAAGACATCTGCAAGGGGCTATCCACCGCCAATAAAAACAGTCTGAACTGGGCCAGACTGCTTACCTGCGGAATTGGCCGTGATTGGCTGTTTCTCAATGAGCTGATGACAGAAGGTACCAGCTTGCTGGATTTCGATACACTCTATGACTACGACTACCAGGATTACCTGTATCAGCAAGAGTTTAAAAAGGCACAGTTTCCGGATTATCAGGGCCAAAACTATTACCCGATGCAACATCCTCTTTGGCTAAGGCTGCTGATACACGAGCAGTTTTATTACGCCACTTTGAGTTCATTGGCCGGTTATCTGGTGGATCAGATAGAAGACAAGAGTGACGATTGGATCCAGCGCCTGATCCCCCACGAGTATGTGGATGGTAAAGACCAGGGCAAGCAGCAAGCTGACGGTTTTTTGCTGGACTTTCAAGTCCGTGCCAATGGTCTGGAAAAACATCTGGAAGAACTCAAACAGCGCTGGTGGCAATACACCCAACGGCGCTGGCTGGAACTGAGCCGGCAATTCTGCGATACCCCCGCCGCAGTTCACTGCAAGGATAGGCACGAAAAAGACGAACAACACAGGCAGTTTATCTTCACTAACCAGCGCACTCTTCAAGCCTTACGTTGGGGACATTTTCTGACTGACTGCAAAGCCATCCAAGCCGATCTTTCTACTGTTATCGAACTGGAAAATCAGGAATTAACTAAAGCCGAAAGATGGCTGAAGGACACCCACCAGGACATTATGGATAACTTCGATCCCAAGGTGGTTAAGCTTAAGAAAAAAATGAAGATAGTCGTAGCGCCCGGGGCTTTGGATGGGCTGATGGGGGAGGATGGGGATGAATAAGGCTATGGTGCCAGACGTAATTTTCCGTTACTGGGGAAAGGCTAACTCATCAGCCGAGGAAGGACCACAATACCATCTTCTTCCGTATCATTGTTTGGATGTGGCGGCAGTAGGCCATCGTCTCTTATCTGACGGCAGTAAGCTTGCGCAAGATATCGCAGAGTTCTTGGAGATAGAGATCGGGCAACTGCAACAGATGTTTGTGTTTGCCTTATTACTCCATGATCTGGGGAAATTTGCAGCCGCCTTCCAATGTCTCAAACATTTCCCCGATTCACATCTTATCAGCTATGACAAGAGGCCTGTGTATGATGCAAAACACGGCCGGCACGATATGCTGGGAGCGGTGTTGCTGTTTCAGTTGCTGGAACAGGAACTGCTTGATTTTGAGATCGACTTGGGACTCTGTGACGACGAAGAAAGTGAAGACTTCCTTTTCCTGCTGTTAGACGTTTCCATGGGGCACCATGGCAAGCCAATTAAACGCAATACCGACAGAGTTGAGCAGAAACGTCTGTTTGACTGTTACTGCGCTCAACAAGATCTTGAGGCCGCATCCGCTTTTATCCGGCAGGCTGCCGGACTGTGCCCCGTCAAATGGCCACAAAGCAGGGTATATGAAAAACCTTGGCTGGAAAGGTTCAAACAAGTTAGCTGGCAGTTGGCCGGTATGGCGGTTCTGGCGGACTGGCTAGGGTCAGACAGCAGCATATTTTCGTATGAGCACAGCCTTATTCCGTTGGTTGATTATTGGCCTGTGGCATTGCAAAGAGCCAATGAGGCACTTGCTAAAACGGAGCTGTTTAGACCGCTTCACATCAAGGGGTTTGAATCAATAGAGAGGCAATTTGGCTTTAACCCTTCACCGCTACAGCAATGGGCCGAGTCGGTAGAAATAGATGGCCCAGGCCAGTTGTTTATTCTCGAAGACGTTACCGGAGCAGGGAAGACGGAAGCGGCACTGGCGCTTACTCAGAGAATCATGGCTAAGGGGCATGCAGACGGCTTTTATTTTGGCTTACCCACCATGGCCACATCCAACGCTATGTACAGGCGAATCGCCAGTTATTATCGCAAGATATATAACTGCGATGATGGCACAGTGCCTAGTCTGGTTCTGGCGCATGGGGCCAGTAAGATGGATGAGGAATATCAAGCCAGTATCATTGAGCCGGATTTAATACCTAATAACCAGGATGACGATTATGCCAGCAAAGATGAATCCACCAGCAGTTTCTGCAATCGATGGCTGGCGGACTCACGTAAAAAGGCCCTGCTGGCGCCTGTGGGAGTGGGCACTATTGACCAGGCGCTGTTGGCTATTTTACCCAGAAAACACCAAGTGTTACGCCTGCTGGGGCTGTATCGCAAGGTACTGATCTTTGATGAAGTGCATAGTGCCGACAGCTATATGCTGGAACTACTAGATGATCTGCTGCAAGTGCACCTTCGCCAAGGCGGCAGTGCCATTCTGTTAAGTGCCACCCTGTCTATGCAACAGCGCGCCTTACTGTGCCAAAGCTGGCAAAAGGCCGCACACATTATTAGCCCAAAGAAACCGGAAAAGTATGACTTTCCATTGACCACTCAGGTATCTGCCAACGGTGTCTTCAATGAAGTGGAAATGGACAGTAGGCACGAAGTCAGTCGTGAGCTAGCAGTTGAGTTTATTCACAGTGAACATATGTGCCTTGAAATGCTGGTTAAGGCCGCGCAAAACCAAGAATGCGCCGTTTGGGTGCGAAACTCGGTAAAGGATGCATTGCGCGCCTACGAGGCGCTGGTTAAAAAAACAGGCAGCGACCAGGATATCTTGTTGTTCCACAGCCGCTTTGTACTCGGAGACAGGAAACAGACAGAAGACAAGGTGCTGCGCATTTTTGGGAAAGGCTCCACTTTTAATGACAGGGCGGGGAAAGTCCTAATCTGCACTCAGGTATTCCAGGAAAGTCTCGATGCTGACGCCGATTTAATGATCAGCGATATCTGCCCAATAGACGATCTGATCCAGCGTGCCGGCCGCTTGCACCGCCACACCCGAAACCAACACAGAGAGTACCAATCCGGTATAAAGGATCAGAGGAGTGCACCACACCTGTTTTTACATTGCCCTGAATGGGACGACAAGCCATCAACTGATTGGTTGTCCCGCCAGTTTCGAGACACCGAGGCGGTTTACCGCTCTCCTGGGAAATTATGGCTTGGTATGCAAATTCTTCGGCAACTCGGGGCCATACGTATGCCACAACAAGCCCGGCAACTAATTGAGGCAGTCTATGGTCCAGATGCTGCCGATCGGGTCCCCGACAGTCTGGCGGATAAGCACTTGCTGGCCATCTGCAAAGACAAACAAATGAAGGCAGCCGCTAGTCAACAGCAGATCTGTTGGGAGAAGGGTTACAACCAGGCCAGCGCACCTTATTGGTTTGACGACAGTATTGAAATCAGCACCCGCTTCAGTGATTTGGAGTATGTGGAGGTCTTGGTGCTCAAGTTAAGTGAGGAAGGCAGGCTACTTCCCATATTCCCAGATGCCAAGCACCCGGTAGCCTTAAGTACAGTTAAATTGGAAAAGCGCAAAACGGCGGATTGCCTGGCTGGTATTCCCGAGCATCTGGAAAAGCCACTAACCGACTTACAACAAAGATTTCCCGCCATTAAATTTTTGCAATGTTGGTTGCCGGAACTGGATAACCAGTTTTCTTATTGTGAATACAAAGGGGTGGTTCGCTTGACAGGTTAAATTGAAAGACATCCAGATTGCAGAGCAACAGGATGTCTTTCCTACCCCGTTTATACGGGGAACATTTGTGATTCGCCACGTTAGATAACTACTAGAGTGGTTCAGCCCGGAAGTTCGGGAACGGGAATCGACAATAGTCTATCAGTTATGAGTTAGTTTGAAATGATTAAAGATATGGTTTAGAAAACTATTAGAGCTTTTTCTTTTTGTTGATTTAGATCTCTTCCAGGGCTAGGATGATACTTGCTGGTTAAATGGTAGGCGATGGGGGCTGCCGCCCCGCATACACCTTTGCGTAGCAACAATGATGGTATGCGTAATCAGCTAGCAGTTCAAACATTGCTAGAGCCAAATGCTCTCTAGTTTGGAATATGTGGAGAAGACAGATGTCTAGCACTAACGATCCTGATGAAGATTACGAGGTAATCTTCAGACGGTTTTCCAATGGTAGGGATGCCTTCAAGTATGGGCTAAAAGCTTGGCCCATTAGAGTAAAAAGACGTAAGTAACGTTCAAGGGGAGCTTCTCCCCTTTTATTTCGCACATTCGGAGGTGTTATGAATTTACTGCAAGATCCCTGGTTGCCTATGAAAACCAAGGTAGGGAAAGTGGCAATCCTACCTGTCAGTCACTTGGCCGACCCCGACATAGTCGATTTTGCTCTGCCCAGGGCAGATTTTCAGGGCGCGGCTTACCAGTTTGTCATCGGCTTGCTGCAGACCTTGATGGCCCCAGAGGATAGGCAACAGTGGCGGCAGTATTGGCAGTCGCCTCCTTCTGTTGAGAAGCTTCAACTGACCCTTAACCAAGCCGCCCACGCCTTCCAGTTGTTTTATCCGGATGGCCAACAAGGCCCGCTCTTTATGCAGGATTTCGAAGAGTTGAATGTTGAACCAACGGCGGTGTCGTCATTGCTGATTGAAGCGCCAGGCGGTAATACCCTCAAGCTCAATACAGATCATTTTATCAAGCGAGGCAGTGCTGATTCCCTGTCTCCCGGCATGGCGGCCATGGCGCTCTTTACCCTGCAAATCAACGCCCCCTCTGGGGGGCAAGGGCACAGAACCGGTTTGCGCGGCGGCGGCCCGTTGACCACCCTGATTCTTCCAGAATCGGATGAGGCCAGCCTGTGGCAAAAGCTCTGGTTAAATGTTATCAGCCGCGAGGTGTTCAGTTATCCTCTGCCTGATCTGCATAGTGCTGCTGTGTTTCCCTGGCTGGCAAAAACCAGAACCAGCGAGAAAAAAGGCAGCGAAGTCTATATGCAGGATAAGGATGTGCATCCTTTACAGATGTATTGGCCCATGCCCAGACGGATTCGCCTGCTGGTGGCGCAACAATCTGCCCTTTGCCAGTTATCAGGTCAACAGACTGACTATTGTGTCAATCACTACCTTACCCAAAATTTTGGGGTCAACTATTCAGGTACCTGGGCGCACCCACTGACGCCCTATCGCTTTAATCCAAAGAAGCCGGAAGAGGCGCACTTTACCGTCAAAGGGCAGCCGGGCGGTATCGGTTATCGCCAATGGCACACTTTGATTTTTGAGGTCGAAGAAGACGGTTACCTGCCTGCCAAAGTGATTGCAGTATTCGGGCAAATGCACGGCCGGCGTGAAAAAGAGCGCTACCGGTTATGGGCATTTGGCTTCGATATGGACAACATGAAAGCCAGAGGCTGGTATTCGGTGCAATTTCCCCTGTTCGATCTTGAGGTCAAGGTAAAAGATGCCTTTCTGGCCGCTGTGAAAATCTTTATTGAGTTGGCCACGGAAGCCAACTCCATGCTCAGAAGCCAAATCAAGGCAGCCTGGTTTGAACGGCCCAAGGAGGCGAAAGGCGATGTCAGCCAGTTTGAGAAGCAGTTCTGGCAGAGCACAGAAGCAGCCTTTTTTCAGGTGGTTGGGTCATTGCTTGAGGATTTGCATTCCGAAAGCGGTGAGATATCTACCAAAACAGCCCAGTTCTGGCTAGGCAATATTCAGCGACAATCGCTGGGGATTTTCGATCAGGTGGTAATGACTTCCCTGCAAAGTGATCGCAGTACCAAGCGCAAGATTGAAGCCAGAATGTTTCTTTCCGGCTGGCTGTACAAAGGCAAGGCGATTAAGAACTTCAAGACCCTATATCAAATTCCCGAAACAACCAAGGAGCAGGCGGCATGAGCGACAAACCCATCTATGCCAGTCATTCCCTGTTGCGGCAACAGGCAACCAGGCTGGCGCTGTTAAATTGGTGGGAGGCCTTAAGCCTGTCACCAGAAGAATTGAAGCGCAAAAAAAGGCAGGCGGCACCGAGTCGCTGGCGGGCGGAATTAAGGCGTTGCAATTCACCGGATGCACTCCTGCTCACGGAGGGATTTAGAGCCCTGTGGCAAGCGCTTCCCGAACCAGTGCGAAGCAATGCTTCGGATCACCATGTCTTGGCCTGGGCCTGTATTGTCGGTGCATTGGCCTACGTGGAGTCGCAGTCTGATACTTCATTTGCAACTTCGCTTGGCCAGATTAAGGACAATTCGGATAAGTCTGTGGTCAGTGAGCTTAGATTTCAGGCTTTGCAACAAGCCAAAGACCCCGACGAGCTATATCGCCGGGTCAGAAGATTGGTTAAACAAATCAAAGGTAAAGTAAGCGTGCTGTCTCTGGCAGACGATATTCTTTGTTGGTTTGACGAACATCATTATCCCCGCCCTACCAGCGCCAGCAACAAACTAGCCGTACGCTGGGCGATGGACTACTACAAAGCTTCCAGCACAACTCGTTAATAATTAAGGAAAATACCATGAGCAAATTTATTCAACTTCACCTGTTGACTTCATATCCGCCTTCCAACCTAAACAGGGACGATCTTGGTCGGCCGAAAACTGCCCGCATGGGCGGTTCTGAGCGGCTTCGCGTGAGTTCACAGAGCCTGAAACGTAATTGGCGGGTATCGGATCTGTTTGAGTCTGCCTTATCGGATGCTATAGGAACCCGCACCAAGAAACTTGGCCCCGTTGTGGCGCAAAAGCTAATGGCCAAGGAAGTCGATGAGAAAAAAGCCAATGAATGGGCGGCCATGATTGCGGCACAATTTGGCAAGTTGAAAAAGGACTCCCTGGAAATTGAGCAGTTGGCGCATGTCAGCCAGGCTGAACAAGAGGGTATTGACCAATTGATTGATCTCTTGGCGGTAGAAAATCGTGCGCCGCAAGACAACGAACTGAATTTGCTGCGAGCCAATACCAATGCTGCGGATATTGCCCTGTTTGGCCGAATGTTGGCGTCCAGCCCTGAGTTTAACGTGGAAGCCGCTTGTCAGGTCGCCCATGCCATCAGTGTGCATAGCGTGGCAGTGGAAGACGACTACTTTACCGCGGTGGATGATCTGAATGTGGATGAAGACGAAACCGGTGCAAGCCATATAGGTGAAGCCGGGTTTGCCGCTGCGTTGTTTTACAGCTATTTGTGCATTGACAAGGAACTGCTGGTGGAAAACTTGGCAGGCAACCTGGATTTGGCAAACCGTGCGATCGCCGCCTTGACAGAAGCAGCGGTAAAAGTATCGCCAAAAGGAAAGCAAAACAGCTTTGCCTCTCGAGCCTATGCCTCCTATGTTCTGGTGGAAAAAGGTGATCAGCAACCCCGTTCACTTTCTGTTGCTTTCTTGCAACCTGTATTTGGAGAGGACCAGGCATCTGAAGCCATTGCCAGGCTGGAAAAACAGGTGGAGAACTTTGACAAAGTGTATGGCGCTTGTGCAGAGACCCGTCAGCATATTAATGCCGTAACGGGCGAGGGCAGTTTTAGTGACCTCATCCGCTTTATTGCCGATTGAGATGAAAGCCATGGAATATCTATTGTTCAGGCTTTACGGGCCAATGGCTAGTTGGGGCGACCCGGCGGTGGGCAGTGATCGTCCGACTGCGCTCAGGCC
Source organism: Bowmanella dokdonensis (assembly GCF_017254865.1). Taxonomy (GTDB): domain Bacteria; phylum Pseudomonadota; class Gammaproteobacteria; order Enterobacterales; family Alteromonadaceae; genus Bowmanella; species Bowmanella dokdonensis. Next base: position 153,781 of record NZ_JAFKCV010000008.1, on the reverse strand, counting down.
ATCAAGGTCTGCCTTGTTGGGGCTGGTTGCGGCAGCATTGGGAATTCGTCGTGAAGAGCAGAGCTTACATGACAAACTGGCTGCCAGTGTGACCTTCGCCGTAAAACAATATTCAGCAGGCGTGCTGCTGCGGGATTTTCATACCGCACAGGTGCCGTCTCAGGATAAGAAAACCATTCGCAGAACCCGAAAAGACGAATTGCAGACAGGCAGGCTCAATACCGTCTTGTCTATCCGTGATTACCGCTGCGAAGGGTTATGGGTGATTGCCATTGAGCTTACCGAAGACGCTGGCTGGGATATTAGGCAACTCAAAGAAGCGTTGCTTAAACCCAAATTCACTTTATATCTGGGGCGAAAGTCTTGTCCCCTGGCTGCTCCGCTTTCACCCAAAATAGTTACAAGCGACTGTCTGCGCAGCGCGTTGGATACCGAGTTTGAGCCAATCCTGAAGGATAGCGATGCAGATCGAGTCTGGCTACCTAAATCAGACCGGGTGACTTACTACTGGCAAGGGCGAAAAGAAGCGACCAATTTGACTGGTGTGAGTAGTGACAAAGTCTGGGACGATCCTGTGCATCGACAGCGCTGGCAATTTAGCAGCCGGACTGAACATAGCGCCAGTAAACACAGGGAGGAGTGACAGATGTTTTTATCCAAAGTGACGCTTAATAACAGTTCGCTGGCGAAACAGGAGTTAATAAAATTACTGGATAAAGGGGCTTATGCCAGTCATCAATTACTGTGGAAGCTGTTTGCCGATACGGCTGAGCAACAGCGGCCATTTATCTTCAGGGAAGAAATCAATCATGGGGTACCAACGTTTTATGTACTTTCCCGAGTAGCGCCTCTGAATAAACCTGAAATATTCGTCCAGCACGTTAAGCCTTTCTCGCCAAAGCTGGTGGCGGGGAGCCGGCTGGCGTTTCAGCTTCGGGCCAACCCGACTATCAATATCAACGACGGCAGCAAGAACGGCAAGAACCATGACGTCCTGATGCATGCCAAGACTAAGCTCAAAAAATCTGGCATCCAGGATGTTGAGCAGATTAAATTAGGCCAGGAAGCTGCTGCCAGAGACTGGTTGCAGGATGAAAAAAGGCTCAATTCACTGGGAATTGAGCTGGAAGCGGTTCCGGACATTGTCAGTTATCAACAGCACCTATCTTATAAGCGCCAAGGAAAGATTCGCTTTTCTACTGTGGATTATCAGGGAGTACTGAAAGTTGTGCAGCCAGATCGCTTTGTCACCAAAATTGCTGAAGGTATCGGCAGAGCCAAGGCATTCGGCTGCGGTTTGATGTTAATGCGGCGGGTATAACCAGCCAATTTCACGGAGGATACCAATGGCTGCAAAATTAGAAGTACTGGAGCAGCAAATAGCGACTGATACCAGGGAAGGGATTGAGTACATCAATATCACTGATATTGCCAAGTATAAAAACTCAAGCCGCTCCGATGACTTGATTAGGAATTGGTTGCGAAACCGTAACACCATTGAATTCCTCGGAATTTGGGAACAACTCAACAACCCGCTTTTTAAACCCGTCGAATTCGACGGGTTTAAAAAGCAAGCGGGGCTGAATAGCTTCACCCTCACCCCGAAGCAGTGGATTGAAAAAACCGCCGCCATAGGCCTGATCTCCAAAGCCGGGCGCTATGGCGGTACCTACGCGCAAAAAGACATTGCCTTCGAGTTTGCCAGTTGGATCTCTGTGGAGTTTAAACTCTATCTGATCAAAGAATTCCAACGCCTCAAGGAGCAGGAATTTCAGCAGTTGGGTTGGGATATCCGGCGCAATCTGGCCAAAGTCAATTATCTGATCCATACCGATGCCGTCAAGGAAAATCTGATCCCGGACGCCCTCAGCCCAACTCAAATCAGTTATGTCTATGCCGATGAAGCCGACCTGTTGAATATGGCGCTGTTTGGCGTCACGGCCAGGCAGTGGCGTGATGCAAACCCTGAATTGAAGGGCAATATGCGGGATCATGCGAATGTCCATCAACTCGTGTGCCTGGCGAATCTGGAAAGCATGAATGCTCATTTTATTCAGGAAGGACTGAGTCAGTCGGAACGGTTACAGAAACTGAATCAACTGGCGATCCGCCAGATGCAGATATTGACACGCCACGAGCAAACGGCGCTGTCAGCGTCGGCTTCACCGCAATAGCATCAGGAGACAAGGAATGTCCTTTATTCCCCTCAAGCCCATTCCCATTAAGGACCGCGTTTCCATGGTGTTTGTCTACTATGGCCGCATTGATGTGCGGGATGGTGCCTTTGTGGTGATCGACGAGGTGAATGGCGAGCGCAAGCATATTCCGGTGGGTTCGGTTACTTGCATCATGCTGGAGCCCGGCACCCGGGTTTCTCATGCCGCCATTAAACTGGCTGCCCAGGTCGGTACGCTGCTGGTGTGGGTAGGAGAGGCCGGAGTGCGGCTGTATGCCGCTGGTCAGCCAGGCGGCGCCCGTAGCGACAAGTTATTGTATCAGGCCAGGTTGGCCCTGGATGAAGAGCTGCGTTTAAAGGTAGTACGCAAGATGTTTGAACTAAGGTTTGGCGAACCGGCGCCAGCTCGCCGTTCCGTCGATCAACTTCGCGGGATAGAGGGCGCCCGGGTAAGAGCGACTTATAGCCTGCTGGCCAAACAATACGGGGTGACCTGGAACGGCCGCCGGTATGATCCCAAGGATTGGGACAAAGGCGATGTGGTGAATCAGTGTATCAGTGCAGCTACTTCGTGTCTGTATGGGGTAACGGAAGCGGCTATATTGGCAGCCGGTTATGCGCCAGCTATCGGCTTTATTCATACCGGTAAGCCCCTGTCTTTTGTTTACGACATTGCCGACATCATCAAATTTGACTCTGTGGTGCCAAAAGCTTTTGAGATAGCCAAGCGCAATCCCAAACAGCCGGATCGGGAGGTACGTATTGCCTGCCGGGATATCTTCCGCAGTGACAAACTGCTGGGAAAACTTATTCCATTAATTGAAGAAGTTCTGTCTGCAGGTGAAATTACCCCACCTAAGCCCCCAGAAGACGCCCAACCTCCCGCCATTCCTGAGCCTGAATCAATGGGTGATGCAGGCCATAGGAGTAGATAATGGCCATGCTTACTGTGGTGACTGAAAACGTTCCCCCCAGGCTGCGCGGCCGCTTGGCCGTGTGGTTGCTGGAAGTCAGGGCAGGAGTCTATGTAGGGGATGTATCCAGGAAAATTCGGGAAATGATCTGGTATCAGGTCACCGAGCTAGCTGATGAGGGGAATGTGGTGATGGTCTGGGCTACCAATACCGAGTCCGGCTTTGATTTCCAGACCATTGGTGAAAACCGCCGTATCCCGGTTGAGTATGATGGTTTACGACTGGTCTCATTTCTCCCACCTAAGCAAGCTGAAGACTAAGCTCTTTAACAAACCGGAAAATTACGCAAAATAGCTGGTAGATTTTTAAAGCACAAAAAAGTGTTTTAGAATCAATCGTCTCCATTTGGAGTGTTCCCCGCAGTCGCGGGGATGAACCGTCATACAGCTCGAAACTGACCCGGTTCTCCTTGTGTTCCCCGCAGTCGCGGGGATGAACCGTAGCAAGGGATATTCCTCCAGCAATGCCAGTAGTGTTCCCCGCAGTCGCGGGGATGAACCGAATCGGACCGAAGAACCGTAGCCGCTGAAATGGTGTTCCCCGCAGTCGCGGGGATGAACCGTCAATAGTTCGATACATTAGCAGTACTCCACGGTGTTCCCCGCAGTCGCGGGGATGAACCGTTTAACCTTCTGCCGAGTTTTTCCAATGTATCGTGTTCCCCGCAGTCGCGGGGATGAACCGTTGGCGTGGTGAACCCAGCGCTTGCCGCCATCGTGTTCCCCGCAGTCGCGGGGATGAACCGAAATCGCAGAACAGATCCGCACCGGGGAATGGGTGTTCCCCGCAGTCGCGGGGATGAACCGATGCTCTATCATGAGCGCTGTACCCATATTGCGTGTTCCCCGCAGTCGCGGGGATGAACCGGTTTCCTTGGCGGCCTCTTCAATGACGGCCTGGTGTTCCCCGCAGTCGCGGGGATGAACCGTTGGTGTTAGTCATCGTCAATTTCCTAATTTGGTGTTCCCCGCAGTCGCGGGGATGAACCGAACATGATATCGAATGGCGCGTACAGCGGAGCGTGTTCCCCGCAGTCGCGGGGATGAACCGTAGACGCCCTGCTTCAGAAATTTCCAAGCTCTGTGTTCCCCGCAGTCGCGGGGATGAACCGTCGCTATCGCTCTTCAATCCGGCAAGTTGGTTGTGTTCCCCGCAGTCGCGGGGATGAACCGTGATTTGGTTCAATTTATTCATGGTCAATTACGTGTTCCCCGCAGTCGCGGGGATGAACCGAAAGACCTACTGGCTCTGTATCGCATCGCCTGGTGTTCCCCGCAGTCGCGGGGATGAACCGGGGCTGTAAAACGTCTCAAGAGACTATTTGCGGTGTTCCCCGCAGTCGCGGGGATGAACCGTCGATAGCCTTACTGATATCACCGCGACCAGCGTGTTCCCCGCAGTCGCGGGGATGAACCGTAAATACAGGCGTTACAGCCAAATAAAACGCCGTGTTCCCCGCAGTCGCGGGGATGAACCGGGAAGGGGAAAGGGAAGACGCGTGAACTCGGTGTGTTCCCCGCAGTCGCGGGGATGAACCGCTTCATGGCCCTACCAAACCAGACAGTCAAAAGTGTTCCCCGCAGTCGCGGGGATGAACCGCCTCTTTGAAACCATCAACAATGAATTGGATAGTGTTCCCCGCAGTCGCGGGGATGAACCGTTAATCAAATCTCCGGTAAATGGGGCGTCATTGTGTTCCCCGCAGTCGCGGGGATGAACCGCGACTTGCGTTCTTGCTCTTCCTCGCCGTGCTGTGTTCCCCGCAGTCGCGGGGATGAACCGGTGTCATGCAAAACTCTGATGTGTTGTATCTGGTGTTCCCCGCAGTCGCGGGGATGAACCGAATGGAAGGCTGGCGAGGACTTGTCTCTCACTGTGTTCCCCGCAGTCGCGGGGATGAACCGATATTCTTCCGGCTGCTGGCCAGTGACCAAGTGTGTTCCCCGCAGTCGCGGGGATGAACCGGGATGTCGGTACCGGCGGCAAGGTCAGGGTGTGTGTTCCCCGCAGTCGCGGGGATGAACCGTCGGGCAGCAGATCAAAGCCGCCTACGGCCTCGTGTTCCCCGCAGTCGCGGGGATGAACCGCCCCTATCCTGGTTCTTCGGCCACGATGTACTGTGTTCCCCGCAGTCGCGGGGATGAACCGCAACTCTTTTATGTCACCTATAATGCCTTTGTGTGTTCCCCGCAGCCGCGGGGATGAACCGAAATGGTGGGGACTGAGCAAGTCAACCAGCACGTGTTCCCCGCAGCTGCGGGGATAAACCGTGCTGGAGGCCGCTATCAATGAGGAATCTCTGGTGTTCCCCGTACCCACGGGGATGAACCGAAATCCCAGGGGCGCACGACTTCCACAGCGGGGTGTTCCCCGCAGCCGCGGGATGAACCGGTCTGTTTGTGCATACCGGCAGAACCGGCAAAGTGTTCCCCGCAGCCCGGGATGAACCGACGGCTTCCAGTTTGGCCTGGATCTCTTCGCCGTGTTCCCCGCAGTCGCGGGGATGAACCGAACTCATTGCTTGTACCGGCGTGATTGTCGCGGTGTTCCTCCAGTAGCGGGTATTGAAACAATGAGGAAAGGGGGCAGAACATTCTGACTAGGGGGTTGCCTCAGGACGGGGTCGATCCAACGGCTCTTCTTTTTCAGAGACATGCATTAATCAATACTCGGCGCTACACTGCGGTTTACTTTTTCCGAGAGACCTGATTATGCACCACGAGTTCAATTACGCCAGGCTTGCTGCCTGCTATAACACCCCGATGATTGCGGACAGTATTCGCAGTGCTGATTGTCTGTTGGGCATCTTGACCTCGGTCGCCTCGGCTCCGGCCCTGTTAACGCCCGAGGATTGGCTTGAGCTGATTTTCCGGGACGATATTGATGAGAACGAATTGCCGGATAACCCCTCAGAAGAGTTTGATGTGCTGGTGCAGGAACTGATCCACTGGTGGTTTTACTGCATGTCTTGCTTCAAGGAGGGGAAGTTCTCCCTGCCAGGGCACCTGGCGTTCGATGAAAACGGCACTGTACCGCAGGCTCTGAAAGAGTTTGCCGAAGGTTACGTGATCGCCTGCGAATGGTCGGATGATCTATGGGATGCGGTCGTCACCGACAAGGACAGCATGGAAAGCGGTCTTCGCATGGCAGCACTGACGGCGATGGCACAGTGCGTAAAAGAGGAACTGCGAAAGAAAGCTGGCATGCCTGACCTGGTTGCCAGGATGGTCTCGGCGCAAACAGAGGATCAGGGTTCAGATTCAGCATTAACCCTGGAGACCCTGTTGTACTCCGTCGGTAACGTGGGCATGGCATTGGGCCAGGACAGTGATGAAACCCCGGAACCTTATATCAACCCGAATCGGGATGTGGGGCGCAATGATCCCTGCCCATGCGGCAGCGGCAAGAAGTTCAAAAAGTGCTGCATGCATGTCTGACGGCTGCCCCTGGCGCGTCAGGATGCAGAGAAACCCATTCAGGTCCCTGTGGCCGTGGCGGCTTTGCGGTGTGTCCAAGATATCCCTCGATCGGCCTGGCACCCAGAGATGCGGATCTGACGAGATAAGCAAAGTTCTCAGCCAAACTTCTGTTTAAACTCGTCCTTATAGCGGCGCGACAGGTTGAGTGTCTGGCCATTTTTCAGGCGGATGTCCCCGTCACCGCTGGGTTGGTAGCTGATGCTTTCGATGGCGTGATGGTTGACGGCATAGGAACGATGGATTCGGCTGAAGCCGGCACTGCCCAGCCTTTCCATCAGGCTGGAAAGGGTGGCGCGCAGCGGATAGATGCGCCCGCCGCTGTGCAGATTCACATAGTTGCCGGACGACTCCAGCCACTCTATATCGGCGACTTTGACCAGGAATTCCCGGTCCAGTTTTTTCACCAGCAGGTGTTCAGGCGCTGTTTGCCAGCCGTTGTCCTGCTGCTGTTCAATCAGTTGGGCTTCGCCCTTGAGACGGCTGTAAACAAAGTTGTAGAGATAGAAAAGGGCATAGAAGAACAGATAGCCCCAGGCATCCTTGCGATATTCGTACAAAAACTCCCGGAATACGGGGCCAAAGCGGTAATCTCCCCCTGCCAGCAGATAGATGCCTTCGCGCAGCCACACCATGATGGCCACATGCAGAATGGAAAACACCAGGGTGCCCAGCAGATGGGTCAGCAGCAGGCTGCCTGTCCGGGTCATTCTGGGTGGATTTTTTTTAAACAACCAGATCAGGCCGGGCAGCAACAGGATCACGCTCAGAGTGCTGGTATATTCCCATACGAAAGGCTCCCACAGTGCAATACCCGGGGAGCCTGACCGGTTGGCCTCCATCCAAACTGAGGTGGCGTTGATGCTGTTGGTGATCAGCAGATAACCCAGAAAGATCAGAAATACATAGAGCCTGTGATGTCGCTCGAAGCGCTCAAACCCGCTCATTGTTCAGTTGTCCCGGACTTCATCCCGTTATTCCACCGCTTGTCCCCAAGCCTCATCCACTCGTCCTCTGGCAATAGTGCACAGGGACTGAGGTTGCCAATATCAGCTGCAAAATGTAACCCAAGGAGGCTTTATGACTCAAACAATAGATAGTCGCCGTTACGATATCGACTGGCTCAGAACACTGGCTTTTGGCTTGCTGATTCTTTATCACATCGGCATGTATTATGTGGCTGAGTGGGGGTGGCATATCAAGAGCCCACAGCAGTTTGCCTGGTTGCAGGATCTGATGCTCCTGACCAACCCATGGCGTATGTCTCTGTTGTTCTTTATCAGCGGCATTGCCCTGGCGCTGGTGGCGGATCGCTACGGCGCCGGTCGGCTTGTTGCCCTGCGCTCCTCCAGGTTGTTGATCCCTCTGCTGTTTGGCATGTTTGTCATCGTATCGCCACAGCCTTATTTCGAAGCCCTGGACCAGGACCTGATCCAACCTGGTTTTCTGGCCTTCTGGCTGGACTATATCAATCCGTTTACCTCACTGCTGCGTGATCATCACAGCCCTATTGGCCTGCTGACCTGGAATCACTTGTGGTTTTTGCCCTACCTGTGGATCTACAGTCTGCTGCTTATCGCCCTGTTACCCCTGCTCAATCGTCTGGCGGCCAACCGGCAGCTGGCACAACTGCGCGGCCGCTGGGCCCTGCTGATGGTCATGGGGTTGCTGTTGGCGGCCTGGCTGACCCTGCGTTATGTGTTTCCCAGTACCCACGCCCTGCTGGATGACTGGTACAATCATGCGAAGTATCTGCCGGTATTTATGGCCGGATACCTGTTCGCCCGCCAGGGTAGCTGGTGGCAACAGGTGATTCGCTACCGGATGGGGTTTCTGGCTGCGGCCGTGACGGCCTATCTTCTGATAATCATTGAGCATCACGGCCTGGTGCCTGGCCTGGATGCCCTGTATGCCCGGTCTTTTTCTGCCAGGGCAGCATACGGTGCCCTGTACTCGATCAATCACTGGGCCTGGATCCTGGCGCTGGTCGGGCTGGCCGGACACTGGCTGAATCGTCCCAGTGGTGTGCTGCGCTATACGGACAAGGCCATTCTGCCCTGGTACATGCTGCACCAGACCCTGATCATTGTGTTTGCCGCCAATCTCAGCACATGGCAGTTGCCCACCGCCCTGGAAGCGGCGCTCATCCTGCTGTTGACTTGCGCAGGCTGTTATCTGGGGTATGAGCTGGTTCGCCGGATTGCGTGGCTGCGCTGGCTGTTTGGCCTTAAAGCCGATGCTCGCCGGGTAACCCCAGCCAGGCTCGCAACGCCCCCAGCAGTTGCAATACAAAAATAACCAGAAAGGGCAGGGCGCCGATAATGGCAACGAGTCGGTTCAGGCTTTCCTGCCCATAGAAAAACAGACCGCTGGCGGCCAGGGCCAGCAGCAGTCCCCACAGCAGGGTCTGGGTGGCGCCGGCCGAGCCGGTGAGCTGGTTGATAACCAGAATGGCCGAGTCGGCCGAGGTGGCGACAAAAATCAGCAGCAACAACAGGCTCAGCCAGATCAGCCATTTACCCCTTTGGCCCAGTTGGCCCAGGTAAGTCATCAGGCCCTGGGTATAGTCCTCACTGACAACGGCCAGCAGGTCAGTGGGGGTGTTTTGCTCGGCCAGCAAGGCCAGGCCGCCGAAGGCGCTGAACCAGACAATGCTGAACAGTGTGGGCACCAGCACCACGGCCAGCACATACTGCCAGACCGGGCGGCCCAGGCTGATTCGCGCCAGGAACATACCGACAAAAGGGCCCCAGGCCAGCCACCAGAAGTGATAATTGTAGGTCCAGTAATCCAGCCATTTTGGCTCGGTAAAGGCATCCGGCAGGGCCAGCATATTGCCCAGTGCCAGTTGCAGGTATTGCCAGGTGGAGATAAGAATAAGACTGCCCAGGGCAGAGGCGTCCGCCCGCCAGAGAATTATCAGTAGCATCAGGGCGGCCAGCAGCATATTGAACTGACTGAGACGTTTTATGCCGCGTTTGAGTCCGGTCATGGCTGAGCTCATGTACACCACGAAAATGGCGAACAGGATCAACACCCCGGTCCAGGCCGGTGAATCCAGAGCCAACTCCTGCTCCAGTCCCTGACGCAGCAACAGGCCCGAGTTGGCAATAGTGCCGGTAACCCCGAAAAACACCGCCAGCAAAGCGACCAGATTCACGGCCCGTGCCACGCGGCGGGAGGTCTCTGCCGATTGGATTCCCAGAGCATCCAGCACCCTGTCAGCCATCTGCGGCTCGCTGCCGTGACTTAGAAGACGACTGACCAGCAGGCCACAGATGGCGTAAAGGGCCCAGGCATGCAATCCCCAGTTCAGATAGGTCAGGCTTAACGCCTGGCCGGCCGCATCGGCCGCCGGAGCGATCAGAGGTGGGTTGGCCGCATGGTAGACAGGCTCTGCCACCCCCCAGAATACCAGACCGGAGCCCATGCCGGCGGCGAACAGCATGGACAGCCAGGCCGGGGTGGAAAACTCCACCCTGGCGTCTGTTCCCCCCAGACGGCGTCTTGCCAAGGGCGTCAGCAGCAACAGAAGCAGGCCTGCCAGAAGGCATTGCAACAACAGGAAAAAGGGCCGACCCAGCAGGGACAAGATCCGGCTGATTGCCGGGCCGACCCAGTCCAGCACCAGATTGGGCGCCAGCAGCAGGATCAGGGTACCGACCAGACAACAGAGCAGGGCTATGAGGGGCAGTTGTGTGCGTTTTGCAGGCAGCGCCATGACAAACCTTGAAAAAAGTTTGCTTTAGCTTGCCATGTCACCTTCAGGCTGACCAGTTTGACGTCATAAGGCCCTCCCATGGCCTTGTGTGTGGGAGTCCAATAATTAAGTGCCGGAGCCCGGACGGCTCAGGCTATTGCTGTGCAGCCACTGCGTGTTGTATAGCGGGATATTCCCCAAGCAGTTGCTGGTAACGGTCAGACTGCTGCAGCTCATCCAAAGCCTGTTGCAACCTGGTTTCCACATACTGGGGGGTCTGACGGCTGAGTCCAAAGTATTGGTGGGATTCCTGCAGCACCAGCATCACCTGGTAGTCCTGTAGATCTTCCCCCATATCACGCAGATACCAGTAGGCAGAAATATCGCTGTAAGCCACGGCATTGTAACGATTGCGCTTGAACTGCTTCATCATTTCCTGGGGAGAGGCTTCACTGACCAGGTTGCGCACGGCGAAGCCCTTTTCCAATAAAAGTTGCTCGCCAACGTCTTCTGCGACCGTGCCAATCACCAGCCCCCTCAGATCCTCAACAGACCGGGCCCGAAGGTCCATGGACCGCTTGGCGATAACGACCACCTTTGTGGGAATCAGCGGGCCAATCCAGCGGAACAAGGGCTCCCGTTGTTCCGTATAGGTCAGGGTGAACAACAGTGTGTTGGGACGCAGCAGCCCTAACTGATAGGCTCGTGCCCAGGGCAGCACCTGAATATCGTCCCGCCTTTGTGCTGATCCGGTCATGGTTAGCAGTTCCTCGACCAGTTCCACGCTGAATCCCTTCAGCTCACCCGCGTCACGGTAGTTATAAGGGGCGTAGTCTTCAGTTAACAACTCCAATTCGGGCATGGGTTGGGCTGGTTCGCCGTCCACCTTTGCATAAACGGGCAGAGCCAGCCAGATGCAGCAAAGCAATGTGAGTATCAGGGCACGCATGGGAACCCCTTAAGCAGGAGAAGGAGAGTTTAGTTTAGCAAAGACCCGGAAAAATCCGCATTGACGACCCCGATAACGGTGGGTTTTGACATCTTTGTTTACATTCTCACCAGTGGTCGGAAATTCAGCCCCTGTGAGCGCATTCTCCAGCTGCATCCGGGCGGGGCATTTAGAGTAGATAAAAACAATCAGGAGCTACCCATGCGCAGCAAGGCACAAAATTTCAGGGTCAACGGACAGGCCGTTAGCTTTGATCAGGATCCAGACACGCCCCTCCTGTGGGTATTACGCGATCATTTGCAACTCACCGGCAGCAAGTTCGGTTGCGGAGGCGGCCATTGTGGCGCCTGTACCGTGCATGTGGATGGCCAGATGCAACGCTCCTGTGTTCTGCCGGTTTCCGCCGTCGCGGGTACTGAGATCTCTACCATTGAAGGCCTGGCCAAGGGGGACAGGCTGCATCCGGTGCAACAGGCCTGGCTGGAACTGGACGTGCCTCAGTGTGGCTATTGTCAGGCCGGGCAGATTATGGCCACAGTGGATCTGCTGAAACGACTCCCTGACCCCACAGATCAGCAGATCGATGAGCAACTGACCAACCTTTGCCGCTGCGCCACTTATGTGAGACTGAGAAAAGCCGTGCACCGGGCGGCAGAGTTGATGGCTGCGGAGGACAAGGCATGAACATTTCACTCCCCAGGCTGTCCAGACGCCAGTTCTTGATTGGGGCTGCCACCAGCTCTGGCGGATTTTTGCTGGGTATTCCGGCCATCAGTCTGGCCGGGCAGGATGGGGATGCCGTGGCGGACAATCAACTGGGCTTTTTCGTTCAGATTGAGCCGGACGGCAGGGTGATTCTGGGCAGCAATCAGCCCGAAATTGGCCAGGGGGTCAGAACGGCCCTGCCCATGCTGATCGCCGAAGAGCTGGACATAGACTGGCAGCAGGTGCAGGTCAGGCCCATGCCCCTGGGCATCATCAAAACCACCGATGGCTTTACCTGGAAATACGGCCCCCAGGGGGTAGGGGGCAGCACCGCTGTGCGCACTAACTGGCAAAGTATGCGCGAAGTGGGTGCCACGGCCAGACAGATGCTGATCCAGGCTGCCGCCCGTCATTGGCAGGTGGAAGAAGCCCTGTGCAGTACCAAACCGGGCCAGGTGCATTGCCTCAGCCTCTCCAGGCAACTGGACTACGGCAAGTTGGCGCCCCTGGCCGCCGCCCTGCCGGTGCCTGCACAGGCACCGGCACTGAAGAAGCCGGCAGACTACCGGATTATCGGTACGGGTAAGAAAGTCATCGATGCCAGAGACATAGTCACAGGTCAGGCTAAATACGGCTTGGATACCAAAGTCGAAGGTATGAAATATGCTGTAATGGCGCGCAGCCCCTATCTGGATGGCAAGTTACTCAAGTTCGATGCCAGCCAGGCCCTGAAAGTGCCGGGAGTCCAAAAAGTGGTGAAGATTGAGGGCCCCAACCCTGGCGAGCCCTATACTGTGCTGGCCGAAGGGGTGGCGGTGATTGCCGATTCCACCTGGGCGGCCATGCAGGGACGTAAGAAGCTGAAGCTGGAATGGTCCAAAGGTCCCTTTGCCGCTGAGAGCACCGAATCCTTTAAGACCCATCTGCACAAATTACTGGAGTCCGAAGGGCAGATAGTGCGCAGTGACGGCAATGTACCACAGTCAATGGCAGAGGCCGGCCATACCCTCACGGCCCGCTATTTTGTGCCTTTTGTGTCCCATGCACCCCTGGAGCCGCAGAACTGTTTCGCCCATGTGCAGGGCAACCGGGTGGATATTATCGTGCCCACCCAGATGCCCGCCGGGGCTTCCCGTGCTGCAGCCGCGGCCACCGGGGTGGATCGGGAACATATCCATATCAGGTTTCCGCGTATCGGCGGTGGCTTTGGCCGGCGTTTGTCCGTGGACTACGTATTCGAAGCCTGCCTGATTTCCAAACAAAGCTGCCTGCCGGTACAACTGGTATGGAGCCGCGAGGACGATATCCGCCATGATTTTTACCGGCCATCCGGTCTGCACGAACTGCAGGCAGCCTGGGATGACAAGGGGCAGGTGTCGGCGTGGCGACACCGGCTTGCCAGTGCCAGCAAGTATTACCGGCGGCCGAATCTGCCAGAAGATGAGTACTGGAAAGCCGAGCTGTATCCGGATGACTTTCCCGCCAACCTGGTCGCCAACCTGCAGATGGAATACCACTCGGCCAAATCCGGCATGCCGCGCGGCTCCTGGCGGGCACCGGCCCATTGTGTCAATGCCTTTGTGATACAAAGCTTTCTGCATGAACTGGCCCATAAGAGCGAGCAGGATCCCCTTGCCCTGCAACTGGCGCTCCTTGGCGATTACCAGGACATTCCCTATGCCAATCACGGCGGTCCTGTGTATAACCCCGGCCGGCAGGCAGCCGTGCTGAAAAAGGTCGCCGAAGCCATTGATTACGCAAAGCCCCGGGGCAAGGGGATTGGGGTGGGCCTGGCCAGTCACTTTACCTTTGGCGGTTACGCGGCCCATGCCATGGAGGTGGCGGTCTCAGACAGCGGGGAGCTTGAGATAAAACGCATTGTGGCGGCCATCGATTGCGGCCTGGCGGTCAATCCAGCCGGGGTGGAAGCGCAGGTGCAGGGCGGTACCCTGGATGGGCTGAGTACGGCGCTGAATCTGCAAATTACCGTCAAAGACGGTCAGGTGGTACAGAGTAATTTCCATGATTACCCGCTGATGAAGATTGCTCAGGTGCCAGCGGACTTCGAGGTGCACATCATCCCCTTTGGCGATGAACCGGCCGGGGTGGGCGAAATCCCACTGCCGTCGGCTGCTCCGGCCCTGACCAACGCCATCTTCAACGCCTGCGGGGTGCGTATCCGCGACTTACCCATCAGGGACCAACTGAGAAAAGCCCTGGCCTGAGGATTGATCCATCTGAAGTGATATCTGTAGGGGCGGATTTGTCCGCCTGGCTTAATCCTCCGGCCAGGCGGATTTGACTTGGGCTACCTCTGCCTGACGGCGCCGGTCAAGCTCGGTGCGGATCCCGGGGCCTTCATGGCCGTCAGCGATGATGGCCTGCACATCCACATCCTGGGCTGCCTGACAGGCCTGCCGGAAATAATCGGCCTGGGGGTAGGGAGCGGTCTCGAAATGCAGCCGGCCCCTGGCATCGGCTTCACAGGAAAGCAGTAATTCTTCAAAGCGTTCGGGCTTGCGCCAGGCATCGCAACGATTCAGCACCTTTAATACCGTGGCCGGCTTAAGCTCCAGCGCCCGGTGCAAATGGGTATGGAACTCGCTGACCAGCAATGCCAGTTCCCGGCAGTCATTGGGCACCTTTAGCCTGTCACTGATACGCTCGATGGCCTTCAGACCCAGGGTTTCATGGCCCCGGTGGGATGGCCAGTGCTCCGGGGGCGTCATGGCCTTGCCCAGATCGTGGACCAGCGAGGCGTAGCGTACCGTGAGTTTATCCGACAGTTTTACCGCCTGGCTCAGCACCATCATGGTATGCACGCCGGTATCAATCTCCGGATGCCACCTGGCCGGGTTGGGCACTCCCCACAGGGCCTCTATCTCGGGAAACCAGTCTTCCAGGGCTTCCACGGCGCGCAGGGTTTCAAAGTAGACTTCAGGATTGTCCTCCAGCAGGGCGCGGCTGGTTTCCTTCCATACCCGCTCTGCAGTCAGGGCTTTGAGTTCACCAGAATGGGCAATCCGGCGCATCATCTCCAGTGTCTCGCTGGCAATACGAAAACCGTACTGGTGATAGCGGGCGGCAAAGCGGGCCACCCGCAGCACGCGCAGTGGATCCTCGACAAAGGCGTCCGATACATGGCGCAGGATACGATTGTCGAGATCCTGCTTACCACCGTAAGGGTCCACCAGGCGGCCCTGTTCGTCCCTGGCCATGGCATTGACGGTCAGATCGCGCCGCCTGAGATCCTCCTCCAGCGTCACACTGGGATCGGCGATACAGTCGAATCCCGTGTAGCCGCTGCCGGTCTTACGCTCGGTACGGGCCAGGGCATATTCCTCTGAGGTTTTGGGATGCAGAAAGACAGGAAAATCTTTGCCCACCTGTCGGTAGCCCTGCCTTTCCATCTCTGCAGGGGTGGCGCCCACTACCACATAGTCTCGTTCCTTGATGTCGCGTCCGAGCAGTTCATCGCGAACCGCACCGCCGACCAGATATATTTGCATCTTTTTCTCTTTGACCTTACTGGAGGCTCATTATGCCAAAGCACCGCCAGGGCACAAGGCGCCGTGGCCAATCACTATAAGGGTTTTGACTTGCGTCGGTGGAGTCGTTACTTTAAGTGCCGCTTTAGCATTCAAGGCAAGATTTCCAGGCCATGTATCTCAATTATTTCGGGCTGTCTGATAATCCCTTTTCCATCGCGCCCAACCCCGATTACCTCTATATGAGTCCGCGTCATAAAGAAGCGCTGGCCCATCTGACATTCGGGCTGCGCGAAAGTGGCGGCTTTGTGATGCTGACCGGCGAGGTGGGCACCGGCAAGACCACCGTCTCCCGTAAGCTGATGCAGCAATTGCCGGACAATACCCAGGTGGCCATGATCCTGAACCCGACCCTGTCGGCCATGGAACTGTTGGCCACTCTGTGCGACGAACTGGGCATTGAGTACCAGAATAAACAGGCCAGTCTCAAGTATTTTACCGATCGTATTCTGGCCCATCTGGCCAGGAATCATACCCAGGGGATCAATACCGTCCTGATTATCGATGAGGCTCAGCATCTGCTGCCGGAAGTGCTGGAACAACTGCGCCTGTTGACCAATCTGGAGACAAACCGGGAAAAGCTGCTCAAAGTCGTGCTGATTGGCCAGCCCGAACTACAGCTGTTGCTTAAACGCAACGAACTGCGCCAGTTAGCCCAGCGCATTACCGCCCGTTATCATCTGCTGCCCCTGACCCGCCATGAGGTGAAGGAATATATCGCCCACCGTCTGCGGGTGGCCGAGGGGGATAAGAGTATTTTCAGCAGCCACGCCCTGCAGGCGGCGTATCAGATTACCGGCGGCATTCCACGGGTGATTAACCTGCTGTGTGATCGGGCTCTGACCCTGGCATTTACCAAGCAGCATCCGGTAGTGCGCAGGTATATTTTCCTGGCGGCTGCCGAACAGATCCTTGGCGAGGACGTGGTGCGACAGCGACAGGGCCGACAGTGGACACTGATGCTAAGCGGCCTGCTGCTGGCGGGCATGTTGATCGGGTATCTGGCGGGGAGGTTATATGGCTAGGCAAATCGGCATCGACGAACTCAGGCCCGGTATGGTCATTGTGCAGATTGCCGAACAGAACGGCCCGGTAAAAATACGCAAGTCCGGACTGGTAACGAGTGTCGCCATGGTACAGGGACTGCGGGAAATGGGGGTGTTGGCGGTGACCATCGACCCGGCACAGACAGTTGAACTGGAGGCGCAGGACAATGGTCAGGGAGTGCTCCATTCGCCCACCAAAGATCTGCTGATGCAGGGTGTGACTAACAAGGGGGTGGACAACAAGCTGTCCGAGCAATTTCACCGCAGCCTGTTTCTGCCCTCGGTGCAATCCTTGCCGGGCAGTTGGCAGTATTATGGTCGCAGGGCTGTGACAGCATCCTTGGTCCTGGCAAGCGGGCTGGCGATGGGCTGGACGGCGGCGACCTACCAGCAATGGTGGACGGCGTTTCAGGCACCGGAGCTGACAAGTCCGCTCTCCTCATCGCCAGTTCAAGCTCCCGTCTCTGCAGGCACACAAGCGCACGAGTCCAAGGCTGCGCCAATTGATGTGCAGTCCTTTGATAACGCCGTTGACGAGGAGGCGCAGCAGACCGGGCGAGCTGATACCGCCGCCACTGAGCCTGAGCCTGAGCCTGAGCCGGAAGGACAGATCGTGCAGGTTAATCCCGACCGGCCACCGGTGGATATTTCTCCTGAACTGGTTGAGAAATTTCAACAGGCCGTCTCAGAACTGGAAACCGAGCCGCAAGAACCGCAGACCGCAGCCCCGCAGCCTGTCAGGGATGTGGTCCGGGTGGATCAGTTACCCGCCTGGGCGTTGGCAGAAATACCCAGCCTGTCTTTTTCCGCTCATATGTACGCCTCCGAGCCCGCCGATCGCTGGGTAAGGGTCAATAATATGGAACTGGGGGAAGGGGACTGGATTAACGACAATCTGCGAATTGTCAGGATCGAGTCCCAGCATGTGATCCTGGCCTTCAAAGGCCAGGAATTCAGTATGCGGGCACTGACGGACTGGTGAATAGGAGTGACCGGTGACGAGTGACGGCAAGTTAGCCACAAAGCTGTTGACAAGTGGTTGAGAATCTAAGTTATTTGTTTGTCCCTCGTCCCCGTCTGTGTCATCCCAGTTGCTGTAAAAACACTTCCTTAAAGAACTTGGGCAGGTTCAGTTTGAATTCTTCCGGTCGGACGCTCGACTCGATACTGTCCTGTACCTTGCCCAGATCCACCTGTTTGACTTCGCTGTAGGTGCCCAGGCGTACCGAGTAAAAGGTCATGACGACGGGACTGAGCGGATCCTCCTTGTTCAGGCGGGTGACAATGGCCAGTTTGCCGCTTTTCAGCTTGACCAGAGAGCCTACCGGATGCACGCCCAGGCAGCGGATAAACTGCTGTACCAGTGACTGATCGAGTTTGCCCTGGCTGCTGGATAACAGAGACTTCAAAGACTGGGTGGGCGACATGGCTTTGCGCCAGGGGCGGTCAGAGGTCAGTGAATCATAGGTGTCGACGATGGCCGCCATTCTGGCGTACACGGAGAGTTCATCCCCTTGTTTTCCATTGGGGTAACCCGAGCCATCCAGCCGCTCATGGTGGTTGGCGATCACATCCAGGATCACGGTTGAACCCTCACCGGATTTCTGCACCAGATCCACCCCAAAGAACACGTGGGTACGGATCTTGTCATGTTCCTTGGCATCCAGCAGTGCCGGCTTGTCCATCAGTTCGTCGGGCATGGTTGCCATCCCCACGTCCATCAGCATACCGGCCTGGCCCAGTTCGTCGATGAGTTGCCTGTCAAAGCCAAGATGGCGGGCAAACAGCCCCATCAGGATAGAGCAGTTCAGTGAGTGTTCCAGCAGGTAGTCGTTCTTGTCCTTGATCAGAGTCAGGCAGGACAGGGCGTTGGGATTCTCGAACACCGATTCCATGATGTTGTGACTTAAGGACATCAGTTCGGTTACCTTGACCTGTGCCCCTTTGCGGATACGTTTGAAAAACTTGGACTGCACTACCTTGGCCTGGCTGTACAGGTTATGGGCGTCGCTGAGCAGCTCAGCGTCGGATTTCTTCTGTGGTTTGGCCTTCTTGGTCTCTGCTTTTGGCTCCTCGGCAGGGATTTCCACTTCCGGGGCGTCCATCAGGATGCTGCGTGACAGATCCACTTCCACTTCCTGGATACCGCGTTCCTTAAGTTTGCTGATCAACCGGCTGTCCTTGATCAGACCCTGGGTTTTAATCTTGAGTTGAGCCGTTTGTCTGGTTACCCGGTTAACGAACATACCGGTTTTCAGGTCTTCGATGGGAACAAGTTTTAGCATGGGCAGGCGAGTGGTCTTTACAGCATGGATTCAATAGTCAACAGAATAGCATTGGGATCACCAGGGGAACAGCGCCTCCACAGGGGAAGGCGCGATACCTCTTTTAGGGGTCAGGCCCGCCAGGCTGGAATAGCCTGTTCGTAGGCGTCAATCTGTGCAGCCAGCTCCAGGGATTCACCTATGGCATCCAGGCCTTTTTGCAGTTTGGACTTGTGATGAGCCTGAATGTCGAATGCAAAGCTGTGTCCGGCCACCTGGACCTGCTGATTAGGCAGATCCACCGTCACCCCTATGTCGGGATTGGCCTCCACGGCAGCAAACAGCTTGTCCATTTGCTCACTGCTAAGTTGGATGGGCAGCAATTGGTTGTTCATGCAGTTGCCGTAGAAGATATCGGCAAAACTGACCGCAATCACCACCTTGAAGCCATAGTCTGTGAGTGACCAGGGTGCATGTTCGCGACTGGAGCCACAGCCGAAATTTTCCCGGGCCAGCAGGATACTGGCGCCCTGGTGCTCTGGCCGGTTAAGTTCGAAATCCGGATTCGGCACCTTTTCCTCCAGATCCAGATAGCGCCAGTCATGGAACAGATGTTTGCCATAACCTGCCCGGGTGACAGCGGTCAGAAACTGCTTGGGAATAATCTGATCCGTGTCCACATTGGCCCGGTTCAGCGGGGCAGCCTTGCCGGTTAGTACGGTGATACCACTCATTGCTCAAACTCCCTGACGTCGACAAAATGACCGGCCAGCGCCGCAGCGGCGGCCATGGCGGGGCTGACCAGATGCGTGCGGGCACCACGGCCCTGACGACCCTCGAAATTACGGTTGCTGGTGGAGGCGCAGCGATCGCCGGCCTTAAGGATATCGTCGTTCATCCCCAGACACATGGAGCAGCCCGGTAATCGCCATTCAAAGCCCGCCTCGGTAAAGATCTTGTCCAGTTCTTCGGCCTCTGCCTGCTGCTTGACCGCCGCTGAGCCCGGCACCACGATGGCATTCACCCCACTGGCCACTTTACCGCGAGCTGCGACTTTGGCCGCTGCCCGCAGATCCTCGATGCGACTGTTGGTGCAAGAACCGATGAACACGTGGCTGACCGGCACCTCTGACAGTTTCTGGCCCGGGGTCAGCCCCATATATTGCAGGGCTTTGACCGCTGACTCCCGGGAGACCGGATCGGTAAAGCTTTCAGGTGCGGGGATGGCTTCATCCACGGCAATCACCTGACCGGGATTGGTGCCCCAGGTAACCTGGGGTTTGATGTCTTCGGCTTTTAGCCTCACCACCCGATCGAATTGGGCATCCGAATCAGATTTTAATGTTTTCCAGCAGGCCAGAGCGTCGTGCCAGTCCTGGCCTTTTGGCGCCCGTTCCCGACCTTCCAGATAGTCAAAGGTGATCTGATCCGGGGCAATCAAGCCAGCCTTGGCACCCGCTTCGATGCTCATATTGCAGATGGTCATGCGCTCTTCCATGGACAGGGCCTCAATGGCGCTGCCGGAATATTCAAGCACATAGCCGGTGGCGCCGGCATGACCGATTTTACCGATAATGGCGAGGATGATGTCTTTGGCGGTGGCGCCGATGGACAGCTTACCGTCCACCTGGACCCTCATGGTCTTGGCCTTACCCTGTTTCAGGGTTTGGGTGGCAAACACATGCTCCACTTCTGAGGTGCCAATACCAAAGGCCAGGGCACCGAAGGCGCCGTGGGTGGCGGTATGGGAGTCCCCGCACACGACGGTCATGCCTGGCAGGATCAGGCCCAGCTCCGGGCCGATAACATGCACGATACCTTGCTTCTGATGGCCCACCGGGAACAGTTCAACCCCATATTTCTGACAATTGTCCTGCAGGGTACGCAACTGCAATTGATTGGCCGGTCCACAGGCGTCCAGAGCCAGTGAGCGGGTGGATATGCTGTGATCCATAGTGGCAAAAGTGCGCTTTGGACAACGCAATGTGCGGCCTTTCTCTTCCAATCCCGAGAAGGCCTGGGGAGAAGTGACTTCATGGATCAGATGACGGTCGATATAGATGAGGTTATCGGTACCGGCCTGGGCGACCAGATGCATGTCCCAGATTTTCTCATATAAGGTCTTACCCATCAGGCCTGTTCCTCCAGTTTTGCTGCAATGTAATCGCCCACCTGGGCCGTGGATTTGGCTTGTGCACGCTTATCCGCGCTGAGCAGTTCTGCTGTCACGCAGCCGTCGCTCAGGGTTTGCTGTACGGCTTGCTCTATGGCACTCGCAGCCTCGTCCTGGCCCAGGCTGTAGCGCAGCAGCATGGCCGCTGACAGGATCTGGGCGATAGGGTTGGCAATGCCCTTTCCTGCAATATCCGGGGCGCTGCCACCGGCCGGTTCGTACATACCAAAACCTTTTTCATTGATACTGGCCGAGGGCAGCAGGCCCATTGAGCCTGTAATCATGGCGCATTCGTCGCTGATAATATCGCCGAACAGATTGGAGCAGAGCATCACATCGAACTGATTAGGGTAGCGCAGCAGTTGCATGGTGGCGTTGTCGATATAAATATGATCCAGGGCCACATCCGGATAGTCTTCGGCCACCTGTTCGGTGACTTCCCGCCACAGGCGGCTGCAAACCAGCACATTGGCTTTATCCACTGAGGTCACTTTTTTACCGCGCAGGCGGGCTGCCTCAAAAGCGATTCTGGCTATACGGCGAATTTCCCTGCGTGAGTAGCGCATGGTATCAAAGGCATATTCGTCCTCGCCTTCTCCGGCCATACCTTTAGGCTGGCCGAAATAGATGCCGCTCGTCAGTTCCCGCACCACCATGACATCGAAGCCGCTGGCGGCAATATCGGCACGAAGGGGGGACAGGGCCTCCAGACCGGGATAAATCCTGGCCGGTCGCAGATTGCTGAACAGGTCGAAGTGACTGCGTAATGTCAAAAGCGCGGCCCGTTCGGGACGCTGATCCAGTGGCAACTTGTCCCATTTGGGACCGCCAATAGAGCCAAACAGTATGGCGTCGGCCTGCTCACAGCCTTTGAGGGTATCTGCAGGCAGAGCCTGGCCATGCTTGTCGATAGCCGCCCCGCCCACATCGAAGTGGTTGAGCACCAGCTTAAAAGGAAATTTCTTTTCGACCCTGGCCAGGACTTTTTCGGCCTCGCGCATTACCTCCGGGCCGATCCCGTCTCCCGGCAGTAAGGCTATGGAATAGGATTTCATTTATACCCCTGCTATTTTCTGTTGCTTCTTCTCGTCTATCTGGTCCGCCAGACAGGTGTTATTCAATACATAGATCAGGGCCTTGACCCCGGCTTCGACGATATCTGTGGCCAGGCCGATACCGTTGAAACGCCTGCCCTTGTATTCGGCTATGACGCTGACCTGGGCCAGGGCATCCGCCCCTTCACCTTTGGAGTCCAGTTTGAAGTCGACGATATCCACCTCATCGTTCCCGGTGACCTGGATAATGGCGTTAAATGCCGCATCCACCGGTCCGTTGCCGATGGCCGACGCCGTGCCTTCGTCATCGCCCATCCGCATTTTCACCGTCGCACTGGGGATCATACCCTTGCCGGCATTGGCATGCAGGTAAAGCAATTCATAGTAGGCCTGTTGCTGTTTCTGCTGGTCGAAAAACACCAGGGCCTCGAGATCATAATCGAATACCTGGCCTTTCTTGTCGGCCAGCTTCAAAAAGGCCTGATACAGGGTATCCAGGTCGTAATCCTCATTCTTGTAGCCCAGCTCATGCATGCGATGCTTGATGACATGGCGGCCGGAGCGGCTGGTCAGGTTCAGATGGTTTTTGTTAATGCCGACGCTCTCCGGCGTCATGATCTCGTAGGTATTCTGGGCTTTCAGAATGCCATCCTGATGGATACCCGAGGAATGGCTGAAGGCGTTAGCGCCGACAATCGCCTTGTTGGATTGTACCGGCATGTTGCAGATCTGGCTGACCAGTTTGGAGGTGCGGAATATTTCCTGGCTTTTTATGCCAGTGCTCAGACCGAGCATGGCTTCGCGGGTCTTCAGGATCATGGCCACTTCTTCCAGCGAACAGTTCCCGGCCCGCTCGCCGATGCCGTTGATGGTGCATTCGATCTGGCGGGCGCCGGCCTGTACCGCGGCCACAGAGTTGGCCACCGCCAGGCCCAGATCGTTATGGCAATGAACCGAGATAGTGGCCTGGTCTATGTTGGGCACCCGGTTGAACAGAGTCTGGATAATGGCGCCAAATTCGCTGGGTATGGTGTAGCCCACGGTATCTGGAATATTCACCGTGGTGGCCCCGGCATGGATGGCGCTTTCCACCATCCGGCACAGGTAATCTATGTTGGTGCGCCCGGCATCCTCGCAGGAAAATTCCACATCGTCAGTGTAGCGCCTGGCATGTCTTACAGCCGCCACCGCCATCTCCAGTACTTCATCCTGTGATTTTCTAAGCTTGGCGCCCACATGAATATCCGAGGTGGCAATAAAGGTGTGGATACGGAATCGCTCAGCCACTTTCAACGCTTCACCACAGGCATCGATATCCTGCATCACGGCACGGGAGAGGCCGCAAACCGTGGCGTTCTTCACTTCCCGGGCGATGGTCTGCACCGATTTGAAGTCGCCGGGGGAAGAAACTGGAAAGCCGGCTTCGATGATATCCACGCCAAGCCGTTCCAGGGCAAGGGCGATTTGCAGCTTTTCCTTGACTGTCAGGCTGGCCGGCAAGGCCTGTTCACCATCGCGCAGTGTGGTATCGAATATCTTGACTCTGTCTGTCATGGTCCTTCCCCGTTGTGGACGCCGTATCGGAAATAAAAAAACCCGTGCTGGGCACGGGTTTTTGTGAATGCTGTGTTTGCTGCCTGCAACCTACCCGTGCAATCTTGCTGCCATAATAAGTAGGAGGCTGAGGAGCTGTTTCATCGGTCTGTTTTCCGCTTCTGATAACGCTGTCTATTAGTACATTTTGCCGCAGGACTCGTCAACCACTTAATGAGGCTAATTTTATCTTTTCTATGTCATTTTGTTATCGGATTAGGATGATGTGGCGCCTTTTTCCTCGTTAATGCTGATATTGTCCTAAATCGCCGTTGTGAGAATGACCCGGCTATGATCTGGTTGTTTCACGCAAAGAGCACAGTGGAGGCAAAGTGGAGCAATTCTGTTTTCGCTCTCCCCACTCCTCCCACCTCACCGAAATAGATCCTTGGCCCACTCCTTGCAAAGTCAGGCCAGTCGTCAATATTTCGTTGTTTGAGTATGGAACTGAGCAGTTACCTGAACCGATTCGATAAAAACACCGTCAAGCAATTTACCTCGGGATTGGGTGCTCCGCTGATACTGCTGGCCATTATGGGGATGGTGATCCTACCCATGCCGGCGTTCCTGCTGGACGTGCTGTTCAGTTTCAACATTGCGCTGTCGCTGGTGGTGATCCTGGTTTCGGTCTTCACCCAGCGTCCCATCGACTTCGGCGCCTTTCCGCTGGTGCTGCTGATCGCCACTATCCTGCGTCTGGCTCTTAACGTGGCCTCCACCCGGGTGGTGCTGCTTGAGGGGCACGAAGGCGGGGATGCGGCCGGTAAGGTGATCCAGGCCTTTGGCGAGGTGGTCATCGGCGGTAACTTCGCCGTGGGTATCGTGGTGTTTGCCATTTTGATGATCATCAACTTCAAGGTGGTGACCGCCGGTGCCGGCCGTATTTCCGAAGTCAGCGCCCGCTTTACCCTGGATGCCATGCCCGGTAAGCAGATGGCTATTGATGCCGATTTGAACGCCGGTTATATCGATTCGGACGAGGCCCGCAGGCGTCGTCAGGAAATTACCTCTGAGGCGGACTTCTACGGCTCAATGGACGGTGCCTCCAAATTTGTTAAAGGGGATGCCATCGCCGGCCTGATCATTATGATTATCAACCTGGTGGGTGGCCTGTTTATCGGCATGATCCAGCACGATTTGTCTTTCGGTCAGGCCATCGAAATCTATACCATCCTGACCATAGGCGACGGTTTAGTGGCGCAGATCCCTTCTTTGCTGCTGTCGGTAGCCACCGCCATTATCGTCACCCGTGAGAACGAAGATCAGGAAGTGGGCAGCGAACTTAAGACCCAACTGGGCAATCGCCGCGCCCTGATCATCGCTGCCGGTATCCTGTTTGTGATGGGCATCGTTCCCGGTATGCCCCATGTGGCATTTCTGGGCTTTGCCCTGATTATCGGCGGCTATGCCTACTACGACTGGTGGCAGGAAAAAAATCGTGCTGAAGAAACCGCCGCCGGCGAACTGGTTGCCGAGCAGGCGCGTCCAGCCACTGAGATCAAGGAGCTTGGCTGGGACGATGTGCAGCATGTGGACACCATAGGTCTGGAGGTGGGCTACCGGTTGATCCCGCTGGTGGATAAGACCCAGGGCGGCGAGTTGCTGGCGCGTATCAAAGGCGTGCGTAAGAAGCTCTCCCAGGAACTGGGTTTTCTGATCCCCCCTGTGCATATACGCGACAATCTGGATCTTAACCCTAATACTTACACCATCGCCATGCTGGGCGTGACCATAGGTGAGGCGGACATCAGCCACGACCAGGAATTGGCCATCAACCCGGGCCAGGTCTTCGGTAAGCTGGAAGGCAAGGCCACCAAGGATCCGGCCTTCGGCCTGGATGCGGTCTGGATAAAGCCTGGCCAGCGCGAACATGCCCAGACCCTGGGCTATACGGTGGTAGACGCCGCTACGGTAGTGGCCACTCACTTAAGCCAACTGTTGACCAATAACGCTTATCAGTTGCTGGGCTACGAAGAAGTCCAGCAATTGCTGGATATGCTCGGCAAGCACAATCCCAAGCTGGTGGAAGGGCTGGTGCCGGATATCCTGCCCATGGGCACGGTAGTGAAGGTCCTTCAGACCCTGCTCTATGAAGGTATTCCCATCCGTGACCTGCGCACTATCGTACAGACCCTGTGCGAGTACGGACCCAAGAGTCAAGATCCCGACGTGCTGGTTTCCGCCGTGCGTATTGCGCTCAAGCGTCTGATCGTGCAGGAAGTCAATGGCGGCGGCAAGGAGATCCCGGTGATCACCCTGGCTCCTGAGCTGGAACAGATATTGCACCAGTCGCTTCAGGCGGGGGGAGGCGATGGCGCCGGTATTGAGCCCGGCCTGGCGGAGCGGCTGCAGAAGTCCTTGTCCGATGCGGCGCAGCAGCAGGAACTGGCGGGGGAACCGGCCGTATTACTGACCTCAGGTATGCTCCGGCCCGTGTTGTCGCGCTTCCTTAAACATGCCATCGCCGGACTTCATGTCCTGTCCTATCAGGAAATTCCTGATGACAAGCAAATTAAAATCGTCAGTGCTGTCGGCCAGTAAGTCCGGCCGATCAGGGGGTAACTAGTGAAAATCAGACGTTTCTACGGTAAAGACATGCGCGAAGCCTTGACTCAGGTCAAGGAGGAACTGGGTGGTGACGCGGTCATCATGTCCAACAAGAAACTGGCCGATGGTGTCGAAATCGTGGCGGCCTATGACAGGGAGCCGGTGAAGAAGGCAGCCCCTGTTAAGCCGGCTCCTCAGACAATGGCAAAGCCCCGGCCTGCAGCGCATGCCAACAAAATGCCCAGTTTAAGCGAAATTATCGGTGACTCGGGACCGGACAGCCTCAAGGCCCTGCTGGAAAAGCAGAGTCAGCAGTCACACCCTCAGGAACGGTCTGAGCCCAGTCAAGCGACTAAGGCCACGCCCCCTTCCAATACGGCGTCTGCAGAGACCGGCGGCCAGGCCATGGAGGATATCCGCCAGGAGCTTAAGTCCCTGCGCAATGTACTGGAATTCCAGGTTTCCAATCTGGTCAAGCAGGAGCGTCGTCAGTCACGCCCCCTGCATGGCTATCTGATTGACAAGTTGACGAGGATGGGAATCTCCTCGTCGCTGGCCGAAGAGGTGGTGTCCTATGCGCCGCCTAATTGCGAGGAGCGTGACGCCTGGGTTTTTCTGCTGAAGTTGCTGGCCAACAGGATGCAGACCACCCAGGACGATATTCTCACCCAAGGCGGAGTGGTGGCACTGATGGGGCCCACCGGCACCGGCAAGACCACCACTATCGCCAAACTGGCTGCCCAGTATGCACAGCGTCACGGCCATCAACAGGTGGCCTTGATCACTATCGACAGTTACCGGATTGCCGCCTACGAACAACTGGCCACCTACGGCAAAATTATAGGTTGCGCGGTGAAAAAAGCGGCCACGGCAGAGGAGCTGTCTGACTTGCTGTTCCAGTTCCGCAACAAGGGTTTGGTGCTCATCGACACGGCCGGGTTTGGGCAAAGAGATGCCAGACTAATCAAACAGTTAGATACCTTGGATCAATCATCTTGTGCTAGTATCAGACATTATCTGGTGTTGGCTGCCAATGCCCAACATAATGTCATGGAGCATACTCTGGAAACCTACCGGCAGATTTCTTTACAGGGCTGTATTTTCACTAAACTGGATGAGTGTTACAGTCTGGGCGAGGCCATCAGCCTGGCCGTTGAACACAGGCTTCCTGTCGGTTATTTGACGGAGGGCCAGAAGGTTCCCGAAGACATCAGGGCGGCCGAAGCCAAATATTTAATTTCTTGTGCAGCCAGGCTGTTTAAACAGTATGCTTTAGTACCCACAAAAACTCAGCAGGTTGTAAACTCAGCAGTATCAATATGATTGAGGATCAAGCGAGTAGCTTAAGACGAATGAATCAGCCCAGCCTAATTAAAGTAATTGCCGTGACGGGTGGTAAAGGGGGAGTGGGAAAAACCAACATCACTCTGAACACCGCGATCGCCATGGCCAAACAGGGCAAGCGGGTGCTGGTGCTGGATGCCGACCTGGGATTGGCCAACGTGGATGTGATGTTGGGCCTGCGGGTCGAGAAAAATCTTTCCCACGTGCTGTCCGGCGAATGCCTGCTCGAAGAAGTGCTGGTGGAAGGCCCTTATGGGGTCAAGATTGCGCCGGCCACTTCCGGCACCCAGTCCATGACGGAACTGACCCCTACTGAACATGCCGGACTGATTCGTGCATTCAGTGAGTTACGCAGTAAAATCGATGTATTGATTGTGGACACCGCCGCCGGTATTTCCGATATGGTGTTGAGTTTCTCCCGGGCTGCCCAGGACATTATGGTAGTGGTCTGCGATGAACCTACCTCCCTGACCGATGCCTATGCCCTGATCAAGATTCTCAATCGTGATCACGGCGTGTTCCGTTTCAAGATTGTTGCCAACATGGTGCGCAACCTGCGTGAAGGCCAGGAGCTGTTCGCCAAGTTGTCCAAAGTCACCAACAGATTCCTGGATGTGGCTCTGGAACTGGTGGCCACCATCCCCTTTGACGAGAATATCCGCAAAGCGGTGCGTAAACAGAAAGCCATCGTCGAGATTTTCCCCAGTTCGCCTGCGGCAGTGGCCATCAGCAATCTGGCCAAGCAAGCCGCGCAATGGCCTGTGCCTTCGCAGCCAGGCGGACACCTGGAATTCTTCCTGGAACAATTGGTTAATCAAGGAAGAGTGGCCCAGAGAGATAAAGTGTGAATAAAGCCGCCGCCTATCAGCAACATGACGATAAACAGAAGCTGGTCGAACAGCATGCTTCACTGGTTAAGCGCATTGCCCACCATCTGATGGCCAGGCTGCCGGCCAGTGTTTTGGTTGACGATTTGATTCAAGCTGGCATGATTGGCTTGTTGGAAGCGTCACGCAATTTTGATGGTTCCAAAGGCGCCAGTTTCGAGACTTTTGCCGGGATCCGTATCCGTGGAGCCATGCTGGACGAGATCCGCAAGGGTGACTGGACCCCCCGTTCGGTGCACAAGAACAGCCGGGCTATTTCCGAGGCCATTGCCCAGGTGGAACGGGAGAAAGGCCAGGATGCCAGGGATACCGATATTGCAGCCCAGTTGCAGGTCAGCATCGACGATTATCACCAGATGCTCAATGAGGTGAATGCGGGCCGCATGGTGGGGATTGAGGATCTGGGCGTCACTGAAGATGTGATCAGCACCGAACAGAGCCGCGGCACCGATGCGCCCTTTGATGATTTGTTACAGGGATCGTTTCAAAAAGCGCTGGCCCATGCTATTACTACTTTGCCTGAACGGGAAGCCATAGTACTGTCCCTCTACTATGACGAAGAGCTGAATCTTCGTGAGATAGGCGAAGTCCTGGAGGTCAGTGAATCCCGGGTCAGCCAGATTCACAGCCAGGCCATGCTCAGACTCAGAACGCGCATGCAAAGCTGGCATAATGAATAAAGTTTAATAAGAATAACAGTTGGTTGAATCCTCAACGGAGGCAGTTTTGGATAAAAATATGAAAATTCTCGTGGTCGACGATTTTTCGACCATGAGACGCATCATCAAGAACTTGTTGAAGGACCTGGGCTTTACCAATGTGTCCGAAGCTGACGACGGCAGCACCGCGTTACCCATGTTGCAGCAGGGGGATTTCGATTTCGTGATTACCGACTGGAACATGCCCGGCATGCAGGGAATTGATCTGCTCAGGGCCATCCGCTCGGATGACAACCTTAAACATACTCCCGTGTTGATGGTCACAGCCGAGGCCAAGAAGGAGCAGATTGTTGCTGCCGCCCAGGCAGGGGTAAACGGATACGTGGTGAAGCCCTTTACAGCGGCCACACTGAAAGAGAAACTCGAGAAAATATTCGAGCGCCTAGGGTAGTCCCTGGCGGATCCTAACTTATAAGGAACGCCTTGATGACGGATTCCCACCAAGCTCCCATGTCGCTGGAGGACGCCAGGCAATTGGTCATCCTTCTGGAAAAGGGGGAGAACCAGGCCGCAACCGAGTTGCTGGAAACGGCCACCATGCAGGACTCAATGGAGCTGTTTGCTGAGGTCGGCAAGCTGACCCGCCAGTTGCATGATTCGCTGAACAATTTCCAACTGGATGCACGCATTGCCGATCTGGCCCAGGAAGATATACCGGATGCCCAGACCCGTCTCAACTATGTCATAGAAACCACGGAAAACGCCGCCAACCGCACCATGGATGCAGTGGAAACCAGTATGCCCATTGCAGAGCGGCTGAATGCCAGAATCACCGGCATCCTGCCAGAGTGGAAAAAACTCATGAGCCGCCAGATTGAACTGGGTGAGTTCAAATCCCTTTGCCATGATATGGACAACCTGCTGGATGAGGCCAGTGTTGAATCGGCCAGACTGAATGAATTACTCACCGAGGTGCTGATGGCCCAGGGCTACCAGGACCTGACCGGGCAGGTCATCCGCAAGGTTATCGAGCTGGTCAAGGAAGTGGAACACAACCTGGTACATATGCTGAAAGTTTTCGGTGAGCCGGAAGTGGATGAAGCGGAGAAGAAGGCCAGGAAGGAAGCTGAGAAGGAAATGGCGGAAGGGCCCATCATTGATGCTGAGAGTCGGGATGATGTGGTTACTGGTCAGGATGATGTTGATGATCTACTTTCAAGCTTAGGGTTTTAAGGGGAATTGACGCATGGCGTTTGATGTTGACGAGGATATCTTACAAGACTTCCTGGTTGAGGCCGGAGAGATCCTGGAGTTATTACAGGAACAGCTTGTCGATCTGGAGAACAACCCCGAAGACGCCGATTTGCTGAATGCCATCTTCCGAGGATTCCATACGGTCAAAGGGGGCGCCGGCTTTCTGTCGCTGACCGAACTGGTTGACGCCTGCCACGGCGCAGAGAACGTGTTTGACGTCTTGCGTACGGGTAAGCGCCAGGTGACAGCCGAACTGATGGATGTCATCCTTCAGGCTCTGGATACCATCAACGAGATGTTTGCCAGCGTGAAGGCGAGGGAACCACTGGAGCCGGCCGACCCGGAATTACTGGATGCCCTGCACCGCCTGAGCAAACCCGAATCTGCAGACGAAGCCGCCCCTGCGCCGTCCAAAGCCGAACCAAAACCCCAGCCTGCCCCGGAACCGTCACCGGCCGCTGCCAGTGACGGTGGCGAAGGGGATATTGACGAAATCAGCGAGGATGAATTTGAGGCCCTGCTGGACGAGTTACATGGTCCGGGAGGCGCCCCTGCCGCCAAGGCCCCCGCTGCGCCTGCGCCTCCTGTAACGGGCGATGGGGACGAAGATATTACCGACGATGAATTTGAAGCCTTGCTTGACCAGTTACATGGTGAAGGCAAGTTCCACGCAGAGAAGCCTGCCCCGGCACCTGTTGCAAAAACACCTCCACCTGCTCCTTCCAGCTCGGTCTCCGACAGCGATGACATGACCGACGATGAGTTCGAGGCATTGCTCGACCAGTTGCATGGTGAGGGCAAGGCACCCAATGTCGAGGCTCCACCGGCGGAAAAAGCTGCCAAGTCGACGCCAAGTCCAGCCGTTGCCCAGAAAAAGCCCGCGCCTGAGCCGGCTAAAACGGCTGCTCCGGCACCTAAGGCTGATGAAAAGGCCTCTGCGCCGGTGGCCGCCAAGAAGGATGACAAGAAGGCCCCGGCTGCGCCGCCGGCTGAAACCACCGTCAGGGTGGACACCAAGCGTCTGGATCAGATCATGAACATGGTGGGCGAACTGGTGCTGGTGCGTAACCGGTTGCTGAGTCTGGGTGTCAATGTCAACAATGAAGACATGTCCAAGGCCATCGCCAACCTGGATGTGGTAACAGGCGATCTGCAGGGTGCGGTGATGAAGACCCGCATGCAGCCGATCAAGAAGGTCTTCGGACGTTTCCCCCGGGTGGTGCGTGATTTGGCCCGCAGCCTGAAAAAAGAAATCAATCTCAATCTGGTGGGTGAAGAGACCGACCTGGACAAAAATCTGGTGGAGGCTCTGGCCGACCCCTTGGTGCATCTGGTCCGCAACTCAGTGGATCACGGCATAGAAATGCCGGATGATCGTGAAGCCGCCGGTAAGAAACGTACCGGGACCGTGACCCTGTCAGCGTCCCAGGAAGGGGATCATATCCTGCTGACCATCGAAGACGATGGTAAGGGCATGGATCCGGAAAAACTGAAGGAAATTGCCATCAGCCGCGGTGTGCTGGATGCCGATGCGGCGGGGCGTATGTCCGATGTGGAAGCCTTCAATCTGATATTCGCCCCGGGCTTCTCCACCAAGACCGAAATCTCCGATATATCCGGCCGTGGTGTCGGCATGGACGTGGTCAAGACCAAGATCAACCAACTCAACGGCACGGTGCATATTCATTCCGAGAAGGGGGTGGGAACACGCCTGGAGATCAAGGTACCCCTGACACTGGCGATATTGCCAACCCTGATGGTGATCGTTGGCGAGCAGACTTTTGCCCTGCCGCTGGCAGCGGTAAGCGAAATTATCAACGTCGACATGAGCAAGACCAATACGGTGGATGGTCAGTTGACCATGATAGTGCGTTCCAAGGCCATTCCCCTGTTCTACCTCAAGGAGTGGCTCAATCGCAGCAAGGAAAAGGTCAAGATCGACAAGGCCAAGGGCCATGTGGTGGTGGTTCAGATTGGTACCCAGCAGGTGGGCTTTGTGGTGGACGCCCTGATTGGTCAGGAAGAGGTGGTTATCAAACCATTGGATGCCTTGTTGCAGGGCACCCCGGGCATGGCCGGTGCCACTATCACCAGTGACGGCGGTATTGCTTTGATACTGGATGTTCCCAGTCTCCTGAAGCGGTACGCCAGAAAAGGTCTGAAAGACAACAAGAAATTAAGCAAGTAATGCGATACAAAGTGCTGGTGGTTGATGATTCGACCTTCTTTCGCAAGCGGGTGGCCGGCTTTCTGAATCAGGATCCCGGCCTGACTGTGGTGGGTGAGGCGAAAAACGGCAAAGAAGCCATCGCCATGGCGGCCGAGCTCAAGCCTGATGTCATTACCATGGACATTGAGATGCCGGTCATGGATGGCATCAGTGCGGTCAGACAGATCATGGCTGCCAACCCCACCCCTATCCTGATGTTTTCCTCACTGACCCATGAAGGCGCCCAGGCCACACTGGACGCGCTGGATGCCGGGGCGCTGGATTTTCTGCCGAAGAAATTCGAGGATATTGCCAGGGAGCGGGCCGAAGCCATCTCGCTCTTACAACAGCGCGTCAGGGCCCTGGCCCGGCGCAGGTTATACAGTCGTCCGGTAAGCAGCCTGAGTCGTCTGCGCGAAGCGGACAGACCGGCTTTGCGGGACAAGCCCATTCCACCCAGAGCGCCGGTAACCGGAGGCGAATCCGTTCGTCTGAGCCGCGCCTCAGGCAAGCGCTATGCGGCACTGGCCATAGGGGCTTCCACCGGCGGACCGGTCGCCCTGCAAACCATACTGACCAAGTTGCCGGCCAATTTTCCTTATCCCATCTTTCTGGTGCAGCATATGCCCGGTACCTTTACCTCTGCCTTTGCCGCCAGGATGAACAACCTTTGCCAGATTAAGGTCAAGGAAGCAGAGAACGGTGAGCCCGTGCAGCCGGGTTGTGCTTATCTGGCGCCGGGTGGTAAGCAAATGCTGGTGGAAGGCACCAGCCGGGCATGCCGGATCCGCATCATCGAAGATCCCGCGCACCAGGCCATTACCTATAAGCCCAGTGTGGATTTAAGCTTTGCTTCATTGTCGAGAATTTATGGTGGCGATGTGCTGGGTGTGATTCTGACCGGGATGGGCGCCGATGGCAGGGACGGTTGCCATTCCCTTAAGCAGCGTGGAGCGACCATTTGGGCCCAGGACGAGAAAAGCTGCGTGGTCTATGGGATGCCCCAGGCTGTGACTGTGGCCGGACTCTCTTCGGCCAGTATGGATCTGGTCGACATGGCCGCCAATATTCTGCTGGAAATGTCGGTCTGACAGTCCGACAGAGTCTGAATCTAAAAGGTTAAGATGTGATTGTCTGGACTGTGGCGAATCAGAAAGGGGGAGTGGGTAAGACCACCTCCACCGTAACGCTGGGCGCCCTGCTGGCCCAGCAGGGCAAACGGGTAATCCTGGTAGATACGGATCCCCATGCTTCCCTTAGCTACTACTTCGGCGTGGATTCAGAAGAGCTGTCCACCAGTCTCTACGATGTCTTTACCTCAGCCAAAAAACTGACCGCAGACCGGGTACTGGACTGCCTGTGTCCGACCAAACTGGACTCCCTGTTTATCCTGCCCGCCACCATGGCGTTGGCGACACTGGACAGGACAATGGGTAACCAGGGCGGCATGGGCCTGGTATTGAAAAAGGCCCTGCAGCTGGTAGAGAAGGAATTTGACTTTGCCCTGATGGATTGCCCTCCTGTCCTGGGGGTGTTAATGGTCAATGCCCTGGCGGCCTGCCACCGTATCCTTATTCCGGTACAGACTGAATTTCTCGCTCTCAAGGGGCTGGATCGTATGATGCATACCCTGGAAATCATGCAGAAATCCCAGCCCCATCCTTATCGGTTTACTATTATTCCCACCATGTTTGATAAGCGAACCAATGCGGCCATCGAGGCTTACCGGAAGTTGCGCGAGACCTACGGTGATCTGGTCTGGAACGGGGTGATCCCGGTGGATACGCGCTTCCGAGATGCCAGTCAGGCCCAGAGTCCACCGCCGGTGTTCTGTCCCAGGAGCCGGGGAGTATTTGCCTATAACAGCCTGCTCAAGTACCTGTTGTCGCTGGAGAGTCCGGCATGAGCAAGGGACAGTTTGCCAATGAAAAGGTGATGGAAGATTATCTGTCGGCTTTGCTGACAGATGATCCGGTGGTCGACCCCATTCAACGGGACTCCGTGGCCAGATTACTGGAAAAGGCCAGGGAGGACGTGGCTCAGATACAGGAAGCCACATCCGAGGTGCCCCCCCCAGCGCCTGAACGGCAAAAGACCCTACCTGAAGAACCTGAGTATCGCCGTGGCCGGTTTCAGGCCTTGTACTTCCGTGTCGCAGGGTTGGTGCTGGCAGTGCCGTTGACAGAACTGGGCGGGATCCACAAGATGGATAAGACCTCCCCTTTGATTGGTGGGCCGGATTGGTTCAGCGGGGTGATGTTGCATCGGGATGAAAAGCTCAAAGTGGTGGATACCGCACAATGGGTGATGCCAGAAAAATATAATGAAACACTGGCAGAATCCTTAAATTATCAATATCTTATTATGTTAGAGAACAGTGGTTGGGGTTTATGCTGCGAATCACTGATTAATACGGTCACCCTGGAACAGGACGACGTGAAGTGGCGAGAGAGTCACGGAAAGCGCCCCTGGCTGGCGGGACTCGTGAAAGAAAAGATGTGTGCCCTGATAAATGTCAAAGAAATGGTGACGCTGCTGAATCAGGGGCTTGGCAGTAGAGAAGACGACGAGGCGTAACCCGGGAGCGAGTCTTATGAGTGATGACAGAAACAGCAGTGCTGCAGCAGGCAAAGACGAGGTCCTGCAATGGGTGACATTCAGGCTGGGCGATGAAACCTACGGCATCAATGTGATGCAGGTACAGGAAGTACTCAGGTATACGGAAATCGCTCCCGTGCCGGGTGCTCCTGACTATGTGCTGGGTATTATCAACCTGCGCGGGAACGTGGTGACAGTGATAGATACCCGGGCCAGGTTCGGTCTGGATGCCAATGAAGTGTCTGACAATACCCGTATTGTGATAATCGAATCGGACCAGCAGGTGGTGGGCATTCTGGTCGACAGTGTGGCTGAGGTGGTTTATCTCAAGTCCTCTGAAATAGACAGCGCACCTAATGTGGGAACCGAAGAAAGCGCCAAATTTATTCAGGGCGTCAGCAATCGTGAGGGAGAGCTGTTAATCCTGGTGGATCTGAATAAACTGTTGACGGACGAAGAGTGGGATGAAATCAGTAGCCTGTAGCAGGCATGCTCATGAATTAGCAGTGAACAGAAAAATACCCGGATAACCGGGTATTTTTATATGGAGAGGTAAAACATGACGCCGATTGAGATCGTCCTGGCAACGCTGATGCTGGTCTGCCTGGTGCTGATAGCCATGGTTTGGCACCTTTTCCGGCGGATCAGCGACAACCAGGCCTTTGCCGGATCCCTGGAGGACAAGCTGGGCTCCCAGGAAGAAAAGCTGTTGTTACAGCAGGAAGGGCTGCATGAACTCAGGGTAAGCAGTATTGGCATGGGCGACAGGATCAAAGGTCTGGAGCGGGAACTGCGCACTTTGCACGACAAGCAACTGGAGCTGGCCGACATGGACCCTGATACCCGTTTGTATTCCCATGCGGTCAAACGCTTGCAACAGGGTGCCACGGTCGAAGAGGTGATGGAAGAATGTGAACTGCCCCGTGCGGAAGCGGAGCTATTGTTCAGCATTCATGGAAAGAATGAGTGACTGGGCGAGTCACAGATGACGAGTGACAAGTAACAAATAACAAGGGTTACTGATTACTACTAATGACGAGCAGAATATTTCTCAAGTTATTGATACTTTTTTATTCTTCTCGTCCCTCGTCCCTCGTCCCTCTCAGTCGACCCTCGATTTCATCTCCAGACGCTTTTTGTGCAAAACCGGCTCAGTGTAGCCACTGGGCTGGGTGGTACCGGCAAAGATAAGCTCACTGGCGGCTTGAAAAGCGATAGCCTGGTCAGGGTTGGGGGTCATGGGGATATAGTCCGGGTCCCCTGCATTTTGCTTATCCACCAGTTTGGCCATTTTCTCCAGTGAGGCCTGCACCTGGTCTTTACTGACGATCTCATGCAGTAGCCAGTTAGCAATGTGCTGGCTGGAGATACGCAGGGTGGCCCGATCTTCCATCAGGCCCACGTTGCTGATGTCCGGCACTTTGGAGCAGCCAACGCCCTGGTGAACCCAGCGCACCACATAGCCCAGAATACCCTGCACATTGTTATCCAGCTCTCTCTGGATCTCCTCACTGGTGAGAATACGGTTTTGGTCCATCAGCGGAATACTGAGGATGTCATCCAGGCCATCGAAGGCTTGCGCTTTAAGCTGATTTTGTACCGCAAACACATCCACTTGGTGATAATGCAGCGCATGCAGGGTGGCGGCAGTGGGTGATGGCACCCAGGCGGTGTTGGCGCCGGCCTTGGGATGGCCCAGTTTGGTCTCCATCATCTGGTGCATCTGATCGGGAATGGGCCACATGCCCTTGCCAATCTGCGCCTTACCGGACAGTCCACAAGCCAGGCCCGTGGCCACATTGGCTTTTTCATAGGCCTGGATCCAGGCCATGGCTTTAAGCTCTGCCTTGGGGGCAAAGGCTCCGGCCAGCATACTGGTGTGGATCTCATCGCCGGTGCGGTCCAAAAAGCCGGTGTTGATAAAGATCACCCTGTTGCGGGCGGCAGCGATACAGGCCTTGAGGTTGACCGTGGTGCGACGTTCCTCATCCATAATGCCCATCTTCAGGGTATGGGGGGCGAGATCCAGTAAGCTCTCTACCCTGGCAAACAAAGTATTGGTGAAGGCCACCTCATCAGGGCCGTGCATTTTGGGTTTCACGATATACACACTGCCGGTTTCAGAATTCTGAAATTTCCCCAGTTTGAGCAGGTCGTGCTTGGCAATCAGGCTGGTGATTACCGCATCCATAATGCCCTCAGGAATATCCCGGCCCTGATATTGAATAGCCGGATTGGTCATCAGATGACCGACGTTTCGCACCAGCATCAGGCTGCGGCCTTTAAGGGTCACTGATGAGCCGTCAGGAGCGGTATACTGCCGGTCCGGATTCATGGCCCGCTGAACCTGCTTGCCTGCTTTTTCCAGGCTGGTGGTCAGGGTGCCGTGCATCAGGCCCAGCCAATTTTGATAGACCAGGGTTTTATCCTCCCCATCCACAGCGGCCACCGAGTCTTCGCAATCCATTATGGTGGTCAAGGCAGATTCAAGCAGAATATCCTTTATGGCCGCCGGATCCGCCTGACCGATGGGATGGTTGGCATCAAACTGGATCTCGGCATGCAGTCCGTGGTGTTTGAGCAAAATAGCCTTGGGTCCGTCTGCCTCTCCCTGATAGCCAACAAAGGCCTTGGCGTCGCGCAGGCCGCTGATTTTACCGCTGTCCAGCCTGACCTTTAACTGACCCTCTTGAATCTGATAGGCGATGGCATACTGGTGAAAACCTTCCTCAAGGGGCGCGATTTTATCCAGCCACTGGCGGGCAAAGGCCACCACTTTGCGACCGCGCACCGGATTATATGCTTTGCCTCTTTCTGCGCCCTCATCCTCGGCAATCACATCGGTGCCATAGGCCGCATCATATAAACTGCCCCAACGGGCATTGGCAGCGTTTAATGCATAGCGGGCATTATTAATGGGTACCACCAATTGCGGTCCGGCCAGGCGGGCAATTTCCGCATCCACATTGGCAGTGTCGATCTCAGCCTGCTGCGGCACCGGCTGCAAATAACCGATATCCGTAAGGAACTGCTTATAATGCCCAGGCGCTGGTTTCTTGTGCTGGCGATGATAATCATCAATCAGGGTTTGCAGCGATTCACGCTTGGCCAACAGCGCCTGATTTTGTGGAATCAGCTCGGACAGAATCTGCTCGAACCCGGTCCAGAATTGTTCCGGGTTCACCCCGGAACCGGGCAACGCCTGTTCCTGTATAAAGCGGTACAGCTGGGCATGCACGGTGAGGTGGCCGGCTTCAATCATTTCTGCCATAACGGGCTCCTTGTTTTGTAGGGTCGGCTGACATATAGGCTTGGTATAAGCTTAGCGTCTGGCCAGTCTAGACAGGTCTGCTTTCTTTGTTGAGTTTATGAGAACAATACCCGGTATTCAGGATATTTATAGTGGGTGAGGAGTGAAGAGAGAGGAGTGAGGCATGAAGCGCAGGGCCGCATTGCGGCGACCCTAAATGGTAAGAATCAGGCCGGGGTTTCCAGTTCCTTGGCGATATCGATAATCAGCCGGCGCAGCCAGATATGCCCGGCATCATGTTGCAACAGGGCGCTCCAGGCCATTTTCAGGGCGATGGGCGGAATATCAAAAGGCGGCTCCAGGATCACCATATTGGGATCATCCTTGTAGATCCTGGCGGCCCGGCTGGGCAGGGTGGCAATCAGGTTCTGCTCCTTGGCCAGTTGCAACGCCACATGGTAATGGCGGGTAAAGACGCGGATATGGCGCTTCTTACCCAGCTTGGACAGTTCCAGATCCACCCAGCCCAGTTTCTGTACTTCGTTGGGATCAATGCCCACGCCCACCCCAAAGCCGGTCTTGCTAACCCAGATGTGCTGGCCTTTCAGATACTGATCCAGGGTAAAGTGTTTGACCACCGGATTATGCCGGTTAACCACACAGGAAAAGCTGTCATACCAGACCACCTTCTGGTGAAAAGACAGGGGCAGCTCCTCGAAACGGTTAATGGCCATATCCACCTTGCCATGCTCAACATCGTGGAAGGTCACATCGGAGGGGGTGATCACATCCAGGGTGATATTGGGCGCCTGCTGATTAAGCTGGCGAATAACCTCCAGCAGCAAGGTGGACTCGGCGTAATCACTGGCCATGATGCGAAACGTCCGCTCACTGGTCAGCGGGTCGAAATCGGTTTGTGGCTGGATGGCCGACTCCAGCCGGGACATGGCGTCGCGCACTACAGGTTGCAGCTGCAATGCGCGCTGGGTGGGGGTCATGCCTTCGCTGGTGCGCACCAGTATGGGATCATTAAACAGCTCGCGCAGGCGCTTAAGGCCGTTGCTCATGGCCGGCTGGGTGATGCTCAGTTGGTTGGCCGCCCGGGTCACACTTTTCTCCCGCATCAGCACATCGAAATACACCAGCAGGTTCAGGTCCACCTTCGCTATATTCATAAAATAAATACCCGTTATGAGATTTATAAATTGGTTGAATCATAACTGGCCGGGCTAGTCTTGTCAGTAACAGATTCACGGCCGCGACCTTAGGACCTTAAAGAGCTTAAGGGGTCCCGCCAGCAAGAAATCTGACTTTTGCAAAGTTGAAACAGGCGAGTCACTGAACCCTCAGCAGGCGAGCAAAGAACCGGAGAAAGAACCCTATGTCAGCTTATTTACAGGATATTGAAAACTTCAGGCAGTTGCTCAAAGAGCGTCAGACCTGGAACGCCATCAACCCGGAATACGCGGCCAGAATGAAGGCGCAAAATGGGTTTCGCACCGGTCTGGAGATCGCCCGTTATACTGCCTCCATTATGCGTAAGGATATGGCCGAGTACGACGCCGACCCGGCTGCTTACACACAGTCACTGGGATGCTGGCACGGTTTTATCGGTCAGCAGAAAATGATTTCCATCAAGAAGCATCATGGCAGCACGGACAAGCGCTATCTCTATCTGTCCGGCTGGATGATTGCCGCATTACGCAGTGAGTTTGGCCCATTGCCGGACCAGTCCATGCATGAGAAAACTGCCGTACCAGCCCTGATTGAAGAGCTGTATACCTTCCTGCGTCAGGCCGACGCCCGCGAGCTGGGCCATCTGTTTAAGTCCCTGGATGATGCCCGCGCTCTGGGGGAGACCGCCCAGGCCGCCGCCATTGAAAACCAGATTGAGAACTTTGAGACCCATGTGGTGCCCATTATCGCCGATATCGATGCCGGTTTTGGTAACGAGGAAGCCACCTACCTGCTGGCCAAGAAAATGATTGAAGCCGGCGCCTGCTGTATCCAGATTGAGAATCAGGTGTCAGATGCCAAACAGTGTGGCCACCAGGACGGCAAGGTCACTGTGCCACACGAAGATTTCCTGGCCAAGATCAACGCCGTGCGTTATGCCTTTTTGGAGCTGGGTGTGGAAGAGGGAGTCATTGTAGCCCGCACCGACTCACTGGGTGCCGGTCTGACCCAGAAGTTGCCGGTATCCCGTGAAGCGGGCGACCTGTCTGCCCAGTACAACAGCTTCCTGGAGACCACCCCGGTGACCTCCCTGGACGACTTGGCCGAAGGCGAGCAGGTATTGAAACTGAACGGTGAGCTGGTCAAGCCCACCCGTCTGCCTAACGGCCTGTATAAGTTCCGCGCCGGTACCGGCGAGCAGCGGGTGGTGCTGGATTGCATTACCAGTTTGCAAAACGGCGCCGACCTGTTGTGGATCGAAACCGAAAAGCCCCATATCGGCCAGATAGCCGGCATGGTCAATGAAATCCGCAAAGCGGTGCCGGATGCCAAGCTGGTGTACAACAACAGCCCGTCCTTTAACTGGACGCTGAATTTCCGTCAGCAGGTTTTCGATGCCTGGGCGGAGCAGGGCAAGGACTTGTCCGGCTATGACAGAAACAGCCTGATGAGCGCCGAGTACGATGTCTCCGAACTGGCTCTGGAAGCGGACCAGCGTATCCGCAGCTTCCAGGCCGATGCAGCCCGTGAGGCCGGTATCTTCCATCACCTGATCACCCTGCCCACTTACCATACGGCAGCGCTGTCCACCGACAACCTGGCCAAGGGCTACTTCGGTGAGGAAGGTATGCTGGCGTACGTGCAAGGGGTACAGCGCCGGGAAATCCGCGAGGGACTGGCCTGCGTCAAGCACCAGGATATGGCGGGCTCCAACCTTGGCGATGACCACAAGGAATACTTCTGTGGTGAGCAGGCACTGAAGGCCTCCGGTAAAGACAACACCATGAATCAGTTCTGATTTTAACAGTCCCAACCCAAAGCCGGCCAGGGCAACCTGCCGGCTTTTTTATGTCTGACCAGGATAAGTGACCGACCAGCTACCATCACCAACATTGCTGCTCAGGCTGGCTTGTGCCCCGTGTCTTGCCCCGGAGTAATAAATAACAAGCGGGTGGGGGTATCGGTATGGGCGGTATGCCAGGTGTTTTTGGGCACAATGACATAGTCACCGGGCTGACTAAGGGGGATTTTCTGTTCCCCCTGTGGCCTGTCCAGTAACAAAGTAACCCGACCGCTCAGTAGCATGACTATCTCGTCACCCTGAGGATGAATTTCCCAGCTTTGCCAATTACTGGTGAATTCATACTGTGCAATGAGTTCACAGCCTTTAAAGCCGGCAAAGTCGCGGTCCAAGTCCTGGTAAAGCGTCGGGCCGACCGGCACTGTAGAGGCGTTTTTGTTGCCGTCGAGCACAATAAAGTGCTCGTTGATATTGGCTGTCAGATTGGGCATTTTATCGTCCTTGTGAAGAATGGCAGGGTTGCCAGACTATAGTCCGGTTTTACCGCAAAGAACGCCAAGCCGCAAAGTCAATTCTTTGGATTGCTTCTCTTGGCGTCCTATGCGTGAGCAAACTGGATGGCAGCCTGAGGGTATAGCTGTGTCAATCGAGCCCACAAAAAAGCCCTCCTAATAAAGAGGGCTTTTTGCATTAAACGCTGGGGGGCAGCTAGCGTTACTGCTCTTCGACCTCAGCGTTATGGTAGATGTCCTGCACATCGTCGCAGTCGTTGAGCATATCCATAAACTTATGGAACATGGGTACGTCTTCACCGGTGACCTTGGTGGTGGTCTGGGGCACAAAGGTGATTTCCTCTGTTTCAAACTCGATGCCATCAAAAGCCTCGGTCAGGGCCGTTTTGACCTTGTAAAACTCGGTGTGGGGGGCGAATACCGTGACCATGCCGTCTTCCACTTCCACATCGGTGACGTCAGCATCGGCCATCATCAGGGCTTCCAGCACCGGCTCGTCGTCATCCCCTTTGAAGGAGAAGATAGCCTGATGATCAAACATATGCATCACCGCACCGGGGGCGCCGATCTTGGCATTGGTCTTGGTGAAACAGTTGCGCACATCGGTAATGGTGCGGTTGTTG
The DNA here is from genome assembly GCF_017254865.1 of Bowmanella dokdonensis. Lineage (GTDB taxonomy): Bacteria > Pseudomonadota > Gammaproteobacteria > Enterobacterales > Alteromonadaceae > Bowmanella > Bowmanella dokdonensis. Next base: position 111,262 of record NZ_JAFKCV010000008.1, on the reverse strand, counting down.
TTATCAGTCAGGCAGTCGACAATCACCATACAACCGCCCGGGCCGTAGCCTTCATAGCGGGCCGGGGTATAGTCCTCGCCGCCGGCGCCTTTGGCTTTTTCAATGGCTTTCTCCACGACGTGGGCAGGCACCTGATCTTTCTTGGCTTTTTCCATCAAGCGCTTAAGGGCCACGTTAGTGTCCGGATCCGGCCCGCCATTTTTGGCGGTCACATAGATTTCTTTACCGTACTTTGAAAAGACTTTGCTTTTGGCGGCCTGGGTTTTGGCCATGGCCACTTTGCGAACTTCAAACGCTCTTCCCATGAATGACTCTCTTGCGTTAATTAGGATGCGGGAACGACCCATTCCATTGGTCAGCCCGCGGCGGCATACCCGCCCCGGACTCAGCAATCGAATGGGCCCTTGCTTCAAGGGCAGGGATTTTAACGTTTAGACGGGGGCTTTGACCAGTTTTGCTGCAGTCAATTACGACTTTTCCACTGGGCGGCCGTTCCAGTACCTTGCCGCAATCAGCCCCGACACCAGGCCAAACAGGTGGGATTCCCAGGAGATAAAATGCTGAGTGGGCAGAATGCCAAACACCAGGCTGCCATAAAATACCACCACCAGCACCGAGATCAGGATCTTAACCAGCTTACGGTGGTAAAAGCCGGCCAGCAGCAGAAAGCCAAACTGGCCATACACCAGGCCGCTGGCACCAATATGGTAGGCGGAGCGGCCAAACAGCCACACCATCAAACCGGTAAAGACAATAATCCACAGGCTGACCAACAGGTAGCGCTTCAGCCCGTACTCCAGCATCAGTGCGCCAAATACGGCCAGGGGCACAATATTGGACAGGAAATGCGAAATACTGCCATGCAGCCAGGGTGCGAGCACTATGCCCCACAGAGAATGGGCTTCGCGCGGCAATATCCCAAGATGGTTGAGAGTACGGGCGGTAAAGAAGTTCACCAGTTCTACCGCCGCAAAACTGACCAACAGCCAGCCCAGTAATTTGTAGTCCCTGCTCATGCAAAACCTCCTAAAGAATGACGTGGGGCAGATAGCGGGACAGATCCTGGGTAATGGGGTTGATATCTTCCCGTACCGAGATCCCCGCTGCCTTGTCGTTGACCAGCCAGGAGCCAATCAGCGTATGATTATCGCCATAACGTGGCAGGGCAAACCAGCTCTGGTAAATATAGCCTTCTTCACCGTAAGGCCCAGGACTCTCCAGCAATGTTTGTTGGCCCTGTATCACACTGATGTTGGCCCCTTCCCTGGAGTAGATAGGCTTTTTCACCAGTTTCAGATCATGACTGGCGGGTAACTCGTCCTCGAACCAGGCCGGTAGCAGGTTGAGGTGTCCTTGAAACAACTTCCACAGCATGGGAAGCAGAGCCTTGTTGGACAGAACGGATTTCCACAGGGGTTCCAGCCAGTTCACTTCCGCGCCCTGGACAGACTCGCCAAACTCTTCGCGCTGCATAAATTCCCAGGGATAGAGTTTGAACAGGGTATGGATGGCCCCATCGCCAAGATCGGTAAAATGGCCTTTGTCAGATAATCCGATCTGCTCCATGTACACAAAATCGCTTTGCAGTCCCGCTTCACTGGCACAATCCTGCAGGTACTGGACAGTGCCTCTGTCTTCAACAGTTCCTTCGCAACAGGCAAAGTGCATCTGGTGGATGTTATAGTGACGGGCAATTTCGGCAAAGCGATTAACCAGTTTTTCCTGCAGGGAGTTAAACTGGTCGGCGCCTTTGCTGATCAGACCCCTGTCCACCTGTTCTTCCAGCCACAGCCATTGCCAGAAACCGGATTCATACAAACTGGTGGGTGTATCGGCATTGTTTTCCAGCAGTTTTGCCGGGCCCTGGCCCACATAGGCCAGATCCAGTCTCGAATACAAACTGGGATCCCGCCGTTCCCAGGAATCGGCAACCTGCTGCCAGAAGAACTCGGGAATGCAAAACCGCTTCAGCCATTGCTCATCCCTTACAACCTTATCCACTACCTCCAGGCACATCTGGTGCAGCTCTTCGGTGGGCGATTCAATATCCTCTTCTATTTGCCGCAGGGTGAACTGGTAATAGGCCGACTCGTCCCAGTAAGGCTCCCCATACAGGGTATGAAAATTAAAGCCGAATTCGCGGGCCTTCTGACGCCATTCAGGGCGGGGGGGAACGGGGATTCTTAACATGGCTTGAGTTATCAGTGTTCAGTTATCAGAGTTCCGTTTTCAGCATCAAGCTGTAGTCGAACAGATTTGATTGAGCCCCCAGCATGGCAGAAATCTCGCGGGTTTCACTTATCCAACTTTTTGCCAAGTCAGGCTCTAAATATTTGATGTCGACAGCGATGTAAAGCTGGGTTCTAAGCTCGCCGCAGGACCCTTTCGCGTATTGAAGAAACCGAATCCGCTCTTTTTTCGAGTCATACTCGATGCCTTCGGCAATATTGCTGGGGATAGATAATCCTGAGCGGGTTATCTGGTCTGGGAAACCAAAATCCGGGCAGTTTGACATGGCCTTGTACAAATCGGCAGACAATCGTGCGGAGCGTTTCCAGACATCCAGTTCTTCAAATCTCACTTAATATGGCCCATGCTCTTTGCCAACTTCTTATCCACCCCAGCCCTTTGAGCTGCTACCCCAGCTTGACTTGGCCCTGACCGAGCTGCCGAATCCACCCCGCTTGATGGTTTTGTTTACCGCTGGCTTGGGTTTGAAGGCATCCTGGCCGACCCGCAGCTTCCTGTCCTTGTAATAGCCATAGTCCCAGCCGTCGGCTGTAGTCCAGCGATATCGATAAGAAGAATAGGGCGAGTAGGAGGTAAACAATGGCTGGCTGTAGTAGCCCCGGGGCGACATCAGATTGCTAAGCATGTAGCCTGCCATAAAGGGCATGAAGAAGGACCCGCTGCTGGTTTCCACCGCCCGGCACTGTTCCTGACCAAAGTCATACTCACAATCTCTTTCGTTGCCGTATTTGGGCGCTGTCTTGGCCGCCTCCTGCAGGGCTTGCTCATAGGCCGCCATGCACTGTTCGGCAAACTCTGGGTTCTTGTCGATGCAATCATTCGCCGAGGTGTACACCGTCGCGTCCTGCTTGTTGCCACCACAGGCGCTGAGCAGAACGGTAGCCACACCCAGGGCCAGGGGCTTGGGTGAGAAACCCTTGCGCATGCGGCGCAGGTCTATGTTAGCGGTGCGTTTTCTTTGCTGTTCCATCTGTCTGACCTCCTAGTAAGTCATGCAGGCGGCATTCAACAGGCCCACGGCAACAGACATGGCCGCCAGCATGATCCCGGCGGAAATCTCGTTATTGTTGATGCGCTCGACGATCTTGGGCATAAAGGTAAAACGTAGCAGGGCGAAAGCCAGCAACTGGGCCACCAGTGCCACCAATCCCCAGATACCGAAATCGACCAGAGAGACGGCATTACTGGCCGCACCGGCCAATGCCAGACTGAAACCCACCATGGCACCGCCGAAGCCTACTGCCGCAGCGATGCTCTTTTCTTCCTTGACCAGTTTCCATTCATCATGGGGCGTGACCAGGGCATAGAGGATTTTGAAAACGAACAACAACACAATGGAAATGGCAAAATATAGGGCAAAATTGCCAACTCCTGCCAGTGACTGAGTAATGGACTCCATGGATAGCTCCTGTTTTATTGTCTGTATTGGGTAGGACTTTGCCTATCCTAACTTATCAGTTATCAGTTATCAGTTATCAGTTATCAGTTATCAGTTATCAGTTATTAAGAGGTTTCGCTGAATTAGTTTCAGTATCTTTAGGAGCAAAACATGGCCACGGCGCTTCATAACTTTCAGATAAGCCTTGCGCACGTCCCTGATGTTACTACTCCAGGTCGGGCGTCCTGAATACACATCCCTGTGGCCTGGTTCCAGCCGCGCATCTGACCACCATGGAAGGTGGAAATGCCGTTTTTGCAGGAGCAAAACATGGCCACGGCGCGTCGTAACTCTCAGATAAGCCTTGCGCACGTCCCTGGTGTTACTACTCCAGGTCGGACGTCCTTTAACACACATCCCTGTGGCCTGGTTCCAGCCACACCATCCACGGCGCGTCGTGCGGACCTCTCGGCGTGACGTTAGGTCACCCCTCGCTCGCTTCGCTCACCGGTCCTTACCCATTAATCCGGATATCCGCGGGCTGCAGGTTAAACCCCGTGCTGATCACCAGGCAGCGGTCGGCGCGGTTATCGATAATCTTTTCTTCGCCACACACCAGCAGGGTTTCCACTTCGTCTTCGCCAATCGGCCGCTCATACAGCATGACAAACTGATCGGTTTCACTGATGTCGCCGTCCTCTTCGTAGGTTTTTTCAGTCATGGCCACCGGCGGAGAGGCGTCGCCCACTGCGTCCCAGACACGCCTGAAACCATGTCCCTCAAGGGAGTACTCAGGCTTGGAAATACCGGCATTGATAAGGCTCTGCCACTGACTGTCCGAACCCACGGTTTTGGTCTCATAGAAATACCAGAGTTTCACATCGGTAATATGTTGCTCGGAGTCGCCTCCGTCCAGGACTACCTGCAAGAAGGCGTCATCGTCCGTATAGAAACGCAGAATCTTGCCCCCCGTATCCAGATGCACCTCACCCACTGCCTGAATCAGATGGGTACGGGCCGCCCCGTCAATAGTCAGCTCCGGCTCCAGGAGCCTGAGTCGCAGGTCGTCCAGTTCGAAGGATCCGCCCAGATACAGACCCATGATCTCAGGCGCTCTGGGCCCAGACGGCTTCTCCTTGCGACCGAATAATTTACTCAGCATACATTGCCTCCCAGTCGATCAGGCCGATTCGGTGAACGGCAATGTAGTAGAGTTTTTCACCCTCATTGAGCAGTCGCTCAGATTTGGGGTTGAGCTCGATATGCTTGCCGCCATCGGCCAGGCCAATCAGGGTGGCATCGTAGCGGGCCTTCATCTGCCGGAAGACCTGTCCCACGCTCAGTGGCTTGGGCAGGGCAGGCACCCGTGTTGAATACTGGGCCTGGCCTTCCTCTACACTCAGCAGATCATGATGCAGTAGGCTGGAACCCGGGTCGAAGGCTGATTTGGCCAGCATCTCCACCGCCACACTGGGCGTGCATTCCACGTTTGGACAGTGCTTTTGCAATAGCCTGGCCAGGCTCTCATCATGGAAATAGGCCAGAATATGGCCTTCAGGATTGCGCTGGTTGGCGTACAGTGCCGAGGTCATGGTCATATCGTCATCCGGATTATCGATGATGATGACTGCAGCGTCCCCGATGCAGGCCTTATCCATATCCGCATCCTGATTAAAGGACTCCACCCGCACGAATTCAATCTCATCCGGCATGGGGTTGTCTATTTCAGCCCTGACGCACAGCACTATTTCCTGGTGATCAGGGGCATGCTGGCGCTCACGCAGCAGGAGGTTGAGCAGATGGAGAGTGCGCTGGCCGTTCCAGCCAATCACCAGGATATGATTGAGTAGATGTAGTTGTTTCAAACCTTTGACTCCTTTGAACCACTGGTTGGAGACCCAGGCCGCAGCCCGGCCCAGTATCAGTGCGAAGAGGCTGAGTCCCACCGGGATAACAAAGAGGGACACCACATAGCGTCCGGCCTCTGTGGCAGGGGACAGATCGCCGTAGCCCACAGTGGAACTGGTGACCACCAGAAAATAGAGAAAATTCGGCCAGCCGGTTAGTGCCTCTTCGTCAGCCCAGTCCAGCAACCACCAGCTTGACAAGGCATAAAGGAAAAACGCCAGTACAATGGTGTACCAGCGTATGTCCTTCAGATAATGGGCGAGCAGCTTGCGCAGTTTCTGAAACGTCAAGCGCCAATCCTCCTTATTGGCCCAGAATTCTACTCAATTCATCGTCGGCGGAGGCCTTGCCTCCTTTGATGCCGGCAGATGCCAGGCGGGATTCCAGATCGTCACTGGACTCCTGACTGGCCAGTTCCTCAGCCGCTTCCAGCTCGGCGCTGCGCATGGTCTGGCGCTTCTGGATCCGGTCCAGGGACTCGGTGGCGGTCTTCATTTTGCTGTTGGCTCCCAGATGGCGTGACGATACGGCGACCTGGGCTTTTTGCACCGATTCGGTGGCCTTGACCATATCCACCTGTTGTTCCAGGCGGCGCAGGTTGGCTTTGGCCTGACTGATGTTGGCAGCCAGTTTCTTTTCCGATTGCTGGAACTGGTCCAGGTACTTCTGCTCCGTGTCCATGTCGTTGCGAAGCTCCACCACCTTCTGCGCACAATCAAGAGCCAACTGGCGGTCCTTGTCAGCAGCCTGGCGGGCATGGGTTTCATAAGTGGCAATGGACTGTTGCAGGCTGTCCACTTTCTGCTGAGACAGTTTGCATTTGGCCAGAATCTGGGTGCGGGCATGGTCCGACTTTCGCAATTCTTCTTTGGCTTCGCGGATTTCCTGTTCGAGGATGCGGATAGCCTGGCTGTCGGCCACCGACTCGGCTGCTTCCGTGACGCCACCTTTTACTGCGGTAATGAGTTTTTTCCAAACAGACATGATGGTTTCCTCTTACTTCAAATGATCTTGATAGGCATCCAGAAAGGACGCCACGTTCTGGAACAAAGTATCCACTTCGATCTGGATACTCTCGGCTTTGGACTGAGAGCTTAATGCGCCAAAGGCCGTGTAATAATCTTCATCTGCCACAGTGGAAATCCCCACAGTCGTGAGGGGGAACAGCATATGGGTTCTGAGTATTTCATCGTTGAGAGCCCCTTTGTCCTGCACTTCTTTGGCGGCAAACAATAAGGTTTCAACCAGAATCTGCTCGCCACTGATGGCCAGCCAGGCGTCAATCCCGTCCGCATTGGCAATCAGCAGGCAATCCTGTTGTCGGGTGACCACCAGGTCATCCTGTTTCGATAGCAGGGTTTCCAGTGCTTCGAGGTCCCAGGTCATGTGTTACTCCTTCAAAAAGTGGCTAATCCTGGACAGCATATAAAACCTGCACGGTTCGTGCAGCTTTATGGGGGATAATCTTAGCCAGGGAATTTCTTTCTAGTCAAATTTTATTTTTATTTTTGTGTAAAATAAGTTTGTAATGTAAATTATTAGTCACATTTAGTTCTGTGGGGTGAGTATGCGATCCGAACCGGCGAAAATCAATGGGGGCCATTGGCGGCAACTAGTACAGCGGCTGCTCAAGGCCGAAATGTCCCGACGCGGTGTCAGGTATCAGGATCTGAGTGACAGGTTGGCCAGCGTCGGTATTCATCAAAGCGCAGATAACCTGAGAAATAAAGTCAACAAAGGTATTTTGGGCGCCGATCTCTTGTTACAAATTATGATTGTCCTCAACGTACGGCGCATCGAACGTGAGGATTTGCTGGACATTTTTGCCGATATGGGGGTTAAGCTGCCTGATTAACAACTTGGCAGGACAGCGGCCAGGCTGGGATTTTATTGCTTCAACCCCTAGAATAGGCGCCCCGTGTTTGAGGCCGAGCCATGAAAGTTTCCGATTTCCATTTTGATCTTCCTGATGAGCTGATTGCCCGCTATCCGATGGCCGAGCGGTCAGCCAGCCGCCTGTTGCACCTCAAGGGTAATAGCGGTGTTGTTGAACACCGCCAGTTTGCTGACATCGTCGGGCTGCTTGAACCCGGCGATCTGCTGGTGTTTAACAATACCCGGGTGATCCCGGCACGCTTGCTGGGCCATAAGGAAAGCGGCGGCAGGGTGGAAGTGCTGGTTGAACGGGTACTGGATGAGCACCGGGTATTGGCCCATGTGCGGGCTAACAAGGCGCCTAAGCCCGGCAATTTGTTGATTTTGGAAGACAGAGTGCATGCCCGCATGACTGGCCGGCAGGATGCACTGTTCGAACTGAGATTCGAAAACCCGGAGACGGTATTGACCCTGCTGGAAAGATACGGCCATATGCCACTTCCACCCTACATAGACCGTCCCGATGAGGGGGCGGACCGTGAGCGTTATCAGACGGTTTACAGTCAAAAACCAGGGGCGGTGGCGGCTCCGACGGCGGGGTTACATTTTGATGAGGGGATACTGGCCAAACTGAATGAAAAAGGTGTGAATACGGCCTTTGTGACCTTGCATGTGGGGGCAGGCACCTTTCAGCCGGTTCGTGTGGACAACATCCTTGAACATCAGATGCACTCCGAGTATGCGGAAGTCCCTCAGGAGGTAGTGGATGCAGTACTGGCAACCAAAGCCGCCGGCAAGCGGGTGGTTGCGGTGGGCACCACCTCGGTCAGGTCACTGGAGTCGGCGGCCCGGACCAGCCTTGAAGCCCAAGAGCCTCTAAAACCCTTTTTCAGTGACACGGATATCTTTATTTACCCGGGTTATGAGTTCCAGTTGGTGGATGCCATGCTGACCAATTTCCATCTTCCCGAGTCCACACTGATTATGCTGGTCAGCGCCTTTGCCGGTAAAGAGAATATTATGCGGGCCTATCAGCAGGCTATTGAACAGCAATATCGTTTCTTCAGTTACGGTGATGCCATGTTTATAGAGAAGCAGTGACATATTGCCTTTCTGGTGGCCGACTACTGATAACTTCAAGACAATCCTTTATAATCGCCGGCTGTTTTAATTCTTGTCCTCTCTGTAGGGCAGTTCAGCTTCGGACTGTTTTCCGATTCGCTGAGGAGTATCATGAAATTTGAACTGATAAATACCGACGGTAAGGCCCGTCGTGGACGCCTGGTATTTGAGCGTGGGGTGGTGGAAACGCCGGCCTTCATGCCGGTGGGCACTTACGGCACGGTCAAGGGGATGACACCGGAAGAGCTTGAAGCTACAGGCGCACAGATCTGTCTGGGCAATACTTTCCACCTGATGCTGCGTCCCGGCACCGAAATTATGAAGTTGCATGGAGATCTGCATGATTTCATGCATTGGGACAAACCTATTCTGACCGATTCAGGAGGGTTTCAGGTATTCAGCCTTGGGGATCTTCGCAAGATCAGCGAAGAAGGGGTGACGTTCCGCTCACCGATCAACGGTGAAAAGATTTTGCTGACCCCGGAAAAATCCATGCAGGTGCAGCGGGATTTGGGCTCCGATATCGTCATGATCTTCGATGAGTGTACACCGTACCCGGCCACTTACGAAGAAGCCCGTACTTCAATGGAATTGTCGCTTCGCTGGGCACAGCGCAGTAAGCAGGAACATGGCGATAATCCTTCCGCTCTCTTTGGCATAGTGCAGGGCGGCATGTATGAAGAGCTGCGGGAAGTGTCGTTGCAGGGCCTGGAGAGGATTGGATTTGACGGCTATGCCATTGGCGGCCTGTCGGTGGGCGAACCCAAGGAAGATATGATCCGCATCCTCGATCATACGGCTGATAAAATTCCGGCCGACAAACCCCGCTACCTGATGGGAGTGGGCAAGCCTGAAGATATCGTCGAGGCGGTTCGCCGCGGTATCGATATGTTCGATTGCGTGATGCCGACCCGTAATGCCCGTAACGGTCACCTGTTTGTCACCGAGGGGGTGATCAAGATCCGCAACTCCAGGTTTAAGACAGACACCGGGCCGCTGGACGAAAAATGTGACTGTTATACTTGTAAAAACTATTCCCGGTCATATTTACACCATCTCGACAAGTGCAACGAAATACTCGGCGCGCAGCTCAATACCATCCATAACCTGCGGTATTATCAACGGGTGATGGAAGGTCTGCGCGCAGCTATTGAAACGGGTAAGCTGGATAATTTTGTGCAGGAATTTTACCAGCACAAAGGGTTGGACGTACCAGAGCTGAAAGAATGAAAGTAAACCTTGGGGGTAATGAGGTAGGTGAGGTTGGACATGAACCGCTCCGGATTCTCAGAGCCGCTTTGGTTAAATAATTTTAAAAACAATACTAGGGGAATGTTATGAGTCTATTTATTTCCAACGCCTATGCCCAGGCAGCGCCTGCAGGTCAGCAGGGTGGCGGTTTTGAAATGCTGATCATGCTGGGAATTTTCGGTCTGATCTTCTATTTCATGCTCTATCGTCCACAGGCCAAACGGGTCAAGGAGCACAAGAACCTGATTGCCTCATTGAGCAAAGGCGACGAAGTCCTGACACAGGGCGGCATGGTGGGACGTATCCTCAAAGTGGCCGACGATAAGGATTTCATCGAACTGGCCCTGAATGACAGCACCAACATTGTGGTGCAGAAGTCAGCGGTATCCGCAGTGCTACCAAAAGGCACCATGAAAAATATCTGACTATAACGAAGAGGCGACTGGTTCGCCTCTTCGGCTTTTGCAGAGTATTGAAGGACAAGTTCGTGTTAAACAAATATCCCCTCTGGAAGTATCTGCTGGTGATTTTCGTGGTCGCCATCTGTGCACTGTATGCTTCCCCTAATCTCTACGGTGAAGACTATGCCGTGCAGATCTCCGCCGGCAGAAATGCCACGGTAGATACCGGTCTGCTGGATCAGGTTCGCACCGAGTTGCAACAATCCGAGGTCGAGACCAAATCCGTCAGCCTGGAGCAGGATCAAATCCTGGTGCGCCTGAAAACCGGTGAAGATCAACTGGTCGTGAAGGAAGTTCTGGAAAAGAACCTGGGTGGTGACTACGTAGTGGCCCTGAACCTGGCACCGGCCACCCCAGACTGGCTGCAGACTCTGGGGGCCAGCCCCATGAAGCTGGGCCTGGACCTGCGAGGCGGTGTGCACTTTCTGATGGAAGTGGACATGAACGCCGCAGTCAATCGTGCCTTTGAGCAGATGGAAGATGATTTTCGCAACAGTCTGCGCGAAGAACGCCTGCGTTATCGTCGGGTTGAGCAGCTTTCCGAGAGTGTCGAAATTCAGTTTCGCGATCAGGAAACCCTCGATCAGGCCATCGGCTTTCTCGAGGACAATAACCCCGGCCTGCTGTTCAGCGATGAAGGTAATCTGGTAGTCAGGGCCACGCTCTCAGAACAGCGTCTTAGGGAAATCCGTGAGTATGCCCTGAAACAGAATATCACCATCATGCGCAACAGGGTTAACCAGTTAGGGGTGGCCGAGCCGGTCATTCAGCGTCAGGGATCTGATCGTATCGTGGTGCAGTTGCCTGGTATCCAGGATACGGCCCGCGCCAAGGAAATCCTCAATGCCACGGCCACCCTGCAGTTTCGTCTGGTAGATCTGGATCACGACGTTCGTGATGCAGTGGAAGGACGGGTGCCACCCGGCTCCCAATTGCTGATGGACCGTCAGGGCCAGCCGCAGTTACTGCAGAATCGCATCATGCTGACCGGTGATCATATAGTGGATGCCAGCAGCAGTTTTGACGAATACGGTCGTCCCCAGGTCAATATCAAGCTGGACTCGGAAGGCGGTACCAAGATGTCCAATAGTACCAAGGACAATATTGGTAAGCCCATGGCCACTGTCTTTATCGAGTACAAGCCGACGGCAGAAAAGAATAAAGACGGCAAGACAGTCTTCGAGAAACAGGAAGAAGTGATCAATGTGGCGACCATACAGGCCCGCCTCGGCAACAGCTTCCGTATCACGGGTATTGACTCGCCTGCCGAGGCGCAGAACCTGTCCCTGCTGCTGCGCGCCGGTGCTTTGGTGGCCCCTATCCAGATTGTCGAAGAGCGCACCGTGGGGCCAAGCCTGGGTCAGGAGAATATCGACCTGGGTATGCAGGCGATTATCTGGGGTCTGATCCTGATCCTGGCCTTTATGCCCATTTATTACCGTAAGTTTGGTCTGGTGGCCAACGCTGCCTTGTTGGTTAACCTGGTGATGATTGTGGGGGTGATGTCCATGATCCCGGGTGCCACCCTGACCCTGCCGGGTATGGCTGGTATCGTGCTGACCGTGGGTATGGCGGTGGACGCCAATGTGCTGATCTTCGAGCGGATCCGCGAGGAACTGCGCGATGGTCGCAGTCCCCAGCAGGCCATCCACCATGGTTACGACAGCGCTTTATCCACTATCGCTGACGCCAATATCACCACCCTGATTGCGGCATTGATCCTGTTTGCCGTGGGCTCAGGACCGGTGAAAGGGTTCTCCATCACCCTGGCAATCGGCATCATGACTTCCATGTTCACGGCCATTGTGGGCACCCGTGCTATCGTCAACTCGGTATGGGGCGGCAAGCGTCTCAAGACCTTGTCCATCTAAGGGGAATGAAGATGAGAATATTTGATTTTGATAAAGAAGTTCGCTTCATGTCCCTGCGCCTGCCGGCGCTGATCTTCTCTACCATCCTGATTGTCGGCTCTATTGTCTCACTGGCCATCAACCAGCTTAACTGGGGATTGGATTTCACCGGCGGAACCGTTATCGAAGTGGGCTATCAGCAGCCAGCCAAACTGGAACAGGTACGTCAGCAGCTCAATGACGTGGGATTTGGCGACGCGGTGGTGCAGAATTTTGGCAGCAGCGAAGATGTGCTGATTCGCCTGGCGCCCCGTGAAGGGGTTAAGGCTGACACTCTGGGTGACCAGGTGCTGGCGGCCTTGCGCAGCGCCGGTGAACAGGTGGATATGCGTCGTATCGAGTTTGTCGGTCCGCAGGTGGGGGATGAGCTGACGGAACAGGGCGGCCTGGCCATGCTGGTGGCGTTGATCTGTATCCTGATGTACGTGGCTATGCGTTTTGAATGGCGTTTCGGTCTGGGGTCCGTGGCTGCCCTGATCCATGACGTGATCATTACCCTGGGATTGTTCTCGGTCTTACAGCTGGAATTCGATTTGACGGTTCTGGCAGCATTACTGGCGGTGATCGGCTACTCGCTGAACGACACCATAGTGGTGATGGACAGGATCCGGGAGAACTTCCGCAAGCTCAGAAAGGGTGAGCCGGAGGAAATCATCAACGTTTCACTGACCCAGACCATGAGCCGTACCATCATTACCTCGGGCACGACAATCCTGGTATTGCTGGCACTGTTCTTTAAAGGTGGCGCCCTGATTCATGGTTTTGCCACCGCGCTGCTGTTCGGTATTTTCGTGGGTACATACTCATCCATCTACGTAGCCAGCTCCGTCGCTTTGTTGCTGGGTATCAGCAAGGAAGACTTGATGCCTACTGAAGTTGAAAAAGAAGGGGCCGACCAGGAACCTCTGGTATAGCTTTTTATCGCAGCGGTAGTCATACCAATCGGATTAATCTTTAGTGCATTCAGCGAAAGACAAAATGTTCGATACCAAGGCGCTCGTATGAAGGTCTAGTGGCGCTAAACCGAATGCGAGCAACACAGGGAGCGCCCAGGAAGGATTATTTCTGCGTTCCGACTTCTCGACATAGCTGGAAAAAGCTGGCCTAAAGGGCGGGGAGGTCGGAGTCGGAGGTAGGGACAATGGACGGCAGATGGGCCATTACCGGCTTCCTGATGAAGCCGGTAATGGTTCACAGATGCTTAGTCTTTGAGTGACTTTACCAGTGCCTGGACAACTTTGGCGCCGCCACAGACCACGTTGCCATTTTTCATCGGTTCGTGGCCGCCGGTAAAATCTGTCACCAGGCCGCCGGCTTCCTGTACCAACAGGGCCCCTGCAGCCATATCCCAGGGCTTGAGACCTTTTTCCCAGAAGCCGTCAAAGCGACCTGCTGCCACATAGGCCATATCCAGCGCCGCAGAGCCGGCCCGGCGGATATCGCCGCACTGGCGATAGATGCGACTGAACTTGGTCAGCGAGTCATCGAACTGCTCGTCTTTGTTTTTGAACGGGAAAGCGGTGGCCAGGACTGTGCCGCCCAGATCCTTGGATTTTGAACAGCGGATCCGGTAACCGTTAAGCTGAGCGCCTGAGCCCTTGGTGGCAGTAAACAGTTCACCGCGCATGGGATCGAAAACGACGGCCTGATCCAGCCTGCCTTTATGCATCAGAGCAATGGAGACGGCAAAGTGGGGGATGCCTTTGATGAAATTGGTGGTGCCGTCGAGTGGATCGATGATCCATTTATAGGTTTCGTCCCCTTCGACAATCCCGCCTTCCTCACCAACGAAACTGTGTGATGGATAGGACTGCTGGATCTTACTGATGATGGCCTGTTCTGCTTCCCGATCGATACGGGTTACGTAATCATTGTCGCCTTTGTGCTCGGCCATCAGGTCGTCGCGGCTTTCGTAGCCACGGGCGATAATGTTGCCGGCTGCGCGCGCAGCGCGCACCGCAATATTCAGCATTGCATGCATAGAGGTCACCACCAATTTTAAAAGAACGAGTAAGGTCCCTCAGGACCGGAGAATTCCTTTGCGCTGGTCAAAAAATTACCAGTCAACAAAACGGCGCGGAGTCTATCAGACCTGAGTGAAATTGCAAAGCCCAACTGTGTTATGATGCGCGCCATCTGAAAGTCAGGAAGGTTGGGAATGCAGAATATCAGAGTGGTGTTGGTCAACACATCTCACACCGGCAATATTGGATCCGCTGCCCGGGCCATGAAAACCATGGGCCTGAGCGAACTTTATCTGGTCGACCCCATCAAGGCGCCGGATGGCCAGGCCAGTGCGCTGGCGGCGGGCGCTACCGATATTCTGGCTAATTGCACTATAGTGGAAACCCTGGAGCAGGCAGTGACCGGCTGTGGCCTGGTGGTGGGCACCAGCGCCCGTTCCCGGACCCTGTCCTGGCCCATGCTGGATCCCCGGGAATGCGGCGAAAAGCTGGTGGCAGAAGCCGACAGTTACCCGGTGGCCCTGGTGTTCGGCCGGGAGAACAACGGCCTGTCTAACGAAGAGCTGCAACAATGCCATTTTCATGTCTGTATTCCGGCAAATCCCGAGTACAGCTCATTGAACCTCGCCGCGGCCGTACAGACCCTTTGTTATGAAGTAAGAATGGCTCATCTCAACCGCGACAAGCTGCCACAGGTGGAAACAGATTACCCACTGAGTGAAGATCTGGAACGTTTTTATGCACATTTGGAACAAACCCTAAGTAAAACGAATTTTATTGTTGCCAACCATCCGGGTATGGTGATGGCCAAGTTACGTCGTTTGTTCAACCGGGCCAGACCGGAAGCCCAGGAACTCAATATCCTGCGCGGCATGCTCTCCTCCGTGGATAAACTGACAGACCGGAATAACCAGGCATAACCCGCAATCAGGCCAGAGCGCACTTTCATGTTTGAACGGATAAAAGAAGATATTCAGAGTGTATTCCATCGCGATCCTGCAGCCCGCACTACCTTTGAGGTATTAACCAATTACCCGGGGCTGCATGCCATCTGGTTTCACCGGCTCAGCCACAGGCTATGGAAGGCTAACTGGAAATGGCTGGCCCGCACGATTTCAAGCCTGGCCCGCTGGCTGACCGGTATTGAGATTCACCCGGGGGCGACGCTGGGCCGACGGTTCTTTATCGATCATGGTATGGGCGTGGTGATTGGCGAGACGGCCGAAATCGGTGATGACGTGACCCTCTATCATGGCGTGACCCTGGGCGGCACCAGTTGGAACGCCGGCAAGCGCCATCCCACACTGGAAAACGATGTGGTTATCGGGGCCGGGGCGAAAGTTCTCGGACCCATCACTATAGGGCGGGGCGCCAAGGTGGGCTCCAATTCAGTGGTGGTTAAAGATGTGCCTGAAGAGGCGACGGTGGTTGGCATTCCGGGCCGCATCGTGGCGCACAAGCAGGATCACGACAAAGCCAACAGCCGGGATCGGATTGCCAGGAAATATGGTTTCGACGCCTATGCAGTGTCACCGGACAATCCAGATCCGGTGGCCAACGCCATTGGTCGTATGCTGGACCACGTGCACCTGCTGGACACCAAGGTGGAAGATATGTGCAAGGCTATCAACAAGATGGGCGGACAGGTCTGTGAAGATTCCCTGCCAAGCATCGAGCTGGAGGATTTTGAAGGTCTGGACGGGGAACAGAAAACCACCCCCCGGGATGCGTTCGATCCTAAGATCTGATGCTTAAATACCGGGGCAGATGTGGGGCAAATACTTTACTAAATTAGTCAAGTATGGCAAGCTTTTGGCCAGTCAAAGCAAGAGATTCAGGCATGAAACTGACGTCCAAAGGCCGATATGCGGTCACTGCCATGCTGGATGTGGCACTGCACTGTGAACGTGGTCCCGTGCCCCTGGCAGATATCTCAGAGCGCCAGGAAATATCCCTGTCCTATCTGGAGCAATTATTTGCCCGCCTGCGCAGACAGGAACTGGTCAGCAGTGTGCGGGGCCCGGGAGGCGGTTATCGCCTGGGACGAGACGCGTCACAAATTTCAGTGGGCGAGGTCATTCAGGCGGTAGACGAATCAGTGGATGCCACCCGCTGTAGTGGCAAGTCGGATTGCCAGGGTGGGGAGCGATGCCTGACCCACAGCCTGTGGAGTGACCTGAGCGATCGTATTGCCCTGTTCCTCGATGGTATTACCCTGGGAGAGCTAATGGCCAAGCAGGATGTTAAACAGGTCGCCCAGCGCCAGGACAAGCACAAGCAAATAGCCGATCCCGATCTGAAAATCACCTTGCAGGTATAGTGCAAGCCAATGAATTTACCTATCTATCTTGATTATGCCTCGACCACGCCGGTCGATCCGCAGGTGGCTGAGGTCATGATGCGGCATCTTACCCTTGAGGGTAACTTCGGCAATCCCGCATCACGCTCCCACCGTTTTGGTTGGCAGGCAGAGGAAGCCGTGGATATTGCCCGTAACCAGATTGCCGATCTGGTGGGTGCCGACCCGCGGGAAATCCTATTTACCTCGGGCGCGACAGAGTCTGACAACCTTGCCCTCAAGGGCGCGGCCTACCGATACGTAGACAAGGGCCGCCATCTGATTACGCTTTCCACCGAGCACAAAGCGGTACTGGATGCCTGTGCGCAACTGGAAAGGGAAGGGTTCGAGATCACCTATCTCACGCCAGGGCCGGACGGCCTGGTGAATCTGGCAGAATTTGAAGCGGCAATCAGGCAAGATACGGTGCTTGCGTCAGTGATGCACGTCAACAACGAAATCGGCGTGATCCAGGATATACGGGCCCTGGGTGAGATCTGCCGTCGCCATCAGGTGCTGTTTCACGTGGACGCGGCCCAAAGCGCCGGCAAGTTGCCCATTGACCTTCAGCAGTTGCCGGTGGATCTGATGTCGTTCTCGGCTCATAAAATATACGGACCCAAAGGAATCGGCGCCTTATATGTGCGGCGTAAGCCGAGGATTCAGCTCCAAGCCCTTATCCACGGTGGCGGCCATGAGCGGGGCATGCGTTCCGGCACCCTGCCGACCCATCAGATTGTCGGCATGGGCGAAGCCTTTGCCCTGGCCGGCCAGTTAATGGAAAGGGATAATCAGCGGATTCTGGCGCTACGCAACAAGCTCTGGCGGGGAATACAGGATATTGCGGGGATCCAACTCAATGGTAGTGCAAACCAGCGGGTGGCCGGTAACCTCAATGTCAGCTTTGCCGGGGTGGAAGGGGAAGCCCTACTCATGTCACTCAAAGATATCGCCGTGTCCAGTGGCTCCGCCTGCACCTCCGCCAGTATTGAGCCGTCCTATGTGCTCAAGGCTCTGGGCTTGTCGGATGAGCTGGCCCACAGCGCGATCCGATTGTCGGTGGGCCGCTACACCACTGACGCGGATATTGGATACGCCATTGGTCATATCAGGCAGACGCTGGATACCCTGCATAAGATGGCGGTCAGCTGGTAGTTCAGTCTTAACGTTATAGCAGCAAAAAAGCCCGCTTTGCCTGCGGGCTTTTTTGTAGGGTTGACGAACACCTGGCTAGCGGCTTTCCCTGGCAATATCCTGTATTTTACTGACGATAGCCCGCAAGCCGTTGCCCCGGGTGGGGGTGATGTGGCGCTCCAAATCCAGTTGCTGGAAGTAATCGTCGATATCGAAGGTCAGGATCTGCTCAGGCGTTTTGTTGTTGTAGGCCGCCATTACCAGGGCAAGCAGTCCATTGACGATAATAGCGTCACTGTCTACCGCAAAATGCAGTACCCCGTTTTCCCGGTGGGCCTTGAGCCACACGCTGCTCTGACAACCCCTGACCAGTCTGTCCTCGGTCTTGTCCGCCTCATCCATGGGCGGCAGGCTTTTGCCCAGATCGATGATGTACTGATAGCGCTGCTCCCAGTCATCGAAAAAGGCCAAATCATCTACGATTTCTTCACTGCCGGGTAATTTCATCTGTTGTCTCGTTACTTTGCTCCAGGGCGTGTTTATCTTTCATATTGGCCTCTGTTGAGAGCTAAAAATCCCTCAATCAAGGCGCGAGTAACGCCGTTTAGCCATCTAAACAAGTTGGGACTGTCACTGCTAGAAAAACACACCCGCTTCAAGCTGGGCTTCCTCACTCATCATCTCACGGGACCAGGGCGGATCGAACACCAGCTCCACTTTCACCTGTTCCACATTGGGCACCATGGCTACCCGGTATTCCACGTCACCCACCAGCACCGGACCCATGCCACAACCGGGAGCGGTCAGGGTCATCTGAATATTGACGATTTTACTTTGCTGGTCGATCTGCACCTCATAGATCAGACCAAGGGACACCAGGTTAATGGGAATTTCCGGATCGTAGATGGTTTCCAGAGCCTGCCAGACCTGGGCCTTGTCGATATTGTCGTCGGCAGGGGGAGTGAACTCCAGCTTTTGCGGTTTACGGCCCAGTGCATCGGCATCGGTACCGTCAATACGCAGCATATTGCCTTGCCAGGTGACCGTATAATTACCGCCCAGATCCTGAGTCAGGGTAACAAACTCCCCCTCGGGTATGATCTGCATCTGCCCTGAAGGAACGCGCCGGGCTTTGCAGTCCCGCTGAGTGACCACCATTTTCTGCATGATTGGGCCCTTCTATCCTTGCCTGAGGGTCAATTGATGCTGAAGCTTTCGCCGCAGCCGCATTCATTCACCACATTGGGGTTGTTGAATTTGACTACGCCGTTGATGCCTTCCTTCACATAGTCAATTTCTGTATCCCGGACCAGGTTCAGGGCATCGAAGGCTACCGCGACGGTGAGTTTGTCGCTGGCCTTGATCAGGGTGTCGGTGGACTCAGCCGCATCTGCCAGATCCAGCACATAGGCATAGCCGGTGCAGCCACTGACTTTGGTGGACAGACGCACCATCTTGCCCGGCTGGCTGGCCAGCTTCTTTTCAAAATGACGCACCGCCTGATCGGTGAGTTTGATCACCGGCGTGTCGGGAACAAAGGTTTCAACGTTACTCATTACATCCTCCTAAGCCAGCATCATCTGGGCTTTCTTCAAAGCCCGGAACAGGGAGTCCACTTCATCCAGGGTGTTATATAAAGAAAACGAAGCCCTGGCGGTGCCGGGCACCCCGAGGCGGCGCATCAGTGGCTGGGCACAATGGTCACCGGTACGGATGGCGATGCCCTGACGATCGAGTATAAAGCCCACATCAGCCGGATGGCTGCCATCGATAATAAAGCTCAACACCCCTATCTTATCTGGCGCCGAACCGATGATTTTCAAGCCGTCGAAGGCCATGGCCTGTTCGGTGGCGCTGGCCAGTAACTGTTTTTCATGACTTTGCACGGCTTCCAGATCCAGCTTGCTGAACCAGTCAATGGCGGCTGCCATACCGATGGCACCGGCAATATTTGGTGTTCCGGCCTCCAGGCGATTGGGTAAAGCGCCCCAGGTGGAGGCTTCGTAACTGACCCTGGCGATCATCTCACCACCGGTTTGCCAGACAGGCCAGTCTTCCAGCACGCTGCCTCGCCCCCACAGGACTCCGATGCCAGTGGGGCCGAACAGCTTATGGCCGGAAAAGGCATAGAAGTCACAGCCGATATCCTGTACATCGACGCCGCCATGGGCAATGCCCTGCGCGCCGTCTATGACCACCAGGGCGCCTTTTTGTTTGGCCAGAGCGGCCAGTTTTTTAATGGGATTGACCGTGCCCAGCGCATTGGAGACATGGGGAAGGGCCACCAGCCGGGTGCGCCCGCTAAGCATGTCTTCAAATGCCTGGATATCCAGCGCGCCGTTGTCGTGGATGGGCACTACTTTGAGGATCGCCCGGCTCCTGGTGCAGGCTTGCTGCCAGGTCACCAAGTCCGCGTGGTGTTCCATCTGCGTAACCATCACCTCGTCGCCTTCCTGCAGTCGTTGGGCGATGCCATTGGCGACAATGTTCAGGCCTTCGGTTGTGCCGCTGGTCCAGATTACCTCTTCCCGACTGTTGGCGTGGATAAAGTGGGCCACCGAGTCGCGGGCTTTTTCATACCGGCGGGTGGCCTCATCGGAAAGGGCATGGGCACCGCGATGCACATTGGCATTGCACTGGGTATAAAAAGCCATGATGGCATCCAGTACTGCCTGCGGCTTCTGCGTAGTGGCGGCATTATCCAGATAGACCAGGGGGTTACCGTCAATCTCTTGAGCCAGAATGGGAAACTGCTCTCGCAGCGCACGGACGTCCAGACTCATTTGACCTCCATCTGGCGGAACCTGTCTTTCAGCCTGACTTGCAACCACTCCCCCAGTACCCGGTTGGGCATCTGATTGACCAGTTCCTGGATAAAACCGAAGTTCAGCATCACCAGTGCCTGGCTGCGTGGAATTCCCCGGCTTTGCAGATAGTACAGGGCGCTCTCCTCGATCTCGGCCACGGTGGCGCCGTGGGCGCACTGTACATCGTCGGCGTAAATCTCCAGCTCGGGTTTCGTATTGATCTGGCCGCGACGGGACAGCAGCAGATTACGGTTGTTCAGCTCTGCCAGAGTCTTCTGGGCATCGCGATGAATATGAATGCGGCCGTTGAAGACGGCTTTGGCCCGGTCACCCACTATGCCACGGGCATTTTCTTCTGTGGTGCCGTGGGGGACCCTATGTTCTATGGTGCTGTGCAGGTCGAAGGTCTCGCCGCTGGCCAGCAGATAAATGGCATTGAACTTGGCAAAGGCATGGGATTCGGCATGCTCAATGTCCACGTCCAGGCGCGACAGATCGCTGCCGTACGCCACCAGGTGGCTGTTGAGCTGGGATTTTTCCAGCAACCTGAAATGGCTGCCGCCCAGTTGCACGGCCTTCGCCTGGTGCAGGGAGAGGCGATAATGTTCCAGATAGGCTTGGCGTCCCAGTTCATATTCGGCAAAGGCCGTACTCAGACTGGGATCCTGTCCCTCACCCTGTTCGATGACCGTCAGTCTGGACTTTTCGCCTAATCTGACCAGGATACGGGTATGGGATTCCCCGCCCAGCGTGCAAAGTTGTACCAGCCTGACTGGCCTGGCGATGCTTGCCCCATCGGCGACTTCAATGATCAGGCCTTGCTGGGCCAGTACATCATTTACCAGACCGAAGAGATGACGTTTAGGCTTGATGTCGGCGAACAGATCGGCGCCGGACTCATCGTCGGCTTCGCTGAGATTTCTGATGCGCAGTCCCGCAGGCAGCGAGCACTGCTTGAGATCGGTTTGCAACTGGCCGTTGACGAACACCAAGTCCAGACTCTCCAGCCCTGCGATCTGATCGTAGGGCACCTGAGTCGCCTTGTCAGAACCGGATAGCTGCAATTGTTCCAGTGGCGTCAGGGAGGTGTACTTCCAGGCTTCGACACGGCGGTTTGGCCAGCGCTGTTCGCGCAACTCGGCCAGTGACTTCTGGCGAATGGGCCCCAGCCAGTCCTGAACTTCGCTGGCCCGGTCAATTACCTGTTCCAGCCATTGACTCATGCCCCGGCCTCCTTGGATTTGTCCCCCAGCCAGGCATAGCCGGCTTTTTCCACTTCCAGAGCCAGGGAGGCATCACCGCTTTTAACGATTTTGCCGTCGGCCAGGATATGCACAAAATCCGGTTTGATATAGTCCAGCAGTCGTTGATAATGGGTGACCACAATAAAGCTGCGCTCTGGGCTGCGCTGGCTGTTGACGCCATTAGCCACCACTTGCAGGGCATCGATATCCAGGCCGGAATCAGATTCATCAAGGATACAGAGCTTCGGCTCAAGCAGGATCATCTGCATGATTTCATTGCGCTTTTTCTCGCCCCCGGAGAACCCTTCGTTCACTCCTCGTTTGAGAAAATCCAATGGCAGGTTGACCTGTTTGCAAGCTTCCTTGGCTTTTTTCAGGAATTCTGCGGCGGTCAGCGGCTCCAGGCCCTGCTTTTTGCGCATGGCATTAACCGATTCTTTCATAAATTCCATATTGCTAACGCCGGGGATCTCCACCGGGTACTGGAAGGCCAGGAACAAACCCTCACGGGCGCGCTCTTCGATATCCATCTCTAGCAGATCCTGGCCTTTGAACTCCACGCTGCCTTCACTGACTTCGTAACCTTCGCGTCCGGACAATACGTAGCCCAGGGTACTCTTGCCCGCCCCATTGGGGCCCATAATGGCATGGACTTCACCCGGCTTGATATTCAGATCCAGGCCCTTTATGATGGTTTTATCTTCGACGCTGGCGTGCAAGTTCTTAATTTTTAACATCTTATTCCCCAAACTTAACCTACAGAACCTTCGAGACTGATCTCGAGTAACTTGCCCGCCTCCACGGCGAACTCCATGGGTAATTCCTTGAATACTTCCTTACAGAAACCGTTGACTATCATGGAGACGGCTTTTTCAGCATCCAGACCCCGCTGCTGGCAGAGGAACAACTGTTCGTCGCTGACCTTGGAGGTGGTGGCCTCGTGTTCGACAATGGCTGAAGGATTGCGGCTTTCGATATAAGGAAAGGTATGGGCGCCGCATTGATCGCCTATGAGCAGCGAGTCACATTGGGTAAAATTACGCGCACCGTCTGAATTGGGACCCATCTGCACCAGTCCGCGATAGGCATTATTGCTCCTGCCTGCGCTGATACCCTTGGAAATAATGGTGGATTTGGTGTTTTTGCCCAGATGGATCATCTTGGTACCGGTGTCTGCCTGCTGTCGTCCGCGGGTCAGGGCCACCGAATAGAATTCACCTACGCTGTTGTCGCCTTTGAGTACGCAACTGGGGTATTTCCAGGTAATGGCCGAGCCGGTCTCCACCTGGGTCCAGGAGATATGGGCATTGTTATGGCAGATACCGCGCTTGGTCACAAAGTTGTAGATGCCGCCCTTGCCCTCTTCGTCTCCCGGGTACCAGTTTTGCACCGTGGAATACTTGATCTTGGCGTTGTCCATCGCCACCAGTTCAACTACTGCGGCATGTAATTGGTTTTCATCCCGCTGAGGTGCGGTACAGCCTTCCAGATAGCTCACATGGCTGCCCTCGTCGGCCACGATAAGGGTTCGCTCAAACTGACCGGTATTCTGCTCGTTGATACGGAAATAGGTGGACAGTTCCATAGGACAACGCACGCCCTTGGGAATATAGACAAAGGAGCCGTCGGTGAATACCGCGCTGTTGAGGGCGGCAAAGTAGTTGTCAGAACGGGGAACCACCGTACCCAGGTATTTTTTAACCAGTTCCGGGTATTTGTGCACCGCCTCGGAGATGGGACAGAATATCACTCCGGCTTCTTCGAGCTTCTCGCGAAAAGTGGTCACCACCGACACCGAGTCAAATACGGCGTCCACCGCCACACCGGCCAGCATTTGCTGCTCATGCAGGGGAATACCCAGTTTTTCATAGGTACGCAACAACTCCGGGTCCACCTCATCGAGTGACTTGGGCTTGTCCTTCATGCTCTTGGGCGCTGAATAATAGGAGATGGACTGGTAATCGATCTTCGGATAGTGCAGGTGCGCCCATTCGGGCTCCTCCATCTTCAGCCAGGACTCATAAGCTTTCAGACGCCATTGCAACATCCACTCGGGCTCGTTTTTCATTGTCGAAATACGGCGGATCACTTCCTCGTCGAGTCCGACGGCAAAGGTTTCCGATTCGATATTGGAAACGAATCCGGCTTCATACTTGCGCGCTAGCGCCTGTTCGATCTGTTCACTCATAGTCTGGTCTCGATCATTGTCTGGGTGCGGCATCTGTCTTTACCATCACTTACGCAAAACTAAGGTAATGGACCGCACCGGTTCAAGCTTTTCGCCCTGAAACCCTAATGTAACCTCTGAGGGGTCTGTTGCCCGGGTCCTGTGTTGGATATCTCCAGAGACGAGGTGAAATCTATCCTGTCGTACTGTCGCCGATTCTATATTACCTGAGCGTTTTACTCAAGTATTGGCCGGCCATCCGGGCGAACAACCCGGGCCGGATAAAACGGCGCGCACTATACCACTTTGTTCGGCTTCAGGGTACGGCAGACAAGACGTTTGAAGGAGCAGGGTCTATCTCGCCGGTTGCAAGTCACTGACAAAGCACAATGGGCCTTGCTTATCATCTTGTCGGCCGGAGGGGCATCGCTCGAGCAGAAAAGGCTCGCCGGCGCTGGAAAAGATGGCCCGCAGACTGCCGTCGTCCATCATGGATGCCAAGCGGACATCCCAATGCTCTGCCAGTAGACGGCCCTGAAGTGTGGGTTGGAATCCCGGGTACAGCCGCAGGAGAGCAAGGGGGGCGAGGACCAGCTCAGACTGCATGGCAGGATGCTGCCCGAGGTGGTCCTGAATATTCCACCAGTCATCCAGTACGTAGCCAATACGTCCCGCTTGCAGCATGCGCAGGGCCACCTGCAGGTCGGGCACTTCGTAAGCCTGCATATCCAGTTCCGGCAGATACTGATTGAAACTGTATTCGGCTATCCAGGCCACCCGCTCATGCTTCAGGCTCTGCGCCCCCTGCCAGGCACTGTGGGGAAGCCTGACCACACAGATAAGATCGGCATCAAAGGGGTAGACTGGGTACAAGGCCCAGGCTTCCTCTGCCAGATAGGAAGCGAGCCAGAGGTCTGCCTTGCCTTCCCTGACCAGATGTTTTGAACGGGCATAGGTGGTAAACAGAAATTCCACTTTATAGTCCGCATATACCTGCTTAAGTACCTGCTGATAAATACCCAGACCTGTCTCGACAGTAAAGTTGGGTGGCCAGACAGCTGTGGCTACCAGAATCCTGCCGGGTTCCCTGGCGATACAGGTGAGACTCCAGAGCAGCCACAGCAAACTCACTAATACAGGGCGCATACGGGATGGTTGGACGGTGGAATCTTAGATTAACTAAAGTTCACCCGGGCCGGGATTTCAACGTCTGGACCAACACCAGGAAGAGCCAGGAAGATTTATTGTCCGGTGAATAGTAAAGCGGGCAGATATTGCATATAATCCGCGCTCAAAATTTTAACCCACTTTGAATTGGAGACTATAACCATGGCTCTGGAGCGTACTTTTTCAATCATCAAGCCTGATGCCGTAGCCAAAAATGTGATTGGCGCCATCTATAACCGTTTCGAATCTGCCGGTCTGCGTCTGGTTGCTTCCAAGATGCTGCACATGAGCAAGGAACAGGCTGAAGGTTTCTACGCCGAGCACAAGGAACGCCCCTTCTTTGCAGCCCTGGTTGAGTTTATGACCTCTGGCCCTGTAATGGTGCAGGTACTGGAAGGCGAAGAGGCCGTGCGCAAGAACCGTGAAATCATGGGCGCCACCAATCCCAAGGATGCCCTGGCCGGTACGCTGCGTGCCGACTACGCGGTGAGCATCGATGAAAACGCCGTGCATGGTTCCGATGCTCCTGAATCAGCGGCCCGCGAAATAGCGTACTTCTTCTCTGATGAAGAAATCTGCCCTCGCACCCGCTAAGCTTGCCTGCGCTTAAAAAGGGAGCTTCGGCTCCCTTTTTTGCGCATTGGGCCGGCAAACACCGGTTTTAATTGATGGGTAAAAAATGTACAATTCTGCCCCCTTTGGGGTATATCTGCACAAAGATAAACACGCCGAACGTTTGAGGTATCTTGCATGGCTACAGCGAAAACCAACTTGTTGGATTTGAATCGTCAGGGATTGCGGGACTTTTTTGTCAGTATTGACGAAAAACCGTTCCGCGCGGACCAACTGATGAAGTGGATCTACCAGGCCGGCTGTGATGACTTCGCACAGATGACCAATCTGAACAAAAGCCTGCGCGCCAAGCTGGCGGAAAAGTCCGTGATTGAAGCCCCGCAGATTTCACGGCAGCAGAATGCCACCGACGGGACCATCAAGTTTGCCCTGATACTCAAAGGCGGTCAGGAGGTGGAGGCCGTCTGGATCCCCGAAACGGACAGGGCGACCCTCTGTGTCTCCTCGCAGGTGGGATGTGCATTGGAATGTACTTTCTGTTCCACGGCTCAGCAGGGCTTCAACCGCAACCTGTCAGTGTCTGAGATCATCGGCCAGGTCTGGCGGGTGGCTAAGACCATAGGGCTGTCAAAAGACACGGCCAAACGTCCCATTACCAACGTCGTAATGATGGGAATGGGGGAACCGCTGCTGAATCTTAAGAACGTAGTGCCGGCCATGGATATCATGCTGGACGATTTCGGTTTCGGTCTTTCCAAGCGACGGGTGACCCTGAGTACCTCTGGGGTGGTGCCGGCTTTGGACCTGCTGGCGGAGCAGATAGATGTGGCCCTGGCCGTGTCATTACATGCACCAACAGACGAATTGCGTGATGAGATAGTGCCGATCAATAAGAAGTATCCCATTGAGGTATTGCTCGCCGGCATCCGGCGTTATCTGGCCAAGTCCAATGCCAATCAGGGGCGGGTGACTATTGAGTATGTGATGCTCAATGGAGTCAACGACAGCACCGATCAGGCCCATCAACTGGCCCGAATACTCAAGGACACACCGAGCAAGATTAACCTAATTCCCTTTAACCCCTACCCAGGCTCTCCCTATACCTGTTCCAGCAATTCGCGTATTGACCGCTTCTCCAAGGTGCTGATGGAATACGGCTTTACCGTAGTGGTGCGCAAAACGCGGGGCGATGATATTGATGCTGCCTGTGGTCAATTGGTCGGCGATGTAGTGGACCGGACCCGGCGGATGATGAAAAAACAGATGAAGGGTGAGCAAATTTCAGTAAAAATGGCCTAATCAGTGAAATTTTCTAAGGCCGTCATGCGTTTACTCCCCGTTGTTGCCATATTGCTGCTGACCTCCTGTGCCAGCCAGTCTCCCGAACCGGGCATGGGTGCCGACTTCAATCAGCAGGATGCTGCCCGTACCCGGATCTCGCTGGGGTTGACGTACCTGAAAAACGGTAACTATACCCAGGCCAAATATAATCTGGACAAGGCACTGCAGTTCGCGCCTGACATGGCGGATGCCCATTACAGCATGGCTTACTACTACCAGCAGGTAGAAGAATTTCAACAGGCTGATGATTCATACCGGCAGGCATTGCGCCTTGGTGGACAGAGCCCGGACATTCTCAATAGTTACGGTGCTTTCCTCTGCCAGAGGGGAAGGTATGAAGAGGCGAGGGATTATTTCCTTCGCGCCATCAACAGTCAGAACTATATCCGATCAGCCGAAAGTTATGAGAATCTCGCCTTGTGCAGTCAGAGCCAGGGACAAATTGAAGATGCCAAACAGTTTCTGCAAAGCGCACTGAATCACCAGCCTGCCCGTTCCCAGAGCTTGCTGCTGCTGACCGAGATCCTGGTTCAGCAGGGGAATTGGCAGGAAGCCAAACAGTATCTGGGCCGGTTGGAGCGGGTGGGGCGGGTATCGCCTGAGCTCCTGATGTATGGGTATCGTATTGAGAGTGGCTTGCAGCAACTGCAAAGAGCCGAAGGATACGGTAAAATGCTGCGTGAGTTGTATCCTGAACATCCGCTAACGCGGGAGTACAGATCACTGGCCAATGTTCGCCCGTCAGTCCGCAATGAAACCAGTGCGCAGAGGATCCCGGAGCAGCCGACAGGGGATGAGACTGAAGCCCAAACCGACAGACAGATCGAACCGGAAGTGGCTGGTGAGGATGACGAAGCGGCTTTCCATCTGGTACAGGAAGGGGAGAATCTGTATCGGATCTCAGTGAAATACAATCTCAAGATGAGTACTTTGATGGAGTGGAACCAGTTACAAGATGCATCCTCTATCTATACCGGCATGAAACTGAGAGTGACCCGGCCGGACTGAGCCGGCACCATTAATTTAACAGACAGGCTTAAGCAGTATTATGACAGAAGAACAGGAAGCCGAAGTGCAAGCCCGGGGACCCGGGCAGATGGTCAGAGAGGCCAGAGAAGCCAAGGGTCTGACCATGGAAGAGGTGGCTAAGCGGTTGAACCTGAAGCTGGCCAATATCCAGGGGCTGGAAAATGAGCAATTTGACGACAGGATCTCTGTTACGTTCACCCGTGGCTACTACAAGCTTTACGCCCGTTTGCTGGAGATTCCTGAACAGCAGGTGATAGCGGCGTTTGATGAATTGAATGCGGCTAAGCAGGAACCGGCCAAATTACAGAGTTTTTCCCGCAAAGTAGCCAAGCAAGCCAGCGACGACCGCCTGATGCTGCTTTCCTACCTGATTCTGGCGGTGATTGTTGCGCTGGTAGTCGTCTGGTGGGTGCAGCAAAGTGACAGTCTGGCCGATGTGGAGTCCGATTCCCTGCCTCCCCCCAGCAGTCAAATCCCGGTCCACACGAGTCCGGCCGACAAGCCTGTTAAACAGGCTGAACAGGTCAAAGAAGCGCCGGACGACACCACAGATAGTCTGACTCTGGGCGAGTCCCTGGCTCAGAGCGCACCGACACAAAACGCCTCCGTTGAGAGCCAGGCGCAAGAGCCAGCCCCCACTGATGATTTATTGCAGCGCGAAGGGGTTGAGCAACCGGCAGAACAAGGGGGGCAGTCCTCAGCGGAAGGGGCTGCAGTTGCCAGCGAGCAGACTGAATTAGCTGACCCTGTCGAACTGGTCTTCGAATTTAGCGGCGATTGTTGGGTCAATATTGTCGACGCTACGGGTGAGGCCATCGCCTATGGGGTCAAAATCAGTGGTCGGGTTATGCCGGTGACCGGCGTTCCACCTTTTGATATTACTTTGGGTGCGCCTGAGTCTGTCAGTATTCTCTACCAGGGGGAAGCTGTCGACATGTCACGCTTTGGCAGGGGCAGAACGGCCCGGTTTACCTTACCCTTCAGCGAATAATTTTACTCATCACTGGAACGACCATGTTTGCCGAATCACCCATAAAACGCAGAGCTTCCACCCGTATCAACGTGGGCAGCGTACCGATAGGGGATGGTGCACCCATCGCAGTGCAGTCCATGACCAATACGCCCACAACAGACGTGGAAGCAACGGTTGCCCAGATAAAACGTATCCAGGCGGTGGGAGGCGAAATCGTGCGGGTTTCAGTGCCCACCATGGACGCTGCCGAGGCATTCAGGGAGATCCGCCGCCAGGTTACTGTTCCTCTGATTGCAGATATTCACTTTGATTATCGGATTGCCCTCAAAGTTGCGGAATATGGTGTCGATTGCCTGCGTATCAATCCGGGCAATATCGGCAATCATGAGCGTATCCGCAGCGTGGTGGACTGTGCCCGCGACAAAGGCATTCCCATTCGCATCGGTGTAAACGGGGGCTCGCTGGAAAAAGATCTGCAGGAAAAGTACGGCGAGCCAACCCCAGAGGCTCTGGTGGAGTCGGCCATGCGTCATGTGGATATTCTGGATAAACTCAACTTTGACCAGTTCAAGGTGAGTGTTAAGGCATCGGACGTGTTCCTGGCCGTTGGCGCTTATCGGCTGCTGGCGCAAAAAATCGACCAGCCTCTGCATCTGGGTATCACCGAAGCAGGCGGGTTCAGGGCCGGCGCGGTAAAAAGCGCAGTAGGACTGGGTATGCTGCTGGCCGAAGGTATCGGCGATACGATCCGCATTTCCCTGGCCGCGGATCCCGTGGAAGAAATTAAAGTCGGTTTCGATATCCTCAAGTCTCTGCGTATTCGTTCCCGCGGTATCAACTTTATCGCCTGTCCGAGTTGCTCACGTCAGGAGTTTGACGTCATCGGCACAGTCAATGCGCTGGAGCAAAGGCTGGAAGATGTGCTGACGCCTATGGATGTCTCGATCATAGGCTGTGTGGTCAATGGCCCCGGTGAAGCGGAAGTGTCCGACCTGGGGTTGACCGGTGCACGTAACATGAGCGGCTTTTATCTGGATGGCCAGCGCCAGAAAGAGCGCCTGGACAATAACGATCTGGTCGATCAACTCGAAAGGCGGATACGGGCCAAGGCTGCGTTGCTGAATGAGAAGAACCGGATTGACGTGAAAAATGCCTGACCTTTGCCGGCAAAATCCCTATAATCCCGGGCTTTGACAATAATGCATCACCATGCTGAGTGTCGGGCATGGACCACTAAATTGAGAAATATCAGTGAGTAAGCAAATTCAGGCCATCCGCGGAATGAACGATTGCCTGCCTGGGCAGTCTGCCCTCTGGCAATGGGTGGAGACACAGATTCGCGCTCTGGTCGCCGCCTATGGCTATCAGGAAATCCGCACTCCCGTGGTGGAAAGCACCGACCTTTTCAAACGCTCCATCGGCGAAGTCACCGACATAGTCGAAAAAGAGATGTACAGCTTTGAGGACCGCAATGGCGACAGCCTGACCCTGCGTCCAGAAGGAACGGCCAGTTGCGTCAGGGCAGGTAATGAACACGGCCTGCTCTACAACCAGCAGCAGCGACTCTGGTACATAGGGCCCATGTTCCGCCATGAGCGTCCCCAGAAAGGTCGTTATCGCCAGTTCCACCAGTTTGGGGTGGAAGTCTTTGGCCTGAACGGACCGGATATAGACGCAGAAATCATCCTGATGACAGCCCGGCTGTGGAAGCTGTTTGGCATGTCGGACAAGGTCAGCCTCGAGATCAATTCACTGGGCTCCAGTGAGGCCCGTGCCAATTACCGGGAGGCACTGGTTGCTTTCCTCCTCCAGCACGCTGATAAGCTCGACGAAGACAGTCTGCGCAGAATGGAGACCAATCCCCTGCGGGTGCTGGACAGCAAGAATGTCCAAGTGCAGGAGGTGCTGAAAGACGCGCCGGATCTGCTGGACCATCTGGACACAGAATCCAGGCAACATTTTGATCTGCTGTGTGAACGTTTACAGCAGATGGGCATCCAATACCGGGTTAATTCACGTCTGGTGCGGGGACTGGACTATTACAACCGTACCGTATTTGAATGGGTAACGGATGCGCTGGGCGCCCAGGGTACTGTGTGTGCCGGAGGCCGTTACGATGGTCTGGTCGAACAGCTCGGCGGCAAGTCTACCCCTGCGGTCGGGTTTGCCATGGGACTGGAACGGTTAGTTTTGCTGATCGAAGCACTGCAACTGGCAACGCCTC
Organism: Bowmanella dokdonensis; assembly: GCF_017254865.1. GTDB lineage: Bacteria > Pseudomonadota > Gammaproteobacteria > Enterobacterales > Alteromonadaceae > Bowmanella > Bowmanella dokdonensis. The sequence continues at coordinate 80,146 of NZ_JAFKCV010000008.1, read as the reverse complement.
GGGCGGCAGTGGACGTTTACCTTTGCCCACTGGGTGAGCAGGCAGAAGTTTTTGCTTTTCAGTTAGCCGAATCGCTGCGCGATCAGGTTCCACACCTCAGGTTGCAGACCCATTGCGGTGGCGGCAACCTGAAAAAACAAATGAAGCGGGCCGATAAAAGCGGGGCAGAAATTGCCCTGATTGTCGGAGAAGAAGAAATCAAACAGGGCCAGATTGGGCTCAAGTACCTGAGAAAAGACGAGCCACAGGCCATGATCGGCCTGAAAGACTTGCCTTCCGTACTTGGCCAGGCGCTGACGAAATGAATTACAGGGGATAGGGATGGAAAGCTACAGCACCGAAGAACAACAAGTTGAAGCCATCAAGCAATTCTGGAAAGAAAACGGCACCTCCATCATTCTTGGCGCCGTCATCGGTCTGGGGGGGCTGTGGGGCTGGCGTTACTACAATGATCAGCGTATCGAAGCCCAGGAGACTGCTTCTATTCAGTATGAGCAGACGGTCGAATCCCTGAGCCAGAACGAACAGGGATTCACCAGTGCCCTGACGTATCTGGAGCAGAACAAGGACAACAATTACGCCATGTTACTGGCCTTTCAGTTGGCCCAGGAAGCGGTGAGCCGTGATGATCTTAACGAGGCGGCCAAACAACTTTCCTTTGTCGTCAATTCTACCGACGTACCCGCCATCGCTGCCCTGGCTAATATTCGCCTGGCCCGTGTGCATATTCAACAGGCGGCCTATGAGCAGGCCATGTCAGCACTGGATGCTGTCGGCCAGGAAAGCTTTAACGCGCAGGTTCAGGAGCTCAGAGGCGATATCCATGCCAGTCAGGGTAACTTGGATAAGGCCAGGGCTGCCTACAGTGCGGCACTGGAGGACAATGCCGGCAATAACCTGCTGAAGATGAAACTGGACAATCTGATCGCGAAAGCCAGCGCATGAGGTATCAGATGGTTAGAAACTCTGTTCGCGCCCTGTGTCTGTTTTCGCTGCTGGGTCTTTCTGGTTGTTCCATCCTGCCCCAGTGGATGGATCCCACTACCTGGTTTATCGAAGAGGAAGAGCTGAAGATCAAGGAGCTCCAGCCCATCGAGCCACTTTTCACCCCCAAGGTCATCTGGGAGGAGGAAGTGGGAGAAGGTGTGGGTGAGCATTTCTCCCGTCTGAGACCGGCCGTTGCCTATGACAAGGTGTTTGCGGCGGATCGCCATGGCCAGATTAAGGCCTTCGACAAAACCAGTGGCAAAGTGATCTGGGAGCAGAACTTTGCGCTTTTCGGTGAGCAGGCCTGGTGGTCAGGTGTTTCCCGTCTATGGCAAAAAGGCGCCTCTGCCCGAATCGCCGGGGGCCTGGTGGCGGCCTATGATTCCCTGTATTTCGGTACGGAAAATGGTGATGTATATGCCCTGAACGCAGAGACCGGTGAGACCCGCTGGCATACGAAGGTCAAAGGCGAAGTATTGGCCAGGCCCGCCGTATCCGATGGTCTGGTGATCATTAATACGGGTGCGGGTGTGATGTTTGCCCTGGATGCCGAAACGGGTGAACAGCAGTGGTTGTATGAGTCGGAAGTGCCCCCTCTGTCCCTGCGCGGTATCTCAGCGCCGACCGTCAACAGCGGTGGTGCCATTGTCGGTACTGCCTCAGGTAAAGTGGCCATCGTGATTATGGAAAACGGTCAGATTGCCTGGGAACAGGCGGTGACAGCCGCATCCGGCGCAACCGAACTGGACCGTATCGTCGATATCGATGTGGAACCACTGGTGCTGGGTGGCGTCATTTATGTCATTTCCTTCGACGGCAGCCTGGCAGCGTTGGAATTGCGCAGCGGTCGGACTATCTGGAAACGTGAATACAAATCTTATCGTCGCATTTCGCTGGATGCCAATAACCTCTATGTGGTCAGCACTGAAAGCCAGGTTTTCGCCTTGGATCGCCGTAACGGCGTAGAGCTGTGGAGCCAGAACACTCTGCGCAGCCGCCAGTTGACGGAGGCTGAGCCGCTCGGCAGCTACCTGGTGGTGGGTGATAAATACGGTTATCTGCACTGGCTGAGCCAGGCTGACGGCAAGATTGTTGCTCGTCTGGAAGTGGGCGATAACGATCTGGATGAAGGCATTTATGCCGCTCCGGTGGTGGATGGCAAGGTGCTCTATACCCAGACCCGGGACGGCCAGCTCAAGGCGATTGAAACCCCTTAAGCCAAAGCCACAATTAGCTGTTAAAATAGTGGCCCCATGAGGGCCATTATTGTTTTTGCTTGCCGTATCAGTCAGCTGAGCGGCCACTAGGATACTGTCACTATGCTACCTGTTGTCGCGCTGGTTGGTCGTCCCAATGTGGGCAAGTCCACTCTGTTTAATCGTCTGACCCGAAGCCGGGACGCCCTGGTGGCCGATTTTCCGGGACTGACCCGGGATCGTAAGTATGGCCAGGCCAATTGTGAAGGCTTGCAGTTTATCGTGGTCGATACCGGTGGGATAAGCGGCGATGAGCAAGGCATCGATGCCGAGATGGCTCAGCAGTCACTGCTGGCTATTGAGGAAGCCGATGTAGTCTTGTTCATGCTGGATGCAAGGGCCGGATTGACCGTGGCCGATGAGGCTATTGCCAGGCATCTGCGAATTCAGAACAAGCCGGTACATCTGGTTGCCAATAAAGTGGACGGTATACACGGCGACAGCGAAGTGGCTGAGTTCTATCGACTGGCCCTGGGTGACGTGCATCAGATCGCCGCCGCCCATGGACGTGGTGTGAGCCAGCTGCTTGAGAGCCTGGTCAAGCCGCTTGCAGAGCGTTTTCCCGACATGCTGACAACCGAGGCCGATCCTGCCGCCGAAGAGCTGGACGCAGAGGCGCAACTGGAAAGACTGCAAAACCAGCCAATCAAACTGGCCATCGTCGGTAAACCCAATGTGGGTAAATCCACCCTGACCAACCGGATTCTGGGCGAGGAACGGGTGGTGGTCTTCGATCAGCCAGGCACCACCAGGGACAGCATCTTTATCCCCATGGAGCGTGACGGGCGCGAGTACGTCCTGATTGATACTGCCGGCGTACGCAAGCGCAGGAAAGTTTCCGACATGGTGGAGAAGTTTTCTATCGTCAAAACTCTGCAGGCCATCGAAGAAGCCAACGTGGTGTTGCTGGTGGTAGACGCGCGGGAGGGGCTCTCCGATCAGGATCTGAGCCTGTTGGGTTTTGTGCTCAACTCCGGCCGTTCACTGGTGCTGGCGGTCAATAAGTGGGATGGTCTGGATACCGATGTCAAAAACGATATCAAGCGTGAGCTGGACAGGCGGCTGGGTTTTATTGATTTTGCCCGGCTGCATTTTATTTCTGCGCTCCATGGTACTGGAGTAGGTAACCTGTTTGAGTCGGTACAGGAAGCCTATGCTTCTGCGACCCACAGGATCAATACCGCCATGCTCACCCGGATCATGGAAATGGCCCAGGCGGATCATCAGCCCCCTTTGATCCGAGGTCGCAGGGTAAAAATGAAGTATGCCCACGCCGGGGGGTATAATCCGCCCGTGATCGTGATCCATGGCAATCAGGTGCAGGATCTGCCTGACTCCTACAAACGCTTTTTGATGAATTACTTCCGTAAATCGCTGAAAGTAATGGGTACCCCCATTCGCATCGAATTCCGGGAAGGGGCCAACCCTTTTGAAGGCAAGAAGAATCAACTTACCCTCTCACAAGAGAGAAAGCGAAAACGACTGATGTCCTTTCACAAGAAGAAATGAGGTAATACTGTGTTACGTATGATAGTTGTATGTGGGCTGATTGGCTTGGCTGCATTGCAACCTGCCTTGGCAAAAGAGTTCACCTTGTATCTGCTCCGTCATGCCCAGAAAACCACGGAAAGCCAAGATCCGGGCCTCACAGACAATGGATTGACCCAGGCGAGGCACTTAGCCACCATGCTTGCGCATGTACCTCTGACACGAATATACAGCACGGCCTATCGCAGGACACGCCAAACCGTTATGCCCCTGGCTGAACACAGGGAGATTGAGGTGAGCCATTATGATCCGCAGCAGTTGGATAACTTTGCCAGCAATTTGCTGGAGCGCGCCGAAAATGCCTTGATTGTCGGGCATAGCAACACCACTCCACAACTGATTGAAATGCTCGGCGGTGAAGCCCCCGACATGACTGAGTCCGATTATGCAGATATCTACCTGCTCTCCTTCAGCGACAGCGGCATAACCAGCCTCAGGTTGGTAATACCTTAAGCTTGTCAGGTACTGTTCCGCTGCAAAACCTTCTCGCTTCTGGAAGATCATCCTTTTTCCAACAAGAACGCATGAAATCCCCGCAAGTTTGCTGATTTATTTTCAATTTTGCCAACACCGACTATGCTTTTAGGGCTGAATTGACCCTTGACAGGAAAGGTCTGGCTTACAGTCGAATTGAATCGGTTAAAGCGAGGGAGGGATATGAAAACGTTACTCACCAGGGGCTGGAATGATGCAGGGTGGGGGTTTAAAAGATGGATGGTTCTGGTTTTTGCTGCACTGAGTTCCTTTTATCTCACTAATGCTTCCGCCTCTTTGATACTGGCCGATATACCGGGTTCAGATACCGGTGTCTCCAGAAATGACCCTAGCGTCAACATACAACAAAGGCAGTTTGTCCGTTATCCTGCGCAGGCCAGAAGGCCTGTGGCTGAGATATCACTCGACGAACTGCTTGGGCGATTGGGCTTTTACCAGGCGAAACTGCCAAGAGTCGCCATATCAGGCCGACTCAATGATCCTCTTCATTTTGGTCGGATTGAAGCCAGGTTACGCGATGAGTGTGCTCAAGAGTTTGGAAGCTGCAGAAAGTTTGGCGGCTTCGATGCCCTGCTGGGCCCCAGTTCCTATTTTACGGCGTTGCCGGTCAATTTTCTTACCAGATCTGGCTCAGTTGGAGATAAAGACCGGGAGCACGATGAATCTCTCAATGACCAGTGGTCGGAAGGACTGAATAGCAGCCCGAATATTGGCGGCGAGCACGCAAAGATAAGTGACAACCTCAACGACATAGGTGCTGGTCTGCCAATGCTTAAGGAGATCGCCGATGCGGCCCCACTGCTATGGTTGGATAATGGGCCAACGGCGGACAGAGTGCAGGAGTCGCCTGAAATTTCTGGTGACACCGAGTATTCACCGACGCCTGCGTCAGCCGGCATTCTTCCTGAAGCTTTTCCCGACCCCAACAGTGCACCTGACCTTGATTGGGATGAGCAGGGCGATGGTTTACTTACGCCTACGGTTGGCAATCAGGGGCTGACAGGGGGCTTTGCTCCGGCTCCCCTGTCCCCTGACAGCAAAGTAGATGGAGAAATGCCTGAGGGGCCGTTGGTAGTGACAAATCCGGTTCTTATTGACCCGCCTGTGTTTGCAGACTCCTTCCCTGATGATGTATATCAGTTGCCGCCATTGGACGGCTTTATCCCTTCGGAAAGGGACGATGTTGCCTTCCCCCATCCGGGAATAGACCTGGAATTACCCCAACAGGTGCTATTGCAGGTTGACGCACCAGGAGGGATGTTGATGTCGCTTGGCGGGTTATTGTTACTGACGGCTTCCCGCAGGTGCAGATCCGGCTAACGTAAGGCAGGGTTACCTTTTCCTGATGGCGGTAACCTTGCTTGAAACCTCTCCGTCAATAAGTCGGGTGATCATCTGATCACCCGGCTGCAAGACATCGGTCCTTGTGATGAGCCTCCTTCCCACCAGACTGATACTGTAGCCTCTGGCCAGCGTGGCCAAGGGGCTGACGGTGTCAAGCAGATGAGAGCACCCGGCCAATTTGTGTTGCTTTGACTGATATAACTGTTGCCAGCCTCTTTGCAGAGACTGCCGCAGATAAGTGAGACGCTGTTGCTGGGCTTCCAACCTTTGCCCGGGAGATTGCCTGGCAAGACGACCCTCCAGGCCCTGCATGCGGCTGTGCAGTTGGTTCAACCGACGTTGCCACAGGTGATGGAGATTGGCGCTAAGTCCGTCCAGATGCTGCGCCTGCTGCCGAAGCTTTGTTTGTGGGTGATACCGCTCGAGTTGGCTGGCCACCCTATGGTGAAGGTATTGCCTGGTTTTCAGAAAGTTGCCGAAGGCCCGTGCCAGGCGATGTTGACACTGCTCCACACGTTTTTGCAGTTCCAACTTGTCCTGGCTGACCAGCTCTGCTGCTGCAGAAGGCGTGGGAGCACGCATGTCGGCGACAAAATCGGCAATGCTCACATCCACTTCGTGGCCCACTGCACTGATGATTGGCAAGGTAGAGGCGAAGATACAACGGGCCAGCATTTCATCGTTGAAGCACCAGAGGTCTTCCAGCGAACCACCGCCCCGTCCCACGATCAGGACATCCACTTCCTTGCGCCTGTTTGCCGTTTCAATGGCTTGAATTAACTGGCTGCTTGCCACCCCGCCCTGGACCTGGCTGGGGTAAAGGATCACCTCAATAGCCGGGTTGCGGCGCCTGAGCACGGTGAGGATATCATGCAGGGCTGCGCCGGTGGGGGAGGTCACTATACCCACCCGGAGAATGGGATGGGGGAGGGGTTTTTTATGCTCGGCGTCAAACAACCCTTCGCTGAGAAGCCGGTGCTTGAGCTGTTCAAACTGTTGTTTGAGCAACCCTTCCCCCTCTGGCTCCATATGCTCGACAATAAGCTGGTAATCCCCCCTGGGTTCGTACAGGCTGATGGCAGCCCGGACCAGTACCCTGTCTCCTTCACGAGGTCGCATGCTGACGCGTCGGTTGGTGTTTCTGAACATGGCTGCCCGCACCTGGGCCCGATCGTCCTTGAGGGTAAAATACCAGTGGCCTGAGCCGGCGGCGACAAAATTGGAAATTTCGGCCCGCACCCACACCTGGCCTATTTCGCTTTCCAGAACCTGACGGGCATGGCGATTGAGACGGCTGACTGTGTAGATTGTCTGTTGATTGGAAGGCATAAAAAACTTGGTCGGGGAGCGGAATTTAAGTTTACCCTAAAGGGCAAAACGGCTACAATTGCGCCGCAACTAAATCCTCATTCTAAAGGTGTTGTTGCGATGCTCAGAATCGAAAAAGAAGCCCTGACTTTCGATGATGTATTGTTAGTCCCAGGTCATTCTACCGTACTCCCCCATACTGCCAGTCTGAAGACCCGCTTAACCCGCGGTGTCGAACTGAATATCCCGATGATTTCTGCTGCAATGGACACCGTCAGTGAAGCCCGTCTGGCCATCGCCTTGGCCCAGGAAGGCGGCATCGGCTTTATCCACAAAAACATGACTGCCGAAGAGCAGGCCAGCCATGTACGCCAGGTCAAGAAGTACGAAAGCGGCGTGGTTTCCGACCCTATGACAGTGACACCCGACGCCACCATAGGCGAGATCAATGTATTGAGCAAGCAACACGGTTACTCCGGCTTTCCGGTTGTCGATAAGGACAATAACCTGGTCGGTATAGTGACAGGACGTGATCTGCGTTTCGAAAACAACCACAAACTGCCCATTGCCAATGTAATGACGCCAAAAGCGCGTCTGGTCACCGTCAGGGAAGGCGCAAGCTCCGAGGAGGTGCTGGCCCTGATGCACGAGCACCGTATCGAGAAGATTCTGGTGGTGGACGGCGCGTTTAAACTCAAGGGCCTGATCACAGTCAAGGATTTCCAGAAGGCCGAGAGCAAACCCAATGCCTGTAAAGATGCTCTGGGTCGCTTGCGTGTCGGCGCCGCGGTCAGTGTCGGCGCAGGTACCGATGAGCGGATCAAACTGCTGGTGGAAGCCGGGGTGGATGTGCTGTTGATCGACACGTCTCACGGGCATTCTCAGGGCGTTATCGACAGAGTTAAAAAGGTCCGTCAGGACTACCCTGAACTGCAACTGATTGCCGGTAACGTGGCCACAGCGGAGGGGGCCAAGGCGCTGGCTGAGGCAGGGGTGGATGCCGTCAAGGTGGGTATCGGCCCCGGCTCTATCTGTACCACCCGAATCGTGACCGGCTGCGGCGTGCCGCAGATTACCGCCGTGTCTGACGCGGTGGAAGGTTTGGAAGGCACTGACATTCCGGTGATTGCCGATGGCGGCATTCGTTTTTCCGGTGATATCGCCAAGGCCCTTGCTGCCGGTGCGAGTTGTGTGATGGTCGGCAGCATGCTGGCCGGCACCGAGGAAGCACCAGGTGAAGTGGAGCTGTACCAGGGCCGTTACTATAAGTCCTACCGCGGCATGGGTTCACTGGGTGCCATGAACCAGAGTCATGGGTCCTCTGACCGCTATTTCCAGGACAGCAATAATGCCGAAAAGCTGGTTCCGGAAGGTATCGAAGGCCGTGTCGCCTACAAGGGGCCCATCGCCAATATCGTTCACCAGCAAATGGGTGGCCTGCGCAGTGCCATGGGGCTGACCGGCTGCGCCACTATTGATGAATTACGCACCAAGGCTAAATTTGTCCGGGTTACTGCGGCCGGTATGGGCGAATCCCATGTACATGATGTATCCATTACCAAGGAAGCACCCAACTACCGAATGGGATAGGGCGGTCTCAGGTTGAGGGGGAGCCAGGGTGCTCCCCCTGTTTATTTTATTTGCGCGGCCTTGCCGCAGACTACTTCATACGGGAAATCCATGACTGCAAACATTCATGACCATCGCATCTTAATCCTGGACTTCGGGTCCCAGTACACCCAGCTTGTCGCCCGCAGGGTCCGCGAAATCGGCGTCTACTGTGAGCTGTGGGCCTGGGATGTGACAGAAGAGCAGATCCGCGAATTCAATCCCCAGGGCATTATCCTTTCGGGTGGGCCCGAATCAGTCACCGAGCTGAATTCTCCCAGAGCTCCTGAGTATGTGTTCAACGCCGGCGTACCGGTACTGGGTGTATGTTACGGCATGCAGACCATGGCCGAACAGCTTGGCGGGGCGGTTCAGGGCTCCAACATCCGTGAATTCGGCTATGCCCAGGTGGAAGTCATTCACGAGTCCGCGCTGTTTACCAATATCGAGGATCATGTGGGCCAGAATGGCAACGCCCTGCTGGATGTGTGGATGAGTCATGGCGATAAAGTCAGCGCCATTCCCCCCGGTTTCAAGACCCTCGCCCAGACGCCGAGCTGTCCTTTTGCGGCCATGGCTGATGAGGATAAAGGCTTCTATGGGGTGCAGTTCCACCCGGAAGTGACCCATACCCGTCAGGGCTTGCGCATGCTGGAACATTTCGTGGTCAGCATCTGCCGGTGCGAGAAGCGCTGGACGCCGGCGACCATCATAGACGATGCCGTCGCACGCCTGAAGGAGCAGGTGGGTGAGGATGAAGTGATCCTCGGTCTGTCCGGGGGGGTGGATTCCTCCGTCACTGCGATGTTGCTGCATCGGGCCATCGGCAAGAATCTGACCTGCGTATTCGTCGACAACGGCCTGCTGCGCCTGAATGAAGGCAAGCAGGTCATGGATATGTTCGGCGATCACTTCGGCCTGAATATTATCAAGGTAGATGCCGAGCAGCGGTTCCTGGACCAATTGGCCGGGGTCGAAGATCCGGAAGCCAAGCGCAAGGTGATCGGCCGGGTGTTTGTGGAGGTCTTCGACGAGCAGGCCTCTAAATTGCAGAATGCCAAATGGCTGGCCCAGGGCACCATTTATCCGGATGTGATCGAGTCGGCCGGCTCCAAGACCGGCAAGGCCCATGTAATCAAGTCGCACCACAATGTGGGCGGTCTGCCCGAAGATATGCAGATGGGCCTGGTGGAGCCGCTGCGTGAACTGTTCAAGGACGAGGTGCGTAAGGTCGGACTGGAGCTGGGACTTCCCTACGACATGCTGTACCGCCACCCTTTCCCGGGCCCGGGTCTTGGAGTGCGTGTACTGGGCGAAGTGAAGAAGGAATACTGCGATCTGCTGCGCCGCGCCGATGCCATCTTTATCGAGGAACTGCACAAGGCGGATCTGTATCACAAGGTCAGCCAGGCCTTTACCGTGTTCCTGCCCGTACGTTCGGTGGGGGTCATGGGGGATGCCCGTAAATACGATTGGGTGGTCTCTTTGCGTGCAGTGGAAACTATCGACTTTATGACTGCCCATTGGGCGCACCTGCCTTATGAATTCCTCGGCAAGGTGTCCAACCGGATTATCAATGAAGTGGATGGCATTTCCCGGGTGGTTTACGACATTTCCGGCAAGCCACCCGCCACCATCGAATGGGAGTAAGGCGGGTTTAGCAGAGCTGGATGTCTGGCAGATTTTTTTGGGTCGCCTGTTGAGGCGACCTTATTCTATCAGGGACGCGATGGCCTTATAGTCCACTTGCAGACCCGCAGAGCGCAGTTTGGCCGCTGTAAAATGCAGCTCATGATCCCGCGGGGTTGGTAACAGTCCGTAGGTGGCGGTAACCGCAATGAGTTGCACCGTGCCAGCAGGTAAGCTGCGATCAAAATAGCCCTGGTCCGGCACTACGTAAGGGGTGCTTCCTTCCTTGCAGGCAAAGTCAAGAATATGCAGGCTACCCCGGCGTATCCGTGCCGATGCACAGGCAGGGGACTGTCGCTGTGCCACAGAGAGTCCGGCCAATTCTGCTTTAAGATCCTTAATACGCTGGGCACGCTGCTGATTGATCCGGGCCACTTCAGGATCCTGTTGTGGGACGGACTCAGCCTGCTTGCGCAGCCCCTCACCGATGATTTGCTGGTTACGCCGGTATTTTTCCAGCTCCTGTTCATATTGGGCACTGTCCGGGAAGGCAGTCTTAAAGATCTGGGCCATCATCGCCAACTGCTCTGCCTGGGTCGCCTGCCAGTCGTTGTAGGCAGCCCGGGCCTGGGCTGCCACTTCACTGTCACCCGGCAAGTCAGCGAACTTTGCCTGAGTCGCTTCTTCATCTGCAATCAGTCTGCTAAGAAACTGCTCTATGGTGAGGGGTTTATAAGGCAGGCGGCCGTTGCGGCTTAACAACAATACATCGCCTCCCGGGCCCTGATAGACAGGAAAACCGTCAATATCTCCCTTGAGATAAGGCTGGTGGAAAAACTCGCCGGTGGTGTAATCCAGTGGAACACTGCTGAGCAGTATGCCGATGTCATTGATATGGAAGCGGATTGAAGGGCCTTCGCCGGTACCCTGATAATGTCCGCTTTGCGCATCACGTACTGTTTGTGAATCGTTCAGGTTAATCGGTAACACCAGTATTCTGGCATTAGCTATTACCGGGGAGTCAGGCAAGGCACCAATGGGCGCCGAAGAAAGGGTAATGCCTGGATGTAAGCTCATCCCCAGCGGTTTTGTCAGTTCCGCGGTGCGCTGCGATATCGCCAGCATCTGCCTGGCAGCTTCACTCAATCTTTCAGATTCCGCTTGTGAGGCCGCACCTTCATGGACATTGAGCGCAGGGGCCTGAACAATGCCGGGTGCCTGTTGTGATGCCTCATCAGCCGCCAGGGGCCCCGTAACAAAGATACAGTTGAACAAAAAAAGTGCAGTACGAATTCGGCAGCATGAAGCCATGTGGTAGTCTGGAAAAGTAAGGGCGACAGATTTTATCATCGCCCTTTATTGTCCGGAAGATTGCTTTGGGAAAATTAGTCTAATGGGCCATTAGATCCATGCTTGAATCAGATTCCGCGACCGCGAATCAGACGTACAGCTACCACTACCAGGGCCAGCACCAGCAAAATATGGATAAAACCACCCATGGTATAGGATGACACCAAGCCCAGTGCCCACAGAATAATCAGTACTACGATCACTGTTTCCAACATAGAGTTCTACCTGTTCACTGTAAAAGAAAGTTAACTATGAGGGATTGCCGCTGGCTTGTATGTACGCTGTCGCACCATAACAAATATTCAGCGCAACGATGGTGCGCTGGCGCACAGAGCAACAGGGTTGACAGGTTTAAGCTGGCCGTCCGTTAATGCAATAGATGAGACAGGGCATGAAACACCATCACAAGCTCTAAGCCTTATTATTCCCCTTACAAACAGGACACTTTCATCATGAGAACACGTAATATCTTTGCAGTGTTTTTTCTTAGTCTGTTCAGCCTCACGCTGCTGGGATGCGGCGCCACCAATACCCGGGAAAGTACCGGCGAATATGTGGATGACACGGTGATTACCACTAAGGTAAAAACGGCAATTTTTAATCACCCGTCGCTGAAATCCAGGGAGATTAATGTCGAAACCTTCAAAGGCGTCGTGCAGTTAAGCGGTTTTGTCAATTCAGAAGAAGATATCAATACAGCCGTACGGCTGGCACGTGACGTTACCGGCGTGACCTCGGTAAAAAACGCCATGCGGGTTAAATAGATATTTAGCGGGTACGGGTTGCGTTGCCTGTAGTTACGCTCTGTATGTGCGGTATCGTACAGAGCGAATCCTTTGTTCGGCTATACTTGGACCTCCCTCGCCCAAAATAAGGATAACGTTTTGCCTAAATTGCCAGCAACGCAGTCTATTGACCCCGAGCTGCATCAACCGACACAAAACCAGCTACTTAACGCCCTTTCTGCAGATGTACAGCAAAGGCTTTTTCCCCATCTGGAATTGATAGAGATGCCCCTGGGCAAAGTCCTGTACGAGTCAGGCGATACACTGCGTTATGTGTATTTTCCCACCGACAGTATCGTGTCATTGCTGTATGTCATGGAGAATGGCTCATCGGCAGAAATATCCGTGGTCGGGTATGACGGCATGATCGGCGTGGCGCTGTTTATGGGCGGGAACAGCACCACCAGCCGCGGCATAGTGCAAAGTGCAGGTTTTGGTTACCGGTTACTTGGCCAGCGCATGAAAGACGAATTTAACCGTCACGGTGAGCTGTTGTATCTATTGCTGCGCTATTCACAGGCCCTGATCACACAAATGGCCCAGACCGCCGTCTGCAACAGGCATCACAGTATCGATCAGCAGTTGTGTCGCTGGCTGTTGCTGTCACTGGACCGGCTCAAAGACAACCACCTGGTAATGACCCAGGAGCTGATTGCCAATATGCTGGGGGTGCGCCGGGAAGGGGTAACTGAAGCCGCGAGCCGTCTGCACAAAGAGGGTGTGATTGATTACAGTCGTGGTCATATCACCGTCACCAACCGGTCGAAGCTGGAACAACTAAGCTGCGAATGCTACGAGGTGGTAAAAGCCGAAACCGATCGTCTGCTGTCCTTTTCTTCCTCATAGGCATTTAGTGTCGTAGCGCACAGAAACCAACACCTCTCACCGTTACAATAACTTGTCAAGGCTGCATAGCACCTGTCTTGCGCCAAAATGGCAACGTCAGTGCTAGAGGCTTATTCAATGTCTGTTGTTACCGTCCCTGCTATTACCAATCACTTACTGCAACTGCTAATCCCCAACGAGCGCCATCTTCTGCTGCAACACTGTGAGATGGTGAAATTGCAGTTTGCCGATATTCTCTGTGAACCTAATCAGCCCTATCGCTATCTTTACTTTCCCCTCAGCGGCTTTATTTCGCTGGTCAGTAAACTGGCCGGTCATAAACCGCTGGAAATGGGTCTGATAGGCAATGAGGGGATGCTCGGGGCCACCCTGGTTCTGGGCGTGACAACAGCTCCGATGCAGGCTGTGGTGCAAGGCAAGGGCACTGCTTGGCGTATTAGCATTGCCGATTTGGTGCAACTTCTGCCTGGCTGTCCCAGCCTGCAGCAGATATTACAACAATACCTCTTTGTACAACTGACGCTGCTATCTCAAAATGCCGCCTGTGGACACTTCCATGCACTGACTGCCCGCTTGGCTCGCTGGCTGCTGATGAGTCATGACCGTGCTCATAGCAGCAGGTTTTATCTGACCCATCAGTTCCTGGCGGATATGCTGGGCGTGCGGCGCAGCGGCGTAACCATCGCCGCCGGTCTTATGCAGAGTCAGCAAATTATCAGTTACAGCAGAGGGATAGTGAAGATTCTGGATCGAAAGGCACTGCAGGAAATGTCCTGCGAATGTTATCAGGTGGGGTTGGACGACTATCGGAATCTACTGGGTAAACCAGAAGCGGAAACGCCGTTCAGACAGTCTTGCGAACAAGGTAAGCCATAAATCCTGCCCACAGACCCCGCCGCAGCCAGGCAGCCACTGAGAGTTTGGGGTTGTCTGTCGCATTGCTGACAGAGGTGGGGGAGTCTTGGCGATATAGCCCCCAGCCAATCAACACGCCGCCGGCGGTGGCCACCGCCAGCGCCGCCGGAGAACTGAGTTTGCTGCGCACAGCCTGCACAACGGCGTGGGTTTGCGCACTCAACTGCAGACGTTGTCGTGGCAGCTGTAGTACCAGCATGGCGATTTGGCCATCGAGTTTGACTGACCGTCGCATCTTATCTTGCCCCTTTGCTGTCAGTTGTCCCCGACAAGCGCAGACTTTGCATGGTCGCCGGAAATCCTATCAGGTGGCTGTAAGACCTTAAGCGCCGCAGTACAAACCACAGACCTGAGAGGTTGACTACCATCGCCAGGCCCAGCGCCTGTGCGACTGACAACAGGCTGTGTTGTGCCAGTATGATGATTTGGGCCAGCAGGGCAAACCAAAATGTCAGGGCCAGCAGGCCCGCTAACAGGGCAAATATCAGCAACGCCACCATACTGTTTGCCACCCGTTGCCCCTCGAGCATCAGTAACTGCAATTGATCATAAGCCAGGACTCTGGCCTGCTGCCACCACAAAGCCATCTCAGCCGTCACCTGTGGGGGAACCGGAAGAACACCCGCCTCAGCGGGTGTTCCAGTCTGTTTATGCGCCATTTTGTGCACCGGTGCGGCGGCTTAACCACCAACTGAACAACATGCCCCCTGCCAGGGCGACGCCAAGGGATACCAGCGGATGGCTGCGGACCTGGTTTCGGGTACCCTCGGCCAGTTGCTGCTGCAAATGTTGCAACTGTTCGCCTTTTTTCGAAATGACCTCCGCGGCGTGATTCACCCCACTGGCCATTTTATCCACCGTCTCATGGGCACTGGCGGTCATGTGCTTGATTGCCGGAGAACTGGCCTCTGCAGCATTGTCTATCACACGATGTATGCTGCCCGAAGCAGAATCCACACCACTGCTGAAACCCTTTTTGGTGGTATTTGTGTCTGTTGACTTTTCCATAATCACTCCGTTTGTGTAAGACAAGGGCAGGATTATCCTTGTCTTATTGTCAGTATCCCTGACTCTGTCAGTCTGGTCGGTGCGCCAGCGCGCTTAGCGCTTATCCGCCAACTCAACCGCATCGGCAATAATGACTTCCACCCGTCTGTTTTGCTGCCGTCCATCCGCGGTGGCGTTGCTGGCCAGTGGCTCACTTTCACCCTTGCCTGACGCATTTAACCGGCTGTCGGCAACACCCTGTGTCAGTAGAAAGGCTTTGACTGTCTCGGCCCGGCGCTGAGACAACAGCATATTGGCGCCGTCGCTGCCCACATCGTCTGTATGGCCTTCAATCTGGGCGGTGCGCTCAGGATAGGCTTTTAAGAACAACGCCAGCTTATCCAGATGGTTGCTGCTACCGTTTCTCAGGCTGTCCATGCCGGTATCGAACAACACATCACCCAGTGTGATCACCAGCCCTCTGTCGGTGGGCCTGGCGTTCAGCTCGGCCAGTTGAGTGCGCAACTCTGCGGCTTTTGCATCAGAGGTGTCAGCCTGTTCGCGCGCAGAACGTGCATCTGATAAGGCAATTTGCTCACGGTTGGCAGACATCATGGCCTGGCGCCTGGCTTGTTCAGTATTGTTGCGGGCGTCAGTGGCCTCAGCCCGGGCATTGCTGGCCTGGAGGCGCGCCTGCTCGGCATCACTGCGGGCATCGCTGGCGTCGGCTCGTGCCCTTTTTGCCTCGA
Source organism: Bowmanella dokdonensis (assembly GCF_017254865.1). Classification (GTDB taxonomy): domain Bacteria; phylum Pseudomonadota; class Gammaproteobacteria; order Enterobacterales; family Alteromonadaceae; genus Bowmanella; species Bowmanella dokdonensis. The sequence goes on along the minus strand of NZ_JAFKCV010000008.1, from coordinate 64,339 downwards.
GCGTGCGGGCATTGAGCCTGACGTCATCACGTTGTTGACGCAACGCTTTGCGCTGTGATTCAAGCAGGCGTGTTTGTGCCTGGGTACTGGCTAACGCCACTTTGCGCTCGGCCATCAGCACCCGGTGACTGGCCAGTTCGGCATTCTTTTGTGGCTGCTCAGCCAGGATCACCGCCTGTTCAGCATCTTTTATGGCCAGCGGCGCCAGTACCGCCAGTTGCTGATCACCCTGCAGTTGGATAAGCTGCTGACGCACATTAGCAGCGCCGTCCGGTATTTTTTGACTACTGACGCAGCCGGATAACAACGCACTGGCCAGACCCACGCTTAGCAGTGTTTTGGCAAAAGGTACGGTGAGGTTCATGGTTTCACTCCTGAAAGATTACGTTGTGCTTCCTGCTCCAAGGCATCAATGCTTTGTTGCATATCCTGATTGACGGCTTGTGCCTTGATCAATTCAGCACGGGCCAGGGCCAGCTCTGCACTGGCCTGCGCCTGCATTGCCAGGCGCTGTGCCTGAGACATGTTTTTCGCTGTTACTGCGTTGCGGGCCGCGCTCAGTTCGGAGCGGGCTGCGTTGAGTTCGATGTTGGTGTAACGGACGGTCTGCGCCCGTTCAGCGTTACCAATAGCTTGCTCGGCGGCCTGAAGCTCAGCATAGGGCGCCTTGGGCGAGCCTGCACAGGCTGAGATGAGCATAGTGGTGCCCACCATAATCGTGATGTGTCTTAGCGGCCATATGCGGCGCCACGGCAAGCGCATGGTCAGGGATGTGGGAATATCTGTTTTCATCTGAAGCTCCTGGTAGTCCGGGCTGCACAAAGGTGTGCCCTGCCACACTATGCCGGATGGGCATCGCCCTGTCGGTACGCTGGCGCGCATAGTGGCAACAGACTTTTCAGCCCTTTAACAGGCGAAGGCGCCGCCTTGCTGCTTGGCCCGGTACATTGCCGTGTCGGCGTGGCTGATGAGGGCCTGGGCGTTATCACCATGGTGAGGGAAGATGGCCATGCCAATACTGGCTGACAAGGAGACGCTGTGATTTGCTAGCTGATAAGGCTGTGCCAGCAGGTGGGCCATTTTGACAGCAAACAAGCTGACATCATGCTTATTTGTGACATTGTTGAGCAATAGCAGGAATTCGTCGCCGCCGTGCCGGCTGATGGCGTCGCTGTCACGTATTGCGGCTCTCAAACGGATGCTGACCTGCTGCAACACCTGATCGCCGGCCTCGTGGCCGTATTGGTCATTAACAGGTTTAAAGTTATCCAGATCGATAAAGAGTAAGGCAAACAGGCTATGTTGCCGTTTGGCAATACTGATAGCCTGTCTGATGCGATCCAGCATAATACTGCGGTTAAGGGTCTGGGTCAGGGCGTCGCACTGGCCGTCTCGCATCAATTGCTGCAACTCTGTCTGTACCTGCAGCAGCGCTTTTAGCAAACGCTGGTTTTCCTGCTGCAACTCTTGTTTTTGCTGACTCCAGATATCGTGCTGCAACATTTCTTCACAACTGTGGACGTCAGGCTGTGCCCGGCTGCCGTCGGCTCTCAGCTTTTGCAACGTGCTGCGCAATAAAAAGGGATTGGTATACCGAGGTTCTTTCACAACACCTCCTGAGTAAAATAGCAGGTAGTCTGCGACTAATATGCGTTCACACATTAGCGCAGAAAAATAACCACTCAGTGGATAAGCTGCTTGGACGAGACACTTTTTACGCCGCGGATATTCTGTGCCAGTTCAATGGCCAGCGCGTGTTCCACCCCACTGTCTACTTTGCCAGCCAGGGTGACAATGCCTCTGTCGGTACTGACTGAAATGTCAGACGAGGCAACATTGCTGGAATACAGAAAGGTGGACTTGACCTTGGTGGTAATCCAGCTGTCGGCGATGGCGGTACCGGCTTCTGTATCCTCTTCAGGCGGATTGTTGTCGGCGTTTGTGTTTTCACTCACTTCCAGTTTATTGCTTACCGATCGTACCCCATCGGTGTTCTTGGCGAGCTTCTCGGCCTGCAGCCTGGCCTGCTTCGTCGCCACGGTGCCAGTGAGCTCAACCTTACCGTCCTTAGTCGTCACCTTGGTATCCATCCCCTCAGTGTGCTTACTCCACAACAGCTTGGATTTTACCGCAGTAGTGATGGTCGCATCCGCCACCACGTCCCCGTAATCACGGCTTGTATGGCGTGGGGAGCCTTTGTGATTTTCATCTACGGTGATCTGATTATCCACGTCCGTCACCCCCTTGACGCCGGCGGCAATAGCTTCCGCCAGTTCCTTGTGCGATGAGTCCTGTACCCTACCGGTTAAGGTGGCCTTGCCGTCCAGTACGGTAACACTGAGATCACTGGCCTGCAGGTAAGGACTTAATGCATAGGTGGTCCAGATTTGCACTTCATGCCGGGCGTTGGTAACAGGGTCATCCTGGGTGGTGGTCATATCCGCAGCCACAGCACCTGTGCTGCCAAGTACCATTACAACGGCGGTGGTTACCAGCAGTTTTTTTACATTGAACATAGTCATGTTTATTCCTTTAGTTGCAAAGAGATTAGGAGAGTTTATCGGCACTAAAGTGCAGCGTCGGCTGGGTCTAGGCCGTAATGCACTTATCCAGAAAGGTTTTGACCTGCTTGTCCGCCAGTTGGTGATCGATGCGATACCGCTGTTGAACTAAAGTGCTTAGTCGTTGTGGGTTACCTTCGCTTTTGCGTATTTCTTCCTCGCTGAGCTTGCCCCACTGCCTTTTGGCTGATTTCACCTGCTGCGGCCATTTCAGTTTGGCGCCAGGGTAGGGGGGCTGTACTGCTCGGACACCAGGTGCGGCCTGTGTTGGAATGGCTTCCATTTTATCGGCCATCTCGGCTTGGTTTGCGGCGTCGATTTTGTCGTCACGCTCATCGCTCTTCTGTTTACTGTGTTTGTTCATATGAACCTCACTGTGGGTCCGGTCAATACAGGATGCACTGACCGGAAACAGACTATAAACAGATATCCTGATGTGGTCGGTGCGTTAGCGCGCATAAGGAAGGGAAGGGGAGGTGTAGAGAGGAACGGACAACAGACTCTTTCAGATACCCTGTCACAAGGCCAGAAGCAGCATGAGTCTGCTTCTGCCTAGTCACAAAACCATCAGTCCTTCAGATTATCGAACTGCTTTTTCAGATCGTAATTCTCATCGGTAACGATTTTTTCCAGGTTTTGTACCCGCTCTCTCAGCCGGGTAATCTCTTCCTTAAGGCTGTTTATTTCTGTCTCGTTTAACTTAGGGGCTTTTTTACGTTTCGAGTTGACCAGCTCGACTATAGCCCAACAGATAATAGCGACGATGGCGACAGCAGTAATATTCATGGCTAGTCCTGTAATTAATGAATGGAAATATCCTAACGCTTGTTGATAGCAAATAGCTAGCCAAGGATAAATCTATTACTTTTCAGTAGGTTGAAGATGCATGGTTGGCAGTCTGTCACCTGTGTTTGGCGAATCAGACTAACGAGTGGTAACTTTCACCACCACAGAAAGATTATTGGGAATTCAAGTGACGCATGAGAATGACGAATACTGGATGGAACAGGCGCTGGACCTTGCCCGACTAGCCTGGAAAGAGGGGGAGATACCGGTTGGCGCTCTGGTGGTGCAGGAGGGGAATATACTCGGTCAGGGATGGAACCGCCCTATCTCCAGCCATGATCCTTCAGCCCACGCGGAGATGCTGGCCATTCGCGAGGCCGGAGCCAGGATAGGCAACTACCGGCTGATCGACGCTACCTTGTATGTCACCCTTGAACCCTGCCCCATGTGCGCCGGGTTGCTGGTACACAGCCGTATCCGACGCCTGGTGTTCGGTGCCAGTGACCCCAAGACCGGTGCCTGCGGTTCCATAATGAACTTGGTTCGGCATCCCGGATTGAATCACCAGGTGGAGGTAGGCGGTGGGGTGTTAGCTGAACGGTGTGGAGCCCTGTTGTCAGATTTTTTCAAGTGGAGAAGGGCCGAGAAACGGGCTGCGAAACAGCGCTCTGCAAAGTTGGATTAACTGGCCTGGGCCACCACTACTGAATAATCGCTGTCCAGATACTGCTGGCGGCGTAGTTGGATTTTTCGCCGCAGTGCCTTCATCATCAGCCTTCTTCTCGGACTGGGCTGCAGGGGCTTTCTGGGTTTATAGGTCGATCTTTTACGCATGGCACCTCCTTTGTTCTTGTCTGATTTAAAAAACCGGCTGTGAGCCGGTCTTTTATAGGACATAAATGGGGGCGGAAAATTCCCTGATCAATCACCAGGACTGGTAATTTCCACTTCTGTAGTTGGTACCTGTTCCCCTGGTTGAAGAAACTCGCCCTGGTCGTCCAGCCATACCAGAGTGTCATAGTAACGGCGGATATTGGCCACATAGGTCACTGCTTCGTCACCTCTGGCATAACCGTAGCGGGTCATACGATAATGCTTTTTCTGACGCAGCAGGGGCAGGCGCGCCTTGACGTCCACCCACAAATCAGGGTTTCCTCCCTGGCGTTCGGTGAGGACCCTGGCGTCTTCCAGATGGCCCATGCCAACATTGTAGGCAGCCAGGGCAAACCAGATCCGATCCGGATACTGTATTCTGTCAGGTATACGGCGAATCAGATCCTGAAGATACTGTGCTCCCCCCCTAATGCTCTGCTGGGCGTCCAGTCTGGAGGTCACGCCCAGTTCTTTGGCGGTGGGTAGCGTCAGCATCATCAGTCCTCGCACGCCTGTGGGGGACTTGGCCCGTGGATCCCAGTGACTTTCCTGATAGGCCATGGCAGCGAGCAATCGCCAGTCCAACTCGCCTGAATGCTGTTCAAACCAGAGTCTGAATCTGGGCAGGGTCTGCTCCACTGCGCGAATAAACAGGCGGGTGTCCACATAATTGAATTGTCTGACGTGGCCGAAGTATTTGTCTTCCAGTGCTGCCAGTAAGCCGGATTGCTGAAGTCCGCCGAAGTAGTCCAACAGGGCGGCAAACAATGAATCGTCCTGCTCCCGGTTCATGGCCCAGGCCACCCGCTGGGGTTCCTGGATGGTAAAGCCGATGGCCAATTCCGGGTGGCGGCGACGCATCAGCGCCAGAATATTGGAGTCAGTGATGGTGTAGTCATATTGTTCGGCGATGACGGCTTCCATCAGTTCTTCCGCATCCATCTCATTTGTTTCCTGCCAGGCTAAGTCAGGATGCTGCTCCTTAAGCTGACGCAAGGTATCGGTGTGGCTGGAGTCGGCCACCACAATCAGATTGCCGCTGAGATCTTCGGTGTCTCTGGGCCTTTCGTGCCCCTGTTTGAAAACCAGTTTCTGACTGACCTGCTGATAGGGAGGGCCGAATCGAAAACGGGCAACCCGTTCGTCTGTGGCGGTCAAGCCCGCTGCCAACAATTGCAGATGAGCATCTTCCAACTGGCTGAAGGCCTGGCTGAGACTGTAATAAGGATATATTTCCAGGCGTACACCCAGATGGTCGGCAAAACCCTTGGCCAGTTCGTATTCAAAGCCTTCAGGACCATTAGGCCCTGTATAGTAAGTGGTCAGTCCATACAGGGTGCCGACCTTCAGGACACCCTGGTCCAGCACCTCGCCGAGGCTGCCCCGGTCTGTGCTGCGTTCGCAGGAGGACAGGTGCACAGCCCCCAAGATAAACAACAAGGCTCTGATTTGACGAGATTTTCTTTTCCAACTCTGGATGACTGCCATCAATCTGACTATCGAAACAACCTGGATGCCATTGTGAACAAATTCCCTCACAGTTGCCAGTGTTGCCCTCCGTGCCCAGATGGACTGGTTGCCGGTGCCGGGATTTGCCAGACAATGCCGCCGACGCTTATCAGGCGAGGGTTTTTCTACTATAATCCGCCGCTCAAAATCCTAACCAGCCAACTGGGTGAAAATCAACATGCTAATCCTGCGCGGTGCACCGGCCCTCTCTGAGTTTCGAATCAATAAACTGAAGAATCAGATCCGTGAGCAAAAGCTTCAGATCACTGAACTGTATGCCGAGTATGTGCATTTTGCCCAGTGTCACTCCGAGCTGTCAGATCAGGAACGTCAGGTGCTGGACAGTCTTCTGGTATACGGCCCAAAAGCACAGGAGCATCCCGCCGAAGGTGAGTTGATCCTGGTTGCCCCCCGGCCTGGGACTATCTCACCCTGGTCCTCCAAGGCCACCGATATCGCCCATAACTGTGGCCTCGATAAGGTGAGACGACTCGAACGTGGTATCGCCTATTACATTCAAGGCACTGAGCCACAGCAGAAAGAGGCGATTGCCGCCTTGTTGCATGATCGTATGACCCAGACTGCCTGGTCAGATTTGCACCAGGCCAGTCGCCTGTTCGCCGAACAGCAGCCTTCCCCCATGGACAGTATCGACATTCTGGCTGAGGGAAGATCGGCGCTGGAAAAGGCTAATCTCGAGATGGGCCTTGCTCTGGCTGAGGATGAGATTGATTACCTGCTTGAGAGCTTCGGGCGTCTGGGCCGCAATCCCAATGATGTGGAACTCTACATGTTTGCCCAGGCCAACTCAGAGCATTGCCGGCACAAGATTTTCAATGCCGACTGGACCATCGATGGCCAGGTACAAAGCAAGTCGCTGTTCAAGATGATCAAGAACACCTTTGAGCAATGCCCGGATTATGTGCATTCGGCCTACAAGGATAATGCGGCGGTCATGGAAGGCTCCTTCGCCGGCCGCTTCTTTCCCGAACATAGTTCTGCCGAGTATCGGTACCATCAGGAAAATATCGATATCCTGATGAAGGTGGAAACCCACAATCACCCCACAGCGATTTCTCCCTTTCCCGGAGCCGCGACCGGGTCGGGAGGAGAAATCCGTGATGAAGGGGCCACCGGCAGAGGCGCTAAGCCCAAGGCGGGGTTGGTGGGCTTTTCCGTCTCCAACCTGAAAATTCCCGGCTATACCCAGCCCTGGGAGCAGGAGCACGGCAAACCGGCCCATATCGCCAGTGCCCTGGACATCATGCTTGAAGGCCCTTTGGGAGGCGCCGCGTTTAATAACGAGTTCGGCAGACCGGCTATTCTCGGTTACTTCCGCACCTATGAACAACAGGTCAGCAGTTTCAACGGCATGGAGGTTCGTGGCTACCACAAGCCTATTATGCTGGCGGGCGGTATCGGCAATATCCGGGCTGATCATACGCAAAAGGCCGAGATTCCGGTGGGTGCCAAGCTGATCGCTCTGGGAGGGCCGGCCATGAATATCGGCCTCGGTGGCGGGGCCGCTTCTTCCATGGCCTCCGGCCAGTCCAGCGAAGCACTGGATTTTGCCTCGGTGCAAAGGGATAACCCGGAAATTGAACGTCGCTGCCAGGAAGTGATCGACCGCTGCTGGGCGCTGGGTGACAAGAACCCCATCCAGTTTATCCATGATGTGGGGGCAGGCGGCCTGTCCAATGCCTTCCCTGAATTGGTCAATGACGGTGGTCGTGGTGGTAAGTTTGATTTGCGCGCTATTCCTAATGATGAGCCGGGCATGTCGCCCATGCAATTGTGGTGCAATGAATCACAGGAACGTTATGTGCTCGCCGTTGCGCCGGAAAACCTCGAACTGTTTGCTTCTATCTGTCACCGGGAGCGGGCGCCCTTTGCTGTAGTGGGAGAGGCCACGGCCGAACCGCACCTGACCCTGAGTGACGAGCATTTCGGCAACAAGCCGGTGGACATGCCCCTCGAAGTGCTGCTGGGCAAGCCGCCCAAGATGCACCGTGATGTGACGTCCAGCAAGGCAACTGGAGAAATGCTGCACACCGACGCCATCCGCCTGGATGAAGCAGCCGAGCGACTGTTGGTTTTACCGGCCATTGCCGAAAAGACCTTTTTGATTACCATTGGTGATCGCACGGTTACCGGGCTGGTTAACCGGGATCAGATGGTGGGCCCCTGGCAGGTTCCGGTAGCGGACGTCGCGGTCACGGCTGCCGGATACGATACCTACCATGGTGAAGCCATGGCCATGGGTGAACGCACGCCCATCGCCCTGCTCAGTCACGGGGCTTCAGCGCGAATGGCGGTGGCCGAAGCAGTCACTAATATTATGGCGGCCGATATCGGTGAACTTAAACGTATCAAGCTGTCCGCCAACTGGATGGCTGCAGCCGGTCATCCTGGTGAAGATGCGGGGTTATATGAAGCGGTAAAAGCCGTCGGCGAAGAGTTATGTCCGGCACTGGAACTGACGATTCCTGTGGGCAAGGACTCCATGTCCATGAAGACCCGCTGGCAGGATGAAGGCCAGGACAAAGCGGTCACTTCCCCCTTATCCCTGGTAATCTCCGCATTTGCCAGGGTGGAGGATGTGCGTCGCACCCTGACGCCGCAGTTGCGACTGGATAAGGGCGAGTCTCGCTTGTTGCTGGTGGATCTGGGCGCCGGTAAGAACCGTCTTGGCGCTTCCTGCCTGGCTCAGGTTTATGGGCAGCTTGGACAGCAGGCACCAGACCTTGATGATCCTTCGTTGCTGCGTGGAATGTTCAATGCTGTGCAGGCGTTGAATCGCCTCGGTCTTATCTGGGCTTACCATGACAGATCCGACGGCGGCCTGTTCACCACCCTGGCCGAGATGGCGTTTGCCGGTCAGTGCGGAGTCGATGTGCAACTGGATGGCCTGGGTGAGCCCCTGTCGGCTTTGTACAGCGAAGAGTTGGGTGCAGTACTGCAGGTCCCGGCCGCCAATCTGGTGCAGATAGAGCAGATTTTTGCCGACCAGGGGCTGTCAGCCCTGGTGCATGAGATTGGCCTGCCGGTTGCTGAGGACAAACTGAGCTTCAAACTGGCTGGCAAAGCTGTGCTGGAAAACAGTCGCAGTCATTACCGGGCCTTGTGGGCGCAAACCACTCATAGGATGCAGTCCATGCGTGATAACCCTGAGTGCGCCGAAGAAGAGCTCAAGATCAAGACCGACAGTCACAACCCGGGCCTGCACGCCAGTCTCAGCTTCGATAGCAATCAAGATGTGGCGGCCCCTTATATTGCCAGGGGCATCCGACCGCAGGTGGCTATCCTGCGTGAGCAGGGGGTCAACTCTCATATGGAAATGGCGGCGGCTTTCAGCCGGGCCGGCTTCAGCGCCATCGATGTGCATATGAGCGATATCCTGTCCGGTCGCGTCAGTCTGGATGGCTTTAAAGGGTTGGTAGCCTGTGGCGGTTTTTCCTATGGCGACGTACTGGGGGCTGGCGAAGGCTGGGCCAAGTCCATACTCTTTAACGAGAAGGCCAGGACACAGTTTCAGCAATTCTTCCATCGCCAGGACACATTCTCCCTGGGGGTCTGCAACGGCTGCCAGATGATGTCCAATCTTAAGAGCCTGATCCCCGGCGCGGACTTGTGGCCACACTTTGTTACCAATCGTAGCGAACGCTTTGAGGCGCGCTTTTCAATGGTGGAAGTGACAGAGTCAAAATCGGTGCTGTTGCAGGGCATGGCGGGTTCCAGAATGCCGGTGGCGGTGTCTCATGGTGAAGGTCGGGCAGAATTTGGCAGTGACGCCAGTGAGGTTCTGCAAAAGCAGGCGGTTACCCTGCGATACGTGGATAACTACGGCCAGGTCACGGAGCAATATCCTGCCAATCCCAATGGTTCTCCACTTGGGATTACCGGTCTTACCAGCCTCGACGGTCGCGCCACTATCATGATGCCGCATCCGGAACGGGTGTTCCGCACAGTATCTAACTCCTGGCATCCTGATGAGTGGCAGGAAGACAGTCCCTGGATGCGCCTGTTCCGTAATGCCAGGGTATTTGTTGCTTAGAACGGCCCCTGAGGGCCGTTTTACTTTTGTTGCTGATTTAGCGGGCCGTTACGCCTTGCAGAACCCGCCCCGCTGTCTCGGCGCTCAGATGCTGAGCCAGGTCGCCGATTGAAATGACCCCTACCAGACGTTTGTTATCACTGACGACCGGCATGCGGCGAACTTGCTGTTCACTCATGTTGCGGGCTACTTCACTGGCATCCTGATCTTCCCGGCAATACAAGACCTTGTCGGTGAGGATATCGCTGACCCGCGTATTTCTTATATCGCGTCCTTCGGCGACCACACGAATGACAATGTCCCGGTCAGTCAGGGTGCCTTTGAGCCGGTCGTTCTCACCGACCAACAGAAAGCCAATGCCCTGTTCACGCATGCTTTCTGCAGCCTGGTGGATACTGGTCTCCGGACTGACCAGTCTGGCTTGTGGGTTCATGATGTCCTTGATGTTCATACTTCACCTCCTGATTTGATTCGGATTCTACCTGTGTTGGTACGGTCGCCGGCACAGGCTCGCACCTTAGTCTGACCGGCTGGATTTGATGCGGCCAAACTCCCTGGCCACATCAGCCATGTCCTGATACTGTTTTTCGCGAAATTGCTGCAGCATTTGTTTGTCCTTATCCGTAGCCTGCTGTTGCGCATAGTTGCGCAGCTTTTGTGCAGAAGCGGGAAATTTGAGCCCCCCAAACAAACTGGCAATATGGCTGGCTGAGCCACGTTTAAGGGCCTCCTTCCCGCCTTTTTTACTGGGTTGGACATCTGCCTTAGCTTTATGGCTTTTAAGCTCGCCCAAGGAACGGGCCACCTCGGCGGCGTCGCGAAAGTGATTATCCGGCAACCTGGTCAAAAGGGAGGCAATGCCATCGCTGTGCCGCTGTCTGGCTTGCTCTACCAGAGTTTGTCTTGAACAGGGAAATTCAATTCCCGAGATTTGCTCTTCCAGGTCGGCTGCCGAGATGGCACGAGGCGGATGAGCGGTCTGCAGGTGTTTTTCATATCGGGACCGTTGCTCAAACTCCTGACCGCAATGTTCGCAGGTAAACTGTGCCATATCAGCGCACCTCCCCAAGCGCCTTTTCCACTTCTGCCATCGAACGGAACTCTCTGTCCGGCAAGGCTTTAAGGGTTTCAATGATCTCATCAGGCGCCTGATTACTTCTTGCCTGCCGAATCAACTTAACCGCATCTCCGGGCAGCTTGACCCCTTTCAGCGCTTTGGCAATACCTGCTGCTGAAGGTGCTTTCAGGGCCTGTTGGCCGCCGGCCTTACCTCCCTTGCTTCGATCAGAGGCCGGCGAGAGGTTATCCAGCTTGCCTTTGGGACCGCTCCACTGTCCTTTTTCAAGTGCTTCACATGGCCAGTCTTCCCGCCTGAGTTTTAGTCTACCGAACAGATCTGCCTGCCCCTTAATCTTGACGTCTGATTCCTGCAGATCCTTGTGAGCCCCTATCAGTACCATCTGGGCATCCTCATAGGCAAGTAACCCCAGGTCGGTGATACGCAGCCAGCGCTCTTCGGCAAACTGGTTTTTGAGTTTGGCCGGATAATTCGGTTTGGCATCGGGAAAACCCGGCACTTCCAAGTCAGGATTCCTGACTGAAATCACATAGCTGCCCGCTTCAAGAATACCCAGGGCCTTTTGTACATTGCCGAGCTTGTCAGGCTGGCTCAGTCGATAGGCAAGGCGACTGCTCTGGTCTTTCTCCAGCAACTGATAGCGGCCGGCCGCTGCCGGAATGGCCTCCGACTCTTCCTGTTTACCGCGGGTTTCAGTCTGGTATTGTTTGGGATGCAGGGCATTGGTAATGGCCTGTGCATCACCGACCAGATCGAGCAGTATCCAGCCGCGCTCGTCCTCTTCTGCCTTGTCAGGTTTAATCTCAGGCAGGCGTTTCTTACCTACCACAAACAGCCGGCCCTGCTGGCTTTCATCTGGCATCAGAATCAGATAAAAGCGCTGTACCTCACCAAGGCTGGCCGGATTGGGACTGTCCAGTTTGGGACGATAGAAAAAATAGATATCGCCATTTTCCAGAATATTTGCCATTTTTTCCTCCTTGTCGATATTCGATTCCAGCGTCATGCAGAAGTTAAGGTTGTGCCGGTACCGGCCGCAGTCTTTCAAACAAGTGATACCACCACTTACCATAAGGCTAGCAGTCGCAATGACTGTGGCCAGCGATTAGATATTGCGAACTGTAAAGGCTGGCTTTCCACGCAGATAAAGGAATTTGCCTGAATTGGAGGCACTGAATCGACAAAACAGACAAATTTTGCCTGTATCTGCCAATTTTTTGACATTTTTTTACCTAAGCTGTTGTTAAATAAAAAAACTGTGTTTAGTATTTGAACGGATCGTCAAATTGTAACAATTTGCACCCTATGCCTGATTCCCATGAGTCTTCGGACACAGCAGGGATGTCTCGTCCAAATGGAATCAGGCTGAGCAGGGATTTGTAGACCCAGAAAATAATAACAGAGACAGTTTATGAATCGCTCTTCGAGAGGTTTTGGCTTAGCCGGCGTATTGTTCGCCGTCATTGTCATGGTATTAACCGCATTTTTTGGCGCCAGGGCAGAAGCGACGCACACAGAGTCTGTGCAATCTAGCGCTTCTGATGTCTTTCCCGGTTAGCCAGTCGTTGCTGTTCACTTTTTCGCAGCAACACATAGGTGGCCGCCAGACCGCCATGGGCTTTTAGCGCCGAATGAAAAGCCAGGACTTCTGGGATCTGTCGAAGCCACTGGTTAACATAACTCTTCACTAAGGCCGGAAAAGGCTTGCTCTTCAGCCCCAGCCCATGCCGGACAAGGAGGGTTCGAATTCCTCTTTTATGACTTTCCATGAGCGTATTGAACAGCAGCGTTCTGGCCTGCTCGATTTTCATCATCTGCAAATTCAGAACTTCGTCTATCTGATACTGGCCCAGGCGAAGCTTCTTGTACACGCCTTCCTGCACCCCGTCCTTCTTGTATTCGAGAAAGTCATAGGGGTCCAGTGGATCGACGCGCTCCACACTCAGGTAATTGCTGTCCTGTTGCAGGGTTTCTTCGACGGCCTGACGTTTGAGTTTTTGTGCCAATGTCAGTTGTGATGGGCCGGTAAGATCGACTTTGTCAGAAGGGGTCAGGGGTTTAACGTCCTGCATTTCCTGTAAAAAGCTTAATTCTTCGGCTGAAAAAGACATGCCTTTCCCCTTAACTGGCTGATCCTCACTTATATGGGGCAGGGTGTCACTATCACAAGCCTTGGCCTGATGTTTCCAAAGTGGACAACTGAGCCTGAATATCCCGGCTCAGGATCGCAACGGCCTCACGCATCTTCGCAACGGCATGGCCGTAGCCGTCCTCTTCCAACGGCAGACTGCTCTGGACGGCACCGGTGCGGAGTGTTTTTGACTCATTGCTGTCCAGCAGCCAGTACCTGGCTTCCAGCTGGATATTGGATTGTTGGTCAATCAACAGGTGCAGTATCTGAACCTTCAACTGATAAGGGGCCTCTGCCGTCCCAGGCTCAGCCAGATTGCGCAGAACATATTGGCTGTCGCTGCCATTGACATCCCTCAGCAACGCCATGGACAGACTGGATGCCAGGCTCTGCGCCCAGAGATGCCGCCTTGAAACATGCAACTTATGGGGAGCGACCTGCATCACCAGGCCATCCTGCCTTAGATAATCTGGCAGCAGCAAGGGCAAAAGACTGACGGCTGTGCGGTTGGCGTTGACCGGTAAAGCCTGAGCGGCCCCTGTGTTGTCCAACAGATAATACTCAAGGGAAGGCGGTGCACTGCCGCATCCTGCCAGAGCTAACAGCAACAGTCCGGTCCAGCATCTAGTCATTGGAATTTCCTTTGGCTTGGGGTTCCCGCTCCTTTACCGCGCCACCGAAGATCAGACGGTTGGGGTTTTGATTAAGCTGTTGCAGTAAGGGCTGCAGTTGCAGCATGGTTTGTTCGAAACGGCGCATCATTTGCCTCAATTCGCCATAACCTGTGGAGTCGGAGGCATAGTCGGCACTCAAGCCTTCCAGACCTGCCAGGGTATGGGTCAACTGGTTGATCAGCTGTTTGTCCTCCACGTCGGTCAGCAGGCTGTTGAGCTTGCTCAGAGTGGTTTGCAGTCCTTCCATGGTATTGTTCGCACTATTCATCATTTGGCCGGTATCCGTGCTCAACTGCTCCAGCGGCAGGTCATTGAACTTATCCAGCAATGCCGTCAGTTTCTGGGTCAGTTGCGAAAAATCTCCCGGTATAGTCGGAATCACCCGATAATCCGAGAGGCTGACGAGCTGTTCCGGGGCCAGTCTAGGATGATACTGAAGGTCCACAAATTGCTTGCCAGTCAGTAAGTTACCCATTGAAAGAGTGGCCCTTAAGCCCTGACTTATCCAGTTATCCATTTGCGTCGTGAGTTGTTCTCTGCCTTCCGTACTGTCCTTGAGGCCCATTTCTCCGGGATACAGGGCGAGCAACACAGGAATATGATAGCTCCTGTCCAGAAAAGCTGGCATATCCTGCATGGGCATATTCACTGCCAGCACTTCACCGATAACCAGGCCGCGATGCTCAACCGGGGCACCAACCTGCAGACCTTTTACCGAGTCCTCCATCAACACCAGATAGTCCTGGCTGAACTCCCTGTGAGGCGCTGAGGCTTTCTCGGCGTTAGGATAGATGTGAAAAAATGAACGTTCCGTGATCATATCACCTGCTGGAAGATGGTCAGGTACACCGAAAGTCACGCCGTTGGTGAGCAAAGTCTGCAGGGTGCCCGTGTGCATGCTGATACCCTCAGCTCCCAGGTCCAGCTTGATGCCGCTGGCATTCCAGAACCTGGTGTTGCGGGTGATCAGCAAGTGATAGGGGGCATGGATAAAAGCATTGTAGTAGACCATACGCTCTGCATAGTTGAAGTAAACATTTTCGAACTTGCCCACAGTCAGACCTTTGTAAATAATCGGATCCCCTTCCGAGAAGGCGAACTCCTCGCCGCTGCTCAGGGTCAGGTGCAGACCTGGCGCACCGGCAGGGGTCAGCGGAGGATCGTCCAACCCCCTGAACTGGGTGGCGGTCTGACCGCTGGAACCGGGGGAAAGCTCGATATAGGCGCCAGATAAGAGCGTGGACAGACCTGACACGCCGCTCAGGCTGACCTTTGGAGAAACCACCCAGAAGCTGGCATCTTCGGTTAACAGGGATTCTGCTTCTTGTGACATACGCGCGGTCACCAGTACTCCCTCCGATCCCGGGGCCAGCTTAATTTCCTTGACGGTGCCCACATCCACGTCCCGGGTCTTGATGCGTGTCTTGCCTGCCTCCAGACCCTCGGCGGACTGGAATTCAATGGTGATCATCGGCCCCTGCTGGCTAAGTTCCAGATAGACCATCCAGATACCTATCCCCAGTGCGACCATCGGCACTAACCAGACCTTTGACCAGGAGGAAACTGGCTCAACCCGGGCTTGTAAAGGTTCGTTATCATTTCTCATCAAGTTTGGGATTCCATATCATTCTTGCATCGAAGCTGTTGGCCGCCAGCATAGTAATAATCACCACTGCCGCAAAGGCTATTGCGGCCGGACCTGGATAGACGGCCATGGTATTACCCATCTGTACCAGGCTGACCAGGATAGCCACAACGAAGACATCCAGCATCGACCACCTTCCGATAAAATCGGTAATACGATACAAATGTGTGCGCCATTTCTTCAACATCCGGCTTTGTCTCTGGATGCTGTAAGTCAGCCAGCCCAGTACCAGTAATTTACTCACCGGTACCAACAGGCTGGCAACAAAGATGATAACGGCAATGGGATAGGAGCCGTTTTGCCATAGCTTGACCACGCCACTCAGGATGGTGCTGGGGTCGTCCCTACCCAGTAACCGGGTATTCATGATAGGTAACAGGTTAGCCGGAATATACAGGATGGTGGCGGCCAGCAACAGTGCCCAGGTTCGCTGGATCATTCTGCCGGGCGGCTTGGGTTGGCGCTGTGCTTTTTGCCAGCGTTCCTGCCCCGAGTGGCGCAGCTGCTCAACAAGCTGATGCTCATCCAGATAGTAGAGAACGGCAATAAAGCACAGGGTAAAGATCAGGTAGGCGTAGAAGGACATGCCCAGGTGTATTTCTGCAATATCGTTCATCTTGATCAGGCTGATCAGGGCGCCAACCAGAAAAATTTCCGCCATGCTCCAGGGCAACATGGCATAGATCAGACGTTTGACCCAGGCTCCCCGTGGAGGATATCTGTCCCGGCGGAGAAACAGACAAAGGTAAATCAGGCCAAGCAGAATACAGGCCGGTAACAGGTAGATGGCCATTATCTGCACGGCAGCCAGCAGCAGATAGTCCTGCTCCATCAGAGTACTGATGCTCAGGGGGATACTGATGGTCTGGAACTGGCCTCTTGAACTGAAAATCATGAAGTCGAAGGGCAGGGAGGCGCCAAGGAAACATAAGGCAGCAAGACTGTAAGCCAGCACTTTGTCCAGTGCCTGATTGCGGTACTGGGTCAGTTGATAGCCGCAGCGTGGGCACAGGGCTTTCTGCCTGTGCGCAAGGGGGGGCAATGTCAGTGCAAGCGTGCATTCCGGGCAGCGCATATGGTTTACCTGATCAGTCTTCACCTAGGCTCCCTTGTTGATCCTGTCAGCCGTCAGTTTAATCAGGCCGGCATGCGTTGCGCAAGCTCGCCCCGATGGTCGAACCGGCCCAGTGCACCTGGCCCGCTTTTCCTGCTGCAGGTCGTATACAGACTTGTCGAAGATAACAATTATCCCTATGGTTTCAATATTTTATCCTTAAGTGACAGGAAAACATAATGACGGCAAAAACCTTGTGCTGGGCCCTGATGGCAACAGCTATGCATTACAGCCTTTTTGCAGCCGAAACAGGCAAGTTCACCTCACAGGATATCTTCGATCTGGAATATGTCAGTGAGGTAAGGATAGCCAGAGACGGAAAGCGGGTTGCTTATGTGCGCAGCAGCCATGACATCATGACAGACGGCAAGCGCAACAATCTGTGGCTGTATGATCTGAATACGGATTCCCATTACCCCCTGTTGGCCGACCAGCACAATTACAGTCAGCCCAGGTGGTCGCCGGACGGCAACCACCTGGCCTACCTGTCCAACCGAAGTGGTCGCCAGCAATTGCATCTGTATTGGCTTTTCGAAGACAAACACGCTGTCCTCACTCAGGTCAATGAGTCCATTGGTGATATTACCTGGTCACCCGATGGCCAGTGGCTGGCCTTCACCATGCAGGTGCCCCAGGAAAAATCAGAGTTTGCCCGGGGGGTGAAAAAGCCTGTCAAACCCGAAGGGGCCAAATGGGCGGAGGAGCCGATCATTATTGACAAGGTTAGATACCAGGCTGATGGCAGCGGCATCCTGGAGCCGGCCTTCAAGCATGTTTTTGTGTTACCGGTTTCCGGCGGGACGCCAAGACAACTCACCCAGGGAGAATTCCAGCATCAGGGGCCGCTGACCTGGCGTCCGGATAATCAGGCCGTGCTGTTCAGCTCAAACTTTGCGCCGGACTGGGAGTATCAGGTGGCCGAATCGGATCTCTACCAGGTGTCGGTGGCAACGGGGGAAGTGAGCCAGATAAGCAAGCTGCCGGGTCGCGAATCGGATCCGCAGTTTTCTTCTGACGGCAGGCAACTGGCTTTCTTGTCTACCGGCCCCGAACCGGTCCCTTACCAGAATGCCCGGTTGTACCAGATGGACTGGCAAACCAAGCAACTGGAAAACCTGACCCCTGAACTGGACAGATCGGTAGAAGCCTTCGCCTGGCAGGATAACAACAGTTGGGTGATTCAGTACGATGAGCGGGGCAAGCGCCTGCTGGCCAGATTAACGGAAAAAGGCAAGCTGACCAGTCTGACCGACAGCCTGTCGGGTACCACGCTTGGACGCCCCTATGTCAGCGGTAGCTTTGATCTGGCCGGTGATGGCACTTTGGTCTTTACTCATGGCAACAGCCAGCGTCCCGCCGATATGGCCCTGTGGAGAAAGGGAAAGACCCGGCAACTGACCCGGTTGAATGAGGATCTGCTCGGCCACAAACAGCTGGGCCAGGTGCATGAGATTACTTATGCATCATCATTTGACGGCGAGCCGATCCATGGATGGTACATTACCCCGCCGGACTTCGATCCCGTGAAAAAATATCCCTTGCTGCTGGAAATCCATGGTGGACCGCATCTGGCCTACGGGCCGCATTTCAGCGCCGAGCTGCAGCGCTACGCAGCCGAGGGTTATGTGGTGTTCTATGACAATCACCGGGGCAGCACCTCATACGGGGAACGATTTGCCCTGCTGCTGGATGGCAAGTACAGCTCCAAAGAGGACTTTGCCGATCACGACTCGGGTGTGGATGCCATGATTGCAAAGGGCTTCATCGATCCCAACAACCTGTTTATTGCCGGCGGTTCGGCAGGTGGCATCGCGGCGGCCTATGCCATTGGCCTGACAAACAGATTCAACGCGGCGGCCATCACCAAACCTGTGATCAACTGGGTCAGCAAGGTCCTGACAGCTGACAGTTCGCTGGGGCAGATCAGTCACCAGTTTCCCGGGATGCCCTGGGAGCACCTGGATCATTACTGGCAGCGCTCGCCATTGTCGCTGGTGGGCAATGTGACCACGCCAGCCATGATCATGACGGGTGAAGCGGACCGGCGGACCCCTATCTCAGAGTCTGAACAGTACTACCAGGCCCTGAAGCTCAGGAAAGTCGACAGTATGCTGGTTCGTGTGCCCGGGGCCCCCCACGGGATAGCCGGTAAGCCCTCAAGAATGATTGCCAAGATAGAGCATACACTGGCCTGGTTTGAACGTTATCGGAGGTAAAAGCGAAAGGGGCCCTATTCGCAGGCAGGGCTGCCCTTGTCAAATACCACCCGCCACTGACCGTCCTGCTCCAGTCGCCAGATGGAGTTGAAAGTGGCAATGCATTTACCGTCCTTGTCCAGTACCGGCCCGCTGCTGTGGGCCAGATCCCCTGAAGCCAGTACTTCTACCTGCCTGGGGAGCCAGGAAAACGGGGCCTCTTCGCCCTGATAGTATTGCTGCCAACCCTCAGCTACCTGCTGTTTGCCACGCAGTACTGCCGGACCTGCATAGAAAATGGCATCTTCGGACAGGAAGCGCTGGAACTGTTCGAAATCCCGGTTGGCCATGCTGTCGGCAAAGGCCTGTTCCCGGGCGCTGACCAGACTGGCCAGTACCGTTGTGTCCTGAGCCAGGGCCGGTTGGCTGATCAGGCAGGCAAGTGACAATAACAAACTGGTGGTTCTGGATAAGGACATCGTTGATTGCTCCGGGAATTTTTTGACACTTTAGCGGTCCGCCGATTCAGCCGCCAGATTCTGTTTGTAACAGATTGATAAAACGACATAAACAGATGACGGGGAGTCGGATTGGCGGGATAGACTTGTTATGATATCCAAGCTAACTTTCTGGAATAAACCAGAAATTACCATTAGCTGGCGAGTGTTGGCAGGGAGGTAAGGGGCAATGAACAACGTGGATCGTTTGAGTGGGGCAGCTCGTCTGCTAGCTGGTTTGGCATGGTTTATCCCCTGTCTGTACAGTAGTGCCCCGGCCGCCGCTGAATTGATGCTGTACCAGGGCCGCACCCTGTTTGCAAACCAGGACACCCGGGTTTCGTCTGTTTTACTGCACTATGCTATACAGGGAAACGAATGGCTGGATGGGGTTTTGTTGTCCTACGGTCAATTCGATGGTGTTTATCGACGATCCGATAATCAGTGGTACAGTGTCGGCGCTTACTGGCAATTCTGGCAACAGGGACAAGGTTACTTTGAATTCGAATTTGCCCCCACCTACCTCCGGCACAGGTTTATGGCGGGGCACTTTGTTGGAAGTAACTGGCACTTTACCTCGGCTCTGAGCTACAACTACCGTCTGGAATCAATTCCTCTTACCCTCGCTCTTCGATATCAGCATACATCCAATGGCGGAGTCTCTCATCCCAACCCGGGCATCGATGCTCTGGGGATCTCAGCCCGCTATCGTTTCTAGGCGGGGAAGGTAAGTAACTGTGAAATGGCGTCCCCAACTGGGTGAAGAGTGATTGCCGAAGGCAAAGTTTAGTGATTTAACATCACTAAATTAGCGATGAACGATGCATCGTGGATGATGCAACTGGCACCAGGCTACAGGATGTGTTGTTTGGAAACTGCTTGGAATATCAGCAAAATGGCGTCCCCACCAGGAATCGAACCTAGATCTAGCCCTTAGGAGGGGCTCGTTTTATCCATTAAACTATGGGGACGGGGCTGGCATGGCCGGACCAAAGGGTCAGGCCGGGGCATTATTACCCATGCCCGCTTCGATTTAAACCCTTAGCGTCTGGCAACGAAGTCGTTTGGTTGAATATTGGTCAAAGGTTCACCGCCGATGGACTCGACGATAGCGGAGTTTTCCAGCGCCCGGGTGACCTGGACTTCCACCGGATGGAGAAAATACTGATAGTGATTGTTGCCTCTGGGATCCTGAAACTGTTTGAGTTTGAACACCCTTAGCCGGTCGCCCTGACTAATGCCCTGCTGGCTGCCCATGTCGATGGTCAGTTGTTCGAAACCGCTCTGTAGTACCCGCCCATAAGCTGGCAGGCAGGCAATTTCCTCGTCGATTCGCTGGGCCAGTTCCTGGAGCTGATTCTGGATGGCCAGACCATAGCTGGACTGCCAGAATGCCAGACTGTGGGGGTCGATGCTGGCGTGGCGGTCAAACTGCCAGGGCGCGGACGTCAGAAGTTGTTCATGCATCAGCAGTTCGCCGGTCATGCCGTTAAAAAGGTGAACTTCCAGGCCAAAACTGCGATTGGTAACCGGCTCTTTCCAGAAGGTCAGCATGCTGCCTTTGTCCTCAACATCGCTAAGGTCAGTGATTTCGCCAATCAATACCAATTGTCCGCCGCCACGGCGGACCATGCCCATGGCCTGGGCGACCCGGTCTTCATTGGGACGCTGATAAAAGTTCTGAACGGACTGCACCTGAGCATGCCTGCTGGCCAATTCGAACTCCTGGCGCAGTTTCTGCGGCAAGGCTTTGCCCAAGTCAAAAATCTGACCCATGGTGGCCTGGCGTTTATTACGGATAGGATACCAGGCGGTGGTAATGGTCTTCTGATAGCTGGAGGCCGGGCACTGGCTGCCCTGAGGGAATATATCGGCGCGGATGGACACGGTAACGATATCGTCCTGGTAGGTCTCATGTAACAGTTCGACCCGGTCAACTTCACCACTGGCGCGAATTTCCAGCCGATCGTCCTGCAACAGTCCATTGGCCAGTCGCTGCACACTGCTGACTCTGGCGCCGGCAAAGAGCAGGGCCTGCTTGATGGCTTCCTGGGTGGCCATCTGCCTGGCTTGCTGCTGGTCGCCATTGACCACAACTGCCTGGCCGCTGGCTTCAAACCAGGTGGCCTGGGATGTACCCGTTAGCAGGGCAAGGACTAATATGACTATTGGTTTCACTGAACTTCACCTCCGAATGACCCGTTGGCTTAAGCATAAAATGTACCGACATTTGCAAATCGCTGCTGTGCTTTGCGGGTCTGACCCACACTCTGGTGAAAAAAGTGGGCGCTGATAAAATTCAGCATAATATTTTGCACAGATCTTGCAAAGTAGCAGACAGAACACTTGTAGAAGAATCACGCGGTTTGCGCCGCTGGCGGCCGAACGACTCCGGGTGGAAGGCTCCCCCGGGATTAACTGAATGGCGAGGTATCAGAATGAAAGTATTGTATCCCTGTTTGCTCCTGCTGGGATTATCAGGTTGCTCCACTTTTTATGACAAGCATGTGGAATGGGAATACGTGGAGCCGGACAGTTACCCTGTGCTTAAGGCAGTGGGCTATGCACCGATTCAGGAGCAGCAGGGTAGTACAGAGAACATCAGAATGTTGCAGGCAGTGAAGGCCTCCAAACTGGATGCTTACAGGGAATTGGCCGAACAAGTCTACGGGCAGCGCATCGAGGGCCAGCAAGTGCTGTCCAACCTGGTATTGGAAGATAACAGCCTGAAGTCGTCAGTGGATGGAGTAATCCGTGGCGCCAGGGTAGTTAAATCCTATGCGGTGGGCACCGGCACCTACGCCACAGAACTGGAGCTGGATATGAAAGAGGTGTATGACATCTATCTGTCGGTGGCCAAGCCGCGTCGTATCCGGGAAGTGAAATATTACTAGTGACGAGTGACAAAAAAGCACCGCAAGGTGCTTATTGAGTTCGGAATCAGGCCGGTATGTGTCTGGCACAAGTGCTTGGGGTCAGGCGCTGATCCCGCCGCCTTTCTGGCCTGCATGTTTCTTGCCTGCCTTATCGTAGGTCAGGCTCTCCTTGGCGCGTGACTCCATGATCAGACTGCGCAGATGCTCCAGTCTGAGCTGGCCCTGTTCGACGGCAGTGGCATTAATACGGGTGCGGTATTTGCAGTCCTCCACCCATTTGAAGATTTCCTGTTTCAGACTTTCGGTTTCATCGTCGGTGGAGGTGGCAGAGGTTAACAGGGCGCCTATTTTCTGATCCTGCAGTTGGATTTCATCCAACAAGATCTCTTTTTCTTTTACCAGCTTTATCAGAGCTTCCGCGTCGCGGGTACTGATTAAATGCAGTTCGTTATCCAGTATCTGTTGCAATTGCTGCAGAAAACCGAGCTGTGTTTTCAGTGCCTCAGATACCTGATTCATGGATTAGGATTTGACTCCGAACAGCTCAGCTTCCAGCTTAGCAATCTTGTTGGCCAGGACTTCGGGGTTAACCCTGTACTCGCCCGACTGGACGGCTCTTTTCAGACGGTCCACTTTTTCCTGGTTTACCGGGGCGTCATTGCCTTTCTTCTGCACCTGAGACAACTGCTGGGCAGACTGGGTCAGTGACACGGAGTCCTGCCG
Source organism: Bowmanella dokdonensis (assembly GCF_017254865.1). Classification (GTDB taxonomy): domain Bacteria; phylum Pseudomonadota; class Gammaproteobacteria; order Enterobacterales; family Alteromonadaceae; genus Bowmanella; species Bowmanella dokdonensis. The sequence continues at coordinate 41,623 of NZ_JAFKCV010000008.1, read as the reverse complement.
GGGCGCAGTCGATTGCGCCTTGGCATTGCTGGCCTGAGTGGCCGCCTGGTTATTAGCCTGTTGCTGTTGATTCAGCTTCTGGCTGTCAACCTGGGGTTTACCCAGATTGCTGTTGATATTGTTAATTGACATAGATTACGTCCACTACCTGTTAAACCTCTGCTTAAGTTATCGGCAGTTCTGTTGGCTACTTTAGCAAAATTTATTGTGATACTCACTATTTAACTAACGGCCGTCCTGTTAACTGTATCGTCTCGTCCTGTCTGGAATTTACTCTGTGGCAGAAAAAATTTATTGCCAGATAAACTCTAATTCTTTCATATATTTACTGAGACTTCGCTGCTGCTGATTACCCGAGCATCGATGTTTTTGTTCGATGAGGTGTTTTTTACCATGATGTTATCGCCCAGGTTGCCATCCTGCTCGGCCACACCTGAAGCCTGGATTTGCAAGCCGCCGACGCTGGCATTGATCACCACATTGTCACCCTTGCAGACAAAGCACAACTGGGAGGGTACCAGGGGTTGGCCGGCGCGCAGACGCCGCTTGACCCGCACTCCTACCAGCTCGTCGATGGCGGTGTAGGTGGTGCCCCGCAACTGGTTTATCTCCAGGTTGACCACTTCCAACTGATCGCGGTCCAGCAGGGTTCCCGGTGACAAGGGAACACTGGTCACTACCACGGGCTGCATCTGGCGGACCCTGGCCATCACATAGAGGAACCAGCCGGTATCGGCGCAGCTCACCCTGACGGTGACATTGGCCTGACTGAGACTATTACTGCTGGCACTGGCGTCAAGGGGCGCTGCACATTGGGGTACCTGAATACGTTCATCGATAGGGGACACGTCCACCTCAATGCTGGCAGCGCTGCCAGTCTGGCCTGAGACCTGAGCTAACACATAAGCCCTGGCGGCGTCACTGACCATCTGATGGGCGACGTTGCTGGCCAGCACCGGCAAGGCGGCTGTGGCGAGGCTGAAAAAGGTCAATGTTCTCAGGATGCTAGCTAAATTATTCATATTCACTTACTGTCAGTTTGACTATGCTTAAGGGCAAAATCTTGTAACATAGGGGCCGGCCACAAGCGCGGTCCTCGGGGGCGGCGGGCACCTGGCGGTCTTAAGTTCCTGCCGGGATAACAAAGGCGCTTCGCCTATTTGCAGACGCCGGAGCCATGCTTCGGCAGTCCACAAGCGTTGTTGGTGTTGCTGTCAAAAATCAGGCAGTACACGAAACTACAATCTCTTACGGCAAGTATTGTGCCTAAGTTGATTCAGGGGTGGTGATATGGCAGGAATCCTGGACTCGGTAAACCAGCGTACGCAACTGGTGGGGCAGAACAGGCTTGAGCTATTGTTGTTCAAGCTCAGGGGCAGGCAAAAATTTGGGATCAATGTGTTCAAGGTCCGGGAAGTACTGCAGTGCCCACCGTTAACCGCAATGCCCAAATTGAACCCATTCGTTCGTGGTATCGCCCATATCCGCGGCCAGACAATTTCGGTCATCGATCTCAGTCTGGCCACAGGCGGTAAACGTATCGAGGACCCCGGCAAGTGTTTTATCATCATTGCAGAATACAATCGCTCGGTGCAGGGGTTTCTGGTTGACTCGGTGGAGAGAATCATCAATATCAACTGGGATTCCATCATGCCACCGCCAAAGGGCTCCGGCCGCGCCAGCTATTTGACGGCGGTGACGGAAGTCGACAAGGAACTGGTGGAAATCCTCGATGTGGAGAAGATCCTCAACGAAATCTCCCCACTGAAAACCGATGTGAGCGCCGAGGTGACGGCAGGCCTGGACGTGTCGGCCATCAAGGACAAAATTATCTTTATTGCCGATGATTCCTCCGTGGCCCGTAACCAGGTTATTAAGGCGCTGACCAGTCTGGGCTTGCAGATTGAAGCGGCCAAGAACGGCATGGAGGCGCTGGTCAGGCTCAGGGAACTGGCCGAGGACACCGGGGATGTGACCGATAAAGTGGGCGTGCTCGTTTCGGATATTGAAATGCCTGAAATGGACGGCTATACCCTGACGGCAGAGATCAAGAATTCGCCCGAACTGAAAAATCTGCATGTGGTGCTGCACACTTCATTAAGCGGAGTATTCAACCAGGCGATGGTGAAGAAAGTCGGCGCTGATGATTTTATCGCCAAATTCCATCCGGATGAGCTGGCCAATTCAGTTAAGAAGTGGCTGGGCCTTGAGTAATTAATAGAGTGCAATTCGTGCCTGACAAAGACATAGGAAGCCAGGACTACAGTCTGTTCCGCAATTATCTGGAGAAACAGTGCGGTATCGTGCTGGGTGACAACAAACAATATCTTGTTCGCAGTCGCCTCTCCCCCCTGTTGAGACGCTTTGGCATTGCCGATCTGTCGCAACTGGTCAATAAGGTGGTCAACGGCTCAGACAGAAATCTGCGTGAGGCCGTTATCGACGCCATGACCACTAACGAGACCCTGTGGTTTCGCGACACCTATCCCTTTGAATTGTTGAAAAACGATCTGTTCGGCAAGTTCAAGGGCAAGAGCGGACCGTTGCGGATCTGGTCGGCAGCCTGTTCGTCCGGGCAGGAACCTTATTCCATTGCGATTTGTATTCTCGAATACCTGCAACGTAATCCTGGCGCCTTTCCCGGCGGCGTGCAGATTATCGGCACGGATATCTCCACCGACATGCTGACCCGCTGCAAAACAGCCGAGTATGACAACCTGTCCCTCTCCAGGGGATTGTCGGAAGAAAGAAAGCGCCAATTTTTCGAATCCACCGCCACCGGCACAATGAGGCTCAAGCCCCAGGTGACAGAGATGGTCTCCTTCCGGCCCATTAACCTGCTCGAATCCTATGCTTCGCTGGGCCGTTTTGACCTGGTGTTCTGCCGTAACGTACTGATTTACTTTTCCGGTCCCATCAAGACGCAGATACTGCAACAGATTGCCGCCGGGCTGCAAAGTCAGGGGATTTTATTCCTCGGCGCGTCAGAATCCATGTCCGGGCTGTCCGATGCCTTTACTATGGTACGCTGCAATCCCGGCCTCTATTACGTTAAAAAACAATAGTTTTCCACCCTTTCTGTTCCCCTTGGTCAGTTAGAACTGTCTGACTGGCACATCAATTGCTAAGTTTTTGCCAAGACAACTCCATGACAGGAGCAATTCATGGCAATCAGCTTAGATAAACTCGTCGGCCTCCATCACAGCGCTATGCAGGTGCGTGATCAGACCATGGAGGTAATCGCCAATAATCTGGCCAATGCCAATACCCCGGGTTACAAGGCCAGGGGGGTGGATTTTCAGGCCGCCATGCAGGCCGCCCAGACAGAACGTACCCACAGTCTGAGTCGCACTCATGAGAAGCATTTTGCCGTGGAGGTGAAGAATCCCGGCGAGCTGATGTACAAGATCCCGACCCAACCCGATACCGGCGACGGCAATACGGTAGAGGTCCAGGCCGAGCGTAACGCCTTCCTGGATACCGGTATGCGCTATCAGGCCGGCATTGAATTCCTGAACGGCAAGTTCAAGGGTATGAAAAAAGCACTTAGCGGAGGGCAAGCCTGATGAGCCTGTTTAATATTATGAATGTTGCCAGCACCGGTATGCACGCCGAAGGGGTTCGCCTGAACACCACGGCCAGCAATATCGCCAACGCCAACAGTGTCAGCAGCAGTATTGATGAGACCTACCGGGCACGCAAGCCGGTATTTGCCGCCGAGATGCAGCGGGCCATCAATGATCAGAACGAAAACCAGGGCGTTAAAGTGCTGGGCATAGTCGAGAGCGACAAGCCCCTGCAGGTGGAATACAGCCCCGGTCATCCCATGGCCGATGAGAACGGCTATATCTACAAGCCCAACGTCAACATAGTCGAAGAGATGGCAGACATGATGTCTGCCTCCAAAGCCTATGAAACCAATGTCCAGGTTGCCGATACCACCAAGCGTATTTTCCGCCGGGTACTGCAACTGGGTCAGGGCCAGTAAGGTCCGGATAAACTGAGGAATTAGCCATGGTGGACAGTGTAAACACCCAGAGCTTTAAAGACCTGTACTGGGGAGAAGAGTCCAAAGTACCGGAGAACAAAAACGGTGAATTGACCCAGGAGGATTTTTTCTCCCTGCTGACCGAACAGCTCTCCATGCAGGATCCCACCAAGCCGGTGGATAACGATCAGATGATTGCGCAGATGACCAGCTTCACCATGGCTGACAGTCTCAGCAAGCTTAACAGCAATTTTGAAAGCTTCGCCTCGTCCATGACCTCAAACCAGGCCCTGCAGGCGTCCAGCCTGATTGGCCAGAATGTACTGGTAATCGGCGATCAGGCCCAGCTCGGTGCGGATGGCAAGGTATCCGGAGTGATAGTCAACGAGAAAGCCTCTCATGAGATGAAGATCACCATCGAGGACCAATACGGGCAGACGGTACGGGTAATGGAACTGGGATCCAAGACCCCGGGCAATATCGAATTTAACTGGGACGGCACCGACGGCAAGGGCAATGTTTTGCCGCCCGGCAATTATACGGTAACCGCCAGTGCCAAAGTGGGTGGCGAAGTCAAGGAACTGCCCACCGCCGTGACCCGTCATGTTAACAGCGTCAGCCTGGCTTCGAGCAGTCAGGGTGTCATCCTCAATCTGGCAGGCGACGAGAGTATCAAGCTCACCGATGTCCTGCAGATTGGCGGTTAAACAAAGAGAGAGTGAAAGATGTCCTTTAATATCGCATTAAGCGGTGTCAACGCCGCACAAAAAGACCTGGATACCACAGCCAACAACATTGCCAACGTGAATACGGTGGGCTTTAAGGAATCCCGCGCCGAATTTGGTGACGTCTATGCGGCCTCTTTGCTGGCAGGCGCCAAAACCAAGGTGGGTGACGGTGTACTGACGGCCGAAGTAGCCCAGCAGTTTACCCAGGGCAGTCTGCAATTTACCAACAACGCTCTGGATCTGGCCATTACCGGCAACGGCTTTTTCGCTACCATCCCTGAAACCACTTCCCGGGACTTTTCCTTTACCCGGGCAGGGATGTTTAAGTTGAACTCGGAAAACTTTGTCGTCAATTCCAATGGTGATCACTTGTTGGGTTTCCCGGTCAACCCTGACGGTTCATCTGCATCGGTAGCATTGAGTACAGCCCAACCGATTCGAATTCCAGACTCCTCCGGTACTCCTCAGCAAACCCGCGAAGTAGATCTGAAAATGAATTTGCCGGCTAATGACACCGGACTGGATCCCGCCGATTTTGATCCTACCGACCCATTGACTTATAACGCCGCGACGTCGGTAACCGTGTATGACTCGCTAGGCGATAGCCACGTCCAGACCTTTTACTTTATCAAGGATTCAACCATAGTACCGCCAGCGGCTAACGAATGGGTGATGGTTACAGCTGTCGATGATGTGTTGGTGGATATCACCAACAATGACGGCTCTACAGTAACTGCACCAGGCGCATCGCCCAACTCGGCCGGTACCAATACAGGTAATGCAGTCACAGGTTCGCGCCTACAGTTCAGTTCGGGTGGCGACTTTATCGGCATTCAGTCTGGTAATGGCCTCGCTCAGCCAGACAGCAAGCTTATTACTGAGGCATTGGGCAATACCATTCTTTCTAATGGTTCAGATCCTCTTCAAACATTAACCATAGATTTTAATCTAAATGCGGCCACGGCTACTCCAGATGAACCCACACAGTTTGCCTCGGCCTTTGAGGTAACGGCGCTGGATCAGGATGGCTTGCCGGTGGGCCGCCTGACGGGCATCGATATCGGCCCTGATGGTCTGGTGCGAGCCACTTATTCCAACGGCACTTCAGAGCCGCTGAGCCGGGTAACCCTGGTGCGCTTCGCCAATGAGCAGGGCCTGACCCAGAAGGGCAATACCCAGTGGCAGGAAAGTATTCTGTCCGGCGAAGCCCTGGCCGGAGAGGCCACAACCGGAACATTTGGCACCATCAATTCATCCGCACTGGAGCAGGCCAACGTTAACCTGACTTCGGAGCTGATCGATATGATTATCGCCCAGCGTAACTTCCAGGCCAACTCCCGCGCTCTGGAAGTGAATAACCAGTTGAATCAGACGGTATTGAATATCAGGTAATTCAGTTAGGGGAGATGAGTGAGGGGTGAGGTGTACTTAGCTTCACCCCTTCTTTTTGAGATGGCCCGTCAACTGAACACCAAGCTTTCCTCTACCTAACTCCTTGCTCCTCCTTACTTGTTACCCGTCACCTGTCACGTTTCACCCACTTGGCACCCAAATTGCTTTAGTACCTGTAAGGTTTAATCAGTCAAGAAAGTGTCATGGATAAATTGCTCTATATCGCGGCCAGCGGTGCCAAGCAGGATCTGCTGGCCACGTCTGTGCGGGCCAATAACCTGGCCAATGCCCAGACGACGGGGTTCAAAGCCCAGCTTGAGCAGGCCAGGGCCATGCCGGCCTTTGGTGAAGGCTTGCCGACGCGGGTGTTTTCCATGACCGAAACCCCGTCCAACAATTATGAAGGCGGGGCCATGATCCAGACGGACCGGGAACTGGATGTGGCCATTCAGGGGCCAGGTTGGTTGTCGGTGCAGGATGCGCAGGGCAATGAAGCCTATACCCGTGCGGGCAACCTGCAGGTAGGCGCCGACGGCCTGCTTGAAGATGGCCATGGCAACCTGATCCTGGGTGACGCCGGCCCCATTGCGCTGCCGCTGCCTTTGTCGAAGATCAATATCGCCACCGACGGCACGATTTCCATCCGCCCCCAGGGGGCGCCGGTGGAAGTACTGGCCGAGGTGGGTCAACTGAAGCTGGTTAACCCCGATACCAGACAAATGGAGCGGGGGGATGACGGTCTGTTCCGCATGAAGGACGGCACCGTCGCCGATGAGGACATCAACGTCAGATTAATGACGGGCATGCTGGAAGGCAGCAATGTCAATCCCATAGAGGAAATGGTCAGCCTGATCAGCCTGCAGCGGCATTATGAAATGCAGGTGAAGCTGATGAAGCAGGCTGACGACATAGATTTGCGCGCCAACAGGTTGCTGCAGATCCTGTAAGTAATTGAATTTAAACCATCAGGTGGAGGTGATGTATGCACCCAGCATTATGGATCAGTAAGACCGGCCTGGATGCGGCCCAAACCGATGTCTCGGTGATTTCCAACAACCTGGCCAACGCCAGCACTGTGGGTTTCAAGAAAAGCCGCGCCATCTTTGAAGATCTGCTTTATCAGAACATCAATCAGCCCGGCGGTCGCTCCTCGGCCGATACAGAGCTGCCTTCTGGCCTGATGCTCGGTGCCGGTTCCAAAGTGGTGGCCACGCAAAAAGCCTTTACTCAGGGCAACATGCTGACCACAGACAATGCGCTGGATATCTCCATTCAAGGTCGTGGCTTTTTCGAAATCCTTCAGCCTGACGGTACCATTGCCTATACCCGTAATGGGCAGTTTACCCTCAATGAAGATGGCGAGATGGTCACTCCGGGCGCCGGTTTTCAGCTCCAGCCGGTGATCGCCGTTCCCGAGGATGCCCAGCAGATCACCATCTCCCAGGATGGTGAAGTGTCAGCCACTATCCGCGGTCAGGCAGAGCCAGTGGTGCTGGGCCAATTGACCATTTCAGATTTTATTAACCCCACCGGCCTGCAGCCCATCGGGCAGAACCTGTTTGTGGAAACGGCTGTCAGCGGTGCGCCGCTGCAAGGTGTGCCTGGGTTGGAAGGTCTGGGCACCATCATGCAGGGATCACTGGAAACCTCTAACGTGAATGTGACCGAAGAGCTGGTCAACCTGATTGAGAGCCAACGCCTGTATGAGATGAACTCAAAGGTGATCTCATCGGTGGACCAGATGCTCGGTCAGGTGATTCAGCAGCTATAACGGGTTGATGTGATGAAAGTACCCTTCTGTTTACTCTTTATCCTGGCCTTGTCCGGTTGCATGAGCACGGCGCATCGGGGGCCGGCCCCCAATGATCCCTTCTTTGCACCGGTGATGCCGGATATGCCTGAGCAGCGGGTGAATGATGACGGCTCAATATTCCAGCAGGAGTTTGCCAGCAGTCTGTATTCGGACGTCAAAGCCAGGCGGGTAGGAGATATTATCACTATCGTCCTGCGTGAAAACACCAGCGCTTCAAAGAGTGCCGGCACCAATACCAGTCGTGAGACAGCGGTAGACCTGCAACCCATCGCCGGGTTGGGAGGGAATGCCGTGAATATTGGTAATGAATCCATACAACTGGGCATCAATTCGGCGAATGAATTCGATGGAAACGCGGCCGCCAACCAGAGCAACAGCCTCAATGGCAATATTTCGGTCACGGTTACCCAGGTGATGCCCAACCAGAATCTGGTGGTGCGGGGCGAGAAATGGCTGACGCTCAATAACGGCGATGAATATATCCGTCTGACCGGTATTGTCCGGGCAGCCGATATCAGCCCCGACAACGAAGTGGTCTCCTCCAAGGTCGCCAATGCCCGTATCCAGTACAGCGGCACGGGCACCTTTGCCAAGGCGCAGCAGCAAGGCTGGCTGACCAAGTTCTTTTCATCCGAATGGTGGCCCTTCTAGGAGGCGATATGCGTAGTATGGTTTCTCTCCTTATCTTGTGCCTGGGGTTGAGTGGGCCCCTGCAGGCCGCCCAGCGCATCAAGGACCTGGTGTCCATCCAGGGCGTGCGCAGCAATCAACTGGTGGGCTATGGCCTGGTGGTGGGCCTGCCCGGTACGGGTGAACAGAGTCCCTTTACCGAACAGAGTTTTCGTACCATGTTGTCCAATTTCGGCATCATGATGCCCAGCAGTCTCAAGCCCAAGATTAAGAATGTGGCGGCCGTGGCGGTGCATGCGGAATTGCCGGCCTTTATCAAGCCGGGCCAGACCATTGATGTGACTGTGTCCTCCATCGGCGAGGCCGACAGCCTACGTGGCGGCACCTTGCTGCAGACCTTCCTTAAGGGGCTGGACGGCAATGTTTATGCGGTGGCCCAGGGTAGTCTGGTGGTCAGCGGGTTTGGCGCAGAAGGGGCCGATGGTTCTCGCATTGTCTCCAATACCCCCACGGTCGGCTCCATTGTCAATGGCGCCATTGTTGAGCGCGCCGTGCCAAGCGGCCTGATGCAGAACGATTTTCTGACCCTGAACCTGCACTATCCGGATTTTTCCACGGCGAAGATTCTTGCCGAAACCATCAACCAGCGACTGGGTGCCGACCCGGCCAACGGCTATGTGATAGCGACCCCTATCGACGCTGCCTCAGTCAGGGTCTCAGCCCCCCGTGAAGTAGGACAACGGGTGGGTTTTCTGGCCACCCTGGAAAATTTTGAATTCGAACCGGCCGATGCACCGGCCAAGGTCATCATCAACAGCCGGACCGGGACTATCGTCATCGGCAAGGATGTGAAATTGCTGCCTGCGGCCGTCACACACGGCGGCCTGACGGTGACCATTACTGAGAATCAACAGGTCTCCCAGCCCAATGCCCTGGCCGAAGGGGAGACAGTGGTGACTACTCAGTCCGTCGTCGATGTGAACCTGGATGACAGCCGCATGTTCAAGTTCGATCCTGGGGTTACCCTGGACCAATTGGTACGGGCCGTTAACGAAGTGGGTGCCGCACCCGGCGATCTGATGGCCATCCTCGAAGCCCTGCGCGCCGCCGGCGCCCTGCAGGGCCAACTGATTATCATCTGAGTAGGTTATGGAATCGCGTTTTTCCCTTGATCAGCTTGAACAGTCGCGCAACACCCATGACCTGAAGGGGCTGGATACGCTGCGTAAGGCGGCTGTGTCCGGGGATAAGCAGGCCCTTCAGGAAGCGGCCACCCAGTTTGAGGCCATTTTCGTGCGGATGATGCTGAAATCCATGCGGGATGCTCAGGACGTGCTGGCGGATGAGAACAGTCCGTTTAACTCTGAGCAGGTGAAGTTCTACCGGGACATGCATGACCAGCAATTGGCCACGCATCTGGCCGCCAGTGGTTCTATTGGTCTGTCCAAGATCATCATGCAGCAACTGGGAGGCGATATGGAAAACTTCACGCCGGCCAGTGTCCTGCGGAACGACGGTAACCTGTCCAGTCTGAACCGGCCACAGGCCCAGGCCATAGACAACGCCCAGGAGCAGGTGCTGGGACCCGTCTCCTGGCCCGGCAACAAACTGCCGGCTTTTGACGATCCGCAGAGCTTTATTGCCGGTCTGATGCCCTATGCAGAACAGGTTGCCGGTGAACTGGGCCTGGATCCCCGTGCCCTGGTGGCCCAGGCGGCCGTTGAAACCGGTTGGGGAAGCCAGATGATTCATCTGTCATCCGGGCAAAACAGCCACAATTTATTCGGCATCAAGGCAGGCCGGGCCTGGCAGGGGGACAAGGCCCTGGTTAATACCCTGGAATACAAGGATGGCGTGGCGCACTCGGAAAAGGCTGCATTTCGCGCCTATGGATCCTTCTCCGACTCCCTGCAGGACTATGCAGATTTTATCCAGAGCAACCCCAGGTATGCCGAGGCCCTTGAGCAGACATCGGACAGCCGGGCTTACTTCAATGCCCTGCAACGGGCCGGCTATGCCACCGATCCTCACTACGCCGACAAGATCATGAAAGTACTCCACGGTGAGCAGTTTACCTCTGGGTTCCAGGCACAAGTCTTGCAAAGCAAAGCCATGCAGGAAAACGAGATGGCACTCACGCCCGTCGCCAAACAAGCTGGCGGCCAGTAACCCAACCGGACTCAAAGCATGGCTATACGTACGGCAGATCTTTTCTCCATCGCAACCAGCGGTATCAATGCGCAAAATACCCTGCTGCGCACCACCAGCCATAATATCGCCAACGTTAATACCGAAGGCTTTGTGCGTGAACGCACCACGTTTGTTGCCGAGCTGACTGGGGGCGTGGGGCAGGGCACGACTGAGCGAATCCTCAACGTCTTTGCGCAGAATCAACTGCGTCGTGACACCTCCAAACTGGGAGAGGCACAGGCTTTTTATGAACGTATTGCCCAGATGGACAATATCCTCGCCAGCGAAGCCAACAGTATCTCCGGCAGCCTGAGCCGTTTTTTCGGGTCGTTGCAGACGGCTATCGACGAGCCGGATAATGTGTCTGCCCGTGGGTTGGTGCTGGGGGAAGGCAAATCCCTGATGGAGCGCATTTCCAGTTTGTCTGAGTATATGAACCGCTCTGAGATCGAGCTGAACCAGGAACTGGACTCCCTGACCAAGGAGGCCAATGACCTGATCCGGAATATCTCTGATCTCAACAGCCAGATTCGCGATGTACAGACGGGTAACCGGTTCGAAGAAGCTGGCGTACTGAAGAACGAGCGGGATCTGGCCATCAGGAATCTGGCTGAACTGGTGTCCATCGAAACCCGTGTGCAGGACGATGGCTCCACTCTGGTTAACCTCACTACGGGTCAGTCGCTGGTAATGGAAGCGGGGGTGTTCAATGTGTTCCAGACTGCCGGCGATCCTGATATCACCCGGCGTAACCTGCAACTGTCCAGCAATGGCAAACCCACGGTACTGAATGTGGCCGAGACCGATCTTGGCGGTAAGCTGGGCGGTATTTTTTCTTTCCGTGACGAGGTTCTGGCGCCTGCACAGCGGGAGCTGGGACAACTGGCGCTGGCGTTTGCCGATGCCATGAACGAGCAGAATAATCTGGGCATGGATTACGATGGCCAGTTAGGAGCCGATATCTTCAGCCTGCCTTCAGCACAGGCCCTCAATTACGCCGGTAACTCTGCGGCCAACCTGGTGATCAACGGGCGGGTTGCGGCAGGCGACGCGGAGATGCTCAGTACCTCTGACTATAAGATTACCATCGATGCGGTAAACGCAGGCCCCACCCTGGATATTACAGTGGAGCTGCTCAACCCGGATGGGTCGCCTTCACTGGACACCAGCGGTAATCCTATTACCCAGACCTTTACCGGCCTGAATGCGGCTGGCGGTACCTGGGAACCTATCATGGATGGCCTGGAGCTGGAGTTCCCCAGCGGTGGCACCTATGCGGTCGGCGACGAGTTCCTGTTGCAACCCACCCGCTATACCTCCTCGCAGATCACCATGGACATAGTGCGGGGCGAGGATCTGGCCTTCGCCTCGCCGATTAAGGCCGAGGGGGATATTGGCAATCTGGGTGCCGCCTCAGTCCTGTCCACTTCGGTGACCAACACCACAGTATCCGGCGGCACGGACGGCTCTGCCTTTGACGGGGCTGGCGGGTTACTTGGACCGGGTGCGGCCCCCGGTGGTGGTGTCGGTGCGCCTGCTGAGATCCTCTTTACCGGCCCCGACTCCTATCAGGTGCTGGACAGTGCCGGTACCGTGATCACCGTGGTAACCGGTGCCCCGGATCTGCGCAATCTGTTGGCCCAGGCTGAAACAAGCGGTGCCGGGCCGGCCTGGCCGGCAGCCTTTGCTGCCCAGGATGACTTTCCAGGCTATGATGTGAGCCTCGAAGGAGTTCCAAAGGCCGGGGATCGCTTCACTCTGAGTTATAATACCAATGGGGTGGACGACAATAGGAACGGCCTTGAGCTGGCCGGATTGCAGGAAGCCAACACCGTCAGGCGGGATGTGAGTACGCCCTTCAGTAACCAGAACGGCACCACTTTTCATGGCGCTTACGCACAAACCGTCAGTTCCGTTGGTGAAAAAGCAGCGACGGCCGATATCAAGTTAAAGGCAGCCACCGCCATGGAACAACAGTCCAGTGACTGGTATGAGTCTGTTTCCGGGGTGAGCCTGGATGAAGAAGCGGCCAACCTGGTGCGTTTCCAGCAGGCCTATGCGGCTTCGGCCAGGATCTTGTCCACGGCCCAGTCGCTGTTTGATACTATTTTAAGTTCGGTCAGATAAGGTAAGAGTGCAGGGGCAAATATGCGCATATCAACCAACCAGCTTTATGATCGCAGTATTCAGAATATTCTGAACAACCAGGGTGATCTGGCCGATATCCAGCAGCAACTGGCGACAGGTAAAAAGCTGTTGCGCCCCTCTGACGATCCGGTTGGCGCTTCCAAGGTCATACGGCTGACCGAAGAACTGGAGCAACTGGAGCAATTTCAGCGTAACAACAACTTCCTGACCAGTGCCCTGGAAGAACAGGAAGCGGTCATGCGCAATATTAACGATGCGGTGCTCAGGGCTCGCCAACTGGCCATTCAGTCAGGCAGTGGGGCGGTGGCGCCGGAAGACCGATTGGCCATCTCTGTGGAGATTGCCGAGATCCGCGACCAGGTATTTGATGCCATGAATACCCGAAATGCGGCGGGCGATTATATCTTTGCCGGTTACCAGTCCCAGTCACCGGCCTTTGTCTATGACCCGGCTGCCACCGGCAACAAGTACCAGTTCCAGGGGGATGAAGGGGTCAACAACATCCAGCTTTCCCCCTCGGTTCGTGTGCAGTCCACCGATTCAGGCAAGACGGTCTTTGAGGATGTGCTGGCCAGGCTGACGTCGACTATTACCGGCGGTTCGGCAGCCGACTCGGCACTGAAAATCACTCCTCAGTCGGATTTCGATCGTTTCCATCAACAGAATTATGACGCGGTGACGCCAGCCAACAATCAGTTCCAGATCCAGATTAACGGCGCAGGCACCCAGGCCACCATTACCAATACAGGGACCGGCGCCAACCTGGGCACGGTCAATTTCACCTCTGAGGAGCCTTTTACCTTTAACGGCATGCAATTTACTATTGAAGGCGGTCCCGGGGACACGGTGAACTTCCAGTTGGATGCGCCACAGAAGAAGAATCTGGCCCAGACCCTGGACGATTTTTTTCATGCGTTAAGCGATCCCAGCCTGACCGGCGAAGCTTTTACAAGAAAGTTGGACGATGCCCTGATCGGCATTGACAACGGGATGAACAAGCTGGGAGCGGCGACAGCCGGAGTGGGTGGGCGACTGAATGTGGCCCAGTCTATTTTCGAGTCCAACCTGGATTTGGAAATAGCCGCCAAATCGACCCGCTCTGATATTGAAGATGTGGATTACGCTAAGGCCGTGTCAGATCTAAGCCGGCAGGAAACCGCCCTGCAGGCCGCCCAGGCCACCTTTGGTCGGGTAACGGGCCTGTCCCTGTTTGACTATATCTAAATCTGGATCATCAACGAATCCAGCCTGAAATGATGAAGGTAAATACAGGCTTTGTGTTGCAGATGACTGGAGTAATAGCTCACATACAAGTCCCCGTTATCCAGCACCAGACCGGGGTAACTGTTGTCTCCTGCTGACGGCAACACCTTCAGAAGTTTCGCTTTTTTCGAGTGTAAGTCCAGTGAGACCAGCGCCGTTTTCGGTCCTCTTTTCTGCCAGATCCTACCTGCCAGCAACGCTGTCTTGTCATCCAGTTGTTTCATGGCCGGCCCCCCCAGGTAGAAACCCAAATCCTGCCACTGCCAGCGCCGGTAAGGTGGCTTGGCTATTCCCAACTGGGCCGTGCAACTGTCCGCATCTCGTCTGAGCAATACCAACAGGGTGCCGTCTTGCTGAAACAGCAGATCCGATTCATTTGGGTAGCCCTTGCCCCGGGTTTTCAGGCTGAATAAGTCCGGTTCGATACAATCGAAAGTGGCTCTTGGGTTGCCGGCATAGAGTCTGACCTGCTGGGCAGACCTGTTGTAAGCGACTCCATATGCCCGTCCGGCATGCCAGGTCAGTCTCCACAGCCACCAATTCTTGTCGGCAAAGGCTTTGGCACTGGACCAGCTTTGTCCGTCCTGTGACAACCAGGTGGTGGGTTGGCCGTATAATGTCTTGTTGTCCTTTGTGGCATAACGGGCATAAGCCAGCAACAGCAATTTCCCATCAGGAGTGACGGAGAGTTTGGGATCGCGCAGATCGACCCCCGGAACAGACACTTTCTGCTGTCTCAGCAATCCGCCATTTTTCGCCAGACAAAGAATCCGCACCGTCCCGTCGGCACTGATATGGTTGCCTGCTTCGCGAAAGCAACAAAACAACTGATTCCGAAACAGACAAAGATCGGTAAAGGCATTGTGGGGAGCTTTTTGCCAGAGCGGTGGGTTCTGCATGTCGAACATTTTTCAGTCTGTTTTTTCGGATTTAAAAGACATTGAAACTCAAGTGGTTAGCTATTGCAAAGGCGGCAATTTATGACCGCCCGGCAATGCCGGCGGCAAAATTTTTCTAAAGGCTTTTGCGGGGACGTCGATAACCTTAAGCGAGAGAGCCAGTAACAGTAATTTCCATCAGAAGTTATTGTTTCTAAAATGTTTTTTAGAACTATTCGGCGTAAGCCGGATGCCAGCACCCGCTGGACTGAGAGTGTAGGAGAAGTCCATGTCCTTGTATGTAAATACCAACGTTTCGTCGTTGAATGCACAACGTCAGTTGTCCAACGTCGGAAATCAATTGTCCACTTCGTTTGAGCGTCTGTCATCCGGTTTCCGTATCAACCGCGCCGCCGATGATGCTGCCGGTTTGCAGATCACTGACCGTATGACCTCGCAAATCCAGGGCCTGAACCAGGCCGTACGGAATGCCAACGACGGTATCTCCCTGGCACAGACCGCTGAAGGGTCAATGCAGGAGATCACCAGCTCGCTGCAACGTATCCGTCAGTTGGCCGTTCAGTCACAAAACGGTATTAATACCAGTGCTGACCGCGCCGCTCTGCAAAAAGAAGTATCAGCCCTGAAAACTGAGATCAGCCGTATCGGCTCGACTACGCAGTTTGGTGGGGTGGATCTGCTGACAGGTAACTATTCAGCGGCCTTCCTGGTGGGCGCCAATGGCGGCCAGACTATCTCCGTCAACCTGTCCAGAACAGGTGGATTCGGTGCCTCTGGTCTGAGCATTGGAAGCCTTAGTGTGGCCACTGCAGCAGATGCTTCTGCGGCACTGACCTCGATCGATGCGGCCATCTCCAGTATTGGTGGGGCCAGAGCCGATTTGGGTGCGCTGCAAAACCGCTTCCAGTCCACTATCCGTAACCTGAGCAACATCTCGGAAAACGTATCCGGTGCACGCTCCAGGATCCGTGATACCGACTTTGCGGCAGAAACTGCGGAACTGACCCGTAATCAGATTATCCAGCAGGCCAGCAGCACGGTTCTCAGCCAGGCGAACCAGCGCCCTCAGGCTGCACTGCAGTTGCTGGGTTAATGACTCTTACCGTTTGAAAATGACGCCAGGAGGTAATGTGAGAGGTTTCATCGTCAAACGGAAGGGAGCTTCGCTCACTCTCTCCTAACGAAAGAGCGGTTGGCCGGGGGAAACCCCGGCCATTTTTACACCACTAAAGCCATTTGTATCCCCCGGGAAATTGTTGAATTTCATCGGGTTTTTTTGTTTGAAAAAATTTCTCTAAAGCTTTTCTCTGAATGGTTCGATAACTAGTACAAAGGCACCGAGCATTAATAATAACAACAAGCCGGTGAACCTGGGTCAGGCCGACAATAACAATAAAATGGCCGGCTCTCGCCAAGATAACTGACAAAAATAATAAGTCTGGCGTATTTATCGATCAAGTTAGGAGAAAATCATGAGTTTGTACGTCAATACTAATGTGTCGTCGTTAAACGCGACCAGACAACTGTTCACTTCCAATAACCAACTGAGCACCTCTTTCGAACGCCTGTCCTCAGGTTTTCGAATTAACAGTGCCAAGGACGATGCGGCCGGCCTGCAGATTTCTGACCGGATGACGGCGCAGATCCAGGGCCTGGATATGGCCGTAAGAAACGCCAATGACGGGATATCCCTGGCCCAGACGGCCGAAGGCGCCATGCAGGAAATTACCAATGCCCTGCAACGTATCCGGGTTTTGGCCGTCCAGTCGCAAAACGGTATCAACAGTTCCTCTGACCGTCTGGCCCTGCAAAAAGAAGTCTCGGCGTTGAAACAGGAAATCAGCCGTATTGCCTCAACTTCGCAGTTTGGTGGGGTGAATATCCTCGATGGTACCTATTCGGCCGTGTTCCTGGTCGGTGCCAATGCGGGACAGTCCATCAGCGTAAATATCTCCCGGACCGGCGGATTCGGCGCGTCGGGTCTGTTCAACGGCGTCAATGTCTCGGTCGCCACAGCCCAGGAAGCTTCAAGAGCCTTGTCTCTGGTAGATACCGCAATTTCCACTATCGGTGGTGCCCGGGCGGATCTGGGTGCGATTCAAAACCGCTTCCAGTCCACCATCCGTAACCTGAGCAATATCTCGCAGAACGTGTCGGCGGCAAGATCGCGCATCCGGGATACAGACTTTGCCGTCGAAACGGCAGAACTGACCCGCTGGCAGATTATCCAGCAAGCGAGTATCACAGTTCTGGGACAGGCCAATCAACGTCCACAGGCGGCCCTGTCACTGCTGCAGGGATAATAAGTAAGCATTACACGGATAAAACTGTCAGATGACATGGGTGCGGGGGCAAGCATTGACACCTGAATGCAGACTCTCAAACGCTTAAGTAAGTGACGGGAGCAGAGAAAAGGTCGGAATACAGGATTGTGGGGGCAAGCTGTAACCGACCCGAAGACAGACAAATTACCGGATAACTTGATCAGACCAGGGATGAAAAAGACTTACAGGCAGGATAGCCATTTTTGTAAGCGGTCGACCGGCGGGAATGACGCCAGGAGGTAGTGAGAGGTTTGAGGTTTGGCCATCAAACCCGCCCAGTCGACCAGAGCTTGCGCTCACTTTTACATTACAGGCTTTGACACCGGCAATTGCCAGTCGGAAAACCGACAGGCAAAAAAATAAAAGCACTTTATGTGCCAACCTTTAAATTGTCGATGCGCCCATCAGGGCTGGTGACGATAACAACAATAAAACCAGTCTGGCGTTAGGAGAGAGAAATGAGCTTATATGTTAATACCAACGTCTCGTCGCTGAATGCGACCAGACAACTTTTTACCTCAAACAATCAGTTGAGTACCTCATTCGAGCGTTTGTCGTCCGGATTCAGGATCAACAGTGCCAAGGATGATGCCGCCGGTTTGCAAATATCCGATCGTATGACGTCACAGATCCAGGGCCTGGACATGGCCGTGCGAAATGCTAATGACGGGATATCCCTGGCCCAGACGGCCGAAGGCGCCATGCAGGAGATCACCGGTGCCTTGCAGCGCATCAGGGTACTGGCCGTGCAGTCGCAAAACGGTATCAACAGTTCCTCTGACCGTCTGGCTTTGCAGAAAGAAGTGTCGGCCCTGAAACAGGAAATCAGTCGTATCGCCAGTACCTCTCAGTTTGGTGGTGTGAATATACTGGACGGCACTTATTCGGCAGTCTTCCTGGTCGGCGCCAATGCAGGCCAGTCCATCAGCGTGAATATTTCCCGGCAGGGCGGCTTCGGTGCTTCAGGCTTGTTTGGTGGCGTGAACCTGACGGTTGCCACAGCGGCCGAGGCTTCCGGCGCAATGGCCCTTGTTGATGCAGCCATCTCCACCATAGGCGGGGCCAGGGCGGATCTGGGTGCGATACAAAACCGTTTCCAGTCAACTATCCGCAACCTGAGCAATATCTCGCAGAACGTGTCAGCGGCAAGATCGCGCATCCGGGACACAGACTTTGCCGTCGAAACGGCAGAACTGACCCGCTGGCAGATCATCCAGCAGGCCAGCATCACAGTGCTTGGTCAGGCAAACCAAAGACCTCAGTCAGCCTTGTCGCTGCTGCAGGGTTAACAGAACTCGTAAGAGAGGGTAGGAAATGAGAGGCCGCCCGGGCGACAAGCCAACCCCAGGTTGATTGTTGCCGCAAGGAAGCAGAGCTCTCCGCCTGGAGAGTGGTGTCCGGCAGCATTGCTGCCGGACCCTGGGAAGAAAACGCCGACTGACGGGACTGAGAGTGTAGGTGGTTGAGAGGCCAGTTTTCATTCTCAAACCCGCAGCCGGAGCGAAACCAGATTTGCTCGTTCTCCTAACTTGAGCAAGTTGGCCGGGTCCCTGACCCGGCCTTTTTTATTTTGTTGGCGTTGCCGGCTTAATGACCTCGGCATTGCAACTTTCTGTCAAAATTCTTTCTATCAAAACTCTAAGCACGTAGCGTGCCAGTTCAAAAATCTCTTCCTGCAGATTAGCAGCCCGCCAACTTGCGCTGCAAGTGAAGACTTGCCGGCAGTCTTGTGAACACTTGCCCTTAACGCTTCTCATGACTCGATTGAACGACTTTCTATTTGAAAATATCCAAGTAAAAACAAATGCATAGCATCAGGTTAAAGTTTTTTTGTTTTTTTTTCCTAAAGAAGCTCAAAGGTCGGCCGATACCTAAAGTCGAGGGGTATTTTAAGTTTTGGATTTTGGCTCTGGCCATTGTTCAAGTGTGAGGCAACTCAGTAATGAGTTGATTTGAGGCAAGCTGACTTTGGTACGAACCGGAGAAGGCTTTCAGGAGGTAACTTCATGAGTTTATATGTAAACACCAACGTGTCATCGTTGAATGCTCAACGTCAGTTGTTCAGCACGGGTAATGCATTGTCTACATCCTATGAGCGTCTGTCATCTGGCTTTCGTATCAACCGGGCTGCCGATGATGCGGCCGGTTTGCAGATCTCTGACCGGATGACGTCGCAGATCCAGGGCCTGAACCAGGCTGTGCGTAACGCCAATGACGCCATCTCCCTGGCGCAGACCGCTGAAGGGGCAATGCAGGAGATTACCAGCTCACTGCAACGTATCCGTCAGTTGGCTGTTCAGTCGCAAAATGGTATCAACACCTCTGCTGACAGAACCGCACTGCAAAAAGAAGTGTCGGCGTTGAAACAGGAAATCAGCCGTATCGGAACTGATACTCAGTTCGGTGGTGTCGATTTGTTGACGGGCAGCTACTCCGCAGCATTCCTTGTTGGCGCCAATGGTGGTCAGACGATTTCTGTCAACCTCAGCCGCAGCGGTGGTTATGGCGCCTCTGGTCTGAGCATTGGTAGTTTGAGCGTGGCGACGGCTGCAGATGCATCTGCTGCACTGACGTCAATCGATACTGCCATTTCGACTATCGGTGCCGCCCGGGCGGATTTGGGTGCGTTGCAAAACCGCTTCCAGTCCACCATCCGTAACCTGAGCAATATCGCCGAAAACGTAACGGGTGCCCGTTCACGTATTCGTGATACTGACTTTGCGGCGGAAACGGCCGAGCTGACCCGTAACCAGATTATCCAGCAGGCTTCAGTCTCTGTACTGAGCCAGGCAAATCAGCGCCCTCAGGCTGCTTTGTCCCTGTTGGGCTAATCATCATCGGCCACTATACTGATGTATGGTGGCCTTTTTCTCGCATTGCTGCGAGTGGAGGTGAAAAATGGACGTTAATTTTTCACAAACTGGTCAGAGTCTTGCTTTAGAATCCCTGACGTCCAGACAGGATTTGAAGACTTCCCGGGAGGGGAACACCGACCCGGCTGTCAAGAACGAACAGCAACAGTCTGAGACTGAAGTTCTTAAAGCCGAAGAGGCTAAAGCAAAGGCCCAATCAGCCGATAAAGAATCGAGCGTGGAATCCGCCATTGAGGAAATTCGTGACTTTGTGCAGACACAGAGGCGCGACCTGAATTTCTCCTATGACGAAGGCAGTCGGCGCTCTGTGATTAAAGTGACGGATGCGGAATCCGGCGACGTGATTCGGCAAATACCATCTGAAGAAGTGTTAAAACTGGCTGAAAGGATTCGCAATCTCCAATCAGAAGTTGGAGCCGCAGTTGGAGTACTGTTTAACAAGTCAGTTTGATTAATTGAGGTAAATCATGGCTATCCAGTCGTTAGGTGTAGGTTCAGGTCTGGCTTTGGACGACCTGGTCAAACAACTTTTAGAGGTCGAGCGTCAGCCCAAGATCGCTCGTCTGGATAAAAGAGAAGAGACGCTGGATGCCGTGATCTCCGGTATCGGCACCCTTAAGTCCAAAATGGACGAATTCAAGACCTCCGTCGATGCCCTGCGCAGAGATACGCAACTATCCAAACGTTCCGCCGTGGTTTCCCATCCTGGTGTGACCGAAGAAGGCGCAAAAGGCCCGTTTACCGCTGAGGCCTCCAGCAGCGCCGTTACAGGTTCTTATCAGATAGCTGTTACCCAGCTTGCCAGTGGCAGCCGGGTGGAAACGGCCGATGCATCCCTGGGGGGCTTCTCGAGCAAATCCGATTCTGTCAGCGGCACCGCCGGATCCCTGACGTTCAAGGTGGGCAGTGACAGTTTTGATATCAGTGTTACGGCCGGCATGACTCTTGAGCAATTGCGCAATAAGGTTAATGCTAACACCAGCAACTTTGGCGTGACCGCCAGCATAGTGAATACCGGTACCGTTGACGGTGGCGTCAAACTGGTTTTTACCTCAGAAAAAACCGGTACCGGCAATGATCTGCAGATCGTCAACAATAATGATATTGCCGATCTGCAGCGGGTATCCACCACTGACTCCAGCGAAACCGCCTCCTATCTGGGTTACGCCAAGACGGCCCAAAACGCTCAGGCCACCATCGATGGTATCCTGGTGGAAAGCACCACCAATCGTTTTGAAAACGTTATAGAAAGTGTGGCCTTTGATGCCACCACAGTATCAACTAAGGATGCCTTGGGTGAATTCCAGACCTCGACACTGGAAATAGGCTATGACAAGGATGGGGTAGAGAAGAAAATCCGCGATTTCGTCGACAACTATAATTCACTGATGTCCGAAATCACTAAGCTGACCCGTTATGGTGTCTCAGAGCTTGAAGAAGATGGCGCTCTGGCAGGTGATTTTATGGCCAGAGGCATTCAAAGCGGCTTGTCTAACATTGTATCAGGTAGCGTGCCTTCATCGGCTTTGGGCACTTTGTTCCAGATGGGAATTTCCTTTGGCGAGGACGGTAAGCTGGAAATCTCCGAATTTGATGAATTCGGCCTTGGCAGTGGCGAAGACAAATTGAGTGACGCCCTGGCAGACAACTTCGATGAAATTGCCAAGCTTTTTACCGACGACAAGAATGGTATCGCATCGAGAGCCTACGAGTTCGTGCATGAATATACCACTTTTGGCGGCTTGCTCAGAACAAGAGAACAATCCTACAAGGACCAAAAGGATCTGTTGTCCGATGAGCGTGAACGGGTAGAACTGCAAATGATGAATTACGAACAGATTCTGCGCGACAAATATCTGGCGCTCGACCAGACCGTATCCAAATTGAATCAAACCGGCAGTGCTTTGATGGCGGCACTGGCCAATACCGGCTTCTAAGGGGAATTACTGATGTCTTTAAAAGGTATTAATGCCTATAAAAAGGGTAACCTCAAACAGGATATCGCCCAGGCTGATCCGCACAAGTTGACCCTGATGCTGATGCAGGGAGCATTGGATCGTATGGCTATCGCCAAAGGCTGTATGGAGCGTAAGGAGTACGAAGGCAAATCCCAGCACTTGTCCCGCGCGACGGCCATTGTTATGAATCTGCGGGACACCTTGGATATGGATGTGGAGGGTGACGTTTCCAACAACCTCTATGCCCTCTACGACTACATTATTCAACGGCTGGTGGATGCCAATGTGCAGAACAGCTTGAAGATAATGGATGAAGCCATTAGTCTGATGCTACCCATTAAGACTGCCTGGGCCGAGATCCCCGAACAGGCCAAGCAAGAGGCCTACGAAGCCAGGCGGCAGAAACAACAAGCGGCAGTGTGAATAAGCTAGATCTGAATCACGCCCATTCCTTCCCTGAATTGCTGGTCAATAATGAAGCCCTTACCGGGCTTCTTTGCCATGAAGAGCCCGATACCCAGGAGTTGCTGCGCCTGGTCAGTGAGCGGGACGAACTCGTTATGACTCATCTTGCCTCACTTGAAGATTCCCAAAAAAAAGCCTTTATAGAAGCGGAGTTGGCATGCAATCGGCTTATCAAGGAACGAATCCAGCCCTTGTTAGCCAGCACTGAAGCCACTCTGACCAGCTTTGTCAGGAGCAAAAAGGCCATCAAGAAGTACAAGAGATAAGATGCTGAAGAATATTCGCCTGCATATAGAAAGAGATGAAGAGCGCCAGGCACAACTGGAAGAACAACTGGCTGCCCATATCGCCAAAACCAGTCACGAAAGTATCAATGCCTTTCAGCGTAATATCCCCTCCCTGCTGAAATATATCAATCAGCCTTCGCAGAATATTTCCCTGTTCTGCAACAAGTATGGGGAATACAACCTGGTTGATTACGGCTCGGGAAGGACGTTTTACGGCTTTCACCCTGAAGCGGAAATCACTGCGCACCTGGACGCTTTCAGGACACATGCGCTTAGCATCGATTTCGAATCAGCGGATAAAGAGCAACATGTTCAGTTGCGGGAGGTTACACGACTGGGGGAACTGCCCGCCTGTAAAAAACTCCTGGCTGCAGACCCGCTTTCAGACTATCCCGAGGTGCTGGTGGTACTTGGGCTGGGTTTAGGGGCTCACCTCCACCGACTGGTGGCGGAGCATAATATCAAACATTTGATTGTCTATGAGCCTGAGCCACAGTATTTCAAATGTTCAACCATGGCCTCGGACTGGAAGGCAACACTTGAGCTGGCAAAACAAAAGGGTACGGCAATCTATCTGCAAATTGAGAAGGATGGCAGGGATATCGTTGCAGACCTGACTGAACTCAGACAGCATGTACCGGTAAGCAAAGCCTATATTTACCAGCACTATAATCATCCTGTGTTCAATTCCATCGCCAGCCAGCTTCAGCAAAGCAATTGGTCTGAGTTAACTGAAAAAGGGCTGCGATTTCATTTCTTTGAGTCTTCAGATGAGTATTGTCCGCCCTGGACAGCCCCCGCCACACCAGAGCTTTGGTCAGATGTGTCCCATGGAGATGCCCTTTATCAGGCCAATCTGGATGCCTTTGCCAGGTATTTTCCGGCCATTCACAAGGAGTTCCAGCACTACAAGCCAGTACTTTGGTTGCCCATCCGAAACGCGGAAGGGCAAATCAATCTGATTGACAAGAAACGCCTGATTCCCTGGTATGGCAACAGCCCCAAGATTGAAGGGGAAGTAAATTTTCAGGGATTTGCTGAGTTTCCCCATAAAGACGGGCTGGTACTTGGCTACACTGGAACCAAGCTTAAACACTACCTTCACTACCAGTTCGTGGCAAAGACAGAGGAGATACTTAAAGAGCTGGAAGAGGAGCAGGGTAGCCTGCCGGAAACCATCAAGTCAGTGATTATGTTTGGCTTGGGCTGTGGTTATCAGCTTGAAAGTATGATGACGGCTCATCAGGTGGAGAAGATATTCCTTTGTGAACCCAACCGGGATTTTTTCTATGCCTCACTTTTTGCAATTGATTGGGCTAACCTTCTGCAACGGATTGATGCTTCCAATGCGAGAGTTTATATCAATATTGGTGATGATGGCTCACACTTGTTTAGAGACCTACTGAATCAATTTTATGCAATCGGTCCTTATGTTCTTAATAGCACTTATTTTTATCAAACCTACTACAATAGCGCTCTGAATCAGGCTATAGCGCAGCTACGGGAACAGCTTCAGGTGGTGATATCAATGGGAGAGTATTTCGATCACGCCTATTATGGGATTGCCCACACTAAAGAAGTGTTTAGGAAAAAGTATCCGTTTCTAAAGCGTTCTCCGGAACAATATCTGAGTCAGAAAACCAAAGATATACCGATTTTTTTGGTGGGAAATGGTCCCTCTCTGGATTTTTCTATTGCAGCAATTAAGGAATGGCAAGATAGAGCTATCGTGGTTTCCTGCGGTACAGCCCTGCAGGTGTTGCATCGTAATGGAATAGTTCCTGATTTTCATGCTGAAATTGAACAGAATCGTTCAACTTATGACTGGGCATGTCGTGTTGGAGACTTGGAGTATCTTAAGAAAGTTAGTCTGATTTCCTGTAATGGTGTCCATCCTGACACTTGTGAATTATATAAAGATACATTTCTAGCGTTCAAGGAGGGTGAATCTTCCACTGTTTCAACACTTCAGGTACTAGGTGAGGAAAATTATCATCTGCTTAAATTCGCATTTCCCACGGTAACCAACTTTGCTATGAATTTTTTTGTAAGCTTGGGTATGCAGCAAATATATCTGCTCGGTGTCGATTTGGGATTCTCAGATAAGAAATATCACCATTCTAAGCAGTCTGGGTACTATAAAAATAGTGGTGAGGAACAATATGACTACTCTGAAAAGAATAATATGGCTAGTCAAGTTGCAGGTAATTTTAGACCCATTGTTTATACCAAGCATGAATTCAAAGTTTCTAGAATGATCTTAGAGCAGTCTTTGCTGTTAAGAAAGGTAGAGTGTTACAATTGTTCCGATGGGGCTAGAATAAAAAACGCTAAAGCATTGGATATTAGGGATGTATTGATAATTTGTACTGCTGATGAGAAAGAAAAGTGCCTTGCCCAGTTGAAGACGGAACCATTTCTCTTTAATGAACCGAAGAAAGTTAAAACTTTATACGAGAAAAAATTTAGTTATAAAGTATTGATGAGAGAACTTGCAGTTTTTTGCGACCTATCAAGCGCCGATATTACTTCGATTAAAGAGGGTGAGGAGTTAGTAGAGCAACAAAAAAGACTTCTGTTCTTATCCTATCAAAATGGAAGCTCTTTGCTTTTCTATTTACTTTATGGAACTGTAAATTACACTAACTCTTTATTTATAAAAATTCTATATTCTTCATCCGTAGAGAGTAAAGTCGTCAGGGAGTTTAATAAGGCGTTAGTATGGTGGAGGGAATGTCTGATAAAAATATCAGATCGATTAGTAAACCAGTCAATGCGTTTTGATGTATCTGCAACTTTTGCCAATCAACGGTATGATGTAAGTATACGGAAAGTAAGTCAAGAACAGGATGTTTTGATATTCTCTAACTCCAAACGTTTCGTGCGCTCAATCCAATTTTTCAACAAAAACAGAGAACTAGGTTTAAATTTGAGGTGTGAGCCATTCAAAGCAAACTTTGTGCATAATGATACTTATTTTAAATCTAGTGAAATTACTCTCATTTATTATAGTCCAAGGCTGGGATCGAAGTTAGAGCTTAACGAGCTTTATAATTGGTCTAATGAAACGAGTTTGGTGGTTTTTGTAAATGAAATATGTAATTGCATAAGCGCTTGTGATATTCCAGAGAATGTAACACTTATCTATCTTCCTGGAGATATGAATTTAGTGGGGGGGTTCGGTCAGGCTAATGAGATCAAAAGATTTTATACTTTTTGCTGTTACCTTGGTAATCTGCATGACATGAGGCTGATTGTGCCTAAGTTAATTGTGGACGATTCGGAATCTCTAAAGCCTATTTGTGCTAGTGTTTCTGCATCCGGTCTTTATTCTTATGATTGTCACGATGCGATTTGTTTCAGTAATCGTAGTCAAGATAAGATTCAGTTGACTATGACTTCGGGTAATCGAGCAGATTATTTCGGTGGGAAACTTACTCCTGAAATGCTAGTGCTTAGAAAG
Organism: Bowmanella dokdonensis; assembly: GCF_017254865.1. Taxonomy (GTDB): domain Bacteria; phylum Pseudomonadota; class Gammaproteobacteria; order Enterobacterales; family Alteromonadaceae; genus Bowmanella; species Bowmanella dokdonensis. Next base: position 15,202 of record NZ_JAFKCV010000008.1, on the reverse strand, counting down.
GAAACCACTGAGAATATATCTAAGTTAAAGCGACAGGTGTTAAATAAGTTTCCGATTCTGGGAGAGGAAGATAGTCTTTATGTTTGATAATAAAAATATCTTGATTACAGGTGGAACAGGTTCTTTCGGTCAGCGGTTTATTACCAATGTATTGAAGAGTAGCTTTCCAAAGAAATTGATCATTTATTCTCGTGACGAGCTCAAACAATTTGAAATGCAGCAAAAGTTCGATCATCCCTGTATGCGGTACTTTTTGGGTGATGTCAGAGACAAGCATCGCTTGAAAACAGCCATGCGGGACGTTGATTATGTGATCCATGCAGCTGCCCTCAAACAGGTTCCCGCTGCCGAATACAATCCCATGGAATGTATCAAGACCAACATCATGGGCGCGCAGAATGTGATTGAGGCGGCCATTGAATCCAATGTAGCAAGAGTGATAGCTCTGTCCACGGACAAGGCGGCCAACCCGGTTAACCTTTATGGTGCTACCAAACTGGCTTCTGACAAGTTGTTTGTGGCGGCCAATAATATTTCCGGCGCCAAAGGTACCCGGTTTGCGGTGGTCCGATACGGTAATGTTGTGGGCTCCCGTGGTTCAGTAGTGCCTTTTTATAAGAGCCTGATTGCCGAAGGCAAAACTAAACTTCCCGTCACTCACGAAGAAATGACCCGTTTCTGGATTACCCTGGATGATGGGGTGGAGTTTGTGGTGAAGAATTTTCAACGCATGCAGGGGGGAGAAATTTTCGTACCTAAGATCCCTTCGGTGCGTATTGTCGATTTGGTGGAGTCCATTAGTGGCAAGCGTGACTACGAAGTCATCGGTATACGGCCGGGCGAAAAACTGCATGAGGTGATGGTGCCGGAAGAAGTGGCACACCACACTCTGGAATTTAGTGATCATTATGTCATCGCCCCGCCCATTACTTTCTTCGAGAAAAACATCAATTATAAAAAGAACAAGTTGGGTGAGACCGGTCAGCCAGTGTCCGACAGGTTTGAGTACCATTCCGGCACTAACCCACATTTTCTGACCGTGGAAGAACTACGGCAGATGGACGCATCCTCCATATGACGATTCCCTATGGCAGGCATCAGATCGACAGAGCCGATTTGGATGCGGTGGTCGATGTACTGGAAAATCAGTTTCTGACCCAGGGCCAGCAGGTTCCCAGGTTTGAACAGGCTCTGAAGGAATATTGCGGCGCTGCACATACAGTGGCGGTTAATAGCGGCACCTCGGCCTTACATATTGCCTGTCTGGCACTTGGATTGGGGCCGGACGACTGGCTGTGGACCTCCCCCAATTCCTTTGTCGCCTCGGCCAACTGCGGCCTTTATTGCGGTGCCCGGGTCGATTTTGTCGATATTGATGTTAAAACGGGCAACCTTTGTCTCAATGCCCTGGCCGAAAAGCTGCTTCAGGCCGCCAGATCCAATCGTCTTCCAAAGGTTATGGTGGTGGTGCATTTTGCCGGTCTGAGTTGCGATATGCAGGCAATTCAAAGGCTCACTGAACCTTATGGCATTAAGTTAATTGAGGATGCCAGCCATGCCCTGGGTGGGACTTATCGGGATAAACCGGTAGGTAGTTGTGTTTATTCGGACGCCTGTGTGCTGAGCTTTCACCCGGTCAAATCCATCACCACGGCCGAGGGCGGAGCGGTGCTGACCAATGCTCCTGAGATTGCCCGCCAACTCAGGCAGTTTGCCAGCCATGGCATTACCCGTGATCCTGACCATATGGAAGGTGAGTCAGACGGTCCCTGGTACTATCAGCAGGTGACGCTGGGCTACAATTACCGCCTGAGTGATCTGCATGCGGCACTGGGCTTGTCGCAACTGAGCAGGCTGAATGCCTTTATCGAGTCCCGCAGTGAGCGTGCGCAAAGATACACTGAGGCGCTGGCCGGCTTGTCGCTCAGGCTGCCAGGGACATCCAGCCAGGCAAAAAGTGCCTGGCATTTGTACAGCATCGGTGTTGAAGAAAGCCTGCGGAGTCAGATTTTCGCTTCCTTGCAGGGTAAGGGGATTGGCGCCAATGTGCATTATATTCCCATCCATTTACAGCCTTATTACCGGCGGATGGGCTTTAAGCCAGGCGATTTTCCAAATGCCGAGACGTTTTACCGGCAGGCCATTACTTTACCTTTATTTCCCGGACTTACTGCCGATGAACAAACCAGGGTTATCCAAGCAGTTAAAGAGAGCCTGAATTGAAGATCGCCGTAATCCCGGCCAGAGGTGGCAGTAAACGTATCCCTGGCAAGAATATTAAGCCCTTTTGTGGCAAACCTCTCATAGCCTACTCCATTGAAGTGGCCAGACAGACCGGGCTGTTCGACCGTGTTCTGGTGTCCACCGATAGTGAAGCGGTGGCCGAGATCGCCCGGCAATATGGTGCCGAAGTACCTTTTGTCAGGCCCACAGAGCTGGCTGATGATCATACAGGCACCAGCCCGGTGGTGCGCCATGCAATCCGCTATTGTCAGGAACAGGGGCAGGCAATTGAGCTGACCTGTTGTCTCTATGCCACGGCGCCGCTGTTGCAACCCTTCTCCCTGCTGGAGGGGCTTCAGAAACTTGAGCAATATCCCGACAAGGCTTTTGCCTTCTCGGTCAGCAGCTTTGCCTTTCCTATTCAGCGTGCCCTGCGAGAAATACCTCGTGGGGGAGTGGAGCCAATCTACCCAGAACACATAGGCAAGCGTTCCCAGGATCTGGAAGAGGCCTACCATGATGCCGGGCAGTTTTACTGGGGCAGAACAGAGGCCTGGCTGTCCGCCAAGCCGATGTTTGCAGAGCACAGCATGCCGGTTGTACTACCCCGCTATCTGGTTCAGGATATTGATACCCCTGAGGATTGGCAGCGCGCCGAGCTGTTGTATAAAGCCTTCATCAAAGAGAAGAATCTGTGAGCCAAGAAAAGATATTACTTATCCGTATGCTGGGCTTAGGCGATGTGACCTGTATTGGCATCCCGGCCCTTCGACATTTTAAGAAAGAGTTTCCACAGGCCAGATTCAGCTTCCTGACCTTTGCTGCTGGCCAGGAAATGATACGTCTGGCGGAGCCGGATACCCATGTCTGGGGGCTGGAAAAGGATCAGTGGCCGGAGAATATTATCCCGGCCATGGAGACCTTTCTGGGACTGGCTGAGCAGATTATCGCCGAAGGCTATACCCATATCGTCAATCTGGACACCTGGTTTATGCCCTGCTTTTTGGCTCGCTTCCTTAAGGATGCCGGTGAGCCGGTGACGGGCAATACCATGAGCGTGTCGGTGCAGAGCCTTATCGATCAATTTCAGTCCCAGCAGCTCAAAGCCGAATACGTTAATGACCCGGTCAGCTATATGCAAAGCAGCTTTTTCAGTATGCACCGCTGGCACACTCCCTGGTGGCAAAGCAGCTTGCTGCCGGACAATGGCTATCCGGAATTTTACCTGCGTACCTGTTGCGGTTTCGATGAGCTGGAGATGGACTGGTCGGTAGATGTGCCAGCAGATCAGCGACTGAAAAAAATCGGTAAACAGAAAAAGATCATTGCCCTGGCACCACAGGCCAGAACGGCCGAGCGCAGCTATCCATTTGCCCAAGCCCTGCAAGGTATTTTGCAAGATATGGGCTATCACGTATGGACGGGATTCGATGGCAAAATCCCCCTGCGTCAGACGTTGATGCAATTAAAAGCCACCGATTTACTGGTAACGGCCCCCTCAGCGCCTCAGTGGCTGGCCAGTACCGTGGGCTGTCCGTCTCTGGTGGTATGTGGCGATGTGGATCCCCGCACCCTGATGCCGGACTATGCCACCGACCCCCATGACGGCCCCATACCCGCTGAACAACTGGCTGAGAGTATCCATTCCATCTTTGAGGATGAGCAAAGTGAAGCCCATCAGAATCGCTGAGCGTGTTATCGGGCCGGAGCGGCCTCCCTTAATCATCGCCGAACTGTCAGGTAACCATGGTCAGGATCTTGGTTTGGCGCTGGAAATGGTAGAGGCTGCCGCCAAGGCGGGTGCCCACGCAATCAAATTGCAGACATTTACGGCCGATTCGATGACCCTGGATGTGGATGCGCCGGGATTTGTGATCCAGGAAAAAGACAGTCTATGGCACGGCGAAAAGTTACATGCTTTGTATCAAAAGGCAGCCACGCCCTATGAATGGCATGAAATCCTCTTCAAGCGGGCTAAAGAACTGGGCATACTGGCCTTCAGTTCGCCCTTTGATGAAAAAGCGGTGGATTTCCTTGATGAACTCGATGTGTCCTGTTTTAAGATCGCTTCGTTCGAGCTAACCGATATTCCCCTTGTTCGTAAGGCGGCAAGCAAAGGCAAGCCGCTGATTATGTCTACAGGCATGGCCAGTCTTGCCGAGATTGAAGAGGCAGTGAGCACAGCCAGGGCGGCAGGATGCAAGGATATCATCCTGCTTAAATGTACCAGCACCTATCCGGCCGAGCCGCTCAATACCAACCTGGCCACTATCCCTCATATGCGTGAGGCTTTTTCCTGTCAGGTCGGGCTGTCTGATCATACGGGTGGTATTGGTGTATCGGTAGCGGCGGTAGCCTTAGGCGCTACCTTGATTGAAAAGCATTTTGTACTCGATCGCAGTGCCGGCGGTGTGGATGCGGCTTTTTCACTTGAACCGCACGAACTTAAGGCATTAGTGGTGGAAACCGAAAGAGCCTGGCAGGCAATGGGCAAGGTCACCTACGGAGGCAGCCAGGCTGAGGAAAAATCAAGGCAGTATCGCCGTTCTATCTATGTCAGCCGTGATATCAGGGCCGGAGACTCGTTAAGCCCCGACAATCTGCGTATTGTGCGCCCGGCTTTTGGCTTGGCTCCTAAGCATTGGGATTCTGTGCTTGGACGAAAGGCGAAAGTCGCTATCGGCAAAGGGACGCCGCTTAGCTGGGAAGTGCTGGAGTAAGCCGTGCACCGTGTTCTTTTCAGGGTCGATGGCAACAGCCAGATAGGATTGGGACATTTAATGCGCTGCCTGGCTCTGGCTCAGCATCTTCAGGCCGAAGATATCGAAGTAACCTTCATTATTAGTCAGACTTCTTTACCATTTTGCCAGAAACGTCATGACTGGGTCGGCAAGGTACAGGTTATCCCTGAGATGCCGATACTGGCTGAAATAGCATGGCTAAAGCAACGAACTGATTTCAGTCAAGCCAACTGGATAGTATTGGATGGTTATCAGTTTACTGAGCGGTATCGACGTTTACTTAAAGACAATACAGAGCACATGGCACTGTTTGATGACAATAATGACAGTGGTCCCTTGTACGCCGATCTGGTGATAAATGGGGCCGGCAATGCACAAGACCTTGGCTATCAGTACAGTGCACCGGAAGCCAGGCTCTGTGTGGGTCAACGGTATCGGGTATTGCGCCGGGAATTTCTTTTCCAGTCGCAGCAGCCCTGGCAGTCGCGAAAGGATCTGGTCGTGACCCTGGGAGGCAGCGACCCGCTCGATTTGACCCTTGGGATTCTTAGTGCTTTACAAAAGCATCGGGCCCGCATGCCAATACGCGTCATTACCGGTGCGGCTTATCCGCATCTGACCTCACTCAGGCAGTTTGTCAGTCAAACAAACTTATTGGTTCAACACCTTCATGACTGTCAACAGATGGCTGATGTATTCAGCCGGGCGCGATTGGTTATCTCTGCAGCAGGGGGCAGCCAATATGAACTCCAGGCATGTGCCACTCCCAGTGTTTTGCTGGTGGTAGCAGACAACCAGCAAAATGCCACGGAGCAGGCCAGAGTGCAGGGGTGGTGTGAAACCCACGATGGGCGTGAGCTGGATTGCGGCAAACTGGCAGAGCAGGTGATGCAGTTATGGAAGAATGATGCGCGCCTGCAGACAATGCATAAACATGCCGCACAATCTGCCGATACACAGGGGGCAGAGCGGGTCGTTACCGCCATGCTGGAGGAACTCAGGCCTGGAGTAAGTTTTGCGTAAGCAATATCCTAACAGTCTGTTTCGTCGGTTGGATGAGCAACATCTCAAACGGGTCTGGGAGTGGCGGAATGCTCCCAGGGTGAGGGATTTTATGCACAATGATCAACCCATCAGTTGGCAGCAACATCTGGACTGGTTTGAGCGATTGGCAAAAGATGCCAGCCGAAGTTTCTGGGTGTTTTATCAAAATGAACGACCAGTTGGAGTGTTGAATTTCAGCGGGCTGGATAGCTTGACCCCTGAGTGGGGTTGTTATCTCGGCGAGACCGACATATGGCCCGGCAGCGGTCTGCTACTTGAAGTGGCAGCGCTGGACTATGCCGCCACCTGGCCTGAAGAAAAGTTTCTGCTGGCCGAGGTACTGAGCTTTAATCAAAGCATGGTAAAACTGCACAGGCTGTTTCAATACGAAGAATTGCCTTCCAGGCCAGGAGGAACACGTCAGGGTTTATCTTATGATGTGCTCCGTTTCCGTTACCCAGTCAAACACTGGCCTGGGCAGAGAAACAGTGTCCTGGCCAGGCTTCCAGGTCAAATCCGCCAAGCGAGCCAGTTAATTGAGTTTGTTTAATTCCAGGAGCAGTAGTGAATACTGAACAAATAATTCGAGAGGCCATGTATCAGGTGGCAGAAATAAGTGACTGCCAATTGATGGAGCCCATCCGTGAAGATACAGTGTTGTTGCAAAGCGGACTTGACTCCCTTGGGTTTGCCATGCTGGTGGCGCAACTGGAAGAAGATTTGGGCATTGACCCGTTTACAGAGATGGCTATCCCTGTTTATCCGAACACCTTCGGCGAGTTTGTGCGTATTTACCAACAGTATGCTGAACAATCTCAGGATGGGCAGTGACACTTTCAGGTGCGCTTGCACAATTCCTCTCAAATATTAAGACTGGTGCTTTGCTGGTTGTTCCACCTGAAAGTAACAACCAGCAGCCCGAATCGGTGGGTTTGACCGAAGTCCATTACGCACAGTTGCTCGAATCCGCCACTCAACTCCGCGCCCAACACAAGGGACTAAAAGGCAAAACCCTGTCAATCAGGTATAACAATCTTTGTGATTTTGTGACGGAACTGCTGGCATTTGATGGCTGGTGCGCTGAGCTTTATCTTTTACCCGATGGCGATAGTCCGGCGCTGCCAGAAGATTGTGTAGACCGGCCGGATATGGATGGGGGTAGTGAACTGAAGAGTACTGATCCTGTGGAACCTGTTCAGACCCGCTGGTACCTCGCCACATCCGGCACTACAGACAGACCTAAATGGATTGGTCATAGTCTTGTCGGTCTAACTCATTCCATTAAATATAGCGAACGTCTTAGTTGTCTGATCTGGGGACTGGTGTACCAACCTTTTCGTTTTGCCGGTTTACAGGTGGTATTGCAGGCGCTTTTAACCGGAGCCAAGCTGGTGGACGCCAGTTCGGGTGATATTGCCGTACGTTTGCAACGCTTAAAACAAGGGGAGGTGACGGCAATTTCTGCTACCCCGACCCTGTGGCGCCAGTTTCTAATGAGCGGGCAATTGCACTCTATGCAGTTGAGCCAGTTGACCTTGGGCGGCGAGGTTGCCGATCAAGGGATCCTGGACGCACTGGCGACTGTTTTTTCAAAAGCCAGCATACGGCATATTTATGCCTCAACCGAAGCCGGTGTGGGTTTTGCTGTCAGTGATCGTCGGGCAGGTTTTCCTAGAATCTGGTTAGAGCAGGGATATGACAACATCAGATTTAAGGTGGATGAACACCAGCATCTGTGGATAAAACCGGCAACTCTGGCACAAGAAGGCATCGTCGGACGAGTAGATAAGCAAGGCTATCTGGACACTGAAGATTTGGTAGAACTGAAGGGAGACAGAGCACTGTTTCTGGGCCGTGCTTCCGGGGCCATCAATGTGGGCGGCAATAAGGTGCATCCTCAGCAGGTGGAACAGGTGTTGCTGGACCTCCCCGAGGTGATGCAGGCCAGAGTATACGGACACACCAGCAGTGTGATGGGGCAGTTGGTGGCGGCTCAGATTGTTGCCACCCAGAGGGTAGATGTCATTGTCCTGAAAAAGCAGATACTCAAACATTGTATGAGTAAGTTGCTGCGTCATCAGGTCCCACTGCTACTTGAATTTGTTGAGCAAATTGACAGCAATGCCGCAGGTAAGATCGGCAGGGGTAATGTAAATGAATAAATTGGTGGTGCTGACCGGTGCCAGCAGAGGGCTGGGACTGGCTATCGCTGAGCAATTGTTGCAACAGAACTATCAGGTCCTGGCCATCGCCAGAAGCCAGTCAGAGGCATTGAAACAGCTAGCGCAAAGTTGTTCTGAACGATTGGACTTCATGCCGGCAGATTTGGGCCAGTTAGATGCATTACCGGATCTTTGCCATGCCATTATCAAACAGTATGGTCGCCCCTATGCACTGATAAATAACGCTGCAGTGGGTCATGATGGTGTGCTGGCCACCCTGCATAACAGCCAGATCAGCGAATTACTCAACCTTAACCTGCAGGCGCCGATATTAATGAGTAAGTATTTGCTGCGCTCTATGCTGTTAAATCGTGCGGGTCGTATTGTGAATATTTCCTCTATTGTGGCCAAAACGGGTTTTAACGGTTTGAGTGTCTACGCAGCCAGCAAGGCGGGACTGGAAGGTTTCAGCCGATCACTGGCACGGGAAGCAGGCAAAGGAGGAGTGACAGTAAATTGCGTGGCGCCGGGTTATATGGAAACCGAAATGACCAGTGCCTTAAAGGGCGAAAAGCTCGAAAGCGTTAAACGTCGCAGTGCCATAGGTAGACTGGCAACCCCTGAGGATGCGGCGGCCATGGTGGCTTATTTGCTCAGTGAACAGGCCAGTGCTATCACAGGCACGGTGATGACTGTGGATGGTGGCAGTACGGCCTGATTGGTTTCTACAAGGGGTAACGCCCTGCCAATGATGTTATTAAAGGTGAGAGTGGGTGTCACAGGATCTGGAAACCGTACAGAATAAAGCCTTGTATGTGGCGCCTGCCAATCCAGCCGGCAGAGCACTTCAGGGCAGCTTGTCTGATGCCGGCGCCCGTGTGTTGGGGCTGGTCGATAACCTTAAGCTAGGTGCGGGTATTATTAATCACGCTAAGCAGGCACGGCCTTATGATGCCATCGTTGTAGCCAAGGGACCGTTCCAGAATGCCATATGCCAGGGCTTGCTGGCCCGTGGATTTGCCGCCAACTCAATTTACTGTCAGCAAGAAAATCACCAACAGATAAAGCGCTTCAACGTGACCATTGGTATGCGGGTGCAAAGGTTCAGAGATCAGCTTGTATCTTTTGGTATCCGCGTAGGTTGCGCACTGTTACCCAAGGGAAAGGTGATTTATTACGCAGAAGATTTTATCGATACTAATGTGTTACTGGCCTGGTCTGAGCATGCTCAGACCAGGCCTGATGAGGCGCTGCTGGTGGGTATGTCACTGAAGCGACAGCCGATAGGCACCCTGCCCGCAAAGACTCTGATCAATTCGTCCTGGCGAGCCTGGTGGCAACTATTGCGGGCTAAGGTTTTGGTTCTGGATCATGAATACACCGGCTTCGCCTTTAGTGAGCTTCGTAAGCATAAGAAGGTAGTGCAACTCTGGCATGGTCTGCCCTACAAGGCTCTGTCCGGAAACCATCATTTTGTGGAGATTTGTGATCAGGCTTTTATTTCCAGCTCAGAATGGTTCAATCAGCATATTTTCCCGGCTATATTCAGGGCCGGCGCATACCTGAACCTGGGGTATCCCCGTTGTGATGCCTTATTGCAACAGCCTGCACAAAGGGTGTGGCTGAATAGCGCGGAGCCTGAGAAATTAACACAACTGCTTAATGAAGTGGGGCCAATATGGATCTATATGCCCACATACAGAGATGATGGTGACAACAGCTATCAGCTTGATCTGAAAGAACTCAATGCCTTTTGCCGACAGGCGGGACGGGCGCTGGTGCTGAAATTCCATCCTTTCATTTCGCGTAAATTCAGTGATGCTATGGGCTTGAGCGCCAATTCCGCAGAATTACAGCCCTTGCCTCAGTTGCCTCATCTTTTTCTCTTTCCGAGCGCTATGAATATCTACCCCTGGCTGGCGGATGCTGAAGCGCTGATCACCGATTATTCCTCCGTTGCTTTTGATTTTCTGGTCACCGATAAGCCGATAGTTTATTACCAGTATGACAAAACCCGCTATCAGGCTATCAGGGGCAATGCACTGGTAGAAGATACGGACTTTATCGCCGGGCCACTGGTGCAAAACCAGCAACAACTGCATCAGGCATTGCAGCAGGTGGCAGAGGGTAAAGACGAGTATGCCCAGAAGCGTAAACAACTGGTGGATAAGTTTGCTATTTGTCGGCAACCGGCAGCTCCGGCTATCACCGATTATGTAAGGAGCCTGGCATGAAAACAGTGATCACTTACGGTACTTTTGATTTGTTTCACGTAGGTCACGTCAATATATTGGAGCGACTTCGGGCCATGGGTGATCGCCTGATAGTGGGAGTGTCCAGTGATGAGTTTAATCAGGTTAAGGGAAAACAAAGCATATTCTGTTATGAGGAGCGGGCACGTATTATTTCTTCACTTAGATCTGTTGATATGGTTATCCCTGAAGTCTGTTGGCAGCAAAAAGAGCATGATATTCAAAAGTATGAAGTATCGGTGTTTGGTATTGGCGAAGACTGGAAAGGCAAGTTTGATGATCTGAAACCTCATTGTGAGGTAGTTTATCTTCCAAGAAGTCCCAGTATATCAACAACCCAAGTTAAGCGTGCCTTATCCAAGCTTGATTCTGAAAAAATCCAACAGATAAAGGAAGGATTAGACAACATGCTGAACATAGTCAGAGCAATGGAATAGTATTTATGACGAAGCCCTTAACTCAGATGAATGTTGCTCTTTCACCAGATGAGAGTCCTTATGGTTGAATCAAGTCATAACCCTATAGATATAGTACTCACATGGGTTGATGGCAACGACCCGGCATGGCTTACTGAAAAAGCGCGACATCACCCTCGGAATTGTTTGATGAATGGCACGGATCGGTTTCGCGATTGGGATAACTTACAATATCTTTTTCGGGGAATAGAAAAATTTTGCCCTTGGGTAAATCGGATTTTTTTTGTCACTTGGGGCCACCTACCTGCTTGGCTCAACCGGGCTAATCCAAAATTGACAGTTGTCCGCCATGAAGAGTTTTTGGAAAAAAAGAACTTGCCGGTGTTTAATAGCCATCCGATAGAAATAAACTTCCATCGAATAGCTGGCTTGGCAGAGCAATTCATCTATTTTAACGATGACTGTTTTCTGTTGCAACCAATGCGGCCCCAGCATTTTTTTCGAGATGGGTTGCCGGTGAATGTGGCACTTTCCAACATCATGCATGAAGGAGTAATCGCGCCAATCGTGCTGAATAACCTGGAATTAATTAACAAGAATTTCAACCGACATAAAGGCGAAAGGTTGACGAAGAGAGGAATTATCCTAAAGAACTGGTGGAAGTGGTTTTATCCAAGATATGGCCTGCGAATGTTGGACACTCTCTTATTATTACGCTGGAAAACATTCAGCGGCTTCGTCAATTACCATCAGCCTCAGCCATTTCTAAAAAGTACTTACGAGGAAGTCTGGGAAAAAGAGCCAGAGGTTATGGAGAGAGTGTCAGGCTCAAAGTTCAGAGATAACATGGATGTTAGTCAGTACCTGTTTCGCTACTGGCAGTTCGCTTCAGGAAAATTCTACCCCGACAGTGTGAAAAACGCGTTCATGCGTAGACGCTATGTGGAGTTGAGGACGGTAGGGCAGGTTGAGAGCGCAGCACAGGAGATTGAAAGTAATCGTTTTCAAATGATTTGTTTGAATGATTCCATGTCGAAGGGCAGGTTTACTGAACGGGACGTCACGACTGAAGAATTCAACTACTGTAAAAAGCGGATTAAGCGAGCATTGCATTCAATTCTTCCTGTACCGTGCAGTTTTGAGCTGCAGTAGAAGGCTAGTTCTGGGAGGTTACTTGTGTCTCGAGTTACAGTATTAATGCCTTGTTATAATGCAGAAGAATTTCTGCAAGAGTCGATTGGCAGCTTGCTGTCCCAGTCTATGGCTGATTTCGTCCTGCTCATAGTAGATGATGGCTCAACCGATTGCAGTGCTGACATTATTCAGTCCTTTGCCGTACAGGACCAGCGGATCAGGTATATCAGAGAGAGCAACAACAAAGGCATTATCTTCCGACGCAATCAGTTGCTAACACTGTGTGATACACCGATTGCATGTTGGGCCGATGCAGACGATTATTATTTTCCGGAGCGACTGGAGAAACAACTCACATTTTTGGATAAAAACCTAGATGTAGGTGTATGCAGCTGCGACTTTATTCGAATGAAAGATGGTAAAGAAGAATATGTTTCTATTGATCCAGCGCGTCTCAGCAGGGAGTTTATGCTGTTTTACAATGCTTTGTTCAATCCCGGAGCCATGTTTCGTATGGAGCATGTGAGAAAGCATCGAGTCGGATTTTCTCAGGAGGTAAGCGGAGCGTCTGACTATCACTTTTGGTGCTCGTTGATGCCAGTAACCTCTTTCGCTCAGATCAACTTACCTCTGGTGAAGTACCGAATCCACCCAGGACAGGAAAGTATAGCCAACAGAAGCCGACAGATGAAAGGTCATTGCGAGGCAGTAGTGAAAAACCTGTCAGTCTACGGAGTTGATATGTCAGAGCATGAAGTAGCGATTCTGTTGATTTACCCAATTGAATCCTGTGGAGGTAAGCTTTCAGTCCGTGACCACAAGCAAGCACTTGCGACATTGCATAAATTAAAAAACACACTACCTGTCGCCGATAATCCAAACATGGAAAAAGTTCTACTAAATATCGCCAGAGCGCATTGTAGGAGATTGGGTATTGGAGCAATTGGTAATCTTTTTAAGCTATTTGGTATAAGGTGGTTGAACTACTCAAGATGTTACGGCGCTGAGTTGACTAAGAAAATGTTAATAACTTCGCTCTATCGTTCCAGACAAGCAAGCGAGGCTATTAAGTGAGATCTGAATGTGAGCAGGTGAACCAATCAGTTTCACAAACAGACATAGAGTGTTATTGCTTCTGGGGTTTTTGGTTGTACTTAAATTATTGCAAACATTGCGCCAGCCGACAGTTATATAAAAGCTACAAACGGGTATGATAAGGTAATATGGACACTAAACAAGCTTACGAAACAATGTGTGCTTTGGAGAGGCGGCTGCCGGTTAACGAGTACTGTTATAGAGGTTTGCAGGTCTGGCCTTATATTAAGACCTCACTATATATCAAGATGTTAGGGAAAATAAGTCCTAAAGTCAGTAGTGTCCACGCGCGTACAGCTAGAGGTATAGCAAAAAACTGGTGGCGAAATCTGAAACGTCTGCTCATTACCGCCGCAGCAAGCTGGGGTAGGAATAACGTTTGTGTGCTCTGTCCGGGGGCACACACCAATGTAGAGATACAGGGGGTATTATTTAATCGGTCTACCTACGCTGTAAATAAGTATTTATCCGAAAAAGAAGGGAAGCCTGCTTTTAATATTGAATACACAAATAATGAAGATTACTTCAAAAAAAAGAAAAAGTTTCCCGCCACAGATTTGAGTTTTTTTTTGCCATTCTGAACGACATCATTATCTTTCTGATTAATATTACCCGAGCTAACGGGTCAAAGGCATTGCCCTTTATAGAAGATATTAATCGGGAGCTAACAGCTCTAAACGTCCCAATAAAAATGAACGATCATAGTTTGCTGTGGGAGATAAGGCGTCTTTTCTTACTATCAGTTTTCTTTAAGTTGATTCTCAAATTTAAAGGGACAAAAAAGCTGATAGTGATCTGCTACTACAACCATATTTCGCTTGCCGCTTGCAAGGCTGCTAACGAGATGGGTATCGAAACTATTGAATATCAGCATGGTATGCAGAACAAATATCAACCAATGTACAACACTTGGTTCAATGTTCCCAGGGAAGGTTACGTTCTGTTGCCTAAAGTGTTTGCAGTTTGGTCACAATATAACATTGAAAATCTGAATTCCTGGATCTTAAAGTCAGATTTTCACTCAGCTCGTCTAGTCGGTAACGGATTCTCAACGTTCTATGCAAATGAAATAATAACAACTAAATCATATACAGATGTCTTCGGAAATTATTCAAAGAAAATTCTAATTACACTTCAAAGTGAAAGATACTTCCCGCGCTTCCTTCCTGACGTCATTCAGAACTCACCAAAGGATTGGTTGTGGATTTTAAAAGAGCATCCGAATCATAAAATTCTAAATGTGCCAGGTATTGATCTGGAGAAATTAAAATGCCGACATAACGTGATTTGGGAGACCAAGCTCCATCTTTATGCACTACTACCGGAAGTGGATCTCCATGCGACGGCATTTTCGACAGCTGCATTTGAAGCTCTTGAATTCAATGTGCCCACTATTTTCTTTGATCCAGTAGCTGAAAGTTGTTTCGGAAGCTTGGTTCAGGACAATGAATATTTCTCTTGTGCCTCTAGCGAAGAAGAATTTGTAACTTTTATTAGGTTTTTCATGAGGCTGAATATTAGGGAAAGTAAATCAGTATTTCATTCATTTGACGGAGAGGCCATTGCTTCTCCTTCTTCGGCATTGTGAGAGGTCGAATTTAGCTACGATGTTCTGTACTTTATCTTCCGAGTACAATTGTGATTTTTCTCTTATTGGTATATGTTCTACCACTGCTCAATGGTAGAGTATATAGTTGTGAGCTTATATTTTAATAAAGGTTTGAAAATGAAAAGTTTTAATTCTTCTCTTCTCTTCTCTTCTCTTCTCTTCTCTTCTCTTCTCTCTCATCATCAGCATTGGCTTCAACGGAGTTTATCCACAAGTGGGAGGCTGTAGGAACTGCTAATTGGCGTACATCTATTGATCTTTCAAATACATGCCACAACGAAGCGGCTGAGATAGTGCTACAATTCTGGAATGCTGATGGCTCGTTATTAACCAGTAAGCAAGTTCCGATTAATGTATCTACTACAATGACTACGGATTCAGATGGGCATATTTTTTGAGCTGACCTTTCCCCGAGATTAGTACCAATCCCTCAATGAGATTTTCCTGCTTAAGCTGCCTGTTTTGCATACTCAACAGGCGACATGTAATTCAGTGAGCTATGCGGGCGAACATGGTTGTAATGCTC
>NZ_JAFKCV010000078.1 GCF_017254865.1 Bowmanella dokdonensis | reverse complement strand
ATTCATCAATATGCTGGATCAAATGCAGAACAGCAGTTTTGAGCTGGATAACCAGGTTGCTGCACTGGTGGATGTGAACCACTTTTCTGATATTAACGATGGCTTGGGCCAGGATGCGGGTAACTTATTATTGATTGCTATTGCAGAGCGACTGCAAGGTGCCATGGGCCCAGAAGTAAAAATGGGTCGAATTGGTGCGGATGTATTTGGCTTGATCGGTCGTGATAATAAGGTTTGCCCTGAATACATTACCAATGTTTTTAACTCTCCTTTTAAGGCTGGCGATCATACCTTGCCGGTAAACGTCACTGTTGGCTTGTGTCGTTTGCTGGATGAGGAAAATAATGGTCTGAATATCCTCAAACAGTCCAACATTGCGTTAAATCGCGCTAAGAAAAGCCTGACAGCCAATTACGAGTACTACGCGCCAGAAATGGAAGAGAAGACAACCTGGCGGCTGGGCATGATCCGGCAACTTCGTTCTGACTTTGCCGAGCGAAA
>NZ_JAFKCV010000077.1 GCF_017254865.1 Bowmanella dokdonensis | reverse complement strand
ACAGAAATACGGATCTCGGCCACTGACAGCCACAGGGACCATAACAGTAAGATCAGGCTTAGGCCGAATATCCAACTGCCAGCTACCTGATAATTGAGGTAGATGGCCAGCATCGACAATACGCATAAAAAGAAACTGGCTACCCCGGCCTCTTGCATACGCTTGATAAGCTGAATGCGTTTGCGCAGATTAGCGATCTGCTTATGGGTGCTGTCGCTGTTATCAACGAAATTGCGGATGATGCTGGCTAAAGTTACAAACCTGTTGGTGTAGGCCAATAACAGTAACGAAATAGCTGGAAACAGCATCGCTGGTGTAGTCAGGGTAATATTCATTTAGGGTTAGGCTCAGAAAACAGCGTCCTGCAGGAATTTCAACATGGCCGCCTTGGCTTTGTCCAGATCGGCGAAGATTCTCTTTTGGATATCAGTGCTTATCTTGCTCTCTCGGCGTATTTGCGCCAATTGATTGATACCTACAGGTGAGTCGATGCAGTAGGCAT
>NZ_JAFKCV010000076.1 GCF_017254865.1 Bowmanella dokdonensis | reverse complement strand
CAAGATGCCTTGTCCTTTATGGAAGTGATAGGTATTAACGCTGCTAACCACAGAGAGTTACATGAGACATCATTGTTTACGTCTCACGAGGCGCTATTGCTGAATTACGAACAGGCCCTGACCCGCAACGATACGCTGACCGGCAAGTGGTATAACTGCTCCGCTCATATGTTGTGGATAGGGGAACGTACACGTCAGTTGGATCATGCCCATGTTGAATTTTTCCGCGGTATTCACAACCCTATAGGTGTGAAGGTCGGACCTTCAATGCAGGAAGATGAACTGATTCGCTTGATAGACGCACTTAACCCGCAAAATGAAGCGGGACGCTTGACTCTGATCACCCGTATGGGGGCCAATAACCTGGGCGACAAACTGCCATCCTTGTTACGCAGGGTCAAACAGGAAGGCCGTCAGGTGGTATGGAGTTCAGATCCCATGCACGGTAACACAGTCAAAGCGTCAAGCGGCTACAAGACCCGTAACTTTGACGACATTCTGCGTG
>NZ_JAFKCV010000075.1 GCF_017254865.1 Bowmanella dokdonensis | reverse complement strand
GAGCAGCAGGTACAAGGGCTGGGCATTGACTATATCAAACTGACAGGCACGACCCGCCATCGTCAGCAGGTGATTGAGCAATTTAAACAGGGCAACGCCCCGCTGTTTTTAATCAGCCTCAAGGCCGGCGGTACTGGCTTGAATCTGACCGAGGCCGACACTGTTATTCACTTTGATCCCTGGTGGAACCCGGCAGCAGAAAACCAGGCCACTGACCGCGCCCATCGTATCGGCCAGGACAAACCTGTGTTTGTTTACAAACTGATTGTGGAAGGCTCGATTGAGGAGCGTATCCAGCAACTGCAGCAGCAGAAAAACCGCTTAGCCCAGGCCATTCTCAGTGACGAGATGGGCGACCTTAGCGAAGGTTTCAATACCGAGAACCTGCAATTGCTGTTGCAACCTTTAGTGGTGGCTGAGCACTAAGCTCGCTCTGGCGCGGGTTGCTCTCTGGCACGCAACCATATGCGCCCCATGGCCGTAATCAAGGCTATGGCAAACACCAA
>NZ_JAFKCV010000074.1 GCF_017254865.1 Bowmanella dokdonensis | reverse complement strand
ATCAGTTGCTCGGTAGCCATAGCAGATAAGCTAGATACTCTGGTTGGGATTTTTGGCATAGGTCAGGCCCCCAAGGGTGACAAAGATCCTTTTGCACTGCGAAGAGCGGCAATAGGTTTATTACGCATAGTGGTAGAGAAGACCTTACCTTTAGATCTTCAGCCATTAATCGATGCATCAGTCACACTGTTTGGCGATAAGCTCACCAATGCTGATGCGGCAGAACAGGTCTTTGAGTTTGTACAGGGGCGCTTTCGTGCCTGGTATCAAGAGCAAGGCGTAGATGTCGACGTTATCCAATCCGTTCTAGCACGCCGTCCATCGCGTCCAGCCGATTTTGATGCCCGCATCAAAGCCGTGCAACACTTTAAGACATTGGAAGCCGCACAGGCGCTTGCAGCTGCGAATAAACGCGTTGCCAATATCCTGGCTAAGGTAGAAGAGCCGCTACAGGAAAAAGTGGACGCAGCCTTGTTAAAAGAGAGCTCAGAACAGGCTCTGCTTACC
>NZ_JAFKCV010000073.1 GCF_017254865.1 Bowmanella dokdonensis | reverse complement strand
AAAGATGGGCGTGAGCACTTGGGCCATGGCTTGTTGTATGATGCGATCAATCACCGTAGGAATACCAAGCGGGCGCTTGCCCCCACCGGGTTTCTCGATCTCAACTCGCCTGACAGGTTGTGGGCGGTAGGTGCCAGCGCAAAGCGCGGCTTTAACCTTGTCCCATTCACCCGACTTCACCCATGCCGGAAAACCATCAACGGTCATGCCGTCAACTCCGGCTGCACCCCGGTTGGCTCGAACCTGTTTCCAGGCCCGCTGTAAATTGGCAGGCTGGAGCATCTGTTCGAACAGATTGTCGCTAAAGGCTGGTTTCAGGTCAGTACGCTGCACCACGTCGTTGCCGGGCGGCATTCGTGTGTTCAAGTCTGACAAGGCTACTCCTTTACTCTGAATGTTCGGGCCTTCACCCTGTCCCATCCATTACGATGGGCATTTGGCTACTATGCCCTCTGCTGACTTCTGCTTAATCACACAGCGACTTACACCGCTCTGCGCTGTCGGTTG
>NZ_JAFKCV010000072.1 GCF_017254865.1 Bowmanella dokdonensis | reverse complement strand
AGTGTTGCAATTGGTGAATTCAAAGAACTGATGGACAGAGCGAAAAAGGGCAGTGGTTTCAGTTTTGTAGACTTAGCTGCGGATATGACAGGGATTCGTTTTGCTGAACTGGCGACTGATCCGCAAACCGCAGAACGTCTGCAGCAAACATTGGCCGGGCTGGACAGCGAGTTACTGTTTTTCCCCTCCATTGATGGCCTGCCCGAGGGCTTTGACAAGCAAGCCTTTAAACATCGCTATCAGCAGGTGGACAGTGAGGCCTATAAAGCCGAGTTGCAAGAGATTCAGCGGCGTATTGGTGAATTGGCGCTTTATCAAGGCTGATTGCCAGCGCTGGGTAAGGGTACCGAGTTGTCAGTTTGAAAATAGCTATTAGTAAATTAATTAAGCAGGAGTAATGCGTTTGGAAGTTTGGTTGGAAAGGGTCCTGGAGTTTATTGTGGGCCATAAATTGGTGATGTCGGTGGTCTTTGGCGCCTTATTTTTAGTGGTGCGTCAGTGGGTCCTGC
>NZ_JAFKCV010000071.1 GCF_017254865.1 Bowmanella dokdonensis | reverse complement strand
TGGTGATGCACTGCTGGTGTATTCTGAACTACATGAGTCGGTCAATATCGTGCCGGCTTCGCAGTTCAATACTGATTAGTTGGCGCTGCTGAAAATCACGTTGAAAGTGACGGGAACTGTCTGATCAATGCTGGCCAGGCCCGCCAGTTCCTGCAGTTTTTTCACACCATCGGTCAAACCAAACTGCACTGTGTTAAGCAGAATGGGTTGCGTGGTGGTGGCCAGCAACTGCTCATTGGCTAAGCGCGTAATTTGTAAAGGTATGGGCAGGATTTGTGATTTGGTATTCAGCTCTAACTGACCTTTAATCTCCAGCGCCGTGGATTCACCCACATCCAGCTCCATCACGGTTTTTGGTACCTGGGCGGTCAGGGTGGCGTTAGGGAATAGCTTAAACATGTGCTCGCGCATGCGCTCATTGCGGATAGGAATGTTGGTTTCTACCGAATTCAGCTCAATATTGATCTTCAGGCTGCCATCGTCGGCCAGTGTGCCGCTAAATGCCGTGAA
>NZ_JAFKCV010000070.1 GCF_017254865.1 Bowmanella dokdonensis | reverse complement strand
TGTCACTGTACCCGGATTTCTCGCAGGCAGACAAGCACTTATCTTTGCATCTAGGCAGCAGAACCATAGTTCTTGCTGTGGAAAGTGAGCCATTGTGTTTATAGGGACCTATATAAGCACTCAGGTCCGACCCCAACAATCCAAGTAAAACAGTAGGTTAGCCATGTGGTTGGCAATATAAACAGCAAGGCTATTAGCGGGTTTATATTGCCATTTTGGCTCCAAATCGCTGATTTTCATTATACCTGTATATCTATCCAGACTCTTTCTCATCCCCAAGAACGGTGCAGAACCAAGTTTCAGCAGCCACCTGCCTGAGCAGGCGGTCTGCCTGCAAACTCATTACTTACAGATAGAGAAAGGGTGGGTGGGAGTGTCGGATTGGCCTTGGCAGACCTTCGGAGAAAGGGACTTCGACGAAGAGCGTACAGGGGTAAAAGGCGTCTCGAAACGAGCGCGAGCGCACAGCTCGTTTAGCCTTTTACGGAAGGACAGAGGAAGCCCGACCTGGAC
>NZ_JAFKCV010000007.1 GCF_017254865.1 Bowmanella dokdonensis | reverse complement strand
AGCCAAGTGGTATATCGAAGAGTATTACAATACAGTAAGACGTCATGGGACACTCGGTGGAGTCAGCCCCATGGCATTTGAAAAACAATAGTTTGCAACCCGTGTCTACTTTATTGGGGGCAGATCATAACCGCTAGTCAAAAGCTTTGCGACCAGCCCCCGTCACTCATTATCTGTCACCTCTAACTTGTTACCTGTTACTCGTTACTTTTAAATTTCCTGCCGCTCTTTTATTTTTCTTATAAGACGTTAGTTAGGGCCCGTACCTGATTTACCTTCTCAAGTTCTGCTGATACTGAGTTAACGAACTTCAACCTTTCTACCAGGAAAAGCTGGGTTTAAAGTTCACTCAGTGAACCCTTGGCGATAAACAAAAAACGCATAAAAACGGCATCCGTGCTTCTGGCTGCACCTTCAGCAATATTGCTAGGAACAGAAACAACTGCTCTTCTCATCTGACTGGTCAACCCGTACAGCTCTTCTTTCGGAAATGAGTCAGTGAGTTTATAGACAGATTCCACCAGATCCATCGCCAGTTGCCAGGCCAATAAGTCCAAATGTGTCTTCACATCGAGACCTCCTTGTCACTAGTTACCTGTTACTCGTAACTTGTCACTCAAACATTCGCAATATACCAGGGCATGGTGCGGCTGATGCCTTCAAAGATACGCACCTGCGGTGCATACCCCAGCAGCCGCTCGGCCTTGCCGATATCGGCCTGGGAATGGCGCACATCGCCGGCGCGAAAGTCCCGGTACACCGGTGTTTTCTTATAGGTTACGCCCTGTTCCCCCAGCGCTTCCTTGATGGCGTTGAACAACTGATTCAGGGTTGTCCTGTCCCCTACCGCCACATTGAACACTTCACTGTTATCCAGTGAGGTCAGCGCGGAGAGGATATTGGCCTGCACCACGTTATCGATGTAGCAGAAATCCCGGCTGGTCTCGCCGTCACCGTTGATAAACACGTCCTCACCCCGGTTCATGGCGGCAGCCCATTTGGGGATCACCGCCGCATAGGCGCCATCGGGATCCTGGCGGCGGCCGAACACGTTGAAGTAACGCAGGCCGGTGCTGTGAAAGCCATAGGCGCGGGAGAACACATCGGCGTACAGCTCGTTCACATATTTGGTCACCGCATAAGGCGACAGGGGCTTGCCGATATTTTCCTCCACTTTGGGCAGGGCCGGATGGTCCCCGTAGGTGGAACTGGAGGCGGCATAAACAAAGGCCTTAACACCGGCCTCTTTGGCCGCGTTGAGCATATTCAGGAAGCCGCTGATATTGACTTCATTACTGGTGATGGGATCGTTAAGCGAACGCGGCACCGACCCGAGCGCCGCCTGGTGCAGCACCAGCTCAACGTTTTCCAGGGCCTGCTCACACGCAGCCTTGTCACGGATGTCCCCTTCGATAAAACGAAAGTTCTGCCATTTCTTCTCCCCCACCAGCTCGCGCACTTCCTCCAGGTTGCGGCGATGACCGGTGGCAAAGTTATCCAGTCCCACCACTTTCTGGTTGGCTTTAAGCAGGGCTTCGAGCAGGTTGGAACCGATAAAACCCGCCACGCCTGTGACCAGCCAGGTGCGGGGGGATTGTTTGATCTCATCTAGTCGCTGTTCAAATCTGTCCATTAGAGTCGCATGTCCGTGATTGACTTATCCAGGGCGTATTTCAGGTCGTAAATGACCCGCTTAGGTTTGCAAAGCTCGTTGAGCCGGGCCTGATCATACTGTCTGAACTGGTGGTGGGCCACCGCCAGCACCGCTGCATCATATTTGCCCGCCACCGGCTCAGGGATCAGCTCCAGGCCGTATTCATGCTGTGCTTCTTCTGCAGAGGCCCAGGGATCGAAGATCTCCACGTTAACACCGTATTCTTTGAGCTCATCCACAATATCGATGACCCGGGTATTACGCAGATCCGGGCAGTTTTCCTTGAAGGTCAGGCCCAGCAGCAGCACATTGGCGCCCTGCACCTGGATACCCTTTTGGATCATGGCCTTGACCAGCTCCGAGACCACATACTGGCCCATACTGTCGTTGAGCCGCCGTCCGGCCAGGATCATTTCCGGATGGTAGCCGATGGCCTGAGCCTTGTGGGTCAGGTAGTAGGGATCGACACCGATACAGTGGCCGCCTACCAGTCCGGGGCGGAAGGGCAGGAAATTCCACTTGGTGCCGGCCGCCTCCAGGACTTCCAGCGTATCGATGCCCAGGCGGTTAAAGATAATCGCCAGTTCGTTAATCAGGGCGATATTCACGTCCCGCTGGGTGTTTTCGATGACCTTCGCCGCCTCGGCCACTTTAATGGAACTGGCCAGATGGGTGCCGGCCGTGATGATCTCCCGGTAGAGATCGTCCACCACTTTGGCCACTTGCGGAGTTGAGCCGGAAGTGACTTTTTTAATGGTGGAAACCCGGTGCTCCTTGTCACCCGGGTTGATGCGTTCCGGGCTGTAGCCGGCAAAGAAGTCCTGATTGAACTTCAGGCCTGATACCCGCTCCAGCACCGGCACACAGTCTTCTTCGGTAGCGCCGGGATAGACGGTGGATTCGTAAATGACGATATCGCCTTTTTTCAGCACCTTGCCGATGGTTTCACTGGCGCGGACCAAAGGGGTCAGATCCGGCCGCTTGAAGCCGTCAATGGGCGTGGGCACCGTGACAATAAAAACATTGGCCCTGGCCAGCTCGTCCAGCTTGTCGGTGAAGCTCAGATGCCGGGATTCGGCCAACTCTTCTTTGCTGACTTCCAGGGTAAAGTCGACGCCCCGCTGCAATTCGGCAATACGTTTGGCATTGATATCAAAGCCGATGACCGGCCGCTTCTTGCCAAATTCGGCTGCCAGCGGTAACCCCACGTAGCCCAGACCGATAACGGCCACCCTCAGTTCACTGAACTCCATCTGCTGTTCCTGTTTTTCGTTGTTCTGATAAAAGCCTGCTGACTATGGTGATGGAATTTCCGCCCAAGTCAACGCCTATCGCTCGGCTCAGAGGCCATCCAGATAGGCTTCAATATCCTCATCCAGTTCCTGCTCCTTGGGATCAGGTTCCACCTGGCCGTCTTTAACTTCATATTCCTTGTTCTGGAAATAGATATCCTTCACCAGCGCATAGGGGTCCACGGCACCGTTGATCATCTGTTCCTGCTGCATCAGTTGCACCCGGCTTTCCAGGGCATCGATACTCCAGCGGAACAGGCTGAGCTGCCAGCTCAGGGCATCCACCGGCCAGTAGGCCGAGTCCACATAATCCCCCACTCCGCCACGTACATCCGTCGGTCCCATGCCAGGCAGCATCAGGAAGGGACCATTGCCCACACCCCACACGCCCAGCACCTCATCGAAACCTTCTTCCTTGCGCATCAGACCAATCTCACTGGCCACATCGATGGTGCCCAACAGGCCGACGGTGGAATTAAGAACAAAACGGCCGACGCTGACCAGCGAATCACCCACTTTACCCTGCAGCAGATTGTTCAGGCCGTTGGCCGGTTCTTCCAGGTTAGTGGCGGCGTTGTAAAGTCCTGTCCGGGCAAAGTCCGGCAGATAATCCCGGTAGAAAACCGCTGCCGGCCTGGCGATATAGGTATCCAGGTAATCCCAGTTCAAGGTCCACATCTTGCGGTTGATCCCCTCCAGCGGGTCCCGGGGAGCCTGGCTGTCCTGGGTCTGGGCCTGCACCGGCTGACTGCTGGCCGTTGCCGCCTGTTCAGCGCCCTGGTTGGACGCACAGCCCCCCAGCATAATCACGGGCAATAACAGCAGTAAAATGGATCTCATTCGTTTAATTCCTTGTCGATTAAGATTTGTCCCTGCATCAGGGTACCGGGGGATATATCCACCATCGTCTCGCCCTGCAATTCCCCGCTGGCCGTTTCCACATTGGGATCCCTTGAGACCCGGGCAATCAGTTGCGCATGGGTCAGGCTGGACAGCTTGTAGTCGCCGAGCATGGCGTTGGCATCCGTCAGCTCCAGCTCCATTGGCAGCTCGGACAGGGGCACCCTGACCACGGCTGCAGGCATCTTCATTTCACTGCCGGCTTCGCGGGCAAACAAGAACAGGTAGCCCTGTTCGGGCAGCTTGCTTTTGAGTCCCTCGGCCAGATTAATGGTCATCAGCACGCGGGTCTGGCCTGTGCCGGTCAGCTCGGCGATTCTCTGGGCGACCATAGACGCCATGGGATCCCCTTCAGGCAGGGTTGCGGCCAGTTGTTGCCAACTGTCAAGGGCCAGTTCCTGGCTACCCAACTGGGTCGCGGCAATGGCTGTCAGGCCCAGGGCACTGAGGTTATCCGGCTCTATCTGTTGCAATCTCTTGAGGTAGCCCAGGGCGCGTCGCAGGTTGGCTTCACTGCCAGTCATCACCAGCGCCTGGCTGATGCTGAGCAGGGCACCCGGACGCCCCGGATCCTGCGCCAGTGACTTCTCATAGGCTTCGATGGCGGAATCGAGCCGGTTCAGACTCGCATGCAGGCGTCCAAGCAGTAACCAGCCTTCGGGAGCCTGGGGCTGCTGTTTGAGCTTGGTACGCAGGGCCAGGGCAAATTGCTGCAATTCTTCGGCGGTCACCGAGGGATCGGCTTCCACTACCACCCTTCTGCCCAGTTCAGCCAGCTGTGCGTTGGCCTGCCGCCAGTGTTGGAGGTTGCCAATTTCATTAGCCTGCCAGTAACTGTAGAGGCTCAGCACACCGGCCAGCAGCAAGCCGGCCAGCAAAATCCAGCGACTGGGACTCTGCGGTCTGTCGGCCTTGTCCTGCTCGAGGGCCAGTGCGGCTTTGAGCTCCTGCTCCAACTGGTCTTTGTCCTGCCGACCAATCAGCCCTTCGGCCACTTCCCGCTGCATTTCCGCCAGCCGTTGCCGGGTCAGCTCGATATTTAGTTTCCTGCTGTCGGGGCGCCGGCCTGATTTGCTCACCATAAAGGGCCAGAGCACAAAGAGTCCGGCCAACAACGCTAATCCGGCCAGGCCTGCATACAACTGAGTCACTTATCTTTCTCCAACCATTTGTCTGCCCTGGCCAGCAGTTCGGGATCCAGCTGGTTGCCGGCACTCCTGCGCCGCCATACCAGCACCGCTGCCGCCAACAGGATAAACAACAGCGGTCCCAGCCACAGCCATACCGTGGCCGGACTCAGCGGGGGCTGGTAATAGACGAAATCCCCGTAACGCTGTTTCATGTAGTCGATGACCTGTTGCTTGTCATAGCCCTGTTGCATCAGCTCATGGACCTTGCGCTTAAGATCCTGGGCCACCAGAGCGTCTGAGTCGGCAATATTCTGGTTCTGGCACTTGGGGCAGCGCAACTCTTCGGTAAGCTCCTTGAAGATCTGCCGCTGGGCATCCGTCTCAAAGGCATAGATCTCCTCGGCAAGACCCGGCCCCGCGGTCAGAAGTAAGGTCACAAACAGCCACCAGCCCTTCATTGTGTCAGCTCCTGGTAAAGGGGAGCGAACCGGCTCTCCCAGACCCGCGGATTCAGATCGCCCACATGATGCAGGCGGATACGTCCCTGGCTGTCGATCAGAAAGGTTTCAGGGGCCCCGGTCACGCCCAGGTCCAGTGACGTATCACGGCTGTGATCGAAAATATTGAAGGCATAGGGGTTACCCAGTTGATCCAGCTTCTGACGGATATCGGCCCGGATCTGCCCGATGGATTTGCCGCCAAAGTCGGGATCCAGATTCTGCTCGTAGTAAAGGCCCACTATCCTCACCCCCTGCTCTTTCAGCTCCGTCAGAAAAGGCAGCTCAATGGCGCAGGTGACGCACCAGGTACCCCAGACGTTAAGCAGGGTCACCTCCCCCTCAAAGACCTCGGGTGTGTAGATCCTGGTCTCATCCATCACATCCGGCAGTGAGAACGCCGGGACCGGCCGGTTCAGCAGGCTGGACTCACGCTCCCTGGGATCGGAAAACAGGCCCTGCAACAGGAACAGGGAGATAAACAGGAACAGCGCCAGGGGCAGCAGGAACAATGCAATACGTTTCATGCCCGGGCTCCTGCGGGACTGGTGCCCGGAGCATCGCTTTGGGTCAGTCTGGCCATTCGGTAGCGCTTATCGCAGATGGACAGCACGCCTCCCAGTGCCATTAAAATCGCGCCACCCCAGATCCAGCGCACGAAGGGTTTAACATAAATACGCAGCGCCCAGTCGCCGTTGTTCAACTGCTCCCCCAGGGCCACATAGAGATCGCGGGTCAGGCCCACATCCACCGCCGCCTCGGTCATCATGCTGCGCTGTACCGGGTAGAAGCGTTTCTCGGCTTCCAGATGACTGATCTTTTTACCCTTTCTAAGCACATCTAGCTTAGCCACATGGCCTTCATAGTTGGGACCCTGCAATTCCTCGACGCCGAGAAAGACAAACTCATAGCCGTTGAGATTGAGGGTTTCTCCTGCTGCCATGCGTACATCCCGCTCCTGACTGTAACTGGTGACCATGGCTACGCCCAGTATCATGGCGGCAAAGCCCAGATGCCCCATCACCATCCCCCAGTGACTGACGGTTAGCTGGCTGATGCGGGCTACTTTACCGTCGCTCCGCTGCCGAACTTCCTGCACGGTGGAGAACACAATCCACACACTCAGCAGAATGCCCAGGGTCGCCATATAGGACGCACCATCGGTGCCAAAGTGCAGCAGGGCTGCACAGGCCAGACTGAGTGAAAAAGCCGTCAACAGCTGGTTGCGCAGGGCTGGCCAGGGCTGATGCTTCCAGCGGCTGATTGGGCCCATGGCCAGCAACAGTACAAAAGGTATCACCAGATAGATAAACATCTGATCGAAAAAAGGCGCGCCGATACTGATGGAGCCCAGCCCCAGCTCCTTGTGGACCAGTGGCAGCAGGGTGCCCATCAGCACCACCAGGGTAGCGGCAGAGAGCAGGATATTGTTGCCAATCAGCATCGTTTCACGGG
Organism: Bowmanella dokdonensis; assembly: GCF_017254865.1. Taxonomy (GTDB): domain Bacteria; phylum Pseudomonadota; class Gammaproteobacteria; order Enterobacterales; family Alteromonadaceae; genus Bowmanella; species Bowmanella dokdonensis. Next base: position 224,041 of record NZ_JAFKCV010000007.1, on the reverse strand, counting down.
AGAGCAGTTCATAACGTCCTGTACTACGCAATTGCGGGGCACGCAGCGCATACAGCAACAGGGAACCGCCGATGACCAGCACCAGCAGGCCGAGAATAAAGAGGCCGCGGGTCGGATCAGAAGCGAAGGAGTGCACCGACACCAGGATCCCCGAGCGGACCAGAAAAGTGCCCAGCAGGCTCAGGGAAAATGCCGCGATAGCCAGCAGTACCGTCCAGGACTTGAAGACCTTGCGTTTTTCGGTCACTGCCAGGGAGTGCAACAACGCCGTTCCCACCAGCCAGGGCATAAAAGAAGCATTTTCCACCGGATCCCAGAACCACCAGCCGCCCCAGCCCAGTTCGTTATAAGCCCACCAACTGCCCAGGGCGATCCCCAGGGTCAGGAAGACCCAGGCCGCCAGCGTCCAGGGTCGCGACCAGCGCGCCCAGGTGGAATCCAGGCGTCCGGCGATCAGGGCGGCAATGGCGAAGGCAAATACCACCGAGAACCCCACATAGCCCATGTACAGCATGGGCGGATGGATGATCATGCCAAAGTCCTGCAACAACGGATTAAGATCCCGCCCATCCACCGGATAGAAAGGCAACAGGCGCTCAAAAGGATTGGAGGCGAGCAGGATATAGAGATAAAAACCCACCCCCACCAGGCCGAGGATGGCCAGTACCCGGGACAGGATCTCCAGCGGGATACTGCGACTGAACAGGGCCACCGCCACCGTCCACAGGGAGAAAATCAATACCCAGAGCAAAAATGAGCCTTCATGACCGCCCCATACCGCAGTGATGCGATAATACCAGGGCAGCTGGCTGTTGGAGTTGTGCGCCACGTAGGCCAGGCTGAAATCGTGGTCCAGGAAGCCCTGGGTCAGGCACAGATAGGCAAAGGCGGTAAACAGGAACATACCGACGGCCAGCGGCCGGGCCGCCCGCATCAGTTGTACCTGGCCATGTTGGGCGCCCCACAGGGGGTAAACGCTCAGCAGGATGGCCAGAAACAGCGCCAGTACCAGTGAAAAGTGCCCGAGTTCGGCTAACATCTCAACTCCTGTCAGTTGTAATTGGCATCTTGGGGTTTGACGTGTTTGATGCCCTTCATGGCTTCTGCCAGCTCCGGCGGCATGTACTCTTCATCATGCTTGGCCAGCACTTCCTCGGCGAGGATCTGGTTGGCGGCGCTCAGATGGCCCGTCGCCACAATCCCCTGTCCCTCACGGAACAGGTCCGGCAGTATGCCCTGGTAGCTGACCTGGACTATGGGTCCCGTATCCACCAGATCGAAGGTCACCGCCAGGCTGTTTTCATCCCGTTTGACCGACCCCGGCACCACCAGCCCCCCCACCCTCAGGCGCTGGCCCACCCGTGGCTTGACCCCGTCCTTGCCCTGCACGATTTCGCTGGGAGTGTAGAAAAGATCGATATTCTGGCCCAGGGCATACAGCATAAGGCCGATAGCGGCTCCTATGACCACCACCACCGTGGATACCGCAATCAGTCTCTGCTTACGTCTGGGGTTCATCGTCTACCTCAAATTGGTCTGCTGTTTGGCGTCTGGCCTGGCTGCGTTTGATACGCGCCAGCCGTTGTTGTTCCCGGCCGATCAGCCGGACCAGGTTGCGTCGGCTGATCAGGCTGTGTCCAATCAGCACTATCAGGGCCAGCAGGCTGACGGCAAAGGCCAGCCACACATAAAATCCGTATCCGCCCATGGCCCAGAAGGCCTGCCAGCTGTCAAACTGCATCGCTATTTCCCCCTGCCAGTTTCTGCACCCAGGGACGGTGCAGTTCCCGGCGCAGCATCTCGGTCTGCAGGCGATACAGACTCAGGGCCCCGACGACAAAAGCCAGTCCGGCAAGACATAGCAGCAAAGGCCAGAGCATGTCAGGGGCGATGGACGGCTTGCCGAACTTGGTGATGGTGGCGCCCTGGTGCAGGGTGTTCCACCACTCCACCGAATAATGGATAATCGGCAGGTTGACCACCCCGACCAGGGCCATAATACCGGCGGCCTTGCTGCCCTGCTGCTTGTCTTCGAAGGACTGGTACAGGGCAATGACCCCCAGATACAGAAACAGCAGGATCAGTTCGGAGGTGAGCCGGGCATCCCAGACCCACCAGGTGCCCCACATGGGCTTGCCCCAGGCGGCGCCGGTAAACAGGGCAATAAAAGTCATGACTGCGCCGACCGGGGCGATGGCGGCCACCGCCATGTCGGCGCTGCGAATCTGCCAGACCAGGCCGATAAAGGCAGCCACGGCCATGGCGCTGTAGGCCCCCATAGACAGAATGGCGCTGGGCACATGCAGGTAGATGATGCGAAACGAATCTCCCTGCTGGTAGTCTGCCGGTGCATAAGCCAGTCCCCAGATGAGACCGGGGATCAGGCACAGCAAGCTGGCCACGGCAAACCAGGGCAACAGGGTCGAACAGAGCCGGTAAGCCTGCTCGGTTTTGGCATAGGGATGCAACCACTTCCACATCAGTTCTGACTCACTCTCAAAGCATGGGCCGTGGCCAGCGGGGTCAGGGCCAGGGCCAGTAAAAACAACGCGCCAATAATGGCGAGCTGCCCATTATAAGAAAGTTGCAGGGCCGCCGCATCCACCGCCGAGGTGGCAAAAATCAGCAGCGGCACCAAAAGGGGCAGTAACAATAACGACAACAGCACGCCGCCGCGCTGCAACCCCAGGGTCAGCGCCACCCCGGTGGCGCCCACCAGACTGAGCAGCGGCGTGCCCAGCAACAAACTGAGCAACAAGGCCTGATACATAGGCGGCGTCAGGTTCAAAAACAGCGCCAGCAAAGGAGAGACCAGCAGCAGGGGGAGGATGCAGGTCAGCCAGTGGGCGGCGACTTTGATCAGAACCACCAGGCTGAGCGGCAAACCGCTGAGCATCATCTGCTCGAGCCAGCCGTCATTGAAATCATCACGGAACAGCCGCTCCATGCCCAGCAGGGACGACAACAACACGGCCACCCAGATCACCCCCGGACCGATTTTCTGCAGGGTTTGCGGCCCCGGCCCCACCCCCAGAGGGAAAAGACTGATGACAATCAAAAAGAAGATCAGCGGCTGCATCAACTCGGCCTTTTGCCGGTAAGCAAGAGCCAGGTCGCGGCGCAGCAGTCCTGTCAGCTTGGCGGTCAAATCCGATACTCCAGATGCAATGTTTTTAACTGTCCCGCCCACTCCAGGCTCTGATGGGAAGTGAGCACTATCATGCCCCCTTCCCCCAGATGCATCTGCATTCTCTGTTTGAGCAGGGTGACGGCGTGACGGTCCAGGGCGGTGAAGGGTTCGTCCAGTACCCAGAGTCTGGCGGACTTCAGCCACAGACGGGCCAGACCGATACGTCTTTGCTGGCCTGCCGACAACTGGCTGGCAGGCAGATCTTCCAGGCCCACCAGCCCCAGGCTGTCGAGCAGCGAATAGATATCCAGCGGTTGCGCCACGCCTTGCAGATCACACCAGTAACGCAGGTTTTCCCTTGCGCTGAGTGCCAGGTTAACACCCGGTTTATGGCCAAAGTAGATCAACTGCCGGTGATAAGCCGCCCGATCCTGACTGATGGGCGCGCCATGCCATTGTACGCTCCCGCTCTGCGGCTCTGACAAGCCCACCAGGATCCTCAGCAGACTGGTCTTGCCCGCCCCGTTGGGCCCCTGAAGGTGCAGGATGTCTCCGGCCTGCAGGGAAAAGCAGACAGCATCGAACAGCAGACGATCACGCTTGATACAGGCAAGATTGTTAACGCAAAGCTGAGACAAACCGGCAATTATCCAGTCAGGCAAAAAACGGCCGGAATCATATCACAGCCCGGTTGGCCAGGCATATGACTGCCGGGCCAATTCAACGTCATTTTGAGTCAGTTCCAGGCCAGCGGCCGGTGATAACTACTTTAAATTACTGCCACTTCGGGTCGATAATGGGATATGTCAGAATTATTCCTCTCTTCACAACAGCAGATGGTCAACGCGCTCAGGCAGTTGCAGCAACCCGCTGCCGCCGGGGCACCGTTGCTGCGCCAGGCCACCGAGGTGCTGGTCAGTCATCTGGCGGGCAACCAGTTGCAACTTAATCTGTCGCCTCGTGCCGCACGGGCGGGTAACAACCCGCCTGCGCCACTGGTGGTCAGTAGCAGTGGTCTGACTGGTGTCCTGACTGGCGGCCAGTCCTATCAGTTGGTGCAGGATCCGGATAACAGCAGCCGGCTGCATTTCTATCCCGATACGTCCAGACAAATCAACCAGGGCCCTCAACAAACGGCGCTGGTGCCCAAAGCCCTGGCAGATATCCTGATGCCCAGACTGCTGGAGAGCAGCCGACTGCCGAGCTCTGCCCTCACGCTCGATGCGACGGTGATCAGTCAGAACGCCCAGCGACTGGTGTTGCAGGTGGCGGACAGTCGCCTCAATGTTGTGCTGCCAACCCCACCGGCCAGCTTCAGCACAGGTCAGAAGCTGGAGCTGGCCTACCAGCCCGATGCCAGGCAGTGGCAACTCAGGCCATTGCAGGGATCTGCAACCCAGGCCATCAGGGTCGAAATCCCCCCTCAGGCGCTGTCCCCCGCGACCCTGCTGCTGCCCCGGAACCAGCCACTGGCCCTGCCGGTTGAGGGCCTGCGCCATAACCTGCAGCAGATTCCCCTGCCTTCGGCCAACGCCCTGGCGCAGAAAATCAGCGGTCCCCTTTCCTCGGTACAGCTTTTGGTCACCGGCAAGGGCCAGATCCAGTTGCAGTACCAACAGGCCGCGCCACAGGCCAGCCTGGATTTAGGCAAAGCCGAGGCAGCTAAGCTGCAGACCTGGCTGCCCCGTGCAGACGGGCAGCCCTCAGGCAGACAGGAAGCAACCTTGCCCGTCGGTCGGCAGGCTCCGTTGCCAGTAGCCGGGGATCCGGGGATTTCGACGGATAAGAGCGGACCACTCCAGGGCAGGGATAGCAGAACGGCTGTTGCTCCTGTACAACAGCCACCCGACAGGGCGCTGTCGGGCCAGCCCCTCAGTAGCACCCAGACTGCAGCCGCCAAAGCGGATCTCAACAGCGCCCTGTACAAGCAGTTGATTGAGCTTACCCGACATCTGCAGAGCCAGCAGGAGCCGGCGCCGGCCCTGCTTGGCAGAATAGAACTGGCCCTGGGTGAATCTGACCGCCTGGCACCAGCCATGGCTTCCCTGGTCGGTCAGATAGGCAAACAGATCAGTCAGGGGCTGCCCGGCGGCAATGAGCAGGATGCACAGATGCTGCGCCAGCTTTTTACCCATCCCCCCATGACCATGAATCCGGTACAACTGACCACTCCGGCTGCCTCTCAGGGGTTTATCGGCGGCCTGATTACCCTGTTACAGGTGTCCCTGGCTTCCAGGCTGGCCAGTCAGCAGAACCGCACGGCGGCGCAGGTGCAACGTCTGAGTGAAGGCTTGACCAGCTTGCTGGAAGGAAGCAGGAGCACAAGTGCCCAGCCAGCACCAATGCGAGGGCTGACTGATTTTGCCCAGGTGGAGCAGCGCCATCAACTGATCCGTAATCTGGGCCGGCTGCTGGCTCAACATACCAGCCAGAAAGCGGCCAGTGCGGATGCGCAGATACAGGGGCAGGACAGCTTTCACTACAGTCTGCCCGTTGGGTCTGCCGAAAACAGAAGGGAAATGGAACTGTTGATTCGCCGCGAGCCGCCGCCCGGGGACAAACGCCGGCCCGGCCAGGACGCTGATCGCCAGTGGCACCTGAGCATGAAGCTGGATATCGGTCAGACGGGCTCTTTGCTCGCCAAGGCCAGGCTGTTTCATAACGAACTGGAACTGGATTTCTATGCAGCCAATGACGAGGTGAAAAACCGGGTGCTGGAATTTCTTCCCCATCTGAAAAAGCGCCTGGTCTCACTGGGCCTTCAGGTCAACCACAGTCAGTGCCAGTTAGGCAAAATTCCCGATCAGTTGCAACAGCGTCCCTATCATATCTTCGAGACCCGGGCATGAGCAGACAGGACAAACCCAAGAGCGCGGTCGGCATCAAATACCAGGCCGATAATAAACAGCAGGCCCCCACAGTGGTGGCCAAGGGCTTTGGCGACCTGGCCGATGAGATTGTCGAACTGGCCAGGGAGCATGGGGTACTGATCCATGAAGACGAGCATCTGGCCGGTTTCCTGACCAGCCTGGACCTGGGCCAGGAGATCCCGCGGGAGCTTTATGTGGTGATAGCCGAATTGATAGCCTTTTCCTACGTTTTGCAGGGCAAGTTCCCGGATAGCTGGACCAACAAGCATGGCAAGGTGGATGACCGGGCGTGACGAGTGTCCAGTGTCATCCAATAATATCGCAGCGGTAAAGAACCCCGGGCTATATGTCACTGTGATCCGAGTGATTCTGACACTTCTTCTGTTTTGTTTTGTCTGTCTGATTAGAAACACGCTATATTACAAAAACTTACTAATCTAATGGTGTCAGGAAAACTAATGGGGGATTGGCAGGCATGGCTGAATATCAGCCCTTTTCGCTGGCAGGAAGTCGCTACCGCCCTGGTGTGCGGGCTGATCATAGGTCTTGAGCGGCAGCTTCGCGGCAAGCCGGCAGGTATTCGCACCTCTACCCTTATCGTTCTTGGTACCTATGTCTTTATTGCCGTGTCTGTTTCCATCAATAATGCCAGCACAGATCCCTCCCGCACCATAGGTCAGGTCATTACCGGAGTCGGCTTTCTCGGCGCGGGGGTGATACTGACACGTGACGGTATAGTATTGGGCGTCACCTCGGCGGCAACTATCTGGATGCTGGCTGCGATCGGCGTCTGTATCGGTCTTGGCCATGATATGACAGCAATTAAATTATCGGTGCTGACGGTCGTGGTGCTGGTGGGCATCGACCTTCTGGAAAACTCTTCGGTTGTCATGCGCCGCGGCGTACATCGCAAGTACAGCGAATGGCGTAACCGCAATGGACAGATGAATAGGCGGGCCGGCGACCCGCCGTCTGGAAGTGGCAGCGAGGACCCGCCTTAACCGTCTCTTATACCAACCGCTCCCCCCGGCATTAAACGACTAACGTTTCCTGATCACCAGGCTGCCGATGGAGTAGCCTGCGCCGAAGGAGCAAAGCACGCCCACCTCACCGGGTAGCATATCCTGATGATGCAGATTAAAGGCAATCATTGAACCGGCGGAGGCCGTATTGGCATAACGGTCCAGCACAATGGGGGCTTCATCGGCGGTGGCCTCCCGGCCCAGCAGTTTTTTGCCAATCAGCAGGTTCATATTGATATTGGCCTGATGCAGCCACCAGCGGCGTATATCCGATGTGGTCAGGCCATGGTGCTGAACATGCTGTTGTAAATGCTCAGCGGCCATGGGGCAGACTTCCTTGAAGACACTGCGGCCATTCTGGTGAAACAGCTTGTCCAGACCAAAGGGATCCACATCCTGAGCCCGGCTCATAAAACCGAAATTGGAGCGGATGTTGTTGGAGAATTTGGTCACCGCTCTGGTGCTGAGGATCTCGAAGCAATGATGCCCGCGGGCCGTTTCAGCCCTCTCCACCACCTTAGCCGTGGCCACGTCGCCAAAAATAAAATGGCTGTCCCGATCCCTGTAGTTGATCTGCGGAGAAACCAGCTCAGGGTTGATCACCAGTACGGTGCCGGCCGTTCCCGCTTTGACCATCTCATAGGCCCGGTGCAGGCCGAAGGTGGCCGCCGAGCAGGCCACCAGCATATCAAAGCCGAAACCCTCAATACCCAGGGCTTCCTGCACTTCGATGGCGATAGCCGGGTACGCCCGCTGGGTGTAGGCGCAGGAGACGATCACCGCGTCTATCTCACCGGCCTGCTTGTTGGCTGCCGCCAGGGCGAGTCTTGCCGCTTCGACGGCGATCTCTGCCTGTTGGGAGAGCTCTTCATCGGCCCGTTCGGGAAAGCTGGGGCGCATACGTCCGATATCCAGCACGCCTTCCTTGCTGTAGATAAAGCGGCTTTTGATACCGGACGCCTTCTCAATAAACTCGGCGCTGGAGTGGGGCTTGGCTTCAAGCTCGCCGGCCTCAATGGCCTGGCGGTGGTCCCGATTGTACTGGTCAGCCCAGCCGTTATAACTGGCGACCAGTTCTTCGTTACTGATGCTGTATGGCGGGGTCCAAAGGCCGCTGCCGCTGATAACCACGGATTGAGACATGCAAAGGGTCCGGAAAACTTACACCCTGCTAGCTTACCCCCTGTGGGCCGGTTTGTCATGGACTCATCGGGCCAGTAGGCTGGCACTCGTCGAAACAAAAAAACGGCGCCCAGGGGCGCCGTGGTGTCAGAACTGATAGGTCCTGACCTGCTCCAGCAGTTTCTGGGCATTGAGTTTACCGGTGACACAGGCCTGTACGTCCTGGTTGCGGAACACATAGATCTTGTCCTGGCGGCCGCCACCCTGAGGATCCTGCATAAAATTCTTCAGCACCAGTGAGACATGCTCATCCTGCGGCAGGGTGCGCAACCCGGCTCCGTATTTGCACAGGACATCGGCTACATTGGACTCGAAACCCGCCAGGAATGACTTGTACTGCTGTTGCAGCGCTTCCTGCTGCTTCAGGGCCTGTTGCTGCTGTTCTTTCTCCAGTTCCTGTGCGTACTGGGCCACTTCTTTTTGTCGCTCGCGCAAGCGCGCCAGCTCTGTTTCCAGCTCCTGGGTATCCTGATTCAGATCCTTTTTGCGCTCACCTTCGGCATGACGCTTCTCAAACTCCAGATCCCGCTTACGCCGCTCGTACTCCCGCATCTCCCAGGCCAGTTCTCTTTCCTGTTCACGCAGTTCCCCGAGTTTTTCCCGGTTTTCCCGCAACGCATCCCGGGCGACCTCCATGGCCTCTTCGATACGGCTGTCCAGCTCATCGTCATCGATCTGGATATGAAACTGGTAGTCGCCGCCGGATACCGCCGGCGCTGCAGGGGCTGGCGGCACGCCGCCAAACAATTCGCCGAAATTGAAACTGAAGCCCAGGCCTGCACCACTGGTGTTCATCTCAAACAACACCCCCTGACCTGTCAGATAGGTGGCGTCCAGGGAGCGCACACGAATGTCGCCCTTGCTCCTGTCCTGTCGCAAGGTGGTATTCATGATGCCGGTCATGATTTCCAGCTCCTTGTTCAGGCCTGCCAGATCCTGGGCAGCTTGTAGCTGAGGGGCCGTCAGGGCGGCGATCATAAGGGAAAATATCTTGCCTTTCATGGAAAGTCCTCTTACTAAGGGTTGGGATCGCTACCGGGTGTAACCGGTGTCGTTTCCGTGTTGCTGTAAAGTTCCTGCTCAAGCTTGTTTAACTGCCTGGCATAGAAAACCTGATCATCGGCACGCTGCTGATTGACGAATTTAATCAGTTCGGCAAAATCCTCACGTCGCTCCGTTCGGCTGGATGTCAGCAGATAGCTGGCCAGTTGGGTATTGGCTTGTTGCTGCTGGTCTCGTAAATCCCTGGCATAATCCACCAGCGCCACTTGCTGTTGCTGGCGGAAATCATCCAACTGAGCGGCAACCGCCTGTTCGATCTCAGCCTGTCGTCCCTGCCCGGCAAAACTCAGGGTCAGGGCGTTGTTTTGCACCTGCACCTCCACTCTGAGCAGCACCATGACGATGGCCAACAAGGAGGTGGCGAAAGACAAGGGGGCAAAACCCGCCCATCCCCATGGGCTCCCGGACCGGCTTTGAGCTCCGATGGCAGGGGGAACCCATCTTGGCACCTCGGCCTGCTGATAATGCTTGGCCTGATGCTGCATATCCCGACCAAGGGCGACCCTGGCGGCAAACTCGTCATCGTCTGCGCACAGTTGCCGGAATTCGGCCAGTTGTTCGTCGTTCAGATCATCTTCCAGCCACAAGGCAAACAAGGTTTCTTTCTCAGACATATTGCACCTCCATCAGCTCTTTGAGTTTGCCCAGGGCGGCATATAGCCTGGATTTAACCGTATTACTGGATATGCCCATCTGCTGCGCAATCTCCTCAAAAGTGAACTGACTGTAAAACTTCAACTCCACCACCGCCTTCTGCTCAAGGGGTAATCCCTGCATGGCCCGTAGCAGCAGTTTCGCGTCGGCATCGGCCAGGAATCTGGCACTGACACAGGCCTGCTCATCTACCGGTTCCGGACTGTCATCCAGCCCCTGATGGGGTTTCCTGCGCCGATAGAATTCCACCAGTCGATGGTGGGCAATACGAAACAACCAGGCCCGGAAGCTGCCATCGCCCCGATAGCCGGCCAGATTGCGAAACACCGACAGGAACACCTCCTGCATCAAGTCCATGGCGTCATCGGCACTACCCGTCATGCGCAGACCATAGTTGTAGATGGCTTTATCGTATCGCTTCACCAGCTTTAGCCAGGCCTGGTTGTTGCCTGCCATGGCCTTGTGGATAAGCTTGCTGTCACTCTGTTCAAACACCTGCAGGTATTCCTTTAGTACCAGCGGAGCTGGTATGACATCTTCTTGGTTGCTCTTGCTCAGTAAAGTCGAGCCGGGCAAAAAAAAAGTTTGCCGCTTTAGAAAAATTTTCACGGCAAACTTTTTCTGTTACTGGCTGCCTGTCATCCATTCACAACACCGGCCTGGGCATCAGGGGTTGCAGCAATTCGGCAATGCGCCGGAACAGCCTCACCCGGGTGGTGCCGTTACGCCAGACCAGGCCGATTTCCCGGTAGGCCTTGTCCTCCGCCGGAAAAGACACCAGGCTGCTGTGCAGCAGAATATCGCTCTGGAGGGCAAGCTCCGGCAGAAAGGTCAGACCCAGTTTGCTGTTGGCCAGTTGCACCAGGGTAAACAGGCTGCTGGCGGCCAGCGCACTGACCTGATCCTTGTTCTTCAGGCCACAGGCACTGACCGCGTGGCCCGTCATGCAGTGTTCCTGTTGCAGCAGGAAGACGCTGTCCCTGGGCAGGGCGCTGTAATCCAGTGGGGAGGGCAACAGCTTGAGCATCTCGGGATGGGCGACCAGATGGAAGGGATCGTGGCCAATCACCATCTGCTTACAGCCCGGCGTTTCCATTGGCAGAGCCAGAATCAACAGATCCAGCTCGCCGCTGGTCAGCTCCCGCAACAGATTGGCGGTAGTATTCTCTTGCAGTTGCAGATTCAGCTTGGGCAGGTCGCTGCCCACCCGACCAATCAGCCCTTCCAGCAAAAAAGGAGCAATGGTGGGGATAATCCCCAGTTTCAGCTTGCCGGCCTGCCAGTTGCCGGCGCTTTCTGCGTATTCCAGCAGCTCTGACGTGCTGTTGAGCAAGGCCTTGCTGCGCTCCACCATTTCCAGTCCCAGGGCGGTAAAGATAAAGGTCTTATGATCCCGTTCAAGTAACTGGCAGCCCAGTTGCTCCTCCAGGTTCTGAATGGCGGTACTCAGGGTTGACTGACTGACGAAACAGCGCTGGGCCGCCCGGTTGAAATGCTGTTCTTCATATAACACCACCAGGTAGTGGAGGTGTTTGAGGTTGGGCCACTTCATCGTACACTCCTAAACAATCGATTAGAAACCGATTTATTAATCAGATTGACTAATGCTAGCAGCTCCCCACGACCTTGTCTGCCATTCCCTGATGGCAAAAAGCAGAAAACCCGGCACTGGCCGGGTTTTCTGAGGCTTAACCGCTGTCAGGCAAATATGCCTTTGAGCATAAAGAAGAACATAATGGACAGGCCTGCCCCTACCGGCAGGGTGACCACCCAGGACACCACGATATTGCGGATTACCCCTAGGTTCAAAGCGGCAATACCCCGCGCCATACCGACGCCCAGTACGGCCCCCACAAGGGTTTGCGTGGTGGAGATAGGCAGGCCGGTGCCGGACGCGATGACCACAGTTGACGCGGCAGCCAGCTCAGCGGCGAAGCCGCGGCTCGGGGTCAGATGGGTGATGCCCTTGCCGATGGTCTGAATGACCCGGTGGCCGAAAATAGCCAGGCCCATCACGATGCCCACCGCACCCAGCGGCAATATCCACCAGGCCAGCTTGGCCTTACTGGCGATCTCGCCGCCACTTTGTACCACGCTGACCACGGCGGCCAGCGGGCCAATGGCATTGGCTACATCGTTGGAGCCATGGGCAAACGCCATACAGCAGGCAGTCACCACCATCAGCATGGCAAAAACTTTCTCGACGCTGGCAAACTGCATACGTCGGTTAGCCTCGCGATCAAGCCTGATCCTGTTGATAAAAACCTTACCTCCTATCCCGACAAGCGCGGCGAGCACCAAGGCAATCAGATAAGAATCCAGGGTGTCAATCTTCAGGCCCACATGCTTGAGGCCCTTGGTCAGGGTGACCAGCGACATGATGAAAGCCGCCAGCGCCATATAGAAGGGAACATAGCGCTTAGCGTTGGCAAAGGGGTTTTCCGTGTCGAATATCAGACGCTGGGCACTCATAAAAATCAGGTAGGCCAGAAAGCCGGAAATGGCCGGCGTCACAATCCAACTGCCCACCACGCCGATGACCTTGCCCCACTCGACGGCTTCTGCGCTCACGCCCACTGCGGCAAAACCGACGATGGCACCGATAATGGAGTGGGTGGTCGAAACAGGCCAGCCCAGATAAGAGGCGATCACCAGCCAGATGCCCGCCGCAAGGAGAGAGGCAATCATGCCGTACACCAAAAGCTCAGGGGTATCGACAAAGTAGGTACTGTCGATAATACCTTTTCTGATGGTCGAGGTAACTTCGCCTCCCGCCAGGTAAGCACCGGCGAATTCGAAGATCATGGCAATGATGATTGCCTGTTTGATGGTCAGTGCCTTGGAGCCCACAGAGGTTCCCATGGCATTGGCCACGTCATTGGCGCCAATTCCCCAGGCCATCAAAAAACCGACGATAGCGGCTGTGGCTATCAGCATGAAGCCATAAGTGGTTAAGATATCCATGAAAAACTGCCCTTAGCTTGCCAGCATCAATTCGAGGCGGGACCCGACCCGTTGCGAGATATCGGCCAGGTCGCCGATCCATTCAATGATGTTATACAGAAAAATGACGTCCACAGGATTGAGTCCGCCCTCAATGGCGCGAAGCTCGCGGCGCATCACGACCTGCATCTTGTCAGTGTCGTCCTCTATCTGGTCCAGTTGGTTGATCATTTCCTCGACCACCTTGACCTCGCGGCCCTTAAAGCCGGTCTCCAGCAATTCGTCCAGCTCGTTGGTCACGTTCTGTGCCTGTTGCGTGGCATCCAGGCAACGCTTCAGGTAAGCGAGGAATTTTTCCTGCAGAGGTTGCGGAATTTCCAGCTCACGGCCCAGCACCCGGCCGGAAATATCCCGGGCCCGGTTGGCAATTTTGTCCTGTTGACTCAGCAGCTCCAGCAGATCCTGGCGCTGAATGGGCATAAAGATTCCCGCGGGCAGGTTGATTCGCAGTTCCCGCTTGAGGGAGTCGGCCTTACGCTCCAGATTGGAAATGTCGTGCTGATGTTTCTCGGCGGCTTTCCAGTCTTTGTTGAAGACAGCGTCAAAGAAGGGCAACAGGCCCTGGCTGCACTGATGAACGGTATTGATATGTTCTTCAAGAGGTTTCAGCGGGGATTTCGCGAAAACTTCAAGGAACGAATTATTTGACATAAATGGCACTTTTCATACCTTCTTAATGGTTGTGCGTCGCACGCAATATATGAACAAAATATTTCACTTTTATGACATCAAGCGAAAACCAGGCAAATTTAGGGTACCTTTATCTTTCCTGTCAGCCTCTAACGTAACTCACGCAATTTTTCCTGCATGGCGTGGCGGGAGATATGTCTGACATCCTTACCCTTCACCAGGTAAATAATGTATTCACAGACATTCTTACATCTGTCCCCCACCCTTTCCAGGGAGCGCATGGCCCACAGGATTTCCAGCCATTGAGGCAGGGCATCGGTATCCTGCCGCATCTCCTCCACCGCCTGGGTCAGCAATTGCTTGTACTGCTCGTCTATCTCCTGATCGCCGATATGAATACTCATGGCCGCTTCGGCATCCATACGGGCAAAAGCATTCAGCGTCTGGCGCAACATCTCCATTACATGGTTGCCGGTGGCGATCATACCGTTTTTGATATCCTCGGACACGGGTAAATTACCCTTGAGTATCAGTTTGGCGATTCTTTCCACTTCGTCGCCGATCCGCTCGATATCGGTGGTGGCTTTGTTGATGGCCAGGACCAGACGCAGATCGCTGGCAGCCGGATGACGCTTGGCAATAATTCTGGTGCACTCCTCATCGATTTGCACCTCCATGTTATTGACCATGATGTCGTTCAGCACCACCTTTTCTGCCAGACCGCGGTTGTTGTCACGTAGCGCGCTGATAGCGTCACACAGCTGTTGTTCCACTACGCCGCCCATGGTCAGCACGGAATTGCGCAGGTTTTCCAGCTCCTGGTTGAAACGCCCGGAGATATGGGTGTTCAGTTTAATGGTTTGCATCTTTGTCTCGCCAATATGCTTAAGTGACAAGTGACAAGGATACCGCCATCTCTACTTACTTGTTACCCGTCACAGGTCACTTGTCACTCGTTACGCATCAACCGTAACGCCCCGTAATATATTCTTCCGTCTGCTGTTGCTTGGGGCGGGTAAAGAGCCGGTTGGTGTCCGAGTATTCGATCAGGCTGCCCTGATGCAAGAAGGCGGTGAAATCAGACACCCTGGCCGCCTGCTGCATATTATGGGTCACAATCAGCACAGTATACTTTTCCTTCAACTGGGTAATGAGCTCTTCGATGGTCAGGGTGGAAATAGGATCCAGTGCCGAGGTGGGCTCGTCCAGCAACAGAATATCAGGCTGCAGGGCAATGGCCCGGGCGATCACCAGGCGCTGCTGCTGGCCGCCTGACAGGGTCAGGGCCGAATCAAACAGCCTGTCCCGCACTTCCTTCCACAATGCCACATCGCGCAGGGCCTGTTCAGCAGCATTGTCCAGGGTACGCCTGTCGCGGATACCCTGGATTTTAAGTCCATAGACCAGGTTCTCATAAATACTCATGGGAAAAGGATTAGGCCGCTGGAAGACCATGCCGACCCGGCTGCGCAATGCGGCCACATCTTCCTTGCGGTGATAGATATTGCGCTCGTTGATATAGACCTCCCCTTGAACCTCACAGCCAGGGGTGAGGTCATTGAGTCGGTTGAAACAGCCCAGCAGGGTTGACTTGCCGCAGCCGCTGGGTCCGATAACGGAAGTAATCTGGCGTTTGGGAATACGCATCCTGATATCCTTCAGGGCCAGCTTGCTGCCGAATTTAAGGCTCAGATCCCTGACATCGATGGCAATATCCTCGTCTGCCAGCCCGTCCAGATCCACTTCCGGTCGGCTCAGGTCAAAATAGTCAAACATCCAACACTACTCCATCAAGCGAGTCTATCTGGCCAGGGCCTGATAACGATTGCGCAACCGGGCCCGCACCCAGACCGCCACTATGTTCAGGATCAGCACGACCAGCAACAACAGCAGGCAGGAAGCGAACATCATGGAGGAACCATGGCCTATGTTATTGCTGTGAAAGGCGCCATCATAGATCAATACGCCAAGATGCATAAATTGCCGATCCAGGTGCAGGTAGGGAAATTCCGTATCCAATGGCAGGCTGGGGGCAAATTTAACCGCCCCCACGAGCAACAACGGCGCCACTTCTCCCGCTCCACGGGCAATGGCAAGGATCACCCCGGTCATGATCCCGGGGCTTGCTATGGGGATAACGGTGCGCCAGACCGTTTCAAACTGGGTGGCCCCCAGCGCATAACTGCCCTGGCGCAGGCTGTCGGGCACCCTTCGCAACCCCTCTTCGGTAGCCACAATCACCACCGGCAGGGTGAGCATGGCCATGGTCAAAGAAGCCCAGAAAATGCCCGGCGCGCCGAAGGTGGGCGCCGGCAGATGTTCACTGAAAAACAGTTTGTCGATATTACCGCCCACCTGATAGACAAAAAATCCCAGACCAAACACCCCGTACACAATAGACGGCACACCGGCCAGGTTATTCACCCCCACCCGAAGCAACGAGGTCAAACCATTCTCCGGAGCGTACTCGTTCAGATAAATGGCCGCCATCACGCCCAATGGAGTGACGATCAGGGTCATCATCAGCACCATGACCACAGTGCCGAACAAGGCCGGGAATACACCGCCGGCACTGTTGGCCCGCTTAGGCTTTTCACTGACAAACACCCAGAGGGACTGCACAAAGTGCTCCCCCTTTTGCCAGGATGTCAGGCTGTTGAGCCGATGGAGGCTCTCTATCTCGGCCAGGGCCAGTTCATGGTACCGCCCGTCGTCGAACAGCAATTGCAGCCGGTAACGGCTCAGTTCCAGTTCTGCAACGGCCAGGGTCTGGCTGACCGCCTCAAACTCTTCAACCAGCCGTTGTCTGGCCGGCGCATCGGCGCTGACCTGGCGGCGATCGTACTCAGCCAGTTGCATGTGAATAGCCGCCAGCTTACCCCGCTTCAGGGCCTGTAGTTCCTCAACCTGCCCTTCCACCTTCTCCGTCAGCTTGTCCAGGGCCGCCATGGGCAGCGGCCGGGATCCCTCCACCAGGCCCTGCAGTCTGGCAATGACCCGGTTGCCGTTTCGCAGTTGAATATCGGTCAGATCCTCCAGGGGCTCCATCTTGATTATCTGCTGCTGTTCAATCAGATGCTGCTGATCACTGAACTGAAACAGGCTCGCCTGGCTGAACAGCCATCGCTTCTGCCCTTCTGTGGTAACGAAATCCCTGGACAGCAAAGAGGCAAAGATCTGCTTAGGCACCTCTTCATCATCAGCCAGATAGGTTACCTGATACAGGGTCTTCGGCCAGAAATGGGCCAGACCCTTGACCGTCATGATGCCGATCATACCGCTGAGGATCAGCAGAATTACCCCCACCAGGGTGGCGGTGGAGACAATGGGCAGACCTTCTGTGTAGCTGATGCGCAGGCGGGGACTAAACACTTTTGTAATGTTTCCTGAGTCGTCCCCGGACCAGTTCGGCCAGGGTGTTGATCAAAAATGTAAAGACAAATAACAGCAAGGCGGTGAAAAACAAAATCCGGTAGTGAATGCTGCCCACCTCTGACTCGGGCAATTCAATAGCAATGTTGGCGGTCAGAGTGCGCATGCCGGCAAACAGATCCCACTCCGGTACCGGCGAGTTACCGGTGACCATCAACACTATCATGGTTTCGCCGAAGGCCCGCGACAAGCCGAGCATGATGGAGGAAAAGATACCAGGGTAGGCCGCCACCAATACGACCCTTCGCAGCGTCTGTCCACGGGTCGCGCCCAGGGCGAAGGAAGCTTGCTGAAGGTGGGCCGGAACCTCATAAATGGCGTCTTCAGCCAGTGAATATATGCTGGGCACGATGGCAATGCCAAGAGCCAGAGCCACTACCAGAGCGTTCTTGCTGCTGTAATTGTCCTGTCCCTCGTACCAGCCGTTTGGCCAAATCCACTGCTGGAATTCACCGCCCAGCACAAAGGACAGCCAGGCCAGTGTCAGCAGGAGAGGGATGAGCAATATCAACTCCCACCCGGACTGCCATTTGATACTCAATGCCCGTGACAGGGGCTGATGCAAAAATGCCAGCCCCACCAGACAGGGGGGCAGCAACAGTAAAAACAGAATCAGGGCCAGCAGGTAATCCTCGACGATGGGAATCAGCCAGATGGCGGCAATAAAACCGATTACGACGGAGGGAATGGCTTCCAGCATTTCAATGCCCGGTTTCAGCCAGTTGCGTATCCGCTGGGGGACGAAATAGGCCGTGTAAATGGCCGCGCCGACGGCCAGGGGGATGGCCACCAGCAGGGCAACCAGTGCAGCTTTCAGGCTGCCGATGACCAGCGGGACCAGACTGTACTTGGCCTGACTGTTGTCTTCAGCGGCCGTCGACTGCCACACATAGTCAGCCTGGGGATAACCGTCATACAGGACAGGCCTCCACAAACTGGCAAAACTGACAATCGAGCTGATATTGTCAATCTGCCACTGCTCAATGCCCTCCAGGGTACGAAAATAGAGCCGGTTGCCGGCCAGGTAGGGGGATCGGGCTGATGCAGGCAGCCTGGTGGTCCCCAGGACTTCGCCGGTGGTGGCCAGAAACATCAGCAACTTGCCCTCTTTACCGAGCAACAGCCCCAGATCCTTGCCCTGGGCCATTTGCAGATCCTGCAGCCACAGGGGTTCCGTCAGCGAATACACTGGCCGGTAAACAAACCGCCCGTCCTGGTTATAACCGGACCACTTTTCCACCCCGCCACTGCTGAAGCCGAGCAAAAACGCCTTGTCGCCGGCAAAGGGGATGACCCGGGTAATTTCACTTTCCAGGCTAAGCCTGTCCGCTCGGCCCTGGCCAATCAGCGTCAGTTCCTTACCCTGGAAGTGTGCAGCGCTTTGCATGGCCGGTAACAAGACCAGTTCCCCCTGCCCGCTCAGTGTTTGTGTCTGTATCCGGGTGGGTTGCTGTCGGGAAGCCCAGTAGATATGCCAGGCGGACCGCACCTGGACGGCAGCACCAAGCCAATGATCCGATATGGCTACCCGCCAGGCTGGTTCACCCAGGCTATGCCTGAGGATCGGCAGGTACAGGGACTGCTCGGGAATGCGCTGGACCTGATCCGCCACCCGGCTGAGTCGCTCGACCCTGAGCTGCCCATCCGGATGCAACTGAAACAGATAACGGCCACCCTGGAAATGCAGAGCCCGGCTGCTTATCTTGCAGGGTTGGGGTAAGGTGCGGTGGGCAAGCAGTTGGTCTTCCTGTGGTTTTGTCTGATAAAAGGTCAGTTGACAATCCCTTTGGCTCAGTATGGCTCGCTCTGCCCGCAAGTCCTCCATCAGCAGCACTTCTTCGTCGCTGGCCAGGGGCCAGGATTTGACAGGTTCAGCGGAGGGAGACAACAGCAAGGGAGAGGTCACATACAGCAAATGCCAGATAAGGACAGCCAGGGTGAGCAGTACGGTCCATCCTCCCAGCGTTATGATCCTGGCAGCCAGTCTGTCTCGTCGCTTACGCTTTATCTGCGACGGGCTGTTGTTCAAGAGTTCACGCTGCACTGTCCATTCGCCATGACTTAAGCCAGGCGCTATTGTAAAGGGCCCCCAACTGAAATACTAACTCTTTGACCCAGGTCACAAAATTCCGGCCTTAGTGGACATGCTTGTCGCTGAAGAACAACTTCTGCATTATAGTTTCACTGCATAGCCAAACGGCATTTCAATCAGTGGGTCGTACAGGAGCAGAATATGGAATCAGTGATTTTCACTTTGCTGGGTAAAGACAAGCCCGGCATCATGGAAGCCGTGTCACGGGCGGTGAGGCAACTGCAAGGCAACTGGCTGGCCAGCAATTTTGCCCATATGGGCGGCCATTTTACCGGCTTTGTGGAGGTCAAGCTGCCCAGCGAGAATATCCGCCCGCTGCTGGACAAGCTGGATGCCATGCCGGAACTGAACATCCGCCTGGTCCAGGGTCAGACAAGCGACCGCGCAACCCGGCAGGTCAGCCTGGAGATCCTCGGCAACGATAAGCCCGGCATCGTGCAGGAGCTGACCTCGGTGCTGCATCAGTTCCAACTCAATATCCTGCGTTTCAGTTCCAATTGCGAGGCGGCGCCGAACTGGGGCGGCAACCTGTTCAAGGCCCAGGTGGTGATCGAGATCCCGGAGGATTTTGATCTCGGCCCCCTGAGTCAGTCACTGGAGAAAATTGCCAACGATTTGGTGGTCGATATCGACTGGCATTGAGGATCCGGCTCTGGCTGTCACAAAAGCTTCATGCCGGAGCCAATGGCAACTTGCTAGAATCCTTCAGTTTTTTTGTACTCCAAGCCAGTAGATTATGAGCATGAGCAGCTATCCCTATTATCCCAAAGAGCTCAGTTGGCTCGCCTTCAACCAGCGTGTGCTGCAGGAAGCGGCCGACAAGCGCAATCCCATTGTCGAGCGTATCCGCTTTCTCGGTATCTATTCCAACAACATGGATGAGTTCTACCGGGTGCGGGTGGCGGACGTCAAACGTCAGATTTATATCCATCTTAATGATCAGAATCCGGACGCCGCTGAACTGACCAAACAGCTCATGGACAAGATCCAGGAGCGGGTGCTGGTGATGACAGAGGATTTCGAGCGTATCCACGCAGAAGTGGTGGCGAGGCTGGCCAAGTATCAGATTTATCTGATTGGCAAAGAACAATTGGACGCCTATCAGGCCAACTGGCTGAGAAGCTACTTCAAGAACAAAATCCTGCGCCATATCGCCCCGGTGCTGTTGCATAACAAGGTCAAGCTGGTTGAACGCCTGAATGACGCGGCCACTTATCTGTTTGTGGCCGTGCGCAAGGCTGAACAGAAGACCCAGTTTGCCCTGATCGAAGTTCCCACTGAAAGCATGTCCAGATTCGTGCTGATCCCGCCGGAGAAAAGTCGCAAGAAGAAACACATTATTCTGCTGGATGACATTATCAATCTCTGCCTTGAGCAGATTTTCCGCGGATTTCTGACCTTCGACAGCCTGGAGGCCTACTCCTTTAAGATGACCCGGGATGCGGAATACCGTATCAACGACGAAATAGATGAAAGTTACGTGGACAAGATGTCCGAAAGCATGAAGCAGCGGTTGATCGCCGAGCCGGTCCGGTTTGTCTATGACGGGGACATGCCACTGGATATGCTGGAGTTTCTCAAGAAACAACTCAAGATTTCCTCCTACGACAGCCTGATCGCCAGTGGCCCGTATCGTAATTTCAAGGACTTTATCGGCTTTCCCAATGTGGGCAGGGAATATCTGGAAAACCCACCCCTGCCGGCCATCAACGCCATCGAATTCGGCCAGCATGATACGGTGTTCGATGCCATCAGCAGGCAGGACATCCTGCTTTATTATCCCTGTCACCGCTTCTTGCACCTGAGCGAATTCATCCGCCAGGCCGCCTTTGATCCGAACGTCAAACATATCCGGCTGAACATCTACCGGGTTGCCTCCAAATCCCGAATCATCAATTCACTGATCGATGCGGTCAATAACGGCAAGCAGGTCACTGTGGTGGTAGAACTGCGCGCCAGGTTCGACGAAGAAGCCAATATAGAATGGTCCAAGACCATGACAGATGCCGGCGTCAAGGTCATGCTGGGGGTGCCGACCCTTAAGATCCATGCCAAACTCTGCGTAATTACCCGTGAAGAGCAGGGACAGATGGTCAACTACGCTCATTTCGGCACCGGCAACTTCAATGAGAAGACGGCAAAAATCTATACGGATTTCAGCCTGTTCACCCGCGATCAGGAACTGGCCCAGGAAGCGGTGGATGTATTCGATTTTATCCATTATCCCTACCGGCGCTTTAAGTTCCAGCATCTGCAGGTGTCGCCGGTCAACGCCAGAACCAAGATCCAGTTGCTGATCCGCCAGGAAATACAGAACGTCAAGGAAGGGCTCAAAGGTCAGATATTGCTGAAGGTCAATAACCTGGTGGACATTGCACTAATTGACGATCTGTACAAAGCCAGCCAGGCCGGTGTCAAGATCAAGGCCATTGTCCGGGGCATGTGTTCGCTGATCCCCGGGATAAAAGGGCTGAGTGACAACATCTCTGTTATCAGCATAGTTGACCGGTTCCTGGAACACGCCAGGGTGATGGTGTTTGAGAATGCTGGTGACCAGAAAGTGTTTATCTCCTCGGCGGACTGGATGACCCGCAACATGGACAACCGTATCGAGGTGGGCTGTCCCATCTACGACCCGATCCTGAAAAAACGGGTCATCGATATCCTGCATATCCAATTCAGGGACACAATCAAGGCCAGGGTCATCGACCAGGAACAGACCAACAAATATGTCCGGCGTGGCAACAGGAAAAAGTTGCGTTCGCAAGTGGAAATCTACCATTATCTGAAGGCTCTGGAAGACAAGCAGCAGCAACAATCCTGATGAACCAACTCAGCAATGCCTTCGCCGATATCGAAGCCAGGGACGTGACCCATGTGGCCGCGCTGGATATCGGCTCCAACAGCTTCCATCTGGTGGTGGCCAGGATTGTCGCAGGCAGCGTGCAGATTCTGCATAAGGTCAAGCAAAAAGTCCGCCTGGCCGACGGCCTGGACAAACAGGGCAATCTCAGCCCGGAAGCCATTGAGCGGGGTATCGAGACGCTGCAACAGTTTGCCGACAGCCTGCGGGGTTTCAAGCCGGATACCGTGCGTATCGTCGCCACCCATACCCTGCGTAAGGCAAATAATGCCAAGGCCTTCATCAGGGCGGCCAGGCAGGTCCTGCCCTATCCGGTGGAAGTGGTGTCTGGAGTCGAAGAGGCCCGCCTTATCTACCAGGGCGTGGCCCATACCCAGGAAAATGCCGGCCGGCGACTGGTGATTGATATCGGCGGCGGCAGTACAGAATTTATCATTGGCACAGGCTTCAAGCCGGTTTTGCTGCGCAGCCTGCAGATGGGTTGTGTGAACTTTACCCAACGCTTCTTCAAAGCCGGTGAGTTGAAAGCAAAATACTTCAGCAAGGCCATAATGGCGGCCAGACAGGAACTGGAGATGATTGACCGCAAATACCGCCAACTCGGCTGGGACGTTTGCATCGGCACCTCAGGCACCATAAAGACCATCGTCAGCCTGGCGCAAGACCTTAATCCCCAGTTGAAGCCCGGAACGGTCAGTAAGGCGGAGCTGCGCAAACTCATCGAGCTTTGCTGTAAGGCTCAGCATATGGACAAACTGAAACTGGCTGCACTCACCGAAGACAGGGTACCGGTGTTTGCCGCCGGCCTGGCCATCCTGGCCGGTATATTTGACAGTCTGGATATCAGTCTGATGGAATTCTCGCCAGCGGCGCTCAGAGAAGGAGTCATCTATGAGATGGAAGAGCGCCTCGCCCATCATGATATCCGCGAACGCACCGCAGAGAGCCTGGCCGTCCGCTACGACGTAGATACGGACCACGCCAACCGGGTCCTGCGCACCACCATGAACCTGTATCACCAGGTAGCCAAAGAATGGGATATTGCCGGTGACGAGGCCCAGAATCTGCTCGGCTGGGCCGCCCTGCTCCATGAAGTGGGCCTGCAAATCAATTCCCGGCGGGTACAGCATCATTCAGGCTATATACTGCAAAACGCCGATCTGCCCGGCTTCAACCAGGAGCAACAGGAGTTGCTGGCGACCCTGGTGCGATATCATCGAAAAAAGGTCCGTCGGGCCGAGTTCGCCGAATTCACCCAGTTCAGTCCCGGACAGGTGTGTCGGCTTATATGTGTCCTGCAGTTGGGTGTGCTGCTGAATATCAAGCGTCAGGACGATTTTTTGCCCCAAATAGTGGCAAAAGCACGCGAGAATAAGTTATTACTGGAATTTGCTGACGACTGGTTGCAGAATGCTCCTCTGGTCGCGGCAGATATGCAACTGCAAGCCGGTTTCATGCTGAGTTGCGGGATTAGCCTGGTTGTGCGTTAATGGCAACGGCAGGCAATTAATGAAAATGTCATGGCCGTGCGAGAGGATTTCATCCTCGAAAACACCTATATGACAGGTGGCGTAACAATAATGATTGTGTCCGGGCGCCCAGGGTATGTAACTTGGTAACTCTCCGGGGCTGGGCATACCAGTAAAACGTCGCTAAAGAATTGAGTATGGGGTAGCGTGGAATATCAATCATTAGATACCTTGCAACCTCCCACTCACTAACAACACAAAACAAAAGGAAGCATCCAATGAATAAAACTGATCTGATCAATGCTATCGCTGATCGTGCAGACATCTCCAAAGCCTCTGCCGGCCGTGTAATCGACGCCTTCACCGGTGCTGTTACCGAAGCTCTGGCCAAGGGTGACGAAGTGGCTATCCTGGGTTTCGGTACCTTCAAGGTCTCCGAGCGGGCAGCCCGTACCGGTCGTAACCCCCAGACTGGCGCTACCATCCAGATCGCTGCCTCCAAGCTGCCTTCATTCAAAGCCGGTAAGGCTCTGAAAGACGCTTGCAACTAAGTTTTTAAGGACAGGGCGCTGCCCTGTCCTTTTGTCGTTTCCCGCTTTTTCCTACACCCTGTAACGACTGACCGCCAGGCTCAGACTGGATGCCTGCTCCGCAAGCCTGTCGCTTGCTTCCTTGTTCTCCTTTGAAGCCTGATTGGCCTGATCAGCCAGATCCCTTATCTGCACCACATTCTTACCCACGTCGGTGGCGACAATGGATTGCTCTTCCACGGCCGCAGCTACCTGGGTGGTCATGTCCATGATATTTTGCAGATCCGTCAGAATGCTGGTCAGCAAGGTCTCCACCGCCGAGGCCATTTCGGCGCTCTTCATTCCGCGGGAATGGCTCTGTTCGACCCGCTGCACAATGTCTGTGGTACGCTGTTGCAGGTTAGCCACAATCTTGCTGATCTCTTCGGTGCTTTGTTGCGTGCGTATGGCCAGGTTACGCACCTCCTCGGCTACCACAGCAAAGCCACGTCCCTGTTCACCGGCCCTGGCAGCCTCAATGGCGGCATTGAGCGCCAGCAGGTTGGTCTGCTCAGCAATGCCGCGAATGACTTCCAGCACTGACCCTATGACCTGGCTTTCCTGATCGAGCGCCCCGGCCGCATTAGCCGACTCGGTCAACTGATGGGCCAGTTCCCGGATTTGTCCGACGCTGCTTTTTACTTCCTGGGCACCCTGGGAGGCATGCGCACTGCTGTCCCTGGCCTTATCTGCAGTGGCCTCGGTATGTTTGGTGATTTCGTTAACCGTATGGCCCATCTCTGTGACCGCTGCTGCCACCATATCGGTTTCCTCGATCTGTCTTTGCATATCGCCGGCTGTTTGCTGTGCGCTCTGGGCCAGTTCCTGGGAAGTCTGCGTGAGCAGTTGTACAGATTGTCCGATTCCGGCAACGATCTTGCGAAAATCCTGTACCAATTGATTAATATCTTCCGACATATCGGCCAGCTCATGCTTGCCGGAAACTTTGACCTCTATGGTGAAGTCATTATTGGCCCGGATTCTGTGCACTGTGCCACACACTTCGCGGATGGGGATCAGGATACTCCTGGCAATCATAAAGGCCATCAGCGCCACCAGCACAGCCACCAGTGATGTCAGGCCGCGCACCAGTAAACTGTCCCGTTCGACACGCTGCTGAATTTCGTTCCTGGCCCGTTCCACCAACTGCTCCAGCGCCGCTTCGGTTCCTTGTATGGTGCGACGCAGTTCTCCACTGATGCCTGTACTCTCATCCAGTCCGATGCGCTGTTCCGCTTCAGCCAGGGCGATAAACTGGTTGCCGTAGCGTTCCAGTAAGCTGTCCAGTTCGGCTCGCTGCGCCGGCGGCAGTGGTGAGGACGCCAAAGCCTGGCGCATGGATTGCAGACTACTTTGCAACCTGTCCACATACTTGGCATCCCGCCTGAGCATGAAGTCCTTCTCATTGCGGCGCAGTTGCAACATCATGACCATCAAGGCATCTGATTCACTCTGCTTGAGCTTTTCTTCAACCTCATGAACGGCGTCGCGCAAGGAGCCGTACAAGCCATCTTCATGATCCAGCCCGATAACCTGTTGCTGTTGGACCAGTTGATTGAACTGCTGCAGATATTGCTTGAACAACGGCAGGGTCTGATCCAACTCCCGTGTCGGCAGGCCCAACGCCCTGAAAGCGCCTTGCAGTTCTGTCACCAGAGCCTGCAAATCCGTCATCTGTTCATTGAATCGTTGTACGTACTTCATATCCTTGCGGGCCAGAAAATCCTTTTCATGCCGGCGCAGGGTCAGCATGTCCGAATTCAGCCGCTCTGCCTTGACCAGTGCATCGGAAAGCCGGCTCAGCGCCCCGGACGACGACTCAAACAAGATAAACATCAGGACGATTGCCGCCAGCACGATGGCGGCATTGAGGATAAGGCGCTGCTTAATGGTCATGGTCAGGATACCTCTTTTATTACTTGTTTGAAGCTATCCTTACAAACCTAGTCCGTCCTGGTCGTTTGGGCTAAAAATTTTATGATAACAAGCTGTTAGCTGACTATTCGCAGCGCAGGGGTCAAAACGTGAGTTCCATGCCTGCGGCCAGCCAGGACTTGTCAGAACTGCTTTGTTTTTCCTGTCTGGTGTAAAAGGCATAGAGTTTAATGTTGTCAGACAACGGATAATCAGCGCCCACTGAGGCGCTGCTGTCCTCCTCCAGTTCCTGGTACTGGGCTTTGAGTCGGAAGTCAGACAGGTCGTAGGCCAGGCTCGCCAGCCAGCCGTCCCGCTCCAATCCAGTGTCGCTGGCTTCCTGCCTCTGCACTATGCCCCCGAATATCCAGTCATCCAGCTTGTACTGCAGCGAGAAACGCTGGATATCGAAGCCGGCGACATCTCTGTCCACAGCCAGGCTGGCAAACCAGGGTTGTTTCTTCAGTTTGCTGTCACCATGACTGAGCGAAACCGAATACCCCGGCTCGCTCTCAGGGGCTTCTTCGGCGATATAGGTGACTCCCAGTTGAAATCCCCTGTATCTGGGGGACTGGTAGGTCAGGCTGTTGCTGACCCGGTTTTCTCCCTGCCAGAGCGCTTTGATATCCGCTTCCAGGTCGTTGAATTGGTCGATCTTGCCCTGAGACTGCTTGAGCATGGTATCGTTGCGCCCCAACAGCACGGCGCCAAAGTCGCCCTTAAGGCCAATGTACTGATTGCGGGACTTGAAGTTGTCACTGCCGGACAGGTCAGCCAGGTCAATTTGCCACTCGAACAGATAGAATGCCGTTAAACCATTTTCCAGTGAAAAATCCCCTTTGACGCCTAACCTGGAGTTATTGCTTTTCAACTCGGTGAAGCGTCCCTCTCCTTCATCGGCGGACTGAAAAGAGACATTTCCTTTACCGTACAGGGTAACGGGCTCTGCAACCGCCTCAGCAGAGACCGCCAGCAGGGAAACAGAAAACAAAGCACAAACAGAATGGGGTAAAAAAAACTTCACTGCGACACCTTCAAGAATAATCGACACGACATCATTATGAATGGGCGGTCTTTTTATGTCATTTTTATTACAGTTTTATGACATCCCGCGTAAAAAACACAATATGATGTACTTTTTATGACGCTTTGATGAATTTAGCCAATTATTTGCGGTTATTGTGCGGTCACCTTAAGTAAACGGCCATTTTCGGCGTCTGTCAGCAGATAAATTTCCCCGGCCGGCCCCACTTCAATATCCCGCAGCCGCTCACCTATTTCAGTGAACAGGCTTTGCTGCCCCATAAGCGCTGTGCCCTGCAGTTTCACCATTCTGACTTCCCGGCTTTTGAGTGTAGTGGACAACAAACTGCCGACCAGGTCCGGAAACATCTCTCCCCGGTAGATGACCAATGCGGAAGGGGCAATGGACGGCGTCCAGTCCACCAGGGGCTGGATCATGCCCGGATAAGACGTAAAAGGGCTGATTCTGGCCCCTGAATAATCTATCCCCAGGGTGATAACCGGCCAGCCGTAATTGTTGCCGGGACGGATCAGATTGATCTCATCCCCCCTTTCGGACCATGCTCGTTGATATACAGCTGTTCGCTGACAGGATCCCAGGCAATCCCCTGAGGATTGCGATGACCCAGGCTGTAGAGTCCGGCAGCACCATTTTCCAACTGCGGATTGTCATCCGGTAGGCTGCCGTCATCCATCAGGCGAATCAGTTTGCCCAGGTGGCTGGCCGGATTCTGCGCCTGTTCCCGGTAGTCGAAGCCGTCGCCACTGGTAATGACCAGGCTGTTGTCAGGCAGAAAAGCCAGCCTGCCGCCGTAGTGGACGGGCGTGGCCTTGGCCGGTTGAGCGGTAAACAATATCTGTTGATCCACCAGCATATGATCAACGAGTCTGGCCCGGAGCAGCCGCAGGTGATTGGCCGTCTCGTCGCCATGGGCATAGGTCAGGTACAGCCAGCCGTTGTCCTTATAATCAGGATGCAATACCACATCCATCAAGCCGCCCTGGCCCTGAAAAAACACCTTGGGTACATTGCCAACAGGGAGCGGCACCTGCCCCTGGGTCACCTTTCTTAACTGACCACTTCTCTCAGTGAGCAGGTAGCTGCCATCGGGCATCACCGCCACAGACCAGGGAAAATGCAGACCGCTGGCCAGGGTCTCAATCCGGTACTGGCCAATCTCCGCCCTTAGCGGCTGACACAGGCATGACAAAGCGGTAAGCAGGACAGGCAGCCAATTCCGTTGAACTTGCATATGCTCAGGTCTCCTGTATGATCTTTATCCAAGCCGTAAGTTGTTCCAATTACCTGTTTTAACAGAAATTTCTACGGTCTAATACCATCACGGTGAATCCTGTTGGTATCAGGGTAAGGATGCCGCAGCCAGTCATTTCAGCACCAGGGATAGCTCACCCAACTGATAGAGGCTTGCCATGCATCTTTTCTGGCGATTTCTGATAGCCCTGTTGCTCTGTTTTACCCTGGCCAGTGTGGCCCATACCCAGTTTGTACTGGCAAAGCTGGCCGGCACCGGGGTGGTGATTCCCTGGTCAGAGAGGGTCAGTATGAGCCTGCAGGACTGGTGGGGGCTGTTGCCCACTTATGGAGCCATCATCGCTGTCGGCCTGCTGCTGGCCTTTGCCGTCACCGGTTTTCTGCTCAAGCATTATCGCAGTCTGTCCGGCTGGCTCTATCCCCTGGCCGGTCTGGTGGCCATCCTCACCATCCATCTGGCAATGCAGCCGATCATGGACATCACTTTGATAGCCGGTGCCCGCACCCACCTGGGACTGGCGTCCCAGGCTATGGCA
The DNA here is from genome assembly GCF_017254865.1 of Bowmanella dokdonensis. Taxonomy (GTDB): domain Bacteria; phylum Pseudomonadota; class Gammaproteobacteria; order Enterobacterales; family Alteromonadaceae; genus Bowmanella; species Bowmanella dokdonensis. Next base: position 195,317 of record NZ_JAFKCV010000007.1, on the reverse strand, counting down.
GGATTTGTGGCCGGTTGGGTTTTTTACGGCCTGCGACACAAACCCAGAATGCATTTTTCCTGATAAGCAGATCTCAGCGGCCGCGCGAGGCGTTCACCGCGATGCCTTCACGACCCTCGACACTGACCAACTGCCAACTTCTTCAGACCACCCAGCCCAGCTCCTGTGCCCTGTCATGAGCCAACTGGCTGATATCCTGGTCAACAAAATGATGATGCAGCAGCATCACCCCCAGCACATGGTTCAGTACGGCATCGATCTGCACCTTGTCTGCGGCCGGCGTGTCGGGACTTTCCTGTCGCTCCATCAGTGTCTGCACAAAGTCCGCGTCGATAAGACCCGCCTCCTTCAGTTTGTCAGCAGAGGCGTGACGCTTGAACAGAGACTTGAGTTTGTTCCATTTTTTCAGGTCCGTATGGGCCGGGGGCGCCATAAAAGCAAACTTCTGACGTTCGTACAGCACGGTCGGTAACAGCCCTTTCATGGCCTCGCGCAGGACATATTTCTCTTTACTGCCGCGGATTCGCAACTGGGGAGGGATAGTGGCGGCAAATTCGGCCAGGTGGTGATCCAGGAAGGCCGGCCGGGCTTCCATGGAGTTGGCCATATCTACCCTGTCTCCACCCCAGGTCAGGATCTGCCCCTCCAACATGGTCTTGATCCAGACGTACTGGGCCTTGTCCAGCGGATGTCTGTCTTTGAGGTAACGCTCATCCAGGCGATCGGCTATAGCCGCACCGGGTTCATAGTCCTTCAATTCGTCGCGGATCTCAGGGTTGAGCAACTGCCTGGCCAGATCCGAGCAGCCCAGCCAGGGTTGCAGGCAGCTTGGCGTGAAGCCGACCTTGTCGTTAATTTTCTCTGATACATACTCGTCCTTGGGCAGCATGGCCCCCTGAAACAACTTGTTGGACTCGGACAGGGTACGTTGCCATTCGGCGGCCTGCTCTGCATCCAGGCCCTCCATACCGTGCAGGAACATGTCTTTGCGAAAAGCGGGGTAGCCGGCAAACAACTCGTCGGAGCCTTCTCCTGTCAGCACTACCTTGTAGTCCACATGGCGGACATGCTGGCTCATCATCAGCTTGGCCACGGCCAGGGTATTGTAGATGGTCCGTTCAGTGTGCCAGATAGTACGGGAAAAGTTGTCGTACAGCAGATCGGCGTTGAGCTTTAGAATGTCCTGTTCGGCGCCGGTAGCGCGGGCCATCTCGGTAGCAATACTGGCCTCGTCATATTCGTCACTGTCGAAACTGATGGTAAAGGCTCGGATGGGATCCTGGGATGCGGCCGAAGCCAGCCCCAGAATGGCGCAGGAATCAATGCCACCGGACAGATAACAGCCCACCGGCACATCGGCATTAAGCCTCAGTTGCACGGCTTCCAGCAGATGCTTGCGAACCCCTTCGATATAATACTCATCATCCAGCCGCTGCCGCTGTTGGGGAGTGGGAAAGTCCATGTCCCAGTATTTGGTGGTTTCAATATTAAAGCGGCCGTCCTTGCGGGTAATCTTCAGCATATGGCCAGGTTCCACCTGATGCACGCCCTTGAAGGCGGTCCTGCCCGGCACCATTACCTGAATCAACTGGTGGAACAGGCCGTGGCTGTCAATTACCGCGTTCACTTCCGGATGCGCCAGGACGGTTTTAACCTCGGAGCCAAAGACGATGTGGTTATCCGTCTGGGTCCAGTAAAGGGGCTTGATGCCGAATCTGTCCCTGACCAGATACAGGGTATCCTGCAGTTCATCAAACAGACCAAAGGCAAATTCTCCCCGCAGGTGTTTAAGGGTTTCCTCCATGCCCAGGCGCATATACAGATGAGGAACTATTTCAGAGTCGCTCTTGGTTTCGAAGTGCTCGCCCAGGGCAGTCAGCTCACCACGCAGACGCTGGTAGTCATAAAATTCGCCATTGTGGGCAAAGATGATCTGGCCGCCATGCAGAAAAAAGGGCTGGCGACCACGGCTTTCATTCAGATCGATGATAGACAGCCGGGCATGGCTCATGCCCATTCCGACGTCCTTAGGGTTGCAATATCCGTAATTGTCCGGGCCACGATGGTGCATGATGGCGGCCATATTGACCAGTACCTGTGAATCTACTTCCCGCTCGGGGCGATTGGCAAAAATGCCGGCGATTCCACACATAAAAAACTCCTATTTCGTTACCGCATTGGCGTGGTTTCCTCAGGGACGCGATACCGGATGTATCGCCATTTTCAGGACTCTGAAAATGCGAGCGAAACTAAACCCCGCTTTTTGCGCAGCGACTCGGGACCGCAGGCAGGAAGCCGCAGGTCCGTATCGACTAAATCACATCCAAAACACGCTCGGCCCGCTTGACCAGACAGGTCAACAGTGCCATGCGCAGGAAAACCGCCCCTCTGGCCTGGGAGAAGTACCAATTGTGAGGCGTGTTATCCAGACTGGTACTGAGCTCCTCCCCCCTGGCCAACGGGTGCAGAATGATGGCGTCCGACTTGAGCGGTGAATCCGCATCCAGATGATAGCTCTTGCCGTACTGCTTGAAGGAGTTTCCCTCCCAGGAAATGGCATTGATATAGACCACATCCGCTTCCGGCAACACATCATAAAGATCATCGGCGGTTTGCACATTCAGGCCGAACTCCTCCAGATGCTCTAGTTGGCCCGCTTCAAACATCTGGTTTTTCTTTTTGTCGTTAACCACTGTGACTTTGGAAAAGACCTCCGGGAAATAACAGAGCAGCTTCAACAGGCTACGCACGGTACGCATTTTGGCCGGAAAGCCTACCAGCACCAGGTTCAGCGGTTTGCCGGGTTCATCTGAAACCAGATCCGGACGCCATTTAAAGATAGTGTACAAATCGGCCATGGCCTGGGTTGGATGCTCATCGGTGCCGTTGCCGGCATTGATAATGGGAATGCGCAGGGCTTCCATCATTTCCCTTACCGACTCTCCCTTGGAATCCCGCAACACCACGCAATCGCCGTAGTTATTGAACATTTCGGCCACATCGCGCAGGGATTCGCCCTTGGCGATGCCCGTGGTGGAACGGTCGGTAATGGACATGATATCGCCGCCCAGGCGGTGCCAGGCACTCTCGAATGACAGGCGGGTCCGGGTACTGGGTTCGTAGAAGGCCGAGATCAGGATCTGGCCGTTCAGGGACGTGGTGAAGCGATCAGGATTGGCCTCGTACTTGGCGGCCAGACGAAAAAGTTGCAACAGGGTGTCGCGATCAAACTGATCCGCAGAATAAATATGCTGTTCAGACAACTTGGTCAGGTGATCGCCATCTTCGACTATGGCTCTGAGCAGCTTCTTCGGATGGGCATCGCCATGAACATCCGGTCTGGTCCGCTCAAATTGAATCACTTTCTCGAGTTTGGGATCTACCATAGAGATTTGTCCTTCAGGTCACGCTTGTAAAGCAGCAGTAAAATAATGGGTGCCAGCGCCGTACCAAGGCAAGCCGCCAGCACCAGCACCGTCAGCAGTGTTTCACTCAGGTACATGCTGTTTCTCCTTGAAGTGCTGCCAGTCGAACTTACCCGGGAACAACCAGAGTCCCAGCAGGCAACAGGCGAGCGACACCAGGCAGGAACTGATTGCCGCTACATAAAAGCCAATAAGGAAATATAGTGTCAGTCCGGTCAGCGTGCCCAGGGTCATCGCCACTGTTGCGAAGCGGCCCGTCAGACCGGGGTGGTACAATCCGAACACAATGGGAAAGATGGCTGAGGCCACAAAGGCGCCGGTGAAGTTAAGCAATGCGCCCAGGGTCGCCACTTTGGGCAAACACAGGACCCAGGTCAGCAGGCCCAGACTGATCACAATCCATTTATTGGCTTTGAGCAGGGTGTCACTGTCTGCCTTAGGGTTGAATAGACGCTTGTAGCCATCCTGGGTAATCAAATCCGAGGTGGCGGCGAGCAGGCTGTCCATACTGGATGCCAGGGCGGAAAATACCACGACAAACACAAACAATGCCCCCACGCTGCCCAGCAGCTTGGCAGCCACGAGCGGCCCCACCATATCGGCACTGGGCGGCAGTATCCCCAGGGAGATGGCGGCCAGGGCCACAAACCCGGTGACTATGGGGATGGGCAGCCAGAGCAACCCGCCGGCCAGGAAGGCGCGCTTACCCACTCCGGTCTTGAAGGCAAAGGCCCGCGACCACCAGACATTGGAATGGAATATCTCGCCAAGACCGAAAAAGATATTGTTGAACAGGAACATGATGGCGGCGGGGAACGCCAGGTTAAGCAGCTCGGGCTGAAACTCAGAGACCCGGGCATGGATCTCCGGGATACCGACCTTGTCTATGCAGACCCAGGCAATGATCACCACCCCCACCAGGATCAGAATGGACTGCACGAAATCGGTGGCGATAACCGCCTTGAGTCCGCCCAGCAGGGTATAGATAACGCAGATAAACAGAATGGCCGACATGCCGGTATGGTAGTCAAGATCACTGAGGGAAGAGAGCAGGATGCCCCCCGCCATGCCCAGGCTGACCAACCATCCCAGGGCATAAAACAGTGAAATCACCATAAACACGGCCCAGGCAGGCTTGCCATAGCGGGTACGGATAAAGTCGCCGCTGGTGAAGCCATGGGGCATCAGGGATTTGATCCGTTGGGCCATGGGAGCAAACAGAATCAGCCCCAAAGCCGCCAGGCTGTATCCTATCATACCCCAGACACCAAACTGATAGGCCAGTTGCGGGGCTACCAGGGTGGTATTGCTGGTGATCCAGGTGGCCATGGCAGTTGCGGTGGCAAAGGCCAGTCCAACATTACGGCCGGCCAGGGCATAATCATCGATATTGCGGTTGCCGCGGCCCAGGTACCAGCCGAAACCTATCCAGATTACGCCAAACGCGATCAGCACAGACAGGGCAAGACCCCAGTCCAGTTGGGCATCAAGCATCCTGCGCCTCCTTGCGGTTGTAGACGATAAGCAATCCGACCAGCAGGCTGAAGGCCAGCAGCCCCACCAGGAACAGTGCCAGTGCCTGATAAAGAGAGCGGTGACGGACATGGATTTCGGCGATCAGAACCGCCTCTTCCCCCCCCTCCCTGTCAGCCAGCCGTGCCTGATAGTGGCCATCGGCGAACCCGGACAGGGTAACCTGCCGCTGCCCCGTGATATCGAAGGTCTGCGCCTTGGAAAAATCGGCCTCACCCTCAACCAACTGTACAATTTCCAATCCATCATAATTTGTACTGTAATCTTCCATATTCAGTACAAAGTATCCTTCCCTTGACTCTAACTGCACCACTGCGGCGGCGTCCCCCGCAAGCATCAGCAGCCAGAATAACAGCAACCTGGTGGCACCGCCCATGCTGTGTCTCCTGTTAACGGCTTGTCAGCATGCTAACATTTGTTTGTACTCTAAACAAAAATCAGCGTTAACGACCAGTTAGCCTTCGTATTAAGGATATGCCATGTCACAGTCACCGCGCATTGATCTGTCCCGCCTGCAGAACGACCTGATTGAACTGTCCCATATCGGCTATGACCCCGAGACCAAGGGTATCTGCCGTCTGGGCTTTACCGAAGCGGACATGCAGGCCAGACAATGGTTGATTGACAAGTTCAACAAAGAGGGATTCCACGGACGATTGGACAGCGCTGGCAATGTCATCGGCAGCACCAGCAAGGAAGGCAAGGGACCGGTGGTGGCAATGGGTTCGCATATCGATACGGTACCCGCCGGAGGCATGTTCGATGGCACGTTAGGCGTATTGGCCGGGCTGGAATGCATGCGCGTGGTCCGTGACGCCGGACTTAAATGTGAGTTTCCGCTGGAAGTGTACGCGTTTGCAGAAGAGGAAGGGCGCTTTGGTGGCATGATGGGGGTGCAGGCTATTACCGGCGAATTGACCCCACAATGGCTGGAGACCGCCCATGACGCCTCCCATGTGTATCTCAAAGATGAAATGGAGCGCGCCGGATTGAATGCCATCGAAGCCCTTAACGCCCATATCGATCCGAAGCATTTCCGGGCGTTCTTGGAATTGCATATCGAGCAGGGGCCGGTGCTGGAACGGATAAAAAAACCCATCGGCGTGGTGGAAGCCATCTCCGGGGTGTACAAGTGGCTGGTGCGCCTGATTGGCAAAGCCAACCATGCAGGCACCGCACCCATGGACATGCGTAGCGACGCCTTTATGGGCCTGGCCGATTTTGCCCATGAGATCCCCCGCATTATCGCCGAGGAAGGCTCAGACAAGAGCCGTCTGACCGTGGGACGGGTGGAACTCAAACCCGGTTATGCCCATACCGTGCCGGGTGAAGCCGAATTCACCCTGGTGGGGCGGGACACGGACCCGCAAACCATGCGTAACCTGGCCGATGCCTGCAGGCGGGTGTTGTCCAGTATCGCCCGCAAGCATAACCTGATGTTCGAGTTTGAGCAGATGAGCTGGCTGGAGCCTCAGGCCATGGCAGATGAGGTTATCCAGGCGTTTTGCCGTCAGGCGCAAGAGATGGGCCTGGACTACGAAGTGATGCCCAGCGGCGCCGGACACGACGCCCAGTACATGGCCAAAATCACCCCCACCGGCATGATCTTCGTACCCAGCGTCGGCGGTATCAGCCACGCTCCGGATGAGTGGACCCACTGGCAGGATATCGAACTGGGAACCAATTTGTTATTAAACACGGCCCTGGAGTATGCCAACGCCAGCCGAGCAAAGGAAAGCAGCGCCTAGCAGAAATAAACGGGCAACCACTCTGGTTGCAATTGCCGGGTGGCCGTGTCTATACTGCCGCCTGTATCTTGTCGGAGTGCTCAGTTGTGCAAAAAGCGCAACGAGCTGAGACCGCGAAAGCGGGATCCGTTGAACCTGATCAGGTTAATACCTGCGAAGGGAACAAGTCGAACATCAGCAGTGGCAGTCCGTCCACCCTTTGCCGCTGATGCTCTTCACAACACTCCCGACAAGCATTTCAATCCCAGTCAAACGGAGAGGATGCTATGTCAACCAGGCGTGAAACGCGCAAGCAAGCCCAGGAATTCCTGCATCAGATCACAGGCGGCACCTTTGCCGGCTCACAACGCATCTACCTGCCGGGCAGCCGACAGGATATTCAGGTCGCCATGCGCGAGATCCACCAGCATGATACGCAGACGGGGCCTGTTCCAAAAACCAACAGTCCTGTCCCTGTCTATGATACCTCCGGGCCCTATGGGGACCCTGAGGCAGAGCTGGATATTTACCAGGGACTGTCTCCCCTGCGACAGGGCTGGATAGAGGAACGGGCGGTCACCGACTACTTGTCCGGCCCTAGCTCCGACTACACCAGGGCCAGACAAGCCGATATCAGTCTCGACGAGCTGCGGTTCACCCCCACAAGGAGAGCCAGGCGGGCCACTGCCGGCAGGCGGGTGACGCAGTTGCACTATGCCAGGGCCGGCATTATTACCCCGGAAATGGAATATATCGCCATCCGCGAAAATATGGGCCGTGAGCGGGTGCAAGATGAGCAACTGAATCATCAGCATCCGGGTCAGACCTTCGGTGCCAATCTGCCCGCGGCCATTACCGCTGAATTTGTGCGCCGGGAAGTGGCCGAGGGCCGGGCCATCATTCCGGCCAATATCAATCATCCGGAAGCCGAGCCGATGATTATCGGACGTAACTTCCTGGTCAAGGTCAACGCCAATATCGGCAATTCGGCGGTGACCTCCTCCATCGAAGAGGAAGTAGAAAAACTGGTCTGGGCCACCCGTTGGGGGGCGGATACCGTGATGGATCTGTCCACCGGCCGCAACATCCATGAAACCCGTGAGTGGATCCTGCGTAACAGTCCTGTGCCCATCGGCACAGTGCCTTTGTACCAGGCCCTGGAAAAGGCCGGTGGGATAGCCGAACAACTGAGCTGGGAGCTGTTTCGCGACACCCTGCTGGAACAGGCCGAACAGGGCGTGGACTACTTTACTATCCACGCCGGGGTGCTGCTTGAGTATGTGCCGCTGACGGCCAAACGCGTCACCGGGATCGTCTCACGGGGGGGCTCCATCATGGCCAAGTGGTGCCTGGCTCATCACAGGCAGAGCTTTCTTTACGAACATTTCGATGAGATTTGCCAGATCTGCGCTGCCTACGATGTCTCCCTGTCGCTGGGCGATGGCCTGCGCCCCGGCTCCATCGCCGATGCCAACGATGAGGCCCAGTTTGCCGAACTTCGCACACTGGGCGAATTAACGCGAATTGCCTGGGATAACGATGTGCAGGTGATGATCGAAGGGCCCGGTCATGTACCCATGCACCTGATCAAAGCCAATATGGACGAGCAACTGAAACATTGTCATGAAGCGCCGTTTTACACCCTTGGGCCGCTGACCACCGACATTGCTCCGGGTTATGACCATATTACCTCCGGCATCGGTGCCGCCATGATCGGCTGGTATGGCTGCGCCATGCTCTGCTATGTCACCCCCAAGGAGCATCTTGGCCTGCCCGACAAGGAGGACGTCAAACAGGGTCTGATTACCTATAAAATCGCCGCCCATGCCGCCGACCTGGCCAAAGGCCATCCCGGCGCCCAGATACGCGACAACGCCATGTCCAGGGCCAGGTTCGAGTTTCGCTGGGAGGATCAGTTTAATCTGTCGCTCGATCCACACACCGCACGGGCCTACCACGATCAGACCATTCCACAGGAGTCCGGCAAGGTGGCGCATTTCTGCTCCATGTGCGGGCCTAAATTCTGCTCCATGAAAATCTCCCAGGAAGTCCGCGACTATGCCGCCAGCCGGGACACGTTAGAGCAGGACTGGAAAGCCATCGAGCAGTCCACAAGAGCCTATCAGACCGCCTCAAAGCAGATGTCACGGGCAGTTCGCCGCAAGGATGCCCCCCTCAATCATAAAGCTGCCGGGAAGCCGCTAAGCACCAGTAACGGGTCCTGACATGAAGACGCCTATTATCTGGTGTATCGGCGGATCGGATTCGGGCGGCGGGGCCGGGATCCAGGCCGACCTGTTGGCCGTCAGAGGCATGGGTGGCCATGCATGCAGCGTGATCAGTGCGGTAACCGCGCAAAACTCTCTGAGGGTTGCTCATATCCAGGCCGTTTCCCTGGAGAGCTTTACCGCCCAGCTCAACTGTCTGGCTCAGGATTTATTTCCACAGGCACTCAAGATAGGTATGTTGGCCGACAGCCTGCAGCTGCACTGCCTGGCCGAATTCATAGCCTGGCTCAAACGTGTCGGCAAGCCCCCCCTCGTAGTCTGGGATCCGGTCCTGCGGGCCAGCAGCGGCGCGGCACTGTCTGAGATTAAGCCCGGTGATAACGATGTTACCGCCCTGCTGGGCCAGGTGGATATCCTCACCCCCAATGCCCAGGAGCTGGAACTTCTGACCGGTGTTTCCCCCACCAGTCCGGATGCTCTGGCCGCCGCTGCCCAGAAGCTGCTGCAGACAGGCTGTGGCGCGGTTCTGGTAAAAGGGGGGCACCTGGCCTGGCAGGCAGAAACAGCCGAAGATTATTATTTTGATGGGCAAGATTACCGGCGTTTTGGCAGTGTGCGCATCGATACGCCCCACTCCCACGGCAGTGGTTGCACACTGGCCAGCGCCATGGCCACTGCGCTGGCCCTGGATTACCCGGTTGAGGATGCCATTTGTCTGGCCAAGGCTTATGTCAACCGGGGCCTACGCCAGGCCAGTGCAGTCGGGGAAGGGCCCGGCCCCCTATCCCATCAGGGCTGGCCGAAGGACGTGGCGTACTTTCCGGCAGTCATCCCCGGTAACTGGCAGCCTCCCAAAGCGCTGCAACCCTTTGCTGAGGAATCTGAACTCGGCCTCTATCCCATAGTCGACTCTGCCGACTGGGTGGAACGGTTGCTGCCTCTGGGGGTGAACTGCATTCAGTTACGGATCAAAAAAGCCAGGAAAACCGATCTGGAAGAGCAGATTATCCGTGCGATAAAGCTCGGCCGTGACCATGAAGCCCGGGTCTATATTAACGACCACTGGCAACTGGCTATCCGTCACGGCGCCCACGGTGTGCATCTGGGCCAGGAGGATCTGCAAACCGCCGATCTGCTGGCTATCCAGCAGGCCGGGCTGCGGCTTGGTATTTCCACCCATGGTTATGCAGAGCTGCAGTTAGCCAAATCCCTTTCCCCTTCCTACCTGGCGCTGGGACATCTGTTTGCCACCAAAACCAAGCAGATGCCCTCCAAACCCCAGGGACTGACACGTCTAAGACAGTATCTGATACTTGCCGAAGGAGTGCCGACGGTGGCCATCGGCGGTATCAGCGTTGAGCGGGTACCCGAGGTCCTGGCTAGCGGCATTCGCGGTATCGCCCTGGTCAGTGCTATCCGCGATGCGGCCAATCCCGAGGCGACCACCCGCACCTTGTTGAACATGCTGGAGAAGCGCCATGCTGACAGAGCCTGACGCCTTACGCTACGGGCAACAGTTGTTGCTGGAGGAAGTGGGAGAAAACGGCCAGGCCAGGCTGGCCCAAAGTGCGGTGTTGATTGTCGGTCTGGGGGGATTGGGCTGTGCTGCCGCCCAGTACCTGGCCGCAGCCGGTGTGGGACATCTGACCCTGGCCGATCCGGACAGGCTGAGCCTGAGCAACTTGCAGCGCCAGGTCCTGTATGATTCTGCGGGTCTTAACCAGGCTAAAGTCTCGCTGGCCAGGGACAGGCTGTGGGCGTTAAACCCGCACATCCGTCTTACCGCAATCCCCGTCAGACTGGATAAGCACGCCTTGCCCGGCCCGGTGAGCGAAGTCGATCTGGTATTGGATTGCACCGACAACATGCTCTCCCGTCAGGCCATCAATGCTGCCTGCTATCAACTAGGGAAGCCGCTTATCAGTGGGTCAGCCATCCGTATGGAAGGGCAACTGCTGGCGCTGGATCCAGCCTTGCCCCATGGCTGCTATCACTGTCTGTATGACCCGCAACAGGCGACTGACCGGCAATGTATTGATGGCGGCATATTGGGGCCGGTAGTCGGCATGATCGGCCTGTTGCAGGCCCTGGAGGCCCTGAAATTCCTGGCTGGCGCAGGCCGGGTACCCTGGGGCAAGCTGAAATGTTTCGATGCTGGAATGCACCATTGGCAGGAATTTGATCTGCCCGCCAATCCAAGCTGTCCAGTCTGCGGAGTCCCCCGATGCAATTGATGATTAATAATGAAACAGCGCAGTTTCCTGCCCCGCTGAGTCTTCAGCAACTGCTTGAGTTGCTGGAGCAACCTGAAAAGGGCATCGCCCTGGCCCTGAACCGGCAAGTGATCAGTCGTAGCCTGTGGCCGCAGATCTTTTTGCAGGAAGGTGACAGCGTGCACCTGTTTAACGTGGTAGCGGGAGGATAAATATGCTGACCATCGCCAACCGACAATTGAACTCACGCCTGCTGACCGGAACGGGCAAGTTTTCCAGTGCCTCGTTGATGCAAAGTGCACTGTCTGCCAGTGGCTCGGAACTGGTCACCCTGGCCCTGAAACGACTGGATCTGGGACAGCGTCAGGATGAAATCCTGCCTCCCCTGCAGACATTGGGGGTCCATTTACTGCCCAATACCTCAGGGGCCAGGACGGCCGAGGAAGCCATCTTCGCCGCCCATCTGTCCCGGCAGGCTCTGGACACCCACTGGCTCAAGCTTGAAATCCATCCGGACCAACGCTACCTGCTGCCCGATGCCGTTGAAACCCTCAAGGCGGCAGAAGTCCTGGTCAGAGAAGGCTTCGTGGTCCTGCCTTATTGCGGTGCCGATCCAGTATTATGCCAGCGCCTCCAGGAAGTGGGCTGCGCCGCAGTCATGCCGCTGGGCGCGCCCATCGGTTCCAATCGCGGCCTGCTCAGTCGCGATTTCCTGCGCATTATCGTCGAACAGGCCAGGGTGCCGGTGATAGTGGATGCCGGTATCGGTGCGCCCAGCCAGGCTGCGGAGGCCATGGAAATGGGAGTGGATGGGGTGCTGGTGAATACCGCCATCGCCGTGGCCGGCGACCCGGTCGCCATGGCCGGCGCGTTTAAACTGGCGGTTCAGGCCGGCAGAAGGGCCTTCGAGGCAGGTCTGCCGGCCACCAGCAGCCGCGCCCTGCCATCCAGCCCTCTGACAGGATTTCTGGAGGGCATATGAGCTTTATCGAACAGTTCAAATCCCTGGAGTGGGATGATATCAGCCTGCGCATCCGGGCCAGCACCCCGGCCCAGGTGGAACTGGCATTGGTCAGAGAAAAACGCGGCCTGAACGATTTGATGGCCCTGCTGTCCCCTGCCGCCGAACCCTACCTGGAGCAGATGGCCAGACAATCCTGGCATCTGACCCGCCAGCGTTTCGGCCATACCCTGCAATTCTTTCTGCCCCTGTACCTGTCCAATCTGTGCGCCAATGAGTGTGATTACTGCGGCTTTTCCATGAGCAACCGCATCAAACGCAAGACCCTGACTGAGGATGAAATCGAACGTGAATGCCGGGCCATTAAGGCCATGGGCTTTGATTCGCTGCTGCTGGTCACCGGTGAGCATGAAGCCAAAGTGGGAATGGACTATTTCCGCCGGGTGTTACCCCGCGTCAAAGCCCATTTCAGCTATCTGATGATGGAAGTCCAGCCGCTCGGCGAGCAGGATTACCGCGAACTGACCTGCCTGGGACTGGATGCAGTGATGGTCTACCAGGAAACCTACCAGCCCAGAACCTATGCCAGGCATCACCTGAAGGGTAACAAGCAGGATTTTGCCTGGCGACTGGATACCCCCGACCGACTGGGGCGGGCCGGAATAGACAAGATAGGTCTGGGCGTACTGCTGGGTCTGGATGACTGGCGCACCGACAGCCTTATGACCGCTGCTCACTTGCGTTACCTGCAACAAACCTACTGGCGCAGCCGCTTTTCCCTGTCTTTTCCCCGGCTGCGGCCCTGCACCGGCAATCAAAGACAGGTGCAGGGTATGACCAACAAACAACTGGTGCAGTTGATCTGCGCCTACCGGCTGTTCGACCAGGAAGTGGAACTGAGCCTGTCCACCCGTGAATCCGCCAGCTTCAGAGACAGCGTCCTGCCTCTTGGCATCACCAGCCTCAGCGCCGGTTCCAGCACTCAGCCTGGCGGCTACGCCGGACGGCAGCAAGCCCTGGAACAATTTGCCGTTGACGACAGCCGTTCCCCGGCCCAGGTAGCACAGGCAGTGGCAGCGGCCGGTCTGCAACCCATATGGACAGACTGGCAGCGAAGCTTCTCCGGCGGTTACTGATTTCGCTTGTCGGCACCAGATGTTCTAGAATCAGACTCTGCGGATCACAAGGACAGCTCATGACTAAAGAACAGATGATAGTGGCCCTCAAGGACATTGAGACCAAATACAAGCGTAATCAGGAAGTGGCAGAGGAAGTCTGGCCCCATGGCTCACCGTTTCTGGAACTGGCCAGGCGTCAGGCTGCCCAGGTGATGGAAGAGGAGATGAATGCACTGATGAGGAACGAATAATGCCAACCCACCACAAGATCAATTACCTGGAGATACCCGCTGCCGACCTGGACGGCACCAAAGCCTTTTTTCAACAGGCCTTTGACTGGCAGTTTACTGACTACGGCCCCGATTACAGTTGCTTTACCAACGGCGGCTTGGATGGCGGTTTCTATCGGGCCAAAGATTCAGCCACAGTGGCTGGGGGCAGTCTGCTGATGGTGTTGTACAGCAAGGATCTGCAGCAATCACAGCAGCAGGTCGAAGCTGCGGGCGGAAAAATCATTAAACCTGTCTTCTCCTTCCCGGGGGGCCGCCGGTTCCATTTTGCCGATCCCAGCGGTAATGAATATGCCATCTGGTCGGAATAACGACAACTTAGCTATTACCTGAATAGTCGCCAACCTGCCTCCCGGGCAGCTGGTTAACATTATTTTAACTAATGAGTCCCCCTAGTATTTCTCTTCCGGCCCTTGATATGTAAGTGTCTTGAAAGACTGTAATATACCCACATCAGCCCTTCTTGCCATTAACAACATAAAAAAGGCTTACAAGGAGTCACAAGTTTATGTATTGCAAACTTGGAGAAACACTATGGAAACCATCCTTATCGTCGGTGGAGGGGCCGGTGGCTTAGAGCTGGCAACAAAACTCGGCCGCAAGCTGGGTAAGACCCGGCAGGCCCAGATTATCCTGGTCGACAGGAACACCAGCCATATCTGGAAACCGCTGCTGCATGAAGTGGCCAGCGGGTCTTTGGATACCAGTACCGACGGCGTGGCCTATAGCGCCCATGGGGCCAAACACTGCTTTGAGTTTCAGCAAGGACAAATGACCGGGCTGGACCCAGATAGCAGGTGCATTCACCTGGCCCCGATTCTCGATGAAAACAACCGGGTTGTAGTGCCCCCGCGCAGCCTCGCCTATGACAAGCTGGTATTGGCCGTAGGCAGCGTATCCAATGATTTCGGCACCCCCGGGGTGGCCGAGCATTGCTATTTTCTTGACTCCCCCGCCCAGGCCGCCAAATTTCATCGCTCCCTGATTAACAGTTTTGTGCGTGTCAACCAGCCTGGCGAGCAGCAGGATCTGCATATCGCCATCGTGGGCGGCGGAGCCACCGGCGTGGAGTTATCTGCCGAGCTGTATCATGTGGCGGCCCTGGCCAGACGCTATGGTCTCCCCAGGATCAGTGCCGAACGACTGAAAATAAGTCTTCTTGAAGCCGGCCCCAGTCTGCTTCCGGCCCTGCCGGGACGAATCAGTGACGCGGTCCGCAGGGAATTGGTCAAACTGGGCGTGGAAGTGCTGGAAAACACCCGGGTCGCTTCAGCGGTGGAAAACGGCTTTTTTACCCAGGATGAGCGTACCATCCGAGCGGACCTGATGGTCTGGGCGGCGGGGGTCAAAGCGCCGGATTTTATCAGGGAGACGGGGGTATTCGAACTCAATCGCCTGCAACAAATCATCGTCACCCCCCAACTGCAGGCCAAAGGCCATCCGGATATTTTCGTAATCGGCGACTGCTGCGGATGCCAGCAGGAAGACGGTAGTTGGGTGCCGCCCAGGGCCCAGTCCGCCCACCAGATGGCATCACTGGTGGCCGGCAATCTGCAACGCCAGCGCCAGAACAAGCCGATGAAGCCCTATGTCTACAAGGATCATGGCTCACTGGTCAACCTCAGTCGCTACAGTACAGTGGGGAACCTGATGGGCAACCTGACGGGTAACAGCCTGTTCATCGAGGGTCGGATCGCCCGCTTCGTCTATATCAGCCTGTACCGGATGCATCAGGTGGCTATTCATGGCTGGCGCAAGGGCATGCTGATGATCCTGGTGGAGCAGTTGAACCGGGCGGTGCGGCCGAAGCTCAAGCTGCACTGACAAGTCAGCGGCATAGGGCGGTGGCTTGATCCACCGCAATCCTCCGTGCCGGCGAAAGGACTATGCTTGTTAGGAACCGAGTTTTTCATTGGGAGCCCCTATGCAAGTCAGAGACATCATGACCACACAACTCCATACCCTGGATGAAACCGCCACCTTGCACGATGCTCACGGGCTGAGCCGTGACAAAGGCATCCGCCACATCCCGGTGCTGGACAGCAAAACCGGCGTGTTCCACTCAATAGTGACACAAAAGGCGCTGGTAACAAGGGTGATGAAACTGGCCAATCTGTATGGGGCCGCCGAACTGGATGAGCAGGAAAAACGCATCCCCATAGAAGAAGTGGCGGTCAGGGATGGCGACAGGATCAGCGCCGATCAGCCGCTGTTGGAAGTAGCCGAGTATTTCCTCGCCCACAAGCACGGCTGCCTGCCGGTGGTTAACACCGATGGCACACTCGCGGGCATTGTCACCTCATCGGACTTCGTTAAGCTGGCCATTCGCCTGCTTAAGGACGGGCGGTGAGCAGGCCTGCGCATAATCCAGCGCCTGCTCCAGCCTGTCCTGCCCCCAGAAAGGTTCCTGACCCGCAAGGATAAAAGGCGCGCCGAAAATTCCCTGACGGACCACCTGCTGGTTTAACTGGTGCAGTTTGGCTTTGCTTTCCATCGAGTCAGCCTGTTCAAGGATGGGCCCGGCCACCTGCCCCGCCTGGCCCAGGCAGGCGGCGATAACCTCAGGATCGGCTATATTCAAATCCTGGCTGAAATTGGCCTGATATATCGCACGGACATACTCCGGCAGCCAAGGGGCGCCACTGTTCCAGCATGCCACCCGGGTGGCAAGCCGGCTGTTGCAGGGGAAGCGGCTAGGCCGCTGGAAGGGCAGTTGATAGTGGCTGCAAAGACGTTCCATATCACGCCACATATAGCGGCCCTTGGCCGGGATCTGGTTAAAGGGTGAATCCTGCCAGCCCTGGGCCTTGAAGATAGGCCCGAGCAGAAATGCATGCCAGCGGACGGCCAGTTTCCTCTGTGTGGCCAAACGCTCAATACGCATGGCGGCCGGATAACTGTAGGGACTGGCAAACTCAAACCAGAAATCAACGGTCATCGGCGCTCCTTGTCTGTTAGCTGTCTTAAGTTTCAGGACAGAATATGCGACTTGCCTGCCACCATGTAAAGACAGCCTTCAATACCCTGTAACTGTCCGGGATACGCAACGATCCGGAACCCCAGGCGCTGATAACAGCGAAGCGCCGGTTTATTCTGTGCCAACACGAAAAGTGACACTTCATCGACTGCCAATTGGGCACAGCCAGTTTCGACCAGCGCGTAGATCAGCGTCTCAACCAAGCGCCGACCCCGCCAGTCCGGAGCGATAGCCAACCTACCAAGGTGACAACGTCCGGCGCGCAGATAATACTGGCCAAATCCCAATAGTTGCTCTTCCTTGAGCAGCACATAGCTGGCCAGTTCCTGCCAGCGGCTGTCCTGCAGGAAAGATTGCGGTGAAACAGGAAAACGCATGGCCGGTCCGCCCCAGTTAGTCAGGCCGTTCTGATCGGGAAACCAGTCCATCACAGTCAGCATATGGTGCTTTGCGGCCTGGATAAATTGGCATCCCGGTACCGCACTGATATCTGCCATCTATCGAATCCTTATTCGGTGCAGCGAAACAGCTATTCTGCCCAAGCGGCTGAAAACATGCCCCCTTTTAATCTGCCTGCCAAGACGGGGATCCGCAAGCAGGACGCTTTATCGGGGCGCTTGGGCAATATGGGTATCCGCAAAGACAGGCTGAAGGATACTGTGTTGTTCCAGTTGGTATTCTTTGAGCTTTTTCTGATAAGCGGGGCTTTGCAGATAGTCCCGCAGAGCCTGGCTGAACTCGGTGGTAAAAGCTTTGTCCTCTGCGACTTTGCGGCCTAAAACAAAGTGGATGCCGACACTGTCCAGTGCCGGCTCCATCACTTCCACCTTACGCAGGAGATCCTGTCGGCTTGCCCTCCACAAAAAGGTAATTCTGGAGGCTACCGCCAATTTCAGTTTGCCCTGGCTAAGAAGCCTGAACAGTTCCGGTTCCCGTTCTACTGTCTGGCGTCGGATGCCCTCTTCATGGTCCAGTTTCTCCCCATAGGAAAAGTTACGCGTCACTCCCACATAGCGACCATGCACATCAGCCAGGCTGCCGGTAAATGCAAGGTTGCATGGTTTATGGCAGAGCAGGTTGATACTGTCCCGCAAATACGCGGGACTGACATAGGCGTATTGTGAACGCCTGCTCCTGGTCAGATAGAGTACTGTCACCAGATCCTGGCGACCGTCTTTGAGCTCCTCCAGCACCCTTGACCAGGGAAGGCGGTTGTACTGCGGTGTCGCCCGTACTTCCTGCAGCACATGAGCGAGGATCTCCACTGAGATACCATGGATTTCGTTGTTTTCCTGATAATAAAAAGGCCCGTAGTCCACATCGGCCAATGCCACATTGAGCTCCCTTGCCTGCCCACTAAAAGCCACCAACATCAGGCAAAGCCAGACTCTGAAGAGTCTCATCGTCTATCCTCCTGAAAGTGTCGTTATCTGTTGTGGTTCAGCGTTCTGATAAACACTTGTGTCACTGCTAAGTAAAGCCTTACCTGCAGGATGTTTGAACAAAATGGGACGGGTCACCCGGCCGGCAACGGTGTCAGAGCTTTACAGTACAGCCGGTAGTCGTTGGTCGCCAAGGGAAAGCCGAAACAAAAAGGCCGCCCTCAATGGCGGCCAACAAGCACTAAGGGGAAAGCATCAGGATGACAGTTCTGCCTGCAGCCGTTCGTGGCTGGTTTTCTCAGACTGCACATACTGGCGCCACTGCTGGGCCATGCGTTTGGAGCTATCGAACGCCTCGGCCAGGGCCAGTTCGTTCAGGGCGTCGTTAAAGCGTTTCTGGCTGAAGTAGGACATGGCCAGCACCATATGCACGATCCCCGGATTGCGTAACTCACCTTTGCTCAGCGCAGTTTGTGCTGAGGCAATGGCCTTATCGTGCTTTTCCATATTGAGGTACATCTGCGCCAGTTGGGCATCCAGCTCCCCGTCATCCGACAGGCTTGCGGCTGAGATCAGCACCGGCACCGCCTTATCGTCCTCTTTGGCCAGGGCCCAGCTATTGGCGGTAAACTTAAGGTTTCTCAGGTTACGCTCCAGCACACCTTCGTCCATGGCCTGTTCCATCAGCCTGGCGCCTTTTACCGGTGCGCCATGGTAGTAATACAACTGTGCCAGGTTGAAGATGTCTGAGCCGCCATTGATATAGCCTTGCTGATAGGCCGCCTCCAGAATCGCCAGTTGTTTTTTCTCCTCGCCCAGTTCACCGTACATACCGCCCAGTTGAACCCAGTATTTGCCTTCATTGTAATGACGAACCATCTTAACCAGCACATCCCTGACCTTCTCGGGTTGCTTGAGCTCGTAATACACGGCCCGTTGTAGCACATACCAGTTCTCTTCCGGCACCTTGCCCTCATCCTCAACCATTTTCACGGCCTGGTTGATAAAACGTGAAGCACGCTCATAGTCCTTCATCTGGTACATGGCCTGGGCTTTGAGCAGATAGTTCTTGGCCGGGATCTCGCCGCCGTTCAGCGCTTCCCAACGCTCGATAAACGCCAGGGTTTTGTCATAGGTGCCCTGCATCATATGCAACTGGGCAAGACTGAACAGGGTGGACAGCTCAAACGACTCAGGGATGGGCTGTTGCTCCACCACCTGCTCGAATGACTGGATAGCCTTGTCGTACTGTTCGGCGTTGTAATGGATAAAACCATAGAAGTTATACATCATGGCCAGCTCATAGCTGTTCATGGAGCCGCTTTTGTCCTTCACGTTGTCCAGCACGGCCAGGGCCTCACTGACCTTGTCTTCATCGGCCAGCACCTGGGCACGGGCCAGTTGCTCATAGACCTTGGAGCGCAGGGCTGGCGTGCGGCGGGTCTTAGGTTCTCCCTCTTCCTGGGCCATGGTATGACCGGCAGGCGTGAGGCTGGGCCCACTATACAGGCCAATGCCAAGCAGAACACAAAGCAACAGGGAGCTGAGTGGATTTTGTCTTTGCATCACCGGCTCCTTAACCATCGATCTGGAAAGTAATACGGTTCTGCACACCGGACACTTCGGCGGCTTGACCATTTACTACCCTGGGCTTGTATTTGAATTTAAGGGCCGCATCCATAGCCGCCTCTTCGAAAATCCCTTCGGGGTTGGCTTCTACCACGAAGGGGTTGCTGACGGTGCCGGCCTTGGTGACGGTAAACTCCACAATCACATATCCTTCGATACCCCTTTGTAGTGCACGGCGGGGATACACAGGCGCCACCTTGACGATAGGCAAGTATTCGCCGTCGCCCCCTTCCAGGGCCAGGCCGCCGCCAATGGCCATATCACCGCCCACATCGGCAGAGAAGTCCATGCCCCCGCTTCCTTCAGCATTGGGGGTAGGTGAGTCCATCTGTGGCTGCTCCATCTGTGGGGGCGGCTCCTCGGGCTTAGGTGGCTTTTTGGGTTTACGATCCTTTTTTTCCACTGTCTCTTCTTCCTTGACCCGCACGAAATCCAGCACCGACCCCACAGGGGGCTCGGTCAGCGCGCTGCCGCCCATCTGGATCAGCGACTGCATCAGATAGAAGAGCCCCAGGGTAACGGCTGCTGACAGTAACAGGGCTATCAGAAGTCTAGGCATGTCTGCTACTCTTGTGCGGCAATGGAGACGTCAAAGACGCCGGCAGCCCTGGAGGCATCCATTACTTTGATCAACATTTCAGTGGTGGCCTTCTTGTCGGCCTGGATTACCACACTGCCCTGCGGGTTTTCGGCGTACAGACGCTCAATATTGGCCTGTACGGCACGCTCATCCACCCGGCGCTTGTTAATCCAGATTTCGTTCTTCTCACTGATGGCGATCAGAATATTAGCCCGGTCTTTTTTCACCGCAGTGGCCGCTTCGGGACGATTCACATCGATGCCGGCTTCCTTGACGAAAGAGGCGGTCACGATAAAGAAGATCAGCATGATAAAGACCACGTCCAGCATGGGCGTCAGGTCGATGGTGGCTTCTTCTTCGTCTACCAGATTCTGAAAATGCTGTTTCATAAAATTCTCTTACTCAATTTGATTCATCCCAGGTGCCACTTCATGTTTTACTGACAAACTCTCAGTGCTCCATGGCCATGGCATCTTCGATATGCATCTTTTCCGTCTTGCTGATCCGTGCCAGCCAGGTGGAGGCAAATACCCCTGACAGGGCGCCGACCATGCCTGCCATCGTGGGGATGGTCGCCTTGGACACACCCGATGCCATGGAGCGGGCATTGCCCGAGCCGGAAATGGCCATCACGTCGAAGACCTCAATCATGCCGGTGACCGTCCCCATCAAACCCAGCAGGGGGCACAAGGCCACCAGCGCCTGGATAATGGGTACCGGACCGTTCAGCCTGAGGCTGACCCGGGAGATCATGGCCTGTCGAATCTGCTCGGCAAACCAGGAGGACTTGTCCTGGCGCGCATTCCATTTAGCGATCGTCTCGTTTTTGAAGTGCTTGTGCCAGATGAAGAAATACAGGGCACGTTCCAGGATCAGAAGCCACATCACGAAGATCAGCAGACCGATGACCAGCAGTACCTGGCCCCCTGTCTCGGTGAAGTCGCGGATGGCTTCAAAAAACTCGACAAACATGACGCTTATCCCCGCTCGGCGCGTTCTGCAATGACGCCGGAAGCCTGTTCCTGAAGCACATAGACGATGTTCTTGCTGCGCGTGTTGAGCATGGCGTACAGCAGTGTCATGGGGATGGCCACCACCAGACCCAGCACTGTGGTTACCAGGGCGGTGGAGATACCACCGGCCATCAGCTTGGGATCGCCGGTACCAAACAGGGTAATGGCCTGGAAGGTGTTGATCATCCCGGTTACGGTACCCAGCAGCCCCATCAGCGGTGCCACCACGGAGATGATCTTGATAATGGTCAGGTTGCGGCCCAGCTTGGGCACTTCGCCCAGAATAGCTTCTGTAAGCTTGAGTTCCAGGGTTTCGGTATCTGCAT
This sequence comes from Bowmanella dokdonensis, assembly GCF_017254865.1. GTDB lineage: Bacteria > Pseudomonadota > Gammaproteobacteria > Enterobacterales > Alteromonadaceae > Bowmanella > Bowmanella dokdonensis. Next base: position 173,915 of record NZ_JAFKCV010000007.1, on the reverse strand, counting down.
GGGGATACTGCTCACGTACTTTGAGTACCCGCCCCAGGGGGTTATCTGCACGCACCTCTTTTTGCTTGAGCTGTCGGTCTACCTTGGATTTGGTCAGCGTCAGGCTGATCAGGCGCTCCAGAGCCAGCAGCAATCCGATGGCGCCTACCGCCAGGATGATGTAGCCGACAATGCCCCCCTGATCGACCCGTTCCTGCAGATCCGGGGCCTGTACCAGCAGACCCAGGATGGAGCCGCCTGTGGGATCCAGGCCGAATTCCACCAGCTCGCCGTTAGACGCCTGCAGCTGTGCCGCACTTTCGCCATAACGGTCGGCAGGTTGACGCACCAGTTCTGCCACTGTACCTGTGGCCGGATTCATATCCAGGTATTTGCCATCGGCCACCAGGTTAAAGGCGCCAACACGCACCACTTCCTTGCTGACCTTGTTACCGCCGGCTTCCACCACATCGGTGGTAAACCTGGTAACTTTGCCTGATTCGGTCATCTCGCGCTGGATTTCAAACCAGACCCGCTCGATTTCTTCAATGGAGGCCAGCTTGGAACTGGAGCCCATGGATTGAGCCAGCTCATCCAAAAAGGCCGCACGGCCGGGGATCTGGGCTGAAATCACCGAGTTCTGGAATTTGCCCTTGGTATCGCCGGCCACCTGTTGCAGTACCCCGAACAGTTCTTTGAGTGAACCTAAGCGCGTGGTCAGGGCTTCATTCAGATCGGCCAGTTTAAATTCATTCTCCTGGAATTGACGCTCCAGGCTTTCACTGGTCTGCAGAGCCTGATTACGCTCGGCCGTGGTTTCCCGCAGCATGGCATCCTGCTCCGCCACTTTAGCGGCAAATTCTTTCTCACGACGCTGATTGTCGCGGCCTTGGGCAATCTGGCCCTGCTCCAGTTGCTTGAGCAATTCATCCAGGTTCAGGGCCTTGTCCTGCTGCTGGGCGGCGGCTCCGCTGGCGATTAAGGAAGCCAACAGGGTGCCTGTGATCATCTTGAATAATTTCATCTGTCTACTCTCTTAATCGGTCAGGGCGACGGGCAGCATCAGCAAATCGGGAGCCAGTTGTTTTTTGGCCATACGCAGGCCTTTGGTCACCTGGCTGCGGTAGCTGTCCGGCAGCTCTTCCCACTGGCGGGTCTGCTTGTTCCAGATTCCCTGCATGCTGGCGTCCCGGGTCTGGTACACCAGCGCGGTGCGACCGACGCGCAAAAAGTCCACATCGCGCTCCTGGCCTTCTACCGTATGCAGTCCGCTGTAGGCTTCCAGGGTGCGACCGTAGTCCATTTCCACCTGGTAGGCTTCCATTACCCGGCGGAACTTCTCAGACGGGGCCACATCGGCTCTGTCCATCAGAGCTTCCAGATCGGCCAGCCGTCTGCTGCGCTCGTCGGGTAAAAAAGGAATATCCAGGGCGACAAATTGTTTCAGGCCTTCGATCATGCGCATCATCAGGGGCGTAATCTGACGTTCAATTACGCTAACCTCATCGATGGCACCGTTGAGGTCCTGCATCTCGGCAAGCTGGTTTTCAATCTGTTTACGCAACTGGCTGTTGTAGACATTCAGGCCTTCAATCTCCTTGTTCAGAACCTTGAACTGCTGCATCTTGCTGTCTATCTGATCCGTCATCTTATTGATTTTTTGCTGCGAGCCGGCCGCGGATTCATTGATCTTGGCCGCCTCATTGACCACAGGCTCCAGATATTGATCCTGCTGCGCCAGGGACGGATTGGCTATTGCGATGGAGGTGGCCAGGATGGCCAGCGGAAGTAGTGTCAAAAGCCTCATACTGTCTAACCCTAATTAAAAAAGACCAGTGGAATACTGATCCTGAAATTCGCGCTCAGGATAGGGGTTATCTGTGACAGATTTATTACGCTTATATGACTGCAATATGACGATTATGACAGTTTGAGACGGGAGCCCCGCAGCCGGGGCTCACAAAGAGATGGCCCCTTGGGGCCAGGGCATTAAAATTCCCAGGAAAAACTGGCGCTGATGCTGGTGCCCACTTCTTTTTTCCACAGGAACAGACCTTCCTGGGTGATTTCCTTGTCTTCACCGAGCAGGTTTTGCAGCTTGATCTTGAAGGTGGTCTCAAAGGTCGGGTAGTAAGTGTAAACCAGATCCAGCGAATGGAAGGATTCCTCTTCCGCATCGGCATTGCCACGTGTTCCGGGCACGATAATACGTGGACCAAAGACGTTGTAAACCAATGACGCTGAGTGCTCACCATTGTCAGAATCCCAACCGAACTGCATATTGGCCACCCACTCAGAGTGCCCCACCAGCCGACGTTCGTTGTTGGTCACAATGTTGGACACCGTGGTGGCGTCCAGGGCGTCCTTGAGCTGCTGCTCAAACAGGGAGTCCACACCATCATCGGCAATGCCCAGATTCACGCTGGAATCGGAGAAGGTCAGGTTACCTGTCATAAAGAAGGCGTTGCCCCAGTCACCCATAAAGCCAAGGTCATGCAGGAACTCCACTTCCACCCCCTTGAGTTCACCTTCCTGGGCATTGGCGGTCAGCAGTGACGGGGCGGCGCCACCGACACTGGCCAATTCCACCATCTCGATGGGGTTTTCCATATCCTTGTAAAACAGGGCCACGGACAGGTTATTTCCGTCAGCCATGTACCATTCCCAGCGCAGATCGATATTGTCCAGCTTGGCGCTTTGCAGCGTCGGTGAGCCACGGACCAGGAACTCGGTCAGCGGATCCACGAAGAAGGACGTACTGATATCCCGCATATCGGGTCGGATGGCCGTCTGGCTGACGTTCAACCGGAACTGCATCTCGTCATCCATGATGTAGGTCATGGCCAGGGACGGGAATACGTCGTCTTCCTGGAACGACAGGGCGGCAATCTCTTCACTGTTCACGTCAAACAGGCCGGTGTGGGCCTGAAACGGGATGGACAGCTGGCGGAAGTCTTCAAAACGCACACCGCCACTGAAGCGCCACTTATTGTCATAGAACACATCGGCCATCAGGTAGTAAGCATCCAGCATGCTGCCGGCGGCATATTTGTCACCGTCAGTGGTGCCGTCGTCAAAAATCCCGGCCCCTGTGCTGCTGTTGTAGAAATCGGCGCTGTTGAGGTTCTCTGGCGAGAAGATCTCGTCAATACGCGAACCGAAGGTGGCATCATCGGCAATCGCCCGATGCGGCACGCCTATTTTAATGTTTTCCGCAGTACGGGCTTTCTCAAAGAAATCGCCGCCAGCCTTAAGTTCGATGTCCCATTTGCCAGTCCGCAGGGGGTAGCCAAAGTTCCAGCCCCAGGTGTCGGCTTCATCACTCAGCGTCTGATATTCGCGGGTCAGGTTAGTAGCCGAGACGTCCTGCAACTGCTCCGACTCAAACACACCGTCGACAAAGTTCTGCTGGAATATCACATCCAGTGCCCCCGGCGCGTCACGACTGGCGCGGCTGGTGCCGGCGTACCAATCCAGATAGGCAAAATTCAGCTCAGGGAAATTGTGGGTTCCCTTGATCTGTGACGTGGTCATACGACGCTCTTCATACTGAAGATCCACACGGCGTAATTCGGTTTTGCCCGTTTCCGTTTCATTCACATCAGTAAACAGGCGGTTACGCAGTTCATCCGACATGTCATGCAAAATGATATTGGTCAGCTCGATCTTATGATTATTGTTGTACTCATAACCTATGTTGAACATGCCGCTCCAGCGCACGTTCTGTTCGGTGGAGACGCCCTCATAGAACTGGGCAAAACATTTCTCACCGGCCTCACTACAGCCTGTGGTGCCCAGGTTGGTGCCATTGGACTCATTAGCCACCAGCCACTCATTACTGTAAGACACAGCAGCCAGGAAGCCCAACACTCCCTGTTCCAGCTCGAAATCATTACCCAGGGTCGCCCCCAGGCTCATATTGGGATCCACCGACTTGGTATCGGGCCCGATATCCCAGTTCATTGAGCCAAGCAGCGCCTGGCGGTCTTCCAGAGTCAGACGGTTGCGGGACGAACCTTCGATGCCGGCTGACTGATAATCCCTGAACGCTTCAACAAACAACTGAGGCAAGGCCCGGGTGCCGTCGTCACGGCCGGACCAGTCGTCATCGCCGCCTTCATAGAAATAGCCATCGTCGGAATTGTTGGTATTCCAGCCCAGGCTGCCACTGACCTTGAAGATAAAATCGCTGGGTATGGATTTGGTGCGGATGTTCACGTTACCGCCGCCAAAGTGGGCCGGCATATTGGGTGAAAAAGACTTCTGTACGTTCAGACTTTCGATAATGTCTGAAGGAAATAGATCCAGGGGCACCACCGAGCGGGTGGGATCAGGACTGGGCACCATCATGCCGTTGAGCTGGGTGCTGGAATAGCGCTCCCCCAGCCCCCGCACATAGATAAATTTACCGTCCACCAGGGTCAGACCGGTCACACGACGTAGGGCGGAGGCGGCATCGCCGTCACCGGTTCGGGAAATCTGCTCGGCGCCCATAATGTCGGCCACAAAGGCCTGATTCTGTCGCTCCTGCATCACGGCCGCTGCCGTGCCTTTCAGACGTGTTCCGGTAGCCACCACTTCCTCAATGACTTTGTCTTCGTCTTCGCTTTGAGCCATTACCGGCACGGCACTGCCAGCTACCAGGGCAGTGATCACGGCGAGACTCAGTCGGTTAGGCAGCCAATTCTGTGTAGAATTCATGATAAAGAAACTCCAATGCAACTGTGCGTTTCGAATGCGTTTTTCAGGAACATAGGGCGTGTTTATCTTTCATATTGACCTCTGTTGAGAGCTAAAAAGCCCTCAATCAAGGCGCGAGTAACGCCGTTTAGCCATCTAAACAAGTTGTGAGCAACACTGAGTGAGGTCTTTTTAGACTCAACCCTTCGGGCTGGGCCCATTTTTCCGTCCAGCGTCGTCATCAGTCGTTTATTTAGGCTCGCTAAACTTCACTCCATCTTCCTTGCCGGGCAAAAAAATGGCCTCCAGCAGAGCGTCAATATGAAAGACAAACACGCCCTTACGGCGCCCTGTCAGCGCCTTAGTCCTTAGATTACTTTCTGACCAGGCCTGGTTAGTCGTTCAGACCCACAGTCACCCAGTTGGCTGTCCAGTCATTGGACGCGTTCATGGCACCGATATAATCGACGCTGTCAAAGAAGGCACCCAACCCGGCCGCATCGAATCCCGCCCCCAGCAGGGCGGAACCCGCTGCTGGCTGATAACCGTTCAGACCCAGAGTGGCTGGGGTCATCACGCTGTTGCCCTGCTGACCTTCAAACCACGCCTGGGTCGTGCCGCCGGCGATGGTGTCAGAGCCGAAGGTATCGGCACCGTCTTCACAGGCCACCACAGAGTGGGTCAGAGTCAGCTCACTCGCTTCGGCATTGGCAATGGACTCGGCCCCATTGACGCGCAGGCAGTTGTCATATCCCGCAGGGCCTGTAACCACCAGGTTTTTGATGATCCCGGCCGTACCGGCACGCAGACGGACACCATTGACCCCCTCTGCGCCCAGAATGGTGACGTTGGCAACGGTAGGCTTGGTGAGCGGCGTGGCGGCGGCATCAAACTCACTGTTATCAGCTTCAAAGGCATTGTCGCCCTGAGCCGAGGATTGCTTGATCAGGACGTACTGGGCGTTACCTGTCCAGCCGAATGACCAGTCCAGGGAATCATCACCGATAGCGGTCAGCACCAAGTGTTTGACATTGACCGTGCCGCCGAAAAATTCGACCCCGTCATCCAGGTTTTCATGCACCTGAATGTAATCCACCACTGTGCCTGAGCCGACGCCGGCGAAGCTGATGCCGTTGAGCTCATCCCCGTTACCCAGCGTCTTACCGGCGTACTTCACCACCAGATACTTAAGAGTGCCGGAATCGTCGTTGGCATCGTTGCCACCGAACAGACCCGCATCCCCTTCGGCAGACACACCGCAGCTGTCCAGTTCGGCTTGTGTGGTCTCACCCACCTGGTCGCCACAGGAATTAGCCGGGGCATTACCCAGCAGCACCAGACCGCCCCATTGGCCAATGCCTGTCTCATCGCCTGTCATATCCTGCCCAGAGGTCATGATGATGGGCGCGGAGGCTGTGCCCACAGCCTCAATCCTGGAGCCGCGACGCACCACCAGGAAGTCATCGCCGTCTTCCCCAAAGAGTGTGGTGCCAGGCTGGATATACAAGGTGGAATTGTCGGCTTTGTCGTTCCCCACTGCGGTACGACCTTTGATCAACCAGTGAATGTCGTTGGTCAGCACCATGTCCTGGGTCATGGTCAAATCGGCGTTGAGTCGGTATACCGGCTTGTCCAGGGCATAGCTGTTATCCAGGCTGGCCAGTCCCAGCTCTGCCGGGGTCTGTACGTCATCAGGAATACCGCTGTCGACACCGAAGGCCCAGCCTTCCATCCAGTTATTAGCACCGTCGAAGGCGCCCACATAATCGGTTTCACCGAAGAACACACCCAGCTCAGACGCATCGAAGCCGGCGCCCAGCAGTGGACTGCTTGGCTCAGGCATAAAGCCGTTGTTGGCCAGGTTCAACTCGTTTACCCCCATCAGGCTGTTGCCTTCCTGCCCTTCGAACCAGGCCTGGGTGCTCTGACCGCCAATCTGGTCGGAACCAAAGGTATCCGCGCCATCGGCACAGGCCACCACAGAATGGGTCAGAGTCAGTTCACCGGCCACCGCATTGGCGATGGACTCGGCACCATTGACACGCAGGCAGTTGTCGTAACCTGTAGGACCTGTTACCAGAACATTTTTCAGATTACCGGCCGTACCGGCGCGCAGACGGAGTCCATTGACGCCGTTGGCCCCCATGACAGTGACGTTAGCCACTGTTGGCTTGGTCAGCGGTGTGGCACCGGCATCAAATTCGCTGTTATCGGACTCAAAGGCGTTATCCCCCTGTTCAGAGCTCTGACGGATGTAGACATACTGGGCATTACCCGTCCAGCCAAAAGACCAGTCAAAGGCATCGTCACCGATATCGGTCAGCACCACGTGAGACACGCTCACCGCCCCACCGAAGAACTCGATGCCATCGTCCAGGTTCTCATGGACCTGGATATAATCCACCGTGGTGCCTGAACCCACACCAGCGAAGCTGATACCGTTGAGTTCATCCCCGTTACCCAGGGTCTTACCGGCATGCTTAACCACCACATACTTCAGCGTACCTGAGTTATCTTCAGGGTTGTTGCCACCGAACAGGCCCGCATCCCCCTCGGCCGAAACGCCGCAGTTGTCCAGTTCAGACTGAGTGGTTTCACCCACCTGGTCACCACAGGAGTTGGCCGGTGCGTTACCCAGCAGCACCAGCCCACCCCACTGACCGACACCGGTCTCGCCGCCGGACATATCCTCAACGGAGGTCATGGTGATAGGTGCGCCCACAGAGCCCAGAGCTTCAATCTTGGAGCCACGACGTACGACCAAAAAGTCATCCCCGGAAGTACCGAAAACAGTGGTACCAGCCTGAACGTAGAGAGTGGCGCTGTCTTCGTTGTCATTACCCACCGCTGTGCGGCCGCTCAACACCCAGTGGGCATCGTTGGTAAAGGTCACATCAGACACGAAGGTGGTGTCGGCCGCCAGGCGATAAACCGGCTTATCGGTGATCTCCGGATACTCTGCGGAGACATCGCTGGCCAGGCCTTGTTCAAAGGCGTTTTGCACGTCAGAGGGGAAGCCGCCCTGCACGCCAACAGTCCAGCCAGCCATCCAGTTGTTGTTGGTGCTGAATGCACCGATATGGTTGGTGGAATCGAAGAAACTGTCCAGACCTGACGCATCGAAGCCGCTGCCGGCCAGTACCGAACCTGCCTGTGGCGTATAGCCGTCAGCCGACAATCCCAACGCATTGGGCGTCAGTACCTGGTTGCCTTCCTGGCCTTCAAACCAGGCCTGGGTACTCTGTCCGCTAATCTGATCGGAGCCGAAGTTGTTGTCGGCGTTGTCACAAGCAATGACGGAGTGGGTGACGGTCAGTTCACCGGCTTCGGCGTTGGCAATGGATTCGGCACCATTGACACGCAGGCAGTTTTCATAGCCTGCAGGGCCCGTCACCAGCACGTTTTTCAGCACACCGGCGGTGCCGGCACGCAGACGGAGACCGTTCACGCCGTTGGCGCCTACCACGGTCACATTAGACACAGTGGGTTTGGTCAGCGGGGTAGCGGCAGCATCAAATTCGCTGTTATCGGCTTCAAAGGCATTGTCACCGTCTACTGAGCTTTGCTGGATATACACATACTGGGCTTTACCCGTCCAGCCGAAAGACCAGTCAAGGGAATCATCGCCGATAGAGGTCAGGACCACGTGCTTGACGTTAACCGTTCCCCCGAAGAATTCGATACCATCGTCCAGGTTCTGATGCACCTGGATATAGTCAACCAGGGTGCCTGAACCCACACCGGCGAAGCTGATGCCGTTAAGCTCATCGCCGTTGCCCAGCGTCTTACCTGCGTGCTTGACCACTACATATTTCAGGATACCGGAATTGTCTTGTGGATCGTTACCACCGAACAGGCCGGCGTCACCTTCGGCAGACACACCGCAGTTTGCCAGTTCATCGGCGGTGGTTTCACCTACCTGATCGCCACAGGAGTTAGCCGGGGCATTACCCAGCAGCACCAGGCCTCCCCACTGGCCGATATCGGTTTCAGCACCGGTGACATCCTGTACAGAGGTCATGATGATAGGCGCATCGGCGGCACCCTCGGCTTCGATCATGGAGCCACGGCGCACCACCAGGAAGTCATCCCCTGAGGTGCCAAATACTGTGGTACCGGCTTCGATGACCAGAGTAGCGCTATTTTCATTGTCGCCACCTACTGCGGTACGGCCATTGAGTACCCAGTGGGCGTCATTGGTCAGCGACACATCGGCAGTAAAGGTGGTGTCTGCAGCCAGGCGATAAACCGGCTTATCGGTAATTTCGGGATACTCAGCGGAAACATCTGTCGCCAGGCCCTGTTCCAGTGCACTGCTTGGCATATCAGGCGTGGGGGTTGGAGTCGGCGTAGGCGTGGGGGTAGGTGTGGGTGTGGGAGTCGGGGTATTCACATCTCCCTCATTGATTACGATGTCACCGCCACAGCCTGCCAGGGCCAAAGCGGCTGCGATGGCAGACGCCTTAAACAGGGACTTGAGTTCCATTGAGCTCTCCAAAATATAATGGGTTTGATTAAACGCCAGCAAGGGTAACCAAGGAGAGTGACACTTTTGTTACATCACCTGCCTGTCACAAAAGTTTCATTTTTAGCGGAAAACTCAGGCTCAAATTCATTAAAATCAATAGGTTATTTTAAATAATGGGCAATGGTTTCGCTCAAATCGAGGGGCCGTCCATGCAAACAGCCTCTGCGATGCTGGCCCACTTTGAATCAGGAGTCATGTGCAGCTCAGTCTCAGCCCCGCTCCTTTTGGCGACAATCTGGGTGTGAGGCAATCAGCCGCTCTGGCATTTCTCAGCGCGACGGCCCACCAGCCCAGTTGTTCGAGCATTTTGTGCAAGGTTCTTTGCGGGCGCCTGGGGTCAATCAACTGACCCTGCTCATCAAACAATTCCCACACATTCGCCAGACTGACTGCATCACGCATACTGACCGATTGCAGCTCGGCAAATACCTGGCGCAGATGCTCCACAGCCCGTATGCCACCCGATACGCCCCCGTAACTGACAAACCCCACCGGCTTGGTCTGCCACTCCTCGTAAGCGGAATCAATAATGAACTTGAGTGCCGCTGGGTAACTGTGGTTGTACTCGGGAGTCACCAGGATAAACGCGTCGGCAGCCGCCAACTCACGCCGCATCCCTTCCAGAATCGGCTTGGCCAGCGGATCGGCAAATGTCTGCATGGGGATATCCGCCGGATCGATGAGGCTCAGTTCCAGTTCCCTGAACTGGCCCAGTTCGGTCATCAGCCAGTCAGTAACTGCTGGACAGAGACGTCCGTCACGAATACTACCCATAACAATGGCGATACGAAGTGTCTGTGTCATTTTCTCTCCTTGTTTTTCACTTTGGGAATCAGTTGCAAGCAAGGTTAAAACCTCAAGCAGACTTAAGGTCAAACAGATTTTTTCAAAGAAGCGACGGGGTTACCGGGCAGAGATACGGAGAACTATAAAGTGAGGAAACTCCGGTTAGTCAGGGGGTACTTCCCTGGCAAAGAATCGCTGCATGCGGCGAATCGCCAGCCAGGTAGCCAGGGGAATGCCAAGCAATGCCAGCGCAACAAACCACCAGGGATGAGGCAGAAGAAAAAGGGTGCTGGCTGCACACAGAAGCACCAGGCCGCCGATCAGGCAACAATAGAAAACGACATGGCCTCTGCCGATCAGGCTGGCTACCAGCCCGCCGCAGTAAGTGCCGAGCAACCACCCCGCCAGCACAAACAACAGCGTGGCAACCGGCATACCCTGCATATACAGCTCAATTTGCTCAGCGTCCTGCCAGTTCAGCCCTTGCGGAGGTGGAAAAAACACTTTACCCAGTCCTTCCAGCCCGGCTATCAGCAATCCTGCCACCAGCATACTCACCAGTACTGCGACAATCCTTCGAAACCACTGCATGACTGTTCTCCTTTGCAGACAGTCATTTAATACTAGATCACCGCCGTGGTTTAAGAAGTATCAGGGACGAGACAAAAATTACTGAAAAATGAAAGCCTTACCAGGGCCGCTGTAAAAATTACCCCAGGCGGGTATTTCACTGAATGGTATCCCGCTTATTGGATTAAAAAATAATTTCTTAAATATCATGAAGTTATTTTTTTCACCTAAAGTCTGGCATAAGGATAGCTTAAACAGTGTGGAACCAACCGGCCAATCCCATCAGGAAATTCGGCCGAACAGACAAAGGAGGAATTATGTTAGGTTGGGCTCTTGCTTTCTTTATTATTGCAGTGGTAGCCGCCCTGTTTGGCTTTGGTGGTATTGCCGGCGCAGCAGCAGGGATAGCTAAAATCATCTTTTTCATCTTCCTGGTACTGCTGGTGATCTCACTGGTAGCCGGAGCAATTCGTGGCAGACGTCCAAGGGTTTAGATCCTTAAACAGCACGAAAGACAAGGAGATAACTATGAAACTCACGAAAATGACCATCGCAGCTCTGTTTTCCGCTGGTCTGCTCAGTCTCGGGGCCTGTACGGAAAATGACGCCGAAGAAGCTGGCGAGGAAGTCAGTGAGGCGGTAGAGGAGACCAAGGAAGGGGTCAAGGATGCCGTTGACGAAGCGGGCAACGAAGTGGAAGACCTTTGTGAAGAGACTAAGGAAAACATGGATGCTGAAGACGAAGACTGTTAGTCCCAGTCGATGTCCCAAAGTCTATGACAGCCACATCCGCTGCTTTTTACTATCTCTCAGGGGCCGTAGCGCTGGCCATCCTGGCCACCCTGAGTTCGCCCGTCCTGGTCCAGATTCCTCTGGGCTGGGGCGGTCTTTCCCTCTTTGCCGTCAGCCTCGCCTATCTGGCAAATGCGGGGCAAATCTTCCGCAAGCGTAAGGACGGAAGGATTCCTGCCTACATCCGCTGGATTTTCATTCCCTTTTTACTTGGCGTCCAGATTTATAACGCCTGGGTACGTAAACGTGACACCGTTCCGCCTGTGCAGCAGATAGAGGAGGATCTGTATCTCGGCTGTCGCCTGTTTCCTACCGATGTGGAATACCTCAAACAGGAGAAGGTCGGCGCAATACTGGACGTTACCTGTGAATTCGATGGCCTCGACTGGTCACTGATAGGCGAAGACATCGCCTATCTCAATATCCCCGTGCTCGACCATGCTGCTCCAAGAAGCAGCCAGATGAACCAAGCCCTGCACTGGATCCACCACCAACATAAACGGGGCAGAAAAGTACTGATTCACTGTGCATTGGGGCGGGGGCGTTCTGTACTGGTGTTGGCCGCCTATCTGCTGGCGAAACGTGGCAAAGGATCGGCAACCGAAGTGTTGGAGGGCATTAATGCCATCCGTGAGACTGCCCGGCTCAATCGCTATCAGTTCAAGCGCCTCGAGTCACTGCACAAGGAGGGCCGACTGGTGCTGGACAAATCGGCCTGGATCATCGCCAATCCCATAGCTGGGGGCGGAAAATGGAAGAACTGCGAAGCCGAAATAAGAGAAAGACTGGAACAGCATTTTGACCTCACTTTCAAGCTGACCAGCAGGCAAACAAACGGCACCGAACTGGGCAGGGAGGCGGTGGACTACGGTGCCGATCTGGTTATCGCCTGTGGGGGGGACGGCACCATCACAGAAGTCGCCCAGGCCCTGATCGACAAGCCTGCGGTACTGGGAATTATTCCGCTGGGCACTGCCAATGCGTTGAGCCACGCCCTGATGGGACCGCGAAGCAAACTGATGCCCCTGTCAACGGCCTGTGACACTTTAATAGAAGGCGATATCCGCATCATCGATACAGCCAATTGCAACGACAAACTGATGCTGTTGCTGGCTGCTATTGGTTTCGAACATAAGATGGTCCATGCCGCCAATCGTAAGGAAAAGGACATGCTCGGCCAGGGTGCTTATCTGCTGGGCTTATGGGAAGCCATCAACCAGAATGAGGACTATTTTCTCAAAGTACAGTTTGATGATGAAGAAGAACAGATCATCCATACCCAAAGCCTGGCGATTGCCAATGCCGCCCCCATCACTACCCTGCTGGCACAGGGACGAGGCCAACCGGATCTGGCGGACGGCAAGCTGGATATTACCTGGCTGGATGCGACCGAGGTCCCTGAGCAACATCTGTTCAGCATGGCCGAACTGGTGTTCTCGGGCCTCACGGATACGGCATTGCAGTCCAAGGTCAAACACCGCCGGGCTAACCGGGTCAGGGTGAGCGGCGACAAACTGGACAAATATGTGCTGGATGGAGAGATCTTCACCGATTTTCCGTTGGATATACAAATCCGTCCGGCTTCACTGAAGGTACTGGCCCCCGAACCCTGAGTCGGCGAGGGACCAGATAAACTCTCAATCTGTTTCTTTCTGGTATTTTTCCAACTTGTTGTAGAGTGTCTTGACACTGATCCCCAGTAGTTCTGCCGCCATTTTCTTATTGCCGCCGTTCTCTTCCAGGGTCTTGAAGATAGCCATCCTCTCAATATCCTCAAGGGCCATCCCCCCCGGAACGGCGCCACTGGCCAATGGGCTGTCCAGTTGTTCTTCCAATACCAGGTGCCTGGCCTCAATGCATCCATCTGCCAGCAGGAACGCCCGCTCGATGGCGTGCTTCAGTTCCCTGACATTACCGGGCCAGCTATGCCGAACCAGTTTATCCAAGGCTGACTGGGCGATACTCTTATGCTGGCTCTCACGGGCGTTCCGGTAAGCCAGAAAATGCCTGGCCAGCCCTACGATATCCGAACCCCGCTCCCGGAGCGGCGGCACGTGCACGGGAAACTCGGCCAGTCGGAAGTACAGATCCTCACGCAGACAGTTTTCCGCCAAGGCCTGCACCGGCTCCCTGTTGGTGGCGGCGATAATCCTGGCTTTGGCAAAGCGAACCCGGTGACTGCCAACGGCACGAAATTCCCCCGACTCCAGTACCCTGAGCAATTTAACCTGATGCTCCAGGGGCATCTCTGTCACCTCATCCAGAAACAGGGTGCCTCCGGCCGCCTGTTCGAACACCCCCATGTGATCTTTGTGTGCTCCGGTAAAGGCGCCTTTCACATGACCGAACAGCTCACTGTCTATCAGCTCAGGACTCAGGGCGCCGCAGTTGATGGCGACGAAGGGTTTCTGCGAACGGGGACTGGCCAGATGTAAGGTGTTGGCCACCAACTCCTTGCCCACGCCGCTTTCACCAATAACCAATACATTGGTATCGACCCCGCTGAGCTTGCGAATGAGCCGGTAAAGCCGCCGCATGGGTTTGCTGGAACCCACCAGTAGGCCAAACTGATCCAGCTCACTGGACAGAACCTCCTGGGGTGAATGGCGATCAGCAACCAGTTCCCGCAGGGCGTCCTGTATGCACTCCAGAATGTCCTCGACATGAAAGGGGCGACGAAAGTGAAACCCGGCACTTTTCATCATTAGCTGATCGATCAGGGGATTGGGCTTGCCCTGACTCAGGAAAATACACTCCGTTTGCAGGAGTGCAGGGGCATCACACAGCCGCTGACATTGCTCTGTGCTCAGGTCATCCAGTTCGACCACGGCCAACGCGTACTCACCTGTGAGCAATTCCTCTACCCAGTCCCGGGGTTCCGGACAGGCATAACAACTCGGCTCAGATCCTTGATGTGCCTTTAAAATCTGGTTCATCAGAGACTTGTCCAACACGCGCAGCAAAATAGAGGTAGATCCCATACCGTTTCCTTTTAGGTCTGCAGAAGCCGAGCGGTTAGACCCCCGGATCCAGATCGAGTTTTAATTCAGTCAGCTAAATCCTTTTTCATCATCAAGTTTAACACAGGAAATAGGGCAAGCCCGTCAACCTGGGAGAAATGGTATGGAGTTTGAAAGAGACAACTAGGTAAACCCTGAAAAATCAGTCTTTCAATTATCTACAGGAGACCCGGCATGCCCTTTCAACGGAAATCCTCGGGCAATCCGATCACTGAGCATGATCTTGCACTCTTGGCTCGGCTGCTGGCGGCGAGCTTTGCAGGCGAAGGCTTTTACTTGCAAGCCAGCAAAGCAGTGTCAGACTCCTCAGTGGTCCAGAGGTTCAGGCAGATGGCGGGTATCCAGCGCAGCATTATCGATCTGATTCTGAAAAACCTGACAGATCTTCGGCCTGTTGCCAGTGACAGCCACGATTTCAACGTCTTCTACGACAAGGTCCGGGAACAGCTCAACAACCGGCTGCAACAGGGTATGTTAGCTGAACTGGCCAGAGTAGAAGAACATCTGCTGACCTTACATAAACAGGTGCTCAGGACACTGAATCATCGACAATTGGCCTTGCAGTTATCCGAACATACGGCCTGGATGCAGATTCTGCTGGACCGTCTGAAGCATCATCACCAGGGTAAATATCTGACCCGGACCAACCAGGATCTGTACTGAAACTTCTACACAAGAAGAGTAAATATTACTCTGCCAGCAAGGGAGAATAGCGGAAATCCAGGTTGGATGGACAGAGGACGCTGGCATTCAATTCGCATTGTATTCTGACGACGGGTTTAAGCGACCGTAGGAGGTACCAATGAAAATGCTCAAAATATACACGCTGTTAATGACGGCAACCCTTACTTTATCCGCCGCGGCCAACAACTGGCAGGACCAAAGCAAGGATGCCTGGATTGACGGCAAGGCCGAAACCACACTGCTGCTCAATGCCAATCTGAACTCCTTCAATATCGGTACTGACGTCCGCAACGGTGTGGTTACCCTGAACGGCCTGGTAGCCAGCAAGGTTGACCGGGCTCTGGCGGAAGAACTGGTTGAGGGAATTGATGGTGTACAGCGAGTCGAAAACAACATTCAGGTCAGGGAAGCGACAAAGGATACCACCCGGCTCATGCTGCAGAGTCTGACCGATTCCAAGGTTGCATCGGTAGTTAAGACCCGCTTGCTGATGGACACTCAGGTAGCCGGTTCAGATATCGATGTGGATGTGAGCGAAGGCGTCGTCACGCTGGATGGCTCCGTCTACTCGGAGGCCGAGAAGGATCTCGCGGTTGTTATCGCCAGAAATACCAACGATGTCGAACGGGTGGTGGATAAACTGGAAGTGACCGAAGCTGATGATTTCACCGCAGCGCGGTCCTCTTTCCAGCAATAAACTAAAATCCAGTCAGAAAGAACAAAGAGGATGTTCGCGTGGACCACTACACCAGGACCGCATTGATTACCGGCGCCAATCGGGGGATAGGATATGAGATAGCCAAGGGGCTGGCGGCTTTGGGTCATATCCGCGTACTGGTGGCCGCGCGCCATGAGCCGGATGCTGAAGCCGCCGCCAAGCGAATTGGCAGGAGTGCAGTGGGAGTGGAACTGACCCTCAATTCCACCGACAGGACCCGAATGCAGGCTCAGGCTATCCAGCAGGTACTGGGTCCGGTGGACATCCTGGTCAACAACGCCGGCGTGATGCTGCCCGGTGACGCCATGCAAACCAGCCTGGATAATCTCAATCAATCCCTGGCCACCCACACCATTGGGCCTTTTACTCTCAGCCAGATATTTGCAGAGGGTATGCAGGCCAGGCAATGGGGACGAATCGTCAATCTGTCCTCGGGTTGGGGCTGCTTTTATGAAGGATTGGAGGGCCCCGCCGCCTACTCCATCAGCAAGGCCGCCCTGAATGCGGTCACTGTCTGTTTTGCCCGGGCCCTGGGCCCGTGCATTAAAGTCAATGCGGCATGCCCGGGATGGGTGCGAACCCGTATGGGTGGGGAGGAAGCGCCCCGCTCTGCCGAAGAAGGAGCACAGACCCCAATCTGGCTGGCCACCCTAGACGATGAAGGCCCCACGGGTAAGCTGTTCCGTGACAAACGTGAGATTGACTGGTAAGTGTGCCTGCCTGAACTTTTCTGTCCATTTCAACTAGGATTAATGCTGAGATTCATAACATAGGAGAGCCATTTATGCCCGCCAAGCGCCACAGCCTGACTTTCGAATTTCCCCAACATCAGGAACTTATTCAGATACTTGAACAACAGGACAAGGACTTCAGCCGATTGTCTGTACATTACGAACAGTTGGATAAAGAAGTGTATGACATTGAGCTGGGGCACCAGCCTGCCGATCAAGACTATCTGGAAGCCCTGAAGAAAAAACGCCTGAAGCTGAAAGATCAACTCTTCACCCGTCTTTATAAAGCAGAACATCAATAGAACCACTTTTTGGGTTAGCCGCTCCCGGGGCATCCCGGGTATACGACCGCCAAGGAAGGCGGAAGTGCAGAAAAGGCAGGACGCAATTTTCTGCCCGTTCTTCCTGAACATCGCCGCTCCCTGGCATTCTTGCCATCGCGGCATACCGTTCTTCCTGAACATAAAAAGCGCACCTATGCATAGGTGCGCTTTTTGGTCAGGAACTAGTGACTAAAGTAATTTAGTCTTACTCACCTTTGTACTTGGAAAATTCACTTCTGGAAATTTCACCGTTACCGTCGGTATCGTACTTGTCGAAATTGGCGGACAGACGGCTTTCAGCTGCAGCCTCAGTGGCGCTCAGCGAACCATTTCCATCCTTATCCAGGGTAGAGAAAAGATCTCCTGCGGCAAATGCACCCATAGCAGGAACCAAGAACAGAACAAATGCGAACTTTTTCATATCAATCTCCTTTTTCATTCAAAAGACTATCTGATCCTGCTATCCATTTGCAGGCAGATTGGGTGAACCTTGCCCGGCATCCTGCCGGGCTCAGCATCCAAGCTGTCATGACAAGTATTGATCTTCCCGGGCCTCCTGCCACATCATCCTGTACGATGATATAGAAGATGTTCAACTTGTCTGGCATCCTGCCGCTGCCGTCCCTGGCTTATTAAAGGCTTTGAAACTTCCGCGACCTCCTGCCGCTTTTGACCATCCTGTGGACTGGAAACTTCGAAACCTTTACTGGCTTCCTGCCGACCAGCCGTCCTGGCTGTGTAAGGTTCATGGTTAAGGTATATCAAGGACAATGCCAGAATTTAAAAAATCAATAATATCAAAAAGTTACAGAACAAAAGGAAGTTAAGGGGCATTTTCCGTCCGGATTGACTGTCGTCATATCACAACAAATTTTTAACACATAGCTCGATCTATATAAATATCAAAGAGTTAAGGCGTTGCTGTTCTGGAACAGTATGGATGCCCTTTACATGCGGAATATCATATATATGATATTCCGCATGTATTAAAGAGGCAGCCATGAACCCCCTGAACCTATATAAATGTCTGGCGGAAGACACCCGTCTTAAGTCGTTGCTGCTGATCCGGCATAAACATCAGTTGTGCGTCTGTGATCTGCAGGATGCCCTGCAACTCAGTCAACCAAAAGTCTCCCGGCATCTGGCCGAGCTTAGAAAATGCGACCTGCTGCAGGATGAGCGTCGCGGCAAATGGGTCTATTACCGTCTGCATCCAGCCCTGCCCGACTGGATTCATGGGGTGCTGGATAAGACCTTTACCCACAATCAGGACTATCTGGCTGACTGTCTCTCCCGGCTATCCCATTCCTGTAATTCAAACTGCGAGTCATAAGATGAAAATTCTGTACATATGCACCCATAACCGTTGTCGCAGCATCCTCTTTGAAGCCATTACCAATCACAAGGCCAGGGGGCTTATTGAAGCCAGAAGTGCAGGCAGCCAGCCATCCGGTGAAGTACATCCACTGTCCCTGAAGTATCTGGTGGAGGCGGGTATCTCCACTGAAGGCCTGAAAAGCCAGTCCTGGGACGAATTTGAAGACTTCGCCCCGGATCTCGTGGTGACAGTCTGTGATTCCGCCGCCGGCGAAACGTGCCCGGTTTGGTTTGGCAAATCCCTTAAAGTCCACTGGGGACTGGCAGATCCCTCCAAGCTGACCGGCTCTGACGCGCAAAAAGCCGAGGCATTTCGTCATACCATCCATCTGATTGGCGAACGGGTAGAAGCCCTGAAAAAGGTTGCCGGGCTGGATAAGAAAGACTGGGCCGATGCCCTGAAAAAGCACGGAGCGTACTGAATGCGCGTCACCGATCTCTCCCTGCCCAATCCGGACGAAAGCCAGTTCAAGGTCCCCGATATGGAGCGGCTCAGCAGCCAATTTTCAGCACATAAACCGCGTTTTCTGCTGCTTTACGGCTCATTGCGCAAGCGCTCTTTCAGCCGCCTGGTCACAGAGGAATGCGCCCGCCTACTGACCCGCATGGGCGGCGAAGTGAAAATATTCGATCCCCAGGGACTGCCCCTTCCCGATGGCGACGACGAGCAGCATCCCAAAGTGCAGGAACTGCGCGAGTTGGTGATCTGGTCCGAGGGGCAGGTCTGGTGTTCGCCGGAACGCCATGGCGCCATGACCGGTATCATGAAGGCGCAGATCGACTGGATTCCCCTGTCCCTGGGTGCAGTGCGTCCCACCCAGGGCAAGACCCTGGCGGTGATGCAGGTGAATGGCGGTTCCCAGTCTTTCAACGTGGTAAACCAGTTGCGTGTCCTGGGACGCTGGATGCGCATGATCACTATTCCCAATCAGTCATCGGTGGCTAAGGCCTTCCTTGAGTTTGACGACAACGACAGGATGAAGCCGTCAGGCTACTACAACCGTATCGTCGATGTGATGGAAGAGCTGATGAAATTCACCCTGCTCACCCGTGACAACAGTGCCTACCTGGTCGACCGCTACTCTGAGCGGGTCGAGAGTGCAGAACAACTGATGCAACGGGTAAATCAACGGGGTATGTAAAACTGGTGTTTGTCATTTTGGAGGTTATGCAGAATGGGATTGTTTGAACGTTATCTGTCGCTTTGGGTGACACTCTGTATCGGCGCGGGGGTATTGCTGGGTAATCTGACCCCGGATCTCTTCGGCCAGATTGCCGCAATCGAATATGCCCACGTCAATCTGGTGGTAGCGGTACTGATCTGGCTGATGATTTTTCCCATGATGGTGCAGGTCGATTTTGCCTCCCTGCGGCATGTGGGCGAAAAGCCAAAAGGACTGATCCTGACCCTGGTGATCAATTGGCTGATCAAGCCTTTTAGCATGGCCTTGTTAGGCTGGCTGTTCTTCAAGGGCCTGTTCGCTGACTGGGTGGAGCCCCAATCTGCCGAAGAATATATCGCCGGCATGATCCTGCTGGGCGTGGCTCCTTGTACGGCCATGGTGTTTATATGGAGTCATCTGACCAAGGGCGATGCCAACTATACCCTGGTCCAGGTCTCCATCAATGACATCATCATGATTTTCGCCTTTGCGCCTATCACCGCTTTTTTGCTCGGCATCAGTGATATCCAGGTGCCCTGGGAGACCCTTTTGCTCTCAGTGATACTGTATGTGTTACTGCCCCTGGTTGCCGGCGCCGTAACCCGCAAAAGACTGGACAAGGCAAACGATCACAGCCGCCTGAATGCCTTTATTGCCGCCTTCAAGCCCTGGTCCATTATCGGCCTGCTGGCCACTATAGTGCTGTTGTTTGGCTTCCAGGCGCAGACCATTCTGGAAAAGCCGCTGGTCATACTCCTTATCGCCATTCCCCTACTGATACAGACCTATGGTATCTTCGCCATCGCTTATGTGGCTGCCAGGCAGATGAAGCTGCCCCACAATGTGGCCGCACCGGCCTGTATGATTGGTACGTCCAATTTCTTCGAGCTGGCCGTAGCCGTGGCAATCTCATTATTTGGATTGCACTCGGGCGCCGCCCTGGCCACGGTGGTGGGCGTACTGGTGGAAGTGCCGGTGATGTTGTCGCTGGTCTGGTTTGCCAACCGGACCCGCCACTGGTTTGCCTGAATGCAGTTGTCAGTTGTCAGTTGTCAGTTGTCAGTTGTCATGAAAGGATACGCTGATTGTAAATAGGGTACGGCTATCGAAAAAAGGAACAGGATGCAGATTCGCTACGCCGGGCGGGAAGATGTCACCGCCATTACAGATATCTACAATACCGGTATCACCTCCGGCACCGGCACCTTCGATACTGCCCTTCGCCGCCACCGGGATATCGCCGCCTGGCTGCAGGCCGATGATTTGTATCCGGTGCTGGTGGCGGAGATGGCAGGCCGGGTTGTGGGCTTTGCCAGGTTATTCGAGTATCGTCCACGGGACTGCTATAAGGGCATTGCGGAATTTTCCATTTACCTGGCCGAAGACGCACAGGGGCAAGGCGTCGGCACTAAGCTACTGGGCGAGTTGCTGGTGGCCGCCAAAGCCTGGGGATTCCATAAGGTATTGTCGCGTATCTTTACCTTTAATGCCGCCAGCCGCGCCCTCTGCAAGAAGCTTGGATTTCGTGAAGTGGGAGTGTACGAGCGCCATGGCCAGCTCAACGGAAAATGGCTGGATGTGGTAATAGTGGAGTACCTGGTGCCCGGTATACGGGCACCAGAGAAAGTCTCTTTGCAATCTCAGACCTGAAAAGCCCTGACCTGCTGGTGCAACTGCTCCGCCAGCTTGGCCAGTTCGCTGCTGGCCTCGGCATTTTGCTGTGAGCTTTCCGTCACGCTGGCAATGCTGAGACTGAACTCGTTGACATTGGCGCTGATCTCATTGGCCACCGTGGTCTGCTCCTCGGTAGCGGTGGAGACCTGCACATTCATATCGGCAATTTCGGTGACAGCATCCAGAATATCCTGCAATACCCTGGAGGACTCCTGGGCGTGACCGACGCTGTCGCCGGCCCGTTCCTGAGCCTTACCCATACTGTCTACCGCCTGTTTGGCGGCCACCTGTAGTTTACTAATCATGTCGCTGATGGATTCGGTGGCTTTCTGGGTATTATGGGCCAGTTGCCGCACCTCATCGGCTACCACCGCAAATCCCCGCCCTGAATCCCCGGCCCTGGCCGCCTCAATGGCGGCATTCAGCGCCAGGAGGTTGGTCTGCTCGGCCACGCTCTGGATCAACTGCACCACCTGGTTAATTTCATTGGCCTGGCTATGCAGTTGCTGAATGACCCCGCTGGAGTCATTGACCACCTTAGATAACTCGTCGATAGACTGGATATTTTCCTGTACCTTGGACTGGCCCAGTTGCGCCTGTTGATCGGCGTTATTGGCCTTTTGCGAGGTGTTAAGGGCATTTTGCGCCACTTCCTGGATCGCTGCCGTCATTTCGGTCACCGCCGTGGCGATCTGGGTAGTCTGATGCTCCTGCTCCGTCGCCGTGCTGGCGACCTGAGTGCTGATGGAATGCATTTCTTCCGCGGCCGCCGACAATGTGGTGGAGGCCTGCGCGACATCCTTGACCAGCGCGTGGATACGCTCCAGCATCTGGTTAAAGCCACCGGCGGTTTCGGCAAACTCATCCCTGCCCACCGCCCTCACCCGCAAGGTCAGGTTCGCATCGGCGGCGATTCGGGTAATGGTATTTTTTAGGTCGGTCAGGGGATTCTGAATGGAGCGGTAAATAAACCACGCCACTCCCAGCATAATCAACAACAGCGCGACCATTTTGACGATCATCCAGCTCAATGTGCTGGTATAGCTTGCATCGGCCTGCTGCCGGAATTTGTCCGCCTCATCCAATTGTAATTCAATCAGTTCCTGATAGCTTGCGCTCAACGGATCGAATGCCAGGTAGAGTTCCCTGACAAAGGTTTCAGCCGGTTGACTCTTCAGGGTACCGGCGCTCAACAGGCCACGATATTGCTCAATTTTTTGCTTCACGGGCACCAGATTGGTTTCAGCCTGTTTAGCCAACTCCACTTCCCTATCCGTCAGTTTGGTCGCCTTGTAGGTTTTCCATTCCTCATCTGCCTTTTTCTCAGCCGCATCCATGCGCTGGCGGAGTTCACCCTCAGTGATGAGTCCGGCCCGGTATTTATGGAGGATATCGACTATCTCGACAGCGTAGTTGTCCGACACCACCTTAATCTGCTTCAGGGGCACCACCCTGTCGTCATACAGACTACCAATGCCCTGGTTCATATCGCCCAGGGTCGTCAGATAACTGGTGGCGGAAAGGATGTAAAACAAAATGGGCAGAACCACCAGAACAGTCAGGCGGATCTTCACTGAGTATTGGTTCAGCATGGTTGATTTTCTCTTGTCACAAAGAAATCGTTGGATTTATTCAGCATAGTACAAACCCGCTCAAAGAAACCTAATTATCAGCAACTTAGGTATTTTTTTACTGATCCGCGTCAATTTCAGATCAACTGAACAGTTTTTTACAATTGCCTCCTTTGCCTGCTCCGACCCTGCGGGTAACATCCGCAGCCTGATTAAAAAGACAAAGGACAGTCTCATGAAAAAACTGACGGTACTCGCTTCCATGCTGCTTTGCTCCACCCTGGCCTCGGCCCAGAGCTACCAGTCGTTCACTCAACTATACGTGCAGAAGATTGATTCAGATTATCAGGATACCGAGTTATGGTCTGTGGGCAGTCAATACTACTTCAGCCCCAAGCAAACCCTCGGTCCCCTTGCCGAATTCGATTACATCAACAGCAAAAGCAATGTCAAAGCTGGTTACGCGGACAATGATTATTACGATTCCTGGAACGTAGGCGGTGAGCTGTTTTATGGCAACCTTCTGCTCGGCGCCCAGTACTACAAGTCAGATTACGATCAGGGTAGCGCGGACACCAAGTCATTCTCTGTGGGTTATCTGCTCAGCCCCAACCTGCTGGTAAAACTGCAGGCCGTGGCACCTGAGCGCAGTGATACCCACTACAGTGTCACCGCCAGTTATACCCACCAGTTGCAGGGAAAAGACTATCTCGGCTTTACTGCAACCCTGGATGAGGATCTGGATGCACCTGGCTTCAGCAGCCGCTACTTTACCCACCTAGGCGACGAACGTTATCTGGGAGTAGGCTTCAGCTACCAAAAAATAGAGCTGTCAACCGCCGATCTCGAATACTCGGATGAAGATTATTGGTCAGCCACGCTGGATTACTATTTTAGCCAGACCAGCTCGGTCGGCGTCAGTTGCGGCGATGACAACAGCTTCAGTTTGGCCGGCAAGCACTACTTCACCGAAAACCTGGCCATGTCGGTCAATTACAGTGGTGCCACCGACGATTCAGATTACAAGACCTATGGTTTAAGTCTGATCGGTCAGTTCTGATCGCGGACAGCAAAACGGCCCTACCGGGCCGTTTTCATTTATATTGCTGGATTACTCAGCGTAACAGCAATAAGGGGATTTTCACCTTCTCCAGCATCTTCAGGGTAAAGCTGCCGAGCAGCATTTCCCGCAGGCGGCTGTGGCCGAAAGAGCCCATCACTATCATCTGTATGCCGTGCTGCTCCTGATAGCCGATCAGCTCCTCCTCCGGCGTGCCCTTCAGCTTCGCCACGCGTACATCCAGGCCTGCCTGTTCCAGCCGCTGCCTGGCCCTGCCCAGCAGCTCTTCGGTCGGCTGATCATCCTTGCCAACATGTACCACATGGCAGGTCATGCCTTTGTACAGGGGGCTGGTGACCAGCATATTCAGCGCCTTTTGCGCCGCTTCGCTGTCATCATAGGCCAGCATAATACGTTCGGGCCGCTCAAAGTTGCGGTTGACCACCAGCACCGGCTTGTGCAAGGCACGGATCACGGTTTCCAGTTGATTGCCCAGACCCTGCTGATTGTCGTGTGCTTCACCCCGGACGCCCAGCACCAGCACGCGGATATCCTCTTCCATATCCACCAGGGTTTCCGGCAGGCCGCCGTGACGCTGGCAGAGAATGGTATGCTGGACATCAAAGGCCGTGGCCCGCTTGCGGGCTTCCTCCAGCATCAGCTTGCCCTGCTCCAGCATAATCTTGCTGCGCCTGGACTCCACTTCAGTCAGTTCTTCGAGCAGGGTTTCGCGGGTGCCCAGGCCGATGCTGCCGGTTAAATCGGCGACCATGGGGGTTTCGAGCCGTTCCAGATTATGCAGCAGCTTGAGCGGCGCATCGACCCTGGCGGCGATCCAGCCTGCATAATCCGCCACCGCATGGCTGATGTTGGAACCGTCGATTCCGGCCAACACCACAGGGGTAGTTGATTCGGTCATTAATGTCCTCCCAGTACCTTCTCAATTTCTTCCGGTTTATCATGCACCCCGAAACGATCCACTATGGTTTCGCTGGCCTCGTTGAGACCAATCAGTTCCACTTCGGCTCCTTCGCGACGAAACTTGATAACCACTTTGTCCAGGGCCGCCACCGCCGATACATCCCAGAAGTGCGCCCGATGCAGGTCTATGACCACCTTATCAACCACCTCCTTGAAATCAAAGCCGGCGCTGAATTTATCCGCAGAGTTGAAAAATACCTGGCCGATGACCCGGTAAGTCCGGATAGTGCCCTGTTCATTCAGTTCTTTGTCGATGTACATAAAGTGGCTGACTTTGTTGGCAAAAAACACCGAGGCGAACAGCACCCCAACAAACACACCGTAGGCCAGATTGTGGGTCGCCACCGTCACCATCACGGTCGCCAGCATCCCTATATTGTAGGACAGAGGATGAGATCTGAGGTTGCGCACAGACTCCCAACTGAACGTACCAATGGACACCATAATCATCACCGCCACCAGCGCCGCCATGGGTATCAGCTTCAGCCAGTCCGACAGGAAAACCACCATGATCAGCAAAAATATCCCTGCTACCAGCGTCGACAGGCGTCCCCTTCCGCCGGATTTCACATTGATAATGGATTGGCCAATCATGGCACAGCCGGCCATACCGCCCAACAGACCTGCGCCGATGTTGGCAATCCCCTGCCCCTTGCACTCACGGTTTTTGTCGCTGTCCGTGTCTGTCAGATCGTCCACTATGGTGGCGGTCATCAGGGATTCCAGCAGACCGACTACGGCCAGCCCAGCCGAATAAGGGAAGATGATCGCCAGGGTTTCGAAGTTCAAGGGTACCTCGGGCCACAGGAATACCGGCAAAGTATCCGGTAGCTGGCCCATATCCCCCACAGTACGGATATCCAGGCCGAGGAACACGGCGACCAGGGTCAACCCCAGAATACAAACCAACGGCGAGGGAATCACCTTACCCACCACCGGCAGATAGGGAAACAGATAGATGATGCCCAGGCCGGCTGCGGTCATGGCATACACATGCCAGGTCACATTGGTCAGCTCGGGCAACTGGGCCATAAAAATCAGAATAGCCAGGGCGTTGACAAAACCTGTGACCACCGAGCGGGACACAAAGGACATCAGACTGCCCAGTTTCAGATAACCGGCCAGTATCTGCAGCCCCCCGGTCAACAGGGTCGCTGCCAGTAAATACTGCAGACCATGTTCCTTGACCAGCGTCACCATGACCAGGGCCATGGCGCCGGTGGCGGCCGAGATCATACCGGGACGCCCGCCGACTATTGCGATAATCACGGCAATACAGAATGAGGCATAGAGGCCGACTTTGGGGTCGACACCAGCGATAATGGAAAAGGCGATAGCTTCTGGGATCAGAGCCAGGGCAACCACCAGGCCGGCCAGCAGATCACCACGGATATTGCCCAGCCAATCCTGCTTGGTTGAGTGTAATAGCATAATAAATCTCTTCTTTTTAACTGAAAACACGACCAGGCGGCCGATTCTAAGGATAGTCCGGAGACAAAGTGCGGCTGGCATTTTTGCCCGCAGGGCAGAGTTTGCAGCCAAAGGAAAGGTCAGTTCTAGGGTGGCGTAAGCAGCACGAATCAGGCTTCTGTCAATCTTTGCAAGGTCGCGGATGATACGCAGATGACGCTGGAATAACAACCGGCAGCCGCCCGCAGACACATAAAAACACCAAGATACAGTTACTTAACGGGGCTGGAAGGCCATGGTGTTTTCCCCTTTCCCATGTTGCCCTGCACTGTCCCACCACTGACGACAGAACTTCCCGGGAGGCCAAACAGGTAGCTGCCTTTCAGCGAACTTCAGCCAGCCGGAGACCAGCATTTTCAGTGCTGCAGGCACAGCCCGGGGCAGTGCCTGCCGGTTTTTAATAACCTTACCAGTGAAAGATTGAACCAAGTGTTCAACCTGATGTTCAGTCACCTGTTTCAGTGAAAAGGCGAACAGCATGAAAGTAAGAGGCGCAAAGCATCAGGGAGTCGAATGGTGCGATTCCGGTACCTCATTGGTCGATATCGCCAGCCTGATGGCCGACAAAGATGTCGGCACCATCTCCAAGGGCGGACATGACAGGCAAATCGGGTTCACCATTAATCCGTCCGCCAGCCTCAAGCTGTATTGCATCGGCCTGCATGACATCCAAAGAGGTGAAAGATTACTGGCAGACCCTTCAAATCATCAGATTAGTCGCGTTCCAAACGCCGTCATGCTTGATAGACTTAGTCTTCAACATAAATACGCCAATTAATGCCAAAGTGAGCAGGGAGATATCATGCAACCAATCAAGACCCGCGCCGCCGTCGCCTGGGAAGCCGGCAAACCCTTGTCCATAGAAGAAGTGGACCTGATGCCGCCACAAAAAGGCGAAGTGTTGGTGCGCATCGTTGCCACCGGCGTTTGTCACACCGACGCCTTTACCCTCTCTGGAGAGGATCCGGAGGGCATTTTCCCGGCCATTCTCGGCCATGAAGGGGCAGGCGTGGTCGAAGCCGTCGGCGAAGGGGTGACCAGCGTGGCCGTAGGGGATCATGTGATCCCTCTCTATACGCCGGAATGCGGCCAGTGTAAGTTCTGCAAATCGGGCAAGACCAACCTGTGCCAGGCCATCCGCGCCACTCAGGGCAAGGGCCTTATGCCCGACGGCACTACCCGCTTCAGCAAGGATGGCCAGCCCATCTATCACTATATGGGCACCTCCACCTTTGCCGAACATACCGTAGTGCCTGAGATTGCCCTGGCCAAAATCCCCAAGGAAGCGCCATTGCAGAAGGTCTGTCTGCTCGGTTGTGGCGTCACCACCGGTATGGGCGCCGTGGTCAATGCAGCCAAGGTCAAAACCGGCGATACGGTAGCCGTGTTCGGTTTAGGCGGGATAGGCTTGTCGGTGATTATCGGTGCACGTATGGCCGGGGCTGGTCGCATCATCGCCATCGATATCAATGAAGACAAATTTGAGATAGCCAGACAACTGGGCGCCACCGACATGGTGAATCCCAAACAATATGACAAACCCATTCAGGAAGTCATAGTCGAAATGACAGACGGCGGAGTGGACTTTTCCTTCGAATGTATCGGCAATGTGAATGTGATGCGCTCAGCATTGGAATGCTGCCATAAAGGCTGGGGCGAATCGGTGATCATCGGCGTCGCCGGGGCCGGCCAGGAAATCTCCACTCGTCCTTTCCAACTGGTGACCGGCCGGGTATGGCGCGGTACCGCTTTTGGCGGCGTCAAGGGACGCAGTCAGTTACCCGACTATGTACAGCGCTATCTGGACGGCGAGTTCGAGTTGGACACTTTTATCACCCACACCATGCCGCTGGAAAACATCAATAAGGCGTTTGACCTGATGCACAACGGCGAGTCCATCCGCAGCGTGATCCATTACTGACAGACTGAGGAGGAAGGAGAAAAGGATGAGCCAACTTAGTGAGAAATCCGCGTTTAAATGTTTTGGTGGCTGGCAGAAGCGCTTCGAGCACGACTCCAGGGTTCTTAACTGCAAGATGCAGTTTTCTGTCTATTTGCCACCCCAGGCACAGCAGGATGAACCCTTACCGGTGCTTTACTGGCTGTCGGGGCTGACCTGCAACGATGAGAATTTTTCCACCAAGGCAGGGGCACAGAGAGTGGCCGCCGAGCTTGGCATCATGCTGGTGATCCCTGACACCAGCCCCAGAGGGGAAGAGGTAGCGGACGACGAAGCCTATGATTTGGGCAAAGGTGCCGGCTTTTATCTCAATGCCACCCAGTCTCCCTGGGATCGGCATTACCGGATGTACGACTACTTGATGGACGAGTTACCCGCCCTGTTGCAAGCCAGTTTCAAGCTGGGTAAAGCCGCCATTGCCGGTCACTCCATGGGCGGCCACGGCGCCCTGGTGCTGGCCCTGCGTAACCCACAGCGGTTCACTTCGGTGTCGGCCTTTGCGCCTATCGTCAACCCGGCGGATTGTCCCTGGGGGCAAAAAGCCTTCACGGCCTATCTGGGCGAGGATAAAGGCAGGTGGCAGCAATATGACGCCTGTTACCTGCTGAGCAAGTCAAACCCGAAAACCAGGCTGCCGATACTGATTGATCAGGGACTGGAAGACAATTTCCTCGCCAGCCAGAAGCTGACCCGTCCTCTTGAGCGGCTTTGTATCGAATGCGGTTACCCGGGCGAGTTTCGTTATCACCAGGGCTATGACCACAGCTATTACTTTATCGCCAGCTTTATTGAGGATCACCTGCGTTTCCACGCGGTCCATCTGAATCGGCTCAGATAGCCATTTGCCTGGAGGCAGGACGGTAATGACACCAATCGGGCCGCCGAATCAGAAAAGTCAGCCTGGGGGTTCGCTTCAGCCAGGCGTTAACCCCTAGGCAGGCCAGGATAGCCACTGGCGTTCCCACCAACAGGATCATCACCGGATAGTCGGCAAAACCCAGTTTGGTGGCCACCACCCGTACCCCGGCGGCGGGAATAAAGTGCATCAGGTAGATGGGCAGACTGCGTTCCCCGACGTATTGCAACAAACGACCCGGAGCAGTGCGGTCCAGTTTGCAGACCAGACACATGATGGCGGCACTGCTGAGTATCGCCATGGGGTAGTAGAGCAGCGGATTGGCAACCGCAAAGAAGCGGTAGGCAAGAAACGCCAGACCCAGGTAGCCAACAGTGAAGCACAGGATATCGCTCCAGGTTCCACTGCGCACTGCCCTGCGGATCATGGTTGAACCATAACAGCCACAGAGAAAGAAGGGATAAAACCGGATTGTGCCGGTAAACACATAAGGCAGAGCGTCAGACTGGCCAAATCCGACCACAAAAGCCAGCAACAGCGCACCTGCCAGTTGCAGCCAGAAAGGAACGGAGCGGGTCAGCCGGGCAACTGAAAAGGCCAGCAACAGGGCGTACAGAAACCACAGGGTATAGGAGGGCTCCCACAGAAAACGCCCCAACTGAGCCAGTTCGACCTGGTTATTGGTAAAGTTCCCAAGCAGATAACGACTGACCACACTGATGCTATTCCACAGTAGAAAGAAATAGGCGAAATACAGCACCTTTTTATCAACGAAGGCGGCCAGGTCGGATGTCAGCGCCTGACGGGCAAAAAAGCCGGCCACCAGAAAAAACAGCGGCATACGAATGGGAGTGGTCAGCAGATAGATTTCCATCAGACCTTCGGGAAATCCAGGGCCGGCATTGATGCCCATCAACACATGATGCAATACCACGAGGCTGATGGTCAGCCCCTTGACCCCATCTATCCAGTTTTCCCTTGCCTGTGTCATGCTCCCTCCCTGGGTTGTTGCCATCTGACGACAGCCTAAACAGGCTCACCTGACTGACGGCCCTGTTTTAGCGCCTTGCAGGGTCGTTCAAGTCAGTTCTTGTCTGTCAGAAAACCCTAGGCAAGGAACGTGCCTGACTTTAGGAAGGCTCTTTAAAACTCAGGATAAGAGAATCTCAGTCATTCCCTAAAAATTTACCACCTGGCTTGTCCCTGAAGACTGATGTTGATGGCGGTACTCGGTGGGCGTCTGCTCGAAGTGCCGTTTGAATACGGCGTACATGTACTGCAAGGACGGATAGCCGCACACACTGGCAATATCGGCCGGACTGACCTGGGTGTCGAGCAGCATCTTGCAAGCCCGGCCCAGCTTCTGGTTATGCAATTCAGTATGGATGGAATGTCCCCGTTCGGCGCGAAAACGCTGTTCCAGATTGGAACGGGAAATACCCACATAATCGGTCACCTGTTCCACCTTGATGCCACGGGTAGCGTGCTGGCGGATATAATGCATCGCCTGTATGACATGGGGATCCTTGAGCGCCTTGAAGTCGGTGGACTGACGGGCCGCCACCCCGGCTGGCGGGATCAGTATCTGCTTGTTACCCGATCTGCTGTCACTCAGTTGTCTGTGCAGCAGCTTGGCGGCCTGGTAGCCCATCTCGAAGCATCCCTGGGTCACAGAGCTTAAACTGATACGGCTGAGGAAACGGGCGATGTCATCGTCATCGATGCCTATGATCGCCACATTATCCGGCACCACCAGGCCAATATGGTCACAGGCCTGCAACAGATGCCTGGCCCGCGAGTCGGTCACGGCAATGATGCCTATGGGTTTGGGTAACGACTGGATCCAGTCAGTCAGCCGGTTCATGGCATAGTGCCAGGTTTCAGGCCGGGTACAGTGGCCCTGGTAAATCTGGCAGTCGTAACCGTCCTGCGCTACCAGTTCCAGGATGGCCTTTTCCCGCTCCCGGGCCCAGCGGTGATGCTCATCAAAAGGCAGACTGTAAAAAGCGAAACGCTCCAGGCCCTTTTGTTTCAGATGCTCATAGGCGGCCCGCACCAGAGCGAGGTTGTCGGTGGCCACATAGGGCACCGCAGGATAGTCTGCCGGATTGGCATAGGAGCCTCCCACACCGACCACTGGCTTCTCACTGTCCTGCAACGCCTGCTGAATGTCCACATCGTCAAAGTCAGCAATGATGCCGTGGCCGCTCCAGTCTCGGATCTGCTCAAGACGACAGAGAAAGTCCTCTTCCAGGTACAGATCCCAGTCCACTTTGGATGACTGCAGGTAATGACCGATGCCTTCGATCACCTGACGGTCGTATACCTTGTTGGCATTGAATAACAGCGTGATGCTATGTTTGGCCTTAAACATATAGCGATTACCTTTTTTGGTTTTAACCAAATATTAACAACCCTTTGCTATCATAGCTTCCAGAGCATTTCAGAAAAGACCTGAACCATAATTCGACAGAGGATTATGAAATATCGTAATTGCTGCCGAGGCTCCCGTGACCAAGGATTGCAGGATATTTTCAAGCGTGAAAGGTAAGCGTTGATGTATCTTGGAATCGATCTGGGCACGTCGGGAGTAAAGGTTATCCTGCTGGGGCAGGACGGTCATGTGAAGGATCAGGCCAATGCGCCCCTGGTTGTTTCCCGTCCTCATCCACTCTGGTCTGAACAGGACCCACTGCATTGGTGGCAGGCCCTGCAACTATGCCTGGATGAACTGGCCTCACGTCAGTCCCTGGGCGCGGTTAGGGCTATTGGCCTGTCCGGACAAATGCACGGCGCTACCCTGCTGGACAAGCAACAGCGTATTATCCGTCCGGCCATCCTGTGGAACGACGGCCGCTGTGCCGCCCAGTGCCGGCAACTGGAAGACGCCGTGCCGGCTGCCCGGCGCATTACCGGAAACCTGGCCATGCCGGGTTTTACCGCCCCCAAACTGCTCTGGCTGAAGCAATTTGAGCCCGACAATTTTGCACAGATTGCCAAGGTGCTGCTGCCCAAAGACTACCTGCGCTTTTGTCTGAGCGGCGACTTTGCCTCGGATATGTCCGACTCGGCCGGCACCCTGTGGCTGGATGTGGGCAAACGGGACTGGAGTGACGAGATGCTGAACGCCTGTGGTCTGGGCACAGAACAGATGCCGGCCCTGTTTGAGGGCAACCAGATCACAGGCACCCTGTTGCCGGAACTGGCCAGTCGCTGGGGCATGAACCCAGTGCCGCTGGTGGCCGGCGGCGGTGACAATGCTGCCGGTGCGGTGGGGGTGGGTCTGGTCAGACCCGGCCAGGCCATGTTGTCTCTGGGCACTTCGGGCGTGTACTTTGCAGTCAGCGACGGCTTTCTGGCCAATCCTGAATCGGCCGTGCACAGTTTCTGTCACGCCCTGCCCCACACCTGGCACCTGATGTCGGTGACGCTCAGTGCGGCCAGTTGTCTGCAATGGCTGGCGGATTCGGTCTGCAGGGCTCCGGTGGCCGAGTTACTCGATGCGCTGCAGAAAAGCCCGCCTGAACCGGCCACCGCCCCCCTGTTCCTGCCTTATCTTTCAGGGGAACGTACGCCCCATAACCGGCCGGAAGCCAAAGGTGTCTGGTTTGGCCTGGATCATGACAGCAATCAGCAGAGTCTGACCTACTCGGTGCTGGAAGGGGTGGGTTTCGCCCTGGCACAGGGCGCCGAGGTCCTACATGCCAGCGGGCTGGTGCCGGATGAGATCAGCCTGATTGGCGGCGGCAGCCGCAGCGCCTACTGGCGTCAACTGCTGGCCGACATCCTTAACCGACCACTGACTTACAGGCGCGGCGGCGAAGTCGGGCCTGCCCTGGGGGCCGCTCGACTGGCCCAACTGGCGGTACAACCCGAAACCGCCCTGGAGGACATCTGCCCTGCACCGGAGCTGGTTCAGGTGCATCAGCCGGATCCCCTCCGTCACCCAATGCTGCAGGAACGGTTTGCCCGCTTCAAAGGCCTCTACCAGAGCCTGTCAGCGCATTTTTAATGTAACTTCCCGGCGGGCAAAAAGCACAAGTTGCAGCCGAAAAAACATAATTGTCCGCCCCCCTGGCAAAGGCCAAGATGACGGCACGACTTTAAACCGGAGAGCACCCATGGCTCAGTATTTCGACCAGATAGACAAGATTCCCTTCGAGGGTCCAAAGAGCCAGAATGCCCTGGCTTTTAAACATTACAACGCCGAGGAAGTGATTCTGGGTAAGTCCATGGCAGAGCATCTGCGTATGGCCGCCTGTTACTGGCACAACTTCTGCTGGAACGGCCAGGATGTGTTTGGCGCCGGCACCTTCAACCGCCCCTGGCTGGAAGCCGGTGAGCCCATGGAAAAGGCCCGGCAGAAGGCTGACGTGGCCTTTGAGTTCTTCAGCAAGCTGACCATCCCCTATTACTGTTTCCATGATATTGACGTGGCACCCGAGGGAGACAGTATTAAGGACTACATCAACAACTTTGCTGCCATGGTGGATGTACTGGAGCAGAAACAGGAAGAAACCGGCGTCAAGCTGTTGTGGGGCACGGCCAACCTGTTCAGCCATCCCCGTTACGCAGCCGGCGGCGCCACCAACCCCAATCCGGAAGTATTCAGCTACGGCGCTACCCAGGTATTCCATGCCCTGAATGCCACCAAGCGCCTGGGCGGTGAGAATTATGTACTGTGGGGTGGCCGAGAAGGCTACGAGACCCTGTTAAACACCGATCTGCGCCAGGAACGGGAACAGTTGGGTCGCTTTATGCAGATGGTGGTGGAACACAAGCACAAGATTGGTTTCAAGGGCACCCTGCTGATCGAGCCCAAGCCACAGGAACCCACCAAGCACCAGTACGATTACGACTCGGCTACGGTATATGGCTTCCTTAAGCAGTTTGGCCTCGAAGATGAGTTCCGCATGAACATCGAGGCCAACCACGCCACCCTGGCCGGCCACTCGTTCCACCATGAAATCGCCACTGCCATTTCCCTGGGCATTTTCGGCAGTATCGACGCCAACCGCGGCGATGCACAGAACGGCTGGGACACGGACCAATTCCCCAATTCAGTGGAAGAGCTGAGCCTGGTCATGTACGAGATCCTCAAATCCGGCGGATTCTCCACCGGCGGCTTCAACTTTGACGCCAAGCTCCGTCGCCAAAGCTCAGACCGCTACGATCTGTTCCATGGCCATATCGGTGGCATGGACCATCTGGCTATGGCGCTCAAGCGCGCTGCCGCGATGCTGGAAAATGACTTCCTCGGCAATGCTAAAGCCAAGCGCTACGCGGGCTGGAATGGCGATTTGGGCAAGGCCATTCAGGGCGGCCAGCACAGTCTGGAATCCCTCGCCTCCCTCGTCAATGACAAGGGTCTGTCGCCCCGGCATGTAAGTGGCCGGCAGGAGCTGCTGGAGAATCTGGTAAACCAGGCAATATATGGCTGACGCTTTCTGGTGATGTGTGTGTCTTTTGCCCGGCTTGCCGGGCTTTTTTATGCTCGAATTTGGGGTTTGTGTCTGGCTGGGGTATAGTCGATAAAGACAAGCATTAACAACTTATTAACCGATGCGGCAAGAAGATCTATACAAACTGGAAGTGGTGGGACAAGTGTTGTTTGTCCGCCTGACCGGGGTCTGGTCGGCCTCCACCGTCAGAAAAGTGTTTGCCGAAGTGCAGGTCAAGGTCGCCCCCATTCAGGATAAACCCTGGGCCGCCTATGTGGATATGCGCAACTGGATTATGCCCACCCTGGAAGCTCAGCAGGGCTTTGCTCAAATCTACGAATGGTGCGCAGCCAACAATCAGACCCATGAGGCCACCGTCTGCAAATTCGACATGCAAAAACGCATCGTTGGGGAAGTCTCCAGCTATGATACCCAGACCCAGCTCTATACCCAGAATCCCCGGGCCGCCATCGACTGGCTGAATGAAAAAGGCTTCGCCTGCCAACTGCCCTCCCCGAGGAAATCGTCTCAGACTTCCTGAATTATCAGCTCAGGCAGGCCGGGATTCCCTAGGCCGTGTTTATCTTTCATATTGGTCTTTGTTAAGAGCCCCCCTCAATCAATGCGCGAGTAATGCCTTTTAGTCATCTAAACAAGTTGGGAGCAACGCAGAGTGAGGTTTTTTAGCCTCAACCCTT
Organism: Bowmanella dokdonensis; assembly: GCF_017254865.1. GTDB lineage: Bacteria > Pseudomonadota > Gammaproteobacteria > Enterobacterales > Alteromonadaceae > Bowmanella > Bowmanella dokdonensis. The sequence goes on along the minus strand of NZ_JAFKCV010000007.1, from coordinate 138,853 downwards.
CAGGCTGGGGTCATTTTTACTCATGTCATCTCTGATACTCGCCGATAAGCGGTGAACCAAGCTGTTCTCATGGGTTCCATTCCCATTGGTCAGTCGCTTATTTAGGTTCACTAAACTGCACTCCTTCTTCCTTGCTGGGCAAAAAAATGGCCTCCAGCAAAGCGTCAATATAAAGATAAACACGCCCTAAGCCAGAGCTTTTACTTTATCCCATATTCACCTGATCAAATCTCTGTGTGGGGTCGTCAATGACAAGACTTAGGGTTAGTCTGTCTTCAACACTACCCTGGCAGATACGGGCCTTTTAAGCATCACGGGTTTTAACAAAGGAGCAGCCATGAGCACAAACAAACACCTGCACTGGGGCATTGTCGGTGCCGGACGCATTGCCCATACGTTTGCCAGTGACATGCGCCATGTCGACAACAGTCAAGTGTATGCAGTGGCCTCGAGAAACCTGGAGGATGCCAGGGAGTTTGCCCGGCAATATCAGATTCCTGTACCCCTGGAAGGTTACCAGCAGTTGTTTGATCACCCGCAGGTGGATGCCGTCTATATCGCGACCCCCCATAATCTGCATTACGGACAGGTCCGGGAGGCGCTTTTGGCCGGTAAGCACGTATTGTGTGAAAAGCCGATTACCGTATCGGCAGAGCAGTGTGAAGACTTGATTGCCCTGGCCAAAGCCCAGGGCCTGTTCCTGATGGAAGCCATGTGGACCTGGTTTTTGCCGGCTATCCGCAAAGCCAGACAATGGGTGGATGAAGGTCGTATTGGTCGCATCCTGCACATCAAAGCCGATTTTGGTTATCCGCAGCCCTATGACGTCAATGCCCGCACCTATAATCCACAGTTGGCCGGCGGCTGCCTGCTGGATATGGGGATCTATCCATTAGCCCTGAACTTGTTATTTAAACCAGCACCCTACCAAAGCCTATCGGTCGATTATCACCAGGCCCCCAATGGTGTGGAAGATGATGTCAATTGGACACTGCGATACCCGGACAGTGTGTCGAGCCTGGGTACCTCCTTTCGCTGCCGCTTGCCCAACTGGGCCTTTATTATTGGCGACAACGGCTATATCGCCATTCCGGATTTCTTCCGTGCCAGTCAGGCCAGCCTCTATGTACTGGACCAGCGGGTGGAGCACTTTGAGGATAACCGCCTGGGCAGTGGCTTTGAGTTTGAGATCCAGGCGGCCACTGAGGCTATCCGCGAAGGACGACTGGAAGCCCCTGGCATGCCCTTATCCGCCAGTCTGGAATGTCAGAGACAACTACAAGCCATTCTGGCGCGGATACCCGGGGTGCCGCCAAAATAGCCGGCGTGTGGCTGGAACAAATTTTGTGGTCCGCCCCCCACTCTGCCCATTCCCTTTCTTTAGCAAGTGAGTATGATTTGCCTGTCTGCCAATGCGCTCAAAACAGACGGCAGCACAAAGGACAGCTTGTATTCCACGTTAAGCAGGAGCCAGGATTGCATGAACACCCCACTCGCTTGTCTTTCATTGATTGCCTTATTAAGCCCAGTATCTGTTCTCGCCCAGGTATCCTGGCTTGATTGTGAAGAACGGGCCCAGAACCTGACCTTCTCGGCACTGACCTATCATCAGCTGGGCTATCCGGCCAATCTCAGCGCTGACCTGCTCGGATTGGTCAGGGAAGGGACAGATGCTCAATTGGTGCGATTGGCCTTCGACCGACTGGAACAGGGACTGGACGAGGCCGCTGTAACTCAGGCCCTGCATCAACATTGCCAGAGCCTGCCCGCAGCAGAGTTGGATAAAGAGCAAAGCTTTTTTGCTGAGGACGGCAATACCCAGGTACAGCTGATGGCCTGTTCCACCTTGCTGGGGGCTGTGTTTGACCAATACAGCCTGCCTGAACAGGAACTTGTATTGAATATGGGGGTACAGAGCGACTCCCTGGCCGCTCAACTGATCGCCGATACCCTGGCCAAACGCAGCCAGGGCCAGTCCGCCAAACAGGCGGTCGGTGAGGTATTTGAGCAATGCTCGGACTTCTCAGAGCAACAAAAGCGCCAGCTCGCGGCAGAGCTGTCGATGGAGTAACCAAAGCTAAGGCTTAAGCTGACTGAGGATGCCGCATTTGCTGACCTGGTTATTGTCACAACAGTTGGCCAGCGCCGTCAGGCTGGCCTCCAGCTTACTGAGTTCCTCCCGGGTTTGCTGTACCCGCTGCAGCTGGCGTTTAATGATATTTTCCACTTCGTCACAGGAGTCTGTGGGCTGACGCTGCACTTGCAACAAACGCCCGACTTCCTCCAACGGGATCTGCAGATCCCGGCAGCGGCGGATAAACACCAGGCAGTCCACATCCTGTTGACTATACAGCCGGTAGCCGTTTTGCGCCCGCTCGGCGGGCTCAAGCAGACCGATTTGCTCATAGTAGCGGATGGTTTTGGCCGGGATGCCGCTGGCGGTGGCGAGTTGATTGATTTTCATCTTGACCTTCCAGTTGCTGGAACCTTTATTCTATGGCCTGTGTGAGTGCTTTAACATCAAAAGGTTCATCTATGGCAGGCTGTTGCGCCCCCAAAGCCAGTGACAGGCAACAACGTCAGTTGCTCTGGACAGTGCTTATCCTGAACGCTGTCATGTTTGTGGTGGAGTTTTGTGCCGGCTGGCTGGCCCAGTCCAGCGGCCTGCTGGCCGACTCACTGGATATGCTGGCCGATGCCCTGGTCTACGGGGTCAGCCTGTATGCGGTGGGCAAGTCCCTGCAACATAAAGCCAGGGCCGCCATGCTCAACGGCACCCTGCAACTGACACTGGGTACTCTGGTGCTGGTGGATGTGATACAAAATATCCTGACCGGCGCCAGCCCCAATGCCGACATAATGTTCAGCATCGCCTTTGTGGCCCTGCTGGTCAACGTGCTATGTTTTGCCCTGCTTTACCAGCACCGCCAGGGCGATATTAACCTGCGCGCCAGTTGGATCTGTTCGCGCAATGATATGCTGGCCAACGGCGGCGTCATATTGTCTGCCTTCCTGGTCACCTGGCTGGGCGCCGCCTGGCCGGACTGGCTGATAGGGACTGTGATTGCGCTGATCATCATGACCTCGGCGGTGCGTATTATCCGTGCCGCCAAGGCGACGACAAACGAATCTGACAAGGTCCCCGACTCCTGCTGCGGATAAATCACTAAGGGATGAACATTAAACCACTGATCTATGTCTTGCTGCTGATGACCATGCACAGCTTCTTTGCCTGTGCCGGTGCGCCGTTTTCCGCTGCCGATGCCGAGCATGATGGCTATTCGCACCTGCAGCATCTGGAAGGGCATGGACAGCATCAGTCGGGTACATCGGACGGCGACCCTGAACATCAACTCCATGTGCACTTAAGTTGTCACACCGGTTATGGCAGCGAGCTTTGCCCGATCTTCGCGCCGGCCTGCAGGCCGGCTCCTGTTTTCTTCAGCTACCTGAATCTCTACTACCAGCCGCCGGTGCCGCCGCCGGATACTTCGCTGACCTGATTGATGATGGCGGGCCTCTGGCCCAACCCAACCGTTCAACAACAGCGAAGAATTCTTTATGCAACGGATATTTTCACGTGCCGGGCGACCCCGCCTGGCTCTGCTGACTATGGTCTGGCTGCTGCTACCTGGTAAGGTACTGGCAGATACCTCCTTAAGCCTCAGACAGGCCTTACAAAACACCCTGCAGCACCACCCGACACTGCAGACCTACCCCTATGAAGTGCGGGCACTGGAGGCCGAACGCCTGCAGGCGGATCTGCGTCCCAACTCCACCCTCAGTGCCGAGATTGAGAATGTACTGGGCACAGGCGACAGCCGGGGCCTGACCTCGGCCCAACTGACCCTGTCTTTTGGCCAGTTGATTGAGCTGGGCGACAAACGTCAGCAACGCCTGACCCTGGCTCAGCAACGGCTGCGCGAAGCTGCCGTTGGCTATGAGGCGGATCGGCTGCAGGTACTGGTGGACACCGCCGCTAAGTTCTATCAGGTGCTGAAATGGCAGCAGTTGCTGGACTGGAATCAGCAACGGCTGGTGCAGTCCCGTGAACTGCTGGAGACTATCCGCAAACGGGCAGATGCCGGCGCCGTCTCGGCTGCCGACGTCTCGCGTATGGCCTACCAGTTGGCCCGGATGCAACTGGCTCATACCCGGCTGCAGGGAGAGTTCGACGCGGCCCGTTTTCAACTGGGCCAGATGTGGCTGAGCCCGGCGGATTTTTCGCAGGTGGAGGGCGATACCACGCAACTGCCAACTCTTCCAGATGAGACCACCTGGCAGCAGGCGGTAAACCGCGCCCCTGACTTTTTACTGCTGGAACAGCAGGTCCGCTCGCAACAGGCCCAACTGGCCCTGGAGCAGGCCAGAGGAGTGGCGGATATGACGGTCAGCGCCGGACTTCGCCACAACGCCGGTAGCGACGACAGTGCTCTGGTACTGGGCTTTTCCATGCCGCTGCATTTGCAGGATCCCAACCGGGGCAATATTGCCGCGGCCCGCGCCAGAATGGATGGCCTGACGCAGCAACAGGCATTGCTGCGCCAGTCCCTGCGCAGCCAGGTAGCCGCCCTATACGCCCAGATGCAAACCACCGCAAGGCTGACCGAACAACTGCAACAGACTCTGCTGCCAGGCGCCGAACAGTTGCTTACGGACAGCCGGCAAAGCTATCAGAACGGGCAGATTTCCGTACTGCAACTGCTCGATGCTCAGCAGGCCCTGTTCGAGGCCAGACGTCAGTTACTGGAAACCCGTATCAGCCAGTTGCAACTCCTTCTGGCCATGCAGGGCCTCACAGGTCAGTCCCTGCTTGGCAGCGCAGACAATGAATAAGAGACAATCAGCATGACAAACCTAATCCGAAACGCTTTTACCAGCCTGTGGCTGGCCCTGATGCTGCTGCCGGCATTGCCGGCTCTGGCTTCCGGTGACCATGGGCACGGCGACGAACACGAAGAACAAACCCCGGTCGGCCCCCATGGCGGCAAGCTGCTCAGCCAGGGTGAACTGACCCTGGAAATCACCTTCTATGAAATCGGCGTGGCGCCCCAGATGCGCGTCTACGCCTATCAGGATGAGGCTCCGCTGCCCCCCGATTCGGTCGGACTGGCGGTTGTCCTCAACCGGCTGGGCGGTGAGCCTCAGACCCTGGATTTTCACGCCGAGCAGGACTATCAGGTCAGCAACCAGAGTGTGGGGGAACCCCATTCCTTCGACGTAACAGTGACGGCCAACTGGCAGGATCAGCGCTACCAGTGGGACTATGAGCAGTATGAGGGACGCACTCGCTTATCCGACCGGGCGATCCGCGCCACACAACTGCAAACCGAATCTGCCGGGCCGGGCCAACTGGAATTCAAGCAAACCCTGTTTGGCGTCATTGCCCCCACCACAGACCGGCGATTTGTGCTGATGTCCCCCTACCAGGGCGTGGTGGAGCAGGTGATGGTCAGCGTCGGCGATCAGGTCCGTAAAGGCCAGCCCCTGGTGCGTGTGCGCAATAGCCAGACCCTGCAGCGCTTCACCATCGACAGTCCGGCCAGCGGTCAGGTGACCGAGCAATGGGTCAATGCCGGCGAACTGGCCGGCACCCAGGGCCTGCTGGAGATCACTGACCTGTCCAGGGTCTGGGTGGAGTTGTCAGCCTTTCCGGAAAACATCGAACAGATGGCCGTGGGCCAGGTGGCCCGGGTGTATGACCTGCACCACCATTTGGAAGCCGAGGCAGAGGTATTTTACCTGGCGCCCATGATGACGGGCGGACATATCGCCAGGGCCAGGCTGGCCATCGATAACCCCCAGGGACACTGGCGCCCCGGCATGCATGTGAAGGCCGATATTATCACCGGCAATAAAGCCGTGGCCCTGCGGGTCAGCCGCCAGGCCATCCAGCAGTTGTTCGATAAACCCGTGGTATTTGCCCGTTACGGCAATGTCTTCGAGGCCCGTCCCCTTGAACTGGGCCAGGCGGACGGGGACTGGGTGGAAGTGCTGAACGGCCTGCAGCCCGGTACCGAGTATGTCACCACCAACAGCTATGTGCTCAAGGCCGATGTACTCAAAGCCGGCGCCAGCCATGCACACTGAGGTCAGCCATGATTGATAGCACTGTCTCTTTTGCCATAAAAAGGCGCTGGCTGATCCTGGCCCTAACGGGCCTTATCGCCGCCCTGGGGGTGTATAACCTGCTGCGCCTGCCCATTGATGCAGTACCGGATATCACCAATATCCAGGTGCAGATCAATACCAGCGCCCAGGGCTATACGCCACTGGAGGTGGAGCAGCGCATTACCTACCCCATCGAAAATGCCATGGCCGGTCTGCCTAAGCTCGACTATACCCGCTCCCTGTCCCGGTATGGCCTGTCGCAGGTGACGGTAACCTTCAAGGAAGACACCGACATCTACTGGGCCCGTCAGCAGATAGGCGAACGCCTGCAGGCCATCCGCGGCGAATTGCCCAATGACATCGAGCCGACCCTGGGGCCCATTGCCTCAGGCCTGGGTGAGATATTCACCTATATCATCCATGCCATACCGGATGTCCGTAAAGCCGACGGCCAACCCTATAACGCCGAGGATCTGCGCACCCTGCAGGACTGGGTGGTCAGGCCGCAACTGCTCAAGGTGCCCGGGGTTACGGAGATCAACAGCGTCGGCGGCTTTGAACGGGAATATCAGGTTGCCCCCATTCCCGGCAAGCTGCTGGCCTATAAGCTCAGTATCACCGACCTGGTGCAGGCTCTTGAGCGCAATAATCTTAACCGCGGCGCCGGCTACATCGAGCGTAACGGTGAGCAGTATCTGGTACGTACGCCGGGTCAGTTGCACACTCTGGAGGACATCCGCCAGTTGGTGGTGACCAAGCGCGACGATGCGCCGGTGCGCATCAAGGATGTGGCCGAGGTCTATTTCGGTGAGGAACTGCGCACCGGGGCAGCCACCTACGAAGGAGAAGAAGCGGTGATGGGCACCGCCATGATGCTGCTGGGTGAGAACAGCCGCATTGTTGCAAAGCAGGTGGCCGATAAACTGGTGCAAATTCAGCAGAGCCTGCCCGCCGGGATCCGGGTGGAAGCGGTGTATGACCGTACCAGCCTGGTGGACAAGACCATCGAAACGGTAAAGAAAAACCTGTTCGAGGGCGCCGTGCTGGTTATCCTGGTGCTGTTTCTGCTGCTTGGCAATGTCACTGCGGCCCTTATTACCGCGCTGGTGATCCCGCTCAGTATGCTGTTTGCGGTGACCGGCATGGCCGCCAACCGGGTGTCGGGCAACCTGATGAGCCTGGGGGCCATCGATTTTGGCATTATCGTGGATGGGGCGGTGATCGTGGTGGAAAACGCCCTGCGCCGCCTGGGCATGGCACAGCACAGGGCCGGGCGACTGCTGAGCTTGCAGGAGCGCCTGCATGAGGTGTACCTGGGCACCAAGGAAGTCTTCAACCCTGCGGTGTTCGGGGTGCTCATCATCATGCTGGTGTATCTGCCCATCTTTGCCCTGTCCGGGGTGGAGGGAAAAATGTTCCATCCCATGGCCTTCACCGTGGTAGCGGCCCTGCTGGGCGCCCTGTTGTTTGCCCTCACCTTTGTTCCGGCGGCCCTGGCCATCTTTGTGCGCGGCAAAGTGGTGGAGCAGGAAAACCGCCTGATGCGGGCGGCCAGACGACTCTATCAACCGCTGCTTAGCTTCTCCCTCAAACAATCGGCGCTGCTGGTGCTGCTGGCCCTGGCACTGCTGGTGGGGGTGGGCTGGCACGCCAGTAAGATGGGGGCCGAATTTTTGCCGCAACTGGACGAAGGGGATATCGCCATGCATGCCCTGAGGATTCCGGGCACCGGCCTGGCCCAGTCGGTGGCCATGCAGCGGCAACTGGAACAGGTGGTCAGTAATATCGAGGAAGTCGAGCGGGTATTTTCCAAAATCGGCACCCCGGATGTAGCCAACGACCCCATGCCGCCCAACGTGGCCGATACCTTTATTATGCTCAAACCCCGTGCACAGTGGCCGGACCCACAGTTGTCCAAGGCCGCGCTCATCGACAAAATCCGGCAGCAGGTGGAGGATGTGCCGGGCAATAACTATGAGTTCACCCAGCCCATCGAAATGCGCTTTAACGAGCTGATTGCCGGGGTCCGGGCCGATGTGGCCCTGCGCATTTACGGCGACGACCTGGACAGGCTCAAAACCTACGGGGAAAAAGCCACCGCGCTGCTGGCCGGCATTGAGGGTGCCACCGATGTTCGCCTGGAGCAGTTATCCGGCCTGCCGACCCTGGTGGTGGAGCCTCAGCGCGACCACATGGCGCTGCTGGGGCTGAGCATCGCCGATATCCAGCAGGCGGTGAGCGTAGCGGTCGGCGGCGTGCAGGCCGGGCTTATCTATGCGGGCGATAAGCGCTTTAAGCTTGTGGTGAGGATGGACAAGCGCTGGTCAAACAATACCGACAGCCTGGCCCAGGTGCCGGTGGCGGTACCCCAATCAGCCAATCCGGAGCTGGCCTATGTGCCATTGGGTGAGGTGGCGGATATCCGCATCGTCGAGGGGCCCAACCAAATCAACCGTGAAAGCGGTAAGCGCAATGTGGTGGTGACCGCCAATGTGCCAGAGCGGGATTTGGCCGGCTTTATCCAGCAAACCCAAAGGGTGATGAACGCCCAGCTCGGCCTGCCCCCAGGCTACTGGCTGGATTACGGCGGCACCTTTGAGCAACTGCAGTCGGCCAGCCGCCGCCTCTCTTTGGTGGTGCCCCTGACCCTGCTGCTGATCCTGGGCCTGCTGTTCAGCGCCTTTGGCTCGCTGCGGGATGCGCTGATAGTGTTTAGCGGCGTGCCGCTGGCGCTGACCGGCGGGGTGCTGGCATTGAGCCTGCGCGATATGCCCTTTTCCATCTCCGCTGCGGTGGGCTTTATCGCCCTGTCCGGGGTGGCGGTGCTCAACGGTGTCGTCATGCTGTCCTTTATCCGCCAGCTACGGGACGAGGGACATCCCCTGCTGGAGGCCATCCGACAGGGCGCCAGCCAGCGGCTCAGGCCGGTACTGATGACCGCCCTGGTGGCGAGCCTGGGCTTTGTGCCCATGGCCTTTAACCTGGGCACCGGCGCCGAAGTGCAGCGCCCCCTGGCCACCGTGGTGATAGGCGGGATCCTCTCCTCCACCCTGCTGACCCTGCTGGTCCTGCCGGCCTTGTACAAGCTGGTGTATCGACGGCAGTTAAACGAAACGCCGGATTTTCGTTAACGGATCGGGGCGAAGGATCGCCCCTGTTTCCTAGCCTTGGGTTTATCGCCTTCCCCAATAAATGCACCAGCACCCTGGCCAGACTTCGGCCTGCCCCAGGGAGAGTCGTCTTTAGAGGACTTATTGGAAGGGTTGGTTTGTGGCAGTTACGGCCATTCTGCACGGTGCAAGATCTGACCCCATGAGTACGATGGTTACGGCCATTCTGCACGGTGCAAGATCTGACCCCATGAGTACTGGCATCATTCAGGTCATTCTTGGCCCCGGTGCGATAGGGTGTGACGTACTTGGCCGCCATAATCCCCATCTTGTGACCGAGCTTCTCCAATTCCCTGGCCCAGTAATGAGCGGCACTGCAGGCTTCCAATCCCACCAGGCCCGCAGGCAGATTGGCCATTTCCTTTAACACCTTGGCGCGGGTCACAGTCTTGTGGATAAGCGGCTTGCCATGGCGGTCTTCGCCGTGGATACTGAAACTCAGTTTGGCCAAATCAATGCCATAGAAATAGTTGAAATCTGACATGGACGGTTCTCCTCATAGGTTGCCACATAAGCTTGGCAGAGCCCCGGGAAAGGGGGAGTCCATATCATTCGTTACATGTCGGCCAAGGATTAAGTATTGTGCCAGTTCTTGAGAATGGATTTGAGTTAATTAATGATCTCCTGTCAGAAGGAGAGGTACAGTCTTTTCGTGAAGAGTTTTCGTCCGTTAGCTTTCCTTCGAAGGTAGGTGGTATTCGTAATGCCGAGAAGAAATTTTCTTCCATTGGTGCTCTTGCGTTATCTGATAGCTTGTTACGCAAAGTGGGGAGTTATTTAACCGGAACACCCAAATTGGTTCGCGCAATCTTATTCAATAAAACCGAAGAGAGTAACTGGTTGGTTACATGGCACCAAGATAGAACCGTGGCTGTATCCAAAAGATTTGAGCAATCTGGCTGGGGGCCATGGAGTGTCAAAGACAATACAGATCACGTGCAACCGCCCCTTTCTGTACTTAATCAGATGGTCACTATTCGCATCCATCTTGATGACGCTTCAATTGAAAATGGGTGTCTAAAGATTTTTCCCAAGAGTCATGATCTTGGTTTACTCAGACAATCTGAAATACAGCAGTATGTCATAGATCATAGTCCAGTGAGTTGCGAAGCTAAGGCGGGTTCTGCTTTGGTGATGCGGCCACATATACTGCATTCATCGAGTAAGGCGGCAAATCCGTCACAGAGGCGGGTAATACACCTCGAATACATTAGCTATGAGTTACCGCAGGGGGTAACGTGGGCGTAAAACATGTAAAATTAATATGCGGTTCTTAGGGTCCGCATCATTTGACTGTTTAATGTCCGCTCCTTGTCTGAAGCAGACGGCCACACCTGGTCTCAGTAAAGACCGAAACTCGCTCATAGCTGCCCCATAAGTGTCATAAAGATCGAATATCTCTCACCCAGCGGCAAAGTTTCAACTGCCGTCTGCCTCAGCAGGCGGTCTGACTGGAAACCCGTTACTGACAGATAGAGAAATGGGTGGGAGGCAGCGCCGGGTTGGCCTTCGCTGACCTTCGGAGAAAGGGACTTCGACGAAGAGCGTACAGGGGTAAAAGGCGTATCGAAACGAGCGCGAGCGCACAGCTCGTTTAGCCTTTTACGGAAGGGCAGAGGAAGCCCGACCTGGGCTTTTATGAAGGCAGGAAGCCTGCAATAAAAGGGTTTACGGCGTGTCTGCGAAGGCCAATCCGGCGCTGCCTTTTTGCTTCTTTATTTGTCTTCGACCAAAAAACAAAGTCGGCTAAAGCCGACTCTGCCAGAGCTATAGTCATCTTTGGGAACTGTGCAGCGCTAATATCAGGTTGGTCTAATATACGTCCATGATGAATGTCACCCAGCTCGGACGTCCTCTGTCCTCGCGTAGATCTCTTGTTGAGGCAGATCTGTGTCACCCATCCCTGGGGCATGGGTCCAGCCATTCATCCATGAATGTCGTTCAGCGAACTGCGAATGTCCACCGGACATTCGTTTCGCTTCACCCCTGCATATCCTCCAGTTCCGTGCCTTTGGTTTCATGCACCATCTTCACCACAAACCAGATGGACAGCAGCGCGCCAAGCGCATAGAGACCATAGGCGCCGGCCAGGCCGATACCGGCCAGCAGCATGGGGAAGGTCATGGTAATCAGAAAGTTGCTGCCCCACTGGGCCAGGCCGCTGACCGCCAGCCCTGAGCCGCGGATCTGATTGGGAAACATCTCCCCCAGCATCACCCACATCACCGGACCCCAGGACATATTAAAGAAAAACACATAGGCATTGGCGGCAATCAGCGCCAGGGGGCCCCAGTCACCCATGATCAGGCGACCGGAGGCATCCTGACCGGCATTGGAGAAGGCCACCACCATCAGGCTCAGGGTCACGAACATGCCCACCGAACCCCATTTAAGCAGGGGCTTGCGGCCGATTTTGTCGATGACCATCAGGGTGATCACACAGGCGGCGATACTCAGGCCGCCGCTGATTACATTGATCAGCAAGGCATCGGATTCGGAAAAGCCCACCGCTTGCCACAGTACCGCGCCGTAATAAAACACCACATTGATACCCACCAGTTGCTGGAAGGTGGCCAGGCCTATGCCCACCCAGACGATTTTGCGCACCTTGCCGCTTTGCTTGTCGATCAAGTCACGAAAACGGGGACGGTGATGATCGCTGGCCAGGGACAGCTCAATTTCCTCCACCTTACGCACCGCAATGCCGCCGCCGTACAGGCGTGTCAACACTACAGAGGCCCGTTCCCGGTAGCCTTTGACCACCAAAAAGCGCGGGCTTTCGGGAATAAACAGCAGCATCAGCAGAAACAGAAGCGCCGGGATCAGCTCTATCCAGAACATCCAGCGCCAGGCCTCATAGCCCATCCACAGCGCGTTGGTGGAGGCGCCTGCGGTGGCCGCCAGCGAATAGTTGCTGACAAAGGCGATAAACAGCCCGCTGATTATGGCGATCTGCTGCACTGTGGTCAGCATGCCCCGGTAACGGGCCGGGGCCACTTCACTGATATAAGCCGGCGCCATCACCGACGCGGCGCCCACGGCCAAACCGCCCAGCACCCGGTAGATCACAAACTCCAGTGACGAGCCGGCAATACCCGAGCCCCAGGCGCTGACAATAAAAAACACCGCCGCGACCCGCAGCACCGCACGACGGCCGTACCAGTCAGCCAAACGTCCGGCGAAAAATGCGCCAATAGCGCAGCCCAGCAGCATGCTGGACACATTAAAGCCGGTGCCAATGCTTTCGGAGTTAAAGGCGGCCTGCAAGCCGTCCACCGTGCCGTTGATGACGCCACTGTCAAAACCGAACAAGAAGCCGCCGATAGTGGCGATAATGCTGATAAAGACAATAAACAGGCGGTTCTCTGCCTCACTGTCATGGGAGGGGGTGGGGTGATGATTTTCCAAGCTGCAAATTCCTCTGTTGTTGTTATTGTCAGGCATGAACGTTTTCGCCCAGACCAAGCGCCCCAGCATACAATCAGTTGTGCCGGGCAATGGCGGTCAAGTGAAGAATCATAATGCACGGATAACATTTCGTTAACCAGCCGCAATCGTATTCATAACCCGTAAGTGGTGGTTCAGGCACAACAGACGACCTAGCCTTTAACTCTGGTCTACCCTTATTGACTAAGCAGGGGGGACTATGGGATTCGAACTGAAAGTGGATGAGCCGGTAGAAGATGGCATCAAACGCATAGCAAAGGCGCAGACAGAAAAGATCTTTGCTGACTTGTCTGACGAGGCATTAAGCCACCATGACAAGGTCCATCAGGTACGTAAACGCTGCAAGAAGATCCGCGGCCTGGTGCGGCTGGTCAGGCCGCAGTTCGAGCAGTATCAGCAAGCCAACCAAGCATTTCGCGATGCGCCCCGCCTGCTTTCCCCCCTCCGGGATGCCCAGTCGGTTATCGACACCTTTGATAAGTTGATGGAGGCCTTTGATAATCAACTGAAGGGACCTGCTTTCGCGTCGGTTAAGCAGGTTTTACTGAACAGGCGCGAGCGTCTGAGCAAAGATAAGCGTGGCATCCAAAGCAAACTGGCCAAATTTAAAAAGCGTATCGAAAGAGCCGCCAAGGAAATCGGTGACTGGCAACTGAAACAAGCCGGCTCCAAAGCCTTGAGCGGCGGCCTTGCCAAAACCTACCAGCGGGGACTCAAGGCCATGGCCAAGGCCCATGCCAGCCCCAGCACGGAAAATTTTCACCAGTGGCGCAAAAGGTGCAAGTATCACTGGTATCACTTGCGTCTGCTGACCCCTTGCTGGGCGCCGGTACTGGCACCGCTGGCCGAACAGGTTCATCAGTTGTCCGACTCCCTGGGGGAAGAGCACGATTTGGCCGTACTGCGGGGCACAATACTGGCCTCCCCCCATGAGTTTGGCCAGTTTGCCGACCTGCAACTGCTGTTTGGCATGATTGACCGCCGTCGCGCCGCTTTGCGCAGTCGGGCTTTTAATCTGGGCCGCAAGGTTTTTGTGCTGAATGCCCGGCAAACAGCAAAGTGCTACTCGGCCTATTGGCAGGCCTGGCAGGAGGAAGACGCCGAGCTTCACCAGCCCTCCCCTTTCGATGCCCAGGCGTAATACCAATCGGATTAATCTTTAGTGCATTCAGCGAAAGACAAAATGTTCGATACCAAGGCGCTCGTATGAAGGTCTAGTGGCGCTAAATCGAATGCGAGCAACACAGGTAGCGGGCATTTTGACTTCGCCCACAGCGAGCGCCCAGGAAGGATTATTTCTGCGTTTCGACTTCTCGACATAGCACCACTATGTCTTCGAAGCCGCGCCTTGAACTAATCCTTCCTGGGCAGCTCTGAATGCACTAAAGATTAATCCGATTGGTATAAACAGCCAGGGTTGATAGAAATCAAATGCCGGCCACGCCATGCAGGTTAGACTGTTACCAGCGTTCCGGCCCCAGGGTAAAGCGTATGACCGATACCAGCCTGATAAGACTACTGAAGATCCTGATGACTATCGGCATCTCGTTGATCCTACTGGGGGTTTATCTGCATTTCAGCGAGCACGTCACGGCGCTGGGGGTCAAAGGCATTGTGATCAGTGCGGCCTGTGTGGCCATCGGCATGATCCTCTCCCTGCCCACCAAGATGTATCTGACCTTCGTGCTGATGAAGCAGGAAGAAGAGCATAAGCATCGGGATTAGGCCGCACTCAAGACGGCCATTCCCTGACTGTCAGTTATTCAGCCTGGCCTGCCCCAGGGTATTGGCATCAGTGCCAAACCACAGGCTGTGGCTGTCGGCATCGTAAACCATATGCCTGATGGCGCCGCCGCCGCTTGGGATGGGCACCGGCTCGGAAAAGGTTTCAGTTTGGGAGTTAAAGCCCACCAGTCGGTTGGGCTGTACACCGGTTTCCACCAGCCACAGCCAGCCCTTGCTGTCGGAGGCCATGGCATAGGGCCGGGAATTCTGCGCCGCCGGGGTGCGCCATTCCTTCACCGCCCCTGAATCCGGGTTAACCCTGCCCAGATACCCTGCCCCGTAATCCACATACCAGATATTGTTATCCGGCGTAACGGCAAGGCGGCGTGGCAGGGTCTGCTTGCGCGGAAGAGGGAGCTCCACCAGTTGGTCATTTTTGATGGTGGCCAGTTTGTTGCTGGCGAAGTAGGCAATCCAGGGCTGGTCCTGATGCACGATGATGCCGTAGGGCCTGGCACTGTCGGTGGCCACCTCATACGTCCTGAAGGTCTTGCTGTTGGCGTCAAAATAGCCCACTTGGTTTCCCCATTGCACGGTAAACCAGATATTGCCCTTGCTGTCGAAGTGCAGGGTATGCACGTCGCGACGGCCTTCGCCCGGCAGGGTGAACTTGTCGATATTACCCGTATCCGGCTCCAGCAGGCCGATATGGGCGGCCTGGTTACCCGCATACCAGACACCCCGCTTATCCACTATCAGGTTATGGGGCCCTGTGCCGGGCGCAAGATCATAGCGCTTAAAGTCTTCGTCTGAAGGCTTGAAGCTGGCCACATAATCGCCCTTCTGGCCGACAAACCAGATCCTATCCGGGCCTGCCACATAGGGGTCTCTTGGGCGGCTGTCAGGCCAGGGTACCTGCCACTCCTGAATCTTGGCCACCGGTGTTGATGCCGCCAAGGTCGGCGGGAGCAATAGCAGGCAGCTCAGACAAATACTAACCAGCAGGGAAAGTTTCATGGTTCATCCTCCATGTTGAAGCTATTGGAATCAACGCACTGCACAGTATAGCCGCGGTCATTGTGGCGGATGTTCTTCGTCGGCGGGATGCACATGAATGGCCAGGGCGGTAGTGGCAATATTGGTAATGGGCACGGACAAACCGATGCCGATTCCCACATTGCCGCTGACACCGGACGAGCCCGAGCCGAGGGACCCCGAGACTTCATCCTGGGTGCTTTGCAGTAACAGACCATTGGCCCCTAAGGCAGCGGCCTCGGCCTTCATCCGCTCGATGGCCTTATTCAGCTTCCCCTGCTCCGTCACCGTCCAGGAATGCCGGCTGGAGGATTTGATCAGGGCAATTTCAGCATAGTGTTGCGGTGGACTCCGATACAGCACCACCTGTTCTACCGGCACAGGGGTCCGCGCCTGTCCCAGCATCACATGGGAGGTGGTTGAGCAGGCAGACAGCACCACGGCCAGCACTGCACCGCTGATCGGCCAACGTGTTTTCCGTCTCATCAAATGGCTCCTTGTGGATGCAATGGGTATTCTCACCATTCGAGTATGGCATAATCAATGCCAGGCAGATTCAACAACCTATACTATGTCCACTTATCCGATTCCCGCCGGATCTCATCAATACGAGTTTGATATCAAGCGCAGCCGCTTTATCTGTTTTGTCGGGCAGGCTCAAAGCAGGCCTCAGGCTGAGGATTTTATCCGGGACTTGCGCCGCCAGCACCCCCAGGCCGCCCATGTGTGCTGGGCCTATATCGCCGGGGCCCCTGACACCACTGTCATGTCCATGAGCGACGATGGTGAGCCCAGCGGCACTGCCGGCCGGCCCATGCTCAACGTACTGCTGCATTCAGGGCTGGGGGAAATCGCTGTGGCGGTGGTGCGCTATTTCGGCGGTATCAAACTGGGTACCGGCGGCCTGCAACGGGCCTATTCCGATGCGGTAACCGGGGCACTCAAGGATCTGCCCACCCGTCTGCGGGTGCCCCGCTCGGCCCTGATGCTGACATTTGATTATGCCCTTGAATCCCAGGTACGGCATATCCTTGGCCAGTTCGATACGGACAACGAACAGATAGACTACGGCCAGCAAGTCAGTGTCCGGCTGAACATTGCCCAGAATGATCAACAAGCCTGCATACAGATGCTGACTAATCAGAGCGCCGGGACCATTCAGATACAATTGCCAGACCCAACCCCCTATTGATCTCCTACCCCAGGGTCGCGTATTAAGGGTAAATCCTGCAGATTTTCTATACTCAGGTGTCGAAGAAACCCTGTCTGTGTTTATCAAAAGGAGATCCCATGGAGAATGAAAAACAATGTCCTGTCATGCACGGCCATCGTGGCAGAACCAACCGGGACTGGTGGCCGAACCAGCTCAACCTGGACATCCTCCATCAGCATCCGCCGGCGTCCAACCCACTGGGTGATGATTTCAACTACGCCGAAGCCTTCCAGAAACTGGATCTGGATACCGTCAAAGAGGACATTATTGCCGTGCTCACCGACTCCCAGAACTGGTGGCCGGCGGATTACGGCCACTACGGGCCATTTATGATCCGTATGGCCTGGCACAGTGCCGGCACATACCGGGTGGCGGATGGTCGCGGCGGTTCGTCCACCGGCGCCCAGCGCTTCGCGCCGCTGAACAGCTGGCCGGATAACGCCAACCTGGACAAGGCCAGGCGGCTGCTTTGGCCGGTGAAGCGGAAATACGGCAACAGCCTGTCCTGGGCCGACCTGATGATCCTCACCGGCAACTGTGCCCTGGAGTCCATGGGCTTTAAAACCTTTGGCTTTGGCGGCGGCCGGGAAGACACCTGGGAGCCGGGTAAGGATATTTACTGGGGCACCGAAGAGGAATGGCTGGGCGATAAGCGCTACAGCGAAGGCCGGGCCCTGGAGAATCCCCTGGCCGCGGTGCAAATGGGCCTCATCTATGTGAATCCCGAAGGCCCCAACGGTGAGCCGGACCCGGCCAAAGCCGCAGTGGACATTCGCGAGACCTTTGCCCGTATGGCCATGAATGACGAGGAAACCGTGGCACTGATTGCCGGCGGCCATACATTCGGCAAATGCCACGGCGCCGGAGATGCCTCTTTAGTAGGTCCGGAGCCGGAAGGGGCTGATATTGCCGAACAGGGCCTGGGCTGGACCAGCAAGCATGCAAGCGGCAAAGGCGGGCATACCATCACCAGTGGCCTGGAAGGCGCCTGGACGCCCACCCCGACAAAGTGGAGCATGGGTTACTTCGACATGCTGTTTAACTATGAGTATGAGCTGACCAAAAGCCCGGCGGGGGCCTGGCAGTGGGTGCCGAAAGATGCCCCGGCCGACAAGCAAGCCCCCGATGCCCATGACGGCAGCAAAAAAGTCAGTACCATTATGCTCACCACGGACCTGGCCCTGAAGGTGGATCCTGACTATGAGAAGATTTCCCGGCGCTTTCACCAGAACCCGGCGGAATTTGCCGATGCCTTTGCCCGTGCCTGGTTTAAGCTGACCCACCGGGATATGGGTCCTAAAGTCCGCTACCTGGGTCCTGAAGTGCCCCAGGAAGATCTAATCTGGCAGGATCCCATTCCTGCGGTCGATCATAAGCTGGTCAGCGAGCAGGATATTACCGAACTGAAGAAACAGATTCTCGATTCGGACTTATCGGTCTCTGAGCTGGTCAGTACCGCCTGGGCGTCTGCTTCGACTTTTCGTGGCAGCGACAAACGCGGCGGCGCCAACGGTGCCCGCATCCGTCTGGCCCCGCAAAAAGACTGGCAGGTCAATGAACCGGACAAGCTGGCCAGGGTGCTGGGCAAACTGGAAGCGCTGCAAAAGACATTCAACCAGGCTCAGTCCGGCGGCAAGAAAATTTCCCTGGCCGACCTGATTGTACTGGGTGGCTGCGCGGCGGTGGAGAAAGCCGCCAAGGACGCGGGCCATAAGGTCACCGTCCCTTTCAGTCCCGGCCGTATGGATGCCAGTCAGGAACAAACCGATGCCGAGTCTTTTGAGCCCCTGGAGCCCAAAGCCGACGGATTTCGTAATTATGTACAGGCCGAACAACTGATGCCGGTGGAAGAACTGCTTATCGACAGGTCGCAACTGCTGACCCTGTCAGCGCCGCAGATGACGGTGCTGTTGGGCGGTTTACGGGTGCTGGGGGCTAATCATGGGGGTCAGCAGCATGGGGTATTTACCCATAGGGTGGGCCAGCTCACCAATGACTTTTTTGTCAATCTGCTGGATATGAGTACCGCCTGGAAGGTGCAAGAAAACAATAAGCACCTGTATAACGGCACCGACCGCGATAGCGGTGAAACCAAATGGACCGCCAGCCGGGTGGATCTGGCCTTTGGCTCCAACTCCCAGTTACGGGCAATTTGTGAGGTCTATGCCCAGGACGATGCCAGGGAAAAATTCGTCCGTGACTTTATCGCTGCCTGGGATAAGGTGATGAACCTGGACAGATTTGATCGGCACAGATAGCGGAACACACAGAGGTATCGATCAGGCAACCCAAGTAAAAAAGCGCCGGGTGATACCGGCGCTTTCTTGTCTGGTGCAATGGGCTTATTTCTTTCTTGCCCGGCTGGCGGCAAAACCCATAAGACCCAGGGCAATGACAGCCAATGCAGAAGGTTCGGACACCTGGGCAACTGCCACTGCGGCTTTGAATACATAGTTCACATTATTGTTACTATGATCCATGATATAAGCAGACCAGTCCCCCAGGCCATTGCCTGCCCAGTTGTAGAAGCCGTCTCCATTGATATCGGTAACGATATCTTCCGGCAGTACATGATTGGCCTGGCCGTAACCATCATAATTGGCCATATGGTTTACAAATCCGGTGTCAAGGGTACTGATTGCGTAACGCATGTTATCGGCAAGGGCACCAAATACCTCTTCTGCTGCTTCCAGGCCGTTAAACAGTTCTACTGTGGAGCTCCAGTTTGGTCCATCGCTGACCTGGAATGAACCGACATATTCCCAGGCGACACCCTCGCCGTCCAGATAGGAATTACCGACTATCAAAGTGGCATTCGCCATACCCGCAATCGAAAGAAGCAGACCGGCCAGCGCTATTCTGAAATAACTAGACTTCATCACCTATATCTCCAACAAAAAGTGTAATAGTTACTATTGAACGGCTTGAAAAACTGAGGTTTTTTTCAAGATAAAGCTCTCAAAGCAAAAGATGAGCCAAAACTTATTTTACCTTATTATCAGTAACTTATGTTGAATCATTAATTTAAGACTTATGCTTTTGTAAAGCTTTCTGACGTGGCTGAATAAAACCACCAAAATAATCTATCCCTGCAATATGACTAACGGCAGAGTCTGGTCAGCAAGTTATTGAGCTCATACAGATCCTTCACTTCATGGTGTGGCTCAATGCCCTCAGGCCTGGGCTGGCCATGATGATTCAGCCAACAGGTATGGATACCGGCATTGATGCCGCCCAGCACATCGGCATGAACGTTGTCTCCCACCATCAGGATCTGTTCGCGGGGCGGATTGCCCAGCAATTGGAAGGTATGCTCAAAAATGCCAGGGTGTGGCTTGGCCACCCCCACCTGTTCTGAGATAACCAGATGGGTAAAGTGATGACTCACTTTATTATTGTCCAGCCTGATCTGCTGCATCTGGGTAAAACCGTTGGTGATAATGCCCAGGGTAGCCCTGCCGGACAGGGTATCCAGCAATTCTGCAGCGCCGGGGAGCAGCTTGCTGCTGTGCGCCATAGACAGGATAAACTGGCTGTTAATGTGTTCGGCATCCAGGCCATGTTTGTCAGCCCAATGCAAAAAACGCCGGCGCTGTAATTCGGTAGAGCTGATACGCCCGTCCTGGTAGTCACGCCATAACGGCAGGCTGACTTCAAGAAACAAGTCAAAATCCTGCTCGGCAAACTCCAGTTCGAACTGGTCAAAGGCCAGTTTCAGTCCATTAAACGCATCGAAGTCAAACAGGGTCTCGTCAGCATCGAACAGGATCCATTGGTACTGCATGTCATTCCTCGTAAAGTTCGGGATATAAAAAAGGCGCCATGGCCAGGGTGAGGGCCTGCCGGTAGGCACTTTCACGGCTCTCGCGACCATTGGTCAGCAGCCCGATGGCGCCGCCCTGCTGCTTGATATTGCGGGTATTAAACAACCTGTCCATCACCTGCCCCAGCTCTTCGCCTTGCTGCAGAGCCTGCCAGACAGGAGCTGGCAGGGGCAGGTTGGCGCTTCGTCCCACTGACTGTCGCTGACTGTTGGCGATGACCACATAGGCGAACGTCGACGGGCCATGCTCAAACAGATCCACGCCCCCTTCCATGGCCAGGTAAAAATCGGCCTGCCGGTGCTGTTGGCAATAGCGCACGCGGTTAATGGCCCCTGTGCGGGTTTCGGCTTCACTCATGGGTTGCCCGGCCACCCCTGAGGGGGCCGAGACTCCCTGGCAGATAATCCCGGTGTCGGGGAACAGGGCCTGGAACGTCTCGCTGGCTGCGTTGATCTTGACCGGATTGGTGGAGCCCACCAGCAATTGCAGTGAGTGGCTGTGCTGCATGATTTCCTGTCCTGTTGATATCAGCCGCCTATTTTGCCACAGGCCGGCAGGGACTGCTTGCGAGTCTGGACTTTATGGCAAATTAGCCCTGCTTTCAAAAGCTTGGCTATAGTGTGGTTATGAAACAACAATCTTTGCTCGTTTATGATGGCGATTGCCGCTTCTGCCGCAGTTGGGTGCGGTACTGGGCCCATGAAACCGGTGATCTGATCCGTTTCCGGCCATATCAGGAGGTGGCCTGCGACTTTCCTGAACTGAACGAAGCGCAGTTTCGCAATCATATCCAATTCTTCGACGAACAGGGTCAGCGCTATCAGGGCGCGGCAGCGGCCTTTCAGGTACAAAAGCGCATTCCCGGCAAAGGTGGTTGGTGGTGGCTGTACAACAACATCCCGGGCTTTGCCCCCCTCAGCGAGGGGATTTACGACTGGGTTGCCAGGCACAGAGGGGCGGCCTATACCGGGCAGAAACTCCTGTGGGGGGAAAGCCTGCACCGGGATCAGTACCAGAAGGTCAGTTGGCTGTTCCTGCGTTTACTGGCCCTGGTGTATTTTTGTGCATTTTTGTCCTTTTTCAGCCAGAGCCAGGGACTGATTGGCAGCAACGGACTGTTACCGCTAACGGAGTTTATGGACCAGGTCCGCCAGCAACTGGGCGGCTCGGCATACTGGCGATTGCCCATGCTGTTCTGGTGGGACGCCTCGGATAGCACCATCCGCTGGCTATGCCTGGGGGGTATGCTGGTCAGCCTGTTGCTGCTGTTCAACTGTCTGGCCCGGCTCAGTCTGATACTGCTGTACCTGGCTTACCTGTCACTGGTGCATGCCGGACAGGATTTTATGCTCTACCAGTGGGACCTGCTGCTACTCGAAGCCGGCTTTCTGGCCATTTTCCTCGGCAAGGGCAATCTGCCGGTTGTCTGGTTGTATCGCTTTTTACTGTTTCGCTTTGTCTTCTTCTCCGGTCTGGCCAAACTGCAAAGTGGCGACCCTGCCTGGGGCGGACTGACTGCCCTGGAGTTTTATTTCCAGACCCAACCGCTGCCCACCAGCTTTGCCTGGTATGCCCACCAGTTGCCTGACTGGTGTTTGCAGGCCATGACGCTGATGGTACTGAGCCTGGAACTCCTCCTGCCCTGGCTGTTCTTCCTGCCGCGCAAGCCAAGAAAGGCCGCCGCCGTGTTGTTTATGCTGTTCCAGGCGGCAATCCTGGCTACCGGTAACTACAACTTCTTCAACCTGCTGTCGCTGGTGCTGTGCCTGTTCCTGTTTGACGATCGGGCCCTGCGCTGGTGGATGCCGTCGTTTATCGGCCATGAACGCCTGTCCGCACGACGTTGGCGCCGACAGGGACTGGCCGTGTTCAGCTGCCTGCTGCTGATATTGGGATTGCTCCAATGCTGGAGCAGCATCAGCCGGCAGCCCCCTACCTGGGTCTATTCCCTGCAGGATTTGGCAGCGCCCTGGCGGGTGGTCAATGCCTATGGCTTGTTTGCCGTTGTGACCAGGCAAAGAATTGAAATCATCATTGAAGGGTCCCATGACGGCCGGGAATGGCGGCCTTACCCCCTGCCCGCCAAGCCTGGCGACCCGGCCTCTCCCCCGGACTGGATCCTGCCCCATCAACCCAGACTGGACTGGCAGCTCTGGTTTGCCGCGCTGGAAGGCCAGCCGCCCCCTGCCTGGTTCCGTACCCTGATGATCAGTCTGCTGTTTAATAATCAGGACGCACTGGGCTTATTCAAGCACAACCCCTTTGCCGAACGGCGACCACAGTTTGTCCGCGCCCGTCTGTTTATTTATGAATTTACCGATTTTGCGGAAAAAGCAGACTCCGGACGCTGGTGGAAACGGCGGGAAGCAGGGGTTTACTTCCCTGCATCTTATTTTGAAATCAGCGTATCAGAGGTCGGGAAGTAGCCAGTGACGAGTGACGAGTGACGAGT
Organism: Bowmanella dokdonensis; assembly: GCF_017254865.1. Lineage (GTDB taxonomy): Bacteria > Pseudomonadota > Gammaproteobacteria > Enterobacterales > Alteromonadaceae > Bowmanella > Bowmanella dokdonensis. Next base: position 115,876 of record NZ_JAFKCV010000007.1, on the reverse strand, counting down.
GACGAGTAATCAGTGTCACCTGTCACCTGTCACCTGTCACCTGTCACCTGTCACTAAAAATAATATTCCAGGCTGAGCTGCACGTAGTCGTCACGTCGCAGCAGATAGGTGGGTTCGGTGGGCTGGTCGGAGCTGAAGAACCAACCGTCCACCCGCCATTTCCAGTTGTTGTTGATGCGGCTGGAGGCTTCGATATAGCCGGAGCGGCTGCTGCTGTTGTCCAAATCCTGGATAAAGGCGATGAGCACCTCGGTACCGTCGATATCGTTAAACACGATACGGCTGCCGACCATCAGGTCGTTCTGGCCCAGGCTGGTGGCCTGTTCGTCCCTTTCGTCATACTGGTATTCCATCAGCCAGCCAATGTCATACACTGAGTTGAGCACTCCGATACTGGTATACTCAAAACCCGCAGTCAGGGCATAAAATTCCTCACGGTCAGTTTCCCGGTGAATGGCTTCCAGCTTGTACAATGTGGCGCCGACCACGGCCAGCATATCCAGGCCGGTCTGTTGCATCTGGCCGTAATAGGGCCTGAGCACAGGTTCAGTGCCGTCCATATCGGGCACAAAGCCCGGCTCCCGGTTGGTGCCGTCGAAGTAAGACAAGCCTATTTCCACATCGCCGAAATAGTGCATGTAACGCAGCGCCCAATCCAGATTCTGTTGCTCGTCCTGTGATTCGTAGATGGGATTGTCGGTGTCGATACGCAGAGGGCCGCGAAAACGCCCGTCCAGGCCGGCAAAGGTGCGCTCACGAAAATAGGGTAAGGCAAACAGGCTCACCGTGCCCCAGTCCTTTTGCAGGGATAACTGCACCATGGGCTGGCCGAGCTTTTCCTCACCGTCGATGGCCTCGACAAAGTCGGTCTGGTTGATCACATCCACCAGATGCTGTGACTCGGTCTGACCCCAGAAGACTTTGCTGATACCGGCTTTGAGTTCCCATTCATCGCCCACGTGCAGCCAGTTCAGTTCGCGGATATCCGCATGGGTGCGCTCGTCGTCGCGGCTGTCGTAACGGAAAAAGGGCTTAAAATTGACGCTGTCAGCCCCCTCATTAAAGCTGTAATAAATTTCAGGCTCCACAAACAGGGAAATATCACTGTTCTCCTGCTGGGCATAGGCTGCGTCCTGAAAGTAGAAGCGTTGCTCCAGCGCTGTCTTCAGATAGGTCTGTATCTCTGCCGCCGAGGCAAAGCTGGCCAGGATCCCCATGGCCAGAATCGTCTTTCTCAAGGTTCCTCCTTTACCTGGCGCGTTTCAGACTGGCCTGGCTAAAGTCATCTTCGGTAAGTCCGGTACGGAAGCTTAACGCGTGCGTAATCAAATCGGTACTCTTACCTGTCTGGTGATTAACCATGGACAGCTTCATGGGCCGCCAGTACTTGTCCAGATACTGCTGGTAGTCGTGCATGGTCAGGGTTTTCAGCAAACTGTCCTTGCGGTCGTAAAATTCAATCTTGTGAGCCCGGTAGTGCTGCTTGTCTATCCACACCAGCAGCTTGGTATAACCCGAGTGCTCATAGGCCGGAGTCTGCTCCACCACAAAGGTATCCATGCCGCTGAGCTTCTCATCACGCAGATACCGATACTGATACTTCTCCACTTCGAAGGAGCTCAGATCCTCGAAGGCAAACTCGCTGCCCATGAAGGGGCCGGATTTGCTGCGCGAGGCAATACGTTTGACCCGTTTAAGGGCCGGCAGGTACATCCACTGCTCATCCGGCTCGATGGCATGGGAATAATTTAGGAAGGCCGTCCCTTTGACGTCGGCCGGCTGGTCGAAAATGGTCAGGCCCTTGTCACCGTCGTTTTCCATTTCCAGACTTAGCAGACGCATTTTACGTTCGATCTCCTGTCTGTCTGCAGTACGCAGGATCATGCTGGCCTCGGCCTGGGAGTCACCCCAGCCTTCGTCCCGGGATTTACGCTCCTGGGCGATTTGCAGACCCTTTTCTTCTGCAGTCTGGGCCAGGGCGGGCATGACCAGGCTGGTCAGCACCAGAAGTACCAGGGCATTAAGCCCCTTGTAAGCTCTTGTCCGTTTCATCTGCTTTATCCTCTTTAGTACTCTTTTTATCAAAAACCATCAGGAAAGGCGGCAGGAACAGGAAGTCCACTGCCAGCGCCACCAGAATAATGATGCCGGTCAGCAGGCCCATGTCCGCATTGAGAGCAAAAGTCGACATGGCCAGTACCGAGAATCCGGTCACCAGCACCAGGGTCGTGATCCACAGGGCCCGCCCCACACTGGAAAAAGCGTAGCGCACGGCTTGTTCCGCGTCCTTGCCTTCTCCTCTGGCCAGGCGGTATTTGCTCAGAAAATGTACCGTATCATCCACTATGATACCCAGCGCCATACTCAGCACCACCGATAGCCCCATGTTAATCTGCCCGGAGTAAAGTCCCCAGATGCCAAAACCTATGGCGGCCGGCAGCAGGTTGGGCAGCAGGCTGATCATCCCCATCCGCCAGGAGCGCAGGGCGAAAACCAGCAGTCCGGAGATCAGCACCAGGGCGATGAGGGTACCTTCGATCATACTGGACATATTGCGTTCGCCTATGTGACCAAACATTAAGGACGGGCTGGCCGCTTCAACCGCTACCTCGGGTCTGCCCTGGCTGGCGATCCAATCCAGTGCACGCTGCTCAAAGGCTGTGATCTGTTTGCTGCCCAGGTTTTCCAGGGTCACATTGATCCGGGTGGCCGATTTATCCAGATTGATCTGGTTGTTCAGATCCAGGCCGAAGGGCAGCGACATTTCATACAGCAACAAATACTGGGCTGCCAGTTCCCGCTCCTGCGGTAGCCGGTAGTATTCAGGGTTGTCGCCGTGCATATTTTTGTTCAACCGCTTGAAGGTATCCGAGATGCTGGCCACATGGTCCACTTCCGGCTGCTCCCTTAACCAGGTGCTGAAGTCTGCAATCAACTGCAGATTCTGTGGCTTGTTAAGGGCGGTGGGCTCGTCCAGATAAAGGGCAAAGTCCATAGTGGACATGCCGCTTAGATTGGCTTCCTGGAACTCGGTGGATTGCCTGAATGCAGTGGTTTTGTCGAAATAGTCGGTGGCGATGTCGTTGACTTCGTTGTTGAAGATTGCGGCCACAGAGATGACGACCAACACCAAACTGATCGGCAGCAGGCGCTTGTGATGGCGGATAACCCAGTCACCAAGCTTTTCCATACTGCCGTTTTTCATCTGCTGGCGACTGGCCACCCGCATCGGCAACACCAGCAGAAGTGCCGGCAGCAGGGTCACCGACAGCGCGAACGCAAGCATTACACCGATAGCCGTCAGATTACCCAGGTCGTTCAGGATAGGCACATCGGAGAAGTTCAGAGTCAGAAAACCTATGGCCGTGGTGGCGCTGGTGATGAAAATAGGCATCAGGTTGATGCGCATGGCATAGTGCAGCGCCTCGGACTTGCTTCGCCCTTCACGCAGACCGTAAAACATGGACGAGATCACATGGATGCAGTCTGCCACCGCCAGGGTCATGACCAGAGTCGGCACATTAACCGTCGCCGTGGACAGAAAGATGCCCAGCCAGCCTGAAATGCCCATGGTGGCCGCGATGGCGGTCACTATCACCAGCAAAGTCGCCAGGGTGGCAGTAAAACTCCTGAGCAGGCCCCACATCACCAGAATGATCACCAGAAACATTATCGGGACCAGGGTTTCGGCATCGTGCTTAGCCTCGCTGGCGAAGCTGTTGTTCATAAAGACCACGCCGGTATGGTAGAAATCATGGCCCGGATAACGCTCGGCAAACTGCGCACTCAGCTGCTGCACATAGTCTGCCGTTTCCATCACCTTATTGGTCTTGTCCTCTTCCGGCATCTGCACCGTGATATTGATCATGGCCACATGAGCCTGGGGCGAGATCATCCGCCCCACCAGATTGGGCTCCGTCACGGCCACTTCTCTGGCCTGTTCAATTTCCTCTGCCGTCATATTCTGCACATCGAACAGCAGATCCTCGACAATCAGATCATCCCCCTCGGCCCGGGTATGCTGAAAATTGGCGATGGAGTCCACCCGGGTGGAGTAAGGGGTCTGCCAGGCGGCTTCGGTCATTTCACTGATGAGTTGCAGGGTCTGGGGATTGAATACTTGCCCGGACTCGGGGGCAATGATAATGCTGGCATTTTCATTCTTGGAAAACACCGTCTGCATTTTCTCGTAGGCCTGTAATTGCGGATTGTCCTGAGCAAAGAAGATTTTGTAGTCGCCCCGGAAATACAGATTCTTGGCGCCAAAGGCTGACGCCAGGATCACCAGCATGACGGTCAGCATCGTCAGCCAGGGCCGATTCAGTATGGTGTTAAGCCAGATGGTTTTCATGGGTGTTTTCCTCGTTGACCCGGGGCCATGCCCTGCTCCCTGAAGGTTGATAATTCCTGTTTAAAGACCTCCTGGCCGATTTTCTGCCAGCTTGCCTTATAGTCCCAGTCTCTGGACAGGGGCTGCCAGCCCATGCCGTCCAGCAACAGGTTAATGTTGAACAGTAACGCATTTTCCGCCTGCAGCTCTTTGAGCAGTTGTGTCGTACCGGCCGCCAGCAACAGCGCGTTGGAGCCAAATGCCATGGCCCAGGCAGCAAAACTCAGTTGACTCAGTGGTACCGCAGGCGGACTTTGCAGATCTCCTGCCGCCATGGCATGTTCAAACAAGTGGTTACAGATGTCGGCCAGTTGTTGTTCAAGCTCTTGCTGACGTTGGAGGCGCTCAGGCTTGGCTTTTTCGGATACGGCAGGGGTCTTGGCGGTCAGGACACAATAGAACAAGGTGGGATTGAGCACAGCATGTAAACGGTACGCATAGCAGACCGCCAGCAACTTCTCGCGGCTGTTGCCTTCAAACGTCAACGCCTGGGAAAACATGGTCAGCTCCGTCTCCATACATTTGATGCACAGGGCGCAAAGCAGATCTTCCTTGCTGGAAAAGTGGTTATACACCGTGCCCTTTGAATAGGAACAGGCTGCCACCAGCTTGTCCATGGTCAGCCCGCTGAAACCCTCTTCAGCCATAAGCCGTTCAGCCAGGGACAACAGCTCCTGCTCACGATCGGCAATGGCCAGTTGGCGCTTGGTCTTTATCTTCCTGAACAGGCAACCGTCTGACGGGCCTGAATTTTTGCATCCGAATCTGATATTCATAATTTAATGACGAATCGTCATGTTGACGAATCGTCATTTTAGTGGAAATTTTACTTAGCGCAACAGGAGAATGGCACTTTCTGCCTGAAAAGGGGATGAGGAGCCACCGGTCCGTCGCATCAAAGATGCGGGACCGGGTAGCCTTAGGTGAGCTTATGTCAGGTCAACTGGTCGATGAAATTTCCCAGTCTGGCCGAGGCGGGCTGGGTGTTTTGCATGGTGCGTGCGGTCTGATCCACTTCCTGTTGCAGGGTCTCCCGGATGGCCTCCAATCTCTCCACCAGGGGCACCTGTTGCTGGGGTTGAGGTTGTTCCAGCAAGTCCTGTTGTAACAAGCTTTCAGCGATCAGTCTCAATTCCTGCTGCCGTTCCAAGGCACGTTGTTGTTGGAGAGCTTCAGCCACAGACTGCTCCCGAACCAGTTGTTCCTCTCTTTCAGCCTGGGCAAGAGCCTGGCGCAGCAAAGGCGAAACAGGATTGTCAGAAGGAATGGGAGGGCCGCTCGGTTCATCTGTATCGGTGGCATTGTCAGTAATCTCGGCCTGTTCGACAGGAGCGTCTTGAGGGGCCGGAGCCGGGTCCGCTGTGGCTTGTTGCTGCCTGTCCTCCTGACGGGCCTCCCGTCTCTGGACACTGGCTGTGGCCTGTTGCTGGTTTTGTGCTTCAATTTCTTCCCGCTGCGCTATCCGGCGTTCAGCCTGTAAGTCTTCCTGCCGCTCCACCCTATCGGTCAGCCGCTGCTGCCTGGCTTCGCGCTCACTGACTTCCTCCCGGATTCTGGATTCGAGCTGGTCTTCGCGCCGCTCGGTCTGCTGCACCTGACGCTGTTGCAGTTCTTCACGCTGCTCTGTGGCTGCCGCTATCCTTTCATTGCGGCGACGTTCCTGCTGCTCTGTTTGTTCAGCCTGTTGCTGCTGTTGCCTCTCGCGCTGGGCTACCTGCCGCTCAATGGGGTCTGCGGCCTGGCTCCTGTTTTGTGCTGTGGCTTCAGCCTGTCGCTGGTCAGCCCGGGCCGGTGATCCTGTTGCTGGATCTGCAGATGTCCCGGCGTTCCGGCGCGGTGAAGGTGGTTCATTCGCCTGTTGTGGCGGCCTTGTTTGCCCTTGGTTCAGCACTTCCTGCACGCTGGTATCAAGACGCTGTTCACGCTGTCCAGCCTGCTGGAGTTGCTGGTCCTGCCGTGGCGCCGGGGGCTGCGGGGTTCTGCTCTGCTCAAATTCCCGTTGCACCAGGCGTATATTCTCCCGTTGCCGCTCTGCGGGGGACTGGCGACGGGTTTGCTGCTGCAGTCGCTCGGCCTCAAGCAACGCCTCCCGCTGAGCGGGCGTCACGGGTTGCCGAAGGCTGCTTTGTTCTGGCTCGTTCCGGCCACTCGGGGTCAGGTTGCCGGAAGCAGGTCGATCCGCCTCCAGTCCCCTGGTGGCCGCGCCACCTGCGGGTGGATTTGGCTCACCGGCTGTAGTGACCGGTCGCTCAGGTTGTGCTTGACGAGCCGGCGGCTGAGTCCGGTTCTGCTGAGCCTGCGCCTGCTCTCTCTCCAACCGGGCAAGGCGCTGCTCATCTATTTGTACCGAAGCCGGACCATTGGCTGAGCCTGCCTGGTTTTGCTCAGGACCGGTCCGTACTCTGGTCTGATTACTGGCCTGGGCAGCGGCCAGTCTTTCAGCTTGCCCGGCTTCCTGTCTGGCTATGCTGTCCAGTTGCCGCTGTTGCAAGGTAGGGGGTTGCTCATCTGGCAATTGACGGGTCCCAGACTGTTGGTCTTGCCCTTGATCGGCGACGCCGGGTATATTTCTCGGCAGGCCTTGCGGTAACAGGCTTTGGGGCTGCTGTCGGGCAGAGCGGACGTCGTCATTCTGCGACGGCCTGGGCAGGCTGAGGTTGTCGGTCACCGCACTGGATGTCTGCTCGCCAGCGCGGGTTCGGGTGAGATTAGCGATATTTCCGTAAAAACGGGCACCTGCGCTCAAGCGCCCGTTCTGTATGGAGCTGTTGACTTCCATAGCACCTCCTGACTGTATTTTTCGAACATCTTTTTCCTGATTCGAAAACCACTACAGGTACTGCAAAAGACGGCGGCCTTACCTCACTCAAACTCTCTCCAAAAAAGGTACTGCATTAACTGCACCAAGTTTCCTGTCCACTCTTACTGCTGGAGCCCGCCACTATGAAAGGGATAGCCCAGTTGTATCCAGGCTGAAGACAGGTAAGGTCTGCAGTTTGTTGAAAAAATTTCCGGATGCCGTGAAGCCGCCCAAAGGCCATGGCACGAATTTGGCTTTACACCAATGAAGTCGGTAATACAGCCTGAGAGCCAGATGGACGCCTCTTGCAAAAACCGTCGCGGAACCAGCAAAAGCCTTGTCATACCTGGCTTGGCTGGTAAATGACACACTCGTCTGACCTGTCAGGGTGTAATACCCATACAAGAGGGTCGATACCTATTGGCGACATCGATGGGATTATGATGCAGTCAATGAGGTAAATCCGGGTCCGGACCAATCAGAGAATTATTATGTCAGTGAAAAGAAGCAAACAACGTATCGAGCCCATTGCCGCTCAGGGCAAGGCCAACAAGAACGCTTACCAGACCATCATGAAGCTGATGGATATGCTGCAGCCCAAGCTGGCTGTTGCCGGCAGCAAAACAGAGTATCAAAGCGTATTTCGCAGCAGTAACTGAAGCCGGCGATGGGAAAAAAGGCATGGAAGGTCAGCCACCACCTTCAGCGGCCTTTGGGTGTCCTTATACCAATCGGATTAATCTTCAGTGCATTCAGCGAAAGACAAAATGTTCGATACCAAGGCGCTCGTATGAAGGTCTAGTGGCGCTAAAGATTAATCCGATTGGTATTACTATATAAAAGAGCGCCATAGGGGTAAATAAGGCTGCCCGAGGGCCTTTTACAGGGGAAACGGCCAAGCTTATCGCCCTGTTTGGGGCCTGGACTGGAGCACGTAACCCCCTTGCCAAAGCAGCAAACTTTGTACCAGCGACCAGGATAACAAATTGATCTAATCTCCCCGCGCCTTTTTCTCACGGGCGCTGCAGACAGTATTCCTTGATCTGCATCGGTATTTGGCTAATCAACCAAACCACAGGGATGTTCGTCCCTGAAGGGAGTTGTTATGCTTTGAATTAATCTTTGTTCTCACGGCCGAGACACATCTTAATGTCCAGACCCTTGGATAAGCGTTTACCTGCCTTTCGTACCCATGGACTGACCAAAGTATATGGAGAAGGCCCCTCAGCTGTGCACGCCCTGCGCGGCGTATCGGTGGAAATACCTGCAGGTGAGCTGGTGGTGCTGCTCGGCCCTTCCGGTAGCGGAAAATCCACCCTGCTGAATATCCTTGGTGGACTGGACCAGCCCAGCGAAGGTCGGGTGCATTTCTTCGACCAGGACCTCACGGCCAAGGACGAAGACAGCCTGACCCGTTACCGCCGACATCATGTGGGATTTGTTTTCCAGTTCTACAACCTGATGCCCAGCCTGACCGCCAGGGAAAATGTCGAGCTGGTCACGGAGATCGCCGAGAATCCGATGAACGCCGCCGAGGCCCTGTCCATTGTCGGACTGGGAAAGCGCCTGGATCATTTTCCGTCTGAACTTTCCGGCGGTGAACAACAGCGCGTAGCCATCGCCCGGGCCATTGCCAAGCAACCCACGGTGCTTTTCTGCGATGAGCCCACAGGGGCTCTGGACAGCGAAACAGGCCGCGCCGTGTTGCGGGTCTTGCAGGACGTTAATCGCAAGCTGGATACCACTGTGATGATCGTCACGCACGCGGCGGCCACCGCAGCCATGGCCCACAGAATCATCCGTTTTGCCGATGGTGATATCCGCGACATTGAACAAAATCCGCAGGTAAAAGAAGCCGAGGAGATTCAATGGTAACAGCAGCATGAAGCCGCTGGACAGCAAGCTGGGCAGGGATCTCTGGCGGGTCAAGGGCCAGGCACTGGCCATAGTGCTGGTGATCGCTTTTGGCGTCATGATGATGGTGATGATGGATGGCCTGGTCAATTCCCTGGGCGAAACCAAACGCACCTATTATGAACGTTACCGGCTGGCGGATTTGTTTGCCCCGGTTAAGCGCTCCCCCCGGCATGTGCTGGACGAAATCGTCGAGCTACCCGGCATCAGCGCGGTGCAGGGCCGCATAAACGGCGCGGCGCTGATCAGCTTGCCAGACCAGGCCGTTCCTGTCCGGGCCCAGGCTGTGTCTTTGCCGGAGTTCGGCAGCCCCAGACTGAATGACTTTTATCTGGCATCCGGCCGACCTCTGAATCCGTCCCACCGGGACGAAATCCTGCTGCTTGAAGCCTTTGCCCATGCACATAACCTGCAGCCGGGTGACAGCCTCTCTGCCACGATGAACGGGGCCAGACGACGATTCCATATTGTGGGTCTGGCACAGGCGCCGGAGTTCCTATATACCACAGCACCGGGGGAACTGGTGCCGGACGATGCCCGTTTTGCCGTCATCTGGATGAACGAAGAGGCCCTGGCAGCGGCCTTCGATATGGACGGCGCCTTTAACGAAGCGCTGATCTCACTCGCCAGAGACGCCCGGCCGCAAGCCGTTATCGACTCACTGGATCGGCTGCTTGCCCCTTATGGAGCGACCGGTGCCTATGGCCTGGAAGATCATTTGTCCGACCGCTTTATCAGCGAGGAAATCGCCGGGCTGAGGGTCTCCAGTCGCACTGTACCGCCGATTTTTCTCTCGGTCGCCGCCTTTTTGTTATACATAGTGATCTCAAGAATGGTTCAGGCCGAGCGGGAGCAAATAGGCCTGCTCAAGGCCTTCGGCTATACCAGCCTGGAGGTCGGCCTGCACTATTTCAAATTCGTGCTGGTCATTGCCCTGACCGGCGCCCTGTTGGGTTGCGCACTTGGTATGCTGGCCGGGCGGGGCCTGAGCGGCTTTTACCAACTTTACTACAAGTTTCCTTTTCTGTTGTTCAGGGTGGATCCTGCCGCCTTTGTGACAGGGTTTACCGTCAGCGTCCTGACTGCCTCGGCCGGTGGAGTGTTGGTGTTACGCAGGGTCTTTGCCCTGACACCGGCCGATGCCATGCGTCCGCCCACGCCTCCCAACTTCAGCCAAACCATTTCCTTTGGCCCCGGGCTGAGAAAATGGCTGGACCAGCCTACCCGGATGGTACTGCGCAATATGATTCGCCAGCCCCTTAGGGGCTTGCTGGCAATCCTGGGTATCGCTCTGGGCATGGCGTTGTCTGTGGCCATGCTCAGCCTGATGAGCGCATTTGACAGGACCCTCGATCTGTCATTCGGGGTGCTGGACAGAAGCGATGTCACTGTGACATTTGTGGAACCCCTGGGCGACAAGACCCTTTTTGCACTCAAGCGGATGAAGGGTGTCATAGAGGTGGAGCCTTTTCGCACTGTGGCGGCCGTCATGCACAATGGTCGCCAACATTACCGGGGAGCCGTGACGGCCCTGACTGAAAAGCCGCGCCTGTTTCGTGCCCTGGACAGCTCTTTGCAAGCCATCCCCCTGCCGGAAAACGGCATAGTACTGTCCACCGCCCTGGCCGGCGAACTCGACCTGAAGGCCGGGCAGAAGATGATACTGGATGTCAGGGAAGGTCGCCGCCCCACACTGGAAGTATCCGTGGCGGGTCTGGCCGATACCCTGATGGGAGCCCCGGCCTATATGCAACTGGAGACTCTCAACCGGCTGATGAAGGAACCAAACCGGGTGTCCGGCGCCTATTTGCGAATTGACAGCAGCCAGGGACAGCAACTGTACCGGCGGCTCAAGGACATGCCGGTGGTGGCCGGCGTCAGTCTGCAACAGGACAGCCGCCGGGCCTTTAAAAAGGTCATGGACACGGGGGCTGGCGCCATGCGTTATGTGATGGCCCTGATTGCGGCGGTGATTACCTTCGGTATTGTATACAACAGCGCCCGTATCGCATTTGCCGAGCGGGCCAGGGATCTGGCCAGTCTGCGCGTGATCGGACTGACCCGCACCGAGACTGGCTTTGTGCTACTTGGGGAACTGGGCCTGATAACGTTGCTGGCGCTGCCGCTGGGCGCGGCCCTTGGCTATTATTTTTCCCTGGCCGTAGCCGCCGGTTTCAGCACGGATCTGTACCGGGTGCCCACAGAATTTTCCCCTGCCAGCTATGGCACTGCTGCGCTGGCCGTGCTGCTGGCCGCCACCTTGTCAGGGGCGCTGGTAAAGCGAGACATTAACCGGCTGGATCTGGTATCCGCCCTCAAGACCCGAGAATGACCTTATGGCGAAACGACGTTCCCGAATCTGGCTTACCCTCATTGCGGCACTGCTGATTGTGCTGTTGGTGGCTTATGCTTTCTGGCCCAGACCCACGCTGGTGGATGTGGGCCGAATCACTGAAACCAGCATGCTGGTGACCATCGACGAGGAAGCCCGTACCCGGGTGCGGGATGCCTACCTGGTCACTGCCCCCGTGGCCGGGCGCCTGCTGCGGGTAGAGCCGGAGCCCGGGGACGAAGTAATTGGCGGGGAAACTGTGCTGGCACGCCTCATTCCCATCAGCCCCTCGCTGCTGGATATCCGCACCCGGGAGCAGGCCAGGGCCGCAATTGGCGCTGCCGAAGCCGCCCTGCGCATGGCCAGGGCCGATTTGAACCGGGCGATGGCGGACAAGGAACTGGCCGATGCCGACCAGACAAGAATTCTGCAGTTGTTTGTCCAGGGCATTGCCACCAAGTCGCAACGGGATCAGGCAGTGAGAGAAGCCCGTTCCGCCGGCGCGGCCTTGGACACGGCCAAAGCCGCCATCTCCATGCGCGAGGCAGAGCTTGCCAATGCCAGGGCCAGATTGATCAGTTTTGACCAGGATCAGAGCAGTGCCGGTCAGACTGCAGCAGGGGTTGACAGTAATACCGTACCGCTCACCGCCCCGGTATCGGGACGTATCCTACAAGTGATGCAGGAAAGTGAAACCACCCTCACCGCCGGCACCCCCATTTTGGAAATAGGCGACACCGACAATGATCTGGAAGTGATTGTCGAATTGCTCTCCACCGATGCGGTCAAAATCGATACCGGTGATAGGGTGGTGATCGACAATTGGGGCGGCTTACAGCCACTCAACGGCACCGTTGAACGGATTGAGCCCTGGGGCTTTACCAAGTATTCGGCGTTGGGGGTGGAAGAACAGCGGGTCAATGCCATTATCCGTTTTACCGATCCCCCTGCACAGCGCAAAAAGCTGGGGCACGGATACCGGGTGGAAGCCCGGATAGTGGTGTGGGAGAACAGTCAAACCCTGGCTGCCCCTTCCAGCGCTCTGCTTCGCGAGGGTCAGGATTGGGCCGTCTTCAAGGTCAAAGAGGGACGGGCGCATCTGACCAGGGTCAAAGTGGGCCATAACAACGGGACGAAGGCGCAAATTCTCGAAGGCATCGAGGCCGGCCAGCAGGTGGTTCTGTACCCAGGTCCGGGCCTGGAAGACGGCGACAAGGTAGCCCGGCGAGAGACTGAGTAGCAAAGGGGCCTCAGGCTGAGGCTCTGGTATTGCCGTCCGGTTGCGGCTTGGCCTATTTCAGCTTCTCATTCGTCTTCGGGCAAGGCACAATATCCGGCTGGAATCCGACAGTTGGCAAGCCATGGCGCAACTCTATTTTTACTACTCGGCGATGAACGCCGGCAAGTCCACCTCTCTGCTGCAATCCGCTTATAACTACAAGGAAAGGGGCATGCACGTGGAGCTGTTTACTGCTGCTTTGGATAACAGGTTCGGCACCGGACTGGTCGCCTCCCGCATCGGCCTTAAAGCCGATGCTCACCTGTTTAACCAGGGTAGCCATCTGCTGGAACAGATCAATACGCTTAACCGCAAACAGCGCATCGATTGCGTGTTTATCGACGAAGCTCAGTTTCTGACCAAAGAGCAGGTGCGGCAACTGACCTTTGTCGTGGATGAGTTGAAAATTCCCGTGCTGGCCTATGGCCTGCGCACCGATTTTGCCGGCGAGACCTTCGAGGGCAGCCATTATCTGATGGCCTGGGCGGACAAGTTAGTGGAGCTGAAAACTGTCTGTCACTGCGGCCGTAAAGCCAACTTTGTCGTGCGTATGGACGAGTTTGGCCAGGCGGTCAAGGAAGGGGCCCAGGTGGACGTGGGCGGCAACGACAAGTATGTTTCCATGTGCCGGGCTCATTTCAAGAAACTGGTCTGGGATTAAGGAAAGGGACAAGGGTAACTATGGAATGGCTGGCTCTGTTTCTGTTTGTGGTTTCTGCCTCCATCACGCCGGGGCCCAACAACCTGATGATGCTGACCTCGGGGGTCAATCACGGCATCCTGCGCAGCCTGCCGCATATGATCGGCATCAATATCGGCTTCCCATTGATGGTTCTGGCGGTCGGACTGGGCATGGCCGGCCTCTTCGAGAACTACCCGGTGCTGCATCAGGTACTGAAATGGGCAGGTGCGAGTTATCTGCTTTTTCTGGCCTGGAAAATCGCTTCTTCCCCGGTCACCAGCATACAGGTAGAAGCCCGTAAGCCCTTCAGCTTTGTACAGGCCGCCCTCTTCCAATGGGTCAACCCCAAGGCCTGGATGATGGTGCTGGGTGCGGTGGTGACCTACACCAGCTCGCAAATGGATTATCAGCTTCAGGTAGGGATTATCGCGTTGTTTTTCCTGTTGTTCGGCACTCCCTGCACCTTTACCTGGCTGTGGTTGGGCTCGCGCATGCAAAGTCTGCTGCGGACACCGGGACGGCTGCGTTGCTTTAATATCGCCATGGCCATATTACTGGCCGCTTCCCTGATCCCGGTTCTGACTGATAACCTGTCGGGTTGAACGCCTGTTTTTTGCTGGCGGTTGCCAGGCGGGCATTTTCTCCGCTAATATTGCTCAAATAATAACCAGAAGGATATTGAAATGGAGCTCGCACAATATCAGCAGTATCTGGAGACACTGCCCTTTCCTGCGTTGCTGGCACAGGCCGGCGGTGAGGAGCCTCTGAACCATAAGATTCTTTATCTCAATCCGGCCTTTATTCAGGATCTCGGCTACGATCTCAGCGATATACCGGATAAAAAGCACTGGTGGTCAAATGCCTACCCCGATCCCGTCTACCAGAAAGTGGTTACCAGCCAGTGGGAGTTGGAATCCGAACTGGCCAGGGAGCGTGGCGAGAAGAATCTCAGCATGGAGACCAGCATCACCAACAAGGCTGGTGAGGAATTCCGCTACAAAGTGCTGACCAGCGTCCTTGACCCGGATGACGACACGATTTACCAGGTATTCTTTATCAAGCTGGATTAATCCGATTGGTGTACTTTTTTGCTTGTCTGCAGTATTTCTTTCGCTAGAATAAATGTATACATTTTTATTAAAGTATACATTTATGCCTCGTCTCAATTTGCACCTCTCTACCCTCAGCGCCGGTTTTGTGGCCGTGCTGGTGGGTTTTGCCAGCTCGGTGGCCATTGTTTTTCAGGCCGCCCAGGCGGCAGGCGCTTCAGAAGCCATGACTATCTCCTGGATCATGGCACTGGGAATCGGGATGGGGCTGACCTGCATCGGTTTCTCCTGGTATTACAAGGCACCGGTCATTACCGCATGGTCGACCCCTGGCGCCGCCCTGCTTGCCACCAGCCTCATAGGTGTGCCCATCCAGCAGGCCATTGGCGCATTCCTGTTCAGTTCAGTATTGATCCTGGCAGTGGGCCTGACCGGCACTTTCGATAAGCTGATCCGCCGCATCCCGCTGAGCCTGGCCAGCGCCATGCTGGCTGGTATTCTGGTGCAGTTTGGCCTGGCCGTGTTTACCTCATTGCAGGTACAGCCTGCCCTGGTGGGGTCAATGTTGATCGCTTTTATCCTGGGCAAGCGATGGCTGCCACGCTATGCCATTTTATTGGTCCTGGCCACCGGCTTTCTGATGGCCTGGCAGGGCCAGTTGATCCGGTTTGAACACCTTGAGCTTCATTTAAGCCGGCCGGTGTGGGTCTGGCCCGAATTCAATCTCGGGGTTGTGCTTGGCGTGGGACTGCCGCTGTTTATTGTCACTATGACCTCACAGAATATCCCCGGCATCGCGACGCTGCGGGCCAGCGGCTATGAGCGGGTGCCGGTATCGCCCCTGATCAGCGGAACCGGCCTGGCCTCTCTTCTGCTGGCGCCCCTGGGGGGCTTTGCCCTGAATCTGGCCGCCATCACTGCGGCCATCTGTACCGGACCTGAAGCCCATCCCGATGCGGATAAACGCTATCAGGCGGGGATCTGGGCAGGTATCTTCTACCTGCTGACCGGCATTGGCGCAGCGACCGTAGTCACCCTGTTCAGCGCCTTTCCCCAGGCCCTGATCTTCAGCCTGGCCGGACTGGCCTTGTTCGGAACCATTGCCAACAGCCTGAGTGTGGCCACCATGCAGGCAGATGAACGGGAGGCGGCTATCATCACCTTTCTGGTCACCGCCTCCGGCCTGTCATTTCTCGGCGTAGGGGCGGCTTTCTGGGGATTACTCTCGGGTATGCTCTGTCTGCTTATTTTCAGACGGGCTCCCTGACATGACCCTGTATCAGCGACTCAAACAGGATTTGCAGCAGGGCCGGTTCAATCCCGGTGAGGTCCTCAAACAGCGTGAGCTGGCAGAGCAGTATGGGGTCAGCCGAATCCCGGTGCGTGACGCGGTACAGAAACTAAAAAGCGAAGGCTGGCTGGTCACTCACGGCAAGTGCGGTATCGCCGTGCCCGGCTTCGATCCCATTGAGGTGGAAGATATCTATCTGATGCGCAAGCATCTTGAGCCCTTGCTGCAAAATCTCGCCCTGCAGCATCTGAACAGTGAAATTCTCGGTCGGGCCAGGGACATCCTGAGCAGCATGGATGAGCGTTCAGATCTGACGGCCGCCGAGATTGGCCAACATAACTGGGCATTTCATGCCTGCCTGTACCGGGCAGCCAGACGCCCCACCCTGTTTGCCATGGTGGAGCACCTGCACCTGCAATGCCAGCGTTACATCGGATACCAGTCATTGAGCCTGAACTACCAAGATCGCAGCCAGCAGGAGCACCATGCCCTGCTCGATGCCCTGCAGCAAGGTCAGGGGGAGCGGGCCGCGCAACTGCTTCAGGCGCATATTGTCGAGGCGGGCGAAGGCCTGGTCAGTTTCCTGCGACAGGCTTAACTCAGTTCCTTGCTGTCCTGTTTAAACAGCGCTTCAAGCTGGTCCCGCCCCGCCTTGCTGCGGGCAATCAGTCCATCCAGATCGTCGTCCTGCTCAAGGGTACCGGCCAGCAGGGCTTCGTCGTGATGACGAAACACCTGGACCACATAGTCGGCCCGTGAATGGGAAAAGCCATAGGCCCGGAGCAGCAGGTTTGCTGCCTCCAGGCTGCCGGCATTGAGTTCACGAACGGCATCGGTGACCCCCAGGCGTTTGAGTTCACGCATTACCATGCGGTTACGCGCTCTTGCCACGATACGCATATGCGGATAATGCTCCCGAACCAGAGCCGCAATTTTCAGGACCTCCACATCCCGGTCCACAGCAATCAGCAGCACCTTGGCGCCCGCAATACCGGCGGCCCTGAGCAAATCCAGCCGGCAGGCGTCACCGTAAAACACCTTGTTGCCGAATTTTTCCACAAAGGCGATATGCTCCGCATCCTTGTCCAGCGCGGTAAAGGGAATGCCTTTAGCAGTGAGGATCCTGCCACTCATCTGTCCGAAACGACCAAATCCGGCAATCACCACCTGCGGTTCGTCCTCATGGGCCACCGTATCATAGACAGGCGGGCACTGGCGGCTGTTGAACCAGCGACTGTAGAGGATGACCACAGGTGAGGTCAGGGCCATGGAGAGACCGACTATCAGGCTGACCTGACTGGCCAGGGTGGTCTCCAGCAGGCCATTGCCGGCGGCCGTGGTCATCACCACAAAGGCGAATTCCCCTCCCTGGGACAGCATCAGCGCCACTCGCATGGCGTCGGCGCTTTTCTCACCACTGAGCCTGAGCAACCCAGCGATGATCAGAGCTTTACAGATCACCAGCGCCAGCGCAGCGCCGACAATCAGACCAGGCCGGGCAACCAGCAGGTTCAGGTCCAGGTTCATGCCAATGGCGATGAAGAACAGGCCCAGCAACAACCCTTTGAACGGCTCTATCTCGGTTTCCAACTGGTGGCGAAAACTGGAATTGGCCAGCAGCATACCGGCCAGAAATGCGCCCATGCCCATGGACAGCCCGGCATGTTCCATCACCAGGGCCGTGGCGACCACAATCAGCAGGGCCGCAGCGGTCATCACCTCTTCATTGCCATAGCGTGACAGCATACGCAGGCAGGGATTAAGCAGATAGCGGCCAACAAAGAGTACAGATAAGATGGCCATCAGACTCAGCCACCAGGGCGGCGCCGCCTCGCCATTGCCGCCAGCCAGGGTTTCCACCAGCAACAGAATAGGGATCACCGCCAGATCCTGCATCAGCAGCACGGCAAAGCCTTTCTGCCCGGGAGCCGTTTTAAGGATCCCCTGCTCGGCCATCAACTGAATGGCAAAGGCGGTGGAGGACAGGGCCAGGGCAAGGCCAATCACCAGCGCCGTCGGCCAGCGTTGACCGACCAGCAATACCAGGGCGCCCACCAGCACCAAACTGGTGAACAACAGTTGCCCTCCCCCTGTCAGCAACACCTGCTGGCGCATCTTCCACAATTTTTGCGGCTCCAGCTCCAGACCAATCACAAACAGCAGTAACACCACGCCCAGCTCTGCCACATGCAGCACATGGTCTGGATCCTGAATCAGTTCCATAGCCGAGGGACCGATCAACACGCCGGCCACCAGATAGCCGAGGATGGCCCCCAATTTCAGTCGTTTGAACAAGGGCACGGCAATCACCGCTGCAAGCAGAAAAATCAGGGCCGAAATCAACATAGGAGGACAACTTCCTTAAAGCACGCTGTGAGCAAACATTGATACCAGTAGTGCGCGGCACTGACAATTTGTTTAGAATCCCGCCACAAAGGGATTCAAAATAATTCAAGCCAGGGATGACTTATGCGTATAGTCAGTTCGTACCTTTTTTTCTGTTTTTGTGTCTTCACTTCAATCAATGCTTTAGCTTCGACTGAGCAGGACAAACTGCCCGTCGAAGCATTTGGCAACCTGCCCGCTCTCACTAACGTCAAACTTTCGCCGGACGGCAAACACCTGGCTGCCCTGCGTAATGAGGGGGGCCAGACCATTTTATTAGGGGTGAACCTGGATAAGATGTCGTCCAGGGTGCTGGCGGTCAGCGACAATAAAGAAATCAAGTTCAACTGGTATCAGTGGGCCAACAACGAATACATTCTAATCGGCGCGCGCTACCCGGCAAAGCGCTACGGTGTGAACACAACAGAGACCCGGCTGCTGAAAGTCAGTATCCATAAGGAAGACAGCCTTGAGCCGGCCTTTAGACCCCGCCGATCCAAGATAGCCGGGGACCATTTCAGTCAGTTCCAGGACAATGTCATCAGCCTGCTGCCGGCAGAAAAAGATCACTTCCTGCTGTCCGTGGATCTGGACTCAGCCAACCGGCCCAATGTTTACAGGCTCAGCCTCAATGACTTAGGCAGAAGCATACTCCAACGCTCCAGACGGGACATCCGTCACTGGCATGCGGACCGGCAGGGCCGCGTCAGGCTGGGTGAAGGGCTGGACGATACGAAAATCTTCTATCTGCACAAAGACTGGAAGACCAATGAATGGCGCACCCTGTGGGAATACGAAATATTCGATGCCCCGGATATCGATATCATGGGCTTCGACAAGAACCCGGATATTCTTTATATCCGGGCCCTGCACAAGGGACGCTACGCCATCTTCAGGGTAAACCTGGCCAACGAGGCGCTGACACAGGAACTGGTCTACGCCGATCCCCATTACGATATTGAGGGCCGGCTTATCTATTCGCCTAAATCCGGTGAGGTGGTGGGTGTGTCCCATGGTGAAGCTGACAATGGCCGCATCTACTGGGACAAGGAGTATATGGCCTTTCAGGAGGCCCTGGACCACGCCTTGCCGGATTCCGCCAACATTATCATCAGCATGAGCGATGACGAGCGGCGCTATGTATTGCTCACCTATCTGGAGGATGCCCCTGGCTACTACTATATCGGTGATCGGGACAACAGCACCCTGAATCCGCTGGGCTCACAATATCCCCTGCTGGATGAGACCAACCTGTCAGGCAATCAGAAAGTCCGTTACCAGGCCAGAGACGGCCTGACCATAGAAGCCTATCTCACCCTGCCCAGAAATAAACCGCAAGATCATCCCATCCCGGCAGTCGTGCTGCCACACGGAGGTCCCATGGCCAGGGATTACGGCGGATTTGACTGGCTGGCGGAGTTTCTGGCCAGCCGGGGTTATCTGGTTTTACAGCCCAACTTTCGCGGCTCGTCCGGCTACGGATTCGACTTCGAGCAGGCCTCCGTCAAAGGCTGGGGCAAGGAAATGCAACAGGATCTGCAGGATGCAGCACATTGGCTGGTTGAGCAAAAACTGGCAATACCGGGACGAATCTGTCTGGTGGGCGCCAGTTACGGGGGATACGCGGCCCTGATGGGCTTGGCCACCCAGGGTGACACCTTCAGTTGTGCCGCCAGCATCAACGGCGTCACCGATCTTACCCGTATCCTGCATGAATCCCGCCGTTACACCAATGCCAAAGTGGTCAGGAAACAGCTGGGCGACGACTGGGATGAGCTGGAAACCACCTCTCCACTGTATCTGGCCGGGCAGATCAGTGCACCTGTGCTGCTGATCCACGGCGAGGAAGACCGGGTTGTCTCGGTTTATCACAGCCGTGAAATGGCTGAGGAACTCCAGGATCTGGAAAAACAGGTCAGGTATGTGGAGTTGGAAAAAGGCAACCATTACCTGGAGCTGCAGCACAATCGCCTGACCACGCTGAGAGAGCTGGAAGCCTTTTTGGCCGCCCACCTATAGAGGTCTCGCCCGTCTGCACGCCAACAAAAATTGACAGCTGCCAAGGCGCCTGGGTTAGCATAGGAAAAACCTCCTAACCTGCGCCAAGGCATGCCCATCCGATTTGACTCTTTGCTCACCGCCGCCCGCCCCTATCAGCGTTATGCCGACAACGGACCACTGGATATCCGCCAACTGGAGCGGGCGCTGGAAAGTGACCGGGGCAGGATTATTAACTCCGCCGCCATCCGCCGTCTGCAGCAGAAAACCCAGGTGTTTCCGCTGGAGCGAAATGCGGCAGTGCGATCGCGCCTGACCCACTCGCTGGAAGTCCAGCAGACCGGCCGCTTTATTGTCCGCACCATCTTCGATAAGCTCGGCGATAAGGTCGGTGATTACGGGCTGACCGGTCTTGAGCGGATATTGGAAACTCTGGTGGAGATGGCCTGCCTGATGCACGATATCGGCAACCCTCCCTTTGGCCACTTCGGCGAAGCGGCCATCACCAAATGGTTCCGGCAGCATCTGCCCACGCTGCCCCTGCTTGCGTCCGGCCAGGGGGAGCTGGCCGGCCGACTGGCAGCTGACCTGTCCAGCTTTGAGGGCAATGCTCAGGCCATCCGTCTGCTGCACTCCCTGCTCGGCCTGAATCTCACTTATGTACAAAGCGCCTGCGTACTCAAGTACACCCGTCCGGCCTATGAGGCCAGACCGGACAAGGACGCGCCACTGAGCTATCTGCGCAAGAAGCCAGGCTACTATCTGTCCGAGGCAGAATTCGTTACCCGCTTGCAGGACAAGCTGGGGCTTGAAGCCTATTGCCGCTATCCGCTGAGCTATCTGATGGAAGCAGCCGATGACATCTCCTATTGTCTGGCCGATATTGAAGACGGGGTGGAGAAAGGCCTGCTCAGCTATCGCCGTCTCACCGAGCTGCTGATTGCCGAATTTGACGGCGACCAGGGGCTTGCGGGGGTGGCGTTTCTGCCTCACAACGGCAACCGTCAGGATCTTCGCAGCTTCAGGCAGGTTATTGAGGCGGTCACCCAACGGGCGGACAAAGAGCCCCTGAACAAGGCTCACCAGTATTTTATGAAACTGCGGGTCAACCTTATCCATCCGTTGGTTCAGCATGCTGCCGAGAGCTTTATCGACAACTACGACACCATCTGCCGGGGCCGGCTCAACCGCGCACTTTTAGAAGACGATTCTTTGTGTCACCGCCTGATCGAAACCTTCAAAAGGGTGGCCATCCGGCATATTTTCAGTGTGGCCGAGGTGGAAACCCTGGAACTGCAAGGTTACCGGATCATTTCTGAATTGCTCAACCAGTACCGGCCACTGTTGGAACTGACTGCGGATGATTTTGCCCAGGTCATCAGCGGGGGACACCGGGATCTGCTGATTGAGTCCCGTCTGGCCAGGCGTCTGCCCAACAAACATGTCAGCGCTTACCGGCTGGCCACGGACAAATACAAAGGTCAGCCAGAGGAAACCCTGTGGGAGGCCTATTATCGCTGCCGTCTGATTCAGGATATGCTCAGCGGTATGACGGATCAGTATGCCCTGGATGAATACCAGGAACTGATGGCCCTGGCACCCTGACCCTCGGGGCCGCTGTTGACCGGAAAACTCCGGCACTTTGCCCCATGCCAGGGAAGACCGCAGCAGACAAGCAGGTCTTCTGACTGCTAGCATGGCAAATGTGGTATCCATGCAAATTCCCCATGACAAACAAGGAAAAGGACAAAAAATGAAAAAGTTGAACTGGTTAATGGCAGCAGGAGTTATGCTGGCCGGATTACAGACGGCCCAGGCAATGAGCCTTGAACAAGCCGCCACTGGCGATCACCGCAGCGAAGCCAATAAAGCCCGCAACGAATACCGTCACCCTGTTGAGACCCTGAAGTTTTTCGGTATCGAACCGGATATGACAGTGGTTGAAATCTCTCCCGGCGGCGGCTGGTATACGGAGATCCTCGCTCCCTACCTGCGCGAGCAGGGCCAACTGATTGCTGCGGGCTATGATCCGGGCTCAGACGTGGAATACTTCCGCAAAAATGCCGCCCGTTTTGTCGATAAGCTGGCCGCCAACCCGGACGTCTTTGATAAGGTAAAGGTGACCATATTCCAGCTCCCCGACAGAGTGGACATCGCCGAGGACGGTAGCGCGGATATGGTGCTGACCTTCCGCAATGTGCATAACTGGTATATGCGCGGGGGTGGTGAGGAAAATCTGGCCAGGGCCTTCAATGCCTTCTTCGAAGTGTTGAAGCCAGGCGGAGTGCTGGGCGTGGTGGATCACCGCCTGCCCGCTGACAAACCCGCCAGGGATCAGGAAGCCAGCGGTTATATGCATGAAGAAGTGGTCATCAAGGCGGCCGAAAAAGCCGGCTTTAAACTGGCAGCCAGCTCGGATATCAACGCGAATCCCAAAGACACCGCCGATCATCCCAAGGGCGTCTGGACCCTGCCACCAAGCCTGGCACTCAAGGAAGAAAACAAGGATAAATACCAGGCCATCGGCGAGAGTGACCGCATGACCCTGAAATTTGTCAAACCCTAGCGCCCGGTATGATTAAATAACAGCCACCAGAACCTGCCTGAGCTCCGCTCAGCAGGTTACGGCCTCAAGCGGCACCTGCATTTCCAGCAGGTGCTGCTGCATCACCGCCCGATGCTCTTTTACTACCCAGTCTATCCAGGGTTTCCATGCCCCTGCAGATTGTCTTTGCAAAAATGCCCGGGCTCTTGCCTGTTTCTTGAATATCCCGCCATTGCTGCGCAGTGCCAGTGCTTCATCCAATGTCACGGGTAGCAGCAACTGTGGATTGCCCGGCGTGGTAAAACCCATTTCCAGGCCTTTGGGATCCAGGTCGCAAAAGAGGACGACACGGGTCTGCGGGGGGACTTGCTGAAGCAGGCTTTTAACGCCACG
The DNA here is from genome assembly GCF_017254865.1 of Bowmanella dokdonensis. Lineage (GTDB taxonomy): Bacteria > Pseudomonadota > Gammaproteobacteria > Enterobacterales > Alteromonadaceae > Bowmanella > Bowmanella dokdonensis. Next base: position 92,818 of record NZ_JAFKCV010000007.1, on the reverse strand, counting down.
GGTCATACTGTTGTGGCCGCGGTACAGCACCAGGCTGTCGAGAATCTCTGCGCCGACATTGGCCTGTTGCCACTGGTCGAACACATCGAGATTTTCCACTACCACCAGGGTATCGGGGTTGGCCTTAAGCAGCATATCCACGGGCAGGCGCAGGGAGATCTGTGGCGGCAGCCCGGCCTTCACTCCCGCCCGGGAGAAATCGCCCGCTACCTGGCGGACCAGCACATATTGATCGTCAGGGCGTATATCGGCAAGCTTCTCCTGGTTTAACAGGGAGGCCATCGCCAGCCGCTCCATACCGCTGGTCAGACCCTGTAGCCAGTTGAAGCGTGGATAGTCTTTGTGCAACTCCTCTTTGAGACGACGTTTCTGATCGGCGGTAAAACGGCATCGCTGCCCGTCGAGGCGGAACAGATCACCGTAGTGCTCAACCAGCCAGTTCCTCAGGCTGTCATTGAACTTTTTGCTCAGTCTGTCCCTGTCCTGCATAAAACGGCTCAGGGTATTGACGTCACGCCGGTTCAGTTCCATGTCTGTCCCCTTACCTCAGACCAAGCTCCACATCGCGGACAATTTTGTTGCCGTCGAAGATGGGATGGTCCTCTATCTCAGTGGCCAGCTCGAAGTACTGGCGTTCCTCATCGTTGAGGCCCTGATATCCGCCGATAACCTGGTAAATCCACACTTCCGGATCGAACTCCAGTTGCTGCTGGCCCAGGTATTCCAGGGCTGTAAGCCTTTTTCCCGTGTCGATAATCTCGCAAAAGTAGCTTTCCACCGCCTGATGGATAGCCTGATCGTCCAGCTCCACCTGGCCCTGCTGCTCCACATCGATACTCTGGGCCGCACGCTGTTCGTCCCTGGGTTTGTCGGCGCGATGCAGGGCTTTGATACGCCCCACCAGTTCGAGCAGCTCGGCTTCGTGATCGACCCGGTTCACATCCACTGCTGCCGGTTGCAGCAATGGCCTGGCCTGATTGAACAACAGGGGAACCTGACTGTGATTGGCATAATTGGCCGGCATAAAGTCCGGCTGCTGCTCCATATGCAACACAAAGCCTTTGAGCAACCTGGTCCTGCCACGGAATTCACGGAACCGCCCCAGCAGTTCCAGCAGCCGGGACTGGGCAATGCTCAGTTCCTGGGTGCAACGGGAAAAGCTCTGTTGCAGGGCCACCACCAGCAGATGACGAAGCTCCCGGTTGCTGCCCGCCACGTCGGACAGTTCATCGAAACGAAACAGTTCCAGTTGACTGAGCAGCTCGGACACCTGGTTCTGGGCCAGTTCGTTCTCGCGGATCTTGGCGTCGATGGAAGCTACGTAGCCGAATTCGTTGTTGATACGGCTGAACAACACCCGCACGTTATTGCCAAGGGATTCCGTCAGGGCGTACACATGCTCGGTCAGATCGTTCAGATGGGCCTGACCTTCGGCATAACGATGGTGGTGCAGGGCTTCCTTGTAATGCTGAGCAAGGGTTTTGAGACTGGCCAGGGCCGAGCCGATATTGGCGTCAATCTGGCGGTTTCGCTCGTCATGCAGGCTGCCTTCGAGCAGGGTGCGGATGGCTTTTTTCAGACGCAGTGGCGCGCCGGGCTCCGGACGCCACAGTATGCCCAGCTTCTTGAGGTTTTCCACTACCCCGGGGGTGGCCTCGGCTTCATGCAAAGAACCGCTCAGGTAAACCTGCATAATCAGGTCGGCGTTGCGGGACAAGGCATTAAGCAGCTTAACCCCGGCCTGATGCAAACTCTGGCTCATAGCAGACTGCCCTGGGCAATGGCCGATTCGGCCTGTTCGGACAGGGACAGGGCTTCTGTCTCATCGATAAAGCGCAACACCTCATAAAGATATTCCACTTTGCCGGTGGCAATATAAATCTGCTTGTCGGGATTAGGCCGCAACAGATAGCCAAGCTCCGTCAGACGTTTGAAGACCAGGTTAAGCTGCCCCACCACTTCAGTGCTGTTGGAATTGAATAAGCGGTAGCGGGCAATCTTGGCCAGTTGCTCCTTAAAGGCCGGGGTATCCTCGATGGTTGTCTGCAGTTCATTGGAGCGAATGGTACTGCCCTGGGTCACCGGCACGTCCGATCCGCTGCTTTGTTGTATCAGTAGCAGCCATTCCACCAGCGGCATCAGGCCGGCGGCAATTTCCTGGAACTGAGTGGACAGTACCTTGCGCTCGTTGTCGCCAAGGGTGCGGTAGGCGGCGAAAAACACCTGCCCTTCGGCAGCCGTAGACAGACTGCGATTCAGGGTGGCCAGGTATTGATCCACCGCCTCGAAATGACCGGGCTGCTGCAGATAGCGCCAGGCGTCCTCATCACTGATTTCGCAGATAAAATCGCCTCCCAGCAGGCGCTCAAGAATACGACCCTGTTCACTGATCATGCGCTTTTCTCCTGTTGCTCGGCCCGTTGACGCAGGCGCTCCCCGATAATGCTGACCTTGGGTTGTACTATCTGCAGCTTACGGCTGGCCTTGTCGATAAGATAGCGGTTGTCAAAGAGGGTCAGTACCTCGGACTCCGGATTGGGGAAGGCACCCACCACGCAGATATTATTGTTCTGGCAGGCATCGAAAATCTTTTTCACATTGCTCTGGTGCAGGGTGCCCAGCTCATCGATGGGCCAGTGGATGACCGCCTCCGCCTTGCCGCGCAACAATCGGGTAAAGGCCAGCAAAAACTTGCACAGAATGAGATAGGCCATACCATGACTGGATGATTCGTTAAGCTGCCGGTCGGTACGAATGACCAAATCGCTCTTGCCCTCGCGCAGTTTGAGCTCGATGTCCAGCAACTTACCTATTCCCCCTGACAGGGCCGCCCGACCGAGGATATCCATGACCCGGCGCATGCTGGTGGCGTAGTCGTCACTGGGCAGCTCGCTGGCACCGTCTTCCAGCCATTCCTGGTACAACTGGTTGAACTGGGACAGCTCGGGCCAGAACTCCAGCTCACTGATGCGCGACCGGATGCGTACCGCTGAGTCCGATACCCCATCCAGGAACAGCTCTTCTTCCACTTCCTGGCTGATGCGACGACTCTGGCTGACGATACGCTTGTCGATATCCTCCAGGACCTTGTAGTACTGGCTGAGATCGGCGCCAAAGGTCCGGCCCAGGTCACGCAGGCCCTGGATCTTCTGCGGTATCAGCACATTGAGCAACTGATCCAGATGGCTGACCAGACGACGATGATCCACGGTGCGCACACCCTGGGCATTGATCAGGGCGCACTCCTCCCGGGAGCGTTCCCAGGTATCGGCCAGACCGGTGCCAGCCTGGCTGGCAATCAGGGAATCGAAATGCTCCACGTAGGCCTTGATGTCCGCCAGCAATTTCTCGCGGCTTTGCAGCAATTGCTGACCTTCGCCCAGGCGCTGGACGATACTGTTTTTATCCGCCCCGGGTTCGGTGTGAGGCAGGCTGAGTTTCGCCAGTTGACGGTGAATCGCCTGCACGTCCATGTCCTGTTCCCTGGCCGTTTTGAGCAACTGTTCGGCGCGGGTCTGCTGATCCCTAAGCTGGCCGCGCCGTTCCTTGTACTGCCCTTCCTGTTTAGCCAGTTCCCGCTCAGATTCGGCCAGCACTTTCCTGGCCCTGGCCAGCCCCTGCTGCCAGGTGACCTTATGCTGCAAATATACGGTTGCGTGCCAGTGCTCATAGTCCTTGACCAGACTACGATGATTCTCGGTACGCAGGATATCGGCCTTGAGGGTTTCAATTTGTTTACGCAACGCTGCGATCTCATCCACATCCACGCCGCGCTTGGCCAGTTCGTTCTGCAGCCAGGTCTGGGCCTGCTGCTTGTCGTTGGCAGCCTGCTGACGAGACTGCTTGAGATGCAGTTCCACCTGGCCAATCTGGCTACGCAGCTCATCGGTGACCTGCTGCCAGTGGAATTGTAATTCGGTTTCGGCATCACGCTGCTGGTCGTGGATCTCTTCCAGGGCCTGTTTCTGCTGGGCCTCTAACTGCTGTTGGCGCTTTTCGTTATCCTTCAGCCTGTCCTTGTTCTGCTGCTTACGCTCAGCCAGGGCGGCGCGATATTCCTGCAGCAGCTGTTCCTTGTCCTGTTGCAGGCGCTTGCGATTGGCTTCCAGGGTGCGCTGTTCGCTGTCGGCCTGGGCCAGCTTCAGTTCCTGGTTGCGCACCTGTTCACTGGTCTGGGCCAGCTTCTGTTCGGCCTGGTTTTGCTGGGCCACGGCTTCGGCCTGCTGCTGCTGGGCCATTGCCAGTTGCTGCTGCAATTGCTGCTCGCTCTGGGCATAATCCGGCGTGGCGAGGCTGGCCAGCTCAAGGTGCAGTCCGAACAGGGAATCAGTCTTATCCGCCAGGGCTGGTTTGAGGTCGGTGCGGGACAACAGCTCGGCATTGATTACCTTGCCCAGATCCTCCGGCCAGTGGGGCAATTCGCGACGCACAAATTCAAGCAGACTGCCCTGACCCGGATATAACAGGCTTTCAACCTTGTCTACCTGCTGCTGGGTTCTGGCGTGGTGCTTTCTGCTTTGCTCCAGCTCAGTCACAGCATGGCTGCGGGCTTTTTGTGCCTGGCCCAGTTCCTGTTGCAGACGGCGTTGCTGGTCACGGCCGGCATCTTCCAGGGCGGCCGCCTCGCTGATACTCTCCTCCAGCAGGGCCACCTGGCTTTGCTCGAACTCGTTGAAGCCACTGTTTCTCAGGGCGCTGGAATAATCCGCATGCTGAACCTTTAGCTCCTGAAGACGCTGCTGGTAATCCTGCCTGACCTCTGACTGCTGCTGTTGGTAATCCTGGCGCAGTTCGGCCAGTTTGCGCTGTTCATCGGTGCGGGCATCGGCCAGTTTTTCCTTCAGATCCTGCTGCTTTTCGCCATACAACTCCTGCTCCTGGTTGAGCTTTTCGCTGATGGCGGCAACCTGTCTGTTGAAGCTGGACTCCACGTCCTGGTGCTGATCGGTCAGCAGGCTGTAGCGGGACTGGGCCCCGTCCAACTGGCTTTGCCACTGGGGCAGCTTGTGCAGGTTGCTCTGCAGTATTTCGATGTCCTTGTCCTGCCAGTTTTGATATTCCTCCTCGACCCGCTCCAGATCGGATTCATAGGTGCGCACTTCGGATTTGGCCTCGGACAGCTTCTGGTTCAGGTTATCCCGGGTGAGGGCCCAGTCACTCTCCTGTTTGCGAATGGCCAGGATGTTTTCTTCCAGCCTGCCTTCCTGCTCGAGGATGGTGGCCGCCAGATGGCTGAGATCGACAGAAAACTGTTGTTTGAGCTGTGCCAGGCGGATTTCGTTGCCGCTCAGTTCATGATTGGCCTGCTCAAGACGGGTGAACTGGGGTCGAATGGCATCGAACTCCTTGATCAGGTGACACTCACGGATCCAGTCTTCCACCTTGTTGCGACTCAGGCTGGAACTGGGCGGCTGGACGCCGTCTTCTTCAAGAATGGCCGCAATCATGGCTTTGATGGTTTCCATCTTGCCTTCACGGGAATGCACCGCCTTGGCCAGTTTTTCAATGTGACGCAGGCTCTGCTGAGCGCTGCACAGGGCAAAGAGTCGTGCATAACCAAGTAGTTCCCGGCCGTTGGTGGAGCCGTTGATCACCGTCCTGTCGTTTTGCAGAACAGCCCGAAACTCCTTGGTGTTGAGCTGCTTGCTGACCGTATAGCCGTTACGGGCCAGGGAACGGGCCTGCTCCACTGCCGGCAGGCTGGCGTGGCTGCCGTTTTTGTTCTTAAACAGATAGTCTTCCAGCTCGAAGCCCTTGGCAAGAAAGCGGTAGTTAACGCCGTTACCGCCGGAGGTCAGCACCAGTTGCGCCAGCTCCTCCTCGCCCGTAAGGTATTCATAGATAATAAAGCTGGATTCACGGGGCAGATACCAGCGTTCGAAACTGTCACGTGTGGCCGGTACCACCCGGCTGGGGTACTCGCCGTAAAACACCGGGATCAGACGCTGAAGGGTGGTTTTGCCGGAGGCATTGGTGCCACAGATGTTGGTGTGGCCGTCGAGCTTGAGTTCCACCACCCCGGGCAGGTGGGTATCGATCAGAATAAGGCGGACTAATCCTGGCATGGGATTCCTTTATTATGGTGGCCTGGCCACTGCCAGCCTTCGACTGGCTGGATTGAAAACAAAGCCTGGATTTTACCCACAATAGCGACGGATTGGTACGTTTGAAGAGGGCTCAAAGGGATACAAAAGTATGCCTCACCGGCTGAACCGGTTCGCCGGTGAGGCGACTCCACGCAAATCAGAACCTCAGCGCATAGGACAGGTTAAGAAAATCCATCCCGGGGTTGTTGTCATTAAGGCCTCCGTTGGAATAGTGCATATAGCGCATGGTCACCGATTCTTGGTCTTCGAGCACCAGAACCAGGCCCAGCCTGTCCTCAAACTGATAGTGGGAGCCGATATCCTTACCGGCGAAGCGGGTGTCTTCCACCAGCGAGACGCCGATGCCGAATTCCCATTTCAGCGGACGGCCGTAAAGCGTCGTAAATTGCTGGGAAATCACCGGCGAGAGCGCCAGTGCCAGATTGGTGTCATGGTGATTGTCGGCACCATACTCCCAGAAGTTGGCGCTGAATTCGAAATAGACCTCCACCTCACCCAGCCAGTCGATACTGCCCACCGGCAAGTGATAAGGACGATAAGCCAGCCTCAGGCCGGTCAAATCTCCCTCTCCGAGCAACAGATCCAAGGCGACGGCCTGATCGGCCTGAGTGGAGGAAGGAAGTACGGCCGTCAGTAAAAACAATAAAATTAATATATGCTTCATTGATAATTTCATCACTAAAAACTATTGGTTGCATTCTAGTGATGAAACAGCCCAAGGATAATTGCGAAAAATCGATTCAGTGTTTCTGAAAAGTTGAACTAAGGGCAAAAGGGGAACCCCGTCCCGATTTACCTGACAGGTGAAAACCCAGTCGTCTAGCCAGAGCGCCCTGATCTACAGGATCTTGTCCAGTTCCTGTTCCAGCAGAGAACCCGCTATGGATCGAATGCCTACCCTGCTGCTCCTAATACAGTCAACCGCTTTCCCCCTCCGGCTTGGCATCCTTGTCTGGTCAGGGCCTCAAATGCTTTTGTCCTTGCCAGCGCCCATGTCCTTCCCGGGCTGTCAGACATTGACGGGGCGCAGCCTAAGGAGCAAGGGACGCTATCCTCTGTGTCAGGTGAGCGAAAAAGAAGACAACCTCATGTCAGGATTGCATAATTTAGCGTTCTTTTTGGTTTAAACCTGGTTGCTTTCGGCTATTCTCAAATAGAATGTGACGGTAAGCCCATTGAGTACTGAAGATTATGCATGCAACTGACTATGCGATGGCAGTAACAGATTCCTTTGCTCTGCCGGATGCCTGTACCAGGATCAAGGAGTTGCTGGAGGACGGTAACTCCAGCGCCGAAGACATTGCCAATGTGGTGTCCCTGGATCCCTCTCTGAGCGTCAAATTGCTCAAACTGGCCAACAGCGCCCTGTACAGCTTCCCGTCCGAAGTCAGCACCATCAGCCGGGCGGTCAATGTGATTGGCGCCAAGGCGTTGTATAACCTGGTGATGACAGAAACGGCCCGCACCGCCTATAAGCACTTCGAAAACAATGCCATCGATCTGGAACGCTTTTGGCAGCAAAGCGTGTTTGCCGGTCTGGTCGCCAAACAACTGGCCGAGGAATTGGGCCTCAGGGATCAGGAACGGTTCTTCCTGCTCGGCCTGCTGCACAACTTCGGCGAATTGGCGGTAGCCAGTCGCTCGCCGGCACTGGCAGCACAATGTGAGGCCTTTGGAGAAACCCAGTTACCCTGGGATCAGCAAAAGCGCGTCCTGGGCTTTACCTACGCCGAGTGCAGCGGCGAGATTCTGATGCTGTGGAACTTGCCATCCAGCCTTTTCACTCCCATCAGCAACCAGCACAATCTGCCCCTGGCCCTCACGCAGACGGACGTTGCCATTGTTTATTTGTCCGTGCGTATTGCGCAGTTGATTGTTTACAAGGACAGATTTCGCTACGCGCAGATGATTCATGAGCCGCTCCTCAACAGCCTGAAAATCACCGAAGCTGAAGTGGAGGAAGCCATCCGCTATGCCAGGGTGGAAGCCTACAATATTCTGGTGATCATGAATCCGGAACTCTTTCTGATTCCCTGAGATCAACCCCCAGGCATCCGGGACCACCCTTGCAACCTCATTTGGGTCTCCTAAGCTTGAGCCTATGAACCGAGCAATCGGGGCGACACCGCCCCTTACCCACCACCTCAAAACACGAACTTGCCTGTATCTGCAGTTGGGTAAAGCCAGGCTGTCGGCCATGGTGACCTTTTCTGCCCTCACGGGTTTCGTACTGGCCGGGGGCAGTCTGTTTTCCCTGCGGGGCCTGTGCCTGTTGCTTGGCAGCCAGCTACTTGCCATGGGGGCCAACGGCCTTAACCAATGGTGGGAAGCAGACCGTGACGCCAGGATGCTCAGAACCCGTGCAAGGCCCCTGACTACCGGTCAGTTGGCGCGGCAAACTGCCCTGACCGCCTGCCTCCTTTGGTCCGCCACCGGACTGGGATTGCTGGGTTCTTTGCATCTTATGGCGGCGGCCCTGGGCCTGTTTACCTGGTACAGCTATTTGTTTGTCTACACCCCGATGAAAACCCGCACCAGCCTGGCGGTGCTGGCCGGCGCGCTGACCGGCGCCCTGCCCCCTATGATGGGCTGGGTGGCCCTGAATGGTCAGCTAGGCCTGCCCGCCTGGGTGTTGGGTTGCCTGCTGTACCTCTGGCAGATCCCTCATTTCCTGTCCCTGGCCTGTCTGTACGAACAGGACTACCGGCGCGGTGGTTTCAAACTGTTGCCGGATCGCCCGGACCGGAGCCTGGCCACACGCAGCATTATCCTGGTGTTCAGTATCGCCTTGCTGGTGATCAGCCTGCTGGCACCTGTACTGGGACTGGGGGGAAAACTGTACCTGACCACAGCACTGGCATGTGGCTCGCTGATGGTCTGGCGGGCCTGCCAGTTGTTCAATTGCTTCAGTCGTAACAGAGCCAGGCAATTGTTTCTGGTCAGCCTCCTTTATCTGAGCCTGGTACTGCTGGCCCTGTGGGCAGATGTCCTGTGGCAGGGGTAAGGATCCACTCTGGTCCTGTGCGCGTAGAAACAGTCAATGTCCTGAATTAAGCGGTATTTTTCAAACAACGCTATACTTCCAGTGATTGTTTACAATCAATTAACAATCCGTCTCGCGGCGGGTAAGGAGCGAATCATGATACGCCATTACTATATCAGCGATGACCTGGGTGACTTGAAAGCGATCGAGGATGAAATGGAAAGCAGAGGGCTGAGCAAGCCCCAAATCCATGTATTGAGTGAAAAGGACGCGGAAGTGGAAAAACACCATCTGCATGCCATCGAGGATGTGCTGAAAAAGGATGTGGTCCATTCCACCGAGGTCGGTGCGGTATTCGGCGTGATTGGGGCCGTGCTGGTACTGGTGCTGGCCTATTATCTGGGCTGGACCGAGACAGCCGCAGGTTGGGTGCCCTTTGTCTTTCTGGCCGTGGTGATTCTGGGGTTTTGTACCTGGGAAGGGGGTCTGATTGGCATCCAGGTTCCCAACTATCAGTTCAAGCGCTTTCAGAAGTTGTTGAAGCAAGGCAAACATGTGCTCTTTGTGGACCTCGACCAGGAGCAGGAAGCCGTAGTGAGTGAAATAGTTGAGCACCACCCCAGACTCAAACTGGCCGGTACCGGAGAGGCCACGCCCAAGTGGGTGGTCAAAGGGCAGGAAAAATTCAATGACTTTATGAAAACCATGCCTTAACGGAGTGAGGCGTGAGGAGAATTCACGCCTCCGTCCTCTGGACGTTCAAATCAGCCGAAAAAATCCAGCCGGGTCAGGAAGGTCCACCAGGATTCCGAGGCCATCAGCATAATCAGTACCAGTAAACAAAGGGGCGGCACCAGAATGGCGGTAATCAGGGCCATTCGCTCCCACATCATATGCATGAAGACTGCCACGATCAGGCCCGCCTTGAGGAACATAAAAATCAGGATCAGGGACCAGCGCAGGGCCCCTTCAAGGTGGAAATAGTCCACCAGATAGGACAAGGTGCTGAGCACGAAAAGTAATGCCCAGATTTTAAGATACAGGCCAATGGGATGCTGCTGACCTTGAGATTGTGCCTGTTGCATATTGCCTCCCGGGCGGAACTATCCCCCATATAGCTGTTCTGCTGACAACCTAAAACCAGCCATAAACATGCCTACCACAGATAAAAGAACGCGAAAATAAAGACCCACACCAGATCGACGAAGTGCCAGTAGAGCCCGGCAATCTCGACTATCTGGTAGTTGCCGGCTTTTTCATAATGGCCGGCCAGGATCTTCAGCGCCACGATGCTCAGATAGATGACCCCTATGGACACGTGCAGACCGTGAAAGCCGGTAATCATAAAAAAGGCTGCGCCAAACTGAGCCGCCCCCCAGGGATTGCCCCAGGGCCTGACGCCGTCCTCGATTAATTTGCTCCACTCGAAGGCCTGCATGCCGACAAAAGTAGCCCCCAGCAAGGCAGTGACCAGCATAAGACAGGCCGCCCTGATTTTGTCCTGCCGATATCCGTAATTGACAGCCATGGCCATGGTGCCGCTGGAAGTAATAAGGATAAAGGTCATGATGGCGATCAGCACCAGGGGAATGGACTGGCCGCTTATAGTCAGGGCAAACACTTCAGTGGGCAGGGGCCAGGGCTCGGTTACCGAGATGCGAACCACCATATAGCCCACCAGAAAACAACTGAAGACAAAGGTATCGCTGAGCAAAAAAATCCACATCATGGCCTTGCCCCAGGGAACTCGGAACGCGCGCTGGTCCGAAGCCCAGTCTTCAATGAGGCCTTTGAGACCCTCGGCCTTACTGTCAGTCTGGCTCATGGCTCACCCCAATCCACAAAAAGCCGCGATGGCATCATAAGTTTCAGGCTTGCTGACAAGAAAACCGAACAGGACCAGCCACAAGAGCAGCAGGAAGTGCCAGTAGAGGGTACACAGGCGCACAAAATCAGTTCGATGCAGCCTGCCTGCCAGTCCCAGCATGGACAGCAGCCAGACCAGCAGGCCGGCCAAGACATGCACCGCATGCAACCCGGTCAGCAAATAGAAGAAGCTCAGGGCCGGGCTGTCATTGACCAGAAACCCCTGAGACTGTAATTCCTGCCAGAACATCCACTGCCCGCCCACAAAGGCGGCGGCAAACAAGCCTCCCAGCAACATACCCACCCGCGCAGTGCGCCAGTTGCTCCGCCCTGCGCTGCGGCTCGCCCACTGAAACATCAGGCTGGCCACGCCCAGGTAGATAGTGTTCAGCCAGAGTGCCGATTTGTTATACAGGGGCTGCCCCGGCTCCTCGGCCAGAGGTTGCCAGTCCGGATACTGTGAACGCATCAAGAAAGCGACGAAGAACAGCAGAAACAATACCGAAATCACGCCTAGCAGTATTTTCAGTCCGGTCCGCCCTACATTGCCACCGGACGTGGAGGCAGAGACGGCCTGTGCCTGCCAGGGCTTTTCCCGAAGAACTTGTAACAGGCTCATACCCTGACTCCTGCCGGCTCACCGGCACTATGGGTACCGGGCATGTTCTGCGGCAGAAAATCCTGCTCATACCCCGGTACGCTGTAGTCGTAAGCCCAGCGATAGCAAACAGGCAGCTCCCTGCCCCAGTTGCCATGCCCCGGCGGGGTTGTCTCGGTCTGCCATTCCAATGTCGTGGCCTGCCAGGGGTTACTGCCCGCTTCGCGGCCCCGGAACAGACTCCAGACCAGATTGAAGATGAACAAGAGTTGTATCAGGGCCACCAGGATGGCGGCGACCGTGATGAAAACGTTCAGCGCCTGTGCCGATTCCGGAATAAAATCATAGTTTTCAAAGGCATAATAGCGTCTCGGCACACCAAGAACCCCCAGGTAGTGCATGGGGAAATAGATGGCGTAAGTGCCCAGGAAGGTGCCCCAGAAATGCCATTGGCCCAGTCTTTCATTTAGCATCCGGCCGGTGATTTTCGGATACCAGTGGTAGATACCCCCAAAAATCACCAATATGGGCGAGACCCCCATAACCATATGAAAGTGCGCCACCACAAAGTAGGTGTCGGACAGGGGCAGGTCCACCACCACGTTACCCAGAAACAACCCTGTCAGTCCCCCTACAGTGAAGGTAGCCACGAAAGCCAGGGCAAACAACATGGGCAGGGTCAGGTGGATGTTGCCGCGCCAGAGAGTCAGCACCCAGTTATAGACTTTGATGGCGGTGGGGACGGCGATGATCAGCGTGGTCGTGGCGAAGAAATAGCCGAAATAGGGATTCATGCCACTGACATACATATGATGAGCCCAGACCACAAAGCTGAGCACGCCGATAATCACTATGGCCCATACCATCATTCGGTAACCGAAAATATTCTTGCGTGCATGGGTACTGATGAGATCCGAAACAATGCCAAAAGCCGGCAACGCCACGATATACACTTCAGGGTGGCCAAAAAACCAGAACAAGTGCTGGAACAGGATCGGACTGCCGCCCTCATGGTCCAGCGGCTGGCCCATAGAGAGGATGGCCGGCATAAAGAAACTGGTTCCGGCCAGCTTGTCGAACAGCATCATGATGGCGCTGACAAACAGAGCCGGAAAAGCCAGCAGCGCGAGGATAGTAGCCATGAAGATACCCCAAACCGTCAGGGGCATACGCATCATGGTCATGCCCCGGGCCCTGGCCTGCAGGACGGTGGTAACATAGTTGAGTCCGCCCATGGTCGCCGCCACGATAAAGATGGCCAGGGAAATAAGCATTAGCACTATGCCCCAGTCCGCTCCCGGTGTGCCCTGCAGGATGGCCTGGGGCGGATAAAGGGTCCAGCCCGCCCCGGTAGGTCCACCGGGGACAAAAAAGCTGGCCAGCAGCACAATGACCGCCAGCAGATAAACCCAGTAACTGAGCATGTTGACGTACGGAAACACCATATCCCTGGCGCCGACCATCAGCGGAATCAGATAATTGCCAAAGCCCCCCAGGAACAATGCAGTTAGCAGGTAGATGACCATGATCATGCCGTGCATGGTCACATACTGGTAATAGGAACTGGCATCGATAAAATCGAAGGTGCCGGGGAACCCCAGTTGCAGCCTCATCAGGGCCGAGAGCCCCAGTGCAATCAAGCCGACAAAAATGGCGGTGATGGAATACTGGATGGCAATAACCTTGTGATCCTGACTCCAGATATAACGGGTAAAAAAACTGCCAGGTTGATGCTGGTCATGCTCATTCATGGCGCTCTCCCTCCGGCTTGGGCAAGGATTGGATATAGTCGATAATGGCCCCGGCTTCTGCCTCGCTGACCGGCATTGGGGGCATGACGGGCTGGAATCCTGCAACAACTCTGGCGTTGGGCTGGAAGATGGACTCTTTGAGGTATTCCCGGTCGGCCTGCACCGTTTCACCGCTGGCCAGTTGCACTTCCTTACCGTAGAGGCCCTGCCAGGTCGGTCCCACTCCCGGGGTACCATCGATGCTGTGACAGGCCAGACATCCCTTGCCTTGGGCCAGGTCCTGACCCGTCTTACCTCCGCCCTGCTGCGCGGGTTTATCAGTACCTCTCTCCCGGATATAGGCAATAATGGATTGCACTTCCAGTTCACTGAGTTCCAGTTTGGGCATGATTGGCGCATACCCCTGAACCACCCGGGCCGAAGGCTGCAGGATGGACTGGCTAAGATAGCTGTCATCCACTTTAACCTGCTCACCATCCGCCATGGTGCGCGTGGCGCCGTAAAGGTTCTGCCAGCCTGGCCCCACCTGGCTGTCGGTAAAGCCGTGGCAGGCCAGGCAACCTTTGGACTGTGCCAGTTGCTGCCCTTCCTTGGCCTGCACACTTAGGGGCAGGGATTTTTCCTTGTCCAGGCTCTGACTGAAAGTGGTTTGATTAGCCAGCCAACTGTCGAATTCCTGTTGCTCCACTACTTTGAGGTAGCCACGCATATTAAAATGGCCCACCCCGCAGAACTCGGCACAGAGGATCTCGAAATCGCCGGTACGGGTCGGAGTCAGCCACATCTGCGAGACATGACCCGGCACCATATCCATCTTCACGCGAAAGTGCGGGATATAGAAATCATGCAGCACATCCTTTGAGCGCATCAGCATTTTGACCGGTCTGTCCACCGGCAGCAGGATCTGGTTGCTGCTGATCAATCTGTCGTCCTGGCCTGCTTCATCCAGCGGATTGATCCCAAAAGGGTTGTCCACAGCAATATGGCGGATATCGGATTTGCCAAACCGGCCATCTTCACCGGGGAACCGGAATCCCCAGGACCATTGCTGACCGACAATCTCCAGTTCATAGGCCTCTTCCGGCACATTGACAAAGTCCGCATAAACAATCAGTCCGGGCGCCAGCATGGCAATGATGCCCAGGCTGGTGCCCAGGGTCAGCCACCACTCCAGCTTCTTGTTTTCCGGTTGGTAGTCCGCCTTGCGATCCGGTTGGTGACGGAACTTAATCACCGCATAGGCGATAAAAAAGTTGATGGCGATAAACACCACCCCGGTAATGATCAGGGTGATAGCCAGGGTGATATCGATGCTTCCCCAGTTGGAAGCCAACGGCGTCATGGTCCAGGGGGAAAGAAAGTGAAACAACACCGAGCCAACGACCAGGATAATCAGCACCAGTGCGAATCCCATAGTCCCAACCCTTTTTGCTGCTTACCAGAGATGGCAGAAACCGCCAAACTGGTTATTTATTAACCGTTTGTGACAAGTGTAGGCAGGGAATTCAAATTGTGCGAATAGGTCCGGGCTTCCATGCCAGATAAGCGGCTCCAGGCTGCCAGTGTTTAAAAATCAGATCCTGAACTGGCTCACAATGCTGCGCATCCGCTCGGCGCGGGCGGTCAGGGTTTCGATTTCCTGCAACTGGCTTTCGGCACTGGTATGGATGTTGGCCGCAAGGGTGGCAATGTGCTGCGCCGATTCATTGATATGTTCCACCACAGAGGCCTGCTCTTCAGTCGCAGAAGCCACCTGATGGTTGCCATCGCTGATACTGTCGAAGCGCTCTCGGATGGCGCTCAGGGAACCACTGGCCTGCTGGGCCTGGTCCGCCAGTTCCAGGCTGTTCCGGGTGCCTTCTTTGATGGCCGTCAGACACTGAGTGGCAGAATGCTGCAGGGTTTCGATCTGCCCGCGGATCTCCTGGGTGGAATCCTGTGTGCGGCTGGCCAATGTCCTGACTTCGTCCGCCACCACCGCAAAACCCCGCCCCTGCTCACCGGCACGGGCCGCTTCAATGGCAGCGTTGAGGGCCAGCAGATTGGTCTGTTCCGAAATACTGTTGATGACATCCACCACAGAATTAATCGACTCAGCCTTAGCGGCCAGCTCGCTGATGGCGGCTTCGGTTTGTTTCATGGACTCGGCCAGGATCTCCATGGTGCTGGCCACATGCATCATCACCTCGTTGGTCTGGTGGGTGTCCTTGACCGCCGAGCTGGTATCCGATGCCGTCTTGTGCGCCACTGACGACACCTCGCCGATAGTCTGCCCCATCTGGGTCATGGCGGTAGCTACCTGCTCGGTCTGCCCCCGTTGATCTTCAGAGTAACGCAAAGCCTCAGACGAGGTACTTTGCAGTCTCTCGACGCCGGCATTAATGGCCGCTTCGGCCTGCTGGATTTCACCCACCAGATCGGCAAATCGGGCCAGTATGGCGTTGAATGCCCTGGCCAGGTGACCCAACTCATTATCGGCACTTTCGTCCAGCCTGCCGGTCAGGTCGCCGCCATTGGCAGACATGCCCAGCAACTTGTCCCCAACCTGGGTAATGGCGCCACTGACACGCTTGGCGATATACAGGGAAAGCAGAATAAAGATTGCCGCCACGATCACACTGGTCAGCACGGAAAGTTGCACCACAGCGTTGACCTTGTCGGTAATTTCATCTTTGGGCATTACCGTTACCAGCTTCCAGCCCACTTCAGGCAGGTCTGTTACCGCCAGATACACGCTCTGGTCCGCCAGTTGGGGTTCGAACAGGCTGAACTCCCCCGCGCTGGCGGTAATATTGCCGGCCACAGCACTGTATTGGGGGATCTCGCGAATATTCTTGTCCAGCAAGGATTTGTCCGGGTGCGCCGCAATCTGACCATCGGCATTAAGCAGAAACATGTAGCCTTGCTCTCCGACCCGATACTCCTGTACCAGCCTGATAATATCCGACACATCGAAACCCAGGCCAGTGACTCCCAGTACCCTGCCATCCGGTGACTTGGCCAGCACATTAACGAAGACGGTCAGGGTACCGCTGGTCTCATCCACATCCAGGGCCAGCTCCAGTGGCCTGTTGGAACGAATGAAGTCAAAGAACCAGCGGTCGCGCTCAACCTCAGGGGATACCTGCTTGAACAGCCCCTCCTGATTGTAATAACGGTTGCTCAGACTGGAGACCCAGAACACCGACTCGGCCCCATTTTCCCGGATAAAACCGTTAAAGTACGCGATAACCTCATTCAGTCTCCCAGGGTCTTCACCATTAAGCAGCCATTGCTGAACAAAGTAGTTCTGCGCGATACTGCGCGACAGGGAGATCGGCGATTGCAGTTCCGCCTTGATTTGGGATGTCGCCCTGGCCGCTACATTGGGCAAATGTTCTTTTTCTGTGACCCCGTAAAACATAGAAGAAAACTGGCTGATGCTGATCAGTGAGCTGATCAGGGTTGTCAGGAACAGGGCCAATACCATGGCCCCGGCCAGCAGGGTCTTCAGCTTGAAATTGTTCAGTTTTATCATGTTGTTAGTCAGGTGTGCCAAGGCTGGGACTAAGCTTAGTCGAGTTTTTAATGAAGGCGCTGATTTTTAAACCTTTTTGTCAAGCCAGCACCGTTCCCCAGCGGAACTTTCCTGGGACTTAGCAGGGAACATTTAAATGGATACCCTTTTTACCAATACCAATCTCAGCCACGACAGGTTACCCACCATCAGCACCTTGCAGTTTATGCCGCTGGGACGCCGTTATGCGCCGCTCAACCTGCTGTGCAATCTAAGCTTTTTCCTTGTTTTGATGCTGCTGGCCTGCGCCATCCGCTGGCAGCCCTGGTTCGCTGTACCGCAATGGCTGGATGCGCCTTTTCCTTATCTGCTGGGTACTCTGCTTCTGTTGGGTATTTGCCTGCCCACCTATTGGTACCTGGCAGACAAACGCAAGGGCTACGCCCTGCGCGAGCAGGATCTGAGTTTCAAGAGCGGTCTTTTGTTTGAACGTATCGTCACCCAGCCCATATTGCGGGTCCAGCATGTGGAGCTCAAGCGGGGACCGGTAGAGCGACGGGCCGGGCTGGGGACCCTTGAGGTATACAGTGCGGGGGGGACCCTGCATACCTTTGCCATCCCGGGCCTGCCAGAACAGACCGCCAAACAGCTTCGCCAGTTCATTCTCAGCCACGGGGATGTGGGTCGGGATGGATAAGGATCCCGCCGATACCCCCTGGATACTGCTCGCCTCCGAACCAGGCAAATGGCAGAAGCTCTCACCTATTGCCATCCTGTACTTCGCAGAGCGCCTGATCCGTCAACTGGCCAGTCAGTTTATTTACTTGTTGCCGGCGCTGCTGGTGGGTTACGCGCAAATCCGCGACAATCCGGGCCTGTGGCTGCCGGTCCTATCCGCGCTGTTAACGCTGGTGGGTCTTTTTGCCTGGTTATCCTTTCACTATTATCGTTACCGTTTGTATAAGGGACATCTGCAGATTCGCTCAGGGGTCCTGCACAAAAAGCATCTGGATTTACCCTTCGAGCGAATTCAGAACATCAAGCTGGAGCAGCCTCTTTACTACCGCTACAGCCGACATGTCTGCATGTTGCTGGACAGCGCCGGTTCCCATAAGCAGGAAGCCAGAATATACGCTCTGGCACAGGATTTTGCGGAAAGACTGAAAAGAGAAATCCTCCGCCAGGGTGGGACCACTGAGGGGCAGCAAGCGGACAAAGAGGCTGACCCCGCCGTTACGGAACAGGAAAAACTGCTGATAAGCCGCTCCGTTCCAGATCTGGTGGTGCATGGTATCACCAGTAACCGGATTTGGATTTTTCTCGGCGGACTGGCGCCTTTCTTCGACAACCTTTTTGCACTGGCCGACGAGCAACTAAGCCGCCTGGGTCTGGACCTGGACGGCCTGCTGAATCCCGCCGGACAGGCCTGGTGGCAGTTCGGACTCTATGTGGTAAGCCTGGTTTTTATCCTGATGGCCTTGCTGACACTGCTGTCGATTGCCGGATCCCTCATCGCATTTTACGGCTACCGGCTGACCAGGAGCGATGACAGATATATCCGCCGCAGCGGTCTGCTGACCCGCCATGAAGTGTCCATGAAATTGTCGAGACTACAGGTCATCGTGCGTAAACAGGACTGGCTTGACCGCCTGATAGGACGCATCAACCTCAAATTTGAACAGCTCAATGCCAATATTGAGCATACCGGGGCGGTGGCCGTCAGCGGCAAGCTGATGGTGCCATCCATTGACGAGGTCCAGTGCCAGGCGCTGATCGACGACATCTACCCCTCTAATCAGATGGCACAGATACGCTACCAGGGTATCAGCCGACGCTTTATCCTGCGTAACGGCCTGCTTGCCCTGCTGCCCTTCGCAGGACTGACAGGAATCCTGCTGTTTAAGGGAGAAAGCCAGGCCATGGCTGTTTGCGCATCGGCATATCTGCTGACATTGGCGCTGATATGGCAACGCTGGCGGCGCTGGGGATGGGCCGTGGATGAAGAATTCGTCTATCTGCGCAAAGGCCTGCTGGGTGTCGACTATTATTGTTTTCCCTTCCCAAAAGTACAACAGACCAAGTTCCGGCAGAGTATTTGGATGAAACCGGCCCGGCTTTGCTCTGTCACCCTGGTGCTGGCCAGCGGCGGGCAAACCATTCCTTTTCTCCCTGAAATCGACGGTCGCCGCCTGATAGATATCAGCCTGTATCAGTTGGAGCGCCTGAAGGCATCCTGGATGTAAAACCCCTGACAGCAGAGCTGACGCAGCGGTTTATTTGCAATTTTTCCGTTCCTGTCCCTTACTTAGTTGCAACTTCAGGGACAAGAATATGGCAACCGACGAAAGCTCGGGCTCCCATGCCGTGCCCGTAAAGTGGAAGAAATGGCTCTACTCCACGATCTTTATCCTGATCGCAGCGGGCTATTTTTACTACCAGTATGCCGAGTCCCAGGACCGGCTGCTTAACCGCAACTATTACCGCATCCTCTCTGAAGCCGCGAACAAATTTAACGAGAACCTGTTCAAGCTGGACAGTCTGTTCGCCTATGACGCCAGTATTCCCTCCATCACCTCCCAGTTTCCCAGTTACAGTAAAGACTGGAACAACAGCGGCGGTGAGCATATCCCACTGAGTTACTCACTGGACTGGCATGAACTGACCATCCATCAGGACGGCAGAAATGACAGCATTGAAGTCCGTGACATACTGCCCTTACCCCAATATGGATTCAGCCAGTACCTGTTTGCCAACCAGGATGGCATAGTGCTGGCCAGCAGCGGCGTCGAAAGCACGATTTCTGTGGTGGATCTGACCAGTATTGCCAAAGCCATGCAAACACAAACTCAAGGGTGGCAGTTCTTCCGTCAACAACAAACCGACAAAGAGACCAAGGTGCAGCTGCCCAGCCTGAGCCGCCATCTGGACATGCCACTGTCCTACGGTGAATACCGTATTTTTATCTATCCTTTTCGGGCCGAGTTGCAAATCAAACCCGGCGAAAAGATGCAAACCGCCAAGAATATTGAGGACGATACAGCACTGGACCAGCTCTATCTGGTCGGGCTGCTACCCATGCACGAACTGGACAAACTGGAGGGGGGATTGTGGACGCCCTCCTGGTTGATCATTCTGTTCAGCGTGTTGTTCTTTTCCCTCACTTTACTCTGGCTATTCCTGCTCCCCGACAACCGGGCCATCAGCCGCGGTAAACGCGTCGGCTGCCAGCTTATTGCCTATGTATTTTATCTGGTGACCATGTCTTATCTGATTGCGGCCATGCAGGACAGCTTGCTCGGCTCACTGAAAAAAGCCGATGCCAGACTGACTGCAAGGGAGCTGGTCCGGGACATAGAGCGGGATCTCTATGAGGCCTTCACGGCCCTGGCGTCCCACCGTCCTTTCTTCAGGCATCTGGTGTCGGACTATGGACCGCAGGAAAAACGGATAAGGGAGGCAATGAAAACCCCCTTGGGCGAGAATACCGGCCAGGGACATAGGCGTGGCTGGAATGAATGCAGGGTCAACCTTCACCAGGCCGACATCGAAAAGCAGGTGCGGCCCTGGCTGGCAAATTACTATCCACAAGCCACCCTTCCAGCCGGAGCCGGTGCGATGCTGTCCGCGTACCAACAATGGATGGCCCCACAATCGCCACCTCTTTCCCCGCTCGGCACTGTGTCTCCGGACCATCAGGCTAACTTGCTACATAATGAATCCCGTTTCTATCTGCATGTCTATCCCTATACTGCAAGAAGCACAAAGCTGGCCGACATCTACGCCAACAGCATCCAGGTGGTAGATGCACCGGGGGGCAGGATCTGTGTGACAGACAGTTATGTAACAGCCCCCCATCACCTTGAATACCTGAAAAATGTCTTCGTCATCGACAACAGCGGCCGGATGGAATTGCCCAGTCTGTATTTTATTGAGGACAACGGTCAGCCCAACAACTTCAACCTGTCGCACCGGGAATACTTTAAACAGGTTCGGGATTTCAAGGGTCTGACACTGTCACTGGCCAGGACAGCAGAAGATGGCAGCCGCTACGCCGAGCGCCGCTTCGACAATGTGTTTATCCAACGCTTGCTTAACATCGGCGTGGGAACCCGGGGCACCACCTTGTCCATGCCCCTGGAAGAAACACCCCGTTTATTACAGTTCAATCCTGTCGACGGGGATCCGGCACCGCGGAGCGTCAGGGACAGTTATGTGCTTGCCGCCGATGTATTGCTGCCCCGTATCAGCCTGCGCCGCCCCGGACTGCAGGATTTTGTCACTATGGTGGTGGACCGCAATGACGGGGGAGTATTGTTTCATACTGATACCGCCAGGGCCATGGTCGAGAACCTGTTCCAGGCCGGTGATGGAACCACTGACATCACAACCTGGCTCCGGGCAGGGCTGGACAAGTCAATGCCGCGATTGGAGGCCAGCTTTGACGGTACCTATCATGGTCAGGAAGGTCGCTTCCTCGGCTTGAGCACGCCGGTACCCGACTGGGCAGTGGTGGTCTTTTACCCCTATGAAAGCCTCCAGGCCCTTAAGTTCACGCATTTCCTGTTGTTGCTGGGCCTGTTGCTGATGGCTCATCTGCTGCTCGCATTGCTTCGCTGGCTGTATGCCGGCAAGCCACAAGGCCTCTGGGGCTCCCCTCTAGCGGACAAGGACCATCACCAGTTCCGGGCAGACTTGCTGCTGGGGTCAATGCTGCTGGTGGCCGTCACCTGGATCTGGAGCTGGCTCAGACTCTATCAGTCTTTCCTGCACCCGGACTACCTGCTGATCATGCTGCTGATCCTATTAATCCCTCTTATCGGGGTAGGTCTGGCTCTGTGGCACAGGCGATCAAGCATCAGTCTGCCCTTGGTAACCCCAAGGACAGGTTCCGTCTTCTGGCCGGCGGCGATAAGTGTTTTGCTGTTAAGTCTGGCGCTTTGGTGGTTGGAATCCCGGCCACTGGGCGTGCTGCTTGAACATTATCGCAATACCTACTGTAACTCGGTCAATCAGGAACGGGCCGAGATGCAGAGTGTGGCACTAAACAATTTCCCCAACAGCATTACCGGTTTGCGACGGGATCCTTTCAGCTTGTTGCCGGATCAGACCCACTGGATTAGCCAACCTGCCGCAATTAACGCTTACTCCTGTGAGCAGTACCCGACGGAGGTCGACTCTGCCGACTATCCACGACTTAACTCTTTGCTTGGTCTAGATTTTTTGTGGAAGTGGATCCAGCAACCGCCGGGCGAAGCCTTGCAGCAGCCTTTGCAAAAGCTGCAGCAGGCCCAAAGGCAGCCTTATTGGCAGCACTGGGGATATTTCTGGCTGTTGCCGGCTTTGCTGCTCATCTGGTATCTGTTTTACCACAAGATCCTGTTGTTGAGGCTTTACTACCATCCTTCAACCATCAGGCTCCTGAAGGCGTTACAAGGCGTTGTCCGGGACACCGGCAGCACCCCGCCACAGAAAAATGCGAAGATTGCTCCCAGCGGGCCCGCCCCTCAGGCACCGCAACACAAACTATTGCTGAAGCTGGCTCCCCATCAAACAGGGGGAACTGATCTGACGGTGCTCAACGCCTTGAGTCAGCAAACTCAGGAAGACGCGACTGACGGCCTGCAGGCATTATTTAATAACTTGCGCAACAAACTACCCAGCTTGCACCGGGCAGATCCGGGCCAGGTAACGCTGCCCAATGTGAAAATCAATATCAGCGAATCGGCAGAAGTCGCCCTCTGGGACATCGAAACCAGTCTCTGTCACGAGACGCACCGCCATCAGTTACTGTCGCTTATAATTGAATTGAAAGCCCTGGTACAGTTACAAACTGTTGCCCGGCTGACACTGTTTATGGAAGCGAACAGCCTGCACATGATCCGGACCAAGGCACGTCTGTCCAGTCAGCCAGGTAAAGGGGAATGCGCACCCGATGCCTTTCTGTCCTGGTCAGAGTGCCTGATAGATTTTCACCTGGTGACCAGTGGCGATTTCAGTGCCGGCCTGGACAGGAGGCTGATTGAATCAGAGTGCAGGGACCTACCACAGTTGGCCCAACTGCTGCCACCGCTGACGGAGGCCCAGCCACAAACTGAGGCGATCTGGCTTAGGGACGACGAGCGGACTAACCTGACCCTGACCTGGATATTACTGCACGCAGATGCACTGTATCGCTTCAAGTGGGAGACCTGCTCGAACAGGGAAAAGCTGGCCCTTTACCACCTCGCCATGGACCAGAACCTGAACCCATTGAATCAGGAACTGATGGAGAAACTGGTGTTCAGTGGCATGGCCATGCCGGACCAACAAAGGTTGCGCATTACCAATCAGAGTCTGGTCCGATTCATTCTTACGGCAGAAACCGAGGAAACCCTGGCTCTTCTTGAAAGCCAGGGGGCAGCCGGCATTTGGCAGGACTACAAGCTACCCATAGGCGCCATCGTGTTACTGCTGGTGGTCGGTCTGGCCGCCACCTCCGGTCAGTCCCTGTTAATGATTGCCGGTGCCGTCACCGGTCTTTTGACCACCCTGGGTAATCTGTTTGGCAGTGCCTCGACCTTCAAAAATCATTTGAAATAGCCCGGTAACCTATTCCCGCTGATAGGCGGTTTTACCTCCAACCAGGGTATGTAACACCCGGGTATCGGCGATTTTCTCAACCGGGATACGGGTCAAATCCTCACTCAGAATCACCAGATCGGCTAGCTTACCAGGCACCAGCGATCCCTTGATATTCTCCTCAAACGACGCATAGGCGGCATTGAGGGTGTAAGCGGTCAAGGCCTGCTCTACGGTGATCTTCTGCCCGGGCACCCAGCCGTCCGGATTAGCCCCGTCCAGGGTCCGGCGGGTAACGGCAGCGTAAATACCCATCAGGGGGGAAGCGGGTGCCACAAACCAGTCGCTGCCAAAAGCCACCCGGGCATCGCTATTCATTAAGTCCGCAAACGCATAGGTGGTGTTGGCCCGCTCCTGCCCGATGACCCTGTCGGCCCAGCGACCGTCATCAATGGCATGATAAGGCTGCATACTGGCAATGATCTCCAGCTCAGCAAAACGCGGAATATCATCCGGGGCAATATGCTGGGCATGCTCAACGCGAAAGCGCCTGTCCGCCGGGCCCTGATGCCGGTCAATCTCCTGATAGATATTCAGCAGGTTATGAATGGCCCGATCGCCGATGGCATGAATCATCAGGTGCAAGCCGGCTTTATCCGCCGCCAAAGCCCACTCACGCATCCGCTCGGGCGGGTTGATGAAGAAGCCCCTGTCGTCGGGCTGGTCGGTGTAGGGTTCGAAAAAAGCCGCCGTATGGGAGCCAAGTGAGCCGTCCATAAAGCCTTTTAACCCGCCTATGCGCAACCATTCATCACCTCTGCCCTGCGCGGCCACCTCGGCCGCCAGACGCTGCCAGTCGGCAAGTGGCATTACCGAATAGATACGGGTATTGAGTTGGTTCTTCTCCCGGGCTCGCCGGTAGGTGTCCAGACTCTGCCAGTCGCCCATATCGTGAACGCTGGTGACGCCCTCCGAGGCCACATAATCACTGGCGGCCTGCAGGGCCCGGTCCCGCATATCACCGGTCGGCTCCGGCACTACCCCGTACACCAGTTGCATGGCGTTATCTTTAAGCACGCCGGTGGGATTGCCCGTGTCATCCCGGACAATCTCGCCGCCCTCCACTTCAGGGGTCGCACGGTCGATGGCAGCCAGTTCCAGGGCCCTGGAGTTGGCCAGGACCATATGACCATCCAGCCGATTGATGAGCACAGGATTATCCGCGGTGACCTCATCTATCCATTCTCGGCTGGGTAACTGTCCGCCCCAGTTTTCATGATCCCAGTCACCGTTTAGAATCCACTCGCCTGGCTCAAGGGTCCGGGCGTAGTCGGCGATTCGCCGGATGAACTCTTCCGGGCTTTTAGCGTCACGGAGTTGCACCGAGGACAAACCGAAGCCGCCGGTCAGGAAGTGCACATGGCTGTCAATAAAGCCGGGGATCACCATGCCCTGTGGCACACTGATCATCCGGGTTTGCCCGCCCTGATAGACCAGTATTTCCTCGTTGGTGCCAACCGCAAGAATCTGTTCACCGCGGACGGCCAGGGCCTCAGCCCAGGGCTGTTGGGGATTAGCTGTCCAGATTCTGGCCTGGTGGATAATCAGATCTGCCTGCTCTGCCGGTTTCTGTCCGCAAGCCGTCAGTAGCAAGCCCAGGACAAGCACAGACAAACCCCGGCAGCCCCAGCCCCTCAAATCGATGTCCATTATTTTTACCCTTTAATTTTCAGACAGTTGTAAAACTAGAGCCTTTACCGGGAATTTGCCAACCGGTTGTCTCCCAGACGTAAAAAACTACATGGGGATCGGGTAAATCTGCCTGACCAAGGCCAGTCGGAGGTGCCAACCATTGCCGACAAAGGAAAAAAACCTTATTTGTCAGAGGATTAGAAGTTGGTATCTCATCAGTCCAAACTGGTCTGCATACTGCATCGGTTCTTTTGCAGTCTCAGACTGTCTGCAGACCGCCGCAGAGTCGGCCGTACTTTTTTATACCAGAAAGGAGCATCCAAGATGGAAAATCCCGGCACTACCCAAAGTCATCATGTCAGCGATATTGTTCAGGTTCTCAACAGCGGTATTGATTTTTATTCTGAAGCGAAAGAAAAGGTCAAGGATGGCAGTGTTGCGCAATTCTTTGACCGTATGATTGCTGCGCGAAAGCTGACCAGAGAACGCCTGCAACCCTTCCTCCGCGGCAAACAGGGGGAAAAGGAGACCGGTTCATCCTTCGCCGTAGAAGCCCGCAAAGTCTACACTGAGGTCATCGGCTCAATGTCTTCCGACAAAAACCACACCTACATCGATCAGTTGGAGGAAGTAGAAGACAAGACGTTGGAAGAAATCAAAACGGCTCTGGACAAGGAGCAGCCTCCGGCCGTGGAGACGGCGTTGCGGCAGTCTCTGCAGACCATGCAGCAATGCCATGACGAGATGAGGTCATTGCAAAAGTCCAGTTCATGAAATGTAAGACCCTGCCTGCAAGCAGCCAACGGCCCATCGGGCCGTTTTTGCTTTACCAGCGGCCAAAGGAGCAATAACAAAACAGGAAGGATCAATGAACAGAAACGGCTTGCTGTTCTTCAGCCTTGCAGGGATCATTTGTCCTGCCAGTGCACAGATTCCCATACTCAATCCCAACGGTCCGGTAGCCGAGGGACAATACGAGTTATTAATCAGCGCCGTCCTGATTATGCTGATCGTGGTGGTACCGGTATTCATCCTGACAATCTGCTTTGCCTGGCGTTACCGCGCAAGTAACAGAGCCAGTCGCTTTCGCCCCGACTGGTCTTACTCCCTGCCGATAGAGCTGGTCATCTGGCTGGTGCCGGCTCTGATTGTACTGGTAATTGGTTTCCTGCAGTGGACCAGGACACACTCACTGGATCCCTACAAGGCCCTGGGCCGCAATCCCCTTGAGATCCAGGTCATTGCGCTGGATTGGAAATGGCTGTTTATCTATCCGGACGCCGACATTGCCACTGTCAATGAACTGGTCCTGCCGGTCGACGTGCCGGTGCGCTTTTTGATTACTTCGGATACCGTGATGAATGCCTTTTTTATTCCGGGATTGGGCAGCCAGATCTTTGCCATGGCCGGCATGCGCACGGAACTTAACCTGAAAGCGACAAAACCAGCCAGCCTATGGGGGCGTAATACCCAGTTCAGCGGGCGGGGATTTTCCAGCCAACACTTCAATGTCAAGGTGGTGGAGGAAAGTGAGTTCCAGGACTGGCAGGGGAGTGTGCAAGAGGGCTCGCCACCTCTGACCAATGTCCGCTACCGGCAGTTGGCCCTGCCCTCATCCGGATCGACCCGACATCAGTATCATCAGGTACAACCCGGATTGTTCGGGCAGGTCATCAGCCGCTATCAACAGGAAGTGGTCGTCCCGCAATCCAGGGAGGGGCAACCATGACCGGCCGCCTGAGCTGGGAGGCGCTGCCGACCTACGGCGCTATTGTCACCTTTGCAGCAGTGCTGGTTCTGAGCCTGATTGTCATGACGGTGGCGTACCTTACCTGGACGGGGAAGTGGGGCTATCTGTGGCGTGAATGGCTAACCAGCCTGAGCCATAAACGCATTGGCATTATGTACATTATCATCGCCTTTGTGATGATGTTGAGAGCCCTGCTCGAAGCGATGCTGATGAGAGCGCAGCAAGCGGTGGCACTGAATAATCCGGGTTTTGTGGACGCCGAGCATTTTCATCAGTTGTTCAGTACCCACGGCACCGTCATGATCTTTTTTGTCCTCATGCCTTTCATCACCGGCCTTATCAATAAGGTACTGCCGCTGCAGATAGGCGCACGGGACATGGCCTTTCCCTGGCTTAATGCAGTCAGTCTCTGGCTGACGGCTTCAGGAGCGGGTCTGGTGATTATGTCGTTGTTATTGGGACGATTCTCAACGGGTGGCTGGTCAGGATATCCGCCATACACGGGCATCGACTTCAGTCCCGGCACTGGCGTGGATTACTGGATCTGGGCACTGGCCCTGTCCAGCATCAGCACCACCTTGTCGGGGATCAACTTCCTTGTCACCATCACCAAACGGCGTTGCCCAGGCATGGGCTGGATGCGTCTGCCCCTGTTTGTCTGGACGACCGCCTGCTCCAGCATTCTGATCATTTTCGCCTTTCCCTCCCTGAGCGTCGCCACCCTGCTGCTGGCTCTGGACCGCACTTTGGACATGCATTTTTTCACCAATGATCTGGGCGGCAACATGATGCATTACGTCAATCTGTTCTGGCTCTGGGGCCATCCTGAGGTCTATATCCTGATCCTGCCTGCTTTCGGGGTCTTTTCCGAAGTCATCGCCACCTTCAGCAGCAAGACCTTGTTTGGTTATCGCTCCTTGGTTTACGCCACTGTAGTGATCACCCTGCTCAGTTTTACCGTCTGGCTGCATCATTTCTTTACCATGGGCTCCAGCGCATCGGTAAACGCTTTCTTCGGTATCATGACCATGGTCATTGCCGTGCCCACCGGCGTTAAAATCTATGACTGGATCTTCACCCTGTACCGGGGCCGTATCCGTTTCAGCGTGCCCATGCTCTATGCCCTGGCCTTTATCATGACTTTTGTCCTGGGCGGAGTAAGCGGTGTGCTGCTGGCCATTCCGCCTTTCGATTATGTTGTCCATAACTCCGCCTTTCTGGTGGCCCATTTCCATAACATGCTGATACCCGGCACCCTGTTCGGCATGATGGCCGGATACACTTACTGGTTTCCCAAGGCCACCGGCTTCCGGCTAGATGAATATTGGGGACGGCTGGGCTTCTATGGTTGGCTGGTGGGCTTTTACCTGGCATTTATGCCTTTGTATCTGTTGGGGTTGATGGGCATGCCCCGTCGCCTGCAGCAATACGACCAGCCGGAGTGGCAGCCTCTATTAATTGTTGCCGGCGCAGGTGCGCTGATCATCCTGTTGGGCGCTCTGTGTCAGTTGATTCAACTCATTGTCAGTATCAGGCGACGCCGGACCCTGGCTGACCGGACAGGCGATCCCTGGGATGCCCGCACGCTGGAGTGGACCATCGCCTCCCCGCCACCGGAGTGGAATTTCTCCGTCATACCCAATGTAGATGAACGGGATCCTTTTGCCGCCGAAAAGGGCAAAGGACACGCATACCCTCTGCCAGCCAGGAAGGATTATCAGGACATCGAACTACCACGCAACAATGGTCTGCCTTTTGTGCTGGGCGTGTTGTCTTTCTGGCTGGGCTTTGCATTGGTCTGGCATCTGTGGTGGCTGGCCATTCTTACCCTGCTTGGGAGTGCGGGATGTCTGGCCAGGCGAAGCTTCCAGCGGGACAGTGAGAAACGGATTTCCGCCGAAAACTTATATCAGTACGACAGAAAACGTCACCAGCAGTTGCAGAAGCTCGCCGGACATCACGCGCTGAACGAAGGCTTCAGGTGGGAGAATAAAGTTGACTGATATTATCCGCTCGCCCCGCCCCTCACCAGAACTGCCGAGCCGACTTGCTGAGCGGGAGCTTGGCTTCTGGCTGTTCCTCATGAGCGATCTGGTTATCTTCGCCCTGTTGTTTGCCACCTACGGGGTAATGGCTGACCGGGTGGCTGGCGGTCCATCGGCGGAGGAATTGCTGGAACTCAGGCGCCCCTTGCTGGAAACCCTGCTGCTGCTGACCTCTACCCTGACCATGGGTATAGCCTCCCTGTTCTGGCAATCCGGCAAAGTCCGTTATCCGCTAATTCTCTGGCTGGGGATGACATTAGTGTGCGGCGGCGGTTTTCTCTATCTGGAACTGCAGGAGCTGCGCCACCTGCTGGAGCAGGACGCTGGCCCTTCCCGTAGCGGCTTTCTGTCCGCTTTCTTTGTACTGGTTGGCACCCATGGTCTGCATGTGTGTCTGGGAATGCTCTGGGGGCTGTTCATGATCTGCCAACTGCTGCTGCGGGGTCTGGACGCCGAAGTCGCTTCACGCCTGCAGCGTCTGGGCAGCTACTGGCATCTTCTGGACGTAGTCTGGATAGTGATTATTTCTGCGGTCTATCTACCTGGAGCCATGCCATGATGGCGCCGGCTCAACAAGAACGACTCCGTGGCTATTTGCTGGGCTTTGTACTGGCGTTGCTGTTGAGTCTGGTGCCTTTCGCATGCGTCCATTATCAATGGCTGGATCGGTTCCCCACAATGGCCACTATAGGTATCTGCGCCGTACTGCAGGTCCTCGTGCATCTGCGTTATTTTCTGCATCTTCGCCTGTCTGAGGCTAAAGAGCGATTCTGGCTGCTTGTCTTCACCCTCCTGTTAATCGGCCTGATGGTCGGCGGCAGCCTGTGGATCATGTGGGATTTGACCGATCGCATGATGGGACATTAAACGCCCCCTGCCTCTTCAACCTATATTATGCTCCTGGAGCCACAACTCCAGCAGGGTTACCTGCCAGAGTTTGGAACCAAAGGGGCCGGTAAAATCCTGCGGCCGGGCCAGCATCTGATCGATATAGTTCATCTCGAAAATATCACGTTCCCTGGCTACTTGCCGGCTGAAAACCTCCCTGGCCAAATCCAGGTACTCTCCCTGCATCTGACGCAGGGCTGGCACCGGGAAATAACCTTTTGGCCGATCGATGACCTGATTAGGGATAATCTGCCTGGCCACCTGTTTCAACAGGTATTTGCCGCCGTCCTTCATCTTGAGCCGATGGGGTATGCGAAAAGCCAGTTCCACCAGTTCGTGGTCCAGAAACGGCACCCTGGCCTCCAGACCAAAAGCCATGGTCATATTGTCCACCCGCTTGACCGGATCATCCACCAGCATTACCGCCGTATCCAGCAGCAACGCTTTGTCCACGGGCAATTTGGCGGGACAGAGTTTGAAATAATCCTGAACATATTGCAGGGCAAGGTTATGTTCGCGGTATCTGGGCGCCAGGGCTTTGGACAGTTGTTCGAAGTCCCAGGAGAAATAGGCATCCGCATATACCTGAAAGGCTTTCTCGTCACTGGCCTCCAACATAGGCGGGTACCAGTGATAGCCGGCGAAGACTTCATCCGCTCCCTGCCCGCTCTGCACCACCTTGACATGCTTGCTGACTTCCCTGGACAACAGATAGAAACCTATCACGTCATGGCTGACCATGGGTTCGGACATGGCTCTGATACAAGGACGCAATTGTGCAAGTAACTCGCTATGCTCGGCAAAGATTTTCTGATGTCGGGTATCGTAATGCTCGGCGATGATATCGGAGTAACGGAACTCGTTTCCCTCCTGCTCGGCCACATTGTCAAAGCCGATGGAAAAGGTATGGATCTGCTTCTGCCCCAACTCACTGAGCAGGCCCACCACCAGCGAAGAATCCAGTCCGCCGGACAACAATACCCCCACCGGCACATCGGCCTCCAGCCTTCGTCTGGCGCTGGTAAAAAGGGCCTTTTCCAATTCCTCCTGCCAGTCCTGTTCATGGCGTTCGCCGTCATCCGGGTCGGACTGTAGCTTCCAGAACCGGCGGATGTTCACCTCGCCATCCTGGCTGACTTTCATCCAGTGGCCAGGCTTCAGCTTATGCACATCATGAAACAGGGTATCTGACTCGATAATGGCCCTGAAGGCCATATAGTGGTGTAAGGCACGCTCGTTAATCTGGGTTGGGACGCCGGTACATTTGAGCAGAGACGGCAGGGTGGAGGAAAACCGCAGCCCATTGTCATTCTGGTGATAATAAAGTGGTTTAATGCCAAGCCTGTCCCGCGCCAGAAAGACCGTATTGTCCTCGCGCTGCCAGATAGCAAAGGCGAACATACCGTTAAACCATTGCAGGCAGTTT
The DNA here is from genome assembly GCF_017254865.1 of Bowmanella dokdonensis. Classification (GTDB taxonomy): domain Bacteria; phylum Pseudomonadota; class Gammaproteobacteria; order Enterobacterales; family Alteromonadaceae; genus Bowmanella; species Bowmanella dokdonensis. The sequence continues at coordinate 61,658 of NZ_JAFKCV010000007.1, read as the reverse complement.
TCCTGCCACTGAGCGTAGGCCTTAAGTACGACTTCCGTATCGCTGGTGGAAAAGAAATGATGCCCCAGCTTTTCAAGCTCCTGACGGAGGGATTTGTAGTTATAGATACAGCCGTTGAAGACAATGGTCAGACCCAGATGGGGGTCATGCATGGGCTGATTGCCCCTGGCACTGAGATCGATAATATTCAGTCGCCGATGGCCAAGGCAGACATTGCCCTGCGCCCATACTCCTGCTCCGTCTGGTCCACGGGGTTGCAGCATCTCCAACATGTTGTTGACCTGATTGGGCGCGGCCCTCCCAGAGAAACTAATTTCACCGGCTATTCCACACATTTTACCGCTTGCCTCCTTGTCTGTTGAGATCATATTTCCATCGGTTAACTAATAGCAGTTGGCACGAAGATCTCAACGTAGAGGACAGATTTTCCAACCTGACCAAGTCTTTACAGCTCAGAATTGACCTAGCCTGCAGCCTTATAAGCCTGTGCTACACTCAAGGAAAGTCAGAACAGGGAAATTCCAATCAGGAGGATAGATTTTGAACATCTGCATATTGTCCACGGACCAGGTACAAGATGATGCACGTTTACTGGAGGTAGCCCAGGCTGAGGGGCACAACACAAAACTTTATAATATCCGGGATATCAGCATGGCATTAATGCCAAATCAGCCCACCATTTACTACAAGGATAAAGAGATTACCGATCATTTCGATGTGGTTATCCCGCGACTGAATGTCAGCTTTACCGACTACGGTACCAATGTGTTGCAACAGTTTATGTGTACCGACACTTACGTCAGCGAATCACCTGAGGCATTGAGACTGGGTCGTGACAAGCTGAAGTCATTGCAATATCTGCTGGCACGGGGACTGCCCTTTCCTACTACCGGCATCGCATTCTCGCCACAGGGATTCAGACCTTTGGCCGAACATATCGGTACGCCCATGGTAGTGAAGCTGATTGAAAGCACCGAGGGTACAGGCATATTCCTCGTCCACACCCTTAAGGAAATGGACAATCTCGTCAAGACTTTCAATATGCTTGGTGCCTCATATGTGATCCAGCAGTTTGTTAAGGAAGCGGCCGGTACTGATGTCAGGGCCTTCGTAGTGGGTGGTGAAGTCGTCGCTGCCATGTGCCGGAATGCTCAGGATGGAGACTTTCGCGCCAATGTGTCGTTGGGGGGGCACTCCTGCTCCTGCGATCTGACCGATGAGGAGCACAGTATTGTGTTGTCCGCCACCGAGTCCATCGGCATCAATGTAGCCGGAGTGGATTTTGTCCGCTCCGATAACGGCCCTTTGCTGCTTGAAATCAATGTCTCACCCGACTTTACCGGAGAACAGGGCATCGAAAGCGTCACGGGCGTGGATGTTGCCAGAGCCATTGTCCGCCATGCAGTGGCGCAGGCCAGGGCCTTCAAAACTGAACATCCCGCCCCCGACAGGGTGCTGGAAACTCAAGGGGTCAGTCTATGTGCCGATGGATAGCCTACACCGGTGAGCCCATTTACCTGGACAGACTGGTGACCAAACCGGACCATTCCCTGGTGGTGCAGAGCCTTAACAGCAAGATGAACTTCACCAATTCGGGACAATTGCTCAGCACCAACGGTGACGGCTTCGGTATCGGCTGGTACGACAGCCGGTATGAACCTGGGGTGTTCAAGGACGATCTGCCCGCCTGGCACAACAACAACCTGCAGAGCCTCTGTCATCAGGTTAAGGCGCATACCTTTATGGCTCATGTGCGGGCCACCACCACAGGGGACATCCAGCGCACCAACTGCCACCCCTTTGCCTACCAGAACTGGCTGTTCCAGCACAACGGCCATGTCAGTCATTTTTCCAAAATCAGGCGGGAATTACAGCTATGCATCGCCCCGGAACTGTTCAGTGAGCTCAGAGGCAGCACAGACAGCGAGACGTTTTTCCTGTTGGCTCTGACCTACGGCCTGATGGAAAAACCCAAACAGGCCTTGCAGAAAATGGTCGCCCGAATACTGGAATCTTTGCTTAAAGTTGACAAGGACGGGGTACTGAATCTGTCCTGCGCTATTTCAGATGGTAAAAATCTCTACACCCTGCGTTTTTCACACGGCGAAGCCCCTATGACCCAGTTCTATTCCACCCACTCCGCCTGCCTGGAAGACCTGGAAGCCGAAAACTGCCAGATGCCCACCAACAGCACCGTGGTCGTCTCAGAACCGCTGGATACCTTTGGTGACAAATGGACAGAAATAGCCAACAACACCTTTACCAGTATTCATGACAGCCAGGTGGAGATCGAAACCTTCTGGGATGGCTGAGCTTGGGCTCAGCTTTGCGGTTTACCCTTGGTAACCTAAACGCCTATGCATTGAAAGACCGGGCTCTCCGTGAAGAGAGACCCGGTATAGGCAGCTGTCTAACGCGTGGGCGACAATCCCTTGGCTCTTTCCCTGACTGCCTGGGTAAGGGTAAAGTCCTGCATTTTCCAGTTTGTGGCTTCCATGGCGGTGAAATTTTCTGAGGCCCAGGCTTTTGCCTCATCCAGATCAAAACCGGCATCCCGCCATATTTTGGCTTCCACTGGGTTAAAACGGGACTTTGACCAGAGGATAACATTGTCCTGATCGACAAATCCCTGGTTCATCCAGGCCTGGACTTCCATCGCGGACAGGCCATTGGCCTGGTATTTCTGGGCAGTACGCTCCTGAAGGCCAAGCTCTTTCCAGCGCATAACTTCAGCAGTGGAAAAGCCTTCCCAATGGTCATTGGCGACACAAGCGATAAGCAAAAATGGCAGAAGCAATCCAATTACGTATTTCATCTCATTCTCCCTAATGATGACAGGATTCATAAGATAAATAGCTCAGTCTGGCCGTAGATGCCAAGTTCTGGTTAAAATGACTGCGTTTTGACTGCAATCCTAGCCTGCCACTGTTTCCCGTTTCACCCCCTCTCCTCTATACGTTCGTATTATTTTACATACGCACAAATACTCCCGGCTGCTTCTTTTTTGTACAGCCAGGAATTAAAATGCCGCCCCCTGAGAAAATGATTCACCAGAGTTAGAGGTAGTAGTCGTTGACGAGAATGAAGAACTGGTTGGTTGTGATGAGTATGGTAATGCTTTGCGCCTGTGGCGGAGGAGAGGGTGTCACCTCCCCTTCTAACCCCACGACCCCTCCGGTTACAGACGGAGGCAGTCCCTCCCCTACCCCTGACGAGGGAGACGATACAGGCTCAGATCCGGATCCTGCACCAGTTCCCGCACCAGAACCGGTGCCTACTCCCGGCCCTGTACCTGAACCGGAGCCGGTGCCAACTTGCTCATTCTAAGACAAGGTTAAAGCCAGATATAACAGAACAGGGCTAAACAAACCTGGCCCTGTTCAAAAGTCGTTACTCACCAAAGGCGCCGGCCGGACCGGGAAAGACCACCGGACTTTCAATACCGCTTTGGCTGACACTGGCTACACCGAAGAAATAGTTGTCAATGACCACATTTTCCAGAGTGAATGTATTGACCTTGCCCACAAATCTGCTGAACTGCCACTGTGGCTGATCCGTATAGCGCCAGTAGATTTTATAGCCTTTGACCAGAGCCTGCTCCGCTGCGGAGGCCGGCGCCCAACTCAAGGTAGTGCTGGGCTCAACTGCGCCACGTATTTCCACTTTGGCCGGCGGACTCGGCGCCCAGGCCATGCTGGCCAGGGACACGGCATTCAGAGCGGTTAATTTAGCCGCATAGTCAAAATCCACGCCATCCAGGGTATCGCCGTATTCAAAGCCATTCTCAGTCCTCAGATCCTGATGCTGGCGATGATAATGCTCATTGGTTTCCATAATACGAATAGCCGGGTAGCCTGCATCATTAAAGGGCCGATGATGTCCGCCGCGGCCAAATCTGTCCAGCCGGTATACCATCATGGTATCCAGGTTAGTAATGTATTGATCGGCGATACGGTCAATGTAGCGGGCCAGGTTACGGGACGGTGAGTCCACCTCGCCACCGGTAAAGCGGCGCTTGCGTGCCTCTTCACTGGTTTCCACCACCCGGGTCCCCTCGGAAAACAGTCTGGCAGTGGTGTTGTTGATCACTCCGTTTATACCGCCGATATTGCCGATCATATCGTTGTTCAGCACCGCCTTGACCCGCCAGTCATCCTTAAGCGCCTGTTCGGCCATGATGTTGCCGCCAAACAGGCCCTGCTCTTCGCCAGCCAGGGCAGCATAGACCACGGAGCCATGGAACTGATGCTTACTGAGGACCCGTGCCGCTTCCAGTACCCCTGCCACCCCGGATGCATTGTCATTGGCGCCGGGTGAATCGGAGACTGCATCCATCACATCAGAGACCCTGGAATCGATATCGCCGGACATGATCACGTAACGGGACGGGTCGGTTTTGCCCTTTTGCACCGCGATAACGCTCACTACCTCGGTGGCCTCGGGGATACGTTTTTCTCCCTCAATGACCCCGGATTGAAAATACACTTCCAGGCAGCCGCCACATTCGGCAGAAATACGTTCAAACTCAGCCTTGATCCACCGTCTGGCCGCACCGATACCGCGGGTTTCTGATTCGGTTTCGGAGAGGGTATGGCGAGTGCCGAAACTGACCAATTTGCGGATATCCTGTTCGATACGCTTTGCCGACACAGCCTCGGCAATCTGATAAAGCTTCTGCTCATCACCAGGCTCCTGCGCTGAAGCAGGCAATACCAAAAAACTTGCGATCAATAGCAGTCGGTTAACTGAAAACATTGTTGTCCCCCATGTATTTTTATCTTTATCAAGCTAACACCTTTCAGGCAGGTGACCGAGACCAGGCGGGACGGGTCGCTGTGGATGCGAGTCAAACAACCTGTTTAACCGACGGGATACACAAGATCTCTGAGCAAGTGATCCGAAATGATTCGGACATAGTAAAGATTGGGTTGCATATCGGACAGGGAAGTTTTTTGACGTAATTCTCAATCACAGGTTAACCCATGTTCAATAGCAAGCTAAAAACGACCATCAAGACCCTTCAGTCTAATCTGGAAGTGCAAAGGGCCATATTCGACTCCATTAAGTCCCATGTCGCCTGTATTGAATTTACGCCCGATGGAGAGATCAGGGATGTGAACCACCTGTTCACCCAAACCATGGGATATGACAAGCAATTCTTGCTGGGACAGCACCATAGCTTATTCTGCACGCCTAATTACAGCCGCAGTCCGGCTTATGAAAAGTTCTGGCAGGAGTTAAGGCAAAGCCGTGGCCAATCCGGTACGGTATGCCGTATACATCGCAGCGGACAGGAGATTTGGCTGGACGCGACATACATCCCGGTAAGCAGAAATGGTCAGGTGGAAAAAGTGATTAAGATTGCTACCGATGTCACCCGGGAGCACCTGTCGCTCAGAAGTCAAGTTGCCATATCAGACGCACTCGACAAGGCGATGGCCATCATTGAATTCAAACCTGACGGCACCATACTCACGGCGAACCAGAATTTTCTGCATGTAATGCACTGCTCCCAGAGAGAGATTCAGGGCCGGCACCACAAACTCTTCTGTACGGAAGAGTTTTACCGGAACCACCCGCAATTCTGGTCTGAGCTGGCACAGGGACAACACAAGTCCGGACAATTCGAACGTGTTGCCCTCAATGGGAGTACCGTCTGGCTGGAAGCAACTTACAACCCAATTTACGACAACAATGGCAAGGTTTGTAAGGTGATCAAGTTTGCCGCGGATATCAGCGCCAGGGTGGAAGAAGCCCGTAGCGTTTCACAAGCGGCTGAAATTGCTTATTCCACCGCGGTGGAAACTGCGCAAATTGCCGTCCAAGGCAGTGACACACTCCAACAAGCCATTGAAGCGTCCATACAAATGAGAAACCAGGTAGAGGAATCCGCCAGGCTGATTGAAAGGCTTAACAATCAATCAGGTCAGATTGGCGCGATAGTCTCCACTATTACCGGTATTGCCGATCAGACCAACCTACTGGCGCTTAACGCTGCCATCGAAGCAGCGAGGGCCGGAGATTTGGGCAGGGGTTTTGCGGTAGTGGCCGATGAGGTGAGGCAACTGGCTGCCCGCACGAACCTTTCCACCAACCAAATTGGCGAGGTGGTAAAGGAAAATATCGACATCACCAGCCAGGTTACCGGCAGGGTGGCGTCTGTGCTGCAAAGTGCACAAGCCAGCCTCGACTTGATCGATGATGTGGCACGTATCATTCAGGAGATCAGCCAGGGTGCAGAAAATGTTTCCGACACTGTGGCTAATCTGTCAAATACGCAGCCAGGTAAAATCGGTGGAAACCATCCGCAAGCCTGAACTGTGCTTGTCTGAAACTCCCTGAACGGCCGGTCCCGTAACTGGCTCATATTTAACGTCCCTCACCGTGCCAGCGGAACAGGCCGGCGCCCAGGCCCATAAACAGCAGCGTCATACCCAGCAGGGTCCAAAGATGGATTTGGATATCCAGCAGCCCGGCGCCATCGTTCATAATGGCGCGGGCCGCATCAAGCAGATGGGTCAGCGGCAGCAGATTGGCGGCCTGCTGGACGGCCTGGGGGGCCCCTTCCAGAGAGAACCACACCCCGGAGAGCATCATCATCGGCCAGCTGATAAGATTGAGCAGACCGCCGGTCAGTTCCTCGCTCTGGCTGCGACTGGCCATCAACAGGCCCATGGCAATCATGGCCGCAGCCCCCAGCACCGTGACGATAAAGAGATCCAGATAGCTGCCCAGCATATAGAAGTCGAACATCCAGTCGCAGGCCACAAACACAAAGCCGGTGATCAACAACACAATAAACAGACGCGACAGGATTTGTGCGGCGATAAATTCCACTGCCCTCAACGGTGTGGCCTTAAGGCGTTTGAGCACCATGGATTTACGGTAGCGCACAATCACATAACCTACCCCGAACAGACAACTGAACATCATGTTCATGCCCAGGATACCCGGCATGACCCAGTCCAGATAACGGATCTCCCGTCCTTCCAGCACCTCCCGCTCATAGTCCGGCAACTGGCCGAGCAGTAACTGCTCGGTAAAATAGCCACTGGGGGAGGATTTATTGATCCAGTAAGTGGACCTCGCCGGGTCCACCAGAATATCCAACTGGTGCTGTTGCAGTTTGCGCAGGGCCAGTTCCTGGTCCTGATAAGGCACATACTCCACATGTTCAAGCTGGAAAAAACCGTTGTCGGCACCCTCGCCCATCAGGCCGATCTTATAGACAGCGCGGCCGTCACCGCTGAAGATAAAGGCAAAACCGACCACCAACAACAACGGGAAGGCAATATTCCAGCCCAGTGACGAGCGGTCGCGGAAAAACTCCAGGTTACGGGCCTTAAACACCGCCCAGAAACGTTTAAACATGGGCTGATTCCTTAACTACTTCGGTCTGCTCCTGCAGACCATGCCCGGTCAGTTTCAGGAACAAATCGTCCAGATTGGCCGATTTCACATGCAGCCCCTCCAGATTGACCTGTTGCTCTACCAGCAGCTTCAAGGTGTGTTCCACCTTGTCCGTGTTGACATACCAGTGTCCACGCTCAAGCTTCGGCTGGCACTCTAGCATGACAGCGTTAGGCAGCGTCTGTTCGGGCAGACGAATCAACACGCCACGAAAATGTTCGCTGAGCAAGTCTCTTGGCGCGCCGCGGGCAATAATCTGCCCTTTGTCCATTATCGCAATGTCATCACACAGGGTTTCTGCCTCATCCATGTAATGGGTGGTCAGCACTATGGTTTTGCCCAGGGCCTTGATACGGTTGATCAACGACCAGAAGTTGCGCCTGGCATGAGGATCGAGGCCGGTGGTGGGTTCATCCAAAAACAGGATCTGCGGATCGTTGACCAGGGCAATGGCCAGCAACAACCGTTGCTTTTGCCCGCCCGAGAGTTTGCGATGATCCTGATCGGCAAAATCCCCAAGCTGACACAAGTTAATCAGCTCATGGGGCGGCAGACCCTTTTGATAGAAGCTGGCAAACATTTGCAGGCATTCACGGCCAGTCAGGTGATCCTGTAAGGCGGTATTCTGAAACTGGATGCCTATCCGCTGGTTCATACCCTGATTGAGGGGCAGACCGTCATACAGGATCTCGCCACTATCGATACTGACGATACCCTCCATCATCTCAATAGTGGTGGTCTTGCCCGCCCCGTTAGGTCCCAGCAGGCCAAAGCAAATTCCCCGGGGCACTTCGAAATCGATCCCCTTCACCGCCTGCAGGCTCTTGAACGACTTGGTCAGCTTCCTGACCTGGATAAAGGCCGACATACCGACTCCTTCCGTTGGCAAAGGCCTATGATGCCCGAGCCGGTCCAATTGGCAAAGTCCTGAGATCAGCCTGCCCAATAGCGGAAGCCTGTATCAACAGGCCAGTGGGGTACGGGACTGCAGGAAGGCGGCGGGTGTCAGTCCATTCCAACCCTTGAAGGCCCGCGTAAAGCTTCGCGCATCGGAGAATCCAAGATTGAGGGCGACATCGTCCATGGCCAGGCCCTGCAACAACTGCTGTTGTGCCCGTTGATTTAAACTCTGCTCCCTGAGTTGGCGAAAGCTGGTGTGGTGGGCAGCCAGTTTTCTCTTCAGCGTCGCCACGCTGAGGTTCATTCTGGCCGCCAGCTCTTCCTGCCGGTGAATGCCTTGGTGCAGTAACTCCAGCACCCTGACGACCAGCTTGGGTTGAGTCTGGCTGCTCAGATGTTTATGCAGGGTCTGATAGACCAACTCGGCACTGAGCATCACAACGGACTCGGGTATGGGCAGGTCCTGCAGGGCCAGATGATAATACAACCCATAATGGGCTCCCCCCTGTCGTACCGGCACCTCCCCGAACGTAGAAGCCAGGATGGAGTCAGAGGGCGACCTGCTTACCAGTTTGAACAGATAAGGCTGCAGCGATCGGCACAACAGGGTGGACAGCACGCCGTGAATAAACACCAGCATATTGTCCAGGATAAACTGAATGTAGTCGTCCCGGGTCTGGGCAGAATAGGGAAACTGCTGGTCGTCGATTATGTAGGCAATATGCCGTTCGCCGACCTCTACCCGATTATAGGTGCCGCCGTGAATAATATTGTAGGAGTTGGCGATGGTTTGCAGCGCCGCCTTCACCGACAGGCTCTGGCCGATATTCTTCAAGACAAATTCGTTGGTGCCGGGCAACAGGCGACGACTGGCCAGGTGAAACGACTCGTCCCGCAATGCCAGGGCGCAGCGCCCCAGAATACGCAGATAGTCGACGCTGTTCAATTCACTGAAGTCGTCCAGTTCCAACTCCCTGGCGATGGGCCCCCAGCTCAGTCCGGCTTCGGCCAACATCAATTCCAGCATCTCTCCATGCCGGGAAGATACCGACTTCATGTCAGTCCTCAGGACTTGCTCGGCCATAGCGTCGCCATACAAACAGGAACCTGTGGGCCAGTGTAATGAAGCTGTCGGGTAAAGCAAATATTGACCTTTAAGGGGATGGCGCCGCTGCAGCCTTCAGTGCAGCGGCAATTGGACTCAGGGAGCGTTGAGCCAGGCCTGGATCTGGCTGGTCCCCGCATTTGTCCAGCCCAGTTCAAGATGATTGACGGCGATGGTAGCTGAGCCGGCATAATTGCTGATCCCTGTCCCATCCAGACAACTTTGCACAAACACCACGCCATCTGACGGACCGGTATGCTCGTTGTGGATCAGGGCAATATCCGCCTGATTACCGCACAGATTGAAGACTTCCACGTCGGCATCGGTGCCGGCCTGCCGAACCATATCCACCAGCGAATAGGGAGTAAAGGCGTCGATTCCCTGGCCGTAAGTGTAATATCCCTGCCCCCCATAGTAGGTGGTGTACCAGTCCTGCTCGGCCACCGGCAGGCTATATTGTCCGTCCCAGCGTTTGAGCATCTGGCTGGCCCCCGGGAAATAGCTCGAGGCATAAGTCCACTGGGGACCGCTTCGCCACAGCCAGTAGCAATAAATTTCATCGTGGGCGGTGGGACCGTTAATCACGCCACCACATCCAGGGTATACCGCAAAAGTGTGGTTCCAGCCATGACGGAATGACCAGTCAATGCCATTGTTGGGCGCCCCAAGCATGATCAGCCTCCTGACATCCGACGCGTAGGATTGTCCCCAGGACTGGGTCAGGGACGAGACATACATACGCGCATTGAATGCACTCTTGGACCAGGTCACCAGATCCACTTTGCTGGCGCCGGTCTTGCTCTTCACCAGGGCAATGGCATTGGCGATCTGCTGGCTCCAAATGTAGCCGTCGCCGTTTTTATGCGCCAGCGACAGCGCAAAGACTTTAAAGTTGTTACCCGATAAAATCTGCATCAGGCCGCTGCCCGGACAGCTTTGCCGGCCACAGCCGTAGTTGCCTGCCTCGTTGGGGTTGGCCCAGGCAATATCCGCGTCCTGGTTGGCGCCGTGGATCAACAACACAGGCACCGGCTTGGTATTGCTGTTCCAGCCGGGCGCATGATAAAGCAAAAAGCGTGAGGGATGCGGCTGGCCCGTACCAAAGAAAGTAGCCCGCTGCCCGGACTGATCGCCCCGGCCGTCGGCCGGATAGGTTTCCGCGCCGATGTTGCCCGAGGTGTCGCGCCAGCGCTCCACCTTGACCCAGCCGTTGGCGATACCGCTGCTGAAACTGGCTTCCAGACTGGTTCCCGCCATAACCGGAAGCACAAAGACCAGCCAGCAGAGCAGGGTTCGCTGGGTGAACTTCGCCCAGGCCGTTTTACTGTAAAACGAGACTTGCAATAACCACATATCAGACTCCTCCTGTGAGGATTTAAAACAGATCCGTTCTCAACTGCTGAGCCAAGGCGGCCCGCGCTTCCTGCGCAATCGGCAAAACACCAAAGGAAACAAAGGCATGGATGGTGCTTTCAAAACAGTGCAATCGCCTCAGTACTCCTGCCTGGCGTAGCTTGTCGGCCAATAGCCGGCCTTCGTCGTAGAGGGGATCATGGCCGGCCAGCAGCAATGAGGTCGGCGGCAGGTTGCCGAAATGTGGCAGGAACAGCGGCGACACTTCGGGATGATCGCTGGGGGTTTCCTTGTCCAGGTACCAGCTACAGGTATCGCTGATAGCCTCCCGGGTAAGCAGAAAGTCGCCGTCTCCAAACCGGACCCGGGACAAATAGGTATGGTGGGGGCGATGGGAGTCCAGTACCGGATAGATCAGATACAATCCGGCCAGTGGCAGCTTTCCTTGCAGGCGATGGCTGGCCGAGAGGACCAGATTGCCGCCCGCGCTGTCCCCCATCAGGGCGATACGGGCGGCATCGCCCCCCAGCTCCTGCGCCTGGCTCACCGCCCAGCGGCTCACGCTGATGACATCCTCCAGACCCGCGGGAAACTTATGCTCCGGCGCCAGCCGGTAACCTACGCTGATAAACAGGGCGCCGCTTTGCTGACACAAATCGCGGACCAGGGCGTCATAACAGTCCAGATCACCCAGCGACCAGCCACCGCCATGGGCAAATACCACCACCGGCCGGGGCGACTTGCCTGAGTTCGGACGATAGACCCGTACCGGAATGTCGTGCTGCCCCGTCGCCACTGTCAGGTCCTGTACCTCACAGTGGGAGGCCACCTCGCCGGCCAGGGACAGGAACATGGCTCTGGCCCCTTCCCTGGAGGTTTCGATACTGATCTCCACATCGTGAAGGTCAGGGGTGTTTTGATTGAATTGCGCCAACAGCCCGGCGCTATGTTTATCCAGCATCATGATTAGAACCTGTATTTGACGTTGACACCAAAGGTGCGCGGTGCACCGTAATAACCCAGTTGCACGCCGGGAGAGGCAGATAAGTCGAAGCCGTGTTCGCGGTAAAGCCTGTCGGTCAGATTCTTGCCGTACAGGCTGACCAGCCAGTCCCCATCCAGGGTTTCGTAGTGCAACGCCAGATCGAGCAGACCGTACCCTCCCTGGGCAAGCACTTCGCTGCTGCTCACCGTCAGGTACGTCTTGCTACGAAAAGACAGCCCGCCCCGCAGCGACAGGGAGCCGCCATTCTCCAGTTCGAAAAAGTATTCCAGATCGGCCCGCCCAGTCCATCTGGGCGCATTGACCAGTTCACGCTGGTCACTGATTTCCTGCTCAAAATCTCCGATTAGCTCATCGTAACCCCCGCCCAGATAACCCAGGTTGACACTCAGCTCGAGGCTGTCGCTCAACACCGCATCCAGCTCCAGTTCTGCACCGTAGATGCTGGCCTCACCGGCGTTCTCAAACAGCGACAAGAAGGCACCGGTGTCCGGATCGATGGAAAAGCGGCTGAGCTGGAAGTTCTGATAATCGTTATAAAACAGGGCGGAGTTGAGGCGCACGTCATTGCCCATCAGCATGGACTTGCTGCCGATTTCGTAGCTCCACAGGGTTTCAGGGTCAAAAGGCTGAGCAAAGGACGTCAGACGACCATTGAAACCGCCGCTCTTAAAGCCTTTGCTGGCGCTGGCATACCATAAGGTGGAATCCGAGTACTGGTAATCCAGTACCAGTTTGGGAGTAAAGGCATTCCATTTTTCGGACGCTTGGTAACCTGTCTGGCCGTACCCTACCCCGGTGCCGAACACCGCTTCCATCTGCTCGGCGGTGGTGATGCCGGTGCCGAAGAATTCCTCCCCGCGGTTGACCACCTCTTTCTGTTCGCGGGTGTAGCGCGCCCCAAGGGTCAGATTCAGCCGTTCGGACAAGGCATAGGTCAGATTCAGGTAAGCAGCGCTGCTGCGGTTGTCCTGCACCCGTTCGCCGGCATTGATGATGGGATAGGGGAAAAACACGTCGGCCGCCAGCGGGACAAAAAACGCCGGTGCGATGGCGCCACCGAAGCTCCAGTCGTCCTCGTCAAAATAGTAGAGTCCGGATACCAGGGAAAACCCTTCGGCCCGGTACAGCCACTGCAGCTCCTGACTGAACTGACTCTGGTCCTCAAAATTATAGATGCCGAAAGATTCGTCCGGACTGGCGTCCAGATCCAGGTGCGTGCGGTATTCCATTTCCCGGTAGGAACTGATGGACTTCAAGGTGGAGTCGCCCACCTGGTAGCTCAGGGTCAGCGCCACCCCTTCGGTATCAAGCCGTTCCAGGTCATTGTAGGTCACATTGACCTCGAAGGGATCGTCCCGGGCCGGACGAAATGCACCTTGCGAGACCGAGTATATGGGTGTCTCACGGTGGGGCGTTCGGGATGCATCCGGATGGTTACGGGAGCCGTCCAGCACCAGATAGGCGGAAAACGCCTCTCCCGGCTCGTACAGCAGGCTGCCACGCCAGGCGAACGTATCCTTGTCATAGTCCTCAGACCCGTCGGCAAGGTTAGTGGCATAACCATCACGTTGCTGCCTGGCCACCGACAGGCGACCCAGCAGACTATCCCCCGCCACCGCGCCGCTGAGCGTGCCCTTGAGGCTGCGATATCCATAGTTGCCCAATCCTGCATCCACATATCCCTGTGTCTCGGCTGTGGGTTTGGCACTGGTAAATTTCACCGCACCGCCTATGGTATTACGACCATAGAGAGTGCCCTGGGGGCCCCGCAATACCTCAATCTGCTGCGGATCCACCACATCCAGAAACGAGCCCTGCACCCGCCCCATATAGACATCGTCCAGATAGACCCCCACACCGGGATCGTTAAAAGAGATGGAATCTATCTGTCCGACGCCGCGAATGTAGATCACCGCATTGGAGGCATCGCCGGAGTGAAGGGTCAGGTTGGGCACATGAGACTTCAGGTCGCCGAGATCCTGCACCTGCAATTTGGCCAGCTCATTGGCCGACAAGGCCGTGATGGCGATAGGAACGTCCTGCAGGTTTTCGGTCTGCCGTGTAGCGGTGACTTTTATCACCTCCACACTGCGTTCGGCTTTGGTTCCACCGGACGCTTCCTGCTGCGCCACCGCGGCGCAACTCAGGGCCGACAGCAGTACCAGATTCAGCCGGCTGTATGAAAAGCGCCACCTGCCGGCGGAAGCTTTCGCAAATTGACACCTCAACATCTTCGCCTCTTGTTGCTTGTTATTCTGTGGTTGGTTAATTGATAACAAGTTGTTAAGGAAGCGAACAGGACAAAAGCAGTCAGTTTGACAGGACAAATTAGCTCACAAGGGTCCAGAGCCCCTCACGACTGCTTTGCGTGATTCAGGCAAGGGCGGCCTATTCCGGTTTTTTCCCCACCAGGAACACCGCCATGCCCTTGTGCGGTTTCCAGGCATAATCAATATCAAAACCTGCTCGGATCATGCTCTGTTTGAGTTCCTCCTCGGAGAAGATCCTGAGCAGGGGCATCAGACCCAACCGCCGGGCCAGAGGCGCGATATACCTGATATATTTCCAGTTGCTGTCGGCCAGACAGACCGTACTGGTCACAAACAGGCCACCCGGTTTCAACCAGCCATACACCTTGGTAATCAAGGCATCCTTGTCGGCCAGCAAGTGCAACAGGCTCATGGCCATCACCATATCCAGGGGTTCAGGTGGCTGCACCTGCAACACCTCCGCCTTTTCGAAACGAATGTTATCTATCCCCTGATCCCTGGCTTTTTGCCTGGCAATCGCCAGCATCTCCTCTGAAATATCGGTGGCCAGGATATCCTTCACATGGGGGGCATGCAGCAGGGCCGTGGAGCCGGTGCCGCAGCCCAGTTCCAGTATCCGGGTGTCAGGGCGAAAATACCGACGTGTCATCTCAAGCTTATGCTCGTAGGAGGGCATATCGGCAATGGGGCTCCTGGCATAGCGTTGCGCATTTTTGTCCCAGAATCTGGCGCTTTCCTGCATTTCAAACTCCTTCGGTGAAATAAAAACCATCATAGCCATGCAAAAAATTAGTTAGAATGGCCAGGGCGTGTTTAACCCTCATATTGGCCTCTGTTGAGAGCTAAAAACCCCTCAATCAAGGCGCGAGTAATGCCGTTTAGCCATCTAAACAAGTTGGGAGCAACGATGAGTGAGGGGTTTGTAGCCTCAACCCTTCGGGCTGGGTCCAGCATAGCGTCAATATGAGAGATAAACACGCCCTAAGAATGTACCTCAGCTATACGGATATTTATGAGCTGGCGATCCATCAATTTTGACTGGAACCGGGCCCGTGCCTTTTTGGTCACTGCCGAGGAGGGCTCATTTTCGGCTGCCGCCCGTGCCCTGGATATGACCCAGCCGACTCTGGGCAGGCAGGTCTGCGCGCTGGAAAACGAGCTGGGGGTGACCCTGTTTGAACGTTCGGCCCGGGGCCTGACCCTGACACCCAGCGGCGTCGACCTGCTTGAATATGTTAAAGGCATGGCCGATGCAGCCAACCGTTTCTCCCTGGCCGCCACAGGTCACACCCAGACGGTGGCCGGAAAGGTCAGTATCAGCGCTTCCGAGGCCACCGCCGCCTTCGTACTGCCACCTATTCTGGCCAGGCTCCGCCAGCAGGCCCCCGGTATCGAAATCGAACTGATTGCCACCAACGACAGCAGCGACCTGATCCGCCGTGAAGCGGATATCGCCATCCGAGCCTATCGTCCCACCCAGCCGGAGCTGATCACCCGCAAGCTGCAGGACCTGCGCGCCCATCTGTATGGCGCCACCAGCTATCTGAGCCGGCTTAGCAAACGCAGCTGCCCGGCAGATTTTAATGGCGCCGATTTTCTCTGCTTCGACCATACCAGCGTCATTCAGGACGAGTTGAATAAGCGCGGCTTCAACCTGACGCAGAAGAATTTTCCCGTCACCATCGCCAACCACCTGGTGCAGTGGGAACTGGTCAAGGCCGGAGTCGGTATCGGCTTTATGACCCAGGATATCGGCGATGCCGAGCCATTGGTGGAAAGAGTGCTGGCAGATTTTGCCGCCTTTGAGGTGGAACTGTGGCTGGTGGTGCACAGAGAGCTGCACACCAGTAAGCGTCTTAAACTGGTATTTGATTTTCTGGCCGAATCACTCAGCTCATCACCCAAATCCGGCACAGTTGGATTGTCCGGGAACCTTAATAATTAATCCGATTTGTGGACAGGAATATGTCGCAACTTCCATACAAGATTGACGAGAAAGCTCCTGATGCAGCCGAGTTCAACAGTCTCAGAGAAAAGGTTGGCTGGGGCAGCCTTGACCTGGTACTGGCCAAATCCAGCCTCGAGCACTCCCTCTATCATGTGGTGATCCGTGAGGGCGTGCGTCTAATCGGCATGGCCAGAGTAGTGGGCGATGGATACCTGTACTTTTATGTTCAGGACGTGGTCGTCGACCCGAAGTATCAGGGCCAGGGCATCGCAAGCAGGCTGATGGATAGCATAGAAAGTTATCTGGCCAAGACCGCTAAACCAGGTGCCACAGTAGGACTGTTCGCAGCCAGGGGCAAAGAAGGCTTTTACAGGCGCTACGGCTATCTGGAACGAAACGGCGAACCTCTTGGCAAAGGTATGTGCCGCTTTATCCGCCATACTCTCAGCCAATAACCCGACGACAAAGTGGCTAGCCAGTACTTGAGCATCAAAGCAGGGTTGGCAATACCGGCGGCGGCCATCGCACAAACGTCTGCGTCTGTGACCTTTACCTTGCTATGCTGGTAGCATGACGCCTAACGGGGAGAATACTATGGGTGAACAAATAGTCTGCTGGCACTGCGGCGAAACGCTGAAGGATCTGATCCTTCCCATGTCCAGACGGGAAGCGTGCGTTCACTGCGGGGCCGACCAGCATGTGTGCAAGCTCTGCACAGAGTTCGACGGACGCCATTGCACTGAGCAACGCGCCGAACCGCCCACTGACAAAGAAAAAGCCAACTTCTGCGACTACTTTAAGCCCCGTTCCAACGCCTATGGCGGCGGATATCAGGATAAGTCACAGGCCGCCAAAGCCAGGCTGGCTGCATTGTTTGGCGATGAGGAGCCTGTCCCAACCGAGCCTGGCCAACAGGACAAAACCCTGACCCCGGCTGAGTTGGCAGAACAAAAGCTGAGAAAACTGCTGGGTGGCGACTGACCGGCCCTGGGGCGTGTTTATCTTTCATATTGGCCTCTATTGAGAGCTAAAAACCACTCAATCAAGGCGCGAGTAACGCCGTTTAGCCATCTAAACAAGTTGGGAGCAACGCGGAGTGAGGGATTTTTAGCCTCAATCCTTCGGGCTGGGGCCATTTTAACTCGTATCATCCCTGATACTCGCCGACAAGCGGCCAGCCAAGCTGTAAGAAAATGCTCCGGGCATTTTTTCCGTCCAGCAGCTTTATCAGTCGCTTATTTAGGCCCACTAAATTGCACTCCTTCTTCCTTGCTGGGCAAAAAAATGGCCTCCAGCAGAGCGTCAATATGAAAGATAAACAAGCCCTGGTGATTTGTTTGCTCGCCCCTGGTTTCAGTCCCCCCTGTTTCAGGCTATTGTATTTAGGCCCTGACATACACCATGTCAGTGCAGGCATTGGGATGGTTTTCCCAGGCCGATTTTCGGTTTCAAGGAAGAACCAGGAAGTCCCAAGGCTGAGAGCAAATCCAAGGATTTGAACCCACACGCCTCATTTAACAAGGAAAGACACAATGAAACTTCCACACTTATACATCGCACTGTTACTCCCCCTTTGCGGGGCCGCCAAGGTACAAGCTCAACAAGCGCCTCAGTGGCAAACCATTCAGGTGGCTCCCCAGTTGACTATCACCGAGGAGGACGGCCGCAGCAGAGTCATAGAGCCCGCCTGCGCCCTGGAGACTGTTATGGATCCGGTTGAGGGTACGCCGATGGATAACAGCTTTCGCTTTTATTTCAAGCAGGGCACCAGCGACAACCTGCTGATCTTCTTCAATGGCGGGGGCTCATGCTGGGAAGATGCCGGTTGCGTGGCCTCCTTGGCGTTGTCAGATGTACCAGGGGCCAGGCCCGCCTACAACCCCTCCATGGCCATAGAAAACACCCCCGTCGGAGCGGGCGGAGTGTTTGACCATGACAACCCGGACAACCCCTTCAGAAACTGGAGCCAGGTATTTATCCCCTATTGCACCGGGGATATCCATGTAGGCTCCAATGACGTGCCTTATACAGACCAGGACGGCAGCATCACCGGCACACCCGGTGCCCCTGTCCTGGTCAGACACAGGGGCTTTGACAACTTCCTGGCGGTCAGGGAGTGGCTGAAAGGACATTTCGCCCTGGACAACGACAATGTCGAGAAACTGCTGGTGACCGGTTCCAGTGCCGGAGGCTATGGGGCTACCCTCAATTTTCCTTACCTGGAGCAGATCTTTCCCCATAGTCGCGCCGCTTTGCTGGCAGATGCCTCGGCCGCCGTGGTAACCCATGGCTTCATCCAAAACGTGTTTTCGCTGGGCAAGGCCTGGAATCTGGAACACAGCCTGGCACCCCTTTTCCTGAATCGCCTGGGCACTTATTCCGCCCTGGGTCTGAACGTAGAGATCTTCGATCTGTTGCGCAGGGCCTATCCCGAGCACAGGTTTGCTCAATACAGCACGGCCCGGGACGCAGTGCAGGTACAGTTCCTGAAAATCATGCACCAGTTGGACAGGGGGAATATGGATCCCTTCAGTTGGGGCCTGCAGCCCACTGACTTTTTGTATTTCTGGGAATGGAACCTGAGAATGGAATTATCGCTGACCTACCTGTCAGCCACTACACACAACTACCAGTACTATATCGGAGCAGGCACTGTCCATACGGTCCTCACAGACACCTATGCCACCGAAGAACTCCCCCATCCCTTTTATCAGCAGGACAGTGCCCAAGGTGTGGCCTTTACCGACTGGCTGGACCGATTCGTCAATGCCAGGCGTTTTCAGGAGATGAGCCTAAGCTACCGACGTTAATGGGATAAAAAACCGACCGGTCCGGTGATGGCATGCTCCCGGACCGGTCCTCCCGATCCTCACTGTGGCTATCCGGCAAAGCGCTGCAAGCGCTTTTGCCAGTTACCGTCATCCTGTGCCTGGCAGGCTTCTTCGCTGTCCAGGCGCACATTACGACGAATGTCTTTTAACCGGATACCGGCCCGCAACAGCCTTCCCTGAACTTCGCGACGCAATCGCTTATCCAGTTCGTCATCGAACGCTGCCTGCAGTTGAATCTGGGTGGCAAATACACAGGTCACCACCAGCGAACCGGGGAAACGATCATAACTGGCCGTATGGGTCAGCCAGAGGAAACCCGGCGCCCAGCTTTTGGCGTCTTCGCAGACCAGAGTCAATGCCTTGACCACATTGTCATCCAGCTTCTTGATGGTTTTGTTCATAGGGACCTGATGCGGGTTGGTCAGGGCAGCGGCCATACCGCTGCCCCTGGGTTATTTCAGACTATCCAGTTTATGGCACAGACAAGCCAGGGCCAACAGATCCCAGGCCGGAGTCCCATAGCCGTCGATAAGATCATGGTTCAGGGAATGCCAGGCCAGGGTTTGCTCAGACAACCCCAGCAGCTCAGTGTACAAAGGCGCGGCCACTACAAACTGCCGTTTGTAGGGCAACAGGCAGCTTCCCCCTTCGGCCAGCAGGGCCTGCCTCGCCGGGGCATAATCGGCAAACCACTGGTTAATCAGAACACCACAGGCGCGCGCATACCAGAGTTCACCAAAGTCCGGGCTCACGTCCCTGGTCGCTTCGCCACTGAGAATAAGCCGGGCATGATGCCAGTCGCGAAAGCCACTCTTCTGGGCCAGCAGCGTCTGGCAATCCTTCAGTTGCCACTCGTCGCGAAGGCTCTGCGAGCCGCTCAGCCAGTCTGGCCTGTGACCCGACCTGAGTGCTTTTAACAGCAGTTTGGCCCGGATCTTTAGTTCATTAACGGCCAGTTGCATTTGCCACCTCCTGCACAAAAGATGCAAAAACAGATCTGGCAATCAGGCCGGTAAGCGATATCAATGGCAGAGCCCATAATTGCGGACAATTCGGGAAGGCAGGCGACGAGGGAAAAGCAAGTTTCACAATTCAATTCTCCTAAGCATATTTGGCGTTCCGCAAAGCCAACTTAGGTTCAAATTGAACCGGGACAGATAAAGTGTTGATCAGAGTGAATTCATCTTCTGCGGACAGGCGTCTCTGCCACCTGAGGCGCCAATATTAGAGCGTGAAGGACAGATGTCAATACGGTGTGGCAGATTTGAAGATCCTATGCCGGCAGGCGGGAGGCCAGTAACCGGCGCAGCGGCTCCGGCAATACACCACGCACGCGCTGTGTGATAGAAGACTCATGTTTTTGCCAGAGAATGCCCAGGTAGACCACCAGCAGCCCAATGGCCGTCAGAGCGATGGGAAACAGCCAGCTGTCCCGGAACAGGTTGGAGGCCAGGTGCCCCAGGTAGAGACAAACGCCCAGGGCCCCCAACACCAAAAAGATCCGCCGCACCAGCAACATACCCACGCCCATCAGGCCAAGATTCAGCAGGCAATAAAGAAGCTTCGACCATTCGCTGTCGGAATGCTGGAATGACAGGCCACACCAGAAGGCCAGGGCGCCGAACAGATACAGCCAGAAGGCATAATCGGCCTGGTTAACCGAACGCATATCCACCCAGAAGGCCAGAGCGATAATCAGCAGCCCCATATAGAGTGAGACCAGCATCCGCAACTCCCACTCCACCCAGCCGCCGGTCAGCAGGGCTGCCACATCCATGGACAGATACCACAGGGTCACCGCAATGGGCATGACCAGAAAGGCATACTTCAATCGCCAGACCATGATCAGCCCCACTGCCAGGGTGCCCAGTTCCATATACAGCCACTGCCAGGCGATATGGCGATGGTAGTCCCGGTACAACTGATCGTCCGGCCACAGGCCCAGCCCTTGTTGCAGACCGAAGATGGCCAGCGGCGTCACAGCCACCACAAAAGTGGCGCAGACAGCCGCCGGCACGGCGTAGCCCCGGGCGGCAAAACCCTGGCACAGCCTCAGGCCAATACCGGCGTAAAGCAGCGAGATAAAAAACACACCCCAGCCGCCGAAGCGCTCCCAGCCCAGGTTCATAAACAGGGTCATGGCGCCTATGGCTATCAATCCGCCCAGATAGTAGAGCAGATGGGAAAAATCGAAACGGGGACTGCCGGCCGGATGGCTATGAACAAACTCTACCAGTTGACTGGCCTGCTGCTGGGATAAAATGCCCTGCTCCACCGCCTGCTGCAACTGAACTTTGCTGATGTTCAAATGAGGTTTCCTGAATCAAACTTAATTATCTGTGCCTGGCCGCAGCGGCCAGGACCTGGTTATCAAGATGCCCTACGCCGAAGGGCAACACAAGCACCGGCATCTGGACTATTCGGGTCCATGCCGGTCAACATGAGTGACCAGAGCAGGAAAAAACTGCTCGAAGCAATGCTCGAACTCACCAAGATTAGCGCGAATTTCCACAATGCTGCCGGCAAACTGGTTGCTAAAGCGGATACGGCCGGCAATCCTGTCCAGCGCGTGGGCCACCCCGTCCAGGCTTTGGTAATGGGCCAGCCAATGACTTTGTATCATGCTGCCCACTACCTGTTGCATGCGCGGCGGCATAATCGGCAGGCGGGACGCCAGCCTTTGGTAAGCTCTGGCGCAGAATGCCTCAAAAGGTTCATCGGCAAAGCGGTCCCAGTGCTGGATGAGGAAATAATCGAACAGCACATCCAGGGCGATACCGGCAAAACGGCGGCGGGTCCGGCTGAAGCGTTGTTTGGCAGCCCTGACATTGGGATGGTGGTCGGTAAAACGGTCCACCAGCCGGTGGTTTTCCAGCCCGGCCCGGACTTTGGTTGAATACTGAAGGGTATCCACGCCGCGGCAGAAATCCCCCAACAGATTGCCCGTCAGGGAATCCGCGTCAGGCTTGGCAAGATAGAGATGGGCCAGGTAGTTCATGGCTTTAGGTTAGCCCGAATCCCCTGGCCCTCAAAGTGCCAGCTTGCTACTGCACTCCGGCGGCCTGGCCACGCTGCGCCAGCTTGGTCTGTATATAGCGCCCGGCTTTTCCGGTGCAGGCCCAGACAATCAGGGCGCCCCAGGCAATCAGCGAGAAGCCTGCCGGAATATTCAGCACGGCAATGGTCAGCAGGTTGCGGCGGTTAAAAAACACCGCCAGCAGGCTTGGCAGAAAATACACCAGCAGGAAGAACAATCCGAACAGGATTAAGGCGCCCACACTGCTGTCCTGCCAGGCCTGGGAAAAGTTATTGATAAACTCAGTCATCTTGTGTTCCTCTTTGATTTAGTCTTGTTCAGTTGTTTGTGAAAGTTCGTGGCGAAGTTGCTGCACGTCATAACGGATGCCCTTTTGCACCACCTGTGTCAGGCCGCTGATGGCACTGATATCGTCCAGTGGGTTGGCGGGCAGGATAACGAAATCGGCCTGGTAGCCTGGCTTCAACCGGCCCACATTACCCAGTTCCAGTTTGCTTGCCGCTTCGCTGGTCACGGCCTGCAATATGCTCCAGTTGTCCAGCCCGGCCTGCTGATGCAATGCCAGTTCGCGCCAGAACCAAGGCCCCCCAGAATAACTGTCTGAGCCAATCAACAGCGGCACCCCTGCCTGGTGCAGCCGGGTCATCAGCTCCAGCACCTTGGGAAACACTGCCTGCGCCCGCTGATAATCCTGCTCGCTCCAGTTATACAAAGAGGCCCCCAGATTTGACTGCCAACTGGCCGCCACTTTGGGGTGTTGTTGCCAGCCGTTGTGCGGATAGCGCTCATCCAGGCCGGGATAGAAATACATCATCTCGTTCACCACCAGAGTCAGGTCCACCCGAACCTGCTTGTCTGCCAGATCCCGAATCAGCCTCTGCACGGGAGGCGCGTCAAAGTCCACCAGCTCAAACCAGTGATACAGGTGCTTACTGCTGAGCGGGTCCAGGGAAGATTCAAAAGCAGCGCGGCTGGTTTGCGGCAGCAGATCGGCTGAGGTGGGCAGCGCATGGGTCAGCGCATCCACGCCGGCATCCACCGCCACCTGCCAGCTGACTTTGTCCAGATGAGCGATTGCTTTAAGTCCTGCCTCATGGGCCAGCTCAATCCCCCGGGCCAGCTCTGTTTCTGACAACCCCTGGTAAAGCTTGATATGAGTAACCCCAAGGGCTTTCTGGCGGGCGATTTCATTCCGCCAGTCCTGTACATTCGCTGGGTATACAGAGCCACCCTCAATAGGCGTAGGATCGAAGGTCAGACCGGCGTAAGTCAGAGTCGGGCCGCGCCACTGGCCTTCTTGTTGTTTGTCCCGGTATGCCTGGTTGGCAATAGGATCGCCAGCGGGACTGAAGGCCGAGGTAATGCCGGAAGAAAGCGCTGCCAGGGCGTGAAACCTCGTTACCTCGTCGTCACTCTTCATACTGATTTTGGGGGCGCCGTCCTCAATACTGACCTGCAGCGGACCGGCAGTCAGATGAAGATGACCGTCCACCAGCCCGGGCAGCAGATACGCCCCTTGCAGGTCGATAGGGGTAGCGGCATCAGGTGGTGTTCCCCTGCCCAGTGCAACGATTTGGTCGCCCTTTACCTGGATCCAGCCGTCGGCTGTGTGTGTTTCACTATAGGGGTCGATGAGGTTGGCGTTATGGAGCAGATAATCTTCTACTGCCGAAACAGAGAAGGTGCTTATAAGCCCCAGGGCCAGTATGGTCCATCTTGCTGTTGTCATTTTTTCTCCAGTGGATTCAGATAATTTCCGAGTTCACTGGAGGTAGTCCTGGCTAGTTAAGAAAGATTACAACAAGCCGCAAAATATTTTTCTGTTGGGCAACAGACACCGGCAAAACAGGGTGTCTGGCAGGTAACTGAGGTGGCGGCCGCTTATTGGCCCGGCAGTTACCGGGCCCAGGGGCTGTCAGGTTCAACAGCCTTGGGACTGTGTTTTTCCTGCATCAGCCAGGCATAGGCGGTACTAAAGGCCGGCTCCTGGAACTGCTTGAGCCCGGTACCGGCAAAATCGATGGACAGGGGATTGCGCTTTAACGAGGCCTTGATTTCGGTGGGACCGAAAGTCTGCACTTCCAGGTTATCAATCAACTCGATGGCCGCCTCCATTTTAAATCCCACGGCACCGCCGGCAAATTTGCCCTTCATCGGCCTCTCGCGAATGATCACCTTCTCTACTTTGTAATCCTGCATCAGTTTGGCAAAGGTGGCCTGGAAGTGCTTCAAACCCGCAGCGCCGGCATCGTTTAAAGTCAGTTTGCGGGCCCGGCAGTCGGGAATATGAAACAGGCCGTCTTTGAGAGACAACAGACAGATATTGGCTTCGTTGCCTTTCAGTTCAACACCACAGACTTTCATATTCACTCCCATTTTGCGTAAAGCCGGGATTATAAACCTAATTGTTGTTTTAATCTGACAAAACACCGCTGAATGTCATCCGCGGCACGACCTGACTGGAGAATCAGGCTCAGGGCGGCTAGAGTTTTCCTCAGTAGGAATGCTGGCAGGGGAAGCATGGAAAATACTCACAGGGATGATTGCCTGGTCACCATAGTCGGAGCAGGTCCGGTGGGGCTATGCCTGGGTTTAGGGCTTGCCCGGCAGGGCACCGAGGTGCTGCTGCTGGAAAAAAACCCTGACACCGCTGAACATTCGCGGGCCCCGGCCATCTGGCCCGCCACCCAGGAAATCCTTGCCGATCTGGGGGTTATCGACCAATTTCTGCAACAAGCCATCACTGTACCTCGACTGTCGTTGCAGGACGTGGATAAACAACGCACCTTGTTCTGTGCCCCTCTGGCACAGTTGTCTGACATCACCTCCTACCCGCAACTGCTGGTGTTACCCCAGTCAGACACTGAAGCCATACTTCGGGACGCGCTGTTGCAGCAGCCCACCGCCAGGCTCCGGTTTAACTGCAAGGTGGAGTCCGTTTCCCAGCAGCAACAGGGTGTACAGCTAAGCTACACAGCACCTGAGGGCCGCCGCCGTGCTCAATGCCGGATCGCAGTGGGCTGTGACGGTGGTAAGAGTCTGGTGCGTGAGCAAATTGGCGCCGCCCTGGAAGGCAAAACCTACCAGGCCCAGGCGGCACTGGCCGATGTGGACATAGAAGACAGCGCACATCTGCCCTTTCCCCGACTCACCACGAGCCCTGCCCTTGCTATCGGCATCCGTATGACAGATAACCGATGGCGTCTGATCCTGCCCTTTGCCCCGGGCGACTCCATCCCTTTGGACCAGCGAATCGAAGAAGCAGTACAAAGCCTGTTCGGCAAGCCCTATCACAACGTCTGGCAAAGCGAATTCAGGTTGCACCAGCGGCTTAGCACCTTGTTTTCCCAAGGGGCCATTGTGCTGGCCGGAGATGCCGCACACCTCAACAGTCCGGTAGGGGGCCAGGGGATGAATGCCGGCATAATAGATGCTTCTTTGCTTGGCCCGGCCATCCTGGCCGCCCTGGACAAAGGGACCGATGCGCCGCTGCATCATTACGCGCAGTCCCGCCGGGACGAGATTCAAAGCGGCGTCAACCGGTTTACCGACAAGCTTACCCGGATCCTGTTGTGGCGACAGGGCAGGATGATCCGACTGGTGCTGAGCCTGGCCAATATGGCGATGGCCGTGCCTCCGGTTCGCCGGAGAATACTCAAAAAAATGGCAATGCTGACATAGTCGCAATACCCCCCTAAATTTGTAATAGTAATGGCCCCTATCCCGCAAATAAAACCAGAATACGATGATAAGAACGCTACTCGCCCTGAGCTTTTCCGCGATGCTCAGCCAGACCGTGCAGGCGGATTTATCCGACGCCGAAATGCAGATGGCTGCCCATATCGATCAGACCCAGGAGCAGGCAGTCAAACTGCTGGAGGAACTGGTCAATATCAACAGCGGCACCATGAACTTTGCCGGCGTGCGCAAGGTGGCCGACAGGCTGGCACCGGAATTTGAAGCCCTGGGCTTTAATGTGCGTTTCGAAGATGGCAGCGCCTTTAACCGCGCCGGACACCTGGTGGCCGAACTCAACGGCGGCGCTGGCGCAAAGATCATGCTGATCGGCCACCTGGATACGGTATTTGAGCCGGACAGTCCCTTCCAAAAATTTGAAATGGTCGATGAGAATATCGCCAGGGGTCCCGGCATCAGCGATATGAAAGGCGGCAATGTGATTATGCTGCAAGCCCTGCGCGCATTGAAAGCGGCAGGCGAACTGGACAAGATGAATATCCGTGTGGTGATCACCGGCGACGAGGAACTCAGTGGCCGGCCCCTGGACCTGTCCAAAAAAGCGCTGCTTGATGCGGCCAAATGGGCCGATATTGCCATCGGCTTTGAAGACGGCGACGGCAACCCGGCAACGGCCAATATTTCCCGCCGCGGCTCGGTGGACTGGACCTTGCGGATCAAGGGCAATCCTGCCCATTCCTCGCAGGTATTCTCAGAGGACGTCGGCGCCGGCGCTATTTATGAGGCATCCCGGATCCTGAACAGCTTTTATACCGAGCTGCGCAGCGAGAGCCTGCTGACCTTTAACCCCGGCCGCATCCTGGGCGGCACAGCAGTGGAGCATAATCCGGCAGACAACAGCGGCAGCGCCTTTGGCAAAAACAATGTGGTGGCCGAACACGCGCTGGTCACAGGCGATATCCGGGCTGTTTCTCCACAGCAGCTCGAACGGGTCAAAGACAAAATGCGCTTTATCGTCGGCCAGCATCTGCCACAAACCCAGGCCGTGATTGAAATCGGCGAAGGCTATCCGCCCATGGCGCCCACTGAGGGCAACAAAAAGCTGCTTAGTCTGCTAAGCCAGGTCAGCCAGGATCTGGATCAGGGACAGGTGACGCCGGTCAATCCGCTTAATGCCGGCGCGGCCGATGTTTCCTTTGCCGCCGCCCATGTGGACATGGCCATCGATGGCCTGGGCTTAAAAGGCACCGGCGGCCACACGGTAGAAGAAAAAGGCCATCTGGATGCCCTGCCCGCACAGGCCAAGCGGGCAGCGTTACTGATGCACCGCCTGACACAGCGATAAAGCGGCTATTGGCCGCTCAACCGTTTACCAAAGGAGATGGCATAGGCCGGGGAGCGCATCTTCAGTACCGGATCGTCACTGCCGGAAAACCCCGCCGAAAGCACATTGGGATCGAAGTTCTTGCCCGTGCACTGATCGCCGCCACTTTGCTGCAGGGTAAGGGTACCCAGCTTCACCTGAGGCCTGTGGGCCGGCCACTGGCTGGACGGGTCGGTGTCACTATCCTCCGGCGCTCCAAGGCTGGCCATCAGGCTAAAGCTAACCGGGCCCTGTTCCAGTTGTCCTGCCAGGGACTGGGCCAGAAACGCCGCCGGTTTGGCCTGGGCCTGGTCGGCCGTTAAGGTCTTCACCCCCAAATCCGGACTTAAGTGCCAGCGGAATTTTACCCGCGGCTGGTCGGCACCATCAAAGTAGAAGGTATGCAGGCCGTAGAACTCGGTATTGGCAAAGGAGGCTGCCGTCT
The DNA here is from genome assembly GCF_017254865.1 of Bowmanella dokdonensis. Lineage (GTDB taxonomy): Bacteria > Pseudomonadota > Gammaproteobacteria > Enterobacterales > Alteromonadaceae > Bowmanella > Bowmanella dokdonensis. The sequence continues at coordinate 34,294 of NZ_JAFKCV010000007.1, read as the reverse complement.
GTGCGCTTTTTTGCCAGACCATATGGTCCTTCACACTGGGATTGGCATCGGCAAAGTCCAGGGTGCGCTGCGGATCCCGTTTACCCTGCTCATCGGGCAGCAGGGTGGATAAAAAGCCGTGGAAGGTTTCCACATCCTTACCGGCAAAGACCGGGAAGTTATTACCGGTAAAGTTGTGCAGGCCCCCATTGGGCAGAGCAATCTGCAGTCCCAGCCCACGGGTGCCAGGCATGCGCTCATCGGCATCGGGGTTGCCGCCGCCGATGGAAAACCGCATCAGTACCGGCAACCCGCCGCTGCTTAACAGCGCCGCGCCGGCAAACGGTTCCCCGGTCGCAAGCTTAACCGGTGCGAAGGTGCCTGTGGCGCACAGTCCGCGGGCATGGGCCTTGCGGTGCCCTGGCTGCGGACCGGACAATTTTTCAAACAGGGCGACCATGTCCTGAGCCTGTATTCTTTCCTGGGCCAGGCCGGACGTCGCAGGAATAAGGCCCAGCAGACAGACTCCCAGTATCCCGTATTTGGATTGCTTCATTGTATTGGTTTCCTTGATCCTTATGCTCAGAACCAGTAAAGACCGAGAGGACGCCACTGAGCTTTCACTAAGGCGTGATTATTCAGCCTGCCGGTCATCCTCCGTTAATCCTTAAAAAAAGTTGTCTGGCGCAGAGATTGAACACATCTCGTAAAAACGGGTAAGGTCAGAATATCAGCGTCTGCGTCTTGTGTTTCACCGGAGCAGGCAGGCACAACAAGGAACCCCATGAACAGAATAATATTGACCCTGGGCTGTCTGGCCCTTGCGGTCCCGCTGGCAGCCAGACCCGTCTATGAAAAACAGGACCCGCCACGGGAGCTCACCGAAGAACAGGCCGCCCGGGCTGCGGCCAACTACCAGAAATACTGCACCTTGTGTCACGGGGCTGACCGGGAAGGCTACGCCAATGACCACGCCCCTTCCCTGCGCAGCAAAAGCCTGTTCGAGTCCGGCGTACCCCATTCGATTTTACGACCGCTGTCCTATGGCCGTGAAGGCACTGCCATGGCCGGCTATCTGGATGAAGTGGGAGGACCGATGAACCTTGATGAGGTCTGGGATCTGACCTACTGGCTGTTCTGGCAATCTGGCGCCGAGCGGGTCAGGCTGACGGAAAACCCGGTGGAAGGAGATATCACCCGGGGAGAAGCGGTATTTGAGCAACACTGCACCGGTTGCCATGGCAAGAATGGCGAAGGGGTCAATGCGCCGGCCCTGGCCAACCCATCGGCCCTGGCCCACAACAAGGACGAGTTTATCCGCTATGCCATTGTCAATGGTCGCGACGGCACGCCAATGCAGTCCTTTGACGGTATTCTTTCCGAACAGGATATCGACAATGTCACCGCCTTTATCCGCAGCAAAGCTCGGGATTTTAACGAACAAAAGACGGTGCTAAAGACCTTGCCCACCCCGGACCAATATGTGGTGAATCCCCAGGGCGAGGATCCGGATTTTACCCTGACGGACGATATGTATGTGTCCTCTGCCGACCTGCATCAGGCCCTGCAGGCCAAAAACCGGATGATTCTGCTGGATACCCGGGTGCCCTCGGTATGGCAGCGCGCTCATATCGAAGGCTCCATTCCCTTTCCCTACTACAGCGATCTGGATGACAAGCTGGCAGATCTGCCAAAAGACGTGCAGATCGTCGGCTATTGCTCCTGTCCCAGGGCCGCCACCGAGCATGTGATCCGCCAGTTGCGCGATAAGGGTTATACCAAAACCGCAGTACTCTGGGAGGGTATCTTCGGCTGGATGAACCTGGGCTACCCGGTGACCCGGGCAGAGGGTATTTCGGACAAGGATGAAGACGAAGCGGCGCACTAAGCGCCGCTGCCAACTAGTGGGCGAGCTCCACCAGCACGGCAGTGTACATTTTGAGGTTCAGCACAAACTGCTCCAGGCTGATAAATTCGTGTTCAGAGTGGCCGGTGTACTCCTCGCCGGGCATGGACGGGCCAAACCCTACGGCGGTGGGAAACAACCTGGAATTGCTGGCGCCGCCGATTGATACGGGTTGGGCATCTTCCATGCCGGAATAATGGGAAAAAACCGAGAGTAAGGTGCCGACATGGGGCGCATCGGTCTGCACAAAGGGATCATCGATGCGATTGTTGCGATCCAGCAGGATGACGCCGCTGCTGACCTGCCAGTTGTCGACGGCCTGATTGATTTCCTGCTCCAGTTGCTCAGCCGTTTTACCCCGGGGCCGGCGGATATTGATATTCAGTTGAATACCGGCGTCGAGCTGCTTAATAACGGTGGGCGACACTGTCATGGGACCCATAAACGCATCCTCGTAGGCAATATCACCAAACTTTTTGCCGTACAGTCCGGTGCCCAGTTGCTCATTGATAAAAGTCACCAAAGCCCCGGCCGCATTGGTCGGCCAGCTTTGCACATCCAGGGCCTCAGCCAGATGGGTGATAGCGTTAACGCCGTTTTCCGGCTTGGAAGAGTGGGCCGAGCGGCCCAGCGCCGTCACAATCAGGCTGTCGTCCCGCCATTGATAGTCGTATTGCATGCCCGTTTGCGCCGCGGCTTTTTGCTTAATGCGCTCAAGCAGTGCCTGTGAGGCATTGGCAATGACGGCTCTGGCATCCTCAGGGATCTGACTGCCGAAAAAGCCGCCCTCGAAGCTTTCCAGGTAGGGTGACTCTGAGCTCAGGCTATGGTGGGGAAAGGTCATACTCAGAGTGCCGTAGCCTTTTTCTGCCGTCACTACCGGATATTCCGTATCGATGGTGATATTCAGCTCAGGCAGCTCATGGGTTTTGATAAACGCCTGGAGGGGCGCCCAGTCTGACTCTTCGGCCATATAAACATAGAGCTCAATCCGCTTGGTCAGCGGGATCTGCTGGTCCTTTATGGCTTTCATGGCGTACAAGGCAGTGGAAATTGGCCCCTTGTCGTCCTCGGTACCCCGGCCAAGCAGCTTGCCAGGCTCCGTGGTCATGTCCAGTTCAAAAGGCGATTTTGCCCACTTATCTGGATTCACCGGCTGGATATCGCCGTGGGTGACCAGACCAATCCGCTCCGGGCCCTCTCCCAGACCGATGACAACCACATAGCCATAGTCCTGATAGTCCAGGCCCAGCTCGCCGGCCTGCTGAATCAGGTCCTGCTTAAAGGCCTGATGCACCGGATTATCCGGCGAAGGGACTCCCTCCACCGCCACCGTATTGTGCCTGACCAGGCTTTTAAGGCTGTCGACCATGGCCTGTTGGTAAGTGGTAACGGCGTACTCGGCCGTGGCTTTGGCCAACTCGCCAGGCTCTTTGGCAAACAGCAGGGGCGAAAAAAGCAAAGGGATCAGGGGAAGGACTTTAAACATGACTTGCTCCTTAATTAAGGAGCAAGAATCTAGCAAGCCACCCTTTGCAAAACAAACAGTTAGATCTTAAGTGTCGGATAAGGCTGGCTTATGCAAGTGCACAGGCAAAAACCAGTAACGCGATTTTCCCTGTCCCTATCAGTTAAAAAGTTTTCGGCGCACTGGCATCTTGATGACCGTTGTTACGTTATCAGTAATAACTTGTTGTAAATTCAGTTATTGCTGGCTGGCCTGGGCATACTGCACCTCAGCCAGGGCCTCTAAATATCGGGAATAATGTTATGCGGGAAACACTGAACGGCTTATCAGGGCGGACAAAGCTCTGGCAGACAATGCTGTGTTGGCTTCTAATCACAACAGGCGGCCCATTTACGGTCCAGGCAAGCCAGCCAACGCCCCTTGTGATAGCAACTTATGCCTATGCGAAAGTGGACCGCACAGCGGCGATCAAACCCCTGGCCGACTATCTGGGAACCACCCTTGACCGGCAGACCCGGTTGATGCTGTTTGACTCCCCAAGCGACCTGATCAATATGATCGGCCAGGGTAAAGTCGATATTGCCGTTCCCAATCTGCTTGGTTACCTGCAGGCCGCCAGCCTTGACCTGCCCGTGGCAACCGCAGCGGTGCCGGACGTGTCACCGGACACCGGAAACGGCTACCGATCAGTGTTGATCGCGTCCCCGAAGGTGGCCGGCCAGCAGGCATGGATAAGGGACACTCATGAGCTTCGTCTGGCCCTGGTCTGGCGGGATTCCACCTCGGGTGGGTTGATGCCGCGCCGGTATCTTGCGGAGCTGGGATTCAATAACCTGGCTTCGGCATTCGCCAGGGTTATCTACAGTGGCAGCCACGATCAGGCGCTACAGGCGGTGCTGACAGGCAAAACCGATCTGGCCGGCCTGGCTTCCGGCGTATATGACCTGGCGCTGGCTGCAGACAGCAGCCTAACCACCAGGGTACAGGAGCTGTGGCGCTCTCCCCCTATCCCGGTAGGCCCGGTATTGTGCCGCCTGGCAACTGAGGTATGCGACCGGGTAAGCGCCGCCCTGTTAAGCAAAGAAACCCTGCCACCATCGGTAATGGAAGGTTTAAACAGGGGGTGGCCGGAATTTGGCGGTACAACTCAGTTCAAAGCAGTAGATGCGCAAACGTATCAACCTTTTATAGAACTGATGATAAAAGATGCTCATAGTCACTAAAAGGGCGGCGGTTAAAAACCATCCACCAGCAAATCCAGGCCGGACTTTATCTCTCTTCGATAAGATGCCAATGAGGTAAATGCCACGCTCTTAATCCGGCTGCTGGAGACAGAGCCCATATCCAGCAGGTCTACGAACAATGCCTCGTCACCTACGACAACGGGAATTTGCAGGCCGGTGATCAATTTTCTTCCTGTGTGTGGCTTAAGGGTAGCAACCAACAAGGCATCGATCTCATGGAATAGGGGGTTGGTCAGCAGCACCACCCTTTGCTCACCTATCTTCCCCAGATCAAAGTGTTCGAACTTCATAGCTGGCCTATACGCTCAGCAAAAGTGCCACCTTGCTTTTCCAGTTCCAGATTGTATTCGGCTATCGCCTCCGTGTTTTGTTCGCGCCACTGCCGGGCCCGGGCCGCCTTTACCTCTTTGTACAGTGCCCTTTCTAATACGGCTGAGGGACTGATACTCAGCTCTCTGGCTTGTGCCAGCAGTTCAGTATCGATGGAAGTATTACAAGCAGACTTTGTCGAGGTAACAGACATCAGGATTGAGTCAGAAAATCATGTTGCCAAGCAGCTTAGCTCACAATCCATGCGCAGACAGTTTGCGCATGGATTGTAAATAGGAATAAAGACGCTACTCGGCTGTGGTGGGATCGATCACCGACCTCACCTGAGACACCCGATTGGCCGGAAATCCGCCGCGTTCGGCATGCTCCCGCACCATCTGTTCATTGGGAGCGATATACAGGCAATAGATCTTGTCGCCTGTCACGTAGCTTTGCAGCCACTGGATCTCCGGCCCCATCTCGCTTAATACACCGCAGGAGGTCTGCGAAATCCCTTTAAGTTCCTCGGCCGACAGCTTGCCGGCACCTGGAATCTCCCGTTCAATCACATACTTTGGCATTTTGCGTCTCCTGACTTATAAACCCATGCTTACTTAACATTCTCCCCTCCAATGATGGCTCCATCGGGTCCGGGGAGCTAAGAAACTATGGCCGCTTGCTACCAAGCGGCCATCTGTTCAGTTCTTCTTGTTGATAAAAGAGGGGTTATCCTTATTGTGATACAAGGACTGGGTGGAAAAGCCCAATACCGTGCAGTTTCCATCCATGTCCCAGGAAAAACGAATGTATGAATCGTCATTAAGAGCATACATAGTTTCGAGCAGATCCATTCTGTCGGTGGTGCAAATTGCGCTGTCACCATCCCCATCTTGCGCCTGACAGAAGCCAATGTTGACGACCCCGCCTGCACCATTATCAAAAGTTCGGATACCGCAACCGATCAGATCATCGCCTTTGGCCCACCTCGCCGACTCCATGTCCCCGTGAGCAAACATCAGATCGAGATCCACTTCCACGGGAGCAGGTTGAGTGGTACCGGCAAAAGCGCCGGCAGAGCTTACAACTAGAGCCATCAGTACAGCGGTGGATAAGGTTTTCATTTATTATTCCTCGTTAATAGAGTGTGGAACTAAAAACGGCCTTCCAACTCACCAGATTGTAACGCCCGGGCCAAACGGCCGAGCATTTCCTTGCGACTCCTGACATCGAGTTGCGCAATTTTTTGTTGAAGCCGCGTCATATCCGCATCCGAGATATAACCATCGGCGATATGCCCCAACAGACGCTGCTCAACCAATACCTTTTGTTGTTCGCGGGGCTCCTCTTCACTAAGAGATTCTTCCGCAAGAGCCACAGGACCTTGTGCCTGAGCTATGAGAACCTGTCCCAATACTGCGATTTCTTCACGGATGATCTTACGCAGGTCAGTCAAATCTGCAGGCGGTGCAGGCACCTTGGAGAAAGCTGTGACGATTTCAGGCCGGGGGAGCTCAACAGGTTGAGGAACAGCACTGTCGTGGCCGGATACCTGAGTTGCCGGTGGCGTGGAGAACAAGAGTCGTACTGACAATACCAACAGCAGAATTGTCTAGCTCAAACTCAATAACAGAAGCGTTTTCATTGGTTGTCCGCAAAGTGCTATACAACACAGGAACTATCAATGGAGACATCGCAAAGGGATGGATAGAAGTCACCCCGTGCCCAGCGATCAATGCTAGCTGGCCCAGGCGGAGTTGTTATTATATTAGGCTATATAAACTGGCTTTATTAGATTGTGATTACAACAACATCCGACAGTGGCCCGCCTCCTTTGCAGGGAGAGGCCACTTCCCGTCACACTGCTACAGCGTGCAGGCCCAAGACTAGAAGGATGTTCTGTCGCTAAAAGGCTTAGGTGCCTTGTCTTTGGCCAGGCCGTTTTGCATGGCGATGCGCTGATTCCTGCGACCCAACAGGCGCAACTGAATCAACCGCTCCCAGAACAGGGCGCCGCGGGTATCTTTTTTTCAGGTCTTTTTAAACAAGGCCTTGGCAGCGGCGATGGCATCCGGGCTTTTCTGGCTGATGGTGGTCGCCAGTTCCATGGCCGCCTGCAGCGGCTGGTCGCTGAGTTTGCTGACAAGACCGTATTCGGCCCCGTCGCTGCCGCTGAAGATACGCCCTGTCATGGTCAATTCCTGGGCGATATCCACCCTTGTCAGGCGTGACAGGGTCACGGTGCCGCTCATATCCGGGATAATGCCCCACTTGATTTCCATAATGGACAGTTTGGCGTCAGGGGCGGCAATCCGGTAATCACAGCCAAGGGCGATCTGCATGCCGCCGCCAAAGCAGTTGCCGTGCACCACGGCAATCACCGGCATGGGCAGATCGCGCCAGCAATGGGCCAGGCGCTGAAAGCGGTTGTCTTTGGACCAGGGCAGTTTTAAGAAAAAGCGCACTATCATGGACGGTTTTTTGGAGACCGAGGCAAAGTCCAGCCCAGCGCAAAAAGACGGCCCGGCGCCCTGCAGGATCACGCAGCGCACCGACCGGTCTTTCTTAAGCCGTTTTGCCGTATCCAGCAACTGCACAAACATAGCCTCATCCAGGCCGTTATGCTTGTCCGGCCGGTTTAGGGTGACGATAGCAATAGCCCCCTGTTTTTCCAGCAATACCCGGTTTGTGTTGTCCTGTCCCATCGGCTCTAGCAACTTTTTCAAGTGGTCCTACCAGAATCCCATAAGCAATAGAAAAGTGCCAGTGCAGGTTTAGATTGGATCTGTACTTTCTCTGTGCCTGTAGGTGCTTGGTGCATGCCCTTCTCCCAGCAGGCTTACTGACCGGATTCTCTCGCGCAGAGATCGCCAAGACGCTAAGAAAAGTAATAGCTAAAGGTTCTCTCTCGCTGTGGTTCTACGTTATTTTGCGCGAACGTCCTGATCGACCTCGCTGCAGAGCAAAAATAGCTCGCGCCGATGCCGTAAAACCGCCAAGGGAAGCTCAATCCTGATTGTACGGAGCTAACCCAGGAGTAATGGAGTTGCCGGCTGGCAATGATGCTATCGTCGCAGTTCGACTATGTCCTGTCGGGCCGCGCTGATGCGGGCGATCAGCGCCTGACGGCCATTGCTGTCGTCCACATACAAGCTTGGCAGCGCAAGCGCCTGGCTGTCGAGTGGCTGTTGACGGGCCAGATCATAGCTGACCAGATTATTTTGCTTATCCACGGCCAATAACAGGTCATTGCCCAGGACAAAACGCTTGGCAATATCATCCAGCACTAATGCGGATTGTGCCCCGTCTTCCGAAGCAAGGCGCCGGATCTGGCCGTGCTTGTCCAGGCTGTAGAATTGCCCCTTTGCATCTGCCTGCATCCAGATACTGTCCCCGACATCCAGTCGTCGCCACTGGCCCGAAGCCAGGTGGTAGGCAACGGCTTGCTGCTGCCAGTCAACCTCACTGGAAAACAGGACATGACCGTCGCCCGTCCACTGATAAAGCTGTTTAACGGCAAAAGGTTGGTCGAGTTGCCGGATGCCACCGTCCAGGTCCAGTAAAGACAGGCCGTCGTTATGATTAACCAACAACTGCTGTCCCGAGGGCGACCAGGCCAGACCCGCAATCGCGCCGCTTTCAAATCGGCTGAGCTGCCAGACTCGCTGCTGCGCCACCAGCCAGACCTGATCGACGCCAGAACGATTGGACACGAAGGCGATATGCGATCCTTGCGGCTGAAACCTGGCCTCTTTGTCCACAAAGGTGGAGTCCAGTGGTTCCGGCATTGTCATGGGGTCCTCTGCCTGCCCCGGTAGCGCATGGGGATAGAAGTCCCAGTCAATCACCCCGTAGGTGCCCAGCAGTCTGTCGGCGTGGGGAGCATAGACCAGTGAATCAATAGCCTCGGCGGCTTGAGTGTCGATGCGGGTCACCTGACCGTTCAGATCCACTTCGAATTGGTGGATGGGGCCGTATATCAGCAGTTTCTCCTCGGCGGGATGAAAGCTCAATTCCAGCAGTTCATAGCGGGAAAGAGCCACGGGCAAAACCAGCGTCATGGTATTGAGCACCTTGCCCTTACTGGACAGCAGTGTAAGCTGGTTTCGGCCGTTGGTCGTTTTGCCCAGGGTAGCCAGCCTGTCCAGTCCAGGCGAATAGGCGAGGTTGTACAGGCGCTGGTCGGGCGGGGCAAACAGGGTTTGCTCGGTCTCGTCACGAAGATGGTAGGTAATCAGCCGCCAGTGCCCGTCCTCGGGGCGCTTGAGCATGGCGATACTGCCGTTGTTCATCCATTGCGCCCCGTACAGCATACCTTCGTCGCAACTGACGCGAGTCTGCGGCTGTTGCGGCCCGTTCAGGGCTGCAGCAAAATCCAGGGTCTTGAGTTCCCAGCACTCGGGTACCCCGTCTTTGCCACACAGGTTTTTGCCCACAAACGCCAACCTGTCACCGCCCGGCGCGAAGCTATGTTGTTGAAAGTATTCCGCAGCCCCGGTCAGGCGAGTTTCTTCCTGGCTGGCCAAATCCTTGCTCCACAGGTGGTTCTCACACAATCCCTCATAGCGGTGAAAGACCATATAGCGGCCGTCTGGAGAATAGCTGGCAAAACTTTCCTTGCCCTCAGTGGTGGTCAGATAGCTGAGTTTGCCATAGCGGCCTGCCGGATCTTGCGAAGAGTAGAAACCAATGGAAGAGAGTGCGAGCAACAGGGGCAGCAACGCCGTCAGAGCCAGGTAGCGCCTGCTCGACCTGCGTTTTCTGGATGAACTCCTGCTCCGCTCCTTGTCTTGCCGGTCAAAGCAGACCGGTAACTCCAGGCTGTAACCCTGCTTGGCGTGTGTCCTGATTACCCGTTGTTGCCTACTGTCATCACCCAGAGCCTTTCTGAGCTGAGCAATGCAGCGCTGCAAGGTATTGGGCGAGACAATGGTACCGGCCCAGATCTGCTGCATCAGTTGCTCCTGAGAGACAACCTGGCCCCTGGCGCGGACCAGTTCGGCCAGTACCGCCATCACCTTGGGCTGCAGGGTGATGTCCCGGCCTGCCAAATGGATTTGATTGCGAGTGAGGTCGACAGCGGCCTCGCCCAGTCGGAACTGTTTATTCATTTTCGCGTTCCATACTCCTGCCCTGGCCAAGGATAGTAACACAGAGCCTGTCCGGCACTGCCGTCTTCAAGGCCTGCCATGCAGGCCGAAGCCATGACTTAACTAATTGATTATCCTAGAAATCAGAAATAAATCAGTGATAAATCATAGCGCCATCAAGCATTCTTGGACAGCTTGTTTAGGCTGGCCTGCCAATTCCAAGTAAAAGGAAATCTCTTAATGATCAGCATGTCATCTTTATTGCTGTTGCTCGCAATCTTGTTGCATTGCCCCTGGACCCATGCCGAGACCAACACCAATATTAGCGGCCAGGGAGAGGACAACAGCATCCACCTCTCGCTGCATTCCACCCACCTGAATCAGACCCTGACCGCAGATGTCTATCTGCCGAAAGGCTATTATCTGGATGCGCAGCACATTCGCTATCCGGTGATTTATACCCTGGACAGTTGGACCCTGGCCGAATTGGTCTCGGGCATGACCCGGCATCTGGGCAATACCGCGTCCATGCCCAAATCCATCGTCGTGGCTCTGTATAGCGAGGGAGACCTGAGGATTGCGCCCAAACTCTACAAGAGCCAAAGCGGTTTGCCAGGCAACGCCGAGGATCAGACTTTCTGGGGTGAGGATGCGGACAAGTACCTGGCATTCCTGCAGGACGAGTTATTGCCCGAGGTGGATAAACGGTTTCGTACTCATGAATTCCGGGTGCTAATCGGCATGTCTCCCACCGCCGCCTTCGCCTTACACAGCTTGATCCAGAAACCGGATCTGTTTGACGCCCACTTCCTGTTCGCCGCCGCCAGTGTGGTGGGCATGGGCTATACCCCTGACTCCAGTCTGACAGACAGCCTGGTAAACACCCTGGCCAAGCGTCCGGAACATAAAGGATATCTGTATGTGGCATCGGCCGGCAGCGACGCAGAGGAAGCTCCAAGCCAGCCCGCAATACTGCAGGGGCTTAAGAACCGCTTGGCTGCGTTCGGGCAGTATCGGGTGCGGACCGAGCAAATCGATGGCTTTGGCCACTACCCCATGGCTGCTCCGGCGCTGTTGTCTGCGCTGGATCTGGTGTTTCCGAGGGAGCACTTTGATATCGGTCTCAACTTTAACGCTTTTCGCGCCAATCCTGAGGGCGGCACGATGCTGGAGCAAATCGACCGTCATTATGCATTTCTAAGCAGGCTGGTAGGATTTAAGGTTTGGCCGAATGCCGATATCCCAAGAAATTCCGACAGCTTGCGCGCAGCAGCCATGATGCTTCGCCAGGAACAGCGTTACGAGGAAGCCTTGGCCCTGGGCAAGCGCTGGGTGGAGCTGCAACCGTCTTCGGCCAAAGCGCTGGCGGCCCTTGCCGCCACTTACCAGGCCGCCGGACAGTTATCTATGGCCGAAGACCTGATGGCCAGGGCCATCCCGTTGGCCAAGGCCAATCAGGATCCCTTACTGGCTCATTACCAGCAGATGGCGACAGAACTTGCAAATCCCAACCAGGACTAACTCATGCCAACACTACTGCTGATTCTGACATTACTGCTGAGCGGCTCCATCCAGGCTGAACCTGTGACACCACCGTTAAGCGACGAGCAACGACAGATTGTTGCCCTGACCAACAAGGTGCTTGGCGCCCAGCGCATCGCCTATAGTCACCTCTCCTCGCTACAGGCCATCAACGACCTGTTCGCCCTGTACACTGATGACTATGTTTATCAGCATGAGGGCTACGGCGGCATTTACAGCAGGGAGCATCTGTACAACAACTCGGTGGCGTTTTTTAAACAGGGGCGCTACCGGGACGACGCCCCCGACAGCTACAAACTGGTCAGCATTATTCCGGGTAAACAGGCCGCGGCGGTGCAGCGAGCGTATCAGGGTAAGAACGGTGTGGAGCTGCGCCTGACCTTACTGGAGTTTACCGGCGATAAGGTCAGTCGCATCGTTGAGTATTGGTAGAGGCAGCGCTTCTTTACCCATACTGCAGCGAGCAAAGTGCACAACCGATAATCCGTGACTGCGAAAAACTAAGCAGCTTGGAATAAGCCCCCAAAGCTCAGGGCGTATCCACCATAAAAGGCACATTGGCCGTGGCCACCTTACCTGAGTCATTTTCCACGTAGGCAAACAACCGGTAGGGGCCGGGCTTGGTGGGAGCGGCAAACTGCATCCGGCCTGGCTGGCTGCCAGTGGTAAAGGTCAGATCCATCGCTCCCGGACGGGCTTCGGGGTCGCCGCCGGATTTGATATCGGTGCTTTCCGGCAAGACTTCCCAGCGAACTATTGCGCTGTCGCCTGTGCCGGGTTGGTAATCCAAGGCCACCTCAACGGTTTGCCCGGGACTTAGATGCACGCTCTGCTTCGCTGTCTTACCGTTAAGAGTAAAAGCTTCGACGGAGGGGGCGCGGCTGGCCGGCCATTGCCCTGTCCACAGATAGGTCAGGCTGTCCACCACCTCGCTGGGCTTGCCCGCTTCGGTAAATACCCCGTACCAGGTAGGGGTGGTCTCCTGCTTCTGGCCCCATAAAAAGGCATAGGAGCCCAGCGCCCGGCCCGGTGCACCAGCAATCCCCTGTTCGTATCGGTGACGGTAAATGGCCGCTTTTTCGGTACTGGTCTGCTCGATGGGTACTCCCCAGTCGGTTTTGGGCACTTCCCAGTGGCCGGTTGGACCCCATTCGGTGACCACATAAGGCCCCTGGTAGCCGATATCCGTCAACCGCTGCGGCAGGTTTTCCAGTCCGCCGTAGATATTAATACTCAGATAGTCGATGCTGGGCACCCGCTCGGCAATAAGATCGGCCTTGGGCTTATCGATGCCGGCAGTCACCGTGGTCACCAGATGGTTGGGGTCCAGCGCCTGAATCATGGCGGCAATGTCCTCTACCGCATACCAGACATCCGTGTTGGTATAGAAAAGGTCCACCTCGTTGCCGATGCCCCAGGCCAGCAGCGCCGGATGATCTTTGTACTTGAGGACGGTCTGCCGAATTCGCTCCTTCTGCTCGGCTACGGCCTGCTGATCGTTATAGTCAAAGCCGTGGCGCTCCTTGCCCAGGCGCAGGCCCAGCATGACGGTCAGGCCCTGCTGATGAGCTTCATCCAGTATCCGCTCGGCCTCATCGGTGCTCCAGGTACGGACGGAGTTACCGCCGCTTTGCGCCAGCAAATCCAGTCGCCGGCTGCCCCCTGCCCCTTTGATAAAGTAAGGCTCGCCGTCACGCAAAATGATCCAGTTTCCATCCCGCTGCACCAGTTCCACTTGCGCCAAAGAGGAACTGGCCGACTCAGTTGAAGGCTGATCATTACAGCCCGCCAGGGCCTGTGCTAACAGCCAACAAGCAAGCATTCTCCCAGTAGCAGATAACAACATAAAACAACCCTTTGCTTATAAATCAATGTGATAGCGCTTACATACTCTAGGGGGATGCATACGCCTGTGGCAAGATTAAAGTTATCCCATCTGCGTCCTTATCATTGCCATATCAAAGGCTTAACCGCACTGACAGGGCATCTGCCGAATTTTGTCCCGCTTGGGACAGGCTAATGCTAAAGTCGGCCAAATTCAAAAATGTCTGTGGAGACCAAGGTGACTATTAAAAATCCATTCCCTGTGTCTGTTTTTCTGAGTCTGCTGTTGGCCTTGGCCTTACCGGTTAGTGCCGCGGCCCAAAGCGCTGACAACGCCCTGGCAAAGATCATTGAGGATCACTGGCAATACAGCCTGGCCGAAGATCCCATTACTGCCAGCCGCATGGGCGAAGCCGGTTTCAGTGACCGCCTGCCGGCAGTGGCTGACAAAGACCGTGCGCGGCGACTGGCCGCCGAAAAACAGTTTCTGAAGCGCCTGGAGAATATCCAGGTAAAGGAGCTGTCAGACGATAATCAGGTTAATCACGCCATGCTCAGATGGGTGCTGAAAAACAGCATTGAAGCCAATGAGCTGTATCTTGACCGCATTCCGGTAAACACCTTTTATGCCTTCTGGAATACGGCCCTCAATGCCAGTAAAGGCCTGAGCATGAATACGGTGGCGGATTATGAAGATTACATCAGCCGTATTCAGGATTTTGGGCGGTACGTTGACCAACATCTGGCCAATATGCGGGTCGGCATTCAAGATCGCTTTGTATTGCCCAAAATTGTGGTCAAAGGTATTGCGCCAACAGTGCGCGCCCTTGCCAGTAATACACCAGAGCAGAGCAGCCTGTATGAGCCTTTTGCCAATCTGCCGGCGTCTTTTTCTGCATCTGAACGCGAGCGACTTGTCAAAGAAGGTACTGCGGCAATACGTGATGTCGCCCTGCCCGCCCTTGACCGTGTCGCCACCTTCCTGGAAGGTGAGTATATGACCGCTGCCAGCGATACCCTGGGGGCCGAACAACTGCCCGGCGGCAAGGCCTATTACCGGCACGCCATTCGCACTTATGTTACCCAGGATATGACGGCCGATGAGATCCACAGCCTGGGCCTGAGTGAAGTAAAACGCATCCGCTCTGAAATGGACAGTCTGATTGAAAAAAGCGGTTTTGAGGGGGATTTTAAAGCCTTCACTGAATTTTTACGCACTGACCCCCAGTTTTATGCCACCAGCGCCGAGCAGCTGCTAAAAGAAGCCGCTTACATTGCCAAGCGTACCGACTACCGGCTGCCAGAGTTCTTTGGCAAACTGCCCCGCCAGCCTTATGGCATCGTACCGGTTCCCGATGAAATTGCCCCCAATTACACGACGGCCTCGTATAACCCGGCCCCCGTGGGTGGCACCCGTGGCGGTGCCTACTGGCTGAATACTTACGCCCTTGACCAGCGTCCGCTGTATGAACTGGTAGCCCTGTCCTTGCATGAAGGCGTGCCCGGCCATCATCTGCAAAGCGCCTTATCCAAAGAGCTGGAAAATGTCCCGCACTTTCGTCGCACACTCTATTTAAGTGCTTTCGGTGAAGGTTGGGGGCTGTACTCCGAGCGTCTGGGCGTGGAGATGGGCTTGTATGATACTCCCTATCAGCATTTCGGTCGTCTGAGCTATGAAATGTGGCGGGCTTGCCGGCTGGTCATCGACACCGGCATTCACTCTCAGGGCTGGAGCCGCCAGCAGGCACTGGATTTTCTAGCTGACAATACGTCATTGTCACAGGCCAACGTTAGAGCCGAAGTGGACCGCTATATCTCCTGGCCGGGTCAGGCTTTGTCTTACAAAATGGGGGAAATCAAGATCCGCCAGCTGCGTGCCCGGGCCGAGGAGGCCTTAGGCAAAGATTTTGATATACGAGAATTCCACGACACCTTGCTGGGTAATGGTGCTTTGCCGCTGGAACTGCTGGATGCACAGATCCAGGCGTATATTGAAAACCACAAATCTGGCGCTGAATAACATCCCAGGCCGGATCCGGGGATCCGGCCTCTAGCGGGTCTTTCCAAATTGCCGCTGTCAGGCAAAGGCACTCGATATAAACGTGTCAGCGGACAGCTGGACGGGAAAATGATGCGCATTTACTACTACCTTTTTCCCATAGTCTGCACATTCGTAACAGCAAGCGACCTGAGCCTCCGAGTATTGGCAAAATCCGGGGGTGAAATCAGCTTTGCTGCTCGTTCAGGCTTGAGAGCTTGTCCTCTATCACAGGCGCAGCCTTGCCGCCGGTAAAGTATTGCACTGTGGTGCAGGACACCACATCCCCCAGTACATTGACCGCGGTACGGCACATATCCAGAATCCGATCCACGCCCAGGATCAGGGCGATACCCGCCGCGGGAATACCCACGCCTTCGAGCACCATGCTCAGAATAATAATCCCGGCCCCCGGCGTCGCCGGTGAGCCGATAGAAGCGGCCACCGCCATGGTCACGATAAAAAGGTAGCTGGTCAGGCTCAGGTCCACCGCAAACACCTGGGCCAGAAATACCGTGGCCACCCCCTGGTACAGCGCCGTACCGGTCATATTGATGGTGGCCCCCAAGGGTACCAGAAAACGGGCGATATCCCCCTTAATGCCCAGTTTGTTCTCCGTCACATCCAGGGTGATGGGCATCACCGCCGCCGAACTGCTGGTAGAAAAGGCCAGCAACAACAATTCGCGGCTATGCCGGATAAACTCGCGCAGTGGACCCGGCCAGGTCAGCTTGGCCACCACAAAGTAGAGTATCCCCAGCAGCACCAAGCCCAGCACCACGGTGGCCACATAGATCAGCATGCCCGTTAATACCTCAATGCCCAGATTGGCCACCAGCTTGGTAATCAGGCCAAATACGGCAAAGGGCGCCAGCATCATGGCCCAGGAGACAATGCGCAGGCTTACCTCCTGCAAGGCACCTAACAGGTCAAACAAGGGTTTGGATTGCTGGGCGGGAATGGATAGCAGCGCCGCCCCTAATACTGCGGCAAACAGGATCACCTGCAGCATTTCACCAGAGGCCATGGAGGCCAGCGGATTCTTCGGGATCAGCGCCGAAACTTTATTGGGTAGGTCCGCCAGCTCGGGAAAGCCCCTGGCCACCACACTGGTCAGCGGCGCGGTCTGGGCATCGGCCAGAATACCGGCCTCAATATAGGCGCCGGGCTGGATATTCAATGCCAGTACAATGCCAATGGCTGCTGCAATGGCGGTGGAGGCGACGATAAACACCAGCGCAATCAGGCCGTTTTGTTTCAGGGCTGCCGGGTTGTTATTGGCCGCCAGCCCGCGCACTACAGAGGCCAGTACCAGCGGCACCACAATCATCTGAATAATGGCTAAAAACAACTGGCCGGGCAGTGCCAACCAGGCGGTAATCACTTTCACCGTACCGGCTGATACTAAGCGCAGATCCGGCCCCAGTAGAATGCCACAGACCACGCCTAAGAACAGAGCAATCAGCACCTTCAGCCATAACCGGTCCCGGATCAGCTTGTCGAACTGAGACGTCAGGGTCACCAGGGGTTGCAGAAAAAGCGGCAGACTGTGCATGGGCATCCTTCCAGGTAGCAAGATTGCCAACCAGTCTAGGGCATGAAGAGTGAGGTTTCCCGGCAGGGCAAACTTTGTTTGATCTGTCGCAAGTCAGGCATCCGGCCGGTTTTAGTTCAAAATTCCAAGGACCGATAGTTTCTCGGCCAGTAAGTCCATAAACACCCGCACTTTGGGACTGGCATAACGGCCTTCCCGGTGAATGATGTTCACCGGCCGGGGGCTGGGCTCAAAGTTCTCCAACAAAATTTTGAGTTGCCCGCGGGCGAGCTCGTCCGCTATCTGATAAGACAACACCCGGGTAATACCAAAACCCTGCTTGGCGGCATGAATAGCCGCATCATTGGTGGTGACGGTGAGTCTGGGGGCGAGTTGCGGTATCTTGATGGTAGTCTGATTCTTATCCCCATGGGTAAAGCGCCAGTCGTACATGCTGCTGGCGGCTTTTGAGACAATCAGACTGTGGGCTTTCAACTCTTCAGGATGCTGAGGCAAGCCGGCTTTTTTCAGGTAGGCCGGTGAGGCGCACAGGACCAGACGTACGCTGCCCACTTTTCTGGCACGCAGGGTGGAATCGGGCAGGTCACCGATGCGAACCCCGACGTCCACGCCTTCTTCGAGCATATTCACCATCCGATCCAGAAACAGTGCATCCACCTGCATTTTTGGATACCGCTGCAGATACTCGACAATGCAATCCAGCACAAAGTTGCGCCCGAACAAGGTGGGTGCAGTCACCACCAAATGTCCCTGGGGTTCGGCATTGATGCCGACTGCCGCTTCATCGGCCTGCTCCAGCTCATTGAGGATGCGCCGGGCGTCATCAAAATAGTGCAAGCCCACTTCGGTGGTTCGTACATGACGGGTGGTCCGGTTGAGCAACTTGATACCCAGAGCGGCTTCCAGGGCCGCCACAGCCCGGGTCACCGCCGGGGGCGACAGGTTAAGTCGTCTGGCAGCGGCCTGAAAGCCCTGTTCTTCGACCACCGCCACATACACCCGCAGTTGATGAAACCTGTCCATTGCCAGACCCTATTATTCCACTTAACGCAATAATATATTGCATTTCACGGATATTCTTCTTCTTTTCGAATCTTCCTATAGTCACATCACTGACCCGGAATGACATCTGTCTGCCCGGAGACCAGGTTTACTCATCATCCATATCAAGAGGAAAGTCCATGAACCGTATCGCAATGATTGAAAAATCCAATGCCAACCAGGAACAACAGGCCCTGTTTGAAGCCATTGAGACCAAACTGGGCATGGTGCCCAATTTTTTGAAAGTCTTTGCCAACTCCCCTGCTGCCCTGCGAGCCTTCCTGGGGCTGCACGGCATCGCCGGTGAAGGCAGCCTGGAGGCGCCCACAAGGGAGCGCATTGCCCTGGCCATCGCCCAGCAGAATGAATGTCAGTATTGCGTGTCTGCCCACACCGCCATTGGCCGTCATGCCGGATTAAACGGCGATGAAATCGCCGCCAACCGTGCCGGCAGCAGCCAGGACGCCAAAGCCGCCGTGGCGGTAAAATTTGCCAAGGCGCTGGCCGAACACAGCGGTGAGGTCACCGACGAGGAACTGGCTGAGGTGCGCCAGGCTGGATACAGTGACGCCGACATCGTCGAGATCATTACCCATGTGGGCATGAATGCACTGACCAACATTCTCGGCAAAGCCAGTCAGGTAGACATTGATTTTCCCAAAGTCGACCTGGCACTGAGGGCCAACGCCGCCTGAACAGCACCCTGCCGGTTGCACCGGCACTTTTTCCGGCCCCCGGCTTAGACGCCGGCGGCCGGATACCAAGGGAGATTGTCATGAGTCACCAATACGCCAAGCTGATGTTCACCGACAGCGTCAAGGACATTCAGCGCCAGCAGCGCAGCCGCAGCAATTACGAGCGCATGGAGCAGGGCGAAGACGTCAACTACCTGCTTAGCAACGTGGAAGCAGACTTTATTGCACAACGCGACAGCTTTTATATGGCCAGCGTCAGTGAAACCGGTTGGCCTTATGTGCAGCATCGCGGCGGCCCGGCGGGCTTTATGCGGGTGCTGGACGCCCGTACCCTGGGCTTTGCCGATTTCAGCGGTAACCGCCAGTACATCAGTACCGGCAATGTCAGCGTCAACGACCGGGTGTCTCTGATATTTATGGACTACCCCAATCGCCGACGCCTGAAACTGCTGGGCCGGGTGGAACAGGTCGGCCCGGACCAGCCAGAGAGGCTTGCCTCGCTAAAGCCGCAGCGCTACCGGGCCAAGGTGGAACGGGGTTTTATCATTCATGTGGAGGCGTTTGACTGGAACTGTCCTCAACACATTACCCCCAGATTCAGCGAACAGGAGGTGGAGCAGATCCTCGCCCGTCGACTGGCCGGGCAAGCCCCCTCGTCAACCTCTGGCGCCGAGCCAGTGGTACTTGGCGACGGTCCGTTGGCACTGGAAATCAGCGGCATCCGCCAGCTCAGTGAAAATATCCGCGCCTATGAACTTCGATCCAAAGACCACCAACCCCTGCCACCATTCAGCCCCGGCGCCCATATTAAAGTGCCGGTGATACTGCCGGATGGCACCCGGGATCTCAGGCACTATTCGCTGTGCTCCGATCCTACCAGAACGGATCGCTATGAAATCGCCGTACTGAATCAGGCCAATGGCAAGGGCGGCTCTGCCGCTATTCACCAGACCTACCAACTGGGCGTAACCCTGCACTGCGAAACGCCGTCCAATTACTTTGACCTGTCGCTGCAACCGGGTCAGCCGGTGATGCTGATTGCCGGAGGCATAGGTATTACGCCGGTCAAAGCACTGGCCCATGCCCTGCCGACTCGGGGACATCCCACCGAGCTGCATTACGCGGGCAAACAACGCAAAGCAATGGCCTTTGCCGATGAGCTGCAAGGGGTGCCCGGCCCCATTACGCGCCTCTACGCCGGCGACCAGGACCGGCGACTGAATTTACCAGAGCTGATGAAGCAGGCCGACAGACAGACGGTGTTTTTTGTCTGCGGGCCCGAGCGCCTGCTGCGGGAGGTACAGGTCCTGGCCACCCGACTTGCCATTCCGGCATCGCAAATCCGCATGGAGCGTTTCGGCTTTGAGCCGTCAGAGGATGATCAGCCGGTACTGCTGAAACTGGCAGAATCCGGCCGGGAGATTCAGGTGCCGGCACAAACCAGCCTGCTCGATGCGCTGCTGGAAAACGGCATCGACGCCCCTTTCAGTTGCCAAACAGGCCAGTGCAAACAGTGCGCCGTCGGCTATTCGGACGGCACTCCGGATCATCGCGATAGAGTACTGACGCAAGAGGAGCGCAAGACGCTGATCTGCCCCTGTGTCTCGCGGGCCAGCAGTCCCAGCCTGACCCTGACACTTTAATCACACCAAGCCGCCAAAGCGGCAAACTAACGAGGTTCCTATGACAGACAATATTGCCAGGCCACCCCTGCCTCCATTCAGCCTGGAGCACGCCATCATCAAGGTACGTAAAGCCGAGGATGCCTGGAACGGGCAGAACCCGCAGGCCGTTGCTCTGGCCTACACAGCAGATTCAGTGTGGCGCAACCGTGACCGCTTCCTGCAGGGCCGTGCGGCCATCATCAGCTTCCTGCAGGAAAAATGGGCCAAAGAGCAGGATTACCGCTTGATCAAGGAAATCTGGTGCCATACCGGTAACCGCATCGCCGTGCGCTTCGCCTACGAATGGCATAACCAGGCCGGACAGTGGTTTCGCTCCTACGGCAATGAAAACTGGCAATTCAACGACCAGGGCCTGATGGCCTATCGCCATGCCAGCATCAATGATTTGGCCATCACCGAATCTGAACGCAAATTCCGCTGGCCCACAGGGCCAAGACCAGAAGACCATCCAGGCCTGAGCGAGCTGGGGTTATAACCCCAGCTTTGGCTGATATCAGGCTATCGGGAGGAAAATTATCCTGTTAACTCCCCAGGATTTTACTCATGCGCTGATCCAATACTTCTCTGCGAACCCGGTAATCAGGATCGTGAGTCTGACTGCTGAGTATGGCTTCGGCCAAGGGTTCGTTCTGCCCAAACTCCGCGACGAAAAACACTGAAAACCGCCTTATCCACCAGTTCGGATGATGTTTTGCAGCCCACGCCAACACTTCGACGGTTTCCTGGCCTTGGCCGGGCATCCAGGCCAAGGTGTAGGGAATTTGGTTTACTGTGTTTTCTTCCGCGGAGGTAATAAGCGCTTCGAACAGTGCGTTGCGCATATTGGCAAGATGCCCTTCGGCATCTTTCCAGAACGCCTCCCTTTTTTTGGGAAAACCACTTTCCTCGTCGTGGGTAAATTCAACATTGATAGCAGAAAATGCTGCCGCAATTTTCACCCGTTGTGATTTGTCCGGGTGGGCAAACAACTGAAAAAGTAAATCCGGTGACTCACCGTCAAAGAACACCCTGTGAACCAGTGCTTTTTCTGCGGCAATGTCTTCGGTTATCTTTTTCGCCCCAGAAGAGGCATCACCCTTGTTGAGCCTGTCGGGTATGTCTGCAGCAATGGCCTGCCCGGTATCACTCAGTGTCATTGCATGCTGCTGAACTAACGAAGGGGGATCGGCAAAGACGATGGGGCTAGCCCCCAACCCAGCCAACGCATGGATCAGAAAAGCGGCGACCAACAATGCCGCCATACTCATTGCAACCGCCATTTTTTTAAAGGGAGAACGGATCTTCATGGATTTGCTTACCTGCTGTTGTTGTTGGAGTTGACATTTCGTGGCCTATTGAAGCCCACCGTGGCCTGAAGGACATGAAAAAAAACTGACGTTTCGCTGATTTATCAGCTTTAAGCTTTATCCGGCAATGAACCTTGCAGTAAGCTCGGCATAAGTCTTTTGCATGATTCCTTTTTCCTATGGCGCAACATTTCTGGGTTAACAACTACTTTGTTGATATCAGTCGCAATCAAATACGGCATCAACAACAGGCCACCCAACTCCCTCCTAAAGCCTTAAAAGTCCTGGAAGTATTGGCATCCCGTGCAGGCGACGTGGTGAGTCTCGACGAACTCATGGAATTGGTGTGGGGAAAAAGTGTTGTGGGCCCAAACACCCTGCAACGGGCCATCGCTCAACTCAGAAAAGCCTTTGGTGATGACAGCAAACAGCAAGCCTTTATCAAGACCCATGCCAAAAAAGGTTACAGCCTCGAAGCGAATGTCCGGTGGGAGGAGAGTAAAACCCAGCCCTTGCAGGCAGATAGTGCACCAGCGGCAACGAAACCAAAGGCGAACAAAGGCGTATGGATTGTTGCAGTGGTCGTCATACTGGCTGTTGGCGCCTTATGGGCAGGCAAGAAACCCCAATCTGAGTTGTATGACCAACTGACACCCTTAACGGCCAGTGATGAGCAGGAATTTAACGCCTCCTATTCCCCCGACGGCAAATATCTGGTCTTTAACCGCTATGTCGGCCAATGCATCAGTCATTTATGGGCAAAGGATCTCACTAACAATCAGGAGGTTCGTCTAAGCGATGCGCCCGGCCACTATGATGGCCTGGCTTGGTCGGCAGACGGTTCCAGCATCGCCTTGGTGCTGCAGTCGAGCTGCGAGGATGCCAACGAGCAGGTGCAGCAGTGCTGGCAGTTACAGACGCTGGATTTTGCGCAGGCATGGAAAGGCGAGGCAAACAGCCTGATAAGATTCGATTGCGAGCAAACGCCAACCACTCATCCGCTGTGGTTAAACGACGGGCGGATTGCGCTCCTTCAATATAGCGACGCCAATCATAAGCACCCGGCACTGATTATTCATGACGCAAGATCTGAACAGGTAACCAAAGTGCCGATGGATCATGGTGGCCAGTTGTATTCATTGGCTTATTCAAGAGCCAAAGACATATTCGCCAGCACCAGCACAGTGGAAGGCAATAACCATATACTGCGAACCTTCACTACAGACGGCCAGATACTCTCAGAAGCCACCATCAAGCGATTGCCCCAGCATTCTGTGTATCGGGACTTCCCTATTACTTTTTCTCCTGATGGTGAGCACTTTTTGACCGAGGTGGGTGGGCAGATTTTCCGGCTAAGCCCCAATGGCGATTTAGAGCTTTTACATACTGCCGGTTTCAGCGGCTTATCAAACGCCGTCTATCACCCAAACCAGACAAAAATTGCCGCAACCCAGGGAAGCAAAGACTTCGATGTGGGATTTCTTACCACATTGCAGGGCATGGCTGATGTAGAGGTGTTTTCCCGCTCAACAGAAGTGGATATCAACTCCCAGTTTCAACCCGGCGGAAATCTGATTTCCTTTGCTTCGTACCGCTCAGGCGACAGCCAGCTATGGATCACAGATGGCGAGACGACCTATCAGCTCACCCGTTTTGAAGATGGTATGCGGGGGCTACTCTACAGCTGGGCACCAAGCGGGGAGGCACTGGCGGTAAACGCAAACAATAAGGTTGTCATGGTCAACCTCGACGGGCGTCATCAAAGCATCGACTCCCCCATCGCCGTCAATGTCTTAATGCCCTGGACCAATCCGGACTACTTATTGGTAACAGCCAATCAGTCAGACAAGGATCAGTTGTTTAGCATTGACGTAAATACCGGGGCAACCACAGATTTGAAATTAAAGGATGTTATGTGGGCGGCTTATACGGATGACAATCGAATTATTTACAGCGACAACCAAAAGCACTTCTGGCTATGGTCCCAGGCCAAAAAAGAGCCGCTAACGGCGCTCCAAGGCAAGCTTTACGGAAAACGGGCCGTGCTCAAAGACGGCCACCTCTATGGCCTGGACCGCGACAATCAGCTGTGGCGATATGAATTGGCAACGGATAAATTCGAAACTATCGCCCAGGTCCACAAAGACGTTATCTATATAAGCGACGTAAAGTCCGACCAAATGCTGGCCACCAAATTCATCGGCGGCAGACGCGAGCTGGTTGAGCTGAGTGTGAGTGATTAGGTCCCGACGCTTTGGGCGCAGAGGTAGGTATTGAGGAGAATGTTGCTTACCGGCATTACTCAGCGCACTCATCCTTACACATACTGAGCATTGTGTTTAATCCCTCCCCAATACGGGCAGCGTCTGCACGGTCGAACTTCACGGTGGGCAGGCTGGCCAAGTCAACTGGGGTATTCGCTGTGAAGAGTCGGGCGATGTCCACTTTGAGGTTAAGCACGTCAGTATCGCCAGGGAGGGAAAATGCTGTGGTCGTGTAGTTTTCATCAAAGCCCACGTGATAGACCAGCGGCAGCAGTTTGTCACCCTGATTGAGCCGGCCTTCCAACAGGATGAACTTATAGCCAACATCCCAGCTCCAGGCCATGCGACCATTAGGGTCCAAATCGCCAGCAACGGTAATGGTGCCATTGGCCTCAGGGTCAACCCCTATCCCCAGTTCCATCAGATCAAACTCTTGCCCCCCGGGTAGGGTTATCGCTAATTCGTAAATACCCTGTTGATTATCAAAACGGGCCAGGTGGTAGCTTTGCGGTACCCTGTGCTCTGCTTCCTTGCCCTTGAACTTCAGGTTACTGATAAAAAACTGAAAATCCCGGATGCTGTAGCTGCCCTCCCCTCCTGGATTAGGGTAGAGGCCAGAGCTGAGCGCCAGCGGACTGTCACCGACAAAGGGATAAAAACGCAATACCAGCGTTGATGGTTTGGCCTGCCACCACTGACACGCCGTAACCATAAAAAAAGCCATCGCCAGCAATATACTCTTCACACTGTCTCTGCGGGTTTTCATTATTTGGCCTTGTCGCTAAAGGGATTGGAAAATCTCGGATCGGTCAGAAAGGTTTCATCGGTCAGCGTATGTAAAAAGGCGATAATCGCCTGTGCTTCTTCTTCCCTCAGGTTAAGGCTGATTTTACCGTCACTGAAATTACCGAGGTTGTCGGCTTCAGCAATAAGCGGACTCAGGGTTTTGCTTGGCTTGATGCCGCCGTTGTAGTGCTTCAACACCTGCTCCAGAGTCTGAAATCGTCCGTCATGCATATAGGGCGCGGTAACGGCAATGTTCCGCAAGGTAGGCGTTTTAAAAACGCCTCTATGTGCCTCGTTACCGGTGACTTCTGCCAGACCCGGTGACAGATTGGCTTCATCGTCCAGTCCGTTATTGATAAACCCATCAAATTTGGTGTTAAAGCCGCTGGTCAGAAACTGACTATGACAATCGATGCAGTTTCCGCCGCGCAGGCTGGCCTTAGTGTCGGGGTGGGCCATAAACAGCTTTCTTCCCCACTCTTCCTGCTCGGTTAACTGGATTTCCCCGCGCAGAAACTGATCATAGCGGGAGTTAGCTGATACCAGAGTGCGCTGAAAGCTGGCCAGGGCTTTGGCGATAGTCTCGGCCGAGATTCCCCCGTAGGCAATTCTAAACAGCTGCCGGTAAGTGGTGTCCTGTTCGAGCTCCTGGACAAGTTCGTCAAGATCCTGGCCCATTTCATCGGGGTGCTGGAGGGGGATCAGGGCTTGCTGCTCCAGCGAGTCTGAGCGGCCATTCCAGAAAAAAAACTGGGGGCCCCAGAGGAGGTTAGCCAGACTCATGCTGTTGAAAGCCAGTGGTTTACCGGATACGCCCACGGAGCCGGTTAACCCATCGGTAAATGCCAGACTCTGTTGGTGGCAGGTACTGCAAGACACCTGATTGTTGGATGACAATCGCGGGTCGTAAAACAGCCTTCTGCCGAGTTCCACCCCCTCTTCGGTC
This sequence comes from Bowmanella dokdonensis, assembly GCF_017254865.1. Taxonomy (GTDB): domain Bacteria; phylum Pseudomonadota; class Gammaproteobacteria; order Enterobacterales; family Alteromonadaceae; genus Bowmanella; species Bowmanella dokdonensis. The sequence goes on along the minus strand of NZ_JAFKCV010000007.1, from coordinate 8,639 downwards.
AGCGGGTTATCTGGCGGGATCGCAAAGCGACCATAGACAAAAGGCGCGGTAAAGTTTTTAAGCGGCTTGCCCTGTGGAGCCGTATTGACCAGGAGGAAGGACAGAGTCGAAAAGACCGCCACCGCTGCAAAAGCGGTGGCGAGCAGCACAACCTGTCGTTTGCTCATTGCCTTGCATCAATGATGATGAACAAACCCGGAGCCAAACAGCGCTTCAATATTATCAATGCCTTTATTGAATTTGGCTTTGAAATTCACGGCGCCAAGGCGCTCCCCCGTGATCAGGTCATGCACAGTGACGGAGTGATCATTCAGCTTGGCGATAAAGTCGACATCCGTGGGATCGTTATCCTGTGCATTACCCAAATTCAGCAGATTGTTCTGAATTGCGATGAGTTTTCTGCCGGATGCAGTTTCGAAGAAGATCATATGGTGAGCCCCCAGCTCCGCCTGTATATCTTCACCACTGGAGACCAAGTCGGGTAAGTCTTTCAGGCTGTACCGTTTGACCACCCCGGGGATAGCATGGCTGATAAACAGCTCTTCCTCATTGCCGTAGAACTCCAGTGGCACACCGGTACCAGCGGCGGCACCGTCATAAAGCTTCTCGGGTGTGCCAAAGGTTTTTGCCTCAGCGTTATAGGGGATTTTCCAGGTTTCAAAGCCAAACATCGTATTCACCAGCACCGCCGGTTGCGCCCCTGCTACGATGCTTGGACGTACGAATAACACTTCCACCGGCGAACTTGGAAAGCCAACAGGCTTGGCTTCTTCGGTGATGATGTTTTCAATCGGCTCGAAGGTATTGAGGTCTATTACCGTCACCGCGTTGCCCACGCCGGTGGCCAAATCGGGATGCACGGTGGACGACACCACCATGCGATCCTCATACGCTGAAATACCGTGGGGGTACATGATGTAGGGCTGACCTTCACCGACCACTGACTTGCGCGCCTCGATGATGGTGACCAGCTCATTATTCTGCGAATTAAACACGCCGACAGAGCCCCCGTCAGCCTGATCCAATCCGGTGCCGCCCATAAAGGTAACAAACATGTACTGGGTGCCATCGACAGCGTGCCACATGATGTCTTCACCCACTACCTGCCCATGGGTGTTGAGGCAATCCACGTCATTTACGGCTGGCGCACCCGATGCGCTCCTGACCAACTTAACCTCGGCCAGACTGCACTGAGTCCCCAGGCCAGTGGCGTAGAGCCGGCCGCTGGGACTGTAGTAGAGATGATGCAGCGGGGCATCAAATTCGGGGAGTTCGTATTCGTAGAGGATTTCGCCAAACTTGGCTGACTCGGGGTCCAGCTCAACAATGGCAAGGCTATCTTTGGTGCCCAGGGCGGGCAATCCACTGAGCAGTACCAGCCCCTGAGTCTTTTCACTATTGAAGTCAGCTACAGCAGGTTCCGGGGCTTGTGAACAAGCAAGCAACAAACTTAAACATGCAACGCAGGGTATGAATTTCGTGATGGTCATGATGACTCTGATCATAAAGGGTGTGATCAATTAAGATAGGTCACTTATTGAACAAGTGTTAACCCTTATCAGGGTGGTTTAACCTTTCAGGGCAAGATACTGGCAGATTAGCCTTAAGAGTTTTCCTGGCGGAAATATTTCCACCAAAGACCAGGTGCCGGCGGCCATCTCATCCACTGGCCCACCTACCTAAGACCTAAAGGTCATCCGGGACTGATCCAGTTGGGGTTATAACCCCGGCTCTTTGCTTTCGCCGGGTAGTTGTCCGCGGGAGGTAAACCACAGAGACACAGAGGGTACGGATGAATTACTGGTTAGTATGGACTGGCGCTGTTCGGTAGTGGGGCTGTGGGCGCAAGGGGTTGGCTGGTGCTAATTCACTACGCCCCCTTTTTCCCCTTGCTTAGATCCTGGGTTTAAGGAAGGCCCCTCTTCGTTTCGCCGTGCGTAGCAATACCCCTGTGGCGACCGAGACGGTCAGAATCACCAGCAGGGAATTCTCCGGACCGAACATGCCGCCGGTCAGCCAGTCTGGCCCGGCATAACGGCTTTCGAATGGCGCCAACGCACGCCAGTCCTCATTGCCGGACAGAGGCACACCGCACAATAGTATGGTGAAGTTCCAGCAAGCGTGATTGGCCACTGCTACCCAAAGATTGCGGGTCAGCACGTATACCCCTGACCACAGCAGGCCCAGTAAGGTGACCGACACTAACATCGTCGCCACATCGCTGACCTCGCCTTGCGCCAGGTTTCCCATATGCATCAGAGCGAATACCAGGGACTGCGCTATCAGTGCAATCCCTGTGCCCCAGCCCCGTTCAAGCACCCGGAACAACAAACATCGGTAAATCAGTTCCTCAAGGGTGGCAGCGACCACAATCAACACGCCTACGCCCAATAGCGCCGACGAAAAGCCGCGAAACTGCATCAGTTCGTAGGCGCCAAGCGCAAAGAGTAATGTAATGGGCAATACGACCAGCAGGGCACCGCTGAGGCCGCCGAGCAGCAGGTTGAACGGCTGCAACCGCAGTTCGGTGACGTCGCGTTTTTCAAACCAGCGAACATAGGCCCAATAACCCAGCACGGCCACCAGAGGAATGCCCATACGCCTCAATGCGCTAAGCAGTTCAGGATCCAGTTGCAAGGCAGCATCAAGTATTGGCAGCAAGCCCTGTCGATAGACCACTATGGCGCCAATGACTGCCGCCCCGCCAAGCAACAATTCAACCAGTATGGCTTTGAGAATGCTCAGGTGGCGTTTGGCACCAGGTTGAGTACCGCTTGGCTTTGGCTGAGGATCTGCACTGGCATTTTCAGAAGATGATTCCTGTGCGTCGTGCGAAAGCGAAGGTCGCGGATCTGCCAGCAGATTCTGTTTGTTCATATGGACCTGTACTTGTAATGCCCTGGGTAAAGGCATCATCCAAGCAGGTCATACAACTTGGCAAGGGGAAAAATGTTAGCAGTCGTTACCTGGTAACGGCGAAGGCTCAGTTACCGAACAGCTTGCTGAAATGATGCGTTAATACCGCTTGCTGGCCAAGGGGTTTGAGGGCGTTGCCGGCCAATAAGGCTCAGTCGCTTTGCGCCTTGAGCGTGTATGTTTGCTTAATTAACTACGACCCAATTTCCCCGACCCGTTTTTTTGAATGCGTACTGGAACTGTAGCTGCCGAAAGAACGGATTCAACAACTCTGACCCTTTGATCCCGACCCTTTTTATTCTGGACAACGCCAACAGCAGTTATGAGGCAGGCCGTCAAAGGAGATTGACAGGGCAAATCAGTTTCGGATATTTCGTTTATTGCCCGTTTCGGTTATTTCGTTTATTTTCTCTTCAGGGATGGCGTTACTCGCATCCTACAGCTCGTAGTATTTATCAGGAGGCAGTTATGGCGAGTGCAAGTCAATATGGGCGTATATATAGTCCGTCGGAGCATGATGTTGATCTGGCCAGAGCCAGTGCATCTGTGATTTCCCAGATTTTGGGAAGACATAAGAAAGAAGCACAGTTTGAAGAGCGCATCCAGTTTAAGGATGAGAAGGGCGAAGAGGTCGTTTTGCCCAGTGCTGTGCTGGAATTATTGAAAAGTATCCTGGTGCAGATGGCGCAGGGCAATGCGGTTACCCTGGTTCCCATCCATGCAGAACTGACGACACAGCAGGCAGCAGATATTTTAAATGTATCCCGCCCCTATCTTGTGAAGCTTTTGGAGGAGAAGGAAATCCCGTTTTCGATGAAGGGGACCCATCGTCGCGTACTGTTCAAAGATGTACAGGAATACAAGGCCCGCATTGATGAACAGAGGCTGAAGGTGTTGGATGATCTTTCAGAGCAGGCGCAAGAGCTGGACATGGGTTATTGATGAAATTTGTCGCCATACTGGATGCCAATGTACTTTATCCCGCTCCCTTGCGGGATTTGTTGATGCATCTGGCGCTCAGAGATCTCTATGCAGCCCGATGGACAGAGAGGATCCACGAGGAATGGATACGCAATGTCCTTAGGAATCGGCCAGACCTAAAACCTGAGCAGTTGCAGCGAACCCGGGAACTGATGAACAAGCATGTCCGGGGCTGTCTGGTCACCGGCTATGAGGCCTTTGAGCCATTTGTAAAGTTGCCTGATGAGGATGATCGGCACGTACTGGCTGCGGCTATTGCCTGTGGCGCCCAGGCAATTGTGACATTCAACCTGAAAGATTTTCCTGCAGAAGAGCTCGACAAGTACGGTATTGAGGCCATCCCCCCAGATGTATTTGTCCAAAACCAGTTTGACCTGAATCCAGCACTGGTATGTCAGGTGATCAAGAGACACCGGGAATCGTTAAGAAAACCACCAAAATCCATTGCTGATTACCTGGACACTTTAGAAGCTTGTGGCCTGGTTGTCAGCGCTGAAATCCTCCGAGGATATGCTGAGAATTTGTAGCCTTTCGCGATTGGCCATTCACTAAGCAAGTCGGCTGGATAGCCGCGCTCTAATGGGCTGAGCCCTTGAACATTCGTTTCAACAACTCTGACCCTTTGATCCGAGGATATCCGCAAAGCAGCCAACAAATGGCTGGTACTGGCAGTGAACGCTTTGCTAAAGAAGTTGAGGCTCTAACAGGTAAGAGGCTACGGGAAGGAAAACGGGGTAGACGGGTTGGATGGAGGAAGAAGGCCGATGCGATTTAAAGTGGATCTGACCCCTTTTATTCACACGAGGAATGGATACGCAATGTCCTTAGGAATCGGCCAGACCTAAAACCTGAGCAGTTGCAGCGAACCCGGGAACTGATGAACAAGCATGTCCGGGGCTGTCTGGTCACCGGCTATGAGGCCTTTGAGCCATTTGTAAAGTTGCCTGATGAGGATGATCGGCACGTACTGGCTGCGGCCATTGCCTGTGGCGCCCAGGCAATTGTGACATTCAACCTGAAAGATTTTCCTGCAGAAGAGCTCGACAAGTACGGTATTGAGGCCATCCCCCCAGATGTATTTGTCCAAAACCAGTTTGATCTGAATCCAGCACTGGTATGTCAGGTGATCAAGAGACACCGGGAATCGTTAAGAAAGCCACCAAAATCCATTGCTGATTACCTGGACACATTGGAAGCTTGTGGCCTGGTTGTCAGCGCTGAAATCCTCCGAGGATATGCTGAGAATTTGTAGCCTTTCGCGATTGGCCATTCACTATGCAAGTCGGCTGGATAGCCGCGCTCTAATGGGCTGAGCCCTTGAACATTCGTTTCAACAACTCTGACCCTTTGATCAACCCTTTGATCCGAGGATATCCGCAAAGCAGCCAACAAAGGGCTGGTACTGGGCAGTGAACGCTTTGCTAAAGAAGTTGAGACTCTAACAGGTAAAAGGCTACGGGAAGGAAAACGGGGTAGACGGGTTGGATGGAGGAAGAAGGCCGATGCGATTTAAAGTGGATCTGACCCCTTTTATTCACCCCTTTTATTCCTTTAAAGTGGATCTGACCCCTTTTATTCCTTCCTGAGTTAACATATTGAGATGCACGATCGGGATACCATTGCTGTAACGAACGGTGAATACTGCCGTTTTTCCGGATGCTTCCTGCGCCATGACCTGGCGATGAAATTCCTGTGTCAGCATGGCAACTTTACCGCTCCCTCCGGCTGACCATCCGGTGAACAACCCTGCTCTATCTTTGTCCGGTGACTCCCAGTATTTAAGCTCTTCATTGTCACGGCACCCCCACAAGACAGCAGGATCGATATTCTCAAATCCCGGCATAAACCCATCCGGATGGCTATCATCAAGGTGTGCCAGGATCTTAAATACCTCCATGGCCATCCTTGCATCGCCCAGTGCACTGTGCGCATCGACCACCTTGATGCCAAACCCCTCAATCAGGGCCGTCAGCTTAAGGTTGCGTTCCCGTTTAAAAAGTCTGGTTGCAAACTCCATGATACAGACACTGGGACCATTGATAGATAGCTCGGCTTTGGTTGCCAAGGCGCTATTGAGTAGCGCGTTAATGTCATAGGGTAAGTTGTAAGCCGCAATAGTTTTGCCTTGCAAAACCTGACTCAGTGACACGCTCACCGAATCAAAAGTCGGGCAGGTTGTCAGTTGTGAGCTTGTGATTTTGTGCACTTCCACTGCGCGAGGCTCGATCTCAATCGTCGGTCTTACTCGCTGGTTGAACAGCACCTGGCCATTGCAATCCACAACAGCAATTTCAATCGCTTCATAGCCCTCCGACAGCCCAGTGGTCTCTGTATCTAGGACAATATAGTCGCGCAGATCGATAGGGCCGTTCTGCTGGACGGGATCCTCGTGTATCTGAAGTGGCTTGGCCTTTTGGCTGGAAGTGCCTTTACTTGGGGGCTTGAAATAGTATCCAAGCCAGATTACAAGGACGATAACTAAAAGCGCGATAGCAACGGGAAGAGAATTCATCAATTCATCCTACGGAACGCATCAAGCCAGACTATGAACCTGTCAGGCTGATTACCAGAATATCACCATACTCTGCCAACGACTCGTTAAAATAGCGACCGTGCCGGCGACGGCATGGAGTGAGCGCTGCGGGGTCATCCATTAATCAGTAGGACCCTTTGATCCCGCTTCTTAAAGGTAGACATTACTTATTAATAATGACCCTAAGTTTTACTCCACTTATCTCATCTATGTATGCTGCTGTCGCACCTATTACAGTTAGCTGATCATCAGAAACTTTTGCTTTAGAGATAGCAGGCTGAACTATCGAGACACCTAATTTAAAGTCAGCATATCGAGATATTCTCGCTAGATTTGCTAGGTCTTCAAATGTGCCTTTTTCTATTCGAGAGGTTCTTCCATTTTTGAGCCTTCCACGCTCTCTCTCCATCAGTCGCAGGATCAATTTTTCTTTGTCAGAAAACCACTTAACACTTTTCTCAGCTTGACCTACGACTTGATAAACGTCATCGACTCTTGCTCCCGGAGTCGCCACCCCACCTTTTTTAGAGCAATATTTGCAATGAAATAAATCTACCACCAGCCTATTGTTATCTATGTTTTTTATCGCGACAACATCTGCAATTTCCCCAGCTCCATCATCGTCAAAAATCAAATCATACTCATTTAAAATTTTATGAATCGTATAGTATTGAACTGAATTAGCCAACTTATTAGCCGTCTGTGATTCAACTGATATATCAACACCATTCCAATCCCAATCTTCTATATTATTCACATCGTATTTATAAGCGTAATCTTCATTAGGGTAATATCTAAATGCACCATCTATTAATGATGTGTCGCTTAAAAATATTGTGGGGGGATGCTCCTCAAAGAACTCAGCGAGCGAGGTGGTCTGCTCCCCAATTTTAATGTCTAAATTACTTTCCAAGCTGATAGCAACTTCTTCGCCACCTTTAATCCTCATCGATATATTGTGCTTACCGTATTCATTATTGAGGATAAATTTAATTTCTTTAGGATCAGTGACAGGTAGATCACTTAGCAATAATTCACAATTTATTAGTGTTTCTTCCCATGTGGCAGACTTAATTGAAATTTTCATTTCATTTTTTCTAAGTATTTCAATAGGCCAATCAATAGCGAGCGCAGGTATATTTGGAAACTCATCAAGCTCTTCGGTTTGCATGGCGGTTTTCATAACTTCATTTGTATCAATTCTGTCGTCCAATATCTTTTTACCAACCCCTTTACACCAGGCTATCCATTGATCTAAAGAGTCGCTATCCATTGCCCAAACTTTACCTTTATGAGAACAACCAATACTTACTAGCTTTCCATTTTCAAAGCCCTTGCCAAAGATGTTAGATTTTTTAGCTCTATTGGCTTCAATATCAGGTATTTGTTCATTAATCTCTGTACCAGTGTGCATAGAGTATCGCAGACCCTTTTTGTTTTTATTGAGACCGACATTTTGCAACTTCAAACGCTTGAGTCCCGCTAACGCTCGGAATACATATTCGCCCTTAACTTGAGTAGCATCCTCAGCAATCAACTTAACTAGCCTTTTCACTAGGCCATCCTTTGCAGAAGAATGAATAAATAACAAATCATTTTCTTTGTCATAGAACGCAATATATAAGTCCCAAGATTCATCAAAAAGCTCCCTAGAACTAGTCCACCCTACAGGAAGATAGGACTTAATCGAAAAAACCAATGTATCTTTTTCATCATTAATTACAGAATCAACGATCTGAAACTGTTTGCTTCCAAATCTAATGAACCTTTCTGGGCTCCATTTGGCAATACGCATTCTATATACTGTAGTACTAATACTTGGCGTCAGGCCCAGATCTAAAAGCTTGCTCGGCTCAGAAAACTCTTCTCTGAACTCTTGATAGGCTTTTTCACCTTTGATTTTTTTAGAACTAATACTACTGATGACATTGTTCCAATCAGAATCTTCCTTATAAAGCTCTTCTAGACTTTCATTTACATTAGGGTTTGCAATATTGGCAATAAACTTAGCATCACCTACATTTTTTGTCGTCCTTGTAAAACGTCCTGTAAACTGAAGCATTACATTGATGCTCTTGTGTGTGACCTTCTCCCCAGATTTAACACCATGACTTTGATGAGATTTCCAATAAACTGGAGCCAATGGAGATCTCAGAATGAAAAAACGTTATACCGAAGAACAAATCATCAAGGCCATTAAGCAGCATGA
>NZ_JAFKCV010000069.1 GCF_017254865.1 Bowmanella dokdonensis | reverse complement strand
TTGTGTACGCCCAGCATGGGCATGAACTAATGAGGTGAAAGTCCTCTGTAGGAAGATCACCGTTGATTAACTGTCTGTTATTCAACGCTAACTACTAGCGAATGGCAAGGGCCAACCTGCGAGGGACGGTCTGGAGGAAGCCGCTAGCAAATTTGCGAGCTGATGAACAAGAACATCCTATGAGGCGTAGGCTGAAGGTGAGTTGGCACAAGACAACGAAACCGCGTGATCTGACGGCCACCGTAAAGGATGCAGCAGTGCAAAGAAAGTGCATGTCCTTATCTGGGGAGATCTGCTTAACAGGCGGTCGGTAATTAACCAGTAAGGCCCTGGTATACAAATGCCTTGGTTTCCCAATCTCATCAACTGGGAAGAGCGAAGATGATGACAACCGACAGCGCAGAGCGGTGTAAGTCGCTGTGTGATTAAGCAGAAGTCAGCAGAGGGCATAGTAGCCAAATGCCCATCGTAATGGATGGGACAGGGTGAAGGCCCGAACATTCAGAGTAAAGGAG
>NZ_JAFKCV010000068.1 GCF_017254865.1 Bowmanella dokdonensis | reverse complement strand
GATTTCATCTTTCTGACGTTCTATGTAGCCAGCGTACTTAATTTGAATTTCTACTTGTTCCGCAGCCTGAGGATCCTCTAGACCCGGACCAAGATCGCTGATTTTCATCAACTCGGCGTAAGTTACTTCCGGGCGGCGAACCAGTTCTTCCAGAGAATGTTCTCTGGACACTGGATTTTTCAGCTTAAGATTTAGCGCTTCCACGGCGGCGTGACCAGGATGTATCCACTGGCTACGCAGACGCTGCCTTTCCGTCTCTATCGCTTCCACCTTGGTGTTAAAAGCAGCCCAACGAACATCATCCACCAGCCCCAATTCGCGGCCTTTGGCGGTTAATCGTAAATCCGCATTGTCTTCACGCAGTAATAATCGATACTCGGCACGACTGGTAAACATACGGTAGGGTTCCTGGGTTCCCATAGTCGCCAGATCATCGATCAAAACACCTACATAGGCTTCATCACGACGGGGTGTCCAGCATTCTCTGCCCTGAACCTGTAGTGCCGCATTCATGCCAGCAA
>NZ_JAFKCV010000067.1 GCF_017254865.1 Bowmanella dokdonensis | reverse complement strand
AAAAATGATATTATCTCATCATCCTATGAGCATTGATCATGCTTTCTTGTTGCGGGTGCACATTATGTTGGAACGTATTCACTTGGCTATCCTGTCGGCCATAGAAGAACAAGGCACCCTGACCCAGGCGGCCGAAACCTTGAACTTAACGCAGTCAGCGCTAAGTCACAGTATTAAAAAATTAGAGGGGCAGATTGGCACGCCCATTTGGGAAAAGCAGGGACGCAGCCTGCGCCTTACCTCAGCCGGTAGGCGCATACATGCACTCTCACGCAGACTGCTACCGCAATTTGAACATACCGAGCTATTGCTTAAACAGATTGCCAAAGGTGAAATGGGCTCCCTGCGTATAGGTATGGAGTGTCACCCTTGCTATCAATGGTTGCTTAAAGTGGTGGCGCCTTTCCTGGAACAATGGCCAGCCGTGGATGTTGACGTTAGGCAGGAATTTCAGTTTGGTGGTTTGCGGGCGCTATTTGATTATGAGATCGATATGCTGGTTACCCCCGACCCGTTATTTAAG
>NZ_JAFKCV010000066.1 GCF_017254865.1 Bowmanella dokdonensis | reverse complement strand
AATGGCTCCTGGGCGCCGCCGCCAATATCTAGGACCAGGTAAAGAGAAAAAACATCAAAAAAATTTATAACGTTTTTGTTATAAATTTGCGTTGCTAGTGACTAGCATGTTGTGCTCGGTAAATTTGACACTCAGGTTTACCGATACACCTATCAGGAATTCGCCCAAAATAAGAAATCAAGGGAGACAATTTGTGGCAACACTTTCCAACGCGCTCGTTAATGTTTTTGTGGCCCCCAAAAGCCTATTCGATGATCTAAAAGAGGCCAAAGGCTGGGGATGGATAGCACTTTTCTTCTCCACCATCTTATATGCACTTGTCACATATTGGCTTTACAGCGGTATGAGTTCGGAATGGATTGTTGAGCAGCAAATCGCACAAATGGGCGATGTCAGCCCGGCGGAAGCCGATCAAGCACGCAGTTTTATGCAAGATAGCGCGCCTTATACTGCCCCCATTGCCGCAGTAAGCATTGTTCTGGCAACCCTGTTGATGAATGCCTTGTACTCGGGCTACCTGAAACTG
>NZ_JAFKCV010000065.1 GCF_017254865.1 Bowmanella dokdonensis | reverse complement strand
AAATACTAAGGCAATTTTTATATGAAACTTTTATGAACATTGCCTATTCGCCAACAGATACCTGACGCCGCTGCGTCTTTACCCAGGAAGCCCTTGCACAAGGCAATGGGCGGCAACGCAATAAACTGTGCCACACACACTGGGAAACACCATGAAACACCTGAATAAAACCGCCACCTATGGCTGCCTTATCCTGGCGTCCAGCTCAACACTGGCCCTGTCTGCCCACGCACAAGAGGTAGCAGGCGCAGCCCCCGGTAATCTGGAAAGCATTATCGTGACCGGCACCCGTCAGGCCAACCGTACCGTATTCGACTCCATGGCCCCGATTGATTTGATTGACGCCTCCGCCATCGACAGCACCACCTCAGAAGACTTGCTCGACAGCGTGGCGCAAATCGTGCCGTCTTTTAAGGTGCAGCGTTTACCTATGGCCGACGGTCAGGTGTTTGTGCGCCCGGCGTCTTTACGTGGCTTATCCGCCGACCATACGCTGGTACTGGTTAATGGCAAACGCCTGCACCGCGCC
>NZ_JAFKCV010000064.1 GCF_017254865.1 Bowmanella dokdonensis | reverse complement strand
AACGTCCTTTACGATATATGGCGATCAGCTGACCGCCACACCATTGTCCTGATTATCCTTGAGCAGTTTGGGCTCAACGATGGTAATGAACTTACCATCAACTCTGATCAAGCCTTGCTTCTGAAACTTGGTCAGCAGACGGCTGATGGTTTCTACTGTGAGTCCAAGATAGTTGCCGATTTCTGCTCGGGTCATGCTCAATCTGAATTGGCTGCCAGAAAATCCCCGGTCATGGTAACGCTCGCCCAGGTGGGCAAGAAAATGCGCCAGGCGCTGGTTTGCGGTGCGCTTGTTCAGCAACATGAACATATCCTGATCGGCCTGAATTTCATGGCTCATCAAACGCATGACTTGCTGACGCAAGCGTGGCAGATCGCCAGACAAACTTTCCATCGTCTGGAACGGAATTTCGCATACCATGGAGGTTTCCAATGCCTGGGCGAAACTTTTATGTTGCTGATTAACAATGGCATCAAAGCCAATAATATCGCCGGGCAAGTGGAAGGCGGTTATTTGTTCTTCACCGTCGGGCGCAAGT
>NZ_JAFKCV010000063.1 GCF_017254865.1 Bowmanella dokdonensis | reverse complement strand
CTGGTTTGATGAACGCTATTACCGGCGTGCTGAAATGTCTAGCAATAACCTGGCAGTGCGCTGGGCACTGGCATATTACAAAGCGTCCCAATCTCATTAGTCAATAAGGAAATATCATGAGCAAATTTATTCAATTGCATCTGCTAACTTCTTATCCGCCCTCCAATCTGAACCGGGATGATTTGGGCAGGCCCAAAACCGCCCGTATGGGCGGCTCTGAGCGACTGCGTGTCAGTTCGCAAAGTTTGAAGCGGAATTGGCGTGTTTCTGACTTATTTGAGTCTGCCATGGCAGGTTCTATTGGTACCCGTACTAAAAAGCTGGGAGTTGTCGCGGCGCAGCAACTGCAAGCCAAGGGGGTTGAGAAGAAAAACGCTGACGAGTGGGCGGCAAGTATTGCCAAGCAATTCGGCAAGCTGAAAAAAGACTCGTTGGAAATTGAACAACTGGCACACGTTAGTCCGGCTGAACAACAGGGTGTTGATCAGTTGGTGGCGTTGCTGGCGTCAGAGAATAGGGCACCGCAAGAGGAAGAATTGAAATTAC
>NZ_JAFKCV010000062.1 GCF_017254865.1 Bowmanella dokdonensis | reverse complement strand
ACCCCCTGCTCCGTAGAACGGTAGAAACCGTAAGCATTTCGTAAAATGTTTGCACAGGAAGCCAAAAACATTTCACCTTTAGACATTTCAATTGCCCCAGGATGACGCTTTAATCGATCATCATTAGCTTGAGCACTGGTAAAGTTTCCCCAAAACACTGCCATCTCTCCTCTTATTCTTCTACTGGTACAACATCAAACGCCACTGTCACTCTGTACTCCTGATCATCAAAAGGTTCAGTGCCATGCCACATCATAGACGGAAACAAGGCAACACTGCCTGCCTCAGGCTTAATGCAATAGTCAGGATCCATGGAAAACAGTCTTCCTAACTCCGCCTGGCCAAATTTTATCCAACCATTTCCGCTGCGCTGCACGGCTTTAGGCACTGACACATAATAACTTCCGCTTATCCACCCCTCACTATGATAATGGTTACGATGATATCCGCTATTGTTGAGCCTGACGGACCAGGCTCCGCTGAACAAAAAGTCTTGTCTTAATCGTCTTGTAAAAGGATGTGAATTATCAAAGGAAAGGTGGCTAATGTAGGCGGCGATAACTTGTTTAAGTTG
>NZ_JAFKCV010000061.1 GCF_017254865.1 Bowmanella dokdonensis | reverse complement strand
CAGATTTGTCCAATCCCCCGACATTCCTGGCTTGTTGTAATCCTTCAGGTGCCATATCCCGGAGTATTTCCAAAAAATCCAGGGTGGCTAAACGTTTGGCTCTTTGCAGCAATAACGGTACTGGACTGGAGGGTTCGTGTTTGCGGAAATACTCAATAATGCGGTCCATCTGCCGGGTGGCATCTTCCCGGCTGTTAATCTCGCCATTCATGCTGGGAGCCTGTGGTTGGGGAGCATCGGCGGGGTCCTCCGCACTTTGTTCCGTATCTTGTCCCCGACGAGCCAGATATTCGTTGACTATGGCTTCAGCGTCGGTCAATGAGGCCTTTAAGGGAGAGAGGTCTGGCGCTTGGCTGACACCAAGGGTATCACCAAGAAAGGCATCTACGCTGTCAATGGCGTCAATGCAGCTCTTGAGGTCATTAGCTGTCTGGCGAAGATCGTCTATTGGACAATCCATAAAGGTGGCTGATATGGCAGCCAAGTCGGGCCCTTCACCATCTCCGTCATCACTGAGCAGACCTTTGGCAATTTGCACCTGACGTAATCCTATATCGCCAAATATTCTTGAGCTGGCCAGTGAG
>NZ_JAFKCV010000060.1 GCF_017254865.1 Bowmanella dokdonensis | reverse complement strand
AGCAAGAACTAAAAGCGCTGATAAGTCAGCGGGCGAAAGATTGGTTTGCCAATGACAGTCAGTGCCCCCTGAATTGGGAGCCTAACGGTTTTGACTTTCTTTCCCCCTGTTTTCAGGAGTTGGATGTGATGCGTAAGGTGTTGGACAAAACCGCCTTCAGTGCCTGGTTGGATAAGTTTCTGCCGCAGCTTGGGCAAAAAGACTTTGTGCTGGAAACCGCTAAGGTCAGCGATCGTGCTGATGGCAAATTGGTGCATCTGGATGGTTTGAACTTCAGCCGTGCTTGGTGTTTGTACGGTCTGGTGGGGGAGTATCCACAAAAATACGGCCATTTACGCCCGATTGCTGATGCCCATGTTCACCATTCTTTACCCGCTATTGTGGATGGTAACTATGAAGGCACTCACTGGCTGGGTAGTTTTGCGGTTTATGCGCTGCAGCAGGCCGGGCAATTAAACTAGCCTTGGTTATCAGTCATAAAAAAGCCCCGTTAAGGGGCTTTTTTGTAAATTCAAGCGGAACTAAGCAGACTTTCTTCTGCGCAATAAGCCAATACCGGCCAAACCCAAAGCCAGTAACGCCAAAG
>NZ_JAFKCV010000006.1 GCF_017254865.1 Bowmanella dokdonensis | reverse complement strand
AAGTGGTGCTGGAAAAGAGTTTGCAGTGTCCATTTCATGGATCTAGGTATAGAATCAAACCACTGTATATTCAACCAGCAATTTCTTTATTTCAGGCTTCTCCGAGGCCTGCCTCGGCGGGTTCAACAGTGTATTAGACGGAATTCCGTATAACTCCGAAACCGCCTGTTCTTACATAGTGTCACTGTACCCGGATTTCTCGCAGGCAGACAAGCACTTATCTTTGCATCTAGGCAGCAGAACCATAGTTCTTGCTGTGGAAAGTGAGCCATTGTGTTTATAGGGACCTATATAAGCACTCAGGTCAGACCTCAATAAATCAAATAAATCAGTAGGTTAGCCATGTGGTTGGCAATATAAACAATATGGCGATTTCTGTATTTATATTGCCATTTTGTTGAAATTTTTGGGATCTGCATTATAACTGTATATCCATACAGTTAATTGGGGATCGCCATGGGCAAGTCAGCTTTTTTGGAGCAGGTGCGCTGCGAGTTGCGCACCCGCCAGTACAGTCTTCGTACTGAGAAGACTTATCTGTTCTGGATTCGCAATTTTATCCGCTTTAATGAAAAGCGGCATCCCTCTGAGATGGGCAATGCTGAGATTGAGCGCTTCTTAAGTTACCTGGCTGTGCGGCGACAAGTGAGTGCGGCGACCCAGAATCTGGCTTTATGCGCCATTGTGTTTATGTATCGCCATCTGCTGAATCGGGAGATTGCCGACCTCAACTACAGCTATACTCGCACACCGAAGAACCTACCCACAGTACTGGGTGCCGATGAGGTGGCGGCTATTCTCGGACAGATGCGTGGCAAGATTCGTCTAATCACCAGCCTGCTGTATGGCTGTGGCCTGCGTATTCAGGAGGCCTTGATGCTTAGGGTCAAGGATATTGATTTGTCTGGCCGTTCAGTCTTTGTGTTTCGTGGTAAGGGCAGTAAAGATCGTTATACTTTGCTGCCGGCAAGTCTGGTGCCGTCGTTGCAGTGGCAGATTGAACAAGTACGGCAGTTGCACCAGGAAGATTTACGCCTAGGCCATGGCTTAACCTCGGTGCCGGCGTCTTTGTTTCGTAAATACCAGGGTACTCTGAAGGATTTTGCCTGGCAGTATCTGTTTCCTTCCACAACCCGCTGTGTCCATCCTCATGATGGTTATGTCTGTCGGCATCATTTGCATCCCAGTGCCTATACCAAACAACTGCGCAAGGCGGTAATAGCGTCCGGGGTGGCCAAGCGGGTCACCGCCCATACCTTTCGTCACTCCTTCGCTACCCGCCTTTTGCAGCTTGGCACAGACATTCGCACGGTACAGGAGCTGCTGGGGCATACGGATTTGCGTACTACCGAAATCTATACCCATGTGCTGGGCAATCGCCGGGCCGGTACTACCAGTCCGCTGGATGCCTTACCGGCTGGCATAGCCGAGGATCTTCCGGGCTATCAGCCGCAGCATTCGGGCGATTCAGAACTGGCCCTGCTTAACCGCCACTGCGCCTGACCAGGCCTTTGTCGGCCATAATCTGTTCCACTTCCTGCAGGCTTGCGGGATCATCGATGGTGGAGGGCACCTGATAGGATTGGCCGTCGGCGATTTGGCGCAGCAGCTTTCGCAGGATTTTGCCTGAGCGGGTCTTGGGCAGGCGCTGAACCACAATGGCCTGCTGGAAGCAGGCAATGGGGCCGATTTCACCCCGTACCCTGGCGATAAGGTCACGTTGCAGTTCGTTTTCGTCTACCTGAACCCCGTCTTTAAGCAGCACCAAGCCGATAGGGACCTGACCTTTAAGGTCATCCTGAATACCGATAACGCTGCATTCGGCAACGGCCGGATGGGCGGCGAGGATTTCCTCCATCTCGCCGGTGGACAGGCGGTGGCCGGCCACATTGATCACATCGTCGGTGCGGCCCATTACAAATACATAGCCTTCTTCGTCCTTGTAGCCGCCGTCTCCTGAGCAATAGTAACCGGGGTAGTCATGCAGATAACCTGCCTCAAAACGTTGTGGATTACCCCAGATAGTGGGCAGGCAGCCCGGCGGCAGCGGCAGTTTAATGGCTATGGCGCCCTGTTGATTGGCGGCTAGCGGCTTTCCATGGGCATCCAGTATCTGCACATCGAAGCCGGGCACCGGCAGGGTGGCGGAACCGGGTTTGATGGGTTTAGGCTCCAGGCCCATCATATTGGCGCAGATAGCCCAGCCGGTTTCGGTTTGCCACCAGTGATCCACCACCGGCTTGCCGGTGTGGGTTACTGTCCAGTCAAAGGTGGCGGGATCCAACCGCTCACCGGCCATAAAAATGGTTTCGAGCCGACTTAAGTCATAGTTTTGAATCAGTTTGCCGTCGGGATCTTCTTTTTTAATCGCACGAAACGCCGTGGGGGCAGCAAACAGGGCTTTTACCCCGTACTCCTGGGCTACACGCCAGAAGGCGCCTGCATCCGGGGTGCGCACCGGCTTGCCCTCAAACATTACCGTGGTGCAACCGGCCAGCAGCGGCCCGTAGACGATATAGGAATGGCCCACTACCCAGCCCACATCGGAGGCGGCCCAGAACACCTCGCCGGGGCGCATGGCATAGATTGCCTGCATGGAATAGTGCAGGGCCACGGCATGACCGCCGTTATCCCGCACCACGCCCTTGGGTTTACCTGTGGTGCCGGAGGTATACAGGATGTACAAAGGGTCTGTTGCCGCCACTGGTACGCATTCTGCCGGGCTGGCCTGAGCCATTTCCTCATGCCAGTCCAGGTCCCGGCCGGGCATCAGATCTGCTGGTACCTCGGGTCGTTGCAACAGGATACAGCGCTCAGGCTTATGTTTGGCACGCTCGATGGCGGCATCCAGCATCGGCTTATATTCAATGACTTTGTTCACCTCGATACCGCAGGAGGCACTGATCACAAGTTTGGGCCTGGCATCGTCAATGCGAAGGGCCAGCTCATGAGGGGCAAAGCCGCCGAATACCACCGAATGAATGGCGCCCAGGCGGGCGCAGGCCAGCATGGCAATCACGGCTTCCGGTACCATGGGCATGTAGATCACCACCCGGTCACCCTTTTCCACGCCCTGTTGTTTAAGCACCCCGGCAAACAGGGCCACCTGGTCGCGCAATTGCTGATAAGTGAAATAGCCCTTGGCGCCTGTCACCGGTGAGTCATAAATCAGCGCTTTTTGCTCGCCGCACCCCTCGTTTACATGATGATCCAGGGCCATATAGGCGGTGTTCATCTGGCCGTCGGCAAACCAGCGATGAATGCCCTGCTCATCCTGGCTGAGAATGTTTTTGGGGGGGACAAACCACGGCAGGGCGGCGGCTTTTTCGGCCCAGAAGGCCTCTGGATGCGTCAGGGAGCGCAGATATTCGTCTTGATATGCCATGGGCTTGTCCGTTTCAGTAGAACGAACTGGTTTGTCCGTTCTGATTAGATCTTCCTCAACTGTAGACAATTATCTGGTGATGCGGCATTAGACTCTGGACTAATGTGGCCGGTATCCAGGCGATTGTCGACAATTGACGGCGATGCGACGGTGACACAGCACGACTGAGGGCTATCTGTCGGTAAACTGGTACAAGGGAGCAGACTTATCTACTACATGGACGGTGAATATTTTTAGTGGCTGGTCGCCGGCAATGATAAAACCGCCATGGGGGATATCACGCAGGTTCAGCAGTGAGGCACCGGTGGCAAGCGTCATGGGCGCTTTATCCGGCGCCTGCACCTCTGCCCCCTGCACTATATAAACTGCCTCCAGCCCATGATGGCTGTGGCGACGCAACAGCTCACCGGGTTGATATTCTGCACTGGAGATAATCATTTCCATATGCTCTGCGCCAGAGAGTTCGGCTCGGTGCAGCTCTACCCGGTTGGCGGAGTCAGACGGCAACTGAGCCATCAGGCCGGTCACCGTGCCAAGGCCAAAAATAACCGACCCGGTCAGCAAGGATCTAATAGAAACAACAGGCATAAGTTCTCCGGATAAATCCGATTGGTACAAGCTTTGTTTATCCTAGTCCTTTGCCTTCGCTTGGCAACGAAAACCGCTACCACTGATACGGCCAATAAAAAACCCGGCACCAGGCCGGGTTTTTTATTGGCTAAAGCTTGAGAAGCTTCAGGCAGGCATATTACATCATGCCGCCCATGCCACCCATACCGCCCATATCAGGCATGGCTGGGGCATCGTCTTTAGGCAGCTCGGCGATCATCGCTTCGGTGGTGATCATCAGGCTGGCCACAGACGCGGCAAACTGCAGGGCAGAACGGGTGACCTTGGTAGGATCCAGGATACCCATTTCCAGCATGTCGCCGTAGGTGTCATTACCGGCGTTGTAACCGAAGTTACCTTCACCAGCCTTGATCTTGTTAACCACGACAGAGGCTTCGGCACCGGCGTTGGATGCGATCTGACGCAGCGGTGCTTCCATGGCGCGCAGGGCCAGCTTGATACCGTGGGTCTGATCTTCGTTGTCGCCTTTGAGGTCTACTACCTTGGCAGCAGCACGTACCAGGGCAACACCACCGCCAGGGACCACACCTTCTTCAACCGCAGCGCGGGTGGCGTGCAGGGCGTCTTCAACGCGGGCTTTCTTCTCTTTCATTTCCATTTCGGTGGCGGCACCGACTTTGATGACTGCAACACCGCCAGCCAGCTTGGCCAGACGCTCTTGCAGCTTCTCTTTGTCGTAATCGGAAGTGGAATCTTCGATCTGGCCACGGATTTGCGCCACGCGTCCTTCGATGGCGGACTGCTCACCGGCGCCGTCAACGATAGTGGTGTTGTCTTTGTTGATCACAACACGCTTGGCTGTACCCAGGTCTTCCAGGGTGGCTTTTTCCAGATCCAGGCCGATTTCTTCGGAGATCACGGTACCACCGGTCAGTACGGCGATATCCTGCAGCATGGCTTTGCGGCGGTCACCGAAGCCAGGAGCTTTAACCGCGGCCACTTTAACGATTCCGCGCATGTTGTTGACTACCAGAGTCGCCAGTGCTTCACCTTCCAGATCTTCGGCAATCACCAGCAACGGCTTGGAAGACTTGGCAACGCCTTCCAGGACGGGCAACAGCTCGCGGATGTTGGAGACTTTCTTGTCAACCAGCAGGATGAAAGGGCTGTCCAGTTCCACGGTGCCGGTTTCGGATTTGTTGATGAAGTAAGGAGACAGGTAACCGCGGTCAAACTGCATACCTTCAACCACGTCCAGCTCGTTCTGCAGGGCCTGGCCTTCTTCAACGGTGATGACGCCTTCCTTGCCCACTTTGTCCATGGCGTCGGCGATGATCTTACCGATTTCTTCGTCAGAGTTGGCGGAAATGGTACCTACCTGGGCAATGGCCTTGCTGTCGGAGCAAGGTACGGACAGGCCTTTGAGTTCTTCAACTGCCACGGCCACGGCTTTGTCGATACCGCGCTTCAGGTCCATTGGGTTCATGCCGGCGGCAACAGACTTCAGGCCTTCGGTGATGATAGCCTGGGCCAGTACGGTGGCAGTGGTGGTGCCGTCACCGGCTTCGTCATTGGCCTTGGAAGCCACTTCCTTGACCATCTGTGCACCCATATTCTCGAACTTGTCTTCCAGTTCGATCTCTTTGGCGACGGACACACCGTCTTTAGTGATAGTAGGGGCACCGAAGGACTTCTCCAGTACCACGTTGCGGCCTTTTGGACCCAGGGTGACTTTTACGGCGTTGGCCAGGATGTTGACACCCTTGAGCATTCTTGTGCGTGCATCATCAGAAAAACGAACTTCTTTAGCTGCCATCTTTATTTTCCTCTAAATTCAGTTAATCGAATGGATATCAGGCTTCAACCACAGCCAGAATGTCGCTTTCGCTCATGATGAGCACTTCTTCGCCATCCACTTTCTGGGTCTTAACGCCGTAGCCATCGTTGAAAATCACGATGTCACCTACTTTTACGTCCAGCGCTTTCACATCGCCGTTATCCAGGATGCGACCATTGCCCACGGCAATGACTTCACCACGGGTCGATTTTTCGGCCGCTGAACCGGTCAGAACGATACCACCAGCAGATTTGCTCTCCTGCTCTTGGCGCTTGATGATCACGCGGTCGTGTAAAGGACGGATTTTCATGCTAAATCTCCTGAAATTTCCATTACTGGGATGTTAGGTCCCGATGTCTCGGGTAAAGATTGACGGGCCGGAAAACCGTCCCATCAGAAACTGTCTGCCAGCCTAGATGGGGTTGTGGAATAGGATCTCAAGCCTGCAAAGAAAAAAATTTAAAAAATTTTTCTGCCGATGTGCCCGGAACGACAGGACGTTGTCTTATATAACGGTTAGTGCAATACCCTGCCTTGACCATGAGGGGAGCGTATCTGGACTAAACTGTTTAATGAGGTCCATGCCAGGGAGAAGCAAATGCATCCATATCAGCGAAGGCTCAGGAAAAACGCCAAAGTCCAGCCCAGTCAGTTATCCGACGCCCACAACAGTCTTTGGCAGCGGATCCGGCGAAAACAGATACTGGGGCTGTCCTTTTACAATCAGAAATCCTTGTTGGGTCACGCGGTTGATTTTTACTGTCCGGCCGCCAGGCTGGTGGTGGAGCTGGAAAGGACAGATGATCACCAGCCAGAGGCTTATCGGACCATGCAGGATCAGGAGCAAAGGCTGACCGAAATGGGGATCAAGGTACTGCGTTTCGATCAACTGCAGGTGCTCACAGACCTGGAGGCCGTATTGGCAGAGCTGAGCCGGGCTGTGCGGCAGCGCCTCAAGTCCATCGCCGGCTAGCTCCTACCCAATTCAGTGTCAGGCAGCCGGCTCAGAACACCAGCGACCTGCCGCGACCGCTGGATTCGCTGGCCGCCTGTAACTGGCCGTGCTCGTCACGGCTGATAACCTGTAGATCGCCGAAGCGCCTGCCATCCAGGGTGTAGCCCATCTTTTCCAGCGCCTTGCGGGTCTGCTCATTCAAATCAGGGTGGTGACGTAGGGTATCTTTGGGCAACAACTGGTGATGGACCCTGGGTGCATCGACTGTCTGCTGTGCAGTCATCTGGTACAGGTGGCGGTTGAGGATGGACTGGAACACCGAATTGATAATGGTGGTGCCGCCCGGTGAACCCGTGACCATGGTTACAATGCCGTTTTTCAGTAAAATGGTGGGGGTCATGGATGAGAGCATGCGCTTTTGCGGCACGATCTCGTTGGCTTCGCTGCCCACCGCGCCAAAATAATTCGGCACCCCTGCCTTGGCGCTGAAATCGTCCATCTCATCGTTGAGTAAGAATCCGGCCCCTTCTACTACCACGCCGCTGCCAAAGCTTAGGTTAATGGTGGTGGTGGTGGAAACCGCATTGCCCCATTTATCGATGATGGAATAGTGGGTGGTGTCCTCGCTTTCCTTCAGACCGGGTTGGATCTTCGCTGTTTCGGAAATCTGCTCAACGTTGACTTCCATTGCCCGGCGACCAATATAGTCATCGGCCAGCAGTTTGTCGGTGGGCACCTGATAGAAGTCCGGATCGCCCATATACTCGGCCCGATCGGCGAAGCCGCGTTTGGCCAGCTCGGCCAGCAGATGCACATACCGGGCGGAGTTATGCTCCAGGCCGGCGAAGTGATCCTGCAGCACCGACTGCATCTTCAGCATTTGCAGCAACACCAGGCCGCCGGAACTGGGCGGGGGCGCCGACAATACCTGATAGCCCTGCCAGCCCTCGCTGAGGGGCTGGCGCCACTCCGCCGTATACTGAGCCAAATCCTGCAGGCTGATCAGGCCGCCGTGTTTCTGCATAAACCCGGCCAGCAGCCTGGCCGTCTCGCCCTTATAGAAATCGTCGGGACCGGTTTCGGCGATGCGTTTGAGCGTGGCTGCCAGCTCCGGCTGCTTAAACGGCTGGTCTGTTACCATGCCGGAAAAGTACTGGTCAAAATTACGCCCGTGCCTGTCCTGTTTGACCCGTTCGATATAGCGTTCCACATAGCGCACCAGCTTTTCATGGGGGACAAAGCCCTCTTCGGCCAGTTGGATGGCGGGAGCCAGCAACGCTTTCCAGGGCCTGCTTCCGTACTTCTGATGGGCCTGCCACATGCCCATCACCGAACCGGGCACGCCTGAGGCGAGAATGCCGTACAGGGGCTTTTCGGTCATCACCTTGCCCTGTTTATCCAGATACATGTCGCGATGAGCCTTAAGGGGCGCTTTTTCCCGGTAGTCGAGAAAATCCGCCTTACCGTCCTTGTACACCAGCATAAAGCCGCCGCCGCCTATATTACCGGCTTCAGGCAGGGTCACTGCCAGTACGAAACCGGCGGTGACGGCCGCATCCACCGCATTGCCGCCGTCTTTAAGCACTTTGGCGGCGGCCTCGGCGCTGTAACTGTCCGGCATGGCTACGGCGGCCTGTTGCGCCGCATTGAGGGGCAGGCTGAACAGAAGGATGAGGATACAACTGGTGAGTCTTAACATGGGGCTTCCTGGTTGGCAGTGTGCCCCTTAACTTATCTGTGTGATTCGCGGATGTCGAGTATGGTCTGAGTTTGTTGGTTTATGGGGTCATCTGTCCGGTGGCAACCTGTCGCGATCTTTTGCATCGTCGTCCCTGACCTCATATTCCCCTTCTATGGTGCTGCTGGAGCCGTCCTGGCGGGTTTCACGGTAACGGAACTGGCCATGCATCTGGCCCGGACTGACGACTTTCACCCGCTTCATCAGCCAACGGGCGATGAACGGCCGGGTCAGGGGTAATACCAGCAGCAGCCCGAAGGTGTCGGTAATAAAGCCCGGTGTTAAAAGCAGTACCCCGGCCACCGCCAGCATCAGGCCTTCGAGCATTTCCTGGCCCGGGATTTGCCCCTGCTCCATTTTTTGTCTGGCCTGCATCAGGGTGGCAAGCCCCTGCTGGCGTACCAGAAAGGCGCCGATGGCAGCGGTCAGGATGACCAGGCCGACAGTGGACCAACCGCCGATGCGTTCGCCCACTTCAATGAGCAAGGCAATTTCGATAATGGGCATGGCAACGAACAGCAAAAATAACGGCATAAGAACCCGACCAGTGGAACGCTCAAATCCATGATCTGGGGGCGGTGGGGCAATTCACAAGGGTGCCAGCCCGTGCAGTACCCGCCCCAGCCTCTGAATTGCTTCCGGGATCTGCTCAGCTTCAATGTTGCCAAGTCCAAAGATCAATCCGGCGGGTGCCGGCTGAGTCCTGCTGAAGCTCGCAATAGAGTTAATGGCTATCTGTTGCTCAGCGGCTTCTTCTACCAACCGGCTGGAATCCAGCCCGGGATCCAGTAGTGCCGACATGTGTACACCAGCGTAGACGGGAATAGGCGAAAGCCAGGGAGCGCAATATTCTGCAATTGACTCTTGCAATGCCTGGTGTCGCTGCCGGTACAGCAGACGCATTTTTCGCAAGTATCGGTGGAGGTGACCCTTCCGGATAAATCCTGCCAGTGCCAGTTGAGCCTGACTGGAGTTCTGCCAGTCATGCAGAAACCTGGCACAGTGCAGCGCTTCTGTGGCCCAGGTTGGAGCGATAACAAAACCTGTGCGTAGATCGGGAAACAGAATCTTGGAAAAAGTGCCGAGATAAAACACATTGTTATGTCTGTCCAGCGATTTCAGGGCGTCCAGGGGCTTGGCGGCCAGGCGAAACTCACCATCGTAATCATCTTCTATCACAGTGATTTGATGCTGGTGGGCAAAATCCAGCAGTTCTATCCGTCTGGCTGGTGACATGGGCATCCCCAGGGGGAATTGATGGGAAGGGGTGACATAGACCAGGTCTAAGTCCTCAGGCATCTGCCCCACGCGAATGCCCTGCTCATCCACTGCAATGTCGATGATCCTTGCCCCGTGGGCAGCAAATACCTCGCGGGCCATGGGATAGCCGGGGCATTCCATGCCGACTCTGGTCTTACCCGGCGTAATCAGAACCTGGGCCAGAAGATTCAGGGATTGCTGGGTTCCCTGGGTGACCAGTATGTCTGTTTCCTTGCAGGCCACGGCCCTGGATAACGATACATAATCGGCAATAGGGCTGCACAGGGCACTGCTTTGTTCAACTGGCAGGCCGGCCGACAGACGCCTTGAGATCTCTCTTGCGGCGGTGCGTAGTTCCCGTTGCCAGATCATAAAGGGAAACTGGCGTGTTTCCGGAATTCCGACCCTGAAGTCAAACCGTCTGGTAGGCTGATGAGGCAAGAGTTGCTTTACAGACTTGTCGCGCCAGTACCTGGCCAGCCGGAAAGATTGCTGCCGGCTGTCCTCCAGGGCGGGTAAGTCTTGTGAGAGTGTGGATACGTAAGTGCCTCCACCCTGTCGGGTAAGCAAATAGCCTTGCAGGGTCAGGTTTTCATAACAGCTGATCACCGTGTTACGGGACACGGCCAACTGATTCGCCAGCGAACGACTGGACGGCATCTTTAGCCCCGCATTCAACCGCCCTTCGACAATGGCTTCACGCAAGGTACGGGTCAGGATCTGTACCAGGGTCTGGCCTGGTTGTGTCCGTTGCAGATCGATAGCCAGCTCAAAAATTGGATCCATAGATTCTATCTGAAGTGGAACTTTTATAGGGCCAAAATAGCAAGCATACTGGCTTCAGCTCAATGATTAATCAACCTTTACCGCAGGCAGTGCCTGCCAAGGAACAACCTATGCAATCTAAAGACCTATGGATACCAAATCTGGCCAGGCTTATGCGACTGGCGGTAAGCGGCTTGCTGCTGGCTTATGCAGCTATGGCGCAGGCCGTAGAGCTGAACCAGGAGGTGGAAACACTGGACGGCAGGACCCTGCCAATTCAGGCATGGCAGCAGGGCAAGCCGATGTACCTCAAATTCTGGGCCAGTTGGTGTAAACCCTGTATGGCGGAGATGCCTCATTTGCAGCATATCCAGCAGCAATATGGAGACAAGATCAGTGTGGTGGCAGTGAATATTGATTTAAACGAATCGGATGAGGCTATCCAGCAGGTTATTCAAGCCCACCAACTGAGTATGCCGGTGGTCAGGGACAGCCAGGGACAACTGGCCAAGGCCTTCAACATGATCGGCACTCCCTACCATATCCTGTTGGATGCAGACAGCCGGGTGGTGCACAAAGGCAATGAGGCCAATGAGACGCTGGACAATAAATTTGCCTTTCTGCTGAAGCGGGATGGCCGCTTGTCTGAAACCAACCTGTTCGATCGGCCCGGGGATCCGGCCAGTTTGCCGTTGACCGATGATATTAACCTGATCTTTTATACCGCCACCTGGTGTGACTGGTATCTGGCCGACACCCGTCCGGAGTTGTCCGAGTATTGTAAGGAGCAGCAGCAGGCACTTTCTGAAACTGCCCGTCAGCGAACCGGCATCAACTGGCTGGTGGTGGTGAATCATCTTTGGACAACGGACGAGGACAAAAAGTCGTTCACCGACAGGTACAATCTGACCATGCCGGTGGTCATCGACGAGCAGGGAGAACAGTTCTTTGCCAGTCAAATCCGGCAGGTGCCGACGCTCCTGGTGACCCGTGGCACGGAAATACTGTATCGTACTGACAGCGTGGAAAAGGCCATGTCCTATCTTGATAGCTTGTAAACAGGGCTGACGGGACCTTGGCTGGACGAAATTTTTTTCTGAGTAAAGAGGTCCCTCAAGCATGTCAGAATTTTGCCTGGTACTTTGTACCTGTCCTAATCCGGAAACCGGTCGTAATATCGCTCGCCTGGCGGTGGAAAAAAAGCTGGCTGCCTGCGTCAATCTGATCCCGGGCCTGGAGTCCGTTTATGCCTGGCAGGGCGCCGTCGAACAGGACAGCGAAGTGCAATTGGTATTTAAAACCGCCAAGGTGAAAGTCGACGAACTGCATAAGCTGGTGTTAAGCATTCACCCATACGATGAACCGGAATGGCTGATTGTGGATATACAAAGTGGCAGCCGTACCTATCTGGAATGGATGAGAAGTAGTTTAAGATGATGAAAACCCTGCGCTTTTTTCCCCTCTTTTTAATCGTTTTGTTTAGCAGTCTGGCCCATGCCCAGGATCCGCTGGCTGGCCTGTTGGACGATCAACCGACCTTTTTGCCGGTGGACGAAGCCTTTCGTTTCGATTTTCGCCAGCAGGATGATGAGCTGATTCTGAGCTGGCAGATTGCTGAGGGCTATTATCTGTACAAGAAGCAGTTCAAGACAGTGGTCAAGGGTGCCGAACTGGGCGAACCCCTCTACCCTGAGTCCAGGCAGATTGAAGATGAGTATTTCGGTGTTTCCGACGTCTTCTATGAGCAGGTGGAGATTCGTTATCCCATCCACAGCGCCGAACAGGACGCCGCCGTCAAAGTCAGTTACCAGGGCTGTGCCGAGGCAGGACTCTGCTATCCCGCAACCGTGAAGGTGGCTTATCTGGAAGAAGTGAGCGGCATCCAGAATGACCCACAGACATCTTCCACCGGCCAGTCGGAACAGTTTGAGCTGGCTGATTTGCTCTCTGGTGATCAGAATCTGGGTCTGACCCTGGCCCTGTTTGTTTTGTT
The DNA here is from genome assembly GCF_017254865.1 of Bowmanella dokdonensis. GTDB lineage: Bacteria > Pseudomonadota > Gammaproteobacteria > Enterobacterales > Alteromonadaceae > Bowmanella > Bowmanella dokdonensis. The sequence continues at coordinate 225,607 of NZ_JAFKCV010000006.1, read as the reverse complement.
GGGAGCAGGACTGGCTATCACCCCTTGTGTATTTCCCATGTATCCCATTCTGTCCGGCATTATTCTCGGCCAGGGCAAAGGGATCAGGACCTCCCGCGCCTTCAGTCTGAGCTTTGTTTATGTGCAGGGCATGGCCATTACCTATTCTGTACTGGGCTTGATTGTGGCCTCGGCCGGAGTGAAGTTCCAGGCTGCCCTGCAGCACCCTGCTATCCTCATTACCCTGATTGTCCTGTTCCTGTTGCTGGCCCTGGTGATGTTCGGCTTGTGGGAGCTGCAATTGCCATCCAAATGGCAGGAAAAGCTCAACAACCTGAGTAATCAGCAAAAAGGCGGCCGTTATGGCAGCGTCTTCCTCATGGGCGCCATTTCCGGGCTGGTGGCCTCGCCCTGCACCACGGCGCCCCTGACGGGCATTTTGCTGTTTGTGGCGCAAAGCGGCGATTTGGTGCTGGGTTTTTCTGCCCTCTATGCCCTGAGTATCGGCATGGGCATACCGCTGATCCTCTTTGGTATCACCGGCGGCAAACTGCTGCCCAAAGCGGGTAACTGGATGAATGTGATCAAGGTCACCTTCGGCTTTATGATGCTGGCTGTGGCTCTGTTGTTTGTGGAGCGCATGCTGGAGAATTTATGGACCGATCTGGCCTGGGCGGTATTGGGCCTGGCAACGTTCAGTTACTGGCAGGTAATGAACCAGGACACCCGGGCCAGTTTCTTTAAGGGGCTGCGCAGCCTGCTGATTTTCCTGGGCCTGTTCGGTTCGGCCCTGTACGGCTATCAGGCGGTGGTGGAGGCTAACCTGCGTGGTGTGGTGTCAGGATCTGGAGTTCCGGCACCGGGGGTTAGCACTGCCAAGGCATCAGACCATGGAGAGGTCGATTTTGTGAGGGTCAAGGATCTGGGGGATTTTGCCGCCAAGCTCGCCGCTGCCAATGCCCAGGGCAAGTCGGTGATGATTGATCTGTATGCCGACTGGTGCGTGGCCTGCAAAGAATTCGAGAAATACACCTTCCCGGATCCGGCGGTCAAAGAGGCGCTGCGCAATACGGTACTGATGCAGATCGATCTGACTGACAACACTCCCCAGAGCCTGGAATTCCAGGAAGAATTCTTCATTCTGGGTCTGCCGACTATTCTGTTTTTCGACAAACAGGGCAACGAACTGACCCAGGCCAGGGTCACAGGGTTTATGAACGCAGACAAATTTGCCGCCCACCTGCGCCGGTTACCCCTGTAAAAGGAAGGCCGGCGTAGACCGGTTTTTATTCCCGGTGTCGCCGTCCCGATTGCCGATGCAACTGCTGCAGGCGTTCCAGTTCCGCTAACAAAGACGGCGGCAGAGACAGACGTTTCTGAACCTCGGCGAGATCGGCAAAGGGCCCCTGTTTAGTCCGTTCCTCCAGCAGATTGGTGACCAAGCGGTTGTCGAACAGGTTCAGCAGAGCCAGTTCGGCCGCCCCGGCCATATTCAGATTGACTGCCAGAGGCACCTGCGCGTTGCTCCAGGGGGCCTGGGGAATCAGTATATCCGGTTGCAACAGCCAGATGGGGCGTCCCAGCGCTCCGGTCAGGCTCTTCTCACCTTTGACTATCTGATCTGTCAGAACCTGCAGGGCCTCAGTGGTGCGGCGGTACAAAGGCAGAAACTCCTGCATCTGACCCAAAGAGCCGGCCTGGATCATCATCTGCAGGTCGGACGTCAGCGCCGGGTCTACCGGGCTGGCGTAGGTGGTTTGTAAAAATGAGCCGATGGCGGCAGCGGCAAAATCAGGATCCGAACTTTGCAGGACTTGCAGCAAGGCGGTGTAGGGTGGGTTGGTCTGATTGGACCAGGACAGTCCGGCCAGGGCGCGGAATAATCTTGTATGGTGTTTAACCGCGTTTTCCTGCCAGTCGGCATCGTCCGGATTGAGCGCCGACAGCCCGGGGGCGGTCGACAGACGATAGAACAGGGTGGCCAGTAATCCTTCTGAGGAAAGCATGGCCTGGGCATTTTTCAACTGGTATCCGACTGCCGGCGAGATTCCTTCTTGCTGGTAGGCCGCCAACCCTGAAAAATCGGGGTTGGGCAACGTCTTAAAGGCAAAAAGATTGTGCATCACACCGTCCAGACGGTACTGCCCATCCAGCCTTGAGAACCAATGATCCGCACCGCTGGCCGCCAGCCGGCCCTCAGATCTGGCCTGCAGGCCAGGATGCCGGGAAAGGACTGCTGCCAGAGCCTGGAAATAAATGCCGAAACCTTCATCGAAGGCGGTCTGATAATCGGTCACAGCAAACACATTGTGAAAACGGCTGGACGGCGCCGCGGGCTGTGGACCCATCAGCCGGCGCAAATAGACATGCCCCATCTCATGGGCAAAGACTTCCAGGAAGCTGCCGTTTTGCAAATCCTGCTCCGACACAGTCATGTCGACAAACAGGGCGTCACAAAAGACGGCCTCGTCGTTGGCCGGCCTGTACCAGAATCCCTGCCGTGCGTAGCCCCCGTCCTCATCCGACAGATACAGCAGGGTTTTGCCCTGCAAGGCGGCGCAGGATTCCTGATTGCCCGCAATCTGTGCTGCCAGGCCATCCAACTGGCGGATTAGCCGGCCGAACGGACTGTTCAGTTGTGCTTCGATGGCTTGGGTCAGGGGGCTGACGTCGGCTAACTGTAGCATCAGGGAGCCTTGCTGCTGCTCCGGTGGCGGCTTATCACCCCTGTATTTCTCAAGAATCAGTAGTGTGGGCGTGACATGCTCCGGCGACTGTGCGGCCTGCAGTTTGTCGGCAGGAACGAGCGTCAGTCCCAACAAAAGAGGCAGTAGGATGATTTTCATAGGGGAGTGGTCAGATAAAACTGGGATAGCCTATTCTAATCCGCCCCGCCAGGGCCGATCCGTTACCCTGGTAAAACATTTTGCAACAAGCTGTGAATTCACCCGCCCTGCTCAGCTCCTGAGGCTGAGCCAGTCACGGCTAAGCAGCGTCGGCACTTTGTCTGCCGGCACCGGTCTTGAGAACAGGTAGCCCTGCAGCAGATGGCAGCCATGCTGCTCAAAGAAACGAATCTGTTCGGTGGTTTCAATTCCTTCAGCCACGCAATTCATGTGCAGGCTTTCGGCCATCAGCAGGGTGGTGCGGATAATGGCTTCGTCGTTGGCGTCCAGGCCGATGTCCTGCACAAAGCTCTTGTCTATCTTGACTGTCTGGATGGGAAACGCCTTCAGATACTTGAGGGAGGAATAGCCGGTGCCGAAATCATCCAGGGAGAACTTGATGCCCGACTCGTGCAGCCTTCCCATACAATCCTTGGCTTTGCCGTAATCCTCCATCAGGGCGCTTTCGGTAATCTCCAGACGCAGCGCCGAGACCGGTAAACCATGCTTGACCAGCAGGCTGAATATCTCTGCCGGCTTAAGGCCCTTTTCCAGATGCCTGGCTGAGAGATTTACGCTCAGATAGGGCGTTTTTCCTGATTTGTACCATTCGGACAAATCCCGCAGGCCCCGATCCATGGCCTGCCAGGTCATCGGAATGATCAGGCCCAGTTCTTCGGCCAGGGGAATAAACTCGGCAGGCGGGATTAACCGCTCTTCATGCTGCCAACGCAACAGCAATTCGAAACCTATGGCTTCGCCTTTGCGCATATCCACGATGGGCTGATAAAAATTGACGAACTCACCGGCCTTGAACGCACTTTTCAGCTGTGTCTCCAATGCCAGTTTTGCCCTGGCCTGGGTGTTCATTTCGGCGGTGAAGAACTGGTACCGGTTTCTACCGGTGGCCTTCACATGATACATGGCGATATCGGCAGACTTGAGCAACTCGCTGGGGTTGTCCGAATCCTGGGGATAAATGGCAATACCGATACTGGCCGACACACTGACCTGATTGTTGCCAATCTGTATAGGCTGATCGATCTCCTCGATGATCTTGCTGGCCAGCCTGCCGAGCTCAATCTCATCGCCCAAATCTTCCAGAATCACCACGAACTCATCGCCCCCCAGGCGCCCTACAGTGTCATCCAGGCGCAGACTGCCCCTCAGCCGTCGGGCTACTTCAAGCAGCAGTTGATCACCGGCTTCATGACCCAGGGAGTCATTGACCTGCTTGAACTTATCCAGATCGATAAAAAACACTGCCACATGGCTGCGTCTTCTTACCGCATGCTCCATGGCATGCTGGATCCTGTCCAGCAGCAGGTTACGGTTTGGCAGGCCCGTCAGACTGTCATAGTTGGCCAACTGCCGGAGTTCCTTCTGGGCGGCTTTTTGCTCGCTGATGTCCGTCATCACCATGATGTAATAATCGATTTCGTCCGATTCCAGTTCGGCCCTGCCGCCTACTGCGTTGATGTTTACCATCACATGATGCAGTTGCTTGTCGTTACCCAGCACTTCCTGCTCGCCGCGCCAGTGCTCACCGGGGCCCAGAATATCCATCATACGGCGGTAGAACAGGATTTGCTGGGTGCTGAAACAGCTTTCCAACTGGCCCGATAAATCCTTGTCGGCCTCAAGCCCCAGGGCCTCACACAAAGACTGGTTGGCGGCAATGGGCCATTGCTGGCTGTTCAGAATCAGCACCCAGTCACGGGTATGGCGGAAGGCCTCCCCGAACAGGCGGACTTTTTCCTCGCTGGCCCGGGTATCGGTGATGTTGGTATAGGTACCACTGATCTGGGAGATGGAATCATCTTCTGTCTGTACTACCCTGCCCAGATCCCGGTACCAGTACCACTGGCCATCCTGCCCCCTTAGCCGGTAAGACAGATCGAATTGCTCCATTTGCCCCTGGATAAATCGCATCCAGTCACGCTCGAAAACCAGCCTGTCCTGAGGATGAATAAGTTCCAGGTAGTGGGAAGGGTGGATGCTCTCGCCTTCTTCATAACCAAGCTCACGAATCAGCCGGGGCTGATACATCTGATCCGAATCACTTTGCCAGTCCCATACACCGCTGTTACTGCCCTGCAGGGCCAGTTGCAGACGTTTTTCACTGGCTTTGCTCTGTTCATGGGCAGACATCAGGGCTCTGGCCTGTCTGTTCTGCCAATGCCGCCACCAGGCCAGCAGACCCAGTGCTGCCAGCGCATACAGGGCGTAAGCCCAGGGCGAAGTAAGTGGTGCATACTTTACCCTGATGCCGACGCTGGCCGGTTTGCTCAGCTCACCAGTTTCCGGATCCAGGGCCCGTATCTGCAACTGATACCGGCCGGGGTTCAGCTTGGGGATTATCAGCTCGGAGTCCGACGAGGCGGGATAGCTGATTTGTTCGGTGCCTGAGAGCCGGTACTGGTACTGGGTGCTGCGCAGTTCCCCGTACTGCAAGGTGGAAAAGTGTACGGACAAGCCGATATCATCATGCTCAAGAAGGATCTCCCGGCCATTCAGGTCCGAGAAGGGCATGTCAAGCGGATTGGACATGAGATCCATATGGCTGATCACCACACTGTCGGCTGCAGTCACGGGCGGCGAAAGGCTGGCCGGATCGAACAGGGTCAGACCCTTTACCGAACCATAGGCAAACCTGCCGTCCATGAGCCGTTCGACGGCCGTATCGTTGAACTCATTGGTTGCCAGTCCATCCAGGTGACTGAAACGTTGCAGGTGCAGGGTTTGGGTATTCAGCCTGGCAATACCGGCATGAGAGCTCATCCACAGATTGTCCTGCTCATCGAGCAGCAGCGCATAAACAGAATCCGAACCCAGTTTGCTGTTCTTGTCAAAGTAGTGGCGTGTTTCCAGTGTATTGGCATCGATTCCCACCAGCCCCAGTCCAGAGTAAGCAATCCACAGGATGCCCTGATTATCCAGCGCCACGCTGTTGGGAGTCTGGAAACGCAAAGCATTAATCTGGTCAAACTGATGCAGTTTGCTCAGTTCGGCCGACTCTTTGTCATACTGCCACAGGGCGCCGGCCATACTGACCAGCATCTTTCCCGGTTGTCCTGGCATCTCCCCGACAAAGCCGTTGGACCAGCCAGGATCCAGGTTCTCATTGATGCTCTCCAGGTGGACGAGGCGCTGGTCCTCCGGCTGATAACGGAAAAACCCCTCGGCACTGGCAAACCACAGGTTGCCTTCATTATCCTGTTGCAGCCCCCAGACATCGCCAGCGAGGATCTCGGACAACTCGGGTCGAGTAGCCAGGGGGGAACGGACTTCTCCGCTGGCCGGGTCAAACAGCTTAATCCCTTCATAGGATCCCAGCCACAGCCTGCCTTCAGTGGCTGGCAGTATGCTGAGGATGCCGCCCGAGTGGTAGGGTTTCAATGGCCCTTTGGCCAGCGGCACCGGTTCGATCCTGTCTTCCCGGGGAAGGTAAACACTCAGACCGTCTTCGGTGCCTATCCACAGCCGGCCGTCTTCGGATTGGTGCAGACTCCAGATGACATCGTGGCTGAGTCCCTTACCCTGTCTTGTACTGCGATGCAGATTCCTGAACTTCAGAGAGTGGGGTGACCAGCGGAACGCGCCGTCTGCCCAGGTGGCAAGCCAAAGATTTCCCTGGTTGTCGCGCAGGATGTCGATAATGCTGCCATCGGAGATCTGGAAGCGGGAATCGGTCAGGCGCAGCAGGTGCTGCACCTCACCGGTAAGGGAGTCCAGGCGGAACAAACCGTCATCGGTGCCAAGCAGCAGATGTTCGCCATCCGGGAGAATTTTCCAGATGTTGCGTCCTTCCAGCAGGGGGAGGGGGCGAATTTCCAGATCAAGGGTGGATTCAAAGTCGGCAATGGACAGCCGGAATAACCCCTTGACCGTGCCGGCCCAGAGGTAGCCCTGGCCGTCCAGATGGAGTTGCTTGACGTTATTACTGTCGTTGTACTCACCCTCAGGCTCGAATAATATTTTCCGCTGCAGTCCGGTTCGCGTATTCAACTGATAAAGGGCGGCCGAGGTGCCTATATAAAGATAATCACCATGCTGCGCAAAGGCGCGGATCAGATGATGGGCGGCTCTTTCCTGCTCGCTCAGGCCGAAGACTACCTGGTGATGGCCCGTATCAGGTTCAAACAACAGCAGATCTTCTGTCATCGCCACCCATAACTTACCGGTCTGCTCTTCCCGGACCAGCTCAACTTCCTGGGGCAGGGTGGGTTCTTCTTTATAGTAGTGAACCAGTGCCTGGCTAATATCACCGCTGTCAGGGTTTATTTTGTACAGACCCATATCGGCGGTACCTGCCCAAATCAGGCCCTGGCTGTCCTGATATAACTCATAGACGGAATTTTCCGATAGCTCCCCTTCGCTGCCGGCAATGCGCCGGATCCGGTAACCGTCGAAGCGGTTCAGTCCGCCATCTGTGGCCAGCCACAGGAACCCTGCCTTATCAAGCAGCAGACTGTTGACCGTGCTCTGCGACAAACCTTCTTCTGTCGAGACTCGGAAGATATTGGGAATTTCAATCAGGGGGGCGGCAAATAAAACGGCACTGCGAAGCAGGCCGCAGACCAGCAACAGGCTAAACAGATATGGATAAGCAGGTCTCATCACAGTTACTACAATCTACCATGATAGTGGCCCCAAGGAGGCGCAGAGTTTAACAGCTTTGTAACGTCTAACAAATGCCGGGTGCACAAAAAATGGGCAAGATCCTGCGATGGTTGTATCGCAAGCCTGACAAAGATAACCTCAACCGACCCAGAACATAGAAAGTTGAGGCAAACGTCGCTGATAAGACCAGTATTTTGCTGAGATTTCGTCATTGACCTCTATAATGGGCAGGACGGCGCGAGACTTTGCCTGAAAAATAGACAGGCAAGGTAAATTAAGCTCGAAATTCTTTTGAGTTTAGCCGAACATAAGTTTTTACCTACAGATAGGCGCATTTTCGTGAACTTTTTGCTGATTAATGGTCCCAACCTTAACCTGCTGGGTCGAAGAGAAACCCATATTTATGGTCATCAGAGCCTCGAAGAGCTGGTGATGGGGTTGCAGAAACAGGCCAGAAAGTCAGGTATCAAGTTGGATCACGTGCAATCCAACGCTGAGCACGAGTTGATCGGGCATATCCACCAGGCTATGGGTCAGGTGGACTTTATTATTATCAACCCGGGTGCCTTTACCCATACCAGCGTGGCGCTGAGGGACGCATTACTGGGAGTCAATATTCCCTTTATTGAAGTGCATTTGTCCAATGTCCATGCCCGGGAGCCTTTCAGACGTCATTCTTACCTGTCTGATGTGGCCAAAGGCGTCATTTGTGGGCTGGGTGCCCAGGGTTATGAGTTTGCATTAGCGGCAGCCAAGCAATACTGCCAGGAACATTCAAAATAACAGCGGATAACAAGAGAGATCTGACGATGGATATTCGAAAAATAAAGAAACTGATCGAGTTGGTGGAAGAGTCCGGCATCGCCGAGCTGGAGATCACCGAGGGAGAAGAGTCTGTACGCATTCACCGGGGTAGTTCGGCAGCCGCCGCCCCAGTGCACTATGCGGCTCCTGTGCAGATGCATGCCCCCATGCAAGCCCCTGCCCCGGCACCCGTGCCGGCTGCTGCCCCCGCCGCGCCCGAAGAGCCGGCGGGCCACGTGGTCCGGTCCCCCATGGTGGGTACCTTCTACCGGGCTTCCTCTCCGGGTTCCAAGAACTTTGTCGAGGTAGGCAGCCAGGTCAAGGTGGGCGATACCCTGTGTATCGTAGAAGCCATGAAGATGATGAATCAGATCGAAGCGGACAAGGCAGGCGTAATCAAACAGATCCTGGTGGAGAACCAGGAACCGGTTGAGTTCGACCAGCCTTTGTTCGTGATCGAATAAGCGGGCAAAGGATATGTTGGATAAAGTACTGATAGCCAACCGGGGTGAAATCGCCCTACGCGTCCTGCGCGCCTGTAAGGAGCTGGGCATCAAGACTGTGGCAGTCCATTCCACCGCTGACCGCAATCTCAAACATGTATTGCTGGCCGATGAAACCATCTGTATTGGTGGGCCGTCCTCGACGCAGAGTTACCTGAATATCCCGGCCATAATCGCCGCTGCCGAAGTAACCAATTCCATTGCCATCCATCCGGGTTATGGTTTCTTGTCAGAAAATGCCGATTTCGCCGAACAGGTTGAAAAGAGCGGCTTCGTGTTTATCGGTCCCAAGGCCGATACCATTCGCCTGATGGGTGACAAAGTCTCAGCCATCAGTGCCATGAAGAAAGCCGGCGTGCCCTGCGTACCCGGCTCTGACGGCCCGGTAGGTGAGGATGAGGTAAAAAACAAGGCCATCGCCAAACGCATTGGCTACCCCATTATCGTCAAGGCTGCCGGTGGTGGCGGAGGTCGTGGTATGAGGGTGGTACGCAGCGAAGCGGAACTCCAGTCGGCCATCGCCATGACCAAGAACGAGGCGGGGGCCGCTTTTGGCAATGATATGGTCTACATGGAAAAATTCCTTGAGAATCCGCGCCATGTGGAAATCCAGGTATTGGCGGATGGTCAGGGTAACGCTATTCACCTTGGTGAACGTGACTGTTCCATGCAGCGTCGCCACCAAAAGGTCGTCGAAGAAGCCCCGGCACCGGGCATCACGGCAGAGATGCGTGAGAAAATCGGTGACCGTTGCCGACGGGCTTGTATCGAAATCGGCTACCGGGGGGCGGGCACTTTCGAATTCCTGTATGAAAACGGCGAGTTCTATTTTATTGAGATGAACACCCGTATCCAGGTGGAACATCCGGTAACCGAGATGATTTCCGGCGTGGATTTGATCAAGGAGCAGTTGCGTATTGCCGCTGGCCAGCCACTGGCCATCGAACAGTCGCAAATCCAGATCCGGGGACATGCCATCGAATGCCGGATCAATGCCGAGGATCCGGAGCGCTTCATTCCCTCCCCGGGCAAGATCGAAATGTTCCACCCGCCGGGCGGGCTGGGAGTACGCTGGGATTCACATATTTATGCCGGTTACAGTGTACCGCCCAATTATGACTCCATGATCGGTAAGTTGATTACCTATGGTGAAAATCGCGATGTGGCCATTGCCCGTATGCGTCATGCTCTTAACGAGTTGGTGATCGAAGGCATCAAGACCAATGTGCCGCTTCAGCAGAAGATCATGGCTGATGAGAATTTCAGAAATGGTGGCACCAATATCCACTATCTGGAAAAGAAGCTGGGTATGCAGAAAAAATAAACCCTGCCCAGGCAGGTACAGAAGATGGACAGGCGCTTTGGCGCCTGTTTTCTTCTGGCCGGCCTTCAATGCCTGGCATCCGCTACAAGGTCTGGCGCATGGCGCCGCCGGGTCGTAAAATCGCCCTAACGCCTCTTTATCTCCTCCGGCATGTTCCAACAAGCATTTGCTTCACTCGATCAGTATCTGTTCTGTCACCGGCAGTATTGGCAGTTTATGCCCTTCAGGCAGGACAGCTATCCCTGGGATAATCACCCTCTCAGTAACTGGCTGAAATCACTGACAGACGATGACGTTGCCAGCTTTGAAGAGCAACCGGATATGCTTACGCGACAGAGTGGACCGCACTTACCCTGGTTCAGGCAGGCAGACGGCTGGCTGGACATTTCTTCCCGTACCAGTCAGATCTCTGCTCCTTTCTGGCTCACAAACGGCATCAAAGGAAGAAAATGGCAGCAGATAAGTCATTTCGCCGCCCAATGTGCCACGAAGCAAGGACGGATTGTGGAGTGGTGTGCAGGCAAAGGCCATCTCGGACGACTGCTGGGCTGGCAGCAGGATAAGCCGGTGCTGTCCATCGAATGGCAGGCCGGATTGTGTGAACAAGGCAGGGAGGAGTCTGACAGGCAAGGTCTCCGGCAGGAATTTCTGTGCGCCGATGTACTGGCCCAGGATCTGAGAGACCAGCTCAGACCCGATCAGCAACTGGTTGCCCTGCATGCCTGTGGCCAGTTGCATATCCGCATGCTGCAACTGGCAGTGGAGCAGCGAATAGGGGAGTTATGCCTGTGTCCCTGCTGTTATCAGCTTATTGAACAGGAAGTGTATCAGCCCCTCAGTGGCCTGGCACAGGACAGTGAACTGCGCCTCAGTCGCCAGGAACTGAGACTGGCCGTGCAGGAAACGGTCACTGCGCCTAAGCGGGACCGGCAAAAACGTCTGACCGAAAGACGTTACCGCTTGATATTTGATAGCTGGCAGCGCGAGGCCACAGGACAGGATTGCTATCTTCCGGTGCCCTCTGCGCCCGATGCGCTCTTTCGTCAGAATCCGGTTGCATTTTGTGCCTGGGCAGCGGCTCAGAAAGGACTAACCGGGCCCGAAGAACGGGATCTGGCCCGGCATGTGCAGCAGGCTGAGCAAAAGCTGGGCATGATGGCGAGGTTGGAACTGGTGCAGCATCTGTTTCGTCGTCATCTGGAACTCTGGCTGGTACTGGACCGTTGTTTGTACCTTGAAGAAGCCGGCTACCGGGTCGAGCTGACTGAGTTCTGCTCCCGATCTGTGACGCCGCGCAATCTGTTGATTCGGGCATTTCTCTGACCATCTCATTTATAGGGTTTCGCTGGCGGCACCTTGCCGGCTTTCTGGTATACTCCCGGCAAAATTCTTGCCGGAAGCAATAGATGGCCTGGATCCAACTTCGTATCAACAGCCACGCCAAAATGGCCGAGTCTCTGGGTGAACAGCTTAGTGAATGGGGAGCCCAGGCGGTGACCTTCGTCGATGCCAAAGACACCCCCTGGTATGAACCCAAGCCGGGGGAGGTGCAACTGTGGCCGGATACCCAGGTGGTGGGGCTTTTTGATGCCAAGGAAGATCTCACCTTGCTGATCAGGCACCTCAGGAAACAATTACCGGCCGAGACGCTGATTAAGCAGGAGCAACTGGAGGACAAGGACTGGGAGCGCGAGTGGATGGACAATTTCCATCCCACCCAGTTCGGCCAGCGTCTTTGGATCTGTCCGAGCTGGCAGGAAGTGCCGGATCCCCAGGCGGTCAATGTGATGCTGGACCCGGGGCTGGCTTTTGGCACAGGCACGCACCCCACCACAGCCTTGTGCCTGAGGTGGCTGGACAGTCTGGAACTGACAGACAGCCTGGTGGTGGATTTTGGCTGTGGCTCCGGGATTCTCGGTATTGCCGCCCTTAAATTGGGCGCCCGACGGGTGGTCGGTGTGGACATCGATCCCCAGGCTATCCAGGCAAGCCAGGATAATGCTGACCGCAATGGGGTCGGCGACAAGATCGAACTCTATCTGCCCAGGACGCAGCCGGTACTGGAAGCTGATGTGGTGGTGGCCAATATTCTCGCCGCCCCCCTGCGCGAGTTACGTGAAGTCATTACTGCCTATTGCATGCCTGGTGGCCTGCTGGCCCTGTCAGGGATCCTTGCCGAACAGGCGGAGGAAATCCGTGCCTTGTACAGCCAGGATTTCCATATGGATCCTGTGGTCGTTGAAGGCGACTGGGCCAGGGTAAGTGGTAAACGCAAATAACCCACAAACAAGTTTCCAGGCCACGTCCCACTTGCTGTTAGGCTTGCGGCATGTCAAGCCCCAAATGGTAAAAAAACTGACATTTTGTTTAATTTCTAGCCTTTTCATCCCTGCAAAAAAACCGTAAACTTAGCGCCCTTTTGGACAGGTTGAACGTTTTTTGCACAGCGGCATTATGCAGATTGGTCCTTATCAACTGGAAAATAATCTGATTCTGGCGCCCATGGCAGGCGTGACCGACCGGCCCTTCCGGCAACTCTGTAAACGCATGGGTGCCGGACTGGTGGTATCGGAGATGCTGTTGTCCAATCCGGATGTGTGGAAATCGGACAAGTCCATACACCGTATGAATCATGAGGGTGAGACCGGTATCCGCTCAGTGCAGATTGCCGGTTCCGAACCTGAACTGATGGCCATGGCAGCCATTCATAATGTTGAGACGGGTGCGCAAATCATCGATATCAACATGGGTTGCCCGGCCAAAAAGGTAAATAAAAAGTTGGCGGGCTCCGCACTGCTGCAATATCCGGATCTGGTCAGGGAGATCATCCAGGCAGTAGTAAAGGCGGTAGCGGTCCCCGTTACCCTGAAGATTCGCACCGGCTGGGATCCCGACAACAGAAATGGCGTCGAGATAGCCAGAATTGCCGAAGACCTGGGGATTCAGTCTCTTGCCGTGCATGGTCGTACCCGGGCCTGCATGTACAAGGGCGAAGCGGAGTACGACACCATCCGGGCCATCAAACAGGCGGTTTCTATTCCTGTTGTGGCCAATGGTGATATCTGTTCCCCTCAGAAAGCCAGGCAGGTGCTGGAACTGACGGGAGCCGATGCAGTCATGATCGGGCGGGGCGCCCAGGGCCGTCCCTGGATCTTCCGTGAAATCGATCATTATCTGAAAACAGGTGAGGCTTTGGCCGCGCCCACATTGACTGAAGTCCGGCAGGTAATGCTGGAACACGTCAGCAATGTGCACCAGTTCTACGGTGAGTTTGCAGGCACCCGTATTGCCCGCAAACATGTGGGCTGGTATTTATCGGAACATGACACAGATCGTCAGTTTCGCAGTCAGTTCAACGGTATTGGGGAGGCGCAAGCCCAACTCGATGCCCTGAATCAGTATTTTGAACAGTTGATCGGTTCGGTTCAGGCCGAAGCGGTTGCCGTGTATCATTAACCAAAGAGCAAGATAGTATTATGTTCGATCAAAACGTGACTTCTCCTTTTACCACAACGGTAACGACTCCTTCTCAGACCCAGGCCCAGAAGCCCCTGCGTGACTCCGTCAAGCAAGCCGTCAACAAATACTTGAAGCAGTTGGACAACACCAACATCGAGAACCTGTATGAGCTGGTTCTGGCCGAAGTGGAAGCGCCACTGTTGGAAGAGATCATGACCTTCACCCGTGGCAACCAGACCAAGGCCGCCATTATGATGGGCATCAACCGTGGCACACTGCGCAAGAAGCTGAAGCAGTACGGAATGAACTAAGGCCGACAGGCCACAAAAAAGAGCACCTGATGGTGCTCTTTTCGCTTATTCTCCCTGACATTTCCCTATTCCCAAGAGGACTTCCTGATGGAAAATGCTAAACCCATTCGTCGCGCCCTGCTCAGTGTATCCGACAAGACCGGTATCCTGGAGTTTGCCCAGGCTCTGGCCGCCATGGATATCGAAATCCTCTCCACTGGCGGAACGGCAAAGCTGCTGGCCGACAACGGCCTGTCCGTGACCGAAGTGTCTGACTACACAGGTCACCCTGAAATCATGGATGGCCGGGTCAAGACCCTGCACCCCAAGGTGCATGGCGGTATCTTGGGTCGCCGGGGCCAGGACGAAAGCGTGATGGAACAGCATGATATCCAGCCCATCGATATGGTGGTGGTCAATCTTTATCCTTTTGCCAAAACCGTGGAAAAAGAAGGCTGTACGCTGGAAGATGCCGTTGAGAATATCGATATCGGCGGACCAACCATGGTGCGTGCGGCAGCCAAGAATCACAAAGATGTGGCGATTGTGGTCAACAGCCAGGATTATGTCCGGGTGCTGGAGGAAATGCAGGAAAACGGCGGCAGCCTGACCCTGAAAACCCGCTTTGATCTGGCCATCGCTGCCTTTGAGCATACAGCCCAGTACGACGGCATGATTGCCAACTATTTCGGTACCATGGTGCCGTCCTATGGTGAAGCGTCAGACGACGAGTCGCAGTTTCCCCGCACCCTGAATATGCAGTTTATCAAGCAGCAGGATCTGCGCTACGGCGAGAACAGCCATCAGTCCGCCGCTTTTTACGTGGAAAGCGACGTGCAGGAAGCCTCGGTGGCGACAGCCACCCAGCTACAGGGCAAGGCCCTGTCATTCAATAACATCGCCGATACCGATGCCGCCCTGGAGTGTGTCAAGGAATTTGACCAGCCCGCCTGTGTCATCGTCAAGCATGCCAATCCCTGTGGTGTGGCACTGGGCAATGACTTGCTGGAGGCCTATAACCGGGCCTACCAGACAGATCCCACCTCGGCTTTTGGCGGCATCATCGCCTTTAACCGGGAACTGGATGACAAAACAGCCCAGGCCATTATCGAGCGCCAGTTCGTGGAGGTTATCATTGCCCCTAAAGTGTCTGCAGGCGCCGTTGATGTGGTCAAGGCCAAGCAGAACGTGCGATTGCTGGAATGTGGCGACTGGCATGGTCAGCTTACCGAGGGCTTTGATCTGAAGCGGGTAAACGGCGGCTTGCTGGTACAGGACAGGGATTTTGGCATGGTGGAGCTGGACGACCTCAAGGTGGTGTCCAAACGCCAGCCCAGTGAGCAGGAATTAAAGGATCTGCTGTTTGCCTGGAAGGTGGCCAAATACGTTAAGTCCAATGCCATTGTTTATTGCAAAGACAGCATGACAATCGGAGTAGGCGCGGGGCAGATGAGCCGGGTATACTCGGCTAAGATTGCCGGGATCAAGGCGGCCGATGAGAATCTTGAGGTAGCAGGTTCGGTAATGGCCTCCGATGCCTTCTTCCCCTTCCGTGACGGTATCGATGCGGCGGCGGCGGCCGGGATTAAAGCGGTAATCCAACCGGGCGGCTCTATGCGTGATGAAGAAGTGATTGCGGCAGCGGATGAGCATGGCATGACCATGGTCTTTACCGGTATGCGTCACTTCCGCCACTAGTTTGGCAATCGAGAAGGTAACAAGATGAAAGTATTGATTATCGGCGGCGGTGGCCGCGAACACGCCCTGGCCTGGAAGGCGGCTCAGTCTGCAGGTGTGAGTCAGGTTTTTGTGGCCCCGGGTAATGCCGGCACCGAACTGGAACCGGCTATCCACAATATTGCCATTGGCGCGGAGAATATTGGCGGCCTGCTGGCGTTTGCTCAACAGGAAAAGATCGATCTGACCATAGTCGGTCCTGAAGCGCCCCTGGTCCTGGGGGTGGTTGATAAATTTCAGGATGCCGGGCTAAGGGTATTCGGGCCGAGCCAGGCCGCTGCCCAGTTGGAAGGATCCAAGGCCTTTACCAAGGATTTTCTCGCCCGGCATAATATTCCCACCGCCGAATATAAGACCTTCACCCATGTTGAGCCAGCTCTGACTTATGTGCGGGAAAAAGGCGCCCCCATCGTGGTAAAGGCCGATGGCCTGGCGGCAGGTAAGGGCGTCATCGTCGCCATGACCGAAGCCGAGGCTGAAGAGGCCATCCGCGATATGCTGGCCGGCAATGCCTTCGGCGATGCCGGCAGCCGGGTAGTCATCGAAGAGTTTCTTGACGGGGAAGAAGCCAGTTTTATCGTGATGGTGGATGGCAAGAATGTGCTGCCATTTGCCACCAGCCAGGATCACAAGCGGGTAGGCGATGGCGATACGGGCCCCAATACCGGTGGCATGGGCGCTTATTCCCCGGCACCGGTGGTGACAGACTCCATCCATCAGCGGGTTCTTGACGAGGTGATCTATCCCACGGTCAGAGGCATGGCCGAAGAAGGACACCCCTATGTGGGCTTCCTGTATGCCGGGTTGATGATTATGGCCGATGGCACACCCAAGGTTATCGAATACAACTGCCGTTTTGGTGACCCGGAAACCCAGCCCATCATGCTGCGCCTGCAGTCGGATCTGGTGCAACTGTGCAACAGTGCCCTGGATGGGCAATTGGATAGGGTCGGGATTAGTTTCGATCCCCGTGCTGCAGTAGGCGTGGTCCTGGCTGCCGGCGGCTATCCCGGTGAGTACGTCAAAGGCGATGTGATTTCGGGTCTTCGCGAAGGGGAAAGCGATTCAGCCAAGGTCTTCCACGCGGGGACCAAACTGATGGACGGTGAGGTGGTCACTAGCGGGGGACGGGTCCTGTGCGCAACCGCACTGGGCAAGACAGTCAGTGAAGCGCAGGCCAATGCCTATAAGCTGGCGGAACATATCAGTTGGAAAAAAATGTTTTATCGTAAGGACATTGCCTGGCGAGCCATTGCCAGGGAAAAGAGCGAATAAAAACATCCGAAAGCGGCCCATAAAGGGCCGTTTTTGATCTCATCCCGGTGACCACTACTACTGAACCGGATAGCTAAGAATAAAACGCGCTCCCCCCATCGGCGAACGTTCTACGCTGCAGCTGCCTCTGTGCCACTGCTGAATACGCCGCACTATAGCCAGTCCAAGGCCTGCGCCGCCCCTCTTTCGGTCACGACTGGCGTCGGGACGAAAAAACGGCTCGAATATACGCTCGCGGTCGGCTTCGGCGACACCGGGACCGTCATCATCCACCCGTAGCAGAATATTGTCGTCAACCCGTTCAATACTGATGCGGATCAGGGAGCGGGCGTAGCGCATGGCATTTTGCAGTACATTTTGCAGGGACCGCTGAACAAAGTGACCGTCTCCCAGCATGTATATATCGGCCAGACTGGTTTCCACCCGCACATGGGCCGGACAATTCCCGCGCATCCTGGTCACCAGGTTGTCCACCAGTTCGGCCATGGGGAGTTGCGCAAAATCCATCTCCGGTGCAGAACTCTCCATGCTGGTGTAGTCCAGCATTTCCTGTACCAATCTCTCCAGCTCGTCCACATCCCGACTCATTTCCTGCCAGGGTTCGGTGCCGGGTTTCGGCTCTACGGCCAGGGCAAATTTCAGCCTGGACAGGGGGGTGCGAAACTCATGGGCCACCGCCCCGGTCAGTTCCCGCTGGCTCTGCAGTAACTGTTTGATTTGAGATCCCAATTGATTAAAAGATTGCAGGATCCCCGACAGGGCGGAGGTGGTGCTGACAGACAACTCGGGTAATGAACCGTCCTGGCGTAACGAGTGGGCCGCGTCCCGGAGTTTGGACAGATCACGCCACAAAGGCCAGATCCACAATGACAGCAAGACTGCCAGGGCACCAAAAAACAGGCCGCTGTACAACCAGAAATTAACCGGGCCCCGTCCTTGTGGATGGTGAATCAGCAGTACCCTGTGATCTGGCGCCAGCATAACAAGCTGCTGGCCGGTGTCGGGATCATGCAGCACAAGGGGTTGACCTGACTCAAGCTGGCCGCGCAAGTCATCAGGCCAGGCGACGGAGTCTCGATCCAGCCAGTCATAAGCCAGACCCGCTTCAGACAACTGGCGTTCCATTACTTCAGGCTGGTGTAAGTGGGAGCGGATCAGGCTGGCGCTGGCGGTGATCCAGGGGGCTTCTTTGACGTCCGAGTCGAGAAACAGGTGATCCAGTACGGCAGCCAGACCAATGAGGGTCAGGACTATAAACAGGTACAGACTGAGAAACAGCCTGCCCATATTCAGGCAGGCCGCATACAGAGAAGGGGAATAAAGCCGGGCATATCAGTCCCAGGCATCGGCGACAAAGAAAAAGCCTTTTCCCCAGATGGTCTTGATCCGCTGCGGGTTTTGCTGATTGTCCGAGAGCTTCTTGCGCAGTCTGGAGATTCGCACGTCCGCTGAACGATCCAGACCGTCATATTCACGGCCGATCAGTTCCTTGTAGATACGTTCCCTGTCGACCAGTTGGGAGGCGTTTTCGGCCAGCATCCAGAGCAGATCAAACTCATGACTGGTTAACTGTATGGTTTCGTCGCCCAGCATCACCTGCCTGGAAGCGCTGTCGATGGTCAGCCGGCCAAACCTGAGCTTGCTGGAACTCTGGTTCTGGGGGGCTGGTTTGACCCGCCGCAACAGGGCGTGGATCCGGGCCAGCAGGACCCTGGGCTCCACCGGTTTGATCACATAGTCATCGGCGCCCAGCTCCAGACCCAGGACCTGGTCAAAATTGGTATCCCGGGCGGTCAGGAACAGAATCGGACCGTTGTAGATCTGCCTGAGTGAGCGACACAGCATAAAGCCGTCCTCTCCCGGCAGCATCACGTCCAACAGGATGATGTCGGGTTTCTGCTGGCGAACCTGGGGTAATAAATCCTTGCCGTCGGCAAACTGTGCAACTTCCAACTGCTGATTGCGCAGGAAGTCTGCGGTCAGCTGGCTCAGGCGCTCATCGTCTTCAACCAAAAATACTTTTGCCATCAGAACAGGCTCCACGGTTTACGGACCCTTTGGCGAAAGTCCGTCAAGGCTTTGATTTCCAGTTTTTCCATCAGTAACTGACGATCTTCCGTATCCCGCATACTCAGGACAGAAGGCTCGCTGTATTCCAGTACCAGTTGCACCCTTTGCATATCCTGCCAGCAGCCCAGCTCGGCATTTCGCATGAACAGGCAAACATGGGCGGGTACCTCCCCCCATACTTCTATATCCAGCTGCATCTCACAGGCATCGCCTATTTCCGTGACGATGCACACATTCGGTCTGACTCGCCAGCCAAGATCCTCAGCTTGGGCCTGCTGCAGTGCCGATGTGCTTATCAACAAAGAAGGAAGCCAGAATAAGATGCGCCTCAACACGGGCTCCTGTCAAAAACGGTAGGCGGTGCCAATGAAAACTCCCTGAATGCTGTTCTCTTCAACCAGAGGGCTGTCGGTCATACCCTTGTGCAGTCTGGTCCAACTGGCTTTGATCAAGAGTTGCCAGTTTTCTGTCAGTGGACGGATGGCCAACACTGAAAGTGAGGGTTGCCATCCTGCCTTGCCCTGATAATACAGGCTTCTTTCCACCTCGTCCCGTCCGTCCAGACCGTAATAGTAATCCACCAAATCGCTGCTCTTCCAAATCAGGGCGGGTGCGATGCTCAACGACCAGCTTGCCACATCCATTCTGTAGTGATAGCCCAGCTCAAACTGCTGACCGCGGTGCACATCGGAGGCGTCTGTCAGCAGGGCAATCTGCCAGTCACTATTGTGCCCGCGAATGTGCATCCTGACACCGGCATTGAGCGCCCATTTCCTGCTGGCGACCTCATCCTTGGAAACACGTCGCTCTGGCACCTGGGAGGGGCCGATCAATCCGGTATTGATGCTACTGCCGGTCAGAATGTTGGAAGGGTGCCAGAAGGTAAAATTGGCCGCTTCTTTGTTCAGGCTGACAAAGGTTTCCACCGCCAGGTGTTTTGACTGGGACCACTGATAGCCAAACTCATCATTGTCCAGGTACAGCTTGTCTCCATACCAGGCAATGTCCGGCAGAATAAACAGCGGGATATTGTCTCCGTCCACCAGCGGATTGCTGCGCAGGCCTGCACCCAATGCAACACCCAGCTGCCAGGACTGTTTTTCGATGCAGTCAACAGACTGATCACAGGCCTGGGCGGGCAGCAAAGCACAGAGCAGGAAAAGCCAGAAAGCAGGAACTAACGGCCTTATTAGGGATTTCATAGGGGTTTCCAAGAGCACCAAGTGGTTAAATAATGAGCACCAGCGGAGACTGAAATTTTTCCAGGCAATCCAGGTTCTTTTACGGGTTTAGTGGTGCTAAATCCTGAAAGGCCTGGGACAGGCTGGGAAAATTTCATGCAGGTTCTGGCGGCCATCATTTAACCACTTGGTACTCTAGACACAACACCTCAAGATTATCAGAGCAGCAGGCGATGCTCATCCGGGAATTACAATTTTACACAAATGCTGTCAATTTCGATCTGTCCATCCCGGCCCTGCGGAGGGGCAGGCAATACTGGCAACAACGAAAAGAAGGCGTTGATTCTGCCTGGCCAACGCCTGCCGGTTCTTCTGTCAGGTCCCTATCCGCTTCTGTGTGTTATTAATTTCGATTCAGCATCAATTCAGTTGCAACGCCTACACTAACGATCAGAATTTACATTAAATGATGCTGAGGTGCCCTATGAAAAAGCTGACTCTCTCTCTCTTGTCGCTGGCCCTGATGACAGGTTTCAGTGGCAATACTATGGCTAAAGCCGAAGTCGAGGTCAATTGGCTTAATCCGGATGATTACACCGATGTCCGTGCCGCCAATGAGTCACGCAGCCGGTTCAAGGAGAGGACCTTCAAGGATCTGGAAGAGTATTTCAATAAGCTGGCGGAAGATCTGCCGGATGATCAGAAACTGGTGGTCAATGTGACCAACCTGGATCTGGCAGGCCAGGTCTGGCCGGGCAGCTTTGTCGGCCTGAGTACCGGATCGGATGTACGCTTGATCAAGCGGGTCGATATTCCGCGTATGACGTTCAACTACAAGCTGATGGGAAAGGATGGCAATGAGCTGCGCGCCGAGCAGGTGGAGCTGAAGGACATGTCATTCCAGGATCGGGTCAACCCCTTGTTTGACAGCGAAAGCCTGCGGTATGAAAAGAATATGATTCGCCAATGGTTTGAAGACAGCTTTTCGGCGCAATTGGCTAAAGCCAGCAACTGATAGCGGGGCTTCAGTCAAAGCTGCTGAGTTACCGAGTATAACGCCACGCCTTTGCGTGGCGTTTTTTTACAGCATTTTTTCGATGGAACGATAGAGCTCTGTGGCCTTTTCACTGGTCAGGTTATTGCTCTGGGCTGCACTGCCAAGGCTGCTGGAGACACGGACAAAGTCTGCCTGGATTTCCACTGCACTTTCTTTTTCACCGGGATTTTGCTGCTGTCGCCCGCCGGTTTGGCTGACGGGTTGTTGCTGCTCTGTCTGTTGCAGTATCCGGGCCTGTGGAGACAGATCAACCTTGGGTTGGTTGGCCACTCCTATCCCATAGGCGTTGGGTGGTCCTCCGCTTTGCGTCGCAGGTGCGGTAGTGGAAAAGGTCTTATTCAGCGCGGTACCGGTAGTCTGAATTTCCATGGCAGCCCCTTTGCTTGATACCCCTTGGTATAACCTTCAAAGTATGAATCAAGCAGGTTAAAAAACAACCTTCTGGGAGAGGCTGTGGACTACGGCTCAGTCTTTGAGGCTTTGCTGTAAGTTGGCCAGGGTCACAAACAGCAATTCCATCTTCCTCACTACAGGCTGGAGCATTGTCTGCTGGCGGGACTCGTCTTGTTCCTGTTCGAGGGCGAGAATGTCCCTGGCTAATTCTTCCACATAGGGTGCGAAGCGTTTGCTTTGCACTGTGAAGGGAGCGTCTTCAGCAAACACCTGTTGGAACTTGCCCTTTCCGCCCTGCTGCAATTTGGCCAACGCTTCGTCGGCGTCCAAGGCGCGCCTGTAAATGACTTGCAGGTTTTCTTTGAGCTTGTCGAGTATGCTTTGCATGAATTTTTTTGAATAAATTGCTAAAGGTTGGTCAAGATGAGCCGATAAGCTCTCGAAGGCGGGCAATTTTGCCTGTTTTTCACTTCACTCACAAGCTGTAAGAGGAATCGGTATGGAACTACAAGGTGCAAGCACCTCTGGAACGTCCGACGTGTCGGCAGAATTGCGTGCTGCGAAACTGGCCAAGAGCCAGCAGGAGCAGGAAGGCAAGGCCGCGCTTCAGTTGCTGGATTCAGCCGCTGACGTACCAAAATCTTCATCAGCGAATCCGTCGTTGGGATCGAGTATCGATACCTTCGCCTGAGTCCTGGCCCTGCCGCTTTCCCTAAAAGGGAAATCAGGGCTGAAGATGTAAGTCAATGGGCGTTTTGCCGGGCTGGTTTCCAATCTCTCTGACGAGTTTGGGCACCAGGTAACCTGGCAGGCGCTTTATTGCTCCGGCCATAATCTCCCTGGCCCGGCTTTCCGGTAGATCAAAATGCGCCGCTCCCTGTACTCTATCCAGCAAATGCAGGTAGTAGGGAAGAATATCTGTTTCAAATAATCTTTCGCTCAGGGCCACCTGGGCCTCAATGGAGTCATTCACTCCTCTCAACAGCACGGCCTGGTTAAGTAAGGTGACGCCGGCTAGCCGAAGCTGCCGGGCGGCCATTTCGACAGCGGCATCAATTTCATTGGCATGATTGATATGCCAGACCATCACAGGTTTCAGGCGGGTCCCGGTTAACCATTCCATCAGCTCTGCGTTAATCCTGGATGGGATCACCAGCGGTAGGCGGGTGTGCAGGCGCAGCCGCTTGATGTGGGGGATGCTGGCAATCTGGGCCGTCAGCCAGGCGAGGAAGTCGTCTTTGGCCATCAGCGGATCGCCGCCTGATAAAATCACTTCGTTGATTCTCTGATCTTCGCGGATATGGGTCAGGGCCTGTTGCCACCCGGCTTTGGAGGGCGTGTTGTCAGAATAGGGGAAATGGCGGCGAAAGCAGTACCGGCAGTTGATGGCACAGCCCCCCCGGACAATCATCAGGACCCGGCTCTGATACTTGTGAAGCAATCCAGGCACGGCACTCTGCTGTTCCTGCAGGGGATCGGGACCAAAACCGGCGACTTGCTCGAATTCCTGCTGCAGAGGCAGCACCTGCCTGAGCAGGGGGTCCTGGGCATCTCCTTTTTTCATCCTGGTCACATAAGGCACTGGCGCCATCACCGGGAAGAGTTTGCGGGCAGCAAAACCGGCAGAAAAGGCCAGTGGATCCACTTCCAGATCGGCCAGCAGCCTGGCGGGATCCCGGTAAGCCTGCGCCAATTCTTTTTGCCAGGAAGTCTCTACAGGGGTAACAATTTTAGGTATCATCTGCGCCAGTACTGTGCGTCCAAAAAGGTAACGAGGAAAAGATGGCATTTTACAGCACAAACGAATTCAAAGCTGGACTAAAAATCATGCTCGACGGTGAGCCGTGCAACGTCCTCGAAAACGAATACGTCAAGCCCGGCAAAGGCCAGGCCTTCAACAGGGTAAAGATTCGCAAGCTGATTTCCGGCAAGGTGCTGGAAAAGACTTTCAAATCAGGCGATACAGTGGAAGGCGCCGATGTGATGGATATTGAACTGTCCTACTTGTACTCGGACGGCGAGTTCTGGCATTTCATGAACAATGACACCTTCGAACAGATTGCCGCTGACAAGTCTGCGGTGGGTGATACGATCAAATGGCTGAAAGAAAATGATGTCTGTACCCTGACCCTGTGGAATGGCTCACCCATTACGGTTACTCCACCCAATTTCGTTGAACTGGAAATCACCGAAACGGATCCTGGGGTAAAAGGCGACACAGCCGGCACGGGCGGCAAGCCGGCAACCCTGAGCACGGGTGCCGTGGTGCGAGTGCCTTTGTTCGTCCAGACGGGCGAGGTCATCAAGGTGGATACCCGCAGCGGCGAATACGTTTCCCGGGCACAGAAATAAGCAAGTTGCTTAATGAATAAGCCCACTTCGGTGGGCTTATTTGTTTCAGATCCTTTTTTGAGATTTAAGATGAATTCTTCTGCCACCTGGCGACCCACCATTTCAATCGGCAACCTGCGTGCCCGTGCCCGGGTACTCGCCCAGGTCCGGACTTTTTTTGCCGAACGTGATGTGTTGGAAGTGGAAACCCCTGTGTTGTCCAACGGCACAGTGACCGATGAGCACCTGCACAGTTTCAGCACTGAGTTTGTCGGACCAGGCGCAGCCGGTGGCAAGACCCTGTATCTGCAGACATCGCCCGAATATGCCATGAAGCGGCTACTGGCAGCGGGAAGTGGTCCCATCTATCAGATCTGCAAGGCTTTTCGTAATGAAGAGGCCGGGCGCTGTCACAACCCTGAATTCACCATGCTGGAATGGTACCGGCCGGATTTTGATCATTTCGATCTGATGGATGAACTGGATGCCCTGATGCAGCTGGTTTGCCATACAGAAAAGGCTGACAGAATCAGTTACCAGCAGGTCTTTATCGATTGCCTTGGTCTGGATCCCCTGACCGCCACCCTAGAGGCATTACGCACAGTCGCGGCTAATCTGGGACATGGGGAATTGGCTGAGCGGGAGGCGGACCGTGATACCCTGTTACAGCTACTGTTTTGTGACGGAGTGGAAAGGCAGATTGGCAGGCATGTCCCCTGCTTTGTGTATGATTTCCCCGCCTCCCAGGCGGCGTTGGCCAGACTGAACCCGGATGACAGCCGGGTGGCCCGGCGTTTTGAGTTGTATTTCCGTGGGCTGGAGCTGGCCAATGGCTTCCATGAGCTGACTGATCCCCTGGAGCAAAAACAACGTTTCGACCAGGACAACCAAAAGCGTGAAGTACAAGGCCGGCCAGTACGCCCCATCGACCCGAATCTTCTTGCAGCGCTTGAAGCTGGGTTGCCGGACTGTGCAGGCGTTGCTGTAGGGGTGGACAGACTGCTGATGCTGGCCATGGATACACAGCGAATCAGTGACGTGATCAGTTTCGATGTTGGGAACGCCTGATGCGGCTTAATGAGGCTCAGAATCAGGCGGTCACCTATATTGCCGGCCCTTGTCTGGTCCTGGCAGGTGCCGGCAGCGGCAAAACCCGGGTGATCACCAATAAAATTGCCTACCTGGTACGCGAGTGCGACGTCCCGGCCCGGCACATCGCTGCCGTTACCTTTACCAATAAGGCGGCCAGGGAAATGAAGGAAAGGGTGGCGCAGACCCTTGGCAAACAGGAGGCCAGGGGCCTTAAGGTCTCCACTTTCCATACCCTGGGCCTGAATATCATTAAATCCGAGGTCAAGGCCCTGGGCATCAAACCCGGCTTTTCTCTGTTTGATGACAAGGACAGCCTGGCGCTGCTCAAGGATCTGACCATGGAGCAACTGGATGGGGATAAGGATCAGCTGTCTTTGCTGCAGTCTTGCATCTCCAACTGGAAGAATGATCTGATCCTGCCCGAACAACTGCTCAGGCAGGCCAAATCGACAGGGGAGCAGGAATTCGCCCAGTTTTATCTGCGTTATCAGCAGAACCTCAGAGCCTATAATGCCCTGGATTTCGACGACCTGATCCTGATGCCGACCCTGCTGCTCAGGCAGAACGAGACGGCGCGACAAAAATGGCAGGGTAAAATCCGCTATCTGCTGGTGGACGAGTATCAGGACACCAACACCAGCCAGTATGAACTGGTCAAGCTGCTGGTGGGTGAGCGGGCGCGCTTCACCGTGGTGGGCGACGACGACCAATCCATCTATTCATGGCGGGGGGCAAGACCCCAGAATCTGGTGTTGCTGCAAAAAGACTTCCCCTCCCTGAGAGTGGTCAAGCTGGAGCAGAACTATCGTTCGTCCGGGCGCATCCTGCATAGCGCCAATATCCTGATCCAGAACAATCCCCATGTGTTTGAGAAGAAGCTTTACTCGGAGCTGGGTTACGGCGATCCCCTTAAAGTGCTGATAGCCAAGAACGAGGAGCATGAGGCAGAGCGGGTGGTGGCTGAGCTTATGGCACATAAGTTTATGAATGGCACCCAGTATAAAGATTATTCAATATTGTACAGGGGTAATCATCAGTCCCGTCTGTTTGAGAAGGTCCTGATGAGCAACCGTATTCCCTACAAAATAAGCGGTGGCATGTCTTTCTTCGCCCGGGCTGAGGTAAAAGACATCATGGCTTATCTGCGTCTGCTGGTGAATCAGGACGATGACAACGCCCTGCTGCGTGTTATCAATGTGCCGGCCAGAAGCATTGGCCGCGCCACATTGGAAAAGCTGGGTAACTTTGCCAACGAATTGCACCAGCCCCTGTTCAGTGCGGCCTGCCACGGGCAACTGCACAATGTGCTAAGTGGCAAGGCGCATGGGGCGGTAGAGGGGTTCGCCCGCTGGATAGTCGAAACCTCGGACCGGGCGGTACGGGGCGATACCGTGGCGGCCATACGCGAGATGATCAAGGCCATGCAATACGAGGAGTATCTGTATGAGATCAGCGCCAGCCCCAAAGCGGCAGAGATGGCCATGAGCAACATCAGCACGCTGTTCGGCTGGATCACCGACATGCTGGAAGGCAACGAACTGGATGCCCCCATGACCCTGCCGGAGGTGGTCAATCGCCTGATTCTGCGGGATATGATGGAACGTGGAGAAAGCGACGATGAGTCGGATCAGGTGCAGTTGATGACGTTGCACGCTTCCAAGGGCCTGGAATTTCCTTTTGTCTTTATGGTGGGTATGGAAGAAGGGCTATTGCCCCATCAGAGCAGCATTGACGAAGACAATATCGAAGAGGAACGGCGGCTGGCCTATGTGGGTATTACCCGTGCCCAGCGGGAGCTGTTTTTTACCCTGGCCAGAGAGCGGCGGCAATACGGTGAAGTGATGAACCCGGAACCGAGTCGCTTCCTATACGAACTGCCTCAGGATGATCTGGTCTGGGAACACAAAAAGGTGAAGGACAGTGCTGAGGTACGACAGCAGAAAGGCCAGGTTGGTATCGCTAACCTGCGTAATCTGCTGAAAAAATAGTGAGTCAAATGGCTATGATTCAAGCCTGGCTGAGTTTCTGCTCATCGGCCTTAACCAAATTCAGCAGTTTTGACGGGCAAATATAGCTGCCCTGACCGAATTCACAGCCAATCTCCAGCAGGGCCTCCAGTTGCGCCTGGTTTTCCACACCTTCGGCAATCAGTTTGAAGCCCAGGTGTTCGGCGATACTGAGCACTGACTGGATCATTTTCAGGTTCTTGTCCGAGCGTGGCAGGGATTTGACAAACCTGTGGTCGACTTTCACATAATCGAAAGGATAGGAGTAGAGATAGCTGAGCGAGGCCAGTCCGCTGCCGAAATTGTCCAGTACCAGGGTAATACCGGCCTTTTTAAGCTTTTTCAGGGCCGGAAGTATATGCTGTGAGCGTTTGTTCAGATCGTTCTCGTCGAACTCCAGCACCAGTTGCTGCGGATCGATGCCCGCCTGCTGGATTTGCTCCAGCAACTGATTGACCAGCTTGTTCTGCAACAGGTGGTTAATGCTCAGATTCAGGGCAATCCGCACCGGTTTGTCGGCGTCACGGTTCATCTGTCTAAGGCATTCACAGGCCCGTTCCAGCATGAAGTTGTCCATTTCTATGGTCAGTCCGCTGTGCTCTGCAACTTGCCAGAACTGTTCCCGCTTAACCTTACCCAGGGTCGGATGCTGCCAGCGGATATAGCATTCCAGGTAGACCCATTCATTATTGAGTAAGTTAGCCGCCGGCTGGCAGTAGCACTCGAACAACTCCTCCTTGAGCATGCGACGAAACTCTGCCTCCAGCTCCACTTCCTCGAGCAGGCGTTCGCGCATACTGCTGTCGAAAGTGACGTATCGGCCCCGTCCCAGTGACTTGGCATGGTACATGGCGGCGTCCGCATCCCGTATCACCTCCTCGGCGCTGCCATACCAGCTTTGTATAAAGGCGATACCGATACTGGCACCTGAGTACATCTCCTTGTCTTCCAGGATGAAAGGCTGGGCCAGCAGTTCGATAATACGACCGGCCACTTCCTCGGCGTCGTCTTCCTCTTCCAGACTGTCCAGCAGTATCACAAACTCGTCGCCCCCCAGTCTGGCCAGCAGGTCATGGCCCCGGATACATTGCGCGATCCGCTTGGATACTTCGATCAAAAACATGTCACCGGCATGGTGGCCTATGGTGTCGTTGATCAGTTTGAACCTGTCCAGATCGATAAACAGTACGGCAAAGTTATGCTCTGTGTGGCGCTTTTTGTTGGCCACTGCCAGTTCCAGACGATTGCTGAACATCACTCTGTTGGGAAGATCCGTCAGGGCATCGTGATGGGCATCGTGGATCAGCTTAAGTTCGATTTCCTTACGCTCTTCAATTTGTTTCTTCAGGTGCTGGTTGGTTTTGTAAAGCTCCTGTGTGCGTTCTTCGACCTTTTCCGCCAGTTGCTGGTTAATCTGTTGCACCGCATCGGCTACCCGTTTACGCTCCATGGCCACCGCAATGTGGTGGGACACGAACTTGAGCAGCTCCAGATCCTTCAGAGAATAAGCCTGGGTGCTTTCATAGGTTTGAATGGCGATGACCCCTGAGATTTCACCCTCAACCACCAGGGGGGAGCCCAGCCAGGAATTGTCACGCCTGACCATACGCTCGCTGACAAGGGGCTCCAACTGACCTTCCTCCATCAATGTGGTGGCCCGTTCGGCATTGATCAGGGCAGCCTGGCCGGTCCTGAGCACATATTCCGTGAGTCCCCGGCCCATAGGTCGCGGTTCGATAGTCTGATCCAGCTCATCGCTGAAATAGGGGAATTCAAGATAATTGCGTTTCTTGTCGACAGTGGCGATATAACAGTTGGGGGCACTGAGCAGCCGGGACAAAATGTCGTGGAGGCTGGAGTAGAAATCCTTCATGTCCCCTTCGACATTGGCCGACAGTTCGGAAATCTCGAATAGCGCCTGTTGCAGGGACTCGATCTTCTGCCGTTCCTGTATTTCTTCCTGCAACTCCTCGTTCATCAATCGCAACTGGCGCGTACGCTCGCGAATGGTTTTTTCGGTAATCTCGCGGCTCTTCACCCGATCCAGTGCGTTGACAATATGCTGTGAGACGAAGACCAGCAGCTCGAGATCCTGTTCGGAATAACGGATGGAGTCGTCATAGCTTTGCACCACCATGGCGCCGATCACCTGCGAACCTCGCTTGAGGGGCACACCAATCCAGTCGACCGGATCCGAACCCAGCTCGGCCACTTCGATGTTCTTCAGTTGTTCGCGGTAGTTTTCCTTGGTCAGGAACAGGGGCTCGCCGGTCCGCAGTACATAGCCCGTCAGGCCTTTTTTCAATACGGAGGAGGGCATTTGCCGGACACTCAACTCGTCGAACTCATCGACGAAATAAACGAACTCAACCAGTTCGGTGCCCTGATCATAGAGGGCGACGAAGAAGTTCCTGGCATTCATCATGCCGCTGATAATGTCATGGACGGCGGGGTACAAACGAGGCAACTCGCTCACTGAGTTGGCGAGTTCCGAGATGTCAAACAGGGCCTTTTGCAACGCCTCTGCCTGCTGGTACTTGTTGGTAAGCTGCTGTAACTGAGGCACCAAAGCGCGAAGCTCTTCGATGCTCATCTGCCCAGCATTATTTTCCGCTGTCATGTTGCCTTATTGTAAGCGAATAGTTTCTATTTTGAGTTATTCTGGTCGCTAACCGGACAAAAATAACCCAAATCAAACAAAAAGACCACCGAAAGGTGGTCTTGGCTAAGTCGGAAAACGCTTTGTTTCAGAGTGGTTTAGATGCCTTCTATCATGTGTTCGACAGCGGCCTTGATCTCTTCATCAGAGCAGGAACCACAGGTTCCTTTAGGGGGCATGGCGTTGAAGCCGTTGATGGCATGATCCAGCAAAGTGTCCATGCCTTTGGCTATTCTGTCCTGCCAGGCTGCGGCATCCCCAGCCTTGGGAGCACCCATCGCCCCTGTGCCGTGACAGGCAAAACAGGAAGCCTGGTACACGTCGGCGCCTGAACGGGGGCCTGAGGCGGCAGCGGTCTGAGCTTCAGCACCGGCAACACGCACCTGGCCAACAGGTTTAATGCGGTCTTTAATAGCTTCCTCGGACATATCCTGAGCCTGACCGGCAGCGGCCACCAGCAGACTCACACTCAATACTAGCAATGCTCTGAATTTCACAAACTACTCCCGCACCTTCTGGTCTTTGAATTCGTTAGTGTTTTGGAGCACAGATTATAACGGTAAATGGATGCCCGACAACCATTTCTGCCCGCCAGGTGCCAATAATCCCTGAGGATATTTTTTAGAAGTCCCATGAGTCCGTTGCAGAGGATTGATTTCGATGAGGCTTTAAGGCATAGTACGCGGCCTTCAGACAGACTGTCTCGCTCTCGTGGTGAAATGGATATCACGTGGCCCTCCGGAGGCCAAGGTCCAGGTTCGATTCCTGGCGAGAGCGCCATCTTCCAAACGTTTTTTTCGCTAACGCTTAGTCCCAAGTGACCAAACCTGATCTGGCCGCCTGATACTTATCTGTCACCAATAGAACTAGTGCAGCAATACCGAATGCTGCTGTTGAAATTCCATCAGTGCAGCGTAGAGAAAAGACATTTCTTGCTGTGGGCGATAAGCAAAGACGAAGTTGAGTAAGCATTGGGGAGTCTCTTGTGGTTTGCAAACTCCGATGATTTTGGAAAACGGACCCCTGAAATGGCAGTTAAATCTTCTTAAATTTTCTGACAGCCTGCTGTCCCATCCTGGCGTTCAGTTGGTGGCTGAATCGAAAATGGCTTGTAACCAGTTGCTTGTATTGGGCTTGGTCTTAGGGAGGTTATTGCTATGGGTGCTAACCTGTTCTGCCCAACTATTGAATGGGTTTTTCGTAGACGTAGTAATACTCCAGATTGAGATTCTTGATCTCACAGTATTTCAACGTCAGCCGGTCACCTTTAATCTGATAGAACCTGTCTTTCGGTGAACTTGTATCTTCGGCAGGCGCAGGAGGATCACCTTCAAGCTCCTGAGGCTTACTGCCAGTATCGTCATTGTCTAACTTCCGCCTGCTGGCATTTTCAAGCACCAGTCGATCGGGCTGGCCGTCTTTTGTCAGGTAGAAAGCATCGACGATACCGTAATACAGATAGCTCCCGGAATTGAGATCCAAGAGGCAAGATGCCTTGATTAGCTGGGCATCCTGTTTGGAAGACAACATCCCTTTGAGCTCGTAATACCAGGGCGTATCAAAAGAATATAGGGAGTTCTTGTAGGGCGAGTATTTCAAAACCAGGTACTGGGAAAATTTACCCAGAGCGTAAGAGCCGACCATGGTCACCAGGAAGTAAGCGGTTATCCAGTCGATGTTCTGTGTGATGACCTGTATATCTTCATCCGTCAGTTTGGTTCCCGTTAGTAGCTTCACCGCGTAAGAAAGCTGTGCGGCATTACCGATTAATGAGCTTAGGTGCAAAGTAAGTGTATGAACCAAGACAGCCAGAAATACGGCAAGTCCAAAAGACATATCAAACGGCTTGCGGTCAATTACCGTGTTTTCCCGGCGTTCAAAAGCGCCCAGAAATACAAAACCCGGCATAATGAGCAGGATGATTAGGAGTGCTGGAAGCGCAATGTTCACGCTTGGGACTGTGCTACTGAGTCGCTGTTCTCAGTTCAGCATCAGTCATGGGGCGGGTGGAAATAATGTACTTCTTACCGTTGGAAAGGGTGACTTCATCCACTTCTTTACCGCTGGCAACAATACGAGTCAGTTCATCGGAACCCCGCTGATCTTTCAATACCTCTGCCGCTATTCTGCCAAGAAGTGCTTTCATCACTAACCTTCCACTGAAGTTCAGATTCTGACCGATAACGTACCTTGCTATCCGTTTACGGTCAATTCGCTTGTTTGAGTATAACAAACCGCCGGGCAGAAAAGTTTCTTATTTCTCCAGCATAAGAATCACTGAACAGGCGGGGCTGGCTACCCCAAAGCATATAAAAGAAAAGGCCCCTTCTTTCGGTGATGAGTTTTGGTCAGAGGCGGAATCGAAAAATGCTCTTAACTAATTGTTTATATGTGGCTTTAATAGTCTGAAAACGGCTTGGTATTGCTATGGGTACTGCTAAAACCCAAAGCGCCATTAGAAATGCGCTTTAATTAGTGAGCGGCAAGCTCCCTGTAAACAGCCGGGTTGTCTTTGATCGTAGCCAGCACTTTGGCTGCCAGTCCGGTGGGATTGCGACGTCGCTTCTCCCAGCTTTTGATGGTGTCCACACTTGTGCCCAGCACAGCAGCAAACTCTGCTTGCGATACATTTAACTGGGCGCGAATCGCCTTAACATCGGCCACTTCATAGCGAGTGACCCGGGATGGCTTCTTATGCCCCTTCTCGATTTCTACCGCTTCCTCAAGGGAGGTCTTCAGGTCATTAAAAATACTCATTTGTCCTCTCCTTTCAGTTTCTTAACCAGATTTCTCAATTCGGCTTTCTCGCCCTTGGATAAAGAATCTTTGACGTTTTTGGGGTACGGCAGTATCAGGTGAATTTTCTCGGCATGGGCCAGGAAATAAATCACCCGCACACTTCCGCTTTTCCCCTTGCCGCCAACAGCCATCCTTACTTTGCGCAGCCCCCGGTATCCCTAATCAGATCGCCTTTTTCAGGCTGTGCAATCAGTTCTGCCTGGAGCGCCTTCAGTTCGTCGTCCGTTGCTAACTCTTTAATCTGCTTGGTAAAGATTGAGGTTTCAACAAACTCTATTGCTCTACTCATTGGACAGCTCTTGTCCCTAAGACAGATAGTGTACATGGTACACCTTACAGAACTCAAAGAAAATTAACCGCAGCCAAAAAAAGTTTCTTATTTCTCACAGAAAAAAATCAACCTTAAGCGGCGGTGCCGGCCACCAGCAGACGGCAGGATTTGCCCCCCTTACCCCCTGGGGAGCAGCCCATTAGTTACCACCAGGTAGAGCGAGCCAATAAACAGCAATGCCCAAATGGCACTTCTCAGAGTCCTGGATACTCCCAGTCCTTTTTCCATTGCCAGGGTCAGTGCTCCACTCACAGCGTAGAGGCCAACAAGCACCACCACAAAGAGTAAGACATTATCGGTCACGTTTTGCATAGCTTGTTTTGCTGCGTCCATCTGTTCGGTTTCTCCAAGCTCCATTTTTGCCTATCCTACTGCCGGTGCCGCAACTTGCCCAGCTTTGTCCAGTTAGCCTATATCCGGTTGATTGACTGAAGCCCTTTAATACCAAGCCTTGCAAAACAATGCCCACCGCTAACTGGACTGGACAAGCCCAAAAACGATTTTTCATCTCAGGCTGCCTATAACCGGGGTCCGAATTACCCGCTACGGTAAGACTACGGTAAGGACCCAACGCTGGTGGACTACGAAGAAAACAACAAGAACGCTTTTCAGGGTCTTGCACATTGCTTTCGTCGGGCCGCTAAGAACCCGCATGGCCCGACCTTTGGAAGTACCTTCTCGCTTTTACTGGGCTATCTTTCATAGTTGCGTGTAATGGAAGGTTCGAGCAGTGAAATTCAACTATGGGCCGGGGGATATTGTCCGCCTTAGCTGGGATAACACACCCATGCGGATCACTAAGGTCAAATTTCTTGAAGAATGGTCGCCATATCCTGTCGAGCTGACTTTGGTTTACCTGGAGGACGGGGATAGTTTGACGATGCCTGTTACCGTTGAAGAGGTCCAAAGGTTTCAGTTTCAGTAGAGTTGCCAAGCAAGAATTTTCTGAAGGCTACCAGAGGCGGAATACTCGCCCCTTCCCTGGCGCTCGCCCTTCGGGCCATCGTCTTGCCTCCGATGTTCCAACTTGTTCCAGACAAGTTGGTCGAACCGCGGTGGTTCTCATCCGGCCTGTGAGGCACGTAAAACAAAAAGACTCCTTCTTTTCGCGCATAAGCATATATCAGAAAGAGATTTGCTGAAGGCTGCCAGAGGCGGAATGCTCGCCCCGTCCGTGGGGCTCGGCCTGCGGCCCGCCCTATGGGCGTCCAAAAATTTTCCAGAAATTTTTGTCGAACCAGGCGGTGATTCTCATCCAACCTGCTTTGGACCATATAAAAGAAAAGGCCCTGTCAGATGACAGGGCCTTTTCTTTTATATGGTGCCCAGAGGCGGAATCGAACCACCGACACGAGGATTTTCAATCCTCTGCTCTACCGACTGAGCTATCTGGGCAAAATTCGGTTGACTGGCTGGCAACTGGTGCCTGCGCCGTCGTGGGTGCGTATTAAACGGATTCCGACCGGTTAAGTCAACCTCTTTTTTATGCTTTTGGTGCCTTTGCACAAGGAATAATCAAAAGGACGTGAAAAGTGTCAGTCAGCGCTTTTCTGTCTTTTAACAAGGACCCGACGGGGGCTCTCATAAAGGTTAATCTTTTGGCGGCACATAGCCTTCAATGTCCACCTGGTGGCCTTCAAACAGAAACTTGGCCATCTGTTCCTCGAGAAAGGCCCGGTGTTCCGCATTCATCATATTGAGCTTTTTTTCATTAATCAGCATGGTCTGCTTTTTTTGCCATTCAGCCCAGGCCTGTTTGGATATATTGTCAAAAATCCGTTTGCCCAGCTCGCCCGGGTAGAGCTGAAAGTCCAGCCCTTCGCCTTCTTTGTTGAAGTACTGGCAAAATACGTTACGTGCCATTAAAACGCTCCTGCATTGTCGGCCTGATGTTTTCTCAGTGTACTAAAAAGTGTCTGGGTTGGCGCGGCTAATCCCACATTGGCGGGCTGGTCCAGTTGATACCAGAGCTGCTGATCTTCATGCACCGCATCGACCTTCGGAGCATTGGCCAGTTCCAGTACCAGCGGGCGGATGTGCAGATGGAAATGGCTGAAGGTATGGCGAAAGCCGGACAATTCCTGCCGTCGGTGTTGGCCCAGTCCCAGCGCCCGTATCTGCTCTTCCACCTGTGGTTCGCTGTCTGCCTGATAAAATCCCCAGAGCCCGCCCCATAACCCGGTTGGCGGACGCTTGTATATCAGCACCTGATTCTGCCATTTGGGCAACAGCATGATGGTGTGGCGTTCAGGCAGGGCTTTTTTGGCCTTCTTACCCGGGAATTCCGTTTGACTGTCCAGGGCAAAGGCCCGGCAGTCCTGATGTACCGGGCAGTGCAGACAGTTGGGTTTACTGCGGGTACAGAGGGTGGCACCCATATCCATCATGGCCTGGTTGTAATCTGCCGTGTTTGTGGCGGGAGTCAGGGCTTCGGCCAGTTGCCAGAGCCGGGTCTCGACTTTTTTCTCACCCGGCCAGCCTGCTATGGCCCCATGACGCGCCAGTACACGCTTGACGTTGCCATCCAGGATGGCATGGGGCTGATGGCAGGCCAGCGACAGGATGGCGCCAGCCGTGGACCGGCCGATACCCGGCAGGGTCATTACCGCTTCCTTGTCCAGGGGAAACTGTCCCTGGTGCTGGTCCCGGATCTGCCGGGCGGCCTTTTGCAAATTGCGGGCCCGGGCATAATAGCCAAGGCCCGTCCAGTGATGCAGTACATCGTCCTCGGGGGCATCGGCCAGGCTGACCACATCCGGGAAGCGTTGCATAAACTTCTGGTAAAAAGGAATCACTGTGCTGACCTGGGTCTGCTGCAACATGATTTCCGACACCCATACGGAGTAGGGGGTCTTGTTCTGCTGCCAGGGCAAATCCTTGCGGCCATGGCGCATAAACCAGGCGAGGATCCTGTCTGCAAAGGATAAATGGGGTAAGGGCAACTTGTTGTCCTGATTACAGCTAGGCATATTAGGCTGCTATCATACCAAGCTGAATACAAAAGTCCTGAATCTCATGTCCAGTCAGTTACCTGTAATTTTTTTTCCCGGCACCCAATGTGACGAACGGCTGTGGTTGCCTGTGTGGCGGCAGATGCAACTGGCCGATCGCCGTTATGTGCCCCTGCAGTGGGCCGAGACCCTGGAGCAGATGCTGGGCCTGACCGACCATGCCGCGGCAGGCGACAAGGCGCACCTGGTAGGCTTTTCCATGGGCGGTTATATCGCCAGCCGTTTCGCCTTAGACAATCCGCAGCAGGTGGCTTCTCTGACGTTGATTGGTTTCTGCTCAACGGGCCTGACAGTTGAGGAAGTTAAACAGCGTAAGCAAATTATCCGCGCACTCGAAAAAGGCCAGTTCCGCCCCATGTCAGCCGAACGGTTGGCCATGCTGGTCAACCCGGACAGCCCCAACCGGCAGCTGGCCGAACAGACAGTACGGGAGATGGAGCAGGATCTGGGCGCAGCGGTGTTAAAATACCATCTCTGTGCGGCATCCGAGCGTCCGAATCTGACCGGTGTCCTTGCAGGGGCTCCGTTTGTGATTAATATTCTGGCCGCCGCCGAAGACCGGGTGGCACCGCTGGCCAGGCTGCAGGCCATGCAACAGGAGATTGGCCCAAGGGGGTTTGAGATCTTTGCCGGAGCGGGCCATATGTTACCTCTGGAGCAACCTCAGGCCCTGGCCGCCTCCCTCACCCGGCTGCTGCAGGAGCCTTAGCATTGAACCGGCAAACAGGGCATAATACGCGGCCTTTTGCGGGCACCAGCTTCCCAATTGAATTGACCGAGAGTTCCACATGAGCGAACAGCAGCATGACCAGGCGCCTGAGAAGAGCGTCTATATTCGCAAGATCCGCAGCTTCGTCAAGCGCGAAGGGCGGCTGACCAGGGGCCAGGCCCGCGCCATCGAAAGCCACTGGCCGGCCATGGGTCTGTCCATAGAACAGGGCATGCTGGATTTCGGCCAGGTCTTTGGCCGTCAGGCCCCGGTAGTGCTGGAAATAGGGTTTGGCATGGGCAAATCGCTGGTGGAAATGGCCATGGCCGAGCCGGACAAAGATTTTATCGGTATCGAAGTACACCGACCCGGTATCGGTGTCTGTCTGATGGATGCCGGAGAAGCCGGCCTGACTAATCTGCGGTTGTTTGAGCATGATGCGGTGGAAGTGCTGGCCCAGTGCATCCCGGATAACAGCCTGACCAGGCTGCAGCTGTATTTCCCCGATCCCTGGCACAAGAAGCGTCACCACAAGCGTCGTATCGTGCAGCCGGAGTTTGCCCAAAAGGTTCGTCAGAAACTGGCCCCGGGAGGTGTCTGGCATATGGCGACCGACTGGGAAAACTATGCCGAACACATGCTTGAGGTGATGGGCCAGGCCGAAGGTTACCGCAATCTGTCCCAAAGCGGAGACTATGTGCCCAGACCGGATTTTCGTCCGCTGACCAAATTCGAGCAACGGGGCCACAGGCTGGGTCATGGAGTCTGGGATTTACTATTCGAAAGGATTGCCTGATGTTAGGGCGTGTTTGTCTTTCATATTGTCCCTTTGCTGGAGGTCATTTTTTTGCCCGGCAAGGAAGAAGGAGTGCGGTTTAGTGGGCCTAAATAAGCGACTGACCAATGGGAATGGAACCCATTGGAACAGTTTGGCTGGCCGCTTTTCGGAGAGTATTACGGATGATACGAGTAAAAATGACCCCGGCCCGGAGGGTTGAGGCTAAAAAGCATTCACTCTGCGTTGCTCCCAACTTATTTAGATGACTAAACGGCGTTACTCGCCTTGATTGAATACTTTTTTTGCTCTCAACAGAGGCCAATATGAAAGATAAACACGCCCTAAGTACCGCCAGTCAGTTATTGCTGCGCAGCCGCGACCTGTTCAGTCAGGGGCATTGGTTGCTGGTCAACCCACTGGACGCCCAGATTTTCCGCGAGCTGGGGGGGGAAGTGCAGGGTTTCCACCAGTACCTGGATATCTATCAACAGGCTTGTCAGTCGGGCAACGGCAAGTTGCATAAGTTTGCCGCCGGTTACCCGGCCGGGTCCCAGTTTGACGGTATAGTGATCTATATGCCCAAGGCCAAAGAACAGGCGCAGATGCTGATTGCCAACCTGGTTCACTGCCTGAAGCCTGGCGGCCAGTTGCTGCTGGTGGGTGACAACAAGGGCGGGGTCAAAAGCGCCCCCAAACTGCTGGCGCCCTACGCTACTCAGTGCAACAAGCTCGACTCGGCACGTCATTGCGCCCTGTTTGGCGCCATTGTTGAGACGCAGGGCAAGCCATTCAGGCTGGATGAATGGCAGAAAAAGATACAGATTTCTGTGGCCGATCTGCAGTATCAGGTCGTCAGTCTGCCGGGTGTATTCAGTCAGGACGCGTTGGATCCCGCTACCCGGTTGTTGCTGGAACAAGTGCAAAAGGTCCCTACCGGTCGATTGCTGGACTTCGGCTGCGGGGCGGGTGTTATCGGCTGTTTCCTGGGTCTGAAGAACCCCGTGGCCAAGGTGCTGATGTCTGATGTCAGTGCCCTGGCTCTGCACTGTGCCCAGCAAAGTGCCAGCATAAACGGCATCCGGGCCGAAGTGGTTGCCTCCCACGGCCTCAGGCAGTTGGAAGGCCAGTTCGACGCCATCTATACCAATCCACCCTTTCATACCGGTCTGAATACCGACTATCAGGTCGTTGAGGATTTTATTCGTCAGGCGCCGGCCATGATGACGCCAGGCGCGCCATTGTATCTGGTGGCCAACAGTTTCCTCAAATATCCCCCGATACTGGAACAGAGTCTGGGTAAGGTCACCACCCTGGCTGACACACCCAAGTTCCGGGTCTATCGCTGCCAACGCTGACGGATCAGGCGGGTGCATCCCTTTGGTGCAAACCCGCCCATTTTGCGCTCAAATCCTTGCAGCAAGCTGCTGACTTCCCCAACCCGTCATACCCTTGTCACACCTCATGTTTAGCCTTGGCCACCCTGTTCGACTGGGCTGGTGGGCGCTGTCCGCCGTCCCATCAGAACTGGCATCGAAATTGATTAGCCTTACTGGAATTAGCTTGGAGGAGATCCCCATGTCAGATGCAAATGTGCTGTTCGATACTATCCCTGTCCGGTTTGGCCGCAGTGCTGCCGTAGCGGCTGTTGAACAACGTCTGTGTGAACTTCAGGCAAGGGTCACACTCTGCAACGAACTGATGCTCGAAGAACCTGAATTCCGCTATGAGCACGAATTGGAGCGTGACTGGTTGCTTCGTCAGATCAGCGAGCATCAATTCGACCTGTGCAGGTTGAATCAGCCGTCGCTCAGACGCAGCGCCTGACCCGCGGCAGGATATCCGGGGACAGAAGAGTAAACCGCTGGAAGCTGATCTGGATCAGGCAGCCGGGACCTTGTTACGGGCCGTCTTGACTATACTTGCCATTCCACCGGTGACCGGCGCCATGGGCCCTTGCCGGCGGCGCCTGGTGTTACCCCGTAACGATCAACCTCCGGAGAGAAAATGGCCCGAACCCTTGCAATGATCCTGGCCGGCGGTGCCGGTACCCGCCTGCATCCCCTGACCCAGACAAGAACCAAGCCCGCCGTGCCATTTGCCGGCGCCCTGAGGCTGGTGGACTTCGTTCTCAACAATTTTGTTAATTCCGACCTGTTGAAGATTTACCTGCTGACCCAGTTCAAATCCCAGTCACTGAATATCCACCTGCGCCAGGCCTGGTATCTATCCGGCCTGACCGGCAATTTCATCGATGCCATTCCCGCGCAGATGCGTATGGGCAAACGCTGGTACGAGGGTACAGCCGATGCTATTTACCAGAATATCCGCCTGATTGAGAGCCATGATCCTGATCATGTCTGCATTTTCGGCAGCGATCATATCTACAAAATGGATGTACGCCAGGTACTGCGGTTCCACGAAAAGCAGCAGGCCGCTCTGACAGTTTGCGCTACCCGGGTGCCCGTCAGCCAGGCTCATCGTTTCGGTGTTATTGAGGTGGATGAGAAATTCCGCATGGTGGGCTTTGAGGAAAAGCCTGACAAGCCCAAAGCCCTGCCTGATGATCCCCATACTGCCCTGGTCTCCATGGGCAATTACGTGTTTGACGCCAAGGTCCTCTACAAGTCGCTTTACGCAGATGCTGAAGACAAACTATCCACCCATGATTTTGGCCACGACATTATCCCCGGTCTTTACCGTGACAAGCCTGTCTACGTGTATGATTTCACGCAAAACACCATTGACGGCGAAATAAATCAACATTACTGGCGGGACGTGGGCACCCTGCACTCTTTCTGGCAGGCGCATATGGATTTGCTGGCCTGTGAGCCGGCGTTTGAGCTGAACAATCCCAGATGGCCATTGCGCAGCTATCATCCGCCTGTTCCGCCGGCACGTATCCTGGCGGATCGACAGGGTAACCATTCTTCCATACTCAATTCCATTATCTCTTCCGGATGCAGGGTAGTGGGATCGCGGGTTGAACGCTCGGTGCTGGGATTCAACGTGCAATTGGGGGCTGGCTCCAGGCTGCAGGAATGCGTTATGCTCGGCAGGGCCGAAATCGGTGAGGGCTGCTGTCTGAAACGGGTCATTACCGACAAGGGCGTGGTGATTGCGCCAGGCACAGAGCTTGGCTTTAATCCTCAGCAGGACAGGGCCAGGGGGCTGACGGTAACGGATGAAGGGCTGGTCGTGGTGGCCAAGGGCATGAAGGTTGGATGTTGATGAAAATTCTCTTTGTTGTTTCTGAAGTGGAAGATCTGGCCAAAACAGGTGGCCTGGCCGATGTGGCAAAATCCCTGCCAATAGCCCTGAGATCGCTGGGCCATGATGTACGCATCGTTAAACCCTATTACAAGCAACTGGCGGACAAGTTCAAGCTGGAAAATGTGTCAGATGAACAGCAGGTTCATGCCGGCGACAAAGAATACCGTTTTAATATCAAGCGGCTGGAGCTGGAATCCGTACCGGTGTACTGCGTGGATTATCCCGACTATTTTCACCGGGCCGGGTTGTATTCCGACGGTTACCAGCCCTTTGGGGACAATGCTGAACGTTTTGCTTTCTTCTCGCTGGCGGCTTTGCAGACTGCCAGGGCGGTGGATTTCCAGCCCGATATCATTCATTGCAATGACTGGCATACCAGTCTGTGCAGCTATTTCATCAAGCGGGATCAGAGCGGTTTCTTCGCCCGCACCAAATCATTGCTGACTATCCACAATGGCGCTTACCAGGGCAGTTACCGTTTTGCCGATATTCCCTTTTTGCGTCCGCATAGCGAGCTGGCGGCGCAGATAGACAGTCATGGCAACCTTAACTTTCTGAAGATGGGCATTGTGTATGCCGACAAAATCAATGCGGTCAGCCCCAATTACGCCAGGGAACTGCTGACCCCCTTGGGCTCCCATAATCTGTACCATGAACTGCAAAGCCGCGCCAATGATGTCACCGGCATTCTCAACGGTTGTGACTACCAGCAGTGGGACCCCGCCTCCGATACCTGGTTGCCGGCTAATTACAACTCTGAGTCCCTCAAAGGCAAAAAAGTCTGCAAAAAGGCGCTGCAGGAAGAGGTGGGCTTGCCGGTTAAAGACGGGGTGCCGCTGATCGGCATGTTGTGCCGCCTCACCGAGCAAAAAGGCTTTGGCTACCTGTTGCCCATCCTGGGCCAGCTGTTGCAACACAATGTCCAGGTGCTGGTCATCGGCACCGGCGACCCGGTTATCAGTGACGTGTTGCAGTTCAATGCTGCCCAGC
This sequence comes from Bowmanella dokdonensis, assembly GCF_017254865.1. Lineage (GTDB taxonomy): Bacteria > Pseudomonadota > Gammaproteobacteria > Enterobacterales > Alteromonadaceae > Bowmanella > Bowmanella dokdonensis. The sequence goes on along the minus strand of NZ_JAFKCV010000006.1, from coordinate 184,051 downwards.
ATCCTGACAAACTGGTGTTCAGAGACGATTTCAGCACCCGGATTGCCCATATGCTGGAGGCCGGCTGCGATTTTTTTCTTATGCCATCGTTGTTTGAACCCTGCGGGTTGAACCAGATGTACAGTCTGGCCTTTGGCACCATCCCCATAGTGCGGGCGGTGGGGGGGCTGCGCGACACTGTGCTGGATCTGCAGATGCTGCCTGAACAGGCCACCGGCTTTATGTTTGAAGCGCCGGACAGTTCGGCGCTGCTCAACTGCGTACGCCGTGCCCTGCTGTTTTACCACGAGTATCCGGATGAGTTCGTGCAGATGCAAAAGCGTGCCATGCGCCATCGTTTTACCTGGTATGACGCAGCTCTCAACTACCAGGCTCTCTATCAGAATTGCCTGCCGATGGATAACTGAATGCGGGTGTTTCTGCTCGGTGCGTTGCTAAGCGCCCAGACACTGGCGGTGCCGGACCAATGTATCCAGGCGCCACAGCGAAGCCAGCCCTGTCCGCATCTGATATACAAGATGGCCAGGCTGGACAAGGACCAACCCAGGCAATTGCTGTGTGTATGCCTTAGCGACTTCAAACCCCTCCTGCAGGAGCCGCAAACTGCAAGTGAAAGGACTGCCAGACAGATGGAGTTGCGTCGCCTTTCCGCTGAACTTGGTATTGAGGAAAGCCTGCTACTCGAAATCGTCCGTTACTGAGATCTTGCAACTCGGTGTGCTAAGGGGCCGGGACAGGTCTTTTCATAACCCTTCAGGCTGGGAAGAAACAGCTCCCCTTGCAAAGGTGATAGAAGGTGTTTTGGCGGTAGTCACGGGCCAGTTTTTGACCGGTCTTTTTGCAACAGACGATGAACAGACTCTCCTTCTAAGGAATGCCTTGCCATCGTATTCATTGGCGTTTCAGGCCTATTTGCCTGCAAAGATTTTCCTTTTTCGGAAGATTGTATCAATATGGTGATAAGCTTGAATAAGAAAACGATATAAGCAACTCAAGGCTGACCCCGATTCGATGGCGGAATATAAGCGAGTCCTTTCCATAAAGAGCCTGTTTATCTGGGTTGTGATGTCCATCACGACTGTTGCCTTGCTGTTCGCCTCCGCCATTTCCCTGTACGTGCAAATCAGCAACTACAAAGAAGAGATGATCGACGAGGCCACGACCTTCGCCGAATTGATCAGCCACAACGCTGCCAGTGGCGTGGTGTTTAATGACAATGTTACCGAGGAACAGAACCTCAAAGCCTTGTCGGCCGCAGGCTTTATCCACAATGTCCATATTTACAAGCTGAACCCCGCCAATGAGCTGGAGTTCTTTGCCAGTTACAATAAGACCGGGCAGGCCCCGGTGCGCGCCATGTTTGACAGAATTGAAACTCTCTCTGTGCCCGTATTCGGCCCTGACGCGCTGGAGCTGATCCAGCCCATCAGACAGGATGGCATCCTGGTGGGTTACGTCTATCTGCGCGCTTCATTAGAGGCACTGAACAAGCTGACCCTCAATACCGTTTTTATCACTCTGTCTGTGCTGTTGCTGGTACTGGTCTTCAGCTTCCTGCTGACCCTGAGGCTGCAGAAATCCATTACCCACCCCATCGAAGGGTTGGTGGACCTGGTCCAGCAAATTTCCCGCAAGAAAAGTTATTCCAGCCGGGCGCAGAAGTCCAACCTCAAGGAACTGGATATCCTGGCCAACGCCTTCAACGGCATGTTAGAGAAAATCGAAGAGCATATCTGCCGTCAGGAAGAGGCCGAGGAAGAACATCGACGGCTGAACCTGAGTCTGGAAGAGAAGGTCAATCAACGTACCATCGCCCTCAAAGAAGCCAACAAAGAACTTATCCAGACGCTGGAGAAGCTGCACCAGTTCCAGCGGCAGATAGTGCAAAACGAAAAAATGGCTTCTCTTGGGGATATGGTTGCCGGCGTCGCCCACGAGGTCAACACACCCATTGGCCTTGGGGTCACGGCCTCGACTATGATGCTGGACAGGCTGGCCCAACTGCAGAAAGACTTTGAGAGCAAGAATCTCAAAGCCAGTTCCCTGGCCAAATTTATCAACGAGGGAGAAGAGAACCTCAATATCATCTACCGTAACCTCAATCGGGCGGCCGAGTTGATATCCAGCTTTAAGCAGGTGGCGGTAGACCAGACCAGCGAGAGCACCCGGGTATTCTGCTTTACCCAACTGATGGATGAGATCCTGCTCTCCATGCGTCCGAGGCTGAAGAAGCTGCCTCACGAGATTCGGGTATATTGCAGCCGCGAATTGTATATAGAAAGCAAGGCAGGGCCCATCAACCAGATTATGATCAACCTGATCATGAATTCTGTTATCCACGGTTTCGAGTTTATGGAAAAAGGCCTGGTGGATATTTATGTGGAGATGCAGGGCGAAAGCAAGTTGTGCATCCGCTATGTGGACAACGGTAAAGGTATCCCCGAACATCTGTGCAAGCGTATCTTCGACCCCTTCGTCACCACCAAGCGCGGACAGGGGGGCAGCGGCCTGGGTATGCACCTGGTGTATAACCTGGTCACTCAGGCTCTGAACGGCTCGATTACTGTGACCAGCGAGGAAGGCAAAGGGGTGGAGTTCCAGATCGTCTTTCCGGTCCGGCGCGTCGAAGCTTCAGGGATGGCGAAAAGTTCATGAATGAGACAACAACGGTGCGGCTGGCTGGCCTGCTCCTGCTGATATGGGCAGGGTTTGTCCCGGCATCCCAGGGATTCAGCACCGAACAGCTCAGAGCACCTTTTCTGTTCCATATTGTCAATTTCACCACCTTTGCCGACGAACAGAGTCAGACGGCGCCGGTGTATTTTTGCTTTATGGAGGACAATGGATTCGGTCATGCCAGGGTGTTTCGCAATTCCGCCCGGCAGATGGTGAAGAACCGGCGCATTCAGTTGCTGGAACTAACCGATCTCGAACAATTACAAGAGCAGTATTGCCATCTGCTGTTTGTCAGTCAGGAGCAGGAAAGTGATGCCTTGTTTCTGACCCTGGCCGGCTTGAATCAGCAGACCATCTCCATAGGCGAAAGCATGAACTTCATCGAGAAGGGGGGCATGATGGCCATCCTGCCCCTGCAATCCAAGATGAAAATTTTTTTCAACAAAGAGGTGTACCAGAGTACAGAGCTCAAGTTCAGTTCGGCACTGTTGAAACGGGTGAATTTTCGCTGACTGGCGCTGTCAGAATGGACAATTGACGCACTACGCTAATAGAAGCAAGGAACCCCAGGCCAAACAGCGACTTATGAGAATGATCATTATCTGTTACTCTAATTGGTATTCAAAAAACAAAGCGTGGAATTGAAAAGATGCAGACTCCAAATATTCTGATCGTAGAAGACGAGGTGGTCACCCGGACGACCCTGAAAAGCCTGTTTGAAGCTGAAGGCTATCAGGTGTTTGAAGCGGAAAATGGTGAAGAAATGCACCAGACCTTTGCCGATCACAACATCAACCTGGTGATCATGGACATTAACCTGCCGGGTAAGAACGGCCTGATCCTGGCCAGGGAAGTCAGGGATCGCAAGAACGTGGGCCTGATCTTCCTCACCGGACGGGACAATGATGTGGACCGTATCCTGGGTCTGGAGATCGGTGCCGATGATTACCTGACCAAACCTTTTAATCCGAGAGAACTGACCATCCGGGCCAGAAACCTGCTGTCGCGGACTCTGAACTCCAATGAAGATGATGATTTGCCCAGCAAGGTCAGCTTCAACGGCTGGGTACTGGACGGAGACAGCCGCAGCCTGATCAGCCCCAAGGGTACAGAATTTCGCCTCCCGCGCAGTGAATTCAGGGCCCTGCACCTGTTCCTGCGTCATCCCGGTAAAATACTGACCCGGGAACAGCTGATCATGGAAATGACCGGTCGTGAACTGCGTCCCAACGACAGAACCGTCGATGTGACCATTCGTCGTATCCGCAAGCATTTCGAATCCGAGCCCAATGCGGAAGAACTGATTGTCACCGTCCATGGTGAGGGCTATCGCTTCTGTGGCGCTGTCGACGCCTGAGAAGTTATCAGACGGCAGTTGTCAGTTATCAGCAAGAACCCTGTTCACTGAAAACTGACAACTGTTCACTTCTCAATCGCCCGCCACCTGCATATTGTCAATCAGCACTGAGCCAGTCTGCACGGCACCGCGCTTCTCCGTATCCGTGCCGATGGCCTGAATACCCAGCAGCATCTGCTTGAGGTTGCCGGCGATGGTGACTTCGTGTACCGGGTATTGAATCTGCCCGTCTTCCACCCAGAAACCTGCCGCCCCCCGGGAGTAGTCTCCATTAACGATATTCACTCCCTGACCCATCAGCTCGGTAACCAGCAGACCTTTGCCCATCTCTTTGAGCAACTGCTCGAAATCCTGACCTGATGACCCGACCAGCCAGTTGTGGATGCCGCCGGCATGGCCGTTGCTGCGCAAGCCGAGCTTGCGGGCCGAGTAACTGGTCAGCAGGTAATGCTGCAATACGCCCTGCTCGATAATATCCAGATCCCGAGTCTGGACCCCTTCATGGTCGAAGCTTGAGCTGGCCAGTCCCTTGGGCAGATAGGGGCGTTCCTCTATTCTGCTCCAGTCTGGCAGGATTTGTTTGCCCAGATGATCCAGCAGAAAAGAGGACTTGCGGTATAAACTGCCACCGCTGATGGCGGAGACCAGATGACCAAACAGGCTGGAGGCGATCTCACGGTGAAAAATGACCGGCACTCTGGCCGTTTTAATTTTGCGTCCCCCCAGGCGGGATAAAGTTGCCTGGGCCGCTTCCCGGCCTATCTGCTCAGGGCTGCTGAGCCTGTCCGCTTCGCGGCTGATGCTGTAGGCATAGTCGCGCTGCATATCGCCATTCTCTTCGGCGATCAGCACACAACTCAGGCTGTAGCGGCTGCTGGGATAACCGGCGTTGATACCATGACTGTTGCCATAGACCTTGACGCCGAGATTGGCATTGTAGGAGGCTCCGTCAGAATTACGGATGCGCGGATCTGACTCAAAACCGGCTTTTTCGGCCAGAATGGCCTGGGCGATGCCGGCCTCGGCGTCCAGCTCGACCGGGTGATAGAGATTCAGATCGGGGAATTCAGTGGCGATCAGTTCCGCATCGGCTAAACCTGAGCAGTCGTCTTCACTGGTATAGCGGGCGATTTCTATGGCTTTTTCCACCGTCAGCTTCAGCGCCGCCGGGCTCAGATCGGCGGTGGAGGCACTGCCCTTGCGCTTACCCACGTAGACAGTAATACCCAGACCGCCGTCGTTGGTGAATTCTAGGGTTTCGACCTGCTGCATACGCGAGGATACGGCGATCCCCTGCACCTTGCTCATACTGGCTTCAGCCTGGCTGGCGCCGAGTTTTCTGGCCAGACCCAGCACATCGTCAACCACTGATTGGACTTCTGCTAGCGTTTGTTCTGCATTCATGTGGTATTGGTTTTGCTCAAAAGGTTACAATTGAACCGTTAGTTTATCATTAAAGACCATAAGATGACCGAATCGGACCAACAGGATTTAGATTTTAAAAGCAGGACGCAGCTCAAAAACGAGAGCCACGACTTGCAGAAACTGGGCGAAAAGCTGGTCGATCTGGGCCCGGCCGCCCTGGCCAAAATTCCCATGGACCAGGAGCTGAAGGATGCGGTGGTGCTGGCCAGACGCATCAACCGCAAGAAAGAAGGTTTTCGCCGGCAACTGCAGTTTATCGGTAAGCTGATGCGTAACCGCGATGTGGAGCCCATACAGCAGGCGCTGGATCTCTTGGAGAACAAACATCAGCAGGCCACCGCCAAATTCCACAAGCTGGAGAAACTGCGCGACGAACTGGTGGCCAAGGGCGATCCCGTCATTGACCGGCTGGTGGAGCAATATCCCGCTATCGAGCGCCAGAAGCTTCGGCAGCTTCATCGCCAGGCCCAAAAGGAACAAACGCAGAACAAACCGCCCAAATCTGCCAGGGAAATCTTTCAGTACCTGAAAGACAATATTCAGGAGTGAATTCTTATGCTTATCCGCCTTTTGCCGCTTTTTTGCCTGTGGGCCCTGTCCGGCTGTAATGGCACCTCGGGAGACAACGGCCCGGATCCTTTTAACCCCGGCACGGACGTGCAGTCTGTCAGGTTGGGGCATTTCAATGAACAGGGACAGTTTGTGGATGGGCAGATGGGCATCAGCCTGGCTCCGGTGGACGGTCAGGTACAGATCTCGGCCGGTGGCACCCTGGGACTGAGCGTCGGTGTGGCGGATGAAAACGGTGATCCCGTTAGCCAAGCCGCCACTGTTCAGTTCAGCTCCCCTTGCGTGACAGCCGGCGACGCAGTGCTGGATACCCAGGTGCAGACAGTAAACGGCGTTGCCAATGCTGCTTATGAGGACATCAGTTGTGCCGGCGCCAACGGCAGCACCGATGTTATCAGCGCCACACTGGAACTGGAGGATGAGACGCTCAGCCTGCAGCAAAGTATCAGTATTGCTGCCGAAGGGCTGGGGTCCATCAGCTTTGTGTCGGCAACGCCACAGAATATCCTGATTCAGGGCACCGGTGGGCAGGGCAATGAGTCCAGTGCCGTGCTGCAGTTCCAGGTCACAGGCGAACTGGGTAATTCACTCGCCCAGCAACAGGTCAGCTTCACCAGCAGCACTTCTGCAGGGGGGCTGTATCTTGATCCTGAACAGGCGTTGAGCAATGAAGAAGGACTGGTCAGCACCCGGGTCGTTGCCGGTACAACCCCGACAGTGGTGCGGATTACCGCCACTACGTCCGGTCAGGACGGTGTCCAGCTCAGCACTCAGTCTGACCTGCTTAGCGTAAATACGGGGCTTGCCGATCAGGACAGTATGTCCCTGGCCACCGACAGCTTCAACCTGGAGGGTTGGGATTTTAACGACGCCCAGGCCAGTCTGTCGGTCAGATTGTCTGACAGTTTCAATAATCCGGTCCCCGATGGCACGGTGATAAATTTTACTGCCGAAGGCGGCCAAATCCAGAGCCACTGCACGACTCAGGACGGCGGCTGCTCCGTGGCCTGGTTGAGTACGCATCCCAAGCCTCAGGATGGCAGGGTCACGATACTGGCTTATGCCGTGGGGCGCGAAACCCTGCTCGATGCCAACGGCAACAACGTATTCGATACCGTTGATGGTCAGGCCCTATACGACTGCCTGGATCATGGTTTTAACGGGATCTTCCCAGGCTGTACCCCCCAGATGGCCAGTACCGGTTTTATCGACATGAGTGAAGCCTGGCTGGATAGCGATGAAGATGGCCAGTGGGAGGCGGGAGAGGTGTTTGTCGATAACAATGGCAATCAGCAATTTGATCCGGCGGATGGGTTATTTAACGGTTTTCCCTGTCTCCACTCTGACCTGTGTGCCGGGCAGCAGGAAAATGCGGTAATCCGCAAGGCACTGGTTCTGACTCTGTCGGGTTCTGATGCTTACCTGAGCATAGTGGAAGGCGACAGTATATTATTCAGCAACTTTGGTATGGGCACTGAGCCTGAACTGACTATTGCCAGAGGGGAACAACGGGAGTTTGTCCTGCAGATGACTGATCAGGCCGGCAACCCCCTGCCAGCCCAAACTCAGATTGAGATCAGCACCGATGCAGGTTTGCTGGACGGCACAACGGCGTTTACCGTACCCAATACCCCACAACGTGGCAAAGGGGTCAGCCTGAGGTTCGAGTTGCTCAACAATCTCCAGCAATCCGACAGCGCGACAAAGGCCAGTATCCTGATCCACGCAGTCACCCCGCAAGGGATTGAATCGGAACTCGCCCTGGCAGTGAATCTGCAATAACCCGGATCCCTCAGAAGCGGTAGCCGTAGCGGAGGAACCACAGGCGGCTGCCGTCGTTGCCCGGGATGACCCGGTTGTCGATAAAATCCTGCACATCTGCATATTGCAGGGTTTCTCCCAGCAGGTTCTCTGCACTCAGTGTCAGGCTGTGTCCATCCCACTGGTACTGATAACTGACGTTAAGCAAATAAGCCTGTGAGGCAGCGGCATGCTGGGCGATATAACGCCACGAAGCGCCCAGTTGGCTGTTGGCGTCCAGGTAGTAATTGACTCCCAGGGAGGCGGTCAGATCGGCAAAGAAATAGGCGCTGAGATCATCCTCCTTGCGATCGCCTGCATCGGGCTGATAGGCGGCATTGGCCAGCAAGGTGAAGCTGGGCCAGCTGCGTTGCCAGTCCACTTCCACTCCGTGGCGGGAAAAGTTTTCCGCATTCCGGTATTGGGCTGAGGTGCCTGCGGCATTACTCACCCGCTGGATAAAGTCTTCCGCCTTCAGGTAGTAGGCGTTGATCACCAGCAACTGGGTATCGGTCTGATAGCTGTACGCCAACTCCAGGGAGTCCACCTTTTCAGCCACCAGATCCTCTGAACCCAACACTACCCCGGGCGGGATATTGATATATTGCTGGAACAGATTGGGCGCGTTGTAACCTGTAGCATAGAGGAACTTCAGTGAGGAGTGCTGGCTGAGACGATTGACCACCGACAGACGCGGCAACCACTTGCTGCCGGCACTCTGATTGTCGACGAGTCTGGTGCCCAGCAACCAGCGCCAGTTGCCGCGGTGGTAATCCAACTGGCCGAACAGGGATGACTCATGGACACTGGCCGCTGGCATAGCCGTGACCCGCACCTGGCCCTGGCGATCCTGCTGTTCGTAGGGGCCGGTCTGCCGATGTTCCCATTCTGCGCCCAACAACAGATTCATGTTGTCGCTATATCGTCCGCGCCACTGTCCGCCCAGTCGCCAGCGAAAGTTATTGTCCCCCTCGTTAAAGGTCTGTGTACCAAATTCCCGGCCGGCAAACAGGTTGTCATTGGCAATTTCCAGGTAGAAGCGGTTGTAGTCCGTATACCACTCCAACTCTCCCCAGGCGGTGTCCAGTGAATAATTCAGGGCCAGCAGGTCGCCGCGGTATCTCAGCTCGCTCAGATTGGTGCTGGCGGCGGGTCCGGCCAGTCCCTGGGTAAGGGTTTCAAAGCTCTGCAAGGTCAGGTCCAGATCCTGCCAGTGCAACTGCAACATGGCGCTGCGCTTTTCAAAGCCCCGCTCAAATTCCGCATTCGGGGGCGGTACTGAGGGAAAGAAGGGCGGTTGCGGGCGGTTGGTATAAGAAGCGGTAAAGCCATCTCTATCCAGCCATTGGCCGGACAGTTCCAGGTGCAAACCTTCCTTGAGCTGAAAACGCCCATATGCCTGAACGCCCTGCTCATTCTCTGAGCCGGCATGCAATTGCAGGGTTTTCTCCTGCCGTTTGCGGGTAACGATGTTGATCACGCCGGCCGAGGCGTTGGTGCCATAGATTACGGCGCCAGGACCGCGGATAACCTCAATCCGCTCGATGGCAGAGGCCGGTATCCCCAACAGGGCATTGTCACCGTGGGAAGGCTGCCAGTAGGGTACCCCGTCCAGCATAAACAGCACTTTCTGGTTGAATGGCTCGACCAGACCGCGGATGCCTACCGTGGTCGTGCCGATGGCCGTCTTTTGTACCTGCACCCCCGGCAGGAAACTAAGCACATCCTCCACCTTGCGCAGACCCATGCTCTGCATCTGCTCGTAGTTGAGACTGGAGACCACCGCGGGGGTCAGACCGATCCGCTCTTCATCACCGGTAGCCACCGACACGGACATTTCCAGCAGTTCATCGAAGGACAGTTCAAACAGCTCTGGCTGCTCATTCTGCTGGGCGTGCAAAAGGCAGGTGAACAACAGTGCGAACGCACCGAATAGGGTATCAGACGATATCTTGATGGACATGGAGATGCTGCGATCCTGTCAATGACTGACGGCCAACTATTAAATTAGCCGAGTATCAAGCTTTGTGCATGAAAAATAACAAACTTTTACCCCCTGGCCCAGTCATCACCAGGCCGGAGGGAAAGAGGTCAGGCGGTGCCGCCTACGGTCAGTTCATCCACTTTCAGGGTCGGTTGTCCCACGCCCACAGGCACGCTCTGCCCATCCTTGCCGCAGACGCCGACGCCGCGATCCAGCGCCATATCATTACCAATCATGGAGACCTTCTGCATCACCTGGGGGCCGTTGCCAATCAGGGTGGCGCCCTTGACCGGGGTAGTGATCCTGCCATTCTCGATCAGATAGGCCTCTGAGGTAGAAAAGACGAACTTACCCGAGGTGATATCCACCTGGCCGCCGCCAAAGTTGGGGGCGTAGATGCCTTTTTTGATGGAGCCGATAATCTCTTCCGGCTCATACTGCCCCGCCAGCATATAGGTATTGGTCATTCTGGGCATCGGCAAATGGGCATAGGATTCCCGTCGTCCATTGCCCGTGACCGGTACCCCCATCAGCCTGGCATTCAGCTTGTCCTGCATGTAGCCTTTGAGGATACCGTCCTCGATCAACACATTGTACTGGCTGGGTACGCCTTCATCGTCCATGTTCAGTGATCCGCGTCTCTGGCTCAGGGTGCCGTCATCCACGACAGTTACCCCTTTGGCCGCCACCTGCTGGCCGATACGGCCGCTGAAAGTGGAGGAACCTTTGCGGTTGAAGTCGCCTTCCAGGCCATGACCTACGGCTTCATGCAGCAGGACCCCCGGCCACCCGCTGCCCAATACCACCGGCATCAGACCGGCAGGGGCCTCAATGGCCCGCATGTTGACCCTGGCCATATGCAGGGCCTCGTCGGCCAACTGCAGATACCGGGGCCGTCCGTTGTCCAGCTCCAGCAGCCAGGCATAGGCATGGCGTCCGCCCATACCGGCGCTGCCCCGCTCGCGTCGGTCATTCTGATCGAGCAGGACGGAGCAGTTGAGGCGGATAAGGGGACGGATGTCCGTATTGAAAGTCCCGTCCGTCCCGGCCACCAGCACTTCTTCGTAGACGCCGCTGAGACTGACGACCACCTGACTGACCTGCGGTTCCTGTTCGCGCACATATTTGTCCAGGCTCCTGAGCAGGTCGATCTTGTCCTGATCCGACAGGCCGAGGATGGGGTTCTGCGGGCCATACAGATCCCGGGATTTAGAACCGGCCACGAAGGCCTTAACCCCATGTTTTCCACCAGAATGGCTGATACTGCGGGCGGCTTTGCAGGCCTGGTTCAGGGCCTCCCTGGAGATTTCATCGGAATAGGCGAAGCCGGTTTTTTCACCATTGACCGCCCGTACTCCGACGCCCCGTTCGATGTTGTAACTGCCGTCCTTGATAATGCCGTCTTCCAGTACCCAGCTCTCGTGCTGGCTGGACTGGAAGTACAGGTCGGCAAAGTCGTTGTCATGCTGGTATATCAGGCCCAGGGCCTTTTGCAGGTCACAGGCCTGCAGATCCGAGGCATGGAGCAGATTCTGTTCAACTTGGTTCAATCAAAAGACTCCTGAATTGGTTATGCTGCATGACAGGCATGCGCTGGCGGATTTTCTCGAGCTCTGTCAGCCCGACCCGGGCCTGAATCAGCCCGGGGCCTTCCTGCAGGCTGATCAGTGTTTCCCCCCAGGGTGACAGGATAGCTGAATGGCCGAAGGTTTCGCGGCCATTGGCATGGCGTCCGCCCTGGTCAGCAGCAACCACAAAGCATTGCATCTCAATGCTTCTTGCCTGCAGCAACGCCCACCAGTGGGCCTGGCCGGTCACTTTGGTAAAGGCTGCCGGCAGCACCATAAACTCCACCTGGCCCATGGCCTGGAACAAACCGGGAAAACGCAGATCATAACATATGGCCATGCCTATCCGGCCAAAGTCTGTCTCCACCACCACCACCTGGTTGCCGGGACGGGTATAGCGTGATTCCAGATACGTGCCGGTGCCGTCTTCCACTTCCACGTCAAACAGGTGGATCTTGCGATACAGGGCGATTTGTTCGCCAGCGGGGCTGAACAGCAAACTGGTGGCAAAAAACTTATCGTCTCCGGCTTTAATGGGCAGGGAGCCGGCCACCAAGTAGATGCCATGCTGCTTGGCCAGTGCCGCCAGTTTGTCCTGCACAGGGCCCTGCCCTTCCTCTTCGGCAATGGCCAGTTGGGCCTTGTCGCTGCCGCCAAAGCAGGCAAAACACTCAGGTAACACCACCAACTGGGGGCCTTTATTTTCCAGCCCTTTCAACTGCTGTTCCACCTGGGCCAGGTTCTCCTCTGGCTTTGGCGTGGAGACCAATTGTACGGCGACCAGATTAACCATTGGATTGCTCCTTATCCTCATATTGAATTGCTGCGTCCGGTTGTGTGTTGACCGGAGGCTGCACCTTGGCCGGCAACTGTACTTCGCGGCTGTCCCGCCCCAGTTCCTCAAGCACCGGACTGTCCAGGGTACCGGACAGGGAATATTCGATATTGGAAATGACCTTGGCGGAGGTCAGTACCTCGTCCAGCGCGTAGGCCGCAATGGCCGTGGCGGGATTGACCATCCAGGCCAGAATCACCGGAAGACTGGAGGTGACTTTTGGCGTAAAGCCTATCTTGTAGTTGAGGGTCTTATTGTTAAGGTCAGTATAGCCTGCCAGCAACATCTTACCCGCGGCCCCGTCTATGCTGGTATCCTGGGTATGCACCCGGCCGTCGGCGATTTGGAAGGTACCTTGCATCTCATCGTAGAAAAAGCCCTTGGCGAAGACATCGCGAAAATCCAGAGTGAGTTTACGCACCAGGGATTCCAGGCTGAGAATACTGAACAGACGGGCACCTTTGTCGCTGACCTCGGTCAGATAACCATCCGACAAGCGCCAGTCCACGTCCCCGTTCAGGCTGGCAAAATTGAATTGGTAAGGGGCCTGCTGCCAGCTCAGATCGAAGTCCATCCGCGCCGCTGAATCCCGTACCCCGGCATCAAACTCGAAATCGCGCAGCAGATCGCCAAAGTCGTCACTTTCGAAGCGTCCCCTCATGCGGGTGCTGTTGCTGTCCGCCCCAATGTACCAGTCGCCGGTGGCACTGAGACGGCTGCCGGTGCGCTGGATATCCAGTCGATCAATATGCATGCCGTGGCTGGCACGATCCAGCTTGAGACTGACCCGTCCCAGGTCGTACTGCTGATAACGGCATCTTTTGCATTCCAGTATCACTGGCGGCAGGTCACTCAGATCCGGTTTTTGCTGCAGGTCCTGATCCTGCCATTCCGGCAGGTTCAGATAGTCTGCGTTGATGCGAATGCCCCGTCCCAGCCAGTCATGGGCCAACTCCAGCTCTGCACGGCTCTGCTCGCTGTTGATACTGGCCAGCCAGGCCAGATCTGAATGTTTGACCTGGACCTCAGCCTTGTCCAGAGTCAGGCCCAGCAGTTCCAGTTTGTCTGTACTGACGAAGATGCGCTCGGGGGCCGGCAGAAGGGATCCCTGGCCGGTGGGTATTTCGCCGAGCAGGTCGCCGAGCACCTGATGCCATGCCTCCACCCTGATGGTGGGCAGGTTGGCGGAAACACTGAAGCCGTTGCCCATGCCGGCAAAGCTGCTCTCGCCCAGCGCTAAATGGGCACGGGAAAAACGCATCTCCTGATGGGGCAGCAGGCCGTTGAATCTGGCGCCGTTACCCAGTTGCATGCGCACATTGGATACCTGGCTGTCGCCGCTGACATCCAGATGCAGCGGCAGACTCCTGCCCGCCGGCTTGGCAAAGGGCGGGGGCAGGGTGGAAACAATTGGCTCCATACTGGAGGTCAGGGCAAACTCATAGCGGTAGCCCTCCTCTGGCAGGATAAGATCCAGATCCGCCTGCCAGGGAGCCTGGCCGGTAAGGTAATCCTGCATGGCGGGCAGTTTGCTGGCCAGCAAGGCGGACAGATCCCACTGGCCGCGCAATTGGATCCGGGTTTCATAGTCGTCCCGTTGCTGCCCCTTTAAATCAATGGTCAGGGGCTGACCGAAAATCTGACCCTGCAAGTCGCTGGCACTGATCTGGTCGTTTCTGAAGCTCAACTGCCCGTGCAGGCTGGCCACGTCCAGGTTCAGACTGGGGATATGTACCGGGTTACCCCTGAAACGCACCTTGCCGCTGGCCACGACATTTTCGCCGCTAAGAGGGATGGACAGATTGACGTCGGCGTCGAGATTATCCTTTACCTGCAGTTGGGTCAGTGCCGCCCCTACAGAGCCGGCCAGTTCACTGTTGAGCATTAAATCCGTTACGGCTGGGCCGCTTGCCTGGGCCTGAATATCGATGCTCAGTGTGGCTCCTTCAGTGAGGCTGGGAATAACCGCATTGACCTGGCCGACACTGAGCTGGCGCAACTTGCCCTGGCTGCTTTGCATCCACAGCCCTTCGTTTTCAAAGAGTAACTGCATATCCAGTTCGGTCAGGGAGGGCCAGTCTGCATCGAAGGAGAACTCACTGTCGTTGACCGTCACTGCAGCCTGAAAAATGCCCTGCCCTTTCCCGAAGGGGAACGCGGCAGGCTGGCCGTACCACAGCAGGGCCGCCGAGGTGATGTCGCCTTCAATCAATGCGCGATCCAGATAACGCTTGGTTTGTTCACCCATCAGATCAGCGGAAAACAGGCGTTTGGCCTGCTGAACCTGCATGGGCTTGATCTGGGTGGCCAGGGAGAGAAAGTCGTCGGCCTGGCGGTATTCCATGGCCTGGATAAAACTCAGGGTTTCACTGACAAACTCCAGCCTGGGAAGCGTAACGGTCAGATCCTGCTCGTCACGCCTCAGATAAAGCCGGCCATACAGGCTGTCATAAGGCAGGACATGGCCGAGCAGGCTATCGGTTTGCAATTCTCCCCCAAGTCCGCTTACTTCTATACTGGCCTGGTCGTCGTACCAGTCCAGTCTTCCCTGCAGGGCAGTGACCCCCGGCACATGGCGAGTTTCTGCCAAGGTCAGTTGCGTGAAGGACAAGGTGGCGGCAAACTGGCGTGGATCCATGTAAAACGCCAGTTCCGAGAGATCCGCATGGGGGGCCATGGCCTGCAGCCGGCTGAAGTCCTCATCTTCCATAAAAGGCGCCAGGGCAGGCAGCAGCTCATTGACATTAAGGTTGGCACTTCTGAGTGTTACGCCGTCGTTGCGGTGATTGCCGATGAGCGACAGATGCAGCTTATCCTTGTTGTTGGTCAGCAGTTGCAAATCCTGCAGGGCAAAATTCCAGCCCTGTTTGGCGGGCCGGGCGGTAAATATCCCCCCTTGGAGAGCCAGGGTCTGTTCGGGCTTGCCCAGCCAACTGAACTGACTGTCGCTGAGATTGGCCTGTACGGCTACCGGATATGAATCGCGGATATCGGCCCAGAAGGTAAAATTGAGTCTGGCTGATGCGACCTGGCGCTGGCTGGGATTGAATTCCTGCAGCCAGGGGGAAATATCCAGATCCCTGGCGTCTGCGTAGAATATGCCCTGCAGGTTTTCACTGCCGCCACGCAGATCCAGAATAAAACGGGCCGAGTTGCTGGCCAGTTCTTCCACCCGCATCATGCCCACGCCCTGGTGGCGCAAGTCCTGGTTGAGCCAGCTCAACTGCTGGATCTGGATGTGCTGGCGTTCTTTGTCCGTGGCCAGAAACAGGTCGCTGTCGTTGACCGAAAAGCGCTGCAACTGTTCCAGAAACAACTCACGGAGGGCATCCACCACCGGATAATCTGAACCGGCAGCCTCCAGGCGGGGAATATCCAGTGACAGGGTCAGGCCGTTGAGATTAAAACGCTGGGAGTGAACCTTGCGGCTGACCAGGGAGGCCCAGAAATCCAGTTCTATCTGGGTTTCTTCGATATTTAACTGGATGGGAGAGTCTGACTGATTGTTCAGTGACACATTGCGCAGCACAATGGCAGGTCCGAAACCTTTCCAGTCGGCGCTGATACTGCCTATTTTGAGGTCGGCACCGTACTCCTGGCTGATATAGTCCTCCAACCAGTGCTTCTTGTTGTCCATTTGCGGCAGGGCGTAGCGCAGCACACTGAGCAGCACCGCCAGGGTGACCAGAACGATGGCGCTCAGTGTCCACAGCTTCCTCAGCAGGTAGGACAGGTAAAAAAGAGGACTTTTCAATTCAGTTAACTATATCTGCTCAGGGAGGTTGCCTTAAACAAGGGTGATTAAACACACTGCTTGTCACTTGTCACTTGTCACTTGTCACTTGTCACTTGTCACTTGTCACTTGTCACTTGTCACTTGTCACTTGTCACTTGTCACTTGTCACTTGTCACTTGTCACTTGTCACTCATCCCTGTCTTCACATCATTACCACGTCGTACTTGTCCTGGTTGTAGAGTGGTTCGGTCTGTACCTTGATCTGTTTGCTGACAAAGACTTCCAGTTCCGCCAGCATATGCGACTCTTCACCCATCAGGGCTTCCACCACTGTGGGGGAGGCATAGACCACAAACTTGTCGGCATCGTAGGCCCGGTTGACCCGCACTATCTCGCGCATGATCTCGAAACAGATGGTTTCCACCGTTTTGATCGAGCCGCGCCCCTTACATACTGGACACTCGCCACACAGGATATGTTCCAGACTTTCGCGGGTCCGTTTGCGGGTCATCTCAATCAGACCCAGTGCGGTAAAGCCGTGGATATTGATTTTGGCCCTGTCCTTGCTGGTCGCCACTTCCAGGCTGTGCAGCACCCGGCGCTGGTGATCCGCATCGGTCATATCGATGAAATCGATGATGATGATACCGCCCAGATTACGCAGCCGGAGCTGGCGGGCAATGGCCTGGGTGGCTTCGGTATTGGTATTGAAGATGGTCTCTTCCAGGTTCCTGTGGCCGACAAAGGCACCCGTATTGATATCGATGGTGGTCATGGCTTCGGTCTGATCGATGATCAGATAGCCCCCTGACTTCAGATCCACCCGCCGCTCCAGCGCCCGTTGTGCCTCGTTCTCTACGTCGTACAGGTCGAATATGGGTCGTTCGCCCTGATAATACTCCAGCAGGCAGTGCAGCTCAGGGGCGTACTCGCGGGTAAAGCTCTGCAGTTCGCTGAAAGCCAGTTTGGAGTCGATGCGGATCTTGTCCAGTTTGGTGCCGACAAAATCCCGCAGCACCCGTCTGGCCAGCGGCAGGTCTTCGTACAGCACATGGGACTTGCGCTTTTTCATCCGCTGCTGGACCTTGGCCCACAGCCGGCGGAGGAACTCGGCGTCCTGCAACAGTTCGTTCTCGCCCACCCCTTCGGCGGCGGTGCGCAGGATAAAACCGCCTTCTTCGTTGCACAAATCCTGCACCAGTCCCTTCAGCCGCTCCCGTTCCTGCTCTTCCTCGATGCGCTGGGATACCCCCACATGGGAGACGCTGGGCATAAAGACCAGATAGCGGGACGGCAGGGTAATGTCGGTGGTCAGTCTGGCCCCCTTGGTGCCGATAGGATCTTTGACCACCTGCACCACGATGTCCTGGCCGTCTCTTACCAGCTCGCGGATATCCTGTTTGGACAGGTGGCTCTCGGACACCTCACCGATAACCTCGCTGTGAATCACAATGTCGGAGGCGTGCAGAAAGGCGGCCTTTTCCAGGCCGATATCCACAAAGGCCGCCTGCATGCCGGGCAGCACCCGGCTGACCTTGCCCCGGTAAATATTGCCCACCAGGCCACGTTTGGTGTGGCGCTCCACGTGGATCTCCTGAAGGATGCCGTTCTCAATCAGGGCAACGCGGGACTCGGAAGGGGTGACATTGATCAGCAACTCGGCGCTCATAACAGATTCTGTTCCCTCAGCAATTCGGCGGTTTCATACAACGGCAGGCCCACCACGGCGCTGTAGCTGCCCTGAATGCGTGTCACGAAGCGTCCGGCCAGCCCCTGTATGCCATAGCCGCCGGCTTTGTCGGTCGGCTCGCCGCTCTGCCAGTACCAATCCATTTCTGCTCTGGTTAATACCTTGAAGCTGACATCGGTCAGCACCAGTCGGTGTTGCAGCCCCCGGTCATTGCGCAGCGCCACGGCAGTCATCACCTGATGTGTGGCGCCGGACAACAGGGTAAGCATACGCCTGAAATCGTTCTCGTCAGCCGGTTTACCCAGAATGCGGTTCTGGCAGATAACGGCGGTATCGGCGCCCAGCACCGGATCCACATGGCCCTCCTGGCGCCAGCCTGCCTCAGCTTTGGCCCGGGCCAGCCGTACCACATAGTCACGCGGTTCCTCCCCTGACTTAACGGATTCATCCAGATCGACGGAAACTTGCCTGAACGGCACCTGCAGCTGCTTCAGCAACTCGGCACGACGGGGGGAGGCAGAGGCCAGAATCAACATGTCAACTCACCTTAAGTTGTCTGCGGATCTTGCGCAGAATGGCAAAGCACCAGGGCCAGAACAACATGGTGGTCAGCACCGGCCACAGGTAATCAAACAAAAAATAGATGTCAGTGAGCAGATGCTGCAACCAGAAGATGACCAGATGGTACAAAGCGGCCAGCAGTCCGACCATAAAGGCCTGCTGCCACACCGAGTAATTACGCAATCGCTGGTAGTTGGCGGCCAGGATAAAGATCACCAGGCTCAGGGCCAGGCTGTGCACCCCCAATGCGGTGCCAAGCAGGACATCCAGCACCAGGCCATTGAGAAAGGCCACACCGACGTTGACCCTTTGCGGCAGTGCCAGGGTCCAGTAAGCCAGCACCAGCAACACCCAGTCCGGCCGGTACGGGTCAACCAGGATGGGCATGGGCATGATTTGCAGCATCAGCGCCACCAGCAGACTCAGGGTGATGGCATGCTGTCGCAGGCTAAGGTTCAAGATCTTCTTCCTCTTCGCTGACCGGTTGCTGCGGTGCATCGGCGGGCCACAGCAGCAGCAGGTACTTGAGCCTGTCCAACTGTGCCGCAGGCTCGGCCTGAACCTGGGCAAAGGGCCTGGATTCGTCCCGCAGGACGGCGGTGATTCTGCCTACCGGATAGCCTTCGGGAAATACTTCTCCCAGTCCTGAGGTCACCAGTATGTCGCCGGTTTCTATATCCGTACTGTGCGGTACGTGGTTGATCACCAGGCGATTGAGGGTACCCGAACCCGACGCCACCAGGCGCACGTCGTTACGCATGATGCGTACAGGCACCCCATGGGTGACATCGGCAATCAGCAATACCCGGCTGGTGGTGGTCCCCACCTGCATCACCTGGCCGACAATGCCTCTGTCGTCCAGCACCGGCTGGCCTTCATAGACGCCCTGCAAAGTGCCCTTATTGATCATGATCTGATGACTGTAGGGGTTGTTGTCCACCGCCATCAGCTCAGCCACCATCTTGCGCACATCCGGTCTGACCGGGGATCCCAGCAGGGTGCGAAGCTTGTCGTTCTCTCTTCTGAGCAGGTCAAAGCGCTGGAGCCGTTCGCTCATCAGAATATTCTGCCGGGTCAACTGGGCATTACGATCCAGTAACTGACGTTGGGTGGTCAGGGCGCTGGAGGCTTGGTTAAGCATCTCGCCGGGCAGGTTGGCCATATACTGCAGCGGACTGACCAGCGAATTAAGGTAGACGCGCACCCGACTGAAACTGTCCAGTCTGGCGTCGAGAATAATCAGCAGCACGGACAGCAGGCAAGCCAGAATCAGCCTGCTGAGCAGTGAGGGACCTCGGGTGAAGATAGTATCCAAATGCTAATGCCCAAAAACGAAGAGGCGGCTTGCGCCGCCTTACTCGTAACTGAAGAGGTCGCCACCGTGCATATCGATCATTTCCAACGCTTTACCGCCCCCTCTGGCCACACAGGTCAGCGGATCGTCAGCGATGACCACCGGAATACCGGTTTCTTCCATCAGCAAGCGATCCAGGTCCTTGAGCAGGGCGCCCCCGCCGGTCAGCACCATACCCCGTTCGGAAATATCCGAAGCCAGTTCAGGTGGTGACTGTTCCAGGGCCACCATCACCGCCGAAACGATGCCGGTCAGTGGCTCCTGCAGGGCTTCAAGAATTTCGTTGGAGTTAAGGGTAAAGCTTCTGGGTACCCCTTCGGCCAAGTTGCGGCCACGTACCTCAATCTCACGCACTTCCTCACCCGGGTAGGCGGCGCCGATTTCATGTTTTATCCGCTCGGCGGTGGCCTCACCAATCAGTGAGCCGAAGTTGCGGCGGATATAGTTGATAATGGCTTCGTCGAACTTGTCACCACCGATGCGCACGGAGGAGGAATACACCACGCCGTTCAACGAGATAATCGCCACTTCTGTGGTACCACCACCGATATCCACCACCATGGAACCGGTGGCTTCGGAGACCGGCAGGCCCGAGCCGATAGCGGCAGCCATGGGTTCGTCGATCAGAAACACCTCACGGGCGCCGGCGCCCAAAGCGGACTCACGGATAGCCCGGCGTTCCACCTGGGTGGAGCCACAGGGAACACAGACCAGCACCCTGGGACTGGGACGCAGGAAATTGTTGTCGTGCACCTGCTTGATAAAGTGCTGGAGCATTTTTTCAGTGACATAGAAGTCGGCGATCACGCCGTCCTTCATGGGGCGGATGGCTTTAATATTGCCAGGGGTACGACCCAGCATGCGCTTGGCCTCGTGCCCCACCGCTGCCACACTCTTGGGGCCGCCGGCGCGCTCCTGACGAATGGCCACCACGGAGGGTTCATTCAGCACTATGCCTTGGTTTTTTACATAGATCAGGGTGTTGGCGGTACCCAGGTCGATGGATAAATCATTGGAAAACATTCCACGGAGCTTTTTGAACATGAACAGACCCGGTCCTTAATTCCCGTATTTAGGCCTAAATACGGGTGAAATTAGCGATATGGGAAAATGGCTTAACTTTACCAATGCCCCCGCCGCTGCACAAGTTGACAGGTGGAAACATAGGTATAAAAAAGGTAAAAAAACCGATTTGGTTAGTCACCGGCCGCTAAACCTGGCAAAGGTCAAATTTTCGCTGCTTTCCCCTTTGTGCCTCAATAGTTTGCAAAGTGCGGTGAAAACACTCTCAGTGAGTGATTTCGCGCAGGTGAATAATTCGGTCATTACTTCTGTGTACGCCAAACGTGGCCGTGGCAGCGGGGTTTTCCAGACCTGCTGCCGGGGTCCAGTCGTATTGCAACCAAATTGGTACCTGCCATTGCAACTGGACCTCGCCCTGGCTGCCGGGGGCACTGAGGATAAAGCTGCTGGCCGGCAACAGAGGTCTACCGCCAGTGACTTCGCCGCTGCCGCTGGCAGAGGTGGTCAGCGAGGTGGTCAGACTCAGATCCGCAGCGTCATAGTCGGTGCAATTGTCATCCTGATTGCGCTGCCAGCCATTGCCGTTAAAAAACTGGGTTTCCAGTGGTATCGACAAAGGATCGGTCTCCGGCCCATAGGCATTGGTTAGCACTGCCCGGCCGTAGCGCATGGACAGGGGAGAGCCCGTCTCCATCTCGACAGCGCCGAATAGCCCGGCTGTGGGATCTTGGACCCTGATCCCACCTTCATCTGCAACCCCTACGCCGACACGCAGGGCCTCAAAGGGTCCGTCCGGCATTTCGATGCGGTTAAAAGTCAGCCCCTGTGTGAAGTCGGCCTGTCCCGCCTGCCAGTTTAAGGCAAAGCCATCGGCCTGTTCCAGCCGGTTGGACAGGTTGGTACCCTCACTGACCCTGGCAAACAGGGTGGCCGTCGCCAAGTCGCCAAAGTAATTGTAGGTCTGATTGCCCTGTTCGTTTCTTGCAAACAGGGTGCCGCTGACACTGAAGGGTTCTTCCATATAATAGGAATAAGTCCCGGCCGGACAGTTCAGGTCCAGCTCACCGCCCTGCAGTTCATAATAAGCCGGAATAAAGCGGCCCAGAGGCAAGGTGTCGGAACTCACTGATCCGGCTCCTAAATAGTCTGCATCCTGGATGGCCAGTTGGACAGTGCCCACCTCGGTATACTGGCTGGAAATGGCGCTCACACCCTTGTCGAAGCTAAATGCGTTTTTATCGTCAACAGAGACAAAGATCGCCCCCGCGTTGTCCTGGCTTTGCAGACTGGTGTCGCCGATGCCCAGCAGGCCTTGCACCCCAGTGTTATGCGGTGCGGTTTTAATCAGCCTGGCATACAAATCCCCCATCCGGTAATTGGCTGTAGTAGCCCCATTGGCACCCACAGCCTTCAGTGTCAGATTGAAAGAGGTTCCCGCCAGGTGCAGTTCGTCCAGTTCCAATGCGGCATCGGAGCTCAGCTCCAGTGTGGCCGGCTTGACCACAAACTCGTTACTCAATCCCACCGCATTGGCCTGGCTGTTACGCGCCAGCAGGCGCACCTTACCGGCGTCCAGGTAGTTCAGCGCTGCAGCCGGAATCACCGCTTTGCCGTCGGCATCAAACTCAATCCCAGTATCCACATAGTCACCAGGATTGGCATGGGTGGTCCCTCCCACCTGGAACTGACTGGCATTGCAACTGGCAGGATCAATGCAGCTTACGGCCAGTTGCAGGGTCTGACCTTGAAGATCCGCCTGACAGCTTTGTGCTGTGGTCAGGCTCACATGGATGTCTTCAGCAAAAGCCAACTGGGAGATCTGGTGGGGAATGACCGGCGTTGTGCCGGCCCAGGAAAATTCCAGCCCCACTTCCACAAAGTCTATGCTGCAGTCTGAGACCTGGCCGTCCAGATAACAACTGATGGGCGCTTCGGGGGCAGGGTCCTGACCACCGATAACACTTATACCCGTATCCGGGGAGGTCAGTTCGGCCGAGGTAGTGCCGGTAAATACGGCACTTGCCGGCTGTATGCTGCCTGCCGAGCTGGTCAGTTGCAGGGAGGTTTCGGCGCCGTATAACTGGCTGCAATCCTCATTGGCGCAGGCTTTGAGGGTTATCTGGCTGGCGCCGCAGGTATAGCCGGTGGCCTGATGTTCGAGGCGGTAGTGATGAGGGCCAAGGTTGGCCGGCTCTGATTTAAGGGCGCAGATTTCAATATTGTCCAGTTCATGGACATTGACCGAGCCGCCGGTGCTGCCGGTAATGCTGAGCAGAAAGTCCTCAGGTACCACGGGTTGCTGACCAGGGAATTCGGCAAATACATCGAAAGGGGCAATCAGGTCCACAAAACCGCTGCCGGTATCCCGGCTGACGCTGATAAAAGATTTTCCCTCTATTTGCGAGTCCACCACAATCCGATAGCGATGTCCCGGAGCGGGTGAAGCACCCGGCACATCCAGACCAGGGCTAAGCTGGGCAGAGGCTTTCAGAAAAGGATAATTATTCTGGGCGGCACCGCGCAAAGCCACCCTGTCCGGTTTCAATCCCCCGCCCAGGCCGCCGTTGCGCCCTTCTGTGGCCAGTGAATAGTTACCGTATTCATCCAGGCCGATACCCAACCATCCCCCTGCAAAGCCGGCGTCACCGTTATTGCGTGGTGCATAGCCCAGTGAGCCGCCGAAGCTGCCGGACTGGGGCTGCACAGTGGCATCGGACAGCACTATGCTGATGCCATCGGCGCTGTTGCCATTGTAGGAATAGTAATCGAATTCGATGACTACCTTGTTGTCGGCGGCCGGAAACTGTTGCTTGAAGGTGATGCGGTTGGCCTGGTTATTGGCGGCCTCGGTCAGCCTGACCCGGCCTCCCACCAACGCAGGAGTCCAGCTACCATAGCTTTTGGCCACCTGCCAGTTGTCAGCAAACACCGTATCGGACTGAAAATCATCATTCAGGCATTGCAGCGGCGGTGGAGTGCAGGTGGTGACTTCCTCCATATCGGCAGTAACCTGGCTGCCGGACTGTACATAAGGATACAGGCGCAGCTCGTCAAACAGTCCATCTGCCGAGTTACCTGCAGCGGATACCGAACTGCTGGTGCTGCGGTTGTCGCCAACAAACAGGGTATTTAACTGGGGCAAGCCCTCGTCGAACGCTACCGGACTGGAGCCAAAACCGATAATACTGACCTGGGCACCATTGATAAACAGGCGCAGGATATCGTTGCCCATATCCCAGGAAAAGGCGATATGCACCCATTCATCCGCGGCAAAACTGTACAGACTGCTGCTGCCCAGGGTTTGGCTATCCCCGTCAGACTCGGACAGCCTGAAGCTGATGCCCCCTTGCTGGTCCAATACCAGAATAAACTGGGCATCACTGGCAGTGGAGGCATCAAACAGTACTTTGTGCCGGTTGAGCTGGTTCCAGGCCTGATCGCTGCGGTACCAGAACGAGATGGTTCCCTTGTTGCCCAGGCTGTTGAGATCAACCCCGGTATCGATGGCGGATTGGCTGGTGTGATTGAGGTTATTGGCGATGTCCACGGCTTCGCAGGAGACCTGTGGATCCGGCAGCAGGAACTGGGTATTGCCCACTGAAGACCCGTGGCGGTTATTGCCTGACATATCGTTCAGCCAGAATGGCGCCTCGAAACTCAGCCATTGCCAGGCGCCGGCTGACTGGCAGGTTGGGGGGTTGGAACCCCCGGAGGAATTGCAAAAGGTCGAACCGCTGATACTGCCGTAGTTGTTAATATGGTTAGCGGTGATACTGCCCTCAACAAGCCCCCCATAGCCGACCCTCACTGTGCCGGTGGCAACAATATCGCCACTTATTTTGCCGTTTGAGTCCTGCATGTCAACGCTGCCGGCAGTGACATTGCCCGTGATGGTACCGGCACTGCCCAGGGTAAAGCTGTTACTGGCCTCAATGGAGCCAAACACCCGGCTGTTGGCGGCAAGAATACTCACAGTGGGCGCGGTAATATTCCCAATGACCAGGCCGGCGCTTTGCAGGGTGAAGGCGTTGCTGGCGACGATATTGCCGTTGAACAGGCTGGAGGAGTCTGTGGTGATAGTGCTGCCACTGACATTACCGTAAACCCGGCTCTGGTAGCCAAAGTAGGCTGTGCCTGTGATGCTGAGGTTGGCTTCCACATAAAAGCCGGTATTGGAGGTCATATTGCCCTGGATGTTCAGCGTCAGCAGGTTGGGCCCGCCCCCTTCATTGATTCTGCCGTTTTGCAGGCTGGCGTTGCCGCTGACCTCTATGGTGGTGGCGCTGTTCACGGTGATCCTGTCGTTCCAGCCCAGATTCAGGGAGCTGCAGGTTACAATATTGCCGTTGGCTGAGCAGGTGGGGGGCAACTGACCGTTGGGTAGCTTGTAATTGACTGCCCAGGCCTGCCCACCAATCAAAACGAGTAACAGCCAAAGATAACGCATCAACTGCCCACCCTGGCATCCACCGATAAGGTGCGACTGGCCACCGTCTCACCGGCCTGGCAGATGCCGGTGCTGGTCAGACGAAAGTAGGTTACATCGTCCGGATCATCGACCACCCCGTCTTTGTCCACGTCATAAACCTGCTGGCTGCACTGGTGACGATACTCGCAATGCTCCAGCCCTTCTCCGCCAAGGACCTGGGTGGAGGGGGTGTTATCGCAACTGGCGCCATTTACCGCCCCGCCCAGTGGAAAAATCTGTATAAGCCTGGTTTCCAGCCCGCTTCTGGCTGCCTGCAGGGCCCGCAGCCCATAGACTTCATACACCAGGGTGTCACTGGCCGAGGACAGCATGCGGTTCATGGCAACGGCCAACACTGCCATTACCACCAGTACAAACAGGCTGATAATCAGCATGCTGCCGCGCTGCCCGGCAGGACTAGGGTGAGTTAGGGATTTGCACTTCATGATTGAAGGTTACCACTTCCTCGTTAAAGTTGAATCTGAGTCGCAATTGCACCACCGCATTACGGGTCAGGGTGGGCGCCACCACCCGAAAGGGTAAATCGTTGGCGTCCTTTATATTATTGGCCACATATTTGGACATCAGGGATATCTTGCTGGCACTGAACAGTACACCCAGATTGGCAGCAGAGCTGATGGTATAGCCATAATCCTCATGGCGGGTCAGATTGCCGCTGCGGTAGTCAGCCAGGCAATAGCTCACCGGCGCGCCGCCGATGTAGATCCGCGAGGCGGGTGAGTCCTCGGCAAACAAAACCCCAGGGCTGAATGTGAGGGTGGCGATACCGTCAGCCGAGGAAGGGGCCTCACTGATGGGGAACTGCCGGCTGCGACTGGCATTGTAGACATCGGCGGGGATCAGGGGGTAAACAATGGCCCGGTCGCCAGGGACAAAGCTGTAAGCCTGGCCCAGGTTGTCCTGCAGTTCAACGGCCTCGACGCTGGCGGAGGCTGGCTCCGGCGCCACCGGAATATCCAGATAAAAGCTGCTCCATTTGGCCGGCACAAATTCTAGACACAGGGCTGAGGAGGATGTCAGCAAACGCACGCTGTTAGGTACCGCTGCCCGCAGTTCCCGGATCAGCCGCTCCACCACGAAGCGGGCTTCACTTAAAACCTGATCCCGCTCGGACACATCCACATAAATACGCGCCCCCAGACCGATAAAACTGAAAATGCCCACCGACACCACGGCCAGGATAATAATGACGGTTACCAGTTCCACCAGGGTGAAGCCTTTGGTGGGGCCTTTGATCGGCGCGCACCGTCCTGGCGCTGCGCCTAAACCGCTACGCCGGGGCGCGGCCCGGCTGTGCTTCGCCGCTGGCGCCACCCGGCGTCCTGCCGGGGGGATCGGCGCGCACCGTCCTGGTGCCGCGCCTGAGCCGCTGTGCCGGGGCGCGGCCCGGCTTCGCTTCGCCGCTGGCGCTGCCCGGCGTCCTGCCGGATGCGATTTCAATACAGGCTTCATCAGTAATTACCCCGGTAGGTGGCAAAGCTGATGGTCTCCTGGTTGGGTGTGGTAACATGCACCCGGATGAGTTTAAGGTTGGCGGTTCCGCTGCCGATGGTCCCGTCGCCGTCCGTATCGAAGTCATTGATGCCATCCATATCGGCATCGTAGAACACCTCGAACGCCACCATGAATCCCTGGTAAAGGGGTTGGTCGGAGTCGGTCATGGGTCGGTCCGGGGTATTCATCACCTCAACGGCATTGCGCCCGGTCAGGCAAAGATAGTCATCCACATCGTCATAAAGATCACGATTCAGGCCCGCCTCTTCACAGCCTAGGCCTGGCGCATCGGTGCAAAAATCTGTATTGCCGTCGCCGTCCATATCCTCGCCACAACGCATCTGGCCGCCGCTGTGATCGGAATGTTCATCGAATGATCTGGCCTGAATCTCACTGAGCAAAGACTGGCCCAGCTCGGTGGCGCGTACCTGAAAAATGGGGTCAATACTGCGCTTGGCCTGCGGCAGGATAAAGCTGCCGGCAAAGGCCAGGGCCACGGCAAATACCACTATGCCGATCACCAGCTCCACCAGGGTAAAGCCCCGACCAGAGGGGCTAACAGCTTGCCGCATGGATATAGCCCTCAGTCTCGATACACACAGGCACGCTGACTGATCCCTGGATAGTCAACTGGCACTGATTCTGGCAAATGCTGGCCCCGCTGTTGTCTACCGGGCGGCCCATATCATCGAAACCCACATGATTCACTGGAGCTAAAAGGACCAGTCCTTCGCCGGTCAGCTCGCCGGCATCGGTGCGCAGATAATCGGGGGTGGAAAAATCGATGCTGGTGCCACAGGTCAGGGGCGGGTTACCTGTGGTCGTATCATAGGCCAGACTCGGCGGCCCGAAGTCGCCGGCATTGAGGTTAATCAAAAAACAATAGCCGGGACGGGTGTCCTGCATGGCGCGGGTCTGCATATTGCGCAGGGCCGATACCAGGCGGGCCTGATAGGCGTATTCCACCACCCCGTCTTTGCCCTGGAAACGGCTATAGGCGGTGACCGCCAGCACCCCGATCAGAATAATTACGACAATTAATTCAAGCAGGGTAAAGCCGGCGGTTTTCATTTCTGATGGTTTATCAGCAACCACCAGAAACGACATTGACTACCGGAGCTACACCATTACCTGCAGAATTGTTGTACAGGACGTGACAGCTATCTCCGTCAGCGGCCGTCACTGTATAATCTACTGTTGACCCAACAGGATGGACACCGAAACTGCCGTCAGCAGGGCCTGCGGCGGTGGCTGCCGCTCCCACTGGCGCAACAAAGGTCCAATTGGCGGTTGGTAAATCGACCCAGGCATTCAGCATAGCCTGATCTTGAGAGTCGGCATCTGGATAACCACGATGTGTCTCAACCGAGACTCCACCAATATCCACTTCAGAGCCTGCCACTGCGCCTGCAGCATTATTCTGTTCGCCTGCAATGGCGGATTTGGCATAGACCAGCTGCGCACCACCCTGTAAGGCGGCCCTTGCACCTTGCAGTGTTGAGCTGGTGGCATCCGATTGGATATCAATAAACTTCGGCGCCGCAGTCACCGCCAGAATACCCAGTATCACGATCACAATGATCAGCTCGATTAATGTAAAACCACGTTGTTGCATAAGCTATCCTCAAAACCAAGAAGTAAGTTGTTTGCCATTCCCTAAGTTCATTCTGCTGCCCTCACCCCTGAAAGCAACTGTTTTTTAGTATCCGTATCCCGGCTTAGTTATTGCTGAATACAATGACCTGGCCAATTCTGGGATCATAGACAAAGCCCTCTCCGGTGCTGTTATCAATCGGCTCATTCTGCTGATTCTTAACCGTCAGCGTCAGATAGTAATAGCAGACATCGTTTCCGGCAGGCGCCACGCCGCTTCTGGCCTGGGTAAAATAGCGATGGCTGTTGAACGGACGCAACCCCCAATCGGAGGTAATAGTCGGCGAACTCTGCAAAATCAGATTGAAAATGCTCACGCAGTCCAGATCCACCAGCGCCGTGTCCTCGGTGCTCGAATCGTTGGCCAGCTCGCCGGTGGGATAGCCGGTATCCTTGTCAATTGCCACCTGGATGCCGCCAACGGTCACAAAAGTGGAGTTGGTGCCGTCGTTCTCAGAGGGGCGGCCTTCCAGTTCCCACTGGGCGCGAATCAGGCCGACCCCGGTGGCAAAGCCCCCTGCCACCCCTTCAACGGTGGCGGTTTCGGCATCTTCGGTCACCTCCAGCATCCTCGGCAAAGCCACGGCGGCCAGCAGGCCAAGGATCACCACTACAATCACCAGTTCAATCAGGGTGAAGCCCTTTTCCGCCTGCATCAATTGTCTGCTCATAAGTGTTTTCCCGTTTCCTTGCAGGTCATTTCACGACCTGTCCCATATAGATTCTGTAGTCAAATGACGGTCCGGTGGACAGCCTGAAGCGACAGGTGCTGTCCAGGGCCTTACCCGACATCTCCACCCCGTCGAAATACTCGGCGTATACCTTAAAACTATGGATCTGCAAGGGCTGGTTGAGCACCGCCCGCCATAAATCCCCGCAGCCCTGTGCGTTGGGTTCCACCCTCGGCCAGCCCAGGTGGCTCATGGGAATAGGGCTTCTGTCCACCTCTTTGCCGGTGACTTTGTCGTAGCGTACCTGAACGATCCTGGCCGGTCGGCCTTCCGCCTCCCATTGCCACTTGGCGCTGACCACCGACTTGGCCATTTCATCGGCCAGCAGATCCATGGTGGCTTGCTTGATATCCGGTTCGCTGTCCTGCAGATACCAGATAAACACCGCCATTAACACGGCAAAAACCGTCACCACGGCAATCTGCATAATCCATCTGAGCAGATTGTTATCGCTGACAGATTGCTTGCTCATCCACCACCTCCACGGTAGGCGTTCATCATGTCCCACATGGGGGTAAAGATGCCCAGCGCCAGCACCAGCACCATGCCGGCCACCACGGCAATCAGTATGGGCTCTATCTTGGAGGTCAGGCTTTTCAGATCGTACTCCACTTCCCGCTCGTAAAAATCCGCCACGTCGGTCAGCAGTTCATCGACCCTGCCGGTTTCCTCGCCTACGCTGATCATTTGCAGCACAAGGGGGGTAAACAGCTTGCTTGAGGCGCAGACCCTGGACAGGCTCTCGCCTTTTTCAATATTGCGACGCATCTCGATAATTCGTCCGGCCATATGCTTGTTGTCCACTGCCTCCGCCACCAGATTCAGGGCATGGGTCAGGGGCACCCCGGCCTTGAGCATCATGGCAAAACTGCGGGCGAAGCGGGACAGCAGCGAGCGCTCCAGTATGTTGCCCACTGCATACAGACGCAGCTTGACGCGGTCCCATTTTAACCGGCCCGGCTCGGAACTGAGATAGCGCTTGATGCCGAATATGCTCAGGGCTATGCCGACCAGCAGCAACGGCCATTGATGGACAAAAAAATCCGACATGGCGATCAGAAAACGGGTCATGGGCGGTAGCTCGGCGCCCAGTTTGGCGAACATGCCGGAGAACGTCGGAATGACCAGCAGGTTCATCACCACCAGAGCAATCACTATGGCAATCGCCACAAACATGGGGTAGCGGGTGGCGGCTTTGACTTGTTTGCGGGTTTCCTGCTCACGCTCCAGGTACTGGCCCAGCAGTCTGAAAGCTTCGTCCAGCTTACCGGTGTTTTCACCCACATGGACCACGCTGACAAACAAGGGGCTGAAAACATCCCCATGCCGGTGCAGGGCGCTGGACAGGGTCCTGCCCCGTTCAAGTTGATCGCCCACGTCTTCCAGTGCTTCCTGCATGCGCTTGGAGCTGACCGTTTCGGCCAGTCCGGCGATGGCGCGCAGGATCGGAATGCCGGACTTGCTCAGGGAATACATCTGGCGGGCGAAGATGACCAGTTCAGTCAGGCTGACCCGCGGTACAAAGAATCGGGAGAGCGAACGGTTACCACTGCCTTCTGCAGCCTGGCGTATATCCACCGGCACCAGTTCGCGATTGAGCAGGATCTGCGCGGCCGTATTCTGATCGGCGGCTTCCAGGTCGCCGGTCTGCAGGGCGCCGCTGCGACTCCTTGCCTGGTAGTTGAACTTAGGCATCGTCGTTCACCTGGACCGGTTCTTCGGCGACCATTTCCACCAGACGCAGCACTTCCTCCACTGTGGTCATCCCTTCCCTTGCGTACTGCAAGGCAACCTGTGAGAGAGGCTGGTAGCCGGCACTGCGACGGGCCATCTGGCTGAATTTGTTGGTGTCATCGGCCTTCAGGGCGTTCATCATGCCTTCGGTCATTTCCAGCAACTCAAATACCCCGATTCGGCCGCGATAACCTGTCTGATGGCATTCGTCGCAACCCTTACCCTTTTTGAAGGGAATACTGTCGATATCAGATGCCAGGGACTTAAGCCAGAACAGCTCTTCGCTGTCCGGCTGGTAGGCTTGTTCACAGCGATGGCAGATGCGCCTCACCAGCCGCTGGGCCACCACGGCCCGCAAAGAACTGGCCACCAGATAGCCCGGTGCACCCATATCCAGCAGACGGATGGCGCTGCTGATGGCGTCATTGGTGTGCAGGGTGGACAGGACCAGGTGACCTGTCAGGGCGCCACGCAGGCCGATTTCCACCGTCTCGTTGTCGCGCATCTCACCCACCATGATGATATCCGGATCCTGGCGCAAGGTGGTGCGCAGCACGTTTGAAAAGGTCAGGCCGATGCGGTTGTTGGTTTGCACCTGATTGATTCTGGGCAGCCGGTACTCCACCGGATCTTCCACCGTGATCACCTTCACGCCTGGCTGGTTCAGCTCACTCAGGGCCCCGTACAGGGTAGTGGTCTTACCCGATCCCGTGGGACCGGTAACCAGAATCATGCCGTGCGGTCGTTGCAGCAGGTGGCGAAAGCGCTGGAGCATGGCCTGTGGCATGCCGGTTTGTTCCAGGCTGAGCAATCCGGCGGACTGGTCCAGCAGACGCATGACCACGGACTCGCCATGCTGGACCGGCATGGTCGAAACCCGCACATCGATGCTGTGGCCCTTGACCTGCACATGGGTGCGTCCGTCCTGGGGCAGGCGCTTTTCCGAGATATCCAGGCCGGACATGAGTTTGAGGCGCAGTACCAGCGCCGAGGCGATATTGCGTTCCTTGATCAGGTTTTCCTGCAGTACGCCGTCAACCCGCTGCCGGATGCGAAGCAGGTTTTCATCCGGCTCGATATGGATATCCGAAGCCTGCATCTGCACCGCATCCTCGAAGATGGACTTGAGCAGCTTGGCCACTGCGGTGTCTTCCTCACCGGCACCCACTTCGGCAAAATCGAAATCGGCACTGTCCCGGTGTTCGCTGGCCAGCTCATGGGCAAAAGAGGCGATATCTTCGGTACGACGGTACAGCCTGTCAAAAGCGGTCAGCAGTTGTGATTCCCGGACCACAGCCACCTGCACCGGTTTTTTCAGCAGGCCGGACAGAGTGTCCATGGCCGCCAAATCGGCAGGATCGCTCATGCCCAGCAATATATGATCCGGGTTGTCTTCCAGCACCAGTGCCCGGTAACGACGGGCCTGCACCTCGGGTAACAGCTTGACGGTATTGGGGTCCAGGTTGTGCTGGTTGACATCGATAAGGGGCACGTTCAACTGCTGGGAGAGGAAGGTCAGCAACTGAGTCTCAGAGACCAGGCCCAGGTCTGTCAGGGTCTGACCCAATTTACGGCCTGACTGGCGCTGGGCATCCAGTGCGCTTTGCAATTGTTCCTGGGAGATGATTCCTTCATGGACCAGCAGGTCACCCAGACGCATTTTCAGTTTAGGCTGCACATTAACCTCCCAGAACCTGGAGTCTTTGCTGCACAAATTGCCGCGCTTCGGGCGGCAGATTCTGCCCCTTTAGCCAGTTGTACTGCTCAAGAGCGGCGGGCAGCCGACCGGCTCTGTCCAGCGCTACGGCCAGGCCCAGCCGCCACTTGAATCTGTCCGGCTGATACTGTGAGAGTAGCAGATAGTCTGAAATGGCCAGTTCCAACTGATTTTGTTGCTGGGCAAGCTGGGCGCGAAGCGCATAGAAATCCGGGTGGCCGAGCAGCTCGGGTTGTATTTCCTGCAGTACAGACAAGGCCTGTTCCTGGCTGTTGTTGCCCTGTAACCAGCGTGCCAGCATCAGGCGAAGCTCTGCCTGTTCGGGGTAGAGTTTTACCCCCTCTTCGAGCAGCAGGCCAGCCTGAGCCCGCATACCTGTGTCATGCATCAGTGCCGCCAGTTTCAGCCGGACCTGGTGGCTGTCGCCCTGTATGGCCAGCATGCGCTTGAGATCGGCCACAGCGTCCAGCGGCCGTTTGTCGGCAATCGCCTGCTGAACCCTGACCTTGAGCAAAGCCCACTGCGATGGGGTATCGGTATCGGCTGATTTGATAGTCAGGGCCGCTGAAGGCGTCGGGGTAACCTGCTGTTGAGCGGTGGAGCCTGTGACCCGGGCCGAAGGGGCAAGCCCTGGCGTCCGGGGTTCGGGCACCATCAAATCAGGCGGCGCCGCTACGGGAACCTGCTCAGGCTCCCCGGTCGTCTGTGTTGTGCTTGGCTCTGTTGTCCGGACAGACTCGGTATCTTTGCTGCCGCTCTTGGCAGATGCCGGATCAGCCTTGACCGCGGCTGTGCTCTGTTGCTGTTCATTGATGGTATCGAGAGACTCTTGATGGGTGATCTTTTCCAGCCAGTCGGGCAGCAGCCAGTAGCCGGCAAAGGCCAGCATGGCCAGTGGCAAAACGCCTACCAGCCACCAGCCGTGACGGCTTTTAGCCGGTGGCTGGTAGTCTGCCGACTGTGGCTGTTGCTGGCGTTTCTCCAGATCCTGGAGCATCTTGTTGACAACACTCATAAGCTGCCCGGCGGATAAAAGTAGTAGCTGCCAAGGACAAGTATCACAAACAGCACAGAGGCGGTCAGCCACCAGCCGATACGGTGCGCAACCCGGTGGGCCGCTTCAGTGTCCTGTATGGCCAGCTTCACATGTGTCCGGCTGACCTGCATTTTCCCCTCGCCAAAGGCCAGCATCAGCGCCTTATGACAGAGTACATTGACCACCCTGGGTGTACCCTTTGATGCCTGATAGAGCAGCTTGCAACAACCGTTGCTGAATACCTCACCACCCCGGTAGCCCGCTACCTGCATGCGATGGCGGACATACTGGCAAAGCTGCGGAAAATCCATGCTGGATAACTTGTAGCTGAAGGTAATACGTTGCTTGAGCTGGCGAAGCTCGGGCAGAGCCAGTTTTTCATCCAGTTCCGGCTGGCCGAACAGCACTACCTGCAGCAGCTTGCGGGACTCGGTTTCCAGGTTGGTAAAGAGTCTCAGGGCCTCGATACTCTCTACCGGCAGAGCCTGGGCTTCATCGATGATCAGCACCACGGCGCGATTCTGCTGGTGGATCCCAATCAGCCGCTGCTGGATACGCTGGGTAAATTCCTGCTGATCGGCCTGCTCGGTCAGGCTGACATCCAGTTCCCTGGCTACCGCCATGCGCAGCTCCTGCGGCGACAAGTAGGGATTGGGAATGTAGGCGCTGACGAAATGATCCGGCAATTCGTTGAGCAATTTCCGGCACAGCAGGGTTTTGCCGGTGCCCACCTCGCCGGTGACCTTGATAAAACCCTCGCCGGTCTTCAACGCCAGGGTCAGCACTTCGATGGCCTGCTTATGACTGGGCAGACCAAAGAAATAACTGGTATTGGGGGTCAGGGTAAATGGCAGCTCACGCAGGCCGAAATGATACAGGTACATGGTCAGTTCGAATCAACCCAATCGCGGACCTGGTCCCTGCTGCGCATCAGCTCCTTGCGCCAGGTATCCGGTCCCACTACCGAGGGCTTGAGCAGTATCACCAATTCCTTTTTCTGCTCCACTTCGCGACGATTCTTGAACAGTTCACCCAGCAGCGGAATGCTGCCAAGCAGCGGGGTCTTGGAATGCACCTCGTTGATGATGGTCTGCATCAGCCCGCCGATAACGACGATTTCGCCACTCTTGGCATGGATAACCGTATCCGATTCGCGGATATTGCTCTGCGCCAGCGGCAGCACAAAGCGTTCTTCATTGAGGGTTACAACCTTCTCCTGCTCCTGTGTTTCGATCACCGAGGGATGCACATGTAACAGTACCCCGCCCTTGTCGTCTATCTGCGGTGTCACATCCAGGGCTATACCGGAGAAGAAAGGGGTCAGTTCGATATTCGGTCCGGTACTGGTGGTGGCGGCCGTGATGGTGCTCTGGCTGGATACATCGGTGACGAAATATTCATCGTCTCCCACCTTGATTACCGCTTTTTGGTTGTTGGTGGCGGTGACCCTGGGGCTGGACAGCACCTGTACGTTGCCCTGGGTGGACAGCAGATTCAATACGCCACTGAAATCCTGGTTGACGAAGGCCAGACTGGTTACGCCGCCGAGGGTGGCAGAGATGCTGTTACCGGCGCTGAAACCGCTGGTGGAGAAGCGAAAATCGGTGCTGCCGGTGTGAGCCAGTACCTGACTCCAGTTGATGCCCTGCTGGTATTCATCGTTGAGGGAGATCTCCACGATCCTGGCTTCCAGAATCACCTGGCGCTGCACCGTACTTTCTGAACGTTCGAGGAAATTGCGCACCACCCGTAATTCGTCCGGCATGGCCCTGACGGTAACCAATCCAGCCTGGGGAGAGACTACCACATTGCGTCCCGCTTCGTTGCCCACCAGGCTTTGCAGTGTTTCCTTGAGATTCTTCCAAAAATCCGTCTCAGTGCGGGTGGAGATATTGGTGCCATTGATGTTATTGGCCCCGAAACTGGCATTACCGTACTGCCCGGCACCGGTCATCTGATTGCCGCCGAAGCTGCTCTGGCCGTTCTGGTTGTTCTGCTGGTCCTTTTGCGATACACCGCCCGAGACAATACTGGTCTGGGTTGCGCCGTCGCGTGTCATCAGCAGGTAATTGACTGAGTAGGTTTCGGTGCGCATACCGGCGGGGTAAATCCGGAAGATACTGCCGCTGCGCTGGATATCATAGCCGTACAATTCACTGACCAGATCCATGGCTTCATTGAGTGTCACCTGTTTGAGATCCAGTGAGATGCGCCCCTGGACCTGCGGGTGGATGGCGACACTGAACGGCGACCCCTCCACCAGGCCCGCGAAAAAGGCGCCGGCTTCAGTCTGGTCGGCCCTGATGTCGTATCGCTCTTCGCCAAACAGACCGCCCTCCTGTTGGGCGAGGAGGCTGCCCTCATCCTTCAGCAACTGGCTGATATCTGCCGGTACCTGCTGCAAAGGAGCTTTGGGCTGCTCTGCCAACTGTTGCTGGGCAACGGCTTCGTCCAGCTTGCGTGATACGGTCTGTCCGGCATCATTGGTCTGGCAGGCCGTCAGCCAGGCTGACAGGAAAAGGATAAATGTGTGTCTATAAACCATCAAAGTTGCCTTTTTTCAACGAGCCTGTTGTCAGTATCCTCACTTCCACCTGCCGATCCCCGTCCCGGAAGGTCGCCTTGTCATTGCCAATGGAGAATAATTGCCAGGCGCCCCAGAATTCACCCGGATGCAGAACCTTGCCTTCCACCAGCACATAACGTTGAGCCTGCCCGACGAAAATTGCCGACACTCTGGGCAGGCCCCCGTTCTGAGGCTGTCCCGCCGACTGTTCCTGTATTGTGGCAGGAGGACGCGTAGGGTCAACCTGAGCGCCCGCCAGGGCGGACCATGCCAGGCCTGTGATTAGGGCGACCACACTTGCCTTGTTCATCTCAGACTCCCAAAAATGCCTTGCCGGTACTGAGGGTATAGATTTCCAGGCTCATCCTGGCGGTGGGATATTCCAGCACCTGGTAATCAAAGGTTTTCCAGTAGAAGCGCCATTGCAGGCTTTCCAACTGCCGCAGATAGCCCTGTAAATCGAAATAGCTGCCTTCCAGTACCAATCGCATGCCGTGCTGATAGAGACCGGCCTGCTGATCCTCCTGCTGCGGCTCCGCCGTGATGGCTGTCGGAGTCAGGGATTTGAGTTCCACCAGCCGGAGTTGGTCATGATGTGCAAGCAGTTGCTGCAGCACATTCTTCATTCGTGCGGCAGGGATCAGTTCACTGGTTTGTTGCAACATGACCTGGCGCAGCGCTGCTATTTCTGACTCCAGTGCCTGCCGGCGAATCAATAGGGGCGTATCGGGATTGGTGGTCGCTGTGGCCAGTTCCTGGAGCTGCAGGTTCAGGCTGGTCAGTTCCTGCTGCTGTTGATTGAGCTTGCGCTCTGATAAAGCCAGGCCGTCCAGGGTCGGCTCAATCAAAAGCAGATAACCTCCATAGAGGATCAGGAACAGTCCTGCAAACAATAAGAGTTGTTTCTCTCTTGGCTTCCTGAGGGCAAAGGCCTGATGCATTTTCTGATAAGCACTCACTGCCGGCTCTCCCTGATGGTGTCCGCTGCAGTGGAGCTGAGGACAAAACCCAGGTTTTCCTGCTCGTCCCGGATCAGTTGCACGGTTGCAAACTCGGTGCCGGTGAGGCTGTTGCCCCGGCTCAGTAGGCTGAGCCACTGCGGCAGGGCTTCGGCTGTGCGTGTTCCGCCTTCCAGTTGTATCCTGTCGTCCGTCATGTTTATGTGAGTCAGCCAGATATCCGGATGATGGAGTCTGGCCAGATCGTCCATCAGTGAGGCATAGCCGGGCTTATCTGTCCGTTCCCGTTGCGCCAGCATGGCAAGGACCTCTTGCTGGGCGGCAATCTGGCGCTGCAGAAGCTGGATTTGTTCAACTAAGGCCTGGCTGGGTTCCCGATCCAGTTGCTGTACCTGCCTTTTGACCTGCGTCCTCAAGCCGGCCAATTGGGTGGCTGTGGCCTGTTCCTGCGCCTGAAGCACTGTCCATTGCTGATGCATCTGCCACTGCCAAAAACCAATAATCAGGGCCGCCGCCAGCCATAGGCCCAGGGCGAAACCAAGTGTCAGCAAATCGTAAGTCGGCCGCAATTCCCGCGGATAGAGGTTTACCCGGTTCTTCATGCATTTGCCTCACGGACCTGGCGCATGGCGGCGCCCAGACTGGTCACTGTTTCTGAGGAAAACCTCAGTCCCTGGGAAGTGGCTATTTGTGGAGTAAACATTTCTGTCTTGACCAGGGTATTCTGTTCAAGTACCTGGCTGAGCTCTTCAAGAAAAGGTGTATCGATACAGATCAGCAGACGCTTCACCGGCGCCTGGCGCAACTGACTGTCAAAATAGTCCATGGAGCGCTGGATTTCTATACTGAGGCTGTCTGCCACTCCCTGGTGGATCTGCTCCAGGCCATAGCTGCTCAGTTGCTCGTACCCTTTGAGGCGACGGGTAAAATAGATGTTCCCATCCTTGATGATGCTCAGGCAAATCTCTTCACCGGGTTCCTGCACCAGGGTAATCTGTGCTGCAGGTTGGGCGTCCAGCAGGTCACACTGGCTGAGTTCCTCTATGCCGATGCTTTTAAGTTCAACCCCGGCCTGGATCATACCTGTCACGACCGATTCAATCAGACTCTTAGGCGCTGCCACCAGGTTGATCTTATTGCTGCCGGTGGGCTGGGCCGGCAAATCGAAATATTCCACCACCATGTCATCGGCAGAAGCCAGCAGATCCTTGACAGACCAGCGCAGGGCCTGGGTCAGCTCTTCGGCTGGGACCGCAGGTTTTTCTACCTGCAATAACTGATAGCGATTGGTGGAAAAAACCACATGACAGGGGGTGGAAGCCACGCCTTCATCTTTGATCCAGGCAGTCAGATCTTTAACCCAGTTGTCAATGCCGATACGGTGCTGTTTCAGCCACAATGGCAGCCCTTTCTGCTTGCCAAGCAGGGACAGGTTAAGGTTTCGCTGACCAAATTCGATTCCAAGAGAATGGTAAGCCGCCGGCTTTCTCAGCTTGCGTTTTACCAGGTCCCACCAGCCTAAGCGCATTTATACCCGGGTATTAATTGTTATAATTTGTAGCAATTACATCAGACAATCCGTTATTTAACCAGCCCTGAAGGTCAGAAAAAAGCCCGCATTGGGCGGGCTTTCGGGTTTTGCTGGACTAGAACGGAATATCGTCATCGAAGTCGAAGTCGGGCTCCGGCATGGAATTGGCCTGCTGGGGCTGGTTCTGGGGCGGACGATTGCCCCCCGGGCTGCCACCCTGTTTGGGGTGTTGCTGGTACTGGGGCGCCTGATTGTAATCCTGCTGGGCAGGGGCCTGATTGTAGCCTCCCTGTTGCGGGCTGCGGCCACCGCCACCGCCACCACTGCCGCCGCCGAGCATCTGCATCACTCCGGTAAAAGGATCCAGCACGATTTCGGTGGTGTACCTGTCCTGGCCGCTCTTGTCCTGCCATTTACGGGTCTGCAGCTTGCCTTCCACATATACCTGACTGCCTTTGCGCAGATATTCACCGGCGATTTCTGCCAGCTTCCCGAATAGTGAGACCCGGTGCCATTCAGTACGCTCCTGGATCTGACCGCTCTGGTCTTTCCAGCTTTCGGAAGTGGCCAGATTCAGGCTGGCCACGGCTTTGCCGTTGGCCGTATATCTGACTTCCGGATCCTGACCCAGGTTACCCACCAGAATCACTTTGTTTATGCCTCTACTTGCCATCTTCGCTCCTAACGCTGACCCTGACTGCCCCTGCTTGAATTTTAGTCGGTGGGACAGACTCGTCTCATTTAGTTTATGTCTATACTGCCCTGTTCAGGGGTTCATTATCTGCCTGGCTTGTTGCAGGCTGAACTGGCTGCTGTCCACCTTGAGGTAGACGGCTTGCTCTTCCTCCACCAGGGTAATATCACGCACGCCGGCGAGCTGCTTAAGCTGTTCCAGGCTCTCCTGCACCGGCCGTATCTGAGTATTGAGGGCTAGTGTATACCTTTTCAGATGGCCGGCGCCACTGACGATGCCCCTGATCCAGAATTGCCAGCCAAGGCAAAGGCCAATGGCCAGCAGATAGATCCACTCAGCCGACAGGTACTGATTGAGCAGCCCGGACAGTACCCCCCCGGCGAACGCTCCGAGAAACTGACAACTGGCGTAGGCGCCCATGGCCGACCCTTTCTTGCCGGCGGGGGCCAGGCTGGACACCAGGGCCGGCAGATTGGCTTCCAGGTAGTTGAAGCCGGTAAAAAACAGACAGACAAAAACCAACAGGGCTGGCAAAGCCAAAGGCTCCTGCAGCATACCCGCCAGGGCCAGACCCATCAGGGCGATGGACCAGCGCAGGCCGGCTTCCATCCGGTTGCCCAGATGGCGCATCAGAAAAACCATCCCCAGCACAGATAAGATCAACACAGGCAGATAGAGCTGCCAATGATCCGCCAACGGCCAGCCTGTCAGGACCAGACGGTTGGGAAGTTGCACGAACAGCAGCGTAATCAGCAGGTGCAGCACAAAGACGCTGAGATTCAGGCGCCGCAGCGCCGGGGTGCGCAGCAGGGATCTCAGATCACCGGCTCTAGGCAAAGTGTCGCCGCTGGGCGCCAGGTTGGTGGCTGTCGGCACGACAAAGAGCACCAGCGGAATACAGGCGACGGCCAGAAGGGCGGTGACCAGGAAAATACCCTGCAGGCCGAAATGTCTGGCCAGCAGCGGGCCGAGAATCAGTGCCAGGTAAAAGGAAAATCCTATGGCTACACCAATGACAGCCATCACCTTGGGGCGCTGGCTGTCGCGGCTGATGTCGCCGGCCAGGGCCATGACAGCGCCGGCAATGGCGCCCGCTCCCTGGATAATCCTGCCTATCACTATCCAGGTCAGGCTGTCTGCCCAGGCTGCCAGGGCACTGCCGGCGGCGAACAGCACCAACCCCAGCACGATGACCGGCTTGCGGCCAATGCGGTCTGACAATAATCCCATGGGTATTTGCAGCAGGGCCTGCGTCAGGCCGTACCCGCCGATGGCCAGACCCACCAGCAATGGTGAGTAGTCAGGGAACTCCATCGCCAGCACAGCCAGCACCGGCATCACCATAAACAGGCCGAGCATGCGCAGTACGTAAACGGCTGCCAGGGAGGCGGCGCCGCGAATTTCTGTATTATTCAAAACGATCCGCTGCGTTAATCTGAAAAAACAATTGAAAACAAGG
Organism: Bowmanella dokdonensis; assembly: GCF_017254865.1. Lineage (GTDB taxonomy): Bacteria > Pseudomonadota > Gammaproteobacteria > Enterobacterales > Alteromonadaceae > Bowmanella > Bowmanella dokdonensis. Next base: position 143,409 of record NZ_JAFKCV010000006.1, on the reverse strand, counting down.
CGTTGCTTGCCCCATCCGGCTAGGGTCCCGGACAGGCCGGGCAGTGTACCACAGGCCCGCCATGGACAGAAGCCGGTGCTATTTACCTCTGTGTCGAGTCGTCTGGATATGCAATACTAGGGGTTTCCCTCACTCAGGCTCAGGTGTCGATTAGTGGACAAAATAGAAGTTCGTGGTGCCCGTACCCATAATCTGAAAAATATCAATGTGACCCTGCCCAGGGACAAGTTGATTGTCATTACCGGCCTGTCCGGGTCGGGCAAATCGTCCCTGGCTTTCGATACCCTGTATGCCGAAGGGCAACGCCGTTATGTGGAATCCCTGTCGGCCTACGCCCGCCAGTTTCTGTCCATGATGGAAAAGCCGGATGTGGATCATATCGAGGGCTTGTCACCGGCCATTTCAATAGAGCAGAAGTCCACCTCGCACAACCCTCGCTCCACAGTGGGAACCATCACCGAGATTTATGACTATCTGCGACTGTTGTTTGCCCGGGTTGGCGAGCCCCGCTGCCCGGAGCACAAGGTCCCTCTGGATGCCCAGACCATCAGCCAGATGGTCGACAAGGTGCTGGAGATGCCCGAAGGCAGTAAACTGATGCTGCTGGCGCCTGTAGTGCAGGAGCGTAAGGGTGAGCATATCAAGATGCTGGAGAACCTCGCCGCCCAGGGCTTTATCCGCGCCCGCATCGACGGTGAGATTTGCGACTTGTCCGATCCGCCGACCCTGGATTTGCACAAGAAACACACCATCGAAGTGGTGGTGGACAGGTTCAAGGTCCGTGACGATCTGCAACTGCGCCTGGCCGAATCGTTCGAGACGGCACTGGGGCTGTCCAGCGGCACAGCCAAGATTGCCTGGATGGATGAGCCGGGCAAACAGGAAATCGTATTTTCCGCCAACTTCGCCTGTCCCCACTGTGGTTACAGCATGGCTGAGCTGGAGCCCAGGCTGTTTTCCTTCAACAACCCTGCGGGGGCCTGCCCGACCTGCGACGGGCTGGGTACCAAGCAGTTTTTCGACGCCTCCAAGGTAATCAGTAATGCCGAGCTGAGCCTGGCAGGGGGCGCCATCCGCGGCTGGGACAAGCGCAGTTATTATTACTTCCAGATGCTGCAGGCAGTAGCCGATCACTACAAGTTTGATCTGAGCAAGCCGTTCCAGGAATTGGATGCCAAGGCCCGCGATGTGGTGCTGTACGGCAGCAAGGGCACGTCCATCAAGTTCCGTTACATCAATGACCGTGGCGATGTAATGGAGCGCAAGCATCCCTTCGAGGGGATCCTGCCCAATATGGAGCGGCGCTACCGGGAAACCGAGTCCAATGCGGTGCGTGAGGAGCTGGCCAAGTACCTGAGCCAGCAGCCATGCGGCAGTTGCGGTGGCACCCGTCTGCGCCTGGAGGCCCGCAATGTCTTTATCAACCAGACCCAGTTGCCCACGGTCACTGAGATGTCCATTGCCGATGCCCTGAAGTTTTTCGAGACCCTCGCCTTGAGTGGTCAGCGGGCGCAGATAGCCGAAAAAATCCTCAAGGAGATCCGTGACCGGCTGAGCTTCCTGGTCAATGTGGGGCTCAACTACCTGTCCATGTCCCGCAGCGCCGATACCCTGTCCGGCGGGGAGGCTCAGCGTATCAGGCTGGCCAGCCAGATAGGCGCTGGCTTGGTGGGCGTGATGTATGTCCTGGATGAGCCCAGTATCGGCCTGCACCAGCGTGATAATGAGCGATTGCTTGGCACCCTGGTGCATCTGCGTGATCTGGGTAACACAGTGATTGTGGTGGAGCACGACGAAGACGCTATCCGTGCCGCCGACTACATCCTGGATATCGGTCCCGGCGCCGGGGTCCATGGGGGGGAAATCGTTGCCGAGGGCAGCCTGGAGGATATCAAAGGCAGTGAGCAGTCACTGACAGGAAAGTACTTGTCAGGCAGGGAGAAGATTGATGTGCCTGCCCAGCGAACCCAGAATAAGGACAATTTGTGGGTGGAACTGAGCGGCGCCACCGGCAACAACCTCAAAGATGTCAACCTGCGCATTCCGGTAGGCCTGATGACCTGTGTCACAGGGGTGTCAGGCTCGGGAAAGTCCACCCTGATCAACGATACGCTGTATGTGCTGGCTCATAAGGAACTCAATGGCGCTACCGTGGGTGAGGCATCCCCCTATAAAAGCATTCAGGGGCTGGAACATCTGGATAAGGTAGTGGATATCGATCAGAGTCCCATCGGTCGCACCCCCCGTTCCAATCCGGCTACCTATGCGGGCCTTTTTACCCCCATACGCGAACTATTTTCCGGCACCCAGGAAGCCCGTTCCCGGGGTTACAAGCCGGGCCGGTTCAGCTTTAACGTCAAGGGCGGTCGCTGCGAGGCCTGCCAGGGTGACGGGGTCATCAAGGTGGAGATGCATTTCCTGCCGGATATCTACGTACCCTGCGATGTGTGCAAGGGTAAGCGCTATAACCGTGAAACCCTGGAAATCAAATACAAAGGCAGGAACATCAATGAAGTGCTGGATATGACGGTGGAGGATGCCCGGGAGTTTTTCGATGTGATCCCGGCCCTCGCACGCAAGTTGCAAACCCTGATGGATGTAGGGCTTTCCTATATCCGCCTGGGCCAGAGCGCCACCACCTTGTCTGGCGGGGAAGCCCAGCGGGTCAAGCTGGCGCGGGAGCTGTCCAAACGGGATACGGGCAAGACGCTGTATATCCTGGATGAACCCACCACCGGCCTGCACTTCCATGATATCAAGCAACTGTTGCAGGTACTGCATCGGTTGCGGGACCACGGCAATACTGTGGTGGTGATCGAGCACAACCTGGATGTGATCAAGACCGCTGACTGGCTGGTGGATCTCGGCCCCGAAGGGGGCTCGGGTGGCGGACAGATTATTGCAGAGGGTACCCCCGAGCAGGTGGCCGGCTCCCCCGCGTCCCATACCGGTCGTTTCCTTAAGCCGTTACTAGATATGTAAACAAGATGCTGAAACAAACCTTCGATGTACGATTCTATGAGACCGACGCTTTAAAGCATGTGAGCAATACGGTGCTGGCAGGCTGGTTCGAGGCGGCCCGGGAGCCCATCTTCCGCCTGTTCACCCCAGAGCTGGATCTGGATAACTGGCCGCTGATCCTGGCCAGCTATAAGATCGATTTTCTGCGTCAGATTTACTTCGGCAGCCAGGTGGAGGTGCGCACCGGTATCAGCCGGGTGGGTAATAGCTCTTTCGAAGTGCACCAGGAAGTCTGGCAGCAGGGTCAGCGCTGCGCAGTGGGCATTACCACCATGGTCCATTTCGATTACCAGAGCCAGCAATCCGCCCCCATCAGCGACAAGGTAAAAGAGCAACTGAGAAGCCTGCAGGTGGAGGCCGCATGAACCAGTTTGTGGAGGTAATCGACAATGTGTTGCCGCCGGCATTGTGCCAGGCGCTGATCGGCCAGATTGACAGCAGCCCCAACCGCCAGGCCGGCCGCACCGGTGGGGGAGTGGATACGGACAAAAAAGTCAGTGAAGACGTGTCCATTATGCGCCATCCGGAGTTTGGCCAGTTGCTGCCACAGGTTTTGCAGCACACCACGGCGCGGCTGATGGACTATTTCGCCAGGTATTATTTTGCCCTCATCGGGCCCATAGGCCTGACGGTTAAACATCCCCAAACCGGTCAGCCGGTTAAGGTGACACAAGACAACTTCGAGGAGGTGGCCAGGCCTAATTTGCAGAATCTGGTGCAGTATCTGTTCCGGCTTGGCGATATCAACGCGCAGAAATATCCCCACGGTAGGGGCGGCTATCCGTACTGGCATTCAGAGGTCTATCCGCAGACCGGCAGCAACGATGCCCTGCACCGTATCCTGTTGTTTATGTTTTACTTGAATGATGTCGCCGAAGGAGGGGAAACGGACTTTTACTATCAGGACCTGAGCATTAAGCCCAGGGCCGGTCGAATGGTCATCGCCCCGGCTTATTTTACCCATACCCACCGGGGCAATGTGCCGGTGTCCAACGACAAATATATCCTCACCTCCTGGGTATTGTTTAACCCGGCAGAGAAGATTTATACGGGTTAGTGATCCGAGTTATTCGTAAGGCTCCACTTTAATCCCCTGCATGGTATAGCCCACCGTGGCAATGTCCCCTGTCCAGCCTTGGGTGGACAACTTGCCGGTGATCCAGACTGCGTCGAACAGATTGTCCACCGGCGCCCCGTCGGCGAATTTCACATGGACTATCTGGTTAGGTGGTGGTGGCGGTACATGGATACAGGCGCCAAAATAGGGGACCAGCAGAAACTCGGTAAGGGTGTCTTCGTCCCCTTCCAGGGGCACCACAAAACCCGGGATACGCACTTCCTGACCATCCAGCGCCTGCACCACCGGCGCATCCAGATTCATCTGCACCATGTTGTTGCTGCCCTCGTGGGCTACGGGTTGCTCTGGTAACTGGTAATCCTCGGGCACCATGTCCTCCCAGTATAGGTCTTTGGGCTGTGCCCAGCCCATGAGGGGCAGGATTGCCAGCAGGAGCAAATATTTTTTCATGACTACACCTTCTCTAATGTCGAGGCCGGCATGTTTGCCCAGCCAAAGGGATTTCTGCGCACTTCGTTGCCTGGCGCAGGCAGGGCGGGGATATTCGTCGCCAGGATCAGGGAGCAAAACGCAAAACCGGCACCGATAAAAAATACCAGCGGCGGTGAGGTCAGCCAGACCACCCCCAGCAGTGCCGGGACTACCACCGCGGCAATGTGGTTGATGGTGAAACTCACCCCTGAGGTGGCGGCAATATCCCTGGGGTCGGCGATTTTCTGAAAGTAAGTCTTCATCGCAATGGCCAGAGCGAACAGCAGGTGATCCACCACATACAACACTGCTCCCAGCCAGGCGGCGTCCACAAACGCATAACCGATGAACAGGACAATCAATCCCGTATATTCTGCCACTAACGCCTTCCTTTCGCCCACCCGTGCGATAAAGCGGCCAATGGCAGGGGCAAACAACAGGTTGAAAATGTAGTTGAGCATAAACAGCAGACTGATCTGCCCTACGGTATAGCCAAACTTCTCCACCATCATAAAGGCGGCAAACACGACAAAAATCTGCCGGCGTGCGCCGCCGAAAAAGGTCAGGCCGTAATAAAGCCAGTAACGCTGGCGCATCAGTAATTTCTTGTGCTGGGTAGAAGGCTGTTCGAAGCGGGGGAACAACCACCAGAGCAATAGCACGATAAGGAACCCTGCACCCCCTGCCAGCATATACATGCTGTTATAGCCGACATTCAGAACGTCCATCAGCACCCAGACGGCCCCAAAGGCCAACAGCGAGGCACAGCTTTTGACCGCCAGTTGCCGGCCCATAAATTCTGCCGTGTCGCGCTTATCCAGCCATTGCAGGGTCAGGGACTGGTTGAGGGTCTCGAAATAGTGAAAGCCGACGGACATGACTACCGTGGTGCAATACAGGCCCACGGCAAAAGGGAACCAGCCGGTCATGGCGATACCAATGGACATCAGTGCCAGGGCCAGCAGGGCAAAGGTCTGTTCCCTGAGCACCAACAATACGAACACGGCGGTAAAGGCCAGAAAACCCGGCACCTCACGCAGACTCTGCAGTATGCCAATCTGTGCGCCGTTGAAGCGGGCCGCCTCAATAACAAAATTATTCAGCAGTACATGCCAGACGGAAAATGTCAGCGGCATGACAAAGGCCATGGCCAGCAATAACATCTGGGGGCTTTGACGGATAGCCTGTAAAGAGAAACGGGAAGACATATCAATCCAACGGGCAGAAGGGGAGTGAATATTAACCCTAATGCCTGTAAAGCAAAAGGCCAGCAGAAGCTGGCCCTTGTGGAGTGTTGTGTGGTTCAAAAAGCCGGCTTTTCTGGTGCTTCTTCATAACGCTTGACGCTGGCGACAATCTCGTCCCGGGCAGCGGCGGCATTGTCCCAACCGTCAATCTTGACCCATTTGTTGGGCTCCAGATCCTTGTAGTGTTTAAAGAAATGCTCGATCTGGTGGCGCAGCAACTCTGGCACATCGTCGATTTCTTTCACGCCACGGTAAATAGTGGACAGCTTGTCCTTGGGTACTGCCAATACCTTGGCATCGGTGCCGGATTCGTCGGTCATCTTCAGCACGCCTACCGGACGGCAGGCAATCACGGAGCCGGCCAGCAGGGGGAAAGGGGTAATCACCAGCACGTCTACCGGATCACCGTCCTCAGACAGGGTATGGGGTACATAACCGTAGTTGGTGGGGTAGTGCATACAGGTGGCCATGAAACGGTCGACAAAGATGGCGCCGGATTCTTTATCCACTTCATATTTCACCGGGTCAGAATGGGCCGGAATTTCGATGATCACGTTGACTTCGTCTGGCAGGTTTTTGCCTGCAGGTACGGCATTCAAGCTCATGGCATGGTCCTTTTGAGTTTGCTAATAACCAGTGCCCGTCCTAAAAAAACGGGCATCGGGGCGACGCAGGGATGCGATCCAGAATAAGGGCAGGAGCCCGCTTCTGGAGAGAAACAAATAAAGTGCGGCGGATTATAGGGGTTTTTGTCACAAAAGGACATCCCGCTTTGGTCGAAAAAGCCGCGCCGGCTAAGGGCCGGCGCGATGTCTATGCAATGAAAGAACGCATTGGCTCAGGAGGCGATCCACTCATCGATCTTTTTCTCCAGCAGGGGCAACGGCAAGGGACCATCCAGCAGAATGAGGTTATGAAAAGTCCTGATATCGAACCGCTCGCCCAGGGCTTTTTCGGCTTTTTCGCGCAGAGCCTGGATTTTCAGTTGCCCGGTCTTGTAGGCCAGGGCCTGGCCGGGCATCACCATATAGCGCTCAATCTCTGAGGTCACATCCGATTCCACCATGGTGGAATTATTCAACATATACTCAATGGCCTGTTCGCGACTCCAGCCCTTGTAATGGAGGCCCGTATCCACCACCAGACGCATGGCGCGAAACAGTTCGGCGTTCAGCTTGCCGAAATACTGGTAGGGGTCGGTGAAGAAGCCCAGTTCCTTACCCAGGCTTTCGGCATATAAGGCCCAGCCCTCGGCATAGGCGGTGTAGAAGTTCTGGCTGCGGATTTTGGGCAGGTCCTCCACTTCGTTCTGCAGGCTCAACTGGAAGTGATGACCGGGTACGGCCTCATGAATGGAGAGGGTTTCCACACCATACCTGGGCTGACCCTTGAGGTTGTATGTGTTGGCGAAAAACACGCCCGGACGGGAGCCGTCTTTGGCGGCTGGAATATAGGAGGCGCCGGGCGCCGACTTGGCCTGGGACTCCGGATATGGCCTGACGACATAGTCCGCCTTGGGGATCACGCTGAACAGCTTGTCCACCTTGGGCTCCATGCGGGCCTTGACCGCCTCATAGGCGGCCAGGATCTCGTCGGCAGACTCGAAGTAGAATTGCGGATCGTTCTTGATAAACTCGAAGAAGGCCTGCAGATCGCCATCAAAGCCGACTTCTCCGGCCACTTTCATCATCTCGCCATGAATGCGCTTTACTTCACTCAGGCCTGTCTGATGTAACTGCTCGGCGCTGACCGGTAACGTCGTGTTCACTTCAATCATGTACTCGTACCAGCTGACGCCGTTGGGCAGTCCGGCCATGCCGTCAGACTCCCTGGCCGCGGGCAGGTATTCTTCCTTGAGAAAACGGGTCATCTCCCTAAACACCGGGGTCATGCGTTTATCCACGAGTTGGGTATAGGCCCGGGTCAGCCTGAGCTTATCTTCATCGCTCAGTTTGTCCCCAGCCTGATTGAGGGGGGTGAACAGCATACTCTTCGTGGGGTCATCCAGAATCTGCGCTTCAAACTGAGGGATCATGGAGTCCACCACGGCTTTGGGCTGGACCACGCCCTGCCTGATGCCCTGGCGCATATTCTTCTGGGCCTGCTCCATCCACACCACAAAGCCTTCGGCGCGGGCAAGGAAATTGTCGAAGTCCTGGGCATTATTGAACGGCTGGGCGCTGATACCACTGCCAAGCTGCATAAAGAAGTTATGGGGACTGAAGATAAACTGGTTTAAGGGCAGCAGTTCGAAGGGATATTGGCCGCCGGCCAGGCTACGTTGCAGGTTGCCTTCGAAGATCTCATAGGTATAGAGATCCTGTCCGCTCAGTTTGGCCTTGTCGATGCTGTGCAGAGCCACCAGGTACTTGCGATCAATGGCCTCGCCCTCGGCAATAAAGTCGGCCGCCAGGCTGTTTGGCCAAAGATGATTGAATCTGTTGTCGCCGTTGAACAGGGCGTTGATAGGCTGACGGGGCAGGGTTTCCTCGATGTAATTATCGGTCAGCGCCACCAGGCGGGCACTCTGTGATTCCTGCGCTTGCAATACGGCCGCCAATGCCGGATCGGGGGTTGAGTTCTGGGTAGCTGCGGTGGTGCCGCAGGCCTGCAATAAGGCCGCCGACAGGGCTGCCGCGATCAGGTGCTTTTTCATTCTGTTGTCCTAATTTTGCCGAAGTATGCTCAGGCCCTCTGGCCAAACCCGCACTCTAAACCAAATCCCCTTTTGCCGCATTTTGCTTGTGTTAGCGAATGTAAACGGCCCTGTAACAGACGGCGTGCGAGGTTGGATATTTTTTCTCCAATTAATTGCTGACATCCCGATCCACTGGGTCTATAGTGGTTGAGAAGTTGCTGAAAACTAAAGCAAAAACAAAGGGGTAGGCTTGGCGTATGCTTGCATATGCCCCATGTTGTCGAGGTTGAAGCCAGCCCCTGATAATACTGCGGAGTAACGGCCCCATGGCCAGGACTTCGCTCTGAGTAACTGTTGGGGAGCCTATGACTGAACTATTTTATCTGCCACCTGCACTGGGCCTGGCAGGCCTGGTGATTGCCATGTTTATCTATTTCATGATCAAAAAAGTGCCGGTGACCAATGAGGCCATCAGCAAAATTGCCGATCAGATCCACCTTGGCGCCATGGTCTTTATGCACCGGGAATACAAGATGTTGTTTATCTTTGCCCTGGTGCTGGCCGTTGCCCTGTACTTCTCGTTAGGAACCAATACCACACTGGCCTTTGTGGTTGGCGCAGTCTGTTCGGCCCTGGCCGGCTATATCGGCATGTTTACCGCCACCAAGGCCAATGTGCGAACCACCCAGGCCGCCCACGACCAAGGGGCCGCTGCTGCCTTGTCCATCGCCTTTATGGGCGGCTCCATCATGGGGTTGTGCGTGGCCTCCATGGGCTTGCTGGGGCTGGGCTCCCTGTACTGGTTCTTCGGCAGCGATCCGGCTACCGCCCATGCCATCCATGGCTTTGGCATGGGGGCGTCCAGTGTGGCACTGTTCTCACGGGTCGGCGGCGGTATCTTTACCAAAAGTGCCGACGTGGGGGCCGACCTGGTGGGCAAGATAGAAGCGGGCATTCCTGAGGATGATCCTCGCAACCCGGGCGTCATCGCCGATAACGTGGGCGACAACGTGGGCGATGTGGCCGGTATGGGCTCGGATATCTTCGAGTCTTATTGCGGGTCCATGATTGCCACCATCGCCATCGCCGCCACCATGACAGTCAGTGCCCTGGGCAGTCGTGAATCCCTGATGTTCCTGCCCCTGGCCCTGGCGTCGGCCGGCCTGATTTGCTCGGTACTGGGTATTCTGCTGGTGCGCGCCATGTCGGCGAAAAAGCCGGATACGGCTTTGCGTGCCGGCACCATGTCCGCGGCGCTGCTGTTTATTATCGTCGCCCACTTTGTGATTCAGTATGTAGAGATTTCCAACAATGTCTGGTGGTCGGTACTGACCGGGGCGGTTGGGGGCATCATCATTGGTCTGGTGACGGAGTATTACACCGCGTCGGCACCTATTCGCAAGATTGCCAAATCCGGTGAAACCGGTCCGGCGACGGTGATGATCACAGGTCTTTCGGTAGGCATGCAGTCGGTAGTGATACCGGTGCTGACCATCTGCGCCATTATCTATATTTCCACCTCGCTTTCTGGCCTCTACGGTGTGGGGATTGCCGCCGTGGGCATGCTGGCGACGGTGGGCATCACCATGGCCATCGACGCCTATGGTCCCGTGGCGGACAACGCCGGGGGTATCGCCGAGATGGGCGGGCTGGGCAAGGAAACCCGCGCCATTACCGACTCGCTGGATGAACTGGGTAACACCACTGCGGCCATTGGCAAGGGCTTTGCCATCGGCGCTGCGGCCCTGGCGGCCCTGGCCATTATTGCTGCCTTCGTGGAAACCATGAGTCTGCACTACGAAAACTTCACCCTGCATCTGGGTGATCCCGAAGTGCTGACCGGGCTCTTCATCGGTGGTCTGCTGCCATTTCTGATTGCCTCCATCACCATGACGGCGGTGGGGGATGCGGCCTTCGAAATGATCCATGAAATCCGCCGTCAGTTCCGTGAAATCAAGGGCCTGATGGAAGGCACCGCGCAGCCGGATACGGCCCGCTGCGTGGATATCGCCACGACCGCGGCGCTGAAGAAAATGATCCTGCCCGGTGTACTGGCAGTGGCGGTGCCGCCTGTCGTTGGCTTCGGCATCGGCCCCCACGCCTTGGGCGGCATGCTGGGCGGTGCGCTGCTCGGCTGCGTATTGCTGGCGCTGATGATGGCCAATGCCGGCGGCGCCTGGGATAACGCCAAGAAGTATGTGGAAAAAGGAAACTTCGGCGGCAAGGGCTCGTCAGTGCATGCGGCCACTGTCGTAGGCGACACAGTCGGCGATCCCTTCAAAGACACCTCGGGTCCGGCCATGAATATCCTGATTAATGTGATGGCCATTGTCAGCCTGGTGATTGCACCTTTGCTTTAATGGACGGACGGCAACAATAAAAAAGGCGCCGCGGCGCCTTTACTTTTTGCAGTCTCGTTCCGACTGTCAGGGTTTAGCCGGGGCGTCTTGCAACAGCTTGACGATCTGGGGCTTATCGTTCAGTTCGGCCAGCTCGATGAGGTAACTTTTCTGCAGCTCGTCCAGAACCTGGTTGGCCAGCAGCTGTTTGACCCGTTTGGCTTCGCCATTGACGATGGCGGCCTGCAGCCCTTCCATATTGGCGATGGGATTCATCTTTGCATCCTGGGTGGGAGTGAGATTTGCCATGTTTCCTCCTGTATCTGGCGTCAATTCCTTAGTGTCAGGATAGTCGGGCGGCGGCGCCGTTGCCAATCGAGTCGGCAGAACCCCTTAAGAAGATCTCCTAAGTGTAGGGAGCCTGTACGACAGTCCTTTTGTTTTAAAAATAACTGTTTAAATATACAGTATTTGTGTTAGCCTGATCCTACACTTTCAATAAAGGAGGCTGTGATGGCCATCATCGTACGCTATGTGGTAGAGCACAAAGGGGTAGAGAAGCTGGTGACAACCGACAAGAAAGAGGCGGATCAATACGACAAGATGCTGGATGTGGCGGATAACCTGGCCGATTACATCCAGGCCAAGGGCCTGAAGCTGGACGAAGGGATGCTCGAAGAACTGTCGGTGCTGTTGGCGCAGAACAAGGACGTGGTGGCCAAATTGTTCAAAGGCGCGGATGCCAAATCGTTGCTGGAAGAAGAAAAAGCCGAAGTGGTCAGGCTGGAAAAGAAGCAGGCCTGATGTAGGCTGATGGGGAGCCCGGTCATGGGCGGGGCTCCCCTGACTATCAGTCCTTGTAATGGCTGACGCAGACTTCCACTTCCTCGGCTGAGCCCAGAAGCACCGGCACCCGCTGGTGGATATCGGTGGGCATGACTTCCAGAATCCGTCCGCGACCGGTGGAAGCCCCGCCGCCAGCCTGCTCCATGAGAAAGGCCATGGGATTGGCTTCGTACATCAGCCGCAGCTTGCCCGGTTTCTTGGGTTCACGATTGTCCCAGGGGTAGGCGAAGATACCACCGCGGCACAGTACCCGGTGTATGTCCCCCACCATGGCTGCCACCCAGCGCATATTGTAATTCTTGCCCCTCGGGCCCTGGTCACCGGCCAGCAGGTCAGACACATACTTCTGCATACAGGGTTCCCAGTGACGCTGGTTGGAGGTATTGATGGCAAACTCCTGGGTCTCCCTGGGAACCTGTACATTGCCGCGGGTCAGCAGGAAGCCGCCGTGGGTCTTGTCCAGGGTATACAGATGGGTACCCCGTCCGGTGGTCATGGCCAGCATGGTGGAAGGGCCGTACAGCACATAGCCGGCCGCGACCTGCTGGGTGCCGGGCTGTAAAAAGGCGGACGGATCGTCCGGTTCCATCCACTGGGGGGCGTGGAATACCGAGAAGATAGTTCCGATCAGGCTGTTGATATCCGTGTTGGATGAACCGTCCAGGGGGTCGAAACTGATCAGGTATTTCCCTTCCGGGTTACAGCCGATGACACTGTCTTCCTCTTCCGAGGAAATGGCTTTCACATAGCCGGATTCGCTGAGGATATCCTTTAGGATCTGGTTGGAGATCACATCCAGTTTCTTTTGCCGCTCGCCCTGCACGTTATCGCTCAGGGTGGAGCCCAGCACGCCGGCCAGGGCGCCCTGGCTGACCCGAAAGGAGATCTCTTTACAGGCGGCCAGCAGGGTACGGATCAGCAGGATCAGCTCGAGTGGACAGCCGTCTTCCTGTAATTGGGTATTGAGTCGTTTCATCAGACAGACCTTGTGTGTTTTTTATTGGATGTAGGGAACGCCGCCCTCTTGTTGCTGGCGGCTTATCTTGTTCTTATTGTTGTGGTTTTATTGTAACCCGTATCGATTCTTATGTCGCCGCCCGGGAAAGAGCAATGCCCGCGGCCAGCCTGAAGGGGTTTCTGCTACCGGCCCGGCCCGTTTATTGATAGGCTTGCCGGCAAAGCAGTTATCACATTTTCTCTATGCATATTCATATTCTAGGCATCTGCGGCACCTTTATGGGTGGCATTGCCGCCCTGGCCAAGGCCATGGGCCATCGGGTCACGGGTTCAGACACTAATGTCTACCCGCCTATGAGCACCCAGCTTGAACAGCTTGGCATCACCCTGACCCAGGGCTTTGACCCCTCGCAACTGGAGCCGGCGCCTGACCTGGTGGTGATCGGCAATGCCCTGAGCCGGGGTAACCCGGCGGTGGAAGCCGTGCTGGACAGAAACCTGCCTTATACCAGCGGTCCGCAATGGTTGCTGGAAAATCTGCTTAAGGACAGATGGGTACTGGCAGTGGCCGGTACCCATGGCAAGACCACCACCTCCAGTATGCTGGCCTGGGTGCTGGAGTATGCCGGCCTCAATCCGGGCTTTCTGATTGGCGGTATTCCGGAAAATTTCGGCATTTCGGCCCGTCTGGGTGAAGCGCCGTTTTTCGTTATTGAGGCGGATGAGTACGACAGCGCCTTTTTCGACAAGCGCTCCAAGTTTGTCCACTACCGTCCCCGCACCCTGGTGCTGAATAACCTGGAATTCGACCATGCGGATATCTTCGAGGATCTGGCCGCCATCCAGAAGCAGTTCCATCATCTGTTGCGTATGATGCCGGGGACTGGACTGGTGCTGTCGCCGGCTGACGATGCCAATCTGGAGCGGACCCTAGAAATGGGTTGCTGGACGCCGGTGGAAAAGACCGCCCGGGACTGGCAAATAGTCAATGTCAGCGCGGATGGCCGACAGTTCGATATACTGTTCCAGAATGCACTGCAGGGGCGGGTGGAATGGTCGCTGATGGGCGGGCACAATCGTAACAATGGCCTGATGGCCATTGCCGCAGCCCGTCATGCAGGGGTGCCGACCAGCGTGGCCATTGAGGCCCTGAATCAGTTTAGAAACGTTAAACGACGGATGGAAACCCGGGCCCGGGTGGCCGGCATTACCCTGTATGACGATTTTGCCCACCATCCCACGGCCATTGCCACCACCATTGCCGGCCTGCGGGCCAGGGTGGGTGACGAGCGTATCCTGGCGGTACTGGAGCCCAGATCCAATACCATGAAGATGGGCGTACATAAGGACAGTCTGGCTGCGTCCTGGCAGGGGGCCGACGCGGCCTTTGTGTTGGAGCCGGCGGGGCTGGGCTGGTCCATGCAGGCACTGGTGGACAAAAGCCAGACCCCCACCTGGCTCACCAGCGAACTGGACAGGCTGATTGAGCGTCTGGTTGAGCAGGCGAAACCCGGCGATCATATACTGATGATGAGCAACGGCGGCTTCGGCGGTATTCACCAGAAACTGCAACAGGCATTGGAAGATAAATATGGCGTATGACAAGCAACTGACCCTGGCCATCACCGGCGCATCCGGCGCGCCCTATGCTTTGCGGCTGTTGGAGGTGCTGGTGCAGGCCAACTGTCAGGTGTATGTGCTGATTTCCTCCGCTGCCCGGGTGGTATTGGCCACGGAGGAAAACCTGCAGATCCCTGCCAGTCCGGCTGCAGCCACCGCCTGGTTAAGGGACAGATATTCCGCCGGCGAGGAGCAGATCAAGGTCTTCGGCAAGGACGAGTGGTTTTCGCCGGTGGCTTCCGGCTCTGCCGCGCCCAAACAGATGGTCGTATGCCCCTGTTCCACGGGGACCTTATCGGCTGTCGCCGTGGGGGCCAGCGACAACCTGATCGAGCGGGCCGCCGATGTCGTGTTGAAGGAGAAGGGTCAGTTGATCCTGGTGCCCAGGGAGATGCCCCTGTCCAGTATTCATCTGGAGAACATGCTCAAGCTCTCCAACCTGGGCGCGACCATTATGCCGGCCAGCCCGGGTTTTTATCACAATCCCAGTTCAATTCAGGATTTGGTGGATTTCGTGGTGGCCAGAATCCTCGACCATATCGGACTGGATCAGTCCCTGATAGCCCGTTGGGGCTATCAGGGACCGAAAGACTGACCCTACTTACTGGTTGGCGGCCGCCGGGGCTGCAGACAGCAATTGATCGAACAGACCCGACAGTTTGCCCAGCGCCTCATCCAGTACTGACTCCTCTATGGTCAGGGCCGGCAGCAGGCGAATCACGTTGCCGTAGAAGCCACAGGACAACAGGATCAGGCCGCTTTGTGCCGCATGGGCGATGATGGCCTGGGTCAGGGCTGTATTGGGCTTATCCGGGTTGCCTTCCTCCAGCAGCTCGAGGGCGATCATGGCCCCTTTGATCCTGATCTCACCGATAATCTGCGGATACCTGGCTTTCAGGGCTGACAGAGCGGTGGCCACCTTTTCACCCACAAAGAGGGCGCGGTTGCACAGATCCTCTTCCTCAATCACTTCCAGTACCGCCAGCGCCGCCGCACAGCCCACCGGCGAACCGCCGTAGGTCCCGCCCAGGCCGCCAGGCAGGGGCGCATCCATAATCTCGGCTTTGCCCACCACGGCAGCTAAGGGAAAGCCACCGGCAATCCCCTTGGCCACTGTCATGAGGTCCGCCTCGACCCCGGCATATTCGCTGCAGAACATTCTGCCGGTGCGGCCAAAGCCGGTCTGGATCTCATCGAGGATCAACACAATACCCTGCTGGTCGCACAGCTCTCGCAGTGCCTGCAGTAATTCAGTCGGTGCCTGGTAGAAGCCGCCTTCGCCCTGAATGGGCTCAAGTATAATGGCCGCCACATCCTGGGGGGCAATGTCCACCTTGAACAGGTTGGCCAGGGCCTTGACAGAGTCCTGCACCGAGACGCCGTGCAGTTCGGAAGGAAAGGGTACATGGTAGATATCGGCCGGAAACGGGCCGAACTGATATTTGTAGGGGGTGATCTTGCCGGTCAGGGCCATGGCCAGATTGGTCCGGCCATGGAATCCGCCGTTGAAAGCCACCACCCCGCGACGCCCCGTATGGGCTCGGGCTATCTTGATGGCATTCTCCACAGCCTCGGCGCCGGTGCTGACGAATATGCTTTTCTTCTGCGACTCTCCCGGCACCAGTTTATTGAGCCGTTCTGCCAGTTCAACGGCAGACCGATAGGGATTGACCATCACACAGGTATGGGAAAACTTCTCCACCTGTTCCCTGACTGCCGCCACGACTTTGGGATGGGCATGGCCGGTATTGCACACGGCAATGCCGGTGCCCATGTCGATATACCTGTTGCCGTCCTCGTCCCAGAGTTCGGCATTCTTGGCATGGGCCACATACACGGGATACACATTGCCTTGTCCGCGGGCAATGGCCTGTTGCTTGCGGGCCTGTAACTCGACGTTACGACTCTGTTCAGTCACCTTAAATGCCTCCCATACACAGATATTTGATTTCCAGATAGTCATCCAAGCCGTATTTTGAACCCTCGCGACCGTACCCGGATTGCTTGACGCCGCCAAAGGGGGCGGCGGGATTGGATATCCCCCCTTCATTGATGCCCACCATGCCGTATTCGAGTCCTTCGCTGACCCGCCAAATGCGGCTTATATCTCGGGCATAGAAGTACGCCGCCAGACCCACATCGGTGTCGTTGGCGAGCTGTAACGCCTGCTGTTCGTCTTCGAAGGGGATCAGCGGTACGACGGGGCCGAAGATTTCTTCCCGGGCGAGCGGCATGTCATTGGATACGTCGGTCAGTATGGTCGGCTCGAAAAACAGCTCTCCCAGACCGGAAGCCTGGCCGCCACGGCTGACTTTGGCTCCCTGATTGACCGATTTATCGATCAGTTCACGGACTTTGTCCACGGCACTTTTAGAGATCAACGGGCCGATAGTCACGCCCTCTTCAAGGCCATTGCCCAGTTTCAACTGTGCCACCGCCTCAGACAGTTTGTCGCTGAATGCCTGATAGACGCTTTGCTGCACAAAAATGCGATTGGCACAGACACAGGTCTGGCCGGCATTACGGAACTTGGAGGCCATCAGGCCCTTCACCGCAGCATCGAGATCGGCATCGTCAAAGACGATAAAGGGCGCGTTGCCGCCCAACTCCATGGTGACTTTTTTTACAGTCCCCGCGCACTGGGCGATCAGTTGTTTACCCACTGCTGTTGAACCTGTGAAGGTGAACTTGCGCACCAGTTCATGTTCGGTCAGTACCTTACCGATGGATTTGGAATCTTTCCCCGTCACCACGTTCAGGACGCCGTCAGGGATCCCTGCCCGCCTGGCCAGCTCAGCCATCGCCAGCGCCGATAAAGGCGTCTCGGCTGCCGGCTTGACCACAAAGGTGCAGCCGGCCGCCAGGGCCGCGGCTGCCTTGCGTGCGATCATGGCGTTGGGAAAGTTCCAGGGGGTCACCGCCGTCACCACGCCCACCGGTTGTTTGATCACCAGGATGCGTTTGTCGTTTGACGGTGCTGGAATGGTATCGCCGTACACCCGCTTGGCTTCTTCGGCAAACCACTCCATGTAGGTTGCCCCGTAGGCGATCTCTCCCTTGGCTTCGGCCAGGGGTTTACCCTGTTCGAGGGTCAGCAGCCGGCCCAGGTCGTCCTGATGCTGCATCATCAGCTCAAACCATTTTCGCATCAGGCCGGCCCGCTCTACCGCAGGTTTACCCGCCCAGTCCCTGAACGCCTGGTGCGCCGCCTGCACGGCCTGCTCAGCCCCGTCAGCGCCGACATCAGCCACCAGTACCAGGGTCTCGCCGTTAGCCGGGTTGGTCACGGCAAATTTCTGGTCGCTGGATTGCCATTGGCCATTGATAAAGGCGTCGGTCCTGACCAACGCGTCGTCATTCAGTCCTAACATAGAGACTCCTTGAGAGAATAATCTGTCCTGCATTGAACAACATAGTCAGTCAGGATCAGATAGCAAAGGGTTAATCTTTGCGTTAACAGGCCTTAACCCAATACGACACTTATAATTGACGGAATTCACTGGTAAATTGTCGTTTCATGACCATCAGAGCATTAAGATGAAGATATACAACCTGGGGTCCATCAACTGGGACCATTGTTATCGACTCACACATTTTGTCCGACCGGGTGAAACCCTGACCTCCAGCGCCTATCAGCGCAACCTGGGGGGGAAGGGCGCCAACCAGTCTGCCGCAGCGGCCCGGGCTGGCGCCACAGTCAGACATATCGGTGCCATTGGCCTGGGAGATAGCAGCATTCTCAGCCTGATGAAGGAGATTGGTATAGATACAGGCGGCATTAACGAGCTTGCCGTCGATGCCACCGGCCACGCCATTATCCAGATCAATCAGGATGGCGAAAATGCCATCATCCTGCACCCCGGGACCAACCGCGCCCTGAGCGCAGACTGGATCGACAGGCAACTGGCCACTGCCGTCAGCGGCGACTGGCTGCTGATGCAGAACGAAACCAACCTTATCCGGGAAACGGCCGCACTGGCCCGCAAACGGGGCCTGAAGGTGGCCTTTAATCCGGCGCCCATGGATAAAGATCTGACCCTGGCCCTGCTGGAAAAGCTGGACCTGCTGATCGTCAATGAGGTGGAGCTGCAGGATCTGACCGGTACAGACGAGCTGGAAACGGCCCTTGTCCAGATTCGCCAACAGGCGCCTGAGCTGGCCGTACTGGTGACTCTGGGAGCCAAAGGCGCCTGCTACCAGGACCCTCAACAACGTGAACAGGTTTCAGCCTGTCCCGTACAGGCAGTGGATACCACGGCTGCGGGTGATACCTTTATCGGTTTTTTCCTTGCCAGCCGGGTCCAGGGCGCGGCCATCAGCGATTCACTGAAGCTGGCCGGTGCTGCCGCAGCACTATGTGTCAGCCGGCCCGGCGCCATCCCCGCCATTCCCACCCGCCAGGAAGCCGAGCAGTTTCTGCTTGGTCAGGCCGGTTAAAAGACAGCATTTAAACAAGGAACAAGCATGAGCAAAAAGATTATTATCGACACGGATCCCGGCGTAGATGACGCCCTGGCCATTGCCCTGGCAATGAACTCTCCGGAGCTGGACGTTATCGGACTGACAACTATCTTCGGTAATGTGTCGGTTAAGCAGGCCACCCATAACGCACTGATCCTGGCGGATATGGCCAGCTACCCTATTCCGGTTTATCAGGGCGAGTCTGTGCCCATGGTCAGAACGCCCGCCCCCTACGCTGATTTCGTGCATGGGGATGACGGTTTCGGCAATATAGACTGGCCGGCCTCCGACAAGCAGGCCCAGTCCCAGTCGGCGGTGGACTTTATTATTGAGCAGATTCGCCAGCACCCGGGCGAGATTACCCTGGTGCCCCTGGGCCCCCTCACCAATATTGCCCGGGCACTGGAGAAGGCTCCCGATATAGCCGGCAAAGTGGCCGAAGTCGTGCTGATGGGCGGTGCCGTCTATACCAATGGCAACGTGTCGCCGGTGGCGGAAGCCAATATCATGGGTGACCCTCATGCGGCCGATATGGTGATGACCGCCAACTGGCCGGTGGTGATGGTCGGCCTGGATGTGACCAGCAAGGTGATCCTCAAACCGGATCTGATGGAGCGGGTCGCCAAAGCCAATCCTGCACAGGGTGAGTTGCTGCAAAAAGCCTGCAATTTCTACATGGATTTTTATCAGCCCATTCTGGGGGAGCGCGGTTGCATGCTGCATGACCCAACCAATATTGCGTACCTGCTGGATCCTTCCTTGTTGGGCATGGCCGAGGGCCGGCTGCGTGTGATTACGGAAGGACTGGCTGCCGGCCAGACCACCTTTGCACCAGGTGACAGAAAGTTTCCCTATGCTGGGTGGGACGATCTTCCTGTGCAGAAAATCTGCATCGAGGTGGACGGATCCCGTATGCTCAGATTGGTTGAAGATCGATTGAGTAATCCGGTAAAGGGTTGAACAGAATCAAATGAAAGACGTCTCCCATGGCTGATACTGACGACACCACACTTTCTGCTGAACTGTTGCAGCGCATTGCCACAGGCAGTAAAAGCGCAGAGCAGGAACTGGTGACACGCTATGCCAGGGGCTTGAGGTATATATTGTTGAGACAATGTCAGGATCCTGAGCTGGCCGCCGACCTGGCCCAGGATGCCCTGCTGATCTGCCTGGAAAAGGCCAGGCAGAATCTGATCACTAATCCGCAGGCATTATCCGCCTACATTCGCCAGACCGGTGTGAACCTGCTTAGTGCACATTATCGTAAGGAACGCCGACGCAGAACTGAGGCCTCGGAGGTCGTGTTCGAGGCACCGGATACCGGTCCGGAAATCCTGATTCAGTTGCACGGTGAGCGTGCGTTAATTCTGGTCACGACCCTGATGAATGAATTGTCCGTAAAGCGGGATCGGGAATTACTCAAAGGGTATTTCCTGCAAAATCAATCCAAGACAGAGCTGTGCCGGAGACTTGCGCTGAGTCCTGACAATTTTGATCGGGTATTGTCCCGGGCCCGCCAACGGCTAAGGCAACTGGTGGTGCAAGCCTTGGCGGAGCAAGATCCGCTTGATTCAGGCAAAGAGCTGCAGAGCCTGCTGCTGATGGCGTTGTTGCTTAGTCCCCTGTTGACCCCTGAATTAAATAATCTGCATAAATTTTCGACTCAGGTGCGAGAAAGCACTTCAACCCGGCACTTTGTCACTGACACACCCTTTTACGGGGCCGTCAGTCAGGTGGCGACAAGCGCAGAGGAAGCAGACGCCAATGCCACGTCACAAGGGAAAGAGTGAGGAGAGAAATATGCAGACAATGGACTTTGCCAACCAGGAAACCATCAATCAGTATCTGCGTGGAGAGCTGTCTGAGCAGGACGCCGCGCGGTTTGAAGCCTGGGTTATGGATAAACCACAGGTGATTGAAACCTTGGCTCTGGATCAACTGATGATGGAAGGTTTAAGGCAAAAGCAGCCCAGACTTTCGCTAATCAGGAGAGGCATGCAGCATTGGTTTAAAACGCCGACCCGCGCCAGCCTGGTCACCCTGGCGGCTTGCAGCCTGGTATTTGGATTCTCCTGGCAATTTGTGCTGGCCCCGACGCCCCCTCAGGGACTGGCCAATGTGCAGATCATTTACATTGAGCCCACACGCGGCGAGGAGCCGGATCTGATCCTGGTGGACATGAGCGAAGCCCAGCAGCAACTGGTGTTGTCCATCCAACCCCGGGAGTATAAGAGCGATGAATTCGAGGTGGTATTTCGTTCCATTGAACAGATTGGCAAGGAAGTGTCGTTCCCGCCGGCCAGGATTCGCGATGGTGAACTGACACTTTCCATCCCCACTGCGACACTGACCAACGGCGATTACCTGCTGGGTATCAGACCGCTGGACGGGCAGGGCGAGTGGCAGAGATATACTGTCAGGATCGCAGATAAGGGATAATCCCTGTCTGCGTAGCCTGACCCAAGTTTACAACCAGCAGAAAGGGAAAATGATGGAATCAAAACATGGTCAGGCACTTCACGGCAGTTTCTATTCCCTGTTCGGGCTACCGGCGACCCGTTACCAGAAGGCCGCACTGATTGCCCTGGGACGGGCCATGAAGGAGGCTTCCCCCGCCGGCCGGGAACAAAAAGTCGAGGCCGGTTATGTGTATTTCGGCCAGTTTCTCGATCATGACATTACCCGCCTGAGACGGGGCGTGGAGCCTGCCGGTGACAAACAGGTGCCGCTGGATCAACTGGTGCAGATGCGCACCCCTGCCATGGATATGGATGCCCTGTATGGATTGGGCTTCGATGATGCCGAAATCCCCCTGGATCGCAATACCGGTGAGATGATGCTCGGCTATTGCATGGACAGTGATGGACGGCTGATTCCAGGCCTGGATCTGCCGAGGGAAGAGGCCAGCAAAAGGCCGTTGATAGGCGATGACAGGAATGACGAGAACCTGATTGTAGCCCAGCTTCACCTGCAGTTTCTCAAGCTGCACAACCGTCTGATCGGTCATTACCGGGAGGCGTTCCCCTGCAAAAAAGCCCGTGCCTGGTATCAGATGGCCAGACATGCCCTGACCCTGTGTTATCAGGAAGCCGTGTTATACGATTTTTTACCCACCCTGACCGATGCCAGGGTTCTGCAGGCCGTCATGCTGGATAAGAGTCACGGTCTCTTGTATCCCGTGGCTGCCGAGGAGCCCCGTATTCCAGTGGAGTTTTCCGTCGCCGCCTACAGGTTCGGCCATTCCATGGTGCGTTTCCGTTACACTATCAATGACAAGCGTGACAAGGCCACCAGCCTGCAGGAAATGTTGCAGATGACCGGCAAGGGCGGCTTTGGCGGCCGCCCCTACCTGCCCGCCGAATTCCTGGTGGACTGGTCGCTGTTCTTCAAGCAGGCGGACAAACCGCTGCCCCGCTTCTTCAATTTTGCCCTGGCCATGGATCCATCGGTGGATATCCGCCTGTCGGAGGAGGATGACGACCAGATCAACCTGGCCGTGCTTAACCTGTTACGCAGCAATGAGGTGGGTCTCCCTCATGGACAGGCTGTGGTCCGTCACCTGTTGCAGAATCACGCTCCTTTGGCTGAACAGATCGGTTTACGCGAACTGACCCCGGATGAATTGAATCCGGCCATCCTGCGTGACGACCACGGTAACCATATCGGCCTGCTGGACGAGGTGGGCAGGCACTTTCCCCACCACGGATTCGGCCATAAAACACCGCTATGGTACTACCTGCTGGCAGAGGCCGACGTCATAGGAAAAGGCGTAAGACTGGGTCCGCTGGGCAGTTTGATTGTGGTGGAAGTATTCCACGCCCTCGCCATCCAGAGCCGTCCTTCGGTGCTGTTCGACTCTGTTCCAGAGGACTTTCCGTTTCTGCCCAGAAGCGGCAGGTTCTTTAACCGCCCGACCTACCGGATTGCCGATTTATTGAAGCAGGAATGATAAGTAACCAGAAACAAGTGACGAGTGAGATATAACAACAACTGACAGGAGCCATTATGAGCGTCGAAGCAAGACTTGAGGAATTCTGCGGACAGTTTAAGGCCTTCGGGGATTTACCTGATACCAGCGACCCCGGTAAGGAGCCTTATTATCCCGCAAAAGGCACCATTACCAGTATCAGTAAGGTAGAGCATCAGGGGCGCTGGGTAGCTAAGATTGAATCAAGTGACCCGAGCGTTAATTCTGCCTTAGCGGAAGCCTACTATTTCTTGGTGGGTAACCGGCTGGTATCCACACCAATTGAAGTGCAACCGGGACTCTCGTTCACAGAAGTAGTAGAATGGACCTCAACCAGATATCACATGAATCATTATCTGTTATGGTCCGATGGCGAACTGGGCTCCTGGAAGTGTGGTCCGGACTGATAAGTATCCTTTGTGGCCGATTTTCGGCCACTTACTTTCTTCTATTCACATCCACCGCCTTTGCTCTGACTGATTGCCCTCTAGAACTAGAGGGTAAGCCGCTTCTTCAGCAATATCATATCGGAGCTTCTTCCGCTGCCAGACTTTTGGAATGGCAACAGCACGATATGGATTTGCTGGTGCAAATCCATTCCGGCGACACGGCGTTCATCGTCAATCAACCTCTGGGAAGAAGTGGCAGCGAGTATGCCTATCTACCTGCATCCGCGAAAGGAGCTCTGGCCTGTTTATACCCCTATTATGCCAATGGTGCTCTGGGTTCCTGGGAATTTATTGAACATACTTTGATTACTGACGCTCAGATGCAGGATGCCCAGTGGATCTCGGATGCCGGCAAACATTGGAATAGGGACAACGCGCCATCCCGCCTCAGGGCCATTGAACTCTATCAAGGACTGGCCAGAGCCTCTTCAACCTTACCAGGTATACAAGAGATGGCACTCTCCTCGGCCATTCTGGCCAATGTCTTCAGATACAGCTTTTCCGCAGCCAAAGCTCTCCTTGCAGATATATCCCTATCAGAGGACCGGTGGACACCCTACCGCCACTTGCTGCTAGGTGCCCGGGCCAAGATCGAGATGGAGCAGGGCAATCTTGATGCGGCACGCAAGCAGATTCTCAAGGCGATCGAGGCAGCACAGTCCGGCCAGCTACCTCTGGAAATGGCGGAACTATTTACTCTTGCTGGTCTGATTGAGTTGCTGGATTTAAATTTGACCGAAGGGCAAGTATGGTTGGGTAAGGCTGAGAAGCATGCATCAGGAGACAACCGTCTGTTGGCATTGATCAACAGCAATCGCAGTTTTGTGGAGATTCTTCAAAGTCGTGGTTCATCTGAGGCTGAACAGAACAGAGCTCTTGGCCGTTCGCTTCTCCTGGAAGAAAAAGCCGCAGCTCTGGCGGAACTGGCGCTGGACCGTCGGACGCTGGCGAAGATCCTCAACAATCTCGGCTACGTCAATGAACGGCACCGCGCACTGCGCGCAGCGCTTGACTATTACACCCGGGCACTAGCTATTGTCAGTCAAATGGATGACCCTGAATTCAATCTATTGCTGCTGCGTAATCTTGGTACGGTTAACTTGTCTCTGGGAGATCACAATAAGGCTGCCAGTTTTCTGCTGTCGGCATTAAGGATAACCAATGAGGATAACCGACGGGAAAGCGCCCTGATTCGATGCCGGCTGGCAAAGAACTTTCATAAGCAGCAACGTGTTCTGGAGGCACAGAGCTATTTTCAGGCATGTCTTGATACCGGTGTGCAACTGGATGATGCAGAGCTGATTGTTGCTGCCAGTATTGGTCTTATGCACACGGCGCCCTCCCCACATGACTACCTGCACAAAGCACTGGATCAGCTACCCCGTTTGCGGGATCCCGATCTTACAACCCGTCTATATCTGGCTTTGGCAAGTGATCAGTCCCAACGGGCCGATTGGCAGCAATCTGCAGAAGCTATGCGAGCGGCAGAGGCCGCGGCCCTCACCACCAGAGATCCCACGATCGAAGTGGAAGTTTTGCACCAGGCTATGCAATTGGCTGTCAGGCAAGGTAAGTTATCATTGGCCATTAAAAAGGGCTTTGAAGCTATTTCCCGGATTGAAACCATGCACCAGCATCTGGAAGCCCAGCGGTATGGCCCCGCCTGGAGCAATCTGACCAATCGCATCTATCGTGAACTGGCAGAAGCGCTCTGGCAAGAGGCGGAAAAGCCCGAAGATATCAAGGTGGCCCTGTTGGACTTAAGTGAGCGGATGCGTTCAGTCAGCCTTCGCCAGCATCTGTCGCGGCCGGAGCGTGATCCGCAGGACGATCTGGATCTGGAACAACTTGAGCAGATCAGCCAGTTGGCCAATCAATCCGCAGGTCAACAGCAGCAAGGCCTGCCACTCAGCTACTACCTCATCCAGACGCTGCAGTCCGGCAGATATTTTAAGGATATCCGGCAACCGGCCCCCGATCTCCTGAACGTGCAAGAGATACAGGCCAGTCTTGGCAGCAATCAGCTTATTCTCAACTATCTGGTATTGGATCAAAGACTGATTCTGCTGGCCATCAGTCAGCAAGATATAGATATTCAGGCCATCCCGATGACTGCGGCAACATTGCAGGACAGGGCAGAGCGGTTACGAAAAACGCTGGTGGACGGAAAAGCCCCCGGCAGGAAAGATCTGGCCAGTCTGGCATCTTTGCTGCCCAGGCCGCTTCTGGCCAATGGGCAGTTCGATGAATTGATCTTGATCGCACATCGCAGCCTGCATCAGTTGCCGTTTGCAGCCTTGCCGATAGACGACGCCGGTACAGCGCTTGTCGAGCGATTCAAACTCCGGGGGGCCCCCTCCATCAATACCCTGTTGATGGCCAAGTCAGGGCAAGCCTCCCTGCATGGCAGTGAGTTGGTGATTTTCGCCGACCCCACCTTCAATAGCCCGGGTGGTCAATCCATTCAGGGACAGGAAACGGTTCGTACCTGGGCACAGACACTTCGTCCCCTGGACTATACCGGCATAGAAGCACAGCGGATTGAAAGCCTCTTCCCGGCCGGTCAGGTACTGAGCTTCACCGGTACCCGGGCGAATCGGCGCAACCTGCACCTGGAACAGGTTCGACAGGCCCGGGTGCTGCATTTTGCCACCCATGGTTATTTCAACCCTGACCAGCCCGACAACATGGGCTTGCAACTGGCCGGTGTGGACGAGACCGGACAGCCCATCGCTGGTTTTGTTACCTTACCTGAGTTGTTTGCTTATCCCTTTGCCAACCAACTGGTCGTCATCAACGGCTGTGATACGGCCATGGGCAAGCAGCAGGCTGGCGAGGGGATGGTCGGATTGGTGAGAGGCTTCCTGGCCCAGGGAGCCAGGCAGGTGCTGTCGACTCTGTGGCCGGTGGCTGACCGCGCATCGGCGCAGTTCATGGAGTATTTCTATGCCAGTCTGTTGCAACAAGGCTCAGCCGGGGAGGCGCTCAGAGACGCGCAACTGAAGCTCAGAGCCAATCCCAGATACCGCAACCCATACTACTGGGCGCCCTATGTACTGCACTCTGCCGATCTTGATGACCGCATCGGTTTCACCGCGTCAGGCCAGGCGGCGTTGACTGCGGTGCCAGTGACGGAGGAACTTACGTCCTTCCCGCATGCCGAGGAGGTAGTCGTGCCTGAGTACGTGGGGCGGTGAGCCCAGCACCATACTGTGCAGGTTCTCCGGTGGCGCAATCTCCAGTACCTCCAGATCGTCAGGAGGTTGGCGGATGAATTCGATGGCTTCGGCATAACGTTGCTGGTAATGCAGGTACATTTCATACATTCGGGGGGACTGACGAATCCGCCTCAGCAAAGGTCTGAGCCGCTCAAGAAGCGGGGACTGGCCGTTGAAATGCGCTTCCATGGTGCGGATGACCAGGATCCTGCGCGCACCCTGGGCGTAGGCCCAACGGACCGGCAAGGGATCGGCTACCCCGCCATCGATCAGATGCCGTCCGCCGATTTTCACCCCCGGGCGGTACAGGAAAGGAATGGCGCTGGAGGCCTTCAGGTGCAGAAACAGGTTTTGTTTGTCGGTAGGCAGGTAGATGGGATCCAGGCTGTCCGCATCAGTGGCCACCGCATGAAAGTTGGCATTGGCATCCAGATAGCGTAAATCTGAAGGAAATCTCAGGGAACCGGTTTCCTGTACCTGATCAAAATACCAGTCCAGATCGATAACATTGCCTCCGGTAAAGAACTTGGCCGGCCGGAAAAAGGTTTGGGTGGTGGTCAGTTTCTGGATAGCCTGACTGGCATACTGCCCGGACCTGGTGCAGTAAGCAGCCAGATTCTGGGCTCCGGCCGAGACCCCCACCTTCAGCTCGAACGGCCAGAATTGTTGCTCGATAAAGGCGTCCAGTACGCCTGCGGTAAATATCCCTTTCTGGCCTCCGCCTTCGGCCACGACTGCGAAACTGGGAGGTTTGTTTTCCTGTTTCTGCGACATCTTATTCCCGTTTCTTATTGATTGCCTTCCCATATAAGGGTTAGGGATGATCGGAGAGGAATCAAGGTCCAAGCCGATTAGTTTTTCTATCGGTCGGTATTAGCCAATAATCCGGTCCAGTGACATTGACGCTGCACTGGACTTAGCCCTAGAGTGGTAGCACATTCTTTCGCCAGGTAAAAAAACAATGAAAAAAGCCTTAACCCTCATAAGTTTGCTCGGACTGAGCGGCATTATCGCCGGTCCGGTCAATGGCCAGACAGTGAGCCAGATGGCCGATCAGATCGAACCAAAGGTCATCGAATGGCGACGCCATTTCCATCAACATCCCGAGCTGTCCAACCGCGAATTCGAAACTGCCAAATATATTGAAAAGTACCTGCGAGGCCTGGGGCTTGAGGTGCAAACCGGTATTGCCCGTACCGGGGTGGTAGCGGTGTTGGATTCGGGCAAGCCGGGCCCGGTGGTGGCACTGCGGGCGGATATGGATGGCTTGCCGGTGCCCGAGCAGAACGACCTGCCATTTCGCTCCAGGGCAAAGGGGGAATACAATGGTAATGAAGTGCCGGTCATGCATGCCTGCGGTCACGATACCCATATGGCCATGCTGATGGGGGCTGCCAAAATCCTAACCGACATGAAGTCAGAGCTGACCGGCAAGGTCAAGTTTATCTTCCAGCCGGCCGAGGAAGGGGCTCCAGCCGGTGAGACAGGCGGGGCCGAAGTCATGGTACAGGAAGGAGTCATGAAGGGCGTGGACACCGTCTTCGGCCTGCATATCAGCTCGGATACGGACGTCGGTGTAGTGGAATACCGTCATGGCGGCATTATGGCTGCGGTCGATCCCTTCAAGATCGTTATTAAGGGCAAACAGGCCCACGGCGCCTACCCCTGGCTGAGCGTGGATCCTGTCACCACTGCGGCCCAGGTAATCATGGGCCTGCAGACCATCGTCAGCCGTGAGCTGCCGCTGGTGGATGATGCGGCGGTGATTACGGTGGGCTCTATCCATGGCGGTAACCGTTCCAATATCATTCCCAGCGAAGTGGAACTGGTGGGCACCATACGTACCCTGGACGAAGACATGCGTGAAGATCTGCATGCCGCGGTACACCGTAAAGCCAAGGGCATTGCCGACAGTATGCGTGCCGAAGCCGAAGTGACTTTGCCGCTGGATTACAGTTACCCTGTGACGTACAACGATCCTGCCCTGATGGACAAGATGTTGCCAACCCTGAAGCGTACCGCTGGTGAGGAAAACGTGGAGGAAGTGAAGGCGGTGACCGGCGCCGAGGATTTCTCTTTCTTCCAGAAGGAAGTGCCGGGTCTGTATCTGTTTGTCGGTGGTAAGCCCCTGGACCTGCCCAAGGAAGAAGCCCCACCCCACCATACCCCTGACTTCAAAATTGACGAGTCAGGGATGAAACTGGGGGTGAAGCTGCTGACTAACCTGACACTGGATTATATGAAGCTGCATAAGTGACAGGTAACTCGTGACAAGTGACGAGGGACAAGTAACAAAGTCCCTCAACCCTTACTCAGATCACTCCATATACCCGGGCGGCAGCTCTTCCAGTGCCGCCACCCCTGAATCGATGGCGGCCTGGGCCACAGCCCTGGCCACCCGCTGGCACAGGCGGGGATCCATGGGTTTGGGGATAATATACTCACGGCCGAAGTTCAGCTCCTTGACATCGGCGGCCCGGAGCACGGTGTCCGGTACGGGCTCCCTGGCGATATTACGGATGGCATCCACCGCCGCCACTTTCATCTCATCATTGATGGCCGAGGCCCTCACATCCAGCGCGCCGCGGAAGATAAAGGGGAAACAGAGTACATTGTTGACCTGATTGGGGTAGTCGGAACGACCGGTAGCCATAATCAGATCGTCGCGTACCGCATGGGCCAACTCGGGACGGATTTCCGGATCCGGATTGGAGCAGGCGAAGACCACAGGATTGGGCGCCATCAGCTTCAGGGCTTCCGGCGGCAGCACGTCCGGGCCGGAGACGCCGACAAACACATCCGCTTCCTCCATCACATCTTCCAGGGTGCGCTTGTCGGTGTTATTGGCAAACAACTGTTTATGGGGAGTCAGATCGTCGCGACGTGTATGAATCACCCCTTTGCGGTCCAGCATATAGATGCGCTCACGCTGAGCGCCGCATTTAATCAAGAGCTCCATACAGGCCACGGCAGCGGCACCGGCGCCCATACAGACGATGGTGACGTCGTGCAGTTTCTTACCCTGGATTTCCAGCGCATTAAGCATGCCGGCAGCGGTGACGATGGCGGTGCCATGCTGGTCGTCATGGAAGACCGGTACTTTGCAGCGCTTGATCAGTTCCTGCTCTATCTCAAAACACTCGGGAGCTTTGATATCTTCCAGGTTGATACCGCCGAAGGTGTCGGCGATATTGGCCACCGTGGTGATAAAGTCCTCTGTGGTGCGGTGCTTCACCTCGATATCGATGGCGTCCAGGCCGGCGAAGCGCTTAAACAGTAAGGCCTTGCCTTCCATCACGGGCTTGGAGGCCAGTGGGCCGAGATTACCCAGGCCGAGGATGGCGGTGCCGTTGGAAATCACCGCTACCATATTGCCTTTGCCGGTGTACAGATAAGCCGCATCAGGGTTGGCGGCAATCTCCTTGACGGGTTCGGCCACGCCGGGGCTGTAGGCCAGGGCCAGATCGCCGACGCTTTCGGCCGGCTTGGTGAGTTCGATACTGATCTTCCCGGGGACGGGTTTGGCGTGGTAGTCCAGTGCTTTTTGACGAAAATCGGCCATGATTGCCTCTGATTGAGTTGGGTACGGGTAACGGGTTCTGGTTATTATGATCCCTGGCCGGGATTCTTGTTATTTTGGGCGGGCAATGTAACACGGCCCATAAGCCTAACATATCAGATCAGAAGTGCCCGGTGCAGCGCCAATTTGCTCTATAAAAAAACCAGTCTGAATAAGGGCTTAGGGTAGGTGAGTAATTATGCAAGATGGCCGAAAGTCTATCCGGCGGCAAGCTGGCCAAGGCTGAATTAATCAGACAAATTGGGGATAAACCGTCTGGGTAATCATGCAGTTGAAGGAATTTTCTTTGAATGGCGATTTTTATCCTGGCCGTATTTCAGGATCTCTGATTAAAGCGCCCAGAGGTATGTGGAATCAAATAAAGAAGATAAAAGGCAGCGCCGGATCGGCCTTCGAAGACACGTCATGCATCCTTCCATGGAGGCTTCACTCCGACATCCTTTTCTCTACCTGTAAGTAAGTGGTTTGCAGGCAGATGGCCTGCTTGGGAAGACGGCTGCTGAAACTTGTCTCTGCACCTGTTCTGCCACCTGAAATAACCGATGGCGACCACCACAAGCTATCAGAAGATTGCAGCCTACCGCCAACCGGGGCATAGTATTGCCAATCCACGCAATCGGATCCCCATAGCCCGCTAGCGGCGGCCCAACAAGGAAGATTAACCGGCCCTTGTGAAGAGGGTCAAAGGAAAGATAAATGCCCCGAGTTTTGCTTTGCACCCTGTTGGTACTCTCTTTCAGCGTAAGCGCCATCGTCATTCGACATGACGTTAACGATTCAAAGTATCGAATTCAGACTACAGAGTTTCCGGCACTTGCTGACATGCCTGGTGAGGGGCATGGCGTATTAATTGCGCCGCAATGGGTTGTTACTGCTGCTCATGCGGTCACATGGCAAGATGAAATCAAACAAATTATGGTAGGCGGTACATCCAGAGCTGTTGAGCGTATTGAGATACATCCCGGTTATAAAGCGCCGCCGAAACAGCTACTCGAGCAAGCGCTGGCGACCTGGGATTGGACGCTTTTCAGGGTTCTGCTCGCATCGTCGGATGATATCGCTCTGGTGAAATTAGCTAAGCCCATCCCCGATGTCGCACCTGTGTCTGTTTTTAGTGGTAATCGCGAATTTGGACAAACCGTTAAGGTTATCGGAAAAGGCGCTACAGGCAATGGTGCGAGTGGTTATGGATTCAGCGATCCCCATCGTACAGAACTTCGTCGTGCTTACAATAAGGTTACGAGCGCGGATGGCCGATGGCTCTGCTATCTGTTTGACAACTCGGTGGATGCCTTACCTCTTGAAGGAGGATCGGGAAATGGCGATAGTGGTGGACCAGTTTTGATTGAGGATAAAACGGGATGGCTGTTAGCTGGTTTGACTTCTTGGACGGATCTGCAAAGTACCAACAGAACGCCAGGGCGATACGGCCAAGTCACTTGTAATGTTCGGTTAAGTCATTATCAAAAATGGATACAAGGTGTTATAGCGGAGCAGCCGTAATGACGGCTAACAAATGCCAGTGCACTGCGCCTTTGGCGCTCGACTCGCAACAAGTTGCCGGTATGACGGGCGTTAAATGCCATAAGTATAAACAAGCAAGGATTGCCAATCGCGGCTCTGCGGAAAGTAACTGCTTCTGGCGCCCGGCCGATTTCCTGTCTCTCACCTGTCATAAGGTGAAGAGCGAACTTTCATGAGCCACCGCTTTCCAGGTGGTCTAAATGCAAAGCCGAAGGGTTTAACGTGTTGAGGAATGATCGGAAGGCATTGTCTCACCTAAAGATCTTTCTCTGCGCCTAAGCCTGAGAAACTGTTCAGTGGCCTGGAGTCGCAGCGGCAGAAAACAGACACAAAAAAGGCGCCGTAGCGCCTTTTCTCAAACAAGCATTGCTGCTTATTTCTTGGCCAGTACGCCGAAACGCTTGTTGAAGCGATCAACACGGCCGCCGGTGTCAACGTTACGCTGCTTACCGGTGTAGAAAGGGTGACACTCTGAACATACGTCCAGGAAGATGTCTTTTTTCAGGGTGGAGCGAACAGCAATTTTGTTGCCGCAAGAGCAGGTGGCTGTCACTTCCTGGTAGTCTGGGTGGATACCTTGTTTCATGGGTTACCTCATCAACAGGCCGTATCGCTCTCCAATCCAAAGCCTTGCTGGCCTCGACTGGCACCATACGTGAATTACTAATAATGGCGGCTTGCCGCCGGGAGGCGCGCATATTAATGTATCCCCCCTGGCGATTCAAGCAGTGTTTGCCGAATTATTCACCAGAAACCCGACATCCGCACCCTGCATAAATCCGAAAAGGTCAGATGAATCAGTTGTTTGCCCAAGTTGCACTGCCCGTTCCCATGCGCAGCCTGTTTGATTATCAGGTGCCGTCCTCCCTGCAGTGCAGTATTGCCCTGGGGATGCGGGTGTTGGTGCCCTTCGGCCGGCGCAAGCTGGTGGGGGTGGTGCTGGGGTTGAGCCCTGACACTGAGCTGGCCGCAGAAAAGATCAAGACGCTGGAAACTCTGCTGGATGATGCTTGTGTGCTGAGCGATCTCACCCTGGAATGGCTGAACTGGGCCAGTCAGTACTATCAACATCCCCTTGGGGAGGTCATCCATACGGCATTGCCGGTCAGCCTGCGTAAGGGGCAACCCGCGGTACGCCAGCAAAAGGCCTGGCAACTGACTGATGCTGGGCGCGACACCGAACCTGCCAGCCTGAATCGATCCCCCCGGCAAAGAGCTCTGCTGGAAAGACTGGCCAGCGCTCCCCAGCCACATGCCCTGTTGTTACAGGATTTTACCTCCTCCCTGATAAAGAAACTGACCGAAAAAGGCCTGGTGGAAGAGACATACCTCGAACACCTCCCGGACCCGGACTGGCCGGCCCGGATTGAGCTTGCGGACAAACCTAAGTCTAATCTGGAGCAGTCCCTGGCGGTGACGGCCATTGCCCATGGCAGTGACAGGTACAGTTGTTTTCTGCTTGAAGGGGTAACGGGATCCGGTAAGACGGAAG
Source organism: Bowmanella dokdonensis (assembly GCF_017254865.1). GTDB lineage: Bacteria > Pseudomonadota > Gammaproteobacteria > Enterobacterales > Alteromonadaceae > Bowmanella > Bowmanella dokdonensis. The sequence continues at coordinate 110,501 of NZ_JAFKCV010000006.1, read as the reverse complement.
TCTATCTGCAGGCCATTGAGCCGCTGCTGGCCGAAGGCAAACAGGTACTGATCCTGGTGCCGGAGATCGGCCTGACCCCGCAGACGGTGCAGCGTTTCGAACTCAGATTTGGCCTGCCCGTGGGGGTGCTGCACTCGGGCCTGACCGACAATGAGCGCATGCTGGTCTGGCAGCAGGCCAGGGAGGGGGAACTGGGCATCATCATCGGTACCCGCTCGGCAATTTTTACGCCGCTGCAATCCCCCGGCATGATCATAGTGGATGAAGAACACGACAGTTCCTACAAGCAGCAGGACGGCTGGCGCTACCACGCCCGGGACATGGCCGTGGTGCGCGCCAGGCTTGAAGGCATTCCCCTGCTGCTGGGCAGTGCCACCCCCTCACTGGAAAGCCTGAACAATGCCCTGAGTGGAAAATACCAGCATCTGAGCCTGAAAAGCCGCGCCGGGGGGGCCCAGGCCGTGCGTCATCAGCTATTGGATCTAAAGGGTCAGAAGCTGGAATTTGGTCTGGCGACGGCCATGCAGCAACGGATCCGCCAGCACCTTCAGGCCGGACACCAGGTCATGCTGTTTATCAACCGGCGCGGCTATGCGCCTGCCCTGATTTGTCATCAGTGCGGCCATGTGGAGGAATGTCGTCGCTGTGACCGAAGCTATACCCTGCACCGCAGCCTGAACAAGTTACAGTGTCATCACTGTGGCGACGCTAAAACAGTGCCGCCCCACTGTACCCAATGCGGTCATGTGGGCCTGCAACCCGTGGGCCTGGGCACCGAGCAACTGGAACAGGGATTGAGCAGCCTGTTTCCCGGTATCAGCACAGTGCGCATCGACAGCGACTCGGCCAGAGGTAAGGACAAACTGCACAGCCTGCTGGATGAGATTAACCAGGGCGCCCATCAGTTGCTGATTGGCACCCAGATCCTGGCCAAGGGCCATCATTTTCCCAATGTATCGCTGGTGGTGATACTGGATGTGGATGGCGCCCTGTACAGCGCTGATTACAGAGCGGCGGAGAAACTGGCCCAGTTGATCACTCAGGTGGCCGGCCGGGCAGGCCGGGCCCATATCCAGGGAGAACTCTGGTTGCAGACTCATCATCCCCAGCATCCCCTGTTGCAGGATCTGCTGCATAACGGCTATCAGCATTTTGCACGGCTTGCCCTGCAGGAACGCCGCTTCGCCGCCCTGCCTCCGTTCAGCTACCAGGCACTGTTTCGCAGCGAGGCCAACGAGGCCAGACAGGCCCATGAATTCCTGATGCAAGTCAAAGGCCTCCTTGCCGGCAGGCAGGGCCTGACCAGCATAGGCCCGCTGCCGGCCCTGATGGAAAAACGCCAGGGGCGCTACCGGATGCAGTTGCTGCTGCAGTCGGAACATCGCACCGGCATCCAGCAGCATCTGCATGGCCTGATGAGTCAGATCGAGAAACTGCCCCTGGCAGGCAAGGTGCGCTGGTCGTTGGACCTGGATCCGCAGGATTTCACCTGAATCCATTGTCCTTACCAGCACAATAGGTAGAATCTGTCGTTCCGATGCCGACAACAACAGCCCGCTGAAGGGCAATACGCTAAGAGCATCGTGCATTCATCTAATCAGAGCGCTGACTTATGGCACAGAAAGACTATGTTTCCCGCGGCCGGGCCCCCAAGGCTCCGCCACCCAAGCCTCCCTTACCCTGGCTTCGAATTATTATCACCCTGGCATTGCTGGGTGGGTTTGCCTTCTTCCTCTGGACCATTAAGGACAGTGCGGAGTCGGCCGATCCCCAGGGGGCAGCCCAGCAACAACCCTCCGGCAAGCCTCAACCGCTGCCCAAACCGCCGGAAGAAAAGTGGGAATTTATCGAAGTACTGCCCAATCAGACTGTGGAGGTGGACGTGCCCGACGCTCAGGATGACGGTATCCGCTGGCTGATGCAGTGCGGTTCGTTCAGAAATCCCAGCCAGGCGGAGGAAATGCGTGCCAGGATTGCTTTTGTCGGCCTGGAATCCCAGGTTCGTCCCAGCGACGGCAGCAACGGCCGCTGGTACCGGGTCATCCTCGGTCCCTATGAGCGCAAGCGCGAGGCCGAGAAGGATCGCCATGCCATTCGCGATACCGGTATTACCACCTGCCAGATCTGGAACTGGAACCTCGACTAGACTAGGTCTGTTAGTCAGCAATCAGGGAGCGACAAATGAATCAGCGAGTCCGGATAAACACCACAGGCGGGCCAGAGGTGATGCAACTGATACAGGATGAGCCGCAGCGGCCCGGGCCTGATCAGGTGCTGCTGCGCCAGTATGCCGTTGGCCTTAACTATATCGATGTGTATTTTCGCACCGGACTGTATCCCCAGGCACTGCCCGGCGGGCTGGGGCTGGAAGGAGCGGGTATTGTTGAGGCGGTCGGGGACAATGTGCGCGAATTCCAGGCTGGGGACAGAGTGGCCTATGCCGGCGGCCCCACCGGTGCCTACGCTACCTACCGCCTCATTCCCGCCTCTGTGCTGGTCAGGCTGCCGGATGCCATCGATTTTGAAACCGCTGCTGCAGTGATGCTAAAGGGACTGACGGTGGCTTATCTGTTTCACCGCACCTATGCGCTCAAACCTGGCCAGACCATGGTTTTCCATGCCGCCGCCGGCGGGGTTGGCCTGATTGCCTGTCAGTGGGCCAGGGCCCTGGGGGTGAAGATGATCGGCACCGCCGGTTCGGAGAAGAAGGTGGCCATGGCCCGGGAGCATGGCTGCTGGGAAGTGATCAATTACAATGCCCAGAATTTTGTCAGCCGTGTGCGTGAACTGACTGACGGACAGGGCGTACCCGTGGTATATGACAGTGTCGGCAAGGCCACCTTCACCGGATCACTGGACTGTCTGGCGCCGTTGGGGCTGATGGTTTCCTTCGGTAACGCCTCCGGGGCAGTGGAGGATTTTTCCCTGCTCGATCTGAGTAAAAGGGGCTCTTTGTTTGTCACCCGCCCCCGGCTGTTCGATTATGTGGCCAGCCGGGAGGCCTTGAATGCCCTCAGCGGCCTGCTGTTTGAGCAATTACTCAGCGGCGGCCTCGAGGCGCAGGTAGGCCGGCGTTATGCCCTGTCTGATATCCAGCAGGCGCACCGGGATCTGGAAGGCAGGGAACTCACCGGTTCGGCCATCCTGCTACCCTGACACCCGGCCTTTGAGGCGGATAAGGCGATCAGGAAAGTCGGTGACGATGCCGTCCACGCCTATCTCTATCAGCTCTGCCATCTCATCCGTTTCATTGATGGTCCAGACCTGGACCCGGATGCCACGCCGGTGGGCCGCCTTGACCAGCGAGGGCGTGACCACGTCAATTGCCCCTGAGTGCACCGGCACCTGCATCGCCAGGCCGTGGACCGGCAGCAGGTGTGACAGGCCTATTTTATCCAGTAACACAAACCAGGTAATTTCACTTTTGGTCATGGCGCTGGCCACCTGCGGACAGGTCTGGCGGAAGGCCTTGAGCGCCTTGTCATGAAAAGAGGCCACCATCACCTGGCTTTGCAGCCCGAACTGATTGATCAACGCACAGAGGTCGCCGGCGATCCGTTCCGAATCCGGTTTAATCTCGATCAGGAACCGGGCATCTGGCAGTGCGGTAAAGAGTTCCTCCAGGGCTGGAATGCGGATGCCCTGTTCCCGGAATGGATAGGCCTCACCCTGACTGTGCCAGTACCCGGCATCCAGACGCTTGAGTTCTTCCAGGGTCAGCAGGCGGATCTGGCCGGAGCCGTTGGTGGTGGCATCTACCGTGTCATCGTGGCGGACCACCAGAATGCCTTCACTGGTGGCATGGATATCCAGCTCAATGGCGTCGGCGCCGAGCGTGGCGGAAAACTGGGCGGCCTCAAGGGTATTTTTGGGCCGCAGGCCCTGACCCGCCCCGTGGGCAATGACCTCAAAGCCCTGTCCGGCATAGTAGGGATGCGGACCTATCCGGTTCACCGGGCCCAGCCAGTACAGCAGGCCGATCAGGCCCAGGCCGCCCAGCATCCATAGCCAAAGACTGCTCACAACACCTCTGCGTCGTTGTAGGGCTTGTTCGACGTCAGCCTGGCCAGGCCCTTGACGATCCGGTAGATAACCCACAGCCAGACGGCAAACAGAACGGCATAGCCCACCAGGACTATGGCCAGCACTAAGCCCACAATGCCAAGGCCAAGCGCCCACCAGAAGGTGGTGGTGATATTCTCGTAGTGATCGGCAAACCGGCTTTGTCTGGCCTCCGCGCGCTTGACCATGGCCCAGAAGACGCCGATAAACCAGAAAATACCGGTAAACAGCCCGGCAGCCATTAAACAATAAGCGATCAGGGCATTGGTCTTGGCCGCCTCGTCATAGGCCGACAAGGGGGAACTGTCTGTCTGCGGTTGTTGTTCTGTCATGTTAGCTCCGGGTTACTGACTGAATCTTATATCAATTCGGCGCAAAGGCTAGCCATAGTCAAGCATGGCTAGCCCATTAGCAATTTGACTCCCATGATGAACAACAGCCCATGCAGCGCGGTCAGAAAGCGCCCCGGCTCGATAAGGTTACGCAGCCAGATGCCCAGGCTGAGCGGATCCGGGGTCCACACAGTCTGCTCAGGCGCCCTGTCCGGGCAGATCGAACCACAGAGCCTGCACCGCCTCGATAGCTGTCAGCTCCAGCCCCTCAGCCCGGGTCAGGCCTATCCCATCGCCGCCCTCAAAGGTCTGGTCCGCCACCTGGATCTTGCCGCTGAGTAGGTGCAGGTATCCGTTGCGACTGCCTACTTCCAACCGGATTTCTTCGCCGGGCACAAGGGCCAGCCTGGACAAGACCGCATCCTGGCGAATTGACAGCGTCCCATTGCGGCCGTCCGGTGTGACCAGCTCGGTGAGGCTGCCTGTCTGTTCGATGGTGGCCTGCTGGTAGCCGGGTTTGACGCCCCGGACATTGGGCTGGATCCAGATCTGCAGGAAATGCACCGGGTCCGTTCTGGACGCATTGTACTCCGAATGCATGATGCCGCTGCCGGCGCTCATCAACTGCACATCGCCGGCCGGAATGATGAACTCATTGCCTGTGCTGTCTTTATGCTCAAGGGCTCCTTCCAGTACATAGGAAATGATTTCCATATCCCGGTGGCCATGAGTGTCAAAGCCGGCGCCGCCCCGCACCCGGTCGTCGTTGATCACCCGCAGGGCGGACAGACCCATATGGGCGGGATCGTAGTACTGGCCGAACGAAAAGCTGTGACGACTGTCCAGCCAGCCAAAGTTGGCCCGGCCACGGGATTGTGCATGTCGGATATAGTCCATGATGTGCTCCTGATTAAGTCTGATACTGAACAGGGCAACTATAGAAAAGACATATTCGAATTAAAATTAGATATATTCCCGCTTCATGTTCTTTTTTATCGAATTAAATCCTCTGCAGTAGGCAAGTGCTGGGATCGATAACGAAGCTCACCAATAAAGGTTCTGGCCGCCGGGCCCAGTCTGTCGCCATCGGCAAAAGACAGGAACAACCTGGCCGTGCGCTTACCGCCTTGTTCCAGTGGAAGGGCCCTGAGCGTCTCCTGCCGGAGCTGTCCGGCAATGCCGGGGGTAGGCAGCCAGGCGTAGCCGAAGCCTTTGCTGATCATATCGATGGAGGTGCGCATATGGCTGACCGTCCAGCGTTGGTTGGCGCCCAACCAGCCTTCATCCTTACGATGGTCATTGGCTGAATCCCGCACGACAATTTGGCGGTGTGATTTAAGATCCTCAAAGGTCAGCGCATGCTCCTGTTGGTGCAGTGCATGGGAAGGGTGCGCAACCGCCAGGAACTCAATATTGCAGAGTTCCTCATTAAAGCCGTTGCTGAGCTCCAGGGGGGAAATGGCTATATCCACCCGGGCGCTTTCCAGCAGTTCCCTGGCGCCACTGAGCACCGTTTCCATCAGCTCGATACGCAGTAAGGGAAACTGGGAAGAGACGGTATCCAGTACTTTGTAGAGCAGTTCCTGGGGGAAGACTTCGTCTACGGCTATCTTCAACTGGGTCTCCGTTCCGGCACCCAAACCGGTCGCCACCGCTTCCAGTTTGGCCGCCTCGTCCAGCAGGTAGTTGGCTCGCCGTAACATCAACTCCCCCGCTTCAGTCAGCCTGACCCGCCGCCCCTGGACCCTGAGCAGCTTGATACCCAGGGCATCTTCCAGTTTCTGCACCGCATGGTGAATGGTGGACTGGCTTTTATGGATGGCGTCCCCCGCCTGACTGAAGCCGCCATGCTCCACTACGGCGCGGAACATCCGCCACTGTCCCAGGGTTGTTTTTAGCATGGGTCCTTTCCTTCTTGTTCGCCTTGTCACCGGGATGACATTTTTTCCCTTGTATTATACTTGGTGTTTATCTGTTCCCGGGATCAGGGAGAAGAAAATGACCGATAAAGGGAGAGGCCATGTCTGAAACCCCATTGCAGAAGGCGTATCAGCATACCAGAGCGCTGAGCGAAGAACTGGTCAGCGGGCTGTCCGAAGCCGATGCCCAGATCCAGTCCATGGAGGATGCCAGCCCCGCCAAGTGGCATCTGGCCCATACCAGTTGGTTCTTCGAGACCCTGGTGCTGGCCAGACAGCCAGGCTACCGTCCCTTCCATCCTCAGTTTAATTACTTGTTTAATTCCTATTACCAGGGGATCGGCGCCCAGTACGCCAGGCCGCAACGGGGCCTGCTGTCCCGTCCTTCGCTGGAGGAGATTCTGCAGTATCGCCGGCATGTGGATTGTCACATGGCCGGGGTCCTCAGTGGCGATCAGGGCGTCCAACTGGCACCGATTATCGAGCTGGGCATCCATCATGAACAGCAACACCAGGAGCTGTTGCTGATGGATATCAAGCACGCTTTTTTCCACAACCCCCTGTATCCCGCATACAGTATTAGGGCGCTGCCCGAACCCGCACCCCAGTCAGAGCTGCGCTGGCTGGACGTTGACGAAGGCCTGTATTCCATCGGCCATGACGGCAATGGCTTTGCTTTTGACAATGAACAGCCGCGACACCAGCAGTACCTGCAAACATTCAAGCTGGCTTCCCGACTGGTGACCAACGGCGAGTACCGCCAGTTTATCCGGGACGGCGGCTACGACAATCCCCTGCTGTGGTTGTCGGATGGCTGGGCCTGGCGCCAGCGGAGCGGGCGTACCACCCCCCTGTATTGGTTGCAGACGGAGCAGGGCTGGCAGGAATTTACCCTGCATGGGTGCCAGCCCCTGGAGGACAACAGGCCACTGGTGCATCTGACCTATTATGAGGCCCAGGCCTTCGCCCAGTGGGCGGGCTGCCGGTTGCCCTTCGAAGCCGAATGGGAAGCCGCCGCCACTGACACTGCAGCCGGCGGACAGTTTCTCGATCTTAATCATCTTCACCCCATCACCAGAGTTGGACGGGATAGCCCATTGTCTGGCTCCGTCTGGCAGTGGACCCAAAGCGCCTACGGGCCCTATCCCGGCTTTAAGCCTTTTGAGGGTGAGGCGGCCGAGTACAACGGCAAGTTCATGTGCAATCAACTGGTGCTGAGGGGCGGTGCCTGTGTGACGCCCGCCAGCCACTTCAGAATCAGCTACCGGAACTTTTTCTATCCCCATCAGGCCTGGCAGTTCTGTGGTATCAGACTGGCCAAATCAGCATAAGGAGCATTGGCAATGAAAAACAACGTCTTTTTCGACGATGTCATCAAAGGATTGTCCCGGGAAGACAAGGCGATTCCCTGCAAGTATTTCTATGACGAACAAGGCTCGATCCTGTTTACCCGGATTTGTGAACTGGAGGAGTACTACATCACCCGAACCGAAACCCACATGTTGCAGCAACTGGCGCCACAAGTGGCTGAAGAGGTGGGTGAGCAGGCCAATCTGGTCGAACCCGGGTCCGGCGCCGGAGAGAAAATACGCATCCTGCTGGACAATCTCAATCAGCCTGCCAGCCTGACACTGGTGGATATCTCGGGTGAGATCCTGAAGCAGTCCGCCCGGCGTTTGCAAAGTGAGTATCCAAGGCTCTGTGTGCAGACCCGGGTCGGTGACTTTACTCAACTGGATGGCCTGGACCTGAAGCTGCCGCCCAGTGGCGCTAATCTGATGTACTTCCCGGGTTCCACCATAGGTAACTTCTGTCCCGATGAGGCTTGCAACCTGCTGTCATCTTTTGCCGAAAGCCTGCACGCCAAAGATTATCTGCTGATCGGAGTGGACCTGGTCAAGGACAGCCAACTGCTTGAAAATGCCTATGACGACGGCCAGGGGATTACCGCCGCCTTTAACAAGAATCTGCTCAGACGCATCAATAACGAGCTGGGAGGCAATTTCGATCTCAATGCCTTCGAGCATCGCGCCACCTGGAATGATCAGAACCAGTGTGTGCAAATGCATCTGATCAGTACCAAGCCGCAGACGGTTCGTATCAATGGCAACAGATTTCACTTCGAAGCCGACGAGGCCATCCATACGGAGGACTCGCATAAATACCGGGTGGCAGATTTTCAGCAACTGGCGGGCCAGGCGGGGTGGAAGGCCCTGCACTGCTGGCAGGACGACGAGGGATTGTTCAGCGTCCACCTGATGCAGTTGGAAGCGTGATGAAAATGATCCTTATAGACTGGCGGGACTAGGGTGTGTTTATCTTTCATATTGACACTCTGCTGGAGGCCATTTTTTTGCCCAGCAAGGAAGAAGGAGTGCGGTTTAGTGGGCCTAAATAATCGACTGACCAATGGGAATGGAACCCATTGGAACAGCGAAGCTGGCCGCGAAGCGGTGAAATATAGGGATATAATTTCATATCACGCTGCTGGACGGAAAAATGGCCCCAGCCCGAAGGGTTGAGGCTAAAAATCCCTCACTCAGCGTTGCTCCCAACTTGTTTAGATGGCTAAACGGCGTTACTCGCGCCTTGATTGAGTGGTTTTTAGCTCTCAACAGAGGCCAATATGAAAGATAAACACGCCCTAAATAGTAAGAGCAACAGCGATAACGGAGGCCAATATGTCAGGAAGCATTCTTGAAGACGCCCTGGAGCAGATCCGCTGCTGTGCGGAGCAATCCGGCGTGTCCAAAGAGGTCATCGACAATCTGATGCAGCCGGAATCGACCCTGACTACCTCATTGCAGGTGCGTATGGGTGATGGCTCGACACGTTACTTTACCGGCTATCGATGTCATTACAACAACAAGCTGGGACCCACTAAAGGCGGGATTCGCTTTCATCCGGATGTGAGCCGCGATGAAATTCAGGCATTGGCCCTGTGGATGACCATCAAGTGCGCCGTGCTGGATATTCCGTTTGGCGGGGCCAAGGGGGGAGTGCGCGTCGATCCCAAGAAGCTGTCCCCCATGGAGCTGGAGCGCCTGGCCCGTACCTATATCCGCAGCATGGCTGACTTTATCGGGCCCAAGACAGACATTCCCGCCCCGGACGTGTACACCAACGCAAGGATCATGGGCTGGATGGCCGATGAGTACGAAGCGATTCATCGCCTCAAGGCGCCCGGGGTCATTACCGGCAAGCCGGTCAGCCTGGGGGGAAGCCTGGGTCGGGAAGATGCCACCGGACGCGGGGCATATCTCTGTACCCGGGCCCTGGCGAACAGGCAGGATCTTGAGCCGGAAAAGACCACAGTGGCCGTGCAGGGGTTTGGCAGCGCCGGCGCTGTGGTGGCCAGACTGTTATTCCAGGCAGGCTTCAAGGTGGTGGCCATCAGCGACTCCAAAGGCGGCATCTATTGCCAGGGCGGTTTCGATGTGGAAAGCATCTACCAGGAAAAACAGCGTTCCAGAAAGCTGCAAGCGGTCTATTGTGATCAGTCAGTCTGCGAGCAGGTAGAGCATGACAAGATCACTAATGAAGAGCTGCTGGAGCTGGAGGTGGATATCTTGATTCCCGCTGCCCTGGAAGGCGTAATAACAGAGGAAAATGCCGGGCGCGTCCGGGCCGGCCACATCGTGGAGGTGGCCAATGGTCCCATCACGTCCAAAGCCGATGGGATCCTGCGGGAGCGGGACTGCATCATAGTCCCGGATGTCCTGGCCAATGCGGGCGGCGTGACAGTCAGCTATTTTGAATGGGCACAGAACCGCCAGGGCTACCGCTGGCAGGAAACCACCGTGCGGGATCGGCTGAACGACAGAATGCAAAACGCTTTTGAGCAGGTCTGGGACAAGGCAGCAGAACTGGATTGCAGCCTGCGCAATGCCGCCTATGTGCTGGCTCTTCAGCGCATCGGTCAGGCACTGGAAGCCCATGGTACCCAGGAATATTTCAACTCGTAAATAATCCCGGGCATTTTTGCCCTGTCTACCGGCGCCTCTCGGCTATAGGCCTTCACCCTGAGGTTGGGTGATGGAATTGAGTGGCAGGTAAATATCTGTCCTGGCCTGGTTTTCCGGCACGTCAGGAAAAAAAGTACGGCGGTGCAAAAAAGCGGGAAAATCACGCAGGGAATGACCGCTTTGCGGCAACCACTTTGCGTACAGCCATTCAACCTTTGCAAACAGTTCTGTATCCGTGCCCTGATGCTCGAGCCTGGCGCACGGCCCGGACGGCAGAGTCGACGGCACCACGCCCTGCTCATTTGGCGCCACCTCCTGATGGGCTGAGGCGATACCAAAACGGAATGCCCCCGGCTCCACCTGGTGGGGATCGTCGTATAACAGGTTGAAGGTGGCGCTGCGGTCAGGTGGGCTGCCGAAGGCCTTGCGCCAGGCAATAAAGCGCTGCAGGGACATCCCCAACTGTTGCATCGGCCCGGTATGGACCAGCAGGGCAATGGAAGTGGCTGGAAAGTTCACTACGCTGACGGTTTGTAAAGCCATGTTAATGCTCCCTGAGTTGTGTTGTAAAAGCTGTCCATACCATGCCTGCCAATCAGGCTCGTTCCTAAAGGCACTGGGTGATTCGCCAAATAATTGCCTAAAGGCCCGGCTGAACGCTTCGACACTGCTGTAGCCGGCTTCCAGGGCCAGGTCAGTGACGGACTGTTGCGGTCGAAAAGCCAGTTTCTGGGCCGCCCGTTTAAGCCGCAAAGCCCGGATGTAGGCCCCTGTACCCACACCTGTATGGGCGGAAAACTGACGGTGAAAATGATAGGGGGAAGCACAGGCAACCCGACTGAGCACCTGCAGGGAGAGGTCGTCGTCCAGGTGGCCGGCAATGTATTCAAGCACGCGTTGTAACTGCATGGCAGGAGCCAGTGATGAGTCAGGGGAGCAGACTAGCACCTAACCTGTGGGGCTGACTTGATAATTCTTGCTCAATCTGTCTGGACGGGCAATTCGCTTCTGGCCCCCCACTCGGCCCAGGAACCGTCATACAAAGCCAGTCTGTGAAAGCCGCAGATATAGGCCGCCAACAGGGGAATACAGGCTGTGACCCCTGACCCGCAACTGAAGGCCAGGGCTTGATCTTTATGCAGATTCAACGCGGTGAATACCTGTTGCAAACCGGGTTGATCCAACAGCCGCCCTGCCTGAATCAGCTCACTGAAGGGCAGGTTCAATGAGCCGGGAATATGGCCGCCGCGCAGACCTGGTCTCGGCTCTGCCTGTGTCCCGCAGAATCGCGGCCGGGAACGGGCATCAACGATCTTTGGCGAACCCGTTTGAGCGGCTGCCAGCAGGTCTTCGGCACACACCACTAAATGGCCCCTGAAGTTTGGCCGGAAATGGCCCTTTTCCTTACTCAGGCCATGGGTGGGGGCTGTGTAGTGGCCCTGTTCCTGCCAGAGGGGTAGCCCGCCGTCCAAGATATGGATGCGGTCATGACCCATGATTTTGAACATCCACCAGGCGCGTGGTGCGGAGTAGAGACCTGCTTGGTCATAGACCACTATCTGGCTGTGGTTGCTTATCCCCATATCTTCCACCAGTGCTGCGAAGTGCTCAGGTGAGGGCAGGGTATGGGGCAAGGGGCTGTGAGGGGCGCAAACCTGCCGATCCATATCGAAACGCCGGGCACCGGGAATACAGGCCAGGTCCGGGCTCAGCTGTTCCCCGGGTGGCGCCATACTGGCATCCAGAATGATCAAATCCGGTTCACGTAAATGTGCGGCCAGCCAATCGGTGCTGACCAAGGGGGACTCGAGTTGCATAGGGGCTCTCTCAGGGTGGCGGAGTCAAACTTATATCAGTTTCAAGCCAAGCCCGTCCATGGGGCCATAGCTGTCAGGCCGGAAAAGCCCGCGTCCGGGCCCCTAACTTGGAGCTAATTGCGCGGACGGTACTTCAGCCAACCGTATACCGCACCGATAACCGGCAGGGTAGAGGCACTTAACAGCAACACCAGCAGTTCGTTGCCGGAAATCATCTGTGCCCACAGCAGCAATGCTGCCAGGGTCATGCCGATTGCCATCACAAACAGACTGGCCCCTATCACCTGGGCATAGGCTTTGGCATTCGTGACCTTGTTTTCGTGCCAGCCGGCGATCAGATGCACTGCTTGCCTGACCCCTATGGCATAAGCAAACAGATAGGCCGGCAGTGCCCCGCCAAGAAACAGAACCAATGCGGCCATGGTGGCTTCATTCATGATTTTCTCTCCTTGCTGCTCTCAGACATTCTTAAAATAGCAAAACTGCTGGCAGGAGGTCAGGTAGCAGTATGAAAAATGCCGAACTTGTTGCCGTCGGGGTCACGAAAATAGGCGGCATACACCCCCGGCCGCCGCTCCCCGGGCGGGCCCTCGCAGCTCGCGCCCATGGCCAGGGCCTTATTGTAAATATCCGTGACATTTCGTGGGGATTTGCCCTTCAGTCCAATCATGGTCCCATTACCGCTGGAAGCGGGCTGACCATCGAAGGGGACACACAGGGCGATGCCAACCGGACTATCCGGCGTTTTCCACAGAATCGAACGGTCGTTTTTCATCACCTGCCTGGCGCCAAACTCGGTCAGCAACGCATCATAGAAACGCTCAGCCTTCTTCAGGTCATTGCTGCCCAGCAGTATGTTGGTGATCATGATGCTTCCCTCCTGACGATGGTTGTGGACGAAAACCAAGGGAGCTACTTGATAAAGTAACCCACCACACGCCAGTCTTTATCTTTCTTGATCATCACCAGAGTTTCCTGGGCGCGGGCCTTCTTGAGGAAAGAGGATTCAAACTCCAGGATCTTGTATTGTCCGTCCGGGGCGCCGGGCATCTGATCACGGTAGGATTCGCTGATCAGGTTTCTGGACACCAGGGGACCGAGGGGATCCCGCACATCAGACACCACAGCCTGCCATTTGTCTGCTGAGATTTGTTTCTGGAAATAATCGGCCGACTGCTGCCAGCTTTGGGCATAGTCCCCGCTGTCGACCAGTTTCAGCCACCCACGAGCGCCGTCATGGGATTCTGGCTCACCAGCGGCCAGAACCTGTAGATTCAGTCCCAGCAGCAAGAGGCAAAGATATTTTTTCATGTTATCAACTCCCTTTTATGTGATTCTCAACCCGATGACAGGGCAGGATATCATCAGCCTGAACCCTTTGTGCAGTGGAAATTAACCGCCCCCGCCGACCGGGTGGAGATGTGTCAACTTTCCCTGGCCCGGGCGGCAATATTGCAGGTGTCATGCAGGGCGCCACTGGTGAATTTGTCCATCTTGTCACGCCAGACACCGGGCATGGTCCGCTCGAGCTGTTCAAACAGGTTGAAGCCATGCAGATCCGGGCGGTTCAATACCTGGCGGGTCACATGCACCTGCAGCAGGCTGCCGCGCACGATGTCGCTGAGCAGCTCGGTTTCCCTGGGGTTATGGCTGCCCCCATAGCTGCGCTCCATCAACAGCGCCTGGCCCGACTCTCTCAGCAACGAAGGGGGCAGCTTCTGTTGCAGCTCACCGCGCACGCTTACCCCGTAGCGCTCACTGATTCCTTTGAGGATCCTGTCAATTTCTGTCCTGAACCGGTCGGTAATCTCTTGTTCGTCAGAGCGCAGATCAATACTCATTATTGCCCGTCTGTACGTGCTCACGTAGCTGACAGGGTCTACCCGGCAAAGGCGTATGCCTTCACCTCCGCCGACCACCTGCCTGGCCAGCGAGCCAATAACATAGCCCTCCAGGGTTTGCGCCAGATCCTCGCGGGTCAGTTCATCTATGAGTCCCCGTACAGCCTGATTTTCACAGGTCAGGGCCGTAGTGACACTGGCGGACCCCGGAATGACGTTGCGATTACACCCAGGGGTGAGACGGATATTGCCCACCACCGGCTTGACCCCACTGAAGCGCTCGCCGGGCCGGATGACTTTATCGAACCAGTCGAGAAACTCTCTCACCAGGCGCGCCGCGGCTACCCCTGGATCCCGGCGGTCCGGTGTGGGGGTGGCTCCGGCGTGATTCATCTCACCATTGAGTGTCCAGCGCAGTGCCGGATAAACATTTTCCAGGCTGTTGGGTTCACCTTCACCCTGCAGGATACCGACGGTGATCCTGACATCATTGAACTGATCCTGGCGGGTGAGGCGACGCAGTTGCCGGTTCAGCTCCAGTGCAGCGGCTTCGGCCAGGTCCCCTTCAAAACTGAAGTCCTCCTGGTAGATACCCATGATGGTGCCCACCTGCACAATGGGTACATTGGCTCTGTCCAGCAGGGGCCCCTGCTCTATGTGCCGCTCGTAGCTGTGGCGGCTGTAGAAATCCTGAGGGTCGGAACAGGCCTGGACCAACCCATCGTCTTCGGCCTTGTCGAGTCGGTTGAACAAGCGGATATCACCCGCCGATTGCGCGGCTTTGAGGCTTTGCAGCATGCGCTGCAGACACTCGCCCCAGCGCTGTCCTTCCTGATTGCGCATTCTGTGGATGGCCTGTGGATCACCCCGCCCTGCCACGGCGGCGCTGCCGGGCATGGAGACCCCTTCGCCGGTGAAGGTCATCTCCTCACCGATAAAGGCGGACATATAAGCACAGACACCGCCGTCGGCTTCCCAGGGTAAGTCAAAGTAGCGCCTGAGATCTTCAAGCACGTGCAGGGTCTCCAGGCCAGACAACACGCCCAGACGACCGTCAAACTTGCCGGCATCATTGACCGTATCGATATGCGAGCCGTGACAGATGCCATTGGCGGTCAGATCCGCCAGTCTCACTTCCCCCCGGCTGAGGGCCTTGCGCTGTGACTCACTCAGCAGCAGCCCGTGCACATTCCCTACCTTGTCGATAAAAGCCTCCAGCCCCGCCACATTAATCTGGCGGATGGTTTCAATGGTGGCGCGGGTAAAGCCGGGAGTCAGGGCGCGGGCATCGATGCGGCCGTCTTCCTCACGGGACACCCTGCCCAGCCAGTCAATGCGACGACGCAACCGGGCCCCAATCCCCCGCATGTCCTGCAGGCT
Source organism: Bowmanella dokdonensis (assembly GCF_017254865.1). Lineage (GTDB taxonomy): Bacteria > Pseudomonadota > Gammaproteobacteria > Enterobacterales > Alteromonadaceae > Bowmanella > Bowmanella dokdonensis. The sequence goes on along the minus strand of NZ_JAFKCV010000006.1, from coordinate 95,185 downwards.
TTGCGGGTCATGCAGAAAGTCCAGCAGGTTACCCTTTTGCCTGAGGCAACCGGCCATCTTCTTCAGCGAATGGTAGTAAACAAAGACTGTGGCGGCGTCGGCCAGGGGGACCAGTTGCCGGAGGGACCAGCGGGCGTCTTTCTTGGCAATGCGCCTGGCATCCGAGTTTTCGATAATATCACGCAGTTGTGCCAGGATGATTGGTGCGTCGCCGCTGCGCTGCTCCCTGGCGTTACACAGTTGCCGGCGGGCGCTAAACAGCCCGTCGCCGCGACCGGTGTAATATTTCTGCTGCTGAAAGTGATCCTTGTCGGCCTGGCTATATTCCTCTTTGGCCGGCAGGTTATTGGCATAGGTCCAGGTCAGCGGATCGCCAAGGGATCCTGGCTCGGCCCCGGTCAGTCCCTGCACCAGCCTGGCGTGTTGCTCCAGGCTGAGGTCCGCCAGTGGCTGGTCGCCAAGAAGAGATTCAACCGCCTGTTGCTGGGTCCCGGTCAGGTAACGGGCATCCAGATGAAAGTTGGCCAGTAGCGGGGCCTCAAAAATCAGTCCCTGGGGGGCATGCAGATAGTCGCGAATCTTTTCCACCGCAAAGCCTTCGCTGGCATTCAGGCCGGGATCTATGACCTGCTCGACAACGCGGGCTTGTTGTTCATCCCAGAACGTCAGACGGGCAAACACATGGGAGCGGGTGATACCGAGCTGAACCTCGGCTTCGGTGCGCAGAATAAAGCGGCCCAACTTGACGCTGTTGTCCTCAAGTACTTCCGCATCCCGGCAATTTTGCCTGAGCATGTCCCGCAGCACCGGGTCGCGGGTCTGGCCCAACTGATGGAGCGGATTTTTCACCACCAGCGAGTGCGGCCGCTGCCGGTAATCCTGTTGTTCCAGGGCGTTTGGCGACATATCGTATTCCAGCACCAGCCCCCGGGAGATGGCATAGGGTGGAATACCCATGCCAATGAGCTGGTCGATAATCAGACTGGTCTTTTTACCACAGCCATAAGCGACGACCGAGTACGGCAGGGCCAGGTAGGCGAGAATCACCTGCATGATGGAATCCCGCTCGCTTAGCAGCGGCAGGCCGGTGGTGGCGTCCTGTTGGACGCTGACCGGCAGGGTCTCAGGTTGGTTGCCAAATACCAGCATGGTGCGTCACTCCTGCATTAGTTGCCAAGGGAACTATTGACCATAGTCAGGGGAGGGCGGGGAATCAAACTGACAGGCGTCAGGAAGAGTGAGGAGACTGTTGGTCTGCGCTGGATTGATTTTCCCGGTGGCCTTCCCGTGCAATCAACAAAGCGCCTTTGTCGTTAGCCGCCACCTCTTGCCAGTTACGGCCCTCTGTCGCGGCCACCAGGGCATAGAGGAAATTAAGGCTGGGTTTCAGTCCGGCTTGTTGCAGCCGGATGAAGGCCGGCAGGGCACAGGTTAGGTGCAGTTTGTCGACAGAATCGATGCCCACCTGATGCAGCCAGGCAGCGGATGCCGGTGCCAGGCCGCTTAAATTGGCTAAACTCAACCGCTACTTAGCAGCACGATATATGTTTGGCTCATAGCGTTCCATAAAGGTGGTCGGCTTGTTAAGGGCCGTAAATCCAAACTTACTGTACAAACCATGGGCGTCTGACGTAGCCAGGGTAAAGCGGCGTATGCCTTTGACCGAGGCATGTGCCAACACCGCCTCCATCAACTGCCTGGAGATGCCCTGGCCACGGAATTCGGGCCAGACAATCACATCGACCAGGTTGGCGAAAGTGGCTCTGTCAGTAACAATTCGCGCAAATCCCACCTGTATCTCGCCAAAATAAGCTCCAATGCACACAGAATGCTCAATGGAACGATCCACTGTTGCCCGGTCTATGCCCCGGGCCCAGGAGCTATCCCTAGTCAGGAACTGATGGATTCTGGGTCTGTCCAGCAGGCGTTTGTCATCGCTTAGCATCAGGTTTTTCAATTCAGCCTCGTCTATGAATGCGTCAATCTGCCGTATTGCTCAGTGGAGCCGGTTCTTTCCTGGTCAGCAAGAAGACAAGGACGGCTCCCAGTAATTCAATACCTCCCCCCGACACTGTCGCCCACAGTGGGTTAAGACCAAGCTGGATAAAGCTCATACCAAGCAAGGCCAAAACGGCGCCGATTGCCCAGTAAATCCGCATGCCGTACAAGGTGGAAAACACCAGATAACGGCCACCAATTGTCATCAGCATGATGGGGAAAAACCAGGCGGGTGTTAACTGAAACACGGAATAGGCGATAAAAAGACCGATAAACAGCAGGATAGTGCACTCCAGCGCCAGGGCCGCCAGCGGATTTTCTTTGCTATGGGTGCCAGGCCGGCCTGATAACCTGGCAACTAACCCACTTAAGGGGTGAATCGCCATGCCGCCGAAAAACAGGGTCAAAGCACCTGTTTGGAGTGAGAAAGACCAGCCGGCAAAACCTGCTGCCAACCAGACCAGCCCCGAAATCGCCAGGCCGGGATAGCCGCTGAGGTAACCGTGACGCATATCCTGTTGTGCCTGCCTTAGATCCATCTTATTTACTCCAGGTTTCCATTGTTGATGCGCTTATATATTGTCGGTTTCTGGATTTACTGGCAATGACCCGCTAATCCACTGTAAAAATCTAGGGTGTGTTTATCTTTCATATTGGCCTCAACCCTTCGGGCTGGGGCCATTTCTTCGTCCAACTGCGTGATATGAAATATATCCCTATATTTCACCGCTTCGCGGCCAGCTTCGCTGTTCCAATGGGTTCCATTCCCATTGGTCAGTCGATTATTTAGGCCCACTAAACCGCACTCCTTCTTCCTTGCTGGAAAAACAAATGGCCTCCAGCAGAGCGTCAATATGAAAGATAAGCACGCCCTAAGGCCAGAGGATTATGTTTGTACGCGTTTAACTGCCTCTTGCCATTTCTGGTAAAGCTTGTCCCGTTCTTGTTTAGGTAAGAGGGGCCTGAACTCCCGATCCGACTGCCAGAGTTTGTCGATGTGCTCCAGTGAGTCGAATACGCCAGCCTGCAGACCAGCCAGGTAGGCTATGCCCAAGGCCGTGGTTTCCTTGTGCTGGCTGCGCTGCACAGGGGCGCCCAGCATATCGGCCAGAAACTGCATCAGCCAGTTGTTGACCACCATGCCACCGTCGACCCGCAGCGCCACCGGACGGACGCCGTCCGCCTCCATGGCTTTTTGCAGATCCTTGGTCTGATAACAGACGGACTGCAGGGCGGCGCTGACGATTTCACCAATGCCGGTGTCCCGGGTCAGGCCCAGAATGGCGCCCCGGGCATCCGGATCCCAGTAAGGCGCACCCAGGCCGGTAAAGGCGGGCACCAGCGTCACGCCATGGTCGATGGGGACGATACAGGCCAGTTGCTCTGATTCATCAGCCTGCTGGATAAAGTGTACGCCGTCGCGCAGCCACTGGATGGTCGCTCCGGCCATAAAGATGCTGCCCTCCAGGGCGAAAGTGACCTGTCCATTCAACCGGTAAGCGAGAGTGGTCAGCAGACGATGGCGTGAATTAAGGGCCCGGTTGCCGGTATTGAGCATTAGAAAGCAGCCTGTGCCATAGGTGCTTTTAGCCATGCCGGACTTAAAACAGCCCTGTCCAACCAACGCAGCCTGCTGGTCACCGGCCATGGCCAGAATGGGGATCTCGCCACCCAGCCAATTGGGCTGCGTTGTACCAAAATCGGCTGCGCAATCCAGCACCTGTGGAAGCATGTCCGGCGGTATGCCAAACAGGCGCAGCAGGAAGGGATCCCACTGCTGGTCGTGAATGTTAAACAGCAAAGTGCGGGAGGCATTGGTGGCGTCGGTGGCGTGACGTCTGCCGCCGGTCAGTTTCCATAACAGATAGCTGTCCACTGTGCCGAACAACAACTCGCCCGCTTCGGCCCGGTTTCTGGCATGCTCAACATTATCCAGCAACCAGCGGATCTTGCTGGCCGAAAAATAGGGATCCAGCAGCAGGCCGGTTCTGGCTTGCAGTTGGGCTTCCAGGGTGGGGTCCTGATGCGCCAGTTGCTGGCAGTAATCGGCGGTGCGTCTGTCCTGCCAGACAATGGCTTTGTAAACGGGCTCACCGGACTGCCTGTCCCATACCAGACTGGTCTCCCGCTGGTTGGTAATGCCGATACCAATGATATCGCTGGCGTTGAGCTGGTGCTCCTGCATTAATTGACGACAACCGCTGAGCACCGTCTGCCATAAGTCATCCGGATTGTGCTCCACCCACCCCGGGTGGGGGTAATGCTGCATGAAGTCGTGCTGAACCATATCTTCGATACGGCCCAGTCTGTTTACCAGCAGCACCTTGGAGCTGGTGGTGCCCTGATCGATGGCGAGGAGGTAACGGCTCATAACAATGCTCCGGCTGGAATATGCTTCTAATACCAATCGGATTGCACTAAAGATTAATCCAATTGGTATAACCATATTCCAGCAAAGGAATTTTTGCGACCCGCCTGACAGGTCGGGTACACAGGACTAAATTCAACTCAAGGCTGTGACCGGGATTGTGGTATATGACCGATAAAGTGGATCTGCTGGTAGTGGGAGGGGGCATCAACGGGGTGGGCATCGCCGCCGATGCGGCCGGTCGGGGGTTGTCCGTACTGCTGTGTGAGCAACAGGATCTGGGTTGGGCCACCTCATCGAGCAGCAGCAAGCTGATCCATGGTGGACTGCGTTATCTGGAGCAGTATGAATTCCGGCTGGTGCATCAGGCACTGGCGGAACGGGAAGTGTTGCTGAAAAATGCCCCGCATATTATCCGGCCGTTACGGTTTCGGCTGCCCCACCGTGCCCACCTGCGTCCTGCCTGGCTGATTCGCACCGGCCTGTTTTTGTATGATCACCTGGCCCGGCGTGTCAGCCTGCCTCCCTCTGCCAGAGTCAGAATGGCACCGGGCAGCCCCTTAAAGGCGGATATCAGGGAGTGCTTCGAGTACTCTGACGGCTGGGTGGATGATGCGCGGCTGGTCATCCTGGTCGCCAGACAGGCCCGGAACCACGGCGCCAGTATTCTCCCCCACACCCGTTGCACCGGTGCACAGCGCCATCAGGATTATTGGCGGGTGACCTTGCAGGATGCCGGCACAGGACGGGTCAGGCAGGTGCAGACCAGGGTGCTGGCTAATGCGGCCGGCCCCTGGGTGGGCCGTTTTTTTAAAGACGATCTGAAGCTGCAAAGTCAGAACCGGATCAGGCTGGTCAAAGGCAGTCACATTCTGGTGCCCAGAATCAAGGACGACGGCTATGCCTATATCCTGCAACACCGGGATGGGCGGATCGTATTTGTGATTCCCTATGAGCAGGCATATTCCCTGATTGGCACCACAGAAGTGGAGTTTGATGGAGAGCCTGGCAAGGTCAGCATTAGCGACCCTGAAATCCGCTATCTGCTTGATACAGTCAATGACTACTTTTGCGCCCAGCTGGCCCCTTCTGATCTGGTGCACAGCTATTCAGGTATCCGGCCTTTGCTTGAGGATAATCGGCTAGAAGCCCGCCAGGTCAGCCGGGATTACAGGGTGGAACTCAGTCATGGCGACGATCAGGCTGCCTTACTGACCGTTTTCGGCGGTAAGATTACCACCTACCGGCGGCTGGCCCAGGCCGCCGTTAATCATCTGGTTGGCTTGTTTCCCGGTATGGGCAGGCCCTGGACGGCAGACAGTCTGCTGCCCGGAGGGGACTTCAGTGACTTACCGATCCTCATTTGCCAGCTACAACAAGACTATCCCTGGCTCCCAGGTGACCTGGTGGCCCGTTTGGCGCGCCAGTATGGCACCCTGACCCAGGGGGTGTTGCAGGACTGCCGTTCGGTGCCGGACCTGGGAAGGCATTTCGGCCATGGACTCTACCAGCGGGAAGTGGATTATCTTTGTGAACAGGAATGGGCGCGCTCCACAGAGGATATATTATGGCGGCGCACCAAGCTGGGCCTGCAATTTGACCAGGCGCAGACCCTCGCGTTGCAGGACTATCTGGCCGGTACAGGGGACGCGTCCTGACAGTCGCAAAATGCGGTAAGCTGGTCTGAAACTTCTGGTGACCCCCTTTGAATTTGACTAGGCTGCAGCTTTCACTAAAGCCAGGGAAAATCATGCCACTAAGTCTCCGCCTGATGCTGTTGGGAATGCTGAGTCTGTCGGCGGCAGCCGACCAACAGACACTTGACAGGGCCAATGATGCCTTGTGGAACAGTCTGCCCAATCAGCCGGGCAAGAAACCAGATATCAGTACCCTGCGCAGCCTGTTTGGCGAAAAGGCGCAGGTAATGGGCGGCCGCTACCGGGATGGTCAGCCGTTGTTCAGTCAAACCAGTGCCAGTGACTTTATTCACAGCCAGGACAGGGAAAAACAATATGGGTTCTACGAATGCGAAGTGAGTCGGCAGGCCGAAGTGTTTGACCGATTTGCCGCCGTGGTCAGTATTGTGGAATCCCGTACCGATCCCTTGCAACCGGAGCCCGATTTTACCGGCATCAACAGCATCCAGTGGTACCGGGGGGAAAACGGTTGGGCGATCCAATCCCTGTATTATCACCTTGAAGCGCCAGAACAGAGTCTGACCTCCAAGCCCTATGCCAGGCGTCCCTGCCTTAACCGGCAGTAATCCGATTGGTATAATACGCTCAGCGCTGGCCCTCGATCCACTCGAGGGTCAGTTCCCCGAGTAAATCCAGGGGCAGGCTGCCGGTCTTCAGTATCTGCTCGTGGAATGCGCGAATATCGAATTTTTCACCCAGGCGCTGCTCGGCGAGCTTTCTCAGCGCCAGGATCTTCATTTCACCTATCTTGTATGACAGGGCCTGGGCGGGCCAGGTGATATAGCGGTCTATCTGAGCCGTTACCTCGGGTAACGTCAGGGCGGTATTGGCTGCCAGGTAGTCAATGGCCTGCTGGCGCGACCAGCCCAGGGCGTGCATTCCGGTATCCACCACCAGACGACAGGCTCGCCAGGCTTCATAAGTCAACCGGCCGAAGTCACTGTAGGGATCCTGGTAAAAGCCCATTTCCTTGCCCAGGCTTTCTGCATACAGGCCCCATCCTTCGCCGTAGGCAGAGTGATACAGCGTCTTTCTGAATTCAGGCATGTCCATTTCAGCCGCCAGGGCGGATTGCAGGTGATGCCCGGGTTCTGCCTCATGAAAGGTCAGGGCTTCGAGGTTGTACAAGGGGGCCGCCTGTAAGTCACTGGTACCGAGAAAATAGGTGCCGGAGGTGGTGCCGCTGCCGCCGGAGGCCACATAATAGGATCCGCCGTTGGCACTGGCCTTCACATCAAAAGGTGTACGAGGCAGGGTTCTGAACCACTTGGGTAACTGACCGGCCATTTTACGGGTGATATAGCTGGCCCGCTCCAGTAACTGCTGTTCGGATTGCGCATAGAACTGCTTGTCCGTGCGCAGGAACTGGATAAACTCTCTGAAGCTGCCGTCAAAACCCACCTGACGGATAATTTGCTCCATCTGCTGACGAATCCGCTGAACCTCCTCCAGACCCATTTGATGTATCTGCTGTGCATTCAGATCGGTGGTGGTGTAAAAACGGATCAGGTACTGATAATACGCCTTGCCGTCTTCAAGCTGAGTAATGCCTACCACTGTGCGGCAATTCGGCATGTATTCCCTGGTAAAGAAGTCATACAACATCTGGTATTCAGGGATGACCTTTTCTTTTATCAGCCGTTGGCCTTCTGTCCGGAATCTGTCCTTATCCGCCTGGCTCAGGCGCTCCGGCATCTGCGCAAATGGCGCATACAAGGCCGAGTCCTGCACATTCCTGACCAGATGTTGACTGATGGACTTTTCATAACCGGCAAAGCTTTGGCAGTAGTGGGTATAGCCTTTTTCGATGGCTGCCCTGAGGTTGCTGATATGCTGCTGGTTGTATCGGGGGAAATCCGCCAGGCTGACCAGATAGTTCTCGTAGTCCCTCCTGGTCAAAAACGACATATTCTCCGGGGCGGCGGCAAAGTAACTGTGATAGCCGCTGTAATAGTGCATGGGAAACAGATGATCGAACTGCTGGTGGCTGGCCGCCTCAGTCAGGCGCTCATACCTGAACAGGCGGTAACTTAACTGGTCGGCCGGACTGAGTTGATTGATCTCTATCTTTGCCAACTGATCCAGTATTTTTTGATTGAAGGCGGCGCGCCTTTCCCGACCGGCAGGGGAGACATCGGGTAACTGCCCGTTCAGGCGAAACGTATCAGGATCCTTGCGAAAGAAAATCTGTTCCTGCCGGGCCTGTTGCCAGTGGGTGGCCAGCAATTGCCGGAACTGTTCGCCGGCCTGCTTGGCTCCGGCCGGTAAACTTAACAGTATGCCAAAAAGGGCAATACCTATAATCGGGGGTATTCTCATCTTCGCTTCTCAATCTGGCTGAAGCGGACCAAGCTAGCGCATTTTGCCTGGCGTGAACAGACGAGGCTGCCGGCCTGGTGCCAAGGGCCGGCTATGGGAGGTTCAGCTTTTCAGCCGGTAACCCGTCTTGAATATCCACCACACACCGAGCAGGCAGACCAGCAGGAACGCCAGTGTCATTGCCAGACTGATGCCGACACTCACATCAGACACCCCGTAGAAAGCCCAGCGAAAACCGCTGATCAGGTAGACAACCGGATTGAACAGGGTGATTTGTTGCCACAGGGGCGGCAGCATATTGATGGAATAGAAGCTGCCGCCCAGAAAGGTCAGTGGTGTAATGATCATGGCCGGAATGATTTGCAGCTTATCGAAACCGTCGGCCCAGACGCCGATAATAAAACCAAACAAGCTGAACGTCAGGGCGGTCAGGACCAGAAACGCCAGCATCCACAGGGGATGGACGATCTCAAAGGGCACAAACAATCTGGCGGTGGCCAGGATCAGAATGCCCAGGATAATCGATTTACTGGCTGCCGCGCCGACAAAGCCGGTGACGATCTCCAGGGGCGACACCGGCGCCGACAACACCTCATAGATAGTGCCGGTAAACTTAGGCATATGGATACCGAAGGAGGCATTGGAAATGCTTTCGGTCAGCAGGGACAGCATTATCAGGCCGGGAACGATAAAAGCGCCGTAACTGATGCCGTCGATTTCCACCATGCGCGAACCGATGGCCGAGCCGAATACCACGAAGTACAGGGAGGTGGAAATAACCGGCGAGGCGATGCTCTGCAGCAGGGTGCGCCAGGTGCGGGCCATTTCGAACTGGTAGATGGCGCGAATGGCGTAGAGGTTGATGGTCATGCTTTTTCCCTCACCAGGTTGACGAATATTTCCTCCAGGGAGCTTTGCGAAGACTGCAGGTCCTTGAAGTCTATCTGATGCCCGCTCAGGGCTCTGAGCAGCTCGGCAATGCCGGTCTGCTCGGCGTGGGTGTCATAGGTGTAAACCAGTTGGTGGCCGTTGTCGCAAAGCTCCAGTTGGAATGCGGTCAAGCCGCCGGGCAATTCGGACAGGGGAGTCTGCAACTGCAGCTTGAGCTGCTTCTTGCCAAGCTTGTTCATCAGGGTCGCTTTGTCCTCCACCAGGATCAGTTCCCCCTTGCTGATCACGCCGACCCGGTCAGCCATCTCTTCGGCTTCTTCGATATAGTGGGTGGTAAGGATAATGGTTACGCCCTGCTCCCTGAGTCGACGTACCAGCTCCCACATATCGCGGCGAAGATCCACATCCACTCCGGCAGTAGGTTCGTCCAGAAACAGGATATTGGGCTCGTGGGCAAGGGCCTTGGCGATGAGCACCCGGCGTTTCATGCCGCCGGACAGGGCCATGATCTTGGCGTCTTTCTTGTCCCACAGGGACAGGCTACGCAATACCTGTTCCAGATAAGCCGGATTCTTGGGCTTGCCGAACAAACCCCGGCTGAATGCGACCGTGGCCCACACACTTTCAAAGGTGTTGGTAAACAGCTCTTGTGGCACCAGTCCTATCTGCGCCCGGGCGGCGCGATAGTCGCTGAGAATATTATGTCCGTCGACCATCACTTCGCCGCCAGTGGGGCTGACAATGCCGCAGATAATGCTGATCAGGGTGGTCTTGCCGGCGCCGTTTGGGCCAAGCAGGGCGAAGATCTCGCCACGACGGATCTCCAGATTGATATCTTTGAGAGCCTGGTGGCCCGAGGTGTAAGCCTTGTCCAAATGCCTGACACTGATAACTGGCTGCATATGCCCTCCCTGAGCGCTGGTGGGCCACTGCCCGTGATTGAAGGGCCGATCCAACGACGGATCGGACTTAAGATACTGGCCATTGTTCATATTTTTCTCTCCATTGCCATTACTATGAAACGAGTCGGGAGGATAAAACCTCAAGCTTCATTCAGGTCAAGACAATAAATGAAATCCATTTATTGCACTGCATTATTAGTCGTCTAAGGGGCGCTTCCATCGACATGGGCGGATAAATATGCCTCAGGCTTCCGGACCGTTGCGGGTGAAGCTTGGCTGGCAGCGTTCCCCATGGACAGGCGAGGGACAGGATCTTTAGCTATAGTCACAGGTTGAACAGGAGGCCACATGCACAGTGACAGGCTTTATTTTGCCTATGGATCCAATATGTCATCGGCGCGACTGCGCAGTCGACTTCCCCAGGCGCTTAAAATTGGCACGGCCGAGTTGATAGGCTACGAACTGATTTTCAATAAGGTGGGCCAGGACGGGTCGGCCAAGGCCAACGCCAGAAGAACCGGCAATGAACGGGATGTGATCTGGGGGGTTATCTATGAACTGCCGGAAGATGGCCTGGCTAAACTGGATGAAATTGAAGGGGACGGCTACCAGCGACGCACCCTGGCCGTGTATAAAAAGCATCAGCGTCTGGAGGTACAGAGCTTTATTGCCAGCCGTACCGATGACAACCTGCTGCCCTTCGCCTGGTATGTGCAGCATGTCCTTAGCGGGGCAATGGAAAATAATCTGCCGCAACGACAGATCGATTTCATTGCCGCGGTGAAGGCCGTTGCCGATCCCGATATGCTCCGCGCCGAAAAGGAAATGCAGCTGCATCGCCGTTTGCCACAGCCTTAACCGGCTTTTCCTGGCTGAACAGCCTGTTTTACGGTAGCCGGCAGGCTATCTGACCAGAATGTCCATAATTTCAGCCAGCTCGGTCTTGCCTTCGGCCAGTTCCTGGGGAGTCAGACCGGACAGTTCGTGGGGAAACACCAGCCACTCGTCACTCTGGTTGACAAAATAGTCAGGCACGATATCAACCTTGCTGTTGGCCGGTTTGTACCAGGGGCAGGCGATACGGATATCCCCGGGGGTATTGAGTCTGGACAGCTTGCGAATCTGTAGCAGCAGGGCCTCGATACTGCGTCCCGAGTCAAAGACATCGTCGACAATCAACAGCTTATCGTCGGCATTGGCATTCTCAATCAGGTAATGCAGACCGTGGACCTTTATCTCCTTGGACTGCTTGCCAATGCCATAGTAGGAAGAAGTGCGCACGGCAATATGGTCTGTCCTGACTTCCTTAAACTCAAAAAATTCCTGTACCGCAATGCCTATGGGAGCGCCGCCACGCCAGATACCCACTATGTAGTCGGGGCGAAACCCGTCTTCAAAAACGATAGAGGCAAGACGAAATGCATCCTGCAGCAACGCCTGGGAGGTGATGAATTTTTTCTCTGCCACGACAGGACCACTCTGTTTTTACAAAAGGGCGCGAATTATAGTGGAATCTGAAAAAATTTACATACGAAGCGTCTGCAATCCGGGAGAGCCGACAGAATGAAACTTGTTACCGCCAGTTGGATGGAAATCGACAGTTACCTCACACAGTCAAAAAGTATCTTGATCCCCATAGGTTCCATTGAGCAGCATGGACCCAACGGTCTGTTGGGAACTGATGCCCTGTGTCCTGAAATCATTGCCGGTGAGGCAGAAAGCCTCACGCCCATGCTGATTGGACCGACCTTTTCGGTGGGCTGTGCCCAGCATCATCTGGGTTTTGCCGGGACCATTACACTGAGACCCTCCACCATGATCCAGTCGCTGGTGGACTGGGTGGCTTCGCTCCGGCGTCATGGGTTCGAGCGACTCTATTTTCTCAATGGCCATGGCGGCAATGTGGCGACCATCCAGGCGGCGTTTGCCGAGATCTATGCCGGAATAAGCTTTTCCGCCGAGCCCCCCGCCCCCCTGGAACTTAAACTGCAGAACTGGTGGCAATTACCTGGGGTGGCAGAGCTGTGCCGGGAAATTTATCCCCAGGGGGACGGCATGCATGCCACGGCGTCTGAAGTGGCGGTCACCTATGCGGCTTATCCCCAGGCCCAGAAGCAGGTCAGCATGTCGCCGAGAATTGCGCCCACCGGCAGAATCAGCCACGCCCATGCCTACCGGGAGCGCTTCGCAGACGGGCGCATCGGCTCGGATCCTGCCCAGGCCAGCGTGGAAGCCGGAGAAAAAATCATCGCCCGCGCCGCAGAGTCCCTGGTCAGGGAGTACGCCAGTTTTGATTCAGGGCAGGTTGAGCGGTAGTTCAGGCAGTAGCTCCCTCACACAGGCCTGCAGTTTTTGCAGGTTGATGGGTTTACTCAGATAGCGGTTCATACCGGCTGCCAGACAAGCCTCCTCATCGCCCTGCATGGCATTGGCGGTCATGGCCAGAATGGGAATGTTCCGATGCTGGTCCCCGGCCTGACCCAGACGGATCCGGCGGGTAGCTTCGTAGCCGTCCATCTGGGGCATCTGGCAGTCCATCAGGACTAGCCGGAAGGGAGGTTGTCCACTTTGTTGCCTGAGCTTTTCCAATGCCTCGATGCCGTTTTCGGCCACCTCCACACTCAGGCCCAACCGTGACAGCATGGATTTGGCCACTTCCTGATTAATCATATTGTCTTCTACCAACAGCACCCTGTCTGTGCTGGTGCCATGGGACCCGGGGGCGGCATCCCCGGCTTGCAGGGGGCCGGGTGGTAATGGGGGGTAATGATGTTCCGTCCTGAACAGCCGGGCCAGATCTAACGGCGAGACAGGTTTGCTGAGCGTGGCGGTCAGACCCCGCGCAAGCTCGTCGGCATGGGACTGACTGACATCGATTAAGCCAACCATATCGCGGCCTTCACCTCGGGCCCAGTCCACCAGTTCCTTGAGCTTGTCAGGGTCGTCCAGCAGCCGGGTCTCCACCAGTACCTTATGGGGAGCCTGCTTCAGGAGCAGGGAGCCGATCTGCGCCAGGGTATCCGTGCTTGCCACCTCAGCCCCCCAGTCTTGCAACTGGCTCTGCAAAACCTCTCTGTGCAATGCCTGGCTCTCGGCAATCAGCACCCGCTGTTCAGGCAGTAGTGGTGGCCAGTCACAGGGCTGTCTGCCGTGCTCTGGCAGCAAGCTGACGTTAAAGGAGAAGCAACTGCCCTGTCCGGGTTCACTCTGCACCTGGATACTGCCTCGCATCATCTCGCAGAGTTTTTTGCAGATGGCCAGGCCCAGCCCTGTGCCGCCGTAGTGTCGGGTGGTTGAGGCGTCGACCTGGGTGAAGGGGGTAAAAAGCTCTGTTTGCCTGTCCAGGGGAATGCCGATACCGGTATCTTCAATGTCCACCAGTAGCTGAACAGCGTCCTGCTGCTTTTGCGTCTGACAGCGAATACATATGTGTCCCTGCCTGGTAAATTTCAGGGCATTGCCGAGCAGATTCACCAGGATCTGACGCAGCCGATCCGGATCGCCCCTGAGAAAACGGTGCCTCACACCGGTGAGATCCAGCACCAGATCCAGTCCCTGGTGCTTGGCCTGGTAGGCTTTGTTCTCCGCCACGCTGGACAGGAATTCGAACAGATCGAATTCAATCTCATCCAGCTCCAGCTTGCCCGCATCCACCTTGGAGAAATCCAGAATGTCATTGAGCAGGTTGAGCAGGGATTCGGCGCTGCGCTTGGCAATGGCGGCCCGTCGTTGCTGATCCTCCGGCATCTTGCTGTCCTGCATCAGATCCAGCATACCCAGTACCCCATTCATGGGCGTACGGATTTCGTGGCTCATGACGGCCAGGAATTCGCTCTTGGCCCTGGCGGCCTTCTCGGCCGCTTCCTTCGCCGCAATCAACTGGCGTTCGGCCTTCTTCCGTTGCTCAGAGGCATAGACATTGCCGGCCAGGGTGGCAAGGGAGCCGATCAGTGTCTCCTCGGCCTTACCCCACTGGCGTATTTCCCCGGTATGTTCGGCGCAAAGTACGCCGATGATGCTGTCACCGCTGGTGATAACCGTGTCCAGCATCGAGCAGATATTGTTGGGTTTGAGGTATGCGTCGGTGAACTCTTCGGTTCTGGGATCCTGACGGGCATCGTGAGCGGTAATATGGGAGTCCAGATATAAGGCGGCAAAGTACTTTGGATAGTCTGAGCGCTTCAGTTCCTGTCCCTGGCTGAACCGACCCGTTGAACGCTGGTACATGGCGATGCAATACAGCACAGCCCGATCCGGTGAAAAGAGCCACAGGCTGGTCCGTTCCACCTGTAAGGCCAGACTCAGTTGTTCGACCAGGGTATGTTTGGCGCTGTTCATTTCCCCCTGCAGAATGGCCGGATGCACCGTTAACCGGGCCAGCACCTGATTGTGCCTGGCAATACTCTGATCGGCCAGCTCTGCACGTTTTCTGACGTCGATATCCTGAAATGAGCCGAACAGACGAACGCATTTACCCTCCCTGAGCTCCGCCTGGCCTGTGGCGTGTACCCAGATTTCACGGCCTCTGAACGTATGCAGTTGCAGCTCCATATCCCAGGGGGTGCCTTTCTCAATGGCCCGGTTGAGGGCACTTTGCATACGCTCCCTGCTGCTGCCTTCCTTGTAGAAAGCGATACTGTTCTCCAGATCGGGTTCAAAGCTCTCGGGTACCTCGTGTATCTCCCGGGTGGTTCTGGACCAGATAACGTTATTTTCATTCAGATCCGCTTCCCAGGCGCCAATCCTGCCCTGATGACTCATGTTTTCCAGCAGTTCCCGCTGGCGGGTCAGCTCCTGCTCCTGACGTATTTGCTCACTGACATCCACCGCCGAGGCATAAAGCTTGCCGGTACGTTGATCAGGGGTGGTGTTCCAGCGCAGGAAGACATAACTGCCGTCCCGGCAGCGATAACGGTTGGTAAAGGAGTCTGTGGTCTTACCCGCATTCAGTTGGCGCATTTCGTTCAGGGTGTCCTGGACATCGTCTGGATGGACAAATTCGACAAAGGGCAGGGTCAGCATTTCTGCCTCGCTGAAACCCAGCACCCTGATAAAGGCTTTGTTTATGCGTTCGAAATACCCCCGCGTGTTGGCGATACACAGCAGGTTGCTGGATAAATCGAAGAAATTCTGCAGCTCCCGCTGGGATTTTTCCAGTTCCAACCGGCCCAGTTTCTGTACACTGATGTCCAGGTGGGTCCCCACCATGCGTTTGGGCTTGCCATCGTCGGTCCACTCCACGACTTTGCCGGTGTCCAGTATCCAAACCCAGTGGCCATCCTTGTGTTTCATCCTGGACTCGCAGATGTAGTAGTCCGCCTCCCCCCGCCAGTGCTTTTCCATTTGCGCATCGGACTCGACCAGATCGTCCGGATGCACCAGCGACAGCCAGGTGTTGATACTTATTGGTTGCAACTCGTCCAGTCTGTAGCCCACGATATCGGCCCAGCGCTCGTTGAAACGTATTTCTCCAGAGGGAATATTCCAGTCCCAGATCCCCACCGCCGTGCTCTCCAGTACCAACTCCAGTTGCTGGCGCTGTTCCTGCAGCGTCTTCTCGGTTTGTTTACGTTCGGAAATATCTTCGATAATGGACCAGATCAGCGGCCTTTCCTGGCTGTCATGAATTAGCATCCCGTTGAGTAATACCGGAAATCGACTGCCGTCCTTACGGATATATTCCTTTTCGTAGGGTCCGTACTGGCCGGTTTCGTGCAATTTTTCCAGTTGCTGTTGTTCCTGTTTCTGATAGCTGCGCGGCGTGAGACGCCAGTAGTCCAGCTCTTTCAGTTCCTGCTTGCTGAAGCCGGTAACCCTGAGCAGTGCCTCGTTGGCGTCGAGAAAACGGCCGGTTTCAAAATCATTCAGGGCAATTCCTACCGGGGAGAGGTGGAACAGGCCTTTCAGACGTCGCTCGTTGTCACGGCGTTTTCTGGCGGTGCTGACCAGCATCAGCACAGGTGCCAGGAACAGGGCCGCCAGGGCCACCACAATGGTCCTGAACAGCGGGGCATTGTCTGCTACCGGTGGCCAGCCCTGACGGGGGATGGCGGCTATCTGCCACTCAACGGCCGGCAGCTGGATACTTTGCATGACCGGTTGATTGTCGAACAAGGCGGGATCGCCAAAGAACACCTCAGCCTGTCCTGAGTCATTCACCCGGCGCAAAGCAATGTTCAGTTCCAGTTGTGGATTAAGAAAACCGGCTGCCTGATAAAGACGTTCCACATCGATCACGGCGGATATCAGGCCCCAGAAGTTTTTATCCTGTTCATCGGGCAGGTAGACCGGAATCCGGCTGACAAAGCCCTGGCCGCCCTGTACCAGTTCGATGGGACCAGCCAGGGTCATCTGTCCGGTATCCCTGGCCAGTAACGCATTTTCGCGTTGCTCCGGCCGTTGCAGGAAGTCCAGCCCCAGGGCCTTCTCATTGCCCTGCAATGGGTAGATCATGCGGATCACCATATCCGGTGCGGCACCGATATTACGTAGCTGACTGGTTTCACCGAACAGATGTTCGGCAATGGCGGTGAAGCGGGCCTGATCCATATCCGGCTCTGTGCGGATCACGGCGATCAGGCCCTGGATGATTTGCAGGTTGCTGTTCAGCACCCCTTCCAGCCTGGCCCGCAGCATGCCCAGTTGATCGGAGACATTGGTCCGGCTGGTCTGCAGGGCGCGCTGGTTGTTCAGGTGATCCGCATAACCTCCCAGCAACAGGGCAATCAGCAGCATGACCAGGGTGAGCAGGGCGTAGGGGCTGAGTCTTTTCAGCCGGCGCAAAAAGGCGCCGCCTCTTGTTCCGGCAGCACTGTCGGGTCTGTTGGGTTGCGCCATATTCTCCATCTGCAGTTGGGTCTCAGTTCCTAATTAGCAAGCCAGGTCTTTGCCTGCAAGATAATAATGCCGATTAATTCCAGCCGGGTGACTTGAAAGACACCAATCAGCGCCAACATAAGGGGAAAGTGTCATGCCGAGATTTTTATGGCCGATGTTATCCAACTCACATGTCCAATATGTGTCGCCATCAACAGAATTCCCGCAGACAGGCTGCAACAAACTCCCCTCTGCGGTAAGTGCAGAGCAGAGCTGTTGCCTGCAAAACCGGTCCAGGTGACGGATCAGAATTTTGATCGGCATATTCAGCATTCTGAGCTGCCGGTGGTGGTGGATTTCTGGGCACCCTGGTGCGGACCCTGCCTGAGCTTTGCGCCGGTATTCGAACAGGTGGCGGCGAACTGGCCGACGCCGGTGCGTTTTTTCAAGCTGGATACCCAGGCCAATTCCCATACGGCTGCGAGGTTGCAGATTCGCTCAATTCCGACTCTGGCACTATTTTATCAGGGCAAGGAACAGACCCGCTTGTCGGGCGCCTTACCGAAAAGCCAGTTCCAACAATGGTTACAACAACAACTTAGGTCCCTGCAATAAAATCAGGGCATCAGATTGCAACAATACACAGGAGCATCCCATGTCACTTTCCATGTATCAGGCCTCTATCCCCTTGCTGACCCATTCCCTGAATAACCTGCTTGGTATACTGAGCAAGGCGGAATCTTTTGCAGAGCAGAAGAAGATTGCTTCTGAAACGCTGGTCAACAGCAGGTTGGCCATCGATATGCTGCCGTTGATCAAACAAGTGCAAATCGCCTGTGACACCGCCAAGGGCTGTGGGGCTCGCCTGACGGGAATAGATAATCCACGCTTTGAAGATGACGAGAAGACGCTGAGCGAACTGAAAGGCCGGGTGGAGAAGACCCTCACCTTCCTGCAAAAGCTGGAAGAGCAACAGTTCGCTGGCAGCGAAGAGAGAGCCATTCAGTTAAATTTTCCCAGTATCACCTTGAATTTCAATGGCCGGGACTATCTGACCCAGTTCGTATTGCCGAACTTTTATTTTCATGTGACCACGGCTTACGCCATTCTCAGACATGTAGGTGTGGAGCTGGGTAAGCTGGACTACCTTGGCCGGGTCGGCGCCTAACCAGACCCCATAAGGGGCCTGGCCGGACAAGCTGCTCCTCATTGGTTCTGTGCGGTCTGGGGACCTTCGTTGGTCAACCTGATGGATACCCGGCGATCGAATGCGTCCCCGTCCAGCGAGGGCGCCCGATCCAGTGGCATGGCTTCACCGTGAGCGCGGGCACTGATACGGCCTTCGCCAATCCCTTGTCGGGTCAGTAGCTGCCGGACCGCGTTGATCCGTTCCAACGACAACTGTTGATTGCTGTGTTCGTCGCCCCGGCGGTCGGCATGACCGGACAATTCGATACGCAGCGCCTTGTTGCGCTTTACCGCCTGGGCCAGTTCACTGAGTTGTTGCTGATAAATGGACTCCAGTTCGCTTGAACCGCTCCTGAATTGCACGTTCATACTCAGGCCTTTGTCGGTGGCCAGTTCATCATCGTGCGCAGATACGGTTTGCAACTGCATCTGTTGTTCACTGCTGCGCAGACGGGTCAGCAGTTGCTGGTTTGAGGCCAGCAACTGATTGATCTCCGCCTCATTTCTGGCCAGGGCCGTTTCCATCTCGGTCATTTCCTTGTCTGCCGCCACCGAGTGACCGACAAAAATGCCACTAACGGCGCCGATCATGGCGCCCAAAGGGCCGCCGGCCAGGGCACCCAGCACAAAGCCTGAGCCAAGGCCGATATTTTGCGCATTCTTGATGTCCTGTTCTTCAGCCAGGGCAACGGGGCTGGACAAGGCCAGAATCAGACTGGACGTAATAATGTGTTTTTTCATCTTGGTTCTCCTGATGGGAAGTGGTTTGTTTTCAACACTACCGATTAAAGCGCTCCGGTTTGGCGCAAAAGGGGAACAAAAAGGGCAATCCGCCGATCAATTGTGGCGAAAAGATGGCATTTGCCCTGCTGAACTAGTTTCAGTAAATAGTTGGGGTATAGTCGCCACAGATTGAGGAGTTCACAGGTTTGCCATGAGTCGTCGCATTGCCATAGTTGAAGATGAAGCCGCCCTGCGTGAGAACTATGCGGCTGTATTGCGCCGTCAGGGCTACCAGGTGGCCACCTACAGCAACCGCAGGCAGGCCATGGCGGGCTTTGACCAGCGCCTGCCGGATCTGGCCATTATTGATATCGGCCTGGAGGATGAAATCGACGGCGGGTTTCTCCTTTGCCAGTCATTGCGCGGTATGTCGCCCACCCTGCCCATTATATTCCTGACCGCCCGGGATTCGGATCTGGACACAGTGTCTGGCCTGCGTATGGGGGCCGACGACTACCTGACCAAAGACATCAGCATGCCGCATATGACAGCGCGTATTTCGGCCTTGTTCAGGCGCATGGAAGCCCTGGCACAACCGGAGGACAGAGAACAGAAAGTGCTCTGTGGCAGCCTGGAATTGGATCTGGCGCGTATGCAGGCCCGCTGGAAGGCGCAGTCCGTTGATCTGACGGTCACCGAATTCTGGATGGTGCATGCCCTGGCACGCTTTTCCGGGCACGTGAAGAGCCGTCAGCATCTGATGCAGGACGCCAGGGTAGTGGTGGACGACAGTACCATCACTTCCCATATCAAGCGGATCCGGAAGAAATTTATTCAACTGGACGGGGGATTTGACTGTATCGACACCGTGTATGGCATGGGTTATCGCTGGACGGCGGATAAGGACTGTTAATTGACCCGTTCCCCTTTACGTTTTGGCCTGCGCTTCAAGCTGTTGCTGCTGTCGGTTTTTTTGTTCAGTATTCCCTGGCTGGGTTATGAATACGTGTGGGAGATGGAAAAATACCTGCGTGCCGGCCAGGAAAAAACCCTGCTGGGCACGGTGCGCGCGGTAGCCACCGCCCTGCATGAAAGGCCCAAGCTATTCGATGAGCAGGCCAGCTACCTAAGCGTGGAAAAAGGCCGGGATCTTTATGCTTATCCCATCGTCGACCCTATCCGGCTGGATGGAAACCTGGGTGACTGGCGCCAGCAACACCATGCCCTGCATTATGACCAGACTCACCTCATACAGGGCAGGCAGGATGATCGCCCCGTCACCCTGAGCTTCAATCATCTGGTCGGCAAGTTTCGCAATTATCTGTACGCCTATTTTGAGGTCTTCGACGATCAGGTTGTCTATCGGCCACCGAACAGCTTAAGGGTGGACCTGAACGACTATCTGCAGATTGCCTTTACCACGCCGGCCGGCGATTTCCGTCGTTATCTGATCACCACCGCCGAACCTGGCTGGCTCACGCCCTATGAAATGGATATAGAGGCCCTGCAGCAAAACAAGCCGCTACGACCAGAAAGCCGAATCCAGGGGGCCTGGCGGGAAACGTCCCGGGGATATAACGTAGAGCTGCGCATCCCCCTGGAGTTACTGGGCAGCAAACTGAGTTTTGCCATTACCGATGTGGACCGGGCCGGTCAGCCACCCCTGGCGACCATCGGCACCTCAGATGTCTGGGATGTGGAGAAGCTGGGCACCGTCCTGGTGCCCTCTCCCGAGATTGAGCAGATTATCAAAGGTCTTGGTCATACCAACTCGCGGATCTGGGTGGTGGATCAGCATCAGCGTGTGCTGGCCCGTTCTGGCGACATCAAAAACTCCGACGGTATCTGGAGCCGCACAGTAGAGGGCGAAAAGGACAGTGGTTGGTGGGGGGCAATCCAGCGCGATTGGCTGCACCCGCTCTACTATCAGTTTCTGACCCGTCCCCCAAAGGACTTTATCGACGAGTTGTACGATGTGGCCAACCTGCAGGGCAGCCATATCGAACAAGCCCTTAGCGGTCAGCCCGGTTCGAGTTGGCGGCTGACCCCTGACAATAAGGCAGTGGTTCTGGCCGCCGCTTATCCCATTTTCATCGACGAACAGGTAATGGGAGCGGTGATAGCAGAGGAGACCACCAATGGCATACGCAGTCTGCGCAACCTGGCCCTGGAAAAACTCTTTACCCTGATGCTCGGGGTGATGTTGCTGGGTACGCTGGCCCTGCTGTTGCTGGCCTCAAGGATTTCCAGCCGTATCCGCCGCCTAAGAGACCAGACAGAGCAGGCCATTGATGAGCAGGGACGTATCTGTGGCGAGATAAAGGCCTCCACTGTGAATGACGAGATTGGCGATCTGTCGCGCAGTTTTGCCGAGATGGTCCAGCGCCTGGGTCAATACCACCACTATCTGGAGAACATGTCCTCTCGCCTGTCCCATGAGTTGCGCACCCCGGTAGCGGTGGTGCGAAGCTCCCTGGAAACCCTGGCCATGGAAGAAGAGCAGCTCGCCCAGTCCGTGTACATGCAACGGGCCCAGGAGGGCTTGAACCGGCTCTCCACCATACTGACCAATATGAGCGAGGCCACCCGGCTGGAACAGAGCCTGCAAAGCGCCGAGCGGCAGATCTTTGATCTGGCGCAGGTGGTGGAAGGTTGTGTAGAGGGCTATAAAATGGCCTATCCCCACCAGCAGTTTTCCCTGGACATCAGTGAGCAGCCACTGCGCATCAACGGTGCCCCCGAGCTATGCGCCCAGTTACTGGACAAACTGGTGGCCAATGGGGTGGAATTTTCCTCCCCTGACAGCCCGGTGAGGATCCGGCTGTTGCGTGAGGGCCGTCGGTTAACCTTGCATATCAGCAATCAGGGTCCCCTCTTGCCGCAACAGATGCAGGAGCGTCTGTTCGACTCTATGGTGTCGGTCAGGCACTCTGGTCAAACAGGCAGCCAGCCTCATCTGGGGCTGGGTTTATACATTGCCAGGCTGATCACGGAGTTTCACCAGGGCGGTATCAGGTTGCAGAACCAGCCCGACGGTACCGGCGTCACCGTCAGCGTCAGCCTGCCATTGGCTTCCTAGTACCTGTTTGTCTTTCATATTGACAGCTCTGCTGCAGGCCATTGCCTTGCCCGGCAAGGAAGAAGAAGCGCGGTTTAGTGGGGCTAAATAAGCGACGGATGACGCGGGTGGGTGACGAAATAGTGCCAGCCCGAAGGGTTGAAGCCAAAGAACGCTTACTCAGGGTTGCTCCCGACTTGTTGAGATGAACGGCGTTACTTGCGTCTCGATTGAGCACTTTTTAGCTCTCAGCAGACGGCTTGTCAGAGAAACTTGCGTAAATCGGCCTGTTTTTCCCGGATAAACCGGGCCAGGTCGCTACCCGGCTCGATAAAGTTGAAATCGGCAAAATCAAATCCCGGCGCCACGGTACAGCCGAGCAAGCTGTAGTCTCCCTGGCTCTCGGCGGCCTGGTAATGTCCACCGCGGATCACATGGGTAAACTCACTCTGTTGAGGGCCAAGCAGGATCTCTTTGACTTTGCCCTCGTGCAGATCGATCAGGCGCAGTGGGGCGCCGGCATAATGATTCCACACCTCGTCATGCAACACCCGGTGGAAGCGGCTGACATCCCCCGCCGTCAGCAGAAAATAGATATGGGTGAGGGTTTGCCTGGGGTCGCCGGTCACCGGCGAGTCAATCTGCAGTTTTCCGCGGTAGACTTCCCGGTAATATCCGCCTTCCGGGTGGGGTTTGAGATCGAATTTTTCTATCAATGACTGCAAGCTGCGCTCCTTTTGCCGGTTGAATCAACGGATAAAAGTATAACGGTAAATTTCTGTTGTCGGGTCCCCCCGCTTGTCTTAAGGTAAGTTCCTCATATTCCCGGAGATGTATATGGATATCCTGTTTGACTATGTACTGAGAATCGAAACCTTCCTGCTGATTTTTGTGGTGGTACTGCTTAAATCCGCCATTTTGTTTGTACCACAGAATCGTGCCTATCTGATCGAGCGATTCGGCAAGTACCAGTCCACCCGGGAAGCAGGCCTGAATTTCCTGATGCCTTTCATCGATCGGGTGGCGGCCGACCGTTCCTTAAAAGAGCAGGCAGTGGATGTACCCGAACAGAGCGCCATTACCCGGGATAATATCTCTCTTAAAGTGGACGGCGTGCTCTATTTCCGTGTCCTGGACCCCTACAAAGCGAGCTATGGAGTGGACGACTATGTTTTTGCCGTGACCCAATTGGCCCAAACCACCATGCGCTCAGAACTGGGCAAAATGGAACTGGACAAGACCTTTGAAGAGCGGGATCTGCTCAATACCAATATTGTCACCGCCATCAATGAGGCAGCCGGTCCCTGGGGCATTCAGGTAATGCGTTACGAAATCAAGGATATCGTGCCGCCCCATTCGGTGATGGAAGCCATGGAAGCGCAAATGAAAGCCGAACGGGTCAAGCGGGCACAGATTCTGGAATCCGAGGGGGACAGGCAGGCAGCCATTAATAGGGCAGAAGGTGAAAAACAGTCCGTAGTGCTGGCCGCAGAGGCCGACAAGGCAGAGAAAGTCCTGCGGGCCGAGGGTGAAGCCAAGGCTATTCTGGCGGTGGCCGAAGCCCAGGCCGGTGCCCTGCGCATGGTGGGAGACGCGGCGAACACAGAACAGGGCCAGAAGGCCATCCAGTTGGATCTGGCTACCAAGGCCATTGAAGCCAAGCATGCTATTGCCAGGGAGTCCTCCGTGGTGTTGCTGCCGGATAATGGCACTGACGCTGCGTCCATCGTGGCCCAAGCCACCAGCATTATCCAAAGCCTGAATAAAGAGAGAGCTTCCTGATGGACGATATGGCATCACACCTGCCCGAAGCGCTGATGATCCTTGGCCTGCTGCTGTTGGCCATCGAAATCCTGGTATTGGGTTTTTCGACTTTTGTCCTTCTATACATCGGCCTCTCGGCGTTGGTGGTGGGGGGCATGATGAATATGGATTGGCTTCCCATCAGCCTGTTCAGCGCCATTGGTAATGTAGCGATCCTCAGTGCTGTGCTGGCCATGCTGTTGTGGCGGCCCATGAAGCGTTACCAGGGCTATGTGGAGAAGAAGGATGTCACCAATGATATGGTCGGTTACCGCTTTAACCTGCCCGAAGATCTGAATTCGGGCAGTAGCATCCCCTTTCGTTATTCTGGCATTCTCTGGCAGGTCAGAAGCAGCCAGGACCTGGCTGCCAATCAGGAAGTGGAAGTGGTTCGGGTGGCAGTGGGCGTGCTGGAGGTCAAGGCAGCCGAATAATTGGGCAGGTTGGCCCGCCCAACCTGTTTTCAGTCTTCCTGGGCTTCCACTTCGTCGACGTCGATGCCCATCTTCTCCATGATAGCCCTGGCTTCTGCAGGGATCCGGTAGGGATTGTCCTTTTGCAGGTCTTTGTCGTTGGGCAGGGGCTGGCCGGTAAAAGCGTGCAGAAACGCCTCACATAACAGTTCGGAATTAGTGGCATGGCGAAGGTTCTTGACCTGTCTACGGGTGCGTTCATCGGTCAGCACCTTCAAAACCCGCAGGGGAATGGACACGGTAATCTTCTTTACCTGCTCGCTTTTCTTGCCGTGCTCGGCGTAGGGATGAATGTAATCGCCGTTCCATTTAGCCATTTGGTTGCTCATTTTATTGTAAGTTAGATGGCAAAATTCTAACCGTTACCGGCATCCAGTCAATCAGGGATGTCCAAACATCTTGATGTCCAGTGTAAATCCGGTTAGATTTGGACGTCTAAACGGCTAAAATGTTCGATTTCAGTTCCCAGGAGTCTCTATGCAGTCTTATGCGCAAGGTATCGATGCACTGAACAACTCATTGTCAGAGTTGCGCAACATCAATGTATCTTTCGAATTTTTTCCGCCCCGTACCGAGCAGATGGAAACGACCCTGTGGAATTCAGTACAGCGCCTGGCTCCGCTGAAACCAGCCTATATGTCAGTCACTTATGGTGCCAATAGTGGCGAGCGGGACAGGACCCATGATGTGGTCAAACGTATCCAGGCTGAAACAGGGGTCGCTGCAGCGCCGCATCTGACCTGTGTGGATGCCACTCGTGATGAACTGGTGCAGATTGCCCGGGATTACTGGCAGGCGGGCATCCGCAAAATCGTCGCATTACGGGGTGACTTGCCCGCAGGGGTGGCAAAAACGGATCTGTACGCCGCGGATCTGGTGGCGTTGCTCAAAGAGGTAGCCGACTTTGATATCGCCGTTGCCGCTTATCCGGAAATCCATCCTGAAGCCCCCAACGGCCAGTTCGATTTGCTCAATCTGAAGCGCAAGGCCGAAGCCGGGGCCTCCGCGGCCATTACCCAGTTCTTCTTTGATGCCGAAGTCTTTCTGCGTTTCCGGGACAGGGCTGCAGCAGCCGGTATCGATCTGGAGATCATTCCCGGTATCCTGCCGGTCACCAATTACAATACCCTGGTCAGATTTGCCGGCATGACCAATGTCAATGTCCCCGGCTGGTTGCACAGGATGTATGATGGGCTGGCCGACAATGATCAGACCACCCGAAATCTGCTTGGTGCGAGTATCGCCATGGATATGACGCGAATACTGGCCAAGGAAGGGGTGCGCAACTTTCATTTTTACACCCTGAATCGTTGCGAACTCAGCTACGCCATCTGTCATATGTTGGGATTGCGGGCCACCTAAAGAGTGGCAAAAGGATAAGTCATGACCGCTGCCTGAAGTTCGCCCAGTCAGGACTCGGCTGCGCAGGAATATCGGCTATCTTTCAAGCAGTCACCACGCAGAATGGGCTAGTTTAAGGCGGCTTCCAAGTGGGGGGGGTGAAATTTTCCCCGCCTGCTCCAGGCATTGTAGGGTTTAGTCCCACTAGACCCGTAAAATGACCTGCATTGCCTGGAAAAATTTCAGCCTCCGCTGGTGTACATGATTTATCCATCCGGCACTCTAGGTTAGACTGATTGTCAGATATAAAGTGGAAGGACGCCTGGGTGTTGGTCAACAAGTGGCTGAAAAAGCTGGGAAACATTTCATTCGATTCCATAAGGCGTTTTGCCGGCGGCATGCTAAGCCGTTGTGCCGAGGACAGGATCACTGTCACGGCGGGGCATCTTGCCTATGTCTCACTGTTGTCCCTGGTACCCTTTATCATGGTGTTTTTCACCATCTTATCGGCCTTCCCCGCTTTTGGCTCGGCCAGGGCCAAGCTGGAGTCCTTTATCTTTGACAATTTTGTCCCCCACGCCGGCGGAACAGTGCAGAAGTATGTGTCACAGTTTGTGGCCAATGCCTCAGAGATGAGTGCCATCAGCATTGTTTTCCTGGTGGTGGTGGCGCTTTTGTTGATTTCCAACGTGGATAAAACCCTAAATCACATTTTCCGCACGTCCAGTGAGCGAAGGCCGATCTTTACCTTCGCCATCTACTGGATGGTGCTGACGCTGGGCCCGCTGCTGATGGGGACGGGATTGGCTATCAGTTCTTACCTGGTGGGTCTGGCTGAGTTTGCCGAAGAATATACCCCGGGTATCACCACCCTGTTGCTGCAGATGGTGCCGTTTTTAACGTCCTTGGGGGCCTTTTTTATTCTCTATATGGTAGTGCCCAACAAGACTGTCCGGGCCAGGAACGCACTGGCGGGGGCATTTCTGGCAACCTGCCTGTTTGAATTGAGCAAGAAGGGTTTTGCTCTCTATGTGAGCAGTTTTCCTTCCTATCAGGTCATCTACGGCGCTCTGGCAGCAGTACCCATTCTGTTTGTATGGATTTACCTGTCCTGGATTGTTGTACTGCTTGGCGCCGAGTTTACTGTGCAGGTGGAGTCGTTGTTGGTGGAGGACGAAGAAGGCCCGCCTGAGCAGGACAAAAACAGCCCGGCGAACTGACCGGGCCTGTCTGTGTCCCGGCTCAGTTCATACTGGCGATAAACTCGTTGGATTGCTTAATCGCGGCATTCATTTCTTCCAGCAGCTGATTGATATCCCGTTTGATATTGCCAAACTCCCCCTGCAGGGCGCCAATCGCACTGGCATTAAGGTTATGCTTCAAATACAGCACATTATCCTGCAGGGCAGACAGGACGGGTGCCATCTTTGACTCTGCCCTTCGCATGGAGCCGAGGAGATCCCGGTAGCGGCGCTGGGTTTCCAGCAGTTTGCGTTTGCTGTCGCGACGCAGGTTGTCATTGCTGTACTGTTCCAGTTCATCCTGCCACTCTTCAAACAGGGCGCCGGCAACGTCTTCGACCTTGTCTATTCTGTCACTGACCCGCTTCGCCGATGTTTCACTGGCCTCGTACTGGTCGCGCAAATCATCGTACACCGATTGCAATTCGCCGCCGTCAAACTGAATCAACTGGCTGAATCTCTCCAGAGCAGAACTGAACTGCTGCTGGGCGTCCTCCTGAGCATCCTTGGCCTCCTCGACCCTGTCCACCAGGATTTCGCGTTTCTCAATGCCGACCTTTTCCATTGCCGAATAGTAGGCTGACTGACAACCCGACAGCAGCAGGATTCCGGCGAAGCAGGCAGCCAGCCTTTTCATGGCCCCACCCCGCGGAATCTTGCCGCGTCGATGATTGACCACAAATGGGCAAGCCCGCCGATGATGGCCGGGATGACCAGAAACCACAGGGCATAGCCACCAAAGGCGATAATGGCAAAGATCAGCGCGGCCAGAATACGACCTTGTACCAACTGGCCCAAACCCGGAATAAAGAAACTGCATATGGCGGCAAGTACATTACCGCCTGACCCCTGACCTGGCATGAAACTCTCCTTTATCTGCTTGGAATGCCTGTAAAGACTAATGTAATTCAGTTGGTTAGCCTAGCAAACTTTGTCACAATCTGGGGGATGAAACAGCCCTGACGGGGATTTTTACTTGATTGCATTGTTACAAAGAGTGAGTGAAGCCAGAGTGACCATTGAGGGAGGCGTCGCTGGACGGATTGACCGGGGCGTACTGGTTTTTCTGGGGGTGGAGAAAGATGACTGTCTGGCAAGAGCCAGACGGCTGTGTGAACGGGTACTGAATTATCGCCTGTTTGCTGACCAGCAAGGCAAGATGAACCTGAACGTCCGTCAGGCCGGCGGCGCTTTGCTGGTGGTTTCGCAGTTTACCCTGGTGGCCGACACGGGCAGGGGAAACCGGCCAAGCTTTTCAAACGGTGCGTCACCTGAGATGGGTGAACAGCTCTATGAGTATTTTGTAGGACAGGTGCGGGACAGTGGTGTGGTGTGTGAAACCGGTCAGTTTGGTGCGGACATGCAGGTCAGCCTGACCAATGATGGCCCGGTCACGTTCTGGCTTCAGACCTGATTGCTTCTGACCGACTCCGGACAGGTCTGTAACCTTTCAGTCAATTACCCGCAAGGCTTCCAGGTTCAGGCCATGTTGCGCGGCAAAGTCTTCCAGCTCGGAGCAGTAGCGCAATGGAGGTAAGCCTGCAGGAGACGCCAATAGCAGATGATTGTGATAGCCGGGCACATGAATAAGCTGCACGGCCTGGCCGGACAGGATCGCCAGTTTCTGGCGGATGTGGTTAATCTGCAACTGGGAATGACTGAGAAGATTGACCACCAGGACGCCATCCGGTGAGAGGCTTTCCAGGCAGTGATGATAAAACTCACTGCGGGACAGGAATTCTGGCTGTCTGCCCTCTCCAAACAGATCCACCAGCAGCAGATCCTGATGCTGGTGTTGCCTGATCGCCAGTTTGGCATCCGCCTTCTGCAGATGGGGCGCTAAGGCGTCGGGATTGAAATATTCATGGAAGCAGTGAATGATGGGGTCGCTGTATTCTATGCAATGATAAGCTGGCGGTTCTGGCTGGTGGGCAAACCAGCGACAAAGGGCGCCGCCTCCCAGACCCAACTCCAGCACGGAGCGTGGCTCAGGACGCAGGTACAAGGCCATCAGCATGGCGTGCAGGTGGGGCAGCACGGGCCTGGCGGGATTGCCGAGGTCCATTACCGTCTGTACGGTCTGACCCAGGTTGAGCCAGCGGTATCTGTTATTCTGATGGACGGTGAGTTGCTGGTCTGCATGCCAGTAAAGCATTGAGCCGCCTCGAAGTTCATTTTGCAGATGGAACAGAGTCGCTCCTGATAGCGTCATAGAGTAATGAGTGGTTGGGTTAATATACTGCTGCCGACCCGGAATGAGCCAGATAAAAAACGGCCGTGGGGCTGTTCGAGGACAACAAGCTGTGGATAAGTTAAATGTATAAAGTCGATACGCCAAGCACGGATGAAGATTTCGAGCAGTATTTCCATTTTCGCTGGCTGATGCTGCGAAAGCCCTGGAATTATCCGCCGGGGTCAGAAAAAGACGAGTACGAGCAGGTGGGCATTCATAAGATGGTGCGCAATGGCCAGGGGCAGGTGATTGCTATAGGCCGACTGCATTTCAATACTCCTGAAGAGGCGCAGATTCGCCATATTGCCGTGCACCCTGACCATCATGGCAAGGGCCTGGGCAAGCTGATTGTCTCTGCCCTGGAAGCCGTGGCGCGCAGTGAAGGTATTGAACGTATCGTGACCAACAGCCGTGAACTCTCAACACCCTTTTTCAAGAGTTGTGGGTTTGAAGTGGTCGGCGAAGCGACCACCGAGCTCGGTCACCTCAAACGGGAGCAGATGGTCAAGAAGCTCACAGAGCTCAATGCGGTGATGCTGCATCCCAAATGGTGTAAACAGCTGCAGGATACCTGGTACGAAACGATCCCCATCAGTGAACAAATGGGAATCAAACTGCACCAATTCAGTGGCCGAACCCTGGAAGTCAGGGCATCCCTGAACAGGAACATCAACCTGCATGGCACTATGTTTGCCGGCAGCATTTTTTCCCTGGCCACGCTGACAGGGTGGGGTATGCTGTTTCTGTTATTGAAAGAAAAAGGGCTGGCGGGGGAGATCGTCCTGGGTGACGCGGATATCCATTATCACAAGCCTATCAGCATGCAGCCGAGGGCCATCTGCAATATTGAGTCGGTGAACGGCCGGTTCGAGTTATTGGGTAAAGGCAAGAAGAGTCCATTCAGGTTGCAGGTGGATATCCATGACGGACAACAGCCCGTGGCGGAATTCAAGGGCGTTTACTGGTTGCTTCCCGCCAGCTCCGAGAATGACGTGCAGAAACAATAAAGGCGCCAACGGCGCCTTTATTCTGTCTTTCTATTCTCAGACCATGGCAGCCTGAAGTTTTCTGATGGCGTTCTTTTCTATCTGACGTACCCGTTCGGCAGACACCTGATATTTGTCGGCCAAGTCCTGCAAAGTGGTCTTGTCGTCGGTCAGCCAGCGGCACTGAATAATATGCTGGCTGCGCTCATCCAGCGTCTTGATGGCTGAATACAGACGCTGTGTGGCAGACTCATCCCAGTCCGCATCCATCACTTCGGTTTCAACATCGGCGCTTTTGTCTTCCAGATACTGGACAGGCGCAAAGTTGCCTGTTTCATCGTCGTCAGCGGCCAGATCAAATGCCTGATCCTGGCTGCTCATGCGGGCTTCCATCTGCAATACTTCTTTGGTGCTGACGCCCAGCTCATCGGCTACCTGCTGTACCTCTTCATGACTGAACCAGCCAAGACGTTTCTTGGCTTTACGCAGGTTGAAGAACAGTTTTCTTTGGGCCTTGGTGGTCGCCACTTTGACAATGCGCCAGTTACGCAATACAAACTCATGGATTTCGGCCTTGATCCAGTGAACAGCGAAAGACACCAGGCGCACACCCACATTCGGGTCGAAGCGCTTGACGGCCTTCATCAGGCCGATGTTGCCTTCCTGAATGAGATCGGCCTGTGGCAGACCATAGCCGGAGTAGGATTTGGCAATATGTACAACAAAACGAAGGTGCGACATGATCAGCTTACGAGCTGCCTCCAGGTCCCCTTCCTGATAAAGGCGTTCAGCCAGTTCACGTTCTTCTTCAGCAGTCAGCATATTAATAGAGCTGACGGCCTGCATGTAGGCGTCGAGACTACCTGACTGAGGAACGCTTAATGCCATCGAATGCACGTTGTTGCTCATCCTTTACCTCACAATTCAAAAGTGCGAATCAGTTTAGCATCAGGCCATATTGATCACCAGACCTGCTTCATTACGCTCTTTTGACCAGTTTGTATTGTTATTAGTTCCGCTACTTCACGAGCCTGATATTGGGACGGACTTCGGTGTTTTCAACCTGATCGGTAACATTCTCGGCCAGACTGATACTCCTGGCTCTGCGTTGTCCGTTTTGGAATCTGTCGTAGCGAAAGCTGTTGGCTTTCATCATTTTGGAAAAATCCAGGAAGGCATCCAGATCTTCACGATTCAGATTCTCCTGGCAACTGCTGAGCTGGCTGTCTACATAGACCTCATCACCATTGAAGGTCATATGCGCAACGGCGTCGTATGGTTCGCCATATTCTTCGACTCTGATAGCGCGCACCATCTTGACTTCGAAAATCCAGCGGCCCACTTTGATAAAGCGGTTGGTATTATTTTTCATCTTTCCCCCATAGAAAGAGTGTGGGAAGTCCCCAAAGATTAAAAAAAATGTCAGGTAACAAATGCCTACAACGAGTACTGCCAAACGAAACGCTTAAGGTTCTTCACTGAACCTGGCGGTGTCACTCGAAGGGCTGTCGGCCTCCAGCCGGGGGGAATACATTGACGTGCCTGAACCTGGTAGCGGTAATATCTTTCAGGTTTGCTGCCACTTGCAGTGACACCTGAACCCACAACATGTTCATTCTTACTCAGTAGGTTCCGAGCTGCAAGTCAGTTTGCTTAAACTCATCAGGATTTCTGCCTCTCTCCTGATGATGGTCCCTCAAGATGACTTGGATCCCATGGATATCATCTTGACTAACTAGGGAGCTTACCCACACCTTCCTGGCGTCAGCGACGGACACAAGCGGATATCATGCCAGTTAGCTAGATCCGCGTTTTAATTGGAGAAAAGGGGATTATTAATCTGAAAAACACAAATTTCGGGTCAAATTCTGTCTCAAAAAAGCGACAATAGTTGCCCGGGAGGTGGGATGAGTTGCCTGGGACAGGCCAGGAATTATAATAAAATACACTAAATACAAGGGTATATGACGGTTCCTTGCAGGAAAGTAAGATTGTCGTGTATTTAAGACAGCGATAAATAGGTGCGGTTCTTGGGCACTTTGGGCTTAGCGATGAGGGCGTTTTGGGGCATTATTAGAAGATTGTGATTCTCAGTTGCACTAAGGAAGCGCCGTTGCCCAGACTCAAGCCATTGTCATTGCGAACATTGACGCTGATGGGCTTTGCCATGGTCAGTCTGCCCCTGATGTTGGCGCTTGGGATGGCACTGGCGAGGACGGACCGCCTCTCCAACCAGGGAGCCGATGCGGTCCAGCAGGTCTCCCAATTGGTCTATGTCAGTCGTCAGGCTAACCAGATACTCAACAATATGGAGCGTAGCGCCAGTCAATTTCTGGTCCTCAAAGACCCTGGCTTATGGAAGAGCTATCTGACTCTACGCAGTGACTTTAAGGCCCTGGCTCCCGAATTTTCCATGCCGGAAAACACCATGATATCCAACCAGGTCAAGGTCATGTTTGATATGGAACAGAGCATTCATCAAAGACTTTCTTCCAGCCCGGACTCTCTTGAAATCAGCGCGCTGCAGCGGGCATACAGTCAACTCTACGACCATAGTAATGAGTTGTTTCGCCTTAACCGGCAGGTTATCGATAATGAAGTTCAGGCTATCAAAGCCAGTGCGGATGAGTTGCGCAGGGCGGTGATGCAATCCGCTTTGGTCATACCCATTTCGTTGATGATCGCCCTTCTGTTTGTCCGCCTGATTACCCGCTCCATCAATCAACTGAAGCCCCAGATCAGGAAGTTGCAGGAAGGGGATTTCAACCAGAAGGTCTCTGTCAGCGGCGCAAAGGACATTGAGGAGGTGGGTAGAATTCTGGATGCCATGCGTTTGCAGCTTTTGGAGCTGGAAATGCAGAAAACCACTTTTATCCGCCATATTTCTCATGAGCTGAAAACGCCTCTTGCCGCAATCCGCGAGGGCACGGAGCTGCTCTATGATGGCACCACAGGCCAACTGAACCAGGCGCAAAAAGAAGTCAGTGGCATTATCCGTGACAGCGTCAGCCGCCTGCAGCAACTGATAGAAGATTTGCTTAACTTCAATATGGTACTGGACAATTCTCAGGCTCTGGCACCCCAGAGTTGTGGCTTGCTTGAGACCATCAATAAAGTGCTTGGTGAAAGACGGCTGGAAATACAATCCAAGGGGTTGGCCCTGGAGTTGCCGGAGCGGGACTGCAAACTGGCAATGCATCCAGAGCATTTTCGGGTCATACTTGACAATCTGTTGTCCAATGCTTTCAAGTTCTCGCCTGCCGACGGACAGATTGAAGTGCGGGCCGCTTATGTGGATGACATCTGGATCCTGACCATTTCTGATCAGGGGCCGGGCATTCCACAGCAGCAACAGGGAAAGGTATTTGAGCCATTCTTCCAGGGTAGCCTGAAAGCTGAAGCCAAAGTCAAAGGAAGTGGCCTGGGACTGACCATTACCCGGGAGTTGGTGCAGAAGTACCAGGGCCAAATTCATTTATTGCAAAACGGCACAGGATGTACCTTTGAGATTCGCCTGCCCGCCGACTCAGTGGAGCCAAATAACGATGTGTAAGCAGGGATGTTTGACCCTTGTCCTTCTGGCCCTGATGCTGCTATCAGGATGTAAGACTTTGCCGTTGGGTGAACGGGCGCCTGTGATCGACGGAATGACGGACAGCACCGAAGGCTGGCAGGCGTATTATCTGGCAATACAGTCAATGGATGAGCAAAGCTTGCGGGATGAGGTGGCTAACCAGCAGAAGCTGCAGGCTCAGGGTGGGTCGGCGGCCCGACTGCATCTGGCATTACTTTATAGCCTTCCGGAGTCGGCGGTTGGTGACCCGGCGCTGGCGAGAAAGGCATTGAGAGCCCTGTCTCAAGATGGCGAAATCCAACTGGCCGGACTGCTGAAACTGCTGATGGATCAACTGGAAGCCCGAATGGGGTTGCAACAGCAACTGGCCGACTTGCAATCCAGGCTTCAGCAGCAAACCCAGCAGTTGAAGGAACAGAAGCACGACAATCTGTCCCTGAAGGAACAAATAAACGCATTGGAACAACAATTGCAGCAGCTTAAGGCAATTGAACAGAATATCTTAAAGAGGGAAGTGGTAGGCAATGGCAACTGAAGCAGGGGCAAAACGCGTATTGGTGGTCGATGATGACCCTTCTTTACTCAAACTGATCAGCATGCGCCTGACCGGCGCGGGTTATCAGGTGGAGAACGCCGACAGTGGGAAGCAGGCGTTGGGCATACTGGAGACCTTCAATCCGCATCTACTGATCAGTGACCTGCGTATGGAAGGCATGGACGGCATGGCGTTGTTTGCCGCTACACGGGAAAGATATCCGGGTTTACCCGTCATTATACTGACCGCCCACGGCACGATACCCGATGCCATCGAAGCCACCAAAAAAGGGGTCTTCTCTTATCTGACCAAGCCCTTTGACAGCCAGCAATTACTGACCACTGTGGCCGATGCTATCCGTCTGCATCCGACCACCGGTAATGACAAGGCAGACAAAAAGGACAGTGACTGGCGTGAAGCGATCATCAGCCGCAGCGCCAAGATGGAGGAGCTTTTGCAGCAGGCCCACCAGGTGGCTGACAGCGACGTCAGCATTCTGATCCACAGCCAGAGCGGCACAGGTAAGGAGTTGCTGGCCAAGGCTATCCACCTGGTCAGTGACAGGAAGGACGGTCCTTTTATTGCGGTGAATTGCGCCGCCATCCCTGAAACCTTATTCGAATCGGAACTCTTTGGTCATACCAAAGGAGCCTTTACGGGCGCCAACCGGGAGCATGTCGGCCTGTTTCAGGCGGCCAACGGCGGCACCCTGTTTCTGGATGAAGTGGGTGATATGCCGGTCGCTTTCCAGGTCAAGCTGTTGCGGGCCCTGCAGGAGCGTGAAGTCAGGCCGGTGGGGGCTACCCAGCCCATTCCCATCGACGTGAGAATTATCAGTGCCACCCACAGGGACCTGGAAAAAGCCATTCCCGAGGGGGAGTTCAGGGAGGATTTGTATTACCGGCTGAATGTGGTCGAACTCAGGCTTCCCCCCTTGTCAGAGCGGCGGGAGGATATTCCGTTGCTGGTGAATCACTTCCTCAGCCAAATCCAGGCAAGGAGTCGCAAGCAGGTCACAGGGTATTCTGATGAGGGCATGGAGTTGTTGATTGCCGCCCCCTGGCCGGGCAATGTCCGCCAGTTACAGAATGTGGTGGAACAAACGGTAGCGCTGTGCAACGGCCCCCTTATCCCCGCAGAACTGGTGCAAAAGGCCTTGCGTGACAAACCCAGTGCGCTGCCCTCCTTTGCCAGGGCGAGGGATGAGTTTGAGCGGCGCTACCTGGCGGATCTGCTCAAGGCCACCCAGGGGAATGTGACCCAGGCAGCCAGGATTGCCGGACGCAATCGCACGGAGTTTTACAAGCTGCTGGACAAGCATCACCTGACCCCGGATGCCTTCCGGGAATAATGAGAAAAGGTAAGGCGGACCGACCTCGTCAGCGGGCTGGGCCACGTCAGCGCACCGCAGTCTGTGGCCCATGAGAACCGATGGACTATTTCGGCTCGATGGCACGAATATGCTTATAGACGGATAGCAGCGAGCCGGCCAGACCCAGGCATACCGACAACGCCAGCATGATCAGCAGGGCCTCGCCCTGCAGGCCGCTGAGGTTGAACTGGGTCTGATAAAGCTGGGCTACCTGATTGATACTGTCCTCCATCCACCAGAGCAGCAGGGCGACGGTCACCCAGGCCATCAATCCGCCGAGCAGTCCATACCAGAAGCCGGTATACAAAAAAGGACGCTGGATAAACGCGTCGGTGGCACCGACCAGCTTCATCACCAGAATCTCATCCCTTTTGTTAAGGATGTTCAGCCTGATGGTATTGCCTATGATGAGGACCACGGCCAGGAACAGCAACAGGGCTACCACAGTGACCAGTTCCTTGGCGATGGCGACCAGACCATGCAGGCGCTCCAGCCATTGGATGTCCAGTTGTCCCACCTCGACTTCCCGCTCATTGCGCAGTTTGTCCAGCAGAACGCCGGCCGCAGTCGGTGAGGTGTGCTTGCTGGTGGGAGTCACCAATATGACATCCGGCAGAGGATTCTGATCCAGATAGTTGAGTGCATCGCCAAAGCCGGAAATCTCCTTGAACTCCTGCATCGCCTGGTTCTTATCGATATGTGTCAGGCTGTCGATCTCCGGCCACACACTCAGCCGGGTTACCAGTTGCTGAATATCGGCAGGTTGGGTATCTCGATGCAGAAACAGGGTGATTTCAGAGGCCTGCTCCCAACCGGCACTGACCCGCTCTGTGTTTTTGAGCAGGATATACAGGGTGCTTGGCAGGGTGATGCTCAGGCCCAGCACAGCGATGGTCATCATCGAAGCGCCGGGGCTACGCCACAGTTCTCCGAGGCTGGCAAGCGCCTGGCGAACATGACTGACAAAAAACATCATCAGACGCTGGGTGGCGGAAATGCTGGTGCGCTCAGCTCCCTGGCTGCGCCCTTTAAATAACAGGCTCATCCAGATCTCCAGGCCAGTCTTCAGTCAGTCCATCCGTGATCATCTGTCCTTTTTTAAGGGTCAGGGTGCGATAGCGCATCCTGGCTATCAGTCCCAAGTCGTGGGTAGCGATCAGCACGGCAACCCCTGCCTGATTGAAGTCTTCAAACAGTTTAATGATTTCCATGGACAGTTTAGGATCCAGGTTGCCGGTGGGCTCGTCAGCCAATAACAATGGCGGCTTATTGACCACAGCCCGGGCAATGCCGACCCGTTGCTGTTCCCCGCCGGACAGGGCGATGGGCAGGCTTCTGGCCTTGTCGGCCAGGCCCACGCGCTCCAAAACAGTGCTGACCCGCTTGCCAATCTCCTTGTGGGAGTACCCTTCTATAATCAGTGGTAAGGCCACATTGTCGAAAACGGATTTATCCATCAGCAACTGGTGACTCTGGAATATCATGCCAATGTCCCGTCGTATGTAGGGGATCTGCCGCCGCTGGATATGGTTGAGATCGTGGCCGTTGATCAGCACCTTGCCAACCGTGGGACGCTCCATGATGCTGATGAGCTTAAGCAAAGTACTCTTGCCGGCACCGGAATGGCCGGTCAGAAAGGCCATCTCTCCCGGCGTGATATGAAAGCTGACCTGCCTGAGGGCCTGCTGGCCGCCCGGGTAGGTCTTGCTTACCTGCTCGAAGCGGATCATGCCGTTTCCGGCTCGGCAAACAAGGCCTCGACAAACTGCGGTCCGTCGAAAGGCCGCAGATCTTCTATGGCTTCACCCACACCGATATAGCGGATTGGCAGAGCAAATTGATCGGCCAGGGCAAATATAACCCCGCCCTTTGCTGTACCATCCAGTTTAGTCAGGCACAGACCGGTCACTCCCACTGCCTGCTGGAACAGACGGGTCTGGCTGATAGCATTTTGCCCCGTGCCGGCATCCAGCGTCAGCAGCACTTCATGGGGTGCATTTTCATCCAGTTTTTTCATGACCCGGACAATTTTTTTCAGCTCTTCCATAAGATGCTCTTTATTCTGCAGGCGTCCGGCAGTATCTGCGATCAGCACGTCCACCCCGCGGGACTTGGCTGACTGCAATGCATCGTAAATAACAGAGGCGCTGTCGGCCCCGGTATGCTGGGCGATGACGGGTATTCTGTTGCGCTCACCCCAGGTCTGTAACTGTTCCACCGCGGCGGCCCGGAACGTATCCCCTGCAGCCAGCATCACAGACTTGCCCTGCTGCTGGAGTTGCCTTGCCAGCTTGCCGATGGTGGTGGTCTTGCCCACCCCATTTACCCCCACCATCAGGATGACGAAGGGGCCATGGCTGGTACCGACCTGCAATGGTTCACTGACCCTGGCCAGCATGTCGCTCATTTGTTTCTTCAGCAGCTCATAAAGGGCTTCGCCATCTTTAAGCTGGCTGCGGTTAGCGACGTCGGTCAACTGACCGATGATTTTGCCTGTGGTATTGATTCCCACGTCGGCTACCAGCAACTGGGTTTCAAGTTCCTCGAACAGTTCCTCGTCTATTTTTTTACCCTTGAACAGGCTGGTGATGCCTGAACCAATATTGGAACTGGTGCGGGAAAGACTCTCCTTGAGCCGGGTAAAGAAACCGGTTTTACTGATTGGCTCTGGCTCTGGCTCTGGCTCTGGCTCTGGCTCTGGCTCTGGCTCTGGCTCTGGCTCTGGCTCTGGCTCTGGCTCTGGCTCTGGCTCTGGTTCTGGCTCTGTTGTCAGAACTTCCCCAATCTGTTCAGTATTTTTTGGGGAGGGCGCTGTACGCTGTTCTGATTCGTTGGAATCCTGACTGTTTTCCTGCGGGGATTCGGTAGGCTGCTCGGTGTCATTTGATTCTCTGTCACGCTCTGGTGCAGATTTGTCTTTGCTGAACCAGCCGAAAAACTTTGACATGGGTATTGGGAATCCTTTGAAAATCGTTGGGTTATCGGATCAAGCCGATTAGACTGTGCGCAATCATAGCATCTCTTGAATTGACAAATGAAGCGAGCCGTAAAAAGCCGCCCCGCAGCCATGGGTTCGATTCGGATCATTGCCGGACGATGGCGGGGCAGAAAACTGCCGGTGCTGGATCTTGAGGGCCTCAGACCCACTACGGACCGCACCAGGGAAACCCTGTTCAACTGGCTGGCCCCCCATGTGACGGACTGCTGTTGCCTGGATGGCTTTGCCGGCAGTGGTGGATTGGGTTTCGAAGCTCTGTCCCGTCACGCCAAATCGGTGCTGTTTGTCGAAAAAGATCAGCGTGCGGCGCGCCTGATTGAAGACAACGTTCGCCTGCTTGGCGTCAACAACGAACAAGCCAGAGTATTGAACTGTCCTTTGCAGAGCTTTCTCAGCCAGACCACTGAACGGTTCGATCTGGTGTTTCTCGATCCGCCCTTTTTCCAGAACCTGCTGCAGGATTGTGTGGATTTGCTGGACAGCAAAGCATTGCTAAATCCGGGGGCCCTGATCTACCTGGAGACCGAACCGGGCCTGTCCCCGCAACTGCCGGCCACCTGGTCCTTATTCAAGCAGAAACAGACTGGCCAGGTTAATTACCGGCTGTATCAGTACCAATGAAAAAGGAGTCCCTCAGGATGGAAAAGCCCAATGGGCGCGGTTTCAGAAGGTTGCTCAAAGCGACCCACTGTTCCATTGACGGTCTGGGTTATGCCATTCGGCATGAAGCGGCTTTCAGGCAGGAACTGCTACTGAGCCTGATACTGGTACCGCTGGCGTTTTGGCTGACCCGGGATCCGGTTGAGCTGTTGTTGCTTGTCCTGCCGCTGTTGTTGCTGCTGTTGGTTGAGTGCCTGAACAGTGCGGTGGAAGCGTCCATCGATCGCATCAGCACCGTCAGCCACCCGTTGTCCAAACAGGCCAAGGACCTGGGCTCGGCCGCGGTCTTTATCGCCACACTGATGGTTGTGGTCAGTTGGCTGGTGATCGGCCTGCCTAAAATGCTGTAAGCCGTTGGATAAGGCGCCGGCCTGGCTGTCTCTATTCCATCTCAAGACCAATATTGCTCATTCCCTCTTCCCTAGCCATGGCTTTTAATGCCTGGATACTGTCTTTTTGACGGTCGCATTGCGCGATACGGTCCAACAGCTCACTCTGGAAATCGATCTCCCATTGCATCAGGGGATGAGCCTTAATGGCATCGGCATCCAATTGCTCTTCACTGGTGGCCTCAATAAAGGCCTCCACTGATCCCTGTGATAACTTACTGATTACCACGGCTCCCTGTGGATCGTCGCCCATCATCAGCATCAGCAGGGCAGTCATGGACATGCAGACATCAATGGCCGGATAGACGCCAAAGCCAACAAAATCTGCCGCATCCGGCACCGCTTCTTCCACTCTGTCCAACTGGACCTGCAGATTGACCCTGGCCTTGGGATTGGCAAGCCAGTCCCAGACCGTGTTCAGGCAGTTACGATATTGTTCGGGCTCGCCGAAATCATTCAACTCACAAAAAAGTTGATAATTGGGCAGGCTGCGCTCCAGCAAAGTGGCGCCAAAAGCTACAGCCCGCCAATCGGAAAGGTCTCTGACCCGTTGAAAAGTATTGAGTTTACTCATTTATTTATCCAGGTAACTGGCAATGCCATCGAGAAACATCTGGATGGAAATCATTACCAGGATCATGCCCATCAGGCGTTCCACGGCTATCAGACCCCGTTCGCCCAGCAGACGATGGAACAGACCGGAGAACATCAGGATAGCGGATGACGCCAGCCAGGCGGAACCGGCAGCGATAGTCCAGTCGGTCATGCGACTGGGATCCTGGTTGGCTATCAGAATCAGGGCGGCCAGCAGAGAGGGGCCCGCCACCAATGGGATAGCCAGCGGCACCAGAAAAGGCTCGCTGTCCAGGGGCTGGCTGACCGTACCACCGGGTTGAGGGAAAATCATGCGTAGTGCAATCAGGAACAGGATGATGCCACCGGCGATACTAACCGTTTCCTGCCGGACATTGAGGAAGTCCAGCACCGCCTGGCCGCTGTACAGAAACAACAGCATGACTCCCAGAGAGAAGATAAGCTCCCGGGCAAGGATAAAACGCCTTCTTTTTGGGGCGATACCTTTGAGTACCGACATGAAAATCGGCAGATTCCCCAGCGGATCCATGATAAAAAACAGCATGATGGCCGCAGACCAGGTATCCATCTTGCCCCCTTGCATTAAATAACTGCGCGAAACAGCATTATCTGTTAAAAAAGGCTGACTTTCAGTAAGTTAATAATATTTATCCGAGGCGCTGTGCGGATCATGGGGAAATTTTCCTGTATCAGGTGGTGCAGACGTTGTCAGATGGGTGTTCAGTAAACATAAGGTTATACTAAGCAATGTTTTTGGGAATGAGGAAAGATTCATGAGCTTGATGTCCGTTTCTGAGGTGGCAGAATATCTGGGCGTTCAGGAGATCCGCGTTGAAAGGCTTGAGCGGGAGAGCCTGCTGGTTTCAAAAGATAAGGACGCTGAGGGTAAGCCGTTATTCGATAAGGATGACGTGCAGCGTTATAAGGAATTTGCCGAAAGAATCGGCGGAATCTGAGCCCGGGAATAAAATTGGTATGGGGGAGCATTCTCCCCCACAACATCAGGCTTCCAGTAAGGCTCTGGCAATAGTACGGATACCCTGGGCTGAGGCGCCGGCAGGCATGGTGGAAGTGGCCGTGTTGTTGAAGGCTGAAGCCAGATCTATATGTACCCATCCCTTACCCCGGTTAGGCACGAATCTCGACAGAAAACCGGCTGCATTGGAGGCGCCACCCGCCCCACCGCCTTTCATGGGGCGGCTGTTGGCGGTGTCGGCATAGGGGGAAGGGCACATTTCCTGATGCCAGTTTTCCAGTGGCAAGGGCCAGGCCGGCTCCTGCTCCTGCTCGGCAATCTGGCGAATTCTGTCCTGCGTGTTCTTGTCCAGCGCAAATAACGCATTGTATTCGCCGCCGAGTGCCATGATGGCCGCTCCCGTCAGGGTGGCTGCATCGAGAATCAGGGGGGCACCGGTTTCGCCTGCGGCCATCAGTCCATCGGCCAGTACCAGGCGACCTTCTGCATCGGTATTGACCACCTCGACCGTGACCCCGTTTTTGTAGGTGAGAATATCTCCCAGCTTGTAGGCATGGCCGCTGATCAGGTTTTCCGCGCAGCACAGGAATAGTTTTACCCTTTTGTTCAGGCCTTGCATGATGGCCAGGCCAAGGCCGCCGGCGACAGTTGCGGCGCCGCCCATGTCACATTTCATGCTCAGCATCCCTTCACTGGCCTTAATGCTGTATCCTCCGCTGTCGAACGTAATGCCTTTACCCACCAACGCGGCGGCCACCGGCGCATCCGCGTCGCCGCTAGGGTTGTAGTCCAGCTCCAGCAACACGGGTGGGCGATCGCTGCCACGGCCAACATGGTAGATACCGACCCAGCCGGCCTGTTTCAGAGCCTCCCCTTTTATGCTGCGGGCAGTGACCGCCTTACCAGCCAGACCGGACAACCAGTCGGTGACTTCATTGGCCAGGCTTTCCGGGAAGATATCTTCCGGTGTGCGATTGATCAGCTGACGGGTAAAAAGCATGGCCTGGTATTGCTTTTCCAGTACTGATTTATGCTGATCTTCACACCAGTGAAAGCGGGCCTGTTTCTTCGGATTGCTGAAGCTGCTGGCAAAGGCCCACTGCTGTTCCTTCTGCCAGTCCCCGGCAAAAAGAATTTCTTCAGGGCCCAGTCCGTCCAGCAATCTGGCGGCTTTACGTATGGTCCGTAACTGACTGCTCGTCTCGCCCGCTATGTGGATGGTTGCCGAGTTGGCATCGAAAGAAAGTGGGCCGCGGCCCCAATGTTCTTGTGGGCTGTCTGGCGAGAGTCTGACCTGCATCTGGGACATGAATGGCTCCTGTTATAAGATACCGGGTTCTTACAGCCCGGCAGAATGTCCCAGTATTCTAACAGCAACCCAAGAGCCCTCAAGTCATGCAATTCCACCCCCCCTTGTTCCCGGCACCCTAATCAAGCGCTACAAGCGTTTTCTGGCAGATGTCGAACTGGACTGTGGCAGGGTTGTCACGGCCCATTGCGCCAACACCGGTGC
Organism: Bowmanella dokdonensis; assembly: GCF_017254865.1. GTDB lineage: Bacteria > Pseudomonadota > Gammaproteobacteria > Enterobacterales > Alteromonadaceae > Bowmanella > Bowmanella dokdonensis. The sequence continues at coordinate 52,537 of NZ_JAFKCV010000006.1, read as the reverse complement.
CATGACAGGTTGCGCCGAACCTGGCTTTAGGGTGTGGCTGTCCTATCATTCTGATCCCAGTCGCAAGCTGGCATACAGCTGGCAACTGGCAGAGGACTTTGCCGGAAACCTTATCGGCATCAACACGTTGCGAGCCAATCAACTGGTCCGGGAAGCGTTGGAGGAGGGCCGGATCGGGGCCCTGAGTGCCTACCGCCATATCCGTCCGGAGGTGCGTTATGGTGAGCAGCGCAGCCGTATTGACCTGCTGCTGAGAGAATCAGGATTACCGGACTGTTATGTGGAAATAAAATCCGTCACGCTGCTGAATAAAGAGCAGGGCTTTTTCCCGGATGCCGTCACTGAAAGAGGCCGCAAGCACTTGCAGGAATTAATGCAGGTACTTAAGGCGGGACACCGGGCAGTATTGCTTTTCTGCGTACAGCATACGGGCATTACCTCCGTGAGGGTGGCTGAACATATTGACGCGAAGTATGCCGCTCTGCTGGCCGAGGCCCGCCGGCAGGGCCTGGAAATACTGGTTTTTGGCTGCCAGATCAGTCCTGAAAAAATGCTATTAAATCAATCACTCGATTTTGTCGTTTAAAAAAAGGGTTGATTTTTCCCCACCAGGGACCATATTTGGCAATCTGTTTTTGGCCGATAGGCCGCTGTTGAGGCGGCGTATTAGCAATTGCCTGCCATTTGGCTTTCTGCTATAGATAGCCGCTTGCGCAATTTGGCCCTGTAGAGCTGTTTAGGAGATGTGGCTGATGCCAACAGAAAATACCAACAAAACGCTTGGATTGCTGGCACTTGCCGGACTTTCCCCTTACCAGGAGAAAGCCGGCGAGGAGTATATGAATGACAATCAGCTTGAGCACTTTCGTCGCTTGCTGAGGGCATGGCGTGATCAATTGCGTCAGGAAGTTGATCGGACCGTACACCATATGCAGGATGAGGCAGCCAACTTCCCTGATCCGGTGGACAGGGCTGCTCAGGAAGAAGAGTTCAGCCTGGAGCTGCGTACCCGGGATCGGGAACGCAAGTTGATTAAAAAGATTGAAAAAACCCTCAAGAGAATCGAGGAGGATGATTTTGGTTTCTGCGATTCCTGTGGCATCGAAATAGGTGTTCGACGCCTCGAAGCCCGCCCCACTGCAGACCTTTGTATCGACTGCAAGACCATGGCAGAAATCAAAGAAAAACAAATGCAAGGGTAAAACCCGGTCGCCGCAGGCGACGAGGAGTGACTTAACGTCACGCCTCGAGGGTTTTACGGGAGGCCGTGGATGGCCGACCTGGACCCAAGCTCCAGGGAAGGATTGAATCGATAATCCTTAGTGCCGACGGTTTCTACGAACAGAGTACGCCAGAGGCACCAAGGAGTGGCTTAACGTCACGCCTTGAGGGGTTTACCACAGGCCGTGGCGGCCTTCAGTAAACCCGGCCCGGCTCTCAGACCCCTAGGTGGCTGGGAAAAGCCAAAGTTGCACAGAAGGCGGAAAGCATTGCCGCCTTTTCATTTAATCAGCTAAATGGCTGACGACTGATAACGAATGCCTGCTTACTCCCATTACACCGGCCGTTTTGCCCCTTCTCCTTCAGGTCCCCTGCATTTTGGTTCCCTGATTGCTGCTGTGGGCAGTTATCTGCAGGCGAGGAAACAAGATGGACGGTGGCTGGTCAGAATCGAGGATATCGATCCGCCGCGGGAAGTGGCCGGCGCCGTATCCGCCATTCTGACCACTCTGGAAGCCCACGGCCTGCACTGGGACGAGTCCGTCAGTTACCAGAGTCAGCACAGCCAATTTTATGATGACGCCCTGACGCAACTCAATCATCAGGGGCTGAGTTATTACTGTCGCTGTACCCGCGCCCAGATTCGGAACTGGGGTGGACACTACCCCGGCGCTTGTCGTCACAGGACTTTATCAGCCCAAAACAGCGCCTTACGATTCTATAATCGCCAGCCCCAGACAGAATTCACTGACGACCTGCTGGGGAAAATAGAGATACCTGAGCCTATTGCACAGGAGGATTTTATAGTTCGCCGCAAGGACGGACTCTATGCCTATCAGTTGGCAGTGGTGGTAGATGATATCCGCCAGGGCATCACGCAGGTGGTGCGTGGTGCGGATCTGCTGGAGACCACTGTCAGTCAGATAGCGCTGTATCGTGCCCTGGGGGCAACGCCGCCCGCTTGGTTGCATCTGCCCGTCGCGTCAATCCGGCAGGGCTTCAAGCTGAGTAAACAGAATCATGCCCCGGCCCTGCTTAATCACGAGGCGATGATGAATCTGCACAAGGTACTGGTGTTTCTGGGCATGCACCCCGGGGCCGTCAGCGATTATGCTTCTCCTGCCGCTCTGCTGGAGTGGGCTGTTGCCAACTGGTCTGTAACCAGCCTGCCAAAGTGCCGAGAGATATTGATTTGACCATGTCTGGCGCAGATTCTCTTTTTGCCAAGCCTGGTATATCATTAGCGCCCATTTTTTAGTCTGACCGGCCGGTCCCTGGCCGTGCCGTAGTTGTGGAGACAGAACTATCATTTCCCGGGTTATCCATAAGGTGAAGCAGGTCTTTTCCGCCAGTCATGCGCCAGTCCGTCTGGCCCCAGTGCATATTCCCCGCAGCGAGCATGGTGTTTCCCGCCAGGACATCAGTGACAATGCCCTCAAAGTGCTGTACCGGCTGCACAATGCGGGTTATCAGGCTTACCTGGTAGGTGGCTGCGTTCGCGATTTGTTGTTGGGACTGCATCCCAAGGATTTCGATGTGGCCACCAATGCTGAACCCGAACAGGTCAAGGCCCTGTTCCGGAATTGCCGTTTAATTGGCCGCCGTTTTCGTCTGGCCCATGTGGTCTTTGGCCGGGAAGTCATAGAGGTCGCCACGTTTCGCGGTCATCACGTTCAGGACGAGGAAGAACAGGATGACAAACTGGGCAAGCGTAGCGAAGAAGGCCTGATCCTGCGCGACAATGTATTTGGCGGCATTGAAGAAGATGCCGAGCGACGGGATTTCACCGTCAATGCCATGTATTACAATATTGCCGATTTCAGCATCACCGATTTTGCCGGTGGTATGAAAGCCCTCAAAGAGCGAAAAATCCGCCTGATTGGCGACCCCGAAACCCGCTATCGGGAAGATCCCGTGCGCATGCTCAGGGCCGCGCGCTTTGCGGCCAAACTGGATATGCAGATTGCCCCCGAAGCAGGCAGGATGATTCCCGAGCTGGCCTCTTTGCTGGCCAATATTCCCCCCGCCAGGCTGTTTGAGGAAGTACTCAAGCTGTTTATGGCCGGCAAGGCCCTGCAAACCTACAAATTACTGCAGGAGTATGGCCTGTTCGGACAGCTGTTTCCCCAGTTGCAACCCATGCTGAAAGTGCCCGGCAGCAAGGAATGTCAGTTGCTGGAACAGGTACTGATCAATACGGATGAGCGGATCAATAATGAGCAGCGGGTCACACCGGCCTATATCTTCGCGGCGATGCTCTGGTATCCCCTGGAAGCCCGTTGTGCGCAATTGCAGGCAGAAAGCGGCCTGAGCGCCTACGATGCATTTAATATGTCCGTCAATGACGTGCTACATCGCCAGCAGCAGCGCATTATGATCCCGAAAAGGTTCACCCTGCCAATTCGCGATATCTGGATGTTGCAGAACCGCCTGCCGAAAAGATTCGGCCGCCGGGCCTACCAGATGCTGGAACATCCAAAGTTCCGTGCCGGCTATGACTTCCTGCTGCAGCGGGCAGCAGTGGAAGGTGGCGAACTGGAAGAGCTGGCAGGCTGGTGGACCGAATTCCAGGATGCCGATCAGGATGAGCGTCGCCGGATGCTGGATGCGCTTCAAACCAGGGACAACAAACGCCCGGGCAGACGTCGCCGTCCAAGAAGCAAGAAACCCGCTCAATGATCCCGTGCTACATCGGTCTTGGCAGCAATCTTGATAATCCCGCCAGGCAACTGCTCGTTGCCCTCAAGGGCATGCAGACCATGGCGGCCAGTCGCCTGACCCATTGTTCGTCTTTTTACCAGAGCCGTCCCATGGGGCCGCCTGATCAACCGGACTATGTGAATGCGGTGGCCCGCTTGGAAACATCCTTATCAGCAATGGAACTGCTTAGGGCCCTGCAGGCATTGGAAAAGGCCAGCGGCAGGGTGCGCTCCCTGCGCTGGGGGGCCAGAACCCTGGATCTGGATGTACTCCTGTATGGAGATCAGGTTATCCATAACGAGGCGTTGACCGTACCCCATTACGGCATAGCCGAGCGTGAGTTTGTGCTTTGTCCTTTACAGGAAATCGCTCCGCAACTGGTATTGCCAGACGGGCGGAGCCTGGCCGAACTGGTGGCTTCCTGCCCTGTGCAGGGGATGCAGGTAATCCGGCAGCAGGCCGAGGTTTGGACATCTTTGGCTGGATCCGTATAGTAGCTCGACATCGCAGCCGGTGTGTTTGATCCCCGCCGGTTGAAAGCAGGAGTGACCTCATGAAAAAAGTGACAACCTCAACCCTGATGAAAATGAAACAACAGGGCGAGCGTATCAGTGTTATCACGGCTTATGACGCCAGTTTTGCCAAGCTGTTCGATGAACAGGGCATGGAAGTCATCCTGATCGGTGACTCCCTGGGTATGGTGCTGATGGGTGAAGACAGCACCCTGCCGGTGACAGTGGAGCAGATGGCCTACCACACCCGTTCGGTGCGAAAGGGTACACAGCGGGCGCTGGTGGTGACCGATATGCCCTTCATGTCCTACGCAACCACAGAGCAGGCCTTTGCCAATGCTGCAGCCCTGATGGCCGCCGGCGCGGAAATGGTCAAGTTGGAAGGTGGCGCCTGGCTGCTCGACACCATTGCCGGGCTGACGGAGCGGGGTATTCCTGTCTGTGGCCATCTGGGCCTGACACCGCAGTCGGTGCACAAGTTCGGTGGTTTCAAGGTGCAGGGGCGGGACCAGCAGGCTGCCAGCCAGATGCTTGAACAGGCCAGGCAACTGGAGCAGGCCGGCATTCAATTGCTGGTGTTGGAATGTGTCCCCAGAGAACTGGCTGGCCGTATCAGCCAGGCGCTGAATATTCCGGTCATTGGTATTGGCGCAGGCGTCGATACGGATGGTCAGGTTTTGGTCATGCATGACATGTTCGGCATCAGCGCCAACTATATGCCAAAATTCTCCAAGAATTATCTGGCCGTCACCGGTGATATCCGTAAAGCCGTAACGCTTTATATCGAAGAGGTGAGAAACGGCAGTTTCCCCTCCGACGAACACAGTTTCAGTTAGGAGCACCCCATGAAGGTCATCAGTGACATAGTGGCTCTGCGTGAGGCCAGACGCCGCTGGCAGATCGAAGGCAGGGCCATCGGCTTTGTGCCGACCATGGGTAACTTGCATCACGGCCATCTCCACCTGGTCAGGAAGGCCCGTGAGGCCGCTGACATAGTGGTCGTGTCGATCTTTGTTAACCCTTTGCAGTTCGGACCGGACGAAGATCTGGCCGCCTATCCCCGTACCCTCAAACATGATCTGGCGGCGCTGGAATCCCTGGGCGTCGATGTGGTGTTTACGCCCAGTGTGGAAGACATCTATCCCCGCGGGTTGGAGCAACAGACCTTTGTGGAGGTGCCGGGCATCTCCTACATGATTTGTGGCGCCAGCAGGCCGGGCCATTTCCGCGGCGTGGCCACCATCGTCTGCAAGCTGTTCAATATGGTACAGCCTAACCACGCTTTTTTCGGTGAAAAGGATTACCAGCAACTTCAGGTCATCAAGGCCATGGTCACGGATCTGTCCATGAACCTGAAGGTCCATGGCGTGCAGACGGTTCGTGAGGCCGATGGCCTGGCCATGAGCTCAAGGAACAACTACCTGACCACAGAAGAGCGCGAAACAGCGCCGGCCCTGTATCGCAATTTGCGGGAGATAGCCGACGCCATTCAATTGGGCAGGCGTGACTTTTCCAGGCTGATTCAGGAGCACAAACAGAAGTTGCTCGATGCGGGCTTCAAGCCTGATTACATCGAAATACGAGCTGCCGACAGTCTGTTGCATCCAAGTCATGAGGAGGTGCAACTGGTGGTATTGATGGCTGCGTTTCTCGGCCGGGCCAGACTCATCGATAATATCCGCGTGGAGCTCAAGGACTAATTGGCGGCGCTGGTGCCAGCGCCTACACTCTGAACAGATCTGGTGACCGGGGGATGGGTGTGAGTATTGTATGTTTGAGGTGCCGGCCGGTTATCTGGCTCGCCACACTGCTGTCGATACCTGCCATGAGCCAGGGATGGGACAAGCCACCGCTGTTGTTCAGTCATGTTGAACATCCACAGATTGAATTGATCAAGCCACTGCTTAAGCAAGCCTACAACAGCCTGCAGATTCCCATCGAGTTTGTCGCCATTCCCCCGGAGCGGGAATTGCGTGCGGTGGAACGTGGTGAGGTGGACGGCATCACGGCCCGCACCGGCTTTATTGAGAGCGGGCTAAGCCACACCTTCAGGGTTCCCGTTTCCCTTCTGGACGTGAATATCTACCTGATTTGCCGTATCGGGGTAGTCTGTGATCCGCAGATGCTCAATGAACCTCTTGTGTCAGTTGCGGTTCCCAGTGGGGACTCTATCGCCAGGTTAATCCTCAAAGATCGTAAAGCCTTGGCGCTGGAGCTGACCAGCAATGATCAACTGATCGAGTTGACCGGCCTGGGCAGAATCGACTTTGCCCTGTTTGCCGTCGTGGCCAGCCGCGAGGAGTTGCTGGCCGACTATCGGGTGCAGGTGGCGCAGCCGAAGATTTTACAGACCGGTGTTTATCATTATCTGAATGAAAGGCACCGCCATCTTATTCCTGCAGTAGAGCCGGCCCTCCAGAAGGCGCTGCGGGACGCTTCCCTCATTGGCAGTGCCGGGACAACTCAGGATCCCAGTCCAGATTCCTGGCGATACGAACCTGCTCGTTAAGGACTGCCTGCAAATCCTGTTCTGTGGTCAGGGGGTTGGCCAGCACCACACGAAAGACATTAATCGGCTGTTGCGGATAGCGATCCGTTTCAAAGCGGGTGCGGGAGACGAATGAATGGCCGGACTCCCGTTGATGCTTCTGGATGGCAACTGTCAGTTCGTCCAGCAAAGGATTCACCTGCTCTGCCAGTTTCGGCTGGTGCGCCATTTTTTCCTGTAACGCCGCAGGGCAGTACCTGTAGGTTAACAGGCAAAGGGTAGGGGCGGTGGTCAGCTCAAACTCCGGGTGCTCATCTATCATGGCGGCGAAGGTTCTGGCCATGGCCAGGCTTTTATCGATCAGTAATTCATAGCCGGCGCGACCAAGAATGTGCAACGAGGCATACAACATCATGGCCATGCCGTTGCGGCTGCCTTCCAGACTGGTAGCTCCCAGATCCTTGGAGCCCTGGCGCAGGATATACTGGGCATGATGACGCACTGCGTTGCCCGCTTTGGGATCGCGAAACAAGACCATGCCGGCCCCCATGGGGACGTACATTTGCTTATGGGCATCCAGGGTCACAGAATCGGCCCGCTCGATACCCTTTAGCAATTCTTTGTGTCGTCTGGAAAATAAGGTTGCGCCACCCCAGGCTGCATCCACATGCAGATGACAATCCAGTTCCCTGGCTACATCGGCCAGTTCGTCCAACGGATCGATATGGCCGGTTTCGGTCGTGCCTGCGATTCCCACCAGCGCCATTACCCGTCCCCCCTGCTGCCGGATGCGTTTGCCTTCGGCTAACGCCTGGGCCGGATCCAGCCTTTGTCCGGGGCAGGGCAGCGTGACCAGTTGCTCACGGCCCAGTCCCAGCACATCCACCGCCTTGCCGAGGGAATAATGGCCCCGCCGGGAGCTGACGACAACAAGTCGCCGGTAGCCGTAATGGGCCATGGCGGCCGACAGGCCTTCACGGTCAATGCCGCGAAACCCTTCTGTTGGCGCCAGTAAACGGTTTCTGGCTACCCACAAGGCGGTGATATTGGCCAGGGTGCCGCCGCTGCAGAAACTGCCCAGTGAATGATCGGCACTATGCAGATGCTGCTGGTAGAATCCTTCGTCCTGCTCAAACACCAGTTGATGCATCATGCCCAGGACCTGCCGCTCCAGCGGTGTAAAGGCCTTGGACGTTTCAATCTTGACCAGGTTCTGGTTCAGGCCAACCATCAGCTTGGCCAGACTCAGATGAAAATAAGGCAGGGCCGACGTCATATGGCCGATGAAGCGTGGCGAATAGGTATTGACCGAATTGGCCACCAGCTTGTTCAGCAGCATGTCGGCATGCTCAGAGACGAATTGCGGCTGCTGGGGAATGCTGCTGACCTTGAAGTCCTGTTCGATCTCCTCCAGCGAGGTATCACTGGCCACCACATGACGGGAGAGAAAATCGGCCAGATTGTCGGACAGATGCTGTTCGATCTGCGACAGGCGGGAATCTCTGCCCTCAGGCTTTGTGAACACCCGCAGCAGGTGCTCGTGGCTGGCTTTGGCTTGACTCACTGGCTGACTCTTAGTGGCGAAAAGAACCGGCACTTTACCCTAATTACCCCGATTCCGTCATCCGCCGGCACATGCCAGTTATACTCCGCCTGCTGCCATAAAGAGGCGGAATGCCTCAATCTCCTGAAATGTTTGACAATTCTGTCCTTGTCGCTGCTATATTGAGCGTACTGCCGCCAATTCTTGCCCTGAATGCGAATCAAACAAATAGCCGGAGCCTTTGATATTGAACGCATCGTGCCCTATTTCCAGCCGATTATGGACCTGGAGCACCATGCGGTCTGGAGTTATGAATGTCTGGCCAGGCTGGTCACCGACAAGGAGCAGACATTTCTGCCCAGCGAATTTTTATACCTGGTTGAACGGGGACAATGCTTCGGGCAACTCAGTCAGCGGATCTTCCATGCCAGCGCCGAGTATTTTCGCAACAATAATATGGCCTGGAGCATCAATATCAGTCAGCAGGACATCGTCGAGTCCAAGTTGGTGCGCTTTCTGACCGACTTTCTGCCGGAATATCCTAATCCGGGACGCATTACACTCGAACTGATGGCCGCCACGGCCTTTAACCATCGCAATGAATTCAAATCTTTCCTGCAGATGTGCAAGACACTGAACATTCGCCTTTTTGTCGATCATTTTGGCGCCATTTCGAGCAATATCATGACAATACTGGAGCTCCCCATTGATGGCGTGAAAGTGGACGGCGCCCTGATTAAGCAAATGGCCAGGAGTCAGGAAACCATGGATTTTGTCAGCCACCTGCAGCAACTGGCCGAGGAACGGGATATTGCCGTGATTGCCGAGCATATTGAGGACAAATCTTCCCTGCAGGCGGTCAGGAGCCTGGGAATCCGCTATGGACAGGGTTTTTACTTCAGCAAGCCACAGGCGTTTCTTAACTGACGCGTCCGGCTTGACGCCTTTGATGAGCAGGATAAGAATGGGTCAACAGGATTAAAAATGGGCCCCAGTCATGCAAGAACACGCCTCAGTGCCACTCGAGGATTTTATCGAATACCCCGCCAGCGAGATGCTGAAACGAGCACGGGACTTTTATGCCACATGCAGGCGGCGCCATTCGGTCAGGGCTTTTTCAGACCGCCCCGTTAACCGGGAATTGATTGAAACCTGCCTTCGTGCTGCCGGTACAGCCCCCAGCGGCGCCAACCATCAGCCCTGGCATTTTGTGGCCATTGGCAGCGCCGAGGTAAAGAAGCAGATCCGGGCCCAGGCTGAGGCACTGGAGCAGTCTTTTTACCAGGGCCGTGCTGGTGAGGAATGGCTGCAAGCCCTAAAGCCCCTGGGTACCGATGCCAACAAGTCATATCTGGAAGTGGCGCCCTGGCTGATTGCCGTGTTCAGTCAGAAAAAGGGGGGCATCCATGCCAGCGACAAGCAGCAGAATTACTACGTTCATGAGTCTGTGGGACTGGCCACCGGCTTTCTGATTCAGGCCCTGCACCAGTCGGGACTGGCCACCCTGACCCACACACCTAAACCCATGAGCTTTCTAACGGAGATCTGTGGCCGGGATGCAGACAACGAGCGCCCGTATATGCTGATCGTGGCCGGCTATCCCGCCGAAAACGCCACAATTCCTGAGCATGCCCTGGTAAAGAAAGAGTTAAACGAGATAGCCAGCTTCCTCTAAGAGCAGGGATGTAACCCCATTCTCAGCCCAGGTCTGCTTCCAGTTGCCAGCTCTGCTGGCCGCTGGCCCAGTACTTTCGCTCGAAAGGAGTCATAGGCTGTTCGGACTGATAGGGCGAGGGCGTTGCGTCGAATCCCGCCACTTTCAGCGCCAGGGCGAATTCTTCAATATACAAGAGCCAATTACTGCGCAGGACTAATCGCCCACCCAACCTGATAATATCGGCAAAGCTGGCGCCCCCGTGCCAGCGTCGTTTGATATGCATGGACTTGGGCCAGGGGTTAGGATAAAGCAGGTAATGCCTGGCCAGCTTCCAGCCTTGTCGGTGGGCCAGACGCCAGAAATCGTTTAAATCGGCGCGCAGCACCAGATAGTTGTCCTGCCCCGAAGCGTAGGCGCGCTCATGTCGCTTTGTGCGCACCGCCGATTTGTCCACGCCAATAACCTTGGCGGCGGGGTAGCGGGAGGCGATGACAGCGGTACTCTCGCCTACGCCGCAGCAGGAATCCAGAATCAGTGGTCCCTGCCACTCCCCGAGCCATGCGCTGGCCTGTTCGAAGGCCTCCCGGGTATGCTGGCTGATCGGCTTCTGGCTGTCGCTGCTCAGATGCCGTCTGACCAGCTCTTCCAGCTTATCGTGGGGACCGGTTTGGTTAGTGGTGACAATCTTTGAGATACCCTCGCTCATCAGCTGCGGATCCCCACACCTTTGTTGATCAGATGCCAGGCCGTGGCGAACACCAGCAGATTGAAGCCTATCAGCACCGAGAGGGCCGTTCCTATGCCCACATCCGAGGCACCCAGAAAGCCATAGCGGAATCCGTTGACCATATAAACAACGGGATTGGCCTTGCTGACCCATTGCCAGAACTCGGGCAACAGGGACAGGGAATAGAACACGCCACCCAGATAGGTCAGCGGGGTGAGGACAAAGGTAGGTACCATGGAGATATCGTCGAAGGTCTTGGCGAATACGGCGTTGACCAGGCCGGCAGCGGAGAAAAGGGTGGCAGTGAGCAGCAGGGTCAGGATCAGCATCAGTGGATTATGGATATTGATATCGACAAAAAAAGCGGACACCAGGGTCACCAGAATCCCCACTAGCAATGCACGGGCCACTCCCCCGCCGACAAAGCCGAGAATAATGATCCAACTTGACACCGGTGCCACCAGTAACTCTTCCACATTGCGCTGGAACTTGGCGCTGAAAAAGGATGAGGAGACATTCGAATAGGCGTTGGTAATGACCGACATCATGATCAGCCCGGGCACGATGAACTCCATGTAGCTGACCCCGTCCATCTGGCCTATCCGACTGCCGATCAGGTTACCAAAAATGATGAAATACAGGGTCATGGTGATGGCCGGCGGCACCAGGGTCTGCACCCAGATCCGCATAAAACGGGTACATTCCTTGATCCAGAGGGTACGCAGAGCGGTGAAACTTAAACTATTCATGGGATGGATAAACCTTAATCAAATACTTCACTTGTCACGGCCGCCCTCAACCAGGCGAACAAACAGCTCTTCCAGACGGTTGGATTTGTTGCGCATGCTGAGCACCTGAATCTGCTGCTCACTTAATTGCCTGAACACACCGTTCAATCCCTCGCTCTTGGCCACGTCCACTTCCATGGTGTGATCGTCCAGGATACGGTATTCGAAGCCCTCCAGCCTGGGCTCCTTACTGCAGGGAGCCAGGTCCAGGATAAATGTCTCCACGTTCAGTTTGGCCAGCAAGCCCTTCATACTGGTGTTTTCGATGATGCGTCCCTTGTCGATAATGGCGATGTTGCGGCACAACATTTCCGCCTCTTCCAGATAATGGGTGGTCAGGATAATGGTGATGCCCTGCTGGTTAATCTGCTTCAGGAATGACCACATGGAGCGGCGGATTTCGATATCCACACCGGCAGTGGGCTCGTCCAGAATAAGCATTCTGGGCTCGTGCATCAGGGCCCGGGCAATCATCAGGCGTCGCTTCATACCGCCGGACAGGGTCCTGGCCGGTGTGTTGCGTTTATCCCAAAGATCCAGTTGCTTGAGATACTTCTCAGCACGTTGCCTGGCCACTTGCCTGGGTACGCCGTAATAACCGGCCTGATTGACCACGATCTGCAGGAGGGTTTCAAACTGATTGAAGTTAAACTCCTGCGGCACCAAACCTATATGCGATTTGGCCCTCACCAGATCTGTATCCAGATCGTCGCCGAAGATACGCACCTGCCCCTGGGTCTTGTTTACCAGACTGGCCAGAACACCGATACAGGTGGATTTGCCGGCTCCATTGGGACCCAGCAGAGCGAAGAAGTCCCCCTCCTGGACATCCAGATCAATCCCTTTGAGGGCTTGTGTCCCCCCCTTGTAGGTCTTGTGTAAATCACGAATCTCCAATGCCTTCATCGGATGTTAAGTCCCTGTCTCTGCATTATTTATCCTGCCATCATTGGGTCATCTGCAATTAAATTCAATGCTAGAAGTATTTGAACTGGATAGTGAAAAAGCTGATTCTAGGTATATGCTGAGCTGAAGATGACGGATGGAGTGCAGATGTTTTCCAGGCGATACCTGCGTGTAACACTTTTGGTTGCTGCCCTTGCGGCGATCATGGTGTTGTTGTTTGTATCGGGTATCCGATATGAGCGACAGAAGACATTCTCAACCCTGACCGTGAATTTGACTGACCAACTGAAGGCCCGGACGGGCCGGCTCGAAGAGCAGGTTGCCGCCATGAAGCGGGATGTCATGCTGCTCTCTGGCGTTCCTCCCATACAGGGACTTGTCAGGGTCGCTGCAGGCAATGGGCTTGATGCTCAGGAAAACAGTACGGCGGAGTTGTGGATAACCCGTTTGGAAGAGATTTTTACTGCCTATCTGAATAGTCACCCAGATATCAAGCAAGTCCGATACATTGGGTTGGAAAATGACGGTGCGGAACTGGTCAGGGTGGATCGTAACCAGGGGCAGGTCCGGCGTGTGCCGCCTGCCAATCTTCAGCACAAAGCTCATCGCGATTACTTTATTGAAACCATAGAGCTGCCTGAAGGGCAGCTCTATGTGTCAGAGATCAACCTTAACCGGGAGCTAGGTGAAATTGAGACGCCTCTGCAGCCAACCATCAGGGTTGCTACGCCTATTTACGATAAAGGCGGTACCCTGTTTGGATTGGTGATCGTTAATTGGGACCTGACAGGCCTTTTGCAGGATCTGGCTACCAACCTCAATACAGACCGGCAGCTTTACCTGCTAAACAGCGAAGGCCAGTATCTGATACATCCTGATGCGCAGCGGAGTTTCTCTTTTGAGTTTGGAGCAGCCGCCACCTGGCAGGATGAATTTGAAGTGCTGCCGGCAAGATATGACTGGCAACAGACGCTCCGTCGGGTCAGTAATGGACAGGAGGTTTTTTACCTGGCCGAGCACGAACTGACACTGCAATCAGGTCATACACCCCGGCATCTGACCATGCGTATAACGTATCCCCAGTCATTGATGGACAGGGATGTGGCCTCTGCTGCAGGTCGACAGGTTGCTGCCATGTTTGGAGGCATGCTGCTGATTGGCACATTGCTGCTGCTATACCGGATGAATGTCCGCCAGCGTCAGCGCCTGAGTCGCGAACAGGCAAGACTGGCCGCCATTGTCACCCACAGCCGGGATGCGGTCATCGGGGCGGATCTCAAGGGCATGATTACGGACTGGAACCTGACGGCAGAGAGAATTTTCGGCTACAGCTATGAAGAGGCGGTAGGGCAGTCTTTTGTCCAACTGCTGGTTCCTGAACACCTCCGACAAGAGACGCAACACACTTTGCAAAAAATCAGACAGGGCCAGTTGGTGTTGCCTTATGATACCCAAAGACGTTGCAAAGACGGAAGTCTGGCTATGCTGTCGGTCTCAGTTTCTCCGGTCACAGAAGGTGAGAAGATAATAGGTGCAGCGGCCACAATGCGGGATATCAGCCAGCAGAAAGCCTATGAGATGCAGATCCAGCAGCTAAACAACGAACTGGAAAACCGGGTGGCAGCGCAGACTGCCGAGATTGCCAAGATGCACAGGTTTCAGCAGGCGGTACTGAAACAAGCGGGCCATGCTGTTATTGCGACCGATCCCAATGGTCTTATCACATTGTTCAACCCGGCAGCGGAAAAACTGCTCGGATACGGTGCCGACGAGATGATTGGCAAGCAATCCCCCGCAGTCTTTCATCTGTCAGGTGAAATAGAAAGCCGCGCCAAAAGCTTCTCAAAGGAACTGGGCAGGAATGTGTTACCCGGATTCGAAGTGTTTGTGTGTAAGTCCCGGCTAGGCAAGGTGAATTCCCATGAATGGACTTATGTTCACAAGAGCGGCCGATACATAGACGTACAACTGTCTGTTACCAGTCTGGTGGATGAGCAAGGTGAGATTACCGGGTTTCTGGGCATGGCCACTGATATTTCGGAACAGGTACAAGTGCGGCGGGAGCTGGTTTCCACCCGCGATCATTTGTTGAAAGCCGCAGAAGTGGGTGAGTTGGGCATTTGGAGTTGGGAGGTAAAAGCAGATAAGCTGTCCTGGAATGAGAGGATGTTCCAGATTTACCAACTTCCGGCCGCAACCCGCCTGAACTATCAGTCCTGGTACGATTCAGTTCACCCTGAGGACAGAAAGTGGTTGATCAGCCAATTGCAGGATCTGTTGGCAGGCAAAGGCGTGTTTAGTCCGACTTTTCGCATCCGACTGCCAGATAGCAGCGTCAGGACCATACAGGCTGCCGCCACGGTGGAATGTGACAGTAACGGTGAACCAGAACTCGTGTTGGGCATCAACCGGGATATCACTGCCCAGAGGCAGTACGAGCACACGCTGCAAAAAGCCAGGATTGAAGCCGACAGCGCCAACAAGGCTAAGTCTGCATTTCTGGCCAATATGAGCCATGAAATCCGCACCCCTATGAATGCGGTACTGGGGATGCTGCAATTGTTAAAGCGCGGTGAACTCAAGACTCAACAACAGGACTATGTAACAAAGGCCGAATCGGCCGGCAATACATTGCTCAGCATTCTCAACGACATACTGGATTTTTCCAAGGTGGAGGCCGGCAAGCTGCACCTGGATCCCCAGCCCTGTGATCTGGATCTGGTGCTTCGGGAAGTGGCAAATATCGTCTCCGCCAGCGTGGATCTTAAGGATCTGGATGTCCTGTTCGACCTGGATCCGCAATTGCCCAGTGAGGTGTTGCTCGACGGGATGCGCCTCAAGCAGATCCTGATAAACTTGGCCGGCAATGCGATCAAGTTTACCGAGGAGGGAGAGGTTTGCCTCTCGGTACGCAAGATGCAGCAGGTGGGGGACAGTCTGACACTGGAATTCCATATCAGTGACACCGGAATCGGGATAGACGAAGGACAATTGCAACATATCTTTGACGGTTTTAGCCAGGCAGAAGCCTCAACCACACGCCGCTTTGGCGGCTCGGGCCTGGGTCTGGCCATTTGCAAAAGGCTGGTGGACCTGATGGGGGGAGAGCTGAAGGTGGTCAGTGAACTGGGCAAAGGCAGTACTTTCAGCTTCACCCTGCCTTGCGAAGTACTGCAAAAACGGCGGACCCGCAATCTGCCCAAGGATTTGCGCGTGCTGATCGTGGATGATCATGAAGCTACCAGAGACGTATTGTTGACCATGATTCAGTCGTTTGGATGGCAGGGCGAAGCCATAGACAAGGGCGAGCGGGCAATCGCAAAAATGGCGCTCGGCGGTAATCATCCACCCTATGACCTGGTACTGATGGACTGGAAAATGCCTGGAATGGACGGATGGGAAGTCTGCGAGTGCATTCGTGCCATGTTTCCACCCCACAAATTACCCATGTTTATCATGGTTACCGCCCATGGAGCAGAGATTATCAGTCAACGGCAATCGATCGAAGAGATCACCAATGCCTTGCTGGTCAAACCCATCACCGCCTCTATGTTGCTGGATACCGTCGCCGACTGTCTGAACTTTAGGGGCCGGCTGACTGCCGCCAAGGAAGTAGGCAAGAAACCATTGAAGGGGCTGAGGTTGTTGCTCGTTGAGGATAACAAGACAAATCAACAGGTGGCCATGGAGTTGCTGACCATAGAGGGGGCCGAAGTGCTGCTTGCTGAAAATGGTATGGCTGCAGTGGAACGGGTCAGGCGCGAACGTCAGCAGTTGGATCTGGTGCTGATGGACGTTCAGATGCCAGGTATGGATGGTTATACCGCCACCAAACAAATCCGCCAGAAGTTGGGATTGAGGACATTGCCCATTATTGCCATGACCGCCAATGCGCTGGCTTCCGATCGGGAAACCGCCTTGGCGGTAGGGATGAATGACCATCTGGGCAAGCCGTTTGAACTGGAAAATCTGCTGAGGGTGATTCTAAAATGGACCCACGGCCCGGGAGATGCCCGGACACCGGCTGAGACAGGACAGGAAGGCGCTGCGTCAGAACAGGCTTCTACCGTCAGTCAGCGTATTGACTGGCAAGGAGCGTTGAAACGGATGGGGCGCAATCGGGCGGTACTGGAAAAAAGTATCAGATCCTTTCTGGCCGAGGCACCGGAAATTTTGGACAGCATTCCGGCCAACTACCCCCTTGAACGACGCGCACATATAGCCGATCAGTTGCACAGCTTGAAAGGCATGGGTGCAACTATTGGAGCGACTGTGGTGGCGCAGCTCGCCGGGCAGCTCGAGAGGCAGCTCAGACAAAACAATCCCAGAGAATATGGAGTGAATCGTACCGGCCTGGCCAGACAACTGGAACTGTGCCGGAACGAGCTTGAGATTTTGGTTGGTAAAAATTCGGGTGAGATAGCGGACAAATCGATATCTAAGGTATGGTTGCTAAGTGAACTAAACCGCTTGCTTGAATTGCTGGAACAGGCCAATCTGGACGCGCTGGTGGTCTTTGAGAACCTAAAAGACAGCTTGCTCAGGGAAACCCCGATCCTGAGCGGGGAGTTAAACCAGTCGATGGAGAGTATGGATTTTCCCAGAGCATTAGCATTATGCAAACAAGTGAAAAGCCGTATTGAGGAGCAGTGATGTGGTAACAGGCTACTTTCCCGATCTGGAACAACTGGAGCAACGTCAACCGCGCGGCAAAGTGCTGGTGGTTGACGATCAGGCCATCAATATCAGAGTGATCCATCAGCTACTCAACGATGAACATCAACTTTTTGTGGCCACCAGCGGTGAGCAGGCGTTGGAGTTCTGCCTCAATTCGCCGCCGGATCTGATATTGCTGGATGTGGTGATGCCCGGCATGGATGGGCTGGAAGTCTGTCGTCGCCTGAAACAGGAAGAGTCCACCGCGCGCATCCCGGTGATATTCGTCACCGGGCACGACGATAAGGACGAAGAGGAAGCCTGCTGGTTGGCAGGCGGTGTGGATTTCGTGCCCAAACCCGTAAGCGGCATGACGTTGCGCCATCGGGTGATGACCCACCTTACTTTCAAACTGCAGTCCGATCTGTTGCGCGAAATGGCCCTGATGGATGGCTTGACCGGGGTGGCGAACCGGCGTCGTTTTGATGAGGCGCTGAACGCCGAGTGGCGGAGAAGCCAGCGTAGCAAAGGATTACTTTCACTGATTATGCTGGACATAGATCATTTTAAGGCCTTTAACGACGAATATGGTCATCAGGCCGGTGACGACTGCCTAAAACAGGTGGCCAAAGCGGTGTTGTCGGCAGTACGCCGACCCGGTGACCTGCTGGCCCGCTATGGCGGCGAGGAATTTGCGATAGTGCTGCCGGATACGGGTAAGCAGGGGGCCAAGGAGGTGGCAGAGGCCGCTGCTGACGCCATCCGTGAATTACAAATCCGCCATCAGCCGTCAGACCATGACCAGGTCACCGCCAGTTTTGGTGTGGCCAGCCTGGATCTGGCCCGCCATTCATCGGCCAAGGACTTGCTCGAACAGGCTGACGAGGCTCTCTATGAGGCTAAGGATAGCGGCAGAAACAAGGTTTGCGTGGGCTGAGCGACTATGTCTAGACTTATACCAAGTATTTGACCGAGAGCCGTCTGTGCGCGTCTGCTACACCTACCTGATGCTGATTTGCGCCGTTTTCACTAGTTGCAGCTTGGCCGCCCCATCACTGATCCTCGTGGCTGATCGCTGGTGCCCGTACAATTGCGATCCCGGCAGCAGCAAGCCCGGCTTTATGGTTGAAATCGCCAGACGGGCTTTTGCCAGACATGATATTCAGATTGAGTATCAAATCCTGCCCTGGAACAGGGCTGTACAGGGCACCCGGACGGGAGAGTTCGACGCCATCGTGGGTGCTGCACTTTCCGATGCGCCGGACTTTGTCTTCCCGGTTTTTGAACAGGGTCGGATGCAGACCAGTTTCTGGGCCAGAAAAAACGAATCCTGGCGGTATCAGGATATTGGTTCGCTACAGGGTAAGGTCCTGGGGGTGAGTTCAGGCTACAGCTATGGGCCGGAATTGGACCAGTATATTGCCGATCCACAGAACGCCCTGTATATCCAGGTGATGTATGGGACGCACCCAATCGGAAAGGGATTACGTATGCTTGCGGCAGGGCGGATTGATTTGATGCTTGAAGACGAGTCCGTCCTGCGCCATTACCTTGCCACCCGGGGGCCTGATTTGCCCGTGACACTGGCCGGCAGGCCTTCCATGCCGCCTGACTTTGCCAATGTGTATGTGGCTTTTTCTCCCGCCATGGCCGAGTCGGTACAGCGGGCCGAGCTGTTGGGCCGGGAAACCGCAGCAATGCGCCAGTCAGGGGAATTAAGCCGGATTCTCGCTGACTACGGTCTGCAGGACTGGCGAGCCCCTTAGCCCGCCGCCTTATGCTTTGCCGACCTGAGTACCAAATAGCCTGCAACCGCAGAGATGAGCGAACCACCCAGAATACCCACTCTTTCGTCGAACATCAGGTTGACCCCAGTCTCCTCGAAGGCAAGCGAACCGATAAACAGGCTCATGGTAAAGCCGATTCCACATAAGAGGGCGGTTCCGTACAATTGGGTCATATTAATATCCGACGGCAATCTGACCAGTTTCAGCTTGATCGCGATATAGCAAAAACCGAAAACACCCACCTGTTTACCCACAACCAGTCCCAGCATCACGCCAAGGGTTACCGGGTGCATGACGGAGGACAGGCTGATGCCCGAGAAGTCAATACCGGCATTGGCAAAGGCGAATAAGGGCAGTATTACATAGGCCACGGCGGGGTGCAGACTGTGCTCCAATTCCTGCACTGGCAGATAGCCCGCTTTTTTCTTGTCGTACATGGGAATGAAGAAGGCCAGCAGAACGCCGGCCAGTGTTGCATGGACGCCCGACTTGAGCATGGCAGTCCAAAGCACCACGCCGATCAACACATAAGAGGCAACTTCGGTTACATTGCGCTTGTTCATCCACCACAGCAGGACCAGGCTGACCGCCGCCACGATCAGCGGGCCGGTGGAGATGTTGTTGGTGTAGAACAGGGCAATAATCAGGATGGCGCCGATGTCGTCGATAATGGCCAAAGAGACAAGGAATATTTTCAGGCTGGGGGGGATGCGGCTGCCCAGCAGGGCCAGCACGCCCAGGGCAAAGGCAATATCTGTAGCGGCGGGGATGGCCCATCCAGATAAGGCAACCTCATTCCCCCAGGTAAAGAACACGTAAATAGCCGCCGGTACCAGCATGCCACCCAGGGCACCCACAGCAGGGAGCATGATGTTTTCGGGCTTGGACAGCTGACCCGAGCGGATTTCCCGCTTCAGCTCCAGGCCGACCAGGAAAAAGAAGATGGCCATGAAGCCGTCGTTGATCCACAGCAGCAGAGGTTTGGCAATTTCCAGTTTGCCCACCTGAACCGCCATGGGCATATTGAGGAAGGAGTCGTAAAGGCCGGCGAGGGGAGAATTGGCCACAATCAGTGCCAGAACGGCCGCCAGCATCAGCAGTATGCCGCTGGCTGATTCCAGTTTGAAAAATTCCTTCAGTGCGTTCATTGCCTCTGTTTCCTGTTGTTGTCGCTGGGACTCAGCTCTATATCTGGCCCAAGTCTATGATATTCAAGCACAGATTGTGGGAATTCCCGCTTCCTGGTGATTAGATCCCAAGTATGTCGATTCTGGCGTGGGTGCAGAGGACATTTTTGCACTTTCCATGTACAATCCGGCCTCCGTTTTACATTATCCTGCCATCAACGGATCGGTCGGGACGTATTTTTAATTCAGATGAGTAAGGAGCCATGATGCCAAGAGTTGCCATCGTGATGGGGTCCCAGTCAGACTGGCCGACCATGCAGCAAGCTGCCCTGATGCTGAAGCAGTTGGGAGTGGACTACAGCGCCAGGGTCGTTTCAGCTCACCGCACCCCGGATCTGCTGACCGAGTTTGCCCGAACGGCGGCGGATGAAGGCGTTCAGGTCATTATTGCCGGTGCTGGCGGAGCAGCCCACCTGCCAGGCATGATTGCAGCCCATACTCATTTGCCCGTATTTGGCGTGCCGGTCAAATCCAGGACCCTGAACGGGCTGGACTCTCTGCTCTCAATCGTACAGATGCCAAAAGGCGTGGCGGTCGGTACCCTGGCGATAGGCGATGCCGGTGCCGCCAATGCCGGCTTGCTGGCCGCTCAGGTACTGGCCCTGTCTGACAGCAGGCTCAAGGATGCCATCACCGCGTTCAGGCAGGAACAAACGGATAAGGTGCTGGGCAACCAGCAACTGGAGCTGCCTGAATGAAAGTACTGATCTACGGCGCCGGCCAACTGGCAAGGATGATGTATCTTGCCGGCAGCCCACTGGGAATAGAAGTGCATGCCGTGGATGTGGGCAGTGAGAAAATTGTTAATCCTGTCACCAAACAAATCAGTGATATCAGTCTGTCTCATGCTATCGACCATGCCGATGCGATATCGGTGGAGTTTGAGCATGTGCCTGAGCATTTGCTTGAGCAGGCCGCATTAAGTGGCAAGTTGTATCCGGGCATTGAGGCCATTCTGACCGGTGCGGACAGGGTCAGGGAAAAGCGTTTGCTGGAAAGGCTGGCGATCCCCAACTGTGCCCATCAGATAGTGGACGAAGTGTCTCAGTTGGAGGGAGCCGTCGAGCTGCTTGGCGATAAATTGATCCTCAAGGCAAGTCGCGACGGCTACGACGGCTATGGCCAGTGGCGGCTGAATGAGAGAAGTAATTTGCCCGCTCTGGCGCAGTCCCTGACGGATCTGGATTTGAAAAAAGTGCCGCTGGTAGTGGAGAAAATGCAGTCGTTCGAGCGGGAAGTGTCGTTGGTCGGTATGCGCAGCCGAAGCGGCGAAATACGTTTCTACCCCTTGGCAGAGAATCTGCACCACCAGGGCCAGTTGCACGTATCGGTGGCACCGGCACCGCAGTTGAATGAGTCGCTGACCGACCAGGCCGAGAGCATATTCCGCAAACTGGCGGAGGCGTTGGATTATGTGGGCGTGCTGGCTGTGGAATTTTTCCAGGTCGGTGATCAACTGCTGGTCAATGAAATCGCTCCCCGGGTACACAACTCAGGCCACTGGACCCAACAGGGGGCCGATACCTGTCAGTTTGAAAATCATCTGCGCGCCGTTTGCGGTCTGCCACTGGGAGATACGCGTCCCAGGGGCATTGCCGCCATGGTGAACATCATCGGCTTCGACGCTTTCGGCCTGGACATGCTGGCCATTCCCGGCTGTCACCTGCACTGGTACGGCAAGGTCGTCAGGCCCAAGCGCAAGATGGGGCATTTCAATCTCAGTGGTACCGGTTACAGCGAGCTAGGGGAAGCGATGCGCCAGTTGGGCGGGTATCTGCCCGCGGCGTTTTTTCCCCATCTTGAAAGCGAGGCCCTTAGGCTCAAGGGTGTCAGCTAGACCACAAGACGGGCTGCGGCCCGTTTTGTGTTTCTGACTTGTAAAAAGCGGGTTCATCCCAATAATTCGGGTAATCAGCAAAGATGGACAGATTCTGTGAGTAATATCATCAATATCGATTTGGATAACTTCCAGCAGGTCATACTGGAAGCCTCCCAGCAAAAACTCATTATGGTGGGTTTCTGGACCGAGTGGGACGAGGCCTCAATGCAACTGATGCCCGTGCTGGAGAAAATCGCTTCCCGTCATGCCAATGACCTGATTCTGGCCAAGGTCAACTGTGACGAGCAACAGCAGATTGCCATGCAGTTTGGCGTGCGCAGTCTGCCGACTGTGTATCTGGTCAGGGACGGTCAACCGGTGGACGGCTTTGCCGGCATGAAATCCGATGCGGAAATCGGTGCCCTGCTGGAAAAGCATCTGCCCAGCCCGGCGGACGGGCTGCTGGAACAAGCCAGGGAAGCCATCGGCATGGGAGACGCCCAGCAGGCCTTCAGCCTGGCCAAGCAGGCTTATGATCTTGAGCCTGAGCGTTCTGATATCAAGTTTGTACTGATTGAAGCTTATATCGAACTTGGACGCATCGCCCAGGCCAAAGAGCTGCTTGAGAGCATCGGCATGATTGACCAGGACGCTACCTATCAGAGCCTTAAAGGTCGCATTGAGCTGGCCGAGCAGGCGGCAGAAACTCCGGAGATCAAAGCCCTGCAGCAGGCCCTTGAAAAAGAACCGGATAGCCTGGAACTCAAGGTGCAGTTGGCAGTGCAATACCAGCAGACCGGCAAGGCCGAAGACGCCCTGGCGCTGCTGCTGGCCGTCCTGCAAAAAGATCTCAACTTCGGCGAGGCAAAGAAAATCATGCTGGATGCCATCAATGCCCTGCCGGCAGGAGATCCTCTGGCCAGTCAGTACAGACGCAAAGTCTACAGCCTGTTGTATTGACGATCCGCCGCGTCATGGTGAGTCAGCCACGACAGAAGGCCTGACGCTTTTTCGGAGTTTGACTGTCTCTGCCTGCTGAACCCAGAGGTCAGGATCAGGTGGGGATCTCGTGTTATGGATACGTGACCCCCTCGTGATACTTCCGGGAGGTTTGCCCATTATGCTTGCCTGGCGATAACAACATTGCGAGGACAGCATAATGAAACACTTACTCCACCCGGCCCTCTTGCTGGGGCTGGCAGTACCTGGCGCGGCTGGAGGCGCCAATCTGGATATTGAAGTCCAGAACCTTACCGCCGGCACCTACTTCGCCCCATTGTTAATCAGCGCCCACAGTCCGGACCTGCATCTTTTTCAGACCGGTGAGGCTGCCTCCGCTGAGATTCAGGCCATGGCCGAGGGCGGCGATCTTGCCGGTCTGGTGACATTGACCAGCGGCAACGGCGCCGACAACAGCGAAAACCCGGCAGCGGGCCCATTGGCACCGGGCATGTCGGTGAGTACCAGCCTGACCACCGAAGAAGGCAATGCTGTCCTGTCCATAACCGGCATGATGGTACCCAGCAACGATGGATTTGTCGGACTGGACGGCTGGATGATTCCCACCGCTGCCGGTAGTTATGTTGTCTACCTGAATGGTTATGATGCGGGTACCGAAGCCAATGATGAGGTTCGTGGCGGGGGCGCCCCTGGGACCCCGGGGCTGCCGGTTCTGCCATTTTTTCAAGATGAGATAGGACAGAACGGCACGGGTGTCACGGACGCCGAAAGCAACAGCATGATCCACGTCCATCCCGGCCACCTGGGTGATGCGCTGGCCGACGGCGGCGGCAGTGATCTGGACAACCGATTGCATCGCTGGCTGAACCCTGTGGCCAAATTGACCCTCACGGTGAACTAGGGGGGCATGATGAATATCAGCATACGAATGTCCCCCCTGGTATTGGTTCTGGCCCTGAGTGGCTGCTGGCTGGATGACGATAAAATCGAGCAGGTTGCCGAACCTGAACCGGTGATGGTTCGCTACGAAGTGACAGTGACTAACCTCACCGCCGGACAGCCTATTTCCCCGCTGGCCTTGCTGTTGCATGAGTCAGGCCGGTTATGGGAAGTCGGTCAGTCGGCCTCCGTGGCGTTGGAGCAGGTCGCGGAGGAAGGTAACAATCAGGCCATGCTGGCAACGGAGAGGGTACTGGCCTCCAGCGCCGGAGAGAGCCCTATCTTGCCGGGCCAAAGTGAAACTCTCAGCATCAGCATTGAAGAAAAAACCGATAGCCTGTTGTCCATCGCCGCCATGTTGGGGAATACAAACGATGGTTTTACCGGTCTCAATGCACTAGACCTGGCTCAGTTGAGCGAGGGTGACAGCTGGGAAGGTAACAGTTTCGCTTACGACGCAGGTACGGAGGCCAACAGCGAATCCCTGCACACCGTTCCCGGCCCCGCTGCCGGTGGAGAGGGTTTCAATGGGGCCCGGGATGACCGGGATTTTATCAGCATGCACCCGGGCGTGGTGTCAGCGCCGGACGGTTTGCCCGATTCTGCCTTGACAGTGGCACAGCGATTCGACAACCCAGTAGCCAGGATCCGTATAACCCGAACCCAATAGCCTTTGGAGGCCTGGAGGATGACGGATAAGGTACTTATTGTCGAGGATGATCAGGATATCGCCGATCTGGTCAGGGTTAATTTACAGGAAATAGGCATACAGTGCCGCCACGTCGACAACGGTGCGGCGGCACTGGAGTTCGCCTTGTCCGGAGACTATGAGGTTTTGCTGCTGGATTTGATGTTGCCGGATTTGAGTGGACTGGATATCTGCAGGCAGGTCCGCCAGGCCCGGCCTGAGCAGGCTATTCTCATGCTGACGGCCAAGGATACGGAAACGGATCGGGTGCTGGGGTTGGAATTGGGGGCGGACGATTATATGACCAAACCCTTCAGTGTGCGCGAGTTGCAGGCCAGAGTCCGCTCGCAGCTCAGGAAAGTGCAACTGCTCAGGAGCAGGCATGACCCGGCCCGGGGGAACAGCAGGTTGAGTCTGGGGCGGCTTTGTATCGATCATGGGCAGCACCAGGCACTATTGGGGGAGCAGGTGTTGGACCTGACGGCCACTGAATTTGAACTGCTTTCCTATCTCGCCCGCCACCCCAATCAGGTTTTTAGCCGGATTCAATTACTCGAATCGGTATGGGGCTATCAGCACAGTGGCTATGAGCATACGGTCAACTCCCATATCAACCGGCTGCGGGCTAAAGTCGAGTGCAACGCGGCACAACCCAGGATTATTCAGACTGTTTGGGGGGTCGGCTATAAACTCAACACCGCGGGGGTCCGATGATGGCGCTGTCTCTCTATCAACGGCTGGCTCTTTCGCTGGTATTGGTGTTTCTGTTGATGCTGTGGGTATTCTATTGGTGGAGTGCCCAGCTACAGAGCCGTACCCGCCATGAAGCGGAACAGCGCCTGCACCTTTCCCTGGCCGAGCATCTGGTGCAGGACAATCCTCTGCTTGTAGAAGGTGTCTATGACTACCAGGCATTGGAGAACCTGTTTCATACCCTGATGCTGCTGGGGCCAAGCTTTGAATTCTATTACCTCGATCCCAGCGGCCGCATCCTGGCCTACTCCGCCGAACCAGAGAAAATTAAGCGCCAGCGCGTCGATCTTGAGCCAATTCGTCAATTGCTCAGGTATCCGCAGTCCTTGCCCGTACTGGGAGAGGATCCCCGCAGCCTGACTACACGCAAGATATTTTCTGCCGCGCCGGTACGCCGTGACGGAGCACTGCAAGGCTATCTGTACATGATTATCGGTGGTGAAGCCTATGATTCAGTGCTGGCCCAGGTCCGTGACAGCCATGGCCTGCAGAAACCGGCCCTGCTGGGGGCTTTTACCCTGGTTTTCCTGCTGGTACTGCTGTTGTTATTGTTCGGCTTTTTTACCCGGCCCTTGAAACGCCTGACGGAGACCATGCAGGCTTACAGTCGCCAGGATTTCAAGCTGGCCAGGATGCCGATGGAAAAATGGCACCCTGACAGTGGAAATGAAGTACACAGGCTGGGTGATACATTTAATCGCATGATGGCACATATCCATTGTCAATTTGAAACCTTGCAGTGGGTCGATAATCAACGCAGGGCATTGCTGACCGATCTGTCACATGATCTACGCACTCCCCTGGCCAATCTGCAGGGCTACATTGAAACCCTGGCCCTCAATGAAGACAGCCTGACGGAGCATGAGCGGCGGCGATTCGTTGATATCTGTCTTAAGAACGCTCGTAATCTCAAGCATCTTATTGACCAGATATTTGAACTGGCCTACCTCGAAGGGGGTCAGGTGACCCTCAACCAGGAATCTTTTGCGTTGGGCGATCTGCTGTATGACGTGGTGGCGAAGTTCGCCCTTCAAGCGGATCAAAAGCGCATCCGTCTGCGCATTATTCCCGACGAGTTCCAGTACCAGGTCTTTGCTGATATTGCCAAACTGGAGCGGGTCCTGACCAATCTGCTGGACAATGCCCTGCGCCATACGCCCAAAGGGGGCGCTATCGATATTGAGGTAGGCCTGCACCAAGACAGGATCAGGGTCAACATCCGCGACAATGGGGTAGGTATCAGCCAGAAGGAGTTGGCGTACATTTTCGATGCCAGATACCGGGCCAGGAACAGCCAGGAAGATAAGGCCTTGCATACTGGCCTCGGTCTGGCCATCAGCAAGAAACTCATAGCCTTACTGGATTCCGATCTGCAGGTGGAAAGTGAGCTGGGCAAGGGCACCTGTTTTAGTTTCGAACTGAAGCAGATGCCGTAATAGATCAGTTTTTGAGACGAGCGGCAAATTTCTGCCTGAATTTTGCCAGTTTGGGGGCCACCACCATGTTGCAGTATTGATTCTGGGGATTATTGCTGAAGTAATCCTGGTGATAGTCTTCTGCCTGATAGTAATTATTCACTTCTGTGACTTCTGTGACGATATCGCCTGGCCAGATATCCTCCCGGCCTAGTTCTGCAATCAACTGTTCGGCTGTCAGCTTCTGTTCCCCGTTGTGGTAGAAAATGGCGCTGCGATACTGGGTGCCGATGTCGTTTCCCTGCCTGTTCAACTGAGTCGGATCATGGAGGGCAAAAAAGATCTCCAATAATTCCCGGTAACTGATCCTGTCGGCATCGAAGTTGACTCTGACCACCTCAGCATGACCTGTATCGCCCTTACAGACCTGCTCGTAGGTGGGGTTGGCCAGATGTCCGCCGGCATAACCCGAATAGGCGGATTCGATACCTTCCAGAGAGTTGAAGGCCGACTCGATACACCAGAAGCAGCCCCCAGCCAGGGTGGCTTGCTGAATATTCTTTGCCATGTTTTCCTCAGTACTAAAGGGCCGGCAAGTGCCGGAAATTAAGATGCTGAGCATTAATGTGGGTGCTGGCCTCTCAGAGTTCAAGTCATCCAGTGGGGGTTTTGCTTCGTACCCTCCTTAACAGCTGAGGAGGACAGAATGGAAAAAGCGGCTTTGATAATTGGCGCCGGCGGCGGCCTGGGTTCGCAATTGGTTGAGACTTTGCTGGCCGATACAGATTTCCAACGCATACATGCGGTCAGTCGTCGGGCTCTGGATCCTGAGGATTCCAGACTGGTGAGCCATTGTCTGCCCGAGCACAACAACAAAGGGATAGAGCAGCTGTGCAGGGCCATGGCGGAT
Source organism: Bowmanella dokdonensis (assembly GCF_017254865.1). Lineage (GTDB taxonomy): Bacteria > Pseudomonadota > Gammaproteobacteria > Enterobacterales > Alteromonadaceae > Bowmanella > Bowmanella dokdonensis. Next base: position 24,881 of record NZ_JAFKCV010000006.1, on the reverse strand, counting down.
GAAAAGGCAAGGTTCAGGCTGGTGGTCTGTTGTATCGGGCAGTTACATGCAGGCGGGAAGCAACCGGAAAAGCGCCTGGAGGATCTGGATGAGGCATGGCTTGTGGAAGGCTTTCGGGTAAACAGTATTATTCCGGCCTTGTGGATAAAGCATCTGCCGCTGCTGCTCAGCAAAGAGGAACCTGCAGTGGCGGTCTTTATCAGCGCGAGGGTGGGCAGTATCGGCGATAACCGGCTGGGCGGCTGGTATGCTTATCGGGCTGCGAAGGCAGCCCTGAACATGCTGGTCGCCACAGCACAAGTAGAGTATCGACGGCGCAGGCCCGAGGTGAGGTTAGTCTGTTATCACCCCGGTACAGTGGACACCTCCCTGTCCAGACCCTTTCAGGCCAATGTACCGGCTGAACAACTCTTCAGCGCAAAACTGGCTGTGCAGCATATGCTGTCTGTGCTTGAAGGCCTGCCGCAAGAGCAGGGTCCCTACTATCTTGACTGGCGGGGCAACAGGATCCCCTGGTAGAGCCAATCCTATTCACTTGATCCCGCCAAGGCCGCTAATAAATCGGCCGACAGCAAAGACATTTTGTTATGCTGCTGTTAACATCCTTGTCCTTCTGACGACAACAATAATCTATAAATTTCAGGGAGTCCGCGCAGGATGAAACGTGAAGAATTCAGTTCCAGCCTCGGCTTTGTGCTGGCGGCGGCAGGGTCGGCCGTCGGCATTGGCAATCTGGTCGCCTTTCCGGTGATGGCCAGTAAAAACGGTGGCGCCGCTTTTTTAATAATGTATGCCTTTTTCGTCTTTTTTATCTGCCTGCCGGTCATGCTGGCGGAGATGAGCCTTGGGCGGCATACCCGCCAGAATCCGCTCGGTGCCTATACCGAAATAGGCAAGAATGCGGCCTGGCGGGCTGTGGGCTGGATGTCGGTGATTACGCCGTTCATGATTGGAGTGTTTTATCTGGTCATCACTGTCTGGATCTTCGGATATCTGGCCAAGTCAGTGATGGGACAACTGGAGTTTCTGGCTGCGCCGGACAGCTTTGGGGTATTTATCAACAGCAATGAGCTCTTTATCTACATGGCTGTTGTTATCGGCCTGACGTTCCTTATTTTGCAGGGGGGGGTCAAAAGAGGCATCGAACAGGCGGCAAGAGTATTGATGCCCCTGTTGTTTCTGATGTTGATCGCTCTGGTCATCTATGTAATGACCCTGGAAAATGCCGAGCTGGGCGTCAAGTTCTTCCTGATCCCGGACTTTGACAAGATGACCGGCAAAGTGCTCAACGGGGCGCTGGCCCAGGCGTTTTTCTCGTTGTCCCTGGCTATGGGTATTCTGATTACCTACGGCTCTTATATTCAAAAGGGTAACAATATCGTTCAGGCAGGCAAGATGGTGGCGGGATTGTCGCTGTTGGTGGCCGCTTGCTCGGGCCTGTTGATTCTGCCGGCGGTATTTTCCTTCAATCCCGATGTGCAGCTCAGCGAGTTGTCAGAGTCCAGCATCAGCATGATCTTTACCTTCCTGCCGAAAATATTCCTGGCCCTGCAGACTAATATTGGCTATCTGGGAGCGTCCTTTATTGCCAGTTTCTTCTTCCTGCTGGTGTTCTTTGCAGCCCTGACATCGCTGGTATCCATCATCGAGGTACCGGTCGCCAGCCTGATGGACGGTAAAGGGGTTAGTCGCCGCACCGCCCTCTATTCACTGGGGGGAGCCATGATTGTCCTGGCAATCATTTGCGCCTTGTCATTTGGCCGGGTGGATCTGTTTACCAGTCTCACCAGTTATGGTCTGGGTGCCGATGGACTGCCCCTGGCCAAGTCCTTCTTCGATCTGGTTTACGATATTTTCTATGAAACCATATTACCGCTGAACGGTTTATTGCTCTGTTTGTTTGTAATCTACCGGTGGAAGAAACATAACTTTGACGCGGAGATCAGTCAGGGCAACAGTACCTTTGCAGGATCTCTGCTGCAGAAGTATATCAACTTCTCCCTCGGTACCTTTATCCCGGTCATTCTGGCGGTGATTTTCGTCAACACGGTTGCCACTGTATTTTTTGGCAAGAATCTGCTGTTCTGAAAACTTTGCCCTGATCCAGCTAGCCGGGCTTGTGTCCGGCTTGTTTTTTTATAACTGGACGGGCATGGTCATCGGGTCGGCATAGGCCAGGTCGATTCGAAGATCCCTGAGGGTGGCACTGGCATCTATCTTCTTCCCCTTATCGGTGTCGCCGGGCAGAAAGACCGGCAATGGCAGACCTGCTGATGCTGCCGCATAGGTATAAAAACTCTCCCTGCTGGGATGGGCGGCTGCCGCCAGATGCAAAACAGGTAGGTTGCCCCGCCCAGCCACTATCGCCCCGATGGCCTGCAGCGCATCAAACTGGTGGATCAGGTTCACCATCTGACCACCTTTGTCCACTGTCTTGCCAGACAGATGCTTTACCGGATGCCGTCCTGGACCCACCAGGCCGGCCAACCTCAGTACCCTGCCTTTACAGGACTGCAACAGATGCCGTTCAATTTCAACATGCGCCTGGCCGGAGTCGGTATCTGGTTGTGGCGGGGTTTCCTCAGTCACTACGCCGCTGCTCTGACCGTATACAGAGGTGGTACTGATGAACAGGATCTGCTCGCAGCCCCTGCCTAGCATTTCATCAATCAGGCTTTGCATATTGTGCACGAATTGTTGGGGCTGCAGGTTCTTTCTGCCCGGCGGAATGTTAAGGACGCAGAGGTCTGGTGGGGAGGCCATGGCTGGCAACCTGCTACCCAGCTCAAATATCTCCGCCTCCAGGCCTTGGGCCAGCAAACTTTGCTTTTTCTGTTCGGTTCGGCAGGAACCCCAGACCTGGTATCCTGCCCCCTTCAGTTGCCTGGCAAGTGGTTCACCCAGCCAGCCGAGTCCAATGATACTGATGTTTTTCTTCATAAAAAAAGCGGCTGACGCCGCTTAAACAGGGAGTTTGTCTTCAGGCTACATGGAATGTACCGAGCGGGAAACCCTGACCATGTCCAGTTCCTCAAGTTCAGGGATTGACTGGTTGATGCGTGTTTCCAACTGATCGATCTTAGTCAGGTCATAGCAGAGGTGTTCGGCTTTGCGCTCCAGCACGGCGGCCTTTGCTTCCATTTCATGCTCTATTTGTTCACCGAAATTTTCCATTCTGGCCTCGAAGGCTTGCATGTCGCCGCCGCTGAACAGCATCTCTTTGCCTACGGCGATCAGGATGCGCCCCATGGATCGCTCAACCGCCTGCTCAATCTTCTGTTCGAACTCGTTTTCGAAGCTGTTTACTACAATGCCGTCTTCATCAAAGTGATGTGAACTAAAACGTATGGAGCCATCTTCTGCATAAAATTCCTGTTGCAGTTGGTGGCGCAGGTCGGCCATTTCCGTGCCCAGATCGAGAACCAATGCGTCGTCGTCACCCAGGAGTCCGCCAAAGGCACGGCTGATACCTTCACTGGCCAGGCCAACCGCTTCCAGGGCGATGTCGGCAACTTTGGGCGCAAGGAGAGTGACCTCCTTATGGTAGTTGTTCAGCAAGTCAGCCTGTTCGTTGTTCAGATGCAGCATCTGACTGTCCAGATAGGCGGTGCGGCCGTCCAGTTGTAACGTCCGGTTATCCGTTTTCAGGGTCAGGATGCCCTGCTCGAGGTTCATCTCACCCTGCAAGTTAATATTGCAGTCATTGGCCATGGCGCTGGAGGCCAGTATCAGGGTAGCGGCGGCAAAGGTTTTCATGGTGACTTCCTTACTGTAATCAATTTCGACAAACACCCTGACATCTGAGCAAGGCCTGTACCAAAGGGATAAATCCTTTATTTACAATTGCTTGAGATTTCCTTGTCAGTCTGACAAGACGATGGAGTAGCCGGTTTGCCCACTAAATCGTGAGTCTCACCAGTCTGCAGGTCCTCAGACGGAGGGGTAAAAAAGTTGATCCAGCGCACTGATTTTTTGCCCCATGTTCAGGCATAATAACGTCAGCTTACTGATATTGAGGGTGAATTATGAGCAACTGGCTCGATGCTTTTGTGTTTGGTTTGGCGTTGATGGCGTTTGTGCTGGGTGTGAGCAGTATCATCATGGCATTGTTGCACAGTCCGGTGACCGCCGGGACTGCCATGAAAGAAAAGGTGGAGTATGGCTTCTTCGGTATTTCCGGACTGGTGCTGTGTATTTTGTTCAGTTATGCCCTCTGACCCCATCCTTAGGTTCCAGGACAATCTGAAGGCGCCATCGGCGCCTTTTTAATTGGCCTGCCTGGGATCGTCTTATTGGTGGCCCTTCTTATGGTAGGTGTCCAGCCCCAACAGTCGGTAGAGCAGGCACACACCGCTGGAAGCCGTGGCCCAGAGTAACAGTCCCACCACCACAAGGATCAGGCTGATAGTATTGGAAAACAGCCCTTCAACGGCCAGGGCCAGCAGAATCACCGAGATTACTGAACGCACCGCTGTGTCCAGAATGCCAACATTGTCGAAGTCTTTCATGGGAATCCCCTCCTGTTTTTTCACTGCTCCAGTATGAAAAATCAAGGGCCGGGCTGCCTTGATGCGGGTCAAGTTATCAACAGTCATATGTTGTTCCAGATCAAAGTTGCCATTTTCGACCCGCCTTGAATATAGTTGGCATCAGAGCCGAGGAGAGCCGAGTGGAAAATCGAGTCAATGCTGTTTTTCTCAACGTAATGGTGCTGGATGACGAGGGCATTACGGTAGACCTGCTGGTCCATATGCTGCGGGATATGGAATTTGCAGATATCAGCAGTTTTGGTAGTGCCGGTCCCGCGTTGTCTCATTTGAAACGGGTCGGAGCGGATTACTACGACCTGATTATTTGTGACTGGCATATGCGTGGCATGAATGGTCTGGAGTTTCTGCAGTCATTCAGGGCTATGGCCCCTGATGTGCCCTTTTTAATGATCACAGGTGACGCCACCAAAGAGAATGTGGTGGAAGCCGGCAAGGCCGGGGTCTCGGGTTTTATTGCCAAGCCTTTTAGCCGCAGGGAGTTGGAAACTAAAGTGGCCCAACTGCTGCAAAGCAAACTCAGAGATGACTTCCGCGATCATGAACCCGAATAGGATGTAGTATGGATTTCAATCAGATAGTCGACAGGCGTGGGACCTTTTCCTTCAAGTGGAATAAATACCGTGGCCGGGATGTTTTGCCCATGTGGGTGGCGGATACGGAGTTCAAGTGCGCTCAGCCCATTCTGGATGCCCTGCAGGAGCGTATCTCCCACGGGGTGCTTGGATACACCCTGCCCGCCCAATATGAACCCGGCAAGCAGGCTATTATCCACTGGCTCAACCAACAGCACGGCTGGCAGATTGAGGAGGACTGGATCGTCTGGACACCCGGCGTAGTGCCCGCATTCAATGTCGCCTGTAAGGCCATTTGTGAGCCGGGCGACAAAGTGCTGGTGCAGGTACCTAATTATCCCCCTTTGCTGGCAGCGCCTGGTCTCAATCAACTGGAACGGGTGGATATTCAGACCCTGGAAAGACAGGGTCGCTGGACACTGGACTTCGATGCGTTGGAAAAAGAGGCTGCAGATCCCCGGGCCAGGCTGCTGATTCTTTGCAATCCGATGAATCCGGTGGGGTCGGTCTTAACAGCCCAAGAACTTGAACGCATTGCCCTTATCTGCCAGCAGCATGACCTGATCCTGTGTTCCGACGAGATCCACTGCGATTTGATACTGGACGAGGAGGCAAGGCATCTTCCTGCCGGCAGTATTGAATCTCTCAATGACACTTCCATTACCCTGATGGCGGCCAGCAAAACCTTCAATATCGCCGGTCTTGGTGCTTCGTTTGCGATTATTCCCGATGCAGGATTGCGGGTCCGCTTCAGCAGAGCGGCCACGGGAATTGTGCCGTGGGTGAATGTGCTGGGACTGATAGCAACGGAGGCCGCATTTACCCAATGTGATGACTGGTATCAGGGGCAACTGGATTATTTACGTGGCAACCGGGACCTCCTGATGGAGGAAATCAATAAGATCGATGGCTTGCGGTTGCTTGAGCCCCAGGCCACCTATCTGGCCTGGGTGGATGCGACCGCTCTTGGCGTCGATGACCCTCAGGCCTGGTGCGAAGCCCGGGGCCTTGGGCCTTCTCCGGGAGCAGATTTTGGCGCCAAGTCATTCTTCCGTATTAATTTCGGCTGCCCCAGGGACTATTTGCGTGAGGCGGTGAAGCGTCTGAAGGGGTGAATTGGCACTCCAGCATTTAATCGTCTGGCCGATAAATTCAACATCACAGGAGGCACCATGATTAGACAGACTGTTGCAATGGCTTTGATGTTGTTAGGCATACCGGTTGCCCTGGCACAACAGGAAGAACTTAAAGCGGTTCAGCTTTATTCGCAGGATGAGTTGATCAGGATGATTAACGACAATACCCATCTGGACAGGGTGGTGACGGATGAGTGTCAATTGGTTCAGGATATCGAAGCCAGGGCCGAAACCATGATGATCCCGGCTTATCAATTCCTGTGGGGCGATATGCTGGCCTGGGGGGTCTGCGTTAAGGCTGAGCCTGAGCGAGGCGTCCATTTTATGCGTGAAGCAGCATTGCAGGGATTGCCTCCGGCTCTGGAACAACTGGGGCGATATTATGCCAAGGGGACATTGGTCCAGCAGGACAGAGATAAGGCGGTGATGTTCCTGCGGGAAGCCGCGGGTCTTGGCAATCTTAAGGCGCAAATCCAGCTTGCCGAGCTGTTCATTCAAGGATATGGCAGTCCTTACGATTATCAGGATGCTTACCACTGGTTGCACAACGCCATTACGGATGACAAGCAAACCCATCAGAAGATAGCTCATTGTCTGACGGAACTGGAAAAACTTATGCACCCCAAAGCAGTGCGTCAGGCAAAGCGCTCATTGGATTCCTGAGACGACCGCAGGTTCGGCCCTTGACTCCCGGCAACAAATAAATGCTTTTCTGAACAGGGAGTTCGCTATACTTGGGCCAATATTCACCTGAAGGTCACTGCTTTTTGATGCAAGACGATCCCTATTACCAACGCGAAAAAGAGAAATACGAGAATCCGGTCGCCAGCCGCGAGTACCTGTTGCAAATCCTGAAAGAAAAAAACACCCCCCTTTCCCTGTTAGAAATCTGCGAGTTGGTGGACGCCAACGACGAGGACAGTCGTATTGGTGTGCAAAGGCGTTTACGCGCCATGGAAAGAGAAGGCCAGGTGCTGTTCAACCGCAACAAAAAGTATGGTTTGGCCGAGAAGATGGATCTGATTCGTGGCAGGGTTTTGGCACATCGTGACGGTTTTGGTTTTCTGAAACGGGATGATGGCAAGCCGGATCTCTACATCCACAATTCTCCCATGCAGATGCTGTTGCACGGTGATATCGTGCTGGCGACCGAAAGCAGCCAGAATTTCCGGGGTAAGAAGGAGGCCCGAATTGTCAGAGTGGTAGAGCCCAGGACTGAACCTATTGTCGGCCGCTATTTTTTGGAACAGGGGATGGGGTTAGTGGTACCGGATGACAGTCGTATCTGTCAGGATATCATCATACCCCCAGAGCATACCCAGGGGGCACGCCAGGGCAATGTGGTGGTCGTGGAGATCACCCAACGCCCGATGAAGCGGGTCAATGCCATCGGTAAGATCGTCGAGGTGCTGGGCGAGCACATGGCGCCCGGCATGGAGATTGAGATGGCCCTGCGCACCTTCGATATCCCCCATGATTGGCCAGGTGAAGTGGACAAGCAGATTCAGGGTCTCACCGAGCAGGTACCGGAAGAGGCCAAGCAGGGGCGGGTCGATCTTCGGGCTATGCCACTGGTGACCATAGACGGAGAGGACGCCCGGGATTTTGATGACGCGGTATACTGTGAGCCGCTGGATACAGGTGGCTGGAAGCTTTGGGTGGCCATCGCCGATGTGAGCTATTATGTGCGTCCGGCCACTGCACTGGACAAAGAGGCCGTCGAGCGGGGCAATTCCGTGTATTTTCCTGCCCAGGTAGTCCCCATGTTGCCAGAAGTCCTTTCCAACGGACTCTGCTCCCTGAATCCCCAGGTAGACCGCCTGTGTATGGTTTGCGAAATGACGGTCAGTAAATCAGGTGTGTTGAAGGAGTTTCGTTTCTTCGAAGCGGTGATGAACTCCCATGCCCGTCTGACGTATTCCAAAGTGTGGGACATATTGCAGGGAGACAAGGAGTTATTCCAAAGATATGAGCCGTTGGTCCCCCATCTGCGCAACCTGCACGATCTGTTCCGTATCCTGAAAAAAGCCCGCAGTCGTCGCGGCGCCATTGAGTTTGAGACTCAGGAAAGCAAGTTTATCTTCAATGCCCAGCGTAAGATCGATCATATCGTCCCGGTGGTGCGCAACGACGCCCACAAAATGATCGAAGAGTGCATGATTCTGGCTAACGTCAGCGCAGCCAGATTTCTGGAACAACATGAAGCCGAGGGCCTTTACCGGGTGCACGACAAACCGGATCAGGACAGGCTGGTCAGCTTTCTGAGTTATCTGGCCGAGGTGGGGATCCCTCATGGCATTACCGGCGATCCGGCCCCGTCCGACTTCAGTACGGTGGTGGACAAAATTGCAAACAGGCCTGATCAGGAACTGATCCAGACCATGTTGCTGCGCTCAATGAAGCAGGCAATCTACGACAGGGAGAATATCGGTCACTTTGGATTGGCCCTGGAAGCCTACGCCCACTTTACTTCACCCATTCGCCGTTACCCGGATTTGGTGGTGCACCGCGCTATCAAGGCAATATTGGATAAGCAGGCGGGACGTAAAAGTAAAACGGGCGGTAAAGCATATTCTCAGGAGGAAGTGACGCAGTTGGGTCAGCAGTGCTCAATGACTGAACGGCGAGCCGATGATGCCACCCGCGATGTGGCCGACTGGCTCAAATGTGAATTTATGCAGGACCATGTGGGTGACAGTTTCGACGGAGTGATTGCCTCGGTAACCAACTTCGGCTTCTTCGTGCGTCTGGGTGAATTCCATATAGACGGCCTGGTGCATATTACCGCGCTGGAGAACGACTATTACCATTATGATGAGGTCAAACAGCACCTGATTGGTGAAAACTTTGGCACAGTCTATCGTCTGGGCGATCCGGTTCATGTCAAGGTCGCCGGGGTTAACCTGGATGACCGAAAGATAGATTTTGTATTGGATCAACCCATGGCCCAGGGCAAAGGTGGACGTAAAGTAACAGTGCGCAAGGCTAAAAAGGCGGGTGAGAAAGACAAGAAAGCCAAGGGACCCTGGCCGGAAAAAGGTAAGAGCGGCAAAGGGGGAGGGCGAACGTCAAATACAGACAAACCCGCCAGATCATCCCGGGGCAAAAGGAAATAACCCATGGCGCAACAGGAATGGTTATACGGCATACACGCCATGGAGTCCCTTTTACAAAGGGAGCCGGAACGTTTGATTGAACTGTTCGTATTAAAGGGGCGGGATGATGAACGTTTACTCAATATTGTCAATCAGGCCCGGCGCTTCGGCGTATCGGTGCAGTTTTGTCAGCGCAAGACACTGGATGACAAAGCACAGGGAGAGCAGCATCAGGGAGTGGTAGCCAAGGCGAAGCCTGGCCGCCAGTATGATGAGAAAGATTTGGATGAAATCATTCATGCCACTCCGATGCCCTTTTTACTGGTGCTGGACGGGGTGACCGATCCCCATAACCTGGGAGCCTGTCTGCGAACCGCCGATGCGGCCGGGGTACATGCAGTCGTGGTGCCCAAGGATAAATCTGCGTCCTTGACCCCAACAGTGAGGAAAGTCGCCTGTGGTGCCGCCGAGGTGATCCCCCTGATTCAGGTGACCAATCTGGCCAGAACCCTGAAGGAGCTGCAACAGGCAGGTGTCTGGATAGTGGGTACAGCCGGCGAAGCTGAACAGGACATCTACCAGTGCAGTCTGTCAGGTCCGTTGGCCCTGGTTATGGGGGCTGAAGGTAAAGGGATGCGACGTCTGACGCGTGAGCACTGTGATCAGTTGATCAAGTTACCCATGGCAGGTTCAGTATCCAGTCTGAATGTGTCAGTGGCCACCGGCATCTGCCTGTATGAAGTGGTCAGGCAAAGACAATAGGGCTGCTTCGGTGGGCCCTTTTTTCTACCTTCTGTCCTGTAAAAACTTCTAACCAATTCCTTCTTGCCGGAGACAGAAAATCCGGTATGGTCAGCAGGTCCCTACAACAAAAATCAACAAAGGAACCGACCATGAAGGTCAAATATTATCTGGAGCTGGCCGCCGCATTTATGTTGTCTGTCAGTACCCTGGCAAATGCCGACGAGATTTACCGGTTACCGGACAGCATTGTACCCCAGCAGCAGATCATTCAACTGCGTGTTGACCCCGATCAACTGGATTTCAGCGGTGAAACCTGGATCGATCTGGATATCACGAAAACCACGGATAAAGTGGGTTTTTATCATATCGATCTGACACTTGAAAAAGTGGAGCTGGTGCAGGGGGAAAATGTTATCCCCCTTGAGGTGTCCGGCGGGGAATACGATATCTTCTGGGGGAGTGCAGGCAAGCCCTTGCCCCCGGGGACCTATCAGTTGCATATCCGATACCGGGGCAAGGTTAACACCAGCTCGGACGGCATGTATCTGTCCCGGTTTGAGGATCGTAATTATATCTTCACTCAGTTTGAAGATATGGAAGCCAGACGTGCTTTTCCCAGCTTTGATCAACCCAACTTTAAGATCCCCTATCAGCTAACCATCGAATCACCAGAAAAGCATACCGTGCTGTCCAATACACCGGTAGAAAAACGCCAGGTCGAGGCGGGCTGGCAGAAAGTTCGCTTTCAGAAAACCAAACCTATGCCCACCTACCTGGTTGCCTATGCCATTGGCGAATTTGATTCGGCGGAGATTACCGGCTTGTCCGTCCCGGGAAAGGTCTATACGCCCTATGGGCAGGCCCATCGCACCAGATTTGTCATTCAGCACACGCCAGCCATCCTGAAAGCGCTGGAAGATTACTTCGGCATTCCCTATCCCTATGCCAAGCTGGATTTTGTCGCTGTACCTAACTTTACCCACGGGGCAATGGAAAATGCCGGATTGATCACATACCGCAGCAGTCTCCTGCTGCTTGAGGATGAGCCGGGGTTGTCAGAGCGCAGCGGTCCCCTGGACACCATTGCCCATGAACTGGCTCATCAGTGGTATGGCAACCTGGTGACCATGGCCTGGTGGGACGACTTGTGGCTGAATGAAGCCTTTGCCTCCTGGATGGCCAGCAAAGTCATGATGCAGCTCTACCCTGAGCTGAATTTCCACACCAGAATTATCCAGGAAGGCGCCTTCACTGCCGACGCAAGCCCCACCACCAAGCCGGTGAAAAAGTTAGTGCGCTCCTCGGCGGACGTCATGGATGGCCTGGGGCTGAATTACAGCAAGGGTGAATCCATCCTCAATATGATTGAGGCCTTGATCGGTGAGAAAGCTTTCCAGAAGGCGGTTCAGACCTACATGCAGAAGCACAAGTGGGGAAATACCACAGCCGACGATTTATGGGCAGTGTTAGGGGATGTGGCGGATTTCGATGTGCCTGCCATGATGCGCACTTACCTGGAGCAGCCAGGTTACCCGCTGGTGGAATTTGAGGCCAATGGGGCGGTCTCCCAGCGACGCTATCACCTGGCCGGTGCCGAGGTAAAGCCGCAGGTCTGGAATGTGCCGGTAGCCATCAGTTATAAGAAGAACGGCAAGATTCATCGCCAGATGATGTTTCTGAACGAGCCCAGGGTGTTGAACAGCCAGTTGGCAGAAGCCGACTGGATCTATCCCAATGACAACGCTATGGGGTACTACCGCTGGAAGATATCCTCCCGCCAAATGGAGACGCTGCTCAGCGATATCGACGTATTGAATGTCCGCGAAAAGAAAAACCTGCTTTACAACTCCGACGCCCTGCTCAAGGCTGGTGAAATTTCCCTGCAAGACCATATGCAGGTACTCGATGTATTGGCTCAGGAGCAGGATCCGACGGTGGTCAGCGCCGTGGTCGCGGCGTTGAATGATCTGCTCTATCTGGTTGATGACAGCAATAGGCAAGTGTTTGCCCGTTTTGTTGCTGAAAAGCTGATGCCCTGGTATCGGAAGCTTGGTGTGGGGCCCCAGCCAGGAGACTCAGAAGAAATCATCAAGCTACGCCAGGCGGTATTTTCCATTCTGAGTCAGCACGCGCCCAATGAAGAGCTGGAGCAGGTCAGTAAGAAGATGACCCGGCAATACCTTGAGGATCCCGGCGCTGTTTCCCGTCACCTGGCCAGTGCAGCTCTTAAGAGTACGGCCAAGTTTGGTGCCGCCGACTGGTATCATAAATATCGCCAGGCCTATCTGAAAAGCTCAGACGCCAATGTACGTAATACCTTGATGGGCAGCATGTATTTTCCGCAGGACGAGAATGTAAGACAGCTACTGGATTTTTCGTTCCATGAGGAGATGAGCCCGGCCAATGTTATTTACAATCTGTATGTGGCGTCAAAGTCCCAGGAAAAGCAGGATCTGCTGTATTCCTGGCTGGATAAACATTTCCAGCAATTGACTGAGCGCATGCCCAGCTACCATATAGGACGCATGCCGGAATTTGTTTCCAGCAGTTGTGATCAGCACAACGTGCAACTGGCCAGAGCATTTTATCCCGGACGTATGGAGAAATTTGATGGTATGGCCCGCAGCTTCGAAGTTGCGATGGACGAGGCCAATCAGTGCCTGGCCCTCAAGGATCGCTTTCAAGCTGAGTTTACCCGTTATCTGGAGCAGGTCCCACGCTAACAACATATGAGGAAAACGGCCCGTCAGGGCCGTTTTTTTTGAAAATCCATAAGTGAAACACTTTCCTGACAGTAATACCGTCAAATAACCTGCCGAATTTGTCGCAAATCTTCCTGCAATGTAAGGAAATGTAAAGGTTGGTAAAGAATATGAATCCTTGAGAACTCAGTCACTTAGACAAGGTCTGTTGTGGTTCCGGACAACACAAGGACCCACTATGAATTTACGTATTCTGTCTTTACCCCTGTTAGTTTCTTCTGCTTTTTTACTCTCGGCCTGTGGCGGATCGAGCGACAGCGACAGCAGCTATCCCGAGGCTTACATACAACTCTATAACGGTTCGGCAAACAGTGCCTCGACCCTGCTGTATATTGACGATGTTGCGTTGGGTAATGCCAGTTACGGCGATGCAACGGGGCTGTACACCTTGGATGCGGGAGGGGCGGCCCTCAGTCTTAAACGTACGGATGCCAGCGACAAGGTGGTCGAGATAATGAGTCAGGACATCAGCCTGAGTGACGGGCACAAGTCGTTATATCTGATGCTGGGTGACTACAGTGATCCTGAGCTGGTGGAACACAAGTTTGAAAGGGCGGAACTGAACGATCATTTTACCTTGCACGCCCTCTCGGCAATACCGGACAAAACCTATGATCTTTATGTGGCCGAGGCTGGGGCATCCCTTGACGATGCACACCTGATGGGCGCGCTCAGCTTCGGAGAATTAGTCGAAGCCCAGTATTGGGATGGCGATGCAGACAGTGCCGATTGGAATGTGGATGATTATGTGGTTTATCTCACCGAGCCCGGCAAAACAGAAATACTGTATGAAAGCGGCACTATGGCTTTCAACTTTGAGACTGAGTATGTCATGGTGATTCGATCTTCTGCGGGGGCCTCACAGAATAATCTTATTGTTGATTTGATCATCAACTCCACCAGTGTCCCTTCCTATAAAGACATTCGCGCCGGTGCCCAGTACCGGTTCTACAACAGCCTGGAAGCAGGCATTGACCTGACAGCCACGCTGAAAGGGAACGATGTTGAACAGAGTATTGATGTGGCGGCACGCCAGCTCAGTGATTTCAGTACTGTCAAGTATGGAGACTATCAGATATCCGCCAGCTCTGAGGATGCCCAGTGGGCTTTCAGCAACCGGCTGCTGACCCTCAACCAGGGAGAGAGTAAAACCGTAGTGCTGTATAAGAACGCCCAGGATCAACTCAGCTCCCTGGCTTTCGAAGACAGCGATCTGCCGCAAGTCTACGATCATGAAGTGAATGTGGCCAACCTGGTTAAGGATTACAGCAATATTGATATTTACTTTGTCAGGCAAGATGAAACAGTCGAGACAGCCGAATACAAACTTTTGAATCTTGAATTTGCCGAGTCAGACGATATCAGCCTGCCCAGTGACTACTATGAGATTATCGCCTTGTATGATGACAACAGTGGAAATCAGACTCTTCTTTATCGTACGCAGGCCTTGGCCATCGAGGATGAAGTGAGCTACGTGGTCTCTGTGGAGCCTGACAGCAGCTCTGCCAGTGGCTACCGGGTGGCATTATTGCATTAGTCAGGGAGCATGCGCTCATTAAGCTAAGGCCCCGGAAGGGGCCTTTTGTTTCTCGTCCGGACGGGACCCTGCCCTTCCCCCCTTTGGCACCGTCGTTGCTGGTCTCCAATGTTAGTCTGATTGCCAGGAGCAACCAGCAACAGCTTTAGCTGGCCTGGAAGGCGAGAAACAGGGAGGTTTTTCGTAAAAAACGCTCCCGGCATTTTTTTACTTCGGACTATCCCTGTCCTCCACCCTTTCAGGGCCGCCGTCACTGCGTTCCAGCGTTACTAAACGGCAGGAAAGCCGTTTAGCACAGCGGAGCTGCCCGAAGGGCGATTTACAAGGATGCAATGAGTGAAAAAGCGCGTCGCTTTTTTGTTCATCCCCTCCATGGAATTCACCCCCATAGGGGGCCATCGACGGGTACGTCGATGTCAGCCTGATTGCCGGGAGCAATCAGCAACGGCTTTAGCTGGCCTGGAAGGCGAGAAACAGGGAAGTTTTTCGTAAAAAACGCTCCCGGCGTTTTTTTACTTCGGACTATCCCTGTCCTCCACCCTTTCAGGGCCGCCGTCACTGCGTTCCAGCGTTAAAAAGCGAATCAGTCGCTTTTTTCAACATTGCGGGTATCCCCCTAAATTCTTTTCTGTTATTATTTCGCGCCCTTTTTATAGGGGTATGACTATTAAAGCAGCTAAACGGCCTGAGAAGGCCTTAACAACAGCGGAGCACTAACAATGATCCAAATGCAAACTAGCCTGGATGTGGCCGATAACTCCGGCGCTCGCAGGGTAATGTGTATTAAGGTTCTTGGTGGCTCGCATCGCCGTTATGCACATATCGGTGACATCATCAAAGTTACCGTCAAGGAAGCAATTCCTCGCGGTAAAGTTAAAAAAGGTGACGTACTGAATGCAGTGGTGGTGCGTACTAGAAAAGGCGTTCGTCGTCCTGACGGTTCTCTGATCCGTTTTGACAGCAACGCAGCCGTGTTGCTGAACAACAACAAGCAACCTATTGGTACGCGTATCTTTGGCCCGGTAACCCGTGAGCTTCGTGGAGATAAATTCATGAAGATCATCTCACTGGCCCCAGAGGTACTATAAGGAGTCACGATAATGGCAAGCAAAATTCGTCGTGATGATGAAGTTGTCGTATTGGCCGGTAAAGATAAAGGCAAAACAGGCAAAGTCCTGAAAGTTCTGCCTGCATCTGACCGTCTGGTAGTAGAAGGTGTGAATTTGATGAAGAAACATCAGAAGCCTAACCCTCAGTTGGGCGTTGCTGGTGGCATCGTTGAGAAAGAAGCATCAATTCATGTATCGAATGTAGCGATCCTGAACCCTAAGACGGGCAAGGCTGATCGCGTCGGTTTCCGTTTTGAAGATGACAAGAAGGTACGTGTCTTCAAATCCAACGGTGAACTGGTTTAATTAATTGGAGATTACGATGGCGAAACTGCATGATTTCTATAAAGAAACAGTAGTGGCAGAACTTGCGAAGCAGTTCGGTTACAAAAGCGTCATGCAAGTCCCTCGGATTGAGAAAATCACCCTGAACATGGGTTTGGGTGAAGCTGTAGCGGATAAGAAGGTGTTGGAAAACGCCACTGCTGACATGCAGGCAATTGCTGGTCAAAAGCCTGTTGTTACCGTTGCACGCAAATCTGTAGCGGGTTTTAAAATCCGTGAAGGTTATCCGATTGGCTGTAAAGTAACCCTACGTGGCGAGCGTATGTGGGAATTCCTTGAGCGTTTGATTTCAATCGCTATCCCACGTATCCGTGACTTCCGTGGCCTGAATGCTAAGTCATTCGACGGTCGTGGAAACTATAGCATGGGTGTTCGCGAGCAAATCATCTTCCCCGAAATCGACTTTGATAAAGTCGATAAGGTACGTGGTATGGATATTACTATCTCTACTTCTGCCAAATCGGATGAGGAAGGTCGCGCTCTGCTGGCTGCTTTTAACTTCCCATTCAAGAAATAAGGTGTAGGGTTATGGCAAAACAATCAATGAAAGCGCGTGAAGTCAAACGCGCCAAGCTGGTAGCCAAGTACGCTGAACAGCGTGCGGAGCTCAAAGCCATTATCAGCAGTGTAAACTCTTCTGACGAAGAGCGTTGGGACGCCGTGCTCAAGCTGCAATCATTACCTCGTGACTCTGCCCGTACGCGTCTGCATAACCGCTGCCGCATTACAGGTCGTCCTCATGGTTTCCTGCGCAAGTTCGGCTTAAGCCGTATCAAACTGCGTGAGGCCGCCATGCGTGGTGAAGTCCCTGGTCTTAAGAAAGCCAGTTGGTAAGGAGTAGCTAAGATGAGTATGCAAGATCCTATCGCGGATATGTTTACCCGCATCCGTAACGGTCAGCTGGCCAGCAAAGTGTCTGTCGCTATGCCTTCGTCCAAACTGCGTGTTGCGATTGCCAAGGTACTGAAAGAAGAAGGCTACATTGCGGATTTCCAGGCATCTGGTGACGTGAAGCCTGTCCTCGAAGTTACCCTGAAGTATTTCGAAGGCAAGAAAGTGATTGAAACCATCGAGCGAGTCAGCCGCCCCGGTCTGCGCATCTACAAGAAAAAAGATGAGCTGCCAAAAGTAATGGGTGGCCTGGGTGTCGCGATCGTTTCAACTTCCAAGGGCGTGATGACTGACCGCGCGGCTCGCAAGGCCGGTATGGGCGGTGAAATCATCGGCTATGTAGCGTAACGGAGGAATATCGATGTCACGTGTAGCAAAAGCCCCGGTTGAAATCCTGTCTGGTGTAGAAGTCACCATCAAAGGCCAGGAAGTCACCCTGAAAGGTAAGAATGGTACGCTGAGCCGTGAGTTTAACGGTGGCGTTGAAGTGGTAAAAGAAGAGAACCTGCTAAAGACTCTGCCTCGTGAAGGCGTGGTCGATGGCTGGGCTCAGGCTGGTACTGCTCGCGCCCTGCTGAACGGCATGATGATCGGCGTTACCAATGGTTTTGAGAAAAAACTTCAGCTTCAAGGTGTTGGTTACCGTGCTCAGGCACAGGGCGCCAAACTGAATCTGACGTTGGGTTTCTCTCACCCAGTGGTCTACGAAATGCCTGCCGGCATCAGCGTAGAAACTCCTAGCCAGACTGAAATCGTCGTCAAAGGCGCCGACAAGCAGCTGGTAGGTCAGGTCGCAGCTAACATCCGTGGGTACCGTCCACCAGAGCCTTACAAAGGTAAAGGTGTGCGTTATGCCGATGAAGCTGTGCGTCGTAAAGAAGCCAAGAAAAAGTAAGGGGTTGATACGATGGATAAGAAAACAGCTCGTTTGCGTCGCGCGACTCGCGCTCGCAAAAAGATCAGTGAACTGGGCGCGCATCGCCTGGTGGTACACCGTACTCCCCGCCACATCTATGCACAACTGATTGCCCCTAACGGCGCAGAAGTGCTGGCGGCTGCCTCTACCGTTGAAGCGGACCTGCGTAAGGACCTGAAAGTAACAGGTAACGCAGATGCAGCGACGGCAGTAGGTAAAGCGATCGCACAGCGTGCAATTGAAAAAGGCATCAAAGAAGTCTCTTTCGATCGCAGCGGTTTCAAGTATCACGGTCGAGTGAAGGCATTGGCTGATGCAGCTCGCGAAGCTGGCCTTCAGTTCTAGGAGTAGATTATGGCTAAAGTAGAAGTTCAAAACGGTGAACTGTTAGAGAAGCTGATTGCCGTAAACCGTGTGTCCAAAGTAGTTAAAGGTGGTCGTATCTTTAGCTTCACTGCCTTGACAGTAGTGGGCGACGGTAACGGTCGTGTCGGTTTCGGTTATGGCAAAGCCCGTGAAGTTCCTGCCGCTATTCAAAAAGCGATGGAAAAGGCACGCCGTAACCTGGTTACCGTGGGTCTGAATGGGAACACCCTTCAGCATCCGATCAAGGGTCGTCATTCTGGTTCTCAGGTTTATATGCAGCCTGCATCCGAAGGTACCGGTATTATTGCCGGTGGTGCGATGCGTGCTGTCCTGGAAGTGGCTGGCGTACAAAACGTACTTTCAAAATGCTACGGCTCTACCAACCCGATTAACGTAGTGCGTGCAACTATTAATGCCCTGGTGGATATGAAATCCCCTGAGCAGGTTGCAGCCAAGCGTGGGTTGTCCGTAGAACAGATTTTGGGGTAATGGATCATGGCTAAGACAATCAAAGTAAAACAAACCAAAAGTGCTATCGCTCGTCTGCCTAAGCACAAAGCGACACTGACTGGTTTGGGACTGCGTCGCATCGGTCATGTCCGTGAGTTGGAAGACACTCCTGCTGTTCGCGGTATGATCAACAAAGTCAGCTACATGGTTGAGATAGTTGAGGAGTAACCCATGCATTTGAATACGCTGTCTCCAGCACCTGGAGCAAAGAAATCTCCCAAGCGCCTGGGCCGTGGTATCGGTTCCGGCCTGGGTAAAACCGGTGGCCGTGGTCACAAAGGTCAGACGTCGCGTTCTGGCGGTACTATCCGTGCCGGCTTCGAAGGTGGTCAGATGCCTATCCAGCGCCGTCTGCCCAAGTTCGGTTTCACTTCACGTAAGTCACTGGTCTCTGATCAGGTGACCCTGAATGAAATCGCCAAGGTAGAGGGTGAAGTGGTGTCACTGGAAACTTTGAAAGCAGCAGGTCTGGTCAAAAAAGACGTGCTGAATGTCAAGGTAATGAAAAGTGGTGACATCGCTCGCGCTGTTACTGTTAGTGGCTTGAAGGTAAGCAAAGGCGCCCGTGAAGCTATCGAAGCTGCCGGCGGTAAAGTAGAGGAATAAGCTAAATGGCTAAACCAGGATTGGATTCAGGCGCCAAAGGCGGGTTGTCCGAGCTGAAAACAAGACTCCTGTTTGTCTTGGGTGCGATTATCGTATTCAGGCTTGGTTCTTTCGTGCCTATTCCTGGTATTGATGCGGCTGTGCTGGCTCAGTTATTTGACCAGCAGAAGGGCACCATCGTGGAAATGTTTAACATGTTCTCCGGTGGTGCGCTTGAGCGTGCATCAATCCTGGCACTCGGCATCATGCCTTATATTTCAGCGTCCATTATCATGCAGTTGATGACTGTGGTGCACCCACAGATGGCCGAGCTGAAAAAAGAAGGAGAAGCGGGACGGCGGAAGATCAGCCAGTACACCAGGTATTTGACCCTGATACTGTCTATTTTCCAGGCAATAGCTATTGCCACAGGACTGCCCAACATGATGCAGGGGTTGGTCATCAATCCTGGCTTTGGCTTCTACTTTACGGCAGTGGTCAGCCTGGTCACTGGAACCATGTTCCTGATGTGGCTGGGTGAGCAGATCACGGAGCGGGGAATCGGGAATGGTATCTCCATTCTGATTTTCACCGGGATCGTGGCAGGCTTGCCGACAGCAATCGGTCAGACAGTGGAGCAGGCAAGACAGGGCGACCTGAACATGCTGTTCCTGTTGTTGATCGGTGTGATCATCGTCGCCGTGACTTATTTTGTGGTATTCGTGGAGCGTGGCCAGCGTCGTATCGTGGTCAACTATGCCAAGCGTCAGCAGGGCCGTAAGGTGTTTGCAGCGCAAAGCACCCACTTGCCACTTAAAGTCAACATGGCCGGTGTGATTCCACCAATTTTTGCCTCGAGCATCATTCTTTTTCCTGGAACCATCGCCAGTTGGTTTGGTTCCAGCGAAGCCATGTCCTGGTTGCAGGATGTGTCTCTGATGATGTCTCCGGGACAACCCTTGTATGTGATCATGTATGCCGCGGCGATTATCTTCTTCTGTTTCTTCTATACTGCGTTGGTGTTCAACCCGCGTGAGACGGCAGATAACCTGAAGAAGTCCGGTGCCTTTGTACCTGGAATCCGTCCCGGCGAGCAGACCTCACGTTACATCGATAAAGTGATGACACGTCTGACCCTGGCTGGCGCTTTGTATATTACCTTTATTTGTTTGGTGCCCGAGTTCATGATGATCGCCTGGAACGTCCAGTTCTATTTTGGCGGTACGTCACTGCTGATTATTGTGGTGGTGATTATGGACTTTATGGCACAGGTGCAGACCCATCTGATGTCTCATCAGTATGAGTCTGTTCTGAAGAAAGCCAATCTGAAAGGCTTCGGCCGTTAAGATTGGCCATTACGGAGTAACGAAATGAAAGTTCGTGCATCTGTCAAAGCGATTTGCCGTAACTGCAAGATCATCAAGCGCAACGGTGTTGTGCGTGTGATTTGTAGCAGTGACCCTAAGCACAAGCAAAGGCAAGGCTAATCAAAAAACTAGCTCGCAAGAGCTTAATTTGCAATTTTGTCGTCGGGTAAGTATCCTAGCGGGCTTTTTAGGCTGACGACATTTTAACTATAGGAGTGCTGTTAGTGGCCCGTATCGCTGGCATTAACATCCCTGAACACAAGCATGCCGTGATCGCCATCCAGGCGATCTTCGGTGTCGGTGCAACTCGTGCGAAAAGCATCTGTTCTGCCGCTGGTGTTGCAGAGACTACCAAGATCAAAGATCTTGATGAAACGCAAATTGATAAACTGCGTGACGAAGTCGCCAAGTTCACTGTTGAAGGTGACCTGCGTCGTGAAGTTTCAATGAGCATCAAACGTTTGATGGACCTAGGTTGTTTCCGTGGCTTGCGTCACCGTCGCAGCTTGCCTGTACGTGGTCAGCGCACTAAGACTAATGCGCGCACCCGTAAAGGTCCTCGTAAGCCGATTAAGAAGTAAGCGGGGGGATTTATGGCAAAAGCACCAGTACGTACTCGTAAGCGCGTAAAACGCCAGGTAGCAGATGGTATGGCTCATATCCATGCCTCTTTCAACAACACGATAGTGACGATTACTGACCGTCAGGGCAACGCTCTGTCTTGGGCAACTTCCGGCGGCTCCGGCTTCCGTGGTTCACGTAAATCCACGCCTTTTGCTGCCCAGGTTGCTGCAGAGCGCGCGGGTGTTGCGGCTCAGGAATACGGTTTGAAAAACCTTGAAGTGTTTGTAAAAGGTCCAGGTCCAGGCCGTGAGTCTGCGATCCGTGCCCTGAATGCGACAGGTTACCGTATCACTAACATTACCGATGTGACCCCTATTCCTCACAACGGTTGTCGTCCACCCAAGAAACGTCGCGTATAAGCGCTGTTTTAGGACAGTTGGAGAAAGATCATGGCAAGATATTTGGGTCCCAAACTCAAACTTAGCCGCCGCGAAGGAACAGACCTGTTCCTGAAAAGTGGCGTTCGAGCAATTGACTCGAAATGTAAAATTGATACTGCGCCAGGTCAGCACGGTGCCCGTCGTGGCCGTTTGTCTGATTATGGTGTGCAGTTGCGCGAAAAGCAGAAAGTTCGTCGTATGTATGGCGTACTGGAAAAGCAATTCCGTAACTACTACAAAGAAGCGGCACGTCTGAAAGGCAACACGGGTGAAAACCTGCTGCAGCTGCTAGAGCAGCGCCTTGACAACGTAGTTTACCGCATGGGCTTTGCCAGCACTCGCTCTGAAGCGCGTCAGCTGGTCAGTCATAAAGCCATCCTGGTAAATGGTCAGGTTGTTAACGTTCCTTCTTTTAGCGTATCTGCTGAAGACGTTGTGTCTGTTCGTGAGAAGGCCAAGAAGCAGGCTCGTATCGTGTCTGCCCTGGAACTCGCCGATCAGCGCGAGAAGCCTACCTGGATAGAAGTGGACAGCAAGAAGATGGAAGGCACTTTCAAGCGTCTTCCTGAGCGTAGTGACTTGTCTGCCGAAATTAACGAACAGCTGATCGTCGAACTTTACTCTAAGTAAAGAAGGTCAAAGAGAGGAAACAATGTCGGGTTCTGTAACTGAATTCCTTAAACCAAGGTTAGTCGAGATAGATAACGTATCCAAAACCCGCGCTAAGGTCACACTTGAGCCGTTGGAGCGTGGTTTCGGTCATACACTCGGTAACGCACTGCGTCGTATTCTTTTGTCTTCCATGCCTGGTTGCGCGGTGACGGAAGTTGAGATTGACGGTGTGTTGCATGAGTACAGCACCAAGGAAGGCGTCCAGGAAGACGTTATCGAGATTCTGCTGAACCTCAAAGGTCTGGCCGTTCGTCTCGAAGGAAAGAACGAAGCTACCCTGACCCTGGTTAAGTCCGGTGCAGGCCCTGTCGTTGCTGGTGATATTCAACATGACGGTGACGTGACTATTGTCAATCCAGATCACGTTATCTGCACCCTGACCGGTGATGCGTCTATCAGTATGCGCATCAAAGTGGAAATGGGTCGTGGTTATATTCCTGCGGCGGCTCGCCGTTCCTCTGAAGAAGACGACAGACCGATTGGTCGTTTGTTGGTGGACGCCTCTTTCAGTCCTGTTGAGCGTATCGCCTACGCTGTCGAGTCTGCCCGTGTGGAACAACGCACTGACCTCGACAAATTGATTATCGATATGGAAACCAACGGCACTATCGATCCCGAGGAAGCCATCCGACGCGCAGCCACTATTTTGGCTGAGCAACTGGATGCCTTCGTTGAATTGCGGGATATCAAGGAGCCAGTGGCCAAAGAAGAGAAGCCGGAGTTCGATCCGATTCTGCTTCGTCCTGTCGACGATCTCGAGTTGACCGTACGTTCAGCCAACTGTTTGAAAGCAGAAGCTATCCAATACATTGGTGACCTGGTCCAGCGCACAGAAGTAGAGCTGCTTAAGACCCCTAATCTGGGTAAGAAGTCTCTGACTGAGATCAAAGACGTGCTCGCTTCTCGCGGACTCTCATTGGGTATGCGCCTGGAAAACTGGCCACCAGAGAGTATTGCTGAGAAAGACTAATCAGGTCGCAAGTTAAACTGATCTGTTAAGAAGGAAAGAACCATGCGCCATCGTAAGAGTGGTCGTCAGTTAAATCGCAATAGCAGCCATCGTCAAGCGATGTTCCGCAATATGGCGGGTTCTTTGGTGAAACACGAAATCATCAAAACAACTTTGCCTAAGGCGAAAGAACTGCGTCGCGTTATTGAGCCTCTTATCACACTTGCTAAGCAAGACAGTGTTGCAAATCGCCGTTTGGCCTTTGCCCGTACTGGTGATAAAGAAGTAGTAGGAAAACTTTTCAACGAACTGGGTCCTCGTTACACCGAGCGTCCCGGAGGCTACATTCGCATTCTGAAATGTGGTTTCCGTACCGGTGATAATGCCCCCATGGCATACGTTGAACTGGTAGACCGCCCTGTTGCTGAAGAAGTTGAAGCAACTGAGGAAGCCGTCGCTGAATAAGGCGACGTGCATCGTATAAAAAAACCGGGCTTTTGCCCGGTTTTTTATTTTCTGTCAGACTGACTTAATCCGATGGGTATTAACCCAGACTTTATCAGTTCTCTTCTTCATGACCTTGCTTGGCCAGGATCGCGGTGATCTCTTCCTGTGTTGCTCCACCTTGCAACGCGTACTGGGTCAGCATCTCGTCGCTTAAACCGGCGCTACGGGCCGTTTCAAGAATGCGCTGCAGGTTTTGGCGGTGTGAGCCCGACTCCTGCACTGCCGTTGTGACGACCTGGTCCGCACTTTCGGGATAGGCAGCCAGTAGCGTTTCTACTATATATTCGCCAACAAAGGGCACCGCTTCCATTGCGGTTCTTATGATATCAACCAGCTTGTTTGGATGGGCCTTGGCGACTGAGCGGACGATCGAATCGGCAGAGTTGGGTTCGGTGACAACGGCCACCCTCACGATATCGTTCAACTCATCCGGCGTAGAATGTGCCGCTGCATTGACAACAAAGTCCACGTAGCTGGGCTCGGCGTTAATGGCTGTCTCGACAATATTAGTGCAGCTGGTAATGCCCTTTTCAATGGCAATGCGCACAACATCCTCGGTCAGGGCAGGCTGAGCCGAAATCGCCGCGTGTATGACTTCTTTATAGTGCTCCGGATAAAGATCCAAAGCGGTGCCGACAACAACCTCCACATCCTGTGGGTAATGGCTGACGATGCTTTTGATCGCCCTGCCAATGGACATATTCTGTTGTACCTGACGCTGAATAAAGTCGGCTGTCTCCGTATTACTGTTATTCTCTGCTTCCTCTGCCAGCACCGGGTTTGCGGTCATGGCGAGGAAAAGCGCTGAATAAATTAGTTTGTTCATGGACAGCTTTCCAATAGTTACTGCAACACCAGTGTTGGACTAGCGTACAGAAAAGGAGTTCAAAGGTAACAAAATTTAACCAAAAAGAAACAAAAAACGACGAGTTGGGTACAAATTAGGCGGTCGGCCAAGAAAAGACAAAATATATTGGGTATGGCTCTTGACGCCTCGATATAAATCTCTAGAATGCGCCGCACTTCGACGGGGTAGGCCAACCAGCTTAACCCGGTGGCCAGGAAGGTCAGGTGAAGACGAGCAATCGGCAGGGAAGGTCAGGCAAAAAACTTCGGTTGGATGGCTTGACAGCGAAGAAGGATAGCGTAGAATTCGCGTCCCGCTTGAGAGAGGCCCAGGCCGACTCGGGCAGCCCAAGAGGCAGTGTTCTTTAACAATTAGCAACGAGACAATCTGTGTGGACACTCGTTAAAAGAGTGTCGG
>NZ_JAFKCV010000058.1 GCF_017254865.1 Bowmanella dokdonensis | reverse complement strand
CCAAAAGTGAGAGGCACCTGTCAGATTGAGCGTGCAGCCAGTGAATCCCCGCATTTTATGCGTTTTCATGTTGCCTGCCCGCATTGCGGGGAGGAGCAGTATCTTAAATTTGGCGACAAAGAGACGCCGTTTGGCCTCAAATGGACGCCGGATGACCCCTCCAGCGTGTTTTATCTCTGCGAGCATAATGCCTGCGTCATCCGCCAGCAGGAGCTGGACTTTACTGATGCCCGTTATATCTGCGAAAAGACCGGGATCTGGACCCGTGATGGCATTCTCTGGTTTTCGTCATCCGGTGAAGAGATTGAGCCACCTGACAGTGTGACCTTTCACATCTGGACAGCGTACAGCCCGTTCACCACCTGGGTGCAGATTGTCAAAGACTGGATGAAAACGAAAGGGGATACGGGAAAACGTAAAACCTTCGTAAACACCACGCTCGGTGAGACGTGGGAGGCGAAAATTGGCGAACGTCCGGATGCTGAAGTGATGGCAGAGCGGAAAGAGCATTATTCAGCGCCCGTTCCTGACCGTGTGGCTTACCTGACCGCCGGTATCGACTCCCAGCTGGACCGCTACGAAATGCGCGTATGG
>NZ_JAFKCV010000057.1 GCF_017254865.1 Bowmanella dokdonensis | reverse complement strand
GCATCAACTCCATGAGCATGATGCAATTATCACACTTAACCCTACGCCTCAGGCAAGAAAGACGTTCCCAGATTTACCTGATACCCTTGAGGCACGGTTAACGACCTATGCAGTCGATGGCAAAGTGTATCGGGTGCTCAGCTCGATGACGGCGCCATTGCGGTATCCTTATGACGACATTGTCGATGTATATGCTCAGCGCTGGGAAATTGAGCTCGGGTTCCGTGAGATGAAGCAGGGGTTACATCAGGCCAAGCCTACCCTCAGAAGCAAAAAGCCGGACATGGTGAGACAGGAACTATGGGGGCTGCTACTGGCATACAATTTGGTCCGCATTGCCATGCTGGATGCCGTTAAAGACATACCCGACGCATCGCCCACAAGGCTGAGCTTCAGTCTCTGTATGAGACAAGTGGTCACCTTTTTCATCACCGTGACCATACGCAGCGCAAGCAAGCTACCGGAGCACTATGCTTACTTGCTGGACACCCTAAGAATGCTAAAGCTACCGGATAAGCGGCCAGACAGAGTTTACCCTCGGGTGGTCAGGAGAAAACCCAATAAATACCCCACAAAGAAAAATGCCAGTCAGCTTAACTGACT
>NZ_JAFKCV010000056.1 GCF_017254865.1 Bowmanella dokdonensis | reverse complement strand
ACGGAAGTGGCCGTAAACTCCACCCTTCGTCCGTCTTTCTGTACTGTTGCCACCCGTTTACCTGTCATCAGGTCATGCAGTGCCGCACGGGCAGCGGCAAGTTCTTCCTGTCGCGTCATTCATCCTCTCCGGATAAGGCACGGGCGTAATCTGCCAGTGTTTTCTTGTTGGTTGCTGCACCATCCTCTTCCTGCAGGCTCGCCAGCAGCGCACTGAGATCCAGCTGCCAGCGGGAAATACTGATGCGCAGCGCCGCCAGCGCATAAACGAAGCAGTCGAGTGCCTCATTGCGTCGCTTTTTGCTGTCCCACAGTATTTTTTTCCTGCCATCCACCCATTTTTCGACCTGCTCTTCAGCAGTCAGCTGCTGCGCTTCGGTCAGATCAAAAATATCCGGGTTATTCGGGAAGTGAACGGCACCGGGAAGCGGTTCATCCCCTTCCGGCGTCAGTGTGAAGCGGTTATAAATCTACTCTTTCGCGGTATCCGTACCGATTTCGGTAAGGTAAACCCCGTTTTTGTTTCGCTTACGTGGCATGCTGGCCACCGGCTTTCCGTAGACGGATGCCCCTTTAATGGGGATCACCCGGAACAGCCCATGTTTTTTCGAGCGTTC
>NZ_JAFKCV010000055.1 GCF_017254865.1 Bowmanella dokdonensis | reverse complement strand
AGAAATAATTAACTTTCATGGGTCGATCATTTACTTTCATTATTCTGTTTTTCCTTTGCCAAATCTTGGCCTTTGGGCTAATGGCGCATGAAGGTGAATCATCGACCCTTTCTACCATTACTCGAACTGATGGCATCTGGTTTGCAACTGAAGTCGAACGGCTGGCTAGACAGTCACCAAATGAAAGCATAACTGTTGCCCAACAAGCGGCGGCGTTCTTCAAACAACACCCACAGCCCAGGCTAGAAGGAAGAGTGTTAAACGCGACATCCTATGCCTATTATTTTCTCGGCAAGTACGACTTATCCATGGAGCATGCCAAGAAAGCCGAGTATTTTGCCAAGAAACACAATGTTGATGATGTGCTGGCCAGGGCCTATATGCTGCAGGGCAATGTGCTGCAAACAATATCGGACTACCAAAATTCCATTTCAAAATATCAGCAAGCCGTTCTTATCTATTCCCAATTAGGCAACGATGAGTTCCTAGGATACTGCTACAACAACATGGCCAATACTTATGAAAGAGCAGGCAATTACTCCATTGCTCTTGAGTACTATGAAAAATACAAAGATTTAGCCACGGATGACAGCGGCCACGCTAGTGCGGATTTAGGGATAGGCGAT
>NZ_JAFKCV010000054.1 GCF_017254865.1 Bowmanella dokdonensis | reverse complement strand
ACAAGGTGTTGGCATAATCAAAGAAATCCCTGACGCCCATCAAATGTGAGCCCACCGCATTGTCTGTTGCCAGCACCGCTATCTTCTTCACACCCGCCTCCAAAATGTCACTTTTGACATCTTTTTTATCATTATTGCCACTAACCTTGGTATTGGCAAGTCACTACACTGACCTGGTGAAATCAAGCGGCTAAAAACCGCGTTGGCCGATCAATAGGGGAGATAGAGAATGAGCTGCCATATGAAACACAAATCCTGGCTGGTACTACCAACCTTGCTCATGGCCTGGGGAGTGATGCTGTGGATCCAATGGAGCAGCGAACTGCCAATGGCCATCAACTTGATAGGTATCCCATTGTTAATGCTGTTGCTAGGCTTACTGGCCGGGCTTGCAATGGAGGGGGAAGACAACTAAAAGTTGCCGCCCCCTATGGAACAACGGCGCGTTTAGAATACGCCGTTTAAATCAGATAAGAAGAATCGATAGGCCGGGTTATCCGTTTGCTCCTGGAAGCTATAGCCCAGTTGCGTCACATGCTGATCGAATTCAGCGCGCGAGCCTTGTGGAATATCAAACCCCACCAGCACCAGACCTTCTGCCGCACCGTGGTTGCGATAATGGAACAAGGTAA
>NZ_JAFKCV010000053.1 GCF_017254865.1 Bowmanella dokdonensis | reverse complement strand
CACTAAATCCGATAGACCTTACAGTGCTGGCTGAATACCACAAACAGATTGAAAGCAACCTGCAACGTATTGAGCGCAAGAATCAGCGCACATGGTACAGCAAGACTGGCGAACGCGGCATAACATGCAGTGGACGCCAGAAAATTAAGGGAAAATCGATTCCTCTTATCTAGTTACTTAGATATTGGCCTTGGCTTTATCTCAATATTATATGGATCATAGCTGGCAACTAATTCAGTCCAGTAAATATCCTCAATAGGGAATAATATATGCTTTCCATTCCATCGGGAAAAAGTTTTGTTCAACACACCAAGCTCAATCAACTCACTAATGTATGGGAATTGTTTTGATGTAACCACATACTTCCTGCCTTCATTAAGGGCTGCGCACAAAACCATAGATTGCTCTTCTGTAAGGTTTTGAATTACTGATCGCACTTTATCGTTTTGCATCTTAATGCGTTTTCTTAGCTTAAATCGCTTATATCTGGCGCTGGCAATAGCTGATAATCGATGCACATTAATTGCTAGCGAAAATGCAAGAGCAAAGACGAAAACATGCCACACATGAGGAATACCGATTCTCTCATTAACATATTCAGGCCAGTTATCTGGGCTTAAAAGCAGAAGTCCAA
>NZ_JAFKCV010000052.1 GCF_017254865.1 Bowmanella dokdonensis | reverse complement strand
CCAAGTTGACTAAGCAGCAGAGCGGCCACAGAGGCTGCCAGCAGGCTTTTCTTCATGTGATTCCTTAAAGACAATTATCGCTATGCCAGATATCGGCCTGTTCAAAAAAAGAGTACACAGCCTGCAAGTTAAAAGCAAAGAGATACAGGCAGAGTGATCTTACTCATTCAATATCGCGTTTGACACTCGATTTTTCTGATATGCCTGAATCTGCGCAGTAGAAAAATGACAAAGGCGATCAAGTATTTCAAGTGCCTGTGCTGATATGGTTTGAGTATGTTCACTAACCAGAATAGATAACTCCCGCCAGTACTGTTGATTAGCGTTGATAACCTGCTGCTCTATCTGCCCGACTTCAGCCGACAACATTTCAGGGTTTTTAAATCTACCATCAATATCCACCGCTAGCAGCGATGCTGAAATACAGCGTTTCAGGGAGTCAAAGTTGCTGATGGCCGGGATTACTAGCTTACTGATATATATATGGTCGTCGGTCCGTTTCACCACACCAGGAATGAATTCAGCCAGATCGGCGATATTCGCTGGTAATTTGTCCCTATCGGCCATTTGCAACTCATTGGCTATGTCAAAGGTAAGGCCACTCGGGCTGGTGAAGTGTAGCGGTATGCTGTAAAGCCAGCTCGCTGATGTATCG
>NZ_JAFKCV010000051.1 GCF_017254865.1 Bowmanella dokdonensis | reverse complement strand
GAGAATACGTCTTCGATTGGCAGCAGGAACGGCTTGTCGATGTCACGCTCTGGCTCTGGAATATAGGTATCCAGTGCTTCCCCAAGCTCGATGATTTTCTTTTCCCACTCGGCATCGCCTTCCAGCGCTTTCAGCGCTGAACCACGGATAACCGGCAGGTCATCTCCCGGGAAGTCATACGTGGACAGCAGTTCACGCACTTCCATCTCTACCAGCTCCAGCAGCTCTTCGTCATCAACCATGTCACATTTGTTCATGAATACGATGATGAACGGCACCCCTACCTGGCGACCCAGCAGGATGTGCTCACGCGTCTGTGGCATTGGACCGTCAGTGGCCGCTACTACCAGAATCGCACCGTCCATCTGCGCTGCTCCCGTGATCATGTTCTTAACATAGTCAGCGTGTCCGGGGCAGTCTACGTGCGCGTAGTGGCGAGCAGGGGTATCGTACTCTACGTGAGACGTAGAGATGGTGATACCACGGGCTTTTTCTTCCGGGGCATTGTCGATCTGGTCGAATGCCTTGGCTGAACCTCCGTAGGTCTTCGCCAGTACCGATGTGATCGCCGCTGTCAAAGTGGTCTTACCGTGGTCTACGTGACCGATGGTGCCCACGTTTACGTGCGGCTTTTTACGTTCAAACTTTTCTTTTGCCAT
>NZ_JAFKCV010000050.1 GCF_017254865.1 Bowmanella dokdonensis | reverse complement strand
AAAGGGCAAATGGAACACCATATAAGCATGGCTTTGGGTACGCTTGGCTATATAGTCAAGCAAGTCGGGGCTTGGCAGCGACTTCACCACCATGCGATAGGTTTTCTCTGGCTGGCGGCTGAAAAACGCATTTAACCGCGACAGATTATGGTCCAGTTTATCCAGATCGATCAGTAGCGACGGATGGGTAATATCAGCGCTATCTAAAGCAGAAGATAAGCCCTGAAAATAAGGCTCGATGGCACCGGCATTATCCTGCGGCTTGGCCAGCCAGGCACCGCCCAGCACCGCCACACCAGCGCCGGCTTTTAAAAAGGTGCGTCTGCTTGTCATCTCAACCTACTCCATTATTTATTCAGTTATCAGCCATTGAAGCCCTTGCAGAAACAAGCAGCACTTACACGCCCAGCACCTGCTTTAAATGTGCATTCAGCAATTTGCCCTTGGGATCCAGACTTTCCCGAATGGCAAGAAAATCCTGCCAGTGCTTGGGGTACAGTGCCGCCAGTTGCGGGGCCTGTAAGGTATGGATCTTGCCCCAATGGGGCCGCCCTTCGTACTGATGGAAAATCGGTTCAATTTCGGCAAAAAACGGCCGGTAATCCAGGTCGCCAAACTGGTGGATGGATAACACCGCACTGTCTCGCCCCTGATACATGGACAGCATTATGTCG
>NZ_JAFKCV010000005.1 GCF_017254865.1 Bowmanella dokdonensis | reverse complement strand
AGCTAATCTCACTTGGGCCCCTCTTTGCGCGAGAGCCCGAAAGCCCCCTTTGGTCCGAAGACATTATGCGGTATTAGCAGTCGTTTCCAACTGTTGTCCCCCTCGCAAAGGCAGATTCCCAAGCATTACTCACCCGTCCGCCGCTCGTCACCCAGGGAGCAAGCTCCCCTGTGCTACCGCTCGACTTGCATGTGTTAGGCCTGCCGCCAGCGTTCAATCTGAGCCATGATCAAACTCTTCAATTAATAAATCATGAATATATCTTTTGCCGACACTCTTTTAACGAGTGTCCACACAGATTGTCTCGTTGCTAATTGTTAAAGAACACTGCCTCTTGGGCTGCCCGAGTCGGCCTGGGCCTCTCTCAAGCGGGACGCGAATTCTACGCTATCCTTTGGTGATGTCAAGCAAATTTATTTAGTAATTTGTTTTTGTCACCCTTCGGATTTGTCGTTGCCGATGTCTCTCGAAGTGGCGCGCATTCTACAGAGTGGAGAATTTTGATCAACCGCTTTTTTCGGTTTTTTTGTTGTTTGATGGCTTATTAGCCATCTGGCGCATTAAACCGTCGTTTTTGCTAGTATTCTATGTAAGCAGAAGAGGAAAGCCGACCAATGAATTTAGCTTATTACAAAGACAAGTATCCCCGCCTGGGCATAGATTGCTATATAGAAGACAGCGCGATTGTTAAGGGCGATGTAACACTGGGGGACGATTCTAGCATCTGGCCCTTTGTTGCAGCCCGCGGGGACGTTAACCATATCCGTATTGGTGACAGGACCAATATACAGGATGGCACAGTATTACACGTTACCCGTAAATCGGAATCCAACCCTGATGGCCATCCCCTATTGATTGGCGATGATGTGACCATAGGCCACAAATGCATGTTGCATGGATGCATATTGGGCAACCGCATCCTGGTAGGCATGGGCGCTGTGATCATGGATGGAGTTATAGTGGAAGATGATGTGTTTATTGGGGCTGGGAGCCTGATTCCACCGAACAAGCGACTGTTGTCAGGTTATCTTTATGTGGGCAGTCCCGCAAAACAGGCCAGGAAACTCAACGACGCCGAGCTGGCCTTTCTCAAACAATCCGCCCTCAATTATGTCGAGCTGAAAAACGATTACCTCGCTCAGGGCTAGGCCAGATAATCTCTCAATGCCTGTCTCACTCTGGTTGTGTCAGGCATAACCCCCCGCCATAGGGAAAAACTCAACGCCGCCTGCTCGACCAACATACCGAGGCCGTCCAGTTGCCTGGCCGAACCATGCTCTTTGGCCCAACGATTGAAAGCCGTTTCTTCCCTGCCATACAGCATGTCATAGCAAACTATCCGGTTGTTAAGCAACCGGCTGTCGATGGAGGGGACCTCCCCTGCCAGGCTGGCAGACGAGGCATTGATAATCAGATCGTAAGGCTCATGGGGGACGTCCACCAAGCCGCTGGCGGATACCTGCCCGTAGGCGGAAAACTGTCTGGCAAGATCCAGCGCTTTTTTCTCCGTGCGATTTGCCACATGAATCAGAGCCGTTTCTTTCTTCAACAGCGGTAGCAGTGCGCCTTTAGCCGCCCCACCGGCTCCCAGCACAAGAACCCTGCTATTTTTTAACTCAATCCCATTAAAGATAAGATCGGTAACCAGGCCAGATCCATCAGTATTCTCTCCCAGTAACCTGTTGTCCTTCATTATCAGGGTATTCACTGCACCCGCCATCTCGGCTGACGAAGAACACTCATCAACCAGTCCAAAAGCCTGTTCTTTGAATGGCAGGGTCACATTGGCGCCTTTACCTCCGTGAGCGAAAAAGGTCTGCACTGTTTCGGAAAAGGCGTCCAGCGGTGATAGGATTGCGTCGTATTGCAAAGACTGATTTGTCTGCTCGGCAAATAATTTATGAATATAGGGCGATTTGCTGTGAGCGACGGGATGACCGAAAAGTGCGTACTTATCCATGGCATTGACGAAGATGAAGAACTGGCTGTCGAGACTAACGCAGAAAAGAACTGACGACAAACCATCCAGCCTGTATGAATTGATTGGCGGGGAAAAGGTGGCGGCAAAGCTGTGCCAACGTTTCTACGATATCATGGAGGAAGAGGTCAATGTGGCCGAGCTGCGCGCCATCCATCCACAAGATTTAACCCAGACCCGACAGAAGTTTTATGAATTTATGACGGGCTGGTTAGGCGGACCGCCTCTGTTTGAAAGCAAGTATGGACATCCAAGGCTGAGGGCCCGCCACCTGCATGCCAGGATAGACGATCAGTTGGTCAACCAATGGCTGTATTGTATGAAGCTGGCCTTAGAGCAAAGTGTCAAAGATAGGAAGCTGCGCCAGGTCATCTGGCAGAATCTGCTGCCCCTGGCGCACCATATGAAGAATCATTCGGCTATTTCTGAAAGCCAGTTGCGTGGCTGAAGAAAGTGTTGGTAGAGCTGTTCCTCACGACTACCGGGTAGAGGTGTGAAATCGTACTCCCACCTTGCCATTGGGGGCATGGACATCAGGATGGATTCGGTCCGTCCTCCACTTTGCAGGCCAAACAGAGTGCCCCTGTCATAGACCAGGTTGAATTCCACATAGCGGCCACGGCGGTATAACTGGAAATCCCGCTCCTGTTCACCAAATGGCAAGGCTTTGCGACTTTCAACTATCGGCACATAGGCGTCCAGAAAGCCGTTACCTACGGCTTGCATAAAGGCAAAACTTCTCTCGAATCCCCACTCGTTCAGATCATCGAAAAATAGTCCACCGACACCACGGGTTTCATCCCTGTGCTTAATATAGAAGTATTCATCACACCATTTCTTGTATTTGGGATAGACCTCTTCCCCAAAGGGTTGGCAGAGATCCCTGGCCACCTTGTGCCAGTGCTGCACATCTTCCATAAAAGGGTAGAATGGCGTGAGATCGAATCCTCCCCCAAACCACCACACTGGCGGTTCTCCTTCCTTTTCGGCAACGAAAAAACGAACATTGGCGTGGGAAGTGGGGACAAAGGGATTATGCGGATGAATAACCAGCGAGACCCCCATAGCCTGAAAGCTGCGTCCCACCAGTTCTGGTCGGGCAGCCGTGGCTGAGGGCGGGAGCTGAGTACCATAGACATGGGAGAAATTGACCCCTCCCTGCTCGATAACCTGACCTTTTCGGAGCACCCGAGTACGACCCCCACCGCCCTCCTTTCTCTGCCAGTTATCCTCGGCAAAGTTACCTTTGCCGTCCACCAACTCCAGGGTCTGGCAGATGCTGTTTTGTAATCCCAACAGGAACTGTTTAACCCGATCCAGATTAATTTCTGACATATTCAATCCACTACGCTCTGATTAGCTGACCGGTCAGGCCATGACGAATCTGCGAAGGCTGTGCATGCGCTCCCACCGCCCCATCTACAATCAGCACCTGATCCCTAAAGGCCTCTTCGACCTGCTGAGCAGTGCGGGCTGGCTCCTCACCCGCCAAATTGGCACTGGTGGACACCAGCGCCTTACCAAAAAAATCACATAAATCGCGCACTAACGGGTGGGCCGATACCCTTACAGCAACCAGATCGGACCCACCGGTAATCCAATCCGGCGCGGCCAGGGATTTGGGTAACAGCCAGGTAAAGGGACCTGGCCAACTGGAAACGATTTCCGTACGTCTGTCCATTGGAATGGCACTGTCTTTAACATAAGGCAGAAGCTGGGAGTAATTACTCGCTATCAGTATAAGACCTTTTTCCACTGGTCTATTCTTCAATGCCAGCAATTGCATGACTGCTTCTTCGTTATCCGGATCACACCCGAGGCCATAGACGGCCTCTGTAGGGTAAGCCAGCACAGCACCCTGTTGAAACGCTTCTTTTAACGCGGGTTGCCAATTGAAAGACATAAGAACTCTTACTTATTTTATGGTCTGGCGGCATGATAAAGCATGGACTGGGATGTGCAAACTGCCCTCTCAGTCCGAGGAAAGCTTATGTTGGCAGCCTCGTTGCGGACATTGCATTATACCGCCTTTATTAATCATCAGGGGCCACTTACAGACCGGGCAGGCGTGCTGCACAGGAGGCTGATTAAGTAGATAACGGCATTGTGGATACTGATCGCAGGCATAGAAGGTCTTGCCAAAGCGGTTGGTACGTTTTTGCAGATGACCTTTTTCACAAGCCGGGCAGGTAATGCTGCTTTCCTGAGGCTGCTCCAGCTTATCCACATGGTGACATTCCGGGAAGTTGGTACAGCCGATAAACAGACCGTAACGACCCTTCTTAACTGCCATGGAGGATTGGCAATGGGGGCACCGGGAACCCTCAATGACTTTGACTTCCTGGTACTGGTATTCATGCAGAGGTTTACTGAAATGGCAATCGGGGTAACCACTGCAGCCGAGAAAAGGACCGCTTTTACCTGAACGAATCTGCAATTTAGCCTGACATTGAGGACAATCCCCATAGGCATGCTGCAGAGCATGTTCATCGGCTTTGAAGAGGGAGTGATCTATCTTGGACATAAGGCCATTATGTCACACTCAAAGCCCGCTTAATATCTAAGCGTTGTCTGGGTCGGCTTGTCAGTGTAAGGGGCCTTCCGGCTCCTCAAACAACAGGTCTTCCATCTGTGCATAGGCATTCTCCTTACCTGGCACATTGAAAAGGACCATCAACACCACCCACTTGAGATCTTCCAGGCAAAATTCCATGGCGTCGATTTCCATGACCCTGTCAATGACCATCTCTCTGGTACTGGCATCCAGCACCTTGATCTGCTCCAGAAACATCAGAAATCCGCGGCATTCCACATCCAGACGCATCTCCTCCTCGTGGGTGAAGATACGGGTAACTGGCATGGCGGACATGTTCGCCAGGTAGGGGTTTGTATCGGATTCCTGCAAGGCAGCCAATTTTTCCAGCCAGGACAAAGCCTTGTATATTTCATCATGATGGAAACCTGCACGCACAAGCTCATCGGTCAACTCGTCCTGGTCGACACGGATTTCGGTTTCACTATGGATGAAGTTCTCGAAAAGATACATGAGGATGTCAAACATACTATTTTCCCCCCAATTTGACGTAACCACCGGGGACGGCAGTTACCAGGCCACGCAGCTCATATTCTAATAATTGTGCAAGCACTTGTGTCACCGGCATGCCGCTGCGCTGTGCAATCACATCAATGGATGTGACTTCGAATTCTACACTATCTAACAATGGATCCTTTGCCAAGCAATTCCCGGCACTTTTTTCCTCTCCAGGACCGTGGATACTCTGGGATTCTGAAGCAAACTCCTGAAATTCATCGAGAATATCTTCTACCTTTTCGACCAGTATAGCACCCTGCCTGATGAGGTGGTGACACCCCTTTGCCAGCGGATTATTAATGCTGCCCGGGACGGCAAATACCTCACGTCCCTGCTCAAGGGCGTACCGGGCCGTGATCAGGGAGCCGCTGCGAAGGGCCGCTTCCACCACCAGAGTTCCAACACTCAGCCCGCTGATAAGACGGTTACGCCGGGGAAAGTGCTCAGGCAATGCCCCCACTGGCGGGGCAAATTCCGACAACAGGCATCCGCCCTGTGTAATGATTTCATCAGCCAAATCCACATGCCGCCTGGGATAAATGTGATCCAGTCCGGTGCCCAGCACGGCGATGGTTCTTCCCTTCGCCGCCAGGGCCCCCCGGTGGGCCCACCCATCAATACCCAATGCCAATCCGCTGGTCACCACAATACCCCTTTCGGTCAGGGCTTTGGCCAGGTTATGAGCGGTGTCGCGGCCAGCGGGGCTTGGGTTCCGGCTACCGACAATGGCGATTTGCAACAGGTTCAAAACAGTGGGGTCGCCCTTAGCAAACAGAATCAGAGGTGGTCGGGCGATCTGCCTTAACCGGTCTGGATAATCCGGGTGATCTAAAGTGAGCAGAAAGTGGTGGGGTTCTGATTTCTGCCAGTGGAGTGCAGCATCAATCCAGTCAGTATTGGGATGGCGCAGACTCTGGATCTGCGTCGCCGAGAGCCCCATGTCCCGAAGCCTGGCGTCGTCCATATCAAACAGGCTGACCAGGTTATGGTCCGTCCGCTCCAGCAGGTTGGCCATACACTTGCTGCCCAACCCTGGCAATTGTTCCAAAGCCAGCCATTGCCTGAGTGAGTTCTTAGCTGACATGTTCCTCCCCTGAGCCTTACCCCTGGCTGTTTACGCTTCAGGGGTGCGCAACAATGGCCCCTCTGGTCACCATTTTGGAGGCTTTGGTAATCAGTGCATAGCTGGTTTTGTCGAACACTTTGAAAACCACCAGTTCGCCTATTTTCATCGGCGGAGCGGTAAGCGCCTCCTCCTCACCAAGCGCCTTGGAAAACCAGGTGGTTCCGGCGACATATTCGGGCTTATCCCGGGCGCTGATACTTGGACCTGGCTGATAGATGCCCATTACCGTCCCGGGTTGCATGTTCTGGTATTCTCCCAGATCCAAAGCGACCACATCCAGCTTGCCCATCATATTGTGCTCACGCAGGTTACCTATAACAAAGCCCCGTTGCTGTCCTGCGGGCGTCAATCGAATCTCCTCCCCCAACGGCAAGGTGTCTGCAGAAGCGAGTCTGTCTCCCTGTGTTGCCTCAAAATTAGACGCCTTGACCCTGACCAGGTGCATGCTCACTTCTTCGGTGGGTACCAGGCTGGCATCTGCCACATGCCTGACCTGCACGCCCAGAGGGTTATCGTCCATGTCATACAGTACATTCTGTTTACGCAGCACTATCATGTCGTCCAAGCCTGCATCATTCTGGCCCAGCACCAGATCCCCTTCCGCAAAACGTATTCCGCCGTCATAGTCTCCCAATAGCTTGGGCAGTCCAAGATAGGCTTCTTCTGTCATGACCAGTCCATGCTCCAGATATGGCTCGATCACTGACCAGGGCAGAACAGGTACAGGCTCTGCAGACTTCTGCATGCGCTCAACCGTTGGGCTTATTTTGATCAGAGGTTTGGCCCTGCTCACCAACAACTCGGGCTCGCCATCGGCATTGACTGTCAGCCTCAGTTCATCGCCGGGAAAAATCAGATGCGGGTTACTGATGGTGGGATTGTTCCGCCACAGCTCAGGCCACTGCCAGGGCTGTTCCAGATACAAGGACGAGATATCCCAAAGGGTATCCCCTTTTTTAACCACATAAGTACCGGGGGCATCAGGTTTGACCTGGACCGCCATACACCAGGCCGGAAGCAGCCATAGCAACAACCACTTCTTGGAAAACGTTAATTTCATATCTCCCCCAACGGGCAATGTTTTACCCTTGCGATGTTCAAATAGTGCCCAAGCACTTGGAGCAACGGCCCCATCACCCTGCCTGCGATCCCAGAAACAGAACGGGAACAAGTTATTATGTTTTATTGTCAATTGGGCTAGAATAGCTGGTAAATCCAAGGATTAAATAGCCTTTTGCGGCAATTCGTATGAGATTTAATATTCTTGGGATCACCCACCAATTGTAGCTGAAGAAAACATGGCCAAATTAGAAGTTCTGCGTTTCCCCGACGAACGCCTCAGAACCGTTGCCAGGCCGGTAACGGAAGTCGATGATCAGGTCCGCCGCCTGGTGGATGATATGTTCGAAACCATGCGCGAAGAGAATGGTATTGGTCTGGCAGCTACCCAGGTCGATGTCCACCAACGCATTGTGGTGATGGATGTGTCTGAAGAACAGAACCATCCGCTGGTATTCATCAATCCGGAAATCACCGAGAAAGACGGTCTCACCATCAGCGAAGAAGGTTGTCTGTCTGTCCCGGGCAACTACGCCAAGGTGGAGAGGGCCGAAAGAATCAAAGTCACGGCACTGGATCGCAACGGTAAGGAGTTCACCCTTGATGCAGAAGGGCTGCTGGCCATCTGCATCCAGCACGAGCTGGATCACCTGCGAGGAGTGCTGTTTGTTGATTATCTTTCCCCCCTCAAACGCCAGCGAATCAGGAAGAAACTGGAAAAAGAAGCCCGTCTGTTGGAAAAAGCCTGAGGTCCAGTCTTGAATCCCATGAGAATCGTTTTCGCCGGTACCCCGGATTTTGCCGCTCGTCACCTGCAAGCGCTGTTGACGTCCCATCATGAAGTGCTGGCAGTTTACACCCAACCGGACCGGCCGGCTGGGCGCGGGAAAAAATTGCAAGCCAGCGCCGTCAAACAGCTGGCTGAATCTCACTCCCTGCCAGTCTATCAGCCCGCATCGCTGAAGACAGAAGCGGCCCAGCAGGGGTTGGCCAGGCTAAAACCGGATCTGATGATAGTAGTCGCCTATGGACTGATCCTGCCCCAGACGGTACTCGACATACCCTCCATGGGCTGTCTGAATGTGCACGGCTCACTGCTGCCACGCTGGCGCGGGGCCGCACCCATTCAACGGTCTATCTGGGCGGGGGATGAGGAAACCGGTGTGACCATCATGCAGATGGACAAGGGCCTGGATACCGGAGCTATGTTGTATAAAGCCTCAGTACCCATCGAGACGACAGATACCAGTGCCAGTCTCTATGAAAAGCTGGCCAAAGTCGGTCCCCGGGCCCTACTTCATACGCTGGACCAGTTTGACAAACTGGTTCCCATCACCCAGGACGACAATCAGGCAAGCTATGCTGAAAAGCTCACCAAGGAAGAGGCCCGGATAGACTGGCAGCAGTCCGCAGAACAACTTCAACGTAATGTCCGCGCCTTTAATCCCTGGCCAGTGGCATACTTTGAGCTTGACGGCCAACCGATCAAAGCCTGGCAGGCCAGCGTATCAGCAGGTTCCGGACAGCCCGGTGAAATTCTTTCTGCTGACAAATCCGGCATTGTCGTAGCCACCGGCCAGAAGGCCCTTTGCCTGGAAGTCGTACAGTTACCGGGTAAGAAAGCCATGCCGGTGGCAGACATCCTTAATGCCAGGAAAGAGTTATTTAAAGTGGGAAGACAACTTAATTGAAGCCCTCCAGACTCAGGGCCGATGCGGCCACAGCTCTTTTCAGCGTGCTGGAGCAAGGTAAGTCTCTCAGAGAAGTGATGCCGGCTCTGCAGGCAAGGCATGAAGATAAAGACAAAGCCTGGCTCCAGGAGATGATTTATGGGTGCCTCAGAACACTACCCCAGTTGCAGCACTGGTCGAGACAGCTACTGAGCAAACCCCTGAAAGCCAGGCAGAAAGTGGTCGAGCATCTGTTACTGTTGGGCATCTATCAGCTGGCATTCACCCGCATCTCCCCCCATGCCGCAGTGGCAGAGACTGTGGGCGCCTGTCAGGAGTTAAAATGTCCCGGTTTAAAAGCTCTGGTTAATGCCTGCCTGCGCAACTTTATCCGCCAGCAACTGGCTGATAGACCAAGTGAAGATCCCCAGATTGTTTCTGGCCTGCCCAAATGGCTGTATAAGAAGCTGGTGCAGCAGTATCCTGACCAGTGGCAACAGATTGCCCAGGCCATGAACAGTAAAGCGCCGATCTGGCTAAGGGTGAATCAGACAAAAGTAAGCCGCCAAGTCTTCTGTGAAGCATTGGATCAGGAAAATGTTCAGTATCAGATACCACCGGATCATCCGTACGGGGTGATACTGGCCAAAGGATACGATCTGATGCGCCTACCGGGTTATGACCTGGGTTGGTTTGCCGCCCAGGACGGGGCGGCGCAATTGGCAGCCCCCTTGCTTGATCCACAGCCTGGCGACCGGCTCCTTGATGCCTGTGCGGCACCGGGAGGAAAAACCTGTCACTTACTGGAACTGCAAGATCAGTTACAAGAGTGTATTGCCCTGGACTCCGATGCAACACGCCTTAAACGGGTGGAGGAAAACTTGCAGCGACTAGGGCATCAAGCCAGGGTAATCTGCGGCGATGCGGCCAATCCTGCTACCTGGAACGAGAAAGGGTCGTTCGACAGGATTTTGCTGGATGCCCCCTGCTCTGCAACGGGCGTCATACGTCGCCATCCCGATATCAAATGGTTGAGAAAAGGTACAGACATAGCCCCTTTGGTCGCGCTGCAAGCCAGCATACTGGATGCCCTATGGACCCGGCTGAAGCCCGGTGGAGTACTGCTGTATGCCACCTGTTCGGTACTGCCTGAGGAAAACGCAGACCAGATCCGGCACTTCCTGCAGCGCCAGCACGATGCCGGACTGCTGCCGATAAATCCTGAGGAAACTTTGGATTCACCCGGTTTGCAACTCTTGCCGGGTGAAGGGCAAATGGATGGTTTCTATTATGCGAGACTGTTAAAGTCATAGAATTCAACGAATTCCGTTTCAGACACTCCTTTGAGCAGGCTGACAGGCAAATATAAGACAGACTATGAAGATCATCATTGTTGGCGCAGGTCAGGTGGGCGGTACACTGGCAGAGAACCTGGTCGGTGAAAAGAACGAAATCACCGTCATAGATTCAGACTACGACATACTGCGCAATCTTCAGGACAGGCTCGATCTGCAAGTGGTTTCAGGTTTTGGCTCCCATCCCGACGTGCTCAAAAAGGCCGGGGCGGAAGATGCCGATATGCTGATCGCCGTAACCAACAGTGACGAAACCAACATGACGGCCTGTCAGGTCGCCCACAGCCTGTTCAAGACTCCCACTAAGATAGCCCGTATCCGCTCGGAGCAATATCTGGCCTATCAGGATCAGTTGTTTAAGCACTCCGATGTACCGGTCAATCACCTGATCGCACCCGAACAACTGGTAACCCGCTCCATCAAGCGTCTGATCGACTATCCCGGTGCCTTGCAGGTAGTGGAATTTGCCGACGGGAAAGTCAGTCTGGTGGCAGTCAAGGCGTACTACGGCGGACTACTGGTGGGTCACGCTTTATCTGCCCTTAAAGAGCATATGCCAAATGTGGAAACGCGGGTGGCAGCCATCTATCGCCGTGGCAGGCCCATCCGCCCTCTCGGCACCACGGTGATTGAGGCGGACGACGAAGTCTTCTTTATCGCGGCGACCAAGCACATCCGTGCAGTCATGAGTGAATTGCAGAAACTGGAAGCCAGTTATAAGCGAATTATGATCGCGGGAGGCGGATTGATTGGCGCAGGACTGGCCCGCCAACTCGAGGACAAACATCAGGTTAAGCTGATAGAGTTCAACCAGGACAGGGCTAAGTACCTTTCCTCCCACTTAAAAAGAACCACGGTTTTCTTCGGTGACGCCTCAGATCAGGAATTATTGACGGAAGAACAAGTCGAACAGACGGATGTCTTTATCGCCGTCACTAATGACGATGAAGCCAATATCATGTCCGCCATGCTGGCCAAGCGCATGGGTGCGCAAAAAGCCATGGTGCTGATTCAACGAAGTGCTTACGTGGATCTGGTGCAGGGCGGTGAAATAGATATAGCTATCTCCCCCCAGCAAGCCACTATTTCTGCTCTCCTCACCCATGTAAGACGAGGGGACGTCGTCAATGTTTACTCACTGCGACGAGGTGCCGCTGAAGCCATAGAGGCCATCGCCCATGGAGATGCCAATACATCCAAGGTGGTAGGCAGAACCATCAACGACATCAAGCTGCCGCCCGGGACGACCATCGGCGCCGTAGTGCGCAAGGATGAAGTCA
Organism: Bowmanella dokdonensis; assembly: GCF_017254865.1. Classification (GTDB taxonomy): domain Bacteria; phylum Pseudomonadota; class Gammaproteobacteria; order Enterobacterales; family Alteromonadaceae; genus Bowmanella; species Bowmanella dokdonensis. The sequence goes on along the minus strand of NZ_JAFKCV010000005.1, from coordinate 310,629 downwards.
TAATTGCGCATGGTGATACGGTCATCGAAGCAGACGACCATGTCATCCTGTTCCTGGTGGACAAGAAGTTTATCGGTCCGGTGGAGAAACTTTTCCAGCCCAGTGCATTCTTCTTTGGCTAGCCAGGACTGGCCTCTCCCCGCTTGTTGAACTAGCCTTGTATTTAGTCGACCAGACAGGTCGACGATGACAACCTGTTCTTGACGAGGATGTTCACCTCGCCCTTTGTCGCCGCCGTTACGTTTTGCCGGACCGTCAAACTGAATCTATCTTTCCCCTCACACTGGCGGCGGGTTGTCGCTACCGGTCAGGCCATACTGATTGCATAGCAAAAGGAGGACAATATGCAGAATATCAGTCGTCAGGAGCTGGAAGCCATGAATGAACAGCGTCACGAGGATTTTGTTCTGATAAATGTATTACCGCAGGAAGATTTCAATCAGGCTCACATTCGAACGTCGGTGAACATTCCGCTGGAGCAAGACGATTTTACCCGCTTGGTGGAAAAGGTCGCCGGGGACAAAGATCGCAAGGTTGTGGTTTACTGCGCCAACTTCGATTGTCCGGTATCCGGTAAGGCTGCCGAAAAACTGGAGCAAGCTGGCTTCAGTCGGGTCTATGACTATGAGGGTGGCACCGAAGACTGGAAAAAACATCACTGAAATACGCTGATTCGGATTCGATCTTTAAACCAGCTCACAACACCAATAAAAAACCCCAGTCCTATGACTGGGGTTTTTCGAGAATTGGTGCCCAGGAGAGGACTTGAACCTCCACGGGGTTTCCCCCACTAGCACCTGAAGCTAGCGTGTCTACCAATTCCACCACCTGGGCGAGAAGTGCGCGTACTTTATTGAGTCGGACCAAACTTGTCAACAGCCAAGTTTACTTTTTTATACTGACCGCTTAATTTGTAACCTTTGTCTTGGGAAAGTGCGGCGAAATGCTTTGACGTATCTCATTTCCCCATACAATGGCCTGGTTAAACAAGCCATGCAGCATCTTCTGGCTCAGTTCCAGTTGTCCCGACAACTTGATCAATGCCAGCCAGTTGGCACTCTCGAAAGCCCTCGCCAGGGCCAGATAGCTCTTCAGGCGCCCTTCCTGGCCACATAAGGCTGACTTGATTTCCTCGTCAATAGGCAGCTTATCCACCAGATTCAGCATATTTTGATCCAATAGGGCATCGAGCAGGGAAAACAATCCCACCAGGAACCCCTTGGGTGGATTGTCCTGATCCTTCTTGGCCAGGCTGACCAGCTCACAGAATTTAGCCCGCACCAGGGACAAGTGCAGCAACTCCATGGGCTTTTCCTCGCCCATATTGGCCAGCGCCAGAATGGAAATGAATTTCTTCAGCTCCATTTCGCCCAGATAATTCAGTGCATGTCGAAGAGAGGATATTTTGTAGCGCTTGTTGATAGTGGGATTATTGATAAAGCGCAGCAACATATAGGACAGTCCCACATCCCGTTCGAAGATCGCATTGACCCGCTCGAAATTGAACTCCCGGTTGGCACTCTCCTGCAGCAATTCCAACAACGCCAGCTTGGAAGTGGGCAGGTTGCGCTGGCGGATGACTTCCGGCTTGGAGAAGAAAAACCCCTGGAAATAGTCGAAACCCAGATCGCGAAACCGGTTGAAGTCCTCATGGGTTTCAACTTTCTCGGCCACCAGTTGCACCTTGGCCTGCTGGAACTTGGCAATATTGCGGGCGATGGTCTCGTAATCGCTTCTTAGGGTGTCCACCTTGATAATATCGACAAAGGGCAGGAATACATCCCATCTGGGATCGAAGTTATGGTCATCCAGCGCCAGCTTGTAACCCATATCCTTAATTTGCTTGCAGGCAGTGACCATTTCACTGTCCGTAGGTACGGCCTCCACTATCTCAACCACCACGGTCTCCGGATCCAGCATGGAGGGAAACCCATGCATCAGGGTTTCCTTGTGGAAGTTGATAAAGGAGGTCTTATGACAGGCAATATCCTCCAGCCCCAGGGTCAGGTGGCTGCCAGTGATAATCTTGGAGGTCGCCTCATCAGGCTTGATATCGGGAAAACAATTCTTGCGGCCATCCCTGAACAATAATTCGTAGGCATAGACATTCTTGTCACTGTCAAGGATCGGATGGCGGGCGATATAGGCAAACATAATCAGTCCCTCGGAGGGTCTGCTTTCCCGCGGGTTCACAGACCTGTTACTGGCATCTTTTCTCTGTCGTCGATAAGGCTGACTTTATCAGATGGCGGACAGAAAACCAGCGAAATGAAGCACCAGAGGCTCAACTGCGCCAAAAAGTTGGCGACAACAATACCAGCAAAGAGAAAACCTCCAGACGTCCGAACAGCATGGCCAGTACCAGCCACCACTTGCCCATGTCCGTGACATCGGCATAGTTTGCAGCCACGCCGCCCAGACCGGGGCCAAGATTATTCAGACAGGCGGCCGTAGCCGAGAAAGCGCTGATGTTATCCATACCACTGGCGATCATGGCAATCATAATAACCAGAAAGACCACTGCATAAGCTGAAAAGAATCCCCATACAGCCTCCACGACCCTGTCTGGCAATGCTCTGTCTCCCAGCTTGACCGAATAGATGGCTTTGGGGTGAATCAATCTGTCCACTTCCCTTTTACCCTGCAGGTATAGCAGCAATACCCTCACCACTTTCAACCCTCCCCCTGTCGAGCTGGCACACCCGCCTATAAAACTGGCGAAGAGCAGCAAAATAGGCAGATAAACCGGCCATTCGGCAAAGTTGTCGGTGGCAAATCCGGCAGTGGTGCTGATAGAAACCGCATGAAACAATGCCTGATCAAAAGCTGTCTCCACACTCCCGTACCACTGATGGGCCGTAAGGGTGGCAAAGCAAATCAGTACCAGTACGATTTGAATGACAAAAAACGCTCTCAACTCAGGATCATGCAGATAGGATCTCAGGCTGCGGTTATTGACGGCATTGTAGTGCAGGGCAAAGTTCAGCGCCGAGATCCACAGGAAGATTACGCAGACCAGGTTGATAGCCGGACTGTCGAAATGCCCCAGGCTGGCGTCATAATTGGAGAAGCCGCCAATGGCCACCGTCGAAAATGCGTGACAGATGGCATCAAACCAGTTCATTCCGGCAATCCAGTAGGCCAGCATGCAGGCGATCGTCAGACCCAGATAGATAAACCACAGATGTTTTGCCGTATCGGCAATTCGGGGCGTCATCTTGGAGTCCTTCACCGGCCCGGGAATCTCAGCCCGATACAACTGCATGCCTCCGACGCCGAGGATTGGCAGTATCGCAACCGCCAGGACGATGATTCCCATGCCTCCCAACCATTGCAACTGCTGCCGGTAGAACTGCATGGCTTTGGGTAAGTAATCGATACCTTCGATGACAGTGGCGCCAGTGGTGGTCAAACCGGAAAAAGATTCGAAGAAGGCATCGGTCACCGACATCTGCGGCTGTTCAAGCAGTAGAAAAGGCAGTGCACCGAAACTGGCCAGGACGGTCCAGAACAACGCCACTATCAGGAAACCTTCCTTGGCCCGCAACTCTTTGCGATAGGCGCGGTTGGGATACCAGGATAACAACCCCGTGATCAGGCAGAGAAAAAAAGCCATCAGAAAAGGCAGGCCTCCCCCATCTCCATAGATTAGCGAGACCAGGGCGGGAGGAATCATCGTTACACTGAACAGGGCAACCAGTAAACCCAGGATACGGATAATAGTTCGGTACTGCATCTTGGCCTTAGCTTGCCATCTGTGATTCGGCCAGCGACTGAAGAATAAACATCATCTGGTCCATATCGTGTGCTACATGGAGGGCCACCCGGTCCAGACTAGCCAATTCTTTATCCAGTGAAGAGGGATGGTACAGGATCAACGGCTTGCCTTTTGCTATCAGTCGTCCGGCTTCAGAAACGGCATGCCAGTGCCTGTATTGTTCGCTCAGGCGTAACACAACCAGATCGGCGCTGTCTTCCAGGGCCTCATTGACAGTAAGCATGAATCCCTGCAGGCGGCCTGCAGACGCCAGCCCGGATTCTTCTTTCCAGGGTTCGACCTCCTGCGGACAAAAAACCATCAGAGCCAAACCCAGTTTTGTTGCCCGGTCCCTCAGTATTGCCCGCCAGTCTGAGTGATTGTCTCCTGCCAGATAGATTCGCAAGGCCATGTGCCTGTGGTTGGTTAGCATCCGATAGACAATTATTGACCGACTGGGATCAAATCAAAAGACCAATCGGACAAAAAAGTAAATAAAGTCCACTGGTTATCTCAACCCGGACAAACTTTTTTACCAACCAATGCTGGGCAACCCCCGGTACCCGGTAATAGACTGGTTGGCGAATACATTGAGGGAATTAAGATGAAGTTTAAACAAATGCTGACGCTGCTGCTGGTGCTGACCTTACCTGTCCAGGCCGAGCAGCCCGAGCTTGAGCTGGACGTGAAGGAATTCAGCCTGCCCAATGGCATGCATTTTATCGTGCTTGAAGATAATTCCATTCCCAACGCCAACAGCTATTTTTTCTGGCGGGTGGGCTCTCGGAACGAGTATCCGGGAATTACCGGCCTGTCACACTTCTTTGAACATATGATGTTCAATGGCGCCAAGAAGTATGGTCCCAAGGAGTTCGATCGGACGATGGAAGCCGCAGGTGGCAGCAATAATGCCTACACCACGGAGAACTTGACCGTTTACACCAATTGGTTTCCAGCCGATCAGTTGGACCTGATCTTCGACCTGGAGGCAGACCGTATCGCCAATTTGGCCATCGACCCGCAGATGGTGGAAAGTGAGAGGGGGGTGGTGACCTCAGAACGCTCAACCGGTCTGGAAAACTCGAATTTTCGCGCCATCTGGGAAGAAGTCAAAGGCAGTGCGTTCCGCGCTCATCCCTACAGTTGGTCGGTCATAGGGCATGAATCCGATATCGCCAACTGGAGTCTTGAGGATCTGACTCAGTACCACAAGACCTATTATGCCCCCAATAATGCCGTGGTGGTCATTGCCGGAGCGGTGGAATTTGCTGAGGTGAAAAAACTGGCTACCAAGCACTTTGCCGCCATTCCCGCTCAGCAGCCGCCAAGGGAAGTGCATACGGTTGAGCCGCAACAAAGAGGCGAACGCCGCGTTTATCTGCACAAAGCCTCCGTTTCCAGCCCTAACATTCTGATGGCTTTCCATGTTCCTGACAGTCGCCATGCTGACTACTATCCACTGGCTATGCTGGCTGACATCCTGGCGACTGGCAAAAGCTCGAGACTGCAAAGTTCACTGGTGTTTGAACAACAGCTGGCCACCGATTTGTTTACCTACTTCCCCGAGTCTATCGACCCCAACCTGTTCTACATCTATGCCGTGGCAACACCGCAAACCAGCGCTGAGACACTCGAGCAGGGGATTATCAAGCAGTTGCAGGAAATCAAACACGACGGTGTTACAGAGGATGAGTTGCAGAAGATCAAAAACCGCCGCCTGGTAGACTTCTACCGGGAAATGGCCACTATCAACGGCAAGGCCAATACCCTGGGATCTTTTGAGATGTATTTTGGCGACTACCGGGCCCTGTTTGACGCGCCGCAGAAATTTGCCGCCGTGACTGCAGAGGATATTCGCCGGGTCGCGACCCAGTATCTGAAAAAAGCCAATCGCACCGTAGGGATCCTGGCAGCAGAGGAGGACAGTCATGAAGCGGATCTGTAAGGTATTTATCCAAATGACCCTGGCGGCTCTGGCCTTACCGGCTCTGGCTGGCAACTTTACCCTGCCCGCTTATCAGGTCCATAAACTGGACAACGGCCTGACACTTTATCTGATGGAACAAGATGAAGTACCGCTGGTGGACATGGTGGTGACAGTCAAAGCGGGTGCCATTGATGACCAGACGGCTGGCCAGGCCAGGCTCACGGCCGCCAATCTGTTGCTGGGGACCCAGTCGATGAGCCGGGCGGAATTTGAGTCGAAGCTTGACTTTGTTGGTGCGCAAGTCTCCGCCGAGGCGTCCCTGGAAGCCACTCATATTAAGGCTTCCATGGCCAGCAGGGATTTGGATCTGGTCCTTGGTATGATCAGGGACGCGGTGCTGCACCCAGCCTTAAACGGGGAGGAATTCAGCAAACACAAGCAGCGTTACCTTGCAGGGCTGGTACAAAAAACTGAGAGCCCCAAGGCCGTGATCAAGGACTATTTTAACAGCCAACTTTTTGCAGGCCACCCCTATGCCAGCCTGGTTGATGGCTCCACCGAGTCGGTGGAATCTATCGATCTTGAACAGGTCAGGGCCTTCCACCAGCGTTGGTACCAGCCGGACAATGTGGCCTTGGTTCTGGCCGGCAATTTTAATGCTGAGCAGTTGAAACAGAAGTTGCAAGATCTGTTTGGCCAATGGCAGGGAAAGGCACAGACCAGACCTCCGCTCACAGCCCCGAAGCCTTTGGAACAGGCCCACCTGCTGTTGGTGGACAAGGCAGATGCCTCCGAAAGCACGTTTATGATCGGCGGTCCCGGTATTGCCAGGAGTAACCCTGATTACGTGCCCTTACAGGTCATCAACACGGTATTGGGAGGCCGCTTCACCTCCTGGCTGAATGATGAACTCAGAGTCAACTCAGGGCTGACCTATGGCGCCAGAAGTCACTTCGAGACCATGCAACAGGGTGGCAGCTTCTATATTTCCACTTTCACCCGCACCGAAACCACCAAAGAGGCGATAGACCTGGCGCTGAAAACCTACGCAAAATTGTGGCAACAGGGAATAGACACTGAGACCCTTGAGTCAGCCAAAGCCTATGTAAAAGGGCAGTTTCCGCCAAGATTCGAGACCTCCTCGGAACTGGCAGATCTGATGGCCCAGATGTATATCTACGGCTTCGATGAGGACTTTATCAACGGTTTCTCTGCACGGGTTAACCAATTGACCACTGAGCGGGCCAAAGCCATCATCGCCAGGTACTTCCCCAAAGAAAAGCTACAGTTTGTGGTGGTTGGAAAGGCAGCAGACATCAAGGAAAAGCTGTCTGAGTATGGCAAAGTGCGGCAAACCAGCATTCAGGCTCCCTGAAACACTCATACAGAAACTCTCACTGGCGGCTAATGCCAGTGAGAGTTTTTAAAAGCTTCAGGCCAGTTCCAGTACCTTATCCACCAGCTTGTTAATACCAGTGGCCGCTTCGCCGATATTCTGCGCCAACATATAAGCCGGTGTGGTTACTACCTTGTGCTGTTCGTCAACGACAATGTCCTCTACCTGGCACTCCTGATGCTCTCCGCCCATCTGGCGGATTGCCGCAGCCGTATCCTGATCCGTGCCAATAGTCAGTTTGACACCAGGGCCATAGACCTTTGTAATCATGGCCGGTGCTATGCAAAGGTAACCAACGGGTTTGCCGGTCCTGGCAAAAGCCTGGCAGGCCGACAGTACCTGGGGATGTAACTGGCAGTCTGCACCTTTAAGTGCAAAATCACACAAATTCTTCGCCGCACCAAAGCCTCCCGGCAAAATAAGTGCATCGAAGTCTTTAGCATCCAGTTCATTCAGTGCCTGGATTTCTCCTCTGGCAATCCTCGCCGCTTCTACCAGCACATTGCGCGTTTCTCCGTCCATGACTTCCCCGGTGAGATGATTGACCACATGAAGTTGCGCTATGTCCGGCGCGAAGCACTGGTAACTGGCTCCCTGACTCGACAACGCCAGCAGTGTCAATACAGATTCATGAATTTCAGCACCATCGAAGACGCCACACCCGCTTAGTATTACCGCTACTTTCTTTTGCATACTCTTCCCTCCAGACAGCGTCATTTGTTACTTATGCTCTTTGCCACGAAACCCCATAGCCAATCGATATAAAGATTCGACAAAGAACACTTTTCATCCAACAGGGTTATGGTAGAGTAGCCTTCCGCTGGGGCCAAGTGAGATTTCTCTACCCCAGTGTTATCCACAAAGGATAATAATAAAAATAAACGGTTCCGCAGTTCCCCGTTTTATTCCAGAACCAGTAAATGTAAGCCCTTCAAGCACTTTGCCTGTAATCAGGTGATGTGTCTATTCGCCTGCCAGAAAACTTAATCAACAACTTTATCCACAGACTGAAGCTACTGTGGACAAGACTGGCATGGCTCAACGAGTTGGCTTGTGGCATGCTACCGGGCATTGTCAGCCAAGGGCTCTTCAACATGTCCAAACAACCTGAATATCCTCTGATCCTGGTCGACGGCTCGTCCTACCTTTTCCGCGCCTTCCACGCGATGCCGAACCTGACCAACTCCAAGGGTGACCATACCGGAGCCGTGTATGGGGTAATCAATATGCTGCGCAGCCTTATTCGCCAATATTCCCCTGAAAAAATTGCCGTGGTATTTGACGCCAAAGGTAAGACATTCCGTGATGATATCTATCCGGAGTACAAGGCCCACCGGCCCCCAATGCCGGACGATCTGCGCGCACAAATCCAGCCTATTCACGATATTATTCGCGCCATGGGATTACCAATCATTGTCGAAGACGGTGTGGAGGCAGACGACGTGATAGGCACCCTGACAAGACAGGCCAGCGAAGCGGGTATCAGGACGCTGGTCAGTACAGGAGACAAAGACCTTGCGCAGTTAGTGGATCACAACGTCACTTTAATCAACACCATGAACAACAGCCTGTTGGATCCAGACGCGGTGGTGGAGAAATTTGGCATCCCGCCGGAGCTGGTAATCGATTTTCTCGCCCTCAAAGGGGACAAGGTAGACAATATCCCCGGGGTACCGGGTGTAGGTGACAAGAGTGCGCTGGCCATGCTTCAGGGGCTGGGTGACCTGAACAGTATTTATGCCAGGCTGGAAGACATCGCCAGCCTTGATTTTCGTGGCGCCAAGGGTATGGCTGCCAAAATGGCTGAATACGAAGAGCAGGCCAGACTGTCTTATCAGCTGGCCACAATCAAGACGGATCTGCAGCTGCAAGTTACGCCGGAAGATCTCACACCATCGGGAGCGGACAAGCAAAAGCTCGCAGCGCTCTTTGCAGAGTTCGAGTTCAAACGCTGGCTGGAGGAACTGGGCGATCAGGATCCCACCCTTCCGGAAACTTCCTCTGACACCTCAATCAGCGCCGAACGCTATGAAACCATTCTGACCGAAAAGCAATTTTTCTACTGGCTGGAAAAGCTCAGCCAGGCCCCCCTGTTCGCTCTGGATACCGAAACGACCAGCCTGAACTACATGGAAGCCCAGATTGTAGGACTCTGTTTTGCCGTCACTCCAGGTGAGGCGGCCTACCTGCCCGTTGGCCATGACTATATGGATGCCCCACAACAATTGGGCCGCGCCTGGGTGCTTGACCAACTCAAGCCCCTGCTCGAAGATGAAAACCGTCTCAAGGTTGGCCAGCACATCAAATATGATATGAATGTACTGGCCAATTACGGTATCCGATTAAAAGGCGTGGCATTCGACACCATGCTCGAATCTTACGTACTCAACAGTGTCGCGGGCCGCCATGATATGGACAGCCTGGCTGAGCGCTATCTCGGCCACAAGACCATTCATTTCGAGGAGATTGCCGGCAAGGGTGCAAAACAGCTTACCTTTAATCAGATCCCGCTGGAACAGGCTGCTACCTACGCTGCCGAGGATGCCGATGTCACCTTGCAGTTGCATCAGACCCTCTGGTCACAATTGAAAGAGTCCAAACAGCTGCCGCAGATTGTTACCGAGCTGGAGGTGCCCCTTGCCACTGTGCTGGCAAAGATGGAGTATCGGGGTGTGCTGATCGACAGCCAGAAGCTCAGGCTTCAAAGTCAGCAACTGGCATCCAGGATCCTCGAGCTCGAGAAGGAAGTGTATGAACTGGCAGGTGAAGAATTTAACCTGGGGTCTACCAAACAATTGCAGGAAATCCTGTTCAACAAGCTTAATCTGCCGGTCGTAAAGAAAACGCCCAAGGGCGTGCCCTCCACCTCAGAGGAAGTCCTTCAGACCCTGGCTAATCAGTTCCCCATGCCCAAACTGCTGATGGAATACCGGGGCCTGACCAAATTGAAAAATACCTACACCGATAAACTGCCCAAGATGATCAATCACCGTACCGGCAGGGTGCACACCTCCTATCATCAGGCAGTGGCAGCAACCGGAAGACTGTCGTCCACGGACCCCAATCTGCAAAATATTCCGATTCGCACCGCTGAGGGCCGTCGGGTACGCCAGGCGTTTGTGGCCGAGCCGGGCTATAAAATCGTCGCGGCCGATTATTCCCAGATAGAACTGCGGATCATGGCCCACTTGTCCGCCGATAAGGGATTAGTGGACGCCTTCGCCCAGGGCAAGGATATTCACCGGGCTACCGCAGCGGAAGTATTTGGTGTCGCCCTGGACCAGGTCAGCGCCGATCAGCGACGCAGTGCCAAGGCAATTAATTTCGGTCTGATCTACGGCATGTCTGCCTTTGGTTTGGCGCAGCAATTGAACGTTCCCAGGCAGGAAGCGCAGAGCTATATGGATCTGTATTTCGATCGCTATCCCGGCGTACTGGACTATATGGAAAGAACCAGAGCGCAGGCTAAACAGCAAGGCTATGTCTCAACCGTTTTTGGTCGTCGACTTTATCTGCCGGAAATAAAATCCAGCAATGGTGCCAGAAGAAAAGGTGCAGAACGGGCGGCCATCAATGCCCCTATGCAAGGAACCGCTGCGGATATTATCAAGAGAGCCATGCTGGCAGTTGATAGCTGGATTGAAGCCCATGCGGCAGAAGAGGTGCGGATGTTGATGCAGGTTCATGACGAACTGGTATTTGAAATAAAAGAACAGAATCTGGACTCGCACCGGCAGCAGATTGTCGAGCTGATGGAAAACGCAGCCAGTCTGGATGTCCCTCTGCTGGTGGAAGCAGGCGTTGGCGCCAACTGGGATGAGGCCCACTGACCTATAGGGACTGATCAATAAAATCCGCATTTTCTGTAATAAAATTACAAAAAACACTTGCTTTCATCCGTAACCTGGCTATTATTCGCTCTGTAGGGTACAGAGGTAAGATGTTCTATCTTTCAGACCTTTGCTTTAGCCCCGGCTTGCCGGGGCTTTTTTTATGCCCGCAGGGTTTGCTGTTTGAGAGAATAAACCCTACCCCCAGACTGAATCTCAGGGTCCTGCCGCCAGTTGGCTGGAGACCGGGGTCGGGCCTTTCCCCAAGATCTAATTTAATTTCATAAAAGAAAATCAATTTCTTTTGAACTTATCCAATCTGCAGGGTTCTATATAAACGGTTTATGTGTGTCCCTGAGTGTGTAAAAAACCCCATCCGGCAGGATGGGGTTTTTTATTGGTAGACCAAAATCACAGGGAAGAGCTCAGGGTGTCTCTTTTGCGGGCGAATAGCCAAACCATTTATTCAGTACGGCCTCCATCTCACTGAGACCAATCCCCTCCAGTGACGAAAATGCGTGCACCGTCACGTCACCGCAAAAGGCCAGGCTGGCCTCTCTGGCCATCAACAACTGAGCCTTGCGTTTGCCGGACTTCAGTTTATCGGCTTTAGTCAGCAGGGCCAGGACAGGTAACTTGCTGTTAACCGCCCAATAGATAAGCTCCTGATCCAAATCCTTGAATGGGTGACGAATGTCCATCAGCACCACCAGCCCCTTGAGACTCTTGCGATCTTGAAGATATTCCCCAAGGGCCTTCTGCCATTTCTTCTTCATCTCCACCGGCACCTGGGCAAAGCCATAGCCAGGCAAATCGATAAGACGTCTTTCCTCATCCAGCTCAAATACGTTAATCAACTGGGTTCGTCCAGGAGTCTTACTGGTTCTTGCCAGTCCCTTCTGTCTGCTCAGGCGATTCAGGGCACTTGACTTGCCGGCATTGGACCGGCCGGCAAATGCGACTTCAATCCCCTCATCCGGGCCAAGATGACGAATATCAGGGGCGCTCATTAGAAATTTAGCCTGACTGTAACGACTCACTGGAACTCCTGGCGGGTCTGGCCAACGGGACCCGAATTTAGGGTAAAAAAGAATTCCGGGCTCTGGACCCGGACGTGACCAGCACATTGTACCATCGGCCGCCTGAGATGGCGTACCGGCGGTGCTAAAACCCTACAAATAAACGGGAAAATATTTTCCTCATGGATTAAATGTGTAAAATACGGCATGACCAGTAGCCAGCCCATAACAAAAGCTCAACGAGAATGACTATGAAAAAACTATGCCTGACGCTTTGCTTGATCTTTGCCCTGCCTGTATTTGCTGAAGGCGATGCCGAAGCCGGGAAAGCCAAGTCTGCCACCTGCGCCGCCTGCCATGGCGCCGATGGTAACAGCGCCGTGGATATGTATCCCAGCATTGCCGGTCAGCACGCGAGCTATCTGGTTAAGCAATTGCAGGAATTCAGATTGGGCTCCCAGACCAATGGCGAGGAAGGGCGTTACGATCCTGTTATGTCTGGTATGGCAGCCCCATTGTCTGATCAGGATATACTGGATCTGGCGGCTTATTTTACTGATCAGAAAGCCAAACCTATGGCCGCCCCTGAAGAGGTAATTGACGACGCCTCGATCCTCTACCTGGGCGGTAACCCTGAGGAAGGGATCACCGCCTGTGCCGCCTGTCACGGTCCCCGAGGTGACGGAGTAGGTCTGGCCAAGTTTCCCGATATCAGCGGACAGCATACAGCCTACATCAAGAAACAATTGCTGGATTTCCGTGCAGGCAAGCGTACCAACGACATGAACGGTATGATGCGGGATGTGGCCATGCGACTGAGCGATGCGGATATTGAATTGCTATCCAAATATATCCAGGGCTTATACTGATCTTTTTAAGGGCCGAGCATATCGGCTTTTTTATGGTGTGGGCGGTTCTGTAACGGATAGCAGACAGATAGACAGACCCAGCCGTAAAAATTTTTGTAAAAAAGTTGTAAAATATTTTCTATCCTGTATTCTTTCGCGTCAAACAACAAGGACAGAATTATTCCATCGGAAGGGAATGTTTTGAATTTTTTGTTGCGTTAGCTCGCATTTAGCGGATCCAGGGAAGAGTTGATAAAGCGTCTGGAAGACCAATAACAACAAGACTTCGTCAACAACAAGAAAAAGAGAAGTCGAGCGATAAGGCTGTCTGCACAGTTCAGGATGAACGAATAACGGGAGAAGTGTCATCTGGCACTTGGTTATACGAGAGGCGATAGGTAGACTGTCGCCTTTTCTTTTTTCTGAATTCACCTGCTTTGATCCTCTGCCCCCTCTGTCAGCATACGTCAATTGGCCATTATCACACCGATAAGCGCCGTGACTACCTTCATTGTTATCGATGCGCGTTAGTATTCGTTGACCCTGACCAGTTACCAAGCCCTGAACAGGAAAAGACCATCTACGATCTGCACCAGAATCACCCTGATGATGCTGGCTACCTGACATTTTTGCGCCGGCTGGCCATTCCCCTGCTGGAGAGGTTACCAGCCAATAGCCAGGGACTGGACTACGGCTGCGGACCCGTGCCTGTTCTTGCCAAAATGCTGGCGGTCGAAGGGCACAAAATGCAGTGGTTTGACCCCCTTTACCATCCGCTGCCCAGCGTCCATCAACAAAGAGTCGATTTCATCAGTTGCACGGAAGCTATTGAACACTTCCACCAGCCTGGAGCCATCTGGCATAACTGGATGGATATGCTCAACCCAGGCGGTTGTCTGGCCATCATGACCAAACGGGTGATCAGTGTTGAGCGGTTTGCCCATTGGCATTATAAGAACGACCAGACCCATGTTAGTTTTTTCAGTGAAGACACTTTCCACTGGCTGGCGACCCACCATAATCTGCAGCTGGAAGTTGTAGGCTCTGATGTGGTGTTTTTATACAAAGCCACAGTGTAAAATGGCCTTATTCCAACCGAGGTATTCATTCATGGCGCGAGCGTCAAAAAAGCCCAGGCTCCCTGGCGGCAAGGCATCCAAAAGTTCATCGGCCGATGATAAACGACATAAGCGCCATAGCGGGAAACCGGCAGGCAGTCGAAACACCGAGGCGAAAGAGGCGCTGGTGACTAAATCCAGGTCCCCCAAGGATCCCAGAATTGGCAGCAGGAAACCTGTCCCTCTGGTTGCTCCGGAAAAAACGCCGGCAGAGCCCCTCCGGCATTTCTCCCCTGCCAGAGAACTAAAAGCCATAGAACAGGACCAAAGGTTGGAGGCCCTGATGGACAAAGTCGATTCTGGTCACAAGCTGACCGCCGAAGAGAAGTCCTATGTAGACAAGCAACTGGCCCGCCATTTGGAACTCTGCCAGATGCTGGGTATTGAAACCGAGACCCCGGAGGCGCAGGATGATCCGGAGGAGGATTTGTACGACAGGTTTCACAACATCGATGTCGACAAGTTCAAGTAACGATGTCTGAGATCCTGCTCGTCAGCTTGCTGAGTCTGGCCTTCCTGATTGTCGCTTCACTGGCCTTGTATGCCGGCCGCCTGCTGTTTTTGCTTAAACGCCAGAACCAGCAGGAGAAGGGTAACAGACTGCGTCGTGAGGCACACATACGCCAGAGTATCCGCACCATCGCGCTGGCTGTTGAACAACAGCAGTGTGACCTGTCTGAAGCCAGTATCAGGCTGTGCGTTCTGATGGAGAACCTGTCCGACCGCGAGGATTATGCAGCGCTTTACCCTGCCCTGCATGAGCTGTACAGCAGGGTCAGTCATATGCCCACGCATGACGCCTGGAAGGCCTTATCAAAGGCCGACAGGCGGAGGATGGAAATGGAACGTCAGGAGCATGAAACAGAACTGGAGAGCCGCATTCTGAAAGAAACCCACCTGCTTAAGCAGAGGGTGTGAATCGCCCGTTCAGGCTTTTGACCTCATGGTAGCAATGACAGTCAACCAGATGATCATTGACCAGCCCCACCGCCTGCATGAACGCGTAGCATATGGTGCTGCCAACGAAATTGAAGCCCGCTTTTTTCAGGGCTTTTGACATGGCGTCCGACTCGGAAGTTGTTACCGGTACCTGACTGAGGCTTTGCCAACGGTTTTGTATGCTTTGTCCGTCGACGAATCGCCAGATAAATTCAGCAAAATCTTCGCCTTTTTCCTGCAACGCCAGGTAGGCCCGGGCATTCCTGATCACCGACTGCACCTTAAGCCTGTTGCGCACTATGCCGGGATTTTGCAACAGCCGTTCCACATCCCCTTCCCCCATTTCCGCAATACGTTGCGGGTTGAAACCATGAAAGGCCGCTTCGTAGCCGGGTTGCTTCTTCAGGATGGTTATCCAGCTCAGACCAGCCTGCTGTCCATCCAGGCATAACTTGGCGAACAGCTCCTGCGAATCATAAACCGGTCTCCCCCAGATTTTGTCATGATAATGCAAATACAAAGGATCCTGGGTTACCCAGTCACAACGAGTAAATTCTGACATTTAGAGCTCCTGTTTCGGCTATTTGGCCATCTTCGAGGCAAATGCCACGGCAAGTTTTAGTCCCTTACAGAACAAATTAGCCTACATACAAAGTCGCTCAAAAGGTATACTTGGCTGCATTTTTCTCAATAAACCAGCAAAAAACGGATCTCATGCAAAAGTTCGATATCAAAACCTTTCAGGGCCTTATCCTGGCTCTGCAGGACTACTGGGCTCGGCAGGGATGTGTCATTATCCAGCCGCTGGATATGGAAGTCGGCGCAGGCACCTTCCATCCGATGACATTTCTGCGTGCCATAGGTCCAGAGCCCATCAGCAGCGCTTATGTGCAACCCTGTCGCCGCCCCACTGACGGACGCTACGGGGAAAATCCCAACAGGCTACAGCACTACTATCAGTTCCAGGTCATGCTGAAACCCTCCCCTGATGATATTCAGGATCTCTATCTTGGCTCACTTAGCGAGCTGGGTTTCGATCCCCTGGTCCATGATATCCGCTTTGTCGAGGACAACTGGGAGTCCCCCACATTGGGAGCCTGGGGTTTAGGCTGGGAAGTCTGGCTGAACGGTATGGAAGTCACTCAGTTCACCTATTTTCAACAGGTGGGAGGCCTGGAGTGCGCCCCTGTGACCGGCGAGATAACCTATGGCCTGGAACGTTTGGCAATGTATATCCAGGGCGTGGACAGCATCTATGATTTGGTCTGGACAGATGGTCCCAGAGGCAAAGTCACCTATGGCGACGTATTCCACCAGAACGAAGTCGAGCAATCCACATATAACTTCGAATATGCCGACGTGGATGCCCTGTTTAGAACCTTCGATCAGTGTGAGAAGGACAGTCAGTTTCTAATTGAGAAAGGACTCGCTCTGCCCGCTTATGAGCAGGTCATGAAAGCGTCCCATGCTTTTAACCTGCTGGACGCCAGGCATGCCATCTCAGTTACGGAAAGGCAACGATACATCCTGCGGGTCAGGACGCTGGCCAAGGCCTGTGCCCAGAGTTATTACGACGCCAGGGAGGCCCTGGGCTTCCCCATGTGCAGACAGGAGGCTAACTGATGCGCCAGGAAAACTTGCTGATTGAGATAGGTACCGAAGAGTTACCCCCTAAATCCCTGACAAAACTGGCCTCTGCTTTTGCTGAGGAAATGCATAAGGCATTGCAACAGGCCGATCTGCAACATGAATCCGTACACTGGTTTGCCGCCCCACGTCGGCTCGCCCTTAAGGTAACAGGCCTGGCATATCACCAGCAGGATAAAGTGGTGGAGAAACGGGGGCCTGCCCTTAATGCAGCCTTTGATCAGCAGGGCAATCCAACCCGCGCAGCTCTGGGCTGGGCCGGGGGGCTGGGTATCAGGGTCGATGAAGCGGAGCGTCTGGTGACAGACAAGGGCGAATGGCTTATGCATAAGGCCAGAGTATCCGGACAGGGGTTGCCCGAGGTTCTTGCCGGGCTGGTGAACAAGGCTCTGTCTGCCCTGCCTATTCCCAAACCGATGCGTTGGGGTAACGGCAGCACACAGTTTATCCGCCCTGTGCATACTGCCTGCATGTTATACGGTGATGAGCTTATTCAAGGCACCGTACTGGGAATACAGGTGACAGATAAGCTCAACGGACACAGGTTCCACCATCCTGAACCGATCCAGCTGACCCATGCCGACGACTACCTTTCCACACTCAGGCAAGCCTATGTTATGGCGGATTTTGAAGAAAGGAAGGCCGCCATCAAGCAGGGCCTGACGCAAGTTGCAAGCCAGGAAAAGGCCAGGATTGCGCTTGAAGAGGATTTGCTCGAAGAAGTCACGGCGCTGGTGGAGTGGCCTGTTGTGCTGACCGCCTCTTTCGGTGCGGAGTTCCTGGCCGTTCCCAAGGAAGCCCTGATCCACACCATGAAAGGAGATCAGAAGTATTTTCCCTTACTGGACGAGGAAGGCAATCTGCTGCCCAGATTTGCCTTTGTCAGTAATATTGAAAGCAAGGACCCCATACAGGTAGTCAGGGGCAATGAGAAGGTCATCCGACCGCGACTTGCAGATGCAGCATTCTTCTTCACACAGGACAAGAGATCCAGCCTTGAGAGCCGTCTTGACAGCCTGGATACAGTTCTGTTTCAGCAACAGTTAGGCACGCTGAAAGACAAGTCAGTCAGAATCGCCGAGCTGGCAGGCCGGATTGCCACTGAACTGGGTGATGATGCCAAGCTGGCCAAGCGGGCCGGTCTGCTGTCCAAGACAGACCTGATGACCCAGATGGTTATGGAGTTTCCGGAAGTTCAGGGTGTAATGGGCATGCATTACGCGCGTTACGACCAGGAGCCGGAGCAGGTAGCCCTGGCGCTGGATCAGCAATACATGCCCAGGTTTTCCGGCGATCAGCTTCCCCAATCAAACATCAGCTGTGCCGTTGCGCTGGCAGACAAGCTGGATACGCTTGTAGGGATTTTTGGCATTGGCCAGGCACCTAAGGGGGACAAGGATCCCTTTGCGCTACGCAGGGCCGCTATCGGCCTGCTGCGTATAATTGTGGAGAAAGGGCTGCCTCTGGACTTAGCCGTGCTGATACAGAACTCTGTCAGCCTGTTTGGCGATAAACTTACCAATGCGGATGTCGAAGAACAGGTACTGGACTTTGTCCTGGGAAGGTTCAGGGCCTGGTATCAGGAACAAGATGTCCAGGTGGATGTGATTCAGGCCGTTCTGGCTCGTCGCCCTACCCGTCCCGCCGACTTCGACGCCCGAATAAAAGCCGTACAGCATTTCAAATCCCTTGAGTCTGCCGTGTCTCTCGCAGCCGCTAATAAGCGGGTGGCCAATATACTGGCCAAGAACGAGGTAGAGGGCCTTTCTGTGCTGAACCAGGCATTATTAAGGGAACCGGCGGAGAAGCAACTGGCTGAGGCTCTCGAACAGGCACATGACCGTGTGCAGTCTCTGATAGTGCAGTTGGAATACCGCAGTGCTCTGGAAACCCTGGCCAATCTCAGGGAGCCTGTCGATAAGTTCTTCGACCAGGTAATGGTGATGGACGAAGATCCCGCCATTCGCGATAACCGCCTGGCCCTGTTGCTGAAGTTACGCAACCTGTTCCTGCAGGTGGCGGATATCTCCATTCTAAACTGACGCTGATATTCTTAGTGTTAAGGCCATCCCCGGATGGCCTTTTTTAGCGCTAGCTATTGGTAAAAGGACAAAATGTTCACATCATGACGGGCAATTTGCTATAAATAAGGCAATTTTGCTCTCAATACCCTGTTCAAGGATTTCTCAATGCAATTCTGTTCCCTCAAGTCATTGCTGCCTCTGGTGTTATTCGCTACTTTGCTGGGTTGCGCCAGCCAACCCGAGATAGCAGCGCCTCAAACACCCCAAGAACTTTACTTGCGGGGCGTTTTTACCTGGTGGGAAGCAGATGAAAACTTCAAGCTTCAACAGGTGGACGATGATCTCTATAAGGCCGAGGCTGAGCTGATTGCCGACGGCCAACCCTATGATTTTCGCTTTGCCGACAGTCAATGGTCCAGTGGAGCCAATTGTGGTTATCTGAACAAGGCACAGGATGAGGTAGTAGGTCTAGGAAAACGGGTCAGCGCTACCTGCCATGCCGTTAATAATAATTTTAAATTCACCCCCAGAGAAACGGGCGTCTATGAGTTTTTTATTGATTTCAGCCAGCCTGAACGGCCACAGGTATATATAGAGCGCAAGGGTTAACGTAACTTACTGATAGTAAAAGAAAAAGCCTGCTTAAGCAGGCTTTTTTTTGGGTTCTATACGTCCAGATTGGCGACTCTGAGCGCGTTTTCCTCGATAAACGCCCGGCGTGGCTCGACCTGGTCGCCCATCAGACAGGTAAAGAGCTGGTCAGCGGCAACGGCATCTTCAATGGTTACCTGCAACATGCGACGACTTTCTGGATCCATGGTCGTTTCCCAGAGCTGACTCGGGTTCATCTCGCCCAGTCCTTTGTATCGCTGGATGTAAACACCGCGTTTGGACTCCGCCAACAACCAATCCAGCGCCTCGGCAAAGTGGTTGATCTTGTGAGTCTTCTCACCCCGGCTCACGTATCCACTCTCCTCTATCAGCCCGTTGATAGCAAGGTTCAAATCGCGGATTCGCTTGTATTCTGTGGAATCGATAAAGTCATAATCCAGCTTATACTCAGTGTCGATACCATGCTGACGGACAATGATGACGACATACTTATTCAACCTCTCCTTATTCTCACGAATTTCATAGCGGTACAGTGCCCCGTCATTTTCGTGATCCTGCAGGTTCTTAACCAACACTTGACCGACGGACTCAAGCTTTTGGGAGTCGTTCAGATCGGCCAGATTCAACACTTCCGAGTAGACCAAACGATTCAACAAATTCCTGGGCATGATTCGGCTTATTCTGTCGATCATATTCATGGTGGTCTGGTACTGTTTGACCAGGCTCTCCAGGGCAACGCCGCTGATGGGTGGAGCATTTTCGTTTACATGCAGTGCGGCATTATCCAAAGCCATTGAGGTCAGGTAGGCGGTCAATGCCGGGTCGTCCTTGATGTACTGTTCCTGCTTGCCTTTTTTCATTTTATACAATGGCGGCTGGGCGATGTAGACATAGCCTCTTTCAATAATCTCAGGCATCTGTCTGTAGAAGAAGGTCAGTAGCAAAGTCCGAATATGCGAACCGTCCACGTCAGCATCGGTCATGATGATAATACTATGGTAACGGAGCTTGTCTGGGTCGTATTCGTCTCTACCTATGCCACAACCCAGCGCAGTGATAAGGGTAGCCACCTCCTGAGAGGACAGCATCTTATCAAACCGGGCCTTTTCCACGTTAAGGATCTTGCCCTTGAGTGGAAGGATCGCCTGGTTTTTCCTGTTGCGCCCCTGCTTGGCTGAACCGCCGGCAGAATCACCCTCCACTATATACAGTTCTGATTTTGCCGGGTCTTTTTCCTGACAATCAGCCAGTTTGCCTGGCAACCCCGCCAGGTCCAGGGCGCCTTTTCGGCGGGTCATTTCCCTCGCCTTTCTGGCCGCTTCTCGGGCGCGCGCCGCATCGATGATTTTTCCGGCTATGACCTTTGCATCGCCAGGATTTTCCAGCAGGTATTCCTGAAGTTTCTCCCCCATAGTCGCTTCAACTGCAGTCTTCACTTCAGAGGAAACTAACTTGTCCTTGGTCTGGGAAGAGAATTTCGGGTCCGGCACCTTGACGGAGATAACCGCAGTAAGCCCTTCCCTGGCATCGTCTCCACTGGCATTGGTCTTGGCCTTCTTGTTCAGGCCTTCCGCTTCCATATAGTTATTCAACGTCCGGGTGAGAGCGCCTCGGAAGCCGGCCAGATGCGTACCGCCATCCCGTTGGGGAATGTTGTTGGTAAAACAATAGATATTTTCCTGGAAGCCATCGTTCCATTGCATGGCTACCTCAACGCTGATACCGTCGTCCCGCTCAAGGGAGAAGTGAAAAGCTTTCTGGTGAACAGGTGTTTTATTCTGATTCAGGTACTGGACAAACGCTTTGATGCCCCCTTCATAGCAGAAGTGGTCCGTCTTTCCGTCTCTTTCATCCAGGAGAATAATGGATACGCCCGAGTTCAAAAAGGACAGCTCCCTCAGCCGCTTGGCCAGGATGTCGTAGTGGAACTCAGTATCAGAAAACGTAGCAGCACTGGGCCAGAATCGGATACTGGTACCCCGCTCTTCTGTTTCCCCAACAGCAGACAGGGGTGCCTGAGGAACTCCGTGATGGTATTCCTGTTCGTGGATTTTTCCGCCTCGCCTGATTCTCAGTTGAAGCTTTTCAGACAGGGCGTTGACAACGGAAACCCCTACTCCGTGCAGGCCGCCTGAGACCTTGTAGGAGTTATCGTCAAATTTTCCTCCCGCATGCAGCACGGTCATGATGACTTCTGCGGCCGATACCCCTTCTTCCTGATGAATTTCTGTGGGGATACCTCGCCCATCATCCTTGACTGATACGGAACCATCTGTGTGGATCGTAATTCTGATGTCTTTACAGTGACCGGCAAGCGCCTCGTCGATAGAGTTGTCTACCACTTCAAACACCATGTGGTGCAGGCCCGTGCCATCGTCTGTGTCACCGATGTACATCCCAGGTCGCTTACGAACGGCATCCAGCCCCTTCAGGACTTTGATGCTGGACGAATCATAATTGCTCTCTGACATTTCTTACTCCTCTTTGACCTGGCCATGTTCCACGTGAAACACTTTCTTATCTGTATAGTTGTCGACAAAATCAATTTGTCCTTTCTCAATGGCGGTAACAAACAATTGTGCAGATGTATTCAGAAGGGCCTCAATGAAAGCCTGTCTTTTATCTTCATCCAGTTCTGCACCTATGTCGTCCAGCAGGAATACGCATCCCCTGCTTCTCGTATCCTGAAAATGTTGTGACTGAGCAAGTAGCAAGGCTGCCATCAGCATTCTTGCCTGGCCCCTGGAAAGTAGCTCCTGCGCAGCGACTGATTTAATCCTGAAACGAAGGTCAGCTTTGTGAGGGCCTACTGAAGTAAAGCCATATTTCTGATCCTTCTGTTTACTCTCGTGCAACGCCTGCTCCAGCGTCAGACTCGAATCCCATCCGCTATGATACGAGATTTCCGGACAAAACTCAGGTAGAAAATAGCTCAGATTACGCAATATGTAGGGCTCCAACGCCTCCACAAACACTTTTCTCAGCCTGTCAATCTGCTCGCCTGCAGTGGCTAGTATTTCATTCCAGTAGTGGCCTTCCCTGGATAAGTTACCCTGTCTAATCAGGGCATTCCTTTGTTTCAAAACCTGCTGATAGCGAAGTGAAAGCTCCAGATAAGAGGGTTCCACGTGGAACAATCCCCAATCGAGGAACTTTCGACGCAGGCCAGGAGAGCCCGAAATCACCTCAACACTGGCTGGAGTAAAAAGTTGTATCGGCAACAACCGCACGAGGTCAGATATCCGCTTCTGCGGTTCACCGTCAACTTTAATCAATGAGTCGCCGTTTCTGAACCTCTGGTATCCGATGTTCAGTAGTCCTGATCTTATTTCCGTAGCCACCTGACAGAACACGGTGAAAGCATCACACTCGTGTTGTATGACATGCTGGTGCTTATTACTTCTGAAGGAACGGCCAAAGCCAAGATAATGGATTGCTTCCAAAAGAGAAGACTTCCCGCTTCCATTGCTGCCAAGCAACAGATTCAAGCGGGAAGCGGGTCTGATATCGATATCGGTCAGATTTCTGAACTGCCGTATCTGGATTCGGTCCAGTTTCATTACTGGCTTACGGCCGGCATGGAATCGCTGATTACAACCTCATTGGCATGATCACATACAAGGCGGCGTCATCACCGGCGTCTTCAATCAGAGCACTACTGTTCGCGTCTGACATGGTCAATTTCACTGATTCAGAATGCACTGCGTTCAGCACATCGATCAGATAGGCAACATTAAAACCAATCTCCAGACTATCACCCTGATAACGAACGTCGACAATCTCTTCCGCTTCTTCCTGCTCTGGATTGTTGGCCGTTATCTTCAGCTCTCCCTCGGCCAGGTTTAATCTGACACCACGAAACTTCTCATTGGAGAGTATAGATGCACGTGAGAACGCCTGTTTCAGCACTTCCTTACTGGCCTCAACCACTTTATCACCGTCTTTGGGTAAGACACGGCGATAGTCTGGAAAGCGACCATCAACCAGCTTACTGGTAAAGATAAAATCGGTAGAGAAAATACGAATATGGTTGGCCCCTACCTGAACTTTCAATGACTTGTCGTCATTCTCTATCAGTCGAGAAATCTCCGTAACGCCTTTTCTAGGCACTATCACCTGCCGTTCAGGCAGATTCCCTTCTTCATAGGGAATGCGGCACAGTGCCAATCTGTGGCCATCAGTGGCCACCGTCCTGATAAGATTACTCTCTGTTTCGAATGACATACCATTCAGATAATAACGGACATCCTGCTGCGCCATGGAAAAATGCGTGCTGTCGATCAGGCGCTTCAGTTGGGCTTGGGTAATCTCAAACTCCAACTCACCCTGCCAATCCTCAAGATTCGGGTAGTCGGAAGCAGGCAATGTGGATAACGAGTATTTACCCCGTCCGGCTTTAAGTAATGCCTTGCTGCCTTCTAGCTTGAACTCCAAACTACTGCTATCGGAAAATCCCTTGCAGATGTCCAACAGCTTCTTGGCTGGTACTGTAATCTCGCCGTCTTCAACCTCACCTTCCAAGGCGACATTGGAGATCAGCTCAACCTCTAAGTCCGTGCCGGTTAGCCATAGTGTGCCCTCACTTACTTTGATAAGCACATTGGACAATATAGGAAGGGTGTGGCGGCGCTCCACAGCCCCGGCAACCAACTGCAGCGGTTGTAAGAAGTTTTCCCTACTTATTGTAAATTTCATGGGCGACTCGTTATTGTTCTCTAGGACGACAGGGTGCGAATCAGGTTCTGATAATCTTCTTTAATATCATGACTTTCTTCACGCAACTGGCTTATCTTACGACAAGCATGCAGTACAGTGGTATGGTCACGTCCACCAAAAGCGTCACCAATTTCAGGTAAGCTGTGATTGGTCAGCTCCTTGGCCAACGCCATGGCCACCTGCCTGGGTCGGGCAACGCTGCGGCTGCGTCGCTTCGAAAGTATATCGGCGACCTTGATCTTATAGTATTCCGCCACCGTTTTCTGGATGTTATCTATAGTAACGAGTTTTTCCTGCAAGGCTAACAGATCTCTTAATGCCTCGCGGACAAAATCTATTGTAATGGGCCTGCCGGTGAAATTGGCATTGGCTATCACCCGGTTAAGCGCCCCCTCCAGTTCCCTGACATTGGATCTGAGTCGTTTTGCAATAAAGAAGGCCACTTCATCGGGCAACTGAATCCTGTTTTCCACCGCCTTGCGCATCAGGATTGCGACCCTGGTTTCCAGCTCAGGAGGCTCAATGGCGATCGTCAATCCCCAGCCGAACCGGGACTTAAGACGATCTTCCACCCCGTCAATCTCCTTTGGGTAGCGATCTGAGGTAAGAATTATCTGTTGGTTGCCCTCAAGCAGAGCATTAAAAGTGTGGAAGAACTCTTCCTGGGATCGGTCTTTCTTGGCAAAAAACTGGATATCGTCAATCAGCAGCGCGTCCACCGAGCGGTAGTATCGCTTGAACTCCTCTATTGCGTTGTTCTGCAGGGCCTTAACCATATCCTGTACAAAACGTTCCGAGTGCATGTAAACCACTTTCGCTTCTCGGTTTCGTGCAATCAGGCCATTACCCACAGCATGCAACAGATGTGTCTTACCCAATCCTGTTCCACCATAGATAAACAAGGGATTGTAGGCGCCTCCCGGATTATCTGCGACCTGGCTCGCCGCCGCCCTGGCAAGCTGGTTTGACTTACCTTCAACAAAGTTGTCAAAGGTATAGGTGACATTGATATTACTTTTATGCTCCACCCTGACCTGATTTGCCTGTCCCTGTGCAAGACCGACGTTAAACCCCCTGCTCACAGCAGGGGCCTGGGAGGGAGACGGCTGATGCACCGGACTACTGGCGGGAACAGGGTTTGCAACACCGACATCAAAATGCAAGGTGGGCATATCCTCAGGATGACATAACTCGGCAAACAGTTCAGTGATACGGGAAATGTACTTGTCGCGAACCCAATCCAGCACAAACCTGTTTGGCGCAAACAGGGTCAGGGTTGAGTCTTCTATTTGCGCCTGTAAGGGTCGAATCCACATACTGAATTGCTGGGTCGGCAACTCTTGTTGAAGCCTCTTAAGGCATTCATCCCACAAAGACATTGAAAGGAAACTCCTCTTGGACAAGACACCTTGCCCAATGCATTTTTATGTTTTTATCGAACGCGGGGCCACCAAAACTGGCTCAAGATATTCTTAGCCGGACAAAACCGGGTTGTGAATTATCACCGATATTTATCCACATCTTCAATATTGATCTTTTCTGCAAATGTGCTCCTCCAGTAAAAAACGGGTATATCTATGTTTTTAATCACTTTATTATTTTTATTGGCGCCCCCTCTCTGGACCTGGAGCGACCGTTTCCAGAAAGGCACTGGGGATAAAATCCCACTTCTAAATGAAGAAATTATCACCACCTTCTCCCAGTTCTGTGGATAAAACAAGAAATCACCAAACTTTATTAACACAGGGCCTCTTGCTGCGGGGATATAATGCACAGGACGCCTTTATTTACATTGACAAGGGTCGGTCTGATCTCTAAAATTCGGCGTCCTTTTGAGCACATCCCGTGCTTGAATTGTCAACATCAGTAATAGAAGCGGCGGACTAGGTTATGAAAAGAACATTTCAACCAAGTAATTTGAAGCGTAAACGTTCACACGGTTTTCGTGCCCGCATGGCGACAAAGAATGGCCGCAAGGTTCTTGCCAGTCGTCGTGCTAAAGGCCGTGCTCGTTTATCAGCCTAATTGCATTTATCGAAGTGGGAGAAAATCAGTTTTCTAGGGAGCTAAGGCTACTTACTCCCACCCATTTCGAGAATGTTTTCCAACAAGCCATCCCTGCAGTCTCTCCCCAGCTGACTCTTCTTGCCAGGTTAAACAATCTGGATAATCCAAGAATCGGTATTACCTTGTCCAAGAAGCGTGTCAGGCGGGCCCATGACAGAAACCGGATAAAACGTATTGTCCGTGAGAGCTTCAGATTACATCAACACAAGCTTCCCCATGCTGATATAGTAGTGGTAGGCAAGTCCGGACTGGACCAGCTCACCAATGCACAGCTATTCGAGCTTCTGGAGAGGCTATGGAAAAAAATCACTCACCGCTGCAGTCAGCCGGTATCTGGCTGATTCACCAGTATCAGAAGTGGTTGTCTCCCCTGCTGGGACCCCGATGCCGGTTCCACCCCAGTTGCTCAGAATATGCCGTTGGCTCAATAAAAATCCATGGATTGTTGATTGGTTGTTGGTTAACCACCAAACGCATATTAAAATGCCACCCTTTACATCCGGGGGGAGATGATCCTGTCCCACCTCGAACACAAGATAATAAGTAGTCTGATATGGAATCCCAACGCAGTTTTCTCTTAATTGGTCTGGCCCTGGTCAGCTTTCTGCTCTGGCAACAGTGGCAACTGGATTATGGCCAGCCGCCAGTCCAGCAACCCGTTGCCGAGGTATCTTCAAGCCCGGTAGCAGAGACAGCTTCCACCCACGACGATGTCCCAACCGGCGAGACCCCTCCCCAGGCGCCTTCTGCTGCTGCAGAAGAGCAAAATCAGTTGATTCATGTGCGTACAGACAGTCTTGACGTATTGATTGAATCCCGGGGCGGTGACATCGTCTCTGCCAAACTGGTGGATTTTCCAGTTGAACAAGGCTCAGACGAAAGTTTCCAGTTGCTGAATCCGGCACCCGGGCAACTGTACGTGGCCCAAAGCGGCCTCATCGGCCAAAACGGCCCGGACGCAGCCAAAAGTGGTCGTCCGCTTTATCAGGTTCAAACAAACGAATACACACTGCAGGATGAGAGTCTGACGGTGCCGCTGACCTGGCGCTCGGCAACGGGTTTGACGGTAACCAAAAATTTCATCTTTACCTCCGGCAGCCACGCCATCCGGGTGGAGTATCAGATAGACAACCAAACCGGGAATGAGGTCCAACTGCAGCAATATGCCCAGTTGAAGCAGACCCTGGCAGGTCCTGAAGGCAGCATGTTTATGCCCACTTACCGGGGCGCGGCTTACTCAACCACAGAAGACCGTTACAACAAGTATGATTTCGAAGACATTCAGGATGAAAATCTTCGCAAAGCGACCATGGGTGGTTGGGTCGGCATGCTGGAACATTACTTTGTTTCGGCCTGGATCCCACCACAGGACCAACAGAACACTCTGTACAGCCGCATTCTGGGCGGCAGTTATGCCGCCATCGGTTACACCGGTACCCCTGTCAGTCTGGCCGCCGGCGAGTCCACTACGCTGAGCAGCACCCTGTATGCCGGACCCAAGGACCAGGATACCCTGGCAGGCCTGGCCAACGGGCTGGATCTGACGGTGGACTACGGTGTGCTCTGGTGGCTGTCGCAACCGCTGTTCTGGTTACTGCAGTTTATTCATGGCCTGGTGGGTAACTGGGGGCTGGCGATTATCTTTATTACTATTATCGTCAAGGGCGCCATGTATCCCCTGACCAAGGCCCAGTACGAATCCATGGCCAAACTGCGCGCCCTGCAGCCCAAGATGCAGGCTCTGAAGGACAGGTATGGGGACGACAGGCAGAAAATGTCCCAGGCCATGATGGAAATGTATCGCAAGGAAAAAGTTAATCCTATGGGGGGCTGTTTCCCTTTGCTATTGCAGATGCCTATTTTCCTGGCCCTGTACTGGGTATTCCTGGAAAGTGTCGAATTACGCCATGCCGACTTCTTCCTCTGGATCACCGATCTGTCAGTCAAGGACCCCTACTTTGTCCTGCCCATCCTGACGGGTGCCAGCATGTATCTGTTGCAGAAGCTGCAACCTATGACCATGACCGATCCCATGCAACAGAAGATCATGCAGTGGATGCCCGTAATGATGAGTATTTTCTTCCTCTGGTTCCCGGCAGGACTGGTACTTTACTGGCTGGTCAGTAATATCATTACCCTGATTCAGGCCAAGATGATCTATGCCTCCATGGAAAAGCGTGGGCTGAAAGCCCGCTAAACTGACAGGACAGTCGAAAGGCCCGTTGAACGGGCCTTTTTTATTTTCATTAGGTAGAATTCCCTATCTCATACAGCAACAGACAGCTAGGAGCCACGATGCCCTCATTCGATATCGTCTCAGAAATTGATCTGGTCGAAGTCAAAAATGCCGTTGATAACGCCAACCGGGAACTGGATACCCGCTTTGATTTTCGTAATGTGGAAGCCAGTTTCGAACTCAAAGAAGGCCAGGTAACCCTGACCGCAGATGCCGATTTCAGGCTCCAGCAGATGATGAGTATTCTGCGTGACAAATGCGCCAAGCGTGGCGTCAATGCGGCTGCCTTGGAAGAAGGCAAAGTCGATCCCACTGGTAAAATCGTCAAGCAGCAGGTGACCTTCCGACAGGGTATCGACCAGCCCATGGCTAAGAAGATCATTAAACTGCTCAAAGACAGCAAGATAAAAGTCCAGGCCTCCATCCAGGGCGAGCAGGTTAGAGTGAACGGGAAAAAACGGGATGATCTTCAGGAAGCCATCGCCCTGGTAAAAGGCGCCGAACTTGGCCAACCTTTCCAATTCAACAACTTCCGCGACTAAGCCGAAATGGCCGATTTGCAATCCATCGTAGCCCAGGCCACGGCTCCCGGCCGTGGAGGGGTTGGCATCGTCAGAGTATCCGGTACCCTGGCCGTACAAGCAGCCGAGAGAGTTCTCGGCCGTTTACCTAAGGTAAGGCAAGCCGAATACCTGTCTTTTCATGACAACGACGGGAAGGTCATAGACCAGGGCATCGCACTGTTTTTCCGCGGGCCCCATTCCTTCACAGGTGAAGATGTGCTCGAACTGCAGGGACACGGTGGGCAGATAGTAATGGATATGCTAATCCGAACCATCTTGTCTGTACCAGGGATCAGATTGGCCAGAGCGGGAGAATTCAGTGAACGGGCTTTCCTCAATGACAAACTGGACCTGGCTCAGGCCGAAGCCATTGCCGATCTGATTGATGCCAGTTCCGAGCAGGCCGCCCGCTCAGCCCTGCGCTCCCTGCAGGGAGAGTTTTCCCGACAGATTCATGACCTGGTCGAGGCGGTAATTCATCTGCGCATTTATGTGGAAGCAGCAATAGATTTTCCCGACGAAGAAGTGGATTTTCTTTCTGATGGCAAGGTGCAAGAAGATTTGGAATCCATTCTTACCGATTTGCACGCCATCCGTCATCAAGCCAAACAAGGCAGCATACTTCGGGAAGGCATGCGGGTGGTAATCGCCGGTCGTCCCAATGCGGGGAAATCCAGTCTGCTCAATGCCCTGGCCGGCCGGGAAGCCGCCATTGTCACTGATATCGCCGGCACCACCCGGGATATTCTCAAGGAACATATTCACATCGATGGTATGCCGCTGCATATCATCGATACGGCGGGTCTCAGGGAAAGCGACGATAAAGTGGAGCAGATAGGCATACAGCGTGCCTGGAAGGAGATTACCGAAGCCGATCGGGTTTTGCTGATGGTAGACAGTACGACCACCACACAAACCGATCCACACCGCATCTGGCCGGAATTTGTTGACCGTCTGCCCGACAGCCTGAAAATCACCCTTATCCGCAATAAAATTGACTTGTCCTCAGAAAGACCTGGACTCGACCAGGTCGGCAATATGACCCTGATTCGCCTGTCGGCTGAAAGACGTGAGGGTATTGAATTACTGGCGCA
The DNA here is from genome assembly GCF_017254865.1 of Bowmanella dokdonensis. Classification (GTDB taxonomy): domain Bacteria; phylum Pseudomonadota; class Gammaproteobacteria; order Enterobacterales; family Alteromonadaceae; genus Bowmanella; species Bowmanella dokdonensis. The sequence continues at coordinate 280,836 of NZ_JAFKCV010000005.1, read as the reverse complement.
ACACCTGAAAGACTGCATGGGCTTTAGCGCCGGTACTGAAGGGCAATTTATCGCCCGGCGCCGGCATCTTGATGCACTGGAAAGAGCGAATGAGCACCTGCAGACAGGCGTGAGCCAATTAGTGGAGAATAAGGCCGGTGAACTGCTGGCCGAAGAGCTGCGCCTGGTACAGCAACACCTCAATGAAATCACCGGAGAATTCAGTTCCGATGACTTGTTGGGCCGGATATTCTCCAGTTTCTGTATCGGTAAGTAACAACGTTGCAGATCAGGGCTTCTGCTGACCGGCCAGTTCCTGTCGCATCATATCGACCACAGGCTGAAATGTCTGACGATTCTGTTCACCCAACTCCAGCAAGGCTTCGTGCGCCGTCAGCAACATTTTCGCCCTGTCCCTGTCATCGGGCTCAATCTGCTGCCACTGTTGTAAAGGCTGCCCCAATTTTTCAGGCTGATCCAGCAGAATAAACACCTGATCCAGGCACATACTTTGAAGTATTCGATTCACTTCCTGGTTGGTCGAAAGCAAGGTAGGTTTGTGGTCATGGGCAGTGATCAGTTTCCTGGCAATCATCGCCAGCAGACCGAGGTTGGTGCTGTCCAGGTAGCTGGCCTCGCGCAGATCCACTACCGCATCGCGGCATTGACCAGGATCCTGAAACAACTTGTCGATAAGCCTGTCCAGTCCGCCGCTGGCCGTATAACGGACTTCACCGACAAACTTGAAGAAACAGATATCGTTCTGTCTGGCAAAGAGTATTTGGTTATCATTCATCAGATCCACCACGAAATAACCTAGGCTGGGGGGTTCCTGGCAAGGGAAAACAAAGCCAGATCATCAGGTAACTGGTTGGCCTCGGAGACTCCCAGCCTCCTGATCAACTGCGACAGACTACCGGGAAAAGGCGTGAGGCACCCTCTTAACCTGCGTAGCTTTTCGTCCAGGCTCGGTTCACTCAGGATATCCAGCACACCGTCGGAAAACAAATACAACGCAAAACTGTCAGGTAAGGTCAGGCTGTCGCTCCGATACCGGGCAAAATCGAACAGACCAGCAGGCGTGCCTTTATCTTCGATTGAGTGAATGCCGTCCTGTGTCACCAGCAAAGGCCAAGGAAACAGACCTGCGTTGGTATAGGTCATGCTGCCTGAAAGCTTGTCCAGCACAGCATAGAATATCACCACATGTTTACCCAGGTCCTCTTCCAGCAGCGCCTGATTCAAACTTTGAACCAGCAACTCGGGATGGACTATCTGGGCATTCTCGCCATGCCGGTACTGCTCGAGCAGGGTCATGATAAAACGCTTCAGATAAACAGTGACAAAGGCGGAAGCCACACCGTGACCGGACACATCCGCCATATAAAAACCAGCGAAGCGATCGTCGATATCGAAATAGTCGACAAAATCGCCGCTGACAAACTCTGACGGTAGCAGCAGGTGATCGAAACGCATACCGCCAGTCAGCAACGGCCCCTGAGGCATCAACCTGAACTGGATACGCTTTCCGGCTTCCTCCCCTTCCTGCAGAGCGTCCAGGGAGGTTTGCAACCTGATATTGGCTTCCTCCAACTCCAGGGTGCGGACCCTGACTTTATCCTCCAGTTGCTGATTGAGGCAGACAACCTGTTCGATATAAAGGTAGGAGCGTAATGACGCAATGACCGCAGTAACCAGCTTCTGGGAGGTCAGCTCGGTCTTTTCCTTATAATCATTGATATCGTACTTCATGATGACTTGTTGTTCCGGCGCATGGCCGGGCTGGCCGGTACGAAGGATTATACGTATGGCCTGGTTGGCAAGTTCACTGCGGATGTAATGGACCAGTTGCAGTCCGGCGTCATCAGACTCCATCACCACATCCAGCAAGACCAGGGCGATACCCTGTTCACTGTCCAGGATCTTTCGGGCTTCCTGGCCACTTCTGGCACTGATGAGTTCCACTCCCTTACCTTCAAAGATCAGGTCACGCAAAACCAGACGGGTAAGAATATGAACTTCTTCATCATCGTCGACGACAAGAATCCGCCAGGGCAGCAAATCTTGCTGGCTCTCAGGGGCAGCCTCATCATCGGCATAAAACAACAACTCGTCCTGATCATAATTCATTGTGAGTTTTCATGCCCTTGCTCAGTAGCCAAGCTTAGGAATACTTTTTGGTTCAACATAATTTTCACTATAGCGTCCAAAGCCAGCCACTGACAGTTTTGTCAGACTTATCCTCCTGCCCATGCCAATGATCAGGTTATTTTTACTGCAAGCAGGTATAATGGCGGCCTGTTTTTAGCATCGGGAGAAAGCGTGACTCAATTTGAAATTGTGGTTGGATCCATGCTTGGTGCCACCGAATATGTAGCCGATGCAGTGGGTGAAAAGCTCGAGCAGCTCGGCATTTCTTTCAGGATCCATCTTGCCCCGGATTTACACGAACTGGATCAGGCTGCTGTCTGGTTAATCTGCAGCTCCACCCATGGCGCGGGGGATCTTCCTGACAACATCCAGACGTTCGCCGGACAATTGCATAAGACCAGCCTGAGGGGGATACGCTACCTGCTGATAGGACTGGGGGACAGCAGCTACGACACCTTCTGTGAGGGGGGGAAACAGTTGCACAGACTGATGCAACAGGCCGGAGCAGAAGCCATTGCAGAGCCTTGCTATATTGATGTGTTGAGTCACCCCATCCCTGAGGATGAAGCCGTCAGTTGGCTGGCAGACTGCCTGAGCCAGTGCGAATGGCAACTGCAATATTCAGCAACAGGGACGACCCATTGAACCAGTCAGAACTGATTGCCCTGCAAGGGCCCATCAGCAATGAAGCCAGAGTAATTTACACCCTGGTATTAAGACCCGGTGCGGATCCGGCCACCGGCATGACACAACCTCTCAGTTACAGGCAGATGCTGGATTTACTGAACAGCAAACAATCCTTGTTCAGCCTGGGCCGGCAGATAAATCAGTTGTTAAAGGAACTCGCCGATCACGGCCTGTTGGATTGCAGGGAAGAACCCATCAGTAATAAGAGTCTGAACGGAAAGAGCCTGTTGCTGCCCCTGCTGGCCAAAACCAATCAGGAATTTGACCAGTTGCATCTGACCTGGCAACCCATGCAGATGAAATGGCAGCCTCATCAGGCTTTGTTCGAAGAGCTGGCCAGACTGGTGGGACTGCTGGACAATCAATACAATCAGGATGAGGTGGGAGACTTCATTGCCTACTGGTTGAGCCGTCCGGAAATGAACCTGACCCTGTTTCAGTGGACGCAAAAATTTGTCCTGCACCTGAAACGGAAACGTCTGGGACTGGGTACAATGAGCCGACAGGTGGGACATCAACTGATACCCAACACACCTGGCCTGACAATAGATGACAACGCCAAGAAACTGGTGGAGAAATACAGTGCAAAGCATAAAGGATAGACTCGAACAGTTGGCCAGGAGCCTGGGCAAGACCACACAGGTTAGCCAGGTGACAGACTATGAGGCGCTCAGAAAGGAATTTGAGGCCAAGGCCAACCGGGATGTTCGCCAGATGCAACTGGAAGCGAAAAAAAAGCGCATAGAACAGATTCACGGGCGCTCAGACCTGAATCCCAAATGGACCTTCACCAACCTGATTGAAGACAGCCAGGACGTGCGTGAAGCAGTCAGTATCGCCAAATCTTTTATCGCCGCCCATGATGATCCCAGTTGGCGCAACAGCGGTTCACATATGATGCTGTTCTATGGGGATTATGGGCGCGGCAAATCACATATTGCCGGCTCTATTGCCCACGAACTTATTGACCGGTACGAGATATCGGTACTCTATCGTCAGCTCTCCAGTCTGCTTGAGATGCGCTATTTCTCTTATGATTACAGTGCCAAAGACGACATCGGACAAAAGTTTCGCGATATCACCCAGGAATTGATGACAGTGGATCTGCTGATTTTGGATGAGGTTTGCGTCAATGAGATGCAACTGAAGAAAAGCGCACAAAGCTGGCTGGGTACCTTGCTGAGACAAAGATACAGCCAGAACAAAAACTGTATCCTCATTACCAACCATGATCTGGCAGGTCTGGAACAGGCGGTTGGACCATATTGTTTCGAATCCATTCGCGAATACGATACTTACAAAGTCAGATTTTCGGGTCCCAGTCGCAGAAAAACCGTACAGGACGAATTACAGCCGAACACAACAAAACCAGGCTACGTTCCCAATCAGGTCCGGTAGGCAGCCGGATCCTGACAACTGTTTACTGATCTTTATCCCCAGAGCCTGCCTGAGCAGAACCCCTACCTGTCCGGATCCGACCAGGATCAAATTCGATCCTGCTTCATTTTATGCACAGCTGGAGCACAGGAATATCTCTTGTGTGGATAAGATCTATAGCAAAGCTGTTAGGAACCCTTGCTTACTAAAAGAATAACTTTCAACTTTCCCTGCCCTGTGGATAAGATCCCCGTTTAACCCCAGCTTATACCCACAGGATCAAAGCTTTCCCACAGCAATCAACTCATTGTAAGTGGTTGTTTAAAAAGTGTTTTATTCACTTACCCCAAGGATCTGGCCTCCTTAAAAACAATAATAATAAACAAATAGATCCTAAAAGATCCTTTAATACATTTAACGGATCCGAAGATCCGGACGATCCTTTGTTCGAATTTTAGTCGTTCCGTTTAGCAGGGAAAATCTATAGAATATGCGCCCCGATTTTGCTGGACTGAGGTGAGGATGTTCTACACAGAAGATTTTGATGTCATCGTCATTGGTGGTGGTCATGCCGGTACCGAAGCCGCCCTTGCTGCTGCCCGCATGGGCGTAAAAACGCTGCTGCTGACGCACAACATCGAAACACTGGGCCAGATGTCCTGCAATCCAGCCATCGGTGGTATTGGCAAAGGCCACCTGGTCAAGGAAATAGACGCCTTGGGTGGTGCAATGGCCCTGGCTGCAGATCGTGGCGGGATCCAGTTCAGAACACTTAATGCCAGTAAGGGGCCGGCCGTCAGGGCTACCAGGGCCCAGGCCGATCGCGCTTTGTACAGGGCCTCCATCCGGAAGATGCTTGAGAATCAACCTAATCTGACCTTGTTTCAGCAATCCTGTGAGGATCTGATCGTCGAAAATGATCGCGCCTGCGGCGTGATAACACAGATGGGATTGAAATTCCGCGCACGGACAGTGGTATTGACGGTGGGAACCTTCCTTGGCGGTGTGATCCACATTGGCCTTGAAAACTACCAGGGAGGCCGGGCCGGTGACCCGCCCTCCAATGCCCTGGCTAATCGTCTGCGGGCATTACCCTTCAGAGTCGGCAGGCTGAAAACCGGCACCCCTGCAAGGCTTGATGCCCGCAGTCTGGATTTTTCCAAAATGCAGGAACAGCCCGGAGATGATCCGCTGCCGGTGTTTTCCTACATGGGCAGGGCCAGCGATCATCCGCGCCAGATACCCTGCTATATCACCCATACCAATGAGCAGACACACGAAATCATCAGAAATAACCTGCACAAGTCGCCCATGTATGCAGGGGTTATCGAAGGTATCGGTCCCCGTTATTGCCCCTCAATCGAAGACAAGATCGTACGTTTTGCCGATAAGACTTCTCATCAGATCTTTGTCGAGCCAGAGGGACTTAACAGCATCGAAGTTTACCCGAACGGCATCTCCACCAGTTTGCCATTCGATGTACAGTGGCAGTTAATCCGGTCCATCAATGGATTTGAAAATGCGCATATCGTCCGACCGGGTTATGCCATTGAATATGATTTTTTCGATCCCCGGGATCTGAAACAATCCCTGGAAACCAAGTTTATCCAAGGGTTGTTCTTTGCCGGCCAGATTAATGGTACGACAGGCTATGAGGAGGCGGGGGCCCAGGGGTTGATTGCCGGCATGAATGCCGCCCTGCAAGTGAAGGAAAAACCTTCCTGGACGCCCAGAAGAGATGAGGCTTATGTAGGGGTGTTGATCGACGACCTGGCCACCATGGGCACCCAGGAACCCTACCGGATGTTTACCAGCCGTGCCGAATACCGTTTACTACTGCGCGAGGACAATGCCGATCTGCGTCTGACCACCAAAGGCAGGGAACTGGGGTTGGTTGGGGACCTGCGCTGGGCTGCGTTTAACCAGAAGCTTGAAGCCATAGAGCTGGAACGCCAACGTCTTCGCAGTCACTGGGTCCACCCCGGACATGCTGCAGCGGAAAGTCTCAATCGGCACCTCAAGAGTGCCATTGTACGCGAGCATTCCCTGGAAGAGTTGATCCGCCGGCCAGAAATGACCTACCAGCAGTTGATGCAGATAGAGGATCTTGGCCCAGGCGTCAGCGATCCCCAGGCGGCAGAACAGGTAGAGATCCAGATAAAGTATGCCGGCTACATTGAGCGCCAGCAGGAGGAGATAGAGCGGACCCTGCGCAACGAAAACACCGTGTTGCCACTGGAATTTGATTACAGCCGTATCTCTGGCCTCTCCAACGAAGTGGTCGCCAAGCTGAATGCGGCCAGGCCGGAAACCATTGGCAAGGCGTCCAGGATCTCCGGCATTACACCTGCGGCCATTTCTCTGTTGCTGGTCTACCTGAAGAAACAAGGCCTGCTGCGTAAGAGCGAGAGAAAAACAGCCTGATGATCCCAGCAGATGCCGAACTCCTGGCCAGCTTGCAACAGCATCTGGCCTCTTTATCCCTGGAAGTCGACGCCGGAAAGCAGCATGATCTGATCGCTTTCGTGCAATTGATCAACAAGTGGAACAAGGCCTACAACCTTACCTCAGTCCGCGATCCGCAGGAGATGCTGGTTAAGCACATACTCGACTCCATCGTCGTCGCCCCTCACCTGAAAGGGCAGCATTTTATCGATGTGGGAACGGGGCCTGGTTTACCGGGTATTCCACTGGCCATTATGTTGCCGCAGTGCCAGTTCGTGTTGCTGGACAGCCTGGGAAAACGTATTCGTTTTATCAAGCAGGCGGCACATGAACTGGGGTTGACCAACATAGTGGCGGTGCAGAGCCGGGTGGAAGAATTTGTTCCTTCCCGCCCCTTTGATGGAGTGCTCAGTCGTGCCTTCGCCTCGGTAAAAGATATGTTGCACTGGTGTCAGCATCTGGTAGATTCACAAGGGGTATTTATTGCCCTCAAGGGCCAGTTTCCGGCCGACGAAATACAGCAGATGCCACCGCAATTCCGGCTGGGGGAGGTCATCCGGTTAGAGGTGCCGGGGCTGCAAGCCGAACGCCATCTGGTGACTATTCACAAGCACTGACTAGACAATTTTGGGGAAAGCGAATCTTGGGTAAGGTTATAGCCATAGCGAACCAGAAAGGCGGCGTGGGTAAAACCACAACGGCAGTCAATGTGGCCGCTTCCATGGCTGCTACAAGGCGTAAAGTATTGCTTATCGATCTCGATCCCCAGGGTAATGCCACCATGGGCAGTGGCGTCGACAAATTTGAGGTGGACGCCACCTGCTACGAATTGTTGATCGAGGAAAAGCCTGTTGAAGAGGTGGTCATCAGGGAAACCAGCGGCAAATATCATCTCATCGCCGCCAATGGTGATGTCACCGCTGCCGAAATCAAACTCATGGAGCTGTTTGCCAGAGAGGTCAGATTGCGTAACGCCCTCAAACCGGTGCGCGACTATTACGATTATATCTTCATCGACTGCCCCCCTTCCCTCAACCAACTGACCGTTAATGCCATGGCGGCTGCCGATTCCGTATTGGTTCCCATGCAATGTGAATACTATGCGTTGGAGGGGCTGACCGCGCTGATGGATACCATCCGCAAGCTGGCTTCCGTGGTCAATCCTGAGCTGAAGATTGAGGGGGTACTGCGAACCATGTACGACCCCAGAAATCGACTGGCTAACGATGTGTCCGAACAACTCAAACGCCATTTCGGTGAGCAGGTCTATCGTACTGTCATTCCCCGCAATGTCCGTCTGGCTGAAGCCCCCAGCTTTGGTACGCCGGCCATGTACTATGAAAAGTCTTCCGCGGGGGCCAAAGCTTATCTGGCCCTGGCCGGGGAAATACTCAGACGCCGGGACAGAGAAAGACCTGTGGCCAAGGCCGGGTAATTCGGTAGAATTCCGCCGCAGCCAGAATAGAACTTGAGGATTTCATGTCGAGCAAGAAAAGAGGACTAGGCCGGGGCCTGGACGCATTATTGGCGACCAGCAGCCAACACAGCAGTGAGGCATCCGAGCAGGAAAAGCTGGAAAAAGGCGGCGAGTTGCAAAAATTGCCCATCGAATTCCTGCAGCCGGGAAAATACCAGCCGCGCAAGGACATGTCTCCCGAAGCCCTGGAGGATCTGGCCTCTTCCATCCGCTCCCAGGGCGTTATCCAGCCAATTGTGGTGCGTAAGCTTTCCGAACAGAAGTATGAAATCATTGCCGGGGAAAGACGCTGGCGGGCTTCGCAGATGGCGCACCTGGATGTGGTGCCCTGCCTGATCAAGAACGTGCCCGATGAAGCTGCCGTGGCCATTGCCCTGATTGAAAACATCCAACGTGAAGATCTCAATGCCATGGAAGAGGCACAGGCTCTGCAACGACTGCTCACGGAATTCGAACTGACCCATCAGGAAGTGGCTGATGCGGTAGGAAAATCCCGGGCCAGTGTGACAAATCTGCTCAGACTGAACAATCTCAACGATGACGTAAAATTGTTGCTTGAGTACGGCGATCTCGAAATGGGCCATGCCAGGGCCCTGTTGTCACTGGAAGGCGATCTGCAGAACGACGCCGCCCGTGCCGTGGTGGCAAAAGGGATGACAGTCAGGGATGCGGAGAAGCTGGTGCGCAAGATGCTTGAACCGGTGCAGCCAAAAGCCGACAAGAGAACCGATCCGGATATCAAACGACTGGAAACTCAACTTTCCGAAAACCTTGGGGCTGCCGTTTCCATCAGTCATAACAGTCGCGGTAAGGGCAAGCTGGTGATCAGCTATACCAGCCTGGATGAGCTGGATGGCATACTGTCGAAAATTAACTAGCCAAAAACAATCTGTTAGTCCTTTATTCTCAGAATTTATAAGGCTATAGCTGTATCGGTTAATTGTTGAATATTTGCGGTGAAACAGTATAATTTTGGCGCTTTTGATTTGAGTTTGAACTGAACGGGGATACAGGTGGCATCAGATTTGGCCGGAGCGGGTAAGTTACTGGCCAGGAAAATGATTGCCGTTCAATGTGTTACAGCTACCTTCCTGTGTGGGGTTTTGTGGCTGCAATGGGGCTGGAAGAGCGGATTATCTGCGGCTGTCGGTGCGCTTGTAAGTATTCTTCCCAATCTTGTATTTTCCCACCTTGCCTTTAAATTTGCCGGCGCCAGTAAAAGCCAACTGGTAGTGCGCAGTTTTAGTCAGGGCTCAAAGCTCAAATTGTTAATAACGATTTTTCTATTTGTTGCGGCGTTTCAGTGGCCGGATCTCAAAGTCGGGTTCATGTTTGTCGGCTTTATCGCAACAATGCTGATTCAGTGGCTTAGTCTTATTTTCATCGAGAAGCGCTGAGAAAAACGATTTCTAAAAACTTGTTGGGTTGACTAATGGCATCAGAAATAACATCGCAAGAATACATTATCCACCATTTGACCAATGCCACCATGTGCACCACGGATTCAGGCATCGCCTTCAACAAGGCATGCGCCGATGCAGGATTCTGGACATGGCACATTGACACCTTGGGTTGGTCCATCGGACTGGGTATCCTGTTCCTCTGGTTCTTCCGCTCGATCGCCAAAAAAGCGACTTCCGGCGTACCTTCCAAAACCCAGGCCTTTATCGAAATGGTGGTGGATTTCGTCGACAGCAACGTCCGCGACACCTTCCATGGCAAGAATAAGCTCATTGCCCCTTTGGGCCTGACCATTTTTGTCTGGGTCTTTTTGATGAACCTGATGGATCTGGTTCCTGTGGATTTACTGCCCTGGATTGCCGGTCAGATTGGTTATGTGGGATTCGGTGTGGATCCACACGATGTGTATATGAAAGTGGTTCCTACCACTGACCTGAACATGACCTTTGCCCTGGCCCTGGGCGTATTCTTCCTGATTATCTTCTATTCCATCAAGGTCAAGGGTATCGGCGGCTTTATGAAAGAGCTGACGTTCCAGCCGTTTAATCACTGGGCTTTTATCCCGGTCAACTTTATCCTGGAAACCGTCACCCTGCTCGCCAAGCCCATGTCATTGGCACTGCGTCTGTTCGGCAACCTCTATGCCGGTGAGCTGATCTTTATCCTGATGGCCATGCTGGGATTGTGGCAGTTGCCACTGCATTTCCCCTGGGCGGTGTTCCATATTCTGGTCATTGTATTGCAGGCCTTTATCTTCATGATGCTCACTGTGGTTTACCTGAGCATGGCCCACGAAGACCATTAACGCATTAGAGAGCTTATTTCTAATTTAACCTTTAACATTCAACTTTAACTTAACTAAAAATCGGAGATATACATGTTATACATCGCTGTTGCTCTACTTATCGGTATGGGTGCTCTGGGTACGGCCATCGGCTTCGGTCTGCTGGGTGGTAAATTCCTGGAATCAGCTGCTCGTCAGCCAGAGTTGGCGCCACAACTGCAAGTTAAAATGTTCATCGTGGCCGGTCTGATCGACGCCATCTCGATGATCGGTGTTGGTATCGCTCTGTACCTGTTGTTCGCTGTTGGTGCTTAAGTTTTATCCACTTTCAACGCGAACAACTAACGAGGAGGAGCGGTCGTGAATATTAACGCCACTCTAATAGGCCAATTAATCGCATTTGCCGTGTTCGTGCTGTTCTGCATGAAATTCGTGTGGCCGCCTATCATGGCTGCGATTGAAGAGCGTCAGAAGAAGATTGCCGATGGGCTGGCTGCTTCTGACCGTGCCGAAAAAGATCTGCAAATTGCTCAGGAAAAAGCCAAGGAGCAATTGAAAGAAGCCAAGTATCAGGCAGCGGACATCATCGAGCAGGCCAAAAAGCGTGCCGCGCAAATAGTCGACCAAGAGACAGAACGCGCGCACCAGGAGCGTGAGAAAATCATTGCCTCCGGCCACACCGAGATTGAAGCCGAGCGCAACCGTGCCAAGGAAGAACTGCGTAAGCAGGTCGCCGTCCTGGCGGTAGCAGGGGCAGAGAAAATTCTGGCGCGTCAAATTGATGCGGCGGCACAGAGCGACATAGTTGAAAAACTGGTCGCCGAACTATAAGGGATATGAGCTATGTCTGAATTGACTACCATTGCTCGTCCCTATGCCAAAGCTGCTTTCGATAGTGCGGTCGAGAACCAGGCAGTGGACAAGTGGCAGCACATGCTGTCTTTTGCCTCTGCCGTTGCTGGTAACGACAGGATACAAGATTTGCTCAGCAGTGCCATGGCGGCAGAGAAGCTGGCAGAAATCTTTATCAATGTGTGTGGTGACGAGCTCGACCAGCAGGGTCAGAACCTGATAAAGGTGATGGCCGAAAACGGACGCTTGAAAACGCTTCCTGATGTATTGGGTTTGTTTAACCAGCTTAAAGCCGAATTCGATAAAGAGGTAGAGGTCGTTATTACCTCTGCCACCGAACTCAGCGCTAAACAACAGTCCGATCTCAGCGCGTCTCTTGAAAAACGCCTTGCACGAAAAGTTAAGCTGAATTGTAACGTGGATCCTGCTTTAGTCGCCGGCGTCATTATCAAAGCCGGTGATACGGTTATCGACGGTTCCATCCGCAGTAAACTGAACCGTCTCGCAGACGCGTTGCAAGCATAACGGGGAAAGAGTATGCAACTGAATTCCACTGAAATTGCAGAACTGATCAAAAAGCGAATTGAGCAGTTCGATGTAGCAAGTGAAGCACGTAATGAAGGAACTATCGTCGGTGTGACCGACGGTATTATCCGTATCCATGGCCTGGCAGATGTCATGCAGGGTGAGATGATCGAGCTTCCTGGCAATCGCTATGCTATCGCACTGAACCTGGAGCGGGACTCCGTGGGTGCGGTAGTGATGGGTCCTTATGCCGACCTGCAGGAAGGCGTTAAGGTAAAATCCAGTGGCCGCATTCTGGAAGTGCCGGTAGGCCGTAACCTGCTGGGCCGTGTGGTAAATACCCTGGGTGCGCCAATCGACGGCAAGGGTGCTATCGACGCCGAAGCTTATGAGCCGGTTGAAAAGATTGCACCTGGCGTTATCGAACGTCAGTCGGTCGACCAGCCCGTGCAGATCGGTTACAAGTCCATCGATGCTATGATCCCTGTTGGTCGTGGCCAGCGTGAGCTGATCATCGGTGACCGCCAGACCGGTAAGACTGCCCTGGCGGTGGATGCCATTATCAACCAGAAAGGCACCGGCATTAAATGTATCTACGTGGCCATCGGCCAGAAGGCGTCGACTATCGCCAACGTAGTGCGTAAGCTGGAAGAGCACGGCGCTATGGCCCATACCATTGTAGTCGCTGCCTCAGCTTCCGAGTCAGCCGCCCTGCAATACCTGGCGCCTTACTCCGGCTGTACTATGGGTGAGTACTTCCGTGACCGCGGTGAAGATGCCCTGATCATTTATGATGACCTGTCCAAGCAGGCCGTTGCCTATCGTCAGATTTCACTGCTGCTGCGTCGTCCGCCGGGCCGTGAAGCCTACCCTGGTGACGTATTCTATCTGCACTCCCGTCTGCTGGAGCGTGCATCACGCGTCAATGCCCAGTACGTGGAGAATTTCACCAAGGGTGAAGTGAAAGGCAAGACGGGTTCTCTGACCGCCCTGCCCATCATTGAAACCCAGGCTGGTGACGTATCTGCCTTCGTACCCACCAACGTAATCTCCATCACCGATGGTCAGATCTTCCTGGAAACCAACCTGTTCAACGCCGGTATTCGTCCTGCGGTGAACGCCGGTATCTCGGTTTCACGGGTAGGTGGTGCGGCACAGACCAAGATCATCAAGAAACTGGGCGGCGGTATCCGTCTGGCCCTGGCCCAGTATCGTGAACTTGCAGCCTTCTCTCAGTTCGCATCAGATCTGGACGAAGCGACCCGTGCCCAGTTGGAGCATGGTGAGCGCGTAACCGAGCTGATGAAGCAGAAACAATACAGCCCGCTGTCCGTGGCGAAAATGGCTGTGTCTCTGTTTGCCGTTGAGAAAGGCTTCCTGAAAGACGTAGAGCTGAAGAAAGTCCTGGACTTTGAATCTGCCCTGCATGCTTACATGGACAGCGAATATGCCGAGCTCATGAACACGATCAACAGCACGGGTAACTACAACGACGAGATCGAAGCAACCTTGAAAGAAGCCCTGGGCAAATTCAAGGATACGCAGACTTGGTAATGTACTGGATGCGCTTTAAGCGCATCCATCGTTGAGTAATCGGGAGAGTGTCATGGCCGGTGGTAAAGAGATAAAAGGTAAGATCGGGAGTATTAAGAATACTCAGAAGATCACCAGCGCTATGGAAATGGTCGCCGCCTCTAAAATGAAGAAGGCCCAGGACCGTATGGCTTCCAGCCGTCCATACGCTGACAACATGCGAAGCGTGATTGGTCACCTTGCCAACGCCAACCTTGAATACCGTCATCCTTATCTGGAAGAACGTGAGATCAAGGCCGTAGGGTATATCGTTATTTCTACTGATCGTGGATTATGTGGTGGCTTAAACACCAACGAATTCAAGGCAGTGGTAAAAGACGCGAAGGAATGGCAGAAGAAAGGCGCGCAAGTGCACTTTGCTGCATTGGGTTCCAAGGCCTGCGGTTTTTTCAATCGTTTCGGCGGCAAGGTATTGGCAGCGGAATCGGGTATTGGTGATGCGCCCAGTGTTAAAGACGTGATTGGCCTGGTCAAGGTCATGCTAAACGCTTTTGACAACGGCGAGATCGACCGCCTGTATCTGGTATACAACAAGTTTGTGAATACCATGACCCAGGAACCCACGATCAATCAATTGCTACCTTTGCCCAAGTCTGACGACAAAGCATACAAGCACCGTTGGGACTACCTGTACGAGCCGGATCCAAAACCCATTTTGGATATGTTGCTGGTACGTTATGTGGAATCCCAGGTATATCAGGGTGTAGTGGATAATGCCGCCTCCGAGCAGGCTGCGCGAATGGTTGCCATGAAAGCCGCGACAGATAACGCGGGCAACCTGATAGATGAACTGCAACTGATCTACAACAAGGCCCGCCAGGCGGCGATTACGCAGGAAATCAGCGAAATCGTCAGCGGCGCCGCTGCTGTGTAGGCAAAGGTTTTAAAATCAAGAGGACAAATTATGAGTCAAGGTAAGGTCGTCCAGATTATCGGTGCCGTAGTGGACGTAGAGTTTCCACAATCAGCGGTACCCAGGGTTTACGACGCACTCAGGGTAGCCTCTGGCAACCTGAGCGGGCTGACACTGGAAGTTCAGCAACAATTGGGTGGCGGCGTGGTGCGAGCTATTGCCATGGGTACCACAGACGGTTTGAGCCGTGGTCTGGAGGTAGAAAATACCGGTGAACCCATCATGGTGCCAGTGGGTAAAGCCACGCTGGGCCGTATCATGGATGTACTGGGCAATCCTATCGATGAGGCAGGTCCCATCGGTGAGGAAGAAAAATGGTCTATCCACCGTGAAGCCCCAAGCTATGAAGAACAGTCCAGCACGGTAGAACTGCTGGAAACAGGCATCAAGGTTATCGACCTGGTATGCCCGTTCTCCAAAGGCGGTAAAGTCGGTCTGTTCGGGGGTGCCGGTGTGGGTAAGACCGTTAACATGATGGAGCTTATCCGGAACATCGCCATCGAGCACAGCGGTTATTCCGTTTTCGCCGGTGTGGGTGAACGTACCCGTGAAGGTAACGACTTCTACCATGAGATGAACGACTCCAACGTTTTGGACAAGGTTTCTCTGGTATACGGTCAGATGAACGAGCCGCCGGGCAACCGTCTGCGTGTGGCCCTGACCGGTCTGACCATGGCTGAGAAGTTCCGTGATGAAGGCCGTGACGTACTGTTCTTCGTGGATAACATCTATCGTTACACCCTGGCCGGTACTGAAGTATCGGCCCTGCTGGGTCGTATGCCGTCTGCGGTAGGTTATCAGCCCACCCTGGCCGAAGAGATGGGTGTGCTGCAGGAGCGTATTACCTCCACCAAGACAGGTTCAATCACGTCCATCCAGGCCGTATACGTGCCCGCGGATGACTTGACTGACCCCAGCCCGGCAACCACCTTCGCCCACTTGGATGCGACTGTGGTACTGAGCCGTGATATTGCTTCTTTGGGTATCTACCCTGCGGTTGACCCGCTGGATTCCACCTCCCGTCAGTTGGATCCACTGGTTATCGGTCAGGAGCACTACGACGTGGCCCGTGGCGTGCAGTCCGTACTGCAGCGCTACAAAGAGCTGAAGGACATCATCGCCATTCTGGGTATGGATGAACTGTCTGAGGAAGACAAGCAGGTGGTCAGCCGTGCGCGTAAGATTCAGCGTTTCCTGTCCCAGCCTTTCTTCGTGGCTGAAGTCTTTACCGGATCGCCGGGTAAGTATGTGCCTTTGAAAGACACCATCAGTGGCTTTAAGGGCATCCTGGAAGGTGAATACGATCACCTGCCGGAGCAGGCCTTCTATATGGTGGGTTCAATCGAAGAAGCCATGGAAAAAGCCAACAAGGCTAAGAAGTAAGGGTGCTGTGCCGGCTTATGCCGGCATAGCGGTTCAAACCGTTAGGAGGTGAAATGGCTGCTATGACTGTACATCTCGATGTGGTTAGTGCCGAGGAGAAGATTTTCTCCGGTCGGGTCGAAACCATTCAGGTGACCGGCAGCGAAGGCGAGCTGGGTATCTATCCCGGTCATGCCCCGCTACTGACTACCCTTAAGCCTGGTATGGTGCGCCTGGTCAAACAGCATGGTCACGAAGAGTTGATCTATATCGCTGGCGGCGTGCTGGAAGTCCAGCCCGGTAATGTTATCGTGCTGGCCGATGTGGCCGTACGCGCTGCTGACCTGGACGAACAGGCCGCCCTGGAAGCCAAACGTCGTGCCGAAGAACACATTGCCAACCTGAGCAGTGATCTGAATTACGCCGAAGCGGCTGCCGAACTGGCAGAGGCCATCGCCCAGCTTCGACTGATCAAGAGCATGCGCAAGTAAGCAAGGCGCAGTCAGATTAAAAAAACCCCGCCTCGGCGGGGTTTTTTATTGGGTTCGTGCAGCGAATCAATGCAGGGGTTGTGAGACTGCCTCTGCCTGTCCCCGACAACTCTGAAATTGTTCGATTTCGAACACTTCTGTGCGTATTCGGTACATCTACTTAGGCCAGTTCCGGCTGAGTATGTGTAACATATTGAATATATGTAGAATTATAAATGGCACGGCTTTTTCAATATCGCTATGACAAGCAATTGGAGGAAGAAGCCATTGGACATTCAAATTACCCCCCGTCGATCCGCTAAGCCTGTCTGGCTGGGTGCTGGACTTGCCGGTCTGTGTTTCCTGTCTTTTTACCTGCTCGGGCAGGATAAACTGCCCACAGCCAGCGCATCGGACCTTACCCTGTTGACAGTGCATCAGGGTCCCCTGGAAATGCACAGTCAGGCGTTTGGTGAGTTGTTCTCGGCGGAAGAGCGACTGCTCACCAGCCAGGCACTGGGCAAGGTAGCCGCCATTCACGTTCGCCCCGGGGCCAAAGTGGAGCCTGACAGTCTGATCCTGACCCTGTCCAATCCTGAACTGGAACAGCAGGTCAGCCACGCCAGAGGCGAACTGGTTCGTCAGCAAGCGGCGCTTCAGTCTTACCAGTTGGAGCAGAATAATGCCAGGCTGGACTTTGAGGGGCGCATTGCCGCTATCGCCGCCGATCTCGAGGAAGCCGAACTGGAGCTTAAGGTGTTCAAGGAGCTTTCAGAACGGGGAGTATCCGCCAGGCTCGATATCCTGCGGGCCGAACTGGAAGTCAAACAACAGGCCAAGCGTCTGGACTTCGAACAGCAAAAATACCGGCAATTCCTGAAGATGCAGACCCTGCAGTACAAGCAGCAGGAAATCGAGGTGGATCAGGAACAGCAGCAACTGGATCTGTTGGTCAGGCAACTGGAGAACATGCAGGTCCGGGCCGGGATCGCCGGTACTCTGCAGAGCCTGGAAGTAGAGCTGGGTCAGAACGTGCCCCAGGGCGCTTCGCTGGGCAAAGTCGGCAGTGACAGCAAACTGCTGGCAAGACTCAGGATCCCACAGCATCAGGCCGACCTGATCAAGGTCGGTGCCCCGGTACAGGTGGAAACGCGAAAAGGCCAGGTAACAGGCCGGGTTAACCGGATCGAGTCGGTGGTGAACAACGGTGTGGTGCTGGCTGAAGTCGGCTTTGATCAAGCACTGCCGGTGGACGCCAGACCAGCCATGCCGGTTACCGGGCAAATCTTCATCCAGTCAATGGATAATGCCCTGTCTATTCCCCAGGCGGCTGGACTCAGTCCCCGTACCCAATTGCAACGCTTTGTGATTGCAGAGCATGGCCTGGCGGTGAAGCGCACCATAGAGCTGGGTGATGTCAGTCAGGGCAGGCTGGTGGTGCTTTCTGGCCTTCAGCCCAATGAACAACTGGTGGCGCAGATGCATGACAGCTGGGCCGACCATGAGAAAATACAGTTGCAACAAAAAGGATAAATCATGAAAACCGTCGTATCGATGCAAAATATTCACAAGAAATATCAGGGTCAGCAGATCGAAACCCATGCTTTACAAGGGGTATCGCTGGAAATACAGCAGGGCGAATTTGTTGCCATAACCGGACCTTCGGGCTGCGGTAAATCCACCTTGCTGACCATTATGGGACTGTTGGACGGTGCCAGCGAAGGACAATACCGTCTGGCCGGCATCGACACCCAGCATCTGAAAACGGATGAACGCACCCGCATCCGTAACCTGCACATAGGTTATGTGTTTCAGTCTTTTAACCTGATTGACAGCCTGACAGTATTTGAAAACGTGGCCCTGCCTCTGGAGCACAGGGGCGAAAAAGCCGCTGTTATTAAAGAAGCTGTGGTAGAGGCGCTGGACAAAGTCGGCATGCGGCACAGAATGCAATACAGGCCGAATCAGATTTCAGGTGGTCAACAGCAGCGGGTGGCCATTGCCAGAGCCCTGGTGGGTAAACCGGATCTGATCCTGGTGGATGAACCCACTGGAAACCTGGATACCAAAAACGGTGATGCAGTTATGCAGTTGTTGCTCGAACTGAACAAGCAGGGGTCCACCATCGTCATGGTTACCCACGACAGTCGGTACAGCGGCCTGGCTCACCGCCAGATTCAACTGCTTGACGGCCGGGTGGTGGCAGAAAAACAAGTTCGCCAGGCGGACAGGGAGGTCGCATGAGCCTGTACCGAGGATCGCTCAGACGGGGCCTGATAAGGTTGTTTTCAGAACCCCGGTTATCCCTGCCTTTGATGCTGACACTGGGTCTGACCCTGGCGGCGGTGCTGACGGTACTTTCCATCGCTCAAACCCTTCTGTTTCAGCCGCTGCCCGGGGTTAAACAGGAACAACAGCTCTATCAACTGGACGTCAGACTGCAATTCAACGACGAGATGAATGTGTCCTTTCTCAGTGATCGGCGTCGCTTCGCCCATCTGCAGCAACGCTTTGCCGGGCTGGGGGACTGGGCCCAGGTTGTCAATCAGGATAGCCAGGCGGAAGTGGAGGGTCAGCAGTACCAGGTCACCCTGCTTAATGCCACCAGCGGTGCGACCGATGTAATTGGTCTGCCTCTGTTGCTCGGTGAAGGGACCTCGGCTGACAACGCCAAAGAGGGGGTCTGGATTTCGGCATCCCTCTGGCGGGCGGTGTTTGGTGAGCGGTCAAATCTTCAGGGAGAGACCATTCGTATCGGCGGTCGGGACTGGCCGGTTTTTGGGGTGCTGGGGGATTTCACCAGCATGGATATAGAGGGTAACAGCAGCCTGATTCGGGAGCAGGTCTGGCGCTTTGCCCCCCTGCAAGAGTCTCTTCTGAACAACGAATCACTGAGCCTGGGCACTACCCAGTTGAATTTACTGCGGGCACCAGGCGGTCAGGTTCCGGACAATCGTCAGTTGGAAGACTGGTATCTAACTTACCTGGATACTCAAATCAGTGAGCCCCGGGCCCGTGAGTTCATCTTGTCAAAGCCCCATTCAGTATCGGTACAGTCATATCGGGATTTCTTTGTCGGTGACAGCGGTAAGCTGGTGAGTTTGCTGATTGTGGCCATGGTCAGCCTGCTGGTCATGGCCTGTCTGAATCTGCTGAACATGTTTATCGCTCACTATCAGGGACGCAGCAAGGAGTTCTCTGTTCAGCTCTGTATGGGCGCTTCAACCAGGCGCTTACGCCTGCTGGTATTCCTGGAGAACCTGCCCATGTTTATGCTGGCCAGCGTTACCGGACTGTTGGGGGCGGCCTGGCTGATCAGGGTGCTGCCTGACTTGGCTGGTGACAGTCTGCCGCTGCTCGATAAGATCAATCTGGACAGCCTGAGTTTGCTGGTGGCGATGCTGCTGGTGATGCTGATCAATCTGCTGTTTGCCAGTGTGTCCCTGCTGCATGTGCAACAGCAGGCCCTGACCGACAACCTCAACAGCAGTGGCAAGGGCACGCCTGCGCAACAGAAACAGGGCCTGAACCGCATGTTGATGGTCCTGCAACTGACCATCGCCTGTACCCTGATGACTGCCGCCATGACTTCGGTATACAAGAGCTATCAGGATGTCTACCAGTATCCAGGATATGAGATGGTCAATGCCTATGAGATTAGCCTGGCTTACAAAGACGAAGCCTGGCAACAATCTTTGTATGACTTTGAGAGCTACAGTGGCAGCGAGCTTCAGCAATTGCGTTCGGCGCTGGCGGACAGGCTGCGCAAGCTGGAGCCGCAGGCGGTGGTCGACGTGGAGAGCTTGCCCCTCAGTCAGAGCCTCACCATGCGGGCCTACCCGGATCCTGAGACAGGCGAGTCCCGCATGTACCTGCCCAGACAATGGGGCAGGGGTTACCTGGAAAGCTTCCATATCCCCCTGCTGGCGGGAGCCGACCTGACTGGCCCACAAAACGGCTCACGGGAAGTGCTGGTGGATCTCGACTACGCCAGGCAGTTGGAGGGGGTTGAGTATTGGCAGAACCTGGTGGGTAAGGAAATTAAGCTGGGCAACGACAGCGATGACATCTTCCGGGTGGCCGGCATAGTGGGCAATACCAGACCTGTGTTAGGGGGGCTGCTGAATAGCACGCCGCCGGTAATCTATTTTGCCGATGTCAATGCCGATGCTAATGGCAGTGACCAGCCCCGGTTGCAGATGGTGGTGCTGATGCCAGAGGGACAAACTCTGACACGGGAGCAGCTTGTTCCCATATTGTCTGACCTGGATCCAAGACTGGGTGAAATCGGCTTAGAGAGTATGCAACAGCGGTGGCAGACCATGACTGCAGAGTCGAGGCTGAATATGTATGTGGTGCTGGGAATGGCCGTTCTGACTCTGGCCCTGGCTGCCATCGGTGTGTCCGGACTGAGTCAGATGAATGCGGCGCAAAAGCGTTATGAGCTGGCCGTGCGCATGGCGACGGGTGCCAGGCAGAATCGCCTGTTGGTTTTGCTATTAAAAGATGCCACCCTGATGTTGAGTGCCGGCCTGGGCTTGGGTTTGTTTGGCTCAGTGCTGGGCTATCAGTACCTGACAGGTCTTATAGACCAGGCACCGGCGTTTAACTGGCCAACCAGTCTGCTGGTCAATGTGATTCTGGCGGTGACCATGCTGTTGTCCGTGGTATTGCCCGGCTGGCGGGTGATCAGGGCTGACCCCATGCAAGTATTGCGTGAGTTGTAATTGTCCATCAGAATCTGTCAGGGGCCGCAGGGCCCCTTTTTTGAATTAGGTGGGGAGTAACATGGGGGCAACCAAGGGGCTGATCTTAGTGGCCGACGATGATCAGGATATCCGCCTGGCACTGAAGATGCTGCTTGAAAATGAAGGCTACCAGACAATAGAAGCGGCCAGTCAGAAGGATATCGCCGTGGTGCTGAGCCGGCAGCAACCTGACCTGGTATTGCTGGACATGAATTTCAGCCGCGATACCACCAGTGGCGAGGAGGGCCTGACGCAGCTTCGCCATTTAACCGAACTGGGTATCAGGACCGTATTAATGACGGCCTGGGGCAGTGTCGAGCTGGCTGTGAAAGGTATGCAGGAAGGCGCCGCCGATTTCATTGAGAAACCCTGGGACAAACACAGATTACTGCAGATTCTGGAGCAGCAATGCAAAATCAGGGATCTTGCGGTTCAGAATCAGACATTCAGGGCCATGTTAAACAGCCCCGAGGAGGACTGGATTGCCAATTCCTCCTCTATGAGGGCATTGGAGAGTCTGGTCAGGCAGGTGGCACCTACCCGCGCCAACATACTGATACTGGGTGAAAACGGCACGGGCAAGTCGGTGCTGGCCAGGCGCATTCACCGGCTTTCATCCCGCAGCCAGCATGCCTTTATCTCGGTTAATATGGGCGCTATCCCCGCCAATCTGTTTGAGAGCGAGTTGTTCGGACATCGCAAAGGAGCCTTTACCGATGCGCGTGAATCCCGGGTGGGGCGTTTCGAACTGGCCAACGGTGGCACTCTGTTTATGGATGAGGTCGGTACCTTACCGCCGGAAGTGCAGCCAAAACTGTTGCGGGTACTGGAAACCGGCGAGTATGAAATGGTCGGTGCCAGCCAGACCCAGCAATCAGACGCCAGAATTATCAGTGCCACCAATGCGGATTTGCAAAAGCTGGTCGGTGAGGGACGGTTCAGGCAGGACTTGCTGTTCCGGCTCAATACCTTTGTGCTGGAATTGCCGGCGCTGCGCCAGCGGCGGGATGATATCGCCGATCTGGCAGACCTGTTTTGCCGTCGGTTTTGCCGCCAGTATGGCAAAGAGCTGGCTATAGCCGACTCCACTCTGGACCTGTTGCTGGACTATGACTGGCCCGGCAATATCCGTGAACTCAGTCATATTATCGAGCGGGCGGTGCTGATATGCCAGCATAAACTGATCACCGCAGAGCACCTGCTGCTGCCACAGCAGGCATCCATGCAGGCCTCCTCACTACCCTCCAGGACCCTGGATGAGGTTGAACAGGAAATGATCCAGTCCGCCCTGTCCAGATGCCGGGGTAGAATCAGCCAGGCGGCACAAGCACTGGGTATTTCCAGAAATGCGCTATATCGGCGGATGGAGAAATTCGGCCTGGATAAGCGGGAATTCAGTGATGACTGAGAGGTTCAGCAGAGAAACGCTGCTGCTGATGGCGATACTTGCCACTGTTGTTCTGATATTGGTATTGGTCGCTCTTTTGCTGTCAAGCTGGCAGTGGAGCTGGCTCGGAATAATTACCACCCTGCTGATTTTCACCTATCCCCTGGGGTGGTGCGGATGGCGGGCATGGCGATATCTGACGGAGCCCTGGATGCGTCTCACCGCTTACACCCAGAGTTTAAATGAGGGCGAACAGCGGGTGGTTTTGTCGCAAGCCAGCCGACCTTCTCTGACAGAGGGCTTGGTGGTTGAGATAGACAGGTTGGCCCGTCACCGACTCCAGGCTGTGCAACAGCAGCAAAGTTTCAGTCTGCTGCTGGCTCAGGTATTCGATAACTGGCCACAGCCTGTCTGTGCTTTTGGAGAATCCACCATACTGGTGTACGCCAATCGAACCGCCCGTGAACTGCGTGGCATTTCGCTTTTGCTCGGGGCCAGGGCTGGCGATATGGGATTTGTGTTCAGCGACAACCAGCTCCATCACCCCAGTTTGCAAAAGGGCTGGCAAAACCAGAGCATCCGTTACCGTCTGGCCGAAGAAGACTATTGGCTGTTTATTGCCAACGATATTTCCCTGCCATTGCACCAATCAGAAATGATCATTCAGAACAATCTGGTCAGGGTGCTCAGCCATGAGTTACGCAATTCCCTGACGCCCATGGCATCCATGACAGATACCCTGTTGGAAATGCAGAGCTGGCCCCCCGAACAGGTCAGGCAGGTACTGGACAGAGTTCGCCAGCGGGCGCGGGGCCTGCTCAACTTTGTTCAAAGGTTTGCCTCCGTGAGCCAGGTGCCGCAGCCGCGCCAGGAATGGTTTGACCTGAGCTCGCTGGTCGAGCAAAGCCGCAGCCTGTTACCTGGGGGCACGGAATTAAGCTTTTTCGGGGAGCATCGCTGTCACGGGGATCCCATCCTGCTTGGACAAGTGCTGATGAATCTGGTTAAAAATGCCGTGGAAGCCCAGCTAAAACCGGAATCGGAAATACAGGTGCGCTTTTTCCACGCAGACGGCATGCAGTTCCTGATGGTGGAAGATCAGGGCGAGGGATTCGCCAACCTCGACAATGCCCTCACTCCCTTGTACACCACTAAAGCCGAGGGGGCGGGCATTGGTCTGGCACTGGTCAATATGATAGTGGCCAGACACGGCGGCAGAATCAGGATTACCAACCGGCCTGAGGGCGGGGCTTCGGTAGAACTGAGCTGGCCCCTGACAATCCGTTCCCCCTAGCTGACAGCCGCCGCTGGCGTTCGTCCTGTAACTGATAGAGAGGATCACAATCCAGGCTTTCCAGCAGGGTCAGGGCGTGGGCCGCGGCCTCGAGTGTGGACAACTGATGTTCGGCCCTGGCCTTACGCTTGTAACGACTGGCAGGGGGCGATTCCAGATGGTAGCAGCGCAAGCCATGCAACCAGGTATTCAACTGCCAGATTCTAAAGGCTTTTCGCCAGGTGCCATCAATAAGTATCAGGGCTTTGGGCAAGACCCTTGAGGAGTTGGACTGTTCCAACGCTGCACTTTCCGGGTTGGGATAGAGCACGGCCACATGCTGCGGTTGCTGCCGGCAATAGTGTTCCACAGCCATGAAATCTTCGGGTGTTTCTCCCACAACAATATCCAGTCTGGTCAGACACAGAGCCAGCAGACGCAGGGTATTTTTTGCAACCCGGATCTCGCTAGGATGCTGCAGCACAATTAACCTGGTCTGATTGTCCAGTTGTCTGACCAGGTGGCAAAGACAAACGGATTGAGGATAGCGGCAGATTGCACAATACTGGCGTGGGGACATAAGGCACAGATCAAGATGAACAGCGAACACAAGTATACCCGAATCTGGAAGACGGTTCAGTTGGTGCCCCCTGGCAAGGTGGCCAGCTATGGCCAGATCGCCGATCTGGCCGGCCTGCCTGGGCGGGCCAGGCTGGTCGGAAAGGCGCTGGGATACGCTCCTCCCGGGATGCAGGTGCCCTGGTATCGCATTCTGCGATCCAATGGCCAGATAGCCTTTCCTCCAGGCTCTGAGGCGGCAGAAGAGCAAAAAGGCCGTCTTCAGGAGGAAGGGGTGGCCGTGCTAAACAACAGGGTAAGACTGAAGGCGTTTCAGTGGACGCCGGACCTGGCTGAGTTGTTGTTCAGGCTGGAATTTTGAACCGGCGTATAATCAGTACAGCTTAACTATCGGAACTTGCTATCATTATTCGCTCTGCCGAAGTGGATCAATCCCGACTGGCAAGCAAAGGGAGAGGCCCTTCAGAGTGACTTGGGTATGTTGAAAGAAATCAGTATTGATGAATTGGCAGTAGGCATGTATGTGCACAGCATAGCCACCCAAACCGGCGACCTGAAAATCAAGACCCGCGGCATGGTTTCCAGTTGGGACACCATCAGGGATTTGAAGCGCAAGGGTATCCAGTCCCTTATCATCGACCCGGAGAAGCAGAAACAGCGACAAAAGTCCGGCGTGCCGGAAGTGCTGCCGGACGAGGACAAGGATGTTTCGGTTTCTTATGATACTGAGATTGGCCGGGCCAGGTTTCTGCATGACCAGGGCAAAGTGCTGATGAAAAGACTGTTGACGGCCATGGAGCTGGGATCCCCTCCGGAGCCTGAGGTGGTCGATGAATATGCTGATCGGGTCATTGCTTCCAGCAAACGTAATCCTGACGCCTTGATGACCCTGACCCGTATCCGTGACAAGGGCGGATATCAGATGGAACATGCCACTAATGTGTCAGTGCTGATGGCCAGATTTGCCCAGTTCAGGCAGATGTCAGAAGGGGAAGTCCATGCCCTTACCCTGGCAGGGCTGATGCATGATCTGGGTATGGTCCTGATCCCCGACAGCTTGCTGGAAAAGGAAGCCGCGTTGTCGGCCCATGAGCGAGAAATGGTTCAGACCCACGTGGAAAAAAGCCTGTCGGATCTCAGAAAACAAGCTGTCTTTCCCGCCGAGGCTATACAGGCTATTGCCGAGCACCATGAGCGTCTTGACGGCAGCGGCTACCCTGATGGTTTGAAGGGAGACCATATCAGTCTGTATGGTCGGATGCTGGCCATTGTGGACAGCTTCGATGCCATGACAGCGGAGCGACCCTATCGTAAGGCCATGCCTACCAGCAAAGCATTAAAGATATTACTGCAGGCTCCTGAACTTTACGATGAAACGCTGGTGCAACAATTTGTCAAATGCGTGGGGGTCTATCCCACAGGCAGCCTGGTCAGGCTGGATAATGGCAAGGTTGGGATGGTCATCAGGCAAAATGAGAAATTGCCGCTGCAGCCCAGAATCAAGGTGTTCTATTCACAGACTGCCGGACACTATCTGCCTCCCAAGGTATATGACCTGGCCACGCCCAGAATGAACTTCGATATTGAAAGGGCAATACTTCCTGAAGAGCTGGGCATTGATTTTGTACGGTTCTTTAATACCTCCATCGCCCCTTAACCCCGTCCCCGAGGTCGTCCATAATGCTCTGCAACTGGTTGGGGGTTAGATCGGAAGGTCAAAGGCCCAGACCTATCAGGGGGTTGCTCAATACAGAACTGCCTGGGCGAGATTTCAGCAGTAAGGGATGCGACTTCAGGTAGCGGGCCAGGTGTTGCTGTAAATCTCGGGTAAGACATACAGCTGCTCCTCAGACTTCTTACACCCGGACCTTCAGCTCGTTAACAAGATGATGGTTTAAGCCCGGCCAGACATCTGTTAAAAAGGTATAAACAATCCACGGGACAATCCATGAGAATCATTTTTTCCCTGCTGCTGCTCTTCTTCTGCCTACCCCTCCTTGCCGGGGAGAATAGCGCTGAGCTGCTAAAACAGCGGCTGGACTGGTTTATGGAAGGAGCTTCGCGAAATGACGCTCAGGTACACCAGGCTTTCTGGGACGAAACCCTGATCTATACCAGTTCGTCCGGAAAGCGGTTTGGCAAGGCCGAACTGATGAAAGATGTCCTGTCGGCGGGCCCCGTGTCCGCGGGGCATGACGCCGTCCAATACAGTGCTGAACAGGTTGAAGTCCGGGTTTTTGGTGAAGTGGCTGTGGTGGCCTTCCGCCTGATAGGGAAAAACTCGCACCAACAGACCGACTACCTTAACAGTGGCACATTTATCCGCCGTGAGGGTCAGTGGCGGGCAGTCATCTGGCAGGCGACCCGCGCGGCCGAGTAACCCTTACAATGCCAGTGCCGGCAGGCGGCTAACAATGCCACAGCCAATAGACCAAGCCAGCCAATGCTGCCTCCGCCATGCACACTTACATGGGTTTCACGGTACTCATACTCCTGACTTTCCAGTGGCAGGTAGAGCAGATCACTGTCGTTATAACTGTCGTAAACGGCCACCAGTTCATTGGTGTCACCGTCATACAGCTCAATCAACAGTTCATAATCATCGTCAACAAAGCCCTCCAGCAGCTCGGTGCTTACTTCAAAGTAATCTTCGCTGTTTTCGCCTTCAATAGTGAAGATGGAAGTAGTGTGATATTCCCGAAATGTGTCGCCCCTGGTCAGATACAGCCTGGCATAGACAGGGACAGTGACATAACGGCTGTCGGCATCGAAGCCCAGCAGGAACTCTGAGTAGTAGCCATCATGATCAGTGTCACTGATCAGGCTGATCCAGGCGTCGTAGATCCAAAAATCCTCCGGACCTGAATAACTGGATCTCAGTTTGAGTTGCTGAGCCGGTTGTTGCTGAAGATTCGCCCCCTGACTCTGGGCCAGTGGGACCGAGGATTTGATACTCTGCCCGGATTGGTTTCCCGGCAGCTTTTCAATGGATCTGGCCCGCCAGATCTCGCTTGACTGGGCAATTGGCGCCGCCGCGAGCAGCAAACAGGTAAGTAGCAGTGGCTTCATGGGGATCTCCTTGATGACTCCATGTCAGTGTGGGAGACCGCCGGTGAATTGAAACTGAACCCTTCCTAAACCCCGTAGGTTGAAGGCTTAAAACCGCACGCAAAGTCATTGAAATACCTGAAAAGTAAGCACTAACTTAGTGTTTTGTGTTGCGCCAAGTTACGGAAGTAATCATAAAGCTGTGATCAAGCCCGCCTGGAGGCCAAAGGGTCGAAAAGCTGCATTAAACACAGCAAGGGTCGGACTTCCCTGATCCTGTTCCAGTGCACAGAGAGTGCGGCGACTGATACCGACCAAAATTGCATATTCGGTCTGGTTCATTTCCAGAATTTCCCGGCGCATGATCTTCAGAATCTGGCCGGCGGTCAGCTCTCCTTTCTGATAAGAAATCAGCAATGCCGTAATGATCTCTCTTTCAGGATTTTGTGCAGAATTTTTCCCAGGCTTTACTGAATCAGAACACATTGGCAGATTGGGTGTAGCGGTAAATTATGCGCAAAATAATACACATGAACTGCTTCGCTCTCAATGGCTAGTTCAGTGAATCTTGCCCCGAGGTGATGGTAAGATGGACAAAATTCAGCCTCTATCTGTACAGGGGATAAAGCACCCGGCAACTGCCGGGCATCCACTGATGTGCAAAATATTGCTCTATTCAATATTCTGGATCTGCTCGCGCATCTGTTCAATCAGTACTTTGAGCTCCACTGCAGACTGAGTGATATCGGCATCGATGGACTTGGATGCGAGGGTATTGGACTCGCGGTTGAACTCCTGCATCATAAAGTCCAGTCGGCGTCCGACCGCCCCTCCTTTGTGCAGAATTTTGCGCGTTTCAGAAAGGTGTGAGTGAAGTCTGTCCAGCTCTTCGGCCACATCAAGACGGGCTGCCAGCAGGATCATTTCCTGTTCAAGGCGGCCGGCATCCAGCTCGATCCTGGCCTCCTCGAATTTGCTGCTGATTCTATCTCTCTGCCATTTCATCACGGCGGGCATTTTCTCCCTGACTTTGCCCACTTCCACTTCTATGCCCTGCAGACGTTGCTCAATGAGTTCCTTCAGATTTTCCCCTTCGGCGCCTCTGGCACTGACCAGTTCTTTCAGGGCATTGTCGAAGGTTTCCAGCAACTGGGCCTGCACGGTATCCATGTCTGCTTCCTCAGCACTGATAACTCCTGGCCAACGCAATACGTCGAACGGACTTACCCCGGTTGACTGGCCATGGGATTGCACCCAGTCCGCCGCCTCCATCAATTGCTTAGCCAGGGCTTCGTTAAGTGTTACTTTGCCGACGGCAGCATCGTTGGCCACATAGCGCAGACTGCATTCCACCTTTCCCCTTTGCAGGGCCTGGCGGAATCGCTCTCTTAACAGCGGTTCCAGGGAACGAAATTGTTCCGGAAGCCTGAAATAGGTTTCAAGATAACGCTGATTCACAGAGCGGATTTCCCAAACGGCTGTGCCCCATTCGGCAGTGTGTTCCTTGCGGGCGAATGCGGTCATGCTGTATATCATCGGGTAGCGTCCTTCACTGAGTTTTGAGCCAGTATAACTGATTCTGCATCTTGCAGCAGTTTGCGGTTATAATTGGCGGCCAAAATCGACTGATATCGTCCCAGGAGTTCCCAATGCGTCCAAGTGGCAGAACCGCCAGCCAGATTCGTCCCGTTTCCATCACCCGCCAGTTCACCTGCCATGCAGAGGGCTCTGTGTTAATTGAGTTTGGAAATACCAAAGTGATTTGCACCGCCTCAGTCGAAGAAGGCGTGCCGCGGTTTATGAAAGGACAGGGAAAAGGCTGGATCACCGCCGAGTACAGCATGCTCCCGCGCTCCACCCACACCCGTAGCGATCGTGAAGCCGCCAGGGGTAAGCAGGGCGGTCGTACCCTGGAGATACAGCGTCTTATCGCCCGTTCTTTGCGGGCCGCAGTGGACCTTAAGTTGCTGGGAGAAAATACCATCCTGCTGGATTGTGACGTAATTCAGGCTGACGGCGGCACACGCACGGCGTCGATTACCGGTGCCAGTGTGGCCCTGGCGGATGCCCTGACCTGGATGCGGGCCAGGGGATTGATTAAGACAAACCCGATGAAATACATGATTGGCGCTGTGTCAGTAGGTGTATTTAAAGGCACCCCCGTGGCCGATCTGGAATACCTCGAGGATTCTGTAGCCGAAACCGATATGAACGTGGTGATGACAGATTCAGGCAAGTTGATCGAAGTTCAGGGCACGGCCGAAGCCGAGCCGTTCAGTTTCGAAGAAATGCAGGAAATGATGGAACTGGCCAAACACGCCCTGCGCGAGATATTCGATATCCAGCGTGCCGCGTTAAATTGAGCCGGGGACAACATGCAGACTTATCAAAAACAATTTATTGAGTTCGCGTTAGAGCGTGAGGTGTTGAGGTTTGGTCAGTTCACCCTGAAGTCCGGCCGTACCAGCCCTTATTTCTTTAATGCCGGACTGTTCAATACCGGGCGGGATTTGGCCAGGCTGGGCCAGTTTTATGCTGCAGCCCTGCTCGACTCAGGTATCGAGTTTGACCTGCTGTTCGGCCCGGCTTACAAAGGGATTCCTATCGCCACCACTACCGCAGTGGCCCTGGCTGACAAATTCGGTGTTGACAAGCCTTACTGTTTCAATCGCAAGGAAGCCAAGACCCACGGTGAGGGGGGTTCACTGGTAGGCAGCCCGCTGCAGGGCCGGGTGATGCTGGTGGATGATGTCATCACGGCGGGCACCGCCATCCGCGAATCCATGCAAATCATTGAAGCCGGCGGCGCGAGCCTGGCCGGCGTGTTGATTGCCCTGGACCGGCAGGAAAAAGGCCAGGGAGAGCTGTCTGCCATCCAGGAGGTCGAGCGGGATTTCCAAACCCGGGTAGTGTCCATTGTCAGTCTCAATGACCTGGTGGAGTATCTGCAAGACAAACCGTCGATGGCTGAGCATTTGAACAACATCAGACTTTACCGTAAGCAGTATGGTATCTGAGTCTTTTGCCGAGGCGGATCATCAGCTGGACACCCTGGGTTTACGTTGTCCCGAGCCGGTAATGATGGTGCGTATGACCTTGCGTAAGATGACCGAGGGTCAGACGCTGCTCGTGCTGGCCGACGATCCGGCCACCACCCGTGATATTCCAAGTTTTTGCCGCTTTATGGACCATCAACTGTTGAGCAGCGAAACAGCTTCCAGCCCCTATCGTTATCTGATCAGGAAAGGCCTGTAGCTTCCAGGTTAGTTAGCACTTGCTTTGGATGCATTGCCTGAGTAAGTTTTTGAGTGTGCCGGCAGTTTGGCTGTCGGCACTGCTCAGCTCCTCCAGATACAGCTGCCGGGTTCTAAGCAACCGTTCCAGCGTGCTTCTGTGAATCTTCAGATTAAGGATTTCCAGTCCCTCGTCGCTGTAGGTCAGCCTTGTGACCGGTCTGAACTCCTTCTGAGGGTTGACCGTTGCCTTCAATGCAGTCCACCTGAGACTCTCTCAGCCAAGGCTCCCTGCAGATTGCTCAGTGACGCTTCCTTCAGGGTTTTCAGGCACTTCTGGCAAGTTTGCCAAAGGTCTCTGTGCCGCTGCACCAGCTCCGTCAGCAGATCGCGTGTTCTGTGGATGACTTGCCAACCCTCCTCGTTTCGATGCAACTTCGAAAAGGTATCGGCCAGCAGTATCGCGGTAGCAGTGAGCTGTACCACCCACATCCTGTCTTGTGCGCGGGGCTGCTTCAGCAAGAGCTCGATTGTTTCGAACGCACAGCCAAGAAAAGGTAAGGCCTGCTCCCATTGCTCCTGGTAACGAAAACATTGAGCAGCCGACCACCAACGATTGAAATGAGACATGACGAAATCCGGATTGGCGCTCAGCCAGGCCCGGTGAGGAGGGCAGAGAAAATCACGTTGCATATGACGATCCTTGGTCTGTTAAAAGAGGATAAGACCAAGTTAGTGCAAATGAGAATAATTATCAACAACGCATTTGGTATGCCTTGCATAGCAGGCAGCAGAGCAGAAAAGTGACTCAGTCGAGAGAGGCGGGGCGCCAGGGCACCCCTGAACGTAGCTGTATTATTGCATTGCCCGCAACATCCAGGCAGTTTTCTCATGGATGCGCATACGATCTGAAACAAGAGCCGCGGTAGACTCGTCGTCGCCTTCCTGGGCCAGTTTCAATACGTCCCTGCAGGTCTTGACGACCTGCTCGTGACTCTTGGTCAGAATCACCACCATCTCTGAGGCGGCCGGTATGTCTTCGACCTCTTCGATGGAAGAATACATGGAGAGAGCCTTGTATGTGCCCGGTGCGTAGACGCCCAGGGTCCGGATGCGCTCGGCAAGATCGTCAACGGCGATGGCCAGCTCAGTATAATGCTCTTCGAACATCAGGTGCAGCTCGCGAAACTGTGGGCCGGTGACATTCCAATGGAAATTATGTGTTTGCAGATAGAGAGTGTAAGAATCTGCCAGTAACCGCTTCAGACCCTCTGCAATATCTTCGCGGTCCTGGGTGGTAATGCCAATATCAATGTTGCTCATCTTGTGCTCCTTTTTCCCTTAGTCATCATGTTCCTGTTATCCACGATGACCTTTTATGAAGGACAAATACGCCGTAAACAACTATCTCATCGATTGCTTGCGGGTGCCAATGCAACAGGTCAATTCTGGCAATCGATTTTTTCGTTACTTGATCAGTTGATTGACCTGAGTCTTGACATAAAGGGGGATTCACTGGGAATTTGCATCTGTGGCAGGGCCTGTTTGACAAAATCCATAGCAAAACTTGAGGGAAAAGTGGTCGTAAATTTAACTATCTTGTCATGCTGAATGAAGAAAAAGTACGAAGCATAAAATGGTTCGGCGCTGCTCTCGATACTCGCATCCAGATAGTAGCCGTTGATTTCCCGTCCCTGTACCTGAAGATTCACCAGGATATCCTCACTCATGAACAGGGGGGGCAGACTGTGTTCCCGGGCAAAGGAAGTCAGGTTTTTGCGCAGTTTATCCGTTTCGTCTTCTATAATGCCCGGTAAATTGCTGAGATCGCTGGTGGGAATAGGATAAACGCTGACCTCAATACGGTCATTGTCAAAGTCGGGATCCTGATACGTCAAGGTCGAGCCTTCCAGCGGATCGTTATAGACCAGCCGTTTGCTCAGTTTGAAATTAGAAACCTGATTAGGGGCCTTGAGATCCACCTCATAATCATCCGATTTAAGTGTCCTGGCCAGATAGCCTGAGCCGAATACACCTTCAGAGAGTGCATCACTGACAAAGTAACTCACCAGTTGATCGGCCAGTTGTTGTGGACTGTCCAGCCCCTCCGCGAGCGGCAGACTGTAGCGGTACTCTTTGAGCAGTATTCCACGCCAGGCCAGCAGCAGTTCTGCTTTCATTTCACTTTGCGGACCATAGAAGCTGGCCGTGGTCAGAATCAGTTCGTAATCGGGGCCGGACTCTTCCAGCATGACCAGGGGAAACAGATTCGTGCCTTCGAAGCCCGCCTGGTAGTGGCTGGCATCCAAGGCATTTTCCTGGCAGTGGCTGGCCAGTGACTGTCGGGATTCTTCACACTCACGGCTCAGCGCCTCACTGTGAATGCGATAAAACAGGCTGATAGCCGGCAGGTTTTGTTCTTGCTGGAGCTTTTTACTTTCCTGGATGCTCAATTCCGGCAATAACTCAGGCTGGCTGCTGCACCCCGCCATCAGCAGGCAGAAACATATCAGTGGAAAAGAGGAGAATCGCATTGCCGTCCCTGTGGCGGAGAATGAGCCAGAGTGGGCATTGTAGAGCCTGGCCAAGATTTAGCCAAATGAAACTTTATCGACAGCCCCAGGCAAAGACTTACACCCAAATCAGGATCAAGCGCAACAGATGCCAGGGTAGCGTGACCTTGTCCCGGGCAACCTCGGTGACACAGCCAGCTGTGAAGCA
The DNA here is from genome assembly GCF_017254865.1 of Bowmanella dokdonensis. Taxonomy (GTDB): domain Bacteria; phylum Pseudomonadota; class Gammaproteobacteria; order Enterobacterales; family Alteromonadaceae; genus Bowmanella; species Bowmanella dokdonensis. Next base: position 247,771 of record NZ_JAFKCV010000005.1, on the reverse strand, counting down.
AATTGCCAGTCCAGGTGGCGAGCTGAGGGCCCGAGTGCCTTTGCTGCGGGCAATCTGTTGATACGCCAGTATAAAGTCAGTATTACGACGGTATTCTGCCCGCTGCTTTTCCAGACGCTTCAAATGCTTATGTAATAGCCATTCAGCCAGCATGTTCCGGTGCCTTCTGTATCGGCAGGCTGACCAGGTGACGGGCAGCCTGCTGCGTCTGGGAGAACCCGACCCGGGCAAAAAGACGGTGCAGGGTACGTACCAGATACACCAGCATCAGCAACTGGAGTAACAAAGTAGTGCTGATACTCAACAGCCAGGAAGCGCTGACGGCATGGAGGGCAAGGGTAAGCAGCAGCAAACCAGACAGCCAGAAGGCACCGAGTAATGACCCAAAACAAATCATGCAAATCAGGGCCAGTACCACTGCCCGGACTGACAGGCGCCACTCTGTGCGGGCAATCCGGCCCACGCATTTGGTCTGGTCCTTATAGGCCGCGGCCAGTTCTGACAGGGCTGCCGCCAGCAACTTAATGCTGTCGGCGAAGGATTCCTGACCAGACTGGCCGGGGGAGGAGCTATTCACCAGCCCCCCTTATTTGCGACGCATCAGGTAGGTAAAGAGTGCGCCGGCTGCGAAGGCGACTCCCGCGCTGGCCAGAGGATGGTCGGCAATCAGCCTGTTGGTGCGGGATACGGTACTGTCAATCTGACGCTTAAGTTCTTCTTTTCTGGCTGCCAGGGCCTCATTTGAGTCGGCCGCGCGTCGGCGAACGGTCTCTTCTGCGCTGGACGCTCTTTCTGCCCATTCGTCTATCTTCTCATGTGCAGCCTTGGTGGCGCGCTCGGTGGTTGGCGATTTGCCGCCGTTGCCTGCGCTGCCTGTGGGAGTTGCTGTAGCCATAATATTCTCCTTTCGTGATGCCGGGTAAGGTTTTAGCTTTCCAGGTAACTTCAGCAACCCTAATGCCAGGTGAGGTAAGTTGTTAAAAATCAGTTGCTTAGGGAGAAGTGCTCGTAGGGAGGAGCAGGCAGGTCATGTACGGACGGTAGGGAATTACAGTTGAAGTGGTAAATTTTACAGGGATTGGCAGGGGTAAATACCTGTCAGATGGGTATACGACCCCCTGCCGGACTTGTCAGAGATTCTTGTAGACCTGACCGTCTTTCATTACAAAATTGATCTGATTCATGCGACTGATATCCTCGATGGGGTTACCCGGCACAGCGACCAGGTCGGCCAGTTTACCGGCTTCCACTGTACCCAGCTGATCTTCTATATTCAGCAATTTGGCACCGTGGTAAGTGGCTGCCCTGATAGCTTCAATGGCCGGCATGCCGGCCTCCACCATCAGGACAAACTCCTGTCCATTGTCACCATGGGCGGAAACACCCGAGTCTGTGCCGAATGCGATTTTTACGCCGGCTTTGTAGGCCCTGGCGAACGTTTCCTGAATCAGTGGACCAATGGCCGCCGCCTTGGGCCGTACCAGCTCCGGGAAGAAGCCATCAATCTTGGCTTTTTCCGCCACCCAGTTTCCGGCCAGCACGGTAGGGACATAGTAGGTGCCGTGTTTCTTCATCAGATTGATCACCTCCTTGTCCATGTAAGTACCATGCTCAATGGATGTGACCCCGGCCTCTATGGCGCGTTTCATCCCCTCTTTACCATGGGCGTGCACCGCGACCGTCATGCCGTAATCCCTGGCGGTATCGACAATGGCCTTGAGCTCATCCTCCATAAACTGGGGATTCTGGCCACTCTTGGCCACACTCAAGACCCCGCCGGTGGCAGTAATCTTAATCAGGTCGGCACCATCTTTATAGCGCTGGCGAACGGCCTGTCGTGCTTCGGCGACGCCGTTAACCACGCCTTCGTTGGGGCCCGGATCACCCATAATCGCCTTTGCCCGTCCGTTGGTGGGATCCCCATGGCCGCCGGTGGTGGCAATAGTCTTGGCGGCCGTGTAGATGCGGGGGCCTTTGACCAGCCCCTGTTCGATGGCTTTTCGTAAGGCTACCGATTCGTTGTGGCTGTCACCCAGATTGCGAATAGTGGTAAAGCCTGCATCCAGTGTCTTGCCAGCGTAGTGCACCCCTTTGAGGGCGTAGTCCGCTTCATTGAGAGTGAAGCGCTCCATATAGGCCCCTGGTCCCTGTTGCGAACTGATATGGGTATGCATATCCATCAGGCCGGGCATCAGAGTACTGTCTTTCAGGTCCACCAGGGTATCCTCCGCCCCCGGCTGGATATAGCCTTCCATGACGTTGGTGATCTGGTTGCCTTCGACTATCACCGTCATTTCGGTCAGCAGCTTATCGTTCTTGGCTGTGATCAGTTTACCGGCGTGGATATAGGTGGCGGCTTGGGCTGAGCAGGCCAGGCCAAGACCCGCCAGTAATGTGAGGGCGGATTTTTTCATTATTATGTTCCTGTGGTATGGGAACTACCCACAGTAGAAGACCAGGGAGCACAGATCAAAGCTTCTGGTCGCAGGGAGGCTGCCAGTCGTGGCAACTGGGGTCCCGGCGGCCTCCGAACCTGCTTGACCAAAGGGCGTATGCGACTGAACCCCCTCCTTTGCGGATAAACTAAGCTGCTGGATGCAAGGCAACATTTGCTATGATAGGCCTTTAGTAGTCCGCTCTTGAACAGGGGAAGCCAGATGCGCCGCAGTCAGACAGTAGTAAATGAAGAAGTCCAGTATTCCGAGCAACAGGAACTGGTGTCGACGACAGATCTGCGGGGTGTGATCACTTATGCCAACGACAGTTTCTGTCAGGTCGCCGGTTACAGGTTTGATGAGTTGGTGGGTAAAAACCATAACCTGGTACGTCATCCCGATATGCCTAAGCAAGCCTTCAGGGATTTATGGGAGAAGTTGGAAAAAGGGCAGGCCTGGCGCGGCATGGTCAAAAACCTGTGCAAGGATGGACGTTATTACTGGGTGGATGCCTATGTCACCCCGATCTACGACAAAGGTAACAAAGTGGGCTACCAATCGGTCCGGGTCAAACCTCAGCGGAAGTTTGTCGAACGGGCTGAGAAGGCATACCGTGACCTTAACGCCGACAAATTCAGTGCCCGGGAGACCGGTCCGCAGCAGAAGTTCCTGGCTGCCGGTGTTATCGTCCTGCTGATGCTGGTCATGCTGTTCTGGTTTGGCGGCTGGATAGCGGGTGCCACCGGACTGGTTTCCCTGGCTTTGTTAGGGGGACTTTTCTGGGATGAAGTGGTCAAATTGCCGGTTGCGGCGAAATCCCTGCAACGATCCTACGACAGCATCAGCCGCTACATATACAGCGGCAAGGGTGTGGACAGCCACTTCGACTTCCATCTGGGACTCAAACAGGCCAGGATCCGCACCGTGCTTGGGCGTATGCTGGATTCATCCCATGGGCTGGCCGGGGTGGCAAGAACCACCAGCGAAGCTGCCCACACCACTGCTGCAGGCCTGGAGCAGCAGAAATTTGAAGTTCAGCAAATTGCCACGGCTATTACCCAGATGGCCGCCACCAGCCAGGAAATTGCCCGTAATACCGTCGACACCTCATCCAAGGTTCGTGAAGCCAGCGATTTCTGTTCCACTGCAAGGGACAGCGTGCAGCACAGTAAAGGAAAGGTCAGCAACCTGGCCAAGGTGGTGGAACAGGCCGCGGGGTCGGCCAACCAACTGGTGATGGAGGCCGACAAGGTCGCCGGGGTGATGGGTGAAATCGAAGCCATCGCCGAGCAGACCAACCTGCTGGCCCTGAACGCCGCCATTGAGGCGGCCCGGGCTGGCGAAAGCGGCCGGGGATTCTCGGTGGTGGCCGATGAAGTTCGCGCCCTCAGTACCCGGACCCAGACTTCCACTGCCAATATTCACAAAAGTCTGCAGGCCATGCGTAAGACCCTCAAGGAGTGGGTTTCCAGCATGGAGGCCAGTAAGGAGCAGGCGATGGATTGTGTGCAGGATGCCAATGAGTCAGCCGGGGCCATCGGCGATATCTACCAGATGATGGCCGAGATCGCCGACTTTTCAGCCCAGATTGCTACGGCTTCAGAAGAGCAGGAAAAAGTCTGTGAGGAGATCAGCCGCAATATCGGTAACATTACCCAGGTGGCAGACGACAACACCCAGGTGGCCCAGTCCATGGAACAAAGTTCCGATTCACTGAAGAAGAGTATCGACCAGATCGCCGCCATGGTAAAAACCTTCGGCTAGCACTGGCTTTCAGAGTATGCCAAGGCTGAAGCTGTAGTCACCACTGTCGATTACCAATTGCCTGTGTCCCTCCAGTTGGGTCTCTCTGCCGCGTCCGACCAATTGGTAAAACACATTCTGATGCAGCCTGGCGTAGAGATTACGCCAGGCATTGGCATAAGGCAGCAAATCGGCGGTGACACGATCCGACATCAATGTCACCGGATGTTCCTCACCAACCACAAAGCTATGACCCGTATTGGTAGTGAAGACTAACACACCCTGTTCTTCTCGCCAGTTGGTGACGATCAGGGGAACGTCTTCAACCTGAATGCCGACTTTCTCCACAGGGGTAACCAGATAGTAATTTTCCCCTTCCCGTTTCAGTACACTGGCAAACAGCCTGACCAGGGCTTGGCGGCCAATGGGGGTGCCCATGTAGTGCCAGCTTCCATCATGGCGGATTTGCATATCCAGATCCCCACAGAAGGGCGGATCCCATTGTTCGACCGGCGCAATCGCACTGTTGTGCTCCTTCAGTTGCCGTTCGAGGCGTGACAGATCCATCAGGGCATCAGGGCGTCAAGAATTTCCCGGAGTTTTGCCTTGATCACCCGCATGTTCTCGGGACCCGTTCTGAGCAATTGTTTTTGCGGAGGAGTCAAAGACTCCAGTCGTTCATCCACGTATTTGTACATGACGCTGTCCGAGGTGACCTCAACAGGCATAGGCACTTCAGGAGTATCCAGAAGGTGGTTAATCGCATCAGTCAGCACAGTATCGAAATCCCTGGAGCCTTCACCCAGCTCAGCCATAACCTCGTTAATGGCCGGCTTGTATTTACCATAAAGCTGAATGAGCTGATCTGTGTCCAGACTGTCCAACGCTTCTACATAAGGCGTATAGCGTTTATAGCTGGCCGCATCGATCCATTCCTTGCCTGCCTGGCGATACACCCGGAATTCCTGTTTGGGGGGCTGCAGGACTCCGTGATTGGCCGCCAGTTGTTCGTCAGACAGGTTTTTGCTGAAGACCACGAAGCGGCGCAGCAGGTCTTCATCCACCAGCAGCCTCGCCATTGCCTCATACTCGCCGGTTTCCAGCACGGCAGTCTTGACCGCGCCATCGGTGATATCCAAAGGCTCGGGTTCAGGCGTCGGTTCAGGGGCAGGTGGCTGCATATTCTCCGGTGTTTCCAGCGGCGCTGCGGCGTCGGGGTCCAGTTCAGGCTCTGGCTCTGGCACCTGTGGCTCGTCCACTGGCATGGCCACCGGTTCTTCCACCCTGGGTGCCGGCTCGGGGTCCGCCTGCCAGAAATAGACCGCGACCAGTCCAATCAGGATCAACGCCCCGACAAGAAAATGGGGGATCAGGGACTTCTTTTCTGCAGTGTCATTATCTGTCATAACCACTCGCCTTATGGGTTTGCTCTGTATATCAGTATAAGTCAATCGCAGCCGGGATCACATCCACAACCCCTCTGCGGCCTCTAACAACAATGATAGTGCAACTTATTGATTAATCAGTACAACAATTCAAGACCACCAGAGCATGCCACAGTTCCCCTGGTGACTCGCTAGACAGTCAGCAAACGGCGGATTACACTGGTCAGACGAGGTAATTTAACCCTTTTTTAACAATTTGCGGACCCGGTCCCCAGGTAGCGAGTTCCTGTCATGAGTTACATTTTGCTGGCAGTACCCTTTTTCTTTTTGCTAATCGGTCTGGAACTGATCCTGGAAAAGGTCAGGAAAACGGATTATTACCGGGTTAACGATGCCGTCAACAGCCTCAGCGCCGGAGTGCTGAGCCGGGCGACCGGCATTGCCCGCAGACTGGTGCCCTTTACCCTCTATGCACTGGTATTCGAACATGTGGCTCTGATGTCTTTACCCGACATGGCCTGGGTCTGGGTGCTGGCATTCGTGCTTTATGACTTCTGTTACTACTGGAATCACCGGCTGGGTCACGAAATGAATATTCTGTGGGCCGCCCATGTGGTGCATCATTCCAGCGAAGAATACAACCTCACTACAGCCCTGAGGCAAAGCAGCAGCGGGTTGTTCAGTTGGCTGTTCTATCTGCCTATGGCGCTGCTCGGTATCGAGCCGGTTATTTTTGTGGCAGTGGGTTCCCTCAACCTGATCTACCAGTTCTGGGTGCATACCCGCCATGTACCAAAGCTGGGCTGGTTTGAATGGGTCTTCGTTACGCCCTCTAACCATCGGGTCCACCATGCCCAGAATCAGGTCTATATCGACAGAAACTATGGGGGCGTATTTATTGTCTGGGACAGACTCTTTGGTTCCTTTCAGGAAGAACTGGACGAAGAGCCACCCCTGTTTGGCATTCGCAAGGCCCTGCATAGCTGGAATCCCTTGTGGGCCAATGTGCATGTATACAGCCAGTTGGCTAAAGATTGCTGGCATGCCGGCCGCTGGCAGGACAAACTGAGTATCTGGTTCAGACGCACCGGCTGGCGGCCGGCCGATGTGGAAGAAAAGTATCCGCTACCCAGAGCCGATCTCACCCGCTTCAGAAAGTTTGATATTCCCCTCACCGCGACCACCAAGGTTTATTGTGTCATCCAGCATGGCCTGACAGTACTGGTTACCTTTATGCTGATGTTGTCGGTGGACAAACTGGCCCTGGGACAGCAGTGGGGCCTGCTGGGCTTTGTGCTGCTGTCCAGTTTCAGTATCGGTGCACTAATGGAGCAGCGCCCCTTTGCCTGGTGGCTGGAGGGGATGAAAAATATACTGGTGCTGGCCGTACTTCTGTATCTCAGCTTGCCGGCCTGGTTGATGGCCGGTCTGGGGCTGGGTACCCTGTTAAGTATTGGGCTTTTGCTGAGCATACGTATCAAGGCTCCCGTCCGGCCTTTTGTGCAGATGGAGGAGCAGCCACGGGGCTGAACTGAAACCGGCTTTGTCGCGTAATCTGTTGAACCACGCAGACGAATCGCGGAGCAAAGCCATGAAGTACCAACTGAAGGAACTGACCAGTAACCGCACCCATTGGGATCATGTCTGGGTACAATCCTGTGGGATGGGCATTTACCTGCTCAAAGTGAGCATCAACGGCAGGGAAGCTACGGTTTTCGAAGGTGATAGGCCAGCCAGCTTTGCATGCGTTGGGCAAATCCGGGCAAGCCTGGCCGCTTGCGTGATAGATCAGGCAGAACTGCTTCATCAGTCCACCTATGATGAAATGATCGGTAATCCAGGTCAGGCAGGCTGCATGAAGTTACCCCTCAATCTCAATCCATCCCCGCTATAATCAGGAAGCAAAACTGCCTGTCAATCGACAGGAGCCACACCAGTGTAAAGCAGAGGCTTTACACTGGTGTAAAACTGTTCCATTAGCTTATAACTAAACGTGCTTGTTTATCGTTTTTAAGTCGGTATCCTAATATAAGAATTTCGATTATGGAGGGTAAATGTCTGAATTTAACTGGCAAAGGGCCGTAATTAAAGTTGGCAGCGCACTGATTTCACCGGATGGTCATCAGTGCAGTGCCAAGTACTTGTTGGCCATCGCCAGATTCATCACCGAGAGTCGGGAACAGGGTAAGCAGGTTGTCATCGTCTCTTCAGGCAGTGTGGCAGCGGGTCGCAGTACCATTGCCCACAATGCCCATCCGTCTATTGCGGAAAAGCAGGCCATGGCTGCAGTCGGCCAGACACAGATGATGGCCAACTGGTCGAGGTTTTTTGACTTCCCCTGCGCCCAGGTCCTTTTGACCTATGATGACTTTCATGACCGATCCCGCTACGTCAATATCAAGAACACCCTCAGGGAATTGCTCAACAATAATGTACTGCCGGTGGTCAATGAAAACGACACGGTCGCCGTTGATGTGCTTAAGGTGGGCGACAACGACAATCTGGCGGCTTATGCGGCCATGGTGGCCGAGGCCGATACGCTGATCATCTGCTCAGACATCGATGGCCTGTATAACGCCGACCCCAGGATCAATCCCGAAGCCGAACTGATTCCCGTGGTGGAGCAGATTAATGGAGAAATCTATGCTCTGGCCGGGGGGCCTGGCACTAAGGTGGGCACGGGCGGCATGCGCACCAAGATTGAGGCCGCTGACAAATGTGCCGAGAGCGGTATCCAGACGCTGATCGTCAACGGCAGCAAAGGGGAAGTCTTCGATGCGCTGCTCGATGGACGCATTCCCGGTACCCGCTTCACACCCACCAAAACGCCAGATTCCGCCAAGGAGCAGTGGCTTAAGCATACCCTGATAGCCACCGGCCGCATTGAGGTGGATCAGGGGGCCAAACGGGCCCTGATCCAGACCGGCGCGTCCCTGCTGCCCATCGGAATTACCAAGGTAGGGGGAGACTTCCTGGCCGGTGATGCCGTGGAGATTTGTCATGAGAACGTCCCCTTTGCCAAGGGCGTGGCCTTGTACAGTGCCGCAGATCTGAATGCCATCAAGGGCATGCGCAGCGACGACTTCGAGAACGTGATCGGCTATTCCTCCGGCGAAGCCGCCGTCCACCGGGACGATCTGGCCCTGCTTTAACTGCCCGGTCCCAAACAGCACAGAATTCACCGCAGCCGGCATGCAGGACGGCTGCCTCCCAACAAGGAGAATGTATGACTTTTTCTATCAAAGAGATGGCCAAGAAGGCCAGGATTGCCTCCCGCCAGGTGGCCAAACTGACCGCCAGCAAGAAGGTCGAGGTGCTCAACAGTATCGCCGACAACATGCTGAAACAGACGGACAAAATCCTGGCCGCCAATAAAGAGGATCTGGAGGCAGGACGTCAGGCAGATCTGTCCGAAGCCATGCTGGACAGACTGACACTGAGCGAGCAGAGCATTGGTAATATTGCCAATGCGGTGCGCCAGATTGCCGCCCAGGACGATCCGGTTGGCAGTATCCGCGATATCCGTCGCCAGCCCAGTGGTATCGAAGTGGGCAAAATGCGCATCCCGCTGGGGGTGGTTGCCATGATTTACGAGTCCCGCCCCAATGTGACTATCGACGCCGCCGCCTTGTGCTTCAAGGCCGGTAACGCAGTGGTGTTACGGGGAGGAAAAGAAGCCCTTCATTCCAATCTGGCCCTGGCCGAGTGCATTCATCTGGCATTGAAGAGTCATGGTGTGGATCCTAACGCCGTGGTCGTGGTGCCGGACCCGGATCGGGCCATTATGAACGAGCTGATGACACTGAACCAGGATATCGATCTGATCATTCCCCGCGGTGGCGAGGGCCTGATACGCTTCGTCTCAGAAAACAGCCGCATCCCGGTTATCCAGCATTACAAGGGCGTCTGCCATCTGTATGTGGATAAAGCCGCCGACGAGGTCAAGGCCCTGAGCCTGCTGATGAACGGCAAGACTCAGCGTACCGGCGTCTGCAACTCGCTGGAAACCCTGCTGGTGCATAAGGATATCGCCGCCAGTTTCCTGCCCATGGCGGCCGCCATGTTTGCCGAGCACAAGGTTCGGGTGCATGCCTGTGAAAACAGCATCGCTTATTTCGACGGCGCCGAGCCGGCCACCGAAGCAGACTGGGATACCGAGTATCTGGCCATGGAGATTGCCGTTCGGGTAGTGGACAGCTATGACCAGGCCATTGAGCATCTGGAGCAGCACAGCTCGGGACACACCGAAGTGATCGCCACCCAGGACTACTCCCGTGCCCAGCAGTTTATCCGTGACGTAAACTCTGCTGTAGTCATGGCCAACGCATCATCGCGTTTCTCTGACGGCGGCGAGCTGGGTCTGGGGGCTGAAATAGGCATCTCCACCAGTAAATTGCACGCTTACGGTCCCATGGGTGCCGAGAGCCTGACCACTGAGAAGTTTATCGTGCTGGGTGACGGCCATATCCGTCAGTAACCGGTAACACGTTTTACTTTGATAAAGGGGCTTATCGCCCCTTTTCTTTTAGCCGTTCCAGTTCCCGGTTCAGCTCATAGGCCGGTTCAGTAACGATACGTTCCAGCACCCGGATCCGCTCTTCCAGTTGCCCGATGGTCTGATCTTTTTTCTGAGAATTGCATGGACTATCAGATTTCCGGAAGGGTGAGGATACCTTGCCGTTAAGCCAGTCCATCCATTGCCAGCCATGGCGGTGATCCAGCCAGCACAATGCCAGCGACAACGCCAGCAGCCCGGCAAACAGCAAAATAAACAGTTCGATGGTCATGGGGTTGCTCCTTTGTGAGTTAGCTACCCTTACAGTCCCGGGCTTGCCTTATTTATTACAAAATTTTTTGTTGTAATAAATTCGCGCTGACGCAGACTACTGCCACAAATCGTCTGTGATAAGGGATACCCCTGGAATTTGCCAGTCTGATCAATAAGTACGGACCACTGCTCAGCCGGGTCGCCGCCAGCTACGGACCACTGCTCAGCCGGGTCGCCGCCAGCTATGAAGCCAATCCTGAACTCAGAAAAGAACTGCTGCAGGAAATTTCCCTGGCGGTATGGCAGGCCATGAGCGCCTTTCGCGGCCAGAGCAGTGAAAAGACCTACCTGCTCAAAGTGGCCCATAACCGTTGTGTCAGCCATGTGGCCAGTCAGGTACGCCTTCGTGACCGGGAAGCCCTTGACGAGTCGCTGCCAGATGACAAGGGGCCCGAGCCCGAAGCCAGTGCGATAGGCCATCAGCGCCAGAATGCGTTACTGGTGGCAGTACGCCGCTTACCGCTGCAGGAACGCCAGGTGGTCACCCTGTTTATGGAAGGCCTGAGTTATCAGGAAACTGCCGAAATCTGCGGACTGACCGGCAACCACGTGGGTGTTATTCTCAGTCGCGCCAAGGCGCGCCTAAGTAAGGAACTGGAAGATGTCTGAACAAGATCCCCTCAAAGCCCGGTGGCAGAGCCTGGACCTGGAACTGCCCGACACCCGGGAGCTGGAAAAGCGTTGGCGGCGAACCAGGTGGCGGCAGTGGAGTTTTCTGCTGCTTGATCTGGGTGCTCTGGTGGTACTGGCCGTACTCTACGCACAGCTGCGGCATGAGCTGCACTGGTTCGAACGCTTTTGGATCATCGCCATGCTGGGGGTGGCCCTGCTGGCAACAGGCTATGCCCTATGGCTGCGACGCATGATTCTCAGGGCGTCCCGGGGTGATATCCGCCACTACCTGCTTTGCCTCCTTCAGCAGGGCCGGAACAACCTGCAACTGGTCAGATTGACCCGGGCCTGTCTGCTGGCCATGCCGCTGGCTTTTGTGCTGCTGATGGCGGGGGGCTGGTACTTCGGTGCCATCAGTTCAGAGGCACTGAAAGTCAGGGGCTCACTGACCCTGCTGGCGCTGCTGGTTATTATTCCTCCCTGGTGGTGGTTGACCGCCAGGCAACGGGAAAAACGTCAGCAGGAGCTGGAAAGCCTTGAGCAGCTCCATCAAAGCCTGCATGGTCAGATATGAAAGCGAGGGTAAAGGGACTACACTCGCCGCCACCTATTCCAAGCGGGCAGCTCTGATGAGCGATATCGACGAACTTTTTCACAACAACCGGCAGTGGGCCGAGCGCACCCAACAGGCTGAGCCGGGATTTTTCCGCAAGCTGTCCGAGCAGCAGAGTCCCCAGTATTTGTGGATTGGCTGCGCCGACAGCCGGGTGCCGGCCAATCAGATAGTCGATCTGCTTCCCGGTGACATTTTCGTGCATCGCAATGTGGCCAACCTGGTGATCCATACGGATCTTAACTGCCTGTCGGTACTGCAATATGCAGTGGATGTCCTAAAGGTCAAGCATGTGATTGTCTGTGGCCATTACGGCTGCGGAGGCGTTGAGGCCGCCCTGGCAGGACGGCAACTGGGCCTGATCGACAACTGGCTGGCCCATATCCAGGATATCGCGGCCCGTCACGATCCGGAATTGCAAAAGCTGCCGGGCGAGGAGCGAATCCAGCGTCTGTGTGAGCTCAATGTACTGGAGCAGGCCAACAACGTCAGGCGCACGTCCATCGTGCGGGACGCCCTGGCCCGGGGACAGCAACTGGCCATCCACAGCTGGATATACAGCCTCAGAAATGGCAGATTAAAGGACCTCAAAGAGTAGGAACCGGCATGTCGATGTTTCTTAGTCAAATCAGTATCTTTCCAATTAAATCCACCCAGGGGCTGCGAGTTAGTCGCAGCGATGTGGACTCTTATGGGCTGTCATTTGACAGGCGCTTTATGCTGGCAGACAGCAAAGGTCGCATGCTGACCGGACGGGCCCTGCCCAAACTGGTGCAGGTCAAGGCCGTACCGGTCAGGGACGGGCTGAGGGTCTGCCATCCAGAAAGTGCCGATCTGCTGCTGCGCTACGACGATTTTGCCCATGGCGGTATGGCCACCCATGTGTGGAAAGACGAGTTCGAAGGACTGCGCACCACCGACGAGGCCGATCACTGGTTCAGTGAACTCCTGGGCCGTCAGTGCCATTTACTGTACTGCGGGCAGACCTCCGTAAGATTTGGGGCCAAGGCCGGCGTGCCGCTCAGCTTTGCCGACGGCTTCCCACTGCTATTGATTTCCCAGGCCTCCCTGGAGGAGCTCAACCGCCGTTCTGCCGTTGCCAGTGAGATGGCTCAGTTCCGGCCAAATCTGGTGGTCTCCGGCACTGCACCATTTGCTGAGGACGGTTGGCAGCGCATCCGTATCGGCCAGGTGGAGTTCAAATTGGATTGTCCCTGCAGCCGTTGTATTTTTACGACCCGGGATCCCCTGACCGGTGACTTCCTGCCGGATAAGGAGCCCCTGGCCACCCTGTCGAAGTTTCGTAAAGATGCCACAGGTAAGATTAATTTCGGCATGAACCTGATCGCCCTGAATGAAGGCATGATAGAAGAAGGGATGCCCATCGAAGTGCTGCAAACCCGCACTGCGGAAGTCTACAAAGAATCCTGAGCCGGGCTGGCAGTTGGCAGAAAAGCCGACGGATCAATTGGTTAAGTCAAGCTCACTCCTCACTCTTCACAGCATAAAAAAGCCCGGCCAAATTGACCGGGCAAAGGGCTTTAACAGCACCTAACGACAGAACTGTATACACATGCCTCCGGCATGACTGCTGCGGCAGGAACCTGGGCCGCACATTGCCAATCCTGGCATTCCAGGGGAGAAGCGAGTGCCGGAGGGTGACTCCGTCCGGCGTCCCGGTTAGCCAGTCACTATGGCTTTCATCTCCGTCATATAGCCACGCAAAACCTGGCCAATTCTTTCTACCTGATGCTCGCGTATGGCCTGATTGACCTGCACCAGAGTCTTGTTGTCCACCTTGTTGCCGGTGCTCTGCAAGCCCTTTCCGATAAGGTCAGTGCCCACGTCGGGCATCAGCTTTTCGGCCAGCAGCGGAATGGCGGCATTGGCAAACAGGTAGTTGCCGTACTCGGCCGTATCTGAAATGACCACATTCATCTCATACAAACGTTTACGGGCGATGGTATTGGCGATCAGCGGTGTTTCATGCAGGGACTCATAGTACGCCGACTCAGGCAGCATGCCTGACTCCACCATCACATCGAATGCAAGCTCCACACCTGCCTTGATCATGGCTACCAGGAAGATGCCCTTATCGAAAAATTCCTGCTCGTCGATCTTGCCCTGATACACAGGGGCCTGTTCGAAGCCACTGCGACCCGTTTCTTCACGCCATCTGAGCAGGTTGGCGTCGCCGTTGGCCCAGTCCTGCATCATGTTGCGGGAGAATTCGCCGCTGAGAATATCGTCCTGGTGTTTTTCAAACAACGGACGCAACAGAGACTTGAGCTCCTCTGACAATTCATGCGCACGGATCTTGGCCGGGTTGGACAACCTATCCATCATATGAGTGATGCCGCCTATCTTCAGGGCTTCGGTCACAGCCTCCAGGCCATACTGAATCAGTGCTGCGGCATAAGCGGGGTCGACCCCGTCCTGCACCATTTTGTCATAGCCCAGGATAGCGGCAGCCTGCTGCATCCCGCACAGTATGGTCTGCTCTCCCATCAGATCCGATTTGACCTCGGCCACAAAAGACGATTGCAATACGCCGGCGCGATCGCCGCCGGTGGCAGAGGCCAGTGCCTTGGCGATGGCCAAGCCCTGGCCATCAGGATCGTTTTCCGGATGCACGGCAATCAGCGTGGGCACCCCGAAGCCGCGCTTATACTCTTCGCGTACTTCAGTACCCGGGCACTTGGGGGCACACATGACCACAGTGATATCACCGCGGATTTGCTGCCCTTCCTCGACAATATTAAAACCATGGGAGTAAGACAGGGTTGCGCCCTGTTTCATCAGCGGCATGACGGCCTCGACCACACTGGCGTGCTGCTTGTCCGGCGTCAGGTTGTAGACCAGGTCCGCACTAGGAATCAACTGCTGGTAAGTACTCACTTCAAAACCATTGCTGGTGGCCCGTTGCCAGGAATCACGCTTTTCATCAATAGCTGACTGACGCAGGGCATAGGCCACATCCAGACCGGAGTCCCGCATATTCAGGCCCTGGTTCAGGCCCTGGGCACCACAACCAACAATCACAATCTTCCGGCCTTTGAGCACATCACAGCCGTTGCTGAACTCTTCCCGGCCCATAAAGCGACAGCGCCCTAATTGATCGAGCTGCTGGCGCAGATTCAGGGAATTAAAATAATTTGCCATTTATCTCTCCGGAGTCGCCCGCAAGCGGCTCATAACCATTCTTCTTACAAGACAGTGACGTACTTGTGTTGAAGCAGAGCTTAGTCTATTGGCTTTGTTGAATAAAATGATATATTTGCAAAATAGTATTTCATTATTTGCAACATATATGGACATCCGCAGCCTGCAACTCTTCCAGCACCTGGCCTCCACCCTCCATTTTGGCCGCACCGCCGAGGCACTCTATGTGAGTCCTTCCACCCTGAGTCGCGCTATTCAACGACTGGAAGAGGAATGCGGTGCCGATTTGTTTGTACGGGACAATCGTAAGGTCAAGCTGACGGCAGCCGGCAGTCGTCTGCTGGAGTTCAGCCAACAGACGTTGAGTCAGTGGCAGCAGGTCAAGGCCGAAATTCACAGTCACAGCCGGGAAGTCAGCGGAGAACTGAGCCTGTTCTGTTCAGTCACCGCCAGCTACAGTCATCTGCCCGCCTTGCTGGAACGCTTTCGCCATCTCTACCCCCAGGTGGAAATCAAGCTGACCACCGGCGATCCGGCCCTGGCCACCGAGCGGGTGCTGGCAGGCAAGGCCGATATGTCTATTACCGTCGGCGGCCCGGACTTTCCGGACGAACTGGCCTTTCGGCACCTGGATACTCTGCCCCTGGTGATGATCTGCCCGGCGGCCCTGCGCCTGACCCAACTTGAACAGGTGGACTGGCGCGCGGTGTCCATGGTTCTGCCTGAATCTGGCCCGTCCAGGCGTATCGTACATCACTGGCTGGCCGAACAGGGCGTCCGCCCCAGGGTATATGCCTCGGTGTCCGGCCATGAGGCCATTGTCAGTATGGTGGCACTGGGCTGTGGCATTGGCATCGTACCCCGTCCGGTGGTGGAACAATCGGTGGTGTCAGGCAAGATCAGTATTATCCCCCTGCCGGATATCGAATCCTTCCGCCTCGGTCTTTGCTGCCTGAGGGATCGCGAAAATGAGCCGGTAATCAAAGCCTTGCTGCAACAAATCTAGACGGGTTAGTATCACCAGCCTGATTTCACCGCTGGTATCTGCTTTGCTCTGGATCCCCTTTACTCTGTTGGCTGCGTTTATGCAGGCCTGGCGCAATGCTTTTCAGAAAAAGCTCAGCCTGGATGTGAGCGCCGGTGGCGTCACCCTGGCAAGATTTCTGTGGGCCGGGCCCCTGGCGGCGCTCTATCTGTTGGGTCTTTACCAGGCAGAACCTGTGGCCATGCCGGAGTTTTCCGCCGGCTTTCTGAGCTTTATCGGGGGCGCGGCGCTGATGCAGATCCTGGCCACCATCCTGATGGTCAAACTCTTCCAGTTCCGCAATTACGCCATCGGCGTGGGTCTGGCCAAGAGTGAAGCCATTCTGGCAGCGGCCCTGGGGGTGGTGTTTTTTGCCTCGCCCCTGACCTGGCTGGGTTGGCTGGGAGTGCTGGTGGGTGCATTGGCGGTGTTTCTGCTCAGTGGTGCCAGCGCCCTTGGTACCTGGTCCAACCGCGCAATGGCTCTGGGCCTGGGCAGCGGCCTGTCCTTTGCGCTGACGTCCCTGTGGGTAAGGGAAGCCAGCCTGGAACTGGGCCTGCCCTTTCCGCACGGGGCTGCCTGGGTGCTGTTGCTGGTCATCCTGTTGCAGACCCTAATCCTGATCCTTTGGCTGGTGTTGAGGGAGCCCGGTACCCTGAAGACCCTTCTGAAACGGTCACGCCTGACCTTTACCATCAGTTTTTGCAGTTGTGTAGGTTCCATCGGCTGGTTTACCGCAATGAGCCTCGAATCGGTGGCACTGGTCAAGACGTTGGGCCAGGTGGAGATATTGTTCAGCCTGTTGATTTCCCATTACCTGTTTCGTGAGAAGCTGGCCAGAGCAGATAAGTGGGGCCTGTTGCTGATCGTGCTGGCGGCTGTCTGTGTGGTGTGGGCATAGGGTAGCCGCCGGTGACCGACCCCTGTCACCCGTTACTCGTCACACGTCACGTCTGCCCGGCCCTCCATGGACATAGCCGGTGAGAGTTCCCTACAACACCGGAATACGACCGCCACGGATGGCGGAAGTGCCGAAAACGCAGGAGCAGTTCTCGGCCTGTCCATCCATGGACATAAAAAAACCGGCTCAGGCCGGTTTTTTCTGACACCTGTGAGCTTACCTTTCCCTGACTACCCGCAGGCCAATGTAGTTGGCGCGGAAGTTGGGATCCAGCTCCATGCGGGTGGACACCCTGGCCAGGCGCGGGGCAAAGTTCCAGGCGCCGCCCCGCACCACTGCGCCGTCCTGTGAAGAGCTGGACACAGTCCACTCCCAGACGTTGCCCACGGTATCGAACAGGCCGAAGCTGTTGCGGTCAAAAGAGGCCACCGGCGCCGGGCTGATGTTGCTCCACTGGCTGCCACACCAGCCGCAGTTGGCGTTGCCGGTACCCACGCTCTCGCCCCACCAGAAATCGGTTTCGGTATTGGCGCGGGCGGCATATTCCCACTCTATCTCGGTGGGCAGGCGATATTTGTTGCCGCTGGCTTCGGACAACCAGTTCACATAGGCCAGGGCGTCGCGCTGGCTGATACAGGTCACCGGATGGCTGTCTGTTACCGCATAGCCAGGGGTACGCCAGTTAAGCTGGTCCTGCCAGACCGGCTCGCCCTGCTCGTAGAAGGCACAACCGCGGTCTTTTTCGGCTTCGGTCACATAGCTGGTTTCTTCGACGAAGCGTCTGAAATCGGCCACGGTGATTTCGAACTCGCCGATGCCGAAAGAGTTGTTCAGGGTCTGGGTCTGGACCGGACGCTCATTTTCCAGGCCCGTGCCGTTAATATCGCCCATCCGGAAAGAGCCCGCAGGCACCACTACCAGTTGCGGACCGGGGACGTCGCCGTACAGGATGTCCTGCACTTTCTCGCCCTTGTTGAAGGCGAACTGGGCGCGCTTCATATCCACCTTGAGGGTAGTGCTTTCCTTCAATTGCAAGGTCTGACGGAAGGTTTCATAGCCGCGCTTGACCACCTCCAGCTCATGAGGGCCTGCCGGCAACATGATCTGCAGCTTGGTGGAGCCGTAGCTGACGCCATCGATAAAGACTTCATCGTCATACACATTGGAACGCACCGTCAGCTCATACATAACCGACTCGTCCACCGGCGCGGAACCGTCGCTCTGCACCGGCACGGTAATCACTTTGGCCACTTCTGGCAGTGTCCTCTCTGCCACACAGTAACGCTTGTCCAGGCCGAGCAACTGGCAG
This sequence comes from Bowmanella dokdonensis, assembly GCF_017254865.1. Taxonomy (GTDB): domain Bacteria; phylum Pseudomonadota; class Gammaproteobacteria; order Enterobacterales; family Alteromonadaceae; genus Bowmanella; species Bowmanella dokdonensis. Next base: position 229,759 of record NZ_JAFKCV010000005.1, on the reverse strand, counting down.
GCTTCGGTACGCTTGAGGTTGCCCTTCAACTCCACGTTCATCTGTACTGCGTAGTTGCCAGCGCCGCTGAAACCATCACGGGTCACATCGGAGCGCTGAATCATCACATAGGCCTCCGAGTAGGGACGATGCTGTTTGGCAGCGGCCGCTTCAGTCAGGCCGTCATACAGCTGATCCAGGAAGCGCTTGGACGCTTTCTGTTTGGCCAGGAACTTGCCGCGCTCGGTACATTTGCCGATGGTTTCGTTGCGATCACAGGTGATCTCATGATTGACCGTTAGCTGATCCTGGCGGTTGAACTCATTAAACAAACGATCAACGCGGGCGTTGTTAAGCTGTTCCTTGAGGCTTTCAATCTTGTTCAGCAAGCTGTGCTTGGACAGGCGCAACTGTTCCACATCCTGCAGCTTGGACTGCCATTCATTGTACTTGGCGGTGATAGCGTCCTTGTTTTCCTTGTGCGCGCGCATGGCGGACAAGTATGCTTCACGGGCCTGATTGATATCCAGACTGGGATCTTCGATAGTGCGCTCATACTGGACATTCATCTCGTTCAGGCGTACCTGACGGGTATGTTCCAGTTCTTTATTTCGCGCTCTCAGCGCAGACAATTCACGTTCCAACTGAGCTGCCAGGGCAATCTCGCTTTCCAGCGTTCTGTGGTAGCTGTCGTATTCGCTTTGGTTGGTCTGAATCTGCTGTTGGATTTCCTCAACGGACTTGTTTTCCGCTGCGATACTGCCCGTCGAATGTATCAGGGCTATCGCCAGAGCAAGGTGTGCTATTCGCTTCATTATTCCATTCCAAACGGGTCGCCAGCCGGCAAACTGCTATTGTTTTTATGGTTTTTAAACGGCGTTATTCTTATCAATACAACGACATTCAACGCATGCAAAAATGCCGCAACAAGGCCCTATGCTATTGAGTTGTCAAGTAAAGCGCAAGTATCACCGGCGGTTATTGGTTATTAAATAAAACTCTTCGGATCGCCAGCCAGCCACCTGTCTACTGGCTGAGCAGACTGGCCAGCATGCGGTCAAAGGCGCGGTATTGCATAGCCTCGGCCAGATGTGTCTGATTTATCTGCTTTTCCTGCTGCAAGTCGGCAATGGTACGGGATACTTTGAGAATGCGGTGATAGCTGCGGACAGACAGGCCGAGTTTGTCGCAAGCCTGTTGTAAAAACGCCCTGTCTGTTGCCTGCAAAGGGCAAACCTGATCGATCTCCCCTGGCGACAGATGGCTGTTGGGCTTACCGCTGCGCTGCAGTTGCTGTTCCCTGGCCGCCACCACCCGCTTTTTCACCTGCCGGCTGGTTTCGCCCCGTTGCTGCTCGGCCTGGTGCAGGGTGCCTTTGGGCAGTCTGGGCACATCCACCTGCAGATCGATACGATCCAGAAATGGCCCGGAAAGCCGGTTGAGGTAACGCAGTATCTGATCCGGGCTGCTGCGTTTATCGTCCTTACTGCCGGTGGGACTGGGATTCATGGCCGCCACCAGTTGAAACCTGGCCGGAAACTGCGCCTGACGGGCTGCCCGGGAGATACACACCTGGCCGGACTCCATAGGTTCCCGCAGTACGTCCAATACCTTGCGATCAAACTCGGGTAGTTCGTCGAGAAACAGCACACCGTTGTGGGCCAGGGAGATTTCGCCGGGTCTGGGAATACTACCGCCCCCCACCAGCGCCACCGCCGAGCTGGTATGGTGAGGATGCCTGAAAGGCCGTTGACGCCAGTGTTCAAGGTCGACGGGCTTGCCGGTAATGGAATGGATGGCGGCAGTCTCCAGGGCTTCGGCCTCTGACATCAGTGGCAGGATGCCAGTCAGGCGATTAGCCAGCATAGTCTTGCCGGTACCCGGCGGGCCCGTAAACAGGATGTTGTGTGCCCCGGCAGCGGCGATCTCCAATGCCCGCTTTGCCGTTGCCTGGCCCACTATGTCATGCAGGTCCGGCTCCTGAACGCAGGACGCCCCGGGGACCTGGACCTGCATCAAATCCAGTGGCTGCTGGCCACAAAGATGGTGATACACCTCCAGCAATTGTCTGGCCGGATAGATTTCAGCGTTTTGGATAAGGCCGGCTTCCTGGCCGTTGTCGGCGGGTAGAATCAGTTTTTTACCGGCCAATTGCCCTGCGTAGGCAAAAGGTAGCGCCCCGGTGATGGCTCTGAGTTCCCCGGACAGGGCCAGTTCGCCTGTCAGTTCATACTGATCCAGTCTGTCGGGGGGGATCTGCCCGAGCGCGGCAATAATGCCTACTGCTATGGGTAGATCGAAGCGGCCCCCTTCCTTGGGCAAATCGGCGGGTGCCAGGTTGACAGTAATCCGCCGGGCGGGGAACTCGAAGCCTGAATTGATCAGGGCGCTGCGCACCCTGTCCCTGGACTCCCGCACCGAAGCCTCTGGCAGGCCGACAATATTGAATGCCGGCAGGCCATTGGCCAGATGCACCTCGACACGGATAAGCGGTGCCTCAATGCCGACACTGGCGCGGGTGTGGACAATGGCAAGCGACATACGGGCATCCCTTCTTTTGTCTCGCTAAAGCCTAGCCAAAATACCCTGAAATGCTATTCAGGTAATCAGCACAGAACTGGTGATTGTCACAGAGACACAGAGAAGCAATCTGCAAAGATCTGGCCCTTCTGTATTTCCAGCTACGACAGCGTTTGAGGGATACCGTGATTTACTCGAAGCGGCCTGCCAACTGTGTCTTAATGGCTGCCCTGAAAGACAGGCAGTTGCCAATGCCAGCGGATAGCCGCCAGACGCAGCGACAAGGTCGCCAGCATACCGATCAGCATGGCCCAGGAAATGGACAAGCCCATTGTCTGTGCCAGCACATAGAGCACACCGCCGAAAATACAGGTGGTGGCATAGAGTTCGCCTTTGAGCACCAGGGGGATTTCCCTGCAGATCACATCCCGGATCAGGCCGCCGAACACGCCGGTCATGGTCCCCATGACAATGGCAATAAAAGGGGTGGCGCCATAGTTCAGGGCTTTTTGCAGGCCCATCACATTGAAAAAGGCCAGACCGAAGGCATCGGCCACCAACAGCGACTGATAAGGAAACTTATGAGTAAAGCGCAACCAGAAAATGGTCAGGGCCGCCGCCGCCATAATGGCATACAGAAAATCCGGCTCCTGCACCCAGAACACGGGCAGATCCAGAATCATATCGCGCAGGGTTCCACCACCGATGGCGGTCACCGAAGCCAGCACCACCACCCCGAAGCCATCCATATGCTTGCGATAGGCCATCAGTGTGCCGGATACGGCAAATACCGCCACCCCAAGCAGGTCAATCCAATGCAGCCACTGGCCCATGTATTTCTCCCACAACTTAATGCTGTTTACTCTAAATGCAGGGCCGTAAATAACAAGCCCGGAGCGGACTGACCCGGCAGATTTGTCTTTCAAGGGAGGCAAATTTCGCCAAAATTCAAAAAACAGGAAATTATTTCTTGATTCGCTTTCTCGCGTCATGCTATTTCTAAAAGCAGTGACGTATTTTGGACAAATTAGGGCAATTAGCCTTTTTTACTATGAACCTGTTTACCAACCTTCTTCTTACAGTCGTCGTACTAGTCGTGGTGATTATTCCATCTCCGCGGGGGAAGCGTTTGGTCTGAATTAAGTCCAGTTTCACAAAACCCCCCGCGCGAAAGCCCGGGGGGTTTTTTTATGTCCATGGAAAGGACGGTATGCGGTGTGGCAGGGAGCATTCACCGGCGAGATGGACGAATAACTGAAGAGTGAGAGCAACAATGAAAGGCGCACAAGCCACCTTGCAGTATCTGACAGCACAGGGCATCGACCGGGTATTTGGTTATCCCGGCGGCGCCATCATGCCCCTGTACGATGCCCTGCTCGACTCCCCGGTCCGTCATTATCTTTGTCGCCACGAGCAGGGTGCCGCCTTTGCCGCCATCGGTTATGCCCGCTCCACCAACCAGGTGGGCGTCTGCATTGCTACATCCGGACCGGGGGCCACCAACCTGATCACCAGCCTGGCCGATGCCAAGCTGGACTCGGTGCCGCTGGTGGTGATCACGGGGCAGGTGGCCCGCGCCGCCATGGGTACCGATGCCTTCCAGGAAGTGGACGTACTGGGTCTTTCCTTAAGTATCTGCAAGCACAGCATGCAGGTGATGAGTCCGGAAGATCTGGTGCCCAGTCTGCAGCACGCCTTCCGGATTGCCAGTGAAGGCCGCCCCGGTCCGGTGCTGGTGGATATCCCCAAGGATATACTGCTGATGGAGGTGCCGGAGTTCGAGCCTGAAGACCAGGGGGCCCTGACCCTGCCCCAGCCCGATGAACAGACCATCGAGGCCGCCAACCAGTTGTTGGACAACAGCCAGCGGCCGGTGGTGTATGTGGGTGGCGGAGTCGGCATGGCCGACGCAGTACAGGAGCTGCGCCATTTTATCGCCCGTAACAACCTGCCCGCTGTCTGCACCCTCAAAGGCCTGGGCAGTGCGGATACCGATCATCCAGGCTATCTGGGGATGCTGGGTATGCACGGACTGGCCGCCGCCAACCTGGCGGTGCAGGGTTGCGATCTGCTGATCGCCATCGGCGCCCGGCTGGATGACAGGGTCACCGGCAAGCTGGACGAATTCGCCCCCCATGCCAAACTGCTACATCTGGATATCGACCCTGCCGAGATTCATAAACGCCGTCAGGCCGATGTCAGTCTGCTGGGTGATTTGAAACAGATACTCCCGCAACTGACCTGTCCCCAGGACAAGACGGAATGGCTGGAAAGGATGGCCACACTCAAAGCAGAAAAAGCCCTGACTTACTCATCCCATAGCGGAGACGGCCAAATCCATGCTCCGTCACTGTTGCGTAGCCTGAGTGACCTGGCTGAGACAGACGCCATTGTCACCTGCGATGTGGGACAGCATCAGATGTGGGTGGCCCAGCATATGCTGTTTTCCCATCCCACCTGCCATCTCAGCAGCGGCGGGCTGGGCACCATGGGCTTTGGCCTGCCGGCGGCCATCGGCGCCCAGGTGGCCAACCCGAACAAGCAGGTGGTGGCCGTTTGCGGTGACGGCTCCTTTATGATGAATGTGCAGGAACTGGGCACCCTGCGCCGCTACCAGATGCCGGTAAAAATACTGATCCTGGATAACCAGCGCCTGGGCATGGTTAAGCAGTGGCAGGAGCTGTTCCACGAGCAGCGTTACAGCGAAACCGACCTGTCCGACAACCCCGAATTCAGCCGCCTGGCTCAGGCGTTCGATATCGAAGCCGAACAGATCCAGTCAGCCGAACAGGTGATCCCGGCCCTTAAGCGTATGCTGTCCCACCCGGGACCATACCTGCTGCATGTGCGACTGGATCACAAAGACAATGTGTGGCCCATCGTGCCGCCCAATACCGCCAACCATCAAATGTGGGAGCAACCCAGATGAATTATCAAATCGATTTGCTGTTAGCCGATCAGCCCGCGGTTTTGGAGCGGGTGCTGCAAACCACCCGCTATCGCGGCTTTCGTATCAACCAGTTAAACATGCAACCCACCGCCAGCCAGTTGAAGGTTTCCATGCAGGTTTACGGGAAACAGCCTATTAACATACTGACGACCCAACTGCATAAATTGTATGATCTGGCTTCTCTTGAGTGTCAGGCTCAGCAAAATTCAACCTTGGGACGGCGATCTCTCGCCGCCCAGACACTGCCGAAAACGGCATAAACAGGAATACACCATGGCTAAGAAACAAGCGGAATTTATCTGGTTCAACGGCAATATCATGCCCTGGAAAGAGGCCACAGTGCATGTGATGACCCATGCCATCCACTATGGTTCGTCGGTATTTGAAGGGGTACGCGCCTACCATACGCCCCACAAGGGCACCTGTATCTTCCGCATGCAGGAGCACACCCAGCGCCTGCTGGACTCGGCCAAGATCTACCGCATGACCATTCCGTACAGTGCAGATGCGATCAACCAGGCTACCAAGGACATCATTAAGAAGAACCAGCTCAAGTCGGCCTATATCCGCCCCATCGCCTTCTACGGCGATATCGGCATGGGCCTGCAGGTGCCTTTCGGCCAGGAGACCGAACTGGTCATCGCGGCGTTTGAGTGGGGTGCTTACCTGGGCGAGGAAGGACTGAAAAGCGGCGTCGACGCCGGTATCACTTCCTGGAACCGTCTGGCCGCCAACACCATGCCCACCGGCGCCAAGGCCGGCGGCAACTATTTATCCTCACAACTGATTTCCATGGAGGCCCGCCGTCACGGCTATCAGGAGGGTATCGCCCTGGATATCAACGGCTATCTGAGCGAAGGGGCCGGTGAGAACCTCTTTATCATGCGTAACGGCATTATCTCCACGCCGCCACGTACCGCCGCCATTCTGCCCGGGATCACCCGTGACACAGTAATTACCCTGCTGGCGGAGATGGGCTACCAAGTACGCGAGGAAAACATCCCCCGCGAGGCCCTGTATCTGGCCGACGAGATCCTGATGTGCGGTACCGCCGCCGAAGTCACTCCGGTGAAATCCGTCGACGGCATCAAGGTGGGTAACGGCGGCCGGGGGCCCATCACCGAGAAAGTACAGGACATGTTCTTCGGCCTGTTCAATGGCAAAACAGAAGACAAATGGGGCTGGCTGACACCTGTGGAGTAAGCCCTTGTCAGTGTTCAGTTATAAGACAAACGGGGCCACCGGCCCCGGATTCAAGCAATAAAAGGATTCAGCAATGCCAAAATTACGTTCAGCCACCACCACTCAGGGGCGCAATATGGCCGGGGCCCGGGCCCTGTGGCGTGCCACCGGGATGACGGATGCGGATTTTGGCAAGCCCATTATTGCCGTCGCCAACTCCTTTACCCAGTTTGTGCCCGGCCATGTGCATCTTAAAGACATGGGCCAGCTGGTGGCCCGCAGTATTGAGGCGGCCGGGGCGGTAGCCAAGGAATTCAATACCATTGCCGTGGATGACGGCATCGCCATGGGCCACGGCGGCATGTTGTACAGCCTGCCGTCCCGGGAACTGATCGCCGATTCGGTGGAATATATGGTCAACGCCCATTGCGCCGATGCCCTGGTCTGTATTTCCAACTGTGACAAGATCACCCCCGGTATGCTGATGGCCGCGCTGCGCCTGAATATTCCTGTGGTGTTTGTGTCAGGCGGACCCATGGAAGCCGGCAAGACCAAGCTGTCTGACCAAATCATCCATCTGGATCTGGTGGACGCCATGGTGGCCGCGGCCGATCCCAAGGTCTCCGATGCCGACAGCGACAGTATAGAGCGTTCCGCCTGTCCCACCTGCGGGTCCTGCTCGGGCATGTTCACCGCCAATTCCATGAACTGCCTGACCGAGGCCCTGGGCTTGTCGTTGCCCGGCAACGGCTCCATGCTGGCCACTCACGCTGACAGGGAAGCTTTGTTCAAACAGGCCGGCCAGGTGGTGGTGGAGCTGTGCAAACGCTACTACCAGGACAATGACGAGTCCGCCCTGCCCCGCGCCATCGCCGGACGTGCGGCCTTTGAGAACGCCATGGCCCTGGATATCGCCATGGGCGGCTCCACCAATACCATTTTGCACCTGCTGGCGGCGGCGCAGGAAGCCGAGCTGGACTTTACCGTGGCGGATATCGACAAGCTGTCGCGCAAGGTGCCGCACCTGTGTAAGGTGGCCCCCTCCACCCAGCAGTATCATATGGAAGATGTTCACCGGGCGGGCGGCGTGCTGGGCATCCTGGCCGAGCTGAACCGCGGCGGCCTGCTCAATCCCGGCAGCCCCCATGTGTTGGGCAAATCCATCGGCGAGGTGATTGCCGACTGGGATATCGTCAACACACAGAACGAGCATGCCCTGAGGTTCTACCGGGCCGGTCCCGCCGGTATCCGCACCACCCGCGCCTTCAGCCAGGACTGCCGTTATCCCAGCGCCGACACCGACAGGCAAAAGGGTTGTATCCGCGACATGCAGCATGCCTTTAGTCAAGAAGGGGGCCTGGCGGTGCTGTTTGGTAACCTGGCCGAGGACGGCTGTATCGTCAAAACCGCCGGAGTGGATGAGTCCATACTTAAGTTCACCGGGCCAGCACGCATTTACGAGAGCCAGGAAGACGCCGTGGCAGGCATTCTCAACGATGAAGTCAAAGAAGGGGATGTGGTCATCATCCGTTACGAGGGCCCCAAGGGCGGCCCCGGCATGCAGGAGATGCTCTACCCCACCTCTTACCTGAAATCCAAGGGCCTGGGCAAGGCCTGCGCACTGATCACCGACGGACGTTTTTCCGGCGGTACCTCTGGCCTGTCCATCGGCCATGTGTCCCCCGAAGCGGCGGCCGGCGGCACTATCGGCCTGGTGCAGCCGGGGGATCCTATCGCCATCGATATTCCCAACCGCACTATCCAATTGCAGATCAGTGAGCAGGAACTGAGTGAACGCCGCACGCGCATGAACAGCTCTGATAAGCCCTGGAAGCCGCTGGATCGGCAGCGCCAGGTGTCCCTGGCCCTCAAAGCCTACGCCATGATGGCTACCAGCGCCGACAAAGGCGCAGTACGCGACCGCAGCCTGTTCGGGGAGGAATGATGGTCTCGGAAGGGGAATACCTGAAGAAGATACTCTTATCCCATGTTTACGATGTGGCGGTAAAAAGCGACCTGGTGAAACTGGACAAACTGTCCGCGGCCCTGGACAACGACATCTGGCTCAAGCGGGAAGACCAGCAGCCGGTGAAATCCTTTAAGCTGCGTGGCGCCTACAACCGCATCAGCCAACTCACTGAGGCCCAGCGCCAGGCCGGGGTGATTGCCGCCTCGGCCGGTAACCACGCCCAGGGGGTGGCTTATTCTGCCCGCATCAAACAAATCAAAGCCGTGATCGTCATGCCCCAGACCACCCCGGATATCAAGGTCGACGCGGTGCGTACCTTCGGCGGCGACTATGTACAGGTAGTGTTGCACGGCACCAGCTTCGATGCGGCCAGCAGCGAGGCCCGGCGCCTGAGCGACGAGCATGGCTATACCTTTATTCCGCCCTTTGATGATGCCGATGTGATCGCCGGGCAGGGCACCATCGGCCGTGAGCTGCTGGAGCAGAATCCGGACCTGGACACCCTGTTTATCGCCGTGGGCGGTGGCGGTCTGGCCGCAGGCATTGCCGTGTATTTAAAGCAGCTCAAGCCTGACCTGAAGATTATCGCGGTGGAGTCCGAAGAGTCCGCCTGCCTCAAGGCGGCCCTGGAAGCGGGCAAGCCTGTGGAGCTGCCCAGTGTCGGCATCTTTGCCGATGGGGTGGCGGTCAAGCTCATTGGCACCGAGACCTTCCGCCTGTGCCAGCAATATGTGGATGAAGTGATCACCGTGTCCAGCGATGAAATCTGTGCCGGCATCAAGGACATCTTCGACGACACCCGGGTGATTGCCGAACCGGCCGGCGCCCTGTCGGTAGCCGGTATGCGCAAGTATGTGCAGCAACATGGTCTTAAGGGGCGCAAGCTGGGCGGCATTTTGTGCGGGGCCAATATCAACTTCCACACCCTTCGCTACGTGTCCGAGCGCTGTGAACTGGGCGAGCAGAAAGAGGCGGTGTTCGCGGTGAAAATCCCCGAGCAGTCCGGTGCGTTTCGTAATTTCTGCCGCCTGTTAGGTGGACGGGCCATTACCGAATTCAACTACCGTTTTGCCAGTGACAAGGAAGCGCATATCTTCGTCGGCCTCAAGCTGCGTGAGGGCCGGGCCGAATTCGCCCACATCAGCCAGACCCTGAATCAGGCCGGCTATCAGCTGTTTGACCTTTCAGATAACGAAATGGCCAAGCTGCATGTGCGTTATATGGTAGGCGGCCGGCCACCGGCGCTGCTCAACGAGCATATCTTCTCGTTTGAGTTTCCCGAGCATCCGGGTGCCCTGATGAAATTCCTCGACACCTTGGGTGAGCGCTGGAACATTACCCTGTTCCATTACCGCAACCATGGCGCGGCCGAAGGGCTGGTGCTGGCCGGTTTCGATATCCCGGAAGGCTCGCGCAGTGAGTTCGACCGTCATGTGGCCCAGCTCGGTTACAGTTTCGAGGAACAGACTGACAACCCGGCCTACCGTTTCTTCCTCTCCGATCTGAACGGCGTCTTTACCGACTAAGCCCCGGGAAAAAGCAGTAAAAACTCCAGCGTCACAGATGACAGGCTCTGTGTCTCTGGGGTTATCTTTTTGTAACCCATTGACCCGGATCAACCCTTTTCGCCCTGCCATGTACTAGTCTGTGTTGAGCAGTAAAACAGGATAGTCATAATGGAAAACGTTCACACCCTCGCCGCCTTTAATATGGGTATCGACACCCACCAGGAGCCGGTGGTGTATATGCGCGAGGACTGCCACGTCTGTGTCGCCGAGGGCTTTAATGCCAGCAGCCGGGTACTGGTCACCAACGGCAGCCATATGCTGATCGCCACTCTCAATGTGGTGGAGCGTCACGTGCTGGAGGCCGGCCGGGTGGGCCTGTCAAAAATCGCAGTGCAGCGTCTGCGGGCCAGTGACGGCGACGAGATCTGCATCGGCCATGCTCCCGTTTTGCATTCCCTGAGCCATGTGCGTAAGAAGGTCTTCGGTCATGCGCTGAGCGCTTTCGAGATGCGAGAGGTCATAGAGGACATCTCGGCGCACCGTTACAGCGACATGGAAATTGCCAGTTTCCTCAGCGTTTGCGCCGGCGGGCGGCTGGATCTGGACGAAATCATCAGCCTGACCCAGGCCATGGTGGCCTGTGGCAAGCGCCTGACCTGGCCGGGTGAGGCGCGTATTTTCGACAAGCACTGCATCGGTGGCCTGCCCGGCAACCGCACCACCCCGCTGGTGGTGTCCATCGCCAGCGCTGCCGGCCTGACAGTGCCCAAGACGTCTTCCCGGGCTATTACTTCGCCGGCCGGCACCGCCGACACCATGGAAGTACTGACCACTGTGGATCTGCCCCTGGACCGCATACAGGCTATCGTCGCCGAAACCGGTGCCTGTCTTGCCTGGGGCGGCGCAGTCAATCTGAGTCCGGCCGACGATCTGCTGATCCGTATAGAACGGGCGTTGGACCTGGACGGCGAAGGCCAGTTGATCGCCTCGGTGCTGTCGAAGAAAATTGCCGCCGGCTCCACCCATGTGATCATCGATATCCCGGTGGGGGAAACCGCCAAGGTGCGCACGCGCCAGCAGGCCGACCGGTTGGCCTCCCTGTTTACAGAGGTGGGCCAGGCCTGTGACATCTTCGTGCGCTGCGTGATGACCGACGGCAGCAAGCCCATCGGCAGGGGTATCGGCCCGGCCGAAGAGGCCAAAGACCTGCTGGCGGTGCTGAAGAACGAGCCCGGGGCTCCCCGGGATCTGCGCCAACGTGCTCTGCATCTGACGGCCAACCTGCTGGATCTGGCGGACAACACCGGTCTGGATGCCGCCATGAGAAAGGCCGTTGAAATCCTCGACTCTGGCCAGGCCTGGCAGCAATTCCAGAGGATCCTGAGAGCCCAGGGCGGCATCAAAGCCCTGCCCCAAGCCGCCTATCAGCACCGCCAACTGGCCGTTCGCAGCGGCGTGCTGATGAGCATCGACAACCGTCGCCTGTCGCGCCTGGCCAAGCTGGCCGGCGCCCCTCTGGACAAGGCCGCCGGGCTGCGTTTATTCGTGGAGGTGGGTGACCGGATAAGCCCTGACCAGCCGCTTTTTACCCTGTGTAGCGAAAGTACCGGTGAGCGCGACTATGCCCTTGAATATTACCGGCAGAACCAGGACATCTTTGTTATCCAGGAGTCTGTATGAATCAAGCCGCCCCCCTGCTGTTTAGCTTTGCCTCCCATCCCCTGACTGCACCGCTGGCCAGACAACTGGGCGCCCGGGAAGGGCATTTTGCCCATCGCCTGTTTCCGGATGGAGAGTCCTATCTGCAGATCCAGACCGAGGTACAGGGCCTGGATGTGTTGGTGCTGGTGGATCTGGTGCACCCCAATCAGAAATACCTGCCGTTGATCTTCCTGACCGAGACACTGCGCGAATTCGGCGCCCGCTCGGTGGGACTGGTGGCGCCATATCTGAGCTATATGCGTCAGGACATCCGTTTTCTGGACGGAGAAGCCATCACCTCCAGAATTTTTGCCCGGACTTTGTCCCGCCATGTGGATTATCTGGTCACCGTGGACCCGCACCTGCATCGCTATCACAGCCTGGATGAGATTTACCCCATCCCCACCCAAACCGTCAAAGGTGCACCGGCCCTGGCCGACTGGCTGGCCAGCCAGGCCAATCTGCTGCTGGTGGGTCCGGACGCCGAAAGCGAACAATGGGTGGCGGATATTGCCGCGCACAGCGGTCATCCCTTCGTGATTGGCGAAAAAAATCGCCACGGCGATCGCAAGGTGGACATCAGCCTGCCGGATCTGCGCGACTACCGTGGCAGAACAGCCGTGATTATCGATGACGTGATTGCCTCCGGCCACACCATACTGCGCTGCATCGGCGAACTGCACCGGCAGGACTTTTCCGCTATCCGCTGTGCGGCAGTGCACGGCATCTTCGCCGATGGATCCGATCAGATGCTCCTCGAAGCAGGTCTTGAACAACTGGTCACCTGTAATACCATCGCCCATTCTTCCAACCTCATCGATATCAGCCCGCTGCTGGTCAAACCGATAAGGGACTGTCTGGCCTCGTCCGGTTAAGCCCACAGCCCTTTCATTTTTATCTGTTGTTCAAAAATTGACCGCCTTTGGGCCGTCAACTAGACTCATCGGGCGTCATAAAAAATAATATCTGGCAACTTTCAGGGAATAAATTATGTTCGGCCGTTCCGGTTCTACAGCAGCTGTTTTTGCTGCCGTTGGCTCCTTGCTGTGTTCCCCCCAGGCTGGAGCCGATTCCTATGTGGCTGGTGCCAATTACTCCAATGGTCAGGTTTATGCTCTGTGCTTCGATGATGAGTCTGGCACGGCGGTTCGCTCCCAACTTTCTGCCGATGGCGGCACCAAACCTGTGTCGCTGGTTTTCTTTACCGGCAAGACAGATGAATTGGGTAAAGAGGAGCTGCAGTTGCTGGTAGCCGATGAGGCAGGCGAGATTCGCCGTTTTGGCTGGGGAGAAACCCTCACCATTGGCGAAGAGCCGCAAAAAGACTGCAACAATGTCCAGATCTCACCCCGCCCATCACTCTACAGCAAACAACAGGGACCCGGCCCGGCAGCTCCTAATGGCCTGTCCGTTGCCCCGGGCGACCTGCTGCTGGTATTGAACAATCCTCAGGGGAGCGGTAAGGGCAAAGGAAAGAAGTCTGGAACCCCTGGCGGGGAACTGTGGAAATTTGACCTGCTCAACCCGGCTTCCCAGCCTGTAAAGGTTCTGTCGGCACTGCCCCATGGCAGACTGGAGGAAACACTGGTGTTGCCGAGTAACCTCAGCGCCCAGGCCCTGCATGACGACCTGCTGATAGTGGCCAACGACCCCTCTGTGGTAAAGAAGGTAGATCGCGCCTGTTATGAGCATCCCACCAGCGGATGCGGCGGTGCCGCTGTGGTTGACTTCATTGGCGGAGACAGTGCCGCCATCCTCACCGGTGAGCCCGCAGGAATCACCCTGCTCCCCTCGCCCAATCAGGACAAGCTGTTGCTCAGCAGTAATGATGGCTCGGTAGCCCTGTATGACATTTCTTCCGGTCAGGCTGTACTGGAGGATGAGACCCTTATCAGCAATCTGGGTGCCGGAAAATTCAAGATCAAAGCGCTGCGAGATCTGGACAGCCTCAGCCTGAACGGCCGCCGTGTGGTCAGTTTCCAGGCCAACCTGTATGTGGCAGGCCGGAACAACGGCAGTGTGCAGCAGATCTCCCTGAGCCTGGTGAATGGCAACCTGGTGGCCGACACGGCCAGCATTCTGCAGGTGTCAGACGGTATCCAGCATGCCCGGGCCCTGGCGACCACCTCTGAAGACTTTATCCGCATCGCTCCTTGCGAGGTCAACTGTCCTGACAAACTGGTGGTGGATATCGCCTATGTCATTGAACATGAATTCGATACGTCCGCACAAACCGGTGAGCCGGTGGCTGGCTATATAGGCGAAACCTATCAGGTGTTGAGGGACCCCCGGCCAGCCTGCAACAGCGACTTTTCAACCCTGCAACCCGGCCCCCTGTTTATCTGGAAAAGCCAGGTCTATCCCTATGATCCGGACCCCGTCACCCCCCTGGATCCGGACTCCACCAGTGTGATGATCCCGGGCTACCTTTGTGGTTCCCCCGCCCATGACCCGCACATTCTGCTGGTGCGTACCCTGTCTGATATTGAGACCAGGCGAAGTGAGATAGGGCACCGTACATACGATACCGACTTTGATGGAGACGGCCTGGCGGACTTGAGCTGTCTGTCCGCCGATCGGGGTCAGCAGCCTGTAGTGGGCTGGGCACCCATTCCTGAGACCGGTGAAGACAGCATTGTCGAGGGGCAGCAGATCATAGACACGGTCACCGGTTGCGGCAGCGTCAGAATCAAAACCCGGGAACTGTCCTATTTTGTCATCGGACTGCGCAACCATATAGTCCAGGGGGGCACGGCACTGACACATAAGACCCGCCAGAACAACCTGCAGGCCGCCGCAGTCAGCAGCGAAACCTACCAGTACAGCCAACGGGTCAATGCCGAATTCAAGGGACTGCGGGATACCCTCAGTGAGGCAGTGGCTGAGCTTACCTGTGTGGCCAATCCGCTGGTGGCTGCCCAGGTGGACAGCGATGTGGCGGATATTCAATCCGATCTCCTGCAACAGGACTATTCGCTGCTGGAGAGCAAGACCCTCAATCTGCTCAATCAGATCCGGGACAACGACAACCATCTCGCTGTCGCCGCCAAAGGCAGCGGCTGCAGCAAGAACTATCTGGGTGACCTGAATGCCAGGGCCACCCATGTCTATTTCAGCCTTGCCACCAAACTGCTCGGGAAAGTCTGGGTGCCCGGCTGCCCAGAGAGTCTGCCGGTGGAGCAGTGCCTGCAATAGGGCGGTGCGTCGATGCATCAGACCAAAGCGGCCTGCCTGAGGTGGCAGGCCAGGATCCTCAAGGCGCGTCGGACTGGGAGACACATTGAGCAGTTATCGGTACAAAGCCTTTATCAGTTACAGTCATAAGGATGCCAAGTGGGCTTACTGGCTGCACCGGCAACTGGAAGGCTACAAGATTCACCGGCATCTGGTCGGGCAGGATACCCCCGCCGGTAAAATCCCGGACAAGCTGGTACCGGTGTTCCTGGATCGGGCTGAGCTGGCCAGCGCCACCGACCTTGGCACCCTGCTGAGCGAATCCTTGTCCCACTCCTGGTGCCAGATCGTCATTTGTTCCACCACCTCTGCCAAATCCCACTGGGTCAACGAAGAGATCCTGACTTTCAAGCGCCTGGGGCGTAGTCATCGTATTTTCAGTCTGATCGTGGACGGCGAACCTTACGCCAGTCAGATGGGCCAGCCCGATCAGGAGTGCTTTCCGCCGGCGCTGCGCTTCCAGCTCGACGAGTCCGGCGAGTTGTCAGATCACCCCGCCGAGCCTATCGCCGCCGATGCCCGCCCTGGCAAGGACGGCAGAAAAAATGCGTTGTTCAAGATCATTGCCGGTATGCTGGGAGTGGGCTTCGACGCCCTTAAGCAAAGGGAGCTGCAGCGTCGCCAGCGCCACATGATGCTGGTCACTGCCGCAGCGTCGTTCGGCATGCTGGTCACCACCGGGCTGGCCGTCAATGCAATCCTGGCCAGGGACGAAGCCGAAACCCAGCGTATCAGGGCTGAAACAGAGGCTGAAACCGCCAATCGCACCGCCAACTTCATGGTCAGCCTGTTTTCTGTCTCCGACCCTGGCGAGGCCAGGGGCAACAGCATTACCGCCCGGGAGATTCTCGACAATGGCGCCCAGCGTATTGAGCAGGATCTGACAGACCAGCCCCAGATCCAGACGACCCTGATGAACACCATAGGGCAGGTGTACACGGCGCTGGGACTTTACCGGCGGGCCTCCGATTTGCTGGAAAAGTCGCTGGCCATCCGTCAGCGACTGCGAACCGATGAGTTGATCACGGAGGCGGAGCTGGTGGACAGCATGACCGGGTTGGCCCGCATCTATACGGAACTGGCCAGTCATGAGGAGGCCGAAGCGCTGTTCAACCGCGCCAATATCCTGCTGGAGCTGGAAGGTGATCCCCGTTCTAAACTGGCCATCGAGGTGAAGGCCGGTCTGGCGGAGCTGTATTTTCGTATGGGTCGCTATGAGGAGGCGGAGCCCCTGTTGCGCCAGGTATTGGCCCTCAGCCAGAAGCAATTCGGCGCCCAGTCGCTGGAAGCGGCCCAGGCTACCCAGCAGCTTGGTCTGAATCAGATGGATCAGGGCGAATATGCCCAGGCGGAATTCTTCCTGCGCGAATCGCTGACCACCATGGAAAGGGTCCTGGGCAGCGACCCGCACCCTGCCCGCGCCGAGAATATCAATAACCTGGCCTACCTGATGCACAGCATGGGCAATTTCACCGAAGCGGAGAGCAAATACCTGCAAGCTATGTCGATGCACAAAATATTGCTGGGTGAGGCACATCCGGATGTGGCAGCGGCCCATGTCAATCTGGCCATGCTGTATCAGGATTTTGGTCGTTACGAGCAGGCCAGGGCCATGTATGAGCAATCCATCAGCATCCTGCAGCAGGCCTATGGCAGCAAGCATCCCAAGATCGCCAAGGTGATGAACAATCTGGCCTACCTGCTGTATGACCAGGGGCAGGTGGTCGCTGCCCTGGCATTGATGGATGAGGTGGTCAGCATGGCCAGGGACACCCTGGGTGACAAGCATGCAGATCTGGCCCGTTATCTGTCCACTGAAGGGCGCTGGCTGGCCGAGCAAGGCCAATACGAGCGGGCAGTGGCCCTGCACCGGCATGCATTGTCAATGAAAGAAGCGCAACTTGGCGCAGACCATCCCAATGTTGCCATCAGTGAGTTCGATCTGGCCGACTCCCTGATGGGAATGGGAGAGTATGAAGAAGCGCTGTTACTGGCGGAGCGGTCGGTCAGCACGTTGTCTGAAGCCAAAGGGGCGGAACACTGGCATGTGGCAATCGCCAAACTGGTGCTGGCCAAAGCCTTCGTGAGCCTGGACCGGCTGGGCGATGCAGAACCCGTATTGCTGGAAAGCTACAGCCTGCTGGCCGGGGAGGAATACATTCCCCCGGCGTATCTGCGCAAGGCCCTGCAGCAACTGGTGGAGTTCTACACCATCAAGGATTCACCCCCGGATCGCGACAAATACCAGGCTCTGCTGGCCAAACATCAGGTCTGATGACCACACAGGGGACAGCGTCCGGTGCGGTTTGACTGTTTCAGCAGTGCGATGTTTTTCTCCAGATCCTCGTCTGAGATATCCAGTTTTTCCGCCAGATCCTTGAGCAACTGGTATTCGGCCTCGTCCACCTGCCCGTCGGCCAGGGCCTGCTCAATATGCAGGTGCAGGCTGCGTTTGCGCTCCCGCAATTCTTCACCAAACCTTGCCGCCAGCATGCCTGCAGGCAGGGCCACCAGGCCCACCCCGATCAGCATGATAAAGGTGGCCACCACCCGCCCGGCAGTGGTCAGGGGGGTCACATCGCCGTATCCCACTGTGGTCATGGTGACCACCGCCCACCAGAGTGAGCGGGGAATGCTGCCAAACACCTCGGGTTGACGCTGACTCTCCAGGGTGTACATCAGGCTCGCGGCAATCACGATCAATACCAGCATCACCACCAGGGCGCCGGTGATGCTTTTGAGCTCCTTCTGAATAACGCTAAGAAACACATTGAAGCCCTGGAAATAATGGGTCAGCTTCATCAGGCGCATCACCCGCAACAGCCTCAGGTAACGCAGATCCAGGGTCAGGAACAGGGATAACAGGAAAGGCAGGATGGCAATCAGGTCGACCAGCGCCATGGGAGTGACGGCATACTTCAGGCGGGCACGCCAGGCCGGCATGCCCTGATACTCGGCCTTCTCGATACAGCACCAGAGCCTGGCCAGATATTCCAGCAGGAAGACGGTCACTGAGAAGATCTCAAACCGCCAGAACCAGCCTGAGTGGGGCCGGCCGATACTGGGTTCGGACTCGATGATCACCGCCAGCACATTGGCCAGGATCAGAAAAATAAGAAAATGATTAAGGTACAGGGCCAGCCGGGAACGGGCCTGGTCCGTTTCCAGGAGGTTATACAGCCTCACTCGCCATTTACTGTTCATCTTTATGATTTTTTTAGTTTTCTGGTCAATGAAGTGTATACAGCCAGGGCACAAATTTCTGCAAAACCCTCTATGCTCATTACTGGCCCGAGTTATCCGTCAGAATAAGAACAAGGAACAGCATGAGCACGACGCCCTATGTTATCGGTATTACCGGCCACCGCGCGTTAGATGAGTGCGCCACCCGCTTCGCCAGCGACAAGATCAAGGCACTACTGGAGCAACTGCAGTCCCGCATGCAGGTCACCCCCCTGGTGGCCATTACCGGCATGGCCTGTGGGGCCGACAGGTTGCTGGCCCGGGCAGCGTTGGAGCTGGGGATCCCGGTGGAAGCTCATCTGCCCATGCCCCTGGAAGAGTACCGGCGGGATTTCAACGATGCAGAGTGGCAGGACATGCAACAACTGCTTGCCAATCCCCTGGTCACCGCCCAGGTTGTGGAGCAATTGCATGGTCTTCCGGCAGACCAGCCCCTGGAGGCCGAAGCGCGTGACATCCAGTACTGGGTGCTGGGCCAGCACCTGGTCAGCCAGTGTAATCTGCTGATCGCCGTGTGGGACGGGGACAATACCGGTCTGACCGGCGGCACCTCCGACGTCTTGCTCGACTATCTGGATGCCCAGCCCCGGCGTCGCCATGACAGGCAAAAAAGCCAGCAGGCGAAAATCAACTATCTGTACCGGGAAGACTCCGCACAGTTGATGGGCCGCCTGGCCTACTGGATCCCTGTGACCAGGCAGGGCCAGCTGTATACACGCGACGACAGCACCACCGCCGACTGTTACCTGTCAGGAGAGATAGGCACCTATGAACTGGAATGCTTCCCGCGTATGCCCGGCAGCCTCTGGGATGACGTCGAACACCTCGAGGAGTACAACCAGCAAACCCAGCGGCTGGTGGAAGAAGGCACCATCAATCCCCAAAACAGTCTGCTTAACCACTACGAGCAGGCATTTTCGCCCATTCCAGAGCACCGGCTGCAGGATCTGGACAAGGAGTTTCTCAAGGCCGATGCGGTGGCCATCGGAAACCAGAAGCACTCCGACAGCCAGTTCACCCTGTTCAGCCTGATCGCGGCCAGCATGGGCTTCTTATTCCTGATCTATGCCAAACTGGTGGCCAGCAAGTACCTGCTGATAGGCTACCTGCTGCTGTTTTTTGTCGGCTGGCGTTATTACCGCAATATCCAGCAAAGGCACAGCTTTACCAACCACCTGACGGCCCGGGTCCTGGCGGAAACCCTGCGAACGGAGCTCTACCTGGTGTTGATTGGCAGGAACAACCACAAGCGCCCCACCCAGATCATGAACAGCTGTGGCGTCAGCCAGTTCCAGGGCTTCAACTGGATTAAGCACATCATACTGTCCAAGGTGCCCATGCACCTGGTTAAACAGAGCAACCCTGAGCACCTGGAGTACAACGTGCAGTTTGTCTGCGACCATTGGCTGCTGGAGCAGGCTGACTATTTTGAGCGCAAGACCCACCTGCTGTCGCACCGGCACCACAAACTGGAACATATCAAGTCGGCTCTGTTTGTGTCCTCGGCGGTGATGGCGCTGCTGCTGATCCTGTTCAAGTATCCCATGACAGATATGCAGATTTACGCCGACATCAACGCCAAGAGCATTACGGTGCTGCTGATGGGGTTGTTGCCCTTCCTGCTGGGAGTGTGGGAAATCTACCAGAACAAAATGGCGGTCAAGGAGCTGTTGTGGCAGTACCGCACCCAGTCCATCCTGTTTAACGAAGCCAAGCAACATATCGAAACCGCCACCACCCTGGAGCAGAAGTGCGCCGTGCTCAGCGAACTGGCCGAGCGGGCCCTGCTGGAAAACTACATCTGGATTATCCATCGTTACCACAGGGAACATGAGCCACCCGCCGCCGGCTAGCCTATGCTTAGGGGCACGAGAGTTTGAGGGAAAGCAGGGATGTTTGAACTACAAGGCGACAATCTGGATATGCTGATTAGGCTGGTGGTGGCGCTGGCAGCCGGGGCCATCATCGGCTATGAACGCTCCTACCACGGCCGCCAGGCCGGTTTTCGCACACATGCGCTGGTCTGCACCGCCTCCTGCGTGCTGATGCTGGTGACAGTGTATCAGGATCATTGGATCAGCCTGCCCAAAGAGGTGATGGTGCTGGACCCCACCCGTATGGCCCAGGGCCTGATGACAGGTATCGGCTTTCTGGGCGCCGGGGTCATACTGCGCGAAGGCCATACCATACGCGGCCTGACCACTGCCGCCTCCATCTGGATCACGGCCGCCATCGGCGTGCTGGCCGGCGTCGGATTCTATTTCCCGCTGCTGGTATCCGTCATCCTGACCCTGGGGGTGCTGTCGGTGTTTCACTGGATTGAAGTCCATATGCCCACCCGCTCCTTCTATCGCTTCGATGTGCAGTTTACCCGCCCGGGGCAGCTCACCGAGCAGGACATCAAGAAACTGTTACACGAACATGGCTTCCGGATTAACGAATTCAGTTACCGGGTGGATGCCCAAAGCAAGGTCCGGCGCCATACCATGGAGCTGTCCACCAGCAGCGGCAAGAACGCTACCCGGCTGTGCGATACGCTGGAAAAGAACGACCTTGTGCTGGAGTTCAGGCTGACCCCTTCCGATTGAATTTTGTGCAGCCAGAGGGGTAAAAACGAAATGGCCGGGCAGAACCCGTGTGCCGACCTGTGCCCGGCCGGACTCTCCCTGGCCGTCTGGTCCAAACCGGCAGAGATTATGCATTACTCCTGAAACAGTCCTGGCTGAATCAAGGAGATCCTCATGTCACTACAACAAAACCTGCAGGCCCCGCTGGTGTTGGCGGTGGTACTGAGTTTACTTGCCTGCAAGGACCGGCCCCAGCCGCCGGTGGTGAACGCCGCCCATGCCGGCGCAACCACTGAAACTGCGATGTCCACCTATGGCAAGGATCCCAACCTGCCGCCCCCGGATGAAGACCTGATCCCCACCGTCAATGCGGCTGAAGCCATCGGCTGGCCTGAAAACGCCGCGCCCAAAGCCCATGCCGGTAACCAGGTGCAGCGTTTTGCAGCCGATCTGAAGCATCCCCGCTGGCTCTATGTGCTGCCAAATGGCGACGTGCTGGTGGCCGAATCCAACGCCCCGGCAAAACCTGAACAGGACAAAGGCATCAAGGAATGGGTTATGGGCCTGGTCAAGGAAGATGCCGGGGCCGCCGTGCCCAGTGCGGATCGTATCACCCTGCTCAGGGACGCGGATGGGGATGGCAGGGCCGAACAGCGGCATGTGTTTCTGGATAACCTGCATTCCCCCTTTGGCATGACGCTGATTGGCGACAGCCTGTACATAGCCAATACCGATGCGGTGGTGAAAGTGCCTTATAAACAGGGCCAGACCAGCATCAGCGCCAAGCCTTCCAGGCTGGTGGATCTTCCCGCCGGCCCCATCAACTACCACTGGACCAAGGGACTGACGGCCAGCCCGGACGGCAGCAAGCTGTATGTGGCGGTGGGCTCCAACAGCAATATCGCCGAAAACGGCATGGACAAGGAAAAAGGCCGGGCCGCCATCTGGGAAGTGGATATCAATACCGGTGAGCATCGCATCTACGCCTCAGGGCTGCGTAATCCGGTCGGCATGACCTGGGTGGGCGATACGTTGTGGACTGCCGTCAATGAACGGGACGAACTGGGGGATCACCTGGTGCCCGACTATATGACGTCAGTGCAGGAAGAGGGTTTCTATGGCTGGCCTTACAGCTACTTCGGCCAGCATGTTGACGAACGGGTGGAGCCGCAAAAGCCGCAGAAGGTGCAACAGGCCATCAAGCCCGACTATGCCCTGGGCGCCCATACCGCCTCCCTGGGCCTGACCTACACAGAGAATCAGGATCGGGTCGCAGGGATGGGCAAGGGGATGTTTGTCGGCCAGCACGGATCCTGGAACCGGGAGCCCCGTTCCGGCTACAAGGTTATCTTTGTGCCCTTTGCCGGGCAGGAGCCGGCGGGTCAGCCCAGGGATCTGCTGACCGGCTTCCTCAATGAGGACGGTCAGGCCCGCGGCCGCCCCGTCGGTGTGGTGCTGGACAAACAGGGCGATCTGCTGGTGGCCGATGACGTGGGCAATACCATCTGGCATGTCAGCGAGGCCGGACGAACCGACAGTTAATCTGCGTCGCTGCAACAAGGACGAAAACGCCTGGTGCAGCGACCACAAGGAAACAGGAGTCTCCCATGGATATTATTCTGGGCATGATGCGCGACCCATATCGCCATATCTCGAAGAAATGCAAACGGCTGGGCAGTGATCTGTTCGAAACCCACTTCATGATGCAAAAAGCGATTTGCATGAAGGGGGCCAACGCCACGGCGCTGTTTTACCAGAACAGCCGCTTCTGCCGGCGTAATGCCATGCCCGAGCCGGTGCTGGCCACCCTGTTCGGTAAAGGGGGGGTACAAGGCATGGACGACAAGCCCCATCAGCACCGAAAACAGTTGTTTATGTCTTTTATGGACGAACACAGCCTGGCGCAATTGACCCGATTGTTCGAGAAACAATGGCTGCAATGGGCAGAACAGGCCGATGATCAACAGGAATATGTGCTCTATGGGGTCCTGCAGGAGGTGATTGCCCGGGCGGCCTGTCAGTGGGCCGGGGTGACGCTGCACGAAGCGTCGGCGCAGCGGCACATCCGCGATCTGGTATTGATGTATGACCAGGACGGTGCCAGGGGACTGGGGCATTTTCGCGCCAGACGCGCCAGAACGCGCGCCGAAAAGTGGATGGCCGGCGTCATCGAGGACTACCGCCAGCAGCCCCCGCAGCCCTTCCCCCTGTCTGCCATCGCCCACCACCGGGACCAGGACCACCAACTGCTGAGCCTGGACGTGGCGGCAGTGGAGGCCCTTAACCTGCTCAGGCCCATCGTGGCGGTATCCGTGTATATCCTGGATTGCGCCCACGCCCTGCATGGCCAGGCACAGCTTAAACCGCAACTGCTGGAAGATGACCAGTTGCTGGACAGCTTTATCCAGGAGGTCCGCCGTTTCTATCCCTTCTTCCCCGTGCTGCTGGCCAGGGTGCGCGACACCTTCGTATGGAAAGAGATCACCTTCGAAAAAGACATGCGGGTGATCCTGGATGTCTACGGCACCAACCACGACAAAGCCCTGTGGCAGAATCCTGACCAGTTCAGGGCCGACCGCTTTGTGAACTGGACGCCCAATCCTTACACTTGCATCCCCCAGGGGGGAGGCAATCCGCATCTGGGCCATCGCTGCCCCGGCGAAGCCATTACCCTGAATCTGATGAAGGCCGCCGTCAGGCTGTTGTGTCAACGCCTGGAGTACCAGGTGCCCGAACAGGATCTTGATCTGGACTGGCGGCGTCTGCCTGCCCTTCCCAAAGACAAAATGCGCATTACGGGCGTCAGGCTGAACAGCCAGGGCAGGGTACACCCCCTGGACCGCCCCCCGCAGCGGGACGACTGGGCCAGGCGGGCCCGGGCCTGACCCGGGGCAGGGATTCCTGCCAGCACCATGCGGGAACGACATCGTTGCCCAGGGCCTGACCTCATGAGCCAGCAGGCGTTATGCCCGCCCACTCACGGCGTCATGCCCGCTGCAGTTATGGGGCATCCCTCTTCTGCTTGCGCCTGAAGTACAAGGTTACGGGTCGGTCAGTCTGGACAGACTGCCTGCCCACATCATTGCGGCTATACCAATGCAGGGGCATATCCACCGGCAAGACGCGGTAATCGTCGCTTAGCTGACTGACACGGATACCTGTACCCCAATAGGGCGGAAAGCAGTTGATCATCAGCCTGAGGCAACGGACTTTCATACAAAAATCTCCGATGCCATCCCGGTTGTTTTGCCCTGTTCTGGTCGGACCTGATAAGAATGTCGACTCTCAGTCTGGCCGGGCCAGAAATGTTTCCTGTCTTTTTACGGGCTTGTGATAGGCTGAGCAAAAATCACCCAACATAAGGTGCCAATGGTGAAAAAAGTCTTGGCGCTGCTGTGTTTGGTCCTGGCTGCCAATGCCTGGGCAAAGCCGCAGTTGCTGGCCTGTATTGACGAGTTTCCGCCCTATCAGATGCTGGGGGAGCCTCCTCTGGGCGAGCATGTGGCCGCCCTGGAGGTGCTGGCGGACAAATTGGCCAGGCCGCTGGCCTTCACCACCGAGCCGGATTTTTCCCATTGCCTGCAACGCCTGAAATCCGGCGAGGCAGACCTCATCGCCGGCCTGATCGACAAACCGGCAAGACACGAATTTCTCCATATGCTGCCTATGCGCCGGGAGAGCGCCTATTTCTTCGTTACCCGCTCACAGGGACCGGTGATTGAGGACTATGACGACCTGCATCATCACCTGATTGCAGTATCCAAAGACTATTACTACTTTCCAAGATTCGATCAGGACCCACAGTTGAAAAAGATCGCCGTCGACAATGTGCACATAGCCTACAAGCTGTTGCTGGCGGGGCGGGGCGGGTCGAGACGTTGATCAGCTCGGCCGAAAACCATGCGGCTATTCTGGCCGCCCATCCGGACCTGCAAGATCAGCTTGTGGTGCAGCCCTATCAGATCGAACTGGACAGGGTGATCTATTTCGGCCTGTCCAGGCAATCGGGGCATGCCAAAGAGATCGACACCATCCGCAAAAAAGTGAACCAGGCGTTTAATGACAATGCTTTTGCGAAGGCCATGCAGGAGTTTGCCAAGCGCCATCCCCAGTACTACCAGGTGATGCCGCCCAAGCTGGAGGCCAGCAACAGATAATCCACCGCCCGGACCCGGCGCAGCGGATTCCGGAAGGGCTGCCCGCCCCTAAATCCCGCACCGCCGGTCGGCATCCAGATCCAGCACCTGGAAATACCGGTTGTCGGTCAGGGCCCGGATTTGACTCACCCCGGCCAGATCCACCTCAATCTTGCCGTCTTCCCCCTGCAACACCAGGAATTCGCGGCCCTGCTCGGTCCGGGTCGTTACCGCAGTGCCGGTCTGCCGGTCACCGTCGTGCATCTGCAACTCCAGGTGGTAGCCATACAGGCAGGCCACTTCAATATGGTCGTGCAGCCCACAGTCGATGGGCGGGCGGGGATTCATCTATTCCGGCTCCACAAAATGATAATAGGCACTGAGCACCTCAGCGGGCTCGGCACGCTGGGTGTAGTCCTCTTCGATAAAGGCGTACTGAATGCGCCCGGTCTTGTCCAGCACATAGACTGCCGGCAGTGGCAACGAAAACTCCGCGCTGCAATTTCGCTGAGTCAGATCGATATGCCATTTTTCCATCAGGGCGCGCATCTCATCATCTATCTGCCAGATCAGGCCAAACCCCTCAGCCGCCTGGCCTTTACTGTCCACCAGTATACGAAAACCTAACTGGTGTTCGTCACGGGTTTGCTGGGCAAAAGCGGGCGTTTCCGGGCTCAGGGCGACAAAATTCACCTTACCCGGCTGACGGGCCAGTGTTTCCTGCCAGGCTTTAAGCTCCAGCACACAGTAGGGACACCAGCCGCCGCGGTAAAAGCTTAAAATCAGCGGCCCCCGGCTGTACAGGGAGGATAATGACACCGGCGCGCCATCCAGTTCCACCAACTGTGCCTCTGGGGCACTGTCTCCCAATCCCAGCGCCTGGCTTTTCACCTGGCTGTGTTGCAGCAGTGACAAACTGCGGCTGATGGCATTGCGCAGCTCATCGGAGGCGCGCATGGGATCCTGTTGCTGGTAATCACGAAGTCTGACGCTTAAATCCAACATACTGTTACTCACCAAAACGGGTAGTTTGGATATAGGCCAGACTGGCCGATTAGGCAATCTGCTGGCTGCCTCAATCTGTAGCCGGGCAACCCTGCATCGGGATAATGGCATAGCCGCGCTCGCTGATTGTCGCCCTGACAGCCGGATTGGCCAGCTCGGCGTGACAAAAGTCACAGCGTTGCTGGCGGATTTGACCCTGGCCCACACCGATTGATTTGAGGTAGGCGGCTGCATAGTCCGTCACCCCGGCCTTGGTCTGTTCAGAAACCAGCACGTCAAAGTGATAGTAGCCCCCGGCTGTGTGTACATGTGTGTCATAAACCAGTACCTGCATTCTTCTCTCCTGTTGTTTGTAGGTGCTACGGTTGCGTCTTAGCATTCCTGGCGCGATCCCTGATAAACCTGGCTTAGGTGCAGAGTTGTTTCGCGCAGAGAACGCCAAGCCGCAAAGGGGAAAAGGGATTCTGTCTTGATCTCTCTGCGTCTCTGCGTTCTTGGCGCGAGATCATCGGATGACAGTCGGGTAATACGAACAAGCATCAAATCAACCGACAGTCACGCAGACAAACCTACTGTCCCTCCCACTCTGGGCTCTGCGTGGCCTTCGTAGTCCGGAAGGAGCGCAGCGGATTCCGGCATTCCCGGCCCCCGCCCAAAAAAGGCCGGAACCTAACCAGGCCCGGCCCGCCCCTCAGCCTAAATCGCCCAGGGCCGCACCAAAGTTGATATGGAACACCTGCCCGTCCAGCCACAGGGCCGGTACCGACTGCACGCCCTGGCTTTTGGCCTCGGCCAGCCGGGATGACTGCTCACCCAGGTGTACGGGCTCCAGATCGAAGCGGGCCGGATCCAGCGCTGCGGCCAGATTCTGTTCGGCGGTGACACAAACCGGGCAGCCGGCGTGGTAGAAAATTGCCTTGGATTTCATGATATTCTCCAGTTGGTTGGTTGCTTAAAAGGCCGGGCCATTAAAGCGCCGCCCACAGCAGAAAAACAGCAGGTACAAAGCGGTAAGCCAGTTACCAGATGGTGCATCTTATTGATGAGTAACGAGAAAAAAATGGACAAAAAGTTAAGCGTCGGCGCCATGGTGGAGAGCATCGTCGGCTGCAAATGGTCGCTGTCTGTGATTGCCCTGATCCGACAAGGCATCAACCGCCCCGGCGCCATGCAGCGCCAGGTGGACGGCCTGACCACCAAGGTCCTTAACGAGCGGCTGGTGAAGCTCACCCGTTTCGGCATCCTGCACAAACATATCTACCCGGAAAGTCCGCCCAGGGTGGAATACGAATTTACCGACTTCGGCCGGCGCTTTCTGACCATTATCGACAGCATCGAACAGGTGCAGGCTGAGCTGAATAACAGTGCCGGTTAACCCTGCGGTACACTTTTACGCGCCAAAAAATGCACAAAATCACATTTTTCTGCGCGTAAAAATGCGCAATGCTACATTTTTCAGGACCCCTATCCGTTTCAGCCCTGATCTCAACCCCAGCCATATCCGTTAACAATTTTGTGGCCCACCGGCTTTGACAAGCCCGGGGCGCCGGGTAAGCTGAATCGAATCCAACCCCAAGTGAGCAGCAGGAGCGACCATGAATACCCTGAAACTATTGGACCAGTTACTCAAATCCGGCGGCGGCAGTGCCGGTGATATCAAACGCCAGCTAAGCGGCGGAACCGGCATGGGGGGCCTGTCACAGATGCTCTCCGGCAAAGGCGGCGCGGCCCTGGGCGGCGGCGCACTGGGACTGCTGCTGGGCAGCAAAAAGGGCCGCAAACTGGGCGGCAAGGTGCTCACCTACGGCGGTCTGGCGGCACTGGGGGTGGTGGCCTACAAAGCCTACAGCAACTGGCAGCAGAACCAGCAGGCCGGTGCGGCCGGGGCCGGCGGCGTGGGCGGTGATCACGGCCTGAAAAACGAGCCGCAAACCATCGACCGCCTGCCCGCGCCCCAGGCCGAACAGCACGGCCGGGCGATACTGGCCGCGGTGATCGCCGCCGCCAAATCCGACGGTCATATCGACGATCGTGAGCGCGAGCTCATCGACCAGGAAGTGGCCAAATTCACCCGTGATCAGGCCTTCTTGCGCTGGGTAGACAACGAACTGCAATCGCCACTGGATCCGGCCCGCACCGCGGCCCTGGCCACCAGCCCGGAGTTGGCCGCCGAAATGTACCTGGCCAGCGTGCTGGTGGTGGACGAAGAAAGTTTTATGGAGCGCAGCTACCTGGACGAACTGGCCAGGCAACTGCAACTGTCCCCGGCGCTGGTGGCCGAAATCAAAAAACAGGCCAGCGAAGCGGAACAGCTTTGCACGGGCTGATAACAGATTGGGGTGGTTGGTCGGCTAAAGCCGACCCTACCAGCCAAACCTTTACCGTATCGGATTGTGTAGGGGCGGATTTAGCCGCCTAAGTCAGACGGTACTGTAGGGTCGGTTTTAGCCGCCCAATCCACAGACTCAGACAAATTCAGGCAGGGTCTACAGGGGCGGATTTATCCGCCTGAACCAAACCACCAACTGGCAGATTCTGTAATTATGAGCCGAATAATCCACGTATTCGGCTCACAACTTGAGCCGATTGACCAGGTCGGACTGGCCAGGGAATTAACTGACTTGCCGGACAAAAAATATCCGCATAAGCTGCCCGGCGGCGTCAGAAATACGTGCTATGTCATAGCACAGGAATGCCAGATTCAAGCCTTCTAACCTAAAGGGATGAGTATTTAAGTCAGTCAGGCCTTTGGCAAAGTTTGCCAATATATGCCAAAATTTACAGCAATCAGCTTGTAAAGGAAGCTCAATGGCAACGTTAAATATATCGATCCCAGATGAAATGCGAAGCTGGATTGACCGACAGGTTGAAAGTGGTCGTTTTGCTAATGCCAGCGATTATATCCGAGATCTGATTCGTCATAACCAAGGCGAAGCCGAAGCAATCCGACTGGCATTGGTGGAAGGGGAGCTTAGCGGCGAAAGTAACCTCTCGGTCACCGACATCATCAGTCAGCAGAAACGAAAAGCGGAAAATGAGTAGTTACCGACTTTCTAGCAAAGCGGCGGAAGATCTTGCCAGTATTTTTCAGTATACGGCCCGCCACTTTGGCTCAATTCAGGCTGAGAGCTACTTATTGTCATTGCAGGCGTGCTTTGAACAGCTCGCCAGTAATCCCAAACTCGCCCACAGGGCCGATGAAATCCGTGCAGGCTACCGCCGTTACGTGCATGCAAAGCATAATATTTTCTTCATCGTCCGCAGCCAGGACATCTTTATTGTCAGAGTGCTGCACCAACAGATGAAGTATCAATTGCATATTTCGGGTTAGTGTCTTCTCACTCCCCCTTGCTCCTACCCAATCCCCAAAAGCCATTAAGCCAATCCCATTAATCTATTGAGCCTGGGCTTTACCTAAAGCGTACTTCAGGTTTTATCCTGCGGTGGAATTTATCCACTAACATATTCCGCCTGGAACAAGGAGAAAGCATGAACCTCAACCAAATCACCTTACCGGTTAACGATATGCAGGCCGCCGTCGACTTTTACCTTAAGCTGGGCATGACCCAGATAGTGGACACGCCCCACTACGCCAGATTCAGTTGTCCCGAGGGAGACAGCACCTTCTCCCTGGCCCTGCAGGCAGAGCCAGTGCACAACCAGGCGGTGATTTACTTTGAATCCAACAATCTGGATGCAAAGGTCAACGACCTAACCCAGCGCGGCATCCAATTCGACCAGCCGCCACAGGACATGCCCTACCTGTGGCGCGAAGCCATCCTGCATGACCCCGCTGGCAACAAAATCAAGCTCTACCACGCCGGCGAAAACCGCCTGAACCCGCCCTGGCGAGTCACCAAAACCGCTTAATCCGGGGGCCTGAATGTCGGGGCTGTAGGGGCGGCTTCAGCCGCCTTTTTTATACCGGAACCGGAGCGATTGCATATTGAACAAAAGTCATATAAATCAGTATATTAAGATGGTTAAGCAAGGCCATAATGAAACATTGGACGGAATCCTAATGTACTTTTGGACGCTGGGCTAATGTACTTTTAGGTAGAAAACAGCAGTTGCTAAAGGATCTTTAGTCACGAAAATGCCTGAGCATGAAATTTCAGGTAGGCTAGTGCAGATGCCAACTACTTAACCCAATTAAACAAATTCAGATGGCCCATATTCCCACTAAAGAAACCCTCACCTGCGAATTTAAAAGTGACCGTCGCTGCCTGTCAGACAAGGACTTGATTGAGGCGGTGGTCTGTATGGCGAACGGGGAGGGTGGAGACATCTACCTGGGCGTGGAGGATGACGGCACAGTAACAGGGTTGCATGCCAAGCACGCGTTATTGGATGGGTTGGCGGCCATGATTGCGAATCGTACGCATCCGGCTCAGGCCGTTACGGTAACGCCTATTGAAGTTAAGAATAAAAGAATTGCGCGAATTGCGGTACCAAAAAGTGGGACCCCTGTCGCTACCAATGAGGGGCTGGTTAAAAGACGCAGATTGAAGGCGAATGGTGAGCCGGAGTGTGTTCCATTCCTTCCTGTTGATTTTTCTTCCCGACGCGCGAGCTTTGGTTTGATTGATATCAGCTCCCAGCCTGTTAGTGGCTCAACTTTGAGTGATTTAAACAGCGTAGAGAGAAACCGTCTGCGTCAATTTATTGAACGGTTAAACGGTGATCAAGCATTGTTGGAATTAGATGACCACCAGTTGGACGCAGCCCTTGGGTTGGTCGCCAGAACGGAAGATGGCTTCTTGCCGACGTTGACAGGATTACTATTGATAGGCCTTGAAGGTGCATTAAGGAATTTGGTACCGAGCCATGAAATCGCCTTTCAGGTACTTGATGGCGAGGAGGTACGTCTGAATGAATTCACCCGCTCTCCTTTACTGAGCGCCATCGAACGGATTGAAACATTGTTAAAACCCTTAAACCCGGAAAAGGAGTTTCAGGATGGGTTATTCCGGGTCGCAGTACCGAAAATTGATCCGCGTGCCTTCAGGGAGGCTTTTGCCAATGCCATTACCCATAGGGATTACGGTCAGCGTGGGGCAGTGCATATCCGTATGCAAGGCGACGAGATGGTCATCAGCAATCCTGGCGGTTTTGTTGAAGGAGTTAGTCTTTCCAATCTTCTCACTACCGAACCTCGCCCGCGTAATCCTGCACTCGCAGACGCGCTTAAGAGAATCGGTCTGGTGGAACGGACTGGGCGTGGCGTGGATCTGATCTACAGGGGTATGTTGCGTTTTGGCCGCCACATACCGGACTTCAGCCAGAGCGACAGTCATACTGTGGTACTAAGGCTAAGTTTGGAAGACGCTGACGAAGAGTTTCTTAAGGTTGTACTTAAAGAGGAAAGTCGGTTGGGGGGGCGGCTGCCAATTGACAGCCTAATCATCCTCAATGCCTTGCGTGAGGGGCGGCGTTTGCAGTTGGAAGAAATTGCCTCGCAAGTGCAAAAAGAACCAGGGAGAGTTAAAGCAAGCGTCGAGCGCCTCGTCGAAAGCGGCTTATTGCAGGCTCACGGTAGCGGCAGGGGACGAAACTATACGCTCTCTCATCATCTCTATGACTTACAAGGAAAAAAAGCCGAGTACATACGTCAGGCCGGATTCAGCAAGCTACAGAATGAGCAACTGGTAAAAAACTATGTGACACAGCACGGCCGTATAACCAGAAGCGAGGTAATGGAGCTTTGTCATTTGGACAAGGACCAAGCTTATAGATTGTTGAAAAAGCTAGTGGCTGACAATGAATTGGTCAGGCATGGTGTTGCCAAGTTGGCCTATTACACCTTTGAGTAGTTCGCACTGGTATACAAATAAGACGTGTTTTACGCGCACATTAACGCGCAAAAGCGCGCGTAAACGCGCATAAACCGCGTCAACAGAAGCAGGAAACCTTAGCCGCCAGCCATCCCATTAAATCCAATTATTTATTTGACAGTTTAACTGACAATTACTATAACAGTCCTACTGTTAATTAAACTGTCAGATAAATGTCCTATTCCCTCGACCAACTAGCCACCCTGGCCGACCTGCCCAAGCGGACCATCCGCTATTACATGCACAAAGGCCTGGTATCCAGACCGGAAGGGGCCAGAAAAACCGCCACCTATACAGACCAGCACCTGGAGCAATTAATGCTGGTAAAAAAGTGGAAGCAGGCGGGACTAAATCTGGAGCGTATCGGCGAGCTGCTGCAACAGGACACGCCGGACATGCCCATCGTCTCATCACAACAGATGGGAGAGGTCAGCCTGGTGCAGCGGATATTTGTCAGTGAAGGTGTCGTATTAGAGCTGGATCCGGCCCGGGCAAGCCTGAGCCAGGCCGGCCTGCGCAGCTTCATTAACGGTCTGTCTCAGCTATTGAACCAAGCACAGGAGCACAAGGATGAATAAGCACCACACCACCCCCCTGCTGGAACGCGCCGAAATAGAAATTAACCTTCAGGCCCCATTGGCTGTTACCCACTACCGCCTGTGCTTTGACAACACAGGTAAAGAAACAGTGGAAGCCCTGTTTCACTTCACCCTGGCCCGCATGGCCTGCCTGATGCACGCCACCCTGAAGCTGAACGGGCGGGACTATCAGGGCGAGGTGATGGCCAAGGCAGCAGCGAATGAGCGCTATGAAGAAGCCATTGATGAAGGCAAAAAGTCCCTGTTGCTGGAATCCATTGGTGACGGCCTGTATCAGATCAATCTCGGTAACCTGGAGCCGGGCGACACTGCCACCCTCGAGCTACAGATTGCCAGCTGGCTGACACCCCAACCAGGAGGCTGGCAGTATCGTTTGCTCACAGTGATTGCCGCCAAATATGGTCAGACCCAGGCGGCCAGTGCACCCACCAACAGTGTGCTGGCCTGTTATCCGTTTATAGGGCGCTTACATTGCCAGGGTCTTGCCAAACCTGTGCATGCCAGTCATGCGCTGCGCGAAGAAGACGGCTGTTTTGCCTTTAAAGGGGAACTGGACCGGGACATTCTGTTCAGCCTGCCCGCCAGCCCCCTCAGCAGTCAGCTACTCAGCGCCAGTTGGCAAGGTGCCCGCTACAGCCTGGGTTACATCAATGCAGAAGCTCCCTCCAAAACAGTGCAGAATGCGGTATTGCATGTTCTGCTGGACTGCTCCGGCTCGATGCAGGGTGACAGCATTGAACAGGTCAGGCGCGCCTTGCTGACGTTATTAGAACAAGCCGATGAGCAGCTTCACCTGAACCTGTACCGTTTTGGCAGCCGGTTTGAGGCATACGGCCGCCACCCCTTGCCCTGTGACAAGCGCCACAAACAAAACCTGAGGGACTATGTGCAATCTATGCAGGCGGATATGGGCGGAACCGAAATCATTCAGGCCTTGAATGCCCTGGTGATGCACGCAAACCACCCCGGCCCACAGCAAGTTCTAATGATCACCGATGGCCAGGTCTATGTGCAGGACGAACAAGTGGCCGCATTACAGGCCCGTTGCCAGCAACAGCAATGTACTTTGCATGCCCTGGGGGTAGGGCATGCTGCCGATGAGATCCTGCTCAGCCGGTTGACCGGGGAGGCAGGCCAGCTGATGCTGGTCAACCCGGTGGAGCCGGTCGGGTCAGTCATCACCGATCTTCTCCAACAGTTAAGGCAACCAACACAGGCCGTGCAAGCCAGTTGGCAACCAAAACCAACGTGGCAGAAGACCCCTCGCCTGCAATTTGGTAACACCCCCGTAATGGTTGCTGCCAGCCACCCTGTGAACAGTCTGCCCCGCCTGGACTGCCAAATCGGCGAAGAGAAGAAACAACTACAGGCTACAGCCCTGACCGAGCCGCTCTGGACGCAAGCCCTGGTGCAGTTGGCGGCCAGCCAGCAGCTGCCTTCACAGCCCCTGCAACAGCAAGCCGACTTGGCCGTGCAAATGCAGCTGATTACCGACCATACCAGCTTTGTGCTGGTCACCGATAAACAGGTAAAACATCCAGAGCGTTATCCCACTATTCAGGAAATTGCCCAAATGCGCGGCTTTGACGGCGCGGTGATGGGACGGATGGCAAGTTATGATGTCGATCAGCCTCAGGTAGATTGCCTGGATATGCCGGCCTTTTTGCGCAGAAGCAGTCGCGCTGACCACAACGAGCTTTACAGTCTCATTCCTGATCAGCCAGCGGCGCCCAAGGTGGTAGTCAAGCTGCACCGACGTTTAACCCGGCGGTTCTTCAGACATGACCTGCCGGACCTCGCCCAACTGCAAGAATGGGGTATCCATGCCCCGGCCCTGCTGACATTGCAGGCTGAATCAACAACCTATCCGGAGCAGGGCAAAGCCCTGATGGCATTGTGGCTGTCACTGCTGTTCAGCCGGTTCAGCCTGCCTGTACCAGGCAACGTACAGGCCATTTTGCAGGCCCGGCCACAGCTCAATATCAGCAGTGTACGAGATGCCATGCAGACCGACATCGAACAGCTGATTAATGAAAACTCGAGTACCGGCCATGCCCTTGCAGATTAATCCACAACGGCTGATTGACCACTGCCAGCAGCAATTGCTGGCGGTGTATCAACAGGTTAGAACTGGCAAGCCAAACCTCAAACAGCAATACCGGCTGGAGGGTGTAATTCACGCCGCCAGGTTACTGAATATCCTGAGCGAAGAACAGGCCCGACAGATGATGGAAAGCGCCCACTACCAAGTATTCGGCGAAAGCATAGAACAGCGCCAGGCCCGCAAAGCCAGGGTAAATCAGTTAAAGGATAAATCCTGGGATGCGTTTTATGATGAGCCTGCGATTAATAGACGGTTTTGATGACTAGCGATGCCCAAAAATCAGTGGCCAACATCCACATGCAAACTGATAAATTTCTGTCACTGTTTTTGCTCCTGGATATTGGGGGGCTGTCTGCAGGTTTAAACTGCTGAACGTTGATAACAATTCTTCACTGTAAGAGTTTTATCCAAGTCATTGTAAACGTTAGTCTATGGCTTGTGGGTAGATCTGACGTCCGATGCTTAAAGCGCGGCGGGAACGTCCAATGTACCATGCGTTCATTCTGACATCCCAACTTCGGGCAGCGCAAAACTGTTCCCAATCGAGCTCAATTATTTGTTCAAGAGAAAACTCGTCATTGATAAGTACGACGAGTATGAATTCAAATAATCTTCGGTGCTTGTCTTCCGTGTCAGGGTATATTGTCCCTGTCTTCCTGGATCTTTGTAACGTTTTGATTGAGTAGCGGTTTCCATCCCGAGAGATTGCGTCTATGTTTTTTGTACCTGTTGGGGCTGGCGCTAAGACTGGGAGGTCAGCTCTCTCTTTAAAATAGGATATGGCGAGCTTTTCCCCAATTTCGCCAACACTAAAACTCAACCCGCGATTTCTGGCTTCTTTGTCGACTGCACTGCGGAGTTGCAATAGAGCGATGTCGTCAAAAGATCGAAGATCAGTAAGAAATTTGTTACCGCTGGAAACACCACTTTTCATATTTACTTCTCAGCTTGGTTATAATTTGTGTGGTAGCAGCTTTAGTTCGTGCATAAGTTCATCCAGCCGAACCGAATCCGCCACCTCGCACTCCCAAATTACCAATACGCTCCATCCGGCAGCCTCTAGCTCAGAACGAACCTTTGCGTCCCTCTCTTTATTGCGAGCCAGCTTTGCAGCCCACCACTCAGAACGGGTTTTTGGGATACGAAAGTTACTGCATCCCTCATGGCAGTGCCAAAAGCAACCGTGAACGAAAACAACCGCTCGCCGTCCAGGGAAAACCAGATCAGGGTTTCCCGCCAGAGACCTGTCGTGTAGACGGTAGCGGAGCCCTGCCGCCCATAAAGCGCGGCGCACCTTGAACTCCGGTTGTGTGTCTTTGCCACGGATACGAGACATGTTTTCGGAGCGGCTCATCGGTGCGCTCTTGGGTCTCCGGAGCTTGCTTATTAATGTCTTTGGTTTTGGTGTGGGCTCTTTAAGGCTCATGTCGTTGGTTGGCAGCCGTGATGAAAGCAGATGCCTCGTCGACACCCAGGGAGGGCAGGTTGGCGAGATCAACGGTGTACTTTACAGAGACTATACCTGGTGGGGGCAAGAAGTTGTCGGGAAGCCTCGGAAAATCCTCGTCAACGGCATAGACTTCGGCTCCTCGCAAAAAAAAGTGGAGTAGCTCACCAGAGTTTCGCGCTTCCTCAGACCATCCCATGTTCACCATCTTCGTCATAAACCAGTCAAGCGAGGCGGCGTCTCCGCGCAGAAGCTCCACAATGGCATCCACTTCGGTTGCCAGAGATTCGTTGCCGCCAATGCTCTCTTCCAGTTGGACCGACACGAACAAGAGTTGACATCCTGCAGGGGCTCGAAGTTGATCCAAGCGTGATATCTCATGTTCTGGACGGCTTCTGCGAGTGGTCTTCACTTCTATGTGCAGTCGTTCGCCGACGAAGTCGTGGCGCTCTGCTTCCGGGCCACTCCACTGCTCGACTGCTGCTGAACCGAGTGCCGGTATCATGAGGCGGCGCAATACCAGCAGTTCGCCGAAAAGACCTACTTGAATCGTTTTGTCCATCGCTGGACGTACCGGCTTCCAGGCCGACTGCCATGCACGGATGGTCGCGGCCACCGCCTTCCAAGGTTCTCGAGCCTGGAGTACGACAGCATCCACGATATCCCTACAAAAAGGGGTGAACACCTGCTCATGAGACGGAGGAGCAGAAAGTTCAAGTACTTCTCCAGATTCTAGGCGACGATGCCGTACTTTAAGGCCATTCAGATCGGATGGAGGCGATCCGGTGGGACCATGAGCTACCGGAATCAGTAGATGGAGTTGTCCGCTCTGGTCCATCGCCATGAGCAGAGAGGTGCCGTTCCCGTCCACGGTGACAGATATAGTGGCGAGGGCGTCCTCGCTTTGTGGCCGCACAGATCGCAACTGTGCCCAGTGCTGTGCAGTTATGCCTTCAGTCATTGCTCACCATGTTGTTCACTATCCACGCTGTCCCCGCATCCGAAGTCTGTGGCAGACTCAATGCCAGGGCAATGACGGCCTCTGTTTCTGGAACACCGAGGTGGTCAGGATCTAAAGGGTAGATGATTAGAAGTCCCTGGGTTGATGGTCTGGCCGCACGCATAGCACCAGCATCGTAGGAACCGCCGTCCCGCTTGTAGGCATCCGGACCGTTAGGCAGGTCCACTCCTTCATGGGCCGGATCGGTCAGGATACCTATGCTTTCGCTGCTGACACGTGTGCGGCGCACAAGGCCGACTTCCTTCCCACCAAGGGGGATGATGCGTCTACTGTCGGGTGATGCCACAAAAACAGACCAGTCTATCAGTTCACCGGCAATTGCTCTCTCCATGATCCAATCGGCCAAAAGATTGTTGCGAAAGACAACAATGTCCTCATGGATTTGGTAGCCCCGCAGGAAGTCCGTGATTGTCTCGGGGGTGATGTCCCGCGCCATAAGCCCCCCTTTGCATGGCACAGGGGAAACACCAGCAATAAATCTGTCAGTCAATGCTAGGTTTGCCTGCAGTTTTGACGGTTCAGACAGAGGAAGCAGGACGGTTTGTGGGTGCTCTCCCGACCAAGAGTCTTGTTGTGTCTGCGCTGTACCAGACTTGTTACGCGCTGTCAGCAGGAGGTCGCTGTGTGCGCGGAGGCGGATGGCCATCTGATCTGGTCTGCGACCGGCTCGTGACAGCGCAATGATGGAATCCCGCAGCGACTGTTCGACCAAGGCCAGCTCTGAAAACCACCTTGCGATGCCGTCAGTGGTCCAGATGCGGATGAGATCCTCATAGCCACGACGGAAGCCGTACCAGCGTGCCATTTGCAGCAGGGTGTCGCACATGGAAGCGGTACGAAGAAAATAAGAGATAGTAAGTCCTTCTAGCGTTAAGCCCCGGGACAATCGGTTACCGCCGACCGCAACGATATGCCGTCCAGGCTTCTCTTCGTATTCCAGGTTTTCTCCAGTGACGCTGTTAAGTTCCAGTACCATAAGCTCCCGAAGTACTATACAGGCGGCTTCCAATATGACACTGTCGCCTGCGGGTGCCTCGATACCGGCTTTCATGTTTTCCCAAGCCGGTCCGAAAATCATATCAAGCCGCTGCCCCTGACGCTCAGCTTCGCGCCACAGGTCAAACTGCTCACGGATGGCTTCGGCGATACGCCGCTGGTCATCCGTCTTTTGACTCACATGCACCAGCATGGTGTGAGGTTTGCCGGCGAACCCTCGCAGGATCCTGATTCCGCCGGCTAGGCAGAACGAGATAAGCGCATTGGTCAGCGAATCCGGTATTGTATCGCTGGCTATGCCGAGAACAATCTCCGCCTTTCTGCGCCGGCGGGAGCCGCGCAATGCTGTCACATCCTCCCCGGGCACTATTCGCAGTACTTCACGCTCCCGCGCAGTGGCTCCGAAAAGTTCCTCGGTTCCAGTGTAGCCTTTAGGGCGCGGCAACTGGATAACAAAGTCTTTGGGAAAGAGATCGATACCTACTCTACGATCAGTAGCTTCAGGGTTGACCAGAATGTTAGCGAAGGGGGTGGCAGTGTAGGCGATATAGGCTGCCTTCTTCATTCGCGTCAGAATGGAACGGATCAGGGCATTTGTTCTTGATGGCGCCAAGTTCTCGTCGTCGTCATCCCCATCTCCAATGGCCGGATCCAGGGGACGATTGCCTTTTGTATTGATGGACGCTTGGTCCGCTTCATCGTCAATGATCAGGACCGCCATTTCATCCAAGTAATTTGATGCAGACTCTAACCAGCGGTCCAACTTCTGCAGTATAGCGACGTTCTTCTTTACAACCGCCAGGAAAGAACCCGGTAATTGGAGGATGCCCTCATCCTGCGCCCGGAAATCCTCGGTGGGTGTCGTCAGCAGGCTCCACTCTGAGGAATACTCGGCAACTAGCGAGTTGCCCGCTTGATGTCCGGTTAACTCCCGCTCTAGACGGTTTTGAGTTTGGCTCCGGAGAGAGTCGTGGATACCGGAGAGGACTATGACAAGCCGGTAGCCAGCGTCGGCGGCTCGCGCGGCCACGGCGGTATAATTCGCCGTCTTGCCGCTCTGCACATAGCCAACAACAAGCCCGCGTCCCTGGAACGGGGCGTTCTGCTGAGGGTCTGGAATGTGTCGCAAAACCCTCAGCGACTCGGCCGCCACTGAATCCACTTGCTGAGATTCCCATTTTTGGTCTGCGTACAGCAACGCCTCCAGCCTACTCCAATGGCGCCATGATTCAGCAGTGAGGCGATCAGTCCATATCGGTCTCGGTGGGACTGTCCCTAAGATGCGGACTGTATCCATCAGTCATCTCTTTCTGTCATCAGATGTCTTTGTACCTCCGCCTCATCCAGACCGCCGAGAAAGTCGGCCAAATGCGAAAGGGCATGAGGATCGGAGCGGATTTGGCGCACCAGGGCGGACAATCCCGGATTGAGATCACTGACCTGAATATCAAGGGAGCCTGTCATCCCTTTTGTCACCTTCCACACAAACTTGTCTGTCTTGACTTCTTTGATACCAACTTTCGGTGCTGGAGTAGGCGAAGCTCCCGGTGACACTGTAGGTGATAGAGTGGGCGCGGACATTTTTTCTGCGCCATTTCTTGTGGCGTTTGCACCAGTGGAGAAGCCAGCATGAGG
The DNA here is from genome assembly GCF_017254865.1 of Bowmanella dokdonensis. GTDB lineage: Bacteria > Pseudomonadota > Gammaproteobacteria > Enterobacterales > Alteromonadaceae > Bowmanella > Bowmanella dokdonensis. The sequence goes on along the minus strand of NZ_JAFKCV010000005.1, from coordinate 190,129 downwards.
TTGAGTAGTGGGAGTCTGCCGTGGTTTTCGGTATTTCTTCTGACTGTCCTTGCGGGCGAGATTGGCGAGACTTTTTATCTCTGCCTGTAATTGCATTGGAAGCTGGACTATTTGCTTGCTGATATTGATTTTAAAGGCATCATCCAACACTTTGTCAAAATTGACGACTACTCGCGCGAGTTTGGTTTTCTCGTCGTTAGTTCGCCACATCTGATGCCATCCACCCCACTTGATAAGGCGATCGTGACGGTATATGAACAGTCCCTGGGTATCATTCCAATTGCCGTGCAGGCTAATCAGGTCACGTGCCCGACGGGCAGCATCGGCGCCCTCTTTCTGGTGATATGCGGCAATCTCTTCCTCATTCGGAAGTAGATAAGCCTGCACCATTACCTTGCCATCCTCGTATTCCGTCGGTATGCGGACAGTCTTGGCGTCGTAAGCGGAGGCAAGAGGGTGACCAACCGGGTTGTTGGGTTCGACATGATTGCCGTTGATGGTGATTGTTACTTTTTTCCGACCGACGGCTTTGCCTTCAAGGAAGCGGTGAAAGACCAGCGCGAGATGACGCTCCAGAAGCATGACTTCATACGAATACGGGTCCAGGCCGCGGGCTGCCGACAGATTTTGCGGCGGACGCATATCTTTCCAGAGAACGACCGTCCCACTGCTTCCAAGAACAGTGGCTTCCAACTCCCAGGGTTCCATAGGGTTAGATGTGGCGATCCATCCTTCCATATTGTCAACGTCCCAAGTCAGGTGGTGTGACTGCTCGCCTTCCAGTTTTGTCGCAACCGTGAAAACCTTTGCTTGGGACCAGGATGCGCCCTTAAGACCGTAACCGTACTTACCCAGGCTGTTGTCCTCGTATACGGAATCGCCGCCGATTCTCATGGCTTCAGACAATCTTTCAGAATCCATGCCGCAGCCGTTATCAGTTATGCTCATCCATCGACCGTGCCCTCCGTCTGGACGTCCGAACTTTATGGAGATATCTGTTGCATCGGCGCTGATCGCATTGTCCACCAAGTCGGCAACTGCTGACGGCATCGTGTGACCGACTGCTGCCAGGATTTTCACAAGTCTGGCAGGGTTGGGGGCCAGCTCAACACCGTTGTTCAACACTACATTTTTAACAGGCGTAGACATAATCCCTTCCTTCTTAGGTGCCGAGAAAAGATCGGGCCGCGCATCACTCAGTATCTGCCAAGTACGCATTCCCTCTTCGTCGTGAAGAGCAATCATTGCGGACTTTGCAAGCCCACTGCTTTCGCCGTCTGCCAAGATTGCTCTGGTCACATGATCATCTGCTGAGAATACAGCCCATGCGCCGGAAGCGGGACTTTTTCCCGCCTCTACATCCATTGCGAATAGGCAGCCTGGCTCCACATAGTGGTAAAGTTTGTCCTTCGGACAATTCCCCTCTAGGCGCCAGTTCTTATCCTGGCGCTTCAGCCACTGCCGCGCATTACTCACTCCTTTGTCCGTGTCGTGAAGTAGGTCCATTTCGATAAGATCAGAATCCTTGGCTGCAGGGAAAACCCGGTCAACCACATTCCAGTCAAAATTTATGGCCCTTTGCTTGGACCCTTCCTTCCCCTGTCGCCGGTACTCGTGAAACATACCGAGTTCACTGTGGGTCAGGATTCGCAGAATCAGGAAACGCATTTCTTCTTTTCACTCCATCCGGTGGTCGCAACCTTCTGTTTTTTGGGGCTCAGCAGTTCATGGCGCATATCGGGGATCGTTTGACAGCCAATCATCGCTCGTATTTCCATGGCGATCGCGTAGGAGACTAACGGTGGCACAGCGTTGCCAATCTGCTTGAACGCCGGGTTCATACTTCCGCGAAGCACGAACCCATCTGGGAAAGACTGCAATCTTGCCGCCTCTCTGACAGAGATGGTTCTCGCTTGATCGCTGTCAAAATGGATATGGCTGTACGAGTCCTTGCCCAGATGCGCCATCAGTGTGCGTACCGGTTTGTCTCGGTACAGTTTCCACCATTTGTTAGGAAACTTTCCCGGGTCGTAGGGCAGCGTCCACTCTTTGATAAATCCCCGAATCTGGGCGGGATCTGCATTTTTATTTTCACCCGACAGCCAGCGTTTGTTCATTAGCTGCTGGCGTTTCTCTTCAATGAAGTGCCAGACCTCCGGATATTGCCAGCCTTCCTCCATCATGCGGAAGATCTTATAGTCGCGGGGCAGATAGCGAATGACATGTCCCGTGGTCTGGTCAGCAGTACAGAATCCCGGCCATTGCCGCATCAATCGGGACCAGGCGGTTGTCGGTTTGTGGGATGTATAAAACACTGGGTCAGCTGGATCCTTGCGGCCGCGTGTGATCTGTCCTTTCTCCAGAAGGTCTAGGGCAAAGATCGGAGGTAGATCTGCAAGCGCCTCGCCGGCGGTGGTAGTTGAAGGCAGGCCGTCATCTTCGGTCGGGTCGCTGATCCAGCAGTGACCGTGCCCAACTTCCTGGTTGTGTCCGTTGTGCCGCGGGATAAGCTTTCGAGCTGCCGCACGTGTGCCCCCATATCCAGCTGGTAGCAACGTGTGATGGGTGGGTGTAGGAAATACAACATCCACATCCAGGCTCTCATGAACTCCAATCAGAAACATGCGCTCTCGTATTTGGGGGACGCCGAACCATGAGGCATTTAGCAGGGTGTAGCGGACCAAATAGCCTTCCTTCCTAAGGTGCTCTGCCACAGTCTCTGCGACATTCTTACCACCGTGATTCAGGATGTCCGGCACATTCTCCATCAGAAGAGCAAGAGGCTTGGTTTCGCGGACGTAATGCAGATAGCGCTGCCAGAGATTCACCCTGCCATCCACCAGAAATGCGATATCCGCATCGTCCTCTTCTCGGCGGTGTGCCTCATGACGGAGCTTGGCGCGCCCCACGCGGGCGAAGGCTTGACAAGGAGGTCCCCCAACCAGAACATCCACCTGCTCATCAACAGAACCAGAAATATCCAGGTCCTTGAAAATGGAAGCAGGATCTTCACGAGTAATGTCACGAGCCTTGAAATGGGCCTGTAGATTTCTGCCGTGGCTTACGGCCGCAAAATTGGCCCCATGAGACTCTGCAGCCCAAGGGTCCAGTTCCACGGAGGCAACAAGCTCAAAGCCTGCAGTGGCAAACCCAAGGGAAATCCCACCGCATCCGGCGAACAAGTCCATAAATCGTGGCGGATTGCCCCCTCTGAGCCGGGCAGTTTTTTTCCGAATTGCACTTGATGCCGCCATTTATACTATTCCCCGAATCCGCATTTAACTTTCTCTTTGTGATCGGCAATTAAAGCTGCCTAACAATACAATTCTGAGCGTCACCCAACCTTGCCAGAGCTGCGATCTTAATCGCTTCCAGTCGCAGGATATATTGATTGCTGCTTGATCCAGTTGTCGATTTCTACACGTGAAAACCGCCACGTGCTACCGACCTTAAAAGCAGGGATCTTCTTGGCTGCAGCTAAGCGATAGACTGTACGCTTTCCTGCTTTCAGATAGGTTGCAACCTCATCTAAAGTTAGGATCTCATTTTCAGCGTTTACCATAGCCTTACCTTTGCCGACGTTGCATTATGGTTGCCAAATCCTGCCATCTCTACCAATGAAAGACAATTATTAAAACTGGATAATCACCAAAACGTCTTGTGTATTTTTCAGTTCCACACTGGTGAGAGAATGGAGAGATTAATATTTTGGTGCTTTAGCTCAACAGCGGCTTCGCTGCGGTTGTTTAGCTTGGTCAGCAGAGCCTTTCTATGCTCGGTTTTGTTATAGCTTTGCCCTGCTAATTCAAGCGTCAGCATCCGGATATAGTCTGCGACCGTTGCAGTGATTTCCTGCTCGCTCCAGCTTTCCGGTCTAGCCATATTATTCCTTTGTCCTGCACCGATCTTGGCTACTTTTACCAGAGCATACGCCAATCTGTTTTTCTTTTGAATACAAAGAGATGACTATCATAAAAAGCGATAGAATTTCGCCTTGCGTCCACTTCAGCCAACCAAAAACCACCACCAGTCAGCTAAGCTGACAGCATGAACAGTCAATCAAAACGCTCCAGCCTGCGGGTTTTCTACGATGCCGATTGTCCGCGTTGCCGCAAGGACAGGGTCTGGTATGAAAAGCGCGTGGAGTATGGCGAAGATATCCAGTGGGTGGATATTAATACCCATAAAGATGATCTGGAGGCGTTAGGTATCGACCCGAAGCGGGCTTTGTTGGAGCTACATGTGCAGGATGAACAGGGGCGTATCTGGCGGGAGCTGGATGCCTATCGGCTGCTGTTTGGCCGCTTACCCCGGTACCGGTGGCTGGGCTGGGTGATTGGGTTGCCGTTGGTTAAGCCGCTGCTGTCTTGGTTGTACCGGCTGTGGGTGCGTCGGCGGCTTAAGCGCCAGGGGCGTTTGCCTGGTTCTGGGAATTGATCTGATTGGTCCGCTGAAGCCCTGCAAGGCGGTACCGTCTGCGAGAGATTCCGGCTAACAACATGCCGGAATGACGGGATGGGGGCCGGGATGATGGTAATCGTTGGCTTTCTTCTTGAGCGCCTGTGTTTAATCCGGAGCTTTAGACGAGCAGAACAAGACGATAACGCAAAAAATGCACAATAACCTTTGCGGTGATGCCGTGCAGTTTTAAAGGTATGGAAGGGCTGCCTGATTGTGCTCAGACCCGGCAAGGGTGTCGCTATTTTGCTTAGCAAGCCTAAATCAAATTTAGGTTTTGGTGCCTGACCATTTATAGGTTCTAGAGCAGATTCCGGTTCAGGGGCCGGAATGACGGGGTCGTGGCTGGGGGCGGGAGTGGTGCTTTAGCTGTTGCACGCTATTTTGTTGTTTCACGCTCTACCAGATGATTACCGGCAACTTTCAATGAGATCGGGCTAAGCGGTAGGTTGCCAATGACTCCCTTTACGCCTTAGTCGTGTTGACCCGACTGCACTTCATTGAAAAAGGATTCACCGTCGACCAGGTTTCCTGCTGCTATATCTGCATCGGCTTGCACGGCTCTTGATTGCAGCAAGCGCAACTTGACCGCTTCGATGCTCTCATATTCTTCAGCGGATACCACCCCAGCAACGGGCTTGCCGTTTTTGTTGATCTGAATTGGAGCACGCTGCGCTTTTAACAGCATATCGCCAAAATGGGTCTTCGCTTCGTTAGCCGAAAGAATGTCCATCGTTTTGACCTTAAAATATCATTCGATTCGTTCAGTATGTTCGATTCGCACCATTCCCACCAAGTGCAGAGTAAGCCTTAAGACAATTCTGTGTTTGTTCTGCAATCATCGTATTCCTCACTCTTCTCCCTGCTGATCTAAGCCTGGCTTGATCTGCCGTAGAGACAGTCCAGCGAAGCTGATACGGCAAGTTTTTTGTCGTATTTTTGCGTTTGATAATTGTCGTATTTTTGCATAGACTCAAAGCGGTGATATTGGAGATTTTGTATGGCTATCCTGGACAAAGTTAAAACCCGTGTGAAGCGCTCTAAGCGCTCGGTATTTCTGCGCTCTGATTTCAAGGATATTGCCGACTATGATCAGGTGGGACGGGCGCTGAGAGCGCTTGTTAAAGCCGGCTTGCTGCTCAAGATTGGCTACGGATTGTATGCCCGTGCCCGTATCAATCGTATTACCGGTAAACCAATGCCGGATAATAATGCTGGTGCTGACGGTGTGGTTATCGAAGCGATGGAAAAGTTGGGTGTTGATTATCAGCTTGATGGGCTGTCCCAGATGAGTTTGGCAGGTGAAAGTACACAGATTCCTGCAACGGTCAGGATTATTCCCAAGGATCCGCGATTTACCCGTAAAATCGCGGTAGGCGCTCAGCGTGTCAACACCGCTTGATACCAGTTTGTTTGTTGATGTTGCCGATGCCATCGGGCTCGGTAATCCGGCAATAATTGAAAAAGACTATTATGTTGTTCAGTTGCTTGGGCTCATTAGTGCGCTGAAGTTAGAGCACTATCAGATTGTATTCTCGGGCGGAACCGCCCTGGCGAAGTCTTCCATCAGAACTTATCGCATGTCGGAAGATATTGATCTGAAGTTAGTCCCAACCCCCGACTTTATTCAGCACTCGTCCCGTAACGCCAGAAGAGAAGCCAGAAAGGCAGTTAAGCAGTTAATCGACAAAGAAATCAGGCAAAGCAGTTGCTTCTCAACCGAGGGGGCTGCGCAGGTTCGGGATGAATACCGCTATTTCTGTTTTGATATTCGTTATCCCCAGGCTTACCAACAAGCCCCCAGCCTGAGGCCCTTCATCAAGATGGAATTCACCGAGTCTGAGCTGTTAAGCCAACCTCAGAAGCGGGATATCCAGTCAATATACGCAGAAGTACTTAAAGGTGCTGATGAGGTATCTGGCCTATATTGCGCAAGCATTCTTGATACCCAGGCAGAAAAGCTGCTGTCAATGTTACGACGGACCGCAAGTTTGGCCAGAGATGGTGAGCGTAATGATGACAAAGCCCTTATCCGGCACATTTATGATACTTACCATATTCAGCAGGCTGAACCTTCTGATCTGAACGAACTTGCGTCTTTGTTTAAAAAAGCAATGCAGGCTGATATAGAGAGGTTTGGCAATCAGCACCCTCAGATGGTTGAGTCGCCTTTGCAAGAGCTGCGCTATGGATTGAAACTGCTGGAAAGTGATTCAATCCACTTTGAAAGGTATAAGGATTAATACCAAGTCTATTAATGTTGCGCTCAACACAGAGCAGGTCAGATGGGCTTAGGTCAAGGCGCCGTTTTGAAGGCATAGTGGTGTCTATGTCAAAAAACGGGAACGCAGAGATAAGCCCATCTGGCCGCTCCCTGCGGGCGAGGTCAAAATGCCCCCTGGCTGCGTTAGCGGCTTTTGATTTAGCCCCACTAAACCTGCAAGCCCCTGCCTTGTCATGGAGCATTTTGTCTCTCGCTGAGTGACCACAACATTAATAGACTTGGTATATAAGCCCGATGGTCTATGCAGAGTTCCCCGTAGAGTGGGAGGATGCCTTTTGGGTTTTCAAAGAATTAGCGACTGCTGTGTTGGATGAGGTAGAAAACGGGGCCGGGTAAGTGGCACAGGTGAAAGGACTTGTCCCGGTTTGAAACAGGGCTGCCTATCAGAGATTCCGGCTAATCTACATGCCGGAATGACGTGAGAGGGGGCCGGAATGACGGGATGGGCTGAAGGGATCGGGGCTCTATGCGCTAATCACTGCCAGGTCCTTGGCAAACCGACCGGCTTTATCCTCGTCCAGATTTTGCAGGCTGACCCGGATGGCCTGGGACTGCTGGTTGATATCAAAGGCGCTGCCGGGCCTGACCAGCCAGCCCCGGCGCGACAGTTCATAGGCCGCGGCCTGGCTGGGGCCGTTAACCGGCACCCATACGTTCAGGCCGTCGCTGGTCATGGGGCAGTGGATGCCCTGCCCGGCCAGGGCCTCTATCAGCATGTTCCGGCGCTTGGCACACAGCCCCCGCACTTCGGCCAGATGGACTTGCACCGTATCGCTGGTCAGGCAGGTGTGCACCAGGGATTGCAGCACCCGGCTGACCCAGGACATGCCGGGGGCCAGGCGGGTATTGATGCGCTGCACGCTGTCTTTGTCGGCGGCCACAAAGGCCATGCGCAAATCCGGGCCGAAGCCTTTGGAGACCGAGCGCAGCACCGCCCAGTTCAGGCTGGAATCGGGGATCACCGAATGGTATTCACAGCTGGCCATCAGCGCGAAATGGTCATCCACCATCACCAGTACATTGGGGTAATCGGTCAGCACCTTTCTTATCTCTGCCGCCCGCTGCGCGGACAGACAGGCACCGGTGGGATTATGCGCCCTTGGGGTTATCAGCACGGCGCGGGCACCTTTGCTAAGCGCGGCCCGCAGGGCGTCGGGTTGCATACCGAAGCGGTCGATGGCCGCGCCCACCACCTTCATGCCCGCCAGGCGCATGGCATTGGCCGAGCTGATATAACAGGGATCTTCCACCACCACGCTGTCACCGGGCACCAGGTGGGCGGCCATCAGCCGCTCCATGGAGTCGATGGCACCGTTACACAGGGTGATAGCAAACTCTGCCGGGCAACTGCCGGCAAACCAATCCCGGCCGTAATCCAGCATGGCCGGCAACACCGTGGCCTGGCCGTACAGGTACTGGTGAAAATGGGTCTGGCCGGCCACCTCATCCAGATCCGGCAGCCACTCAATGCAGGGGCTGCCGTCGGCCAGGTCAATCAGGCTGGTATCTGTCATGCCTTCCTGTTCACCGGCATGGGTGGGGGTGGTAATGCGCGTGCCCAGTCGGCCCTGTGTCACGGCGAGGCCGGCCTGGGTCAGGCGCTGATAGGCGGCAGATACCGTATTGCGGTTCACCCCAAGGCGTTCGGCCAACTCCCGCACCGGCGGCAGTGTATAGCCGGCTTGCAATGCCCCGCTGCTGACCTGCTCGCGGATGGATTCAAAAATACTTTGTGCCGTGGCGCCTGAGATCTTGACTTGCATTTTTGTCCTATGACAATATGTTTTATGACATGGGCTGAATGAGCCAAACCTATTCTATCCCATGCGGTGGCAGAATCGTATTTTAATCATGGATACCACTTGGATTAATAGGAGCTCAAATGTTTACCGGCTTATGTGCATTTCCCCTTACGCCCTTTAAAGACGAGCAGTTCGACCCGGTGGCCTTTGCCCGGATCATCAATAATCTGACTGATGCCAAAGTGGACGCTATCTGCGCCATGGGCTCCACCGGCCTTTACCCTTACCTGAATAATGACGAGCGCCGTACGGTGGCCGAAAATGCCGTGGCCCTGGCCGATGGTATTCCGGTGATGGCGGGCATCGGCGCACTGCGTACCCGGGATGTACTGCACAATGCCGATATCGTCCAGCGGGCCGGGGTAAATGCGGTGTTGCTGGCGCCCATGTCTTATCATCACCTGCATGACGAAGAGGTCTATGCCCTGTATGAGAAGGTCACGGCCAATCTGTCGGTGCCTTTGTGTGTGTATGAAAATCCCAATGCCACCAATTTCACCTTCAGCGACGAGCTGTATCAGGCCATCAGCCGGCTGCCCAATGTGGCAGCCGTCAAGATCCCCGGTATGCCCTTTGGCGACAAGGTCCAGGGCGAGCAGCGCCTGGCACGCCTGCGAGAGCTGGTGCCGGATAGCCTGTCCATCGGCGTCAGCGCCGATAAGTTTGGGGTGGCCGGGATGCGCGCCGGCTGTGATGCCTGGCATTCGGTGCTTGCCGGGCTGTTTCCCAAAACCGTACAGTGCCTGATCCAGGCCGTGCGCGACGGCCAGGGTGAATCGGCCGCCATGGCCTCAGATCGTCTGTCGCCCATCTGGCAACTCTTTGTACAAAGCAAAGGGGGCTTAAGGGTAATGGCCACGGCGGCGGATATACTGGGGGTTTGTGAGGGCAATTGCCTGCCTCATCCTCTTAAGCCGTTAACCGGGCCGGCCCGCCAGGAGCTGGAAGCACAACTGACCAGCCTGCAGTTGGATTAACCGGTCGGCCTTGTATGCGCGAGCTCCCCCTGGCATTTAGCCGACTGAGGCTGCCGGTACTGGCCCGTTATGTGCTGGCAGCGGTACTGGCCAGAACTGCCACCGGCGGCTCGGCGGTGGCGGTGATCCTGCTGGCCAATGCCTATGGCGCCAGCGGCAAGGCGGCGGGGATCCTGGCGGCCTGCCTGACCATGCCGCACTTACTGGGGCCGCTGTTTGGCCGCTGGCTGGACAGAGTCGCGGATGCGCGCCTGCTCATTGCGGCAACCGCACTGATCTATGCTGTTTTTTTCCCGCTGGCGGTCCAGGCCTTTGCCTGGCCATCCCCCTGGCTGATTGCCTTTAGCTTGCTGATTTGCGGCACTTGCAGCTCATTTTTGATGGGTGGCCTGAGCACCCAGTTAGCGCCGCTGGTGGGCGCGGATAAGGCGCTGCGGCGCCGTGCCATGAGCTGGGACACCATCAGCTATGGCATCGGCCTGACCCTGGGGCCCATGCTGATTGCTTTGTTGTGTGAACGCTATTCCATCCCTGTGGCGGTGACTCTGTTAACCACCTTGCCGCTGTTCGCCGCCGTGGCGATATTGAGTTTTCCCAAAGGCGTCAGCAAAACGCCGCAGCACCATGCGGCCATACCAAGTGTGAAACAGGTGGTGGCCCTGTTTGGCGCCAGCCACGCGCTTAGGAAAACCCTGCTGATGACCTCGGCCGCCGCCTTTTCGGTGGCGGCCTTACCGGTGCTGGCGGTGTACCTGAGCGAGTCCTGGCACAGTGACAAGCAAAATGGCGCTTATCTGGTCACCAGTTATGGTGTCGGCAGTCTGTGTGGCTCGCTGCTGCTGATGTTCAGGCCCTTAATGGCCGACGCCCTGCTGCTTCTGAGAAAACACGGCGGCTTGCTGCTGGCCGCCCTGGTCTTGCTGACGCTGAGCTCGTCCTATAACGCCGGGCTGTTCAGTTACTGGCTGTGCGGGGTGATCAATGCCTGCTTTTTTGCCGCCACCCTGGCCGCCAGAAGCGAATATGCCCCCGAGGGCAGCGCTGCCCAGGTGTATATGTGGGTGGCTGCCGCCAAAATTGGCGCCGCCTCGCTGGGGGCCCTGGCGGCGGGCTATTGGGTGGATGCTTCGGTCAGGCTGCCGCTGGTGCTCTCCGCCTCTGTATTGGCCCTGACGTTGCTGCTGTGTTTCTGGCGCCGCCCCGTGCTGGCGGCCCAAAGTTAAAACAACACAGGCGGTTAATTTAACTTCAGCCTGAAAGTAAAATAAAAACTGGTGCTCAGTGCGCCGGTTCTTCTTTCATCACCCAGCATTGTCTGTGCTAATTTTTCCCCACCTTTAGTCATTCCGGTGTCTCCCGGCCAGTGGTGAAATACCTTAAAGTCCATTTGGTTAGGCTAAAAACACAGTGTATTTACTATGCGCAATAGTAAAGATGTATTAATCTTTACTTTAAGGTTAAAGTAAAGAGGTGTCTATGCCCGTAGTAAGCCAAAAAAGACAGGTCACTTTACCCCTGGAGCAGTGCGAAGTCGCCGGTATCAAGCCCGGCGATGAATATGAAAGCTTCGTCAGCCGCCAGGGCAGTATCACTATCGTTACCAAACGCAAAGGCGCGGCCAAAGGCCTGCTAAAAGGTATCCCGGTCAACGACAAAGTGAGCGAAGATGAGTCCCTTGAGAGCGCAATGCAGCGATGATTGCTGTTGATACCAATATAGTGCTGCGTTACCTGCTGCAAGATGACGAAAAGCAGTCCTCCAGGGCGAGTAAAATTTTTGAAGGCTCCGAGAAGGTCCTCATCACTGATGTAGTCCTGGTGGAGACCATCTGGACGCTGAGAGGAAAGCGTTACCGTCTTGATAAAGCTAAGCTGGTCGCAGTGCTGCATGGGCTGATTGAAGAGCCCAATGTGGTATTTGAGGATGGGCATTGTGTCTGGTGTGCCCTGGTTGACTATACCAATGCCAGAACTGCTGACTTCGCTGACGCCCTGATCGTCAATAAGTCGCAGCGTTACGTCAGCAAAGGCAAGCAAACTGTTTCACTGGTTTATACCTTCGACAAAGGCGCACTGGAGATTGACGGAACTAAGAAGCCGTAACTTGTCCCTCTACCTTTGTTGTAGTCATCAAGAGAAGAACGCCGGTGGCATTGAACTGCCGGTACTGCCGCTAATCCACTCAGGCTCGACTGTAAACTAACCTCCAGCGTGAGATTGCTTAGGGTTCAGTTCCGCAATCATCGTATACCCACGGCTTCCCCCTGCTAATCTGTGCCTGGTTTTAATCAATCCTTGGAGAAAAGTATGTCGGGTCATTCTGTTCAATCATTTAAAGCCCTGCACCAGGGCGAGCGGCCGTTGGTGCTGGTGAATATCTGGGACGCGGCCAGTGCCGCATTGGTGCAGGCGGGCGGGGCGCAGGCGCTGGCGACCAGCAGTGCCTCGCTGGCCTGGTCGTTGGGGTATGCGGACGGGGACGTCCTGCCGGTGCAGGAGCTGCTGGCTGCGGTGGGCAGGATTGTGCGGGTGGCACGGGTGCCGCTGACGGTGGATATTGAAGGGGGCTACAGCGACGACCCGGCCAGGGTGGCCGAGCTGGCCCGGCAACTGGCGCATCTTGGGGTGGCGGGTATCAATCTGGAGGATGGTACAGGCACCGTTGAATCCCTGGCGGAAAAGATTGGGGCGATTCGTGCGGCAGTGGCAGACGAGCTCTTTATCAACGCTCGCACCGATGTGTATCTGCGCGGTCTGGCCGAGGGCGAGGCAGCACTGGTGGAGACCATCCGGCGTCTGCAGACGTATCGGCAGGCCGGCGCAGACGGCGGCTTTGTACCGGGGTTGTTGGACGAGGCGATTGTCGCCCAACTGGTTGAGGCGGTGGCCATGCCCCTGAACCTGATGGTGACGGCGGACAGTACGTTGATTGCCCGCATGGCGGTGCTGGGCATTCGCCGTTTCAGCATGGGCCCGGGACCGTTTCTGCAGGCCTATGGGGCGTTGCTGGCTCAGGCCGGCACGATGGCCAGCCCAGTTGAATCCGAAACCCGGGTGGGTGCCAGAATAATGCCGGGCACAACCAACACTGAGCTGGATTTTGGCCGGATGAATGGGTTGTTGGGTTGATGCCCGGCTGAAGCCGGTTTGACAGCGCTAAACTGGCCGGCTTAATGAGGGAGGAAATACCTTGTCAGAATGCATCCCTAGCCACCGCTTTAAACTGGCGGCTCTCGGCGAGCAGCTTGTCGGTACGCTGGTGAATCAGGCTGCCCAGTTGTTGCAGTAGAGCTTGCTGGCCGGGCTGGAGGTTTTCCAGCTTCAATTGGTCTGTCTGGCTGCGTACCAGGTTGGCCATTCTGTCCAGACGCCGTTTCAGCAGACTGGCTTCCAACTGCGTTGCCTGTGCCAGGCTAAGCAGATCGTATGCGGTGATACGATGGATATCGAAATTATCCCCTATGGCCATGGCGAGCTCAGTATCCAGTGACGGGTTATGCTGGGCTTCGAATAGTACTGATACCAAATCGTAAAATGGCGCCAGGGTGATGCCGTTAGGATTGACTAAGAAACTGATGTTTTTGCCGTGGGCGTCGCTGTTACCGATAAGCAGGTTGAAACTCATCCAGTCCAGCATTTGCTGAATCGTCAGCGCTGGCACGGCACACTGTTTGGCGAATGAAAACAGTGTTACCAGCGAGGCCCCGTCGCGAATATGGCGTACGTCACGGCCGCCACCAAAATTGTGCTCGTACTTATATTCGGGTGGCATATCCAGTGCTTGGCAGCCGTCGATGATATGACGCTTATCCACCCCATTGGGATGGCGCTTGCGGTCAAAACGTTCTACCAGCAGGGCATCGTATTCACCAAACCGGCGTAAACTGACTTCTGCCACGGGTAGACCCACGGCCTTGGCCAGGCGCATGCAGAAATATTCGTTCAGTACGATTGTTTGACAGGCATCAGAGGCGAATTTAAGTATATGGGTGCTGGAATAGCGTCCCTGTGCCAGAAACAGCCGGTTTCTCTCATCGACATAGACATTCAGCTTGTTCTGTACCCCGGCGACAGACAATCGGTATTTGCCATCCCAGGTGGCAATCTGATGCGGGTTGGCGCTGGATAACCTCGCAATCACTTCTTCATCGCTGATGGCGCGAAGGTCGGTGGCGACCTGGTCAGGTTGACCGCTAAAAAAGCTCAGCGCGCCTGCCGGATCACTGCCTATGGTGCGCAGAATGCCGTACAGATTGCTCTTAGACAGATGCTGCGTTTCCAGCAGCAGCTCCAGTGCCGATCCTTCAGGAAACAAGTTGCGCAGGAAGTTGATCACTGAACTGGCTTCTGCCTCACCTGACAAGGGAAGGTGGGGCGACAGGGGATAGCCGGTTTGCTGCCACTGCGTTGTATACTGAAGTTGGCATGCCCTGGGCTGGCTGAAGATCAGTTCGGCGACCGGTTCGTCGCGGAAATACACTTCCAGGGTCGGGTGCTTATCAGCCCCAGTCATCAGTTTGCTCCGGAATATCCACTATCTGCAATTGAATACCCAGGGCTTCCAGTGCCTTGAATAAGGTGTCGGCCCTCGTATTAGCTTTGCCGGTCTCCACATTGCTGTATGCCTGTTTGGATACGCCGCTGAGACTGGCCGCATCTTCCAGGGTGATCCCTAGTAACGAGCGTTTGTAACGGATATAAGCACCCAGCATCGCCATATCCACTGCCCGGGTCATATCTGGTTTTTCTGCGGGAACCACACGTTTAGCCATAATGTCTGCTAATAATCCTATTCTGTTAGGATTAAACTAGTGATTCTTTGGGTGATTGTCAATAATCCTATTTATTTAGGATTATAATTGCGCAGAGGAAAGATAACGATTAAAATCCTAGTTTAGAAGGATTTTATAGGAGAAATCCGACCAACGAGCTTTAAATCCTACTCTTATAGGATTTTTTTAGCCAGGGCACCATACTCAGGGATAGAGGGACTTACCGACCCTGTCTATATGCTGGCGCAGATCGGGATTATTAATGGTGGAATAAATTGAAAGATCGATTTGATAGGGTAAATCCAGTTCTTCCAGCTCGCAGTGAAGAGCCAGTAACTGTTTGGCATTCAGGTTGCCATGTAAGCAGATATCCAGGTCTGACCCCGGTCTGTAGGTACCCATGGCGCGGGAGCCATACACAATGGCAGATTCGATGTCAGCATGGCGGGAAAACACAGAGCGAATCTTGTCAATGACTTCCCCGGATAAGCCGAACTCCATCAACTATTCGTCCACGCTAACTTGTCCAGACTCTCAACCAACTGTTTCAGGGCCGGAAAATACTGCTCACAAATGCTGTTGTAAATAGCTTCAGCCACTTCCGGATTGTAGGCATTAGAGGTGAGCTGACGACTCTTGATCATTTGCATCCAGAGGTCTCAGTCCTGTACCAGTCCCAGTTGGAAGGCTGTTCTGAACGCATCACGACTGCCTTGTAAGCCTTCTTCTCCCTGAAACTGATAAAAATCTTTGACGGTGTTCCAGGCCAGTTCATAGGTAAACTTAAAAGCGTGGATCAACCCCTGCTTTTCCAGATCCGATAGCGCCCTTTGCTCTGTAAGCGCTACTGCACTTTTGAGATTGGCAAAGGCCTTTTTGAAGTTCTGCAGCCGTTGTATCCAGCGACTATCCAGGGGGTTCATTAAGGCTCTCTTTTTTTGTCTCTTTGCGAAGTCTATCCCTTCGATATCAGCCAATCAAACAGCTGTGTTATTGAATAAACCTACGATGAAATAAGTGTGCTGATTCAGTTTTGCGTATTGTGACAGTGTGGTTTGTGGATGCGATAATCCCCTGATTATCAATATGTATATTGAAAGAGGCCGGGATTGAAGCCAGTAAAAACAGTTGTGGTGGTGGGCGCCGGGCCAGCCGGGCTGATGGCCGCCGAGGTGATCCGCGCCGCCGGTCATCGGGTGGCCGTATATGACGCCAAGCCCAGCGCCTGTCGTAAAGTGCTGCTGGCCGGTACCAGTGGCCTGAATATCAGCCATGCTGAGCCCTTTGCTGAGTTTATCCAACGTTACTATGACAAAGCCGACTGGCTGGCGCCCGCCCTGCATGAGTTTAACGCCGATGCCCTGCGGGAATGGTGTCAGGGGCTGGGGATCAGTACCTTTGTCGGCAGTTCCGGGCGCGTATTTACCGAACAGATGAAGGCCGCGCCGCTGGTGCGCCACTGGCTGAAGCGCTTGCGTGAGTCAGGCGTAGAATTTCATATGCGCCACAAGTTGATGGATATGGCGGATAGGACGCTGCGCTTTGAGCATCAGGGCGAGACAGTTGATGTGCAGGCCGATGCCGTAGTGCTGGCCCTGGGAGGCGGCAGCTGGCCGCAATTGGGCTCGGATGGCAGTTGGCAGCGCTGGCTGGAGGAAGCCGGTGTTAAGGTGCTGCCACTGCGAAGTGCCAACTGTGGGTTTGACTGCACCTGGAGTGAGCATCTTAAAGAGCGCTTTGCCGGACAGCCGCTGAAAAATGTGGTGATGAGCGTGCAAACCGGTGACGGTTACAAGCTTGAGCGGCGCGGTGAGTGCGTGATCACCCAATCAGGCCTGGAAGGCAGCCTGGTCTATGCCCTGTCCAAAGCCCTGCGTGAGCAGATTGACCAAAAGGGTCATGCTGAGCTGAGCCTGGACCTGCTGCCGGATCTGAGCCTGGCACAACTGACCGACCGGCTGGGAAGCAAGCGGGCCAAGGAGTCCTTCGGCAAATACCTGAAGCGCACAGCCGGTCTTGGCGGCGTTAAGGCGGCGCTGGTATATGAATGCCTTGAGCGCCCGCAAACCCTGAGCCAGGAAAAGTTGGCAAAGCATCTTAAGGCCCTGCCAATAAGGCTTGAGCGCACCCGGCCCATTGAGGAAGCCATCTCCAGTGCCGGCGGCGTGTGTCAAAGTGCCCTAGACCAGAATTTAATGCTGACCCAACTGCCCGGTTTTTTCTGCGCCGGCGAAATGCTCGACTGGGAGGCCCCCACCGGCGGCTACCTGCTGACAGCCTGTTTCGCCACCGGCCGCCTGGCCGGCAGGGGCGTGTGTACGCACTTGCACGGGCAGGGCCCCTCCCTGTAAGCCAGGCCTGGGCTATCGTCTATCGTCATCATGAACTTGTTTCCAGGATCTCTTGAAGGCGGTGCATGTGGGTAAGGGATGCTGAAACAGGTTCAGCACGACGTTTCTCTTCTTCCCGTGTTGCCATATTTTCGCCATAAAATGTCAGCGGATTGCCCGATTCTGTCCAGGCTTCTGCCAGTTGTCTGAGGGTTAATTAGGGTATTCCACTTTCAGGATAACCCGGCATGGCTCCTTTACTCTCATACGCTGTTCGGCCGGCGGTTTTCCGCTGGCTTCATCTGGCTCCGTTACTGCTTTGCCTGGGGGCGCTGTTTGCCCAGGCACAACAGGCTGAGGAGGAGCTTCTTCCCCTGGATGATCTTTCTCATGTCCGGCAGGGCAGTCTGGCCCTGGCCAGTCCCGCGTGGCAGGGCTTAAAGCTGAGTCCGGCGGTGGCCACCCGTGTGCATATGCAGGTTACCGGACTGGTGGCGCGGGTGCGGGTCGAGCAGCGCTTTACCAATCCATCGGACCAGTGGGTGAACGGCACTTATCTTTTTCCCCTGCCTGAACAGACCGCGGTAGACAGTCTGCGGCTGGTAGTGGGGGAGCGGGTTATCGAGGGGCAAATCCAGCCCAGGGACACAGCCCGCGCCCTCTATCAACAGGCCAAACGGGAGGGTAAAAAAGCCAGCCTGGTCAGCCAGCAGCGCCCTAACCTGTTTACCAACCAGGTGGCCAATATCGGCCCAGGCGAAACCCTCAGGATCGAGCTGGAATATCAGCAAATCGTGCCATACCAGGGCGGACAGTTCAGCCTGCGTTTTCCCATGACCCTTACGCCCCGCTATATGCCCGGCCAACCGCTTAAGGTGCAGTTCAACAGCCTGGGCTGGGCGCAGGACAGGGATCAGGTGCCGGATGCCAGCCTGATCTCACCGCCGCTGAAACATCCCGATGCTCCGCCCGGCGCCGTTGCCCTGAAGGTGGAAATTCTGGCCGGCATGCCGCTGGAAGGCATTGTCAGTCCTTACCACAGGGTACAGATCGCCGAGCAGGCCGATCACCACTACCAGGTTCGCTTACAAGAAACAGAGGCGGCCAACCGGGACTTTGTGCTGAACTGGCGTCCCCGGGCAGACAGCCGACCCACCGCGGCCCTGTTCAGTCAGGTGCAGGGCAATGAGCAATACGGCCTGTTGATGCTGATGCCGCCGAGCTCGGAGCAACCCCAGGTGCAGGCCCGTGAAGTGGTGTTTGTGCTGGACACCTCCGGGTCCATGGCCTCTGCGTCCATCCTCCAGGCCAAAGCGGCGCTGGCCATGGGTATACGGGATTTGAGCCCGCTGGATTACTTCAATCTGATTGAGTTTAGTTCCCAGGCCAGGGCCCTGTGGCGCGAGCCCCAGGGGGTCAATGCCGACAGCGTGGCCGAGGCGCTCGACTTTATCGACGGTCTGGACGCAGAAGGTGGTACCGAAATGGCCGCTGCCCTGGCGCTGGCCCTGGATGACAGGCGTCAGACCGGCCTGTTGCGCCAGGTGGTGTTTATTACCGACGGGGCGGTGGGCAATGAAGAAGCCCTGATGACCTATATCCGGCGGCATCTGGGGCAGAGCCGGTTGTTCACGGTGGGGATAGGTGCAGCGCCCAACAGCTACTTTATGACCGAGGCAGCCGAAGCCGGCCGCGGTACCTTTACCTTTATCGGCGATCTCGGGCAGGTACAGGGCAGTATGCAGCAATTGCTGGACAAACTGCGTTATCCGGCTCTGACGGAGGTGTTTGCCCAGTTTGGCGGTAAGGTGGAGTCTTACCCTTCCGTGTTGCCGGATCTGTACTTGGGGGAGCCGGTAATGGTGAGTTTTCGCCAGCAGGCCGGAAGCGGCCAGGTCAAGCTGGGCGGTGTATACGACGGCTTGCCATGGGCGGTCAGCCTGCCCCTTGAACCGCAGGCTGAAGCCAGCGGCCTGGACAAGTTGTGGGCCCGGCACAAAATTGCCCAACTGAGTCGCGAACGCCGGCAGGGCGACAACCCTGAGTATTACAACCGGCAGATTGAACGGGTAGCCATGAGACACCAGATCGTCAGCGAATTTACCTCGCTGGTGGCACTCGATGTCACCCCGTCCCGGCCGGCCAGGGAGCCGGCTGCCGACAGGGCTGTGCCCAATGCCGTTCCCCAGGGGCTGGACACGCAAAGAGTGTTCGGCGGTTTACCTGTGGGGGCCACCTCCCTGCGTCAGCATCTGCTGATCGCACTGTTGCTGCTGGCCATGTGCCTGCCATTCTGGATGTTGCGCTATGACTAGGGGGTGGTCAGGCTTTGTGCTGCTGGGGTTGCTGGCGCTGGCCAGTTGGCAGGTTGCCAGCGCCGGCTATATCTGGGCCAAGGCTCGACTGGCCCAGTACCTGATTGCCGATGCCTGGCAGCAGATGCTGCAGACCGGCGAGCCGGTCAGGCCCTGGCGCTGGGCCGACACCTGGCCGGTGGCCAGACTGGAGATAAAGGGGCAGAGCCTGTATGTGCTGCAAGGGGCGTCAGGCCGGGTGTTGGCCTTCGCTCCCGGGCATGTGGACGGCACCAGTGAACCCGGCCACAGAGGCACCATCGCCATTGCCGGCCATCGCGACACCCATTTTGCCCTGCTGGAGCAGGTGCAGGCCGGGGATAGGGTGACCCTGCATTCCCGCCTTGGCCTTCAGCACTTTGCCATCAGCGAAGGGCGGGTGGTCAGCGCGGGTGACAGCCAGGTGCTTGCCCCGACCGGTGATACACGTCTGCTGTTGATCACCTGTTATCCCTTTGACGGCCTGGCCGGCCAGGCCAGCGAGCGGTACGTACTGATTGCCCACCTGGTGGAGCCCTCCTGAACCCGCCAGGCCGGGTCCAAACAGCGGGGCTGGTGAGTATATTTGACATATCGCCGCTATAGCGCTTTGATGTTATTCATAATTGGCTTTTGTGAGTAGTTGTTATGGCCACCACCAGTCTGAGTCTGGGCGAACATTGGGAAAGCTTTATCCGCGGCGAAATTGCCACCGGGCGATACGGCTCAGCCAGTGAGGTAGTGCGGGACGCGTTGCGTTGCCTGGAAGAGCGCAAGATCAAACTGGAGCTGATGCGGATTCAACTGCGCCAGCAGCACAGCCAGGTGGAACAGGAGATGGATATAGATGATGAGGCCATGGATGCCCTGATCAACGAGCTGGTGGAGAAAGGCTGACAGCCGCTGGGGCTGTTCCCCTTCAACCCCTGCCAGTCCCCGCCTGAAGCAAAGAGTATGGCCGCAGGTCGTGCCAAGCCGCTGAACCCCTTTTGGCCGTATGCGGTGGTCGGGGATCCGGTACTCCCGCTTCTTCCCTCGTGGCGGCCGGTCACTCGTCCGGACAGAAATTAACCGAATTCATTGTCATCGGCCCAAAGGCGCGACAATATAGGTTTAACAAATAGTGAATACTGGCCATCAAACCAGATACCCGAGGTGCGTCAATGAAGATGCGAGCCAAGCTAATCCTGTCCTTTTCCGTTACCGTTATCCTGCCGATTCTGGTGATTGCCGGTATCAGTATTTCCAAAACCCAGAGCCGCTCGTCCGAGCAGTTTATTGAACGGGCCCAAGGGGAAATTCGGCAGGTAGAGAACGGCTTCAGGTTGTTTTTCGATCAGGTCAAGAGCAATGCCGCCTTTCTGGCCAACAACCCTGTCGTGCGGCAGATCCCCCCCACAACCCAGACCTATCTGGGCAGCGAGAAAATGATCGACCCGCACCAGGATTCGCCGGCCGAAGCCGCCATCTTCGATCTGTACACCCAGTTCGGCCAGTCCCATGACGAACTGCTGTTTGTGTATATGGGCACTAAAAACGGTGGTTTTATCCAGTATCCGGCCGAACCGCTTGGCGGATACGATCCCCGTAAGCGGCCCTGGTATCAAACGGCCATGGCCAATCCGGGCGAGCAGGTGATCACGCAGGCCTATCAGGGGGTTTCGGGTGGACCCATGGTATCGGCGGCCACCACTATCAAGGACCAGAGTGGCCAGATCGCCGGCGTGCAGTCGCTGGATGTCACCTTGAGTACGCTCACCGACATCCTGTCCTCGACGCGACTGGGTGAAACCGGTTACCTGATCCTGATGGATGAGTCGGGCACTGTATTGGCTGACCCCCGTAACCCTGAGAATAACTTTAAGAATATCAGGGAAATAAAGTCCCCTTTGTATGAGCGCCTGGCCGACCCCCGGGACGGGCAGAGCTTCAGTGCAGAACACCAGGGCACAGAGCGGGATGTGACCATCTATCATTCCGACGACCTGGGCTGGCGCTTTGTGGGAGTTATTGACCGTGCGGAGATTATGGCACCGGCGAATCGCATGAGTTCCACCATTATTCTGGTGGCCCTGCTGATGGTGGCCTTGTTTGTGGGGCTGGGTGCCTGGCTGGCCAACCGTATCGTCCAGCCCATCAACCGGGTGGCGGCCGGGCTGAAGGCCATCGCCCAGGGCGAAGGGGATCTGACCCGGCGCCTGGATGTCAGCGGCCAGGACGAGGTGGGCGACCTGGCAAGGTGGTTCAATGGCTTTTTGGATTCCATTCACAGTCTGGTGGTGGATATCAAAGGCCGTGCGGGCAGGTTGAGCGAGTCGGCGTCCCGCTCGGAGCAACAGGTGGGGGACATCAAATCCGCCAGTCACAAGCAGGAAGACGCCATTGCCAGAGTGGCCGAAATCACAGGCAAGCTGGAGCATATGGCCCAGCAGGTTGCAGAGGACTGCCGCAGCACCATGGAGGAAGTGGACAGAACCGAGCAGCACAGCCGCCAGGGCAACGAAATCATCAGCACCACGGTGCAGGAGGTCAACACCCTTAGCCAGTCGCTTGCCGAGTCGTCCGGGGCCTTACAGCAACTGGAGCGGGAAAGCGGCAATATCACCCAGATCCTGGAGGTCATACGGGGCATCGCCGAGCAGACCAACCTGCTGGCGTTAAATGCGGCAATAGAGGCGGCCCGGGCCGGTGAACAGGGCCGCGGTTTTGCCGTTGTGGCGGACGAAGTGCGAACCCTGGCCCAGCGATCGCGGGAGTCCACGGAGGAAATCAACGATGTACTGACCAACCTGATCGAACAGACCAGGGAAGTCTCCACCCGGATGGGCGACAGTGTAACCCGCTCGCAGCAGGCTATCGAACGGACCGAGCAGGCCCATCAGTCATTTGACGAAATCCAGCACTCGGTCAGTCAGATAAAAGATCGTATTGCCCAGATTGCCGGGGCGGCTGGCGAACAACACAGTTCATCAGACAGTATCAACCGCGCTATTACCGGGGTAAGCGACTCGGCTGCCGGTATCGCCACCACGGCCGATGACCTGGCCGCCGGCTCTGCAGAATTGCTGACGCTCTCCGGTGAACTGGACGTGCTGATGGGGCGCTTCCGGGTGCGGGGCTGACAGCACAGGTGGACTTAGCTCCAGCAGTCATTCTGAGGTGCTGTTAGGGGAATTAGATTTTGGACCGGCCGACAGGTCCCCGAAAACCACAGAGGGCATGACGGCCTGGCTTAGCGCTAGTATTTTTATGAGTAGTTTTAGCGGGGCTGAGACTTCTTCCAGTCGTCGGTGAGCATGCCGGCAAAGCCCCAGTCGCACTCCTCGATTTCCTGGATCACCACATGGGTGTGCTCGGGCTTCTTACCCAGCACTCTTTGCAGCGACTCGGTCACATCCTTGACCAGCTCTGCCTTCTGCTGGCGGCTGGCGCCTTTGGTAATCTGAATATTGATGTAGGGCATGGTTGCTTCCAGGGAAGAAGGGGCCTAGGCCAGCCCCTCGTCGGTTTCCACGTGCTCTTCCTTATGATGGTGAGCGATTTCATCGGCCAGGGCCTGGCGGCTGCGTTTTTCTCGCAAACGCCTTTCGGTCAGCCAGAAGAAAAACAGCGGCAGGAAGAATACCGCCAGGAAGGTGGCGGCCAGCATGCCGCCCATCACCCCGGTGCCCACGCTGTGGCGCGCACCGGCGCCGGCCCCCGAGCTGAGGGCCAGCGGCACCACGCCAAGGATAAAGGCCATGGAGGTCATAATAATGGGCCGGAACCGCAAGCGCGCCGCTTCCAGGGCGGCGGTGCCGGTGCTCCAACCCTGCTGGGTCTTCATCAGGGCGTATTCCACGATCAGGATGGCATTCTTGCCGGCCAGACCGAGCAGGGTCACCAGGCCGATCTGGAAATACACGTCATTGGTCAGGCCCGCCACCCAGATGGCAATCAGGGCGCCGAAAGTACCAAAAGGCAGGGCCAGCATCACCGAGATGGGCAGCGACCAGCGCTCATACAGGGCAGCCAGGATCAGGAAGACCATCACGGCAGCCATCCCCAGGGCCAGACCGGTGGTACCGCTGCTCTGTTTCTCCTGGTAGGCGGTGCCGGTCCAGTCGTAGGTGATGTCCGGCGGCAACACCTGGTCTGCGATACGCTCGATCTCGGCAATGGCCTGGCCGGAACTGTAGCCGGGGGCGGCATTGCCCAGCAGTTTCACCGCCGGCAGGTTGTTGTACCTGTCGAGGCTGTCGGGGCCGGTGCTGTATTCGATCCTGGCAAAGGCCGAGATGGGCACCATATGACCATCATTGCTGCGCACATAGATACGGCCGATATCGTCCGGTGACATGCGGTACTGGGCATCCGCCGACATCAGCACCTGCCAGGCCCGGCCGTACTTGTTGAAGTCATTCACATAATAAGTACCCAGGGTGCCGGCCAGGGCGGTAAAGGCTTCATTGATGGGGATGCCCATGGCACGGGCCTGCTCCCTGTCCACATCGATATTCAGCTGCGGCGTGTTGGGACGCCACAGGGTCTGCACACCCGCCAGTATGGGACTTTGCTGGATAGCGCCCTGCAGGGTCTGCATGGCCTGCTCCAGGGCTTCCGAGCCGCCGTCGCCGCGGTTCTGCAGGTAGAACTCGAACCCGCCGGTGTTGCCCAGGCCGAAAATGGGCGGTGGATTGAAGGCCAGCACCAGGGCCTCTTTGATATGGGCCGTCTTCATAAAGAGTTCGTTGACCAGCTCGAAGGAGCTGACTTCCCGCTCGTCCCAGTGTTTCTGGGTGACAAACAGGGTGGCGGCGCTGTTCTTATAGCCGCCGCCGATAAAATCGAAGCCGGTGAAGGCAATGACATTCTCGTTGGCAGGATTGGACTGAATGGCCTTGACCACCTCTGCCACCACTTTTTCGGTGCGCTCCAGCGAGGCGCCGTCAGGCAGGAAAATGGCGGAAATATAGAAGCCCTGGTCCTCATCCGGCACCAGCGAGCCCGGCGTGGCTTTCCACAGGCCGGCGGTGACGGCAATCATGCCGATCATCAGCACCAGGCCAAGGAGACCACGGCGCAGCATAAAGCTGACCGCCCCCACGTAGCGGTGGGTGATCTTGTGGAACCAGTCGTTGAACCAGCGGAAGAAGCCCACGGTTTGCTTGTGCTCGGAGCGCAGGATCAACACACACAGGGCCGGGGTCATGGTCAGCGCCACCACGCCGGACAGGCTCACCGAGATGCTGATGGTGATAGCAAACTGGCGGAACAACTCACCGGTCAGGCCGCCCAGGAAAGCGATAGGTACAAACACCGAGCACAGCACCAGCACGATGGCCACCACCGGCCCGCTGACTTCCTGCATGGCCTTGACTGCGGCCTGGCGCGCACTGAGTTTTTCCTCATGCATGATGCGTTCGACGTTTTCCAGTACCACTATGGCGTCATCCACGACGATACCGATGGATAGCACCATGCCGAACAGTGTCAGGGTATTGATGGAGTAACCCAGTATATACAGACCGGCGAAGGTGCCAAGCAGCGACACCGGTACGGCCAGAATCGGGATCAGGGTGGCTCGCCAGTTCTGCAGGAACAGGAACACCACCAGGAATACCAGGATCATGGCCTCGCCCAGGGTCTTGAGGACCTCTCGGATGGACACTTCCACAAAACGGGTGGTGTCGTAGGGAACCAAATGCTCCAGCCCCACCGGGAAACGGGTCTTCAGTTCATCCACTGCGGCGTTGACGGCGCCGGCCACTTCCAGGGCGTTGGCCCCGGGTTGCAGGAAGACCCCCACCAACACGGCGGGCTTACCGTTTATTCGGCCTTCGAAGTCGTAATCCTTGGAGCCCAGTTCCACCCTGGCCACGTCTTTGAGTCGCAGGGAGCTGCCGTCCGGGTTGGTGCGGATCAGGATCTGTTCGAATTCCTCGGCGCTGGACAGACGCCCCTGGGCGGTGACGCTGTAAACCAGTTCCTGGGGCATATCGGAGGTGGGTGTCGAACCAATCCTGCCGGCTGCATACTGGGAGTTCTGCTCACGGATTGCACTGGCGATTTCATCCACCGTCACGCCGAGCTGGCTCATGATGTCCGGTTGCAGCCAGATACGCATGGCGTAATCCTTGGCGCCGAAAATCTGCACGCTGGTGGTGCCGGGAATGCGCTTGATCTGATCCAGAATGTTCAGGGTCACATAGTTGGAGGTCCACAGGGAGTCGCGGCTGCCGTCCGGAGAATAGAAGGCATGTACCTGCAGGAAGCTGGAGGAACCTTTGGCCACGACCACGCCCTGCCGGCGTGTTTCCTCGGGCAGGCGGGCCTCCACCTGTTTGACCCTGTTGTTGACGTTGACCGCGGCCTGGTCCACATCTGTGCCGATTTCGAAGGTAACCGTAATAGTGGTCACACCGGAACTGGTAGAGGTGGAAGCCATATACATCATGCCGTCCACGCCGGTAATGGCGTTTTCCAGCGGCGTGGCGACGGTGTTCTCCAGCACTTCGGCCGAAGCGCCAGGATAAACGGCCGTGACCTGCACTACGGGTGGAGCGATTTCCGGGTACTGGGCGATGGGCAGACTGCGCATGGCTGCCAGGCCGGCCAGAATAATAACGATGGAGATGACAAAGGCAAAAATGGGCCTGTCAATGAAGTAACGGGAAAACATACAGGACTCCTGTTACTCGGCGCTGGCGCTTTGAGTGGGTTTCTGATCGGCAAGCACCACCGGCATGCCGGGGAAGAAGATATGGGCCAGTCCTTCGACTATCACTTTATCGCCGTCCTTGAGGCCTTTATGGATCACCCAGCCGTTCTGGATCCCCTGGGGGGTTTCCTGACGCACCCATTCGCCCACTTCAACCGGGGCGGGGCGGGCTACCAATTGACCCTGCTCGTTCTTGGCCGCCAGGTAAACGAACTTACCCGTACCGCTGTCCTGCACGGCTTTTTGCGGCACCACATAGGCCTGCATGCGCCGGGCGCCTTCCAGTACTACCCGTACGAACTGGCCGGGACGCAGTTTGAAATCCGGATTGGGCATAATGGCCTGCAACTCTGAGGTGCCGGTCTGGGTGTTGATCCTGACATCGCTGAAATTGACCACCCCTTCCCGCTCGTAGAAGGAGCCATCCTGAAATTTGATTTTGGTGGTCCAGTGGCCGTCCTGGGGCAGGTTCAAACGGCCGGCTTCCTGTTCCTGGCGCATTTTCAGCTGTTCACGCTCAGACAGGCCGAAACGGATGCGAATGGGATCCAACTGGGTGACATTGGTCAGCAGGGTTTCCGGGCCGGGTACGAACGTCCCCTCGGAAACCTGTTCACGGCCGGCAATGCCGGTGACCGGCGAACGAACCTGGGCATACTCATAACTGAGCTTGGCATCCTGCAGGCTGGCTTCGGCGGATTTCACATCGGCAACGGCAATCTCTTCGGCCGACAGGGCATTGTCATAATCCTGCTGGGAAACGGTATTCTGCTTACGCAACGACCCCAGCCGTCTGACATCGCGACGGGCGCTTTCCAGCCGGGCCTTGGCGGCTAGCAGGTCGGCTTCGGCGCGGGAAATATCCACCTTGAAAGGTTCCAAATCCAGGGTAAAGAGGGACTCGCCCTGTTCGACCTTGTCACCTTCCTCGAAATTGCGCGACTCCAGGATGCCGGCCACCCGGGCGCGGATCTCCACTTCCTTGGAGCCTGACAGGGTTGCCGGCAGCTCCAGGGCAAAGGGAACGGTTTGCGCCTGCATGGTCTGTACGTCCACCGAGGCCGGTTGCATTTGCTGCTCACCGCCCTCAGATGCCGGGCTGGGCTGTCCGCACCCGACCAGGACACCGACCAGGGCCAGGCTGGCGAATTTAAGGCGTGAAGAAAACATCCGATTGTTAGTTGCCATTGATGCACCGAAAAGTAAGGGAAAACAGGAGAAATAACCTTAGGTGTAAAAAGGTTATATAATGTTAAGGTAATAAAGTACACGATATCGTATACTTTATCTATCCATTAATCTGCTTTATCTGCCGGTTAATCGTTTCAATTTGTATCAGCGAACCCTTATCCGGTGCTGATTGGGAGACAAGTTTGGGCCGAAGTGACAACAAGCACAATGATATTCTTTGTGCTGCCATTCGCGAGTTCTGCGAAAAAGGCATGATGGCGACCACTATGGAGTCCATCGCCTGCCGGGCAAATGTTTCCAAACGGACCTTGTACAAGCATTATCCCTGTAAAGAAACCCTGTTGGATTCGGTGGTGACCCTGCTGCTGGAGCGCATCGAACCCCTGCAGAAAAGTCATTATGATCCGAACCGACCCTTGCTGGAACAGCTCAGGGAATTGGGCAATAAGGTACTGGCGCTGGTCTGCGACGAGGATTACCTGCGTCTGTCACGTATTGTGATTATTGAATCCATGCGCTCGGAACGGGAAGCCCTGCGCCTGAACGAGAAGTTCAGCGATTGTGAGCGTGGCCTGCACAGTTGGTTTGCCAATGCCGCCAAGGCGGGTGCCCTGGGCAACCTGAGTCCCATGGTGGGCGCGGCCATGTTCTACGGGGCAATCAAGGAAGTGGCGTATTGGGATCAAGCCATCAGCTGGAAACCCATGCTGGGTGAGAAAGAAGCCAGGGCGCTGATTAATGAAACCTGTGAATGCTTTGCCCGGGCGGTGGCCGCCAGTCAGGCTTAGTCATCAGGGGTGTCAGTCGAACTGCACCTTGCGGATTTCTGAGCACAGGTAGATCAGTGTGGCGCCGTACACGTAGGGGTTCTTGTCCTTTTCGATACAGTAGTAGCGCTGGAAATGCTCCAGCTTGCTGCGGCTGGATGTGATATCCATGATGTATTCGCGCTGATAGTCGCTCAGATTGGCGATAAAGGGCCTGATGCGCTTCTGCAGGTCAGACAGTGCTTCACGCTCGGCCATGGTGGCGAGTTCGGTCATCCAGTCTGACAGGTTGTC
Source organism: Bowmanella dokdonensis (assembly GCF_017254865.1). GTDB lineage: Bacteria > Pseudomonadota > Gammaproteobacteria > Enterobacterales > Alteromonadaceae > Bowmanella > Bowmanella dokdonensis. Next base: position 162,222 of record NZ_JAFKCV010000005.1, on the reverse strand, counting down.
CTGGATATCTGCCAGCCAGAACTGGACAAAGGAGGAGCGTAGCACCACCACCAGCACGGCAATTTCCAGGATCAGGACAATCGTACGTTTCATTGCGTTACATCAAGCTTTATCTCGTACAAAAATCATACCTTAACCTATCGGGTCTGCCTACAAGCCTTACTTATACGGCAGGACCATTAGGTACAGGAGTCGATATTCATACCTGAATCACGGCAGGGCCCGGACAGGGTCGGGGCAAGCCTGTTATACTCTGGCCGTCCGGCCGCCTGGTGGGACTGCGCCAGATAGAAGCAAAGGCGGGACCAGTGAGTAAACAGGCCTCTTTGCAGGGGCAAGGATAAGCTTTATAATTTTCAGAAATTATTGAAAGTTCGAAAAGTAAGCGCCGGGTAGCCAGACTGCCCGTGTGGCAAGTCGGGCGAATCATACAGACGCACCCCGCAACGGAACGCCAAGCAGTGCACCAAGAGACCAGGACTAATGAGCGAGCGAATTCCCGTAAAAGATATCTCTCCGATCAAAATTCACCAGCCGGACAGTCGTGAACATAACGATAATTATGCTCCGCGCAGCCGCATTTATGTGCGCGCCGTACAGGGCCCCCTGGAGACCTTCCGTCGCTATTTCGGGCTGTTCTTTGTCGGTTTGTTCGCCGTGCTGCCCTGGCTGAGGTACGAAGGGCACCAGGCCATACTCTTTGATATCGGTGAGCAGCGATTCAATATCTTCGGCCTGACCCTGTGGCCGCAGGATCTGACCATTCTGGCCTGGATATTTATCATCGGCGCCTTTGCCCTGTTTTTTATCACCACCTTTGCCGGCCGGGTCTGGTGCGGCTTTATGTGTCCACAGACCGCCTGGACTTATATGTTTGTCTGGTTTGAGGAAAAGCTGGAAGGCAGTCGTCACCAGCGGATGAAACTGGACCAGCGGCCAATGGACCTGGACAAGTTCTGGCGTAAAACCGCCAAGCATCTGTGCTGGCTGGCCGTGGCGGTACTGACTTCCCTGACCTTTGTGGGTTATTTCACTCCCATCGATGCCTTGTTTGTGGATTTCTTCACCCTTGAGACAGGTTTCTGGGTCAGCCTGTGGGTGTGGTTTTTCACCTTCTGTACTTATGGCAACGCGGGCTGGATGCGGGAAATCATGTGCACCCACATCTGTCCCTACGCCAGGTTCCAGTCGGTGATGTTCGATAAGGACACCTTTACCGTCACCTATGATACCAACCGGGGTGAGCGCCGCGGCCCACGCGGTCGAAAAACCAGCCGCGAGCAGTTGATGGCAGAAGGGGTGGGCGACTGTATCGACTGCCATCTGTGTGTGCAGGTTTGCCCGACGGGCATAGATATCCGCAACGGCCTGCAATACGAATGCATCAATTGCGGCGCCTGCGTGGATGCCTGTAACGGGGTGATGGACAAGATGGGCTACCCCAAGGGGCTGATCCGCTATACCACCGAATCCATGCTCACTGGTGGCCATACCCATATTATCCGGCCTAAACTGGTGGGTTACGCGGTAGTGTTGCTGGTGATGATCGGTTTCCTGGCGCTGGATCTTTTCACCCGTGTGCCGCTGGACGTGGATATTCTTCGTGATCGCAACCAGCTTTACCGGGAGACTTCAGACGGTCTGGTGGAGAACGTCTATACCCTGAAGATCCTCAATAAGTCCCAGCACGAGATGCGCTATCAGATAGGGGTAGAGGGGCTGCTTGACGCCCGCTATATAGGTCCGCAGGAGATCACCGTGCGTGGAGGTGAGGTGTATGTGGAGCCGGTCAGCGTGGCCGTGAACCCCTACAACCTGGACAGCAATATTACCGACATTCGTTTCCGTATCAGCGCCCTTGGTGAGGACAATGAATCCGTGGAAGTGGTGGAACCGACCAAGTTCCTGTACCGTTAGGGCTGTTTTGGGGCCGCCGAAAAGGGGTCCCAATGTTGACGGCACTGACCCAATGGATACCTCTTCCCATGCAGGACTTCAGCTATACCAATCTGACCCCGGATCTGATCCTGGATGCCATCGAAAGTTGCGGTATCCGGGTCGATTCCGGCCTGCTGGCCCTGAACAGCTATGAAAACCGCGTTTACCAGTTTCTGGACGAGGACAGACGTCGCTATGTGGTGAAGTTTTACCGCCCGGCACGGTGGAGCCGAGAGCAGATCCAGGAAGAACATGACTTTGCCTGGGAACTGCAGGAGCAGGAAATCCCCCTGGCAGCCCCCTTGAAACTGGGTGGCCAGACCCTGCACGAGCACCAGGACTACCTCTTTGCTGTGTTCCCTTCGGTTGGAGGGCGCCAGTTCGAGGTGGACAATCTGGACCAACTGGAATGGATGGGGCGGTTTATCGGCCGTATCCATGCGGTGGGGGCCGCCAGCGAATTCCGGTACCGTCCGGTGCTCAATACCGATGAGTTTCTGTTCAAGGCCCGCGAGCATCTTGAGCAGGGGCACCTGGTGCCTGACTCCCTGAAAATCCCCCTGTTTACCATTATGGATCAGGTGATTGAGCGCGCTGCCGGTCAATACCGGCCCAAACGCCAGATCCGCCTGCACGGGGACTGCCATCCCGGCAATATCCTGTGGCGGGACGGCCCGACTTTTGTCGATTTGGACGATTGCCGGATGGGCCCGGCCATCCAGGACCTGTGGATGATGCTCTCTGGCGATCGCCAGCAGCGCCTGCTGCAACTGGACACTCTGGTCTGCGCCTATGAAGAATTCAGCGATTTGGATCCCCGCGAGCTGGCGTTGATTGAACCCCTGCGCGCCATGCGTATGGTGCACTATATGGCCTGGTTGAGCCGGCGCTGGGAAGATCCTGCGTTTCCTAATGCGTTTCCATGGTTCAGTACCGATAAGTACTGGGAGCAGCAGATCCTGTCGTTAAAAGAGCAGCTCAGCGCCCTGCAGGAAGCCCCCTTGTCGCTGATACCCTGAGCTGAGATCAAGTTTTAGCCATCTGGATTTCCAGAAAGCACTGTCCTTTCTATGCCAGTTATTTATAATCGCCGACGTTCAAGGTGCCCTCAGTAATAACGAAGGATAAACGGGAAGTCATACGACGCTGCCCCCGCAACGGTAAGCAAGCTAAGTGAATCACTGGCCACTGTCAGAGACCCTGATGGGAAGGCGATTCACCCGGTCCAGCCATGCTGCGCCACTTGCAAGCCCGGATACCGGCCTTGACCCAGGTGCTGGCGCCCCGTGCGACCAGTTTCAGGCTAATGCACTCGGGTGGAGTGCCAAAACCAGGCTAACAATATGCAATTTATTCCTACCAAAACCGGGCTGGCGGTGACTGCCGCCCTGCTGGCGAGTTTTTCTGTTTCCTCTAATGAACCCATAGAGATCATCAGTGTACTGGGTGCAAGACTGCCCGTCAGCGTCGCACAGCTGGGTGCTTCAGTATCGGTCATTGAACGCGCACAGATCGAAAACTCCGGTGCCATCAATGTGGCGGACCTGCTGCGCAGTCAGGCCGGCGTACATATCAGCCAGGACGGCGTCAAAGGCGCCCAGACCCAACTGCGACTCAGGGGCAGCGAAGCCAACCATGTGCTGGTGCTGGTGGACGGAGTGGAAATTAATGACCTGAACGACGGTGCGGTCAACTTTGCCCATCTGAACCTGGCTAATGTCCAGCGCATCGAGATCCTGCGCGGCCCGCAAAGCGCCCTGTGGGGAAGCGGTGCGGTCGGCGGCGTGATCAATATCAGCACCCGCTCCGGCAAAAATGGCTACGCCGGTGGCGGCGAAGCGGAATGGGGGCAGAACGCCAGCCAGCGACTGGCGGCCAGCCTGCGCGGCGGCACAGACCAGATCAATTTTGCCCTGGCTGCCAGCCATTTCAGCACAGACGGGGAAAACATATCCCGCCAGGGCGATGAGCGGGACGGCACCCGTAACAACGAGCTGTCCGCGTCGCTGAACTGGCAGGTTGGCGATGAAAATGAGATCAAGGCCCAGTACCGCCATCTGGACTTTTTCAACCAGTTCGATGGCACGGACTTTGTTACCGGCCTGCCCGCCGATGCGGACAGTTTTACCCACGGACAGCAAGGCAGCGGTAAGCTGGAATGGCACTACCGGCCCGTGGGCAGTGACTGGAGCCAGGCCGTGGGCATGCATTACAGCCGCAACCAAAGTGAGAATTTCACCCCGGGTTTCGATGCGCAGAGCGCGTATGATGTGACCGAGGTGGACAGCGACAAGCAGCGCTGGTTCTGGCAGAACAGTCTGAATTATGCGCCTGGCAGCCAGGCCAGCCTGGTCTTCGAGCACGTCAGTGAATCCTTTGAGCAAGTCGGTCAGGCAGCGCCCTGGGGGGATCCCAACCAGCAACAGGATAACGACAGCCAGTCGGCCGTGGCCGATCTGGTGCATAGGCTTGGCCGGGATGTCAGCATCAACGCCAGCCTCAGATATGACGATAACGACCTGTTCGATGACGCAATGACCTACCGGCTGGGCTTGAGCTACCAGTTACTGAGCAGCCTGAGCCTGTTCGTCAGCCAGGGCAAGGCGATCAAGAACCCCACTTTTATCGAACGCTTCGGCTACACCCCGACCAGCTTTATCGGCAATCCGGATCTTGAGCCGGAGCAATCGGTCAGCACTGAACTGGGCGCCCGTCTGCAACTGCCAGGCGGATGGCAGTCCAGCCTCAGTGTTTATCAGGCTGAGCTGGAGGACGAGATCAACGGTTACTACTTCGATCCTGCCCTTGGCGGACCTACGGCTATCAACATTGAGGGTGAAAGTGAACGTCGCGGGCTGGAGTGGCAGGTCAGCGGCAGATTCTACGACCTGCAACTGGCATTCAATTACAATTATCTGGATGCCCGCGAAGGGGAAGGTGAACTGGCCACCCCTGAAGTACGCAGGGCCCGGCATGGGGCTGATCTGACCCTCAATTATGTCTTTATGGATGATATGGCCAATCTGTATCTGCAGGCCAACTACCAGGGCACGCGCGAAGACGACTTTTTCCCGCCGCCAACCTATGCCAGAACCCGGGTTGACCTTGGCGCCGTGACGGTCATCAATGCCACCTTCAATTACCGTTGGGACCAGCACTGGCAACTGACTGTGCGGGCGGAAAACCTGTTTGACGAGGAGTACGAGGAAGTACTGGGCTACCGCCGCCAGGGCCGCACGGCCTATCTGGGCGCCAGCTACCAGTTCTGAGGGACAAAGGTGAGAATGCTGAACCCCAACTGACTGCCCCGGGCCGGGGTTCGGCATTTAAAAAAAGCTGTGGTAATCTTGGCGCAGTTTTAGTTTTGAAGGAATGCGTTTGACCATGAAGAAGCTGTTAGGCATTTTGACCCTCGCACTGATGCTGCCCCTGCAAGCCTGTGCACAGGAAATGTACACTGAAGGCGAGCACTATGAAGTCATCGCCGAGGAAGCCAGCAAAGATCGTGAAGTGCTGGAATTTTTCTCTTTCTGGTGTCCCCACTGCCATGCGTTCGAACCGCTGGTTGAACAGATGAAGCAGAAGCTGGACGAGGAAGTGAAGTTTGAGAAGGTCCAGGTCAACTTTATGGGGTTCGCCGAGAAGGACGTTCAGGACGAGGCCACCCGCGCCATGATGGTGGCCCGTGCCCTGAAGCGAGAGGACCAGCTGAATAAAGCTATCTTCAACTATATCCATGTGCAGCGTTCTCCCGTCACTTCCATCAAGGATCTGAAAAACATCTTTATCGTCAATGGGGTGGATCCGGACGAGTTTGACAAGCTGGTGAAAAGCTTTGGCGTGAACAGCATGTTTTCCAAGAACAACAAGCTCATCGATCAGTACCGCAAGGAGCTGAGTGGGGTGCCGACCTTCATCGTCAACGGCAAGTACAAGGCCAAGTTCACCCGCGAGATGACGCCTGATGACATGGTGGACCTGATCGTCTGGCTGTCCGAACAGAAGTAATCAGACTGCAGAATATAAGAAAGGGGGCTGGTAAGCCCCCTTTTTACGTTTGCTTACAAATTCCAGGCCCGGTGATTTTCCTGCCTGAAGACGGCGTGGTAGCTTTATCCCCTTCTGTTAAAGGAAAATCAAAAATGAAGAAGCTGCTGTCCCTATTCCTGCTTTCCCTGACGTCTTTCACCCTGCAAGCCGTAGAGTGGCAAGAAGACGTGCATTATGAAGTCATCGCCGACAAGGCCAGTGCCAAGCCGCAGGTGATGGAGTTTTTTTCCTTCTGGTGCCCTGCCTGCAATGCGGTGGAGCCTATCGTCAAACAGATGCAAAGCCGCCTGGAAGCGCAAGGTGTCAGGTTTGACAAGGTGCATGTGAATTTTATGCACTTTGCCACACCGGAAACCCAGGAGGCCGCCACCCGCGCCATGATGATAGGCAAGGTGCTGAAGCGCGAGGGCGAGTTGAATCAGGCCATCTTTGACCGTATCCATAAGCAGCGGGGCCATATCGTATCCGAACAGGACCTGCAGGCGGTATTTTCCGCGTCCGGGGTTTCCACTGAGGAATACGGCAAGATGCGGGACAGCTTCGGCGTCAACAGTCTGACTGCCAAAAACAACAAGTGGATTGACGAGTACCGCAGCAAACTGACCAGAGGGGTGCCGGCTTTTATTGTTAACGGTAAGTACCGCGCCACCTTTACCCGCGATATGACGCCGGATCAGGTGATTGAGCTGGTGGTCTGGCTGGCCGGGCAAAAGTAAAGACAGCTTGCCGGTGACAGAATCCGTTGCCGGCTTTTCCCTTGAAAAGGCTCCTGTTACCCCAAGTCTGTTCATTACCAATAGGCCAAATCTTATTGGTGGAAGGAACGGACAACAAAGGAGCAAACATGTCACAACCAGACCTGTGGTTTCCCAAACGCTGGCCCGCCAGCCACCCGGATAAAATACAGCTCTATTCCCTGGCTACACCCAATGGCCAGAAAGTCAGTATTGCCCTGGAAGAACTGCAACTGCCTTATGAAGCACACCGTATCGATATCGGTGATGGGGACCAGTTCGACGAGGATTTCCTCAGGATTAACCCCAATGGCAAGATCCCGGCCCTCAGTGATCCTGACGGACCTGGCGGCAGGCAGATTCTGATGATGGAAAGTGGCGCCATTCTATACTACCTGGCCGACAAGACAGGCAGGCTGATCCCCAGACGGGATGACGGTAGGTACCAGACCTTGCAATGGCTGTATTTCCAGGTTGGCCATGTGGGCCCCATGTTCGGCCAGTTCGGTCATTTCCATGTGTATGCCAGGGACAATTGCGACCATCCGTATCCGCACAAGCGCTATAAGAATGAAACCCAGCGCCTGCTGGGTGTGCTGGACAAGCGCCTCAAAGACAGGGACTTTATCCTGGGTGAGGAGTACAGCATTGCCGATATTGCCATCTGGCCCTGGGTGGACGCTCTGGGGCGTTTCTACGAGGCTGAGGAACTACTGGAACTGGACAGCTTTGAGCAGGTGCAGCGCTGGCACCGGCAGATTGCCAGCCGTGATGCGGTCAAAAAGGGCAGGGAAGTCTGCCCGGTGGAATGACTATATGAACGAATAGGCATCGCCGAACAGGTTTTCCAGCATCAGCCCCTGCTCGTGGAAGGCCTCCCGTGCGACGCCGGCCATTTCGAAGCGCCCGGCGACATAAACCTGATAAGGCTCGAGGCTGATAAAATCCTCCAGCACCGCCTGGTGGACCAGGCCGGTTCTGCCCTGCCAGCCGGCGCCGGGTTTTTCCACCACCGGGATAAACCGGAATCTGGGGTATTGCTCGGCCAGCGCCGCGAGGTCGTCGTGGGCGTACATGTCTTCGAGGGTACGGGTTCCCCAGTACAAAAACAGCGGCTCGAGCAATGGCGTGCGCAATTTTTTCTGCAACAGGCTCAGCACATAGGAAAAGCCGGTCCCGCCCGCCATCAGGATGGTGGGTTTGGGGATACCTTCCCGTAAGTAGGCCTTGCCGTGGGGGCCGTCCACTAGGAGGGAAGGTTCGTGACGCACCCGTTCTATCACCTGCATAGCCCAGGGATTATGCTCCGATGCGCCGATATGCAGTTCAATCTCGCCCGAGTCATCGGGGGCGTTGGCAATGGAAAAGGGCCGTTTGTCGGTCTCGCCCATGATCACGCGGATATACTGACCCGCCTTGAAATCAAAGGGCTGGGCCGGCTTAAGCCTGACCTTCCATACATGGGGGGTCAGCGGCTCGATGCGGGTGATCTTGGATTCAATTTCAGACATGATTCTCTATTCTTGATTGGCGGCATCCAGGCCGAGCTCGGCCCAGATACTGTCGATGCGTTGCTTGACGGCGGCATCCATGACGATGGGGCGTCCCCATTCCCGGTCGGTTTCCCCCGGCCATTTATTGGTGGCGTCCAGGCCCATCTTGGAACCCAGGCCGGAGACCGGTGAGGCGAAATCCAGATAATCGATGGGGGTGTTTTCAATCAGGGTGGTATCCCTGGCCGGGTCCATGCGGGTGGTAATGGCCCAGATGACATCGTTCCAGTCACGGGCATTGACGTCCTCATCACAGACGATCACAAACTTGGTGTACATAAACTGACGCAGGAAGGACCAGACCCCCAGCATCACCCGCTTGGCATGGCCGGGATACTGCTTTTTCATGGTCACCACCGCCATGCGGTAGGAACAGCCTTCCGGTGGCAGATAAAAGTCGACGATCTCAGGAAACTGCTTCTGCAGTATGGGTACGAACACCTCATTGAGGGCGACACCCAAAATGGCCGGTTCATCCGGCGGCCTGCCGGTGTAGGTGGAGTGGTAGATGGGGTCTTTTCTGTGCGTCATATGGGTGACGGTGAAGACCGGGAAGTCGTCCACTTCATTGTAATAACCGGTGTGATCCCCATAAGGGCCCTCCGGCGCGGTCTCCCCTGGCGCGATATAGCCTTCCAGGACGATCTCGGCGCTGGCCGGGACCTGCAGGCCATTGCTGATACATTTGACCACTTCGGTTTTATCGCCCCGCAACAGCCCCGCAAAGGCATATTCGGATAACGTATCGGGGACCGGCGTCACTGCCCCCAGGATAGTGGCGGGATCCGCTCCCAGGGCCACCGAAACCGGAAAATTCTCGCCCGGATGCTGCTGGCACCATTCTTTGAAATCCAGCGCGCCGCCCCGGTGTGACAACCAGCGCATGATCAGTTTATTGGGTCCCAGCAACTGCTGACGATAGATGCCCAGGTTCTGGCGTTGCTTGTGTGGTCCCTTGGTGACCGTCAGGCCCCAGGTGATCAGGGGGGCGGCATCTTCCGGCCAGCAGGTCTGGATGGGGATACGGGTCAGATCCACCTGCTCACCGCTATGCACCACCTCCTGGCAGGGGGCTTTTTTCACTTCCTTGGCCGGCATGTTCAGGACCTGCCTGAAGACCGGCAGTTTGTCCCATAGTTCCTTGAATCCTTTTGGGGGATCCGGCTCTTTCAGGTAGGCCAGCAACTTGCCCACCTCACGAAGGCTCTCCACTGACTCCTGACCCATGCCCATGGCCACCCGCCTGGGGGTGCCGAACAGGTTGGCCAGCACCGGCATGTCAAAGCCTTTGGGATTCTCGAACAGGATTGCCGGCCCGCCGGCCCGCAGGGTGCGGTCGGCGATTTCCGTCATCTCCAGCACCGGATCGATCTCCATGGTCACCCGCTTGAGTTCACCGGCTTTTTCCAGTTGGGCGACAAAATCCCGTAAGTCTTTGTATTTCATGTGGTTGAACTATATTTAAAGTGCCTTTCATTATACCCGAGTTACCCCGGGCTGTTTACCTTTCCTGTCAAATGGCCGGGGAATCCGTGCTGCCCTGGCACCGACCCAGTTGAACCGGACTTGGGGCAATCCGTCCCTGACCTCTGTCGGTGAGGCGGAATACATGACAGGCTGCTGCTGTTTTTTTCCGGATCATCGAGGTGCCTATGTGGATACAACGTCCTTCCCGTCTGCTGGTTTTTGCATTGCTGCTCTGTCCCCTGGCCCGGGCTGCCTGTGAGGGGCCCGAATATGATCAGTTTGATTTCTGGCTGGGCCACTGGCAGGTCAGTGCAAAGGGTAAAATCGCCGGAACCAATCGTATCAGTCAGGATCTGAGTAATTGTGTGCTCAGGGAACACTACACTACGGCCTCAGGATTTGAGGGGCGCAGTCTGAATATTTATGATGCCAGCCGGCAGCTATGGCATCAGACCTGGGTAGATAATTCCGGGCTTCTGCTAAAGTTGGAAGGAAGCTGGCGGAATGACGCGATGATCCTTGAGGGGCCGGGGCTGTCCGGGAAGGGCGAAAAACGCTTGCACCGGATCACCTGGACACCCAATATAGACGGTAGCGTTCGCCAACACTGGCAGGTCAGTGCCGACGGCGGACAGAGCTGGACCAGCCTGTTTGACGGACGGTACGAGAAGATAGCTGCAGAGGAATAAGCTGTCGGGAATCCGGGTTGCGGCCCACCTGACAGCCGGATGGTCACACCAGGAGACAGCCATGCCATTTAATCAATCCATGCTCGACGAACTGAATCTGTTACTCAAATTTCCCCTCGGCAGTCTCCGCCAGGGGCTGAAAATTCACCACGACGCCGATCCGTCTATCATCGATGCGGCCGGGCGTCTGTTCAAAAAAGGCGTCATCACGCAAGTTGACGGAGGTTATCTGACCGATTTGGGCCATGATCTGCACGAGCATGCCCAGATAGTCGCTTCGGCACTCAGTGCCCAGGCTTCCCGACCCGTTGAACAGGAGTAATCCCATGTCTGCAGAACTTAACCTGGATCGTAAATACGACATTCTGACCAAGACACCGGAACAGCGCAGCGAGTATCTGCTCAGCCAGATACAGGCCACCGGCGAGATCTGGACCCTGGTGGATAAAGACGGTGCCATGATACTGACCACGGATGAGGAGGATTGTATTCCTGTGTGGCCGGATGCGGTCTTTGCCAGAGACTGGATCAACGGCGACTGGTCACATTGCAAGCCCTATTCGATTTCCCTGTCTGACTGGCAGCACAAGTGGCTGCCGGGCCTGGAGGATGACGAAATCCAGGTGGTGATGTTTCCGGTGCCGGACGAGGAAGGCCTGGTGATGGCCCCCTGGGAAATTGCCGATAAACTGGCCTAAGCTGGTTAACAGGCGAACAGGCAGAAGCCCTATCGCCTCGTATTCAGGCTTGAACCCGGCCCTGAGCCGGGTTCTAATTTGCCCCTCTGTGATTATCAGGAAACGACATGCTGGACCCGAAAAAAATTGAAGAGATTGCCCGCCAAATCACCGATGCCATCCCCCCTGGGGTAAAATCCATGGCCGAAGGGGCCGAGGCCAAGGTAAAGCAGGTATTGCAGTCGCAGCTGAGCCGCCTGGATTTTGTCAGCCGCGAAGAATTTGATGTGCAGACCCAGGTGCTGGCCCGCACCCGTGAAAAACTCACCGCCATGGAAGAGCGCCTGGCCGAACTGGAGAGACAACTGCGCGAACAGGCCTGAGTCGGTCCGGTTCCACGACAGGCAACAGACTATCTGCCCGCCGCGGCTCAGGCACTGAGCCGCGGCTGGTAGGCAAATCGCTGGCGGTAGGCCTTAGGGGTCAGCTGGGTCAGATTGACAAAGAGTTTGCGAAACGACGCCGGATCCCCATAGCCCACCTTCTCGACAATCCTTTCTATTGGCAGATCCGTGGCCTGTAACAGGCCCTTGGCTTTTTCCACCCGGATTTGCTGCAGGTAGGCCAACGGCGTCTCCCCGGTGGCCGCCTTGAAACGCCGGATCAGGGTGCGCTTGGTGACGGCAAACCGGTCGCATAGTTCATCCAGATTGAACGGCTCTGCATAATGTTGGCGCATCCATTGTTGTACCTGCTCCATCAGACTGTCACGGTGCCCAATCACCAGTTCCGGGTCGATAAAGGCCTGCTGTGACAGTCTGTGCCTGTCCATCAGCAGCAACTTGGACAAATTGTTTGCAAAGGCAAAACCCATGATCTCTTCGAGTATTGCCATACATACATTCAAAAATGAGGTGGTGGCGCCGCCGGTAATAATATTGTCAGAGCGCACCACCAATTCGTCGAATTTTAACCTGACCTGCGGGTAGCGCTGGGCAAAAACCTCCTTCAGCCACCAGCAGGTGGTGGCCTGACGGTTATCTAGCAGCCCCGCCTCAGCCAAAGAGAAGGTGCCGCTGCAATGGCTTGCCACCCAGGTGCCACCCGCCACGGCTTGTTTGAGTTTGGCATACATGGGCTGCGCCGCCTGCAGATAGGCTTTCAATCCACTCTTGCTGTAGGTGTAGGCAGCCACGGAGATCATGATGTCGGCTTGTTGCAATTCGTCGATGGGACGGCAGGGCAAGATAAAACCATTGGAGCATTGCACCTGTTTACCTTCAACCGAATAGAGCTCACATTCAAACAGGCGGTGGGGATCGGCCGGATACATGTATTGCCAGAAGGAGTTGGCGTATTCGAAGAAGTCTTTGACGCCCATCAGTTCAGAGCCGACGGCATTGTTGGTCACCAATATGGCGACCTGTTTTATGTTCATTTCCTGGATCGGTTTCATTTTGTCACTATTGGCATCTTTTTTATCATTATTGCCACTAACGGTCCTTTTGGCAAGGGACTAGACTGTCAGCATCCAAACAAGGTTGAATCTAAGGAGTGGGTGATGCGCATGATAAAAAACAAATCCGGACTGGCGATACTGGCCCTGATATCGGGTTGGGGACTGATGTTCTGGATCCAGTGGAGCAGTAATCTGCCGGAGGGAATTAACCTCATCGGTATTCCGGCGCTGATGATATTGCTTGGGCTGCTGGCCGGGCTGGCCATGGAAGGTGAGGATAACTGACGGCGGCGCTGCCGCCACAGCGGTAAAACAATCTGGTGGGCCGGGCCTAGAGCATCTTCTTCAAGGTACGATCCCTTGCCACAAAATGGTGGTAGAAGGCTGCCAGGGCGTGTCCCAGGATCAGCATCCACACCAGCAGGGCACCGCCCAGATCTTTATGGATGTAATCGGCGACGTTTTCGTAGCTTTCGTAATTCGTGCCCAGCAGAGTCATTAGCGGTCCCATCATGGCCGTGTCGCTGAACCTGGGGATCTCGGCCAGGAAGAAAAACTCAGTATTGGCGCCGGTGCCTGTATAGCCGGTAAACACCATCACCACCATCATCAGGTACAAAAGCAAGTGACCCAGATGCGCGGCCCGGACTTGCCAGGCCGGTCCGGGGCAGGTTCTGGGTGGGGTATTGCCAAGCCGCCATATTATGCGCAGCAGCACCAACACACCGATAGAGATCCCCACCGACAGATGCAATTGCAACGCAGTCCAGTTCTCCGGGGTCTGCTTTTCGGTAAACCACTGCCGGTAGTACACGGCGCAATAGGCAGCCAGAAACAGCAGGGCTGTGCCCCAGTGCAGCCATTTGGCAATGCTGCCGTAATCCTTGTGCGTATTTTTGAACGGCATAGGTTCCCCAAAGCAGTTGTTATTCGTTTTATCCGGCAGCTATGATGCCGCTCTGTGCAAATCGGGTAAAGAAGATGAAACGCTGCGCCATATTATCCATGGATAGCCTGGAGGGCTACTTCGTTTACGACCATCTGCTGGAAGAGCCGATGAGCGAGGCCGGCTGGCAATTGCAGACATTGTCCTGGCGGGAAAAAGACGTGGACTGGAATCAGTTTGACGTCGTGTTGATCCGCAGTCCCTGGGATTACCAGAAAGACGCGAAGGCGTTTTTGTCGTGCCTGCAACGTATTGAAGCCTCCAGCGCGGTACTGGAAAATCCCCTGGCCTTGGTACGCTGGAATATCGACAAGGCTTACCTGCGGGAGATTGAACAAAAGGGTATCCCAGTGGTGCCCACCCTCTGGCAATCCCGCTTCGACCTGCAGACGGTGCAACGGGCATTTACCCACTTCGACACGGACGAGCTGATTATCAAGCCGCTGGTCAGTGCCAATGCGGATGACACCTTCCGCCTGGATAGCAGCACATTACAGGCCTGCGCAGGGCAACTGGCCGAGGTGTTCTGCCAGCGGAAGCATATGATTCAACCCTTTTTAAATACAGTTATTGATGAGGGTGAGTATTCACTCTTCTATTTTGGCGGGCAGTATAGCCACGCCATTATCAAACGACCCAAAGAAGCAGACTTCCGGGTTCAGGAAGAACATGGCGGCAGGCTGGAAAGCATCGAACCCACCCCTGAATTGCTGACACTGGCCGAGCGAACGCTGGCGGCGATTCCGTACCCGCCCCTCTACGCGCGGCTGGATTTTATTCGACATGGGCCGGGCTTTGCCGTGATGGAGCTGGAACTGATTGAGCCCTCCTTGTATTTCAATATGGACGAAGAGTCGCCCCGGCGCTTCAGCCGGGCCTTTGTGGAGAAATTTGGCCCGGGTCAGCCCGCCTGCTTGTCCCGTTGAGAGGCGACAATGGAGGCGCTGATTACCTTGGCGGCCAGATCCAGAATTTGTGCGTCCACATCGTCAAAGGCGTTTTGTTTGGGGGAGAAGACCTTCAGGACGCCTACCAGTTCATCCTGAAACCTCAGGGGCACAACCAGCATGGATGTCAGTCCCACGGCCTGGCAGGCTGCAAAATCCACTCTGGGGTCGGTGGCGGCATCATGGCAGTTGAGAACCTTGCCTTCGCGGATGCATAAGCCCGAGAGGCTGTTGTTCCGTTTCAGTCGCAGGCCCAGTTGTTCGCGGGCCTTGCCGGTGGCGGCCTGGTAGACCATCTCGTCGCCCTCGACCATCTCCACCACCGCCCCGCTGGCAAAGGTCAGCTCCTCTGCCAGTGTGGCCATTTTTTCCATCACCTGCTGCAGGCTCAGACCACGGATTATGATGTCCGCCTGGGCTTCGATAACGGACAACAATTGTTCTTTTGTCACCATAGCGATGGCTTCAGAATTCAGTGTCAGCAAAATCACCTCCAATCAGGGATTATTGACCTCCTGTCCTCGCTGTTCTTAGTCCTTTATTTGAGTAAATGTGGGTCGAACCTATGGCCCAGCTTCTGGGTCTTGGTACGGATATAGCCCTTGTTGTCTGCTGTTATACCATGATCTATGGGGGTCCGTCTGACCACTTCAATACCCAGGTCGGTCAGAGCGTCAATCTTGCGGGGGTTATTGGTCATCAGGCTGACTTTGCTGATTTTCAGGGTATCCAGCATATATTTGCAGATTCGGTAGTCGCGCAGATCTGCATCGAAGCCCAGGTGTTCATTGGCTTCCACTGTATCCAGGCCGTTGTCTTGCAGGTGATAGGCGCGAATCTTGTTCAGCAGGCCGATGCCGCGTCCCTCCTGGCGCAGGTAAAGCAACACACCCTTTCCCTCTTCAACAATATTCTGCAGGGCTTTTTCAAGCTGAAAACCGCAATCACAACGGGTACTGAACAGTGCATCACCGGTGAGGCATTCGGAGTGGATGCGAATGGGTACCACCTCGCCTTCCTGCCACTCACCATAGGACAGGGCCACGTGTTCCTGCTCTGTGCCCAGCTCCACAAAACCATGGATGATGAACTGGCCATACCGGGTGGGCAACTTGGCCGAACTGATGTATTCGAACTGCGTATCCGCTTGTTTCATGGGCTTGGCTTGGCTGTCTCTTAAATAAGTTTAGTACGTAATTGCCGGTGCTTAGCCGTCAATTAAAGGACGCACAATATAGCCGCAAAGGCGGCTGATGAAAAATCAAAATACTGAATGAATCCGTTCGGAAAATACGACCAGGGAAACGTCGCAATGGCGGTCCGCGGGATCAGGGACTGGTCAGGGGGGTAAAATCCTTAAGGGGGGCGGGTCTGGCCACTCCGTAGCCCTGGGCATAGTCCACCCCCATCTTGCCCAGCTCCACCATGATCTCCTTGCTTTCGACAAACTCCGCCACCGTCTTCATGCCCAGCGCCTTGGCTACATCCTTGATGGAGCTGACCATGGCCATGTCGACAGGATCCACCAGCAGATCCTTAACGAAACCGCCGTCAATCTTCACATAGTTTACCGGCAGGCTCTTAAGGTAGCCGTAAGAGGAGAAGCCGCTGCCGAAATCATCCAGGGCGAAACGGCAACCCAGCTGGTGGAAGGTTTTAATAAACTGCAGGGTCTCATCCATCTTGATGATGGCCATGCTCTCGGTGATCTCGAAACAGATCTTGTTATAGGGCACGCTGTACTTTTCAAAGGCATTGAGTACGAACAGGCGCAGGTCCTTGTCCCCCAGCGAATTACCGCTGAGATTGATATTGGCCCTGACCAGTTGGGTCTTGTGTTCAGGCTGCCGGGATAACCATTTGAAGTAATGTTCTATAACCCAGCGGTCGATTTGCGCGGTGAGGTTGTAGCGTTCTGCTGCAGGCAGGAAAGAGGCCGGCGAGATAATCTGACTGTCGTCGTCCCCCAGCATGCGGATCAGGATTTCGTAGTGGTGGCCCCGGCTGATTTTGTTCAGGGGGTGGTAATGCTGGTAATAGAGCTCAAACCTGTTTTCCTGCAGGGCCTTGTTGATCAGGGAAACCCAGTGCAGCTCGGTCTCGTAGCGCTGGATTTTCTCATCCTGTTTGGAGTAGGTATGGATCTGGTTACGCCCCTGCTCCTTGGCCATATAGCAGGCCGAATCTGCCATGCTCAGCAGTTGTTCCGGTGAATGAATGGTCTGGTTGTAAGGTACCAGACCGATGCTGATGCCCAGGGTAAAGATACGATTCTCCCAGACAAACCTGAACTGTTGCACCACATTCAGCAGCTTGTTGGCCAGCAGGTAGGCGCTTTCCTCACTTGCCTGTTCGGCTTCCAGTAATACGCCGAATTCATCACCGCCCAACCTGGCCAGCAGGCCCTTGCCTTCCACCACCTGGTTGAGCTGCTGGGACAGTTGCTTGATCAGGATATCCCCGGCCTTGTGGCCGCAGGTATCATTGACCACCTTGAACTGGTCGAGATCCATATACAGCAGAGTCATTTCCGCGCCGGCTGTTTTGGCCCGCTCCAGTGTCGCCCTGAGCTGTTTCTCGAATTCGCGACGGTTGAATACCCCGGTCAGGGGATCATGGGTGGCCATGTACTCCAGGCTCATGGTGGATTCCTTGCGCTCGGTAATATCGAAGATAGTGCCGAACAGGTAATCCTCATCATGCTCATGGCGCAACTGCACCGAAATGGAAAACCAGAACTCGCTGCCGTCCCTGCGTACGCCGCGGATCTCACGGCCCATCACCAGACCACTTCGCTTCAGCTCCTCCACCAGACTCAGGCGATCCAGCTGGTTGGCATAGAACTGGGCGGTACTGGTGCATTCGGCCAGCATCTGCTCTTCATCATCGTAACCAAACAGATGGCACATGGCCGGATTGGTCGTGATCAGTTTGCCCCCCAGGGTTGAGGTGTAAAGGCCCTCCGCGGAGTTACGGAACAAATCATAAAAGCGACGCAGGTCGTTGATGGTGTTGCTCTGTCTCTGGTAGCGGGAGATATTTTTTGCCTGTTCATGGGCCTCCACGGCCAGGGCGATGAGCAGGACGCCAAACAGGGCCAACAGGGTCAGGTAAAGACTCAGATAGGAAGCCAGCAGCACGCCTGACAAGTACAGGCCGGACTTGACGCCGGCCGCCAGGGCTATGGTAGACCAGCCTATGGCGTAGATACGGTTGGGTCGGCCGTCCTGGCGGTTAGTGAAGCGCCAGGCCAGCATCAGTTGCACGACCACGGTGGCGCCGGCCAGCCCCATGGCCGCGATGATCTGCAGATAATCGTTCAGCACAAAGGCGGCCAGCAAAAGCAGATAAGAGGCGGTGTAAGAGGCGTAGCGCCAATACAGGGGGACACCGCGCAGCATGCTGTGGGATACCTTGGCGACGGTGAACAGGGACAAGGCCACGAGGCTCAGGTTAAGCAGGGAAATATACTTGGACAGGGGCGGCAGCACTTGTACCAGCACCCCCTCCACATTGATAAACAGCAGCAGGAAGCTCAGGCTGGCCATGGCCAGCCAGAAGCGTACGGGGCTGTGCATCAGCACATAGGTTATCAGGTAGTAGCAGGCCAGAATCAGCATGGCCCCGCCAATCATGCCAATAAGAGCCAGGCTGGCCTGCTCCTTGGCGATGAGGGCTTCGTCCCGCCATACCTTGATGGGAAAGACCAGGGGGCCACGGTCGGCAATGCGGAAATACACATCCAACTTCTCGTTGGCACCCATCTCCAGCCGGGCAACAAAGTCCCGGTGGTTGACAGGCCTTGCACTGAAGGGACGCATGGCCCCCATCATCAGGGAGGTGCGGATCCGGCCCTTGTCATCCAGTATGTGGATATCCACTTCGTCGAGGGTGGGATTGCCGATCACAAAGGCAAAACGCAATGGCAGACTGTCCTGGTTGATCAGGCTGAAATGGCCCCACAGGCTCTCGTCCTCCCCCAGTGGTTCTATGTTCTGGCTAGGATGCCAACTGGTAAGGTTTTGCACCTCAGAAAGCTGAACGTACTTCTCAGTGCGCAGGAAACGGCTGTGGGGATGTAGCTCCGCACTTTGGAACTGACGGTCCAGTGCCAGGGGCTGCTGCACGGACTGGCTGAAAATAGCCGTGGAAAGCAGGATCAGTATCAATGCGGCAGTCAGCAGGGAGAGAATAAGTCTCAAATGGCGGCTTCTGATTATTATAATAGTTTCAGTCCAGTATAAGTTCTTTGGCGCTGCTGGAAAGACCCAAATCAAATCTATTTAACGGTCTCTTGTATCTGGTCGGCCAGCCAGGTCAAATCCGCCCGGCCCAGTGCTTCTATCCATACGGCCTCGCAAAGGTGGTCCAGGCACAAGACATAGCGCTGATGGCCGATACTGAATTGCCATTGTTCACGATCAGCACCCAGCTCCATGGCATGCCCCCGGACACCGAGTCCACCGAAGCGCCGGTGGCCATACTCAGCCAGTCCCAGACGGGCGGCAAGCGGATAATCCCCCAGGTTTAACTGCTGCATGAAATCTCCAGGCTTTTGCCCCAGTCCGGAGGGGCCTTGGCATAGGCCTGTTTGTCAGGCTGTTCCTGGTAAGGATGTTTCAGCAGTTCAAATAAGGTTTCGAACTCGCGGAAATCCCCCTCCCCGGCTTGTTCGATGGCTTGCTGAGCCAGATAATTACGCAGTACGTATTTGGGGTTGTGTCGACGCATGCTGGCCTGACGTTGCTCGTCACTCCATTCCTGGGCGGATAGCCTGGCACTGTACTGCTCCAGCCAGGCCTGGGTCCTGGTTTGGTCGACAAAGTGATCCAGCAGGGGTTGCGGCTTGTCCGGTTGGTAGTGGCTGAGCAGGCGAAAGCTGATGTGATAATCCCGGGCCTCGTCATGTAATTGCTGGATAAATGCCGAAATCAGGGCTCTGTCACCCTCCTGCTTGTCCTGCAAACCCAACTTCTGTGCCATCAGACCAAAGTAATGCTCAAGCAGTCTGGGCTCGAACTTTGCCAGTTGGTTCTTCAGGGCTTCCACGTCCAGATAGGGCGTGAAGGCATGGGCCAGGGCATTGAGATTCCACAGGGCGATACCCGGCTGGTTGTCAAAGGCATAGCGTCCCTGGTGATCCGAATGATTGCAGATAAAATCCTGTTTGAAATCATCCAGAAAGGCATAAGGGCCGAAGTCGAAACTGATGCCGTGAATGGACATATTGTCGGTATTCATCACCCCATGGGCAAAGCCGAAGGCCTGCCATTTGGCTACCAGTTCGGCCGTGTCCAGCACGATTTGGCCGAGCATGGCCTGGTATTTGTCATCCCTGTCATGCAGCTCGGGAAAATGGTAGGTAAAACAATAATCAAACAGACGCTGCAGCTTGCCGCTCTGACCGCTGTGATAGAAATACTCAAAGTGGCCAAAGCGTATATGGCTCTGGCAGGTGCGGATCATCATGGCCGCCGTTTCCCGGCGCTCACGCATTACCGGTTCGCTGCTGGTAATCAGGCAAAGGGAGCGGGAGCTGGGAATACCCAGATAATGCATGGCTTCGCCCACCAGATACTCGCGCAGGGTGGAGCGCAAGACGGCGCGACCGTCACCAAAGCGGGAATAGGGGGTCTGGCCAGCACCCTTAAGATGCAGATCCACCGGCTTACCGCGGCTGTCTTTGGTTTCAGCCAGCAGCAGACCGCGGCCATCCCCCAGTTCGGGGTTCCACTGGCCAAACTGGTGACCGCCATACTTCTGCGCCATGGCCAGGCGGTTCAACCGGCCCGTTTCGTCGAACAATGCGTGAAAAAGCCGGCTCTGGGTGAAAAGTTCCGGATCCAGATCAAGATCTTCCAGCAGGGACTGGTTAACATGGCGCAGCACAGCCCCCTGGGGCTTTTGTACAAAGACTGGACTGCCCAGATCCGCCAACTGTTTCGCGTAGGTATGAGCCAGAAACAAAATAATGCCGTATTCCAAATGGATTTAATTAGTTATTGTAACAGACGACCACTATCACCTTGGGAGCACGAATGAAGAAATTGATCGGTCTGCTGGCCATCCTGGCCGCCCTGCCTGCCACCGCCGCCGATATCCAGGCGGGAAAATCCAAGTCAGCCACCTGTGCGGCCTGTCACGGCACCAATGGGATTGCCATGATCCCCATGTATCCCAATCTGGCAGGCCAGAAAGAACAATACCTGGTGCTGCAACTGAAAGCCTTCCGTGACGGTACCCGCCAGAACATGGTCATGTCGCCCATGGCCAAGCCTCTGTCGGATGAAGATATTGCCAACCTGGCCGCCTACTACGCCAGTTTGGATCCCGCTGGTAAATAGTGTCCCTGTCTATCCTGCTGATTGAGGCGGACAGCGCCCGGCGCCGCGATCTGGCGCTGGTGCTTGAAACTACCGGGGGGTATCGGGTAACAGCCTTGCCATCGGCGGAAAAGGCGGTGCCTCTGTTATTATCGGCGCATTTCGATTTAGTGGTGGGGCAAAGCCGGGTGCTGGCCCAGATGCCGGTGGATTTGCATAAGATCGGTTACGGCCCCCGCCCTGATATACCGCCACCGAGCTGCCTGGGCTGGGTGGACAAACTGGCCCCATTGCCGGCATTCGCCGAGCAGGTCAGACAGCTTTTGCTGAAAAAGAATTGAGTTAAACCACGGAGACCAAAAGGCAGAGAGTGTGGGAGTGATCCTATCAGTGTACCCTATGGTTTGATGCCTATTCGTCAAGCCATATTGTCATCCGGTAATTTCGCGCCAAGACCGCAAAGACGCAGAGAAGTAAAGCCTGAATCTTTTCCCCTCTGCGTCTTTGCGGTCTCTGGGCGAGAAAACGCTGCGTCTGAGTCTGGTTAATATGGAAGCGCCGCAAGCCCGCAAAGATCGAGCTCTTTCTTCTCTATGTTTATTGATTTAAACAGGATCAGTCTTTCTTCAGAATCTGGTAGTAGTAAAGTCTTTCTCCATCATCAATGGTTACCCCGCCGCCCACATTGTTGAATTCATACCAGCTTTCACGTCGCATCGCTCCCCATACACTTTGTACGGACCAGGCTGCCTGCTCCGGCAGAGTGGCACGCAGCTCACAGGTGGTTGTTTTGCAGACCAGCGATCTCACCTGGAGTGCTCCTGATTCATCATTCAGGGCTATGAAGTCCAGAATCTGTTGCCGCATACTGTCGCCCCAATGGTAATCGTAATCCTCTTTGGCAAAGCGCAAGAAGTCTTGCTGCCAGACATAGCCTCCCGGACCACTCATCATCTCTGCATAGGGAGAGGGAAGATGAGAATTGATTAACTGTTCCAATTCCTGCTTTTGTTCATCGCTTAACTCAATCCTGTTGGAGTAAAGCTTTGTAGGTAATGGAGCCGTGGCGGTTTCAATACTTTCGTTAACGGCACGCGCCACTGAGCCAGGTGAATCAGTGAAGGAGGATTGTGGATGAGGCGGCGACACTGATACCGGTGCTTCCTTGCCAGGGGATGGGGACGAAGCTTGTAAGCGCTGTGCAGCATCGGGTGGCGGCTTAACACTAGCCTCGGCGAGTGGAGGTTGAAAAGCCCGTGTACTCAGCAAGCCAACTGCAAAGCACACCGCGCCAAAACCCAGAAGCATGAAAAGGCTGAAACGTTTTTCAGACCACATGAGCGATTTCCTTATCTTTATTCAGAGGCTGTTGCTGAATCATAGTGGAGTCAAAGGCAAATAAAAAAATAGTAATTCATCACCGGGATAGGAAGCCCTACCAGGAGCGCAAAGAAACAAAGAATAATCAGATCCTCTATTCCGGCTGACGCTCTGTGCCTGAGTTAACCAGACATACACGCCTGACTTGTCAGACCCCGTCCAGATGCTCGCGGATGGCGGTCAGAAACGCCTCCCCATAGCGGGCCAGTTTGGTCTGTCCCACGCCGCTGACTTCCAGAAAGGCTCTGTCATTGGTGGGCAACACTTCCGCCAGATGGGACAGGGTCATATCGGAAAACACCACAAAGGGCGGCACTTCGTCCTCCTCCGCAATGGTCTTGCGCAGCTTCTTGAGTTTGGCAAACAATGCCCTGTCGTAATTCCGATTATCCAGCTTGGCCTTTTTTCCCAGGTTCAGGCTCATTCTGGGCACTGCCAGACTGACGGTCATTTCCCCCTTGAGCACGGCCCTGGCGGCTTCGTTCAGTTTGAGCATGGCATTCTGGGTAATATCCACCCGCACCAGGCCCTGGTGGATTAACTGGTTGATCAGGTTGTGCCACCAGGCATCTGACTCATCCTTGCCGATGCCGTAAGTGCTGAGCTGGTCATGACCGCTGTCGATAATGCGCTTGAGCTTCTTGCCGCGCAGCACATCGATGAGGTACTGGCTGGCGACTGCCTGTTCCAGTCGCAGGATGCAGGACAGCACTTTCTGTGCGGCCACTGTGCCGTCGAAGCGCTTCGGCGGGTCCAGGCAGATATCGCAGTTTCCGCAGGCAGAGGCATTGTACTGGCCGAAGTAATTCAACAGGACCTGGCGACGGCAGGTCTGGGACTCGGCAAAGGCTTCCATGGCGGCGAAGCGTTGCAGCTCCACTGCCTGGCGCTGGGGATTCTCGGTCAGGCCAATCCATTCACGGATTCGGGCCACGTCCTTTTCATCGAACAGCAGTAGCGCTTCTGCGGGACTGCCGTCACGGCCGGCGCGGCCGGTTTCCTGGTAATAGGATTCGATGGTGCGCGGCAGGTCGTGATGGATGACAAAGCGTACATTGGGCTTGTTGATGCCCATGCCGAAGGCCACCGTGGCCACAATCACATCGATATGATCGGTCAGAAACTTACGCTGTACGATTTCGCGGATTTCAGACTCCATGCCCGCGTGGTAGCCGGCACAGTTGATGCCGCGGTTGGCCAGCTTGAAGCTGACATCCTCCACCTTCTTGCGGCTGTTGCAGTAAATAATGCCACTGCCTTCCTGGCCTTTGATATAGGCCTCAAGCTGGTCCATGGGCTTATACTTCTGCAACTGTGTGTAGCGGATATTGGGTCGGTCAAAACTGCCCTGGTAAACCAGCGGTGCATCGAGGCGAAGCTGTTGCAGAATATCGGCCCGGGTGGCCGGATCGGCGGTGGCGGTCAGGCCCATCACCGGCACACTGGGGAAAAAATGCTTTAGCTGGCCCAGGGCCATATAATCCTGGCGAAAGTCATGTCCCCAGTGAGATACACAGTGGGCTTCGTCAACGGCAAACAGACTGACGTCGATATGTTGCAACCTGTGGATAAAATCAGGGTGGACCAGTCTTTCCGGAGCCACATACAAAAGCTTGTATTTGCCGTCCTGCACCCTGGCCAGCACTTCCAGCTGTTCCTGGCGTGACAGGGCTGAGGTCAGGTAAGCGGCGCTGACCCCACAGGCCAGCAGGGCGTCCACCTGGTCTTTCATCAGGGATATCAGGGGTGAGACCACCAGTGTCAGACCGGGCATCAACAAGGCCGGAACCTGGTAACAAAGGGACTTGCCGCCGCCGGTGGGCATCAGTACCAGGCTGTCCCGACCCGCCAGACAGGCCTGAATGACCTGTTCCTGGCCCTCGCGAAAGCTGTTGTAGCCGAACACTTCCCTTAATACGGACAATGGGGTTTTGGCTTCGGACAGGAGGGCGGCGTCGGACAAGGGAACTCGTTGGCTTAAAAAACAGGCCGTTAGTTTACCGGCGCAAGCCGCGGGTTGCCACCGGCAATCAAGACGCTATGATGAGTGCAGCTAAACAGGTCCAACCAGAGTGCCTCCATGGATAATCATGCTTCCCTGAACAGCCGGCAACTGGCCGAGTTTGTTACCTCTGTCTTTCGCGACCATATGTCGTTTAATCATTTGCTGGGTCTGAAGATTAGCCAGTTTGACGGCGAAGGAGTGGAAGTGCGCCTGCCCTGGCACGAAAAACTCACCGGCAACCCGATTCAAAAGATCCTGCATGGTGGGGTGACTGCCGCTGTGCTGGATACAGTAGGCGGCCTGATGGCCATTTTGCATGTGGTAAAGGACATGCCGGACTGCTCCTTGGAGCAATTCCAGAAGCGACTGGCCAAGATTGGCACCATAGATATGCGGGTGGATTACCTTCGCCCCGGCAAGGGGCGGGAGTTTATCGCCACCGCCTCGGTGATCCGAAAGGGCAGCCGGGTAGCGGTGTGTCGCATGGAACTGCATAACGAGCAGGGCGAACATATCGCCTTTGGCACCGGCACTTATATGGTGGGGTAAATCGCGACCGTTATGCCGGTGGCATAACGCAGTGCGATTTACGGAAGGCCCGGATGGCCGACCTGGAACGGGACCACAGGGAGGTGTGACAGATGAAAGCCAGAAGTCATGACACGCCCGACCTGGGGTAGTTCCATCATGGACGTGCGCAAGGATGACTTACGCTTGTCTGCAGTCATTGGTGTGCAGTGCGATTTACGGGAGGCCAGCTTTCCCGTCAGCGGCATGGACTGTTTTTCAGGCCAGGAAAGTGAAGAGGCAATGGCATAAGACCATGACATCTTTCCTCTTTGCGGCCTGGCGTTTTTTTACGCAAGATCCCTTGAACCGAAAAAGGCTTAGCCGTCCCTGCCCCTTTGCTCCCGATCAAACCTTGGTCGTACAAAGGTTCTTTTTATGCGGGTTTCCCATATGATTAAGCTCCCGGACAAGCGATAGCGGTAATCCCTTGCGATTAATTTTGCTGATGTTGTGGTTGGCGGCGATACAGGCGCACGGCACTGACAAGGTGCTGCTGGCGATGGAAGACAGTTGGCCGCCCTATGCGAAAAGCAACGGCGAAGGCATTTCCCGTGAGATAGTCGAGGCCGCTTACCAGGCCGTCGGCCAGCCCGTGGAGTTTGTGGTAGTACCCTATGCCAGGGCCTTGCAGATGGCCAGAACCGGCGAGGTGGATGGCGTCTTTAACGTTACCCGGCAGGACACGACAGAGGCTGTTTACCAGTTTGGCCGGGAGCCCCTGCTCAGGGCGCCTGCCTCCTATTTTTATCCTGCAGGTTCAACGCTGGATTTTACCTCTGCCGAGTGCATCCCAGATCACACCACTGTGGCTGTGATCATCGGCTACGAATACGGCGATCTGTATGAAAGGCATCGTCATCGCTTCCGGGAAGTCAGGGTGTCCAGCCAGCAGCAGATTATTCAACTGCTGGTCCGTCAACGGGTGCAGATGGCCATTATGTTTGACCAGGTGGCGGCCTATTACTTAAGGGAAATGGGCCTGCAGGCCCACAGCATCCGCAAGGGCAAGGTCAATCATATCAGCGATATCTATGTGGCTTTCAGCCGGCAGAGACCCAAGGCCGATCAGTATATGGAGCAGTTGGACAAAGGGTTACAACTGCTCGAGTCCAAGAATCAGCAGGAATCCCCTGTCAGCCCACCGGTGCAATAAACTGCTTGCGGAAGTCCACCACCTTCTGCAGATAGCGGCGGGTCTCCTCGTAAGGAAGGTCACGACGCAGCTTGGCATAGACTTCGGCCGGTGTTTTGCTGTTCAGGGTATTGACCGCCCGGGTCCTGTCCTTGTCGAACGCTTTCAGAACATTGCCGGCGCCGGTGTTATAAGCCGATATCACGCAATATTCGCGGGAAATGTCATTCTGGACCATCTGCAGATGGTTGAAAGCCAGGATATTCAGGTAGGCAGCCCCTAACTCAATGTTCTGCTGGGCATTGAACAGGTAATCCTTGTCCGGCACGCGGTCATGACCCTTGGCTTTGCGGTAGGCATCCCGCGCGCCGCTGGTAGGCACCAGTTGCATCAATCCATAGGCCGGGGCCGAGCTGACCGCATAGGGATTGAAGTTGCTTTCGGCGCGGATCACTGCATAGATCAGACTGGGACTGATGTTGTACTCACTGGCATAGCGATTGACCAGGCCACTGTATTTCTGTGCCTGCTTGTGGCTGAAGTTACTGACCATGGCAAATTTCACAAAGGCGGCCTGTTTCTTCACGCCGTCAACTTCCACCTTGCGCAGCTGTTTTTGTGTCAGGAGGTGTTGTGCATAGCGTTCAGCAGACTGTGGATCCTCTATGCCACGACCTTGCTGATCCAGCACCAGGCCACTCAGGTAAGGGGGTTGGTCACTGGACAGAGTAATGGTCTTATCGCTGAACAGATCCACCGCCCGGGGATCATCCGGGGTCAGCAGGGTGGTGACAATGGCGCTCTGCAGGCTGCTGCTGGGATCGCTCTGGTCCAGGGTTTCCACCATAATCTCGCCCTTGTCGAAATCGACAATGGCGCGGCTCAGATAATTCTGCGTGTATTTGATGTATTGTTTCTTGCTGGCGACCCTGACTTCCTTCTTACCCCACTGTCTTGTTACATTGCCTTGCAGTAACGCCACTAACTGGCTGAAGTCACGTTTTACTGTGTCAATATCATCCAGCAGGGCCGCCGGATCCTGTTTATAGGCGTCGACCCGCCGATCCGCCACTGACTTCAGCGCCCCTGAAGGGTCGTCACTTGAAGCGATATCGGTGATGGTTTTCACCGAGCCGGTCCGCACCTTGTTCATCACCCCGCTGACATCACGGATGGAGTTTTCCAGTGTTGACTGG
This sequence comes from Bowmanella dokdonensis, assembly GCF_017254865.1. GTDB lineage: Bacteria > Pseudomonadota > Gammaproteobacteria > Enterobacterales > Alteromonadaceae > Bowmanella > Bowmanella dokdonensis. The sequence continues at coordinate 135,156 of NZ_JAFKCV010000005.1, read as the reverse complement.
CAACTGGTCAGCGCCATGACCGACACGCCCAGCAATAAGAATTTGATTAGCCATTGCATATTCATCTGTTCCAAATTGGTATTCCTGCCGGCAGGGCTGCCGGACGAGGCGGGATTTTTTCACTATTGATGTCGCAACAGTAGGTGGGGAGGGGAAAATTAAGAAAAAAATAGGGTATAGATAAGCTTTCCCTGGCCGGGCAAAGTGCATAACCTGTGCTTATGGCTGCCCCCAGGATACTTTGTTTGCCAGCCGGTCAGCGATCACGGACAATAACCGCCTGATACACCAGCCTTTATTCCCAGATGAACGACAGAACCGCGCAAACCGGCGTGTTGCTGGCCATTGCCGCCTACAGCATGTGGGGCGTCGCTCCCATGTACTTCAAGCTGTTGCTCGAAGTGCCAGCCACCGACATCCTGCTGCACCGTATCGTCTGGTCCATGCTGATTCTGCTGGTGTTGGTGGTCGTGCTCAGGCAGGTTGGCAAGGTTCGCGAGGCCATAGTCAACATCAGGGTGATGAAGGTCCTGCTGGTCTCGGGCCTGCTGCTGGCGGGCAACTGGCTGCTGTTTATCTGGGCCATCAATAACGATCATCTACTGGATGCCAGCCTGGGCTACTACATCAATCCGCTGCTGAACGTGGCCCTCGGACGGATTTTTCTCGGTGAGCGCCTGCGGCAGATGCAAAAATATGCGGTTGGATTGGCGGTGACCGGGGTGGCCATTCTGATCATCTCATTTGGTCAGGTGCCCTGGATCGCCCTTGCCCTGGCCGGTAGTTTCGGTATTTACGGACTGTTGCGCAAGCAGGTGGCGGTGGACTCCCTGCCCGGCCTGATGCTGGAAACGCTGCTGATGATGCCCTTTGCCATTGCCTACTGGATATGGCTGGCCAGCCCGGCCAGTAATATGCTGGCCAATCCCTGGGATCTGAATGCCATCCTGGTTTGTGCCGGTATTGTCACCACGGCGCCGTTGTTGTGCTTTACCGGCGCGGCCAGGCGGATCATGTACTCCACCCTGGGCTTTTTCCAGTACATCGGCCCGTCCATCATGTTTATCCTGGCGGTCTTCCTGTACAAGGAGCCATTGCATCAGGAGCGGGTGATCACCTTTGCCCTGGTCTGGACGGGTCTGGCCCTGTTCAGTTACGACTCCTACCGGCACTTCCAGAAAAACCGCAAGGCGAAAAAGGCCCTGCTGGCCGAGCAGAGCGAATCAGCCTGATTGCTCATCACCCAGCTCTTTGTAACTTAGCGGTTTATTCGGACTAACAGGGGCTGAGGCGGGCATAGGCCAGCACCAGCCACTTGCTGCCGATGTCGGCAAAGTTCACCTGCACCCTGGCATGTTCACCGGAACCTTCGTAGTTGAGTACCGTGCCCTCGCCGAACTTGGGATGCATAACCCGCTGACCGAGCTGGAAGCCGGTGCTTTCAAACGCCGTGTGGGACGTGGCGGGCTGGAACCTATTCTGTACCGGCCTGGATACCTGGGTTTTACGCAGGCGGATTTCCTCAAGGCAGTCGGATGGGATTTCGCGGATAAAGCGTGACGGGGTGTGAAACTTGTCCTGACCGTACAGGCGGCGGCTTTCCGCATAGGTGATATAAAGCTTTTCCATGGCCCGGGTCATGCCCACGTAACAGAGGCGACGCTCTTCTTCCAGCCGGCCGGGCTCCTCGTTGCTCATCTGGCTGGGGAACATGCCTTCTTCCACTCCGGCAATCACCACCAGCGGAAATTCCAGGCCTTTGGCGCTGTGCATGGTCATCATCTGTACCGCGTCCTGGTGGCTGTCTGCCTGGGTTTCGCCGGCCTCCAGGGAGGCATGGGCCAGAAAAGCCGACAGGGGTGTCATATTCTCGGCTTCTTCCGGGACTTCGAATTGCTTGCAGGCGGTGACCAGCTCCTCCAGGTTTTCGATCCTGGCCTGGGCCTTCTCGCCTTTTTCCGCCTGATACATGGCAAACAGACCTGAGGCCTTGATCACATGGTCGGCCTGCTGGTCCAGGCTCAGGGACGGGGTCTCTTCCTGCAACCGGATCACCAGATCGACAAAGCCCTGCAGGGCTTTGGCGGCACGGCCCGACAGGCGTTTTTCGCGCAGCATCAAAAAGGCGGACTGCCACATGGACTGTTCGGTGGATTTGGCCACCTCGCGGATCTGTTCCAGGGTGCGTTCGCCTATGCCGCGGGAGGGGGTGTTGACCACCCGCTCGAAGGCGGCATCGTCAAGGGGCTGGTTGACCATGCGCAGGTAACCCAGGGCGTCCTTGATTTCCTGCCGTTCGAAAAAGCGCAAACCGCCGTAGATGCGATAGGCCAGCCCTTCATGCAACATGCCTTCTTCCAGCACCCGCGACTGGGCGTTGTTGCGGTACAACACGGCGCAGTCACTCAGGGCGCCGCCTTTTTCATGCCACTGGCGGATTTGGGCGACGATAAAGCGCGCCTCGTCCAGCTCGTTGAAGCCTGCATAAAGAGAAATGGGTTCCCCTTCGCTGCCTTCTGTCCACAGCTCTTTGCCCAGTCGGCTGCTATTGTTCTCGATTACCGCATTGGCGGCCTTGAGGATCTTGCCGGTGGAGCGGTAGTTCTGCTCCAGGCGAATCGTGGTGGCGCCGTCGAAGTCCCGCAGAAAATGTTGGATATTATCCACATTGGCACCACGCCAGCCGTAAATGGACTGGTCGTCGTCGCCCACAATCATCATGTTGTTGGACTCACAGGCCAGCAGGCGCAGCCAGGCGTACTGGATATTGTTGGTGTCCTGGAATTCGTCCACCAGCACGGCGCGAAAGCGCTGCTGGTAATGCTGCAATATGCGCGGATTATTGACCCAGAGTTCATGGGCGCGAAGTAACAGCTCGGCGAAATCCACCAGCCCGGAACGGTCACAGGTGTCCTGGTAGGCCTGATAGATTTCCTTCATGCGGGCCTGAGTGGCATCGCCGTGGGTTTCCATATGGCGGGGACGCAGCCCTTCGTCTTTGTTGCCGTTGATATACCACTGGATATGCTTGGGAGACCAATGTTTCTCATCCAGATTCAGGGCCTTGAGGACCCGGCGGATCAGTCGGTGCTGATCGTCCGAGTCGAGGATCTGGAAATTCTCCGGCAGGCCCGCTTCCTGATAATGGGTGCGAAGCAGACGGTGGGCCAGACCGTGGAAAGTGCCTATCCACATGCCCTGCAAAGAGGAATGCATCAGGCTTTCCACTCGGCTGCGCATCTCCCTGGCCGCCTTATTGGTAAAAGTCACCGCCAGGATGCCGTAAGGTGAGATCCCTTCCACTTCCATCAGCCAGGCCATGCGATGCACCAGCACCCGGGTCTTGCCACTGCCCGCACCGGCCAGCACCAGCATATCGGTTGAGGGCGCGGCGACGGCCTGACGCTGTTTGTCATTCAGGGAGTCGAGCAGTCGGGATACATCCATGGGAAATAAAAAGGCTGATTCAAGATGGGGGCAGTATAACAGTTGTACTGTATTTTTATACACTCAATTGCCGGCTGGAGAACGTCTGGTGCTCTACCTATACTGAACCGGTTCCTGTGATGGAGAGCAACTGATGATCGAATTTACCTTGAACGGAAAAGCCGTGAAGTACGAGGGCGACGGCAAGCGACCCCTGCTGTGGTATGTGCGGGATGAATTGAACCTGACCGGTAGCAAATATGGCTGCGGTATCGCCCAATGCGGCGCCTGCACCATGCACCTTAACGGCGCGCCGGTGCGTTCCTGCTCGGTGCCCATGTCGGCGGTGGCCGGCGGCAAGGTGACCACCATCGAGGGTCTGGACGGCAAGACGGCAGAAGCGGTACAGCAGGCCTGGCAGTCGCTGGATGTGGTGCAGTGCGGCTACTGCCAGTCAGGGCAGGTCATGTCGGCGGTGGCATTGCTGGCCAATAATCAGGCCCCCAACGATGCAGATATAGACCAGGCCATGGAGGGTAACCTGTGCCGCTGCGCCACCTATCAGCGAATTCGTGGCGCTATTCATCAGGCGGCCGACAACCTGGCCAGGGAGGCATAAAGATGAACAAGCCAACTGATATCAGCCTCAGCCGCCGCCGGTTTTTGAAAGTCACTGCCATCAGCGGGGTAGGATTTGCTATAGGCCCGGTTGGATTTTCCCTGGCGGCCCGGCAGGGTCAGACTGACACCAGCAAGCTGGGTCATTTCGTTCGCGTGGCTAAAGACAACAGTATTACCGTGGTCATCAAGCATCTGGACATGGGGCAGGGGGTGACCACCGGCCTGACTGCCATCGTGGCCGAAGAAATGAATGCCGACTGGGCACAGATGCGCTGGGAATTTGCCCCGGCCGATGCTGAGCGATACAACAACCTGTTTTTCGGCAAGCTGCAGGGTACCGGCGGCTCCACTTCCATCGCCAACTCCTGGACTCAACTGCGCCAGGCCGGCGCGGCGGCTAAATCCATGTTGGTGGCGGCCGCTGCCATCGCCTGGGAGGTGAATGCAGGTGACCTTAAGACCGAAAAAGGCCGGGTTGTCCATCCGGATGGCAGGACGGTCAGTTATGGTGAGCTGGCCGAAGCGGCAGCAGGGCAGCCGGTGCCACAGGAGCCCGCACTGAAAGCCCCCGAAGAATTCACCCTGATTGGTACCAATCTGCCGCGCCTCGACAGCCAGGAGAAAAGTAACGGCCAGGCCCTCTACACTGCCGATATACGCCGTCCCGGCATGCTTCATGCGGTGATCATGCACCCACCGGGATTTGGTGCCAAAGTGGCTTCACTGGACGACAGCGCCGCCCTGAAAGTGCCCGGTGTGAAGGAGGTGGTCACAACCCCCCGTGGGGTGGCCGTATTGGCTACCAGCCACTGGGATGCATTGCAGGGACGCAAAGCAGTTAAAGCGGAATGGGATTACAGCAAAGCGGAAAAACGGGGCTCGGAGCAACTCTGGCAGGAATACCGGCAACTGGCCGGTAAGCCGGGTCATGGGGTACGCACTGAAGGTGATCCAGACTCAGCCATGGGCCGGGCCGCCAGTAAAATCAGCCTGGAATTCGAATTCCCGCTGCTGGCGCATGCGGCCATGGAGCCGATGAATTGTGTGGTGGAGTTGAAAAACGGCGAATGTCACCTGTGGACAGGTTCACAGTTTCCCACGGTGGACAAGCAGGTGGTCGCCGAAATAACCGGGACGCCCCAGGAGAAGGTCTTTATCCACACACAGTTTGCCGGGGGCAGCTTCGGCCGGCGCACCACACCGGTCTCTGACTATGTGCGTGACGCGGCACTGATTGTAAAAGCCATTGCAGGCAGGGCACCGGTCAGCCTGCAGTGGTCAAGGGAAGACGATATGCGGGCCGGATACTACCGGCCCATGGCTCTGCACCGATTCGAGGCGGGCGTTGATAACAACCAACTGCTGGTCTGGCAGCAGCGGGTGGTGAGTCAGTCCATTTTACGCGGCACCCTGTTTGAGGCGATGATCCAGGGCCCAGTGGATACCTCCATTGTCGAAGGGGGCTCCACCCTCCCCTATGCGATTAACAACCTGAAGGTAGAGGCCCACGAACACAGCTCCGGCATTCCGGTGCTCTGGTGGCGTTCGGTGGGACACAGCCACAACGCCTTTGCCACCGAAGTCTTCTTCGATGAAGTGGCGCGCACCCTGGGCCGGGATCCGGTGGAGATGCGCCTGGACCTGCTCAAGTCTCACCCACGCCATACAGGCGTCCTGAAACTGGCTGCAGACAAGGCCGGTTGGGGGCAGAAGCTGGCGGATAACCAGGCCCAGGGGGTCGCGGTGCATGAATCCTTCGGCTCTTTTGTCGCCCAGGTGGCTCAGGTGACGGTTAATCAGGACGGTAGCTACCAGGTGGACAAAATCGTCTGTGCGGTGGATTGCGGGGTGGCCGTGACCCCGGATGTGATCCGGGCACAAATGGAAGGCGGTATTGGCATGGGGCTGGGGGCCATCCTGCAGGAGGCCATCAGTCTTAAAGAGGGGCGGGTGGAGCAAAGCAACTTCGACGCGTATATGCCGCTGCGCATCAGCAAAATGCCGAAGATCGAAGTGCATATCGTGCCATCCTCCGAGGCGCCCAGCGGGGTGGGCGAACCCGGCCTGCCGCCGGTCGGCCCTGCAGTGGCCAATGCTCTGCGGCGTTTCCTCAAACAGCCCGTCACCCGGCTGCCAATAGGCGATAAGCTGGATCTGGCCTGAATCCACAGGCAATTAGGGAGACAAATATTTTCTGGCCCCTATTGCCTGAAAAGCCATCAACTCATTAGAATCCGCCGTTGGCGTTTTACGGCGGCACGCCCGTGTTGTCTGCCAGTTCTAACTGTCCACCTCTAATTGTTTTTGATTGTCACTGTCACTATTGCGGAGTCACTATGCAAAGGCTGCGGGAATTGTCGCGTCTTGTTGAGGCTGTGTATGACGAACTCGATCATACCTTTGGCGCCTATCAGCGCAAAACCGGCCTGGCTTGCCGGTCTGGGTGCGGCTCATGCTGCAATAACCCGGAGATTGACGCCACGCCGCTGGAAATGCTGCCCTTAGCCCTGAACCTATATGATCAGGGTCGGGCCGAGCAGGTGCTGGAAGAGCTGGAGCAGTATTCAGGCTTCGCCTGTTTTCACTATGTGCGCCATTCTCTGGATGGCATTCAGGGTCAGTGCGGTGTCTATCAGCAGCGTCCGGCCCTCTGTCGCATGTTCGGGGCGGCGGGCGTCAGTAGCAAGACCGGTGGGACCCGGCTGTCGGTCTGTCGCACCATCAAGCAGGACCACAACGAGAAGTACCAGCAGACCCTGATTAGCATGCTCAGCGAACCGCCACCCAGAATGGCAACCGGGAAGGAAAGGGTCCGGCAACTGGACTTTGAGCTGGGTAAACAGGATCTGCCCATTAACCAGGCCCTGAAGTATGCTCTGGAACGGGTATTGTTTATTGCCTACTACAGCGGCGACGAGCGCAGCGATCGGGTCGCCTGAGGAAGATCTCAGACCAGGTCAAGCAGGCTGGTCAGGCGGTTAAACTGCACATGGGGCAGCAGGCTTGCTGCCTCTGCATTCATCAGCATAGGCCGGTTTTGAGCATACCAGCCGGCCTGGAAGCCTGCACGGATGGCACCCATCACATCGTTTTGCAGGCCATCGCCCACATGCAGAATCTGTCTGGCCGACAGGCCGAGCGTTTGCCGCGCCAACTCAAACATATGGCCATCCGGCTTCATGGGCTGGCGGAGATTGGCATGGTAGCTGGCCTGGAAATAGTCACGGATGCCGATTTGGGCAAGATTCACATTGCCGTTGGTGATGGCCACCAGTGGCACCCTGGCAGCCAGTTCTTCAAGTAAAGAACTGATGTTCTTGTCCACTTTAAAAGCGCTGCGCTGCTGATAAAAGTAGTCAAACGCCTCCTGTACGGCGTCCTTCAGCGACTGACCACGGTAGCCACAGGTCTGCAGGCCCTGTTCCAGTATCAGTCTGCGCAATTCCCCCATGTCGTTCCTCAGAGCCGGCGTGTGGGCAAGCAGCCGGTGTTTCAGGCCCTGCCAGAAATCGGTGCCCTTATCGGCGCTTTGGGGGTACTGCAGATGCAGAAATTGCAGCAGATCCCGTTCCGCCCGGCGCAGCACCGGCTCGTTGTCATACAGGGTGTCGTCTAGATCGAAGGTCAGGCCCAGTGGGCGTTCAAAGGGACGGTAAAATATCATCAGGAATTTTTGTTCTTCTTCGCCCTGGGATGGGCCTGGTCATAAGTACGGGCCAGATGCTGAAAGTCCAGGTGAGTATAAACCTGGGTGGTGGACAGGTTGGCGTGGCCGAGCAATTCCTGTACTCCCCGTAAATCGCCGCTGGATTCCAGTATATGGGTGGCAAAGCTGTGACGCAGCTTATGCGGGTGTACGGGCTGCATCATGCCCTGGCGGCGCGCCCACAGATCCATGCGGCTGGCTATCTGTCTGGATGTGATACGCCGGTGCTGCTTGCTGATAAATATCGCCCTCTCGTCGGGCGGCGCCAACTGGCCGCGCACCTTCAACCAGCGTTCCAGCCAGTCCCTGGCCTGGCGTCCCACTGGTAATTGCCGCTGCTTGCTGCCCTTGCCCGTGACCCTGAGCTGGCGCTTGTCGGCACTGAGATCTGACAGATTCAGCCCGGTCAGCTCGGCCAGGCGCAGGCCACAACTATAGGTCAGTTCCATCATGGTGCGGTCGCGGATGGCCAGGATATCGTCGCCGGGTTCGAAGTCCAGCAGGTGGCTGACTTCATCCACATGCAACTGTTTGGGCAGGGGTCTGCCCCGTTTAGGCCCCTGTAAACCCACTGCAGGATTGCTCGTCAGCTCCCCCTGCTGCAACAGATACTGACAGAAGGTGCGCAGGGCGGACAGCTGCAGGGCAATGGTGCCGGGACTCAGTTGCTTGCGCCTGGCCTGATTGAGACACATGCGGATATGGTCACTGGTCAGCTCGGACCAGCGTTCTATAGTCAGGTGGGCGGAAATCCCTGCCAGTTGCCGACCGTAAGTATCCAGGGTCCTGGCAGACAGGTTACGCTCGTAGCGCAGGTGGGCGAGAAAGGCGTGGATCTGCTCCTGCAGAGCAGGAACGGCCATCTCAGTACTCCGCCAGTTGCGGTACCACCAGAGTGAGAAACTTCTGCAACTGGGTAATCAGCAGCGTGTCCATGCCGGGATGGAAGTGATGGGATTCGTTACTGCCAATGGCCAGCAAACCCATCTCGCCCCTTTCGCCGAGCAGCATCATGGCCACCGACTCGATGCGCTTGTCGCCAAACAGCAGTTGCTGTTCCTGCTGACTTAGCCTGCCCAGATAGTAGATATTGTTGTTGAATCGCTTGTCGAGAATATGGCGTTTGCTGGCTTCCGGCAGATCATCCTCGAAGCCGAACAGCTTAAGGGAAATGGCCTGCAATTCCAGCTGATGTAACAGCACTTGTTGGAGTGTGCTGCGCACATCGTACAGGCTGCGGCAGCGGAACAGCCGCAGGTTCAGATCCGCATAAATACGATAGATTCGCTCGTTCTGCTTGGCTACCGACATCAGCTCGTTGATCTGGTGCTGGAGCTGGCGCACTTTGAGCCTGAGCTGCTCGCCCTGGCGTTCCACCAGCGACACAGTGCCTTTCTGCTGGTGAGGGATACGCAGCAGGTCGAGAATGCCGGGGTAGTAAAGAAAAAAGTCCGGATTGGCAAGCAGATAGTCCCGCACCTGCTCCGGTCGGAGCTGTTCCGGCTCGGCCGCCAAGGCTGCACTTCTTTCCTGTCTCGACATATCGCTCATAAACTGATGAATCCATCAAATACATGTTCGGCGGGACCGGTCATCTTGACCACCCTGTCTCTTCCCTGCCAGCGAACATTCAGGGTGCCGCCGGGCAGATCCACTCTTACATCCGTGTCCAGTTTACCCCAGGTCTGGCCTATCACCACTGCCGCACAGGCGCCGCTGCCACAGGCCAGTGTCTCGCCACTACCGCGCTCATAGACCCGGAGTTTGATATGGGAGGGGGACAGGATTTGCATGAAACCTATATTGGCTCCTTCGGGGAACCTGTCATGTTTTACCAGTAATGGACCCAGTATTTCAACCGGTGCGGCCTGAATATCTTCCACTTCCATCACGCAATGGGGATTGCCGAGAGAGACCGCGCCGCAAAATACCGTATGTTCTTCTGCTCGGATAATGTAGGTGGCTTCTTCCTTATTGGCCTTGAGTGGCACCTGGGCGGGTTCGAACTGCGGCTTGCCCATATTGACCGTGACCTGACCATCTTTTTCCAGGTACAGCACCATACGTCCCGAGCGGGTGCCCACCACGATTTTGTTTCGGTTAATCAGCCCCTTGAGGCGTACGAAGCGGGCAAAACAGCGGGCCCCGTTACCACATTGAGACACTTCCGTCCCGTCGGCATTGAAAATGCGGTAGTGAAAATCCTGCTCGGGATCATAGGGAGGCTCCACCATCAACAACTGGTCGAAACCGATGCCATAGTTGCGATCCGCCAGTTGCTGGATCTTTTCCTTGGTGAAGAACACATTCTGGGTCACATTATCGATCACCAGAAAATCGTTCCCCAGACCATGCATCTTTGAAAATTGGATTTGCATCGGTACCACTTGTTAAGAGTAATCGGCTGTCAGCAACAATCAGAGACTATAAAATCCGTTATTCGGCGCACAAATGCAATGCGCCACAAAAAGCTGATGACTGACTGCCGCCAGTTTACGGAACTTTATGCTCCCCTTTCCACAGATCCTTGAGTTTTTCTCGTTCACGAACCAGATGGAGTTTGTCACCGTCCACCAGGATCTCGGCCGGACGACAGCGGCTGTTGTAGTTGGAGGCCATGGTAAAACCGTAGGCGCCGGCGCTGCGCACGGCGATCAGATCCCCTTCGGCAATCGCCAGTTCGCGGTCCTTACCGAGAAAATCACCCGTCTCACAGACCGGTCCCACCACATCGTATTCATGCCTGTCACGGACCAGGGACCGATCCACCTCGACGATATCCATCCAGGCTGAGTACAGGGCAGGGCGGATCAGATCGTTCATGGCCGCATCCACCAGGGCAAAGTTCTTCTCGGCGCCCTGCTTGAGAAATTCCACCTTGCTGACCAGAATGCCGGCGTTGGCCATGATGGCGCGCCCCGGCTCAAAGATCAGTGGCAGGTTTGGCCTGTCCTGCATACGCTGGACAATGGCCTGCACGTAAGTATCGGGGTCGGGCGGGGTCTCATTCTTGTAGGTGACGCCAAGACCGCCGCCCACATCCAGATGCTCGATTTCTATGCCGAGACCGGACAATTCGTCCACCAGTTCCAGCAGCCTGTCCAGGGCGTCCACAAAGGGCTCGGTCTGGGTGAGCTGGCTGCCTATATGGCAGTCCATTCCGACTATCTTAAGGTTCGGCATGGCGGCTGCCTGGCGATACACGGCGATGGCCTGCTCACGCTCGATACCGAATTTGTTGGCTTTCAGACCAGTGGAAATATACGGATGGGTCTTGGCATCCACATCAGGATTGACCCGCAGGGAAACCGGTGCCTGTCTGCCCAGTTCACCAGCCACTTTATTGATGCGATGCAATTCTGAGGGAGACTCCACATTGAAACACTTGATGCCCTGCTCCAGGGCAAAGGCGATTTCCCCTTCTGTCTTGCCCACACCGGAAAATACCACCTTTCCCGGATCGCCGCCTGCTTCGAGCACCCTGGCCAGTTCGCCGCCGGAGACAATATCGAAACCCGAGCCCAGTTTGGCCAGTACGCTGAGCACACCGATATTGGAATTGGCCTTCACCGCATAGCAGATCAGATGTGGGTGGCTGCCCACTGCCTGGTCGAAGGCGTGCCAGTGTCGTTCGATAGTGGAACGGGAATACACATAGCAAGGGGTACCATACTGCCGGGCGATGTCGCTGACGGCGACCTGCTCAGCAAATAGCTGCTGATGCTTATACTGAAAGAAATCCATCTAGTTCTGCTCTTGTGGTTTGAGTGGCTGTTCAGCCTCTGCAGGCTGCCCTGATTTGGTCTGATTGGTGGAGGGCTGCTCCGGAAGGTTCAGGGGACCTTTCTGGCCGCAGCCGGCCAGAAACAGCAACAACAATGCGGCGGTCAGTTTTACAGGTTTCACAGGCCTTCTCTATGGGTCAGTTTGGTCTGTTATGATGGCATCGCCAATCTAAAATGCAACGCTTCCCACCGGCTATTTTGACAGCGTTGTCCTGCCTGACGACCGACCCATAGGGTGGTCCGATAAACCCAGTCTGCAAGGGAGGTTTTATCACCCTTGAAACTGGTTTATCCGGGAGCTTCGGGAAGACGTTCTGTTCCGGTGCAGGACTGCATATGCCAGTCAGGGTTTTTTTACCGGCATCCATGGAAAAACGCTGGGGTATTGGTTGGGGAGTTATTTATACTATGCACAGTTCTAAGCGTTAAAGCCTTTTCCTCAGATGCTATGCTTGAAGTTGTTGATTAACAAAGACAAGCATGGACTGGCGAATAGTTCCTGCGTCTGACAACTGGCGACATGGCAATGTCGCGCTCGCACGGATTGGGCCGCAGCCTCAATCCACCTAAGTTTTTAATACAAGCCGGCCAGTTAACCTGGCCGTCTTGCTTATCGACCAAAGGGAGAATAGACCTTGGCAGATTGGACAATTGATGATGCAGAGCGCCTCTATCGGGTAAAACGCTGGGGCGGCGGGTATTTTGAGATCGGTGACAACGGCAATCTGCATATCACGCCGGTACCGGGCAATCCGGAAGTCAGGATAGATTTTCACAGCGTCATTGAAGAGATGAAAGAGGAAGGCATCCAGTTTCCTGTGGTGGTTCGCTTTCACGACATTCTTCGTTCACAGGTGGCGGAGCTGAACACCACATTCCGCAGCACTATCGAAGAAGCCGATTACCAGGGCCGCTATCTGGGCGTATACCCCGTCAAGGTTAACCAGATGCGTGAAGTGGTGGAGGAAATCGTCGACGCGGGTCGTCAGTTCGACTACGGACTGGAGGCCGGTTCCAAAGCCGAGCTGCTGACCGTACTGGCGTTCCAGACCTCGGATGAAGCCCTGACCATCCTGAACGGTTACAAGGACGAGGAATTCATGCGCCTGGCATTGCTGGGCCGCAAGCTGGGCCGCAAGATTATCGTGGTGGTGGAGAAATATTCCGAACTGCTATCCCTGGTGCGTATCGCCAAGGAACTGGATATCGATCCCATTATCGGCCTGCGTTCCAAGATGACGGTCAAGGGCCGTGGCAAGTGGGAAAGCTCGGGCGGCGATCGGGCCAAGTTCGGCCTGACCATTGCTGAGATTATCAATGCCGCCCGTTACCTGGAAGAACAGGGGCTGGCCCATACCCTGCAACTGCTGCATTTCCATATTGGCTCACAGCTGACTGACATCCGCTCGGTCAAGGACGCGGTGGCCGAGGGGGCGCGTATTTACGCCGAGCTGCGCAAGATGGGCGTGGACCTGAGGTACGTGGACGTGGGCGGCGGACTGGGCATCGATTATGACGGCACCCAGTCCACCAGTGAGTCGTCGCGCAACTACAACATGAAGGAATATGTGGCCGATGTGGTATACGGCATGAAAGAAGTCTGCGATCTGGAAGAGGTGCCCCATCCCAATCTGGTGACAGAGAGTGGCCGGGCGATCACAGCGCATCACAGTTGTGTCATCACCCAGATCGTCGGCGAAATCAAGAACAGCCAGATCAAGTTCGATACCGCCGCCGCCGAAGACGAACACGTGATGGTCAGCAATATGCGTGACTTGTTCGAAACGCTGGAAACCTCCGACAATATGCAGGAAATCTTCAACGATGCCTCCCAGTGGAAGGAACAGGCGATGGACGCGTTCAAGTTGCGGGTGGTGTCCCTGCAGGAACTGGCCAAGATTGAAACCCTGTACTGGCAGATCATGAGCCGCCTGCACCAGAAGCTCAAAGAGGCCGAGTTCGTACCCGAAGAACTGCAGGAACTGGAGTACCATCTGTCCTCCCAGTACCTGTGCAACTTCTCGGTGTTCCAGTCGGCGGCCGATACCTGGGCCATAGACCAGGTACTGCCTGTCGTGCCTATCACCCGCATGAACGAAAAGCCCAGCGTCAAATGCTCACTGGTGGACATTACCTGTGACAGCGACGGCAAGATCGATCAGTTTGTCGGTGAGCACGGTGTGCAGGATGTACTGCCCATGCACCCTATCAAGGCGGGCGAAGATTACTTTATCGGGCTGTTTCTGACCGGCGCCTATCAGGACGTTATGGGCGACATGCACAATCTGTTCGGCCGCCTCAATGAAGTACATATCTTCAGCGACGACGACGACCCGGAAGACTTTTACATCGAGGAAGTGGTCACCGGCTCCTCGGTGAGCAATGTGCTGTCCATTATGCAATACAATCCCTCGGCCATGGCCCAGGATGTGAAACGCATCATCGACAAGCATGTGGCGGCCGGCAGCATCAAGCCCCGTGAAGGCGTCAAATGGACAGACTTCTACGAGGACTGCCTGCATGGTTATACCTATCTGAAGACCCGTTAAGGTAGTAGGGCGGCTTTCGCCGCCCAGACTGCCGCTTAAGCGGCCCCCAAAACCTGCCCAATCTTAATCAGGGCGCCGATTGCGCCCTGCTTTTCATCTGTTCGAAGAAGCGTGCCCAGAAGTTGACAGTGATTTCGTTCATCAGGTTGGCTTCGGCATTCATCAGAAAGACCATGCCGGTCTGGTATTTGGGTGAAAAGCCCACATCGGCCCGGTAACCCTTGACCCAGCCGCTGTGATGGACGAGTTGTTCGTCATCAAAATCATACAGTCGCCAACCCAGGCCGTAATGAGCGTCCTTAAGATGTTCCCGCCAGTGGCGGCGATACAGTTCGCGACTGGTGCGGATCTTCGGTGTAAGCAATTGCTGGATGGCATGGCCGGACAACAGGTGCGGATACTGGCCCAGCATCAGTTTCAGCCACTGGCTCATATCGCGGATACTGGCATTGATGCCGGCGGCTGGTGCAAAGCGATAGTAGTCTTCGCTGACCGGCACCTGGTGCCACCGGCCCTTGGCGATCAATACATGGGGTTTGGCCCAGTTACTGTCCTGGATCAGAGCCTGACGTCCCACCGACGCCCGGTTCATGCCCAGCGGGGAGAGCAGGTGCTGATGTAACAGCTCCGCATAATTCTGCTTGAGGTTGGTATTCAGGTTCTCTGACACCACCCCGAACAAGGCGTTCTGGTAGGTATAACAGTCTCCCGGCTTACAGATTGGTTTGAGTCCGGCCAGCTCGTTAAGCACCCGTTTGACCGGATAATCGGCTTCGATCAGATTGTCGTAGGCATTGGGCATATAGCCGCTGGATTGACTGAGAATATGCCCCAGGGTCAGACTGTTAGCCAGTTCAGGCTCGAAAGGGTAGTCCGGCGCCATGCGGGACAGGGGCAGACTCCAGTCCAGTTTGCCCTGCTCCACGAGCTTGGCGGTCAGCACTGAGGTAAAGGTCTTGGACACTGATGCCAGGCGGAACAGAGTGTCCTGATTAACCGGCTCACCGTCGGAACTGGTTTTTCCATAGGTAAAAACCTGGTCCGGCTGCCCCGCCTGGATCACTACAAAGGCATAACCCGGAATATTTCGTTGTTCCGCCGCCTGCTCCACCTGTTCAGCGAACTGGCCAAGCCAGTTATCCTGGGCCAGGCCGTTGGAGACGACAAAGCAGCTTAAACATGCTGCAAACCAGAAGCGTATCATTATGATTATATGATCTCTTGTCTGTGCCAAACGCGGCTCTACCCACAGGGAGCTCTTCGTTGGCCTGTCCGACGTTATGCCGGCATTCTAACACTTCAGTCAGGTTTTTCATGAGCCCGACAAGCCTCATTGAGGCAGGACTACAAATATTAAGTTCCGTTTTCGTCGCACTTTTTTACCGGCCCGGCGTTACTATTCACGCAGATTGACCAAAGAGCATTCACCATGCAGCCCAGCAGTTTCTACCAACAGGCCAGATTATCCAGAGACCGGCGTTTCGACGGCACCTTTTTCATTGCGGTCAGGACCACCGGCATCTTCTGCCGACCCATCTGTCCCGTGGCCTCCCCAAAGGAGGAAAATGTGGAATATTATCAACTTGCGGAACGTGCCATGGAGGCGGGCTACCGTCCCTGTCTGCGTTGCCGGCCGGACAGTTCGCCCCGTTCCTGGGCCTGGAAAGGTGTGGACACCACGGTGGAACGGGCGCTCAAACTGCTGGCGCACAATACAGAACTGAACCTGGCTGAAATAGCCGTCAGGCTTGGGGTGACAGACCGTTACCTGCGCAAACTGTTCCAGCAGCGGATCGGCATGGCGCCAAAGCGCTATCAATTGTTTCAGCGTTTGTTGTTTGCCAAACAACTGCTGCATGATACCGGCCTGACTGTGGAACAGGTGGCCCAGGCCGCGGGCTTTCAGTCGGCCAGGCGCCTGCAGGACAATTTCCGCCAGCATATGTCGCTGACTCCGGCCCAGGTACGGGGCAGAAAACAGACGGGCCGTTTCATGCAGTTGATGCTGCAATTCAGGCCACCCTATGACTGGCCCGGCATTCGCGATTTTCTCGCCACAAGGGCGATTCCGGGCATGGAATGGGTCACCGGGGACAGTTACGCCAGAACCTTCAGAATTGGCGGTGCCTGCGGATACTTCAAGGCGACCTACCTGGCCGGTGACAACGGCTTCGCCATTGAGCTGGAACTGGACAGGCTTGAATCCCTCAAGGCCCTGGTCAACGAGATACGCAGGGTGCTGGACCTTGATGCCGACATACAATTGATTGGTGAGCGGCTGAAACTGGCCGGGTTGGCCGACTCACAGATCACGCCGGGACTCAGGCTACCCGGCGTCTGGGACCCGTTCGAGGCAGGTTGCCGGGCTATTCTCGGTCAGCAGGTGTCAGTCAAGGCCGCCATAGGACAGGTGTCGCTGCTGGTGGATCAGTTAGGGGGGGATTGTCCCCGGGGCCGGTATTTTCCCACAGCAGAAGCCATCAGCCAGGCAGACCTGGGTTTTCTGCGTATGCCTGACGCGAGGCGGCAGACCCTGCAGCGCTTCGCCAGCTACTGGCATGAACAGGGGGAGCCGCTTCAGCCGGACGAGTTGCTGCAACTCAAGGGGATCGGCCCCTGGACAGTCAATTACATGCGGATGCGGGGATATTCCAACCCGGATATCTGGCTGGACAGCGATTTGGTGATTAAAAAACGCCTGGCAGGCCTTAATATAGACTCACAGCAGGTAACGCCCTGGCGCAGCTACCTGACCCTGCAACTTTGGAGCCTGACATGAACCGACTCAGTCGCTGCCTTCAGACCCCGCAAGGTCTGCTTGAGATACAAGCCGACGAAGCGGGCATCTGCGCCATCAAATTTGTCGAGCACCCCCAGGGCCCGCAGAGCGATGCTCCCCTGCTTGAAATGGCCACGAACCAACTGGTGGAATATTTTGCCGGTGTGCGCCAACACTTCGATCTGCCGCTGGCCCCACGGGGCACCGCGTTTCAACAAAAGGTCTGGCAGGCGTTGCAACAGGTAGGCTACGGTCAAACGACCAGCTACAAGGAGATCGCCCGGCGTATCGGCCACCCCGCTGCGGTCAGGGCTGTGGGTGCCGCCAATGGCCGCAATCCCATTGCCATTGTGGTGCCCTGCCATCGCATAATCGGCGCCAACGGCACGCTGACCGGCTACGCCGGCGGACTGGGCCGCAAGGCCGCTCTGCTTAAACTGGAACAGGCACAAAAGGTACTGCTTTAGATGGGATGGCTAAGTACCCTGGAATTGATTTTGCTGGCCGCCCTGTGGGGGGCGTCCTTTTTGTTTATGCGCGAAGGGGCGCCCCAGTTCGGTCCCATTGCCCTGATCGCCCTGCGCACCGGGGTGGCTGCTCTGTTTCTGCTGCCCATTTTGCTGATCAGCCGCCAGCAACGGCATATTTTCAGTCGCTGGCGGCCCATACTTATTGTTGGCCTGACCAATACCGCCATTCCGTTTTGCCTGTTCAGCTATACAACCTTGTCCCTGGCCGCCGGTGTTACCTCCATCCTGAATGCCACCGCACCCATGTTCGCCGCCATCATTGCGTTTGTGTGGCTGAAGCAGAAGCTGACCTCTGTGGCGATGTTCGGCTTACTGGTGGGCTTTGGCGGGGTATTTGTGTTAACTGCCGGCAAAGAGGGAGGCATGGGGCAGGTCGAATGGTTGCCCATACTGGCCGCTCTGGGCGCCACCTGCCTGTACGGTTTTGCCGCCAATTATACCAAGGCTGCGCTGGCCGGCACGCCATCACTGGCCATCGCCACCGGCAGCCAGATCTATTCAGCCCTGGCGCTGGCGCCACTGGCCTGGCTCACCTGGCCTGTGCAGACACCACAAAGCAGCGCCTGGGGGCAGGTGCTGGCGCTGGGAGTCGCCTGTACCGGCCTCGCTTACATCCTGTACTTCCACCTGATCGAAAAAGTCGGGGTCGGCAATTCCATCACCGTCGCCTACCTGGTGCCATTGTTCGGGGTGCTGTGGGGGGCGTTGTTTCTGGATGAAACCCTCCATCTGTCCATGTTCGTCGGCGGAGGCATGATCCTGCTCGGCGTCGCACTGACCACCGGGCTGGTGGGCAAACTGCGCCGGCCGGTTAAGCCCTGAGAAGTCGTGTCGTGGCTTAGTCAGTGGTTTCCGCTGTGCGTGCATCCTCGCAGAGGATCACCTGGCGAAATGCCTTCGGACCAGCCTGTCCCAGGTGTTTTTCGGCATCAGTGATAATAGCCGGCAGCGTCCGCCCATGAGTTGAATGACTCACCGCCACTGTGGTCTGGAGCTGGAACTGCCGATCCAGCCCGTGCACCTGGGTGATGGTCAGCGAGAAACGGATCTGCTCGGCGACGGCTTTAGCCTCGGACAGGGATTGCCCGGGCAGGGTCAACACGAACGACTCTCCCCGCCAGCGGCTGACAAAATCCTCATTGGTCAGGTGTTCACGAAACACCTTCGCTGAAAATCGCAGCGCATAATCGCCGGTATTGTGGCCCAGAAGGGTATTGATTTCCTTGACGTTGACAATATTGACCAGCACCACCGCCGCCTGGCCGTGCAGTTCCACCAGGCGGTTGAACTGGTTAATGGCTTCGTCCCGGGTATCCAGGTTGAGCAGGGGATCGATCATCATCGGCCGCCTGCTGCTGCGGCGGAAGTAAAAGAGCAGGTTATAGATCAGCAGGAACAGGGCGAAGACCACCAGCAGCAATCCCACGACGCTGGCGATAAAAGCCTGGCTGATTTCACTTTGCCGGGCCTGCAGCGGCGTCAGGATCAACAGCGTCCAGTTAAAAGGCGCCAGCTCGATTTCGGCAATCAGGTAGTCCTGGTTGTCTTTTCTGATCAGAAGATTATTCAGCTCGTACTGCTGCCCTTCACTGACCACCTGCTGATACCACGGCAAGCTATCCAGGGAGTGGAATCCGCTGCGGTTGCCAATCAACTCAGGATCCGAGCTGAGCATGATCTGCCGCTTTGGATTGAGAAATAAAAAGTCGTAGCCATGGTCCACTTTGTATTCGGCAAAGAGCTCGATAAAGCTGGTCAGATTGGTGCCGGTGCCGAAGAAGCCCAGAAAACGGTCATTTTCATCATAGATTTTCAGATCGATAAAGAAATGGGGCGCTTCCCATTTTCCCACATCGGCTATGGCCTTCACCGGTGCGTCCTTGTACTTGAAGTACCAGTCCACTTTTCCCTCCGTCAGGGGGTGCTGCGTGCCGTCCGAATGGTACTGGATGCGGCTCTGCTCGCTGGCGATAAAGAAATACATGCCAAAATCTTCCTGCATCTGCCTGAGTCTGGCGAAGGCGGCCTCCTCGTCAACGGGTTCGGCAGCCATGATTTGCCGGATTTCAGTGGATTGGGCCAGAGTCTGGGCGATGTGCAGCGGCCGGATAATATTATCCACCACCAGATGAATCGCCGGGGAAATGGACTTTTGCTGGGCACGACTCTGTTCGGCGACGATGCGCCCCACGGTAAAATGGGCCAGGGTGACAATGGCAATGACCACCACCACGAACAGCAACAACAGACTGCTGTGCAAGGTGCGAAATATATTCACGATTTAGGTTCCTTAAGCTTCCCGGGTACCCTGAACCCGCTGACAGGCACAACCAATGATTCGACTGCAAGGTCAATCCGCCATGGCGCTCAGTGTGGCATGGCCGCAGGCAAAGGCAAACCAGGATTTGACCCTCGCCGACTGTTGCCCCTCATGGGAGGAGCTGGAAATTATTCAGTACTGGCCACCACCCGGTTGCGGCCTTCATTTTTGGCCCGGTAAAGGGCCTTATCCGCCGCATGGATTAAATCGGCCAGTGACTCATACTGGCTGGCCCGGGTAACGCCCAGGCTGATACTGATATTGAGTTGCCAGTCATCGGAACGGAAGTCATAGGCTGCTATGGACTCACGGATGCGCTCGGCTACCTGTACGGCGCTGTCCAGGGATTCGTCCGGCAGCAGTATGATAAATTCTTCCCCGCCCCAGCGGCCTACCGTATCGACCTTCCTGACCCCTTCCACCAACAGATCCGCGACTTTGCGGATCACCTTATCGCCCACATTGTGCCCATATTGGTCGTTGACGGATTTGAAGTGGTCTATGTCAGCCAGGATCAGGCTCATGGGGGTGCGGGCTTCAAGCAGGGCCTGGAACCTGTCTTCCACATGCAGACGGTTCGACAGTCCGGTGAGGGGATCGGTATTTACCCGTCTGCTGACCGTGCTCTGGAAGTGACCCGATACCCGGCTGACCAGAAAATACAACAACAGGAAACTGGCTATCATCAACACCAGATTACCGATAAAGGTCTGGGTGATGGCCTGTTTGCGTGCCTCTAAGGGGCTGATGAGAAACAGGCGCCAGTTCAGGGCGTTCACGGGCATTTCGGTGATCAGCAAATCACGCCCGTCCCTGGTGATCAGGTTACTTTGGCTGTTGATCTGCCGGGATACCTGCTGCCATTCCGGGTACCAGTCCAAGTCGGCCAGGCTGGTGACCGCCGAACCGGTGGGCGCTACCCTGGGGTCGGACGTGAGCAGGATTTCGTTGTTTGTGTTGACGAACAGAAAATCATAGCCATGCTTCTGCTTGTACACAGAGAATACTTCAAGGAAGTCGCGCAGGCTCTTGCTGACCCCGACAAAGCCGAGGAACTCGCCCTGTTCATTCAACTGGCGAAAGTCCATAAACAGGTGGACATCGTTGGTCTTGCCCAGGGCGGCGCGAAAATCCATCTTCTTCTCCCTGAGTTCAAAGTACCACTCGGTGCTGTTCTCCAGCAGGGGGCGGTCGGTGCCGTCTGACTCCATATGGAAGCCGCTCTTTTCACTGGCGACGAAAAAGCCGAAGCCAAACTCTTTCTGCAACTCCTGCAGATAGGCCAGCAATGCGGTCTTGTCCGGCTCCGACTGTTCCAGATAGGGTTTGAAAACACCGGCCTTTGCCAACGCCATACCCACATACATGGGTTTCATCAATTCCTGGTCTATCAGGGCAAAAACCGGGGACATGGCTTGTTGCTGCAGGCGGCTCTGTTCGCCCACCATATTGCTGATGGCATAATAAGCGACCAGGCTGATGATGCCGGCAACCAGCAGGAAGCCGACAAGCATGGTCTGTCGAAGAGATTTAATCCGGGTCAAGGCTGATACTCCGCGCTTGATGGTTTACCGGTTCCACTCAGCTGGTGCCCCGGCAAGGCTGGCCTTTGTCAGCCGATTTTATCGGTTTAAGTTTAGGTATCATAAGATTAATTTTCTATCGGGCTGGCAGAAATCAGCGGTCTGGATAGAATAGCAGGCAAATCATCGAATAAGGACAACCCATGGCATTCTCTGTAGTGATTCTTGCTGCCGGCAAGGGAACCAGGATGAAATCCTCTTTACCCAAAGTCCTGCACCCCATTGCAGGTAAGCCCATGGTCCAGCACATCATAGATACGGTGAAAAGCCTGGGCGCCAACAGCATTCATCTGGTTTATGGGCACGGCGGTGAGCAGTTGCAAAAAGCCCTGCCGGATAACGGACTGAACTGGTGTCTTCAGGCTGAGCAACTGGGTACCGGCCATGCGGTGATGCAGGCAGCGCCGGCCCTCAAAGACGACGAAGATGTGCTGATCCTGGTGGGGGATGCACCGCTGATCAAATCCGATACCCTGCAACAACTGCTGCAAACGAAACAACAGGCCGACCTGGCCCTGCTGACGGTAGAGTTGGACGACCCCACCGGCATGGGCCGTATAGTGCGCGACGGCGAGCAGGTGGTGGCCATAGTTGAACACAAGGACGCCAGTGACGAACAGCGTAAGATCCGGGAGATCAATACCGGCATGATGGTAATGAAAGGCGCGGATCTCAGGCGCTGGCTGAAAGCCCTGAACAACAACAATGCCCAGGGCGAATACTATCTGACCGATGTGATTGCCATGGCGGCCGGCGAAGGCAAGGTGATTAAGGCCTCCCATCCTGGCAGTGCCACCGAGGTGGAAGGAATCAACAATCGCAGGCAACTGGCTGCGCTGGAGCGGGCCTATCAACTGGCACAGGCCGATGACCTGATGATGGCAGGCGTCTCCCTGCGCGATCCCAACCGTTTTGACCTGCGTGGCGAACTGCAGCATGGACAGGATGTGAGCATTGACGTGAATGTGGTGATCCAGGGCAAGGTTAAGCTGGGCAATGATGTGCAGATAGGCCCCAACTGCATGTTGATTGACTGTGACATTGCCGATGGGGCCGTGATCGAAGCCAACAGCATCATCGAGAATGCCAAGGTGGGACGCGACTGCCAGGTGGGGCCCTATGCCCGCCTGCGCCCCGGCGCCGAGCTCAAGTGGAAGGCCAAGGTGGGTAATTTCGTGGAGATGAAAAAGTCCGTGCTGGGTGAAGGATCCAAGGCCAATCACCTGACCTACCTGGGCGACGCCGAAATCGGCGACGGGGTCAATATTGGCGCCGGTACCATCACCTGCAATTACGACGGGGTGAACAAGTCGAAAACCATTATTCGTGACGGAGCCTTTATCGGTTCCAATACCGCTATCGTCGCCCCGGCCACTATCGGCAAAGAAGCGACTGTGGGTGCCGGTTCCACCATCACCAGGGATGTGGAAGACGGTGAGCTGGCCGTAGCCCGGGGCAAGCAACGTAATATCCAGGGCTGGCAGCGCCCGGTCAAGAAGTAACTAGAAGTTGTTAGTTGCCAGTTGTCAGTTGTCAGTTGTCAGTTGTCAGTTGTCAGTTGTCAGTTGTCAGTTGTCAGTTGTCAGAAAAATCTTGACTTAACAGACTGTTAAGTCAAGATTTTTCCTCACTCCTCACTCCTCACTCCTCACTCCTCACTCCTCACTCCTCACTCCTCACTCCTCACTCCTCACTCCTCACTCCTCACTCCTCACTCCTCACTCGCGAATTTTTTCCTTGCATCGGCTAAAAAAACCACTAATATAAGTTTCGTTTTAAAACTTTATATTTCGGTTTGATGTACAAGCGAAACACTCAACAACGCCGTCGCGCCATAGTCGATCGCCTGATGTCAGAAGGCGAAGTGACAGTAGAAGCCCTGACCAAAACCTTTCACACCTCGGAAGTGACCATCCGTAAGGATCTCACTGAGCTGGAGCGTAACGGTCTGTTGGTGCGTAAATATGGCGGCGCTATGCTGCTGCCAAAGGAAGTGGCGGAAGTTTCTGAACAAAAAGTTTCGAATCGAAAGATTGCCATCGCCAGAGCTGCCAGCAAACTGATCCGGGATCACAACCGCATAGTGATCGACAGTGGCAGCACCACCTTTGCCCTGCTGCCTGAACTGAACCACAAACTTGGCCTGGTTGTGATGACCAATGCCCTGCATGTGGCCAACAGCCTGCTGGAGCTGGAGAACGAACCGACAGTGCTGATGACTGGCGGCACCTGGGACAATCAGTCCCACTCCTTCCAGGGCCAGATGGCCGAACAGATGCTACGGGCATACAATTTTGACCAGGCCTTTCTTGGCGCCGCCGGGCTCGATCTGGAAAAAGGCACTACCACCTTCAACGAGCTGACCCAGCTGTCCAAGGTCATGGCTGAGGTGTCGCGGCAGGTTATTGTGCTGGCCGAATCGGAAAAACTGCAACGCAAGATCCCCAACCTGGAACTGCCCTGGGAGAGAATTTCCGTGCTGGTCACGGATGACGCCATGCCAGAGCAGGCCATAAAACAAATCGAACAAAAAGGCGTGGAAGTCATCTGCGCAAAAACGCAATAAACGGAGAGATTTATGTGTGGAATCGTGGGCGCCATTGCCGAACGTAACGTAGTCAGCATTTTGCTGGAAGGACTGAAACGCCTGGAATACCGGGGCTATGATTCGGCCGGCGTGGCCGTGCTGGATGCGGACAACCGCCTGCACCGCATCCGCCGCACCGGCAAGGTGCAGGAACTGGCCGACGCTCTGGCAGCGGAGCCCATCAAAGGCTATACCGGTATTGCCCATACCCGCTGGGCCACCCATGGTGGCGTGACCGAAGCCAACGCCCACCCGCACTTTTCCAGCGATCGTATTGCCGTGGTGCATAACGGCATTATCGAAAACTACCAGGATTTGCGTGAGTCGTTGCGCGCACAAGGCTATGTGTTTACCTCCGACACCGACACTGAAACCATCGCCCACCAGGTGGAGCTGGAGCTGAAAAGCGCCGCCAGTTTGTTGCAGGCTGTACAGCGCGCGGTGAAAAAATTCCACGGCGCCTACGGCACAGTGGTGATGGATCAGCAGGACCCCGAGCGTGTGGTGGTGGCCCGCTCCGGCAGTCCGTTGGTCATAGGCTTGGGTATAGATGAAAACTTTATCGCCTCTGATCAGTTGGCCCTGTTGCCGGTGACCCGCCGTTTTATCTTCCTCGAAGAAGGGGATGTGGCCGAGATCACCCGTACCCAGGTGCATATTTACGATAAAGACGGCAACGAAGTGCTACGTCAGGTGCATGACTCGGAGATCGAACATGACGCCGGTGACAAGGGCGGCTATCGCCACTACATGCTCAAGGAGATCCATGAGCAGCCCACTGTAGTGCGCAACACGCTGCAGGACAGATTGACCCAAAGCGGGGTGGATGCGCGCATCTTCGGCGCCCAGGCCGCGGAATTGCTGGCCCAGGTCAAACATGTGCAGATTGTGGCCTGCGGCACCAGCTATCATTCCGGCATGACCGCCCGTTACTGGCTGGAACAATATGCCAACGTGTCCTGTAACGTGGAAATCGCCTCCGAGTTTCGTTACCGCAAGTCGTTCGTCCATCCCAACAGCCTGCTGGTGACCATTTCTCAGTCCGGGGAAACGGCCGACACCCTGGCCGCCCTGCGTCTGGCCAAGGAACAGGGCTATATGGCCAGCATGACTATCTGCAACGTGCCGGGCTCGTCCCTGG
Source organism: Bowmanella dokdonensis (assembly GCF_017254865.1). Taxonomy (GTDB): domain Bacteria; phylum Pseudomonadota; class Gammaproteobacteria; order Enterobacterales; family Alteromonadaceae; genus Bowmanella; species Bowmanella dokdonensis. The sequence goes on along the minus strand of NZ_JAFKCV010000005.1, from coordinate 110,129 downwards.
TACGTGAATCGGATATGGCTTTTATGACCCTGGCGGGCGCCGAAATTGGCGTGGCCTCCACCAAGGCCTTTACCACCCAGCTCACTGGTCTTTTGATGCTGACTCTGGCCCTGGGCCAGTTCAACGATATGGTCAAGGCCGACCATGACAAGATAGTCAGCGCCCTGCACAGCCTGCCGGCCAAACTGGAAGAAACCCTGGCCCTGACCGACGGCATCGAGAAGCTGGCCGAGGAGTTTGCCGATAAGAATCACAGCCTGTTCCTGGGCCGTGGCGATCAGTACCCCATCGCCATGGAAGGGGCGCTGAAGCTGAAAGAAATCTCCTATATCCACGCCGAAGCCTATGCCTCCGGCGAGCTTAAGCACGGCCCGCTGGCCCTGATAGACGATGAAATGCCGGTCATAGTAGTGGCGCCCAACAATGAGCTGCTGGAAAAGCTTAAATCCAACGTCGAAGAAGTGCGCGCCCGCGGCGGCATCATGTATGTGTTTGCCGACAAGGACGCCCGCTTTCAGAGCGACGCCACCATGCGGGTGATCAACCTGCCCCATGTGGACAGCGTGATCGCCCCTATCGTCTACACCATTCCGCTGCAATTGCTGAGTTACTACGTAGCCATTATCAAGGGCACGGATGTGGACCAGCCGCGGAACCTGGCGAAATCAGTGACAGTTGAATAAGAAAAGGGCCGTAAGGCCCTTTTGCAAATTCACTGCCTCTTGCTTTCTTTGCTACAACGTCATCCCGAGCTCGACTCGGGATCTCTGTCAGGCCGTCGCCTCCGGTTGGGCAAAACCAAATAGAGAACCCGACGATGCCTCCCACCCATTTGTCTATCTGTAAGTAACGGTTTGCAGCCGCACCCTCTGCTCACTCAGATGGCCGCTGAAACCTGAATTTTCACTTGTTGCGCAAAATGAGATCTCATTTACTCCAAAAATATTGATCTGAGGCTGAGAGAAGTTGTTGACTGGTGACACTTTGAGAGGCTGGTTTGAGCGAGTTGCAGACGTTTGCGGCGTGTTAATCGACTGGCAGCTTCAGACAAGGAGGAGACGTTCAGGACTGTGATTTTCTACTTTAGAATAATACCAGAACCAGTCGTTTATCGCTTTAGCTTATATTGAGTAATATATGAAAATCCGTTGAGTACTGTGCAAGCCCAGAACCAGATACTTTCAAAAATAACATTACACCAATTTCATAAAACGGCACCAATAAGTGCCGTTATTCGGGATGTCAAACGTATATAAAGAATTACTGCTTCTGTGGAGAAATTAACTTTCTCTTAAAACATAAGCTTAATAAGCTCAATCCAAATATCGCGAATGAGGAAGGTTCAGGCACAGGAGTCGAGGTGGCACTAAATTTAAATGAATTTGAGAAGTCATGTAAAAATATAAAATCCGAAGAGGACTGAATGAAAAGGTTTGTAGAGCCTCCTCCATCGACTGTCTGGCCGAACTGAAGTTGATCTTGGCCCTTTTCGAAAACTATGGCAGCATCCATTCCGGTTCGGCCTACAAGAATATCCAACTGCCACCCCCCTTTTCCTAAATTTGTAAAACTGAAGAACTGAGAAATGAGATAATCACTGTAAGAATAATCGAAAGAATCAATAACAAATGAGCCTAAACTGACAGTGTCATATGAGACCGACTCGATATTGTGCCATGATAGCCCAGCATCAAAATTTGAATCGTCACTAAACGCGAAAGTGAGCGAATCACCAATAGTTACGTTGTTATTAAACTCTGGTAATTCATTGATTTCAAATGTAAAGATAATGCTTGCTGAGGCTGAGAGCGAGAAAAAGAAAGAGATCGATAAAAGCAAGTTACGAACTAAGTTCATTTTACTACATCCATTATTGTACTACTATATCAAGCTTGCACAATGCAGGATTCGAGCCAAAGGTTATTGTATTGATTATTAAGTAAATTTCTCTACTTGTACTATCTTTTGTAAAATATTTTGACACCTTTCATATACTTCTGCTTCCCATTTGTAGGGTGAAGTATAAGCGAGTGAAGATGGCGATCCACAAGCGCTTTGTTGTGATACTGTTTTCACGCATCCAACAGTAAGCGGAGGTTATGCCTGCTTACTACCGAGCGGCAGCTTTACCTACAGAGCTGCCGTTGTGACCAAGCTGGTTCAAGGTCCGCAACTGGCACAAATCCGCCCATCTGTGTAAATCTTTATCACACTTCGTCTTTATGACCATAGGAATAGAGTCCGTAGATATATTGTTTCTGCGGAAGAACGGCAGGTGACAGTGGTATTTCAAAACTCAACTGTCTGAAAAGCCAATCCATCCAGTTGGTTTCAGATGGGAGGGCGGCGCAGACAGCCGATACGCTCGGCGACCTCGCGCAACATAATGGTTTTCATATGTTCAGGCATGCACGAAGCCGCGATGTAGTGAGGAAGATATTTTTCAACCTGGCTGGTCAGGCGTTTAACAAAGAGTGTGGCGACTTCCTCCGGATAGCCCGGTTAGGCGGCCAGCCGAACAGCATTGAAGTTAATAGCCAGGCCTCGCATTGGGCGCAATACCCTAAGAGCTCCATCACCCCTTCCCCCTCCAACAACCACAGGTCCGGCCGGACCTATGGTTTGCTGACCGGGAGAAGCTCACACGGGGCGACACCCGGTAACGTTATGCAACCGGGATATAGATCTCCGTGCTCAGATTTTCCGGCTTGGTTCTGCGCGGATCCCGGTTCAGATAGCGTTCAAACGAAGGGACGTCCCGCAGTTGGTGGCGGCTCTCGGGGAGCCATTGGTTAAAGATGGCCCCATAGGTCTGCTGGAGATTTTCATAGGCGCCTTTATGAAGAAACTTAGCGTAGCGCCCACCCGGAATGACATGCTGGTGCAGCCCGGTTTCAGCGCTGGCTCCTGTCTCAATGTCCAGGCAGGCATCATAGCGGATGCGGTCGGGCTCGGTAAGATTGGGATCATCTCTGGGTATCCCTATCAGTTGTACCTTGTTGTTCATCAGCCTGTTTGAATAAGCAAATCGCATTAGCTTGGCCCAGGCCTGCGGTGCGGCTTCGGCGTAGGTGCCAGTAGCCCTGGCACAGATAAGGTGGATATCCTGTAAATCGACGATTTCCGGTTTCATATCAATACTCCCTTGAGGAACAGCTTTAATGTTGTTTGTACCAATATGAACCATTAGCTTACGGACCTGACCGGGCGCGCACGAAAACTGCTTTCTGAACGCCTTGTTGAAGGAGGCCTGATTATCGTATCCACACCTGAAGGCTATCTCGGTGAGGCTATGCTCCGAAAGCAGCAGGTGCCTGACGGATCTTTCCAGCAACAACCGTTTCTTGAAGGCATAGACGCTCTCCCCCACCATGGCGCAGAACAGGCGGTGAAAATGAAATTTCGAATAGCAGGCAATATCAGCCAACCTGCCCACATCCAATTCGGAATCCAGGTGGTTCTCGATAAAACTCACCACCTTGCTGATTCTTTGTACAAGAATTTCTCTACTCACAGCCGGTCCGTTGCAAATGATTCACTTTCATCATATTGCCGGTAAGCAGTGGAGACTTTTCCATTGTTGCTATTTTGATCGTTATCCACTCCTTTACCCATTGCGCCGGTAGTTTATTGTTGTTAGCGGTTTGTTGCGTCACTACTGGTGGTGACGCAATGAAGCGCGAATAGTCTTGATGGCACCCGTGGGGCCGGTATTTCATATGAGTAGGCATCATCGGATTAGCCGTCTTTCTGTCCGATTGGCATTCGGTGCTCTAGAGAGTTAGGTAAATGTTATCTATATTCATGTGTTAATAAAAAGTTAACAGGGATGTTTATGAGACATTTGTTTGGCGATGACAATGCAGAAGATGACTGCCTGCTGTCTGAGTGCTTCCTGGACCGGCGCAGTTACAAGATCCCCAAACCCATCATCACCGGCCGCTGGGGAACCGGCAAAACCGCCTCCATTATTGCGCAATGTGCCACCCTGGCCGAACTGCTCAAGCGACATGGAGCAGAGGGCGCCTGGTACATGGATGAGCATTCCTTCGATATCAAGGAAATTATCGAGCTGAAAAAGCTGTTTTCCGAAGACAGGTATGATCTGGAAGTGGCTTTGCAGGGACTGTGGAAGGCGGAAATCATCCGGGCTCTTGTGATTCAGCTTGGGGCCCTTTACCCCTATTACGGTAAGCCACAGGGGATTCACTGGAAGTTTATTGTCGGCCTCTCCAGGGTCGACAGAGTCAAACTGCCCATCTGGAAGAGTATCAAGCTGGCCGTCGATCTGATTACTTCCTCGTCGGTGGATTTGAACAAGGCCGACGAGCTGAAAAACGATTTCAGCGCCATTTTCAGTGATAAGACCTATGATCTGGTGGTCAAATGTATCTCGGAAATCAGCCCAGACAAGGAGTTGCCCAAGCTCGCCATTGAACCCATCGAAACCCCCAACTCGCCGCTGGAAGCCCAGTCCGGCATTGCACAATTGACTATTTCCGCCCTGCTGAATACCTACAAGGCGTTTTTCACTTCACAGAAAATCGCCAACGGTGAGGTCTATATCACCATTCCCTGGCACCGGTACCGGAAGAAGGACCTGAATTTTCCCCAGAAGGCCGCCTCCCACATTAAAAAGATGCGCTGGGATGAGGACGATCTGCGCAAGTTTATCAACAAGCGTATCGAGTACGAGTTCAAGGTTTATGGCCGGCGTTTTAAAGGCAAGCATATTGATCCCTGGAATACCCTCTTCGAGCCCTCCATTAAAAATGACCACTGCCACGTGACGTACCCGGAAAACTCCTTCCGGTACGTATTACGGCATACGCATCACAGATCCCGTGATATCCAGAGGCTGACCCGCAAAGTGATTGAAACGGCAGTTGAAAAGCATGATCTGGAATTTGAAGATGTCCTGGTGGGGCGGGGCGGTTGGAAGGTTCCCGAGACCACCGTCCGAGAAGCCATCAGAAATGAAAGCACCATACTATACGAGGAGCGGGTGATAGAAGGTTCACGCCGTTATCCCTTGCTGGAAGACATAGTGGATTCGTTGTACGGCTTGAAAGTGCCATTCGAGTACAACGACCTGAAAGCCCGCCTTGCAGGCGTCAATATTGACCCGGACGAAGCCATCTCGATCCTGTGGGATTGTGGCCTGCTGGGCGTGGAAATCACGCCAAAGAATGAGCAACATGCCGTCAGCCTGCGATCCTCCTTGGGCACTGAATATCAGCGAAATTATGAGGTACAGGGTAAGAACAAGGTATCCAGGTGGTATTTCTTCGAACACAATTACGATGGCGATCCCAAGCAACTGATGCGCCGTTACCAGACCTGTGAGGAAACCTCCGCCATGTATGTTTTTCACGCCATCTGCTTCGACAAAATGATGCTGGATGTCACCCGTATCTGCCCCATAGGGGTCTGACGTGGTACTACGAAGCCGGCTATACCTGATACCGTGGGGATTCGATTACTTGGCGTTTCCCCTGTTCATTTGATGTTGCTGCCATTCCGCCATTAGCTGATTTTTTCGTTTTGGGTAGCGGTCTGCCTGTACCTCAAAGGCTTCGATTCTGTCGGTGCGAAAATGGCGGAAATCCTGTCGCAGTTCGCACCAGGCGGCCACAACGCGGACTAATTCAAAGTAACCTATCAGAATGGGCCAGATCATGCGCTCGGTACGCTTCCCCTCCACCTGATACAAAATGGAGACTTTTTTCCGTTCCCGTATCGCCGCGCGAAAAGCCTGCATATCGAGGGCGTCCGTCACGGGTATTGCACTGTCCGCCAGGGTAACGGCGGATGACAACATCATGTGCTGAAGATGCCCGGGGACAATGGCATGGATTTTATCGGCCAGGCTGGCAGCACTTTTCATCAGTGCCTGATCGCCACAGCGAGCCACCCACTGTGTACCTAACAGAGCGGCCTCCAATTCTTCCGGCGTTAACATCAAAGGAGGCATCTCGAAACCACTTTTAAGCACATAGCCGATGCCTGCCTCGCCGGATACCGGCACACCCTGCATCTGCAGCTCAGCAATGTCCCGGTAGATGGTCCGTAATGACACCTCCATTTCATCCGCCATTTCTCTGGCCCGGATAGGATGTCTGGCCGCCCTCAGCATTTGAATAATGCCAAATAACCTGTTCATCAGGCTCCTTGATTTGCCTTATGTTTTGGGCAGGGATTTCTGGAATCCAGGCAGGGCCTCAACCGCCTGGTACCAGCGGAGGATATTAGGCGTCTGTGGCGATGCGTCAGCCAGGCTTAACTGGAACACACTCGAGGCCAGAGCCAGGTCGGCAATGGTGGGTGTATCGCCAGCCAGGAACTGAGTACCTGCCAAATAGCTCTCCATAATCCCGAACCTCGACTGAATTTTCATTGCCGCCTCATCGGCAGCCTGCTTGTCTCCATCATCACCTAAAAAGACCCGGTTTAACACTATGGCAATGACCAGAGGAGAGAGCTGACACTGGGTCCAGTCGAGCCATTGTTCCACCCTGGCCAGGAGGTCGGGTTGTTGCGGATACCATTGGGACAACTCGTGCTTGATGCATAAATAACGCAGTATGGCGTTGGACTCGTGGATTTTTGTCCCGCTGTCTATCAGCGTGGGCACCTGGTGATTGGGGTTGATGGCCAGATAAGCCGCTTGCATATGCTCCCCGTTTATCATGTCCACCTGATGATTTTCATACTCAATGCCCGCCTGCTCAAGCAAAGATATGACCCGGCGGCTGTGCTGGGAAAAGGGAAAACTGTAAAGCTGATACATGCGAATCTCCTGTAGTGTGATAAGTGGATAGCCAGGGCCAACCTGACCGCGCCAAGCAGATTAACAGACCCCTGCTGACATCTTCTGTCAGCAGTATAAAACGGCAGCGAGGGTTCCGGGGCAGCAGGGGAGTAATGGCTATTGGGCGGGGTCTGTTCTATAACCATTGGGCCTGGAACGAGAAGGAAGTAGTTTCTGGCATTGAATTTCTCATTGCCCACAGGGGTAAGGAACATGTATGAAACCCTTCAACAGACAACAGGGAATTGGCCTGCTGGCCGCCATCGTCATCGCCCTGGTGGCTGCCGGTGCGGCGGCCTTCCTGTCCAGTTGGTATGCGGCCGACAGCATTGCCCACGCAAACCGCTGTACCACGGATCTGCTGCGTATGCAGCATGATGAAAACCTGTATCGGCAAACGGTACAAAGCGGTAGTCCCGACGCTGCGTTGTGCAATCAAATCAATCAGGACGTGGATCAGTACAACCAAACCTGCGGTGAAGACTTTGGTACGCTGCCCAAACTGGAGTGTCCCTGATTCTGCCATGCTGCCGGAACAACAGAAGAAAAGGGCTATAAGGCCCTTTTCTATTCACCTTCTTATAAGGTCGATGGTTCAGGTGGCAATAGATGCCGGTGCAAGCCGCACAGCGGAAAATTCCCCCTAACATGAATGCCCTGGGGATTTTATTTTGCCTGAAAGCCCCCTCATGCTTAAATCACCTGTCTGTATTACCGGCACAGATATGATCAGCGACCATGACAATTCCTCCCCTGGTGATCCCCCTGAGCGTTTTAAAGCCACTTCTGTTGGCGCTTGTGCTGAGCACCCCCCTTTTGCTCACTGAGATGGCAGAGGCGAGCAGCTTCGATGTGGACCAGGATCCCCTGGCCTCTCCGCCAGCCGGGCAGTCCATGCCGATACCGGACTATCCGGCCCTGGTGGATACGACAGGCGAAGGCTTAGCCGATGCTTCGTCAATTGACGAGCTGATGGTTGCCAATTTGCAGACGAAGGAAAAGGGCGTGTACAGCGGCGCGGTGGTGCTGATTGCCCATCGGGGGCAGGTTCTGTATGAGAAAGCCTTTGGCTATGCCCGTCAGATCGAGTTGCATGCCGATGGCATCTTGGTGGAGATGGAACAGCCCGTGCCCATGAGGGTGGACTCAGTCTTTGATCTGGCGTCCGTGACTAAGGTCGCTTCCACCACAGCTGCTTTGATGCACCTGGTCAGCCGCGATCAGTTGTCGCTGGATGACAGACTAGGAACGCTGCTACCGCGCTTTGAGGATACCGATAAAAGCGACATTACCCTGAGGCAGTTACTGACCCATCGCAGCGGCCTGTGGCAATGGCAGCCCGCCTGGCTGTATCGCGGTGAAGATGAAGAGGGCGTGTTGGATTATATCGCGTCCCTGCCCCTGCGCTACCCGGTGGGCGAGCAACGGGCCTATTCGGATCTCGGCTTTATCCTGCTGGGAAAGATCATCGAAAGGGCCAGCGGTCAGTCGCTGGACGAGTTTGTCCTTGAGCATATCCATCGCCCCCTGGGCATGCTGAATACGCAGTACCGCCCGCCGGCATCCTGGTTTGACAGGCTGGTAGCTACTTCTCATGGCAACCCATACGAGCAACATATGATTGCCACCGGCAAGCCCTATCCCCTAGCCCGGCCCCTGCCCTTTGCCCCCTTTACCGGCTACCGGCAACATACCCTTGTTGGTCAGGCTAATGATGGCAACGCCTGGTATGGGCTGGATGGGGTCGCCGGGCATGCCGGCCTGTTCGGCACGGCCCGGGATCTGGCCGTCCTGGCGCAAACCCTTCTCAACGGCGGCGTCTACGACGGATATCGACTGGCGGATCCGGCCACCCTGGGGGCGTTTTTGCAGACGCCATTCGATGAAAACCAGGCCCTTGGCTGGTGGAAAACCTCCACGCCGGATGGCCATCCGGCCTATTGGCATCCGGGTTTTACCGGTACCCAAATATTGTTTCAGCCCCACAGCCAGTTGATCATCCTGTTGCTGACCAATCGCCAGCATGGGGGGCTGGACGGGCAGAGCATGAGCTACCCCTCAGTCAGCCCGGTCTGGAAAGAACTGCTCAGACTGGTCAATAACAGCCTGGAGTCTCGCTGAGAGGGTGCAGCGATAACAGCGCTACGGGCAATACAGCCGGGGCCATCGGGTCCACTCCTGCCGGGGAGTTTCTGATCCATTGCCCACCATCTGGAGGCCTATTCTGCCCCTTCCGTCACAAACAACAACACCACACTGCTGCTGTTCAATTGATATCTGGCTCGCAGTAGCGGGTCCGAGGCAATCTGAATCAGCCCCGCCAGGCCGGCCGCTGCCGAAATGGAACAGGCTATTCCGTCGGACTGCTTCAACGCAGTGGCGGCGTTTCTGAGTTGCTGTTCATTCACTGTCACAGATTGGGCGGCGTATTGTTGCAATGTCATCAGGGCCGGAGCAGAAGCGAGACCGCATGACAGCATCTGTGCGCAGGTTTCCAGATTGCCGGGAAACAGCACAGGCCGGCCCATTTCCAGTCCAAGCTTTACACAAGCGGCCGTCTCCGGCTCCACGACCAGAATGCGTCCGGGCTGAGCCAGAGACGGCTGGATCCCTTTTGCTATGGCTGCTGCCAGTCCACCCACCCCGGCCTGCACCAACACATGGGTTGGCGGACAGAATGTGTTTGACTGTAGTTGATGAGTCAATTCAGAGGTGATCCGCGTATATCCCGCCATAACGTCGTTGACCACGGGATCATCGGGATTGTCCGTAGTGTCGGGGATCAGGATCCCCCTGCCGGCACTGGCGGCCAGACTGGCCTGCTTGACGGCGTCCTCGTATGTGCCGGGGACCCTTTCAACCCGCCCGCCCAGGGATTCTATGCGCCCGATACGGCTGGTCTTCACTGAAGAAGGCAGATAGATCAATGCGCTGGTGCCTGCTTCACCAGCGGCTGCGGCCACGGCCAGCCCATGGTTGCCATCGCTGGCGCAAATCAGACCGGGCAAGCTTGCGCCGAGCCGTTGTAACGCCTCCAGACACGGGCTTTCAGTGGCCTTCATCAGCGCATTCAGGGCGGCGTGGTAACCGCCGAGGACCTTAAAGTTGCCTAACGGCCGCTGTGACTCCAGTTTCAACTGTACCTGGCCGAGCTGGTACAGATCTGCCAGCAAAGGACTCAGGATCAGGGGGGTGGGCTGGAATCCATCGCCAGACAACAGGTGATGTAACCGGGTCTTATGCATCGCGTACTCCTGTCAGAAGGTGGCCTGATCGGCCAAAGCATGCAGGTTAGTCCCTGTGTGTCACACAAAATATGCAAAGAGAAGCCCGACATTGCATAAAAGCGGATTTTTGTCGTTCTCTGGTTTCGCCGACCCTACAGCAAGGGCAACGCCAGGCTTTGTTTGATGATCTTCAGGGCCACATTGGTGGAAAAGCGCTTAACATGGGGATTGTCACGCACCAGCCTTTCCATGATAGCGTCAAAGGTTTGGGTATCAGGGGCAGAAACAATCAGTCTGTAGTCCGCCTGACCCGTCACATAGAAGGCCTGTTGGATACATTCCTCCGCAGCCAGCCATTGGTGCAGGGGTTTTTGCAATTCCGGGCGCTCTGTTTCAACCTCCAGCGAGACCAGATACAGAGTCGGCCGCCCGGCTGCAGCCGGATCCACTATGGCGGTGTCTCTGAGAATGACGCCGTTCTCACGCAGTTTTTTCAATCTGCGCTGTATCGCCGATGGGGACAGCGGCACTTGTTCTGCCAGACGCTCTGCCGTTTGTGCAGAATCCTGCTGGACGAGATGCAATAGTTGTCTGTCGAAGCGGTCCAGTTCCATGCCTTTCTTCTTTGTGTGGAGGTTAATTACAGGTCAATCCCCTCCTCTGCGCTGCACAGGAGCGTCAATTTTATAGCATCTGGCGTTTGCAGAAGAAAAGCATAAAACCGCTCTACAAAGCGGATATCCCGCACGGACCCTCTTTTATCATGCTCAGCCCGGATATCATCAGGAAAGAAAATGAAACTGCTCTATCAAACCCATTCCCCTTTTGCCAGAAAAGTCCTGGTCTTTGCCTATGAAGTGGGTATTCATCAGGAACTGGAGGTGGTCCACCAGGAAACCAGTCCGACCCAGCGTAATGAACGGGTCTTTGCCCAAAATCCGCTCGGGAAAGTGCCGGTACTGATCCGTGACCGGCAGGGGCCGATCTTTGATTCGGATGTTATCTGTGCCTACTTCGACACATTGCATCTGGGACGCAGGTTGATCCCTGAGGTAGCCGAAACCCGCTGGCTGGCACTGCGCATGCAGGCGGTGGCGCAGGGGTTGGCTGAGACGGCCATCGGCTTACGCTGGGAAACTGTGCGACGTCCCTCACAGTATCGTTACAGGCCACTGATAAAAGGGCAAACGGAAAAGCTGATTTCCACTTATGCCTGGCTCGAACAAGAACTGGACCGGGCGGGCCCGGTTCACATCGGTCATATTGCGCTGGCCACCACCCTTTCATGGATTGAATTTCGCGAATTGCCGTCCTTCAGGTCGATAAGTCCCGGGCTTAGCACCTGGCTGGACGAATTTTGCCGTCGCCCGTCCATGCTGGCCACCCCTTTATCCGGTGACACCCAGGATTGATAAACCCAGCATGTCCCGGTGCCTTAGGGCGTGTTTATCTTTCATATTGACACTCTGCTGGAGGCCATTTTTTTGCCCAGCAAGGAAGAAGGAGTGCGGTTTAGTGGGCCTAAATAAGCGACTGATGACGCCGCTGGACGGAAAAATGGCCCCAGCCCGAAGGGTTGAGGCTAAAAACCCCTCACTCTGCGTTGCTCTCAACTTGTTTAGATGGCTAAACGGCGTTACTCGCGCCTTGATTGAGGGGTTTTTCGCTCTCAACAGAGGCCAATATGAAAGATAAACACGCCCTAGATACCACCGCGGATATGCTGCCTGACTTTTTCAACATAGAAGGCGTTGAGCTGCCCATGTAGCCGGTCCGTCAGGGGCTCCAGAGCAGCGGCCCCGGCATTGTTTCTTATCTGCCCGGCTTTGGCGCTGCCGGCAATCACGGTGCTGACCTGTGGATGATCGAGGATCCAGCGCAGGGCCAACTGGGCCATGTCGGTGTCCTTTGGCAGCAGGGATCTCATGTCCTCCACCAGCTCAATGCCCTTCTGGTAGGGCAGGCCGTTGAAGGTCTCTCCCACATGGAAGGCCTGGCCGTCCCGGTTGTAACTGCGATGGTCCTGATCGCTGAACTGCTGATCCTTGTGCATCCTGCCGCTCAGCAGGCCACTGGCCAGTGGCAGGCGCACTATGACACCGACCTGATTGTCGGCGGCTTTTTGCAGTAACCGGTCGGCTGCATCCTGGCGCAACAGGTTGAAGATGATCTGCACGCTGGTCAGGCCGGGATAGTCACAGCAGAACAATGCCTCATCCAGCATCTCGACGCTGGCGCCGTAGGCTCTGATCAGCCCTTCCTGTTTCAGCTCTTCCATCCAGCCCAGCAATTCGCCGGACATCAGTACCTCGGGCGGTACACAATGCAGCTGCGCCAGATCCAGTGCCTCGACACCCAGGCGTCTGGCCGAACCCTGCAGGGATTCACGCACTTTTTGTTTGCTGTAACCGTCGGGAAAAAGACCACTGCCACGGCCCACCTTGGTCGCCACCAGGGGCTTTGCAGACAGATTTTTCAGCCATCTGCCGATACGCTCTTCGCTCAGGCCGCCACCGTAGACATCCGCCGTATCGAAGAAATTAATTCCCATCTCCAGCGCCGTTTCAAGGGCCTGCACTGCCTGGGCATCCTCAACTTCACCAAAGTCATTGCCCAGTTGCCAGCAGCCCAGTCCAATTTCAGAGACCTGGTAACCCGAGCGTCCCAATGTGCGTGTTTGCATCTGTTTCTCCATCCCAGGGAAATGACCAGGCTATTGGCTTGCTGCGGCAGAGTAAAGTCGCAGGCCATTGCTTTTTATCGCAATGCCTTTACTAACTTGGTCCGCCGTGGCGCCTAGAACAGGTAATCCCATAGTAGCCGGATGGTTCTTGGCTCGCTGTAGGTCAGGGTCTCTGAGCTGCTCACATCGTAATGAAACTCGTCGAACAGATTGAGGATCTGCAAACGGATGCGTGAACCCGGTCCCTCTGTTGGGAGTTGGTACGTAAAGCCGGCGTTGACCCGGGTCGCCGAAGGGGTCTGCTTTTGCTGGTGGCTGATCGGATCGAGCCGGCCCGACAGGTATCTTGGCCCCAGGTGTTCTATGCCTGCATCCAGGGTCAGCGCATCACTCGGACTGAACTGCAGATTGGCGATAAGCTTGACCTTGGGGACCGCCACAGGGTGTCTGCCCAGATGACCGCCTTCAGGTCCGTCTCCTGCCAGTTCAGCCTGGGTGTATACGCCGCCCACGACCAGATTCACCCCCTGTTGAACCTCTCCGCTTAAGGAAATTTCCAGCCCTTTGTGGGTTACCTCGCCAAGCAGGCCAAACTCGTTGTTCTGGTTGTTCAGTCCGGCATAGGATTTGGTGGTTCTGAACAGTCCGGCGAGTATCTTTGTCTTGTCGGTGAGCTGATACTGGATACCGGCATCGTACTGTGAAGCCAGGCTGGCGGGTATCACCTCATTGGGATTTGCCGCAGAGGCGGGGGCAATACCCGATTCCTCCAGACCCTTGGCATAACTGCCGTACAGGCTGAGCCTGCGGGACATGGGGTAAAGCAGATTCCAGTTGTAGATCCAGGGATCCAACCCCTCTTCATGCTGTTCTGTGAGCTTCTCAAACCTTTTGTCGTATTGGTTAACTAATATCCCGGCACCGATCTGCAACTGGCCCAGCCGCACCTGATAGGCCAGGCCAAGGCCATATTGCTCCACCTCGTCCAAGCCGTCATGGGTGAAGTTATCAAAGGTCGGCGCCTGGTAAACCCCGGGCCGTTCGCCCAGAACAGTCCTGTCCAGCGGGTAAACACGCTCACCACCGATATGGTTGGTGGTGAGGCGGGCCCTGGCGATAAGCATCAACTGCTGTGGCAGGGATGACTGCCCGGGTTGCCAGGCAGCGGTGAGCTCGCCGGACCAGGCGCGGTAACGTTGCTTGGGGGCGGCCACATACAAGCTGTCCACCAGGTTACTGTCCGTCAAAACGGAAAATACCTGGGTAAAAGATTGGTTGTCATCATCCTCAGAGAAAAACAGCGACGCCCCTATGGTCCACTGTGAATCCACCTGCCAGTCGTAAATCCCCCCCAGGATCCGACTTTGGCCTTTGTTTTGTGCCCAATCCTGGCCGAGGTACCGTTGCCGATCTATTTCCCGGGGCAGTGCCAGATTATCTTCAGCCAGTCTGATCACAAAGGTGCTGTTTCGCCTGAAATCGTATTCCCCGAATAATAACTGCAGGCGATGGTCGCGGCTCAGGGCCATATTCAGGGTGCCGGCCAGGATCATCGACTCGCCCAGACCTCCCTGGGCATCCCCGGCATTTTGCTCCAGCCCCATCCCCACCGACCAGCCGTAAGCCGAATCCGGCGTGCCCCCCTGCATATGAGCCTGGAGGGTACGGGTGGTAAAACTCTCCAGTCCCAATCGGACACTGCTGTTTGATTCGGCAGTGGGATATCTGAGCTGGTAGTTTACCACCCCGGAAGGACCCGGCATGCTGGAACCTATAGCCCCGTAGCCGATCTTGATATTGGTCTGTTCCACAAAAAAACGGCTCATGCCGGAGCTTTTGACAAAGTAGTGGCCATTGATTTGATAGTTGCCGGCGGCAGACAAGTCGAAGCCCCTGACGGAACTTGCGTCATAGATACCGATGGATTCATTCTCTTTACTCGTGCCGAAGGCATCCTTGGCAGAAGTAATGACCGACAGAGTTTGCTCAGCGCCAACAGAGAAAGCTAACAGAGTGCCGCCCAGTACAGGGCTGAGGTGTTTGAATACTGCCATCAGGGTAATTACCTGTGAAATTAAACCGGGCGGCAGTATGGTGCGGTGCACGACAGCAAAGTATCCGCTTCTTGCTGAGTTTTACCGCAAAGAGGATTTCAGCCCGGCGTGGTCAATTTAAACTCTGGACCTTTCCAAACACAGGAATTCCATCTTGAGAACTATTGCCGTTTTGTTGTTTTGCCTCGGGGCAAACCTTGCCGTTGCCGAAGAAGTGTCGAAAGCCCTGGAAATCCAGCCGTTAGAGGAGGGGATTTATCTTCATACGTCCTATCAACATTATCCCGGTTTTGGGCTGGTCGATTCCAACGGCTTGGTGGTCGTGGTCAAAGACCAGGCCTACATCATAGATACGCCCTGGTCCGAGCCGGACACTGAGGAATTACTGGGCTGGATTGAAGCAAGGGGACTGACTCCCGCAGCCAGCCTGTCGACTCACTTTCATGCCGACCGTACCGCAGGTATTAAGGTGCTCAAGGCCAGATCCATTCCTACCTATGCCTCAGAGCTGACCAATACATTGCTGCTCGAAGAAGGCCACGCCCAGGCGGCTCAGACCTTCAGTCATCCGTCTTTTTCTCTGGTGGAGGGCCGGATAGAGGTGTTTTATCCGGGGCCGGGACATAGCCGGGATAACCTGGTGGTATGGTTGCCGCAGGCCCAGATACTTTTCGGTGGCTGTTTGATTCGTCCGGCAGAAGCCGGGGGACTGGGTAATACGGCCGATGCCTCCATTGCAGACTGGGCCGGGTCGGTACAAAGGGTTAAAGAAGCCTTTCCCGGTTTACTGCAGGTGGTGCCCGGGCATGGCGAGGTAGGGGACATAAACATGCTTGACCATACCATGGCATTGGCCATTAAGGGTGCTAAGAGTGAATAGGGGTTTTCTGGTTAAACCACCTGCCCTGCGACCCAGCCGCTGCTCCAGGCCCACTGGAAATTGTAGCCTCCGAGCCAGCCGGTGACGTCCATCACCTCGCCGATAAAATAAAGCCCCGGCACCTTTCTGGCTTCCATGGTCTTGGAGGACAGCTCGTTGGTATCCACCCCGCCCAGGGTCACCTCGGCGGTGCGGTAGCCTTCGGTTCCGTTGGGTTTGAGTTGCCATTGCATAAATGCATCGGCTACCTGCTCCAACTGTTTACCCTGATATTGCTTCATGGGCTTGTTGGTTAGTGCGAAGTATTCCAGCGCTACCTGCACAAAACGTTTGGGAAATAGCTTGGCCAGCGTGGTACTGAGCAGTGCATCCGGATGGGCCTGCTGCTCGGTTTGCAGAAACTCAGTCAGATTTTGACCCGGCGACAGGTTGAAGGTGACGGTCTCCCCCGGATGCCAGTAGTTGGAGATCTGCAGTACCGACGGGCCGGACAGGCCCCGGTGGGTAAAGAGAATATTCTCGCGAAAGCTGGTGTGGTTGCACACTGCCGTGGCATCCAGGGAGATGCCGCTGAGCTCTGCCAGAGCGGCTTTATCCTGCTCGTGCAAGGTAAAAGGTACGAGACCGGCACGGGTAGGCAGCACCTTGAGGCCAAATTGCTCGGCAATTTTGTAGCCGAAGGGACTGGCGCCGAGCTTGGGAATCGACAACCCGCCGGTAGCCACCACCAGCGAGTCGCAGCCGAACTGGCCCTGGCTGGTTTCCAGCTCAAAACCCTCTGCGGTTTTATCGATGTTCTGTACCTCCACCGGATGGCGAACCTGCACCCCCGCCTTATCGCATTCGCTGAGCAGCAGTTTTAGAATGTCTTTGGCTGAGTCATCGCAAAACAGCTGGCCCAGGGTTTTTTCGTGGTAGGCAATGCCATACTGGGTCACCAGGGCGATAAAGTCCCATTGGTTGTAGCGGCTCAGGGCAGACTTGCAAAAATGGGGGTTGGCGGACAGGTAGTTTTCCGGGCTGGCGTACATGTTGGTGAAGTTGCAGCGCCCCCCGCCGGACATCAGGATTTTGCCGCCGATGCGTTTGGCATGATCCAGCACCAGCACCGAGCGTCCCCGTTTGCCCGCCTCGGCGGCGCAGAACAATCCGGCCGCACCGGCCCCTATCACTATGACATCGACTTTTAGCAACTCACACTCCTGATATTCTCCGGCCCGTCCACCCTAAGGTTCAGCAATAGATGACGGGCCGGATAAAAACCGCGCGAGTATAGCGAATTTGATTAGTTTACGCTTGTCTGCAGTGCATGCTGAATGTGATCCAAGGCGGCCTGCAGCACCCGCTGGCTGGCATCCGGGGTCATGGGAGTGTCGATCACCACATCCGGTGCGACACCATCGGGCTTCATCTCACCGTTGGGGCGGATGATATGGGCTTTAGGGAAGCCGACCTGAATACCGGTATGGTTAAGTTTAAACTCTTCCATCGCACCATAAGTGGTGGCCAGATCAGCGGTTTTTTCACCCAACAGGGTGGCAAATCCATAGTCTTTGACTATGGCCGCGACTGAAACCGCGTTGGAATAAGAGTAGCGGTCAATCAGCACGTAGACTTCACCACTGAACCTTTCTCCTTCGCGCGGCTGGGCCAGCGGTAAGGGAAATGAGAATACCGTACCCATGGGCTGAGCCTGATAAAATTCATCCAGTTTATGGGAAATGTCGTTCTTATCCTGGCTGGTGGCGAGCCTGGCCCTATTGGCCGCTTGCGCCTGTGGGCTGACCTTGACCCTGAAATCTGAGGCGAACTTGAACGGCCGATCTGCAATCCAGGCCAGCATATGATCGCTGAATGAGTTAGTGCCGCCAGGGTTGGAGCGCAGATCGATCAGCAAAGCCCGGGCGCCTGCCTTTGCAAAAGACATAAAGGCTTGATCGATAAAGGCTTTAAACTGCCGGTTGTCCCAGATATCCACAGCCTCTGGACTGTTATTGTAAAAGGGACCAGGTCGCAGATAGGCAATATTGTGTTCGAGTATCTCAGCCTCTCTGCTATCCCAGTCGATTTGTTCAGACATCTCCTTGTCAGCGGAATGGAGTTGCTGCTGTGCCTTGGACAATGTGGGTTGTGTCAGGGTCAATTTTCTGCCATCAGGCTTTTCCAGTGTCAGCTCGTAGGCTGGTCTTTCTCCATGTTCCAGCCACAACAGGGCGGGTAAACGAAACTCCAAAAGTGTCGCTGCGATCAAAGGGTTGTCCGCCGACAAATGTTGATACAGGGGGGCGAGCCACTGCTGGACAGGCTGGCCGTTGACGCTGATCAGTCTGTCGTAAGGGTTAATCTCCGGATGAGCGCCGTAGTATTCATTCACGTAGACGCCCTCATCTGTCACTGACAGGTAAAGTGGCAGGGTCTTGCCCCCTGCTTCCCTGAAGGCACTGTATTCCTCAGCGGGGAAATCGATTCTGGCATGGGCCACCTTGCCCAGAGCGACAAATTTCTGAAAGTGTGTTTTAACTAGCAGAGCCGTCATGGGGGCGTCAATTTGTGCCATAAACTCTTCGAAGTGCTGGTCATAGTTTGGCTTTGACAGGTTGGCAAACAGATCATAGTGGGCCTGCTGCAACCCTTTGTAGAGCTGTGCGAAGTCCTCCTTCACCTGGTCAGGCGAATAGCTGCGTGGTAGATCGTCTGCTTCACCAGCCGCAGCCATGCCGAGCGTCAGTAAAAGACTGAGTAGTAATCCGGTTAATTTCATAGGTGGTGTCTCTGTAGTTGAACCCGTCACCATTGTGCAGGCCAGGTAGTTCCGGGTCCTGACCAATCTCTGCGGTTTTGCTGACCAAAGTCTGATGATAGTATCCCCGACGGAATCACATATTAGTCAGAACAGCATGTCCGGTGAAATTCTGGAAATTAATCAGTGGTGCATTGAGGGGGACAGCGGCCGGTTTTGGCAACGCACAGCCGACTCAACTTTAGCCGAATCTGTTGACCAGGTGTCCAGTCTCGAGCCAAAAGCCTGTGCCTTATTGTTTTATCTGGCAATGGCGCCGGGTAAGGTTCATGGTAAAGACGAGCTTTTGTCTGCCATCTGGCCGGACACAGTGGTCACAGAGGACGCACTGACCCGCTGCATTTCCAAACTACGCAAAGCCTTACAGGACGATCCCAGGCAACCCAAGCTGATTGCCACCTTACCCAAACGAGGCTATCGCTTAGTTGCCGACCATATCCAGCTGACCGAGTCGAAACCACAGCCTGCCGCGCCGATAGCCGGGGAGGCGGATGATAAAGACCTGCCGCCGCCAAATCCGGTCTCTTCAGATGCCAAAGCCACCCGGATGCCCTCTGGTCGACTCACCGCTGCATTGACCGGGGTCACTATCCTGCTATTGGTGGCTATATTTCTGCCCTGGCCCGAGTCAGATAAAAACCTGTCTCCATCTGATAATGCAGAGAAATTGATCGATCAGGCTGATGATTACTATTTTCAGATCCGCCGGGCCGACAATGAAACCGCCATAGAGCTTTATCAACAGGCCATAGCGTTGCGACCTGAGTCGGCGGCCGGGCAGGCAGGACTGGCCAATGCGCTGGTGCAAAAGACAGTACGTTGGTCCAATCCGATTGATGAGCAGGAGGCAGGGTACAACAATCTTCGGGAGGCATTGGCCTCAGGTCACCTGGCCAGTCCGGAGTCGCGGCGTCAACTGGACAGAGCACAGGCACTGGCGGAGCGCGCGGTAAGGCTCGCGCCAGAAAATAGCCGGGTACACAGGTCGCTGGGCTTTGTCTATTCTGCCCAGGGCAAGTTTGAGGCTGCCCTCACGGCTTACCATAAAGCAGTGCAATTCAATCCCGATGCCTGGGGAGCCCTGATCAACATCGGTGACGTTCTCGAAATAACGGGTCGTCCGGAACAGGCTCTGCCTTTTTTCGAAAAGGCTTATGCAGCCATGACCCGTTTGTATGAGGAGCAATCGGCCCGAATCATGCCCTGGTACGCGGACATGGGAGCACTCATCGGTGAAAAGTATGCGGATCTGGGGCAGCCTCAAGAAGCCGAAGTCTGGTTTCGAAAGGTGTTGAGTCAGGCGCCACTGAACATTCGGGCTTCACTTGGTCTGGCCAGAATTCTGGCTGACAGTGGTGATGTCGACGGAGCCATACGATTGTGTCGCGACATCAAAGAACGCGTAGATCCATCCCACCAGTGTGATTATTAGTGACATGATGCCAATCGCAATCTTAGCCAGCCAGCAAATTAGGCCTCTGCCGGAGTCGGCAGCACAGGATACAGGCCGGATCTAAGTGACCAGCGGCTGCGGCAATGTTTTCCGACTCCTCCCCAGGCATAGAGGAGCAACGCTGATGCGCTGTTGCGACGGCTGTCAACCCAATTGATCCAGCAAGGTCTGCGCGTCGCTGACCTCAAATTTGCCAGAGACTTCCAGATTGAGTTTGTCCACCACTCCGTCCCTGACCAACATGGAATAGCGCATGGAACGGGTGCCGCCGAATGAGCCGGTGTCTTTGTCCAGGCCAAGGGCGATGGTAAAGCTGCCATCTCCATCGCCCAGCATCCGGATCTCATCGGCATTGTGCGCTTGCCCCCAGGCTTGCATCACAAAGGCGTCATTGACTGATACACAGAGGATGCTGTCCACTCCTTTGGCTTTGATTTTGTCGGCCAGGGCTACGTAGCCGGGCAGGTGGCTGTTGGAACAGGTGGGGGTAAAAGCGCCGGGTACGGCAAAGAGCACCACGGTTTTGTCTTTGAACAGCTCAGCGGTGGTATGTTGCAGAGATTGTCCGTCTTTGCGCTCGGTCAGAATAGCCTGTGGCAGGGCTTGTCCGGGTTTAATCATGGTGTTTCCTTGATAAGTTAAGAGACGACTATTTGTGGATTATATAGATATCGAAACGGTTGGCCTTGCCCTTACTCTCCATGCTGGGATTGCGCTGGGCCAGATAAGGGGCGCCGGCGGGACGTTTCACCACCACCCGCTTGGCAGCCAGTTGCAGCGCTGGTGCAAGCAGGGCATCGGCATCCAGGTCCGGGCCCAGCAACTGCTGGAAAAGGCGCATTTCCTTTTTGACCAGTGCTGATTTCTGCCGGTGCGGGAACATGGGATCCAGATAGACCACGTCCGGCTTGGCCCCTTCCCAGTTGCTCAGGACCTTTTCAGCCGATTCATGCAACAGTTGCATACGCTCGGGCAGCCAGTTGGATAGCTCAGAATCTGCAGCAGCCCGGCGCAGGCCGTCATCCAGCAGGGCGGCCACCACGGGAGATCGCTCCAGCATGCTGACCTTGCAGCCAAGACTCCCCAGAATAAAGGCATCCCGGCCCAGGCCAGCCGTAGCATCCAGCACGTGGGGCAGATAGTCTCCTTTGATGCCCACGGCTTTGGCCACTGCCTCGCCCCGTCCGCCGCCGTGTTGACGACGCCAGGCCATGGCATTGGAAGCGAAATCCACCTGGACGTTACCCATTCTCGGATCGTCCAGGGTTTTCAGGGCAAGGCCGCGCTCGTCCAGATAGAGGACCAGGCCCGAATCGGCGTGTTCGGTGAGTGGCAACTGCCAGCGTTCGGCCAGTTGGCGGGCTGCGGCCAGATAATCGGGAGTGGCGGGCAGGACAGGAATCAACGACATCAGGCGTGTCCGTAATCTTCCCGGTGGGCCAGCCAGCGGTTGATAATGGCCTGGGCCTTAGCCGGATGCTCTGCCCACAACCGGGTGGCCAGTTGTTGCACCTGGGGAATAAGATGCGCGTCGCGAACCAGATCGGCTATTTTAAGATCGGCCAGGCCGGTCTGCTTGGTGCCGAGCAGCTCGCCCGGCCCGCGGATTTCCAGATCCCGCTGGGCGATCAGAAACCCGTCATTGCTTTCCCGCAGCACAGCCAGACGCAGGCTGGCGGTTTTCGACAGGGGGGTGGCATACATCAGCACGCAGTGGCTTTCCACCGAGCCCCGGCCGACCCGGCCACGCAGCTGGTGTAACTGGGCCAGGCCCAGGCGCTCAGGATTCTCAATAATCATCAAACTCGCATTGGGCACATCCACCCCCACTTCGATGACGGTGGTGGCCACCAGTAAATCCAGCTCGCCGTCCTTAAAGGCCTGCATCACGGCTTGTTTCTCAGCCGCCTTAAGCCGGCCATGGACGAGTCCGACCTTCAGTTCGGGCAAGGCCATGGCCAGAGCCTGGGCGCTGTCTTCTGCCGCCTGACACTGCAGCACCTCGGACTCTTCAATCAGGGTGCAGACCCAGTAGATCTGGCGGTGTTCCTCCAGGCAGGCATGTCTGACCCGGTACACCACTTCGTCCCGGCGGCTGTCGGGGATCACGGCGGTTTTCACCGGCGTGCGTCCTGGGGGCAGTTCGTCGATGACCGAGGTGTCCAGATCCGCATAGGCGGTCATGGCCAGGGTGCGGGGAATAGGGGTGGCGGTCATGATCAGCTGATGCGGCATCAGACCCTGATGCTGGCCCTTCTCACGCAGGGCCAGGCGTTGGTGTACCCCGAACCGGTGCTGCTCATCGATAATGACCAGGGCCAGGTGATGAAAGGCTACCTGTTGCTGGAAAATGGCATGGGTGCCCACCAGCATCTTTATCTCACCCGATTTCAGGCGTTCAAGCAGGGCTTCGCGGGCCTTGCCCTTGAGTTTGCCTGCCAGCCAGCCGACGTCGATGCCAAGTGGTTCCAGCCATTGGCGGAAGTTATTGGCGTGTTGTTCGGCGAGCAGTTCGGTTGGAGCCATCAGCGCCACCTGGTAACCGCTGCCGATGGCGGTAAGAGCCGCCAGCGCCGCCACCAGGGTTTTGCCGGACCCTACATCCCCCTGCACCAGACGCATCATGGGCCGGGGCCGGGAGAAGTCCTGCTGAATTTCTTTCACCACCCGCCGCTGGGCGCCGGTGGGGGCAAAGGGCAACGAGTCGAGAAAACGCTCAAGCAAGCCGAACTCAGGGTGCAGTACCGGCGCCTGCTGGGCTTCGGCATTCTGGCGTACTTTTAATACGCTCAGGTGATGGGCCAGCAGCTCTTCGAGGATCAGTCTCTGCTGTGCCGGGTGCTCGCCTTTTTCCAGCAGGGTCAAACTGACATTCGGGTCTGGTCTGTGCACCAGCAGCAGAGCCTGTTGCAGGCTTATCTGCTGATTATACATGCCTGGCGGCAGCAGCTCGGCCAGGCCGCCCTGTTTAAGCAGGTCCAGAGCCTGGTCGGTGAGGTTGCGCAGGCTCAGTTGCTTTAGTCCCTCGGTGGTGGGATAGATGGGCGTGTAGGCTTCTTCCACCTGTTGTTGGTGGCCGTCTGTCAGCAGCCGGTATTCAGGGTGCATCATCTCAAGGCCGTATTTGCCGCGGCGGATCTCGCCGAAGCAGCGGATGGTCAGACCCTTCTCCATGGCGTTTTTCTGCGCGGCGCTGAAGTGGAAGAACCTCAGGGTCAGGCTGCCGGTACCGTCTGATACCCTGACGGTCAGCATGCGTTTGCGGCCGAACTGGATATCGGCGGACTGGATTTCGGCCTCAATGCTGGCATGAAGTTGGGGCATCAGATCGGCGATGGGGTAGATGCGTGTGCGATCTTCGTAACGCAGGGGCAGGTGAAAGAGCAGATCCTGAACCGTCACCAGCCCGAGTTTCTGCAGTCTTTCTGCAACTTTGCTTCCTACCCCTTTGAGTTCGGTAACCTGTTTATAGGCGAGTGACTGCATCCATGATTAGTTCAGAGCCAGTTTAGCCGCATGATACATCAACTGTGGGTCGACTCGTACCTTGTAGTTGGGATTCACGTACTGGAACTGGATCACGCCCTGGGTATCCAGCACATAGGCGGCCGGTGCCGGCAGCACAATACGATCGTCTCCTAGCAGGGTCGGGAAGATGTTGCCTTTCCAATCACGGTATTTGGCCGAGGTTTCCTCGTCCATATAAAAGGCAATGCCGAACGCCCGGATGGCTTCCAGGCCGGCGTCGGACAGCAGTGTGACCTGGTAGTCTGTGTCGAACTTCTGCTCCTGTAAGCGTTCGGGTGAATCGGGAGAGATGGCCAGAATCTGATAGCCCAGTCCGGTAATATCTTTCTCAACCTTCTGGAAACCGGCTAACTGGGCATTGCAGTAAGGACACCAGCCACCGCGGTAGAAGAGTATGACCGTGGGCTTCTGTTTGACCAGGGCATGCAGGCTGACATCTTCACCCTGCGCGCTTTTCAGCGTCACATCAGGGACCGTCTGGCCGTTCAGAAGTGGGGTCACGGCGTCGGCGCTGTCAGCCACCTGGCTTCTGTCGAGGGCCAGTAGCGGACTGCTGATGACAAACAACAGGGAAAAAATCAGTGGGCGTAAGGACATACGGACTCCATTGGGGATGATTGTTGGGTCTAAAGACCTGATGGCCGGGACTTTACTTTCAGCTTATTTCACTCTATGTCGCCGCAATGTGGTGATGGCAGCCGAGGTACAAGCATTGCCCTTCTTTGTCAGCGCTGTGATTTTTTTACGGATGGTCGCCCGAAGGCAGCCCTACGGCTTAACCCGGCCGTCCTGTTGCATACGCTGCCACCAGGCGTCGCTGGCCAGAATTTGTCCTTCATCGTCTATCTGTGGATAGTCCAGGCCTTTGATGCGACACAGGGTTTTGAGTTTGGGATAGCCGCCTTCAAACAGGATGCGCTGGCATTCGGCCTCTTCCAGACGGGGCTGGTTGTACAGGCCTGCCAACTGACGCTGACGCTGGGCCTCATACAGGATCAGGGCCCCGGCCACCGATACGTTCAGCGATTGGGTCATGCCGAGCATGGGGATAATGATTTGCTGGTCGGCTGCGGCCACGGCCTCGGGAGTTGCGCCGGTGCGTTCCTGGCCGAACCAGATAGCGGTGGGCCGGGTGTAATCTATCCGGCGAAAATCCACCGCCTGCTCCGACAAATGGGTCACCAGCACCTGCATCCCCTGTGTTTTCAGTGAAGCCAGGGCATCGGCGGTACTTTTATGGGAGTGCAGCTTCAACCAGTTCTGTGCCCCTACCGAGGTGCCGGTGCGGATTTCATGTCTGGTATTCCACACCACGTGCACATGATGGGCCCCTGCTGCGTCGCAGTTGCGCATCATAGCGGCCAGGTTGTGGGGCTTGTGGACTCTTTCCAGGCAAACGGTCAGATCCGGTTGGCGCATGGCCAGCATCTGGCGAATGCGCCGGTAACGCTCAGGTGTCACGGAATCAGAGCCTTATTCAGGCAGCTCCATAATGCCGTCTATTTCAATCTGGGCACCCTTGGGCAGCTCCTTCACGCCAATGGCCGCGCGGGCCGGATAGGGCTGCTTGAAATACTGGCTCATGATCTCATTGACCTTGGCAAAGTTGGACAGGTCAGTCAGATAAATATTCACCTTGGTCAGGTCATTGGTGCTGCCGCCGGCTGCATCACAGACTGCTTTAATATTCTCAAACACCTGGCGGGCCTGGGCTTCAAACTCGTTGGAAACCATCTCCATGGTTTCCGGCACCAGCGGGATCTGCCCGGACAGATAAACCGTAGTGCCCGATTTGACGGCCTGGCTGTAAGTGCCAATAGCTTTAGGGGCCCTGTCAGTATTGATAACGGACTTAGACATAATAAAAAGATCCTCAGGATTGCTTTGATTGGCTGTGACGAGAGACTTTCTGTACCTCTGGCATGGTGCGGATGCGCCGCATGATGTTGGCCAGATGAATACGGTTAGCAGTCGTTAGTTCCAAATCAATATAGTAAATATTGCTTTCTTTTTCTTCGGTTTGCAGGCTGATGACGTCCGCGTCGGAGGCTGCAATGGTATTGGTCAGTTTGGCCAGCGTCCCCTGCCGGTTGACCAGTTCAACGCGTAACGATGCCTTGAACTCGCCCTGGGCCTCAGTCTCCCACTGCATGGGAAGTACCCGGTGTGGCTCCTCTTTGGCCAGCTTGCGGATATTACGGCAGCCGCTTTGATGGATCACCATGCCCTTGCCGGGACTGAGGATGGCGATGATATCGTCCCCGGGGATGGGATGGCAACAGCGACCATAGCTGACCAGCAGGCCTTCGGTGCCTTTTATCGCCACCTTGCGCCCCTTGTCCCCCGTCTCTACTTCGCTGTCGCCCACCAACCGGCGGGCCACAATGGCTGACAGTTCGTTGCCCAGGCCGATATCCGCCAGCAGAGAATAGAAGTTATCGTGCTTGGTTTCCTTCACCACCCTGTCTAAATCCGCCTGGGGAATATCATCCAGCTTGATATTACCCAGGGCGTGACGCAGCAGGCGGTTGCCCATGGTGATGGCTTCCTCGGAATGCTGTTTTTTCAGGTACTGGCGGATATAGGAGCGGGCCTTGGCGCTGACCACAAAATTCAGCCAGCTTGCATTAGGCTTGGCTCTGGGGGAGGTGATGATCTCTACCGACTGGCCGTTTTCCAGCGGCTTGTTCAGGGAGTAGTTGCGCCTGTCCACCCGCACCCCGACACAGGAATTGCCGATATCCGAATGCACCGCATAGGCAAAATCCACAGCCGTGGCGCCCATGGGCAGTTCGATAATGCGCCCGTCCGGGGTAAAGACGTAGATCTCCTCCGGGAACAGGTCGGTCTTGACGTTTTCGATAAACTCCACCGACGAACTGGCGCTGTGTTGCAGTTCCAGCAAAGAATGCATCCATTTCCTGGCCCTGACCTGGGCCGTGGTACCCCGGGCTTCGCCAGGTTCCTTGTACAGCCAGTGTGCGGCAACCCCCTTGTCGGCCATATGGTCCATTTCCAGGGTACGGATCTGGATTTCCACCGGGATCCCATGGGGCCCCACCAGTGAAGTATGCAAAGACTGGTAACCGTTGGTGCGGGGGATGGCAATGTAGTCCTTGAAGCGGCCTTCGATGGGCTTATACAGACCGTGCATGGCGCCGATGGCCCGGTAGCAGCTGTCCACCGACTCTACAATCAGGCGAAAGGCATAGATGTCCATCACCTCGTTAAACAACAGCTCCTTATTTCTCATTTTGCGGTAAATGGAATAGAGGTGCTTTTCCCTGCCCGTGACGTCGGCCTGGATACCGCTTTCTTCCAGCCGGGATTCGATCTCCTGCTGGGTATTTTCGATGATTTCCTTGCGATTCCCCCTGGCCTGCTTAACGGCCGATTTCAGCGCCCGGTAGCGCATGGGATACATGGCCTGAAAGCCGAGGTCTTCCAGCTCGTTCTTAATATCGTGAATACCCAGGCGATGGGCAATGGGAGCGTAGATTTCCAGGGTTTCACGGGCGATGCGCCGCCGCTTGTCGGGACGCAGGGCGCCCAGGGTGCGCATGTTATGGGTGCGATCCGCCAGTTTGACCAGGATCACCCGGATGTCCTGGGTCATGGCCATGATCATCTTACGAAAGTTTTCCGCCTGGG
The DNA here is from genome assembly GCF_017254865.1 of Bowmanella dokdonensis. GTDB lineage: Bacteria > Pseudomonadota > Gammaproteobacteria > Enterobacterales > Alteromonadaceae > Bowmanella > Bowmanella dokdonensis. Next base: position 83,042 of record NZ_JAFKCV010000005.1, on the reverse strand, counting down.
CCTCTTTCTTGCTGCGAAACTGGATCTTGTCCAGCTTGCTGACCCCTTCCACCAGGTCCGCCACCGATTCACCGAAGTGGTCAATCAGATCCTGCTTGGATACTTGCGTGTCCTCGATGGTGTCGTGTAACAGGGCCGACATCAGGGTTTCGTGATCCAGGCGCATATCCGCCAGGATACCGGCAACAGCCACAGGATGGGTGATATAAGGATCGCCGCTGGAGCGCATCTGGCCTTCGTGAGCATCGCGGGCTACTACATAGGCCCGCTGAATATCCGCCACCTGCCCGGCAGGCAGGTACTCGCTGATTTTTTGTTTCAGGCCTTCAAACAGATACACGTCAAATACTGACTGACAGAACAGGAATGGCTACAGGATACGGAGATTTTGGCGCGAAGCCAACGCCGGGGCGCTAATAGCGCCCCAAACGAAAAGTGGGGGTCGGGTGTTACTGATGGTCGCCGGACAGAATATTGGCCACAGAAGCGAATTCGGCGCGCTCCTGCTCTTCCTGAGAGCGCATTTCGTCCGCATCCATACTGTCAGCGGTGACCAGGCCTTTCTCGATTTCGCGCAGGGCAACCACGGTAGCTTTGTCATTTTCCCATTCAACCCTGGGATCCCTGCCTTCGATAGCCAGCTGGCGCGCACGGCGAGCGGCGACCAGCACCAGGTCAAAACGATTGCCAATCTGTTCTACTGCATCTTCTACTGTTACGCGGGCCATTTAACACTCCGTGGGCATTATTCGAAAAAGGTCGCATAGTTTACTGGCTTTATGCCACCTTGCCAAGGTTAAAGCTTAGACAGTTGCCGGTTATACCAATCGGATTATTCTTCTTTGAGCAGATCGCCAAACAATCCGGCGTGACGGATGGCCTGCCTGGGCTGGCGCAGTCGCTGGCTGGTAACGATGGATTCGATGTCTGCCAGGGCGTCGTCAAAGTCGTCATTCACCACCACAAAGTCAAATTCCTGGTAATGGGAGATTTCCGATCTGGCCTTGTCCATTCGCTGGGCAATCACCTCCTCGCTGTCCTGTCCCCGGCCGCGCAGCCTTCGCAACAGCTCCTGCCGGGACGGGGGGGCGATAAAGATGGTGGCGGTATCGGGCATCTGCTGTTTGATTTGGCGCGCGCCCTGCCAGTCGATATCCAGAAAGACGTCAATGCCCTGCTCCAGGGTGCGGGCAATGGCCTGCTTGGAGGTTCCGTAGTAATTGCCGAACACCTCGGCCCATTCGAAGAAGGCATCTTCGCCGATCAACTCCTTGAATTCGTTATGATCGACAAAATGATAATGCACGCCGTCCTGCTCGCCCGGCCTGGGCTTGCGTGTGGTGTGCGAGACCGACACCTGCATGCTGCCGTCCTGATGCTTGTCCAGCAATGCCTTGATCAGGCTGGATTTACCCGCTCCTGAGGGGGCGGCGAGAATAAAAAGATTACCTGGTGCCATAGGTGAATAATTGGTGAGGCTGCAAAAAAGCAATGTTAGCATAAGTTCCAGTCAGCGCTTCAAGCCCGGCGACACAGATAACAACAGACCGTATTAACGGCAGGGAGCCGGGCAGGGCACACTCAACAAGATTTGGAACACAGGATTGCGAATGAGCACAGCATTACCCTACGTCGAGGTAAACCCACAACACAAGGTCGAAGCCGTGGTTATCTGGCTGCATGGCCTGGGCGATTCCGGAAACGGTTTCGCCCCCATTGTACCGGAACTGAAATTGCCGGAGAGCCTGGCCAGCAGGTTCGTGTTTCCCCATGCGCCGGTGCGCCCCGTGACGATCAACAACGGCATGCAAATGCGTGCCTGGTACGATATCAAATCGCTGGATTTTGAAAATCGTGCCGATGTCCAGGGGGTTGAAGAATCCGCAGCCCTGGTCAAGAAACTGGTTGAGGAGGAAATGGCTCGCGGCATTCCTGCCAATCGCATCCTGCTGGCCGGCTTTTCCCAGGGGGGCGTAATCGCTTACCATCTGGGGCTTCGTTTTGAACACCAACTGGCCGGCATTCTTGCCTTGTCCACCTATATGTGCCAGCCGCAGATGCTGGCCGAGCAACGTCATGAGGCCAATCAGGAGACCCCGGTGCTGGTGGCCCATGGCCTCTATGACGAAGTGGTGCCCTGTGCCCTGGGTAAGGCCGCCTACAACCAATTGCAGAAGCTCGGATATAACGTGCTGTGGCGGGAATATCCCATGCAGCACAATGTCTGTATGGAAGAAATCCAGGACATCGGCCACTGGATCAAGCAGCGCCTGGGTTGATCAAAGGACCGGCCCGGGCGTCAGGCATTCTGCCGGAAACTGACCTACAATCAGTCTGATAGGGGTAATTTATCCAATACTGTCAGAAACAGGAGTAGGGAGAAAAATGCAGATGAAATTGATCCATATCCCGGTGCTGATGTTGTCCATGGCTGGTTTTTCCGCCACGGCTGATGTGGCTCGCAGTCAACTGACATATGGTATCAGTGACCGTGAGCCCATCGACAATATCATGGACGAAGTGGTCGGCGAGGCGAGCCAGGTTACCACCCTGTATTATTTTACCGCCTTGCAGGATTTACAGGGTGAGCAGGTGGTACACAGATGGTATCGCGAGGGAGAGTTAATGGCCGAAGTCAGCTTCACGCCGACCAGTGACTACTGGCGTACCTGGTCGAGCAAACGCCTGCTGCCCAGGTGGGGAGGCGACTGGCAGGTTCAGGTCTGGCACGGGGATACCATGATCGACAGCAAAACCTTCCGTTATACGATCACCCCCCAGCGTTATCTGTCTGAATAAAGACCGCGCACGTTCCGGCAAGGCCGCTCTGCCAATGCCCTCCCGGCGATGTTATTATTCCGCCATGCTATCTCCAGCGCCCGGGGGCGCTTTCCAAACAAGGCTTATCCATGACAACGCGAGTGATCCGTATCGCCACCCGAAAAAGTGCCCTGGCCATGTGGCAGGCGGAATATGTACAACAGGCACTGCAACAGGCGCACCCGGGACTGGCGGTGGAGCTGGTGCCCATGACGACCCAGGGAGACAGGATCCTGGATACTCCCCTGGCCAAAATTGGCGGTAAGGGGCTGTTTATCAAGGAACTGGAAGTCGCCATGCAGGAAGGGCGGGCCGATATCGCAGTACATTCAATGAAGGATGTGCCGGTGGATTTCCCTGAGGGCTTCGGTCTGCATGCCATCTGTGAGCGGGAAAACCCGTTTGACGCCTTTGTTTCCAACCACTACGCCCATCTTGACCATCTGCCTCAGGGCGCTGTAGTCGGCACTTCAAGCCTGCGCCGCCAGTGCCAGCTCAGTGCCCGCCGCCCCGACCTGCAGATTCGGGATCTGCGCGGCAACGTCAATACCCGCCTGGCCAAGCTGGATAAAGGCGAATACGACGCTATTATCCTGGCCTCGGCCGGGTTGATCCGCCTGCATATGGAGGACAGGATCCGCCATGCCATCGATCCTGAGGATTCCCTTCCCGCCGTCGGACAAGGGGCTGTGGGCATTGAGTGTCGCGACGATGATGCGGAGCTGGTGGCCCTGCTGGCCCCCCTGAACCACGCACATACTGCCGCTCGCGTACTGGCAGAGCGCGCCATGAACCGCACCCTGCAAGGGGGCTGCCAGGTGCCCATTGGCAGCTATGCGGAGCTGGAAAACGACCAGATCTGGCTGCGGGGCCTGGTGGGCGCGCCGGACGGTTCCAGAATTATCAGCGGCGAGGTCCGTGGACCGATTCAAAAAGCCGAGATGCTCGGCGAATCCCTGGCCCGGGATCTGCTGAGTCGGGGGGCCGGCCAGATTCTGGACGAGTTGTACCAGCATGGCTGAGTTTCTGCTGCTGCGTCCGGCCGGCAAGTGTGAAGCCAGCACCGAGGCGCTGAGTCAGGCTGGTTTGTCCACTGTGGGACTGCCACTGATTGCCATTGAGCCGGATTCAGCAGCGATGGCCAGATTTCCCCAACAGCTCGACGAGCTACAGGGACAGAGCAAGCTGATTTTTGTCAGCACCCCGGCGGTTGAACTGGCTATTCAGGCTATGCAGGGGCGGGACTGGCCGGCGCAACTCAGTTACTTTGCCGTGGGGGCCGCCAGTGCCGAAAAGCTTCAGGCCGTCGGTCTCCAGGTACAGTACCCTGAGCGTCAGGATTCCGAGGGGCTGCTGGATTTGGCTGAACTGAAACTTGTCAATGGTCAGCCTGTACTGCTGGTTAAGGGTGAGGGGGGCAGAGAGCTTCTCAGCCAGACACTGGCCGACAGGGGCGCCAAGGTGCAGGAGGCCTGCCTGTACCGTCGCCAGCCGGTGCCGGATGCGCCGCCGACAGAGGCTTGGCAAACCACGGACATTCAATGCATTATTGCCACCAGCGCAGCATTGGTAGATGCTGCATTTGATGCATTGGACAAAGACTGGCTTGTCAGCACGCCGTGGATCCTGGTCAGCGACAGGCTGGCCGGGATGGCAAGAAGCCGGGGCATCAAACAGATTATGGTGAGCAGGAATGCCAGCGATGCGGCATTGATTGAAACCGCCAGACAATTTATGGAGCAAAAGTCGATGGCCGAAGCCAACCAATCCCCTGACGTACCAGAGCCAGTAACTCACTCACCGGAGGCCGGCGCGGCAGCGTCCGGGTCAGGGAGAATTTGGCCCCTGGTATTGCTGAATTTGCTGATGCTGGCCGCCCTGGCCGGGGCAGGTTATTGGGGTTGGATTCAGCTAAGCCAGGCAGAACAGCGGGAGCAGGAACTGCTTGCAGAAACTCAGACCCGGCTACGTCAGCAGCAAGAAAGGCTACGTGAAGAAATGGCCAGCCAGTTGGCTGATCAGCGTCGGCAGTGGGAACAGATGAATGCTCCCCTGTCCCAGCAGCTAAGCGAACTCCAGGCGATGGTGACGGCCAATAAGGCCCTGGCCAAGTCCAATCAGGAAGGCCTGAACCAGGTCTCTGGGCGTCGTCCCGACGACTGGTTGCTGGCCGAGGCCGACTATCTGGTGCGTATGGCCGGACGCAAGCTTTGGTTGGAGCGGGATTTGGATACTGCCATCCTGATGCTGGAGTCCGCCGATGCCAGGCTGGCCGATATGACCGACCCCAGCCTGCTGACTATCCGGCAGATGCTGGCCGACGATATCCAGACCCTGCGGCAATTGGATCGGGAACCCCTGACCCGTATAGCACTGGAACTGGGGGCGTTGACTCACCAAGTCGACAATTTGCCACTGGATATGGTGGTGCTGCCGGAGCCGGTGGACGAGGGACCCGGTGCCGAACCCTTAACCGACTCTGTCAGCGACTGGCGGACCAACCTCAAACGCACCTGGCAGTCACTGGTGGAGGACTTCATTACGGTGCGCCGGCGCACGGAAGAAACCAAGCCCCTGCTCAGCGACAAGCAACAATGGCTGGTCAGGGAGCAGCTTCGTCACTATTTGTTGCAGGCCCAGCAGGCGGTGCTGCAGGAGCAACCGGCTCTGTATCCCGGTCCTCTCAAAGAAGCCGGCGACCTGCTGGATAAGTATTTTGCCGGTAATGACAGCCGGGTAGCCGGTTTTGCCGGCAGTCTGCAGGAGCTGCAAAGGGTGGATATTGGCAGGCACTATCCGGCTCAACTGCAATCCGCCCAGCCGCTGGAAGATCTGCTGCAAAGACGCTTATCCCGCGGCCAGCAGGAGTTACAACCATGATCAGGCTGTTGTTGCTACTGGCAATAGTGTTGGCCGGTCTGGTGCTGGGTCCCTTACTGGTTGGGCAGAAAGGATACGTACTGATTGCCCTGAATCAGTGGACCATTGAAATGAGTCTGATCTCTTTGGGGTTGATTGTGCTGGGGGCGATCCTGGCATTTCTGCTGCTGGAATGGCTGGTTAAACGGGTACTGACCCTGGTCACCGGTTCCCGCGACTGGCTGGGGGGATTCTCTGAACGTCGTCGTCAGAAAGCCTTTACCAGAGGCCTGGTGGCGCTGGAAGAAGCGAACTACCAGGAAGCCGAGAAGCAACTGAGCAAGGTCGACAGTGCGGCCTTCAGCGGCCTGGATTTGCTGGCCTCTGCCCAGGCTGCGGCCAAGCGCAAGCAGTGGGATAAAGCCCGGGATCTGTGGTTAAAGGCATCCGAATACCCGGCCAGCGAACTGGCGGCCAAGCTGCATCTGGTCAAACTGGAAATCCAGCATCAACAGGCGCACAAGGCATTGTCGCTGCTCGAAGGCTTGTCAGAAAAGCACCAGCAACATCCCCGTGTTGCTCAGCTATGGGCCAAGGCACTGGCTCAGCAGGGACGTTGGCAGGAACTGCAGGACAAATTGCGCGGTTGGAAGAAAACCCTGGGCCTGGAGAAATACGACTTCTGGATGCGTCAGGCCGCCCAGGGGGTATTTGCCGAAATTGCCAGCAAAGAGGGCGCCAATCAACTCAAAACCAACTGGCAGGGACTGCCACGATCCAAGCGTCAGGATCCGGCCCATCAGGCGGCTTACGCCGAGCAACTGATGATGCAGGGCATGGCCTCGGACGCCGAACAGGTGCTGGTGGAAGGTCAGAAGCAGGGACCCCATCCCCTGTTACTGCCGCTGATGAAGCAGTTGAAGTCGCCCAATCCGGTTGCCGCTATCCGTTTGTTGGAAGGCTGGCTTAAAAAAGACGAAAACAACGCCGAGTTGCTGTCAGCCCTGGGCCATCTCAGCCAGCAGGCAGGGGATCTGGTGCTGGCGGAAAAAGCCCTGACCAAGGCCATTACCCTGCGTCACGATCAGGACGACCTGCTGGCTTTGGCCGCAATCAAGGAGGCCAAGCAGGACAATCAGCAGGCGCTGGCGCTCTATAAGCAGAGTCTGATGGCCCCGGACAGTTAAGACTGTGCGGCCCCGTCGTCCAGCCAGCGGTACAGGGTACGCCGGGTAACACCCAGAATTTGCGCGGCCCGCTGTTTGTTACCTTCTGTATGGTTCAGTACCTGGTGAATGTAGTCCTGCTGGAGTTGCTGCAGGGTGGGCCAGTCGCCCCGCGGTCCTGAAGCCGCCTGATCTTCCGTTTTGGCGAACCGGATCCGTTCAGGCAGATCGGCCACACTGATATGGCTGTCCTGGCAGAAGGTATAGGCCCGTTCGATGGCATTTTGCAGTTCACGGACATTGCCCGGAAAGGCATAACGGTAAAGGCAGTCTATGGCAGCCGGTTCGATACCCGTCACCCCTTTTGGCTGGCTTTGCCTGAGTTGGGTGATGAAATGTTCCGCCAGCAGTTCCAGATCCTCCCCCCGCTGGCGTAAAGGCGGGACACTGAGGGTGAAGGTTTCCAGCCGGTAGAACAAATCGGCACGAAACTGCCCTGTTTTAACCCTGGCTTCCAGATCCTGGTGGGTTGCGGCCAGGATCCGCACATCTACCCGTTCTTCCTTGTCGCTACCCACTGCACGCAGTGTTCCCTCTTGCAACACCCTGAGCAGCTTGGCCTGTAACGGCATGGGCATTTCGCCGATTTCATCCAGCAACAAGGTCCCTTTGTTTGCCTCCTTGAGCAGACCGGCCCTGGCCAGCTTAGCCCCGGTAAAAGCGCCGGCGGCATGACCGAAGAACTCGCTCTCCATCAGTTCGGCCGGAATGCCTGCGCAGTTGACCGCCAGGAACGGAGCGGCGTGACGGGCACTTTGCTGCTGCAGTGCCCGGGCGACCAGCTCCTTGCCCGTGCCGCTTTCACCCAGGATCAGAACGCTGCCATCCGCAGGGGCAATTTGCTCTATCTGCCGGTAGAGCTGACGCATTGCCCGGCTGCGGCCCACCAGTCCCAGATTATCGCCTTGCTGCTGTTGGCGATACTGGCTGACTTCTTTATACAGGGCGCGGTGGTTCAACTGACGTTCGACGCTGAGCATCAGGTGATCCAGATCCAGAGGCTTGGTGAGAAAATCATCGGCACCCTGCTTGAGGGCTTTGACTGCTTCACTGACGGTGCCGAAGGCAGTAATCAGTAAGACGGCAGGGGCCGGCTGCCAGGACTTAACGGCCGACAGCAGGTGCATCCCGCTGATCCCTGGCAGCCGGATGTCACTGATGATCAGGTCAGGTAACTGGGATTCCCCTTTGTTCAGTGCCTCTTCCCCTGTTTCGAAGGCACAAACCCGGTAACCATGACTTTCCAACTCTTCCTGCAGTAACTCGCGCAGGCCGGGGTCATCTTCGACGACCATGATCCTGATATTTTTAGCCATGCCTGGAGCTCCCATCCGGTGCGCTGACGAGGGGTAAAGTAACAGTGACCAGACAGCCACCCTGAGACTGGTTTTCCAGCAGCAGGCTGCCGTCGTGATCATGTATGACCTGCTCGGCGATGGTCAGACCCAGGCCTGTACCCTGCCCCTGAGGTTTAGTGGTAAAAAAAGGGCTGGTCAGATGTCCAGTGCCGGAGGCGGGGGGCAGGCCCGGGCCATCATCCCTGATCCTGATAACCGCTTTGGTTTCCTGCCGAATCCAGTCTATTCTCACAAGCCGGTTGGCGGCCTGCACTGCGTTACGCAACAGATTGACCAATGCCAGTTCCAGTCTCTGGACGTCCCCTTCACACTCCAGGGAGGGACCTCCTTCAGTGATTTCGATGGCCGGTCCCTCCCCCTGGTATTCATAACCCAGACTTTGCAGGGACTGCCTGATGAGATCCGCCAACAGGAAGCGTTGAACCTGGGTCTGCTGGTGGCGACTGAATGCCAGCAATTGCTGCACCATGAGCGTCAGTCGCTTTACCTGACCCCTTACGGCGTTTAGCTGCCGCTGGCTGTCTTCATCCAGGTGCCGCTTGGCTAAACGCTGGGCGCGACCGTCGATGACGGACAGGGGGGCGCCCAACTCATGGGCCACACCTCTGGCGACCTGCCCGATGGCCGCCATTTTCTGTTCTTCCTTCAACTGGGACTGGAGCTGGTATTCCTGGCGCCGACGCTGCGAAATCTCCATTTCAGCCTGGATGATGCTGTCCAGCATCTGATTCAGGCCCCCGGCAATCTCGCGAATCTCCGCCGGGCCTGTCAGGCTGGCCCGGTGTCTGTGATCTCCCATCGCCACATTACGCATGCTGTTGACCAGATCGATCACATGCCGACCGATGGCGTGATGATGACCGAATATCAGGATAGCCACTGTGGCCAGCGCCAGGGTGGCCCATCCGGCCAGCGCCAGCCTCTCCAGTTTGGCAAATGACTTTTCAAAATCGCTGGCCCGGCGGGTGATCTGCAACAAACCTGTCACTTGGCCCTGTTCATTGCTGATGGGCATAACGTAGGAGTAGACGGATTCCCCTTCCACGGAACGGTAGTCATCCTGTTGCTCCCGGGTGCGTACCACTTTTTCGGCAATATGGCTGCTGCTCAGGTCCGTCTCAGTGACGCCGGAAAAGGCCACCAGCTTGCCTCTGGCATCAAACACAGAGGCCCCATAGACCCGCCCTATACTGAATACAGATTTGAGGTGGTTGGCCAGGGCCGACACATTCCCTGCCGACAGGGCTTCGCTTACCGGCAGACTGATGGCTCTGCCCACCAGCTCCAGATCACTTCGCAGTTTCTGGTTGGCCATGTCTTTGACAAAGGACAGACCAAACCAACTGGCCAGCCCGCAGACCAGGAGGATGGGCAGGACAAGATACAACAGTAGCAGCGACTGGAGGCTCAACCGACGCAAGGACGAAAGTCTGAATGAGGTGTTTAATTTTGTCATATCGAACCTCCCTGTTAAGACAAAAGTATACACTCCCTGGAGGGATCTTTCCTCATTCAGGCCGGAAAACTAAGATAAAGCCTGAATAAACATAAGGTTAGATATTTTGTGCAGACTGGCACGGGGTTCGCTTCAGGAGCAATGGGAAAATATTCGATCCACCCGGGTCGATCAGTTAAAGGAGAAAACTCAATGCGTAATCCTCTATTAGCCAGTGTTACCCTGCTTGCGGCCCTGTTCACCGGCATGGCGGCGGCCCAGGCACCCCAACAGCCTCCTCAACAGGCCCTGACTCAGGAAGCCATCTCAGATGCTCAGTTGGAGAAACTCGCCAGCGCGATGGATGAAGTGCGTTCCATCAGCGGCAAGTATTCCGGCCCTTATCAGCAGGCGGAAGACACCCAGGAGGCACAGCAAATCCAGCAACAGGCACATCAGGAAATGGTCGCCGCGGTTTCCCGGGCAGGTTTTTCTATCGACGAATACAATGCCATAGTGCAACGGCTGCAGACTGATGCACAACTGCGCCGGCGTCTGAACAATCTGACCGGAGCATAAATAATCCCAAGTCTACTAATGATGTGCTCTGAGTGGACCAAATCATTAACAGACTGGGTATAACAGGCCGTATCGTCCGGATACGGCCGTTGTCTACCTTCCTTTTGAAGTGATCTTTTTAGCGCTTGACCTGGAAAGTTGCTTCCGTAGCCACTGGTGCAGGGGGCTGCGATGCAGTCTGTGGTGCCAGTACAGATAGACTTTCATGGCCGGGATGTCGAAGGGCAATGGCAGGATCTTGATGTTGTGCAGGGCCGACAGGTAAAGGGCAAAGCTGCGCGGCAGGGTAAAGATCAGGGGGGAGCCTTTGAGCAGTGGCGGAATCTGTGAGAAAGTCGGCAGACGCAAGGTCACCTCCCGGCTGCAGCCTGCCCGTTGCAGCGCCGAGTCCACCCGGGCCACGACGTTGTCGGCCACATTAAATACCCCGTGCTTATGGGCCAGGTAAGTGTCAAGGTCCAGGTTCTGCTCGTTCAGCTCACTGTCCCCATCCACCACCGCCACAAAGGTTTCTGTGTTCAACAGGCTGCGATGCAAACCTGCGCGATTATCATCCAGCGGAATGATCACGAAATCCAGTTCACCGGCCAGCAGCGCGTCGAGGGACTGCAGGCTCTGCTGGCGGAAGGACAGGGGCAGGTTGGGGGCCTGACGCTGAATATGGCGTATATTGTCTGCCAGCAACAGTACATCCATGTCGGTGCTGGCAATCCTGATGCTCTGGCTGGCCGTAGCCGGCTCGAATTGCTGGGCATTACCAAGTTGTTGCAGGGCGGGCAGCAATTCGTTGAGCTGGCGCTGCAACTGTATGGCCTTGGGTGTGAGCTGGTAGTCACCCCCTGCCCTTACCAGCAGATCGTCGTCAAACTGCTCGCGCAGCCTGGCCAGGACCCGGCTCATGGCTGACTGGCTCAGATGCACCGACTGGGCGGCACGACTCACATGACGCTCCCGCAACAGCGCCTGCAGGGCGGGCAGCAGGTTCAGATCCATTAATCATCATAAAAACGCATAGCTTGTATACATATTATGCATTGGTGGCATGGGTTTGTCTGCCGTAGACTGCATTGTCATAAGGGAGAATTCATGTCGTCTAACTCATCCACCCCATTTAACTGGCTGATTTTGCTGCTGGCGTCCATCACGGCCGTCACGCCGCTGGCCATCGACATGTATTTGCCTGCCTTTCCCGCTATTGCGGTGAGCATGGACACGGATATCGCCCTCGTTCAGGTGTCTTTGAGCAGCTACCTGGCCGGTTTCGCCCTGTCGATGCTGATTTTCGGCCCGGTGGCCGATATTGTCGGTCGCCGCCCCCTGGCCCTCTGGGGGCTGGCGGGTTTCATGCTGGTCAGTGTGGCTCTGTGTTTTGTCAAGGATATGACCTGGTTCTGGATATTGCGCACCCTGCAGGCCATGGCCGGCGGGGCGGCTGCGGTGGTGGTGCCCGGTATCGTCCGTCACCTGTATGGCGAGCATACGGCCAAAGGCATGTCTTATGTGTCCCTGATCATGATGATTGCACCCCTGTTGGCGCCGAGTCTGGGCAGTCTGGTGATGCACTGGTTCGACTGGTGGGCGATTTTTGCCGCCCTGGCCATCTACGCCTTGCTGCTGTGGCTGCCGGCCTTTCACTGGCTGCCGGAAATCGCCACCCGCGAGCGCAGCGGGTCCTGGTTCAGACTGTTTTTTGCCAGCTATGTGGAAGTCCTGGGCAACAGGACGGCGCAGCCCTTTATCGCCATCTCCATGTTTGCTTCTTTTGCCTTTTTCGGTTACCTGACTGCCGTACCTGTGGTGTATATGGAACATTTTGGCGTTTCTGAAAAGCTCTTTGGCCTGTTGTTCGCCGCCAACGTTCTGTCGCTGATGGCCGGTAACCTGCTCAACAGCCGGGTGGTGGTCAGGTTAGGCTCCCGGCGCATGTTGCACCTGAGCCTGCTGGTGGGGCTGGTGGCTGCCGGTTCCCTGCTGCTGGTCAATCTGATGGAACTGGGCCTGTACGCCACCTTATTGTGTATTATGCCGCTGATGGCCTCCCTGGGATTAATGGCTGTCAATGCGGATGCCCTGATCCTTATCGCCTTCCCCCATCACTCGGGCACGGCGACTGCAGTGATCGGCACCCTCCGATTTGGCAGCGGGGCGCTGGTGGGGCCCATTCTGGCCGCCAGCCACAGCGGCACCGCCGTGCCTTTTGCCAGTCTAATGTTTGTGGCCGTACTGGCCATCGGCGTGACGCAACTGATTAATCCGATTGGTAGTAGTTCCCAGAGGGGTTACGAAAAAACTTAATTCAGTTTTGAATTATGTTTTTTGTTTACCGGCGCTGCCTTGTCAATCTATGCTTGGACTCAAATGTTAATATTTGGTTACAAAACCAGCCAGGTGAAACCATGTTCAAGTCCAGGCACAGCATCAGTCTGTTGTTCAATGCCAATAAAGTCTATGACCGACAGGTCATAGAAGGCATAGGGCACTACCTGCAGTCTTCCCGGGTGGATTGGGATGTCTATCTGGAAGAGGATTTTCTTTGTCGCCTGGAACACATCCATGAATGGGGCGGTGACGGCGTCATTGCCGACTTTGACGATGTGGATATCCAGCAGGCCCTGGCCGGTTCAGATAAACCCGTGGTCGGGGTGGGCGGTTCCTACGGCAATCCGGAGGATTATCCCCCTGTTCCCTATGTGGCCACAGACAACCTGGCACTGGTACAGGCGGCTTATGAGCATCTCAAGCAAAAGGGGCTGGAGCGTTTTGCCTTTTACAGCGTCCCCCACGACCAGCACCATCGCTGGGCAAGGGAGCGGGAGAAGGCGGTAACGCAACTGACTGCTCAGGATGGTTATGACTGTAAGATTTACCAGGGACATTGCACCAGCCCGGACACCTGGCAATATGCCATGAACCGGCTGGCCGACTGGATCCACAGTCTGCCCAAGCCAGTGGGTATCATCGCAGTGACGGACTCCAGGGCCAGGCACCTGCTGCAGGCCTGCGAGCACACGGGCATCGCGGTGCCGGACAATATTGCCATCATCGGCATAGACGATGACGATATCGCCCGTTTTCTCAGCCGTATCAGCCTCAGTTCGGTGACACAGGGCTGTTTCGAAATGGGTTATCAGGCCGCCAAGTTACTGCATAAGCAACTGAACAAGATCGATATTGGCAATAAACGCATACTGATCCCACCGGCCGGGGTCGCAGCCCGTCAGTCCACAGATTTCAAGGCGTTGCGCGATCCTCATGTGATTCAGGCCATGCACTACATACGCCAGAATGCCACCCGCGGCGTCAAGGTTGAACAGGTCACCGATTTTGTCGGCATCTCACGTTCCAACCTGGAACAGCGTTTTCGCTGTGAGCGGGGGCACTCCATCCATACGGAATTGCATAATCAGAAGCTGGCAAGGGCTTGCAAAATGCTCACCGAGACCCAGATCAGCCCGGCGGACATAGCCGGCATTTGTGGTTACCCGTCGCTGCAATACATGTATGCGGTGTTCAAGCGGCACTTCGCCCAGACACCTAAAGAATACCGGCAAGCAAAAGAGCACAAGGAGAATGGCCAGGCTGCCACCGGCTGAGCTAGTTCGACCAGTCTGCCCTCTGTATGAAAACGTTTGCATCTTGTGCGTCCGCCGTTAGACTGGGCACAGAACAAGCAACTGAAAAAGGCGAACATCGGTGCGCAAAATGGGGATAAAGGATATCGCGGCGCTTTCGGGCGTGTCACCCGCCACGGTATCGCGCACCCTGCGTAATCCGGAACTGGTCAATAAAGACACCCGCAAAAAAGTCATGAAAGCGGTCAAGGAGTCGGGCTACCGGCCCAACCGTTTCGGCTCCAGCCTGCGTACCCGGCAAAGCGGTAATATCGTTGTGGTGATGCCGGATATTACCCATCAGGTCAATGCCGGCATTATTCGCGCCATCGAAAGCGAAGCGCAGAAGCACGGTTATTCCGTGCTGCTGGGCGATACCCAGGGCCTCATCGAACGCGAACGACATTATGCGGACATGGTCAATTCGGGGCAGGCCGATGGCATCCTGTTGTTTACTCCCCGCCTGCCTTTCGATGTGGATCCCGACCAACCCCTGCTCAAGCAGTTACCCCCTTTGGTCAGCGGCAACGAGACCATCCCGGTGGAAGGACTGTGCAGGGTATCGGTCAATAATACCGCGGGGGCCCGGGCGGCCACTGAGTACCTGCTCAGTCTGGGTCACCGCCGCATTGCCGCGGTGCTGGGAGCGTCCGATGCACCCAGCAACCAGGAGCGCCTTGACGGTTATCACCAGGCCATGGATGAGGCCGGTCTGCAGGTGGATCCACAGTGGATAGTGGCCGGTGATTACAGCACCGACTCGGGCATGGCGGCGATGGAAAAACTGCTCAAATTGCGCCAAAGGCCGACGGCAGTGTTCTGCTTTAACGATGACATGGCCATTGGCGCCCTGAACGTGCTGCACCAGTATGGGTTTGCCATTCCCCAGGATATTTCTGTGATGGGCTTCGACGATATCCGCTATGCGGCCCTGATGCGTCCGGCTCTGACCACTATCCATCAGCCGCTGGAAGACATTGGCCGGGCCGCCATGCAGTTGTTGCTGGAACAACTGAACGGCCGGCAACCGAAAAACAACTATGTTGAATTGCCCTTTGAACTGATAGTCCGGCAAAGTACCGGCCCCGTTCCCCTGCAGGGAGAATCCGAATGAATCGATCCGGCCTTTGGGCGCTGTTGATGATACCGGCCTGCGCTCTGGCCGCCAATCCGGTCCAGCACAGCGGCCTGGCACCGGTGATTGACGGTGTGGGTGAGGATCCGGCCTGGCAGCAGGCCGACTGGCGGCCCCTGTCCCATCTGATCACCGGCAGCATGCCGGCCCAAGAGGATTTTTCAGGCCGCTTCAAATTGTTGTGGGACGAGGACCACCTGTATCTGCAGGCTGAGATCACTGACGATGTGTTGTTTGACCACCATCCTGATCCCCTGATCCAGTACTGGAACGACGATGCCCTGGAGATTTTTATCGACAGTGATGCATCGGGGGGTGAACACCAATACAACCACAGTGCCTTTGCCTACCATATCGCACTGGACAATCAGGCCGTGGACCTGGCCGAGGACGGTCGGCCCGCCCTGTACAACGACCACCTGCGCAGCCGCTGGCAACGCAGTGCCGACGCTCCCCATGTGATGGTCTGGGAAGTGGCTATCCGCCTCTTTGATGATGCCTACAAGGACGGCCGGGCCAACCCGCCGTTGGCGTTGCAGGCGGGCAGAAAAATCGGCTTTATGCTGGCCTATTGTGACAACGACGGCAGTCCTGAGCGGGAGCATTTTGTCGGCTCAGCGGATATCCTGCCGGTGGAAGGGGACAGAAACCGTGGCTGGCTGGATGCGGGCGTATTTGAAAGCTTTGTGCTGGCCGGGTCGTCTGATTGACCCGACCTGCTGACAGGGCTGCTTAGTCCGCAGTCCTCAAGGTGGCGACAATACGGTGTCGGCCGCCAAAGCGTGCATAAGGGATCAGGTTACCCTCAATGGCCTCTCCGTCCACCTCCAGTTCCACCCTGCCCTTGCTCAGTCCCTGCGGGTTTCGCACCTCTATCTCATAAAGTGCCTGACGGAAAGTCCGTTGCGCTTTGAAGCCCGGCCACCGGGCTGGAATACAGGGATCGATACGCAATCCTTCATAGTCGGGACGGATCCCGGCCAGATACTGACTGGCGGTGTAGAAACACCAGGCAGCGGTGCCGGTCAGCCAGGAATTCTTGGCCTGGCCGGGGGTAGCCGCATCCCGTCCGGCGATCATCTGGCTGTACACATAAGGTTCTGTCTTGTGAAGTCTTTGCTTTTCCTGCAGAAAGGCCGGACTGATGCGGGCGAAATACTCATAGGCCTGATCGCCACGACCCAGCATGCTTTCGCCAATGATTATCCAGGGATTGTTATGGCAGAAGATGCCGGCGTTTTCCTTGTAGCCGGGTGGATAAGAACTGATTTCGCCCAGGTACTTGTCGTAACCGCTGAATGCCGGCTGTTGCAGCATAATGCCGTGCTCGCAGGCCAGTCGTTCGCTGACCGCATCCAGTGCCTGACGGGCACGGCCGTCGCCCAGGCCGATGCCGGCCATGACGCAGAAACCCTGGGATTCGATAAAGATCTTACCCTCATCGTTTTCGGCACTGCCTATCTTGCGGCCTCTGGCATCAAAAGCGCGCAGGAACCACTGGCCGTCCCAGCCGTGTTGGTTCACTGCCTCCACCATGTTGTCCACCTGCTGCTGGGCCCAGGCCGCCAGTTCAGTCCGGCCGGTGTGGCGGCACAGGGCGACAAATTCGTTGCCATAGAGTACAAACTGGCCGGCAATCATCAGGGATTCGGCTACATCCGAGGCGCCGCGCTGGGTGGTCTGATAGGACTCGTTGGGATCCTCGGAGAAGCAGTTGAGGTTCAGGCAGTCGTTCCAGTCGGCCCGCCCAATCAGTGGCAGGCCATGGGGGCCCAGGTGGTTGACCACGTGTTCGAAAGCCCGTTTGAGGTGCTCGAAATGGGTAAAGTCCCCTGGCTCGTCATCAAATCCCACCCTGGCCTCAAGGATGCTGAAATCGCCGCTTTCCTTGATGTAGTTGACGGTAGACAACACCATCCACATGGGATCGTCGTTAAAATTGCCGCCGATATTGGCGTTGCCCTTCTTGGTCAGGGGTTGGTACTGGTGATAGGCCGAACCGTCTTTTTTCTGGGTGGCGGACAGATCCAGGATCCGCTCCCGTACCTTGTCCGGGACCATATGGGCAAAGCCGATGGTGTCCTGGTTGGAATCGCGGAAACCCATGCCACGACCGATGCCGGACTCATAAAAAGAGGCGCTGCGCGACAGGTTGAAGGTCACCATATTCTGGTACTGGTTCCAGATGTTCAAGGAGCGGTCGAAACGCTTATCGGGGGTTTCAATCTGGAATTTGTTTAACTGGCTCAGCCAGTACTGCTGCAGCCGGTCCAGTTCCGCCTGGCATTTTTGGGCGCTGTCATAGCGGGTCAGCAGATCTTTGGCCGGAGCCTTGTTAATCACCCCCGGGGCCGCCCATTTCTGATCATTCGGTAACTCAACGTAGCCCAGCACAAAGACCAGCGTCTGGCTTTGCCCTGCTTGCAGCTGCAGGTCGATATGGTGTGAGGCCACAGGTGACCAGCCATGGGCCAGGCTGTTGCCCGCCTGACCCCGCTCCACCGCCAGAGGCCGGTCAAAGCCACGGTAGGGGCCGAGAAAACTGTCACGGTCCGTATCGAAGCCCCGGATGGGGTGGTTGACCCCGTAGAAGGCGTAATGGTTGCGTCGCTCCCGGTACTCGGTCTTGTGATAGATTACGTTGCCGTCCACTTCCACCTCGCCGGTGGACAGGTTGCGCTGAAAGTTGGCGCCATCGTCTTCGGCATTCCACAGGCACCATTCCAGCAGGGAGAACAGAGATACCTGCCTGGACACCGCATCCAGGTTGGTCAGCTCCAGGCGGTAAACTTCGGCGGTCTGGCCCAGGGGCACGAAACAGGTCAATTCGCTGCGTATCTGTGCCTTCTTAGCGATAAAACGGCTGTAGCCCAGGCCGTGGCGGCATTCATAGTGATCCAGTTCGGTTTGCACCGGCCGGCCGGCTGCCGACCAGACAGTGTCAGCGGATTTGAGATAGAAGTAGCGGCCACCCTGATCCGCCGGCACATTGTTGTACCGGTAACGCAGCAGGCGTCGAAATTTGGGATCCCGGTAAAAGCAATAGCCGCCCGCCGTATTGGAAATCAGCCCGTAGAAACCGTCATTACCCAGATAGTTAATCCATGGCGTGGGCGTAAAGGGACTGGTGATCACGTATTCTTTGTGCTGGTCATCGAAATAACCGTATTGTTGTTCAGTCATGGTTTGTCTTCTGTATGCTTCGTTCGGGATGCCCGGCGCCTGGCGCGGGCGTTAATCGCTCAGCCTGTCGTACCAGGATTTCTTCAGTACCAGGGCGCTGATCACCAGCACCAGCAGGCAGGTCAGTCCTGACTGCCATTCCTGGATGACGATAAAGATGGGAAGCGCCACCAAGGAGGTCTGGGTGACTATGCCCACCAGAATGTTGAACATGTCGCGGCGGAAATTCTGATTAGCGGTGAAATCCGGGTGATCGGCCTGTACCTCGCGCCTTATGGGACCCCAGAAACCCCAGGGATTGACCTGGCGGTAAAAGGACTTGAGCAGTTGTCGGTCATCAGGCGGGGTCAGCAGGCTGGTGCCGATGCAGGCCAGGGCTGAAAGCAGCAGAATGGCCGGAAACACATACAGGGGCACGATGTCCGAAGCCATGGCCGGGAATAGATGGCGATAAAGGGGAGGCAGCAGCAGCGCGCAGACGATGCCGGCCAGCATGCCCCAGAAATAACCCAGGCCGTTGAGGCGCCACCAGTACCATTTGAGTACGTTGGAAACCACGTACCCCCCCCAAAGGCCCGACACCAGCCATTGCAGCACGCTGTTGATACTCTGGACATACAGCCCGATAAAGGTGCTGATCACCACCACGGCCACCGAGCACAGGTAGCTGGCCCGGATCAGGGTCTTGTTGCTGGCGTCCGGATTCAGGTAACGCAGATAGATATCGTTGACCAGATAGGCAGGGGCGGCGTTGACCGTGGAGGCAAAGGTCGACATGAAGGCGGCGATAAGTCCTGCCAGCAACAGGCCCATGATCCCCACAGGGGCAAATTCCAGGATGGCGCTGGGCAGGATATTCTCAAAATCCAGTTGTCCGCCGCTGACCAGATCCAGCCTGTCATAGTAGACCACGGCCAGTACGGTGAAGCCGGCAATCATAAAATAGCGGATGGGCATCAGCGCCACCGATACGAAACCGCTCATCAGCGCGCCCTCGCGGGGGCTGCGAGTGGCCAGGATCTTCTGCATATCGTAATTGGGCGCCGGCCCAGCAGCGCTGACAAGAATGCCCTTGAACAGCATCATCATCACGAAAATGCTGAACAGGGAATAACCGTCAGACAGTATCTTGTCGTTTACTTCATCGATAATGCCGGTCCAGTCCAAATCCAGGGTCCAGCCGAAGAAGGGATTGCTCCAGCCCTCCGGTGTGGCGGCCTGAAGCGCCTCGGGGGAAACCTGCACCATGGCGATAATGCCGATAGCCAACGCTGCCACCGTCATTATTGAAAACTGCAGCACATCGGCCCAGACGATACTCATCATGCCGCCCAACATCACGTATAGGGTGGCGATGGACGTGAACACAATGCCGTAAAAGTGCGGCACATATTCGGCGCTGAGTGAAAAAGGCAGGTAAGGGGATATCACCTCCCAAGGCAGGAATATCTCAATGAATTTGCCCACTCCGACAAAGCCGTAGGCCAGAAAGCCCAGCACGCCGATCACCGCAAAGACCACCACTATCATATGAGAGAGTTTGCCGCCGGTGCCGTCGCCAAAGCGGGTACGGATCCATTCGGCGCCGGTCAGTACATTGGAGCGGCGCAGCCAGACGGACAGGTACACCATCAGCACTATCTGGTTGAACACGGGCCACAGCCAGGGGATCCAGATACTCTTCATGCCATACACGAAGCACAGGGTGACCAGCCACATGGTGCCGGAAATATCGAACATGCCGGAGGCGTTGGACAAGCCCAGCATATACCAGGGCAGCGCCTTGCCGCCCTGATAGTAGGCTTGCAGATTCTGCGCCGCCCGGCGTTTGAGATAAAAGCCGATGCCGATAATGGCGCTCAGGTACAGCAGGATAATAACAATATCAACGACAGCGATTTTCATGGGTGATGGTAAGCCTTTTCAACAAGGTATCCGGTGACAGCCACGGCGGTTTTGCAAAACGGTAAACCGGACTGAAAACGTTTTCAATGATTAATTTTCATATTCTTAACATTTTGTCGGCGGCTCAGGACCTCTCCGTCTTTACCGGCCACAGCACTGATATGGCTGCAAGGGCGCGGGACAGCAACTGCGCCGGTCGGTGCTGGATATCCAGCATCAGGATATCCGGCTCTGCCTGCGGCAGTTCCAGGTCGCGGAACTGGCTGGTCAGCAAGCTGGCGGGCATGTAATGGCCTTCCCGGCTTTTCAGGCGCCGTTTTATCAGGTCAAACTGGCCGTGCAACCAGATGAACCGGGTATCGAAGCCGACTTCACGAAAGCGCTGACGATGGCGGCGGCGCAGGCCTGAATACGCCAGCACGGTGGGAATGGGGTTTTGCTGAAGATGGCTGCACATGGCGGTCAGCCAGGGTTCGCGTAATCCGTCATCCAGGGGCTGGCCCCTGGCCATCTGGTTTTTAGCCTGTACGGAATGAAAATCATCGGCTTCCATAAAGGCAAAGCCCAGCTCCCCGGCAAGCTGCCTGGCCAGGGTAGTCTTGCCGCTGCCGCTGACTCCCATCAAAACAAGCAATCTGGGTGCTTCAGCCATGGTCCTCCCCCATTGGCAGCAGCACGACAAGCCGGTAGCGTCGGCCGGACTCCAGATGGCCGACACAGTCCCCCTCCAGCCGGACTCCGTCGAGGTAAAGCTGCTGGTTTAGAAGGGCCTCTTTGCGCATTTCCACCTCAAGCTCCGCGCCCCGAAAGCGTCGTACCGCCCGCACTCCAGGCCAGTGTTCCGGCAGTTGCGGACTTACCTGCAGCCCCTGGCTGCAGCCTTTCAGCCCCAGCAGTCCCTCGATCACGCAGCGGTAGTACCAACCGGCGGTGCCGGTATTGAATAACTGGCTGGAGCGGCTTGCCTGGTGGGGTAACTGGTGATAGGCGCCCCGGTAGTAATTGGGAATAAACACCGGCAACTGGCCCCGCTGCTGCCAGTCGTCCAGTCCCGGCACCATTGCTTTGAGCAGGGTGAAGGCCCTTTCCCCCAGCCCCTGATGGTACAGGGCGTAAACAAAGAACATGGCCGCATGGTTGTACACCGAGCCGTTTTCGGCGGTACCGGGAAATTTCTGGGTAAGACGACCGATATCCTCCACCATGGAGGTGTAGGCGGGCGCCAGCATCATCGGGCCGAAGGGCGTCATCAGTTTGTCCTCGATGGCCGCCAGCATACTGGACTGACGCTTGGGATCGGCCGCGCCGCACAACATGGCCCAGCTTTGCGGATTCAGGTAGATTTGCCCCTCGTTGTCTCTGGCCGTGCCGAACAAGCGCCCCCCGTCGGTGATCCCCCTGGCGTACCATTCATCGGCCCAGAACCAGTGATTGGCCAGTTGGTTAAGCTGTCCAGCCTGCTCCTGCCAGTATTGGCTCTGCTGGTTGCGGCCACCGGCGGCACAGATCTGCGCCCATAAAGCGAAGGCATAGGCGCTGGCCAGGGTCAGCCACGCCGAGACTCCTTTACCCTGATAGCCCACCATGTTCATGGGATCGCACCAGTCGCCCTGGCGAATCAGGCTCAGGCCCCGGTCATCCCGGGCTTGCAGCAGCCACTGCATGGCCAGTTGCAGATGGGTAGCCACCGGCAGTTGCTCATTGCTGTCGGCAAAGCCAAGGCATTCCTCCAGCAGGGCATAGTCATCTGTTTCATCAAGATAGGCCTGCAGGCAGATGGGCAGCCACACGCAGTGATCCGCATGGGGCACCTGATTGATATATTTCAGTTCGGCCTGTTCATTCAGCAGGACACCGTCCGGCATTTCCCCGCTGCGTTTTTGCTGGCGAAGGGCGGTAACAATGACCTGGCGGGTGCGTGACGGCTGCAGGTACGCCATGCCCATGCCGTCCTGTAAATAGTTGCGGGTCTGCGGGTCGGTGGTCAGGCGGTTTACATCGCCGTGATAGTAAAGCTGACGCACCAGCCAGTGATTGACAAACTTATCGAAGTCCTCATCCGGACTGTGGATCTCCCCACAGCCCCGGCCGTTTTGGATATAGTCGCGATAGGCACTGGCCGCCCGATCGAAACCCGCTCCCCCGCTGCCGAAAAAATGGTCGCGCAACGCCGCCAGCTCTGCGTCGTCCCGGACCGGGGCAAATACAAAGCGCCAGCGGCGGTTCTGTCCGCTTTTCAGGGTCAGGCGGTATTGCAGAATGGCGGCCGGTACTTCGTAGTTGGCCTCTCCGTTGTCCAGCAGTTGTTGCTGCAAGGCACTGGGGGCATGGAGCCCGCCTTCTCCTTCAAACACCTGCTGCCGGGCTTCCCAGGCCTGTGGCGGTGTGTCGGCCAACAGGCAGGTCCAGTCCCGCAGGTGGCGGTGGTTGAAGTAGTCCTGCACTTTCTGGTACGGCGTGACACTGCGGCAGACCAGCGCCTGATTGGACGCATCAAAATAGCCCGACTGATTCATCCACGAGCGGTAACCCACCGGGAAATAGGGATACAGACTCAGATGGCGCTCCTGCTCTTGCAGGTTGGTCACCGTTACCGTCCACAGCTCAGCAGCCCGGTCATCGGCCAGGGTCAGCTCCATCTGCAGCTCTATGCCATGGGCGCGGATCTGCCAGCCGATGCAATGGGGCTGGTGAACAAAGCGGAAGCTGGCCAGTGGCGCCCTGACAGGTTCATAGGGTGCGGAGAAGAATGCCCCGCTGTGCTCGTCTTTTACGTAGAAAAATCGCCCCGGATGATGGGCATAATAGGGCTGTTCCGGCTGCATGAAGGTTTTGGCCTCAAGCATCGGCCCGCCGGCATATTTGGCCGGTTCAGGCTGCATGAACTGAGCCACGGCATAGCCTCTGCAGTTCATCTGCACCAGCATATGGGCATTCCATAAGAAGCCGCCGGCCAGAGGCATGGCGGTGGGGCTGTGCAGGAAACAATGGCCCTGGTCATTGTATGCGATCATGGGGTGCTCCGGGCGGGGTCTTCCAGTTGCAGCTCGGCATGGATCTCAGCAAGCTGGGTGCCGGTGAGGCTGTAGTGACGCACCACCAGTACCGATAGCAGAGCGAAACCTGCCGGGATCAGGGTCATCAGCAACTGGATGGCCAGACTGGACTGGCTGGACTGAACCACATTAGCTGCGTAGCCCAGGGCTCCGAGCATCCAACCGATGGTGGCGCCGGCCAGGGCGCCGCCGAGTTTCTGGGAGAAGGTGGCGGCTGCGAAAATCATCGCGGTAGCCCGCCGGCCGGTACGCCACTGGGAATAGTCGGCCGTATCCGCATACATGGAAAACACCAGGGGGGATTTAGGTCCCAGGGCCAGGCCGATGGCGAACTGCAAGATAAACATCAGGGTGACCTGAGTCGGATCCAGTAAAAAGAACAGGGCCGAGAGCACCGCCACCAGGCTCATCAGTACCAGCAACAATGCCCGCTTGTCGAGATAGCGGGTCATCAGCGGGGTCAGGGCGGCGCCCAGGGCCAGCGACACCATATAGACGCCGGTAAACAGGCCGATTAAGTCTTCCCGGCCCACATAGTATTTGAAGTAGAAGGTGCCGGCACTGGCACGCAGACTGATAGTGACCATGATGGTCATGGCCAGCACAAACAGCACCAGCCAGGGCTTGTTGGCCCACAGATCCCTGACATCCTGCCAGATGGGGGTGCGCTGGCCTGCTGGTGGCTGAATGCGCTCCCGGGTCGTGGCAAAGGTAATGCTGAACAGGATAAGCGCCACCAGCCCGTACAGGGTCATGGTCAGTTGCCAGCCCAGGGCCTCATCCCCCTGACCCAGCCAGCTCACCAGCTCCGGGGTCAGCCAGGCTACCAGGGTGCCGCCGGAGAAGGCGCCGATAAAACGAAAACTGGTGAGGGTGGTGCGCTGCTGGCTGTCGGCTGTAATGACGCCCAGCAGTGCGCCGTAAGGCACGTTGATAAAGGTATAGGCCAGCATCATAAAAATATAGGTGCCGTAGGCCCACAGCAGCTTGCCGTCCTCCTGCAGGTCCGGCACGGTGAAGGTCAGTATGCCCGCCGCCGCCAGCGGCAATATGCCCCACAGCAGATAAGGACGGAACTTGCCGAAACGGCTGCGGGTACGATCCGCCAGCGCGCCCATCAAAGGGTCGGAAATCGCGTCAATCACCCGGGTTACCAGCATCATGGTGCCCACTGCCGCTGCCGGCAGACCAAACACGTCCGTATAGAAGATAAACAGAAACACGTCGAACACGCGCCAGTAGAAGTTGGACGCCACGTCCCCCATGGCATAGCCGAGTTTTTCCTTCAAGCTCAGTACAGATTTCAGATCAGACATGGTTGCTTAAGTGATTATTCACGCTGTTGGGTCAATCATACGCAGAGGACAGATCAATTGAAAACGTTTTCATATTATGATTTTATACATTTAATTAACAAATTAACTCTAGGGCGTGTTTATCTTTCATATTGACGCTCGGCTGGAGGCCATTTTTTTGCCCGGCCAGAAGGGTTGAGGCTAAAAACCCCTCACTCCGCGTTGCTCCCAACTTATTTGGATGGCTAAACGGCGTTGCTCGCGCCTTGATTGAGGGTTTTTTAGTTCTTAACAGAGGCCAATATGAAAGATAAACACGCCCTGGTTAGTCCGGATACAGACGAAAGAAAAGGTAAAAATCACACCGGCGGTCGGCATTTTCGTAAGTCACTGATGGTTGATGCTCTCAGGCATTTTCCGTTTAATCCCATAACCTTTTATTGACAAGGCGGCAACATGACCAATCCTGGCAGGCACTATTTACCGGCACTGTTGATCTTTCTGCTGGCCGGCTGTGGCTCAGATGCGGAGTCGCCCGGCATCCCAGTGGCAAACGGAGCGCTGACGGGACAGGCAGAAACGGCTGTTGTGAAGCTCAACCAACTGGGTTTTCTGCCCGGTGCCGACAAGCTGGCCGTGATACCGGCGACCGGCAACCTGCCTTTCAAGCTGGTGTCAGAGGATGGTCAAGTCCGCTTCAGCGGTCGGTCTTCTGAACTTATGCTGTGGCCGCCGGCCGGTGAGCAGGTCAGCGTGGCGGATTTTTCCGCCCTGCAGGAATCCGGCAACTATCAACTGCAGGTGGAAGGTCTTGCTCCCATAGCCGTCAGCATAGGTGGGCAGGTCTATCAAAAAGCCCATGACGGAGCCATCAAGGCCTATTATTTCAACCGGGCGTCCCTGGAACTGGCCCCTGAGAATGCGGGCGTCTGGGCGCGACCCGCCGGCCACCCGGATGAGCGGGTGCGGGTGCATGCTTCAGCCGCTTCCCCGGACCGTCCTGCCGGCACCCTGATCTTCGCACCCCGGGGCTGGTATGACGCCGGTGACTACAACAAATATGTAGTCAATTCGGGTATCTCCACCTATACCCTGCTGAGGGCCTGGACAGACTTCCGGTCCTTTTATGTCAACCGGCAGTGGCAGATCCCGGAGTCTACCAATGCCCTCCCGGACCTGCTCGATGAAGTACTCTGGAACCTCGACTGGATGCGGGCCATGCAGGACCCCGGCGATGGCGGGGTGTACCACAAACTCACCACCTTGAATTTCGCCGGCGCGGTAATGCCACACCAGGCCACTGCCGAGCGTTATGTGGTGCAGAAAACCACCTCTGCCGCCCTCAACTACGCCGCCGTCATGGCCCTGGCCAGCCGGGTACTGGATGAATTTTCCAACCAGTTGCCTGGCCTGGGGCCGGACTACCGGCAAAGTGCTGAGCTAGCCTGGCAATGGGCGCTACAGCATCCACAACAGGCGTACCAGCAGCCGGAGG
The DNA here is from genome assembly GCF_017254865.1 of Bowmanella dokdonensis. Taxonomy (GTDB): domain Bacteria; phylum Pseudomonadota; class Gammaproteobacteria; order Enterobacterales; family Alteromonadaceae; genus Bowmanella; species Bowmanella dokdonensis. The sequence continues at coordinate 57,085 of NZ_JAFKCV010000005.1, read as the reverse complement.
ATGTCTCTACCGGCGCCTACGGGGATCAGCAGTTACAGGATGAATTTGCCTGGGCGGCGGCCGAACTCTACCTGGCCACCGGGGAATCCACATATCTGCAGGCATTTTTGGACCGGGACGCGCCGATCACAGAGGCGTCCTGGAGTGATGTGGCGGCCCTGGGTTACTTTTCTCTGGCGGGTGCTTCGCACAGCCTGGATGAGGAAACGCTGCAACTTGTCAGGGCGCGTATCCTGGCTGCAGCGGATTGCTTTGTCGGCCAGCATCAGCAGTCTGCCTATAAGGTGGCGATGGAGGAAGCCGACTTCGTGTGGGGCAGCAATGCGGTCGCCCTGAACAAGGCCGTTTTGCTATACCAGGCCTGGCAGCTCAAGCCTGAGCCGGTCTACTTACAGGCCGCACAAGGCCTGGTGGATTATGTGCTGGGACGCAACCCGACTGACTATTCCTATCTGACCGGGTTCGGCAATAAACCCCCCCTGCATATTCACCATCGTCCCTCCGAGGCTGACGGCATTGCCCAGCCCGTCCCTGGCTGGCTGGCGGGCGGCGCCCAGCCCGGCTGGCAGGACGGTTGTGCGTACCCCAGCCGGTTACCGGCCAAATCCTATCTGGATGACTGGTGCAGTTACTCCACCAATGAGATCACGATCAACTGGAACGCCCCGCTGGTTTATATGCTGGCCGGACTTTCCTCACTTGCCGAAGTGGAATCGCCATGAAAGCCGCTATCCTCTTGACTGTTCTCTGTCTGCTGAGCTTTGGCGGAGAGGCGAAAAACGCTGTTGTGCCGCCGTTATCTTCCCTGGTGGACTTTCCCGTCGGCGCGGCGGTGCCCGCCGATCCCTGGCCCAACAGCCTGCTGCAAAGCCCCCAGCGCCAGGCCCTGATGGAGCGGCACTTTAACAGCCTGACTGCAGAGAACGCCATGAAAATGGCCTACCTGCAGCCCCGCCCCGGTGAATTTGACTTTACCCATGCTGACGCCCTGGTGAACTACGCCAGGGGCCACAACATGATCGTCCACGGCCATGCCCTGGTCTGGCACACCCAGACGGCAAAATGGATGGATGAACAGACCGGACCCGCCAACGAATTTACCCGGATCCTGGACCGGCATATCCGCACAGTGGCAGGTCATTTTGTCGGCAGGCTGAAAAGCTGGGATGTGGTCAACGAAGCCTTTACCGATGAAACCCCCTCTGACTACCGTGACACGATCTGGTACCGCAATATCGGTGCCGGTTATATCGAAAGAGCGTTCAAACTGGCCCACCAGGCCGATCCAAAGGCCGAGCTGTATTACAACGACTATGACATCTCCGGCATGATTGGCCCGGCTAAACTGGATAGGGTACTGGCCATGTTCGATGACTTCCTGGCCCGGGGTGTGCCCATCCATGGACTGGGATTTCAGATGCATATCGACACCCAGGAACCGACCCTGTCTGACATCGAAGAGGCTTTTAGTAAGGCGGTGGCACGTGGCATCAAGGTCCGTATCTCGGAACTGGATATCGCTGTGAATCAGTCTGAGCAATACCAGCAACTGACCCCCGAGGTGGCCCAGTTGCAGCGCCAACGCTATCAGGATGTGGCCCGTGTGTATCTGCAAACCGTGCCCCCCGCCCAGCGCGGCGGTATTACCCTGTGGGGACTGACGGACGCCGACAGCTGGATCCCGGGCTTCAGGAAACGGGCCGACTGGCCCCTGTTGTTCGATGCCGACTTCCAGGCCAAACCCGCCCTGACCGGCCTTGCTGAAGGACTGGGGGCGGCGCAATGACAAACCCAGGCGGTCCGGGTTGGGTGCCAAGTCTGATGAGCCTGTTGCTGTTGCTGAACTGTGCTGTTACATCGGCACAGTCCGCTTCTCAGGCAACCTTTCACTGGTTTGACTATCAGGGCCGTGATCCGGTGTTTACCGAGCCGCTGGGCCGGGGACAATACCAGAATCCGCTTGCGGCCGGCTTTTTTCCCGATCCCAGTATCACCCGCCGGGGCGCGGATTTTTACATGGCAGTGTCATCCTTTGCCTATACGCCCGGCCTGCCTATTTTGCACAGCCGGGATCTGGTCAACTGGCAACTGGTGGGTCATGCCCTGACCCGCCCGTCGCAGTTGGATATGTCGGGCCTTGGCATTTCCCGGGGTATCTTCGCGCCGACCCTGCGCTACCACAATGGCCTGTTCTACCTGATCGGCACCGCGGTGGACAGCGGCGGTAATTTTATCCTCACAGCGGCCGATCCCGCAGGGCCCTGGTCTGATCCCATCTGGTTGCCACCCATTGATGGCATCGACCCGGATATTTTCTTCGATGAGGAAGGCCGGGTGTTTATCACCCACAACGGTCCGCCCCCCGACGAACCCTTATACGAAGGGCACCGGGCCATCTGGTTGTGGGAATATGATGCGGCCGCCCGACAAGTGGTGGCCGGTTCACAGCAACTGCTGGTCAACGGCGGCACCGAACTGAGCCGCGAGCCCATCTGGATCGAGGCCCCCCACCTTTACAAGCACCAGGGCTGGTACTATCTGCTCTGTGCCGAAGGGGGCACAGGTTACAACCACTCGGCAGTGATATTCCGCAGCCGCAGCCTTGACGAGCCTTTCGAGCCCTATGGGGGCAACCCCATCCTGACCCAGCGGGACCTGGACATCAGCCGGCCCGCTCCCATTACCACTGCCGGTCATGCTGACTTCGTGCAATTGGCGGACGGGCAGTGGTGGGCCGTATTCCTGGCCACCCGCGCCTACCAGCAGACCTACTACAACACCGGCCGGGAGAGTTTCCTGCTACCGGTGAGCTGGAAAGACGGCTGGCCTCACATCCTGCCTGCAGGGCAGCTTATTCCCTACCGCACTGACAAACCGGCCGGACTGGCCCCAGTCCCCGTTTCAGATCCCCTGACAGGCAACTTCAACTGGCGCGATGACTTTAACGACACACAACTGGATTCCCACTGGAGCCTGCTACGGGAGTTTGACAGAAGCTGGCTCAAGCTGGACGGACATAACCTGAGAATGCAGGCAAAGCCTGTCGGGCTCGACAGCCTGGCCCAGCCAGCTTTTGTCGCCCGGCGTCAGCAGCATATGCACTTTACCGCCAGTACCGCCTTAAACCTGCCAGAGCAGGGCATTTCAGCCGGTATTGCCGCCTTCCAGAACGAGACCTATCACTACTACCTTGGCGTGCGCAAACAGGGGACCGCTTACCAGGTGTTTCTTGAGCAGGCCAGTGGAGCAAAGCCGCGGCAGATTGCCGCCCGATCCGTTCCGGACACAGACGGCAAATTGCGTATGAAGATTGCCGGCGATGCAGGGCAAATCGAATTTTTCTATGCCGTTGGTGAGGGTATCTGGCAATCCCTGGGAGGGAGTCAGGACGCCAGGTTGTTGAGCACGGAAGTGGCCGGCGGCTTTGTCGGCACCACCCTTGGCCTGCACGCCAGACTGGAACAAAAGGACGAATAATGCGAACACTGTTGAGTCTGTGCCTGATGCTGATCAGCCCTGTTTTATGGGCTCTGCCCGGCAGTTATCTGACCGAAGACCCGGGCAAAGAGGATTTTGCCCTGGTGGCTGACAACGACCAGGCCCTGATCCGGGTGGACAGCGCCGATCACAAAGGCCTGCTCAGAGCCGTACAGACCCTGCAGCAGGACATCGGCAGGGTCAGCGGCCGGCAGCTGCCAATCAGCCCGTCGGAACAGCACCCTCAGATGCTGATTATCGGCAGCCTGGGCAATAACCGGCTCCTGGACCGGCTGGCGGCAGAAGGCAAGCTGGATGTCAGCGACATAGCGGGGCGCTGGGAGGCCTATCTAATCCAAGTGGTAAAGAAACCTCTGCCCGGCGTGGAACAGGCACTGGTCATTGCCGGTAGCGACAAACGCGGCGCCATATACGGCGTCTATGACCTGGCCGAAACCATCGGCGTGTCCCCCTGGTCCTGGTGGGCCGATGTGCCGGTGGTCAGACGCAGCAGCTTGTCCGTCAAAGCGGATACCCGGGTGATCGAGGCGCCCAAGGTCAAATACCGGGGCATTTTCCTGAACGACGAACACCCGGCCCTGAGCAACTGGGCCGCCGAGAAATTTGGCGGCTACAACAGCCGGTTCTATGTGCATGTGTTTGAGCTGTTGCTGCGTCTCAAGGCCAATTTCCTGTGGCCGGCCATGTGGAACAATGCCTTTGCCGACGATGATCCCCTCAACCCCATCCTGGCAGATGAAATGGGCATAGTGATGAGCAACAGCCACCATGAACCCATGATGCGCGCAGACAAGGAATGGAACCGCTACGGCGAAGGGCCCTGGGAGTATTCCACCAACCGCGACAGCATCTACCGTTTCTGGCAGCAGGGGGCTGCCCGACACAAGGATCTGGAGAGTATCTTTACCCTGGGCATGCGCGGCCAGGAAGACGAGCCCATGAGCGAGGGGGAGAATATCGGTCTGCTGGAACAGGTGGTGGCCGATCAGCGTGAAATTCTTCGTCAGACTTTCACCGACCGGGACATCAGCGAGGTTCCCCAGGTCTGGGCCCTGTACAAGGAAGTGCAGGGGTTTTATGAGAGGGGTATGCGGGTGCCGGACGATGTGACCCTGTTGTGGGCCGATGATAACTTCGGCAACCTGCGGCGTCTGCCCACCCCCGAAGAAAGGGGGCGGGCCGGAGGCGCCGGGGTCTACTATCACTTCGACTATGTGGGCGGTCCCCGTTCCTACCGCTGGATCAATACGGTGCCGATGGCCAAGATCTGGGAACAGATGAATCTGGCCTGGCAATACCAGGCAGACCGCATCTGGATAGTCAACGTGGGGGATCTTAAGCCGATGGAATATCCCATCGACTTTTTTCTGCGCATGGCCTGGGATCCGGAGGATTTCACTGCCGATAATCTCGATCAGTTCGCCACCGACTGGGCGGCCCAGCAGTTTGGCCGCAGGCACGCCGCTGATGTGGCGGAGCTGATCCAGGGCTATACCCGTCATAACGGCAGGCGTAAGCCCGAAGCGGTGGAGCCCCATACCTACAGCATTCTTCATTATGATGAAGCTGACCGCGTGTCTGCTGAGCTAGCTGAATGGGTGGACAAATCTGATCGGCTTGAGCGGCAACTGGCACCGGCCTACAAGGATGCCTACGTGCAGCTGGTTTCCCATCCTCTTAAAGCCAGCCAGGCGGTGTTTGAGCTGAACCGGGCGGTGGCCCTTAACCTGTTGCATGGGCAGCAGGGCCGGGCTACTGCCAATGACTGGGCGGAAAAGGCCCGTTACTGGTTTAACCGGGATGCGCAGTTGACTGAGCAGTACCACGGGCTGGGCAATGGCCGCTGGAACCATATGATGTCCCAGCCCCATATCGGCTACACCTACTGGCGCAATCCGCCGGCCAACCTGATGCCTGTGTTGTTCGTTGCCCAGCCCATGCCGGTGGCGGATATGGGCGTGGCGCCAGAGGGTTCGACCCATTCCTGGCCAATCAGCGAATACCGGGGCCAGACCCTGGCCCTGGATACATTCCATCCCTACGGCCAGGCAAGACGCTATATCGAGGTATTCAACAAGGGCAGCCTGACGTTTGAGTTCAAGGCGCGGGCTTCGGCCAGTTGGATCCGTCTGAGTGCCACAGAAGGACAGATTCAGGATGAGCAAAAACTGTGGGTCAGTATCGACTGGCAGCAGCTACCGGCCGGTCTCAGCCAGGGTGAGATTCTGGTGGAGGGCACGGGTTGGGGCGGTGCCAGAATCCAGGTGTCTGCGGTTAAACCGGCCGGCAGGCCCCGCGGCTTTGTGGAGGCCGATGGCTATATCTCGCTGGATGCGGCAAGCGCCATCGTCAGGGGTAACAGCGAACAGGCCGGCTGGCAGGAAATTCCAGGCCATGGCCGCAGTGGCTCTTCCATGGCGGCGATGACTGAACTGGATTATCAGGTCAAGGAGATCACCAAAGGGCCCTGTCTGGAATATCCCCTGTACTTCCACTCGGCCGGTGAATTCAGCCTCCAGGCTATCGCCGCGCCGACCCTGGATTTTGTCCCCGGCCGTGGCCTGCGTTTTGCGGTAGCCCTGGATGACGAACCGCCGCAGGTAGTGGACCTTCTGGCTGATAACAGCCAGAGCGCCTGGGAGCAGGCCGTACTGGACGGGGTCAGGCAGATCAGCACCCCTTTGAAGGTCACCCGGCCCGGTGAGCATACAATGCGTATTTATCTGGTGGACCCTGCCGTGGTGCTGCAGAAACTGATTATCGATACGGGCGGACTCAAACCCAGCTATCTGGGGCCGGAGCAGAGCCAGTTCGTTCCCTGACAGGGGCCTGCCAATCTCCAGCGTACAAGCTGAATGCAGGCTTCGCCCACCACCATGTTAATCAAATGTTTCGGTAGTCGCTTGAAAACGTTTGCATGGCGCTCTCTTATGATCGTTAGTCAGTTTCCCTATCAGGAAAATTCGTCTTATAAATCAGTATGCTATTGTATTTTATTGATATTTCCTCATCTTCTCCGAAATTTACTTGTTAACAATATGTTGCGAATTATGTTTTACCATTTGCGTTTTTTCCGAGTGGGTTTGATCCCCTGACAACCCTGGCGCACTATCTGTCGAAGGCTGTATGTATGCGCTTTCACTGCTTGAAAACCTTTGCAAGTCAGTTATCTGCAAAAATGCCATGACAGCCCAGCTCTGGCCGGTAATCCGGCAAGTCTGAACAAACCCCCGGCCATCAGGCCGGAGGCGGGTAACATAATAAAGAATCCTAAGTGGAGCATACCAATGGTGCGGAACAGTTCGAATTGCAAAGCGGGGCAGATGCCAGTCTTCAGGCGGTCATTACTGACCATGGCTATTGTCGGCTTGTCAGTCAGCGCTTACGGGCAGGAAGCCGAACCAACCGAAGAAACAAAGAGCGAAGACGGCGTTGAAGTGGTGGAAGTCAGGGGAATAAGGGCCAATCTGGAAAGTGCGCAAAACCTGAAACGATATTCGGACACTGTAGTAGACGGGATCTCTGCAGAAGATATCGGGGTACTGCCGGATCGCAGCGTACTGGAGGCGATTCAACGGGTGCCGGGGGTGTCCATTGAGCGTTTTGCCGGCCCGGATGATCCCGATCACTTCAGTGTGGAAGGCAGCGGCGCCATTATCCGCGGTATGACCCAGACCCGCAGCGAATTCAACGGCCGCGACTCCTTTACGGCTAACTCAGGACGCGGGTTGTCGTTTCAGGATGTGTCCCCCGAGCTGATGGGCGGCGTGGACATCTACAAGAACCAGACTGCCGATATGATTGAAGGCGGCATAGGCGGTACCGTCAGCCTGCGCACCCGCAAACCCTTCGATTCCGACGGGCGGGTATTTGCTTTTGGCGGCGACTATTCCTACGGCGATATTGCCGAAAAAGGCAGTCCGACCTTTTCGGCCCTGTACAGTGACCGCTTTGAACTGGACAGCGGCGCCGAGTTTGGCATGTTGTTCAATCTGGCCTATTCCAGGTTGTATGGAGAATCTCACGGTATCCAGTCCGACGCCTACACCACTTATTACGCCACCGAGCTGCCCGGTGCAGAAGACTTTGCCGGTGCGGATGGCCAGGGCGTGGTTTGGATGCCCAACGCTTCCAACCTGTTAAAGAAATTTGACGAACGCGAGCGAAAGGGGTTTGCCACGGCCTTGCAGTTTGAAAATGCAGACGAAACTTTCCTGGCCACTTTCCAGTACATTCGTTCCGACGCCAGATTGTCCTGGCACGAGCAGGCGATCAAATACCAGGGCAGCTACCAGGCGTTGGGCAGCCGCACCTCCCGCCCGCTGGAAGGAACAGAATTCGAATTTGATGATCAGGGGCTGTTTGAGGCCGGCATTATTACTCAGGGCGTGGACGGCTGGCGGGCCGCTGATGGTAACGTCGATCATGTACCAAGAGCCTGGGGCGACAATGCCCGCAGCCAGTTTGGTCACAAGACCCAGTTTGACAGCCGGGTTAAAGACACCGACACCCTGGTGGAAGACTTCTCCTTGAACCTTGAATGGAAGGCCACCGATCGCCTTAACCTGAGCACCGATCTCCAGTATGTCAAAGCCGAAACCAGTGATGACGATCTGGTGGTCCACACCGGTAGCTTTGCCGGTCAGGAATACGACATTCGTGGAGGCACGCCCACCATGCGGCTGCTTGAGCCCTGGTTTGGGTACCGGGACGAAAATCCTGATTTGTTTGCCAGCGGCTATCCGGGTTTCAGCGGCGACTCGGCCGGGGACAGCAATTATTTCCAGGACCCCAACTCCTATTTTCTGCGCAGCGCCATGGATCACTATGAGCGCTCAGAGGGAGAGTCTTTTGCCGTGCGTTTTGACGGGGAATATTACCTGGAGGACAAAGGTATCCTGACATCACTTCAGGCCGGGGTGCGTTATGCCAAGCGGGAACAGACGGTGCGCAACACCAGTTGGAACTGGGGTTCCCTTGCGCCTGAGTTTACCGGTGCCGCCCCTGCCGGCTGGCTGGCCGGCCTGGATGGCGCTGAGCAGGACTTTGAGCTGGTGGACTGGTCAGATTTCCATGACGGTGATGTGGCCAATATTCCCGGCAACCAGACCATTCATGCCACCGAAGCCTATGTCCGTTCACTGATGGGCGCCAATCCGGCACGCCAGCCCTACATGTCGGCGGGTGGCACCTGGATGCCTTATCCGCAGCGGGATGGCGTGGATGCCGAGTTCGGCATCTTTACGCCGGGTGAAATTAATGACACCACAGAAACCAACAAGGCCATTTATTTGCGGCTGAACTTCGAAGGCGACGGCGATCTGCGCTACAGCGGTAATGTCGGTATGCGCTATGTGGTGCTCGACCGCGAAGCCGAGGGCTTCATTACTTTCCCTGATCTGGTGGCCGACTTTCCGGCGCCGGGGGAACTGGCAGGCCAGCAGATTACGCCGGAGATCGTCATTAACTATGTGACGGAACAGATTAACAACGGCACCTATGACACGGTTGAAGAACTGATCAGCGATCCTGCCAACCGCTGGATCGGCGATCAGATCAACTACTTGCCCGCCGAGGATCAGGCCTACGGCAATGACGCCGAAGCGGCCCTGAAGGCCGAAACCACCTTCAAGATGTGGCTGCCCAGCTTCAACATCAAGGTGGAACTGACCGAGGATCTGGTTGGCCGGTTTGCCCTTTCCAAGGCGGTGGCGCTGCCGGATATGGGGGATGTGCAGTACCGGGCAAGCCTGGGTTCCGAGCCTGTGGAGGCCGTCAGACCCATAGGGGAGGTAGACCCTGACAATCCGCCGCCGCCGGAGGATAACCTGATCCAGTACTCCTTTATTCCGGCCTGGACCGGCAGTGGCGGCAACCCTTTCCTCAAGCCCATGGAGTCGGTTCAGTATGACGTGGCGCTGGAATGGTATTTCGCGGATGTGGGCCAACTGAGCTTCACCCTGTTCCATAAGGATCTGGATAACTACTTTATCCAGGGGGCGTTTCCGCAGAACTTTACCAATCCGACCACCGGCACCTCCCAGACCCACCTGGTGACCACCACTATCAACGGCGGCAAAGGAAAACTGGATGGACTTGAGGTGGCCTATCAGCAATTCTTCGATATGTTGCCCGAACCCTGGGACGGGTTGGGGATGCAGGCCAGTTTCACTTATATAGATGCCGGCGGCGTGCCCAACAATGAGACCTCCCTGGAAGATGAAAGCTGGGTGGGCAATCCCGACAATGACACCGGTATCCGGGTGGATTTGGACAATGTACCCCTGCAAGGCCAGTCCGACCGCACCTTCAACCTGGTGGGCATGTATGAAAAAGGTGACTGGAGTGCCCGATTGGCCTATAACTGGCGGTCAAAGTATCTGCTGACCACCCGGGACGTGATCAGCAAGGCTCCCTTGTGGTACGACGACCATGGGCAACTGGACGGCTCTGTGTTTTATAACGTTAATGAGCACTTTACCATTGGTCTGCAGGGCACCAATCTGACAAATTCCCAGTCAGAAACCATTATGGTGCTGAACAACGATGGCCTGGAAGCCGGACGTTCCTGGTTTGTCTCGGATCGCCGGATAGCGCTGGTGATGCGGGCCAATTTCTGATCCTTTGAAGACTCAGTGTGTGGTGAGTGTGTCCCTGACGTTGTTCAGGGCGCACTTTTTTATTTTGGACAGTGCGTGAATGACGGCAGCGTTGGTTGAGAGGCAGCGGATTGTTATTCTGGGCGGCGGCACGGCAGGCTGGATGACGGCCGCCGCATTGTCTAAGTATCTGCCCGCAGCCCGGTTCAGCATTCAGGTAATTGAATCCACTCAGATTGGCACAGTCGGGGTGGGCGAAGCCACTATCCCGCACATCCGCCAGTTCAACCAGTGGATAGGCCTGGATGAAACCGAGTTTATCCGGGCCGTGGGCGCCACCTACAAGCTGGCCATCCGATTTTCCGGCTGGGGCGAGGCAGAGGCGGATTACTACCATCCTTTTGGCCTTAGCGGTGAAGACCTCAATGGCCTGCCTTTCCATCAATACTGGTTATGGCTGCGTCAGCACCAGCAGAGCGATCTGAAAGCCTTCGGAGACTATTCCCTGGCGGTGCTGATGGCGCAAAACAATCGTTTTCGTTATCCGTCTGCCGATCCAAGGGAGGCCTGCTCGGCTTTCAACTATGCCTTTCATATGGACGCCACCCTGTACGCCCAGCTGCTGCGACGGCATTGCCTGGCCCGTGGCGTGCAGTGGCTGGATGCCAGGGTGGCGGCGGTACATCAGCATGCCAGCGGCGATATCCGCGCCCTGCAGCTGGAAGACGGCCGGCAACTGGCAGGGGACCTGTTCATCGACTGCACGGGGTTTGCTGGCGTATTGATTGAGCAGACCCTCAGGGCCGGTTATGACAACTGGCAGCACTGGCTGCCCTGTGATCGGGCGCTGGCCGTGCCAAGCCAGCCCGATCCAACGCCTCCGGTTTATACCCATGCCCTGGCCACCGCCGCAGGCTGGCAGTGGCGCATCCCTTTGCAACATCGCACCGGCAACGGCCTGGTCTACGCCAGTGCGTATCTGGATGATGCTCAGGCGTCTGAGCTGCTGCTGGCGGGGTTGCAGGAGCAGGCACTGGACGAGCCGCGGCCCTTAAGGTTTGTCACCGGACGACGCCGGCAAAGCTGGCTGAAAAACTGCGTGGCCATCGGTCTGTCTTCGGGTTTTCTGGAGCCGCTGGAGTCCACCAGTCTGTACCTGATCCAGGTGGCCATACAGCAACTGCTGGCCTGTTTTCCCGGCGACACAGTGAGCGAGGTGGAGCGTGATCACTTTAACCGCAGCATGGAGCTGGAATATCAGCGGGTAAGGGATTTTCTGATTCTGCATTACAAACTGAATCATCGTCCGGAACTCTTCTGGCGGCACTGCGCAACCATGCCCATTCCTGACAGCCTGGCGCAGCGGCTGGTCATGTACCGGGAAACCGGCCATCTGCTTGAATATCGACAGGGCCTGTTCCAGCCGGCCAGCTGGCTGGCGGTCATGTTGGGCCAGGGTTGTTACCCTGAGCGGCTGGACGCCCGTCTGGATAACCAGCGGCCTGACGCGGTGGCAGAGTGGCTGACCGGGTACCAGCAGCAATTGCAGTCATTAACCCATCAAATGCCGCTGCACAGCCAAGCCTTGCAAAGCAATCAGCACCCCGGCAGCCAGCCGCCAGCCGTCCAGAGCCTGTACGGCTACCGGAGCCGCCCATGAATATGCAGATTGTCATACTGGGCCAGGGCCTGTGGTTACAGGTGGCTGCCGCCCTGGTTGCAAGCCAGCTGCGTCCCTGGGGTGTCCGGTGCACAGCGGTGGAAGTACCGGGTGAACCTGAACCGGGCAGTGTGGCCAGTGGCCCGGAACTGCACGGACTGTGCCGGCTGTTGGGCCAGTCCTGGCAGGAGCTACTGCTCAAGGCCCGGGGCTCCTTTAACCTCGGCACGGATTACCGGGACGCGCTCACACATCAGGCAGCTGGGGCGGCCGGACCCGCACGCTGGTTTGTACCCTTTGGTCATCTTGGTCTTAAGTCGGAGGCGGCCGAATTTGCCCAGGGCCTGTTCAGCTATCTGGCTGGCCAGGCAGAACAAGGGCCGGAACCTTACTGTCTGGCTGCACTCGCCGCCTGGCAGGGCAAGTTCGCTGTGCCGCCGGCGAACAGGACGGATCTTCGTGATATGCTCGATTTCGGCCTGCACCTGGACCGTCAGGGCCTGTGTGCCTGGTTGCGCCGTTTCAGTGAGCGCCAGGGGGTCCGCTTTGTCGCTGCCGATGCCCTGTTTTCCGCACAGACAGCCCAGGGCCCCATAGCCTCAGTGCAACTGGCGGGCGGTGAGTCACTGCCGGTGGATTTCTGTCTGGATTGTCGGCCCCGGACCGGGGTGAAATCTGGCGCAGTCATGTTGCAGCTTTTTGCCGGGGATCCGCAACAGGGCCCCGGCAAGCCCTGCACCTCGGCAGAACGGGTGCCCTGGGGTTGGCTGGTAAGGCACCCCCTGGCCAATGGTTGCGTGTGGCAGACCGAATTTGATCCACAGGTACAGAAGCGGGATCAGGTGCAGGCCTGGCTTGACGGCAACCTGGGCGCCCTTGACTGGCAGTTACGTAGTCGCCAAACAAGCTCACCGGATGAGGTTTGGACCGGCAACTGCCTGCAACTCGGGCCGGTTGTTGAAACCCTCGACAGTCCGCTGCTCGGTGCAATGGGCCCGCTGCAGGCCCTGCTGGTGAGCTGGCTGGATATGCTGCCCAACCAGGCCTCGTGTCCGGCGACGGCCAGATTGTTTAATGGTTACTGGCAGCAGTATCGTGAGGAGCTGAACACTTATCTTACCTTGCACGAGACGCCCCTTGAGACTCACACAGGAAGGCTGTTTGCCCGCCTGGGAAGGGTGCCAACGGCCGAAACCGATGCCGTCCGGCCGGTGCAACTGATGACCATGCTGTACGGGCTCGGCCTGCGTCCTGAACTGCCCAGCCGCCTGCTGCTCGATAATGAACCGGCGCAGGTTGGCGCGGCACTGGCGCAGATCCGCCGCCGCCTGGACACCCTGGTGACCAACATGCCCAGCCATGCCCAGACCCTGGCCCGTTGTCTGGATGGGCGCCCGGCACACCCTTCATACTAAGGCTGTTATGAACCACAAATTGCGAAAAATTATTGTTCTTGGCGGCGGCTCGGCGGGCTGGATGACCGCAGCGGCGCTGGGCAAGGTGTTAAAAAATCAATACTGTCAGATCCAGGTAATAGAATCCGAGCAGATCGGCACGGTGGGCGTCGGGGAAGCCACCATCCCGCAGATTATGCTCTACAACCAGTTGATTGGCGTGGATGAGGATGAATTCGTCCGTCGTACCCAGGGCACCTTCAAGCTGGGCATTCAGTTTGTTGACTGGCACAGACCCGGCAGCAGCTACTTCCATGCCTTTGGCGACGTGGGCAAGAACATGGAAGGCGTGCAGTTCTATCACTACTGGCTGAAAATGCGCGCGCGGGGCAAGGCGGCACCCCTGGACGACTATACCCTGACCTCCCTGGCCTGCCATGAGAAGCGCTTTATGCGCCCTGTCGACGCCGGTAACTCACCCCTGTCGAATATTGCCTATGCCTTTCATTTTGATGCGGGTCTGTTTGCCAAGTACCTGCGTGAACTTGCCGAGGGCTGGGGAGTCGTGCGTACCGAGGGCAAAGTAACAGAGGTACGTCAGCATGAGAACGGCTTTCTCCGTTCACTGGTACTGGAAGACGGCAGCGAGCATGCAGCAGACTTTTTTATCGACTGCTCGGGCTTTCGCGGCTTGCTCATCGAACAGACCCTGAAAACCGGTTTTGAGGACTGGAGCCACTGGCTGCCCTGTGACCGCGCCATTGCCGTGCCCAGCGCCAACAGCACCGAGCCCTGGCCTTTTACCCGCGCCACGGCACAAAAGGCCGGCTGGCAATGGCGCATTCCGCTTCAGCACCGGGTGGGCAACGGCCATGTCTATAGCAGCCGCTTTATGTCAGAGGATGAAGCCACCGGGATTTTGCTGGACAACCTGGACGGCGAGCCACTGGCCGAGCCCCGGCTGATCCGTTTTGTCACCGGAAAACGCAGGCAGTTCTGGAACAGGAACTGCCTGGCTGTGGGCCTTGCCGGAGGCTTTATGGAGCCGCTGGAGTCCACCAGCTTGCATCTGGTACAGGCTGCCATCTCCAAATTGTTCAGCTTCTTTCCCGATCGTCAGTTTGCCCAGGCCGATATTGACGAATTCAACCGCCAGATGCATTTTGACTATGACAGGATCCGGGACTTCCTGATCCTGCACTATCACGCCACCAACCGGAATGATTCACCCTTCTGGGACTACTGCCGCACCATGGCAGTGCCGGAAGAACTGACCCAGAAAATCGAGCAATTCCGTTCCAACGGCCGGGTATTCCGTTTCAATAACGAAATGTTCAGTGATCTTAGCTGGTTCGAAGTCATGCTGGGGCAGGGCATCGAACCCCGGGGCTACCATCCGCTGGTGGACGTGTTTGGCGAGGAGGAACTGGCTCGCCGACTGGAAAGTATCCGCGGGGTCATCCGCAAGTCGGTGGATTATATGCCCTCACACCAGAACTTTATCGACCAGCACTGCAAGGCCCGGAAAATTTACTGATGGATGCCCGGCAGCACAGTATCGGACTGGAACACCAACCTTTGTTGGTAGTGGACAACTTTTTCGCCCATCCCCGGGAATTGGTGGACTATGCCCTGACCCAGCATAACGTACTACCCGCAGGGGGCCTTTATCCCGGCCTGCGCTCACCCGCTCCGGCGTCATACGGACGGTTCTTACTGGATGAGCTGGCGCCCGGGCTGAGTTCCTGTTTCGGCGCCTCGGTCAGTCATCTGGCCAAGGCCGAATGCTATTACTCCATGGTCAGCACACCGCCGGCGCAACTGAGTCTGCTGCAGCGTCTGCCGCATTTTGACCGGCCAAACCCCGCCGAGCTGGCCATCATCCACTACCTGTGTACCGGCAAGCATGGCGGCACCAGTTTTTACCGGCACCGCAGCACAGGATACGAATACATTACCCCTGATCGTCAACAGCCTTATCAGCAAAGCCTGAAGACGGACGTTCTGACCCATGGCCAGCCGGTAGGCTATATCAATGGTTCCACGCCGCTGTATGAGCGTATCGCCTCGATACCGGCCAGATTCAACCGGGCGTTGATCTACCGTTGTTCCAGCCTGCATTCGGGGGACATTCCCAACCTATCCGCCTTCGACCTTGACCCGCTGAGCGGCCGGTTCACTATCGCGTCCTTTTTATCCCTCTGATCGCTGACGTTATTCAGGAAGTCCTGTGAGAAAGCCTCTGCCAGATGACTCTTTAGCGCTGAAAACCAAACCGGAATGAAATGCCTGCATAACTTTTGATAGTGACGGTAACAGGCTGCCGACCTTCCATGGTTGACCGGTAAGGCGTTCCGGTACAGACGACAGGGGTCCGGCAAATTAATTAACAAAAAAGTCACAAAAACGACTGAAAACGTTTGCAGTTTTTGTTCTGGCAATCAATAATCCTTATGTCGATTAGGTTCTATACCGATAGGTTTTTCTTTGTCGTTGAAAATAAAGGTATTTTATTTGTCTATTTGATAATTAAAGGTCCTTAAACCGGCAATGTGGAACGCAGAAAGGTCGACAATAATAGTTAATGAGTTGAAAACGTTTGTATATCAAATGCTCAGTGCCGAGGGTTGAGGTAGGCTTCCGTTAAGTGGAACCCCTGACTGATGCGAGGTGCTGTGGCTGATAAAGGACTGGAATGCTGAGCAAGGCATAGTGATCGGCTGCTGAGGTAGTCAGGCTGGAAAAGCCGGGTAGCTGCCGGATGACTGAGACCGTCATTTTAGGCAGGTAAATAACTTTCGCCAGTAGCTGTAAATGCCTTGTTAAAAATCACAAGGGGCAAATGCATTTTTGCAAGCCACAAGTAAGACAGGGACGCTTACAATCGTTTTCACCACGTTGGTCTAGTGATGTGCCCGGGCGCTTTTCAGAAGCCAGGCTGACCAGCGTTTGACAAAGAGCCGCTGATGCAGATTGAACAGACAGGTTAATCACAACAGAGATCTGCGTTGGGTCACTCAATAGAGACAAAGTGGGATACAACATGAACAAACACAACAGATTCAGCAAATCTACCCTGGCGAAAAGCATCTCCTTGCTGCTGGGGGGGATGGCCGTCGTGCCAGCTTATGCTCAGGAAGTACAGCAGGGTGAGACAGAAGGGGTCGAAGTCATTCAGGTCAGTGGCATGCGCTCCAGCCTGCAGGAGTCCACTCAGGTCAAACGTCATTCCATGGGGGTGGTGGATGCCATCTCTGCCGAGGATATAGGCAAGTTTCCGGATACCAACCTGGCGGAGTCGCTGCAGCGTATCACCGGCGTGTCCATCAGCCGCACCAACGGCGAAGGCTCGGAAATTACCGTACGGGGTTTTGGCCCGGATTTTAATATGGTCACCCTCAACGGTCGTACCATGCCCGGCGGAACCACCTATGGCGCAGGCTCCGACGCCGACGGTACCACCCGGGGCGGCAGTGCCAGGGCCTTCGACTTTGCCAACCTGGCGTCCGAAAGCATCCGCGCCGTGGAAGTCTACAAGACGGGCAAGGCCAGCATCACTACCGGCGGTATCGGTGCCACAGTCAATATCAAGACTGCCAAACCCCTGGACAATCCGGGTGAAACCATCGGAAGCGTCGGGGTCAAAGCGGTGCATGACACCACCAACCGCACCGGTGATGACGTGACGCCGGAACTGTCAGGTATTTTCAGTTATGCCGATGACGACGCCAAATTCGGTGTCACCCTGACCGCCAGCCACCAGCAGCGGGATTCGGGCTACACCGGGGCCACGGTCAACGACTGGCAGGTGGACTACTGGGACGATATCGCCGACCCGGACAGACTCTGGAACAACGCCGATGCGGACTATCGCAATGCCCCCGAGCAGGGCCAGCTTTATGCCCGGCCAAACGACATCCGTTATGCCTTCTCCAATACCCAGCGTACCCGTGACAATGCCCAGTTGACCCTGCAGTACCGGCCGGTGGAGAACTTCACCACCACCTTGGACTATACCTTCGCCGAAAACGAAATCATTGAGCATAGGGGGGAGATCACCAACTGGTTGCAAGTGGGATCCAACACCCAAATCGTCGAGTTTGATGACAACCAGGTAAAAACCCCTACCTATATGAAAGAAGCTTACGCCAGTGCCGTGGATGAAGGCTATGAGCAGCAATGGCGTGAACAGACCAATACCCTTAAGTCTTTGGGTCTGAACCTGGAGTATCAGGTTAACGACGATCTGACCCTGATGCTGGATGCCCATGACTCTGAAATGTACAGCCGCGGCACCGGCCCCCGTAATACCGGCGAATTGGCCGTGGGCCTGGGCGCGCCTATTGTCACCTCAAGGGAGTGGTTCTGGGGAGGCGATTTGCCCACCTATCTGAACCAGTATGACGATACCATCCCTGGCAAGGGGGCCAACGGCAACGGCGTGGTGGACGCCGGCGATGTGGGCTCGTCCATTGCCAGGCTGAGAAACGCCAGCCAGAAAACCGAGATCACCCAAATCAAGCTTGACGGTAAGTACCAGTTCGACGACGGCCGCTTCGATTTTGGTCTGGAAACCCGCGCCATGGAGGCCCGCTCCATGCAGACGGCCGGTAATAATATTGCCCTGGGTAACTGGAACGTGGGCAATCCAGGGGAGTTCGGCGATCTGATCCAGCCGTTCGACCTGCCCAATGAATTTGACGACTACGACACGCTGGCAGGCGGCTACGGCTTTATCGCCGATCCCCGCGCCCTCTATGATGCCGCCCTGGATTTGTATCCGGGGATTCCTACCGCCTCTGAAGAAGCCTTGTCCTACGACGATATTGTCGAGGAAGATACCTTTGCCGCCTATTTCCAGATCAGTCTGAACGGCGAAGTGGGTAATATGCCTTTCGATGTGCTGGCCGGCATGCGCTATGAGGAAACCGAGACGGAATCCAGCTCCCTGAACAGCCGTGTTTACTTCCAGTGGGAAGACAATAACGATGTGGTCTCCTATGTGGATGCCAGCGTGCCTGCAGAGGCTGTCTCGGCAGAGAATAAGTACGATTATCTGCTGCCGAGCCTGGATATCAGCCTGAATATTACTGACGACCTCAAGGGACGTTTCTCATTCAGCAAGACCATTGCCCGGGCCGGCCTGGGTGATCTGGGCGTGTCCGCCTCCAACTTCGGCGGCGGCGGCGGCTCTACGCTGCTGGGGGCAAGACCTACTGCCGATGCGTCCAACCCGGGGCTGTTGCCCCTGGAGTCCTCAAATTTCGATCTGTCCCTGGAGTGGTACTACAACCCCTACAGCTATATGTCGGCCGGCTTCTTCCAGAAGGACGTAATCAACTTTCTCGGCAGCCGCCAGGTTGACCAGCCCCTGCTGGATATCCGCGATGTGACGGCCGGTCCCCGGGCCCAGCAGGCCGCCCAGGATGTACTGGATGCCGGCTTCCCGCTGGATGACACTTACCTGTATGCCATGATGGTGTTCAACGAGTATCGCAACCATCCGGATATGATTGACGAATATGGGGCCAACCCGTCCTTTACCGGAACGCCGGATCAGATCGACTTCCTGGCAAACCATGCAGGGTTTGACCTGGTCGCCAATGACAATGATCCGGAGATGACGTTCCGCACCAATACGCCGGACAACAGTAAGGAAGCCAAACTCTACGGCGCCGAACTGGCCATCCAGCATTTCTTCGGTGACAGCGGCTTCGGCGTGCAGGCCAACTACACCATAGTGCGCGGCGATGTGGGCTTTGATAACAATGCCGATCCGAACCAGAACCAGTTTGCTCTGGTGGGGCTGAGCGATACCGCCAACCTGATTGGTCTGTATGAGAAAGACGGCTGGCAGGCCCGGGTGGCCTGGAACTGGCGTGACACCTATTTGGCCGAAACCAACAAGAAAGGCTCCAATAACCCCCGTTATGTGGAAGCCTACTGGCAGCTCGACGTCAACGTCAGTTATGACATCAATGATCAGTTCTCGGTGTTCTTCGAGGGGCTGAACATTACCGGTGAGAATGATCGCCAGCATGCCCGTAACAAAGACATGCTCTGGTATCTGACCGACCTGGGTGCCCGCTATCAGATTGGCGCCCGCTACAACTTCTAGGTTGGAGCTGCTGTTCAATCTGAGGTAGACAGGCAAAGCCGCTGGTTCCAGCGGCTTTGCTATTCCTATTACAGGGGCAGTATCCAGTGTAATAAACGGTAGTTGGCCGGTAAATTTTCCCATGGGCAAGTCACCGGTGCATGCTATGGTTAAGCTGGTTTTGGCAGGTAAAGACGTTTTATGTTGAGCATCCACAACAGGACCCGGGTGATTGAAGATTGCCAGCCCGGCAGCATCCCCGACAATGTGCTGAATTCACCGGTGCCATTGGTGCTTAAGGGGCTGGTCCGGCACTGGAAACTGGTGGATCTGGGCAGGCAGTCCAGCGAGGCGGCGGTGGACTACCTGAAATCCCACTACAACGGCAAACCGTCCCAGGTCTACTTTGGTGAGCCCGGTCTTAACGGCCGGTATTTTTACGATAAAGAGGTTACCCGGCTTAATTACGAAACCCGCAAGGCGCAGATCGATGAAGTGCTGGATCTAATCCTTGCGGCCAGACAGGAACAGCATCCGCCCTCCTACTATATCGCCTCCAACCTGATCCATACCCACTTTCCCGCCTTGCGTGAAGAAAACGACCTGCACCTGCCACGGCCCGATCCGGGTTACCCGGTGGAGGCCAACCGGGTCAGCATCTGGATTGGCAACAAGACCCTGGCCTGCGCCCATTATGACGCATCAAGCAATCTGGCCTGCTGTGTGGTGGGCAACCGACGCTTCAGCCTGTTTCCCCCCGAGCAGATTGCCAATCTCTATCCCGGCCCCCTGGAGCCCACTCCGGGCGGCCAGGCTATCAGCATGGTGGATTTCAGTAACCCGGACCTGGACAGGTTCCCCGATTTCCCCAAAGCGGTCGAAGCCGGCCAGATAGCCGAACTGGAGCCAGGGGATGCGCTGTTTCTGCCCAGCATGTGGTGGCATCAGGTGGAAGGTCTGAATGACTTCAATATCCTGATTAACTACTGGTGGAGCGAAGCGCCGGCCTATACGGGATCCGGCATGAACGTGCTGTACCACGCCCTGCTCTGCCTGAGGGATAAGCCTGAGCATGAAAAACGCGCCTGGCGCGAAGTGCTGGACTACTACGTATTCGGCGATGCAGACCGGGCCGGCCGGCATCTGCCGGAGCAGGCCCGGGGCTTTCTGGGTGAACTGGATGACATCAAAGCGCGCCAGTTACGCGCCATGCTGCTCAGCCGGCTGAACCGTTAGCAGCAGGATAAAAGGCGAACATACCCTATGCAGACAGACAGAGTGAAGAAAGTGGTCATCGCCGGCGGCGGCACAGCGGGCTGGGTAGCGGCAGCAGCCCTGTCCAAGCGCCTGGCCGGACGCATCGAGGTGGTGCTGGTGGAGTCCGAGGAAATCGGCACTGTGGGGGTGGGCGAGTCCACCATTCCGCCGGTGCAGTTGTTCCATAATCTGCTGGGCATCGACGAACAGGCCTTCATGCGGGCCACCGACGCTACCTTTAAGCTGGGTATCTCTTTTGAAAACTGGGGGCGGATAGGGGATCGCTATATCCACCCCTTCGGCACCACCGGTAAGGGCAGCTTCCTGGCCGACTTCCAGCACTATTACCTGCATGGTCTGCAACTGGGTATCGAGGCGCCTTTCGGTGATTACTGTTACGAATTGCAGGCCGCCAGGGCCCATAAGTTCGGCAAGTCGTCCAGCTCCACCATCAGTTATGCCTATCACCTGGATGCCGGCCGCTACGCCCGCTTCCTGCGCCAGTTCAGCGAAGCCCAGGGGGCCATGCGCATCGAAGGCAAGATTGCCCGGGTTGAGCAGCACGCCGACGGCAATCTCAGCGCCCTGGTGCTGGAGTCCGGCCAGCGGATAGAAGGAGACCTGTTTATCGACTGCACGGGTTTCAGGGCGCTGTTGATTGAGCAGACCCTTAAAACCGGCTTCGAGGACTGGGGACACTGGCTGCCCTGTAACTCCGCGGCGGTGGTGCAGACCGAAGCGGCCGATTCCCTGCCGCCCTATACCCGCGCCATGGCCCATGATGCGGGCTGGCAATGGCGTATTCCGCTGCAGCACCGGGTGGGCAACGGCCTGGTCTATGCCGGGGATTATCTGAGCGATGAGCAGGCGAAGGCGCGACTGGTGGCCAACCTGGAGACCCCGCCGGTGACCGAACCGCGGGTGCTGCGCTACCAGACCGGCCGGCGCAAACAGTTCTGGAATAAAAATTGTGTGGCCCTGGGCCTGTCCAGCGGCTTTGTGGAGCCGCTGGAGTCCACCAGTATCTACCTGTTTATGAGCGGCGTGATCCGGCTGCTCAGGCTCTTCCCGTTCAACGGCGTGTCCCAGGCCAGGATCGATGAATACAACCAGCAGTCCATCGTCGAACTGGAGAAGATCCGCGACTTTATCATCTTGCACTACCACCAGACTGAACGGGATGACAGCGAGTTCTGGCGCTACTGCCGCACTATGCCCATCCCCGACACCCTGGCCCATCGTATGGAGCTGTTCCGCGAAGGGGCCCATGCCTTCCAGACCGGCGACGAGCTGTTCCGCCTGGAGTCCTGGACCCATGTCATGCTGGGCCAGAGGCTGATGCCGACAGGTTACCATGAGATTGTCGCCACCCTCAGCGAGCAGGAACTGGCCCGGCATATGGGGAGTATCCGCCAGACCATCGCACGGGTAGTGGAAAGGTTGCCCGCCCATCAGGATTTTATCCGCCAGTACTGCCAGGCAGAGGGCTGACATGGCTGCGCAGACTCTGCATGCCCATCCGGAGATACAGATCAGGCGGCTGCGCTTTGGCAACGAGCAGGCGCCTCTGTTGGTGGTGGATAATTTTGTCGATGAGCCCCAGTGGCTTGTGGAGCAGGCGGGCCTGAGCCGCTTTACTCAGAATTCTCCCTACTACCCCGGGGTACGGGCGCCGGCGCCGGCGGCCTATCGCAGCATGCTGCTGGACAGTCTGCAGGATGAGCTGATTGACTTTTTTGCCTTGCCGGCCCGGCAACTGGGCTTCTCGGTGTGCCATTTTTCCGCTGCTGGACAGTCTGCAGGATGAGCTGATTGACTTTTTTGCCTTGCCGGCCCGGCAACTGGGCTTCTCGGTGTGCCATTTTTCCATCGTTACCACGGCGCCACAGCAGCTTAAATTGCTGCAGCGCATCCCCCATTTCGACACACCAGACAAAGACGCTCTGGCCGCGGTGCATTACCTGTTTAAAGGGCCGCAGGGCGGCACGGCATTTTACCGGCACCGGCAGACCGGCTTTGAGACTATTGATGAGTCCCGGGCGGTGGATTATTTCCGCTCCCTGGAGCGTGAAAATGACGGACCCAATATACCAAGCCCGGAGCAGGGCTATATCAACGGCGACACCCCCCTGTTTGAACAGACAGCCCACCAGGAGGGGCTATTCAACCGGCTCATCGTCTATCGGCGTCATTCCCTGCACTCTGGGGCCATTGCGCCTGATGCCGTATTGTCTGCCGACCCGATGCAGGGGCGGCTGACCATCAGCAGCTTTATCGACTGCCTTGCCTGAGCGGCGCAGCAAGGACAGGGCAGATCACAGTCACTAGCAAGGAGTACCTATGGCCAGGCCTGAACTACTGAACAACGTCACTCATCAGAACCTGCGGGTCCTGACCCGCCACGCCGCCGAATTCGGTCACCAGGTTGGCCTGACTCTGACTTTTCCCGCGGAGTATGCGGATATCCAGCGTCACTATCCCATTTTGTTTCGCAAAAGCCCCGAGCAGGGTCAGTTTCAAAGCGTTGCCCTGCTGGGCTTCCAGGCGGAGGAGAATCTGTTTCTGGCTACTGACCTGCCCGGTGGCTGGCGGACAGACTATGTGCCGGCCATGATCGCCCGTGGCCCTTTTATGATTGGCTTTCAAAACCAGGTGATCGAAGGCGAGGAGCAACAGGTGCCGGTGATCCACCTGGATTGCGACGACCCGAGAGTCAACGAAACCCAGGGCCAACCGCTGTTTCTGCCTCACGGCGGCAACAGCCCGTACCTGGAGCACATCGGCCAGTTGCTCAGCCGCATCCGAGACGGCATCAGCCAGGATCAGAAGATGCTGGCGGTGTTCGACAGGCTCGGCCTGCTGGAGCCGGTCAATATCGAAATCGAGCTGCACAACGACACCAAAGTGCAACTCAAAGGCTACTACAGCATCAGCCAGGACAAACTCAACGCCGTGCAAGGCGACGAACTGGTCAGACTCAACCGCTCGGGCTACCTGTGCGCCGCCTACCTGGCGCTGACCTCATTGGGTAATATCAGCAGAATGGCGACACTGAGGAATCAGCAGGGATAGGGTTGGGAGCCGCTACTTACACAGCGCATCCCCCGTTAAAAGGTGAGAGTCAGGACAAGTAGCGTGAAAATACGGCGTAGTTTACGGACCCGGCACCTGTAATTGTTAGGAGCTTGACTGTTCGGATACGGAAAACTCATATGCCTCCTTTATATAGGGCTCTAGTTTTTTGAGCTCACGAAGATTTGCAATTTTAGCCACATGGGTAACTTGTTTGCCATCGTCAACGATCTTTATAAAGATTGGGTTGTCGACAGTGCGTCCAATATGAACAGCGACACGAACCACGTCTTTCATGATGGAGAGATCGACAAATATCCGGGAGCTTCGGAAAAGCACATATCTGTCTCTCGCAACAGTTTCGACTTTGCCCAGCTTACTAGTGAACTCTTCAATGGCCCGGTAAACCTCGACGACGGACTGTGGTCTATCCCGTATTACGTCATCCCGATCTCCGGTACCACAGGCGTGCCTCTGGTTCTTACGCGTAAACTCTCTTTTGCATTTTGGGCATTGCCACATTTTTTTAAATTCCTAAGAGCTTATGAACGCTGGGCGCATAAGTGAGCGTTACAGAGCTGAGTCAATAACCTCTGTGTGATGCGTTTATTATACCTGTTCCAAGACACAATCGACTTCCGTCTCTACGAGCCAATCCGGGGTAATGAAGCGACTCACTTCAACAAAGGTGCATGCGGGCTTTATTTGAGAAAATAGCTCACCATGCGCTTTGGCTGCCTCCTCCCAACGAGATATATCAGTAAGCATGATACGAGTTCTGATTATATCAGTCGGGCGTCCACCAGCTTCCTCAATAGCTTGGATAGATAAATCCAAGCAATACTTTGTCTGCCCGTATACGTCTCCGATGCATGTGGTTTCACCATTCTTTATGGGGGCCGTCCCAGAGACAGAAATCATGTTCGCAACTCTGCATGCCCTGGAAAATCCAATTGGTTCTTCCAGAGGAGAGCCTGAACTTACCAGTTTTCTCATTTGCTCCTCCTAAAGGTGCAGCTTCCCAAGCTGGGATTTTTCGATTCATAAGGTATTTATTCAAAGACCATGCGCTGATCATGTGGCCATTACCCATTAAGGTTGGTTCCCCTGCATCTTTCCTAGCTTTGGGTGGTGTTTTCACTTCCTCGAATAAACATCCGTGAAGTCACACTTTCAAGCGTTAAGAAAAACATAAAAACCTCGAATGCTATCCAACACTCCAGTGCGGCTTCCTTTACATATAACAGCTTAGTGGAATTCGATATAACTCCAAACCGCCTGTTCTTAAATAGAGTCACTGTACCCGGTTTTCTCTCACTGTCACAGGCACTTACCTATAGTTTGATGAGGTAGAACCAATATTCTTGTCGTTGAACGCGAGCCAATGTGTTTAATGGGGCTAACCAACAAGTTACTCACTATTTGGACAGTCTGTGGGATAGGGACCTCAAAGTGATTTCATTGTGACAAAGGCCTGGGTTTTCCCGTTCAGGACCACCGGTAACCTGGAACGTCATTCCAGGGTGACCAGCTTCATTTCAATCAGGGAAGGCTGAAAACCAAACTTCTCATAGGCCCGCACTGCGGCGGCATTGTCAGCATACACATCGAGATAGAAGTGGCGGATCCCCCGGGACTGTCCCCAGTCCACCAGGTCCTGCACAACTATTTTGTTCAGTCCAAGCCCCCGGTATTTCTGTGCGACATACATAAAGCCCAGGTAGCCGTGCTTATCATGGGTTAAGGAGGACTTTGAGTCCCGTACCTGCATGTAGCCTGTGGCGACAATGGTCCCGGACAGTTCTGCCACTATCATCCTGGTACTCTGGTCCGAGATCAGCCTGTGAATATCGTAGTAGTGGACCCCTGTTTCTTTCAGATCCGCATTAAAGGGGCGCTCTGCCTCCACCACCTTTTGTTCCAGTGCCAGCAGGGCGTCATAGTCTTCAGGCTGTGCTTCCCTTACAATCAATCCGTCCAATTTCATTACTACTCCAGGGTATACATGGGTGCCTTGAATTAGAGCATAAGAGTGAGCTTACGCAATACAGGCCTCACGCCAGTTCAGTATTTTTTGGCGAATAGTTTCTTACCACTCCCTGACGGCTGAAGCCCAGTTGCTCATACAGTCCCAACCCTTTGCTGGATGCCTGCAGTGTCATCCATTGCGCCCGGCACTCCCCCGCTATGGCCAACAATTGGTGCATCATGGCACGGGCCACTCCCTGGCCTTGTGCTGCCTGGGCCACGCCCAACTGGTGTAGTCCGGCAACTTGGCCGGTAGTAAACAGTATTGCAGTCCCCACAGCTTCGTTGTCTTTTTCAGCCAGCAGCAATAGCAGATCGGCTTGCCTTGCCAGGTGTTGTATAACCTGGATATCAATCTCATAGGCAAAAGCCTGCTCGCAGATCTGCCACCAGGCGTACAGTTGTGAAGGGGTTTGTACGCTGTTGAGCCTAATCCCCTTCGGGTTTTGCTGCCTGGGGGTTTGCGGCTGGTCCTGCAGGCCCTGGTACATCAGTATTTGCTCGCTGGAGACAGGCGGCATCTGCTGTTGCCAGGGGAGGGTAACCTCATTCTGTGACCAGAACGGCACGCGGGTTCTGGCATGCAGGTGGGGTTGCGCCTCTACAAGGTCTCTTATTGTCAAAGCCGTTTTGCCTGACTCGGGCCAGAGCTTGTACGGCCAACTCAGAGACTGCAGCCAGCCCTCTCCCTTAATGCTGAGAGCCTCACAGCCCATTCGCTGCCACAGGGCGGTCTGGTTGGAGATGTTGGCCTTCCACAGAGAAGTCGGATGATTCACGTCTGCCTCCAGTTGATCAAGAGTATACCGGCCAGCAGCGCGGCGATGCCGAGCAGCTTCAGGGCGTCGACTGACCTGACCGGCAGACCGAACCAACCATAGTGGCTGGCCAGCATCGCCACCAGTATTTGTCCGGTCAGGGCGAAGGACATCATTGGACCCACACCCATTTTGGGGATCAGGTAATAAAACAGTCCCACCCCCAGGGCGCTGAGCGCCCCACCGAACCAAAGGTACGGGGGCACGGCCAGCCATTCGTCGCCTCTGGGAAACGGCCGCTGGCTCAACAACAGCGCCAACAGGGTAACCAGCATACTGCCGGCAAACGCAATGGCGGTAGCCAGTGTCGAGTTGCGCAGCAACACCCCAAGCTGGGCATTCATGCTGGCCTGGGCGGCAATGGCCGCCCAGGCCAGCAGCGCCAGAATGCCTAGAAGGTTAACGGCCATGCTACCAGGCTGGAGAGGGGTAGACGCACTTTGGCCTGTTGTGCAGACCTATCTTCGGTATGCCGGTAACCCAGGGCGCACACAAACGAAGTGGTCAGATGCATGTCCGCCAGACCCAGCGCCTCGTCATAGCGCAATTTGTCGATGCCGCTCATGGGACAACTGTCAATGCGCATCAGGGCGGCGCTGGTCAGCAGGGTGCCCAGGGCAATATAGGCCTGTTCATGGGCCCATTGGTGTTGCTTATCCAGGCTCATGGCGCCCAGGGCCGACTTCATATGGGTGGCATAACCCTGGTGCTGGTCGACTCTCTGTTCCCGGATATCCGCCAGGCGCTGAATATATTCGTCCACCTGTTGGTCTACGGGCAGGGTGGAGGCGGCAAACACCAACAGGTGCGAGCAGTCCCTAATCTTGGTTTGACCAAAGGAATACGGCAGCAGTTTCTCCCGTTCCTGTCGTGAGGCTATCACCAGTATGCGATAGGGTTGCAGCCCATAAGATGACGCGCTCAGGCGGGTGGCTTCCAACAGTTGCCTGATCTGCTCGTCGTCCAGACGTTGCTCAGAAAAGGCCCTGGCGGCGTACCGCCAGTTCAGTGCTTCCAGTAATGACATGCGTAGGGCTCCAATCAATGATGGGTAATATCAAAGAGCTTACGCAGGGACTTCGCCGGGCTCATTTACATAGGTTGAGAATGGCGGTTTTTTCTGATCCGGCTCAACTGCGTGGGCGTGATGCCCAGATGGGAGGCAATATGGTACTGGGGCAACCTGTCGGCCAGCTTGCCGTGTTCCTGCAAAAAACGTTCATAGCGGCTGGTAGCGTCATCCTGCACCAGGGCGATTTCCCGCTTTTCCCTGAATTTCAGCCAGTGCGTCTCCAGATACTGGATCTGAAACAGGGCCAGATCATGATGTAGGGTCAGCAGCTCACGGAACCCGGCAAAATCAATCTCCAGTAAGATGCAGTCCTCCAGCGCCTGCGCCGCCAGGCTGGACGCTTTGCCCTCCAGCAACGCGGTCATGCTGCCGGGAAACCTGCCTTCGGCAAAAAAATTCTTATTGTATTCCCAGCCCTGTTCGGCCAGCGCGTAGACGCGCATCAGCCCCTGGTAGACAAAACCGAAGCAATCGGGCCGCTCGCCGGCTTTAAGCCAGTGTTCGCCTTTTTGTAGCTGACGAAGACGGCAGATCGCTTGCATATCCCGCCAGGTTGCATCAGACAAGGGCGAATAGGCTTGCATACGGAGGTGCAGCGCCTTCAGGGCCATCTGCAGCAGGTCGTTATTCACCATCCTGACCGACCTCACAATGTATCCAGATAACTTTTTGCATCCAAACCGCAGGGTGTCTTGCCCTTTCAGGTCGTCCTGTGACGGGCAAATGGTTGCTATTCAGATTGCAGACTGTACCGGAGAAAGGTCGTTCAGACTACCTGCGGTCTTTGCCGATCATGGGGTAAGCACTACTTAAGCGCGTTGTTTGTTGCACAGGCCTGCTGGAACGCAACCAACAGCGCAAACCCAGGCAAAGTGCCGCCATCGGAGTAGCCAATAACGGCATGCGGGACCCGGACACAGCGTCGCACTGTGTCCGGAATAGGCGTTACCGGATAGGAATGGCAACCGGTCGCATTGGCGCGGCATCGGCACCCCGGAGTTTGAGGGAGCCCCCGATAAAGGCGAACTGGTAGATCTTGTCACTGGCCAGCTCCTCCAGATTGACCAGTTCCATTATTGGCACGCCGTGCTGGGCCAGAAGGTAGGTGTGCACGGGAATGTAGTTGCCCTGCACCTGGGAAGGAAAGGCTTCCAGGCTGAGGTTGTCACCGCCGATGACCATCGCGCCGTTTTCAACCAGGTACTGTGCGCCGCTCATGGCCAGGCCGGGCGGATCCTGCAGGTAGCTGTCAGTGTGGCCGTACTGCTGCATTCTGCCGGTACGAATCAATACTATGTCCCCTTCGGCCAGGGTCAGTTGCTGTTGCTTGAGCGCATGGATGATTTCTTTTTTTCCGATGCGAAAATTCGGCGGCAATACCTCGACGCCCTGGGCGGCGGGTACATCAATCAGGACCCCGCGGGCGACCAGCGGTGGGATGGTTTCTGCGCCGGTTTTGTTCCAGCCGCGATCCCCCAGATGCTTGTCGGCCGCAAAGCCGTTATAGATCTCGCCATTCAGGCCGAAGTGGTTCAGCGCGTCAATATGGGTGCCGGTATGGGCATACATGGAAATAGCTGAGCCGGAGTAACTGACATGCTGGTTCATCTCTTTGCCGACGTTCAGCGGATCATCGTTGATGGTGCCCTGCGGCGTGTGGGTCATCCAGAAGGTATAACGGGGATCGCCGGCAGGGAACCAACCCGGCATGCCCATGTAGTATTCAACGGACAAGTCATACACCTGACCGCCGGAGATACGTGACAAAACGGCGGCGCGGCTTTTATCCGTCATCAGGTTGAGTCTTCCCAGTTCATCCTGTGGCCCCCAGGGACTTTTCCCCACCTGGGCGGATTGGGCAAAGGTCGGTTGTGACAGCGGGCCGAGCAGGGTTAACAGGGTGGCGGTGTAAATCAGTTTGCTAATACGCATCATCTTATTCCTTGGCTTTACTGAAGATGCGTACAGGCTATTGTCTTCTTATTATCTGATAAACAGGCATATTGGTGACTGTTTGTTCGCAAATATCTAATAATTTGGTTTGCTCTGAAAACCATCCCAGTAGGGTTTGCCCTCCAGGCGATGGGCCATAAAGTCGATAAAGGCCCTGACTTTGGGGGCCAGGTATTCGCGCTGGGGAAAAACCAGATAAATTGAGAGTTCCGGCAGGCTGTAAGCGCTCAGCAATTGGACCAACCGGCCCGCCTCGATATCGCCGCCCACCGCAAAGGTCGGCATTCTGGCGATACCGGCGCCGGCCAGAATGGCCTCCCGTATCGCCAGACTGTTGTTCATCTGGATGGGACCGTCCACAGCAATACGCTTGGGCTGACCCTGGGCAGCGGTAAATTCCCACTCCCTTGAAGACTGCTGATACTGATAGGCAATGATCTTATGCCTGGGCAGGTCTTCCGGCTCTTTGGGCATGCCGTGCTGTTGCACGTAGTCCGGCGAGGCAACCAGCACATGTCGGCAGGGTGCAATTCGTCTGGCGATCAGGTTGCCTTCCAGTTGCCGGGTGATCCTCACCGTCAGGTCAAAACCTTCTTTGATCATATCTATTTGCCGGTCTTCAAAACGCAAATCTATCTGCACTTCGGGATATTCCGTCAGGAATTCCTGCAGGGCCGGTGCGATATGCAGAGCGCCAAAAGAAAGGGGAGCGTTGATCCTGATGGTACCCCTGGGCTTGCCCTGCAAAAAAGAGACGGCCTCTTCTGCACTCTCAATGGCTTCGAGGCCTTGGCTCGCGCCCTGGTAAAAGGTCCTGCCCACTTCGGTCAATGTCAGCCTGCGGGTGGTCCGGGTAAGCAGTTTGGCGCCAAGTCTGTCTTCCAGCCGGCTGATGTACTTGCTGACCACAGATTTTGAGGTATTGAGTTGTTCAGCGGCTGCCGTAAAGGAGCCTGCCTGCACTACACAGATAAAGGCCGCGACATCACTGAGTCCAGAATAGTAATTGGTATTGGTCAACATACAGAAACAATGAGTTATCTTTATGGATGTTTATCCATTCTATGTCATGCAATAGGCTTTTCAAACAGGTTGATTACCACTCCAAGGAGATTGAAATGCCTACTCAGGAAATGTTCAGACAACAAGCGAATCGTACCAGGCTGATCGCTTTTACTACCTTACTGGCCTGCGGCGCCCTGCTGGCCCTGTCGACCAATATGGCCAAGGTCAGTAATACCCTGGGCTTTGCCCAGTTCCCCTATCTGACCTGGTCCCTGGCCGGGGCCACCCTGATGCTCGGGCTGTTGTCTTTAGCGAAGAGGCAGCCCCTGCCACTGAAAAGGCCTGCCCTGGTTTACTATTTTGTGGCGGCGTTTTTGTCGGTGGCCGGTTCCAATTTTATCTTCTTCAGTGCGGTGTCAAAGGTGGGGGTGAGCTTTGTGGCCCTGACCCTCTCGCTACCACCACTGCTGACTTATCTGGGTGCCCTGATGCTGGGTATGGAGTCATTTAATCGTTGGCGCGCTGCCGGGGTGGCCTTTGCCCTGGCCGGCGCCGGCGTACTGGTAATGGCCAAGTGGTCTTCGGCAACGGATGACCGGCTTTGGATCCTGCTCACCTTGCTGGGGCCGGTGCTGTTGGCCGCGGGCAACCTCTATCGCAGCAGTCACTGGCCTAAGGGGGCCAAGGCGGAGTCCCTGGCACCGGGCATGCTGATGGCCGCGACCCTGATCCTGGCGCTGGCCGGTTCAGCGGGACCCCAGGGTATTATGCTGACCGATCTGGATGGCGCCAAAACCGGCCTGCTGGTGCTGCAAGCTCTGGTCTTCGCCACCCAGTTCAAGCTGCTGTTTATCCTGCAAAAAGCCGGCGGACCCGTATTCCTGAGCCTCATTGGTGCCGTCAGTGCTGCATTTGGTATTCCGGTATCGGTTGCCCTGCTGGGTGAGCCGCTGCTGCCGGCCATCATCCCCGCAGCCATCTTTATGCTGGTGGCCATTGTCTGCATGCTGCATGGGCAGAAACAGGTACAGGCCGTTTAAGAAAAGGGCAGAACCATAAACCGCTTTATCCTCGAATTGATCAACCAGGGAGTTACCATGACTAAGACCAACCAGACAGCCATCGCCACCGGATCGCATCGCAAACGGGATATCGCCATGATTGAGCAAACCGTGGCCAGACTGGACAAAGCCCAGCGCGACAGGGACCCGGATGGGTTTATGGCACTGCTGACCCCTCAGGCAGTCTGGGTGACGGCACTGGGTAAGCGCATGACCGGCTGGGATGAAATCAACCGCTTCACCCAACAGGTGCTCACCCCGGCGCTGGGCGATGAGTACGCCAGCTATACCGTCGAGCATATCAGCTTCCTGGGTGACCAGGTGGCTGCGGTGAACGTCAGGCAACGGCCGGTCAATGCTGACAATCAGCCTCTGCCGGGGGCCAAAGAGGGGCGTCCCCTGTATGTGATGACCAGATCAGCAGGACAGTGGCAAATCGCAGTGGGTCAGAACACCCGCTTTGAAGCCCAGGCCATAGAAGACCAGCACGCCAGTCTGGCACACAGGTAATCAAGCCCATCCGGGCCTCCTGTCAGAAGGCCCGGCAAGCCGGTTCATTCGACCCGGCGCCATACCTCGTACTCCACCCGGGTTTCCCCTTCCCAGCGGGAGTTATACCAAAAGTCCCCCTCCACTTTGCTGTCAAATACAAACTCGGCGCCCTGGCTTTGGCCGAATGAATTGTACTTGAGCACTTCTTTGTACTTACCCTTGCTGAGTTCATAAGTTCCTGAGCCGGATGCCCAGAATTTATCGCCCCTGACAGAGGTAAAGCTGAAATGCGTGGCAGACAGGACCTTCAGGGAGTGAAAATCAACGGCGTTGTAGTTGATCAGTTGCCCCTGTTCATTGACGTATTCTCCTGACTCCAGCTCCCAGGCCCCGGTAAGTTCCGTCGCAAAAGAAGCTCTCGCGAGGGAAAGCAACGCCATCAGTATGATTACCTTTTTCACCTTTTGTCCTTTGTGACACCCTGTATTAAGGGCAGCCACTTTATCCGGTTTAGGCGCTGGCCGACAACTGCGAGGTTTTTTGTATGGTGAAGAGTCGGGTTTCAGCAGCCTGCTGCCGGCCCGTTTTAGAATTGACCCGTAGCGGTTTACTTACCACGAAGGACACGAAGAGCACGAAGGGGAAAGAGAGCAGAACGCTGAATTGCAGTTACAGTTGAAATATTTCACTATGAACAGCACTGGAAGACATTCAGGATGGAATTCGATGATCTTTCAAGACGGGTGATCGGTTGTGCCATTGAGGTCCACCGGTAACTGGGTCCAGGATTGTTGGAATCGGCCTACGAGCAATGCCTGGCGCACGAACTGGACCTGAATGGCATTGCATTCAAGCTGCAGCAACCACAACCCGTTGAATACAAAGGCTTCTGTTTGGACTGTGGCTACCGGGTTGATATCGTTGTCGAGAATACTCTTATCCTTGAGTTAAAGAGCGTCGAACATCTTAAAGGCATCCACGAGGCGCAATTATTGACATATATGAAACTGGCTGGCATCCCGACTGGTTTACTGATCAATTTCAACGTTACACAGCTTAAAGCAGGGATCAGGCGCTTCGTTCTCTGACCCCTTCGTGCTCTTCGTGTCCTTCGTGGTGAATATTGTTCCCACTCAGCGCTTAGTCACCTTCGCCTCAAAGGGTCCCGCCGGCAGGCCTGCGCCGTTATACAACACCGCATCCGGGTTGTCCGCCCAGCCATAACGTACCTGCACCGGCGCTTCAATCTCAGGATGTGACAATACAATGCGATTGCCCTGCTGCTCTACCCCGGCCCAGCGGAACTGCCCGTCTTCACCGGCGATAGCAAAAGCCTGGTCATGGGGGGATTTGAGCACCAGCTCCCCGGCAAGCGGGTCGAAAGCCAGCACCAGCGAATCGTCCTTTGCCTGTACTGATTGCAACTGCGGCCCCTGATACACCACCTCTTCACCCAGGGCCAGGGCCCGGGCCGCCAGGGCCAGGCGCTCGCCTACGGCTTGCTTGTTCACCGGGTGAATGTCATTCCATTCCCCTACATCGATAGTTATCGCCATGGCGGTATTGGGTTCGGACAGGCTCTGGGTCTGCGCCTCACGCAATCTGGCCCAGTTGCTGTCGATGGGCTGGGGTTGTTTCTCCATAAAGTTGGCCAGTTGCACAAAGAGGAAGGGAAACCGCCCCTGGCCCCATTTATCCCGCCAATCACGGATCATGGTGGTGAACTTGGCCCGGTAGTCCTGCCAGCGGCCGGTGTTGGATTCGCCCTGATACCAGATCACCCCTTTGATGGGGAGACGGGTCAGGGGGGCGGTCAGACCGTTGTATAACCCCAACGGCTTCCAGCGAATAAAGGTATCTCCCGGCAACGCCGGGGCCAGGGCGCCTGATTTCACCTTCCACTGGCCGGTCAGATCTGTTTTCTGCTGTTCGTTGCCTATCCAGTAGGGCTTGTCGAAGAAAAAGCCGTGCCTGCCGCTGTTGCCAATCACCCTGATCGTAATCTGATTGTCCCCGGCTTTAAGCAGGCCGTCGGGGATAGGATAACGGCGCGGCGGATACTGGTAAGTGGTATGGCCGACGCGGACGCCGTTGATATAGGTTTCATCGGCGTCGACAATTCGGCCCAGGCGCAGGATATCGGCCTGTTGTGCCTGCTGGGCGCTCAGGTGCACCCTCTTGCGGAACCACCAGACGCCATTAAGGGCTTCGCCGTCGGGGCCGTCGGCAAAACCGGGCACCTGAAAACCTTGCCAGTCGCTGTCGTCCAGGTCCGGCGCATACCAGGGCTTGGGTCCGGTTAACCCGGCATCGTTGCGGTTAAGATCCCCGTACCATTTGTCGTTTTTGGCTCTGTCCGCCTCAATGATCGAGCCCACCAGTTCGTCGTTCTTGAAGCGTTCGGCTTCAGCCAGGGCGTCGGGAAACGTCTGCAGGGCCTCTTCACTCATCCAGGCTTCCACCGGCGAGCCGCCCAGAGCGTTGTTCAGGATGCCGATGGGCACCCCGTTTTGTCTGAACAAACTGCGGGCAAAGTAAAAGGCCACCGCCGAAAAGTCCGCCACTGTCTGCGGCGACGCGGCCACCCACCGGCCGGATTCAAAATCGGCCTGGGGCGCCTGGAAGTGATATTTCTGCGGTACCTTAAACTGGCGGATCAGGGGGAAATCGGCTGTTGCCAGATCCTCTGGATAGGCCTCGGCCACCCTGGCCATGGGCAGCTCCATATTGGACTGCCCGGAGGCCACCCACACATCGCCGAAATAGACGTCTTGGAGTGCCAGCTCGTTATGGCCGCTCAACTCGATTCGATGTGGACCACCGGCGGGCTGGGCCGGCAGCGTCAGGGACCATTTTCCCCCTGAGCTGCCGGCTTTACCCACAAGCTTGCCGTCCAGCTTTACCCGCACGACTTCATCAGAATCTGCCCATCCCCACAGGACAATAGCCTGGTCCCGCTGCAGCACCATGCCGTCACTGATCAGGCGGGGAAGCCGAATATCGGCAGCCGCCAGCGGGCAGAACCACAGGATGATAAGTAAAAGACGACTGACAGTCATAACAACCCCATTTGTTGGTAACACCAACAGACTACCACCGGCAGCCATTTGGCCAACCGATCTGCCAGGAATGGCTAGGGTTATGGCAAAAATCGTAATACAGATTCCATAATTCTGTTATGCGTAAACTGAATTGCAGCGCCCCATCCGGATGCTAGCCTGATACTTTTCACCTCTGTCGGGTATCAATCCATGAAGATCACCGCCGCGCGCGTCATTGTCTGCAGCCCCGGGCGCAATTTTGTCACCCTGAAGATTGAGACGGATCAGGGGCTGTATGGCATAGGCGATGCCACCCTCAATGGCCGTGAGCTGGCCGTGGCCAGTTACCTGACCGACCATATGATCCCCTGCCTGATTGGCCGCGATGCCAGCCAGATTGAGGATATCTGGCAGTACTTCTACCGCGGCGCCTACTGGCGAAGGGGACCTGTGGGCATGACCGCCCTGGCGGCGGTGGATATGGCCTTGTGGGATATCAAGGCCAAGGCGGCCGGTATGCCCCTGTACCAGATACTGGGCGGGCGCAGTCGCGACAGGGTGCTGGTCTACGGCCATGCTAACGGCAATGACATAGCCGGGACCATCGAAGCGGTGGCGAAATACCGGGAACTGGGCTATCAGGCCATCCGCGCCCAGTCCGGGGTGCCGGGCCTGGCCTCCACCTACGGGGTGTCGAAGGATACCCTGTTCTACGAGCCGGCCGATGCGGGCCTGCCCAGTGAAAACCTCTGGTCAACCAGCAAATATCTGAACCATGTGCCTAAGCTGTTTGCCGAGCTCAGGGATCAATTTGGTGACGAGGTGCACCTGCTGCATGACGTGCATCATCGGCTGACGCCCATCGAGGCGGCGCGCCTGGGCAAAGAGCTGGAGCCCTATAAGCTGTTCTGGATGGAAGATGCGGTGACTGCCGAGTTGCAGGAAGGCTTTCGTCTTATCCGCCAGCATACTACCACGCCACTGGCGGTGGGTGAGGTGTTCTCCTCCATCCATGACTGCCAGCAGCTGATCAGCGAACAATTGATTGACTATATCCGTACCACCTTGGTCCATGGGGGCGGGATCACTCATCTACGGCGTATCGCCGCCCTGGCCGAGCTGTACCATGTACGCACAGGCTTCCACGGGGCCACCGATTTGTCTCCCGTCACCATGGGCACGGCGCTGCATTTTGACACCTGGGTGCCCAACTTCGGCATCCAGGAATATATGCGCCACACCGAACAGACCGATGAGGTCTTTCCCCATGATTATCGCTTTGAACAGGGGTTCCTGTATTGCGGTGAAGCGCCGGGACACGGTGTAGAGATAGACGAGAAGCTGGCAGCCCGTTATCCCTACCAGCGCGCCTACCTGCCGGTTAACCGGCTGGAAGACGGCACCCTGTTTAACTGGTAACTGGCCGGTTCGCCCGGCTTATTCTCCGCACTGCCCCTGACCTTCGCTGTTGGCCAGGCGGATACTGGCCAGTTGCAGGGTCAGTCCGGCTGACCCCTGGATAACCAGCGGACGGTTGACCCGGCTCATGTCCATTCCGGTGAAACAGCGCAGCGGCACCTTCAGAGTCTGCCAGCCGCTGTCCTGCCTGCCGGCAAAGTATTCCGTGAAATCCAGCTTGGTACCACAATCCGCCCCGCAGGCCATGCCCAGCAGAACCGGCGTGCCGGCCCCTTCAACCAGTCGGTATTCCATCTCCAGCGCCATATCCCCTTCAGCGAGGCGTGCCAGATCCACGCCAAGGTCTTCGCCGTGGGCAAGGGCCAGGGTGGCGTTTTGTTTGAAACTGACCAGTACGGAGTCTTCCTGCTGGCGGCGATCAGTGGCCTGGGCGACCAGGGCCCCGTTGCTCGATTCCTGCAAGGCATCCTGCACCAGGGTTATCCGGCCATCATCAATCAGCTGCAACTGCCAGGGTCTGACGGCCTTGCCCGCATAAAGATATCGGCTGGTATTGAGCACCTGTTCCGGCGCCAGGCCGGAGGTTTCGCTCAGCGGCGGCACACTGATCTTGTCCTCATAGCTCAGGCCATAGCCATAGGCAAACAAGGGAGAATAGTCGGCATCGTCCAGGTTCAGCGGTTCGCCGGTGGCATCATCAGGCCAGGAAAACGACAGCCTGCCCTGAAAATCATGCCGTATGCTGCCGTCCGGGGCGCGGATCAGCAAATCGGCAATGGCGCCACCCTCAGTGCCGGGCAGAAAGGCCGCCACAAAGGCATCGGATTGGTTCAGCTCCGGGTTGACCCATAAAGGCCGGCCGGACAGAAACACCGACACAGTAGGAATACCCTGAGCGCGCAGTTCGGTCAGGATTTGCAGGGCCCGGTTGTCATCGAATGCCAGGTGGGGGCGATCACCGATAAACTCCGCATAGGGCTCTTCACCGAAGACCACTACGGCCACATCCGGTTTCCGGCGGTACTGGCCGTTGTCATTCAGCTCAACGCTGCCGCCGCCGGCCTCTATTGCCTGCTTGATACCGGCATAGATGGATTCGCCATTGGGAAAATCGCTGTTGGCGTTGCCCGTGCCCTGCCAGCTCAGGGTCCAGCCTCCGGCTTGCTTGCCGATATTGTCGGCGCCGTCGCCGGCCACCAGTACCCGGCTATTAGCCGCCAGGGGCAGCACATTGTTGTTATTCTTCAGCAGTACCAGGGATTTGCGCGCCGCCTCGCGGGCGACCGTTCTGTGCCTGGGCTCGCCAAGCAGCTCCCAGCGCCCGGCCAGGGGTCGCTCGGAGGGGCGGACCTGCTCAAACAGGCCCATCTCCATTTTGATCCGCAGGATACGGGAGACCGCCTGATCCAGTCTTTGCTGGCTGATCCGGCCGTCCTGCACCTGGGCCAGGGTGTTATGGTAGAGGGCCTGCCAGCTATCCGGGGCCATAAACATATCCAGCCCGGCATTAAAGGCCGCGGCGCAATCGGTGGGGGTGCAGCCCTGTACCTGGCCATGGCCGTTCCAGTCCCCCACGGTAAAGCCGTTAAAGCCCATGCGGCCCACCAGCACCTGGTTGAGCATGGGTTCAAAGCCGTGCATCTTGTCCCCGTGCCAGCTGTTGTAGGAGGCCATCACCGCCCTTGCGCCGGCTGCAATGGCGGCATAATAGGGCTTGCCGTGAATATCCCGCAGCCCGGCTTCACTGTCCTGGTTGTCCCCCTGATCCTTGCCAAGCTGCGTGCCGCCGTCGCCAAGGAAATGCTTGACCGTGGCCAGCATATGCTCGCCATGTAAAAAGCCGTCGCTGCCGGGTACGCCCTGGATCCCCATCAGGATTTGCGGGGCGTAGTCTGCCACCAGCGCCGGATTCTCACTGTAGGATTCATAGGTGCGGCCCCAGCGATCGTCACGGGCCACGGCGATGGTGGGGGCAAAAGTCCAGTCCAGGCCGGTGACCTGCATCTCGGTGGCGGTGATGCGGCCGATGTCACGCAGCAAGGAGGGGTCATGCATGGCGCCCAGGCCAATATTGTGGGGGAAAATAGTCGCCCCTTTGACGTTGCTGTGCCCATGTACCGCATCGGTGCCCCAGAAAACCGGAATAAAGGGCCGTCCGTCGCTGGTATCGGTGGAGGCGACCCAGAATTGGTCAGCCAGATCCAGCCAGGCACCGGCGCCGGCCCGGTTGTTGCGCCCGGGGGCCGAGTTGCCGCCGTTCAGCACACTGCCAAGATAGTATTCCCGCACCTGCTGGGGGGTTACCGATGCAATGTCGGCCTGGATAATCTGGCCGACTTTCTGCTGGGGCGTCATCTGCGCCAGCAGTGCGTCGATACGTTGTTCGATGGCATCATCCCTGGCGATGGGAGACGGCTGTCTGGGCCAGTTTTCAGGCTGGATCGCCGGCTTGTCAGCCAGAGGCAAGGCCACCTCGCCCGGAGTCGGAGCAGGGGTCGGCTGACTGCAGCCGGCCAGAGCCAGCGCACAGCTTATAACCAACCAACCCGCCGGAAGTCGCCTGACTAGCTGGTGATCCGCCGTTGTACACAGTGGTTGAATACGTTTCATGCTGCCTCATTACTCCCGGGTTATCACGGCTTCGCTGAGATAAGCCTTGCTGGCACTGACATCGGTGATCTCACCCTGGACCTGGAACTCCCCTTTCAGACGGATATCCGCCGAGGAACTGCCTATCATCAGTTGGATCTGTCCTGGCTCCACTACATAGCGCATCTGTGCGTCATAAAACGCCAGCAGGTTGACCGGCAGGCTGAAGCTGACCCTGACTTTCTCACCGGCCTTGATGGGCACCCGTTTAAAGCCCTTGAGCTGTTTGACCGGACGGCTGATGCTGGCCTGGGGGTCGCGGACATATAGCTGCACCACTTCGGTGGCATCGTATTTACCCTGGTTGGTCAGTTGCAGGCTGACCCGCACATTCCCGTCGGGACGGGCGTCTGTGGCGTCTATTGTCAAACCCGAGTAGGCGAATTCGCTGTAGCTCAGGCCGTGGCCGAAGGGATAGAGGGGGCTGATATCGTCAAACAGATAGCCCCGCTTGGCCGAGGGCTTATGATTATAAAAACTGGGCACATGTCCGGCGCTGCGCGGGAAGGTCAGGGGCAGCTTGCCGGAGGGACTGACCTGGCCAAACAGTACGTTCGCCAGGGCATGACCAGTTTCCTGGCCCAGATACCAGGCTTCGATAATGGCCGGCACGGCTCCGGCCAGTTCGCCCAGGGCAAGCGGCCTGCCGTTGGTCAGCACCATCACCACCGGCCTGCCGGTGGCGAGCACGGCACGGGCCAGCTCAAGCTGATTGCCCACCAGTTGCAGACTGGTGCGATCGCCCAGGTGCTCGTCGGCCCAGGCTTCCCGGGACAGTCCTTCGTTTTCACCCAATACCAGCACCACGGCATCGGCTTTGCCGGCCAGTTGTACGGCCTCTTCCAGCAGACCCTGGCGGTCGTTGTCGTCGGCCAGCAGCATCTCGTCCGCATTCCAGCGCTGCATGGATCGGGT
Organism: Bowmanella dokdonensis; assembly: GCF_017254865.1. Taxonomy (GTDB): domain Bacteria; phylum Pseudomonadota; class Gammaproteobacteria; order Enterobacterales; family Alteromonadaceae; genus Bowmanella; species Bowmanella dokdonensis. The sequence continues at coordinate 17,055 of NZ_JAFKCV010000005.1, read as the reverse complement.
ATTGGCCTGTTTGCTGCGCTCGCTGATATCCGCTATCGGCTTGGTCAGGCGCGTACCCGGGGCAAAATCCACCTGCACCTGGCCTGCCAGTTTGTCACGCAGGCCGGCGAAAATACTCACCGTCTGGCGCGGGATACTGCTGTAGCCGCCCAGCAGGGTGTCATCGGCGTGGGGACCTATGACCGCCAGGCGTTTGAGTTTGCCGGCATCCAGCGGCAGGATGCCGTCGTTTTTCAGCAGCACCATGGATTTTTCAGCCACCTGGCGGGCAAAGTCCCGCTGGCTGGTGGCGCCCACTTGCTTATCGGCCCTATCTGCATCCACATAGGGATGTTCAAACAGGCCTAGGCGGAACTTCATTGCCAGGACCCGGCGTACCGAGCGATCCACTGCTTCCTGATCCAATTGGCCGGAGCTGACCAGCTCCACCAGATGGGGAAAGGTCTGCGGGTCCGGGGTTTCCATATCCACCCCAGCCAGAATTGCGGCTCTGGCCGCCTGTTTGTCATTTTCATACAGGTTGTGTCTGGTATTCAGTTCTTTTATTGCGTAGTAATCACTTACTACCACCCCGTTAAAACCCCAGTCGTCGCGGACTATGTCTTGCAGCAGCGACTGGTTGATATGGGATGGAATGCCGTCGATCTCATTGTACGAGGCCATAATGCTGCCGGCATGGGCCAGCCTGACCGCCGCCTCGAAGGGGGGCAGAAAGACTTCTCGCAGCTCACGGGGCCCAATCTGTGCCGGCGCAATATTTACCCCGGCCTGGGGCTGACCATGGCCGGTCAGATGCTTGAGGGTGGCCACCACTTTGTCGCCGCCAAAAGCACCGTCGGTGCCGGGCCTACCCTGAAACCCCTCCACTGCGGCCACGCCCAGCGCCGACATCAGGTAGGGATCTTCCCCCATGGTTTCTTCTATCCGTCCCCAGCGGGGATCCCGGGCAATATCCAGAATGGGGGTCAGGGCCCAGTGGCTGCCGGTAGCGCGCATTTCTCCTGCGGCCAGGGCGTAGATATCATGCAAGTCGTCAGGCGACCAACTGCTGGCCAGGGCAATGGCCTGTGGAAAGCTGGTGGCATCAAAAGCCGCATAGCCATGCAGGGCCTCTTCGTGCATCAGGGCTGGAATGCCCAGCCGGGTATTCTCCTTGAGCCAGCGCTGGGCGGCGTTGTTGAATTCGGCGGTCTGTTGTGGCGTTTTGAATTCGCTGGGCCGGGCGATATGGCCGATGCCCAGCGGCATGATGGCGGCGGCTTTATCCGGCAAAAAGCGCTGCTGCGCATCTTCCATCTCGCGCCGCTGGTGCCAGATTGTTTGCAATTGGGCGACCTTCTCTTCCAGGGTCATGCGTGACAGCAGATCCGCTATCCGCTGTTCGGTGCCCAAACTGGCATCCTGATAAGGCAACAGTTCCTTTGCCTGGGTTGAAACAGCCATGCCGATGCCCACCAGCGCGTAAAGTTTGCCTTTGCCCATATTGCCTCCTATTCAGTCCAGATAGGGTTTAAGGGTCTGGATGCGGCCCTGTTCGTCATAGCGGATTTCGGCCATCTTGACCGAGCGCAGATGGGTCACCCCGCCCGACAGGATGGAGTCGTGGTAGAACAGGTACCACTTTCCCCCGACTTCGCAGATGGAATGATGGGTGGTCCAGCCCACCACAGGTTCAAGGATCCGGCCCTGGTAGGTAAAAGGTCCGTAGGGATTGTCGCCGGTGGCGTAGCAGATAAAGTGACTGTCGCCGGTGGAGTAGGAAAAGTAATACTTGCCCTGGTATTTGTGCATCCAGGACGCCTCAAAGAAACGCCGCTCCGTGTCGCCGGCCAGCAGGGGGTTACCCTGCTCATCCAGAATGCGGATTTGTTGGGGGGCTTCGGCAAATTCCAGCATGTCGTCCCGTAGTTTTGCCACCACCGGACCCAGCGCGGGTTCCTGGGCGGTGGGCTCCTCGTGCTGATCGTCAAACTGGTTGTTGCGGTATTTCTGCAGTTGTCCGCCCCAGATCCCGCCGAAATAAAGGTAATACTGGCCGTCCTCGTCCTCAAATACCGCAGGATCGATGGAATAACTGCCTTGAATGGCCTCTGGCTGAGGCACAAAGGGCCCGGTGGGCGAGTCGCTTACTGCCACCCCGATCTGGAACAGGCCATCGGCTTTCTTGGCTGGAAAATAGAAGTAGTACTGTTCGCCTTTTCTGGCCGCGTCCGGCGCCCACATTTGCCGCTCGGCCCAGGGCACATCGTTAACATGCAATGCCACCCCGTGGTCGGTGGTCTCGCCCCCCGGATTATCCATGGACAACACATGGTAGTCCTGCATGCCGAAGTGATCGCCGTTGTCGTTAAAGGGGATGCCGGCGTCGATATCATGGGACGGATAAATATAAATCCGCCCGTTGAACACATGGGCGGACGGGTCGGCTGTGTAGATATGTTCCACCAGCGGCTGGGAAATGGCCCTGGCTTTGAGGGCGGTATATTCATTGTCTGACATGGTACTCACTTGGGTTGCAGAACCTTCACGGCAGAGCGGCGTTCGCTCAGCTCGTGCTCGATCTGGATTTCTTTACGCTTGTTGATTTCGTACAGGAACATGCAGGCCACCCCCAGCAAAAAGGGCAGAGCCGCATACAGGCTTACCGACAGTTTGATGCCATTGATGGTCTCAGGCGACTGGGTGCTTAGCTGCGCATCGTAGCCATAGTGGGCCAGAATGCCGGCTACCAGTGCCCCGCCGATACTCAGCCCCAGTTTCAGGCCGAAGATCATGGCCGAGAAGATAATGGCGGTAGCACGGCGGTGGTTCTTCCATTCTGAATAGTCAGCCACATCGGCGATCATGGCCCACAGCAGCGGAATGGTGATGCCGTAGAAAAAGCCGTGCAGCAACTGGGCGGTGAACACCAGGGCAATGGCATCGGGCGGAAACAGATAAAACACCAGAATAAACAGACTGGAAATAAACAGCGCCACGGCAAAGACGTCGCGTTTGCCGAAACGGTCGGCCAGTGGCCGGGAAAAGCCTATGCCGATGATCATGCAGATGATGCCGCCGGCATTGAACAGGCTGAAACCTGAGGTAGGAGCATCCTTGGGCCAGAGGAATTCATTCAGCCCGACGCTGGTCAGCAGGCTGTTCAGGCCGGCAATAAAACCGTTGAAGCCGATATCTTCCAGAAAGCGGGCGACCTGCATTTCACTCAGATAGTTTTCGAAATAGAAGATATACATGCCGCCTTTAAGGGCCAGGGTGACAAACACCAGCACAGTGAGCACAAGCATGATGGCCCAGGGTTTGTTGCGTACCAGATCGCCCAGATCCTGGCCTATAGTGGAAGCCTTAGTGCTGATAGTGAGCACACGCTCCCGGGTGGTAATAAAAGTAATCAGGAAGAACAGGATGCCGATAGAAGCAAACAGGGTCATGGTGTTTTCAAAACCCACCGCTTTGTCGCCGTCACCCAGAATCAATACCAGTGGCAGCAGCAGCACCTGGATAACAAACTGGGCCACCATTACCGCCACAAAGCGGTAAGCAGACAGGCTGTTGCGGTCCGACATACTGCCGGTCAGCACCCCACTTAAGGCTGAATAAGGCAGGTTGTTTGCCGAATACACCAGCACCAGGATCACATAGGTGGTGAAGGCATAGATGATCTTGCCCTCGGGACTGAAGTTCGGTGTGCTGAAGGCCAGCAGGGCGATCAGCCCAAAGGGGATGGCGGTCCACAGGATCCAGGGCCGGAACTTGCCCCAACGGGTATGGGTACGGTCGGCGATAATGCCCATTACCGGGTTGAAGAAGGCGCCGATCAGGCCGCCGAAAAAGATGATAGTGGCAGCGGCACCGGCCGGTATCTTGTACACATCTGTATAGAAAAAGGCCAGGAAGGTCATCAGAGTCTGGAAGATCAGGTTGGCGGCGAGATCACCCAGGCTGTAGCCGATTTTTTCCGTGACACTGAGTTTCTGTGAGTCTGTTTGCATCTGAATCTGCCTGTTGGTTGCCGCCATACTCTGGGCACTGTTGGTCATGATTGGGGTCCCTGGGGTTCGGGCAGCCAGGCCCGGTACTGGCCGCTCACATGCAGCAGCGCCATCATATACAGCATGCCGTCGTAGTAGCGATATTGCCCCTGGGGTATGGGTTGCTGCCAGAGGGCCTCAACAAATTCCTGGGCTACCGGATTGGTGGCTGCCAGACTGGCCACCGCGTTCATGGCCACCAGACCTGTGGTCTGGGCATTGTCCAGTTTTTTGCCGTCCAGGCTGTACTGACTGGCATATTCATCCAATCCTTCACCGGCAAAGAAGGCCTGCAGGCGATCACTGAGCTGTTGTGCCCTGGGATCTTTGCGCCACCAGCTCCAGTCAAACGACCAGTTCATGGCGGTGCGCCAGGCATCGAAGCGAAAGTCCGCGGACTCTTCCCGCCAGGGCGCTGCCCAGGGGCTGCCGTCAAAATTGCCGTAGTCCGGAGTCAGGCCGGTGTTTGGATGGGCTGCCAGGCTGAAATGGTCACGGCTGGCTTGGGCAGCACGCTGCCAGAAGGCTCTGTCGGCCTGGGGCCCCATACTTGCCCAGACTTCGTAAAAAGCTGGCAGGTGATAGGAGGCGTCGGTATGATCGGCATGGGCCAAATCCGGAGTAAAGCGCACCATGGCATGATCCGGGTGAAACAGGTTGGTGGCGCTCTGCCGGCCACGCAGGGTTTCACCTGTGATCACCTTGCGGTGGCGCATATGGGTGAGCAGGGTATCGGCCTGTTGCCGGTACTGATAGATATCCTTGCCATCGCCCCAGCGCACCGAGGCAAAATACAAGGCGGTAGCAAAATACTCCTCACCGTCCGGTGCCGGCATGGGGTCGTTGACCTGACCCCGGGGGCTCACCGACCAGGCAAAATAGCCGTAGGCGGGATGGTTGGGATCCTCCTGATACATATGGCTCATGGCCCAGTTCCACAGGGCATCGAACTCGGCCTTTTTATCCAGCTGTACGGCAACCATCATGCCGTAGGACATACCCTCAGAGCGCACGTCATCGTTGTTGATATCGAGGATATAGGCCAGCGCCCCGTTGCCATTGCCGCCATCCGGGTAATACAGAGTCTGGGTATTGGCGTCGCCGTAAAACAATTGATTGAATGCCTGCTCAATCTTGCTGTTGATGGCGTTCCGGGGCTTGCCGGCCAAAGCAAACAGGTTAGGGTAGTGGCCGCTGAGTGCACTGCCAGGCTCAGTTGCAAGGGGCGCTTGCATCAAGGGCATCGCTGAAGGCTCATGGGTACGGCAGGACATGGCCGTCGACAGAGTCAACACAGTCAACAGAACCAGGGGGCCGCTTCGACCGCATAAGACGAAATTTGAGATCATGCTAAGAAATGCTGCACCGAATATTCATCGGACCCAACCATACCTCGTCGGCCGGCGGCGTGCGTTAACGGAATGTACCGGAAGAATTATCTTTTTTAACAACTGGTGCAGTTCGGTGTCGCGCTGATCGGCGATAACCGGCTTTACATTTCTGCGTGGGGCCATATGTCTGATTTCTGACGCTTTTTTGGGAACGGAATTTGCACAAGCCCTGTTTTCTTACACCGGAGACAGGAAAACCCATGCGAACCTTAGCTGCTGCCATGGTGCTGATTACCCCTTTGCTGGGGCAGGCCACTGAAGAGGTGCCCACCGAATATGTGGGCAAGATTACCAATTTGCTGATCAGTAAATCCGGCGCCGTGATGATTGGCGTTAACCGGGACGAGGACAACCCGCTGGACTGCCAGGAAGGCGACTGGCCGGTCAGTTTCGATATGCAGGATGACCATGCACAGAACTGGCTGGACTTTCTGATGCTGGCCCGTAATACCAACCAGACTATCCGCCTGGGCTACGGAGCGGACAGTGACGCTGTATGCAGTCTGGAATACGTGGCGGTGATGCAGGGCGACGGTTATGCTGGCGGTGGTGTGGGTGACGAAGACGGTCGCCTGGTGGAAACCGGCGCCCTGGGTAATGTGGCACTGCTGGGCAGCAACGGTCTGACCGAAACCAGCTTCAAGGCCAGCGGCCATTACCTGAACGATATAGTAGCAGCGGCCTTCGACGGCCATACCTGGACGGAAAAAGTCAATGAGGATGCCGGCGATCGGATTAACCGGGGCTTGTGGCTGCTGTCCACTGCAGAAGACAGCAAAGCCTGGATCCAGGTGGATTTCGGCCAAAAGGTCAAGCTGGCCGGGCTGCGCTTTATGTTAAACGAAAAAGCCACCAAGCTGGGCCGGGGTCCACGGGATATTACCGTACAGGTGTCCAATGACGGCGCCAACTTTGCCGACCATGAGGCCTTTCGTCTGGCCATGGTAGCCGATCAGACCGGCAGTTTTAGCTCTACCGTCCAGGCCCGCTATCTGCGCGTTGTCATCGACAGCAACCACGGTGACAGCCGTTTTGTGGAGATAGACGAACTGGAAGTGTTCCAGCCACAGAACTGATCCGGCTCAGTACCACGTCTGTCCCCGGCACGACTTATCAATGCCGGGGACAGGCTCTGCTATATTTAGGTCAAACTCCTGACCATCCTCCGCCATGAAGTTATTCTTTTGCAGCCTGTTAATATGCAGCGCTTCGGGGTTGGCGCAGGATACCCTTCACTATGCCTTTCACCCTTCTGCACCTTATCGGTTCGTCACGCCGGATGGGGTCATCAGCGGCATGGATATGGACATACTGCAACGACTGGAACAGGAGCTGGGTGTTCACATAGAGCCCGTACAATGCCCGTTCAGCCGCTGCCTGCTGATGATGGAGGAGGGCAATCTGGATCTGATCAGCGGCATCCTTAAAAGCGACGAGCGCCAGCGCTATATGAACTATATTGAGCCGCCTTACTACCGGCTGACGTCTTACTATTCCTTCTACAAACTGAAAACCTCAGACATCAGGGTGACCCTGTTCGACGAGCTCAAACCCTATACTGTGGCCTATACCCGCGGGGCATTGTATTTCCCACGCTTCGATAAGGAAGATCGGCTGAGGAAAGTCCCCACAGTGACGGAAACAGCCCAGATACAGATGCTGTTGAAGGGCCGGGTGGACCTGATTATCGGCATAGACTCGACCCTGGATCTGACCCTGGTGGCCATGGGGATAGATCACCTGATCGAGCCGGTGACCTATCAGGAGGCCAGGCAGGTCAGCAGCTATATGGCCCTGTCCAGGGCATCCCGTTTTAACGCGCGGACAGAGGATTTCAGCCGCGCCATACGTAAACTGCAGTCGGACGGAACGCTGGAAGCAATCCTGCAGCGCTATGGCATGCCTGCCCAAATCAGGGATTAAGGTTTGGCGGTGACGCAGGTTAACTAAGAGGCCAGGGCCCGGGGGTTCCTTGTTTCAGTTATAGCTGACGTCATAACGCAGCTCTACCATCCCCTGACCCATCTGTCTCACCGATGTCAGACTTAGCGGTGGCTGAACTATCTCTCTTGGTAAAACCGGCTTCCCTTTGCCCAGGGTCACTGAGCCAACCTGAACAATCAGTTCATTGAGCAATCCGGCGTCATAAAACTGGCCGGCCAGATCACCACCACCCACCACCCAGATATTTTTAGACCCCGCAGCCCTTTGCATGGCTTGATGGATGATTTTGACATCTCCTTTGACAAACCTAATATCCGCTTCCTTAAGTGCCGGCAGGGATCGCGTTGTAAAAACCCAGGTTGGTTGCTGATAAGGCCAGGGCGAGCCGGTTTCGGCGACCATTTCGTCCGCGTGCGCCAATATCCATTGGTAGGTGGTTGAGCCCATGGCGATGGCGCCGACCTGCGCAATAAATTCCGGGTAGCTGGATTCGTTTAAATCCGTCAGGGGAAACAGCCACTCCAGGGAGTCGTCCTCTGTTGCGATGAAGCCGTCAAGGCTGGAGGCAGTATAATACTGAGTTTTCATGAGTCAGTTCCTTGGGTTGCTGCGTCTGCTTCAGGGGCCATATTCTATGCTTTTCACACTTCGCAAATGACTACATTATTCCAGCTTTTTCGGGGCGCTGAAGGCCTTGCTGTAATAACCCGAAGGATCGAAACAGCAAACCCGCCGCTTGCCCGATGCCAGCATCTCACAGGCGTCGTTAATCCTCTTCACACGGGTTTTGGCCTGCTTGGCGGACGTCACCCAGTGGATCCAGTCAAGGCGGGCGATGGTGGTGGTGTCATCCCAGGTAGCGCGGGCCTCAGGGGTCGCCGTCAGGGCAGACTCTAAATCAGACGGCACGGTGGGCTCGGGCTCCTGCTCCATTGCTCTTATGTCAAATGTCGCCTTATCGCCAAAGGTGACTTTAGCCCGATTGAGCAGCGACTCGTCTAGTTTCAGCCAGTGGCTCAGCTTACCATCGGGCTCCAGAGTGGCCTGAAACGGCTTTCCGTTGAGGGTGCCTTCTATACTGGTTCTACCCCTTCTGGGCAGTTTCTCACTGGCGCTTTTGGGCAGCACCACAAAGGCCCAGCGGTCGTCGCTGTCCCATTTTGCCGGACAAAGCAATTCTGTTTCGAAGCTGGATTCTGTTTCATTTGCTGTCATTCGGTTCCTCCCTGATAGGAGTTTATCCCATCTCGTCATAGCGCTGCATGGCGCCAGCAAGGTATTAAAAAACCTGCCCTGTGGGGTTGGTTAAAAAATGGAATATAGCGACATTGGCTGCCCTGGCCAAGGGCAGCCAGTTGCGCCGTGATCAGCAGCCTTATGCTAATGATAAGCCCGTCCACCGTCAGAAATGAAGGGCTTCTTCCACGCCCATGCCGGCCGTCTCTTCTAGCTGTTGGTTCCGATCGCCCGGTCAGGCTCGTAACCTTCGTAGCGGGGCAATTCTGCATCCAGATCATCCCAGTTTGCCCTGGATGACACAAAATTGTGGGACATGGGCCTTTCCACTATGTCTGAATCCAGAATTCCCAAACGCAGCCGCACCCTTTGCGGGTCCTGGTTATTGCTGCTGTAAACAGGTGAAGCACAGATCCGGCAGAAATGACGCTGTTTACCCGGCGAGGTCTCAAAACTGGTGATGGAGCTTTGTCCTGCGGTAATCACCAGATCGGTGGTCGCGACAAAACCATTGGTGGCATAAGCGGTACCGCTGCTTTTGCGGCATTTCGAGCAATGGCAGTGGATGATGGACTCTATCGGACCCCTTACTTCCAGCCGGACCTTTTTGCACAGACAACTTCCCTGATACATCCTGTTTTCTCCATTGGTAAACGAAATGGCAATCCGGGCGGTGAGACAGGCTCTGCCAGTCAGCCTCGCCAGAGATAATATGACAGGGGCGAGTCGGTTGCTACTTCTCAGCGTGAAAGTCACCGGCGGTGCGATGTGCAGCCAGTACGGCAATTAGCTGATCAGTGTTATCAACCCGAGCTGAGTATCAAGGCTAGTGAAAAAATGCGGGCCGCGATATCTGAGACCGCGTATTGGCCTGCCGGAATAACAATCCGGGCGCCGTCACAGCAGGGATGCTTATGGTTTTACGAGGGGATTGGGATTGCCGGCACCTGGTCGCACGATGCGCGAGGTGCCGGGCTTATCAGTAGAATACGCCTGATGTGTTAAGCAGGGCGTACTTTGTTGGCGCAGGGGCCTTTCTGACCCTGGCCTACTTCAAACTCTACCTTCTGGCCGTCAGTCAGGGTGGCATAGCCACCGCCAGCCTGAATTTCTGAATGATGAACAAAGAGATCCTTTCCGCCGTCATCCGGAGTAATAAATCCAAAGCCCTTGTCCGCGTTAAACCACTTGACTGTACCTGTACTCATGTCGTGCTCTTCTATTGTGGTGAATATAAAATTATCATCTTCGCTGTCACCATCACGAAAATAATTCCTGAATGCCTGGGAACGGCCAGGGCAGATAAATTGCTACTAAATGTAATCTGCCGCTACCTCTGAAATCGCCACCCCACACCGGTCCATCATGGGTTTTAACAGGGGGCAAGTCAACTGCCACGGCATAATACGCAAAAATACGCACCGATTAATTCAACCATTACTCACCTCCCAGACGAGTCCTGCTTATCTGCAAGTGAGGTAAGCCTTCACCGGCAGGTATCTTTGTCCGTTAAATTACCGCCGATAGGCGAAACACTCCAGGTGCCCGGCGAGCTCAGTACGGCAGGTATTTTTGCACGCTATTCTTTTATCGGATTGGCATCCAGCGGGGCAACAAACCCGATATACAACACGCAGCGTTCACCTTTGTGACAGTATGCAGTGTGAGGCAATTTTGCCGGACCAAAAGCATAGTCGCCCGTATGGATGGTGGCCTTCTCATGATTCTGGTAATTAACATCGAGTGTGCCGGAAACCAACACCATTCTCTCCTGGGACGTATGATTATGCTTAGGAATATGAGAATCGGCCGGGACGCGGAAAAATATATCCAGGTTTTCCTTGTCAGGCTGCCCATTTAAAATCGCGATTTCACAACCCTTGGGGATAAAAGCCGGGCAGGGTCCCCATTGCAATGAGCTGTCTTTATGGGAAATAACCAGGGCATTGTCGCCGGCAATTAAACAAGGCGAAGAAAATAGTAATAAAAACCCAATGGTTGATACCCTCTTCATAATAAGTTTCCTTCTGCGTTGCGGGATGGGGAAAGGCCCGGATAGTCTTAAAGCGTAGCATGCCGTTGATGCTGCACATCATTATTGGCAGGCTAGCTTGCAGCCTTCCACATCAAGTTTGGCAAGCATAGGGAATATGTGACGCACCTGCTTCAGGCCGCCTGCAGGGTAGCCGCCGTTATTCTGTTCGGGGTCTGTTCCGAGCCGGTGCAGAGAGTTGCGCAGCGCAGCAGGACCTTCCTTACCGGGTAGGTGTGCTGCCAGCCTGGCGGGAGCCCTGCCCGAAATCGACCACGGCATTGGGGGTCGGGAATTCAGCGGTGCGCCTGGGCATGACGTCTTTGCCGATGGGCGTCCATGGGGACTTACCAAAGGATTCGAAATTGTCGTAGCCCCCCAGCAGATTAAATTGGTCTATTACATAAGGAAGACCCTCGGCCGCACCCAGCGGCGAGGGCGCATCGGCCAGGTGGAAGTGCAGTTGCGGGCCACCGGCGCTACCCGAAAAGCCAACCGCGCCAATTACCTGACCAAGCCGGACCCTTTCGCCGGGTGCCACCCGGACACTGCCGGGCTTCAGATGTTTATAGATTGCATAGCGGCTATCGCCCAGATCCAGGACCACCAAATTACCTGTGGCATCCTCAAACTCGTATTTGAAACGCCCGGAAAGGGTATCACTCTCGGGGATGTCATTGCGCGTGGCCACGACCAGGGCATCTGCCACCGCCAGCACCTCGGCGTCGTACCCGTGCCAGTTACGCACCAGGTCCTCATCCAAGATCGCTCTGGCACCGTTGGCGTCCAGTCGCACCCAGTCGATAGCGAGCCGATCCGGAATGCGCGCCTGCCCCCCGAACGCATGGATCACCCGGCGATGGCCGCGCTGCCAGGAAGGGTGGTAAACGGCCGCCCAGGGCCCGCCTCTAAGTGGCGGACCCAGCACTACGGCCTGTCCGCCGTGGACAGGCACAGGCACGCTGCGAACAGCATCAGCCAGGCCGGGATCCTGTTCGGGAGAGCGGAAGGTGATTTGGTGCTCCAGAGCCTGGGGTATCGGATCCGTCAGCGGCAGTTCCAGATACAGCACGCCGGACATGCCGGCAGCGAGAGTAGGTGCGTCGGTCAGATACTGCCCGGCTCCCGGACGGCCCAGGCGTGTCGCCAGTGCAGGGGCGTCCAGATCGGCAATCACCGTTTTGTTTTTCGCGTCAAGCACTTCCAGCCGCTGCAGAATCAGTGGCTTGGCGGAGAAATTGCTCAGATGCAGTTCGTAGACGAGGTGCTGCGTGCCCGCCACCGGGACTGGGATCAAAGGAACCGGGATGCGGATATCAAAACTCTGACGGTGTGGGGTGGGCTCTGCCGGGGCCGCGGCAAGGCCGAAACTCGCCAGCAGCATAGCAAGGGTGAGGCCGAGAAATCGTGCCGAAAATATCAATTCCCGACTTTTACTGACAGTTTCCATCTGTATTCCCGCGGTTATGGTCCGACCGCCTGTCTATGTACTGCCCTTGCCCTAGGTGGCGCGAGGCGGTAATGGAGCAGGCGAGGGATCGGCTGCAAGTGATAGCTCCACTATATATAACAAAAAAGCCTCATTGCAGGCGGTATCGACCAGCGGCTCTGTTTGTGCGCCCGGCCTCCGGCGCGGAAGGATGAGGTTAATCCGATTGGTATTACCTAAACGCATAGATTTTGCGAAGGGAGTCTCTCAATGAATTGAAGAGAGCCCGCAGTCTGGTCGACACCAGGCGGCCGCCGGGACAAACCAGGTGCACCGGCAGGGAACCAGGCCGAGCTTGTTACCGGTCTGAAGAAGTGCGGTGTGGCGCCAGAGCATATCCACACCGAAACTTTCTGAGGGCTGAGGCCCGTTACAGCGAAGCGGCGCAGATTGCGCCTGTTATCCGATGCCTTATCTAGCCTTGTTGTTGCGCATATTCCTGAAGCAGTTGCGGAAACATGTCCTGCGGTGGAAACTTGCAGAAACTATGCTCTGCACCGGTTGTAGCCCATTCGAGCTTTTCATCGGTGTAAGTCTCAATGAAGGGCTTGCAGGTTTGGGCGTCCTCCAGCATCACTGAGCGCACATTGACAAAGTCATCCATACCTTCGGGGCGTGTGAACAGCCAGCTCATGCAATGCCCGCAGAAAAAGTGCCGCGTACTCCCATGCAACCCACCGATAACAGGCTCCCCGGCTGTGATCGAAAAGGCCTTGCTGGGGAACAGGGAGCTTAAGCTAAATGCGCTTGATGTCATTCGCTGACATCCTGTGCAGTGACAAGCCATGGTGATCAATGGCTTTGAGGTAACCTCAAACTCCACCTGCCCGCAACGGCAATAGCCTTTAACCTTAAGTGATGTATCGTCCACTACAATTTATCTCCAATCTCAATATGGTTAGCGCTTTAGACCCTTTGTGAACAGGAATTATCGGCAAGTGACTTTAGGTCACACATCACCGTAGCCTGCCTGGTTAAATTTTTAGCGCCTCAGATGCAGCAGCGGATAAGGCTTACCCTGCCCGTCAAAAGGAGACCGGCCCGTTACCGAAAAGCCCATATGCTGGTAAAAACCCAAGGCTTGAACATTCTGTTCGTTAACATCGACTTTGGTAGCGCCCTGGGAGTTGATGGCATGGTTGGCTAGCAAAGTGCCCACCCCTTTTCCGCGTGCGTCAGGTGAGATGAACAGCATTTCAATATTGCCGTCATGTACACCACAGAAACCCAGAATTTTACCGTCGTTGTTTTTAGCGCATCTTAAATCAACAGCATCAAAGTACTGCTCCAGGATCAGCGGCTTCAATTCCTGCAGATCCTCTTCCTCCAAAAAGTCATGGGTGGCTCTGACTGACGCCTCCCAAATTTTCAGCAGAGTAAGATGTTCTGCTTTTTCCACCGACTCTATCTTCATTTCATAACTCGGTTAAATTCAACGCCCGTAACAGGCGGAAAAGTTCAGCGTCCTTTGGGCAAGCATCTTAACTGCTGCCTTCGCCATAGGTAACCTTAATCTTGTCCAGAAATCCCCAGCTGGACTCAGCTTTATATTCAGAACCGTTCAAGCCTCTCTCTATTCTCAGTTCTGTATTGGAAATCCACCTGACGCGAGGGGCAACCTCCTTGGGGTGGCCATCGATAATGTATATGTTGCCACTCTCATTTTCGAGCTCATCGTCAGAATCGATAATTGCTATCTGGGCGCTAACGCCAGTTGTTGCGCCGCAATCCTTTTGAAACAGCACTGCTTTATGCTCACTGTTGGACGACAACACCTCATCGTAGACTTGGTTCCCGCACATGCCGGTGGTTGCATAAATGAATAGTCCCGCTATTGCCAGCGGAACGCCAACAAACAAGATAGCGAAGGAAATTGCCACTCTCTTCCAAACTTTCATAGGCAGTTAACGCTTTTTATGGACAGTGCACGTGATTTGCGTCTTATTGAATTTATTTGCGGCCGACGACATGGATTACCCCTGCAACAATGAGCGCCACAAGGGCGATAATGTCTGCGATGACGACCTTGTGAACAGACTCATTGTACCCACCTACTGACCATGCGATCCCGATGAAGGATACAACACTGACGAAACCCGCAATAATTGCCAATCTTTGTAACGTTGGTCGGAATGCTGCGTACACCAGGAACAGGCCGAGAAGCCCAAACAGGACAGCCCGGTGGCGCATCAGGATTTCGATATTGGGCTCTCCCAGAGAAATGCCGTATAAAGCGACCAACCGCTCAACGCCCAGAACCCCCGAAACGGGCAAGAGATGAATGATGCCCACAAGTACCAGCAGGCCGGTAATAACTTTAGCCATGTTTGAGGCTGCTCCCTGAGTCTAACGTCGTTTTAAGGGGTGCAAGCCGCTGACTACGCGACGCGAAGGCAGCCTGCATGTTTGTCTTCCAACGAGTGGCTATAGAATTTGTTATATATCGCTTTCTAAAAACCACAAAAAGCTTTTAACGCCTCGGTAGGCATAATTCTAGGCTGAGTATCTAGGAGGTCTACATTATCAAATGCTGGGTCGCTGATACTATTTGAATCCGGGAATACTACCGTTACTTTGTCTCCACTATCGTCGGTGTATATTGCGGCCCACATATTTGCGTTACGCAACATTGCTAATTCATTGTACGCACACATCATCCAACGACTGGCTGCAGCTGAACGTTCCTGAAATTTTGGTATGCTTAAAACTGAATAACCTTTCTCTCGCTTGACTTCGGTCACAATGTAATCAAATTCTGATATGCCTTTATTCTTGGAAGAAACAGAAAACAACTCTTCTGCTGTAACTAAGGATGGACAGATAAAAATAAAAAATAGCGAAGTTAATAAGATTAATTTCATAACACTTTCCTTGTGGATGTATAACGGATGGACTCCCCCTTTCCCGGGGCTCTGCCAAGCTCATGTGGCAACCTATGAGGAGAACCGTCCATGTCAGAATTTCACTATTTCTATGGCATTGATTTAGCCAAACTTCAGCTCAGTATCCACGGCGAAGACAGCCATGGCAAGTCGCTTATCCACAAGAGTGTGACCCACGCCAAGTTGTTGAAGGAGATGGCCAATCTGCCTGCGGGCCTGGTCGGATTGGGGGCTTGAAGTGCAGCCCATTATTGAGCCAGGGAGTTGGAGAAGCTCGGTCATTATGAATACGCCGTCTAGGCGGCGGCGTATTAGGTAATGATTTGTAGTTACCCAACCGGGGTCAGTGCAATAGCACCTGATGATGTATGGTTAAGACCATTTGTGGGAAACCCTGGGCTTGCGGCGGGCTTATCAAAGCCTTCTAACGAATGAGGACCCACAACCGCGCAGATTACTCGTCTCATCCTTGAGCCTCGCCCTATTGAGGGCCGCCCTTCGGGCGTTCAAATTCGTTCCTTACGAATTTGTCATCATGGCCGGGCACCAGTACGCCCACTAACGCCAAAACCAACGGCCAAAAGTTGATGGCGCATTTGTTGCGCCTTTTGCAACAAATGTGACAGCGAGTTTTGGTCCGATTTGCGGTGCCTTGTTATCTTTCAAGTTTCAAACTCTCAATCGAGGTTACAGCTAAGTTCACATACTTATCTTCATAAACGGCAAAATCCTGTGTGTGAAAACTAAGGATACTTCCACCATGGATTAGGCAATACATAACGCCGTTAAGAATTTCTCCAAAGGCTTCGCCACTCCACTTAATCTTGGCCGTTGAGACTCCCGAAATTTTAATGATTTCAATTTCTGTTTTTTCAAAGTTGCTTCTCTGTCTTTCAACTCCACCCAAGAATTGCAATAAATATTGTTTAGCAAATTTGACTTGCTCATCTTCGCTCAAACTTGGGATGCCATTTGGAGGAGTGAATATTGAAATTTGGAGCAAAGTCCCTTTATCACTGCCTTCATGAGGCCTTTTAAAACCGATAACCTCTACAGCTGGGTTTGGTCTTGCAGTAGTAGGACCTTCGAATCCTGACGGTATTTCAATTTCACCTGCGCTGAACTCATATGCATCAACGGCTAAACTGACCCAAAAGAAACTTAAAAAAATTATCCTTATCAAAATTTTCTCCTTGAAAGATAACGCCCCGCTAAGGGGAAAATTGAGTGGGCTACACTTGCGCGAAGCGCAAGCCCGCGAAAATTTGTCCCGCCAGCACAGCTGGCTACCTTGAGCACTTGTTAGGTTTGTTCTTCTACATCCTTCCAAAGCACAGTCATTAATTCTTTTCCGGCGTACCAATTGCCAAACATTTTCACAGTACAGCGTTGTAAGGATATATTACCACTATGTTTTTTAGTGCAAATTCCGTCAATATTTTCCTGAGAAAGCACGTAATAACGGTTGATGGTTTGTTTCATTTCACCTTTCGCATTGGTAAAGAAGTGAACATCGCTTGAGCCAGGAAAAGACCAACTCCCATTTTGCTTTTGCGCCCAAAAACAGGGAAGTCCCGCGTCAATAACTGCGGATCTTAGCTTTTTAAAGTTTTGATCACTATCGCTGACGTATTTACGCTCGCCTATTGTCTCTACCCAAGGTTGTGGCCTATTAAGGCACATGTGTACTCTTTCATATTCCAATTGGTCAGCTAAAACAAATAGCTGGGATATTTCGTCCCCTTTAACCCATATAAGTGCATAGTCTTGCATCTTTCCCGATGGCCAGTACGGGTAGGAGTAAGGCACAAGCAATAAAGCGAGGACAATAAATCCTAAAGCAGCTAATTTCTTCACTGGAAAACCTAACGCTTTAAACAGCGGAAAACGCGAGCGCAGCGAGTGGTTTTCCGATGGTTTAATTTGTGTACGCCCAGCATGGGCATGAACTAATGAGGTGAAAGTCCTCTGTAGGAAGATCACCGTTGATTAACTGTCTGTTATTCAACGCTAACTACTAGCGAATGGCAAGGGCCAACCTGCGAGGGAC
>NZ_JAFKCV010000049.1 GCF_017254865.1 Bowmanella dokdonensis | reverse complement strand
AGGAATAGTACCTCCGGCGATAGCTTCCGCTCCTTCGAGAGACCCGGACACGCCATCTGTATCTTGTTGATCACTAAAGCCCCAACGCACACCAAGTTGTTCATCCACATTGTCACGCACTGTCACCATGCGGGATTCAATCAATACCTGCTTAATCGGAATATCCAGTTGTTTCACCATGGCTTTGGCTTCTTCAACATATTCCTGACTATCACGAATTAACAAGGAATTAGTACGATTGTCCACGTTAACTGTGCCACGGGCGCTGAGAATACCGCCTTCGCCAGACTTGAGAATGGTCGCCATCTCAGCAGCTTTGGCATAATTAATCTGGATGGTTTCAGACTTTAATGGCGCCAAATCAGCAACCTGCTGTTGTGACTGCAAGCGCTGGGTCTCACGGGAAGCCAACTCTTCTGCCGGGGCTACCAGCAGAATATTCCCTTCCATACGCTTATCCAGGCCTTTAATTTTTAAGATCATCCCCAGCGCCTGATCCCAGGGCACATTGGCTAAGTTAATAGTCACGTTGCCTGTCACCGTATCTGTGGTGACCAGGTTAAAACCATTGATCTGAGCAATAACCTGCAACACCTGGCGAACCGGCACATCCTGAAAATCCAGCGATATGGGCGCACCGCTGTAATTAGGATCGACTTGCTTTTGCGCCACGGC
>NZ_JAFKCV010000048.1 GCF_017254865.1 Bowmanella dokdonensis | reverse complement strand
ATGCCCACCATTCTACCCCGGTGGCGAATCGGCATATCCAACATAGAAGCAATACCAAGGGGAGCAAGATAACCTTCGGCAAACTCTGCGGTGGCAGAATGGGTCAGCGCATCTTCGGCCGAAATACAACGTTCTTCATCCAGGGCAGCGAAGTAGCGAGGGTATTGACTGCGGGTTAACAGCAAGTCTTCATAACGAGCCTGCTGATGTAAATCGATCAGCAGCGAACAACGGATGCCATCCAATTTTTCATCGCGCATCCAGATACCGGCCCGCTTAACACTTAGTCCTTTTAACAAAGACTGTAAGATCAGCTCTTCGGCTTCACGCATGTCTCCTAAATCTATACGGTCAGATTTAGAAACCTCCAGCAATAAATTTTCCAGCTTAAGCAGCATTGAGCTTCCAGGTTGACTGTCATAAAAGTCTCAAATAATCCGTTTATCCTAACCGAGTTGGTACAGCTTGGTAAGCTTCTTGCCTTATCTAACTGAATGTTTTTTCGACATAACCTGGCTAAAGCTTATGTCATTAAAACTTCAAAAAATGTTAATAAAAGGTAACAAAAGTTGTTCTAGTTTAGCAGTGGTTGTGATATACCCTGTCTTGCGGTAAACAAAAAAAGGAGATCTCCAGTGGATCAGTCAGATTTGATGTCAATGCTCGACATAGAGTCCCGTCCCGCC
>NZ_JAFKCV010000466.1 GCF_017254865.1 Bowmanella dokdonensis | reverse complement strand
AATTGGGAGCCTGGCGGTGTGCTACTCTCACATGGGGAGACCCCACACTACCATCGCCGCTATTACGTTTCACTTCTGAGTTCGGAATGGAGTCAGGTGGTTCCGTAACGCTATGGCCGCCAGGCAAAAAAGGTTAACAATCTGGACTGTGATAAAGAATTCATCGCTTATGTAGCGTATTGGTTTGATGAGTTGTGGCTTGCACATACATCGT
>NZ_JAFKCV010000465.1 GCF_017254865.1 Bowmanella dokdonensis | reverse complement strand
TGCCAACCTACGCAATCGAATCCCCATAGCCCGCGAGCGGCGGCCCAACAAGGAAGATTAACCGCACCTTGAGAAGATAGTCGAAGGGAATTGGAATGCTTAAGAAAAGGCCGGTTATCTAAACGTTGAACCCGCCGAGGCAGGCCTCGGAGAAGCCTGAAATAAAGAAATTGCTGGTTGAATATACAGTGGTTTGATTCTATACCTAGATCCATGAAATGGACACTGCAAACTCTTT
>NZ_JAFKCV010000464.1 GCF_017254865.1 Bowmanella dokdonensis | reverse complement strand
AGGTCTCTGAAGGGTTGTTCAAGACGAGAACGTTGATAGGCAGGGTGTGGAAGCGTTGTAAGGCGTTAAGCTAACCTGTACTAATTGCCCGTGAGGCTTAACCATACAACGCCCAAATTACGATGTAACAGAACGATGTATGTGCAAGCCACAACTCATCAAACCAATACGCTACATAAGCGATGAATTCTTTATCACAGTCCAGATTGTTAACCTTTTTTGCCTGGCGGCCATAGCGTTACGG
>NZ_JAFKCV010000463.1 GCF_017254865.1 Bowmanella dokdonensis | reverse complement strand
AGGTCTCTGAAGGGTTGTTCAAGACGAGAACGTTGATAGGCAGGGTGTGGAAGCGTTGTAAGGCGTTAAGCTAACCTGTACTAATTGCCCGTGAGGCTTAACCATACAACGCCCAAATTACGATGTATGTGCAAGCCACAACTCATCAAACCAATACGCTACATAAGCGATGAATTCTTTATCACAGTCCAGATTGTTAACCTTTTTTGCCTGGCGGCCATAGCGTTACGGAACCACCTGACTCCA
>NZ_JAFKCV010000462.1 GCF_017254865.1 Bowmanella dokdonensis | reverse complement strand
AAGTGGTGCTGGAAAAGAGTTTGCAGTGTCCATTTCATGGATCTAGGTATAGAATCAAACCACTGTATATTCAACCAGCAATTTCTTTATTTCAGGCTTCTCCGAGGCCTGCCTCGGCGGGTTCAACGTTTAGATAACCGACCTTCTCTTAAGCATTCCAATTCCCTTCGACCATCTTCTCAAGGTCCGGTTAATCTTCCTTGTTGGGCCGCCGCTCGCGGGCTATGGGGATTCGATTGCGTGGGTTGGCA
>NZ_JAFKCV010000047.1 GCF_017254865.1 Bowmanella dokdonensis | reverse complement strand
CTTCATGCACTGGCACAAAGAGTTCGGCAAAAACGGCAAATACGTTGGTATCACCCGAGATTGACGCAGAAGGCGTAGAGCCAAAACCCAGTCCCTTGGCAGACAGACTGTCTGGGGTATATTGATAGTCTTCATAACGGTACTGAGCACCTATTGCTAAGCCCACCGTACCTGTGTCTAAGTCGAATAGATCACCACTGGCAATAGACTCCACCACTTGCTGTTCACTGTAAGTCTCATCAACAAAGGCATGTAGCACAGCAGCCAGTTCATCTTCACTGTTGCCTGCAATCGAGGTGCCATCCTTAGGTGAAACCAAGCCTGGGCTGGAAAGGGCGGTGCCAAAAGGATTAAATAGACCATCCAGCACGGCGTCATTAAAGGTGGTGCTGGACATTCCCAGATGCGTGGTTTCGGTGCGTTTGCCCACGGCATATACATAAGAGGTATTCAGTGTCCAGGTGTCACTGATATCGGCCTCAAAACCGGCTACGGCACGGTAATAGTCAAAGTCGATATCCAGCGCATTATTAATACCGCTGGCGGAGTCACCGGTGGTGTAAACACCAAACGGACGAGCCTTGGCAACAACATCTACGGCTTGGTGAATATCATTGTCCCAGTTGGCCGGATCAATGTAGTCGAGGCCATCCCCGGCGTCGTTAAGGACAAAGAAGTTAAACGGATGGTCACCTGGTACAAAGGTACTGCCGCCTTTGACTAAACCGTTGGAGTAAAACGGTGAGCCCAAAATGGC
>NZ_JAFKCV010000461.1 GCF_017254865.1 Bowmanella dokdonensis | reverse complement strand
CGTTCGATTTCTAGTTCAGTTATGCCTAAAATGGCACCTGCGTGGGACATCGGCTTATCTCCATTAAATGATCTTCGCAAAATCAGTTTAATGAATGCTGATGTCCCCCGTTAATGATGAAGAGCCTCAACGTACACGATTAATAACACCATTCCATCCGCAATGGGTCATTACTCTGATCCGGTAGTTTTCAAAATTTCTAAAACCATACGCTCTTCTCGATAGCATTTCCATTTTGTTGTGGAAGCCCTC
>NZ_JAFKCV010000460.1 GCF_017254865.1 Bowmanella dokdonensis | reverse complement strand
CCCCCCCCCCCCCCCCCCCCCCCCCCCCCCCCCCCCCCCCCCCCCCCCCCCCCCCCCCCCCCCCCCCCCCCCCCCCCCCCCCCCCCCCCCCCCCCCCCCCCCCCCCCCCCCCCCCCCCCCCCCCCCCGCCCCCCCCCCCCCCCCCCCCCCCCCCCCCCCCCCCCCCCCCCCCCCCCCCCCCCCCCCCCCCCCCCCCCCCCCCCCCCCCCCCCCCCCCCCCCCCCCCCCCCCCCCCCCCCCCCCCCCCCCCCCCCC
>NZ_JAFKCV010000459.1 GCF_017254865.1 Bowmanella dokdonensis | reverse complement strand
AGAATCCAGATTAGTCAATAATCTTGGAAACAACACCGGCGCCAACGGTTCTACCACCTTCACGGATGGCGAAACGCAGACCTTCGTCCATCGCAATCGGCGCTATCAGCTCTACCTTGAACTTCAGATTGTCGCCTGGCATTACCATCTCTACGCCTTCTGGCAGCTCTACTGAGCCGGTGACGTCAGTCGTACGGAAGTAGAACTGGGGACGGTAGCCTTTGAAGAATGGCGTGTGACGGCCACCTTCGTCTT
>NZ_JAFKCV010000458.1 GCF_017254865.1 Bowmanella dokdonensis | reverse complement strand
CAACCGACAGCGCAGAGCGGTGTAAGTCGCTGTGTGATTAAGCAGAAGTCAGCAGAGGGCATAGTAGCCAAATGCCCATCGTAATGGATGGGACAGGGTGAAGGCCCGAACATTCAGAGTAAAGGAGTAGCCTTGTCAGACTTGAACACACGAATGCCGCCCGGCAACGACGTGGTGCAGCGTACTGACCTGAAACCAGCCTTTAGCGACAATCTGTTCGAACAGATGCTCCAGCCTGCCAATTTACAGCGGGCC
>NZ_JAFKCV010000457.1 GCF_017254865.1 Bowmanella dokdonensis | reverse complement strand
AATGCTTGGGAATCTGCCTTTGCGAGGGGGACAACAGTTGGAAACGACTGCTAATACCGCATAATGTCTTCGGACCAAAGGGGGCTTTCGGGCTCTCGCGCAAAGAGGGGCCCAAGTGAGATTAGCTAGTTGGTAGGGTAAAGGCCTACCAAGGCGACGATCTCTAGCTGTTCTGAGAGGAAGATCAGCCACACTGGGACTGAGACACGGCCCAGACTCCTACGGGAGGCAGCAGTGGGGAATATTGGACAATGG
>NZ_JAFKCV010000456.1 GCF_017254865.1 Bowmanella dokdonensis | reverse complement strand
AATGCTTGGGAATCTGCCTTTGCGAGGGGGACAACAGTTGGAAACGACTGCTAATACCGCATAATGTCTTCGGACCAAAGGGGGCTTTCGGGCTCTCGCGCAAAGAGGGGCCCAAGTGAGATTAGCTGGTTGGTAGGGTAAAGGCCTACCAAGGCGACGATCTCTAGCTGTTCTGAGAGGAAGATCAGCCACACTGGGACTGAGACACGGCCCAGACTCCTACGGGAGGCAGCAGTGGGGAATATTGGACAATGG
>NZ_JAFKCV010000455.1 GCF_017254865.1 Bowmanella dokdonensis | reverse complement strand
ACACAGAGCAGCCAGCAGCTGGAGCACAGGACTATCAACAGGTGATGGGTTTGGTGTGCCGGTCTGGGACCAGCATGGCCTGTTTTCCAGGCCGCAGAAACAACTAAGCCCACTGTTAAGTGGGCTTAGTTGTTTCTTACGAATTGGGAGCCTGGCGGTGTGCTACTCTCACATGGGGAGACCCCACACTACCATCGCCGCTATTACGTTTCACTTCTGAGTTCGGAATGGAATCAGGTGGTTCCGTAACGCTATGG
>NZ_JAFKCV010000454.1 GCF_017254865.1 Bowmanella dokdonensis | reverse complement strand
GGTTTCGGGTCTATACCTTGCAACTAAGCGCCCAGTTAAGACTCGCTTTCGCTACGGCTCCCCTATGCGGTTAACCTCGCTACAAAATATAAGTCGCTGACCCATTATACAAAAGGTACGCAGTCACCCAACAAGTGGGCTCCCACTGCTTGTACGTATACGGTTTCAGGTTCTATTTCACTCCCCTCACAGGGGTTCTTTTCGCCTTTCCCTCACGGTACTGGTTCACTATCGGTCAGTTAGGAGTATTTAGCCTTGGAGGATG
>NZ_JAFKCV010000453.1 GCF_017254865.1 Bowmanella dokdonensis | reverse complement strand
ATCCACCATATTGGTGATGGTTTGCTTGGTCAGCCCGGTGATCTTGGCTATCTCTGCCCGTGAGATAGGGCTGAGAGTGGCGATATGGGATAGCACCAACCTAAGATTTAACGCTTTGTTTTGTTTGGAATTTGAAGCCTGCAACTAAGGATCTCTGGGTGT
Source organism: Bowmanella dokdonensis (assembly GCF_017254865.1). GTDB lineage: Bacteria > Pseudomonadota > Gammaproteobacteria > Enterobacterales > Alteromonadaceae > Bowmanella > Bowmanella dokdonensis. The sequence goes on along the minus strand of NZ_JAFKCV010000453.1, from coordinate 116 downwards.
TATTTAGCGCGATCATTGTACGTATTATGCCACCCCCTGCCAGTACTATTTCTGGTTTTTGTATTTAAGTAAAAATGATTGACATATGTTTTGCGGCCTCTACACTAACTTCAAAT
>NZ_JAFKCV010000452.1 GCF_017254865.1 Bowmanella dokdonensis | reverse complement strand
AGGACTTCGCGGTGACTGCCGAGGGCGCCAGTTTCCAGATTCGCAGCCACAATCAGGACAGCCAGATTGACACCCTGACCCTGAAATTTGACGGAAAAACTCTGGTTTCACTGAGCCTGTTGGATAGGCAGCAGCAAACCAGCACCCTGGATTTTTCTGATATCCAGCAAAACGCCTCGTTACCGGCAGAGCTGTTTCGCTTCGCGCTTCCCGATGGTTACGAACTGGATGATCAACGCCAGGTGCAGACCGGAAGCTTGCCAAAACCATGACCCAGC
>NZ_JAFKCV010000046.1 GCF_017254865.1 Bowmanella dokdonensis | reverse complement strand
CCACATCCATACCGGGTTTCACTTTCCAGCGGAAGGTCTTCATCGTCCACCTCCGGAGAACAGGCCACCATCACGCATCTGTGTCTGAATTTCATCACGGGCACCCTTGCGGGCCATGTCATACACCGCCTTCAGAGCAGCCGGACCTATCTGCCCGTTCGTGCCGTCGTTGTTAATCACCACATGGTTATTCTGCTCAAACGTCCCGGACGCCTGCGACCGGCTGTCTGCCATGCTGCCCGGTGTACCGACATAACCGCCGGTGGCATAGCCGCGCATCAGCCGGTAAAGATTCCCCACGCCAATCCGGCTGGTTGCCTCCTTCGTGAAGACAAACTCACCACGGTGAACAATCCCCGCTGGCTCATATTTGCCGCCGGTTCCCGTAAATCCTCCGGTTGCAAAATGGAATTTCGCCGCAGCGGCCTGAATGGCTGTACCGCCTGACGCGGATGCGCCGCCACCAACAGCCCCGCCAATGGCGCTGCCGATACTCCCGACAATCCCCACCATTGCCTGCTTAAGCAGAATTTCTGTCATCATGGACAGCACGGAACGGGTGAAGCTGCGCCAGTTCTGCTCACTGCCGGTCAGCATCGCCGCCATATTCTGTGCAATACCATCAAAGGTCTGCGTGGCTGCACTTTTTACCTGCGACATACTGTCCGTGGCGCTCTCTTCCCACTCACTCCAGCCGGACTTCAGGCCTGCCATCCAGTTCCCGCGAAGCTGGTCTTCAGCCGCCCAGGTCTTTTTCTGCTCTGACATGACGTTATTCAGCGCCAGCGGATTATCGCCATACTGTTCCTTCAGGCGCTGTTCCGTGGCTTCCC
>NZ_JAFKCV010000451.1 GCF_017254865.1 Bowmanella dokdonensis | reverse complement strand
ATTATACTATAAATAATAGCACTAGTAAGAAATTTTTGGCACTAGCTAGTAGTTTTTGGCGTGGATTAAGAAATTTTGGGTATGTTTTTGCTATTTTTTGTACACGCCAACTAGTGTCAAAAAACGTCTTACATTATGTGACGGAGGAGTACATACTCGTACTGTAGCAGTACTAGTACTATTTTCTCAACTAGTAGTGCGAGGGTACTACTAGTGCTATGTACTGTACTTCTAGTATAGTGCACCAGTTTTGAACTCTTGAATCTCAGGGCCAAGGA
>NZ_JAFKCV010000450.1 GCF_017254865.1 Bowmanella dokdonensis | reverse complement strand
GAGTCGTCACTGGCTTGTTGAACCTGACTGGCCTGGCTCTGCTTAACCAACAGCGGCAGCAGCGCTTGGCCGTTATTTGTCAGAGCCTGCACGCTAACGGTTTGGCCGTGACAGGTTAGCTTGAGTGCGGCATCCACCAATAGCAGGCTTTTCAAGTCATCTTTGCTGTCGATTTCTGCGGACTCTAGCAATAAGCTGTTGGCCTTGTTATGACAGAGCCGTTGATAGAGATTTAAAGGGTCAGCCTGATAGCGGCTTGAGACAATCAATGTCTCGAC
>NZ_JAFKCV010000449.1 GCF_017254865.1 Bowmanella dokdonensis | reverse complement strand
ATATCGGCCCGCGGCTTAATCTGACCTTTTATTTCGCCTCTAATTTGGGGCAGTTCCATCCTTTATTTGTTTAACGTTGTACGGCGCCAAAATATCTGGTGTTAACGGGCCTGACTTTATTTTAATCTGATGGCATCACTCGGCGGTTTGAACGGCTGAGTAAATGGAAGCAGAACAACAAAAACTATCCTAGGGAGAGTGAAGCTATGCCAGGCGCTTTTGCACACATAACTGCAGCCAATGAAGCTTGTGATACGACGTCGTTAATGGGCATGGAT
>NZ_JAFKCV010000448.1 GCF_017254865.1 Bowmanella dokdonensis | reverse complement strand
CATGCAGTTCATCGCATTATTTAGCAACACTATCTTAACAACCAGTCTAACAGTGATCAGATGAACCTAAGGCACAAGTGATTGATCAGCGGTCAAAAGCCGGCTAAGTTCGATGAAATGCAGGAAAAGTCCAGGAAAATCAAATAAGCACTATATCTAAGTAAGCAGAAGAACGACGAGTTGCACCCTCTATCAGGTTATGTAATGGTCTACTGCTCTGTCTGTTTATCGTCATGACAGGTTGAAATAATAAGTTGAACTGGCTGTATCAACATATA
>NZ_JAFKCV010000447.1 GCF_017254865.1 Bowmanella dokdonensis | reverse complement strand
AATCCGGCAATAATCGCTGATACAACTGATTCCAGATGAAGCTGGAAGGCAGCGGAAACTCCAAATTGGCGGCGATGCCCAAAGACTCGGCCACCTTAAGCTTTAACCACTGTGCCATCCCCGGGCTTTGCACCCAAATAGGTTGAGGCGCGAACAGGTTGTCTAGGGTTCGGCTGTCGTTGGCTATCTGCTGGCATAGCTGTGCGGCCAGCACTTCCATTTTGTTTGATTGAACAAGATGTAGCATAAGGCGTTGATTTTATTGTCCTGAAGCCATG
>NZ_JAFKCV010000446.1 GCF_017254865.1 Bowmanella dokdonensis | reverse complement strand
AAAAAGGGCGTCGCGTTACGGTGTCCGATCTGGTGATACCTTTGCAGGAACTGGCAACCTTAACAGACTCTGGTGTTGCACTAATTGATGCGGTTAAAGCGCTGGCCCAGAACGATGAGCATCCCAACCTGGCCAAAGGTTTTATGTCTATCGCCAGTCGCATTGAAGGCGGGGAGAGTTTTTCTTCAGCGATAAAGGCGTCCAGTTTGCCATTTCCCGGCTATGTGGCGCATTTGGTGAGTGCAGGGGAGCTAGGTGGGCAGCTGTCTCAGGCACTG
>NZ_JAFKCV010000445.1 GCF_017254865.1 Bowmanella dokdonensis | reverse complement strand
ATGGTTTCGACCGATGCTTTTCCTTCATCCCCATAACCCAGGCGTTTGGCCACTTGCGGTTGATAGTCAAACAGCAGCCGGTTTTCACTGCGTCCGGCTACGAGGTGCAGACTAAATCGGATACGCCATAAGTGGTTTCGGCACTCAATAAGCTCTTCGAATTCTCGGGCGGTAAAATAGCCATGTTCTACTAACTCGCGACCTTTAAGCACTTTGAAATGCTTCTTGGCAACCCAGCCAATGCTTTGGATGTCGCGTAAGCAACCTGGGTTTTCCTT
>NZ_JAFKCV010000444.1 GCF_017254865.1 Bowmanella dokdonensis | reverse complement strand
ATAATCGGTTGCATTAGTGCTGAGCAGCCTATCTGTTAATGCCACGTTTTCTTCATCCCAAGCAAATCCTGAAATGGCAGCTTTATGGTTCTCAGCGTTGTTGACACAAAGATCCATGAGGGCGCTGAGTGATTTCCCATCCTCTAGGGCTATGCTCAACCAACCGGCAACAAAGCATTCCCCCGGCTCACCACATTGCAAGAGAGACGGAATCAGCTGTGCGCCTTTCTCTGCGGCAACTTTTAACCCATCTAGATGGGCTTCCAGCTGTTCTTCTAA
>NZ_JAFKCV010000443.1 GCF_017254865.1 Bowmanella dokdonensis | reverse complement strand
AATGGGAAAACCAGGAAAAATGGAACGGCGGTTGGGTCCGTAGCAAAAACGGTAAGCTGGAGCCCAAGCAGGGCGGCAAACGCCGTATTCTGGCCAACATTTTTGCCAACCCGGATCTGCCGGATATCGACGATTATTACGAACCTTTTGATTTTGATTACCAGCATCTGCACCGCGCAGGGGAGAGTAAACACCAGCCGGTGGCCAGACCCCGCTCATTAATCAGCGGCCAGCGTATGGAGAAAATCGAGTGGGGGCCGAATTGGGAGGAGATCCTCG
>NZ_JAFKCV010000442.1 GCF_017254865.1 Bowmanella dokdonensis | reverse complement strand
GATATGGTCAATCACGCGGCCAGGGGTACCCACCACCACTTGCACACCACGCTTAAGTGGGCGGATCTGATTATCGTATGACTGGCCACCGTAAATGGGCAGTACTTTGATCTGACGATTGAAGCTGGCATAGGTATGGAAAGCCTCAGCTACCTGAATGGCCAGTTCGCGGGTCGGCGCCAAAACCAGTAATTGGGTAGTGGTGTCTTCAGGATCCAGTCGGGCCAGCATAGGCAAGGCAAAAGCCGCAGTTTTACCTGTTCCTGTTTGGGCCTGACC
>NZ_JAFKCV010000045.1 GCF_017254865.1 Bowmanella dokdonensis | reverse complement strand
GTTGAACCCGCCGAGGCAGGCCTCGGAGAAGCCTGAAATAAAGAAATTGCTGGTTGAATATACAGTGGTTTGATTCTATACCTAGATCCATGAAATGGACACTGCAAACTCTTTTCCAGCACCACTTTCCCGCTTACCTCGCAACCCGTCGCTGTACCCTGGCCCAGAGGAAGGCGGCCTCGTCAGTCATGCAATGCCGGACTGCGGTGTTAGGCGGGCATGTCCAGTGCTGCCCCGAAGGTCATGTGCAAGGGGTTTGGTACAACTCCTGCCGTCATCGTAGCTGCCCTCAATGTAACGGCCTGAGCACAGCGCGCTGGCTTGAGCATACCGAGTCCGTACTGCTTGATTGCCCCCACCATCATGTAATCTTCACCCTGCCAAGTGAGTTGCATGCCCTGTGGCAGTACAACCGGGCACTGATGACGGACCTGTTGTTTGAGGCGGTGCAGGCCACCCTGAAGACATTCAGCCAGGATAAGCGCTATCTGGATGCCCAGCCCGGCGTGTTGATGACCCTGCATACCTGGGGCAGGGATTTAAGCTTACATCCACATATTCATTGCCTGATAAGCCATGGTGGCTTATCTCACCAGGGCAACTGGGTGACACCGAAGAAGCACATCCTGTTCCCGCAGAAACTACTGATGCAAGTTTACCGGGGCAAACTGCTGGCCCTGCTGCGCAGCGCCATTGACCAAGGGGTACTGGCTGGCACCAATACCCCAGCGAAACTCCGCAGCTCCCTTAACCGCCTGGGTAGGAAAGACTGGATAGTGCATTGCTGCAAACGTTATGAACATGGCAAGGGTGTGGCCATCTACCTGGCCCGCTATGTCCGGGGTGGCCCCTTCA
>NZ_JAFKCV010000441.1 GCF_017254865.1 Bowmanella dokdonensis | reverse complement strand
ACCGAGCATATTGAGGTTATGCATCGCTTTTACCTGCATGATGCTGAACATGCGGTAAAGGAAATATTTGGTAAAGAGGCGGATATCATTGGGTCTGAACAAACCCAACGTCAGTTTGCTGAATATGTGGCGGAGCGTTTTGCCCTGATGCGTGACGGGCAAGCCTTACCCTTAGGTGCGGTGGGCTTTGAGACCGAAGGGAAATTCTTTTGGGTGTATCAGGAGACGCCGACCCCGGTTACCCTGGAGGCGTTGTCGGTAAAGCATAATGCCTTGCGT
>NZ_JAFKCV010000440.1 GCF_017254865.1 Bowmanella dokdonensis | reverse complement strand
ATACGCTCAATCACAGACTCATCGCCCATGTTGTCCAGCACATCACAAATCCAGCTAGCCACTTGCTTAGCCTGCTCTTCTTTAAAACCGCGACGCGTAATAGCAGGTGTGCCGATACGCAGGCCACTGGTAACAAAAGGAGAACGAGGATCATTAGGTACAGAGTTCTTGTTTACCGTGATGTTGGCACGACCAAGGGCAGCATCGGCATCTTTACCTGTGATGTCCTTGTCAATCAGATCCAACAGGAACAAATGGTTTTCAGTACCGTTAGAAACC
>NZ_JAFKCV010000439.1 GCF_017254865.1 Bowmanella dokdonensis | reverse complement strand
AAAATAACGGCCATGGGATCGTTGGTACCCGACTCTATTTCCAATGTCGAAGCAACTCGCTGCTTAAGCGTCACGCCACGGGACTGGAAAATACCAAATACCGCTGCCGCATCAGTGGAACTTAATAAGGCACCAATCAGTAATGCCGTGGGCCAGGGCAATGAAAACAACCATACCGCACCAGCCGCGGTAATAGTGCATGTCAGCGCCACCCCTAAGGTAGACAAGCTGATAGCCGGCCACAGTGCGACCCGGAATCGCTCCTTATGGGTACGCATG
>NZ_JAFKCV010000438.1 GCF_017254865.1 Bowmanella dokdonensis | reverse complement strand
GCTCAGTTTCTGACGAAACGCCGGGAGCTGTGTGGCCAGTGCCCGGATGGCTTCAGCCCCCGTTTTCACACGAAGGTCGATGCGGCGACCAAATCGTTGTAAATCCCCGTAAAGGCAGATGCGCGCCATGCCCGGTGACGCCAGAGGGAGTGTGTGCGTCGCTGCCATTTGTCGGTGTACCTCTCTCGTTTGCTCAGTTGTTCAGGAATATGGTGCAGCAGCTCGCCGTCGCCGCAGTAAATTGCGGCGTGATTCGGCACTGATGAACCAAAACAGCAC
>NZ_JAFKCV010000437.1 GCF_017254865.1 Bowmanella dokdonensis | reverse complement strand
ACCACCATTAACAACGTATCTACCTCATCGGGTAATGGCGGCCGTGATGTTAACTTTGATATTTTTGCCTCTGAGCTTATTCAGTCAATAACCGTGAAGAAGTCGCCCACTGCGGCTGATGAAGAAGGTGGCGTGGCTGGTGTAGTGGCAATTCAAACGGCCCGTCCTTTTGATTACAGCGGCACCCGCGCTATTGCGTCGGTAGAAGGGGCTTACAACGATTTGTCGGAGAAAACCGACCCGCGCTATTCCTTCCTGATAAGCAAAAATCAGGATGAT
>NZ_JAFKCV010000436.1 GCF_017254865.1 Bowmanella dokdonensis | reverse complement strand
CCTGGAGGGCGAATGGCGGGCCCAGGCGCAGGCTGAAGCAGGGACGGCCCAGGAGAAGCCGGACTACGTGCTGCCCAAGCCGGCGCGCGTCAAGCTGAGCAGCCGCATCACGAAGAAGAAGTTCGGCTCGCGCCAGGCGTTCGTCGACTTCTGGGACAAGCTGGGCCAGGAGATCGCGGCCGAGCTGCCGGACGACGGCGAAGTGATCCTGGAGCCATGACGGAGCACACTGTATGACGATCGTTCCCAACGCAGGTGTCCGGCTTGCCGACGCAGACAA
>NZ_JAFKCV010000435.1 GCF_017254865.1 Bowmanella dokdonensis | reverse complement strand
TAGGCTTGAAAGGGTGACGTTGCATGTCTTTAACCAGCGCTTCTACTTTCTTACCAGCAATGTTCAGAGTCAGAACGTGGCTGTAAAACGCTTCGAATTCTTGCGCTTGCAGTACTTTGTTGTGCTCGAGAGTCAAAGAAACAGGCTCTTCACCGGCACCGTACAGGATTGCAGGTACTTTATCTTCACGACGCAGGCGGCGGCTCGCACCTTTCCCCAGGTCTGTGCGGACTTCTGCATCCAGATTAAAAATCGCTTCAGACATAATTTACTCCAAATA
>NZ_JAFKCV010000434.1 GCF_017254865.1 Bowmanella dokdonensis | reverse complement strand
GACATGATCCGTATTCTGGACTCCACTGCGCATAAGATCCCGGCCGACAAGCCCCGTTATCTGATGGGCGTAGGTAAGCCTGAAGATATCGTTGAGGCGGTACGCCGCGGCATCGATATGTTTGACTGCGTTATGCCAACCCGAAATGCCAGAAACGGTCATCTGTTTGTCACCGAAGGTGTGATTAAGATCCGCAATTCCAGGCACAAGACCGACACCGGTCCGCTGGACGAAAAATGTGATTGTTACACTTGTAAAAATTATTCACGGTCATATCTAC
>NZ_JAFKCV010000433.1 GCF_017254865.1 Bowmanella dokdonensis | reverse complement strand
GCGCTATTGGGGCACTCCCATTCCAATGCTGAATCTGCCCAATGGTGAATCTGTGCCTGTGGCAGCGGATGAGCTGCCGGTACGTCTGCCGGAAGATGTGGTGATGGACGGTGTAACCTCCCCCATCAAAGCGGACCCTGAGTGGCGTAAGGCCACTTATCAGGGACAACCCGCAGAGCGTGAAACCGATACTTTCGATACCTTTATGGAATCTTCCTGGTATTACGCCCGTTATTGCTCAGCCCAATTTAATCAAGGTATGTTAGATGCTAAGGAAGCC
>NZ_JAFKCV010000432.1 GCF_017254865.1 Bowmanella dokdonensis | reverse complement strand
ACCTTTGCCAAACAAGCCGGTTTCAGTTTGCAGGTAGATGGGCACGCCGGAACTTGTGTTCGGTTGTCTGAACTTTCCGCTGAATAGTGCTTGAAGCGGGTAATATATACTCAAGAAGGGTAACTAACAGGTTTAAAAGAGCCCCTTGTTACTCTGTTGTTTGTCTGGCAGGTATTTTAGTAGCTCCGCCAGCGGCATGGGCCTGGCGAAGTAATAGCCTTGCAGGCTGTCTACGCCCTTCTCCCGCAGGTATTGTAGTTGCTCTGCGGTTTCAATGCCT
>NZ_JAFKCV010000044.1 GCF_017254865.1 Bowmanella dokdonensis | reverse complement strand
AGGTCCTTGCGGGCGGGCAGCATCCAGTGCGTATTGTTGCCCTGACTCTGCCAGCGATACAGCAAGCCCAGCGAGTAATAGCCTTTATCAAATAACGTCAGAGAGTGCTCGGGGACAGACGGGATAAGGCGTTCAGCCAATGACATTTCACCGACGTGGCGACCATCAAATTCACTGGCAAGTAACAGGTGGCTGGAGACTTCCATCAGGCTGCACATTCTTATCTGTGGATAGGGGCTGTCACCATGATGATTGCGCTCGCATCCAAACTCACCCCGATTATCCAGTGTATCCTGGGCCCGAAACATCACCCCATCAACGGCCAGTAAATTCAAGCCACACCATTGTTCAAAAGCGTGCTGTTCGAATGTTCGCTGTGCCATCAACCGGAAGGTATGTGCCACCGCGTCATCACCTAATCTCTGACGCGCTTGAACTAATGCGCTGGGCGCGACGAACTTGTTTTTACCGGGTAACGAAATATCCAGCTTACTGGCGATATCCCACACCGGTTCGTTACGAAAAAGGCTCATGCCGATAATCGTCAACATCACAGAGTCCAGTGGTAAGCGACGCCGCCGAACGGTAGCCACGCCTGACAGCGCATAGGCTTGCGCTAAAATCTCAGGGTCGAGAAGTGACCTGAGCTTATCAACAGAATTGAGCTCTTCAGCAAAGGTAAAGGTATCTTCCAGGGCGGTAAGCAAAGACATAAAAAAATCCGATATCAGAGACTGATATCGGATTCTGAACGCCTCGAAGGATCGGTCAACCGATCGCTCGAATATTTCTTAACTGATCGGCATTAGACCAGAAGGTCCGCTAATACTCGTTCAAGGATTATCCCGCGAACACCCTGGCGTTGCGGAAAATACGC
>NZ_JAFKCV010000431.1 GCF_017254865.1 Bowmanella dokdonensis | reverse complement strand
ATATCGTTTCGTCCCCAAAGGTGGCACGTTCCCTACCGAAACCATCACGCTTGTTGTGAGAAGCTCTGGTTTGTGAGAAGCTTATACCCAAACCTGCCCCAAATGGGACAAAAAAATTACCACGGCATGTTGATGCCGCTCCATGATAGCATGCCAAGTTTCATGAATTTCAGATGAGTTTTGGATTTACTAGAATTTAAAAACCAGGTATCTCAATGTTTGCGGCCGAGTGACGGTGGCAGGGTGTGTGAAATTCATTCCCATTTCTTACATGGGACCT
>NZ_JAFKCV010000430.1 GCF_017254865.1 Bowmanella dokdonensis | reverse complement strand
TTATCCCTTTGACGAATACGAGTTTGGAAAGCCAGTTGATCATCAGCAGGTAATCTGGAACCGCGAACGAATCAGCAACTCACAAAACGGGATCGTGAAAGAAATCAAAGGCGCGGACACGTTCATCTTTGGTCATACGCCAGCAGTGAAACCACTCAAGTTTGCCAACCAAATGTATATCGATACCGGCGCAGTGTTCTGCGGAAACCTAACATTGATTCAGGTACAGGGAGAAGGCGCATGAGACTCGAAAGCGTAGCTAAATTTCATTCGCCAAAAAG
>NZ_JAFKCV010000429.1 GCF_017254865.1 Bowmanella dokdonensis | reverse complement strand
AGGCCGTTGCCGCTAGATGAACAGGACCATGATTGATCGAGCTGGTTGGGATGGGGATGAACAGGACCCCGTGGATTGCTGGATGAACAGGACCCCTTGGAGGGCTGGTTGAACAGTAATCGGTGGAGGTCTGGATGAACAGTAGCCCGTGGAGGCTGGAGGAGGTCGACGGTGGAGATGAACAGTATCCCGTGGAGTCCCGTTTTGCGGTACACCACACCCCTCCCGATGAACAGGATCCCCGTTTTGACCGTAGCGCTCCAACACAAGTATGTTTCCTC
>NZ_JAFKCV010000428.1 GCF_017254865.1 Bowmanella dokdonensis | reverse complement strand
AAAAATACTATGAAGTAACCGTTAGCCTGGCTCAGCAGGATCCGGATTTATTGGTGCCTGGACGTAAAGTGGAAGCGCGGATTAAGGTACTGGAACAACCCGACAGTTTGGTAGTACCGCTGCAAAGCCTGTTTAATCAGCAGAACAACTATCAGGTGTTTCGCAAAGACGGAAGTGATTTTACCACCGTGCCTGTTCAGGTCGGTCGTACCAGCCTGTCTCATGCGCAAATCATCGCGGGCCTTGACGAAGGCGATGAGATTGCCTTGATCAATATCGAG
>NZ_JAFKCV010000427.1 GCF_017254865.1 Bowmanella dokdonensis | reverse complement strand
AAAGCCGTATCTGGCGTCGTAACCGCTTGCCTGCGGTAACCGCTCAGGCAGGTGTTTCTGGTGACACCGTGGCCAATGTGCGTAAACAGTTGGCCCCTGAGTTGGAGGCTATCGCGCTACCAGCCGGGTACAGCATGCACTGGGGTGGCGAGTATTACGACGAGAAGCGTTCTATTGATGATTTGATGGAGCAAAACCCTAAAGCCACCATCTTGATGCTGATTATTCTGGTGGCCATGTTTAATGCGTATCGTCAGCCCATCATTATCTTTATTACGCTG
>NZ_JAFKCV010000426.1 GCF_017254865.1 Bowmanella dokdonensis | reverse complement strand
CATTCAAGGTGAAGTTGTGGCCGCGTTTTTCGGTATAGGTTTGATGTCCCTCAAAGTCATGAATACAGGTGGCGATACTGTCATTCTTTCCCTTGCCCGGACAGACCGCATCTACCTGATGGCCCATGGCCAATAGTGCCTGAAAGGGCACCATATTTTCATAGTCTTCAACAAAGTCACCGGTGATCATCAATATCTTAGCCATAAATTCCTCCTGGAAATGTTTGTAATGCTAAATAAGAGTATCCACTGAAATGGCAAACAACGCTTTTGGTTTTATC
>NZ_JAFKCV010000425.1 GCF_017254865.1 Bowmanella dokdonensis | reverse complement strand
CGCCAATTGCACGCCAAATAATGGATTATTTCTTCACTATCCACCCACTTGAGTCTTATGCAGAAAACCAAGTTAGACCCGAATAAGCGCAGTATCTGGCAAAAGATACATATTGACCTGCCGCTGTTGCTGGGTTTGCTCACCTTGATGGGTGTCGGCTTGTTTGTGATCTACAGTGCCGGCGGCCAGGACTGGGATTTAATCAAGCGCCAGCTGATCCGTCTGACCTTAGCATTAGGCGTTATGTTTGTCGTCGCGCAGATCCCACCTTTGGCTTACCG
>NZ_JAFKCV010000424.1 GCF_017254865.1 Bowmanella dokdonensis | reverse complement strand
GAGGTTGCTCAGACTTATCAGAAAAAAACTTATCTGTGGCCTTACAGCCCACTAACGCGACAAACAATACTGCGGCCAGTAACGGCCTTAAACTCATATCCCTTACTTTAAGCATGTGCTACACCCGCCTGTAGAAGACTTCTTGTGCAATGCGTTACAGCTTAGCTCCGCATACCCTGCTGTGTTCATCATCCTGAACAAAGACTATAGCATAGTCGGTTTTGTCCAAAAGCCCACTTGTAAGAAAGGTTAAGTTACACTGTCTGTCTTGTTTGTTTTGC
>NZ_JAFKCV010000423.1 GCF_017254865.1 Bowmanella dokdonensis | reverse complement strand
ACCGGTGTACCAAAATATTGGTGCGCCAAGTAGTTTTTCGGCCCCAATTGCACGCCTTTCCCGGCATGTACGTCCATGGCGTCGTTAATCACTTCGCGAGACATCTCGGTCATATGATACTTGGCAATAGCCGTCACCACCGATGGGCTTTCACCCAGGTCTATGGCACCAGCGGTCATAGTACGCATGGCTTCCAAGGTATAAGTCAGGCCACCGATACGGCCCATGGCTTCCTGAATACCTTCGAACTTACCGATGGATAAACCAAACTGTTTACGCAC
>NZ_JAFKCV010000422.1 GCF_017254865.1 Bowmanella dokdonensis | reverse complement strand
TTCAAAATACAAATAACCACAGAGGCGCAGAGAACACAGAGCAGATAAGGTGCCATTTCCGATCTACGAGCTTTTCTCAGCGCCATAGCGTCACTGCGAGAGGCCCTGCCTTGTCACTGTGCTTGCTACTGTGGGTTGGCATTGATTCCAACAGGAGTCTGACCGAGGTCAGAACTACACCCGCCAGGGCGGATTCAGGCGATTCTCTCCCGCATGGAAGAGTTTGATTTTATTGCCTGCCGGATCGTGGAGTATGGCTTCTCGCCATAGGTAGGGCATATC
>NZ_JAFKCV010000043.1 GCF_017254865.1 Bowmanella dokdonensis | reverse complement strand
AGCATCATTCATTATTCGGTCTTCATCCCACCCTTTTTGGTGTAGCTCTCGGACTCTCATTATCCATTCTGAAGTATTTTTTCTGAATTCTAGTAAAGACAACTTGCTTGCTGGTGCGCCATGGCCTGGCACTATAAGAGCCTGTTCGTCACCTAGCTTCATAATTGTATCAATCGCATCATTAAAACCTTGAGTTCCGCCTGCATAAAATGTTGGGTGCCAACTGGTATCGAAAACATCACCGACAAAGATAGTGTTGCTAATTTTGTGGTAGTAAATGTTGTCATTCGAAGAATGAGACTTCACTTTAATATGAACAAAATCATCTGAATTAGAAATACTCTCGACAAACTTTGCACCTTGCTTTATGAAAAACTCATTACCACCCGTATGATCTGAATGTGCGTGAGTATTCAAGATATAAATTATGGGTTTATCGTAAATTGACTTAACTATATTATCTAGCTCTAGTAAATGCCCGCCCCCTGGCATGGGATCGATTAAGATGATGTTCCCCCGATAAATCGGACACGCGCTGTTATTAAGCGGCATGTTCAAACTGTACCGGAGAAAGATAATTCAGACTACTGTGTAATCGCTTCCGGTTATAGAACGTGCCAATGTACTGTTTCACTTTTGCTTCCAACTGCGCCTTATTGGCAAAGTGATTCTGGTGAATCAGCTCGGCTTTCAGGCTCTTAAAAAAGGACTCGACTTCAGCATTATCGGTGCAACGGCCAGGGCGACTCATGCTGTGTCGGATACCGTATTTTTGCAACCAGCGCTGCATGGCATGGGCGCGATATTCCACCCCTCGGTCAGTGTGCAGGACTAATCCCGGTTTGGGCTTTCGTTGCCTTAACGCCACATACAGCGCAGCTATTGCCAGGTCTGCATTGAGCTGGTACGACAAGGCCCAGCCTACAATCCGGCGTGACCACAAGTCGAGAATGACCGCCAGATAGATAAAGCTGCGGCCATGGCGGATATAGGTCACATCCGCTGACCATTGTTGGTTTAACCCGGTTGGCGCATC
>NZ_JAFKCV010000421.1 GCF_017254865.1 Bowmanella dokdonensis | reverse complement strand
GCAAACTGGCCGCTGATTCTGGCCAGTTACAAAATCGATTTTCTCAAGCAGATCTTCTACGGCAAAGCCGTGACGGTAAAAACCGGTATCAGCCGCATCGGCAACAGCTCGTTTGTGGTCTACCAGGAAGTTTGGCAGGACGGTCAGCAGTGCGCCTCAGGGCAGACCACTATGGTGCATTTTGACTATGCCAGCCAAGCCTCAGCGGCTATTCCTGACGCTGTCCGAACACAACTGCAGACTCTGTTGGTAGAAGCTGCATGAGTCAGTTTATTGAAGTTA
>NZ_JAFKCV010000420.1 GCF_017254865.1 Bowmanella dokdonensis | reverse complement strand
CAATTCCTGGGCAAAAGAGGCGATGTCTTCGGTGCGTCGATAATGCCGGTCAAAGGCAGACAACAACTGCGACTCCCGCACAACGGCGACCCGGATTGGCTTTTTCAGTAAGTTAGCCAGGGTGTCCAACGCCGCCAAATCCGCCGGATCGCTCATGCCCACCAGCACGTACTCAGGATTATTATCCAGCACTAGCGCCCGATACCGGCGAGCCTGCACTTCGGGTAACAACTTGATGGCATCTGGCTGCAGTGACCTTGTACTGATATCAATAAAGGGCAC
>NZ_JAFKCV010000419.1 GCF_017254865.1 Bowmanella dokdonensis | reverse complement strand
AGCCCAGGCGGGGGCAAGGGCCAGGCTGGTGGATAGCGCTAGCGCACTGAGTTTCGGGTTAAGGTGCATAGGGGGTCTCCTGCGTGCGTCCGGCCGTATTGGTCGGTTTTATTTTAATTGGACACTCGTCCAATTTAATTTCTGATACCAGGAAATGTCAACGACTTGTAATGAAATTGTTTTTTCTCTGTGTGGGGTAAGGTGAAAGCGGCTTGACTGGCTTAGGGTGCTTGGATAACGTCAGGCCTTTGTATTCTTGAGTCGAGGATGGGGATGAGCGGC
>NZ_JAFKCV010000418.1 GCF_017254865.1 Bowmanella dokdonensis | reverse complement strand
GATGAATTTTTTACAAACTACTGTGTCGTTTCTTCCGAGTAAGACGGTTTCTGCCCGCCAAACATTCCCTCACTGCAAAGGTAAGCCTTCTTTTTCACTGTAAACAATCTGTCATGCTGTTGTCGCACCATAGCACCTTGCCTCTTTAAGGTCAGAGTTAACTGGCCGCAACCGCTGGGCCTTTGATTATCGTGTTGAGTCGGCGATGGCAGCTTATGCTGTGCATTCTGTGTTTGGTTACCCGCAGCCTGTTTGCGGCCCCTGCTAATGCGGGCGAGCCAT
>NZ_JAFKCV010000417.1 GCF_017254865.1 Bowmanella dokdonensis | reverse complement strand
CGGGTTTTACCATAACCATATCGGCGCCTTCGGCAAGGTCCTGGGCTATCTCACGCAGGGCTTCATCGCTGTTGGCGGGGTCCATCTGGTAACTCTTTTTGTTGCCGCCTTTAATGTTACCGGCAGAGCCGACCGCATCACGGAATGGGCCATAGTAGTTGGACGCATACTTGGCGGAATAGGCCATAATGCAGGTGTTAATGTGACCCTGGCGTTCTAATTCGCTGCGAATAAGACCGATGCGTCCGTCCATCATATCTGAGGGGGCCACAATATCGGCAC
>NZ_JAFKCV010000416.1 GCF_017254865.1 Bowmanella dokdonensis | reverse complement strand
CCGAAGCTAACACCGACAGTTTGTTTCTTACAATCTATCTTAGCATTAACTGTGTTCAAGAAAGGTCTACCAAAGATAATGGGACAGAAGTCATCTTGTGGGGAACCAAGAACAAGAAAATCAGTAGGGTATTTTATTTTCCCACACAAGACTTCAACATCTCTAACAATCCCAATTGGTAATATAGTGTCTCTATTAGCAAGTTTAATAGTAACATATATCTCTTTACCTTCATCGAGTTCCCAATCTTCAGAGTTGTGTTTAATTCTTTCCAAAAGATCCC
>NZ_JAFKCV010000415.1 GCF_017254865.1 Bowmanella dokdonensis | reverse complement strand
CGCCAGCAAGCCACCAAGGCGCAGGCACTCTATGTCTTGGGTGATCTGTTTGAAGCCTGGATTGGCGATGATGACCAAAGCCCGTTTAACCAAGAGGTTAAACAAACATTCAGGCAACTGGTTGATAGCGGTGTACCGGTATTTTTTATCCACGGTAACCGGGATTTTCTGATTGGCCGCCGCTTTGCCAGGGAAACCGGCATCACCCTCTTGCCCGAACAGCAAGTCATTGAGCTTAACGGTGAGAAAGTGCTGATTATGCACGGCGACAGCTTGTGTACCC
>NZ_JAFKCV010000414.1 GCF_017254865.1 Bowmanella dokdonensis | reverse complement strand
CAACGTGAAGAATGTGCCTCTCTACTGTGACAATGAGAGTGCCATCAAGATTGCTCATAACCCAGTTCAGCACTCGAAGACAAAGCACATTCAGATTCGTCATCATTTTCTTCGTGATCATGTGTTGAAGGGCGATATCTCCATCGAGCACGTGAAGACTGAAGAACAACTAGCCGATATCTTCACAAAGCCCTTGGATGAGAAGAGATTTAGCAAGTTGCGGTGTGAGCTAAATATCTTAGAATCTTCGAATGTCCTTTGAAAAGGACACATATCCTAACAC
>NZ_JAFKCV010000413.1 GCF_017254865.1 Bowmanella dokdonensis | reverse complement strand
ATAAAAACGGCACCCAGATACGGCCATTGAAATGATGGGCTGGCACTGAATGTATGGTGGTTTCACCAAGGGTTTTACTGGCGTACCAATCCATTTCATTGATGGTATAGCCGCCCTGGTCAAAATACTCGGCGCTGCCCAGGCCAACAAAGTATTCGGCCTGATTACCAATGGCCTCAATATCGGCTTTATTGAAATGGTCGTAGTGTAAATGCGAGTAAAGCACCGCGCGAGTCTGACTTAGCTGCTCGGCTTCAGGCCAAAATCCGGGCTCCCGGCGGGC
>NZ_JAFKCV010000412.1 GCF_017254865.1 Bowmanella dokdonensis | reverse complement strand
ACTCAATTCAACAGCTTCCTGCACACAAAGCAAGGGGCGAAACGCCCCTGCTGTCTAGCTTAATGGTGGTGATGGCCACCTTCACCGTGAGCGTGGCCGTGTTCAATTTCCTCAGCCGTTGCTTCACGTACATCGATCACTTCCAAATCAAATGTCAGGGTTTTACCTGCCAGAGGATGGTTTAGATCCACTGTTGCCATAAACTTACCGACTTTTTTGATCAGCACCTGGCGTTGACCATGCTCAGTATGAACCAGTGCCAGCATACCCGGCTGCCATTTAT
>NZ_JAFKCV010000042.1 GCF_017254865.1 Bowmanella dokdonensis | reverse complement strand
CAGTCAGGCTGTCGCCGGACACCGCATCCGTCAGGCTGCTGATCCCAAGCTGGCCTGCAAGCGCACAAAAGAAAACCCGCGCATAGGCGGGTTCAAGCATCAGCGGCTCATTAAAGGCCATGCTGGCAATATGCGGGAGATTACGCAGCTCTGCTGTCACTCTTCTCCTCCTCTGTTGATTGTCGCAGCCCGGATTCAAATGCTGCAGCCGCCCAGGCGGGCGGTTTAAGACCGGCTGCACGGCGCTCCATCGTTTCACGGACCTGCTGGGCAAAAATTTCCTGATAGTCGTCACCGCGTTTTGCGCACTCTTTCTCGTAGGTACTCAGTCCGGCTTCTATCAGCATCACCGCTTCCTGAACTTCTTTCAGACCATCGATGGCCATACGACCGGAGCCTATCCAGTCGCAGTTCCCCCAGGCACTGCGGGCTTCCTGAAAACTGAAGCGCGCTTTTGAAGGTAACGTCACCACGCGGCGAACGATGGCCTCTTCCAGCCAGCACAGAAACATCTGGCTCGCCTGACGGGATGCGACGAATTTTCGCCGCCCCATAAAGTACGCCCACGACTCGTTCGCACTGGCCCGTGCCGTGGAGTAGCTCATCTGGGCGTAATTCCGGGAAAGCTGCTCATACGAGACACCCAGCCCGGCAGCGATATACCGCAGCAGTGACTGCTCAAACACGGAGTAGCCGTTATCCGTATCCTGAGCCGTCTGCAGGTTCAGTGAGTCACCCGGCATCAGGTGCGGTACTTTTGCGCCTCCCAGCCG
Organism: Bowmanella dokdonensis; assembly: GCF_017254865.1. Lineage (GTDB taxonomy): Bacteria > Pseudomonadota > Gammaproteobacteria > Enterobacterales > Alteromonadaceae > Bowmanella > Bowmanella dokdonensis. Next base: position 269 of record NZ_JAFKCV010000042.1, on the reverse strand, counting down.
GACCGGCGCTGCGGCGTAATACGCGGCAATTTCACCAATCCAGCCGGTCAGCCTTTCCCGCTGCTCCTGACTGTTCGCGCCCAGAATAAAATCCATCGCTGACTGCGTATCCAGCTCACTCTCAATGGTGGCGGCATACATCGCCTTCACAATGGCGCTCTGCAGCTGCGTGTTCTGCAGCGTGTCGAGCATCTTCATCTGCTCCATCACGCTGTAAAACACATTTGCACCGCGAGTCTGCCCGTCCTCCACGGGTTCAAAAACGTGAA
>NZ_JAFKCV010000411.1 GCF_017254865.1 Bowmanella dokdonensis | reverse complement strand
CTATGTAGATAACGAAATGGCTGTGATGCGTGCCTGTGGCATCAGCGAATGGTATGTCACCCGAGTGATGTTGGTATTAGCTGTCTTGGTGGCCGCAGTATCGGGCGCGCTGACGTTGTGGCTGGCCCCGCTGTCAATGGAAGTGGAGTATCAGCTCGAGGAAAAAATCAGTGCTGAATCGGGGCTAACCAGTTTGATCCCAGGACGATTCCAGCAAACCGCCAATCAGAAGGCGGTGATTTTTGTGCACGATATTGGCTCGGGTGATAACCAGCTTGAGCGC
>NZ_JAFKCV010000410.1 GCF_017254865.1 Bowmanella dokdonensis | reverse complement strand
AGCCATATCTGGAAGCCGTTACTGCACGAAGTGGCCAGCGGTTCGTTGGACACCAGCACCGACGGCGTGGCTTATAGTGCCCATGGGGCAAAGCATTATTACCAGTTTCAGCACGGTGAAATGATTGGGCTAAATGCCCAGAGCAAAAGTGTGCGCCTGGCCGCCATGTTCGATGAAGAAGGCCGTGTGGTGGTGCCAGAGCGCGAGCTGGCTTATGACACCCTGATTATGGCTATTGGTAGCGTATCTAACGACTTTGGCACACCGGGTGTGGCTGAGCACT
>NZ_JAFKCV010000409.1 GCF_017254865.1 Bowmanella dokdonensis | reverse complement strand
ACTGCTGCCTTGATCAAATCCATAAACAAAGGACCCACTTCACAAGCAATACCAATACAACCGGCTGACTGTACCTGACAATAAGTCTCAACCAGTTCGGGTAAAGCGTCACTGGTAAGCGCGGCATCGTTGCCCGCATGCTCATACAGCACCCAGTTGTCCAGTCCGGCAGTAGTGGTTAACACAGCCTGACGGTACTTCATTAAACCTGGACGGTTGAAACTCCCTTGGGGAAAGGTATGTAATACCCGCCCTTTCAGACTGAGGGTAAAAGTACCGTGCT
>NZ_JAFKCV010000408.1 GCF_017254865.1 Bowmanella dokdonensis | reverse complement strand
ACTGACAGGGGCCGATTCGGCCTGTGCCACCGGCGGCGCGTGCGCGTCGACAGGCTCATCGCTGGCAACGCTTTCTACAGGGTCATCCAACGCTACATCTTCCACCACTTCCACAGTGCGACTAACGCGTTCACGAACCTCGTCGATAGGAAAAGACTCAGTCTCTGACACTGGTTCCTGTGCAGGACGTGGTGGTACCGGCAAAAAGGTATCTTTATGGGAGACCTTCTCTCCATCTAGCAGGTCCGGCAGAAAAATCACCGCCAGCGCGACCAGGATAATG
>NZ_JAFKCV010000407.1 GCF_017254865.1 Bowmanella dokdonensis | reverse complement strand
ATTGTCGGGTGTTGTCTTTCGTTTTGCATTTTGTCATGTCATGCATTTTCATATCATGTCATCATGTGCATTGCATTCGCATACGTGTTCGTCTCATGCATCCGAGCATTTTCCCCGTTGTCCGTTTTCCAATCCGGCGCTCCTATCTCCTCCGGTGCACCCCTCTTGTTTTCTTTCGTGTGCGTGTGTCAAACTTTCTCGGAATGGACCGAGGCTTGTCAAGTGGTCTTAATATACCACCCGGAGACTACTGGTCAAGTTTCGTTCCATTCGGAGGTCGTTC
>NZ_JAFKCV010000406.1 GCF_017254865.1 Bowmanella dokdonensis | reverse complement strand
ACCAGTCATGCCCAGTCTATTGAGATAAAAGGCCCCAAAAACGCCACCCGTGAATATTCCGGCGTAGTTTATGGTCCGATAACCTCAGATGATACCTTGTGGCGCATCGCACAGCGGTATCGCCAGAATAAATCCCTGAGTATCTATCAGGTGATGGTGGCCATTTACGAGCTCAACCCCAACGCCTTTGAAAGACAGAATCTGAATCTAATGGTAGACGGCGCCATGCTGCGTCTGCCCAGCGAACAATATATTGCCCGTATTGATGCGGCGCTGGCTAAAC
>NZ_JAFKCV010000405.1 GCF_017254865.1 Bowmanella dokdonensis | reverse complement strand
GCCGAGCTCGAAGGGGATCATCACTGTAGCCGGCGACTACAAGAAGTCCATCAAGTGTGCTGCAGCCAGCAGCCGACTGGCCGAGTCCCTCGTGGTTGCAGAAGAGAAGAAGATGCTGGAGCGAGTTGTGGCCATGGCCGGCAAGCAGCCGGCCCTGTCCCCCAACCCCAAGGAATATGATGCGCAGGGCTCCTTCCAGCCGGCCAAGGAGACGAAGAAGATACCTCTGGACCCGGAGCACCCGGAGAGGTTTGCTGTCATTGGTGCAAACCTAGACAGTAAAT
>NZ_JAFKCV010000404.1 GCF_017254865.1 Bowmanella dokdonensis | reverse complement strand
TAATAATAGGGATAGTTATGCCTTCTATACTGCTATGCAGACACCTGGTATTTATACTAGGTAGCGCTCTGCCATTATTTGCCAGCGCAACACCTTCTCTGACTCCTGCTGACTTCGCGGTCGACAGTACTTTTGTTGATACTGAACTTTCTCCCAATGGTGAATTGCTGGCTGTCACTATTGTGCATGAAGGCAAGCGTCAACTGGCGGTTTTTACCACCAAAGGTAAGAAAGTGGTGGGGGGAGCCAGGTTTCCGGGGCGTCAGGAAGCCGGGCAGGCGTAC
>NZ_JAFKCV010000403.1 GCF_017254865.1 Bowmanella dokdonensis | reverse complement strand
CTCTGGCTGATGGTGAAAGCTGACATCACAGGGTAAAAATACCGGTTTGCGAAAGCTCACACTCAGCTCAAATGCCTCTCCCACTATGGGCGCTAGTGCAGTAATGCAGCGCGCCTTACTCCACATACCGTGAATAATCTGAGACTTAAAACCAAAGAAACGTGCAGACCAGGGATACAAGTGAATCGGGTTGTAATCACCAGACACCTTGGCATATTGGCGACCTAAATTAGCATCTAAATGCCATTGTTCGCCACAGGGCAGATTTGCCGACGCGGAAGGTA
>NZ_JAFKCV010000402.1 GCF_017254865.1 Bowmanella dokdonensis | reverse complement strand
ATTTGTGCATTCACCTACGCCTCTAGGTCCGATTTGATCAGCCAGCACATAAAAATGCTGTGGTGATGCGTAGCCTGCCGGAAACAAGAACCTCACAACAGACGTATTCAATACAACCTGCAACTGCTTCGGCGCGCGTTTTTCCTTTTCTACCAATCTTGCAACTAATTCCGAACGGTCTGAAAAATCACCCTGTCTGGTTAGAAGACTCTTTTCTGCGTTAATCATTTGGCCTAAATGATTGCCTTCTACTTTCAGTTTATCTCCTGCCAGAGACAGCCCCA
>NZ_JAFKCV010000041.1 GCF_017254865.1 Bowmanella dokdonensis | reverse complement strand
CATGCTGCTTAATGGCCTTGATGATTTGTTCTTCGGTATAACGTTTTTTCATTCTGAGATCTCCATTGGCTCCAGTTTATTGGAAATCTCATCAAAGTCATGGTGTTAAATCTGGGGAGAAGGTCAATTTCATACAGCGTAAGGCTGTGGTAAAAAATCAGCAGCCCGGCGAGAACAAAGATGATAAGGCGCCGGACGATCAAAAACGTGGGCTGTTGCAGTAAAGGGGGTGGGGTCATTTCGGCTCTCAATAAAGTATGATTACAGGAAAACTTAGGGCTTGAGTACAGTCAGGAGAAGTACTGGTTTTCTCCTCGCACTTTTTCGTTAATTTGGATGCGACCCTTTTGCCCCTTTTTATTGCAAGCACGTCAGAAGAGGCAAGATAACTAGCTCCTCCCAGATATGTGCTGTCCAAAAGAAGTTGCAAACACTTCAATGTTTCTCTTAATGCTGTTTACCAAAGCAATCCGCATTCTATTTGCTCCTACAAAAGCCTCAGTAGATGAAGCGCTGCCTAAAGAGTCTACAACTGTGGAAAAGATCAATTCTCCGGTCATCGGGTTTATGACTTTATATCTAGCCCTTGTTGCCACATCAACTCCCATTAGACCGTTCCAGGATAGTCTCTGAATCTCAACAGTAAGAAAAACAGATTCTCTAGCCACTCCCATTGATGAGGTGTCTTCTGGATTCTGAAATAAGTCAGCCAATGAAGACTCCCATTGTTGAGAAGCCAGAATGCCCATTGGCTGGTCTATCCAATCCTCCCCTTTAATTTCTCGAGGAGCAACTCTCTCCTTAACTCTTGCAGGTTTTACTCTGATATCGCTAAAGAGATATGTCGACTCTAATTTGGGAAGGTAAGACTTATCAATATTGAAATCTAATGGAGTGAGTGATGCACATGACATCATCCCTAAGATGAAGAACAAAACAAAAAATCTCTTGAGCATCATATCTGTCTTTCCTTTTACAGCATTCTCATAGACAGGATCTTTAGCGGAAGGCATTGAAATAGATAGAAAAAAGGCTCTTGGTGTGATCTGATTATTTCGCCAAAAACAAACCGATAACGAGCCGAAGAGCCATGGAAATTATGTCAGCCTG
>NZ_JAFKCV010000401.1 GCF_017254865.1 Bowmanella dokdonensis | reverse complement strand
CCCGCCAAGGCCGCACCAGCTTCAACCCATAGATTGTTAACGCCGGACTCGGCCAAATGGGCCATCAACGCAGGTAAGCTCACTCGCTTGCCTTTATCCTGGCATTGCCACTGACGTACCTGCTGCCCATATAAATGCGGACTAACGGACTTATTCGCAAGTAAGACAGGACCGGGGGTTTGAAAAAGTCGATACTCCGGTGTTAATTGATTGCGGCTATCAACAATTACCCTAAGCGGTTGTCTCACAGCCAGCTCGCCTATACCTAACTGCTCAGCACTAAC
>NZ_JAFKCV010000400.1 GCF_017254865.1 Bowmanella dokdonensis | reverse complement strand
AACGCACACCTACGGTGCTCTCTCTCGTGCATGCATGTAGAGGCAGCGATGTGAACGCGGAGCCTTCAAAAGGGGAAGGAGACGCTGGAGAAAATGATGATGGCGTCGTAGCTAATGACGTCTAATCATGGAGAGTCACATGACCACTACGACAAACCTACTTGTCCGTCTACCGGAAAACAAAGGTTGGAGACGCCCATGCCACACCGCCGGCCACAAAAGGCCGGCAAGCCGAGCGTAAACAAAGAGCACGCACCCGTCGTCGTTGTCCTTTGGACGGAGAG
>NZ_JAFKCV010000399.1 GCF_017254865.1 Bowmanella dokdonensis | reverse complement strand
GCCAGTTGTAGGCAAAAAACAGCACAATACCCAATCCCAATATCACGGCGGCAAAGGCGTAGATAAGCCACTGTCCCCAGTTATTGTTAGCCGGCTCAGGGTACAGGGCCAGTATGGCCTGATGTTGTTGTTCCGAGATAATGCCTTTGCCACGCCATTCTGCTGCTTGTTGTTGCAGCCAGCGAAGATGCGCATTTTTCATTATTGTCTTCCTTTTGCCTAAATGGCGTTAACCAAATCCTATGCAGGCGCAGCTTGATTGTTTAAACCGTGGCATGCCGGCC
>NZ_JAFKCV010000398.1 GCF_017254865.1 Bowmanella dokdonensis | reverse complement strand
CAGGCATGTCCCAGGGCATCGACGTGCGTGGTGCCTTGCAGATACATAAAGACCGCATCGTCTGAGTACTTCATACCACCGGCCAGCGGGGCAGATTTATCTGATGAATACAGACCTTCATCCTGAGACATAAAGTGCATTACCGGCACACGGCCAGGGAAGACCGGGCCGACACCGTGGATCATGGGCAATTGCAGAGTAAACTTGGTACCTTGCTTAGCCGCCGCCAATCCGCGTTTTACCTGGGCTGCATCAAGGTAGTTAAGGGCACCAATCTGGTCTTC
>NZ_JAFKCV010000397.1 GCF_017254865.1 Bowmanella dokdonensis | reverse complement strand
AATTGCTTTAACTAAAAAAACAAACTAGTTCTATTAATTTCCTTACTATAAATAGAATAAAGTAGTACTTACTACAAATAAACTAGCTAGTTTAACTAGTTCTATTATTTTTCTAACTAATTCTATTAAACACTTTCTAAGTAGTACTTACTAAAAGTTATCGGGGAGGGGGGTACATATATCGACAACGACATACCCGATAAAAAATAAGAAGAGGAAGAAGACGAAAAAAAAGAGGAGAAGAAGAAAGGAATAGAGGAGGAGATGGAAGAAAAAAAAGAAAAA
>NZ_JAFKCV010000396.1 GCF_017254865.1 Bowmanella dokdonensis | reverse complement strand
GTCCTCAAGCGCATCAACCAGATAAGGAAGCAGCTGGGTGGGGCCCTCGTCACTGGCGGCCAGCGGCTCCTCCAAGCCCTTCTCGTAGAGCGACCGCAGCACCGTCCGAGACCTCACCTCGAGGAGCTTGAAGGCCTCGCGGTCCTCAGCCAGGACCTTCGCCTTGGCGTCAAGATCAGCCTTCTCCGCCTCCACCTTCTGCTCCAGCTTCTTCAGCCGGCTGCGTTCTGCGGCCTGCACTTTCGCCAACTCCTCCAGCTCGGCGTTGCGACCCTTGATGGCGTC
>NZ_JAFKCV010000395.1 GCF_017254865.1 Bowmanella dokdonensis | reverse complement strand
CCAGTTTGGCTTTGATACCAGCTTGTGGTTTCAGCAGCAGGTATTGCTGCCGTTTTTCAAACAGCATCTTAAAGATGGAAAATCAGCAGGCTTAGCCCGCGCCACCATGTTTGAAACCGGCGCAAACCGCTGGCGTGAGTTTGCTCAGTGGCCCCCCAAAGAAGGCCAAGACACCACCTTGTACTTTGGCGCCAACCAGCGTTTGCTGACCCAACCAGAAGCCCAAGGCGGCTATGCGGATTACATCAGTGACCCGAAGAAGCCCGTCCCTCATTCAGCCAAAAT
>NZ_JAFKCV010000394.1 GCF_017254865.1 Bowmanella dokdonensis | reverse complement strand
TGAATAACACAAGGGCCATATTTTCATTATGAATGAGATGTATGTTATGAATATTGATAATAATACAATACCTCTGGGTTTACTTTCATAATTCATTTTAGAGTTTCATACACTCTAGCCCATTGCACAATGTTTGTTGCAAAAGAGTTGTTCATAAAAACAACAATTGTTGTTAAGTATTATGAATAACATAAGGGCCATACTTCCATCATCGATGGGACGTATGTTATGAATATTGAGGGTAATATGATACATCCATAACACTGACGCTAAATGTCGCAAGAC
>NZ_JAFKCV010000393.1 GCF_017254865.1 Bowmanella dokdonensis | reverse complement strand
CATCATCCAGAGGTTCGCAGTACACTGCGTCATCAAAATCTCTGGCATCTTCGCCGTCAATGGTCACCAAAGGCATTGCCCTTAGATCAACCCTTCCTTGCTTGGCCTCTTCCGGTACCTGTTCGGCTAAGCCTTGAACCTGCTTCTCAACCTCTTTGGGCCAGTTGTGCGGAATATCGAAAGTCCGTAACGCCATTTCGATTTCCATGCCAGGCGCCATATGCTCGCCGAGCACTTCGATAATCTTACCCACGGCGTTCACGCGTTTCATCGGCCGCTGAATAA
>NZ_JAFKCV010000040.1 GCF_017254865.1 Bowmanella dokdonensis | reverse complement strand
AATCGGGTAACCGGAGGTTTCTAGCCCCCAGTCCCCACAACACCCTGCATGCGGCTCCGCACAGGGCGTTTCACTCAGGGTAGTGAAGCTTGATCCATCCATCACGCAGTGAGACCAATCCAGCCTGTTTTAAGTAAGCATCGGATAGTGCCTGGTTGATACCTGGCGTTTTCGCACTGCGCCATGGGCCTTTGCTTGTCAATCCACAGGCCACGGCTGCCTGCACATGAACCCCCAACTTCATTAGATTTCTGACTTTGGTGCGCGGCTTACGCCATTGACGCCAATAGGCCATACGGACTCTGCGCCGAATCCAGTGATCCAGCTCGCAGCAAAGCTGATAGCAGTTGGCGATACCAAAGTAGTTTATCCAGCCGCGAATATATTGGCTGGTCTTAAAGAGCTGGTAATCCATGCTGACACCCCAGTTGCGGTTAGTCAGTTCCCGTATTCGCTGTTTAAAGTTCTCCAGCGTTTTCGGGTGCCATTGGATACGCCCGCTCCTGAACGTAAAGCCCAGGAACTTGCTTTCACTGGCTTTGACCACCTGACTTTTCTCACTGTTGATGACAAGCTGCAAGCGGCTCTCCAGATAACCACTGATACTTTTCAGTACTCGTTCACCTGCTCGCTGACTCTTCACCAGAATGATGAAGTCGTCGGCGTAACGGGCAAATTGGTGGCCGCGCTTTTCCAGTTCTTTGTCCAGTGGATCGAGCATGATGTTGGCCAGTAAAGGCGACAGTGGGCCGCCTTGAGGGACACCTTCATGCGTCTCCTGATAGAGCTGGCTATCGATAACCCCAGCTCGCAGGTATCGGCCAATCAGTTGTTTCAGTCGCTTGTCATGAACCCGTCGGCTCAGTAGCGACATCAACAAATCGTGATTAACCCGGTCAAAGAACTTCGACAGATCCACATCCACGGCAATCCGCCGCTTCTGTTTGATGATCTGTTGCACTCGTTTTACCGCTTGTTGCCCATTTCGTCCTGGCCGAAACCCATAGCTGTGTGCTGAGAAGGCTGGGTCAAAGATGGGCGTGAGCACTTGGGCCATGGCTTGTTGTATGATGCGATCAATCACCGTAGGAATACCAAGCGGGCGCTTGCCCCCACCGGGTTTCTCGATCTCAACTCGCCTGACAGGTTGTGGGCGG
>NZ_JAFKCV010000004.1 GCF_017254865.1 Bowmanella dokdonensis | reverse complement strand
CGAGCATTACAACCATGTTCGCCCGCATAGCTCACTGAATTACATGTCGCCTGTTGAGTATGCAAAACAGGCAGCTTAAGCAGGAAAATCTCATTGAGGGATTGGTACTAATCTCGGGGAAAGGTCATGTGGATCATGAATCGCAGAAATCTTAAGTTGAGGAAGGTCGAAACCTTCGCCAAGCATGTTTACACAAACAATAACTTTGTGCTCTCCATTTCTAAGTGCTTCAAGTACTTTTGACTTACCTTTAGTGTTACTATCAATCAAAACAGGATTAAGATCTTTTTCCTTTGCGTAGATCTCAAATACCTCTTTTGCTCGTTTTTTCGATGATGTTCTTGCCATAACAATGTGGTCAAGTTTTTTGTCTAAGTCCTTTCTGAGTATAGAAATAGCTTTTTTGGCTATAGCTTCATCTGACTTTTCCTCAACAAACTCTCGCACAGGGTGAAACTCTATAGGCTTAAAGTATCCATCATCTTGAGCTTTTTTTAATGGGTAATTAAATATAATTTTACCTTCTACTCTCGAACCATCACTTCTAAATGAAGTTGCAGTAAATTGGAATACAGATTTATCTCGGAAGCTAGACTTAACTTGTGCCCATGTAGTAGCTGTAACATGATGAGCTTCGTCAACAATCAAATGAGTACATTCCTGCGTAAGTTTGTCGAAATACTCTTTAGAAAATTTAGATAGAGAGGCTGCTGATGCAATTAGCACATTAGCATTAAGGATTTTTGATAAATCGGAAGGTTCATCTATACCATGTTTTATAGTTGATACGATTGGATTAAAAACTTCATCACTAACAAGCCTCAATTTTCTAAGCAAACCAAGCTGAACAAATTTATTTTTAGTTTGTTCCCTTAAGGCATCAGATGGGACAATAACAAGAGTTTTTTTGAACTTACCTGCAACCACTATAGATAGAATTGTCTCTGTTTTTCCTGTCCCCGTTGGCATGACAACAGTTGCAGCACTTTTTTCATCCGACCTTTCATAGCCGAGAGCAGCGAATATTCCGCCCAATTGTGGAGGTCTTAGTCCAGCGACACCTAGTTTCTCGTTTTCCTCAATAAAAGAAAAATTAGATTTACACCATGATTCAAATATATCTTCTGCTGAGCTTTGTTGGTCATTTATTGGTTGCCAAGTTACGGTGCTACTTTTAATTTTTATTTCTTGCATCAAGTTCTTCCTTGTTGAAAACAATATTCTGACATTTAACACAACCACACGTGGTCAGGTCTTGCACCGTGCACTGTCCCACTCTTAGCTCACCCCGCCCATCAAAGTGTCACCAGTAAACACTTCCTCTCACCTCCTGGTCAAATTTTTATAAAAATTAAGCGCTTACCTCTGCAGGCAGGTGAAAAACCCAGTTTCAGCGGCCCTCTGCGTGAGCAGAGGGCCCGCCTGCAAACCTTTTTCTTACAGATAGAGAAAAGGGTGGGAGGCAGTGTTGGATTGGCCTTCGCAGACTCTCTGAGACAGGGATGGCGAAGAGAAGCCCCCAGGGAGGGGTTCACGGCGTGTCTGCGAAGGCCAATCCGGCGCTGCCTTTTGGTCTTCTTTATTTGGTTTTAGACACAGAAGTATTGTGTATTTCTGATAGAGATCCCGAAACGAGTTCGGGATGAAGGCTTTCACGACCCAACCCCATAAACAATACAAACAAAAATGCCCTCGGTTAAGAGGGCATTTTGCATCTTTTTGACCGTTATAGCCTAAGCTTATTCAGGTAACTATGTTACTGAAATAACTGCTTTTTTTACTATCGGTAGGTGTCCGTCGCCGGGCAGGAACACACTAGATTCCGGTCCCCAAACACATCATCAATACGGTTCACTGTGGGCCAGAACTTGTTGCGGCGTACCGCATCGGCCGGGTAAGCGGCCAGGGTGCGGCTGTAACTGCGGTTCCAGCTTTCATCACAGATATCGTCCAGCGTATGCGGGGCGTTATGCAGCGGGTTGTCGGTGTCGTTCCACTCGCCGCTTTCCACCTTGGCGATTTCTTCGCGGATGCTGATCATGGCATCGCAGAAACGATCCAGCTCGGCCTTGGCTTCGGATTCGGTGGGCTCGATCATCAATGTACCGGCGACCGGGAAGCTCATGGTCGGGGCGTGGAAGCCGTAGTCATTCAGACGTTTGGCCACGTCCATTTCGGTGACGCCTGAGGCTTCTTTCAGATCACGCAGATCGATAATGCACTCGTGGGCCACCCGGTCATTCCGGCCTTTGTACAGTACCGGGAAATGACCGGTCAGACGCTTAGCCACATAGTTGGCGTTTAAAATCGCCACTTCGGTGGCTTTTTTCAGGCCTTCGCCACCCATCATCTTGATGTACATATAGCTGATGGGCAGGATACTGGCGCTACCCCAAGGGGCGGCAGACACCGCACCGTTGTCACGACCGGTGACATCGATAGCCACCACCGGGTGGTTGGGCAGGAAAGGCGCCAGGTGCGATTTCACACCGATGGGACCCATGCCGGGGCCACCGCCGCCGTGCGGGATACAGAAGGTTTTGTGCAGGTTCAGGTGCGACACATCCGAGCCGATATGGCCGGGGCTGGTCAGGCCCACCTGGGCGTTCATGTTGGCGCCGTCCATATACACCTGGCCGCCGTGCTCATGCACGATATCGCACACCTGCTTGATGGTCTCTTCGTACACGCCGTGGGTGGACGGGTAAGTCACCATGATACAGGCCAGGTTTTCGGCCATCTCGGCGGCTTTGGCTTTCAGATCCGCCAGGTCCACGTTACCGTTCTTGTCGCAATCCACCACCACGACCTTGTAACCAATCATCTGCGCCGAGGCCGGGTTGGTGCCGTGGGCAGAGCTTGGGATCAAACAGATATTGCGGTGCGCATCGCCGCGGCTCTCATGGTACTTGCGAATCGCAATCAGGCCGGCGTATTCGCCCTGGGCACCGGAGTTGGGCTGCATCGACAGATTGTCATAGCCGGTGATTTCAATCAGGGCGTCGGACAACTCGTTAATCATTTCCTGATAGCCCTGGGCCTGATCGACAGGCGCAAACGGATGCAGTTTGCCGAACTCCGGCCAGGTCACCGGGATCATCTCGGCGGTGGCGTTAAGCTTCATGGTGCAGGAGCCTAAGGAAATCATCGAGTGGTTCAGCGCCAGGTCCTTGTCTTCCAGGGACTTGATATAGCGCAGCATCTCGGTCTCACTGTGATAACTGTTGAACACCTCGTGGGTCAGGATGTCCGTGGTGCGCAGCAGCTCTAAAGGAATCGAGTGGCTGCCTTCGGTGGTGATGGCTGCATCCAGTTTCGCCACCTCCAGGCCATGTCCCTCCCCCAGGAAGATATCAAACAGCTTGGCAATATCGGCACGGGTGGTGGTTTCATCCAGGCTGACCCCCAGCATGCCGTCCAAATCGGTGCGCAGGTTGACCTCGGCGGCCAGGGCACGCTTCACAATCTCGTCCTTGTTGTCCACCTTCACCGTGATGGTGTCAAACCAGGTGGAGTTAAGCAGGGCCAGGCCTTTTTGCTTGAGGCCGGTGGCCAGAATATCGGTCATCCGGTGGATGCGGCTGGCGATGGTCTTCAGGCCCTTAGGACCGTGATACACGGCGTAGAAAGAGGCCATATTGGCCAGCAGCACCTGAGCGGTACAGATGTTGGAGTTGGCCTTTTCGCGGCGGATATGCTGCTCACGGGTTTGCAGGGCCATACGCAGGGCAGGCTTGCCGCGGGTATCCTGGGACACGCCGATAATCCGGCCGGGCAGGGAACGCTTGTGCTCGTCACGGGTGGCGAAAAACGCCGCGTGTGGACCACCGTAGCCCATGGGTACGCCAAAGCGCTGGGCACTGCCAAGCACGGCATCGGCGCCCATCTCACCGGGGGATTTGAGCAACACCAGGCTCATGATATCGGCGGCCACTGTGACCACGGTTTTATTGGCCTGCAGATCCTTGATCAGGGTCTCAAGATGGGTGATGGCACCCGTGGTCCCGGGGTATTGCAGCAACGCACCGAACAGGTCGTGCTGGGTTGCCTCGTCGGCCGGGGCGACCAGGGTTTCAAAGCCGAACATCTCGGCGCGGGTCTGCACCACATTGATGGTCTGCGGATGCACGTCGTCGGCAATAAAGAACAGGTTGGCTTTCTTGTTCTTGGACACGCGCTTGGCCAGTGCCATGGCTTCGGCGGCCGCGGTACCCTCGTCCAGCAGGGAGGCAGAGGCCAGCGGCAGCCCGGTCAGGTCAATGGTCATCTGCTGGAAGTTCAGCAGCGCCTGCAGACGGCCCTGGGCGATTTCAGGCTGGTAGGGGGTATAGGCGGTATACCAGCCGGGATTTTCCAGCACGTTACGCAGGATCACGTTGGGCGTAAGGGTGTCGTGATAGCCCATGCCGATGTGAGAACGAAAAATCTTGTTCTTTTTGGCCATGGCTTTGAGGTTGGCCAGGGCTTCAGTTTCTGTCTGACTCTCTCCCAGCTTCAGCGGCTGTGGCAGGCGAATGGCGGCCGGTACCGTCTGCTGAATCAGATCGTCCAGGGAACTGGCGCCCACGGTTTCCAGCATGCTGGCCATTTCGGCTTCACCGGGTCCAATGTGACGACGAACAAAATCCTGCTTTTGTTCCAGTTGTGACAGAGAGAGGTTGGTATCAGACATTTTGCATCTCGGTTTGGGTTCAGGCCGACCGTGTTACCGGTCAGTCATCAGGGTCAGTGCCTTGCAAAGATAAAGAACGAAAAGTTTTAAACCTTTGAAAGCCTTGCTCTTCGGGCTTTGTAACTGCTTTGTTGCCGGGCCAATAAAAATGGGGCCAGACTCGCGTCGACCCCATCTTTCTGGTAAAGAATCAATCTTCTTCTATGCTGCTTTCGTAGCCTTCGGCATCCAGCAGGTCGTTAAACTCGCTGTCGTCCTCGGCTTTGATACGGAACATCCAGCCGTCACCGTAAGGGTCGGTATTGACCAGCTCAGGAGACTCTTCGAGGTCTTCGTTCACGGCGATAATCTCTCCGCCGATGGGGGCATAGACATCAGAGGCGGCCTTGACCGACTCGGCTACGGCCACGTCGTCGCCGGCGGCAACGGTGGAGCCCACTTCCGGCAGCTCAACAAACACCATATCGCCCAGCAGTTCCTGGGCATGCTCGGAAATGCCGACAGTGTAAGTGCCGTCGCCTTCAGGACGGACCCACTCGTGAGACGCGGCATAACGCAATTCAGACGGGATGTTACTCATTGGAATTCCTCTTAAAAATGGGGCCAGAGTCCAAACGAATCTGCCCTCTTCTTATTTGTTCTTATGGGACCAGAGATAATTGGACTCCGACCCCATTTTTAATCACTTATCACTGTTCAACTTTTTTGCCGTTGCGGACGAAGCTGGGCTTGACCACTTTTACTGTAACCCACTTTTTGCGCATTTCCACTTCGGCCGTCTGGCCTACAGTGGTGGGCACCCGGGCCATGGCGATGCTGTAACCCAGGGTCGGTGAGAAGGTACCAGAAGTGATCACCCCTTCGCCACCCTCGACCTTCACCTTCAGGCCGCTTCGAAGTACGCCCTTTTCTTCCATCACCAGCCCCACCAGCTTTTCTTTGCCGCTGCGGTTGTACTCTTCCAGGGCTGAGCGCCCCATAAAATCACGCTCTTCAGGCAACCAACTGATGGTCCAGCCCATATTCGCTGCCAGGGGCGAGGTGTTCTCGTCCATATCCTGGCCGTACAGGTTCATGCCCGCCTCCAGGCGCAGGGTATCCCGGGCGCCCAGGCCACAGGGCTGAATATCGGACATCTTCAGGCGATCCCAGAAGCCGGGGGCCTGGTCGGCGGGCACCATGATTTCATAGCCGGCTTCGCCGGTATAACCGGTGGTGGCGATAAACAGATCACCGGCCTGTACGCCGAAAAACGGCTTCATGCCTTCCACGGCGGCTTTTTGCTCGTCGCTGAACAGACTGCCGGCCTTTTCTTTGGCATTGGGGCCCTGCACGGCAATCATGGCCAGATCCGGCTGCTCGGTGATGGTCACGTTGAAACCGTCGGCGACCTTGTTCAGCCAGTTCATGTCTTTTTCGCGGGTGGCGGAGTTCACCACCAGGCGGTAATCGTCATCGGCAAAGTAATAGACAATCAAATCGTCCACCACCCCGCCCTGTTCGTTGAGCAAGCCGCTGTACAGGGCCTTGCCCTTGTCTTTGAGCTTGGCCACGTCGTTGGCCAGCAGGTAACGCAGGTAGGCCTTGGCCTGGGGACCTTTGACATCGACAATGGTCATGTGGGACACATCAAACATGCCGGCATCACGGCGCACTGCGTGGTGCTCTTCAATCTGTGAACCGTAATGGATGGGCATTTCCCAGCCGTGGAAGTCGACCATTTTGGCACCGGCTTCCAGGTGTTTGGCATGCAGGACTGTCTTGTTGGTCATAGCGTTACCTGAAGATTAGGATCAAAAAGTGGCCTGATTATAGGAGTTGCGTCCGGCCCCAACAAATTGGAAATCTAAATGGATAGATTAAGATTTGTTATGTATTATTCCGCCATCATTAAATATGCTGATATCGGGATGAGGCGTTAGGCGTGAGGCGTGAGGCGTGAGGCGTGAGGCGTGAGGCGTGAGGCGTGAGGCGATTGTGGTCATCACTCCACAGGTCGCAACTTTTATTGCGCCACCCATGACTTTTTGTCTCCCTTGTCTGAATTATTCGTTGCATTGTCAGTTCGGACCCTCTCCCTTCACCCCTTACACAAAAACCATGAAACAACTGTCATTAGATAATTTGCGCGCCTTTGTGGCGGTAGTGGATCTGGGCGGCTACGCCCGGGCCGGCGACTATCTGGGCCGTTCCCAGCCGGCCATCAGTCTGCAGATCAAACGCCTGGAAGAGCAGCTTGGCCGCAAGCTGTTCAGCCGCCAGGGCCAGCGCCAGCAGGTCAATGCCGATGGCATGCAGCTATACCAGCATGCGGTACAGATGCTGGGCATCAATGACGATATTTTCCGTCAGTTTGAACAAAGCCAGTTATCAGGACAATTGCGCCTGGGCCTGCCCAGCGAATTCGCCACCCGCCTGCTGCCCAGTATTATCGGGGATTTTTCCAAGGCCTATCCGGATGTAACGTTAGAGGTGACCTGCGATTTGAGCAAGTCGCTGCTGGATAAGGACAAGCGCAAGCAGTTTGATCTGATCCTGGCCCTGGATGACATGGCCACAGATAACCAGCCCGAAACCCTGCTGCAGGATGAGCTGGTGTGGGTGGCCAGCCCCAGCTACCGCCTTGTGGAAGAACAAATCGCCCTGGTGGTGGCGCCCAAGGGCTGTATCTACCGGCAACGGGCCCTGGACAGACTGCAGGGGGCCGGTCAGCGCTGGCGCATCAGTTATACCAATGCCGATATCGGTGGGATCACTGCGGCCCTCAAGGAAGGGTTGGGCGTGACGGTGCTGGCTCGCAGTACCCTGCCTGCGGATCTTGCGCCAATCCGGCACAAATCGCTGCCGACGCTGGGCAAGGTGGGCATCAACCTGTTTATCCAGTCCAACAAACATCCCCAGGCCAGTCGCAAGCTGGCGGAATTCATTCGCTCGCGACTGGGCTATCTGTCGAATTAACTCATCAGATGTCGGTATAAAGGACGCAAACCGGTTTGCGTCAGGCAACTTTCTGAATTAGCTTTAAATTCAATACCCTGTGTTTGTGAATTACTCCATGCTTGCAGGTAGACGTCCCCCCTGCCGTTGCATTGTCGCCATGCTGAGCCTGATGGCCTGTGGTGCGTCGGCGCAGGAAACCGACCCGGCAGAGCTGTTTTCCCTGTCATTTGAGGAACTGCTCGATGTGCAGGTGGTCACCTCCAGCCGCCGGGAACAGACGCTGTCCCGGGCTGCCGGCATCCTGTCGGTGGTCAGCCGCGAACAAATCCTCGCTTATGGGGCCAAAGATCTGGCCGATGCACTGGAGCTGGCGCCCGGCACCCTGACCATGGGCACCTATATGTTTCCCGTCAACAGCCTGATGCTGCGCGGCGACCTGCCTGGCCAGTACAATACCCATGTTTTGTTTCTGCTTGACGGCTATCCCCTTCGCGAGGCTCAGAACGGCGGCTCGGACCTGGCTTTTCTGCGCGCTTTTCCCATTCGCCTGATTGAACGCATCGAGATCATCCGCGGGCCAGGATCGGTGCAATACGGTAGCAATGCCTTTACGGGCGTGGTCAATATTATTACCCGCAAAAACCCACCCACCGGCCAGCAAGCCCATGCCGCTTTGGGCAGCAATGGAGAAGCCGGTGCGGAATTCAGCCACGCTTATGGGAGCAAGCCCTGGCACACCAGTCTGGACGTGCATTATTACGAGGATGACAGCAACTGGCTGAGCGCCTTCGATGAGACGGGCAGTTCTTACCGGCGCAATTACTTCCAGCAAAACCTGGGGCTCCGGGCCCGCGTGGACTGGCGGGACTGGCAGTTAAGCTACCTGTATGCCTACAGTGACTCCGGCCATGTGGGCACCCTGCCCATAGCCGGCCTGTACACCGAACAGGCCCATATTGAAGCGGAACGGCACTGGCTGAATCTGAGCACCCGCCAGGCGCTTTTTGGCGGTGAGCTGTCCCTTGGCCTTACTTACAATGGGCTGCGTAATGACTATGTGAATCCCGGCCCCCAGCCAAGCTATATGGACGGACAGGACTGGCAATGGGACCTGAGCTGGCAGACCGCTTTATCGATAAAGACATCCCTGATTGTCGGCATGGATGTGCAACATAACAGCGGCGATTCGGCCGGTGAGCATGTGCAAACCGGTCACGTGACCATAGTGCCGGACTATCAGGTGCACCACAGTCGCTGGTTCGCCGAGCTGTCCCATCAGTTTAACCCGGCCTTTGCCCTGGTTGCCGGGGTCCAGTGGAACAAGCCGGACAGATCAGGGGGTCATCTGTCTGGTCGCATGTCGGCCAACTACCACTGGCAGAACGGCGCCTTTATCAAATTACAGTACGCCGAGGCGTTCCGGGCCCCTTCCCTGCTGGAGCAGGACATCGCCCTGCAGGGGGTGGTGATCGGCAATCCTGACCTGGCGCCGGAAACGGCCGATACCTGGGATCTGCAATGGGGCTATCGGTCCCCTGCCCTGTTTACCGCCTTCAGCGTCTTTTATACCCGTACCGAGGATATCATTACACGCCAGGCGCAACCCGGCCAGACGGCCAGCTATTTCAACTTTGGACAGCAGCGTTTAAAGGGGCTGGAGTGGGAAGTTCTGTGGCAGCCCCCAGACCAGCATATGAGGGTGGATTTTTCCTGGACCTATCAGCAAAACAGCCTGGCAGGTGAAGCGGGGGACAATGCCAGCGGCATGCCCCATCATCTACTGAAACTGGGTTTATCGGGTGATTGGCAGGGCAAGTGGGAGTGGGGAATACACGTTCTGCATGCCCGGCAATGGGACAACCACAAGGACGCCCTGGACGTTAACCCGCAGAATCATACCCTGACCAATCTGCGTGGCCGCCTGGCCTACCGTTTTAATCCTGCCTGGCAGGGCTGGCTGACGGTAGAGAACGGTCTGGATGAAACCTGGTGGCAACCGGAAACCACCCGCAAAGTGGTGAATACCCAGCCCTACTACGAGCGGGGCCGACGGACAATGGCTGGCGTCAGCCTGAAGTTTTAGGTGCCCGGTTGTCAGCCGGACGGCTTATCCGCGGACCAGCTTCCAGCCCATGTGGGCCATCGCCACCAGCGCCAGCAGATAGCAGTAAAACACATAAGGCACTATGGCCACCGGCGAGATTCCCAGGCTGGCGCCCAGCAACAGAGCCTGGGCACCGTAGGGGATCAGTCCCTGCACGATGCAGGCAAAAATATCCAGCAGGCTGGCACTGCGTTTAGGGTCGATCTCACCATGGATTGCCAGCTTCCTGGCCGCCTCGCCGACCACTATGATGGACACCGAGTTGTTGGCGATGCAAAGATTGCTGACAGCAATCAGTGCGGCGATGGCAAAGCTGTGACTGGCATGGGCGCTGCGGGATAGCTTCTGTGAAAAGGCATGCAGTCTGCCCACCAGGTAGTCCAGCCCGCCCTGATGGCGCATCAGCGAGGACAAACCGCCGATCAGTATGCTGAGCATGAAGATTTCCTGCATGGAGGTAAAGCCGGCGTAAATATCAGTGGCCAGGGAATTGAGTGGGTAATCGGCCTGCCACAGTCCCATCAGCGCGCTGCTGAGGATCCCTATGGTCAGTACCGCAAACACATTGACGCCGGATACGGCCAGTCCCAGGATCAACAGATAAGGCAGGGCCAGCCAGAGGTTTCCCGGCTCCACCACTACCGGCTCCGGCTGCGGACTGACCCAGGCAAACAGGGCCAGGGTGACCAGCGCGGCCGGCAGCGAGACCTTGAGGTTTTCCATAAACTTATCGCGCATCTGGCAACCCTGGGTACGGGTGGCGGCAATGGTGGTGTCGGAGATAATGGACAGGTTGTCGCCGAAAATAGCCCCGCTCATCAGCACCCCGGCCATCAGAGCCGGTTCGATGCCGGTGGCCTCAGCCATGCCCAGGCCGATGGGCGCCATCGCCGCCAACGTACCCATTGACGTGCCCATGGCCGTGGACACAAAGGCACCGAGCAGAAACAGCCCTGGCAACAGGAATTGGGCCGGGATCAGGTTTACCCCAAGGGCGACGGTGGCGTCGACGCCTCCGGTGGCTTTCGCCACGGCAGAGAAGCCTCCCGCCAGCAGAAAGATCATGCACATGGTCATGATGTCCTGGTGCCCCGCCCCTTCGGTAAACTGGCTGATGGTGTGGCTCAGGGATTCTTTAGACAACCAGACCGCCAGCAGGATGGCCGGTAGCACGGCCACCGGCGCCGGTAGCTGGTAAAAGGCAAATTCCACGTCCTGGGACTGGTAATAGAAACCCGCACCGAGAAACAGCAACAGAAACAGGGCCAGTGGCAGCAGGGCAAGCTTGCCCCGGGACAACAACAATTCAGACAAACGACTTCTCTCTGATTGGGACGTTTAGACGTCTGGAAGTTTAAATATCAACGGGCAGCGAAACAAGCTTTATTCTTGCAACATATGTCGCTACCTTAGCGCTTTTTATTTCTTACCCTGCCTGGCGCTGACTGTCCATGAAAAGATTGACCACCGACCGCTTGCTGTTACGTCCCCTGACCCTGGAGGATGCCGGCGCGTTGAACCGGCTCAACGCCGATCCGCAGGTGATGCGTTATATCGGCCCGCTGCAGGACAGTGTGGAGAAAACCCGCCGGTATCTGATGGACGGGCCGATGGCCGACTACCACAAATACGGCTTTGGCCGCCATGCGATGCTGCACCGGGCCTCGGGGGAGTTTATCGGCTTCTGTGGGCTGAAATATCTGCCCGAGCTGGACGAAGTGGATGTGGGCTACCGGCTGCTGCCGGCCTACTGGGGCCAGGGGCTGGTTACCGAGGCGGCCTTGGAGACCATGCGTTTTGGCCGCGAAGACCTGGGGTTAAAGCGCATCATTGGCCTGGCCATGCCGGATAACCAGGCCAGTATCAAAGTACTGGAAAAACTGGGCATGCACTTTGAAAAACAGCTGGCGCATCTGGGCACCGAATGCGTGTGTTATTGCTGGGAGTGTGAACAAGCGTCTTAGCGCAAAGACATAAAGGGCAAGCACAACGTGGTTCTGTGCAAGTTAGGGGCATATGGGGTTGGCTTCAACGGACCTGGCTGGTAATCAATTACGCATAGGCAATGGGGGCAGGACAATATCAATGACCCTGCCCCATGGGTCGGAGAATACCTAGTCATTGCCCTTGCACTCATCGTTTAGTTTCAGCGCACACCATAGAGCTGCTATCCCGCCATTAATAAGAGATTCCTTTTTAATCTCAGAGCTTCTGTCTCTGCCATCTTCCTTATCCATTGCCTGCTGGTGTTCAATGGTTTGCTTCGCTGCTTGTTGGGTCACCATCCCGCCCTCCACACTGGCACAGGATTGCGCAAGGAGGGAGCTAGCAACGATCAAAACGAGTTTGGTGTTCTTCATATAAGTTTCCTGTTGGTCCAATTTGGAAAGAATCGTCGTTAATTCAGTCATCAGGGCATCGACAGCATTGGGAGCCTTGAGAACTTCTTGCACTGACGGGGCTTCCCGTTCCCTGCGCCCCTGACCCTCTGTGCTTCTTGACTCTGTGTTTACTTCAGCAGGGGCTTGGCCAGCTCGTGTAATTCACCGTCCAGGCCGGCGGCCAGTTTCATGGCCTGGCGTTTGGCCAGGGGCAGTTTGTCCATTGCACTGACGCCAAGCCCGCGGATCAGTTTTTTCAGTGGGTGTTGTCCGTCAAACAGACCTTTAAACAGCTGCATGGCGGCAATCAGTTTCACCGCTTCGCTCTTGCGCCAACGCTCATAGGGGCGCAGGTTGGCAGCAAGGCCGATATCCTCTCCCCGCTCATGCAGCATTTGCAACCGTTCGGCCAGGGCGGCCACATCCATCAGGCCCAGATTGGCCCCCTGCCCGGCCAGGGGATGAATGGTATGGGCTGCATCGCCGGCCAATACCAGACGGTCGGTAAGCCACTGCCGGGCAAATCGCATGGTCAGGGGAAAGCCGATACGCTCGCTTGTCAGCTTACACAGCCCCAGTTGATTGTCGAAGGTGGCTGATAACTGTTTTTCAAACTCACCGGTATCCATCGCCAGCAATTCATCGGCCCGCTGGGTTTGCTGAGACCAGACAATAGAGCACAGGTTATCCTGGTACAGGGGCAAAAAGGCCAGCGGACCCTGCGGCGTAAAAACCTGGCGGGCGCAGTGCTGATGGGGCAGTTGGGTTTCGATGGTGGCCACCAGCGCTTTGTGCTGATAGTCGGCAAAGGTCACCGGCAACCCGGCCTGCTGGCGAATTCTGGATTGGGCGCCGTCCGTGCCCACCAGCAATCTGGCTTTCAGCAGACGACCATCGGCCAGCTCCACTTCGGCCAGTTCAGAATTAAGTTCAAAACGGCTGATGCCGGCTGGGGCCAACAGCTCCACATTATTGGCGGCCAACAGTTCTTCCCACAAGGCATTGATCAGCACCTGATTTTCGATGATATGGCCCAGGTGGGGCTGATGCAGATCCTGATGATTAAACTCAATGCGGGCAAAGCTGTCCTGCTCCCACACCTGCATCTGCCGGTAAGCACAGAGTCGCTGTGCTTGCACGGCCTGCCAGATACCCAGGCGACGCAGCAGGTTTTCGCTGGCCTGATTGATGGCGCTGACCCGCAGTTCCGGATCTTTGGCGAGCGGCCGCAAAGGCAGGCGCTCATCGATCAGCACCAGCTTCAGCGACCTGTGCCTGAGGGCGGCGGCCAGACTCAGTCCAACCATCCCTCCTCCAACAATAATCAGATCACAATCAGTTTTCATGTATATCCCATGGCGCGCCGCGCCAGGCTGGACTTGGCGCCGCTGAACTGGTCCAGCAGGGCCAGACCAAGATTGCGGCCCACCACCAGCGGAAAGTATTGATTGGAGAAGAGTCGAACCAGAGAGTCAGTCATGCCGATGACCCTTTGTTGATCGCTCTGGCGGGCCTGCCGATACGCCCTTAACAGTGCATAGCGACCGGGGTCCTGCCCCGGGTCGGCCAACAGCAGACCGGCCAGGGCCTGCACATCACGAAGGCCCAGGTTGAAGCCCTGACCGGCGATCGGGTGCAGGGTATGGGCGGCATTGCCCACCACCAGGGTACGATGGGTACCGGCTTGTTCGAGCCTTTGCAACATTAAAGGATAAAAGCCGCGCTTGCTGATCCGCTCCAGCCGCCCCAGATCGTAGCCAAAGGCATCCTGCAGCCTTGCCAGCAAATCCGCATCGGACAAGGCGGCAAATTCAGCCTGCTGCGAAGACTCCAGGCTCCAGACCAGTCCGGATACTTTTTCAGACACCGGTAACAGGGCCAGGGGACCACTTTGGGTAAAACGCTCGAAGGCCAGGTATTGATTGGGCTCCTGAGTCTGGACATTGGCCACCAGCGCCACCTGCTGATAATCCTCACTGCGGGTGTTCAGATTCAGCATGCGGCAGGTTGGTGAGTGGCCTCCATCAGCCGCCACCAGCAATTTGCAGCCAAGCACCTGGCCGGATGTCAGGGTCAGCACCACTTGTTCCTGCTCCAAGCGGATATCGGACAAGGTGTCGGGGCAATACCAATCGACGGCTTTGTCCTTCAGCGACTCAAACAGCATCTGTCCCAGTTGCTGTTGGCTGATGACCCAACCCAGCGCGTCCACGCCCTGGTCTTGGTGATCCAGGTAACACTGGCCCAGATGGCCCTGATCGGTGATTTTGATGCGATGGATGGGGTAAGCAGTCCTGCCCAGTTGCTCAGACAAGCCCAATGCGCGCAGATACTCTGCCGAGTGCCTGGCCAGGGCGATGGTACGGGCATCGAAGCCCGGATGCTCGCCGCCGCTGCCGTATTCCCTGGCCTCCACGATGGCCAGTTTCAGGCCAGCCGCTGCCAGCCCCAGGGCCAGCAGGCAGCCCACCGTCCCCCCGCCGACAATCAGCACATCATAGTCTTTCATCAGCCCTTTGACTCCGTGGCCATCAGGGTCTCAATCTCGCTGATCTGCTTGGGCGCCGAGACGGTAAGATTCTCATACCCCGCTGCGGTTACCAGCAGATTATCCTCGATGCGGATACCGATACCGCGCCATTTCGGATCCACTTGGGCATCCTGCGCGATATAGATACCCGGCTCCACTGTCAGTACCATGCCCGGCTCGAAGGGGCGATCCTGGCCATCCAGCTTATAGTCCCCCACATCATGCACATCCAGTCCCAGCCAGTGTCCCAGTCCGTGCATAAAATATTGTCGGTAGGCTTTCTGCTCCAGGTTTTGTTCCAGCGTGCCGGATAAAATACCCAACTTAAGCAGCCCCGCACAGATAACCCGGGCAGCAGCGTCGGTGGCCATGGCCAGGGTATCCCTGGGGCGAAT
Organism: Bowmanella dokdonensis; assembly: GCF_017254865.1. GTDB lineage: Bacteria > Pseudomonadota > Gammaproteobacteria > Enterobacterales > Alteromonadaceae > Bowmanella > Bowmanella dokdonensis. The sequence goes on along the minus strand of NZ_JAFKCV010000004.1, from coordinate 476,126 downwards.
ATGTTCAAAAGCGGCGAGCTGGGCATCCAGCACCAGTTGATAGAGGGTGGCCTGCTCCTGGCTGAAACGGCCACTGACGGGAAAAGTACGGGTGATATCGGCCGCATAACCCTGCAATTCCGCACCGGCGTCGATCAGCACCAAATCCCCGTCCCTGAGTTCATCGCTGTTTTGCGTGTAGTGCAGGACACAGGCATTTATGCCGCCCCCCACTATGGTGCCGTAGGCAGGATGGCGGGCACCCTGCATGGCAAATTCGTGATGCAGTTCTGCTTCCAACTGATATTCAAGCCTGCCGGGCCGGCAGAACCGCATGGCCCGTTGATGAGCCTGGGCGGAAATCTCAGCGGCCCGGCGCATCAGGGCAATCTCGGCCGCAGATTTGAGCAGACGCATTTCGTGCAGCCAGTCACGTACATCCATCAGCGCCCTGGGGGCCACACGGCTCTTCTTCGGTGCGCTGCGCAGCTTGTCCAGCAGGCCGAATAACCGCTGATCCAGATGGGCCGAATGGCCCTGGGCAAAATACAACACCTCACAACCGTCCAGCAATGCCAGCAATCGCTCATCGGCTTCCTCCAGGCTAAAAGCCTGGTCCACCCCCAGAGTGCGGGGAGCGGCCTGCGGTCCCAGTCGCCTGCCCTGCCAGATCTCGGCCTGGGGATCTTTTTCCCGGCAAAACAGAACAGACTCCTGGCCAGTTTGGGTCTTGCTCAGCACCAGCAGGGCTTCCGGCTCGTTAAAGCCGGTCAGATAACAGAAGTCGCTGTCCTGACGAAAGGGATATTCCGTATCGCGGCTGCGGGTCACTTCCCGGGCGGCGGCAAGGACGCAAACGGAATGGTCAGACATTTTTGCCAGCAGTCGCTGGCGACGTTCGGCGTATTCGCTAAGAGTAATCATCCCTGCAACCCCGTCAGTGGATGGTCTTAGACTGCTTGAGGGCCTGAGTTTTGCTGCGCCCCAGCTCGTTGAAACAGAGCATGGCCGAAACCCGCACATACTCGATGACTTCAAACAGAGCCTGCTCGGATGCTTCGTCCTCCGTCATTTCCTCATCCATGCGACTGATTTCAGCAAAATCTTCCAGCGCTTCCTTGACGTCTTCAGAACAACGGGTCAGATCCGCCTGATGCAGGCCAAAGCCCAGCATAAAACCCTGTACCCACTTGACCAGCGCCTGACCACGGTCATTGATGGGGCAGGCATCGTCCGGCAGGCATAAGGACAGGGCGAAGTCCGCCCCCATCAGTTGCTGACAGGTTTCGTCATAGAGTTTCAGCAATTCCTCCCTCACGCGGGCAGGCAGGGGTTCACCCTGATTGGTGAAGTCGGCCAAGGCCTCCAGCCACTCCCGGTTTTCAGTGGCCATGCCACCACCGAGCATACCGGCCATGATGCCTTGAATCTCTGCCGCATCACTGCTGATACCTTCCTGCTCCAGCAGGGAGGATAACTCGTCAAATACTTTACTCAGGTTGTTCAAACCAGCGCTCACTCAGATGGGATCTCTTGTGCTTATCTTAACGCCAATAACCAGGCGGATACAGTGAATCGGGCAAACAAGCAACATGCTGTTGGAATAGCAGGCAAACAGGACGGATTGCACTGGTGTTGGAGGGGGGATGGGGCCTATAATGACATTCTCAATCAGACAGGAATGGCCGGAGAGCGGGATACCGCCATTAGCATTCCCTATTACCGACCTGAACGTCACAGCCTGGCTGGACGGGTCACTGTCTCAGCAGATTTTCACTCGCCGGTGGCGGGGAAGAGTCTCAGAACAACCGATTGAATTTATACGACGCTCTGTTGACTAACAGAGTGTTTGACAGTTTTGTCTCCTGGGGTGTTCGCCAGTTCAGTCATGTCCCTGGCCGATGCTATCACCTAAGGGGGTTGATTCGGCTGCTTTTGTGCAAGCTCGGCTTGTACCGAGAAGCCTACGGTAGTGATGATACCCCCGCCCTGAACTTTTCGGTTCAAGGGCTCAAACTGAACAGCGGCACTTTGGGAGACGCCTATTCTTTAGCCGCCGGCGCCTCGGCGGTACGCCAAACGCTTTCCATCGCCTCTTCGATTAGATCCAGGCTGGCCCCATGACGGTATGAGTCATGTTCGGAAGGCACCACAATCTCCCTGAACGCATAAGGTTGATGAGCACTGGCATAGGGTACTACCCCATCGCTAATCCGCTCACAGTCATCCGGGCAGGCATATCGGGTATTATTTCCCACCACCGAATACCACTCTACCCAGTCTGCCGCCGGGATAGCCGCCAGTTCGTCCATCAGTGGATGCCCCGGCGCCAGCACCTGGATACTGTTAGGGCCGAAATCCCCCAAGAACGGTAGCATTTCGCCGGTCAGAACCTGTTTTAACTGACCTCCAAGCCTGGCAAACAAGCCGGTAAAGCGTCCCGGCAGGGAAACCATAGCCGACGCCACAGAGCCCAGGGTAGAAGCCGCCATGGCGCTGCCTCTATGGGGAGTGTCGAGGGTAACCAGGGCCTTCACATATGGTCTGGCAGAAAAGATGAAAATATCTTCCACCTGGGCCAGGCTGTCAGGATCCAACCCGAGTTGATCCGGCTTGACTGTGAAGGTGCGCTTCCACAATCTGTCTCCGCTGTCGGTAACATACATCCGGGCAACAATACCGCCCATGCTGTGTCCCACCAGCAGCATATTGTTCACCGCTAAATCATCCAGCGCAGGAGACAGCGCATGCCTGAGTTTCTCGGTCACAACCCGCAACCGCATGGCATTGAAAAAAGGCGGCGGGCCGCTGGGGTAAAAGGCATGCCAGACCTGGTAACGCTTCGCCAGGTCTGGGCGGGTAAATATACGCCAGCTAAGGTGGCTCCAGATATAGGGATTGGAGCTCAGGCCATGGATCATCAGGACCGGGATCTTGTCAGGCGAATAAGGCTCCAGCAGGTAAATGCCCAGCCGCTCCTCCACCTTGTCTGCATCAAACAAACCAGACCAGCTGATGGCGTCCAGATCGGCATGCTCCAACAGCATCAGGTAGGCGGTGCCGGCATCCAGCGCCAGTGGATAAAGGTTCTGTCCTATGTGCCAGTTACTGCGCTGCTGCTGGTAAATGCCTTCTAGCTGCAGATGCAGATTCGGCCCATCCACTGCAAAGTCCTGCAGCACCAGGCTGACCCCTCTGAAGATCCCCTCCGGGGGATACCACCTGTCCCTACCCTGACCGGTATTGGCACGGTAAGCGGCAAGAGGCACGCCCAAGCCCGCGGGAGTATCGGCAGACCGGCTGTAACCCAGCGCCGTCAGCTCTGTTTCAAACCAATATCGGCTGAATAGCTGCCCGCTCTCATCAATGGGCAGTTGCAGGCTGAGGGTCAGCCCAGGCAATGCTTTATTCCCGGCAAACGAACCTTGCTGGTAAAGCAGTCGGGCAAGCTGCTCCAATTGTGTGTTGTAGCTCTGGATAAGCCCAAAGCGAAGCTGGGGATCTGTCTCGATTCTGCCCAGCCACAAATGAGTGCAAACCAACCGGATAGCCCGTTGCCAGTCATCCGGTGGCTGCGGTGTTGAGCTGGTCAGGCAATGTCTGAGCTGAGACTGTGTCAGTTTCCGCCCCGTGGCCAGTTGTGTCAGCAGTGAGGTCCGGATCGACTCGGACATGGGACTTTTCGACACTCCGGGGACCGAATTCTGCAAGGGCTGCCATTGCACGAACCTGGCGCTGCTGCAGCCGGACAGAGCGGCAAACAGCACGCCCAGAGTCAGATAACGCAGAAAGAGAGACATCAGCCATAGACTCCCGAAGATCAGATACAAGACAGAATAACAGGCAAGTCTGCGCTGGGATTTACCCTTCCACATCATTCTATATTTTAGAATACAATGCCGATAATTTTGCAATTTTAATTCGCATTAAATGAATCATAATAGATTCGTCTTACACACATCGTCCCTAAACTGAGGAAATTGACATGAAAACTGAAATACTGAAAATTCACACAGACTCCACCCTTGGCGCCCTGATCAATCTTGTCGGCCGTATCCTGCTGATAGGACTGTTTCTGCTGGCCGGCATCAGCAAAATCGGCGCCTATGACGCTACCGCCGGCTGGATGAGCAGCATGGGTGTCCCCGGCGGCCTGCTGCCGCTGGTGATACTGGCGGAGGTGGGCGGCGCTGTTGCCCTGGTGATTGGCTTCCAGACCCGGCTGGTCGCTATGCTGCTGGCCGGCTTTACGCTGGTGTCGGCGCTGATCTTCCACCTGGATTTTGCCGATCAGACCCAGTTCCTGATGTTCTTCAAGAACCTGTCTATTGCCGGAGGATTCCTGCTGCTGATGCTCCAGGGGGGTGGAAGGTTCAGCCTCGATGCCAGGCTCAATAAGTGAATCTGTGCCCTGCGGGGCACTTTTTTTTGTCCCCCACTTGCGAGATCCTATGCCTTACCGACACTCAATACTTGTACCCCACGCCGATCCCCGTCAGGCTTAGGGGGTCCAATCAGGTAATAAACGGTGTATTCAGATGCAAGTCGCCCCTTGTACAAAAGATGAAAATGCCAGGCTGCGCGCCCTGTATGATTACCAGATCCTGGACACGGAGGCAGAAAAGTCTTTCGACGATCTTACCCGCCTGGCTTCCTACCTGTGCCAGACGCCCATCGCCCTGATCAGCCTGATCGATCCCGAACGCCAGTGGTTCAAGGCTCGGGTGGGCCTGGAGGTCAGTGAAACCCCAAGGGATTTGGCTTTTTGCGCCCATGCCATCCACGGCCGGGATGTCATGGAAGTCCAAAATGCCCTGCAGGATCCGCGCTTTGCCGACAACCCGCTGGTCACCGGCCCCCCCAATATACGTTTTTATGCCGGCGCGCCACTGCTGACCCCGGATGGTCATGCGGTGGGCACTCTGTGTGTCATTAGTGATAAGCCGCACAGGCTCAGTGATGAACAAAGACAGGGGCTGCATGTCCTGGCTAGGTCCGTGATTTCACAACTGGAATTGCGCAAGACGGTACGCAGGCTGACCCAGGTCAGCCAATACAAAAGCGATTTTCTGTCCAACATGAGCCACGAATTGCGTACCCCCTTAAATGCCATTCTGGTCTGCAGCCAGTTGCTCAGGGAACAGCTTCCCGGTATTACCGGGAAGCCTTTTTCCGATTATCTGGAACATATCCATTTCAGTGCAGAGCGACTGCTGGCGCAGATAAACAGCGTGCTGGACTTAAGCAAAGTGGAAGCCGGCAAGATGACGCTGAACCCTGTGCAGATTGCCCCGGCGGAATATTTCCATCGCCTGCACAGCATGATGAGTGCCCAGGCCGCCGAAAAGTCTCTGCTATTCGAGCTGGAGCTACACGAAAGCCTGCCGGGTCAATTGCTGGTGGACATGGAAAAACTGGCTCAGATCCTAATCAATCTGTTGTCCAATGCCATCAAGTTCACGGCGCCGGGCGGGCGGGTCAGCACCCATGTCTACAGCCTGGATGAACGGCTTGAAATAGTCGTCAGGGACACGGGCATCGGCATCGCGCCCCAGGACCAGCAGCGAATTTTCGGCCGTTTCGAACAGGTACCCGGGGCCCATGCAAAACAGGGCACCGGTCTGGGGCTGGCCATCAGCAGGAGCCTGGTAGAGCTGATGCAGGGTGAGCTGAAACTCTACAGTGAGCCAGGCGTGGGCACCCAGATAAAAGTGCGCTTACCCCTGGAGCAGGCCCTGTCGCCTGTGCCGCAGGTCCGGCCCGCTCAACCGGCCTTTGCCCTGGACAAGCAGATCCTGCTGGTGGAGGATGACAGCATTAATCAACAGGTGGCCAGGGCCCTGTTTGCCAGCCTGGGACTGGATATCCACATCACCGGTAGCGCCGAACAGGCATTGGAGCTGGTGCAGCAAAGTCCGCACTTTGACCTGATCTTTATGGATAGGCATTTACCCGGCATGGACGGGCTGAGTTGTTGCCGGCAGCTTTATGCGCAGGGTATCAATGCGCCTATGGTCATGCTGTCGGCCGACCTGCATCTGCGCGACAGCCTCGCTCAACTCCCCTTTCCGGCTCTTGACTTTCTGGCCAAACCCCTGGACAAACAGGCACTGATAAAAATACTCAACAAGCTGATTCCCGAGGATGGCGAAAATTAACCCCGCAGCATTACGACAACATTACCGCCAGCGCAGACGCAGCCTGACAGAGCAGGAGCAACAGCAGGCCTCCTGCAGGGTCAGGCAACGCTGTGAAGAGCTGCCACAGTATCAGCGGGCCCAACGCATCGCCCTGTATCTGGCCAATGACGGTGAACTGGATCCGACCCCTTTAATCCAGGCCTGCTGGGAGCAGGGCAAAGAGGTGTTTCTGCCGGTACTGCATCCCTTTTGCGCCGGCTATCTGCTGTTTGTGGCGTACCGTCCAGACAGCACCATGGCGGCCAACCGTTTTGGTATCGCCGAGCCCCCCATCCATTGTCATACCCTCTGCCCCCTGAACCAACTGGATCTGATCTTCGCCCCGCTGGTGGCCTTTGACCACAACGGCAACCGTATGGGCATGGGTGGCGGCTTCTATGACCGTACCCTCAAACCTATTCATCGTGACCACCTGAGCACACAGGTGCTCGGCCTGGCCCATGACTGTCAGCGGGCCGACCTGCTGCCCGTACAACCCTGGGATATTCCTTTGCACGGCATTGTCACCCCCGGGGGAATTTTTACCCCTTGAGGGTCAGTTAGCCGTTAACTTGCCGTGCTGTTTTCAGGTAGGCTAATAGGATAACCAACCAGCCGGATTGACCCATATGAACCAGAGTGAACTGAAAAAAGCCGCTGCCCTGGCAGCCCTTGACTATGTTGAAGACGACGCCATTGTCGGGGTCGGTACCGGCTCGACTGTGGGCTATTTCATCGAAGGGCTGGGCAAGCTGCGCAACAAGATCCAGGGCGCCGTGTCCAGCTCTGATGACTCCACTGCCAAGCTAAAAGCCCTGGGCATCGAGGTCTTCGAACTGAATAACGTGGACAGCCTGGATATTTATGTGGACGGGGCCGACGAAATTACCCCGCACAAGCATATGATCAAGGGCGGCGGCGCAGCCCTGACCCGGGAGAAAATCGTCTCTGCGGTGGCCAAGCGCTTTATCTGTATTGTCGACGCCAGCAAGCAGGTGGATGTGCTCGGCGAGTTCCCGCTGCCGGTCGAAGTCATCCCCATGGCCCGCTCCTATGTGGCCCGTGAATTGGTCAAACTGGGGGGCGATCCGGTCTGGCGGCAGGGGGTGGTGACAGACAACGGTAATATTATTCTGGATGTGCACAACTTTAAGATCCTCGATCCGGTGAGCATGGAACGTGATATCAACCAGATCCCCGGGGTGGTGACCAATGGCCTGTTCGCCAAGCGTGGCGCCGACGTGGTACTGGTCGGCACCGAGCAAGGGGTCAGGACCCTTTAGCCTGATACCCGGATCCAGCGACCGGCCTGCTGCCGGTCGCACAGAAAAATCCCTTCCAGACCGCCCCCAGATCTGTTAATTTAGACGTCCAGACGCCCATAAACCATTTTCATCACGGAAACCCACATGAGCAAAGTGTCACTGCCAAAAGACAAAATCCGCATCCTGCTGCTGGAGGGCGTTCATCAGAGCGCCCTGGAGACCCTCAAGGCCAACGGCTATACCAATATCGATTACCTCAAGACCTCGTTGCCCGAGGAAGAGCTAATCGAACGGGTTCAGGATGTGCATTTTATCGGCCTGCGTTCACGTACGCAGTTGACAGAGAATGTCATAGAGGCAGCGCAGAAACTGGTAGCAGTGGGGTGCTTCTGCATCGGCACCAACCAGGTGGATCTGGATGCCGCCCAGCGTCGCGGTATTCCGGTTTTCAATGCTCCCTTTTCCAATACCCGTTCGGTGGCAGAGTTGGTACTGGGGGAGATCCTGTTGCTGTTGCGCGGTATTCCGCAAAAAAACGCCCTGTGTCACCGGGGTGGTTGGGACAAGAGCGCCGCCGGCTCCTACGAGGCCCGGGGCAAAACACTGGGCATCATAGGCTACGGGCATATCGGCACCCAGCTCAGCATTATGGCCGAGCATATCGGCATGCGGGTGCAGTTTTATGATATCGAAGACAAGCTGGTACTGGGTAACGCCAGACAGATCAAGAGCCTCAGCCAGTTGCTGAAGACCTCGGACGTGGTCACCCTGCATGTACCTGAGACCCCCCAGACCAAAAACATGATTGGTCCGGCCGAGCTGGATGCCATGAAACAGGGTGCAATACTGATCAATGCCTCCCGCGGCACGGTGGTGGATATCGACGCCCTGGCCGACAGCCTGCGTGAGAAACACCTGTCCGGCGCCGCCATCGACGTGTTTCCGGTGGAGCCCAAGTCCAATAACGAGGAATTTATCTCGCCCCTGCGCGGCCTGGACAATGTGCTTTTGACTCCCCATGTGGGGGGCAGCACCCAGGAAGCCCAGGAAAATATCGGCGTGGAAGTGGCCGGCAAACTGGCCAAATACAGCGACAACGGCTCTACCCTGTCGGCGGTAAATTTCCCGGAAGTCTCGCTGCCGGAGCACATCGGTCGTTCACGCCTGCTGCATATTCACCGCAATATTCCCGGTGTCCTGACCAAGATTAACCAGGCCTTTGCCGAGATGAACATCAACATCGCCGCCCAGTACCTGCAAACCACACCGGAAATCGGCTATGTGGTCATCGATGTGGACACCGATGACTCCGAGCAGGCCTTCCAGCGGCTCGCCGGCATCGAAGGTACGATCAAGACCCGCATTCTGCACTGACGTCTGATACGCCTCTGGGGCGGCTAGCGCCCCTTAGTTCTTTGGACTATCCCGGTCTTTACCAGTCAGACAATCAGGGTATAGTAGAGGCTATCCTTACGGGCGTTGGATTTTCAATGACTTACAGAATCTGTCTGACACTTTTGGCATTGTTTTGCCCGCTGTCGAATGCCGCCCAACTTGACGTGAGTGTCGTCGATGACCAGGGCTCACCGGTCAAAGGTGCGGTGGTCTACCTGACCTCCTCCTCCCCCTTGCCGGCGGTCAAGCCGGGTACGATGGCGGATATGGATCAGGTCAAAAAACAATTTAAGCCGCATATTCTGGTGGTGCAGAAAGGCACCCAGGTCCGCTTTCCCAATTCCGACTCGATTCAGCACCATGTGTATTCCTTCTCCCCTGCCAAGCCGTTCGAACTGCAGTTGTATAAGGACCACCACCCGGATCCGCTGATGTTCGATCAACAGGGCCAGGTGGAACTGGGCTGCAATGTGCATGACTGGATGCTGGGCTACATCATGGTGGTGGATACCCCTTATTTCGCCCAGGCAAATGCACAAGGCCTGGCGACCTTTGATGTGCCCCCGGGCCGCTATACCCTGCATCTACGCCACCCCAGAATCCAGGACGATCCTAAGAGCCTGGACCTGCCCCTGTTGCTGGACGATCACACAGCCCATACCTTCAGTCTGCAGGAGCCCCTGTTGCCCGGCCTCGACGAGTTTGAAGAACAGACGGATGAGTTTTCCGGTTATGAGTAAGTTGTCCTGGCTGCCGACCCGTTCCCTGCAAAGCAGGATGCTGGCCGTATTCCTGTTGATCCTGGCCATTATCGTAGCCGTGACGCTGGTGACGGTGCAAACCGCCACTTACCGGCATTCCACCGGCCAGGTGCTCTCCCATGCCAATACTTCGGCCATTGTAGTGCGTGACAAAATGCTCAATCGCGCCAATCAGTTAATGGCCGCCTTGGACACCCATTCCAAGGATTTCAGCACCAAGCAACTGATCGCCGGTGGCAGTCAGGATCCCGAATCCCTGCGCTACGCCCTGGATAATCACAGACAGAGGATGGACGCCGATCTGGTCTGGGTCCTGGATGCCTCGGGGCAATTGATGGCGTCGACCGCCGGACTGCCGGCAACGGCACTGGAGTTGGCGCCACAGCAGGCCAGCCAGAGAGGATTGCATTGGTTTGCCCTGGCCGGGGAGTATTTCCTGGTCAAGGCGGTGCCGGTGAAGTTCGTTGAGAGCAGCCCAAAAGCCAATGCCTGGCTGCTGGCCGCCATTGAAGCCCCCAGGTTGATCAGCGACGAGCTGGTGACCCTGACAGATATGCAGATCAGCCTGTTCAGTCCTCCCCCCGAACAACGGCTGATCGCCACAACCTTTGCCGGACCTCTGGCTGAGCGACTCACAGCCGACAGGTTGTTGTGGAACGATGAACTTAACCTGATGAACCTCGGCAACGAGGGCGATCTTGAAGAGTATATCTACACCATCGAGCCACTTGGTGAAGAGGGTCAGGCGCCCCTGTCCCTGCTGCTGGCCAGCGTAGCCGACAGGGCCTATCTGTCATACAACAGCCTGCTGGGTCAACTGGTATTTATCCTGGCTGCCTCAGCCATACTGGCCCTGGTCGCCGCTATTATTATTTCAAACGGCATTACCCGCCCCCTGATCAAACTGGTCAATGTCACTAACAAAATCAGCCGTGGTCAGTATGTGGAAGCCGTACCGGATTCCACTACCAGCGAGATCTCTTCCCTGTCCCAGGCCATAGGTAATATGCAACAGGGTATTAAACAGCGTGAATTGGAAATCCAGCAACTGGCCTATTTCGACTCTCTGACCGGCCTTCCCAATCGCAACCAGTTTACCACCCACCTGGAACAGCTGATTGACTCCGAGCAGACCCAGGCGGCGGTGCTGATGATGGATCTGGACAGGTTTAAGGACATCAACGATACCCTGGGACACAGTATAGGCGATCAGTTGCTCAAACAGATTGCCCTGCGCCTGGCCAATCTCGAACTGAATAACCTGTTTCCCGCCCGCCTGGGTGGTGACGAATTCGGCCTGATCTGGCTGTGTCATGAACCACAAGAGGCCAGATACCTGGCCGAAGTCGTGGTAGCCATATTCGATCAACCATTCGAGCTGCAGACCCTGCGCCTGGAGCTGGACGCCAGTGTGGGGGTAGCCTGTTTTCCCCAGGACGGTCAGGATCCGGCCGGCCTGATGCAGTGCGCCGATATCGCCATGTACAGTTGCAAGGGACATCACCATGCCTTTGCCCTGTATCGCCCGGAGCTGAACAAACATTCCATGCAGCGCCTGAGTCTGATGTCAGAGCTGCGGGGCGCCCTGGCGGAAGGCCAGTTGCAGCTTTACTACCAGCCCAAACTGGCCCTGGCGGACGGCAGGGTGGTGGGCGTGGAGTGCCTGGTGCGCTGGATCCACCCTGTGCATGGGTTTATTCCCCCTGATCAGTTTATTCCCCTGGCCGAGCAGACCGGCGCTATCCGCGAGCTGACCCACTGGGCACTGCGCTATGCACTGAAACAGCAAAAACAATGGGCCGACGCAGGCCATCACCTGAGCGTGGCGGTGAATATCTCCCCCCTGGACCTGGTGGATATGCAACTGCCCAGGCATGTGGCCGACCTGTTCAGAGAATTCAACCCGGATCCCGCCAGCCTGACCCTGGAGGTGACCGAAAGTGCGGTGATGAACGATCCGCAGGCAGCCATCGACGCATTGACCACTTTGCGCGATATGGGGGTGATCCTGTCCATCGACGATTTCGGCACCGGCTATTCGTCCATGGCCCAGCTTAAGAACATGCCGGTACACGAACTGAAAATAGATAAAGCTTTCGTATTGGATGTGGCCAATAACAGTGGTGACAAGGCCATGGTCAAGACTCTGGTGACCCTGGCCCAGATGCTCGGCCTGGATACAGTGGCGGAGGGGGTAGAAGATCAGCACGCCATGGATTACCTGAGCGAAATAGGTTGTCACAAGGTGCAGGGCTTTTACCTGAGCAAACCCCTGCCGGCGGATCAGTTTACCCCCTGGTTAGATAAGTATCTGGCAGTCAGCCAGGAGCAGGATGCATGAGGCCCTGTCTGCCGTGGCTGCTGGGCTGCCTGCTGAGCATTAACAGCCTGGCTGCCGAAGTATCCGGACTGATGCAGGCGAGTCTGGCTGTCACTGACAACCAGCCAGGCTGGCAGGAGCAGGGTAGCGGCATCCTGCGGTACGAAGAGGATGGACTTCATCTGCAACAGGCTCTGGTTAAAATTGATCACCATCTCGCCAGTGGCTGGCAGATGGAACTGGTAGCCAACCTGCATGAGGACGGCGAACAGCAACTTGGCCTGACCCAGGCCCAACTCCTCTACAAGCCGCTGAGTGCAGACAAGGTCAAATTCCGCGCCCGGGCCGGCTTTTTCTACCCGCAGATGTCACTGGAGAACCCTGATACAGGCTGGCTGTCGCCGTACAATTACACACAAAGCGCCATCAATAGCTGGATTGGCGAGGAGCTGCGCATCGCAGGGCTCGAACTGGGCTTGTACAGCCCAGGGCGACAGCGTCGCAGCCCCTGGTCCTGGGAGCTGTATGGCGGTGTGTTCCGGGGCAATGATACCTTGGGCACCCTGCTGAGCTGGCGCGGCTGGGCCATGCACGACCGGCAGAGCCTGCACAATGACAGAATTAACTTTGCTCATTACGGCCAGCCTTTCGACACTTACCGCAATGCACTGCCGGCCTGGACCGAACCCTTCAAGGAACTGGACGGCCGCAACGGCTACTACGCCGGCCTGCATCTGGACTATTACCAGACAGTCAGTGTCCGTTATTATTTTTACGACAACAATGCCGATCCCCTGGCCGTTAACGAGCAGCGTTTATACGGCTGGGATACCCGCTTTCACTCCCTGGCTGCGTCCTGGCAGCTCAACGAGCGGAATCGTCTGATCAGCCAGTGGGTGACAGGCGATACCCTGATGGGTGACAACAAGGTCTATGTGGAATTTGACGCCTGGTTTGTGTTGCTCAGCCATGCAGTGGAAAAGCACAGATTCAGCGCAAGGTTTGACAGGTTCCGGACCCGTGGCGATGACGTCTGGCCCTGGGACCAGAATCACCAGGACGGCGATGCAATTACCCTCACCTGGCGCTACCAATGGGATGAATCCTGGCAGTTCGGCCTGGAGCAGCACATTAATTCCAATCGCGCGTTGAACCGTGCAACCTTGGGCGAAGCGCCGGACAGGGACAGACAGCAGACCCTCGCCCTGGCACAGTACAGGTGGTAGCGTGGCCAAAAACTATTGCATGACCCTGGCGTTGTGTCTGCTCCCCCTTGGCAGTTTTCCCCTTTACGCCCTGGCTGACAACCCACTCTCCATCCACCAGATCTGCCAGGATCAGCCTGCCCGGTGCCTCGACGCCCTGCCGGAGGCGCTGCAGGGCGAACCCCTATACAGCCATAACTGGTACAGTCTTAAGCTCTATGAATTTGCCAGCCTGCTGGATCTGAAACGCTTCGATAAACTCAAGCAGGTCCTTGCGCCCTGGCAGGACAGCGGGCGGTTACCGGTCAGATTGCAGATTGCCGTGCTGGTGTACCGGGCCAAACTGGCCTACCTGGATGACAACAGGGCCCTTGGCGAGCCGATGATTCGACAGGCGGTAGCCTTGCTGACTGAGCTGTCTGATACCCTGCCCAATACCATTTACCTGATAGAACTGGCCAACCTGTTGTTGTATCTGGATGACATGGAGACGGCTGAACGGATACTGCTGGAATTGGAGCAGCGGTATCGAAGTCGTGCATCGCCCGAATTCCTGCACGAACTCTATGCCAACCTGGCTCAGGTTTATAACAAGCGGAACGAACAACAACAGCATCTGCAGTATCGCCTGACCGCCTTAGAGTACGCCCTGGCCAGGGGCAATGCTCAGCAGATCGGCATTGCCCAGAACAATGCCGCCCGGGCCCACCAGTTTCTTGGCTTGTGGCAGCCCGCCGCCAGCCACTTCCAACTGGCGGGACAATATGCCAAAGAGGCAGGAGATGAAATCACTTACCAGTTGAGCCGGCTGCGACTGGTGGAGATGGCCGTTATGCAGCAACAATGGCAGCAGGCGGACAGTCATTGGCAGGAACTGGACAGTACCATACTGCCCCGGTGGCATCAGCCCCTGGCCGCCGAACTGAAGGAAAAACTTCAGAAGCGGCAGAACAGGGATTAAAGTTAAAGCATGGAACTGTCCGGCAGCATGTCATGAATCGTCATACCATCATTTTCTGCTGTCTGATCCTAGGGCTGCAGACAGGGGTTGCCCATACCGAACCTGACAAGTCGCCAAGCCTGGTCATCTACCCCGGCTATGCCCGCGACGATTACATGGTGAGTGTTCTGAAGCTGGCCCTGTCCCATTTGCCGGAAAATGCCTATGAAGTCCGTGCACTGGGGGCCGACCTGCCCAAAGAGCGCGCCTTCGATTTACTGGGAGCGCCTGACGGCCTGGATGTGCTGACAGGCACCTGTCTCAAAGATCGCAGCCATCAGGCCCTGCCAGTGCATTTCCCGCTGCTGAGGGGACTCAACGGCATGCGCATCGGCCTGATCCCTGCGGCAAATCCAGACAAGCTCAAGGCGGTAAAAAACCTGACTGATCTCAAAGCCCTGCACATTGGCCAGTACCATAGCTGGAGCGACACCCGCATTCTCAGGGCGAACGGCCTGCGGGTGTTTGCCGGTGGCGATTACGAAGGCTTGTATCTGATGCTGGACAGGCAGCGTATCGATGTCTTTCCCCGTTCGGTGCTGGAGATTGAGCAGAACCTGGCCCAGCACCCGACCCTTGAGTTGATGATCGATTCCCACCTGCTTATCCAGTATCCCAGTGCTTATTACTTCTTTGTCAGCCGGGACAACCCGCAACTGGCCATCGACCTGAAACAGGGGCTGGAATCGGCGCTGCAGGACGGCAGTTTCGATAAGCTCTTCGAGGCCCAGTTCGGCGAAATTCTCCAGCGGCTCGGGATAAAACAGCGCCATCTTCTGCACCTGGACAATCCCTTTTTGTGCGACGGCGTACCAATCAACCGACAGACCCTTTGGGTCAACCCACCAGCCAGTTGATCAGCTGCCCAAATAGCGGGGCGAGGGGTATCACAAAAGGCGGCCGGCATTATACCGGCCGCCAGAGTGGAGCTGTTAACAGCTATTTGGCGACGCCCAGCCCGGCGAAGTACTGTTTGAAGGTAGACGCCAGGATGGCGAAGGTGCCGTCCGGGTTAGCCAACTGGATAGGCCGCCACCAACTGATGTCATGCATGTAGAGGGTGCCGTCCCTGGTGCCTGTGGTGGCTTCCTTGGTACCCCAGGGGTTGCGCAGCACCAGATACTTCCTGTCACAGTGATAATCCCAGCCCAGCACCGTGTAGCAGTGCGAGCCCACAATGTTGGCATCGCTGTAACTGAGGCCTTCCGGCGCCGTGCCGTACGTCCAGCATGTCATCGGATTGAAAGTGCGCTTGCCGGCTGAGTTGCCCCTGACCAGGTCCCAGATTTGGTCGGCGTTCAGGTCGTTGTTGGCGTAATAATACCGTTTGCCGCCATTTAGCTGGGCGGTGGCGTAGACACAGTCCCCCCATCCGGTGGCGGTAATATCGGGATGATCGCTGTTAGTGCCGGTTTCCAGCTTGGCGAAGGCTTTTTCATACAGGGCCGGCCAGATCTCGCCCGCTTCGCTGGAACGGCAGTAGATAAAGCTACCCGTTGTGCTGTTGACCGGGACCGTATCGGATATCTCGATTTCCCTGTCTAGTTGCCCGTTGCTGTCCGGCTTGTAGAAACGCACCAGATTGGTGAACTGATTCTGACCCGTGTTGGTTGCCCGGGTCATATGTGACACCCGGTAGGGCGTCGCCCAGGCAAGGGCTGCCAGGGCGGCGATATAGTAGCAGTTGGCCACCGCTCCTTGCACCGGGTCGAAGAACTCGGCAGTTTCGTTAAAGAAGGCGCCCTTGTCCTGCCATACCGCATTGGCCGGTGTCCAGTCCTGGTTATTGCTGCCCACTTCCGGATCCAGGGCCACTGAGCGGACCACGGCCTGGTTGAACACCCGGGCCAGATTCTGAATCCGGTCTTTTTCGGGTAAGCGAATCTGCAGACTGATGACATAGGGATTGCAGATATCTATCTTATGCACTTTCAGTCTGGACACATCCTCAACCTGGAACCGGGCGCCCAGGTCGCCAAGCACCTGGACATCCGACAAGCGGTTTAGCGGAATATCCAGATCATTGACACTCATTTCCACTTCGGCCGAAAACAAAGGGCTGTGGAAACGCTCCAACGTGCCTTTACTGGTTAGTTTCAGGCCCATGTACAAGGGGCCCTCGAACTTGGGATCGAAGAGTTCCTGGTAAGGGGTTTGCAGGATGCTCTCCAGCAACTCATCGGGATTGTCTACCTTGCGCCAATCAATCTTGCGGCCCGACACGTATTCGGCCAAGGCAAAGGGATTAATAACGCCGTTCTTTTGCGCGGCTTCGGGATTTGACTGCAATTGTCTTGCTTCCATAGCTGGACTCCTGGGTAGGATTAAGTTGAGTCATGACAACTGACTGTGAAACGTCACAAAGAAACAAAGAGAAGATAAGCCGCCTGGCTGGGGGGATAAGGCTAGAAGGCCCTTGGGGCCCGGCGCTCAGAGAGTATAGCAGAGGGGATGCTTTCAGGACGGTGTCTGCCGCATTATCTTTTCTAACGGGCAACGGCAAAAATTGCCGGCTCCTGCGGCGACTCAGGCGGGCCGTGGCCCGCCTTCAGAACCAGTTATTTCAGCAAATGCTGCTGGAAGAACAACACCACCGCCTGCTGGTAGATATCGCGATTTTCCTTTTTACGGTAGCCGTGGCCCTCGTTCAGGGCGTTCATGTACCACACCGGTTTGCCGGCATTGCGCAGGGCCGCGACTATTTGTTCGGCCTCGCTCACCGGTACCCTGGGGTCGTTCTGGCCCTGGATGACGAACATGGGCACATTGATCTTGTCCACATTGTTGCTGGGGCTGATTTTTTCCAGGAATTCGCGCATCTCGGGGTCGCGCTCATCGCCGTACTCCACCCGGCGCAGATCGCGGCGATAGTCCTCGGTGTTCTCCAGGAAAGTGACAAAGTTGGAAATCCCCACTATGTCCACCGCGGCTTTGAGCCTGTCGCTGTAATGCATGCTGCTGGCCAGCACCATGTACCCGCCGTAGCTGCCGCCAAAGACTGCGACCCGGCTGCTGTCCAGATCCTCTTGTGTGGCAATCCAGTCCAGCAGGGCGCCAATATCTTTCACTGAGTCCTCACGTTTAAAGCCATTGTCCAGGCTCAGGTATTCCTTACCGTATCCTGCAGAGCCGCGGACGTTGGGCGCGATCACCGCCACCCCAAGCTTTTCCACCCAAAGTTGGAAGGTGCTGGAAAAAGAAGGCTGGTATTGGGCTTCCGGTCCGCCGTGAATGCTGATGACCACAGGGTGGGGGCCCTGCTTGTTGGGCTTATAGACAAAGGCCGGGATCCGTCGCTCATCGAATGATTCATATCGCACCAGCTCGGGTTGCACAAACTTATCCGTATCCAGACCGCCCACCTCGCTATAGGTCCAGCGGGTCAGCTTGCCGTATTCCAGCGGCTTTTTACCCAGCGTCAGCACAAAACTGTCGCTGGGGGTCTGGGCGGTATTCAGGGTCAGTCCCAGGGTCTTGCCCTGCTCATCGAACTGCAATCCCCCGGCAAGCCCAATAGGTAGCCCGTCCACCTGTTGGTATTTCAAGCTGTGGGTGTCCAGCAGGTATAAGGCATGGAAACCGTCCTGATTGACAATAAAGGCCGCCCTGTCACCTTTTTTACTGATGGCAAAGCCGTCCACATCCCAGGGGATGTCCCGGGTGATGGGCTTGGCTTCGCTGCCGTCAAAGGCCTGATAAGCCAGTTGCTGGAACTGACCGAAACGGTCGGTGATCAGGAACATCCCCTTGTCTTTGCTATCGAAAGCCAGGGCAAAGTTAGTGGTAGGCGCGTCAGCCGAGCCGGCCAGCAGCGTCTTGTCCTTAGCGCCAACGGCTTGCAGGTAGATGCGCGAATCGCTGGCACTGACATATTGCTGGATCAACAGCTTGCTGTCGTCACTGTTCCAGTCAGACGGTCCCCACCAACTGCCATCGCCGGATTCCATCAGCAAGGTGGCCGCTTCGGGCTTGTCCGGTTCAAGCAGCCAGATATCGTTGGCGGCGCCGTTACGCCGGGTGCTCTGGAAAGCCAGCCTGTCCCCCTGGTTACTCCACAGGACGGCGCCGTTTCTGGACTCACCGTCGGACAGCAGCCTGCTGCTGCCGTCTTTGGGGTCAAACAAAAAAATCTGGGCATTCTCGCTGCCGCCGGCATCCATGGTAAAGGCTATGTGATCGTTGCCAGGACGCCTTTGTACCGAGCCGATGGGCTCGTCGAAAAAGGTCAGTTGATGACGGGCGCCGGCCGGTTTGTCTACCCGGTGCAGTTGCGCCACGTCACCGAAACGGGTGGTAATGTACAGACTGTCGCCGGATTGGCTGAAAGATTGGAATGGGGCGGAGCGGACATTCTGGTACCGATTAAGATCCTGAACTATGGTGTCCGGGATCTGGGGGATGTCTTCCATCACCAGATTGCCGTTATTGGCGGTGCGGGTTTCCACCGCCAGCAGCGGCAAACTGACCAGCAGCAGAAGAACCGATAGCAAACCTTTATTTTTCATTATTTTACTCCCTGTTTAAGCGAATCCAGTATAGGCAGGATGCAACGGACCAGGCAAATCGGGGATCAGTCGGCGTCTGACTGACGTGCCCGCTTCGGCCTGCGATCCTGGTAAAGCTTAATGCCGATGCTGCTCAGATTACTGATATTAAACAGGCTGCCGAACAGGCTGCCTACCAGCAGGGCATAGGCCAGGCCCAGGCCTTCGGCGAGGATAAACCACTGGCGGATGCGATGGGTATGCTGTAATAGCAGGGAACCCAGGGTGAAGATAATGGCCGACACATACGCCAGGATAATGGGCCAGCCGTGGTTCAGCCACCACCATTCGTAAATAAAGAACGGCAGGTGCAGCAGGACGAAGAAGTACACCAGCCAGAGGGGCCGGTAGCGCAGGGCAATCAGGTTGCGGATGGCCGCCAACCCGCAGCCGATACCCGCCGCCATCGCACTTAGCAGAAAGAAATGGGTGCTGAGAAAAGTCAATCCCAGCGCTGATATAAAGCGATAATGGTTCACCCGGTTTTGCCGGTAAGCAATAAAGTTGCATACCAGCGCCAGGGCGCCGAATCCCTCGGCCAGCCAGATATCCGTCAATCCGTCCTCATTCAGCAGAACGCCCTGACAATACGGGAAACGGCCTGATTCCTGATGGACAGGATAATATCATCCCGCACTCTCTCGGCCGGGTAGCCAAACAGACCAAACTTATTGCCCTTGCTGTGGCTGATGACCACCACATGGGGCGGCTCGGCATCGATACCACCCAGGAATGGGTCCAGTACCGGAATATGATAGGGCTCCATCTGAATAATGCCCATGCGCTTCCCCTCCCGGTACATGTAACGGTCGAAGACCGGGCGGTCAAGGATGGCATAGACAGCGAATTTGGGGATCTGGATACAGCGGTTTTGCCATTCCAGCTCGACTAACTGAAGATGATCGAACAATGAAGCAATACTCTCGGGTAACCTGGTAGCGCGCATAGCTCCCCCCTTAAGTCTTAGTACCAGCCAGATTAATCTTTTGTGCATTCAGCGAAAGATTAATCCGGTTGGAATAAATGGTTCGTCTTTATCGAAGTCCTCTTTCCTTTCACTATAGTTGCCGGCGAACGGCTTTTCTTAAAAGTTCAGATAATAGTCCCGGCAAAGCTGCCGGTAGGCCTGACTATATTGCGGCCCTTGCGCATAAATAGTCAATTGCTCCTCTTGTGGCGTACTGGCTTGGTTCTTTGTACGGATAAATTCCATCAGCACACGGCTGACGGGCTTACTGGCTGTGGTGCTGACATCCAGGCGGCGGCTGAGACTCAGGGCATAACCGGCCGCTTTGTCCATCAGTGGCAGCGCTGTACTCACCGGCAATACGCAGGCAAAGCGGCCGTTTTCGGCCAGATGGCCACTGACCCAACCGAGCAGCGCAGCATGACTTAGCATGCCGGTGTGCCGGGCTTGCTCCCGGGCCTTGTCGAAACGCTGCCCTGCAGGGTAATAGGGTGGATTGCTGACAATCAGCTCCAGCGGACAGTCCGGCCTAAAATCCTGCAGTGCGATGCAATCAAAGACAAGCTGCCTGGCCCAGGGAGAAACTTGTGCATTGTCACGGGCCTGTTCGATGGCATGGGGATCTATGTCAATGCCCGATATGCTGGCAGCCGGCAGGCATTTCTGAGCCAGCATCAGGGCCAGCAGGCCGCTGCCCGTGCCGATATCCAGAACAGTCTTTGCGTGACCCGGCATCACCCAGCTACCCAGCATGATGCTGTCGGTGCCCACTTTCATGGCGCAACGATCGTGGCGAACAAAGAACTGTTTAAACTGAAAGCCCTTAGTCAAAGCGTTGCAATCCGATCATCTGCGATGCGACCTGAGCCGCCGGCACTGGTCGGTACTTTGCCAGCGGCCCTCTCATCAGGGGACCCAGCAACCGGCCGAGAAGCATGCCTAACTGTTCCAGCGGCCGGGCTTCGCTGCGTTTGCCCAGGAGTAGTGAAGGACGTACAGCTGCCGCGGGCCCCAGCCCAGGTATTCTGAAAATGGCATTTTCCAACTCGCCTTTGGTGCGCAGATAGAAGCTGGAGGAGCCGGCATCGGCGCCCACCGAAGAGATCCAGACCAGACTTTTAACCTTTTGCGCCCTGGCCAGTTGCGCTGCGATATGCACATAGTCAAAGTCCACTCGCCGGAAGGCTTCCCGGCTGCCCGCCTTTTTCATTGTGGTACCGAGGCAAATGTACAGATGATCCGCCTTGAAATAGCCCTCGTATTCCTGCAACAGCCCGAAGTCGGCCTGCACAACAGTCAGTTTGGGGTGAGAGAACTCATTGAGGGGTCGGCGGAGCAGACAGGTCACCCTGGTGTAGCGGCCATCCGCCAGCAATTGTCTGACCAGTTCCCGGCCCACCAGGCCTGTCGCGCCCAGCACAAGGGCCGTCATATTTCCTGTCTGCATCCTTTACCTCTAGAATGTCGGCATATTTGCAACACTGAACCCACAGGATCCCATGTCTCATGAAAACAACCTGTTGCCTGGCCCTGCTGCTGATGAGTCTGTCTGCCATGGCCATTGAACCACAAACCCTGACTCTGGAACGCATCTTCTCCTCGCCCTCGCTGGAAGGCGGGACGCCGGTAAAACTGAAAATCTCCCCCGACGCCAGCCGGGTCACCTTTTTAAAGGGCAAGGAGTCCGACTACGAAAGATACGATCTGTGGGAATACCATATCGCCAGCGGCAAGACCCGCCGACTGCTAGATTCTGACACATTGCACCAGGGCCAGGAACAGCTTTCCGATGAAGAAAAAGCCCGTCGTGAACGCCTGCGCCTGCATGGCAGCGGAATTGTCGACTACCAATGGTCTGATGATGGCAAAGCACTGCTGTTTCCCCTGGCCGGCGATGCCTACTATTTTCGCCTGGGGGAGAGCCAGCCCCGGCGTTTGCTGAATACGCAGGAGTTCGAGACCGACCTGAGATTCTCACCAAAGGGCAACAAGATCAGCTTTATCCGTAACCAAAACCTGCACGTCATGGATATCGCCACGGGTCAGGAAACCGCTATCACCACGGATGGCCAGGGCCCCATCAAATATGGCATGGCCGAATTCGTTGCACAGGAGGAAATGGGCAGGATGACGGGCTACTGGTGGGCGCCGGATGAAAGCCGGATTGCCTATACCCGAATCGACGAAACGCCGGTGGAGGAAGTCACCCGCAGCGAAATCTACGCCGACAAGATAGACACTATCACCCAGCGTTATCCCAGGGCCGGCACCGCCAACGTCAAAGTCCAGTTGGCCGTGACCACCCTGGACGATTTGCAGACCCGCTGGATTGATCTGGGCAGTGAGCAGGACATGTACCTGCCGCGGGTCAAGTGGATGCGCGACAGTCTCCACCTGGCTTACCAGTGGCAGAGCCGCGATCAGAAGGGACTCGAATTACGTAAGGTCAATGTCCAAAGCGGTGAATCGCTGTTACTGTTGAGCGAGACCAGCCCCACCTGGGTCAACCTGCATGAGGACCTGCATTTTCTGAAACAAAGCCCGCATTTTATCTGGGCCTCGGAGCGGGACGGCTTCAAACATCTGTATCTGTTCCATAACAGCGGCAAGCTGGTCAGGCAACTGACCAGGGGCGACTGGGTGATGGACAACCTGAGCGCAGTCAGCGAAACCGCCCGGCAGATTTATTTTACCGGCCGCAGGGACTCGCCGCTGGAAAAGCATCTGTACCGGGTCAGTCTGGACGGCGGGGAACCCCAACGCATCACCACCCGGCCGGGCTTCCACAGTATCAGCTTCGATCAGCAGGCCAAACTCTTCGTCGACAGCTATTCCAATGTCAATCAGCCTCCACAGATAAGCCTGCATAAGCCGGACGGCGAACAGTTGGCCTGGCTGGCGGAAAATATCATCGACGAACAACACCCGCTGGCCCCTTATCAGCATCAGTGGGTAAAACCCACCTTTGGTCATTTCACCACTGAAGAAGGCATCAGGCTCTATTACCGCCTTTATACTCCCCAGAAGCTGTCGGGCAGGCATCCGGCCATCGTCTACCTGTACGGCGGGCCTCATGCCCAGGTGGTTCAGGACAGTTGGGCCGGTCCGCGTGGCCTGGTGATGCAATACTGGGTGAGTCAGGGATATGTGGTGTTCAGCATCGACAATCGCGGCTCAAACTTCCGGGGTAAGGCATTTGAGGAGCCCATTTACCGCAACATGGGCGAAGTGGAAGTGCGGGATCAGGTGGCGGGTGTGCAGTTTCTCAGCCAACTGCCCTATGTGGACAGCAAGCGGCTCGGTATCTACGGCCACAGTTACGGTGGTTATATGGCCCTGATGAGTATGTTCAAGTCTCCGGATACCTTTGCCGCCGGCGTCGCCGGGGCGCCCGTCACCGACTGGCTGCTGTATGATACCCATTACACCGAGCGCTATATGGACCACCCCGCCAATAATGCCAAAGGGTATCAGGCATCATCGGTATTTCCCCATGCCGGCAACCTCAGAGGCGACCTGTTGATCTACCATGGCATGGCCGATGACAATGTGCTGTTTACCCACAGCACGCGTCTGTACAAGGCCCTGCAGGATTTGGCCCTGCCCTTTGAAATGATGGACTACCCGGGCAAGAAGCACGGCATTCGCGGCAAACAGACCAGTATTCACCTGTATCGCACCATCACAGGCTTTTTTGACCGGCATCTGGGCAAGCCATCCCAACAGGAGGTCTTTCCGATCTCTGACTAGAGCACTTTGTCGGCCGTCGCGTCACTGCGCCGACGGCCGGTACCGGATGGACTGCCCCGTTGCAGGAAGGTGACAAACTCGGCAATTTTCATTGGCCGGGCCAGCAGATAGCCCTGCACTTCGTGACAACCGCAATCTTTGAGCCGCTGCAGTTGTTCCTCTGTCTCCACTCCTTCGGCAACCACGCTGATGCCCAGTTTGCGGGCAACGCTGGCCAGGGTTTCGATAATGGCAATGGCTTTGGGTTGATCCAGCATGTCATGGATAAAAGCTCTGTCTATCTTGATCTCGTCAATGGGCAGTTCCTTGAGCATCATCAGCGACGAGTAGCCGGTACCAAAGTCATCAATGGAAAATTTCAGGCCCTGGCGGCGCAGTTCGGCGAGAAGTTTGACGCTGCCCCCCAGATCCGACAGGGCAGCGGTTTCAGTAATTTCCAACTGCAGGTAGGGATAGAGAGACTCGTTGGCACGAAGCCGGGTCAGCAGGTTCTCCATCAGCGCCGGATTGCTGAATTCCATGGCAGAAACATTCACCGACACCCGCTGAACCTGCTGGCCCAGAAGACCACTTTGCTGCAGCTCAAGGCTGGCCTGTTCGACCACAAAAGCGCTGATGGCTGACATCAGATTATTGGCCTCAGCCAGTGGGATAAACTCGGCGGGCGAGACAAAACTCCGTTTCGGACAATGCCAGCGCAACAACACCTCACAGCCGGTCAGTTCCTGGCTGAAGGAGTCAAACTGGGGCTGATACACCAGTGACAGCCGGCGCCCGGCAATAGCCTCCCGCAAGTCTGTCAGCATGGCCTGACGCTCATTTTCATCCCGGGACATATTGCGATTATACAATTGAATCGTACCCGGCTGCTCCTGCTTGCCGTTCTTCAGAGCGATAAAGGCCGCCGACAGCAGCTCACGGGCATTTCTGCCGTCCTCAGGCGCCAGCGCCACGCCGATGCTGCATCCTATATCCAGGCCAGCTTCTGCTGCGCCTTCGGCAAATAACTGCTGCAGATAATGCCCTTCCGCCTCGTAATCATCCCCGCTGCCGCCAAGCGGCTTGGCCAGGGCGAACTGATCGGCACCCAGCCTCGCCATCAGGGTGTCTGCCTGATAATGACTGCGCAACCTGTCACTAAAGCTTTGCAGAAAAATATCCGCGCCCTGGTAGCCGAGCTTTTCATTGATGCTCTTGAACTTGTCGATATCCAGGTAGAGCAGTATGACCTGACGCCCAGCCGGCAACTGACGACTCAGCATTTCCTTGAGATAACCGGTGAACTGGTAGTGGCGGTAAAGCTTGGTCAGGGGATCCCGCTGGGTCGCCTTGTCAAAATAGCTCAGGGCGCGGGAAATCAGCAAAAACAACAGCGTGGCGTTGACCAACACATAAGCCCAGCCCTTGTAGGTCTGTACCTGCCGTTGCAGGTCGTGGTCGCTGACAAACCTTTCCACTGCCAAGTCCGAGAACAGGATCCAACTGGCCCCCAGCAGGGTATAGATCAGCGCTATCAGGCCAGCAGACTTCAATACCTTTCTCATTTCGCTTCCCTACTTAATGCCTCGTGACCGAGCCGACCGATTAAAGCAACTGTTCAGTTCGTCCGATCAAATTAACGTTTTATCAGGCGAACATCCAGTTTGCCAGGCACTTTTGGATACCCGCAGCAGTATTCTTCTTCAATTCGCGTTTGATAGGATCGCTGCTGCCGGAGATCCAGACTGAGAGCTCCGCATCCAGATCGAAATGTCCCGCGGTTTCCACCTTAAACTGGGTAATAGCCCGGTAAGGGATGGAGTGATATTCCACCTTGCGTCCCGTCATTCCCTGCTTGTCGATCAGGATCAGTCGCTTGTTGGTGAACACATACATGTCCCTGACCAGTTTGTAGACCTTATCGACCTGTTCATTGTCGCCCAGGATTGGCTCAAGTTCCCTGGCCACCTCGCCACTGTCCACTTCCGATGCATTGCCCATCAGGGCATCCAGTAGTCCCATTGTATTCCTCCCCTATTGTGCTTCAGTCAGTCGCTGATGAAAGGCCCGGCTGTCCGGGTCAAGCCAAGACTGGTAGTAACTCAGATATTCCGGATCCAGCCGGTGGGCTGCAATAATCCCGTTAATTCTGGCGATCACCTTTTCACCCCAGGGATTGCGGCTGCAGGCCACATAGCTTTGTGTCGCTTTGGGCATGCCGGCCACCGGCAGGAAAACCATGGCCTGGGACAGGCTCTGGGCCCGCTGCTGGTAGGTGAGCTCCACCGGGAAGCCGAAGGTATAATCGATTCTTCCCCTGTCCAGCATTCGCAGTAAACCGAAAAACACATCCTGGCCGCTACGTAAATGAAAGTGTCCGTCGGTCCGATGACGCTCGATGAGCGGGTCGATACTGCCCTTGTACAGACGGCCATCCGCCACGCCTGCCAGCAAACTTTTCTGCTCGGCCAACTTTTCCACATCTATGCCATCCTCCCGCAGAAACGGAGCGAAGCGCTGCCTGTCACTGGCACGAATAATCAAACCGTTGGCCAGTATCATCAGTCTGGGCTGGGAATAGAGGATATGCTTTTCACGCTGGGGGGATTTATAGAAACCGACAATGCAGGCATTGCGCTCTTTCATGACCCTTGCGATCCGTTCATAGCTGGCTTCCTCCACCCTGTGGGTATATTCCGGCAACCGATCAGCCAGGTACAACCGGCTTAAATCATTGTAACCCTTGTCCTGCAGGGGACCCCTTACAAAAGTGGCAGGCGGAAAGTCCGGGCGAAGCCAGAGGATTTCCTGGCTTTTCACCAAAGCAGGCAAGAACAGCATCAACAGCAAAACAAGCGGCATAGAGAATCAGTCGATGAATCACAGTTCAAGTATTATCAGAAAATCACTCAGCCAGATAGTCCGGAAGGGGTTTAACAGAAAAATTTGTTTGCGTTTTTCAGGCCAGCTTTTGCACTAATGACGGGGTATTGCCCAGCAGTACCTGCAGTGGGGCAGGCTTGCCCAAAGCAAATCCCTGACCGTAGCCGATACCCAGTTCCAGCAAGGCCTGGCGGGTCTCCAGGTCGGAGACGAACTCGGCGACGGTCAGTTTACCCATACTGCTGGCAATCTCATGAATGGCCTTGACTGTGGCATAGTCGCACCGGTCCCGGCACATATTGCGCACGAAGGAGCCGTCGATCTTCACGTAATCCACCGCCATGTTTTTCAGATAGGTAAAAGAGCACATGCCTGCACCAAAATCATCCAGGGCAAACCGGCAGCCCAGTTCACGTAAGGTATTGATAAAACGACTGGCCGACGCCAGATTGGTGACCGCTGCGGTCTCGGTGACTTCGAAGCAGATTTTCTCCGGCGGCACCATGGAATGCCTCAGACGCAGGACAATCTTATCGAGAAATTCCTCGCTGCCCAGCGTCACACCGGAGAGGTTGATGGCGCATTTCCCCAGCCTGTCCAGATGCTCCGGATGCGCCTCCAGTGCCCCAATCGTGTGATTGAAAACCCATTCATCCAGTTTGCTCATCAGACCATAGCGTTCCGCCACGGGAATGAAGACGCCGGGATTCAGGTATTCGCCTTCCTTGCCCAGCATGCGGACCAGGATCTCATAGTGCAATCCTTCACCGGGCTGGTTGAGGGGTTCAATGGTCTGATAAAAGAGTTCAAATCTGTCTTCCAGCAACGCTTTTTGGATGTCGTTGACCCATTCCAACTCATTTTGCTGATAGTTAAGTTGCTGGTCCGTGGCATCGAACACATGGTAGCGGTTACGTCCCAGGTTTTTGGCACTGTAGCAGGCGTGATCGGCCGCCTTGATCAGCTCGGTGCTACTCAGGGTCCTGGCGTTAATTTCGGCAACGCCGATACTGGCACCGATATGGAAAACCTTGTCCTGCCAGATAAAACGAAAGCTGCGTATGGCATTGAGCATGTCATTCAGTTTGGGCAGCACCTCGCTGACCTGCGTATCGGCAAACACCAGACAGAATTCATCGCCCCCTACCCTGGCCAGGATATCGGCGGACTGCAGGTTCCCGGACAACAGATTGGCCACCTGTCTGAGCAGTTCGTCGCCAGCCTGATGACCACAGGAGTCGTTGACCAGTTTGAACTGATCCATGTCGATATAACAGAGCACCGACGGCTTACCCTGTTCCCTGGCTCTGGCCAGTTGCTCCTTGAGCAGGCGATCGAAGGCATAGCGGTTGTAAAGGCCGGTCAGTTGGTCGTGGTTGGCCTGGTGATATACCTGTTGCTGAAGGGCCAGATCGGCAGTCACATCCCGGCCTATACCTTCAATTGCAATAAGATTGCGCTGCGTATCGAACACCGGCGAATCCCGGTATTCAATCTGCTTGGTCTGTCCCTCCCGGGTGTAGTACTCCACTACATAGGGGGGCGGTCGCTTGCCCTGGAGCAATTGCCGGCGAATCTTCTCCATATCCTCAGGGGCGCGTTTAACACAGCGGCGGTAGTTCTGCCGGAAATAGGCCGGGCTGTAGCCCAGAATATCCTGCACACTGTGGCTGACGAAACTCACATTGCCCGCCAGATCATGGGAATAAATAAAGTGGCCGTTAAGACCGTCCACCAGCCGGCGAAACTTCTCTTCACTTTCACGCAATGCCTGCTCGCTTTGGCGCCGGGCGGTAATGTCCCTGACCGTGATGGCAATGCCGCTGCCCGCCCTGACCACCTGGATCTTGATCCACTGGGCACGTATGAGTTCACTGGGGGTTGCGAGATATTGCTCATATGCAGCGCCGGTTTCACAGACCCGGATACAGGCCTGCAGCAGTTCCGGGTGGCCCAGGGCAGCCAACTGCTCGCCCAGGGACTTATGTTGCAGGCAGCCGTCCTGGTGGACGAAGATTCGCCTAGCCATGCGGTTGGACTCCAGCAGGCGGAAATCCACCACCTGCCCCTTGTCACAATGCTCGGCCTGCAAAACCAGGATGGCGTCCAGGGAGGACTCGCTGGCAGCCTGGTAACGTTCCTGCGACTGACTGAGTTTGAATGCGCTGCGCAATTGCCGCTGCAGGATGATGCTAATCATCAGCGACATCAGCATGCCCAGGCCGAACACTATCCTGCCGATCTGCAAACTGCCGCGATTACCCTGCAGTTCGAGTGTCCATTGCCGGCCTGCAAAGCTCACCTTTTGTTCTATTACCGGCTCGTCGTCAACCAGCTTGCCGTTTATCATCATCGGCTTTTCCCCATCCAGCATGAGGAAATTGAAGTCGGGTCCGATTAGCTCCCCCACCATCACCGACAGCGTGGCCTGAATATCGAAACTGGCCGCCACATAGCCGTAGCTGTCATCGTAGGGATTGATGGCTCTGGCGACCCAGGCGTAGTACCCCTGTTCCTTCCCCTGCAGCGAGCTGACAAAATCCACCTGATCATACCTTTCCAGGTGCAGCCCCAGGTCGGACAGGGATTGATGCAGCAGTGCGCTTCTTGCCTGGCCTTTGATGTTCCATTGGACAAGCTTGTTTTCATCGGCCCACAGAATATCGTCAAATCCCGGCAACACGTGGTGCATGGTCACGGCGTGAGAATTAAACCAGTCTGTATGATTGGGGTGGTATTCGGGCCAGGTGATCATCAAATCCTCCAGCGCCCGCAGCCGGTCGGCGGAGAAGACTTCAATACTGTTGGTAACCTGCTGGGCAACCACCCTGGCCTTGGAGGCTAGACGCCGCTGTTCCTGGTTTTCCAGATACAGGCTAACCAGGCTGAAGATAAGACACAGGACAGCAAACAGAGCCAAAGGTAATGCATTGACTCTGTCAAACGGCTTGAACAACATAATCACCGCCTTAACTGAGAAGTACTCAATGTAAGGCCGGCAGATGACATATTGATGACAGCCGGGTATGCCCGCCCCTATTGAGCGGTAAAGCCCCCATCTATCACCTGCAGGCTGCCGGTTATAAAGTCAGCCTTGCCGCTGCCGAGAAAATACACCAGTTCGGCCACTTCCTGGGGCCGACCAAGACGGCCGACGGGCTGCGCGGCCGCTTCCTCGGCGTGCACCTGAGCCTTGTCGGCGCCAGAACGGAGACAATACTGTTCAATAGCCTGATGATAGAGGGGTGTTTCGACAGTACCGGGGCACACCGCATTGACGCGAATCCCGTACCGGGCGTAATCCAATGCCGTGGTGCGGGCCATGGAAGCCAGCGCCGCCTTGGACAGGTTGTAGGCAAAGGAATTACGCTTACCGACCAGTGCCTGGTCAGAAGACAACAGGATAATGCGCCCCTCCCCCTGTGCTTTCATCAGGGGCAGACCGTGCCTGATAAGCCTGAAAGCCCCTTTGACATTGATATCCAGTACCTTGTCCAGCATGGCCTCACTGGTGTCTTCAATACTGGCCGAATAGTGGATACCGGCATTGCAGACCAGACAGTCCAGCCGGCCGCTGTCCTGCTCAATCTTTGCCAGGGCGGCCTGGATTTGGGCAACGTCCTGCATATCACAGGGGATAAACTCGCCGGCAGGGCCTGCCTGGATATCCAGGTTATAGGTTCGAAAGCCGGCGGCGATAAATTTTTCCACACAAGCCAGGCCAATGCCTGCCGAGCCGCCGCTCACCACACAGACAGCGGTTGTTTGAGGCGGCATATCAAGGCACCGCCTGCCCGCGGGCCACTTCCAGCAGACTGAACCACTGCTGACGATCAAACTTCAGATCCAACGCCCCCACCTGGGTGCGGATTCTGTCCAGGTTGCCGCTACCCAGCAAGGGCATCGCCTGGCAGGGCAGCGCCAGTACAAAGGCCAGCAACACCTGGTCGAGACTGGCGCCCATCTGTTCACCGATTTCGGCAGCCCTGACGCGCAGGTCCTTGTACTGGTAATCATGGAATACCTCGCCGCCGCCCAGACAGGACCAGGCCATAGGCCTGATCCTGTGCTGTTGCAGATAATCCAGGGTGCCGTCGAACAGATAATCCGGATGCACGACACTGATCTCCAACTGATTGGTGACCAGCGGCTCATCGACTCTGGACTGCAACAGGGCAAACTGGCTGGTGCTGAAGTTAGATACACCGAAATGCCTCACCTTGCCCGCCTGTTTCAGGCAACGGAAGGCCTCGGCCACTTCATCCGCGTCCATCAGCGGATCTGGGCGGTGAATCAACAGCACATCCAGCCTCTCAATGCCCAGCTCGTGCAGGGATCGCTCCGCCGCGCGGATAATGTAGTCGCGACGGGTGTCATAGTGCTTCTCTATAACCCGGGGCTGCTCCTCGCACGGAAACAGGATGCCACACTTGGAGATGATCTCGATTTTATCACGCAGGTGCGGGGCCAGTTTCAGGGCCTGGCCGAATCGTCTTTCCTCGGTAAAGGCCCCGTACACATCCGCATGGTCTGTGGTGGTAATACCCAGCTCCAGCCCCTGTTCAATAAAGGACACCAGTTGCTGGGCACTCATCTCCCAGTCATTCAGTCGCCAGTAACCTTGAATCATCCGGGAAAAACTCAAGCTGTCTTTAACCAGTTCGACTCTTTGCATGCTGTTGTTCATTTTGTTGATGTTGGCCCTATGGTAACAGAGCTTGCCAACCCTGTAGACAGCTTGTGGCCACCAGCACCGGTCGCAGCTTTTCCCTGGCAATAGTGATAAAGTCGTCCGAGTATTATACCGGCTAACAGAAGGAGCCCCATGAGTCTGCCAACCTTTGAGGATGTACTTGCCGCCAGCGAGCGAATCCACCCCTATGTGCATCGCACCCCCATACTCACTTCCAGCCTGCTGGACAGTTGGCTGACGCCGGAGGAGATGGAGCGGGAAGGTGCCGGCCACAGGATATTTTTCAAGGTGGAATGCTTGCAGCGTACCGGCGCCTTTAAGCTGCGTGGCGCCACCAATGTGCTGGCCTGGCTGAAGGAAAATGACCGGTTGCCTGAGCATATCGTGGCAAACAGTTCCGGTAACCACGCCCAGGCCATCGCCTATGCCGCCAGCCTGTTCGACATACCGGCAACAATTTTTACCACAGCCTCAGTATCCCGGGTGAAAGCCGCTGCGACCGAATATTATGGGGCGGAGCTGGCCCTGTTCGATACCCGCACCCAGGCCGATGATGCCGTGCAGGAGGCTGCCGGACAGCCGGGCGTCCTGTGGATCCCGCCGTTTAATCACAGTCAGATTATCGCCGGTCAGGGAACGGCAGCGCTGGAAGCCCTGCAGGATCTCAAGCAGGTGGACGGGGTATTTACCCCGGTGGGCGGAGGGGGCCTGATTTCAGGGACATTGCTGGCATCCAGGGAGCTGTGTCCGGATGCCCAGGTCATCGGCGCCGAACCGCTTATCGCCAATGACGCGGCCAATTCCCTGCGCCAGGGTCGCATCGTCCGGCTGGACGGCTCGCCACAGACCCTGGCCGACGGCGCCGCCACCCCGGCCGTGGGGGATCTGACCTTTCCCTTCCTTCAGCAACTGGACGGTTTTTATGAAGTGGAGGAAGCGCAGATCGCTTACTGGACCCAGTGGTTGCAGCATTTGCTGAAAATTCACGTGGAGCCCACCAGCGCCATGAGCATGGCGGCAGTGGTAGGCTGGCTGCAGGAGCAGGACAGTCCCAGCACCACACTGGTCATTCTGTCTGGTGGTAATATTGACCAGCAACGGATGCAGCAAATCTGGGCCGAAGATTATCTGGATCAGCCACCGATCCTTTAAACCGCAGATTGCCGGCCCATAAAAGCCGGCAGTTTCTTTCCTGATTGTGGATGATCGCCCCGACAGGGGCCGACTGTGCCACGCTAGCGGTGGTTATGTGCTAAACCTTATACCTATCTGATTGATCAGGTTGGTATAACCATCATTCCACTGCCAGGAGAGGAGAGCCAGATGACCATTACCGTAGGGATCACGCACCATACCGAGTACCATTACGAGAAGGCCATCAACCTCGGACCCCACGTCTTTCGTCTGCGTCCGGCAGCCCACAGCCGCACCCCCGTTAAGAGTTACTCCCTGAAGATCTACCCGGAAGATCACTTTATCAACTGGCAGCAAGATCCCTTTGGTAATTACCTGGCCAGGGTAGTCTTTCCGCAGAAAACCTGCAAATTCTGGTTCACCGTGGATCTGGTTGCCGAAATGACGGTGATCAATCCTTTCGACTTTTTTCTTGAAAGCCATGCGGAGACGTTTCCCTTTAGCTATGAACCCCGCCTGCAACAGGATCTGCAACCCTACCTGGAATGCCAGTCAGGACAGCAGCCGTTCCGGGAACTGGTGGACGCGGTGCGGCCGGAGAAACAGACCCCCACTGTCGATTTTCTGGTGTCCGTCAACCAGCACCTGTATAGCATGATTGAATACGGCATCCGTCTTGAACCGGGGGTGCAAACCATTGATGAGACCCTTGAAAAGGCCTCCGGCTCCTGTCGCGACTCGGCCTGGCTGCTGGTTCAGCTGTTCCGTCATCTGGGCCTGGCGGCCCGTTTTGTGTCAGGCTATCTGATACAACTGACCGCAGACGAGAAGTCCCTGGACGGCCCCAGCGGTCCAAAGCAGGATTTTACCGACCTGCACGCCTGGACCGAAGTCTATGTGCCGGGGGCCGGCTGGATCGGACTGGATCCCACCTCCGGTCTGTTTGCCGGTGAGGGGCATATTCCCCTGGCCTGCACCCCTGAACCTGCTTCTGCCGCCCCTGTTACCGGCGCCATCGATCAATGTGAGTCCACCCTGGATTACAGCAACCAGGTGACCCGGCTGAAGGAGACCCCGAGGGTGACCCGGCCCTACTCAGAAGAACAGTGGCGTCTCATCGAAGCCCTGGGTTATCAGGTGGATGAACAGCTTGCCAGGGACGGGGTCGAACTGACCATGGGCGGAGAGCCCACCTTTATCTCCATCGACGATATGGAAAGCGCCCAGTGGAACACCGCGGCGGACGGCAAGGACAAACGACGCCTGGCGCACAATTTATTCTTGAAGATGTGCGACACGTTTGCCGAAGGGGAACTGCGCCATTACGGACAGGGTAAATGGTACCCGGGCGAGCCCCTGCCCAGATGGCAGTACGCCTGCTACTGGCGCAAAGACGGCCAGCCCCTTTGGCAGGATCCCGCCCTGCTGGCCGATATTAATCAGTCCGGTACAGCCGATCACCGGCAGGCTGGGAAGTTTGCCCACCAGTTGGCGCGACAACTGGGGCTGAAGGAAAAAGCAGCCCAACCAGCCTATGAGGATGTGCTCTACCATCTCTGGCAGGAAGGCAACCTGGCAGAGGATCCCGGGCCGGATGCTCCGGAGCTGTTGCACGCCATGACCCGCCAAGGATTTCTCGCTAAGCTGGAACGTGGGCTGGAAAAGCCCGCCGGCTATGTGCTGCCCCTGCAGTGGGATCCGGCCTTTGAAGGCTGGCAAAGCTGTATCTGGACGTTCCGCCGGGCTCATTGTTTCCTGCTACCCGGCGACTCGCCCATGGGCTATCGCCTGCCCCTGCAGAGTCTGGGCCAGGCCGAAACACCGCCGGAGCGCGATCCGGCAGATATCCCCGCCGCTCTGGACCCATTGCCTGACAAACAACAAGGCTACCTGAGCGAGAAACTCGTTACCACCGCCATGGCAGTTGAGGTCAGGGACGGCCGTTTGTATGTCTTTATGCCGCCACTGAGCCACCTGGAACACTATCTGATGGCACTGGCCGCAGTGGAAGCCACCGCCAGGGAGCTCAAGCAGCCTGTGGTGCTGGAGGGCTACACCCCGGCCCATGATCCGCGCCTGGAGAAGTTTGCCGTCACACCAGACCCGGGGGTGATCGAAGTCAATGTGCATCCCTGCCGGAGCTGGTCACAACTGGTGGACAACACCACAAATCTCTACCATCTGGCCAGGGAAAGCCGCCTTGGCACGGAAAAGTTTATGCTGGATGGCCGGCATACCGGCACGGGCGGGGGTAACCATGTGACCCTGGGCGGTGCCACCCCTGCGCAGAGTCCGTTTCTGCGCAGACCGGATCTGTTGCGCAGCTTTATTACCTACTGGCAGCACCACCCCGGATTATCCTACCTCTTCTCCAGCATGTTTATCGGTCCCACCAGTCAGGCCCCCAGGGTGGATGAGGCACGCAACGAATCCCTGTATGAACTGGAGATCGCCTTTTCCCAGATGCCGGCCGGTGAAACCCCGGCCCCCTGGCTGGTGGATCGGTTGCTGCGCAATTTGCTGGTGGATCTGACCGGTAACACCCATCGCGCGGAGTTCTGCATCGACAAACTGTATTCCCCTGACTCTCCCACGGGCCGGCTGGGGCTGGTGGAATTTCGCGGGTTTGAGATGCCGCCCCATGCCCGTATGAGCCTGGTGCAAATGTTACTGCTGCGCACCCTGCTGGCCTGGTTCTGGCAACAGCCCTATCAGAAGAAGCTGGTGCGCTGGGGCACCGAATTGCACGACAAGTTCCTGCTACCCTATTTCGTCAAACAGGATATTCAGGAGATCTGCCGGGATCTGCAACAGGCCGGTTATCCGGTAAAAATGGCCTGGTTCGAGCCCTTTCTGGCATTTCGTTTTCCGCTGTGCGGAGTACGCTTTGTCGATGAGATAAAGATGGAGCTGCGCGCCGCCATCGAACCCTGGCATGTGCTTGGCGAGGAAGCCACGTCCTCGGGCACTGCCCGTTTCGTCGACTCATCCCTTGAACGGGTACAGTTGCGTATGACTAATCTGCCCGAAGGTCGTTATATAGTGTCCTGCAACGGCCGGCGAGTACCGCTGCACCGCACCGCCAGACGCGGGGAGTTTGTCGCCGGTATCCGTTTTCGCGCCTGGCACCCCCCTTCTGCCCTGCATCCGACTATCGGCGTCCATGCCCCTCTGGTATTCGACCTGTATGACAGCTGGTCCGGCCGTTCCGTGGGCGGTTTCACCTACCATGTGAGCCACCCTGGCGGACGTAACTTCGCCACCTTCCCGGTCAACGCTTTCGAGGCAGAAGGACGGCGTATCGCCCGTTTCTGGCAGCATGGACATACGCCACCGGCCTTGCATCAGCCTGATCAGATACCCCAGGCCAGTCAAAGAACTTTCTCCTCTCACGACAGCATGGCAAACTTCCATCTGCCAGAGGATGAGCCGGTGAACCCGGATTACCCCAACACTCTGGATCTGCGTCGAAACCCTGAATAGCCCAGCAGGACCTTATGAATCAGACCGCTGTCGACAAACATCCTGAACTGAGCCTGCCAGGCTGGCTTAGTCAGTTTCTGCAAGATCAAATGTCCGGTTCAGGGAATGTTCCCGGACCCCTGGCCAGTCTGTTTGGATATCTGGCCGGCCTGTCGGCTGAGGATATCAGCCACCGCGCCACAGAAATTCGTCGCCTGCTGAAAAACAGTGGTTTCCTCGATACCCGGGATCAGCATCGTTCGCCTCTGGACCCGCTGCCTATGCTGATTAGCGAAGCGGACTGGCATTTTCTGGAACGTGGCATCCGGCAACGGGCCAAACTGCTGCAGACCGTTTTACAGGATTTGATGGGTAACAAGACACTACTGAGTGAGGGCCTGATCAATCCGTCACACCTGTTCCAGCATCCCCTGTACCTGCGTGAAAGCTACAGTCTGCCGGCGGAGGAGCAGGGGCTGTTTGTACTGGCCATGGATATCGGCAGGGACCAGTCCGGACGGTGGTTTATCCTGGACGACCATTGCCAGGTGCCACTGGGATTGGGCTTATTGCTGGAGAACCGCATCGTCTCCCGCCGGGTCATGAGCGAAGTCTTTGCCGAATGCGGTGTGCAGCGTATCGCCAGTTTTCTGCAACAGATCCAACAGGCCATTGGCCAGTCCACCCGCAGTCTGCGTGACCCAAGGGTGGTTATCCTGACCCCTGGCCCGGAGGACCCCAACTACTCCGAACATGCCTATCTCGCCACCTATCTCGGCTACACCCTGGTCAGGGGCGCCGATCTGACCGTGCGAAAAGGCAAGGTCTGGATGAAATCACTGGACGGGTTGCGCAAGGTGGACGTGATTGTCCGCTGGCTGGAAGACCGTTACCTGGACCCTCTTGAGCAGGCCGATTATTCGCTGCAAGGCGTGCCCGGCCTGTTGCAGGCGGTGCGCATGCAGACAGTCAAACTGCTTAACCCCCTCGGCTCAAGCCTGCTGAACATTCCCACTGTCAGGACACAGTTGCCTGCCCTCGCCGAGCGCCTGTCGGGCGAACCTTTGCTGCTGAGTGAGCCTGAGTGCGTGGCGGCCGGCAACCTCGAGCGTCAGTATTGGCGGGATTATGAGTTCCACAGTTACCTGGATCCCCAGGTCCGGCTGGATGGAGAACGACAACGGGAAGCCATGGACAAGCTGTCCACCGGCCAGTTGGCCGAAGGATTTTTCCGTCGCAAGGTCACATTGGAAAGCGCGCCTTTCCTGCATAAACGTCAATTAACTGCCAGGCCCGTGTTCCTGCGCTGTTATGCCCTGTGTCAGCCGGAGAGCATCAGTGTGATGCCCTCCGCTCTTTGTCTGGCCGCAAATGGCCAGGGCATCAAAGACACCTGGGCGCAGACGGCGGCGCCCATGGATCTGGCTCCCCTGAGTCTGCCCAAACCGCGAAAGCTGCATGACCTGGCCCTGGTGGAAGGCCTTATCCCCAGCCGCACGGCAGAAAACCTGTACTGGCTTGGCTGCTATCTTGAACGATGTGAAGACATCTGTCGGCTGCTACGCCTGTTTATCGACCGCTTCACTGAACTGGCCATTTATCCGGATGCCAAGAATCGCATCGCCGTCGCCCGTTTGAAGGCTGGCATAGAACAACACAGCCTGCTCTATCCCTACCACAGCCTGCCGGCGGAAGGGGGCAACCCGGGCACCGCCGAATGCAAGAAACTGGCACAGGCCAGTATCGGCAGCAGTGAGCTTGCGGGCAGCCTTTACAACACCCTGGATACATTGCTCAAATCCGCCATGCAGGCCAGGGAACTGCTTTCCTACGACAGCCTGAGGATTATCGAAAGCCTCGAAACGGAAATGCACAGGCTGGAAAAGACCGGCCCTCAAACCGCCACCCATATGATGCAGTCGGCACTGGATCGCATCGTCGGGCAGTTGATGGCTTTCAACGGTTCGGTGCTGGACAGCATGTCCAACAGCAACGGCTGGTTTATGCTCGACATCGGCAGACGCGTGGAACGCAGCAGGCAACTGTCAGCCATGGTCGAAGGCCTGTTGTGTGAAAGCCTGCCGGAGGCTGAACAACAAAGTGTACTTGAGGCGGTGCTGGTTGCCCAGGTCAGTTCGGTAACCCACCGGCGCCGCTACCGCATGTACCAGAGCGTGGAAACCGGACTGGAACTGTTGCTGCTGGATGCGGAATACCCCCGTTCACTGGCGTACCAGACGGATAAGCTGGTTTCCCTGTGCCGTCGTCTCCCGGCCAAGAACAAACCGGGTTTTATGAGCGCTACCCAAAAAGCCCTGCTCAGGCTGACCGCCGAATGCAGCCTGGTGGAGCGGGATGAGCTGTTTACCGAACAGGGGGGTGAACGTCCAGCCCTGCGTCGTCTGATGCAGTCCATCCGCCATCATCTGGACGCCCTGCAGGAGATCCTGCAGGTGGAATACTTCTCCCATACCCGGACGTCCCGCAAACTCAGTTGGTCCAGTGAAAAGGGAGAGCCGGTATGAAATACCGCATCAGACACGTGACCACTTATCAATACGCGGAGAAGGTCAGCCTGAGTCAGAATCATGCCCGGCTAATCCCCCAGAATAATGAGTTCCAGCGCTGTTTGAATCATCAGATAAGCATCAGCCCCAATGCCGATTTCATGCAGGAGTATCATGACTACTTTGCCAACCAGGTGACGGTGTTCGAAGTGCCGACCCTGCATGATCAGATGGTGGTGACGGCGCTGAGCGAGGTGGAAATCTACAGTCGTCCCCAGCAGGGACTGTTTGATCAGCAATTGCCCTGGGAATGGGTGCGGGACAGGCTCAGTCAGCCGGCCGATCCCGTCACCCTGCAATGTGCCGAGTTTGCCCTGCCCAGTCGTTACACCCGCTCTGATGAGGCGATCCGACAGTATGCCCGGCAATCCTTTGCTCCAGGCAGGGCGATCATCGACGCCTGTGAGGAACTGATGAACAGAATCTTTACGGATTTTCAGTTTGATGCCAGCTTTACCACTATCAATACGCCGGTCTCGGAGGTCTTTGCCCATAAACGGGGCGTCTGTCAGGATTTTGCCCACCTGGCCCTGGCTTGCCTGCGCGGCCTGGGACTGGCAGCCCGCTATGTCAGCGGCTACATCGAGACCCTTCCACCACCTGGTCAGCCGAAACTGGAAGGAGCCGATGCCACCCATGCCTGGTTCGCCCTGTATGTGCCGGGGCTGGGCTGGCTGGATTTCGATCCGACCAACAACCTGCAGCCCGGCGAACAGCACATTACCCTGGCCAGCGGCCGGGACTTTGCCGATATCACCCCCCTCAAGGGCATCATGTTCGGCGGCGGCGAGCATCAATTAAAGGTGGCGGTGGATATGCATCGTCTAGACTGAAGGGTAAACGCCCGCCATGGACCACAGCGGTACGGGCCATATGGCGGCAGAGGGGAATAAGCAACGGAGGGAGCAATATGGCTTTTGACTGGCGTGACTATCCATCCCAACAGCTCTATGACGAGTTGGTCGATGAGCAGGGCCGACCCAGGCCGTGCGGCCACACCCTGGCGAACTTTCTGGCCGGGCTGTCCGAACAGGAACTGGCCACTGCCCGTTCGTCAGCGGAATATGCCATCAAGGAAATGGGCATCACCTTTACCGTCTACGGAGAAGGCAGCTCCATTGACCGGGCCTGGCCCATCGACATCATCCCCAGAATTATCTGCCACTCTGAATGGAAAGGTATTGAGGCCGGCTTAAAGCAACGGGTCGAAGCGCTGAATCTGTTT
This sequence comes from Bowmanella dokdonensis, assembly GCF_017254865.1. Taxonomy (GTDB): domain Bacteria; phylum Pseudomonadota; class Gammaproteobacteria; order Enterobacterales; family Alteromonadaceae; genus Bowmanella; species Bowmanella dokdonensis. Next base: position 436,818 of record NZ_JAFKCV010000004.1, on the reverse strand, counting down.
ATCGACGACTTGTATCACAAACAGCAAATAATCAAGGACGGGGTGTTTCCCGCCGACTTATTGAAAAAATCGGTAAACTTCCGCCCCCAGTGTGTGGGCATTAAGCCCCCTCATGGCATCTGGGCCCATATTTGCGGCTCCGATCTGGTGCGGGACGGCCAGGGCACCATGTTCGTACTGGAAGACAATCTGCGGGTGCCGTCCGGCGTTTCCTATATGCTGGAAAACCGTTCCGTGATGAAGCGGGTCTTCCCGGAACTGTTTGAGCAGGTTTCGGTGCTGCCGGTGAACGACTATCCCTCACAGCTGTTCGATATGCTTTGCGCCATGACTCCCCGCCCTCAGGATACCCCAGAGGTCGTGGTGCTGACCCCGGGAGTGTATAACTCAGCCTACTTTGAACATTGCTATCTGGCCCAGGAAATGGGCTGTGAACTGGTGGAAGGACGTGACCTGATGGTGGACGATAACGACATCGTTTACATGAAAACCGTCTTTGGCAGGCGTCGGGTGGATGTGATCTACCGGCGTATTGACGACCTGTTCCTCGACCCAGAGGCTTTTAATCCCGAATCACAACTGGGCGTGCCGGGGCTGATGCGGGCCTGGCGCAGTGGCAACGTGGCGCTGGTCAATGCACCGGGGGCAGGCGTGGCCGACGACAAGGTCGTATACGCCTATGTGCCGGATATCATCCGCTACTATCTGGGCGAGGACGCCAAAATCCCGAATGTGGAGACGTATCGCTGCTATGAGCCGGATGCCTTTAACTATGTGACCGAAAACATCGACAAGCTGGTGGTGAAACCTGCCAATGAATCTGGCGGTTACGGCCTGCTGATAGGCCCCCGCTCGACGAAGAAGCAGCAACAGGAATGTATTGAACGGATCAAGGCCGATCCTCGGAATTTTATCGCCCAGCCGACCTTAAGCCTGTCTACCGTGCCCACCCTGGACGGCAACAGCATAGAAGGCCGACACGTGGACCTGCGGCCGTTTATCCTCTCCAGTGGACATCAAACCCATGTGACCACCGGCGGCCTGACACGGGTGGCCCTGGTTAAGGGTTCACTGGTGGTGAATTCCTCTCAGGGAGGGGGCAGTAAGGATACCTGGATTGTTGAAGAGGAGGGACGCTGATATGTTATCCCGAGTAGCAGAAACCTTGTACTGGACCGCCCGCTATGTGGAACGGGCGGAAAATGTCGCCCGCCTGGTGAATGTCAACAATCTCCTGTTGATGGATCTGCCCCGCGGCGTCTCCCCGGGGTGGGAGCCGCTGGTGGATATTATCGGCCACCGGGAGCTCTATGAGGAATTGCATGAGGAATTCCCGGAAAAGCATGTGATCAAATTTCTCACGGTAGACGGTCGCAATCCTTCCTCTATCCTCAACTCACTGCTGTATGCCAGGGACAACACCCGTACCGTCAGGGAGGTGATGCCAAGGCAGGTATGGGAAGCGGTAAACAGCCTGTATCACTATGTAAAGGAAAATCCCCACGAATGTCTGAGCAAACGGGGACGCTTTGTATTCCTCAAGCACGTAGTGGAATCAGTGCACATGATTTTTGGCGCCCTGGATGCCACCATCAACCATGATCAGGGCTATACCTTTATCCGCTTTGGCTCTTTGCTGGAACGGGCGGATATGACCAGCCGTATCATCGATGTGCGTTCTGCTACCCTCATCGACTCACCTGATGGGGCACCCTTTGAGAACATCCAGTGGATCAGCGTGCTGCGTTCACTGAGTGCATACCAGATGTATCGACAGCAGATGGGCGTGCGGGTAAAGGCAGAGGATGTGTTGCAATTTATGCTGAAAAGCGAAACCTTCCCCCGCTCGGTCACCTTCTGCCTGAAGCAGCTCAAACGCCTCAATCAGGACCTGCCCAACAACACACAGATGGTAGAGCGCATCGAGCACAGCATCGATGAACTTGCCAATCAAGAAGTCACGCAACTCAAGGGCAGTGCCCTGCATGATTATATTGATGAATTGCAGATCGATCTGGCCGATATCCACCAGCAATTGGCAGAGCAGTATTTTCTGCATTGAGTATCAACGCGTTAAAAACCGTCACGGCAGCGTCAGGCTGCCGTTCTTTTATCCGTTGCTTCGTGTTACAACATCTCCTCTAGGGCGTGTTTATCTTTCATATTAACGCTCTGCTGGAGGCCATTTTTTGCCCGGCAGGGAAGAAGGAGTGCGGTTTAGTGGGCCTAAACAAGCGACTGACCAATGGGAATGGAACCCATTGGAACAGCGAAGCTGGCCGCGAAGCGGTGAAATATAGGGACATATTTAATATCACGCTGCTGGACGGAAAAAAATGCCCGGAGCATTTTTTAACAGCTTGGCTGGCCGCTTGTCGGCAAGTATCAGGGATGATACGAGTAAAAATGGCCCCAGCCCGACGGGTTGAGGCTAAAAACCCTCACTCTGCGTTGCTCTCAACTTGTTTAGACGGCTAAACGGCGTTACTCGCGCCCTGATTGAGGAGTTTTTCGCTCTCAACAGAGGCCAATATGAAAGATAAACACGCCCTAACATAAGGAAAACATCATGAAATCAAGGCTTAAGATATTCACCGCAACACTATTTGCCGTTTGCGTAGATCTGGCGGCACAGCCAACCCTGGTGACCAACATACAGGGGTACCACATCCTTCCGGAACAAGGTTTGCAGAGCTTTTCCACCCTGGCATTTGAGAACGGCAAGGTCCTGGCAACCGGTGACAAGACCCTGATCGGTCAGTATCCCGGCGCCTGGGTGGTGGACGGGGAAGGCAAGACCCTGCTACCCGGCCTTATCGATGCCCATGGGCACCTCCTGGGGCTGGGCCAGAACCTGCTCCAGGTGGATCTGCGCGGCCTGACCAGTGCCAGGGAGTCGGTGCAAAAGGTCAATGACTATGCCGCCAGAAATCCTCAATTAGAGTGGATCATTGGCCGGGGCTGGAATCAGGTGCTATGGCATGACAAGCAGTATCCATCCGCCCGTCAACTGGATGAATTCCTGCCCGATACGCCCGTGTGGCTGGAACGGATCGACGGCCATGCCGCCTGGGTCAACAGCAAGGCGCTGGCCATCGCCGGAATAGGCAAAGACACCCTTGACCCGCCCGGCGGACAGATTTTACGAGATAAAGAAGGAAACCCCACAGGCGTCCTGATCGACAATGCCATGGGGTTGGTGGCTGATCATCTGCCAGAAACAGATTCAGCAAGCATGCAAAGAGCCCTGAACGAGGCCTCCAGTCACTTGCTGGAACAGGGTATCACCAGCATGCATGATGCCGGTATTGACCACCAGACCTACCATTTCTACCTGCAGCAGGCCGAGCAGCAGACGTTGAATATCCGCATCTATGCCATGATCGCCGCCTCCGATCCCAAGCTGATACAAATGCTGGAAAAGGGACCAAGGCGGGATAAGAAAGATTTTCTCTGGATTCAGAGCGTTAAGGCCTATGGAGATGGCGCCCTAGGCAGTCGTGGAGCGGCGATGCTGGCGCCCTATTCAGATGATCAGGACAACAAGGGTCTGCTGGTCACGGCAGAGCAGGATCTGCCTGAACTCTTTCGTACCGTGCTGAAACATGGCTTTCAGCTTAATTTTCATGCTATCGGTGACAAGTCCAACCGTTTGGCGCTGGATCACTATGCCAAAGCTTATGAGCAGGTGGGTGGCCGCTCACTTCGTCATCGAATAGAGCATGCGCAGGTGGTTTCAACCGATGATATCCCCCGCTTCAAGGAGTTGGATATCATCGCCTCCATGCAACCAGTCCATGCCACCAGTGATAAGAATATGGCCGAAGACCGCATTGGGAAAAAGCGTTTGGAAGGCGCCTATGCCTGGAAACGCTTTATTGACCAAGGCACTGTGCTTGCCGCCGGGTCCGATTTCCCGGTGGAACTGGCAAATCCCTTCCACGGCCTGCACGCTGCGGTGACCCGCCAGGATCACGAGGGCGAACCTCCCGGCGGCTGGCAACCAGAGCAGAAACTGACTCTGGAGCAGGCGTTGCGAGCCTTCACTCTGGATGCGGCTTATGCGGCGCACCAGGAAAAGATTCTGGGCAATCTGGAACCCGGTAAGTGGGCGGATTTTATCCTTATCGATCGGGATATCTTCAATATTCCCGCCGGGCAGATATGGCAGACTAAAGTGCTGCAAACCTGGGTAGCGGGTGATCAGAAGCGCTGAAAATCAGTGGCAGGTCTCGCCCTGCCACTAAATCCACACATCAGGTGGATAACCGGGCGCCAAGCCTTTACTGTCCTTCGTAAAGGGTCTTAATCCAGCGCTCCTCGGTAATAAACTCCCAGCTCCAGTCCTGCCATTTATCTTCCAGACCGTCCTTGACTATCTGATCCAGGGCGATACCAGCGTCCTTGCGTTCTTTCACAAAAGCTGCGGTTTCCTCAATCATGGCGAGAAATTTCTGATAGTCAGCTTTGCCGGACAACTTGCCATGGCCCGGGACAATCTGTGAGTTTTCATCCAACATACTGATCAGTCGCTGAACGTTGTTCATATAACCCGCTACCGAACCGCCGCCTTCCAGGTCGATGTAAGGAAAACGGCCTTCAAAGAACAAGTCCCCTGTATGCAAAACATTGGCATTGTTAAACCACACTACGCTGTCGCCATCAGTGTGGCCGGCTGGCAGATGCATGACCTTGACGGTTTCGTCGTTGAAGTGGAATTTGATACCGTCCTTATAAGTCACTACCGGCAGGGCGGCGGGTTTATGATCTTCCTTGTCCGCCAGCCGGTAGCGCACATTGTCATGGGCGAAAATAGTGGCGTGGTGATGTTGTTTGAACCAGGCATTGCTGCCCGTATGATCCCCATGATAGTGGGTGTTCACTATATATTTGACATCAGACTGGCTTACATCTGCCAGGCTGGCGGCAATTTTCTCTGCCAGGGGCTCAAACTGGTCGTCGATAATGAGCACCCCGTCTTTGCCTGCCGACACGCCGATATTGCCCCCCGCACCGGTCAGCATGTAAACCGAGTCGCCCAGGTGTTGTCGCTCAATCTTGACGTTGGCAAACCTGTCATCTGCCAGCAAAGAGGTAGTGAAAAAGCACAGTAAGATGAAAAAGCGCATGTTGGTTTCCCTGTTGTTATTGGATTTATCAATATAGTCTTTCGGTCAGGAGTTGGAACCCTTCAGCCCAGCAAATCACCGAGTTTATGTTTGTTGCGCCTGGAAAGGGTCAGTTCCTGGCCGTTTTTCAGCAGTACGCTGTAGTCGCCTTTTTCGTTGGGCCTGAGTTCTGCAATACTGCTGCTCCTGACAATGGACGAACGATGTATCCGGACGAATACTGAAGGATCCAGTTGGCTTTCCAGGGTAGTCAGGGTCTCCCTGTGCAGAACGGACTTACCGTCGAACAGATGCACCTCTGCATAGTTACCGGCCCCCAGGATATACTCAACCTTGTCTACATCCACCAGGCGTATCCGGCCCGGATCTTTGACTACCAGGCGAGTTTTGTACTGACGGTGCCGCTCATCCATCATATGACGGATCAACTGCCCTACCTGCCGATAGTCGCCAAATGCCTGCTCCTTAAGCTTTTCCTTCGCCCTGTTCAGGGCTGCGTAGAACCGCTCATCATCATAGGGTTTAAGCAGATAATCGATGGCATTGAGCTCGAAGGCCGTAATGGCATATTGGTCATAGGCGGTGACAAATACCACCATGCACTTATCTCCTATCCGCTCTGCCAATTGAATGCCCGTCAGTCCCGGCATCTGGATATCCAGAAACACCAGTTGTGGTTGTTCCTTTTCAAACAGCTTCAGGGCCTGATTGCCATCGGCGGCCTCCAGCACTGTAGTGATGTCTTTCTGATCTTTCAGAAGCAACTGGATGGTTTGCCTGGCCAGGGTCTCATCGTCCGCCACCAGTACCTTAATCATCGTCCCCTCCTGTAGGTATCATCACATAGGTTTCAAAGTATCCGCTGTCCAGCTTTGACAGCGTCAGCTCAAACTCCCGGCCATACAGTTTTTGCAGCCTTTCCCGGCAGTTCTTCAGGCCAATGCCAAAGCCATGATGCTCATCCTGTTCAGGCACTTTATTGATCAGCCTGATATGTAGCTTACCGGGACTGCAACTGACGCGCAGATCGAGCAGATTCTGGTCGCTCTCCAGTTGTGAGCCGTGTTGCACCGCATTTTCCACTAAAGGCTGCAGCAGCATGAAGGGAACTTCTTCTCGCAGGCAAGCTGGTTCCACCTCCACACGGGTTTGCAGTTTCTTATCAAAACGCATCTTCTGGATGGTCAGGTAACTGTTGATGAAGTCCATCTCCTGGGCCAGGTTGATTAACTGATTGCTTTGATTTTCAAGCACTTTTCTCAGCATCAGACTAAGCTCACTCAACGCCTTGACTGCCTGGTCTTTCTTGTCCAGGCGAATAAGACTGGCAACGGTATTCAGGGTATTGAACAAAAAATGCGGGTTTAGCTGGGATTTGAGTGATTGCAGCTCCAACTGCATCAATTGACGTAACAGACTCTCGCTCCTGGCTTCTTCCTTTCTTGCTTTTTCATAAAATTGTGTGATGTATCCCACGGAGACCACCGCCACATAGACGAGAAAGTCCATATGCCATGCTCCGCGCTTGACCATGATAAGAAGTGCTTCCTGAAGCTTTTCCAGACCGGCACCACCTAATTCAAAGGAAGCCACCAGAGGCACCGCCAATAGGAGAAAGCCCAGAAAGGACACCGCCGTCATGATGACCAATTTCAATACCGTCAGTTTCCATCGCTGCATGTCCAGCGGGATGATCCGGGTCCCCGCCACGATCAACGGACTGATCACTGCCCAGGGCATCCACCAGCCTGAGTAGTAAAGCCACATGGTGGTCCACTCCATCTCCCTTCCGGCTCTGATATAGCTGCGGTAGGCCAGATCGGCCGAATAACTGTTCATCAATAACCAGATGACCAGGCCAATCACCCAGAACCGCCATGATGGCAGGTTACGAAGAAAATGTAACAACATGGGAATCCTGCAAATCAAAGCTGGATTATTCACCAGCCCGATAGTCAAAGGCAAACAGCAGCTTATCCCTGACTCAAAACCTTTCACCCCTTGAGTAATTAAATCTTTATTTATCAAACACTTGCAATGCACAATATTTAACCAGTCAACGGGTTTCGCCCACTCATCACACCACCCTGGCCTTTTATCCCACCCCTATGTGTGCTGGCGGATCCCTTGTGTCGTCGGTCTCGTGCAGGCACTAGCGTAATTCCTGATAACAAAGGTTATCTGACATAACCATTATAAGTTTTACAGGAGATACACATGAACAGAGGCTCAAAGATAGCCCTGGCCGTGCAGTTGGCTCTGGCCGGCAGCAGCGCTTCACTACTTTCATCCGTCGCTCTGGCACAGGACAACGCTGAAGAGTCGGTTGTCGAAAAAATTGCCGTGACAGGGTCTCGTATACAACGGGTGAACATGGTGAGTGCCAGTCCGGTGACGGAAATCACTGCCGCCGATATCGCCATTACCGGCCTGACCAGGGTTGAAGATATTCTCAATGACATGCCGGCCCTGTTTGCCGCGCAGACCGGTATGGCTGCCAATGGTTCTACCGGCACAGCAACCCTGAACCTCAGAAATCTGGGTCCGACCAGAACCCTGGTGTTGGTTAATGGTCGCAGGCTGCCTGCCGGCTCTCCCAATGCCGGCGGTATTGCACCTGACGTCAACCAGATCCCCGCCTCCCTGATTGAGCGCATTGAGGTACTGACCGGCGGCTCCTCTGCGACTTACGGATCGGATGCCATCGCCGGGGTAGTCAACTTTATCCTTAAGGATGACTTTGAGGGTTTCTCATTCGACTTCCAGCACAGCTTCTATCAGCACAATAACGACAATGATCTGGTGCAGGAACAGGTCCGGGCACTGGGCTTTGAATTACCCGACAGTAATGTCCGCGACGGCCACTCCAATGATTTTTCATTTATGATTGGAGCCAATACGGCGGACGGACGTGGCTATGTCACCATGTATGCCACATTCCGGGACATCAAGGCCCTCACCCAGTCCGAACGTGATTACAGCGCCTGTGCGCTGTTCTATGATGCCAACAATGAATTTATCTGTGGCGGCTCAGGCACCATTCCAGAAGGCCGTTTTACCGATTTCGTCAATTACGACTACCAGGTATCAGGACATGAGTTTGTGCCCAGGACCTCCCTCTATAACTACGGCCCCCTGAACTACTACCAACGCCCGGATGAGCGTAAGACCTTTGGTGCGCTCGGTCAGTATGAGGTGAACGAGCATGCGGAGATCTATGGGGAAGTCAGCTTCATGGACGACAGAAGCGTGGCGCAGATTGCTCCCTCCGGTGCCTTCTTCGTCACCAGCACATTGTTCTGTGGCAACCCCTTGATGTCCGAACAGCAGTTTCAGACCATCTGTGCTTCTCAGGGTCTGACCCGTGACGATACCCTCACCGGCGTTTATATCGGCCGACGCAATGTCGAGGGAGCGCCCAGGCAGGATGACCTGCGTCACACTTCCTACCGTGGCGTATTGGGGATACGGGGCATTATCAATGACAACTGGTCTTACGACATGTTTGCCAACTATGGCTCAGTGGGCTTTGTGCAGACTTATCAGAATGATCTTTCCACTACCCGCATCATCCGTGCCCTGAACGTGGTGGATGATGGCAACGGTAACGCCGTCTGCCAATCTGTCATCGACGGATCCGATCCCGCCTGTGTACCCTGGAACGTCTTTGAGGAAGGCGCTGTGACGCAGGCCATGCTCAACTACCTGGTCCTGCCGCTGTATTCGCGCGGTGATACCACCAGCACCCAGGTGACTGGCTATGTTACCGGCGATTTGACTGAAGCAGGCATCATGGTGCCTGGCACCAGTACAGGGGTGGGCGTAGTGGCCGGTGTGGAATACCGTCGCGAGTCGCTCGTATTTGCACCGGATCAGGGCTTCCAGTCTGGTGACGGCGCGGGTCAGGGGGGCCCCACCGGTGCGGTGAGTGGCGCCTTCAATGTGAAAGAGTTCTTCGGTGAATTGAATATCCCCCTTGTGGAAGACACGGCCTTTGCGGACCAACTGACCCTGGAGCTTGCCTATCGCTATTCCGACTACTCCACCGACCAGACCACCAATACTTATAAATACGCCATGAACTGGGAAGTGAGCGAGGATCTGAGGGTTCGCGGCAGCTTCCAGCGGGCAGTAAGGGCCGGTAACGTCCGTGACCTGTTCCGCCCCCAGACGCTGGGTCTGTTTAATATGAACGATGATCCCTGTGGCGCCACCGGCACCATGTCACTGGAAGACTGCGTACGCACAGGCCTGGATCCTTCTCAGTACAAGTCCCCTGCCCTGACCAGTCCGGCCGGACAGTACAACACTATTACAGGCGGTAACCCAAACCTGGAACCCGAAGAGTCCGATACCCTGTCTTTCGGGCTGGCGTTCTCGCCTAGTTTCCTGCCCGGCTTCAATATGAACATCGACTATTTCAATATTGATGTGCAAAAAGCCATTACCAACATTCCCCAGACCACTATTCTGGCCAATTGCGGCGCGACGGGTGACCCCACTTTCTGCGGCCTGATCAATCGTGGTCCTAACGGCAACCTCTGGGTGGGCACAGCGGCAGTAACGGCAACCGATATCAACATCGGTTATCTGGAGACCTCAGGGGTCGACCTGGAAGCCAACTATGATATGGAAATTGGCGAAATGGGCGGGTTAAAGATCGGCCTGGTCGGCACCTGGCTTGATACGCTGGACAACCTGCCTATCCCGGGGGGAGACGTCATTGAATGTGCCGGCGTCTGGGACCGCACCTCATGTGGGCAGCCGACTCCAGAATGGCGGCATAACCTGCGATTGACGTGGACCACCCCCTGGGATGCGAGCATATCGGCCACTTGGCGCTACCTGGGTGAGGTGGATGAATATACCGGCTTTAACCAGCCAGTCGGTCCCACCTCCTTCAGCGCCCAGAATTATCTGGATCTGGCAGGCACCTGGCAGGCCCATGAGAACATTTCTGTACGTCTGGGTATCAACAACGTGCTGGACAGGGAACCGCCGCTGCTACCCAATGCGCCTACCGGCTCAGGTAACGGTAACACCTTCCCCGGCTTCTATGACGGCCTGGGCCGCTATATATTTGCCGGTGTCACCCTGACCTACTAGGCCGATACGAAGACAAAAAGCCACCCTCAGTGAAGTGTCCAACTTTATGGGGGCACTTCAAAGCCGGTGGCTTTTTCTTACCCGCAGCCGTATGAAAAAGGGGAGAGGTATTCAGGCTTCAAGTCTATCGCCTATACCGATATAGTTGTAAGCATTCATTTCCAAGAGTGATTTCTATGAGTCTGGCTTACGCGGATGCCTGGGATGCCTACTGGCAGAATGCCTGTTCGGCGGATTTTACGGACAAGGAGGTAGACCAGCCCCTATTGAGCCGCCTGTGGCGATCACTGTTCCTGGAAGAGTTCCGGCAACATTGCCCGGCCATAATGCTGGAGGTGGCCTGCGGCAAAGGCGCCGTCAGTGAAATAGCCCGACACTGTATGGAAGAGATTCCCGGCCCGTCCCCCACCCATCTTTGTCTGGATTACTCCCTGGCGGCGGTTAAGACAAGCTGTCAGCGGGCCAATCCGGATGCAGGCCTGGTGGCCGATGCCGCCAGGCTGCCCCTCCAGCCTGGCTCCGTGGATCTTATCTTCAGTCAGTTTGGCATTGAATATGCCGGTAAGGAAGCCATCCTGGAATGCGCCAGGCTGCTGAGAAAAAACGGCTTGTTCTCGGCTCTTATCCATTATAGGGAAAGCGCCATTTCTATGGAATCCCAGAATAATCATGCGGCTTTGTCCCAGGTCGAAGCCAGCCTGATTTTTGCCCGCGCCCGGGTGCTGTTCAAAGCAGGTTTTGCAACGAGTGGCTCACCCGAAGCTGATCCTGCCTTTCGTCAGGCCGACCAGTCTTTAGCTCCAGCCGTAAGTCAGGTCACAGCAGTGCTGCAGCGCTTTGGCCCCGGCGTAGCCGGTGGCATAGTGCTGCAGTTCTACCGGGACCTGGGTCAGATGTTCAACAATATGCAAGCCTATGAGTTGACTGCCATTCTCGATTGGCTGGACAGAATGGAACAGGAGCTGCTCAGCTACCGCCAGAGAATGGCCTCCATGCTGGGTGCGGCTATGGATGCAGGCCAGATAACACAGACCGCTCAACAACTGGAAACTTGTGGCCTTAAGGTAGAGAAGTGCTCCCCAATAGAAAGTGAACAGGGGATACTGGCATGGCACCTACAGGGCAGGGCGCGGTGATCTATTCTGAATTCAGGTAGGCAAATCTGTCCACCAGCCTGCCTTCCACCTCAACCTTTCCGGTAAACATCTCCAGAGGCCTGACCCACAAGGCCCCGTCACCGTAAAGCGGACGATAGACCACCAGCAGGCTTTCATCTTCTGAGTGGCGGGCCACTCCTACCACCTGGTAATCTTTGCCCTTGTAATGCCGGTAGCGACCGGGTACGACTGACTGGCTCACTGTAAATAGACCTTAAGCTCGTCGCGAACAGGCATGGGTTTGATGGCCGACACATTGGCCCCGCCGGTATTTCCCACGGGCACCCAGATCCGCGAAAACAGCAAAGCAGCTGTGATCCTCAGCCATTGGCCAACTACTTCCCTGCTATTGCCCTGGCACCAGGCAACTTTAAGCATCCACCAGTGACTTCTCACATGCAGACGGGTGCTGGGCTGGCCCAGCACGTGGGCATTCTCGAGGTGGTAAAAGGCTGTTTGCCAGTTTTGCTGCGCAAAGGCTTCCAGCATCTGCTGCCATTGCTTCTCAAAGCCTTCTCTGCGGGCCGGCGTCATAGTCTTGTTCCTTACAGCTAACGTAAATACCTGGCGGCCAGCGCCACAACAGGTGCCGCAGACGGCATACCGTGCTGCCAGTCCCCCCCTTCCACTCCGCTGCCCGCGATATCAATATGCATGTAAGGCAAGGGCTCTGCACTGCTCAGACCATGCTCTTCCAGGCCCGAGGCCCTGACCAGAAAAGCCATGGGGAATTGATGCCCACGGGCGGTGACGGATGAGGCCGCATTATTGCAGGACAACACATCGTCGGCCTTGCTGCGAGGGCGGATGAAGTGAAAGTCTTCGCGACGGGAACGGGAGACCTCGCCTGGATCGCCCCACAAATCTCCCAGGTCCACCAGCTTCTGTGCGCATTGGTGGTCTCGGGACGGGCCGTTTTCCACATAGGCCGTGTAGGGACCAAAGGCCCTGGCGGCATGGCCGGTCAGGGTGGCGATGGAGAACAACTTGGCGTCAGTGGCGCCCTTGGCATCTTCACGGAGATGGGACAGCAGATCGGCGAGCACCAATCGCCCCTCGGCATCCGTGTTGCCGATGCGAACCCGGGTGCCGGCATGACTTTTGATAATCTCATCGGCGACGAAGGCATCGGAACCGATACTGTTGCGTACGGCGCCAATCTCAGCGACGACTCTCAGACCTTTGGGTTTGAGCCGGGCCACCGTCTGCATAAAGCCGGCCACAGCAGCAGCACCGCCCTTATCCCGGCTCATGCCGGCCATATGTCCGTCCACCTTCAGATCCGCTCCACCTGTGTCATAGGTGATACCTTTACCGGCAAACAATAAGGTGCGCTGGGGTTCGCCCTCGCCCTGGTATTCCATCCGAATAACCCTGGGCTGGTGGCGCTCCACATGGGTGGAGGCGCGTGCCACCGCATGCAGCAGTGGATAATCCTGCCGCAACTGGGCATCGTCAGCTATAACCCTAACCTTAACCGCGCTGCCGGCAAAGGTCTGCTCGCAGTACTCTGCAAATTTCGGCGGTGACATCCGCTCAGGCTCTGTGCCGCACAGGTCCCTGGCTACCCGCCGACCTGCCTCTACTGCCTGTAGCCATGTCAGGTCCAGCTTGCCACGGGCATAAAGACCGATACACTCAACCGGCTCTGTACTCTCTTCCCCCAAGGCTTCCCTCGCCTCCAGTGGCTGCCACAGGGCCTGACAAGCTCCCAGGTAGGCTACCTCCAGACTGTATTGATAGAGTCGACTGTCAGGCACACCGGCTACCACCAACAGCGGTTTTCGGGCGCCGGCATCCCGGGCCATGACGATGGCCTTTTTAGCCGCATCGGCAAAACTGCGCACATCGTCATAATCACGGTTCAGCGCACCGGTAGGGGCATAGATCAGCCGACCGCCGGCTATTTCACTGGAAATCAACAGGATAGCCTCCTGGCCCACCCGGGCATCGATACGCTGGTGAGCTTCGATAGTCTGGCGCAGCAACAAATTATCCAGGCCTTTGTGATCAGGGGCCACCAGGATTACGGCATCCCATTGGCTGCCGGATGTGATTGCACTATCCAGATTGGATTCGTCTTTGGGAAGGGGAAATGCCATATGTTACCTCGCAAGGGCGTCCTTGGCTGCGATGGCCGACGCTTCAGATTAGATAAGGTTATTGTGCCTGCATGCTCAGTCGCTCTCAACCAAACTTTGAGCGCCGAATGATTAAATAATGACCACCAGAGCCTGCCCCTGGCTTTTCAGGATTTAGCACCACTAAACCCGTGAAAAGGCCTGGATTGCCTGGAAAAATTTCTGCCTCCGCTGGTGCTCATTATCTAACCACTCGGTGCTCTAGCGGCAGGTCCAGTTGCTGGGTGTCAGTTTCCCTTGGCAGCATCACGTGTAAACCCACCAGACGGATACCCCGTCCCGCCTGCCGGTCAAGGGCTTCGGCCAGGAGCTCTCGAAAGTACTGCCGCTCAAGCCGGGGATATTTGTGTTCAACCGTGGTGAGCTGAAAGTCAGAAAATTTAAGTTTGATACCCTGATTCTGAATGCTCATATCGGGCTGAGTACTGGCCAGTCGTTTATGCAACCTGGGATACAGTTCCTCCACTATAGACCAGCATTGCCCGAAGTCGCGAATATCCTCAGGCAAGGTTACTTCCACACCGACCGATTTTCTCTGCCGTTCGGTATTCACTCTTCTTTCATCCTGACCATGGGCTCGTTGCCAGAGCACCGGACCAAACTTACCAAACTGCCGCAGCAACTTTTCAAAGGGATAACGGCGTACGTCATCACAGGTGTGCAGGCCCAGTTGTTGAAGTTTTTCCCAGGTCACCTTACCCACACCGGGTATTTTCTTCAGCTCCAGTCTGCGCACAAAGTCATCCAGCCGGTCCGGCGTGATCACGCATAAGCCGTCAGGCTTGTTGATATCGCTGGCGATTTTAGCCACAAATTTACAGGGTGCGACCCCGGCTGAAGCGGTAAGGCCTGTGGCCTGGTAAATATCCGCCCTCAACGCCTGGGCAATGCGGGTGGCGCTGCCGTCGTAAAGACTTGAGTTGCTGACATCCAGGTAAGCCTCATCCAGGGACAAAGGTTCGACTTTATCCGTATAGCGATGGAAGATTTCGCGTATCTGCTGTGACACCTCCACATAGAGCGCCATGCGCCCTCGCACCAGCACCAGCTCCGGACAGAGTTTCAACGCGTGGGCGGTGGCCATGGCCGACCGGACGCCAAACCGTCTTGCGGGGTAGTTGCAGGTGGCGATCACGCCGCGCCGATCGGCACTGCCGCCGATGGCTATGGGCACGTCCCGCCACTGGGGATGGTCACGCATTTCCACCGCCGCAAAGAAGCAGTCCATATCGATGTGGATAATTTTACGCAATGCCGGACATGTAACTGTATATCAATACAGTTATTCTGAATAAAGCTGGGGATAAGTCAATATGGAATTGCCAAGCCCATATGACCTCGGCATTTCCCTATCAGACCCTGAACTGTTTCAACACCTTATCCAGCCCACTGGACAATTGCTTAAGTTGCAGAATGCTTTGCTCCACATCCTGAGACTCGTTGACTGATTCATCGGCCAGTTCACGCACATGGCTGACATTTCTGGCCACTTCTTCGGCAATCTGGGCCTGTTGGCTGTTGGCCGCTGCAATGCTGTGCATTTGCTCCTGGATGCGCTCTATGTCAGTCAGGGCCTGATCCAGCACCTGCTGAATCTGACCAACCTGCTCCACCCCTTGATCGGCCTGGCTGTTACTGCCCTGCATGGCGCTGCTGGCCTGCTTGGCGGTGGCCTGCAGTTTCTCGATAATCTCCTGGATACTGCGGGTCGATTCATGGGTGCGGCTGGCCAGGGTTCTGACTTCGTCTGCGACCACCGCAAAACCTCTGCCCTGCTCCCCTGCACGGGCCGCCTCGATGGCGGCGTTCAGCGCCAGCAGGTTGGTTTGCTCTGTAATATTGTTGATTACCTCGAGTACCGAACCTATGGTTTCGGTTTCTTTTTCAAGGGCACTGACCACCTCTGCGGAACGGCTGATTTCCTCAGAAAGCCTTTCAATACCGACCACGGCCGACCTGACTACGCCTGAACCGTCCGCCATACGCTGTCGGGTCAGGTCCGACACTTCCATGGCCTGTTCGGTGCTGGCTGCCACATCACGACTAGTCTGGGCCATTTCCTGACTGGCTTCAGCCACTGTCTCGATTTCGGTTTTTTCGTTATTGACCAGACGCACATTGTGCTCGGTGATGCGCGAGACAGTTTCGGTAGCTTTGCCAACCTCGCTGGTGATATCCATGGTCTGCCTGACCAGTTCCTGGATCTTGCCGATAAAGCCGTTGAACTCCGCTGCCAACTGACCTATTTCATCCTGCCGCTTCACTTCAATACGCTTGGTCAGGTCACCTTCTCCCCGGGAAATGTCTCGCATGGCCGCCAACATGCTGCTCAGTGGTTTGACGATGGGACGGATAATAGCCGCCATGGCAATGGCAATAATGACCAGCATAATCAGCAGATACAGGCTGGTGGAGGTTGTGGCCTGCCAGACCGGATCGGTCACCACCGATTCCGGCACCATAAAACCCAGTTTCCAGTTCATGTGCGGATAGTCGCTGGCTACCGGCGCGAAAATCACCTGATACTGTTCGCCCTTCCATGTGAGACTCGCCTGGCCATTGGGCTGGCCGGATGTCAGTTGTTTGAGTTCAGCAAAACCCGAAGAATCAGCGAATTTGCTGTCCACATCCTCCATATCGCTGCCAGGGGGAAATTTGTCACTGAATCCGGGAAAGTACACCAGCACGCCTTTATCGGTGACCAGAAAAGCATTCCCCACCCCCTGATACTTAATCTGGCTGAGCAGTTGTTCGCCGATGGTGGTAATCAGAATATCCATGCCTCCAATACCCAGAAAACGGCCATCGCGTGTCACTGGCGTCTTTACGGTGGCAGAAATGGAACCGTCGTTGGCATCCACTGCCGGATCTGACACATACAAACGCCCCTTGTCCTGAGCCTCGGACCACCAGGGCCGCTTATTGGTGTAATAGTTAGGGTCGCCCTCATACCTGCCGTCCAGATCGAAATACTCAAAGGTGTTGGCCGAACCGAAAAAGACGCTCTTGATGGCCTTGTCTTTATCGGAAAAGAAGCGGAAATACTGTTTTACCGCCTGGTATTGGGGATTACCGGCGATCACCCCGCCACGGTCGTCATAAGCCTCGAACCAGTCCAGTACCTGGGGGCTGGCGAAGACGCTATGGATAATCTGTCCCTTGGCGTTAAAGAAGCCGAGGATACGGGAGGCATTGAGTTTGACCAACGATTGGATGTCGGATTCCACCTGTTGTTGTGTCTCACCCTGCACCTGCCTTACCTGCCAGATGCCATACAAAGTGAAGAGGAAGGCCACACAAAGCACGCTGGCCAGTATCAGGCGTTGACTGAGGGATTTATTGTTCCACATGACAAATCTCTTTTTGTTGTTTTTTCAATCAGAGGACAAAGGGTAAGTTAACTGCCCAAAAGACAGAATGCCAGTGCTTTCAAAGCAAGAGCACTATCCCCTTCCACAAAGGGCCTACAGAGAAAAGCCCGCATTAAGCGGGCTTTGCAACATATTGAATAGCTTAGAGTATCTGATTACGCTGCCATTCCTGCAGTTTCTTGTCTCTGGCTGCGTCTCTTTCCTGACGGGCCTTTTTACGGTCACAGGGTTCGGGGCAGTCGCAGGCTTTTTCGATACCCAGCGCACCCAGGCCGCCACAACTGCCTGAGATGGTTTTACGCTGCAGCAGGTAACCTACTGACATGGCTACCACCACAATAAGAAAAAAGCCGAAGGCGAGAAAAAAGGTGCTCACAACAAGGTCCTACCGCAAGTAAGGTTCAAATTCGGCGCTATTATACGCCCTAAATCCGTCTTTTTCGCGACTGATCAACATCACGGCAAGATTATACTTTTCGGCGAAGGCAAGTCCTCTTTCCGGCCCCATGATGCTGATGGCAGTTGCCAGGCCGTCGGCCGTCATGCAGGACGGATGCACCACAGTCACAGAGACCAGATTGTGCTGAATGGGGTAACCTGTGGTGGGGTCGATAAGATGAGAATAGCGTACCCCGCCCTCTTCGTAATAGTTACGGTAGTCCCCTGATGTGGCCAGGCCGTTATTACCCACGCTGATAATCTGCTGCACCGCCCGCTCGCCGGACACAGGTTTTTCGATGGCGACCCGCCAGTCCGCACCATTGGCCTTGTGCCCGGCCAGACGCATCTCGCCGCCGATTTCCACCAGATAGCTACTCAGGTCCCGGCTTTCCATCAGGTCAGCCACCACATCCACTCCGTAGCCTTTGGCAATGGTGGACAGGTCAACATAAAGCTGCGGCTGGGTCTTACGGGCAGAACTTTCTTCCACTATCAGCTTATCGAGCCCGGTCTGATCCCGGGTGGTGTCAATCAGTGTCTGTGTCGGTATGGTCTCAGGACGGGCCCTGGGGCCAAATCCCCAGAGATTAACCAGGGGGCCCACCGTGATGTCGAGTAAGCCGCCACTTAATTCACCCAGGCGTTTGGCTTCCCGCATCACCATTAAAGTTTCCTGAGAAAGAGGAAAGGGTTCGGTGCTTTGCCACCGGTTAAAACGGGACAGCTCAGATTCTGGATCATAGGTGGACATCAGCTTATTGACCCTGAGCAGCGCCTGATCGATATCGGCCTGCAACTGTTGTTCGTCCAGGCCTGGCTGATTGACAAACTTGATATGGTAAGTCGTGCCCATTGTGTTACCGGACAGCACGGATTCGGTAGGCGCAGGGCTGCATGCCACCAGCGAACACAACAGCAACCACCATGCACTGCAAAGTAATAACTTTCGCATTAGGATCTCTTTTTACTGATAACTGACAACGACAAAAAAGGGGCCGAAGCCCCTTTTTTACTATCAGCCGCCGAAATCATCCAGCAGGATATTTTCATCCTCCACACCCAGTTCCTTGAGCATGTTGATCACGGCCGCGTTCATCATGGGTGGTCCACACATGTAGAACTCACAGTCTTCCGGCGCAGGGTGGTCCTTCAGGTAGTTCTGCAGCAGAACCTGGTGGATAAAACCTGTGTATCCCTCCCAGTTGTCCTCAGGCTGAGGATCGGACAGGGCCACGTGCCAGGTAAAGTTGTCGTTTTCTTCCTGCAGCATATCGAAATCTTCCACATAGAACATTTCACGCAGGGAGCGGGCACCATACCAGAAGGTGATCTTGCGCTTGGATTTGAGGCGACGAAGTTGATCGAAGATATGTGACCGCATCGGAGCCATACCGGCGCCCCCACCGACAAAGACCATTTCCGCATCGGTGTCCTTGGCGAAGAACTCACCAAAGGGTCCTGAAATGGTGGCCTTGTCACCCGGCTTGAGGCTCCAGATATAAGAAGACATCTTACCGCAGGGCAGGCTCAGGTTATTCGGCGGCGGCGTGGCAATCCGCACGTTCAGCATGATAATGCCTTTCTCTTCCGGATAGTTGGCCATGGAATAAGCGCGGATGGTCTCATCGTCCACTTTGGATTCCAGCTTAAAGAAGCCGAAACGCTCCCAGTCGCCACGGAATTTCTCCGGTACGTCGAAGTCGCTGTACTTGACGTGATGAGGTGGCGCTTCAATCTGTATATAACCGCCGGCACGGAACGGCACGCTTTCACCGGCCGGTACCTTGAGTTTCAGCTCTTTAATGAAGGTGGCCTTGTTATCGTTGGAGATAACTTCGCATTCCCATTTCTTGATGCCGAAGATCTCTTCTTCCAGCTCAATCTTCATGTCCTGCTTGATGGCCACCTGACAGGACAGACGGCAGCCTTCACGGGCTTCACGCTTGCTGATGTGATCCAGCTCGGTGGGCAGTATTTCTCCGCCTCCCTCATGGATATGAACACGGCACTGACCACAAGAGCCACCGCCGCCACAGGCAGAGGATACGAAAATGCCTGCATTGGCCAGGGCGCCGAGCAGTTTGTCGCCGGGCTGGGCTGTGATGGACTTTTCCGGATCATCGTTGATATTAATGGTCACTTCACCGGCAGGCACCAGTCTGGACTTGGCGAACATAATGATGAACACCAGGGCCAGGACGATGGCGATAAACATGCCGACACCAAGATAAATCTCAATTTGGTTCATTAGATACTCCTACGTGTCGCGCAATTACAGGGCAATACCGGTGAAGGACTGGAAGCCCAGCGCCATCAGACCAGCG
This sequence comes from Bowmanella dokdonensis, assembly GCF_017254865.1. GTDB lineage: Bacteria > Pseudomonadota > Gammaproteobacteria > Enterobacterales > Alteromonadaceae > Bowmanella > Bowmanella dokdonensis. Next base: position 417,149 of record NZ_JAFKCV010000004.1, on the reverse strand, counting down.
ATCATGAACACCGAACCCAGACCACGGATGCCGTCTGGCATATCGGCATACTTGAGCTTTTCACGCACTGCCGCCAGCAGGGTAATGGCCAAGGCCCAACCCAGACCACTGCCCACGCCATAGACAATGCTTTCGGTAAAGTTGTACTCTCGCTGCACCGCAAAGGCCACACCACCGAAGATGGCGCAGTTCACCGTAATCAGGGGCAGGAAGATACCCAGTGCGTTGTACAGGGCCGGGAAGAACTTATCCAGGGCCATTTCCAGGATCTGTACCAGTGCAGCAATAACACCGATAAAAGTCAGGAAGTTCAAAAAGCTCAGATCCGCTTCCGGGAAGCCGGCCCATGCCAGAGCGCCGGGGGCCAGGATGCTGGTATAGATCACCTGGTTAACCGGTACTGAGATCCCCAACACGACCACCACAGCCACACCCAGGCCCATGGCGGTTTTCACTTTCTTGGACACCGCCAGGAAGGTGCACATGCCAAGAAACAAAGACAGGGCCATATTCTCGATAAAGATCGAGCGAACAAACAAACTCAGATAATGTTCCATGGCTTACTCCTTGGGCTCAACTTGCTGAGGACGAATGGTACGGATAAACCAGATCATGCCAGCGATCAGGAAGAAGGAGCTGAACGGCAGAATCAGCAGACCGTTGCCCTGATACCAGCCACCGTTTTGCACCAACGGCAGGATTTCAAAGCCCAGAATAGTGCCGAAGCCGAACAGTTCCTTGATGGTGCCGATAATGACCAGAATAAAGGAATAGCCCAGGCCATTACCTATACCATCCAGGAAGCTCATCATGGGCGGATTCTTCATGGCATACGCCTCTGCCCGTCCCATCACGATACAGTTGGTGATAATCAGGCCCACGAACACCGAGAGCTGTTTGGAGATCTCATAGGAATAGGCCTTGAGGATCTGATCCACTACGATTACCAGCGAGGCGATAATGGTCATCTGGATGATGATCCGCACGCTGGACGGGATCTGATTCCGGATCAGGGAAATAAACAGGTTGGAGAAAGCGGTCACCGAGGTCAGGGCCAGGGACATAACCAGTGCCGTTTCCAACTTGGTGGTAATCGCCAGTGCCGAGCAGATACCCAGTATCTGCAGGGCGATGGGGTTATTGTCCAGAATCGGCCCGAACAATACCTTTTTGGTTTCTTTGGACATTGCCATTGTTATTGCCTCCTCAAGACTTCCAGGGTTGCTTGGACAGGAACGGACCGAAGCCCTGCTCACCCAGCCAGAAATCCAGCGTATTCTGCACGCCGTTGCTGGTCAGGGTGGCGCCAGACAGCGCATCCACTGAGTAAGGATTGTCGGGTGACGCATTTTTCTTTACTTCGATGACTACCTCGCCATCCCTGTAAAGCTTCTTGCCGTCCCACTTGGCCATCCAGTCTGGATTTTGCACTTCACCGCCAAGTCCGGGGGTTTCTTTTTGCTGGTAGTAAACCAGCTCACGCACCGTGTTGCCGTCGGCATCTATCGCCAGGAAGCCATACATCAGATCCCACAGACCGCTACCGTGCACAGGGATAATAATACGGGTGACTTCGTTGGCCTCGTTCTCGACCAGATAGACGGACGCCACATTGGGTTTGCGCTGGAAGCCCACATTACTGTTTTCCACCTTGGTGCTGGTAGCAGGATCCTTGGCTGCCTTGTACATATCGTAGGTCTGGTAGTCCTGTGGATTCTCTACATAATCACCCGTTTCCAGGTTGACAAAACGCTCTTCGATACGCGCTTCGTAGGTGCCGGCGATGTCACCTTTGGCGTCAGCCAGCAGGCCCGCCGCTGCAAGGATATTGCTTTGCTTGTCCAGAGCCGCATTGGTTTGCTGCAGTGAGCGCAAGCCTACCGCAGCACCGGATACCACAATGGAGCAAACCAGACAGACCGCGACAACGATGCCGACGGTTTTTCCGAGAGTTTCTTTCTTAGCTGACACGCGCCATCCTCCGTTTGATATTGCCTTGAACAACGAAGTAGTCGAATAAAGGTGCCCACAGGTTGGCGAACAGGATCGCCAACATCACGCCTTCCGGGAAGGCCGGGTTAAGCACACGGATCATTACAGTCATAAAGCCGATCAACAGACCGAACGCCCACTTGCCCTGATTGGTAAAGGACGCGGAAACCGGGTCCGTTGCCATAAAGAACAGGGCAAAGGCAAAACCACCGGTTACCAGATGCCAATGCCAGGGCATGGCGAACATGGGGTTAGTGTCACTGCCGATCATGTTTAGCAGGGTCGCGAACAACGCCATACCGGCCAGGGTACCAAACACGATACGCCAGGATGCGATGCGCATATAAATGATGAACAAACCGCCAATCATAATGGCCAGGGTGGAGACTTCGCCTACTGAACCCTGGATATTACCCAGGAAAGCATCCCACCAGAGTTGGGTATTGGCATAATCCAGACTACCGGATGCCGCCTGACTCAGGGATGTGGCACCGGAGAAACCGTCAACCGCTGTCCAGATGGTGTCACCGGAAATTTGTGCCGGGTAGGCAAAATACAGGAAGGCACGACCGGACAGGGCAGGGTTAAGGAAGTTACGGCCGGTACCACCGAAGATTTCCTTGGCGATGACCACACCGAAGCTGATACCCAGGGCCACCTGCCACAGGGGGATGGTTGCCGGCAGGGTCAGGGCAAACAGCACCGAAGTAACGAAGAAGCCTTCATTCACCTCGTGTTTACGTATCGAAGCAAACAAGACTTCCCAGAAGCCGCCGACAATAAAGGTCACCGCGTAGATGGGCACAAAGAAACAGGCGCCATAGCCGAACATGGCCAGCCCACCCGTCGCTTCAGTACCGAGTTCACCGCCCAGGGCTGCGAACAGGCCGGCCTGCCAGTAGGCGTCCACCGTGGCAGACCAGGATGCACCGGCCAACAGGGCGTTGTGCGCCTGCAGACCGACGTTATACATACCGTAAAACATGGCCGGGAAGGTCGCCATCCAGACCAGGATCATGATGCGTTTCAGATCGATGCTGTCGCGCACATGGGTAACGGATTTGTTCACCAGTCCGGGGGTATAGAAAATGGTGGCGGCTGCTTCATACAGGGCATACCATTTTTCGTATTTACCACCCGGCTCAAAGTTGGGTTCGATTTTCTCGAGATATTCTTTCAAGCTCATGGATCAGCCCTCTTTCTCAATCTTGGTCAGACAGTCACGCAGTACCGGTCCATAGTTGTACTTGCCGGGACACACATAGGTGCACAATCCAAGATCTTCTTCATCCAACTCCAGGCAACCCAGTGTCTGGGCGCTGTCCGTATCGCCGGATAACAGGTCACGAAGCAACAGAGTGGGAAGAATATCCAGAGGCATGATGCGTTCGTAGTTACCAATGGGCACCATGGCGCGATCCGAGCCGTTAGTGCTGGTGGTCATGCTGAACAAGCGCTTGGGGCTCAAATGCCCCAGGTAGGCACGGGTCACGGAGTGCATGTCGCTGCCCGGACGCAACCAGCCGAACAGTACTTTTTCGCGTCCTTCGGCCAGCAGGCTCAACTGAAGGTGGAAGCGGCCAAGATAGCCATGCACGCCGTGGGCATGCGTACCACAGAGCACGGAACCCGATACCACACGGACCTCTCCACCTGTCATTTCACCGACGGTCAGCTGTTCCGTGTTGGCGCCCAGCACAGTGCGCACCAGACGGGGATTCTTCGCCGCCGGGCCGGCCAGGGAGACGACCCGGCGGTTATCCAGCTCACCCGTGGTGAACAGACTGCCGATGGCCATCACATCCTGATAGTTGATATGCCAGACCATTTTACCGGCGCCTGCAGAATCCAGGAAATGGATATGGGTACCGACCAGGCCGGCTGGATGGGGACCGGCAAATTCGTTAACCTCCGCCTTGATATCCCCAGTAGGAATATCGGCACCGGGAGCCTTGCTGACATAGAGCTTGCCTTCGGTCAGCCGCCGCAGCACAGCCAGGCCATTGACGAAGTCGTCTTTGCGCTCGGCAATAATCACAGCAGGATCGGCAGCCAGGGGATTAGTGTCCATCGCATTAACAAAGATGGCCCTTGGACTGCTGCCCAGTGCCGGGGACTTGCTGTAAGGCCTGGTACGCAAGGCAGTCCACAAACCTGAATCCACCAGGTTCTTTTCCACCTCATCACGGCTCAGAGAAGCCAGTTGCGTTGTCTCATACCTGGCAAAGGTTTCCTGTTCGTCCCCTTCCAGCTCTATCACAACAGATTGCAGCACACGCTTGGCGCCACGGTTAATCTCCCTGACAGTCCCTGCCGCAGGAGCAGTAAATTTGACGCCGGGATTTTTCTTGTCTTCGAAAAGCACCTGGCCTTTTTTGACTTTATCGCCTTCCTGAACAGCCATGGTAGGCCGCATTCCGACATATTCCTCACCCAGGATCGCTACGCGGTTGACCCGGGCACCGTCATGGATTTGCTGTTGTGGCGCTCCCTTAATCGGGAGATCCAACCCTTTGGTGATTTTAATCATATGTAATTGCACTACTTATTTACTGAATACTCATCAGGATAAGCTGCCGCTGTATGACAACCCATGCTGATGAGTATTCGAAACTAACCCCACCTGTTGTCTGTTATCCAGTAACAAGCGCCTGCAATTTCCAGCTTAAGGCTTCCACCTTCATCAAAGCGGCCGACAACCGTTTTGAATCCCCGTCCGACCTGTTAAGCCAAAGGGGACAATGCGACACCATGCAGACCTGCCGGCCAGAAAGCCAACATACTGAGTGTCACTGGATGGAATCTTTGAAAAAGATAGACCTATCTCTCAAACCCGGCATTTTAGCATCAACCTGGCCTGTTTCGCCATGCAAATGTTTGATTTGTCCTGTGACTTTGGTGGTATAGAACGCAGTTTTCGCCGCCGGGCGAAGGTGGTTTTTTTATCTGAAAAAACAAAGCCGCTTTGTAAGCGGCTTTGTGTCAATCAGTATTACCAGTCCGCTAACGGACTGACATCGGCGTCATAGTCGACTTCATCGAAGCCAAATCCGAACAAGTGCAAAAACTCCTGATGGTAACCGGCATAATCACTGAGTTGATGAAAATTTTCCTGTGTAACCTGGTCCCAGAGGGCTTTGATCTTTGCCTGGGTGGCCTCATTGGTTTCCTTGCCGTCCATACGCAACCTGTTGGCCTCATCCGTGTCGGGATTGGCATCAAAGAGCTTCTCGTTAAACAGTCCCTGGATCTGTTCGATACAGCCTTCATGGGTGCCTTCTTCCTTCATTACCTTATAAATCAGGGAAATATACAAAGGCATCACAGGAATGGCGGAAGACGCCTGGGTCACCAGGGCCTTGAGTGAGGAAACGTAGGCTTTGACATTTTTATCTGCCTTGGATGTGTTGATGGCGGAAGCGGCCCGGTCCAGATCTTCCTTGGCCTTGCCGATAGTGGCATGGCCATAGATGGGCCAGGTCAATTCCTTGCCAATATAGGTATAGGCTGTAGTGATGGCCCCTTCGGTCAGTACACCGGCCTGATCCAGGGCATCGATCCACATTTCCCAGTCTTCGCCGCCCATGACTTTGACTGTCTGCCGGATTTCTTCCTCGGTGGCTGGCTCCAGGTCGATGGTATGCACCAGATCTTTGTCAGTGTCGTAAGTCTTGGTACTGTAGGCCTGACCTATAGGTTTAAGCACGGACTTAAAGGTCTCACCACTGTTGGGATCGGTGCGGCGTGGGGACGCCAGGCTGTAAACCACCAGGTCTACCTTACCCAGGTCCTGCTTGATGGCCTCGATCACATCCCTTTTCATTTCGTTGGAGAAGGCGTCGCCGTTGAGCGTGCGGGCATAAAGCCCCTCAGCTTTGGCTTTGTCATGGAAGGCGGCGGTATTATACCAGCCTGCGGTACCGGTCTTGCGCTCACTGGGTTCTTTTTCGAAACAGACTCCCAGGGTTTTGGCCCCATGGCCAAAGGCAGACACAATGCGGGAAGCCAGACCGTAGCCGGTGGAACATCCCAGCACCAGCACATTTTTCGGCCCCTTGCTGCTGCTTTCCTGCTGTTTTACATAGTCTATCTGTTTCTGTACGTTAACTTCACAGCCCACGGGGTGAGCGTTGGTACAAATAAAGCCACGGATCTTGGGCTGAATTACCATATCATGTCTTCCTTTTTGAAAAGTGGCGCCATTGTATAAGGCATGAGCCAGGAAACAACTCTGAGCAGCTTCCCACCCGACTATTGTCCTGTCAGCCCTTCTTGTCGGTCAGCACCAGCCATACTGCGTGAATGACGCCGGGGATAACACCCAGGATAGTCAGCAGTACATTGATAAAGAAGTGGGTGGTCAATCCCACTTGCAGCAACGCTCCGATGGGCGGCAGAAAAATAGCCAGGATCAGGTTAACCGGATTGACTTTTTGCATGGAGTTCTCCCCTTTTGGTATCAGTAGCCCGTTTCAAGCATAGTGCCACAAAGCGAAGAAAAGAAAGGGGCGTAAAACGCCCCTCAGTCGGAAGTATTCGCCCGATTCTTGTAATACTCATATTCTGAGAGCTTGTGATATCTGCTTACCTGTTGCTGAAACTGGCGATAGGACGCATAGATTTTGGCAAACTGGGGATCCTGGACCGCCTGTTCTTCCATCACCTGAACCGAAGCATCATGCAGTGCCTGCATTACATCATCCGGTAAAGGGCGGACATCGACACCATGCTTGTCCCGAAGCGCTGCCATGGCTTCATTGTTGCGCGCCGTGTACTCATCCAGCATGTCCTGATTTACCGCCCGGGTGGCGATTTCGACTATGGCCTGCAAATCCTGGGGCAGGCTGTTGAACGCCTTCTCGTTCACGGTAAATTCCAGCATGGCACCAGGCTCATGCCAGCCTGAGTAATAGTAGTAGTCGGCTGCCTTATGCAAACCAAAGGCGAGATCATTATAGGGCCCCACCCATTCGGTGGCGTCAATGGCGCCGGTCTGCAAGGAGGTGAATATCTCGCCGCCGGTCAGCGCCACGGGCACGCCCCCGACCTTTTTCAGCACTTCCGCTCCCAACCCCGGTATACGCATCTTCAGACCCTGCAGATCTTCGATACTGTTAATCTCTTTCTTGAACCAGCCGGCCATCTGCACACCGGTATTGCCGCCGGCAAAGGGGATGACTCCAAACGGCCTGTACAGGTCGCGCCAAAGTTCCAGCCCGCCTCCGTAATGGATCCAGGCATTCATTTCGGTCACGTTCATGCCAAAGGGAATAGCCGTGAATATCTGTGCAGCCGGCGCCTTGCCTTTCCAGTAATAGCTGCCCGCATGCCCCATCTGCACCGTGCCACTGGATACCGCATCAAATACCTCAAATCCGGGCACCAGTTCTCCGGCTCCGTAGACTTTAATTTTCAACCGACCATTTGACATCCGCTCAACATACTTGGCGAAGGTCTCAGGTCCCCGTCCCAGACCCGGAAAGTTTTTTGGCCAGGAGGTAACCAGTTTCCACTCAAAGGTTTGTTGGTCGGCTGTCGCCTGACCCTGCTGGTCCGTTTTCTGGCCACAGCCAATGATCCCTGTCAGCAGCACAGCCAACAGTATTGATTTCAACGTCATTGTGATTCCTTGTTAGTTATACAAGACTTCTGGTAGCCAGGTTGCCAGTTCCGGCCAGAGCGCCAGCATGGCCAATAGCATAAGCTGGATACCAATAAATGGCACGACCCCCCGATACATGTCCGAGGTCCGGACTTCGGGTGGCGCCACGCCGCGCAGATAGAACAACGCAAAGCCAAATGGGGGCGTGAGAAAAGAGGTTTGCAGGTTGATGGCAATCATAATACCCAGCCATACCGGATCCACCCCCATGGCCAGCAGCACCGGCCCGACGATGGGCACCACCACAAAGGTAATCTCAATAAAGTCCAGAATAAAACCGAGCAGGAAGATGACCAGCATCACCAGCATCATGGCACCGACCACGCCCCCGGGCAGACCAGCAAAGAAATCCTCAATCAGCGTCTCACCGCCCAGCCCGCGAAATACCAGTGAAAAAACCGACGCACCAATCAGGATAAGAAATACCATACTGGTCACTTTGGTGGTGCTGAGCATCACCTCTTTGAGCCTTTGCAGGTTTAACTCCCTGCTTGAGACAGCCAGCACAATGGCGCCCACCGCGCCGACCCCGGCCGCCTCGGTAGGGGTGGCCAGCCCCAACAGAATTGAACCCAGCACCACCACCATCAACATCAGGGGCGGAAGCAGAGCCCTCAACAGCAGGCCCAACCTGAGCTTCTCGGCCGGTCCAGGCGTGTCCCGGGAAAATGCCTGTGGACGGAACAACCCCATGCCCAGCACATATAACAGATACATTCCGACCAGCATCAGTCCTGGAATTATAGCGCCGACGAACAAGTCGCCCACCGATACTGAATCGGGCGAAAAGATGCCCATATCCAGTTGGGCCTGCTGATAGGCGCTGGACAAAACATCCCCAAGCAGCACCAGGGCAATGGATGGCGGTATAATCTGCCCCAGGGTGCCGGTGGCGCAGATGCTGCCGGTAGCCAGGGCCGGATCATAACCACGCTTAAGCATGGAGGGCAGAGACAACAACCCCATGGTAACGACCGTGGCCCCGACTATGCCGGTACTGGCAGCCATCAGCATTCCCACCAGGATTACCGAAATGGCCAGACCCGCCCGATAGCGACCAAACAATTGCGCCATGGCTGTCAGTAACTGCTCTGCAACCCGTGATTTTTCCAGCATTACCCCCATGAAGACAAACAGTGGTACCGCCAGCAGAGTCTGGTTGGTCATGATCCCGTAAAGTCGGCTGGGCAACGCATGCAGGTAGGCCATATCGAAGACCCCGAACATCCAGCACAGACAGGCAAAAAGCAAAGAGGTGCCGGCCAGTGAATAAGCCACAGGATAGCCCAGCATCAATACCAGGCAGACCAGCACAAACAATATCAGGGCAAGGAATTCCATCAGTTTTTCCGCCCCTTCCTGAGGGTTTGCCAATGCAAGTAGGTCTGGGCCAGTGCCTGCAGAGTCATGGTGATGGAAAACAGGGGAATAAGGCTCTTGAGCAGGAAGACCAGGGGCAGCCCGCCGGCTTCCGGCGAATCTTCCAGCAGCATCCAGGAGTTCAACACATAATCCCAGCTCATCGCCAGTATAAACAGGTTGACCGGCACCAGCAGCAGCAGAGCCCCGAGCATATCCACCCTGGCACGACCGCGTGCCGACATCCTGCGGTAAAAGATATCCACCCTGACGTGCCCATCAGCCTTGAGGGTATGGGCAGCTCCCAGCATAAAGACTATTGCATGCAGATACATGGCCGATTCCTGCATGGCTATCCAGCCCAGATTGAAGCCATAACGAAGCAGTACAATGGTGAATACAATCAGCACCATCAGCAATGTCAGCCAACTGATCAGGTCACAGAGGCGCCGGTTGGTCCGGTCAATAAAATCACAAACTGGAGGGGCTGAAGGGCAGGTCATGTCTTCTTAGTGTTTTGTACTTTGCCCCAAGCTTTTAACAAAAACTTAACTGAATTGGAATGGGAGCGGCCTGTCAGGCCAAAAGAAAAGCGCTCCCCGGCGCTTTTCTGTTCACTTTATCTTGCTGTCAGGCGCTGACACTCTGGGCCGGCTTTTTCATGCCACCGAGGCAGGCAGGTGAGTCCGGTGCACCGCCATACAGGCCACGCCACTCGCTGTCGGTATAGGTATGCAAGGCCAGGGCGTGGATATGATCGGCCAATTCGTCTTTGAGCACGGCGTTGACTGCCCTGTGCCGGTTAATCAGGCGCTCTCCCACAAAGGAAGGAGAAACCAGTACCACCTTAAAGTGCGTTTCAGAGCCCTGGGGCACATTATGCTTGTGACTTTCATTAATCACTTCCAGATAATCCGGCAGGAAGTGATTGATGAGTTTTTCTTCGATTCGGGTCTGGATATTCATCTCGGTATCCTTTTTACAGCTTAACTTGGCGTCATTGCCGTAGGGGGTCATCTGGCGGCCCCAGCCATGGTCTGCATCTCAGCTCTAAATTTAGCCTTTGCGGGGGGGGTTACAACCCCCTTTTTAGTCAGTTGAAAGGATTCAGCAGCTAACTCACTGACACCCATTGATATATTTTTTCGACGGTCATTCTCAACCTTTTATAACGGCCCCCCGGATCACTCCTGCCATGAGTATTGTGCTGCATTTGACAGATAAGTGAATGTAACCTTTTGTTTTACTTTGTTTTAGTTTTGTCTAGTGATACCTCTGATAGTGCGAAACGTCAGATTAATGCGCTCACCCATTGGTTTACGACTCTTGGCAATGCCGTGCTGCCAATATAGCTGAGTGGTCCCTGCCATTATCAGCAGGCTGCCCGACGCCAGCGGCAGGCGAAGTCTCTGTCCCGTGACTTTGTGACGAAAGTCCAGATTCCGAATCTCCCCCAGACTGACAGACGCAATAACAGGGTTCACGCCCAGCTCCGGTTCGTTGTCGGAATGCCAGCCCATGCTGTCCTGCCCGTCCCGGTACCAGTTGGCCAGTACAGAGTTAAACCGGGTTTGGCATACCTGCTCGCAGGCGGCTTTGATATTAAGCAATTCATTGGTCCAGGGCATGGGTTGCAGTTCCAGCCCGGAATACACGTAGCTTGTGTCAGGATCGCCATACCAGGCCTGCAACCGGGGGATTTTGACCAATCGGCCAAAGAGTCTGATATGATCCTGCCGCCATTGTAGCGTGGCTTTGAGGCTGTCCAGCAAGTGCATGGCTTTGCCGGGCGCCAGGAAGTCCTGCCGATACGTCAGCGTCGCATCGGGCAGCATCAAAGAAGGTTCGGCAAACAGACTTTGCTGCAATCTTTATTACCCTGTTGGAAACCCATGAATCTGATTCTAACGCTTTTTGACCGCAGCCTTAAGCTGCAACGTTATCCGGCCAGGCTGCAGGACAAGAGTCAACAGGCCTGGGATGCGGCCGATGAGTTGATTATCGAAGCCCTGGAGGCACAGCCCCAGCCCTGCGCCGCCGGTAAGCTACTGATCCTCAATGATGATTGTGGTGCCCTGACCTGCTGGCTGTCGGAGTGTCGCCCCGTCTGGTCCGGAGATTCTCATGTGTCCAGACTGGCCTGCGAGCAGAACCTGGTCCTCAACGGTTTAAGCCCAGACGATGTCACTTTTTGTGACAGCCTGATTCTGCCCGTATCGACTTTTGATCTTGTGCTGATAAAAATACCCAAGACCCTGGCCTTACTGGAACATCAGTTGGTATTGCTGCAGTCCCGCATCACGCCGGGCACCCGGATTATCGCCGGTGCCAAGGTCAACCAGATCCAGAAATCCACTCTGGCATTATTCGAAAAGTACCTGGGGCTCACCCACACCTCCCTGGCCAGGAAGAAGGCCCGGCTAATCCATTGCACTCCCACAGGGAAAAAAGACGATGCGTCCCCTTACCCCTCCGTCTGGAAGCTGGACGGGACTCAACTGAACGTCCATAACCATGCCAATGTGTTCGCCCGCCAACAACTGGATATAGGGGCCAGGTTCCTCCTTCAATATCTGCCCGAGGCAGCTAACAAAGAGGTGTTGGATCTGGGATGCGGCAATGGTGTGCTGGGCCTGAGCCTGCTTGATCGTTCTGCCCCCGGCAAACTGGTTTTTGTCGATGAATCCTACATGGCGCTGGCTTCTGCCAGACTGAATGTAGCCGATAACTTCCCCCAACACCTTCAGCGCTGCGAGTTTATCGCCAGTAACTGTCTGGAGCAGGTGGGTTCAAAAGATCTGGATCTTATCCTGTGCAATCCGCCTTTTCACCAGCAGCAGCGCATCACTGACCATATTGCCTGGCAGATGTTTGTCGAGGCCCGTCAGGCCCTGCGACGCGGCGGTGAACTGAGAATTGTCGGCAATCGCCATCTGGGCTATCACAACAAGCTGAAGCGACTGTTTGGCGGATGCCAACAGGTTGCAGCCAGCAATAAATTCGTTATTTTATCTGCATTCAAACGTTAAGGTTAAGGAGGCATGCCAATGCGTGTATTACTGGCAATTTGTCTGACCCTGGTGTCCACCCTGGTTTTTGCCGTGGATGACGGGGCCAAACTACAACCGGGCAATCTGTTTCCTAAGGTCAAGCTGGAAACCAGCATGGGTGACATCGTAGTGGAGCTGGACAGGATCAAGGCACCCATTACCAGCAATAATTTTCTGCTTTACGTGGACAAACGCAGCTACGAGGACACGATTTTTCATCGGGTTATCAAAGACTTTGTGGTCCAGGGCGGGGGGTATGACAAGGAATTCAATACCAAGCCCGTGATGAAAACCATCTTTAATGAATCAGGCAACGGCAATAAAAATGAGATCTATACACTGGCCATGGCCAGGGAAAACGATCCCCACTCCGCCGGCCGGCAGTTTTTCTTCAATATGAATGACAATCCCAGTCTGGATCCCGGTCGTAAATGGGGTTACGCGGTGTTCGGCCGGGTGGTAAATGGCATGGAGGTTCTGGACAAGATAGCTGCAGTGGAAACCCATGTGGATCCCACCTGGGGCTGGCCCGATGTGCCCAAGGAGCCGGTAATACTGAAAAAAGCCACCTTGCTGCCACAGGAGTTCTGAGTGGAGGAGCAAGAAAAAGCGTAACTTAACTATTTGTAAGTTATAGCTTTTCTGACATGTGACGACTTTTCCCTCACCCCTCCCGGTGTTTACGAATCATCTCGTAGGCGGCCTGGATATCCTGCGCCTTGTTCTTGGCTATTTCCATGGCCTGTTTCGGCAGCCCTTTGGACACCAGTTTATCCGGGTGATGTTCTGCCATCAGCTTGCGGTAGGCTTTTTTGATACTGGCCAAATCGTCTGATTTACTGACTCCAAGAATTTTATAGGCATCATCCAGGCTGTGCGCTTCCGTATAAGCCTGCTGGGAGTGCCCCCCCTGCCGGCTGCGCTGCTGATGACTGCGGGTACGGAATCGTAACTCCGCTTCGTAGACAGACAGCAGATAGAGTAACTCGTGGCGACGGAAGCCCAGATGGTTAGCCGCATTTTCCAGCACTTTCTGTTCGGCAGCGTCCAGACTGCCATCGGCATAGGCAGCCTGGATCAGAATCTCCAGAAATACCTGCATAATATCCCGCCGGCCATGACAGGACTCACGGAACTCCAGCAGGGTATCTTTGAGTGGGAAATCGGCTGCCTTACCTTCACGAAATGCCTGCTGGGCCTCTTTGCGGGTTTCCCCCCTCAGCCCCATCTGATCCATCAACGCAGAGGCCATATTGATTTCCTGGCTGGTCACCTGGCCGCTGGCCTTGGCCACGTGTCCCATACTGGCGAACAGGGCATGGAAAAAAATTGCCTGGCGCTTGAAATCCTGTCCCTGGCCGAAAAAACGCCCAAACCCGCCCAACTGATCAAAATCCTGGCTGTAGCCTTTGTCGAACAGGTGACCGACAATAAACCCCAGTATGGCGCCGGGGATCCTGCCAAACATGAAACCGAAAAAGGTACCGAGCAGTTTTCCCCAGATGGGCATGAAAGATTCCTTTTACTTGTTTAGGACGAATCGGGATGAACTTGTCCCGGGAATACCGGGTTTGGACTGACACCAACAGGTCTGTCAATGCCCGGGTAATATAACGAATCAACCCTTTGAAGAGAAGCATCGCGCCACCGGCCCTCCATCAAAGAGGTTATTCCCGGCTTTTTTTGAACTCTGCTGGTAAAACTGGTCGAAACCCTTAAAATTGCCGGATTAACCGGCCAATAACTAAAACATTCCTGAGAGTTTCTCCACTGCCCATGAATTTTCAGCGCTTATCACTGCTCTTTGTCTGGCTGCTTGGCAGCAATGCAGCCGCACAGGATATGCTGTGTCCGCTGGAGGCGCCGCTGATTTATGAGGTTCCGCAGTTGGAGCATCCGGATAACATTCAGGTGAAGGCGCAAAAGGCCGATATTCAGCAGGACAATCTGGCGGAGTTCAGTGGAAAAGTGGAAATCCACAGCCGTCAGGGCCAGATCCAGGCCGAGCACGCCGTTATCGACAAGAGCAGCCGTCAATTAAAGGCGGACGGCAATATTCGTTTTATCGATGGGCAGATCCAGGTTAAAAGCGAGCAGATTGCCGTCGATCTGGCTTCAGGAAGGCTGGCACTGGACCAAACCCGTTATCAGATGCTGGACTTTCCCGGTCGCGGCCTGGCCCAGAGTATCCAGGTCAATGGTGACCAGGGTATTGAACTGACGGACGTCAGTTTCACCACCTGCCCCATTGGCCAGGAAGACTGGCAAATCAAGGCCAGCAGCATCAGCCTGGAACCCGGCGAAATCTGGGGCACGGCGCGTCATACCAGATTCTATCTGGGTGATGTTCCGGTACTTTACCTCCCCTACTTCAAGTTCCCGGTCACCAATCAGCGCCAGACAGGCTTCTTATTTCCCCAGTTTTCCACCTCAGATCGGGTTGGCATCAGCTATGAACAACCTGTCTACTGGAATCTGGCGCCTAACTACGACGCCACCATCAGTCCCCGCGCCATGACGGACAGGGGCCTGCAACTCAAGACGGAGTTTCGTTACCTGACCGAAGCCCATGAAGGACAGGTTAATCTTGAATACCTGCACGACGACAGCCGTTATGAGTTCGATGAGGCCCGTTATTTTTACCGTTACCTGCATCATGGGGATCTATCGGATAACTGGCAGGTCAATGCCGAAGTCAATGGCCTGAGCGATGACAACTATATTGTCGATCTCGGTTCGGATTATTTCAGTCGCGCCGACACCCACCTGTACCAGAATGTGGGTATCAGCTACTACTCGGCCAATCTGAATTTCAGCGCCGAGGTCAAGGACTTCGAGATTATCGGCGACCATCCCAACAGTTACCGCGCCATTCCGGAACTGAAGCTCGATTACAGTCGCCCTCTGTCTGAATGGCTCAAGTTCCGCTTTGATTCCGAGCTGGCCTATTTCGACGATGGTGAGGAGAATACTCCCTCGGCCAGCCGCCTCCACCTGGCGCCCACCCTGAGTGTGCCGCTGCATAATGCCTGGGGCGAACTGGTCACTGAGGCCAGTCTGTTGCAGACCTGGTACCGTCAGGATGTGCCGCAGGGTTCGCCGCTGGCCGAACAGGTCAGCCGCACGCTGGGACAGGGCCGCCTGTATGGGGCGATCAATTTTGAGCGGGAGACTGAACTCTTCGGCAATCAGATGACTCAGACACTGGAGCCGAAATTCCAATATCTGTATACCAGTTACGAAGCGCAGCAGCAGATAGGTCTTTATGACACCAGCCGGTTACTCAATGATTATATCGGCTTGTTTCGCGGCCAGGAATTTACCGGATTGGACCGCATCAGCGATTCCAACCACCTGACGGTCGGGGTGACCACAAGATTGCTGGATGCCAACAGCCAGGAGCAACTGCGGCTGAGTCTGGGCCAGATATTCTATTTCAGCGATGCCCGGCTGCTGGAATCCACTCGTGAGGGCGACAAGTCCGCGTTGGCGGCAGAGCTAGACTGGCGACTTAGCAGCAAGTGGTTCGTGCATTCGGAAGTACAACTGTCGTCCTCCAATAAAAAGGTCGAACGCAGTAACCTGTCGCTGGACTACCAGTTGGCAGAGAATAAACTGGTGCAGATCAACCACAGATATGTGCGCGACATTTCCGGTCAGACCATAGACCAGTTGGGCCTCACGGCCAGTTGGCCTCTGGCCAGGAACTGGCACTGGGTAGGACGCTGGTACAAGGATCTGGATGGCCAACGTACCATTGAGAGCTTTACTGGCATACAATACGAATCCTGTTGTTGGGCCGTACAGCTTGTCGCACAGCGCTATCTGAGCAACAGATTTGACGCCTTGGGCGGTCAGAGCACCAATGAGTTTGATTCGGGTATTTCACTGCAATTCGTGTTCAAGGGCATGGGCAGCAAGAATGCCGCCCGGTCCCTGCTGGATGAAGGCCTGTTTGGTTACCGACAACCCTATTTTTTGAATAATTAATGAAGTTAACTATGAAATTTAAAGCCGTACTCTGTTCTATCCTGCTGCTGACCAGCACCACTTTGTATGCCCAGCCGGTGGAGCTGGATAAAGTCTCAGTCATCGTCGATCAGGGCGTGGTGCTGGAAAGCGAAATTCAGGATCTGGTGGCTTCGGTGAAAAGAAGCGCCGTCACCTCCGGCCAGGAACTGCCATCGGATGCAGCCCTGCGCACCCAGGCAACGGAAAGGCTGATCCTGACCAACCTGCAAATGCAGATGGCCGAGCGCATGGGCATCCAGATCAGTGACCCTCAGCTTGAGCAGACCATTGCCAATATTGCCCGCGGTGAAGGCATGACAATGGAAGAACTGCGAGAAAAGCTGGCAGCCGAAGGAATGAGCTACGACAACTACCGGGAAGAAGTCCGCAAGGAACTGATTACCGGCGAAGTCAGGCGCGCCAATGTGCGTCGCCGAATCTATATTACGCCACAGGAAGTGGAAAGCCTGGTCCGCCTGATGGAGCAGCAGGGCCTGCAGCAGGCCGAATATCATCTGGGCCACATCTTGATCGGCTTTCCGCCCGAACCCGGTCCGGAAGAGATAGAGTCCGCCCGCGAGCGGGCCGACAAGGTGCTGGAACTCCTCAACAACGGCTCTGACTTTGCCAAAATCGCCATTGCCTCTTCCTCGGGCCCCAAGGCGCTCGAAGGCGGTGATATGGGCTGGTTGAACATCAACGCCATGCCCACCCTGTTCGCCGAAGTGGTACAGGACAGGAAGAAAGACGAACTAATCGGCCCCATCCGCAGCGGAGCGGGCTTCCATATCCTCAAGATAAAAGACCTGCGAGGCGTGCAGACAGTGGAAATTACCGAGGTTAATGCCCGCCACATCCTGATCAAACCTTCCGTTATCCTCAGTGAGGACAAAGCTGAGCAAATGCTGAAGGATTTCCGAAGCAAGGTGCTTGCCGGTGAGGCGGATTTCGCCGAATTAGCCAAAGAACATTCTGCCGATCCCGGCTCGGCCCTTAAAGGGGGCGAATTGGGCTGGGCAGACCCCAGTGTCTATGTGCCGGAGTTCAGGGACACGCTCAACCAGTTGCAACCACAGGAGATCAGCCAGCCCTTTCGTACGACACACGGCTGGCACCTGGCGCAGTTACTGGATCGCCGGGTAGGTGATGTCACCGATAAAGTTCAGGAAGACAAAGCGTATCAGTTGTTGTTTAACCGCAAGTTTGCCGAGGAAGCCGACAACTGGATAAGGGAAATGCGCGATTCGGCCTATATTGAGGTGTTGGAGTAAAGATTGGCTTCACTACCCAGAATAGCCATCACACCAGGTGAACCTGCCGGCATCGGGCCGGATCTGGTGCTTGAGCTGCTGCAGCGCCGCTGGCCAGCCCAACTGGTGGTGGTCGCCAGTGGTGAATTGTTACAGCAACGGGCCAGGCAGTTGGCCCTGCCGCTGACGCTGATCCCCTACATGCGGGAGAATATGGCTCCCCAGGCTGCAGGCCAGGCCTACATTGTCGATGTTCCGCTGGCCACCGAAGTCGTACCCGGCAGGCTGGATGCCGCCAACGGCGGCTACGTGGTGGAAACCCTGCGCCAGGCCAGCGAAATGAATATGAGCGGTGAGCTGGATGCGGTGGTGACCGGCCCGGTTCATAAAGGCATCATCAATCAGGCTGGCGTCTCGTTCAGCGGTCATACCGAGTTTTTCGCCCATCAGGCCAACACCCCTGATGTGGTCATGATGCTGGCCACTGAGGGCCTGCGGGTGGTGCTGGCCACTACCCATATTCCGCTTGCCTATGTATCCCGTGCCATTACCCGTGAGCGCCTGCACAAGGTAATTCATATCGTTAATACGGATCTGAGGCTTAAGTTTGGCATTGCCAGGCCCAGGATATTTGTCTGCGGTCTCAACCCCCATGCAGGGGAAGGCGGACATATAGGCCGTGAGGAGCTGGACGTGATTATTCCGGCCCTGGAGGAGCTAAGGGCCGAAGGTATCCACCTGGAAGGCCCGTTACCCGCCGACACAATATTCCAACCCAAGTATCTCCAGCAGGCCGACGCCGTGCTGGCCATGTACCACGACCAGGGACTACCCGTGCTTAAATACAAAGGCTTTGGCGCCGCCGTGAATATTACCCTGGGATTGCCGTTTATCCGCACCTCAGTAGACCATGGCACTGCGCTGGATTTGGCTGGCACCGGCGAGGCCGATACGGGCAGTTTCGCCATCGCGTTGCACAAGGCCATAGAAATGGCAGGAGTTCGTTCGTGAGCAAGCAGCATCTGGGTCATACGGCGCGCAAGCGTTTCGGCCAGAATTTTCTTCACGATCAGTACATTATTTCTCAGATCGTCGATGCCATCGGACCCAGGCCCGGACAGAACCTGGTTGAGATTGGCCCCGGCCTGGGCGCCCTGACAGAACCAGTGTGCGATGAAGTCGACAGACTGACTGTTGTGGAGCTGGACAGGGATCTGGCGGCCCGATTGCGCAGCCATCCCTTTATCTCCGGTAAGCTGAATATTATCGAAGCGGACGCCATGAAGTTTGACTTTGCCAGCCTGGCCACTGATGGCCAGCCGCTGCGGGTATTCGGCAACCTACCATACAATATTTCCACACCTTTGATGTTCCACCTGTTCAGCTTTACCGGGCATATCCAGGACATGCATTTCATGTTGCAAAAAGAAGTGGTCAAGCGCCTGGCCGCCGGTCCGGGCAACAAGGATTATGGCCGGTTGTCGGTAATGGCACAGTATTATTGTCAGGTCATGCCGGTGCTGGAAGTGCCGCCGGGTGCCTTCAAGCCGGCACCTAAGGTGGACTCGGCCGTGGTCAGGTTGATCCCCTATGCCGAAAGGCCGGTTGAGGTGGCAGATATCAGTATGCTTAACAGGGTATGCGCCATGGCATTCAATCAGCGTCGAAAAACCATCCGCAACAGCCTCAGGGAGCTGCTTTCTGAGGCCGAGATCCTCGCCCTTGGCCTGAACCCTGACTGCAGGGCAGAAAATCTGTCATTGCAGGAGTTTGCCGTACTGGCTAATCACTGTCTCAACAGGGAACATGGCTGATATGATGAAGCCCATCCACATTCAGGTGCAGACCCGGTTTCTGCCGCACAATTCCAGGCCGGCGAACAACGAGTTTGCCTTTGCCTACCACATCGCTATCGAAAACCGGGGCATGGAGCCCGTCCAGTTGCTGAACCGTTTCTGGTTGATTACGGACGCTAATGGCAAGACAACCGAAGTGTCCGGTGCCGGTGTAGTCGGCAAGCAGCCGATGATTGGGCCGGGGGAGACCTATGAATACAGTAGTGGCGCCATGCTGGAAACTCCGGTGGGGACCATGCAGGGTCATTATGAAATGCAAAAAGCGGATGGCGGGCTGTTCCAGGCGCCGATACAGGTGTTCAGCCTGGCCGTTCCCAACCTGATCAACTGATGACTACATACGTTGTTGGCGACATTCAGGGCTGCTACAGTGCCCTGCAAAAATTACTCGAGCAGGTGGACTTTCAGCCCGGACCGGACAAACTCTGGGCAGCCGGGGACCTGGTGGGCAGGGGCACAGAAGCGTTACAGACCCTACGCTTTCTGTCCGGCCTGGGGGAGCACTTCAATACCGTCCTTGGAAACCATGATCTGCACTGCCTGGCCGTGCATTGTGGTATTCGCATGGCCAAGGAATCGGACAAACTGGCCGATCTGTTGGCTGCACCTGACCGAGACGAATTGATCGACTGGCTACGCCACAGGCCGGTCAGTGTCCTGCTGGATGAGCGCACCTTCCTGTCACATGCGGGTCTTTATCCTGGCTGGAGCTTTCATCAGGCATTGGATATCGCTGGTGACATCAGCCAGACACTGCAGGGCAGGGACTGGCAACAACTCCTGCAGTCCATGTATGGCAACGAAGCAAAAGCCTGGTCGGATGTGCAGTCGACAATGGACAAGCAAGTGTTTGGTATCAACGCCTTTACCCGTATGCGCTATGTCAACCGGCAAGGCCAGTTGGATCTGAAGGTCAAATCCGCCCTGAAGGATGCCCCATCCGAGCTGTATCCCTGGTTCCGCCATCCCGCACTATTGCGACCGGCAGACGCCAGGATCATTTTTGGCCATTGGGCGGCATTGCAGGGCGTCACCGGCGATCCGGCGGTGATTGCCCTGGACACCGGATATATCTGGGGGGGAAAACTGACCGCCTATGCCTTGGAAAGCGGAGAGTTTTTTCAGTTTTCACGTTGAAAGCCTGGTATATCTGAGCTCAGGCCCGGCTCATAAATAAAATCTTTGCGTCGATACAAAGACTTGGCTTATGGTTAGAATGGAATCCGGACAAGGAAAGTTTGCCCTTTAGTCGGTTTTTTTGCTGATTTGACCGGTCAAATTTGTGACAATCTGCCGGTCACGTGCGTTTTTTGTTGGGGAACCCGTATGAAATTAACAGTAGCAATGCGTGTCATCGGTGGTTTTGCCATCATCACTCTGTTGCTTTTCCTTGTCAGTATTGTATCGCTGGTCAATCTCGACAGTGTTGACTCTGCCACCGAAGAAGTGAACACCCTCGCCCTGCCGACCCTCCAGGGTAGCAGTAGCCTGAAGGTCTCCTATGTCAATATGGGCAGGGTGACCATTGAAGCCTTCTACGAGAGCGATTTGCAACAACTGGGCAATATCCTGGCACGCTTTGAAACCAGCAGTACCAATTTCGAACAGGAGCTTCAGTCCCTGACCGGCACCGTCAGCGGTCAGCCCGAACTCAAGAGCACCCTGGCCGAAGTGGAGAGGGTTTATGAGGAATACCACAGCAATGTAAATCGCATGTTCGACAACCGCCGCACAGATCTGGAGCTCGGCCAGCGGATAGCCTCACAGTTGGGTGATTTGGAAGACAATACCGACGACACCTCCACTCTGCTGCTGGATTTCTCCGATCTGGACGCGGCACGCGGCAACGGTCCCCTGGCCCAGGCCTCGAAGATAGGCACAGAGCTGGAGACCGCTCTTATGTCGTTGGTAACAGTCGGTAACCAGTATGCCAAAACCCAGGATCTGACCAAGGCCGAAACCATCGGCAACGAACTCAAGCTGATGCTGGCCAACGTGCGCAGTTCCGCCAGCAAGATGGCTGATGCCGCCGGGGGCCGTGATAGCAGTGGCATGCTGGATGAGATTCAGGAGATGGTCGCTGAGATTGACAATATCATTGGCGCCGAGCAACAGGGCATTCTGGCCAACCAGGTCAAGCGTCTGAACAACCAGCTTGAAGCCGTCAGCGCCCTGCAAGCCTCTGAAGCTAACATTAAGACTGCCATGGCAGGGCTTGAGAACCTGCTGGCCCAGGCCAACCAGATCACCACCAAGGTCAAGGGCGATGTGGCCGATGCGGTCTCCACCGGCACCACCAGCACCATTGTCATTATGCTGGTATCGGCGGTGATTGCCTCAGCCATTGCCTTCTTCAGTGTCCGTGCCATTACAGTGCCCCTGAACAAGGTCAACGAAATGCTGCACGTGGTGTCCTCCGGGGATCTCACTCAGAAGCTGGATGACTCGTCCCAGGATGAATTTGGTGAACTGGCCACCAACTGCAATAACCTGATTGAAAGCCTCAAAGCCCTGATATCTGGTATCACCTCCCGTGCTGCCCAGTTGGCGGCAGCCTCGGAGCAAACCTCTGCGGTGACCGCCCAGACCACCAAGTCCATCCAGGAGCAGAAATCACAAATTGCCCAGGTCGCTACGGCCACTACTGAAATGAACAGTACTTCACAGTTGGTCTCCCAGAGTGCAGAAGACACCCTGAACCAGATCCGCCACGCCGACTCGGAAGCCGAGAAGGTCAAGGCCATCTCCCTGGAAAACAAAAATACCATTATGGTGCTGGCCAAGGACGTGGAGCAGGCAGCCGAGGTTATCAACAAGCTGCATCAGGACAGCGCCAGCATCGGCAGTATCCTGGATGTGATACGCGGCGTGGCCGACCAGACCAACCTGCTGGCCCTGAACGCCGCCATCGAAGCGGCCCGTGCCGGCGAACAGGGACGAGGTTTTGCTGTAGTGGCCGACGAGGTTCGCACCCTGGCCAGCCGCACCCAGGAGTCCACCCAGGAAATCCATTCCATGATCGAAATCCTGCAGGCTGGCGCCGAGAAGGCCGTCTCTGTGATGCAACAGGGCAAACAGCAGGCCGAGGTCTGTGTGACCCAGACTGAAAAGGCCACCTCAGCCCTGGATCTGATCACCAACGCTGTACACAAGGCACACGACGTATCCAGCCAGATAGAGCAGTCGGCTCGCGAGCAGTACCAGGTCTCCCAGGAGATCAGCGAGAAGTTGGAGAATATCGTGGCCATCGCCGAAGAAACGGCCACCGGCGCCGAGCAGACCACAGACTCCAGCCATGAGGTGGCGCGCCTGGCCGATGAGCTGCAGGGCTCCATCCGCCAGTTCAGGGTCTGACAACAAAGGAATCCTTCCTTTAATAACAAAAAAGCGCGGTAATCCTACCGCGCTTTTTGCTTTAAACGGGCTTTATACCAATTGGTATCAGGCCCGTTGTAATGTCTTAAATACCATGGGATAGGGATTGGCACTGTCGGCCTGGTAATGCTGCTCCTCGAGGAGCTTCCAGCGACCTTCAGCCCGGTAATCTGGAAAGCGGGTGTCACCTTCCACATCCAGCTTGATTTCTGTCAGGTACAGGCGCTCACAAAGTGGCAGGAAATGCCGGTAGATGGCTCCCCCGCCAATAATCATCAGTTCTTCGACTCCCAGCTCCTCGGCCAGGTCCAGCGCTTCCTCCGGGCTGGTGACGATCTCAATCCCTGACGCCCGGAAACTGGCATCCCGGGTGATCACAATATTGGTTCTGCCCGGTAAGGGCCGGCCAATGGACTCAAAGGTTTTACGACCCATTACCACCGGCTTACCGAGTGTGACCTGCTTGAAATGTTTCAGGTCCGCCGGCAGGTGCCAGGGCATTTGATTGCCCGCCCCGATAATCCGGTTCATGGCCATGGCCACAATCATCGATATACGCATCCTTTCCTTACCTCTTGTAGATGACTTCCACATCAGACTCGTCGTCGTCCTCATCATCCTCATCGTCCAGATCATCATCCCAGTCGTCTTCACCGTAGTCTTCAGACTGTTCCTTTTGGTAGGTGTCCCATTTGAACTCGGAGGGTATTTCCGGTGTATTGTCATCTTCTGCCGGCAGGGATTCGATAAATCCCATCACGTCCTGACAGACCTTGCTGGTGCCTTCTGCGCTGATGGCAGAAATACAGAAATACGGTTCCTGCCAGTCCAGCTCCTCAATAATACGCCGGGTAATTTCTTCGCACTCTTCCGGCAAGACCAGATCTGTCTTGTTAAAGACCAGCCAGCGTGGCTTGGCAGCCAGTTTTGGATTGTATTGCTCCAACTCGCCGACTATGGCTCTGGCGTTCTGAGCCGGATCCGACCCATCGACCGGCAGGATATCCACCAGATGCAGTAATATGCGACACCGTTCCAGATGCTTGAGGAAGCGGATTCCCAGCCCGGCCCCTTCGGCGGCGCCTTCTATAAGACCGGGAATGTCGGCGATGACAAAGCTGCGCTGGGCGTCCACCCGCACAACGCCCAGGTTGGGCACCAGCGTGGTAAACGGATAGTCCGCCACCTTGGGCTTGGCGGCTGAAACGGCCCGGATAAAAGTCGACTTACCAGCATTGGGCATGCCCAGCAGGCCCACGTCGGCCAGCAGCATCAGTTCCAGTTTGAGATTGCGCACATCGCCAGGTGTGCCGTTGGTTTTCTGTCTGGGCGCACGATTGGTGCTGCTCTTAAACCTGGCATTGCCCAGCCCGTGAAATCCGCCCTTGGCCACCATCAGGCGCTTTCCGTGCCGTGTAAGGTCGCCCAGCACTTCTCCGGTGTCCACATCCGATGCCCTGGTTCCCACCGGCACGCTCAGCACCAGATCGGATCCTGCTTTGCCAGTACAGTTACCACCCTGGCCATTCTGTCCCCTTTCGGCACGATGAATTCGCTCGAAGCGATAGTCGATGAGGGTATTGAGGTTTTCATCGGCAATCAGATACACGCTGCCGCCGTCACCGCCATCGCCGCCGTCAGGACCACCTTTTGGCACATATTTTTCGCGGCGGAAACCTACCACGCCGTTGCCACCGTCACCGGCTTCTACCCGGATTTCGGCTTCATCTACGAATTTCATTACGCAACCTCATTGGGGAACTATGCTTACTTTAGCAGAGCTGCTGATAACAAAAAGCCCCGCAGAAGCGGGGCTTTTCAAGTAGTGAGAAGGCTGATTACTCAGCGACAATGCTCACAAACTTGCGGTTCTGAGGACCTTTCACTTCGAACTGTACCTTGCCATCAGACAAAGCGAACAGAGTGTGATCCTTGCCCAGACCTACATTGTTGCCAGCATGGAACTTGGTGCCACGCTGACGAACGATAATGCTGCCAGCCAATACAGACTCACCACCGAAGCGTTTTACACCCAGGCGTTTGCTTTCTGAGTCACGACCGTTACGAGTACTACCACCCGCCTTTTTGTGTGCCATCTTTCAGTACTCCTCTTAAGCGCTGATACTGGTGATTTTCACTTCAGTGAACCACTGACGGTGGCCCATCTGCTTGCGTGAATGCTTACGACGACGGAACTTGACAATTTTGATCTTGTCGCCACGACCGTGAGTAACCACTTCCGCTTTGATTTTACCACCGTCTACGTAAGGTGTGCCGATTTTGATATCGTCACCGTTGCTGACCATGAGAATATTGTCGAATTCGACAGTTTCGCCCGGTGCAACTTCGATCTTTTCGAGACGAACGGTTTGGCCTTCAGCCACACGGTGTTGTTTACCACCACTTTGGAAAACCGCGTACATACTTAACTCCGCTCTTTGCGTCTGCTTGACGCCACAATTCTAAAACAGGGCGCGAATTGTACGTGAAGTGTGCAGAAGCCGCAATAGATAAAATGAAGAAATTTAGGCGCTGACACAGCCTGTGGCGCGGCCTGCCGAGTTTACCTCAATGGCCGGTCAAGTTCACTGGAACCCTTGGGCAATTTCTGCAAAAATGCCTGCAAAAATCCCGTCAATCCAGCCAAAGAAGTACCCCTGAGCCAATGGATATTGAACAGATTCGCCAGTTAGCCGACGACGACATGCAGGCCGTCAACCAGTTGATTCAACAACAGGTCAGCTCCGATGTGGTCCTGATCAACCAGCTTGGTTTTTATATAGTCAACAGCGGCGGCAAACGGATCCGTCCGCTTATCTGTGTGCTGGCGGCAAGAACGCTGGGCATAGACAACCGGGATCATCATACCCTGGCGGCCATCATCGAATTCATTCATACCGCCACCCTGCTGCATGACGATGTGGTGGACGAGTCTACCATGCGCCGGGGCCGTGAAACCGCCAATGAGCTGTTCGGCAACCAGGCCAGCGTGCTGGTGGGAGATTTTCTGTACACCCGGTCCTTCCAGATGATGGTCAGTCTCGGCCGTATGCGGGTGATGGAAATATTGTCCGATGCCACCAATGTCATCGCTGAAGGAGAGGTATTGCAACTGATGAATTGCAACGATCCCGATACCTCCGAACAACGTTACCTGCAGGTGATTTACAGCAAGACCGCACGTCTGTTTGAAGCCGCCACCCAACTTGCTGCGGTACTGACCGACCAGCCGCAGGAGATTGAGCTGGCCATGCAGGACTACGGCAAATATCTGGGCACGGCATTCCAACTGGTGGACGATATTCTAGACTATGCGGCAGACAGCGCAGAGATGGGCAAGAATGTCGGCGACGACCTGGCCGAGGGAAAACCCACCCTGCCCTTGCTGTATGCCATGTGGAAGGGTTCGGCCGAACAACAGGCGATGATTCGCAGCGCCATAGAAAAAGGTGATGGTCTGCAGCACCTTGCCACAATTTTGCAGGCCATGGAGGAAACCGGCGCACTGCAGTATACCCGCGACAAGGCTTTGCAGGCAGCTCAACGAGCCGTGGAAGCCCTGGCTCCTGTGCCGGACTCGCCCTTCAAGCAGGCACTGGCTGCGCTGGCCAGGCTGTCGGTTGAAAGAGTGGCGTAATCCGCTTCCTGTCTAACCGGTTGCCTCGGCCGATTCACCAAAGGTTTCAAGCTCTTTGAGCACCTCTGTGGTCGTCTTGACGTTGGCATAACGTCCCTTGGTGGTCAGAATGGTCGCCCTGTGCAGTTCCGGGGTGATGGCAGCTGTGGCATCCGAGACCAGGGTGACCTCGTAACCCAGATCGGCTGCTCCTCTTACTGCACTGCTGACGCATTCATTGGTGTAGACCCCGGTTATGTAGAGGTCGGTAATGGCCAGGTTGTGCAGCACATAATGCAGGTTGGTCGAAGTAAACAGGCCACTGGCGGTTTTGTTGATAATGATCTCATCACCCTCTGGAGCTACTCCGGGAAGGAACTCGGCCAATTCGGAGCCAGGTGGGGCATGCACGCCCAGCCTTTTGTGTTCCGGGCTGCGATCGCGGCCGTCCCGGGTCAGGCTCTGGATTCGTGAGTGTATTACCTCCAGGCTCAGTTGGCGGGATTTTTTCTGTAGCCTGGCCGTATTGGGCACCACGGTATTCTCTACTCTGTCCAGGTAATACTGTATGGCCTGTTCGGATACCCCGGACTCCTTGTGGTTTTCAAACAGTCCGTGGCCTTCGCTGGCCCCCAGATACTGCAGATCAATGCACACCAGTGCCGCTCTGCGTACGCAACTGGATTGGGGGGTGGGATGCTCGTCCGGCATCCTTGGCCTCGGCTCATAGGCCCTGAGGGGATGATTGTGGCTGCCGGGCAGATTGGCTTTACGCATTTGAACCCGCCGCTTGTAGAATCTGTGTCCCCGCCTGGCCGGCCACCAGACTTTGCAGATCGTCCAGAGCGCCTATACAGGCTCTGCCGCCTCTATGCCTGACGAAACGGCAGGCCGCCTCGACCTTGGGGGCCATACTGCCCGCTTCAAATTCGTGTTGCTCCAGCTCATCAGGGGTGGTTGCGGTTATTTTGCTGGGATTCTGTGAAGACCAGTTCTCATATACTCCATCCACATCGGTGGCCAGTACCAGCACATCCGCATCCAGTTCAGTGGCCAGCAAGGCACTGGTATCGTCCTTATCCACCACTGCTTCTACTCCCTGGTAACGGTTGTTCTTGTTGATCATGGGAATGCCGCCCCCACCCGAACAAATCACTAGGGCGCCCCGTGCGAGCAACACTTTAATAGCCGGGATCTGAAAGATTTTCATGGCTTTTGGCGAGGGAACCAGTCTTTGCCATCCGTCCGGCGACTTACGAAACTGCCAACCTTCACGTTGCGCCAGTGCTTCCCCCTGCTCGGCGCTGTATTTGGCCCCGATAGGCTTGGTGGGTTGTGCAAAGGCCGGATCCTCCGCGTCGGCTTCAACCATGGTAATCAGGGATACGGTCATCCTGTCTTCCGGCAGGTGATTGACCAGTTCCTGCTCAAGCAGGTAACCCAGCATCCCCTCTGTCTGGGCCCCGATCACATCCAGGGGTAGCGAACCCTGCTCAGATTCCCGTGCCTGGGCAGCAAGCACACCTATCTGCGGTCCATTGCCATGGGTCACTATCAGTTGATGCTGACCGGCCAGACCTCCCAGGATCCGGCCCGAATACCTGATCTGCTGTATCTGGCCGGCAAAGCCGGAACCTTCCTTTGTCGATGCCAATGCATTGCCCCCCAGGGCGACAACTACCTTCATGCCTTTCTCCCTAATGCCTGCCAGTGCAAAAAACTGAAACTTTGCCCTTTCCTCTAACTAGGGCGTGTTTATCTTTCATATTGGCCTCTGTTGAGAGCGAAAAACTCCTCAATCAAGGCGCGAGTAACGCCGTTTAGCCATCTAAACAAGTTGGGAGCAACGCAGAGTGAGGGGGTTTTAGCCTCAACCCTTCGGGCTGGGGCCATTTTTCCGTCCAGCGGCGTCATCAGTCGCTTATTTAGGCCCACTAAACCGCACTCCTTCTTCCTTGCTGGGCAAAAAAATGGCCTCCAGCAGAGTGTCAATAGGAAAGATAAACACGCCCTAATTATAGACACAGGCATTTATTCGCCAGCCGGATGAGTGAGTCCGCAAGTTTCCGCTATTTTTCCCAGCAGGCTTGCCGATCCCCTGCTAGCTTAAAAACTGGTCTATTTGCCAGTACACCCAGATGAAAAATGCGCCCCTCCCCATCAAGATGGACAGTACCTCTAACGGCGAGTTCAGCCCTCCACACCTGAGCCTGAGGGAGAAACAGGTTAACCAGTTGGCCTGCCACCGTCTTAACTTGAATGCCGGTAAGCTGGGACTGGACAGACGAACCTTCCTGCAAACCAGTTGTGCGGCGGCCACCACGCTGTTGTGCGCCAACAAGGTTAATGCGGCTTTTGGTCAGACTGGGGGCTTCTACGAACTGGCAAAAGAGAGCGCAATGGAGGAGACGGTTTCAGATAGCGTCCTTAAGGGGGAGGAGTTCATCTTCGATATCCAGGGGCATTTTGTCGACCCTAAGGGACGATGGCTCCATCAGGTCCCGGCAGATGCCAATCCATTTTCATCGATGCCCGGGGCAGACTGTCCGCTGGCGGAGCTGCCCACAGACCGCTCCTATCTGCAATGTCTGGGCCCTGAGCAGTTTATCAAAGACGTCTTTTTGGACAGCGATACACAGATGATGGTGCTCTCTTTTGTGCCCTCCAGGCGCGAGGCAGAGCCCCTGACCATTGAAGAGGCAGATGCGACCAGACAGATCATCGAGCAACTGGACGGCGACCACCGCCTGCTGCTGCACGGACGGGTCAACCCGAACCAGGACGGGGATTTACAGGGGATGGACGAATTGGCTGAGAAATGGCAGGTCAGCGCCTGGAAAACCTATACCCAATGGGGCCCTGAGGGTAACGGCTTCTTCCTGCATGACGATGTGGGGCTGACCTTTATCGAAAAAGCCCGCACTCTGGGCATCCGGAATATCTGCATTCACAAGGGTATTCCGTTTGGCGCGCAGTCTTACCAACACAGTCTTTGCAGCGATATCGGCATTGTGGCCAGACGATACCCGGACGTAAACTTTATCATTTACCATTCAGGGTTCGATCCTGCCGTTGAAGAGCGAGCCTTTGCCTCCGGCAGCAATCGCGCCGGAGTGGACAGCCTGGTGCGCTCCCTACTGGAAAACCAGATTGCACCCAATACCAATGTGTATGCGGAATTGGGCTCTACCTGGCGTTATGTGATGCGGCATCCGGATCAGGCCGCACACCTGCTCGGCAAGTTGCTTAAATATGTGGGTGAGAACAATGTCTTGTGGGGAACCGATTCCATCTGGTACGGCTCACCCCAGGATCAGATCCAGGCCATGCGGGCCTTCCAGATAAGTCAGGCCTTTCAGGATCAGTACGGCTACCCAGCTCTGACCCGCGACCTGAAAGCCCGCATTTTTGGTCTTAACGCCATCAAGCCTTACCAGATAAGCCTTGATGAGGTGAGTCAGATGATGAGCCGGGACAGGATTGCCCTGAACAAGGAGGAGTATCGCAACCATCCCACCCCCCATTTCCAGACCTATGGCCCTAAGACCCGGCGGGAATTTCTGAACCTGCTTAAATGGCAGAGCTAAAAAAACCGTCCGCAGACGGTTTTTTACTTCAGACTGAGGTTCAGGCTTTGTTGACGAACTCTTCGCCCAGCTTGATATCGCCGCGCAGGCCTTCCAGCATATCCTGTTTGGCTTTTTGTTCGAAATCACTCAGTTTGCCGTAGGGCAGGATTTCTTCCACGCCATTAGCGCTCAGGCGCACAGGATGGGCAAAGAAGCGGGCATCATCGCTGTTGGTTTCCACATAAGTGTACTCCACCACATTTTCGCCCCGCATGGCTGCCACCAGCGACAAGCAGAAACGCGCTGCGGCCTGGCCCATGGACAGGGTGGCTGAGCCGCCACCGGCCTTAGCTTCCACCACTTCGGTACCGGCATTCTGAATACGGTGCGTCAGGCTGGAAATCTCGTCATCGGTGAAGCTCACTCCTTCCACCTGAGACAGCAGGGGCAGGATGGTGGTGCCGGAATGGCCGCCGATAACCGGCACATGCACATTGGCCGGATTCAGCCCCTTAAGTTCGGCCACAAAAGTCTCGGCACGAATCACATCCAGGGTGGTGACACCGAACAGCTTGTTCTTGTCATACACGCCCTTGGCTTTGAGGGCTTCTGCAGCTATGGCCACCGTGGTGTTGACCGGGTTGGTGATCACACCGATACAGGCCTTGGGACAGGTATCGGCAATGGCGTCCACCAGGTTGCGCACTATACCGGCATTGATATTGAAAAGATCAGAGCGGTCCATGCCCGGCTTACGGGGTACACCGGCTGGGATCAAGACGATATCACAGCCTTCCAGGGCAGAATTGAGGTCTTCCTTGCCGTAACCTTTGACTTTCACATCGGTAGGGATATGGCTCAGATCAACGGCCACACCGGGGACGACAGGTGCAACGTCATACAGGGAAAGCTCTGAGCCTGCTGGCAGTTGAGTTTTAAGTAAAAGAGACAGGGCCTGACCGATACCGCCGGCAGCACCTAATACCGCTACTTTCATTGTGATCTCCTGTGAAATGTTAAATGGGCATGCCGACCAGCCAAACCGTACGCGCCGCATGCTTAAAAAAGATTCGTATCGGGAGAAAGACGACTCCCTTGGGCTCCGGCTGTGCCGCCGGATTGATCAGAAATTTGCGGCCAAAGTCTACTGGCTCCATGCCTGCGTGGCAAGTCAGCTGACGGCACCGCGTTGGCGTAAGCATAACCAGAAAATGATCCGGGTCCAGTCTGTCTACTACCAAGGTATAGCGATAAGGGGGCAAAAAACAATCAAGGGGCCAGAGTTATTGGTATTACTCACGATTGGGCGGTAAAGTACCGCAAAAGACTATCAGGCAGGACAAAGATGGCCGGAAAACAAGACGAACTGATCAAATCTTTCAAGGAAATCCTCAAAGCAGAAAACTTTGGCTCTCAGGGAGAAATTGTCGAAGCCCTGAAAGAACAAGGGTTTGACAATATCAGCCAGTCAAAAGTCTCGCGTATGCTCAGTAAGTTCGGTGCGGTTCGCACCCGTAACGCCCTGGGCGAAATGGTCTACTGCCTGCCGCCAGAGCTGGGCATGCCCACCGCCAAAAGCCCTCTTAAGCATCTGGTACTGGATATAGTGCACAACAATGTGATGGTCATTATCCGCACCAGCCCAGGCGCCGCCCAGTTGATCGCCCGCCTGCTGGACTCCCTGAGCAAATCGGACGGGGTACTGGGCACCATTGCCGGCGACGATACCATCTTTATCGCCCCGGCCGATGTCAGCCGTATCGAGGACACCCGCGAGCGGGTCGAGCGGTTGTTTGAGAATGTGTAAGCGAGTGACGAGTGACGAAACATGATATAGCTATAGTTTGAACAGTAAGTTTATTTTTTCAACTATCACTTATCACCAGTTGTTACTTGTCACCCGTTACTGGTTACTTTAGATCCAAATCCACCCATACTAGGCGATGATCAGAGGAACTGCGTCTGTCTTTGACCAGTCTGTACAGCTCTGAGTCCTCCGCAGGCCAGAATACCCCGCTGTTTCTGACCTGCCAGCCATCTGCCGAGGGCAGCACATAGTCAGCCCGCATTCGCCATCCTGCGGTATGCATGGCGCCCAGGGGATTATCCGGGCTGTGGGCCGCTCCACCGGTGCTGGTAGGCACCACACGACCATTGACCTTGTCGTGGGTCAGCAGGCCGACAATGGCCTGCTTCATGGAGTTGCCTTCGGCCAGGGAGGAATTCAGATCGCCCAGGATCACAAAACGCTGTCCTTTAACCCCCCCTTGTCTGCCCTGGTCGTCATACAGATAAGCAGATTGCTTAGGGCCGGACAGATAATCCACCCAGAAGCGCACTTCGTCATGGTTACGTTTGCCGTTTCTGTCCTCAGGGCCGTCGAATACCGGCGGCGTGGGATGACTGGCCAATACATGGACTGTCTTGCCATTTACCTGCACCGGCACATCCCAATGTGATTTGGACGACAAACGCAATATGGCTTGAGCTTGAGGTGAATACCAAGGCTGGTCCCGCTCATCCCTGATGGCACCTAGCAGGTTACCGGGCATATCCTTCCACAAAAATTCCTGAAAGGTACGCACATTCTCTGTATCGATGGGATATTTGCTCAGCAGCGCCATGCCGTACTGCCCCGGATACTTACCGTATCCGAAAGCGTCGTTCTCAGTGCCGGAGGCCACCCCATCGCCGTTCAAATCCAGTCCTGAATCGACTCCTGTATTTACCGGCGCGATGTAGAAATAGGGATAATCGATAGGCTCTGCGCCCTGTTGAGGGACATTGAGAAAGTTATTCACAAAGGCCTCAATGCCTTTTTGAGGATCCGGATGGTAGTCAAATTCATTCAGTAGCAGGATATCCGGCCGCACCCGCTGGATAATCTCGGCGGTATTGCGGATCTGCGGATGTTCGCCCAGTGCCAGCAGTTCAAACAGCTCCTGCCCGGAAACAGGTGTGTCGCGGGGCACATAATTTTCCGCTTCCATACTGACATTAAAGGTCGCAATTCGGATATCGGCCTGCACTGTGGCACTCAACATCATCACCAGTAAGGGTAAAAGTCTTTTAATCATTATCTTATCTTTGTTATCTGCAAACAGGGCTTCTATAAAAAGAAAAGCCGGCACTAGGCCGGCTTTTATTCTATCCCAACATGGGCGATTAGAAGCTGTATTTCACACCGACACGAATTTCCCACAAGGAGGCATCGGCCACACGGGTTTGCAGCGCTGGGGTAATGAACTCTTCGAATACGTACTGACCATTGTCGTTAATGGACGCATCAACAATAGCCTGTTGACGAGGGAAGCTGGCTTCGTACATTACACCCCAATCATCGTTCAACAGGTTGCCGAAGTTTTCGATAACCAGGAAGGCCTTACCTTTGTGACCTTCGTAGAAACCGGGGAATTCCTGCTCAACTTTGATATCGAACTTGGTCCACCAATCGCTGTTAACACTATTGGCAGCCATGATCTCGCCACGGGCCAGATTCTGCGACTCAACAAAGGCATCGAATGCGGCCTTATCGAAACCATCGGCATAGATTACGTTGGCATCATTCTCTTCCGGGATATACACCAGGTTATGGCTGATAAAGCCAGCTGTACTGCCGAAGCCCGGGTCACCGTCAAATACAAAGCTGTAAGGACGCCCTTCGTTAGCCGAACCAAATACGCTGAAACGAGTGGCATAACCATCGAAGAACTCACGCTCGTAGGTCATACGCAGAGTAAAACGATGCGGAATCTCGTAAGCAGAAGTAGACACACCGGGATTCTCCGCATCAGACACAGCAGGGCTGAAGTAGTTGGAGAATGCCACCGAGCTGGTCATAGGGCTGACTTCTTTGGACTCGGTGTAGGCATAGGCCAGGCTCCAGTCCAGACCAAAGTCATGAGACTTGCTCAGTGACACCGAGAAGATAGTGGATTCACCAGAATCACCCTTAACGTTAGTCAGCATAAAGTCTTCGGAACGACCATTGGCGCTGATGTAGATAGGACGACCATCAGGAGCCGGTTCACCAGTACGCTCTCGAGACAAGTCACTGATAATGGCAGCGTCTTTCTTATCCGTGTACAGCACATCGGCCATAACCACATAGTCATCCGCTGTGGTGTAAGTCAGACCCAGGGCATATTTCCACTCTGACGGGATGTCAAAGTTGGGATCCATCACATTGATACCGCCATTGCGACCCTGACCATTGGCCACCGCATCATACAAATCCTGCGGGATATCGTAGAGAGGACGACCTTCGCCGGTAAAGTCCATATCAAATACTGAAGTACCGGAACGGTCCTGATTCTCCTTAAGGATAATACCGTTATTCTGGTAGTTGTTACCAATCCAGACGTTAGGGTTACCACCGGAGTACAGACCGAAACCACCGCGCAGCTCCAAAGAGTCAGTGGCCATCATGTTAAAGCCAAAGCGGGGCTGGATCAGGTCCTTGCCATCCATATTCTGTACGTTGGAGAAACCATAGGTTTCTTCAATCAGCGGGTTTTCGATTGGGTAGTCGTCGCTGGTGTACCAGTCATAACGGATACCGAACGTGAAGGTGGCATCCCAGTCGATATGATAGTACTCATCCTGGATATAGGCGGTGTGAATCTGGTAAGAAAACTCTGCCGCACCATCGGTAGGATCATTGGTGCCCGCAGCGCTCTCGTAGATGATCCGCTCTGGCGTACCATTGCGGAAGTCTTCAATTGAGTCGAAGCGATACTCACCTTCGGCTTCCTGGACGAACAGATTAAATACGTCCAGATTTTCGTACTCGTAACCACCAGTGATTACGTGGTCGCCCAGCAGGTAAGTACCGGCCAGCTTAAAGGTGTCGTTGGAATAAGTCAGTTTGTTGGCATGACGGGAGTCGTCCGCACCCAGATAAACCGTTGCGCGAGCACCATTGTTACTGGTTCGAATCTGCACTTCACCAAACTCAGTGCCGCCCAGCGGGATTACATTGGCATCGAAGTCAGAGGTACCGATACGTAACTCAGTTGAGAAGTTATCCGTCCAGTCGGAGTACAAGGAGGCTACATAAGACTCAAACTCACCGCTTTGGTCATAGTAGTGGTTGGAGTATTCAAACTCGTCAGAGTCACCGTCCGATTCTCGGATGGTGTTACCGTCGTTGT
The DNA here is from genome assembly GCF_017254865.1 of Bowmanella dokdonensis. Taxonomy (GTDB): domain Bacteria; phylum Pseudomonadota; class Gammaproteobacteria; order Enterobacterales; family Alteromonadaceae; genus Bowmanella; species Bowmanella dokdonensis. Next base: position 382,256 of record NZ_JAFKCV010000004.1, on the reverse strand, counting down.
AGTTATAAACCAAAGAGGCACGGTGGAATTCGTTAATATTCCAATCCAGTTTGGCCATGATCTTTTCATCTTCAACCGGCAGGCTGGAGACCAACGGGCCTGGCTCGTAGTTGTAGAGATTACGGGCGATATCCAGAATTTCCTGATACTGCGCTTCGGAGAAGCCCAGTACTTCAACGGCAGCATTGGAGCCGGCCGGACCACGATCAAACAGATCCGAACCTTCCAGCTTTTCATAGGAGGTGAAGAAGAACAATTTATCTTCAATCAGGGCACCGCCAACATGGAAGCCGTAACGCCGCTCATTAAATGCACCGACGTTGATATCTTCACCTTCCAGCTTGTCGCCACGTAGTGAGTCGTTGGTGTAATCGAAGAAGGCACCACCGTGAAACTCATTGCCACCGGATTTGGTTACAGCGTTGATGTTACAGGCAGTAAAGCCACCGTACTGAACATCGAAAGGTGCCAGTTCGACTGATACCTGGGCTATGGAGTCATAAGAGAAAGGAATACGTACGGTGGGGTAACCGTTACTGTTCAGACCGAAGTTATCGTTGGTACGAATACCATCAACGGTCAGGCTGTTAAAGCGGGAGTTGGCACCAGCGCACTGTACTGAATCATTGAAGCCTTCGTCGATATACACACGGGGGTCAATACGAATCAGGTCTTTGAGATCACGATTGATGGCCGGAGCCGCTTCAAGCGCTGCCAGATCAAAGTTGGCAGCAGGACCAGTAGCACCATAGTTAGAGTTGGTGATAGTACCGGTAACAGAAATAGTCTCGATGTTTTCTTTGGGCTCCAGTTGCACGTTCAAACTGGTGGTTTCACCCAACTTCAGGAACAGGTTCTCAACTTTGGTTGAACCCAACTCGTCTGTAACGGTCACAGTGTAGGGGCCACCAACCTGCAATCCACGAAGGCTGAAAGAGCCTGTTTCATTGGTGGTCAGGACGCGGGTAGAACCGGTACGGTTATCGGTAATAGTAACCGTAGCACCTGAGACAGTCTGGCCCGACTGCGCAGTGATGCTACCACGAATATCAGAAGCGGTTTCCTGAGCCATGACGCTGGCTGTCATGCCAACTGACAAAGCCACGGCCAAGGCTACGCGATTGAGCTTGGATTTATTAAACATTGTGCTTTCCTAGGTTGTAGTGTGCGAGTCACAGTTTAGTAAGAGTTTATTGCAAACTTATTTCTGACGGACGCTTGTACTACTGCTTATGGCCCGAACAGAACTTGATTAAAGTTTACCCATCCCTCGAATTTCCCGACTGAAATTGTCCTTTCTCAGCCATAAATAGGAAGCCTTCAACAAGATTCATAACTTCTTGTTCATATACCTTTATTTTCAATGGGTTACGCCATACAAATAATTTTACCCATTGAAACAAGTAAGATTAGCTGTTGAAATACACCCCATTACTCAAGTCGGTCCAAGCAAATCCATGCCCCGAACGCGATTCGCCCTGTCCAAAACCACACTGATCAGCCTGGCAGCATTGCTGGCCACTCTGATGTGGTTGATGGGACGGCAGCTCGTACCGGAACAGGTTATCGATTTCAGTCCGATCCTTGAACAATATTTTGAATGTCAGACCCAGGCAGAAAACAACAGGGCGGCCCTGACGGTGTTTATCGGCGCCGAGTCCGTGGCGAAAAATCTGGCGAAATCACTCTGTGCCAATGTAGTAGTCGCAAAGCAATTTGGCAAAGTTCGCGCTGTCTGGAACCATAATGAGGATCAGGTTCTGCAATATGTGGGTAAGGGCATTGCCGACCTGGCCCTGGTAAAGGAAAACCTGATGGAAGCGGTAAAAGGCGAGTCCACCTATGGCTATCGGGTGGTTGCCGCCTATCCGGATTATCCGGCCTACCTGATCGCCATGCGCGAACAGCCCAGGATCAGTAAGGAATACCTGCTGGACAAGCGCATCGGCCTGCTGGATTACCCTACCAGTCGCTCGGGCCATATTATTCCTATCCAGATGTTCAAATCCCTGAATTTGAACCTGGATAATATGCAGATTACCTACGCCAACTCTCATTCGGAACTGCGCAACCTGCTCACATCCGGCCGTGTGGATATCGTCTCGTCTTATTGGCAGGATTCGGACGAGGCAATTTTGTCCCGCAACTACATCACGCCGATAGAGCAGCAGGTCAGTGGCAGCAAGTGGTACCTGAAGATGGAAACCAACAACATCGATCTGTTCTGCGCTATCCAGCAGACATTAATACAGGTAGCCCATGATCAGGATTCCAGCTATTTCAGCCAGTTAACCGCGGAGCCCAGATGTCAGGCCTGAACAAATTAGTTGCCGACAACCGGCTGACCCTTGGGTTGTTTATCCTGGCCAGCTATATGGTTTTTCAGACCCTGTATTTTTTGGCGGCCAGATCAGCCCATCAGCAATATACACAGACAGTGGCGCAGGCGTTGGAGAAGCGGATAGCCCTGGATCTTCCCTGGCTCAGACTGCCAAACGACATAATGAACAAAGTGGCTGATGAACAAGCCGTGCAGCGATACCTCGCCGAGCTGAACCAGCAGGCCGAGGCCAGGCAACAACCGGTTAGGGTGCTGAACCTTGCCGGCATCAATGCGCCGCAGATTCTGCATAACCAGCCAGGCATTGAGGTAACCCATCAGATGCAGGCGCCCGGACAGATGCTGGCACTGACCCTGTTCCACCCTGCCTTGCCACTGTCCCAGGCCTTATCAGTGGTTCCATTGCTGGCGGCGCTGCTGCTGGGTTTTCTGATCAGACAACGTCTGGTTGCAGTGGAGGAGCAATCTCAGCACCAGCATGCCGAGCATGGCAACAACCTCCCCAAACTGATTATCGACCTGCGTAACCGGACACTTTCCAACGGACTTGACGAACGGCAGATACAACTCTCAAACAAGCCGTTCTGCTTTTATGTGGCCCTGCTGGAATATTGTCTGCATAACCAAAATGCTGCCCTCAACCACAACAAGAACATTCCCTCCGAATTGCTGGAACTGGCCAACCGCTATTTTTCGCGGCTGATGGAACTGGGCCACACAATCCGCAAGCGGCCGGATTTCAGTACCAACCTGGATAAGATGCTCAGTGAAATTCGCGCCGCTCTTGACGACGTGTTCCGGGACGCGCCTGAGCTCAAAGCGCCATTCTATCCCCCCAAGGCACAGGGTGAGGGCTCACGGTCCAAATTGCACAATTATGCCCTTGAGGAGATCCGTCAGGCCGAACTGGAATTTATCGGTAAATAACGACTAAGCCGGCTGTGTTGAATTGAATCAAGAAGATATATCTTTACGTAAAGCTAATTAATCCCTTTCCTTGCCTGTCACTGGCTTTTTTCTGTTTCGCTGGTACTCTTGCCTCACTTGCCAGCGACCGATTTTACTCACCATGCCAAACACGCGGATCATCGCCATTTCAGGTGGTTCAGGTTCAGGAAAATCCCTGTTCACGCAAACCCTGATAGCTGAAATTCTCGACGAAGGTCTGGATATCCGTGTGCTCTGTGAGGATCACTACTATCGCGATCAGACCCACCTGTCCATGGAAGATCGCCTGCAAACCAATTATGACCACCCCAAGGCATTTGAGCATGAGCTGCTGATCCGGCACCTGGAAGAACTTAAACAGGGGCAAAGCATCGATTACCCCCAGTATTGCTTCAAGACCCATACCCGACTGCCTGACACACAGCCCATTACCCCGGCTTCTGTGATCATAGTGGAAGGCATCATGCTGCTGGCCAGTCCGGAGTTATTGCCCCTGTTCGATATCAAAGTGTTTATCGACACGCCACTGGATATCTGCCTGCTGCGTCGTATCACCCGGGACTTGCAGGAGCGCGGCCGCTCGCTGCAATCCATCACCGAGCAGTACGAGTCCACGGTCAAACCCATGTATCACAAGTTTGTCGCCCCCAGCCGCTTTACGGCGGATGTCATAGTGACGCAGGGCGGCAAGAATCGTATCGCGCTGGATGTGCTGAAGTCCCATATCCAGCAGGTTCTGAAATAATAATAAGAAGGAACACCCATGGTCAGTATGATTGGGATTTTACTGCTGCTTGGCATAGGTTATCTGCTCTCCACCAATCGCAGAGCCATTAACTGGCGCACCGTCCTTGGCGCTTTTGCCCTGCAGTTGTCGCTGGGCGCCCTGGTTTTGTATATTCCCTTTGGCAAGGACATGCTGCTGGCCATTTCAGGTACGGTATCGCAGATCATTCTCTATGCCAGGGAGGGCATCGCCTTCCTCTTTGGTGACCTTGGGGAGCAGAAGTATGGCTTTATGTTTGCGATCCATGTGCTGCCCATTATCGTGTTTTTCTCTTCCTTTATTGCTGTGCTTTATTACCTGGGCATCATGACCTGGGTGATTCGTCTCATCGGCGGCGCCATTCAGCGCCTGCTGAAGACCAGCCGTCCGGAGGCCATGTCGGCCACCGCCAATATTTTTGTGGGTCAGACCGAGGCGCCGCTGGTGGTCAAACCTTTTATTCCCACCATGACCCGCTCGGAGCTGTTTGCGGTAATGGTCGGTGGTCTGGCGTCAGTGGCGGGTTCCGTCCTGGCAGGCTACGCCGGTCTGGGCGTGGAACTCAAGTACCTGATTGCCGCCTGCTTTATGGCCGCGCCCGGCGGCCTGATGATGGCCAAGCTGATCCTGCCGGAAACCGAGACACCTAAAAATGACCTTGAGGATCTCGCTCATGTTGAGGAGCGCAGTGTCAATGTGATTGATGCCGCCGCAGCCGGTGCCGCCAGTGGTCTGAAGCTGGCTCTGAATGTTGGCGCCATGCTGTTGGCATTCGTGGCACTTATTGCCTTGCTCAATGGCATTATCGGCTGGGTGGGTGGCTTTTTTGGCCAGGGCGACCTGACCCTGCAGGCGATTCTGGGCATCATCTTCCAGCCCTTGGCCTTCATCATTGGCGTGCCCTGGGAAGAAGCCAGACTGGCAGGCAGCTTTATCGGGCAAAAGGTAGTGGTCAATGAATTTGTCGCCTACCTTGATTTTGTCGGCCACAAGGAACAGCTCAGCGCCAGTACCCAGGCCATCGTGACCTTTGCCCTGTGCGGTTTCGCCAATCTCAGTTCCATTGCCATTCTGCTGGGCGGGTTGGGCGGCATGGCACCCAGCCGCCGGCATGATATCGCCGAGCTGGGTCTGCGCGCCGTGCTGGCCGCGTCCCTGGCCAATCTGATGAGCGCCGCCATCGCAGGATTTTTTCTGTTTTTGTGACAGGCTTAAAACACAGGTTTATATCGAGAAATTAGCTATACAGGTGCCAGTATGAAATTAGTCGCCGTTGATTACCTAGCCCCCAATGCCGAACAGGCGTTTGTCGAGTCTCTTCACCAGACAGGGTTTGGCGTGTTGAAGAACCATCCCATTCAGCAGTCGCTGGTGGATAATATTTACAGGCGTTGGCAGGCCTTCTTCGACTCAGAGGAAAAACAGGATTTTCTGTTCAGCAAGGAAACCCAGGACGGTTACTTTCCGCCATCGGTTTCAGAGACCGCTAAAGGCTTTACTGTCAAGGACATAAAGGAATACTTCCACTACTATCCCTGGGGCCGCTGTCCTGAAGCCTTACGCCCGCAGTTGGCAGAGTACTACCAGCAAGCCACGGATTTTGCCGCGACCCTGCTGTCCTGGGTGGAGAAGCATTCGCCTGCCCAGGTAGCCGACAAGTATTCCCAGCCTCTGTCCCATATGATCAAGGACAGCCAGCAGACACTGCTTCGTGTATTGCATTACCCGCCCCTGTCCGGCGACGAGGAACCAAGCGCCATACGTGCGGCAGCCCACGAAGATATAAACCTGTTAACCGTCCTGCCGGCGGCAAATGAGCCCGGCCTGCAGGTAAAAGGTAAATCCGGGGAGTGGATCGACGTACCCTGTGACTTTGGCAACCTGATCGTTAATATCGGCGACATGCTGCAGGAAGCCTCGGGGGGCTACTTCCCTTCCACGACGCACAGGGTGATCAACCCCCAGGGCACCGATCAGAAGAAGTCACGTATCTCACTGCCGCTGTTCCTGCATCCCAGGCCCGACGTCGTATTGTCAGATCGGCATACGGCCGACAGCTATCTTAAAGAGCGCCTGCGTGAACTGGGTGTTATCTGAGACTGAATATCAAAGGATGAAAACAATGAATAGAACCCTGTTCGGCTCCCTTGCACTCTGCGTTGTTATCGGCAGTCAGGCTCTTGCAGCACAACCCAAGCTCATCGTACAGATTACCGTGGATCAGTTGCGGGGCGATGTGCTGCACAAGTATCAGGACCACTTTCTCAACAAGGGCAATCGCAAGGGCTTTAACCGATTCCTCGAGCAGGGCACCCTTTACACCAATGCCCATTATCGCCACGCCACCACCCTGACTGCCGTGGGCCATGCAACCCTGGCCACCGGGGCTCTGCCCTCCCAGCACGGTATCGCGGCCAACCAATGGATGGACAGGCAAACAGGCAAAGGGGTTTACTGCGTATCCGATACCGACACCACCCTGCTCGGCGCTGAGGGCTACAGCGCCTCGCCGGCTAACCTGATGGCGTCCACCTTTTCCGATGAGCTGCATTTTTCCACCAACGGGCAGGCAAAGATCTATGCAGTGTCCACCAAGGACAGAGGTGCGGTACTGACCGGAGGCCACTTTGGCAAAGCCTTCTGGCTTGACAAGAAATCCGGTCAGATGGTCACCAGCAGCTACTACTACGATGACCTGCCCGCTTATGCGGTATCTTTCAACCAGTCAGGTTATGTGGACAGTTTTGCCGGCAAAGCCTGGGAGCTGAGCAGGGAAGAAAGCAGCTACCGCAACGATGCGGGCAACCGCCCCTTTCAGATCCCGCCCAAGGGGTTCAACAGCGGCTTTCCTCACCAGATGCCAGCCAAAGCCGACAGCGCCTATTACGGTATGCTGAGCTACACCCCTTTTGGCGATCAGATTACTGCCGAATTTGCCAGACAACTGGTGAAAGAACACAAACTGGGCAAGGATGAGGTAACCGATTACCTGTCTGTCAGTTTCTCGGTGAATGACTACGTAGGCCACATGTTCGGACCCAACAGCCTGGAAGCTGAAGATCACCTGATTAAACTGGACAGCACTCTGGCAGACTTTTTCTATTTCCTCGACAAGGAAATCGGCCTGGACAACGTCCTGCTGGCCCTGTCCGCAGACCATGGCGTGGATGCTATTCCGGAATACAAGAAGTCCATGGGCTTCGCTGGTTTTCGTGGCAATACCGGTAAAGAGTTTGTGGCCATCAATCAGGCTCTGGCTGAACAGTTCCAAATCGACGGCAAACTGGTACGGGACGTTCAGTTACCCTTCCTGTATCTGGATCTGCAACTGATTAAGCAGCACAAGCTGGATATGACAATGGTGGAGAACGCCGTGGCCAAACACGCGAGGGATCTGCCAGGTGTGGCCCGGGTATTTACCCGTACCGAGCTGACAAGCCAGGACTGGTCTTTTGACCCTATTGCCCGCAAGGTTCAGAATGCCTATGTGCCCGAGCGGGCCGGTAATCTGGTATTGGTCCAGCAACCCTCTACCATGCTGGAAGCCTACTCGGCAGCCACCCATGGTTCACCGTACAAATATGATACCCATGTGCCGCTCTTCTTCGCCGGCTGGCAGATCAAGCCCAGAACCATTTACCGTCAGGTATCCCCGGAGGATCTGGCCGTCACCCTCTCGGCCCTGATGAAAATCAGCTACCCGGACAAATCCACCGGCCAGGTACTGACTGAAGTGTTGAAGTGACTAGACTCCGTTTCTTTTAAGAAACTGGATGGAGGGGGCGAAAAATGCCGCCCCCGTTTCTGCCTTGGTGTAATCCAGCAGCTTGTCATAATTGCCCAGCCGGTCACCCAGGATCCGACTTTGCAGAATGCGGCTGAAGGCTTTTGGACTTCTGGAGCAGGAGACGGTGAACAGTCCCTGGCTTTGCATATCGCCATAGGGCATATTCTGGGTGAGGATCTGCACAGGGTTACCCTGCTCGTCCAATACCCGGCAACGCTGGTAGTGACTGCTGGAACAATCATCTTCTGAGGCAAAGGGTACGCCTTCTTCCCGGGTTCGCCCCATGATCACCTCCTGCTGGGCGATATTGAGCAGATTCCACCTGTCCAGGTCATGCCGGTAACGCTGTATATGCAGATAGCTGCCACCGGCAAAATCCGTATCTTCGTCACCCACTATGGCAACAGCCAACTTCTTCATGCCCCGGGGATTGTCCGAGCCTTCCATAAAGCCGGTCAGATCACGTCCTTCCAGATAACGAAAGCCCTTTACCTGCTCCACCAATTCGGCCTGATCCTTGAGGAGGTCATAGATTTCCGACCCCACGGCATGGCAGACATCCGCCCGATCGGCCCGGATCTGGACAAAGAGATCGCAGGGCACTGCCGGGGCCTGCCGATCTTCGCAGTGGATATCCGGAAAAGGCGCCAGCTCCAGCGGGATCAGACCAGGATAAAGTTCCAGCCAGTAGTTACTGCCTATGGCCACCACGCCGGTAACCATGGCCTCATAATGCTCCTGATCATAATGATCGAAAATATCCAGCATCTTTGCCAGCTTTATGCGCAACTGGGCCGTATCCTCATCGACTACGTTAAACAGCAGATACAGAGCATGCAGATTGGGCTCGGCACAAATGCCCTTTTGCGGTTGCGACATGCAATTCCTAGTTGATTTTGTCAGTTGTCACTCAGGGTAACTTCGTCTAACTCTCAGCCACAGATAAGCGGGTTAATCATCAGGCCTATTGTGAGAGCTGCCATCTGATAACTTCCGCTTCCACTTCAACATTGTTGGTCAGTACCCAGCCGCCTGACCATCCTTGCGGCTTTCCGACGCGCCATAATATACGCCAGTTTGTGGATCCCGCATAATCGCCTGATAGCCGCCGAAAGCTCCCGATACATCGGTCAGCGTATGGCCCATCTGCACCAGTTGCCTTCTGACCAGAGGGGTGAAACCACTCTCGAGGCTGACATAACCACCATCGGACATCCTCTCGTCAGTGGGCTGGCTGGAACCTGAGTGCAAAATACGCGGTGCATCACCCGCTTCCTGCAGGTTCATGCCAAAATCGACCAGATTAATCACGATCTGCGCATGCATCTGTGGCTGGGTACCGCCTCCCATTACTCCAAAACTCAGCCAGGGTTGGCCATCCTTGGTGACAAAGGCGGGGATGATAGTATGAAAAGGACGCTTGCCTGGTGCATACACATTAAAGTGCCCTTCTTTGAGAGAAAACAGTTCCCCCCTGTCCTGCAGAATAAAACCAAGTCCGGTGGGCGTCATACCAGAGCCCATGCCCCGGTAGTTGGACTGGATCAGTGACACCATATTACCCTCTTTGTCGGCGGTGGTCAGATAGATGGTATCCCCCTGGTATAATCCGGCGTCGTAAGTTTTGGCGGCCTTGCGGGGGTCAATCAGTTGCCGGCGTTTCGTGGCATACTCCTTGGAAATCAGCCAGTCCACCGGGATCTCATTGAATGCCGGATCGGCGTAGTATTTTGCTCTGTCCTCAAAGGCCAGCTTCTTCGCTTCGACAAAAGTATGAATATATTCAGCCGAACCATATCCCATGCCCTGGATATCATAGCCCTCCAGAATATTCAGGATCTGCAGCGCTGCAATACCCTGGCCATTAGGTGGCAGTTCCCAGACATCATAGCCCCGGTAATTGGTGGAAACCGGATCCACCCAGTCTGAGGTATGACTGGCCAGGTCTTCGTAGCTGAGAAAGCCACCCTGCTCTTTCATATAGGCAGCAATGGTGCGGGCAATATCCCCTTTATAGAACGCGTCACGGCCACCAGTGGCTATTTTCTCCAGGGTATTGGCCAAATCCGGATTTCTGAAAATCTGACCCTTGACCGGTGCCTGTCCCCCCGGCATAAAAGTTTCCTTAAAGCCGGGATACTGGCTCAATCTCGACACACTGCGCTGCATATACCAGGCAATCAGCTCACTGACCGGGAAACCCTGTTTGGCATATTGGATGGTCGGCGCCAGAATACTGGTCATGGGCAGGCTGCCGAACTTACCATGTAGTTCAAACCAGCCATCCACGGCCCCCGGCACGGAGACAGGCAAAGGCCCGTAAGAAGGTATGCTGACCATGCCGTGTTCTTTGAAGTAACCCAGTGTCAGTGATTTGGGTGAGCGCCCCGACGCATTCAGACCATAGAGCTGCTTGCTCTTGGCATCCCAGACTATGGCGAACAGATCGCCGCCAATCCCATTACCCGTCGGCTCCACCAGTCCCAGCATGGCATTGGCGGCAATAGCGGCATCGACGGCATTGCCGCCCTGTTTGAGGATATCCAGTGCCACCTGCGTCGCCAGCGGCTGACTGGTCGCCGCCATCCCTTGCTGGGCAATGACTTCAGAGCGCGTGGCAAAGGGCAGACCCGTAATCCGGTCATAAGACAGGGATGGGAAACTGAGCAGCCAGAGGCTGGCCAGGAAGAAATGACATAAACGCATTGCAGATACCGGCTAACTAATTGAATCATAAGGATAGCTTACTTGTAAGCTGCTGTGTTTGGAAGTCGACCCGGCGCGAACGGCCTGCCAGGGCAGGTTACGGCCGTTCAGGGAAACAAAAAACCCCGGCAGAGCCGGGGCAAAGGACACAGTGGAAAAGCTCACCAGTTGTCAGACAATTGTCCTGCACTGGTGTGTTCCCTTGCGAGAACAGGTTACACCGCCTGACCTGTAATGTTTTTTGTTGGTCAGCCGGCCGGTCGTTTTACTTACGAGAGCCGGTGAAATCAGGGTAGGCCTCCAGACCGCAATCGATCATATCCAGCCCCTGGTATTCATCTTCCTCACTGACGCGGATACCCATCACGGCCTTGAGCACGCCCCATACCACCAGACTGGCGACGAAAACCCAGACAAAAATGGTGGCCGCACCGATAATCTGCCCGCTGAAAGTAGACCCCTCATTGGTCAGTGGCACAATCAGCAGGCCGAACAGACCGACAGTACCATGCACCGAGATGGCGCCCACCGGGTCATCAATTTTCAGCTTGTCCAGGGCGACGATTGACATGACCACGATCAGTCCACCCACGGCACCGAACAATGTGGCCTGTAACGCCGTGGGGGTGGAGGGTTCGGCCGTAATCGCCACCAGACCGGCCAGGGCCCCGTTAAGAGCCATGGTCAGATCCGCCTTCTTGAACAGTATCTTGGCCAGGATCAGCGCCGCAACCGCTCCTCCCGCGGCAGCGGCATTGGTATTGAGGAACACCATGGCCACCGAGTTGGCGTTGGCAATATCACCCAGCTTCAGTACTGAGCCGCCGTTAAAGCCAAACCAGCCCATCCACAGAATAAAGGTCCCCAGTGTCGCCAGTGGCAGGTTGGCGCCAGGAATGGCATTGATTTTTCCATCCTTGGTGTACTTGCCTTTACGGGCACCCAGCAATAAGACGCCTGCCAGAGCCGCCGCCGCACCGGCCATATGTACGATGCCTGATCCGGCGAAATCGGAGAAGCCCAGATCCCCCAGCACATACAGCCCGAATACGGATTGACCACCCCAGGTCCAGCTACCTTCCATGGGATAGATAAAGCCGGTCATCGCCACGGTGAAAATCAGGAAAGCCCAGAGCTTCATGCGTTCGGCCACTGCGCCCGACACAATGCTCATGGCGGTTGCCACAAATACTACCTGGAAGAAGAAATCTGAGGCACCGGAATAAATTGCCCCGCCTTCGAAACCATCCTCTCGGGCAGCGAAATCCCCCAGGGTAGAGGCCACATCCACGTCGGCAATACCTGCCAGGAAAATGCCGCCGTCATACATGATGGCGTAGCCACACACCATGTACATAATGCAGGCAATGGCATACAGGGCCACGTTCTTGGTGAGGATCTCGGTGGTATTCTTGGCCCGCACCAGGCCGGCTTCCAGCATGGCGAATCCGGCGGCCATCCACATGACCAACGCGCCGCAAATCAGGAAGTAGAAGGTATCTAATGCATACTGAAGGTGAAAGGTTTGTTCCATTACAGACTCCTAGTGCTGTTAGATAGCGTCGCTATCTGTCTCGCCGGTACGGATCCGCACCGCATGTTCAAGATCGAAGACAAAGACTTTGCCATCGCCAATCTTGCCGGTTTTGGCCGCGCCAACAATGGCTTCCACCAAGCGGTCCACATGGTCGTCCTGAACGGCGATATCCAACTTGACCTTGGGCAGAAAATCCACCTGGTACTCCGCACCGCGATACAGCTCGGTATGACCTTTCTGACGGCCGAAACCTTTGACTTCAGTCACGGTCAGCCCGTCGATACCTATTTCTGAAATCGCTTCACGAACATCATCAAGCTTGAAGGGCTTGATGATCGCACTGACTAATTTCATCTTGTTGCTCCTGGTTTGATTAATTCTTGCTGTCGACCCAGAATGTCAAACAAGAGCCGTGCCATCTAAAAATAACCACAATATTCAATGCATTACGAATAGATAGGCAGAAAGAGACGCAATTTGCTGCACCAACAGCGTGCCAACCCAGAGCTCTGCACCAAAATAGAGCAAGCTGGTAACGGCGTTGCCTTGCATCGGACAGATCTGTCATCCTGTAGGCAGTTATGGCAAGGGAGTAGAAAGGATGAGGTGGCAATGCCTGCTGGCCTGGGTTGGCTGTGCTGTTCTGTGGTGTACCCAAACACAGGCGCAACAGGAGGCCGTAGTGGAAGAGAAGATTCCAAGCCTGGTGGACAGACGCATCAACGCCGACACCAGCAGCCTGCAGAATCCTTACTCCTTCACCCAGCACAAACTCAACTATCTGTTGCCGATCAGCTATCAGGCTAATCCCAATCAGGATTACGCGAACACACAGGGCCTCATTGACGATATTGAGGCCAAGTTCCAGATCAGCGTCAAGATGCCCGTTTACCTGCCAGATATCAACGAGGGCCTGGAAGGCCTGTACTTCGGCTTTACTGCCATGTCCCTCTGGCAGGTCTACAACGATGAACTGTCCAAACCCTTCCGTGAGACAAATTACGAGCCGGAAGTCTTTTACAACTGGCAGACTCGTCTGAGTGTGCTCGGATTTCGTTTCAATCTGGCACAACTGGGTCTGGTTCATCAGTCCAACGGACAGGATCAGAGACGCTCAAGAAGCTGGAACCGTCTGTATGCATCGCTCTTATTCAGCGATCAGGATTCATTTTATTTCCTTAAAGCCTGGTATCGCTTCAAGGAGGACAACAAGGACGAGCCGCTGGATCCGGGTGGCGATGATAACCCCGATATTACGCACTACCTGGGGCATTTCGAGTTTGGCTATGGCACCTATTTTGGCAACTTCAAGCTGATGACCCTGCTGCGCAACAATCTCAAGACCAGTGACAACAAAGGCAGTGTGGAACTTAACCTCAGCTATCCCATCAACGACAGGTACGAAATACTGCTGCAATACTTCAACGGTTACGGCGATTCGCTGATTGATTACAACCGCCACCAAAAGCGCATCAGCCTTGGCATACAACTGGCCTATTTCTGATAATCCAGCTTATCCATCTGCTGCAGGACCAGCAGGGCGGTTTGGGCAGCACGGCCGAAAAAATCCCTGTCTATCCTGTCAATCCGGTCATTGATGGTGTGGTAGTCCCGGTGATCGGCAACACTGAGAAACAGATAGGGTATGCTACGTCCGGCAAATACAGCATGGTCGCTGGCAATCCGGTAGTTGATCCTGCTGCGACTTTGGTAGCCACGGCTCATGCCGTCATGACCTTCAACCAATTCCAGGGGCGCCTGTTGCAAAGCCTGCTGTACGGCGGGCTGCAACAGGGGATAATGCCTGGCTCCGCCGATGAACAGGCGCTGTCGCCGTCCACCCTGGGCCAGCATATCCAGATTGAGATTAGCGACTAAGTTCAGCAGCGGCACCGGAGGATTGTCCAGAAAGGCTTTAGCACCATAGAGCCCCAGCTCTTCGGCGTCAGTGGCCAGGAAGATGACTGAATGCCGCATCGGTTGAGACGCAATGGCCCGGGCCAGGCTCAGCAGCACCGCCACCCCCGAGGCATTGTCGTCTGCGCCGTTGTATATCCGCCGACCTTTCTTACCTAGATGATCATAATGGGCCGTGACCACCAGGTACCGGCTCACCTTTTCGGTTCCGGCAACCCAGCCCGCCAGATTGGTGCCCTGTAAATCGGATAACGTGGAGTCGATGCGAAACGGCAGGGAGTACTGCCCGTTGAAGCTTTGCAGGCCGGCCCCGGCGAACTGTCCGGCAATATGGCTCTGGGCCAGACGTGAACCCGGTCGGCCGGTTCTGCGTCCCGCCATCTCGTCGCTGCTCAGTACCGTCAGATCTTGCCACAAGCTGTCAGGCGTCAGAAAAGGACCATCCTGCTTCTCATCCCCCTCAGGCTGGGCCTGAAAAGACAGGCATAGCAACAACGCCAACAGTGGGCCAGAACGCATCATGCTAGAGTTGGGTCAGCAGGTTGATCTTGTTCTGATAGCGATCTTCGTCCTGGTCGAATATTGCCCGGCGCTTGGCCAGCCGCAGATACCTTTCTGTGGCCACCAGATCACCCATCTGATAGTACGTCTTGGCCAGAGCATAGTAGAATTCATGTTGATTGCGATTCAGGCGGATCGCCTCGCGAAAGTGTTCTATGGCGTCCTGATAGTGCTTCTGGTCCAGTTCCTCCTGCCCCAGCATATAGTGATAAAAGGGGTTACTGGTTCGTTTCGTTTGCAGGTACGCCATGATGGCCTCAGCCTGCTCATCCCGTCCGGTCATCCGATACACAAACGCCAGGTTTTCCTGTGCGCTGCGGTTATCGTTGATACTGATGGCCAGGTTGTAGACGCCTTCCGCTTCGTCCAGCATTTCGTTGTGCCGGTACAATACCCCCAGGTTAACCCAGGCTTCACTCAGATTCGGCTCAGCGACCAGGGCGCTCCTCACGTAAGCATAGGCCGCTGCATAATTCTGCCTGACCAGAAAATCTGCGGCCTTGTTGTTGTAGTACATTGCCAGTACCCGGCGCTTACTTATCCCCTCACTGGGAAAGCGGACCTTGAAGATCATCGGATCAAAGTCTACCTCCATGCCCCCTTTACGGACGTAAGTCGTATTATGCTCGTTACGGGGCATCACCCGCAGGTTGATATGGCCATTCATCAGGCTAAAGCCACCACGACGGGTCCAGAACTCCGGCACTTGCACATCCTGAAACGACACATCCATACCCGCGTAATCTGCCAGGGCATAGGTCATGATGGACATGGACAGGCAATTGGCTGATCGATTGTGAAAGGTATCACGGGCGCTGGTGTTGGCGTCGCTTACATAGAGCAGATTCATATGGGAACGATCAAAGATACCCGCAACCAACTTCTTGATCCGCTGTTTGGGATCCTCGACCCTGAAGGTATGCTTGTCGACAAAGTCGCGCATGTAATCATCCAGCGCAAAAACTTCCTCTTCGCTTTCAATCTCCACCTGCCGGAAACCAGGGAACGCCTGATCGGCAAAATGCAGATTTGGGTTGTCGACCAGTTTCTGAGTGGTACTGGCACACCCGGCCAGGATCATCAGACAAAACGCTGACAACAGAATGGCGGTATGTTTCATAAGGCCTCTCCAGCGAAACAGATACTATTACAGTAGACTTCGGCAGGCAGACCAACAAGACCGGATATCCCGCCAAAATGTAAGCTGGCGTATCGACCGAAACAGATCTTATAGCAATTTGATTGATCAACCTCCCCTTGCTGAATTAGGACCCGCCTTTCAACTTAAGAGTTTCACAACGCGTTAACAAAAAGAAGCCTGCTTAAGAAACTTTTAGTATTGCCTTAGTCATGTCTTACCGGTCTGTCAGCCTGCAACTGCCTAGAATAGATTCAGGAATATCAGAAGGGTCTTATCATGCAGCAAAGCCGATACAATATTTACACCCTGATCCATAAAGCATTGCGAAACAGGATGTGTCAGGTGCTGACCGGTTTGGGTCAGTTGGATGATACTGACGAGCAGGAGATCGAACAGCAATTGCTCCACGTCGAAGATCTTCTGGATCTCTGCCAGGCCCACCTGAACCATGAAAACCAGTTTATCCACCAGGCTATCTGCCACGAGTATCCCAATTTGCAGCTCAGTACGATTCATGATCATCAGGAGCACGAATATGGGATGCGCAAACTGCGGGGTCTGATCAGCCAGATCCGGCAATTCTATCCCGCCCATCGTCCTACTGCCCTGTTGCAGCTTTACAGGGCGCTGGCTCAGTTCATTGCGGAAAATTTCGAGCATATGCAGGTGGAAGAACTGCACAATGCCCAGTTGCTCTGGGATAAGTGCAGTGATGCTGAAATCCATCAATTGGAGCAGAATCTGGTGGCGGCCATCGCTCCGCCACTCAGGTTACGTCTTACTCTGATGATACTGACCAGCATCAGCTTTACTGAGCGACACCAGTTAATCGCCTCCCTGAGGGCTCAGATGCCGGCAAAGCTGTTTCAGGAATTGCTGGATGGACTTAAACCCCAACTACCAGACAGTCAGTGGCAAAAGCTCAGCAAAGTGCTTGGGTTGGCTGCCTGACATACCTTGAGGAAAAATCAGATGAACAGTAAGCATATCTTCACCGGCCTGATTGGCTTGTTAACCTGCCTGAGCTTGACGGCCGCCCCCCTGCCGGTGGCAGAGACCGACTATAAGGCAACACGAGTGATTCAGTCCGAAGCTGGACAGTTTTCCCAGACTCTATACCACAGCAAGGGCAAAGAGCGGGTTGAGATGGATATGGAGGGCATGCAAATGGTTTTAATCCAGCGTCCTGACAAACAACTGGCCTGGCAACTGATGCCGATGATGAAAATGTACTCGCAAATAAGCCTGAGCAAGGGGCAGGAAATGTCCGGGCAGCCGCCTGAGGATGTACAGATAGAGTTGGTTGGGGAGGAGAGTCTGGACGGCCAGCCCACCAATAAGTACAAACTGTTGATGAAGGATAAAAGTGGCGGCGGTTTTATCTGGTTTAACCAGCAGAATATTCCAGTCAAAATGGACTTTGTCTCAGTGGAGGGTAAAAGCAAGCAGCGCATCAGTATGACGCTCAAGGACATTGAGACAGGTACCCAGGATCCTGATTTGTTCGAACTGCCGTCCGGTTACAACAAAATGCCCGGCATGCCCGGATTTTAAGTGAGTAACACAGCATGAAACCAAGCTTTTACCTTGTTTTCCTGGTCGCCCTATTAACCCTGGCCCGCCAGGCACAGGCCAGTTGTGCGGCTGATTTGACACCGGAGCAGGCCAGCCAGCATCTGCAACAAGGCCAGACGCTGTCGCAAAAGCAATTATACTGGCCTGCCATGCAAGCGCTCCATCTTGCCCAGGGTTACCTTTGCACTGACAGCCAACAGATAGGCGCCCAGGCAGCCAGGTTAGCCGCCCCGCTTGGCAAGGCTCAAGGCCAGCAAGCGGAAAATGCCGGCCAATGGTTTAGCCTTACGCCAGACCAGCCCGGCGCCTTCCAGTGGTACGAGTTGGGGGGACACTTTGCCGACGCAGACCGGATGTTGATTCAGGCTTTAAAGACAACGCCCCAAAACCGGCAATTGGCCGAGCTGGCCATCAGCCATTTCAGTGGCCGGGAACTGGAATCATTTCAGGCCAATAACAAGACCCGACTGGCCATCACAGGTCAGTACAGGATGGACCCTGCCCATCAGGCCTATGCCAACAAACTGCCGGTCGAACAGATCGGCCGGTTACTGGAAAGCCTGCCCGGCACCCTGCCGGATGCCTATTTGGAGGACAGACTGAATCTGTTCAGATTACAGCAAGAGGCCGGCACTGATATGCAAAAGGTCTTGAGTCTGCAGCAACAAGCCGGTCAGCTCCAGGCCCGCTGGCCACAAGATCCTCTCAGTAAAGTCAAAAACCACCTAAGTGACGCTGGTGCCTGGCACTACCTGCTTCGGGATCCACAGCAGGCACAATTGCAGCAGGACAAGATTTTTCAGGCTAAAAAAGATTTGGCAAAAAGGCTGAGCCGCTACAGTCAGGTGCCTGAACTGCTCAGTGAAGCCATGAACCTGTACCGTGCAATGGACGACGAGCCCGCTCTGAACCATATATTGCAACAGGCTGAGCAATTGGGGGACACTGCCCTGTCCGCGAACCGGCCCCGTCTGGCGGCAGACTATTTCCGTCTGGCGGGTAACTGGCAGAAGGAGGAGCAGGCCAGCGAACTGGCGGACCGACAGGCGCAACAGCAAGCCAGCCAAATGCAGATGCCGGACATAAGCCAGTATCAGCAACTGATGAACAATCCCGATCAGATCCGTGCCCTGCAGCAACAGGCGCTGGAGCTGCAGAAAAAGCTGCAACAGGGCGGCCAGAATCAGGATGCCGAGCAACTGATGGACGAATTGGGACTGTAATCCTTTCAACAAGAGAGAGATTCGTATCGATTCGCTACAGCGGCGTAACCGAAATCAGGCAAGTTGTAACAAATTAGTAATCTGCATCTTTGCCGATTCCCTGTCTTGGAAAGTTGGAGGATAATTCGCCGACTTTTTAATCAGGGAATCGACATGCCTCCGCAACCCTCAGTGCAGACTCTGGATCCGGCTATGGTGGCCTTTATCACCAGTCATCTGTCCATTCACATGGCAGCCGCCAATGATCAGCTTCAGGTCACCTTGGTAAGAGGCATTGGTTGCAGGGTCAGCGACAACCGGGATCGCATCACTGTGCTGGCCCCCCGCTCACAGAGCGAACCGCTGGTTCGCGCCATCGGCAGGAACAACTCTGTCGCTGCCGTGTTCAACCAACCGGAAACCCACAGGACCGTACAATTTAAAGGCACCGACGCCAGAATTGAGCCCGCCACTGAACAGGACAAGGCAAGTCTGCCCGCCTACCTGCAGGGTTTCAGCGAACGACTTAAGATCTACGGCGTAAAGGAAATCTATATCCATACTCTGTGCGCCTGTGAACCCGACGACATGCTGGCCGTCAGTTTTGCCCCTATGAGTATCTATCAGCAGTCGCCAGGGGCGGAAGCCGGACGCCGCCTGCCTCCGGGAGCCCCGCTGCCATGAACAGAATGCTTAGCCTGGAGTCAATCCGTCACTGCCTGGAGGGGCTGGTGCCAAGTGGGGTGGCCACCTGCGGCCTGGATGGCATGCCCAATGTAACCCTGGTCTCCCAGGCCATGTATATGGATCCCTACCATATCGCCCTCTCCTTCCAGTTTTTCAACAAGACTCGTGAGAATATCCTCGCCAATCCCATCGCCTCGGTGCTGATGATGGATCCCGATACGGCAGCCCGTTACCGGCTGACGGTGCATTATCTGAGAACGGAGACCAGCGGCCCCCTGTTTGAAAAGATGCGCGCCAAACTGGCCGGGATCGCAAGCCATGAAGGTATGGAAGGAGTGTTTGTGTTACGCGGCGCCGACGTTTACCGGGTTCTGAACATCGAGCATCTGCCGGGCCGGGAGTTACCCTCCACACAATATGGGCCCCCCATTCTTCCTAACCTGCGCCGCTGCGTGGATGCTATCAACCGATACTGCTCATTGGAGCACCTGGTGGACAGCCTGCTGGATTCTCTTGACCGCTATTTTGATATCCGTCACAGCATGCTGCTGATGCTGGACAGAGCCGGGAACCGGCTTTATACCCTGGCAAGCCGCGGTTACAGTCATTCAGGCATTGGGGCGGAAATTCCCCTGGGGACGGGAGTGGTAGGCGTAGCCGCAAGGGAACAGGTGCCCATCCGAATTATGTTCGCCGCTTCTGAATATGAATATTCCAGGACCGTACGTGAGCAGGCGATCAAAGATGGCCTGGTCTGTGAACTGGAGGCCGCTATTCCCATGCCCGGTCTGCCCTCCCCAGGCAGCCAGATGGCTGTGCCGCTGATGTGTAACGGCAAACTGATGGCCGTGCTTTATGTGGAAAGCCCTCAGCCCTGTCAGTTTGGTTATGACATGGAAGATGCCCTGGTGACCTTATGTGCCAAAGTTGGCGAAGCCATGGGCCTGTTGCAACTGCAAACCCAGGGCGGTCAAAACATGGAGGCCAGTCCCGCTAAACCCTGCCCGCAACCAGGTTCGGGACCTGCCCTGAAAGTCCGGTATTTTGCCCGTGATCACAGCCTGTTCATGGATGAAGAGTATCTGATCAAAGGGGTGGCCGGAGCGATACTCTGGCATCTGCTCAACGTCCACCAGCACAAAGGCAGGTGTGATTTCAGCAACCGTGAGCTTCGTCTGGATGCCGATCTGCCCCTACCGGATATCAGCGACAACCTGGATGCCAGGCTGCTGCTGTTGTCACGACGTTTGCAGGAGCGCAGCGAGCATATTCAAATTGAGAAATCCGGACGCGGCAAGTTCCGCCTGCTGGTAAAACGGCCCCTGACGCTGTCCCAGTCCGACTAAGCCGGCTGGGACAAAGGATCCTGTCAGGAGAGCCGGTACGCTGCCGGCATCGTTTTGATGGCTACCTGGTCTATCACGGCTCCCATAATATTCTGCACACTGGGCACACCGACCTGTTCCAACATCCAGGATGCAGGCGGTGTGGCATCCGCCCCGGTGACCCGCATTACCGGCGCGCGCAGCGATTCGAATGCTTTTTCTGCTACCAGCGCCGACAATTCGGCGGCCATCCCGCATAAACCGCTGGCTTCATGCACACAGACCAGCCGCCCGGTCTTGCGCACCGATGCCAGCACTGTCGTCTCATCCAGGGGTTTGAGACAGCGCAGATCGATGACCTCGGCTTCGATGCCCTGCTCAGCCAACTGTGTGGCAGCCAGCTCGCAAACGGCCACCGTCTTGGCATAACTGACCAGGGTAACATCCGTTCCGATACGCCGAATGGCCGCCTTAGCCAACGGCACCAGGTAGTCCGTGTCCCGGGGCACCTCGCCCTGGCTGTGTAACAGACCCAAATCAGTAAACAGCAGCACCGGGTTATTGTCGCGGATGGCGGATTTCAGCAAGCCTTTGAAGTCGGCCGGTGTCGAGGGCATCAAGACTTTGAGGCCGGGCATATGCACAAAAGCTGCTTCCAGGTTGTGGTTATGCTGACCACCCACACACCAGCCGCTGCCGGTCATCGCCAGGGTCACCAATGGAAACTCGAATTGTCCTCCTGATATCTGCCGTAATTTTCCAGCGCTGTTGACCAGCGCATCCATGGCATAGCTCAGAAAAGGGGCAAACAGCATATCTATCACCGGACGCAGGCCACTGGCGGCGGCGCCGACGGCGGTACCGGCTACCACAGCTTCGGCCAGGGGTGTGTTGCGTACCCGCTCTTTGCCAAAAGCCTCAACCAGTTGCAATTGCTTGGTAGCAATCCCCTCCCCCATGGCGATTACCCTGTTGTCCCGCTGCATTTCCTCGGCCAGCGCCTGGTAGATAGCCTGTTCAACTGTCATCATTTCCATACTTTCGTTACTCCTAACCTCAGGCATAGACATGGCGGGTCAACATGGCGGCATCGGGCCAGGGGCTGGCATCGGCAAACGCCTGGGCAGCCTGGATTTGCTCATCAATGGCCTGTTGCATATTGTTCAGACTCTGTTGGGTCAGCATGCCCTGTTGCAGCAGGCGCTGACAGAGCCTTTTGATCGGGTCACGCTCAAGCCAGTGGGCCAGTTCCTGTCTATCCACATAGGCCTGATCATCAGGCTCAAAGTGACCTCGCTGACGATAGGTGCAAAGTTCCAGGAAACGGGGCATGCTGTCTGAGCGGATGGCTGAAACCGCTTGAGTGGCTGACTCGAAAACAGCATGCACATCATTGCCGTCCACCGTATCCACCATCAAGCCGTGACCCCTGGCCCAGTTGATGATGGCGTTGTCCGGCATGGTTTCCAGCCGGTGCACAAACGCCTGCCACTGGTTGTTCTCACACACAAATAGCAATGGCAACTGCCATTGTACGGCCAGATTCAGGGCCTCGTGGAAGATGCCCTCACAGGCCGCTCCATCACCAAAAAACACCGTCACTATGCCGCCAGCCTCTCCCTGGCCCATCTTTTGCGCCAGTGCCACACCCGGTGCCATGGATAATTCCCCTCCCACTATGGTGGAGGTCAGTATCACTCCGAGCTCTTTGGCCGATATATGCAAACTGCCGCTAAAGCCGCCACAATAGCCGTCTATCCGCCCCAGTACCTCAGCCAGCAGTCGACCCGGGGAGGCTCCGCGGGCCAAAAGGTGAGCGGCGCTGCGATGGTTGGTCAGTATGCGGTCGCGTTTATCCAGCGCTGCCATCACCCCCACTGCACAGGCCTCCTGACCGACGCTGGTGCAGGTGCCTGGCACGCCCTTGCTCTGCATGGCCGCCAGGTGCAATTCATAGGTGCGGATCAGTTGCATCTGCTCAAGCCATTGCAGAGATTTGTCTGTCGGCTCCGCCATCTGATATTGAGATGTATGCATGCTAGAAACCTTATTTGTCAGCCGTAACTGGCAGGTTTCTAGGGGTGAAATCAAAGTAAGGCGTGTTGACCTCTCCGCCTGGAGCCACCGCAGCAGGGGCCATTTCCCCGGCTGGACCCAGGCTTCTCAGGTACTGATATAAGGAGAGCAAGTCCTGCTCAGTCATAGTCTGCAGGTTAAACCAGGGCATGGGTGGGCGCATCGGCTGACGGGTCCGCTCCAGCCACTGTTCCTCATTGAGGTTATGAACCAGCAGACGCAGGTTACTCGGATAGCTGGTACCCCAGGGCCCCTGGAAACCTATGGCGCTGCCGGTAAACCAGCTCGCTTCAGGTACCTGGCCGGCAGTCGGCATGTAGCCATCCGTATGGCAGTCATTGCAACCGGCGGTAATGGCCAGGTAGCGCCCGCGCGCTATCTGCTGTGAGTTGGATTCGTCCGCCATGGCAGGGACAGACACACTGGCTGATAATAGGGCAGATAACAGGCCCTGAGTAAAGGTTTGAGTTTCATTTTATGCTCTCCATCGTAATGATGGACAAAGTTTATCTGCTGCTACAGTGGCAGATCGCTAAATGATCGGTATGACAAGGCTCATAAATACTTAACCTTACCAGGCCAGCAAAGTCCGGGGCGGGTGAGCCTGTCAGCGGAACCTTAAAACTTTCTTAAGTGATACCTATGCGGCTGTTCGCCAGACACTCCCCTCTTTATACTGCGCGCTTTTAATCTCCACGGAGTCATTTATGTGTGCTTTTAGAATTGTCGGAGTGTCCCTTGCTCTGGCCATATTGACCGCTACGTCTGTCCAACTGGAGGCGGGCGAACAGGGGCAGTTGTGGAAATCCCATACCCGGATGCACGATGCCGAAGGCAAACTGATGCATGAAGGCAATGATGAAGAATGCCTGGCCGAAGATTGGATGGAATCCAATCCGTTCGACATCGAAGAGGAATCAGACTGTGAGCCGCCTGAGTATCAGCGCAGCCGCAAGCAGATTAAAGCCCGTCTTTCCTGTGTTGATGGCAGCGGCGAGGCCACCCTGGACATTCTCTCCGACACCAAAGTCAGGTTCAGCGCTAAAATCGCCAGCGAGCGAGGAACCTATATTATCTATTCGGACAGCGAATACGCAGGTGAATGCGAGATGGAGGAGCCTGAAAGCTACGAGGAAGACTGGCCTGAAGACGAAGAACCCGTCTATGAGGAAGACCAGGGACAGGAATAACCATCCTTCTGCCCTCCCTGCACTCAGGAATGTGGATGCTGTTTCTGAAACTGCCCCGGCGTCATGCCGGTGCTGGCTTTAAAGGCTTTATAAAAGGACGAGCGGGCATTAAATCCCACCGCCATGGCCACATCCAGAACATTACCCTCTCTGGCCAACAGCTTCTGCTTGGCCGCCTCCACCCTGGCCTGATTGATATAGTCGAAAAACGACATCCCAAGAGTCTGGTTCAGGGTTTGCGACAGATAGTTGGCCGATACCCCAATATGGCTGGCCAGTTTTGGCAGGGTCAGGTCTGCCTCAAGGTACAGGGACTCCCCGTAGCAGGCTTGCTGCAGTTTGTCGGCAATCCGCCTGGCCTGGTCCTCTCCCAGGGCTGACCGCTGGTAACGACCATCATTGCCATCCAGAATTTCAGTCAGTTCCGTTTTATCATCAAGATCAGTAAAACCGGGTTGCTGAGCAAGGCCATAAAACGATGCAATCCAAACCATCAGCAACAGCAGCAAAAACCCAGTTGCCTCATTTAGCCACTCTTTCGGCAGGGCTGCAGGCTGCAACAAGGCCAGCAGCGACCATAGCCATAAGATCACCACCATACCCACCACCCAAAATAACCAGCCAAGGGACCGGGCGCGAGTTTCGGAAAAGACCTGTTGTAACCAACGGTGGTATGTCAGAGTACGGCCGACAATGGCGACGAGGTAAACGGCACTTTGCACTAACCAAAAAAGTAACAGACAAAACAGCAGGATAGCTATCAGCAATGGCATGCCTTCCGATGCATCCTGCTCAGAAAAAAACAGCAACTCCCGCTCCTCCAGGGGTAATTGCAGCAACATTAAGCCCAATAACAGGCCGGCCACCGCCGGTGCGAAATGCGCTGCATACTGCCATCTGAAAGTCCAGGTGGAACGGGCCGTCACGGCCACCGTGTAAAGCCACAGACTCGGCGAAAGTATCAGGAATGCCACTGGTATGATGGCGATATAAAGATAAGTGGAGACCTGGCCGAGCTTAAACGCCAGCGGACCGCAGGCGATCAGTCCCAGGGCGCCAAGCGCCAGTATCAGGGGTTGCAAGTGGGCTTCCTGCCCAGCCCTGAACAGCAGCAGGTGGATGGCAAAACCAACGATTCCCAGGCTCATCATGGATAACACCAGTTCAGGCATCCAACGTTTCCCGTTATTCGCTTAAGACCCTGCTGAGTGTATTCGAATCCGACTCTGAAGCGGCAACAATTTTGTCCGCGCTTATAGTCGCGGACGAAAAAAGGTCTCCACCACCCCACACTGACTCCTAAGGTAAACAAAAGGAAAGTAGGATGGAATTTCAAGGTATCTTGTGGGGACATGTCGCCACTGGCAGTGTGGCAGTCATAGCCGGACTCACTGCCTTGCTGGTCAAAAAGGGCAGTATTTTGCACAGAAAGGCGGGTAAAGGCTTTGTACTGACCATGTTGCTGATGGCACTGAGCGGCATTGCACTGGCAATTATCAAACCCATGGCCATCTCGGTGCTGGCCGGCGCCCTGACGACATACCTGGTACTTAGCTCTCTGTGGTCGGTGAAAGATGCACCTAATACCCTCAGCCACCGCCAGTACCTGAATCCTGTTGCTTCAGCAACTATCAGTTTTAGCGGGGCTTATCTGGTCTGGCAGGCCTGGCAGGCCGGACAAAACCAGATAGACGGCTTTTCACTGGACGCTTATCTGTTCTTTGCCGTTATCGCCCTTGTCTGCTGCCTGCTGGATATTCGCCTGCTGGTTAAGAAGGGGTTGAACCCGGCACAGCGCCTGGCCCGTCATTTGTGGCGCATGGGATTTGCCCTGTTTATTGCGGTAGGTTCTTTTATTGGACAAGGGGCCGGCATACTTCCCCAAGCCCTGCAGGAGTCTGCCTGGCTGGAATTGCCTGATAAGATCATTTTACTGGTGATCGTGTTATGGCTGTTAAAACTATTCGTCCAGCCAAGGACGTGATTATCTTTCATATTGGTCTCTGTTAAGAGCTAAAAACCCCTCAATCAAGGCGCGAGTAATGCCGTTTAGCCATCTATACAAGTTGGGAGCAGCGCAGAGTGAGGGATTTTTAGCCTCAACCGGTCGGGCTGGGGCCATTCTTACTCGTATCATCCTTGATACTCGCCGACAAGCGGCCAGCTTCGCTGTTCCAATGGGTTCCATTCCCTTTGGTCAGTCGCTTATTCAGGCCAACTAAGCCGCACTTCCTCTTCCTCGCTGGGCAAAAAAATGGCCTCCAGCAGAACATCAATATGAAAGATAAACACGCCCTAGATTAAAACGCCCTCGTGCAGTTAGTCCTGATTTTTCTGCAAATGACAGATAAGGGGAAATCAACTTCTGATGATATCGGTCCGCAAAGTGAACAATACCCATACAAGGACTTTATAATGTTTCGTTTGCTCTTCGTTTTGCTTGCTCTGTTCTGCAATATTTCTCTGGCACAGGAGCCTGTCGCCTTGCATCCGGATCAAATCAGCCTGCTTGAGAGCGATCAAGTTCAGTTGCAGGAGAACAAACGTCTGGTGTTTGAATTCTGGCGTCAGGTATTTCAGACCCGGGATATGCGCAAAGCAGCGGACTACCTGGCTGAGGACTATATCCAACATAATCCCAATCTTGCCAATGGCCGAAAAGCCTTTATCGAATTTTTCAGCCGCTTCGAACAGCAGCCGGTCAAAGCCGAAATAGACAACCTGGTATCTATCGTTGCCGAGGGAGATAAGGTTATTTTGTCTTTTCGCCGCGAACTGCCGGTACCGAATCAGGCAGGAAAGAGCTACACCACCACCTGGTTTGATATGTTCCGGGTGAAAGAAGGGAAAATTGTTGAGCACTGGGACAATGCCACTGTGCCAAAGGTGTAATCAAGAAAAGCGACCAACCCGCCTCAATGGCGGGTTGGTTGCGGATCAATTTCAGCGTGCAGCCAAGTCATCTTCACGGATCTGCTTAAACTCGGCCCCAGCCTTCCACTTCGGCCAGGCATCTGAGTTACCCAGTTTTTCCGTCAGACGGTAGATCAGGGTCAGATCCTGCTTTACCCCGCCGTACTGCCAACTCTCCAGAAACTCGTCGCTGGGCTTGTGGTAGCGGTTGGCGATATAGTCAGGGTCACTGCTGCCCAGATCCATAAACAACAGGCCCGGTACGCCTTTTTGCGCCAGGGCGAAGTGATCGGAACGGAAAAACAGGCCATTTTGCGGCTGGCTGTCAGGTTTGACCGTACGATCCTGCTTTGCTGCCGCCTCAGCCAGCCAGTCCTCGAGCTCCTGTAAGCCTTTACCATATAGCAGCACATGGTCAGAGGGGCCGGTCATATTCATACTGTCTATATTAAACAGGGCCACCATCTTGTTGGTCGGCACAGGCGGCTGGTTGGCAAAGGCAAAAGCGCCGAGAAGACCGGTTTCCTCGGCGGTGAAAAACGCCAGGATCACCGAGCGCTCCAGAGGCTTATCCCGGCTTTGCAGCATGCGGGCCAGCTCCAGCACCCCGGCGACACCGGTGGCGTTGTCCACCGCCGCATTGAAGATATTGTCGCCCTTGACGCCAACTTTCTTGCCAAAACCGTCCCAGTGGGCCGACAGCACAATGTATTCGTCTGCCCTGCTGCTGCCCGGGATCAGTCCCACTACATTGCGGCTTTCGCCCATCTTGTTCCAGAACTGGGTGGACAGGTCAGCTTTAATACCCAGCTTAACCGGCTTAAAGCCTGGCTGGGCCGCGGCAGTCCTGAGCTTGTCGAAATCCAACCCCAGATGGCCGAACAGCCTCTGGGTTGCTTCGGTCTGGATCCACCCCATGGCTTCCAGCTCATTGGCATTACCGCTGTCATCCACCAGCGCAAACTTGGTGCCGGTGGCCCCCGATTCAACCACCGACCAGGGATAGCCCGCAGCGCCGGTTTCGTGAATGATAAAGACCCCGTCGGCGCCACGGCGGATGGCTTCCTCATACTTGTAGGTCCAACGACCATAATAGGTCATGGCGTTCCCGCGAAAGACCTCTGGATCCTGGGTGGCGTAGCCCGGGTCATTGACCAGCATCAGCAGGGTCTTGCCCTTAACATCAAGGCCCTCATAGTCGTTCCAGCCATACTCGGGGGCGTGGATGCCGTAGCCGACAAAAATCACCTCTGAGTCCTTAAGCTCTGTCCGATTGGCCATCTGCAAGGTACGGGAGACAAAATCCCTGCCCGGCTCAAAAGTAAGCTCGCCAAGCTTTAACTGCATATCCTGGGAAGCCGCAATGCCGGCCATCGGCACGTTTTGCACATAGTCGCCATGGTAGCCGGGCCCAACGCCCAGCTTCTTCAGCTCCTGCACCAGATACTGGATAGTCTTTTCCTCTCCCGGTGACATTGGTCCTCGTCCCTCAAATTCATCAGACGCCACCGTTCTTACATATTCTTTGTACTGCTGCTCGGAAAAAGCCGGTGGATCAGCCAACACCGGCAACGTCAGACTTGCCGACAATAAAAGTCCGTTAATAAGGGTTCTCATCTTTTCTCCTCAATCAGAGCTTTTCGAGCAGCCATTGCCTGGCCTGCTCAGGGGTATCGAAGAACTGGTGCACCGTCCCTGCCTGGCAGTAGATACTGCTCCACAACTGTCGCACCAGGGTGCGGCAACTGGCGTCTGTCACCACCACTGCTGTTGCTACCATACCATAGTGGCGATTGGTCTGAACCGCCTCATCCACCAGTTGAATGGCATCCGGGGTGAGCAGGGACTCGCCGTTGAATATGACCAGGCTGGCCCAGGCAGCTCCCTGTAACTGCTGGCGGTAGGCCTGCATATGCTGCTGGTATTCGTGGATCAGTTCAGCATTGCCCGGACCTTCGGCCTCAATGGTCAATATCCGTCCATCCAGGCTGAAGCTGACATGACCGTGAGGCCTGAATTCTCTCCAAGACATAAGCTGTGCTCCTTTCACTCCAACCCAAGAAAACCGCCGGTCTGATGAGCCCATAACTTGGCATAGATACCGTTTAGCTTAAGCAATTCAGCGTGGGTACCCGACTCCACAATCCGCCCCTCATCCAGTACCAGTAGCCTGTCCATGGCGGCGATGGTGGAGAGCCGGTGGGCAATGGCCAGTACGGTTTTGTTCTGCATAATCTTGTTCAGGCATTCCTGGATAGCCACTTCCACTTCCGAATCGAGGGCCGATGTGGCCTCATCCAGAATCAGAATAGGGGCATCCTTGAGCATCACCCGGGCGATGGCGATACGCTGGCGCTGCCCGCCGGACAGCTTAACGCCCCGCTCACCCACATGGGCCTCATAGCCGCTACGTCCCTGCAAATCGGAGAGGTTCTGGATAAAATCATGGGCCTCTGCCTGCCGGGCTGCCACCAGCATGTCTTCCTCACTGGCATCCAGTCGCCCATACAAAATGTTGTCCCGCACCGAACGGTGCAGCAAGGAGGTATCCTGGGTGACCATGCTGATCTTCTCGCGCAGGCTTTCCTGGGAAACGGCCCGGATATCCTGGCCATCGATCAGGATTTTACCGGACTGCACATCATAGAAACGCAGCAAAAGATTGACCAGGGTGGACTTACCGGCGCCTGATCGCCCCACCAGGCCAACCTTTTCGCCGGGACGGATATGGATATTCAGATCCTCAAACACCCGGTTACGGTTGTCATAGGCAAAATTCACCTGGCTGAAATGGATCTCACCGCCTCTGACCTGCATGGCCCTGGCACCGGACTGGTCCTGCACGGCCACCGGGACAGACAGGGTGTTCATACCGTCCTGTACCGTACCGATGTTTTCAAATAAACCTGACACTTCCCACATAATCCACTGGGACATACCGTTGAGGCGCAAACTCAGGCTGACGGCCACGGCGATATTGCCCGGCGTGGCCAGGCTGTTTAGCCACAGGTAGATAGCCAGGGCGCTGATAGAGAAGATCAACAGCGCATTGCTGAACCACACACAGCCATTGAGCACTGTTACCAGACGCATCTGCGGATACACGGTGCCGAGAAAATCGTCCATGCTCTCCCTGGCGTACTGGGTCTCGCGGTTGGTGTGGGCAAACAGCTTGACGGTGGTGATATTGGTATAGCTGTCGACGATTCGGCCGGTCATGGCCGAACGCGCATCGGCCTGTCTCTGTGAGACCTGTTTGAGTCTGGGTAACAACAACCTGAGTATGGCCACATAGACCACAAACCAGACTGCCAGGGGGATGGCCAGGCGCCAGTCGATGGCTGCCACCATCACGAACACGCTGGCAAAATAGACCGTCACATACACCATCAGGTCCAGCAGCTTGCGCACCGTCTCGCGCACCGACAGGGCGGTCTGCATAACCTTGGTGGCGACCCGGCCGGCAAACTCATTCTGGAAAAAACCCAGGCTCTGGCCAAGCAGATAGCGATGGGCCTGCCAGCGGATCCGCATGGGGAAATTACCCAGCAGGGTCTGGTGGTTGATCAGGGAATGGAGTATTACCGCCAGGGGTAGAAAGATCAGGATGACAGACCCCATCCATAACAGGCTGGTCTGCTCCTCCTGCAGGAAGGTGGCCGGATCGCGGGTGGCAAACCAGTCCACCAGCTTGCCCAGATAACCGAACAGGCTGACTTCCAATACGGCAATCAGGGCGCTTAGCAGCGACAGGCCGATCAGCGCCCGTTTCATGCCCCGGGAGTAATACAGGCAGAAGGCCAGCAGGCTTTTAGGGGGCTGACCGGGTTCTTCTGCGGGAAAAGCCCTTACCAGCCGTTCAAAAAATCCAAACATCTAGTTCCCTTGTCAGTTGTCAGTTGTCAGTTGTCAGTTGTCAGTTGTCAGGCAGGCTGGTCCTGAAACACCTATGCCCACCATCAAAGTTTACGGGCGCGGAACCTCCGGCCCTTTATTTTTCCCTCACGCAAATAAGCCAGGGTCCGTTTGACGCTGCGCAGCTTGACAGCCACATAAGTGTGATTGTCCATGATGTCTATCTGGCCCACATCAGCCCCATCAATGCCTGCATCCTTGGTCAGGGCACCAAGGACGTCACCTTTGCGGACTTTGTCCTTGCGTCCACCATCAATACAGAGGGTCCTGTACAGGGGGTCCTTAATGGCGCCGTTCTTAAAGCGAATGCGCTCTATGTCACTCCAGACCGGTTTTTGCTGCTGGAATTCTTCGATGGCAGCAGCCCTGCCGGCCTCTGCGGGGGAACAAAGAGTCAGGGCCAGCCCCTTGTGTCCGGCTCGCCCGGTGCGGCCGATACGATGTACGTGGGCCTGTGGATCCTGGGCCACATGGTAGTTGATCACCGCATCCACCTCCTTGATATCCAGTCCCCTGGCAGCCACATCGGTGGCCACCAGCACGGCAATACTGCGTTGGGCGAATTGCACCAGCACTTCCTGGCGTTCCCTTTGCTCCAATTCCCCATGCAGGGCCTGGGCAGCAAAGCCTTTTTCCGCCAGGTCATCGGCTACTGCCTGGCATTCCGCCCGGGTATTGCAAAACACCATGGCCGAGTCCGGCTCGAAGTGCGTCAGCAGGCAACGCAGGGCATGGGCGCGCCTCTCTTCCGCTACTTCATAGAAAAACTGACTGATTTGTTGCTGATCATGCACCGCTTTCACTGTCACGCGCTGGGGTTCACGCTGAATATCGGCGCTGATACGCTGGATGTCCTCGGCAAAGGTGGCTGAAAACAGCAGGGTCTGGCGTTGCCTGGGAGCCGTTCCTATGATCGCAGCCAAATCTTCGGCAAAGCCCATCTCCAGCATGCGGTCTGCCTCATCCAGCACCAGTGTGCTCAGGCGGCTGAGATCCAGATGACGCCGCGACAACAGGTCACGGACCCGGCCCGGCGTGCCCACCACAATCTGGGACCCGTGGGCTAAAGACGCAACCTGACTGGCCATAGGCACACCGCCGTACAGGGCCAACACTTTGATGTTGGCCTGGAACCTGGCCAGCTTACGCAGCTCACCACTGACCTGCTCGGCCAGTTCCCGGGTGGGACAGAGTACCAGGGCCTGGGTGGTAAAATCGTCCACCTGCAGGCGACTGAGCAGACCAATGCCAAAAGCTACCGTCTTACCGCTGCCGGTCTTGGCCTGGGCAATCACATCTTTACCCGCCAGCATGAGGGGCAGGCTGGCTGTCTGGATTTCAGTCATCTGCTGGTAGCCCAGGTCGCTCAGGTTGCTCAGCAGGGCTGGTGGCAATGACAAAGAGGAAAACGCGGTGCTCATAAAAAACCCGGCAATTCAAATGGCTGGCATTCTAACGTATTTGCCACCCAAGCGGACCCGAATAATTCTATCAGTCATCTTGTTTTATGCCGGATTGCCCCCAAAACCGGGCTCAGATAACCTCGTCTTTGCCCTATCAGGAGAAACCGTGGAGCTTCAAGAGACCGTCCCCCCAAGTTGGCAGGTTCGTTTACAGTCCCTCATCGAAACCCGCTGGTTCAGCCAGGCCATTATCGCCCTGATTCTAATCAACGCTGTCACCCTCGGCCTGGAAACCACCAACTGGGGACAGGCCAATATCCATGCCCTGCATATTGTGGATACGCTGATCCTGTGCGTCTTTACCCTGGAACTACTGGCCAAGCTGCTGGTTTATGGCCGCCAGTTTTTCCGTGGCGGCTGGAACTGGTTTGATTTGGTCATCGTCAGTCTTTCCTGGCTTCCGGCCAGTGGACCCTTTGCGGTTATGCGGGCATTCCGCATCCTGCGGGTCATGCGTCTGTTCTCAGTGGTACCGCAGATGCGCCGGGTTATAGGGGCGCTGGGCCACTCACTGCCCGGCATGGGCTCGGTGGTGGGGGTGCTGGGGATCATTTTCTATATCTCTGCGGTACTGGTCACCAAACTCTTTGGCCATCACCCTGACGCCAATATGCAGGAATGGTTCGGCAGCATAGGCGCATCGGCCTATACCCTGTTTCAGGTGATGACCCTGGAAAGTTGGTCCATGGGCATCGTCAGGCCCACCATGGACCTTTTTCCCTGGTCCTGGCTGTTCTTCCTGCCTTTTATCATCATCACCAGCTTTGCCGTGCTCAACCTGTTTATCGGTATCATAGTGGACGCCATGCAGACGATGCATGAACAAGAGCAGGCCGATGAACCCAAACCCGCCAGCCAGGCTGATATCCAGGCCCTGCAGGCACAGATCCAGGCTTTGATGGATAAACTGAATAAACCCCAGCATTAAAACGTCACCACACAGACACAAAGAGGCTATCTGCAAGCTAGTTCAGGGAACCAGATTGATCGGGGTGAGCAGAGCGGATTGAAGCGGCAGGAGTGCCAGCCCTGGGTTTGACCCAGAAATTCAGGGCGCCGTCGCCCAAATGCAGCGGAAAACCCAGCTCTTTGCGGTATCTGTTTACCCAGTCACCGGCCATTTTAGCGAAGTCTTCGCTGGCTTTATAATCTTCTGCAGCCTGTTTCCACTGTCTGACCAGTTCGTCGCTGGTGCCCTGGCGGGACAAAGCCAGGTAGGTAGCCACCACTTCATGCTGGTAGATATTCACGATATTACTGCAATTTTCCTGTAACTCCTTGCAGTAATAGTCGATGCCAGCAGCCGAAAAAAACAATGCACTGACCCGCCCCTTGAGTAATGCCCCTAGCGCCTGCGGCCAGGTGGTATAGGAGACCAGGTTGGTCAGACCCGCCTCAATCAGAAGTTGCTCGCGAAAATCCCCCCGCTGTACGCCGATGGCGGGGAGTTTTTCCAGATCCTTAAGGCTTTGAATCTCTAAGTGCAGATCGCGATCGGCAAACAGCCCGTGCAGGTTACGGGTAATGGGCGTGATCCAGTGAAATGTTGACTCCCGATCGGCATTACGCACCAGGGAAAACAGCAGTACATTTGGTTCGGAGGTGGCGCGAAAATAGATCCGCGCCCAAGGATTGAGCAAAATGGGGGTCTCGTCCCCTGTTTCAGACTGGATGCCCCGGACCAGCTCCACCGCATAGCCCGTCAGTTTGCCCTCCTCGTCGTGATAAACAAAGGGAGGCTCCTGGTGAGTCAGTATGGTCAGCGGGGGCGGCTGTTGGGCACCCGGTTCCCCGGCGAGCGCGCTGGCCGCCAGTAAGCCGAAAACTAACCAGCATGGGGTTCTCAACATCAGTCCTGTTTGAGCTTCCAGTTGACCATCTGCCCGGCGTGGAAGGGCACAATGGGATTACCATTGGGCAGGATGATCTGCTCAGGGATCTGCCAGGGATCCCTGACCAGTGTAAGCGTGTCGCTGTTGCGCGGCAGGCCGTAGAAATCTGCGCCGTAGTGGCTGGCGAAGCCTTCCAGTTTGTCGATACAACCCAGCTCCTCAAATACCTGTGCATAAAGCTCAAGGGCGCTCCAGGCGCTGTAGCAACCGGCACAGCCGCAGGCGGATTCCTTACGGTGCTTTTCATGGGGCGCCGAATCGGTACCGAGAAAGAATTTGCTCGAACCGCTGGCCACCATCTCCCTGAGCACCTGCTGGTGGGTATTGCGCTTAAGTACAGGCAGGCAGTAGTTGTGTGGACGTATGCCGCCTACCAGCAAGTCGTTGCGATTGAGCATCAGATGCTGGGGCGTAATGGTGGCCGCCACCTTATCTGAGGCATCTCGCACGAAATGGGCAGCCTCGGCGGTGGTAATATGTTCAAGTACCACTTTCAGATTAGGGAATGCCTCGACGATACGGCTCAGATGCCTGTCAATAAAGACCTTTTCCCGGTCGAAGATATCGATGTCAGCATCCGTGACCTCGCCATGCACCAGCAGCAGCATGCCCTGTTCAGCCATTTCGGCAAAGACAGGAAACAGGGCGTCCAGCGCCGACACCGCCGCGGCCGAGTTGGTGGTGGCGCCGGCGGGATACAGCTTAGCCGCTACGGCACCGGCCGCCTTGGCCTGATGAATATCTTCGGCGCTGGTGGTATTGGTGAGGTACAGGGTCATCAATGGCTTGAACTCGCTGCCAAAGGGTCTGGCTTCGAGAATGCGCGCTTCATATTCACGGATCATCTGCGCATTGGTCACCGGCGGAACCAGGTTGGGCATGACAATGGCCCGGCGGAAACAGCGGGCGGTGGCCGCCACGGTTTCTTTTAAGATGTCGCCGTCGCGAAAATGCAGGTGCCAGTCGTCCGGGGCGGTGATAGTCAGTTCTGTCATGGCGTCCTCAGCCTGATTAAAGTCATATTTATTATTGCAGAAATCCGCAGAGCCCTGAATGGCTTTTTAGCCCCGGTCTATTGTCGTTTCCGGTTCCGCCTTTCCTGCCACTGGAGTACGGACACCGTCAGGGCCGGCAGCATGGTCAGGGTCACCAGTGTGGCGCCGACTATGCCAGCCATGACTATGACCCCGACTCCCCTGTACAACTCGCTGCCCGCACCGGGCAGAAATACCAGCGGCGCCAGTCCGAAGATGGTGGTGATGGAAGAAATGGCAATGGGCCGCAGGCGGGAGCCCACTGCCTCCTGTACTGCTTCCACAGCCGCCATCCCTTCCTGTTTAACGTTATCAATGGCGCGGTGCACAATGAGTATGGGGTTATTGACCACCGTCCCCATCAGGATCAGAAATCCGAGCATGGAAATCATGTCAAAGGGCTGGTGCAACTCGGCCAGTTCCAGCCACGCCAGCAGCCCACCCAGACCATTCAGCAGCGCCAGTCCGGCGATACCACCGGCAATCCCCAGCGGGATGCTGGTCATAATCAGCAGTGGGTAACCCCAGTGGCTGAAAATCGCCACCATCAGCAGATAGATGATCACCAACGCCACCAGATAATTGCTGCCAAGGGCTTCACGAGTGGCATCCAGTTGATCTGCCGCACCCGAGATACTCAAATCCACACCGACAGGGATCTGGCCCTGCTGGCGCATCTGCTCCACCAGTTGCTCATTGACCCTGGCCACCCCTGTTTCCAGTGCCGTTGAACGAGGCGGAATAATATTCAGGGTCACGGTACGCTGGCCGTCCACCCTGCGGATGGTACTGGTATCCACTGTCTCCTCAATATCTGCCAGATCCGTCAGGGGAAGCACTTGCCCCGAGGGTGTCTGAATCTGGATATTCCGCAAAGTCTGAATGTCCGCCCCCGGCCCCGTCTGGTTGTACAGATACATGTCTATCTTGTCGTCACCCATGAAAAACTCATTGACGAACGCCCCGTCGGTAAGAGCTGCCACAGCAAAGCCGATATCCTCGGCGCTCATCTGCACCTCGGCCAGCCGGTCCCAGTCCGGTCTTATCTGCAACAGGGGTTGGGCCAGCGACAGGCTGGAGGGATTGGACTGAATTCTGGGATTATCGAAGATCTGCCCGGCCCGCTCGTAGGCAATTCTGGCCACCTGGTACAGATCGGCCAGATTCGGACCGGCAATATCCAGGTTCACACTGCGGGTACCGCCGTCATTGCTGGTGATAATGGAGCCACGGGCGGCAAAGGCGCGCATACCCGGGTGAGACTCATACTTTTCCACAATAGCCTGCATCAGCTCGTCAATATGTCCCGGGTCGATGGACTGAGTAATGATGCGCAGACTCTGCGGTGAGATGCTTAAGTTTAGATACGCCATGGCCGGCACCTGAACCTCCCCCCTGGCAAACCTGTCCGGGTCGTCGCCCACAAAGGGCATAAAATACTCCGTCAGTTCCTCGCCTATCTGCTGCATGGTTTGAAGGTTATAGCCGGGCGGGGCGCTCATGGTGGCGAAGGTTTTGGGCTCTTCCCCTTCCGGCAGGTATTCGGCTGGCGGAGTCAGAAACAGCACAATGGCAGCACTGATAACGACCGTCAGACCGATGGTCGTCAGACGCCGCCGGGGCGTTTCCACCAGGGCGTGGATCGTCTTTAGTATCGGGGGGGACTGTTCGTTGCCCTTGTCGGCAAGACTGGTGCTGTCGAACTTCAGCCGTGCGCTGGCGGTAGGGATCACCGTAATGGCCACCAGCATCGACACCAGGATGGAAGAAGAGATGGCAATGGCCACATCCGAATAGAGTTGGCCGGCCTCTTCTTCGATAAAGACCACCGGCAGGAATACCATCACAGTGGTGAGAGTGGACGCCAGCACTGCGGGCCAGACCTTTTGGACACCGGCCACCGCCGACTTAAGCCTGTTCAGTCCCCGGCGACGTTCAAGCTCGATGCTTTCCAGCACGACTATGCTGTTGTCCAGCGTCATGCCAATCGCAAAAGCGACCCCCGCCAGGGAGATGACATTAATAGTGCGACCGGCCAGCAACAGACCGAGAAAAGCAGCAATAGTGCATACCGGGATCCCCACCACACCCAGGGCAGTCGCCCTGAAGGAACGCAGAAACAGGTACATGATGCCGGTTGCCAGCAGCGCGCCGAGGATCAGGTTTTTCCAGACATTGAAGACCGAGTCCTCCACATACACCACGTCATCGGCGGGCAGTTCCAGTTCCATGCCGCGCGGCTCCAGCATCTGCCGGTTAATGCGCCCAACCTCCTCCATCATGGCACCCTTGATGGCTATTACGTTGGAGCCGCTTTCCCTGCGCACCGACAGGCTGATAACCGGCTGGCCGTTAACATAGGAGGCCTCTCGAATCTTAAAATGATCCAGCACCACCTCGGCCACATCACCCAAGCGTACCAGGCTGTCACCCTGGCGGCTGACGATAAGCTGACGAATCTCCTGCAAATCCTCGAAGCGGCCCAAAGTACGCAGCAGATAGCGTCGCTTGCCGCTTTGTATTTCCCCGGCAGAGATGTCCCGGTTGCGCTGGGTGATGGCACTGCGTACCTGGCTTAGGGTCAGTCCTTTGGCGGCCAACCGTTCCGGATCCAGGCGGATTTGAACCTGCCGCCTGGCGCCTCCGCCTACATTCACATCTGCCACCCCCGGGACTCTGGACATGCTTGTACGGACTTTGTCCTCGATAAAGTCACGCATCATATCCATATCCAGATTACGCGGATTGCCCTTAAGGGGAGACACCCGGAAATACATGAAGGAATTGGAAGAAAAGGAGGTGGCATAGACTTGCGGCTCATCCACATTCACCGGATACGACGGCACCTGGGTCAGGGCATTATTGACCCGAATCAGGGTCTCGGTAATATCCACGCCAAAGGGAAACTCCAGCTCTATCTCAGCAGCGCCCAGCGTCGCGGTGGATTTCAGTTCCTGCAGATAGGGAATGTTGCGCAGGAACTCCTCCTGCTCAATGAGAATCTCCTTCTCGATATCCTGAGGGGTGGCGCCGGGCCAACTGGTCTGCACCGTGATAATGCGCACTTCCAGGTCCGGGATCATCTGCACCGGAATACGCAACGCGGCCAGGATCCCCAGTACCGCAATGATCAACACGATCACTGTCACCAGAATGCCGTGGCGAACGATAGCCTGAAACATAAGTTAGGGCCTGCTTTCCTTAGGCTTCAGGAATTTTGCCTGTTCTAACCTGACTTGCTGACCCTCTTGCAGGGCTTCGTTACCCCGCACAATCACCTGCTGACCGGCGTTGAGGCCCCGGGTCACCTCCACCGATTCGCCGAAGTTGATGCCTGTCTCCACCAGTTGTTCGGTGACCTTCGAGGTTTGCCCCCATTTAGTCTGTTGCTGACTGACCCAGACACTGATTCGGCCATCCGGGTAGCGGATCAGCGCATCCCTGGGTATCACCAGACTCTGTCTGTGCAGATCCAGCCTCAGATTCGCTGAGGCTGACATCCCGGGGATCAATTCAGGGTACTGCTTCGGGTCTATGGCAACCCGCAGCAGGAAGGTTCGTCCGTTGCTGCGACTCTGCGGTACCTTAGCATGCATGGGCTTGTCCAGGATCTGTCCTGGCAATGCATCAAACCTGAGCCGCAAACGGGTCTGCGGACCCACCTGGGGATAAAATCGTTGGGGTACCTGATAATCGGCCCATAGCTGACTTTGCCCCACCAGTTCCAGCATAGCCGTGCCCGGCGCCACCCATTCACCTACGTCGATAAGGCGGCGGCTGACCACGCCGTCAAACGGCGCCTTGATGGTATGTCTGTGGAGCCTGGCCTGTTGATCACGGGCGTTCACCTGTGCCACCTCCAGCATGGCAGCATCAATACGCATGCGGGCGGCCAGGGCGTCGACCTCGCTTTGGGCAATGCTTTGCTGATTGATCAGGGACTGTGCCTCCTGGAATCGCCGCTGGCTGTCCAGCCAGGTCTGTCTGGCACTTTCCACTCTGGCTTTGGCCGCCTGCAGTGCGATTTCGCTGAGTTCGGTATCCAGTATAAGCAGGCTTTGACCGGCCACGACGGTATCCCCCGCATCGGTACGCACCTCGCTGACCAGGCCCTCAACCTGGGCTGACAAGAGGGATACCTGGGGAGAGGTCAAAGTGCCACTGATCGGTACGTCCTCAAAGATGGGGCGGCTTTGCGCCACCACGGCTTCCACCCCGATGGGTTGACCAGTTGCCAGGACAGACCACAGGCCAAGCAACATTGTCCATTGCCTGCTGTGGCTTTTTATTCCTTTGCCAATACGGGCCGGGGCCGGCACACTACCAGATTGCCGCCCACGCCAGTGGCGGGGCCATTGCATGTATACTCCTGTCTGCTTTCCTCAAATCCAGTATTCAACCTTAGTCTCTGGGCGATGAATTTGCCGGGCACAGATCTTGTGTCACCTGCTTTCCATCCCAGCCAACAGAGTGACAAGCGCAGAAAAATTGCCTTCCATCGGGTATTGTTCCTTTGTCAAGCCCAGGCGCACCAGCACCAGTTGTTCTGACGGGATCACCATCACCACCTGCTTGCGATTGCCCTGCATAGCGTAGGCATCAGCCGGCAATGCAGGCCAGCGCAGAGCTTCCCCCTCGTTACCGCGGTTCAGCCAGAACTGATAACCGTAGCGGCTGTCATTGCGGCTGCTGTTCGGGGATCTGGCCTGAGCTACCCACTCCTGGGACAAGAATTGCTCACCCTGCCACTGTCCTTCGTACAGCATCAACAAACCCAGTCTTGCCCAGTCACGGGCCGATGCATAGACATAAGAACTACCCACAAACACCCCGCTTGGATCAGGCTCAAACAGGCTGTGGGTCATGCCAAGGGGAGCAAGCAACTGCGTCTGGAAAAAATCCAGTGCCGCCTGATCGCCGCCCAGGCGATCATGCAGGTAGCGGGCGATCAGATTGGTGGTGCCGGAAGAATAGGAAAAATGCGCTCCTGGCGCATGGACCAGCTCAGTGTCCATGGCCACCTCAGAGGCGCTGTGGGACTGGAACAGCATGCGGGTGGAGTCGCTGCCGGGCGCATAGGTCTCATCGAACATCAGGCCTGAGGTCATGGTCAGCATGTGCTTAAGGCTTATCTGCTGACGCTTGTCCTGCTGCCAGGGTTCGAACAAGCCCTGATCGCTGACATGCACCAGCCCCAGTTGCTGCATGCGGCCCTGGAGGATGGCCGTCAGGCTCTTGCCCATGGACCAGCCAAGCAATGGCGTTTGGGGACTGATGCCCTCAGCGTAGGACTCGGCCACAATCTGTCCCTGCTTAACCACCAGCAGCGCGCGGCTGTCCAGTCCCGCCAGATTGTCTTCCGCCAGCATCTGATCCAGCTTCTCCTGCACCTCAGGAAGAATGGTCGACACCTGAAAACCTGCGGGCCAGGGAGCTGTCTTTGGCGGCATATCGGCGACCACCAATCTGTCCAGCTCACTGGTATCACCGTCATCCAGGGTACAACCCAGACCAGGCCTGTAGGTGGCGCTTGTGGTTGCCATTCCCAGCAGGCTGGCGGTGGCGCGGCTGTCCTGATAATGGATATCAAGCAGGCGATTGGCCGGGGAATAAGAGGCCAAATCTTCAATGATTTGCGTCTCCCCCTGCCCGGTGATGAAACGCGCCGAACAACCCAGTTTGGCACCCATGGCGGTGGAAACGGAGACGGCATCGCCTATCCGCAACAGGGAAAACCCCAGCAGGGAAGGAAACAGGGCAAACAGCAGGGTCAGCGCAATGAGCAGGATAATCAGGACTTTCTTCATGCAATACTATCCGTGAAAAAGAAACAAGAATTTATAGTTTTATACCTGGCTATGCTGGCCCCCGGGACAATCAGCCTTCAGCAGGACGGAGCAAAAATATCAGTCCGGCGATACAGCCGCCCAGTATCAGACTCCAGCCGAATACCAGCATAAACATCGGGTTATCCATCGCCATTGGGGTGCCACCTTCGCTGTGCGCCAAATGCAGCCATACCAGGCAAGTCATGCCGGTGAACAGCAGGGTGAAGCAACAGGATGGCAGGGAAAAAAAGCGTTTCATGCTTACGTCCTTGTATTTATTGATAATCCAGTAGGGCGGACGGAGTCCGCAACGCTCAGGATAGTACCTTTTGCAGGCATTGTCTGAGAAGTCCGATGCCGCAGGTAAGAGCAGTGTCATCCGGCTGGGAAAATCCCAGCACAAAGCTTTGCCGGCAGGGATGGGAAAAATAGTGACCAGACAGGGTGGTCAGTTTCCAGGCGCATGCCGCCTTGGGACTTTTCCCAGTTCAGCCAGGGCCGACTGCAAGGTCAATGCAGAGGCCGAGCCGATACCCAGTGGGTATTGTCGGTCAGGAGTAAGAATAGCTATTCCTTTAGCCGAGGCTGTAT
The DNA here is from genome assembly GCF_017254865.1 of Bowmanella dokdonensis. Taxonomy (GTDB): domain Bacteria; phylum Pseudomonadota; class Gammaproteobacteria; order Enterobacterales; family Alteromonadaceae; genus Bowmanella; species Bowmanella dokdonensis. Next base: position 340,861 of record NZ_JAFKCV010000004.1, on the reverse strand, counting down.
CTGATAACATGGCCCCTTGCCCATCCACCGGCAGTGGCGGTGTTGATCTGCCCGGGAGGGAGTGATGACGCCGATTACGGCTGGCCAGTGTGGGCCGGGGTATTGCCCATTAACCGGCAATGGGGAGTGCCACAACGGGATCCAAGGCAGGCCGAGGAAAAAGAATATCTATTTCCTAGTAATCCGCAGGGGTTGGCCTGACCGTTCAGTGAAAGTATCCATAACCACAGCCCGTAGGAGCACTTATCTCTCACCATCCATTTTGCCTTCAAGGCGGCGGACATATCAGCCCTCTGCCTTTCCGGCTTGCCAACTGACCCGGGCAGCCGCTGCTCTTCTGTCTGCTATTGCGTAAAAAACTGCGCTACCAGGTGATAAACGCACCGACTTGCACTTGCGTGGCGAAACAGGGGTTTTGGATGATCACCGGGCCTGGCGGGTGCGGCCGTCAGCCAGAACGGGACCGCCAAAAGCCTGAATCAGTCCTGTTCAGGCTCATCGTTGGGGTGATCCACCCAAATTAACTCTTTGGTGGCATAACCCAGGCCTTCTGCCTGTGCCAGCAGTTTATCCAACACAGAGGACTCCAGGCTGGGCTGGCGGGACAGTATCCACAAATAGTCCCTGTCCGGTCCGCTGACCATGGCATATTGATAGTCCTCCTTGTCCAGCGCCACAATCACATAGGCACCCTGGAACGGACCAAAGAAAGACACTTTCAGGTGACCCGTGTTGCGGTCCTCGACAAAGTAGGCCTTGCCTTCGGCCTCCTGCCATTCGCCGGTGTCCGTATTGAAGCCCCGGTTAATCACCTTTATGCCCCCTTTGTCAGCCAGCCGGTAGTTGGCTGTCACCCGGCTCAGCCCTTGTTCAAACTCATGGTCCAAACGGGCGATTTCAAACCAGGTACCCAGATAACGATCCAGTTCAAAGTCCTTGACCGGCTGCACTCCATCTGGAGCGCTGGCGCAGGCCAGTAATGGCAATATCAAACAGAAAATCAGTAAAGGTCGCATATTTCTGTCCTTCTCCTTGGTTTTTTGTCTGTAACGGACCACTCGCTGCAATCAGTACAGCCCGGATTATTTCAGTCTTTCCAGTCGTCCCTTACGCCTGACTAAATTCTTATAGTCCCATTGAATCTCTTGCGCTTTTTTGAGCCATCTCTGCAATTCTGTTGTGTTTATTTCTTCGACCCGGTTATAGAAAACGGATGCGTCCCTGAATTTCCCGCCGATCAGGCTCAGGCCGGCTTCCGCAAAATCCGCCCCACTCCAGAACATCAGTCGGATACCCGGCTTCTGCTTGCTGTATCCGACAATGGGATTGCCTCCCAGAAACCAGACTGGATGTGAATGCCATAGTTTGTTCTCCCCCCCGCAGAGATGCGTGTCGATTTCCCGGGCGAGCAAATCACAGACCTCTTTATGTTGAGGTTGCTGATTCCCGTTGTATGTCAGAGTCTCTGGATGCATCTTGTTGTTCCTGTTGCCCGAGGCCAGGCTCTTACAGTGAACTTCTAATTGCCAAGCATTGGTCGGCGTCCCTTTGGAACCCAGTATGGCATCTCACCAGTCCTGTTTCCTCTACTTAGTCGGATGGTGCAACAACAGACAGATAAGCCACAGACTTTCTCCCTACCCGACCATTAACAGAACGGCGGCCAATCCCCCGGACCGGCTTGACCGCAGCAGGAAAAACAGGACCCCGAGATCAGGGATGCTGTTCAACTCATTTATAGTCGTTAACTAAGACACCGTTTGAAGACTCTTGGAACTGTGGCAAATCATCTGTGATCTGGTAGAAGTCTGGCTTCTCACTGACGAAGATATGCCCCACCGTCTTTAATCCCGTAGGACCATCAAGGGAGCCCGCTATAATACCGGTTGCATCCAGCTCAAACGGGTCCCAAAACAGACTGGAGCCGCACTCTCGGCAGAATCCTCGCCGGGCAATATCTGACGTCTTGTACCAGGCAAGGCCGGCATCCTTCGTTATTCTGATATTGACTTTCCGAGCCTTGGAGTGAGGGCCAAAGTTGCCATGCAAGCGTTGACACATACTGCAATGGCAGTTGACCACATCACGTAACGGGCCTTTAACTTCGTACCGCACAGCACCACAAAGACAACCTCCAGTGCTGATCTTATTGTCGCCAGTCATAATCACTCCTTAACACGCCTAACGAATGATATGGACTCCCCTTTCCCAGTGTTCTGCCACGCTGAAAAGCCAAACAGTGAGATGAACTGTCCATGTCAGATTTGAACCATGACATTGATGTCGCCAATGCTTCAATTTCAGTATCTCCGGCGAAGTCCGCCATGGCAAGCCGCTTATCCGAAGGGCCGTACCTCGTGCCAAGTGCATAAGGAAGAGGGCAAATCTACCTGACCTGGGGGTCGATCTGGTGCAAGCGCTGGTCGCTCTGGTCTTTGAGCACAATGCCTGAGCCACCGATACGCATGGCCTCGGCGGCCAGCCACAGTAGTTTCTGCGCTGCCCGTTGATAGCTCAGGCCCTGAGGGCGGATATTGGAAATACAGTTGCGTGCGTCGTCGGTGCAGCCCGTTTTAGGCTGGTAGGTAAAGTAAATTCCCAGGCTGTCCGGCGAGCTGAGCCCGGGGCGCTCTCCGATCAGCACGGCGACCATTTGTGCGCCCAGCAGTTGGGCTATCTCATCGGCAAGGGCCACCCTGGCCTGGCCTGCCAGGACCAGGTAAGGCAGGGGCCAGGGACAGTCAGACTGAATTGCTTTAACCAGAGGTACGGCGTGATTAGCGATGGCCATGGACGAGAGGCCATCGCCTATGACCAGCAGCAGCGGCACTGAAGAAGCCTTCAACTCTGTCAGTTGCCGGCGACATTCTGGATTTAGCATTCTGCCCTTATCGGGTCGCATCAGATACTCGGCCCTGTCCTGCACCTGGCTTTGCACCTCTATCACATCCAGCCCCAGGTCTTGCAACGACTGCTTTAACGCCTGCTTGTCCAGCGCCAGGTGCACGGCATCGCGGGCCATACCATGGGCCAATTCCAACTCCTGTATCCTGCGGGTACTGAGGCTGCTGCCTACCCGGCCCAATGCCACCCGCGCCGGCGTGTGAACATTGAGCATCGAATTGGGATCCGGCAGTACTAGTTGATCGGCTGCAACAGCCTGGGCAGTCCCTGGATCAGCGGATGCGCCTCCGCCACGGGGCAAATGCACCCGTTGGCATCCATGATTGCCATCTTGATCAGCCATTGTTCAAACTCCGGTGCCGGCGCCAGGGCGCACAGTTGACGTAAAACCAGAATGTCGTGAAAAGAGGTACTCTGGTAGTTGAGCATCACATCGTCGCCGCCCGGCACCCCCATCAAAAAAGTCAGGCCGGCGTTGGCCAGCAGGATCATCAGGTTGTCCAGATCATTCTGGTCGGCCTCGGCATGGTTGGTATAGCAGATATCCACCCCCATGGGCAGACCCAGCAACTTGCCGCAAAAATGATCCTCAAGCCCCGCCCGGGTGATCTGTTTGCCGTCATAAAGATATTCCGGCCCGATAAAGCCCACCACCGAATTGATCAGCAGCGGCGAGAATTGCCTGGCCACGGCATAGGCTCGGGCTTCGCAGGTCTGCTGATCAATACCATGATGGGCATTGGCCGACAGTGCCGAACCCTGTCCGGTCTCAAAATACATCACATTGTCGCCCAGGGTGCCGCGTTTAAGGGAAAGGGCCGCAGACTGGGCTTCACTCAGCAGGGTCAGGTCCACGCCGAAACTTTTATTGGCTGCCTGAGTACCGGCAATGGACTGAAACACCAGGTCCACCGGAGCGCCTTTTTCCATCAGTTGAATTTGGTTGGTCACATGGGTCAGGACGCAGGACTGGGTCGGAATATGATAGTGACTAATCACTTCGTCGAGCAGGTAATACAATTCTCTGAGCTGGGGTATGCTGTCACTGGCCGGATTAATGCCGATAACCGCATCGCCACAACCGTACAACAGGCCGTCCAGAATGGCGGCGGCAATGCCTTTGACATCATCGGTGGGATGATTGGGCTGTAAACGACTGGACAACCTGCCCGGCAGCCCAACAGTGCTGCGAAAGGCACTGTTGACCCGGCACTTACGCGCCACCAGGACCAGGTCCTGATTGCGCATCAGTTTGCACACCGCCGCAGCCATTTCCGGGGTGACACCGGTGCTGATGGCCGCCAGCTCGGCAGGGCCTGTGCTGTCCAGTAACAGCCAGTTGCGAAAATCACCCACCGTGAGGTGGCTGACAGGCGCAAAAGCGTCCTTGTCGTGGCTGTCGACAATCAACCGGCTGATCTCATCGTCTTCATAAGGGATCAGCAGTTCGTTGAGGAAGGCCTGAAGCGGAATATCGGCCAGACACAACCTGGCGGCCATATGCTCGGTCGCCGTCTGTGCAGCGATACCGGCCAGACAGTCGCCCGAGCGCAGCGGACTGGCCCTGGCCATCAACACCTTAAGATCGGCAAAGCGATAGACAACACCAGCAACGGTTTGCTGGTAACTCATCGCCCTGCTCCGCCGATCAACCTGTTCCCCCCTGGGTTCATTCTGCCAACGCCAACCCCGCCCCATTGTCCCTTAAACATAAGGCGGGCTGCGCAATTATACCAGTGAGCTAAGGTCAGTTATTCACTCAGGCGCTAATCTGACACAAGGTACGCAGCCTACTAATCGAAGGGCGACGACCCGTGATAAAGCCCCGGGGCGATTCGGCTAACCGGTTTGTGAACCAGCGCCGGTTCGCGTCCCGTTACTTTATTGTGCGCTGAGCAGTGATTCGGGGCTCGCTTGCTCATAAACACACTTCATCCGCTTGCCACGACTCTTGGGTGGCACGGAGCGGTTGACCATCTTCCAGGTACATTGATCCGCCTCCCCGGCCGCCTCATGGCTTGCCTGGTACTGAGCGGGGCTGACACAGCCACACAGGGACAGGATCAGGATAGCGGCGGGGATAAGTGTTTTCTTCATTGTCAGTTCCTCTGTTATTACCAATCAAAGCGATGTCACCGTTTATTACCGATCAAAGCGATGTCACCGTTAGTTGGTAAACGATTGTGGACGACAGAATGTGCCAATCCCCCGTTGCGGCAGGGGCACAGAGCGGGGAAATAAGAAGTCGGAAGTTGGGTGGCACATTTTCCAATCTGGCTGCGTAAAGCATGGAGAACATTCACAACATGGAGAGACCTATGCCGAGTCCAATTGAGCTGATCTTCAATCCGCTCTCATACACTTTCTTCGCTATTTATGCCGGTCTGATGCTGCTGGAAGCCCTGTTTCCGGCCAGAAAAATGCCGGCGTCGCCCTTCTGGCTGTTGCGGGGAATCGTGGCCTTTTGTCTGTATTTTATGATTTCAAACTACCTGCCGCTGATAGTGGATGGTTATATCGCCCGCTATCAGTTGATCGACGCCAGCCAGTTGCCCTTATGGGCGGCAGTGCCCATCGGCCTGCTGGTCTTTGAAACCGGCCTGTATTTCTGGCATCGCGGTATGCATAGTTCAGCCACCTTGTGGCGAGTATTCCATCAGATGCACCATAGTGCAGAACGAATCGATACAGCAGGCGCCTTCTGGTTCAGCCCCATGGATATGGTGGCCTTTACCCTGCTGGTCAGCCTCAGCTTCAACCTGATCATCGGACTGCCGGTGGAAGCAGTGGTAATGATATTGCAGATCACCTTCTTCCTGGCCATTTTCCAGCATATGAATATCAAAACACCACGGTGGGTTGGTTATCTGGTACAACGTCCGGAAAGCCATCATGTGCATCACGGCAAGGGCATTCACTATTACAACTTTGCTGATCTGCCGGTGCTGGATATGCTGTTCGGCACCTTCCGCAATCCCCGCAGCTACCAGTACGAAAACGGCTATTACGAAGGCGGCTCAATGCGAATAGTGGATATGCTGCTGTTCCGGGATATTAATCCGCCAAAAGTCTCATTGCAGAGCACAGAAGAGTCCCGGGTCTGAATACTGACAAAACTGCTGGTATGTGACGCAAGGCGCCCCTGCCCAGGGGCGCGGTGGGAAATTAACGGGTGAACAGAGGCTACCTGTATCTTGTGCACTAACAGAGGCTCAGGAGTCTCTGGAGTCCGCCAGCTTAGTCAAAACAGCGCCTTCCTTGGATGGGGTCTGCGACGGGTTTTCTCCGACCAGCTCGGCACCCCAGCCCCGCAGCCGTTCAAAACCTGCCAGACAGGCCCCCACGGCAAAGAGCGAAATCAGGATGCCGGACAGGCCCAGCACCTTTTGCTCCGAAAACAACGTCCATACAAACTGGCCGACACACAGCGTGGCCACGACCATCAGGGTGGGCTTGCGGCCTATCCTGGCCACGATAAAAACGCCCAGTGGCGCCCCTAAGGCCACCACCGGCGCCGCCGCCAGCCAGTTTTCGAATACACCGGATTGCAGGCCCTGACCCGAAACGGTCTTGACGGCCACACCCAGAACGGAGGTAAACGCCATAATGACCACCGAAGTGGGAATGGCGATTTTCAGATCCGCGCGGCAAATCAGCACCAATGCCGTATAGAGCACCATGTCGATGCCCACCCCTGTCACAGAGGCGACAGTGGCGCCGGCCAGCAGACCAATCCAGATCCCCAGCCGGAAGTCCCAGTTTTCGTTAAATTCTGTCATGCCGCTGTGCCCGGCTATCTCATTCAGCCGGTACAGATGCAGTAGGCCGAAGCTGGCCCATACCACGGCAAACACCAGCTTGATCCAAAGTTCCGGGATATGCGGTGCGATAAGAAATATGCCCAGCGGCGTCCCCACCAGAGCGCCGAGCATGGCACCTGTGAGAATTGCCCAGGCCAGCGGCTGGCGTCTGGCCAGGATAAAGATACTGGCGCTGGTCATGCCGATGGCCTGAATGGCGAAACTGAAGTCCCGCCCCAGGCTGGCGGGCTGTTCAAACAGCAGCACCAGCACCGGAAAGCCCACCGTGCCCCCGCCCATGGGGGTAGAGCCTGCCGCATAGCTGCCGATGGCCATGGCCAGCGCCATCGGCCAGTGTTCCACGGCGGTGGGCCACAGCCCCTCCCCGGCCATCAGCCAAAGCCAGACGCCGTAGAACAGGGCCAGCCAAAGGAACCACACCCACAGATATTTTTTTGGCCTGGTCAGAATACTCATCGCACACATAAGGTTATAAACACGACAAGCAGTCTACCAGTCGTGGACCAGGGAAAGCTAACAGTATGCTTGCCCCAGGTGAATCAGTTGCGGGCTGGCCAAATGCCAAATCCGCCCTGACCCGATTGGGGTAAAGTGTGCGGTTGTTCGGTTTCCGGTAGTGAGTTTCAATACCGCCAGAAGGCCGGCACAAACAGCGCCAGCACGGTGAAGTATTCCAGGCGGCCCAGAATCATGGCGCCGGACAGGATCCAGATGCCGATATCGCTAACCGGCTGAAAGTTGCTACCCACCTGGCCAAACCCGGGCCCCAGCACATTGATGCAGGCCGCCACGGCCGTAAAGGAAGACCAGAAATCCAGCCCGGTGCCCATCAGCATAAGGGTAATCACCAGCGTGCTGCCCGCGGCGAAAGACATAAAGCCCATTACGGCGTCGCGGATATCGTTGTCCACTTCATCACCCTGATAACGCAGCGACAACACAGCCTGGGGGTGAAGAATCTGCCGGATCTCACGCCGTATCACCTTAAAGGTAATAATATCGCGGATGATTTTATTGCCGCCGGCCGTGGACCCTGCGCAACCTCCCAGGTAGGCACAAAACACCAGGAACATGGCAGTGACGGCAGGCCAGCTACTCAGATCGGCCGCCCCGTAACCGGTACTGGTGATAAAGGAAATCACATGAAAAGCAGAAAAACTCAGTGACTCCTCCCAGTCCGGATAGCGTCCCTCTTGGTGCAGATAGAAGGTCAGAATCAAGGTAAGGCCCGCCACCAGATAAAGGAACACGCGGGTTTCCTCGTCCTTCCAGTAAAGCCTTGGGGTGGTGGAATGCAGCACCCTGAAATGCAGGGCAAAACTGATAGCCCCAAGCAGCATAAAAACATTGGAAACAGCCAGCAACGTATGACTCTGAAAATACCACATACTGGCGTCATGGGTGGAGAAACCGCCGGTGGAGACAGTGGTAAAACTATGGGCAATAGCATCATAGGGGCTCATACCGCCGAAATAATAAGCCAGCGCACATAAAAAAGTGATCAGCAGGTAGATAAACCACAGGTAGTGAGCGGTATTGGCAATGCGGGGGGTGAGCCGGTCATCTTTTACCGGCCCGGGAGTCTCTGCTTTAAGCAGGCGCATACCCCCCACATTCAGCATGGGCAATACGGCCACCACAAAGATCACCACGCCTAATCCCCCCATCCATTGCAGGAATTGCCGGTAGAGCAGAAATGACTTAGGCATATTGTCCAGGCCGGTCAGAATGGTGGCCCCTGTGGTGGTCAGAGCGCTGATGGACTCAAATACTGCATCGGTAAAGCTGACATCCGTCACCAGCATAATGGGAAAACCACCCAACAGGCCGGTCACAATCCAGGTCAGGGTCGCGAACATCAATGCATCACGAAACGACACCTTGCTAAGGTCTGTCTTGCTGGTTGCCACTGTGATCAACAAGGAAGCCAGCAGCATTACCCCTGCCGGCTCCAAGAAGGCAGCCGCAACCCTGTCCCTGAACAGAAACAGGGACAACAAACCGAAACAAAGCTGCACTACTCCCATCCACAGGACAGGCATGGATAACAAGCGAGTGGTATTTCTGGCATTGACCATAGAAGACCGCTCTCAATCCTGTGTGACGCTAAGATCAGGGTCTGGCTGAAAACGGTAACCGACGCCTGGCTCGGTGAGGATATAGCGCGGCGACTCGGCATCGTCTCCCAGCTTTTTGCGTACCTGGCTGATCAGGATGCGGACATAGTGGGTATCCTGAACGTGAAGGCTGCCCCATATGGCCTCAATCAGTTGCTGCTGGGTAACAAGCTGGCCGGGTCGGCTGGCAAGAAAACTGAGCAGGGAAAACTCCTTGCGGGTAAGCGACAAAGGCGCGCCCCCCAGCCATGCCTGCCAATTGACCAGGTCAATCACAAGATCGGAAAATTCCAGTCTCGAGGCAGGTGGGGACTCCTCTTGGCTACCTAGATCCCTCAGTAACACCCGAATCCTGGCCATCAGTTCTTTGACACCAAAGGGCTTGCTCAGATAGTCATTGGCTCCCCCTTCCAGCAGTTTAACTTTCTCTTCCTCGGCATCCCGGGCGGTCAGAACCAACACCGGCACCTTGCTCCACTGACGCAGGCGCCGCAGCACCCAGTAGCCGTCCTGATCCGGTAACCCCAGATCCAGGACGATCAAATCCGGCGACTCGCCGGAAGCCATAGCTACACCTTCTGCAGCCGTTTTTGCCTCAAAATAATCGAACCCCTCAGCGGTCAGGGAGATCCGCATAAATCGCCGGATCTGGGCCTCATCATCGATTACCAGAATTCGTGATTTCATCTTTGCTCCCCCCTACATACCGGCAGCCTCACGACAAAGGTGCTACCCGTGTCCACTGGCAGAATTTCCAGCCTGCCGCCATGGGCTTCAACAATACCTTTAGCCACCGCCAGCCCCAGACCAGTGCCCCCTTCCCCGGCATCGCCCTGGCGGGTGGAGTAGAACAGCTCAAAAACCTTGTCCCTGGTACGCAAGGGGATCCCGGGTCCCTGATCGGATACCTGGATGCTCAACCACTGAGAATCAGCACTGACACGGATCAGAACAGGGGAGCCTTGTGGTGAATACTTAAGGGCATTATCAATCAGGTTGTACAGGGCCTGAGCCAGCAGGTACTCACGCACCTGAACCTGGGGAAGAGGCCTGTCGAACTGCACCTGGATCCTGGGGCTGGCAAATCGCTCCGTGACGGCATTGATCACCTGCATAATGGATTGTTCGGACAGGTTGAGCCGCAGTTCACCGTGCTGGAGCTTGGTCGCCTGCAGCAGATTCTCCACATAACGGTGCAGGCGGTGGCTCTCGTCCAGGGCGGCAGTGAGCAGCTCTTGCTGCTCGGCGGGCGTCAGCCTGTGACCATACTCCTGCATGGTACTGAGGGTGCCGATAATACTGGACAAGGGGGTGCGCAGATCATGGGATACGGAAAGCAGAATACTGGAGCGCAACTGGGCTTTTTTCAGGGCTTCCTGCTGGCTGCGGTAGTAGACGGCCAGTTGGCTGGTAATCAGGGCAATTACCAGAAAAATCATCAGATTGACGATATCGTCAAGCTCTGTCATATGGAAGGAATAGCGGGGTTCGGTGAAGAAGTAATTGAACACCAGCGCTCCGAGCACACCGGCCAGAATGGCCGAGGGCCTTTCCTTCAATAACGCCACTGTGACCACCGCCAGCTGCAGCACCAGCAGCGTGCCCAGCTTGGGCATAAACCAAGCATCCAGCACGAAGCAGACCACTCCGGCCACCAATACCACAACGATAGTGAACAAAGTTTGATTTCGACTGAGGGCTTGGGTAATAGGCTGCAAGAAGATGATGAAGCCAGGGCTTCACTCTACAAACTGACTTGCTATCAATGTACCCAATTACCCGTCACAAGTAGCGTAAAATATGCGTAAAATTTTCTCAGGCTGCTGTCTGTTCGCGCAAAGAACGCTGGCAGGCCAGAGGCTCAATTAGGGCATGCTTTGCTTGGTGGCATGGCGTTCTCTGCGCACCATTTCACAAGATTGGAAGTGCTGACAACTGCCGGCACTTCCAAGGTTTGATTACATCGATGGACGGCTATCTGGCTGGCGTGCCATCGCCGCAGAACTGACAAAGTAACTCATCGGCCAAATATCATAGGCGCCAACCACAGGGAAACGAAGGTAACCAAACCTATGCACAGTAGATTGAGCACCAACCCGGCCCTGGCCATCTGCGGAATACTGATGTAACCGGACGAGAACACTATGGCATTGGGCGGGGTGGCCACCGGCAACATAAAGGCGCAACTGGCCGCCAGTGCCACCGGCACCGTCAGGCTGATCGGCGCCCCGCCGATCTCCAGGGCAATGGCCGCCACCACAGGTAAAAAGGTGGCAGCGGTGGCCAGGTTGCTGGTCATTTCCGTCAGGAAAATCACCATGGCCGTGGCGCTGAGTACCAGCACCAGGATGCCGAAAGCATTGAGATGCACCAGGCTCTGTCCCAGCCATTGTGCCAGTCCGGAACCGGATACGGCGGCTGCCAGGCTCAGACCTCCGCCAAACAGCAGCAAGATGCCCCAGGGAATATCACGCATATCCTCCCAGTCCATCAGGGCCGTCTGCTGATCGTTTCCGGCCGGCACGACAAACAATGCCAGAGTCGCCAGCATCGCGATACCGGCATCGGATAACCCCTCCAGTTGCAACCACTGCTCAAGCAGTGGCCGCGTCATCCAGCCCAGCGCCACCAGCGAAAAGATTAGTCCGACCCGCCATTCCGCCTTACTGGTCTTGCCCAGGGCCGTACGCTGGCGTACCAGTTTCTCTCTGGCCTGGGCCGGTGTGCTGAAATCCACCGGATAGATCCAGCGGGTCAGGCTCCACCAGGTCAGGGGCAGCAGGACAACGGCCAGCGGCACCCCCACCAGCATCCATTGGGCAAAGCCTATCTCCATGCCATAGGTCTCGCTCATAAAACCGGCCAGAAAGGCGTTGGGTGGAGTGCCCACCAGGGTCGTCATACCGCCGATGGTGGCGGCATAAGCAATACCCAGCAACAGCGACAACTGAAAATTGCGACGGGTACGAGCCGACACATTCTGATCATCCAGTTCCAGACTGGAGATGATCGACAGACCAATGGGCAGCAACATCATGGTGGTGGAGGTATTGGTCATCCACATGCTCAGAATCGCGCTGACCAGCATAAACCCCAGTATGATGGAGCGGGCCCCGGCGCTGACAAAGCTCAGGATAAAATAGGCGATACGCCGGTGCAGCCCACACTTTTGCATGGCTGAGGCAAGGACAAAGCCACCGAGAAACAGATAGATAGTGGGATTGGCGTAAGGTGCCGCAGCGGCTTTGATATCCAGTATGCCCAGCGGCGCAAAGCAGACCAGGGGTAACAGGGCCGTCACGGGCACCGGCACGGCTTCGGTGGACCACCAGATGGCCATCCAGATACCAATCGCCGCCGTCGCCCAGCCAACCTGACCCAGCGTCTCGGGGACGGGCATAGCCAGCATCAGCAAGGCACACAGCGGGCCGGCAAACAGGCTGATCTGCCGGTACCGGCCACGGCCACCCTGGCCGTTACCGGCATCCGCCGACAAATTTTGTTGCAACTCTGTCATACTTTATCCCCCGTTAACCGGGGGAACAGATACTTCACAGCATGGGGCGCTATATGGGCACTGTTGTGCCCCACCCCCTGCACGATCTCCAGCTTCCAGACCGGTTGTATCTGCCGGGCGCTGGCCCGGTTAATGACACCGGCATAAAACGCCAGGCCTCGGGCAAATACGTTCAACCCCTGTTGGTTGGCTGCCTCACTGTTACTCAAAGGCTTGGTTCTGGGCCCCAGATCCTGATCGGCCAGCATAATCGTCAGGGGGCGTTGCAGCCAGCTATCCACCTGTGTGGCATCCAAAGAAGTGCCTTTAAGACCAAAGGGAAAGGGCCTGTCCGGCTCAGGCAGTGTGAAAAAGGCTGCATTGGCCGATACGGCCTGGCTGACCGGAGCTGAGGGCCTTGCCAACATATACAGATGGACAAAGCCGCCTCCGGCGGAATGGCCATAGAGGGCAAACTGCTTCTGATTCGAGCCGAAGGCCTGAACAAAATCGCTAAAAACCTGCTCCGGCGCCAAGAAGAATTGCTGGTCAGATGGCCGGCTGTTACCCCGTGCGTCCAGCAGCCCGCCCAGGTTGTAATCATATTCTGTTGGGCAGACCTGGCGATCACAGCCAATGGCCAGGACGATAAATCCGTGCTGCATGGCCAGTTCATGCCAGTGGTCACGGTATTGATCGGCATTGCGCCTGGCGCCAGGGATAACCATCAGTATGGGCGTGTCCGCGTTACTGTCTGCCGGGACGCTGAATTGGATATCCAGCTCGCCGCCGGCCCAGCCACCGAAGCTGTAGTGGCCTTTTTCGCTGTGTTGCCAGGGTTGGCTGTGGGCAGCCATTGCCGGACTGGCCAGCACCCATAACAAAGCTGTCAGTAACATGAGTCTTAGTTGCAACATATTGTGATCCTGTGGTGAAACAGGCGGGACTGGCCCGCCTTGACAAGGTGATGGGTCAGAAGCTGGCTTTCACATCCAGATAGAAATAACGGCCGTAGTCCTGATGGGCATCTTCGAAGAAACCAAATGAAGAGGCCGCCAGCGGCGCCCGCTCGTCAGTTAGGTTCTTAACACCAAGGCGGAAGCGGGTTTCGGCCTCATAAAGCTTGGTGTGATAGTCGAAGGTCGCATCCAGCGTCGTCATGGCCGGAATCACATAACGGGTGCCGTCCTCCAGGGTCAGGGCGCTCTGGTAGAATTCGCCGATACGATACCCCAGTAACGAAGCCCCGTACTGCCCCTTGCGCCAACTGACCCGCAGGCTGTGCTTCTCATCCTGGTGTCCGTCGCGGCCAACCAGGTCGGCAAAGCCGCCCACCGGATAACTTTCAGGCAACAGACCGCTTTGCTGGGCCTCCACCAGCACGGCGGCATCGCCACCGGCCTGTTGCTCAAACTTGTCCAGGAAGGAGCCATTGTAGTCCAGCTTGAAGCGGCCAATATCGGTATTCAGATCGTAATAGATGCCCAGGTCATAGCCCTGCACCGTGCGGGTATCCAGATTGGCGTAACGATCATCGATGAAGTTGATGTTGCCGGCCGGACAGATACCGGCATTGGTGAAGAATGCGGCGTTATCCGCATCCACCGCCTCACGATTCACTGCCGGGTTAAACCCTGCGCCGCTGCAGTTATCCAGTCCCTGTTCCAGACGCTGGATGAGATCCAGCAAGGTATGGTTTTCCTCGCCAAACAAACCGATAGTGTTTTTCTTCTTAATGGACCAGAAGTCCAGGGTCACCGCCAGACCTTCCAGCGGCTCCACTACGATGCCCACAGAAGTATTGTCGGACTCTTCCGGCTGCAGATCCTCACTGCCCTGGGCCACCCGTTGCAAAGAATAATTGCAGTCCAGTGCCTCCTGCTGTGGATCGCCGCCGTTTTCAGCCGCATACAGGCAAACATAATCAGTTCGGGTCTGGTTCCTGGCGACAATGTCCTCATTAATGGTCACCAGGTTCGGCGCACGGAAAGCCTCGGACCAGGAACCGCGAACCAACACTGGCTCAAAGGGCCGCCAGCCAAAGGCAACCTTGCCCACCGTGGTGTCCCCCACATCGGAGAAATCCTCGTAACGCAGGGCCAGCTGCACATCCAGGCTTTCCAGCACCGGCACCTGCAGTTCAGCAAACACCGATGACACCTCGCGCTCACCGCGACTGTCCGGCGTCGGACTGGAATTCACCACATCCGACACATAGGGGTAGGTGTCCCCGTCCTGGTCAACGAACTGGATAGTGCCGTCCAGGCGAGGATCCCTGTCGTCGAAGAAAGACTCCTCCCTATACTCAAAGCCGGTGACAAAACCCAGCCAGCCGGCCGGCAGTTCATACAGATAAGGAGTGGAAAACTTGACATCGAAGGTCCTCAGTTCCGACTCGCTGACCCGGCTCACATCGATCAGGGCTCGCTCGATATTGCTGTTCACCCCGCCGCTGAAAGGGTTGTAGGCCGCTTCGGTGGTGTCGTTGAGCGCTTCTTGCATCAGGATGTTGGAGACCCGGTTGTGGGTAATGTCCTCTTTGCGGTCTTTGGACCAGGACAGGGCGGTTTCCCAGTCCCAGTCACCCAGGTTGCCGCGCAGCCCCTGCAGGAAGCGAAAGGTACGGCCGTCGTTATCCACAGTGCGTGGCAGTTCGGCAAAGCGATAGTTGTCTATCTCCAGGGCCAGTCCCTCACAGGGTACATCGCCTCCGATAAGGCTGTCCGGCAGGCGATTCGGTGACCCGCAAGGTCCCAGCGGATTGTAATAGCTGTCCGCCGGCATTATAAATTTGGACGTGGAAACCGGCGCAGTGGGATGGCGAATCAGGTTGGTCTTTGATTGATAGGCCAGGATCTCGGTAAAGGCTTCCCAGCCGTTGTCGAATACATGATTAATGTTCATGAACAGATTGAGGCGGTCCAGCTTGGAGGTCAGATCGCGATTTTCGTTCATGTTGTAGCGGTAGGTGCCCTGCCCATCTGGTGCAGCGCACAGTCCGTTGCCAATTTCGTACATACAGCGGGGATCGCCCACCGGGTAGGTTTCAAACTCACCGCTACCATCCACCAGATCGTTCTGACGCAGGCTGTGGCCGGCACCTATACGATCCAGAATATCGAATTGTCCATATAGGGAGTTTGCGCTGTCGTTGACAAATTCGGAGTGCCCGTACCAGGGCGAATCAGGCGACAACCGATCAGTGAGATCGGCGTTGGACCAGCGGGGATCGTCCTGGGAATTGACCCGCCCCCGCTGGTAGTAGTTGAAGATCATGCCGACATTGGTGCGACCCTCGTTGAAGAATTTTCCCCACTGCATGGACAGGGTCTGGTCGTCACGGGGCAGATGCTCGAACTCAGTCCATTTCAACCTGACATTGAAGCCCTCATAGTCCGTGGGGGTGACGGTATTGACCACGCCGGCCACCGCATCGGCGCCATAGATGGCCGAGGCGCCGTCGCGCAGCACTTCCACCCGCTTGATACCGTACACCGGAATGGTCTGGGAATTGACGGTATTGACCGGCACAAAACTCCCGCCCACTTCCTCAGTCTGGTAAGACGCGGCGTTCACCATCCGCCGGCCGTTGAGCAGGACCAGGGTATTGCCGGTACCCAGGTTGCGCAAATTAAACGCGCCGATGTCACCCCGGGCCGCGTTGACGCCACCGCTGATGTTGCCGGCCTCATTGAAAAAGTTTTGCCCGTTCTCAGGTATCAGTTGCAGCAGCTCGTCACCCGAATCGATGCCCAGCATCTCTATCTCTTCGCCGCTCAGTTGCGACATGGCCAGGGCTTCGCTGATTTCCGCTCCTTTGATCTGCGAACCCACCACGGAGATCTTTTCCACGTCCGCCGCAGCGGGGGCAGTTTGGGCCAGGGCCGGCGCGCTCAAAACAGAGGCCAGCGCCACCCACTGCAGGGGCTTGTTACTAAGGTATCTGTGTCTGATTATCTGTGTTATTGGATTTATCATTGTTGTACCTGATCAGTGCTTGGTTATGTTAATTCAATGTTTCAAGGGGCGAGCACGTTTTGTCGAAAATGGCTTAATTCCCCACAAAAAACTCACAGCATTAACCAATTTGCAACATACCGGCCAACATTCGCAAACAAGGATAAATCTTTTAAATACAAAGAGTTGATAAATATATACGGGGCGTGGTCGGTAGAAATGGGTGGTTCCCCACCCATTTCAAAGAAGGGCCGGGCGGGAATCCGCCCAAATGCCTTCGCCGGGGAGTAAACCTTTTTTGGACCAGCATCTTCAGCCTTTGAAATCGCCCTTATCCAGGCCGTATTTACGCATCTTGTCGTACAGGGTTTTACGCGGCAATCCCAGCTGCTGCTGCACGTCAATCAGCCTGCCTTCGTTCTCCTGCAGTGCGTCCTGCAACAGGGAGCGCTCAAAATGGCCGACCTTGTCGGCCAGCGTCATGCCGGTCTGGGCGCAGCCGTCACCGGATTTTTCCAATACCGATTCACCGCCCATCAGCACAAAGCGTTCGGCGGTATTGCGCAGTTCCCGGATATTGCCCGGCCAATTGTGGGATTGCAGACGATAAAGTTGTTCAGCATCCAGCTTGGGCGCATCGGTGCCAAAGCGGCTGCTGGCAATAGCGGTAAAATGCTGGAACAACAGCGAAATATCTTCCTTGCGCTCCCGTAAGGGTGGAATCTGCACATTGAGTACGTTCAACCGGTAATAAAGATCCTCACGAAACTCGCCCCGAGCCACCAGCTCCTTGAGATCCACCTTGGCGGCAGCCACAAAACGGATATCCAGATCCACCACCTTGTTACTGCCCAAAGGTTCGATCTTTCTCTCCTCCAACACCCGTAACAACTTGATTTGCAGGGGCATGGGCATGCTTTCTATTTCATCCAGGAAGAAGGTACCGCCGTTGGCATATTCGATTTTTCCCACCCGTCGCTTCTGGGCACTGGTAAAGGCGCCAGCTTCGAAGCCGAACAACTCACTTTCGATCATGGTTTCGGGAATGGCGCCGCAGTGATGGCGACAAAGTTCTCGCTGGCCCGCTTGCTGTTGTAATGCAGGTAGCGGGCAACCAGATCTTTACCCGAACCTGTCTCCCCCCGGATCAACACATCGGCCGGAATGTCCTTGATCCGGGCCAGCAACCGCCTCAGTTCCCTGATTTGCGGATGATGACCCAGAATGCGTGGCCCGGCGGCCCCCTGTGCCGACAGTTCATCCTTGAGCTCACGATTTTCCAGTACCAGCTTGCGTTTATCGGATGCCCTTCTTAATACGTCCAGCAGGTGTTCATTGGAAAAGGGTTTTTCCAGAAAATCGTAAGCACCAATACGCATGGCATCCACCGCCGTGGAAATATCCCCATGTCCGGTCAGCATGATGACCGGCAATTCAGGATCCAGCTTCAGTGCCTGTTTGAGAAAAGCAATGCCGTCCATGCCGGGCATATTGATATCGGTGACCACCACCCCAGGCCAGTTGGGCTCAAGGGTGGACAATGCCTCACTGGCCTGGCTGAAGACACTGGTGCCATAGCCTTCAAGGTGCAACAGTTGTTTCAGCGCGTTGAGAATGGCCGGCTCGTCGTCTATCAGGATAACCGGTGACGTCATAAGCTCTCCTCCGTCATGTGGCGATTCAGGCTGACCACAAACCTGGCGCCGCCCCGGGTGCGATTCTCGGCATGGATCTGCCCGTTAAAGGATTCGACAATCCGCTTGGAGATGGTAAGTCCCAGCCCCAGCCCCTGGCCCTTGGTGGTATAAAAGGGTTCGAACACCTTATCCAGCTCGTCATCGGCAAAACCAGGACCGTTATCTTCCACCAACAGAACCACCTGTTGATCCTGCACTTCGACTCTCAGCCCTATCTGTGGGGTGGGATGGTCGCTCACCGCCTGCAGGGCGTTGTTCAGCAGGTTGATGATCACCTGTTCCAGCGGCACTGCGTCCGCCATGACCTGTAGGGTCTCAGTCAGGCCCTGGGGCTCAATGTGGATACCCATTTTCTGAATTTTGCTGTCCAGTATGGCCAGCGAGGCGGACAGGGTTTCGGCTACCGAGACCGGCCCGGTCTTACCAGCCGACTTGCGGGCAAAGAGTTTGTACTGGCCGATGATTTTGGCCATCATCTTATTCAGTTTGAGGATCTCGTCGGCGTTGTCACTGACGGCCCGTGTTTCCCCCCGCTTCGCCAGCATCTGCAGGGTTTCGGTATAAATACGCATGGCAGCCAGGGGCTGGTTCAGTTCGTGGTTGATACTGGCGGCCATCTCACCGAGCATGGCCAGCTTGCCGGCCTGGATCAGCTCATTCTGGGTGCGTTTGAGGGTCAGCTCGGTTTGCCGGTATTTGTCGATAATTTCCTTAAGCTGTTCATTGGACTGGCTGAGCTCGGCAGTGCGTTCCTCCACCCGGTGCTCCAGGCGCTCGTTAATAGCCGCCAGCTGTTTTCGTGCATCGACTGTCCTGCGCCAGGAAAAACTGATCAGATACACCAACACAAACAGCAGGGAATACAGCAGCAGGCTCCAGATCACATACTGATGGATCAGGGAGACCGGTGCCAGGGCAAACAGGCGCCATCCCACCGGGCTCATGTCCTTGTGCACCTGCAAAAAAGCCACCTGGCGACCGTCTTTTTCCAGCCTGAGCCCGGGTTCGTCCAGTAACTTCTGCATATGGGAAGACTTGGTCAGGGTGGCGATGGGTCCGCTGCCGTACTGTTTCTGCGCAAGTAGTTGCGTCTCCACCTGAGGAGCCAGTGCCGCCAGGGTTTGGTAGTTCCAACCTGGATATGAGCTGTAGAAGACCACGCCGTGGATATCGGTCAGCAAAAAGTCGAAGGGGTCCCCCAGCCAGCTATCCTCCAGCGCCGACAGCGCTACCTTGATCACCAGCACCCCGGTGACCTCTTCATTTTGTAGTACCGGATAAGAAAAATAGTAACCACGGCGGCCCGACACCGTACCCAGGGCGAAGTAACTGCCCGCCACCCCACCCAGGGCCTGCTGGAAATAGGGGCGGAACCGATAGTCGCTGCCCACAAAACTCTCCGGGGACTGCCAGTTGCTGGAGGCCAGGGTAATCCCACGGGTATCGACCAGATAAACCACATCGCTTGACAGGTATTGGTTATAGCGGCTCAGCAGTTTGTTGGCAGCCTCCAGTGAACTGGCATCCGCGTTTGTCAGTGCCAGGCCGAGCGTCGGATGCAGGGTCAACACTTTAGGCAGAGTGCGGTATTTGTCCAGTTCAATTTCCAGTTTGGAACTCAATTCCACCAGGCGCTGCCTGGCTTGCTCCTCAATACTATTTTCACCCTGGCGATAAGCCAGCACCCCCACCCCCAGGGCTAGCAGACTCCAAGTCAGCACTACCAGCAACAGGTGAGATGAAAACCCCCAGACGCTCTGATGACCGTGGGGATAAGCCACAGAGGAAGACTTTATAGACAAGACATACCGCCCATAGGAGATTAACAACCAGGTAACAAGCGGCCCTCATTATTAAGATTTACCCTGACAATGAAAAGCACTGAATACTTAACATCGCTTTATCAACTGGCAAGTGACCACTGAAATCCTCCCCGGGAGGTATTGCCTCACCAGAGGAGGTACCTCTTGATAGCAGCTTGATTCCGGGGCAGTAAGATGCCATCTTGCCGGCCCCTGACTTTACTTTAAACATGATAATAAGTATCATTTGCGGACCACAATTCCGCTGGGAAAATAATGACTAAGTTAATCAGACATTCGCGCAGTTTATTTATCGTCCTGAGTTTGTCCCTTGGACTGGTCAGCCAGCCGTCGCTGGCTAACGGTGAAGTCGGCGAGCATGTAAACAATCTTCACGCCCACCTGAGTCAGTACACAGAAGAGGTGAGCTGGCTGGTGAATAAATTTGACGCGGTGGTGGACAGCTACCAAAAAGCCGGCAAAGAAGCCAACACTGATGTGATGATCGAGTACTGGGAAGAGGTAAACTTCCACGCTGCCATCGAAACCAACTATGTGCCTGTCTACGCCCTGATCTGGCAGGGTATTTATGGGGTCAAGCAAGCCATTGACCAGGGCGTGCCGGTGGCAAAAGTCCGTGAAGAACAGCTCAAACTGGAGCAGGCCCTTTTCCAGGCCCTGGGCGCGGTCAAGCTGGCAGCCCAGTATCAGCAGCAGGGTTTGCTGGCCAAAGTGCAAACTACTGAAACCGAAATGGCCTCAGGGCCACAGACGCTCGAAGAGATAAAGCATCAGCTCGACCGGGTAGTCGCCAAGTACGCAGAAAAACTCGTTGATGTGGCCACCACTATGGTACATGACACCTATCTGCAGCGTTTTGAAGGAGTGGAAGGTGCACTGATCGAGCAGGATGCCGCTCTGGTCGAGTCCCTGGAAAAAGATTTTAACGTGACTCTGCCAAAAGCCTTGCAGGCCCAAGCCGATGTGGAAGAAGTCCGCCAAATAGTGCAGAGCATGCAGGCCAAACTGCACGAGGCCAAGGCCTTGCTCGAAAAAGCCGAGAAAAACCGACAAGACGTATTCTAGAGGACATTCCCTTGCAACGCAGAACCTTTATCCAGTCGCTGGCTGCCGTAGGTGCCCTTGGCTTTCTGCCCTCCGGCGTCAGTCGTGCGCTGGCACAGGAGGCACAAGCCTTGTCGGTGGAGCAGTTACCAGCCCTGGAAGGTAACCTGACGCTGTATCTGGGCCGCGGCGAAGGCGGTCTTTATGAAAATGTGCTGGATGCTATCCGTAAGCGCAATCCAAAACTGAATCTGCAAATCCGCCGCGGCGCCACCGCGGCGCTGACCAATACCATCGTTGCTGAGGCCAAGGCCGGTGTACGCCGGGCCGATCTGTTCTGGGCGGTGGACTCAGGTGCCATTGGCCTTATCACAGATGAAGGGCTGGCTCGTGAGCTGCCCACTGATTTGACCGCGCAGCTCAAAACTGGTTTTCAGTACCCCCGCTGGACGCCGGTCACCGGCCGTATCCGTACCCTGCCCTTTAATACCGAAAAACTGAGCAAGGAACAGATTCCAGACAGCATTATGGCTCTGGCCGACAGTAAGTTGTCCATCGGCTGGGCTCCTGCCTATGCCGCCTTCCAGTCCTTTGTCACCGCCATGCGCCTGCTCGAAGGTGAAAAAGCCACGGCGGACTGGCTGCGCGGTGTGAGCCGTCATGCCAAAACCTATGCCGGTGAGCTAGGCGTAGTGATGGGCGTAGAACGGGGCGAAGTAGATCTCGGCCTGGCCAATCATTATTACACCCTGCGCCTGAAATCGGGTAAGCCCGATGCCAGATTGGATCTGGCCTTTACCCGCAACGATGCCGGCTGTCTGGTCAACGCCTCAGGGGTCCTTGCGCTGAGCGAGGGCGACCTGCCGATTAACTTTATCCGTTACCTGCTGACCAAAGAAGTGCAGTCCTATCTGTCCTCCGAGGCCTACGAGATCCCCATGGTGTCCGGGCTCTCACCGCCAGAGGGCCTGCCCCTGCTTTCCAGTCTGTCGCCACCAAAAGTGGATCTGCGACAACTGGCGGACTTAAGGCCCACACTCAGCCTGATGCGAAAAGTCGGCGTGCTATGAGCCGATGGCCCAGATCCTACCTGCCCGCACTGCTGATTGCACTGCTGGCCCTGGCCCCGATCGGCGTGCTGTTTGCCCTGGCTTCAGACAGCCTGGCGCTGTTCGACAGCCATAACTTGCGGGTGCTGACCAACACCCTGTTGCTCCTGGTGCTGACTATGCTTGGCGCCACCCTGATTGGGGTGCCCCTGGCGCTACTCACCGCCTATGTGCAGTTGCCCTGGCCTCGCCTGTGGCTGATTCTGCTGGCAGCGCCCCTTGCCCTGCCCAGCTATATCGGCGCCTTCACCCTGTATGCCGCCTTTGGCCCCGGCGGTGAAATCGAAAATCTGCTCGGTCTGCCCACCCCAACCATGGATGGCTTATGGGGGGCGGCGCTGGTGATGTCCCTGTACACCTATCCCTTTGTGATGATGACCACCCGCGCCTCCCTGCTGAGTCTGGATGCCAGCCTGGTCAATGCCGCCCGCACCCTGGGTATGTCGCTTATCGCCTGTCTGTGGTGGGTGGTGCTGCCAAGGGTGTTCACCGGCATTGCCGCCGGTGCGTTACTGGCCGCCCTGTATGCCCTGTCGGACTTCGGTACCCCGGCCATCATGCAGTTGGATACCTTCACCCGGGTAATCTTTGTGGAGTACAACGCTTTTGGCCTGGGTCAGGCGGCCATGTTGTCGCTGCAGTTGATGGTGATCGTCGGTCTGGTGCTGTTTATGGAATCCCGTGTCAAAGGCAGTACCGAACGTCCGGGACGACAACTGACCCTCTGGCCGGCCCGCTGGCAGACCAGCCTGATGCTGTTAAGTGCCATGCCGGTTGTTTTGCTGGCCATCGTGTTGCCGCTGACGATTTTCTTCGCCTGGCTGATCCGCGAAGGCACCGGTGGTTTTGAATGGCAGTTTGCCTGGAATTCCGCCCATGCCTCCCTGCTGGCCGCCCTGGTGGCGGTCATTCTGGCGGTACCCGTGGCGCTGGCCGCCATTGCCGGCCCTTTTGGTCGTCTGCTGGAGCGTATTACTTATCTGGGCTTTGGCGTACCAGGGATAGTCATGGGCACGGCGCTGGTGTATCTGGGCCTGCAACTGCCGTTTTTGTATCAGACCCTGGCCTTATTGGTGCTGGCCTATGTGATGCGCTTTTTGCCCCTTGCCGTGGGCACGGTGCGTTCCACCGCCGAGCGACTCGATCCCAGCATGGTCAAGGCCGCCCGTCTGCTTGGCGCCAGTCCGGCTGAAGCTTTTCGCCGTATTACCCTGCCCCTGACCATGCGTGGTATGGTGGCGGGTGCCGCCCTGGTCTTCCTGGAAGCCATGCGCGAACTTCCGGCCACCCTGATGCTGGGTCCAACCGGCTTTGAAACCCTGGCCACCTATTTGTGGCGTGTTTATGAAGCCGGTTACTTTGGTCGTGCCGCTGTCCCCGGGCTGTTGCTGATTTTGATTTCC
The DNA here is from genome assembly GCF_017254865.1 of Bowmanella dokdonensis. GTDB lineage: Bacteria > Pseudomonadota > Gammaproteobacteria > Enterobacterales > Alteromonadaceae > Bowmanella > Bowmanella dokdonensis. The sequence continues at coordinate 317,490 of NZ_JAFKCV010000004.1, read as the reverse complement.
GCTGTGGGACTGGCGCTGATGTTATCCGGTGAACGCCGGGCCGAATTTGCACTTACAGAGGATCACCGCCGTTAATGCTGAAGGTTAGCAATCTGTCCGTAAACTATGGCGACACCCCAGTGGTGAAGCAACTGAACCTGGCGTTGGACAGGGACGAAATCATGATGCTGGTGGGTCCCACCGGCTGTGGCAAAACCACTATATTGCAGGCGCTTGCCGGTCTGATCCCCATTACCGAAGGCGAAATCAATCTGGGCAGTTGGTCGGCTACCGCCACCAAGATGGTGCCACCGGAGAAGCGCAATGTGGGCATGGTGTTTCAGGACTTTGCCCTGTTTCCCCATCTGACGGTGGAGCAGAACGTGTGTTTTCGTCTGAAAAACACCGAACTGGCCGATCACTGGCTGAAGTTGCTTGGCCTTGAAGGCTTGCGTCGGGCCAAACCGGCCAATCTCTCCGGCGGACAGAAGCAGCGGGTAGCCCTGGCCAGGACCCTGGCCCACGAACCCGCCTTTGTGTTGCTGGACGAACCCCTTTCCAACCTGGATGCCGCCCTTAAGGACAGTCTGCGCTGGGAAATCCGCAATGCCCTCAAAACCGCCGGCGTACCGGCCATCTGGGTCACCCATGACCAGGAAGAAGCCCTGTCGGTGGGCGACAGGGTCGGCATTCTCAACCGCGGCAGGCTGGAACAGATAGCCGATCCTGAAACCTGTTTTGCCGAGCCGGCGAATCGCTTTGTTGCCCGCTTTTTAGGCGAAGCCAGCTTCCTGCCCGGCCAGCTTCAAGGACAGGACGTGCTCACCGAACTGGGTAACGTACCGGGCAAGGCAATGGACTGCGCGAGCGGACAGGTGGAACTGCTGCTACGTCCGGACGATCTGTCACTGGTCGCTGAAACCGATAAAGGCAACGCGGTGGTAGACTGGGTCCGCTACGAAGGCGGCAGCAAGCTTTATTGCGTGACTCTGGACTCAGGACACAGCCTGCGCGTCAGGGTCAGCCATGAACAACATAGCAAGCCCGGCGAACGGGTTAGCATCGCCATCACCACCAACCATCCGCTGGCGGCCTTTGCGCAACAGGCGGACATAGCCGGCTAGTTCGTTCCTTGGTCAGTCTGATAAAGCTTATCGAACTTGTTTTTCAGCAAGGTCACGGCCGGCTGGCCGCCCTTATCTGTGCCAAATACGGACAGCTCAGTAATGGCGCCTGTATGCGGGTTATAAACAGAAACAAAGGCAGAGCGCGCGGCCTGCTTGTCGCATCTATTGTCTCCCCCCTGTTCCTCACCGGCCTTCAGTGCAAGCATCAGCCGGGTGGCGAAGGCGCCTTTCCTGCCCTGCTCGAACGCGGCATAGGCCTGACTGATCACCTTTTCATCCACCAGGATATTGCCCAGTACCGCAACGTCATGGCCAAGCCTGGAACCCTGCCATGATGTGATTTCCTTGCCGGAATAAACCAGGGGGCAGTGTTTTGCTGAAGTAAAATAACGCCGTATTGTTGCCGTTCTGGGCTGAAATTATCCGCCTTCATGGCCTCCAGGATGGTCTCAGCGGAGCTGTCTTCCTGCATCTTTTTTACCCCTTCCATACGGGCAAAGTAGTTGCTCGCTGCCTGCACCACAATAGCGCCCTTGCCGGGCACAATAGAGGCGACCCCGGAAACATCAAAAGTGCAAGACGCGCCGGCGATACCGATTTCACCGGTATCTCTGTCCACCGCGATCACAGACCAGGTGGCCCGGGCCGGCAAACTGAAGGCTGTGACAAAGACCAGAATAATTAAGACAGACAGTCGTCCTGTGGTGCTGAGCATGGAATCTCCTCCGTCGATTTGTGGTTATGACATACCTTTATCAGACTTTAGTCGTGCGACAGTCCGCATTGGTTTAAACGCCGGATACCAAAGATTGGCTGCATGGCAGCAGCTCCTTCTATAAGCGCCACTTGCAGGCCTTAACTATACTGCCTGATGGTTATCCAACCAGAGATCTCCATGTCCGACAGTAATCTGCAAACCAAGTCCTGTGTGGCCTGTCATTCTGCGATTCCCAAACAGGCCGGCGTTTGCCGCTATTGCCATAGCAAGCAGCATCACAGCTGGTCTGAACGTCTGGCTACCCAGCTAAAATGGGTGGGCGGGGTGGTCACCGTGCTGTCACTGGTGATCGGCGCCCTGACCCTGTCCGGCATCTTCCGCGACTGGGTGGCCCGCGAACAGGCCGTGGCTGAGCTGTCTGATGCCGCTCACTGGCTGATTCAGGCCAAAGATTACCGCCGGGCCTGGCAGCTTTACCACCGGGCACTTCTCCTGAGCCCGAATGCAACCACCATCAGACAAAAGCAACAGGATCTGGCCCGGCTCTGGGCCAGGGAGTTCGGCATACCGGTGGAAGAAGGGAATGCGTTGTCCAATGATCTTATCGAAGCCCTGTATCAAAGTATCTCCAGCCAGCCGGCCTCACAACAGGCAGATTCCCTGGCGCATATCGCCCGGCTGGCGCAATACCGCATATACAATCAGCTGATTGAACACGCCGACATTGAGAGCCTGTACCGACAGGCACTGGCACTGGATGAGAAAAGCACTTACGCCAACCTTTTTTATGCTGCCTGGCTGCTCGGACAAGGCGGCGTAACGGAGGAGAAGCTGGATCAGGCCAGAAATCACTTTGTTCTGGCTGTCCATCAGGATCCAGATGACCATTTTGCCCGGGAATTGCAGTTATGGTGGCTGCATCGTGCAACAGAGCGAAGCGCCAATGGCACTCAGCAGAAAGCCTTTGGCTACCTTATCCTGGCGCTTGAGCAAGCCATGCAAAGCGGCTTCCAACTGACACAGGAGTTACGCACCAGGATCCTGAACGAATACTCGGACCGGATGCACTTTACTTTGCTGGAAGGGGCCATCACCGTTTTGCCCCCAGATCAACATCTGCATCTGTATAACTGGTTGGTTGCCGGTGAGCCTCGACATCATCACTGGCAGCGGGATTTTGTCTGGCGGGATCTCTATATCCGGGCCAGGCTGAAAGAGGCGGCTGGCCAGAAAGCGGCCGCCAGCAGCGACTACCAGCAACTTCTGGAAAACGAAGCGGCATACTCTTCCGGTGCTTTGGATAAACTGGTGGACCAGGGGCTGCTGCGCACCACAGGGCAATTGCCGAGCAGGGCCCTGGCCCGAACCTATATTGACGACCCGGTAGACCAGAACAATCCGGCGGCTTTCCACCAGCAAACCCTGTTGCATTTTAACCCCAAATACCTGCCGGATAATCTGCTTCAGGCCCTGGAATACTATTCCCTGCCTGAAAATCAAACCGCCCCGTCCAGCGCACCCTTGTCTGAGGTACTGGAACAGGCCATCAAAAGGACACAAACAGCCGTCTTCGAAGGAGATGATCATGCCCGCAACGGTACTTATAGCAGCGGGTACAATATTTCCATGCACGACAACGCCAGGTGGAATCTGGTCAAACTGAATCAATTGCTGGTTGATATCAGACTCACTCAGGAAGAGATCGATACGGCGCTGGCTCTGACCCGGGATATGCTGCATTTTACCCAAACCTTTGAGGGCGGCTGGTTCGAAGGAGGCTGGAACAAAGTCAGACTGGAACTGAACTATCTGCTGGCCAGGACCCTGGCCAGACGTGCCGGTCAGTCACAAAGCATTGAGGACAAACAACGGGCCATCGCCGCCTTACAGCAGGTGACCCGTGACCCCGGCTTCAGCCAGATCGCCACCTGGCAGGATATCAGGGGCGAGGAGTTTGCCAGCCTGGCCAATGAAGCGCAGTATCAGGCTCTGATTGCCGGGAGATAAAACAGGTCCTCCGTTCGCAGTTTTGCTTCCAACTGGGCGACCTGTCGTTGTCGGCTTGTCAAAGCCCGCTCATTGTTTTTTTACAGGTAAGGGGGCGGAGGCATCTTAGTAGTCTGCCTCAGGCGTCGTATTGTGCCACAGGATCAATCTTCACCGGCGGCTCCCGCAGCGCCAGTTTCCGTGCTATTGCGGGGATCTCCGGATCCGCTAGAAATCCCTCGTAATCCTCGTCTGCCCAGTCGAAAAACACCCACACCCGGTGGGCGTCATCGGGATCCAGAACCACATGGGCGCCCTTACAACCATGTTCCCTTCTCTTCTCAACCCCTTCGTTCGAAAAAGTCCGCAGAAATTGGTCGAAGTCGGTCACATAGGCGAGAGTGACAATCATGGTTCCTCCTAAGACTATCAATTGCCAGGGCATTAGGCACAAGCGCAACCCAGGTACTTATTGAGAATAAATGGCCACCCGTATTCCGAATTGAGTGCATCCCTGTAGTTTTGGGCACGCTCTCCATGCTTATGAAGATCTCTGTGTTCAAGAACAACGCGGGTTTTGTCTTTTGCTACAGACTTGAACGCCACTGCAATGGTACTTGCCTGCTCCGGATTTGGATGTGGAACCCTGTCAGGACCAATATGCCAGGAGATAGTCAACTGCTCAGGGGGCCGCCATTCAAGAACTATTCCCCAGTCCAGTTGAAACCCCTGGGGACCCACTTCAGTGCATCGCCCCCCTACCTTGGGCTCAATACCAATGGTTTCCATCCCTTTCCCGGACCAGGAATATTCCCGGGGCCACCAGTTCCCAAAGCCTGAAGTAAACACATCGAAGGCTCTGTTAACAGAACATGGGACTGTTATTTCACTTCTTATCGGTTCAATCATAAGTATCTCCGAAAGTAGGAAAGACCAACGCCAGCAAATGGCGAGGAGGCAGAGTCAGCAGCCTGTCGGACGAATGGACGGTTGGCCTTATCCAGGCTGGCTACCCCTCCTGTTCGGGTAAAAAGCGGTACACCCCGCCGCCCTGCAAGCCCAGGTAAATCTGTGCGCCGCTGACAGTTTCCATCCGGTGCATACTCCAGACGCCTCCCTGGATCGGCTCTCCCTGGTATTCGACCTCGGTCCAGGTTGCCCCCTCATCCTCACTGACCTCTACAATTAAGGGTTGAGGGTTGTCGAAATCCTTGTCCCAGCCGGCCGTGTAAAGGGTGCCGGTGCCGGGATCAACGAGGAGATCAAAATAGAACCTGGACTGCTCACTACTGATCACTGAGTCCCAACTCGTCCCGTCATCGGTGGACTTGATAATGCCGCCCTCCGCGGTCACATAGACGGCATCCCCGACAAAGTGGATGCTCTTGACCACACTGGGACTATGCAGATGCTCATTGATACGATCCGACAAATCCTCAGAGGCCAATGAATCGTTGTTCAGCGTCTTCAACACCGGATTTTCTATCGCTCCCTGGCCGCCATACCAGAAGTCGTTGGTGTCCTGGTTGTAAACCAGGGTGTCATAACCGCTGGCAAAGCCGCCGTATTCCCCTTCTATCACCGTCCAGGTTCTGCCGAAGTCATCCGACCGTGCCAGCACCTGGGTGCCTGTGGCAAACAACTCGCCAGTCTGTTGACTGAAATACAAAGCCGTCACAGCTTCGGCGCTGTCAGCACCGTTGCTCCTAGCGAAGTTACTGTCTATCACCTGCCAGGTCCTGCCGGAGTTCAGGCTCTCGGCCAGGAATGTCTCGGTTTCCCCCCTCTGCACCGATGCAATAAAATGCGACGGATACAGGGCCTCAATGGCATTGATATTCCAGTCGTCCGGAGTCGTCAGTTGCCAGTTTTCATTATTCTCATAGACAAATATGCCCTGGTCAGTGGCCGCCACCAACTCGGTGTCTGTCTGTGCGAAATGCTTGACGGTGGTGCCCTCAAGGCCCAGATATTCAAAGTGGGAATCAGGCTCCGCCGGGGGCGGCACGTCGGGAGGGGTGATTCTGATATCGTCGGATCCACACCCCGACGACGCCAGGCTCAGCAAAATCACAATGATCCACTTACTGTTCATCCGGCAAACTGAAAGCAGGGGGAGGTATTTTTCAACCATCACAAACTCCTCGACTAAGTATTGAAACTGGCGGTAGGGACCGGGCGTGAGTCCGATCAGATTGCTGTATAACTGAACGCAGAAGAAAGAACGATTGTGCCAACTATCAGTCGGCAAGGTTGAAAAGGCCGGAGCGGTATGGGCATCCTTATCCCCTGAGTGTTCCACACTTTATATGACTGTAGCTGACTGACACAGACGTTCAAGAGCGACCATCAGCCCGGGATTGTGCGGCAGGCGGATCGCAAACAGACTGGTCAGCTTGTGGGCGATCTCCGCAGGATTTTGCAGGGTCTTACGTTGCTTGGGGCCCCCATTGGGATAGATGCTCAGTTCATTGTTGCGTAGCGTATAGCGGGCACCGGGTACCACTTTTGCAGCCACCAGATTTTTAACGAAGACCGACTCGGGATGGGTGGAAACGTACCAGTTGAACATCTGATAATCGGCAGGATACCGGGGTTTGAGGTCAAAGCGGTAAACAGCCACCCACTTGCCTGCGATGTCAGCCTCCAGCAGGTATTCTCCTGACGATTCGCTGAGCCGGTAGAGACCATGCGGCGTCATCTGCTGTGTGCCGGTAACCAGGCGCAGGGGCGCGGTGGGAGTCTGCACGCCAAAGCCCACATCGAACAGGTAAGGCTGTCCTTCTATATGGGTCTTGAGGAGCATATGAGAGATGGCCGGCATCACGGCGGGGTCCGCGTTCCACAGAACCCTGGCTGCCAGACCTTCCACCTTCAGCCCCAGAGACTCAAGCATCATGCGAAATAACCCGTTCTGCTCATAACAATAGCCTCCCCGTCCGTCGTGCAGCATTTTCTGCTGCAACTCAGACGGATCCAACCCGACCCGCTGCCCCATAAACGAACTGAGATTTTCAAACGGAATGGAACGGGTGTGGCGGGCCACCAACTCACTGACCACCTCCAGGGTGGGAGCCAGAACTCCCGAATAACCAATTCTCAGCAGATATTGTCGTTGATCGAATTGCTGCGTCATAAAGTGCCTCCTGTTTAACGAAGCGGCAGGGTAAAACCTCAATAATGGTTGAGATCAAGAGGTTTGATCCCGCTGGCCCGTAGTAAGGCAGTGACAGCGAACAAATCCCTGGTTTGGTTGCTTTTGGCACTTCTGTTACCTTTCAAGACAAAGCCTTGAGACACTCATGACAACGGCTTGAGACGTTCTGACAGCATTCATGAGAATCCACACAAACTTTTTCCAAAACTTCTTGATCTGCATCAAACAACATTTATAATTTTCAGAAATTACTGAAAGTTCGAAAACCACCATGAAACTCACACCTATGCTGGCATCTTTTGTGATGCACTTCGGCGAGATGGGCAGCCGCTGGGGCTTTAACCGTACTGTCGGGCAGATGTATGCCCTGCTGGTGGCTCACGAACACCCCCTGAGCGCCAATGACATTGCCGAGGCCCTGAATATTTCCCGCGGTAACGTCAGTATGGGGCTGAAGGAACTGCAATCCTGGCAACTGGTGCAGGTGCAGCATCAGCAAGGAGACCGTAAGGACTATTTCCGCGCCGTGGGCACTATCTGGGATATGGCCAAAAAGGTCATGGAGGAGCGGCGCAAACGGGAGATCGATCCTACCCTGTCGCTGCTGCGCGATATGCTGCTCGACCAGCCGGCCAATGATCAGGAGCGTTATGCCCAGCAACGCCTGCAGGAGATCCACGATCTGCTGGAGTCGGTGACCAAGTGGACCAACGAGCTTCAGCGGCTGAGTCCGGACAAGCTCAACACTTTGCTTAAGCTAAGCTCGGGGGTGGGCAAAGTGCTGGACATGAAAGACAAGTTTATCGGCAAGGATTCGGCATGATCTGTTCTGCCTGACAGGTTTGCTCCAAGGGTCCACTGACCGGCCCGGCCTGAATTAATTTCAACCTTCCGGAGAGCGACAATGGACGACGTCCTGCTGTTATCCAGGCTGCAGTTTGCCGCCAATATCAGCTTTCATATTCTGTTTCCCACTATCACCATCGCCCTGTGCTGGCTGCTGGCTTACTTCAAGATCCGTTATGATCTGAGCCGTGACGAGGTATGGATGCGCGCCTATCGCTTCTGGGTGAAGGTCTTTGCTCTGTCCTTTGCTCTTGGCGTGGTCAGCGGTATTACCATGTCCTTCCAGTTCGGCACCAACTGGCCCGGCTATATGGAAACAGTCGGCAATGTGTCAGGTCCCTTGCTGGGCTACGAGGTACTGACTGCCTTCTTTCTGGAGGCGACCTTCCTGGGCGTGATGCTGTTCGGCCAGGGTAAGGTGCCCAACTGGACCCACACCCTGGCAACCCTGGTGGTGGCGGTGGGTACCTCGCTATCGGCCTTCTGGATCCTGGCGCTCAATTCCTGGATGCAGACCCCGGCCGGCTTCGAGTTGCGGGACGGAGTGGCCCATGTGCTTGACTGGTGGGCGGTCATCTTCAATCCCTCTTTTCCCTATCGCTTCGCCCATATGCTGGTGGCCTCGGGTCTCACCGCCTGCTTTTTGATGGCCGGTCTGTCGGCCTATCGGATCAAACGGGGCGATCCCAAGCGGGCACCCAGACTGACCCTGAAAACGGCACTTTTTGCGGCCGCCATCCTGACACCCACACAGGTGCTGATCGGCGATCTGCACGGCCTGAATACCTTTGAGCACCAGCCGCAGAAAGTGGCCGCCATGGAAGGGGTATGGGAAACAGAAAAAGGGGCGCCGCTGCTGTTGTTTGCTGTCCCTGACGAGGAACGACGCACCAACCATCTGGCCATTGCAGTACCGAATATGGCCAGCTTTATCCTCACCCATGAGCTGGAGGGCGAGATCCGCGGCCTGAATGAATTTATCGGCGAACATCCGCCGGTGGCGCCGGTCTTCTACGGCTTTCGCATTATGGTCGGCATCGGCCTGCTGATGCTGCTGGTGTCCTGGTGTGGCAGCATCCAGCTAATCCGCAAAGGCAGCCTGTCGCCCTGGATGCTGAATATCACCATCGGCATGACCTTTTCCGGCTGGCTGGCCACCCTGGCAGGCTGGTATGTGACCGAAATTGGTCGTCAGCCCTACCTGGTCAGCGGCATCCTGCGCACTGCCGAGGCCGTAACCGACGTGCCGTCGGGCAATGTGCTGTTTACCTTCTGCCTGTATGTGAGTCTGTATGCGGTATTGCTGATTGCCTATTTGCGCACCTTGTTTCTGCTGGCGCGCAAATCGGTGGAAATCGAGGAAATACAACCTGAGGAACAGCCGGACGTCCCCCTGGCCCATGGAGAGAATGCATGATTACCGATGAATCCCTGCCCTATATCTTTATCGGCCTGATGGGCCTGGCGGTACTGGTGTACGCCATTCTCGATGGCTACGATCTGGGCGTGGGCATATTGCTGCCGCTGGGCCACGAAGATCGCAGCGACAAAATGATCGCCTCCATCGGTCCTTTCTGGGACGCCAACGAAACCTGGCTGGTGCTGGCGGTGGGGATTTTATTTATCGCTTTTCCCTCTGCGCACAATATCGTGCTTAAGGCCCTGTATCTGCCCGCCACTTTGATGCTGCTGGGGCTGATCCTGCGTGGGGTAGCCTTTGATTTTCGCGCCAAGGTGGTACAGACCAGCAAGCCGGTGTGGGACAAGGCATTCAAGTTTGGTTCATTGCTCGCCGGGTTTATGCAGGGCTATATGCTGGGAATGTATATCATGGCCTTTGAACAAAGCATTCAAGCCCATCTGTTTGGCTTTCTGAGCGGCATTGGCGTCACCGCTGCCTACTGTTTTATCGGTGCCTGCTGGCTGATTATGAAGACCGAGGGCGAATTGCAGAAAAAGGCCATCCACTGGGCGCGCAAAGCCGCCTGGGTCTGCTTTGCCGGGGTAGTGGCGGTTTGCGCCGTCAACCCGCTGATCAACCAGTTGGTCTGGGAGCGCTGGACCAGCCTGCCCTTTGCCCTGTTTATCTGGCCCATACCCTTTGTCAGCCTGTGTTTGTTCCTGATTTGTCATCAGGTGCTCAAACGACTGCCTCTGGAGGACGACGCCGGTTGCTGGCTGCCTTTTATTATCGCCCTGATGATATTTATCTGCTGCTTCCAGGGGCTGGCCTTCAGTTTCTTCCCCCATATAGTGCCCGGCCAACTGACCATCTTCGAAGCGGCCAGTGCACCAGAGTCCCTTCGCTTTATCCTGGTGGGGGCGGCCATTGTGGTGCCCTGCATCCTCGGCTACACCATCTGGTCTTACCGGGTATTCTGGGGCAAGGTGACGGAATTGAAGTATTACTGAACCCGGTGAGGGCAAGGAGCAGATTTGATGATTGCGCAGATTCTGATATGTCTCAGTGCAGGTATTATTCTGTTGCTGGGCACTGTTCATCTGATTTATACGTTCAGCGGCAATAAGCTCAAGCCCCGCCATCCCAGTCTGCAATCGCAAATGGAGCAGGTAAGCCCGGTAATTACCTCACAAACCAGCATGTGGCAGGCCTGGATCGGCTTTAATGCCAGCCACAGCCTGGGCGCCATATTATTTGGTTTAGTCTATGGCTACCTGGCACTGGTTCACCCTGTGCTGTTGTTTCATTCCTGGTTTCTGCTTGGTACAGGATTAGTCATGCTGTTTAGTTTGCTGGCTCTAGCTACCTGTTATTGGTTCAGTATTCCTTTTCGGGGTATCTGCCTGGCCACCCTTTCCTTTCTCGCCGGCACTATTTCATTCTGGTGGGCCACCTGAAAAAGGGCCAGATGCAGGGCATTTTGTAATCATCACCTGATTGTTGAACTTAGCTGCCTTGCCCTTTAGGCTACCACCATGTCGTCGTCAGCCTACTCAGTATGAAACAGCGCCAAGTCCTCAGTCCGTCAGCTCATCTTCCCCGCCACTTGCATAGACAACCCTACGCCGCAGTAGTGTTAAAAGGTGGCTATACAGAAGCAGGGGAAGCCGGGCGGTGGCGGGTGAGCGCTGGCGATGTGCTGATCCACGCCCCCTTCTCTTTTCATATGGACAGAATCCATTTTACCCCCACTGAAGTACTGAATTTGCCCCTGCACCTGACTGAGTCGTTACGAGGGGGATTCTGGCGAGTTGAAAATGTGGACATGGTGGTGCAGGAGGCAGAAAAAGATCCGGTACAGGCCGTTGCCAGGCTGATGGAAACCATTCAACCGGCAGATGCGGGGGAATCGGATCAAATAGATGAACTGGCACACCAGCTCTGTCAGTCGGATGCGCCGGCCATCGGTGCCTGGTCCCGGCATCAGGGCATTCGGCGAGAGACGGTTTTCAGGCAGTTCCAGGCCGCCTACGGCGTTAATCCCACCCAATACAGAATCGAGAGCCGGACCCGTCAGGCCTGGCTGGCAACCTTGACCAGTGCAACACCCCTGGCGGAAATTTCGCTCAACTGCGGCTTTGCCGATCAAGCGCATATGAGTCGGGCAATCAAACGTCTTACAGGTTTTTCACCAGGCCAATGGCGCAGACAGGCAAGCTTGCAACATGCGTTCAAGAATCCGCGACTCGGAGATTGTTAATCTGGGCCCATTATCAATCTCTAAGTGACTGGAATGAGTGCCTTAATACAAACTTACAACGTTAAATTCAGCTTATGGCCAATACTCTTGGCTGCAGCGGTGATGCAGCTATGTCTGTGGCCAGCCCGGGAGATCGCCCGTTGGACATACCATAATTATCCCGGCCTGTTGATGGGCGAGACCTGGGCTTTTGTAGGCCTGGCTATGCTGCTGCAGGCATTGAGTGGCCTTGTTGGCATACTATTGATGCGCAAATGCCTGCCAGAGGCAGATGGTCATTTACGCTGGCCTCCTGGCCGTTCGTATACCGGAGCGGCCGTACTCATTGGGTTGGCTATGGGGCTGACCATGCTTTTCGCCGACTATTGGCCGCAGATTATGTCTCAGACGGCGCCTCGGGCTGGTTATGATACGGACTTATCCGGAGCATCTGGTTGGTTGGCCATCATGATGGCTACAGGCCTGGCCGAGGAAACCATCTTCAGAGGGTTGCTTGTAGGCATGCTGGTGGTATTGATCCCGGGAAGGATCCGCTTCCTGTCGGTCGATTTACCTGTGGCCGCCTTTGTTGTTGGCCTGTTGTTTGCCGTGGCTCACTACCACAGCTTTCTGGTGGATCCCCTGCATCTGGCAATAGCCCAACAGCTTTATGCATTCGTGTGGTGTCTGATATATGTCTGGTTGATGGAACGTTCGGGAAGCCTGCTGGCCCCCATCATTGCACATGGGATAGGCAATGCGACTGAAGTGGGATTGGTTATCCTGATGATGAAAACCTGGGGTTAGTCCACGTTGTTCCGTTAGACTGGCGACCTCCAGCAAGGCACGACGTCAACGCACATGCCTTCGCCCAGTCCCCTAAAGAAGCCGTGCATTTTCCTAACGGGGATTGCCGCTCCATCCTGCGCCCACGTATACGACCGCTAGGGACGGTGGAAGTGCAGAAAACTCAGGGAGACGGTTTTCTGCCCGTTCGTCCTGAACATCGCCGCTCCTGCGCGTCCTGCGCCCACGGCATACCGTTCGTCCTGAACATCGCCGCTCCTGCGCGTCCTGCGCCCACGGCATACCGTTCGTCCTGAACATAAAAAAGGCCGTACCTTTCGGTACGGCCAAAACACCTTCAGGGAATGACATCCTAAAAAGGGCGGATGTCGGCCCGTTTGGAATCCCAGCAAGCCCGGTGATTGGGCCAGACTTGCCAGGAACCATTACTATTCAATTGCCGGGCCAACTCTTAATAGACCTTATTTATCAATGTCTTAATTATAAAAAGCAATATATTGGTACAATGTGTTGTTGTTAATCCGCGACAGCCAATAAAAAGCCCCGGAATCCCGGGGCTTTTGTTGTTGCTTTAATGACCAGTTAATCAGGGAAAGTGCACCTCGGTTGTTTGTTCGGCGACCACTGCAGCTTCCTGTTCTAACAGGAAGGTAAAGCCGTCTTCGGTTCCTTCGTCACTTTCCGGCATATCCAGGGCGGCCTGGCAGGTAAAGGCCAGGGTATAGTCTCCTGCGTCAACATAACCGGCCTGATACTGATAGACCTGAGCCTCTTCATCATAGGTCACTTCCGCAATGGCATAGGGGCTGACCTCATTCTCATCGGCCGGCTGGTCGGCATCATCCCCCAGCACCTCCAGGCTCAGATCGGTACCCTGGTAGAGATACACGGCATTGCCTTTGAGGGGATCCTCCTTGTTGGCGCAGCTCTCATCCAGCACCAGGCTTTCTGCCACCGTGCCCTCTACTACCCCTACCTCGGTATTGGCAACCAGGCGAACGCCTCGGGGCTTGAGGAAAATCACCGGCTGACCCACCGGATCCACCAAAGACTTACGCAGATCAAACTCCAGGGTGTAGGCGGCGGTCACATTGGCCATGGCGGTAAAACCATCCAGCTTTAACTCGTTGCTCGGTACCACCAACGGAAAGGTGCCCTGCTCCATCTCAATATAGGATTCTTCAGTGACTGATACCCGCAACTGGGTGTATTCGCCAAGAGGGATCTCCTCGTCGGTAACCAGCGTGGCGAAGTCGGTGCCTTGCACGCTGAGCAGATCGATACTGCGGGGGCCGTCATCTTCCCCGGTGACGGTAAAACTTACCGGATCACCATTGCCCATCAGCTCCACCTCGTCAAAATACACCACCACAGCGATGGCATCGTCTATGGGCGCGTCAGATACGGCCAGGGAAAAACTGGTACTGGTAGGTTGGGGCTGAGGCTCGGGCGATTCGGGGGTATCCGAGCTGCTCGAACCGCCACAGGCGGTCAGCAGCAGTACCGAAGCCAGGCTCATAATTTTAGTGCTTGTGTGAATCATCGTTAGACTCCTTAATCAGGTTCACCACAGAGTCTACTCAAGATTCGTTCCAGCTTAGGTCAGCCGAGGCATACCAGGGTATTCCCCCGGACAATTCATTTTTAGGCTAGAAGCTCAGCCACAAACTGTCTTCAAATGAAGACAGTCTGCAATGAAGTCTGTCCGTTCTGCCCGCCTGCCCAACCAGGACACAACAATTTAACCGTCTCCAATAAGAGACAGATCTGGTATCATAGCCCTCAGGCCGGATTGACTTCCAGAGTAACAAACAGAGCCGCACGCTCGTTATCTATACCTTCCGCCTGGCTCTTGCTGTCCAGCGAACTCTCCAGCAGATACAGGCCGGGCTCGTCAAAGCTCAGGGAAACTCTTCCCTCCTGATCGGTTTTCAGCCTGATGACATCCCGGATGTTTCGGTAGCGGCTGTCGCCGCGAATCAGGGTGACGTCCAGATCGGCACCCACCGGCTTGCCGTCCAGAATCAGCTGCCAGGTCACCGGCTCACCGGTAAAAAGATCATTGGGATGGGTACCTTCCCCCAGTTCCAATCCCTGGTTTTGAGGCACTAAGGCATTGAGTTGGTTACGGCTGACAAAGGTTTCCACTCTGACGTGCATACGGGTGGTAAACAGATCCGTTGCCCCCTGTGGCAGGTCTGGGCTGCCTTTACCCCCAAAAATGCGTCCTCTTTCGCCATTGGCCTGCTTAAAAAAGGTTAACAGCACAGGTGGCTGTTCAAGGCCTATGCGATAGGTGCCGGATTGCGTCAGGGTCAGGCCGGCGGCACTTTTACGCAGCAGATCCACAAAGGGTAGCTTCGCTTGACGACTGCCATCGGGCGCGTTGAGCACCAATTGCGGGCTTCGCGGATCTCCTGCGCTTCCAAAGCTCATATCCGGATGGAAAATATCGTTGGAGATACTGAAGTCCACGGCAATCTTATGGATTTCGTCGCCGGACAGGTTGGTGTGACTCGGCACTATCCACCGTGCGTGGGCAAAGGCGGCCTGACTGGCGAGCAGCATGGCGGCGATAACGATGACTTTAACGGGATTCAGAAGCATGGAAAGTTCCTTATTCAGGGTTGATAGCGAATCTGTATGGTGCCCAGTTCGGTTGTGGCGGGCAGCTCAATCTGACCCTGCCCCCCTAGCTGGAAAGGCACCCGGTGGTAGTCCCGGCCACCCTCTTCGCGGGATGCCTCGATATTCAGCAGGTACTCACCGGCGGGTAAGGGGCGGCCCTGATTGTCCCGGCCGTCCCAGACCAGGCGGTGCTGTCCGGGGCGGCGGGTAGCGCCGGTGACGCCGTCGATTTCAGCGCCGGCATTTCGGCCTGCCTTTCGCCAATACTGGCGCAGGTCCTTCAGCCATTTGTCGCCTTTCTCAAGCTGCTTCCAAAGGGCCAGGGTGGCTCTGGGCTGGCGCTTCTCATCTTCCACCCACACGGCGATATAAGGTCGATGATAGGGTTGCACATCCAGTTGCGGCTGGATCAGCGTTATTTGCATCTCCATGCCGATTGCCGGGTTGACCAGGACCGACAGTCCCAGGACGAGTAACAATCCGTGAATTCTCATTTTCAGACTCCTGAAATGGCGGGAACACAAAGGTAATAAAACAGCAGAGGCGTGATTATCCCCGTTAGCGCAGCCAGCAGCCCGGTGCGCCATTTAGCGCGGTTCTGAAACAGGATAATCAGGCCTGTCAGGGCAAACAGCAGCATCAACACGGCAGACAGATCGATGATCCAGCTCCAGACTTCACCGCTGTGGCGGCCCTTGTGCAAATCGGCCCACACCCCCAGCCAGTTCCCCTGGTGGTACTCCAGTGTCAGGGTGGAAGAAGCCAGGTCCAGGCTGACCAGGGCATAGCCCGCCGGCATCGCATAGTCGAACAGGATTTCCTGCATGTCGGCGTCCCATTCGGTACTGCGCGGTGCCCGCAGGGAAAACTCCTGATACAGATAGTCCTGCATCAACGGCATCAGTTGTACAGGGGTAGCCTGAAAACGCTGCCAGTCTGTCGGCATTGGCAGGCTGAGTTGGCCCTGCCGGCCGCTGTCCTCAAGCCAGCCCATATGATTGAGTACCAGACCACTGATGCAGAAGAACAGCAGCAGACCGAACAGGGCAGTCGACAGGTAAATATGCAACCAGCGACAGACCTGATACAGGCTTCTTAATGACTTGCGAGCCACGGCTTAATCCTAAAAATGGTACGCCGCGGAAACCTTGATATTGCGGCCCGGTTCATAGTCGTCCAGCTGCAATACCCCGAATACCGGGTGGTTGGAAAAACCGGTACGGGAAGCATGTGACACATAAAACTCGTCGAACAGGTTTTCCACCCCCAGGGTCAGGGTCAGGCCGTCCAGTTGCGCCGAAGGGGCCCACGAAGCAGACAAGGTGTGCACATGGTAACTGGGTTTGTCACCTTCGCGGCGGGTATGCTGAAGCTGCCAGGACAGTGACAAATCGTATTCACTCCACAGATAGCTCAGGGAGATACCGGCACTATCCCCCACTTCCCGCTCAAGGGGCTGGGCCTCACTGCCACCGTCGATGCGTCTGGAGTCGGAGTCCGCGTAGGTCAGCAGGGCATCCAGATTGCCGATGACATACAGCAGGCTGGCCTCGAAGCCCTGGATTTCCACTTCGCCCAGATTCTGATCCCACTGCACACAGCCCCGGCCGCTGCAGTCATCCAGCGGGTAATCCACCGGCTCAATATACCCCTCAATGCGGGTATCGAAGCGGGTAAAGGCGAAGGTCAGTTGGTCGGCGCCCAGCTTGTCCCCGGCATGATAACGAAGACCCAGCTCGTTGTTACGGCCCGTCTCAGGCTCAAGATCCGGGTTGCGCACCTTGCCCGATTGCTCGTTGATAAAGACCTCCCCCAACTGGGGCCCCTTGAACAGCTCGGTCGTGCTGGCCAGCAGCGTCAGACCGTTGTCGAAACGATATTCTGTGGCCAGGGCGCTTTGCCACTCGGTCCAACTGTCCTCCATGCGATCCACGTCAGGGGTCTTGCTGTAACGGTTGAATCTGAGTCCGGGGGTAATATACAAACCGTTGCCGAAATCCAGTTCATCTTCCACAAACAGGGCCAGCTCTTTGGACTGCTCGCCACCCACAGACAGGACGGTGCCGTTGGTATCAAAGCTGTCGGTATCTGATCTCTGCCATTTAAGACCGTATGTGAGCTGATGAATCAGGCCGGCCCCTGTCAATTTGCTGTTGGCTATCAGGTTCAGGCCGGTATTGGTGGCAGTACCCTCGGTTTCCCAGGGACTGTAGATACGCCAGAGGTTGGTTTTGTTCTGGTAGAGGTCGGCGCGCAGATCCAGACTGCTGCCCAGTTCCAGTTCGTAATGGGCACTTAAGGTATCCCGGTCAAATTCGGTGGGATAAAGGGGCACCTCCCCGTTGCCAATGGCGGCATTGGTGCGCACTCCCATATCTGGGCGAGCCGTGTAGTCGCCTTTGTCCCGATAGGCATCATACTTAAAAGACAGGCGCTGATTGGCATCGATGGTCCATCCCAGCTTGATCATGCCGTTGTAGATATTGCCGTCACTGCCCAGCACTTCGACGCCTTCGCCATCCTCGAAATTATCCCGGTTCATGGCCGAGCCGTAGACCAACAGATCCACCGAGTCTGTTAACTGGCCAAAACCTGTCAGGGTCAGGTAGCGGGAGGCATTGGAGTTAATCCCCACCAGTACCCGGCCACCGAACTGCTGACCCGGCATCAGCAGATCGCGGGCCTGCTTGGTGCGAAACTCCACCGCGCCACCAAGGCCGGAATGGACCACCGAGTTGGTACCCACCTGGATATCCACCGATTTAAGCAGATCCGGGTTGAGCAGCAGGTTACCCATGTGATGGAACATGTAGTTGTTCTGCGAGGCGCCATCGATTATCACCGCCAGGTCCGTGTCATCCAGGCCTCGGATATTGATGCGCTGATTGAGTGAGTGTGTGCCGCCCACATCCACCCCGGGAATATCCCGCAGCAGGTCACTGAGGTGATCCACCTGTTTGGCTGCGATATCCTGCTCACCCACATACACGGATGAGCTCTTAACCTGAGTCCCCCAGACCTGCAGGTGTTCGATACCGTCATCGGCTAACAGGGCAGTGGATGTGAAAAGCAGGGAAATTGCCAGAGGGAGCGGTTTGACAGTCATCTTGTATCCTTGTCCGTGATTATGTGCGCAAGCACAATACAAAGACTTAAATACAAATGCAAACCATTCTTATTTGATTTAAATTAAAACTGATTTTGCTCAGGGCAATTAAACCTTTAGTTTATCAGGCTCCTCTTCGATATTTTCCTCAGGTTCCAGGGCCTCAGAGCGTGGATCCAACTCTGCCATGACAGGACTGTTCGGAGTGGTAGCGGAGAAAGCCACATGTTCTTCTATGGGTACCGGTGCCCGCACCGCACGACGCCAGATCAGAAACAATACCGTCAGACCGGCAATGGTACCGAAGTAGATAAACATGCCCTTGGCTCCCAGTGCATTCATAAACAGCGGTGCCAGTATCGGCCCGCTCATGGCACCGATGCTGTAACAGAGCAACAGACCCTGATTACCGGCAATAACCTGGGAAGGGTTAAGTTCGTCACAGGCCTGACTGAGACTGATGGGATACACCGCAAAAATCACCCCGCCGAAGCAGGCCACCATCAGACTGGCCAGGCCCACATTACTGGCCGTATTGAACATCATAAATACCAGACTGACCGCCAGAATAGCGCCGAACAATCCCAACAACACCAGACGCCGGTCAAACCGGTCTGACAACCGCCCAAGGGGATACTGCAGACACATGCCGCCTAAGATCATAAAGGCCACCATATCGGCAATATCCTCATTGGCCATGCCTTCTTTGGCGAAAAACAGCGGCAGCAGGCCATAGGCCACACTCAGGGTCAGCCCGGAGGCGAAGCAGGCGAACACCGCGGTGGGGGTCAGGCGAATCAGGGTGGGAATGGACAGTTTTTCGTGCCGCTCAAACCTGGGCATATCCACCCGCGACAAGGCCAGCGGGATGACCGACAGGGAGGCTGCCAGGCCCGCCACCACAAAAGGCAGCAACTCAAGGATATCCATCTGTTTGAGCAGTAACTGGCCCAACACCATCGCTGCGTAGAACAGCACCATGTACAAGGCCATCAACCTTCCGCGCAATCGCACCGGGCTGGAGACCATAATCCAGGATTCGATCACCACAAACAGGCCTCCGGCGGCAAAACCGCCGAGCAGGCGAAACAAAATCCAGCTCCCGGGACTGAAAAACAGCCCGTACAATAACGCCAGGCTGCACAGAATAGAGGCATAGGCCGCATAGGCCCGGATATGCCCGACCCGCACGATGAGCTTGCTGTTGATGAAAGTGCCGGCCATCAGCCCGGCAAAGTAGGCCGTGGAGACCAGACCAATCAGCGTCACCGACACCTGCTCTTCGGCCAGCCGCAGGGTCAGCAAAGTGGTCAGCAGGCCGTGGCCCACCGAATAAATCAGCAGGCTGATAAGGGGCGAAGCTAAAGAACTGAGCGCGGCTCTTGGCATGATAAAAAGATATTCTGAAACAAATGCTTGCCCACTTAGATAGCAATAAAACCAGCGTTCGTAAAATGAAACAATTAATAACTGGCGACGGAAGTCAGGATTCTGCTCTACTGAGGCCTGTTTCCCATTTCATGAGCCAACAGCAGATGAAGAAAACAGCCCCCCTGAAAACCGCCCTGACGGGCTTGCTGCTGACCTGTTTAGCCACCACGCTGCAGGCCGCAGAGCTGAAACGCACCTTTACACAACCCTACCAGCAGGACATTGGCTACGCCCAGGTGGTCCGGGACGGCAATATGCTGTATCTGTCCGGGGTGGGCTCGGGCGGCAAAACAGTGGAAGAGCAGATGCTCAATGCCTACAAAGTGATTGGCATGGTGCTCAACGAACAGGGTGCCGGTCTGTCGGATATCCTGCAGGAACGCATTTCCACTACCGATATGGACGCTCTGAAAGCGGCCATCCCGGCAAGGAAGGCCCTGTTCGGGGAGGGTCAGTACCCGGCGTCAAGCTGGTATCAAATCGACCGGTTGTTTATGCCCGACATGATGATTGAAATTGAAGTCATCGCCAGGGTGCCCGAGGCGAAATAAGTGGTGACCTTACCAGAAGGTCACCACCAGGGCTGTGGTTGCCAGTAAGAGCAGGGCCGACAATACCAGATAGTTCTGATACCAGGGTAACGCACCCTGACGCTGGATGTCCTCTTTGAGCATGTCCGGATGCCACAGGCAGACCTGTTTGCCGGACAGCTCAGGCGCCTGACCCAGCAGGCTGACCACTATTCCTATTATGGTGCAGGCCAAAAACAGCCAGGCTGCCGCATGCAGGAAGTGCAATTCCAGCCAGCCCTGAGACTGGGCCACCAGCATGGTGACGGCCAGCAGGGCCCCGACAATAAGGCTGAAAAAAGCGGCGTTATTGGTCATACGTTTCCACAGCACACCAAGCAGGAAAATGGACACCACGGGCGGGGTAATATAGGCCAGTACCGACTGCAGGTATTTGAACAGCGAGCCGAACTGCTCGATAAAGGGCGCCCAGGCCGCCGCCAGCAGCATGAATACGAAGGCGGTAATGCGCCCCACCTTCATCAGGGCCACTGAATCCAGCTCGGGTTTGGCCTTGGCGACAAAATCCATGGTCACTAAAGTCGACGCCGAGTTAAGGGTGGAATCGATACTGGACATCAGCGCCGCCAGCAGGCCAGCCACAACCAATCCCAGCAAGCCGGCAGGTAAAAGGTCAAACATCATGGTCGGGTAGACCAGGTCTGGATTGTCCAGCTCAGGATACAGGACCCTGGCCATGCTGCCGGGAAAGACCATGATAAAGAGCACAGGCAGCTTCAGCAGCGCGGCCAGCAGCAGCCCATAGCGACCATGCTGTTCGTCCTTGGCCGACAGCACCCTTTGCACCATAAACTGATTAGTACACCAGAAATAGAATCCCAGAATAGGTACGCCGAACAGCAACCCGGTCCAGGGCAGGCTGGGATCATCAGCAGGCCTGACCAGACTGAGCATCTCCGGCGGAGTGACCGCCTGCACAGCCTGCCAGCCGCCGATTTTGTCGTAGGCCAGCCAGGTCACTGATACCGCCCCGATCAATACCAGTAGTGTCTGGATGGCATCGGTGTAGATGACCGCCTTCAGTCCGCCGATGATAGTGTAAGCGCCGGCGCAGAGGGACAGCACCAGGATAATGCTCCACAGCTCAAACTCCGGAAAGATCAGCTTCAGCAGGATGCCGCCAGCATAAAGTGCGCCGGCCGTATCGATGAGAATATTGCCGATCAGGGTCAGAATGGAAAAGTAGTACCGGCTGCGACTGTCGTACCGGCGCTCGAGAAACTCAGGCATGGTGTATACCTTTGAGCGCAGATACAGGGGCAGCAGGAAAATGGCGAAGAATACCAGCACGATAGACGCCATCCATTCGTAGTTGAAGACTGAAATGCCAGAGGCATAGGCGTCACCGGACAGGCCAATGAGGGTGGTGCTGGAAATATTCGAAGCAAACAGGGAGATGCCGATAAAGGGCCACACCATGCCCCGTCCGGCCAGAAAGTAATCTTCGGCATTCTTGTGACTGCCGCCAACTTTGATGCCGATGTACAGCACCAGAGCAAAATAGGCCAGGATCAGGCCTATATCCAGGTTGCCGAGTTGAAAATCAGGCATTGGTCACCTCTGTGAATACCGTCAGGCCTGGTAAGTTGCCGCCGACAATTGCCGGCGGCCCCAGGGGTTTGTCACTGCTTACCATCAGAACTGGTACTTGAGGGTCAGTGAGGTGGTTCGCCCGTTGATGGCTCTCGCCCGGATAATATTATTAGCCGGAATACTGCCTTCCTCGGCCTCGGTCAGCCCTACTTCGTCGAACAGGTTATTGACGTTCAGCGCCACAGACAGGGCATCGGTCAGATAATAACTGGCAAAGGCGTTGACCTGGGTATAGCCGTCGAACTTCAGATCATTATTGTCCTGGGCATACGCATCGGTGGTGCCGATCAGGTTGATCCCGGCGGTGCCATCATCATAGTTGTAGGAGGCGGTCAGTTGATAGATGAGGTCCGCCTGGCGCCGGGGGGTGTTACCCACCACATCCGGGGTAATCTCATCTTCAGTAATTTCCGCATCAGTCCAGGTGAATCCGCCCTTAAAGGTCCAGTCCTGCCAGATGTAAGCCGCTTCCAGTTCAACTCCCATGGCTTCATAGACGCGGTCGAAGAAGCGCTGGGTAGTCGCTTCGAAATTTTGTTCTTCAGTTTCGGCAAAAAAGCCGGTCACAAACAGGCCCAGGCCGCCGTTGCGGTATTTCAGGCCCAATTCTGCCTGGTTGACCATATCCACCGCATCCTCGTCAGCCACCGAACCGTCCTGGCGGATCTTGCCGAAGGCCAGGCGATCCGCATTAGCACGGCCGCCGCGACTGAGCCGGGCGAACAGTGCCATATCCTGGTCAAATCGATAGTTGGCACCCACCGAATAAGAGGTATAGCCCCAGTCATAGTTGACCGGCTGCGGATTGGCCAGATCGATACCTGCCACGTTCTGCTCAGGGATGCTGATCTGGCCGTCGCGGTTCATGTCCACCGTGCTGATGGCCGCGCCGGCATAAGTGCCGAAGGCATCGCCCATGTCATGGCGAACACTGGCGTCCAGGGTGAGGTTGTCCACCTGAGTGGAAAACGCCACGTAGGGGGCGTCAATATCGTACTTGAGATCATAGCTGCGCTGGCAGCAGTTACCCCAGAACGGCACCCCGTAGGCTGTCAGACCATTCTGTGAATAAGGTGTGCCATCGGCGGCAAAGACATCCAGCAAAGCGGCATTGTCACCTTTGACCTCCATCAGGTAGGAATTCCACAACCAGGCCATATCGATATTCTGCCTGGCCTTGTAATAGCCCAGGGTCAGGCTGGAATCGCCAAATGTCTTGTTCAGCTTCAGGTCGTTGGCATAGGAGTCGAAATTCTCCATTTCCACATCGAAGGTATGCACCCGAATTACCAAGCCATTGCCGGTACTGTCAGTAAAGTTTTCCCCGGCGTCCGGCCCGTTGGCATAGGTCAGATAGGCCCCTTCACCGGCCAGGCTTTGGGCAATGCCCGAGGCACCGGCCACTTCTGCGGGAAAGGGCGCGATAAATTCTCCAGCGGCGTCGGTAAAGCGAAAGCGATTCTCCAGACTCCAGTTGTCACCCACATCGAAAGAGGCTTCGAAGCCAACGCTGCTGACCTTGGGATGCATACCGTTAGCCATGTCGCCGCTGCTGATCTGGTTCTGGCCGTTCAACCGCAAGGTGGACTGCAGGTACACTGAATGGGGGGTGTCCTGCTGGGCGTCAAATCCGGAAATGGAATCGCCATTGGCATACATGGGCATGGGCAGGTAACCCGCGCTCTTGTCGTCCAGATGTTTGAAGTACAGGCGAATATATCCGCTATCAAACTCCTTGGTCAGATTGGCCTTGATTTGACCACCGGAATTAGCAGTGTAGCCGGTTTCCCTTGGCCCCTCGCCTTCGCGGTAGAAACCGCCGATATGGAAGCGGGTATCGTCATTAAGATAGTCACCATACTCGAAGTCGGTACGGTAGCTTTCGTAGTCCAGACCAAAGGTGGTGGAGAGACTGCCGCCACCGAAATCGCCGGTCTTACTGATAAAGTTGATGACTCCGCCCGGGGAGTTGCTGACCAGGGTGGATGCCGAACCGCCGCGAATGGCTTCGATCCCTGAAATGGTGCTGTCAGCACGCAGGAAAATATCTGCATTGCCAAAGGCAATGTCACCAAATTGCATCACCGGCAAACCGTCTTCCTGCAGCACCAGAAACTTGGCTCCCCCAGCCGCCACAGGCAGACCGCGTACGGCAATATTGGCATTACCTTCACCGCCGGTACTCTCGGAACGGATGCCGGGAATGGAGCGGAATATCTCGGCGGTGGCCCGGGGCGTGGCAATCAGCACATCCCCCGGGTTGATCGTACTGGCCGACACACTGGAGTCCATCTTGGTGGTGGCCCGGACTACACCGGTCACCATGATCTGCTCAAAATCCAGGGCATCATTCTTCGATTCAGTCGATTCAACTTCCTGGGCCAGCAGGGGCTGACTCAAAATGGCGGCCAGGGAAATGGCCAGAGGGGTCTTCATCAGGTTCACTCGCATGGATTGTCCTCTTACTTTCTGCCAGTCTAAACGCCCGGAGGCAAGCAGCAGTTCTGTTATGGTTATAAACCGGGTTTGAAATACAACTTGAAAAATTAACTTAAACGTTTAAGATGAAGTTAGCAAATATTTCACATCATGTAAATTGTTTGTGAAAAAATACTTTATGTAAAAGCTTGAAGACGCCTACCCTGAATAGAGCACAAGGCTTAAACGAATCAGAGATAACTATGAATTTAACCCTGGAAAGCCGTAAATCCCTGGCCCGGATAAAGCAGCAGTTGAAGCTGGACAACATAAAGGAAAAAGATCGGCAGCTCTTCCTCTCCCGTCTGGATGATCATTTCACCGATCTGTTTGTCCTGATGTTCGAGCTTTACGGTCATCGCTATGACTTCTACTTCCATCTGCAACAGTTGATCAACAACCTGTTGCTCGCCCACAGGCAACGCTCTCCCGCCCTGAAACGACTGGATAAACAGCGGTTGTCCCGGCCTGACTGGTATCAGGATCCCGGGATGCTGGGCATGGCCTGCTATGTGGATCTGTTTGCCGGCGATCTCAAAGGCATGCTGGATAAAATCCCTTATCTGCAGTCACTGGGCGTCACTTATCTGCATCTGATGCCCTTGTATGACGCCCCCAAAGGCGACAGCGATGGCGGTTATGCGGTATCGGATTATCGTAAGGTCAACGATGAGCTGGGCAGCATGGAAGATCTGCGCACACTGGCCGATTCCCTGCGCAAGGCGGGTATCAGCCTGGTGCTGGACTTTGTGTTTAACCATACCTCGGACGAACACCGTTGGGCCCTGGCCGCCAAGGACGGGGATACCGAATACCAGGACTACTACTATCTGTTTGATGATCGCAGCCTGCCGGATGCTTATGAGCAGAATCTGCGTGAAATATTTCCCCAGGTGCGCCGTGGCAGCTTCACCTTTAATGAGCAGATGGATAAGTGGGTATGGACCACCTTCAACAGCTTCCAGTGGGATCTCAATTACGCCAATCCGGCGGTTTTCAACGCCATCTGCGACGAGATGCTGTTTCTGGCGAACACAGGTTGTGAAGCCCTGCGCCTGGACGCTCTGGCCTTTATCTGGAAGGAAATGGGCACCAACTGCGAGAACCGCCCCAAGGCTCACAGCCTGATCCGGGCCTTTAATGCCTGCCTGCAGATTGCCGCCCCGGCCGTGGTGTTCAAGTCAGAGGCCATCGTCCACCCTGATGAAGTCGTCAGGTATATCGACCCCGGTGAATGTCAGCTTTCCTACAATCCTCTGTTGATGGCCCTGTTGTGGAACAGCCTGGCCACGCGTAAAACCCGTCTGTTGACTGAGTCCCTGCAAAAGAGCTTTGCCATCCATCCCGACTGCAGTTGGGTCAACTATGTGCGTTGCCATGATGATATCGGCTGGACGTTCGATGATGCGGTGGCCGGCGCACTCGGCATTAACGGCTATGATCATCGGCATTTTCTCAATCAGTTCTATACCGGCCAGTTCGAAGGCAGTTTTGCCAGGGGGGTCGCGTTTGGCGCAAACCCCAGCACCGGCGATTGCAGGGTATGCGGCTCCCTCGCCTCCCTGGCCGGTCTGGAACAGGCGTTGCTCCAGCAGGACAGTCTGTTGACGGACAATGCCGTCAAGCGCATCCTGCTGCTGCACGGCATCATTCTGAGCATCGGCGGCATTCCGCTTATCTATGCCGGTGATGAACTGGCCCTGCTAAACGACTATCAATATCGTCAGGACGACCATAAGGCCCACGACGATCGCTGGGTACATCGCATCCCCCTCACCAGTGAGGGACTTGGGCAGGCAAACGAACAGGGTAGCCCCCAGCAAAGGGTCAACCGGGGCCTCCTGTCCATGATCGGCTGTCGCCAGAGCCATGGCGTATTTGGCCGGGCCGAGACCCAGATTCTGACCACCAACAGCGCCCATTTGTTTGCCTTCAGCCGGCAGAACGAAGAAGGCGAACGGCTGCTGGTAGTGGCCAACTTCAGCGAAGCGGCACAGGAACTGGACGGGCGCTTACTGGATCACCTGGCGGCGTCCAGGGCCGTGGACCTGCTGTCAGCCCGTCAGTTGCATCAGGATCAGCGTCTGATCCTTACCCCCTACGAAATGCTCTGGCTGGTGGCAGACGAGCCCGCCTGAACGGAACTGCCCCTGACCACCAACCTGGTCTCCAGCAATAACTCCCCACTGAGATCCCCATCCAGCAGGCGTTTTGCAGCCAGCCGGCCTTTTTCCCGGCTCTGCTGGCAGACTGTGGTCAGCGGTACAGCGGCCTGACTGGCCTGTGGAATATCGTCAAAGCCCACTATCTTCAGCTCATCAGGGACACAGATGCCCAACTCCCTGGCCTGTTGCTCTGCGCACAGGGCGATGACGTCGCTCATGCAAAGCAGTGCCTGGGGCCTGGGCTGGCTGGTCAGCGCCTCGCGAATTGCCTGACGGGCCACCTCTTCCTTATTCAGGGGAATGTGCCAGATCTGTTCGGCGGACAGGCTGACACCGGCTGCTTCGGCAGCAGCCAGATACCCCTGAAGGCGACGACTGGAAATCTCGGTGGATGGCGCATGCAGGTCAGCTTCCACCAGCCTGCACACCCGTCTTGACTCCACCAGCCGCAGGCCCATCACGGCGATGTGGCGGATCCCCTGACTGAACAGGTGCTCTGCGGCTTGCCTGGCGGCACTGAAGTTGTCCACATTGACCGATGCCAGTCTGTCCTGCTCAAAGTCAACGGCGATAGCCGGCTTGCCGGTAGCCAGAATGCGTTCGAAGATCTCTTTGTGGGGGGTCCCGTAGAAAATAATTCCGTCTGGCAGCGATTCGGCGCTGCTCTGCTGCAAGGAATCTGCGTCACTGGACAGCAGCAGCAACTGCTTGTTATGCACTTCCAGGATATCGGCCACCCCCTGCAGAAACTGATTGGCCACGGGATCAGAAAAGTTATAGCTGAGGCTGTCGGCCAGCATCACCGCAATCACGTTGGACTCGCCACGCCGCAGTGAGCGTGCGGCCAGGCTGGGGCCGTGGTAGCCCAGCTCTCTGCAGCGTTTGAGAATAGACTCGCGCAGGTTGGCTGACAGTTGATCCGGCCGGTTAAAGGCATTGGATACGGTGGCAGTGGAGACCTGAAGCACCTCCGCCACTTGTTTTAGGGTAAGACGTTTGGGCATCCTGCTGGCTTGTGGATAAATGGAAGTGCAGGTATACCATGGCTGAGAGGGCGCTTAAAGGGTTAAGTCTGTTGCCGGACAGATCACGACCGCCGGCTGACTTCCTCCAGGGTGGGCAGGGCCGTCATGGCTCCTAGACGGGTGCAGACCAGCCCGCTGACCCTGATGGCAAAGGCCGTAAATGCGGCTGCATGTTCAAGATAGGCGCCTGGTTCAGGCAGCCGGGCCACCTGGTAGAGAAAAGCGCCGATAAAGGCATCCCCTGCCCCCGTGGTATCCACCACTTTTACACTGCTGGCTGGAATCATCTGGGATTGCCCGGCACTGCAAAGCAGACAACCTTCACTTCCCCGCGTAACCAGTATCAGCTCAGGCCCCATCTGCAGCAGTGTCTGGCAAGCCGCCTCCAGGTCTGACTCACCGCTTAACAGCTCCAGTTCCTCTTCGCTGACTTTGACCAGATTGGCCAGGGCCAGCAAGGAATGGCAGTCCTTTACAAACTGCTTCGGGTTCCCCGACCAGAGATCCTGGCGGTAATTGGGATCGAAACAGATTATTTGTTGTCGTTGTCTCGCCCGTCTGGCCAGTTGCAGGTAGCTCTGTCTGAGCGGACCCGGCAAAAATGCAGTGGCAGCACCCAGATGCAGGATACTGTTGTCCAGCAAATCCTCCACCTGCTGCTGGCTCAGGGTCAGTTCGGCGTCAGCACCGCGGTTAAACTGAAACTCCCGTTCACCGTCCTCCCGGCGGGAAACGAACGCCATGGTCGTGGGCTTATCCACCCGCTGAACGCCACACCGCTCCACCCCATACCTTTCCAGTTGTCCGAACAGGTAGTCGCCGAATCCGTCACTGCCCAGTGCACCGACAAAGCTTGCCTCTCCGCCCAGTCTGGCGATGCAGGCTGCCACGTTGGCCGGGGCTCCCCCCGGTTTCCTGACAAAGGTCTCCCCCTGACTCAGTTCTTTACCCGCCTCCAGGCAGACAAAATCAATCAGCATTTCGCCGGGACAGATGACACGCACGGGATTCTCCAGGGCAGGACTACGGGAAGTATCATCTTAATCGTTTAAGTCTCGATAAATCAAGAACTGCGTTAAACCGGCCTATCTCCGCTGCGGGGTCACATCCCGCGAGGCAACATCAGCCTGCGCCAGTCCTGTTGCCAGACTGTAGGAAATAGCCGGATATTTATCTATCAGCGCCTGATAACGATCCGACAGTTTGATCCGCATAAAGGCTTCCTGAAATCTATCCACCAGTTCTTTACCGGTACTGCGGCTGAATACCAGGTATTGGAACGAGCGCTGCAGGGTATGGATGACTTCGTAATCCTCCAGCTTCTCTCCAATTCTGGACAAGTACCAGTTGCTGGCAATCTCCCCGTGGGCCAGGGCGTCGATTCTGTCCATCCTGAGCATTTCCACCACATAGCTGGCGCTGGTATTACTGACGATATTGCGCAGGGGAAAGCCTTTTTCCACCAGCAATTGCTCTCCTACATCATCACGAATGGTGCCGATGAGCAGTCCGGCAAGCTGGTTAAGATCATCGGTACGCAGCTTCCTGGACTTTTTGGCGACGATGGCCACCCTGGTATGCACCAGCGGACCAACCCAGCGAAACAGCATGTCCCGTTGCTCCGTGTGGGTGACGGTATAAAGCAGGGTGTTCGGGCGCACCAACGCAATCTGATAGGCCCTGGCCCAGGGCATGACCTGCTGATCATGTTGACTGATGTCACTACCCAACTCCAGCAGAATCAGTCTGACCAATTCGGTGGAGAATCCCTGAAGCGCCGTCCCATCGAGATAATTAAAAGGACCGTAGTCCTCTGTCAGTATGGTGAGCCTGGGCAGGGGACTGAGTGAACTATTACTCGCAGCCTGGAAAGCCTGAGCCTGGCAAAGCGGACAGAACAGCCAGACAAGTACAAAAGCCAGATGAGAGGTTTTCATCTGAATAATCCACAAACCGACCTGGTTACAGTGTAGCTCAGCATTTTCCCGTAGAGCCGGCGCCAATGACGCCAGGTAAATTTACACCACCTGCAACTTTCCCGATCTGTTGGCGTATGGAGGCAATGAAGACAGCCAACAACAGGAAGGTAAACCATGAATCTCAGCAAATTATCTCTATTAATTATCATGTCATTAAGCACAGGTTTGATGACGGGTTGTGGTGGCAGTGATTCCGGCAACGACGATTATACGCCGCCCACCCCTACTCCAACCCCGACACCCACTCCAACTCCAACTCCAACTCCAACTCCTCCGGAAGTGGAATTTCCCATGCAGACAGGGGCTCCTGATACTTTTGCCCATTCCACACAAGGCAGCATACTGGTGGCCGAAAGTGGCTTGTCCTTGTATTTCTTCGCCAATGACGTTGAAGGCCAGTCTGCATGTCTTGGCGCCGAGGATGATCCTGCGGGGGGCACCAATGATCCGGAAAGTTGTGCGGGAGTCTGGCCGCCATTGCTGGCAGCCGACAGCGCCCAGGCCCTCCCTGACAGTCAGGACATGCATCAGTGGCAAATGGTCACGCGCAACGACGGCACTCAGCAGTGGGCATACCTGGGTTACCCTGTATACCTGTATAGCGGAGACAGTGCCCAAGGCGATATCAACGGCGAAGGCATCAATAATGTCTGGCATCTTGCCCGGCCTACGCCGGTAAAACAGGCCCAGGTCGGTGGCCTGTCCAGTCAGGTGGCCAACGGCACTGTACGGACTCTGTCCTTAAGCGGCGACGCACTTGAGACCGTGCGCCAGGAAAAAGACGGTTTCTCCCTGTATCTGTTTGATAATGACCCCATCGCCACCAGCACTTGTACTTCTGAGTCCTGTATGGGCAACTGGCCCCCACTGATTGCCGACGCACAGGCCAAGGCAGAGGCAGAACTGACATTGGAGGTCCAGGACAACGAATTTGTGCAATGGAGCTTCAGGGGCAAGCCCCTGTACCTGTTTTCAGGGGATCAGCAGCCAGGAGAGGCCAACGGCGACGGGGTGGCCAACCTGTGGCACCTGGCGACGCTGGAGCCGGCGATTATGCGTACGCAGGAAGACAGCACCCGCCTGTCCGCCACTGGCCTGGTGCAGATTGCGACCTCAGACATGACCCCCACCCAGATGGACAAGGACCAGTTTACCCTCTACACCTTCGACAATGATGAACAACTGATCTCCAATTGCAGCGGCGACTGCCTGGACAACTGGCCGGCCTTTCTGGCCAAAGAGGGCGATGAGGATATCGGCGCATTCAGCCGTTTTGACCGGGGAGAGGGTCTGATGCAGTGGGCCTACCAGGGCATGCCATTGTATTTTTTCGCCGGAGACAGCCAAAAAGGTCAGGCCAACGGCGATGGTGTCGGCGGGGTCTGGCATGCGGTGCAACCCACCACCCAGATTGGCGAGGAAGACGCGACTTTGGGCGCCACCCTGACAGTACAGGGCACAGTCTCTGTCCTGCTTAACAACGGCGATGACAGCTTCAGCGCCCAGCTCCAGGACAAGAGCGGCTTCCAGCTTTATACCTTTGACAATGACACCGAAGGCACCAGCCTGTGCACCAGTCTCAGTTGCATGAACAACTGGCCGGCGTTGCTGGCCCAGGCAGGGGACCAGGCAACAGCTCCCTATTCCATCTTCACCCGTGCTGACGGCCTGGACCAGTGGGCCATAAACGGCAAACCCCTTTATTTCTTTGCAGGCGACGAAAGCGCCGCCGACACCAATGGTGAAGCGGTCGGTTCAGTGTGGTGGGCAGCCCGCCCGACACCTGTCAGGGTAAGGAACCACGAGGCCCATGGGCCGGGCCTGGTTTCCACTCCAGGGGTTTTACCGAGCCAGGGGCA
Organism: Bowmanella dokdonensis; assembly: GCF_017254865.1. Taxonomy (GTDB): domain Bacteria; phylum Pseudomonadota; class Gammaproteobacteria; order Enterobacterales; family Alteromonadaceae; genus Bowmanella; species Bowmanella dokdonensis. The sequence continues at coordinate 286,375 of NZ_JAFKCV010000004.1, read as the reverse complement.
CAGCGCCGATGACCTGGAAGGTCTGAGTCTCTATTTCTTCCTCGAGGACACCCAAGGTTCTGGTGAGTCCACCTGCTTTACCGGCTGTGTCAATGTCTGGCCACCTTTGTACGCCAGTTCCAGCGATCAGGCGTTTGGTGAGTTTGAGATCATTGAGCGCACTGAAAGCGGCGGCGAACAGACCCTGCAATGGACTTACAAAGGCTGGCCTTTGTACTTCTACATAGGTGACAGCCAGCCGGGTGATGTGACTGGCGTCTACGGCACCTGGGTGATTGCTCAGCCTTAACAAAGCCATAACCGGCGCGGCACCAGCCGCGCCGGCCCAAGGAGAGAATAATGAAAAGACTCATTTTGCTTCTCTTGTTGGCGGGTTGCAGGGCAGGAGACGGCACTGGCCTGGATGAATCGGGCCAGCCGGTGGCCGATAATCCGCCGCCCCCCGACTCCCCCCAGCCGACACTCGCCCAGCTCCAGCAACAAGTGCTGACCCCTGTCTGTGCCACCTGCCATAGCGGCGCCAATGCACCCTTGGGCCTGCGCATGGACAGCCTGGAGCAATCGGCGGCCAACCTTATAGGCGTGGATTCGGTAACCGACCCCAGTCTCAGGCGGGTGGAACCAGGAGATGCTCTTGCCAGCGTTCTTTATTTGAAGCTAAGCGGAGATCCGGCGGTGGGATCCCGCATGCCACTGGGCCAGGCACCCTTATCAGATACGGCGTTGGAATCCTTCCGGCTGTGGATAGAGCAAGGAGCAATAGTGGAGACCCAGGCCAGCCGTTTCTTTGTCACCACAGCCCAAACCAACCTGGTTGCAGACGAGTTGCGCCTGGAGCTGACCTTCAACACGACCCTGGACCCTGGCAGCGTGAAGGAAGGACAAGTGCTTGTATGGGCAGAATCCGGCAGCGCTTCCAGGCTGGTGAACGTAAGCCACGTGCATCTGCATTTTCCACAGCAAAATCGCCTGCGTATCGGAATCGACAGCCAGGATCTGGGGGCAGATCGGCTCAGCATTCAACTCAACCATCCATCCGTGGCCAATCTGGTAAGCCAGCAGGGGATACTGCTGGACGGAGACGGCGATCACTTTGAGGGAGGCGCATTCAGTCATGTTTATCAATTCTAGAGCCGGCCCGGGCATGCTTTGTGCCCTGTTTTTGTACCTGTTCAGCCCGACGGGGCTGGCAGAGCCCTATCTGGCGTACCGTATGCAAGCCAAGTGCTCAACCTGCCATGTCAATCCCCTCGGTGGTGGCATGCGTAACGAGTTCGGCGCTTATTTCGGCTACAACCAGTTGCCTGCCTCGGTCTCCGATCTGTCGAGCGCACAAATGGGTCGCCTCACAGATTTTGTGGGCCTGGGGGGAGATCTGCGTTATAACGCTGAGTATCAGCAAGACGACTCTGATACAGAAGCATCCACCTTCCGGATGGATTCGGCCCAACTCTATCTGGCGCTCAAGCCTTCCAGCAATCTCACTTTCTACCTGGACCAGCGGGTGGCTCCCGGATCGGCGATCAATCGGGAAGCCCTGCTCATGTACCGGTTCGATTCGGGTCATTATGTCAAAGCCGGCAAGATGTATGCGCCTGTAGGTCTGCGGCTGGAAGACGACGAGGCCCTTGTTCGCCAGACCAGCGGTTACAACTTCGATAGCAGTGACAACGGTGTGGAAGTGGGGCTGGAGTTTGATCGGGCCAGCCTGAGCCTGTTCGTCATGAACGGCACCTCGGCGGTCAGCAACAATGATAAGCACTTCCTCTACGGACTCAGGGGAGAATACCTGCTGGGTGGTTTCAGGCTGGGCAGTACCCTGCTCAGTAATCCCGGGGATCAGGCAGATGAATTGCTTGTCAACCTCTACGGCGGCTGGAGCTGGCGGGAATGGACGTTGTTGGCGGAGGCCGATCTGATTCGCGTCGATCATGAGGACGGCACCCATAACGAGCGATGGGCCGGACTGTTTGAAGTCAATTATCAGTGGCGCCCCGGCCTGAACCTGAAGCTGACCTCCGAGTACCTGGATCCCGACCGGGATATAGAGGAAAACCAGCAGACCCGTTACTCAGTGGTGGTGGAGTATACCCCCCTTTCCAATTTGCAACTGAGAATGGGATGGCGAAGTTCACAAGGGATCCCGCAACAACCCGAGCGCTCAACAAAGAAGCTGTTTGCCCAGGCCCACCTCTATTTTTAGATCTGCCGGCGGACAGAACTACTGCCAGTCGTCGGCATTGCCGTCATGGATGATAGTAATGCCTTCCAGGCTGTCATAATGATCGTAAAGTTCATCGGACATAGGATTCTGCTTGACGTCCAGAAATGTCAGCTTGGACAGGCTGTCGATATCCAGATCCTCAAGTTGATTATCGAAAAGATAGGCTTCCTGAAGACTGACAAGGGGCGTGACATCCAACGCCGTCAAGCGGTTCTGCATGGCCCGCATTTTTTCGAGGGAATGCAAGCCTGATAGATCCAGTCCCTTTAGCTCGTTACGAAACAGATACAGACTCTGCAACTTCGCCAGCCCGGCAATCTTCAGGCTATGTAATCTGTTGTTGGCCAGATTCAGGAAGGTCAACCGGCTCAGTGCAGTCAGATCCGCTTCCGTCACCAGATTGTTAAAAAGAGAAAGGGATTCAAGGTGGGTAAAGCGGGCCAGATCGTCCAGCCGTTGAATCTCCATGCTGTGGCATTGGATCTTGGTCACCTGCTCCGGTGTCTGCCAGCGATTCTGCTGCATGAGATCCTGTATGCAAGCCTGCAACCTGTTGTCTGCCCAGGGGCCTTCCAGACCAGCGCCCCGCACCGTTAGTGACAACATACAAAGAACGAAAAACATTAACCGTCCTGACAAAGCCTGTCTCCTGTCAAGTAGCCAACCAAGGGATCACAGATTATAGGACAGGGAGAGGAACCAACTGGTCAGGTCCTCCGTGGTATGAGTCAGACCGGGGTAACCCTGATCCGCCCAGTATCTGGCCAGAACCATTTTGCCTTCCCATTTGCGGTCGAAGCGATAAGCCAGTTCCAGATCCAGCTCATGGCCTATCCGTAAGCTGTCAGACAGGCCGGAAAACTCATGTGCCACCAGACGCCAGCGAAGCTTACCCGACCTTCCCCGATAAGTGGCGAAGGTGTCGCGAATGCCCAGGGAGATCTGATATCCGCTGAACAGGTCAGCCCACCCCAGATAGCGATGGTTATCGCCCAAGGGGGTAATAAAGGCAAACCCATTCTGCTGACCTCTGCGCTCCTGGGCCAGACTCAATTGGTGGCTCTGGTACTGGGCACCCACCTCGATGACATAGAAATCCGCATGGTAGTCCCAGGGGTTGTCGGCTTTATCCCACTGGTGAGCCAGTTCCAGGCTGTATTCATATTTAACAGAGGCGGGCTTGAATACATGTTCCAGCCTCAGCCCCAGGGTATTGGTGCTGAAGATGGCCGCATCTTGGTTGTCCAGGCTGTACAGATAGCTGCTGACGGACAGTCCTGGCCCATGTTTATAGGTCAGGTGCAGAAGATGGCTTTGATGACGATGGCGGCCCCATTCTCCCACCGGCCGTTGGGGATCTGTTTCGTAGCGGATGTCATTTTCCGGCAACAGGGGATCCGCATCCGAACCGAAAATACGGTTAACCCCATGCAGATAACTGTATTGGAAAGACCAGTGCATGAGGTCGCGGTAGTTGAATGACAGAGCATCAAAAGTCTGATCGTTCTGCCAGATGCTGGCCGGACTCACATGGCGCTCCTCAGCCAGGGCAAGCGTCTGGCGGCCCATATCCAGAACCCAGTTGGCTGAGCTGTCGTAGCGCAAAAACAGTTGGTTGAGTTCGAGACCCTGAGGATCGGGAATCGGGCTGGTGGGACGGGTAACAGTTACTGAGTTGTAATCGTCCTCAAAGGCCGCCACCCCTTCGAGTTCAGCCTTCACCAGCCAGGAGTCCAGGGTCCACTGGCCGCCGACAGCAGCCCTGAGGGTATGGGCCCGGGCGTCCCCCCTGACCGGATCACGCACCTCATGATACCGCCAGCGCAGGGAAGTCTCATGGCTGAATTCCTGCGCCTGTGACAGACCATATGAAAGGCTGAGCAAGGTCAGTAACCACCAACGAAATTTGGTCAAAAGCATCTTTCCCTGGCTGCTGTTATTGGCTCAAACCTTATCTTCCCACATGGAAAGCCGCACACACAAGCCGCTGGAAACCACTTCGCCCATGGGCTCGCCTATGGGCGAGCCGCCCCTCTCCTCGCGCGTTAGCAACAAAGAATGGGAATCTTTGATTAACCGCCACTGGGCTTCACTCAACTGCCGTTGCCAGGATGTTTGATCCTTGGGCAGGGTGCCCAGGCTGCGCAGTTGCCGGTCGGTTTTCGATTTGACCCATAGCTCGAAGCTTTCATTCTCGGCCAGGGGCGGTAATTCGATCACTTCCAGGGCCAGCAGGCGACTGTCCCCATAGGTAGTGGCTACCAGATTGGCGGACTGCGCCTGCCCCGTCATCACCGCCACATAACTTAACGGGTCGGTGCGGTGGGTTGGAAGCCAAAGTGCCAGGGCGAATAGGACGGCAATCACCAGACTACCGGCGCTCAGCCAGCGGTAGAACATCAGTTGCCGGGCCGAAGAACGCCTGTCATTGTCCCGGGCGGGCTCAAACAGCGCTTCAGTAATCCCCTGCCACTGGGTTGCTGCCGGCGTCAGGGGCGGCACCGCTTCATCAAGTTCACTGAAATGAGCCTGCCAGTACTGAATCTTCTGCCTGAGCCGGAGGTTGGTGCGGCAAAGACCCTCTACCCGCTTTCTGACTCGCACCGGCAAGGTGCCCAATACGTACTGACTGGCCAGATGGTCCAGTATCTCTTCCCGCTCGTACCGGGTTATTGACTCAGACATGTCTGCAATCTCATCAAAGCGCGTCTCAACCAGGACTTTACGGTGTTGACCGGCGTTTTAAACCTGGCCGCCAATTCATCTCTGCTGTACCCATTGTAATAGGCCAGTAACACGGCCTGGCGCTGATTCCTTTCCAGGCTTTGCAGACACTCGGCCAATCTCTGCCGGACGCCACAGTTCGCCGCGGGATCGTTGTCGTGGGAGGCATATTCATCCGGCTCAAAGGATACTATCTGTTTCGTCTCCGCTCTGCGTTTGTCGGCCCTGAGCCTGTCATAGGCCCGGTAGCGCACAATGGCGTACATCCAGGTCATCGGCTCACCCATTTCCGGCCGATAGTCGGCGGCATTTCTCCAGATTTGGATAAATGCCTCCTGAGTGACTTCATTGGCAAAGTCAACATTATTCATCAGGCAAAATGCCACGCCATTCAACTTGGCGCTGGTCATTCGATAGAGCTCCTGAAAAGCCCGCCTGTCCTGCAATGCGGTGCGCGCCAGCAAATCATTCAAACTGTTGTTATTTGGATCCATTCCGTCCCTAAACAATACCATGCTCAACTTCCAGTACGTCGGCCAAACGATAAAGTTGCAGTACCCGATCCAACAGACGATATTAAATACCGCCCACTCCTTTGATTCGCCTTTGCTGGCAGCAGCCAACCCGGTGCGGCTGAACAAATAAAAAAAGCGCCAACGGCGCTTTCTCACTACTTCATTCCAACTACAGATCAGCCTGATCTTTTACAAATTTGTTGCGTCGCTGCACTTCGCTGAAAGATCGCTGACTGTCAGTCTGTACTTCGTCCCGTTGCCTCTGGGTAGTACAGACCCGTTCTCCAAACCGGGTGCCGGTCACCTGCACCCGCTCGCAGCGAAAGCCGATTTCCGGCGGGGCATAGGCCGCGATGCATTCGTGCCGCTGGCTTTTTTTATCCAGCTTGAAACATTCCTTCAACGCCTGGTTCTGCTCAGTGTCAGAAAGATTATCAAGGCTGGCATATTTAGATTCAGGATCGCTGGCACAACCGGCCAAAGTGACCGTCACTGCCAACCCCATTAGCAAAGCTTTCATTCTGTTCCCCATTGTTGTCCAAATCCTAACTTTAGCAAAGATTTGACAAAACAAGAGGGAACAAATAGACCATAGTCTGGCCGGAAAATGCCGTCTTACCCCTCTTCCAACGCTGCTAGTTGCCTCTGCGTGGCGAGGGGGCCACTTGATCCTTGGTAAATTTATTTCTTTGCTGGACCTGGCTGAAGGCAGCCTGGCTGTCAGTTGCCACTTCCTCGCGCTGACGCTTGGTCGTACAGACCCTGGAACCGAACCGGGTGCCGGTGACCTGGACCCTTTCGCACTCAAAGCCTATTGCCGGATCCGCATAATGGGCAATACAGTCCTGTCGCTCTGTCTTTTCGGATATCTTAAAGCATTCCTTCAGGGCGTTATTGCGATCCGTATCCGACAAGTTATCCAGGCTGGCATATTTGGATTCAATATCGGTGGCGCAACCTGCCAGCAGGGTGATTGCCATGGCGCTGAACAACACAGTTACTCGCATCTTCACATCCTCATTTAATTCATCATTTCTGAAAAGCCCAAGCTGGGATCCATTGCCCAGCAGAAGAAGTTTTCCTCTTCTGTAAACTAACGGAGGACGGATAAATAATGTGCCAATTACACAATAGTAACCTTACTCTTTCCCCCACAGGCCTTCAGAAAGTCGTTTAGCGGCTGTGGATACTGGCTAATATTTTTCTGCCGATCGATTCCGTACAGACGCACTTGGTCATCAAACACCAGCACAGACAGCCTGGGCGAACTCAATGCGCTGTCCCGCTGCATGGAGGCCGCCCCCGTATCCAGATAAAAAACGTTATCCTCAAGATGGGCGTCTTCGAGCATGGTATGCCCGACCACCAACAGGTCCACACCAGGGATCTTGCCTCGGATGTGCCCGCGAATACGGTTCCTTGACCAAAGCATCTGATTGAGCTGGGTTTTGCTTGGCTTTCCTGAAGACTGAATATCCTGCCAGCTCAGTTCAGCGGGGAATTCGGCATGCACCAGGCCAATTCGATAACCTTTCCAGATGAATTCCAGGCTGTAACTCATGTGCCTTACAATCAGGTACTGCACAGACTGTTGCTGTTCATGGGTCAGTTTATCAAACCAACGTCCGCCATTGGCGGACCAGAACTCCTGCATCAGGCCGCTACTGTCGGCCATACTGTCCAGGGCCATCTGTTCATGGTTGCCCAGACAGGCATAGACGGCAGGGGAGTCCAGCATCTCAAGACAGGCCAGGGAATCGGGGCCACGGTCAATCAGATCGCCGACAAACAGCAGTTTGTCCCTGTGCGGATCATACTCAAGGTGACCGAGCAGCCTCAGCAGACAGTCAAACTGGCCGTGCACATCGCCAACCACAAGAAAGCGGCCGGCTTGTGTGTCCAGGGTAACCAATTGATGTAGTCGCAAATGGCTGGTTCCGGGTATGATGTTATTTAACTAATACGTAAAGCAGTATCAAAGCGTGACGGCATTGGAGAATTGTCCATGAAACGCATCGCCGAAGAAGAACTCACTATGGCGCTCAACGCCTACCAGCAGAAATCCCTGGTGGAGCAGAATCAGTTGATGAGCAAGATATATCATCAGCTTCGCCGGGCGGCCTGCGTCAGGCTAAGACAGTTCAACGGCGCGGATCTCAGCCCTACAGTACTGGTTCATGAGTCGTTCCTCAAATTGTTTGCCAACGAGCAGACCTGGCACAACCGCGATCATTTCTTTGCCGTCGCCTCTACCGCCATGCGCCAGATAATGGTGGACATTGCCCGCGGCCAGAATGCCCTGAAACGAGGAGGCAATGTTCAGGAGGTGACCTACTCGGAAGAACTGGCTGCCAGCGATGACAAGGAGCAACAGGTCCTGCAGGTGAATGAAATACTGGCCGAACTGGAAGCTGCCAACCCGGATCTGGTCAGAATTGTGGAGCTTAAGTTCTATATGGGCCTGTCCAATGAAGAAGTGGCCGAAGCGCTCAACGTCTCCCGGCGCACGGTACACAGGCGCTGGGACGAAGCCAAAGCGTTGATTCAAACAAAACTGGCCGGTGGCTGAGCCGGGGTGAAACTCCTTTCACTGTGTTGACCCAACAGACCAAATGGTTGTCTGTCGGGCATCAGAAAATGTTCCTTGGCCAGCGCCGAGAACAGCCTCGCCTCAGAATAGTGCTACTGTATTAGCCCCACGTCGGTCAAATCCCCATGCAGTCTGATGAACTCCCCGAAACAGCGGACATGCAAAGCATCCAGCATTCTCTGACTCACCGTCATCAACCACGCACAGGTCAAGGTTTCGTGATATTTGCCCGGGTCCTTGTTATTCAGCTCCAACAACCGTTTTACTGTTTGCCGATAGCGGTCTAGCGCGCCGACCACATCCTGGTTCAACAGGTAGCAATAGGCAAGTTGAAGGTGGGCAAGATGATTAAACTCCGCCAGAGGAAACTGGCCATTTTCGACCCTGTGCCGAAATTCCTCATCCTCAGGCGAAAGACGATGGGCAGTATTATGGTTATTGACTGACATTTTATCCGCTCCTGTTAGCATCTCTTTTTCATAACGCAGATCAGGGTCAAAGAGTGACACCGCTTCTCAACCGGCCGGGTTGAAGCAGGGTTTAATCATCAGCCACACGTCTTCATCATAAAAAGGCGGGCAGGGATGTAACAATACAGGACGGGATCGGGCCAGCCTGAATCCCATTTTATGGTAGAGCGCCACCGCTGCCAGGTTTTGCGAAAAAACCTGAATACTCAGCAGGTCACATCCCTTTTCCATGGCCCTTTGCTGCGCATCCTTCAGCAGGCACTTGCCGATCCCAAGGTTACGGTATGGTGCGTATACCGCCAGGGCATTGATGTACCAACTACCTATGGCACGGTATTCCAGCTCCACAAAAGGTCTGACGACTTCCGGCAGCGTCGGGACCTGCTCCAGTTCCTGCTCAGTGGGCTCCAGGATAGGGTAATCCAGTACCATGCCGACCATTTGTTCATCGACGATCGCCACCCTCGCATTGCGATAGGAAAACGCACCCTCGTCACGGGCCGCGCGCTGGCATCCTCTTTCCAGCGCAGTTTGTTCCGGCGCGCAGGACTGTTGCCAGAGGTAGGAAGGAATGCCTTCACCGGCAATATCGATGAGCTGGGCGAGATCGAGAGCGTCGTCCCGGGTAGCGGGACGAATATGAACAGGGGGCTGAGCCATGCGACATCTCCTGGTGGGTTTATCTACCCTGGATTACGCAAATCATTGGTGGTTTGTGCCGTCAGTAGACCTTTTCGTTACTGGCAACACTCTGGCAGTCGAAATCCGGTACCGGTTTGTCCGGAAATGCCACCTGACTGATACGCCGCCCCTCATCATGGGCAAGCTGAGCCTGATCACACTGCTGCTGTTGGCGGTACAACTCACTTAGGTTGGAGTAAGGGGAAATCAGTTTGGCATAGTCCGGGCCGAAATGGCGCCGGTAGAGTTCAATGGCCTGCTCCACCTGTTCAATCGCTGCCGTAATGTCGCCTTTCTTTTTAAACACCATGGCATAAGTGTTATGCAGGGTGGCAATGTTGGAATAGCGATCGGGGAAAAGCTCCCGCATTTGGGTCAGACTCTCCCTGACCAGTTCCTCAGCACGAGCGGTATTGCCGGTAATATTGTACAGGATCGCCATGTTGCTCTGGATAACCAGGGTGCCGAAAGCACGCTGCTGCCCCATCTTATGGGACAGGGCCAGGCTCTGTTCGAAAGCGGCGCTGGCTTGTTCGTAACGGCCCAGGTTGATCAGGATCCCACCAAGCAGATTATTGATATCCCGGCCTGACAGGTCATCTCCGCTGTGCTCGACAAGAATCGTCCTGGCCTGTTCAGCACTGGTCAACGCCTGCTCGTAATTCCCCTGCTTGCGGTTCACCTCGGCGTCCAGTTTGTATAACTGGTAGTTCAGGGGGAACGACAATGTCAGCGATTGTTCCAGGAGGACCTTGTCGAGGAGCTGTCGGCTTGCCAGATAATCCCCAAGATCAAACATGGCCTCGGCATATTCCAGCAGGATACGGGCATCACCAGGGCTCTCGCTGCTTAGCCAGTGCGTCACTCCGGTATGTTTCTCCAGGGTTTGCCTGGCCTGGTCAAACTGCTGCACCCGCCCCTGGGCATTGGCAACGATAACTGCCAGCCTGGTGCGTACATCCTCAGTCATGTCCTTGGCGGCATCCAGCCGCTGCCCCGCATACCCGACCAGATCGGCCATGGTGGGCTGGGCGGCGTCTTCCAGGCCAACCTCCATCTTCAGCAGCACGTCGGTAAGAAAGCTGGCTACCTCTTCGGCTTTTCTGGCCTGCAGTTCAGTCCGTTGTTGTTCCACCTGCAACTGGTAGAGATGATTCGCCAGCCCCCCTGTCATCAGGACGAGAAAGAGCAGGGACAAGGCCACCACCTGCCGGTGACGCTGCAGGTATTTGCGCAGACGATAGGTCCACAGATGATGCGACAGGGAGATAGGCCTGCCTTCGAGCCAGTCACGCAGATCCTGACTGAGGGCATCGGTGGTCAGATACCGCTGCTCCTGACGCTTCTCAATGGCTTTAAGGGTAATTTTATCCAGATCCGTATCCAGGGTAGTGCCCAGTTCCCTTGTCGACACATCCCGACGCAGGGCAATGCGTTGCCGGCCCAGTCGCGAAGGAAAACGCCTGAAACGTAGAGAAGGGGGCGGCGGATCGCTGTTGAGGATGGCCTGATACAGCTCGGCCATATTGCCTTCACTGGCGTTAAACGCAGGGGCCCCGGCCAGCAACAGATAAAGCACATGCCCGAGTTGATAGATATCAGTGGTCACCGATACCCGCTGATTACACAGTTGCTCCGGTGCCGCATACTGGGGGGTGAATACTAAAGTGTTGTCACCTTGCTCGTCACTGACATCATCGATTAATTTGCCAATACCAAAGTCCAGCAACTTGATATAACCGTCATCGGTAACCAGAATATTGGACGGCTTCAAATCGCGATGGATAACCAGTCTGGAGTGGGCAAATTTAAGGATATCCAGCACCTCAACAATCATCTGCACACGCTTAGCCACCGATAAACGCTTACGGTCGCAAAAACGACGGATATTAGTGCCTTCGATATATTCCATCACAATGTAGGAGCAGCCATTAGCAGCCCGGCCGGCATCGATAAAAGTGGCAATGCCAGGGTGGGACAAGCTGGCCAGCAGCTGTTTCTCGCGTTCAAACAGCTGTTGTTGCAGGGGGCTCAGGGTAGTGGGCGCCAGCAGCTTGACCACCACCTGCTGGCGTACATGGCCATCATCTTTCACCGCCAGATAGACCCAGGACTGATGAGACACGGCGAGGACTTCTTCCAGCCGGAACTCACCCACCAGGGAGCCCAGCAATTGCTCGGCAGCGCCCCACCCCCCTTGCTGGAAAGGCTGACTGATATCGCCACCGCCGGTTAACAACAGATTGTTTTGCCCTGGTTTCACGGTTCTCTCCTGGTGTCTTAGCTCAGTATTACTCCCTTGCAGACAGGAAGACACTTATTTGTACTGGTTGTGTCCGTCGTCAATCCAAATCGAAAAATGTGCCAATTGCCACATAGCTATTTGATCTAAGATAATTTTTAGAAAAACCAATTCATTGTGATAGGGGTGTTTTAAGTCCTTTGCGAGCAGGCTGTTGATAAGCCCTGGCTGAGGAGGCTGTCGAAGTCGTCAGTCCAGCGTCGCCACAGGCTATTCTCGAAGGATGGGTTAAAGGCAGAGAAATGACCAATCCTGGGCACAGAAAGCTCATCAGGTGTCAGAACGTGGCTTTGCAGGCAGCGCTGTGGAAACCACTGCCAGAGTGCTTTGGCGGCATCTGGTGGAGCAAAGTCATCGTCGCTGAACGCATAGGCGATAATCGGAACTTCCGTATTAAGCAATTGGTCAGTCACCGAGTGCTGGTAACCCTTCAGGTAGTGTGGGTGCCGCCCCCATTTCGCCCATTCGCTGGCGACTCCGGCGGGTAAGCGTCCCTTAAACAAAAGGGTGGACGGCGTATAGCTTCCCAGCCGACTGATAAAGGGCAAATACAGATGCCAGAAGAACCAGAGTTTTAATCGTCCCAGGCCCTGCCAATGCCGCCAGTAACCGGACTGGCTGGCCACCATGACGACTCCCCGCGCGCTGCCAAGGGCATCAGCGACACACAGGGCCTGGCCGCCAAATGAATGAGCAAATATCAAGGGGGCCTGGCCGTCCAGACTCTGCAGGTAATGGAAGCCCGCCACTGCATCCATTTTCGCCCAGGCGCTCAGACTTGCCTGACTGGGTTTGAGATCTGCCAGAAAGGACTGACCGATACCCCGGTAATCCAGAGTGAGAACCTGATAGCCCCGGTGTGCCAGATATCGGGCGAAGGGACGGTAGAGCGGCTGACTAATCCCTACCCCGGGCAGCAATAGCACTGAGGCTTTGGCCGCTTGCGCCGGGCTAAACAGAGTGCCTTGCACTACCACCCCGTCTTCGCACTTCAGTTGCACCTGTCTGGGTTCAATCATCATTTCCACCATCGCTTGAGCTTAATATAAAAAAGTCTCGGCAAGGGCCTGCACATGCCGGCAGTCAGTACCACAACAACCGCCGAACACCTTAAGATTGGGCAGACGCTGGGCAAAAACCTGATGCAGGAGAGCAAATTCCTGTGGATTTCCTTCATCTAACACTTCGGCTTCATCCAGTTCTGCGTGACTGAGCACCGAAGCGTTGGATCGGACCCCGCCAATACGATCCAGCCAGGCGCCACCGCGGATAACCGGTTGCAGATAGTGACTGGGATGGGCGCAATTAACCATAAAGTGCAGGCAGGCGCCATGGGTCACCTTGTCGGTTTCTTCAATGGCTTCCTGCAGGGACATGCCGGATGGCAAGCGCCCGTCTGTTTCCACGGTGAAGGCGATCACCACCGGAATATCCTGTTTGACGGCGGCGTTGATGATCCCGATCGCTTCCTGAGGATAATTGATAGTCACGGCGGTGACCAGATCGGCCCCAGCCCTCTTGAAAGCCTTGATCTGGTCACTATGATATTCTTCCGCCTCCCGGACCGACATGATCTTTCCAGATACATAACCATCGCCCCTGGGTCCGATATTGCCGCTGATCAGAATGGGAAAGCCCGGTTTTTCGTACTCCTTGGCCAGTTCCCGGAAAATACCCACCGCTTCAATATTGAACCTGTCTGTCTGCTCTTCGTCGTAACCAAGCTTTCTGGCCCAATCCCGGTTGGCACGCCAGGTGGGTGTTTCCAGCACAAAACCGCATTCTCTGCCCTGGTAGAGTTCCAGATATTCCCGGTAATACTTGTAAAGCTGTTCGCGCCCCTGGGGGGTTTCCAGCAAGATAAAGGACGCAAAGCAGGGAAGTTCACACTGCTCGTGAAAGATCAGGGTGGTTTCCAGTCCACCATCTGTCAGATACATCAGATTGTTTGCAAAGACTGATTGATTCGCCGGCATGGCACGCTCCGTATAATTGAGATTTCAGTGGCTAACAGGGGACGGTGTCTCTGCCATCAGGTCACTACCCCGTCTGTCTGTTTCGTCACTAGCTATACGCAAAGGGAGCCTCAGTTGTGCCAACTCTCCACCGCCCACCAGGCTGCTATCGCTAAGCCTAAGGGAAATAGAGCTTATGCTGCTGGATTTTGCAGGAAACCTGGCCATCCTTACTACCTGCGCCTGGGGAGCCAAGGGCAATGTGCCCAGCTGGCACAACGCCCCAGCGAAGTAAACAGGCACCTTACCCAGCTCATTTTTTCGCTGAACGAAGCTGCGTGATTCTGGCCGTTTATTTGCTGGCTTTACGTATACAGGATTTAAAGAGTTTGCCTTGACTTTAATCTGCAGGACTATTGCCAATGACCCTTATCCCCCGACTACTGATTCTTCTGTTTTTCATACATACCGGCATGGTCCAGGCCAATACCGATAAAGCCCAGGTGCTGTTCATGGGCAGCTTTCATTTTGCCAACCCTGGCGCCGATATGGTCAAGACAGACCAAATCGATGTGATGAGCAGCGCCAGTCAGCAATACCTGCAAGCACTGGCAGCAAGAATCGCCGATTTTCAGCCCACTCCCGTGTTGCTTGAATATGCGCCACAGGACGATGAGCGCATCAATGCACAATACCAGGCGTATCTGGCCGGCCACTTCACCCTGCCGGCCAATGAGATCTATCAGCTGGGCTTTCGTATCGCCATGGCCGCCAATCTCAAGCGGGTAGAAGGATTCGACGAAAGGCAGATACAGTGGGCGGCTAAGCCCCTGTTTGAGCTGATGGCAGCCCACTACCCAAAAGAGCAGGTCATCTTTCAGCAAAAAATCGCCGAGATCACCAGCCTTCTGGCCAGGGAGCATGCCAGCATGACGCTGCAGGCCCTGCTACAGATCCACAACAATGCAGAGCGGGATCGCCTGAACAAGGCACTGTATCTGAGCACCAATCATCTGGGCGCCGGCGAAAATTTTGAGGGCGCAGACGCGGCTGCTAGCTGGTGGCACCGTAACTTTCGTATGTACGCCAATATCCAGCGTCATGCTATACCCGGCAGCCGGGTGTTTGCCCTGGGAGGTCAGGGACATATTGCCATTCTTCGTGATTTGCTGGCGTTGGATGATCAAAGGCGTGAGGTGAGCATACAGGAGTACCTGTAATTGGCACGCCAATACCAGATACTGTCTGCGTTACCGGCACAATTTAATCTGTTAATCCGTATATATACCTGATGCGGGCAAGCTTTTGGCCCGCACATGTTTAACGGAGCAGCAACCCGATGAAAAAACTTCTGTTTGGCCTGATTTTGGCCAACCTACCCTTGATGGCCCAGGCCAGTGTGGATTCCGACTTTAAGCCCGACGCCATGCAACGCTTCGCCATCTACACAGGTGACGGATACTACAAACAGGCTTATCGTTGGGTATTCAACCCGGATGGTACGGGTGAGCCTGTCACTATCTTTATCAATCACGGCTCAGGCGGCGAATGGTACGATGAAATTGACAGCAGTTTTGGTCCCTGTGGACCGGATCATGTCAACGCCGAGGGGGATTTCGACGGCACCCCTTATGCCGGACTCTGTGAGATCGGCGACAATGGCGAGCGCCTGTATCTGGCCGATTTCCGTGATCAGCACGTTCCGGTAGGCAGCAAGCTGGAAAGTTTTATGCTGAAGAAGATTGTCGGCAGCAGCAGGTTTGCCGCCTGGTACTGGCAGGATGCCTTCAGCCAGTTCGACTCGCCGGTCAATGTGTTTATGGTGGGCCGTTACAACATTTCCACTTCCCCTGCCCATTTTGACAACGCCCTTTACTGGCTGAACCGTACCGATGAAGACAGTGTGAGCCGCGACACCCTGCCACCCTACAACTTTGAGGGCTATGGCGTCTCGGACATTGACGGCGATGACAGGCCCATGCACGCCGCCCCGGATATCAGCGCCTTCGACAATATGTACCTGTACAAAGCCGTCAGGGAGCAGTTCCCTGACGTGTCATTGGACAACCTGGTTATAGAAGGGCGCTCCAACGGCGGCTCGGCCATGGTGGCCCTGGCTGCCGACTACCATATCTGGCCAGAGCATATACGTGACTTCTGGGCCAGAAACCTTGAACCGGTGATCGTCGAGCCCATCCCAGAGCCAGAGCCGGAACCGACTCTGACCCTGGCGGATGTGATGGCCGATCCGCAGCTTACCGAGGCCTTCGAACAGATGCTGTCGCAACTGCATGCCTCCGATGTCCGCGCCAGACTGGACGCGGGTCAAGCCCTGCAACTATATGCCGCTGGCACCCAGATCCTGCCGTCCCCAGCCTCTTTGCCCGACACCCAACCATTGCCCAATGAAAACGGCCTGTTTGATCCCGCTCAGTTCCCTGCTCAGCTCAACAGTCTGCTTGGAGGCGACTTCTATCAGGATGTGAAACTGGTACACAGCCTGTATCCTGGCTGTCGGCTGGATGGCTACATGGAAAAGGACGAGTCGCTGGCACCCGGCCAGGTGGACGGCATGGGTAATAATGCTATCGGCTACCAGGTGGCCCTGAAGAGCCTGTTCAGTTTCGCCAGCCAGGACTCGCTCTATACAAGCTGGTGTGATGAACGTATCGCCCAGGCAAGCCAGGTTTCCATGGCGGCGCCGCTGGCGGGTAAAGAAAGCATGATTGACGAGGTAGTCTTCGATCCGGCCAAGCATGGCTTTGACTACGATGCGGTGTATCGCAATCTGAGTAAGTTCTCCAGCACTGACCAGGCCCGCGCCGCCGAGGCCCGACGCGCCATTGAGCGTGCTATCAACCAGCTCTACCTGGAGATGGGGATAGAAGCCAGCTACCAGTTACCACCAGATCTGGATTGATAAACGATAATTACCCGAGCCTGGCCCCAAGCCAGGCTTCACTTGTGCAAATAATCCGACATCTG
Source organism: Bowmanella dokdonensis (assembly GCF_017254865.1). Classification (GTDB taxonomy): domain Bacteria; phylum Pseudomonadota; class Gammaproteobacteria; order Enterobacterales; family Alteromonadaceae; genus Bowmanella; species Bowmanella dokdonensis. The sequence continues at coordinate 269,929 of NZ_JAFKCV010000004.1, read as the reverse complement.
CCCCTATCTACTAAGGGAGAGCCTGAACTGCAGGACGAGGCTGGCAGGCGCTGCTCGACTTGATTCAAAAGTAAGTATCGATGATGTTGGCTACATTTCGTCACAATTAAACCGGTTTTCCCTGTATATGTTCAACTCTGTCTCTGTTACCTTAGGCGCCCTTTTGTCCTTTGCTTATGGCAATGGACAGTAACCTGCCATATGTTTGTTGCGCCTGTGGGCGTCAGTCTGTGGCCTGATTGAATCCTAATGGAAGGAAAAACCATGACTCTGCGCACACTGACGATTGCGGCCGCTATTGCATTGCTTGGGGGCTGCGCCAGCACCAGTCAACATGCCAATCTTGAACATTTATCAGAAACGGAACGCAACAAGGTACTGAATCAGTGCGCTGATACACCTGAAGGAGATGAGCGTCAGGCCTGTATCGCTCGCCATGCACCCAAAGCATCAGAGGAAGGTCAAACCTGCGAACGGGTTAAAGTAACCGGCTCACGCTTTGGCGCCAGGGTCTGTACCCCCACGAGCCAAGCTCAGGACTAAATGCAGAGCCTTTTAGGCTCTGCCCATTAAGCTGAGATGCGGCATCTTTTCCCCCTGAGGGCTGGCAACGGGCCCGGATACCAGCGATTTCCTCCGGCGAGATACTAAGGGTTCCAGAAACTCCTGATGAGCCCCTGGTTCCACCTGCTCAAACTGGCTAGGTCGTTCGTACCTGACACCCGCCTGATCGCTCAACCTGATGCTCCAGCAGCGACGGTTGCAACAGGTCTTCTATCTCGTCATACAACAACCTCACACGCGATATCCGGCAGACTCGCACCAGGTTAGCAATGGTCAGCATCAGGCTTTCCGCTTACTCCACGGGCGGCCTTCACTCCACAGCCAATAGACGAGTCAATGGCATTGTGCGGCTTTTTGTGGGAAAAATGATGGCAGTGGGTCTGTGAGCAGACTTGCCTTACCCACCGGACATGCGCCCCTGCTGATAACGTGGCAGTCCGTCGTCTGTTAGCAGCCAGGAAAGGGCCTCCTGCACATGAATATGAAATTGTGGCGGCGCCATCTCAGGCTTGTCCAGTGTGCCGGTGTTGATGTCTATGGTGACAGGTGCCAAGGCCCGGTGGCAGATTTGCGTACCACAACTGGCGCAGTATTCGCGCTGTCCCCGTGATGAGGAAAGATACACAGCAGGTTGTCCCTGGCTATAGCTGAATCCTTCCACAGCAAAGGAGGCAAAGGCCAGCACCGGGGCGCCGGTTGTCCGGCGGCAGATATTGCAATGGCAATAACCGGCCTCCACCAGTTCTCCTGTTACCACATAACGCAACCTGCCACAGTGGCAGCCGCCGGTGAGTGACATCATGATTTTGACTCCCCACTCTTGGCAATTTTTGAACATAAATCGGTCAGTATTTGCCTGGGTGCAGTAGCGGAACGAGAAACCTGTTTACTGATTCAGAGACTATCGCCAAACTCACCGATACAGTTCTCCGTCAACGTCAGGTTTTCGCACAAAGCATCCAGATCAGCATACAGCGCCGCGAACTGTCTACGAAATGCGCCATAAGCCTCCACACTGTCCCACCGATCAATCGTCAGATACCGCAGAGGCGACTGCCGGTCCTGCAACAAGAGGGTTTCCCGGAACCCCTGCGCCTGTAGGAACAGCGCCACCCAACTGCCACCGTTATTGTAATGGCGAAGGAATTCGGCTTCACTGCCAGGCTTAATCTCAAACTCCCAAATACAAGTGTAGCCTGCCATACTTTTTCTCCTGCTTTGGTTGTGGGTAATTTGGTGCTGAGGATCTCTGCGGCAAAACAAGATGAGATCGACCTTCCTTCGATGTTCAGGCCAACCAGAATCTGTGCACGAACAACCCAGACGCCTCACCCCTTTACAAATAGACACAGGATGCCTTGGCGGCAGGCCCCTGATAATACAGTTGCAGGTCCGCTGGTCAGAACCAGCGGGTCCAGCTCTTCCTGGCCGCCCGTTTCTGCTCAAACCAACGACAGGCGGGCCACATACCGAGGATCAACAGTGCTGTACACAGATAGACCAGCGGCAGGCTCACTCCCAACCCCTGGGGGAGGAAAAACGGAAAGGTCATGCTGGGCAGGGGGTCTTCCAGTTGCAGCCAGGCCAGCAGGGTCACGCTCAGGCGCAGTACCACCCAATGACAAAGGTAGAAAAACAGCGACGCCCGGCCAAACATCATCAGCAGGCGTTGCAAAGGGCCATTGCTTTGCGATGCCAGGACCAGCAATAGAAAGCCGATTGACAGGGTCAGCAGCAGGTAATGCAGGGAGGGTGGATATTTTTCCACCGACAGTAACCGCATCATCCAGTCCGGACTGGCCAGGCTGAGTGACTGGCTGTGTCTGTCACCGTAAAGACCGAACCAGCGCAGCAGCAGGAACAGGCCCAGCCCGGCACCTGAGGCCAGCAGCAGATAACGCTCGCGGTTAGCCATTGGTCCGGCGTACATGGGTGACATGACAAAGCCCAGCAACATCACCCCAATCCAAGGCAACACTGGATAGTAGAAGACAATGCTGAAAATCCCCACCGGCACTGAGGCGTAGCCGTGCAGCGCGTACCAAACCGGATCGTTATCACCGCTGGACACCGGCCAGATAGGGTCGAGAAGATTGTGCAGGCCGATTATCGACAAAGCCGCTACCCACAGCACAGATCTGGGCAAACGCAGGGCCAAGGCCAGCACTATCATGGCCACGCCAATGGCACCCAGTACCTGGAAGTACAGGGGAATGCCGCTGCCGAACTCGGGCAGGGAAGTAGCGCCGGCATTCCACAGGGTGGAAATCAATACGAAGTCCAGCACAACCAGCCAGATTCCCCGCTTGAACAGGTAGGTCTGCACCTCTTCTGCAGAGCGACGGGTCAGCATCAATCCGGCACTCATGCCGGCCAGCAGCACGAACAGCGGCGCGCACAGATGGGTAATGACCCGGCTGAAAAACAACCAGCCATTGGTTTGCTCGATATCCATGGGATCGAAGCGCACATCGGTCAGAAAGAACCGCACATGATCCAGCGCCATGAGCAGAATGACAATACCCCGCACCTGGTCGATAGCATTGATACGATAATTAAGATTTTCAGTCTTGGGCATGGAAGCACTCTCAATTGAATTAACTCGGGTGCGGTCATACAGGAACAAGACCTGTGATTGCCGCTGATGTTACAAAGCCAATAACGGGTTGTGCTGACCCAATGTGACAGGAACCACGGGAATATTTTGAAGGGCAGCCATGGGACGACCACCCCACCCTGTCCACCCAGATAGGAGGTCTCAAAGCCATAGCTCGCAGATGATCCAGCCTGTGCAACAACTCATATCGCTACTTGATCCGATGTGGACCTCGGTGGCAGGCAGACCGAAAAAGAAATTACCCCTGGCACAGTCCACTCAGGTTTTGCGTGTTCTTAAAGGCCTAACAACAAAAACAAGAATAAAGATGGATCAGATAATTGCGGCCAATACCAGGCCTGAGCTGCTTCGCTGTGAACAACTTGAGGCTCAGGCCCTGCGGGCAATGCATGAGGTGGCCAGCCCTTCCATACGGGCCAGGTTGGGTCTGGAGCTTATCGATCATGATGGCTGTCTGGTATCCATTGCCGGCAAGTTGCCGTCGACTGCCGTTCTGATAAACCGGGCATTGATGGGCAATGGCAGCGCCGGAGCCCTGTCACTGACGGAAGTTCAATTGCTGTATCATGCCCGCGGAGTAAATCGGTATTTCCTGCACCAGAATCTGCGTCACCCGCCTGTCCCTGAAGATGCCCTGAGTGCGCGAGCCCTGCGACGCCAACGTGGCTGGCAGAAGTTTGAACATGATCTGCATAGTATTCACCCCGCGAGCAGTGAATTGCGGGTAAGACGCCTGAATCCGCAGAACATCTGGGATTTTGGTCTGATTGTTGGCCGCACATTCGCATTAGGAGAGGAAGCCGTGCCTTGGCTCAGCGAGCTGGTCTGGCATCCCAACTGGTATATTTTTATGAGCTACGAAGGCCATATCCCGGCGGGCGTGGCGGCGCTGTTCGTGGAAGGCAAATATGGATGGCTGGATTTTGCCGCTACCCGCCCTGAGATGCGCCGGCTTGGCAGTCAGCAGGTACTGCTGGCACATCGCCTGAACTTTGCCCGGACATTGGGCTGCACCCAGCTGTTCAGTTGCACGGGAGAGGCATTACCGGACTTTCCCCAGCAATCCTACAGAAATTTACTCAGGGCAGGGTTCAAAGAAACCTATCTGCGCGAGAACTATGCGCCACAGAACTGTTAGCCTGGAATATCCACCCATTGCTGTTTCAAAGCCACTTCCCGTAAATATTTACCTGCAGGTTTTTGAATTCGGTGCGTCTGGAAAACTCAAAGCCCAGCCGCTCCACCACCTTAATCGAGCTGGTATTGGAAGGTTCGATAATGGCGGAGAGCCTCCTGATATTGAATGCCTCAGAGCAAAAGCCCATTAAGCCGGTGACGGCCTCGGTGGCGAATCCCCGGCCCTGACACTGGCTGCCTAATCGGTAATTGACGTGGACCAGCTCTTCGTCGTCAACCTGGTGCCGGTTCAGGCCACAAAGGCCGATTAGCTGTTGTGTGCCGGTAACAAAGATGGCCCAGTGACCGAATTCCTGCTCAGAATATTGGCGCAGGCAACGCTGAACAAAGGCTTTCATCTGTTCAGGCTTCTGTGCACCGGTCGCGGTGTATCGCATGGTGAACGCATCTGACAATATGGGTGCTAACTGACTAAGGTCGCTGCCTGTTATTTCCCTGATGGTCAGCCTGCTTGTGGTAAAAAGTGCCAATGATAGCCTCCTGAGATCAGGGTCAGGCCAAGAATACTAAACCCTGAGCTTGGATCGTTGACCAGGTCCGGTCAGCAACCTCTCTTATGCGTCAGCACCACCTGATTCCTGCCTCGCAGTTTGGCTGGGCCACGCCCACACTAACGGTCAGATTGATACCGCTGACAGGGGCATAACTGCTGCTGTACAGGACCATCTGACAGAACCTTCCGACAACCTTCAACCGGGAGAGGGCTATTGCCACTCCTGCGCTATTTCCACCACTGCCGGTAAGATGGACAGGAACAACAGTCCCCCCATCATGCGGTTGAACAATCGTTGCTTACTGGTTTCGTTGATGAAGCTTTGCATAGAACGACCGAACAGCACCCAAGCCAGATTACACGGCGCTCCGACTATGAAGAAAGTAGCCGTAATCAGCACCAGTTGCAGCCAGTAGTGGTCACCAGCGCTGGTAAAGGTTGCCACGGCACCGGTGACCATAATCCAGGCTTTACCGTTGACCCACTGAAACAGCACGGCCTGCATGGCTGTCATAGGCCGGTCGGCAGCATCGTCCAACTGGCCTCGGCTGGCAGTAGCGATCCTGAATGCCAGGTAAGCCATATAACCGATGCCGACAAACTTGATCAACTGATAAGCCAGCGGAAATTGTTCGAACAGTACACCTCCGCCAAGACCGACCAACACCAGCATCAGAGCGAAGCCGGACACCACCCCAAACAGATGCGGTAAGGTTCGCTGCACACCGTAATTGGCGCCGGATGACATCAGCATGATGTTATTGGGACCTGGCGTGATGCTGGTCGAGAAGGCGAATACGCACAGGGCGATGATCATTTCCATGCTCAGTCCTTTGCCTTAACGGCTGTGAAGCCAGGCCGGCAGCAGGCTGTAAGGATCAAAACCCGCGTCCGGTACTTTCAGTTGCCGTTCCAGCAAGTGAGCAAGCTGGCCGCTCTTGTATGCTTCGAAGGTTTCGGTGCAACCGCCTATCAGATTCCCCCTGGCCAGCACTACGGGCAGGGTGGCAATACCGAAATCCGCCGTCAGAACCTTACGTATCTCGCCCCCCAGGTTGTCCTGCTGATAGGCCACACTGTCCAGATCCACCGAGCGAAACGCGATGCCCAATTTGTCTAACAGCTTGCGTACCGACCAGCAGAATTCGCACCACTCCAGGGCGAACATCACAACCTCGTTGCCGCTGATCTCGGTTTGTACCAGGTCTCGAATGGCCGGATCCGGCTCAAACACCGCTAAGGTGGCTGCTGGTGAACCTTTGCTGTCAAAACGGTAATTGGCGGTGAACTTGCTGATGGCCTGTTCGTCCGCATCCATCTCCGCCTGGATATCAGCGAATAAGGGCGTCGACAGATAACGCTCGCCGGTGTCAGCCAGCAGGCAAAGGATATTGCTGCCGGCAGGGACCTTTTGCGCCAACGCCAGCGCGCCAGACAACGCTGCACCGGAGGAAATACCCACAAAGATGCCTTCTTGTTGTGCCAGCATCCGCGTTGTATTCAACGCCTTGTTACCTTCGATCCCGTAAATCTGATCGATCAGCCCATCAGACATAACAGGTTCAATCAGGGGGGGCACAAAATCCGGCGCCCAGCCCTGCATCAGGTGAGGGCGGAAAAGCGGATGACTGCCAATGGCTTTTCCCTGTTCATCCCTGGGTTGCAACCGTGCGTTAGCCAGCACCGGCGAATTGTCGGGTTCGCAGGCGATGATGCGGGTGCGGGGCGACTGGTCCTTCAGTACCCGCGCTACTCCGGCCAGGGTACCGGACGTACCGAAACCGGCGACAAAATAGTCCAGTCCGAGCTCCTTAAAATCCTGCAGTATCTCCACCGCAGTGGTCCGTTCGTGAATCTGGCTGTTAACGGGGTTTTCAAACTGTTTTGGCTGCCACCAGCCATGCTGCCTGGCCAGTTCTTCGGCTTTCCTGATCATGCCTGTGCCTTTCTCGGAGGCGGGCGTCAGCACGACTTTCGCACCCAGAAAGCGCATCAGTTTGCGTCGCTCGATACTGAAACTCTCCGCCATCACGATGACAAGCGGATAACCTTTTTGCGCACAAACCATCGCCAGGCCAATGCCGGTATTACCGCTGGTGGCCTCAACAATGGTTTGACCCGGCCTGAGCTCGCCGGTATTTTCCGCCTCTTCGATCACGGCCCTGGCCATACGATCCTTGACAGATCCAGAGGGATTGAAGGACTCCAGTTTTACGTAGACATTGACGTCTTGCGGCGCCATGCGTTGCAACTTGATAACCGGCGTGTTGCCTATGGTGTCGAGGACATTCTGATAGAGCACGGGGGTATTCCTTGGCGACGATGATACCCTGTTAACGCGCTCTGGCTGTAAAAAGTGCCAACGACTTTCAGTTTATTTGGTGGGCGCTCAGAGATCCTGTTTGTTGCTCTGAGCCTGACTGGCAAGGCTTTGCAACATCTGGCTTATCTCTTCCACATAGGGGTGGTGCTCGCCGGGCACTATCACCAATGCATTGTAACTCTCACGCAGGTAATCTGCCGCTCGCACCGGATCTCCCAACAACCAATAGCTTTTGCCCAGGTGTCTTTTTATGTTGGAGATCAAAGGATGGCCTTCCTCATAGACTTTGCGCCGTAATGACAGAGCCTGGGTAAGCCAGGAAACGGCTGTCTTATTTTCACCTTCCGCCAGGGCCAACAGACCAAGATTAACGAACAGCCCTGCATAACGTGGGTGCTCGTCAGGCAGAGTCTGTGCATATCCCTGCTCCACTTTACTAAGCATGAGCCGGGCTTCATCAAGGTGACCCAGGCCTATTTTTGCCCCGGCTGAGCGGGACAGATCACCAAGGGTAAATCTATGCTCATCGCCTAGAAGTTTACGGTTCAAACTGTAAGCCTGGTGAAATCGTTCATAAGCGTTGGCAAAATCATTAAGTTCATAATGGATATATCCACTCAAACCCAGCAATTTTGCCTTCACTGTCGTGTCTGGATACAGGTTTTGCTGGATCTGCTGCAACATATTACTCACCAGATTGCGCGCCGCAGCAAACTTTCCCTGTTGCGCCAGTAAATAGCCGTAATCCACAACCAGCTCCGCTGTTTCCAGATTGCCTGCGCCATAGCGTTGCAAAAAGAACTCATACACCTGCTGGTAATGCGGCTCCGCTTCATCAAAGCGGGCATTGTAATGATAGGCAAACGCCATTTGATAGAGCAGTTGATGCTTCAGTTCCTCATCCTGTTGCGTCCGACTTTCAAACACCCTTTTCGCCTGTTCAACCAATATGACGGCCTTGTCATACTGGCCCTGAGCTATTTTTATCAACGAGTGGGCCAGATATGAGCTGACAAGCTGTGACGCGGGTTCATTTCCAGGCTCGTCGCTCAGCAGGGAGATGGAATCGATAATATGACTTTCTGCCTGGACGAAATCCCCGACAAAGCTGTAACCATTGGCCAGATTGCGCAGAATTTTGGCCTTTACCAGAACATCTTCAGTGCCCAGGCTCTTATACTGTTGCAGTGCTGCCTCAAGCTGCTGGATACCCGTTTCTTTGAGGCCGATAGAAATATAGATGTTGCCCAATATGGACATCAGCTCTGTCTGGGCGCTTTGGCTGCGATTGCCCTGTTGGGCCAGAAAAGCTTCGGCTTTAGCCAACAATTCTTCCGTCGACTCTGGATGTTTGGCAATTGTATCGACTCCGACTGTCTCAACGACACTGATCAGAAAACGCGACAGCTCATTAGCGCGGCTACGCTCAAGGATAAGTTGTTGGTTATAAGTTTGCAGTGCATTGATATACCACCCTGTCGTTGTGGCTATTCCTCCCACAACCATACTTGCAGCAAATACCGCACTTTTATTCCGGACCAGCCACTTCCTGGTGCGATAACCGACACCGGATTTGGGAAAGGCTCTGACAGGATACTGGTTCAGAAATGCCTGTAGATCGGCACTCAGGGATTCCACTGATGGGTAGCGAGCTGCCGCCTCTTGAGACAGACAACGATCAATGATCCATAAAAGTTCTGAATTCAGATATCGAATAATTTGTCTTGGCGTCTGTCCGGTACGAATGGCGCAACGTCTCCATTGCTTCATCCCCAAATCAGAGAATAACTGTTTGCGCAATGACTTGGTTTCACCATCACGGATCTTTTTCAAACCAACACTTTTACTGTCTATGGCCAGCACGGCTTCCAAAAGCATGATGCCCAATTGCCATATATCCACCGACACACTGCTTTTCTCACCGCGCAATTGTTCAGGACTGGCATATCTTGGGGTGTAACCAATCAATGGTTGATGCCGGGTATCACCGCTTTCCCTGTTGAGCAGGCTGGCAATACCAAAGTCCAGCAGCTTCACCTGCCCGTCGGGGGTTACCAGAATATTGGAGGGCTTTAAATCCTGATGTACGCATAGGTTTGTATGGGCATAGGCCACTGCATCCAACACCTGCAGGAACAAGACCAACCGCTGTTTAACCGAGGCTTTCTTATTATTAAGATACTGGTGCAATGGCTGGCCATCTACATACTCCATCACCATATAAGGTGAGCCATTCGCACTGATCCCAGCATTGATAATTTGAGCGATATTGGGATGGCTGAGTCGGGCCAGGATAGACCATTCATTACGAAAGGCCTCGGCATGAAACAAGGTCAGTTGCGGATGTAAGATTTTCAGGACTGCGGTCTGTTCATACAAGCCGTCATTGCGGCTGGCCAGAAATACCCTTGACAGGTTTGTCTCTGAGATCAGTTTCTCTGCGCGATAAGCACCATAAACATCACCCACCCGGGCAACCTCAATCTCCGGATCATCCTCCTTCCCGAGCAGGGAAACACCCCCTCCGGTTATCAACTCACTGTTCATGGGCAGCTGTATTTTAGAATTCTGATTTATCTTAGTCTTATTGGCAGGAACTGACCATAACAGCCAGAACAGGCAGGATTTGAGGGAATGCTGTCAAAGGGAACGTCCGTCGCTAAGGGTACAGAGGTTACTTGCTATACTCCCATATAGGCTCCACATGATCCATCTGTGCGTGAAATCCAGTGATCTTTTGCTCTCTGCGACCAACAGGGCACCTCATGAGTTGTATTGGGCCCTGCCGGCAAGCCGGCAGGACCCAACAAACAGAGAAAGAAGCACGCCGAAGCGGCCCCAAACGCTATTAGTGATAACTGTTAGTCCAATTGAGGTCATTGTCGCTGATATTCAGCTGTTCAATGCCCTGGGGGATCGGTAACTGACGTGAGACACCCTCGTCATCAGAAACACTGATTTGGCTGAACCGCCCCTGGTTGTCCAGTTGTACCGTCCAGGTTTGACCCTCTGTGGACAGTTGAATCTGCCCATCCACTCTGCTGACGTCCAGTTCTGCGTCCTGGACACCCGAGGCTTTCACCAGATGCAACAGGTGATCGTTGCGGCTCTCGATCATCAGGCGCCGGGCATTGTCCAGGTGTTCCCGCTGCTCATCCACCTGGCGGCTGTCAAACTGGCCTGGTACCAGGGTATGCAGCCTGGTTTGGATATGGCGGTTACTGCTTTGGTGGACATCATCCTGCTGGCTGACATCCTGCTGGAAGTGGGTGATAAAGGACAACTGTACCTCTTCAGTCTGCCGCTCCACCCGATCGGAAATCAGCAGTACCTCCAGCTCACGGATAAACAGGAAATGCCGTTTCACGCTGCCGGCCTTATCGCTATCGTAGGCGTCACTCAAATCCACCGTGGCGAAAAAGTACTCCGGCTCACTGGTAATATCGGTCACATGGCCTCCGCCGGCAAAGCGCGGCCCCTGGCCGTCCACCAGCAGGGTATTGTGGGCCAGCGGATGGTTAACATTCACCGAGCCCTCGCCGCCAAATCCCGGAATCTGCCCGTTATTGGAGCCATACCCGCGGGCCGGCGACTCGCGACTGGCCCATACGCCGTCTTTCCAAAGCTGCCAGTTGCCGGAATCCTGGTGTTCATGCCCGACCATAGGCGGAGATACCAGTTGCAGGTTGAGCACTGTGGCATCGTCCTCCCAACTGCTGCGCACATAGGCGTAGGCCAGTTCACCATCAATAAAGTAATCCAGCGGCAGATCAGCCGGGCTGCGGGGCTCGCCGCCGTCATCCAACGCCCTCAACGTCACCGGCGCCATAGCATCCAATCCGGTACGCGCCAGCAGATGGCGGCTGTAGCCTTCCAGGTTGGTCTCGTTCCAGCGGCTCAATACGTAGGTCAGGAACCGGCTGATACCGCCGTTCAAGAAGTTGTTGCCGTTCCAGAAACCGCCGGCGTCTCCGTAGGGGAACCAACTCCAACCCGGTTCACCGGACGTGGGATTGTCCCAGGTCTGTTTTGGCAAGGAAGCATACTGCAGCCACCAGGCAGCGTTGCGATACCAGTAAGTTTCCTGGTTCAGGTCGCGGCCCAGATTCTTCAGGCTCTCCTGCAGGGATATCTTGTAGTACAACATGGTCGGACCGTAGTTGACCCCTTCTGCGGCAATTCCGGATGGCGATTTCTGATTAAAATGAGGCAAGCCGATTTCATCCCAGCGCTCACCCAGTGAGCGGCGCAAGAACATTTCGGCCCGATCACTTTCGTGGAAGTTAGCGATGCCCCACATGGCGGCATTGCGAAAATAGCCCCAGAAGTAGTTGTTCTCGGCAAAACGCGGTTCGGCGGCACCCCAGAAGAAGTCCAGGTAATAGGCGAAAGCCTCGTCCATCTGGCTGCGGATTTGTTCACGCTGGGATTCGGTCATCACCTCATACAACCAGTCATAGACCAGAATAACACTGTCGCCATGCCAGCGGCATTCATCACAATGGCCGCCAATCTGGTTGTAGATGCTTTGTGCGGCGTTCAGGGCACCCTGAATGGCTACCTGGGCATATCTGTCCTCCCCCGTCAGCAGGTATTTGAAGGCATTACCCACAGGATCGAACGAGCTGTACACCGGATTGGTGGTATTGCGAGGCTCGAAGCTGTTGCTGGCATACCAGCTCTGGGCCTGCTGCAGGCTCTGTTGGTTAAACAACAAACGGGGCCTGGTCTGAGGGATATTGGCAGTCCAGCTCAGGTCGGTGTCGATGTCGCGCCAGTCACGCTCTCCACCGCTGCCGTCATCATTGCCATCGTCATTGTCGCCATCCCCGTCACCAGGAGGGGGCTCAGGATCGTCGCCCGGCATTTCAGGATCCTCGCCAAAACTGGCCGCGGTGGTAAAGCGCCAGGCACCAGATGGGATTTCACTGACATTCCAGGGCTCGGCATTGACCCTGGCGAACAGATGATCGGCCTGAATTTCATAGTCGGTATCGGCCTGCAGGCTGACCTGCAACTGATAGTTGTCAGTTCCCTCCTGAGCGTCGCCGGATTCGGGATTAAAGGTCGCCACCAGTTCTCCTCTGCTCAGATCGAACAGACGGATACTGGAGGCATCTGTGTAGCCATAGTGGCTGTTGGCGACAAAATGGATGGTCGGCAGGGTATTGAGCGCGACTGCTGTGGCACCGGGCGCCGGCATCAAGCTGACAATGCCGCCAATGTCCACCTCAGCGGCAGGCGTTTCATTGGGTTCTTCTGCGGGAGGCTGAGGAGCCGGTTCAGGTTCAGGCATTCCGCCGGCAATACTGAATTGCCAGTTGCCCGCTTCAATGCCACTGATGTTCCAGGGTGAGCCGTTAATTCGTGCAAACAAGTGGCCGGCACGGACCTCATATTGATGGCCCGCTTGCAGCAAGCCATCCGGCAGGTTCAGCTTAAATGAACTCTGGCCCTGCTGGGCATCGCCGGGCTCAGGGTCGAAACTCTGTACCAGGTGCCCTTTAGTCAGATCCCATAGTTCTATCTGGCCGTCCGTATAGGAAAAATGACTGCTGGCAGTAAAGAAGATCTCCGGCGTCACCTCAACATTGACGTCACTGGACGAGGGCGCTGGATAAACCCCAGAGATACCGGCAACAGGATGCGGCAAGGCCGACGGGCCGTCCTGAGCCAGGACGGACCCAAGCGTCAGGGTCCCTGCGGCCAGCAGGACCCACCTGAACCGGTCGGTGCTGAAACGTTTTATCATGGTTATTCCTCGCAATGCGTTGAATTTGGCGCGTGCGCCAAGTGGCAACAGCGCCACATTAAGCTGTTCGGAATTCACTGCGATATTGCGCCAGCAAACAGGTATGCGAATCTATACCAGGGTATACAGGGATTGTTTAACCGGCTGTGGGAGACAGAGATTGTCCGTCCCACCTTGTGCCATGCGGCGAAGATCAGTAGCGCTTACCGGAGGATTCCGGCAAGCGTATTGGCAAGGATTTAAGATCAGACCATCCTGGCTTCGAGCACCATATTGGTATCCGTTTGAGCCACCCGCCTGATGCTGGTAAAGCCGGCTTCGGTAAGTACCTGCGTCAGGCGCTTTTCGCCAGCCTGGGCACCCAGCGCCAGACCCACTTCCTGAGCCTTGGAGGCAGGGGTACAGATCAAGGTGGAAGCCGAATAGAATATCTGGCCGAGCAAATGCAGGTTGTCGGTCAGTTTATCGCCGGCCAGCGGCTCCACCAGCATCAGGCTGCCGCCTTCCACCAGCCTTGAGCGCAGATGCCTGGCCACGCCAACGGGATCCCCCATGTCATGTAAGGCATCGAACAGACAGATAAGATCGAAGTCTCCTTCCTGAATGTCGGTGGCTTTGGCGGTGACAAACTGCCAGTTTGGGTGGTCCAGTTGCTTGTCGGCTTTTTCCGCTGCCGCAGCAATGGATTCTGCGTGGAAGTCGTATCCTACAAAGTGACTGCTTTTGAACGCCTCGGCCATAAGGATAGTGGACGATCCATGGCCGCAACCCACATCCGCCACTCTGGCGCCTCGTTGCAGTTTCTCTGTCATACCATCCAGTGCAGGCAGCCAGTCGGTGATCAGATTGGCCTCATAGCCTGGACGGAAGAAACGATCCGTGCCGCAGAAACAACAGCTGTGGTGCTCTCCCCAGGGCCTGCCAGCACCGGAAACAAAGATCTCAAGAGCTTTGTCATGGGTGGCGTACTGAGCAACCAGGCATTGAAACAGTCCCTGCATACAGGCGGGATGCCCTTCCTGTGCCAGCACGATGCTTTTGTGCGGCAACATGGAGAAACACTCACTGGCTTCATCATATTCCACGTAACCTGCCGCAGCCTGAGCACTCAGCCATTCCAGCAGATAACGGCCATCCACACCGGCTTTATCTGCCAGGGCCTGGCAACTCATGGGCCCATGTTCTGTCAGGGTGCGGTAGATGCCGCTCTGATCGCCAAGATAAGACAGTAAAACCGCATAGGCACCGCCTATATCCGCCATTACCTTGCCGGCAAATTCCTGCACTTGTTCGATTGTTACGTTCTGGTCACTCATAACTTTCCTCTGATTGGATAAATTCAGCCCGATGCAGAGCCCGGTGGGGTGCCTGCACCTGTTCAGGGCGCAATCAGTTATCGAAAAGCGGGAAGGGGATGTGCCAGAGAATTACCCCCTTAGCAGGGGCGCAGGGACAAGTACTTGTTGAGCCACATAAAAAAGACCGGGTCAGACAATGCCGGACCCGGCCAAACAACAAGTTGAAGGAAAGAGCAGACAGCCCCTGCTACCCTTTCCCACTTATTACAGAACGCAGCTTACTGGTGAAATGTGCCAGTCCTTGCCAAGCGATAGTTGCACCAAGCAAGAGGGTTGACACCACCAACGTCCCGATGGGGGGCCCGGCCCTGCGCTTAACCCTGAAAATCCCCCCTTAATCGCAACAGAAAAAAAACCTCCAGGCAGTTATCGGAAGATAGCCGCCACTTGTCGAACAGGACTTCAAGCCTGTTACAAACAACACAAAATAACTTCTTTAACATCATATAGATAAGTACTGGTAAATTTACTTAAACGGCTTGTTACAGATGGTCATCAGCGGTTAACAGCATTCGGAGCAACAAAGTGCACACTTAACTCAGGCAATCCGCCTGAATACCAAGAGGGATTTACTTATGTTTCGTATCAAAACCATTGCCATTGCCGGTTTACTTTGTCTGCCCTTAACCGCATTGGCTAAGACCACTTACGTGGCTGCCGACGACTCCAAGGCCACACAACTTTGCCTCAGTGTAGCAATGGACTCGCAGGTTTCTTTTCTGATTAAGCAGAAGGGCTCAGGTTACAAGATGCGCTACCTCGCCAATAACCTGCATTGTAATGATCAGTTGGTTGGCGATTTTGCCCAACAGACAGGTAACAATAGGGTGGCTCGGCTTTTACAGCGACTGGAAATCCAAAAGGGCCATACTGAAATCAAAGATGTGGCCAGCCAGAGTCAGGGCAAACAGGAGCAGGACTTGGTGGTAATGGTACGGGGTCGGTAAATCGGCCCTTATCCAGGGTGACCAGGGAACAGGGCATTTTGTCACTTACCCCGAATCAGGGGCGGGGTAAGCATTTTTTAGCTGGTGCCAGCCATCAGATCGGCAAAACGTTGTTTAACCAGTGGCAGGAAAGCCCTCAGCAGGTCTTGTCGCTCAGGGGCATACGCGGCATAGAGAGGTCTGAACAGCCCTTCCCTGGCCAGCGTTTTTACCACCAGCAACTGCTGGCGATCGAAATCCCTGACCAGCCAGTCAGGTACCGCCGCCACTCCCAGCCCAGCCGCGACCATCTGCAGCATCACCGAACTGTTGGCCACCGTCTTCACCGAGCCGGGCTGACACCTGGCGGGCTGCAAAAAGCGCCGGAAAATATCCAGCTTGGCCAGGGGCACCGGATAGGTGAGCAACTTCTTGTCGCGCAGATCTTCAGGCTGGATAAACGGCCTTTGCGCCAGGCTGTCCTGAGGCGCCATCACCAGTACCAGTTCAAACTCCCCGATGGCCTCATAACTGAGACGGTCGGCGGCTATTCTGTCATCGGTAAATAACAGGTCCAGCGACTGCCGTTCCAGCTCACCGATACCGTCAAACAGGTTTTCACCGATTAAGTCCAGATTCACTTCCTGTTGCTGACCATTGAACTGGGCAATGGCCGGCAACAGCCACTGAAAGCAGGCGTGGCACTCTATGCCGATTTTCAGTTCCCTGACGCTCCCCTGGTGCTGTCTGAGCTCCTGTTCCACTGCGCGGATTCTGGGTATCACCTCCCTGGCCAGATTCAGCAGGCTAGTTCCCTGGGAAGTGAACTGCAGCGGGTCTGTCTTGCGTTCGAACAGCCTGGTACCGATGCGATTCTCCAGCTCCCGCAACTGATGAGACAGGGCTGACTGGCTGACAAACAGCAGATCCGCCGCTTGGGCTAGGCTGCCGGCCCGCTCCAGCGCCAGCAGGGTTTTCAGGTGTTTGACTTCCAGCACAGAGATCCTTGTTTTGTCGTTATCCCGGCCAAGATGAATTTCCTTCAATTGAAAGTTGAAAATCTTGCGCTTGAGGCGTGCACCGTTGCCGGCCAGTATAAACATCCAAACATCCAGACGTCTACAAGGAATCAAATCTATGCGACTCCATAACCTCGGATTTCCCCGCATTGGCACGCACCGCCAGCTAAAGTTCGCCCTCGAAGCTTACTGGCAGGGCGACTCAGATGAGAAAGCCCTGCTGTCCACCGCCAGGCAATTGCGTGAGGACAATTGGCGGCTTCAACAAGAAGCCGGTATCGAACTGCTGCCGGCGGGCGACTTTGCCCATTATGATCATGTACTGGCCACCAGCCTGATGCTGGGTATCGTGCCAAGCCGTTTTGTTCAAAGTGGCCAAAGCCGACTGGATCTGGAGTTCCAGGTAGCCCGTGGTCAGTCCGCCGGGGGGTGCTGTGGGCAGGCCAGCGATATGACCAAATGGTTCAACACCAACTATCACTATCTGGTGCCTGAGTTTGAACCTCAGCTTGCCATTAAGGTTGACTGTTCGCCCCTGCTCGCACAGATTGAGGAAGCCAGAGCCCTGGGACATGAGGTTAAACCTGTGCTGCTCGGCCCCCTCACCTACCTTTACCTTGGCACTTACACCGGGAACAAACTGGAACTGCTGCCGCAGTTGCTGGCGGGCTATCAGCAGATATTCGACGCGTTAAACCGGGACAGAGTGAACTGGTTGCAGATTGACGAACCCATCCTGGGACTGGAACTGGACGAAGGCTGGAAAAAGGCGTTTCGCAGCGCCTACAGTCAGCTCAGACAAGGCCAGCTCAAGCTGCTGCTGACCAGCTATTTTGCCAGCGTCGACCATCATCTCGACCTTATCGCCTCATTGCCCCTGCACGGGGTACACCTGGATTGTGTGGCCGAGCCGACCGATATCCAGTTAGCCATCGATATACTGCCCAGGCACTGGGTGGTCTCCCTGGGGGTCATCGATGGGCGCAATATCTGGAAAACGGACCTGGAGGCCCTGTACCAGAAACTTGAGCCCATCTATGCACAACTGAACGGCCGCACCTGGCTGGCCCCCAGTTGCTCACTGCTCCACAGCCCGGTGGATCTGGAACTGGAGTCCGATCTCGATACAACTATCAGACCCTGGCTGGCCTTCGCCAGACAAAAGTGCCAGGAACTTGCCCTGCTCAAACAAGCCCTGCTGAGCGGCGATACGCGGGCCATCGAAGATTACTCAGCGCCAGTCAGGGACAGACTGCAATCCAGTCAGGCGGTGAATCCCACTGTGCGTGACCGTCTGCAAAACCTGCAGAGTTTTACCCGCTCGGAGCCGTTTGACGTGCGTAAATCCCGACAACAGTCTCTGGGTCTGCCCCTGCTGCCCACCACCAGCATCGGTTCTTTTCCGCAAACCGGCGATATCCGCCATATCCGGGCGCAATACAAACGGGGGGAGATCAGCCGGGACCAATACACCAGGCTGATGCAGCAGGAAATTGAAAGCTGCATCCGTAAACAGGAATCCATCGGTCTGGATGTGTTAGTGCACGGCGAACCGGAGCGCAACGATATGGTGGAATACTTCGCCGACTACCTGGAGGGGGTCGCCACCAGTCGTTTCGGCTGGGTACAGAGTTATGGCTCACGCTGTGTCAAGCCGCCAATCATCTATGGCGATATTCAGCGCAAGGAGCCTATGACCGCCCACTGGCTGAGTTTTGCCCAGAGCCTGACCGATAAACCGGTGAAGGGCATGTTGACCGGGCCCGTGACCATTTTATGCTGGAGTTTTGTGCGTGATGACTTAAGCCGCGACCAGGTGGCCAGCCAGATTGCCCTGGCGGTCGGCGACGAAGTCCAGGATCTGATTGCAGCCAGTATCCACATCATCCAGATCGATGAACCGGCCATTCGTGAAGGCCTGCCGCTCAAGCGGAGTCAATGGGGTGCCTATCTGGATTGGGCAGTGACCGCCTTCCGTTTGTCCTGTGCCAGCGCTCCTTCTGAGGTGCAGATCCACAGCCATATGTGTTATTCGGAGTTTAAGGATATTCTCGACGCCATTATCGCCCTGGACGCCGATGTACTGACGGTGGAAACATCAAGGTCCAATATGACGTTATTGGACGACTTCCGGGACAACGCCTATCCCAATGATATCGGGCCCGGCGTGTACGATATCCATTCGCCTAATGTACCTGACCAGGAAGGGATCAAGCGACTCTTGACGAAAGCCCTCCAGGTTATTCCGGCCGAGCGCCTCTGGATTAATCCTGACTGCGGCCTGAAGACCCGAACCTGGCCCGAAACCGAGGCGGCCCTGAAAAATATGGTGGCTTCCGCCAGAACCCTGCGGGCTGAGTTGGTGGCACAGCAAGAGGAGGCCATGTAAGTCAGCAGGTAGCAGCGCAGAGGCCGCCAAGACGCAAAGAAGACTGTCTCCTTGTTATTGCGCCCTCTGTGCAACACGCCCTTGCAGATTTAGGAGTTACACACCGCTGCCGGTCAGCTTAATGGGGTCGAGTAACTGCTCCAGCTCCTCCCGCGACAGGTCTGTGTTTTCCTCCGCCACATCCACCACCGGACGCTGTTCCTTGTAGGCCTGCTTGGCAATCTCTGCGGCCTTGTCATAGCCGATAACCGGGTTGAGCGCCGTAACCAGAATGGGGTTACGATGCAATGAATGCTTCAGGTTATCCTCGTTGACCTTAAAGCCGGCAACGGCTTTGTCAGCCAGATGGGTGGCGCAGTGGGTGAGCAGTTTGATGCTCTCCAGCAGGTTACGGGCGATCATCGGCAGCATCACGTTCAGTTCGAAGTTACCGGCCTGACCGCCGATGCTGACCGCGGTATCGTTGCCCATTACCTGGGCGGCCGCCATCGCCACCGCCTCGGGGATCACCGGGTTGACCTTGCCAGGCATAATGGAGGAACCCGGCTGCAGGGCCGGCAGGGATATTTCCCCCAGTCCGGCCAGGGGGCCGGAATTCATCCAGCGCAGGTCGTTGGCTATTTTCATCAGGGACACAGCCGTGGTTTTCAGTTGTCCCGACAGGGACACGGCGGTGTCCTGAGAGCCGATGAGGACAAAAGGATTGTCGGCCGGGGTAAAGTCCATACCGGTCTGATGATTCAGGGCTTCACAGAACGTCGCGGCGAAATCCTTATGGGCATTGATGCCGGTGCCCACCGCCGTGCCACCTTGTGCCAGGGTCTGTAATGCCGGCAGCAGACTGCCAAGATGGCGGATATTCTGCCGAATCTGCCCTTCCCAGGAACCCAGACATTGATCCAGCCGGATTGGCATTGCGTCCATCAGGTGGGTGCGGCCGGTCTTGCAGTGATCCTTAAGCTCAATACCCCGGGTTTTAAGCAAATCGGCCAGATGCTGCAAGGCCGGCAATAAATCTTCTCTGACGGCCATCGCGGCGCTGACATGGATTGCCGTGGGAATAACGTCATTGCTGCTCTGACCATAATTCACATGGTCATTGGGCCCCACTTTGTCACCCAGCTTGTCGCTGGCCAGGCGGGCAATCACTTCATTGGCGTTCATATTGGTGCTGGTACCTGAACCGGTTTGGAAGACATCCACGGGAAAATGCCTGAGCAGATGACGGTCCTGCAGCAAGTCCTCGCAACTGGCGGCGATGGCCTCGCTGACCGATTTGTCCAGACAGTCCAGCTTATGATTGGCCCGCGCCGCTGCCTGCTTGATACGCAGCAGGGCGCGGATAAAATTATCCGGCATACCCTGGCCGCTGATCTGAAAGTTCTCTATGGCGCGCTGTGTCTGGGCACCATACAGAGCATCGGCAGGCACCTGCAGCTCACCCATACTGTCCTTCTCACTCCTGGTGTTCGAACTTGGCTGTATCATCTTCCCTCCTGTGATTTGAAACTGCTGCAACGGTGTTTCCGTTTCTAAGCGATTCTTTGAGCGGTAATGGCGACGCTATTCTGCTTCAGTATAGAAAAGTTTAAAATAGTTATTGATAATCGTTATCATTAACCGTATTCTAATCCTGCACTACTTACCCAAGTCTACTGGTCTTTCTTGGGGCATTTACCGGGTGGGCTCTCCATGGCCCGCCCGGGTTTTTCATTTTTTTGCGCTGATGCCTGCCCAAACCATGCTGCAGACACCCGACTTTACAATTTCCCTACAATTTTGCCCTGTTTGTCCCTCGCGCCCTGCCATCACTCTGGTAAGATGCGGCCACCTTTTTTAGTTTTATACCAACCGGATTACTTCCCTTGTTGGATTTTCCACGGATGAGAATCGGCCGGATCTTTCTACTTTTGCTGATAGTGCTGGTTGCGCCGGTGCAGGCCGACGAGGATTTCCAGTGGCAGATCTCACCCGGACTGGCAGTCTGGGATGAAAAGTCCCTGCTGGCAGGTGCAAAGGGCAATGACGCCTATCCGGTTATTGTCACCTTACAGATCGATCTGAAGTATCGGAATTTTTTCCTCGAAACCGTCCGGCGGCGGGTCACAGGCCTGTTTGATTCCGCCCTGGTCGGTTACCGGATTTACGCTGACGAAGTCTGGCAGACCGATGTGGTGCTGAGCTCTCATATGAACCGCATCAGCGAATCCGGCTACAGTTACCATGGCGACACGATAGTGCCGGAGCTGAAAGGTATCCGCACCCGCGGCAGCGACAGCAGCCTGGGCTTGCGGGTGCAGCATTTCCGAGGCCCCCACCACCTGTCCCTGGAACTGGGCAACGATATCAGCCAACGCTACAGCAGCTATCTTTTCCAGGGTTATTACAGTTATCTGGCCCAACTACGAAACTGGGACTTACAACTGACCGCAGGTCTGCACCTTTACAGCGGCGAACTGGTGGATTACTACTTCGGCATTTTACCCACCGAGGCGACTGCCCGCCGGCCCGTTTACCATGGCAGATCAGCCCATATGCTGCACCTGGGCCTGTCGGCCCTTTATCCTCTGAATGAGCACTGGCTGTTGGACCTGGGAATGGGTCTCAACCGTTATAGTAGCAGTATTGCCAACAGCCCAATCGTCGCGAGCAATGTGGAAGCGCTCGGCATGGTCAGTATCCGTTATGTTTTCTAATGGAATCTCCCGGGCCTTGCTGCTGCTGGCCAGTCTGCCGTTATCCGGTGAGACGGCTGCCGAACCCCGACTTCTGACCGTCACACCGGATACCTGTGTGGCCCTGAACCAGGGGCGAACCTGCTATGCCACTATCGCTGTCACCTGGCACAGTGAGCTGCCTGGCGACTACTGTCTGCAACTGGAAGACCAGACACAGCCGCTGCATTGCTGGCAGAAGGCCAATCAGGGACACTGGCAGTTTGAATTTGCCGCCGAGCAGTCCACCCGTTTGTTGCTGACCAACGGCCAACAGACCCTGGCCAAACATGAAATCCAGGTAAACTGGGTCTACAAATCGCAAAGACGCAAGCGCGGCTGGCGTTTGTTCTGAGCCTGATATAACGAGGTCACCTATCATGTCCATTCCGCTGCATTCTTCTTCTGACCTGCCAAGCGCCAGTCAGGAACCCTACGCCAGACTGCTGCTGGTGGAGGACGATGCCTCCCTGGCCCGCTGGGTCAGCGACTATCTGACCAACCAGGGTTTTTCCGTCACTCATGTACTGCGGGGTGATGAAGCGGTGAAGGTTGCCGCACAGATCCAACCAGATTTAATGTTGCTGGACCTGATGCTGCCGGGCATGGACGGGCTGGCCGTTTGCCGGGAAGTGCGCCGCCACAGTGATCTTCCCATTATCATGCTGACAGCCCAGGGCGAAGAGCTGGACGAGGTATTAGGCCTGGAGGTGGGTGCCAATGACTACCTGGTCAAACCCGTGCGCCCGCGTGCCTTACTGGCCCGTATCAAGGGTCTGTTGCGCCGGCAGCCGGAGGCGGAACCAGCCGGGCATATGCTGCAGTTTGGCCAGTTGAACCTGAACCGCCATGCCAACCGTACAGTCCTGGCCGGCGAGGAAGTGGAGCTGTCCAGCAACGAATTTGCCATGTTGTGGTATCTGGCCAGTCATGCCGGGCGGATTATCGATCGGGATGAAGCATTCAAACAGCTTAAGGGACGTGAATACGACGGACTGGATCGTTGGTTCGATGTGATGATCTCCACCCTGCGCAGGAAGCTCGGGGACGACACCCATACTCCAAAACGGATAAAAACGGCCTGGGGCAAGGGCTATCTGTTTGTCGCCGACGCCTGGGAATAAAAGTATGACTGACCAGGATCGGGTCTGACATGAGCCGTATCTATGTGAGTTTACTCTTGACCGCCCTGCTCACCTTGTTTCTGCTGGGCTGGGGCATAGACAGATGGGTGGAGGAGCACCGAGATACACCCAATCACCAGGACTATACCCACCTGAGCCAGTTGTTCGAAGGGCTGCGCCACAATCTGGATACCAGCCGGGATCTGCCACAACAAGTCGCACTGCTGGCCGCTGCCCTGCCCCTGCAGTTGAGCCTGGAGGGCGCATCAGACCTGGCGCTGCCCGGCGATCTCAAGCCCGCATTGCAACAGCCAGGTGGACTGTTGCTGGAGTCCAGCGACGGACCCTATCTGCTGGCCAGCCTGCCCGGGCATCCCCAGTACCTGCTGAAACTGGCCCTGCCCCCCTTGCAACCAACAGACAGCGAACGGGACCTGCTCCTGACCCTTTCCCTGTACTCCGGTTTGGCAGTGATGATGGGCATCTGGCTGCTGCCGCTGACCCGCCGGTTGTCCCTGCTCACTCACGTTGCCTCCCGCTTCGGCAAAGGAGAGCTACAGGCCAGGGTGCCTCCCAGTCGCACGTCCTATGTGGCCGAACTGGAGCATAGCTTCAACCAGATGGCCCAGCGTATCGAGCAGTTGATTGCCGAAAACCGCCTCCTGGCCAGCAGCCTGAGTCACGATCTGCGCACCCCGCTGGCCTGTTTCCGCTTTGGCCTGGATGCGGCCCTGGACAGTAATGACCTGGCCGAGAAAAACCAGTATCTGCAGCGATTGGAAGCGGACCTGGAACGAATGGAAAAAATGCTGGCCGCCTTTCTGGATTTTGCCAGCCTGGAGCGTCAGGGAACCAGGATTCAACGCCAGCGCCTGGATTTGACCGAGCTGCTGCAGACCAACTTGCAGGCCTTCGCGCCTCTGGCCAGCCAACACCGTGCAGAGTTGACGGCCAAACTTCCTGAACGGACCTTGCTGCTAACGGGCGACAGCCACTGGCTCAGCCGGGCAATTACCAATGTGCTGGCCAACGGTGCGCGCTTCGCCAAAGGAAAACTACAGGTCACCCTTGATGAGCAGGGCGACTGGTATCGAGTTACCATAGAAGACAACGGACCAGGCATAGAGCCAAGCCAGAAGGACAACATACTCAAGCCTTTTGTCAGCCTTCAGCACTGCCGTCAGTCGGGTAGTTACGGACTGGGTCTGGCTATAGTTGAACGGGTACTGAGCTGGCACGACGGGCGGATCCAGGTTGACCGCAGTGACCTGGGCGGAGCCCGTTTCCGGCTGCTGTTGCCCAAGTCAGTCGACTAGGAATACTGGTAGCAGGATGTAAATGGCAGTCATTTTCATTGACCCAAAAGAGATCCTCATCTGCAAACCGCCAGGCACCTTGAGGCATCCAAACAAAGTTGGGATTTATGGTCCGGTCTGCTAATTTGGGCAAATCCACCGTCCAGGCACAAACATCAATGCTCCGATCCTACCTCTCTCCTTTTATCCTCATGGCAGGATTGATCGCCGGTAGCCTGGATATTCTGTATGCCTGCCTGTTCTGGTATGTCAAAGCCGGACTCCCCCCGACGCGAATTTTACAATCCGTTGCCGCGGGTCTGCTCGGGCAAGGGAGTTTTCAGGGTGGCCTGGGAACTGCTGCGGCAGGTCTGCTGCTGCATTTTATGATCGCCTTGCTGATGGCTGCCACTTATTTTGTGATGGCACAACGCTATGCCAGACTGCATCGGTCTCCGCTTGTCTGGGGGGCCATATATGGCATGCTTTTGTATCTGGTCATGACCTATGTGGTAGTCCCTTTATCGGCGGCAGGCCCGTCGCCGGAGGATCCCCTTTGGCAAGGGTTTTCCCTGTTGGTTCATATCTTGGCAGTGGGCATTCCTATTGCCATGGCGTGTAAAATGGCACACCGGTTGGAATAATGCTGGGGAGTCATGGAAAGACAATGAAGGATAAGCAAATGAAAAAAAGCGGGCTTTTACTCATATCTGCTCTGCTGGCCGGCTGTCATGGGGTGACATTTAACAGCAATCTTGGTTCCTATACTCTTGCCAAAACAAAAACCCTGATTGTCGAAGAATACTCTTGTTGCCGAGATAGCCGGTTTTAACGCCGAGCTTCTGGGAATAACAGGAGCATCTTATTGCCAGGCCAGGGCAGACGAAGGTAAACCCAGCCGTCGCGCCCTGATTAACGAGCTAAAAATTAAAGCGTTGGATTTAGGCGCCGGTGGTAGATGCCTGCGGAATCACCCGCCAGGGCACCTGCCTGGCCTATATGGAATGCCAGGGAGCGGCTTACTCTCTTCCCGGTGATTTTACCGAACAAGGTTAGCCGCAATTACTCTGAACTTTATTGGCTAAACAATAGACTCCCTGCTTTTGTCGCTAGCAACCCACGCCCTGTCAATGCCCTGCGCACTTTCACTGCCTAATTGGATGGCTGTGAATTGCCCCCTGCGGCTTGCAAGCACTAGCTGATTGTGGATACTGAATTTTTGTTTTGTTTCAATGTCTTATCTAAAGAGAGGATCATGCTGATAAGAACTTTGTGCATTATCTGTTTGCTGGTACTGCCGCTGTTTGCATTAGCCGAGTCTGCTGGACCTGTATCTGTGCGGGACAAGGGACTGGTCGGCCACTACTACACACCCGCCAGCCAGAGCGGGAAACAGCCAGTGTTGGTGTTGGGTGGTTCCGAGGGAGGGATCCCGGATAAGCTGGCAAAACCAGTGGCAGAGGCGGGTTTCCCGGTCCTGGCGCTGGCGTATTTTAATGCGCCGGGGTTGCCCGATGAGCTGGAAAAAATCCCACTGGAATACTTCCACCGGGCATTGGATTGGCTGGCCGCTAAGCATAGAGGCAGCCGAGATGGGATCATCCTGGTAGGCTGGTCCAAAGGAGCGGAGCTGGCGCTGTTGCTCGCCTCGCACGATGCAGGCATCCAGCGGGTGGTCGCCATAGCGCCCAGCTCAGTATTGTGGGCTGGGATCCTTAAGGACTGGCAGAAAGTGCCGGATTCCAGTTGGACTCTGGATGGCAAACCGCTGTCCCATGTACCCTTCAACCCCGGCGGTCCGGTGAGTAGCCTGCGGGATCTCTACGATCAGTCCCTGGCCAATCGCAAGGATGGAGTCCAGGCGGATATTCCAGTAGAAAATATCAAAGGACGGGTTACCCTGTTGACCGGCACGCAAGATGAGATCTGGCCTTCATCACAAATGGCTGAGGCAGTGTGCCAGCGTATGAATGCAACTAGACAGACAACATGCCGGCATCTCAATTATCAGGACCTGGACCATCTGCTGGACTACAGATTTCTGGATCCCTCCACCCCTGTGCATGCAGCCTTTGTTGGTGCATTGGAAGGGCGAGTTAACTGACAGAACAGGAATACGGCGTCTGTGATTCAGGAAATTCTTCCGTTGGCGTTATCACCCAACTCACTGTCTTGTAAATCTGCCATGCCGGTACGTGAGCAATTCATGAGTTCTGACAGGGGTTTGCACTGGGCCCCGGGATATCTCCTGTACGCGCCACAAAGACGCCACCCCGGACAAACGTCAGCCAGAGATGTTTCATCCCAGAGCTGATCTGCCGATGTTACAAAAAACATACAAATCTTGTTTTGCAATTTGGCCTTCAGTGATAGAAGTTACCCTGATAATTAATTCCAAGGAGAGCCTCATATGAAAACCACCCTGACCTTGATGCTGCTCGTTCTTTGCATAACAGGATGCAGCAACAAGGCCGTTTACAACAATTTTCAGATCAATAAACGCAACGAATGCCTGAAGCTGCCGCCCACTGAATATGATCGCTGCATGGAGGGGATGGATCGCTCCTATGAGGAATATGAGAAGGCCCGAGAGGAAGTGGTGGATCAATGACGCACCGGACCCGCCAACATGCGAGACAGCCTTCCAACCGAAAAAATGACAATGGAAAAATACCTGCTGACAAAAGAAGAGATTGAATCCATGCAGGGCTTGGTCAAGACCCATTATCTGAACGACCAAGCCAGGCGGATCAATAAATCCCTGGGTGATGCTACCGGTCTTAGCGGATTTGGTATTCACCTTATCGAAGTACAGCCGGGCTTTGAAAGTACAGAGCTGCACTGCCATCACCATGAGGACGAGTGCGTCTATATTCTGGAAGGCGAAGCCCTGGCGACCCTTGGCGATGAGACTTTTGCGGTCGGACCCGGCGACTTTATCGGCTACCGGGCCGGCGGTCTGGCCCACAGTCTGAAGAACAGCGGCGAGGTCGTGCTCAGATGTCTGGTGGTGGGACAACGGCTGGACCATGATGTGGCCGACTATCCCAGGCTGAATAAGCGCCTGTTCCGCAATAAAGACCTGCCCTGGAATCTGGTCGATTTGAATGCCATAGAGGAGCCCCAGGCGGGCAAAAAGACCTGATGGAAAAATCCGCCACCCTGTCCTGGGTGCCGGCGACCACCGCCGACAAGGACTATCTGTTTGACCTTCGAAAACGGACCATGGTCGAACACCTGGAAGCGGCAGGTCTGTTTCTTTCCGATGACGAACACTGGCGGCGGATTGCCCATGATTACCACTGTTATCATCTGGTGATTTGGCAGGGACAGCGCATAGGCAACCTGAAATACCGGTTAAGTCGGGACGAGGTGACTATTATGCAGTTGCAAATCGATCCGGAGTATCAGGGTCGCGGACTGGGGGCTCAGGTGGTCAGGCAGGTACTGGCCGGGGCGGACGGACGCCCGGTGAAACTCACCGTACTCAAGCAGAACCCGGCCCTGAATCTGTACCTGCGCCTTGGCTTTAAAATAACCGGCGAAGACCAGTATGAGTTTCATATGCAGGCCCAGCCCTAAAAATGGCAGCATCCTGACTAAGGGGCTGTTGGGCTTTTTCGCCAAGGCGGGAATGGTTAGCATAGCATTTTGACCTGACGGATATTCCCATGCCGACCGCCCGAACTAACCTGCTGTGGGCCGCTATAGTTGTTAAGCGGCTCGTCCTTATCCGCTGCCTCCGGCCCATTCAAGGCTCAGGTACTGGGGGTATTTTACGGCATCACAGATACGAACCATGCCAGTGAAGACACCTTGGGTCTGGAATACGAATACCCTTTCACCCCTGCCTGGGGCGCCGGCCTGATATGGGAGAAAACCCCGGAATTGCACGACGACCTTCATACAGGTGCCTTGGTATCGAACATTTTGGCTTTCGCTGAAGGCACTAAAGATTAATCCGATTGGTATTATTCAGGCTCAGCGCCGCCTATGATTTTCACCTGACAGAAAACTTAGGTATTGCCCGACGGTCAGTCTCGACAGAGTGGATAGCAAAACCCTCTGGGTGTATGGCGTAACGCTGAACCTGATGTTTTAAGAAATTCGACCGGGTCCCGTCACTCCGTGCCGGCTGGCGGCTGGTCAGAGGGCCGAAGACGGCTTTTCAACGGGTAATAACAGATATCCAGTTTGCCGTTGCCTCTGAAATGGTAAAACGGACTATCCATAGTGCGGGCACTGGCCAGGCGCTTTTGTACCGCCTCGCTGTCCTGTTCCTGCACCTGCAGTATAAGGCGCTGGTCGGCCGGCATGTCGCTGGCCACCCAGGCCTTCTCGATTTTGCCGCGCTGGCCAGCGTCTTTAATTACGCCCATCTCCACCTCGGGGTTGCCCCTGGGCAGGGCCTGCACATACTCCATGCCGTAGATCACACGGCCGAATACGCTCATATTGCGGTCCAGATGCCTGGGCGCCTGACCTATGACGATATAAAAGTCGGTGCTGCCGCTGTCGGCCTCATTGTTGCGCGCCATGGCCACAGTGCCGGGACAATGAAGCAACCATTCCAACCCCGCCTGTGGGTCGCGCCCTGCGGCAAAGCCTTGCAGGTAGCCGGTCTGGGGAGCAATGAATTCGGGCGATTGCACCAGCGTATAGGCCGAGTCCGGAGCAATATTGCGGCTGAATTCCGCTTTGAGCATGCCCTTGTATTTCGACGGACGGGTTTCTTCCACATCGCCGGCCTGAGCAACAAAACCCTCGATCACCCGGTAAAAGTCCAGCCCGTCATAAAAGCCTTCCCTGACCAGCGCCTTGAACTGTCTGACATGATGGGGGGCCATAAAAGGCGCCAGCTCGATGACTATCTGGCCCTTGGGAAGCTGTATATAAACCAGGTCGTCCGGATTGGGATCCCGC
The DNA here is from genome assembly GCF_017254865.1 of Bowmanella dokdonensis. Classification (GTDB taxonomy): domain Bacteria; phylum Pseudomonadota; class Gammaproteobacteria; order Enterobacterales; family Alteromonadaceae; genus Bowmanella; species Bowmanella dokdonensis. The sequence goes on along the minus strand of NZ_JAFKCV010000004.1, from coordinate 241,235 downwards.
CATTGTTCAGCCAGCAGGGGAAAGCTGAAAAACAGAAGTAACAATAAACCTTTATTCATTATCTGGTGCACCCTCGTGCAAAAAGGATTGGACTATCCTGTCCCTTGCCCCGTCCTGAATCAAGTCATTAATAGCCTGATTCAGAGACTCCAGGAGATGGATCCAGTTGCGATGCAACTGGATATGCAGCGTGGCCCGGTCATGCACCGGCCCACGCTCGACTTCTCCGGGATGCTGACTGAGCCAGTAGTCCAGAATGTGTTCATTGACAATGGCCACATCAGCCCGGCCCAGGGCCAGAAAGCCCAGTACCGCTTCCTCATTGAGCAGATCGATACGATCAACAAAGGCCTGCTCACCCAAATAGCCATACCCCAGCACCAGGGCAACCCGCTTATCTTTAAATGCATCCGTCCTGTCCACATCAAATGCCTTACCGGGGGGAAACACAAACAGGTCACGGGTCACATAGAGTGGGTCGCTGAACACCTGCACCAATTGCTCCTCTGGCTCCATATACCAGGCGGGATTGACGCAGCAGGCCATGGGGATCTTCCCCTGCAAAAACATTCTCTGGTTGCGCTTGCTGGGAGTGGGAATAAAGCGAAAGGGGATACCGGCACCCTCCAGCACAGCACGAAACAACTCGGTATAAATGCCAGTGTGCTGACCATTTTGTAGGTAGGCCAGTGGCGGCTTGTCACGTTCATGGATAGGCAGCACCAGCACATCTGCCTCCTGCTCAAATGCATTTGCAGCAGTCATCCAGCACCAGACAATGAATCCCAGCCAACCCCTCGTCAAGCTCTGACCTCCATGAGCGCCTCCATTGGTTAAGAGTCTAACCAGTCCAGGTCCATAAGGTAACAGGCAACTGATATTTTTTTACGCCCCATCGATAAGGTATCCTTGGGTGTTCAACCTCCAATGCCAAAGGAACTGTGCTTTGATAAACCGGCTACTGACCCTGCTTTGCTTCTGCGCCCTTACCCCCCCCGTCGCTGCTGAAACCACACCTCAGCAGTGGGAGCGTATCAGCGTTACGGCCCGTCAACCGGCAAACAAAGGTCAACAGCCCCTCAGTGTCAGCCGGATAGCGCAAACCGATATCGCACTTTTTCAGGCTGTACATATCAATGAACTGCTCAATCAGGTACAGGGCACCTGGATCAGTCGTGGAAACGGGCAGGAACACCTTACAGCCATCCGCTCCCCGGTGCTGACCGGTGCGGGTTCATGCGGGGCTTTTCTTGTCAGCGAAGATGGTATTCCCACCCGCGCCAGCGGTTTTTGCAATGCCAATCAGCTATTTGAACTGAATACCGAACAGGCCGGTGCAGTTGAAGTATTAAGGGGGCCTGCCAGCAGTGGATATGGCTCCAACGCCGTACACGGGGTGATCAACGTTGTTTCGCCGACGGTACCCGACAGCCCCATGGCCAGGCTGGGCCTGGAAACAGGCCCCCACGACTTTCTCAGGGGCAGCTTTGCCCTGGGAACCGGCAACCTGCTGTTTTACGGCAACCTGGCCCATGATGGCGGCTATCAGGATGACTCTGGTTACCAACAGCAGAAAGTGAATCTGATCCACAGACACCAGCAGGGCGACTGGCAGGGTAATACCCGGCTGGCCCTGACCAACCTCAATCAGGAAACCGCCGGCTATGTGCAAGGCCTGGACGCCTATCGGGATCCGGCGCTTCGCCGCAGCAACGATAACCCCGAAGCCTATCGGGACGCCCGATCCGCCCGCCTGTCATCCGACTGGCATCTGGAAACGGCCCCGGGGCATAGCCTGACCCTGACCCCCTATCTGCGCTTTCAGGACATGCAGTTCCTGCAGCATTACCTACCCTGGCAAGCCACCGAGCAGAATAACCAGCGGGGTGTCGGCCTTCAGGGCCGCTATCGTGCACAAACAGAATTGCTGAGCTGGACCCTGGGTCTGGACACGGAATGGACAGATGGCGAACTGGTGGAAACCCAGGCACAGGATTTTGCGCCTAGCATCCCAGCAGGCCGGCATTACGACTACCAGGTCATAGCCCGCAACCTATCTCCCTACGCCAGCATCGCCTGGACACTCAGGTCCGATCTGGAGCTGACCGCCAGCCTTCGATATGACTGGCAGCAATACGATTACCAGACTCGCCTGCCCACGGGCAGTGTCTGTGCGCCACAAGTAGAGAGTTGCCGTTTTTTCCGGCCGGCCAGCCAGCAGGTCGATTATCATCAGTGGTCACCCAGCACGGGACTGGTCTGGCAGTTCGCCGATACTCACCAGTTTTATCTGCAGCTAAGTCGTGGCTACCGGGCTCCCCAGGCCACCGAGTTGTTCCGCCTGCAGGCCGGGCAACAGGTGGCTGAGCTTGACGCCGAACAGATGGACAGCCTTGAGCTTGGTCTGCGCGGTCAGACCGGAGCGCTCAGCTACGAGTTCAGCCTGTACCATATGCAAAAAGACAATGTGATTTTCCAGGACACCGAGCGGCAGAATGTCAGTAACGGTAAGACCCGGCATCAGGGCCTAGAGGCCCTGCTCAACTGGCAACCTGGCGAACACTGGTATGCCAGGATCAGCGGCAGTTGGGCGCGCCATCAGTATCGCAATAATCCCGGGCTGGCAGAAGGTGAGATCCTGGGCAACGATATGGACACCGCCCCCAGACTGATGGCCAATGCACGACTTGGCTGGCAGCAGCAAAGCTACAGGCTGGAGCTGGAATGGAACCGAATGGGCGCCTACTTCCTGGATCCGCAAAACAGCGCCGAGTATCCAGGCCATAGTCTGCTTAACCTGCGTGGCAACTGGCAATTGTCGGATGGCTGGACTCTGTCGGCCCGTTTGTTGAACCTGACTGACCGGGATTACGCGGAGCGGGCCGATATCGGTTTTGGTCAGTACCGCTATTTTGTCGGAGAGCCCAGATCTTTGTATCTTTCTGTGGCTTGGTCAGGCTGATTGCAGATACACAGGCTGTTACGGCCCTGTCCCTTGGCCTGGTACATGCACCGATCGGCGCGGCCCAGCCATTCATAGCCCGTTTCCCCGGGGTGGTACTGGGCTACTCCCAGTGAAATGGTGACGGCGTTTAACTCTGCACTGGCATCGGCCACCTCCTGGCGCAGGGCTTCGGCCAGCAGACCTGCCTCGCGCAACGAAGTGTTTTCGGTAATCACCACAAACTCCTCGCCGCCAAAGCGGTAAAGCTGGTCTATCCGACGCAGTCGCTGCTGGATACAACGAGTAACCGCCTTTAAGATCCTGTCGCCTTCCTCATGACCGAACTTATCATTGACCGCCTTGAAGTTGTCCAGATCCAACAGGATTAGCGACATGGGCAGGGGGGTGCGCTGATAGGAGTGCAGACATTCAAGCAGTTTTTCCTCCATGGCCCTTCGGTTACCGGCACCGGTCAGGGGGTCCTTGGTGGCCAACCGCAACAACTGCTCCTTATGGGCCCGGGTACGCCAGGCGAAGATGGCCGTAAAACCAATGGTGGCGAGTACGGACAACAGAAAGGCTGCAAAGATCAACGGCGGCATTTCGCCCACCAGCAGGGTTGTCAGTGCCGCAATGACCAGTAACACTGACGCCAGCGCCAGGGCGGGACGCAGCAAAAAGAACACCACCAGTACGGCCGGATAGGTCCAGTAAGTCTGGGCCGCTCCCTTGAGCGACACAGTCACGACCAGCACGAGCAAGCAGATCAGGGACAGCAGATGGGCCATCAATACAGCGCGGCCGGTGAGATAGACATACAGAAAGATACTGGCCATGGCCACAACCGCGAAGGAGTCCAGTGCAGCGAGCAGCCATTCTTCTTCGATCAGACGTAACACACTGAAGGGCAGAATGCTAATTGCGCCAAGGCCACTGATACTCAGCAGGATCCACTCCTCGGTACTGCGATCCCGGAATATCATACTGTTAGCTTCCCAACATCTTCCTGGCGCCTGTCACTATGGTTTCGTCTTCGGCCCTTGGCGGCATCTGCAGCCCTTTTTTCACCGCCTGGCGCTCACCAATATCCATCAGCCAGCGCTGAAGATAAGGCAAATTGTCTATATCAACGCCGGACCATTCATAGGACCTGGCCCAACACCAGTTGGCAATATCGGCAATGGAATAGTCACCGGCCAGGTACTGATTGTCTTGCAGGCGACGGTCCAGCACACTCAGCAGTCGCTTGCTTTCCTGCTGGTATCTGTCGATAGCCGCGGGGATTTTTTCTTCCATGTAACGGTAGAAGACATTGGCCTGGCCCATCATGGGACCGACCCCCGCCATCTGGAACATCAGCCACTGCATGACTTTGCTGCGGCCTTTGGGTTCGGTGGGCATCAACATGCCTGTCTTTTCTGCCAGATAGACAAGAATGGCGCCTGACTCGAAAACCACAAAATCATCATTGTCCTTGTCCCGGATCACCGGAATACGACCATTGGGATTGAGGTTAACAAAATCGGCCTGCTTCTGTTCCTTCTTACCCAGGTCGAGGACCTTAAGACTATAAGGCAGGCCCATTTCTTCCAGGGTGATGGATACCTTGTGGCCATTGGGTGTGGCGGCGGTGAAGAGCTCTATCATTGATTCTCCCTGCACTTCAGTCATGACTTTGAAGTTAGTCCCACATCCGGCCTTTGACAACTGTCGGAGCCGGAACTTGGTCAGACGAAGGACGAAGGAAGTCTGTGCCGGAAATAAGCCAGCAGGATCAGGTTAAGGCGGGACACCGGTAGAGACAGGGCGTAAAAAAGAACAAAAAAGCCCAGCACTATCAGCAGGGGCTGGGCGTGGGTCAGATCCCGGACGGAATCCATCAGCACCAGCACCGGGCGTTCGAGTATGTCCTGGCTGTTAAGGCGCTGCACCCTGCCTAGGTAGACACCAAAGGCGCAAAGCAAGTGGATCAAAGGAATGCTCCACCGGGCCGCCAGAAGCCAGCCCTGACGCCGAATATATTGCTGCATCAACTGGATTGAGATCACATAGAATTCGAAATTGATCAGCATATAGATCAGATAGGCAGGCAACAGGACACCCCACACCAGGGTGCGATCCAGTGCCGGGTCCTTCACCGCCGCAATAAAGTGGATAATGTCGGTCAGACCGTAGGCGGCGTTGGGCAGAAAGGCGACGAATATCGCCGCCAGCAGCCACCACAGAAAATTGCGTCCCCTCGCCAGTACAAACAGGTGCAAAGCCAGCAAAAAAGGGATTGCACCCAGCAACAGGTTTTTTACCACGGTAAAGTGGACGGGCGTGGCCATCAGTTGACCACGTCTATCTCTGTATTAAAACCGACTAGTTTGCCGCTCCAGATAAAAAACTGCCAGACCAGCACGCCGAAGGGAATGTAGCCCAGATAGCCCAGCAGCGGCATCTCTGAGAAGAGGTGAATCACATCCACGTAGGGGATGTTGTACACCCAGAAGTTGGGATTGGTGTGGGTGGTATGGAAGAACATGCTGCCATGGTTCCAGAACTCCCAGAACAGGCCGTTGCAGATGGACGCCACGCCAATCAATACTCCAGCACTCCAGTTGCCCTGGGCGATATCGATAAAGGGATTCCAGATATTCAGGCGCATCAAAATGCCGGTAATCACGGCAAAGGGACCAATCCACACCACCCAGAAGAACGGATAAGGCCAGATCACCATCAGCCCAATCAGTACCGTGCCGACCAGGATCAGGGTATTGCCGTTAAGAACCATTTTGGGACCGTTCTTATACCGGGCAGGAAAGGCGGTAAAGGTATTAAACAGGTTATACCATTGAAACAAGACGGGGGTAACCGTACTGTAAGTGATCAGAAACTCGATACTCAACAGGGTCTGTGACCAGGGGGCGTCATTGGCATATGGGTAATACCAGTTGCCCAGCACAAAGTAATCGTAGAACTCGAAATAGGCCCAGCCGACTATAGACACCAGCCCGGCAATCAGCAGGGTCAGGGTCTTGGTGGATGCCAGTGAGCGGCCGTTATTGCGATGATAGACCAGGCCGTCCAGCACCAGGATAAAACCCCACCAAAGAGGGGTAAAGGACCAGTAAACCAGTTCACCAAAGGCCGTGGAGTGGGACCACTGCAGCCACCAGAAAAACAGCATCACCACGAGACCCGCCCAGAACCACCAGGGCAACGGCTTTTTGGCGGCGGCCGGTTTAGGGGGGGCACCCGCAAAACCGTACTTCTTCGGAAACAGGATCAAGCCGAAGATATACACACCGCCTGCCGCGGTGGCCAGAAATACCCAAAGGTTAAAGCCCGGGGCATCTTCGATGAACTGGGGCGGAAATATGCCAAAACCGGGGGGAAGGTGGGAAGGATAGACGAACCAGGCGACTGCCAGAGGCACCAGCAGGGTCAGAAGCACGGGCCAGATAAGTTGCCAACGCATGAGTTTTCTCCAATACAATCCATTTATTGTTGTTATCGATCCTGCGACCTCACAATCATTATCTGCCGGATCGGCCGTTTGCTATATCAGTCTGCCCAGTTTTTCCTTACTGGTCAAAGCATTAGATAAAGATCGGAGCAGATGACATAACCCGGCCTCTGGCTGGGCGCCGATTGACAGGCCAGGTCAATTGATTGGAAGATGCCAGCACCGCAGGCTCGAATAAGACAGATAAATGACCTCAACTCCCCTCCCGTCCTGGCAGGATGGCCCGGCCCGCAACGCCATACTGGATTTTCTCCGCCGCATCAGCAGCCCGGACTCACCGGATTTCGTGCCGCCGGCAGAAAGAATCGCCACCTTCGACAACGACGGCACCCTGTGGCTGGAAAAGCCCCATATTACTGAGCTGGTGTTTATCCATGACCTGTTCCGTCATGATGAAATCCAGCCACTGCTGCACACCGCAGGCCTCAGACAACGAATAGAACATTGGTGGGACAGCTTCTATGACGAAGTGATTGAAGACTGTCACCTGCTGCTGAAAGAGTTCAGGCAGGGTATCAGTACCCGGGATTATCACCAGTGGGTCAGCGACTGGCTGCAAAAAGCCAGGCATCCGCGATTCGACAAAGCCTACACAGATCTGACCTACACCCCCATGCGTGAGGTATTGGCTCTGTTCCAGGCACATGAATTTCGTACCTACCTGGTCTCCGGGGGCAGTTGTTACTTTATCCGTCCCTGGTGTGAAAAAGCCTATGGCATCCCGCCTGAGCAGGTCATCGGCAGTACCCTGCTGACCCGCCTGAACGAGAAGGCCCACGGACTGGAAGTGGAGATGACTCCCATCCCCACCTACTTCGACAACGGGCCCGGCAAGGTCCTTGCCATCGAAAGCCAGATCGCCCGTCAGCCCATCGCCGCCTTTGGCAACAGCAGTGGTGATATTCCCATGCTGCGCTGGGCCGGCATGGCGCCGGTGTCTTTATGTATGCTGGTGCATCATACGGACGAGGCGCGGGAATACCGTTACAGCCCTGGCGAGGATACCTTGCAGGCAGCCAGCGCCCATCAATGGCAGGTCATAGACATGCAAAATGACTGGCTGAGGATCTTCGACTGATCCCCAGCCGTGCTCTGACTAGAAGCGGAAAGTGAAGTCGACACCCACCTGACGGGCTTCCCCGCGTAACTGAGTCACCGCCGAGAGCGGTGCAATGGAGTCGAACATCAGCTCCGCATACTCTTCATTAAACAGGTTCCTGGCCCACAGCCCCAGTTCCCAGTTCTGGTCAGGCAACCAGGCGATACGACCATGCCAGAGGCTGTAGCCTTCCTGCTCCAGATAGGGATTTTCGTTCTGGTCAAAATAGAAGGACGATTGGTAATCAAATCCCAGTTGGCTCAACAGTCGCCCCTCTCCCAGCGATAGTTCATATTGAAGCAGACCGCTGATATTCAATTCGGAGGTAAAGGGCAGTTGGGTGTTGGCCACATACAGCGCTCCTTCCCGGTATTCACCCAGTTTGGCTTTCGGGATATAGCCCAGATTCAGATCCAGTTGCAAAGCAGAGGTGGGAGTGTAGGAAAAAGCCGCCTCCAGACCATAGATGGTGGAATCGCCGGCATTTTTCAGCACATGGTAAGGGGCGGCGCCGGTGGTGTAGTTTACAAACACCTGCTGGTCCCGATAGTTATAGTAAAACGCAGCCAGTTCCAGATTCAGATCCATCTGCGTGAAGTAAAAATGCCCGCCCACTTCGAAGGCATCCAGCCGCTCGGGGGAATATTCGGAGTTACGCGCCTGCTCCTCACTGGTGGAAAAGCCGCCGTTATAACCGCCGCTCTTGTATCCCCGCGAATAGCTGTAATACACACTGGCATTGGCATCCAGCGCCTGCACCAGGGCCAATTTTCCGGACACTTCGTCATCGGCCACTTCGCCCTCAATATCCCACAGACCGGGGATAAAGGCGCCCACCACGTCCAGATCGCTGACAGCATGATAGCGGGTAGAATCATCCGTATAGCGCACCCCCGCGGTCAGGGTCAGGGACTGGGTCAGTTCATGATCCACCTGGCTGTAAAAGGCCAGGGATTCGCTTTTAAGCCGGTTATGATAGAAAAACTGCGCCGGCACTGAGGCCAGGGCGTCCACCGCGCGGAAATCGCGGAACAGGTCCAGATCGCTGTCCTGCCAGAGTTCCTCCTGCAGATAAAACAGACCCGCTATCCAGTACTGGCGGCCAGTACGCAAACTGAGACTGAACTCCTGGCTGAAGAAATCGTTCTCTGAGCCCAGGCTGCCCTCGATAAAATTACCCGGACCGTCCGAATCGAACGAATGGAAACGTTCAAAGTCCTTATAGGCGGTAATGGACTTCAGGGTCAGGTTGTCCGCCGGGTGCCACGCCAGGTTCAGGCTGCCGCCCCAGCTCTGGGTATCGTGGCGCTTGTCGCCGGTATCGGCAACCGTGTCCCAGTAGTCGTCCGAATCCACGGAGAAACCGAAGGCATCCACACAAGCCGGGGTACCGACCTCAGAAGGCGCGCAGCGCTCACCGGTCGCAGGATCTTTAAGGATCCCAGCGCTGTACACAGGTTTTGGCGCTCCGGACCAGTCATCTCCATGTAATTTGGCAATCAGCGTTACATCCTGCCATTCAGATTTAACGATCAGGCGCATACTGCTCTGGCGCAAGCCCCCGTCCTGTCCTCCGGGAAACAGATTGTCCATGGAATACTGATAATCCTGGTGATTGAAGGAAAAACGCAGGGCGGTATCGGTACTGACAGGCAGATTCAGGGCGCCTTCGGCGGACTGGTGGTCACGCTCGGCCACCGAACCGCTGATATAACCGCCGAACTGGCTGTCCGGCATCTTTGACATCAACAGGATAGCGCCACCTGTGGTGTTACGACCAAACAGGGTGCCCTGGGGACCACGCAGAATCTCGACCCGCTCAAGATCGTAGAGATTGGTGGCCAGGAAGTTGGCGCCGCCGCTGACCACCTCATCCGAATAAATGGCAATAGGCGAAACAGTGGAAGTATTGTAATCAAACATCCCCACGCCACGGATATTGAATGAAGGTGTAGTACCCTCCCCCGCTACCGATGAGGCCTTGAAATTTGGCGCCAGTGCAGAAAGCTGTACCGTATCCTTGATATGCTGGCGGGCGATGTCTTCACCGTCCACCACCGTGACGGCGACGGACACATCATGAATATCCTGCTGACGCTTCTGGGCATACACATGAATGACTTCCGTCTTGTCTGCCTGAACCCGTGCGGACTGAGCGTGGCTGGCTGCGGACAAAGTGCTGAGAATTGAAAAACTGAGCAGGCTCAGTAGGGGTTGCTGCATGTTAAGTTCCAGGAAAGCCGTTAATCGTTGTTATGAATGTTAATACTGTAGTTGAACATCATCACGAAACGTCCCTTCTTCGCAGCAAGATGCGCGTTTCACTTTCCCTAGCGGACAGACAATGACCACTTTCCTTTGCCTGCTTTCCTCAAATAATGGCGCAGATTAGCAGATTTTTATGACAAATAGTGCATCGAAAAAGTAAATAAGTCGTAAAAAAGCCCGGCATGAGAGCAATTTATCCCTTAATAATGTCATCAATGTCCATTAAGCTAGGGCTCCGAATCCGTCCTGGTGTGGCTTAGTAATGGACAGCCTGAAGAATTACAAAAATATCAGCGAAAAACCTGCTCTGACCAGTCAAATCAAGCTGTTCAGGGCGCAGGACATGGACGGCCGGACTGTGTTTCTCAAGGCCAGCAAAACCGGCACCGGCCAGGGGATGGAACAGCAACTTCCCCTGTTTTCGGCCTTACCCAGAGTCTTGCACAGACTCCATGATCAGGATGCGGACTACGAAGTGCTGGAAGCCGGTGACCTGGAGCTGGACACCTGGCAGACGACGTCGGCACTCAGTGGGGACGATATCCTCAGCCGGCTGGATATGATGCTGGCCCTGAGCCGCCTTGTGGAGTCCATTCATGCCCAGAAGATGATCTTCGGCGGTCTGAATCCCAGAGCCATTTACTGGTCAAAGGATGGCCGGCAAGTGGGGATTCTGGAGCTTGGCCATCCTACCCAGGTGGCGCAGGTCAGCCGTCATCATATGGCCAACCTGCTCGACAGCGGGGTACTGCGTACCCTGTCGCCAGAGGCAACCGGCCGTATCAACAGCCCCATAGACAGCCGCTCGGATCTGTACTCACTGGGCTGTCTGCTCTACCAGATAGCCACCGGCCAGCTCCCCTTCGAGATGGACGACAGTATCGAACTGGTGCATGCGCAGATTGCCCAGGAACCTACGCCGGTCAGGCAACTGAATCCCGATATCCCCCTGGCTCTGGCGAATTTGATCCACCGACTGTTGCAGAAAAATCCCAATGACAGATATGGCGCGGCCAGCGGCGTCTGCCATGACCTGGCCTACTGTCAGGCCGAATGGCAGCAAAAGGGGGAGCTGGCCATGTTTCCCCTGTCAGTGGCCCTGGGCAGCCAGAAACTGCATTTCCCCAACCGCTTGTATGGCCGGGACCTGCAGGTCAGGCAACTTGGCGAGCACTTCGCCGCAATGCTGCGCGAGCGCACCAGTTCCATGGTGGTGATCAGGGGTTATTCAGGGGTGGGCAAGAGCAGCATCATCGAACAGTTGGATACCCAGACGCTGGCCAAACGGGCAAACTTTATCAAGGGCAAGTTCGACCAGTTCCAGAACAGCAGCCTGTTTTCAGCTTTGCTTGCGGCGCTCGCCGAGCTGGCCGAGCAACTTCTGTTGGAGAATGAATCGCAGTTGCAGAGCTGGCGGCAGGATCTGCAAAAAGCGGTAGGTGAGGATGGCCATCTGCTTACCGGCTTCGTCCCGGAATTGCTGCCGATACTGGGCCAGCAGAGCCTCGGCAAGCCCTCAGATTACACAGACAGCCGGTTCAGCAAGGTATTGCTGCGATTCTTCCGTGTGTTCAGCGAGCGGCAACGGCCCCTGGTGATTTTCTTCGATGACATGCAATGGAGCGATCTGGCCAGCCTGCGGCTGCTCGAGGAACTGCTTAAGGACAGTAAGATAAACTTGCTGATGATGATTCTGGCTTACCGGGAAAATGAAGTCGACGACACCCATCCCCTCAGCCAGACCATTAAGCGGATTCAGGCCACCGAGACGCCTGTGGCGATTCTGCCGGTCAGGCCGCTGCCCAATCAGGCCATTGGCGAAATGCTGGCGGATCTGTTCAATCAGCCTGCCAGTTCCCTCATTGGCCTGACCCAGTTGATCCTGAAGAAAACCAACGGCAACCCCTTTTTCGTCAAACAATTCCTGCTCACCCTGCACGACCAGGGCCTGCTCAGTCGTGACGAGTTCGGCAACTGGAGTTGGAGCATTCAGGAGATTGAACGGCAACAGATCACCGATAATCTGGTTGAAATGACCGCCAAGCGTCTGGGCAAGGTGTCCAGGATCAGTCGCCGGCTGCTGAAATTTGCCGCCCTGATCGGCAGCCAGGTTCAAACCGACATGCTGGAAAGCCTGCTGCAGATGGATCACGGTGACCTCCAGCTGCATATCGGCGAGATTGTCGAGCAAGGCATTATGAATGCCTTTACCGATCCGAGGGGTGAACGCATCGAATCGGTACACTTCAGCCATGACAGGTTACAGCAGGCTGCCTATCTACTGGAAGAGACCGAGGGCAACGATTCCCTCCATCTGGCCATTGGTCAGGTCTATCTGGACAGCCTCAGCGAAGGGGAGCAGCAGGAACAGGTACTGAGCTTTATCGGCCATCTGAATCAGGCCGGGGATCACTTCCTCGCTGAGTACGGCAAGCCAAAACTGGCGGCATTCAATCTGCTGGCCGGTCGTAAGGCCCAGGAAGCCAATGCCTATCAAAGCGCCAGGGATTACTTCTCCCTCGCCTGGCAATTGCTGTCGGATCAGGACTGGCAGACAGATTTTGCCCTGTGCAGGGACATTCAGCTTGGGCTGGCCAGCAGTCTGTATCTGACCCAGGCCTACGAAGAGGCCGGCCAGCATTGTGAGTCACTGAGCAGCCGGGTTAAAGATCAGACCCAGCGGATGAAAGTGGCCAAGCTGCAGTTGCTGATCCTGTTTGGCCAGAACCAGTTTCAGCCGGCCTTCGAACTGGCCGCCGAGGTGCTGGATAAGGTCGGAGTGGATATTCGCAACTATCAGGGCATCGCCACCCGCTATCTGCAATTGGAATCCCTGTACGACAAGCAAAATATTACCGCGCTGCTGGAGTTGCCAGCCATGCAGGATGAGACCTGCCTGGTGGCCATGGAAATCCTTAATTCCCTGTTGACGGTGGCTTATATCGTGGGGCCTGAACAGTACCTGATCGTCACCCACGCCCTGGTCAGGCTCAGCATAGAACAGGGAAATGCCGCACCGGCCAGCCGCGGCTATGGCTCCCATGCCATGATCCTCAGCGGCGCCTTCGGCCAGTACCGGGAAGCCCTGCAGTTCGCCGAACTGGCCATCGCCGTGGACCGGCGTTATCACCAGTTGAATACCGCCGAAGTCCAGTTCCAAAAGGCAGCGGCGGTCTTGCCCTGGAATGCCCCCCTGCACGACGCTCTGGTAGATCTGGAGAGCAACATTTACCTGGCAATGGATGAGGGAAACCTGGAGTACGCCGTCCATTCTGCGCTTTTCTACAGCTTTTATCTGTGTCTGAGCGGGACCTCACTGGACAATGTCGGTCAGGTGTTTGACAAATATGGCGCCTTTATCGAACAAAAGCGTATCCCCTATAACCTCGAGTTTATCCGCTTATGGCAGCAATTCTCCCTCAACCTGCAAAAGCCAGGCTCCCAGCCGCTCCTTCTGCAGGGCAAGGCGTATAACGAGGCCAGTCAGGTACCCGTGCTGCAGGAAACGGCCAATCTGACCATCCTCTTCTGTTATCACAGTATCAAGCTGATGCTCGGCTACCTGTTTGACGATCTTGACCTGGCAAAACAGCATGACGAGGCGGCTGAGCCTTTGGCCGGGGTCGCCATGTCCCTGTATCACCAGACGGAATATCATTTCTTTGCCGGTCTGCTGGCCGCCCGCCTGGCCCGCCGCTGTGGCAGTCATAAAGATGCCGCCTTCGAGTCAGCCCTCAACCGACTCAAACAAAAACTGGAGATGTTGCGAGGCTGGGCGGTCAACGCCGGCGCCAATCATGGCCACAAAGTGACCATGCTGGAAGCGGAGCTGGCTGCACTGCAGGGCGATGCCAATGCCTGGCAGCTCTACCAGCGCGCCATCGGCCAGGCCGAGGCCAGCGGTTTTACCCAGCATCAGGCCATCGCACAGGAACGATACGCCGAATACTGGCAGCAAATGGGCAACGCCGATTTTGCCAGCCAACTCTTGTTGCAGGCTCATCACAGCTTCAGACATTGGCGGGCTGAGGCTAAAGTCCGCCACTTGCTCGAACGGCATCCGGCGCTGCTGCCGTTATTGGGCCGCAAAGCCGGCGGTCCGGGCGACAAGGATCTGGATCTGCTGTCCGTGTTCAAGGCGTCCGAAACCCTCAGCGGCAAGGTCAATCTGCGCGCTTTTCTGGACAAGATGATCAATATCATTGTCGAGAATGCCGGCGCCCAGGCAGGCAGCCTGATGTTTCTGGATGAAGAAGACCATCTGAAGATCAAGGCCAGTTATCCCAAACGACGTGATGAGCAGGATTTACCGCTGACCTTGCTGGCCCTGGTCAGCCGCACCCTCAAACCACGACTGATCAATGAGTTGCAACAGGCCGGCAGCCTGCAGCGGGATGCCTACTTCCAGACCAGCAAGCCACAATCCCTGCTCTGTATCCCGGTCATTGTGACCGGCGTGTACCGGGGCATTCTGTATCTGGAACACTTTGAGCTGACCGGCGCTTTTACCGAGGAACGGGTCAACGTGCTGCAACTGCTGGCCAATCAGACGGCCATTCTTTTCGACAATACTCGCCTGTTCCACCGGGTGGTGGAGGCCAACAAGAACCTGGAGCGCAAGGTGCTGGAGCGGACCAAGGAGCTGGCCAGCGCCAAACTCAGGGCCGAGGAAGCCACCGAGGCCAAGTCTTCCTTCCTGGCCAGGATGAGCCATGAAATCCGCACTCCCATCAATGCGGTCATCGGCCTTAGCCGTTTAGCACTTAAGACCGCGCTGAACGAAGAGCAACTGGACTATGTCACCAAGATCCAGGAATCGGGGGAAGGGCTGCTGGGACTGGTCAACGATATCCTCGATTTCTCCAAGATTGAAGCCGGCAAAATGCATATTGAACATACCAGCTTCTCCCTGAGTAAAGTGGTCCAGCGGGCCGTCAACCTGACCGCCCTGCGAGCCCACGCCAAGGGCCTGGAGCTGGTATCGGATGTAGAGAACAGCCTGCCTGACAACCTGATGGGCGATCCCCTGAGGTTGCAGCAGGTGCTGGTCAACTTGATCAGCAACGCGGTGAAGTTCACCGAGCAGGGATTGGTTTATGTCAAGGTGCGTCATGAAGCCCAGCCCGACGGTAGGGTAAGGTTACAGTTTTCGGTGATGGATACCGGTATCGGCATGACAGCAGATCAGCAGGGGCGCCTCTTCCAGTCCTTTGCTCAGGCGGACGATTCGGTGACCCGGAAATACGGAGGAACAGGCCTGGGTTTGACCATCTCAAAGCAGTTGTGTGAGCTGATGGAAGGGGAGATCTGGCTGGACAGTGAGCTTGGCAAAGGATCAACCTTTTATTTCAGCGTGATGATGGAGACCGCCGAACCAACCGAACAACCCTCAATGGCCGGTCGGCAGAAAATCGCCGACTTACGGGTGCTGGTCGTGGACGATGTACCACTGGCCAGGAATGTGTTGCAGGACTTGCTCACTGAGCTTGGCATCCAGGCCGACGAGGCGCCAGGAGGAGAAGAAGCCATAGAGATGGTCCGCGCGAGCAGTCAGGCCGGTCACTGCTATGACGCTATCCTGATGGACTGGCATATGCCCGGTGTGGACGGTATTGAGGCCTCCAAGCGTATTCATCAGTTGCGCCTGAGCGATTCACCGAGGATCCTGATGGTTACGGCTTACGACAAGGAAGAAGCCAGGCGGCTGGTTGACTATAGCGTGATCAGCCAGTTTCTGGAGAAACCGGTCAACCTCTCCGCCCTGGTGGATGCCCTCACTGGTCTGCTGGCCCAACGCCCTGGCAAGCCTTCTCCGTTATCTGCGGAAGAACAGGCTATCCCCGATCTCAGCGCTTTTCACCTGCTGCTGGTTGAAGACAACGCTATCAACCGTCAGGTTGCTATCGGCCTGCTGGAAGATACCGGGGTGCAAATCAGTGTCGCCCATAACGGCCTGATTGCACTGGATATGCTGGAACAGCAGGAATTTGACCTGGTGCTGATGGACATTCAGATGCCGGAAATGGACGGCCTGACGGCGGCCAACCTTATCCGGCACAAACTCAAACTGGTCAAGCTGCCAATTATCGCCATGACGGCCCATGTCATGGAGACAGATCGGCAAAAGAGTCGTGATGCGGGCATGGACGACCACATCTGTAAACCGCTGGAACCCTCGGAGCTGTTCCAGACCCTGCGTCATCACCTGGGAATGGCTGAACGCACCAGTATCGATGCAGGGAGGCCGGTTGCAACCGGCACAGAAATGGCCCGCAATAACCTTCCTCTGCCCGAGATAGACGGCCTGGAGAGTCTCCGCGCTATCAACAATATGAGTGGTAAGACCGAGCTTTACCTTAATCTGCTGAAAGATTTCTATCATGAACAACAGATCACCGCCGATAGACTGGAGCAACTTTATGCTGGCCAGCAGTGGCAGGAACTGTTCCGCACCATACATTCGCTCAAATCTACCTGTGCCTATATCGGCGCCTTCGGCTTGTCGCAAAGCTGCGGCAGGCTGGAGGCCAGGCTGGAGCAGGGCCCCTGCCAGCAGGGACAGTTACAGGAAATCTGTGCCACCCTGAGGGAACTGTTACAAAAGCTAACACCGCATTATGCGTCCCGTCGCCGCCAGACTTGCGATATTCCATTTTCTGTCACAAGGTTGAAGGAGTCCCTGCGGCAGATCCTGCCATTATTACGGCAATCGGACTTTGCCGTGGAGGACCATCTGCCCGATATAGAACTGATGAGCGAAGGCAGCCCTTACGCCCTGCAGATAGACCAGTTGAGTAACAAAGTGGCGGAAATCGAATATGAGAAAGCAGTGCAAATCGTCGAGGAACTGCTCGAACAACTGGATAAAAATGAGTCTGATGGGGACGGCAGTGAATGATTGCTCCCTGTCAGGCGCTAAAGGGATGATTGACTGACAATGCAGGCCAAACAGCGTGTACTGATCATTGACGATGAAAAGACCAATCTCAAGATCCTGAGCGACATCCTCCGTGACGAGGTGGAGGTTATTCTGGCCAAGGACGGGGCCCAGGGCATTCGCAAGGCCAGGGAGCTGGCGCCGGATCTGATTCTGCTGGATGTGGTAATGGCCGGCATGAGCGGCTTTGATGTCATCACCAAGCTCAAGCATGACGCCATAACCAGCGCCATACCCGTGATTTTCATCACGTCCCTGGGCGATGTCAGCCATGAAGAGAGGGGGCTGCTGCTGGGGGCCTGTGATTATATCCAGAAGCCCTTCCATGCGGCCATCGTACTGGCAAGGATCCAATTGCATCTGCAACTCGCCAGGCAAAGGCTGATGCTGGAGCGCCTGGCCAACATCGATCCGCTCACCGAAGTGGCCAACCGGCGCCGCCATGAGGAAGTGCTGGCCAGCGAATGGCGGGTGGCCATGCGCAATCACTCTGAGATTTCGCTGGTGATGGTGGATATTGATAACTTCAAACATTATAACGACCGCTACGGTCACGCTGCCGGTGACCGGGTACTGCAACAGGTCGCCCAACAGCTTTCTGCCCAGCTCAAGCGCCCCCGTGATTTGGTGGCCCGCTATGGGGGCGAAGAGTTTATCATCCTGTTGCCAGAGAACAGCCAGGCAGGCAGTATGGAGATCATGGAAAACTGCCGTACAGCAATAGAAAACCTGGGGCTGGAACAGGTCGGAGGGGAGGACGGTCAGCGGGTAACCATCAGTATCGGTGGTATAACCTGTCGGCCTGGACTGAAAGACAAGGCCAGCGATGCCCTGAAAATGGCCGACGATATGCTTTATCTGGCCAAGCATCAGGGCAAGAACAGGGTTATCTGGTTTGAACATGAACAGGGAGAGAGCCGGCATGGCGACGCAACATCCAACGGTCTTGTTGGTTGACGATGAGAAAGCCAATCTCAGGCTGCTGAGCGACCTGCTACGCGAAGATGCCAATATTGTGCTGGCCCAAAGTGGCGGCCAGGCAGTGGAGAAGGCCGTCAAGTTGTTACCCGATCTGATTCTGCTGGATATCATGATGCCGGACATGGATGGTTTCGACACCCTGCGCACCCTCCGCTCCATTCCCATGACCCAATCCATTCCGGTCATCTTTATTACCGGCCTGGACAATCCGGAAAAGGAACAACAGGGCCTGCGCCTGGGGGCCCAGGACTATATTCACAAGCCTTTCAACGCCGAGGTGGTTCGTGCCCGTATTGCCACCCAACTGGAGATAGTCAGCCAGCGGCAACAGTTACAGCAACTGTCCGTCGATCTGACCCATGCCAGCGAAGCCAAGAGCCGTTTCCTGGCAAATATGAGCCATGAAATCCGTACTCCCCTGACCAGTATCATCGGTTATGCCGAAGCCATTCAGGCAGGAGAAATCGGCGCCGATGAACATGATCAGGCTATGCAGGCCATCAGTACCAGCGGCAAGCACCTGCTGACCCTGTTAAATGACATTCTGGATCTGTCCAAGGTGGAGGCCGGCAAACTGGTTATCGAACTGCAGGCTGTTAATCTGCACGAGTTGCTCGAAGAAGTAGAGGCTCTGGTCAGGGGACCGGCCCAGCAAAAGGGACTGGATTTTCGCGTCAGCATACAGGCCCAGACGCCGGAGCGCTTCCTGGCCGATCCCCTGCGCCTGAAGCAGATTCTGGTCAATCTAATCGGCAATAGCATCAAGTTTACCCATCAGGGCTCGGTCAGCCTCGAGGTCAGTGCTGAGGGGAGCCACTTATCATTTGCCATCAGGGATACGGGCATAGGGATTGAGCAGGACCAACTGGACAAACTCTTTGCTCCCTTCGAGCAAGGCCATGAATCCATCGGCCGCCAGTATGGCGGTACGGGCCTGGGCTTATCCATCTCCCAGCAACTGGCCGCCAGAATGGATGGACATATTGAAGTGTCCAGCAAGGTGGGCAAAGGCAGTTGTTTTACCCTGGTGACCGCCCTTTATCCCGCCACAGCAGAATCGGAGGAACCTGAACAGCCGGCACCCATGGCCGCAAAAAGTTCATTCAGGGGTAAGGTGCTGCTGGCAGAAGATTCGGCCGACAGCCGCCATCTGCTGAGCAAGATCCTGCAAAGCCGTGGTCTGGAGGTCAAGGCGGTAGAGAATGGCCAACAGATGCTGGAAGCGGCCATGGGCGAAGAGTTCGATTTGATCCTGTCAGACATTAACATGCCGGTGATGGACGGGCTGCAGGCCATCAAACTGCTCCGGGCCGTGGGGGTCCATTCCCCCGTCATCGCCCTGACCGCCAATGTGCTGGAGCAGGACGTCAGGAAATATCTGCAGGCCGGTTTCACCGACCATCTGGCCAAGCCCGTCAATCGTCAGAGATTCAATCAGGTCCTGGCCACATACCTCAAACAAGACAGCTCCGGCGAAGAACTGAGCCTGCCAAACGAAGAGCTGCGAAAACTGAAGGACCGCTTTATCGGCGGACTGCCGGATCATCTGGCTGCCCTGCAAACCGCCTTCAGGAAGAACAACCGCCACGAGCTCGAAATGCTCGCGCATAAACTAAGGGGTACGGCGGCCCTGTTCCAGTTTAAGCAACTCAGCGATACCGCCGCCAGGATCGAGAAAAACCTGCAAAGCCGCTCACTGCCCGAGACCCTGCAGGAGCTGACTCATCAAATCGAATCCCTGGTAACCAGTTCTCATGGACAGTAAGGAGATGACCATGCAGTACAGTGAAATGACCGCCCTGATCGTGGATGATGACAGCGATGTCCGCGCTTTTCTACGCAGCACCCTGCGCAGCCTGTTTGGCTGCAACCTGATGGAAGCCTCGTCCGGCGATGTGGCGCTGAGTCTGTATGACAAAAACAAAGTGGATCTGGTGTTTCTGGATATCCAGATGCCTGGCAAAAGTGGCCTGGCTATATTGAATGAACTCAAGGAACTGGACCAACAGGTCAAAGTCATTATGGTCAGCGCCCATGGCACCATGGAAAACGTCAGTCAGGCGGTCAATCAGGGCGCCAGGGGTTTTATTCTCAAGCCTTTCCATATGCAGAAAATCAAAGCCATGGTGGAGAAAGTCCATGGTAACAGGGAAACAGCTCACTAGTAGTAAACGGGTTAGGCAGTGGGCTTGATCAGGCGCAGAAAGTCTGCGGAGGGCAGTGGTTTGGACCAGTGGTATCCCTGGCCCACTTCACATCCCATATCGATCAGCTTTGCGGCGGTCTGTCCATCCTCCACGCCTTCGGCCACCGTGCCGATCTTCAGACTCTGGGCCATCTGGATAATGGCCTGGACAATGGCCTCGTTCTGGCTGTTACCGGCCAGATTGGTGACAAAGGATTTGTCTATTTTAAGCACAGAAACCCTGAAGCGTTTCAGATAGCCCAGATTCGAATATCCGGTGCCAAAGTCATCGATGGACAAGCCCACTCCCTTGTCCTGAATACTGGCAAGGCTTTGTTGCAACGCTGGTTGCACATCCAGCAGCAAAGATTCGGTCAGCTCCAGCTCAAGAAATCGCCCTTCCAGCGAGGCATTGTCCAACGCTTCCATAACGGCAAGTTCGAAATGGCCCCGCTTGAACTGGATTGACGACACGTTAATAGCCATCGTCAGCCAGTCGAAACCCATCAGATGCCAGCGTCGGCATTGCCTGACCGCCTCCTTCAGCACCCAGTCGCCCAGCTCGATAATCAGGCCCGATCGCTCAGCCAGAGGTATAAAGATATCCGGGGCGATAAAGCCGCGACTTGCATGTTCCCAGCGCAAGAGAGCCTCAGCGCCTGTTATGCGTCCGCTTTTCAGTTCCACCTTCGGCTGGTAGTGCAAAGCCAGTTGTCCTGCGCCGATGGCCTGGCGCAACTCGAGTTGCAGCTGCAACACTTCCTGGGCGGACTGATTCATATCCTCACTGAAGAAACAATAATTGTTGCGGCCTCTTTCCTTGGCACTGTACATGGCCATGTCCGCCTTCTGGCAGAGGCCGTCAAATTCGCCCCCGTCAGCCGGCGAGACGGCAATCCCGATGGAGGCGGTCAGGCAAATCTCATTGTTCTGGATCATGACTGACTGGGTGGCGTGGCTGAGGATTTTCTGGCACAACATGGCCAGTTGCTCATGGTGCTCTACGTTCTGGATGATCAACACGAACTCGTCACCGCCGAAGCGGCACAAGGTATCGGACTCACGCAACAGTCCGCGCAGACGCTGGGTCAACTTCTGCAGGTATAGATCCCCGGCCTGATGGCCGAGCGAGTCATTGATAGCCTTAAAATGATCCAGATCGAGAAAGATAATCGCAACCATCAGTTCCCTGCGATTGGAGGCGGCCAGGGCCTGCTCAAACAGAAACTTGGCCAGGCGTCGGTTGGGCAGGTCGGTCAGGGGGTCATGGTTGACCAACCGATGGATTTCCTGTTGGGACTCTCTGACCCGCTGGTTTTCAATGGACAGCTTCTCCAGCATCTTGCGCAGATCGCTGGACAACAACCACACGCTGAAACTGATGATCGACAGTATCAAAGCCAGCAGCACAGCACTGTACAACCCGGTTTCCATATCATTGTTCACATACACGCCGACTTCATTCACATAGCCCAGCACCAGCAGGTTAACCAGCATAAAACCCAGCAGCAGCAGAAACAGTCCGTAGCTGGCAATCACGGCGGTAAAAATCAGGATGGCCGGCAGGATCAGAATGGCTTCATCCCGCACTCCCCCATACATCCACATGAAATAACTGGCGACCAGGGTCAGGGTGCTCAGCAAAATAGCGGCGCCCACCATCAGCCGGCCTCGCTTGGCAATGAGATAGGACGCCCACAAAGCCAGGGCCAGCACTATCAGTATCTCGGTGGTTCTCCAGCGTCCCAGCCAGATATGCTGAGCCAGGATCAGCAGCACACAAAGTTCCGAGGCGATAACAATCTGGCGGAGCTTCTCAAGGCGAAATTGCAGGGACTGATCTTTAAGGATTGAATTGGCAGGCTTGTTAGGCATTGATACCGGCTCCGGAACCCCAACTCAACCTTTTGATCTGAGGCCTGTTTCCAGTGTAGTCAGGGCTCGTTGCAGCGTCAAAGGGACTGCATCCCGGCGGCAGGTACTTTCGCCCCCTTCGGTCTTTAGTTGGGCGCCCCCGCCTCCCTGGAGAGCGCCTGTCGCTCCCCCTGATCGTCATTTCCCTGCCAGCCCGCCAGATGGCGTGTGACAATCTGTGCCAGCGCCTGGATATGACCGGCATCTGCGTTCAGTGCCGGAATATATTCATAACGCTTGCCACCGGCCTCAAGGAAGTACTCGCGGTTCTCCTCGCCAATTTCCTCAATGGTTTCCAGGCAATCGGCGGAAAAGCCCGGGCAGACCACTTGCACCGAGTCAACGCCTTCTGCAGGCAATGCTTTTAGCGTCACGTCCGTGTAGGGCTTCAACCACTCTTCCCGGCCAAACCTGGACTGGAATGTGGTCAGGTATTGCTCTTTGTCCAGACCAAGGTTCTGGGCTACCAGGCGCGAGGTCTTCAGGCACTGGCAATGGTAGGGATCGCCGTTGCGCAAATAACGTTCTGGAATACCATGGTAGGAAAACACCAGCCTGTCGGCGCGACCATGTTCCTGCCAGTGGGTCCGTATCTTGTCTGCCACCGCCTGTATGTAAGAATTCTCATCATGGTACTGGGTGATAAAACGCAGTTCTGGGATCCAGCGGCGATGACGCAGGCACTCGCTGATGGCATCAAAGGTCGAAGCGGTGGTGGAGGCGCAGTACTGGGGATAAAGGGGTAATACCAACAGCTTACGCACTCCCTGATCCAACATGCGATCGAGCACCTCTGCAATCCCCGGATTACCATACCGCATGGCAAAATCCAGCACCAGATTATCCCCCCACGCCTGGTCCAATACCTCTCGCAGTGCCTTTGCCTGGTCATGGGTATGGAACATCAGGGGTGAACCCCGCTCTGTCCAGACGGTCTGATAGGCTTTTGCCGAGCGGGCCGGACGGATATTCAGGATCACGCCATTGAGGGCCAGCCA
The DNA here is from genome assembly GCF_017254865.1 of Bowmanella dokdonensis. Taxonomy (GTDB): domain Bacteria; phylum Pseudomonadota; class Gammaproteobacteria; order Enterobacterales; family Alteromonadaceae; genus Bowmanella; species Bowmanella dokdonensis. The sequence goes on along the minus strand of NZ_JAFKCV010000004.1, from coordinate 218,398 downwards.
CCAAAGCCACCTGGGCGCTTCCACCACTCTGGGATCGGACAGGAACGCCTTCAGATAACGTTTCAGGGCCTTTCTGGTAGGGGCATCCGGGGTCCCCAGATTGGTAATCAGCACGCCGACCTTGTCGGGTTGGGCATGGCTGAAACTGGCACTGTTGAGATACTTCATCAAAAACTCCCTGAATCCCGTTTAATTACGGCTGGTAATAGGTGGCAGCGCCCTGCTCCCCGGCATACCGAGCGCAAACACCCAAAGATAGAAGAGTAGCGTCCAGCCCACGAAAAAGATCATCGAATAAGGCAACATGGTATCAACCAGAGTGCCGATACCTATATCTTTCTTGTACGGCAGGCGTAAAACGGCCCGCAGTTTACCCGAAGTTGGGAGTTAAAGGCATATCAGTGCCGTTCAGAACAAATACCCCGTCAATTATGTAATCAGAGGCAATGCTGATTGCAGTAGAGCACGGCTTCCCGGCAGGCCATCATCAGATGATACATGGAAGTCGCCGGCGCGGGCTGATCCATGGGCCGATTCCGTTCATCCAGACGCTCGATATAAAAACCCGGCACCTGGGTGTTCAGGTGATATTGAATCAGGGCCTGGATGCTGCTGGCGGCCTCTTCTTCTGCGCCTTGCAACCCCACGTCAGCCTGGGCCAGATGTGCCTTGATCAGTTCCGTCACTGTCCAGAGCCGCTTAGAGGCCTTGACCACCCGCCCCTGAGCATCCATTTCATCCACCAGCAGACCGGTCTGTTTATCCAGGCCACAATTTAACGCTTTGTCATACAGGGCCTGACAGTATCCATCCACCTTCACGTCGCTATGCTTCTGGTACTGTCGCAGCAGCCAGACCCATTCCATATGGTGGCCGGGCTCAACCACCTGGCCCTGGGCCGCCGGCAACGGGTTAAGCTGGTCATCGAAATATTCGTAAAGCACCTGTTGTTTGGCATCGAAGAAATGTCTTTCGAACAGGCTGAATACCTGTCCGGCGCGCTCAAGCCAGATTTCCTCGCCGCTGACTTCATACCAGGCCAGAAAAGCCTCAAACAAGTGCATATGCGGGTTCTGTCGCCGGGTAGCGGGATAATCGCCTTCCAGCCAACCGCCGTTGGCACCCCTGAACCGGCTGTTCAGCATCAGCATCAGCCTGTCGGCCCGCTTGCTCGCGTCCAGCATCCCCTGAGTCTTGTACTGATAAGCCCAGGCCAGCAGGAAAAAAGCGCAGTCATAGGTATCCAGCCGTGCATCCACTATCTGATGCCGTGCGTCCAGCTTAAAGGCGTAAGCCCCTTGTTGTTTGGGATGACGGGCAAATCTGTCCAGATATTGCTGAATGCCGGTGACCAGAGCGCTGCCCTGTTGAAGCCAGCCCATTTCAGTGGCAGCGGCAAACACAAACATCTGCCTGGCCTGAACCCGGGTACGGCGATCCGCCTGCACATCGGCACTCCCGTCCATCAGCATCGTCTCAAATGCCGCCCCGGAAGACGATTCTATGCCCTGTTGCACCCAAAGGGGCAGCGCATACGTTTGCATCCAGTTTTTAAATTGCTCTGTTGCCTGTATAAGAGAAGGGGAAAGGCTCATGGCATGCATTACTTGTCTGATGGCAGATGAGCCTGGATCATAAAGGGACCGCACATTTGTGCAAGCCGCTTCACGATAATTAAATCAAACAGCGAGAAGGCATGTGAGTCAGGCACAACAAAAAGGCCTCTGGGGACTGAGTAAACCTTTGCTTCTGGAGCAGGCGCTGCAGTTTATGGTGCCGCTACTGGATACCATCTTCCTCAGTATCATCAGCGATTCGGCCGCCTCGGCCGCCGGCGCCCTGACCCCGGTACTGTTTCTGTGCGGCAATTTGATCTGGGTGACAGTGTTTGCCGGTGCCAGTATCGCCAACCAGCGCATCGGCGCGGGCAATTACGCCAGGGCCAATGCCACTATCTGGATTTTTGCCCTCTGGTCGATACTGCTGGCCGGTCTGGTGGCCGGTCTCTTATGTCTGTTTGCCGAAGATATCACGCAGCTGATGGGCCTGAGGGGCCAGATTGGCCTGGACGCACAGACGTATCTGCACATTGCCTTTGCCCTGGTGCTGGTCTGGTGCGGCAAGGCCATCTGCCAATCCATTCTCAATATGTATGGCCTGCCGGGATGGAACCTGCTCGCCAATCTGGTGTATTTCATCGCCAACCTGGCTGGCAACTGCATTGTGGTGTTTCAACTGTTTGGCCTGCCTGAATATGGTATCGCAGGTGTGGCCTGGGCCAGTGTGATCGCCTCAAGCCTGGGTGTACTGGTGAGCCTGCTGGCTATCGCCTTCAACCTCAACTTAAGGGTCAGCCGGGCAGATCTGGGCAGCAATTTCAGTTCGGTCAGCCACAACCTCGCTCGGATCGCTGCTCCCAGTGCCATCGAGCCTTTATCCTTTGACATCAATATGGTGGTGCTTAACAGTCTGGCAGCTAAACTGGGGCCGCAGGCACTGGCCGCCAAAATCTATACTTTCAATACCTTTATGCTGGGGCTGATTATTTCGGTAGCCCTCACCACCGCCACTCAGATACTGGTGACCCAGAAGGTCGGCAGCGGTGAGATGGACAAGGCGGATCAACAATTGCGCCAGAGCCTTCGGGCCGCCCTGTGGGGCACCGGACTGGTGGCTCTGTTGCTGACGCTGCTGCATCATCCCATCATGAGCCTGTATACGGACAATGAGAAGCTGCTGGCCGGCGCCTTCTGGTGGTTCGCCCTGGCCGGCTTGTCTGAGCCGGGCCGTACCATCAACATCATGACCGGCTTTAACCTGCGCGCCACCGGCGATGGCTGGTACATCTCCTGGGTGGGACCGCTGTTTACCTGGGCCGTGGCCCTGCCTCTGGCCTACCTGATGGCCTTTGTACTGGACTGGGGGGTGGCGGGTCTGCTGCTCTCTGCGGTGATCGACGAATCAGGCCGGGCGTTTATCTTCCATCGTCGCTGGCAGCAGAAACACTGGCATCACAGCCATGTGCACGCCCGGGAAAGCCGGCAAAACAACCTGGTTTAGTTGCCCGCACTACTTATCCGTGCCCACCAGTTGCCTGACCTGCCGGGCGAAGGAAACCAGCCGTTCCCTGATGGTCCGTTTTATTTTGACATTGACTCCGCCGAACAGCACAAGGCCTTCGATAATGAGGGTCGGTACCTGACGCCGGTTAATCACGGGAGGCAGGTCAATATTATTGCCACCCAGAATACAGAAGGCTTTGGAGACCACATTGACGTTTTCAGGCACATAGATATTATCGCCGCCGAACAGGCAAAATACCTTGATGGTCACCTGTTGGCTGGTAAATACCGCCTGGCTGAAATCCAGATTGGAACCGCCAAGAATACTCAGGCTGCGGATTTCCCTTGGTACCACCCAGGCGCCGCTGCGATCCGTCCCCCCCACCCCCAGCACACTGACGATGGTTTCGTTGTCTGCCTCCTGGCCGGCGTCAAATTTCACGTCAAAGGCCTGGGATCGGGATTGCTGGTATTGCTCTGTCACCTGATGGGGCAGATCCCTGGCCTGGGCGTCAATCTCCTGAGCATCGCTGCTCTGGATGGCGATATCCAGACGACGTTCGAAAGCCTCCAGCGACAAGCTTCCTTGACCATAGTTATATATCAGCTTGTCTATGACTTCTTCCCTGACATTGTCAATGGGACGATCCTGTAATGGCACCGGCATAATTCATCCTCTTGGTTGATACCTGCATCTTGGCAATTCGTAGACTGTAAGCAAGCCTTAAGCCAAATAATAAACTCATATTTAACAGTAAGTTAAAATTTCATCCTCTGAATCGCCCGGGTGATTAGCCCATTAACTGGTGGGTTTGACCAAACTGGCTTCCTGGATAAAAAGTAAGAAATAAAATACATTAAGTAATATATTTTTTACTTTTAGTGTAAAGTAGATTACCTTTTGTGTTGTTCAGAAAACCACCTCTGCAAGGAAATAACACATGTTGTCACTTCAACACCTGTCCACCCGAGAGCAGAATATCCTGGCGACGCTGACCCTGGATTTGCTCGTGACCCTGTATTACTTCAGCGAACTGGCAGGGATGGAAACCGGTCTTACAGAGCCCAGCGAACAGATGGGCCAGCTGATCCTGAAAGTCATTATTCTCAGCATTCTCGCGTCTATTCTGTTGTTCGGTTGGATCCGCTGGCGCAGCGGTGAAGAGGAGCCCAGGGATGAACGGGATTATCAGATAGAGGCCAAAGCTAACAGTATCGCCTACGGGGTACTGTTTGGCGCCGTCGCCCTGCTGATTGGGCATCTGATCATCAACGCCATCGACTGGCATGCTTCTGTCATGCCTTTTTTGAGCTTTACCCCCATGCTTTGTGCCCATGCGCTGCTGGTGATCCTGCTGCTGTCGAGTACCGCCAAGTCCGTTACCCAGCTTTATCTGTATCGCCGGGGTATTTGATGGGCATTCAGGGCAAGATTCACAATCAGATACGCCGTCTGCGCTTTGAACATGACGAGATGACCCAGGCCGCTCTGGCCAAGGCAGCCGGCGTGACCCGCCAGACCATCATGTCGCTGGAGGCCAATAAGTACTCACCTTCCCTGGAACTGGCCTTTAAAATTTCCAGAGTCTTCAACAAACCGTTGACGGAGGTGTTCAGCTATGAACAAACGGAGCCCTAAGGGAACTGACCTCAATTGGTAATCAAGCACGAATATTCTAAGGTTAATGTCTGACGGCAATTGCCATACGGCTATTGCCAGTTTGAAAATAGCTGTTAGCATGCAGCGTTTTGCGTCTTATAGCAGGCGCTTATGATCCGGCCAGTAACGCGCAACGTGACTGGTCACAGAACATAAACCAAGAGGATAATGCCTTATGTCTCGCGTTTTGATCATCGGCGCCGGTGGTGTCAGCACAGTTACCGTCAAGAAGTGCGCTCGCCTGCCCGAGCACTTTGATGAAATCTATCTGGCCAGCCGCACCCTGTCGAAATGTGAAGCCCTGCAAAAAGAGTGCGGCGCCGACCGGGTCAAAGGCGTGTTCGCCGTTGATGCAGACGATGCCAGCCAGGTGGCGGCACTGATCCGCAAGGTCCAGCCGGATCTGGTTATCAACCTGGCCCTGCCATACCAGGATCTGCCCATCATGGATGCCTGCCTGGAAACCGGCGTGGACTATCTGGATACCGCCAACTACGAGCCCAAAGATGAAGCCAAGTTCGAATATTCCTGGCAGTGGGCGTATCAGGACAAGTTCGAAAAAGCCGGCCTGATGGCGCTGCTGGGCAGCGGCTTCGATCCGGGTGTGACCAATGTCTACACCGCCTATGCGGCCAAGCATTATTTCGACGAAATCCACTATCTGGATATCGTCGACTGTAACGGCGGCGACCATGGCAAAGCCTTTGCCACCAACTTCAACCCGGAAATCAATATCCGCGAGATCACCCAGCGTGGGCGCTACTGGGAGAATGGCCAGTGGAAAGAAACCGATCCGTTGTCGGTGCGTGAAGATCTGGATTACCAGAATATCGGCGTGCGCGCCTCTTACCTGATGTTCCACGAAGAGCTGGAGTCACTGGTCAAGCATTTCCCCACCCTCAAGCGTGCCCGTTTCTGGATGACGTTCGGTGAAGCCTACCTGACTCACCTGCGGGTACTGGAAGGTATCGGCATGACCAGCATCGAGCCCATCGACTTCCAGGGCCAGAAAATCGTACCGCTGGAATTCCTCAAAGCCGTGCTGCCCAACCCGGGCTCCCTGTCTGAGGGTTACCAGGGTCAGACCTGTATCGGTACTTACATTACCGGGATTAAGGATGGTAAGGAAAAGACCATCTTTATCTACAACAACTGTGACCACCATGCCTGCCACGAGGAAGTGGGCGCCCAGGCGGTATCTTACACCACCGGCGTACCGGCGATGATTGGCGCGGCCCTGATGTTAAATGGCACCTGGAAGAAGCCCGGTGTGTGGAACATGGAGCAGTTCGATCCGGATCCTTTTATGGACATGCTCAACAAGCACGGCCTGCCCTGGCATGTGCTGGAATGCGACAGCCCGTTTAAGAAGTAACAAACTCACCACAGGCGCACGGAGTACACCGGGAATTGCCTTCCCCACTCCGTGTGCTTAAGTGACTCTGTGGTTATTGTCTGAGGAGGGTGACTTTGAACGATCCCATAATGAATCCCGATATTCCCTCTCCCTGCTATGTGTGTGAGGAAGCAAAGCTTGAAGCAAACCTGCAGTTGATGAAGCGGGTGCAGGATGAGGCCGGTGTCAGCATTATCCTGGCCCTGAAGGGCTTTTCCATGTGGTCCACCTTCCCGCTGGTAGGCAAGTATCTGCAAGGCTGCACCGCCAGCTCAGTATGGGAAGCCAAACTGGCCAAATTTGAGATGGGCAAGGAAGTGCATGCCTACTCACCGGCCTATAAGCAGGGGGATATTGACGAACTGTGTCAGTTGGTCAACCACATTTCCTTTAACAGCCTCACCCAATGGCAGCGTTACAAGGAGCAGGTGGCCAAGGCCGGTATTTCCATGGGCCTTCGCATCAATCCTGAACACCGTGAGGCCGAAACCGAACTCTATGATCCCAGTGCTCCCGGCTCGCGTCTGGGTGTGATGGCGAAGGATCTGGAAGGGGTGGACTTAAGCGGTATCGACGGATTCCATGTGCATAACTTATGCGAATGCGACTCCTTTGCTGCCGAGCGCACCCTGGCTGCGGTGGAACAGCGTTTTGCTAAGTATCTGCCCAAGCTCAAATGGCTGAATCTGGGCGGCGGCCATCTGATGACCCGCCAGGGTTACGATGTGGACCATCTGATCAAGACCCTTAGGGCCTTCCGGGAAAAATACGACCTGGAGATTATCCTCGAACCCGGCTCAGCCGTGGCCTGGCAGACCGGTCCACTGGTGGCCGAGGTGGTGGATATAGTACATAACGACGGACCTATCGCCATTTTGGATATTTCCGCCACCGCCCATATGCCGGATGTGCTGGAAATGCCCTACCGCCCGGTTATCCGCGGCGCCGGTCTGCCGGATGAAAAGGCCTACACCTACCGGCTTGGCGGCAACTCCTGCCTGGCCGGCGATGTGATTGAGAAATACAGCTTCGATCACGAACTTCAGGTGGGTGAGCGGATTATTTTCGAGGACATGATCCACTACACCATGGTCAAAACCACCTTCTTTAACGGCGTGGAGCATCCGTCTATCGGCATCCTGCATAAAGACGGAAGCTTTGAGCTGGTGCGCAAGTTTGAGTATGAGGATTTCCGGGATAAGCTGTCCTGAATTACTAGACTAATACTGAACAAAACCCTGGATTTGCAGGGCTTTGTTGCTGTGCCAGAATGAACCCAAGTATCGTCCCTGCTTGCTGTGCCTGGAGACGGTATAAAAATAGCTCTCTGTTACAATCCAATGAATGTTGACTGAATGTCCAAAGGTTAATTCGCTATGTCCCTCACCATAATCACCCTCCCCCGGCATGCGATTATTGCGTGCCTGGTCGCAGCCATGGCTCCGTTTGCCACGGCTCAAACGACCGAGCCCTCGCCTCTGCGGCTGGACGGCTTCGGTACGTTGGGAGTGGTGCACTCCAATGAAGAACGGGCGGATTTTGTATCCAGCCTGCTGGTACCCGAAGGCGCCGGCTTCAGTAACCAGTGGAGCGTCAAGGTAGATTCCAAGCTGGGTCTTCAGGTATCAACTGACGCCAGCTCAACAGTCTCTGGCGTGGTTCAGGTGATTTTCGAACAGCAGTACGACGGCAGCTACTCTCCGGAATTAGAGTGGGCAAACCTGAATCTCAATCTCAGTCAGGATCTGGAATTGCGTGCGGGACGCATGGTTTTGCCATCCTTTATGACCTCAGAATACCGCAAGGTAGGCTATGCCAACGCCACCAGCCGTCCCCCCCCGGAAGTCTACCAGTTGGTACCCGTTAGCAATATCGACGGTCTGAGCCTGTTGTACCGCTCCCGTCTGGATCAGGCCACCAATACTTTGCAACTGGTCTACGGTGGGAAAACAGTAAAAGCCCCGTCCTTTGAGGTTGAGGCAGATAACGCCTTGACCCTGGCAAACACGCTTGAGTGGCGGGCGTTAACGGTGTTTGCCAGTTACACGAATACCCGCCTGACTATAGACGCTTTTGATAACCTGTTTAACGCGTACAGCGCCTTCGGACCGGCGGGGGAGGCGATAGCCCAGCAATTCGATATCGATGACAAGCGCTTTGAAATCATGACCCTGGGGGGTCGTTATGATACCGGTGACTGGTTTATTCTGGGCGAATGGGCGCGTAATCGTAGCCGTACTCTGGTCGGTGACACTCGCGGTTGGTACCTCACCGGCGGCTATCGTTTTGGTCCTGTCACCCCCTACCTGACTTTGGCCCGACGTAATTTTTACGGCATGACCTCTCACCCGGGGCTGGATATACCGCAAGCCCGGCCCCTGAATGCCTTGTTAAACGAAATCCTGGCTGATGCCGCCATTCAAACGCGTGTCGCCGTCGGCTTGAGATGGGACTTTGCCCACAGCATTGCCCTCAAAATGCAGTACGAGCACATTAATCTGGGTGCCGGTTCTGAAGGCGTGCTGGCAAATGATCAGCCAGGCTTTGAGCCTGGTGGCACAGTGGGCCTGTTCAGCGCCACGCTCGACTTTGTCTTTTGAGGTGTGAAGATGCTAAATGCGCTTAAAAGGCTGGGTATAGGATTTCTCTTGTGGGGTGTGACGGGCGCCGGCTTCTCCGACGTGGTGGTGGTGATGTCGGCTCAAAGCCCATCAACCTCTATAAACCGCGAGGAACTGGCGGACATCTATTTAGGCAGGCTGAATCAACTGCCCAATGGCGCGCAGGTGATCCCCCTGGATCAGACAGAGCGCTCGCCCCTTTATGAAGAGTTCTACCAAGGCTATCTGGGACGCACACCCGCACAGATCAAGGCCCATTGGTCGAGACTGATTTTCACCGGCCGCGGTCAGCCGCCGCAAAGTGTGCCTGATGATAAAGCCATGATTGAGGCCATAGCGAACAACCCTCGCGCTATAGGCTACATTGACTCAGAGAATGTCAGCGAAAACTTGCGGGTCCTCAATATTGAATAACCCAAGATCAACCCCTTCCCACCTGAGAACTGAGAAACGACACAGGGGATCAGCTCGCTGGCTTCGGTATCTGATGGAACCTCCTGTATTGTTTACTGCTCTGACTCTGGTGGTGTTAGCGGTATTGTGGGCTGCCACCTTCAATTTCATCACACGGGAGCGCGAGACGGCCCACCAGACGGCCGCTGCGCTGGCGGCCGACGTAGCAGACACTTATGAAGCCCAGGTAGTGCGTGCGCTGCGCGAAATCGATCAAACCCTCAAACTGGTCGGCTACGAACTGCGGCGCCAGCCGCCGCAACAGGTTCTTGACGATCTCGGTATGCAAGGTCTGCTACCGCCGCCCATGTTATTTACCATTGAAATTACCGATGCCGGGGGCGGGCTTCTGGTAAGGAATAATGATTCAGATATCCCTCAGGCTAAGGCTGACACTGTACCGGAGAGCGTCCGCAGCGCTCAGGATATGGTTGTGGGATTGCCCCAGCGCACCGGCCACGACGAATGGCAACTGCGCTTTGCACAAGGATATCGGGATAACCAGGGCCGGTTCGCCGGTGTGGTTTCGGTGCTGGTACCTGCGGCTTATTTCGTCAGCGGTTACGAACCCTCGGTGATGGGCAACTCAGGTGTACTGGGGATGATCGGCACGGACGGTATCTTCAGGGTAAAACGCACCGGAGAAGCGATCTCGGCAGGCGACGCCCTGGATTACAGTGCCCTGGCTCAGGAAGACGTCGATGCGAATTCCCCCGCCAGTGTTCAATCCAACCCCTGGGACAACACCCGTCGGTACACAATTATCCGCAAGTTATACCAGTACCCGCTGGCAATAGTGGTTGGTTTGTCAGAAAAAGAACAATTGGCCGGGGCCCACGAGACGGTGCGGCTTTATATCTTGCGATCAGCTGGCGCCAGCCTGTTTTTGATCATCATATTTACCTTGTTGGGATGGTTGAACTGGCGGCTCCAACAAGAGCGCAAGCGCGTCATGGAAGAGAGGATTGAGCATGCCAAACAGGTAGAGTATCTGGCTTTTCACGACAGCCTGACCGACCTGCCCAATCGCGCCTATTTCAGCCACCTGCTGACAGAGAATATGCAACGGGTCCACCGCTATGAGCGGCATCTGGCGCTATTGTTCCTGGATCTGGACAGATTCAAGACCATCAACGACTCGCTGGGTCACGATGCCGGAGATGAGCTGTTGCGAGAAGTCGCCTTGCGCCTGCGCGCTTCGGTTCGGGAAAGCGACATCGTGGCCCGTCTGGGGGGCGACGAATTTGTGGTTCTGCTACCGGAAATATCTGAAGCGGAGCAGGTCGTGCCCGTCGCTGAGAAAATTCTGACTGCGGTAGCCAAGCCTTTTGAGCTGGTGGGGCAGGAGTTTCGGGTTACCGTCAGTGTCGGCATTACCCTCTATCCCGGCGACGGCCGCGACGAACAGACGCTGATGAAAAACGCCGATGTCGCCATGTACCACGCCAAAGAGCTGGGTAAAAACAATTTCCAGTTTTACTCCGAAGCACTCAATACCAACTCACTTGAGCGACTCTCGCTCGAATCCAGTCTGCGCAGCGCTTTGGAGCACAATGAGTTTCGCCTCTACTATCAACCCAAACGACGCATGTCCAACGGCGAGGTAACGGGCATGGAAGCTCTGCTGCGTTGGGAGCATCCTGAGCTGGGACTGGTCTTGCCAATGCAGTTTATACCGTTGGCCGAAGAGAACGGCCTGATTATTCCGCTTGGCCGCTGGGTATTTAAAACCGCCTGCCAGCAGAATGTTACCTGGCAGCAGCAAGGCTATCCTCCCTTGACTATTGCCATCAATCTTTCTGCTCGACAGTTTATCGATGAGCACCTGCTTGATGATATCAAGCTGGCGCTGAAGGAAACCGGAATGGACCCCCGTTTGCTGGAGGTCGAGATTACCGAAAGCATGGTGATGCGCGACTTGCAGCAAACCATTCAGATCTTGCAAAGCCTCAAGCAAATGGGAGTTCGGGTCGCCATCGATGATTTTGGGACGGGCTATTCTTCCCTGTCGAATCTAAAACAGTTTTCGGTGGATACCATCAAGATTGATGGCTCATTTATTCAGGATATTGTCCGTTCACAGGAAGATCAGGGGTTGACCGAAGCAATTATCGCCGTGGGTCGCAGCCTGGGTTTGACGGTCGTTGCTGAAGGCGTCGAAAACAGCGATCAATTCGAATTTCTACGCCGTCATTTCTGTGACGAGTTTCAAGGCTTCTATGGCAACGAACCCCTGACAGCGGAAGATTTTGCCCAAGTGGTTTGGAAACAGGCCAATCAACCTGTCCCTGATTGAATAAAATCCGCAGACGGAAGGCACCAGAAGAACTTTTTGGAAAGCCTCCTTTTAGGTTATCGCCCTGGTCAGACGGGTTTATTTCAGAGCATCATGAAAAATCAGCCCCAGACTGCGCCTGTGACCGGTCATAATCTGACTGACACCATGTCTTATCTGGGTACGACTGTAGCCGCGGCTTGAGCGCTGCACGCCCAGACTGTTGGGAAAAACCACTGCCTGGCCCCGGGACAGCGGGACCACCATGACACGGCTCTGTCGCCTGGCCTGGTTTTCCACCAGGACAAATTCTCCGCCGGTAAAGTCCTTCCCCGGCCGGTTAAGCTGGATAAGCACCTGAAAGGGAAAGAAAGCTTCACCGTATTTATCCTGATGCAGACAGTTATAGTCGCCTGGACCATAATCCAGCATCAGGGGAGTGGGCAGTTGCTGACCCTGCAGATGGTTTTCTCTTAAAAATTCTCCCAGCGTGGATGGCCAGTGTCTGTCGAGGCCTAAACATTGAGCCCAATGATTGGCCACAGGCACTAACTTACGGTAAAAAGCCTCACGTAATCGCTGTATGCCTTCGGGCAGGGGATACGCAAAATAGCGGTATTGTCCACGCCCGAAATTAACCCGCTGCATCTGAACCTGGGAGCGGAATCGTTGCCTTTGTTCATACAGGCCGGCAAGCTGTTCACAGGCTTCGGCGCTCAGCGCCTCGCCGGTCACACAATAGCCCTGCTCCAACAAAGCCCTGCCAACCACCCCACTGTCCAGGTCACGCCACAATAGTCCACAATCCGGGCTTGTGACGATATCAACGGCCACCGGCTTGCTCCAGTTCCAGTAACTGGCGTTTACGCTGTTCCCCCCAACGATAGCCCCCCAGACTGCCGTCGCCCCGCAGCACCCGGTGACAGGGAATCAGGACCCCTACCCTGTTGGCGCCGCAGGCATTGGCTACCGCCCTGTGGGAGTTAGGTGCGCCAATGGCCTGTGCCACCTGCTTATAGGTGCGGCTTTGCCCGGCCGGGATACGGGACAGAAATTGCCAAACCTTAATCTGGAATGCGGTGCCAAATAGCTCTATGGGCACCTGTGGCTGGGGTCCCCCTTGCTGTAAATGCCTCTCCAGCGCCTGCATCCACTTATCCAGCTCAGATTCCATTTCCGCGGGAGTCGGCAACAGCTCCGCCTGTGGAAACTCTTCATGCAGTTGGCTGACCAGGGCGGTAAAAGACTCGCCAAACTGCACATTGCAGACCCCTCTGTGGGTGGCCGCCATCAACAGATAGCCAAAGTCCGTGTGACGCAGGGTGAAGTAAATCTGCAAGCCCTTGCCGCTTTGGCGCAATTCGGACGGCGTGACGCCTACGCTTGCAGACAACTGCTCATAGACCCGGCTGCTGGAGCCGAATCCCGCTTCGTAGATGGCATCCAGCACCTGGCGGCCATCACGTAGGGCCTGCCTGAGCTTTTGTATGCGTATGGCATTTTGAAACTGTTTTGGGGTGATACCCATCAACTCCTTGAATTGCCGCTGAAAGTGGAAGTCACTCAGGGCCGCTTTCTGAGCCAGGTGTTCCAGGGGCAAGGCCTGTTCGGCATGCGCTTCGATATAGGCGGCGACCTGCAGGATCCTGGTGTGGGTGGTCTGTGACATGATTTGCTCCCCGAGTGGAATTGGAGTCTAGATGCTACTGCAGCCTTTGCTAACTGGCTGTCCGTTTCTTGCTGAATTTAAGGGCCAGGTAAAAGAATGGCTTTCAGCAAGAAGCGGATCGCTACGCCATGCCTATGGGAATAGCCTTCTAACTCACTCATTTTACCCTGGAGTACCACACTCATGTCCTTTCAGTTTCACACCCTGGATCATCAGCAATTCGAACCCTTGTATGGCCTGTCGGAGCAGGAGCTTGCCAAACATGGCGTCCTTACCGCCCGGGTCGACCATCCCAACAGCTATCCCTGCCGGATAACACTGCAGTTGCCGGAGCCTGGCGAACGCATGTTATTAGTGAATTACTGGCACCTGGACGTAGAGAGTCCATTCCGCTCCTGTTATGCCATCTACGTGCGTGAGGGACAAGTCAGCCGGCACTATCAGCCTGGCGAGATCCCCGTCATGTTCAAAACCCGTCGCATGGCACTGCGGGCCTTCTGCCCACAGCATCGGCTGAAACTGGCCGCCCTGGTTGCGGATGAACCGGAGCTCAGGCAGCATATCGAACAATACCTGGCCAACCCCGAAGTGGAATACCTGCATTTGCACTCGGCCACTCATGGTTGCTACCTGGCCAGGATATCCCGCCCAGCCTAGCCCCAAGCTAATACCAATCGGATTAATCTTTAGTGCATTCAGAGCTGACCAGAAAGGATTAGCTCAAGGCGCAGCCTCGAAGGCATAGTGGCTCTATGTCAAGAGGCTGGAACGCAGAGATAATGCTTTCTGGACGCTCTCGACAACTGCTCCTGCGTTGTTCTACTTCACGCCATCCATGGCGCTCCCTGCGGGCGAAGCCAAAGTGCCCGCTACCTGTGTTGCCCGTATTCGATTTAGCGCCACTAGACCTTCATACGGGCGCCTTGGTATCGAACACTTTGGCTTTCGCTGAGTGCACTAAAGATTAATCCGGTTGGTATAAATTCTGCGGCTTTAAACCTTTGCCGGCGGGGTTGCGACTAACCAGGGAATATTTATTGAAAATCGATAAGGAAGATTATGAAATTACTGACTCCCCTGCTCACTCTTAGCTTGTTGTCGGCTGGCAGCCTGGCCGCGCAGCACCGTGAACTGAGCGTCGACACAGACCAGTTAAAGGCCTTTACAGTTGAAGCCGGTGCCGGTGAGCTGAATATCAAGGGCGAGGAAGGCCGGACTGAGATTCTGGTCAACGCCAGCATCGAGACAGATTTTGGGTCAAGCCTGGACGAGGATGACTACGAACTGACCCTGGAACGGGACGGCGATACCGCCAGGCTGGTGGGGCGGATAAATGAAGACTACCGGGGCGAGGCCCGTATCCACCTGGAAGTGCTGATGCCTAAACGGCTCAGGTTGGATGTCAACGACGGTTCCGGTGAACTGCGGGTTGAGGACATAAGCGCAGATGTGAACATCACCGACGGCTCAGGAAGTACAGACGTCCGCACTGTCGCCGGTAACCTGCGGGTAAAAGACGGCTCCGGGGATCTGCGCATTGTCACGGTGGCCGGCGATGTGCATATCGATGACGGCTCCGGCGACCTCACCCTGCTCACCGTAGCAGGCAGCGCCCATATCATCGATGGTTCAGGTGACCTGGAAGTGAATACCGTCTCAGGCAATCTGACCATCGATGACGGTTCAGGCAGCATCGAGGTCAGCACGGTGACCGGGCTGGTGGAAGTGACCGACGGCAGCGGCGATATCCGGGTGGACGACGTGGGCGACTTCGATCTGCGTTCGGATGGTTCCGGTGGCGTTGAACTGACCAACCTGCGGAAGTAAAGAGTGGGTGACATCCTGGGACACAGAAAGATCAAGGTCAGACAAGTGCTCTGGTCCACGTCGGATCGGTGCAGGGTGCTTTCTTTTTCCCACACACTGTCGTGAAAAACCAACAAGACTCCCAGCTAAAAGCCAGCTACAGTAGACCTGCTTAAGTAGCTTTTACTGAGGAGTCTTAGGTGGATAGCGACAAGATTCTCGAGGAAATCGTCAATGTTGGCATTTCCCTGTCCAGTGAGAAGAATACCCGGGTTTTGCTGGAACACATTCTGCTGGCGGCCAAAAACCTGTCACAGGCCGATGGCGGGACCATCTATGCCGTAGACCAGGAAAACAATCTGGTCTTCGACACCCTGCTCAATGACAGCCTGCGGCTGCATTTTGGCGGCTCCTCCCCTTTGCAGGCAAGTTTTCCCCCCATTCCTATTTTCATCGACGGTCAACCCAATACCAAGGCTGCGGTGGCACATGCAGCGGCAACCGGCCAGGTCATCAATATCGACGATCTGTCCCAGCAACCCGATTACCAGCACTCTAATGCCAAGCGGATGGATGACGAATACGACTACCAGACCCGTTCGGTACTGACCATCCCGATGAAAAACCACGAGGGTGAGCTAAACGGCGTGCTGCAATTGGTCAACGCCAGGCACAACGGCGAGGTGGGACCCTTTTCGCCCGAAACCGTCAAGCAGGTGCAGGCCCTGGCTTCGCAGGCGGCGGTAGCGCTGACCAACCGCCAGTTGATTGATGCCATGGAGGAGCTGTTTCAGTCTTTCACCCAGCTTATCGCCAAGGCCATAGACGAAAAATCCCCCTATACCGGCGGCCATTGTCGCAGGGTGCCGGAACTGACCATGATGATTGCCGAAGCCGTACATCGGCACACCGAAGGGCCGATGGCGGAGTTCCGTATGTCAGATGCAGACCGCCACGAGCTGAATCTGGCCGGCTGGATCCATGACTGCGGCAAGGTTGCCACCCCTGAATATGTAATGGACAAGTCCACCAAGCTGGAAACCGTGTTTGACCGTATCACCCTGGTGGAAACCCGTTTCGAGCTGGCCAAGCGGGATGTGGAACTGCAATACCTGCAGCATAAGGACAAGGCAGACCATCCTGAACTAATGCAGCAGATGCAGGGGGAACTGGCGCAACTGGATGAGGATTTGGCCTTCGTTAAACAGGCCAACACCGGCGGGGAGTTTATGCGCCCCGAGGATCAGGACAGACTGGTACAAATCGGTCAGTCCCGCCAGGTACGCATCGGCACTGAAATGGTGCCGCTGCTGTCCGACGAGGAAGTCTACAACCTGCGCATTGCCCGCGGCACCCTGAATGACGAAGAGCGCGCCATTATCAACCGGCATATGGATATCACCATCGAGATGCTCGAATCCCTACCCTTTCCCAAGCACCTGCAGCGGGTGCCGGAGTTTGCCGGCGGCCACCATGAAAAGATGGACGGCACCGGTTATCCGAAAAAGCTCACCCGCGAGCAGATGTCGGTACCGGCCAGGATGATGGCCATCGCCGATATTTTCGAGGCCCTGACCGCCGCCGACCGGCCCTACAAAGAGGCCAAGAAGATCAGCGAATGCCTGACCATTATGGGACGGATGAAACTGGGCAACCATATCGACCCGGATCTGTTTGATGTGTTTGTCAAAGAGAAGGTCTACCTGGAATACGCAGAGCGTTTTCTCAAACCCGAGCAACTGGATGAGATCGATTTGTCGGCTATTCCGGGGTTTAGTCCATAGGACTGGTAATTGGTGAACCACAGAATCACAGAGAACACGGAGGGGGCTTGTTGTCTGTGTTTCACGCGGCGGCGCTGTGGGCGTAAAGTGTAGTCTTTCTCTGGAGTGGCACTGGTAACAGGCACTGCCGGATTGGCCTTCGCAGACACGCCGTGCACCCTTCCCTGGGGGCTTCGCTTCGACATCCTGTCTCAGAGAGTCTGCGAACGCCAATCCGACAATGCCTTCCCACCTTGTCCTTGGTTTTTTCCCTGTCAGCTTTGCACCAGACCGCCAGATAAAGCGACGGCTGATGAAAGCCTGCTCTTCACCTTAGGACAGGTGAGAGTTGGGAAGATCGGCTGGTTTGTGCCAAATGCGGTCTCTCTGCAAAGTGCAAGAACTGACCCCGTTCGCTCTTAAGTTAGCTTGGTCACATAGACGAGTAACTTTTTGGAGATAAAAAATATTGACCAGACAAAATTTTTGGTAGTAGGATTCAGGGCATCAAAGGAATGATGTCATGACTAGGATGGTCTGAGTTCTCCAAGTTTAGATCTATAGTCTCGTCCCTCAAGTCTCTTTGAAGATAGTTTTCCTCCAATTTTAAATGGTTTGTCTATGAGTTACCTAGAAGAAACGTTGATGGCTTGGGCGCCCTTCTTTTTGGTGTTTGTTTTTTGGTTTTTTCCAGTTTTGTATATTTGGAAGTCGAATAAAACATCAGGTACGGAAAAAAAGGTTTGGATTCTAGCTGTAATTTTTGCTAATTGGCTAGTCTGGATAGCATATATTTTCTTAGCGCCGATAGATAAAGAAGGAGGTGAGTAGAAAGTTTTGAACTGAGTTTTTCTGACATATGGATAATTGCTTTATTTTTATAGGAAATTAACATGAAGCTCATTTTTCTTATTCTATCTTTTACATCTGCTTTTGCATTTGGTGGTACTGCCATTGATGGAAATCCATCAAATGGTCTTCAAGTCATAGATCAGTGGATTCACGAGAATTCTTATTATGATAGTTTCACTGATGCAGTGTATGTTACGGATACGTCCACTGGCGCTGTTTCTAAATATAATGTTGAGCATTTTTATAATGGCGAGACTTACACTATTATAAGTCCGTCTACCACGACTACTCAGGAGCGTCAGGCTTTCAAGGACTTTTCAGACGGGATAAAAGCCATGTACGCAGATTTTTCTGGTGATGGTTTTTACCAAGTCCCCTCTAATCTAGTTTCAAATGGACTGGAGTTGGCTCGACATTCTTTCTATCAGAATGACTTTAAACAATATGCTGAGTCTAGGCTGAACGAAACCATGCTTGGCCTGATAGACAGGACTCTTGTGAATACAGCTTCTATACTTAATATAAACATCAAGGATGTAAAAGTATTTACTTTGGCAGATCAAAGTAAGATTACGGTTGAGTTTAAGTATACGAGAACGAAAACCTTGGTGAATATATTAAAGATTATCGACAAATACAATAACACGATTGGAATGACACACCAAGAAATCCAGTATTCAAGTTATAGAGTAGATACCAGTGATTCTGACTACTTAAATGCATTGCTCTCTTATTTACAGTCCATGGGTATGTCGATTAATGCACCAACAGGTAATGGGCTGACTCCGGTAGTCACGGTTATTGAGTGCAACTCATCAGGTTGTGAATCAGCTAACTAAAATCTTTAGTTACACAAAATTGTGAGGTTACTTTTGCAACCTTGAATCTCTCCGGGTTTGTCGGAGGCTAATTATCTTGAGAGAATTAGCCAATGATAAAGAGAGTAACCTATTCCCCTGAATTGCGTGAGCGCGCAGTTCGCATGGTTTTGACATCAGAGCATGAGCACTCATCCCGCTGGGCGGCTTTGGTGTCTATTGCCTCTAAGATCGGTTGAACTCACAGTCTGAAGCAGACGGCCACGCCTGGTCTCAGTAAAGACCGAAACTCGCTCAACCCCGCCATTCAAAGTGTCACCAGTAACCAATTTCTCTCAGTTTGTCTTCAGAATTTTCGTGACGAACAATCTCTCACCTCTACAAACAGGTGAAGAGCCAGCCTTAGGCAGTAATCTTTGTTCTGGTATTCTTGGCGTCTATGCGTCCTCTGCGCGAGTAAAATGGATGACAGCCAGGGGACATCAGCTGTGACTGCCGCTAGGACCAAAATACAAGCTTAAGTGGAATAAAACGAAAGTAGGATAAAAAGGGTCGGAATAAAAAGAGTCGGAATAAAAAGGGTCGCATCCAAATTAACCATTCAGATTGCCTTTACCGACTTTAGAAATCAAACAATCCGCCACGCCAATGTCGCCTATTCGCTCTTTCCAGACCTACAAGTGCCGTCAAAATCCAGTTCCTCTCAGTCTGTCTTAAAAAGTTTCATCTGCCGTCGCCGAGTTCGACGGTCTGGCTGCAAACCCCTTACTTACAAACAGAGAAAAGGCTGGGAGGCAGTGTCGGATTGGCCTTCGCAGACTCTCTGAGACAGGATGTCGAAGCGAAGCGCCCAGGGAAGGGTTTACAGCGTGTCTGCGAAGGCCAAGCCGGCGCTGCCTTTTTACCTTCTTTGTTTGGATCTGAGTATTAATGCTAAGGTCAGCTAAAGCAGACTCTACTTCACTTACTGGTATGCACAAAGGTGCCGTCCCAGTCTTCCGGCGGAGGAGCTTGCAGATAGCTTTGCACCCGCTGCAGATAAAGTCCGGTCAGGGTGCTCAACGGATTATCGGCAGGAAGTTGTTGCAGGATCCGCCGGGCGGCTTCGAAGTCCCTTTGCAGATAGGCTTCAATGGCCTGGTTAAGCTGACTGCAGAGGGTGCAGAACGCCTCTGCTGCTGATGGATTAATCGGCATACACAGCCGGATAGGCCGCTGCTTGCCTTTGACCCTGACCTTGTCCACCAGCAGATAATTGAAATCACCGGCCAGGGCCCGGGTCGATTCGCTGACCAGCACCTCCACCCCATAGAATTTGGTCAGGCCTTCCAGCCTCGAGCCCAGGTTTACCGCATCGCCGATGACCGTGTAGCTGCGACGGAAATCCGAGCCCATGTCGCCCACATTCATCTCACCGCTGTTGATCCCTATGCCGATGCTCGCCAGCGGCTGCTGCTGGGCAGCAAAGGACTGATTGACCTGCTCGAGGGCCTCCAGCATGGCGAAGGCCGCCTGGATGGACTTGCTGGCATGTTCAGGCTCTTCCAGCGGCGCCCCCCAGAACGCCATCACCATATCGCCCACATATTTGTCTATGGTGCCGTCGTTTTCCAGAATCGCCTTGGTGACGGGCGAGAAAAACTGATTCAGCCACAGCTTGAGCTCCTGGGCGGTCATGCCCTCTGAAATGCTGGTAAAACCGCGGATATCGCTGAACAGCACCGACAGGGTTTTCTTTTCCCCGGCCAGGCTCACCGACCCAGGCTCATTAAGCAGTCGGTCGATATGAGCCGGCGGCAGGTACTGGGCAAAAATATTCCTGACCCGCTGGCGGCGGCTGGCTTCGGACAAAAAGCCGTAACAGATGAAGTAGGCGGACAGTACCAGTACCAGCACCAGCGGCATCACCATGGGAAGGTCCATCACATGCACCTGCCATAGCCACAGGTTGAAGCCCACCACCAGCGCCAATAGCAATAAGGTGGCGGCGAAACTGGTCCAGGGGCTGAAGCGTGGCAACAGCAAAATACACAGCAATCCCAGCAGCACCAGTTGCACGGCCAGGGCGCCGGTCGCCCAGTCCGGCCGGTAGGGCAAGTGCTGTGGCGAGATCAGGGCGTCAAACACCGTGGCGTGGATCTCCACGCCGGGAAAGGTCAGGGACGTAGGCGTGGCACGTAAATCCGCCAGGCCGGTGGCCGAGGTACCGACAAATACCACCGCCTGATCGAATCTGTTATCAAGTATCCTGCCGCTTAGCACATCAGCCGCCGAACTGTAGGGATAATCACGAGCCGGGCCGCGAAAAGGGATCTGGATGCGGCTTTGCTGATCTGTCCTGATCAGGGCGTTGCCGACCCGGACCCCTTCCAGTTGTGCCTGGCCGGCTACTTGCACCCAGCTTGGCTGCACCCGCTCCACCAGGCTGTAGACACGGAAAGTTTCCAGCGCCAGTGAGGGGTAAAGCTGCCCGTTCATTTCCAGCAGCAGCGCCGCCCGTCGGGTCAGTCCGTCGGCGTCCGCATCGGCATTCATAAAACCCTGGCCGGAGGCGGCTTCTGCCAGCACCGGAATAGGTCCCGCATGGCCCTGATAGGATTTAATCTGGCCCGGTATGGCGCCCTCTGGTTGGGCAACCTTGCCGGCAAGAATCTTTCCGCTTTGCAGTTGTGGATGATGGTGAAACAGGTTGGCCAGCACCGCTTCGGTTTCGCCCAGTCGCCGGGCAAACTGTCGATCCGCGTCCATGGCCTGGGCTTTATCCCTTAGCCTCTGCCATTGCTGCTCAGGCAGTTCTCCTGCCTGATACCACTGGGAAAGTGCCTGTTGGACCTGATTGTCCTGGCGTTCGGAAAACAGAATATCGAAGGCGATCACCAGGGCGCCGGCCTGGCTAAGCTTATCGGTCAGGCGGGCAAAGTCCCGCCTGTCCCAGGGCATACGGCCGACTTCATGCAGGCTGCGCTCGTCGATATCCACAATCTGGATATTGCTGACGCTGCGAGGCCAGGGGGGCAGGTACTGGATCTTCGCATCGTACAGCAGGCCTTCCAGGCGCAGCAGGGTCTGCTCCATGCCCTTGGCGGGAAAAAACTGCAGGATCAGACACAGCAGTAGCAGCAACAGCGGTAATAACCACAGGGCCAGAAAACGTCGACCGACTACCGTTTTTTTCACGCCCTGTCTGACTCCGGACACAACATGGCTACTGCACCTGTATGCTGGCCTGGGCAAGGCTGATCAAACCAAAGCTGTCCCTGACCTGGTAGGTAAAGCTGTCCTGACCGGTAAAGCCCGTGGCCGGGGTATATTGAAAGCCACCGCCCGGCTCCAGGGTCAGGGTGCCATGGGCCGGCTCCTGCACCAGAGTCACCGTCAGGGTCGGCAGGCTGGCCTGGTTAGCCAGACCCAGCTCAAAGACCTGCCCTGATGTGGACGCCATCCAGATCAGGTCGCCACTGGCGTTGACTGCAAGGCCGCTGATAGTGCCCACTCCGGCAGGGAGGGGGAGGGTGCGGATTAACGTCCCCTGGGTATCATATTCGGCCATCTCGCTGCGGATGCTGCTGACCAGGTAAAGATGGCCGGTCTGCTGATTGACGCCAATGTCGCCAAAACTGACCGAGTACTGCTGGGGATCCAGATTGAAACTGCCCAGCACCAGGCCGCTCTGCGGGTCAATTTCGGCCACCCGGTTGGCCTCGGCACCTGCCGGCACATTGTCCTGAATCAGGAACAGGCTCTGACTGACCGGGTTGTAAACGCCGCCCACTACATGGCTGCTGCCAAATTCCGGATCCAGTTGAGCCAACAGCGTGCCGGATTGGGGGTCTATGGCATAGATCTCGGCAATCCCGGTCTCGCCATTGATCTGTAACAGTGTGCCCTGGGCCAGTTGAGTGTCGCCCAGCATCAGTCCCCGTGGAGCCACATCCAGGTCTACATCATTGGCCGCCTCACCCTGGGAGGTAAAGCTTCCCTGAGGTGTCCCCTGACGATCCAGCACCTGCACACTGGCGCCAAAAGACGGATAGAGGTACAGCAACTGCCGGTATTCATCCACCGCCAGGCCCACCAGGGACCCAATCCCAGGATTCAGGCTGTTTCTGATCACCAGGCTGTCGCCCTGCAGGGCCCCGTCGGCATCCAGATCGTTGGCCAGCACTCCCAGCCCCTCAACCGTCAATACCTGGTCCATACCCGTCAGAAACTGATCATCCTCCGCCTGGGGTGCGCTTTGCCCTTCCACCAGTGCGATACCAGGAATGGTAAATTCCAGCCTGTCCAGGGGGGCGGTCAGACTGGCATCCACCACTTTGCCCACCTCGCCTATGCTGCAGGGATTACCCACAGGTAAGCCGTTACAGGTAACGGGATTGGTAATAAAGGCAAAAAAGTCGATTGATTCATCAAATGGAACAGCCGGGTACTGAGCCTGAATAATTCCACCCTGATCGGGAAACAGGCTGAGCGCAAAGGTGGCTCCGCCTACATCATAAAACTGCAGGGAATTACTGTTGGGCACCACGGATCTGGCCAGTACCGGTGAGGGTCCTATCCCCGGATAGGTCATCACAAAAGCATAGCTGCCCTGTGCTCCTGGTTGCTGGCCGCTGAGGTCGGTTTCTTCGTAACGTCCCACCATGGTGCAGCGGGTGTCAATCACCTGAATACAGTTGCCGATGCGGTAGCGGCCGGTGCCAATCTGACCGCCGGCGGTTTCCTCACCCAGGCCGGTATACAGAAGGTCCCCAGTGATACTAAGGGAGTCGCCAAGAATATCTCCGGGAATGGCGGTGACTTCAATGCTGACCTCGGCCTGGCTTACGCCGCCGTTGCCGTCCAGCACGTCATAGGTAAAGCTGTCCTGGCCGACAAAGCCGGGATCCGGGCTGTAGGTGAAACTGCCGTCGCCGTTCAGATCCAAAGAGCCAGACACAGGCATCACTGCAGGAGTAGGATCCACCGTCAGCGCATCGCCATCCGCATCGCTGTCATTGGCCAGCAGACCGCTAGCCTCAGGCACCATGAGCACCTGATCCTGCAACAGGCTGTAGCTGTCATCCACCGCATCGGGCGGATTGTTGATACCCGCAGCGGTCACATCCACCGTCACCTGGGCCTGGGCGCTGCCCCCCTTGCCATCCAGCACCGTATAACTGAAGCTGTCCTGGCCGGTAAATCCGGCGTCAGGGGTATAGCTGAAACTGCCGTCAGCCTGCAAATCCAGGCTACCGGACGCCGGCGGTGAAGCCGGCTGGTTGGCAACGGTCAGCGGGTCGCCGTCAGGATCCAGATCATTGACCAGCAGTCCCGAGACTGCAGGCACCACCAGGGGCTGGTCTTGTGAGGTACTGTAGGCATCATCACTGGCAATAGGCGGAGCATTGGGCGGTGCATCGGGGGCAGGAAGGGTTATCTGTCCGCTCAGGGCACTTTCGCCGGCGCCGCTTAAGCCGGTAACCAGCAGATAATAGGTTTTAAGCGGGTCCAGGCCGGTAAAGGATTGCGGTGGCTGGCGCACCGCCAGTCTGGCCTGGCCATCCGGCAATTGCCGGTAGGTGCTGCGGTTAACTCCCGACTGGCTGGCCAGGTAAAGGTTATAACGCAAAAGCCCCGGACTGCTCTGCCAGCTAACATCCAAGGAGGTGCCATCAGCACTGCGGGACACCTCTACTGTGCCCAATGAGGGAGGTTGCCAGGTGACGGTGCGGTTGTCCAGCGACGCCACATTGCCCTGGGTGTCCATGGCCCAGAGGGTCAGGGTCAGCACACCCGGGTTCAGGCCCGAGATGGCCGGATTGATATCGGAAAGGGTCCGTCTGAAATTGGACTGACAGACATCGCGGCTCTGGCACAAATACAAACGGGCGGGCTGTTCATCAAACGTGATAAAGACCGCATTCAGGCCATCGGAGTCTGCAACCTGCACCGATACCAGCAGGTTGCCATCGAAAGACTGTCCTGCGGCCGGGTGCAGGAAACTGCCGCTGCTCTGGGCCGCCTGCACACTCAGGCTAAACAGGGTTGTTATCAGCCAGACAAGCAAGATTCTCATATGATGCTCCTTATGGCTGTTCTGTCAGCACAAAACCGCCGCCGACCTGCACCGAGGGGTTATCCAGCTCAAACAGGCTGAGATTACCCAGGATGGCCCTGGCATCGTCCACCAGCAGGGCCTGGATATTGCCATCGGCCAGATTGTTGCCATGGCTGGCAAAGTTCACCACCAGATCCATGGACTGGCTGTCCAGCACCCCGTTGAACACCGCAAACCACTCACCGCCCGAATCGGTAAAAGACAGATTACCGCTGGGCACCCAGGCGCCATCAAAATTCACCTGCATGCTCATACTGAGACTGGATAAAGCCCCCTGGCTGCTGGTAAGGCTATGGCTGGCCAGAAAATCGAAAGTGGCTTCGCCGCTGCGGCTGATGTCGCTGCCCTCTCCCGGCGTCCACTCACTGACCAGTCGCTCGTTGTCGAAAAAGTCACGGCCGGTCAGATCATAGCTCAAGGATGGGGCCGGTTCACCCAATTGCCTGTCCGGCGCTTCCACACTGAAGTCCAATTCAGCCTGTTGGGCCAATAACCCTGTGCCGTCAGGCTGGTTATGGCCTTCGGCAAACAGCGCCGGTGCACCGATCAGAAACTCCACTTCACCGTTGGCCCTCACGATGGCAAAGCGGTAAGGCTCGTCGGGCCCGAGGGAAAAACCGGCGTTTTTACCAGGTACAGTGACCTGCACATCAATAATGCCCTGCCAGCCGGCCAGATACAGATCGCCCTGTACCAGCCTGGCTTCGTAATGGGTGCCCCGCACGCCGATGGTGGCTACCGGCGTATCCATCTGATACTGGCCCTGGGCATGTTGCAGCGCTCCGGTCACGGTGCGCAGGCCGCCTTTGAGCATGGACATGGAAACCGAGCCTTGATGGGTTTGCTCATTGTACAGGTAGTCATGGATAGCCAGCTCGGTTTCCGGCTGCATGGACAATAGGCCGCCATCCAGCATACGAAGCTGGGTGGCGCTTTGTGCCCCGGTGCTGACCCGATCCACCTGAAATACCGGCGACGCCCTTTTCAGCGCCCTGGTTTGCTGCTCAGCACTGGCCTGCACCTGCCCCCTGGCCATAATGGCCTTGCCGGCAGGGGCCAGTTCAGCCTGAACCGGCAAGCCAAGCCCCGCCAGCAGCATCAAACTGCATGTCAGTCGTGGGTCAGAAAACATAACGGGCTCCTGTCCAGAGTTTGGTGCGCTGGTATTGGTAGAGTGTCAGGTCGCTGTCGTTATCCAGATAGGTCAGGTTGGTGGACCATTGCCACTGGTTGTTGAAGCGGTAGCGCAATTCCAGTTCGGCACGCAGGAAACTGTCCTTGCGCACCTCGCCAAACAGCGGATGGACGGCTTCATAATCCGCATCCAGATAGTCGAGACTGATACTGGTCAGCCACTGGCCAGCAAAGGCATGACGCCATTGATAACCTATCCCCTGATAGTCACGGCTGTTGAAATCGCTGCGGGCCAGATCGGCATTTTCCCGTCCCCAGCGCAGCAGCAACTTGTGTTCGCCACTGTCGGTGACAGCCCCTATCCAGCCGTCAGCCATCAGCACCTGCTTATCCAGCTCAGACAACTGATCATACTGCTGATTGGCCAGGGTCAGATCCAGACCAAGTTGCCAGCCTTGTCGCCATGGCCGCAGCACTCCGGCCTTAACGCCGTAGTAGTCCAGATAGGCTTCACTATCTAATCTCAAGGGCCGGTAGAAGGCCTGGGCATGCATCTCATAGCTGCCCAGCCGGGTTTCATAACCGCCCTGCAGACTGGCATAACTACGTGACCACACCGCATCGTCGCTGAATTGAGCATGCAGTATTGAGGCCAACAGATTGAAGGCTGAATGCTGATCCTGCGGCACTATCCACTGCACCTGGGCCTGGACATCATAGTAGCTGCTGCTGATTTCGCGGCTTTGCTCAAACAGCCTCACCTGGCCCAGCAGAGGAATATGCACAAATTCGTCTTCCACCCCGCTGTTGGGGTTCGAATCGTGGCCTAACCCCACCTGCACCCAGTTGCGCCAATGTGGCTCCGTGGTTCCCTGCCAGCGTTGTATGGTATCCAGGTAACGGGCCACGGAATCTGCCAGGGCGCCGTCCAGGCCGCTTTGCTGCAAACGTTCGAACTCACGCTGGGCAGCCGGCATATTGCCCACCTCGAAGTAGGTGCTGGCCAGAGCAAACCTGGCGGCAGCGGAGTCAGGCTGGTTGTGCACTGCCCGCTCGAAGGCAAACAGGGCTTGGTGGACAAGACCATTACCACGGGCAGACAGGCCATAAAGGTAATCGAAGCGGGGGTCTCCCTCCCATTCAGGCAACAGGCGATTTGCCAGTTGCAACGCGGACTCGAAATCCTGTTGTTGCACCAGATCGGTCAATGATTGAAGGGAAGAGCCCTGCTGAGCAGATAAGCCGGGGCTTGCCGTAATGAGCGCCAACACCAGGGCGGCGCAACAGGAACGCAGTGTGACCTGATTCATTATTATTTTTGCTTACAGCTACTGAAGGTGTAGTTGAAAGTTTAGCCAGAAAATATTCTGATGGAAGAAAAACTTCAGCGTATTTTCAGCAGCTTAAGTAAAAGCGGCCTCGCGCCGGTACACCGGCTCAAGGCGCCCTATCTGCCAGGGCAGCAAGGTCGGCCGCCAGGGATTTCTGTGGTTTTTCGACGATACGACCCACTTCTTCCCCCTCACTGAGCAGAATAATAGTGGGCGTGTAATGAAGCTGATACTGACGGTTGAGACCGGAGGGCTCCTGCTTGTGCCTATCTACCGCCACCAATTGCAACCAGGCAATCTTAACCTGGGATTCATCCAGCAACTTTAGCAAGCGTGGCACTTCCCTTTCGCTGTCATGACACCAGGTGCCAAACATGACGATCAGTCCTTTGCCTTCCAGGCGGGCCATGGCGTCCAGATCATCCCCGTCAGGCTGGTATTGCCGGTAGGCCTCGGCAAATACGCCATAATCCTGCAGTAATTTGTCCGGGTCGACCGAGCCAATGGCATCACCCGGGGCCGACTTCTGGCCTGTTGCCATGCAGGCGCTGAGTAGCAGGGCTGAGATGGCCAAGAGCAAACCTAGCTTCCGTTTCATAACTTGTCCTGTTTGGTGCGGGTTAACACAACATCAGGCGGCCGCAGCCGCCTGACCTGTCACTCCTGTGGATACAGATGCTGCCACCACTGGGGCTCGTCTTTCAAATGTTTATCAAAATACGCCAGGATGGTGGACCACCAGTGGAAGGTCTTGTCCCGGGTCAGAATATGGTGATTGTCCCCCTTATACTCCACCAGTTCCACGTCCTTGCCGAGAAGTTTCAGCGCCGTATACATGTTCTGGCTCTCGCCGGGCGGCACATTGGTGTCTGCGTCGCCGTGGATCAGCAGCATGGGATTGCTGATTTTATCCGCATGGAACAAAGGGCTGTGCTGGCTGTACAAGTCGGCATTGTTCCAGGGAAAGCTGCCCCTGGAAGCAACGCCGGAATAGCCGAAGCCCCACCACCCCTGCCCCCAGTAAGAGGTGATGTTGGAAATCCCTGCATGGGAGATGGACGCGGCAAAGATATCCGTCTGGGTGGCCAGCCACATGGTCATGAAGCCGCCGTAGCTGGCCCCGATATGCCCGAGCTTGTCCGCGTCCACATAAGGGTGGGCCTTCAGGAATGCCTGTGTCCCGGCAATCACATCCTCGGTGGTGTCATCCCCCCAGGCGTTCACATGGCGGGCCGACATGTCCTGGCCATATCCCGTGGTACCGGTGGGTTGCAACACATAGACCACATAACCATGGGCCGCCCACAAGTTAAAGGGATAGCGGCCGGTAAAGCCACGGGTCACCGGTGCGGTGCCGCCATAGTAATAGATGATGGCAGGATACTTGCGGTTTTTGTCCAGGTTGTGGGGTAAATACACTCGCCCGTCTATGTTCTGGCCCCGGGCGTTAACGAAGTCAAATTCCTCCAGTTCAGGTATCCGGGTATCGGCGTAGTAGTTGGCAGAATCCCAAACCTTCTCTGCCTTGCGGCCCAGCTTTTGTCGATACAGGGCTTGAGGAATGGAGGTCGTGGTGCCGGCATACAGAATCTGTGGCTGATCCCCCTCACTGGCCGCCCAATGCTTGACCACGTCAAGTTGCGGGGTCAGCTCTTTATATTTCTGTTCACTGGCATCGTACCAGACAAGCGGCACACGGTCGGCCTTGCCGACTTTGAGCAGCAGATCGTCATTGTCCAGGACCTGCATGGCGCTTATCGCCGGATCATAACTTTTCGACAATGCCTTCACATTACTGCCGTCCAGGGCCATATGATAAAGCTGCCCGTCGTAGTCATTGGCCGTCAGTCCCTCACTGACATTCAGCCCGGCCCCACCGGCAAAGTTGGGGCCCCCGAGCACGTACAGGCCGCTCTTGGCATACCGGGCATCATTCAGCGCCCGGTACTGGCCAATCTCGCGTTCGGTAAGGCTGGCCAGGTCCAGCTCATACAGACCGGACAGGCCATGTGGCGGGGAACTGTAGTCCACCAGGCTACGCCCTATCAACAGCGTACCTTTATCCTCATTGACATCCAGCAGACTGGAACTGGCCTTGTCATCGGTCAGTTGGCGGATAAAACCGCTGTCCAGATCCAACTGATACAACTGGCTGTTGTCACGCCAGCCGCTCCATCTGTCTTCCAGCGCCTGGTAGCGTTTCACCAGCTCGCCGTCGTCCTTGCCTTCCTGATTCCAGGCAAACACCAGACTGTCGCTGTTCACAAAACGAAAGCCACTGGCATCCTTAAGCTCACCACTGATGACCCGGACGGACAAATCCTTGAGATTCATTGCTTGAAGTTTGTCATGCTGGCTGAACAGCAAATGTTGCTCATCCGGAGAAAACAGTGCATTGGCCGGCGCTGAGTCCCAAACCTGCTGTACCTGCATATCTTTCACTCTGACCAGTTCGGTGCGGCTGACCGCCGTATCCTCCTGCTCAGGGGTAAACCGCCTGTAGCTGACCAGGGCATAGGCGCCTTTTGGGGAGACCTGCAGGTTGGACACGACCGGACTATCAAACAGTTGCCGGGCAGACAGGCGTCGCTTGCCTTGCTGCAGGGTCACTTGGTCGGATGCTTCGGCCCCGGTAAATTCGAAGCCGGGAGACTGGCCGGCGACCACCTCTTCGGCCACCACCAGTAACTGGTAGTCACCCGTTGGCAGGGCCAGTTTAAATCCCTTGTCCTCTTTTTCCTGTTTCTGGCCGTCAACAAACAGCTGCACCTTATCCAGCCCGGTAACGGACAAATGACCCGTTGTAAAGCCATCGACCCCCAGTTCCATCCTCGACAGAATCAGCCCGGCAGCGTCGGCCTGGACAGGCTCGAGGGGCCGCCAGGAATAAGATTGGCCGAAGACAGTGAGTTTATCGCTATCCAATTCCGCCAGGGCAGTCTGGATATTCCTGACAATAGCATCCTGATGGGGGCCGGCTTTTGTTTCACCCAATGGGATGGGGCCAAGCATTTCTATCCGGGCAGGATCCAGAGACGCCGCCCAGGCGGGCATAACCAGCGCCGCCATCAGGCTGCAGGCCAGACTTCTAATCGAAGCGGTTGTTTTCATTATTTTTCCTTGCTTGCTTAGGAGGAGAAAAAGCATACCAGACACCCATCTGCGACGCTCGTCCAACCGGCGCTGCCGGTGCGCCTGTTATCGCCGGAGATCAAAGCCTCAGCGGCATTGCTGAATCTCAATCGCTTTAAAACCATACGGATGGCGCGATCCCTTGTTCGTTCTGCTCAGGGAAACAACTGGATTATTCCAGTCTCGCCGCGCATATCACCGACCATCCAGATTTGCTCGAAAGGATGTTGATCAGGCACCTTGATATGATGCTGCAGCGACTGAATTTCCTCTGTGGTCCAGGCCGGATGAGCATTGCGGATCACCAGCCACACCCGTTGGCTTTTATATTGTTTTAACGACTTGTTGGCCAGAATCCGATTCAGCGCCTTCAGCAAACGGGGATAAGTTTCTTCGTACTGTTCCAGCTCCTTTAACTCCTGGCGGGTACTGTCATCCAGTTCCCTCCCCAGAATTTGCATGGCTTCCTGTTCGGAGCCGTACAAGTGGGCGATTTCCAGATCCAGACGGCTTCCGTTTAAATAGCTTGAGACATCCGGTTTCTGTGGCCGGTTGTGCCATATATGGCGGATTTCTTCACCCGTATTACGCTCATACCAGCGCATAAACAGCCGGGCGGCTTCATGTTCAAGTGCGACTTTCTCGGATTCGCTGTTCTGATAAGACGTCATCGGCTACCGCAAGGGACAAAGTAAACAGGGTTATGCAAAAGCTCAATCAGCGTCCAGACTTTTGTGCCGATGATGCTCACAAACAGCGCAATCAGCCTATCGGCATCGGGCACAGCGAGGAGCAAATATTTTGACTTGTCAGCGATCATTTAGGGACTCAATCCCTTGTTCCTTGAGTCTTGCCACTCCTTCTTTCATCGCCCTGACCTGCTCAACTGAATGCCCCTGCCAATTTGCTACTTCTCCGACGACTTTAAACGGATGGACGGAGCGATAGGACATTATTGGGTTACCGGGAAATTTCCTGTCGGTTAAGTCAGGATCGTCTTCAATGGGACCGGTGGCCTCCACCAGGTAAATCCTTTCCCGCCCTTCACCAAGGGCCAGCTCAGCGCCCCAGATGGCAGCATCCAGCGTTGCCGTTAGAAAGATGTACCTGGCTTGTTTCCTCTGTCCAAAGTTTGAGTTGCGTCCGGCTTCCACCAGGCTACCAATCTTCAGGTCAGCCTTAGTGCCATGGAAAAACGTCTGAGAAAAAGGCGTAGCCTTTGGTGAATTTAGCTTGGTCATAGGTTTCTCAGTGGTCCCCTTGGTATGTTGAGTGCGGCTGCTTTGCCGGACCGCGACTGCGATGACCGCTTTAGCAGGCCAGTCAAAATCCAGTATCAGTCTGAAACCATTCGTTCTTACATGCTCTCACTGTACCCGGCTTTCTCCCATTTATACAACCACTTATCCCCATTCTAACGCAACAGAACCGATATTCCTGCAGTGAAAGACGCGCCACTGCGTCACCGGCCCTCTACCGTCATTCGGGCCAGATCTGAGTTCTTCGAATCACAGGGGATTTTCGTAGTCGAAACGTTGCCCTGCGTCCCAGGCCTTACGATCATTGCCCTGATTGGGGATGCCGCCCGCTGCCTTCAACATCCGCGCCAGGTGCATGCAGTTCCAGGTCATGATGGTGGTGTTCCGTTGGGTGAATTCATTGTCGAAACCGGCACGGCCGCCGCCTTCAAGCTGATCGCCATAGGAAGAGCCGGGGCCCGCCTCGCCTATCCATCCGCAGTCGGCTTGCGGGGGGATGGTATACCCCAGGTGGTTGAGGGCAAATCCAATGGTCATCGCCGTGTGCTTGATCCCGTCTTCGTTGCCGGTGATCACGCATCCTCCTGTCTTGCCATAGTAGATGGACTGGCCTTTGTCGTTGAGCTGCGCAGACATGGCGTAGAGGCGCTCGATCAATATGCGGCAGATGGAGCTTTCCTCCCCTAACCAGATGGGCGTCCCCACGATAAGTATGTCCGCAGCTTTGACTTTTTCCCATAGCTTGGGCCACTCGTCTTTCGGCCAGCCGTGTTCTGTCATGTCGGGGTAGACGCCGGGCGGACAATCGTGCGCGGCCAGATGCAGATGTTCGACGGCCACCCCTTGCTTGCTCATGATGGCCGCCGAGGCGGCGAGGAGTAATCCGGTATGACTTTGCTCATTGCTCCTTTTGAGCGATGTGTTAATAAACAGAGCGCGAAGATTGGTGAAACCCTTCATCCCATCCCTCCGAAATAATTGAGATTACCTACTCATCCTTGCCATAGAGTTTTCGCAGTTCCTGCTTGGCTTGCTCCAGGATATCCAGTTGATCCTTGTCCAGGTTCTTACCTGTACGGTTGATATAAAAGACGAGCATGGACATGGCTGAGCGAAAGGGGTCGGTTTTGCGCTTATCGCTGGAATCGGCTGACTTTTTCAATGACCTGGCTATTTTCCTGGGGTCTTTCCAGGTAAAAACACCCTCTTCCAGATCCAGGGAATCGCTCTTTTCGGTGACGTCCTGTGACCATTTTTCCTCAGACGAATTATTCTGTTTATTTGCCATAAGGGTTGGGCCCTCCATACAGCTTTACCTGTAAAAATAGGCTAAGCACGGCGTGATTCAATACAAAACCGGTTTAAGCAGTGGGCTGTTAAACAGTTGAACTCTGTTGACCAGTGATGCCAAACAGCAATCGTAATAACGAAAGGGCAAGTTTCCAGGCAGGCTGTTAGAGCCAAGCAAGCTGTAGCTTATCTGTTTTTTGTGGGCCTCGATGAATGCCAGGGCCTGTCATCCGGGAAAATATTCACCGGATAGAGACCCTGAAAACGATTCAGGCCGCCGGGTATGTGAGAGGTCCGGAAACAAGTTAATCCAGACTCAGGTTTAAGATCTGGGACGCTTGAGGTAATAGACCAGCCCGGTGGTCATCAGCAACAGCGGCAATAAGCCGGTCAGCAACAGCGGGATCTTGTACCAGTTACCCCCCACGGCGGCGATATGCAGGGGGTAGATAGCATTGCTGAGCTGATGGCCCTGCCCCAGGGATTCGGCTGTTCGTGCCAGCAATACCTGGCGGGTACCCGGTTCCAATATCAAGACGCCGCGTCCGTTCGGATGCCATTCATCGGTTGCCTTGGCCCGGAAGCTCACCGCATCCGTCTCCTGCTGGCGAAAACTCAGTAAACGGAAATCCATCTGCGGCCAGTGGCGGGTCGCCACCTGCAGGATTTCCGGCCAGTCGGTGTCAGCCAGCGGCCAGGGAACAGGTTCCCGGCTCGGCATCTGCAGGGGCGGGTCGGTAAATAACCAATTCATGCCTGCCCTGAAAGGCCCATTGAACACCATCAATACCCCGGTCAGGGTCGCCAGCAGTAACAGCGGGGTAAACAGGCTACCCAGGCTGGTGTGCCACTGGCGCAAAGTACGCAGGTTGAGCTTAGTTAGCGGCAAGCGCCAGAGCTGGCGACGAAACTGCCGGGGCCACCAGAGATAAAGCCCCACTCCGATGAGCGCCACAATCGACAGGCCCAGATAGCCCAGGATTTCGTGACCCAGTTCACCCAGCAGTAAGTGGAGGTGGAAGTCGTACAGCCAGCCGATCAAATCGCTGTGGGGCGCGCGCACCAGCAGCAGCTCGAAGCCCTGGTCGTAATAATGACGAATATCATCATGGGTCACAGCCTCCAGCCATAAGGCATCGGCGGCCGGTAGCTTGGCATAGCGAAAGGCCGGATCTTGTTGCAACTGATTGAGCAGTGGCCCCCAGTGGGTCACGGACGCCACCGGCCCGGCCTGTCGCAGCTCTGGATACTGCCAGGCCAGCAGCGGATTCTTGTACAGCAGCAGCGCACCACTTAAGCTGACCAGCACAAACCAGCTGCCGGCCAGCCAGCCCAGCCAGCGATGCACCGCCTTACCGTTCATTTAGAACGCCAGTTGCCAGGTCAGGCTGACCGTGCGACCCATACCGGGAAAATAGCGGGTCGGCGCCGGGTTGGTCTGACCATAGTAGGTGATGTACTGCTTGTCAGTGAGGTTTTCCAGCCCCAGGGTAAAGCTGCCCCACTGGCCATGGTCGTAGCGTAGGGATGCGTCCAGGGTCAGATAGCCCTCAAAATCCTCGCCCGGTTCAAAGGTCATATCAAACAGCTTATTCAATTGCACCCGGCTGCTCAGATCCGGATTCCAGGCATGCTGCCAGTATAAATTCAGTCGCTCGGGACTGATGTTGGCCCCGCCAAGATCACTATCCACCACGCCGTCATCGTCGCCATCATAGCGGCCCTGGGTGCGTGCGTAATTGATACCGACGCTGCTGGCCCCGAAGTAAAACTGCGCCTGGGCTTCAAAGCCGGAGATCTCGGTTTTTTCCCGTTCCACACTATAGATACCATCGGCGTCAGCCTGCAGGCGCGATCCCAAATCCGAATCGGACTGGAAGTAGCTGGTCTGCACGCTAAGCCAGTTATTGGCATAGTCCAGGCCGATTTCTCGGTTATCCGATACCACAGGCTGCAGGCTCAGGAAGGAAGCGACCGACAAGCCGGGCTGGTTGATGCCTCGAAGGACCCGGCCCACATCCGGCATGCTGAAACCTTCGCTGTAGCTGGCAAAAACACGCAGTTCAGGGGTAATTTGATACACCACACCCAGGTTGCTCAGAAGTTCATTGAAGCTCGGCTCTCCCCCCTCGACAAAGGCACTGCCGTAGGACGCCAGGGTGGTAAAGTCATCCACCTTCAGCTTGCCATATTCGTAACGGGCCCCCAGGTTGAATACCCAGTCTTCCAGGCCGTCGTAACGCAACTGCGCAAAAGGTGCCAGGTTATTAAACTTAGCCTCTGGTACCCACTTTCGACCAGTCAGAGCCAGCTCCTGGAAGGTTTCGTCGTTCAGCCAGTCCAGACCCGTGACCAGATCCAGGTCCGTGCCGCCCAGATTCTGTTTAAACCAGGTCAGGCGGCTGCCCAGCTTAGTGGACTTGTTCTGCGACTGATCATAAATGTTCTCGCCCAGGCTGGGATCCTGGAAGGTACCGAAGGTACCGCCGCCATACAGAGCAGCAAAATCCTGCAGAAACCATTGCCAGGTCAGTTGACCGCCCCACAGGTTATCATTCTGGTAGTCCAGTGACGCGGTGGTGACCTTGTTCTGCGGCGCCCCGCCCTGGATTTCACCACGCTCGGCACTGGTTGGGACACCTGCATCGACATCGCCGTTTACTACAACGTAGTCGCCATTGCCCTGGATGTCGTAGTGGTTGACCATCAACTGAATGCTTTGCTCGGCGTCGAGTGCATGTTTGACCTTGACAAAAAAGTCCTGGCTGTCTGAGTCCTGGGTGTCGCCCTGGGTACCGTCCACGCCGATGAGATCGCCATTGCCGTCCCGATACATGCCGGTGCTGGCCAGGGAAACGCCCGCCACCAGCTCGGTCTGCTCACCCTCGTGACTGAACAGGTAACTGCTCTTGAAGCTCTGGCTGTCGCTGCCGCCGGAGGTGGGTGCCGAAAAACCCAGGCTGACCTGGTGGGCTTTACCGCCTGCCGATTTGGTGATGATATTGATAATCCCGCCGCTGGCGCCCATGCCCTGAATAGCATTGGCACCTCGGATCACTTCGATGCGTTCAATCATGGCCGGATCGATGGTCTTGCCGTCCCGCGAGCCGTTGCGCAGGGGATTGGACTGAGGCACGCCGTCAATCATGTACAAGGGCTCACGGCCTCGCAGCGTCTCGCCTGCCGAGGTCAGCTTCTGACGACTGGGTGAAAAGCTGGGCAGCAGATTGCCAAGGATCTGCGACAGGTCCTGAGTGTGGGCCAACTGGGCCTGGATATCTTCCTGGCTGATCACACTGATGGCCGCCGGTACGGTACTGACCGGGTAGGCACCGCGGGTGGCGGTCACAGAAACACGCTCGATATCCTGCTGGTCAGCCTGGCTGACAAAGGAGAGGCCCATAAGGGGAATAAGATACTTGGCAGACATAGAATACAACCGTTAATGAAAACGGTTCGCATTTTATTATGTCATCAAGAGAATACAACCACACAGAGGCATTATTCCCAAAATTGTTGATCTCGGTCAGTCTCTGACTGCTGGGGGGATGGCTTGAGGCCGCCCGGATCGGCGGCCTTTGGAGGATGTTATGAGGCCTTGTTTGGAATAATCCTCAACTCAACCCGCCGGTTGGTCTGGCGGTTGGCATCCGAGCTGTTGGGTACGACGGGCTGGTACTCACCCATGCCCTGAACCTGCACCCGACGCTCATCAATTCCCTGCTGGGTAAGGTAGTTTTTCACCGATCTGGCCCGGGCTTCGGAAAGGGATTGGTTGCTCTCGGCACTGCCCACATCGTCCGTGTGTCCCTCCACCACCAGGAAGGTTTTCTCGTACTTGTTCAGTACTCTTGCCACATCATCCAGCACCGGATAAAAGTCCCCGGCGATATTGGCGCTGCCGGTGGCAAAAGTGATATTACCGGGCATTTGCAGGCGCAGATTATCTCCTTCGCGGTACACCGACACGCCGGTGTCGGCCAGTTCATCACGAAACTCCTGTTCCTGCTTGTCCATGTAATTGCCTATTGCTCCGCCGGCAATGGCGCCGGCCAGCGCTCCCCAGACATAACGGCTCTTGGCATTGTCTCCGGTACCTTTACCCAGCAAGGCGCCTGTCACGGCGCCAATCGCAGCACCCTTTTGCGTATTGGTGGCATTGGAGGCGCAGCCTCCCAGCACCATGGTCGAGAGAGTCAAAGCGATCAGTGTTTTCTTCATCCTGTTGTCCTTAATATCTAAGTTAATCCTGTTGTAACCTTAGCCTGAGAGAATTAATCCAGGCTGAACAACTATTTATTCTATCTGCCAAGCTACGGATTTGCTTATGGCTATCCCATTTAAAGGAAAAAGCACTTTGGCCGCATTGGCCAACCAGCTATATTGGGACTTTTGCCGAACATGTGAAGGAGTGTAGATGAATAACGCCCAAGAGGCCCTTTCCCGACTCAAGGAGGGCAACCGCCGATTTGTATCCGGGGTGCGCAGCCTCGATACCCTGCTCAGCCAGAACCGACGCAGTGAAATGGTCACCAGTCAGACGCCCTTTGCGGTGATCATCGGCTGTTCGGATTCCCGGGTACCGGTGGAGATGATTTTTGATCAGGGCCTGGGTGATCTGTTCGTTATCCGGGTAGCCGGCAATATTGTCGCACCGACCCAGATAGGCAGCGTGGAATTTGCCGCCGAACAATTCGGTACCCGCCTGGTGGTGGTGCTTGGCCACAGCCATTGCGGCGCCATTCAGGCCACTTTGGATCAGTTGCGCCGCCCAATGGAAAGTCAGTCCAAGAATCTGCGCAGTATAGTAGAGCGCATCAGCCCGGCCGTATCCGGCCTGCTTAATACCAACCTCAAAGACGATCCGGCCGAGCTGGCTCATCAAGCCATGCAGGCCAATGTGCGTATGTCTGTCAACCTGCTTAAAAGTGGCTCGGCCATCCTCGAACAGATGGTGCAAAAGGACGGCATGCTGATAGTGGGCGCCGAATATTCACTGGAAACCGGTGAGGTCAGCTTCCTGTAGCCTTTACCTGTGCAGACTGTTGACGTCGAAACAGATTGATCAGATTCATCTGCACTATGGTTCCCTCGGCATATCCGTAGTTGTTTAAATAGGGGTAGGCGTTGACAATTGTTCGCGCCGCCTCAAGTATGGCATCGCGAGATGGTTTGCCCTGTTGCAAGTTGGCCGGCTCAGTCATCATCGTCTGGAAGGTCTGCCGGGTATGGTATACGTAATCGGCCTGCATCTGCAGCAGGTTGAGGGCCCCAGGATCCCCGTGTCCACCGTAGAGAGTGACCTGCCTACCCTGATAGTCTGCCTGTAAGGTGGCAAACTGCCTGAGGATATTGTCCAGATTACCTTGCCCCACATAATAATGATGATGGGCCATCAGTATGTCACCGACAAATAAAGAGCGGCTCTGTGGCTGGTAAATCACTGTCATATTGGCCGCTTCTCCCTCGCCAAGATCTTGTACCTCAAACGCCAAATCTCCCAGTTGCAATGGCGCTGTGGTATCAATCAATTTATCGACTTTCGGTGGCCCTCCCAGATAAATATCGCCGGCAAACTGCTCGGCAGAATTCTGTTTAAATTTGGCAAAATCCGCCGCCAGGGCATCCGCCGTCGCCGCCGTGGCGTACACCGGAAAGTCGCCGAGAACCCGCTTCAGCTGCGGGATACCCGAATAATGGTCAGAATGAGGATGGGTCAGGATCATTCCCAGTACCGGGCGCTGCTGAGCCTTGAGCAAGGCGGCAAAATTCTGGGCATCCGACTCACGTAACAGACTGTCGATAACCACTATCCCTTTATCGCCGACCAGCCAGTAGGCATTGGTCCCCCAGTCCTGTTCACTGGTGGTATACCGCTTTACCTGAATGTCTGCAGCCTGTGCGGTCATCACTGCGGCTAAAAAAGCGAATAACAGTGTTTTCATTAGTCTTTATCCTCAGTTAAGCAATCTGAGCCTGGGCGATACGCTGCCAGGCGCAGTTGCGGATGTCACTTAAATTCCTTAAGCCGGTTTTTATAATGGCGACTGATCTTTATCTGCTGCCCTGACAAAAGCAGGGCCAGATACTCGCCGTTGGCATTTGGGATCAGGCGTTGCAGTTGAGTCAGATTGATGATGGCCGAGCGACTGATCCGACAAAAAGACGCTGGATCCAACTCTTTCTCCAGGCTGGTCAGGGTATGGCGGGCAATATGTGACGCATCGGCCAAATGCACACAGATATAGTCACCGGCTGATTCAATCCAATGCACGTCATTCAGTGCTACCCGGAACCATTGGGTTCCGCTTTTCAGTGATAAAAACGGATTGACGCTGGACAGATGGGTCTCCCTATCGGTACTGAGCTGGTGAATCACCCCTTGCACCGTTTTGCCGGTGCGCTGTCTCAGCAACTGATCGATGGTATCCAGGTCAACGCTGGCCCGTTGTTGTTGCCGGCGAATACAGAAACGCTGAATACAATCCTGCAGCCGTTCATGGCTGACAGGTTTGAGAAGGTAGTCCTGTACGCCTTGAGCATACGCCTCCACGGCAAACTGATCGAAGGCGGTCACATAAACAAGTTGTGTATTCAACTGAGGAGCCCGGCGCAACACTTCGACTATCTGTCTGCCGTTCAGATTAGGCATCTCGATATCCAGAAAAGCAATGTCTGGCCTGAGCGACTGGATGGTCTCCAGTGCCTGCTGCCCTTCCTCACAGCATGCGATAACCTCGACATTCTCCAAATCCTGTAGCAGCAGAAGCATTCCCTCTCTGGCCAGTGCTTCATCGTCTGCTATCAACACGGTAACCTTATTCATGCTGTTCGGTCTCCAACGGCAGGCGCAGCCTCACACACAGTCCCTGTGGTGAGGCCAGTCGCAGCGTCATCGACTGATGCTCGCCGTAAAGTACACTGAGGCGCTCAGCGATATTGTTCAGCCCTACCCCCTCGGCTTTTACCCCTGACAGGTCGTTCAACGGACCGTTGTCTTCCACTTCCAAATAAACATCGATATCGATCCAGGCACGTATTCTGATTTCTCCCCCTCTGGCCAGTTTGGCGATGGCATGCTTGATGGCGTTTTCAACCAGCGGCTGAAGTATCAGACTGGGCACCAGTGCATGCTCGGCTTCTTTACTGACCGCCAGGGATAGTTCCAGACGATTGCCGAATCGGGTTTTTTCTATATCCAGGTACAACAACAGGGCTTTGAGTTCATCCTGGAGACGAATTTTCTTTTCCGGATCACTGTCCAGGGAATAACGCAGAAAGGTTGCCAGTTGGCTGACCATTTTACTGCACAGCTGCTTGTCTTCACGCATCACCAGGGTGGAAATGGCATTAAGGGTATTGAACAGGAAATGCGGATTAATCTGATATCTGAGCATGCGGATTTGGGCCAGGTGGCCAAGGCGGGCGGAGCTGAGTTGTTTGGCCTGTGATTCGAGCAACCTAAAGTAATAATTGATACCGAAATACAGACTGCTCCAGACCATGATGGTGAAGAAGGTCTGACTGACCGTCATAAACAACATGAGCCAGGAAAATTCGGCACTTTGAAACTCCAGCCACAACGCCTCTAACCCCACGTAGCCCTGAGTGTATGCTTTCTGACTGACCCACAGGATAAGGTTTTTCGGCACCACCCAGGCACAGGCAACCAGCAAACTCGCGGCCATTGCCACCAGAGCCAGACGGGTCACCGACAGATTCCAGCAGCGTTGGTATAAAAAGCGTAACGGCCAGGTCATCAACATGCCCAGTAAGGCAATGGGTAACAATGCTACTAACACCATACTACCCAGCTGATTGTATTGCTGAAGCAGGAAAATATTATCCAGCGACATGCTGAGGTAATAGAATGCCCACCCCCCTGAGTGACAGAGCCAGAAGCTCGGTTTGTTGATTAAGACATGACGCGGAGTTTGCGGAGAGATTTGCCCGCCTCCTTCAGTCTGTGGATTCCAGTCCGATCTGTCTGAAAAGGGATTGTCGATAGCACTGGCCGATTCTGACTTCATCACCATTACTCATTTCAATATTATTAAATCGCCCCAGTTCACTGTTGATGGCCATTAAGTGATCCAAATTAATCATGGCCGAGCGGTGAACCCGTAAAAATTGCCGCGCATCCAAAGATTGTTCCAGCACAGCCATGGATTCCCGGTGCAGGTAAGTCTTGTCCTGACAATGCAACTCAAGATAGTTGCCGGCACCTTTAATCCAGATAATAGTGGTCACCGGGATAAACTGTACATGGCCCATGGAGCGTATTGCCAGACGCTCGAGTGGTTTCTGCTCAGCGGCATACCGGGCTTCAAGCTTGCCCAGCACCGCTTCAAACCTTTGTTGGTCAAAGGGTTTTAGCAAGTAGTCGCAGGCATTGACGGCAAAGGCTTGCGCTGCATATTCGCTGTAGGCGGTAGTGAATACCCAGCGTGTATCCAGCCTTCCCTGCAGTTCCCTGACCAATTCAAATCCGCTGCCTCCGACAATATTGATGTCCATGAAGCAAACCTGTGGCTTATGTCGCATCAGCGCCTGTCTGGCTTCGTTGACTTCGCGGGCTTCGGCAACCAGGTGCCAGGCGGGTCGCACGGATAACTCCATTTTAAGCCGCTCGCAGGCCAGATCTTCATCTTCGACAATCATATAGCGCAGCATCTATGTCTCCTGATTCCTGATACCGACTATAAGTGGCTAAAGGCAGATCTCTGCAAGGTCATGCGACAAGTTACGGTATCAGAAGTTAAAAAAACCGGCCGAGGCCGGTTTTCATTGTTGGAGCATGCGTCGACCTAGAAACGAGCCTCCACACCCAGTCTCACATAGCGTGGTTGTTGCCAGGAATAGGCCGCACCGTACCATTGATTCTCCGTGCCTTCAGAGCTCTCAAAGTGCTCGTTAAGCGCCGTCGCCGCTTGCGAGTTCAGCACATTGAACAGATCCAGCGAAGCACGCATCTCCACCCCCTGGATATTGAAATGATAGGCCAGTGACATATCCACATTGAACGTCCATGGCGTTCGTCCCACAGTGCCCCGTGGAACGAAGTTATAGACTTTCTCTTCCTGGTCACAAGCGCCGTTGCCGTTGCTGTCCGGGCATTGACCGGTAAACAGGTAGAAGGTGTCCCCATAGCTGCCATACACATCGGGATCGTCACTGGGGTAGCCCTGACCAAAAGCGGAGAGGGGACGGCCACTGGCCAGGGTGGCATTGAACCCCATAGACCAGTCATCGCTGATGTCATAGCTGCCGAATAACTTGAACACATGACGCCTGTCGTTTGGCTGGTAGCCGTCGGCTCCGTCCATCAGGGCAGGAGAGTCGAAGTCCTGGGTGATGCCGGCATCGGCCTGATCAATGTCGGATTTCACCGCCCCTTCAAAGTTACCCGTGCTACGTGACCAGGTGTAGATGAAGTTCAAACGCAAATCCTCAGCCTGATACTTCAACCCGGTCTGCAGGGCCAGATATTCGTTCTTGGCCTCAGGCAAACCCAGCGTATCCACTGAATGCGTAGTCAGCGACCCTTCATCCGGTATACCGTCGAACAGATCCCGATCAATGACAAAGTCCTGTCCGTTCCAGTAGTAACCATCCTTATACCAGGACGATGCCTCTCCGGGATTGAGCAGCACGCAGTAGGGGTAAGCATAGAAACCGCAATAGTCATCCAGGGCGCTGGTGACTTCCCGGAAAGTGCCTCGCACGGACATGCTCAGTTCTTCGGTCAATACCCTTTCATAGCCCACGATCAGCTCATCCTTGGCGAAAGGATCCGCTTCCTGTGCCTGGAATATGGGCTGCTGAGGTATTGTCGCCACCGAATTGGTGACAGTGGAGCTGACGGCGGACCCGGTAACCGGAGAAATGCCGGTGGGAGCTCCAGTGCTAGAATCGATGCCGGTAAAGGTATAGTAGGTGGTCGCATCATTGATGCCCGCGGCTGCCCGATAGATAGTATTGTTGGCCACCGGCAGGTAGTAGCGTCCCCAGGTCGCGTACAACTTGGAATCGCCGTCCCCGTTCACGTCCCAGCTCACACCCAGCCTGGGAGCAACGCCGGTGTCGAACTTATACAGGGTGCTGCCGCTTGGGGTAAGCCCCTCAAACTCATCTTTTCTGGCGCCCAGTGTTAACAATACCGTATCGGTGATCTGCCACTTGTCTTCAAAATAATAAGCGGTGAGGTCAGAGCTGAAAGCACCGCCACCCACAAAAATTCGATCCGATACATAGTCCAGGGGAGCACCTGTGCTATTGGTATATAAAGCGCCGTTATTGCCCTGTATGCTCCCGTTGGCGGACAATGTGTCATAGGTCCAGCTATGTCCGGCCACCGGCGTAGTCACACGGTAGGATTCGCGATCCTGCACATCGGCCCCGAGCCGCAAGGTGTGGGAGCCGATAAAGTATTCTATATCGAGGCGGTACTGGGTGTTCTTGTCATAATTGTCACCCACTGGTGTGCCAGGTCCGCAGGCATGCGCTGGATTGGCAACATCCCGGTTGTCCACGACGCGGGGGCAGTCCTGGTTGCTCGGTGAGGTGGTGTACTGGGTTTCAATTTCACCCGCCATTGCCGATACGGTCAGATCATCGGTCAGATAGCCCGTATAAGTCAGACTCTGGGCTTCCCCCCCTCGCATGCGCAGGTTGGATCCGATGGGCGCATCGCTGATGACACCGCTGTTGGCGTCAAAACTGTAGACCGTCTCCTGGGTATCAGAACGATCAGAATAGGCAAAGTAGCTCAGGCGGTGATCTTCATTGATATCCCAGTCCAGTTTCGCCCCCCAGAACAGGTTATCTCCGCCGGACGCTTCACGCTCCCGGAACTCGGTAATGCCACTGTATTCGTTGTTGGCAAAGCCGGTATCGGTAGCAAATTTCTGATTTACGTCTCTTGGATTGACCAGGGCATAAACAAACAAGGTGTCTTCGATAATAGGGCCGGCAGCGGAGAAGGTCATTTCCATCCGGTCATTCTCATCCCGCCGGGCATCCCTGAATACCCTTCCGGTACCTCCGTTGGCACGGGAGTAACTGCCTTCGCTCTGCAGGCTGGAAGGCTGCCAGTAAGCAGTAGCGGCAAATTCCCAGTCATTGGTGCCACTTTTGGTCACGGCGTTTATCACGCCGCCGGTGGACCGCCCAAACTGAGCCGAATAGCCGCCGGTCTTTACCTGAAACTCTTTGTAGAATTCAAAGGGCACGGAGCCACACCCCAACCCCTGTCTGGTATTGGTCACTTCCAGGCCATTAATGTAGCAGGCGTTTTCCGC
Organism: Bowmanella dokdonensis; assembly: GCF_017254865.1. Classification (GTDB taxonomy): domain Bacteria; phylum Pseudomonadota; class Gammaproteobacteria; order Enterobacterales; family Alteromonadaceae; genus Bowmanella; species Bowmanella dokdonensis. Next base: position 174,477 of record NZ_JAFKCV010000004.1, on the reverse strand, counting down.
TACCGATGCGCCACCAAAGGAGGCTGTATTGCCAAAGCCCTCGTCTCCTTGCACCACGCCCGGCGCCAGCAGCGATACCGCCGTCAGGTTGCGCGCCACCGGCATCTTATCCAGCTCTACTTCACTGACCACCAGACCGGAGTCTGTAGTGGAAACATCCACCGCAGAGATGCGAGCGCTTGAGATTTCAATCACTTCCGTACCAGCGGCAAGCAGGTCAAAGACCGGTGTTGCATTGGAGCCCAGTGATAAACGCAGGGTTTGGGTGGCGATGACCCCACCGTCACGCTTGATCTCTACCTGATAATTGCCGGGGGGCAGTTGGGCAAATCGGAACTGCCCCTCTGGATTGATACTGATCTGGCGACTATAGCCCGTTTCCGGGTTGGTGGCCGTGGCAGTCAGGCCCTGTACACTTTCAATCATCACTGAGCCGACGATATTGGAGGTGTTATTGGCCATGACCGGCAGGGCGATGCCCAGTGAGGCAGCGACGGCAATAGCCGTAAGATGTTTGTTGAACCTTGCTCTCATAAAAGTCCCCTATGGAGTTATTTTTGAATTATTCACGGCGCAGGCAGCAGCCGGACCCGCCGATGATGGAGACGCTATCAGGAAGGCATCAGGAAGATTCTTTGCTGTGACTAATTCAACGGCTGAAGGGACACAGAAGACAAGGACAGTAGCGAATAGCACCCCGCTGTGACAAAGCGCACAGAGTCAGGGATTAATTGAGGTAATGTTGATTAAGGGGCAACAAACCCCTTAACCATGATTGGCATGATGACTCTGCAGCGGCTCCTGCTCGAACAGCTCACGGTGCAATAGTTTAATAATCTCGGTACTGTCGCTTTCCCTGACCAGGAAGGAGATGTTGTGCGGGTTGGCGCCATAGCAGATCAGGCGCAGGTTATAATCCTTGATGGCAGCGAAAATATGGCTGGAAACGCCGGCAGCGCTATGCATATTGTTACCCACTACGGTCACCAGATCATAGCCTTCTTCCACTTTAACCTCACTGATCTCCTTGAGCTCTTCAATGGTTTCGCGGTTCAGTCTGGCCCTGACGGAGTTGGGCGGATTGTCGATGGTCAGCGACACGGCGATCTCAGAGGTGGTGACAAGATCCACGCTCAGATGGTGACGGGCCAGAATCTCGAAGACCTGCTGCAAAAAACCTGAGGCATATAGCATACTGGGGGTTTTCACCGTCACCAGCACCTGCTCCTTGCGCCTTGTCAGGGCCCGGTAGTGAGGCTCCACTTTGCAGTCTTTGGCGATCCAGGTGCCGCCTTTTTCAGGCTCCCGGCTGGAACCGACAAACACCCGGATATTCTTCCGCACCGCCGGTACCATGGTCGCCGGATGCAATACCTTAGCACCGAACGTGGCCATTTCTGCCGCTTCCTCGAAGCTCAGTTCCGGCAGTGGTTTGGCCTTATCGGTGATGCGAGGATCTGTGGTATAGACCCCGATAACGTCGGTCCAGATCTCACAGGTGGCCGCATCCAGGGCTTCGGCCAGCAGCGCGGCCGTATAGTCGGACCCGCCCCGCCCCAAGGTGGTGGTGTTATCCTGCTCATCCGAACCGATAAAGCCCTGGGTGACCAGCACCACTCTTTCCAGCTCGGGCCTGACGAGTTTGTCCGCCTGCAAGGCAATCTGGGCGATATCGGGCTCGGCCTGGCCAAACTCGTTGTCTGTCTTGATGACCTTGCGGGCATCGAAATTCTCCGCCGAATGCCCCATCTGGCACAACAATTCTGCGAACAGCAGGGAGGACATACGCTCCCCAAGAGACAACAAATCGTCTTTCAAATCCGGCCTGTGCAGCAATTCCTCATGAAAGGCCAGATCGCGCAAAATGCTCAACAGCTCATTGAGCTTGACCGTCACATGGGGTGGGGACTGGAGACCGACCAGGATGGCAAACTCAATACTTTCCACCTTGGCGATCAGTTCATTGACTTGCTCAGAGGTCAGTTCCTCGTTTGCCAGTTGCACCAGATGATTAGTTACGCCCGCTGCGGCACTTACCACTACCATCCGGGTGGCGGGATTACCGATAACGATTTTTGCGCAACTGCGCATGGCATCAATATTGGCGACACTGGTGCCACCAAACTTGGCAATATTCAATGACATCTTTCCTTCCTCAGACAATGCGGGCCGGCGCAATATATCGCATTTAAATGCAGGATTATTGAAATATTATGCAATATATCAGATCCATTTAAAGCTGAACGCCCAACCGCCTATTCTGACCTTGCCGGCACTGAATTAAAACCTTAGCAGAGGATTTTTTGCCTGGAAAATCAGCCCCGGGGCAGGCCTCAGTTCTGCTTGTTCAGGCGCTTGTCGATAAACTGCTGAAAATCCGGCTTGTTGCTGCATTTGACCATCCCACCGGCTATCCCCATCAGTACGGCTACCGTAGCATTGACTGTCGAGTCGCAATTCACCTCTTTGGTAATGGCCTTAAGTCGCTGCTCATCCTCGCTGAGCGTCTGGGAAAAGTCCGGTATTTTTCCGACAGGATTGGCCTGTCGCTGCATAAACTCACGGGCGGCCTGTTCGGCGACCTGCTGTTGCTGTTGGTATTGCCACTGGCTCAGGTGTTTTCTGGCCAGACTGCCCGCAGCGGATTCAATCGCAACCCCGGTATGCTCGTCTTTTTGCTGGCCTGCACTGATTTGCGGCGCCTCAGAGACAACGTGCGTCTCGGCTTCTTTCATCTGCTTCTCTATTTGCTCAACAGGCCGCTCCTCCAAAGCTTCCGGCACCGGGCTTTGCACTTCAGTCGGTTCAGCCTCCTCCACCACATCTGGTTCGGGCAGGGTTGCAACGGGTTCTATCACCGGCTCGGGTGCTGACACTACCGGTTGAAACCACAAGCTGGCCTTAATAGCTGGCTGCTGTTCGGGCTGAGGAAGAACAGGCGTTACCCGTTGACTGGCCAGCCACCAGAATACCAGCAGGTGGGCCAGTACTGAGGCCAGAATCCAGGGAGCCAGCGCCCTTTGCAAAGGAGGAGTGTCAGAGGCCAAACAGTAGTTTCGTATTCCATTGGATCTGTTGCATAGAGATCCAGGCCGGGTAAAAGTTCATTGAGCGGCCCGGTCGATTGCGTCTTGGCACCCGTCAGATAAGCGGCTAGGATTGGATTGCCTTCCGTTGCCCGGCCATCCCGGACAATGTGCGCAATAGCAACAAAAAGGAATCCCAATGGATCGCAAGTTTCTCCTTACCGCCCTGGGCTGGGCCCTGGTAGGGCTGCTGCTGGGAATTTATATGGCCTCTACCAAGAACCATGGCCAGATGGTAACCCATGCCCATGTCATGCTGCTGGGCTTTGTCGTGAGCTTTGTCTATGCGGTGATGCACAAGATCTGGCTTCATCAGCCGTCGGCCAGACTGGCCAACTGGCAATACTATCTTCACCAGTCAGGCTCCCTGGGCCTGTTTATCGGTTTGTTCCTGATGTACGGAGGGCATGCGCCTGGCGCCGTGGCAGGGCCCGTACTGGGTATCAGCTCCATTCTGGTGCTGATCAGTCTGGTAATGATGAAAGTCCTGTATATTCAGGCCGGCAGGGAAGAAAAGGACAAGTAATGGAAACAGGAGATTAACCGCTGTGAATCCCTTTAGAGCCCTTTACCGGGCGCTGCTCAGGCGAAAATTCAGATCACGGGGGCTGGCCATCATCCAGGCTATTCCTCGTATCCAATTCGACAGTGTTATAGAAACCTGCCTGCAGGAAGGCTGGGAAAAAGGCCGGCTGTATGAAGGCACCGACAGTTGGCGAAAGGATGGACGCCTCAGCCTGCGTAAAGGCACCAGCACCCTGGAGTTTGAGCGCAATGAGGATCAGGGACAGATTACTGGACCCAGGCCGGCCATCGAGGGGTTGGCCCGCCGCTACGATCTGGCATTTTTTAACGAGCCCCAATACTGAAAAACCCCGGCATACCGGGGTTTCACTCTTCAAATCATCAATTAGTGGTGATGGTGGCCCTGTTCAGCAAAGCTGACCTCCAGAAGCTCGGTATTGCCATTGAAGTTCAGGCTTTTCAGGTCGTCCCGGCCTTCGATATTGACCAGGTTTTCCTGTTCGGGCCAGATGTCGCGCAGGGCATTATGCCTGACCGACAGCTTTTCCAGGGCCACCGGGATCGGCGTTTCCTGGTAGACCCAAAAGAACTTACCTTCGGTTTCAAAACCCACCGCATCCAGTGTCAGGGGCTGGCCGTCGCGCAGCAGTGCAAAGCGTTCGGCTACATATTGAGCGAACTGTTTCTGGGTGTCTTTGGAGGCGATAATATCCGCCCCGCCGCCGAAGATTTCCTTTACCGCATGTTCGGCATCGTGCAGGTAGAAGCGGTGCATCACCTCGATATGCTGGGTTCTGGGATTGAACAGTACCTTGGTGACCGCCGCTTTTTGCTGATGAGCCAGACTGGCAAAGGCCGCCAGCAGCAGGCTGACGGCCACCAACAACTTCAGATGTTGTTTTAACATGCCTTACTGACCGTCCTTCTTGTCTTCTTCGTCGTCGGTTTTCAGTTCAGTTTTGATATCCTGCATGATATCACGGCTGACTTTGGCCTTGGATTTTTCAGACTTGTAGGCCTCGACACGGGAAGGCACGATACGCCGGGGATAATAGTTGTTCTCCACATCCACATCGGCGGTCTCCCAACGCGGATCCACCTCTACCTGGGTCAGTTCCTTGTCGGTGACAATCAGTTTCTTCACTTCTTTGGGCGTACGGCGCCAAATCTCGGCCGGTATTCGCATCATCTCGCTGCTACCGTCCGCAAAGTCAAGCTTCAGGATAATGGGCATGACCAGGCCCCCCAGGTTGGAGAACTCCAGCACATAGTAGTTCTTGTCTTCCTGCACGGCCCTATCCAGAGCCTTGCGCTCCCAGTCCTCCAGCCCCTTGAGGAATTTGTTGTAGGCGTTGCGCTCTTTATTGGTGACCGTCCAGCGATCATGCTCGTCGTAGAAGTCGGCCAGATCCGGATTCAGCTCCACCCACTCCTTTGTGCCTTCCTTGCGGTTGTTTTCCAGGCTCATGGACATGGGTTTCTCTTTTTCCAGCTCGCGCTCACGGGCAAAATCGATGTCGGGATTCCGGGTGTCCATTCTCAGCTTGTAGATCTTGTCCAGGGCGATATCCACATGGTCGGTGCTGTAGAACCAACCACGCCAGAACCAGTCCAGATCCACGCCGCTGGCTTCCTCCATGGTGCGGAAGAAATCGGCCGGAGTAGGACGCTTGTATTGCCAGCGGCGGGCATATTCCTTAAAGGCAAAGTCGAACAGCTCACGCCCCAGAATGGTTTCACGCAAAATGGTCAGGGCCGCTGCAGGCTTGGTGTAGGCATTGGGACCGAGCTTCAGCACCGAGTCTGACTGGGTCATGATCGGCACCTGGGTGGTGGATTTCATATAATCGACAATCTCAGAGGGCTCTATACCCCAGGGCATTTCCGAGTCCCACTCACGACCGGCCACACCATCCAGGAAGCTGTTCAGTCCCTCGTCCATCCAGGTCCACTGGCGCTCATCCGAATTGACGATCATCGGGAAGTAAATATGGCCGACTTCGTGGATCACCACCCCTATCAGGAAGCGCTTCTCAGCCTGGGAATAAGTACGGCTGCCGTCATCCTGCAAGGTGGTACGCGGACCGTTGAAGGTGATCATGGGATACTCCATGCCACCTACGGGGCCGTTCACCGACTGGGCCACCGGATAGGGGTAGTCGAAGGAGAAGCGGGAATAGACTTCCATGGTGTGTACCACGGCTTCGGTGGAATATTTCTTCCACAGATCGCCCCCTTCCTTGGGGTAGAAGGACATGGCCATCACCAACGGCTGTACCTCACCGCCCTGATGGTAGCCCTTGGCATCCCACATAAACTTACGCGAAGAGGCCCAGGCAAAATCCCGCACGTTGTCGGCCCTGAAGCGCCAGGTCTTGGTCTTGTCGGTACCCTCCTTCTCGTTCTCCAGGGCCTCCTCTGCGGTTACCACAAATACCGGACGCTCAGCTTTTTCGGCCTCCTTGAGGCGCTGGCGCTGTTCGCGGCTCAGCACATCTGCGGCGTTTTGCAGGCTGCCGGTGGCGGCAACAATATGGTCGGCCGGCACGGTAATATCCACTTCATAGTCGCCAAATTCCAGGGTGAACTCACCACGGCCGAGGAATTCCTTGTTAGTCCAGGCTTCATAATCGGTATAGGCGTGCAGGCGCGGGAACCACTGGGCTAACTGGAAGATATCGTTGCCCCCTTCACGGGCATCATCCGGGAAATGCTCATAACCGCCACGGGCGGACACGGCGTTTTCTTCAACCAGGTTAAAGGCATAATCCAGCGAAAACGTCACTGTCTGACCCGGCTTGAGGGGCTGATGCAGATCGATGCGCATATTGGTGCCCACCAGGGTCACCTTCAGGGGTTTGCCGTTGCCATCTTTAACGTTGCTGATTTCATAACCCAGCTCGTGATCGGTCATAAACTGCTGTCGGCGCAGTTCATCCAGACTCAGACGGGCAGGCTTGTCGCCATCCCCTGCCTGGGTAGCCGGACCACGACGGCCAATGCCTGCGAAAGCGGTGGTCAGCTCGGCCATGGAATCCGGCTTGAATTTATTCTGTTCCAGTTGCAACCACAGATAGCGAAGGGTATCGGGGGAGTTGTTCTGATAGCTGACCTGCTGGGTGGCTTCCAGGCGACGGGCGTCTTCCAGCAGGCGAGCCCTGATCTGGTAATCCACTTCCTGCTGCCAGTACTGGTGGCCAGGCTCACCGGCGGCATTGCGATATACATTGGGGGTAGGCAGCACTTCATCCAACTGGCGGAATTTGTCTTCAAAATCCCCTTTGGTCTGACGAATGGCATCGGCCGACACCGACAGGGCCAGAACCGACAGACTCAGGGCAAACAGGCGCACAATCATGCGGAATCCTTATGGTTAGATACGACCACTACTAAGGCGTGGCAAAAATAAACAAGGCAGCCTACCTGATTTTTTCCGGCAGTTTAAGCCAGGACCCCCCAACCATCGGTGAACTGCCCATATTTCTAGGCAAGCGGGATTTTGAGGTGGATGCACAGAAAAATCCCCTTCAGTAACTGATCCCAGGGTAGCTCCTGGTCTATGCTTGTGATCTGAAAGCAGATGGCAGGGATGATGACGGATGAACAGACTTGCATGGCCTGTGATGTTACTGCTGACATTGCCGTTTTTGGCAAATGGCGGTTCGGAGGACCCCGCACGGCAAATCAACTGGGCGATTAACGATGCGCCCCCCTTTCATATCATCGACGGTCCCTACAAGCGAAAGGGTTTCTGCGACGCCCTGATGCAGGGCCTGATAGATGAAATGAGCGAAGTGCGGCATGAGGTGCTGGTGATTCCCGCGGCGCGTATCGCCCAGCTCCGAAAAGCTCAGGCGCCGGTGTGCTTTCCCTGCATGATCAAACGCAACGATACCGACACCACCCTGTACACCGACGCGACCCTCTACTATCGCCCCCACGTGCTGATCGCCAATCCTCAGTCGGCCAAAATCATTGAAACCAGGTACGGCAATCCTGTGCGCTTCGCCGAATTGCTGCAGGACCAGAGTCTGGCCTTTGGCCGCCCCCTGGGCCGCCGATACGGTGAGCACCTGCAACCGTTGATAGACCAGTATGCAGATCGACATGAATCGCACAGGCAGCTTTCAGGGAAAGCCCCGACTCTGGCCGTTCAGCGCATGGTGGGTCTGGGCAGGTTGGACTACACCCTGGATTATCAGGTGGTCGGCCGTTACTCAGAATTGTCCCAGCAGACCCAGCTTGCTTATCTGCAGATCGCCGAGAACCGGCAAAGCCACATCATCGGCGCAGTAGGATGCAGCCGTACAGACTGGGGGGAGCAGGCGGTACAGCAGATTAATCAGGCACTCCCCGATGTGCTGACATCGACCGACTACCTGACCAATCTGCAACTCTGGTTTGGTGAGGGCGAAGAGCACTTCTGGCCGCAATACCGGCAAAAGGTACTGGGCAGCCGCCAATCACATGGCCACCTGAGTATGAAATAACCCGTCAGGACGGGCTGAAACGCCTCCGAAGCCCTGCCAGCAGGATACCGGCAAGCCATATGCCGGCCAATGAACCGCCGCCGGAACCGCCGCTCTCAGAGGCGGGATCCTCGTCGATCAGGGTATTGGGTTTGGGCTGCAACTCGGGGTGGGTGTTGGGTGTCGCGTCAATCACCACTATGTCCTGGATCAGGACCAGGTGCTGTCCGGTGACCTCCACATCGTTCTGGTGATCGGTGGCGCTGTAGTTACGCAATGGAATTTCGTTGAATGGCGCCCCTTTGTTGAACCGGCTCAGGGCGGCAATGGAATCCACCACGTCCATACCGTCTCCAAGCACCTGGCCAAATACGGTAAAACCGCCGTTCTGTAAATCCAGATTGGCACTGTTGTCAGCCAGATTGATAAACCATTCGGAGGTGGCACTGTCAGGTTTTCCGCCAACCTTGGCCATGGCGATGGTACCCCGCACATTGGATAGTTCCGGCTCGTTTTCCACCACCGGTCCTTTGTTAAGGGTATCCAAAGGCAGTTCACCGTTGTATTGGTAGCCACCGGCCTGGACCACGAAGTTTGGTGACAGGCGATGGACCACATTGTTGAAATAGGCGCCGGAATTCACATAGCCGAGAAAGTTTTCCACCGTCTTTGGGGTTCTGGTGTCAAACAGGTTGACCTGAAAATTGCCCATCACGGTTCTGACTTCCACGACAGTGGCCTGGGCGATATGGGCAGCTGACAGGCCCAATACTGCTGCCAGTATCAGAGCGGAAGGGCGGATCCCTGGCCAGGAAATATTCATCTAACGACTCCTACATTGAGTTAAATTGCTTCAATGGTAGGAGTCGCCCCGTATGAAAACCTTATCAGTTTGTTGTGATTTGTTCCCGAGTGTTATGAGCTCGCGCTGGTCCCGGGTGCGGGCATGGGGCCAGGCATTTGATGTGCATGATGAGTCTGGGAAACCAGGGCGTCATCGAACTGCAACTGGGCCAGATCACTGCAGCCATCAACAAACTCCAGGCCGCCAGGGACGCGTTCGAGGCACAGCTTGGCCCGGCCTCGCCGGGGGTGCACGTATCGGGGTATGATTACCGACTGAGAACCTTTACCGTCAAATCTTTTTCAGTGCCACCGCATTGATGCAGTAGCGCAGTCCGCCGGGTGGCGGGCCGTCGGGAAACACATGACCCAGATGGGCGTCACAGACATTACACCGGGTTTCCACCCGCTGCATGCCGTAAGTGTTGTCCAGGTGGTAGGAAATGGCTTCCACGGTCGCCGGCTGGGTAAAAGACGGCCAGCCCGTACCGCTGTCGAACTTCTCACCGGCGTCAAACAACAGGTTGTCACAACAGACACAGGCATAGCGGCCCGGCTCGAAACTCACACACATATCCGAACTGTGCGGCCGCTCAGTGCCATGCTGGCGGGTCACCCGGTATTCTTCTTCGCTCAGTTGCTCACGCCACTCCCGGTCTGACCTGACCACGCTGTCCGGTGGAGTGGGATTGCCTTTCTCGGCAAAGCTGAGAATGTTGTTCCAGTGCAGCATTGGTCTGTCTCCCTCATCAAACTTTGTCCTTAGTCTATGGCAAGACGGTTGGATCACGCCAATTTAGCACTACTGACCCTATCCAGCAGGTAAACAATAGACTGATAGGGGATACCGCCGTGACGGGACAGGCCTATTTCGCAGGTACGGCTGTTGGACACACCCAGATGACAATCATCCGGAATTTGCCGTTTAAGGGTTTTCAGGGCGCTGGCGTTGAGCTCAGGAGTGAGAAAGCCCTTGTCCCCGGCAAAGCCGCAGCACTGGATATCATTGGGCACCACCACCTGCTCACTGCAGGCCCTGGCCAGCCCCAACAGAGCATTCTCGCTGTGCCGCCGCTGGCTGCTGCAACTGATGTGCAGCATCACGGGTTCGGACTGGGGGAGAACAGTCAGTCTGGGCAGCACAAACTGGTGCAGGAACTCGGCCGTTTCAAACAGCTTAAGTGAGTGGTCACTGTCAGATAGTTGCAGCGCACAGGGCGAGGCATCCACCAGCACCGGCAGTTTCTGCTCATGGGCCAGTGCCAGCAAGGCGTCCAGCGCCTCTTGTCGCTTTTTCGCCGCCAGCGCCGGATGCCCTTTGCTTTGCCACGGCTGACCACAGCAAAGCGCTTCACTGTTGTGCGGGCTGAGCAGTCGGTAGCCCGCTTTGGCCAGCACCGAAGCCAGCACCTCAGACAAGGGTCGTTGATCCTCTGCCTGCGGGTCGGCGCCGAAGATGCGGTTGGGACAGGCCGGAAAATAGATCACCGGCTGGCCAAGATCTTTGGCGGCCTTGGCGGTTCTGGCCCCGCCCGGCCAGGCCGGAAACCAGCGGGGCAGCCGTTTCCCTGACAGTCGATGCAGGCCGTCAAAGACTTTTTCAGTACGCCCCTCCCCCAGCAGATTGCGACTCACGCGCACCGAATCCAATGCAAAACGGGCCAGTATGCCGGTGGCGGCATAGTGCCTGGCGCTCAGGCCGGCCAGCCACTGGCCCTTGGCATTCTGGCTGCGCAGTTGGCGGATAAAATCCCCCGTATTGATATCCACCGGACAACGCTCGGCGCACAGGCCGGTAGCGGCACAGGTATCCACGCCCTGATACTGATATGCGTCCAGTAGCTGCTGCCGCTGTGCGTCAAACTGTCCCGACTGTATTTGCCGCCACAGGGCGATGCGTTGCCTGGGAGTCAGGGTCAGCTCCCTGGAAGGACAGACCGGCTCGCAAAAGCCACATTCGATGCATTTGTCGATTTCGTCGTCCAGGGAAGGAATGGTCTTCAGGTGCTTAAGGTGCACCTGCGGATCGCGGTTAATAATCACCCCTGGATTGAGAATATTGTCCGGGTCAAACAGATCCTTGATGCGTTGCATCACCTCGTAAGCCTCACTCCCCCACTCCATGGCCACAAAAGGCGCCATATTGCGCCCGGTGCCGTGTTCGGCTTTCAGGGAGCCCCCGAACCCGCCGCTGACCAGCTCTGCCACCGCCTGCATAAAGTCCCCGTAACGGCTTACCTCTGACGGTGTATCAAAAGCCTGGGTAAAGACAAAGTGCAGATTACCCTCCAGGGCGTGACCGAAAATAATTGCCTCGTCGTAGCCATACTGACCGAACAGTGTTTGCAACCCCGCTACCCCGTCGGCCAGTTGAGCCACGGGAAAGGCCACATCCTCAATGATCACCGTGGTACCGGCCGCCCTGACCGCCCCGACGGCCGGGAACATGCCCTTTCTCAGCCCCCACAGGGCCTGGTTACGCGCCAGGTCCGTATTGAAATCGGCGCTGGCCAACAGATGCCCCGCCGACAGATGCAGTCCTTCCCGCACCCTGGCAATATTGTCTTCCAGGGCCTGGGGGGTCTCGCCACTCACCTCAATCAACAGGCCGGCCGCCAACGGGGACAAACGGCGGACGTCCACCGGCATGGCCGGCTTGTCTGCCACACTGCCCAGGGCCCTGGCATCCATCAGTTCCACCGCATTGACCGGCAGGCTGGCCAGCCGGCTGACCGCTTCGGCACAGGGGTGGATATCATCGAAGATAAACAGGCCACTGGCCTTGCAGGCAGGATCGGCCACCGTCCGGTAGGTGATATCGGCAATAAAGCCCAGGGTGCCCTCCGAACCAATCATCAGATGCTTGAGGATCTCGACGGGATCGTCAAAATCCAGCAGGGCATTGATGCCGTAGCCCGTGGTGTTCTTCAGGCGGTACTTATGCCGGATGCGTTCGGCCAGAACCGGATTATTGCGGATTTTGCCGGCCAGACCGGCCAGACCATTCAGCAGTTCGGCCTTGTCCTGCCTGAAACGCGCCACGCTTGTTTCATCGGCCGTATCCAGGCGGGCGCCGTCGGCCAGCAGGATCTGCATTTCCGCCACTGTATGGTAGCTGTTGTGCCGAACGCCACAGCACATGCCCGAGGCATTGTTGGCGGCTATACCCCCTATTTTGCAACTGTCGATAGAAGCCGGATCCGGACCCAGCTTGCGGCCATAAGGTTTAAGCAGGCGGTTGGCCTGGGCGCCAATCACGCCGGGCTGCAGCCAGATCTTATGGCCCTGCTCGCGTATTTCGCTGTTCCGCCATTCGTCACCCAAAAGCACCAGCACCGAGTCGGTTACCGCCTGGCCCGACAGGCTGGTGCCGGCGGCGCGGAAGGTCAGTGACACCCCAAAGGCTGAGGCCAGCCTGAGCAGGGACTGCATCTGCGGCAAATTCTCTATGCGTACCACCAGCGCCGGCACCAGATGATAGAAACTGGCATCGCCGGCAAAGGCCAGGCGGCTGGCCAGATCATCCATCAATTGCCCGGGGGCCAGCAGCGCACCCAGTTTTGCCACGAACTCCTTAAAGGCGTTGTGGTTGTGCAAATCGACTGGCACCGTTTGTACTTGGTCGGGTTTTAGCATGCGAAAATCATAAATTAGGAAAAATATTCTTAATAACTTAATATGACAGGAATAGTTTATTTTTGATACCAGCGACCATGTCCACCTTCGTTAAAATCAAAGCAATGCGGGACAGCCTCTCTACCAGTGAACTGGCCCTGGCCGACTATATACTCAATCACCCCGGCACCATCCGCGAACTGTCCTCCCAGAGGCTGGCCGAAATGGCCGGTATCAGTCAGTCCAGCGTGGTCAAATTCACCCAGAAGCTGGGCTATAAGGGTTATCCAGACTTCAAGTTCGCCATCAATGACAGTCTGCGCCACGAGCAGGAGTCGGATCAGCCCAAGCTGCATGGCAGGATTTCCCTCGAGGATCCGTTCGATACGGTCACGGAGAAGCTTTTGTCCAGCAAGGTCAGCGTGCTGACCAACACCCGCTCGGTCAACAACCAGCAAGCCTATGAACAGGCCGAGGCCATGTTGCAAAAGGCCCGCCGCATACTGATTTGCGGGGTGGGCGGCTCGGCGCTGGTGGCCCGCGACTTCTCCTTCAAACTGCAGAAACTGGGCATGGCCGCCTATGCGGAAAACGACAATCATATCCAGTTGGCCAATGTGGCCAATTTCGGCAGCAAAGATCTGTTGTTTGTAATCAGCGAATCGGGCGAGACCCGCGAAGAGGTGCAGGTGACCGAGCTGGCCCACCAGCACGGGGTGATGATCATCAGCCTCACCGGCTACGGACAGAACAGTATTTCGCGTCTGGCCAGCGTCAAGTTATATACGGTGTCGGATGAAAATTCCGCCCGCCTGTCATCCATCCTCGCCCGCACCGCCCAGGAATTTGTCATCGACACCCTGTTTATCCTGCTGACCCAGGCCTCCAGCAAGGGCCGCAAACTGCTGGAAGCCTCCAACCAGGCGGTTCGCCAGTACCGCAGCCGCAATTGATGGTGCTATCCATCCTATGCTGGTAATGGCCTGTCGGGTCGGCTGCAGCCGACCTTTCGGGCAGGCGATCAGGGATACAGCAGATAAGGCTGGCGGCGCTGCAGGAACGCATCCAGATCCTGCTGCCAGCCCTGGCGGATTTCCCGCTCGGTTTTGCCCGCCTCAATGGCTTTTCTCAGCTTGTCGGTGCCGGCCAGCTTATCCATAAAATCGGGGCTGGTAAAAAACGCTGCCTGCTGGCTGGCAAACTGCTGGTGCCAGGCGATCAGATAGGCCAGGTTTAGCCCGTCTGCCTCAATATGACGCAGATCCAGCCCGGTGACCTGCCCCCCTTCAAACTTGGGATGAGTCGCTGCGCCGGGAATGGAACGCGGGGTAAAATGAAAAGGCTCCACGCCGGTCACGTAAATACTGTCGTGGCCGATGACCTGGAACGGAAAATCCGTTCCCCTGCCGATGCTGACCGGCGTCGGTTCGAAAAAGCCCAGGGAGGGATAGTGACGGACTGCGGCGTAATTGGGCAGATTGGGACTGGGTCTGACGGGCAGCTCATATCGCATCTCACGGTTGTAGTTGGCCACAGGGATCACCGTCAGCGACAGGGGCTGCTCCGTCTCCAGCCACCCCTCACCCACGATCATCTGCGCCAGTTCACCCACCGTCATACCATGCACCAGGGGAATGGGGTGCATGCCGACAAAGGAGCGAAACTTTGGCTCCAGCAGTGGGCCGTCCACGTAGTCCCCGTTGGGGTTGGGCCGGTCCAGCACCATAAATTCCAGGCCGTTCTCAGCCGCGGCCTCCATCATATAATGCATGGAACTGATATAGGTGTAGAAACGCACGCCGACATCCTGGATATCGAACAGGATCAGATCCAAATCCGCCAAAGCCTCTGGTTCCGGCTTGCGGGTTTTGCCATAGATGGAATAAAGGGGCAGTCCGGTTTTCTCGTCCACCGTCGAGGCCACCTTGGCGCCGGCATCATGATCGCCGCGAAAGCCGTGCTCCGGGGCAAAGATACGCCTGACCTCTACGCCCTCTGCCAGCAAGTGGTCGACAAGATGCTGATCTCCCGCCCGGGACGTCTGGTTAACCACCAGGCCGACACGCTTGTCCTTCAGCCGGGACAGGTAGAGCTGAGGTCGCTCGGCGCCGACCTGCATGGCCTCCTCACTGGGCTGCCCGCCGTCGGCACGGGTTTCCACCTGCGGCGAACAGCCCGCCAGCAGGGCGCTTACCAGTAAAATGAGCAATCGCAACCACATTCACTTATCCTCCGCTGTTGGCCTGTTCCACCGCCCGGCGTAAAAAGCCCTGCTGTTTGTCCAGCAGCGCCTGACCCGCCTGCTTGTCCAGACCGGTAAGAATATGCAGGATCGCCAGCTTGGCCTTGTAACCTGTATGGATCAAGGCCTCACGGGCCGTTTCATGGTCACAGCCGGTAGCCTGCATGCAGATACGAATGGCGCGTGCGTAAAGCTTCTGATTGCTGGCGTTGACGTCCACCATCAGGTTCTCGTAGCTCTTGCCGCTGCGGATCATGGCAGCCGTGGTCAGCATATTCAGTATCATCTTCTGCGCACTGCCGGATTTCATGCGGGTGGAACCGGTCAGCGCTTCCGGACCGACCAGCGCGACGATGCCGATATCTGCCGCCCGGGTCACGGCGGAATCCGGGTTGCAGGTGATACTGACCGCCGGCGCGCCAACCTGCCTGGCATACTCCAGGGCCGAAATCACATAGGGGGTGCGGCCGCTGGCGGCAAGACCCACCAGCACGTCGTCTTTGCTCAGGCCGACATTCTGCAGATCGCTGATAGCCAGTTTCGGATCGTCCTCTGCCCCTTCCACCGCCTTGTAGATGGCGCCTTCGCCGCCGGCAATAATACCCAGCACCTGCTGATCGGAGACACTAAAGGTAGGCGGACATTCCACCGCATCCAGTATGCCCAGCCGTCCGCTGGTGCCGGCCCCCAGATAAATCAATCTGCCGCCGGCGGCAAAGGCTGTGACGATCTTGTCCACCGCCAGGGCGATTTGCGGGATGGCGTCCCTGACCGCCAGGGCCACTTTCTGATCTTCGCGGTTAATTTTTTCCAGAATCTGCTCCGTGGGCAGCAGGTCGATATCCAGAGTGTCCGGATTGCGCCCCTCGGAAACCATCTGTTCCAGTTGCGCCAGCAGTTGTGATTCTTCCTGCAGTCTGTCCGTATGCTGTTGCTTATCCGCCATGGTTCAGGCTTCCTCCGGTTTGTGTCGCATCTTCCATTGCCCCGTCAGCATTTTCCTGGCCAGCAGGCAGGCGCCATCCAAAGATGTGCCTTTAGCCTGCTGCAACCTGGAATGGGTGCCCCGGTCCAGATGGTCGGCGCTGATCTCGGCCAGGCCGCCTGTCAGCACCAGGGGTAAATCGTCGCCGCAGGCGTGGATCAGTTTTTCCACCGCACGCAGGTGCCTGGCAAACAACTGACCGGCCAGCGGGCACTCATGGCGACGCTCCAGTATACCCGGCGCCAGGCCGGCAAACTGGGTGGGGGTGGCGTGGCGCAGCCAGCCGAGAATATCCGAACGGTTGCCGCCCAGTTCCTGGCATAACCAGCTTGAGGTAGCGGACTTTGCCTTGCCATACAGATCCATCTCCCACAGCATGGCCTGAATGGCATTGACGCCCAGTCGCGCGCCGCCGCCCTCATCGCCCACCAGCATTCCCCAGCCCCCCAGCATGCGTTCACTGCCATCGCTGTCCAGCACCATGGCCACCGACCCTGTGCCCAGCGCCACCACCGCCACCGGCTCCCCCTGATTAGCGCCATAGGCCGAGGTACGGGCATCGGTCATGATTTCCACCTGGCCAAACACATCATCCAGGCCATCGTAAGCGGCGTTTTTCAGGGCCTTCTCTCCGGCGCCCGCCAGGCCGCAGACGCAGAAAACCTGTTTCAGATCACAACCGGCCTTTTCGGCCAGTTCATTGGCCAGGGTCAGGATCACATTCAGGGACAGGGACACCCCCAAAGACAGGGAAGAGGCCGAACCCCGCGATTCCCATTGTTTTTCGCTGGACAGGTGGATCAGACGGGCGCTGGTCTTGCTGCCCCCGCCATCAATGCCCAGCAGGTATTCGAAGCTCATTGCCTGACTCCAGATTCTAGGGGCTGGCCTGACGGGGAGCCCGCCAGACAAACCAGGGTGGCCACCAGGGTGCCTATACACAGCTGCCAGGTGAAGCCGAGATTAACTTGCCATTGAACCGGCAACAGCTGGTCCATCACATAAGGCTGAAAGCCCAGGGTCACCAGGAATCCGGTCACCAGCGCCATCAGCACGGAAGTAGGGTTGCCGCGCTGGCTGAACAGGGTGGTGAAATAGACCCCCAGCAGTCCACTGTAGGAAAACACCATCACGCTCAGGGCAAAGGCCAGCAGCGGCATATTCGAATACTGTTGCCAGTAAAAACACAAGATGGCCATACCGGCCAGGGCGACGGCCGCCACGACCATGCCCATCTGCCCGGCCCAGACAAAGTGCCTTTCGTCTTTGCCGGGACGAATGCGTGCCATCAACGGCCTGTACAGATCCTGCACCAGCACCGAAGACATGGCATTGAGACCGGAATTGAGGGTGGAAAGTGCCGCAGCGATCACGCCCACTGTCACCAGCCCACGGACCCCCACCGGAATTTCGTTGAGTACGTAGTACATGAAGATGGTGACATCCTCGCCCTCGAAGCTTTGCACCAGCGGCTCCCCCTGGGGACTCATCATCAGATCGGGACGCTGGTAATAGACATAGAGTAAAAGGCCAATGACGATAAACAGGAACATGACCGGGATCACCATCACCACCGACCAGATCAGTGCCTTGGCGCCCTGTTTGGCGTCCTTACAACTGAGCATACGCTGGGTCATGTCCTGATCCAGGCCGAAGGCGGCGATATTCAGCAGCACAAAGCCGGTAATAGCCGACCAGAAACTGAACACGCCGCCGGGTCCGAAGTCGGGACGAAAATCCAGCAGGGTCAGTTTGGATAATTCCCTATCAACGGGGTGGCGCAGCGCCTCGACAATCTGGCCGAAATCGGCAGGAATACTGATGTAGAGGAAATAGATGACGAACAGGGCGGCGCCCACATACACGGTACACTGGATCACGTCGCTGATAATAACCGAACGAATGCCGCCCACGAAGGAATAGGCCAGCCCGACCAGGGTCAGAATCAACACCGAGCTGATGACACTGGCCGCCTGAATATCGGCAAACAGGATCATGGACACGGCCAGGGCCGCCATATACAACCTGGCGCCGCTGGCAAACACCCGGCCAAACAGATACATGATGCCGGCCTGGCGCTTGGCCGCCGCACCAAACCGCTGCTCCAGCAGTTCATAAACCGTGGTGACCCGCTGCTGGTAAAATTTCGGCATCAGAAAGATGGCCACCCCGAAGGCGGCAATGAAAGCGCCGATATTGGTGGCCAGGTAACTGAAGTCATTGCGGTAACCCTGGTCCGGGCCTCCCAGAAAGGTCGCCGCCGACTGGGAAGTGGCCAGCACGGAAATGGCCACCATCCAGATTGGCATCTTGTTGCCACCGAGAAAATAATCCTGGGTGGTGGCCGCCTTCTGGCGGCTGAACAGCCAGCCGGTAACTGCCATCACGGCAAAGTACGCCGTGAATACCAACCAGTCCTGCCAGGCGAATTGACTTTCCATCCTCACCCCTGAGTCGGTTCCTGACTGAGCCCGGAACCGGGTTGCTGTAATTATTTATATTGATTATTATCCATTCTAATGAATAATTAATTCCAATTGCCAGAAAAATATTCCCTTACCCGGAGATATTGCTTTAACTGCCGGTTTTTTTATTGGGGCACAGACGTTTCCATGCAGGAGTTTTCATGTTTTATCCTTATTTCATCCGCCCACTGGCCCTGCTGGGGTTATGTATGAGCCTGACCGCCTGCAACCAGGCCAGCAAAGAGGATCTGGACGAACAGCAGTTACGGGCAGATCTCGCCCAAAAGCTGTTTATCGACCTGCGCTATTATTGTAACGAGCCCCCGGCAGAGGGCCCCTGCAAGACCCCCATGACCAAGCTGCCCCCTGAACTTGCGGCGCTGATCAGGGACAACGGGGTGGGCGGGGTGATTCTGTTTGCCGACAATCTGGTGGATGTCCCCCAGATGGTGAGGCTGACCCGCGAGTTGCAACAGGCCGCCACCAGTTCGAAAACAGGGGAGCCCTTGTTTATCAGCCTGGATCAGGAAGGCGGCCGGGTAGCGCGCATTCCCCGGCACCTGGGCACCGCGTTTTCCGGCAACATGGCCATTGGCGCCACCTACGCCGAGCGCGGCACTGCCTTTGCCAGGCTCACCGGCACCGTCCTGGGCAAAGAGCTTAAAGCGCTGGGTTTTAACGTCAACCATGCCCCAACAGTGGATGTGAACGTCAACCCCGACAACCCGGTGATCAATGTACGTTCTTTTGGCGAAGACGCGGAAAAAGTCGCCGAGCTGGGCATCGCCCAGATGCAGGCCCTGCAGTCCGAAGGGGTACTGGCCACCCTGAAGCATTTCCCCGGCCACGGAGACACCGCCGTGGACAGCCATACCGGCCTGCCCAGGGTGGACCACGACCGGCAAACCATAGAACAGGTGGATCTGCTGCCGTTTCGCCGGGCCATCGAAACCGGCCAGGTGGAAACCATTATGACCGCCCATATCCAGTATCCGGCTCTGGACGACAGTCTTGTCACCAGCAGCAGCGGCGAACAGATGCTGCGTCCGGCCACTCTGTCACGGGCCATTCTGACCGACTTGCTGCGCAAGGAAATGGGTTTTAAGGGCCTGATTATTACCGATGCCATGGATATGGCCGGCATCGCCCATTTCTTCGCCCCCACCCAGGCGGTCATAGAAACCTTCAAAGCCGGCACCGATATGGTGCTGATGCCGGTGCGCCTGCATACCCCGGATGAGCTGAAATCCCTACCCGGGCTGCTCGAGGATCTGGTGGCTGCGGTTAAAAACGGGCAGTTGAGCCTGGAGGAAGTACAGGCATCTGCCGGCCGGATCCGCGCCATGAAAGCCAAATATATCGCACCGGAACAGATCAGCGAAGCCGACGCCGTCTCCCGGGCACAAGCCATAGTGGGCAACGTCCGCCACCGTGAACTGGAGCAGCAGCTTTCCGATGCGTCCCTGACCCTGGTCAGGGGCGCTGAAGGTCTTGCCCCCCTGCCCCAGAACGTCAAGCAACTGCACCTGGTAATGCCGGACAGGGGCAAATGCCTGGCCATGCAGCAGGCTCTGGCCCGCAATCTCAAGCCGCTGATCACCACCTGCAGCAGCCTGCAGGGCTTCGATGCGGACCTGAATATGGTGCAACTGCAGGCCGCCGACGTCTTACTGGTGGCCAGCATCACACCGGCACAAAGCGCGGTGGAGCGCGGCGGCATGGAGGATATGAGCCTGGTCAGTGCCGAAGCGCTGGACCAGCAGGCCCAACAGGCCCTGTTGCCGGAACTGATAGAAGGGGCAAAAGCCCTGGGCAAACCCGTGGTATTTGTCAGTCTGCGCGCCCCCTATGAAATCAGCGAACTGGCTACCCGGGCAGACATGGTGCTGGCGACCTACGCCTACAACACCCATCTGCTGAGTGAAGAAGACAGCCCGGCCCCACCCATTTATGGGCCGGCTTTTGAGTCCCTGGCCCGCTTCCTGGCCGGTAAGATTGACGCCAGCGGCCAGTTGCCGGTCAGCGTCGCCTGGGACTAAGCCGACAGCAGGAGCCGGGAACCATGTTCAGACGCTACGCCGACAGCATACTGCAGGCTCTGCCGGCCAACCGGCTGCTGGCGGTGGATGCCTTCCGCGGCCTGGCCATTGTGGCCATGATACTGGTCAATAATCCGGGTAGCTGGTCCCACGTGTATCCGCCGCTGCTGCATGCAAAGTGGCACGGCTGGACGCCCACCGACCTGATCTTTCCGTTTTTTGTATTTATCGTCGGCCTGTCCATCAGTATCGCCGTGCCCCGCCAACTGCAGGCCGGCAAATCCCATGGAGAATTGATTCGACAGGGCCTGATCCGGGCCACCAAGCTGATTCTGCTGGGCTGGCTGCTGGCGCTGTTTTATGTGAATTTCCGTGACCCTAACTTTTCCTGGGTTGAGGACCGGCTTTTAAGCATGCGGATCCCCGGCGTGCTGCAACGCCTGGGGCTGGTGTATTTCGCTACCCTGCTGCTTGTCCTGTACTGGCAGACGCTGGGCCGGATTATCTTGGCCCTGCTGCTGTTGCTGGGTTACTGGGCCCTGCTGATTTTTATGCCGTACACGGATGAAGCCGGCAACAGCTTTACCGGCCTGCTGCTGCCCGGCAACAATCTGGTTGCCTGGCTGGATCATCAGTTGTTTGGCCCGGCGCATCTTTACCAGCAGACCCAGCCCTTTGCCCAGGATCCTGAAGGCCTGCTCAGCACCCTGCCGGCCATCGCCAGTTGCCTGAGCGGCGTACTGGCCGGCCAGCTGCTTTGCCGTCAGGCGCTCAGTCTGGCTGAGCGCACCAGATTGTTGTTGATGGCGGGCCTGGCGGGGATACTGGCCGCGGAGATCTGGCAGTACTGGCTGCCCCTCAACAAGGCCCTGTGGACCTCCAGCTATGTGCTGTTGTCCAGCGGCTATGCCGCCCTGGTGCTGGGGCTGTTCCTGTGGCTGATTGATCTGAAAGGCATTAAGCGCTGGTGTGCGCCCCTGGTGGTATTCGGTGCCAACGCCATTGCCTTTTTTATGTTCGCCGGCATTGCGGGGCGGATTCTGATTATGATCCCGGTGGGACAGACCACCCTCAAAGGTTGGCTGTTCGCCGAACTGTTCCAGCCTGTTTTTGGCAGCCTCAACGGCTCTTTGGCTTTCGCCCTGTGCTTCCTCGCTTTTTCTTACCTTTTGATGCACTGGATGTATAAAAAGGGCTGGTTCTGGAAGGTGTGATGACTGATATCATGCAAGCTGTTCTGACATGGGGAACTGCAGGTGAATTACAGATTTGAGGTATTCGGCCGCGAGATGTTGATAAAGAGGCTCGAGGGTAATTGGGTTCTTTTTACGGTCTCTGGCAAGGGGCTGCTTTCCCGGGTCGGGGATATCGCCATACCCGCAGAGCTGTCACCGCAGGAGCTGAGATCCTTTCTCGATGATATGTACCACGAACAGGCCTCTGCCGCCCATCCGGAAGTTATCCGGCTTGACTAAAGTCCGGTCGCTCTGGTCAATTTATCCCTGTAAATGACTGGCCAGGATCCAGCAGCCCACCAGGATAAGCACTGCCCCGCCAGCCGTTTCGGCCCGTTTGCCGATCAACCCACCCAACACCCGGCCCAGCATAATGCCCAGGGTCACCATGATAAAAGTGGCCAGGCCGATCAGGCCCGCAGCTAACAGGATATTCACCTCGACAAAGGCCAGACCCACCCCCACCGCCATGGCGTCGATACTGGTGCCCACCGCCGTCACGGCGACCCGTAAAATGCCCCGGCGGGGCGGGCGGTCCGGCTCGTGTTCTTCCCCGCCCAGGCTCTGGTGAATCATATGCAGGCCCAGTCCCGCCAGTAGCACAAAGGCAATCCAATGATCCCAGGCCTGTACATAACCGGCGGCCAGATGGCCCACTGACCAGCCAATCAGCGGGGTAATGGCCTCAATGGTGCCGAAGATCAGGCCGATTTTCAGGGCCTCAGTCAAGGGCGGGTTGCGCAGGCCGGCCCCTTTGCCAATAGCGGCGGCAAAGGCGTCGGTGGACATGGCAAGTGCCAGCAGGCACAGGGCGATCAGATTCATTAAGGATTTCCTGCTCGAAGGTCGGGGGCATAAAATACTGCCGGTTCAGCAGCTAAATGCCTGCAAAAAGGGCCCGAAAATAACACAAAAATGCCGGCGTGAACCCCGGCTATTCGTTAAGTACGCTAATCAACAGGAGCAGCATCAGTCCTGCCGAAATAACGGACAGCATCACCAGCCAAAAGTCGCTGTCGGACAGCCCCGGGGCTGTCACTTCGTCGGCCAGTAGCAGCAGGCTGACCGTGGTGGCCAGACAAACCATCCCCGTTAGCAGGATGGCCCTGCGGCATTTCCAGATAAAGAGTCTGATTTTTCGTCTTAAGGTCAGAAATTCAGTCATTGGCTTGTCTCCTCATCAGTTTTTCAGCCTGGGAAAGGCAGGTTTTAACGCTGCCAAGCGGAAAGTCGAGTCTGGCCGCCACCTCCGCATGAGAATATCCATATACCGTATGAAGAACATAGACATCGTATTGTTTATCACTCAGCGCTGCGGCCAGCCGGCTGAAGTCGATAAACACATCGTTTAGATGGGGCGCCGCCAACCGGGGCGGCTGCCTGAACAGCAATCCCCTGAGGCGTTCAAAGCTGCTGGCCTTTCTGAGCAACTGCTTGTACTCATTGATGGCAATGGAGAACAGCCAGGTGGAAAAAGAGGCCCCGCCCTGGAAGTTGCCGATCCTGGTAAAGGCACTGATATAAGTCTCCTGAACCACATCATCAACCAGGTTCTCATTCACCCTGCTACGCAGAAACGCCCGGAGTCTGCCATCCGAGCGTTTAAACAGCTCATCAAATGCTCCCAGTTCCTGTGCACCCTGTGCGATGGCGACCAGTTGCTCATCGGAAAAGTGTTTCATCCGGCTGTTGTCATTGCTTCTCGAACAGATGAAGCAGCAGGTAACCTATACCGCTGAGCAGTGGAAACAAGGCGATACCATACAGGGCATCATTCAGGTCGATATTGCCCCGGTGCGGAAAATCCACTGCCACTGAGAATCCACAGATAGCCAGCCCCAGCAAAAGCGCGAACAGCCCTCTTCTCAGATCCCGGTTTGAGGCATACAGCTGCCCGGCAATGGCTTTGATGACATCAGGGGTCAGGTCCTCCCGCGTTTTTATCGCTTTTTCAATCAGCCCTAAAAAGGCGCGCTTTTTGGCATACTGGTAAAACAGCAGCATGCCCAGAGCGATGACAAAAGAACTAAACACAATCAGCGGGACCAGGATCCCCTCATTTGCATTGATCATTGACTGTTACCTTCTACTCCATAGCTGCGAACCCAAATAAAGCCGGGGCAGAATATGCTCCAGAACCGGGATGGAGTTATCACCGTTCATAAAGATCACATAGGCATTTTCCGATTCAGGAAAAAACACCGCCAGCGTATTCACCCCCGGATCCCGGCCGGTATGCATAACAGCCCTGTCCTGGGTTGAGAAGTTGTCAAAAATTTCCCATCCCAGACCAAAGTAATGGTGTTCTCCCAGTTGCAGTTGCTTACCGGTCATTTCCCCGTACAACACCGGCATCAGATGGCGCTGGTTGATGACATACTGCATAAAGGATGAATAATCGCCAATGGTGGTGATAAGGTTGGCCGCCCCATTGGCCTTATAGTACTTATGCAGGGGCAACTGTTTCCCTTGCGCATCATAGTGCTGTGCATAACGTCCCTCGTCCACTGCCTCATCCCACCAGAAGTGTGTGTCCTCCATACCGGCGGGAATAAAAACATACTCCTCGGCCAGCTTTTCCAGGGGAATATCAAACTTGTTCTCCAGCGCCTGTCTGAGGTACTCAAAACCTTCACCAGAGTAACCATGGCCCTGACCAGGAGCAAAGTTAAAAGACAGTTTTTTATCGTCAGACATCCAGCGCCAGTTGGGGAAGCCGGTTTGATGTGTCAGAACGATGCGAGGAGTAAGAAGATGGACTCTGTTATCAGAGACCAGATCCGGATCAACCCAGTACTTTGACAAGGGCTCATCCAAATCAAGCCGCCCGGCATGGGCCAGCTTAAGGGTGAGCAGCGTGACTATGGGTTTGGTCAGCGACGCGACCTTGAACAAGGCGTTTTGAGGGGCAGGCCTATTGTCATCCAATTTACCGTAAACCCGGGTGGACTGGATTCTCCCTTCCATGAGAATACCTATCGCCAACGCTGGCACGCCTGCGCTATTTAACGTCTCCAGAAGCGCTTCTTCTTCTGCGCCTGGGCTGGTGTGGTTATAACTAAGGACATTCTCCAGTTGCCAGTCGTCCCCATTACGAGTCCAGGTGCTGGCAAAATCGGCGCTGCTGGTCTGCTTGTCCGGCTGGCCCGCCTGCCTGAGGTAAAACACATGCTTTCCCTGCTGAATCGCGCCATATAACCGGCCATCGTTATAAAGGGGGAAGGTTTGTAATGAGCCAGGCACCAGAAATCTGACCGGCTTGGTATCGCCCTCGCGGCAGATGTACTTTTTGGTGTTATGCAGAAACTTAGCGGTATCCTGCACACCGCTCTGATCGTGGTAAAACCTCAGCTCTTCACTGACATGGGATTTGAGATAATCCAGATCGCATTGATTAAAGCCACGCTGGAAGAAAGTCTTGTCCAGCTCGGCCAACTGGTCGCTCAAGGCCTCCTCTGTCACCTCTGCAAGCACCGTGGTGCCGACCATTACACCCAATACCATAACCAAATACTTCATCTGCTATTCCCATCTTGTGATTTAACACTTAGATGCATCGGGGTAGCAGTTTGGATGTGCAGAGACGAAGCCAGGCCAGGGCAGGCCCGTTACTTTTCAGCAAACGTCTGACGTGGCGGTCAGATCCCGTAGTCCCGCTCCACCTTGCAGATGCGGGTCTTAAAGGATGCATACCATTTTTCCCGACCCAGCTTTTGCGCTTCCTGGTGCTCAAGATTGGCTTTCCAGTTCCTGATAGAATCCAGATCCGCCCAGTAGGAAACAGTAATGCCCACCTCCTCCCTGGCAGACTCTATGCCCAGAAAACCGGGTTGCTGCGCGGCCAGCTCGACCATCTTGTCTGCCATCTCACCGTACCCCTTGTCTCCTTCAGTACGAAGGGAGGTGAAGATGACGGCGTAATAGGGGGCTCTGGGGGTTTGGGCAATCAGTGACATGCAGATTCCTTACAGATCAATTGGAAAGGCGGGCCAGTATATTATCCAACGGCAAGGTCCGCATCATGGGGCGGGTTGTTTTTTTGCAGTCGCCGGTCCGTTACCTGTCTCTGGCGGTGAGCGCAACGGGCGGGCATTATCTGGAACATTGTTAGAAAATTGGAACCTATGGTGATCATAATCATCAGTTATGGTAACCATAGCTTCCCTCCAACAGCTTGAGGCTGATAGGAATTTGCTGATTCAGTGTCCATTCTTACTACAGTCAATAGCGAAACTGTGAAGTTGACAGGCCCGAAGGACCTGGCGAACCCAGGGCAAATGGAAGATTTTGAACGAGCAGCATCTCATCCAGAAGCCTGGAATGGGCTCACCTGGAGTTTCGGACAGTTAGAACACCACAGGTATTTATAGAAATTGAACTGGCGATAAATAGAATGTTTTCTCCACCCTTCACCTGTATCTTGCCAGCCGCGCACTCGGTGACCGCATTATCAAAACGGATTTTGTAGCTGCCGGTGAAGGGTTGCATTTTTTTGCTATCACTTATTTTCATATAGGGCAGCGCTGAAAATTTTTTATACTTCATACCGTTATCAATATCCATCTGAATAGCAGAGCTCCCTGCAGCCAGGTTCGCGAATCGTATGGAAGCGGGTTGGTCCGGGCTGTGAGGCTCCAGGTCAATCATCCTATGTCTCATCTGGAATCGCGCTTTACTGATCATTTCATTACCCCCCAACGCATCCATCACTTGGGACAGAAATGACTTTTTCACCGATTGCGCGGCCAAGCCAAAAAACAACAATGCGTAATATTTGTCTCTGCCGACGATATATTCGAAAGAATCCAGTTCTTGCCCCTGGCTTTCCACAGTGAATTTGTACCGACCCGCATCCAGTAAAACAGGTTTATGCACCGTCTGTGGCTGCATCTGCACATGGTCACATTGTTGTTTCTTGCAGTAAGTCACCTTAAGGGGGTTTGGATTCTCAGTCACATTGACCCAATGCAATTGGCTGTCAGCCTGACACCATGCAGGCAAGGCAAAAAGGAATAATAACAGTGTTAAGACTCTCAATTTAACGGTACCTATCAAGCAAGAAGGGTCTGGCTAATAAAACCAGGATGGACATAATCAGCAAAACCAGCAGAGGTATAGGGTTAACTAAGGCCAGGCGCACCACTAATACGATGCCGATAATACCGATAATGACCAATGCCACCCACTGAAGCCATTTTATCGTGTGGGTATTTTTTAATGCGAGCCAGTTCACTACGCCAAAGGTAATCAGAAATATCAGGCTTGCTGCTTCGACGATTGAACTCAGGCCGCCTGTCACGGCCAACAGAGTGGCAAGAAGACCGATTAAGACGATGCCACGTGACGGAACATCTTTGGCGTTTCGATGTTCAAACCAACCGGGTAACTCCTTGTCCCTGGCAATCTTGAAGGTCAATTCACCGGTGGAGAACAACGTGGAGTTGATAGCCGCCGCAGTAGCAAACCCTGCGGCTATAGTTAATATCACCAGTCCGGTGATCCCCCAGGCATTTTGGGCGGCGATAGTCAGTGCGACCTGTTTCTGTTCGACTGCTTTCAAGGCACCGGCCAACATGGTTGCCCCCAAAGCCACAACGATATAGGTCGTAACAACGAAAATAGCTGCAGATACCAGTATAGGGACAAAGCTTTTACTGGCATTTTTTATTTTTTCGTACTCGTAAGTGAGTAACTGAAAGCCCTCATAGGAAACAAAAATCACAGCGGCACCGATAAGGGCATAAGCCGGTGTCTTAGGTTCCAGTCCTGTGGATAATTCCAAGCTATCCCACCGGGTAAGACCAAATACTCCCAGAATAAGCAAGATGGTCAGATTAGCACTAACGATGACGACTTCGACCGCGGTCATCTTGCCTAAGCCGAGCAGGTTGAGACCGGTGAGGCCGATACCCACGCCAATGGCCAGTATCCGGGTCAGCATGTCACCACCATCAAAAGCAAACGCCACATAGTGTCCGAATGCAAATATGTATAGGGCGATGGTCAGGGTATATCCAATAATCAGCAGCCATGACAGGGAACCTGCCAGAGACTCATGCTGCATTTCCTCCAGGAACTTAAATGCCCCACCCGAGCTTTGATATTTGTTGGATAACTTGGCGTAGCTATAGGCAGTGATGGCGGCGGCAATTCCTGCAATCAGAAAAGATAGCGATGCCCATTTTCCAGACAGGGATACCACCACACCCAAGGCGATATAGATGCCCCCACCGACCATACCTCCTGCTGCTAATGTCCATACCTTGACAGGACCAATTTGTTCTGATGATTTTGAGGAACCCATTGCTGCACATCCTTGAATTACAACAGTGATTTTTGTTCACCAGTATAGACCTTTGATATGTAACCACCCGGCGACCACCGTCCAGCCTTTCGTGAAACTCCACGGCAGGAGATAGTCGAGGTCGTTACCCGGCGTGATCTGGGGCTGGTCAATTTATTGGAAATCTCATCAAACTCATGGTGTTAAATCTGGGGAGGAGGTCAACCGCATTTCGGCCTACTGCTCCCGGGTGCCATTGCCACTGTCGGGATCAGGGTCCAGTTGCATTGACTCACAGGCCTGCACCAGCACCAGGTTTGTCACTTTGCTGACCAGTGATTCCAGGCCCAGGCTGAACTCATCGGTCACATTGTCTTCGCTGGCCCTGACAGGAAAAAATACCAGATCGGACTGGGCCGAACAGTCTTCCACCGTCTGCAGATCGACCCGATCCAGAGCTTCCACCTTCGCCTCGATGCGCACTTTGTCGAGATAGGTGCTGAAGATCTTCAGCACCTGATCCGGCGTATGTTTTTCCGCCTCGGTCAGAATACGAAGCTCGGCATGCTGCCAGCCCCTGGAGCGGGTGCAAAGGAAGGCGAACATCAACATCAATCTGGCGGTCGGGCCGCCCCGCCACCAGATATCAATCTGCCTGGCTTTGGAGGGGGCATCTGGTGCAAACAAGTGAGACTGTTCAGAAGCCAGGGCCACCAGGTTCATATTGGCCTTTATTACCTCGTGACAATTGGCGGCATAATCAGGGGGCCGATTGTCATAATGAGGATCGGCTGAGACAGACGTCCAGTGAATCACCACCGTATTGGCCCGGATCGGGCCGATACCGTAGGCATGGAGTATATGGCGCAGTCCGCTGCGAAAGTTTGTAGCCTGGGTCACCAGCGTAAAAGCCCGCACCCCGGCCTCCTCAATGGCATTATCGAATTGCGCCAACACTTCCTGCCGGTCCGGCTCCTGCTTGTTGTCGGGATTGAGAATCCGGGTGAGGGTAGTCAGGCCGCTTTGTCCCTCCAATACCGCAGAGAATGCCAGTAGCTGCCCATGGTGTTGAGGATCCTTGGCAAACACCAGGATATGGGGCCGCCAGTCGCCCGGATAGGGCTGCATCTGGTTCATCTCAAACAGGAGCTCGCGAATTCGCTTGAACAGGGCGCCGCGCTGATGATCGGTAAAGCTGCGCTGCTGATGGCTGCGCGCCAGATACTGATGCAGGCCAAACAGCACGGCTACGGCAATCAGGGACGCCACCCAGTCAATCGCCAGCATGGCGGCCACACAGCCTATTCCCCCAGCCAGGCTGATGCTTTTATGTGACCATTTAAAACGTGGCCGGAAAAAGGGGCTGTCCGAGTGCAAAGCAAAGAAGGTGGCATAGTTGAGCAGGGCGTAAGAGGCGAGAAAAAACATACTGATGATGGGCGCCAGCAGATTAAGCTCGCCGATGAGCACGCAAAGCAGCGCGATGACCGCCGAGGCAATGACCGCACGGCGGGGATTATTGTCCTGACCCTGTCCTTCAGCAAAAGGAGCCAGAAAAGGGATCAGCCTGTCGTCGCTCATCGCCTGCAAGACACGTGGCGCGCCCAGCATGGAAGCCATGGCAGAAGACAAAGTAGCAGCGATAACCGCTGCTGCAACAAGATAGGGCCAAAGCGCCACCTCCGCCATGATGTAGTAATCCTGCCTCAGCTGATCAGACGAGGCGCTGCCGGCCAGTATCAGCGCCACCAACAGGTAGATAAGGGCCGATGTTCCAATTGCAGCAAAAGTGCCCCTGGGGATTGCGTGGTTGGGGTCTTTGAGATCCCCGGACATATTCAGTCCCTGGGTAAAGCCGGTAATGGCCGGGAAAAACAGCGCAAAAGCCATCCAGAACTGGTTGTCTGACTCTGCCATGTTCCAGTTGCCTGCCAGTGTTTGCTGGCTGAAGGAGGCTATTCCACCGACAAAAAACGACAACAAGCCCGCTGCCACCACGGCCATCACCAGAAACTGCAGTTTTGTCGTCCAGTCGGCGCCCAGCCAGGCGAAGCCGAATAACAGGATGATCACCAGCGAAGCGAGCAGTCGCAGGCTCAGCCAGTCAGGTAGCGCAACCAGATGGGCCACTACTTCCGCCAGCCCCATCACATAAAAGGCCACAGAGATGGAAATGGACAAAAACAGCGTCAGTCCCAGTGCGCCACCAAACGCCGGACCAATAGTGCGGGAGATCACGTAGTAAAAGCCCCCTTCCTTGACCCGCATGTCGGTAGAGATAACGGCCAGTGACAGGCCGGTCAACTGACAGATGGCAAACGCCGCCGCCACAATAAGCAGGGTATCGGCCAGCCCTACCTGCCCCACCACAAAACCGGTGCGCAAAAACAGGATAATGCCGAGTATGGTCAGGATACTGGGAGTAAATACCCCGGCAAAGGTGCCGAACAAATGACGCTGGGGCCGGGCCCTGGTGCTGAGACTGTCGCCGGCTGACGTAGTGCTGTTCAATATCCCTGTCCTGCTGCCCATCCACTTGCCATTGAGGCTAGCATAGTCAAGCAGAAGCCGCCTGCGCCAGACAGGCTTCCCGAACCGGAAAACCCGGTGATCAATTTGTTACAGTCAACTTTTCCTATCCAGGGAAGATCTGGGGTTAAATAACCGGGTCCCAGCCGGAGAAACAAGTGATCTCAATAAGACAAGCCACCCAAGCAGATATCGATATCCTTTATGAACTCATCCTGGCCATTGCCCGGCATCATGGGCAGGAACAATTTGTAGTCACCAGCAAAGCCCAACTGCAGAGGGCCGGCTTTGGGCCCCATCCCAGATTCGGCGCCCTGTTAGCAGAAATCGACGGCGAAATTGCCGGCTACGCTTCCTTTACCTGGAACTATTCCATCTGGCTGGGCAGTGAATTGATGACACTGGACGATCTGTTTGTCTGGGATCGATTCCGGGGCCGGAAAATAGGTGAAGCCCTGATGCAGGAACTGAGCAATATCTGCCGGACCAGGGATATCCAGCGCATCAAGTGGGAAGTGCAGCAGGATAATCATCAGGCGATTAAATTTTACCGTCGCCTGGGGGCAGAAGTGGAACCCAAGGGGGTGTGCCGCTGGAATCTGCTCTGATCTTCCATACTGCAAATTGAGTCTGCGTCCCGGCTATTTTGCCCTTGTCTGCCTTACCGTCCAACGGCTAGAGTAACCGGCAGGATCAAACAGCAGAAACCGCCTCATGGATAAGTCAGCCTGCATCGCCAAAGTTGAAGACCTTTACCAGCGCGACTCACGGAAGGTATTTGCCACCCTGGTGCGGCTGCTCGGCGATTTTGAACTGGCCGAGGAAGCCATGCACGAAGCCTTTGCCGCGGCCCTGCAGCAGTGGCCTGAGCAGGGGTTGCCTCACAACCCGCTGGCCTGGCTGGTGTCCGCTGGCAAGTTCAAGGCCCTGGACGGTATTCGCCGCAAGCAGAAGTTCGGCCAGTTGCAGCCGGATTTGCAACGCCTGGCCGAGGAACTTGGCGAGCACCAGGAGTACATGGCCGAACAGGAAATAGAAGACGAACGGCTGCGACTGATCTTTACCTGCTGCCACCCGGCTATCGACGCCAGGATCCAGGTGCCCCTGACCCTGCGGGAGGTGTGCGGCCTGACTACCGAAGAGATCGCCAGCGCCTTTTTGACCCAGCCCGCCACACTGGCCCAGCGCATTGTGCGCGGCAAGGCCAAGATCCGCGACGCCCGTATTCCCTTTAAAATCCCGGAGCTTGCCGAACTGCCGGCCCGGCTGGACGCCGTGTTGTCGGTCATCTACCTGATTTTCAACGAAGGTTACTCAGCCTCAGCCGGCGATGCCGCCATTCGCCGGGACTTGTCAGATGAGGCAATTCGTCTGACCCGCCTGGTGCTGGAGTTGTTGCCCGACCCGGAAGTCATGGGTCTGTTGGCGCTGATGCTCTTGCATGAGAGTCGCCGGGCCGCCCGCACGGACGAAAACGGCGATCTGGTGCTGCTGGAGGATCAGGATCGCAGCGTATGGGACAGGCAAATGATCGAGGAAGGCAAGCAACTGGTCCGGCGGGCCCTGGCGACCCGTCGCTTCGGCTTCTATACCCTGCAGGCCGCCATTTCCGCTGTGCATGCGGATGCGGCCAGCCCCCAAGAGACGGACTGGCATCAGATCGTGGCCCTTTATTCCCTGCTGCTGCAGGTAGAGGACTCCCCCATTATTGCCCTGAACCGGGCAGTGGCCGTGGCCATGCGCGACGGACCCGGGGCAGGACTGGAAATTATCGACCAGTTGCTCAGGCATAAGGAACTGGCCCAATACCACCTGGCTTATTCTGCCAGAGGTGAATTGCTAAGGCGTTCGGGACAACCGCAACTGGCCAGGCAGGCTTATGCCCAGGCCCTAAGCCTGGCAAAACAGGCACCGGAGAGGCGCTTTTTGCAGGCCAGGCTGGCTGAACTGGACGCTTAGCGACCCGCTTTGCCCTTCGGCCGAACAGAAAGTTAAAAATTTCTTCTCCGGGTTGTCGATTTGTCGATGCACCGTTCGACTAGTCTGTGAAATCAACCAAATCGAACAAACAGGAGAATGAAAATGAAATTTGTCTGCCTGGGTTACCTGGACGAAAACAAGTTTGCCAACCTCAGCGAAGAAGAAGGCCAGAAGATGATGAACGCCTGCTTCGACTACGATGACGAGCTGCGCCGTAAGGGCCATTTTCTGGGCGGCGAGGCCCTGGACTGGTCACGTAAAGCGGTAACCCTGAGAACGAAAAACGGTCAGGTGGAAGTCACCGACGGTCCCTACGCCGAGACCAAAGAGATCCTCGGCGGCATCCTGCTGCTGGAGGCGCGCGATATCAACCATGCCATCAGCCTGATGTCGGCTCATCCGGGGGTGAAGGTCGGCCCGTTTGAGATCCGCCCGGCGGATGAACAGATAAACCGCCTGATTGCCGAGCGTGGCGCCAGGCTGAATACGGCCCAGGCCTGAATCTGACCGGTCCTCACCGGGCCGCACGTTACCCAAATTAAAAAGGACAGGAGAATCAATATGAAAGTTATGGTTATCGTCAAAGCCACCCCCAGCTCAGAAGCCGGGCAAATGCCTTCCCAGGAACTGATGGACGCCATGACCCGCTTCAACGAGGAGCTGGTCAAGGCGGGGATCATGGAATCAGGAGACGGTCTCAAACCCAGTTCAATAGGCAAGAGAGTGCGTTTTTCCGGCAGCAGCAGGGAGGTCATTGACGGCCCCTTTGCCGAGACCAAGGAGCTGATTGCCGGTTACTGGATATGGAACGTCAAGTCCATGGAGCAGGCGCTGGAATGGGTCAAACGTTGCCCTAATCCCATGCCTGAGGACTCGGAGATTGAAATCCGTCCCCATTATGAGATGGCCGATTTTGCCGAGGCCGATCCGGATGGGCAAGTCGCCCAGCGCGAGGAAGTCATGCGCAACAAACTGGCCGGCAAGGGCGCCAGCATCACCCCTTATTTGTTCTTTAACGGCCAGAGTGAAGAAGCGCTCAGTTTTTACCAGCAGACCGTGGGGGCAGAAGTAAAGGAAATGCTGAGGTTCAGCGACAGTCCCGATCCCATGCCGGAGGGAATGCTGCCGCCCGGCTACGAGAATAAGATCATGCATGGAGAGTTCAGGATTGGCGATAACCTGATTTATGTCTCCGATGGTTGTGGTCCGGACGAACAGATGAGCGGCTTTCGTTTGAATCTGACCCTGAACAACCAGGCCGACGCGGATCGCCTGTTTACCGCCCTGGCCGAAGGCGGCAAAGTGGATATGCCCCTGGGACCCACCTTCTGGTCGCCTTGTTTCGGCATGGTCACCGACAAGTTCAACCTGGGCTGGATGATCATGGTTCCCCCTGCAGAGGAGCAATAGGATGAACAGCACAGCAAAGCCCACTGATGATAAACAGATCATCCGCCAGCTGATGCAGGACTGGTCCAACGCCCTGGAAGCCAAAGATGTGCAGGGCCTGACCCGGAACTATCTGCCCGACGCCCTGCTGTTTGACGCCATTCCGCCCTATAAGACACAGGGAGTGGAGGCGATTCGGCAGGCCTGGGAGCATTGTTTGCCCTGTTTTCCCGAGCAATTTCGCTCCGAGCACCGGGACGTCGACATTCAGGTGGGGGGCGACACCGCCTTTGCCAGTTGCCTGCACCGCTTTGTGACCGAACCTGCAGATCACCCCGCCGGACAGTCATGGATGCGGGTCACTCTGGGTTACCGGCGGGTGAACGGGCAGTGGATGGTGGCGCACGAGCATGTGTCCATGCCTTTTAATCCCATGAACAACCAGGTGTGGCAGATTAAAGATCCGGATAATCTCAATGATATGCCGGACTATTCACAGGCCAGTTGAAAAAGACCAACAAGGAGACAAGCAATGCAATATATGTTGTTGATTTATGGCGATGAAAATAGCTGGACCGAGCAGGAGCGCGAGGAGTGCATGCTGGAGTCGATGAAGATCACCGACGAGCTGGCGGCCCAGGGCAAGTACATTGCCGCGTCGCCGCTGCACCCGGTCAGCATGGCCACCAGCTTGCGGGTCAGGGACGGTAAGCGGCAGATTACCGATGGCCCCTTTGCCGAAACTACCGAACAACTGGGCGGTTACTACCTGATCGATGTGGCCGATCTGGATGAGGCGCTGGCCATTGCCAGCCGCCTGCCACCGGCCAAAAAGGGCACGGTGGAGATAAGACCCCTGTTTCCGCTGCCGGAGCCTAACTGAACCGGAGGTATGCATCATGAGTATGGAAAAACGCCAGGTGCAGGGCATTGAGCGCCAGATAAGCTCCCTTGACGACTGGCGGCAGGCCCACAGCAGGCAACTGGCCATGGAGAAAGCCCATACCAGGGCAGGCGACATACTGGCCGCCGAGCGGCGACGGTTGCCCTGGCTGGAAGTCAGCCCCCACTACCGGTTTGAGGGCGAAAACGGCCCCATGGTGCTGAGCGACTTATTTGCCGGCCGCCGGCAACTTATCGTCTATCACCATATGCTCAGACCCGGCGATCCCTCTCCTTGTAGCGGATGCAGCATGGTGGGCGATCAGATGCCCCACCTGGCGCATCTGCATGCCCGGGACACTTCCCTGGTCTTCGTTTCCAGGGCGCCAATCGACGAGATAGGCGCATTCAGGCAGAAGATGGGCTGGCAGTTTCCCTGGTTCAGCACGGATGACAGCTTCAATGCCGATATGGATGTCACCAACGGCTTTGGCCTGAATGTGTTCTACCGGGCGGGGAAACAGGTCTATCGCACCTACTATACCTCAGGCAGAGGAGTGGAAATGCTGGGTACCCCCTGGGCTTTGCTGGACCTGACCCCATTGGGGCGCCAGGAATACTGGGAAGCGTCGCCACCGGGCACCCCGCAAAGCGCGCCGTACCAATGGTGGCGACTGCACTACGAGTATGCCGGTACCAGCCAGCAACAGAGCCGGGAAGTGGTAGAGGAAGTTCGTCCCGCCAGAGCCTGGCGCACCCTGTTTGTGATGTGATACAGGCAAGCTGAAGCCCTGTATTGGAGATGGAGTGAACGCTGTATACCTGTTTGACTGGGGCGATACCCTGATGATGGATATACCCGGTCTGGCAGGCCCAATGTGTGACTGGCCAAGGGTTGAGACGGTACCGGGCGCAAGAGAGGCGTTGCAGTGCCTTGCCGCCCGCGCCCGGCTGTATCTGGCCACCGGCGCCAGGGATTCGACCGAGGCGCAGATCCGCCGTGCGTTGTTCCGGGTGGGACTGGACGCCTGCCTGTCGGGGTACTTTTGCCAGGCCAACCTGGGCATTGGCAAGGGCAGCGCCGATTTTTACCTGGAAATTGTGCACCGGCTGCAGGTGCCCCCCCAACAGGTCACTATGGTGGGTGATTCCCTGGAAAAGGATATTCTGCCCGCCCTTGAAGCCGGCCTGCAGGCCATCTGGTTTAACCCTGATGGGCAACAGGCGAAGCTACCGGCGTCCTGTCGGCAGATCACCTCCCTGGTACAGCTTTGCACCGGCCCCTGAGAATCGGGGCTAATCACTGAAGTTTTTACATAATCGGGTAATTTTTGCTGTCGTTGGTCTGTGTGGCCCCTGTGTATATGGGGACAACAGCCTGTGGGGCCGCTGTCTTCATTTGAACCGACACTGGCATGCCATTTGCCTCAGTTAACTCAAGGAGAAGCGTGAAAACGCCCGCAAACAGCCAGCCGGAGTAGGTTTGAACTTGAAGCTGCACTGAAGAGGTTGATGAACGACGCCCCACAGGGGCAGTGTTATTCCGGGCTGGCTTGGTTCAATTCAATCAGTAGAAAGGAGACTGAACAATGAACAATCAAAACTTGAAGTTACTCTCGGTAGCTGGCGGTATCGCACTGATTACCGCAGGCTTTGCGCCCCAGGCCATGGCCAATGAAGACAGCAAGGAAGAACTCCAGGAAGCCAAAGATACGCTCAGAGAGGCCAAAACCATGGTGCAGGCAATGAAGGCTGACTCAGACGTTCAGCAAGCCATGCAAAGTGCCAAGGCGGTATTTCTGGTACCCAACTATGGTCGGGCCGCCCTGCTTGTTGGCGGCGCCGGAGGTGAAGGCGTACTGCTGGTCAAACAGGATGACAAGAAGTCTTCCGGCTATTCCGACCAGAATCCGGACAGTCAGGCTACTTACAGCGACAGGCAAACCGGGAACAACTCCCAATACGCCAATCGCTCCACTGACAAGGAAACCTTGTACGCGGACCGGAACGCCAAAAGCCAGGGCAAAGCCGATATGAACGGCTGGAGCCAACCCATGTTCTACGATATGGGCGCCATTAACGCAGGCGCGGAAATCGGTGTGGAAGCCGGCCAGATTGCCATGCTGTTGATGACCGATGAAGCTCTGGAGACCTTTACCCAGGAGAACAATTTCTCTTTGAATGCA
Source organism: Bowmanella dokdonensis (assembly GCF_017254865.1). Classification (GTDB taxonomy): domain Bacteria; phylum Pseudomonadota; class Gammaproteobacteria; order Enterobacterales; family Alteromonadaceae; genus Bowmanella; species Bowmanella dokdonensis. The sequence goes on along the minus strand of NZ_JAFKCV010000004.1, from coordinate 137,724 downwards.
GATGCCGGACTGACCATTATTGATTATTCAGAACGTGCCCAGGCCACCGCAGGTAAAGGCGACATCGTCATCTGGTCCGACACTGAAGGAGCTTATGCAGGCCTGTCGGTCAGCATTGAAGGAATTAGTTGGGACGAGGAGGAGAACAATGCCTTTTACGGTCGGGACGTCAGTCCTGATGCAGTAATGCTGGGTAACGTTCGCCACAACCATCATAATCCTTTGAACTCTTCCATGCCTGGTACCAGGTAAAACCAAAAAGGGTGCCTTGCGCACCCTTTTTCTTTTCCACAGATATCCTCTGACCTTGGGATAACAGCGGTGTTCTAGAACTTTTCCTTGGCCTTTTCCCAGGCATCGGCCAGTCGCTCGTAAGCGTCAGAAAAGCCTTCCTTGATTTCATCCCAGGCCGGTTCTGAGCTGGTTTTCATGCTGCCATACCATTCTGCCAGCTTGACCCTTTGTTCACGCAGTTTGTCGAGCATTGCGCTGCGCTCATCCCGGGTTTCCTCATCCAGCTCATCCCACTGATCTTCAAGCTGGTCTTCGAGCTTGTCGATGCGCTCGTCCAGTTTGGCCAGCGCTTCGGCGGTTTCCTTCACGGCCTTGTCTTTCTGTTCGGCGGAGTAATCCTTGATTTGCTCCAGCAATTCCCGTGACTCACGCTGGATCTCTTCGATATTGGAATTTTTATCTTCACCTGCCCAGGCCTGAGCGGTGGTGGCCAGCATCATGGCGGCCAGAATACTGATGGATCTGTTCATGTTCTCTCCCGAAGGCGTGACTGACTCGCTGATAAGCCAGTAGATGGACTATATATGGGGACAAAAGTTGCATTTTAAGCCATAACCCAGATGGGGATGGGGTCGGCAAGTACAGGGAAGGAATATTTTATTCCTCTTTCTTTGGCAGTCAGACGAGATTGAAGCGGGATAGTGAACCCAGGTCCGTTTCATTAAACGGCTTGCCAGCCGGGAAAAAGGACAAAACTGATCCTTAGCCTGTTGCTATTGACGCCATTGCCGTAAGATAATTTATTCCAATTGAACGCCCGTACAGGAGCCATGATGTCAGCACCAGCCGAATCTCCCTACCAGCTCAGACAACGCATTCGCCGGGGACAGCACCAGGGCAATACATCGGGCCTGGCCGCCGGTTTTGTGCAGTGCAACCTGGCTATCCTGCCGGTCGATTATGCCGATGAGTTCCTGCGCTTCTGCCAGCTCAATCCCCGGCCCTGTCCGCTGATTGCGGTGTCGTCCAAACCCGGGGAGTTTATGCTGCCCGAGGTGGGCGAGGATGTGGATATCCGTACCGATGTACCGGCCTATCAGCTGTTTGAGAAGGGCGAGCCCACCAGGCAGGTACAGGATTTGAGCAGTCATTGGCGCGACGATCTGGTGACCTTTATGCTGGGCTGTTCCTTCTCCTTCGAAGAAGCCCTGCTGGCCGACGGCCTGGAAATTCGCAATATCAGCGAAAAGGTCAATGTACCCATGTACCGCACCAGCCTGCCCTGTAAGCAGGCCGGGCGCTTTTCCGGCAATATGGTGGTCAGCATGCGTCCCATGAAACCCGCCGACGCCATCCGCGCCATTCAGATTTGCAGCCGTTTCCCGGCGGTGCATGGGGCCCCGGTGCACTTTGGTGATCCGGCGCAGATTGGCATCAGTGATATCAACCAACCGGATTTTGGCGATGCGGTCAGCATTCACGAGGGCGAGGTACCGGTATTCTGGGCCTGCGGGGTTACCCCGCAACTGGCCATCCGCGAGGCCAAACCACCTTTTTGCATCACTCACAGCCCAGGCTGTATGCTGGTAACTGACCTGCTGAACAGCAAATTGTCGGTATTTTAGGATCTGCACTATGTTACTGAATTGCGATTTGGGCGAAAGCTACGGCAACTGGACCATGGGCCTGGATGACCAGGTCATGCCCTTTATCGATCAGGCCAATATCGCCTGTGGCTTTCATGCGGGGGACCCCCAGGTGATGGCCAGAACACTGAAGCTGGCCAAACAACATGGGGTGCAAATTGGCGCCCATCCTGCCTACCCTGATCTGCAGGGGTTCGGCCGGCGCAGCATGCCCCATACTCACCAGGAACTGGTGAATATGCTGCATTATCAAATGGGCGCCCTGTCCGCCATGGCCAGGGCTCAGGGGATGCAACTGACCTATGTCAAACCCCATGGGGCCCTGTACAACGATATGATGGCCAGCGACAAAATCTTTCAGGCGGTGCTGGATGCCCTGGCCAGTTTCCCGGAAACACTTAAACTGATGCTGCTGGCCAGTGGCGATGCCGACAGTTACCGGGCCACAGCCAAAGAAGCCGGCGTCGAATTGCTATTCGAAGCCTTTGCCGATCGCCGCTATCTGGACAACGGCCACCTGACCCCGCGCAGCGAACCGGATGCGGTATTGGACTCAGAGCAGGTGCTGGCCCAGGTCAAACTGCTGGCCAGGGAAGGGGTGGTGATCACCCGCAGCGGTAAGCGTCTGGCCCTGAATCCCGATACCCTGTGCGTGCACGGTGACAATCCCCATGCCGTGGCCATGGTCAGACAGATTCGCGATCTGTTGCCAAGATGAGCCGTTATCCCCATATTGAACCTGCCGGTGAAGGGGCCCTGATCCTGTATCTGGGCGAGCAGGCCAACGAGCAGGTGGCTAACCGGATTGCCGCCCTGTTACCCATCATCGGCCGGAAACTGGGATCGGCCCTGGTGGATCTTGTCCCCTCCTACAACTCTGTTCTGGTCCAGTATCAACCATTGGTAAGCGATCACTTCCAGGTAAGTGCCTGGCTGCAGGAGGCGCTGGATACACCGGCGAAGGAAGACAATAAACAGGGCAAGCTTGTGGAGTTACCCGTCTATTACAGCGAACAGAGCGGCCCGGATTTATCACGACTGGCCAGGCAAGCCGGCCTTGCCATTGAAGAGGTTATCACCCTGCACCAGCAGGGGGAGTACCGGGTCTTTGCCATAGGTTTTGCACCCGGTTTTGCCTACCTGGGCGAAGTGGATAAGCGCATTGCCGCCCCGCGCCTGGCCACGCCACGTAAAAAAGTGCCCAAGGGGGCGGTGGCCATTGCCGACCGGCAGACCGCAGTCTATCCAGCCCCCTCCCCCGGCGGCTGGAACCTGATTGGCCTTTGCCCGACCCCTATGTTCGACCCCAACGCCAGCCCCCCAATGCCGGTCCAGGTGGGCGACAGGGTCAGGTTCAGGGCCATTGACGAGCAAAGCTTTATTGAACTCGGCGGCAAACTGGAGACGTTCGAATGAGCCTGAAGGTCACCGCTGCGGGACTAATGAGTCTGCTGATGGATGCAGGTCGCTTCGGTAAGGCTTCCCTGGGCCTGACTCAGGGTGGGCCGGTGGATCCCTTTGCCTTCGAGCTGGCCAACCATCTTGTGGGCAATGAGTCCAATACCACGGCCATCGAAGTGACACTGGGGGGGCTGAGCCTGCAGGCCCAGACAGACTGCGTGGTTTCCGTCACCGGCGCCGGGTTGCCGGTCAAACTCAATGGCCGGGACAGCCCCATGTGGCGCGCCTTTGTCGTCAGAGCCGGTGAAAGCCTGGAACTGGGCCAGCCGGAGTCGGCCCTGCGGTCTTACGTGGCGGTACAGGGCGGTTTTGCCGTCACACCGCAATTCGGCAGCACCAGTACGGTTATGCGTGAAGGCATTGGCGGACTGAATGGCAATAAGCTGCAGACGGGGGACTTGCTCCCTTTGGGTAAGCCACAGCGCTTGCACAGCCTGGCATTAGCGGAGCCGGATATTCCTGCTTACTCCGCCAATCCGGTGCTGCGACTGATCCCAGGCTACCAGTTTAAGCAGTTCTCAGCCGTTAACCGCGCGCTGTTTTTTGCCAGTGAATACGAGATCACCGGCCAGGCCGATCGCATGGGCTATCGTCTGAAGGGTCAGGGAGTGGCGGCGGATATTCAGGGCATGCTCTCTGAGGGCATCAGCCTGGGAGCGGTGCAGGTACCGGCCGACGGCCAGCCTATAGTTTTGCTCAATGACCGTCAGACCATCGGCGGCTACCCCAAGCTCGGCAATGTGCTGTCCCTGGATTGCACCAGTCTGGCCCAATGCCGACCCGGAACCAAAGTCAGTTTTGAGGCCATCAGCATGGAGCAGGCCCACAACCTGCTGCACCTGCACCGGGCGTTTAAACAGCGCCTGTTGGAACAACTGGAGCCGGTAGATGCCTGAGTCCCTGCAAAAGCTCAGCCGCGAGCTGGAAGATCTGCTGGTGGCCCGTAACCTGCGCGGCATGCGGCAGCTGCAACTTGCCCTGAAGCCCGGCTATCTGCTGCGCAGCGCACGCCTGATTCAGGATAATCCTGGCACTGTGCTCATCGGCACCGGCTTTCCGGTGACCCATACGTTTGAAACTGACGGCCCGGTAGGGGCCATTGCCCTGTATCAGGGCCTGTCCGCTATCGGTTGCAAACCCGTGCTGGTGTGCGGAGAGCCCTTATACAGCGCGCTGGTAGGGCAGTATGACTGTTTGCGTATCCGTGATAATGAACTGGAGCAGGCTCCACGGCAAACCCGCGAGTTGCTGGACGAATACCGGCCCAGCCTGATTATATCCATCGAGCGGCCTGGCCTGTCGGCCCAGGGCCGCTATTTCAATATGCGTGGCGAGGACATTACCGAGCGCTGCGCCTGTTTTGATTATTTTGTCACCGACTCGGACCTGCCCAGCATCGGCATAGGCGATGGCGGCAATGAAATCGGCATGGGCAAGGTGTTTAATGCCCTGCAGGCGTTGTCGATCATCCCTTCACGCACCGCCTGCGACGAGTTGGTGGTGGCCGATGTGTCCAACTGGGCGGCTTACGGCATCCTGGCCATGCTCGGCAAGTTGCGTGGTGAGGATCTGCTGGCTGACATACAGCCCCTGGCCATCCTGGAGTACCTGTCGGCTCTGGGCAGCGTGGATGGAGTGACCCGGGAAAACACCCTGACGGAAGACAGCCTGTGCTTCAGCGCCGGCCAGGCCCTGCTTGAGCAGATCCGCGCCATCAGCAATGGGGTCAATGTTCAACCCTGACTGTCAGACTCTGACAAGTTTCGCCACTCAATGCGCTAAATCCGCCAGATAGTTATCTGGTTGACCACTCCCGCAACGCATCAAAACTCTAAATCGTTGTTTTTTCTAAATTTAATTCCTGGCCCGAGGATTGCCATGCAGATAAACCATCGGAATCACCGATTGGCCAAACAGCACTGATAACAATAAGGAAACCCTATGCTAAAGACTCTGTTTCGCAATCAACACGACCAACTGCGCAGCGGCTGGTGGATTGCTATTTTCGTGGCCATACTGGCAGCCAGTCGCTTCGCCTATGGCCCGGTTAAAAGCGGTCTGCTGGAAACCGGTCTGGCGGACAAATGGCTGGAGCCCCTGCCCTTCATACTGATCCTGCTGGTGACCTGGGCCTGCACCCGGTTGCGGGGGGAGCCGCTTAAAAGCGTCGGCTTTGTCCTGGACCGTCGCTGGATAAGGGAGTTTGGGGCAGGCACCCTGCTCGGCGCGACGCTGATGGCGCTGATAGTCGCAATCATCTGGGCCACCGGCGGGGTCAGCCTGGCTCTGGATCCCCAGCGCAGTCTGGATGCTTTGTGCTATGGCCTGTTTATGTTCTTGTGCGTGGCCCTGTTCGAAGAAACCCTGTTTCGCGGCTTTGTGTTTCAGCGTCTGATTGAGGGTATCGGCCTCTGGCCGGCACAACTTGCCCTGGCCATGCTGTTTGCCGCCGGACACTGGGACAATCCGGATATGCAGGGCACGACTCTGATGATTGCCTCACTGGATCTGGCCATCGGCGCCATGCTGCTGGGTCTGGCCTACGTCCGTACCGGTAGTCTGGCTCTGCCGGTGGGTATCCATCTGGGCTGGAACTGGGCCCAGGGTCATGTGCTGGGCTTCGGTGTCAGCGGCTACGGTCAGCAGGGTTGGTTTACGCCCGAGTTTGCCGATAAGGCCGAATGGCTGACCGGTGGACAGTTTGGTCCCGAAGCCAGCGTGTTTGCACTGCTGGTGGATAGCCTAATGCTGCTGGTTTTATGGCGCTGGAAGGGCAGCCGTGCCGCTGCCAATCCTCCGGCAAAGCCCTCCTTCACATCCCCAGCCATCCAAGGTTAACCTGCCGGGCGGGTTCCCCGCCTTTTTTATTTCCAAAGCCTTTCGGGGCGCATTTTTGTTCATTGGTCGAATTGAACTTTCCCGCCAATCAATAGACAAATAAAATATTCAAAACTGTAACATTAATGTACAGATTTATTCTGTACTATGTGGTTCCCAATAACGGTCAGGAGTATTCAGCATGTCATTGTCACTGGAACAACTCAGAGCCTTTGCTGCAGCTGTGGAAGCGGGCAGTTTTTCCGGTGCCGCCCGCAAACTGGGCAAGGCGCAGTCCTCAGTCAGTGGGCTGATTATCAGCATGGAAAACAGCATGGGTATCCCATTGTTTGACCGCAGCAAGCGCTCCCCGAGGCTTACCGAAGCCGGCATGGCACTGATCAACGATGTCAACGCGGTTCTGGCCAGCCATCAAAATCTGAGACAAACCGTTTCCTCGGTCAGCAAGCCCATCGCCTGAGCCGATTAAAACCAACTGGCCTGCCGGGCGCTGGCTTCCATACTGTGAAGCCTTGCATATGCCCGGGAGCCAGACCTTGAAACCCTTAACTCTTCCCCTGTTATCCGCAGCCCTGTTTTGCACCCCATGGTGCATCGCCCAAGCAAACGAGCCGATCCATCAGCAAAGTCTTCAGTGGCTGAACAAGCCTTACCGGGTGGGAGAAGCCGAGCAGTGCATGAACTGGACCCGGAAAGTGCTGAAAGCCGCCTGCGGTGAGCAGTTTGCAAGCCTGGAAACGCAAACCCCCTGGGACAAACATCTGCTGGGGGAGGATGACCAGTTGCTGCCCGAGCACGCCGACTCACTGGCCAGTGAGGAATTTGGTATCCGGTTGTCCCGCATCGAAGACCTGCAGCCCGGCGATCTGGTATTTCTGCACAATACTTACGGCAACTGGGCCGAAGGGGTGATCACCCATGTGGGCATTGCGGTAGGAGAGGGTCAGTATATCCATCGTATGACCTCCAATCAGGGGCTGGTGAAGATTCAACCTATCCCCGGGCAATCCTTTAACGGCGCCATCCGGTTAAAAGCCGAACTCTGCCCGGGCAATTAAAACAGTCGGGTAAGCTGATTATGGGGGTTGGCATCGCCGGTCAGGGACAGGGGATCCAGCCATACCTGTTGCAGAATTTTATCCGCTGGCAGGCTTATCGATACCTCAGCCCGTTTAGGATCAGACCGCCAGATATCCGCCCGCAACACGCTGTCCTGCCAACTGCCATCAGTAAACATCAGTCTTACCGGCACCGGTGACGGCAAACTGCCCAGATTGGCCAGGGTCAGGCTAAGTTGGGATCCCCCGGCTTGGGCTTTATCCAGCCGGTCCTGCTGGCGGTCACTGAAGCGGCTGTGGGGATCCTGCAGTTCCGGTTGCCTGTCTTCCAAAGCCCTTCCCGAGCTTAACGACACCTGCGGCCAGTCATACTCCATCAGCCAAGCGGGATCGGTTGCCTGCTGATCCGAAAGCTGCACGCTGGCGTCAAGCAGGGTCAAATCCACAAAGGCGGGCTCGAAGAACCACCCCCGCCAGAACCAGTCCAGTTGCAGGTCGCTGCGATGGCCGATAAAGCGGATAAAATCGGTAAAGGTGGCGGTTTTGCCACGCCAGACGCGGACAAAGTCGGCCAGCATGGCATCAAAATCTTCAGCCCCCACCACTAACTGCCTGAGCACCACCAGGGCCACCGCCGGGATATGGTAATGGCTGTCCAGTTTGCTGGTCAGCTGTTCAGCATCAGTGACAGGCGCCTGATGGGTTGCAGAGCGCATCAGAGAGCCTGCTTTATAGGGCTGGCCGTAGAAACTCTGAAAGTTGGCACTCCACTGCTGCTCCAGCCTGAATGCCAGATAGCTGGCCATCCCCTCGTCGAAGAAACCTTCACGACGCTCATCCAGATTGACCTGCATGGGCAGCCATTCATGGGCCACTTCATGGAGTATACCGCCAATCACGTCGTATTTTTGGGTGCGGCTGTACTCCGGGGACGGCCCCGGTACCGGCGCATCCGGGCCGCGAAAGCCCACCAGTTTCAGGCCCGGATATTCCATGCCCAGACCGGCGATATTCACTATATGCTGAGTGGAAAGATCAGGCGGTCCCAGCCACGCAGACAGCGTCTTAAAACCATGACCAGCAGCGGCCAGGGCGTATTGGTGCCACAGCCAGCGCCCCGAATCCGGGTAGAGCACACTGAGGCGCAGACCGTCCGGTTGAGTGTCCAGTCGCTGTACCTGCCAGACCATATCCCTGGCCAGCACAAAGGCAAAGTCCCGCTGGTTATCTGATCGAAAATGCCAGGGGGCAGGGCTGCTGAACTGCCAGGGCTGGTCTGGTCCAAACAGGGTCAGGGGTTGATGACCGGCAGTCTGCCATTTATGAAACACAGCGTCTGGCAGGTTTTGCCTTGCGGAGAGCCACCGGGCCCCCGCCACCACCAGATAATCGGCCGGTGCATGGATGGTCACCTTAAAATCTGCCCGCTCCAGGCTGAATTCGGCATTTTTGATATAGGGGGCCAACTGCCAGCCATCTACGCCGTAATAAAGCAGGCGCGGATACCACTGGGTCACTGCCAGTACCCGGGTTATGCCATGACTGGCTTCATAGCCGCCCCGGGGGGATAAAGGATGCGCCCGGGAGACCAGTTGCAGATCCCAGTTGAGGGTCAGTTGAATACTCCCGCCTGGCTCAAGGGGCTTTGACAACAGGACACTGATCAGGGTGTCCTGCCAGTCAATTTTAAGCGGCTGGCCCTGCGCATCCACAATCTTTAGCTTGCTGGTACCGCCGTTTTCCGAGGCCTGTTGCGCCAGCGTCTGACGGGCCAGACTGCCTTTGGCAAAACGTTGCTGTGGCAGTTCAAACCACAGTACCTTGAGGGTATCAGGTGAACGGTTCTGGTAGGTGAGTGTCGCGCTGGCCGTCAGAGCGTTGTCCCGGGTACTGAGGGTAACTTCTATGACATAGTCAACCTGCTGTTGCCAGTAATCTGCCCTGGGCAACCCTTGTTCTGTGCCTTGCGTAGCTGGCAGCGATAACGGGGCGAAAGGATCGGCAAAAGAAAATCCGCTTGAAAAGACTAACGAAAGGAGGAATAACTTACTGACAATCTTCAAGTACATAACCCTTTTGGCACGCCCACAGGGTCATGGCCGCCGCCACCGCATCAAACAACGGGGCGGCCCACTGCCGGCCCGCCTCGATGGAACCGGCCTGTTCCACTATGTCGATGGCCCGGCCGACTTCCATTATGGTCACCGTATTACCGTATTCGGCGGCCCGTTCAATCAGCGGATGCCAGGCGGCCGAACTGCCTTCCACATCCGAATGTCCGCCCCGAACCCTGGCGCCCCGGTTTCCCAGCCCCACGGACTTATAAAAGGGCGCGATCTGCGCTTGCATCAGGGCTTCCCAATCGGGGTTACGGGGCTGTGTGCCGGTGACCAGCATCTGCGCCCCGGGCAGGGGGTTCTGCTGGTTGGCAATGTGGGCGTCGGCGGTCAGCAGCACCGTCTGCACATGGGCATTGCCTTTATGCACACCGGCAATAAAGTGTTCAAAACCCTGGTAGCCGTTCAGATCCTCCCCATACATCTGAATGCTGGGAGTCAGCACGAAAAAGCCCTTTTCCGTTAGTCGCCGGGCCAGTTCCTGCTGGGTGATCCGGTTCCACTGTTTGCCGATATTTTCGCCGTTGACGGCGGCACCGGGCATCATCTTACCCGGTTGGGTATACTGCTGCGGCAGGATGGCAATGGGCTTGTCGATATCAATAGAAATGGCGGCCACATCGGCATGAGTCCAGTTTTTACCCGTGTAATTAAAGGCGACCCGGTAGTCCCCCTCTCCGGCACGGAACTGATAGTCCCGGCCCGCCTTGTCCAGGGTAAAAACCGGTGGGCTGTTGGTGGCGCAACCCAGCAGACAGACAGCGCCAAGGAATGCAAAGACTCTCCCCTTCATCGATTTCCCTCTTGTTTACTTAACCTGGGTGCCACGCGCTTTTGTGCCAGGTGCAGGCACAGACAGCTAAGGCTGATGGCCAGGGCCCCGGCCCACAACACGTCCCGCACCCCCAGCCAGGTCAGAATAAAACCGGCCACCGGCGGTCCCAGCACCAGACCCACCTTGAAGGCGGTCACACAAAAGACGATCAGCCGTCCGCTTCGATCCGCATCATTAAAGATGCCCATCATCACCGGTACTACAAAGCTCCAGAAGATCTGGTAGATCACTGTGGTCAGGGCATAGATCCACCAAAGATGTTCACCACCCATCCAATACAAGGCCGCCAGGCAGGGGATCTGCACCAGCCAGGTCAGCCAGATGGCACTGAGCCGCCCCCGATGTTTGACGTACCAGCCGGACAGGGCGGATCCGGCGGCGCTGACGGCAAAGCCGACTCCCAGGATCCAGCCGATATCGGCCATACTCAAGCCGGCGTCCTGGCCGATCCGCTCCAGGTAGGCCCAGACGGTACCCTGGGCAAAGTAATACGCCACCACGCCGGCAAACACCAGCCAGGCGGCTGAGTTGGAGCCGGACACCCTCAGTAAGGCGGGAAGGTCATTTTTCTGGTTGGCCGGGAACTGGACCATGGCCAGCAACAAGGCCAGCAACAGAGACAAATTGAAAAACAGGAAGATACCGCTGACCCCATAGTCAGCAATCACCTGGGGCAGTAAGGCAAAGCCTAAAGTGCCGAATATTACCTGCAGGGTTACCATCACACCGAAAGCCTTGTCCGGCAGAGGCCGGTCCCCCAGGGCGGCCAGGGCAATGGCATAGCCAACACCGCAGGCGACCCCGGCCAGAAAGCGCACCAATAACAATACGGCGGTGTCGGTCACATAGGCGGTCAAACCGTTGGCAAGAATAAACAGCAGCAGGCTCACCAGGGTGGTTCCCCGCCAGGGGCAATGCCTGACCCAGAAAAAGGCCGAAGCGCTGGCCACCAGTATGCCGGCCACATCGGCGGCGGCCAGAAATCCCACCTGCTGATCGCTGTACAGTCCGGTATCGGAAAAAGCACCGACAATCAGCGGCATCAGGGTGGTCACCGCCGCCCCCATCATGGCCACCAGCAATACTGCCGAGTAGCCGACAGTGCCCTGCCAGGTAATCTTGTGTTGCTCAGCCATTTCTGTCATTGCCCTGCTCCTGTAACGACGGCGGCCATCGCCGCCGTCACGGGCTGTCTAGCCGATACGGCCTAGTAGTAGGTGTAGGAAAGGTTCACACCCACAGTCCGGGGACGCACAAAGATGGTCCGCCAGCCCTGGCCCAGGTCAGTCTGACCCGAGGTTTCCGCCAGCTCGTCGGTGAGGTTATCCACCCACAGGGAGACTTTCCAGTCATCCCGGCCGTAACTGACGCTGGCGTTATACAGGGTATAACTGTCGCGGGTGTAGACTTCGCTGTCGATGCTGTCCTTTCTGTCACTGGGGGTTTCCCCCACGTAACGACCGTCCAGATTGACCGACAGATAGCCCACTTCGAAATTGGTGTCGTAACTGACGCCGAAGTTATGCCGCCATTTTGGCGTGCCGCCCAGATTACCGCCTTTTTCCCAGGTACGGCACTGCAGATCCGCTTCCGGGGCATTGGGCACCGGATCAAACACGCAGCGCTCGGCCGTTTCTGTCCACTCGCCTTCGGTGCGGGCTGCGGCATAACGCAGGGTGATTTCATCGGAGAGCTGGTAGCGGGAGCTGAACTCGAAACCCTCAGTTTTTGCCGAAGGTCCGTTGGTTGTGCCGTTTAACGGAAATATGCCGTCCAGGGTCTGTGAGAAATAGGTCTGCACGTCATCCCACTCAATGCGATAGACGTTGGCCTGCATATACAGATCCCGGTCCAGCATAAAGCCCTTGATGCCCAACTCGTAATTATTGGTGGAGTCAGGATCATAGTTCTGCGCCCCCTCGGACACTGTCAGGGGCACGGTATTGCCGTCCTGATCCGTGGTGGTGTCATCTTTAAAACCGTTGGTGCCGCCACGGCGGAAGCCCTGTGAGAAGGTGGCATAGGCCAACAGGGTATCGGTCATCTGGTAGGCGGCGTTGAATTTAAAGAAGGACTCAGTACCGCTGGTTTCAGAGCTGGAGCGGCTGTTGGTGACCCCGGTGTAATCCACGATCAACGGCTCATTCTCGTCTTCATAACGGAAGATCCGCGCTCCCAGGGTCAGATCCAGCTTGTCGGTGGCCGCCCAGGTCAGCTCACCAAACAGGGCGGTTTCCTGATACTGATTATGGAAATTCTCATGGTAGCCCTCATCCACGCTGCCCGGACGGGTATCGCCGTACCAGGCCTGGCGGTCAAAGCCGTAGAAGTTATTGGTGGCCTCATCAAAGCCCGGATAAAACTCGGAGAAGATCAGGCGCTTTTCGGTATCGGTATGGAAAATGCCGGCAATCCAGGTGAGCGGCCCGTCGTCGTTGGAAGTCAGGCGGGTCTCATGGTTAAAGCCCTTATAGGTATTGTCAAAGGTGATGTAGGCCGACTCGTTAGTGGCATCCAGGGCCAGATCCGGGATCCAGCCGTAATACACCAGCCCATAACCCAGGTAATCGGCCTGGCCTTTGCGACTGTCCTCAAAGTAAGAGGTACTGGAATGCAAACGGGCAAAATCCAATTGCCAGTCAAAGTCGATGGAATCCAGACTCAGTTCACGATCCGAGTACTCTTCGTAGGTGGCTACAATGGTATGGTCATTGACCTGAAAGGGCGTGGTGTAGCGGCTGTACTTGGCGTCACAGGCCTCCCCTTCCAATCCTTCCTGCTCACAGGCGTAATCCACGGTCAGGCGGCTGGCCCCCGTGGTGCCGTGGGCCAGTTGGTCCTGCTGAATATGCGACAAGGTCAGCGTGAAGTCATCGCTGGGCTGCCACAACAGGGCAATCTTGCCGCCAGTGGTTTCTTCCCAGTCATCGTCTTCATACAGCTCCTGATTGGGATTGGGATCGGGAATACGCTTGAGCGCGTCGGGGAAGTACACCGGATTGGCGATACGATCGGTAAAACCGGCATCATCCAGATTCGCCACGGAGGCACGGACGGCCAAGGTGTCGCTGATGGGCAGGTTAATGACAAAGTCGGTGTCATGACTCAGGCCGCCGTTTTTCACCTGGAACAGGCTGGCATTGGCATCGAAGCTGAATTCATCCAGCACCGGCTGGTTGGTGATATAGCGGATGGTGCCGCCCAGGCTGCCGCCACCGTACAGGGTACCCTGTGGACCGAGCAGCTTTTCCACCCGGTTAATGTCTTTAATGCGATAGCCGATATTGGGCAGCGGTGTATCGTCCAGGTAATAGGCCACCGTGGTACGGGCAAACTGTTCCAGGTTGTTGGCATTCACCGGTGACACATTCAGGCCACGTACGGTAACGGATTCGGCAAAGCGGCTGCTGTTGCCCGGTGCGCTGATTTCCACCGAATCGGCAATCAGATCCTTGATATCGGTAATGTTCTTGCGGCGCAATTCGGCGGCGCCCACGGCGCTGATGTTCATGGGGATCTCGGCGGCGGTAGCCAGGCGGCCGCTGCCTGTCACTTCAATGACTTCCAGACTCTCTTCCTTGAGTTTATTGTCCTTGGCCTCATCCTGAGCGGCTTGCTGGGCCAACGCCGGAGCCGACAGCAGTGCGGCTGAGATCAGCAGCGCCAGGCGGGATTTATGATGTGCTTGCATCCTGAGTACCTCGAGTCTGTGGGTATAATATTTAATTCGCCAAAAACCATTTATTTAGTGGCAAATTATTCGTTAATAACTTGTTATGCCCCAGAATCATTGATTAAGATGAAAGGGAAAAGTTATCTACCATAGGTTGAGGCGATATTTGGGATGGAACTGTCACTGGAACAACTACAGGCATTTACCTCCGTAGTGGAATGCGGCAGTTTCTCTGCGGCGGCCAGAAAACTCGGAAAGGCCCAATCTTCCATCAGCGGACTGATTAACAACCTGGAGATCGACACGGGCTTTGATCTGTTTGATCGCTCCACCAAGATCCCCACCCTGACCCCGGAAGGCCTGGCCCTGCTCAACGATGTGAAAGCGGTGATGAAAAGCCACCGTAATCTCAAGTCCCGTATCGATAACCTGCTGGACAAAGTGGAAAGTGAGATCAGCCTAGCTTATGACAACCTGGCCATTCCCGAGGGGCTGATGATGGGTATTGCCGCCGAGTTTGAGCAGGCTTTTCCCATGACCTCATTGATGTTGCTGGAGGCCAGCCATAAAAGGGCCTATCAGTTAATTGAACAGGGTAAGGTCAACCTGGCCGTGGCCATCAGTCAGGACGACTACCCGGAACAGTTCGCCTTTCGCGGGATCTGCCATGTGCATTACTGCACGGTGGCCGGGGCCAAGCATCCGCTGGCCCGGCTGGAAAGCGTAACACCCCAGGATCTTGCCCAGTACCGGCACCTGCGTATCACCGATACCCAGACCGGATTTCGCCGCTTCGACTCGGATCTGTCCACCAATATCTGGTATACCAATGCTCCGGCCAGCATCCTGGAGATGATTCGCCAGGGTCTGGGCTGGGCCGAGATGCCCCTGCATGCGGTGCAGTCCCATATGATCAACGGCAGTATCGTCAAATTGCCCACCAGCCATCAGGCGGTGAGCTACCCCCATTGCGTGGATCTGATATGGCCCACCGAAGGCGCCATGGGCCGCTGTCTGCAATGGCTGCTGCAACGCATCACACAAAAAGCCGCAGCGCTGGAGCAGCGCCCGGCCATTTAGCTTTTCAATTGCTATTCAAACACATGCAGCCACAGATCATCTCCTGTGCCGTTGTCATTGATGGCATATTCAAAGGCCGCTTTGGGGTATTTCTGGTTCTTGCCTGACACTGAGGTGTCATAACTGCCCCACTTCTGCAGATTCCATTTTCCATAAGGGTCCTGGACGGTGTAATAGTCGCCGTCAAACCCCGTCACCACCAGGATATGGCCGGGATTGGTGAACCAGCCATGCACTATGGTGGGCTTGCCCTGGGCGGCTAAATCCCGCAACTGTGCCAGGGTGCCATTCGTCCAGCCGGTATCGCGCACCGTCGACCCGGCTTCCTGCGCAAGCTGGTTAAAGCCACCGGCCAGGGAGGGCACGTCCTGCAACAGACCGAAGCGTTCATACAGATAGTCCGGTGTGCGCTTACCCAGCACAGAAGGGTCTGTAATGCCGAAAAAGTCGGTGATCATCGCCAGTGAAGTGACACTGCAGGTGGCATGGGGTTGATAGCTGTTTTCCAACTGGCTGTAGTAAGGGACGCTCTGGGCTGGCGGCTCTGGCTCTGTGGGCGTGTTGGCCATAAAGGCGAGCATGTCATTGCTGCTGCCGTGGCAGGCCACTTGTTGGTCAAAGCTTTGTTTTTGCCAGTTTAATGCCTGCCAGTCCTGCCAGACGGCCTGCGGCACCGAGCCTCCCGGTACCCGCCAGATGCTGGCATTGGGCCCGGCCGCATCCATAAAGGCAGTCAGTTGGGCGGAGGTGATGTCATCGTATTCGGTGGAGACAATGTGCCAGATGGGCTTGTTGGCGCCAAGCTGGCGGTATTCACAACTGCCCGCTTCGATCCAGGTCTTGGCGGCGGCCATATAAGGGGCGCCCCACACCTCCAGGTAGGTCTGCGGCATATGAAAATCCACATACTGGTCGATGATCCCCACATTCATGCCCTGATCGATGGGATTGCTCCAGGTGGTGGCGCCGATCTTGAAGCCGGCATCGGCATAGCCTGCGGCAATGGCATCGTTGCGCGCTACCTGAAAGGCCTGAAACAGACTGTGCAGGGCGGTGCTGGTATTGTTGAACTCCACTTCCACATCCAGCACAAAGCCGACATAACCGTACTGGGCGGCGTAAAACAAGGCATCGGCCTGGGCTGTCTCATTCCCCGGATAGTTGTAGGACCAGGCCCAGGGCTCGATGCCACGGGAGCGGTAGGTGTTGGCGGTCTGGGTTGAGCAAACGTCGCTGAACAATCCACAGTTGTTGGTGCCGTCGGCAATCTTGATAAATACCCGCTTCACACCCATGGCCGCCAGCTCATCGGCCAGTTGGGTATGGGTCTTGTTGACGCCCGGTTCATCGATATACCAGAGCCAGGCGCCGAAACGATTAACCGGCTCACTGCCCTGCTCCAATTGTGCCTTCACGCTCAGATAAAAATTGGCGCTCCAGCGGGTAGTCAGGCAGGCATTTCCGCCGGAGAGTTGCTGACAGGCGGTCACTTCCTCAGAGGTGAAATTGCCATACACATTGTTCGGGCCACTGCTGGCCTGCTCGAAACAGTGGCCCCCATAAGTGGGCGAACGCACCGTACCATTTGGGCAATCCGCACTGCCACGTAAACTGGCGGTAAAGCCTTCCGACCAGCGGGCCAGACTGACAGACTGGCCCTGCACCTGCACGGCAAATGTGCTGGTACAGGCACTGCCCCCGCCGGCCTGATTGCATTGATTGGTCATGGCCTGAGTAAAAGGGCCGTAGGCATTGGTTCCGTCTGCACAAAAACCCAGTTGGTTGTCGAAACTGCTGCCGTCCGGGCACAAGGCCAGAGCCTTGGCGCTGAGCAGACAGGCGGCCAGCAGGCCGGTGCTTACAATATTTTTCATATGACTGTTCCTGTGATTAATAGGTTGATGGAACAGGACTGCGCAGACCATAGCCGTCTGCCTCTGGTTCGGGGACCAGCCTATGGGCTGGCACAGAGGATCAGAAATTGGCAAACATAGGTTTTGCCGATGGGTAAGTGGTTTGGGCCTTCGTACCGCCGCGTCAATGAGAAACCACAGGGCGGTGCCGGTAAAAAAACCGGCGCCTGAGCGCCGGACAATGGACCCTCCTGGTCCTCACAACAAGCTTCCGGGAAATCAGTTAAATGGGGGCCATCTTGCCCAGTCATGATAGTGGGAGAGAGCTTCGGCCAGGGTAAACAGGGTCTGCTCCTGATAAGGACGACCCACGATCTGCAGCGAACTGGGCACCCCGGTCTGACAGAAACCGTTGGGCATGGACAGGGCGGGACACTGGCCCAGGGTGTTAAAGGGGTAAGTCATAAACCAGCCCTTATTGGCATCCACCACCTGATCGTTGATTTCGACCTGGTGCTGACTGTAGTCAAAGTCCGCGGCGATACGGGTGGTGGCCAGGGTGGGGCAAATCAGCGCATCGAACCGCTTGAAGACCTTGGCAAGGGCCTCCCACATCCGGCACACATGCAGATTGGCCTCGAAGATATCGTCGGCGCTCAGCTCAGCCACCCTGTCCAGGTACCAGGCCAGGTAAGGGGTAAATAGCGGCCGGTTTTCTGGCTTGTCCAGATTACGCCTGAGCAGCATGCCCATCAGCGCCCGTTGATGGATCTTGGCGGTTTCAATGACCTGATCATCCCAGTCCAGATCCACAAATTCCACCGCCACGCCGGCCTGCTGAAGATGCAGGGCACTTTGCTCAAGATTGGCGCGGATATCCTGATCCACCTGATAAAACCCCAGATTGGAGCTTACCGCCACCCGCAAGGAGGACAGGGATCGGGCCGGACTTTTATCCCTTGGCACAAAAGAATGGGAGTCAATCCAGTTGGGTCCGGTCATCAGCGGATAGATGCGCTGCAAATCGTCCAGGCTGCGGGTCAGCAGTCCATGATGACAGTAAGGGTCGATATTAAATGGCGGTATCTCCGCCACCCGCCCGTGGGGGGGCTTGTAACCATACAATCCACAAAATGCCGCCGGAATGCGCAGGGAACCGCCGATATCCGTGCCGTTGGCAAAGCTGGCCATGCCGCTGGCCACCGCAATGGCCGAACCGCCGGAAGAGCCCCCGCAGGTCAGGGCCAGATTCCAGGGATTGCGGCTAACGCCCCAGATTCTCGACCAGGTCACCGCTGCGGTGGAGCATTCAGGGGTGGTGGTGCGACCATGCACAATGGCCCCTTCGGCCATCAGCGCGGCCGGCGCCGGATCGGTGCTCTGGGCCACTGCGTCTTTCAGGCACAAGCTGCCGTTGGTGGTAATCTGTCCGGCAATATAGGTCTCATCCTTGATAGCCACCGCCAGCCCGCTGAGACGCCTGGCGTGGCCGCTGATGTAGTCCTGCTCTGCTTGTCTGGCTGCCGCCAAAGCCTGCTGGGGAAACTCGAAGGCAAAGGCATTAACCTTGTCATTGACCTGATTAATGCGCTGCTGATAGCTCTGCATCAGCTCAACCGGAGACAGCTCGCGCTGCCGCATCATTTCCAGCAATTGCGTGGCAGAGAGTTGGTATGGCTGCATTATCAGGCCGGCAGATTAAACATGGGTTTATTATTATTGCCATAGTCGAGAGTAGACAGTTTATATCCATCGCTTGAGACTATGTTTGTAAGAGTTGCTGAGCAGCCAACCGCTTTTGAGATATTTGGTGCCTTTGGTGTTTTTCGTGGTCAATAGAGACCTGTTCAACCAAATAAAGAGACCAAAAGGCAGCGCCGGGTTGGCCTTCGCAGACACGCTGTGAACCCTTTTATTGCAGGCTTCCTGCCTTCATAAAAGTCCAGGTCGGGCTTCCTCTGTCCTTCCGTAAAAGGCTAAACGAGCTGTGCGCTCGCGCTCGTTTCGAGACGCCTTTTACCCCTGTACGCTCTTCGTCGAAGTCCCTTTCTCCGAAGGTCTGCCAAGACCAACCCGACACTGCCTCTCAACCTTTTCTCTATCTGTAAGTAATGGGTTTGCAGGCAGGCCACCAGCTAAGGCCGGTAGCTGCTGAAACTTGGCTCTTGATCTTCAGAACCGGGGAGATTCACAGTTTTGTTTGGGCGAATTGTAGACGATATAGGCAATCCGAAAGGTTAATTTGGATGCGACCCTTTTTATTACCGAAAAAGAGATGGTTGCGTGACTTTCGTCGTTGATTGGCGACAAGTTTGCCCGATGTTTTGCTGCTTACGCCGCAAATCGTCAGGGGTTGTGCCGTGAATACCAAAAGGCCTGCTGGTCAGCAGGCCTTGTTGAAACGGTGTTGTGCAGCGTAGCGGCAGTATGAATTTGAGTGCTTTACTGACGTCGTTTGAAGCGGCCCAACACGAGCAACGCAAGACTGAACAATCCCAGCATTGCAGGTTCAGGCACCGATGTGGGTTGGTAAGCCTGGAAAATAATGTTGTCGTTCTCGCCGAAGCCCAGGTCTCGAGAGCCTGCGAAGAAATAACCTAAATCCACATAGTTGCCGGCACCCAAGAAGGTTGCAGAGCCTGAAATCACTTCACCGGCATAGTTACCGGGCATATAAACCCAGTTGTAGTTGCCCGAAGTACCGAAGGAGTCGCCCGCCAGGATGCCGCCAGACAGACTCGTACCGCCAGCACTGAACCAGTTATGGCTGCTACCGGTCCAAATCAGGTCAACGTTGCCACCTAAAGCATGCATTCCGTTGCCGCTTTGCATGATCACGAGGTTTTCATCAAAGTTGTTGGTTCGGGTCCAGTTATCGATAAAACCGTCCCATCGAATCACCAGGTCGCCACCGCTGTTTTCCCAGGTCACAATAATGTTTGCATTTGCGCTGAAGGTGGTTAAACAACAAATCGTTGCGACAACCCCAAAAACTTTTTTCATCAACATCTTATTCACCTTAATGTGTTCCGCAATACTGCGTAAAAGGCGCAAAGCAGGAATTGTGCCTTAAAACGTAAACATTTACATTTCAGTGACATACGAGCATTGCCTTGTTAAGGTCTGAGTGAATTGTAAAAAACCCCGACATTTTTTACTGAATATTCAACAGCTTAGCGAATAAAAGTTACCGCGGAGGGGGAGGCTCCGGTCGCCACTTCGGCAATGGACGCCGGGAAGGCGAATTGTAGAAGCTGCATATGAGCGTTTGCGGAGGGATCAAGGGGTCGCGGGGATCAAGGGGTCGTAGTTGTTGAACCAGTTTGAGAGCAATTTCAGCCTGGTGAGATTGTAGAAGAACTCCGTCAGCCAAGTTGAGACTCTCAGGTTTAACAAGCTGTCTCACCGGCTAAAATAGCCCTATCAATCCGCAAGAGTCTGTTTCACCGGGGATGGATTCCCACAGGCGAGGTCAACAGGAGGGGCGAACCCCTCCCCTTTGCTCACCCTTCTTTGAGGATATCCGCCTCGACAAAGGCCTTCGCATAAGACTGATAACCAGCCCAGAATTGTTTGGCCATATCATCAGGAAACACATGGAATTCCTGTCCTTCCAGGGCCTGCACTATGCTGTCAGCCACCACTGTGGTTGAGGCCGCATTGTCAAAGCCGGCCTGGGCGCCCATATCGGTAGCGATGGGACCGGGGTGCACACTGATCACCTTTACGCCTTTGGGTTGCAGGGTTTCACGCAGGGCCTGGGTCAGGGAATAGGATGCCGCCTTGGAGATGGAATAGGTGCCAAACCCTGAAAAGTTACGTATGGACACCACAGAATTGATCTGCACCAGGGTACCGCCATTTGCTTCCAGCGCCGGCGCAAAGGCGCGGGCCACCCGAAGCAAACCATATAGGTTGACGTCCAGCTCCTTATCCAGGGCCAGTTCGCCGTTGTCATCCAAAGGATTGCTCGGCACCAGCACGCCGGCATTGTTGATCACAATGTCCACATCCCTGGCAACCTGGGCAGCCCGGGTTACGGAGGCCGGGTCGCTGATATCCACTGCCAGGGTTTGCACCCGTTCGCCGTAAGCCTGTTCAAGGGGAGCGGCTGAGGCGGGATCCCGCACCGCCAGATAAACCTTGCGCGCCCCTTCGGCCAGGAAGCTGTCGACTATTTGTTTACCAATTCCACGGTTGGCCCCTGTCACCAGGACCACTTTGTTTGCTATGGCTTGACTCATGATGGATTCCTTATTTTCTCAGATTTTGTTTTGTACCGATCGGTACAGCGTTGATAAATTTATACCGATCGGTAAAATAAAGCAAAGTGATTTGTGATAACTTCTTAGAGGATTGGGAGCTAACTTATGACCGTCGGTCGCAAACTGGCCTTTGACAAGGACGCCGCCCTGGAGGCAGCGATGGAGGTGTTCTGGCACAAAGGCTACGTGGGCGCGTCATTGTCTGAACTGACAGAGGCCATGGGCATCAATAAACCCAGCCTGTACGGCACCTTTGGCAACAAGGAGGCTCTTTTTTCCCAGGCAGTGGAAAAATATGCCCAACGGGTCTCGGGATCTTATCTGGGTTTACTGCATGAATCCGGCTTGCCCCTCAAGGAGCGCCTGCAACGGTTCATGACCGCGATGCTCAGTGCCCAATGCGACAAGGACTCACCACGGGGCTGCTTTATTTCAGCCTGTCTGTCTGAGTCTGCCAATGACGATATTCCCGAGTCCGCCATCGAGGGGTTGTACAACGCCCATCAACAAATGCGGGACACCATCACCCAGCTCTTTCAACAGGACGAGGAAGCCCATGCATACGGCCTTGATAAGCAGGCCTCTGAGCATGCCCTGTTTATTTGCACCATGCTCAGCGGCACGGCGGCCATGGCCCGCACAGGCAAAGACTTGAGCGTGCTGTCCCCTGTCATTGGCCATACATTGGCGGCGCTGGGCCTGGAATAACCACGGCGGCATCACTTATCATGGTGCGTTATCGCCCTCGTTCTTTTCCACCCGACGGATGGCCAGCCGGGTAAAGACCGGGCCGATAATTTCAAACAATATGGTGGAGCTGATGACCAGCGTCAGGATGGTCTGGCGATACTGGGGGAACTGATTGGCCGCCACCAGCGCCATGCCGATGGCCACCCCGGCCTGGGGTAACAATGCCGGCCCCGTCCAACGGCGGCTGAGGCTGTCCATACCGGCCAACCGCGCTCCCATGGTCGCGCCCAGCAGCTTTCCCGCAGAACGCCCCAGCACGTACAAAGTCCCCAGCCAGCCGATACTCATGAGGGCGTCGAATTCCAGCGAAGCGCCGGCCAGCACAAAGAACAGCATAATAAACAGAGACTCGATGCCTTCGATGGCGTGAAATGGATAATCATGATGGCGGGCCAGATTGACGATAACCGCTCCCATGGTCATGGCGGCAATAAGATGGGAGACCTCGAACCAGATGGCCAGTCCCCCGCATATAAACACCAGCCCCAGGGCTTCGGCCAGCATGGGTTCACCGTCTTTGACCCTGCCGGTAATGTAAGCCGCGGGAATACCGATCATCATACCCAGCACCATTGAGCCGCCCAGCTCCCAACCCACTTCGGCAAAAAAGCCATTGTGGGCTTCACCGTTCAAACTGCTGACCACCGCCATTCCAAAAGCGAACAACACCAGTGCCCAGATATCGTCCAGGGCGACGATGGACAACAGGGCGCGACTGAACTTGCCCTTGTAGCCGGACTCGGATACCACATCCAGCACCGCCGTGGCATCGGTGGCGGCGGCGATACAGCCCAGCAGCATAGCCACCGGCAGCGGCAGGGAAAAAACAAACAACAACAAGCCCACCAAAAGTGCGGGCACCACAGAGGCCGCCACCGACAGCCACAGCACCTCGCCCATATTCTGCCGCAGTGAATGGATAGTCAGTTTGCCGCCGATCAGAAAGCCCACCATCAACAGGGTCATATCGGCAATGATTTCAAACTGGGTTGTCACCGGGGATGGGATCAGGTTCAGGCCCTGTCCGCCGATCAGCACGCCAAACAATAACAACAAGGTTGCCCTTGGCAGAAAAGTCCGTTCCGCCAGGGTCGAGGTAAAAAGTCCCAGCAGCAGAATACCGCCTATGGTCAGCAGAAATGCCACCGGACTGTGCTCATTGGCCACCAGCATCCAAATAACCTGTTGTTTCAATCGGTGTTTTCAGTCTAGCGGTAAATTGGCCGAGGGCTTTGATCTGGCGCTAAGCATCTTGCAAAAAGGTGCAGCCGAAGGCTTTTAACTAAAAAACGGCGCCGAAGCGCCGTTTTTAAGAAGTTAATGCTAAAGGCTGGTTCAGGATTTCAGATCGAAACGATCCAACCGCATTACCTTGGTCCAGGCTTTGACAAAGTCCTGCATAAACCTGTCTTTGCCGTCGTTGGCCGCATAGATCTCGGCAATGGCGCGCAGCTCAGCGCTGGAGCCGAACACCAGGTCCACCGGGGTGGCGGTCCACTTCAGCTTGCCGGTCTTGATGTCCTTACCTTCATACAGCCCCTGGCTTTTAGCGGAGGGGGTCCATCGGGTGTTCAAATCCAACAGGTTGACAAAGAAGTCGTTGCTTAGCGTGCCGGGTTGGGTAGTAAACACGCCATGCTTGGCACCACTTGTATTGGCATCCAGGCTGCGCAAACCGCCCAGTAACACTGTCATTTCGGGCACAGTCAGGGTCAGCATATTGGCCTTATCGATCAGCGAATTGACGGGTGAGAACATGGCGTCCTGGTGGTAGTAATTACGAAACGCATCGGCCTTGGGTTCCAGCACCGCAAAAGAGGCCACATCGGTCTGCGCCTGGGAGGCGTCGGTACGGCCCGGCACCACCGGCACGCTGATATCATGACCTGCCTGTTTGGCGGCTTTTTCCACCCCGGCCGCGCCGGCAATCACAATCATATCTGCCAGGGAAACGTTCTTGCCGCCTTTTTGCGCCTTGTTAAAGTCCTGCTGGATGGATTCCAGCTTCTTCAGCACTTTGGCCAGTTCTTTGGGGTTGTTGGCTGCCCAGTCTTTTTGCGGAGCCAGACGCAGCCGGGCACCGTTGGCACCGCCGCGCATATCCGTACCGCGGTAGGACGAGGCGGCCGACCAGGCCGTACGCACCAGTTCGGGCACGGACAGACCGGAATCCTTCACTTTGGTCTTAAGGCTGGCAATATCCTGGTCATCGATCAGGGCATGGTCCACCGCCGGCACAGGATCCTGCCATAACAGGACCTCGGACGGCACTTCATCACCCAGATAACGGGCCCGCGGGCCCATATCCCGGTGGGTCAGCTTGAACCAGGCCTTGGCGAAAGCCAGTTGGTATTCCTCAGGGTTTTCATGGAAGCGCTTGGCAATCTTGCGATACTCAGGATCGAACTTCAGCGCCAGATCCGTGGTGAACATAATAGGCGCATGGCGCTTACCTTCCACGTGGGCATCGGGCACCAGATTAGCGGCCTGCCCCCCCTTGGGCACCCACTGGATGGCGCCCGCCGGGCTGCGGGTCTGCTCCCACTCAAAGGAAAACAGGTTATCCAGATACTGGCTGGTCCAGGCCGTGGGGTTGGCAGACCAGGCCCCCTCCAGGCCACTGGTGATGGTGTCTTCAGAATGACCTTTGCCGCACTTGTTCTTCCAGCCTATGCCCTGGTCTTCCATGGCTGCGGCGCCCGGCTCCTTACCCATGCACTCTTCCGGTTTATGAGCCCCATGGGCCTTGCCGAAGGTATGCCCGCCGGCGATCAAGGCCACGGTCTCCTCGTCATTCATGGCCATACGACCGAAGGTGTCACGGATATCCCTGGCAGCCAGCAGCGGATCCGGATTGCCGTTGGGGCCCTCCGGGTTCACGTAAATCAGCCCCATCTGCACGGCGGCCAGGGGTTTTTCCAGTTTGCGGTCGCCCTGATAACGCTCATCCGCCAGCATCTGCGCTTCCGGACCCCAGTACACCAGCTCCGGCTCCCAGTCATCGGTGCGGCCGCCGGCAAAGCCGAAGGTCTTAAAGCCCATGGACTCCAGGGCCACATTGCCGGTCAGTACCATCAGGTCGGCCCAGGAGATCTTGCTGCCGTATTTCTGCTTGATGGGCCACAGCAGGCGACGGGCCTTGTCGAGGTTGACATTGTCCGGCCAGCTGTTGAGCGGCTCGAAGCGTTGTTGTCCGCCCCCGGCGCCGCCGCGGCCGTCAAAGGTGCGATACACCCCGGCGCTGTGCCAGGCCATACGGATAAAAAACGGGCCATAATGGCCGTAGTCCGCCGGCCACCAGTCCTGGGAGTCGGTCATCAGGGCCTGGATATCGGTCTTGAGGGCTTGCAGGTCGAGGGATTGAAAAGCTTCGGCATAATTAAAGTCCTCCCCCATGGGGTTGGACTCTGTGCTGTGCTGACGCAGGGGACTCAGGTTGACCTGATCCGGCCACCAGAAACTGTTGGGCTTGGCCTCTCCGGCCGCCATCGCTGAGCTGGAGGACATGGCCATCGTCACGACAAGGGCCAGCGCAGAAATTACCGGGACACGCTTTTTTAACATTTTTATCATCCTTTTCTAACAAGGGTTAAGGTGCGGGTACACTATAGTTCTAATTAATTCTTTTAGAGCCGGCGTTTAGATTGATTAAAGTGATTGTCGCAATCGAGGAAGTTGACAGTTGTTTTAGACCATTACACAAGGCGCTGTGGTAGCAGTCTTTAACTGCTGAGACGGCTCAATGCGTTTCTGCCCTGAAGCTTCGCGCTACACGTAGTTCGAACAGGTACTCGGGAACGAACAGAAAGAGAATTTTATGAAACAGTTTTATCGATGGATTTTGGTTTTCGTGTTTCTGGCGGCAGCCTTAGCTTCGTATAGTGCAGGGAGTTCAACCGGAGTCTTTATGTTCGTGATTCTTGGATTTTTGTTCGAGTGTGGGTTCTGGCTCAAGCTCTTCCCTGCAAAAAAGAAAGGCGGCGAATAAATGAAGCAGTTAGGTATATGCTGCAAGAAGCCCTTCAGAACAGTGACCCGCTTGCTTCGCCAACCACACTCACAACTGCCGCTTAGCGGTGCGTTAGAATGTACAGCCTCCTTAGTTTTTGATTCCTCAAGTGCATGACTTACAAAGAATTTAATAGGTTCTGCGGCAAATTTACTGCTAGCACATATATTGTGCAGTGGGGTGGTGCTCACGTTTGGAAAGTGGGTGGAAAGGTATTTGCTATTGGTGGCTGGGAGAAGATCGATAATCCGGCATTTACCTTTAAAGCATCCGATCTCAATTTCAATATTCTAAAAGACGAACCAGGGTATAGACCTGCACCGTATATGGCATCTAGAGGCATGAAATGGATTCAGCGGTGGGGTGAACTGGAAGTGAAAGATGATGAGCTGAAATACTATATCAAGGAGTCGTATCTTCTGGTTTGTTCGGGCTTATCCAAGCAAAAGCAGAAAGAACTCGGTCTGGGCGAAGATTAAGTATTATCGCGGTCAGCAGTATACACCCAGTAGGAGTGGGTGCTGAGTATTCTAACCATTTCGTAAACCGGGACGTTTGGCTTATGCCATTGGAGTCAGACGGCATGCGGCTTGGCATCTATCCAAAACGGAGGACATCATGGGACGCTTAACTTTCAGTATCAATGTCACGCTGGACGGCTGTGTGGACCACCAGGAAGGTGTCGCCGACGACGAGACCCACGCCTTTTTCACTCGCCTTATGGACGAGAGCGGGGCGATGCTGTGGGGCCGGCTCACCTACGAGATGATGGAAAGCTACTGGCCGGCAGTCGCCCGGGGCGATATGGAAGCCCCGCCGGCAATGCGCGAGTGGGCGGTCAAGCTGGAGGCAAAACCGAAGTACGTGGTGTCCTCGACACGAAAGCGCTTCCCCTGGACCAACAGCCACCCCATTGACGGCGACCTTTGCATGGGCATTCAGAAGCTCAAAGACGCGACCCCCGACGGTATACTTCTAGGTAGCGGCAAGCTCGCGGCGCAGTTGGACCGGTTGGAACTGATCGACGAGTACAGATTCCTTGTCCACCCCAGGATCGCCGGTCATGGTCCGACCCTGTACGAGAGTGGCCTGCCCAGCACCCGACGGCTCGAGCTGATCTCAGCAAAGCCGCTAAGAAGCGGCGCAGTTGCCATGCACTACCGGCGCGCTGACTCAATGAGGAGTCCTGAACCCCAGCCGCTAAGATAAGGACGTTAAGTCCGTCGCTTTAACAGACCCGCACCCAAACTCTAAATAGAGGAACCATGAACACTGACGAGAAAGAAATCCGGGCCCTGGTGGCAACCTGGATGACAGCGACCAAGGAGAGCGATGCCGATACCGTCCTTGGACTGATAGCGGATGACGCAAAATTCTTGGTGCCCGGCCAACCACCATTTGGAAAGGAAACCTTCGCCCAGGCTGCCCAGGACCCCTCGTCTGCTTCGATGGAGATTGACGGCGACAGCGACATACTGGAGATAACGGTGACGGGGGACTGGGCTTTTATGGTCAGCCATTTAACGGTAACAGTCAGGTCCGGCGGCTCAGTTCAAATGGTCCGCGCCGGACATACCCTCAGCGTACTGAAGAAAACCGACGGCCGCTGGAAACTATTCAGGGACGCCAACCTCTTGGTGCCGGTTCAGGAGACAACCGATAACCCCTGACAATTCAAAACAGGATCCAGCCGGCTCTCGCTAAGTCCTGCTCCTGTCAGCGGCGCTGAGCAAACAGCCAGATCTATTCAAAGTCGAGTCGACGCATTTCACTGTCGTCATGGGCCATTACAGCGCCAAGGAGTCGTACACCACCACTTTGGACCATAGGTGCGAGTAGCGTTCGACAAATTCCTGGTGCAGGGGATGGACCTGGTAGATATTCTGCCCTTCCACGTCATCAAACAACATGGTTTCGGAAACCTGGTAGCTGTTGTCCACCACCTCGCGCTTCTCGGTGGACGCCGGAATGCCTATCTGCAGACCTCGTATCGTCTCGATCCTGCGCAGGCTGTTAAGCCCTTCCACCAGCTTATCGCGGTCCTCTGTTGAACCGGGATTTTTCAGCCAGAAAAACACCTGATGAATTAACCTGGGCAACGGGTCACATGTCTGTTGGGCACTGGCTTTGCCTGGCAGCAGCGAAGAGGCTCCCAGCAGGGCGGTGGCACCAATAAAGTGTCGGCGGGAAGTGTCTGGCATGAGAATATCCTTATTTAACCGGACTAAAAACTAACAGATATCCCCTGGGGCCGGAACAGGGATCGGGTTATGATTTTTCTTCTTTTTTTGGCCACTGCCAATCGTCCCGCCGGGTGGCAGGACCGGGTGTGCCACCGGCATTCGCCTGTGGGGTATAGCCAAACCTGCCGGTCTACAGCCAGCAGGGCAAAAAGTTTCAGCCTCTGTCGAAACGCCTCCCTGCTGTTCGACTAACAGATAACCGACAAGGTTATCTTTTATTTACTGACAAGGAGAACGATTCAATGTCCAACATGATCTTTATTAACCTGCCCGTCACTGATCTGGCTGCATCGATGGCTTTCTACCAGGCCCTTGGATTTGAAAACAACCCGCAATTCACTGACCAGACCTCCGCCTGCATGGTATGGAGCGAGACGATCAACGTCATGCTGCTCACCCATGCGAAGTGGCGTACCTTCACCGCTCGTCCGATTCCCCCCTCAAACTGCAGCGAGGTAATGCTTGCCCTGTCCTGCGACAGTCGCGAAACGGTAGACGCCATGAACAGCGCGGCGAGCGAAAATGGCGGCACGGCAGATATCAACCCTGCACAGGATCTGGGCTTTATGTACAACCGCAACCTGGCTGACCCGGACGGCCATGTCTGGGAAGCCATGTGGATGGATCCGGCAGCGTTTCAGCCGGAGCAACAAACCGCTTAGAACAGCCCCAACTGGTCGCTGGTCAGTTCATCAAATGACAGGCCCACGAAGGGCAGGATGCCCTCGGCCACCGGCCGAATCTGCCGCTCGATATAGTGGTCATAGTCGATGGGGCTGGTCTGGTATTCCACCGGCTCGGGGCCGGTGAGGGTAATCACATAGGAGACCCAGCCCTTGTGCTGGTATTGCAGGGCTTTGCCGGCGGCCAGGTTTTTCTCGTCGGCCAGTTTGGCGGCCCTGGCATGGGGCGGAATGTTTTTGAGGTATTTTGCCAGGGGCCTGCGCAGGCGTTTGCGGTACACAAGCTTGTCGTCCAGCCGGCCGGCCCGGGTATCGGCAATCAACTGACGGATAAGCTCAGCCACGTCTTCACCGGCAAAGACTTTTTCATACAACCAGTGCTGAAAATCCCGGGCCAGGGCTGTCCAGTCAGAGCGTACCGACTCCAGCCCCTTGAACACCAGTTTGTCGCCTCCCGGGGTTGCCTTTAAGCCCGCGTAACGCTTCTTGCTGCCCTGCTCCGAGCCGCGGATGGTGGGCATCAAAAAGCGTTTGAAATGGGTCTCGAACTCGATTTCAAGATGGCAGTCCAGGCCCAGTTCGTCACGCAGTTTGTCATGCCAGCGCTGGTTGATCATGGCTTCCAGCTCCTGCCCGGCAATCTGGGCCTGCTTGTCGCCGGTTTCATCCCCCAGCCAAACGAAGGTGGAGTCGGTGTCCCCGTAGATCACCTGGTGGCCCTGCTCTTCTATCCAGCGGGCCGTGGTCTGCATGATCTCATGGCCGCGCAGGGTAATGGAGCTGGCCAGACGGGTATCGTAAAAACGGCAGCCCCCGGAACCCAGTACCCCGTAGAAGGAATTCATCAGGATCTTGATGGCCTGGGATCGGGCGGCGTCTTTATTGCGCTTGGCCTCATCCCGTTGCTGCCACAAACTGGTGATAATGTCCGGCAGGAAATGTTTCTCGCGGGAGAACAGCGCGCCGCGAAAACCGGCAATGGCCTTGTCCGGGGCCAGCAAGCCTTCCACCAGTCCCAGGGGATCGATCTTAAAGGTGCGGATGATGGAGGGATACAGGCTCTTGAAGTCCAGCACCAGTACCTGGCGATATAATCCGGGCCGGGAGTCCATCACATAGCCGCCGGGGCTGGCCAGGCCGCCGCCGTTGGGCAGGTTGGGAGCGACGTAGCCGGCCCGGTGCAACCTGGGCAGATACAAATGGGTGAAAGCCGCCACCGAGCCGCCGGCCCGGTCCAGCTCCAGCCCGGTCAACTGACTGCGCAAACGCAGGAAGTCCAGCAACCGGGTATGGGCGAAAATCTCCAGCACCAGTTCACAGTCGGTGAGGTTGTACCTGGCCAGTTTGACCTTGTTGTGAAGAAAGTCGTGCTTGATGGCAGCCAGGCGATTATCCACATCTTCGGTATCCTTACCTTTGCCCAGCAATTCCCGGGCAACCGATTCCAGACTGAAACTGTCAAACTGGTAGGTGGCGGTTTTCAGGGCGTCGATACCGTCTATCACCACCCTTCCTGGCACAGTAACAAAGCCCTGGTTGGTCTCGCGGCCGTCACGCCAGGTGGCCAGCGTGCCGTCCCTTCCCAACCGCAGCGGCACACCCAGTAACTGGGCGCGTTTCACCAGCAGCTTGAAATCGAAATTCACCACAGCCCAGCCGATGAAAAGATCCGGGTCGTAAGCCTGTACCTCCCCGACCAGGGCCAAAAGCAGCGCTTTTTCATCCGCTACCCAGAGGATCCATTCAGGTCCGGGTTGCGGGTCGCCGATCATGATGACCCGTCTGTAATCATCGGCAGCCAGCCCAACCGAATAGAGTTCGCCCTTCTCGCTGCACTCGATATCCAGGGACAGCAAACGAAAGTCCGGTAGATAGTCGGCCGGTTTGACCCTGGCTCCATTAACCTGGATAAAGCCGTTTCTTTGTTCCTGCTGACCGCTGAACATCAGCCCGGCACAGACAAAGCGTTCCATCAGGTAGCGATCGGTCAGACGGATATCGTCCTCGTAACAGGTGATGCCCGCCTCTTTTAACCTGTCCCTGGCCTGATAAGCCTGTGCCATGGCGGTAAAATACAATCCAGCCGTCGCCTGCTGGTCAAAGCTTCTCAGGGCGAGGGGTTTGGCGGTAAAACGAATCCCGGCCTGGTTCAACGCAGCCTGGGCCTTGGCCAGATCCGACGCCAGCAAAAAGAAAACCGGTTGCTGGGGTTCAGTAACCAGGCGGACGGGGCCCTGTGCACCGGCCAGCCAGTATTCCAGACAGGGGCCTTTGCTGTTTTCCAGCACTTGGCGAGTCAGGATAAAGCCGGTATCAACGGCGAAGTTATCAGGTTGTGGCTGGGGCATAACGTATCAGTGTGAAACAGGCTGCCAACCATACCAGTGATGAACGATTTATCCCAGTCCGCCGCTTTTACTGTGGCCTTTTGTCGTACAGGCGGGTAGGCTGGAAACCGGATAGCAGAGAGGTACTTCGGAGCAAGATGGCAAGGTTGGCCTGGATATTCGTACTTTATCTGCCCTGGACAGCCCTTGCGGCCCCAGGGTTTGACTATATCTGGATTACCCCGGATCCCCCCGGTAAAACCCATAAAAACATACAGGAAATGGGCATCAAATGGGTCACTTTCCAGCAATTGCGCCAGGCATCTGACTGGCCCGAACCCCAGGTGGTGGTAGCCAACAATATCCGCGCCCTGCAGATGCTCGAAGAACTACCCAATGCCTGCGCAGCCAACAAGCTTAAAACCGCAGACAGGGCGGCCAGATTCTATTACAGCGACCTGCCGCAGACCCTGTTCCCCGGTCTGAAACTCTACACCCTGAAAAACAGTGGGCTGGCTCACCATCTCACCGGGATAAAAGAGCTGCAGGGGCGGATCTCGGTGGTGGACGCCCTGGCGTTTGTGTCAGAGAAACAGTTTGGCCTGGTGGGCGGAAGGCGCTATGGCGATCAACTGGACCCTCTGCTGACAAAGACCCAATGGCAATTCCAGATCTGGCGGCGCACCGCCGCAGACATGGGCGCCGGGATGGTGGACATGTTGCTCAGGGGCCGTATCAGCGCCCTCATCGAACATCCCAACAGCGCTCATCATTATGCCCGGGAACTGGGTAAGGAAAACGAACTGCAGGGCTTTGACCTGCAGGAAACCCCAAACAGCAGCATGGGGTATATCATCTGTTCCAAAACCCCGCAGGGCCTGGCCCTGAAACAGCACTTCGATGGATTACTGCAACAGGTCAGCCGCCAACAGACCTACCTGGATACGCACCTGGCCTGGATGCCGACCCTCGACCAACAGGCCTATATCGATCTCTACAATGAGGTTTACGGCACCCGCTTTACCCTGGTGGAAGTGAGTGCCCAGGCGGATTGAAGCGGACAATATTCAGCGTTAGTTCATCCGCTCTGTTCTATCTTCTGCCCAAATACTCAAGATTGAGGAGACTGCCAATGAAACTGATATTGCCAGCCATGGCCGCCTGGCTGCTACTGACAGGCTGCGCCGGCAATAAGCCCACTTACGCAGAACATGCCGCCCTGGTGGACAGCTATATCCAGACCAATCAGCTTGAATCAAAAAGCCGCATCACCACCTTCCAACTGGACAGCTGGCATGACCTGGGCGAGCAGCACCTGATTCTGCGTACCTCGCCCTTTAAGCCTTATCTGGTCAAGCTCAAGGCCCGCTGCCCCAATCTGACCTTTGCCCATACCCTGGGCACGGACCAGAGCATGGACAACAGCCTGAGCGCCAATTTTGATGCGGTGTTTGTGCCCGACTATCCGCACCTGAAATGCCATATCGAGTCCATCTACCCCATCAGCCGCGAGCAGGCCAAGGAACTGATGGCCCTGGATGACATGAAGCCGGACGAGGAGTCCTTCAAGCCGGCGGCCATCGACACAGATACCGACGAAAACACCAATTAATTGGTCAGCGGGGCAAGCTGGAAATGCAGCTCGCCCCCGTCCAGTATCTGCTGATGGCGGATAACCGGCTGATTCAGCCGCTTGCCATTTAACCAGACCGATTCCACCTGCCCCTGGCCCGTTCTGCGCACGGTAAAGGGTTTGCCCGCCGGCAGGTTGAGCATGGCCTGTTCGAATTGTGGAATACCCAGCACATAGTCCCCCCCCACGGGGTTCATGGGATAAAAGCCCAGCGCGCTGAACACATACCAGGCCGACATCTGTCCCAGATCGTCATTGCCGGCCAGCCCGTCCGGCTGGGCCAGATACATGCTATCGCGGATTTCGGCGATGCGCTGCTCCATCTTGTGGCGGTCATCGGTAAAGGCATAGAGGTACGCCACATGATGCACCGGCTCGTTGCCGTGGGCATACTGGCCAATCAGTCCGGATATATCAGGGGACACGTCCCCCTGCATCTCGGAGCTGGTGGTAAAGAGCTCATCCAGTTTGGCGACAAAGTTCTGCTCACTGCCAAACAGCCCGATCAGGCCTTGTACATCCTGGGGAACAAAGAAGCTGTATTGCCAGGCATTGGCCTCCGTATAGTCCGTATTGCGGTGCTCCACATAGGTGGGATTAAAGGGGCTGACCCAACTCCCTTCTTTATCCCTGCCACGCATAAAGCCGGTGCTGGCATCAAACAAGGTCCGATAGCTCTGGGCCCGGCGGCTGAAATAGGCAAATTCATCCGGTTTATCAAGAGCGCTGGCCAGTTGGGCAATGGCCCAGTCGTCGAAGGCATATTCGAGGGTCTTGGACACCGCCTCCACCTCAAGCTCAGATGGGATATAGCCGTACTGGCGGTACAGATCCAGACCAAAGCCGTCCTGCATGGCAGACGCTTTTACCGCCGCGAATAAATGTTCAGGATCGGCGCTGGTCAGCCCCTTGAGGTAGGCATCCACCAGTACGGGCACCGCATGATAGCCGATCATCACATCGGTCTCGTTGGACATCAGATCCCAGGTGGGTAGCAGGCTGGTTTCGTCATAGAAGCCCAGCAGAGACTTGACCATGTCATCCACCCGCTGCGGATCGCTCAGGGTCAACAGGGGATGCAGGGCACGGAAGGTGTCCCAGAGGGAAAACAGCGAATAACGCCCGTAATCCGGATTGGCATGGACGCTGCCGTCGGCGCCGAAGAAGCCACCGTCTGTGTCATGGAAGATCTGCGGCGCCACAAAGCTGTGGTACAGGGCCGTATAGAACTTGGTTTTGTTGCGCTGGTCCGGGTCCCGCACAGCAAACTTATTCAATTGCTGGCGCCAGGCCCCGGCGGCCAGTTCCCTTGCTTCATCGAAGGACAGGTTCTGCGCCTCCGCCATCAGGTTGGCTCTTGCTCCCTCGATGCCGACATAGGACAAACCAACCCTGGCTTCTATCTGTGTGGCATCAGCAAAGTCCAATACGATCTGACCCTGCTCCGCCTGCAACTTTGCCCCTTTGACTGCCTTGCCCTCCTGATAGAGCTGGTGGGTAAAAGGCTTATCGAAACGGGCGACAAAATAGACGGGCTGGAATTTAGCCCAGCCGGTAGACAGGCGATAGCCGCTCAGGGTCCGGTTGTCCTCCACCCGCAAGAAGGTCACGACGGCTTTGTCATAGTTCTGTGCGTAGCCCAGATCCACCAGCAGCCTGGCCGCCTGCGGCCCCTCATAGCGGTACCGGTGCAAACCGGTACGGGTCGTGGCGGTCAGCTCTGCATTGACCTGTTCCTGGGGCAGATAGAGCTGGTAATAGCCGGGGCTGGCGCTTTCCCTGTCATGGCCGTAGCGGGTAAATATGCGGCCTTTTTCGTCCCGCTCCCGGGCCAGGTAGTCACCTCTGAAAGGCATAAAGAGCACGTCCAGCATGTCCCCCACCCCGGTGCCGGACAGATGGGTGTGACTGAAGCCGATCAGGGTATCGTCAGAATAATGGTAACCCGATGTCCAGTCCCAACCCTGTGAAGGATTGTCGGGACTGAGCTGCACCATGCCAAAGGGCACCAGGGCGCCGGGAAAGGTATGGCCATGGCCGCCGGTGCCGATGAAAGGATCCACATACTGCAGCGGATCCTGATCCGGAGACGTTACCGTCTGTGTGGCCGAACAGCCGGCACAGGAAAGGGCCAGACTTGCCAGCCCCAAGAGGAGAGATTTATACATCATTGTTCTTTCAGCTTATTCAACCAGTTAAATTTCAGGATCCAGGAGGTGACCAGGGTCACCAGCAATGCGCAGAAGAAGCCTTGCCACTGCTGGATAACCAGATAGATGGGCATGGCCACCAGCGACAGTTGCCAGACGATACCGACGCCGATGTTGGTCCAGTCGCGGGCAGGATGAATATCCGCCGCCAGATGGGGCTGGTCGGCCAATACCCTGGCACGGACGGGCCCCCACCATCCCCAGGGGCGCACCTGGGCAAAGAAACGACCCAATACGGCCTCGGGTTCCGCCGGTGTCAGCAACGAGGCCAGCACACTGGCCGCCAGGCTCACCAGCAACAGCCAGGGAAAGGCAAACAGCGGATGGGTGTCCGGCATCAGTAACGGCAGGCAGAGGGAGGCGATCAATCCCGCCAGCATGCCCCAGAAATAGCCGTAGGCATTAAAACGCCACCAATGCCACTTGAGCAGATTGGCCGCCGCATAACCGCCGAACAGGGCACCGAAGATCCACTGCATAATATCGTTGATGCTGGACAGCATCAGTCCCAGCCCCATACCGGTTATCACCAGCAACAGGGAGACCAGATAGCTGACCCGTACATAGGTGCGTTTGTCGGCATCGGGACGCAGGTACTTCTTGTAGATATCGTTGACGAAATACACCGGAGCGGCGTTGACCGAAGCGGCAAGGGTCGACATAAAGGCGGCCAGCAGACCGGCGATCAGCAAACCTGTCAGCCCCACCGGCACAAACTGGTTGATGGCATAGGGCAGGATCTGCTCGAAGTCGAAACCGCCCCCTTCGGCCTGAATCTGTGGTCCCAGGTAGACCAGGGCCAGTACGGTGAGGCCGGCCACCATCATATATCGGGGAAAGAACATCACCAGGGAAACCAGACCACTCATCTTGGCCGCTTCTTTTGGCGAACGGGCCGCCAGGATCCGCTGCATATCGTAGTTGGGGACGGGACCGGCCATGCTGAACAGCACTCCTTTGAACAGCATCATCATTACCATCAGGCCGAACAACTCCATGCCGTCTGATTGAATCTTGTCATTGACGCTGTCGATCAGACCCTGCCAGTTCAGATCCAGTTGCCAGCCGAACCACAGCTTATCCCAGTCCGGGGGCGTGGCGGCCTGGATCTGTTCCGGGCTGACCTGGTTGATGGCGATCACCCCCACAGCCAGGGCGGCAATGGTCATGATCACAAACTGCATCACCTCGGTGAAGACCACCGAATACATGCCGCCTTTGATCACATACAAGGTGGTAATGGCAAAGATGATCAGCGCATAAAGGTCCGGCGACAATTGCCAGGGAAAGAAGATCGCCGCGAACTTGCCTATGCCTTTAAAGGCATAGGCGATAAAGCCCACCGCGCTGACCAGGGCAAAAATCACCACCACCAGTTGGCACAGCTCGGCGCCCCGTCCGCTGCCGAAGCGGGTCTGCAACCACTGGGCGCCGGTCATCACGTTGGAGCGGCGCAGCCAGACGGACAGGTAAATCATCAGGAAGACCTGGTTAAAGATGGGCCAGACCCAGGGCAGCCAGGCGCTTTTCAGGCCATAGACGAAACACACGGACACCAGCCACATGGTACCGGCGATATCAAACATACCCGAGGCATTGGACACCCCCAGCGCCCACCAGGGTACCTTGTTGCCGGCCAGGAAGTAGGCGTTCATATCCCGGCTGGCCAAACGGGAAATATACAGCCCCAGCCCCAGGGTACCGGCCAGGTACAGGACGATAACCAGCAGGTCGATACTGCTGAGGTTCATGCCTGACTCTCCAGGGCCACATCGAACATGGACTGAACGCTGAGTTGCGCAGCCAATGTTTCGATCTGGCTGGCACTCATACCCGGCAATGCCAGGGTGATCCGTCTGGGCTGGTGGGGCAGAAGGTCGAAGAAGTTATCGGAAAAATTTACCTGTGGGTCGTGCACGTCGGGAAGCTCCAGATAGACCTGGCGCACCAGCTGATCGGACTGCATATCCAGGGTCAGCCTGCCGGCTTCAATCTGTCTGCTCAGTTCAATGCCGGCCTTGGTCAGGCGCTGCTGTTTGGTTGGCACGAAATAGTACAGGCTCTCGCTGAGCAACTCACCCCCTGGATCCAGCCATCGGGCCTGCAGTACCAGTCGACGGGGATCCTTGCCGGCAACCAGTTCCGCCGGATCCAGTTGACAGACCTGATGGCTCTGGCTGGCTGGTACAATCACGGCCTTCTCCTGCTGCCACAGAATCTGCCCGTCAAAATCCAGCAAGGTCAGGTTCACCCGACCATTGGACAAATGTAAGCAGTCACTGACCAGTTTAATCTCTAACGACTCGGCCTGTTTCATGATCAGGACAAGTTGTGGCGAAAAACTGCGCCTGGCCTGGTAATGCAGCGCTTTCCAGCGGCCGTAATAATCGATGCCCGACCAGGACGCGGCCGGCCAGGTGTCATTTAGTTGCCAATACAGGCTGCCCATACAAAACGGCATGGCTGCCCGGTGGGCTTCAAAGGCCAGCCTCAGGCCTTCCGCCTGTTGTACCTGACTAAGGTAAAGAAGACCGGCAAAGTCCCTGGGAGTGGGATACTCCTGTTCAAGATAGGACTGAATCAACCGGTTGCCCCTGGGATGCTTCTGGTGCACCGCCAGTACGGGCGAGTCCAGCTGCCAGTCCTGCGGTTCAGTAAAACGAGCCAGGGAGGCGGGCATGGGAAAGGACTGGAAGCCAAACTCGCTCATAAAACGGGGCACCCGTTTCTGGTATTCACTGAAGGGCTGCTCGCCATGCCAGACCCCCCAGAAATGATGGTTGCCCAGATGATCGGCGTCCTCTTCCCAGAAGGCGATGGGCGATGAGCGCAGGTAGAAGCGCTGCCCGTCCAGCTCTTCCACCTTGCCGGGCAGGCAGCCATCAAACAGCGCCATATAGTCCTGCTTCAGGCGGGTATACAGAGCGTCGTCGTAGCCAAATTTGTCCTGCCACTGCCAGTGCTTGATGGCCATATCCACTTCGTTGTTGCCGCACCACAAGGCCAGACAGGGATGATTACGCAGTCGCCTTATATTGAACTCGGCTTCCTGGCGCACATTATCCAGAAACGCCGCATCGGCCGGATACAGGGTGCAGGCAAACATAAAGTCCTGCCAGATCAGGATCCCCTTCTTGTCGGCCAGATCGTAGAAGTAGTCGTCCTGGTAGACCCCGCCTCCCCAGACCCGCAGCATATTCATATTGGCAGCCTGCACCGCGTCAAACTCCCTCTCCAGCCGCCCGGCATCAACCCGGTGAATAAAACTGTCGGAGGGGATGTAGTTGGCCCCTTTCATAAAGATTGGATGACCATTGACCTTGAGATAAAAGCTCACACCCATTTCATCCGGCTGGTTGACCACCTCCAGCGTCCGCAGGCCGATGCTGCGCTGCCAGACATCCACCTGCCGATCGTCGACCAGCAGGCAGAACCGAAAATCATACAGGGCCGCTTCCCCCAGGCCGTTTGGCCACCAGAGCCGGGGATCGGCCAGGCTGAAATCCAGCCTGTGCTCCCCGCTGTTCTGGAGCTGCTCATGGCGGTTGAGCCAGGGGGCCTGCTTACATTCCACTGCCAGCGACACTGCTGCGCCTGAAAGTTGGTGAACACTCACCAAGAAGCTGAACTGCGCCGTTTCGGGACTTAGCTGATGCTGGACAAAATGCACGTCGCGAATTATCGCCTTGTCCACAGCCTGCAGATAACAGTCCCGCCAGATACCGCTGGTGACAAACTTGGGTCCCCAGTCCCAGCCGAAATGACAGGGCGCTTTGCGACAAAATACGCTGAGCTTTTCTGGCGTCTTGTCATTCTCGGCCGGATAGGTGAAACCGGCGTGCTGGTGCAGCGGCAGGACCTGGCGAAGGGGCGAGTCAAACCTGACTTCCAGCAGGTTGTTGCCGGGCCTGAGTTGGTCCTTGCAGACCAGTCGCTGCCCCACAAACATATTCTGTCCCCGGCCCAGCAAATGACCGTTAATATAGATATCACAGAAGGTATCCAGTCCTTCGAAGACCAGTTCAACCTCATCCAGGGCCAGCATGGCCGCTGTCACCTCGAATTCCCGGCGATAGTGCCAGTCACACTTCTCAATCCATTGCAGTTGCGCTTCGTTGTCCCGTTGGAAAGGATCCTCAATCAGCCCGTTGGCCAGCAGGTCGGTAAAGTTGCATCCCGGCACGGTGGCGGGGTGCCAGCGGGGATCATCGGCCTGCCGGAATTGCCAGTCGCCATTCAGATTCAGGAACGCATGCGGCAGAGCTTGTTCAGATCTCATAATAATGATTTGTCTCTAATTAGCAGGCGGTGCCGGAGGCACGGCGGCAAAGTCCGGCCAGGTGGGCCACTTTGTCGGCGTCGACCCGCCCTTGGGTAAGTACAGCACTATGGCTATGCAGGGAGTAATGTCCTGAGGTGCCGTTGAGTCCTGTGGTAATGGCAGGCAGGTTGTGCGGCCCCACGCCGCCGCCCACCACCAGTTCCAGATCATCGCCGGCCAGCGCCAGCCAGCGGCGCAGATTGGCCAGCCCGAACTGCGCCCCCTGACCGCTTTGCCAGGGGGTGCCTGCGCTGAGCAGTCGCTCAATGCCCAGACTCAGCAAGATATCCAGGGCAGACCGGGGTTCGGCGATGGCATCGAAGGCACGATGGAAGGTCACTTCAAGTGACAGGGATTGGGCAAGCCCAACCAGTTCAGTCAGAGCCGGGACATCCACTTCACCCTGCTGACTGAGCAGGCCCAGCACCACCCCATCTGCCCCGCAGTCGGCGGCCATGCGGATACTGTCGGCCATCTGCGACTTTTCCCCCTGGCTGTAGACGAAATCTCCGGCCCTGGGGCGAATCATCACCAGCAACCCGGCGCCCTCCCCCCAGGCTTTCCTGGCTGCGCCAATGATCCCCTGATCCGGCGTCAGACCATCCTGCGCCATCTGGGTACAAAGCTCGATACGGGATGCTCCTCCCTTTCGGGCGGCGGCCACATCGTTATAAGCATGGTCGGCCTGATCGGCGCCGATGCAGATCTCCAGCGCCCTCATGGACTGATCTCCAGTCTGCCCAGTTGCACTGCCCTGGCCTGGGCCGCTTTTTCAACTTTCAGGCCAATCTGCCTGATTCGTTGCCCTGCCAGCCCCTGCAGGGAAAAATTCTGTTGTTTCCACCCCGAAGCTGACGACAGGGAAAAGACATGCTGCTGCCCATCTAACATGGTCAGCACCAACGAGACTCCCTGCGCCTGCCCCTGCCAGGTCAGGGTCAACTGACTGTCGGGACCTGGCTCAAAGTCCGTGGCAAATAGGGGTGCCACCGCATTGGTATCGGCTGTGGCCTGCACAGACAATGCGCTGCCGCCCTGGTAGACCCGTTCAAAGTCGTAATCCAGTTCGAGTTTGCCTTCCCCGGTCCAGGCAAACTGCCAGGTGGGCAATGGGTCCT
This sequence comes from Bowmanella dokdonensis, assembly GCF_017254865.1. Lineage (GTDB taxonomy): Bacteria > Pseudomonadota > Gammaproteobacteria > Enterobacterales > Alteromonadaceae > Bowmanella > Bowmanella dokdonensis. Next base: position 97,370 of record NZ_JAFKCV010000004.1, on the reverse strand, counting down.
GCCAGGCCATCTGGGTCCAGGGTCCACCTTGCTTCTGGCCCTGTTCCACCCATTGCTTACCCTGGCCCGTATTGAAATGGGTGACAAAAGGCAGTCTGAGCAGGGTTGTCCTGGCCGGCAGATAGGCGCCCAGCCCCTGCCAGCCTCTCGCATCCTTTTCAGCCAGATTCAGGTCATCACCGGCAAACAGACGGGTCTCAGTTCGATAAAAGTCCCGCGCATGGCAGGGATCCTGGTCGAAATTGCTGAAGGCCGGCGTATGGGATTCACCGTCAAAATTAAAATTGAAATTGGGCGCAAACAGGGCAATGGAAGTGAGCGCCTGACCGTCCTTGAACAACCAGTCCAGCCACTGACGGCGACTGAAGGCGCGCTGGGCATTGCGACTCGGCCAGAGATCGACCCCGGTATAAACCTCATAAGGAGAACGGCCGAGTCCCAGGGCCTGCTCCCTTGAGGCCTCCACCATGGCCTGGTCCCACCAGTAGTTAAGGAAGACGGCGTCGCTGCTTCTCACCTTGCCCTCCTGCAGGTAACGGCTGTTTTGCTCGTTGAGCCGGTTCTGCCAGCGCACTTCGCCGCTATCCACCATGGCATCGTACCAATGGATCTCCATGCCCTGGGGGGCATTGGCCGTCAGATACTGTAAAAACTGCAGCATAGCGGCGGCCAGCTCACGGCCCCGGACCAGATCGTTCTGCTCCTCCACCAGTTGATTGGCGGCGTCCTTGACGGCGGTCAAATCCGTCTCCTGATTGATCAGCCAGCCATCGAAGCCGTAATAGTCGGCGATCTGAATCAGCTTGTCCGCCAGTACAAAGCGTCCGTCCTTGTCCTGTCTGAGCAGGGCCGCCACAGTGTCCGGATTGCCCCCCCAGCGCGCCACACCGAGAAACACAGAGCCTATGACCTTGACGCCGTTGCGGTGGGCCGTCTCCACCCAGGGCCTGGCCGGGATCTGCACCGTATGCTCGGCGGTACCGGCAAACCAGTTGAGAATGTCGATTTGCGGCCAGTGGGTAAAGTTGTAGAGGTTAAAGGCGGGCTGCACGTCCAGGTAGTTGGCAAAATTGTTCATACCATCGGGGGCATACAGCACCCTGGCCGGATTTTGTTTTGTGCTCTGACCGGCCAGCGGCGCCGGCAACCTGCTCGCGAGGGCGTGCCGGGACACATTGCCTGGATCCGCCAGCTCCGAGTCGGGTGACCAGTGTGCCAGTTGCTGCAAAGTCAGGGCAAAAGGCGGTTGATTGGGACGGATGGACAGCTCGTCAGCCCGGACCAGGCCTGTCAGCAGGCAGCACCACAATACCAGCAGTCTCATCCGGCCTGCTCCGTCAGCAGACTCTGACCGTCCAGCAGTTTTTCACCCTGATTGTCGGTGACGGCATAGTTAAATCCAGGCTGGATACAAAAGGCACCGGACTCTCCGCGCTTATTCAGGGCCAGAAAGCCCACCTGGAAGCGGGCAAAGTCGCCCAGCTTGGCGGCGATGCGCTCCACCGCCTGTTGGCAGGCCTGCTGGGGACTGGCGCCCTGGCGCATCAGTTCCACCACCAGGTGACAGCCCACGGTCTTGATCATTAACTCACCCATACCGGTGGCGGTGGCGGCGCCAATGTCATTGTCCACATACAGGCCCGCACCGATCAGGGGGGAGTCCCCCACCCGCCCCGGCAACTTGTAGGCGGCGCCACTGGTGGTGCAGGCGCCGCTCAGGTTACCGGCGCTGTCCAAGGCCAGCATGCCGATGGTGTCGTGGTTTTCAATATTGATGGGTTGAACCTTGCGATCCTTGAGCCACTGCCGCCAGTCGGCCTCGGCCTCGGCGGTCAGCAGGTTTTCCTCGGTAAAGCCCTGGTCCAGGGCGAACTGCCTGGCCCCTTCCCCCACCAGCATGACATGGGGCGTTCTCTCCATTACCAGGCGGGCCACCGAGATGGGATGCTTGATATTGTGCAGGCAGGCCACAGATCCACAATTCATGTTTTCGTCCATGATGCAGGCGTCCAGGGTGACCTGACCGGCGGCATCCGGATAACCGCCCAGGCCCACCGTACGAACCCTTGGATCGGCCTCAGGCACGCGGACGCCCTGCTCCACCGCATCCAGGGCCCGGCCGTCCGACGCCAATATCTGCCAGGCAGCACGGTTGGCGGCCAGACCATGTTCCCAGGTGGAAACCACTACGGGTTTATTCAGCCCGCCGGAAGAACGGGCCAGCCCTGGAAACAACACACCGGCCGCCCCGGCCAGGGCCGACAGTTTGAGAAAATAACGTCTGCTGTTCATCCACGACTCCCCTGTGTTTGGACTTGTTGCCGGGCAAACATGACGGCACCTTGCTCCGGGCCGGCCTGTGCCGGACAGAGATGGGCCTGACAATCTTCACTCAACCAGGACTTCAATGGCTGACTGAGCCCCCCGGTGATGGCCACGGGTGCTGCGCCCAGATACAGGAGCCGCTGAACCACCCGCTCGACAAAATCCGCCGCCTGGCGCACCAGCAGGCTGGCAACCTGATCGCCAAACCCGGCCAGTTCGAAAACCAGCGGTGCATAGCGGGCAAAATCGGTGGCCTGGGCGTGCATCAGTTGCTCGGCCAGTTGGGTGGCATTGCAGTCAGTCAACAGCCGGTCTGTCAGGCCGGTGGCCGGCCCCAGCTTGTCGTGATGAAGCAGCGCCGCCTTGACCGCCTCCAGGCCCAGCCAGGAGCCGCTGCCATTGGCATTGATTGGAAAACCGTAACCGCCGATCTGGGTCAGTTGCCCTTCCACCATGGCCAGGGCACTGAATCCTGTGCCCAGGATAATCAATCCTCCATCCAGACCGGCATGGGCACCCAGAGCCGCCGCATGCAGATCCGTGGTGAGATGCAGGCTGGCAAAAGGATGCTGCCATTGCTGCATCTTGCGTTTCATCGCCGGCAAATGCAGACCGGCGAGGCCGGCTCCTGCCTCCAGGTGCCCCAGGCAATCGTCGCCCAGGCAGGCCTGTTGCAAAGCCTGGCGGGTGGCCTGGAGAATGGAGTCATGGGTTTGTTGCAGGCCATAAACCGGATTGGCCGGCCCACCCCGTCCCTGTCCCAGACATCGGCCCTGTCCGTCGAACAGACTGGCCCGGCAGTGGCTGCCGCCCCCGTCGATGCCAAGGAAAAGCCTGTCAGTCATCATTTGATTCCGTTGTCGTCCCAAGTCTTCCTGGATGACTACCTCGGCCATGCAGTTACTCCTAAATATACGCGCTTTCCAATATCCGGGACGCACAGAGCAAAGAGCGACGGCCGGCATCGTTACCGGCCGTCCTGCCCGGTCAGAGATCCGGACCTATGAGCTCAATCTCGGCTATCTGCATCAGGGTATCGTCACCTTTGTTCTTGGTGATATTGATGCGGTAGGTGTTGAAGGCAAAACCGTTACCCATTTCAAACAGCTTGCGTTCGAACCTGTTGTCCCAGGATTCGCCAATCCAGCTGCCCAGCCTTGTCCAGGTCACGCCACCGTCGTTGGATCCCTCAATATTGAAATTCTCCGGGTCGCGGCCGTCTGCATCGTTGGCACTGGTAATGGCGATGCTGCTGACAATTCGGGCCTGCGGCAGGTCGATCTGCACCCAGGAAGGATCCTCCTCGGACGGCGCACCTTTCCAGTCGTTGTGATCCAGCCATTTGGTATTGACGTCGTCATCAAAGGCCATGGCTGCGGCTTCGGCATCGCTGATGGCATTACGGGCGGTGAACGCCGCACCGGCTGAGGAGGAATGGTCCACCGACACATATTGGGGACCAATGAGTTCGATTTCCGCCACCTGCATCAGGGTGTCATCGCCCTTGTTCTTGGTGATGTTCAAACGGTAGTAGCTAAATCCCAGGTCATTGCTGAAAGGGAACACCCGGCGTTCAAAACGCTCTTCAAAGCCTTCGCCGATCCAACTGCCCAGGCTGACCCAGTTCTCGCCATCATTGGAGGCCTGAATATTAAAGTTTTCCGGATCACGGGCGTCGGCGTCATTGGCACTGACCAGCCCCAGTTTATTGATGGCCACAGGAGTGGGAAACTGAACCTGAACCCAGGAGGGATCTTCCTCAGAGGGCGCACCTTTCCAGTCGTTGTGGTCCAGCCACTTGGTATCGTAATCACCGTCAAACGCCATGGTGGCCGCTTCGGCGTCACTGATGGCATTACGGGCGGTGATAACAGTATCAGCCATTTGTCCATGGTTGAGATCAGGCAGCTTAGGCCCCACCAGACCGATCTCGGCGATCTGCATCAGGGTATCGTCCCCCTTGTTCTTGGTGATATTCAGCTTGTAGGAGCTGAAGGCCAGACTGTTGGTCACACTGAACTGACGGCGCTGGAAACGCTCGTCAAAGCTTTCGCCTATCCACTGTGACAGAGTGATCCAGTTCTCCCCGTCATTGGAAGCCTGCAGGTTGAAATTTTCCGGATCCCGGGCATCGGCGTCGTTGGCGCTGGTGATAACCAGGGTATCCACAGCCCTGGGCTCGGGCAGGTCGATCTGCACCCAGGAAGGATCCTCCTCGGACGGCGCGCCTTTCCAGTCATTGTGATCAAGCCACTTGGTATTGATGTCATTGTCAAATGCCATGGCCTCGGCCTCGGCATCGCCGATACGATTACGGGCGGTGATATTGGCACTGCCAACCGGGTCGGTATGATCGGCGCTGGTGTAGATGGGACCAACGAACTCCACCTCGGCAATCTGCATCAGGGTGTCGTCGCCCTTGTTCTTGGTAATATTCAGGCGGTAGTGGCTGAACTCCAGGCCGTTGACGAAACGAAATTCCTTACGCTCGAATCTTTGCTCGAAGGTTTCACCGATAAATGCGGCCAGCGTGATCCAATTCTCCCCGTCATTGGAGGCCAGTAACTGGAAATTCTCCGGGTCGCGGGCAGGCGCATCGTTGGCACTGGTGATGAACAGACTGTTGACTGCCTGAGGTTCGGCAAACTGTACCTGCAACCAGGAAGGGTCTTCAACACTGGGCGCGCCTTTCCACTCGTTGTGATCCAGCCATTTGGTGTTCACATCCCCGTCAAAGACCATTGCTTCGGCCTCAGCATCGCTGATGCGGTTACGACCGGTAATCACCGCCGAAGCCAGATTGGCCTCGGTGGTCACTTCACGGACCGGACCCGAACTGGTATCGCTTTCCAGGAATGCCAGGGACAGCTCAATGATATCCTCGGCGCTGACCGCCAGCTTATCCAGATAGGGCATTGCCGCCACCGACGCCAGCATGCGCTCGCGCAGCGGTGTCAGTACCGTTACATCCCCTTCCTGGGCTATAACAATGGCAGCGGATACGTCACTCATCAGGCCGCTGAAGGTTTCACCCTCGCCGATATTGGCGAAGGCCGCATTGAGCAGCGACAGCTTGATGACGTCATTGCTCACCAGGGTGTCCTGGCACTGCTGTTCGGTAACCGGGTTGCCGTCAGCGTCTGTGACAGGATTGCCGTCTTCGTCCACCACAGGGACATCTTCACAAGCCTCGCCGGTGACAAAATTTTCGTAGGATTCGGCGCTCACCAGTTCAGTACTGAATACGTTGGCCTTGGCGCCGACTCCCAGGGCTTTGAGCAGGGTTTGGGAATTATCTGACAGGGCCAGCTCATACAAGGGTCGGACCGAAACGTTCCGCCCGCCGGCCACCTGTTGAGCAACCAGTTCGGCAGCCACTGTGGTCAGGGCATTGGCCTGGAAACCGGCGTCTGCAACACCGTCAGAGCTGCTGGCGTAAGGGACCTGCACATAAGTCAAAGTGGTGAACTGGGTGCCTTGGAGGGGTTCCCCGGTGAGGGGGTCACCCATCCCGACCCCGGCACAACTGACCGCGTCGCAAATCATGCTGGTTTGTGCATCGGCGGTGACATTGACTTTGAACATGCCGTTGATGCCAAAGCCTTCCCGGGCTTCCACACCGAAGCTGATTCTGCCGTCAGCGTCCGTCCTGTCGGCAGAGTTCATGGTAATGTCGGCGCCGTTCAACTGCGACACGCTAACCAGCGCGTTGGCCAGAGTGCCTTTAACTGCCGAACCGCTGATATCGGCGGAAGTATGATCGATCTGCACGGGCACATCGGTGGGGTCGGCATCGCCCGCTCCGCCACAGCCGGAAAGGCCACCCAACGCCAGCACAACCACTGCATATAACTTGTTGTTTAGATATTTCATTGTTATTCCTCTGAATCTTTTATGGCAGCCCCCTTAAGCGGGCTGGTCCTTAAAACCTGTAGGTGGCACCAAAATAGAAACGACGTCCGCTGTAGGCATTCTGGATAAAGCGGTTATCCGTATCGTTGCCCAGGTGAACATAAGTGTCCGATTTGGTCAGGTTGATCACTGAGGCCGACAGCACCAGATTGTCGGTCAGGTTGTAGCTGGCATTTACATCCACCTGGTCATAAGCCGCCGTGTAGAAATTGGTTTCCCAGGACGCCACATAGCCGCCGACGCTTGGACCCCGTTTGTTGTAGGATGCCCGCACGCTGAACAGGTCGTCCTCATAGAAGGCCGACAGGTTCCATTGGTATTTGGAGCTGCCGATCAGCGGGGACTCACCGACTTTCTCGCCGTCCAGTTCCACATTGGCCTGATTGGTGTTGTTGCGGGTGTAGTTGGCATACAGGCCAAAACCGTTGTCGAAGAAGTGCTGCCAGAAGACTTCGGTACCGGTGGAGCTGGCGTCGGTGCCGTTGGCGACCGTACTGAAGTTACGCACCAGCAGGTCGTCACCGCCGGCATTGACCACTTTGTCGCCAGCATGGGGCAGGGTGAACTGCACTTCCGGCAGGCTGCGGGTGGTGTCGATGATCAGGGGAACGACGAAGTTATCCACGTCCTTCTTGAACAAGGCGATACCAAAGCCGGAACCTTCGCCGTAGTAATACTCCAACGAGGTATCAAACTGGGTGGACTCCAGAGGCTTAAGGGAAGAGTTGCCGCCCGACCCCGTCCAGCCTTCCGAGTCGCGGATCGTATCGAAGTCGTCCGCGGCGGAACGGTCGGCCGAGTACTCATTGGAGGTGTAGGTGAGAGTCTGGAATTGTCCCAGGTCGCCGTATTCGGGACGGGCCATGACCTTGGCGGCAGCTACCCGCCACACCCAGTTCTCGTCGATATCCCACACCAGGTTGAAGCTGGGCAGCAGCTTGTTCTCGGTATTTTCCTTTTCGATGTACACAAAGTCTTCTACACGCTGATCGTCTTCGGGGAGCATCTCGCCGTTTTCATCTTTCCAGTCCAGCCTGTACAGGATCTTGTCGGACGATCCCGAGGTGGTGGTGGTGCTTACAAAACGCAGACCCAGGTTGCCGCGCAGGTTCTTGTAGCTATAGTCGGCCTGGATATAGGCGGCGGCGATTTCTTCCTCTACGTTGTAGACATAGTTCGGCTCTATACGCGTGTATTTAACAAAGTTGTCCACCAGGTGTTGCTGGTACCTGTGCCAGTCCACTGCCGGGAAGAGGTTGGTATTGATTACATCAGACAGGTTGCCCAGGGACTCGGACCTGACGACCTTGGTAATGTCCGGTATACCGCCGTTACGGGAGTAGTCATCGTCCAGGTTGATACCGCCGTCAGCTTCGGCGGCAGGGATGTCAAAGTCCGGCGCCAGATAGAAAGTATTGCGGGTATCACGATGAATCTTGCCGTTACGGTATTTGGCACCCACGCGCAGGGTTTCCACTATGCCCCAATCCAGAAAGTAATCCACATCCAGGCTGGCATACTTCTCTTCCTGGGTGCCGGTAACAAAGCTGGAATCCGTAGCGCCCACATCGGCGTCCCCACCAACACCTGCTACCAGGTTATTGATCATATTGGGGTCCATATAGGTGGTCATGCGATGGCCGGACAGATCGTAGCCGTAGTAAAGAGAGGCTTCATTGGCGTAATAGGCGGCCCGGTACTTTTCCGAGGGCCCCCCTTCGGCTTCGGTATGGCCGAATGTCAGCTTGGCCTTATAGTTGGAACCTTCATATTCGGCGTAGAAATCGAACGTGTCTGAGGTCGATTCCTCAATGATATATTCACCATTGATCCGGGGAATGGGAGACACACGCTGATTCCCCGATACCCCTACTGAATAGTCGATGCCGGTGACATATTCGGCTTCGGCATCGACCCTGACATCTGTCCAGAAATTATCGTTATTGTTCCACTCCGGATATTCCAACTGATTAAGGACGGCGTTCTGGCCGAGCGTAAAACGGAAATAGTTCATGCCGACTTCCAGGTTATCCGTTACCCGCCACTGCGTGGTAAACTGTAAGCCTTCCCGTTCACGTTCCTCTTCCCAGATTTCCTGCACCATACTTTGCGGCGCATAGCCCTGAGCCCCGCCTTCAACGACCTGATTGTCGACCCGCTCGGTATAGAGGAAATTCTTGTTGATAATGTTGACCCGCGAACTCTGCGAGCCATTGGTACGGTCCTGGCGGGTATAGCCCAGCAACATACCGAAATCCTCGTCATCATTTTTCCACGAGTAGATACCACTGAACTGGGGTTCGTTCTTGTCGGTAATGTCCGAATTGGTGTACTCAAGATTCAGTATCCCTGAGTTTTTCTCCATATTCAGCGGCTTGCGGCTGTACATTAAGACCGTACCGCCGATTCCACCCTCGTCCAGTCTTGCCTCTGACGACTTGAAGACCTCCACTTTCTCGATCATGGTGGAGGGCAGTAGTGCATATGAGAATGACCGGGACGGCTCCCCGGGAGAAGACGCAATAAAATTGCCGTTTAGCTGGGTAAAGGTCAGATCGGATGACAAGCCACGAATGCTGACGGTGGCGCCCTCCCCCCCATCACGCTGGATAACCACACCTGGTACCCGTTGCAGTGAGTCGGCAACGTTTTTATCCGGGAATTTACCTATGTCTTCGGCGGTGATCGCGTCAACAACGGCATTGGACAGACGTTTTACTGCCAGGTTCTCTGCCGCTGAAGCCCGTATGCCGCGCACTTCAATGACTTCAGTGTCCCCTGGTTGGGTGTCTGACGGTTGTTCTGCTTCCTGGGCCTGGGCCAGCCCCATGGCGCTGAGCACGGAAAGACAGAGCAGCGATCGCGTGAAACCTCTTGATGCAAAGGTTTTTCTTGTTGTGTTCCTGGTCGCCATTGGCTTCTCCACTTGCGTTAATGTAATCGTAAACACAAAACCAACCACAAGGATATCTAACCCTTATAATTCAGTAATTTACTTTCTTATTGTTAAGCAATTCCCTGCTAAATCGATTACCCACAAAATGTAATCGATTACATTTAGTGGAAAAATACTAGCTCTCCCGGCACAGGGTGTCAATGACATCAGGACGATTGCTTACAACTTTTTAACCAGCAGGAATGGTTATTCAGGAAAAAACAACTATAGAACAATGAGTTAGTAAGGATTATTCGAAGCAGCCATTTGTTAAAATTCTGCCTTTTTCAGCGGATGTCCGCCACTCAGTCAGCTTTTCGCCGGACCGCTGCTTTGCCGTTCCACCAGGGTAAAGGGCAGGATTTCCCGGGTACGGTTGAGGGGTTGGCGGCTGATCATCTGCAACAAGACTTCAAATGCACGCCGCCCCATCTCATAGGCAGGCTGATCGATGGTGGTCAGGGGCGGATCCATATAAGCCGAGACCCTGACATTGTCGAAGCCGGTAACAGAGATATCACCCGGTACTGTCAGGCCCAGACGTTTGAATTCGTGCAGGGCGCCGATAGCGATATCATCATTGAAGCAGATGACTGCCGTGGGTGGCTGCTCCCGCCCGGCCAGTTGCCGTGCGCCTTCCACCCCCGTCTCAATGCGGTAGCTGCCGCCCACCAGCATGCTGTCGTCAAAGGCAATGCCCTCTTCGTGCAACACACTCTTGATGCCGGCCAGCCGGTCCCGGTAAATCTGGCTCTCGATCTGCCCGGCGATGATGCCGAAACGGCTATGGCCGTAGCTAATCAGATGGTGTGCCAGGGCCCGGCTGGCAGCGTAGTTGTCTAATTCGATAAAAGGGTATTTGCGGTTAGCGATACGTTCACAGACACTGACCATGGGAATGGTCTCAGCCAGTTCGGCATCATTGTCTGAAAAAGGAAAAGAGTGATCCAGTTGAATCAGGCCGTCAGCCCGGTTGGTCAGCACCATACTGGCGTATTCGTTCTCACGCTGGCTTTTACCCTGGGTATCCCCCAGCAGCACTGAGTAGCCTCTCTCCTGAGCTGCCTGCTCAATACCTTCGATAATCCGCATAAAGAAAGGGTTCACCAGGTTCGGCACCAGCACCACGATGGAGTTGGACTTGCCCGTCTTCACGCTGGTGGCCAGCCAGTTGGGCCGATAACCGGCTTCCTTGACCGCTTTCATCACTTTGTCGCGGGTTTTTTCCGTGACCAGACCAGGGGATTTGAGGGTACGGGAAACAGTGGCGGTAGATACGCCGGCCAGTTCACTTACCTTCTTGATATTTGTCATGTTTCGCAGTTTTCCCCTGTGGCTGAGTGGTCAGCGATCTGATACCGCTAGCAGGATACCTTTTACCTATGATTTCATCCAACTAGAACAATAGCAAGCCTTAATGTAACCGTTTTCATTACCTGCACTTTTGCACAAAAACCGACCATTTAACCCTCACTTACATCTTGACGGGAGGAAATTCGTCCAAATTGGGTGGACTAGACAAATGTAATCGATTACAGTCCTGCCAGTTGTTAATCGGGACGGCTGGCAATATAACCTGGCGTTAACAAGTCCCCATCAAACCGAGACCAAGCATGAAATCAGCAACCTGTTGTGCCTCAGCAATACTGATCAGTCTGACGGCCTGCACCAGTCAGATGCCTGCGCCGGACGCAGGGCGGGTCAACCTGGTCGCAGAAGATCTGGTTCAGTATGTTAATCCCCTGATGGGCACAGACTCCAAGTTCAGTTTGTCGAACGGCAACACCTATCCTGCCATCGCCACCCCCTGGGCCATGCATTTCTGGACGCCAATGACCGCTCCCATGGGTGATGGCTGGACCTATAAGTACGACGACGACAAGATCCGGGGTATCAAGCAGACTCACCAGCCCAGTCCCTGGCTTAATGACTATGGCGCCTTTTCACTGATGGCGGTGACCGGTGAGCTTAAATTCCAGGAAGAAGATCGTGCTTCCTGGTTCTCCCATAAGGCCGAACAGGTGTCCCCCCATTATTACTCAGTTTACCTGGCCGACTATGATACCCGCGTGGAGGTCACCCCCACCGAACGGGCCGCCCAGTTTCGCTTTACCTTTCCCGACAGCGACCAGGCCTATATCCTGCTGGACGCCTTTGATAAGGGGTCCATGGTCAGAATACTGCCAGAGCAGCGCAAAATTATCGGCTATGCCCGCAACAACCATGGTGGGGTGCCGGACAATTTCCATAACTACTTTGTCCTTGAATTCGACAAGGATTTTGACCTGACCCACACCTGGCATGAAGACTGGTCCCTGCAGGAAAACAGTCACTACAGTCAGGGGGACCATGTGGGCGCGGTCATCGGCTTTAAAACCCGCCGCGGCGAACAGGTGCATGTGAAAGTGGCCTCGTCTTTTATCAGCCCGGCGCAGGCCGAGTTGAACCTGCAGCGTGAAATCGGTGAGGACAGTTTCGACACTACCCGGGATCAGGCCAGACAAAGCTGGCAGCAGGAGCTCGCCCGCATCCGGGTGGAAGACAGCAACCTGGACAATGTGCGCACCTTCTACTCGGCTTTGTACCGGGTGCTGCTGTTCCCCCGTAAGTTTTATGAATACGATGCCGATGGCCAGTTACTCCACTACAGCCCTTACAATGGTGAGGTGCTGCCAGGTTATATGTTTACCGACAACGGCTTCTGGGACACCTTTCGCGCCGTGTTCCCCTTTTTCACCCTGATGTACCCGGAACTGGACAGCCGGATAATGCAGGGGCTGGCCAATACCTATCAGGAATCCGGCTGGCTGCCGGAATGGGCCAGCCCGGGCCACCGCAATGTGATGGTGGGCTCCAACTCGGCTATCAATATTGCCGATGCTTACCTCAAAGGCATTCGCGGCTTCGATATAGAAACCCTCTATGAGGCCGTTAAGAAGAATGCCGAAGTCGATGAGGGCCGGCCTATGACCTCTGTGGGCCGGGAAGGGGTGGATTACTACAACGAGCTGGGTTATGTGCCCTACGACGTGGGTATCCATGAAAATGCCGCCCGCAGCCTGGAATATGCCTTTGCTGACTTTAACCTGTATAAGCTGGCCAGGGCCCTGGGTAAGGACGAGGATGCGCAGATGTTTTACCAGCGCAGCCTCAACTACCGCAAACTCTTCGATCCACAAACCGGCTGGATGCGCGGCCGCAACCGGGACGGCAGTTTTCAGTCGCCGTTTAACCCGCTCAAGTGGGGGGATGCCTTTACCGAAGGCAATGCCCTGCATTACACCTGGTCGGTGTTCCACGACGTCGAAGGGCTTAAGCAACTGATGGGCGGCAATCAGGCCTTTATCGACAAGCTGGATCAGGTTTTCGACATGCCGCCTTTGTTTGACGACTCCTATTACGGCTTTACCATCCACGAGATCCGCGAGATGCAGATCGTCGATATGGGCAACTATGCCCACGGCAATCAGCCCATCCAGCATATGATTTACCTGTATAACCATGCCGGCCAGCCCTGGAAGGCACAGGCCAAGGTGCGCGAAGTGATGGACAAGCTCTATTCGGCTACGCCGGACGGCTATTGCGGCGATGAGGACAACGGCCAGACTTCAGCCTGGTATGTGTTCAGCGCCATGGGCTTCTATCCGGTGACGCCGGGCACGGATCAGTACGTGATTGGCAGTCCGTTGTTTGACAAAGTGACTCTCAATCTGCCAGGAGGTGAGCGCTTTGTGATCCACGCCCGGGATAACGGACCACACAGCCCCTATATCCGGCAGGCCTGGCTGAACGGCCAGCCTCTTGAGCGAAGCTGGCTGTCCCATGACGAGATTCAGTCAGGCGGACAACTAGAGTTCCAGATGCAGGACAACCCCGACAAAGACTGGGCGGCAGAAGCTTCGGCCTACCCCTACTCCCTGTCCCTAGACCCAAACATTCAGTGAGGTGATCCCGATGGCTACCGTTCCAAACCACCCCCCGCTCAGAAGTGCTGGCAACGCCAGCCACTTCGCCTTTGCCGCCATGACCAGCCTGTTCTTTATCTGGGGCTTTATCACCGCCCTTAACGATATCCTGATCCCGCATCTTAAGGCGGCCTTTTCCCTGACTTATACCCAGGCCATGCTGGTGCAGTTTTGTTTCTTCGGCGCCTATTTTATCGTCTCGCCCTTTGCCGGTAAGCTAATCGAAAGAATCGGCTATATCCGCGGTATCATCACAGGTTTGTGCACTATCGCGCTGGGTTGCGCAATCTTTTATCCGGCGGCGGAAATCGCCCTGTACGGGCTGTTTCTGCTGGGGCTTTTTATCCTCGCAGCCGGGGTGACCATATTGCAGGTATCCGCCAACCCTTATGTGGCCATCCTCGGGCCTGAACGCACTGCCGCCAGCCGCCTGAACCTGGCCCAGGCGATCAATTCACTGGGTCATACCCTGGCGCCCTTGTTTGGTGCGGCATTGATTTTCGGCGCCCTGCAGGGAGGCGAAGCAGTCGGGGCCAGGGCGGTGCAGTTGCCCTACCTGATCCTGGCCGGCGCCATGCTGGTCACCGCGGTGGGGTTTTTGTTCCTCAAGCTGCCCGTCATCGAACACCATGACACCCCGGACGTGCACGCCAACGACAGTATCTGGAGTCACAAGGCCCTGGTATTCGGTGCCTTGGGGATTTTCCTCTACGTGGGGGCAGAAGTGTCCATCGGCAGCTTTCTGGTCAACTATTTTGCCCAACCCCATATTGCCGGTCTCAACGAGCATCAGGCCAGCCAGATGGTCTCCTATTACTGGGGCGGCGCCATGGTCGGTCGTTTTGTCGGTGCGGCCCTGACCCGTATGATAGCGCCTATCTATGTGCTGGCCACCAATGCCCTGATGGCCATCGTACTGCTGATTACCACCATCAACAGCAGCGGCGAACTGGCCATGTGGTCGGTGATTGGGGTCGGCTTTTTCAATTCCATTATGTTCCCCACCATTTTTACCCTGGCCATTCGGGGGCTGGGTCCTTTGACGGGCCGGGGATCAGGCCTGTTATGCCAGGCCATTGTCGGCGGGGCGATTCTGCCGCTGATTCAGGGGCTGGTAGCTGACAGTGTTTCGGTGCAGTTCAGCTTTATCGTGCCCATGCTGGCCTATCTGTATATCGGCTGGTATGCCCTGGTGGGCTCGAAGCGTCCTGCCCGGCAGATGGAGGTGCCCGTCAGCCTATGAAAAACATACTCTGCTTTGGCGAAGCCCTGATCGACTTCCTCAATATCGGTCAGACCCGGCAGGGCCCACTGACCTTACCCGAATTTCGTCAGTATCCGGGCGGCGCCCCGGCCAATGCCGCCGTTGCAGTGGCCAGACTGGGCGGCAAGGCGCAGTTTATCGGCCAGGTGGGCAACGATCCCTTTGGGGATTTTCTCGAACAGGCCCTGAAGGCCTATGGGGTCGATACACGACTGTTGCTCAAGCATCCCAGTGCCAAGACGGCCCTGGCCTTTGTCATGCTGGACGAACAGGGCGATCGCAGCTTTGCCTTTCATCGGCATGAGACAGCCGATCTGCTGTTTAACAGCGAGCAACTGCAGGACCAATGGTTTGATAAAGACGACTTGCTGCATATCTGCAGTAACACCCTCACCACCCCTGAGATTGCCAGGACCACAGGGCAATTGGTTGAGATGGCAAGAGGACGGGGCGCCCTGGTCAGCTTCGATGTAAATCTTCGCCATAACCTTTGGCCAGAGGGTGCGGCTGACCGGCAGCGGGTCAACCAACTGGTCCGTCGGGCCCATCTGGTGAAATTCTCCAGGGATGAACTCGATTATCTGGCCCAGGGTCATGAAGACGCCTATCTGCAGCAATGCCTGGCGTCCGGTTGCCGATTGCTGATGGTGACGGACGGTGCCAACCGTATCGATTTTATCAGTACCCAGGGCAGGGGCAGTTTGCAGCCGCCTGCCGTTAAGGTGGCAGATACTACGGCAGGCGGAGATGCCTTTATCGGCGGCCTGCTGTATGCCCTGAGCTGCATGACCAGTCCGCCAGCCACCCTCGATGATCCGGCCACCCTGAAGACCTTGCTGGCCTTTGCCGCCCAATGCGGCGCCATTGCCGTGACCCGGCCAGGGGCCTTTCCCGCCCTGCCCGATCTGCCGGCCGTCAGGGACGCTCTTCAGGCTGATGGTCATGACCTGAACGCCTTTCCTTCTGATCTGTTCCGGAGCCTGAAATGAATTTTTATAACCGCGATTTTCTTATTCAGCATTGCCAGTCCATCCTGGATTTTTATACCGACCGGGTAGTGGATGAAAGCGGCGGCTACCATCAGAACTACCTGGATGACGGCAGTCTGTTCGACACCCATTTCAAGCAACTGGTGTCCAGTACCCGCATCATAGTCAACTATGCGCAGGCGGCCATGCTGTATGACCGGGAGGACTATCGCCGGATTGCCCGCCACGGCCTGGCCTATCTGGAACAGGTACACTGGCAGGCGGACAGCCGGACCTATGCCTGGACCCTGAACAATCACCAGCCTCTGGATACCACTCAACAGGCTTACGGTTACGCCTTTGTATTGCTGGCCTATGCCGCCGTGCGCAAGGCAGGACTGATTGACAGCGACCAACCCCTGCTGGATACCTATGAACTGCTGGAAAGCCGTTTCTGGCAGGCAGAATACGGTCTGTACGCAGACGAAATCAGTGCGGCCGGGGTCCTAAGCCCCTACCGGGGACAAAATGCCAATATGCACTTATGCGAAGCCATGCTGGCGGCTTTCGAGGTCACGGACAATGACCTGTTCCTGCAACGTGCCGCCCTGCTGGCCCGGAATATCGCCGTGCGTCAGGCCAATTTCACCCAGGGCCTAGTCTGGGAGCATTATAAGACGGATTTCCAGCCGGACTGGGACTACAACAAGGACGATCCCAAGAACCTGTACCGGCCCTGGGGGTTTCAGCCCGGTCACCAGACCGAATGGAGCAAACTGCTGCTGATCCTTCACCGTCATGCGCCGCAGGACTGGTTGATCGAAAGGGCCGGGGAGCTGTTTGATCGGGCCTTTGACAAAGCCTGGGATCATCAGCATGGGGGGCTGGTGTACGGCTTCGATCCGGATGGCAACTGGTGTGACGATGACAAGTATTTCTGGGTTCAGGCCGAAAGCTTCGCCGCTGCAGCCATGCTGTACCGGCAGACGGGACAGGACAAATACCTTGAGCAGTACCAGGCCCTGTGGCAATACAGCTGGCAGCACATGGTGGATCACCAGTACGGTGCCTGGTTTCGCCTGCTGAGCCGGGATAACAGTAAGACCAGTGACCAGAAAAGCGCCGCGGGTGCCAAATGTGACTACCATACCCTGGGTGCCTGCATGGAAGTGTTGCGCGACCTGGGTCATCCGGCCCTTAAGTGAGGCCAACATGAGGTTTTCAAACACAGCCTATCGACCATGGCCCTTAATGGTGGTGCTGTTGCTGTCGGCCTGTTCCGGTCAGCCCGATCAAACCGCCGTTCAGAAACAAAAGCTGGATCCCCTTGCCTATGTGGATCCTTTTATCGGTACCGACGGCAAGGGTAAAACCTATCCGGGCGCCACCGTACCTTATGGCATGGTGCAACTGAGCCCGGACAACGGCCGTGGCGGCTGGGACTGGATTGCCGGCTATTTTTACCCGGACAATATTATTGCCGGTTTCAGCCACACCCACTTATCCGGGACAGGCGCAGGGGATCTGTATGATATCTCCTTTATGCCCCTGACCCGCCCTTACCGACGGCAGCAGACAGAAGGCGGCCCGGCCCGGGGCACAATTGTGTCGAGCTTCAGCCATGCGAACGAACAGGCGTCCCCCGGCTACTACCAGGTTTATCTGGATGACTACCAGATCAATGTGGAACTGACCGCGGGCAAACGCAGCGGCCTGCAGCGCTACCGCTTTGACGGGCCCCAGGAGACCGGCATTGTCAGGCTGGATCTGGGCTACAGCCGCAACTGGGACGAGACTACCGCCACCCATCTGGAAATTCTGGATTCACGCACCATCGGCGGCTATCGTAAGTCCAGCGGCTGGGCCAAGGATCAGCGCGTGTACTTTGTCAGTCGTTTCTCCCACCCCATTGAGTCCCATCATCTGGAACTGGACGGCAAGCCATTGGCGGCCGATCAGGCCAGCGGCATCGAGCTGGCAGCCGAGTTCAGCTTCGATCTGACCCAGGATAGTTCTGTGCTGGTACATACCGCCATCAGTTCGGTGAGCATAGACAATGCCAGACTGAACCTGAATGCCGAAGACCCTGACATGGGGTTTGATAAAAAGCATCAGCAGGCCCGGGAACTCTGGCAACAGGAACTGGGCAAGATTCAGGTGCAGGCCGGCGAGGACAACCTACGTCAGTTCTACACCGCCCTGTATCACAGCGCCCTGGCCCCCCGGCTCTATTCAGATGTGGACGGCCGATATAAGGGCCCGGATGGCGAGATCCACCAAACAACCGGCTCACCACGCTACGAGTTCTTTTCATTGTGGGATACCTTTCGTGCCCTGCATCCCTGGAAAACCCTGATCGATCCAGCCCGGAACAGTGAAATGATGGTGAGTCTGATAGACCACTACCAGGTGGCTGGCCGCCTGCCGGTGTGGATATTCCAGGGTAATGAAACGGATATGATGATGGGTTATCACTCGGTGCCGGTGCTGGTGGATGCCTTTCTGAAAGGCCAGTTGAGTGTCCCGGGGGAGGTGATTCTTGATGCCGCGTTGCAAAGCGCCACACAGAGTGCGTTTGGCCTGGCCAGCTATCAGAAGCTTGGCTATGTGCCTTTTGAGGAACGCAACTGGAACGTCAGCCTGACCCTGGAGTACGCCTTTGATGACTGGGCTGTTGCCCGTCTGGCACAAGCCCTGGGCCGCGAAGATCTCTATCAGGCCTTCCTGGCCCGTTCACGCAATTACCGTCGTCATTTTGATCCACAGACGGGTTTTATGCGTGCCCTGGACCACCGCGGTCACTTCCGGGAACCTTTTGATGCCGATGCCTACCATCCCGAGGACTATTGCGAAGCCAATGCCTGGCAGTACAGCTTCTTCGTGCCCCATGATATACCGGGTTTGATTGCCCTGCATGGGGGGAAGCAGGGGTTGACGGAGAAACTGGATGCTTTGTTCAACACCGCCCAGTCCGTGGAGGTGATGCCCGAGTGGATTTCAGGCACCATCGGCCAGTATGTGCATGGCAACGAGCCCAGCCATCATGTGCCTTATCTCTACCAGTATGTGGACCAGGGTCACAAGACGCAGAAACTGGTGCGGCAGGTTATGGACGAGCTCTATCACACCGCTGCGGATGGGCTGTCCGGCAATGAAGACGCCGGGCAGATGTCGGCCTGGTACCTGTTCAGTGCGCTGGGATTTTATCCTGTGGATCCTGTCTCAGGGCTCTACGTGCTGGGCAGCCCCCAGGTGGACAGGGCGACCCTGGCACTGGAGAATGGCCGGCGTCTTGAGATTATCGCCCATCACCAGAGTCCACAGAATGTGTATGTGAGCCAGGTGCGCTTTAACGGCCAGCCGGTGACGGGCTTTACCCTCAGCCACCAGCAGTTGATGGCCGGTGGCAAACTGGAATTTACAATGAGCCCGACACCATGAAACGACTGCTATTGTTATCGCTGAGCCTGCTCAGCATTGCTGCACTGGCGAGTGGCCCGAGCCAATATGTAAACCCCTTTATCGGCACATCCAATTTTGGTGCTACCCACCCCGGCGCCCAGTATCCCCACGGCATGGCGTCAGTGTCGCCCTTTAATGTGGCCTATGGGGGCGAGCTGAATAAATTCGAGAAAGATGCAGCCTGGAACTCGCGGGTCTATATCCATGAAAACCGCTATCTGACCGGTTTCTCTCACCTTAACTTAAGCGGTGTCGGTTGCCCAGAGGCCGGTGTGTTACTGCTGATGCCCACCGCAGGCAAGCTGGAACTGGATGCCAGCCGCTATGGCAGCACCTATTCGGATGAACGGGCAAGCCCCGGGTATTACCACAGCAAACTGGACAAATACGGCATTACGGCGGAGCTGACCAGCACCGCGAGGACAGGTCTGAGCCGATTTACCTTTACCAGGGACCAGTCCCATATCCTGCTTAATCTGGGCCTGGGGCTGACCAATGAAACCGGCGGCATGCTCAAAGTGGTCTCGGATCAGGAAGTGGAAGGTATGCGCACCCTTGGCACCTTCTGCTATCAGGCAGAAGATGTGCGTCCGGTATATTTTGTCGCCCGTTTCAGCCGACCGGCCAGGCAAAGCGGCGTATGGAAAAAAATGCCCCCTTACCGCAATGTGGAAGCTGACTGGATTGGCTATAACAACACCATCAAGCCTTATCCCAACTACCGCCAGGAAATGGCCGGGGACGAGATCGGTGCCTGGTTCAGTTTCGATACCCGCAAGGATGAGAGTATTGAGGTAAAAGTGGGGATTTCCTTTGTCAGTATCGAAAACGCCAGGGCCAACCTGATGGCGGAGCAGCCGGATTTCGACTTTGACCAGACCCGCAGGAACTCCGTCTCAGCCTGGGACAAACTGCTGTCCAAAGCTGAAGTGGAAGGAACAGAAGAAAACAAGACGCTGTTCTATACAGCCCTTTACCACAGCCTGATCCATCCCAGCCTGATTAGCGATGTGAACGGCGATTACCCTGTGGCCGGCTCTCATCAGATCGGCAACAGCAAAGTCGAAGAGCGCTACAGCGTGTTTTCGCTGTGGGACACCCACCGTAATCTGCATCCCCTCCTTAGCCTGCTATATCCCGGTCTGCAGACCCAAATGGTCCGCTCGGCTGTGGCCCATGGCAGGGAGAGCGGCTGGCTGCCCAAGTGGGAACTGTACGGCATGGAAACCCAGGTGATGGTGGGGGATCCCGGTACAGTGATGATTGCGGACACCTATCTGCGTGGGCTCAGGGATTTCGATGTGGACAGTGCTTATCAACTGATGAGAAAAGCCGCCCTGCAGGAGCAGGATAATCCGTTGCGCCCGGAAAATGCCGATTATCTGAAGCTGGGCTATGTGCCGGTGGACGATGAAGGCCCCTATGACGGCAGCGTTTCCACCAGTCTGGAATACTACCTGGCGGACTACGGTTTGGCGCAACTGGCAAAGACCCTGGGCAAAGAGCAGGATCATAAGCTGTTCAGTGCCAGATCACTGGGCTATCAGAAGCTGTTTGATCCTTCCTCCGGTATGCTGCGCCCGAAAAAACGCGATGGTCAGTGGCTGAGCTCTTTTGACCCTCAAAAGGGCAGAAACTTCGAGCCGGCGCCTGGCTATATTGAAGGCAATGCCTGGAATTACCGGTTCTATGTACCCCATGATATTGCTGGCCTGATTGAACTGCTGGGTGGAGAAAACAGCTTCCTGGAGCAGCTTGAGGCGACCTTTGAGACGAACAATTTCGATATGGCCAATGAGCCGGATATCACCTACCCCTTCCTCTATCACTACCTGGATGGGCAGGCCAACCGCACGGCGGATAGGGTCAGACAACTGATTGCAGCTCATTATGGCAACCAGCCGGCGGGTCTGCCCGGCAATGATGACGCCGGCACCCTGTCGGCCTGGCTGGTGTTCAGTATGATGGGCCTGTATCCCGTTACGCCCGGCAATCCTGAGTATGCGGTGTTTGAACCGGTATTTGACAAGCTGATCCTGCATCTGGATCAGGACTATTATCCAGCGGCCAAGCTGACAATTCTTAAGCGCGAGGAGGATTCAACCACCATCGAACTAAATGGCAAGGCCCTCAACCGGCCCTTTATCAGCCATCAACAACTGGTGTCGGGTGGCAGCCTGACTCACTGATCAGCCGCCGACAACTGCTGCGCCGCCCTGGCCCTGTCCACTTCCTGCCAGAAGCGTTGAATTAACGCCGGATGCTTCTGATAGGTCTGGCGATTGAAGGGGACATGCCAGCGCGACGACAGGACAGGGGCCTGGCTCATGACCAGTTGGTCACCCAGCTCCAGTTGGGCAACCAGGGCCCGGCCGATTCGCCGATCCAGACTGTAGCCGTCAAGCTTTCCCAGGGCGACCATCTGCAGGCCTTTGACCGCCGGCCAGTTGAGATCCGCCAGGACATCCCACTGCTTCATCTGATCGTGCACCACATAACCTGAGGGCGCGCCCAGCCCATATCGGCGGTATTTGGCATATTCCTGTGCATCCAGCCCCTGCTCGGTGACCAGGCTGGATAGGCGATTATCCAGATGCAAGGGTCCATTCCTTCTGACCACCAGGGGGTACTCTGACAGCATCAGATAAGGCTGACTGCCATTTTCCCGCCCAGGAAACTGGAAAATCTGACTGCGCTCCGGGGTCTGAATCATCGCAAATAAGGCTTGCATGCGTCCCTGCCTGACCAATTCCTGGCATTTGAGCCAATGTCTGGCGACAAATTTGGCATTGATACCCGTCTGACTGGCAGCCTGGCTGATCAGTTTAATCAGGATCCCCTTGGTAGCCTGGCCGTCCTTAAACTCGATGTATGGGGGATAATGCTCCGCTTCATGACAGAACAACATCTCATTGGCAAAAACAGGCGGGTTGTACCCGAACAACAAAAGTAAAAAAGAGGCTATCCAGCGCTTAATCTGTCGAGTTTCGGTGTCCAAACTGGTTTGCATCCTCAGGTATCCGCTCGTTCAGCATAGTTGAAAGTCATCAGGGGTGCCCTGTACTTGCCTGACACATGAGGCATAATGCCCACAGCGTTTTCTTACCAATCAACTATATGCACTCACATATCCGCAAGCTTCATCAACTGGCCGATAACTCCAGTCGCCTGATCATCGGCCTGATGAGCGGAACCTCGCTGGACGGCCTGGATATCGCCCTGTGCCGGATAACGGGGGCGGGCACCACCAGCCGGATAGAGCTGTTGGAATTTACCACCACGGATTACGATGAGATTTACCGGCAACGGATTCGCTCGGTATTTTCCAGGCGTGAGGTCGACCTGCAGCAGGTCTGTCTGCTCAACCCCTGGATAGGCAGGCTGCATGGCCAGATGGTAAAAGACGCCCTGAAACGGTGGCGCATCCCCGCTGAAGAGGTGGATCTGGTGGCCAGTCACGGTCAGACCATTTTCCATGCGCCACGATCACAACATGGACTGGACGACTATCCCAATGGCACCCTGCAGATAGGTGACGGCGATCATCTTGCCTGCCAGGCCGGAATTATCACCCTGAGTGATTTTCGCCAGAAGCATATTGCCGCTGGCGGCGAAGGGGCGCCCCTGGCCGTCTATGGGGACTATCTGATTTTTTCCAGCCAGTCGCAGAACCGGGTCTTGCTGAATATGGGCGGCATAGCCAACTTTACCTACCTGCCCGCCTCAATGCAGGCCGGTGAGGTATTCAGTTCCGATGTGGGCCCCGGCAATACTCTGATGGACGCCTTTGTCCAGCAGCAATTCCCGTCTCTGACCTATGACAGGGACGCAGCCATAGCCCGTGCCGGCAGGACCAACCTGCCCCTGCTGGAGGCCCTGAAGGACCATGCGTTTTTTGCCAGGAAACTGCCCAAAACCACGGGACCAGAGCTGTTTAACCTGGACTATCTGCACCAGGCACAACGCCGCAGCCACACCCAGGCTCTGACGGACCAGGATGTGATGGCAACCCTGAATCGTTTTTCAGCCGATACTATTGTAGGGGCCCTCAGACAATGCGAGGGGAAGCTGCAGGACTATCATCTGTATGCCAGCGGCGGCGGCTGGCACAATCCCCTGCTGATGGACAATATCCGCGAGCAGTTGCCAGAGGTGCGCATTCATTCCACCGAAGACCTTGGTATCCATCCCGACGCCAAAGAAGCCGTGCTGTTCGCCGTGCTGGCCAACGAATGTGTCGCCGGCGGGCAGGTCAGTTTCAGCAACCCGGCCGAAGGGATACCGAATGTGACCATGGGCAAAGTGAGTTTTTACGATTAAGCCGCGCCAGTTGCCTGGCGAAGTTGGAGCGGCATCAAAGTGACACTTTGCTGCCGTCCAGCAGCCCCCTGTACAAACCATCGGGGCCGACCAGCAGTATCTCCCCGCTCCTGCCCCGCTTTATGCCGCTGTCAACGGCGATAATCTGATTGTCAAAAAATCCGCTGACCTGTTCCTGGGTGGTATGGCCCACCACCAGGTGTTTGACACCAAAATGGGCCAGCAAAAGATCTATCTCCGCCTCGCTGGCCTGAGGCGGTTCGAAGTACCCCCGGTACCAGATGGGCCCGTCTGACTTGTGCAGATACCGGGCCAGGCCCTGGCGCAGCGAGTCCTCCTGTTCCACCAGATGTGCAGTAAATTCATCATTGATCTGTTCTAAGGTGAGCCCGTCTTCAGCCAGTTTGGGATGCAGGCCCCCGTGCGCAAACAGCATGTCGTTTATCTTCACCAGCACGTTGCGAGTTCTCAACCATGCCCCCAACACCATGCCATCGCCATATAGCTCGGCCTGAGTCTTACCCAGCAGCGTTTCTATCTCCTGATACTTATCATGCAGATAACGCAGGTCTCCATTGAGCACCATGACCTCATGATTGCCCAGCAGCAGATGAACCCTGCCCCCGGCCTTTCTGGCCTGGGAATCGAGCCGATATAAATACCACAGACTTTCGGTCACCTGGGGGCCCCGGTCAAATACATCGCCCACCACCACCAGGTGCCCGTCTGAAAAGTGCCAACGGCCATTTTCGTCCACAATCCTGTGGGCCTTAAGCAACTGGTCCAGCAACCCGAACTGGCCATGTATATCGCTGATGGCGGCAATCCTGGAGGCATTCTGGTATTGCAGATCCGGGCGGCTTGCCTGTTCCTCCGGCAGTGAAGCGCCCAGGCCACATTTTTCGATGTGCAGGGTGTCCTCTGGCGGCGGAAAACTGTAGCTCTTAACCTGGCCCTGACAGACCCACAGCGCCTGCCATTGGTCATCTTCGGCAAACACATAGGGTCCGTCAAAGAGCTCACCGGGTTGCGGATCTGAACAGGCGGCCAGCAAAATTGCCCCAGCCCATAACAGCATACTTCTCATAAGGGTTCCTTGTTACCGGGTGACAAGGGTCACCCGGTCGGCTGCGTCAAAACAGGACCTCGGCGCCCAGATAGACAAAGCGCCCAATCCCGCCGCCGTAGGCGCTGTGGAAGTTACCTGCGCCGGTCTCCAGATTGTCTCCGGTATTGGGCACCCAGGGACCCAGGTTGTTAAAGAGATTACGCACCCCGCCGTAAAGCTTCAGTTCCCTGTCCTGCTCCAGCTCCAACTGGTAGGAAACCGACAGATCATGAGTGACGTAGGAACCATAGTAGAGGTAGTAAGGCTGCTCCGGGTTGGCGATGGCGTCCGGGTCGCCGGCATCCAGCAGTGCCTGGTTTTCCGCCTTGAGCTCCTGCCACTCCTCTACCCTGTCATAGTCATCCACCATGGAGCCCTTGTACTTGGTTTTCCAGCGGATGCGCAAAGAATCATAGCGCCAGGTAACGGATGCCGTGGCTCGATCGGTGAAGATGCCGCTGGTGAGCTCCCCCTTGAACTCGTTGGTTTCCAGTCCGTCATTGCCTTCAAAAGACGCAGACCGTTCGATCACATGGTTCATCTGCACACCGAAGGACAGACTGCCCAAGTCGTTGAGATCGTAATCGTACGCCAACGACAGATCATAGCCTCGCGCCACTTCCTCATTCAGGTTGAACTGGCGCTGGATGATCTCGGTGATCTGTCCCTCACTGTCCCGGGTGATATCCGCGCAGAAGGGGTTGTCCCCGCCAAAGGGTACGGAGGAGTTGTAACACTCACTGAGTATGTCCTGGTTCGGAATGGAGGTAATGGCGTCTTTGATGGTGATGTCATAATAATCCAGTGCCAGCCTGAATCCTTCCAGCATGGCCGGTGCCAGGGTAATCCCCAGCGTGTAGGTATCTGCAGTCTCCTCCTTCAGGTCCTCATTGCCGGCATTGGGTGAATACCCGCTGTTTTCATCTACAAAAACGCCGTCTTCCGACGCATTGATGCCTGCTATCACGCCGGGCTCCTGGCGGCACGCCTCGTGACCGGGCTCGTCTGAGGTCAGGGTCACTCCATCGCAGATGTCGGTGAAGCTGTCATAGTCTCCACGGGGCGGCGATATCAACTCGGTAATATTCGGCGCTCGCTGGGCCCGGGCATAATTGGCCCGGACTGCATATCCCTCTACCGGCTCCCATATCAGGCCTGCCCGGTAACTTGACATCAGATCGATGTTTTTCTGGCTGTAGTCGGCCAGGCGCAAGGACAGATCCAGCGTCAGGTTCTTCGCCATGGCGGCGTCACGCAATAAAGGCATGGTCGCTTCGGCAAAGACTTCTTTGACTTTCACCTCGCCTTTGAAGTCAGGCACATCGTTGAAGGTGACGGCCAGGTTCCTGAGCTCATCATCGACGTTCACTTCCTGGGTGTCTTTGCGGTATTCAAAACCAAAGGCGGTGGACACCGGCCCGGCGGGCAGCTCGAACAGATCACCTGTCATATAGCCGCCAATGCTCAATTGGGTAATATCCGTATCGATCCAGGGGTTGGCGCGGATATAGTCCGCCGCTTCGGGGGTAATGCTGTTATAGCCAAAGATATTCACCGGCACGCAACCCTCTGCCCTGGCCTGGGCATCTGAACATTGTATGCTGCCGTCATCGGCAACTTCTGCATCCAGGGCCTGACGTAACTTGACGATACTTATCTCATTGCTGCGGCGCTGTTCCTGCTTAAACTTGCCGTAACCCACTGACAGCTCCCATTCCCATTCATTATCGAAGGCCATCCCCTGCAATCCTGCAAAGGTGCGCAGGGTGGTGCGCTGGTTGTCATTGACGATATTGCCTACTTCAGCAAAGGTGCGATCCCAGCTGACACTGCTGCCGGCGGATTCTCTTATGGCATCGGGTACAAAAGGATTGTCCGGCGAAATGGTACCGGGTATCACCAGGCTGGATTCGCCGGTAACAGGATCAACACGCAGCTCGTCGTCGTTGTAGTCCTGACCTTCCGGGGCTTTGTCATTAACCGAATGGTTGTCACTGTAGTGGACTTGGAACCGGGCACGCAGATCATCCGACAGGTCGTAATCCACCTTGATGGCCGTGGCAAGTTTATCGATGGGCACTTTGAGCATGTCGTACAGCTCCAGGTTCAGCCCATCCCGCTCCTCCACAAAGCCTTCGGTCAGACCATTCTCCGGATGGTAAAACCAGTCGTTGCCTTCAAAAGTCCCTCCCAGGGTGTTGTCGCTGCGTTCACGCCAATCGTCCGGGGTGATATCCCGCATACACTGGTCGCCTTCGACCGTGTTCATCTCATTGCAGAGCAATGAGGTGTTGTAGTCATAACTGGATTCATACCTGGCCCGGTCGCGCTCGGTGGGATGCAAACCGAACTCACGGTTCCAGGACGCCGCGACATAGAGGTAACCACGGTCATCGTTAAAGCTGGTCCCATACCCCGTATCCAGGGTGAATTCTTTGGCCCCGCCTTCTGTGGCCTGCCCGCCCTTGATATCAAACTCAAACCCTGTCTTGTTTGACTCGGTGATAATGTTGACGACCCCGGCAATGGCATCTGAACCATATATGGCCGAGGCCCCACCGCTGATA
Source organism: Bowmanella dokdonensis (assembly GCF_017254865.1). Classification (GTDB taxonomy): domain Bacteria; phylum Pseudomonadota; class Gammaproteobacteria; order Enterobacterales; family Alteromonadaceae; genus Bowmanella; species Bowmanella dokdonensis. The sequence continues at coordinate 70,544 of NZ_JAFKCV010000004.1, read as the reverse complement.
ATCTCCACTTTGTCCACCATCGCTGCGGGTATCGTACTCAGGCTGATGTAGTTGCCACTGTAACTGTTGGACACTGCACGTCGCCCGTCTATCAGTGTCAGGGTCCTGTCCGTTCCCAGGTCGCGCAGGTCAATAGTGGACAGGCCGGTATTCTGTACGCTGGATTGAGAGTTGGTATTGCTCACTCCGGCACTGATAGAAGGTATTTCATCGACCAGAATTTCCGCCAGTTCCCCCAGCCCCGAGTCTTCCAGCGCCTCGCTGTCCAGCGACATCATTGGGGTGGCCATGGAAAAACTGTCCCGCTTGATTCGGGATCCTGTGACGGAGATCTTTTCCACGTCCTGGCTTTTACTGCTCTGGGAGTCAGAGGAGTTGGAGGCGGGGTTTACGTCGACCTGTTGCTCTGCCATAACCCAGGCCGACGTGCTGCTCAGCACAATGGCCTGTATGGCAATAACCAGTTTTTTCTTATTCATGTTTTTGTCCCTGTAAAGAGTGGTTACCGACTACCCTTTGAACGCCAATGATAGTCTGACACCTCTTCTTTTAGGGAGATCAGAAGCCCGCAGCAATACAAGGGGAGTCGTTTCTTACCCACTTCTATCTCTATTCCATCTCTATCCGTAATTTTTTATTTTAATTTCAGCCAGTTATGAAATTCTCCAGAAAATGGAAATATGGCGCGCCTGCGCCTTTTCCATTGAACCCGGATCCAGTATCCGTTACAGTTTTTTTACCTCCCCTCTCCCCTGAGCCAGGATAACCAACAAAAAGCGGGCCCAATGCAACGGCAACAAGCGTACAGTCTCGGAAACTGCAGGATCGAACCTTCGGAGTGCGCCATCTACCACCAGGAAGATGAAAAGCAAAGCCTGCAACCCAAGTTTATCGAGGTACTCAACTACCTGGTCAGTCATTATCCCCGCGTCGTCTCACGACAGGAACTGATTGAACACGTCTGGCAAGGAAACGAGTACGTGGGGGAAAAGGCTCTGACTAATGCCATCTGGCATTTGCGCCAGGCCCTGAAGCAGGATACCAGCGATGAACTTATCGAGACGATCCGGAAAACCGGTTACCGGCTGCTGATCGCACCCCGGGCCCTTGAATCCCGTCCCGAGGCTGGCATCCGGCCGGTCTCAGGGGGATTGAGGATGAGGGTAATAGGCATCGCCATTGTGCTGCTTGGCACGGCGCTGGGCGGCTATTGGTTGACATGGCTCCAGGCCCAACCCGACAAACGGACACTGCAAACCATCACTACGGAACCCGGCCTCGAGCTGTTTCCTGCCGCTTCCCCCGACGGCCGGTTTATTGTCTATAAATGGATTGGTCCCGGCGGACAGGTGGACCTGTTTAAACGGGATCTTCAGCAACCTGAGCTGGACGCGGTTCGACTGACCTATGATCTGGCGCTCGAAGGACATTCTGTATGGAGCAGCAACGGGCAGTATTTGTACTTCAGCCGCAAAAACACAGAACAGCAGCAATGCCATGTGGTGCGCATGGACATGCAAAATTATCAGGAAAACTTTGTCGCCAACTGTCCCCTGCTAGGCGGCTACCACTATATCGATATCTCTGCCGATGATGGCACCCTGGCTTTTTATGGCGATGAGGAAGAGGCAAGCCAGTCGGGTATCTACCTGCTCGATTTGACCAATCCTGAGGCGCGTCCGGTGCGATTTTCCTGTGATCTTGCCTGCAGCTTCAAAGAGCGGGACATGGCTTTTTCTCCAGACGGAAAATACCTGGCAGTGACCCGGCGTTTTAACCAGTTCAACGAGAACATTTACCTGGTTGAGTTAGCCAATGGTGCTGAGAAACAGTTGACCAGCGGTGAGGAAGATATCGTTGGTCTGAGTTGGCATCCAAACGGCCAGGAACTGGTTTACGGCGTTCAGCGTGCTGATACCCGGTTTGGATATCTGCTGGATTTGAAAACCGGCCACAGTCGACGCCTGGATATTGCCGGAATGAGCTACCCCAATTTTGCCCGCACCCGCCCCTGGCTGTTTTTCCAGCACAGAACCGAACAATATCAGATTGCCGCCTATCCCCTTGACCAGCAGGTCCACAGCAGTCCCTTTCCGGTCCTGCAGTCCGGCTATAACCACAAATATCCTGATTACTCAGACGCACAGGGTATGATCACCTATCTGTCCAATGAAACCGGTGCCTATGAAGTCTGGATTGCCGATGCCAACGGTGACAACCGCCGGCAACTGACCCACCTGAATCGTTCAGCCCGCTACCCCAAGTGGTCCAGGGACGGAACCCGCATTGCCTTTCTGGCGCCGGATGAGGACGGCAGCGGTGACCATATCTTCGTCGTGGAAGTTGCCACCAAAAGGGTCACCAGGCTGGAGAGTCCTTTTACCGGCCATAACAGACCCTTCTGGGCGCCCGACGGCCTAAGTATCCTGACGACGGCCTTTACGCAGGATCATGCGGATATCTACCGCTTTTATCTTGACGGCCGTCCTCCACAAAGACTCACCCACAACCGCGGCCGCTATGGGGTTCTTAATGAGAGGGGAGAGCTGGTATACAGTGCCTGGGGCGACGGTCTGTGGGCATTGTCACTGATATCCGGCGAATTGACTCAGCTACTGACCCAGGAGCAGTTTCAGGTTCGGTATGCCTGGACAGTGTCAGACCAGGGTATCTACTACCTGAGCGAAAATGACCAGCATCAGGAACTGCAATACTATTCCCTGCAGGAGCAGTCGACCAAGGTCCTGCTCAGGGCCCCGAGGGGCACTTTCGTCGGTGACAGTGCGCTGACCCTGGACAAGGCCAGGCAACAGATCCTGTTTACCAAGACCCTGTTTTATCAGTCCGATATTAAGCTACTCAAACATCCCTGAGGCCGACTGCGTCGGCTCAGTCCGCACTCCCGGGGTTGCCAGCACCCCAAACAAAGGTTGCTCCAGCATATCCAGCCCCTGGCTGACAAACCAGGCCTTGTCCATCTCCCTGAGAGCCAGGGCCAGTTGGTCCGGGTAATCGGCCGGCCGGCCTTGCTGGTAGTGATGCCTCAGCCGGGCTGAGGCGCTGTGGCTGTTCAGATAGGGCTCCTTGAGTACATCACCCAGTCTCGACTTCACCTGGGTAAAGGTCCTGCTGTCCAGCTTCCGTATGGTTTGCGCAGCCCATTGATTGAACTGACGGATTCGTTCCAATAAAGCATCGGCGGTCTTCTTATCGGATTGCACATAATAACTCAGATAGGGCTGGCCGTATTTTTCCCTTGCCCGGACACTGACTGAGTATCCCAGTTGCTCCTGAGTACGCAGTTGATGAAAAAACGGCGCGGCCAGCAGGGCTTCCATCATTCTGACCAGGGCCGCAGACTGCGCCGAATCATCCGTGGGCAACAACATCAAACGGGCTGCCGAGTCCGGACCTGACACCGACACCGGATAAAAAGTGCGGAGGGCTCCAGCTACCCAGCGCTCGTCTGTAACCGCCGTCTCTACCGGCGTGTCGGGCAGATAGTGACGCAACTGCGCCAACACCGCCTGACACAGCGGCGTGTCCACCTCCCCATAGTAGAACAGCCGTACCCGCCCATGACGCAAATAACTGTCGACGAATATCCGGTACTGTTGTTCATCAAATCTATCCATGTAGGCCAGCCTGTCGGCATGGTCCGGCTGCAGACCCAGCAGAGTGTTCAACCAGTACGAGGTTCTGTCACTCAGTCGGTCGCGCTGGAAACCTGCGAGTTCTGCCCGGTAACTCCTGAGCGTCTGTCTCAGGCTCCCATCGTCCAGTTGGGGCGCTGCCAGCGCCGCAAGCAGATGAGTGAATAGCAGGGACCAATTGCCCTCCCGTCCGGATAATCCAACACTCAGTCCCTGGGGTGTCGTCTCCACCTCTACGCCAATCAGTGCCTGTTCCGCTCCCTCAATGACAGGCCTTAACTGTCTGCGTAGGCGCTGGGCAAACAAAGGATTAAGCATGGCAAAGTCGTGAGGCAAAGGACCGACATCCAGATACAGACTGACTGACCGAAAAGGATCCCCCGGGACCGTGCCGGGCCGGTGTGTCTGGCAAGCCCTGTCTCCTTTCTCATGCTCTTTGGACTCAGAAGCCTGATGTGGGGTCCGGCCGACAACATAGGGCGAAGCCCCGGGCAAGGCCAAAGGGCGCGCACTGTCCCTACGGGCAATTTGCATAGCCTGCTCGGCATACCCCGTGCCATAAATGGGTTCCTGGCGGTCTGTCTTAAAATCGTCATTCTCGGCGATCAGCAAAAGGCTATCCGGCTGCATTTCTTCAACCATTCGGGCAAATAACTGCGGGTAAAACCCGGTGGGCGTCTGCCCATCGGTGAGAATATGCTGTGTGGGACGAAACAGCGTTTTGTCCGCCAGCCTGCGCACTGTATCTGCCTCCGGGTGAGCACTGGTGTGATTGAATCTGGCCAACTGAAGTGTGGCAAAGTGACTGAAAGAGACTGCCGGATTGGTCTGTTGACGAATTCTGTCCAGGTAATCAAACGTCGCGGCAATTAGCTCATCCTGTCGTGCCCCACCTTTGCTGGTCAGCCTGAACTCCAGGTTGAAAAATTCATGTTGTCTGTCGAGCAGTGCCTGGGAGGCATTCATGCTGCTGATGATGCCTTGTTGCTGCAGGTAAGCCTCCAGACCGTTGGGATTGTAACTGTCGAACAGCCACTCCAGGTAGGCGGTCGCCATCATCTGCCTTAACGGCTCGGTGAGGCCGACGATAAAACTCAGCGTCAGCCGATTGTGGTCCCTGAGGCTCCTGATCTGAATAAGCTTGCCCCCATGGGACCCGTAATCGGGAGTACCGGCCAGTCCGGCCTGCTGTTCACATCCGGTTGGCAGGGCAGAGAATTTGTCTTTCGCTTCTTTGGCAAGCCGGGACAACGGGTAGGGCCCGGCCAGCACCAGGGCCATTCTCTGGGCACAGTAATGTTGCTGTCCAAACCCGTTGATGGCACCGCTTAGGGACAATTCCGGCTGATCCCTGAGAGTAGTAAGGTTTCCCGTTGAGAATTTCCGGTAAGGATGGTCACCGTCTATGTACTGACGAACCACCTCCCGCTTTCTACGGTAGGCGTCTGAAAATTTGAGCCGGAACTCGGCATCCACTGCCTGACGTTCCCTGTAGATCAGGGAGGCCGGCAGCAGCGGGTCAATAAATTGCCAGGCGAATCGATCCAGAGCCGCTGGGAAAGCTGCGGCGGAAACCTGAAAGTAATAGTTGGTCCGGATAGCGGAAGTTGAGGCATTGGAACGGCCGCTGTTAGCTGCTAGAAAGGCTTTGTACTCGCCAGGGGAGGGATACTTTGCCGAGCCCTTTGACAACATATGCTCATACAAGTGTGCCAGACCCGGCATCTCAGGTGGATCCTGAAAGTAACCTGCGGCAACCGATACGGAGGCATAGGCCTTGTCCAGGGCATTGTCGCTGACCAGCAGGACCTGCAAACCATTGTCCATGGTCAGTGACTGGTAACGGGCAGGATCATTATGACCGCGGATAATGCCCATTTCAGCTTGCTCCTGACCTGCCAGGGGAATCGACGGTACCGGATTTAACTGACAACCCGAAAGCAAGGTACAGAAAAAAAACAGAGCCAAAAGAGGGTACAGGTTCATAGCAGCAAACAAAACAGAGTGTTCCCGTCAGCCTAGTGGGGAGGTCGGTGGGAGTGCAATCCGCTGCAGCTCGGTTTTGCCTCTATTTAATCTCTATGGGCACAGCGCAGCCGCTTTTCCAAGCCTGACGGATAGATTGTCCGCTTCCCTGACGCAGCACATTTCTTGGTCGGCGTGTCAGTTGGTAGTCATACATGGGATCGTAATAGTCCACCAGCAGGTCCCTGATCCAGTTCAGATGCAAGGTGTCGTCTCCGGTGCGGGACTGGTAGTCAAGTGCGGCCTGCATACATGCCGATAAACGCTGGTAAGCCTCGCCACCCAGGCGTTTTCTGATCCTGAACAGGCTGTCCTGCAGAACCCGGCTGAATCGGGCGAAGGGTTGTTCTCTGTCATGACGTCTGCATTCTGCCAGACGTTCCTGCACATACTCCCGGTGAATTGCCGCTATTCGTTCAGCAAGCGGCGTCTCCAGTATCAGTACCGGTGCTTGGCGCATCTTGTCCCGCAGACTGGCGGGCAGCATCAGGGAGCCGATATGGGCGCTTTCGTCCTCCAGCAGAATCTGCCGGTGTCCTGTACTTTCCAGTTTCAGTAATGCAATGGCCAGGGCATTTTCAAAGGCGATCTGAGTGGGCTGTCCGGCCAGACGGGCACCGAAGCTGGAGCCTCTGTGATTAGCCAAGCCTTCCAGATCGAGGGTGCCTGGCAGGGCATTAAGCAGTTGGGTCTTGCCGCTGCCGGTGCGGCCGGCCAGCAATACAAAATCCCGCTGCGAAATCAATCGCTCCAGCTCGTCAATCAAAAATCGCCGCAGAGCCTTGTATCCCCCCGGCACCCGGGGGTAATGGATACCGGCTTCCTGCAGCCACTGCTGGGTGATCTGCGAGCGCAGTCCGCCCCGCCAACAATACAGATAACCCTGCGGGTTGGCCCTGGCAAACCCGGACCAGACCTGCACCCTGGCATCTTTAATGGGGCCGGATACCAACCGGTGGCCCAGGTTAATAGCCGCCTGCTGGCCATGGTGTTTATAGCAGGTGCCGACCTTGGCCCGCTCATCATCGGTCATCAGCGGCAGGCTGGCGGAAGTGGGAAAAGCACCTTTGGCAAACTCGGCCGGGGCGCGCAAATCGATAAAGGGCGTGTCCTGTAAAAACAACTGCCGGTACAGTGCAGGATTGTCCACTAACAGACCTCAATCCAGGGGCCGGTGTTGCGCTCAGCCAACTCGCCGATGGGTTGCATGGCCACATTGTATTGTTCAAACAAATGACGCAGTTCCTCCAGGGCATGTGGTTCGGCGGCGATTAACAGGCCGCCGCTGGTCTGGGGATCGCACAGCAATGATCGTTGCTCATCGGTCAGTTCAGACACCTTGTGACCATAGCTGTCAAAATTACGCTTGGTACCACCGGGCACAGATCCCAGAGCGATATAGTCCATCACAGGTTGCAGTCTGGGCACCAGTTCGAAGTCAAGCCTGGCCTGCAGATCACTGCCTTCACAGACCTCCAGCAGGTGTCCCAACAGGCCAAAACCGGTCACATCGGTGACCGCCTTGACCCCATTGATCCGTGCCAAATCTGCGCCAATGCGGTTGAGCTGGCACATGATATCAGTGGCCAGGGAAGCGTGTTCGTCACGCAGCTTGCCCTGCTTTTGCGCCGTGGTCAGCACGCCCACTCCCAAAGGCTTGGTCAGAAACAGCTGACAGCCGGCGCTGGCTTTATTGTTTTGCTTTAGCTGACTGATGGGCACCTGGCCGGTTACGGCCAGGCCGAAGATGGGTTCGGGGGAATCGATGCTATGCCCTCCGGCCAGCATGATACCGGCATCCAGGCAGGCCTTACGTCCGCCGTCCACCACCTGCTGCGCGACCTCGGCAGGTAGCTTGTTGATGGGCCAGCCCAGAATGGCAATGGCCATCAGCGGCGTGCCGCCCATGGCATAGATATCGCTGATGGCATTGGTGGCGGCGATGCGACCAAAATCAAAGGGATCGTCGACGATAGGCATGAAAAAGTCTGTGGTACTGAGCACCGCCATACCGTTGCCCATATCAAAAGCGGCGGCGTCGTCCTTGCTGCTGTTGCCCACCAGCAGCCTATGATCCACTGGGATATCCAGCCGGGACTGCAGAATCTGGTCGAGAACCTGGGGAGAAATCTTACAGCCACAGCCCGCGCCGTGGCTGAATTGGGTTAATCTGATCGGTGCGTTCATGCCAGCCCTTGCCAATAAGGAAAATCAGCCACAACATACGGCTTTTTCGGCTGCATTTAAATGGGCTCAGGCAATCTTCTGCAAGAGGCTTTGTTTGACAAGGCTATGTTTGGGCCGCTTATCAATTCGATGCCATGCTGATACACTTTGCTCTCCTATGCCAATTCCACCGGTGAATAGTACGGCTGAGTCGGATGCAGTATGCACCTTCGGCACTGCTGGAGGCCGAGCGCGACGGAAAAAAATAACAATAGGATAAACAGTGGCAGCAATAAAACATAAGACCCGGACCCAATTAGCCGCCGAAGCCATCCGGGAAAAAATCCTCACAGGCGCGATAAAGGCCGGGGAACAGATACGTCAGGCGGCCCTGGCAGAAGAACTGAATATCAGCCGGATCCCGGTACGCGAAGCCTTGATGCAACTGGAAGTAGAAGGCCTGGTGGTGTTCGAGGCGCACAAAGGCGCCACTGCCACCAAACTCTCCGCCGAGCAGGTAACAGAACTGTTCGAGTTGCGGGCCCTGTTGGAAAGTGAACTGCTGCGCCAGTCCATTCCAAAGCTCACTCAAACGCATTTAGCCAGGAGTGAAGCGCTGCTGCACAAAATGGCCGATGCCTATCATGCCAATGATCTGTCGGGGGATTGGAGCAACCTCAACAGTCAGTTCCACATGAGCCTGTACGAAGCTGCCAACCGCCCACTGACTTTCGAGCTGGTGCAGAATCTTAATACCAACGCTGACCGCTATATTCGTGTGCACCTCATGCTGGCAGGGGGGGCAAACAAAGCGGAGGCAGAGCATGCCAAACTGCTGAAACTGTGCAGTCAGGGTAAGATTGAACAGGCCTGCGCATTGCTTCGCCAGCACATTCTCGGGGCGGCCGAGGAGATCATTGAAATGGTGCTGAAACAGGAGGAACGCAAAGGTTCATAGTAGCAAGGCATGACTCAGTGCCATGCCTTGTCGGCAGCTATATCTATTCTTTCTGATGCCATCTGATAAGGCGGCGACGCAATATCCACATTCCTGCAGGTAACATCAGCCACAGCCCGACAGGCTCGGAAACTGCCTGTGCCGAGACCTTAAAACTGATGGCAGGGGCATCCACCTCCAGCAACTGATTGTCATGGCTGAGCAGCCCCAGGTAATAGCTCCCCAGTGCAAGGCTTTGCTGCCCCTGACCAATAGCCTGGAAGCTGAACCTGGCCAGCATAAACCTTGTACCCTGTAAGCCGGCCAACCAGTTCTGGTCGGCAAAAAGGTCGGCATACTCGTCCATCATCAGACTACCCAGGGATCTATCGTGACTGGCGAATTGCAGGCTGTTGCCATCCAATCCGGTGCCAAATTCCCAACCTAATAACGTCAGTTGTGCAGGGTCATATAACAACTCGGCAAAGAAGCCGCCCAGGGGGGAGCCAAAGTCACTGACGTACAGCTCAGCGGTGATGGTCTGTCCCGGTGCATACTGGCTTTTGTCCAGGCTAAAACTTAGCAGTGAGGCCTGAGCCTGTGTGCCGGCCAGTAAGATCAGTAAAGCAATGAATTTTTTCATGATTTGTCCTATGGCGCTATGGCACAGTTTTGCTGGTCGCACAGAGCCATCAAGGCTCTGACATCCCGCTGGTTGATTCGGTTGTCCCGGTTAAAATCGTATTCCAGACCCAGTTCAATTCGTTGGCGGAGCAGACTGATAAAGAGTTCAATATCCCGACTGTCCACTGCACCATTGCCGTCCAAATCGCCTGCCCTCGCCGGACCGCCCTCACACTGGCCTTGTCCTGCCAGCAAACAGTCCAGCCACTGGTCGAACTGTCCATCGAAGCGATCGCTCCAATTCTGGAGGATGTCGTCGTAGGGCGTATAATCCGGCAAGGGTCCGCCTTGGGGCTGCTGCTGGCCACAGGTCCATACCCAGTTGCCCGACGCCCAGTCACTATCGTCGTATAACCAATACCAATTGTTGTCGATGGCATCTTGTTTCCACTGCCAGCCCCACTCAAACTGACACTCAGTGTCCGGTACCAGATATTTGGCGGCACGAAAACTCGGCAACAGGGCGTTGTCAATTTCTCCACGCTGGTTTTCAAACATGAAGCGCACCGCCAGATAGCCCCAGTGATAAGTGCGGGAGATGTCTTTGTGGGCATAGGTAGTCTGGAACACCTCACTTAACGCAAAGCTTTTGTCTGCAGCCACAGCGAGGGCATTGGCATTGGTGTCCCCCATGGACAAGTATTCGGCCAGCCCCTCCGCCCACCATACAGAGTTATCTGCCTGATCTTCGTAGCTGCCCCATTTGTTGAAACGCCCGTCAAGATAGTGAATATACTCATGACGAAGATTCCATACGACAAACTCAGGCTGTAACCAGGTGGCCTGAAAAGCGATAAAGCGGGCTTGGTTGCCGGGGGTGTTGGGATCCCCTTCCAGATACATGCCACCATTGTCCGTATCTATATCAAAGAAGTTACCGGCGTAGTTCTGGTAGTCGGTGGAGGAACTGAAGATCACCACTTCCAGGTCGGTATTGTAGTCGTTGGTCACCGGCGTCCCTGAACTGGTGCCAAACAGGTGGTGAAATAACTGCTCCTCGTCGGCCAGCTCAGCGCAGGCACTATCCAGGTCGTTATCAGTAATAGGCTGCTGGAAACGAATTTTGATGGTAGAGCTGCAAGCGTGCTGGCCCGACAGAATATGCGCCTGCAGATCGAAATCACAAACATCACCATACAGATCACAGTTTTGTGCATCGTAAAACAGCACCATGGATTGGGCGTTGATCCAACCATTTGCTCCCGCTCCCTCAAAGCTGTAAGTGGAAAACAGTGTTTGCAGAGCCGGCCTGACCCGTTGGGCAATGGGGCCGGAAAACTTCAGCATGCGCGCCAGTTCCGTGATGGCATCGGACCATTGATACTCACGGGTATGACCCACCAGCCAGGTCCCCTGATTCAGTATAAAGTCCTGCAAGTTGTCGATAATCTGCGGCTGACTCAACAGCAGATTCTTTAAATCCTCACCCCCGCCATTGACCGCATTGAAGTAATGGGTCAACAACTGGGTCATACCGCGCTCTTCATAGCCCAGGCCCCAGTCATCATTGCGCGACACGGAAGTGGCATAGCCAATGATTGCCTCTGCGAAACGTGGCAGGTAGGGCAGTGACTCGGTCTGTGAGCTGTTAACTAAAATCAGTATTTCATAGCGCAGCATAAAGTTGCGTGAGGCTAGGCCGTCGAAGCGTACAAAATGGGCACCACCGAAATAGCTGGTAAACGCCTGCGCCAAGGCACTGCGGTAGGCTGCCGGGTAGCTGCGTCCCGTAGCCAGTGAGGTCTCGGCCCAATGCAGGGCCCGCAAGTAAGTCACCAGCTTTTCCAACTCGCCTGCTCCGCTGGCATCACTGCCGTCAAAACCTGGCAGGATGCTGTTAATGGCCTGTACCACGGCCAGCATATTGGCATCGGAGAAAAGCGCTGTCCCGACCCACTGCGTGTCGTACAAGCCATACAAACAGGATGTCAGATTGCCGGCCCGAAGGGCCTCCACCAGCGCATCACCGCCCAGGTTCTGAAGTTCAGCGGCACTGCTGCAGCCTGCTGTGGTGGCACTGAACGACAAGCGTTTGTCGGCAGCGTGCTGATTGCTTTTCAGCACCTGTTGGCTGGTCAACGACGTGGAGTCTATTTGCCGGCTCGAATGATGGGTATGCCGGGCAGATTGCTGTAGTTGTCGCTGAAACTCTATCGGCGACAGCGTTCGTGGCGGTTTGGGTGCCAGCCGGTTTGTTGCGGCCAGTTCCTGGGCCCGCAACAGCTGAGGTCCTTGTGGCTGTCCGGGACCGTCATCGGCCACAGCCAGACCGGCACTGAGTAACAGCCCCGTCAACAGGAGGCTTATCTTATTCATGGGTAATTCCTTCTTGTTGCAGTTTATCTTGTTGTTTTTGCCTGTTGGCATATTCAAACTAGCAGCAGATTATATTGTATACAATATAATTTAATGGGTTAGCTGACCTTTTGCAGAATGGGCTCAGACCGCGCGGAAGGGTCGGAGGCCCTGTCCGGGTGCATCCAGCGCAACAATGGCCCGGTCAGCCAAAACAGCAGCACGGCTGCAAGAAGCGACACCACCGTCAATCCCAGAAAAATGGCCAGGGCATTATCCAGCATCTGCTGTTCCTCCCCTCCCCGGGAAGAGCCGATCAAGGCGCCGAGACTGCCGGCCAGCTTATTAGCCGCCGCCATAAACAGATACCAGGTCCCCATCAGCAAAGACGCCATCCTCAGCGGCGACAGGCGGGTAACCATGGACAGACCGATAGGTGACAGACACAGCTCACCCAGGGTATGGAACAGGTACGCCATAACCAAATACCAGGGACTCGCCAGGCCATCGGTGGTCTGGCGCTGGTCCATCACCGCCGCCAGCATAAAAACAAAGCCCAGCCCCAGGAGCATCAACCCCAAGGCGAACTTGATGGGCGCTGAGGGCTGCCTGGCGCCCAGACCGGCCCAGAGGCCGGCCAGCAAAGGGGCAAAAATCATGATGAACAACGGATTAAGCGACTGGAAATAGGCCGGACTGAGGACGGTTCCCCCCATCTCCCGGTCGACAAAGCGATCGGCGAAGAGATTCATCAATCCACCGGCCTGCTCAAAACCGGCCCAGAAAATCACCGTAAAAAGTCCCATGACCAGGATCACTTTAAGCCGGTCCCGCTCTGTGGCGGTAAGAGGAGGGGCTGGCCCTTGTTGGCGCCTAAGGGGGTGCTCAGCCACAGGTTTAAGTCCCACCCTGCCCAGACAACGCCTGGCCAGCGTCAATTGCAATGCCAATGCCAGCAACATGCCGACTCCGGCCAGCAGGAAACCCGCCTGGTAATTGCGTACCCAAAGCCGTTGCCCCTGGTGCCATTGCCAACTGCCGAAAAAGTCCGATGCCCAGCCCACAGCCAGTCCGGCCAGAAACATGCCCAGGTTGATGCCCAGGTAGAAGATGGTGAAAGCCCCGTCCCGCCTGGGGTCCTGTTGGCTATACAGTTCACCCACCATGGTGGAGATATTGGGCTTGAACAAGCCGTTTCCCGTCACCAGCAGCGCCAGCCCTGCGTAAAGCAGACCGCTTTGCTGACCCACAAACCATTGGTGGGGCAGCGCCAGGCAAAACTGCCCCAGGGCCATCAACAGGCAGCCCAGCAGCACCGCACGACGGCGCCCCAGGTGATTGTCGGCCAGCCAGCCGCCGATCAGGGGCGTGACATAGACCATCATGGTGAAGTTGCCGTAAAGCTGCAGGGCGTCGGCCTGATCCCAACCCATGCCGCCGCCCTGAACAGACACCCGGTCAACCAGGTAAAGTACCAGCAGGGCCCTCATGGCAAAGTAGGAAAAGCGCTCCCACATCTCGGTACCAAACAGCAGGAAGAGGCCCCCTGGATGGCCGAGCCAGTTGTCCCGTGTCCTCATAACTGGCCTGCCATGCGGGATTCTGACGGCGGCAATGCCTGTAACAGATGAAAGTGCTGTTCATCCACGCCCAGCTGCGGGGGCTGCAGATAGCTGCGATACAGATAGCGGCCCAGGTAGTTGCCCGATGGCTTGTTATCCGGGACGGGATCCTGGTTTCGCACCGTTCCGACAAAGTGCTGGAAAGCCGTTTCTTGTTCGTCGGCCAGTTGTTCGAGGGCCCGCAGATAACCGTCAAAGAAGTCCTGTCTCAGCAGAACGGCTAACTGGGCCAGTGTCTGAGGTTGCCGGCTGGCCAAAAAGCGCCAGGCCAGATAGGACCAGCGGTAGGTCAAGTCCAGGCCGTCTTCATAACGGGCGGCGAAGATGGTTTCCAGACTGGGCACATCCTCTGGCTTGGTGTCCTGCAGCAGCTTCTGCAATTTGGAGTTGTGCTCGCCTTCGGCCAGCCACTCGGCCAGACCCTCGGCCCACCAAACCATATGGCTGGGAAAATGGTTAAACGCCCCGTAGGCGGCAAAGTGACCATCCAGATAGTGGATATATTCGTGCTTCAGATTCCACACGCCAAAGGGCTGGCGCTGCCAGAACATGCGGAAAGTGAAGAATCTGGCCTGATTGTCAGGATCGCTGGGAGTGCCTTCAATATACATGCCGCCGTTGTCGGTGCCGATATCAAACAGCAGCGCCCCCGCCAGGTTGTAGTCACTGTAGTCGTCGAAAATCAGCACCTCGAGACGGTCATTAAAGTCATTGGCCACCGGCTTGTGTGCCGTGGCCAGCAGTGCATGGAAACCGCCTTCCTGAGCGCCCAGGCTCGCGCAAAGTCGGCTGAGATCGGTTTCACTTATCTGCTTATAGCGAATATGCAGCCCCTCACGGCAAACATGGGTATGGGGCAGTACCTCTGACTCGTCAGGTATCAGGCAGTAAGCGGCGTACTCGTCCTCACAACTCTGTTTGCCGCGAAAAGAATTGACCAGATAACGCTGGCTGAACAGGCGCTTTTTGTCCTCTCTTGACAGACCGGGGTTGGCCTCCAGAGCCGCCAGCAAGGCTATATCCAGCGCCCGTTGTGTCTGTTCATCCAGCAGGATGTGATAGTAGGCCAGCGTCCAGACCAGATGATCCAGCTGCCAGCCATTGCTGCTTTGGATACGTTCCAGCAACAGTGCCGGCAATTCATGGCGTTGCATCAGCGCCGATTTCAGTGCCGGGACGTTTCTGGCCTGGTAAGCCATAAAGGCCAGATGACGGATATTTTCCCACCAGGCATAGGCCTTCTGGGTGTCGTCGGATGCGGCCAGGGTCTGGCCCAACAGTGAGAAAATCACCGGCAGGGCATTGGACCACTGACTGCTCAGGGACTTAAGCGGGAAGTATCGGTACGCCAACACCGCGTATTGCTCCTGTGCCCGCCAGGCCTTGGCGTCATTAGCTTTGAAGCCGCTGTGAATGGCCAACCCTGCCAAGCTTATGGCCAGACGCTTAAGGCTGGCGTCCTGCAAAGTCTTGGTATCCCCCAGATAAGAAAAATACCGTAAGCCCTGCAGGGCGTCTTCCAGGGCCTGCCAATCCCAATTCTCGGCAGCCAGCGCGTCCTCCAGACCGGTCAGATGTTGCTCAAAATAGTCGGCGTCATAAACGCGTTGCGGGAAGCCGACCGCTTCGCCAATATCACCGGCCCGCACCAGAAGACCAGGCAACAACATCAGGATTGCCAGGTAAGGGTAGATTTTCATAATTTTCTCCAGCCGGAACAGCCGGGGCCGGTCTGGCCCCGGCGTCCTTAGAACTCGTAGCGTGCTACCAGTGAGACAAAGCGGTTTTTCTGCAGCCCGGTGGGACTGTTCCAATCCGGATTGGCGGCGAAACTGCCGTCAGACAGGGTCACTTGCGCTACCTCATTAACATTGATGGGCGTGTCAAAGTTAAAGGGGTTGTAGACGGTGGCCTTAAAGGACAGATCCCCCCCATAGACCTGGGTGACATAGGTGAGGGACAAATCCAGCTCATACAGCCAGTCCAGGTTACCCGCCGATCCCCTTGGCGCCGGCGTACCATCCCAGTCATAAAAAGACGCTTCGTCATACCACTGACTGGCACACCAGTTGGCCCACAAGCTGGGCTGCGCACAGGTATCCACATCCTGGGGGTGGATGCTGAATTTGTTGACCGGTGAACCGGAGGTAGCCCTGGCCACAAATCCCAGCTTCCAGTTTTCAGTCAGGTCATAAATACCGCTGAGCTTGAACGCATGACGGTGATCATTAGGCAAGTTGCCATAGCCATGGTCCATCAAATCGGCATAGTCATAAGACGTGGTCCAGCCCGGATCGGCCTGACCATTGTCGGTGCGCACCAGGCCTTCGGTCATGCCCCAGCTGTGGGACCAGACATACGAGGCATAGAGCTGCAAATCCTCGGTGGCGCGACCTTCCAGGTTAAACTCCCAGGCCAGATAACGGCGTTTGGGCTCGGGCAGCATCAAATCGGCAGCGGACAACTCCACCCGTTCCTTGTTGCCGTCCAGGTCGAAATCATAGAGAAAGGTCACATCCTTGCCGGGATTGAGCAGGGTGTAGAAATAGTATTCCCCGGCGTTGTTGGCGACGCCGTTTTCCTCGAGCCATTGGGCGACCACGGGCCCAAGGTCAGAGTCCTCGATGGACTGCTTCAGGTCCCGGTAGACGAAGCGGACACCGCCTTTCATGCTGTCTCCCAGCTCCCGCTCATAACCCAGGGTGACCTCGTCAGAGTACATGGGGCCGAGATCCTGTGCGGCAATCCGCTGGACGTCCACTTCTCCACTTTGTACCTGGTTGGTCGCCACCAGCGCGCCGCGACTGGGTGAACCGTCTGCCCCCAGCACAGGCGTTCCGTCGGCGTTGAGCTGTCCCGGCTCATAGTAGTAATGGACATCCCGCTGACCGCTGGCTTGTTTGATATTCATGTTGGCGCTGATAGGCTGGAAATAGCGACCCAAAGTGGCAAACAACTTGCTGCTGCCGTCCCCCTGCGGATCCCATATCAGTTGCACTCGGGGGGCGATTTGCCCATCTAGCTCGGCATAGCTTTCCCCGGTGGTGGCGGTGTTTTCAAAGTTGCTGTAACGCAGTCCTGTGTTTAACACCAGATTGTCGTTAACCTGCCAGCTGTCCTGAATATAGAACGCCAGGGCATTGACTTCGGTTTCACCGCCGGCGTCCCGCTGGCGCTGGCGCACGTAGGTACCCGCCGGCAATCCGATTCGGGGGATAGCCACGTAGTTCCGGTACTCCCACCAGCCCCTGGCATCGCCGACTCCGTTTTGGTATTCAAGATAGTTGACCGTCAGGTTCTCTCCGTCCACACCGAACTGGATGCTGTGATCATCGAGCAGATAGGTCATATCCAGACGAAACTGATCCCGCTGATAACGCTCATCGATAAGGTTGCTGGTAGTCCAGCTACCGATGCGCTCACCGTTGAGATTGACGTAGTCCCATACGCCGGGGAACTGGTTGGTGGGAATGTTACGGCTGCTGTCTTCCACCCGGCCGAGGGTGGCAGACAAGGAGAAGTTATCGGTAATAAAGCCCTGGTAGCGGACCGAGTACATTTTGCCCCCTTCGTTGCTGAGTATTTGTCCGGTGCTTTGCCCCTTACCCGCATCCTGGCTCCAGGCGAAGGTATCGTAGGTTTTGTCGGCGCTGTTATCCAAAGCCGTCAGGGTCAACACATGATCGTCGCTGATGTTCCAGTCCAGGGTGACAAACCAGCGATCATCGCGCTTCTCGTGTTCGGTGAATTGGGTGCCGGCAGAGTTGGCATAGTCCGAGTTGTATTGCCTGGGATTGAGCAAGGCGTAGAAAAACAGCTTGTCTTCAAGAATCGGACCGCTCAACCACAGATTGGCCTCGCTGAAACTGCTTTCATAATCCATGTTATTGATGGCCATGCCGCCGCTTGGTAACCATTGGGTGTCATGAGCACTGAACAGGGAGCCTGGGTCATGGCGCACTTCGGCGCCGAACTGGAAGTCGTTGCTGCCGCTCTTGGATACTGCATTGACCACCCCGCCGATAAAGCGACCATATTCGGCAGAGATGCCGCCGGTTTTCACCTGTGTCTGGGCAATAGCTTCCCAGGGAAGGTCAATGGAACCGATGCCGGTACGCAGGGCGCTGATATTCATGCCGTTAAGAAAGTAGCCGTTCTCGGCTGACGAGGCCCCGCCAAAGCTGGAAGCACTGAATTCCGAATTGCGCGCCACGCCGGGGGTAAGCAGAGCGACATTCTCAAACCCGGTATTGACCGGCATCAGATCCAAAATGTCGTCATCCAGGGTAATGCCGGCGGTGGAGTCGGCCGTGTCCACCCGCCTTAGCATGGCGCCAGTCACCTGAATACGCTCTATCTCCTTGTTGCCTTGCACGACCGGGGCGAAAATCTGCGCCTGACCAAGTGAGATGCTGATGACATAGTCATCCATCAGCACTTTGCCGTCTTTGAGCACCTGTACCTGGTAGTCTCCGACCGGCAGGGCGCGCAACACATATTCGCCTTGGTCACTGGTCTGAATACTGCGGGTAAAGTTACGGCCGAGGTGGCGAAGCTGAATAGTTACCCCGCTCAGTTGCTGGCCGGCCTCATTGCTGACCGAGCCCTTTAACAGGCCGGTAGTGTTGTCCTGGGCCCGCGCCGGTGTGGTGGCCAGCGCCAGCGCCATGGCACTGGCCAGCAGGGAGAGACGAATGGTGGTTCCACTGTTGCTTTGCTTCATCTTATTATCACTCTTTGTATATTGTATGCGCTGATACCACTGACTCCGCTGCGCGCTTAGCGGGGGCAAACCTTGAGGACTAAAACCTGCCGATGGAAAACGGCGAGATATCGATGGCCGGTCTCTGCCCTTTCAGGCATTGGGTCATGATTTCTGCACTGAACGCGGCCTGGGTCAGGCCAAGGTGCTGATGGCCAAAGTTGTAGAACACCCCTTTGAACTTGGGGCAGGGTCCCAGCACAGGCAGCGAATCGGGCAAAGAGGGGCGATTGCCATGCCAGACCGCATTGTCCGACAAAGGTGTGTGCGGTTGTTTCAACAGCCGGTTGGCGTGACCCAGCAACTGATAGGCGCGACGGTAATCGGGCGGTGCACTGAGGCCGGCGAACTCCACCGTGCCGGCAAGACGCAGGCCGGCCAGCATGGGCGTCATAATGAACTTACGTTCCATTGAGGTCACCGGTCGCTGCAGCTGATGTCGCGGCAGTTGATTGGGCTTGACCATCAGGTGATAACCGCGCTCGGCTTCCAGGGGGATTCGCCAGCCCAGACTGCGGGTCAGTTGATGAGAATAGGCGCCGGCACACACCACCACCTTCTCACAGCGTACCGTCCGGTCCAGGGTCTCGACCGCCCGCACATAACGTCCGGTAGAGATCCTCAACACCTGACTCTTCAGCCAAGTACCGCCCTGATTCAGAAAGTGCCGGTAAAGCCGCAAACAGAGTGCGTGGGGATCCAAGGTGTGACCGACCTCAGTAAAGTCCAGTCCCTGATGCAGATGATCAGCAAGACCCGGCTCCAGTTCCTGCAGGTCATCCCGACCAATAACACGCACATCAATACCCGCCCTTCGGTAAGCTTCATAGGTTTTCAACAGGGCTCTTTTGTTCGCCTGTTCACTCACCAGCAGGGAACCCTTGCACAGCAGCAGATCCGAGGCATTGCACAGCCCTGCCAACGTCTTCCAGCTGTAGATGCTATGGTGATTGAGCTGACTGAGGGCAGACTGATGGCGGGCCCGCCGTGCGGGGGCCATATTCAACACAAAGCGGCCGAACCAGGGTAAGGCCCGCATCAGATAGGCCGCCCTTATCCGTAGCGGGCCGTCTGCCGCGCTCAGCATACCGGGCAAACGGGGCAGCAACCGCGCATCCGCCAGCGGAAACACCTGCTCGGTGGCAAAATGCCCGGCATTGCCTTTGGAGCAGCCTTCCCCGGGCTCCTGCCTGTCAATCAACATCACCTGATAGCCAGCCTGCTGCAGGAATACTGCGCTGCAAAGCCCTACCACCCCGGCACCAATCACTGCGACCTGTTGCATTTTTATTCCCGAAACTCTTGATAAGATATATTGTATACAATATTCTTTTCTTGCTCACAACTACAAAGGATAAAAAATGAACATCAATTGGCATGGGGTATTCCCGGCGATATCCACCCAATTCCATGAGGACGCCAGTTTGGATCTGGCGTCCAATCAACGCATGCTGGAACAGCTCATCGAAGACGGGGTGCATGGCATTATTGCCCTTGGTACAGTGGGCGAGAATGCGTCACTCAGCGCGCAGGAAAAAAGACAGTTCCTGCAACACACGGTACAGACAGTGGGCGGCAGAATACCGGTCATCGCCGGTTGCACCGAACACTCCGCCGAGCTGGCCATTGCCTATGCCAACGATGCGCAGGCCCTGGGGGTGGACGGTTTAATGCTGTTGCCTGCGGTGGTGTATCAGGGAACGGACCGGGAGGTGCTGGCCCATTACCAGACGGTTGCCCGCTCCACCACCCTGCCCATCATGGTTTACAACAATCCGGTCACTTATGGCGTGGATATCAGCCTGGAGATGATGGCGGGGCTGGCTGAGCAGCCCAATATTCTGGCTATCAAGGAATCCACCACCGACACCCGCAGGATAACCGAGCTGCAGAGTCGCTTTGGAGACCGTTTCACCCTTTTCTGCGGCGTGGACGATATCGCCCTGGAGTCCTTATTGCTGGGTGCCACCGGCTGGATATCCGGCCTGACCAATGTATTCCCCAAGGAATCGGTAGCCTTGTATGAACTGGCCATGCAGGGCCGGATCACCGAAGCCAGAGAGCTGTATCGCTGGTTTATGCCGCTGCTGCGTCTGGATACCATTCCCACCCTGGTGCAATGCATCAAGCTGGCCGAGCAACTGGTGGGCCGGGGCAGCGAGCGGGTCCGTATGCCGAGACTGAGCCTGGAAGGAGAACAACGCCACCGGGTGGAACGCCTGGTGGATCATGCCCTGACCCACCGACCGGATTTGTTCCGCCTGCTCCGGCAAGGACAGTAGTGCCATGCTGACAGGGACTTTCTTCTGCGTGGATGCCCATACCTGTGGTAACCCGGTCCGCCTGGTGACCAGCGGCCATCCACCGCTCATGGGCAACAGTATGAGCGAGAAACGCCAGGATTTTATCCGCCGTTTTGACTGGATCCGCCAGGCGTTGATGTTTGAACCCAGAGGCCACGCCATGATGTCGGGGGCGTTTCTGTACCCGCCCTGTTCGGAAGGCAGCGATGGCGCCCTGTTATTCATTGAAACCAGCGGGGCCTTACCCATGTGCGGCCATGGCACTATAGGGGCAGTCACTGCGGCGCTGGAGCAAGGACTGCTCAAGCCCAGAGTGGAAGGACGGGTGTACCTGGATGTGCCGGCGGGACAAATCGAGGTGGAGTACGAGCGTCAGGGCCACAAAATCACCCACGTCAAGATCCAGAATGTTCCGTCCTTTATGGCTATCGCCGATGGCGTGGTTAATGTGCCCGGACTGGGCGAAATACGCTTCGATGTGGCTTATGGCGGCAATTACTACGCCATCGTCGATCCACAGCCAAACTACCCCGGCCTGGAACACTGGAGTGCCGCCAAGCTGCTGCATTTCAGTCCCATGCTGCGCGAGGCGGCCAACCAGGCTTATCAGTGCACTCATCCGCTGGACCCCAGCATACAGGGTATCAGCCATGTGCAGTGGACCGGCAGAGCCAGGCACAAAGGTTCGGACAGCGCCAATGCGGTGTTCTACGGCAGTGGCGCCATCGATCGTTCTCCCTGCGGCACCGGCACCAGCGCCCGCATGGCGCAGTTGTACGCCAAAGGCAAGCTGCGGGTAGGCGACAGCTTCGTGCATGAAAGCATTATCGGCAGTCAGTTTGTCGGCCGTATCGAAGCGCTGACCAACCTGGCAGAAAAGGACGCCATTGTTCCGTCCATCCAGGGGTGGGCACGCACCATAGGTTACAACCAAATACTAGTGGACGATGGGGATCCCTATGCCCATGGTTTTGAGGTGAATTAATATGATTAGCGGACAACATTTTATTGCTGGTCGCTGGCAGGGACGCCCCCTGGCACACAACCAATCTTTTAATCCGGCGACCAACCGTGCTCTGGACTGGCACTTCGCCGAGGCCGATCTGGCCGACCTAGCACAGATTACCGAGTTGGCGCACTCGGCTTTTCAGGAGTACCGACGAGTCAGTCCGTCCAGCAGGGCGGCGTTTTTAAATTGCATCGCCGATGAGATTGAAGCGCTGGGCTCTACCCTGGTGGAAGTGGTGAATCTGGAAACCGCATTGCCACAGGCCAGGGTGGAGAATGAGCGGACCCGTACCTGCAATCAGTTGCGCCTGTTTGCCGACAATCTGCTGAGTCAGGACATGGAAATCCGCGATCCGGCCCTGCCGGATCGCAAGCCTCTTCCGCGACCCGCCCTGCGCCTGACACAGATCCCGCTGGGGCCCGTTGTGGTGTTTGGCGCCAGCAACTTTCCCCTGGCGTTTTCTACCGCAGGCGGCGATACCGCAGCGGCGCTGGCGGCCGGTTGCCCGGTTATCTTCAAGGGGCACAACGCCCATCCCGCTACCTGCGAGCTTATCGCCAGGGCCATCGATAAGGCCATTCGCCACTGCGCCATGCCTGAGGGCGTTTTTACCCTGGTCCATGCCCGGCAACATGCCTTTTCAGAAAGCTTAATCGCCCAGCCTAAGGTCAAGGCCGTCGCCTTCACCGGTTCGGTGAAACTGGGGATGCACTTTGCCGGGATCATTCAGCAGCGACCTGAACCCATTCCTTTTTATGGTGAGCTGGGCTCACAAAATCCGGTGTTTGCCCTGCCGGACTACCTGCAAGACAATCTGCCTGCTTTTGCAGATGCCCTAATCCAGTCGGTGACGATGGGCCAGGGTCAGTTCTGTACCAGACCGGGGCTGGTATTTGTGGTCGCAGACACCACTTATCCCGGACTATGTCAGGCGCTGGCCGAGCGGCTGGCCAACTGCAGCAGCGGCCCCATGCTCACCGCTAAAATAGCCCAGGGATATCGTCATCAATCTGCAGCCTGGCAGCAGTGCGCCGGAGTTGAGTTGCTGGCCCAGGGACAAGGCGAAGAAACGGGCTGCCATGGCCGGCCAAGGTTGTTTGCTTCCGATGCCGAGGCATTTCTGCAACACCCTGAACTGAGGGAAGAGATTTTCGGACCTGCCAGCCTGCTGGTACGGTGTAAGGATGTCACCCAGATGCAGATGCTGGCCACCACCCTGGCAGGACAACTGACCGCCACCCTGTATGCCAGCGAGACTGAGTGGAAGGCACAGTCCGTTTTGTTGCAGGAGTTGGAACTGAAAGCCGGGCGCATCATTGCCGGGCAGATGCCGACCGGCGTGGAAGTGTGTCACAGTATGCAACATGGGGGGCCTTTCCCGGCGTCCAGCGACTCACGGTATACCGCTGTGGGCAGCCAGGCTATCCGTCGCTTTCTACGGCCCTTGTGCTATCAGAATCTATCTGACAGCCTAAGTGAATAAACGTTGGAGAAGACTATGGCGATTGGAATAGGTGGAAAAAGCATGGAACAGGCCCTGGCTGGTTTGTCGGATATGACGGCCGGGGTCCGCCCCATTCAGACTGTTGAATACCGTCAGCGGATGGACAAGGCCTGTGGGTTAATGCAACAGCAAAATATTGATGCCATGCTGATCAATGCCGGCACCAACCTGCACTATTTTTGCGGTGTCGACTGGTACGTCAGTGAGCGCCTGGTGGCAGCCTTATTGTTTGCCAGTGGTGAACTTTATTATCTGTTGCCCCATTTTGAATTGGGCACCCTCAAACCCCTGTTTCAGGTGCCGGGTGAGATCCTGACCTGGCAGGAGCATGACAACCCTTATGCGCTATGTATGGATAAGCTTTGTCAGCACAGCGGCAAGGGGGCCACCCTGATACTGGATGACAGTGCGCCCTATTTTATTGCCGATGGACTGGGGGCCTGCTCGTCAGAAGTCACGCTACGCAGTGCCAGGTCGGTTATCGGTCCCTGCCGGAGTCATAAATCCGCCAGCGAGATCACCCTGATCCAACGCGCCATGGATATGACTATGGCGGTGCATCAGGCCGCAGCCAGTGTATTGTTTGAAGGGATCAGCTGCAAAGAGGTGGAAAACTTTATCCACCAGGCACACAAACAGGTCGGCGCCTCCGGCTCTTACTTCTGCATTGTGCTGTTCGGCGCCGATACAGCCTTTCCACATGGTGTGAAGCAGCCGTCGCCGCTGAAACTGAACGATATGGTGCTCATTGACACCGGCTGCCGTTTGCATGGATACCTGTCGGATATTACCCGCAGTTATGTGTTTGGCCAGGCCAGCGATCGCCAACGCCAGGTCTGGCAATGGGAAAAACAGGCTCAGCAGCTCGCTTTCGAGGCAGCCAGACCGGGCGCCCCATGCCAGAACGCCGACCGGGCGGTGCGCGCGTTTCTGACCAGTCAGGGCCTGGGGCCGGATTATCAGTTACCCGGCGTGCCTCATCGCACCGGACATGGAATCGGTCTGGACATTCACGAAGGTCCCTACCTGGTGGAAGGAGAAACCCAGCCTTTAGCCCCAGGCATGTGTTTCAGCAATGAACCCATGCTCGTCATGCCCGGTGAATTCGGCGTACGACTGGAAGATCATTTTTATATCACCGAACAAGGTCCGCGCTGGTTTACCAGTCCGGCATACAGTCTGGACGATCCTTTCGGTCTGGCCGCCCCATGAACCAGTACAGTCAGCGCCTGACCCGGCTTCGCCAGGCAATGACCGCTGCCGGTTGCCACGCCATGCTGATCAGCGAACCGACCAATATTCGCTATCTGAGTGGCTTTGGCGGCAGCAGCGCTTATCTGCTGGTCACTGCCTCTGAACAGTTTCTGATTACGGATTACCGCTATGTACAGAGGGCCGGGGAAGACTGTCCGGATTACCAGACTTACTGCCGGGATCGTGTCAGCGAAAGCCTGGGACAAGCAGTGGGGCGATTGCTGAGTCATACCCCTAATGCCAGTTTGTATCTGGACTACCGGCACCTCAGTGTGGAGTTGTATCTGACGCTGCAAAGTGATCTGCCCATGATGGAATTAAAGCCTGCTCCTTTACTGGTAGAAGACCTCAGAGCCATCAAAGAGCCGGCGGAGCGGGCCTGCATTGAGCGGTGCATACTCATCGCCGAGCAGTCTTTGGATTGGCTGCTGGGCCGTATTGAGGTGGGCATGACCGAAGCCCGGGCCGCCGAATTGCTGAACAATAAGATGATGGAACTGGGTGCGCAGGGGCAGGCCTTTCCCACTATTTTGCTCAGTGGTCCGCGCAGCGCCTTACCCCACGGACAACCCGGCGACCGGAAGCTGTGCAGAGGCGACTGGCTGCTTATCGATTTTGGCGCCCAACTCAAAGGGCTTCGCTGCGACATTACCCGCACCTTTGTCCTGGGCAAGGCCAGTGATGAACAACGCCGCTTCTATCAGACAGTGGCCAGGGCCCAACAGGCCGCCATTGACATGGTGCGGGCGGGGGTCAGCGGCCACCAGATAAATCGGACTGCATCCGACATCCTGGCCGCTTCCCCTTATGCCGCCTATGCGGGGGAAGGTATAGGTCACAGCTTCGGTCTGAGCCTGCACGAGCCGCCGTTGCTGCGACGTTCCTGTGAGACGTTGCTGCAAAGCGGTATGATTCTGACCATAGAGCCGGGGCTTTATCGGCCCGGTTTTGGCGGCGTGCGCATTGAAGACGATATCCTGGTGCAGGATCAGGGCAGCCTGTCCCTGACCCGCTTCAACAAAGACTTGATGGAAATCTGACCATGCGGCAGATCGACGCGGCACAAATCGAAGCAGTGATGGATTTCGATGGACTCATCGGCCATTTGCGCCAGAGTCTGGCGGCAGACTTTCAGATGCCGCCACGCCAGGTACTGCCGTTGGATCCCGATGGCAACAGTGGGGATACCGATGCCCTGGCTCTGCTGCCGGCCTGGAATCAGCGACTGATTGGCTGCAAACTCTTTACCTACTTCCCAGGCAATGCCTCGCAGGGCAAGGAAAGACTCTATTCGAAGCTGATAGTCTTTCGCCGCGCAACCGGAGAACCTCTGGCACTGTTGGATGGCACCCGTTTGACCTACTGGCGCACTGCCGCCGTCTCGGCGCTGGCGTCCAGCTACCTGTCTAATCCGACCGCTAAAACCCTGGTGTTGTTTGGCACCGGTCAGCTGGCGCCTTATATGGTCAGGGCCCACGCCCATGTGCGGCCAATCCAGTCTGTGTACATCGTCGGGCGGGATTCGGTCAAGGCTCAGGCATTGGCTGATAACCTGAAAACCGTTCTGCCGGAATTGGATATCAGTGGGGTACGGCCCTCAGCCGGGTTGTTGGGCCAGGCCGATATCATCAGTTGCGCCACTGCCAGCAGCAAGCCGCTGTTTCCCGGCCACTGGGTGAATCCCGGATGTCTGGTGGATGCCATAGGCAATCATCAGGCCGGCGCTTCGGAGATTGATACTGACCTGGTGGCGGAGACCAGACTCTATGTGGACAGCCGCATCAATTGCCTCAGAGAGGCAGGTGAAATCTTGCTGCCCATGACCCAGGGGCATATCGGCGAAGAGCATATTCAGGGCGAACTGGCCGACCTGTGTCGCCACCCTCAGATTGCGTGGCAGCCATCCCGCATCAACCTGTTTAAAGCGGTAGGCATGGCAATAGCCGATCTGGCTGCCGCAGACTTCGTGTTGGACAGTCTGGAGATGTTCTGATTCAGGCAGTGAATACTTGCCTCGGGACAGCGTTAGCCCGGAGATATGCTCAAACAGACCATTCTCAAACGACCTTAACTGGTCTAATCTGAATATTGGCACGCAAGATTAAAGGTAACTATGGACAATTTTATGCAAGCCGCCATTGAGCAAGCCCGGCTAGGTATGGCCGAAGGGGGCATCCCTATCGGCTCGGTGCTGGTACACGAAGGCAAGATTATCGGCGCCGGACATAACCGGCGGGTGCAACAGGGTAGCGCCATATTGCACGGCGAAATGGATGCCCTGGAACAGGCCGGGCGTCTGCCTGCCAGCGTCTACCGGGAGTCGGTGCTCTACACTACCCTGTCTCCCTGTTCAATGTGCAGCGGCGCCATTCTGCTTTACGGCATTCCCAAGGTCATCATCGGCGAAAACAAGACCTTTATGGGCGAGGAGGCCCTGCTGAGAAGCCGGGGCGTCAACCTGGAGGTACTGCAGGATCCCACCTGCATCAACCTGATGGACGAGTTTATTACCCGCAATCCCGAACTCTGGAATGAAGATATTGGCGAGTAGGGCCATTGCTCTTGCGACTGTCCTCACAGCTCTTTGCAGTCCGTTAAGTTACGCCGCCGAGCGGGTGGGGGTTGGCTGCTACGATTACCCGCCCTTTTATATGGCTTCCGCTGAGGGTGAGGAAGGGCTGATACCGGATCTGGTGGCGCTGATGAACCAGAATCAGGATAGATTTGAATTCCACCTGGTGCCCACCACTGCCCGGCGACGTTACCTGGACTTTGCCAATGACAAATTCGACCTGTTGATGTTTGAAAGCCCCGATTGGGGCTGGCAGGAATATCCCATTGAGCAGAGCCGGCCTTTTTACCAGGGCGCTGAAGTCTGGATTGCCCGGAACAGGCCTGGCAGGGATCAGGCTTACTTCACTTCCCCACAGGACAAACGGCTGCTGGGGGTATTGGGCTACCACTATGGTTTTGCCGGCCTGAATTCGGATCCGGACTTTCTCAGCGACCAATACACCATCCATCTGGTGGACAGCCAGGCGACCATTATCGAATTGATTCTGCAGGGCAAGGCCGATATGGGGATCGTGGCTTTGTCCTATCTGAATCACTATCTCCACCGTCATCCGCAGCATGCCGACGATCTGCTGGTATCCGAGCAGTATGATCAGGTATACCTGCATGGCGCCCTGCTCGACAAAGATGCCGCTATTTTGATCGGCGAACTGGATAAGCTGTTTGACAAAATGCACCAGGACGGTCAGCTTGATCGCCTGTGGCAAAAACACGGCCTTGAACCTGAGCTTCCGGCCGCAACCCAACCACTGTCTCATATTGACGACAGCTTATAACCTTGAGCTAACCGACTGAAATGCGGTTAAAAAACAGCCGTAGCTAACTGAGCTGCCAGAGTACAAGGCTTATCCACCGGCAGGCCAACAGAACGTTGCGGCCAGTGTCATCAGTCGTTCTTCTCTGCTGGCAGGGCTAATACCGCCGAATCTGTCTCTTGCGGACGACAAATTTACGCTGTGCTCCACAGCCATACTTTCCCGCCCTGCTGTTTAGCCTGATTCTCCTCCCGCCGTCTCCTGCCGGGCCGCGGCGCAAAACTCCATGCAAGCTATTGATAAATATAAGACTAATCCCATTCTTGGCGAGTGGAGAGGTGCCTCAGGATTGACCAGCAGTCCAGGTTGGTATTGTTCTTGCGCTTATCGGCATGACGCTCATAAGGCGATGCGCCAATGAGCCCGGATTCATCATCAGATTATCGGAGTGTGAGCTTGCGTAACCGGAATGTGGTTGGCCCCAAAGGACGTTGGAGCAGTTTGAGCCAGGGATGGTACTGGCTGGTACTGTTGTGGCTGTCGGCCGTTAGCCAGGCCCAGGAAGCTTTACCCGCTAATCAGGGTAAAACAGACGCGCAACTGCTGTTTGACCTGATGACCAAGCGGGCACAGGAATTATCGTCCAAACCCCATGAGGTTCCAGACACTCCGCTGCCCGCCAACTGGCTGAACATGGATTATGAACAGTACAGGTCGATTCGCTTTAAGTCTGAACAGGCCCTGTGGGACGATCAGGCATTGTTTGAAGTGCAGTTTTTTCACCCTGGATTCCTGTATCGCTCACCGGTGGAAATTGAAGCTGTCAATCACGATGGCGTGAACAGGCGGATAGCGTTCGATCCCAGTATGTTCAGCTATGACAACAGAGCCGCTCCCTTGGAGCAACAGGTGGAGGGGGCGGGCTTCGCCGGCTTCCGGGTTCATTTTCCCTTGAATACGGCGGCCTACAAGGATGAAGTGGCGGTGTTCCAGGGCGCCTCCTACTTCCGTCTGGTCGGGCCGGGCCAGTTATATGGCCTTTCAGCCCGTGGACTGAGCATCGACACAGCGATGCCCGAAGGCGAAGAGTTTCCGCACTTCCGCCAGTTCTGGCTGATGAAACCCCAACCTGAAGATGCGCATCTGGTATTTTTTGCCCTCCTCGACAGCCCTTCGGTCACCGGGGCTTACCGCTTTGAGTTACAACCGGGCATGGACACGAAAATGGACATTACCGCCCGCTTGTTCGCCCGCAAAGATGTCAGCAAGCTGGGCATTGCACCTATGACCAGCATGTTCCTGTATGGCGAGAACAAAGTGCGCTTCGTGGACGATTTCCGCCCGGAAATCCATGACTCAGACGGCGTGCTGATGCACACCTCCAGGGATGAATGGATCTGGCGTCCCTTGAGAAACCCACGCCAGTTGCAGGTCACCAGTCTTTCTGATGATTCCCCGCAAGGCTTTGGCCTGGTTCAGCGTGACCGGGACTTTGCCCATTACCAGGACACGGAAGCCCATTACCATCGTCGCCCCAGCCTCTGGGTCACCCCGCAGGGACAGTGGGGCAAGGGTCGTCTGGAAGTGGTGGAGATCCCCACCAATAACGAAACCAATGACAATATCGTCACTTACTGGGTGCCAGAGCAGCCCCTTAAGGCCGGCGAACAAAGAGAGTACAGCTATTCCCTGCAAACCTTTGACAGCACGTTGCATCAGGAACCGCTGGCGCAGGTGACACAGACACGCATAGGCTGGGCCGCCCTGCCTGGTCAACACAATCCGCCCCCCAGAGAGCTTCGTCAGTTCATTGTGGACTTTGCCGGGCCCGGCCTCGCCAACCTGTCCCCCAGTCAGGCGGTTGAAGCCAGACTGCAACTGTCCTCAGGCGAGTACAAGGAACTGAAAGTAAACCACTTGCCCAATGGCCAGTGGCGGGCGTCCTTTAAATTACTTCCCCGGGAGCAACAAACAGTAGACATGCGTCTGCAATTGCACCTGCGTGAACAAAACCTAACCGAGGTATGGAATTATGTCTGGAATCCAAGCGACATCAAATAATGCGCATACCCACGAACTGTCTCCAAATGCAGACAGGCTGACAATCCGCATGGGCTGGAAGAAAACCCGCCAATGGTTTTTCTTTCTGTTGGTCAGTACCAGTGCCGCTGCAGGTGTCGGCATGATGACCACCATCCTGATGGCTAACAGCCTCACTGCACTGGAGATAGTCTTACTGGTGCTGTTTGCCATCAGCTTCAGTTGGATTGCCTGTGCATTCTGGAGCGCCATGATCGGCTTTGCCCTGCAACTGCTGCGGCGGGACCCCTTAAGCCTCAAGCCCCAGTTGCAAACGCCCCTTTGCACTGACAAGCCCCATGCCCGTACCGCTGTGGTGATGCCCGTTTACAATGAAGACACCGATCGCATCATGGCGGGTTTTGAGACCTGTCTGCGCGCACTGGCCAGCTCGGGGCACATGGATAAGTTTGATTTCTATATGCTCAGCGATACCCGTAAGCCAGAGCTGGCACAGGCGGAACTGGCTGCCTGGGCCGCCATGCAAAAGCGCCTGGGTAAGCTGGCAGGCCATGCTTTCTATCGTCGCCGGGAAAAGAATACCCATCGCAAGGTGGGGAACCTGGCAGATTTCTGCCAGCGCTGGGGCCATGCCTACGAGCACATGATTGTTCTGGACGCAGACAGCATCATGAGCGCACAGAGCATGCTGACCCTGGTGCACGCCATGGAGAAAAATCCCCGGGCGGGCCTTATCCAGACAGTACCGATTCCGGTGCGCCAGACTACCTTATTCGGTCGTTTCCTGCAGTTCGCCTCGATACTCTATTGCCCGATGCTGGCCACGGGGCTGGCGTTCTGGCAGACGGACAGCGGTAACTACTGGGGACACAATGCCATTATCCGTTTGTCGGCATTTATGCGTCACTGCGGCCTGCCCACCCTGGAAGGACCCGCCCCCTTTGGCGGCGATATACTCAGCCATGATTTTGTGGAAGCAGCCCTGCTCAGCCGCGCCGGCTGGGAGGTTTATCTGTTGGCTGATTTGCCAGGCAGCTACGAGGAAGTGCCCAGCAATATCCTCGATTACGCCACCCGCGACAGACGTTGGGTGCAGGGGAATATCCAGCACCTGGGGCTGCTGGGCAGTACGGGGCTGTGTATGACCAGCAGGGTGCATTTCTTTATGGGCGCCCTGGCGTACATCTCGTCGCTGATCTGGTTGTTGATGTTGCTGCTCAGCACTGCCGATGCACTGATTCTGGCCACCAGCGAAAACACCTTTTTTGACCGTCAGTACCAGTTGTTCCCCAACTGGCAGGTGGCGGAAACCGGCCTGATCCATGCCCTGCTGCTGGTCACCGCCGGCCTGCTGATGCTGCCCAAGCTGTTCGCCGTCATACTGGCCATGATGTATCGCCGTGAAGAGTTTGGTGGCGCGTGGCGACTCGGCTTTGGCGCACTGGTTGAAGCCCTGTTTGCCGTGATGATTGCGCCTTTGATGATGGTTTACCATGCCTTCTTCGTACTCAGCGTATTCCTGGGTTATCAGGTCAGTTGGAATGCCCAGGCCAGGGAAGGCAGGATGGTGCCCTGGTCAGACTCACTTCGCCGCTCCGCGCCCGCCAGCCTGATCGCCTTGCTGTGGGGCACTATCACCTATCTGTTTACCCCGGTGCTGTTCTGGTGGATGATGCCGGTATTGCTGGGGCTGGTACTGGCTGCACCCATTATCCGTTTCTCCAGCAGTCTGACACTGGGTCGCTGGGCGCGCCGACTGGGTATCTTTGTCAGCCCAAGCGAACATCGCGAACCCGAGGTTCTTCGCGCCCTGCGTATCCGGTTGGCCAACATGCCTGCCCATCAGGATCAAGAGGCTCTGGCCCCACCCCTGCCTGCGGAACACTGGCAGGAGATGCCGATACAGCGTTTCGATCAGGGGCCTCTGCCCTCCGGGCTGCCCAGTTTGAGTAACTGACCGCTGGCCCACAGTCTGCCATTAACCGGTACAACAAAGGGAGCTTAGGCTCCCTTTTTTTCGGCTGAATGGTGCCCGACAGAAATAAAGCTAAAGAGAATGACTTTTGACCTATTTTAATTTTTCCTGACTGTGTAATGATTAGGCATATTCAGGGACTGTTTCACACAAAAGATCACAATCCAATCAAATGGCCAATAACCAAAACGACAAAAGCGCGCTACTGCAACAACTGAAGATCCACCCCAGCGACAAGCAGGAGGCGTCCGGCCTGAAGGTCTGGCACCTGCTGGTGGCGATGCTGCTCAGCGCAGGTCTGACCTACTGGCTGACCCTGACACTGAGCGGCCCGGTTCAGGCCGGACAGGACAACGTCCAGGCCAGAAAAAATGCTCCAAGGCCGGCTGAGGAAAAGGCGGCCGAGCCAAAACCCGCAGTCAGGGCGACTGACAACCAAAGCATTCTTAATTCATCCGGCTACATCACTGCCAGGCGCACGGCCACGGTCTCTGCCGAAATTATGGGGCTGATCACACAAGTAAATGTGGAAGAAGGCATGCAGGTCACCGAAGGCCAGGTGCTGGCGCAACTGGACAATGCCCTGGCCAGCGTCAGCCTGGAGTTGGCCCATGCCCAGGTCAAAGCCCTGATTGCCCGGAAAAACGCCATGCAGGCGGATCTGGAAGAAGCCCGGCGCAATAACCAGCGCATCAGCAGCAATGATTATTCCAGTGAAGCCGAGCGGACCCGCGCCATGAGCCAGTTACAGAGTCTGACCGCCAGCCTGGAAAGCGCTGAGGCGGATATCCTGGTGGCCAGACTGGAAGCCAGACGCCAGCAGGAACGGTTGGATGATCACACCATTCGCGCCCCTTTTGGCGGCGTGGTGACGGAGAAAAATGCCCAGCCCGGTGAAATTGTCGCCCCCACTTCGGCCGGTGGCGGATTCACCCGCACCGGTATCTGCACCATAGTGGATATGGAGTCGCTGGAAATCGAGGTGGATGTGAACGAGGCCTTTATCGGCCGGGTCTTCCCCGGCCAGAAAGTGGACGCCCATCTGGACGCCTATCCGGACTGGACAATTCCGGCCTCTGTCATCGCCATTATCCCCACTGCCGACCGGGCCAAGGCCACGGTGCAGGTAAGAATCAAACTGGAAGAGAGCGATCCGAGAATTCTGCCCGATATGGGCGTCAAGGTCGCTTTTCAGAAAACCTGAGTCACACCTTAAGGGAATTGCCATGAATCAAGACAATCTGTTTGAACTGAACAAGGTCTCCAAGCGCTTTACCAAGGGTAAGGAAACCATCAGCATTTTCGACAACCTGGATATGCAGATAAAGCGCGGTGATTTCCTGGCCATTATGGGTCCGTCCGGTTCGGGCAAGACCACCCTGCTCAACCTGCTCGGAGGGGTGGATCAACCCACCTCGGGGGAAGTCTGGTTCGACGGCAGCCGCATCGACAGTCTGAGCGAAAGCCAACTGGCCAAGTGGCGGGCCAACAACATCGGCTTTATTTTTCAGTTTTATAACCTGATGCCCATGCTCAATGCGGCCAAAAACGTCGAGCTGCCCCTGCTGCTGACCAATCTGAGTGCCAAAGAACGTCAGCAGCGGGTGGACACCGCGCTTCAACTGGTGGGTTTGGCGGATCGGGCCAAACATATGCCGGCGGAGATGTCCGGCGGGCAGTTGCAACGGGTGGCTATCGCCCGGGCCGTGGTGTCCGACCCAAAACTGCTGCTGTGTGACGAGCCTACAGGGGATCTGGACAGGCGCACCGCAGATGAAATTCTGGAGATGCTGCAACTGCTCAACCGCGAATTCGGCAAGACCATACTGATGGTGACCCACGACCCGGCAGCGGCCAAATACGCCACCCATACCCTGCACCTGGATAAAGGCCAGTTTGTCAGGGAGGGCGGCGTACCAGCAGAGGAAGTTTCTCTATGAAGGACTTCTATCTGGTCTATAAAAATCTGACCCGCAAAAAACTGCGGCTGTTTCTGACGTGTTTTGCCATTTTTATCGCCTTTCTGATTTTCGGTGCAGTCACCGCCTTGCAGGGGGCCCTTAACTCAGGCGTGGAAATGTCCGCTGATAACCGCCTGGTGGTGTTTAACAAGATCAACTTTACCCAGCCTTTGCCCTATGCCTATGTAAACAAGGTGCGCAGCATCGACGGCGTAGAGCATGTGACACACGCCAACTGGTTTGGCGGCTACTATCAGGAACCGGCCAATCAGATAGTCACCATGGCAGTGGCTCCTGAGAGTTACTTCGAGGTCTATGAAGAGCTGGTGGTGGATCCACAGCAAAAAGCCAGTTGGCTGGCCAATCAGGCCGGCGTGTTGGTGGGTGAGCGGCTGGCCAAGGTCAACAACTGGCAGATCGGCGATCGTATTCCCATCTCCTCCAGTATTTTCTCGCACAAGGACGGTGGCCAGACCTGGGACCTGGTGGTGGAAGGCATCTTTACCGCTAATGACCCGCAAATTGACACCGGCTATATGGTGTTCCACTACAAATACTTTATGGAAACCCAGAGCTGGGGTGGTGATTACGTGGGCTGGATAGTGCTCACCACCGAGGACCCGGCCCTTAACGAGCAGGTGGCCAAGGCCATCGACGAGAACTTTGCCAACTCCCAGGCCGAAACCGACACCGACACGGAAAAAGCCTTTAATAAAGCCTTTATCGAGCAGATCGGCAATATCGGCCTGATCATCTTCGGGGTGGTCTTTATGGCCTTCTTCACCATTCTGGTGTTGGTGGGCAATACCATGGTATTGGCAGTGCGCGAACGCACCAATGAGATCGCCGTGCTAAAAACCCTGGGCTTTTCCAGTCCGCGTATATTCCGCATGATCCTCACCGAGTCCTGTCTGCTGTCTTTTCTCGGCGGGCTGTTGGGCATCGGCGCGGCTTTTCTGGTGGTCAGGTTTCTGTCAGAGATGATGGCCCGCTTCCTGCCCAATCTGGTGCTGGGGTCGGATATCCTGCTCCAGGCACTGGGCTATATGCTGTTACTGGGGCTCATCACCGGCATAGTACCGGCGGTTAACGCCCTGCGCCTTAATATCATCAGCGCATTTGCCAGGGGGTAATATGAGCGTTATTTCGCAAAGCCTTGCCGTGATCAAAATGAACGTGCTCAGCCTGCCCAGACGGGTCTGGATGTCGCTGGCCATGGTGCTGGCCGCAGCGGTGGTGGTGGCCGTATTGCTGGCGTTTCTGGCCATGGCCAAAGGCTTTGAGGCGACCATGCAAAGCGCAGGCTCCGAGGATGTGGCCTTTTTTATCCGCACCGGCTCAGCGGCTGAACTGAACAGTACAGTGACCAAGGATCAGGTGAACCTGATCAGCGAAGCGCCGGGCATTGCCAGCAATGACGACGGGCCGCTGGTCTCCCCGGAGCTCTATGTGATCGTAGACGGTATCAAGAAAAGCACCGGCACCGAGGCCAATATCCCTCTGCGTGGTATTGAGCCTCAGGGCCTGGCGATGAGGGAAAACTTCAGCCTGACCCAGGGCCGGCTGTTTACGCCGGGCACCGATGAGCTGATCGTGGGCGAAGGGATCCTGCGCCAGTTCGACGGCTTTGAGCTGGGCCAGGAAGTGCGCTTCGGCAAAAACCGCTGGACGGTGGTGGGCGTGTTCAGCACCGGCGGCAATGTATTTGAAAGCGAACTGTGGGCCGACGCCCGGGTTATCCAGACTCTGTATAACCGAGGCAGCAGCTATCAGTCGGTGCGCGCCAAGCTGGAGCCGGGCGCCAGCCTGCAAAGTATCGAGCAATACCTGAAACAGGATCCTCGCCTGAATCAGGAAGTGCAGAGTGAGGCGGCCTATTTTGCCACCCAGGGCGAGAGCCTGGGCTATATGGCCCTGTTTGGCCGGGTTATCAGTTCCATTATGGCGCTGGGCGCCCTGGCCGGCGCCCTGAACACCATGTACACCTCGGTGGCGGACCGGGCCAAGGAAATCGCCACCCTGCGGGCCATTGGCTTTTCCAACTTGTCGGCCTTTATCGGCACTCTGGTCGAGGCCATGGTGCTGGCGCTGATTGGCGGCATTATTGGGGCCCTGGCTGCATTCGCCCTGTTTGACGGCATGAACGCCTCCACCCTGGGCGGCAGTTTCACCCAGGTGGTGTTCAGCTTTGAGCTCAGCACGGATCTGATCCTCCAGGGTATCTATCTGGCTCTGATTATCGGCTTTATCAGCGGCTTCTTCCCCGCCTGGCGCGCCACCAGCGTGCCGGTGGCAGTGGCGTTTCAGTCCAGAGGCTGAAGACACCCGCTTTGGCGCTGCGTGAGGATTACCCAGCGCCGCTGTGGGCGCGAAGAGCAATATAGCGCTTGTGTCGACAAACTTAGTCGTTTGGTAGGCACGTCATGTATGTTTATTAGATTTTACTAACACTTTTAATAATTACTAAAGTGGTTAATAATTACTAATAATCTCCCTGGCGAGCAGAGAAAACTATGACTGAGTCACCTCATTCCAATTGGCATTTTCCCCGAACGGATCTGGCAAAGAAAATTTTAAAGGGCTTCCAATCCGGGCTGGCCGACAGAATCACTATCTTCGCCCCCAGAAAAAGAGGCAAAACAGAATTCGTTCAGCGCGATGTCGCCCCTATGGCCAAAGAGCAGGGAATCTTGGTGGTATATGTCGACTTCTGGCGAGACAAGTCATCTCCTTCCATGGCATTTGCCACCGCCGTGATCGCGGCAAGACGAGAACAGGAAAGCTGGTTTGCCAATGTATTAAGCAGCTCTAACCTTAAGGCAAGTCTAAAACTCCTGGGCGGCGACTTGTCGCTTGAAGTCTCTCCGCAGAGAAAGCATGCCGAAAAGCAAGTGACCGAAGCTGCGTTTGAGGAGCTTGAATCCACCAACAAAGCCGTTTTATTGCTGTTAGATGAAGTTCAGCACCTAGCAACCAATCCAGCCTTCAGCGATTTCACAGCTTCCCTGCGAAGTTTTATGACGGCGCGTGCCGACCATAAAGTCAAAGGCATATTCACCGGCTCAAGCCAGGAAGGCCTGGCGCAACTATTCAAACGGACCAAAGCACCTTTTTATAATGCAAGCTCAAACATAGATTTCCCAGATCTTGGAGAAGAGTTTGTCGCCTTCGAACTTGAAGTGTTCAAACGCATCACGGGGGGAGTCATGCTTGACAAGGCCCGAGCGATAGAGCTTTTCGATACAATGAGAAGAGCTCCCGGGGGCTTTACAGACCTGTTAAAAAGGATGGCGCTCGAAGAGGTCCATGATATTGATGAAGGTGTAGCACGGTTTTCTGAAACTCTGATTGAAGAAGAAAACCAGCAGTTCAAGGCTGCCTGGGACAGTATGCATCCTATGGATAAAGCCCTGTTGATCCTACTGGCCAAAGGGGAACAACGCGGCCTGTACAGCGATGACTACAAATCCAAGCTAAAAAGCATCTATCCTGGTTTTGATAGCACAAAGAGCGCCAATTCCAGCATCCAAAACGCGGTTTACCGTCTCAAAGGTCCCCCCCTCAATGCTATATACAGCGCCGAGCATGGGGTGTGGCGCTTCACTGACCCTGCCTTTGAACAATTTGTACAGGATCAAGAAGACACAGTGTAAGGCTGATTATCGGCTTTATCAGCGGCTTCGCCTGTCGCGCCACCAACTTACTGGTGGCAGTGGCGTTTCAGTCGCGGGGGTGAGGTTTTCAGGCAGGGGGCTACGTGGGGATCATGCGGCGCCGCTGTGGGCGCAGGGAATTAGGGAGCATGGTTTAGTACTAACGTCCGCATTTGGGGCACAAATACGCAGGCTAAAATACGGAGCGAAGCGAAGGGAGCCTGCGTGTTTGTGTCCCAACGAGCGCTAGCTAGCCCAAGATGCGCTTGTTAGGTTTTTGCATTGGAACCCAAAGGGAGCAATTTGATGTGATTGTTAGCTGATTTCATATTCTGTTGCCTTTGGATAGATTGCAGCTTTCACACAGCAACTGAAGATTACGAACGCTGTTACTGCCCCCCTTTGAAAATGGAACAATATGATCAAAACACAACTTAGCCTTTGAGCCACACTCGACACATCTGCCACCATCACGCTGCCAGACTTCCCGTTGAACCACCCTTGGAATAGCCTCTCTACGAGGCTTAACGGGTTTTGCCGTTGGCATTTTTGTTATATCAACTGGTATTAACCCTTCAGCGGTTACAGGCTCTTGCTCCTCAGGTGCTGGGCTGGCATTAATTCGAGGCAAAGGTGCAAATGCTTTGAATGCATTTATGTAGGCTACAAGATCATCAAGTTCTTGATCGCTTGTAACTATGAGCTTTAAGGCAGGGTTACCTTTATTTAGGCCTGGTGATGCATAAGTATTGCTATGACGCCCAGACTCACCTGCATACTCAAGTGCTATTTCAGGTACTTCTTCATTTTCTGGTGGGTATGGAAGCCAAACAAATGCATTATCTTCCCTGTTGGGTTGATCTGTTTGAACTACCACCCCTAAATTATCCGTAATATCCCATGCTTGAACTTTAACCGTGGTTCGAGATGGAGCTCCAAATTCTTTGGTTATTCTTTCAATGACTCGGCTTTTGAACATTCAGAACAGTTCTCCGTTGTTTTTCTTCAGCTAACAGTATTAATCGCCGGCAAAATCCCGTGTTTAAACACAGGCCTTCGCCGTACTTCTGAATCCTGTCTTTTTAGCATGCCTGGTAGCCCTTGCCCAAGAAGTGTCTCGGCACCTCACCCCGTTTCCTCCGTCAGAATACGGCAAAGGGATTGAATAGCGTTCACCTGGCTAAGATAAAGAGACAAGTTTCAGCAGCCAAAGCTAACGGTCTGGCTGTTAACCTATTACGAGCAGATAGAGAAAAGGCTGTCGGCTTAGTCTTCTTAATTTGTTCTCAATGCCAACAATGTAAGCGGATAGAGATCCTGCAAAACATTAACTTCAGGGTATTGCCCCGGCCTTCGCCCTTTTGTCCATTCATTGTTATGCTGCTAGTGAGCTTACAAGGGAGTCAGCCATGGTCAGTCGATTGGGATTCTGGGTTAACCGCACCCTGGAACGTCTGTGGGTCAAGCCATTGATGATGTGCGTGGTGTCGGTGCTGGCGGTATTTGCGGCCAAATGGCTCGGTGACTATGAACTGGCCAGCTATCTGCCACAGATCAGCCTTGAGTCCCTGGAGAGCCTGCTGTCCATTATGTCGGCCAGCATGCTGGTGATTGCCACCTTCTGTGTCGGCTCCATGGTTTCCGCCTATGCCAGCGCCAGCACCAGTGCCACGCCACGCTCATTTTCCCTGGTTATCGCCGACGATGTCTCGCAAAACGCCCTGGCCACCTTTGTGGGCGCTTTTATTTTCAGTATCGTGGCCATTGTGGCGGTCAAGAACCAGTATTTCGGGACCGGCGGCAATTTCCTGTTATTTGTATTTACCCTGCTGGTATTTGCCCTGGTCATCCTTACCTTCGTGCGCTGGGTAGACCGTATTGCCCGACTGGGCCGGATCAATTCCACCATCGAGAAGATTGAACAAGCCACCAACAAGTCCCTGCAGGCCAGGCGCCTGTCTCCCCTGATGGGTGGCACGCCGGTCAGGCAGCAGTCCCGAGAGGGTCATCCTGTATTTGCCGACTCGGTGGGCTATGTGCAACGGGTGGAACTGACGCGATTACAGAAGCTGGCTGAACAGGATGATTTGATCATTCGCCTGGAAGCCCTGCCCGGCCGTTTTTTGTCACCGGGCAGGAAAATTGCCAGCCTTTACGGCGCCCTTCCCTCTGATCCAGATTTGGACGCTATCCGCAGGGCCTTTGTCGTGGGCAGAAACCGGACCTTCGACGGCGATCCCAGGTTCGGTCTGGTGACCTTGTCCCAGGTGGCCTCTAAGGCCCTGTCCCCGGGTATCAATGATACTGGCACCGCTATCGATGTGCTGAGCAGCCTGACCCGGCTGCTTACCGATTGGAGTCAGCCGGTGGCCAAAGAGGATGTGCAACCTGTGCGCTTTGACCGGGTGCAGGTGCCGGAGCTTGGCATCGAAGAGATGTTTGAGGACGCCTTTACCCTCATTGCCCGGGACGGTGCCGGGGCAGTTGAAGTGGCCACCAAGCTGCAGAAGACGCTCTACTCACTGTCCACCCTGCCCCATGATCTGATGCATCAGACCACTCTGACCCATGCCAAGCTCGCGCTGAAACGCTCCGAGTTAGTCATGCAACTGGACGAGGATCTGGACGAGGTAAAAAAACTGGCCAGTTTCGCTACCGATCCTCCATCTTGCTCATCCGACCAGAATCCCTTAACTTAGGCTCAGACCAGTTTATCCGGAACCTCCATGTCTGCCTTGACGATTGCCCAGCAGGTGTCAGCCCTGCATCAGTATTTTGCCAGCAACAAGACCCGCTCCCTGGATTGGCGCAAAGAACAGTTAACGCGCCTTAAAGGCCTGATTACAGACAATGAAGATAAGATTTATCAGGCCCTGAAACAGGATTTGGGCAAGTCTGAGCAGGAGAGCTGGGTATCGGAGGTGGGATATCTGACCGGGGACATCGACCACAGCCTCAAGCATTTACATAAATGGTCCAAGCCACGCTCTATCGCCACCCCCATGGTGGCTCAGCCGGGTAAGAGCTTTGTCCAGCCTGAGCCTTTGGGCACGGTATTGATTATCGGTGCCTGGAACTACCCGTTCCAGTTGTTGCTGGCCCCACTGATTGCCGCCATTGCGGCCGGCAACTGTGCCCTGCTTAAGCCGTCAGAACTGGCGGGTGCCACCAGCAGCCTGGTGGCAAAACTGATTCCGCAGTATCTGGACAACCAGGCCATTGCCGTGGTGGAAGGCGGCGTGGAAGAAACCACCGAGGTGTTAAAGCAACGCTTCGATCATATTCTTTACACAGGGGGCGAAGCGGTGGGCAAGACAGTGATGAAAGCCGCCGCCGAGCATCTGACCCCGGTCACCCTGGAGCTGGGCGGTAAAAGCCCCTGTGTGGTGGCCAGTGACTGTGATTTGGCGGTCACCGCTGCCCGCATCGTCTGGAGCAAGTGGATGAACGCCGGCCAGACTTGTGTGGCACCGGACTATATCCTGGTGGAGAAAGGCTTCGCTCCCCATCTGATTGAGGCCATTAAAACCAAACTACAGGATTTTTACGGTCAGGATCCCCAGCAAAGCCCGGATTACGGCAGGATTATCAATGACCGGCATTTTGCCCGCCTGAGCCAGTATCTGGAGGGTCAGCAGGTGGTGTACGGTGGTCAGCAGGAGGCCGGTGAGCGCTATCTGGCTCCCACCCTGGTGATGGCACCCGAGCCGGATTCGGCGCTGATGAAAGAAGAAATATTCGGCCCTATCCTGCCCATCGTTACCCTGGATAAGATTGACCAGGCGCTGGATTTTATCAATCAGCGACCCAAGCCCCTGGCCCTCTACCTGTACACGGGATCGGCCGCCACCGAGCAATTGTTGCTGGAAGACACCAGTGCCGGCAGCGTCTGTATCAATGACGGCATGATGTTTATGGCCAATCCGGATCTGCCTTTTGGCGGGGTGGGCAACAGCGGTATGGGTCACTACCACGGCCGCTGGGGATTTGATACCTTCAGCCATCTGAAAGCGGTGATGAAGCGCAGTACCTGGTTTGATGTGAACTGGCGCTATCCGCCGTTTAACAGCAAAAAGCTTAAAATGCTCAAGTGGGTAAAATAATGTCTGTACAACCTTTTCACCTGGCCATTCCGGTAGACGATTTAACCAAAGCCAAAGCCTTTTACGGTGAGCTGCTGGGCTGTGAGATGGGCCGTTTTTCCAACCAGTGGATTGACTGGAATTTCTTCGGCCATCAACTGGTGACCCATCTGGTGGTCAGCATGCCTTCAGCACCCCAGCACAACGAGGTGGACAGCCATGCAGTACCGGTGCCGCATTTTGGCGTGGTGCTGCAGTGGGATGACTGGCAGGCCCTGTCACAACGGCTGAAAGCCGCCGGCACCGAATTTGTCATCGAACCCTATATCCGCTTTAAAGGTCAGGCGGGTGAGCAGGCTACGCTGTTTTTTATGGATCCGGCCGGCAATGCCCTGGAATTCAAAGCCTTTAAGGATATAGACCAGCTGTTTGCCCGTTAATCGCCAACCTTTGGCATCATACGTTTAACGATGGCCGCTGCATCAACAGAGGCCGGCAAGGTGCCGTACTGATGCCAACCCCTTTGACCCAGACGTGATTCCACGAAGGCGCTGGCAATGGCCGCCTCACCATAAACCAACAGAGTTGCACCCTGCCAGCACAGAGCAAGTTGCTCCATCAACTGCCGGGCCCGGGTTTCCATGTTCTGTTTATCGGCAAAGTCGTTTAACAGACAATCCAGGGCTTGATCGAACAGTGATTGTCTGCCCCGGGCCTGTTCCAGTTCGGCAAACAGGGCCTTGAGCGTATCCGGCTCTTTGTTCAGTACCCGCAGCAGATCCAGACACTGCACGTTGCCAGAGCCTTCCCAGATAGAGTTGACCGGTGCTTCCCGGTACAGGCGGCTGGCCACGTTTTCTGCCACATAGCCCACCCCGCCGATACATTCCATGGCCTCAAAGGTGTGCTGAATGGCGCGCTTGCAGATCCAGTATTTACCGATACTGGTGGCACTTCTGATCAGTGCGGCCTCACCCGGCTTATTTTGATCGTCCAGGGCGTGGGAAATACGCAGGGAGATGGCCAGTGCCGCCTCGGCTTCCAGGGCCAGGTCTGCCAGTACATTGAGCATCAGCGGCTGCTGGTGCAAAGGCTTGCCGAAGACCTCCCGTCCGGCCGTATGCCAGATCGCTTCCTTGGCGGCCTGGGCCATCAGGGCACTGGAGCCCAGCATGCAGTCATAGCGGGTCAGTGCGACCATCTGAATGATGGTCGCCACGCCGCGCCCTTCCTCGCCCAGCAACCAGCCATGGGCACCGCGAAACTCGATTTCTGAGCTGGCATTGGACTGATTGCCCAGTTTGTTTTTCAGCCTTTGGATCTGCATGGGGTTTTTGCTGCCGTCCTCGCGCCAGCGCGGCACCAGAAAGCAGGACAGCTTGTCCTCTGTTTTGGCCAGCACCAGAAAACCGTCGCACATGGGGGCGGAACAGAACCATTTATGCCCCACCAGACTGTACAGCTTGCCGGGGCCCGCCAGCTCCAGTGGCACAGCCCTGGTGGTATTGGCACGCACGTCTGAGCCACCCTGCTTTTCCGTCATGGCCATACCGATAGTCAACCCCCGCTTTTCAAACCAGGGGCTATTGCTGCCGTCATACTGACCGCTGAGTATTCCCGGCAGCCACTTGCTTGCCACGTCTGGCTGCATGCGAATCGCCGGTACACTGGCAAAAGTCATGGT
Organism: Bowmanella dokdonensis; assembly: GCF_017254865.1. GTDB lineage: Bacteria > Pseudomonadota > Gammaproteobacteria > Enterobacterales > Alteromonadaceae > Bowmanella > Bowmanella dokdonensis. The sequence goes on along the minus strand of NZ_JAFKCV010000004.1, from coordinate 27,606 downwards.
CAATGGGCAGCCGGACCCGGGATCCGCATGGTTATGCAGATAGGCCATGGCACCGCGGACCACGTGGGCCCCTGATCGGCTTTCATTCCAGGGCAGGCCGGTATGGCCTGCTTCGATAGCGGCCTGCATTAACTGATGGTAAGCGGGGTGGTAATCCACCTGGTCGATACGCCGGCCGAACCTGTCATGGGAGTGAAACTCGGGAAGGTGCTTGTTGGCCGCAAAGCCGGCTCGCAACAGTTCGTGGCCGACCTGGTATCCAAAAGCGGACAGTCTGTCGCCGGCCCAGGCACCACCGAATCGCTTTACCCAGTATTGCAGTGCGTCATCGGCCGTATAAACATTGTAGTTTTCCAGCGCAGCGGGCTGATTGAATACCTGGTGGGTATCGGCAGTCGTTTCGGTGTGTGGATCTGTCATGGTTGCCCTCTGCCGGTTAAAACTTCAGTTTTCCCATAAGGATATCCCTGAACATCACCCAATCTCCCATCAGGCTGTACAAGGGATAGGTAAAGGTGGCCGGACGGTTCTTTTCGAAAAAGAAATGCCCCACCCAGGCGAAGCCATACCCCACCACCGGCACCAGCAGCAGATACCAGGCATTGAAGGTAATAAGACTCAGGCCCAAAAGCCCCAGCACCAGAGCGGAACCGACAAAGTGCAGGCGCCGGCAGGTGGGATTCCGGTGTTCCTTCAGATAGTAGGGATAGAACTCACGAAAGCTCTGATATTGCTTGGTCACCTTACACTCCTCCGATCAGTTCTGCATAGTATACTAAAACGCGGTGGCCCTGGCGTCACCCGGGCTGTTGATCCTGCCACACTTCCATATTAACAAATTAAAAACACTTGCATTACAAACCAAAACCCTCTAGTGTGAAAATGAAAGCGCTTACATTGGTTGTTTTCTGAGGAATTCCCCGGCTGTGCAGCTAAGGGATCCGCCAGTAAGCAGCTTGTGAAACAGGTTTCGTCAGTTCCCGTTGCAACACGATATTTTATGGGATCCTGACCCGCACAGGGTTAACAGAATGTTGCCATCGGGAGAATCCTTACAGACGCTTTTAACATCTGAAGGGGCGCAGAACAGCGGCATTGGGAATAGAAATATTTTTTTGGCCCTGCTTTGTAAGCGCTTACAAATTCAAAAATCAGAATAAATCGATGTATCTGTTGCATCGGGGGACACATGAAATACAACAAATTCAAGAGAACACAGCTTGCCACCAGCCTATCCCTGATTCTGGGTGCGGCGTTCGGCGTTCAAGGCCAGGAAACCCAGACTCAGGACAGCAGTGCCAATGAGGTAGAGGTCATTCAGGTATCGGGCATTCGCAGCAGTATGATCCGGGCCATGGACATCAAGCGCAGTAGTGATGGCGTAGTGGACGCAATCTCTGCCGAGGATATCGGCAAATTTCCCGACACTAACCTCGCCGAGTCCCTGCAGCGTATCACCGGCGTATCCATTGATCGCCAAAATGGTGAAGGCAGCAAGGTAACCGTACGTGGCTTTGGCCCGGATTTTAACCTGGTACTACTGAACAATCGGACCATGCCCACCGCACAGGTGGCCGGTGAGTCAACCCGTTCATTTGAGTTTGCCAACCTGGCCTCTGACAGCGTCAGTTCTGTGGAGATTTACAAGACCGGCAAGGCTGATATCGCCTCCGGCGGAATCGGCTCCACCATCAACATCCGCACTGCCAGACCCTTTGAAAGCAAAACACTGATTGCCAGCATCGGCGTCAAGGGTCACCATGATACAAGTGTCGAGTCCGGCGACAACCTGACCCCGGAAGTATCAGGAATTTTCAGCAACACCTTTTTGGATGATACCTTTGGGGTCGGCTTTTCTGCCTCTTACCAGAAACGTGACAGCAACACCAAACGCGCTACCATTGACGGCTGGCGGCAAAACATCCACGGTGACCTCAATCCCAATGCCGTAGTGGAAGATGAAAACCAGAATCCTTATGGCAATACGTTTTACGCCCGTAACATCGGCTTTGCCAGCCAGGATACCGAACGCGAACGTACCAATGCGCAACTGGTACTGCAGTACGCTCCCGGTGAGGATCTGGAAATTACCGCAGACTACACCTATTCCCAGTTAGAGGATTTTTCCAACAGCGATACCTGGGGACTGTGGTTTTCCGGCCCGGGCAACGCCACCTATGCGCACATCAATGAGAATGGCACTTTTGATCGCGTCACCGAAGTGGGCGGAGACTACTCCGGTACCATGCACCAGAATGCCGCAAAGAACAAAAACACCTCATTGGGCCTGAATATAAACTGGCAGGCCAGCGATCAACTCGAGTTGACCCTGGATCTTCATGACTCCAAGGCGATTTCAAACGGGGCCCTGGGCAACGACGCCGACAACATTTTCTTTATCATGGGTGCCCTGAATATTGAGGATAAGACCTATGATGCAAGCCAAACCGAGATCCCCTTATTAAGCGCCAACTATGTCAATCTCAATCCTGCCGGTGAGCCACACATGTTGCCGGAGCACTATGCCTCCTTGTTCGCCGGTGTCAGGGCCGGCCGCAATGAAACAGATGTCCAGCAGGCACAATTTGACGGTAAATGGTTGAACCAGAGTGAAGATGCCCTGGCTTCCCTTGATTTTGGTCTGTCCTACACCGCAATGAAAACCCATGCCCTGGGCAGCTACACCGGACCCATCAGTGCAGGCTGGTACGGCAATATGGGTCTGTGGGAGGACGATGTGGAGTATGTCGGTCTGGGCTCAGATTTTCTCGCCGATTTCAGCGGCGGCGGCAGCCAGATGCAAATCCCCTATTACTACACCTTTGATCAGACTGCCGCGATGCAAAAGGCGCAAGATCTCTATGATGTGGAGTATGTGGCCGCCCCCTGGCAGGACGATCATGAGATCGAAGAAAAGACCACAGCGGCTTACGTCCAGGCCAATATAGAGAGTGAATTCAACGGTATGCCTTTGGATATCGTCGCGGGTTTACGCTACGAAGAAACCGATGTGACGGCCAGCAGCATGCAAAAGGAGGCGCAACAACTGGTATGGCTGAATCCGACTGAATGGCAGACCCTGTTCGCCGATGAGTTCTCCTTCAGCCATGAGACCCACAGCTATAAGGAATTCCTGCCCAACCTGGACATGAGCCTGGAAGTCAGCGATGACTGGATTGCCCGCTTTTCCTACAGCAAGACCATCACCCGTCCCAGTTTGGGCGCCATGCGGGCTACCACCTCACTGACCCCCATCCCTAAAGTCGGGTCTCGTACCGGGTTTGCCGGTAATCCCGCACTTAAGCCTTACCGGTCTAACAACCTGGATATAGCGGTTGAATATTACTACGACGATGCAAGCTACCTGTCGGTAGGCTGGTTCAACAAGGAAGTGGAAAATTTCCTGATGAATACCATCTCTGAAGTTCAGTTTGATCATTTACGCGATCCCTTCGAAGGCCCCGCTGCTCAGCAGGCAAGAGCCGAACTGATCGCCAATAATCAAACGCCCAGTGATGAGGCGGTCTTCCAGTGGTTAATCGACAATGGCTTTGGCAACGACCTTGACCGGGTTGAGCAGTCAGCCGACGACCCCATCGCCACCTGGAATATCAGTAAGCCCAACAACGTGGAAGATCTGAATATCCATGGCTGGGAACTGGCATGGCAGCACTGGCTGTGGGATACGGGTCTTGGCTTCAGCCTCAACTATACGGCGGTCACAGGGGATACTAAGTACGATGTGGAACGTACCGATGAACAGTTTGCCTTGCCCGGGTTGAGCGATTCGGCAAACTTTGCGGTGTTTTACGAAGACGCAGGGTGGCAGGCACGACTGGCATATAACTGGCGCGACGATTTTCTTTCCGCCATGGGCCAGGCCGAAGCCGGAGGTCCGGCCCCGCAGTTCACAGAAGCCTATGGCCAGTTGGATATGAGCGTCAGCTACCAGTTCAATGATGAACTGGTGGTCTTCTTCGAAGGAATTAACTTACTGGAGCAGGAAAAACGGGTGCATGGGCGATATCAGGAGCAGATGCTGCTGGCCCAGCAAAATGACGCCCGCTATGCCCTGGGTGTACGCTATACCTGGTAGCAGGAAGCCGAAAGAAAAAGCCGCAACAGATGTTGCGGCTTTTTTTATAGGACATGGGCATACCGGAGGTTGCTTCTGATGACTGGTGGTGGTTTATCAGAGCTGCCTGACCGAATCCCGCAAAACCAGGCTGGGTTCGAATAACTGGCGGACCTTGACCTGTTTGTCCTGGTAAATTTGTCGACGTACCCAGCAGGCCGCCATGCGACCCATCTCCCCGGCGGGGTAGTCTATGGTGGTGAGGTGGGGGAAGGTATACCGGGACATGATCACATTATCGAAGCCCATCACCGACACGTCGGCGGGAATATCCAGCTTGTGGTCACGGGCACAGTTCATCGCCCCACAGGCCATTTCATCGTTGGCGCAGGCCACCGCCGTGAACGGCTTTGCGCTGGCCAGCAACGTCTCCATAGCCCTGGCGCCGCCCTCTTCATGAAAATCCCCCTGGACGCACAGGGCCTCATCCAATGGCAATCCGAACTCTGAGAGAGCCCGTTTATGTCCCTCGAAACGTTCCCTGGCGTCGTGTTTCCACAAGGGGCCCGAGATATAGGCTATCTGTCGGTGATTCATGTCCAGCAACGCCTTGGTGGCCTGATAGCCACCCAGTTCATTGTTCAGGCAGATACAATGATCTTCCAGCCCCGGGATGGTGCGATTGATAATCACCACCGGGGTGCGCTCATTGAGATCAATCAGATACTGGTCAGTGACCGCATCCACATGCAGGATAAGGGCATCGCACTTACGGCTGATGAGGAACTCGATGGCTTCCTTCTCACTGGCCTCGTCACTGTGTCCGGCGGCAATAATGACATGCTTGCCGGCGGTCCTGAGCTCGTTTTCCACCCCGCTCATCATCTCACCAAAAAACGGCCCGTGGACCTCGGATACCAGCATCCCCACACTGTTGGAGCAATTGGAAGCCAATGACTGGGCGATGGAATTGGGCCGGTAGTTCAGCTCGGCCATGGCCGCCAGCACTTTATTGCGGGTAGTTTCACTGACCTTGGCATTGCCGTTCATGACTCTTGAAACGGTGGCCAGGGAAACCCCGGCCCGCTCTGAAACCTGATAAATCGTTGCCATCGCTGTTTTCACTGCTCCTTATCCCGGGCCTTAAACGGCCGGCTGCGTCAATGCCTGTCTGACCCGCGCCACTGCCTGGTCGTCCAGTCTATAGAACTTCATCACAAACGCCACCAGAATAAAGGCCACAGCCGGCAGCAGGGTAAAGGACACCAGTATCCCCTGCAGGGTGTCGGCAGATTGGTTGTCGCCGGGCTGATAGCCATGGTAGGCCAGCAGCCAGCCCGCCGATGCCCCTCCCAGGGCCAGGCCCATCTTGATAAAGAACACCACAGAGGAATACGTCATGCCGGTAATACGTATACCGGTACGCCACTGTCCGTAGTCGACAATATCGGCCATCTTCGCCCACAACAGCGGCGTAGCCATCTGCAGGAAGAAACACCATAAAACATAAGCCACAAACGCCAGAATCAGTTGGTCCTGACCGATAAAGAAGCTGCCCACACAGATGGCGGCCGCCAGCAACTGCAGGCCGATGTAGGCTTTGACTTTGCAGATGCGCCTGGCCAGCCACTGAGCAGTGGCACAACCAAGAATATTGCCGACCATCCCCAGAGTCACGAACAGGGTAATCAGATCCGGACGCCCCAGGTAGTACTTCACGTAATAGATGGCCAGGGTGGTGCGCAGGACCATTCCCAGCAATACAAATAGAGCGGCCAGGCTCAGAATGCGCCACTGGTCATTCCGCCACAGTGAAGCCATATCCTGCCAGAAAGTGGAATCTTGCTCTGGCGGCGGAAAAATACGTTCCTTGGTGCCGGCAAAGCAGGCCCAGAACATCAGCACACCCAGCGCACTCATGGCGGCAATGGTCAGCTGATAACCTTTGGCCGTGTCGCCCTGGCCGAACCAGTCCACCAGCGGCAGGGTAAAAGCCGTGACCATCAGGCCACCGAGCATACCAAACACGAAACGATAGGATTGCACCGACACACGTTCGGTTGGATCGGCGGTCAGTACTCCTCCCAGTGCCGAGTAAGGAATATTGATGGCCGTATAGGCCAGCATCAGCAATCCATAGGTACAAAAGGCATAGACAATTTTGCCTTGCTCGCTTAAATCCGGGGTAGTGAACGCCAGTACGCTGATCAGACCAAAAGGAATGGCAAGCCACAGCAGATAAGGACGAAATTTACCGTATTTGGTCTGCGTCCTGTCATTGATGGCCCCCATCAGGGGGTCGGTGATTGCATCAAAGATGCGTACCACCAGAAAAAGCGTCCCCACAACAGCCGGCGAGATACCAAACACGTCAGTGTAAAAGAAAGACAGAAACAGCATGACCGACTGAAAGACGATATTGCTGGCCGTGTCACCCAAACCGTAAGCCACTTTTTCGCGCACTGACAACATCAGTTTGACTCTCCAACTTGCCGGTGAGAGGAACCGGACTGCTGCTGACGACGGGCCAGGAAGTCCCGGTAGGCCAGGCCACTGGCCTTAATGATACGCTTTTGGGTCGGGTAATCCACATACACCAGACCAAAGCGTTTCAGGTAGCCCTCGGCCCACTCGAAGTTGTCCATCAGGCTCCAGGCGAAGTAACCACGAATATCCACTCCCATTCTGGCAGCCTCGTGAACGGCATGGATATGACTGTTCAGATACTCCACCCTGTCCTTGTCGGTCACCTTGCCGTCCACTAGCTTGTCCGGCATGGCGGCGCCATTTTCGGTGATATAGATGGGCGGAAGATCATACTGCTGATGATAGGTCACCAGCAGGTCGGTCAGCCCCTGGGGATAGATTTCCCAGCCCATATCAGTCAGCGGCCCCTGTTTCTCCTGCAGGTTGGCAAACCAATGCTGGTCATGGGCCTCGTAGACTTCCCGGGTGTAATAGTTGATGCCCAGATAGTCCAGCGGCTGAGCGATAATCTGCATGTCCCCTTCTTCAATGGGCGGCCTGTCATTCACGGGAAGCCTGTCCAGCAATTCAGGGTAACGCCCAGTCAGCACCGGCAACAGATACCACTGATTAAAATACTGATCGGCCAGGTTGGCTGCCTGCACATCTTCAGCCCTATCGGTTTTGGCATAACAGGGGCTGAAATTCAGCACGATACCAGATTGTGCCGTGGGGCAGTGTGTCCTGAGCACCTGCATGGCAAGCCCGTGAGCCAGCAACAAATGGTGTGCCGCCTGCTTGCTCTGCGCCCGGCTCTTCAATCCGGGGGCATGAATACCTAACTCATGGCCGAGGTAGGCACTGCAGTAGGGCTCATTGAGGGTGGCCCAGGAGTACACCCTGTCGCCAAAGCTGCGCGCCACGAGATCGGCATAGTCACGAAACTTATAAGCCGTTTCCCGGTTAAGCCAGCCGCCCTGATCCTGCAGATATTGTGGCAAATCCCAGTGGTAAAGGGTTACAAAGGCCTTTATACCCAGGCTGTTGAGCCGTTCCAGCAGTTGCAGGTAAAAATCCAGCCCTTGCTGGTTGGGGCTGCCATCTGCATGCATCACCCGGGTCCAGGATACGGAAAATCGATAAGCGTCCACGCCCAGGGAATAGATCATCTCCACGTCCTGCTTCCACAAGCGCACATGATCACAGGCCATGCTGCCGTCTGAACCATCTCGAATCCGCCCCGCCTCGGCACAGAAGGTATCCCAGATACAGGGCAGGCGCTTATCGACAGCCCCTTCAATCTGGAAAGACGCCGTGGCCACACCAAAAATAAAGTCAGCTTTGTTTAAAGGTGACGAGGATGGCAATGAAATAACTGTGTTGTTCAATTTACGTACCTGACAAAGTTAATGGTTTTACTCTTGGTTAACCAACCGCACTTCGTTGCCCCGACAACAATTTCTTAACGCATTTGTTGCACATGAGGCTGGCTGATGATAAAAATGTAAGCGCTTTCATGAATGTTAAACCTTTGTTAGGGACGGGTCAACGGAAACTGCCACCCTTCACTGACCGGCAACTTGGCGAACCACACTATGTTAAAATCTTCCCACAGCACGCAGTCGCAACAGGCCTCTGCCAACTATCTGGCTGCTCTGGTGTCACTGACCACCCTGTTTTTTATCTGGGGCTTTATCACGGCCCTGAATGACATACTGATTCCGCATCTCAAAGGCGTATTCAATCTCAGCTATACCCAGGCCATGCTGGTGCAGTTCTGCTTCTTCGGCGCCTATTTTCTGATTTCCGTGCCGGCCGGTCGGTTGGTGGACAAGACCGGCTTCCAGAAAGGCATTGGCGTAGGCTTGCTGACCGCGGCACTGGGCTGCCTGCTGTTTGTACCCTCGGCAATTTACCAGGCTTACTGGATGTTTCTGGCGGCCCTGTTCATCCTCGCCGCCGGCATTACCATACTGCAGGTGGCCGCCAACCCGCTGGTCACCCTGCTGGGTGCCCCGCAGACCGCTTCCAGCCGCCTGACCATGACTCAGGCGTTCAACTCCCTGGGGACGACAGTAGCGCCCATTATTGGCGGACTGTTGATATTCTCCCATGCCGCAGGTAGCAGCCAGTCCGCCGACAGCGTCATTGCGCCTTACATCGGCCTGGCACTGGTGCTGCTGGGTCTGGCAGTCTTTTTCGTCAAGTTGCGCCTGCCTGTGCCGGTTCTGGAGCCGGTTGAACACCCGGTCACCCATGCGCCCAGTGCTTCTTTGATGAAACATCCCCATCTCATCCTCGGCGCCATCGGCATCTTTGTTTACGTGGGTGCGGAGGTTTCCATCGGCAGCTTTCTGGTCAACTTCCTCGGCGAAGACTACGTGATGGGGATGAGTGAAGGGCAGGCCTCCATCTACATCGCCTATTACTGGGGTGGCGCCATGGTGGGTCGTTTTATCGGCGCCCTGGTGATGCAGAAAGTCTCTGCCGGCAAGTTGCTGGCTTTCAACAGCCTCGCCTCCATGCTGCTGATCCTGACGGCGGTGTTGTCCAGCGGCAGTCTGGCCATGTGGAGTATCCTGGCGGTAGGCCTGTGCAACTCCATCATGTTCCCCACTATTTTCAGCCTGGCCCTGGCCGGCATTGGTCAGGATACCAGCCGTGGCTCGGGTTTGTTGTGCCTTGCCATAGTGGGTGGCGCCCTGGTCCCCTTGTTTCAGGGTATGCTCGCCGACAACCTGGGATTACAGCTGTCGTTCCTGCTGCCGCTGGTCTGCTATCTCTATATCGCCTTCTACGGATTGACGGGCAGCAGGCTCAGGAAGCAGTCCGATGGCAGTCTGCAGCCACAGGAGGCGGTACAGTGAACAACAGCAAAACCTTATTCACGCTGAGCAAGGTATCTGTCCTGATGTTGCTGGGTGCCCTGACAAGCGGCTGCAACAACCCAAATGCGGATCCCATAGAGCCGGCAAGTGAATCGTCCCGGGTACCGGACTACTGGCCACAAATAAACCCTGAGATACCTGCCAATCCGGTTATTGAACAGCGCGTTGGAGCACTGCTGCAGAATATGACGCTGGAGCAGAAAGTCGCCCAGATTATCCAGCCGGAAATCAGGGATATCACAGTTGAGGACATGCGCCGGTATGGATTTGGGTCCTACCTCAATGGCGGCGGGGCCTTTCCCAATAATGACAAGCATGCCAGCGTTGAGGATTGGGTCAACCTGGCCGAAACCATGTATCAGGCTTCCGTCGACGACAGTCTGGACGGAAGCGCCATTCCCACCATGTGGGGCACCGATGCCGTGCATGGGCACAATAACGTCATCGGCGCCACGTTATTCCCGCACAATATCGGGCTGGGGGCCACCAACAATCCTGAGTTGATCCAGCAGATTGCCAAGGCCACTGCCACCGAGGTGGCGGCCACCGGCATTGACTGGATTTTTGCCCCCACAGTGGCAGTCACCCGGGACGACAGATGGGGCCGCACTTATGAGGCCTATTCGGAAGACCCGGATATTGTGCGCAATTATGCCTATGCCATCGTCAGGGGCCTGCAGGGGGAAGGGGATGATTTCCTCTCCCAGCAGCGGGTCATCAGCACGGTTAAACACTTTGTCGGCGACGGGGGTACTCAAGGCGGTGACGATCAGGGCAATAACCTGGCCACTGAAGAGGCGCTGTTCAGTATCCACGCCCAGGGCTATGTGGGTGGTCTGACCGCTGGTGCCCAGTCAGTGATGGCGTCCTTTAATAGCTGGCATGGCAAAAAGATACACGGTAGTGAGTACCTGCTTACCGATATACTGAAAGAACGCATGGGCTTCGACGGCTTTGTGGTGGGCGACTGGAACGGCCACGGCCAGGTGGCTGGATGCAGCAATGAAAGTTGCCCCCAGGCTTTCAATGCCGGCCTCGATGTGTTCATGGTGCCAACCCAGGCCTGGAAGCCGTTGATGGAGAACACCCTGGCTCAGGTCAAATCCGGGCAAATTCCTCTTGCCCGGCTGGATGATGCAGTCAGCCGGGTGCTGCGTGTCAAACTGCGCGCCGGCCTGTTTGACAAGCCCTCCCCGGCTAATCGGTTGCTGGCCGCCAATAAGAGCCTGATTGGTCATGCGGACCACCGGGCCATCGCCCGCCAGGCGGTCAGGGAATCTCTGGTGCTGCTGAAGAACAAAGACCAGTTGCTGCCACTTTACCCCAAGCTTAACGTGCTGGTGGCCGGTGACGGTGCAGACAATATTGGCAAGCAATCCGGTGGCTGGACCGTTACCTGGCAAGGCACCGGTAATACCAATGCGGATTTCCCAGGTGGCACCTCCATCTATGAAGGTATCAAAGCAAGAGTCGAAGCAGTGGAAGGCAAGGTGGAGCTCTCAATTGACGGGAACTTCCAGAACAAGCCTGATGTTGCCATCGTGGTATTTGGTGAGGAGCCCTATGCTGAAGGGGTTGGGGATCTGGCTAACCTGGAATATCAGCGGGGTAATAAGGCCGATCTGGCTTTGCTGAAAAAGCTTAAATCACAGGGGATCCCGGTAGTCTCAGTGTTCTTAAGCGGCCGTCCCTTGTGGGTGAATCCCGAGCTTAACGCCTCCGATGCCTTTGTGGCGGCCTGGCTGCCGGGCTCTGAAGGACAGGGGGTGGCCGATGTGCTGTTCAGCAAGCCCGATGGGACAATCAACTATGATTTTACCGGCAAGCTGTCTTTCTCCTGGCCCGCCTCTCCCGGCCAGACCCTGGTCAATATCGGCGATGAGGACTACCAGCCCCTGTTGCCTTATGGCTTTGGGCTGAGCTACGGACAAGAAAATGTGCTTGGTGACAATCTGAATGAGGAAGTGCAACGGACTCACGATGACCTGCCGCCCTTGGTCCTGTTCGAAAACAGCATCAAAGCTCCGTGGCAACTGCAGATCGGTGCGGTTGGTGCCACTCAGATTGTCACCAGCAGTGTTCAGCAGGTTGGCCCTGTGTCCCTGCGCACCCTGGACAGGCATATTCAGGAAGATGCCCGTCAGCTGACTTTTGATGGTACCGAGCCGGGTCAGGTAACCATTGGCGCAAGCTTCCCTGTGGACATGCGCAATTATCAGGAGGCCAACGCCCAACTGACCCTGGATGTAAGAGTGCAGCAGGCCTTTAGCGGCGAGGTCACCCTGGCCATGTCCTGTGGCCCTGACTGTCAGAGTGAAGCCAGTCTGAGGGAGACGCTGCAGCTGCTGCCACTGAACGAGTGGCAGACCATATCGGTATCCCTTGACTGCTTTGACTCACAGCACCTGGCGCAGATGTATGCTCCTTTTGTGCTGACCAGCAGCGGCGAAGGTCAACTCAGTCTGGCCAATATTCGCCTGCTCCCACACCCGCAGAGCCCGGCATCGGTCACCTGCGATAGCAACTAAGCCCACTGCAGTGGCAGGCACGGCCTGCCACTGCAGATATTGATTGCCCCACTTTTTTTATTACCCAAAGGTCACACAAGACCGATTTGACTGGAATACTTAACAGTTGGATATAGCGATACCGCCGGGCCACAAACCTTTGCAGAAAGGCGCTAATCTCTGGTCTGATATCTGTGCTGAAAGGAGGTTAGTTAACCTGAAGAGATTTGGTTACTGATGAGGTCATGTACGACAGTCTGGTTCAGACAAGGAGCGGACATTCAACGCCTGCAACACTGGTAAAATTGGAGTGCAACGGAGATTTTATCCGCGTGATTGCATTTGTTATGTGCCGTTGCCACTACTATGAATCCAAGTTAACTGTGTTAACTTTAATACCATGTTTTTTCGCATGGTAGCTTAAAATTTTCACAACACGATCGTGCGACATCCCAAGAAGGCTTGTTTGGATTTCATAACTACGTCCGCGCAAGAGTCTGGCCCTCCAACCTTTACTATACCACCAGTTTTTATCCTGTTTTCTGTTCCTAAGATTGATTGAAATCACTTTGCGTTTACTTTTGAAAGGCCACCTACCTACAGAAAGGCCTGTGATGTTCGATATTGACGATATCTGTTCGTAGGGAATAAAGCCGATAGAAAAAGGTGACGTTTTTTCAAATATTCCCTCTAAACCCAGCTCAACGCCTTTATTTCTGCTGAATAAAAAGATTAGTAACGAAAGAAGAATTAAAGCTATTAATGGGATCAGTGGAATAAAAAAAAGATATGCCATTAATGGATGGAAGCGATCTGCGTTTAGTTCAAGTTCAGAGTATGGCATCGATATGATCTTGATCGCCATATATTCAAAACCGACTAAAAAAACTAAGGCTAATATATATTTTAAGTACGATAACTTAATGATATGGGGTTGCGACTCTATATTAGTCATATCATTTCACTTGAGGCACATAACAGTTAAATGATGCGGACCCTATGAACCGCATATTATTTTTTATATGTATTCAAAGCCAGGCTCCAATCCAGAGGGCTAGGATGCTGGAGGTGATGAGTACGAAGTAGAAAATATGATGCCAGTTCTTCCTTTTATTCTCTTTGTAGTATTGAATCATCTCTTCCACATCAGCCTGAGAAAACCAGCTATTACACTTGTAGCACTTTCTGGTGCCACGTTTCACATAGGTGCCGCAGGTTAAGCACTTAAACTTGTACTTAAGCCGTTCTTCGTCCCAATAAGGGTAACTTTCCTTCATCTGCTCACAGACATATAACAGTTAAATGATGCGGACCCTATGAACCGCATATTATTTTTTAGCAGGTGGATTAAATGGAAGTATAAAGTAACGCAGCATTGCCCAGATAAAAGTGACTGGATTAACCCATGAATAATTTGCTGCATGTTCCAATACTTCCTTGATTATTTCTTTTGGTATTCGTTTATCGAATGCTGCCACCTCAACTTCAACGAACGGTGTTTCGACGATAAATCGATGACCTTTGTACTCGAAAAATGCTTCAAAATCATCGGTCATACCCCATGATTTTTTTGCTAGCACTTTTACACCATTAAGCCTTTCTATATGAGCGACCATAGATATTGGAGAAAAAAATTGGCCTTTTACAGTAAAGCCATCTTTTGTATGGTACCACTCGATTTCTTTCATATTAAAATGCTAACGCCCGCCACACACGCGAGCAACTTGTTGCGAGTCGAGCGCCGACGGCGCGTTGTGCTGGCGATTGTTAGCAGCGATTGCTGATAAGGCCATATTGCGTTTCAAATAATTCAACGAGTTGATTTAACTCTGCGCTTTGCGGAGCTGGATTTACCATTTCAATATTTTGCACTTTCTTACATTCATCATCTTCAAATTGCAAAGCTAAACTGAAGCCCCCGTTGCTCCAAAAAGAACTGTTACTTGTAAAGCTGTGATATTCCCATGCACCGCCGATATCTCGGCATTTCAGGGTTTCCCATATAAGCTTTTCAATGCTCTTAGAGCTTTCAAAATTGGCCCATCCGTCTTCGGGTATTATTGAAATTCTCACGTTTGAACCTTTTCCTGCTAACAGTTAAATGATGCGGACCCTATGAACCGCATATTATTTTTTATCATTGAGGTGTACCTTCTGCCATCCCTAGTTCTTCCTGCGCTGGCATCACTTTCATTTTTTTGCGAACCTATTTATATGCGAACTAGGGTTCGCATATAAATACATCACTATTGGCATATTACAGCTTTTAGCTGCCAAGTCATACACTTAGGAGTTCGCAAAACATGGAACACAAAAAAAATACGAATCGCTGAGACTGGACAGAACCTTATTAACCGTGTCTCGTTTGCCGTTAACAGACTGGGCTACAGTAAACGAACTGAGCAAACCTACCGTTACTGGATAAAGTATTTCCTCAACTATAGCCGCGCGACGCCTACTCCAGACCTTTGCACCGAGCACATCAACAAGTTCCTCCTACACATCTCCAATCGAAATAAATCAGCTACAACAGTCAACGCCGCCATCAACTCGATTAACTTCTTCTTCAAGCACGTTTTGGAACGTGATATGGGTCAGCTCGACCCGATTCATCGCCCCAAAACACCGACGAACTTACCTGTGGTTTTTACCCATCAGGAAGCCATGAAGATATTACGCGCCATGCACGGAACCCACCGTCTGATGGCATCCCTGCTATATGGCTCAGGCCTTCGCGTGAGTGAGTGCGTCAAACTGAGAGTTAAAGATGTGGATGTAAGTCTACGAACTATCCATGTGAAGTGCTCAAAAGGTAAGAAAGACCGTATCACGCTCCTTCCTGAGAAGCTTACCCGGCCGCTTTCTCAACAAATCGAATGGAGAAAATCTCTCCACGACTATGACTTGAGTCAAGGGAAGGGGTATGTGGAATTACCTAATTCTCTAAGGAAGAAATACCCTGCCGCGGAACGAGCGTTTGGTTGGCAATATCTCTTTCCTTCTGCCATCTCAAAGATAGATAAAACCTTTAACGTAGAGCGTCGCTGGTATACATCGACTCGAACCTTACAAAAGGCGGTAAAAAAAGCCATTGAGGTGGCTGGTGTGCATAAACACGGCGGTTGTCACACCTTTCGTCATACCTTTGCCACAGAGTTGTTAAGAGCCGGATACGATATCCGGACTATTCAGGAGTTGCTGGGACATAGCTCTGTCCAAACCACACAGATATACACGCATGTTGTGAAGCAAGGTCCGTATGAAGTGAGCAGTCCTCTGGATTAAAATTCAGCTCGCCAATGTTTGCAGTCACTGGATCCGCAACTATTCACTGGCTGCAGTTTCCTCCTTTCTGGACCTGGCTACTAGCGATGCCGAAGGGCAGCTTTACGTACAAAGTTGCCATTCAAAATCTCCCGCCTGGATGGCACAAACCGGCACAGGACGATCAGAATTATTCAAGATCTATCAAAGAGAGTCTCATGCGGCGTTGAGCCTGCTTCACTTTACAGCCGCAGAGGCTGTCAGCTTCAGTAATCCCTTGCCGCGGGACAGATATAAAAAAAGCCGCTCAGAGAGCGGCTTAAACCTGTCCAAGGGAAGATTAGTTGTCGCCCATGGTGTATCTGACACCAATGGCATACCTGGGACCGTATTGCGCGGCACTTAGGAACTGCCTTTCGAACCGGCCAAAGCTGCGCTCGGTCTCATTGGTGAGGTTAATGCCTTCGAAGAATACGGTCAGATTTTCGTTAATGTCGTAGTTAACGCTTAAATCCCACTGCAGGTATTCTTCAACATAATTGGGCGGCCCATCGGTTGTATCGGGCTGGCCCTGGCCTGACAGGTACTCGTCCCGCCATGCGGCCGTTAACCGGACGGAGAGTCCATCTTTCTCGTAAAAGCCCTGCCAGTTGGCCGAGTTACTCAGACCGGGCAGAATCGCCTGTGCGGCCAGTACGAAATTATCGTACTCCACATCACCGTCCACCAGCGTGGCGTTTATTCCCGTACCGAAACCACTGTCCCCAAACACGTGCTGAACTGCAAACTCCAAGCCGTTCACTTTTCTGGCACCGACGTTCTCAGGAGAGTTTATCGTCCACTGGATCAGGGGATCGGTGGCCGGATCCGGCAGGACCCGATTGTTTTCACCTATGCCCACCCCGTTGGCCACTATCTCATTGTAAATGGCTGCATCGGTAGCCTGCTCGCCACGTGCTTGTATGGCCGCAACCGCATCATTCCAGCGCTGGCCCTGATAAACGTCGTGCAAGCCTTCGAATGTGGTAGTGACTTGCGAGTTATCGATCCAGTCGTCCACGTCTTTCCAGAATAAACCAATTGCTGCATAACTCGCCTCGTCATAGTAGTACTCAAGGGAGAGATCCAGATTGGTTGACTCAAAGGGTTTCAGGTTTGGATTACCGCGGCTGCCACTTCTGGCACCAATCTTAGGCGACGGCGTCAGACTCAGATTGCCAAGCATTTGCTCCAGGGTGGGTCGGGTAATAGTTTTGCCCGCAGAGAATCGTCCAACCAGGTCATCGGTAATATCCACTTTCACGTCAAACATGGGCAGCAGTAAGTCATAGTTACCGGTGAACTCGACTTCGACCAGTTCCCCCCCGCTGGCGAACTGAGTAAGCCACTCTGAGCCCCCGGCCCAGTAAACATACTCGGGCACGCGACTCTTGGCCGGGCTGAGAATGTCGGTTTCCTCGTAACGCAAACCGAGGTTCACATCCACATAGTAGCCTTTGACTTCAAATTCCCACTCAGTCGAAACATAGAGGCTGAGGGTTTCTTCCTCGATACGGTTAACGGGGAAATTTTCTGGCCCGAACGTGCCAACCTCGTAGGCATCGGCGCCCAGCACATCCTCTGTGAGGAAGGCCATTTGCCGGATGATGGCTTCATCGATATCAAAGGTATAGGCATACCCGGGCGAGATCCCTTCCGGTCCGAAGGCAAATTCATCCAGGAAATCACTCAAATCCACCCGCTCGAACATGCTGTCCGGGAAGATTTCGGCAAAGGTGCCGTTGTTAAATCCCGGTGCGTTGGCATTGTTGGAACCACCCCATTCACTCAGTGATTGCTCGGTGTAAGCCGCACCGAAGGAAACCCCCACCAGGCCGTAACCTAGGTCGGGCAACCAGTCCCCGTCAAACTGGTACTGAGTGACTTCTGATTCACCCGGCGTGCGGGTGAAGATGCTGAAGTTTGAGCCAATCTGACTGGGGCCCAGTTCATTAGTGCCGTTTTGCCACCTGATGTTGTAGCCCGGGATCTCGCCCTCGCGGAAAAAATACTCCTTCGATGACAGGGCGGCCGAGCCCAGGATGACCCGGGCCTGTGCGCCTAACCCCTCATCCATGCCGTTGTCGGTGGTGGTTTTGGACGTATGTGCATCAAAGCTGAAGCTCAATGTATCAGAGAAGGCCCATGCCACATTCAGGCCAGTGGCCTTAGAATCGACTTCGTTGGTTTCCCGAAAGCCCGTAAACGAACCGTCATCACCGGACGAGTTGTAGTAAATGGCCGTGCCGTTCTCATCCAGCTCATAGGCATTGGCGTTCCCGCCGAAGGAACCGTTCCAAACCCCCCAGGACAGGGAGTTATTGCCGGTTACTGCATTGGATATGGTGTGATCCAGGGTGAAGATCACATCGTCCGTTGCCGCAAACTGGAAAGTCACCTGACCATTTGTGCGCTCCCGCTGAATGTCATCCCGGGCAAAGCTGATTTCCTGAGGAAAGAAGGTTGCGGTAACAGGCTGCAGGTCGCCGTTGGCATCAGGCGCCCAGAAACGCGGGATCACCTCACCGTTGGCATCCACTGGCCGACCATCCACAATATCCGCTTCGTCTACGGTTAAAGAGGGGTTTAACTGCCAGGAGCGGACATTGGCCGACTGCCGCTGGAAGTCTCTGCGGTGATAGGAGAAGTTAGCCGTGACACCAAAACGGTCATCCATAAAGGTATTGCTGTAAATGCCCGCAAGTTCTGGTGTGACGTCTTCACCGGCTTCGTTGGAGGAGTCATGCAGCCCCTTCGCCATAAAGGAGTAGCGCTCTCCGGGGTTTTGAAAGGGTTTAGCCGTGACAATATTAACCGTCGCACCCAGACCGCCTGTTGGCACATCTGCACGGGCTGTCTTGTATATCTCTAATGCACTGACGCCTTCAGATGACAAGTTTTCAAAGTTAAACGAACGTGAGAATCCGGTTCCGGCCATCTGACGCCCATTGAGCGTGACCAGGTTGAAATCCGGACCAAATCCCCGCACGGTAATCTGACTGCCTTCCCCGTTCGCCCGACTCACCGATACCCCGGTAATGCGCTGCAGAGACTCAGCCAGGTTAGTATCAGGGAATTTACCCATTTCCTCAGCGGATATGGCGTCCACAACACCTGATGAGTCTCGTTTAATATCCATGGCTCGCATCAGGCTGCCACGGATACCGCTGACCTGAATGACCTCGACATCACCCTGTGCACCCGCTTCGCTGTCCTGCGCCAAAGCACTTTGACCCATCCCCGTACCGAGTAGCACTGAAACCGCGATGGCCAGACGGGTCTTGTTGAAATTGTTCTGTTTCATGACTGCCCTACTTATTTAAATCTGTTGTCTGTGGCGGGGGCAGAGGTTGCCCCCGGTACAATGTGTCAGAGGATCCTCAGGGACGCGCGATCACCGCATTGTCCAGTCGGTATACTGCGCCCTCGCCAGTTCCCCAGGCAGGGAAGACCATCACCACATCGATTGCGCTGATATCCAATCCCGCATCAAACAAATCCTGCAGGCTGTAGGTGTAGGTCTGCCATTGTCCGACCGACGGCGCCTGCCCTTCCTGGGAATCAGACAAATTCAGCTCTACTGCAGTCGCGGCATCACCGGATTCAATTTTGAATTTCCACACAGCATCCGGGTTGTCCGGGGCAGAGACCACTTTCATCTCAAACCTGACCACCCCATCGGCCAACAGTGCAGAGGCATCGAAATAGACCCCATCTTCGGCCAGGAAACCCATTACCGTTGGTGCGCTGCCGATGACGTACTGGGCGACCGTGCCATGGGCGTCGTCATCCTGTTCTTCGGTCGGTGTGCTACCACCACAGCAGTCCCAGATTGACCACTGATCGGCCACCGTATCTTTAAACAGGGTCAGGCTGTCACCGGCCGGCGCGCCGCTGTCAGGGTGGAAGATTTTGACGTTATCCACACGATACACAGCCCCTTCGCCTGCCCCCCAGGCCGGGAAAATCATCAGCACATCGATGGCTGACACATCCAGGCCCGCGTCGGCCAAGTCCGAGATCTTAAAGCTGTATGTCTGCCACTGGCCGGCCACCGGCGCCTGCCCTTCTTCACTTTCAGTCAGGTTCAGCTCGACGGCCGAAGCGGCATTGTCGGCTTCCACTTTAAACAACCAGGCTGCATCGGGATTGTTGGGCATGCTGACCACTTTCATCTCGAATTGGATCAAGCCGCCATCCAGCAGTGGAGTGGCATCGAAAGGCTCGTCACTGCCGCCATTGGCGCTGCGGGTGATAAAGCCCATCACAGTGGGAGATGCACCGATCCGGAATTCAGCCACCAAATCATGTTCCGCGTCATCCATCTCCTCAGTGGGCACCGAACCGCCACAGCAATCCCACATGGGCCAGGCCGGATTCATTCCCTCTTCGAAAATTACCAGTTCAGGCAGGCTGATTCCGTCCTGTGCAATTTGGGCATTATCGACCCGGTAAACCGCACCCTCACCTGATCCCCAGGCCGGGAAAATCATGATCACGTCAATGGCCGAGACATCCAGACCGGCGTCAGCCAGCATCTGCAGCGGGAAAGTGTAGGTCTGCCACTGACCGGGCACAGGATCGACGCCCTCTGAGCTGGTATTCAGGGGTATTTCCACTGCGGTGCTGGCACCCACGCTCTCCACTTTGAACAACCAGGCCGCATCCGGATTATTGGGTGCCGATACCACCCGCATATCAAAGCTGATGGCGCCATTTTCAATGATTGGCGAAGCGTCAAACGGCTTAGGCTGTCCAGATGGGTCAGTAATAAATTCTGCACGACTGATAAAGCCATTGACCGTAGGTGCAGCACCTACAGTAAACTCCATCACGTCGCCACGCTCATCATCGGCCACTAAACTCGGCGTGGAGCCGCCACAGCAATCCCAGGCAGGCCAGTTGGGGTTAACACTGCCATCGAAGATCGTCAGGTTTTGCGGGATGCCCGAAGAGGGGGGAGAAGGAATAGGCGCAGCACCTTCAACCAGAGCATCGTCTTTGCTGTCATAACCAGGGCGTACTGTTTCGCAGCCTTTCCCTGTGACAGGATCCAGGGCACATTCGTAGACCCTGACATAATCAATAATATAGCTCTGTCCATCGGCAAACGCTCCGGCGTCAATGCCCAGGGTGTTGACGTTTTCGGGCCAGTCACCGCCCACGGCCAGGTTCAGGATCAGGTAGAATTCCTGATCGAAAGGGGCGGTGTCCCAGTGGGTTTCCAACTCACCGCTGCCCTGACCGAAGTATTCTGCAAACCAACCCCGATGAGCCAGGCCAACCGGCTCACCTTTGCTGTTATAGCGCACTTTGGATTGACGCTGGGTGGCAAACAGGTAGTCGTCCACATACCAGCGAATTTCACCTTCCTGCCATTCGATGGCGTAGGTATGAAAATCATCGGCAGGATTTTGTCCATCCGGCAGTTGGTAGGCCTTGCCAGAACTGGCATTGTTTGGCCACTCTTTGCCGTAATGCAGGGTGCCATGCACACTGGCTTCTGCCTGCCCTTCTGCTGTTGGGGCCTTGAGGTTGACCGCCTCCATAATGTCGATTTCGCCGGAGCGCGGCCAGCCGCCATAACGCTCATCGGTCGGCATCATCCAGAAGGCCGGCCAGCTGCCCTGACCGTAGGGAAGCTTGGCCCGCATCTCTATCCGACCATATTTGAAGTCGGCCTTGTAGCGGGTATTCAGTCTGGCAGATGTATAGGGCTTTTCCGCTCCCTCTTCGGCCGGCAGAGCGACGATATTGAGCATGCCGTCGCTAGTAAAGGCATTGTCTTCGCTGTCGGTGTAGCACTGCTTTTCGTTGTTACCGCCACCGGCACAGTTGACCTCGAAGGTCCAATTATCGGTATCGATACCGGCGCCGTCGAATTCGTCGCTCCAAACCATCTCCCAGCTACTGACCGGCAGGGTGGGATCGACCTTGTCCAGATCGGTATTCGTCGTGGCACTTTCACCACATCCCAATAAAGCCGCCACCGAGAAGGTGGCCGCCAAACGGGACAGTATTGTCGCTGTTGTCTTCATGTATTCAGCCCTAATGCAGACATGGATTCTTAGTCGGGATCTGACTGGTTAATCAGCCGTAAGCGCTTACAAATAAAACGAAACAGACATGAAAGCGCTTACATAGATTATGTTAACGGACTTATCTCGTCAATAACCGGCGCAAAACTTTATTACAAACTATTTACAAACAAGGCTGTAAAAGCGTTGGAAGCCCCGACTTTAAAGCAACACAGAACACTCTGTGAGCATGTCGCCGGTCATCGCTGGCTTTTTCCTCCCCACACATGAAACACATTTAGGTATAGCCGCTCAACCTTTTCCCTTGCCCAGGGGGTGCGGCGCAGAAATTTCAGACTGGATTTAATAGAGGGGTCATGAGTAAAACAGCGGATATCCACGGCCCGTCCCATCTCCTGCCATCCCAGGCGTTGTTCCAGCCTGACCAGCATTTGCTCCAGGGTAATCCCGTGTAACGGATTATTGGCTTGCGAATCCATGGCACAACTCTTAGAAAAAGCCCATTTTAACAGAGCCGGTTTGTCTTTTGCGACGGCTGGCCTGAAATATCGGCTCATACATATTTACAATTGGCTAACGCCTTTTGTTTTCCGCTTAGGTATGATACGCGCACAAAAGAATTAAATGACCGGTAGAGACGATGAAACAGAAATGGATAAAAGTAGCATTGCCCCTGGCAGTACTGGGCCTGGGCGTGGCAGGCATGGCTGCCATCAACGCGACCACCAATGAAAAAGCAGAACAGGAGGTGGTGGACACCCGCCCGACTGTAAGAGTCAATGAAATATCGGCTCAGGACTACCAGGTTGTGATCAATACTTATGGGGAAGTGGCGCCCCTGGAGAGAACCCAACTGGCCGCCTTGGTATCAGGCGAGGTGGTAGCCTGGCATCCGGACTTTTTGCCCGGCGGGCTGGTCAAGCGGGGAACAGTGCTGTTTAGTATCGACAAGGAAAAATATGAAGCTGCCCTGCTTCAGGCCGAAGCCGAACTGAAACAGGCCAACGCCCAGTTGATAGAGGAACGGGCTCGGGCAGAAGTGGCCAGGAGCGAGGCCAGAAGCCTGCCGGACAGCAAGGTTACTGACCTCTACCTGCGCAAGCCCCAGGTGCTCAGCGCCGAAGCTGCGGTCAAATCGGCAGAAGCCAGGTTAAAAATCGCCAAACGCGACCTGCAGTACTGTGAGGTCAGGGCCCCTTATGATGCATTGGTCATCTCCAGAGAACTGGGTCAGGGGCAGTACGTCAGTGTCGGTACCCAGGTTGCTGAGCTTTACAATATCGAGACTGCAGAAATCCTGCTGCCCATCGCCGGCTTTGACAGCGCCTTTCTGCCCGCCGATCTGGAAGGCAACGAAGCCACTATTACCAGTCGCGGGGTGCAGTCTGTCAGTCGCCAGGCAGTGATTCACAGGGATCTGGGCGTGGTCGATGTGGAAACCCGCATGAGCCAGATAGTCGCCCGCATCAAAGACCCTTACAGCCTGAATACGGATGCCCCCAAGTTCAAGTTTGGCAGTTATGTTGAAGTCACCCTGCCTGGCCGCACCCTGAATGAGGTGTATAGGCTGCCCCAGGAACTGGTGACCAATCGCACGGTATGGGTGGTGGATCAGGACAACCAACTGGCTGCCAGGAAAGTGGAAGTGCTGCGTGAGGAAGGGGAGTACTTTTTAATCGGCGACGGCCTGTCCAACGGCGATCAGGTGGTGATGACCCTCCCCGAATATCCACAAAAAGGGATGAAAGTTAAACTGGCTAGCGAAGCGAAGAATGCCGGTCAGGCAGAAACGGATGAACTGGTCGCCCAGGCCAGTCGTTAAGGAGCCCGCATGTCAACTCAAGAGCAGAAACAAACGGGCCTGATCGCATTTTTCGCCCATAACTCGGTAGCGGCCAACCTGATGATGTTGTTTATCATCGTCATGGGTATTGTCAGTTATTTCACCATACAGCGGCAGATGTTTCCCAATGTGGAAATCAACTATATCGAAATTGAAGCCAATTACCGCGGCGCATCCCCGCAGGAGATAGAAGAAGGCATTCTGATCAAGATTGAAGAAGCCATCAAGGACATTACCGAGATTAAGAAAACCGTGTCCCGTGCCTTTCGCAATTACGGACGGGTGACACTGGAAATACGTACGGACAAGAAACTGACCGATGTGTTGGACAAGGTGAAACTGCGGGTGGACAGTATCGCCACCTTTCCCGCCGACATGGAGCCGGTTACCGTTTCACAGATAGAATTCCGCCAGGATGTCATTGAGATGGCCGTGGTGGGTGATCTGCCGTTGACTGAGCTTAAGAGCATTGCCAATCAGGTGGAGAAGGAGATGCTCCATTTGGGTAATGTGTCTTTGGTGAATGTGGACAGCCCGGATGATGAAATCGCCATCGAAATCCAGCCGGAAATGCTGCGCAAGTACAATCTGACACTGGCGGAGGTGTCCCAGGCCATTCGCCGCTACTCGGCGAATATCTCGGCCGGTCAGTTGCGCACCGAGTCGGGTATCATCTCTGTGCGGGTCGAGAATCAGCGTTACAGCGGTGAGCAGTTCCGCCAGATCCCGGTGAAGATTGGTCCCAGCGGTGCCAAGGTATTGCTCAGAGACGTGGCCACCATCCAGGACGAATTTGTCGAGGGTGAGCGCTACTTCAAATATTCCGGCGAGAACGCCATCTTTATGTCCGTCAAGGCCACCCGGGATCAGAACATGGTGCCGGTCGCCCAGTCAGTCAAAGACTATATAGATCATCGCAACAAGAGCCTGCCACAGGGTGTGGAGATGAAAATTCTGGTGGATATGACCTACTACCTGAATGCCCGCCTTGACATGATGCTGAGTAACCTGTTCCAGGGCTCCATACTGGTGGCGCTGATGCTGACCCTGTTTCTGCGCTTCCGTCTGGCCTTCTGGGTCATGGTAGGCCTGCCGGTCTGTTTTCTTGGCGCGGTGATGATGATGCCGGTGTTCGGTATCAGCATCAATATTCTCTCCCTGTTTGCCTTTATTATGGTGCTGGGGATAGTGGTGGACGATGCCATTGTCATAGGGGAAAGCGCCTATACGGAAATTGAGAAGAGCGGCCATGGAGTGGAGAATGTGATTAAAGGGGCCAAACGGGTGGCCACCCCGGCTACCTTTGGCGTACTGACCACCATTGCCGTCTTCGCGCCTTTTACCTTCAGTAGCGGACCGGAAGGGACCTTCTTCTATATCATAGCCGTGGTTGTGATTCTCTGCCTGACCTTCAGTCTCATTGAGTCCAAGCTGATCCTGCCGGCGCACATTGCTCATATCAACTTTCACCCGGTCAAGGAAGACAGCTGGCGTGCCAGGTTCAATCGCCGCTTCTTCGGTTTCGTCAACGGCCCCTACAAGAACTTTGTCACCCGCTGTACCCAAAACCGCTGGCTGGTATTGTGCAGCTTTATTGCCATTCTGCTGATCAGTTTTGCCCTGATCTCAGCAGGCCATGTACGCACTGTCCCCACCCCCAAGGTCCCCCATGATTTCCCCAGCGTCAGTCTGGAAATGAATGAGACCGTGTCAGATCAGGCCACCATCGACGCCCTGAAGACTGTAGAAGCCGTTATCTGGGAAGTTGACCGGGAAATTGAGGCTGAGTTCGGCACGGGTATGGTTAAAGACCTGCTGGCCTTCAACCAGGGCCGGACCGAGGCCCGCATCGTGGTACCGTTGATAGATGAAGAACAACGCCCCTTCACCGCCTTTGAGCTGGCCCGCCGCTGGCGGGAGAAAATTCCCGAAATCCCCGGCATGAAATCCTTCACCATCCAGGATGACGTGAACGGCGGTGGTGACGACGGCGAGTTCGGCTATCTGTTGTTCGGCTCGGACATCAAGACACTGAATGCCGCCGGCCGTGAATTTATCTCTATGCTGCAGGGGCAGGAGGGGCTGTACGATGTCAGCTCGACCATCGACCCGGCCAGCAAGGAAATCCAGTTGCAGCTTCTGCCTGTGGCTTATGACCTGGGACTGGATCTGACCAGTATTGCCAGCCAGATTGGCGCCAGCTTCTACGGCAGCGAGGCCCAGCGGGTCATTCGCGGCACAGAAGAGGTCAGGGTAATGGTGCGTTACCCGCGCCTGACCCGGGAGCGCTTTGCCGAGCTTAAATATGCAGTGATTACCACGCCTTCCGGAGAAGAAGTCATGCTGGGCGATGTGGTGACCCTGGATGAACAGCCAGGTATCAGCTATATCCGCCGTGAGGGAGGCTACCGCAGTGTCTATGTGTGGGGCGCCATCGACGAGGAAAAAGTCGAACCCAATGCGGTGGTGGAAACCATCGAGAAGACCCTGCTGCCTGAACTGAAGAACAAGTATCCCTCAGTGATGACCGAACTGGGCGGAGATATCGCCGAGCAGCAGGCCCAACAGAATGAACAGATGCTGTTCTTTATCGCCGGTATGATCATCGTCTATATACTGCTGGCGGTGCCACTGAAGAGCTATGGGCAGCCGATCATCATTATGTCGGTGATCCCGTTCAGCCTGACCGGCGCCATCTGGGGCCATTTCTTCTTCGGCCTGGATATGAGCATGATGTCGACCTTCGGCCTGATTGCTGCAGCAGGTGTGGTGATCAATGACAGCCTGGTGATGACAGATTACATTAACCAGCGCCGTGCAGAGGGCATACGCATTCAGGATGCGGTCATAGAAGCAGGCTGTGCCCGTTTCCGGGCCATTACCCTGACTTCCATCACCACCTTTGCCGGCGTACTGCCCATCATGTTTGAGACCAGCCTGCAGGCCAGATTTGTGATCCCCATGGCGGTAGCCCTGGGCTTTGCGGTACTCTATGCCACTCTGGTGACACTGCTGCTGGTGCCTTGCCTGTACCTGATTCTGGAAGATGCACGTAAGCCTTTTGCCTGGATAAAGACAAAGCTGGCCAGGAACTCGGACAAACCCACCATCGAAGGTGAGTCTAGCCGTGCATAACAAGTAAAGCCCCGGAAACGGGGCTTTTTATTGCCAGTCAGTTGGGATCAGGCGGTACTCCCCGCAGCCTTTCCAGCTCCCGGTTGGCCTCCTTCAACTGCTGTTCCACTTGCCGATGCGCTTCAACCATCTCATTGGCAACACAGGCCATGGAGCGGAATTCAGCAAAGCCCAGTTTTCGTTCATCCAAACGCTGACAGTAATCCCGCTTACAACGATAAAAGAACACAGTGACCTTTTCTAGCGTTCTAAGTCTCTATAAGTACTTCGGGCTGCCCAGCCCCTCGCAGAGCTCGGATCGTTCAAACGGGAAACAGCAAGACAGTTTGCTGTTCCTTATTCCGTTTTCACCCTGCCCTGCGCCCTTACGGGCCAGCCTCCGGCTGTTCAGCATGATTGCCTGGAGCAATCATCAACCGCTTTAGCGGGTCCGAAGGACGAACCACAGGGAGGTGGTGAGTAAATTCTTTCCGGAAGAATTAGTCGATGATTTTAGATACGACGCCCGCACTACGACCGCCAGGGATGGCGGAAGTGCAGTTTTTGCAGGAGCACCATGGCGTAGGGAACGCCAGGGAACAGCTTTAGCTGGCCTGCAGCGCAGGTTAACTACATGGAAGTAGTTCATAAAAAAACTGCCTGTACGAAAAAGGCCGCAGTGTGCGGCCTTTTTGCTTCAGCTTTGTGAAGAATCCAGATTAGTCAATAATCTTGGAAACAACACCGGCGCCAACGGTTCTACCACCTTCACGGATGGCGAAACGCAGACCTTCGTCCATCGCAATCGGCGCTATCAGCTCTACCTTGAACTTCAGGTTGTCGCCTGGCATTACCATCTCTACGCCTTCTGGCAGCTCTACTGAGCCGGTGACGTCAGTCGTACGGAAGTAGAACTGGGGACGGTAGCCTTTGAAGAATGGCGTGTGACGGCCACCTTCGTCTTTGCTCAGTACGTACACTTCGGCTTCGAACTTAGTGTGAGGGTTGATTGAACCTGGCTTGGCCAATACCTGTCCACGCTCAACTTCGTCACGCTTGGTACCACGCAGCAGCGCACCTACGTTCTCACCGGCACGGCCTTCGTCCAGCAGCTTGCGGAACATCTCTACACCAGTAACCGTCGTCGTAGTGGTCGGGTTGATACCCACGATTTCCACTGAGTCACCCGTCTTAACGATACCACGCTCTACACGGCCCGTTACCACGGTTCCACGACCAGAGATAGAGAATACGTCTTCGATTGGCAGCAGGAACGGCTTGTCGATGTCACGCTCTGGCTCTGGAATATAGGTATCCAGTGCTTCCCCAAGCTCGATGATTTTCTTTTCCCACTCGGCATCGCCTTCCAGCG
>NZ_JAFKCV010000392.1 GCF_017254865.1 Bowmanella dokdonensis | reverse complement strand
CCCTTGAACACGTGGCCGCCGATGCTGACGGTGGTCTGGTACGCGAGCTCCGCCTCGGCCTGGTCCACCGGCCCGAGACGCACGCATCGGAACACCGCCTCCGAGCTCACCTCCCGCGGGAACCTCTCCGCCACCGTCACCATCTGCTGATCCCCTACACACGCACGCACACAAAAAGCACAGGTTTTAGCGTCAGATCCGGGAGCATAGAGGCATGGAAGGTGTAGGTTTTGCACCACGTCGTGGTAGTATATAGTACGTACCTGAGGAGGTGGTGGGCGTGGTG
>NZ_JAFKCV010000391.1 GCF_017254865.1 Bowmanella dokdonensis | reverse complement strand
GGTTTCTTCTCTGGGGTCAAAGATAAGCTCGCCGGTGTTGGGATCCTCGATTTTGTCAAACATCTGACGGGCGTCAAAGCCACCGCGGTTGCTGGGATCCTGCTGCTTCAGCGACAGGCTGAGGTTCAGGAAACCCTCGTCGAACAAACTCATGCCATAGTTGGCATCTATGGTGGTAGTGCGACCGTCGCGTTTTTCCACCTCGCTGCCAGTGCCAATGAACTTCAACTGGCCGGTTTCATTATTGGCATTAACACTTTGCAGGTCTTCAAGCCCTTCCACACTG
>NZ_JAFKCV010000390.1 GCF_017254865.1 Bowmanella dokdonensis | reverse complement strand
AGAACTAATCTAACTGTGGAATGCTAGGAGCCTAGGACAGATCTCGCCACTCGCTCGTGGTGTCCGTGTGCCCTGCGTACGTATACGTACGTCGTTTTGTACATGCTGTAGCACCTCTTGAGCTATCTCTCGTGCACGCAGCACAATGCGTACGCCGTCATCAAGCGGCAAGCGTGGCCTGTGCCTGCGACATGGGGCTCTCCAGTTCATATATCTACTTCAGCATTAAAAAAAACTTCTGCACAGTGGCGGTGACTGTACATACGCACACATGTATACTAAGTAC
>NZ_JAFKCV010000389.1 GCF_017254865.1 Bowmanella dokdonensis | reverse complement strand
ATCAAGATCCCAGCTCATGGTTCACTCCTTCAGATTAAGGTAGTTGGGAAAGCAGTGACGGCCATTATGGCTGTCGTTTGTTGCCGCTAATCTTAAGCAAGCAGTTTCTTATTCGTCAAATTATTTTTTTCTCTTTTTGTATAAAATGATTTCTTGTTGTAAATTATACGTCACGTTTGATGGGGGTGATATGCAAAATCAAAGTGCCGACTGGCGACAACTGGTGCAAAGACTTATTAAGGCCGAAATGTCCAAGCGTGGCGTTAAATATCAAGACTTGAGTGAC
>NZ_JAFKCV010000388.1 GCF_017254865.1 Bowmanella dokdonensis | reverse complement strand
AAACTGTTTAAGCTGGATCTCTTTACCTGTGGTGTGGCCTCATTGGCTAACATAGGTGGTGTGGCCTCAGCCCCCATTCTTGCGGCGTCCTACTCACGCAGCCTGATCCCCGTTGGTATACTAATGGCGTTGCTAGGCTATATAGTCGGTACAGCAGGAGGCATTCTGGTCGGTAACCTGTTGCCGGCCCTCTAATACAGGAAATGGAAAAAACTATGATTAAGTTGAACTCAATAGTGCTGCTTGTTGGTTTGGCCGTTGGCATTAGCCTCCCCCATGCCCAGGC
>NZ_JAFKCV010000387.1 GCF_017254865.1 Bowmanella dokdonensis | reverse complement strand
GGACTTATCACCCAAACCCAGCAAAGCTGGCAGGTCACGGAGAAAGGCCGCCGCTATCTGAACAGCCTGCTGGAAATGCTGGTTTAAATCAAAGCGCCAAAGCCCGCCTGCTTAACAGGCGGGCTTTATTCAATAAGTTAAACCACCCAACCGAGCTGCTGAGCCCGGTCGTAAGCCAATTGGCTGACATCCTGCTGAATAAAATGATGATGCAGCAGCATCACACCCAGCACATGGTTAAGTACCGCATCAATCTGTACTTTGTCTGCCGCATCGGTGGCCGAAC
>NZ_JAFKCV010000386.1 GCF_017254865.1 Bowmanella dokdonensis | reverse complement strand
ACATTTCACTTTTGTATCTCCACAAAGGCCACCTGGTAACTTATCGGCAAACGTCCCGATTTTGCGTAGGCCTTCTGATAATAAGCCTCAAGTTTGCCTAGGGTATGACGGTTTAAACCACTAGGCTGGTTACTTAAGGCCACGCCAGCACCAATGTCTTTCATCGAGTGCAGCACTTCACTGAGACTGTTATGCCAGGTCTGATAAGCTTTGTCTTCAACCTGGCAGTGCAGGCCTGCCCTAAGGGCACTGGTGTAGATATCTTGTACCGAACAAAATGCATTAG
>NZ_JAFKCV010000385.1 GCF_017254865.1 Bowmanella dokdonensis | reverse complement strand
AAATGATCTGGCCTTGATCTATAGAGGAAATTCCGAGAAATGATCTAATCCGCTAGGTTTGGGTAGGGAAAAATGCCTTTTTCGCCAAAAAATTGACATTTTTTTAGCTAAGCTGTTGTTAAATAAATAAACTGTGTTTAGTATTTGTACCGTTTCGTAACTAAGTGTTATGAGTTGTAATACGGTTTCGAAACCTGGCTCTCTTAGCTGCCGATTGGGCAGATACGGACATGCCGGAGGGAGAGAGAGTCGAGCAGGGATTTGTAGACGGCAAAAATAATAACAGA
>NZ_JAFKCV010000384.1 GCF_017254865.1 Bowmanella dokdonensis | reverse complement strand
TGGACAGAGGACAAGGCTGATTAAGAAGCCGAGAGGGTCCATTGGTTTCGGGCCCAATGCGTGGTAGTAACTGTATCATGGATCACAAACACAGAACTCAGTTCCTGAGGACGGCTTCAATGAGACAACCCACCATGTACTCCTACGTGGCCTCTCACCGCTACCTTTACCAAATCGTGTTCACACACTTAGCTCACACACAGTAGGACATGTTCATCACCATTCCAATTCATCCCCGATGAATCAGACCTGACTCAACTCTAAGCAGTAGCAGGCATGACAAACAA
>NZ_JAFKCV010000383.1 GCF_017254865.1 Bowmanella dokdonensis | reverse complement strand
CTATCTTAACGGCCTCAGCCGAGACGCTAGGGGCAATGATCACTTCAACAAACTGACGGTCGATAATGGCCTGAGCCGTTTTACCATCCAGCTCCTGGTTGAAAGCGATAATGCCACCAAAAGCTGATGTCGGATCGGTTTGATAAGCGCGGTTATAGGCTTCCAGAATATCGCTGCCCAGCGCCACGCCACATGGATTGGCGTGCTTAACGATAACGCAGGCTGGCTCGTTAAATTCTTTCACACATTCCAGGGCAGCATCGGTGTCGGCGATGTTGTTGTAAGAC
>NZ_JAFKCV010000039.1 GCF_017254865.1 Bowmanella dokdonensis | reverse complement strand
TGACCTTTCCCCGAGATTAGTACCAATCCCTCAATGAGATTTTCCTGCTTAAGCTGCCTGTTTTGCATACTCAACAGGCGACATGTAATTCAGTGAGCTATGCGGGCGAACATGGTTGTAATGCTCGCGCCATAGCTCGATTTCGTACCTTGCTTCGTCCAGTGTTCTGAACCAATGCTGGTTCAAACATTCGTTTCTGAATTTACCATTGAGGCTTTCCACAAAGGCGTTCTGTGTCGGCTTTCCTGGTTGGATAAAGCCCAACGTCACACCTGTTTCTTTGCTCCAGAAGAACATGGCTTTGCTGGTAAATTCAGTCCCGTTGTCACAAACGACTTTATTAGGCTTACCTCGCTGCTCAATCAATTGGTCCAGGAATCTCGCTACCTGTCTGCCGCTGATAGAAACAGAGACTAATTGACCAACCATTTCTCGCGAATAGTCATCCACCACATTCAATACTCTAAAACGTCTGCCACTGCTTAGCTGGTCAGACACAAAGTCCATTGACCAGCGTTGATTGGGCGCTGTCGGCACTTCCATTGGCTGTCGAGGCCGTGTCAGCTTATTGCGCTTCTTGGTTCTGACCTGCAAACCTTCCTCGGTATAAAGGCGGTAAATGTGCTTTCGGTTCTTGACCATGCCTTCGCCTCTTAGGAGGCCATGCAGCATCAGATATCCATAGCGGGGATATTGGGTCGCCAGCGCCTTTAGACGCTCTCTAAGGCCCTTATCTGTCCCTGACTTGGGCTGATATCGAAACGCTGTGCGACTCAGCCCTGCCAGCTTACAGGCCACACGTTCACTGAGGCTGAAGCCGTCAATCAAGTATTGAACAATGGGCTTCTTCGACGCTGGCGTTACCACTTTTTTGACAGCACATCCTTCATGGCCTCCACTTCCAGCATCTTGTCAGCCAGCATCTTCTTCAACTTGTTGTTCTCTGACTCAAGCTCTCTGAGGCGCTTGGCTTCATTCACTTCCAGCCCCGCATATTTGCTGCGCCAATTGTAGAAAGTGCCGGTGGATATACCCATCTCGCGGCAGATGTCATCGACCTTGGCCCCTGCTTCATGCTGCTTAATGGCCTTGATGATTTGTTCTTCGGTATAACGTTTTTTCATTCTGAGATCTCCATTGGCTCCAGTTTATTGGAAATCTCATCAAAGTCATGGTGTTAAATCTGGGGAGAAGGTCA
>NZ_JAFKCV010000382.1 GCF_017254865.1 Bowmanella dokdonensis | reverse complement strand
TGATCCATGGCTAAACGCAATTTAGTGCCTACGCCGTCGGTACCAGATACCAGCAAAGGTTTACGGTACTTCTGTGGAATCGCACAAAGTGCACCGAATCCACCGAGCCCACCCCGTACTTCCGGGCGCTGGGTTTTCTTGGTCACGCTCTTGATGCGTTCCACAAGCTGGTTGCCAGCATCAATGTCTACACCAGCATCTTTATAACTCAGGGAGGGTTTGGATTCGCTCACAATGGACCTCAAAATTAATGGCGGGAAAATTTTGCTGCGGATTTTATCAGTTAA
>NZ_JAFKCV010000381.1 GCF_017254865.1 Bowmanella dokdonensis | reverse complement strand
TATTTTTTCTTTTCCAAAAAATGTTTGCATTTTTTAAAATTGGTTGAGATTCATAATGTTTTTAACAACTAAAATGAATTTGATAAATTATTCGAACAACTAAAATGAATTTGATAAATTATTTTCGAATTCCAAAAGTTGTTCACAATTTTTTAACAACTAAAATGAATTTGATAAATTATTTTCTATTTAAAATAGCTGGCATTTCAAAATTGTTGAACTTTTTTCAGAAAATGTTTTGATTTTTTGAAAAAGCTTTTAAATATCAAAGCTGTTGTGTGTTCTTAT
>NZ_JAFKCV010000380.1 GCF_017254865.1 Bowmanella dokdonensis | reverse complement strand
GCTCGGACTGTCCTGTATTTTGGTTCGTCGCTGGCATTAAAAGTTATAGCCGTGTCGTTCCAAGGGTTTATTCCTGCGATTTGGCAGACTTCGGCGAGTTCGCGGAGTGCCCTTTTGCGCCTATTGTTTGAAGCGAATGTCTTGAAGACCGTCAGTACTTTGAGGTCGTCGTCTTCTAGGGGGTGTTGTTCTGGTGTATTCTTGGTGAGGATATCTTTGCCGCTCTTGGCCACTTGCCGGAGTATCCAACATGCTCTAAGGCTGTGGGTTGGTATGTTATCCGGTGTT
>NZ_JAFKCV010000379.1 GCF_017254865.1 Bowmanella dokdonensis | reverse complement strand
TCAGATATTGTCATCTAACACAACTCATTACAGGCAGTAAAAACAAGGCTACATGGTTCTTACTTACCATCCTACAGTTCACTGTTGTCTTGCATAAAGCGTAAACAAATAATTCGATTGACATCTTTTGACCCATTTTAGTAACAATCTTTATCAGTTTCCTCACTTGATGCCGGTTCATGAATATCTCATTGCCCCATACGCAGAAAGGGTCGAAGTGTGGATCTTTGCACTACAAAAAAAGACACATCCGTGACATTTTGGGCCGAACGAATTTTTTTCTGACAT
>NZ_JAFKCV010000378.1 GCF_017254865.1 Bowmanella dokdonensis | reverse complement strand
GACGATGTGGGCTTTTATGCTGCTGACTATCTGATTAAAGCTTATCCACAGCTGATGAAAGAGCGCTTTAAGCTTGAAGAGTTACCGGATACCGAACTGGCGTTTCTGGAAGCGGCGGCCAAAAAACGTGGCGCCATAATGGCCGGTGGCCGGGTAACCTGCATAAGATCTGTGAAGTACTGCTTAATGAACTGCAATCCGGCAAGTTGGGCCGTATCAGCCTGGAAACCCCAGACATGCTGGTGCAGGAGAAGGTAGAAATGGAGCAGGCGGCCGCCAAAAAAGCCG
>NZ_JAFKCV010000377.1 GCF_017254865.1 Bowmanella dokdonensis | reverse complement strand
GAAAATCGATTTTGTAACTGGCCAGAATCAGCGGCCAGTTTGCTAAATCCAGCTTGGGGGTAAAGATACGAAAGATAGGTTCGCGGGCGGCTTCAAACCACCCGGCCAGAACGGTATTGCTGACATGGCGCAGAGCGTCGGTTTCGTAAAAGCGTACTTCAAATTCCTGGCTTAACATCTGCTTTCCCTTCCAATGGCAGGGCGGTGACTTGTGGTCAAAACCGACCCTGCAGATTCGTTGCCGGGGTTAACTGCTACCCCAGCATAGGTTTAAGGAACCGACCGGTA
>NZ_JAFKCV010000376.1 GCF_017254865.1 Bowmanella dokdonensis | reverse complement strand
GATGCTGATGGGGTTACTCGGGATCTGGTACACCAACTTCTTTGCTGCCCAAAGCCACGTATTGTTGCCTTACTACCATTATTTGCGTGGCTTTCCAGCCTATGTACAGCAATTAGATATGGAAAGTAACGGTAAGTCCGTAGCCGGTGATGCCGAGCAAGTGGATTACGCAACCGGACCCGTTATCTGGGGTAGCGAAGGCACCAACGGTCAGCATTCTTTCCACCAGTTGATTCACCAGGGTCAAGTGCTGATCCCGGCTGACTTTATGCTGCCATTGAATGTACC
>NZ_JAFKCV010000375.1 GCF_017254865.1 Bowmanella dokdonensis | reverse complement strand
AACATTAGACCAAGTCACACTACTGGTTTTGGCCATGTTTCTGACCATATACCGATAATGTGGATTAAAGTCCGGCGCATCATCCACATTGGCGGCAGATAGCTTGAATGATGCACTATCCCAGCGTTTCTGAGCGCCGGTAAATTCCAGATACGCTTCCTGAACCACCGCACCTTGAGGAATAGTGACATTTTCAAAACGCATACCAATGTAACGGTTATAGTCATTATCAAAGGTCAGCTCGGTACCTGTGGCATCATAGCCATCACCGCGCTCTTCAACGTTGTC
>NZ_JAFKCV010000374.1 GCF_017254865.1 Bowmanella dokdonensis | reverse complement strand
AATTTCATATGCACACTTGATACTGTTATAGTTGCTTTTAGCCATCAAGATTGTGATAACTATAGTCTTCAGATCTAAATTGTAGTTCTATGATGAAGTTATTGTGTAGTTGTCAATTCCTTGTGGTTTGGAGCCGTTTTAGAGAAAGTTAGAATCCATTCATGCCAACAATACATATCGTCTTTATCTAGTTCTATTTGCTGGAAAAGACCTTATTTCACCATACTTATTCATCTGTGTACTGTACAATGTGCATGTTCATCTCTATTTTGTTTTCTGTATATCACAG
>NZ_JAFKCV010000373.1 GCF_017254865.1 Bowmanella dokdonensis | reverse complement strand
CTATTTTCCGGCGGACAAGACTGGTTAAACGCCAATGAATCGCCTTTTGTTGGCGAATACAGCCTGAATAGCAACAAACTCAACCGCTATCCAGACTGCCAGCCTAAAGACGTTTTACAGGCCTATGCGGCTTATGCCGGTGTAGCGCCCGAACAGGTACTGGTCAGCCGGGGCGCTGACGAAGGCATCGAGTTGCTGATCCGCGCATTTTGCGATGCCGGACAAGATAGCATTCTTATCTGCCCACCGACGTATGGTATGTATGCTATCAGCGCAGAGACCTTCAATA
>NZ_JAFKCV010000038.1 GCF_017254865.1 Bowmanella dokdonensis | reverse complement strand
TGATCTGCCCCCAATAAAGTAGACACGGGTTGCAAACTATTGTTTTTCAAATGCCATGGGGCTGACTCCACCGAGTGTCCCATGACGTCTTACTGTATTGTAATACTCTTCGATATACCACTTGGCTTGTAACTGGGTTTCCTCACGCGTCTGGATTGATTGGGAGCTCAGCCATTCCTTTTTCATCTGAGCGAAGAAGCTCTCCATACAAGCATTGTCCCAGCAGTTACCTTTGCGGGACATGCTGATAGTCACCTGCCTCTGATGTAGCCAGCTCATCACTTGTTCACTGCGGTACTGGCACCCCTGGTCAGAATGAAACAGTAACTGGCTGCCATTTGGCTTACGGCTCTGCCAGGCAGACTGCAGTGCGCACCTGACCAGTTCTGCACTGTTCAGGCAACTGGCAGCCCAGCCCACGACTGTCCTGGAGTATAAGTCCAGTACTACAGCGATATAGAGCCATCCTTCCTCACAACGAACCTGAGTGATGTCTGAGGTCCAGACCAGGTTCCGCTGGTGTACGGTAAACTCCCGGTTGAGCAGGTTGGGTAACACGGGCATGCCGGGCTTGGGTTTGTGGTAGCCTGGTTTCGTTGCACCACAAGAGCGATAGCCCACCGTCTGCAACAATCGCTGAACACGGTTTTTACTGCAGTCAAAGCCATGGTCGACAGCCGCCTTCCAGAGCTTGCGATAACCCGGTATGCCCTTTTCCCGTCTGGCCGCCTCCAGCAAGAACGCCAGCAGTGTCTGATTCACCTGTTCCCGCTCACTTGGAGCGCGGCTACGCCATCTGTAATAGCCAGCAGTGGACACGCCCAGTACTTCACACATGAGCGTGACCGGCCAGCGTGGGCTTCGGTAACCCTCAATAAACTCGTATTTTATTTGAGCTTTGTGTCGAAGTACGCCTGCGCCTTTTTTAGGATTTCGGCCTCCAGCTTGGCGCGCTCCAGTTCTTTCTTCAGGCGACGATTCTCTTTCTCAAGACTCTGATAGCTCGTTTGTGGGCCTTGATTATTGACAGTTGGCTTGGCGGTATCGGTAGGACGGGTCAACTCGGCTCTCCATCTGGATAGTATTTTAGGACAAATTCCTAGCTGCTTAGCCACAGAGTCTACCGTATCAGGAGAAGAGATGGACTTCTGCACGGCGGCTATTTTGAAGTCCATCGAATAACGTCTTTTTGTGGTGACTTTCATAAACACCTTACCTCTTGAATTAAGGTGTCTACTTTTTCAGGGGCGGATCA
>NZ_JAFKCV010000372.1 GCF_017254865.1 Bowmanella dokdonensis | reverse complement strand
GCAACACCTGATAACCAGCTAGGTCCAGACTTTCGCCCGAGGCATTAAACAGTTCAATGGCCTTGTTGTTACCGCCTGCACCTTCAACATATTCAGAGAAGATCAGGCCAGCTTCACCTGGGGTTGGCTCGTCAGGATCGCCACCGCCATTGTCGCCGCCACCGTTATCACTGTCACAGTTCTCAGCGCTGTACACCAGCTCAACCCACTCCGGATGGTCGATAAAGGGGTTTCTGTTACCCTGGAATTCATAAATGGCGCTGTTGCGATCTTGCTCTATGCTATCCAC
>NZ_JAFKCV010000371.1 GCF_017254865.1 Bowmanella dokdonensis | reverse complement strand
GATCGACGCACGGATGCGTGATCTGCCTCTCGAGGCGAGCTGTAACTAGCGAGGGATCCACGACCGGCGGGGCGTTTGCGCGTAAAATCGCTCAGCGATGACTACGAACACGCCCCACCACTCGAACGCCCAGGCTCCGCAGGGCCCTTCCGACGGAGTTCTGCTCGGCGAACTCCGCAGGCTGACCGGCTGGGGGCGCACCTCCCCGGCGCGCAGCGACGTGCTCACTCCGCGCAGCACCGAAGAGATCGCCGCGGTCGTCGAGAAGGTCGCCGATGCGGTCTCGGGC
>NZ_JAFKCV010000370.1 GCF_017254865.1 Bowmanella dokdonensis | reverse complement strand
TGGATGCCGGTAATATGCTTAAACCAGCACTGGCGCGTGGCGAACTGCACTGCGTCGGCGCCACCACCTTGGATGAGTATCGTCAATATATTGAAAAAGATGCGGCATTAGAACGTCGTTTCCAAAAAGTGCTGGTGGATGAACCTTCAGTGGAAGACACCATTGCTATTCTGCGTGGGCTCAAAGAGCGCTATGAGTTACACCACTCGGTGAATATTACCGACCCGGCCATAGTGGCGGCGGCTTCGCTATCTCATCGTTACATCAGCGACCGTCAGTTGCCGGATAA
>NZ_JAFKCV010000369.1 GCF_017254865.1 Bowmanella dokdonensis | reverse complement strand
CAGGGCAAGCAAGCCACGGAATTCGACAGCTTACTGATTTATATGCCGGGTGAGACCTTATATTCCCCGTGCGGGGCTTGTCGCCAGGTGATTGTGGAGTTTTTTGCCCCTGACGCGGAGATTATTGCCACTTGTGATAGCGAGTCCAGCCAGAGCTGGCGGGTGGATGAGCTGCTGCCAGGGGCATTTTCAATGCCCTGATAACGGCAGCTGCTGTTTATAAAAGCCCGTATATCTCGCGGGCTTTTTTATGCAACCTTACACATCCATGCAAAAGCGATAACCCACC
>NZ_JAFKCV010000368.1 GCF_017254865.1 Bowmanella dokdonensis | reverse complement strand
CAAGGTCACCTTAACCTTGGAAGACGGCAAGACCTTTGTAGTCGAGTCCAGCAACAATCAGGCCGACAGCCCTTATATTCAGCAAGCCTGGTTAAATGGCAAGGCGCTGGATAAAAGCTGGCTGAATCATCATGTGATTCAGGCCGGAGGCAAACTGCACTTCGACATGGGACAAACCCCGAACAAAGCCTGGGCAAGCAGTAGTTCAGCCCAACCTTATTCCATGTCACTTGAGGCTTCACGCCCCTAACGTATGGGCGCGCTTGCGCCCTTCATATAGCGAGACAAG
>NZ_JAFKCV010000367.1 GCF_017254865.1 Bowmanella dokdonensis | reverse complement strand
ACGGAACTTTTTAAAAAATAAAATAGAATACTTAAGAGACTAGTAGTTTTAAGGGTATAGCAGTAGACAACGTATCTCTCCACTACGTGCTTGTAGAAATAACTGGATTTTTGTACTACTTAATTCATACCTTACGTGCTTCTTCATTGGGCAAACAGTTGCAAAATCATACAAGTAAAGATAATTGAGTCATTTGTGTGACTTTTGCTTGCCCTACCAACTGCAAAATTTTATATATTAATCAATCAATGAATATCCTAATTACAACGAGATGACCAGGAAGTTTCTG
>NZ_JAFKCV010000366.1 GCF_017254865.1 Bowmanella dokdonensis | reverse complement strand
AATGCCCTGGAGGCAGACTTGGAAGAAGCCAAGCGCAATCAGGTGCGCATCAATAACAATAGCTATTCCAGCGAAGCCGAACGTACCGGCGCTGCCACTCGTGTGCAGAGCCTGGCCGCCAACCTGCAAAGCGCTGTGGCTGAAATTGAAGTCGCCAAGCTACAAAGTCAAAGCCAGCGCGAACGTCTGGATGATCACACCATACGTGCACCGTTCTCCGGCGTGGTGACGGTCAAAAATGCCCAACCCGGTGAGATTGTGGCACCCACATCCGCCGGCGGTGGTTTCAC
>NZ_JAFKCV010000365.1 GCF_017254865.1 Bowmanella dokdonensis | reverse complement strand
CTTGTTTTCTCTTTCGAGAATACCAATGACGCTACATTCAATCGCTAAATTCGCTTTCGCTTATTTAGCTGGATGTTTTCTTTATCAGCTTGTCCAAATTGTTAAAGAACAGTTAAGGTTTAAAAAACCTTAATCAATACACACTTAAAAGTGCACATTCATTAAGGCTGTCTTCCTTAGCAACGAGCTTATCAGTGTCTGTCTCACCACACTTCATATAGAGTGGTGGAGCTAAGCGGGATCGAACCGCTGACCTCCTGCGTGCAAGGCAGGCGCTCTCCCAGCTGAGC
>NZ_JAFKCV010000364.1 GCF_017254865.1 Bowmanella dokdonensis | reverse complement strand
GATCGTACACATTTGCGTGCATGATTAGTGTACGGTCAAATCGGGGGCGTCACAAGTTGGTATCAGAGCCGACTGCCTGTAGGAATCC
The DNA here is from genome assembly GCF_017254865.1 of Bowmanella dokdonensis. GTDB lineage: Bacteria > Pseudomonadota > Gammaproteobacteria > Enterobacterales > Alteromonadaceae > Bowmanella > Bowmanella dokdonensis. Next base: position 202 of record NZ_JAFKCV010000364.1, on the reverse strand, counting down.
CCCTTTCCACACTCCTTGGCCGAAGTCGAGTCTAGACATTACAAAACTTTTACTAACATGGTTGTGTGGCTTACGGGCCCACGTCGCCATTGGGTGGTACTAGGATCTTTTACTCCTCGACCTATACTGTGGGACTCTGAACTCTCTTCTACTCGGGTTAAACGAATTTGCTAACTCTAACACTAGGATCCCGTGACCGCAT
>NZ_JAFKCV010000037.1 GCF_017254865.1 Bowmanella dokdonensis | reverse complement strand
GGCTCTTCATCATTAACGGGGGACATCAGCATTCATTAAACTGATTTTGCGAAGATCATTTAATGGAGATAAGCCGATGTCCCACGCAGGTGCCATTTTAGGCATAACTGAACTAGAAATCGAACGAATACATCGCCACGACAGCATTGAGGTCTGGGCCCGGCCCAGTAGCAGACCACCGTGTATGCACTGTGACGCCAGACAACTAAGAATTAAAGCAACCCACCACCGGACGGTTAAGCACACGCGCCAGGGCAATCAGGTGTTAACGCTTCACCTTCGCGTGCCTAAGTATCACTGTCGTGCCTGCAACCGCTATTTCCGGCACCCGTTTGTGGGTATCAGGCCGCGCTATCGCGCATCAGAGTGCTATCGACTGGAAGTCTTTGAAGCGCATCATGGCGGCGTGACGCAACGCAAGATATCTCGTACACACCGGATAAGCTCTGCCACTGTTGAGCGCTGGTATCAGGGACACATCAGCCAGAAATATAAAGAGATCGTGAGTCGCCCTTGTCCTGAGATGCTGGGTATTGATGAGCACTTCTTTACTCGCAGGAAAGGCTATGCCACGACCATGGTCGACCTAAAAAATCACAACGTGTTTGATGTAAAACTCGGACGCTCAGAGCCAAGCCTGAGGCGGTATTTACAACGCTTAGAAGGGCGAGAGAACGTACGACTTATCGCCATGGATTTGTCTGAAACCTACCGCAATATCGCGAAACGTTACTTCCCTAACGCCACCATAGTGGCAGACCGCTTTCATGTGGTTCGTCTGATTAATCACCACTTTTTAAAAGCGTGGCAGTTGCATCACCCGGAGGGGCGCAGAAACCGTGGCCTACTTAGCCTGATGCGCAGGCATCAGTGGCGGCTAAGTGAAAAGAACGCCGAGAATCTACAGGGGTATTTGGCTGACTACCCTGTTCTCCAGGCCTTATATGAAGCTAAACAGAAACTCATTCGTTACGTTCTACTCAAGACCATGACGGAAAAGCGAATGGCAAACAAGTTACCGGGCTTTTTATGCTTGCTGGAACAACTGCATAACAGTCCACTGAAAGCACTGGCTAAGACACTGACTTCCTGGCTACAGCCGATTATTGCTATGTGGCGTTTTACCCGCAATAACGGCATTACAGAGGGCTTCCACAACAAAATGGAAATGCTATCGAGAAGAGCGTATGGTTTTAGAAATTTTGAAAACTACCGGATCAGAGTAATGACCCATTGCGGATGGAATGGTGTTATTAATCGTGTACGTTGAG
>NZ_JAFKCV010000363.1 GCF_017254865.1 Bowmanella dokdonensis | reverse complement strand
ACATCGTTGTTACCCACGAATATCGCCTTGCATTATTGTTGCCGTACGTAAAGGTGAGCAAATTCTACTTGCTCAGGGCGCCCATCATAAAGAAGGTATGTATTCCACCCTGGCCGGCTTTGTTGAAAGTGGCGAAAGCCTTGAACAGGCTGTGCACAGAGAGATTATGGAAGAAGTGGGCATTAAGGTTAAAAACCTGCGTTATTTCGCCAGCCAACCTTGGCCCTTTCCTCATTCGTTAATGATGGGTTTTCTGGCGGACTGGGACTCGGGAGAAATCCAGGTAGACG
>NZ_JAFKCV010000362.1 GCF_017254865.1 Bowmanella dokdonensis | reverse complement strand
GCTACTTTGGCTTAATTCTGGCCGTTGCCAGCCGTTATCAGAAAAATCTGGGTATAGGTACATTGGTTGCCACTATGTTGCCTTATTCAATGATCTTTTTCGTGGGTTGGACGGTATTGTTCTATCTGTGGGTGTTTGTACTGGGTATGCCGGTAGGGCCTGGTGCGCCGACTTATTACACACCCTGAGCTAAGTGATTAAGGATGCCGTATGCGTTATCGCAACAGTGACAGTTTTCGCCATGAGCAAGCCGACAAAATCGGGGTGTTGATCACTAATCTGGGCACCCC
>NZ_JAFKCV010000361.1 GCF_017254865.1 Bowmanella dokdonensis | reverse complement strand
CATCCATTGCTCGTTAAACTGCATAGGCTCGGCGAAATTAAAAATCAGTCCGGTGCCACCCTCCGGATGCATAAACTCCGCCTCTGCTGCGAGATCACAATGCATGGTCTGGATGCTCCAATAGCAACTGATATAGTCAGCCAATGCCGGGCAGGGCATATGAAGACGAAAGCCCATATGGGCCAGCTTATGCATAACGAATCACCAACAAAAACTTGCCAACAGTGTACTGAATTGCGTGTTTCTCCGCCAGCGCCGCTAGAGCGTGTTGACCTAACAGGTCGGGTTTA
>NZ_JAFKCV010000360.1 GCF_017254865.1 Bowmanella dokdonensis | reverse complement strand
ACTGACAAATGGAGCCTTCCAAAAGAATGCATAAGTGTTCAATGCCACTAACAGCAGTTAAAGCGATACCGAGCCTGGGGTCAAGATGACAGGATTACAATAACCAAACATCTGTGGATTTTAATTAACTATCACGCACAACCGGATTGCGGCGAATATCTTCCAGCAAATAGCGATAATCCTGAATTGCCGGGAATTCCTCTATCTCTCTGACCGGCTTTTTCGAGTCAGGATTACTGACCGCCAACAGATGACCAATACCAAACTGACGGGCGGCTTCCAGGATAATC
>NZ_JAFKCV010000359.1 GCF_017254865.1 Bowmanella dokdonensis | reverse complement strand
CTTAACAAAGTCCACCAGCATGTTGTCATACTTAGAACGCGCCATTACCTTGCCAAACAGGCCAATCAGGATACCGACGACAATACGGCCGACGATAAAAATCAGTAATGCCAGGGCAATATTGATGCCCCACGGAATGACATAGGTGTCGACCATTTCGGTCATTTTTTCGGGTTGAAACATGGATGCTCTCCATAAAAAAGCGATTTGAACTTATTGTTGTCACGCCAAACTTCCAGGCGGTCCTACTTGTGTTTCAGTAACACGTGTCAGCTAGCATAGTGCAAATAC
>NZ_JAFKCV010000358.1 GCF_017254865.1 Bowmanella dokdonensis | reverse complement strand
GGGGCGCGTACTGGTGCCTTTGCCATTCAGTTCAAAACCGCTCCCCTGAATGGGATACGGCTGATACTGTCGCCCCTGCCAGGTGACTGGCTCACCTTTTTCGTTCTGCTCATTACAGAAAAAATAACGTTCTCCACCGACCTCTGTCAGGTCGATTTCCCAGAGCACCACGCTGGCCGACTGCTCCGCACGGGTGCATTCATTCAGTGTTTCCTGCCGGATATCCTGCATCAGTTCACCACCTGTTCAAACTCTGCGCTGAACTCAACACGCAGCATACTGACCCGCGAC
>NZ_JAFKCV010000357.1 GCF_017254865.1 Bowmanella dokdonensis | reverse complement strand
AATTTTTCTTACATCATTTTGTCATATTAGAGAGATAGACTGCACTGCTGGGCATAACGCAGTGTCAATGAGGGGTGGCAGGGATATATCGAATTAATCAGCCCAAAAGCCGCGTTTAGACTTGCAGTATCCGGGCAAATCCTAACCACCTAAAGCGAGGGGTTTGGGTGAAAAAGCTGATCATAAACGATTAAAGACTGCTGATTGGCTGAGGTGGCAAATGCTATCGAGAGGAAGGCGCACCCGGCATCCTTATCCGGGTGCTTAGAGCGATTAACGACGACGAAGCAG
>NZ_JAFKCV010000356.1 GCF_017254865.1 Bowmanella dokdonensis | reverse complement strand
CACATACCGCCTATAAATAAAGCATTCAGAAAGAAAAATGTCATTTTCTGGGAAATTTGGGTTGCGCGTGGTTCTGAAATAAGTATTATATGCGCCCGTTGCAGCAGACAACGAAAACAAGTGGGTCGTTAGCTCAGTTGGTAGAGCAGTTGACTTTTAATCAATTGGTCGCTGGTTCGAATCCAGCACGACCCACCACTTTCTCCTAGCTTTCGCGAATGAGAAAATCTGCTACCTTCCATAGATTGTGGGTCGTTAGCTCAGTTGGTAGAGCAGTTGACTTTTAATCAA
>NZ_JAFKCV010000355.1 GCF_017254865.1 Bowmanella dokdonensis | reverse complement strand
ATAATCCAGGGCCGCCTGGGTGGAGGCTAACACATCACGACGACCGTCGTACCACCAACTCTGGCGCAACCCAAAGCGTTTACCGGTTTCTGGCACAAACTGCCACATGCCGGCAGCGCGGCCGTGGGAGTAAGCAAAGGGGTCAAAGGCACTTTCTACTATGGGCAATAAGGCCAGTTCCATGGGCAGATTGCGTTTTTCCAGCTCTTCAACAATCAGGAACAAAAAGGGCGCGGCGCGCTTGCTGACCCTGTCCATATATTTAGGATGTTTGAGATACCAGTTCTGCTG
>NZ_JAFKCV010000036.1 GCF_017254865.1 Bowmanella dokdonensis | reverse complement strand
GCGAAACTCCGCAGCTCCCTTAACCGCCTGGGTAGGAAAGACTGGATAGTGCATTGCTGCAAACGTTATGAACATGGCAAGGGTGTGGCCATCTACCTGGCCCGCTATGTCCGGGGTGGCCCCTTCAGCCGCCAACAATTGATTTGCGCAGAAGCAGGCCGGGTGCGTTTTCGTTATCAGTCGCACCGCACTGGCCAACAGGAAGTGGCCAATCTCCCGGTGGAGACCTTTATCCAGCGCTGGTTGATGCATGTGCCCCTGCCGGGCAAAGCCAGCATTCGTTATCTGGGGCTCTACAGTTCAGCAGCAAGAAACCGGCTGAATCAGGCCAGAGAATTGTTGGGACAGATGCCGGTAACGGCTGGGCAGTTGTTGCAATGGCAGGATTACCTCGCCGGTATAGGCCGACCCGCCTGCTGCGAAATCTGTGGCGCCCCGCTTTATCAGCAGGCTTCCCTGGAGAAAGAAGTTCCTAGACAGACAGCCTGAAAAGCGCACTATCACAAGCAGATGGTGGGCATCCGAGTGCCCGGAATAAAAAGAGAAGCGATAGATGACAACCATTAGAAGCCAACGGAAGATTGCAGCCTCCTTCCAACCGGGGCATAGTAATGCCAACCTACGCAATCGAATCCCCATAGCCCGCGAGCGGCGGCCCAACAAGGAAGATTAACCGCACCTTGAGAAGATAGTCGAAGGGAATTGGAATGCTTAAGAAAAGGCCGGTTATCTAAACGTTAACTTTCACATGGTGCAAATTGTCAAAAAAACTATTCTTCTAGTCTGGCTCGGCTTGACCGGGTGTACGTCTGCTGTAATGGGTGTGAACTGTCTGGATGCAAAGATCGAACGAGATCCCAGACCATTAGAAGATCAATACACCCTAACTATGACAGCAGGTGAGTCTCCTACATTGACGTACATATATGGGTGTGAGCAGTACTACTCCGTCGATTGTAGTGTGCGAGGAAATTATTGGGAGTACCGTCAAATAGAGGGATTGGAAAATCCTCCAGAGATTACATTCTTGAATAATGGTGACGAGATATCTATCAGAGCTCCAAGCTGTTACGTCGTTCACAATGATTCTCGCCCAGACTACAAGTGGTTCGAGATTTATGTGAATGGCCTACGGATGTTCATAATCGATATCAAAAATGGACGCGCGCATCTAAAAGAGGGTCCAACCCATCTGCCGGGATCAAAAGAGTATTGGCTAGATTTCGATTATGTCTTTTCTAAATCTCCAAGTTAATCGGGTAACCGGAGGTTTCTAGCCCCCAGTCCCCACAACACCCTGCATGCGGCTCCGCACAGGGCGTTTCACTCAGGGTAGTGAAGCTTGATCCATCCATCACGCAGTGAGACCAATCCAGCCT
>NZ_JAFKCV010000354.1 GCF_017254865.1 Bowmanella dokdonensis | reverse complement strand
GAACAGCTTTTCCAGCGTCCTGAGTTTGTTGTCTTCACAAGGCAATATGCAGGTATTGTCCAGTCCCAGAGTCACGGCCACCAATAATCAAAAAGCGGTGATTAAAGTCGGGGACGATGAGTATTTCGTTACCGATGTGTCCAGTCAAAGCACCATCAGCTCGTCCACCACGGCAGTGACGCCAAATATTGAACTCACGCCCTTTTTCTCGGGTATCGCGCTGGATGTGACACCGCAAATTGATGAGGAAGGTGGCGTACTGCTGCATGTGCATCCCTCGGTGATTGAAACC
>NZ_JAFKCV010000353.1 GCF_017254865.1 Bowmanella dokdonensis | reverse complement strand
CCACGTTGGATGCAAAAAGTGGGCTTGGAATGGTTTTATCGTTTCGGTCAGGAACCCAAACGATTGTTCTGGCGGTACATCAAGCACAATCCGCGTTTTATGTTGCTAGGACTTCGTCAGTTGGTGCTGTTTTGGTGGCAAATACTCTGCCGTAAAAGTCGGCAAAGTTGATACGCTCTGCTTAAGGTGTTGAAGGTGTAAGGCGCAGAACATGCTGGGCGTAAAAATAAAAAAGCCAGGCTAAGCCTGGCTTTTCTGTAAAAAAATCTGACAGTCTTTACTTGGCTTTGCG
>NZ_JAFKCV010000352.1 GCF_017254865.1 Bowmanella dokdonensis | reverse complement strand
ACAATTAAGGCAAGTATTGCGAGAGCGCAAGCTACGCGAAGGCAAGCCGATGATTGCCGACGAAGGACTGATCGCCAATATTCTGATTTGCTTTGCCGATGGCCGCATCAATCAGTTTATCCGCAGTGAGTTTACCCGTCGCCCTACCGAGGGCTTTGCCGAGCAATGGCAATTGCTGAAAGGACGCTTCTTCGTCTAGTCATTGTATTTGAATTGAAAAAGGGGCGATGCCCCTTTTTTTATTGCCCGAAGGTGTTACCGAAAAAGTCCCCTTCATTCCAACTAGGTCGCA
>NZ_JAFKCV010000351.1 GCF_017254865.1 Bowmanella dokdonensis | reverse complement strand
CTTGCATTGGAATCACAGTTAACGACAGGGTCTTATCGGTGTTAAGCCAGCCTTCGCCAATGATCATATGGGCCAGCTCCCCTACAGTCAGACCATGCACCAACGGAATTTCATGCATGCCGACAAAAGAGCGGAACTCCGGCTCCAACATCGGGCCATCAACGTAGTCACCATTGGGGTTGGGCCTGTCCAGTACCATAAAAGGTAAACCGGCTTCAGCGGCCGCTTCCATCATGTAATGCATGGAGCTGATATAGGTGTAATAACGCACCCCAACATCCTGAATATCAAA
>NZ_JAFKCV010000350.1 GCF_017254865.1 Bowmanella dokdonensis | reverse complement strand
ACTATATGTCTAATTACGAACGCGGACTTACCGTACTGGATATCAGCGATCCTACTCAGCCTACCCAAGCTGGCCTTTTTGATACCTACCCTGCCAGCGACCAAACCACCTTCAATGGTGCCTGGGGCGTTTATCCTTTTTTGCCCAGTGGCCTGATTCTGGTCAGCGATATCAATAGCGGCCTGTATATCTTGCGAGACAATACCCGCCAAAGCCCGCTGGCCAGCATCAGCTTAAGCCAGGCCCGCATTAGCACCGAAGAAGGGAAGGACCTGCTCCTCGAGGTAACACCA
>NZ_JAFKCV010000349.1 GCF_017254865.1 Bowmanella dokdonensis | reverse complement strand
AGCAATGGTATTCCCTGTGGTGACTGGTTTGGTGTAAACGAACTGACGCCTGAGGTCATTGACTATGTGAAGTATCGCCGCGAAGGAACCGGCGGTAACCAAATGCGCTCCTGGACCGCCAACTTATATGGTGATCTGATGGAATTGCCGGCCGGTACCTTAGCCTTTGCGGCAGGGGTGGAGCGTCGCGCCGAAAAAGGCTGGCGTGACCCAGACTCAACCGTGTTGCGTAACGGTGCAGAAGAGGCCATCGCCGGCAGTTACAAAGTGTCGGAAGCCTATATGGAACTGTC
>NZ_JAFKCV010000348.1 GCF_017254865.1 Bowmanella dokdonensis | reverse complement strand
ATGCCTAGCTTTTCCACCGGAGTGACCAAGTAGTAACGATCGTTTTCCCGCTTTAATACCTTGGCAAAAAGCATGATCAGCGATTTTCTGCTAATGGGTGAATTTTGGTGGTGCCAGCTACCGTCATGACGAATCTCCAGTTCGAGTTCGCCACAGTAGTCTGGATTCCAGTCTTCCACCGGCGGCAGCCTAGGATTATGCTGCGCCAGTGTTGACTGCAAATGCTCTAGGTTCATCTGTTGTCAGTTGGCCAGAGCGTCGCGAATCTCTCTGAGTTTTGCTTTAATCAGCCG
>NZ_JAFKCV010000347.1 GCF_017254865.1 Bowmanella dokdonensis | reverse complement strand
CAATGGGAAGGGGAGCCGTTACCGCTGCTTACCTGGCAAGGCGGTGAATTTAATCTGCACTCCCTGGATGACGGCAGTTTGCAACTGCAAGGTCAGTTACTTGCACCGTCAGGACAAGACCTGCTCAAGTTGGATGGCAAAGTAGGTAATAAGGCCGACGCCGACCTGAGTGCTAATTTGCATTTGGCTCCGCTCCCCTTGGCCGGGTTCATCAATCTGGTTCCGCAACTGAGTAAACTGGATGGTCAGTTATCGGCCAATATCCAAGTGGATGGGAAACTAAACGCCCCTCG
>NZ_JAFKCV010000346.1 GCF_017254865.1 Bowmanella dokdonensis | reverse complement strand
ACCGGTTTGGATCGTTCGCCGTACTCCAGAACTGTTGGCGGAGCTGGGCAAGCACGAAGAGCTTCTAAAAGATCCGGCTTCTGATGAACCTCAACAACCAGAGTTTGCGAAGAATCAATATCGTTCCCTAAAAGAGGAATATCTGGTTCTGGTCGGGATCTGTACTCACCTTGGATGTTCTCCCCAGCACCTTAAAGATGGTGCATTCGAAGAACAGGTCGAAGGTGTACCAGAAGGTTTCTTCTGCCCATGTCATGGTTCTAAGTTCGATATGGCCGGCCGCGTATTTTCGG
>NZ_JAFKCV010000345.1 GCF_017254865.1 Bowmanella dokdonensis | reverse complement strand
GGACTGAAAATGAAACAATTTTTAGTGTACTGGGCGGTAGCACGCGAACCGGGGCGTGGGTTGTGCCCACTGAGATCACCAGTGTCAGTATTATGGGAGGCTCTGAGCTGGATTTTAGTCAGGCGGTATTTACCAGTCAGCAGGTAACCATCAGAGTGTTTTGCCTGTTTGGTGGTGACAATATTTATGTGCCGGAAAACGTCAACGTGGTATCCCGGGCTTTCTGCATTCTCGGTGGCAACACCATCGATCTCCCCCCGGTTATACATAGACGCCAGGTACCCACTATAGTGA
>NZ_JAFKCV010000035.1 GCF_017254865.1 Bowmanella dokdonensis | reverse complement strand
GTCATACACTGGACCTTAAGCTCCAAAGGCCTCAAGAATCCCCTCTAAACTATTGCTTTTCTTAGCTTTTGATTGCTGGTCTCTGCAACAGGTTCGGGCCAGCAATTCTACAGCCCAATGCAGATCTATCGCTAATTGTTGCGTAAATCCTGTGGTCAGTGATTTCATCATTGGCTCCAGCCAGCCTTGGGTAAATTTAGCCATTTTCAAGGTCGATAGCCGCTTGCCTGCCAGATGGGCTGCCGCCCGTCCAACCAAGCGTTTGACCAACAGGCTGAGCAGGCTTGCCCATATCAACCCTTCAGCCAGATAGCGCTGGCGGGTATTGAACTTGTGCAGGTTGTTGTGGCTCTTCCATTCTTTAAACAACAACTCAATCTGCCAGCGTAAGCGATAGAGTTTCATCACCTGTTCAGCGCTGAATTGCTCGGTCGAGAGGTTAGTCATCCAACTCAGGTACCGTTTACTTTCCTGATGCCAGAAGCGGATAACCCGTACGCGATGGCCGGCCCAATCTACCTCCAGATCCAGTACTTCACTACGGCTATCTCGGCGCCGGATGTCCTGAAGCCGTTTGCCCACCAACTTATCCAGTTTGCGGCCCTTACTATTGTTGGCCTGTCTGATAAGCGGGTTCCAGTTCTTGCCATGACGCATCAGGTAGAAGCCACCATGTTGGTTCACCTGGCTCAGATAATCCTGTTGCGGATAGCCTGCATCACATAGCAGTAATCTGTTTCGTAACCCCATTGGCTCAGGCAAGTAACGGCGCTCCGCAGAGGTATCGGCACTGACCGAGAGGGCCAAGGGTTGATCGTCCAACAGCGACATCGTCATATGGCATTCGACGGCTGCTGGACTTAGCTTCTTGAAGCGTCCGGGAAACACCTCAGCCAACTGCTTATGCAGGGCGAAGGAGCTACCATCATGCAACAGCACTTGCTCGAATTGGGACAGACCAGGGATATCCTGACTCCACTGCTGGCTAAACAGCACCATGGCCCGCTTTGCCAATGCTTGCATAAATGTCGCAAAGGACTGCTTACGTAACTGATTATGGAAAGGCTTGTAGGCCACCATCGCCTCTGGCGACATCCCCAGGCCATTGAAGGTCCGATGCAAGTCGGCTATTGCTGTCACCTTACCATCGCCCAATCCCGCCACCATGGCCGCTGACAGGGGTAAAGGCTGAATGCGTCTTAGGCGTTTACACAGTCCGACACGCTTCGCCTGTTCATTCATCCAAGACGCATTAAATAGCTGGCTTACCTTCTGACAGGCTGACATAATTTCCATGGCTCTTCGGCTCGTTATCGGTTTGTTTTTGGCGAAATAATCAGATCACACCAAGAGCCTTTTTTCTATCTATTTCAATGCCTTCCGCTAAAGATCCTGTCTATGAG
>NZ_JAFKCV010000344.1 GCF_017254865.1 Bowmanella dokdonensis | reverse complement strand
ACCAGGGTGTTTGTTTATCACGAATTCAGACATAAGGTGATGGCGTCCCTCAGTGTGCATGCGCTGGTCAAGTTTCACAGTCGTCATAAGTTGCTTGTGATGGCGTACAGCCCCGTTTTGTACCGTGCTTTGGGGCGATTGGTTGCCCAGGCCAAAGGGCAGGAACATACCATCGCCCAGGAATATCTGGCTTTGATGATGCAAGCATTATCCAAGCCCACCAACAGGCGCAAACACACTAACGTGCTGATGCATATGCAGGGCTATTTTAAACGTGATTTGATGCCGGCCGAC
>NZ_JAFKCV010000343.1 GCF_017254865.1 Bowmanella dokdonensis | reverse complement strand
AAACCCAGCACCGGTATACCCGGCTGCTCTGTCCGCTAAATTGAAGATTCTGACATTTGGATTAGTATCAGATTGAGGAAGCGTGCAACGCCATTCAAAAATCACCGCGCAGCAACTAAGCCTGATGCCCAAGGGCATTGTCATAGGTTCGATTGGGAGTTTGTATGAATACCGAATATAGTCTGGATCCAGCTCAGCTATCTGAGCTTAGCGAACAGCATATAATCCAGCTCTCAGCTCCTTTTATCCAAAGTCTGTCGCACACTGATACCTTGTCATCCATGTTGAATATTC
>NZ_JAFKCV010000342.1 GCF_017254865.1 Bowmanella dokdonensis | reverse complement strand
CGAACAGGGGGATCTGGTGTTAAGCCGAGACTACACCGAATTACGCCCCGATATGCAGGCCAATTTGGTTTTGACCGGCACCTTAACCAAACATCGACGCGGTGTGTTGGTGCAGGCCAGAATGGTCGACCTGGTATCAAAAGAACTGAAAGCGTCGGCACAAACCTTACTGCCGTCTGCGCAGGTAAGTGCCTTAATTGCCAGTGAGTCTCGCCTGGATATGCCGGCATCTGGGATCCAATAGGGGATAAACATGAAATTAATAGGTTTAATGGCCTCCACTTTGCTGCTTGCG
>NZ_JAFKCV010000341.1 GCF_017254865.1 Bowmanella dokdonensis | reverse complement strand
CACGCAGAGTGATGATCTGGATGAATTCGCCCGCCAGTGGCAAAGCGAAGGCATAGAGGGGGACCTGCTGCCGATGAAGATCATTGGCCGTATGTTCCGTTTGATGAAAACCATTGAAGTGGAAGTGGGCCGTTGTCATGAGGCTTTTGATCTCAAGTACGGCGAGTTTGACGTGCTGGCTACCTTACGTCGTACCGGCGCCCCCCATTGCCTGACGCCGTCGCAGTTGCACCAATCTATGTTGCTAAGCTCAGGCGCCATGACGAACAGATTGGATAAGCTGGAGCAAAAAGGG
>NZ_JAFKCV010000340.1 GCF_017254865.1 Bowmanella dokdonensis | reverse complement strand
AAAGCTGAATTCGCGAACCACACTGATTCAAGATGTAAAAGATTGATTTTCATGGGATATGTTGATGACGAAAGTCGAGTTAAGTACAAGTGAACGTTTAGTGCTGGAAATTATTAGACGGACTCAGATAAGTACCCGAATTGAATTAGCGAAAAAACTGGGCTTCTCAACAGTACAAGCAACCAAGCTGACTAAAGGATTAATAGAAAAAAAGCTTGTGGTAGAAAACGCCACCCCCTCTGGTGTCCGAGGACAACCGACTAAGAATATCTCGTTAAACCCCGATGGTTTGTACG
>NZ_JAFKCV010000339.1 GCF_017254865.1 Bowmanella dokdonensis | reverse complement strand
ATCGTGGGCGATGATGAAGCGGATATCAAAAACAATCTGATCTCCGTGAATTCTCCTATTGCCCGCGGTCTGATTGGTAAGAGCCTGGATGACATTGTGCAAATTCAGACGCCTGCCGGTGTTGTGGAATATGAAATCATTGAGGTTGAGTACCTGTAACGCAGGGAAAAGCAGAAAGAAAAAAGGGCCGGTCGGCCCTTTTTTATTGCCTGCTTGTCAGGGCCGTTTACCTACTGGCACCATAATGTGCGCATAGGGGGTACCTTTCCACATTACATACGGGCCGCCGTAATAGG
>NZ_JAFKCV010000338.1 GCF_017254865.1 Bowmanella dokdonensis | reverse complement strand
AGATCAGGAGCTGCAGCTTACCGCTGCCGAACGGGAGCGTTTTTTTTGGTCGCTATGGATAGTCGCCCTGACCAGCGGCTTTCTGGTGCTGTTTCTGGCATATGGAAAATACAGCCAGCGCCGCCAAACTCGTCTCCTCAGCGAGCAGGTGGCCCAGCGCACCGAACAGTTAAATGCCAAAAATCAGGAATTGCAGGAAGCGTATCGCCAGGTAGAACAAGCCAGTACCACAGATCCGCTGACCGGGCTGAGAAACCGACGTTTTCTTGAGCAAAATCTGCAACCGGATCTGCAAA
>NZ_JAFKCV010000337.1 GCF_017254865.1 Bowmanella dokdonensis | reverse complement strand
CCGGGTAAACTGAAGCCCACACCGGCGCTGATATTGACCGACTTCTCGGCCCGCAAGGGGCGAATATTCACCTCGGGGCGCTCGGAGAGCACCGCTGCCACCTCGCCATTTGGCGAAAAGCGACCACTGGTGGTGATGGCATCAAAGCTGCTGTTTAGGGATTGCGAGGTACGTTCACTAAATACCTGCCCGGCGGTAGGGGCGCGAAAGCCGTTAGACAAGGTAGTGCGCAGCATAATACCGGGGCTGAGTTGGTACCACAGGGCCAGTTTGCCGCGCAGCATGGAAGAAAACAG
>NZ_JAFKCV010000336.1 GCF_017254865.1 Bowmanella dokdonensis | reverse complement strand
CCTATCAAAAAGGTATTCGGTCGATTCCCGCGGGTAGTAAGAGATCTGGCCCGCAGCCTGAAAAAAGAAATTAACCTGAATTTGGTGGGTGAAGACACCGACCTGGATAAAAACCTGGTTGAAGCCTTGGCCGATCCTTTGGTGCACTTGGTCAGAAACTCCGTTGACCATGGTATTGAGATGCCCGATGAGCGGGAAGCATCAGGCAAGAAACGCACTGGTACAGTGACCTTGTCTGCCTCTCAGGAAGGCGATCATATTCTGCTAACCATCGAAGATGATGGTAAGGGCATGGAT
>NZ_JAFKCV010000335.1 GCF_017254865.1 Bowmanella dokdonensis | reverse complement strand
TTTGAATCTGATTGGCCTTGGCCGCGGCGATAATTCGCGTGTGGTTGTCCACGTTTGACTGTAACTGAATAAGCTGATGTTCCAGCAAGGCCAGGGTTTTGGGGATTTTCATCAGCACCATATCGGCCGGCTCTTCAGGTAAGCTCAGGCTGTCAAACAGACGTACCTGAGAGACTGGGATGTCATTGGTACTGAGATTTTGCTGCAAAGCCAGATGACTGACCTTAGAGTCGCTTATCCAAGCGGGCGACCACTCTGCCAGGAAACACCCAAGTGCTCCACAATCATCATTGAAAA
>NZ_JAFKCV010000034.1 GCF_017254865.1 Bowmanella dokdonensis | reverse complement strand
GATGAGTTCGTGTCCGTACAACTGAAAGAGGAGCTTGATGACTGATGAGTTCGTGTCCGTACAACTGGCGTAATCATGGCCCTTCGGGGCCATTGTTTCTCTGTGGAGGAGTCCATGACGAAAGATGAACTGATTGCCCGTCTCCGCTCGCTGGGTGAACAACTGAACCGTGATGTCAGCCTGACGGGGACGAAAGAAGAACTGGCGCTCCGTGTGGCAGAGCTGAAAGAGGAGCTTGATGACACGGATGAAACTGCCGGTCAGGACACCCCTCTCAGCCGGGAAAATGTGCTGACCGGACATGAAAATGAGGTGGGATCAGCGCAGCCGGATACCGTGATTCTGGATACGTCTGAACTGGTCACGGTCGTGGCACTGGTGAAGCTGCATACTGATGCACTTCACGCCACGCGGGATGAACCTGTGGCATTTGTGCTGCCGGGAACGGCGTTTCGTGTCTCTGCCGGTGTGGCAGCCGAAATGACAGAGCGCGGCCTGGCCAGAATGCAATAACGGGAGGCGCTGTGGCTGATTTCGATAACCTGTTCGATGCTGCCATTGCCCGCGCCGATGAAACGATACGCGGGTACATGGGAACGTCAGCCACCATTACATCCGGTGAGCAGTCAGGTGCGGTGATACGTGGTGTTTTTGATGACCCTGAAAATATCAGCTATGCCGGACAGGGCGTGCGCGTTGAAGGCTCCAGCCCGTCCCTGTTTGTCCGGACTGATGAGGTGCGGCAGCTGCGGCGTGGAGACACGCTGACCATCGGTGAGGAAAATTTCTGGGTAGATCGGGTTTCGCCGGATGATGGCGGAAGTTGTCATCTCTGGCTTGGACGGGGCGTACCGCCTGCCGTTAACCGTCGCCGCTGAAAGGGGGATGTATGGCCATAAAAGGTCTTGAGCAGGCCGTTGAAAACCTCAGCCGTATCAGCAAAACGGCGGTGCCTGGTGCCGCCGCAATGGCCATTAACCGCGTTGCTTCATCCGCGATATCGCAGTCGGCGTCACAGGTTGCCCGTGAGACAAAGGTACGCCGGAAACTGGTAAAGGAAAGGGCCAGGCTGAAAAGGGCCACGGTCAAAAATCCGCAGGCCAGAATCAAAGTTAACCGGGGGGATTTGCCCGTAATCAAGCTGGGTAATGCGCGGGTTGTCCTTTCGCGCCGCAGGCGTCGTAAAAAGGGGCAGCGTTCATCCCTGAAAGGTGGCGGCAGCGTGCTTGTGGTGGGTAACCGTCGTATTCCCGGCGCGTTTATTCAGCAACTGAAAAATGGCCGGTGGCATGTCATGCAGCGTGTGGCTGGGAAAAACCGTTACCCCATTGATGTGGTGAAAATCCCGATGGCGGTGCCGCTGACCACGGCGTTTAAACAAAATATTGAGCGGATACGGCGTGAACGTCTTCCGAAAGAGCTGGGCTATGCGCTGCAGCATCAACTGAGGATGGTAATAAAGCGATGAAACATACTGAACTCCGTGCAGCCGTACTGGATGCACTGGAGAAGCATGACACCGGGGCGACGTTTTTTGATGGTC
>NZ_JAFKCV010000334.1 GCF_017254865.1 Bowmanella dokdonensis | reverse complement strand
CTCTGCACTTCCTTCTGCAATCAGCTCTCCGTGACTGACGATATAGGCTTTTTCACAAACATCCAGGGTCTCTCTGACATTATGGTCAGTGATCAGTACCCCGATTCCTCTGTCTTTTAGGTGATGAATAATCTTCTTGATGTCACTGACCGAGATAGGATCAACGCCCGCAAAGGGTTCATCTAACAAGATAAAGCGCGGATTGGCAGATAAGGCCCTGGCGATTTCCACGCGGCGTCGCTCTCCCCCAGACAAGCTCATGCCGGTACTATGACGGATATGATTGATGTTAAATTC
>NZ_JAFKCV010000333.1 GCF_017254865.1 Bowmanella dokdonensis | reverse complement strand
AGGCAACGTCAATGCCCGGCTTCTGGTTAGCCCGTTACCCCTTGGCGCTGCCCCTCAAGGCCCATAGCCAGGAGCAGCGGTTCCTGTTGCTGTTGTTGGATAAAATCCTGTTTGTTTTGCAGCTTGTGCCACAGGTGTTTAATCAGTACTTGCGCTGTTGCGCCTCCCAGGGTGGCGCCAGGGCCGAGAATAATCAGCTTATCCGGGGCAAACTCTTTAATCGCCACTTCGATGGCTTTGCTGTAGTCATAAGGCGCCACCACCTGGGTATCAAGCGTGTATCTATGCAAAGCCGCG
>NZ_JAFKCV010000332.1 GCF_017254865.1 Bowmanella dokdonensis | reverse complement strand
ACGCTTCGACCCCAACCCGAAGCGTTACTCGAAGAGCTTTTTAAACTCTGACCAAATCCCCAACGAGAAATTATCAAACAAGTTAATCCCCAGTGCCGATTTAATCAGGTACAGCACCAGCAAGCCCAGCAATACACAAAACACAATAAACGCACTTAACAGCGCTGCGGATGCCAGGGCGGATACGGCTTTTTCCCGCTCGGATAATTCCCGGCGGTTTTTGCCCATTAAAAACACCAGATAATAACGCCAGCGGGTAAAAGGCACCGGCAAGGTGGTGCGAATATCCACCGCATG
>NZ_JAFKCV010000331.1 GCF_017254865.1 Bowmanella dokdonensis | reverse complement strand
CGATCACTGGCGCGTAAACGCGAAACCAAATGAGATAAATCACTGTGAAACAACGTCAGCGCATGGCGGCTGTTTTCTGTGGTGCGATAATACTGCAGGTTAATGGTCGAGATTCGCTCGGGTTCCAACTGGGGATTGCCCCGCAACCCGCCGGTGTTGTTACCCTGCTGGTCGCAACAAACAATGAGGTTAAAATGGGTCTCCACCCCATAGGCGGCGCGAAAAGCACCACCGTAATCTAACTTAACGCCACTGTGTTCATTCAGGCGATAAACCAAACCGGCACGTAATTCATAA
>NZ_JAFKCV010000330.1 GCF_017254865.1 Bowmanella dokdonensis | reverse complement strand
AGTTGCCCCCGAATTCAGCGGTGTGGTAGTAGGCGAGGTGGTGGAATGTGGCCAGCACCCAGACGCCGACAAATTGCGGGTCACCAAAGTGAATGTGGGCGGCGAAGCGCTGCTGGACATCGTTTGTGGTGCGCCCAACTGCCGTTTGGGTCTGAAAGTCGCGGTGGCCGTAGTGGGTGCCGTACTGCCCGGCGATTTTAAAATCAAAAAAGCCAAGCTGCGTGGTCAGCCTTCTCATGGCATGTTGTGCTCCGCTTCAGAGCTTGGTTTATCTGAAGACCACGACGGTATTATTGA
>NZ_JAFKCV010000329.1 GCF_017254865.1 Bowmanella dokdonensis | reverse complement strand
AAACTCTACGCCATGGCCTTCTTCACTGGTTACAGTGATAGAGCCATTTAGCGCCTGAGTCACCAGGTTGTACACTAAGTGCATACCTAATCCGCTACCTCCTTGCCCCCTTTTCGTGGTGACAAAGGGGTCAAAAATGCGTTTACACAGATGTTCAGGTATACCTTTACCGTTATCTACATACCTAATGGAGAGCTTGTTATTGCCTTGCATCTCGACCCAAATGTCGATTTGACCTTTCTCCATAAATTCAAAGCCGTGGATCACCGAGTTCATAATCAGGTTAATCATGATCTG
>NZ_JAFKCV010000328.1 GCF_017254865.1 Bowmanella dokdonensis | reverse complement strand
AATTGGGAGTACGCGTTTTTGCCTTGCAACGAAAAGATCCGCAACAAGCCCTGCAAAGTGCGCTAAATAGTGCTAATGAGCTGGCGCCTATATTACGCGTTATTGGCGAATTAG
Organism: Bowmanella dokdonensis; assembly: GCF_017254865.1. GTDB lineage: Bacteria > Pseudomonadota > Gammaproteobacteria > Enterobacterales > Alteromonadaceae > Bowmanella > Bowmanella dokdonensis. The sequence continues at coordinate 184 of NZ_JAFKCV010000328.1, read as the reverse complement.
GTAGACAGGATTTACTCGCAGACTTGCGGTCTTACTTTACTCATCAAGCTTCGGATATTGTTTTCACTGCTAACTGGTCAGCTGCGTTATTGGGAGATTGGTCTGCCATTGGTAACCTAACTCAATTAACTGTGCAAAATACGCCTGATGCTAAGCAAGCCATTAAGCTGGTGGCCAGAAAACT
>NZ_JAFKCV010000327.1 GCF_017254865.1 Bowmanella dokdonensis | reverse complement strand
AGCTGGCGTTTTCAAACAAGGTCTGATCAAAGCCCGGCCCATCGTCACAGACTTCCAATTGCAGTAATCCGTCTTGGCGTGCCATCTTGACCGTCAGCGTCCCCTCTCTGTCCTTAAAGGCATACTTAAAGGCATTGGTCACAGCCTCACAGATTAACAACCCTAATGGCACCATCTGATTAATGTTGATATTTAACGGCTCCCCGCCGTCCGTCAGGTTTAGATTTAACTGCTCTCGGCTTAACGGGCTAAGTGTGTCACCAATGAGATTCACCAGCCGGTGTACGTAACTTTGCAG
>NZ_JAFKCV010000326.1 GCF_017254865.1 Bowmanella dokdonensis | reverse complement strand
AGATTACCAACTTCCCGGTCTGCCTCATCGCATCGGCCATGGTATAGGCATGGACATTCACGAATGGCCCTATCTGGTCGGCGGCAACACGCAGCCTCTGGCACCTGGTATGTGCTTTTCCAACGAGCCGATGATTGTCGCTCCTAACGAGTTCGGTGTGCGCCTGGAGGATCATTTCTATATGACCGAACAAGGGCCCCGCTGGTTTACCCAACCCAGCCATAGCATCGATGATCCGTTTGGCCTTAACGCCTGACGATAATGCCGCCTGAGATTCACGTCCTGATGAAGGCGCACT
>NZ_JAFKCV010000325.1 GCF_017254865.1 Bowmanella dokdonensis | reverse complement strand
GCTGGGTGGATTATATGGAAGCCCTGCGCACCACAGACGGCATCGAATTTGTTCTCGCCACCCACGAAGGCGGCGCGGCCTTTATGGCTGACGTTTGTGGCCGTATTACCGGTGTGCCCGGCGTGTGTTTCGGCACCTTTGGCCCCGGCGCCACTAACCTGGCCACCGGTGTGGGCAGTGCCTATCTGGATCGCTCGCCAATGATTGCCCTGACCGACGAAATGCCTGCTGCCAAGCGTGGCCGCATCGTGCAGATGGCCATTGACCATCAGGCGCTGTTCGCCCCTATCACCAAGAA
>NZ_JAFKCV010000033.1 GCF_017254865.1 Bowmanella dokdonensis | reverse complement strand
TCGTTCGATTTCTAGTTCAGTTATGCCTAAAATGGCACCTGCGTGGGACATCGGCTTATCTCCATTAAATGATCTTCGCAAAATCAGTTTAATGAATGCTGATGTCCCCCGTTAATGATGAAGAGCCCGTAGCGGTTACGTCGGAGTTCACCAAAACGCCTGGAGCGTTTTGGAACGGCTTTAGCTGGCCCATAGGGCGTAGGGCAGGAAGCCTGGAGTACAAAATTTTCTGGAAAAATTTTGAACAGCCGCGGCCGGCCCGCAGGGCGTAGCACAGGGTGAAAGCGGCTAAAGAAACAATAAACAGTTTTATTGTTTCCCGATTGAACGACCCGAGCTCTGCGAAGGGTTGGGCCGCCCGGAATACAAATTCGTCAGGAACGAATTTGAACAGCTTTAGCTGGCCCGTAGGGTGGAGTACAGGATGTACGGAATAAAACTCTCACGCCGACCAACTTCTCTTCTCCCCGAGATTTCCTGATAGTCTCAAATCACAATGATCCAAACCAATCTTCGACATAAGCCTGAAGCGATCAAGGTCGGCCTTCCTCCACTTCGCTGGTAGGTTGTTCTGCATGCTATTTAACTGGTGGTAGATGAATTGCCTTGCTTAGCTTGCCCGGGTCGCTTTGATGAGGCATTTCGGATCAGATATCGGAGCCCCTGTCAGAACCCGTAAAGATTTAAGAAAGTTGCTAACGGTTAATCCTGTGCCTACATTTCAATCGATAATAACGCAGCTAGCCTCATTTGTTGGTGGTTTGAGGAATGGCCTATCTAACCAAACACAGGGAATTAGTATGAATTACTCTTACAACGTGTCTTTCTTAATCAAGTTGATTGCCAGTTCTGTTCTTCTGTTCAGCTCAATGGCCGTAATGGGAGAGGAGAATGCCAGCTACATCTGTCAAACCCTTGCCAGCGAAAAGGTCAGGGAGTTTAGTCAACAGGAGCTGGATGCTGCAATGCCTGTTCCCCTTCCCAAGATAAAGCTAGATCAGGACTTACTAAGTGAATTAAATGAACTTCGGGCGGTAGGCAATGAGCCTGATGGGATACCTAAGAAATTGGATTCGGGTCAAAAACCCTGGAAATACGCAGGGAAATTATTTATGACCACAGATGCCGGATTGGCTAGTTGTACGGCTCAGTTTATAGATAAGAATTTGTTGGTCACCGCTGCCCACTGTGTCTTTCAAAGTGTCGGACAAAGAAAATTCTATACTGATATTCAATTTTACCAGCATTATAAGGGAACCAAGAAATCTGAGCATTTTTATACCCCGGTAGCGGTCGGCCTGATGCAGGCTTATTCCGATGCGGGTGGGAATGCCGCCGCTCAGGTTACCTATGACTACGCTTATATTAAAACCGCCAAGCACTCAGAGAATAAAGAGCATTTTAAAGTGGCGTCTCCACCAGAAGAGGGGAAAGAGATACGATCTATTGGTTACCCCAATGATCTGGACAACGGAGATCACTTATATGGCAATATCGGCCGCATGTATGTGGGAAAACGACTGAATTACTACTTAGCTGGCCCAAGCGGGATGACCGCTGGTAGCAGTGGAGGGGCTTGGGTACGAGAGGGCGCTATCAGAGCTATTCACTCGGGGATGGCATCAGAAGTTAGTTTTGAGGTTGGACCGGCAATCTATGAGATGGGGGCCCTGATAAACTACGTTCTGAACGATTGTTCCGGGTGAAATTCTGCAGTCCGGGCGCCCCTAGCAGGAACTGGTACTGACCTTTCCCCGAGATTAGTACCAATCCCTCAATGAGATTTTCCTGCTTAAGCTGCCTGTTTTGCATACTCAACAGGCGACATGTAATTCAGTGAGCTATGCGGGCGAACATGGTTGTAATGCT
>NZ_JAFKCV010000324.1 GCF_017254865.1 Bowmanella dokdonensis | reverse complement strand
AACATTCAACTGGGCAATACCGCCGAACATCTGGCCGGGCTTTTTTACATCCAGGAGGCTAGCTCCATGCTGCCGCCTGTGGCCCTGCTTGAGGATTTGGATCCCCCCGACAGAGTACTGGATATGGCTGCAGCACCAGGCTCAAAAACCACCCAAATCAGTGCGCTGATGAGCAATCAAGGGTTACTGGTAGCCAATGAGCTGTCTTCCAGTCGTCTCAAAGTACTGTCTGCCACCATACAACGGCTGGGTGCGGCTAATGTGGCCATGAGCCATTTTGATGGTGAGGTATTTGGCC
>NZ_JAFKCV010000323.1 GCF_017254865.1 Bowmanella dokdonensis | reverse complement strand
AGCCAGCGTTTCCACGGCATGATGGACAAGCAGACCGAACGTGACCGTCTGGGTTTGAGCGCTAGCTTCCAGGCCAGTGTTACTGAAAACCTGGAGTTCCTGGCCGATGTGTTTTACACCGATATGGACGATGCGGACCGTCAGCAGGGGCTGATGATCGACAATGCCCGCGGTAACATCTGGGCTTATTCCGATAACTTTATTGAGCGTGCCCCTGGTCCTTTGGGCGGTAATATCTATACCGTTAACCAGGCTGAGCTGCTGGTGCGCCGCGTTAGTTCGTATTCCGAGAGCCTGAC
>NZ_JAFKCV010000322.1 GCF_017254865.1 Bowmanella dokdonensis | reverse complement strand
ACACCGCTGGTTGGTTGTCGGCTAAGGCGTCCTGATAGTCGCCAAATTTTGCTAGCCGGTTTTGAATAAAATCGTCCAATGCTAGTAGCGCCTGTTCACGGCATACCGCATAGTTGAAGTGTTCGAGTTTCCCAGGGTTGTCGGAAAATTCCTGACTCACTAAGTGCAGCACCTCCTGGGTTAACTTATCTGACCTAAACGCTCGAGGGGTAGGAACCTGCTCGGTGGGAGACCAAGGGCGACGATTTTGTTTATCAAAGTTGTACTTTCCCCCTATTGGGCGACCGCTTTCCATCAAC
>NZ_JAFKCV010000321.1 GCF_017254865.1 Bowmanella dokdonensis | reverse complement strand
CGACGAAGCGGTTTATCAGCAGCGCCGGCAGATATTAAAACAACTGGGCTTTATGGGTGCGGGTGCTTTACTGGCTCCTCATCAGTCACTGGCGCTTAACTTATTTGGCGATGATAAGCCTAAGTTCAAAACTCACCCACTGAGTTATAGCAAGCAGGAAAACCACGGCGAGACACTGACCCCTTTTAATAAAGTCAGCGGCCACAATAATTTCTACGAATTCGGCACAGACAAAGCCGACCCGAAAGCCAACGCACAGGCGTTCGACATCGATCCCTGGCTACTGCGCGTAGATGGTC
>NZ_JAFKCV010000320.1 GCF_017254865.1 Bowmanella dokdonensis | reverse complement strand
AGGTACAGCAGCGGCCTTAGTGGTGGCCTCTGATTCATAGCCGTGATGCAAGGCCAGGGATTCCAGCTTCATGCTCAACTCCTTGTAGAGAGGGGTAAAAGATAAAGGCGGTAGAAGTTTGTCTACCGCCTTGTCGGGTTAGTTTGGTTTGTCTATGTCGTTAGCATCCTGACCATTCTGCGCTGCGCCCTCTTCTATGCGCTTCGCAGCCCCGGCTTCTTCTAGTTTTTGTTGTTGTTCGTTATCCAGCATGGGCGCCCGGGACGCCTGATTGACCTGATAAATGGTATCGGCATTATG
>NZ_JAFKCV010000319.1 GCF_017254865.1 Bowmanella dokdonensis | reverse complement strand
CAGCAATGGGGCAAGTACGTGGAATCTGAGAAGGTGAGTTACGAAAGGCTGAAAGCCGAGCTGTCTTCTTAAGCACGAATCAACAGACCAAAAGCCACCTTAGGGTGGCTTTTTTTATACCGGAATCAGTCCTGTTGCTGGTGGTCATCCTCGGCTCTCAGCGTACTGGTCAGGGTGAAAATAAACAGCGACACCATGATCCACCCAAGTAACGAATACAAAGTACGGAACCAATGCCACACCTTGGGATTTTGCAGTAATGGCTGGGATGCAGCGTCTGTGCAATGCAGAGGATCATCG
>NZ_JAFKCV010000318.1 GCF_017254865.1 Bowmanella dokdonensis | reverse complement strand
GGGGATTCAGTGCCAGGGCCTTTTGCAGACTGTGCTGGGCCTGGTCTATACGCCCGACAAAACGCTGCACTGTGGCCAGATTGTAGTGATGATCGGCCGCATCCGGAGCAAGTTGGACAGCCCGTTCAAACAGCCCCATGGCCTGGTCATAGTGTTTAAGCTGGTTGAATACCAAGCCCAGTTCGGAATGCCAGCGCGCCTGGTCAGGCAAAATGCTGGCCAGCCTCAGAGCTTCGGCGGTGGCCAGAGTAAGCTGGTTATTACCGAGTAGCTTTTTAATGCGGTTAAGTTGTTGATGTA
>NZ_JAFKCV010000317.1 GCF_017254865.1 Bowmanella dokdonensis | reverse complement strand
GTCACTTCCGCCATCCCTGACAGTCGGACGAAAAACCGCTCCTGCGTTTTCGTCACTTCCGCCATCCCTGACAGTCGGACGAAAAACTGCTCCTGCGTTTTCGTCACTTCCGCCATCCCTGACAGTCGGACGAAAAACTGCTCCTGCGTTTTCGTCACTTCCGCCATCCCTGGCGGTCGCTTACCCGTGAGTTCATGGATGGGTGCCCTAAAAGGCACTCGTACAGACACATCTTCACTAATTTCATACTTATCCTCATATTACCCCTCAGACAACAAGTACCGGCTAATCGACTAAGCTT
>NZ_JAFKCV010000316.1 GCF_017254865.1 Bowmanella dokdonensis | reverse complement strand
CGATATCCTCCGCGAGCCTCAACGCTCATTGGACCGCACACATCAGTATGTATGATTTCCAATAAGTTGGTTGCTCGCTCCATTGTTCCGGAGAACGGAGTCTTAGTCATCTTGCCCATGAGGCATGGTTCGCACGTGTCAAATGATTCGTAATCAAGAGACTCCAAAAGTCCATCTGCATGGAGTTTCTTCATGCGCTTTACACCAATGTGACCAAGGCGGCAGTGCCACAAGTATGTGGGACTATCGTTATCAACTTTACATCTTTTGGTATTCACACTATGAATATGTGTAACATCAC
>NZ_JAFKCV010000032.1 GCF_017254865.1 Bowmanella dokdonensis | reverse complement strand
ATGCTGCTTAATGGCCTTGATGATTTGTTCTTCGGTATAACGTTTTTTCATTCTGAGATCTCCATTGGCTCCAGTTTATTGGAAATCTCATCAAAGTCATGGTGTTAAATCTGGGGAGAAGGTCACATCTAGTGCGCACTTTATCTTGATTGTATCTGATATTCTTCCACGATAGGTTGGCTCGTTACAGAACCCTTTTTTCTTCGGGTCGAGTTCATAAATCAGATCAATTTTACTTAACTCTTCTAATGCTAAGATTTTTTCATCCTCTTTCTCGAAATATACATCTCCTCCTTGTAAAGTCGTTGTACTCAGGCAGGCGTTCAACAGAAAGACTAATGGCAATATTGAGATGGATTTCATGGTGGCTCCATAAGGTGTTGTATTCTTCAGAGGAACTTTTAGTTCCATCAGTCCAGTGCCTCTTGGTGGGCTCTCCTCTCATCATTAAGAAAATATAATAAAAACCAAGGACTGAGTTCTTAGTCGGAGTGAGGTGCTAGCCTCCACTCAGTACTGATGTCCCTTAGTCGTTTTGCTGCAGAGTTGGTCAATACAGAGGGCTGCAAGCCCATGTAAAGGCCAGCACGAAGACTTGCCAAGCGCATGGTAGATGAAAGGTGACATTGAACAACTAGTGACAGAACTTGTGACATAAGCGCTGATTAAATCTATAACCTAAAGCGAAAACCGCCGTGTTCATGCTCAAGATGCCAGCCAGCAAGAGAGAGCCAAGTAAAAGGTATTCAACTGGCAGGAGCGTAACCGGTTTTTTAAAAAAATACCCTTTGGCCTGTCTGGAAGTAGCAAGGTACGCCGAAGATGAGTCTAAAATGGTGTCGTTGACATCGTTATACCCAGGCTATGGGAGGAGTATTCTGTAAGCGCAAGGACCAGACAATCAGGCCCTATTTCGAATTTGGCTTTGATCGGAAATCCGGTGCCATCAAAACCAGTTGGTTCGACGGCACTATAGCTTACAAGTTGAAAGGCATCCTTCACGCTGGCCGGGAATTCATAACCCGAGTACACCAATGGCAGGTACAAATGAGCGGGGCTTCTTTCCCTAAACTTGGAGTTCTGTAAATAACTGTACGACTTTAACTTTTAAAGACCTCTAAAAATTTGGATTGTATAGCCTTTGCGGATTTTGTCTCACATTCCCAAATTACCAACACTTTCCATCCCAGCCGCTGAAGGTCTTCAATATGCTTTTTGTCTCTTGCGACATTCCGCATTATCTTGTTCTCCCAAAAACTAGTGTTTGTTTTCGGAAGAGGGGATCTTTTACAGTCTTTGTGGTGATGCCAAAAACAGCCATGAACAAAAATACAAGTCTTGTACTTCGGCAGTACAATATCAGGTGTACCTGGTAGCCCTTTTTTGTGGATCCGAAATCGATAGCCGAGGCTGTGAAGTAATTTCCTAACCAAGACCTCGGGCTTTGTGTTTTTCTGCTTTACAGCCTGCATGTTCGCGCGGCGTTCTTCGGGCTTGATGTTATCCAACAGAAATCAGTTCTTTTAACTCTTGGCTCGATATATTTCCTCTATGCACTTCATCGTGGCACATATTGCAAAGAGTAATTAAATTGTTGAGTACATTCTTCCCACCTGAAGCGTGATGTTCAATATGGTGCAGTTCAAGTAAGTTTCTAACTTTGTCTTCAGGGCGTCTCTTCGAGTAGTTCCAGTCACATACCTTGCATGAAAAATTGTCTCGTTCAAGTGTCTCAACTCTGATTGGGTCAGGAATTTTCCTGTCGTGCACTGCAGCTTGTCTATCTTCCTCAAGAATATACACACCAACCTTTAGCTCTGGTCTTCCTGATTGTCTCGTTGCTACTGGCCAACCGTCTTCTGTTCTTAGCTCTCTAACCCGTCTTGCCCACTCAGACTTGTCATTGGCCAGATACTTGAGTTCTTCGCCGTTTATTTCCTTTCCTACGTTTTCTCTTAGATAACTAATGATTTTATCTTTGACGGATATTTTCTTCTTTCTTATCTCATTCGCTAGATTCCAGCGAAAAGCAGCTTCCTTATCTTGCTGATCCTGAACAAGGAAATAGGTGTCAGTCTTAATTTTGCTGGCATCTGATATGTTTTCAATTACCTCTCCCTCTGCTAGCATGTCCTTTATCGCTTTGCCAGCGAGGATAGGCCATCCCATTTCTACCCTGAGCTCTCTAATCCGCCTGGCGTACTCACTTATTCCCGCAACCACCATCAGCTCGTCACCAACAAGTAATGTGCCGGTATATTTCCTCAAATACGACAAGATTCTATCTCGTGCAGAGGACGCACCGTCATCTTTAATCAGTGAGCTACCCAAGTCCCTCAGTAAATGATTTGCAGGAACCAAACCTTTTACCTGCTCTCTTAAGTTTTCGTCTAGCAGCTTTTCTTCAAACTTGGAGAGTAGGTTAATCAGCTCTACTCGTAAGCTTTCCGGCGTATCCCTTTTCGACCTTCTTGCCATTTAAGCTGCTCTCTTATTCTTCTTGCTAATTCTTTGTTGAAGTAGTTGTGATACGAATTTTGCAATATGACCTGCAAACGTTGGGGGAACGGCATTGCCGATCTGCCTAGCTACTTCTATTTTTGAGCCCTTAAAAATAAAGTTATCAGGGAAAGACATCAACCGAGCTGCCTCCCTATGAGTTATAGGTCTGTCTTCGGTGGGGTGGAGGTACCTGCCTTTCTCCGGTTTAAAAAACTCTGTTCTGATTGTAACGGAAGGTCTATCCCACCATAGACGCCCAAACAAGTCAGTACCACCGGATTTCTTGTTAATCCAGCATTGAGGCGTAATATCCGGCCTGTTCCGTTGCAGATCAAACCTGTTGCCGCCAGGTGGCACAGCTCTGTATCTTTGCTTGCTTATCTCGGTTGGTTTCCTACCAAAATGTAGGTTTAACGGAGGAGGAACATCATCTCTTATTTCGATTCCTTCCGGTATTTTCGGAAGGTCGGAGATGAATTCTCTTACCGTTCTCCAGTGAGGAAGATATGACTTTTCACTTGGTGAGCAGTGGGTCGGTTCGGGCGGAAAGGCTGGGAGAGATCCCATATCAAAGTCCTCAGCGCGAATACCAATCGCAATAGCGCGTTTACGAGTTTGCGGAACACCATAGTCAGCAGTATTTAGAACTGACGGCTGGAGCATTTCAAAGCCGTAGCTCGTAGCTCTCTCGAGGATGTCATGGAATTCGGGGCTGCTTAATAAACCTTGTACGTTTTCCATTACAAAAATAGAAGCCCCTGATCTGTTTACTATATCTAGGTAGGGTTCCCAAAGTGCTCTTCTTGAATCACCTTCTCTATTTTTATTGAGCAAGCTGAACCCTTGGCAAGGAGGGCCTCCGATCACTATATCTGCAGTTGGTACTTCATGCCCTAACAGCCAATCTTCTATATTTTGCTGTATACAGTGGTTGTCTTCGCCGAAATTGCTGTTGTAAGTATCAACGGCAGCCTTGTCATTATCCAGAGCGAGAATGCTTTCAAATCCCCCACAGAATCGCTCATCAGTGAAGCCTAAAGACATTCCCCCTGCACCGCAGAATAAGTCTATTAACTTATATGTATTGTTCATAAAGAAGCTCTTTGTTATTCATCGCTGATGATGGGTATCATAATAACACTGTATATGTATACAGTTTATTTTTCAAATATCGTGTCACCCAGCAACAGGTGCTTTTGTCTTCGGAATGATACACCGACATACCGGCTATTTGTTCATAGATTTCTAGAGAATGTGCTGAGTTACTGAAAGACCTTAAAAAATTAGTCCATCAATGCTACACATCTGCTACAAAAATGAGGGATTGAGATTTTGTTAGTGATGACGGCTCTTCATCATTAACGGGGGACATCAGCATTCATTAAACTGATTTTGCGAAGATCATTTAATGGAGATAAGCCGATGTCCCACGCAGGTGCCATTTTAGGCATAACTGAACTAGAAATCGAACG
>NZ_JAFKCV010000315.1 GCF_017254865.1 Bowmanella dokdonensis | reverse complement strand
AGCTTTACTTGCCGTTGGCTTGTTGGCCGCTGCTGATTTTTCCGTACTTTTTTCCGCCGTCCCTGAGTCCGCAGAGGATGTCACCACCACTTGGGTTTGTTGTGCTGCTTGACTGTTTTTACCCGCATCAGCGGATGGCTGTTTTGCCTGACTGGCATCTTGCGCAGTATTGCGAGTTTTCGCTTCTGCCACCTTTTCAGCCTGAGACTCAACTTGTGCCAACTCGCTATCCAGCACGCTCTGTAACTGAGTCATCACCTGATCCAGCCGCTCGATGCTGTCAGCCAAACGCTGCTGACCG
>NZ_JAFKCV010000314.1 GCF_017254865.1 Bowmanella dokdonensis | reverse complement strand
ACAGGCCATAAATGATGCCCTGTCCAGCGGCATGTATGTGCATGTGCGTAAGATGCTCCACCATATGCCGGCACCTGATGTGGCGTTTTTGCTGGAATCCACCCCAGCCAAAAGTCGCGCAGTATTATGGCAACTGATTGACCCCGAATTTCACGGTGATGTGCTTGAAGAACTATCGGAAGATGTGCGCAACGGCATTATCCGCCAGATGGTGCCGGAAAAACTCGCCGATGCCCTGGAAGACATGGATACCGACGATCTGGCCGAGCTGCTGCGCGGCCTGCCGGATACGATCTTCCAG
>NZ_JAFKCV010000313.1 GCF_017254865.1 Bowmanella dokdonensis | reverse complement strand
AGCTGGCTCAGGGCCTGGTAACGATTATTTTCAACATCCTGTATTTTGCAGCCCAGTAATCTGGCTGCTTCGCCTGGGTGTGGAGTGAGTATGCATTGGCAGGGTAAGGTTGTGCGGCAAGTGGCCAGCAAATTCAATGCATCAGCATCCAAGAGTATAGGTTTAGGGTGTTTTGTTACATAATCCAGCACTTGATTCAGCAGAGCGCTTGACCAGCTATCCTGGCCGAGGCCTGGGCCTATCACTATACAACTGGCCCAATTCAACTGCACTTGCAGGCTGTCAGCGTCTGCCAGCATCA
>NZ_JAFKCV010000312.1 GCF_017254865.1 Bowmanella dokdonensis | reverse complement strand
AATATCGGTACTATGGGGTACATGATTGATAACAAGTCGGTTCAACTGGCCAGAGCCGGATGCCACCAAACGCACGTTGTTGCGCAAAATTCTGACCGGCACGGCGTGCGTTACATCGGCGATCAACAACACCCGACTGGTGGTGGTGCCTACCTGCATAACCTGGCCAACCAGACCTTTGTCGTCTAATACCGGTTGTCCTTCAAAGACACCTTGCAAGGTGCCCTTATTAATTACGATTTGGTGACTGTAGGGGTTATTATCAACCGCCATCAACTCTGCCACTATCTTACGCACTTCC
>NZ_JAFKCV010000311.1 GCF_017254865.1 Bowmanella dokdonensis | reverse complement strand
CAGCAGTCCGTCAGATGCTGTTGCCATAGAACGTGACACTGCGACACCGGGAACAGGTCTGGCATTGTTGCTAAGAATAAGGCTGCTAGCTTGACCAGGACCCCACCATTGATCTAAGGCTCCCACTCTGAGGTTCCAATCACCAAACTGGTAAGCGAGAAAGCTTTGATCCCAATAGCGTTCGCCCCCGGGAGCAAAGTTCGTTGAGATCTGATAAGCAAGCGGCCCCCAGTCCCCACTTACCGACATTCTGGCAAATCCCTTTTCGGCGGACACCTCATCAAAGCTCTTGAAACGCTTTT
>NZ_JAFKCV010000310.1 GCF_017254865.1 Bowmanella dokdonensis | reverse complement strand
ACCGGTACTAGACCCTTTCCTGGGGTGTATTGACGGCACTCCAGAACATATCGTCGTTATTAGTCATCACAAGGAAAATCGCTTCGGCTTATTCGGCTACCCGGCGGATAAGGTGCGCGATTATGTCTGCCTATCCATGCAGCATCGTGCTGTTCCGCATATTGTCAGGGCGTTTTGTTGATTTAAAGAAGGGCATAGAGGCAAGTAGTTTTTTGTAGCATCTTTTGGTTGTTTATTGAGCTGTTCTTATGGGTTTAAGTTCTAAAAAATCACTTGCTATAAGTCTGTATATATTACTAACT
>NZ_JAFKCV010000309.1 GCF_017254865.1 Bowmanella dokdonensis | reverse complement strand
AATAATGGCCAGGCGCAGTAACAGCTTGCGGCTAAGTATCAGCTCAGCAAAGCTGCGTAACCACTTTGCGAGTGCGACCTTTTGTTTACTGGTGCTTAGTTCGCTGAGCATCCAGCCAATGGCGATGCTCAGGGTCAGAGCCAAATAGTTAGCATAGTGGTTTTGATAAACAAAACTGCCTCTGGCTTTTTCACCTTCGGGAATGCCAAACACCGGTGACAGGTCAAGTCCGCTCAGGTGCAAAAGACTGCCATAAATAGCCTGAAAGCCGCCGGAGATAAGAATGCAGGCAAGGATTATCT
>NZ_JAFKCV010000308.1 GCF_017254865.1 Bowmanella dokdonensis | reverse complement strand
GACTGGATATTGTTGCCGTTGATGCCGATGGTGCCCCACAGGCCAGTTTTACGGCACAGGGGCTCTGGGATTATGCGGGCCCGGCTTATCTGCAGGGAAAAGGAAAACTGACATCGCATTCTGTGTACGCCAACCTAGAATACCAGTGGCACGAAGATTGGGTGTGGGACTTAGGGGCAAGGCATGAATGGCTTTCATTGGAAGCCGATGCCTATACCGATAAGGTGTTTGATTTACCCTCTGGGAAGCTATCGCGTTATGTCAGTGGCCATCAGTTTTCTCGTCAGGCTGAGTATCAACGCA
>NZ_JAFKCV010000307.1 GCF_017254865.1 Bowmanella dokdonensis | reverse complement strand
CGCGATAGATTCAGCTTGTAGCGTCAGCCGCCGCATATGCGGGGTAAGCAGATGATTGGTTAACACTGTTAGGGCAAGGGGGGCTAATTTACTCAAAGAACATTCTCCAACAATAACCGTCATACTACGTCAAAGGGCCTGAACTTATGTCAGTACCTTAAACACTGGGAGTTTACCGCCACACACTTGCAAATAATTCTCATTTAAGACAAAGAGGCAATTTATCACCATCAATTACATTCCAGGGCAAAAAGTAAAAAGGCTGCCCTAAGGCAGCCTTTTATCCAGTCAACAATGGTTATC
>NZ_JAFKCV010000306.1 GCF_017254865.1 Bowmanella dokdonensis | reverse complement strand
TCGCACCCCTATGGGGCGTTCCAAGGGCGGCGTATTTCGCAATGTGCGCGCCGAAACATTGTCTGCACACCTGATGACCCAATTGCTTGAGCGTAACAGCGCCTTAGACCCAAGCGAAATTGATGACATTATTTGGGGCTGTGTGCAGCAAACCAAAGAGCAGGGCTTTAACATTGCCCGCAATGCCCAGTTACTGACGGGGATCCCCCGTTCTGTGCCTGCGGTAACGGTGAATCGCTTGTGCGGCTCTTCCATGCAGGCTTTGCACGATGCGGCTTGTGGCATCATGGCTGGCAAAGGCGA
>NZ_JAFKCV010000031.1 GCF_017254865.1 Bowmanella dokdonensis | reverse complement strand
GAGCATTACAACCATGTTCGCCCGCATAGCTCACTGAATTACATGTCGCCTGTTGAGTATGCAAAACAGGCAGCTTAAGCAGGAAAATCTCATTGAGGGATTGGTACTAATCTCGGGGAAAGGTCAGGGGACGGACTGTTCAAGCGGCCGCTCCTGAGTCATCCAAAGCCCAAGCATCATCACCAGGGAGACCAGCGCCTCGGGCCAGGGAAAGGTAACATGGACCTTCTTTGAGCCTGATGATGACTGATTCGGCTGAAAGGTAACGGGATAGTCGAACTGATAGCCGGTGCGGGACACGGTACGCACCACGTCCTGCTCGAAGCCGTGATTGCGGAACAGGTCACGCAGCCGCTTTACGGTTTGGGTCAGGGACGCTTCCGAGACCACCACTGATGGCCAGATCTGGTCAAATAACTCATCCTTGCTGATCGCCCGATCCCGGTTGAGCAGCAGGTACACCAGCAGATCATAGACCTTGGGTTGTACCTCCACTGCCTGGCCGGAAAAATACAGCTGCCGGGTAGCGGTGTTTATTTCGGCATCTCCCACCCTGAAAACGGCGCCTTGGGTGGCCGGTTCAGCCCCTTGTGCCAAGGTGACACCAGTGGGACTGTGTCTGCTGCGCCAGCGCTTCACCAACCAGAGGGAGGGGGGCATCAGGCACAGTAACAGATAAGGCAGCCAGTTTTGCCACCATTCTGATAGTTGCAGGTAGGTACCGGCCAGGTCTAGCACCACAAGCAACAGCCCGCCTATCAGCAGATAAGCGGAAAGTGCCGGAATAGCGGGGCCCCAACGGAGCGATCGGCGCATGCTGTGTTTCAAATCAGGGGGGTAAATTGGCAGATTAGTGTTTTTCTGCGGGTTTTTCCATCATGCTGATGCCCCAGGCAGCGTCAGGGGCTTCTTTAGAGATTAAGAGGGGAAAGAAAATTCCCATGCGGACTGGCAGGCTCGGCTAACCCTGTCTTTTCCTCTCTTGAACATCAGGGAGTGGTCAGTCAGACACCCTTAGCTCTATTTGATAGCTGGCAGGATGTAGCGGTCGATTAACCCGAAGGGCTGCTCCATTTCCGGGAAGAGCCCGAAGTTTTCACCCGTAAACACGGCCACCAGTTCGAGCGTGGGGAATACCATAATAAACTGTCCTCCGTTACCCCAGGCCTCGAACGAGCGGACGCTTTCTCCGTCCACCGTCCGGTCGATCATCCGCCACAAATACCCGAAATCCTCGCCATACAGGTCGCTGGTGGCGTGTTTCGATGTTGAGGTTTCGATCCACTCTTTTGAAATCACCCGGCGTCCTTCCCACACACCGCCGTTCAGGTAGAGCTGTCCGAACTTCGCCATATCACGTGGTCGGAGGTTCAGTCCCCCGCCGGTCATGGCAAGGCCCTGGTTTCCGCGCGAATTCGTAATAGGCCACCGGTACTTGGTAATCCCAAGCGGGCCGAAGAGGAAACGGTCAGTGAAGGCGGGAATGCTGAGTCCGGATGCCCGAGTGATCACATTTCCCAGGGTAACGACGCCGCTGGTCGCGTATGAGAATAACTCGCCTGGCGCTGCTACCAACGGCTGGTCGAGGTAGAACTTGATCCAGTCGTTGGTCGGGTACATCGCGTCCTCGTTCCCACGGACCCCTGAAGTCATGCTCAGGACATGGCCGATCCTGATGTCGCGCTTTCGCTCATCCCAGTTCTTGATCTCACCCTCGTACTCGGGAAAGTACGGCAGGATCGGGACGTGGACCGACTCAATATAGCCCTGATCGATAGCGATGCCGACCAGCGCCGAAGTGATGGCTTTCGACGCTGAGCGTGTGGTGTGCAGACTATCGCGCTCAAGGTCGCCGAAGTACTCCTCGAACACCAGTGAGCCGCGATGGGCAAGCAGGATGCTGGTTATACCCTGGTATTCCCCCGCACGAACCCGTGCCAACATATCCAGAAGCGGGACAGTGTCAATGCCCTGGTCGGCAGCCGACGCTGTCCGCCACCCATCCTTTGTCTGTTCAGGGATTTGGTAGGTGACTTGCCCGGAGGTGGGGCCTATGCCAGTTTGACGCGTCTGCGCGGAGGGCGTACAAGCTGAGGATCCGAGTAGCAACAGTAACAGCGTGAAGTGGTAAATGTATTTAGCTGGGTACATGGCTATTCCTTTGCACGGCCGCATAACGAATGATATGGACTCCCCGTTTCCGGGACACTACCTCACTGCAACACTGTCAGTTTCGGTCACAGTATTGGCATCAGAACGCTCGATTATTTTCAGTAGAACAGACTGGATTGTTTCATCATGGCGAACGTCGTTTTCGCTAACAAACCGTTGCTCCTGAGGTTCAGCCTCTTCATCCAGAGTGAAGGTCACCACAACTTCAGTGGCAAAATCGGTGCTTTTACCGAAATAGGCTAATGAAATCAGCGGATAACCTTTAAAGCCCTTTTTAACCTGCTTCGCTATACGTTTTTTTGCTTTATCCACATTCATTTCAGTACCTTTATAGCTGCTTGGCTTTCTAAAGAGTACCACTATGCTCTTCGGAAATATGCAAGAACAGTGAGGCCCATTACTTTCTGTGTGCGTGGTCAGAACTGTCTTTCACAGGGCTGTTGGAAGCGGGGAAGTCCAACTTGGCACCACAGTCACTTGTTATGCATTTGCTTTCAGACTGTTTTCCGCTATTTCTAGACTTTGATCGTACGCCTTACACCAAATATCAAGTACATCATTTACATTAGAAGTAAAAGGATTCAACTCTGCCTCCCAGGCTTTTCCTTGATACTGTATCTGTTTAGCTCCAGGGCGATGAACTGGGAGTGATAATTGTGAATTTTGAGGGATTTTTTTACTTGTTTGAAAGTAGATTTGTAACAGACGATCTCTGTGTGCTTCTTTGATTTGGTCAAATTTGTAGGAATAATAATGACTTTGTGGCAATTCAACACCAGCTACCATTTGTTCTCTTCGATAATTGTCGCTGATTTTGAACGTTACGGTTCGACCTTTTTCTGCCTGCTGTTTATCACTTGAAAGCGATTCTTTAATGCGATCTGGAGAATCTAGAACTTTTTCATGCTCTACGAGTTCCAGAACGTACTTTCTGAGTTGTTCAGCGTAGTAATCATCAGGGTGGTGTAAAAAGCTATCAATTAGTTGGCTCAACCTTTTGTGAGGATGCCGTAGTAAAAGAAGTGACAGCCAGTGATGAATATCTCTTATTTCCTCAATGTTTTTAGTGGTTTCTTCTTCATTTGTATTTTTCTGTGCATGCGTCATATACACTGACAAAGACAACACACAATTATGATAAAGCTCTCTAAGATGTTCAATTTCATGTTCTTTGCTTTTTTCTTCTCTCTCTTCTTTTGAAGAGACCCTTTGTCTTTCCCACTGCCTCTCTTCTTTTTTAATAGAAAAATGCTGGGTAAGAACATTTCCAATCAAAGACAGGAATGAACCTATAATTACACCAATTAGCGTTGGATCTAGTAGCTTTTCTTCCATGCTTACTTACTCAATTTATTATGCATAACGTTTAGATAACCGACCTTCTCTTAAGCATTCCAATTCCCTTCGACCATCTTCTCAAGGTCCGGTTAATCTTCCTTGTTGGGCCGCCGCTCGCGGGCTATGGGGATTCGATTGCGTGGGTTGGCATTACTATGCCCCGGTTGGAAGGAGGCTGCAATCTTCCGTTGGCTTCTAATGGTTGTCATCTATCGCTTCTCTTTTTATTCCGGGCACTCGGATGCCCACCATCTGCTTGTGATAGTGCGCTTCTCAGGCTGTCTGTCTAGGAACTTCTTTCTCCAGGGAAGCCTGCTGATAAAGCGGGGCGCCACAGATTTCGCAGCAGGCGGGTCGGCCTATACCGGCAAGATAATCCTGCCATTGCAACAACTGCCCAGCCGTTACCGGCATCTGTCCCAACGATTCTCTGGCCTGATTCAGCCGGTTTCTTGCTGCTGAACTGTAGAGCCCCAGATAACGAATGCTGGCTTTGCCCGGCAGGGGCACATGCATCAACCAGCGCTGGATAAAGGTCTCCACTGGGAGATTGGCCACTTCCTGTTGGCCAGTGCGGTGCGACTGATAACGAAAACGCACCCGGCCTGCTTCTGCGCAAATCAATTGTTGGCGGTTGAAGGGGCCACCCCGGACATAGCGGGCCAGGTAGATGGCCACACCCTTGCCATGTTCATAACGTTTGCAGCAATGCACTATCCAGTCTTTCCTACCCAGGCGGTTAAGGGAGCTGCGGAGTTTCGC
>NZ_JAFKCV010000305.1 GCF_017254865.1 Bowmanella dokdonensis | reverse complement strand
CATAATGGTGGACAAGCCGAGTTGAACTACAGTTATTCAGGCCATATTGGAGCGTGGCGCTGGAGTGTTACTCCCGGCCTGATTTGGAAAAGTGCACGGCTGGTGGATTATTATTACGGTTTGGATGATCGTGACGGCGTAGATACCTCCCTTTATTATGAAGGACGCTCTGGTTGGTACCCGTCACTGATGTTGCAGGTAACCAAACCTTTGGCAGAGAACTGGTTGTTGCTTGCCAGTATGAACTGGACCAAGCTGCACAAGGGAATGACGGACAGCCCATTGCTGGCAGAAAATAAGATTC
>NZ_JAFKCV010000304.1 GCF_017254865.1 Bowmanella dokdonensis | reverse complement strand
AGAGCCCCCAGCACGAAATAGGGACGGCGGCGACCAAAACGGGTCCAGGTATTATCGCTCAGGTAACCAATAATAGGCTGTACAATCAGGCCGGTAACCGGTGCCGCTACCCATAAGATAGCCAGATTATTGTAATCCGCTCCGAGCGTTTCAAAGATACGACTGACATTGGCATTTTGCAGAGCAAAACCGAACTGGATCCCCAAAAAGCCGAAGCACATGTTCCAGATCTGCCAGAAACTTAAAGATGGCTTTGCACCGGCGATTCTTGCATTGGACTGGGCCGAAGTTAGCGGCGTAGCTTG
>NZ_JAFKCV010000303.1 GCF_017254865.1 Bowmanella dokdonensis | reverse complement strand
GCCTAATCCCGAGGAAAACTTGCAGACCTTGGCGACACAGCTAAAGGGATTGGATCCATCTGTGCCTTCTTTGGTGGTGTTGCCAGAGTGCCTTGCCTGCTTTGGTGGCAGCGACAAAACTCAGCTTGAGCTGGCAGAAACCCTGGGAGAAGGGCCTGTTCAGAGTGCTTTGTCTGCCCTGGCGGCTGAACATGGTATCTGGATGGTAGCCGGTACCATACCAGTCCGGGTACCGGACAAGGAGAAATTTACCGCTTCCAGCCTGCTTTTTTCACCATCGGGGCAAAGAGTGGCGCACTATCGCA
>NZ_JAFKCV010000302.1 GCF_017254865.1 Bowmanella dokdonensis | reverse complement strand
GTATGCCGGTAGAAGTACAAAGCCGTTTTCATTTTAATCAGGCCTTTGAAAGTCGTTTTGCCATAGTGCCGGGCGTGGTGATGCTGATGCTGGCATTGATTCCGGCCATGATGACTGCGCTGGGCATCGTCAGGGAAAAGGAAACCGGCTCCATTGCTAACTTTCAGTCTACGCCTACCCGGCGCCTGGAGTTTCTACTGGGCAAGCAAACCCCTTATGTGTTGATTGCCTTTGTCAGTTATCTGTTACTGATGCTGATGGCCTTACTGGTATTTCAGGTACCAGTAAAAGGTTCAGTGTGGGTA
>NZ_JAFKCV010000301.1 GCF_017254865.1 Bowmanella dokdonensis | reverse complement strand
GGGCTACCGCTGGTCAGCACGCCTAAGAATATGCTCAATGCTACGTTGAACTGGCAGGTACTGGATGATTTGAATGTGTCGCTGGTTGGGGAAGTGCGCAGTAAACGTTTCCGCGGTACCGCCGATGTGCAGGGGCCACAGGGGCCGCAAACGGTGGAGCTGTATTACAAATCCTATGAATTATTGCATCTGGCGGCCCGCTATCAGGTTAATGATAATCTGGCCATTCATGGTCGCATCAACAACCTGTTAGACGAAAACCTTTCTACTCGCAGTTGTTTATTGTCGGCAGATGAGCTGGGCTA
>NZ_JAFKCV010000300.1 GCF_017254865.1 Bowmanella dokdonensis | reverse complement strand
ATATGGTGGAACGGGTTTAGGTAAGACTCACCTTCTGCACGCAGTAGGCAACGGACTGATGGCAAAGAACAAAGATGCCAAAGTTGTTTACATGCACTCCGAGCGTTTTGTTCAGGACATGGTTAAGGCGTTGCAGAATAACGCGATAGAAGAGTTTAAGCGTTATTATCGGTCTGTAGATGCATTACTCATCGATGATATTCAGTTTTTCGCTAAGAAGGACCGCTCACAGGAAGAGTTTTTCCATACCTTTAATGCGTTATTAGAAGGTAATCAGCAAATTATCCTGACTTCAGATCGATACC
>NZ_JAFKCV010000299.1 GCF_017254865.1 Bowmanella dokdonensis | reverse complement strand
GCCTTGTCCAAATATCTGACCAAAAAAATCCGTTTGTTGATCGGCCCAAACAATGGCCGTCCCTCCGTTACCTTGGGAAGATTGCGCTGCTACATCTATGCTGGCGGTTTCTGTTACCTGCACAGTGCTTGCATTAGCAAGGTTGCTGTCCTTTCCTTGATATCCGCCACCGATATAAACCTCGCCGCCATGGCCATCATGGCGGTGTGCACTGATTTCACCGCTATGAAGAATGCTGCCAGCGTCGGCAGTGAGTATTACCCGTCCTTGTTGCTCTGTTACACCAGTAGCGCGAATGATACCGC
>NZ_JAFKCV010000298.1 GCF_017254865.1 Bowmanella dokdonensis | reverse complement strand
AGGCGAGTTGCTGCTGGCGTGTGACAAAGCTAAAGAGGCAAAAGATTTTTATCATGCTGTAATCAATGTGCAGCCTTTTACCTGGGCCAAACTGGGATTGGTTAACGCGTTGATTAAACTGGATGAAGATGAAGAAGCGGAAAAACTAATCCTGCAACTCGCCTTTAAACCAGACTCACAGTTAGTCGCCTACGATTTACTTTGCGCGCTTCATGTTAAGCTACAGGATTTTGAATCGGCCTTGGAAGCCGTATTGATGGCAGCAGAAACATCCCCTCGTAATCTGCGTCGCCATAGGGTCGCTAT
>NZ_JAFKCV010000297.1 GCF_017254865.1 Bowmanella dokdonensis | reverse complement strand
AGCAGTTTGAAGGCTTACGATAATCTGATTGCCGAGGGTTTCTTGTTCAGCGCTCCAAAACGTGGAGTGTTTGTGGCGCATAATCTGCCGGTGATTGATTTGCAGCCCCTGCCTGTATTGGATGCTCCTAAGCAGGAAAAACCCATGTTAGGTTTTGAATCTGTGGCCAATGTGGAAAACTTTCCCGCCCGCCAGTGGGCGTCCTGTTTGCGTCGCAGTTGGCTCAAGCCGGATGCTGACTTAATGATGGGGGAATACCCCAGTGGCTGGCCCTTGCTTAAACAGCGGGTGGCT
Organism: Bowmanella dokdonensis; assembly: GCF_017254865.1. Classification (GTDB taxonomy): domain Bacteria; phylum Pseudomonadota; class Gammaproteobacteria; order Enterobacterales; family Alteromonadaceae; genus Bowmanella; species Bowmanella dokdonensis. The sequence continues at coordinate 12 of NZ_JAFKCV010000297.1, read as the reverse complement.
GAATATCTGCGG
>NZ_JAFKCV010000296.1 GCF_017254865.1 Bowmanella dokdonensis | reverse complement strand
CGTTGGGCCTGGGTAACGAAAAAGCCCCGCTAAACGGCTTGCCAGGCCAACAGCCAACAAGCCCTTTGCAATCTATTAACCAAATGGCTTATAGGCATTACTGGTCTGATGGTTTAGAATTCGCCGCCATCGCAAAGACACAAGGCAATTTCACATGAGCGGTGTGGAGATTTTGTTAATCGGGCTGGCAATCCTGGCCTTACTCGGCGTGGTCTTCGAAGAAGTTACCCACATCAGCAAAGCAAAAATCACCCTGTTTACCGGTACCCTGTCCTGGGTCATCCTTTATCTGACAGCCATGACCGAC
>NZ_JAFKCV010000030.1:2677-5033 GCF_017254865.1 Bowmanella dokdonensis | reverse complement strand
TTGGGCGTTGTATGGTTAAGCCTCACGGGCAATTAGTACAGGTTAGCTTAACGCCTTACAACGCTTCCACACCCTGCCTATCAACGTTCTCGTCTTGAACAACCCTTCAGAGACCTTAAAGGTCTAGGGATGACTCATCTTGGGGCTCGCTTCCCGCTTAGATGCTTTCAGCGGTTATCGATTCCGAACGTAGCTACCGGGCAATGCGATTGGCATCACAACCCGAACACCAGCGGTTCGTCCACTCCGGTCCTCTCGTACTAGGAGCAGCTCCCCTCAATCATCCAGCGCCCACGGCAGATAGGGACCGAACTGTCTCACGACGTTCTAAACCCAGCTCGCGTACCACTTTAAATGGCGAACAGCCATACCCTTGGGACCGACTTCAGCCCCAGGATGTGATGAGCCGACATCGAGGTGCCAAACACCGCCGTCGATATGAACTCTTGGGCGGTATCAGCCTGTTATCCCCGGAGTACCTTTTATCCGTTGAGCGATGGCCCTTCCATACAGAACCACCGGATCACTATGACCTACTTTCGTACCTGCTCGACGTGTCTGTCTCGCAGTTAAGCCGGCTTATGCCATTACACTAACCTCCTGATGTCCGACCAGGATTAGCCGACCTTCGTGCTCCTCCGTTACTCTTTGGGAGGAGACCGCCCCAGTCAAACTACCCACCAGACACTGTCCGCAATCCCGATTCAGGGACCAACGTTAGAACATCGAACATACAAGGGTGGTATTTCAAGGGCGGCTCCACATCATCTGGCGACAATGCTTCAAAGCCTCCCACCTATCCTACACATGTAGGGTCAATGTTCAGTGCCAAGCTGTAGTAAAGGTTCACGGGGTCTTTCCGTCTAGCCGCGGGTACACCGCATCTTCACGGCGATTTCAATTTCACTGAGTCTCGGGTGGAGACAGCGTGGCCATGGTTACACCATTCGTGCAGGTCGGAACTTACCCGACAAGGAATTTCGCTACCTTAGGACCGTTATAGTTACGGCCGCCGTTTACCGGGGCTTCGATCAAGAGCTTCGCCTAAGCTAACCCCATCAATTAACCTTCCGGCACCGGGCAGGTGTCACACCGTATACGTCATCTTTCGATTTAGCACAGTGCTGTGTTTTTAATAAACAGTCCCAGCCACCTGGTCACTGCGACCCCCAGACGCTTACGGAGCAAGTCCTTCACGTCCAGGGGCGTACCTTCTCCCGAAGTTACGGTACTATTTTGCCGAGTTCCTTCACCCGAGTTCTCTCAAGCGCCTTGGTATTCTCTACCTGACCACCTGTGTCGGTTTGGGGTACGGTCAGTGTTATCATAAGCTTAGAGGCTTTTCCTGGAAGCATGGCATCTGCAACTTCGCCACCTTGGTGGCTCGTCTCGTGTCTCGGAATTATGTCCCCGGATTTACCTAAGAACACTCCCTACGCACTTTCACTTGGACAACCAACGCCAAGCTTGCATAGCCTTCTCCGTCCCCCCATCACTGATAACACCGGTACGGGAATATTAACCCGTTTCCCATCGACTACGCATTTCTGCCTCGCCTTAGGGGCCGACTTACCCTGCCCTGATTAGCATGGGACAGGAAACCTTGGTCTTCCGGCGTGGGGGTTTTTCACCCCCATTATCGTTACTCATGTCAGCATTCGCACTTGTGATACCTCCAGCAGACTTCTCAATCCACCTTCAACGGCTTACACAACGCTCCCCTACCCAGCATACAAGTATGCTGCCGCAGCTTCGGTGTCTAGTTTGAGCCCCGTTACATCTTCCGCGCAGACCGACTCGACTAGTGAGCTATTACGCTTTCTTTAAAGGATGGCTGCTTCTAAGCCAACCTCCTAGCTGTCTGGGCCTTTCCACATCGTTTCCCACTTAACTAGAACTTTGGGACCTTAGCTGGCGGTCTGGGTTGTTTCCCTCTTCACGACGGACGTTAGCACCCGCCGTGTGTCTCCCGGATAGTACTCTGCGGTATTCGGAGTTTGCATGGGGTTGGTAAGTCGGGATGACCCCCTAGCCCAAACAGTGCTCTACCCCCGCAGGTATTCGTCCGAGGCGCTACCTAAATAGCTTTCGGGGAGAACCAGCTATCTCCCGGTTTGATTGGCCTTTCACCCCCAGCCACAGGTCATCCCCGCCTTTTTCAACAGGCGTGGGTTCGGTCCTCCAGTTGATGTTACTCAACCTTCAACCTGCCCATGGCTAGATCACCGGGTTTCGGGTCTATACCTTGCAACTAAGCGCCCAGTTAAGACTCGCTTTCGCTACGGCTCCCCTATGCGGTTAACCTCGCTACAAAATATAAGTCGCTGACCCATTATACAAAAGGTACGCAGTCACC
>NZ_JAFKCV010000030.1:0-2579 GCF_017254865.1 Bowmanella dokdonensis | reverse complement strand
GGGTTTCGGGTCTATACCTTGCAACTAAGCGCCCAGTTAAGACTCGCTTTCGCTACGGCTCCCCTATGCGGTTAACCTCGCTACAAAATATAAGTCGCTGACCCATTATACAAAAGGTACGCAGTCACAGAACAAGTCTGCTCCCACTGCTTGTACGTATACGGTTTCAGGTTCTATTTCACTCCCCTCACAGGGGTTCTTTTCGCCTTTCCCTCACGGTACTGGTTCACTATCGGTCAGTTAGGAGTATTTAGCCTTGGAGGATGGTCCCCCCATCTTCAAACAGGATAACACGTGTCCCGTCTTACTCGTTTTCACAGCAAAAAGATTGTCGTGTACGGGGCTATCACCCACTACGGCGGCACTTTCCAGAGCCTTCCACTAATCTTCAAGCTGCTTAAGGGCTACTCCCCGGTCGCTCGCCGCTACTGGGGGAATCTCGGTTGATTTCTTTTCCTCGGGGTACTTAGATGTTTCAGTTCTCCCGGTTCGCCTCACTTAGCTATGTATTTACTAAGTGATAATGCACAAGTGCACTGGGTTGCCCCATTCGGATATCTGTGGCTCAAACGGGTTTTATCACCTCACCACAGCTTTTCGCAGATTTACACGTCCTTCATCGCCTCTAACTGCCTAGGCATCCACCGTATACGCTTAGTCACTTAACCATACAACCCCAAATTACGTCGTAATTTACGTGCCATACAGCCAAACAACTTCATCTTATTCTCTTTGTGAGAATACCAATGACGCTACATATTCGCTTGAACATGATTGCTCATGTCAAACTGGATGTTTTCTTTATCAGCTTGTCCAAATTGTTAAAGAACTTTTAAGGCTTAAAAAACCTTAATCAATTCACACTGCACAGCGTGTATTCATTAAGGCATTCTTCCTTCAACGAGCCTCTGTCTGTCACCGCCCTACTCAATCTCTGCGTAGAGTGGTGGAGCTAAGCGGGATCGAACCGCTGACCTCCTGCGTGCAAGGCAGGCGCTCTCCCAGCTGAGCTATAGCCCCGATATAGAATTCGTTTCCAGACAAGGAAGAGAACATCGTAGTGTACAACAAGTACATGAGATGTTTTCTGACGCCGTCTGGGAGCGAATTTGGTGGGTCTGAGTAGACTTGAACTACCGACCTCACCCTTATCAGGGGTGCGCTCTAACCACCTGAGCTACAGACCCGTATCTACGTCACCCGCTCGCGCCGGTAACGCTTGTGCTCGTTCTTCTTGGCAACAAAACAATCTGTGTGAACACTGCGCTAAAAAAGCGGCAGCTTTACGTAAGGAGGTGATCCAACCGCAGGTTCCCCTACGGTTACCTTGTTACGACTTCACCCCAGTCATGAAACACAAAGTGGTAATCGCCCCCCCGAAGGTTAGGCTAACTACTTCTTTTGCATCCCACTCCCATGGTGTGACGGGCGGTGTGTACAAGGCCCGGGAACGTATTCACCGCAGTATGCTGACCTGCGATTACTAGCGATTCCGACTTCACGGAGTCGAGTTGCAGACTCCGATCCGGACTACGAACAGCTTTAAGGGATCCGCTCCACCTCGCGGTCTCGCTTCCCTCTGTACTGCCCATTGTAGCACGTGTGTAGCCCTACTCGTAAGGGCCATGATGACTTGACGTCGTCCCCACCTTCCTCCGGTTTGTCACCGGCAGTCTCCTTAGAGTGCCCAACTTAATGCTGGCAACTAAGGACAAGGGTTGCGCTCGTTGCGGGACTTAACCCAACATCTCACGACACGAGCTGACGACAGCCATGCAGCACCTGTCTCTAAGTTCCCGAAGGCACGTTTGCATCTCTGCAAACTTCTTAGGATGTCAAGAGTAGGTAAGGTTCTTCGCGTTGCATCGAATTAAACCACATGCTCCACCGCTTGTGCGGGCCCCCGTCAATTCATTTGAGTTTTAACCTTGCGGCCGTACTCCCCAGGCGGTCTACTTATCGCGTTTGCTGCGCTACCCACGAATTAAATCCACAGACAGCTAGTAGACAGCGTTTACGGCGTGGACTACCAGGGTATCTAATCCTGTTCGCTACCCACGCTTTCGCACATGAGCGTCAGTCTTTGGCCAGGGAGCCGCCTTCGCCACTGATGTTCCTCCAGATCTCTACGCATTTCACCGCTACACCTGGAATTCCACTCCCCTCTCCAAGACTCTAGTCTGCCAGTTTTAAATGCAACTCCCAGGTTAAGCCCGGGGCTTTCACATCTAACTTAACAGACCGCCTGCGTGCGCTTTACGCCCAGTAATTCCGATTAACGCTCGCACCCTCCGTATTACCGCGGCTGCTGGCACGGAGTTAGCCGGTGCTTCTTCTGTGGCTAACGTCAATCCAAATGGGTATTAACCATTTGGCCTTCCTCACCACTGAAAGTGCTTTACAACCCGAAGGCCTTCTTCACACACGCGGCATGGCTGGATCAGGGTTGCCCCCATTGTCCAATATTCCCCACTGCTGCCTCCCGTAGGAGTCTGGGCCGTGTCTCAGTCCCAGTGTGGCTGATCTTCCTCTCAGAACAGCTAGAGATCGTCGCCTTGGTAGGCCTTTACCCTACCAAC
>NZ_JAFKCV010000003.1:461177-499667 GCF_017254865.1 Bowmanella dokdonensis | reverse complement strand
GAGCATTACAACCATGTTCGCCCGCATAGCTCACTGAATTACATGTCGCCTGTTGAGTATGCAAAACAGGCAGCTTAAGCAGGAAAATCTCATTGAGGGATTGGTACTAATCTCGGGGAAAGGTCATATCTAATAACTGCAGAGGTGCGAAGGACACCGAAAGACGGCTGCGTGCAAGCTTAATGATATCGTTGGGATCGCCGAGACCGGCGCTGGGGAATCATGATTAGCGGGCATGGTATGGCTGGTTTGTGCCAGAAGCGGACACTTGTTGAACGATTTGATAGACTTTGGTTTGCCGTCTCTCTTGGAATACCTTTTTTATGGGATTTAGAAAGAAAATACAGCTCATTGTCGCAATTTCTTTTGCAGTTGTTTTTTTCTGCATAGTGGCATTTGAAATCTTTAGTGAGGACGTTGTGATTGATGCCGCATTAAATAAAACCTCGCCAACCTCAACATATTCTGAAATACCAAGCTTTAATAAGGTTCATCACTATCAAATATTGAGTGATTTCCACCCGTGTTTACTAAAGTATCGTTCCTTGGCAGCTCGCAAACTTAAGAGCGGTAGTTCAGGTTCGCCAGCAAATACTACTACATTTGATATCTGGGTTAAGCCAAACATAAAGTTCAGTATTGGTATTTCAAATGGGGAAGCATTTCAGTTTGAAGCTCACCTACTTGACAACGATTTTGAGGTCACAGAATCATCAAAAAGCTATGCTATAAACTGCCCTGTTGAGCTACTTGGCAGTGTGTAATGCTGATGGCAGAGTGCCACCGTACTCCCCTTAGATATTAAACTAATAAAAACTCACAAAACATCTGACTTTCAGAGTGTCCAGAACGTGCCAGAATCGGTCATTCTGCACAATGCAAGACCTGACCCCGTGCTCCCACCTTTGACCCCGTGCTCCCACCTTTACGCGATTACTGACAGTCAAGTAGAATCTAATCTCCCTTTGTTCATGAACAAAGCCGACCTTTGGTTTTTATTTTTTTGTTAGTTACCTTTACGCTCTTTTTATTCTAGTACGAATGCTCAGTCCCAAGAACAAAGTAAGTGCTGGGCCAATAAGTGCAGCGAAAAAATTGAAGACCTTTAATCCATAGGGTGACTTTGGATAGTCGCTAATTTTTTCTCTTTGAAGAGTCATTGTCTGAAGAGAATAAACGACAGACTCACCGAAAGTTTTTGTTAAATACTCTGCATCTGCATATAGTTCTTCAGGCTCAGCATAACTAGTGGTGACAGCAATGTTTCCGTTATTTTCTAGGGTTGATGCAATCTGCTCATGGAATATGACGGATGAATGGAGAACGCAAAAGAAGACAAAGAATCGGATGCAGGTTAGCGGACTAGTTCCATAGTTGCTTATAGCTTTATACCAAGCTAACAAGCTAAAGAAGTGCTTCTTGAAAAAGCCAAGCTGCTGCCTCTTTGCCTCCATTTCTCCTATGAAAAAATCATTAGCGAGAGCGAAATCTTTATTTTCTTCGAGTGCTTGTCTGATGCTTCGGCAAGTTGATTCTATGCGTGGTAAAAACAGACGCCTAGCATGGAAATCACTACTTAGAAGGCGGTGTTCTGAGTCAATTCCATTCCGACCAAGTTTTTTTTGATACCAATTACACCCAATAAAAGAAACGCCTTTCAAATCTGTAGATTCAAAACCACTTCGCCTGAGGTCAACATGATGGAAAGTAACTAGTTTTGGTTTGTCAAATACGACACTGGAAAAGCTAACTCTGCCATTAAACAATGCACTTTCAATAGTTCCTTGTTCTTCATATGGGAAGCGTCGACGAATTTTTATCAGTTTGTTTTTGGTTTTTGTAGAAGCGCTTTTGAATTTTCTAAGTACGTAATCCTTGCTCTTATTAAACAGCGAGATTGTTAGTTGTTTGGTCTGCCAAAGTGTCTTTTTTGCCCTTCGAACTAGTTTTTTTATTTTGCTGTCATTGGGGTTGCTTATTTCTACATATCCTGACATGGCAGTCGAGGCCGAAATTGCGCCAGATAAGGAAATTGACACGTTTCTCATGTGAGAAAAAAGGACTCTCGACATAAAGTATGCGCTGTTAAAGTTGACGTTTCCATCAAGAAACCCTCTCAACTCAAATCGTCCTAAAAACTCACTTTTAGACAGATCAAGTGTTGAAGTAACTTTAATTGGAGATAAAAAAAGCTCACCATGGAAAGAGGCTGCTAATGCTTGGATATTGACAAAGTCACACTTTTTAAGCGACACGTTTCCTGAAAAAACACATCCCTTTAACTCAACATTGCCATTGAAAATCACATTCTCAATACTGACATTGCGAAATTGAGCACCGTTCAAATATATTGGGAATTCAATGGTAACTTCATTGAGATAAGTGTCGCTTGGGAATATAAATCCCTCCCAAGCTCCATCCCTCTTGGCGATCAATTTAATGATTTCTTTATCGAATTTCTTGTGGGTAATTCGATCGTTATCATCTAGGTCAGTATGAAATATACAACGCTTGTTTTCTCCTGCCTGACGGTTACATCGTTTACCATTATGTAGATGGAATTCACATGCATGATTAGTCATTCAGGCAGTCCTTTTTGCATATCACGCCACATTTCGATCATCAGATAAGTCGTGCAACCGCCACATTTTAAACCATATCATACTACCCATTGCCCGTCAGCAAATGGAACTAAGGCTTTGAATCATCGATGGCGCCTTTATGGCATGCAGAAGTCCGCAGTATTCACAATGCATGACCGTCTTCTACTTGTCTGAAGCCGACCACAGCCTTCCCGGCGGTGACGGTCCGCAACTCGCTCAATCCTGCCTGTAACCAACCCCAATGTATTGCTAAAGTAGTCATCAGCTTACCTCACCAGGTTCTGGATCCATTTGGGATCGTCGGTGGATTTGCCGTAGATATCGATATTGTGGATCCATACATCCTGTTCAGTACCTGGGATGCCTCTGTCCATTAAGCTCTGATAAAAATCTTTATAGCCTTCGAGACGCTGGTAAACCATCCAACCGGTATCATCACCAAAGTCGATAATAAAACCAGGGCGTTTTTCTTTAGTATCGTAGGGGCCGATCTGATGCACTTGCTTGATGTCCGACCACAGGCGAGTCACCGTCTGACCATTTTGCTCCATCGTGATACAACTGCCGTTCATCTTAAACGCTGACTGATTGTTTTCTTTTTTTAGGCGGAACCACCAACCGATATTGATGTATAAATAACTCCCTAAAGCAACTCCTATCCACCAAAAAGGAAATTCTCTGTAGATTCCACCTAAAATGACAACAAAATACAGAACATGAATCCCCACTATATGAGCATAGTGTTTGCGTATCCCTATAGGCTGGCACTTAAAGTAGATTTCATTTTCCATTCAACATACCTACAGCTCCTAACTATGAGCTCCGGCTGGCTCTGAAAATTCATATTTTCGGCATGGTTTATCATGAAAATTCCCAGCCCATAGTTGTTTACTTGCCATATTTTACCTCAGAAAAAATCTACCAGATTATTTTGCTAATGTCCGCAATTCGCTCAAATCCGCCATTCAAAGTGTCACCAGTATCCAGTTTGTCTCAGCTTGTCTTCAAGATTTTCGTGACGAGTAAACTCTCATCTCTACAGACAGGTGAGGAAGCAGTTTCGGCGGCCGTTAGCCTTGACTGGTGGTCCGACCGTAAATCTTTTTCTTACAGATAGAGAAACGGGTGGGAAAGGCCAGAGGCACCACCGGATTTATCTGTTAAATCACTTGTCAGCGCTTGCTAAACACAGTCCACAACTTGAAGACAGCATACACAGCCAACACCACGAACAATCCGACAACAGCGGCATAAACGGGAATCCAGATAAGTTCAATGGCATGGGTAGAGGAAATCCGCAGCCCCAAGAGGCCTGGCTCGGCATAGCTCCAATAGCCAGTTAACATGACATACAATATGGCTAGTAGGCCACACAAAAAAATGATCTCAAGTTGCCACCAAGTGCCATCCAATTGTTTGCCCACCAGCCAAAACAACAGCAGATAAGGCGGCGCCCTTACAGCAGCGGAAAACAGATAGGCATCCAGATCATAAAAACGGGTGGCATAGGTCAGGGCTTCACTGATTGAGTAATCCCCTATCCAGAAGGCGGCTAACCAGGTAATAGTGGTCTCGTTTATCAGTAGCCACAAGACTGTCAGTGTCACTGCCAGGATAACCAGATTATCGGATCGCATGTTCTCCTCCCTGCGGCCATCGCTCCCCTTTTAACCTGCCTGTCAAAGTGTCACCAGTAAACAGTTTCTTTCAGTTGGTGGCCAACTTCTTCGACAAGTGAATCTCACCTAATCAGACAGGTGAAGAGCCCGTTGCAGCGGCCGGCAGCCTTGACTGACGGTCCGACTGCAGACCTTTTTCTTACAGATAGAGAAATGGGTGGAAGGCACCGCCGGATTGGCCTTCTCAGACCTTACACAGCAGGGATGCTGTGTGAGAGCGTATAGGGATATATTCACAGCGTGTCTGCGAAGGCCAATCCGGCGGTGCCTTATCTGCGGCATTTTCCGCATTTCGCTGGGCCACCTTCGGGCTGCGCCCTTTACACCCATATAAATTACTGCTTCTGGTGCACATCGGGGCGATAGGTTTTTACCATCCCCTGCAAAAAGTTACGCAGCAGTTGATCCCCACAGGGGCGGTAACTGCGATGGTCTGGCTTGCGGAACAGCGCAGTTAACTCACTCTTGCCGATAGGAAAACCGGCAGTACGCAATATGGTCAGCATTTCATCCTGCTGATAATTCATGGCAATTTTGATTTTGCGCAATATGTCGTTATTGCTTAACCGCTCACCAGGCTTGAGTGGCTGGGGGGGCGCGCCTTCCAGCCGGCCCCGCTTTTTGATGATCAGTCCATCCAGAAACAAACCGAGTATCTTGTCGCGACAGGGGATAAAGCCCTGCTCTTCCTCCCGGCGCATCATACTCATCAGGTAATCTTCCTCCATGTCGTAATCGACCAGCTTGAAGATTTGGATAGTGGCGCTGTTATCTAGACTTAAAGCGAAGCGCAGGCGGCGTAAAACATCGTTTAAAAGCATGGAATGAACCATTCTTAGCGAAAAGGCCCACAGTATACCCAGCTGGGCCTGATAGCGGAAATATTGCAAACCCAGCAGTGCCCCAGGCCGGCTCAGTGGGAGCGGTGTTTACATGGGTAAGGGCCTCCCTGCCCTTACCGATTTTATCCGCTTACAAAGGCCTGCTTACCTGGGATAGCGGGCCGCTTCGCCTGATTCAGGCAGCGTGTTGAGAATAAACTGGCGCAGATCCTCATTGGACTTTTGCAGGTCCTCACGGCGCAGGTACATCATATGGCCGCTGCGATAGCCCTTGAAGCTTAAACGGTCTTTCATCTTGCCGCTGGGATCGAGCTGCCACATGCTGTATTTGGCGTCGAAATAGTTAGTGGCGCCGTCATAGTAGCCGGACTGAATCATCACATTCAGATAGGGGTTCTGAGCCATTGCCTGGCGCAGATTGGGGCCTGTCTTGTCGTCGCTGCGATCCCAGGGATGCACCGGGCCGAACATATTGTATTTCACGTCCGTTTTATAGTTGAGCTCTTCACGCAGGTAATAGTTGATGGCAGGCGTGAAGGAGTGCAGCCAGGAGGTCAGCTCCGCCCAGTAGTCGGGACGATCGCCGACTTCCTTTTCATCTATGCCCAGGTAGCGGCTGTCCAACCGTCCCAGGGTCTTGCCTTCGTTGCGCAGCAGTTCTTTCCAGAAGAAGGCCTCGCTGACATCCAGGTTGCTCTGCTCGATAACCTTCTCATTCAAACCGGAGTAGCGCGCCATCTGCGCGATGATCTGCGTTTTCTCGTCCTGACTGATAAAGGCGCCTTTGGCCAGGGCCGGGATCAGTTTGTTAAGGGTAAACTCCTCCACCTGAGGCAGGAAGGCTTCCAGCTCCATGGCCTGGAATTCCGGGGCCAGCTTGTTATGGTGCCAGGCGGTTGCGGCAAAATACGGCAGGCGGTTGGCCGCTTCCACCGGGCCCTCGCGCTTGATGCCGATGTCAGTGGGCGATACCAGCACCACACCGTTGAGATACATCCACTGGGCGTTTTGCAGCTCCAGGGCCAGACCCGATACCCGGGTGGTGCCGTAGCTCTCGCCAATCAGATACTTGGGTGAGCGCCAGCGATTGTAGCGGGTTACAAAAGTATTGATCCATTCAGCCAGATACTGGATATCGGCATTGACGCCAAAGAACATTTCTTTTTGCTTGTCCTTGGACGGCAGCTTACCGTCTTTGTCTTCCAGCACCCGGCTGTAGCCGGTATTAACCGGATTGACGAAGACAATATCGGCCACATCCAGCACGGAATAAGGGTTGGTTTCCACACCATAGGGTTGAACCGGATAGCCTTCATCATCGATTCTCAGAATACGCGGCCCGGTATAGGCCACATGCATCCACACGGACGCGGAACCCGGACCGCCGTTAAAGGAAATCAGCAACGGGCGCTCGTTCTGGTTCTTGATATCAGTACGCTGATAGTAGGTGTAAAACAGGGTGGCTACGGCACTACCTTCTTCATTCCATACCGGCTGCGTACCTGTGGTGGCCGAGTAGCTGACGCGATCACCCTTGATGGTGGTTTTGTGCTGGGTGACTACCTGGCTCTCTGCTTCGATGTTGCGGTCAAAGGTGTCCGCCAGCAGGGGATGGCTCAGCAGTAAACTGGCGCCAAATGCCATGGCGTGAACAAAAGGTTTAATTCTGGTCATAGGGCTTCTTATTCTGGGTTGAGTGGTACACTTGTGCCGATATTAACAGGGGTAGGACCCGGCCGAGGTTTGTTTGGTCGCAAACTCACGGCCATTTGCCCTATTCCGGCTGTTTGCAGATAGGACAAGGCTTTTTCTTATATCCCTCCGGCAGGGAAAATGCCCCCTCAGGCGGCGCCACCTGACTCATGGAGATATGGGTGGTTCTGACGGGTTGTCCCTGCTCGTACTCCCGCAGCATCAGCGGTACCTGTTTTTTGCTCCACAGGGTCTGGCCCAGCTCCATACGATTAACTTCGCCTTTGACAAACTCGCCCACCAGCGCCGCCGATTCCTGCATGAGTTTGCCCAGGGTCTGGTAGTCGGCCTGATCCATTGGCGTGTCGGCCAAATCCGCCACACAGGCTTCGTTGACCAGTTGGCCGTCCTGCTTGACCTTCAGCCAACGGCACTGAATGCCGTTGATCTTTTCTTTCTCGTCTGTTTCAACCAGTTCCATTTCAGGGGCCGGCTTTTGCTCCGGAAACATATCCCCCATCATTTTCTGCATCTGGGCCTTTTGTTCGGGGCTCAGATTCTGCAGATAAGTCGAGGCCATGGCCCCGGCCATTTCTTTTAGCTTGCCCACCTGACCGGCCATCTCCTTGAGGGACTGCTGATCAAATTGAGAGTAGCTTTTGTCATTATGTGACAACACCAGGATATTGCCGCTTTGGGTATCGGCAATCACCTGGGTTCTGCCGGCGCTGTCCAGCACGGCCACCTTGCCGTCTGAAACAAAGGTCTTGTGCAGTTGGCTTTTCTTCTGCTGCTCGTCTTTTACTTCGATGCTGGTATCTGCCATGACTGCAGTCGACAGGGCCGCCAATATCGTAGCGGCGGTAATGGATTTAAACATACTTATCTCCTTTATGATTGATGGTCCGACAGGCCTTTTCCATGCTGCAATCAGCCCTCGGATTGCTCCGTCAGTTCAGCCACCTCCTGCACGCTGAGCTGCACCCTGGGTTTGCGCAGGTAGATGACCAGGGTTTCGGATATCTTGTCCTGAATCGCCTGGCGGTTCGGATCCCAGTAAATCTGTAAAAAACCCAGTAAACCGGTGGCCAGACCGGCACCGTAGCCCCCGTAGCGGCCAAAACTCTCCCATAGATTCAGTGTGCGTCCGTCCAGGCGTATCACCTTCAGGCCCAACAGTTTTTTGCCCGGGGTCTGGCCGTGCCACCAGGCGGTAAAGACAGAAAAATAAAAAGCGGCCCAGCCAAAACCTATTCCCAGATCATCGGCAAGGCTGCCTGCCCAGGCCAGAATGCTGTAGTTGTCTGGGGATAGCTCGTCGGCTGCCTCCCCTGCCTCCTGTCGTTCTGACTGCGGTGGCTTTGTATCCACCGGGGTCGGCTCCTCATCTGCGGTTAGCGGAATACCGGCCTGCAATACAGGCTGGGCCTGGTCGGTGGGGGTGACCACCCGCATCGCTTCATAGCGCTGCTTCAACAAGGCCCGCAAACTACGTCGTTCGCTGCCGTTAAGGGTGGTATCGGTGGCATCCAGAAATTCCCCCAAAACATCCTTAGCCTGCCCCTTATTGATGTCCAATTTGGCCAGGTCGTCCACCAGCGCTTCACCGGCTGGCGCCCAGCAATCGTATGCCGGTTGGCACTGACCGGTTTCAATCTGACGGCTTAGACTGCCGATACTGGTCAAGTGCTTGGCTGTCACCGCCATCAACTCAATGCCATCACTTCCACTGGCGGCAATTACCCCTTTTGGGATCCCGTCCAAGTCTTCTGAGTCTGATTTAAATACTTCAAACAAGCCAAAGGCTAGAACAAACAGCATAAAGGCGGCAGAGCCGCGCAATACCATTTGGCTGAAGCGTCGCTTCGGTCTCTGGTTCAGATGGCGGCCCGCGTTCCAGAACATCCAAGTCACCAGGGTAGCCAGGATCCAGGTGTTGACCTGGGTCAGCACAGCAATACTCAGCAGGTCGATGAGCAAAGCAATGCCGCGACGGGTCGGACTGCCCAGGGCGGTGCCCAGCAGCTCATCGGCCACTTTGAAGGCATAGGGGGTGACAATCTCTTTGGTTTCCCTGTGACTGACCGGCTGAGACTGTGAACTAAGCTGCTCGACCATTATTTTTCCTTGAGTTTTCTGATTGCCTCACCGATACCGTCCAAGGTCATGGAATAGATGCGCCCTTCCATCAACTGCTGGATGATCCTCACGGAAGCCGTGTAATGCCAGTATTGCTCGGGTTGCGGGCAAAGCCAAACTGCATGGCCAAAATGCGCCAACAGCCTCTGCATCCAAACCGCCCCCGGTTCCTCATTCCAATGCTCGACACTGCCCCCCGGATAGGTAATTTCATAGGGGCCCATGGTGGCGTCGCCGACAAAAATCAGTTTGTAATCACGGCCGTATTTGTGAATCACGTCCCAAAGGGGAATCGCCTGTTCCTGACGGCGCCGGTTATCCTGCCAGACTTTGTCATACACACAGTTATGAAAATAATAATATTCCAGATGCTTGAACTCACTGCGCGCGGCCGAAAACAGCTCCTCGCAGGCCTGCACATGCATATCCATGGAGCCGCCTACATCGAAAAACATCAGCAGCTTCACGGCATTGTGCCGCTCGGGGACCATATGCAGATCCAGCAACCCTGCATTACGGGCGGTACCGCGAATCGTCTCGGTCATATCCAGCTCTTCGCTGGCGCCGGTGCGGGCAAACTGCCGCAATTGGCGCAGGGCCTCCTTGATATTGCGGGTACCCAGTTCCACGTCCGAAGACAAATTACGAAACTCACGTTTATCCCAGACCTTGACCGCACTGAACTGCCGGTTGCCGTCCTGGCCGATTCGCACTCCTTCGGGATTAAAGCCATAGGCGCCAAAGGGTGAGGTGCCCCCGGTGCCTATCCATTTGTTACCCCCCTGGTGGCGGCTTTGCTGCTCGGCCAGTCGTTCGCGCAGGGTCTCCATCAGCTTTTCCAGGCCGCCCATAGCCATTATTTTCTGTTTTTCCTCTTCACTGAACCAGCGATCCAGTTCTTTACGCAGCCATTCTTCAGGGATCTCCTGTCCGAACAGATCCAGGCTGTCGACGCCTTCAAAGTAATCGGCAAAGGCCCGGTCAAACCTGTCGTAGCATGACTCATCCTTGACCAGTATGGTGCGGGCAAGATAATAGAAGGCTTCCATATCGGCAAACACCAGCCCTTGTTGCAGGGCGGCCAGTAAGTCCAGCAGTTCCCTCAGGCTCACCGGCACCTGGTATTCACGCAACCGGAAAAAAAACTCGATTAACATCAGCGACGCGCCATAAACGCCAGTTTCTCGAACAGGTGAATATCCTGCTCATTTTTCAGCAGGGCCCCGTACAGAGGCGGGATAGCCTGTTTGCCGTCCTTATTGCGCAATACCTCCGCGGGAATATCCTCCGCTACCAGCAGTTTAAGCCAGTCAATCAATTCCGAGGTGGAAGGTTTTTTCTTCAATCCCGGCAGTTCACGCAGGTTGAAGAAGGACTCCAGAGCCTGATTCAGCAGATCTTTTTTCAGGTCAGGGAAATGCACGTTGACGATACTGGCCATCTCTTCTTTGTCCGGGAAACGGATGTAGTGGAAGAAACAGCGCCGCAGGAACGCATCGGGCAGTTCTTTTTCATTGTTGGAGGTAATGATCACCACCGGGCGCTGGCTGGCTTTGATGACTTCACGGGTTTCGTAGACATAAAACTCCATCCGGTCGAGCTCCAGCAACAGATCGTTGGGAAACTCGATATCCGCCTTGTCAATCTCGTCGATCAGCAGCACCGGACGTTTGTCTGCGGTAAAGGCCTGCCACAACTTGCCCTTGACGATGTAATTTCCAATCTCCTGTACCTTGGGATCGCCAAGCTGGGAGTCACGCAACCGGGAGACCGCATCATATTCATACAGTCCCTGCTGGGCCTTGGTGGTGGATTTGATATGCCAGGGAATCAGCTCAGTACTCAGGCTTTTGGCAACCTCTTCTGCGAGCATGGTCTTGCCCGTGCCAGGTTCTCCTTTAACCAGCAACGGTCGCTGCAATGTGATGGCGGCATTGACGGCCAGTTGTAGTTCCTTGCTGGCAATATAATCCCGGGTTCCGGTAAATGACATACGACTCTCTGCTGTTATTCCGTTGTGATGAATGACCATATCATATAGCGAAAAAGCAGTTTGTTTTTAGTGTCCTGCCTCTATTCTATGGACAATTCCCCTTTTGGGGTCAAAGCTTTATGTCCGGCATAGCCGCAGCTTTCCCGGCACAACGCAAGGAATCACCATGCAAGTATATCAAGACAACTCCGAATCCATTGGCCACACTCCCCTGGTGCGCCTGAACAGGGTAACCGGCGGCACAGTGCTGGCCAAGATGGAATCCCGCAACCCCAGTTTCAGTGTAAAATGCCGTATCGGCGCCAATATGGTCTGGGATGCCGAAAAACGTGGGGTGCTGACCAAAGAAAAAGAGCTGGTGGAGCCCACCAGCGGCAATACCGGCATTGCCCTGGCCTTCGTGGCGGCCTCCCGCGGCTATAAGCTGACCCTGACCATGCCCAGCACCATGAGCCTGGAGCGCCGTAAGCTGCTTAAGGCCCTGGGCGCCAACCTGGTTCTGACCGAAGGTCCAAAGGGGATGAAAGGCGCCATCGCCAAGGCCCAGGAAATCGTCGATTCGGATCCCGGCAAATACGTGATGCTGCAGCAATTCGACAATCCGGCTAACCCGGAAATCCATGAAAAAACCACCGGTCCGGAAATCTGGGAAGCCACTGACGGCCAGATAGATATCTTCGTGGCCGGGGTGGGCACCGGCGGCACCATTACCGGCGTCAGTCGCTATATCAAAAACAGCCGGGGTAAGGCGATTCAGTCCGTGGCGGTGGAGCCCACCGACTCCCCGGTCATCAGCCAGGCCAAGGCCGGCCAGGAACTGACCCCGGGTCCCCACAAGATCCAGGGCATAGGCGCCGGCTTTATTCCCGGTAACCTGGATCTGGAACTGGTAGACAGCGTAGAGCTGGTCGGCAATGACGAGGCCATGGAAATGGCCCATCGCCTGATGCGTGAAGAGGGCATTCTGGCGGGAATATCCTCCGGCGCTGCGGTGGTGGCTGCCAAGCGTCTGGCCGAGAAGCCGGAAAACGCCGACAAGACCATTGTGGTTATTCTGCCAAGCTCCGCCGAGCGGTATTTGTCCAGCCCGTTGTTTGCCGGCGCCTTTACCGAAGCCGAGACAGAGCAGTAATCCAGTCAGCAAATCTTATGGCGCAGGCTACCCCTGCGCCGCACTTCCACCTTATACCAATCGGATTAATCTTTAGTGCAATCAGAGCTGCCCAGGAGGGATTAGTTCAAGGCGCGGCTTCGAAGGCATAGTGGTGCTATGTCGAGAAGTCGGAACGCAGAAATAATCCCTCCTGGGCGCTCTCGACAACTGCTCCTGCGTTGTTCTACTTCACGCCATCCATGGCGCTCCCTGTGGGCAAAGTCAAAATGCCCGCTACCTGTGTTGCTCGCATTCGATTTAGCGCCACTAGACCTTCATACGAGCGCCTTGGTATCGAACATTTTGTCTTTCGCTGATTGCACTAAAGATTAATCCAATTGGTATTACTCAGGTATATTTATTGCCACCCTCAATGACCCGCCCCCCTTCCCCCTGAGAAGACCAACAAGACCCCGAGTCCGAGGTTTATTGCGCTGGCCGCAGTGACACCCCAAACCTATAGGTTGTCTGTTTCATACCTGACTGTTACATGGCCAGTTTTTGACCCTTGCCTACCTTTACTTTTTTGCCCGTAGCAAGCAGACTCTGATTCAAACCATGGTTTGAGATGAGGCACGCATGTTTCGCAAAATGTTGTTTTTAATGACGTTAGTCGCAAGCTTTGCGATGGTGGGTTGCACACAGGAGGAGAAATCCGAAGGGGTGGGCAAATACGGCATGATGGACTCGGGCACCCCAGAATACGCCGCCATTCAGTTCTTTGATCATCTCTATCATGACAGTAACCTCGAAGAGGTCCTGCGCTTCAGTTCCCCCAAAATGGGCCGGTTGATTCGTTCCTACCAGACCAGCCGCAACTTCCAGCGCCATGTATTGAACCTGTCTTACGACAAGGTGGAACTGGTTATCGATTCCGGCAATAACCGGATGCGCTCAGAGTTTTCCGACAAGGCCACGGTGACGGTGTTTTTTACCGGCACCCTGCACGGTGAAAAACATGAAGATCTGCGCACCGTGAATCTGGTCAAGGCGGACGGTGACTGGAAAGTGGACGAAATTGAAGCAGATAAGTTTCTCTGAGCTGTCAGAACTTATCCCGGAACATAAAAAATACTGCACCGAGCAGGCATAGTCCGGCCCACAGATAATCCAGCTTCAGCGGTTCCCTGAGATAAAATACCGCGAAGGGCACAAACAGGCTGAGGGTGATGACTTCCTGAATAATCTTCAGTTGCCCCACAGACAGCACCTGATAGCCCGCCCGGTTGGCCGGCACCTGAAGCAGATACTCGAACAGCGCAATGCCCCAGCTAATCAGGGCGGCGATTACCCAGGGCTTGTTATTCAGTTCCTTAAGATGGGCATACCAGGCAAATGTCATAAAGACATTGCTGCAAATCAGCAGCAGCACACAGGTCAGGACAGGGTTGAACAAGGGACGCTCTCAATGACAGCCAGATGCCGTTATTCTGACCGCAGCCATGATTTTCCGCCAGCCCTAAACTGCGGGCTGGTCGCCAGTGCCTACCGGATCCACTGCCCCAGGTCTTTTAGCACCTGCGCCTGGCGGGGCGATTCCAGCCATTGCGGCAATTTTGAATCGTATTCCCGTCGATAAGGCTTATCCTGATTCTGCAGGAAGGCCTCCACTGAGGGTTCCCGCCACCTTTCGTAAAGGGTGAAAAGGTTAGGCTGGCCGGCGTCTTCATGCAGATAGCAACTTTGAAAGCTTGGTTCCCTGCTCATTTGCTCTGCGAGCTCTTTACAGGCGGCCAGCCACTCCCCCCGGTATTTAATACCAGTCGGATTAATCTTTAGTGCATTCAGAGCTGCCCAGGAAGGATTAGTTCAAGGCGCGGCTTCGAAGGCATAGTGGTGCTATGTCGAGAAGTCGGAACGCAGAAATAATCCTTCCTGGGCGCTCCCTGTGGGCGAAGTCAAAATGCCCGCTACCTGTGTTGCTCGCATTCGATTTAGCGCCACTAGACCTTCATACGAGCGCCTTGGTATCGAACATTTTGTCTTTCGCTGAATGCACTAAAGATTAATCCGATTGGTATAACCTGACACCTGACATAAAAAACCAGTTCATTGTTCATGGCTGCCTCCTTGTGCATTAACTGGAATCTTTTACGGTAATGATCTCGGTCAGGCTTAAAGTCCCACAGCCACACCTTCCCGCCTGGGATCGGCGCCGCCAACCAGTTTGTCTTCAAGCACCATTATGCCATGCAGGCCACTGTTCAAATCGATGACTCTGACTTCATGGCCCATCTTCTGCAAAATCTCGGCCTGTTCGGCCAGGGTGGTGCCCTTCTCCACGGCCGTGTAGTCATTACGGTTGGTAATTTTCGGCAGGTTAATGGCCTGCTGGATGTCCAGTTTCCAGTCCAGCACGCCTATCAACGTCTGGTTCACGTAGTCGATGATACGGCTGCCACCTGGCGACCCCACCACCAGATACAGATCCCCCTGCTTGTTGAAAACCATGGTCGGGGTCATGGAGCTGCGCGGTCTCTTGCCCGGTTCCACCCGGTTGGCCACCAGCATGCGGTCTACTTCCGGTATAAAGGAAAAGTCCGTCATCTGATTGTTCAGCAGGAAGCCTTCGACCATCAGGCCGGAGCCAAAGGCCATTTCGATACTGGTGGTCATGGACAGGGCATTGCCTTGCTTATCGACAATGGAGATATGGCTGGTATTGGGCAGCTCATAGGCATTATCCCTGGCCATACTCAGTGCCTGGTGGGGCTGGCCGGCCTCGGCCAGTCCCATATCCCTGTCCTTGCTGATCAACTGTGCCCTCTTTTTCAGGTAGGGCCTGGACAGCAGGGCGCCTACCGGCAACTGGATAAAATCGCTGTCCGCCACATAGCGTTCACGATCGGCGAATGCCAGCCTGGACGCCTGGGTGAAAAGATGCAGGGCCTCAATGGCATTGGGTTCATACTGGGCCAGATCGAAGGTTTCCAGCATCTTCAGGATCTGCAGGGTAGCTATCCCTCCGGAGCTTGGCGGCGCCATGCCGCAGACCTTGTATACCCTGTATGGACCACACAGAGGTTTGCGTTCGACGGCGCGATAGTCCGTCATATCCTTCAGGCTCAGCGTCCCCGGATGGATGCTGGCTTTTTGCACCGCCTGCACGATTTTCTCCGCCATATCCCCCTGATAGAACGCATCTGCACCTTTCTCGGCAATGATATTAAACGTGCGCGCCAGCGGCAGGTTCTGGCGCAGATAACCTGCTGGCAGGGGCTTGCCGTCAGGGTAGAAATACTTGCGACTGGTCTCGAACTGTTTCAGTCCAGGGTGGAGTTCCATGGCCAGTAACCTGGCCAGCCGGGGCGAAACCTTGAAGCCTTCCTCTGCCGCCATGGCCGCATCACGAAACAGGCGGATCCAGGGAAGCTTGCCATGCTGCTTATGCGCTGTTTCCAGTGCCCGCAACACGCCAGGGGTCCCTACCGCTCTGCCTCCCACTATGGCCTCACGCCAGGGAATGGGCTTGCCGTCCTTCAGAAAATGATTGATGTTGACATCCCTGGGCGCCGTCTCGCGGCCATCATAGGTAGTCAAAGTGCGGCTGATGTTGTCCCAGTAGAGGATAAAAGCGCCGCCGCCTATGCCTGAAGACTGCGGTTCAACCAGGGTCAGCATGGCCTGCACGGCGATGGCGGCGTCGATGGCACTGCCACCCTGCATCAGAATTTTCTTACCGGCCCAGGCGGCATAGGGATTGGCAGCGCTGACCATAAACTCCTGGCCACTGACCGCCTTTTTACTTTCAAAACCTGTGGCTGCCTCCGGCTCTCTATCCTCAGGAACCTGAGGGTTGGCCTGTACGACCGTCAGGCTCAACACCAGACATAAAATGACACCAACTCTGTACAACACCCATCCCCTCGTTATT
The DNA here is from genome assembly GCF_017254865.1 of Bowmanella dokdonensis. Taxonomy (GTDB): domain Bacteria; phylum Pseudomonadota; class Gammaproteobacteria; order Enterobacterales; family Alteromonadaceae; genus Bowmanella; species Bowmanella dokdonensis. The sequence goes on along the minus strand of NZ_JAFKCV010000003.1, from coordinate 483,692 downwards.
GGTAAATCTTACTATCCGGCGCACGCTTCTCAAGGAATGCGGCAAAGGCTTCCCTGGCGGCCGGCGTGGCCAGTTGCTTGACAAAACAGGCCAGTTCTTCATGCATATGCGACGTAACGTCATTGCCGTTGCTCTTCATCAGGGCTTTGGTCAGTTGCATGGCTTGTTTGGGTTTGGCAACCAAGCTGGACAGGGTTTTGGCCACCAGTTCGTCCAATTGTTCCGCTGGCACCATTTTATTTACCAGATTAAAAGTCAGTGCTTCGTCGGCGCCGAACACTTCGCCCAGCATCAGCCACTCGGCGGCTTTTCGATGTCCCACCAGGCGCGGCAACAGGTAGCTGGATGCATACTCAGGCACCAGCGCCAGGTTGATAAAAGGTAAAGAGAAACGGCTGTCGGCAGCACAATAGACCAGGTCGCAGTGCAGCAGCATGGTGGTGCCTATTCCTATGGCCAAACCGCGAACCTCAGCCACCACCGGCAACGGACAATGCATCAGGGCAGTCATAAAACGCACGGTTTCACGTATATGCTCATGATCCGGTGAGCGGGCAAAATCGCTCAGATCGTTACCGGCGGTAAAATCCTTCCCTTCCCCCCGGATCAGCACGGCTCGCAAATCCGGATCCTGAGCAACCTCCTCCAGGGCTTCCGCCAGTTGCCGGTACATCTGGAAATTCAGGGCATTTTTCTTGTCCGGCCGATTAAAGCCGATGTGCAGGACCTGATCAGCTTTTTTAATTAATACGTGGGACATAAGACTCCTGTTGGATGGTCGTCATCAAGCCAGAGAATAGTTTTTGCCATTGATACCGTGACGCTGTCAATCGGCAAACAAACACTGGGCCCGCCGACGGCAGCAGGTTAACATAGGCTAATTCCAGTTAGATCATAAGCTTAGCAATTTATCATGTTTAATTTTCCCTTGCAGGCCAAACACTGGGCCGGCCCCCTGCTGGTGTTGGCGCTGAGTCTGGTGCTGTTTGTGTCCGAGCCAGCCAGCAGCCAGTGGCTGGCCTATGATCGCATACTGATTAAAAGCCACCAGTGGTGGCGGCTACTCAGTGGAAACCTGCTGCATACCAATGCCAACCATCTGCTGCTCAACGGCGCAGGCCTTTTGTTGTTGTGGGCCCTGCATGGGGATTACTACCGCCCCGGCGCCTATCTCGGTCTGTTGCTTGGCTGTGGACTGGGCTGCGGTATCGGTCTGTACTTGTTTTCGCCCGAGATGATTTGGTATGTGGGTTTGTCCGGGGCTTTGCACGGTTTATTCGTGTGGGGTGGGGGCCAGGACATTCGCCTTGGCCTGCGCTCCGGCTGGTTGCTGATGGCCGGGGTCTGGGCCAAGATAGGGTACGAGCAATGGCAGGGGCCCAGTGAAGAGATAGCCAGCCTGATCGAGGCCAGCGTCGCCGTCGATGCCCATTTATATGGCGCAATCAGTGGTCTGCTGATATTGGCAGGGCAACTTTGCCGGACCCGGTTTGCAACAAACAAGGAGACAACCTATGAAAAAGAATTATGAAGGTCATTGCCTGTGCAAAAAGGTAAGCATCACCGCACAACTGGATGAAAAAGTCGGCGTTTGCCACTGCTCCATGTGCCGTCAGTGGGTAGGCGGACCATTTCTGGGCGTCGATGGCGGCACGGATGCCGCTATCCGGGGAACAGAACACCTGGGCTATTTTGTTTCATCGGATTGGGCCAGACGGGCCTTTTGTCGCGAGTGCGGCAGTGCACTTTTTTATGAACTGCGGGAAAGCGGGCAGAAAATTATCTCCGCAGGCCTCTTTGCCAAGGATGAGGGTTTTAGTCTGGATCACCAGATTTTCATTGATGAAAAGCCGCATTGGTATGCCTTTGCCAATCAGACGCAGACCATGACAGGTGCAGAGGTCTTCGCCGAGTTTACCAAACAACAGTAGTCAAAACCCGACGACCGGAAAAGAAAAAAGCCCCGGAGCCGGGGCTTTTTGCTTATCAGTTGAGGTTTTCCTCGAACAGTTTGTAGATCCGGCGATATTCGTCCAGCCAGGAACTTGGCTGACGGAATCCGTGTGATTCCACCGGATAGATGGCCGTTTCGAAATCGGTTTTTTCCAACTCGATCAGGCGCTGCACCAGGCGCACCACATCCACGAAGAATACGTTGTTGTCCACCATGGGCGCGTTGATCAGCAAGGGCTTGTCCAGTCCCTCAGCATAATAGATGGGCGAGCTGCGCTTATAGGCAATGTCATCCACCGTCGGCGTATTGAGGATATTGGAGGTATAGGGAAGGTTGTAATAAGCCCAGTCCGTCACCGGACGCAGTGCCGCCCCACACTGGAACAGATCCGGCGTGGTGAACAGCGCCATAAAGGTCATAAAACCGCCGTAGGATCCCCCATAGGTACAGACTCTGTCCTGGTTCACATGGGCATTGGCACCCAGCCAGTTGACCCCGTCCTGCAGATCCTGAATTTCCGGGGTGCCCATCTGACGGTAAATGGCGGTGCGCCAGTCACGACCGTAGCCGGCAGATGCGCGGTAATCCATGTCCATCACCACATAACCCTGCTGCACCAGCATGCTGTGGAACATAAACTCGCGGAAGTAACCAGACCAGCCCAAATGGGAATTTTGCAGGTAACCTGCGCCGTGGTTGAATATCACCGCCTTACGGGGCTCACCCTGCTGGTAGTCTTCCGGCAGATAAACCTTGGCATAGATGGGCTTGTCCGTGTGGCTGGAGGGTACCGGCACCACTTTGGGGGCCACCCAGGGCATGGCCTTGAAGGCCTCGCTCACCGTATCGGTGATCTTGACAGGTTTGGCGCCGATATCGGCGTCCTGTACATAGAGCTCCGGTGGCATGGTCACTTCGCTGTGAGTCAGCAGCAGTTTGGACTCGTCTGGGCTGAGCACATATTCATTGTCGCCGCCAAGATCGGTCAGGGCTTCGATGTTGCCGCTTTGCAGATTGACCCGGTAGATCTCGTAAATGCCCGGATGTTTGATATTGGCGCGGAAGTAAATATGACTGTCATCCCGGGTCAGGGTCAGTTTGTCCACTTCGTAATCGCCATAAGTCAGGGCCAGTTCTTTAGCCCCCGGTTCCTTGCGATAGAGCTGGGCATAGCCGGACTGTTCAGAGAGGAAATACAGGGTTTCACTCTTGTTCAGCCAGCCGAAACTGTTGAAACGATAATTGATCCAGGCCTTGTCGTGCAGTCTGTGCTGGCTGACCAGGGCCGGTTTGCGGAAATCCACCGTGGCAATCCAACGATCCTTATTGTCCCAGGCTTTGAGCATGATAGCGACCTGCTGGCCCTGTCCATGCCACTTGATGGCGCTTTCTGTCCAGTACCAGTCAGTGATCAGGCCGATTTCCCTGGGCAGGCGGTTAACCTCATACTTCTCCCCCCTGGCCCGGGCATTTTCCTGTTTGACCTCGGCCAGTACATCTTCGTTGTAGCCCGGCAGGGATTCGTAACCCAGCTTACTCTGGACACCCTTGTCCAGATCAAGCAGCCAGAGCTCCTGGCCCCGGGGTTTGGCATCCACCACCATGGCGCGTACGTTTTCGGTCTTGATACGCCCATCCTCACCTATGTAGTTAGGCATAATGTCCTGATCATCCCGGACGGGCTCATCCTTTTCTATGGCCAGCACAATCTTGCTGCCATCGGGAGACAGGCTGGCCTGCACTGTACGAAAATCCTTGGGCAGATAGAACGGCTCAGGGGCCAGACTGGCATTCTGGGCTTTGAGCGCCTGGTTGTGCTCGAAGCGCGCCTTGCGGTCGGCCCGCTCCTTACCCACATACTCAATCAGCTCCAACTGTTTTTTAGCCAGGTAATCCTTGGGCTCTTCCAGTGCTTTGGGGGCCTCGGCGAACTTCCAACTGGCCAGTTGCCGGGTCAGACCGGAATCAGGATCGATAGCCACAAAGCTGTTGTTCGACTGATAAACCAGCCGTCCGTCCAGCAGAAACATGGGCTGGCTGACACTGGCATTGCCACGGCTCAGTTGCGTGACCTTGCCGCTGGCCAGGTCGCGTATAAAGAGGTTGCCCTCAAATACCCAGGCGGCACGGGAATAGTCCTGATTAAACACCCGCTGGGCATTGTCCGCCTGATGCAGGGAGGCCAGGGCGATCTTCTCCCCGTTGCCACTCTGATCAGCGCTGGTCTGCCACAGATCCTGTATGGGACTGGCTTCACGTTTGCGCTCATAACGTACGCTGCGGCTGTCCAGTGACCAGAAGGGATTTTGCGGTTCACGACCAATCCAGTCAGGGTCGGCCATGATCTGTTCCAGGGTGATTTTGTCACCGGTACTGGCCAGGGCGGGGCGGGCTTCCACTACCTTGGGTACAGTCTGTCTGCTATCTTTGGCAGCCTGTGTCTGGGTTTGTTGGGTGGCGGCACAGGCCACCAGGCTGGAGGAGACCAGCAACACCAACAGGTTCTTTGTTGTTTTTTGCATGTTAAATTGTTCCCTGAATCATGGCGGATTGGCCGATGGACGCCTTATTAAAGCGCAAAGGTCCCAATCGGCGCAAACCCGGCATGATCTGATGCGATTTGCCAAACGTAAAGTCTGAAGCTTTATACTCAATGCGCTATTTACCGCAAACATTAAGAGAGTCCCATGAAAATACGTCTGATTGCCCTGTTCCTGAGTCTGACTGCAACTTCGGCCCTGGCCAACGAATGCCCCGACCTGCTTAAGTTTGCCAAACGTAAGCTCAACTCCCAGGAGGTGGTGAATTTCTGTGAGGCTTACCAGGGCAAGACCCTGCTGGTGGTTAATACTGCCAGTTTCTGTGGCTTTACGCCCCAGTTTGAAGGCTTGGAGAAGCTGTATTCGGATTACAAGGATAAAAACTTCGTGGTGCTGGGCTTTCCGTCCCATGACTTCAACCAGGAAGCCGACAGCGAAGAAAAGACCGCCGAGCTGTGTGAACTGACTTATGGGGTGCAATTCCCTATGTTCGAACCCATGCCCGTCAGGGGTGAGGATGCGGATCCCTTTTACCGCATGCTGGCAGAAAAGTCCGGCACCACCCCTAAGTGGAATTTTTACAAGTACCTGATCGATGCCAAAGGGGAAGTGGTGGAATCCTATACCTCATTCACCAAGCCGCAGGATGAGGACTTTGTGGCAACCCTTGAAAAGACGCTGGCAAGGAAGTGATACCCGGGTAGCCGAGCCCATTCTTAGCCGCCCTCTGCACACTCAAAGCCTGAGTAAAAAAAACCCCACCGGGTGGTGGGGTTAAAGAGCACACTCAACTAGGAACACACTTCAGTGAAGACGGGCGTCTTCACTCACTGCAATTATTCAGGCAACCAGTTTCTGCAGAAGTTCAGAAATTTTTTCGTCGGCCTGGGCAAACCCCTGATTCGCTGCGTCGGGTCCCATGGCCAGACCTTCCGCATACGCAAACTCCACGTCGGTCATGCCCAGAAACGCCAACACGTCCTTCAGGTACTGGCTCTGGCTGTCTTTGGGTGTGCCGGCATACAAACCGCCGCGGGCCGCCAGTATATACACCTGCTTAGCGTCAAGCAGGCCCACCGGGCCCTTGTCCGTATAACGAAAGGTGATGCCGGCCCTGGCGACCCTGTCGATCCAGGATTTAAACACTGAGGGCACCCCGAAATTGTACATAGGCATGCCGATAACGATTACATCATGACTTTTCAGTTCATCTATCAGGCTGTCTGACAGGCTGGCCAGTTGCTGTTGTACCTCACTGCGCTCGGCTGGCGGGGTCATCCAGGCCTGCATTTCCTCTCCACTGAGATGGGGCAGCGCCCCGCTGTCCAGGTCACGCACCGTTACCTCGACCGGCTCCACGGCTTGCAGTTGTTCAACAAACTTACTCGCCAGTTGCCATGAGTTACCCTGCTTTCCGTTCAGGCTAGAATTGATCAGCAATACTTTTTTCATCTCGATTTCTCCGGGGTAATTTAGAAGTCAGGATCAGTTTAGTCCTACTGATGTGAAATAAAATCACATTAAATCAGCCAAACCGTTCGAATAATATGAAGATAAAGGAGAGTGGGTGAAGAGGGTGATCCCTCAAGGATCCCCCCTCGTAGTTGAATTTGCCTAAACAACACGAGGAATTAACCATGAGAGGGATCACCAAGCTGTTCGCGATCTCAGGCGCAACCTTGCTGTTATCGGGTTGCTGGCTGGACGATGACGAGAATAACCCGCCCACCCCACCTGAGCCACCAGCACCGGAACCGGTGCAAACCTACCTACGAATTACACATGCTGTGCCGGACGCCCCGGGGGTGGATATTCTGGCTGACGGAAGTATTCTGGCGGAGCTGGAAAATGTCGATTATCAGGTTTCCTCCCCCTGGCTGATGCTGGATGGGGGCGGCTATGAAGTCCAGGTCAATGCCAGGTTGCCTGATGGCACCACCACACCGGTTATAGGGCCCACCGAACTGAACTTTGCCGGCGATATGACCTACGATGTGCTGGCAGTGGGCGAAGTAGCCACCATCGAACCCCTGATCATCGAAAATACCTTGACTCAGGTCACCTCAGGCAATGCCAGGGTGCAGATTGTCCACGGCGCCCCCAATGCCCCTATGGTGGATATTTATGTGACCGCGCCGGATGCGAATCTTGCCAGTGAAGAAGCCCTGGCGACCTTGTCATTCAAGGAATATACCGCGCAGGTAGAGGTACCGGCCGGCGATTACCGGGTCAGGGTCACCCCGGCAGGAGCAATGGACGTGGTGTTTGACTCGGGGACCTTGTCCCTGACAGACGGCTTTGACGCTATGGTTACCGCTACGGATAACGTGGGAGCAGGCTCTTCACCTGTTACCCTGCTGGTTTCCCAGGCAGAAGGATCCTCCCTGGTCTGGGACGAAGAAGCCGGTGCCTACCTGAGGGTATTGCATGGGGTGGCTGACGGTCCCGCCGTCGATGTGCTGCTGAATAATGCCGCTATGCCGGCCAACCCCCAACTGGACGGGCTGACCTTCCCCCACGCCACAGACTTTCTGCCGGTATCTGAGGGCGACTATCTGGTGGATGTGGCTGCTGATGCAGACAACAGCCTCATCGTGGTTGACGATGCAGCGGTAACACTGGAACAAGGCGCCATTTACACCGCTATCGCTCATAATGATCTGGCCAATATTGCCCTGGACCTGCTGCCCGATAACCCCCGTTCCCTGGCAACTGCGGCCAAGGTCAGGATTGTCCACGCCGCCCCTTCTGCCGGAGATGTGGATATCTATCTGACCGCAGACGATGATATCAGCGATGATCAACCGGCCTTCAGTGCCGTGCCTTTCACCTCCCCTGTGCTGACCGACACCGGCTATATTGAGTTGGCCGAAGGAAGCTATTTTGTGACGGTGACAGACTCTGGCAGCAAAGAGGCGGCCATCGGCCCGCTACCGCTCGATTTCACAGAGGGTCAGGTGTTTACGGCCGTGGCCCTGGATGCCGGTGGCGGAGGCCTGCCGCCACAGGTCATCCTGCTGGATGACAGCCAGCCGGAACCTGTTGAATTTGAAGCCAGCCAAAACTTCGAGGTGACCCTCACCGGCATGCAGGAAGTCCCTATGGTCAGTACTCAGGCCAGTGCCACTGCGCTAGTGGAGTTGGATGAGACCAACAAGCTGTTTCGCGTCGAACTTGATGCCAGCGAACTCACCGGCGTCACCGGTGCCCATGTACACGACGGTGATATTGGCATGAACGGTCCGGTGGCGTTTCCGCTCACGGACATGGGCAGTGGGGTATTTACGCTTGAAGCCACTGCTTTGACTGATACCCTGATTGCCGATCTCAAAGAGGGAGACTGGTATCTGAACCTGCACACCGAGGCTAACCCTGGCGGCGAAGTGCGCGGCCAGATTATCGATGCCGATACTGCCATTGTTACCTTCCCCTTAAGCGGGCTGCAGGAAATCCCCCAGGTAATGACCACCGCCATGGGCTGGGGTTATGCCACACTCAACACCCAGACCCTGGCCGTTAAGCTGACGGCTGTGACCAGCGGCGTGGCGGACGCAACGATGGCTCATATCCATACGGGCCACGCGGGGGAGAACGGGCCGGTCTATGTGGGCCTGGAGCAACACCCGGAGGATATGAATGTCTGGAGGACCCCTCAGGGCGCCACGCTGGACGCTGAAAATGCGGCCAGACTGGTCAGTGGCGGACATTATGTGAATGTGCACACCCCTGCCTACCCCAATGGTGAACTGCGGGGACAGATTACGCCCGCCAACATCGAGGTCTACGGGGTCAGGGCAACCGGTGAGCAGGAAGTACCCGCCGTCACCACCGATGCCCTGGGCATCGGCGCCGTTACGCTCAATACTCTTACCGGGGCGATCATTGCCAATATGAATCTCTATGATATCAGCCCCACAGCCGGACATATCCATGCCGGGGCGGTGGGTGAGAATGGCGAGGTGGTCTTTCCTTTCAGTAATCCGGAGGCGGGTTTCTGGACGCTCTCACAAACCCTGACCGTGGACCAACAGGCATTAATGCAGGGGGCCGGTCTGTACGTGAACTTTCATACCGGTGCCAATCCGGAGGGTGAGCTTCGCGGCCAGATTACCCTGGGTTTTGACTGAAAAAACAGGGGCCTCAGGGCCCCTCTTCCCCCAGCTTGATGCCAACGTTAATGATATTACCCTGACTATCCAACTGCCTGGCCGTCAATATCACTTCACCTACTCGCAATCTGTCCCCGACCACCACCCTGCGGTGAAATCTGCGGATAAAGAACTCAGACAGACTCATTCTGGCTGTGTGCAGGTCGAGTTGCCCCAACGGATAGAAATCCGCCAACTCTGCCAGTGTCAACTCGCCATGCAGGCTGAAATCGCCAAAAAAGTTACTCTCCGTCAACTGACTTCCGCTGCCCCCCGCTGCCAGCACACGACTGACATGCTCCACATCCGCGCTTTTACCCATTACCAGCACTACATCATTCTCCCTCAGTCGCATGGTATTTTTAGGCGGCAGCCATTGATCGTCACGAACGACACCAAGAAAAGCCAGCGGACTGACAAAATTCAGCTCAGACCACTTGTGTTCATAAGCGGGACATTCCCTGGTGATGGGAAACTCCCAGGCTTCGAGGGGATCCTGACTGCCGATGGACTCCAGCGGGATCGTCTGTCTGGGCTGGGGCTGGGGTGGCACTTCAAGGCCCAGATAGCGGGCCAGGGGCGTCATGGTCCAGCCCTGCAACAACAGTGATACCAGCACGACGAAAAAGGCCACGTCGAAGTAAAGCGCCTGATCCGGCAACCCAGACAGCCAGGGAAACAACGCCAGGATAATAGGGACGGCCCCCCTGAGCCCTACCCAGCTGATAAACAGCTGTTCCCGCCAGGGGAAGGCAAATGGCAGCAGACAAATCAGGGTAGCCAGGGGCCGAGCCAGGAAGATCAACACCAGGGCCACACACAGAGACATAAACGCATGCTCAATCAGGTGAGACGGTGTCACCAACAACCCCAGGATGAGAAACATCAGTATCTGGCCCAGCCAGGTAAGGCCATCCTGCACCTGCAGTATGTGCACCAATTGCGCCAGCCTGGCGTTGCCAATCAGATAGCCCATCAGATAAACGGCCAGAAAACCGCTGCCTCCCAGTCGGGTGGTCAGAGCGAAAACCAGAATGGCGCTGGAAGCGGCCAGAATCGGCAGAAAAGTAAAACTCAGCGGCACCTTCCTGGCCATCAGGATAAAGCCCTGGCCCCCCAGCCATCCGCTTAGCAAACCAAGTACAAGCTGCCAGATCACCGCCTGCCCCAGGGGTAACACGCTCAATTCTGCGCCGTTGGCCACGGCCGCCGTCAGCGTCATCGTCAGTATGACCGCCATGGGGTCGTTAGTACCGGATTCGATTTCCAGGGTTGAGGCCACCCGCTGTTTCAGCTCCACCCCCCGGGACTGAAAAATACCAAACACGGCTGCGGCATCGGTAGAACTCAGTAACGCACCAATCAACAACGCCACTGTCCATGGCAGATCAAACAAATACACCGCCCCGGCAGCGGTAATGGTGCAGGTCAGGGCGACCCCCAGGGTGGATAGACTGATGGCGGGCCACAAAGCGACCCGGAACCTGTCCCTGTGGGTGCGCATGCCGCCGTCGAACAAAATAATGGCCAAGGCGGTAGAGCCGATTAAAAATGCAAGCTGGGGGTTGTCGAATTCGATTCCGAGCAGGCCGTCCTCACCGGCAAGCATGCCGATGCACAGGAATACCAGCAGCAGCGGGGCGCCGAGCCGGTTGGATAACACGCTGGCCAGAATGCTGAAGACCAGCAGTGCGCCGATCACCAACAGTAGGCCGATCGCCTCGCTCATGACGCCTTCCTCTTTCTGCCCGTTACAGGCAGATTAACACAGCCTTGTGCTACGCCACTACTACCGCCCCTGCCCGTTAGGATTCAGACCGAAGCCAACGCCTGCTCGAAATCGGCAATAATATCGTCGATATCCTCGATACCGATACTCAGACGGATCATATTGTCACTGATCGCCATTCTGGCCCGCTGCTCTGCTCCCATCTCATAATAAATGGTATGGGCTACCGGGATGGCCAGGGTGCGGGTATCGCCCAGGTGGGTGGCATTGATGACCAGTTCAAGGCTGTTCAGGAAAGCGAAACAGTCTGCACCGGGCACCAGATCCAGGCTCAGGATACCACCATATTGACTGAACTGGGCCCTGGCCAGCTGATGCTGGGGATGATCCGACAGCCCCGGATAATAGACCTTGGCCACCTTGGGATGGCTGGACAGATAGGTCGCCAGGGTCAGGGCATTGGCACAGGTCTTGTCCAGGCGAAGGGCCAGGGTTTCCATGCCGATGGAAATCAGATGGGCCGAATCCGGTGTGAGACAGCCCCCCATATCCCGCAACCCTTTCTTCTTGATCTGCAGCAATCCCCACATATTGGAGGGCTGGGATTTATAGGCTTCGTTAATATTAGGAAAATCGGTCCAGTCAAACAGACCGGTGTCGATGACCGCCCCGCCCAGCACATGACCGTGGCCTGCCATATACTTGGTCAGTGACCCCACTAGCAACGAGGCCCTGGCGGCCCTGGCGTCGAATAAGTAGGCCGGCGTCATGGTATTGTCGACCATATACAACAACCCCAGCTCTTCACATAAACGGCCAATGGCGTTCAAATCGGCCACCTGGGTTACCGGATTGGCGATGGTCTCAAGGTACAGGGCCCGGGTATTGGGCTGAACGGCCTGCTTGACCTGATTAACATCCGTCACATCCACCAGACTCACTTCTATGCCAAACCCACGCAGTGTATTGGCAAAACTGTTGGTATTACCGAACAGAAACTGACTGAGGATCAGATGGTCCCCCTGCTTGAGCAAAGACAGCAAACAGGTGGTAATGGCCGCCATCCCCGAGGCGAAAGTCAGGGCGCCGATGCCCCCTTCCATGCTGGCCAGCATATTCTGCAGGGCGTTGATGGAGCCCGACGACTGCCTGGAATAAGCATGTCCGTTACTGCGTCCCTGGAATACATCCACCAGGTCTTCCACGCGTTTGTATTCAAACAGTACCGAATTGCTGGTCGGCTGATGAACGGCGCCATCCTGTGGTGAATTCAGCAGCCTGTCCGTGTGCACCAACTTGGTGGTAAAACCTTTAAATTCCAAAACTTACCCCTTGTTCAGCAATTTTGCAGACGCTTTACCTACTGCAAAAGCCTTTTATTACTCTTTGTACCTGGGTTCAGGCAAGATGCGGATGGCGCGCATGGACCCTGGCATAGAAGGATCTTATTTTAGCCATCTCTACGGCTATATCATCGCCTATTTCCATCGCGGGGCCAAATCCAATTACTTTCTTTTTATAATCTAAATAAATAAGCAGGACGGGCACATTGGCCGCCCTGGCGATATGCAGAAAGCCTGATTTCCACTCTGGGACTTTCTTGCGGGTGCCCTCAGGGGCAATCCCCAGGATCATCGGCTGGCCGGCGAACTGTTCGCTGACCTGCCCCACAATTCCATGGGTGGACGAACGGTTCACGGCGATGCCGCCAATACGGCGCATCCACCAGCCGAGCGGACCTTTGAACAGGCTGTGCTTGCCCAAAAAGGAGATTTTCAGGCGTAAGGCAAAGGCGGTTGCCAGGGCAATGACAAAGTCCCAGTTCGAAGTATGGGGGGCCACACAGGCCACACATTTATCCAGGTTGGGAAACTCCCCTTCCATCTTCCAGCCGAGCCAGCCAAGTACCCGAAGCCCCAGCCAGTGAGTAAACGCATTACCCTGTCGTGGTACCCGTTCGCCAATGGGGGGAATATTCAGTGGATGGTCCGCCATCGATACGTTCTCAAGACTGCATTGGCTGGGATCATGGTGCAAGCGGACTGGCTTGTCGAGTCCGCTGTCGCCGGAATAATGGAATTGCCCCACAGGCTCAGGCACAATGCAGTGCATACGCAGTTGTATGGTTAACATTCAGGACGATAATGAGATTGACTCTTTTGCCGGCGGGACGCTGCCGGCTGCTGTTTTTATGCCTGTGGCTGGTGACCCTGACGGGCCAGGCCCAGGAAAGTGCCAAAGACCTGTTCGGCCATTTTCAACCCGCCCTGTACCAGATTCGGATGATCGAGGTGGAATCGGGTAACAAGTCCTCCATCGGCTCAGGTTTTCAGGTCAGCAGGGACGGCCTGATTGTCACCAACTATCATGTGATCTCCGATTCGGTATTCTACCCGGAGAAGTACCGTATCGAATACCTCAGCCAGGATGGCCAAAGTGGCCTGCTGAGTTTGCAGCAGATAGACGTGGTAAACGATCTGGCGCTGGTCAGGCGCGATCCGGGTCAGCCGGTGCATTTCGATTTAGCCGCCAGCCTGCCATCCCAGGGTGATGGCATCTATTCTCTGGGTAACCCCCATGATTTGGGCATGATCGTGGTGCCCGGCACCTATAACGGCCTGAAGAAAAACAGCTTCAACCAGAAGATCCATTTCACCGGTTCCATCAACCCTGGGATGAGCGGAGGACCTACGGTCAATGCCATGGGTCAGGTGGTGGGCGTCAATGTGGCAACCGCCGGCAACCAGATTGGTTTTCTGGTGCCCCTTGAACCCTTGCAAAAGCTGGTTGCCAGCACGTCTGAGCAGGTGCCTGAGGATTTTCTGGCCGATATACAGCAGCAACTGATCGACAATCAGACCCGCCTGTTAACGGCCTTCACCCAAACGCCCTGGCAACTGGCGTCTCTGGGCCAGGCCCAGGTGGCAGGAGAAGTGGTCAATTTTCTGCCCTGCTGGGGTAATTCCAACGCCAACGATAAGAGTGCTCAGTACCTGACTGTGCAGAAACGCTGCCGGCTGGAAGAAGAAATCTTTTTACACAGCCAGCTTCGCACCGGCACCCTGGAAATCGAATACGAATGGCTGACGTCCGACAAGCTCTCCTCCACCGCATTTTACAACCTGTACGAGCAGGGTCTGCAGAACGTGGGGCCCGGCAATAATGCCGGCAAGGAATCGGTCACCAGTTTCCAGTGCCAGCAGCAGCGGATGATCAACAACAGCGGCATGAAGTTGCGTTTTGTTTTCTGCACCCGTGCCTATAAGGACTTTAGCCAGCTCTATGATGTGCTCATTCTCGGAGCCAGTTATGACAGAGACAGGCAGGGCCTGATCAGTCACTTCACCCTGGCCGGGGTGACACGCGAGTTAAGCCTGATTTTCACACGCCATTTTGTGGAGGCGCTGGCATGGCAATAGTGATAGAGAAACTCGCAGCCAACGACAAAATGGTCAAGCATTACCTGTTTGACAAGCCCAGTGTGTCCGTCGGCCGCAGCTACAGCAACGATATCTGTCTGGATGATCCTTATGTATGCCCGGAGCACCTGCATATCGAGCAGGATCCCCATAGTGGAGAGATCCAAATCCATGACAGGGATTCGGTCAACGGGCTGCTGATAAACGGCAAGCCGGCGAAACAGGCCATCCTTAAACACTCCGATGTGATCTCCCTGGGTAAAACCCGGCTCAGGCTGTTCGACTCCAGCCAGGCTGTTGAGCCGACGCTCAGACTCAGCCCGATAGAATCCAGGCTGGCCGTGCTGTCGCACTGGCGCTTTGCCTTGCTGCTGGCCTTTATCTATGCCCTCACCCTGACCTATCAGGCCTACCAGAATACCTTTGTCGATTTTGAAATAGGGCAGATGCTGCCCCGGTTACTGAGCGAATTTTTGTTGCTGTCGGCCTGGCCTTTGCTGTTTGGCTTGCTGGCGCGATTGCAGAAGCAGGAGGCTCGCCTGGCCAGCCAATACTCCCTCATCTGGCTGTTCGCGCTGCTTACCGTGGGATTGTCGCTGACCAATCAATGGTTCAGGTTTAACTTTCCTCAGATGCCAGCCTGGAATCTGCTTGAGCTGATCGTCATGGGCTTGGTGTTTTTCTCTCTGCTGTGGTTAAGCCTGCTCATTGCTTTCCATCAGTCCACCGCCAGGCGCAACAGAATTGCCCTTGGCTGCAGCCTGATATTTGTCTCCCTGGTGATGGGCTGGCATCAGGTCAAACAGGCCGACTTCTCCCCCCGCCCCGTCTACCGCTTCCTGTTGATGCCTGATGACTATGCCGTTGGCCAGGGTGTCAACAGTGAGGCCTTCATCGAACAGTTACACAACAGTTATGACAAGGCCGCCAAAGCCAGGGACAAGGACTGATGTGCATTCTGTTCGTGGCGGTTGAGCAGCACCAGGATTACCCGCTGCTCCTGGCCGCCAACCGGGACGAGTTTTTTGCCCGCCCCACCCGAATGTCGGGATTCTGGCCAGAGCATCCGCAGTTGCTGGCAGGACGGGATTTAGAAGCAGGCGGCAGTTGGATGGGCCTGACCACCACAGGCCGTCTGGCCGCCCTGACCAATATCCGCAACCCTGCCCGGGTGGAGTCGGAAAAACACAGCCGCGGCCATCTGGTTACCGGATACCTGACCGGCAGCCAGACCCCAGTTGAGTATCAGCAAACGCTGAGCAGCAGCAGAAACCAATACAACGGCTTTAACCTGCTGTTTGGTCGACTGACCGATCTGTGGATATACAATAATCATCTGGATCAGACGGTAAGACTGGAAAAAGGCGTCCATGGTCTGTCCAATGCCGACATCCACAGTGTCTGGCCGAAAACCAGCCTGGGCGTGGAAAAACTGGCTGATCACTGCCGACAGGAAAATCCGGACACAGACAGCCTGTTTGCCTTGTTACGGGACGAAACCCGCGCCCCAGATCACATGCTGCCCAATACCGGCGTATCTATGGAATGGGAGCAAAGGCTGTCTTCCATTTTTATTCGCGGGGAAGAATATGGTACCCGTTCCTCTACCCTGCTACTGGTCGACAGACGAGGCAGAGCCAGGTGGCTGGAACGCACCTTCGACAACCGGGGCGAAATGCAAGCTGAGATCGTCATGAACCTGATACTTTCAGCATAAATTAAGCCTAAATAGCATGATTTGTATCTCGAATTTTGCGCCACGGCTGGCATAATATGCGCCTTGTGCCGCCACACCCTTGCCTTCCGGCAACTGAAATTAGAGGGATACCATGTTAGAAGTGCTTCCACAGTTACCCGCCGATCCGATTCTTGGCCTGTCAGCTGCGTTCAAGCAGGATACCAACCCCAAAAAAGTCGATTTGGGGGTGGGTGTTTACAAGGATGAGCAGGGTCGCACGCCGATCCTTAATGCGGTGGCCAAGGCGCAGAAGATTCTGCTGGCCAACGAAGATTCCAAAACCTATATCAGCCCGCAGGGTGTGCAGGGCTTTATCGATGGCATGCTGGAACTGCTGCTTGGCAAAGGCCACAAAACCCTGATCGAACAGCGGATAGCCGCCGTCCAGGCGCCCGGTGGCTGCGGTGCACTGAGGATCCTGTCTGAGTTGCTCAAGCGCTGCAACGGTGATTTGACCGTCTGGGTCAGCGACCCGACCTGGGCCAACCATATCCCCCTGATTGGCAGTACAGGACTGAAAATTGAGACCTACCCCTATTTCGACCGGGAAAAAGCCGGCGTTAAGTTCGATGAGATGATGGAATGCCTGCAGCATGTGAAAAAAGGCGATGTGGTACTGCTGCATGGTTGCTGTCACAACCCTACCGGGGCGGACCTGAGTAGAGAACAATGGCATGCGGTGCTGGAGCTGGCCCAGAAAAAAGAATTCCTGCCGTTTCTGGATATTGCCTATCAAGGGTTCGGTGATGGTGTTGAGGATGATGTCTATGGCCTGCGCCTTCTGGCCGACAATCTGCCTGAAGTGATCGTGGCGGCCTCCTGTTCAAAGAACTTCGGCCTGTACCGTGAAAGGGTCGGCCTGGCTGCCATGATCGGCGCCAACAGTAAGGTCCGTGATGCCCTGCAAACCCAGATCCAGGCCATTGCGCGGGGTATTTATTCCATGCCTCCCTCCTATGGGGGCGCACTGGTGGATATTATTCTCAACAGCCAGGAGCTCAGGCAGGAATGGCTGGGCGAAGTGGATGCCATGCGTGACCGCATGAAGACCCTGCGTCGCCTGCTGGTCAATAAAATCCGGGAAAAGGACGCCAGCCTGGATTTCAAATTCGTCAACCAGCAAAAAGGCATGTTTTCCTATCTCTGTATCAGCCCGGAGCAGGTCAGGAAGATGCGCAGCGACTATGCCATCTATTTTGTCGACTCCAGCCGGGTCAATATTGCCGGTATCAGTCATCAGAATGTGGACTATATTGCTGAAGCACTGGTGGCTGTCCTGTAACCCGGACTCGTCGATTAACCCTGAACAAAGCCTGCCGATGCAGGCTTTTTTATACCCTTCAGATTGAGCTTGTCCTTGCCGTCCTGACAAAAAAAACCCTGCATCAGCAGGGCACACAATGACATTGGAGAATGACATTTTATTGCAGGAATTTACGTCGATTATAGCCCATCAGTACCAGAGCAAAAGAGAAAATCAGCAAAGCTGCCGGTTCAGACACCAGCGCCGGTTCATTGTCGATGGAGGTGCCAATCTGGAAGCGCATGCTCTGCTCAGGATTGAAGCTGAAAGTGTTCTCAAAATGTTCCCAGGTGATGGTCAGAAAGTTCTGGCCAAATGACAAGCTGGGAATAAGTGACTGACAGCCTGATTGCCAGTCCAGATAATCAAAATAACAAGCCAGTTGATCCGAGTCAGCCAGCAGGGAAAGGGCACTTAAGGACTCCCCTGCCTCACTGAAGACAATATTGAAGATGGACAGTTCGAACTTTTGAAAGGTCCCGCTTAACTCTTCAAAGGGGCCTGTTGTGACCTGCAACAGATTGGCCAGATTCAGATCGACTGTCATCTGGGGATCATCCAACAGGGAATTGCGGCTGGTCAGGTTTGCCGCCCCCAACTCCAGCCCTATGCCGATGGATTGATTAAAATTCTGATAGACCACCAGATCCGCTGACTCTCCGTCGCTGGAACCCGTTATCTTGAAATCCGCCCAGATCAGGGCTGCATGGGATTGCATAGAAACAAGGGCGAAGCCGAACAGGCACATTACTTTCTTAAACATCAAGAACTCCAAGTACGTATCCCTACTTATTCAGTTCCGTAACAATTGAATTAATTCAAGAATCGGACCAAAAAATAACCATATGATTTAACTATAGTTTATTTACATGCTGAAGCAAATCCTAATCAGCATGTAAAAGAGTTTGACAGAATTTGATCTGCCACGGCAAGGCATTTCCATCAAGCAGAGGAAGGAGGTCCCTCAGCGGCATGGGCCTCCAATCCGCCCCGCTCTGTGTGCTAAACTGCGCACCGGCAATTTGAGGGGTGGTAAATGAGTGGATTTGAGCAACGTTTCGGCGGGACCCGCCGTCTTTACGGCAACCAGCAGACAGACTGGTTGCGTGAGGCGCATTTTTGCGTGGTGGGCATCGGCGGAGTCGGTTCCTGGGTGGCCGAGGCATTTGCGCGCACTGCAGTGGGAAACCTGACCCTGATCGACCTGGACGATATCTGCACCACCAACACCAATCGCCAAATCCATGCCATGCTGCCAACGGTAGGGAACAGCAAGGTCGAGGTCATGGCTGAACGCATCCGTCTGATCAATCCTGACTGCCTGGTCCATTGTATTGAGGACTTCGTGACCCCGGACAATTGCGCAGAATACCTGCAGAAATTTGACTATGTTATTGACGCCACCGATTCGGTCAAAGCCAAAGCAGCCATTATTGCCCATTGTAAAAGACGCAAGATTCCGGTGTTGACGGTGGGCGGCGCCGGCGGCCAGACCGACCCCACTCAGGTGTCGGTGGCCGATCTGGCAAAAACCACTCAGGATCCGCTTGCCGCCAAGGTCCGGGCACAGCTCAGACGCCAGTATGGATTTACCAGTAATCCCCAGCGGCGATTTGCCGTCGACTGCGTCTTTTCCACTGAGCAGTTGAAGTACCCGCAGGCTGACGGCACTGTCTGTGAAACCAAGAGCCTCGGCGAGGGCAGCGTCAGACTGGACTGCCGTTCAGGCTTTGGCGCCGCCGTGGCGGTCACCGGCACCTTCGGATTTGTTGCCGCCGCCAGGACCGTGGACAAGTATCTGCAAAAACGGCAGCGACAGGAAAGCGGACAGACGGACTAACGCCGCATGGGTTGCCATTGTTGGTAACTCAGACAGCGCCATAACCATTCCATGGGCCCGAAACGAAAGTGTTTCAGCCACCAGTGACTCAGTGGCACCTGCACCGCTACTACCAGCAGACATAGCAGCAGCTCCCAGCTTCTGCCCAGTTGTCCGTAAAGTCCCGCCCCATAGCCGTAAAACAGGCTGCTCAGTATCAGCGACTGCAACAGATAATGGGTCAGCGCCATACGCCCGAAGGGGGCCAGAACCTGCAACAACCGGCGCCAGGCCGGCCAGGTCAGCGCACGCATTATCAGGCCCAGATAACCCGCCGTCATAAAGTACTGACTGGCAAAGAACAAGCCGTCAGCCAGTACACGGACAAACTCTGCCTGTTCAGCCACAGGGTGGTGCAGCAACATCAGAGCCGGTACCGCCATCAACAGGCCGGTACTGGTTCCCCACCAGGCGAGTATCCGATAAAACCCCTGATACTGACGGTAGCGGACGATGCGTTGAGACAGGATCAGCCAGTAACCCAGCAGAAATAAAGGCACAAAAAGCAGCACAGCCAGCAGCGGGCTATAGGCCAGACTCAGCAGGGCGTATTGTGCACGATGACGGGTTGCCTGCCAGTAGCTGCCTTCACTGAGGGCCTGAATTTCCTCAGCCTGCTGCTGTTCTTCCTCTCTTTTAGCCCCGGCCAGTTCCCTGGCATCCTGCTCTATTGCCGCCAACGCCCCCTTCTCAGGCTCAGCTTCATTCTCTTGTACCTGGTCTGCCTGTTTCTCCAAGGCGGCGTCTTTCTGACTGAGCAGAATCTGCACCTTGGCATTCAAGGCCTTTTCATCCTGCCATTCCCTTTGCAGATCCTGATTGTCGCTGGATGCCCCAAGCAGGATTGCCAATGCCAGCATAGCGACGACAGGCAAGCCCAACCAGAAAAGAGCCAGCTTCAAAAGACGTGAAGGCCGATTAAAACGTCGGAACCTGTCGGTTTGCAGCAACATGATCAGGCCCATCAGCATAAAGCCGGCAATGGCATAGTCATGCAGAATATCCCCACCCCAGAGAAATACCATATGGGCGAAGCCAAACAGGAACAGGATCCCCATACGTCTGCTGAACCAGCCGGTAAAAGGCTTGCCGGCCATCAGGGCCTTGTTCAGCATCACGGCAAAGCCCATGCCGAATAGCAGGGCAAAGAGCTTATAAAACTTACCTTCCACAAACAGCCGGATCAGCCAGGCACTGGTATGATCCCAGCCGGTCAGTGACGGATCGGCACTACCCAACAGAGTCATGGGGCGGTTGAACCACTCCACATTCATAAACAGGATACCCAGCAGGGCAAAACCGCGCAGAATATCCAGCACATCCAGACGCTGTCCTTCTTCGACCGGTTTCAGTTCAGGCTTGCTTGGCTCAGAGTGGGGAGGAACGAGAGAATCCATACCGGTGTCATCCTTGAGGTTAAGTGGCCAGCCTATCGCGGATACCGATAAAATCAAAACTTATCGGCAGTTACGGCGAATTTCCTCCATAACAGCCTGCAGACCGTTGCTGCGGGACTGACTCAAATGGCGGGCTAAACCCAGAGACTGCAGATAGGACGCCATATCAAACTGACAGACAAACTCAGGGGAATTGTCCTGCAGGGGCTCAAACATAACTGCCAGCAGACCCCGGACGATTTTACTGGTGGACCAGGCCCACAAGTGCAGTCGCCCATCGCTGATCTGGCATTTCAGCCAGACCTGGCTTTCACAGCCTTGCAATTCGTATTCTGCCTGCCTGTCCGGCTCCGGCAACACAGCCAACTGACGGGACCCCAGCATCAGTTCCCGCATCTGTTCATCCCAGCCTTTAGCCCCCAACAGCCTGTCTTGTAGCGAATTCATGGGTGTGCCTCTGTTGGCTGCTTTAACTGATAGCAGGTGATCAGCTCTACCAGATGGAGAATCTTGCAATCCGACAACTGGCGATAATCAAAATAAGGACAGACGAACAGCCCAAATGTTGGCTGTACGGCAAATTGCCGGTCCAGCCACTGCAAGCCCAGGCCATGCTGTTCATCCAACAGGTTGGCGTAGGTTCGCCCACAGATAATTTGTATCCGGGGACGGGAGAAACCGAGCATCGGCGCAGAGAATTGCAAAGCAGTTCCTGAACCCTGCTGCAACAACCTGTGGTCCCGGTAATGTTGCCAGCGCTGTTGACTCCGGACCAAATCCAGGCCTGCCGCCCGCAGGGCAAACAACAACTTTGCATAGACGTTAAAGACTTTACGCCAGCCATTACCGCAGGCCTGGCCGATACAAGCGATCTCCCCCGCCAGCAGAGGCCGCTGCGCCGCCAGTGCCTGGTATTCGGTCAGACCGGGGCGATTGGCAATATAAACAGCAAGTTGCGGCTCGGTGTCACCCAGCCCCACTGTTGCGATATTCGCTGTCACTGTCCGCCTTGCTCTTCTTTCAGCGCCTGGGTAAATTCTTCAGTCTGCACCAATATGCCTTCTTCTTCATTTGCCACCGGAAACAGCATCAGCATGACCTCGTCAGGTTGCCAGAGCACAAACCATCTGCTTAGCAGCTCATCCAGTTTAATCGGCTTGGGTCGGGCTTGCGGGTACTGGGTGGCAGACCAGAGTGCCGCCGTTTGTGCATCTGGAAACAACGGGGTGCAGGCATCCCCTTCGGCACTGAGCATCACCCAGCCGTGTTCCGCCTCCAGCCCCCAGACAAGCTGCTGGTTGACGGCCTGCATAAAACAGTATTCGGCGCGCTCTTCAGCGCTGGCAGTCAGCAAAGACTCAGGAGAAAGGGAGGTGGCAGGCATGGCAGTTTCCGAAACATTCAACAAGGTAATGGGGCCATTATACCAATCCATTCACTGACGGGGATAGCGGCGTTCCATTTCAAGCACGGAGGCGTGCAGCAGTTCCTTCAATGCCTGCTGATCCACTGCCGAGAGTGATTTGATATACAGACAGGATTTGCCGGTGCTGTGCTTGCCAAGCTTCTGCAGTATTGCCGAAAAGGGTTCAAAACCAGGAATAATATACAGCGCCAGCTTGCCCTTTCGCGGCGAAAAGCCGACGCGCATAAAGTCCCCTTCCCTGCCTGACTCATAACGATAATGGTAGCGACCAAAACCTATGATGCCTGGCCCCCACATCCTGGCTGGTTCAGCAGTGATTTCTTCCATCATGGTCAGCAGGGCCAGGCTATCCTGCTTTTGCTGCGGGTCTTCAAGTGCCTCGATAAAAGTAGGTACATCGGCATCGGTAGCCTGGTTCTTATTCTTGGCTTGCATGGCAATTCCTTTCTGATCCCAGTTAACTGATCCAGTTGAATGAATATAGATGAATCCAAAAAGAGGGGGAAGGAACCAGTCGAACCCAGGGGCTCGTCATCCCACGCGGAAACAACAAATAAAAAGCCCCCGCTCTGTGCGGTCGATAACCGTGTTTGCCTCTGCATGGGGATTGCAAAGTACCTCCTGTACTTTGCCGCTGCGCGGCCAGCCTGCGGCTGTCCTGGTTCGCTCCAGACGAACCAGTCGAACCGGGGGTTCGTCATCCCACGCGGAAACAACAAATAAAAAGCCCCCGCTCTGGCGAGCGATAACCGTGTTTGCCTCTGCATGGGGATTGCAAAGTACCTCCTGTACTTTGCCGCTGCGCGGCCAGCCTGCGGCTGTCCTGGTTCGCTCCAGACGAACCAGTCGAACCGAGGGGTTCGTCATCCCACGCGGAAACAACAAATAAAAAGCCCCCGCTCTGGCGAGCGATAACCGTGTTTGCCTCTGCATGGGGATTGCAAAGTACCTCCTGTACTTTGCCGCTGCGCGGCCAGCCTGC
>NZ_JAFKCV010000003.1:458214-461078 GCF_017254865.1 Bowmanella dokdonensis | reverse complement strand
CGGCTGTCCTGGTTCGCTCCAGACGAACCAGTCGAACCGAGGGGTTCGTCATCCCACGCGGAAACAACAAATAAAAAGCCCCCGCTCTGGCGAGCGGGGGCTTTTTATTTGGCGTCCCCTAGGGGATTCGAACCCCTGTTACCGCCGTGAAAGGGCGGTGTCCTAGGCCTCTAGACGAAGGGGACAGAAATCTTACTTTCTGTGCTACCAACTAGGCTTGGTAGCTAAATTTAAAAGAACCTTGCGGTCTTTTTTCTGCAAACTGACAGCCGTCAATTGCAAACTAACAATATGGCGTCCCCTAGGGGATTCGAACCCCTGTTACCGCCGTGAAAGGGCGGTGTCCTAGGCCTCTAGACGAAGGGGACAGAAATCTTTCTTTCTGCGCTACCAACTAGGCTTGGTAACTACTGGTCTGCTATCCCTGGAAATTTGGTGGAGCTAGGCGGGATCGAACCGCCGACCTCTTGCATGCCATGCAAGCGCTCTCCCAGCTGAGCTATAGCCCCGAATTTTTCGCTTTCAGGATAACCGTCGGAACTCACTCATCAGAATTGGCGTCCCCTAGGGGATTCGAACCCCTGTTACCGCCGTGAAAGGGCGGTGTCCTAGGCCTCTAGACGAAGGGGACAGAAAATCTTCTTTGCGAAGCACTGCTTCGCAGATTTTCTGTAAGGTGAAGTGAGCCAGCGAACTGAGCGACCTCTTCCTTACAGTTCTGCCAGGTGGTGAGACGGTTACCCGACTACCTAACCCTACGCAATTTCTGATTTGATGAAAGACTTGGTGGAGCTAGGCGGGATCGAACCGCCGACCTCTTGCATGCCATGCAAGCGCTCTCCCAGCTGAGCTATAGCCCCGTCTTCATACATGCCGTTCCGTGACAGCGGGGCGCATTCTAGGCACCCCCCTATTCTCTGTCAACGGTTTTTTTAACTATTGGCTCTGTTTGCTATATAAATGAGCGCTTTGTCCAAACGCTGTTCTACCTGGGGCTTTGTCAGTAAATTCAAGGTGATATCCAAGGAGGGGGAATTGCCCGATCCGGTTACGGCCACCCGTAATGGCATACCCACTTTACCCATACCCAGCCCCAATTCCTCGGCTGCGCTATTGATAGCGTCGTGGATACTGGCGGGGTTCCAGTTCTCTATGGCCAGCAGCTTGGTTTTGACCCGTTCCAGCGCCTCGGCTGCCACCGGACGCAGATGCTTCTTGGCAGCATTCTCGTCAAACTCGTCAAACTCTTCATAGAAATAGCGGCTGACTTGGGCCAGTTCCTTGAGGGTCTTGACCCGATCAGCCTGGATCTCAAGCAACTGCTCCAGGCTGGGTCCCTGGCTGACATCAATACCAGCTTGATCGAAATGCCATTTGGCGTATCTTGCCACCTCTTCTGCCGGCAGGCTTTTAATATAATGCTGATTCAACCAGACAAGCTTTTCGGTGTTGAAGGCAGAGGCAGACTGGCCGATGGCATCCAGGCTGAAGTGCTCAATCATCTCCTCCAGGCTGAAAATTTCCTGATCACCATGGGACCAGCCCAGGCGCACCAGGTAGTTCAGCAACGCCTGCGGCAGAAATCCATCGTCCCGGTATTGCATCACACCCACCGCCCCATGGCGTTTTGACAGTTTTTTACCGTCATCACCCAGGATCATGGACACATGGGCGTACTCTGGCAGGGGCGCCCCCAGTGCCTTGAGGATATTGATCTGCCTAGGCGTATTGTTGATATGATCCTCGCCCCGCACCACATGGGTAATGCCCATATCCCAGTCGTCCACCACCACGCAGAAGTTATAGGTAGGCGTGCCGTCGCTGCGCTGGATAATCAGATCGTCCAGCTCGCTGTTGGCGATCTCGATATTCCCCCTGATATGGTCCTCGATGACCACCTTGCCGTCGGTCGGGTTCTTAAAACGCACGACAAAGGGTCCGTCCTGCTCAACCCCATGTCGGCATTTACCGTCATACTTTGGCTTCTGCCCTGCTGCCATCTGTTCTTCACGCAATGTTTCCAGCCTTTCCCTGGAGCAATAGCATTTATAGGCTTTGCCTTCCTCCAGCAGTTTCTGAATGACTTCACGGTAGCGGTCGAAACGCTTGGTCTGATAGTAAGGGCCCTCATCCCAATCCAGCCCCAGCCAGCTCATTCCCTCAAGAATGGCGTCAATGGCATCCTGGGTCGAACGTTCAATATCAGTGTCCTCAATCCGCAAGATAAATTTGCCGCCCTGGCTTTTTGCATAAAGCCAGGAGTAAAGCGCCGTGCGGGCACCGCCCACATGCAAATAACCCGTCGGGCTGGGTGCGAATCGAGTGACCACTGTCATATTGTTTGTCTTCCTGTGGAGAAAAAGTTTGCCGTATTTTATCAGCCCTGGCGGCATCTGCCCATCTGTGCATGGGATCTGATGGCGAACGGTGGAATTTCCGCCGTTAAAGTCGACTTTTTCGACGCTTGGATGGCTTTTTGCGCACTTGACCGGGAATTTCAAAATTAGAGTTGACAGTCAACTGAGCCTCCCTATAATACGCCTCCACTTGCCAAGCTCAGCACGGCAAGGGAGGAAAGCAACGGATGGTTAGCTCAGCTGGGAGAGCACCGCCCTTACAAGGCGGGGGTCACTGGTTCGAACCCAGTACCATCCACCACTTTCCCTAAAGTTACAGTAGCAAGTCTCTTCAGTGGATGGTTAGCTCAGCTGGGAGAGCACCGCCCTTACAAGGCGGGGGTCACTGGTTCGAACCCAGTACCATCCACCATTTTCCCTTTTTTATCCCTGTTCCCTAACTCAATTTTTCTTCCGTCTCGTTTGGGTTTTTCAGCCTGTTCACTTTGTGTTATGCGGTGCGAGCAC
>NZ_JAFKCV010000003.1:0-458121 GCF_017254865.1 Bowmanella dokdonensis | reverse complement strand
TCCCTAACTCAACTTTTCTTCCGTCTCGTTCCGGTTTTTCAGCCTGTTCACTTTGTGTTATGCGGTGCGAGCACCACCCGCTCTCGTTACGACACGGGGGTCACTGGTTCGAACCCAGTACCATCCACCAAAATCTAAGTTCTTTATCAGTATTATCTGTATTCATTCTCTGTCGGCTACCGGTAATCAATAACCCTTAAGCTTTCGGGCAAAAAATGCGATAAGCTAACTCCAGGTTGCAATAAAGTTACTGGCATATGGACAGAAAGATCGCCAACTCCTGCCGTGTTCTGATAGTTGATGAACAGGTACTGG
Organism: Bowmanella dokdonensis; assembly: GCF_017254865.1. Taxonomy (GTDB): domain Bacteria; phylum Pseudomonadota; class Gammaproteobacteria; order Enterobacterales; family Alteromonadaceae; genus Bowmanella; species Bowmanella dokdonensis. The sequence continues at coordinate 457,806 of NZ_JAFKCV010000003.1, read as the reverse complement.
CCCAGGGCTATATTAAGTACTCCCTGGAAGAGCTGGGTTTTAAAGACATTACCTATGTGGACAAGGCCAATGCTGCCCTTAAGGCTATCGAAGAGGAACATTTCGATCTGATAGTCTGTTCCTACAATCTGAAAAAAGACCAGGATGGTTACTACCTCTATGATCAGCTTAAGAACAGCCATGCCCTGCCCCTGACCACCGCCTTTATCTTTATCAGCGCCGACACCAATTCTGAACTGGTGCACAGCATTATCGAACTGCAGCCGGACGATTTTCTGGCCAAGCCCTTCAGCGTCAGGGATCTGGATAAGCGCCTGGGCAAAGTGCTCAAGCGCAAACAGGCCCTCTATCCCATTTACCAATTGATGGACAGGGACGAGTATCCAGAGGCCCTGGAAGCCGTAGAGGACTTTCTGACCAATCCGGATAATGCCGAATTCTTCCCACTGGCCCTCAAGACCAAAGGGGATTTGCTGTTGGCCTGTGGTCAGGCCAAACAGGCCAAGGAGTTCTACAATGCCATCATCAATGTACAACCCTTCACCTGGGCCAGGTTGGGCCTGGTCAATGCCCTAATCAAACTGGACGAGGATGAAGAGGCTGAAAAACTCATCCTGCAACTGGCCTTCAAGCCCGACTCACAACTGGTGGCCTACGATTTGCTCTACGGGCTGAACGTCAAGCAACAGGATTTTGAAGCCGCTTTGGAAGCGGTGCTGATGGCAGCCGAAATTTCCCCCCGTAATCTGCGCCGCCACAGGGTGGCGATCAACCTGTCGCGCCTGGTACACGACTATGAAACCCAGTTCGAGGCCGCCAAGCGAATCGTAAAGTTCGCCAAACATTCCATTCATGACCAACCGAAAAACTATATCAATGTGGCCCGCGCAGGCATTGACTACGCCATGACGGCCGACGAGAAAGACACGGCGGTGCTGGTCAAGCAGGCCAATGAATATATCCGTCAGTTCCAGGCCGCCTTTCCCAAATCCGAATTGCAGGAACAAATGAAGGTCATCAATGCCAGGTTGCTGTACCTGCAGGATGAAAAAGACAAGGCCAGGGCGTTGATTGAACAGATCAATGCGGATATCCCGGGTGCCGAGGATCTGGAGGACTTGCTGGACAAGGCCAAGGTTTTCCACGCCCTGGGCCTGCATGAACGATGTCAGAAAACCCTGGATGAAATCGAAAAGCGCTGCAAGCATGATCCGGAGTACGGAGAGTTGTTTATGCGGTATATCCAGCAGGAGAAACAGGAAAAAACCCATATCCTGCAGTCGCCCAAAGAGCTTAACAATAACGCGGTGGACTACTATCAAAAAGGTGAACTGGACAGTGCCCTGGCCACCTTCCGCCAGGCCTACACCCTGATGCCCAAAAACCCATCCATCGCCCTAAACCTGTTGCAGGCCATCGCTACCAAGGCCCGCGAACAGGGCCTGTCCGATGGCGCCAGCCAGATGGTTAAACGCTGCATCGCCACCATCGAAAACGGTCAGCTCAACGAAGAACAGGAAGCCCGCTATATCAAGGTGAAAAGTTTTCTGCAGGAAGCGGTTTGAGTCTCACCTTGATACAATGGCTTTTTTTATGCAGTTATCCTGTTGATGCGACATAACAAATTTCCCGCCGATCCGGACCAGCCGGTCAACTGGTCAGTACTGTGGCAGCTTCTGCCCTATCTGAAGGAGTTCAGATCCCGCGTCTTTCTGGCCCTGCTGTGCCTGGTCGGCGCTAAACTGGCCAGTGTGGGTATGCCCTTTGTGCTCAAGCATGTGGTGGATGACCTCAATCTGGACAAGCCCCCTTCAGCACTCGTCGTGGTGCCCATCGCCCTGATTATCGCTTATGGACTGTTGCGCCTGTTCAGCGTGCTGGCTGGGGAAATCCGCGACACCCTGTTTGGCCGGGTTACGGAGCGGGCCATGCGTCGGTTGGGTCTGAAGGTTTTCCAGCACCTGCACCGGCTGGATCTGGATTTTCACCTCAATCGACAGACGGGGGGGCTGTCCAGGGACATAGAGCGGGGCACCACCGGCATTGGTTTTCTGATGCGCTTTATGGTCTTTAATATCGTCCCCACTGTGCTGGAAATCGCCATGGTGGTGGGCCTGCTGTTCTATAATTACGGGCTCAGTTTCGCCGTGGTGATACTGACTGCCGTGATCACCTACGTCGCTTTTTCCGTCAGGGCCACTCACTGGCGTACCCAGTATGTGCGGGAAGTTAACCAGGCCGACTCCAGCACCAATTCCCGGGCCATAGACAGCCTGCTCAACTACGAAACAGTCAAGTATTTCAACAACGAAGACTACGAAGCCAGACGTTACGACGAAGATCTGGCCGGCTGGGAAACCGCCAGGCGCAAGAACAGGTTATCCCTGTTTGTACTGAACGGCGGACAGGCGCTGGTCATTGCCGCGGCCATGACCGCCATGATGTGGCTGGCCGCCGCCCAGGTGGCCGAAGGCAGCATGACCATAGGGGATTTTGTGTTGATTAACGCCTTTACCATGCAGATTTTTATGCCGCTCAACTTCCTGGGTTTTGTCTACCGGGAAATCCGCGGTGCCCTGGCCAATATCGAGAACCTGTTCAAGCTGCTGGATAAAGCCCCTGCCATTGAAGACCGGCCGGACAGTGCCGAATTGCAGGTTACACAGGGCCGCATCGAGTTCGCACAGGTCAGTTTCAGCTACCGGCCGGACCGGCCGATTCTCAACAACCTCAGCTTTACCGTCGAACCAGGCCAGAAAGTCGCCGTAGTGGGAGAATCTGGGGCCGGCAAGTCCACCCTGGTCAAACTGCTGTTCCGATTCTATGAGGTGACAGAGGGGCAGATCCTCATCGACAACCAGGATATCCGCCAGGTCAGTCAGCAGTCCCTGCGCCGGGCTATCGGCATCGTGCCCCAGGATACCGTGCTGTTTAACGACAGCATTTTTGAGAATGTCCATTATGCGAGGCCACAAGCCAGTAAAGAGGAAGTTAAAACCGCTATCCGTCATGCTCATCTTGATCACTTTATTGCCAGCCTGCCTGATGGCTATGACACTCTGGTGGGTGAGCGTGGACTGAAACTCTCGGGAGGGGAAAAACAGCGGGTGGCCATCGCCCGGGCCATTCTCAAACGTCCGCCCATTATGCTGTTCGATGAGGCCACCTCATCGCTGGACAGCCAGTCCGAAGGCGCCATTTTATCGGCCCTGAAGGAAATCGCCCGCGGCCATACCAGTCTGGTGATCGCCCACCGGCTTTCCACTGTCGTGGATGCGGACAAGATCCTGGTCATGGCCCAGGGCCGCATTGTCGAGCAGGGCAGTCACAGTCAATTGCTGGCTCAGGATGGTCATTATGCCAGGCTCTGGCAGATTCAACAGCAGGACAAGGAAAAAGACTAGTGGATAAACAACTGCTGCTTGAAGCCATCAATCAGACCATGCCCTTTGGCAAGTATGCCGGCAGGAAGTTACTGGAACTCCCAGAACCCTATCTGGTCTGGTTTGCAGGAAAAGGCTTTCCTGAAGGCAAACTGGGACAACAACTGGCGCTGGTGCATGAGATTAAGGTCAACGGACTGGAAACGATGTTATACCAATCGGATTAATCTTTAGTGCATTCAGCGCAAGGCAAAATGTTCGATACCAAGGCGCCCGCATGAAGGTCTAGTGGCGCTAAATCGAATGCGAGCAACACAGGTAGCGGGCATTTTGTCTTCGCCCGCAGGGAGCGCCATGGATGGCGTGAAGTAGAACAACGCAGGAGCAGTTGTCGAGAGCGCCCAGGAAGGATTATTTCTGCGTTCCAACTTCTCGACATAGCACCACTATGCCTTCGAAGCCGCGCCTTGAACTAATCCTTCCTGGACAGCTCTGATTGCACTAAAGATTAATCCGATTGGTATCACGCAGAGATAAGCCATGTTCAGTCGCAACAGAAAACGCAAAGACCGACCCTATCAGGTAAAGAAAACCGGTATCAAGGATGAGAATATCGACAGGCAAATCCTGGTATTACATAAAGCCATGCTGGACAAGTTGTGCCGCTGTCCGGAATTACTGCCCCGGGTGCTCAACACCCTGGAAGCGCGCCGGGAATCGGGACGGCTGGGCCATGGGGCCTACCTGATCTGGTTCTGCGCGCTGGAAAACCTGTCTCACGCCCCGCAAAAAATGCGTGACACCCTGCTCGAAGACAGCCCAAGAATGCGTAAACTCAGACGCAATACGCCACTGACGGGCATTCTGAATGAGCAAGAACGCCAGCAGGCGCTACTGGACAATGCCTGTGGCGATACCAGTATCGGAGTAATGTTGGGCGGTTAGTATCAGGTCCGCACCGTCAGTCCTTTCGACAAGGCATTACGATAGGAAAGGATCGCGGGCAGCAAGGCCAGCAGAGCCGCCAAGCCCACGATCAGCCCCAGATAACCCAGGGTCGACCCCGACAAGGGCAGACTGGAAATATACAAACCATACTGGCTGCTGAGCCAGTCCTTCAGAAGCACCAGTAATCCGGCCAGCCCCAGGTATCCCAGTACGGCCCCCGCCAGAGCAATCAGCACGGCTTCCAGTTCGATCAGCAGCAGTACGAAGCTGGCATGGGCGCCAATGGCGCGCAGCACTGCGATTTCCCGTTCCCGTTCACGCAGGGCTGCCAGCAACATGGTCGTCATGCCAAGCAGACTCGCCAGTAACACAAGAAGTGCGATCAGGGCCAAGGCCCGTTCCACCATCCCCATCATCTGCCACAGCTCAGACAACGCCACGCCAGGCATAATGCCCAGCAACGGCTCATCCCTGAACTGATTGACCTTGCGCTGAAACGTCAGCACCGCAATACGGGATTTCAGTCCCACCAGCATGGCGGTAATGGACTCAGGCTCATGGCTGTGCCCGTGATCGGCATGGCCGCCACCCGTTTCATGGATAAGTTCGATAGAGCCCAGGCTCACATGAAGGGTCTGATCCACCGGCGTTCCGGTTGGCGCCAGAATGCCTGTTACCCTGAAGGGATACTGGTCATGGTGACTGAAACTCACGCCCCCGGTACCGTGGGAGATTACCAGCTCATCGCCAATCTCATAACCCAGCTTTCGCGCCACTTGGGCACCGAGTACCGCCTGTTGCTCGCCGGCAAAGGGCTGACCGGCGCTAAAGGAGAGGGGTTGCCTGCCCCCGTACTGGTAGTGTTCAAAATATCCGCCGGTGGTGCCCATCACCCGGTAGCCCTGATGGGAATCCCCCAGGGAAAGGGGCACTGCCCAGGCCACTTCACTGGCCTGGCTGAGAGTCTCGAAGCTCTGCCAGGACATGTTATTGCTGGCATTACCAATCCGAAATACCGAGTAAAGCAGCAGATTGGTGGGGCCGGTGCGGGCGCCGACGATCAGATCCACGCCGGAAACGGTTCGGCCGAAACTGGCGCGCAACTCATTCCTGATATGGTCGACGCCAAGCAGGATAAACACCGATACGGCAATGGAAAATACGGTCAGAAGTACTGTGAGCCGGCGGTTGAACAGGCTGGCTGAGGCGATGCGCATTAACATGGGCTGGCCTCCCCCGCCCCGGCCAGCTCCCGCAGATCCAGTTGCAGATCAAAATAGTCCTTGAGGGTGCGGTCATGGCTGACAAAGATCACCGAGGCACCGGTTTCCTCCACACAACCCAGCAACAAATGCAGGAAGTTATCACGCAGTTCGGTATCGAGCGCAGAAGTGGGCTCATCGGCAATCAGCAGTTCCGGGCGGTTCAGCAGCGCCCTTGCCACTGCCACCCGCTGTTGCTGGCCAACGCTCAGACCCGTGGCTTTACGGTTGAGCAAATCATTGGTCAGTTCAAGACGCTGCAAAATATGGTCGAGCCAGGTTTGATCAAGCGGGGTGGCAGGACTGAAATATGCAGCCAGTTCAATATTTTCACGCACGCTAAGATAGGGCAGCAGGTTGAACTGCTGAAAGACCATACCGATATGCCTGGCGCGAAATCTGTCCCTCGCCCAGGCTTGCATCTTGGTCAGGTCCTGATCCAACACGCGGATACTGCCGGACTGCGGCCTGAGGATGCCACTGAGCAGATTCAGCAGGGTCGATTTGCCGCTGCCGGAGGGGCCGTACAGAAAGACTTTCTGGCCACGGGCCACCCGCCAATGACGGATAGTTACGATGGGCAGCTGTTCCCAGGCGAAGGAGACATTGTCGAGCGCTACAACGGATTGCATCAACTTTCCCGCGTTTTGTTACAAGATAACATTATCCGTCATTTTGACGCGACCGTTCCATCATTGCAATTTCAAGTCGGCAGAGGGTAAGGAATGAGGGACAGAAACAAAAAAGCCGCTGGCATCAGCGGCTTTTTGCTTTTCAGTGGCACTCCCTTGGAATGCCCGGCTGAAAATTAAACTGGTGTAACGTTTACAGCTTGTGGGCCTTTGTTACCCTGCTCAACACCAAAAGAAACCTTTTGGCCTTCAACCAGAGTCTTGAAGCCTTCTGCAGAAATAGCACGGAAATGTACGAATACATCTTTGCTGTTGTCTTCAGGAGTAATGAAACCGAAACCTTTATCTTCGTTAAACCACTTAACGGTACCGATAGTCTTAGACATGAATGTCTCCAATATAAAATTTTACCAACCGCACGGATGCGGATAACGCCTGCAAACTGGATTATTAAAGCAACATACAAGCAAAGACTTCAGGACAAAAACGGTAAGGTCGATGTAGCGAAGAAACTTAGAGCAGAAAACTGTTGTATAAATAATGGTCTGACGTTACAGGCCGAGGCATACTCTAACAGCATTTGTACATTTGTACAGGATTAATTTGAAAAATAATTAGTGCGCTGAAGGCCCAAAACTTTCTTTCCCGGTCGGCAGAGGGCCGGTTACAAAAAATTACACAGAATAAATAACTGCTGAAGTTTTAACCAGTCATCGGGTGCAGACTGCTTAACAGTATCACTGTAAAGGGACTTCTCATGTTACCCAGACTGCACCGAGTTTTAATTATACTGTGGCTGTCCAACGGCATACTTCCGGTAATGGCCGCTCCGTCCGGCACCTTACCCGACCCGCTGCCGCACCAACAAAGTGCCAAACTGGCCGCCCCTGCTTCAGCCAACCAAACAGCCGTGCCCCATCGTTATTTTGTCCGGTTCAGGGCCGACAGTGCCGCCGCCCTCTCTGTAAAACAGGCGGCAAGCAGCGCCTCGGTCCGACCCTTAAGCCAATTGGCCAGGGATGTGGCAGCCAGACAAGGACATGTGGTTAACAGTATTAAAACCAGTCTGCCCGACCTGCAGATGCATGCTTCCTTCCAGGTGCTGACAAATGGCATAGAGGTAAGCGCCACCGAAGAACAGTTGAGCCGGCTGAAAAAAAATCCCCTGGTCAGTGCAGTTTACCCAGTCCGGGTACGCCAGGCGTTGCTGGACAGCAGCCGCGAGTTGATTAACGCGCCATCGGCCTGGCAGCAACTGGGCGGTGAGCAGACGGCCGGAAACGGCGTCAGGATAGCCATCGTTGATACCGGTATCCGCAGCAACAACCCCATGTTTGATGACGCCGGCATGGCGCCCCCCGACCTGCCTGACAGCCTGACTGCCAATCCTGATTACTGCCGCGCTGCAAACGGCGATCCCGGGTTTTGTAACAACAAGGTGATCCTGGCCCGCTGGATGGACCCGGAAGCCGCCGGCATGGAGTTGTACGAAAATGAGTATCGCAGTCCCATGGACTTCGACGGGCATGGCACCCATGTTGCCGGTATTGCGGCAGGCCGTCCCCTCACCACAGAACACCGGGGGACCCAGGTGCAGATAGGCGGCGTAGCCCCCGGTAGCTATCTGATGATTTACAAGGCCCTGTTTGTCACGGCCGACGGCATGGCCATGGGCACCGACACTATGCTGTTGCAGGCGCTCGAACAGGCCATCCTGGACGGCGCCCATGTGATCAACAATTCATGGGGAGCCTCGTTTGGCGAAGCGCCCGAAGATTCCATATTCTTTGAGGCCCTTAACCGGGCCCAGGAACTGGGCATAGTGGTAGTCACCGCCGCAGGCAACGATCTGCATGCCGGACGGGGAACCACTATCAATTGTCCGGCCTGTATCGAATCAGGTATTGCGGTGGCCAATACCACCCATGGCCGTTATTTCGGTCATCGTGTGACACTGGATGGACAGCAGTATATGGCTTATCCGCCGGTGGATGCGCCGTTGCAGGCCAGTCTCAACCTGCCCTTGCACACACTGAACAGTATCAACCCCATTGACGACGACGGTTGCGGTGAGCCATTAACCACCCCCGTTTTTGAAAATGCGGCGGTGATGGTGGATTACCGCCATATGTGTACTCTGGAGCAGGTCGCCCAGATGGTGCAGTCCGCCGGCGGTGCCATGGTCATCATCTACCAGAGCGGCGTGTTCGGTATGGCAACCTACGAACCCTTTATTCCCTATGCGGGAGAGTTCGTCATTCCCATCGTCGGGGTTTCCAGGACGACAGGCCTGCAGTTGTTTGAGAAAGCCCACTCGGGCAATCATAATATCAGCCTCTCCAGCAGTATCAGTGCGGCAGTAGAGCCCCAGTTCGCCGATATGGTGCACCCGTTCAGTTCCACGGGGCCCAACAACAACCCCAGCTATCTCAAACCCGACATGGCCGCCCCCGGCACCCATATATTGTCAGCTTATTCCCCGGAGGTTTACCAACCGGGGCCGCCCTTACCCGCTCAGGCAACCGGTATTTCAGACCCCTATTTTGAGCTGCTGACCGGTACCAGCATGGCTTCACCCCATGTGGCCGGGGCTGCCGCGCTGTTGCGGCAAAAATACCCTGACTGGACGGCCAAACAAATAAAATCTGCCCTGGTCAACACGGCCAATCCTGACGTCAAGTCAGGAGATATGCAGGCCCGGCCATTCGATATGGGAGCAGGCCGTCTGGATTTGGCTCAGGCAATAGAGGCCCGGCTGGCTGCTGATCCCGTGTCCTTCTCCGATCCGAGCTGTGTTTATCGCTGTCAGTTTCAGGTGGAGCTACAGAACCTGGAAGACGTGGAAGCGACCTGGCAGGCGCAGTTATCCTTTGCCGATCCTTCCGTGAGTGGTCAACTGGAGACCGAGCAACTGACCCTGGCCCCCAAAGGACAGCAAGGCAGCAGCGCACAGTTCACTTTTACGGCAGGCACCGCCCTGGCCGAGCCGGCCAAATGGTACTTCGGCTGGGTAACCCTGTCCTCCGCTGAGCAGCAGATGCGACTGCCCATCGCACTTTATGCCAACGACAGCTCCGATGAAGGCAGGTTGAGCGTGACCTCCCTGTCGCCCTCCTCGACGCCGGATGAAGCGGTGAACTTTGTCGTCAAACTACGCAATAAGCAGATGCAGGAGGCACCGAGACTTACCCTGGATCTCCCCGTTAATGCAGCCTATGTGCAGGACAGCCTGTCTATCGAAATCGAGCGGGGAGAAACCCTGAGCACCCATTACGATGCGGATAATCACCAGTTGCAATGGCAAGGGGAACTGCAGCAGGGCAAAATGTTTTTACAAACGGACGGAGGACCCTCGGCGGTTTCACTCAAAGAGTTGGGCGTTTCACCTGTGCTTTGCACCGAAGGCTGTGTGCATACCGTGACCCTGGTGGACTTCCCCTATTCCTATAACGGCCAGACCTATGACAAGCTCACCGTCACCGACAATGGTTTTGTGGTGGCCGGGGAGGCGGCAGTGGGTCAGTTCACAGCCCTGTTCAATCAGAACCTGCCGCAGCCGGGCTCCCTCAACAATGTCATCGCCCCGTTCTGGACAGAGTTCGATCTGGCCGATCCACAGCTTGACGAAGATCGCGGTGGCGGCCAGTTATTTGTCTCCACCCAGCCCCTGGACGGCAGGGAATACCTGATTGTGGAATGGAACCAGGTCAGACTTTACCAGAACGACGTGGATGTGGTGACAGAAGATCCTTTTACCTTTCAGTTGTTGATTGAAAAGGACACTGATCATATCTATTTCCGCTATCTGGATATTCCCGATTTACCCGCGACGCTGAGCATAGGCGCAGAAAATGAAGACGGGTCCAGCGGCGTGGGGCGGTATTTTGATGGCCAGGGGGACGGCATTGCCATCGGTAATCAGGAACAAACACTGCGACTCCTGACCGAACCCCAAGGCAGGGCTGAGATGAATTTTGCCGTGATCCCTCAAGGCCCGCAATCTTTCACCCGCGAAGATATTTTTGAACTGCCGAAAGAACAGCAGAGTCTGTTGGATGTGTTGGCCAATGACGATGCTGCCCTCACCCTGTCTGTGGTCGCCAGGCTGCAAAGCGGTCAGCAGGACCAGGCCCAGGAAACGGTGATATTGCCGGCAGCAGCCTTGCAGGAAGATTCCCTGACAGTGTTGACCCAACCTTCCCACGGCCATGCAACAGTAGAACAAGGTCAGATTCGTTATATTCCGCAGGCCGGCTTCACCGGTCAGGACAACCTGACCTATAGGGTGACGGATCAGCAAGGCCTGGTCTCCACCGCGACCTCTGTCAGACTGGACGTCATCAATCCCAACCAGGCTCCGCAACTGGTCGCCCCGGCACGTCTGCAGGCTTCAGAAAACCAGACCGTCACCCTGAGTGTCAGTGCCTCGGATCAGGAGGACGACAGCCTGGCCTATCAGTGGCAGCAAACCCTCGGACCCAGCGTCTCTTTCACAGCGTCGGATAACAGCATCAGTTTTCGCACGCCGGAGGTCGGCAATCCCACCCTGATCGCCTTCGAAGTGAGCGCCAATGACGGCACATCAGACAGCAACAAGGTCACCGCTGAAGTGCAGGTCAACCCCGCACAGACAGGGGGCAGCGGCGGCGGTGGCAGCCTCAGGCTCTTCGTCCTGTTGTGGCTGGGGCTGATGCTGATGATCAGAGCAAGACGGTAGCTTTAGCCTGGTCACCGGCCAGGCCTGGGCACCCTGACGAAACAACAGGTAACGGCGTTAGTGCGGTTCCGGCCGCCAGGGATAGAAGACGTTAAGTTCTTCGATGGTAAAGGTGAACAGACCCGCCCTGACGCCTGGGTCCTCACTAATCACCTGGGTGGCCGCTTCCAGGGACGGACTGCTCAGCAGAATCATGCCCAGTTCCCCGTAACGGGCACCGAAGCGTATCTGTCCTGCTTTTCGCAGGCGCTGCAGATTGCCCGAGTGCTCTTTAAAACCGGGTTGCGCAGTGGCAGAGAGTTGGGTGTCCCAGGCTGGTCCAGTGGCAAAATGCACCACAAACAGGCGCGATTGCGGCTCACTGGCCTGAGCAATGCCAGCCAACACCAACATACAAAATGCAATAGTACGGAGAGTCATGCAATGGGGCTCCGGCTTAAAAGGACCGCCAGCGCCACTAATGCCGGCAGGGCCTGGACGACGAAGATACGCTTGTTGACAGTGGCCGCCCCAAAGATCCCGGCCACTGCCACACAGGCCAGAAAGAAACCCTGTATCGAGGGCTCTGACATCACCAGCCCCCATACCAGACCGGCGGCCAGGAATCCGTTATACAAGCCCTGATTGGCCGCGAGGACTTTGGTGGCTGCGGCCTGTTCGGCAGTTAAACGAAACACCTTTCGGCCCGTGGGCTTATCCCACAAGAACATCTCCAGCACCAGAAAGCCAAGGTGCAACAGGGCCACCAGTAACACCATCAAAAAACTCAGGGTCGACATAAGTGCTTCCGACACAGGGATAGTTGGTGCCTATCATTCCACTTCTTAGCGTTTGGGCAAAGGAATAAACTCATCTGCATCGTCCGGTACTTTGACGAAACGCTGCGCTTCCCAGTCATCCATAGCCTGCTGGACACGTTCCTTGCGACTGGACGCAAAATTCCAGTACATAAACCTCTCACCCAGTGGCTCTCCGCCAAACAGGACAATACGGCTATGCAGCTCAGCGGTGATCCTGACCTGGCTATTGGGTGTGAGCAGGGCCAAATTGTGTTCATCCACTGTGGTCTGGTGAATTTTCACCGCTCCGGAGGCCACATACAGAGCGCTTTGCTCCACCATTGGCAAAGTCAGACTCTGGCCGGGCTCCAGAAATGCCTCCAAGTACAGCGTGTTACAGAAGGTCTTGACCGGCGACTCCACCGAGTATGCCTTGCCAATCATGACCCGGACAGTGACTTCGCCGATTCTGGCTGTAGGAATATCATCCACGCCGTAATGATAAAAAGCCGGCGGTATCTCTTCGTACTCCTCCGGCAGGGCATGCCATAACTGCAGCCCATGCAGCTTGTGATCCTCTTCACGGACCTGTGGACGCTCTCGTTCCGAATGGACAATGCCACTGCCCGCCACCATCAGATTGATATCGCCTGGTTTGATGGGTTGCAGGTTAGCCAGGGAGTCCCGGTGCAGGATTTCCCCTTCAAACAGATAAGTCACAGTGGCCAGATTGATATGCGGATGGGGACGCACATCGATGCCCTTACCGGCCTCAAATTCAACCGGCCCCATATGATCGAAAAAGATCCAGGGGCCCACAGAACGAAGTTTGGCAGTGGGTAGAGCCCGTCTCACTGACAATCCTCCCAAGTCCCTCTCTTTGGGTTCGATAATCATCTCTATCCCTTCGCAGGATTGCGATTTTTGTTCGCATTCCCCGGTGGTCTCTTTAAGCAGATTGGTCATTACGCCGGTCCTTATATCAACTCATAGAGCCAGACTAGTCCCATGGGGCCAAACTAACAAGGCTGCAGAGTTGGATGTGCCTGACTATCCTGAACAGTCAGCAGGGGCGACAGTCACCGTCCCTGAAACTTATGGAAGATCCCCCCCTGCCCTGAACTATACTCAGGTCGAGGGCGTAGCAGGGAAGATAAACAGAAGATCAGGAAAGGCCCCGTCACCTGTCCAAAATCACTGAGGAGCGCGCGATGCAGAAAAAACGCAAATCCAAATTGTTGTCAGATGGACCGGACTGGACCTTCGATCTGTTGGATAAATACCTGGCAGTCATCGACAAGGCCGCCAAACATTTCAAGTTAGAGACCTATCCAAATCAGATAGAAATCATCACCGCCGAACAGATGATGGACGCCTACGCCAGCGTCGGCATGCCAATCAACTATGCCCACTGGTCTTACGGTAAAAAGTTCATCCAGACCGAACAGGGTTACAAGCGTGGGCAGATGGGCCTGGCATATGAGATCGTCATCAATTCAGATCCCTGCATCGCCTATCTCATGGAGGAGAACACTATTACCATGCAGGCCCTGGTGATGGCCCACGCCTGTTACGGCCACAACTCCTTCTTCAGGAACAACTATCTGTTCAAGACCTGGACAGACGCCAGCTCCATCATCGATTATCTGGTCTTTGCCAAGCAGTATATTGCCCGTTGTGAAGAAAAATACGGCATTTCCGAAGTGGAACTGACCCTGGACTCCTGCCATGCCCTGGCCAATTTCGGCGTCGACAGATACAAGCGTCCCCAGCGACTGTCCCTGCGCGAGGAACAGGAGCGCCAGGAAAGCCGCGAGCAGTATCTGCAGTCCCAGGTCAACGAACTGTGGCGGACTCTGCCACAGAGTAAAGATCTGGAAACGGGCAAAAAACGAGAACGCTTTCCCGCCGAGCCACAGGAAAACCTGCTGTACTTTATTGAAAAGAACGCGCCCTTGCTGGAACCCTGGCAACGGGAACTGGTGCGGATCGTGCGCAAGATCTCCCAGTATTTCTACCCGCAGAAACAGACCCAGGTCATGAATGAAGGCTGGGCCTGTTTCTGGCACTATCATATCCTGCATCATCTGTACGATGAGGGCATTGTCAGTGACCGCTTTATGATGGAGTTTCTGCACAGCCACACCAATGTGGTGGCTCAGCCCGACTACAACAGTCCCTACTATTCGGGCATCAATCCTTATGCCCTGGGCTACAACATGTTTATGGATATCAGGCGCATCTGTGAGAAGCCCACCGCCGAGGACAAAAAATGGTTTCCGGACATTGCCGGTTCAGACTGGCTTACTACAGTGCATTTCGCCATGCAGAACTTCAAGGATGAGAGCTTTATCAGTCAGTTCCTGTCGCCCAAAATGATCCGGGATTTCAAATTGTTTGCCATCCACGACGACGACCAGGACAGCCACCTGGAGGTGGCGGCCATCCACAATGCCGAGGGCTACCAGATCATCCGTGAAAAGCTCTCTTCCCAGTACAACCTGAGCAATATCGAGCCCAATATCCAGGTCTATGATGTGGATGTACGCGGAGACCGCTCCCTGACCCTGCGTTATGTGCCGCACAATCGCATCCCTCTGGCCGACAGCCGCCATGAGGTGCTCAAGCATCTGCACCGGCTCTGGGGATTTAACGTTCGGCTGGAAATGGAAGACGAGCAGGGCCAGATCAGTGAAATATCCCACTGCCCCAATTCAGAAACGGAGGAGGCCTGATCGCCGGTCTGGTGGTCATTTTCTGTAAAAATCATCCGTGGTTTGAATACAAACCTGCGCGAGCAAGGTCTTTTGCCAGAACATTACGAACAAGGCGATGAACCATGAGCGGACTGATCAAACTGGGCTGCAAGGCCCACCAATACCTTAATACCACCCGCCGGGTGGACTTTCTTGCCCCGCTGGCCCTTCGGCTCTATCTGGTGCCCATCTTCTGGATGGCCGGCACCAGAAAGTGGGAAAATTTTGACAGCACCGCCAACTGGTTTGGCAACCCGGACTGGGGACTTGGCCTGCCACTGCCTGAGCTGCTGGCCTTTTTGGCCACCTGGACGGAAATCCTCGGCGGGGTGTTTCTGCTGGTCGGCTTTGCTGTGCGCTATATCAGCCTCCCGCTGATGATTACCATGCTGATGGCAGCCTTTACCGTGCATTGGCAACACGGCTGGCAGGCAATCGCCGATCCCAGTGCCCCCTTTGCCAATGAACGGGTAATGGAATCGGCCGACAAACTGTCCGCCGCCAAGGAAATTCTGCAACAGCACGGCAATTATGAATGGCTCACCAGCAGCGGCAATCTTGTCATCCTCAATAACGGCATCGAGTTTGCGGCAACTTACTTCATCATGCTGCTCGCGTTGTTTTTTATCGGTGCCGGCAACTACCTGAGCCTGGACTATTGGCTGGCGAAGCGGTTCCGCCGATCCTGATGCCTCCCTGGGGCAGTGAAAAAAGGCACGAGCTATCGCCGACAGCCGTGCCGGTGCTCTGCTGTGGCAATTCCGTCAGGCCGATAGCGCTGTGGTAATGGCCAGCTCCGCTTTCGTCCTTTTGGCGGCTATTTGCTGGGGCTTGTCGGGGGGAATCGGCGGCCTACTGATAGACAATGGCTGGAGTCCGGCGTTTGTTTCCCTGGTCAGGGGTGTTATCGGACTGTTGATGATGATGCTCTGGTTTATCCTGCGTCCTACGGGCAATGGCCTGAAAAGTCCACGGCTCTGGGTGTGGGCGGTAATAGCCGGCCTGGGTGTGGCAGGCAATTTCGCCTTCTATTTTTTAAGTGTCGCACAGGGCTCCGTCGCCGTGGCGGCAACGCTGATGTACTGCGCACCGGTGTTTGTCTTTCTGATCTCCTTTGCGCTCAACCTGGAACGGCCCAGTCGGTTGAAATGGGTGGCAATTCTGCTGGTGATGACGGGCATTGTTTTACTTACCGGTATTTACGACAGCAGCGGGGAAAAAATATCCCTGATTGGCATTATTGCCGGGCTATT
Source organism: Bowmanella dokdonensis (assembly GCF_017254865.1). Lineage (GTDB taxonomy): Bacteria > Pseudomonadota > Gammaproteobacteria > Enterobacterales > Alteromonadaceae > Bowmanella > Bowmanella dokdonensis. The sequence goes on along the minus strand of NZ_JAFKCV010000003.1, from coordinate 442,076 downwards.
GGCCGGACTGTCTTACTCCCTGTTTATTTTTGGCTTCAAGTTGGCGGCTCCCCATGGCAGCCCTCAGACCATACTGGTGATCGCCTTTGCCACCCTGGTCCTTGCCCTGAGCTGGTCCGGCACTGGTGGGCGGTTCCCTGATGCGGTCAGCTCGACGGACTGGCCGCTGTTTCTGACTTTGGGCCTGCTTGGCGGAGGCCTGTCATTTATCCTGTACCTCCTCGGCCTCAGCCGTTCCACCCCGGCACTGGCCTCAGTCATTGCGATGATCGAACCGGTTACCGCCTCCTTATTCGGTATGCTGGTTCTGGATGAAAGTCTTGCCGGCATCCAGCTTTTAGGGATGGCACTGATTTTGTTCACCGTCACCCTGTTGAGTGTGCACTCCAGCGACCCTCCTGCGCCGACCCGTCCACCTGCCGGATAACAGGTTTTATGGCGTTCTGCTTGCCGTATCAGGGTTTTTCCTCAGGTACAGATCGTACCAGTCCAGGGTCTGGCGCATCCGGTGCTCAACATAACTGGGCACCGCCAAGCCATGGTGCTGGTCGGGATAAACCACCAGTTTGGTGGGAATACGCAATGACCTGAGGGCCTGGTACATCTGTTCTGCCCCCAGACAAGGCACATTGTCATCCAGTGCGGCGCACTGGAACAGAGTCGGGGTGCGGATGCGATAGGCCTGTAAGAAGGGAAAGCTGACCCGCAGATAAGCATCCAAATTCTGCCAGGGCGTGCCCAGCTCCAGTTCATACTCCCGGCTGTACTGATCATGGCCGTAGTTACCCAGTATATTGCTGGTTCCGGCCCCGCTGACGGCGGCTTTGAAACGCTGGTCCGAGGCAATCACATAGTTGGTCAGTATCGAGCCGTAACTCCAGCCCCCGACACCCAGCCGTTTTGGATCGGCAATGCCCTGTTCAACCAGATAATCCACGCCCGCCAGTACATCTTGGGTGTCCAGGGCACCCCAATTGGCATAGATAGCTTTGGCATAGTCGAAGCCCCGCCCGGATGAGCCGCGCGGGTTAACCGCCAGCACTGTATAACCGGCCTGCGAATAGAGCTGCCAGTCCCACATGAATTCATGGGAAAACTGATAGACCGGCCCCCCATGGAGCCGCACGATCAGCGGATAACGCCTCCCCTTCTCATACCCCACCGGCCTGACCAGCAACCCCTGCACCTCGGTGCCGTCGGCAGAAAGGAACTGGATATCTTCTGCCCTTTGCAGTTGCCGCCTTTGCAGAAATTCATTGTGATCCGCCAGCATTCTCGCCCGCCCCGCCTCCAGGGCCACCAGTGCGAAGGGTTGGCTGTCATGACTTTCCAACAGGGCAATGCGGCCGTTTTCTGACAGGGCAAAGTCATAACCGAAGCGCTGTCCCTGGTTAAGGTATTCCAGGCTGTCTTTGTCCACATCCACCCTGACCAGCCAGGTATTGCGACTTTGCTCCAGCAGGGCGTATAACTTACCGTCACTGCCCCAACCGGGTTTGTAGAAGCTTCTGTCCACCTGCACCGGCTGCCACTGACGGCCGCTTTGGACATCGGCCACCACCAGTTGCCAGGGGGTATAGTAGATCCATTTGCCCAGCCCACTGCGCAGCCAGGCCAGCCGACTGGAATCCGCCGACCAGGCAGGTCTGGACTCCCAGTAGGGGTCCACATCTGTCCCCGGATAGGTGCTGAGCTGGCGCTGCTGCCCACTGTCTGGCGAAACCAGATAGATATCGAAGTTAAGATCCCTGTCGGCCTCTTCCCCCCGTTTGCTGACAAAGGCAATCCACTTGCCGTCCGGCGACCAGGACGGCAGATAGTCATCATGCTCCCCGGGGGTCAGCAGTTGGCTTTTTCCGCTGTCCATCTCCAGCAGGTACAGATGCTGGCGTGCCGTCAGATAGCCCCGGTAATCTTCCTTGAACTGGAAACGATCGATCTCAATGGGCGGCGCTGTTTTGCCTTTTTCCCGCGCTGTGCCCTCCTCGGCAATAAAAGCCGCCCTCCGCCCGTCCGGCGACAGCACAAAATCGCTGATCCCCAGGGGCCAACGGCTGACCTGGCGCACCTGACTGCCATCCAGGCTGCGGATAAACAACTGGGTGGTCTCATCGTCTGTCTGGTCACTCAGATAGGCAATGGACTGACCGTCCGGCAGCCATCTGGGCAGGAATTCGGACGCTTCGGGTGTGGCGGTCAGTTGCTTTCTCTCTTTACCGTCCCAGGACGCCAGATACAGATCGCTCTGGTAGCTGTCCTGTTCGCGGTTGGCATGGGTGACCGAATACAGCAGCCAGTTGCCGTCGGCGGAAAACTGCGGCTCGGCCACATCCTTAAGCCGGTACAGATCGTCCATCACAAAAGGCTTCGTATCTGCAATGGCCGACAGACTCAAAGACAACATGGCACAGAGGAACGGGATACTTAACCGGCAGGTGAGCTTATGGATTGTCATAGGGGATCCCAAATGCTGTGCATCGAATAATTATTCGACAATATTATTCTGCTTTGGTGTTCTTGCTGATATTCTGCATTTAATCCCTGTCCGACGAAAAAAGCTATCTCTTTGAAAACAGGGTTTAAAGCACCTCTCCAACCGGTTTAAGAGCAGTGAGTATATTCATGAACAAAAGAGTGTCTGCCCTGATTGTGGCCGCGACGTTAAGTACGGCCCTGCTGCCCTTGCAGGTCCTGGCCAGCCAGGCCAATGCGCCTCTGCCTTTTTTTGCTACGGCCCATACCATCCTCAAGGACAGTATCGCCATGCGCACGGTGGAAGGCTATGGCCAGGTGCCCAGACTGGCCGAATACCTGGCCGATAAATTCAGGCAGGGGGGATTTGACGAGCAGGATATTCATCTGCTGCCCCAGGGTGAAACCACAGCGCTGATCGTGCGTTTTCGCGGTGACGGCCGCTCGGGCAAAAAGCCCATTCTGCTGTCCGCCCATATGGATGTGGTGGAGGCCAATCCGGATGACTGGCAACGCAATCCCTATGAGCTGACAGAAGAAGACGGCTTTTATTTTGGCCGGGGCACCAGTGATAACAAGTTTGGCGTGGCCACCTTAAGCACCACCCTGCTGCGCCTGAAAGCCGAGGGCTTTGTGCCTTCAAGGGATATTATCCTGGCCCTGTCCGGGGATGAGGAAACCGCCATGGCCACCACCATGCTGATGGCCGGTAAGTATAAGCATCTGATTGACGCCGAGTTTGCCCTGGTGGCCGACGGCGGCGGCGGTCTGCTGGATGAAGCCGGCCAGCCCATTTCCTTTACAGTGGACAGCGCGGAGAAAACCTACGCCACCTACCAGGTCACCGCGCGCAATCCCGGTGGCCACAGCTCGCTGCCCCGTACCGACAACGCTATCTACGATTTGGTACAGGCCCTGGCTAACCTGCGCGATCATGACTTTGCGGTCAGATACAACGATCTGACCCTGGCCTATTTCCGTCACACCGCACCCCTGGTGGACAAGGCGATTGGGGATGCCATGCTGACCTTTGCCGACAACCCGCAGGATCCGCAGGCCCTGGCTGTGCTGCGCGCCCACCCTGAGTTTGGCGGCTCCACCGGTACCACCTGCGTGGCCACCATGCTCAAAGGGGGCCATGCAGAAAATGCCCTGCCCCAGTCGGCTTCTGCCACCATCAACTGCCGTATTTTCCCGGGGATCTCGGTGGAGGACACCCTGGCTGAGCTTAGGCAGGTCACCAACAATGCAGCGCTGGAGTGGCAGGTACTGGATGCCCCCAAAGCCAGCGACGCCTCACCTATGCGTGAGGATGTGTTCACCGCCATCGCCAATGCGGTGCATGCCAAGTACCCCGGCCTGCCGATTATTCCGCATATGGCCTCCGGCGCCTCAGACGCCCTGCATTTTAGGGCGGCTGGCATCCCCAGCTACACTTTTACCGGCATTTTTATCAAATCTTCAGATGAATTTGCCCATGGCCTGAACGAGCGAGTGCCGGTGGAAACACTGCCTTTTGCCCTGGGCATGTGGCACAGCATTTTGACCGAACTGGCCGGTGACTGAACCAGGGAGCAATACCATGAAACATCTGAGCGGAATCTGCCTGAGCCTGTGGTTAGTGGCCTGTACCAGCCTGGACGGCCAGGTGGCCACATCAGCCGATCTGCTGATACGCTCTGCCCATATCCATACCCTGGACCCGGCCAATCCCACTGCCCAGGCCATTGCCATCAAAGACGGACAAATCCTGGCGCTGGGCACTAATCAGGAACTGGCCGGACTGGCGGGCCCACAGACCCGCGTATTGGCGCTGAACGGGCAGAGCCTGCTGCCGGGGCTGATTGACAGCCATATCCACAGCATTGAGGGCGCTCTGGCCCTGGATGCCTGTAACCTGGAGGATCAGCAGTTAAGCTTTGACCAGTTAAAGGCCGAAGTGCTGGCCTGCGCCCAGCATGAGCCGGGTGACTGGTTACAGGTACAAAACCTGCCAAGCGTAGGCCTGGCCCTGGACAGCAAGCGGCTGGATGAACTCCTGTCCCACCGGCCGTTGTTTATCATCAGCACCGATGCCCATACGGCCTGGGCCAACAGCCTGGCCATGCAACTGGCCGGTATTGACGCCAATACGCCCAACCCGCCCAACCCGCCCAACGGCCGCATCGTTCGCGATGCCGGGGGTGAGGCTACCGGGGTACTGATTGACGGCGCCACGTCCCTGGTCAGCAAACTGCTGCCGCCCCTGCCCGAGGCACAGAAGCTGGCGGCACTGGAAAAAACCTTACAGGGGTTTTATCAGACGGGCATCACCGCCTTCCTGGAAGCCAATGCCAATGCCCAATCGGTACAAAGCTTCTGTAGCCTGGCGGCACAGGACAAACTTAAGGCCCGCCTCAATCTGGCCCTGGGCAGCGCCGGGGCGGCCAGCGAGGAAGAATTCCAGCGCCTGGAAGGCCTGCGCCAGCAAGCCAGTGACTGCGGCTTTACCGCCGATACCATCAAGCTTTATGCCGACGGCGTTATCGAGTACCCCACCCAGTCGGCCGCCCTGCTTGCGCCTTATGCAGGCCAGACACAGGGGACAAGTGACTGGGCGGGCAAGCTGTATATGCCCACCGACAGCCTGCAGGTCTTTGTGCTGGAGGCGCAGCGGCGCGGCTTTAATATTCATATCCATGCCATCGGCGATGCCGCCATCCAACAGGCACTGGATGCCTTTGCCCTGGCCAGGGCAGCGTCAGACGATCACCAGGCCAGGTTCAGCATTACCCATCTGCAGTTGATAGACCCTGCCGACTATGCCCGGTTTGCCCAACTGGATGTGCTGGCGTCCATGCAACTGCTCTGGGCCCAGCCGGATGAATACAGTGTGGAGGCGGTGCTGCCTTACCTTGGCCCTGAGCGGCACGCCAGGCTTTATCCGGCCGCCAGCCTGCACCGGGCGGGGGCACAGATTGCCGGCGGCAGTGACTGGAACGTATCCAGTTTTAACCCTTTTGAGGCCATGGCCGTGGCCATCAGCCGCACCAATCAGCAGGCGCCCCAGCGCGGCGCCCTGAACAAAGCCGAAGCCCTGCCCTTGGAAGCCATCTTGCAAGCCTATACGGTCAACTCGGCCCGGCTGCTGGGCATGGAAAACCGCATTGGCCAACTAAAAGTGGGCATGGCGGCGGACCTGGTGATTCTGGACAGAACCCTCAGCGCGGAAATGCCCCCCCGGGTGTTGGCCGAAACCCAGGTTCTCCTCACCCTGATTGGTGGCGAGGTGGTCTACCAGAAGGACCTGGAATAGCCGGAAGTAGCCGTCATCCTGTAAAAGTTTCAGGCTCTTACTTATCACGTCCTACTGGATTCATTTCAGGATCTCTCAAAGTCAGGATCCCCTCTGCGCCTCAGCGTCACTGCGCAAAATATTCTGATGACAGTTACCAGCAGAGCCACACAGCCGGCCAAGTCCCAAGCTGCCAGGCAAAATAACGAAAATATCCAAGCTGTTCAGTGGCTTAAGAAAGTGCTAAAAAAGCGTTTCATAGTCACGCGGCAACGTACCTGGTGGAAACACGGTAGTTGCCGGGGATATATTGGATTTCTGTCTGGGGTCGCACATGAAATATGGGTTACTGATTCTGCTCGCTCTCTGCCTGCCGGCCCGTGCCGGTGACATCTACACCCATATCCCAAACTCACCCGACCCGGCAAAGACCTACCTGATTTATCTGCATGGCAGAATCATCGAGAACGCCGGGCCCCGGCCTACCGATCCCCGCTTCGGCCGCTATGACTACCCGGCCGTACTGGAGGCCCTTTCCTCCAGAGGCGCTGTGGTGATCTCGGCCCAGCGCCCGCCAAAAACCGATATGAACCACTATGCCGGCATTGTGGTCGCGCAGGTGGAGGAGTTGATTGAACAGGGCGTTGCGCCTGAGAATATCGTGGTCGTCGGTTTTTCAAAAGGCGGCGGCATCGCCACCCGTGCTTCCAGCTTTTTACGCCGGCCGCAGGTGCGTTTTGTGCTGCTCGCGGCCTGCCCCGAGGGCCCGCCAAAAGACAATCTGCGCCTGACTGGCCAGGTACTTTCTCTCTATGAGACAAGCGATACCCTGGCGGGCACCTGTAAGCCCCTTGCAGAGCAGCCCGAAGCCCCCCTGTCGTTTAAGGAAATCAGCATCTCCACAGGCAAATTGCACGGTGCCTTCTATCAACCCCTGCCCGCCTGGGTCGACCCGGTACTGGATTGGGTGCATGGCGACGGCGACACTCCGGACGAGCAGAGTCAGAAATAATCAGTGTCTGTGCAGGAGCACGGGTCAACTCCAGCGCTCTGTATTAAACTCTTTGAGCAATACCTAGGCGAATGAATAAGGAACAACCATGATCAACAAACCAGAAAACTCGACTGCCAGTTCCCGCGCTTTTCTCTGGGTGGCCCTGGCCACAGGACTGATACTGCTGATTCCCCTGACCGCCATGCAATTCACTGCCGAGGTAAACTGGGACGGCTTTGACTTTTTGGTGATGGGAGCCCAGCTGTTTGGCATGGGCAGTTTATTTGTGCTGGTTTCCCGCAAAGTGCCGCGCCGAGTTCGCCTGCTGAGCGCCGGAGCATTCCTGCTGGCGTTTCTCTATCTCTGGGCCGAACTCGCGGTGGGGATCTTTACCAGTCTGGGTAGCTGATTGTCCAATCTCACCTGCCCCCTATTGGGCTGGTCTCTCAGATATTTTTTTAAAACGCTCAGAGGTAGCGGGTTGCCTGGGGTGCTTGTGGTCCAAGATTTAGCGCTGGACGCCCGGCTCAGACGCCAATTTAAAACAGAGAAAGAAGTGAAAGCCTTGATTATGGCTTGCCAAGACGTTGCTGGAAGCGATGCTAACGGGCGTATTTATCCTCAATAAGTTGGACCCGGGTGTCCTGGGTAATTGGATATACCGGCGGACCGAACTGGTTGTAGATGGCGACATCAGCGGCGTCACGACCGTAACCTATTGCCACGTATCCCCCTTTTAATTCAGCCTGTGTCGCATCGAAAGTATACCAACGCCCGGCAATATAAGCCTCAAACCAGGCATGCAGATCCATAGGTTTGAGGCCGTATAAATAACCCACCACCAATCTAGCGGGGATACTGAGGCTGCGACATAGCGCAATGCCAAGGTGAGAGAGATCGCGGCAAACACCCCACTGCCTGGTATTCACCTCCACCGCAGACACGGGTATATCGCTCCTGCCAGGTTCATAACCAATGGTAGCTCTCAGCCAGGACTCAATTGCCTTAACCTGGTCATAACCCAACTGTTGACCGGTGGTGATCGAATTGGCCATCTCGCCAAAACGATCCGACTCACAATAGCGACTGGGTAACAGATAACTGAGTACTCCATCGGGTAGATACTCCACCTCGACAAAAGGGGCACCCGGTGCCTGGTCCACTTGATCCGACGTCTTAACATCTGCAGAGATAGCAACGGCAAAAGGGCCCGGAGGGGCGATCAGGCGCTGACAAAGATTGCCGAACATGTCAGTAAACTCGTAGACAGGAACACTAGGCTTGAGCCTGTATTCCTCACTGGCAACCCATTGCTGTGCGCCACTGCGCAGCCTCAACATCAGAATAAAAGGAGTAGGAGCGGCAATATCAAAAGTTATTTCACAGCTTGTGCGCAGCCACATTCAATTGCTCCTTCAAAATTAACAAAACACAAACGGGGTACAGGCTTCCCCTTTCCCGGGGCCTGCCAGGATGAGGTGGCAACCAATGAGATCCCCCTTCCTGTGCGCTTTCAACTACTACTATGGCATTGATTTAACCAAACTTCAGATTCGATGGTCACTCAGAAGACCAGTTTGACAATCCGCTTTCCCACAAGAGCGTGGCCCGGACCAAGTAACCAATGAAATAACGAATCTGTATGCACGCCTGCAGGATTAGAAGCATCCCAGACTTAAGTAGATACGCCTTTTTTGTATTCCCGGCAAAATATCTACTTACGTTTTAAGGGCCTTTGTTACAGACAGTACTATGCATTCAGCTCTTTTACTTAATTACAATGACCGTCCCTTAAACTGATAAGTACTTCCTATGAAATCTTTGCTGCCATTCTTTGTGGGACTCTTTGGCTTTTTGACTCAAGCAGAGATAGCTGCATCGCCTGTGCAGGCGCCTGTTCAGCAAGTGCTGATCTACCAAAAAACTAATGCCGATGGCAGCAACCTTGGGCATATCGCGGTGTATTACCCTACCGCTAATCAAATCGAATCCTTAAAGTGGCACCAGGGGCATGGTCAGGCAACCCTGGTCACAGCAAAATTAGACAAGCAACAGCTAGTCAGACGCTTTGACGCTTATCGGCTTTCCCGCCAACAAGCACCTGAGAAGATGGCAACGCTGGAAAAAACAACTGACGGTCATTTCACCGTACAATTAGGTGATCAAGTCAGCCAGGCAACATTGCCCGAGCAAGCCTGGCATAGCTATGACTTTGACTTCGCCAGCTTAGGCGTTGCCTATCGTTTTATTGATAAGCAGCAATTTCCCTACAGCTTTCATATCTACGATCTGAATATGGCGACCGATACCCCTGAATTTATTGACATGGGTGCAGTCACGCTTTCAGCACCCAGCCCTGTGGAAAAGTGGGGATACAATGCAGTTCAGTATCAGATTGATGGCCCGGGCCTGGATAATCGCGGCGGAACCATCTGGTTTGATGCCGAGCAAAAACACCTGCTGGGCTTTGCTATCGCCAAGCCCGATGAATCTTCCTACGACTCCGGAAACTTACAACTTGTTGAAGTCCGCCAGATGACCTCAGAAGAATGGGCAGCGTTTAAAATCAACGCGCTTGGGGAATAATCTTGCTATAAAACTGCCGTAAAACGGGAAAAATAACGGCAGCAGGGTTAATTTAGATACAACCCTTTTTATTCCGACTGTATCCACCATTCCTGGCGTCCGATACGGTGCCAAAAATATAGCCCTCGCCCGCCAGTCGGTCAAAAACAAATCCGAACAGGCGTCCGGCACAACATGGTAGCGGTAGCTCTCACCACTGTGAATCTCCCCGGCAATCGTCCACACAACTGAGACGATATCCCGCACACCAGGCGGCGGCACGAACTCGCAATAGCGCAATCTGCCTGCTTCTGAGCCGGAGTTTTTAGATACCGCTAGCCACGGTTGCAGGGGCCGATATATGGACGACAGTTGACGTTACCGAGAGTGTTGGGAGATGGGGTATAGCCTGAGGAGTCCAAGGAAATTTAGTGTCGATGTGAGCAATCCACCAACTCCCCATTTTTATTTTATATCACTGCTTGGGTATTGCGGCAAGCCCCCGGCTTAAGGGTATAACGCAAATTTCCAAATAGACCGACAAGCAAGGAGTAATACTATGCACGGGGAAATTACCAAACACGAGGTGGTGATTGCAGGAGCTGGGCCTACCGGTCTGATGCTGGGCGGCGAGCTGGCGTTAGCAGGAGTTGATGTGGCGATTGTGGAGAGGAGGATAGATCAGGAAGTCGATGGCTCTCGTGCGGGTGGCCTACACCCACGAACTATCGAGGTTTTGGACCAACGAGGTATAGCAGAGCGATTTATTGATCAAGGAGATAAACACTACGTTGTATTGTTTGCCGGTTCCATAATAAATGCCAGTGATCGATCGACGCGTCACAATTACACCCTGGCATTGTGGCAGTCCAAAATTGAACATGGCCTGGCAGATTGGATCTCAGGGATGGGGGTCCCCGTTTATCGCGGCTGTGAGGTGACAGGTTTTGATCAGGACGAGAGCGGCGTGAGTATCAAGATCGACAACGGACGTTTGCTGCGAGCAAAATACCTTGTCGGCTGTGACGGCGGTCGAAGTCTCGTCCGCAAACAGGCGGGTATTGATTTCCCTGGATGGGAGCCTGAAATAAGCTACCTGATTTTTGAGGCAGATATGCATGACGAGCCCATCCTGGGACTGCGCTACGGAGAGAGAGGTCTTCATGCATTGGGGAAACTGGAAGAGGGGAAGCGAATTCGCGGCGTGGTGACTGAGCAGGATTTCAGGCAGGGCGCGGGGCCCAAATTGGAGGACCTTTGCGATGCGCTGGTGGCAGCCTATGGCACGGACTATGGGATTCACAACGTAACCTGGCTTTCAAGGTTTACAGATGCTGCTCGTCAGGCTGGCACCTACCGTTCAGGTCGTGTTTTGCTTGCGGGAGATGCCGCGCATGTTCACTCACCTGTCGGTGGGCAGGGCCTGAACACAGGGATTCATGATGCGGTTAACCTGGGCTGGAAACTGGCCCAGGTCGTACAAGGCTCGTCGCCAGACAGCTTGCTGGATACATACCATGCTGAACGACATCCAATTGGTGCGCAATTGCTTAAAACTACACTAGCCCTCACGGCGTTGAACCGAGGCGACGAAAGGACAAGTGCCCTGCGCGAAATGATGGCAAAGGTAATGAATATGGAAGAACCACGCAAATGGTATGCAGCCTTTATGTCCGGCCTCGATATCCATTACGATCTTGGTGACGGGCACCCATTGCTCGGGCGTCGAATGCCTGACCTCGACCTAGTGACCAAAGACGGCAACGTGAGGGTTTTCTCGTTTCTTCATGATGCTAGAGCGCTGTTAATAAACCTTGGTAAGGCTGGCACTTTGGATGTCTCACCGTGGATGGACCGAGTCAGGCTTGTTGATGCCAGGTATGATGGCAGTTGGCAACTACCGGTACTGGGAGAGGTGGAGCCACCCACAGCTGTACTGGTCAGGCCTGACGGTCACGTGGCTTGGGTGCAAGGACAAAGAGGATTGAGCCTGTCAGACGCTTTGTGCAAGTGGTTCGGTACACCGTCCATTAATTAGTTGACAGGTAGCGGATCGACATAAGGCGATCCGCTACCTGTTTCTACATAGTCCTTTAAGCTTTGCAAAAACTGCTCCCAACCCTGAGTGCAAAGGTCGTAGCACTCAACCTGTGGTGCCAAGCCGATATGATCCAGTTTGGTTCAGCAACTAACAGGCAAGTTGCACGAACGTGGCGACGAACCTCAGAAACGCGCACATGGACTGAACCAATGATGGACTTTCCGTAAACCAAAAGGAACACGATCAGCGTTTCCAAGCCCATCAGGTCCGCAACGATAACGAACTCCACAGTGAACGGCACCAGGAATGGCGCAATCGCTAATAGACCTAGAATCAAACCTAGCTTTATAAGTGTGCTCTTCTTGAAATCGAACTTCACGGATGCTTCCCCCGCCCACTAGAGATTTATGGTTCAGCCGAAAATGTTTGAGGCAGATAATCATGTGGAAGCCAAACTTCGAGACCTCCAAGCCTGTACTAATATCTAGTTGAACGTAAGAAGCCACCTGCCGAAATCAAAACTGCGCCCGGCCGCAAGGCACCTCGGTTGGCATGATTCATTATAAGAACGGAATGCAGTCACACTTACGGGCGGCTCGCTCCCGAGAAAATCCCTAGTGATGCCAGACACCAGGATTTGCCGAGTTGCACCTGCCTCAATTTCCCAGGTTGTACTGGATCCATCTGGAGCTTTAACTTCTACGAAAAGCACTGAGTGAGGCTCGTCTGACTCAAATCCGATCAGTTTTCCCTTAAGTTCAATCAATTCAGTCCGGTCGAACCCTGCAGAACTGTGATGGGCTTGTGCGGTCACCGTCGTTATCAAAGCTAAGAATGCAATCATGAGCCTGAACTTGCTGATACTTTTCACCCGTCGTCCCTCATTTACGAAAGTGTCGTTAAATCGCGCCATAACGCCTAGCTAAGCGGGCAATTGAAGCGTAGCGTAAATTGGTCCGCTGCAGCTGATTGTTATGTCTATTGACGAACTTCCTCACTATAGTTATAGCCACTATCCCGAAAAGTAACGAGCTGTTGCCATTATACGAACGTTTTTGGTCGAATTGATTGAGGGCGTATGTAGCACCCGCATATCCATCAGGTATACATCCCCCGAATGGCCCGCCATTTCCAAAATCGAGAGCTCTACATCACCTACTTTGACACTTATATTTACGCCTTCACTTATAAGTTTTGAGACACCTTGCTTTGCTTGATGTTGGCTTTCCAGTCGATGCGACCCAGCCAATGCCAAAGTTGCCCCTCCTTTGGCTGCCACATTATCTAAAAGAACGAAAGCTTGGCCCCCTGGAATGCCCTTCAACTGAGATTTGGAAATGTCACGATGCCAGTTTAGTTTCTCAAGAGTCCAAGCTATTGGATGTGGTAAAGAAATGAGCAACTGGCCATCCTGACCGTGTAGTGGTGCGTCAGCTAACAGGCACATGTCAGAATACAGCTCTTGTGAGATAATTCTCTCATTCAGATTTCGGTAGCTTATCAATTGACCCAGTTTTCCGGTTTGCTGGAATACCGGAACACCTTTCAATTTTTGAGACAGCATTCTACCCGTCGACCAGATATTAAGCCTCTTAAGCTCTTTGAGCACATGATCCCTCACAGGCAAAACCACGCTTTTAGCAAGAGCACCTGGGATGTAAATATACCCTTTCTCGCTAAATTCTTTTCTTTGCTCTGGTGTCACTTCGAAACCTACTGACCCGCTCTGACATAACGCTTTAAACAGCGGAAAACGCACGCGCCTTGGCCGCCTTTTGGCCAGCGGGTGGTTTTCCGATGATTCAACTTGTTATAGGTCTTGTTAATATTGAGCACTGATACCCCATGCCCCAAATGAAAGAGAAGTCACTGCCAGCCCTGCCAGAATTAGCCACTCTTTAGCATTAAGCCCAAATGTTGTTTTAAAAGATGGAACTAATATTTTCCAATAGGGAATACCTCTTCGTTTCATACTGAAATAGAACAGGAGATTTCCACCTATAAGCCAAGTGACGGCGAACATGATGATTCCAATTTGGGTTTGTGTAGGCCAGCTTAGGAATGCTTCGATAATAAAATCAAGATCTGGTGGTTTCCTTACATCTTGTACTTTACTCATTGGAAAGACCTATAACGAATGATATGGACTCCCCCTTTCCCAGGGCTCTGCCAAGCTTATGTGGCAACCTATGAGGAGAACCGTCCATGTCAGAATTCAACTATTTCTATGGCATTGATTTAGCCAAACTGAGTTTCAGTATCCACGGCGAAGACCGCCATGGCAAGCCGCTTATCCACAAGAGTGTGACCCGCACCAAGTTGTTAAAGGAGATGGCCAATCTGCCTGTGAGACGGGTGTGACTGGGAGCTTCTAAGTTTAAAGTGGATACGACCTTTTTATTTCCGACCCTTTTTATTTCGACCCTTTTTATTTATTATTTTGAATTGTTAGGCGTCACCTTGGTAACTCCAAAGAAGATGGTGCGACCGTATAGTCTTTATGAACCCTAATCTCCAGATTTGCCAACCCGTCAAATCCCGTATTGGGTTCTGCGTCAATAAGAACCTGACGATGCGGATCAAAATCAAAGCAACGCATTTCAACATGCATTGGCTCCCCGGCTATTCCGTGAATTACCATCGGCAAATCACTCTCGATATCATCTCTACCGACGTGCTCGGAAAAATTCAATAAACCTGATGACGTTTCATCCACAACTTGCAGACCTGCAAGTTGTGCCGCCCAAAATCTAGCCGACGCTACGATTACTCTTCGTAGGTCAGCGCGCATACCGCTATTCATTTGGAGCATCGTAAATTTCTGCGTACGATAGTAGACGCCTTTTGTGTCTCGATATCTGCAGATTGCACAAACCTCACGCACAGCACCGAGCCCGTCAATTGTTCTCCGATCTCGTGAAATACTATGGTGCTTCCAGGCGTTTGCTAGATCGCAGCAGATTTCGTATAACGGCTCCTCCACCCATGCTTTCCGCTCCCGAAACTCCCGCGAACTTTTATAGGCATCACTAATAGGGGTACAGTCTGGGTCCTTATGTGCAAAATCAGAGAGCCCCAACATTTGTTCAGCAACCACGGCCCCTCGCTCGAGATCGTGGAGCAATCCCATCTCACGCACATGATACCCTTGTAGAAACCTGCGAAGGGCAGGAACGACATGCTGTAAGTAATACTTGCGCGTGTTCATAGATAAGTCGGACGCCTAACGAATGATATGGACTCCCCCTTTCCCGGGGCTCTGCCAAGCTTATGTGGCAACCTATGAGGAGAACCGTCCATGTCAGATTTCAACTATTTCTATGGCATTGATTTAACCAAACTGACTTTCAGTATCCAGGGCGAAGACCGCCATGGCAAGCCGCTTATCCACAAGAGTGTGACCCGCACCAAGTTGTTAAAGGAAATGGCCAAACTGCCTGTGAGACGGGTGTGACTGGGAGCTTCTAAGTTTAAAGTGGATACGACCTTTTTATTTACATGTCTTCATCGCTGGCGAAAATAACCTGTCGGTTATTGCCTCGCTGGATTATGTGTTCCGGTACCCCCGACAACGACACTCTTGGCTTCCTTGGCATTGGCCGTTTTCATCAATAGTCAAACAAATGCCAAGCTTAGCATTTAAATTGGATCTGACCCTTTTTATTTGACCCTTTTTATTCTGACCCTTTTTATTCCGGGGCTCTGCCAAGCTTATGTGGCAACCTATGACAAGAACCGTCCATGTCAGATTTCAACTATTTATATGTCATTGATTTAGCCAAACTTCAATTCAGTATCCACGGCGAAGACCGCTATGGCATACCGCTTATCCACAAGAGTGTGATCCGCACCAGTTTGTTGAAGGAGATGGCCAATCTGTCAGAAGATCTGATTAGATTGAAGACTTACTGGTTTAAAGTAGATGCGATCCTTTTTATTTGACCTTTTTTTCCTAAACGGTCCGATCATGTTTCGTCTTCAGGCGCGTCATCGCATTTCCCAACTAGTTCGGCGATTAAGCGCTGCTCTTCCTCCTCCATTTCTTTTGAAACTGCGGCATGAACTATCTTTAAGCCCTGTGCCAATTTGTCTGTAAGCACAATCTTCCGTTTCTTACTAACTCTTTCTGAAAATTCCTGTTTGAGCCAATCGTTTAGGTAAGACTTGCCTTCGTAAATCGCGCCGTAATCAGTGTCGCGAGTGACGATGACGATGTGCTTGCCGCTCTGGATAGAACACTGAATGATCCACTCCCAATTTACAGCATCTCCGATGGATGTATCGGACTGCTTACGCGGCGGATAACCCAGTGTGAAGCGCTTACGCGCGAGATTTCTGATTGTGAACCTTTCCTTCTTTGTTCTAGATAGGTTGTAAGGACAGTCATTTTTGAAGATTCTCTGCAGGCACTGATAAACGGGGTCATTGCGAATGGGATCACTAAGCACCTTCTGGATCTTTTCGTCTAACTTTGCTCTCTGAACTGAGATTTCCTTTTTCTTCTTTTCAATCATCTTCATCGCTTGTAAGTCGGCTACGAGCGCAGGTCCAGTTAGTTTGCTCCAATCGGGTATTCGAAAACTCGTAAGCGACTCAACGATGACTCGTTGGCGATTTTTCTTGTACTCCATCTCTACTTGCGAGCCCGTAATCAGTCGATCCATGCAAGCCTCTAGCTGTTCCAGGTATTTCAAGCTGATGTCGGTCTTTCTGATACGGTAGAAATCCAGCAGCACATTCGTGTCTACGAACAGAAGCGTGTCGAGTACGTCTTTAGCCACCGTCTGTTACTCTCCGAGAAATATAATGCCCGCAACAAACACGAGCGTAGCGAGTCGAGGTCGACAGGCCGGTTTGTTTGCGTTTGTTATGCGCCATTCTTGTTTGGCGAAATATTTTCAAACAGTTCTTTGACCATACCGTTAAACTGGTAACTACCTATGTTACCCTCTACGAAATGCTCTGCAGCTTCTACTAGCATGCGCAAATTAATGATGCCGCCAACACGCCTCTCTAGCTCAGCCCTTAGACGTTGATCGTGACCCGGAAGAAAATTACCACCAGCAGTCATGCCACCACAATTGCACGCACATTTCATAGCTGGCTCCTCTGTTTTCACATAATGCATAACGTTCAGATAACCGACATTTTCTTACATAGTGTCACTGTACCCAGTTTTCTCTCACCCAGACAAGCACTTATCTTCTGTTCGGCCAGTTGCTCTCACCTTACCAATAGGTGAAGAGTCTTATTTCAGCAGCCGGCTGCGTAAGCAGACGGCCTGCCTGCAAACCCATTACTTACAGATAGAGAAAAGGCTGAGAGGCAGTGTCGGCTTGGCCTTCGCGGACCTTATGCAGCAGGGATGCTGCGTAAGAGCCCCCACGGAAGGGTTCACGGCGTGTCTGCGAAGGCCAAGCCGGCGCTGCCATTTAACCTTCTTTATTTGGTTTTAGAGCTTGCACCACAAAAAACACAAAAGACACGAAAGGGAGCAGGAATACGCCAGCCCTTCATCCACCCGTTCGTGTAATTTCGTGCCTTTGGTTGTCCAATTGCTCCGAAGGTGGGCTCGGATAAAAACGTTGATGTTAGAGATCCCGAATCAAGTTCGGGATGACGAAATACGAACGTAGTCCTGAAACCGTCATGCTGAATTGATCTCAGTATCAGAAGACGAAATCCGAAAGAGGTCCTGAATCCGTCATGCTGAATTTATTTCAGTATCAGAACGACGTAGCTTCCGTTCAGGACGAAGAAATCTTAATGAGGTCCTGAAACTAGGTTCAGGACGACGCCCCCTTTCTGCAAAAATGGCGCATCCAACCCCTTGCCCCAGTTCAAAATTTGACCCTCCCCCTTTCAACTGACATGATGAATATCAGCTAAATGCCTTTAAACCGGATTGGAGCATGGATGTGTTAACAGATCCGCTGAAGACCAAGCGATGGCCGCTGACGGCGCCATGGATGTTGCTGGTGCTGATATTGTCGGTGGGCTGTGCCAGCCATACCCCACCGGTGGATCCCGATGTCACCCCACAGCAACCCTCCGCCAACGACAAAGTGGTAGTGGTGACCCCACAGGGCACCGACACCCTGGAGCCCACCGTGGTGGGCTATTCCGAGCCGCATTACGAAGATCCCCTGGAAGGTTTTAATCGCGCCATGTTCGGCTTTAATGACGTGGCGTACCGCTATGTTCTGATCCCCGTGGCCCGGGGCTACAACCACCTGCCCTCCCCCATTCGCACCGGCGTATCGAATTTTTTCAGCAATATCCGCGAGCCCTGGAACAGTGTTAACCACGCCCTGCAGGGGGAAGGCAAGCTGGCCGGACGCAACCTGGGCCGGTTCCTGGTCAACAGCACCCTCGGCCTGTTGGGCCTGTTCGACCCGGCTACCCACTGGTTCGAGCTTAAGCCGGCAAAGTCCACCCTGGGCGAGGCCCTGGCCCATCACGAGGTGGGCTACGGCGCGTTTCTGGTGCTGCCCTTTATCGGCCAGACGGATTTTCGCAGCGGCTTTTCCACCTTTACCGAGAGTACCTTCACCCCACTGGAGGCTCTGACCGACCGGCCGCAGACCGGCTACTGGCAGATCTTCAACGGTTATCAGCAGGCCGTGCCCAGTCTGCTCAAGTATGAGGAGCTTAAAGCGCAGAGCGAGGATCCTTACCTGTATTTCAGAAACCAGTACCTGCAGAACCTGCTGCGCGACCAACAATATAAAAAACAGGCGGAATCCGCCGATGAGTAGCCGGGAACAGTTCGCCGGCTGGCTGATCCGCCATGCCGTCCTGGTGCTGATCCTCTTTGTGATTGCCTGTGTGGGGATCGGCTATTTTATCAAGGATTTTCGTATCAACGCCTCGGCCGATACCCTGCTGACCCGCAACAACCAGCTGTATATCCAGTCCCAGGTCATTAGCCAACGCTTCAGCCCACAGGAATTTATCCTGCTGGCGTACGAGCCCAAAGACCACGAGCTGTTCAGTCACAAGACCTTCGCCCATCTGACTGAAATCAGTGACAAGCTCAGGCAGCTTGAGCGGGTGGATGCGGTCACCTCCATCCTCAATGTGCCTTTGCTGCTGGCCATGGACAGCCTGCAAACGGATCTCAATCCCGATGACTGGACCTGGCAGAGCCAGGCCTATTCTGAGGATAAAATGCAGGAGATTTTTACCGACCATCCCCTGTATGAAGACTTATTGGTTAATCAGCAGCAAAGCGCCACCGCCATCCAGATCCTGTTCAAGGAAGACCCAGAGCTTGGCGAACTGGACAGGCAGATTATCGCCATCCAGAAACAGGCCCTGTCCGGCGAGTTGAGCGAGGAACAAAAACAGCAGGTTGAGGAGCTCAAGGCCCGGGCCGAACCGCTGCAGCAGGCCCTGACCCGTCAGCGCGCGCAGGAAATCGAGAAGATTTATCAACTGGTGGCCCCCTATGAAAAGGACGCCAATATCTACCTGGGCGGCGCCCATGTGCTGGGTTACCAGTTAATCAAGATCATCGAGCAGGATCTTAAGCTGTTCGGCACCGGCATTGCGCTGTTTATCGGCGTGATGCTGTACCTGGTGTTCCGCCGCTGGCAGTTTGTGTTGCTGCCCATGGCTTGCTGCGGGGCCAGCGTGCTGCTGACCATGGGCCTGTTCGGCCTGCTGGGCTTCAAAACCACGGTGATCTCATCCAATTTTATTGCCCTGCAGCTTATCCTGACCCTGGCGGTGTGCATCCATCTGATTGTGCATTACCGGCAACTGGCAAAAGGCGGCGGGGAATCAGACCACAAGAGCCTGATCAGACAAACCTTTGCCGATAAAGTCACCCCCTGCTTCTATGCCGGCCTGACCACCTCGGTGGGCTTTGCCTCGCTGTTGATCAGCAATATCCAGCCGGTGGTCAGTTTCGGCTGGATGATGATCGTGGCCATGGCGGTGTCCATCAGCGTCAGCCTGTTGCTGTTCCCCACCCTGGTCAGTTTGTTTCCCCCCAAATCCGCCGAGCCGGGCCGCTCCCTGTTGGCCCCCCTGCTCAATGGTTGTCTGGCGGCCAGCAGCCACCACAAGGTCCTGATCGTTATCGTCACTTTGATGATTACCCTGGCCGGAGGCCTGGGCCTGGCCCGACTGGATGTGGAAAACAGCTTTTTGAATTATTTCCGGGAATCCACGCAAATCAGAAAAGAGCTGACCTATATCGACCAGCAGTTCGGTGGCTCGACGCCCCTGGATATCGTCTATCGGATCCCCGAGTCTGAACGCAAGCAGGATTTGGTATTAAGTGCCCAGACGGTGCAGACCCTGCAGAAAATCCAGCATCTGTTGAACCAGTATGAGGCCGTGGGGGATGTGACCTCGGTATTCAACTTTACCGAGCTGGCGAAGAAGATCAACCAGGGTCAGCCCCTCACCGAATATGAACTCAACTCTTTGTATGAACTGCTGGACAAGTCATTGCGCGATCGGCTGCTGGGCAGCTATCTGGCGGTGGATAACCAGCAACTGCGCATCAGCACCCGCATTCAGGACAGTACAGAAGGGCTGAACCGGGCCGAATTCCTGCAGAGTCTTAAAACCTATATGGAGAAACAGGGCATCGCCCCCGGGCAAATCGAGCTGACCAACCTGTTTGTGCTCTATCAGGACATCTTATCGCGGCTGTACAAATCGCAGGTACAGACCCTGGGCGTGGTCTACGTGGCCCTGGCGCTGGTGCTGTTGCTGCTGTTCCGCTCGTTGCGCCTGGCGCTGATCGCCCTGCTGCCTAATGTCCTGTGCACCCTTTTGATCCTGGGTATCATGGGCTGGCTGGCGATTCCGCTGGATCTGATGACTATCACCATCGCCGCCATCGCCATGGGCATCGCGGTGGACGACACCATCCACTTTGTCCATCACTATAAAGAGCATGTCAAAGACAAGGGGCCGGTGCAGGCCGGTGAGCAAACCTTCCATACGGTGGGCTATGCGCTGCTCTACACCTCCATCATCATCACCCTGGGCTTTGCCACCTTGTGCCTGTCGGATTTTGTGCCCAGCATCTATTTCGGCCTGCTAACCGGACTGACCATGATGCTGGCTTTGCTGGCGGATCTGACCCTGTTGCCGGCCCTGCTGATGCGATTCGTCAAAAAGGCCTGAAATTGTCGCTAGCCGTTGCTGCTACTCGTCGTCACTGCCGGTAACGATACGGGCAATCTGGCTGAGCCGGTTGACCGCCAGACTGTTGATACTGCCCTTGGGAAAACGCGCCCGGGGTGACAATACGCCGGCCTCGCGGCCCATCAGCAATTCGGCGGCCTGATCCACGGTCTCCACGCTGTAGACATGGAAACGGCCGTTTTTAACCGCCTGAATCACTTCCTTTTCCAGCATCAGGTTCACTTCATTGGATTTGGGAATAATCACCCCCTGATTGCCCGTCAGGCCGCGATGGGCACAGAGCTGGAAGAAACCCTCAATTTTTTCGTTCACCCCGCCGATGCTCTGCACCTGGCCGTATTGATTGATGGAGCCGGTCACCGCCAGTTCCTGCCGCACCGGGATCAGGGTCAGGGCCGAAAGCAGCGCCACCAGTTCGGCCAGGGAGGCGCTGTCGCCGTCGATATGGCCATAGGACTGTTCGATGGCGATGTTGGCAGACAGGGTCAACGGAAAGAGCTGGGCGTACTTATAACCCAGGTAGCCGGTCAGCAGCATGACCCCTTTGGAGTGAATGGGCCGTCCCAATTCCACTTCCCGCTCGATGTCCACCACGCCGTTGGCGCCGGCATATACGGTGGAGGTGATGCGGGCCGGGGTGCCGAACAGGCTGTCGCCGATTTCCAGCACGGTGAGGCCGTTGACCTTGCCGATGGCCTCGCCGTCGGTCTCAATCAGTATCTGGCCTTCCTTGATATCGTCCAGCAGGGCTTCGCTGATGCGTCCGCTGCGCTTCATCTTGGCATCCAGGGCCGCTTCAATATGGGTCACATCGAGCAACAAGGTATTTTGCATGGCGCAGAAATAGCGGGCTTCGTGCAACAGCTCGATCACATCGGCAAAGCGCGCCGACAGCCTGTGCTGGTGTTCCGCCAGGCGCAGGCTGTATTCCACCAGCCGGTACATGGCCTTGGCGGAGATCCCCTCAAGGCCCATCTCCGTGGCCTGGCTGCGCACCCGGCCGACAAAGTCGAACAGGGTGGTCTTGTCCAGGGGGATCTCATGGTCAAAATCCACCAGCACCCGGAATAGCTCATGGAATTCGTCCTCGTATTCCTGCAGGGTGTAATAGAGATCCCTGGAGCCCATCAGCACCACCTTGACCTTGATGGGAATGGTCTGGGGGTTAAGGGTGATGGAGTTGACCATGCCGATATCATGCTGCTGGGTGTCGATACGCAGCTCGCCGCGCTTCAGGGCCAGCTTAAGGGCCTCCCACACATAGGGCTGCTGGATCATCTTGTCCGCATCCAGCAACAGATAACCGCCGTTGGCCTTGTGCAGGGCGCCGGGTCGGATCATCCGGTAGTTGGTAAACACCGAGCCCTGCACATTGGTGTACTCCACCCGGCCGAACAGATTGGGGTAGGTGGGATTGGGCTCGTACACCACCGGCGCCCCTTCGCTCAACTCATGGCTGACCAGAATGTTGGGCAGGTACTGTTCTTCCAGCACGGCCCGCCGGTCGTATTCATCCTGTTTTTCTTCCTTGCTCTCCTCGGCCAGTATTTCCATCACGGTTTCCACCAGGTGGGGTTTGAGCTGGCGAAGGAATTTCAGAATACCCAAATCGGCGGCGTATTTATGCTCCAGCTCCTTAAGCAGCGGCCGTATGCCCAGTTCGGCCGTTTCCCGCTTCAGTTTGCGGGTCATTTCAGAAGATTCCCGCTTCCACTGGGGCAGCTCCAGCAGTTGTTCGCTGAGCCGGTCTTCGAGCTGGTTGATCAGATCGTAAAAATGCTGGCGCTGTTCATCGGTCAGGTTGGCAAATTCCTCGTCATTGACCGGCTTGCCGTTAACGATGGGGGAAAAACTGATGGTGCCGTTTTCCTCATACAGGGCCACATTGTTGCTCTGGGCAAACAATTCCACCTCGCTGATGGCCTGATCGTAGCGCTGATCGAACTGACGCTTGATATTGGCTTTCTTGCGCTGGTAACCGGGGTTGTCGAAGGCGGCCGGAAAGGTATCCAGTAACTCGTCGATCAGGCTGGTCATTTCGCTGGCCAGCTTGCGGCTCTCGCCGGCCGGCAACCGCAGGGCAAAGGGCTCGCGCTCGTCGTCAAAATTATTGATGTAGCACCAGTCATCCGGGGTCGGTATGTTGGCCACATGCCTGGCGATATGTTCGTGCACCAGGGTATAACGACCGGTGGCGGCCTCCCCCATCACGTAAAGGTTGTAGCCCTTGGCATCAATGCCCAGCCCAAAATTCAGGGCATCCCTGGCCCGGTTCTGGCCAATAAAGGTCGAACTCAGGGCCTGATCATCCTTAAGCGCCTGGTTGATCAGACGACGGCTGGGTTTGGCGGAAAGTTGCAGTGCGGTCAGTTCGCTGGCTTTTTGCATTAAATGGCAGTGATAAAAGGTGTTCTTGCTCAAGTGAAACCTGATTCAGGGGGACTGTCAAACCCTTGCCGCATGCAGAAGGGTCGCCTGACGAATAATTGTGCAAACTGCCGGTATTGACTGCCACCAAGCAACTGGTTGGCCAGCCGGGCATCGGCTATGATGGTTTCATTCAACCAAGGAACACACCTCATGAAAAGCCGCCATCTCCTGTTGCTCTCCACATTGTTCACCCCGGCATTGCAGGCCGAGGTCCAGCATATCGACACTTATGGTTTTATCGTCAGTAATCAGGTTCTGGTCAGGACCGAACCGGAGCAAAGCTGGCGGGCCCTGGTGGAGGACGTGGGCAAATGGTGGCCGGCGGATCATTCCTGGTGGGGCAAGGCGGAGAATTTCAGTATCGAAGCCAGGGCCGGTGGCTGTTTTTGTGAAATCAACGGCGACAGCCAGGCCCAGCATATGCAGATCAGCTTTGTGGAACCGGCTAAATTGCTGCGCATGACCGGCGGGCTGGGCCCCTTGCAGGGCATGGGACTTTACGGCGCTCTGGACTGGCAGTTTGAGGCCGTGGAAGGCGGGACCCGGATAACCCTCTCCTACAAGGTACATGGCTATGCCCCAAATGGCTTTAAGGATCTGGCCCCTATCGTCGATCAGGTACAGGGCCTGCAGTTAGGCGGCCTGGGTAAGCATCTGGGGATGCTGGGGCCGGCTGGAACCAATTGATCCCCGCAACTCAGTTCAGTCCCGGACAGGGTCAGCCGTCACCCTTCTCAGGGCGTGTTTATAGCTTAAGTAAAAAGCCCCGCATTGCGGGGCTTAAAAAAGGCTGCGCCTGCAGCCTTGGGGACACAGTATATCCAGTCTGTTAATGGACTTGGTTACGGCGAGCGGCGAATATCCCGGCCAGGGCCAGCATCATCAAACCCCAAGCGGCAGGCTCGGGAACCGCATTGACCTGAAGGGCTGCAGACTGGCCCAGGCTGACCTCCAGGGGATTGTCATCCAGATCCGCAAACACCCCAAAATCCAGGTCAAATCCGAAGGTGCCACTGGTCAGTGCGGTCAGTTGGAAACTGGCAATCAGAAAATCGCCGTTCAGAGGCAGGAAATCCAGGAAGGAAAAGTTAATCCCGCCAGGATAAGTGATGCCCATAAAGACCAGGCTGGCAAACAAGTCACTGTCATCCATCAGCAGATCGCCACCGGACTCAGGTATCGCAAACTGATCCGTATCGAACAGCAGATCGAAACTGAACGCGGACACGTCCACCCACTCGGTGGCGGTCAGATTGATTGTTACCTGGTCGCCCGCATTGATAGTGTTGCTGTCCAAAGACAGGTTGATCAGGGCCGCATTGGCGTTGAACGCCAATGTCATCACAAGAAGAGTAAACAGCTTTTTCATTATGTTGATTCCTTAGTTAGCCTTGCAGCCCTGACGGGTGCAAAGGGTACGAATAATCTGCGCGTCACGAACATTGACCACCCCATCTTCATTCAGATCGAAGTCCATGCTCACTTGCTGTTTCTTGGCCAATGCCCTCAGCAGTCCGGTCATGTCATTCACATCCACGTCGCCGTCTGCATCAAAATCGCCGCGCAGGCCTTTGATATAAAGGCTGACCAGCACTGGATCATGATCCGATACCCGATAGGCATCCGGGGCATAGAAGTCATTGATTTGTGCTTCGGACTTGTACTCGGTGTTGTAGTCCAGGATGCGCGGCTCGTCGGCGTTGATATGCCACTCGGTCACATCCACCACCTGCCCGAGCAGGCTGGCGCTGCCGATGGCATGGTCCAGGTAGCCGACTTCGCCGCCAAAGGCATAGGAGTAAGCACCGGCCCCCTCGAAATGCTCGATCAGGTTGATGTAGCCGTTGTCGGTAAACACCCGGATCGGATCTTCCTTGGCGTAGCTGTTCAGATCGCCAATCACCAGATGGTCTGTATCGGCGCTCAGTTCAGGAGCGGTCGCCAGCCAGTCGATCAGCGTCTGGGCTTGGGCTTGACGGGCCTGGTTCCAACAACCCTGGCCATCGCCCTGATCCTGGTCGCCGGAGGTGGCGCCGCCACAGCTTCCCTTTGACTTGAAGTGATTGACGATGACGGCAAAATCACCGCCTGAGCCGAGGGCTTTGAAACGCTGTGCCAGGGCAGGGCGATTGAAAACAGGGTCACTGTTAACCAGGGCATTACCCAGCGGCGCCGTGGTGGCCGGCTTGTACAACAGACCGACGGTAATCTCGTCAGTACCAAGGGGGCCGCCCGCATTAATAAAGGCATAAGCTTCCTCACCCAAACGCTCGTTGATGGCATCCGTCAGTTGGGCAATCGCGCTGTTGGCGCCAAAGCCGTCATTTTCAATCTCCATCAAACCCAGGATATCGGCATCCATGGCCACCAGCGCCGACACCAGCTTGGTTAACTGACGTTCATACTCTTCCGCATTGTCAGCACCCCGCGAGGTAGGGAAGCCACCGCCCTGACCGTCGCCGTTAAACAGGTTCAGGACGTTGATGCTGGCGACACTCAGGTTGCCTTCAGCCAGCTCGGGCTCAGGCGTGCGCGGATTGCTGGCAACAAAGGTGGGAGCTGCGGTGGGAATGACCCGGTACTCGTTAAAGCCGTAGTCCAGCACACCGGTCAGGGACGTCACACTGTCACCGGTGCGCAGGCTGTTGCCGGCTGACAAGCCACCGGTTGGGTAGATCACCGTCTGTGGGTTCTGACCATTGATGCCATCATCCAGCAGCACCCGGTTCAGGGCGTTCTGCATGGCCAGGGCCTGTGCCTCGGGGGAACCGGGCAGATGCAGGTTGGTGGGAATATAGGTGCGACCATAAGACAGGGTCACTTCCCCATAACGGCCCAGGTTGTAGTTGTCAGTGACCGTCAGCTCCTGATTAAAGCTGACCAGCATGCCTTCCAGAGACTCTGCATGGGTCGCATCGGCAAAAGGCAGACTGAGGCTGACGGCCTGTACCTGGGCCTGGCCACAATCCAGCGGCTGCTCAGCGGCAGTCAGCTGAGTTTTGTCAAAATACTCACTGACGTTGCCGATCACCCGAACCAGAGTGCCGGCAACCGGCAGATTCTGCTCGCTGTTCTGGTAGACAAACAGGCCCTCTGACGTTGCGCTGCTGCCGTCATGATCCGCGACCTCTTCCTGAACAAAGTAACCTTTGAGGGCCGGGAAGCTGGCCGTGACCACAGCTTCTATCACCTGGGTCTGGTCCTTAAGGGGTGAGCTGGCGCCTTCGCCCTGTATCTGGCTGATCAGGGTGGCTGGCTCAGTGCACTGTCCCAACTGCACCACCGGCGTTTCACCGCCGCCGTTACCGCCGTCATGGCTGCCCAGGTTGGAAAATACATTGGTGCCCAGACTGTCCCACTCGACGCTGGCGTCGAAGGCATCTGAGGAGTCGGTGTCACCGCTGACAATACCCGGCTTGCGCACCCAGGTCACATTGGCAGCAAAGTTGCTGCCGTTGCCCACCTGGCCGATGCTGTCGACCAGCAGACCATTTTTACGCAACTCCAGCACATCATTGCCGTTGAAGAAGGTCACACTGGAGGTGGTGTCAGTCACGGCCAGTATTTCGGCATTGGAGCCGGAATTGGCAATCACATACACCCCGCCCGATGCCAGGGTCCCTTGCAGGTCAAGGCTGTTAGTGGTGGAGGTGGCACCGTTAGAGTAAAGCAGCACCTGATAACCGCTCAGGTCCAGGCTCGTCCCTGTGGCATTGAACAGCTCGATGGCTTTGTTGTTGCCGCCGTCCCCTTCCACGTACTCGGAGAAGATCAGTCCGGCCTCGCCCGGTACAGGATCCGGTGAACCATTGTCGCCACCGTCACCGTTGCCGTCGCAACTGTCAGCGTCATACAGCACCTCGACCCACTCGGGATGGTCAATAAAGGGATTGCGGTTACCCTGGTATTCGTAAATGCTGGCATTGCGCTGCTGCTCCATGTTGTCTACCGGATCGGCCTCGTGCCACGCAAGCAGGCGGCATAGTCTGCCCAGTGCCGGCTCTCCGGGGCCGGTCAGCCGATCCACCAACTGCAGATCTGGCGTAACATCTGCCCCTTCATAGCGCACATCCATGTAAAACATCATCCTGGCCACATCGCCTTTCACGGCATCTCTGGGCTCAAAGGAATCACTGTCTATACGGTTCTGCGGCGCTTCGGCCAAGGGTGCGTCACTGTTATCAAAATCCAGGTTGCCCCGGGAGGCATTCACCGAAATATCGGTGGGGCGCAGATGGTGAATATCGGTGTAGGCTTCGAAAGACTGACTGGAGAAACCATGGCTGTTGGGCCATACGTGTTCACGATTCCAATTGTCCGGGTCGCTGCTCTGACTGCCACTACCGTTAAGAGACTTGGCCAGGGAGGTCCCTTTATAGAGCAGGGTGACTTTGTCGCTGTCCTGCGGATCCTCATCCGTCTCGGTGAGTGCCGTCCATACTTCGGCGTAGCTCAGTACCCGGTGATTATTGCTGATCGTGTCGGTCAGCAGGGTTTTGACTTCCGCTGCGCTGTAATTGTCATTCAGCGCCGCCATCACCTGCGCATAGTATTGGCTGTCGCTGAACTGGCCGGCATCGGCTACCTTGTCCAGGTCCGGGCAGTTGAAGCAGACGCTGCCATCGACGCCGCCATCCCCGCCGCCGTCACCGGGATTGGTCTCAGGTCCATAGGTCTTAAGTGGGAAAGGCGTGGCGGCACTGGTGTTATCGACAGCACCATCGAGCACATTGATACCGCTCAAAGCCCAGTTTGAAATAACAAAGGCGGAACCGTCGGGACCGGTTCCGGCAAGACGGGATGCCCAGCCATCCAGATAATCCCAGGCTGTCCCGCTGCCGTCCACAGACAGCTCACCAAAGGTATCCACCACGGCACCGTCACAATAGACTTCAATGGCATCATCGCCGTTAATGGCGGCATGACCGGTCACAAAATCAGGGGCAAAGCCGAAGAAACTGCCAAAACCGGTCGCTTCGGAAGCCACATACAGGTAAGTACCGGCTGGCACGGCCTGGGCCGGGAAGCTGAATTCCTCACCGTCGGTGCCGCCGCCGTTGTTGGCAAAGCCCACTCCGCACTGGCTGAGATCTTCGATATCCTTGGCCACGTAAAGCTCAACAGCCTTGGGCACGCCACCTGTCAGGGGACCATCTATCACACCGGTCAATATCAGTGAGTCGGCAGGGGCCGAGTTGGCCTGCATCGACGCCACTATGGCCACCGACAACAGGGTCAGTTTTGTTTTCATCGTCTTCCTCTTTTCGTTATCTAGTTTGTAGGGAAACCGCTTTGTTACTGCTTAACGGCCTGGCGCTGGCGCCGTGAATAAACCAGATAAATTGTGTGCTTTGTGTACAAAACAGGAAGGCGTCAAATAAATTCATAACTTCTTGTACATAAACCTTATCAATCAATCAGTTAGAGATAACAAATAACTTTACCCAATTCTTTAGGTAAGGTTGAAGAGAGATTGGAAGGCAATAACTCGTGAAAAAACGGCGGATTTCTGACGAAAATCGAGAAATGACAATTTGATGACGATATACGCTGTCAGACAGCGGATTATGACAGGCCGGCACTGAGGCCGGCCTGTCCCTGGCTTATTCGAAAGTGCCCAGGACCACCGGCTCTCCCTTGTCCACCATCAACTGCCCTTTGGCATAGACAGATTCAATACTTAGGGTGTCTGCATTGACCAGCAGCAGATCGGCATCGGCGCCGGGTTCGATTCGCCCCTTGGCGGGCAGACCAAGGATATCGGCAGGGCTTCGGCTGACCGAGGCCAAAGCCCGTGGCAAGCTTACCCCATACTGCTTTACGGCCTCTACCATAGAGGCATACAAGGTCGCCACCTGCCCCACTTCCAGACCAATCAACCGCCCCTGGTCATCAAATACCGGCAGGCTGGCATTGCCATCGGAGCTCATGGTCAGTTGTGATACCGGCACGCCCCGCTCTAGGCAGAGGGCCAGGGCTTTGGCGGCCGGTACCTCACCTTCGGCGATAAACTGGGCATTGGTGCTGGTGGTCATATCCAGATAGCCGCCGCGCTTGCTCCAGGCGATACCCGCCTCGACCAATTCCAGATTACGGTTGATATGGGTGGGATAGAACTGGCTGGCGGGAATATCCGACCCTGTCACCACCTGTTCGAGCAGGTCCAGCCGGCTTGTTCCATCTCCCACATGGATACTGACAATTCCGGCTTTGCCGGACAGCATGCCGCCGACTCTGGCTTCTGATGCCAGGCGCATCAGTTCCCTTGCGGTGGGTTGAGAAGAGCGATGATCGGCAATGGCCACCTCACCCACACCGATAAACTTATCGATCAGCACGATATCATCGGTAACACTGCCGGTAATGGTCCGTGCCGGGAGCTGATAAGAGCCCGTATAGCAATATACGCTCAGCCCTTCCGTATGCAGGCCGCCGGCTTTGGCCAGCAAATCCGGCAGGGTACGGGTGGTGGCATCGGTGCCCAGAGCCCCCACCAGAGTGGTGACGCCGCCTTTGGTGGCATCGGTCAGATTCATTTGCGGGGTGCGGGTATGAAAGCCCCCTTCTCCGCCGCCACCGGTGATATGCACCAAACTGTCGACCAGACCCGGTAGTAACAGTTTGCCCGTGGCGTCTATGGTGGTCAGTTCCTGTCCCTGCAGGGACAGATCCCGGCCCATGGCCAGAACCCGGTGCCCGGCAAACATGACGTCCTGGACGCCCTTGTCCTCAGGGGTGAAAACATGGGCATGTTTAATCAGCGTTAAATTGTTCATTGATATCCTATCGTCACGGCCACCACCATGGCAGCGGCCGCCATTGCAAATAAAGCCAGCATGGGCTTCCAGGCAAACCTTGCCCAGACAGACCAGTCAATCCTGGCCACACCCAGACAGCCGATCAGTGAGGCTGAAGTGGGGATGATAATATTGGTCAGGCCATCGCCAAGCTGAAAAGCCAGAACAGCCGTCTGCCGGGACACGCCCACCAGATCAGACAATGGCGCCATCAGTGGCATGGTCAGGGCAGCCTGGCCGGAGCCGGAGGCGATAAAGAAGTTAAATACCGACTGAAAGCCGAACATAAACAACGCGGAGCCGGTCTCCGACACACTGGACATACCGCTGCCCACATAATGCAGCAAGGTATTAAGCACCGACGGCGAGGTGGCATCGTCACCGCCTAAGATCAGCACAATGCCTTTGGCCATGCCCACTATCAGGGCGGCCGGCAGCAGATCCTTGGCGCCCTGTTGAAACGCGGCGGACGCCTGATTCAGGGTCATGCGCCTGGCAAGCACCGCAATGCCCGCGGCCACTATACCCATGGCAAAAAACTGGCTGGCAATCTGCGGAATATAGTACTGATGGAAGGTGACGCCCCACAGCACCCACAAAATCCCGGCCAGCAGGCTCAGCAGTATCGCCATATCGGCCTTGCCGAACGCATTGCTCAGTTTGTCCTGATGCTGGGCGCGGAAATACTGATCCGCCTCCAGACTTTCACTGCCTTTGGGATTGGCCTTGACCCTGGCGGCATAGCGCAGGGTAAAGAGCATACCGGCCAGGGTGAACACCGCCCAGAGGATCATCCGATAACCACTGCCAGACATCAGCGGTACATCGGCAATCCCCTGGGCGATGGCCACACTGAAAGGATTCATCCAGGAGGTGGCAAAACCGATCTGGGTGGCGATATAAGTAATCAGAACCGCGGTGATAGCGTTGTAGCCCATGGCAATCACCAGTGGCGTCAGCACGATACAAAAGGCAATGGCTTCTTCACCCATGCCAAATACCGCGCCGCCTAATGAGAACAGCACAAACATCAGCGGCAGGATCAGTTTATCGGCCCGTTTGGTCCGGTTGATCAGCGCAAGGATGCCGTTGTTAACAGCACCGGTTTGCATGATGATGCCAAAGGCGCCCCCCACAATCAGGATAAAGGCCACCACCCCCACGGCCGCGCCCCATTTATCCCCGGACACCATGCCTTCAAAAGCATAGTTAAGGAAACCCTGGTCGCCCTCGGCGTCAAACAAGGCGGCTTGCCCCTGAGCGCCTTCGGCATAACGGAAGCTGTCTGGCTTAATCAGATTGCGAACCTGTGCTTCGCCGTCGACCATTCGCGTCACCGGCTCCATCTCAAAATACCCGGCAGGCACCAGATGGGTCAGCAAGGTGGCGATGGCCACCACAAAAAACAGGATGACAAAGGCGTCCGGCATGCGACTGGCCAGTTGCCTGTCTTGCTCTTGAGCTTGATGCATAGCAAATCCCGACCGGTAAAACCCGGCCTGACAAGTTAATGATTAGGGGAGGTTACCCTCCCCCGTCCTCAGACTAGAGTACTCTAGAAGAAGTAAGTCAGGGAGACCTTGTAGGTGGTGCCGTAGGCATCATGGTTGATGGAATCAAAACCACGGGCTGAGCCATAGGCACGTGGCGGCTCCCGATCGAAGATATTATCGATGGAAAGACTCACATTGGCCTTTTCGAACTCATAGCCGAAGGTAGCCCGCACCGTGGTCCAGGAACTCACATCACGCAGCCCGTTTTCATCCAGTTCGCCCAGGGCGTCCAACTCATCCAGCTCACGGCCACGCAGACGCTCGATGTCATCCTCGTAGGAAGCGGTATAGTAGGCAGTCAGTCCCGCATACCAGTTTTCCTGATCCCAGAACAGGCGTGCGGTGGCGATGTTCTCAGGATAACGCCAGGTGCCAGCCAGCTCTTCAATTTCATCGGAGCCGGGCTTGTTGCGCTCATAACTGATGTAGTGAGTCGCATCCAGGCTGAAGCTTAAGGAGCCAGCCTCAAACTCGAAACGATGATCGAAGGTGAAATCCACACCGGATACGGTTTGGGTGCCGGTATTTTCCAGCAGCAGGACGTGGTCACGATACAGCTCCAGCTCGGCAAAGCGCGGATCCGCATAGTCCACCCAGGCATCCAGGATTTCAGTCAGGTTGGCCCCCTGCTCCTCAATGGTCAGGCCCTGGCTGTCGGTGACCTCACACATTTGTGGGTCATAGGAAATCCCGATTTCACCTTCCGGCACCAGGCCGCAGTGACGCAAAGAGGCATCGGTAATGGCCCTGTCCAACACGCCGGTCATATCGGTGTCCACCAGCTTTTCGTGGTCGAAACGCCAGTAATCCACAGTGATATTGGTATTGCGGGTGGGGCTGTAGCCAAAGCCAATACTGACAGATTCAGACTCCTCGGCTTCCAGCTCTGGGTTACCCAGCTCCAGCACGTTGTTGCCGCGCAGGTCGCCAAAGCCCTCACAGTAAAGATCGGCAACCGCCTGGTTGGCAGAGCAGTCAAATGACGCACGTGTGGTACGTAACTTCACACCGGCCTGGGTCAGGGACGGTGCCCGGAAGGAGGTGGCCCAGGAGGCGCGCAGCACCAGATCGTCAGTGGGACGGAAAGTAAAGGCCACCTTGGGATTAAAGTCACCGCCGAAATCATCGTAATGGTCGTAGCGGCCGGCCAGTTGCATCTCCAGTTGCTCGGTCAACGGCACGTGGAATTCACCGAAGGCGCCCCATTGGGTGCGCTTGGCTTCTGACAAGCTGGAACCAAAGCCGAATACATCCACCAGATAGTCGTTCTCGAAACGGGCGCGGGCGTTCAGTGAAGGCACATCGGTGATTTCTTCCTTACGCACTTCCAGACCGAAAGCGGAGCGGATCACATCGTCGTTAAACTCCATCAGATCGCCGGAAAAACGCAGATCCCAGCCATACACTGTGCTCTCACCGTCACGGGTGGGCATTTCCTGAGCAGTACCCAGAATTGCATCATTGGTGGCATCGCCCATCAGGAAGGGGTTGTACATACCCAACAGTGAGCCGCTGCCACAGCTTAAGCTGTCGGCATCGGCGTCATAATCGGCAATACTGCCATCGGAGCAGAGCTCACCTGCAATGGCCGCGTGGTATTTGTAGCGGTTATAGATACCGGCCACGGCAACCTGCTCAGACTCAGACTTGGACAAGGTCACAGCGGATTCCCAGTCCCATTCGCCCACTGTGCCGGTCAGGCCGGATACCAGACGGAACGAGTCGGTTTCGATTTCCACGGTGCGCGGCGTGGCAAAACGGGCATCGAACTGGAAGCCGTACAATGTGCGACCGGCCACGGTATCGAAGGGGTCGATATAGATACGATCCAGCAAATCATTTCTGATGTCATCAGAGAAAATATCCAGCGCCGTTTCATCCGCAAAAGGCCCTTCGGAGTCATCGACCTGATTGATAGGCGCCGGAGTGGAATAAGATGTCGACTTGGTGCGGGTATAGAAGAAGTCCGTCTTCCAGTTCAGATCGCCAAATTCCTTGTTGTAGGTAAAGCCTGCAGAAACGCTTTCCAGCGGCGTTTCCAGCCAGTCATCCTCGTTACCGTAATAGGCACAGATCTCTTCACCAAACTCGGTGGTTACCAGCGGCGTGGCACAGTTAGGGTTGGCAATTTCATTCCCATCCCGGGCGGAGTAGTAGTAGATATTCGGCGTTTTGGACAGATAGGAGTAGCTGCTCTCAAGCACAGGATCCCGGGTGTAGCTGCGATCCGTAGCTTTGAAGTCCTTGCGGTCGTAGTAATCGGCAAACAGCATCAGATCGCCGCCAGCCACTTCGTCACCCCAGATAAAGTTCAGGTTCAAGCTGCCTTCGTCAGAGCTGGCAGTGCTGTTGCCATACACGGCGTTAAGCTCAGCACCCTTGTAGTCTTTTTTCAGTATGTAGTTGATAACCCCAGCGACGGCATCGGCGCCGTAGGTGGCCGAGGCGCCAGTGGCCAGCACTTCGATACGCTCAATGGCGGCCAGCGGAATACTGTTGATATCAACAAAGTTCTGCGTGCCGGAGGCAAAGGAGCTGGCCGCAATGCGACGACCGTTAATCAGCGTCAAAGTGGCGGACGGACCTAAGCCACGCAGTGACGCAGCGGCTTGTCCAGCCGGGGTCGAGGTAGAGGTGGCCCCACTTTCTGAGGTGGAAAACGAGCCTTCGCCGCCGCGGGTCTGGGTGATGGTGCTCATCAGCTCGAAGACCGTAGTGGCACCGGACTTACGGATATCCTCGGCGCTGATGATAGTCAGCGGCTGGGCCCCTTCCATGTCCACACCCTTGATGTGGGAGCCGGTGACTTCAATTTTTTCTACTGCCTGGGCAGTGGTTTGGTCATTGCTCTGCTGGGCAAATGCCTGGCCGGAAAAACTCAGGGCAAGGCCAATACCCAGAGTCAGTTTACTGATTTTCATGTTCAAATACCTGTCGCATACCGGCCGCCGCGGATGCATGCAACGCTATCCGGGGCAACCGAAGATTAATCGTTATATTTTTTCAATACAGAAAGGCGTGCTGTCGGACGCTGCCGAAACAACACTCAGCGATTACGCGAAAGGCAGTCTCTACTCGTCAAACCACTCTGACAGGTAGAAGCTCTTGTAGTAGTAGGTGGTCAGATTGACCGCTTTTTTCAACATGAAATCTTCTGATAATGCTTAAATCAAACGTCAATATTTATTCATACTGGTCAGGATTTGACCGCAGAATTACTGTTTGACACCTAATTAGAGATACCCGTAGCGTAAAATCATGTCAACAAAAATTTAACCTTGCGACACGGGAATTTCTGCTATGAAATTTGCTTCCCTGATAACCCTGCTGGCCATGATCAGCCTTCCGATTTCTGCATCAAAAAGAAGCGATATTGACGCCATAATCCAGGAAAATGCCAGAGTTGAGATAAAAGACTACCAGCTTATGCTGGTTGGCGGCGGCCTTAACACCTGCTCCAGTCTGAGTCAGGGAGCCTGTCTTTCCAACGATTATTCCGAACAGGATAAACAGCAGAATCTGTATCAATTTTCACCACAACGCCTCGGCGCACTGAAAAATTCCCGGCCCTTTTTGCAACAAAGTGAAAACTATCAGCAGGATCTGGCAAAGGTTCTTCAGCATATTTATGCACGGCTTGAAGATAAGCAGTTAACCCGCGATGAACTGCGCACGGCGTTCGATCGGACCCAGTTGAGCCGGATAAACGGTGCCCTTTTCTATGATGAAATACCGGGCCCCCTGTTTGATGCGATGCTGGATCACCTGGAAGTGCCGCAACTGGACGAGCAGGGTAAGCGTAAACGGGAACGGGTGGCCTTGGATAACAACAGCAATCGTTATGCCCGTTTTTTGTATCGCCAGTTTGTGCTGATGGCCAAAAGCCGTCTGCCAGGGGATTCACAGGCGAAGCCCATAATAGCCGTCATTACCGCATCAAGCCGTGATCCTTTTGAGTCGGCTGACTTCTACCAGTCGGTATTCGAACAGGCCGGCGCCGAAGTCATCTGGCTGCCCCTGGATAAGAGTTATCAGGACGCCCGTGAGCTTGAGGCACAGGGCCTGCCCGGCTGTGCCCGCCTGAGTGAAATACGCGCTGCCAACGGCAGCTTTAACCGGGAAGCCCTCTATACTCAGCGAGCGGAGCTGCAGCAACAATACTGTCAGCAGCCCGACCGGATGGCGGAGCAACTGGGCCGGGTGCAAGGAGTCTTTTTTAACGGCGGCGATCAGAGCCGGACTCTGGCGGCCCTGACCCAAAGTGACGGCAGCGACAGTCCCGAACTGGCGCTGATTAAGCAGCGTTTTGCGGCCCATCAGCTGGTGGTGGGCGGCACCAGCGCCGGTACGGCTGTACAATCCGGGGGCCTGTTTGCACAACGTCCTGTGCCCATGATCAGCAGCGGCACATCGGAAATGGCGTTCAGGCGCGGCGCCTTCGCCGCTGCCCCGCCACCTGAGTCCTGCGCCAACCAGCAAGTCTGCGCTAACGGGTTGATGGGCGCGGATCTGACCTACAAAGCGTTGGGCGGCAGCGGATTATTCAGTCTGGGCATCCTGGATACCCATTTCTCAGAGCGGGACCGCGAGGCCAGACTGGCGTTGCTGGCCTCCGCCACCGAGACCCGCTTCGCCTTTGGCGTGGATGAAGCCACCGCCCTGTTGATGGGTAAAACAGACGGGCAGACAAAGCTGGCTGTGCTGGGCCAGGGCGGAGTGTTTATGCTGGATATGCAAAGGGGTATCTACAAAATCCAGGATCAGAAGCGTCAGGTGGTAGGCATGAGCCACTATCTTAACCATGGCGATACCGCCGGCTTTGACAGTCAGAGCCAGACCCTGCATTTCGACCTGAACCCGTCTGTGCCCGAGCCCACAGCGAAGCAGATCAGTGACGTCGACCATCCCGGTCAGTGGCGCCGCCAACTGCTGCAGAACTGTAGCGGGAAAACACCTGTCCGCTGGCAGCAGGACGGTATTGCCCAGGTGGTGATGCCCACCGAAGATACCCGTTTCGTACCCCGGCTTGTGGCCGACAGGCCCCAGTGCAGCTATATCAACCTGGCGTTCGGCCTGGAAAACTGACTGGCGGGCCGGCTGCACATGCGCCGGCCCTTCCTTCACAAGGAGTATTGACAGTATGATGGGCCATGCACTCACTTACCCTTGTTGCTGCCGTACCCTCAATGTTTGAACTTCTGCTGTCTTTTATATTTCTGATCCTGCTGGTTTTGGGCGGCTATGGGCTGGCCCTGGTAGTCATGTACTGGAAGGTGTCAGGGTACTACCGCAGTACCGGGCGCAGTTTTTATTTTCTCGGCGTGACCGGCACCCTGGTTTTCTACCTGCAGATTATCCGGGCGGTAGTGTTGCAGCTCTGGTGGCTGCTGAGCAAAGGGGCCAACCATCAAAAACCCCTGCTGGACAAGCATAGCGAACAGGATGCCGTGCTCTTTGTGCATGGCTTCCATATGAGCGGAAGCTGTTTCTGGGGGTTTCGCACCTATCTGGAACGGCGTGGCCTGGACACCTTCAGCCTCAATCTGGGTCGGCCCTATATCAATCCTGCCCGTTATATCGACAGCCTGCATCGGGCCCTGGGCGATACGGTAGCCAAGAGCGCTACAGGACAGATTCATCTGGTGGCCCATTCCATGGGCGGACTGATCTGCCGCATGTTGCTGGAACGCTACCCGCAGGACCGCCAACTGATTCGTTCCATTGTCACCCTGGGCACGCCCCACGGGGGCACGCTGGCGGTCAGCGCCCTGTCATTGCCATGGCTGCAGCGGCTGTTTCATCCGGACAGTGAACTGCTCCACAGTCTGAGTACATTCCAGCAGAGCGCACCGGATCTGCCGGTAATGACCCTGGGTTCACGTAATGATCTGGTGGTCTATCCCCTCGAGTACGCCCTGTTGGATGGCACCACCCGCGTCAGGATGTGCGCCATCAGCCATGTGGGGATGCTGACGGAAAAACGTGTCTATAAGCGGGTGTATCTGTGGCTGCACCGGCAACAGGATCGGCTTCATAACGCCCCGTCAGATAAGGAGCCCGGCCTTAGCTGAGGCTCTGCTTCGGCATTAATTCGGCCTTGAAATCGGCGAACGCACCCTGCTGTTTTTCATCCAGTTGGCTGCTGTCCAGATTCGCCACCGTACTGGCTGCCAGCTCACGCTGATCCTCATCCAGCCCTTCGCTTTTATGAATGGCCACCAGCACCTTGAGAATACTCAACGACACCCGCACGTTCTTAGGGGTCAGTTGCAGGGCCTGTTCAAGGGATTTGAGTGCGGAGTCTTTCTTGTCCCGCTTGAAAAACTCCACCGCCATGGCATTGAGCTGTTTGGGCGTGAAGTGGATTTCCATCCGCTCACCGGTTTCCTGTTCGATATAACGTCCTACCACCTGACTGGTCAGACTGTCGCCGGAGATCTGCTTGCGCACCGACTCCAGCAGCGACAGGGCCTCTTCGCGTCTGCCCAGCTCGTGAAAGGCCTTGACCTTGTCCAGGTTGTCCTCCACCGAGGTATTGGGACGCAGGGAGACATGGGCGTCCACCAGCCGTTCTGCCCTGTCCTTTTCTTCCCGGGCCGAGTGGATCCTGGCCCGGATCACTACTATCTGTTCCTTGAACTGGCTGATGTCATCGTAGTTGTTCTCAAGCTCCTGGATATAGCGCTCTGATTGCTTTAGCACCCGGGCCGAGGCTTCGCCGGTCAGGGTGCAGGCCAGGTCAATACCAGAGCGGATAACATTCAGCATCAGCACCGGCGAATCATGGATGGAGTTCTTGGCATTTTTGGCCATGGCCTGTGTGGCGCGGAACTGCCCTTCATGGTCATGGGTCAGCCGGGCCAGATCCCAGAGCTTCTTGTTACGCTCGATATTACGTGGCGCCAGGGCGGCGGCCTTTTTAATCTCGGTGTAGGCGCGCTCATAGTCCTGCTGCTCAATGTAGTACTGTGCTAGCAGATCGTAGGTGGCGAAGCGGGTATCCACCTTGTCGGTCAACTGGGTCAACAGGTCGAGAATTTCGTCGATCTTGTTCTGTTTGAGCAGGGATTTGACAAACCCGAGATAAGCCCATGACATCTTGTGCTGTTCAAGCAGCTCCCGGTAGTAGCGTTCGGCCTCGGTGTATTCGGTCAGGGCCAGCAGGGCTTCGCCCCGGATCCGGCGCATCTGCATATGGTACCGGGCCAGATCCTGGTTGAGCAGGTGGCGCTCTACGAAATAGATGGCCTTGGAAAAGTCCCGGTTGTCGATGGCCTCATTGACGTTGTAGAGCTTCCTTTTTACGTCCAGCACATGTTCGATACGTTTTTTCACCTGCGCCGGCAACAGGGGCTTGACCCAGAAATCATCCGGCTGCAGTTCGACAATACTATTGACTAGGCTCTCGTCGGTTTCGGCGCTGAGAAAGATCAGGATGGTGCGTTTGTTCACATGCCCTTTGAACTTAAGCTCTTCGAGCAGATGAAAGCCGTCCTTGTCGCTCTTGACATTAAAGGCACAGATAATGACGTGAAACTTGTTTTCCTCGCACAGCCGCAGGCCGTAGTAGGCATTTTCGGCGCTCTTGATGTGCCGGACGCCCAAGTCATAAAGGGTGGACTTGAGAACATCATGGACCATGGGCTGGTCATCAATAATCAGCACCTTAAGTGCTTCGTAATGGCTTAGGTCTTCTTTTTCCATCTTTGGCCTGAATCTGCTGCAAGTCCCCGTAGCGGCCTGGCCAGGAACTTTCTGCCAATCATAGGCAAATAGTATGGGTTAGCCGTCAGGATTGCCACTGGTAAAAGTAATAATGACCTATTTGGAACGGCCACAACCCTGAGCCTTTTACTGCACTGGAGATATTTTTTTCCAGATACTAGGCAGGCGCTTCGGAAAGCGTATGATAAATCCTACCGGCAACAGAGTTTAACAGCCCCCTGTCAGGATCCCTTTCCCCCATGTTCCGTCAGTCACGCCTCCACAGCAACCACCCCTCTGCCCCATGGGCGGTGTTTGTGTTGATGCTGTGCCTGTTTATGGATCTGGAACCCACAGACCCTTCGCCTGCTGACGCCGGGGGATGGCATGCACGGACCGCTTCAGATCTTGCCACGCTGTCACGGGCCACCTGCAGCTTGAATCAGGCTGACTACCAGCGCCTCCTTCAGGATGACCATGTCGATAAGGGCTGTGCTGGATCCGTTTTGTCACCCGCTTCACCGTGCTGGCAACGCTACGGGCTTCTGCAGACTGCTTACTCCTTACTGCCTGTTAATATCGACTCGCTTTCCCTGCCATTTTCAACCGGCCCACCCCTGGCTATTCCTGCCTAAAACATACTGTCTTTATACTGTTAGAAGGAATAGCGATGAAATCCCTGAGTTCACGGGCGCTTGTCTACAGCCTTATCATACTGTTCGGACTGCTCAGCGCCCTGCCCAATATTCTACCCGAGCGACTGGCAGAAAAACTGCCCGTTTGGTATCAGCAAAACACCCTGAATCTTGGCCTCGACTTACGTGGCGGCTCCCATCTGCTGATGGAAGTGAACACAAAGGCCTTACTGCAAAATGTAAATCAGCAACTTGCCGAACAACTGCGCACCGCGCTGCGTGAAGCGAGGATCCCTTACCAGGTACCGGTCTTTGATAGTGAGTCAGTCAGGATCGCTCCGCGCCAGGCACACCAGCTAAATAGCATGATGCAGGCAGTGAAACCGCTGCTGGAATCGCCAGACGGCAAGACTCACCAGTTGCAGGAACAAAAAGGTCAGTTGCTGCTGAGCCTGACCCCGGCACATCGCCAGGCCCTGCTTGACGATGCCCTGGACAGAAGCCTGGAAGTCCTGCGCAAACGCCTGGACGAGTCGGGTCTGGTGGATCCCAGCATCAGCCGCCAAGGCGAAAACGGCATACTGATTCAGTTGCCAGGTGTGGAGGACCCACAGCATATCCGTAAGTTGCTGGGGACTACGGCCAAGCTCAGTTTTCATTGGACCGCCAACCTGGATTCCACGTCCCAGACCAGTATCCAGGCCGTCAAAGAGCGCGGTGGTGATGGAAGCTACAGTCTGGAGCAGCGAGTGGCAATGGACGGCAGCCATCTGATTGATGCGCAGATGGCCTTCGCTCAGGAAACCCGCCAGCCGGTGGTCAATTTTGAGCTGGATGACGAAGGGGCCCGGCAGTTTGGTGAGATGACACAGAAAAACCTCGGCCGGGTGCTGGCCGTGGTACTCGACGGTGAAGTTATCACAGCACCGGTAATCCGTTCGGTGATTAGTGGTGGACGGGGTGAAATCAGTGGCGACTTCAGTGTGATCGAGGCCCGGGATCTGGCCCTGCTGCTGCGCGCCGGCGCCCTGCCAGCGCCCATGGATGTGCTTGAAGAACGCACCGTGGGACCGGACCTGGGCAGTGACGCCATTGCCATGGGTCTGTCTACAGGATTGCTGGGTGCAACTTTGGTGATCGGCTTTATGCTGGCTATCTATGGGCGCTGGGGGCTGATTGCCTGTGTAAGCCTGGTGCTCAACATGGGATTGCTGTTCGGCCTACTCAGTCTGCTGGGGGCTACCCTGACTCTGCCCGGTATCGCCGGCATTATCCTCACCCTGGGTATGGCGGTGGATGCCAATATCCTGATCAATGAGCGTATCCGGGAAGAAACCTGCAAGGGTTATAGCGCCACTCTGGCTTTGCATCAGGGTTTTGATCGGGCTTACAGCACAATCCTGGACTCCAACCTGACCACACTAATTGCCGTTGCCTTGCTGTTTTTGTTTGGCAGTGGTCCTGTCAGGGGGTTTGCCGTAACTATCGGCATCGGTCTGCTTACCTCCATGTTTACCGCCATTTCCGTCACCCGGCTTCTAATGGAAGTCAGTATCCGCAGGACTGGGCGAAGGCCCTTACAGATAGCCGGTATCAGCCTGTTGGACGGTCTTAGCAACAGTAAACTTGATCCGATGAAAGGCCGTTATCTGGGTCTGGCTCTCTCGGCACTGTTATCATTGACCGCCATTGGACTGTTCTTTAAACCCGGCCTGGATTATGGCATCGATTTTAAAGGCGGCACTCTGGTGGAAATGCAGGTCTCTGACATCTCACTGGATAGTTTACGAGGTGCTTTTGCCCAGCAGGGCTTAGCCTCGGTAGCCATACAGGAGTTTTCCGAGCCGGGCCATTTCCTGGCCCGCCTGCCTATTGCCGAGGCCCAAAAAGGCGGCGAGAGTCAGTCCGCTGAATTACTACGGCAAGCCGTGTTGCAAGCGGCGCCTGAAGCCCAAATCCTTAAGGTCGAAATGGTCGGTCCCAAGGTCAGCGGCGGATTCAGCGATGCCACTATCCTGGCCATCCTGCTGGCGGGCTGTGGGATGCTGCTGTTTTTGTGGTATCGCTTCGAGTTTCACTTCGCCCTGGCCGCCACGGCGACTATCGCCCTGGATCTGACCAAAACCATCGGCTTTTTCGTGCTGGCCGGGGTTGAATTCAATCTCACTGCGGTGGCTGCCCTGCTGGCTCTTATTGGCTACTCCATCAACGACAAGGTGGTAGTGTTTGACCGTATTCGGGAGAACCTCTACCAGACACCAGACCGGCCCATGCTGGAAATCCTCAATCAGAGCATTACCTCGACCCTGACCCGCACCGTGCTTACTTCAGCCACCACCTTCCTGGCACTCTTGCCCATGGGTATTGCAGGAGGTCATGCGGTGGAGAGCTTTGCCCTGCCCATGCTGTTTGGCATCATCATCGGCACCAGCTCGTCGGTCTTTATCGCTTCGCCCATTCTGTATTTCCTGGGGCAGCGGCGCCTGAAGAAAGGCCTGCCGCAACTTCGTCCCAGTGACGATGAGTTGCAAAGGCAGTTGGAAAGTCTGCCCTGACAGCCCCCTTTTGCAATGCCACGGCGCCGGCTGGCGCTGTGGCAGCATACAGATGCATTTCTGGGCATTTTTTAACCAACCACTACTGCCATTGGCATGGCTTTCCTGTATAATCCGCCGACTTTTTTCCGGCCCCTGAAGCAAGCCGGCCAGATTTGCCCTTTAGCCAGCGAGAAATCATGACAGTAGAGACATTCAACCCCAAACAGACCACCACCCTGGAAACACCGAAAAAAGTGCTGGCCGAACAGGCCAAACAGGGACAGGAAGTCTTAGTGGAAGGGGGCAACCGCATCGGCTTTATCAGCCTTGGCTGTCCGAAGAACCTGGTGGATTCTGAGCGGATCCTGACTCAGTTACGCACTGAAGGTTATGACGTGGTGAATACCTACAACGATGCGGATCTGGTCATAGTCAACACCTGCGGTTTTATCGACTCGGCAGTGCAGGAGTCATTGGATACCATAGGCGAAGCCCTGGCCGAAAACGGTAAGGTGATTGTCACCGGCTGTCTGGGAGTGAAGGAAGACGAGATCCGCGAAGTGCATCCCAATGTGCTGGCCATCACCGGCCCCCATGCCTATGAAACAGTGGTGGAGCAGGTACATGATTTTCTGCCCAAGC
The DNA here is from genome assembly GCF_017254865.1 of Bowmanella dokdonensis. Classification (GTDB taxonomy): domain Bacteria; phylum Pseudomonadota; class Gammaproteobacteria; order Enterobacterales; family Alteromonadaceae; genus Bowmanella; species Bowmanella dokdonensis. Next base: position 399,264 of record NZ_JAFKCV010000003.1, on the reverse strand, counting down.
CAGAGCACAATCCCTTCGTAAACCTGGTACCGGACCATGGGGTAAAACTCACCCCGAGGCATTTTGCTTATTTAAAGATTTCTGAGGGCTGCAACCACCGCTGTACCTTCTGCATTATCCCCTCCATGCGCGGCGATCTGGTCAGCCGCCCGGTGGGCGAGGTACTAGACGAAGCCAAGCGCCTGCAGGCTGCCGGCGTCAGGGAACTGCTGGTCATTTCCCAGGACACCAGTGCCTATGGGGTGGATGTGAAAAACCGCACCGGCTTCTGGAACGGCGTGCCGGTGAAAACCGGCATGACCGAGCTGTGTGAAAAACTCGGTGAAATGGGCATCTGGGTGCGCCTGCACTATGTTTACCCCTACCCGTCCGTGGACAAGGTCATCCCGCTGATGGCAGCCGGTAAAATCCTGCCCTATCTGGATATTCCGCTGCAGCATGCCAGCCCGCGTATACTCAAGTTGATGAAACGCCCTGCCGCCGCCGAGCGAACCAAAGAGCGCATTAAAGCCTGGCGGGAAGTCTGTCCGGAGCTGGTGATCCGCTCCACCTTTATTGTCGGCTTCCCCGGCGAGACTGAGGAAGACTTCCAGATGCTGCTGGATTTTCTCGACGAGGCGCAACTGGACAGAGTCGGCTGTTTCAAATACTCGGATGTGGATGGGGCCAAGGCCAACGAATTGCCTGATCCCGTCTCCGAAGAGCTTAAGCAGGAACGCTATGAGCGCTTTATGCAGAAACAGCAGCAGATCAGCACAGCCAAGCTGGCCAAACGCATCGGCCTTGAGATGGACGTGCTCATCGACGAGGTGGACGAGGAAGGCGCCATCGGTCGCACCTACGCCGACGCCCCGGAGATCGACGGCGTGGTTTACTTAAACGGCGATACCGAGCTGAAGGCGGGCGATCTGGTGAAAGTAAGAATCGAACACTCAGACGAGTACGACCTGTGGGGCACCCGGGTCGAACTGCTCTGAAAAAAAACGCCTCACAAGAGGCGTTTTTTAATGCCGGGGCCCCTTTTGGGTCCTGACCAGTTATCTGTCGGGGTCCGCCGTGCTGTGTTTATGGCTTGCCTGTTCCAGCAGGCTTCGCAGCTCCGGGGGACGGTAGCGCTCTTCGATAGCGCTGAGCTTCCCCTGATGGGAAAGCTCAAATATGGCCCGGTTAATAGCCTGCAGATCCTGGCTGTTGATTGAGGACTTGGTGATCATCAGCATCGCGGGGCTGTTCAGCAAATAGTTGTCCAGCAGCCTGACCTTCTGACGGCGGCCCGGCCCCAAAAAGTGATAGAAAATATCGGCGTCCACCCACAGAAGTTCGCCTCTGCTGGGGTGGGCAAACAACAATTCGGTAGCCACCGCCGCATCCGGATAGGCAGTGTAGAGATTGGTTTGTTGCCACTGCTGCCGGTATCGCTCAAATTCCTCCCCGTACCATCCGCTGGCCGGGCCGATAAGTCTGAGCTTTGTCTGCCAGGCTTGCTCCAGCGTTAATGTGGAAGGCAATTCAGTGGTGTGGCGCCTGAACAATCCGACGACTTCCTGCCGGTAAGGTCGGGTGAAATAGGCGTACTGCAGACGGCGGGGCGTCTTGGAGGCCCGGATCATCATATCTATCCTGCCGTCCTGCAAACTCTTGAGGATCCTGGCTCCGGTCATCGGCACCGTATGCCACTGTATCCGGCATCCTGCCCGGGTCAGAATGGCCTCCACCAGTTCGGCGTCCATCCCGAGGATGCGTTCGCCGTCCAGATAAGCCGAAGGGGCATGCAGGTCCAAATGCACCCTGAGCAGCTTGTCGCAAGGCTTGTCGGCAGCCGAGGCCATCAGCGGAGCCGGGCAGAGCAGAATCAGCCACAGGAGCCAGTGGCCGCAGGTTGTCTTCACAAGAAGTAAACAGCTAGACAAAAAGTACAACACGTATCGGGATACCTGGCCCTATTGTGCCGATTTTATCGTCCCTGGCATAGGGCAATTATCAGGTCTGTGTCTGCTGGGATCCACTGCCTGAACTGGGATACCACGCCACTATGGTGTCCCTGAAAGCTGTCAGGGCCTGGTTAAGCGGACCGGCAAGGGCCGGTGTGGCGACTATGTCCTGACAGGTCATGGAAGTGCCGAGCAAGGGGATGGACACACAGGCCCTATCCACAATCCTGCCAGACATGGTGGTCACCACTTCCCTAAGCGCTGCCTGGGCATGGGTGGCTCTTGGGGAAGTATTGATCAGGGCCACGGGCATGGAGATAAACTCTTCGCCGGCAACCAGCCAGTCGAGGGCATTCTTCATCACGCCGCTGATGCCGTGGGCGTACTCGGGACTGGCGATGATCAGTCCGTCAGCCGCCGCCAGACACTGTTTGAGGTGCATGACCGGGGCGAGGGCGCTTTCGTCCAGATCCGGATTGAACAAGGGTAATTGTGCCAGTCCGGGATAAACCTGCACCCTCACCCCCGGGGGTGCCAGTTCGCTCATGGCTTCAACGGCCGCCTTATTGAAAGAGGCGGCTCGCAAGCTCCCGGCTATAGCCAGAAGAGTCATGTTCTGCATGCGTTCTTCCCTGAATGATACGTTGATCTCAGTGCGACGGTTTTTCCAGTAAATGCAGCGCAGCCGTGGTCAGTGCCTGGGTCCCGGTGGCGATAACCGCATCGGCCTGGGGCGCCCAGAACGGGCTGTGCAGGGAAGGAAGTTTGGCCTGACCCTGCTGGGCTTTGTGCCACTGCTCCTGCGGCACCCCACCGACCCAGAAAATCATGCTTTTGATGCTGTTGTCGGCCCGGTAATAGCGTCCGAAGTCCTCACCCCCCATTACCGCAGGGGTTTCCATCACCCTGTCCTCGCCCAGTTGCCGGGCAAAGAGTTCGCCCATCTGCCGGGTAAACTCAGGACTGTTATAGGTGGCCGGCGTATATTCATCCTTGATGCTCACCTCCGGCATCAGTTCATCCGGCATACCGGCGGCAATGGCTTCGCCCCTGGCGATTCTGGCAATACCGTCCAGCAGTGTCTGCCGGGTCTGGTCCGAATAACTGCGCACCGTCAGCAATAAGGTGGCTTTGTCGGAGATGATATTGTGCTTGGAGCCGGCCTGGAAACTGCCCACTGTGACCACCGCCGGATCCTGCGGATCCAGCTCCCGGCTGACCAGGGTCTGCAGGGCGCCGACAATACGGCTGCCCAGTACGATGGGGTCTTTGGTGGTATGGGGATAAGCCCCGTGACCACCCACGCCGTGCACCAGGATATTCACGCTGTCCACATTGGCCAGGGCAAAACCCGGGGTATAGCCTATTACCCCTGCCGGCAGGGACGCCGCGTCATGAAAGGCAAGGGCATAGTCGGGTTTGGGGAAACGCTCGAACAGACCGTCTTCCAGCATATCCCTGGCGCCCCGGCCGCGCTCCTCGGCCGGCTGCAGGATCATCACCAGGGTGCCGGACCAATGGGCTTTTCTGTCAGCCATCTGCCGCGCCGTGCCCAGCCAGCCGGTCATATGGGTATCATGGCCACAGGCGTGCATGACACCGGTTTCCATGCCCTCTTCGGTGGTCGCCGTCACCTGGGAGGCATAAGGCAGACCGGTCTGTTCCACCACCGGCAGGCCGTCCATATCCGCGCGGATCATTACCACAGGTCCGGGCCCGTTTTTCATTACCGCCACCACGCCGGTGCCGCCCACCTTTTCAGTCACTTCAAATCCCAGCTTGCGGGCCCGCTGCGCCAGCTTGGCGGCGGTGCGGGTTTCCTGACCGCTCAATTCCGGATGCTGGTGCAGATCCTTATAAACGTCCATTAATAACGGCATGTCTTTACTGATAGCTGACTGCAGATTGGCAGGCTGGGCCTGCGCAACATTCAGGATGCTGATAAACAATAAGGCAAGTAAAGAGGTGCGAAATAACATAATCATTCCTTAAATTTTGGTGACATCCTGCGGGATCAGCAGGGTCTGGCCGCTTTTCAGCTTTTCAATCTGCTTAAATACATCGCGCCAGCTCAGGATCCCTACCCACTCCTGCTTGTCATCCACCACGGGCAGGCAGGACACCGGGTAGCGGTTAAAAACTCTTACCGCCTGCAGCACCGATTCCTCCTGATTGATGGTGATGAGTTGCCGGCTCATGATTTGGAATACCTTCTTTTTAAAGGCCGCATGGTCACGTAAGTCGGCTGTGGGATTACCTATTCTGGGTCCCATGGATTTGAGCAGATCCCGGTCTGATATCACCCCAAGCAGGGTCTTACCCTGTACCACCAGCAGATGATGAAACCTGTGTTGCTGAAAAATCTCATAAACCTTATGCAGGCTGTCTTCCACCCCTACTGTTACCACCTTAGTGGTCATGATTTTGCGGACCTTCACGTTTTGTCCTTCTACAACAGCAAGTTAACTGCTACTTATAGCCACTATAATCAATCTGTTGCCGGCTAGCCAGCCCCTGGTGTAGTCACCACACTGTCAATCAATCAGTGACTATTCCCGGCGCAGCCAGTAGTTGTCGATGGTCCGCTTGGCAACTATCCCCAGGACATCCTGATCCAGTCCTACTGCACTTTGCAGAAAGGCTTCACTGAGTTCCTGATTGGCCAGTACCCTGGCCACCAGTTCCACCGCATCGTCGATACCCTGGCCCCCTTCGCAGAAATGCACATGGTGATGGAAATTCAGCAACGGATGGGCGTTCTCTTCGAACCAGCGCCTGAAGATCAATTTCGACAGCTCGCGGTACCGGGGTTGGTGCCCACCCATAACCACCATAAAAGTGTGGGCTCTGTCTGCACTGGTCTGTCCGGCAATCTCGTCCAGTGCGGGTACCAACTGGTTGATTTCGTCTTCTGCCGCCTGCTGTAACGCTCCGGCAATCAGCGGTCTGACGCGTTGCGCCATCTCTTTGAGGTCCTGATAGACGGCCCCCTGCCGGGCCTGGCATTGCTGCAGCAACAGACGGCATTGGCTCATAACTGACTCAAACCCTGGCAGGTGGTGACTGTCCATCTGTTTGAGCTCCACCAGGCTTTGTTCCAGCTCATGCCACTCCTGCGGCGAATCCGGGAACAATGCACTGAGACAACAAGCCAATGGCAGATGGGAGATGGCCTTGAGGGAATGATAAGTGGAGCTGTTGATCTCATAGCTTGCGATCTTCTCTCCCTGACAACTGATCAGGCGACTGTCCATACGCACAATCAGCAAAATCTCACCGCCGGTAATGCGCTGCCTGTGCCAGTCCAGGCGCTGGCGGAACTTGTGATGAAACCACTGATTCCATTTGCCCAGCTCCAGTCCGGATGGCTGGTGCTCTGTGTCTTCCATTTCAATCGTCATATCCCCCTCCTTGTTAAGCCCAAGACAATGGCCATTCACTAAGGCAAGGATAGCAGCTCGCATCCACCCCATCTGCTGTCAAGGCGCTAAGGCCAGGCGGGCAGCAGGTGGCCCGCCGCAAGGCTGCAGGGCTGAGGGTGATCCAAGGCCGCAACAATTCCCGCAAACGCTCAGTCGGGGGACTTCCTGTCCAGTCAGCATCGCTGCATGACATGCTGTCGGGTTAATTTACAGGACCAACAATGAAATAAGGGTAACTCATTGTTTTTAATTTATTATTTTTTTGGCACATTCTATGCTAATCGCTGATCTCAGGCCTGCAATAAGCCTGATCCCGGCGTAGTGTTTTACTTTCTGTCAGTGGTTTTGAAATCAGCAAAAATGTTGATCAAATAAGGAAAAAGTATGTTGTATCGTCGTGTCAGAAACTTGGCATCGGTAGTCGCTGCTGGTGCGTTATTGGTTACCTTTTCAAGCAATGCAACTCTCATAAACCCGGGCTTTGAAGAGGGCAGCCTGTCAGGTTGGTCTTCCTCCGGTTCGGTTAGCGTAACCTCCAGCGCCAACCTGGACGCCGGAACGGTAAGCCCGTTCGAAGGCAGCTTTATGGCTGAACTGGTATCGGCGGCCACCTCTGCTTCAGAACTTGCCGCTATCATGGGAGTCTCGGAAGCGACTCTTGAAGCTACCAACGCTGGTGTGAATGCCACTAACGGCTCGCTGCTTTATCAGTCAACCAGTGCACAAGCGGGAGACTCATTCACATTTAACTGGAACTTCGTTGAGCAAGATTATTTGCCCTACGATGACTGGGCGTTTTACGGTATTCGCCTGGGCAACGGCGCTACCGAATTGTTTAAGTTCGCCAGCCTGGGTACTGTTGGTCCCGGTAACGGCTCAACCATTAACGGATGGGAAGCACTGACAGTGAACATCGATGTCACGGGCGACTACACTTTTTACTTCGGTATTGTTAATGCGCTAGATACATCATTGGATTCAAGACTGTTTATCGACGGCATCACAGGCACCGGGACGCTGGATCCCAATCCTGTTCCGGCTCCGGCAACCATCGCATTGTTGGGCTTGGGTCTGTTGGCTATGCGTTTAAGAAACGCCAGGTAATTGATTCACTTCCGGTAAAACAACTCGCCCCTTGTAAATGTCCCCGGCCCGCCGGGGACTTTTATATTGCACTCCCATAGATTTTATTGACCGATCCGGGCCGCCCAAAATCTGTTTATTCATCCGCCTCGGCATCCAGCTCCTCCACGGACAATTCCTTCAGGTTGCTGCTAATCTGTTTGCTGGACTGCACACCGAGTGACTTAAATTCCTCCGCCCGGCGCACCAGATTACCGCGCCCTTCGGACAGCTTCTTAATCGCGCCCTCGTATTTTTTCTGCACTGTCTGCAATGAGCTGCCCAGTCCTTCCATATCTGCGGTGAAGGACACGAACTTGTCGTACAGGTCGGCGGCTTTCCTGGCGATTTTCTGCGCGTTCTGGTTCTGGTATTCGTATTGCCAGATATTGTTGATGGTGCGCAGAGCCACCAGCAGGTTGGTGGGGCTGACCAGCATAATATTGTTGTCCAGAGCCAGTTTGATTAGATCCGGCGCCTGATCGATAGCCAGTAAAAAGGCCGGCTCCACCGGCACAAACATCAGCACGTAATCCAGGGTTTTAACGCCGTCGAGCTTCTGGTAATCCTTGTTACCCAGCCCTTTGATATGGTTGCGGATGGACTGGATATGCTCGGCCAGGTATTTGGCCCTGACCGCCTCATCCTGTTCGTTGAAATAGCGCTCGTAGGCTGCCAGGGACATCTTGGCGTCGATTATCACATCCTTGTCGCCGGGCAGATGCACTATCACATCCGGCTTATAGGCTTTGCCCGCCTCATCCTTGTACTGGCCCTGGGTATCGTACTCGTGACCCTCGCGCAAACCGGACTCCGTAAGGATCCGCTCCAGTACAATTTCGCCCCAGTTGCCCTGCTGTTTGTTATCGCCCTTAAGGGCCTTGGTCAGAGCCGCCGCTTCCTCGGTGATCTGCCTGTTCAGCTCTTTAAGGCCGAGGATTTCGGTTTTCAGGGAAGCCCGCTCCTGCCCTTCGCGCACATACTGGTCGGTGACCTGCTTTTTAAACCCTTCAATCTGGTCTTTAAGGGGGGTTAGCAGGGAGTCCAGACTCTGCTTGCTGGCACTGGTGAAATTCTGGGTCTTCTGCTCGAAAATCTTGTTGGCCAGATTCTCAAACTGCTCTTTAAGGCGGCCTTCGGCTTCCTGTAGCAGAGTCAGTTTCTCCTGCATGGCTTTTTGTTCCTGCTCAAACCGGGCCGACTGGGACTCGAGCTGGGTTCGAAGCTGTCCCAACTGCTCACTGGCCTGCTGCCATCTGTCCTGCCATTGCTGGCTCTGCTGCTGTAATTCGGGGATGCGCTCGGCCTGCTGGCGGTACTGGCCCAACTGGTTCTGGGTCTGCAGTTGCTGTTGATGGTAAGACTCGATGATGCGCTCTTTCTCGCTGAGGTCTTCATAAGCCTGGTGCAAACTATGCTGGCTCTGGTCCAGTTGCTGGGTCAGCTTGTCCAGCTCTGTCTGCATCTGCTGTCTGGCCGATTTGGCCCGACCAGCCACCAGCAGAGCACCCAGCCCTCCCCCCACTGTCAGGGCCAAGAGTGCCAGCATCAGTTGCATCATATCCAGTTGCAGATTCATTGTTATTTTTCTCCGGAAAATGGGCAGGATTTACTCATCTAATCAGCCGTCTGGCCTGTCTGTCCGGCGCATCATAACATGTCCAAACAGCTTGCCGAGACCGGCAGGTGCATTTGCCGGGTAGCACTGAGCCGGCAATACCCTGAACAACAGATTGTTGAAGGTGCGCGAATTCGGCTAGCATCATCAGCAAACTGACGGACAGGCAAGACAGATGGCAAACAGATGGACTCCCTGATTACATCGGCAGCGCAGTCATTGGCCCTGGGCGATCCCCTGGGGGCCCTGAATCGCATCGCACTGCGTAATGACGCCCCGGCACTGGCCCTTCGGGGTATCATCATGGCACAACTGGGTGATCTTGACCGGGCACGAAGCCTGTTGCGCACTGCCAGGAAAACCTTCGGCACCAGGGAGGTCCTGGCGCGTGCCCGATGCGTGGTAGCCGAAGCCGAGACAGCCTTTGTTTCAAGGGATTTAAGCGGTTCTGCCAAGGCCCTGCAAAATGCCCAAGCCGTCTTGCAGCAACAGGGCGATAAGGTCAATGCCGCCCATGCCCGCCTGCTGGTGATTCGACGTCTGTTGCTTCTGGGCAAGCTTAATCAGGCGGAACAGGCCCTGAATCAACAGGACCCGATCAGACTGCCTCCTGCACTGCGCACCGTCCATGCCCTGGCCATCGCCGGGATAGCCATGCGCCGCCTGCAGGCCAGAAGAGCCCGACTGGCACTGAATTGGGCGGCAGAAGCCGCCCGTCAGGCCGGTACCGCCGGGCTCATTGGCGAGGTGGAAGACAGCCTTAAGCGACTGAACGGCCCCGCCGCCTGTCTTATCCAGGGCGATAAAAGTCACCTGCTTAGCCTTGACGATATTGAAGCGCTGATGTCGTCCAGCGCCCTGGTGGTGGATGCCTGCCGTTATACGGTGCACAGCCGTGACAGTATCATCCCTCTTGCCAGGCGACCTGTCCTGTTTGCCCTGATCAGGGCGCTGGGCGAGGCCTGGCCTGCAGATATAAGCCGGGAGGAACTGGTGCAGAGGGCTTTCAGACAAAAAATGACGGACGATTCACTGCGCGCCAGACTCAGGGTGGAAATAGGAAGGCTGAGGACCGAACTGAAGGGGCTGGCCAGGATCAGGGCCACCTACCGGGGTTTTGTGCTGGCGCCGTCCAACGAAGAAGAGGTTTTAGTGCTTGCCCACCCCACAGAGCAAAAACACGGCGAAGTCCTGGCCCTGCTGGCAGATGGCGAGTCCTGGTCAAGCTCGGCCCTTGCCTTGGCCCTCGGCACCAGTCAGCGCTCCGTCCAAAGAGTGCTGGAGTCTCTGGATGAAGCCCACAAGGTGCAATCGGTTGGACGGGGACGGACACGCCGCTGGCTGGCCACCCCCATTCCCGGATTCACGACAACTTTGTTACTCCCAGGGTCGCTGCCGGGCAACTAGGATGAAAGCCTCAATCAACCCAATGAGGATAAGACAATGAAACACAGACAGGCACAAATCAGTCGCGAATATGGTCCCTTCGACGGTGTCGAGCAGGTGCATGGCGTGAGTTTTGACGGTAGGCATGTATGGTATGCCTCTGGACAACGGCTTAATGCCCTGGATCCGCAAAACGGTGAGACAGTGCAAAGCCTGGACGTGGAGGCCCACGCCGGTACCGCATTTGATGGACAGTGTCTGTTCCAGATTGCCGGCGACAAAATACAGCGAATCGATCCGCAAACCGGCAAGGTGCTGACCACTATTCCGGCCCCCGAAGGAGGATGCTCAGGCATGGCCTGGGCCGAGGGGAGCCTGTGGGTCGGGCAATACAGCAAGCGCAGGATCCACCAAATCGACCCGCAAAACGGCGCCATTCTCAACACCCTGACCTCTGACCGGTTTGTCACCGGGGTGACCTGGCTCAATAATGAACTATGGCATGGCACCTGGGAAGCGGATGAGAGTGAACTGCGGCATATTGATGCCCTTAGTGGCGACGTGCTGGAGCGTATCAGCATGCCCGCCGGCGTCGGCGTATCGGGCCTGGAGTCCGATGGCCGGGACAGGTTCTTCTGTGGTGGCGGCAACAGCGCCAGAGTGCGGGTTGTAAACCGGTAACACTGAATGCAGATCTGTTACAAAGACTACTATTTGTAACAATTACCCACTGGCTCGATTGGTATGTCCGGTTAGAAAATACGCAACTTTTTAATTACAACCTCTGCCATCGAGTCACCCCATGCGCCTAAGTCGTCTGTTTAAAGTCAGTTTCTGTATTCTTGGCTTCCATTTTTGCATGCCTGCCACCAGTCAGGCCACAGGCACTGCCAGTCTGGATAAGCTGCCGGATATGGCGCACACCAGCCTGGCCCGCTACGCTGACCTGGAGTTGGACGAGCTGTTCAGGGCGGTGGCTGAAGATGTGCATTATGAGCCTTATACCGGCATCCTGCGCGGCGCGGCGGGAACGGCTCTGTCCCGGGCAGGAAATGATGTGGATCAGGCTCTGTTGCTGGCGACGCTCTTGCAGGCGCGTGGTTACCGGGTGCGCTTTGTCACCGGTACCCTCAGCGAACAGAACGTCCAGACCCTGATCATGGGCCTGTATCCACCTGAGCTGCCGCTGCTGGAATGGCCGGCGGGGATCAAAACCTACTGGCCGAAACAAGACAATGCCTTACAGTCCATCGCAGCCGGGCACACCTGGCTGGAGCTGGATCAGGGTGACGGCACCTGGCTGCCGCTGGATCCTTCTTTTCCCAGGGCAGTGATCGGCGAGGCGTACGCCGAGGCAGAACGGCGTTTTGCCAGCCCGCCCGACTCCCTGCACCATCAGGTTCGCATAACCTTGAAAGTGCAGACCGCAGACGGCAAGCTCACAGAGGTGGGCAGTGTCGAACGCAACACTCAGGACCTGGTCCTGCAGCCGCTGGGTCTGACCACTGTCGGCATACCCCAGGTGCGCTCAGCCGAACAGGTGGACAGCAAACCCACAGTCTCCGGTCTGTTCGGCGGCGGCCTGACCGGCGACACCGGCAACAGCACTGAGGCAAAGCCCGGCGAAACACAGCCCTTGCTACCCGTAGCCACCCAATACCGCCGTCAGATGCGCATCGGCGGGGAAACCCTGGACTGGCCGGCAACCCTGATCATGCAGGACAAGGAAAAAGACGCTCTGCAGCGCGAATGGCTGGAAATCACCCTGCTCTCGCCTGACGGCAAGCCGCGCAAAATCGCCCGTGATCTGTTTGTTGTCGATGCACCCGGGGTGACCGGCGGCAAACCAGCCGATTACCGGCACTATGAGATTGCCGTCTTGCCTGGCCTGCTGCAGTTGGAGGAGGTCAGTGACTACCTGAACAGGGTCACAAGGCACTTGGATATTCAGGCTATGGGTCAGCAGTTGAAGGCGTTTGACAGCACCGCAGAGGGTGCCTTTACCCGGCTCAGCCACATGGATGCCTCCCTGGCCGCCATCAGCGGCAGCCTTGCAACCCTGGCCTTTGCCGCCGAATCAGACAGGCTGACCACTAACCTGGCCCATGCCAACGGGGTGGCGGTGGCTTATACCCGTCCCCGGGTGATCATTTTCTCTGTGGAGGGCCAGCAGGGACCGCAGGGCGACCCCATGGCCTTTCGCAGCAGTCTGGATCTGCGCCTGGATGAGGTGGATGCCTATCCCTACCCCGGCCATTCCATGCGGGCCATCGAGTTGTTTCAACAGGCCCGTGGCATGCAAAACAGTATCGCCGAAGCGAACTTTATCGAGCGCATTGTCGGCAAGGGTCAGTCTGCCAGCACCATGAACCTGATGGAGAGAGTGCCGGACAAAGTGGATGATCTGCTCGGCCTGGGGCCGGACCAACAGGCCGAGCTTGACGGCCTGCCGCAGTTGTCTCCCTACGCTAAGCGCCTGATTCGTCAACGCATGAGTGAGGGACGCCAGGTCATTATTCCCAACCAGCCCGTTGTGCTGGCGGGTCGCAGCCGTTACGGCTGGTGGGAGGTGGATCCGCAAAGCGGCCGGATGATTGGGGTCATGGATGACGGCCTGCACCAGGCCATGGTGGACTATTCCCTGAATGTGGAACATCTTGGCCTGAACGACGAAACCGGCCGGGCCATAGGCGTCATCATTGGCGCCACCTCCACACAGTTTCTGCTGATCAGCGGCATCCTCGAGCAGGGCACAGTCACCGCCGGCTTGCTCAAGCAGGTGGAAAAGACCATCAGCGATCTGAAATGCCTCTCCTGCCCTGAGTTTTCCGCCAAAGTCGGCGTCAAGGCCCAGGTGGGGGATTCCTGCTTCTCCACGTCCAAGGCGGCTGGACGGGCCACTTCCGGTATCGGATTCTGCCAGAAATATGCTGACGGCTTCGGCTGCGCCGCCAGCCTGATCCTGCACGGCCTGCGTAAGGAAATGAAGATACCGCAAAAGGATCTGGTGACTGTGACCCCCTCTGCCGAGGTCAAAGCCATCTGTCTGAACGCCAAGGTGGAATAAGGATGTCGCATATGAACAGATTCCTATGCTCATTGTCCCTGTTACTCTGGGCCTGTTTGGCGCAACCTTCTTTTGCCCGTGACGGAAACGCCCCCTTAAGCGCCTATGACATCGGTGACAAGGCCTTGTATCCCAAGCCCGGGCCGGTCAGCCAAGTCACCCGGCAGGCACAGATCCGGACCTATCCCTCTTTGTCGCCCCTGGTCAGTTCTCAGCCACTGCAGAGCATGCAGAACAAGGCAGTAAAGCTGGAGCTGCTGGCACTGACCCGCAGTGATGAGATTGGCGGACAGGCGGTGCCTGATGACCAGGAAGCCATTATCCTTACCACCCGCTGGACCAACCTGATCCCCAAGGCCAACGTGGCCAAAAGCCAGCTCGAAGGCAAAGCCGATCGGACCAACGGCGCCGGTTCCCTGTTCTCTGGCGGCAGCTCAGGCAATGAGAAAATGGTGGAAGTGGATGTGGCCTTTAAAGTCAGTGCCGCCCGTCGCCATCTGACCCTGGCGGCCGACGGCCTGGCCTATGAGGCGCAGCTAAGCAGTCAGTCCCTGCCCCAGGGTATGCCGCTGGAGCAGGATTTTGTCCTGCCCCGCCACGGTGAGAGTAAAAATGCCAGGCTGGCCTTTGTCGTACCCAAAGGCAGCCGCCACCTTGCTCTGCAGTTTATCGACAACCTGCATGGCAGCCTGGATGTTCCGCTGGAAGGCGAGGCGGCCAAAGCCAAGCAACCTCCGGTCAGTCTGGGTAAGACAGTGCAGATCGCCGGGGTGGAACTGACCGTTGGCGGCCTTTCCTACATATCCAGCTATCTGGACAAGGCAGCCCCGGATGGCTGGCATTATCTGCAGCTATCCCTGCTCGGCCGGGGGCGGGGCGGCGCCGACAGTGCTCTGGCCCGCTTGGATCCAACCCGTATCCTGTGGCTGAACGGCGATGAAGGGCGCCTGTTTATGGCCCTGCCCAGCGAAGATGGCGAACCTACCCTGAGTTTCACCCCGGCGGTATTCCAGCAGCGCCAGGTGAGCTTTTTGCTACCTGAGTCGCTCGATCGTTTTACCCTGGGCATTCGCGGTGATAATCGCACCACGGTGCTGCCGGTCACCGCACAGCCGCCTTTGTCCCTGCCACCGTCTCCCCTCAGCGGCAGGGACGGCAACAGCCTGACTGTGTCAGTGTTTGGCCTGCGCTTTGACAAACAACAGCTGATTCTGGATCTTGCCGTTGTATCCCATCTGCCCGACAAAGGGCTGGAGCTGATATTACAGGATCAGTTTCGTCTGTCAGGAGAGCAGCAGGGGAAGGTGGATCTGAATGTCACCCGAGGGCTTAGCAGCCGACCACCTCAGCCACTGGTGGTGCCTCCTGCCAGCGCCGTGCGCTTCGAGCTGGCCTTCGGTCTGCCCGCAGGCCAGATGCCTCAGTATCTGTGGTTTGGCGGCTTCGAGCAGGAACTTAAACTGGATCTCGGCTCACTGAAGGTTAAAGGCGCCTATGGTCAGGCGGATAATAATGGCAAAACGGTTTTCCCAGAGTTCAGTTCCCGTCCGGCACCGGTGAGCGTCGAACCTGCAACGGTTGCTGTGCGTACCACTACCCCTGATACCCAGGCCGCAACCCCGCCTGAGCCGAAGCCTTATCGTCCCAGCCCGCCGGTGGCATTGCCGGCCTTTGATCCTGGTGAGGTGCCAACTGAGAAAGAGCCCAACGACAGTGTTAAGGAGGCTGAAGCCCTTGGCAGCAGCCATATGGTGCGCGGCACCCTGAGCGACAAGGATATGGATGTGTTTTACCTGGATGTACAGGGCAACCCGCAAAAATGGCTGCTGGAGGTTCAGGGTAGCGGCGTGGGGGGTAATGTTGCCTATATCGACGCTTCAGGCGTAGCGCAATTGCAGCGACGCCCCAATGCCGGCGTTGACGTGGTGTGGCTGGAAAATCTGTACCTGATGCCCGGCCGACACTGGTTTTCAGTACAGTCTTCCGGCAGGGAGGGTGAATACGTACTCAGAGTGGTGCCCCTTGGTGTGCCCGCCCCGGGCGATGAGCTGGAGCCCAACGATGATATCAGCCGCGCCCATTCCCTGACGTTTGGCACAGAGCGCAGCGGGTTAATCGCCTTTGCCAGTGATGAGGACCACTACAGTTTCAGTCTGGAAATGCCCTCACATGTGCGTCTGACACTTCTGCCGCCGGAGGATTTGCGCCTGGATTTGCGTATCGAAGGCAACGGTTCAGGGATTGCCAGGGCCGGAGACTATCTGGGCGAAGCCGGCAAGCCGGTTCGGTACCAGGCCTGGCTGGAAGCCGGAGATTACCAGGTCAAGGTCTATTCGGGCCGCCGGGAGTCCAGTCAGTCTGCCTATCGACTCAGGCTGGATTTGCTCGACCCCTTTGACCTGGCCGACGATAGGGAGCCCAACGACAGTGCCGGCAGTGCCGCCCCCCTGCCCTTCGGCAAGCAGATGCAGGGCCTGGTGGGAGATTTCGGCGATACGGACTGGTTCTTCCTGCCACCGCTTGAGCAGCCCACCCGCCTGACCCTGACCGTGCAGAGTGACAAGCGGCGCATCGGTGCCGCACTCAAGCAGATTGAGGGCCAGGAGGTGCGCTCCGTCAGCATGAACAGTGACGTGACCAAACGGACCGACCACAGCGATACCTATCACGCCAGCCTGGAGGCCGGTAAGCGCTATGTGGTGAACCTGATGGGGCAAGGCCGCTACACCCTTGGGGCCAGTTTCGACACGACCTTGACGGCTGCACCGGACATCGGTGGTCCAACCCTGGCCCTGGTGGGCGAGGTACCGGTCTTTTCCGCCTACCGCAACAGTCAGCAGCAGGTCGACCTGCTTGCCCGTATCAGTGCCGGCGAACAGGATCTATACGGCCTGTCCCTGCAATCTGCTGTCAGCCAGGCGGGCTGGTCCGTCAGCCTGCCGGAAGGTCCCATCAGCCTGAAAAAAGGCCAGAGCCTCGATGTACCGCTGACCCTGACCGGAACGCCCGACAGGCCGGATGGTCCGCCGGCCACCTTGTTCTTACACGCCTCAAACAATGATCACAAAGGCAGCACCCTGGCCGTGCCGCTGGCCGCCCAGTGCGATGCCTTTCCCCTAAGTGAGACCTCCTATCAACCTGTACCAAAGTCGCTTCGCGGCGGCATTAACCTGGCAAGAAGTGGTATCGGTGCACAGCCGCCACCGAATGACTCCACCCTCGCACAGCTGTTTGACGGCATGGTGGCCTCAGGAGGCGAATGGTCGGCCTCCAGTGGTCAGCTACCTTACGAAATCCAAGTCCAGCTCGCCGGTGACGGCACAACCCCACTGGCTGGTGTGGCTCTGATCCCACAGGTAGGTTACGGCAACCAGGATCAACTGGGCCCCTTCAGTGTCCTGATCTCAGATGACGGCAGTCAGTTTACACAGGTCTATGAGGGACAGTTGTCACCCCGCTCCGAAGAGCAGTACTTTCCCTTCCCGACACCGGTCAGGGCCAGGTTCGTACGCTTACGGCTGGGGGCCCGTGACGCCGGCAGTCCCTCTGCCAGGCTGTCGCTGGCAGAGGTAAAAGTCATTGCCGCCGCCGATGTCCGGCCGTTTGGCCAACAAGGCATTAATCTGGCCGATCCCAACTGGGGAGGCCATGTGGTGCGGGCCCTGCCCCAGGCATACGGATACGGCAACCTGGAAGCGATGCTGACCGACAAGGAGGATGCCGACATCCTGCCTTACCGCAAGGGGGATGTGGCCCCGGTAGAATGGGTTATTGGTTTCCATCACAATCGCGCCGCACGCCTGCAGGGCTTCAGCTGGCGTGAGCAGAGCAAACCCCTGCCCAGGGGAATCCGCGCCATCGAAGACATTGAAGTATCCGTCAGCCTGACCGGTCCTTTAGGCCCCTGGCAGTCCCTGGGTCGCTGGCCAGTTCCATCTGAGCCGGGCCAGCAGGCCAGCATCGAATTCGAAGAGCCGGTGTGGGCCCGTTTTGTGAAGTTCCACCGCAATGGTCACAGCGACGAGAGCTATGGCTGGCGTCTGCCTGAGACTTTGCGCATCCTTGAAAAACCGGCAGATGGCAGCTATCAGAGCATTGTCGGTGAATGGGGTCTGTACCGCCAGGAGGCGGCCTATGAGCAGTTGCATCCGATGTCTGCCGTGGCTGGCATCCAGGATCTGGCTGGTGATAGCCAGAAAACCGCCCTGGCCCTGACGCCGGGCCGGCCCCTGGATGAAAGGGTCAGCCTGGGCAGGGACAGGGATATGTTTTCGCTGCAAATTCCGGCGGATCAGAATCAGTTGTCACTGACCTTTACCGGTGAGGATGTCTCTCGTCTTGCTGTCAGCCTGAGCGACGAAAGTGGTTTGCGGGTCACCCTCACCGATCAGTATGACGCAATGGGTAACCGGCGTTTCGATGCCACCGTGGTGGGCGGTCACCGTTACTTCGTACAGGTAGAGGAGCCGCCCCGATCTATCATGATTGCCTGGGACAACAGCTCCAGCGTGGCCAGGTTCCATCCGTTGATGTATCGATCACTGCAGCGTTTTTTTGATGAAGTTAAACCTCAGCAGGAATGGGTCAACCTCATTCCGTTCCGGGACCGCGGCGCCGCGCCGCTGCTGGCAAACTGGAGCGATGACCCACAGGTATTGAAACAGGCGCTGAACAGCTACAACCGGGCCGATGGCTCCAGCAATGCGGAAAATACCCTGACCGCTGCCCTGTCAGCCTTTACCGGCAGACCGGGTAACCGGGCTATGGTGGTGCTGACCGATGCGGCTTCTGACGGCTTTGGCCGTTCCCGGGATCTGTGGGCCGGCTTTGACAAGATGCGACCGGCCGTCTTCCCCCTGGAGCTGCATCTGCGTGCCCGTGGCATTGAGCACTTCCAGAATCTGATGCAGGACTGGGCCGCGGTCAACCGGGGCCGCTACGCCGCCTTTCGTACCCTGGCCGATTTGGACCGTGCCTTCGCCAGGGCCTCCTGTCTGATGCGCAGACCGGTGAGCTACCGGCTGCAGGCAGACAGCAGCAGGGTGGAGCCCGGCAGCCTGATACTGGAATGGCAACCAGACAAAGCTGCCGCGGGCGCGGTGGTGGAGCTGATTGTGGATGCTTCAGGCTCTATGCGCTCGAAAAAGGCGCTGCTGGACGGCAAGCTGAAAATAGAGGTGGCCAAAGACGTCTTACATCAGGTGATTAACAGCTTCCCAGATCAACTGGATGTGGGACTGCGCCTGTACGGACATCGAGTGCGCGAAGGGCAGCCAGGAGACTGCCAGGACTCGGAGCTGGTGTTGCCTATCGCGCCTTTTGACGCTGACGCCCTGCGCAGCCGCATCGACGCCATTCAGGCTCTGGGCACCACCTCCATCAGCTACTCCCTGCAGCAGGCAGGACTGGATCTGGAAAAAACCAGCGGCCGTAAACTGATCCTGCTGGTCACAGACGGCGAGGAAGAATGCCAGGGGAATCCGGCCGAGGCCATCACCGCCCTGCGCGATAAAGGCCTGGATGTGCGTCTGGATATCGCCGGCTTTGCCCTGCCCAATGAAAAAACCAAGCAGGATATGCGACTGGCGGCCGCGGCCGGCGGCGGTGAGTTTTTCGATGCCAAAGACAAGGACAGCCTGATCAGCGCTATCCGACAGTCGCTGGCCGCCACCTATGAGATCCTCGACGCCCAGGGCCTGGTGGTGGGCAAGGGTCTGGTAGGGGATCCCGCCCTGGTCCTGGCCCCGGGGTATTATCAGGTCAAAGTCAGCAGTGCCCGGGCCGATGCCAGCTTCCCGGTGGTGATTGAAAAAGGCAGCCGCCAGGTGCTCACTCTTCAATCCGACGGTGAGGTCATTCGTCAGATCGGTGCAACAGGCACGTCGGGACAATTAACACCCGGGGTCCAGTAGAGCGCATTCTCTATTTCGAACACTACTTTAGGGCCAGGCGTCGCCGATGCCTGGCTTTTTTGTTTCAGCCCATCGTCGGATTCTCTATAATCCCGGCATTTTTTGAACAACAGTAACAGCAGATGAACGACGAGCTGAAAATAGAGGATCTGCTCCAGGGTGAAGGTAAAGCGGCAATTAAAGGAGCCCTGATCACCGCCCATTACCGCGGCACCCTGGAAGACGGTACCGAATTTGATTCCAGCTATGCCAAAGGCCGGCCTTTTCAAACGGTATTGTCGGCCAATAAGGTGATCAAGGGCTGGTTTTTAGGTGTTCAGGGCATGAAAGTGGGCGGCAGACGCAAGCTGTTTGTGCCTGCCCACCTTGCTTATGGCGAGCGCCAGGTGGGCGAGCATATCAAGCCCCACAGCAACCTGATTTTTGAGATTGAGTTGCTCGAAGTACTGACAAGGGATGACTAAGCCTCTTACTTAGGTGCGCTCATGTGGCGTTTAGTGGGCTATATGATATGCGATGCTTGCAATTCGTGAACATGAGAGATAAATCGTCTAGTTTGACTGAAAGCGCCGATATCGTAATTTACTTGCTCTCTCTATTCGTTTAAATTCAGGTAAAACTAACCTAGAGCTAGCAGGGATGAACTTAAACCAATACTACACACAACAGCGATATAGTGATCTGCTGGTAGGTCGTCTATTGTCTGAATCACCACAGATCGCTGTAGATCTAGGATTTGGTGACGGGGAGTTACTGTTTGCAGCTCGTCGAAGATGGCATGAAATAAATCTAGTTGGAGTCGACATAGATCCAAAAAATGTTTTAAAAGCCAATCAAGCAAAAATAATTAGCGCAATCGAGTTTGATGGTTTCAACCCTTCTCTTCCTGAAATAATCCAAGAAAGGTTCGGGAATATAAACTTACTAATAAGTAACCCACCATATTTCCCGAAAGATAATGATAAGAGCACTAGGGAAATTATCAAGAAGGCAGGAATGAGTCAATGTATTCCTGCCACATGCAAGAAAATACCGGCAGAGCTAATTTTCCTAGCACAAAATATAGCCATGCTCTCGAAGAGTGGTGAGATTGGTATAATATTGCCTGCAGGTGTTATTTCAGGAGAAAGATGGAAGGGTGTTAGAGAGTTTTTGTTTAGCGAACTGAAAGTGAACAATCTTATTCAGCTACCATCTGATAGCTTTATTAATACCGATGCACAGACTTTCATACTAACATTAAGCAAAGAAAAAAGTAGACGTGATTTTATCACTTTGTCGCATGCCACACATTCTTCTACACTCAACGTGAAAATCAACGACGCAATAAATAGAGCCGATTTTTTATACTACTCTTCCTTTCTGAACAACGTTTGTGAACAAAATCTAAACGAAGAATCCTTCAGTATACTTAGGGGCTCTCTTTCACACACATTCTTAAGAAAGCACGTGGCGGAATATCTACATACTACCGACCTTCCTTCTAAACCTTCTTCTTTAAATCTAACAAACTCTCCTATCTCTAATGCAAATAACGCAATAAAAGGAGATATCTTACTGGCAAGAGTAGGTAGGAGATGTCTTGGTAAAGTAGCAATTGTGGAATCAGGCAGCATTCCAGTATCTGATTGTGTAATAATAGTGAGAGCAAAATCAGATGAAGAAAGAAATCAGATATGGCGTATTTTAAGCGCACCAAAATCGAGAATGACACTATACAATAGATCATTAGGCGTTGGAGCAAAATACATCACACATTCAATAGTAAAGGAATACTTGATAGATGTTCGAAGCGCCACATAACTGGGATATATACTATGATGATGTAGTATCTAAATGTGAATCATATATTTCATTTGGATATTGGGAGGACATTGAACTATATCAGCTAAGGTCTTGGCTATCAAATTTCGAGACTGATGAGGAAAAGTATTTCTCGGCTTGTATACTAGATGCGCTAGTCTATCGCTCTAGATCTATGGTGAAGTCCAGCTTCAAAAATATTGCATCATCTATCGTTCCAAAATTCTTAAAGAAAAATAGTATTCCTTATGATTCAAATATAGATGACTGGTTAACTCGTCTCAAGGAAGGCAAAAAGGTTCCCATTAGATTTGTTTCTGTTGAAAATGTTGATAACAAAGCTGGTAAAAGTGGTTCTGTAATTATTAGAGACCTAATCGAGACACTTGACTTAGCAAAGCATGTAACTCAAATCCCAGAAAATGTCCCCAAATTTCCGGACGAAGTTAAAGCTATTATTTTAGTTGATGATTTCGCGGGTACCGGATCACAGTTTGTTGATTTCTTCAAAAAAAATATTGATCCTTACAATATTAGAGTACCTATATTATATACACCTTTAGCGGCTCACCAAGACGCAATTAACTATATTGAACAGCAACTTCCTCAAGTAGAAGTAGTTCCAGTAGAACTGCTCTCTCAAGACGATTCTTTTTTCTCACCAATTAATGGTTACTTTAGGGGAGATAACAAAAACAATGTTACCGATGCAAAAGCTTTTTACTTAGAGATGTGTGAACGCACTCCATTGAAAGGAAAAGAATTCTTACTCGGGAAAGGAGAACTCTGCTTAACGTTTGCGTTCCATTTGTCTACTCCCAACAACAATCTTAAAGTAATTTATCATGACTCCGAAGAAAACGGCTGGAGTAGATTGCTCTATAGGAGAAAATAGTGAACCCAAAGTTGATAAAATTATTCTCAAAAAATAGAGCTGAAGAGTTCCCCGTAGATGTGTGGGGACAGTATGTTTTACCACCACAATATGAAACAATTAACTTATTCAATTTTGATAAAGCTGTGATGATTGAGGGCGGAAGAGGATCTGGGAAGACTATGTTCCTTAGATACCATTGCCATGATACTAGATTTAGTGAGAAGAGAAGCAATATACCATTAGAAGAGCTACGGAAGATAGGAATGTATTTTAGACCAGACACTCACTTTTGTAGCAGTATCACTGAGGAAATATATGGCTCCGATTGGAAAAAAGTGTTCGGGAAATATATCCTAGTAAATGTCATTAGAGAGATCTCACGCGTCACGTTGAACCTGTCAAAATGTAAATTTTCATCTAATTTTGAAAAACAAGAAATAATTCCAAATCTTGAGCTACCAAATACTTTTTCAAAGAGAACTAACTCAAGCATTTCTTACTACAAAGAATTAGAAAGCTTTGCTGACACTGCATTAGAGGAGCTTAACGATTGGGTAAACGATCCTGAGTCGTATTCTAGACCTATATTTCCAGACACTAGAAGTGTTATAAGTTCTCTATTAAAACACTTAAAAAATAGTTTTCCTGAACTTTCAGAAACAATGTTTACGGTCTATATAGATGAGTATGAGAACCTAACTAGCAACCAACAAAAATTATTAAACACTTGGATAAAGCATGGTGCTGGTGACTTAGTTATATCGGCAGCCTACAAAAAGTACTCGGATATAAACAGAACCACGGAAGGCCAAGAAAGTATTGTTTTAAGAAATGATTATAGAAAAGTTGATCTAGAAAAGTTTGAACAAGAAGAATTTTATCGCTTCGCCGCAGAAATACTTATACTTAAGTTACATGATTCTATAGAGGACAGTGATTTATTTAACTATAAAGATTGGTTGTGTAATGAGAGGCTTTTAAGTGAGAGGCTAGATGATTCTTACATAGAGAAAGTTATAACCTTCGCCAAAGGGTTCTTACCCACTAGTTCATATGAAAATGTCGCGAGTACAATTCTTGAGGATGAGACACTTAAAAGAAGGCTTCTTAACTTTTTAATTAATCCAAGAGTTTCTATTCTTAAGATAGCTAAAGAGGAATTTATTGACTCAAAATTCCCAGTAGAATCTATTTTAAACGGAATATTACTTAATAGAAAGAATCAAAGCCCGACAAAGATCTTAAAAGAATTTTCAAAGCTTAAAAAAGACGGCACTAACATATATTATAAACCATATCGGGATCTATTGGTCGGGGCGATACTTTGGGTATATAGTTCAGCAGGTAGAAGTTCCATACCAATTTATTCTGGATTTGAAAGAATATGTAACATGTCCAGATTTAACTTGAGGCACTTTCTGGAGTTTTGTCATCAATGTCTTGTAGAACATAGCAGAAGTATATTTAAAGTAGACTCTGGTTTTTTCATTCCAATACATGTCCAAGCTTCTGCCGCCAGAAAAAATAGTCAATTAGAGGTCGATAAAGTTGTTGAACTTGGACGACATGGAAATAATTTGAGATTCATTGTCAATAGACTTGGGCTTTTCTTTCAGTTGTTGCAGAAAAGAAAGTCACAAAGTGAACCAGAAGTAACACATTTTGGTATTGAAGTTGCGAGTGAAGAGCAGCTTCCAGAGAATCTTAGAGTATTGCTAAACGAGCTGAAAGTTTGGTCTGTTCTTGTTGAGTTCCAAGGTGATACAAAGAGAAAATCAAATATAAAAATGTCCTCTAAGGAGTACATGCTTCACCCTATGTTCTCACCTAATTTTTCAATCTCCTTCAGGAAGATTAGAAAACACACCTTTAGTGTTGAGCAGCTAAACACTATTTTTTGCGGATCAGAGGAAGACTTCGTAGAGTTTTGCTCTCCTTTTGCTAAGAAAGCCTTAGAGGATGAGGCTGCTAGCTTTACATCACTTAAAGAAATTCAGGGAAGTCTATTTAATGATATTTAATAGACAAATAGAAATTAAGCACGATGAAATAGAATCTTCAGAAGCTGATTTATTCTTTTATGGTAGCCCGCTAGATGATAGAGGAGCACTCTCTACCTCCGCTTTAAATAGAGCTAAAATCAACAGAGGAATCAGGGTCAATTTGGACGCTGAAATCATGACTTTCTGCATAGATGACTCATCTGTAAGAATCAGAAACATTAATTCCTATCTAGATATTCAGCTTGAAAATAAACCAATAAAAAAGGTGTTTCTAGACGCCACAACACTAGGCGTACCAGAAATTTTGTATATCCTACGCTGGCTCGCAAGGTTACAAAAAAGAGTTGAAGTAGACATTCTGTATGTGGAACCCGAATCATATCCTCCTAGAATAGAAATGAAGAGTGAATTTGGCTTACATCAATTTAAACTATCTCACTCTTCCGTAGGTTATCGGTCTTTACCTGGATTTACAAAGACAGTTTCAAATAATAATAAAACACACCTTATAGCTTTACTTGGCTTTGAGAGGGTGAGATTGGGGCAACTTTTAACAAATGACGAAGGTGCTTTCATAGAAAACATCACACCTATATTTGGAGTACCTAGCTTTAAGCCGTCATACGACAAACATACTATCTTTCAAAATATAGATAGTTTGAAAAACAAAGCAGAAAAGCCAAAATTCTCTAGTGCAAACAATCCATATGATACATACAAGCTGCTTCAATTCATCTATAAAGGACTTCAAGGAAGAGTTGTTAATATTGCTCCAATTGGTACAAAGCCAATGGCTATTGGGGCTTGTATCTTCATACTACAAAATTTGGCGGCCAATGTAGGGGTAATGTACGATCATCCCCAGAAATCTTTAAACCGGACAAAAGGTTTTTCAAGAATACATTTGTACTCAATTACTATCTAACTTCACATTTTATAACTTTAATAGAAAGGCGTCCGCAGACGCCTTTTTTGCAAGAGAAACGCCCGGCTTATTTAGCCAGCGCCCCCTCCAACTCCTCAATCTTCGCCTTCCAGATAGCCGGCCCCGTTTCATGGGCATTGGCACCGGTGCTGTCCACCGCTACGGTGACCGGCATGTCTTCCACTTCGAATTCGTAGATGGCTTCCATACCCAGATCTTCAAAGGCCACCACGCGGGACTTCTTAATGGCCTTTGACACCAGATAGGCTGCGCCGCCCACCGCCATCAGATACACGGCTTTGTGCTTGGCGATGCTCTTCACCGTAGCCGGGCCGCGCTCGGCCTTGCCGATCATGCCGATAAGGCCTGTCTGCTCCAGCATCATATCGGTGAACTTATCCATCCGGGTGGCGGTGGTGGGACCGGCCGGACCCACCACTTCATCGCCCACCGCATCCACCGGACCCACGTAGTAGATAAAACGGTTGGTCAGGTCCACCCCATCCGGCAGACCTTCGCCGTTTTGCAGCATGGTCTGGATGCGCTTATGGGCTGCATCACGGCCGGTGAGCATCTTACCGGACAGCAGCACGGTTTCGCCCACTTTCCAGTCCTGGATCTCTTCTTTGGTCACCGTATCCAGATTGACCCGGCGGGTATTGGCACCCACTTCCCAGGTGACTTTGGGCCAGTCTTCCAGTTTGGGGGCTTTGAGCTCGGCCGGACCCGAACCGTCCAGGTAAAAATGGGCATGGCGGGTAGCCGCGCAGTTGGGGATCATGGCCACTGGCTTTGAGGCCGCGTGGGTAGGCAGGGATTTGATCTTCACGTCCACCACGGTGGTCAGGCCCCCCAGGCCCTGGGCGCCTATGCCTAAGGCATTGACCTTGTTAAAGATATCCAGGCGCAGTTTTTCCTCGGTGGTTTGTGGGCCACGTTCGATCAGCTCCTGAATATCCACCGGATCCATCAGACTTTCCTTGGCCAGCACGGCGGCTTTTTCGGCCGTGCCGCCTATACCTATACCCAGCATCCCTGGCGGACACCAGCCGGCGCCCATGCTCGGCAGGGTTTTCACCACCCACTCGGCAATATCATCGCTGGGGTTAAGCATCACCATCTTGGATTTGTTTTCGCTGCCGCCGCCTTTGGCGGCAATCATCACTTCAATCTTATCCCCTGGCACCATGTCGATATGCACCACGGCCGGAGTGTTGTCTTTGGTGTTTTGTCGGCTGCCCGCCGGATCGGCGACGATACTGGCACGCAGAGGATTGTCAGGATTGAGATAAGCGCGACGGGTGCCTTCATCCACCATTTCCTGCACCGTCATATCCGTCTTGTCCCAGCTTACGCCCATACCGATTTTGACAAAGCAGGTGACGATGCCGGTATCCTGACACAAGGGACGCTTACCTTCGGCGGACATGCGCGAATTGATCAGGATCTGCGCCATGGCATCTTTGGCAGCCTGGCTCTGCTCACGCTCATAGGCCTGTTCGACGGCTTTGACATAATCCAGGGGATGATAATAAGAGATAAACTGCAGGGCATCTTCGATACTGTCGATAAAATCCTGCTGACGAATCACAGTCATGCTTTGCCTCATCGCTATTGCTTGTAAAATCAGCAATCCACCGGCTCTTGTTGGCTTTGTGCGGCTTGCTACTTGGTCTTTCTTAAGGTTGCAGTATCATACACCAATTGTCCGCGCCATTGGCAGCGCCCATCTGCCTTAAACTGAATTGAGTCCTGCGTGAATATTGTTGTTCTTGCCGAAGATTTTGATCTGACTAACTTGTTCGCCCACTTCAGCCACCAAAGCTGGGCCATGCTGCTCGACTCGGCCGGTAGTGCCCATATCAACGGCGACTTCGACATACTGCTGGCCGACCCCGTCGCCCATATCCAGACCTTTGGCCCATATAGTCAAATCTGGCGCAGTGACAGACAACAGATTGATGAGTCCGACACCGACCCCCTGACTCTGGTTGAGACGCTCAACCTCGAATTGTTCGGCACATTCCCTGACGATGCGCGATTTCCTTTCATATGCGGGGCGGCGGGGTATTTTGCCTATGACCTGGGTCGCCGATTTGAACGTCTGCCCGAGCAGGCCCACCAGGATATTCAGGCACCGGAGATGGCGGTAGGCTTTTACAGTTGGGCAGTACTCAGGCAAAGACAATCCGGACAAAGCTGGCTGGTGTCACACCCGGATTTCCCCGCCCCCACCTCTTCTGAACTCATGGCCTTGGCCGCGCAGAGCAGACCGGCCACCAGTAAATTTCGCCTGACCGGCGACTGGCAGGCCAATATGAGCAAAGTGACATACCTGCAGAAACTGGCCCGGATTCATGAATACCTGCTGGCCGGGGATTGTTATCAGGTCAATCTGGCTCAGCGTTTCAGCGCTGCATATAAGGGCGATGAATGGCAGGCTTATCAGGTATTGCGGGACGCCAACCAGGCTCCCTTCTCGGCCTTTATCCGACTGCCGGGCGCCTGCGTGATGAGCATATCGCCGGAACGTTTTTTGTCGGTTAACCAAGGAAAGGTGCAGACAAAACCCATCAAAGGTACCCGTCCAAGAATGGCCGACCCACAGTTGGATAAACAGATGGCCAGCGAGCTAAGTGAGTCACAGAAGGACCGGGCGGAAAATCTGATGATCGTGGACCTGCTAAGAAATGATTTGAGTAAACATTGCCAGCCGGGATCGGTAGCGGTGCCGGAGCTGTTTGCCATCGAGAGCTTTGCCGCCGTGCACCATCTGGTCAGTACGGTGGAAGGGACGCTCGAAGACGGTGCCAGTCCACTGGATTTACTGCGGGGCGCCTTTCCCGGCGGCTCTATTACCGGCGCACCGAAAATTCGCGCTATGCAGATTATCGAGGAGCTGGAGCCGCACCGGCGGCATATCTATTGTGGTAGTATCGGGTATCTGTCCGCCCAGGGTCGTATGGACACCAGCATCTGCATCCGTACCCTGTTGTGTGAGAATGGTACAATCCATTGCTGGGCAGGTGGTGGCATCGTACTGGACTCAGATGCGGAATCCGAATATCAGGAAACCCTGCACAAGGTTAACAAGATATTGCCGGTGCTGAGCCAATCATCCTGACCATGACAGGAAAACAGGGAGTAGGGTTTGACCAGTTTGCCCGGGTAAACCACTGAGACAATGAACAAAGTCGAGTTTTTCCAACGCTTTCATCATATGCGCCAGGTGCAGACAGAACCGGACTATCCCCTCAACCGTCCGGCCAGGCCGGCAGCAGTACTGATGCCCCTGATAGACAGGAGCGAACTCACATTGCTCTTTACCCGCCGGGCCAGCCATCTGAAGCACCATGCCGGCCAGGTCAGTTTTCCGGGCGGACGCCAGGAGCCTTATGATGAGGATCTGGTTCAGACCGCTCTGCGCGAAACCACAGAGGAAATTGGCGTGCCGGGGGAGCAGGTTGAAATCGTTGGTCAGTTACCCCGCTACCGAACCATCAGCGGCTATGTGGTCACGCCTTTTATAGGACTTATCAGCCCGCCCCTGAACCTGGTGCCGGATCGCAACGAAGTGGCCTCTATCTTCGAGGTGCCGCTGAAATACCTGATGGACAAAGGCAATCACCTCACACATCTGGCTGAGCGAAACGGCCGGGTACATCCCATCTATTTTATCCACTGGCAGGAGCAGCATATCTGGGGTGCCACCGCAGCATTTGTCCGTAACCTGGCCAATCATTTGGCATAAGACGTAACAAAGGGACGAAGGACGAAGGACGAAGGACGAAGGACGAAGGACGAAGGACGAAGGACGAAGGACGAAGGACGAAGGACGAGCAAGATAATTTAAGCCTAAACCATCCATAAACATCCAGCCTGTTACTGGTCATTGATTACCCGTTACTTGTCCCTTGTTACTTGTTACTTCCTGTTTTCTTTACATCAGATTAACTTTTCTAATCCTGCCCATTACTTTTGTCTGTTTGTCAGTTGGTCCACAATGATTGATAGTGAAGAGTTACTAAAAGTATTACAGGTACCCTATGATCAGCGTATTCGACATGTTCAGCATCGGCATCGGGCCGTCCAGCTCCCATACGGTGGGACCCATGCGTGCCGCCAAGGCCTTTATCCAGGATCTCAAAGACCAGCAGTTGTTCGCCAGGACCGACTTTGTCAAAACCGAGTTATATGGCTCCCTGGGTCAGACAGGTAAGGGCCACGGCACCGGCAAGGCTGTAATCCTGGGTCTGTTGGGACATGATCCGGAAACCGTCGATGTGGATCGGGTCGAGCAGATGCTGGCTGAAATAGACGAAACGCAGCAACTGAATCTGGGCGGCGAAAAAAAGGTGGCCTTTCCCCGCGAGGGCGCCATCGTTTTTCATCGGCGCAAGACCCTTAAACTGCATTCCAATGGCCTGACTTTTTTTGCTTACCAGGGCGATGAGCTGCTGTTCAGCCAGACTTACTATTCCATAGGCGGTGGCTTTATCATCAAGGAAGAAGATTTCGAGGACGAGAAGGCCACTGCCCTCAAGCACGACGAGAAGCCGGTACCCTTCCCTTTCGAAACTGCCGCCGAGCTGCTGGCCCACTGCAAGGAGCACGGCATGCGCATCAGTACCCTGATGCTGAAAAACGAACAGGTATTCCAGAGCGACAAGGAAATTCGCACCAAGCTTTGGCATATCTGGCAAGTGATGGCCGCTTGTGTGGAGAAGGGCAAACAAACTGAAGGGATCCTGCCGGGAGGCCTGAAAGTACGTCGCCGGGCGCCGGATCTGTACCGCAAGCTGCAGAATGAAAAAAGCGCTGACCCCATGGCCGCCATGGACTGGGTGAACCTGTTTGCCCTGGCGGTCAATGAAGAAAACGCCGCCGGCAGCCGGGTGGTCACCGCCCCCACCAACGGCGCCGCAGGCATCCTGCCCGCTGTGTTGTGCTACTTCGATAAGTTTGTTCGCCCGGTGGATGAAGACACGGCGGTGCGTTACCTGCTGACCGCCGCCGCTATCGGCATTCTGTACAAGAAAAACGCCTCTATCTCCGGCGCCGAAGTAGGCTGTCAGGGCGAAGTGGGTGTGGCCTGCTCCATGGCCGCCGGTGCGCTGGCGGAGATCATGGGCGCCAGTGTGGCCGCTGTGGAGAACGCCGCCGAAATCGGCATGGAACACAATCTGGGCCTCACGTGTGACCCGGTGGGCGGGCTGGTGCAGGTGCCCTGTATCGAACGTAACGCTATGGGTTCGGTCAAGGCCATCAATGCCGCCCGCCTGGCCATGCGCGGCTCTGGCGAACACAAAGTGTCCCTGGATAAAGTCATCAAGACCATGTGGGACACCGGCAACGATATGAAATCGAAATACAAGGAAACCGCTCGCGGCGGCCTCGCTGTAAATATTATAGAGTGCTAGCGGTTTTCTTGTACCAGCACAGGGAGGTGCTGGCGCCAGCCGGATAACAAGAATAGTCGCATCTCTTCGCCGGTATCAGGTTGGCGGACAAGGTGCTGGACAGGAGGTTCGGCGCCGGAACAATAGCAGAAACGGCAAGAGGCGGATTGGCAGTTAATATCATCGAATGTTAAAAGCCGTTTCTTTGTGCCGGACAGGATAGTCCGGCTCACCAACCGGCAGGCGAGCATAATGACACTTCTGCGCTGACTAAAGGTTGGTGGAAGCAAGGTGCAGGTCAGGAAGTCCTGCGCCAGAAAAAGAGCTGAAACCGCTCGCGGCGGCCTCGCTGTAAATATTATAGAGTGCTAGCGGTTTTCCTGTACCAGCACAGGGAGGTGCTGGCGCCAGCCGGATAACAAGAATAGTCGCATCTCTTTGCTGATAGCCGGTTGTCGGCATAAAGCCAACTCTATTCCCCTATTGGCTCTCACTGTCCCTTGCCACTGACAGAAATTGGCGCTCTTAATACGTTCCCGCCCTGCGAAGAAAGGGGACGACAAGAGCGGCCTTTAGCTTCGACCTGAACCCGAGGAACAATAGGTATCCCCTCACCCTTTAAGTTATGGCGGGGCATCTGGTTCACCAATTGACTCGCCCCCTTATTGTCAGTACCGTCCTGGATATATTCTAGTCAGATCCGCGAATCACAGGGAAGTCCACGCTTGGTCTGGACTTGAACGAACGCTTTTTTAGTGCGGCAGTGTACTGACGGGGTTCGTTGTACTGTACCGGGGTTCCAAGGGCTTCAAAGTGCTCTGACAAAGTCGGCTCCGGTGTTTTCAGAGTATCTTTGTGAGGAAACTGCGATGCGTGCACCTCTTGCCATAGCCGTCATTATCTGTGCCGGATCTCTGCTATCCCTACCCCCGTTTTCCAGCCTCGCCGCAGAGGGATATCGGTTGCTTGAACTGGAGGGTGGCAAGGTCAAGTGGGGAGAACAAAGGTTAGGGACCGGAGCCAGCATCAGCTATGCCTTTGCCGACGAACCCCTGGCGTTTGCTAAGGCGCGCAATTGTGGAGAATTGGCGCCCGTTGAAAAACTGTTAGGGAACAATATTTCCCGACAAACGCTGGTCCGCGAGACTGCCGCCGCATTTCGGGTATGGGAGCGCGTAGCCGGATTGTCATTCCACCAGGTGAGCCATACACAAGACGCGGATATCATTTTTGGTGCGCAGGGAAAACCGGAAGGACGGGCATTTGCCAATGTCTCCTATGAGCCCGATGCCAGTGAAGGGATCCGTACCATCAAACAGGCGTTGCTGTGCCTGAATCCGGAGCACAAGTGGAAGGTCGGGTTCGACGGTGATGTGGATGTCTATGACTTGCGCTATACGCTCATACACGAGATAGGTCACGCCCTCGGCCTGGATCATCCCGGGCGTTCAGGACAGGTGATGGCGTTCCGTTATACCGAAGCATTTGACGATCTGCAGCCCGGTGACTTACTTGGTATTCAGATACTCTATGGCCAGGCCTCCGAGGCTCAATTGGCCAATAGCAGGGTGACTCAGATAAGCGAGATGCAGGAGGCGGGATATCAAGCCGATCACTCCAATGATAATGCGGTGGAAAATGTCGAAGAAGACAAGATTAACAGCGGCATGGCGTTCTCCGATAGCGCTTCCTATACCGGCAAGCTCGGATCGGGGCCTGAATAGATTGCAGCGCCCTGCCCCGGCCGATGCTCAATAAAAAGCGGCAGGAGCGCAGGCCCCTGCCCTTTATTGACTTCAGGGTAAGTGTCAGTCACCTCAAGTCACTTGTTGATTTTATACTTTGACTTTGCTTCAAACTTCGGAGCAGAACTCAGTTCTTCTCGGGTCAACTGAGTCTGTAGCATGTCCGCATCAGCAGAGCCCGTGGTTTGTATGTCGTCCCAGCCAATGGCGACATCTTTCTCGCCCAAGCCCAGGAATCCACCCACACTGACGACAAGCGCCACAACCTGACCATTTGAGTCAATAATCAGTTCGTTTACCGATCCGACTTCCTCATTATTAGAGGTGTTCACAGTAGCACCAATCAGATGACTCGCTTGCAGACCATTGGCCGGTATTTCGTTTAAAAAACCACGGTTTGCCATATAAGTCTTATCGTCTTTG
Source organism: Bowmanella dokdonensis (assembly GCF_017254865.1). GTDB lineage: Bacteria > Pseudomonadota > Gammaproteobacteria > Enterobacterales > Alteromonadaceae > Bowmanella > Bowmanella dokdonensis. The sequence continues at coordinate 367,631 of NZ_JAFKCV010000003.1, read as the reverse complement.
TTTTGGCGTCCTAAGGTAGTTTCATAAGCGGTTTGATCATCACGCTTCTTATCGTACTTATGCTGGCTCTGCTGTTCACGATCTTTGTCCTGAGCAGCAGATTGTTCAGCCAGCACAGAACCTGCACTCAAAGCCACAACCGGGGTGATCAATGCACACAAAGCAATTGAACGTAACTTTTTCATATAAATCTCCTTAAAATAGATAGGATAGCCGGACAACATTTCCGCTATAACCGCTTCACCACAGCCTCTCCCCAGGCGTTCTTGCCGGGCGAGTCTGAATCGCCGTCATAGATGGCATTCAGGATGAAGCTCTAAACTGCGCAGTAGAAGTTCCTCTGTCTGTGCACTCTCCCGTTAAGGAAAGACTCAGCAGGTGCATTTGATGGGCGATAATGATTTTATGGGGAGGTCCCGGTCTGCCTCATATTGCGTTGCACGCTGTCAACACAAGTTAAGCAGATAAACGTATTTTTTCTAACTCCATCCAGCATTTATCTGATCAGCCAGGGTAAACGGGAGGTAAGATTTCTCAATTGCAAAGACCTGGATAGGCAAACGTGTGGAACATTTTTCAGTAATCCAAACGACGGAGATTTTCGACTCAGGAGTTCTGGTTGCAGGAGGCAGTGAAGCAACACCGCGCTGTTGGACAATCAATAGATGGAGACGAAGGGCAGCAAGCCCAACAAGGTAAAAGGTCAGAGGCAGACGACTTTTGATAGAGCCCCTTCCTATACCGGAAATTTTTCTGACAACCATGCCAGGGCCAGCTCTTTCTGCTTAAACACCTGCTTTTCAAACGTCTCGGATTGTGCTGGTACAATCCAGTTGCCCACCAGCTCCGCCACGAGGGCACTGTCTGTAACGATAGCTTCGCGGCTGAGGCCCTGGGTAATGGCCCACTCAGTCAACTTGCGCAATTCACGATAGGCATCCGGTGTGGCAAACCATTGATTATCTAAGCTCACCAGACAACCAAAACGCTGCCCCTGCATATCCAGCACAATCTGCTCTGCTTCCTGCAAAAACTCAAGAGCAGCCTCATGATTCCAAGGCCCACTCACATTCAGGGTAATAACAAGCCCTTTGGCATCCACCTGGTAGTCACCATGTGACGCGAATCTGGCAAACAATTTGATTCTCCCAGAGGAACTACTTCACAGGCAAAGTGAGATCCTTAAACATCCGCTCGATATCGTCATTACTCTTTTGCATCATTGCCCGCTCCACCACATCCTTGGTCAGATGGGGCGCGAAACGCTCGATAAAGTCATACATATAGCTGCGCAGGAAAGAGCCCTTGCGGAAGCCTATTTTGGTGGTGCTGTACTGGAACAGATGGCTGGCGTCGATTTTCACCAGATCACCATCGAGCTTTTCATCCAGTGCCATGGAGGCAATTACGCCGATGCCCACGCCAAGACGCACATAGGTCTTAATCACATCCGCATCGGTGGCGGTAAAGACTATCTTCGGCTCCAGACCGGCACGGTTAAAGGCATCGTCCAGCTCAGAGCGGCCGGTAAAGCCGAACACATAGGTCACCAGTGGGTACTGAGCGATATCTTCGATGGCCACAGAGGTCTTTTTGGCCAGGGGATGTTCCCGATTAACGATAATGCTGCGGTTCCAGTGATAGCAGGGCAACATGACCAGGTCGTTGTATAAATGCAACGCTTCGGTGGCGATGGCGAAGTCAGCCTCCCCTTTGGCCGCCAGATCGCTAATTTGCGACGGGGTGCCCTGGTGCATATGCAATGACACCTTGGGGTATTTGCTCATAAACCCCTTGATCACCCCCGGCAGCGCATAGCGGGCCTGGGTGTGGGTGGTGGCGATATTCAGCTTGCCCTGGTCCGGCAGAGTATGTTCACGGGCCACTGCCTTGATGCTTTCCACCTTGGCGAGGATTTCCCGGGATATATTGATCACATCCTTGCCCGCCTCGGTCACATGGGTCAGATGCTTGCCACTGCGGCCGAAAATCTGTACACCCAGTTCGTCTTCCAGCATTCGCACCTGCTTGCTGATCCCAGGTTGGGAGGTAAACAGGCTCTCGGCCGTGGCAGAGACGTTCAGGTTGTTATTCAGGACTTCGACTATGTAACGCAGTTGTTGTAGTTTCATCTGACTTGGGGGCTTCGACTTTGTTGCACTTCTTATATGCCAAATATATATACTGATGAGGAAATTAATTCCATAAAATTTTAGAAAAAGAGCGGATTTTATCCAATGCCGGGCGATAAACAACTGTAGAGGCAGGGCTTTTCTCAGGGCGTCTTTCCCTGTCAGGCCAATACTGTTATAACAGGCACATCAAGATTAAGCCGTATTATTATGCCCAATTCGTCCAAGTTGATCGATTTCTCGTCTGTGCTGGCTGCCGGGGTGCATGACATGAAGAACTCCTTGTGTCTGCTGCTGCAATCCATCGAGAACCTTGGTCAGATCCTACCCAGGGATCAGCAGGAAATCAGTGACAACCTGGCGAACCTGCAATACGAAGCGTCCAGGCTAAACACCGGCCTGATGCAATTGTTGTCCCTGTACCGGGCCGAGAAGCAACGCCTGCCGGTTAGCGTCGATGAGCATTATGTGGCCGACCTGGTGGACGATCTGCTGGCCACCAATGAGGGCTACCTGGCCAATAAGAAGATGGAGCTTGAGGTGCAGGTAGAGGAGGATATTGGCTGGTATCTGGATGCGGATCTGGTCAATGTGCTGCTTAATGACATTCTGATCAACGCCATGCGCTACAGCAAACAGCAGTTGAAGCTCAGCACCTTTGTGAAGGACGACTGCCTGTGTTTTCGCATTGAAGATGACGGCCCCGGCTACCCTCAGAGTATGCTGATAGCGGGCGAAATTGACATGCAACATTTCGATATCAGTTCTGGTCGCACCGGACTTGGGTTATTCTTTGCCAGAATGATTGCCGAAGCACATAGCAGCAACGGCAAAACTGGCTCCATACAACTGGAAAACGGCGGCTCTCTCGGCGGTAGCGTCTTTACCCTGAAATTGCCCTGACCGCTATAATAAGAAAAAAGTGATGAATATGTTCACTATTGTAATCATCCTCATTGTGGCGCTGATCATCATCGCCATCGTGATAAACGCCATTCAGCAACACAAAGAGCAGGTTGAGGCTGAGCGACGTGCCGAACTGGCAAAGCAGAAGTCCATCGTCGATGAAACCGAGGATGTGCTGATTGCCGCTGCACAAATGCCCGTCTCCCAACAGTTGATCCTGATATTGCACAAACGCGTGCTCAATGCACTTGAAGCCATGTATGAGCTGAATCCCAAAGCCATGGATCTCAAGCAACGGGTCAAGGATGCCAGGGAAAGGGTCAATGCCATCAAGCCTGAAAATCTTCCCCCCCCGACGGACAATTTCCTGCTCCCTGATAATGACAAGCAGATCATCATCTTTATTCAGGGCGTAAAGAAGCTGCGCACGCTGTTGCGATCAGAAAACGCCAAGGGCAAGGTCGACACCCATGTTTTCCTGGAAGAAGACAAGCGCCTGGAGCGCCTGCAACTGAAAGTCAATGTGGAAACACTGGCCAAACGTGCCCGTGCAGCGGTGCAAAGCAATATGCTCGGCTCTGCCCGGCAGTATTATGAGAAAGCCATCGTAGCCCTCAACGCCCAGGCCAACCAGGATGAGTTTACGATCGCCCGGCGCCAGGAACTGGAGCATCAGCTACAGGATATTCAGGACAATCTGCGCAATACCAATGCCGCCGATCGGGAAAAACGCCGCGACGCGGAGCGGGATGAACTGGATGAGCTGTTTGCGCCGAAGAAGAAATGGTAGTGGTACCTGTTGGCAGTAGGGGCCAGGTTAGCCGCCGAAGCGCTCTGTCAGCATGTTCAGCAAACGGCTGGCCGGCACCGAAAGCTTGCCCCGGCTGCGCCGGATAACCCCGACTCTCTTTGCTTCTCCCTTTAATGCCATCGGAATGCACGCCAGGCCGCGACGCTGCATATCCTGCCGGCAAATTGCCGGTACCACGGACAGGCCGAGTCCTGCCGCCACCAATTGGCCGACAGTGGATAACTGACTGGCTTCGGCAACACTATTCACCTGCGTACCTGTTTCCTGCATGGCCGTCTCACACCAGGCGCGGATAGTCGAGCCGCGATTCATCGCCACATAGTCCAGTCCGTGGAGATCGGCCCAGTCCAGTTCCGGGTGGTTTGCCAGCGGATGGCCGGTGGACATAATGACCAGAAACTGGTCGGCGAACAGCGGGATAAATTCCAGCCCTTCCATCTGCTGTGCCTCGAAGATGATGCCAAGCTCGGCCCTGCCATCGAGCACGGCGTCAACGACGCGCTCCATTACCATATCCAGCAGCGCCAGGTTGATGTCCGGATAGGCCAGGTGATAATCACGAAGAATCATCGGCAGTAAGCTGTTGGCGAATGAGGGCATGGCCGCCAGGGTCAGCTTGCCCCGCTTCATCGCAAATAAACTGTGCAGATCACTGAACGCTTCTTCCCAGTCGTGCAGCAACCGTTGCGCCACCGGCAAAAATGTCCGGCCTTCGGGCGTCAGCTCCAGACTGCGGGTCGTGCGCGACAACAGGCTGCCGCCCACCGCATCCTCGAACTTGCGAATGGCAATGGACAGGGCCGGCTGGGACAGATGTAACCGCTCTGCCGCCTCGGCGAAAGAACGGCAACTGGCCAGTTGGACGAAGATCTGCAATTGTCGGGGAGAAACGTAAGACATACCCACGCCATTTATAAATTTTATTTATTATTAACCAAATCAAATTAATTTTACATATTCATAACAGTTGCAGATACTGAGTTCATCAAAGGAGGAGTGGGATGATTCTGCGCGCAGATGCTCTACACTCCTTCACCAATAACTTACAAACCGCAGCACAGGAGAATCCAATGTCAGGTTTTGATAAGGTCGTGACCAGCTATGAAGAGGCGATGGCGGGTCTGACAGATGATATGACCGTTATTGCCGGGGGCTTCGGCCTGTGCGGCATTCCCGAAGGCTTGATCGGTCAGATTAAAAAGATGGGCGTCAAAGGCCTGACTGTGGTGTCCAACAACTGCGGCGTGGACGGTTTTGGCCTGGGTATTCTTCTTGAGGACAGACAGATCAAAAAAATGGTCGCCTCTTACGTAGGCGAAAATGCCTTGTTCGAAAAACAACTGTTATCCGGTGAACTGGAAGTAGAACTGACCCCCCAGGGCACCCTGGCGGAAAAAATGCGCGCCGGCGGCGCAGGGATCCCGGCCTTTTATACGGCCACAGGCTATGGGACGCCGGTCGGCGAGGGTAAGGAGGCACGTGAGTTCAACGGTCGCCCCTATATTCTGGAAGAATCCATCACAGGAGACTTTGCCATAGTCAAAGCCTGGAAGGCGGACAGATACGGCAACTGTATCTACCGTCACACGGCGCAAAACTTCAATCCCATGGCCGCCACCGCCGGCAAAATCACTGTGGTGGAAGTGGAAGAAATCGTCGAGCCGGGTGAGATCCCGCCAAGCCAGATCCATACTCCCGGCATTTATGTGAACCGGGTAATCCAGGGCACGTTCGAGAAACGCATCGAACGTAAAGTCACCCGCAACGCATAAGGAGAAACCTATGGCCCTTTCAAGAGAACAAATCGCCATGCGCGTTGCGCAGGAATTCAAAGACGGCAGCTATGTGAACCTGGGCATCGGCATCCCTACCCTGGCCGCCAACTATGTACCGGACGGCATCAAGGTGATGTTGCAATCGGAAAACGGCCTGCTGGGCATGGGTCCTTATCCCACCGAGGAGCAGGTGGACGCCGATATGATTAATGCCGGCAAGGAAACCGTTACTGCCGGCACTGGAGCCTCCATCTTCAGCTCGGCAGAAAGCTTTGCCATGATCCGTGGCGGCCATGTGGACTTTACCGTACTGGGCGCCTTTGAAGTGGACGTGGAAGGCAACATCGCCTCCTGGATGATCCCCGGAAAGCTGGTCAAGGGCATGGGCGGCGCCATGGACCTGGTCGCCGGCGCCAAAAACATCATCGTCACCATGACTCATGCGGACAAACACGGCAATTCCAAGCTGTTGGAGAAATGCACCCTGCCCCTGACCGGCGTGAACTGCATTACCCATATCATTACCGATCTGGCCATGCTGGAAGTGAAGAACAATGCCTATTACCTGCGTGAGCGGGCGCCCGGCGTCTCGGTGGAGGAAATCCGCGCCAAGACCGCCGGCCAGTTGGTAGTGGAAGGGGACGTACCGGAAATGCGCTTCTGACAAAATTGTGCTAAAAAATGCGCCTGTCGCCTTACCCAGGCGCACTATTTATAACAGGTAAAGCATCAGGATTGAGTTTGCACTTCGCTTATCGCATCATAGGCAGACAACTATAATAAAAACCGATATTTCCTGACTTCATGAACTCACCGTTCACCAGGCATTTTGCATTGACCTTTGTCGCCAATACCGGCCTGGCATTCTGCAATTGGCTGCTGCTTGCCCTTATCAGCAAAGCATTCGATGACAAACAGCTGGGTCAGGTAGTACTCGCCCTGTCCATTCTCTCGCCGCTGTTTCTGCTGGCCAGTTTCAAATTGCGCACCCTGCTCATCTGTGACAGGGGCGAACAGCCTCTTCTCGCCCAGTATTTTCACGCCAGACTGCTTGCCAATCTGTTTCTGCTCGCCCTGCTTCCATTAATCTGGGGGAAACTGGCCCCGGCACTTCCATTTGAATTTTTGTTAATCATCGGGCTTTATAAATTCAGCGACAGTTGGTTCGAGCTGCATATCAGTCTGTTGCATCGCCTGGAGAAATTTGCCCTTGCGGCAAAGTGGCAAACCAGCCGCGCCTTGTTGACATCGTTGACCCTGTTGGTGAGTGCCTGGCAACTGGACTCTCTGAGCGCAGTACTTTGGGCCTGGCTGAGCATTACGCTTCTCCTGACTCTGGGCTTGTCACTGAGCAACCGCATCCTGGCTGAAAAACAGCTTGGTCAGAGCTTCCGCCCTGTGCACCATCTGCTGAATAGGGGATGGATAAGCCGCTCGGCCCGGCTCTATCGAACCCACCTGGTCCTGGCATTGGCACTGGCCAGCTCTTCCCTGTTTGTCTACCTACCCAATTATCTGCTGGCGCGATTACAGGGCCTGGAAGCTGCAGGACGCTTTGCCATCGTCAGCTACTTTCTGGTGGTGGGCAGCCTGCTGGTAACCAGTCTGGGGCAAATCGCCCAACCGCGCCTTGCCAGAATGGTTCAGCAAGCAGAATTTTCCGCCCTGGCGCGTCTGACCCTGTCCCTTTGTCTAACCGGCTTTGCTATAGGACTGGCCGGGTGGTCGCTGGCCTGGCTCGCCGGTGATTGGTTACTGAGCCTGCTTTATCGCTCTTCCATGGCCGCCATGCAAACTGAGCTATGTTGGATAATGGCCGCCGCCGCGATTCGCTATGGCTACTTGTTTGTTGGCACCAGTTTAAATGCATTCCGTGCCTTTGGCGTGCAGTCGGTTATCTCGTTAGCCGGAACCCTGACAGTGGGGCTGAGCTGCTGGCTGCTGATCCCAACGAAAGGCACCCAGGGAGCCGCCCAGGCCATGGTGATTGCCACCTTGCTGGAGATGTCACTGTACCTGGCTTACTTGCTGCATTTTTCCCCCAGACTACGCAGCAGGTTGGCATGAATAGGCGCGTCCTGCATGTGTTTGGCATTATGAACCGGGGGGGCGCCGAGTTACGCACCCTGGATCTGATGCGCAAGATGCAGCCCATGGGCTATGAGTTTCATTTCTGCGTGTTGAGCGGCCAGGCCGGGGTGCTTGATGAGCCCATTCGCGCCATGGGCGGGCGGGTCCACTATTGTCCCCTTAACCGTACTTTTCCGTGGCGATTTGTGCGATTGTTGAAGTCCGAGCAGATCCACATTCTGCATTCCCATGTGGCGCTGCCTTCAGGTCTGATGGTCCTGCTGGGACGGCTGGCTGGGGTGAGGCTGCGTATCGCCCACCTTCGCAGTTCCGGCCAGGGCAGCAATGACGGTTTGGGCAGAAGGCTACGTGACTGGATTCTGAGGCTGAGCCTGGCTTGTAACAGTAACAAGATACTGGGGGTCTGCCCAGGCGCCTTGCAACACGTTTGGCCCGACTGGCAGGACAACGCCAAGTGCCAGGTGGTGTTCAATGGTCTGGAGCAAAGAAATGTTTCCCTGGGTGACGACTTCTGGCAGCCCCTGTTTGAACGGACCGGGCCGGTAGTGATCAATCTGGCTCGTATGGACGACGTCAAAAATCACTTGCGCCAGGTGGACGTTTTTGCCGAGTTTTGCCGCCTCCATGCAACTGCCTCAATGGTGTTTGTCGGCAAGGAAAATCCGCAGATTAAAGAGGCTATGCTGGACAGGGCCAGGCACCTGGAATGTCTGGAGAGCCTATTTTTTGCTGGCGAACAGGCCGATCCCCTACCCTATCTTGCCCATGCGGATGTGATGCTGTTCCCCTCCAAGTGGGAAGGTTTACCGGGCGCGGTGCTGGAAGCGGCCAGTGTCGGCACACCGGTTTTGGCTAGTCACCTGCCCGGTACTGAAGATATCGCGGCGCAGTTGCCCGCAGTGCAACTGTTGGATCTGAGCCAGGATAACCGGGTATGGGCTCAAAAACTGGCGGCACTGCTGACGACTTCCACCCAACGGGCCAGTCACCAGGCAAGTTTTGGACGCAGCCATTTCCTTCTATCCAGAACTGTAGCGCAACTACATGCCATCTATTCAAGCTGAAGCCTCCCTGGCCAAGTCCCTGGGCCTGTGGCTATTGCTGATGGTCGGGATCCTAATCCTGGGTGTTAACGGTAATGCGTTGGATATCAGTCGCCAGCAACTGGAGATTTTTACCTCCCTGTGTTGGTTGTTCATGCTATTTCTGCTTGGCAAGGCGTTGCCCAAGGGTATCTGGTCCATCTGTTTTATCTATTTTGCCAGCTTCAGCATTTTTCACGCCGGCTTGATTCTGGCCGACAGCCTGGGCGGTATCACCGACAGGGATATCCGCTACCAAATCAGTTTCTGGTTCGATACCACGCAAACCCTTCACGCCATTCACCTGGTCAGCCTTGGCATGTTGGGGTTTGCCCTGGGCGCCCTGATATTCAGCTCACCTGAAGTGCCAGCCCAACTGCGTCATGATGAAGAAAACGCCAGTCGTCGTATCTACCACACAGGCGGCATACTCCTTACCTTGTCCATTATTATTTTCTTTGCCGTTACCGGGCTGACTGGCGCATTGAGCTCCTACGGCACCTATCTGGAGCTGCTAAGCCAGGTACCCCTGCTGGGGGTCTTCTACGCCTACCTGTACTTTTTTATCGGCGCGGGGCTGGTACTGGTCAGCGCGGCATACCAGAAAAAGCGGGGTTACCACTATTTCCTGTTGTTTGCCCTGTGGGCCTTGTTCGCTTTCAAGCTTGGTCTGCGTGGAGAAGTCATGTTCCCACTGACAGTCGCCGCCTGCATGCTGGGCAGAAAGGGCATGACCCTGGGGACGGGCAGCCTGTTGTTATTTATACTGGTTTTTCTGATCGTCTCAGGGGTTGTCAAGAACGCCAGGATTTCCGGCGATTACTCACAAGTGCAGAGCATTAATCCGATGAATGCGGTGGCTGAGATGGGCTCAAGCTTGCGGCCGGTGCAAGAAGTGATCAAATGGCATGAACAGGGCGACCCCCTGCTGCTGGGTGCAAGCTACTGGGCGCCAATCGAGCGTCAAATCGCGTTACTGGTGCCCGGTATGGAGCGGCTCAATGCCGCACAGGACAAACGACTCTTGAATGTCGTGGTCCAGCAACGGGTCGGTCCCATTGGTTTTTCGCCGGTCGCCGAGGCCTACCTGAACTTTGGCAGGACGGGGGTGATCCTGGTGCTGTTCCTGCTCGGTGCATTGTTAGCCAGGCTGGATAATCTGCCATCATCTCTAGACCGAGATATTTTGCTCGGCATGGCGCTGATACCCTTGTTTATCATGATCCGTAACAGTTTTACCCATGTGCCGGTACAGATGGTTCTGGGCTTGCTCATTGGCATACTGGTCATTTTTGTTACAAGGAGAGCCTGACCCATGCGTGTCATTGTCAGTTGCGAGTTCCGCTTCCTGGGCACCCCGGATGGCCAGATCTGGACGTCCAGTGCCTTTGCCTATGGGTTCTGGCAACGCTATCTGACGGTATTCACTGAGGTGGCTGTTCTTGCCAGGGTCAAACCGGTTGACGCAGCAGAGCCAGACTGGCAAAAAGTGACCGGCCCACAGGTACAAATGATTGCTTTGCCTTATTATGTAGGGTTATCAGCAATGCTGAAAAAATTGCCTGAGCTGACCACTACCCTTCGCACCTCACTGGAAAGCAGGGACTGTATTATATACCGGGTTCCGTCGCAAACAGCCGTATTGGCCTGGCTATTGAAACCAAAACATCGTTTCGCACTTGAGGTAGTGGGGGATCCGGCCGATGTGTTTGACGCTGGCATTACCCGCCCCATAACGGCCCGGCTGCTTAAATCTTTCAGTGCCTGGCAACTGCGTCGGATGGCCAGGCAGGCTGTAGGTGTCAGTTATGTAACGCGGGACTATCTACAATGTCGTTATCCAGCAGTTGAAGAGGCAGTCCAGGTCGCCTGTTCCAGCATTGAACTAAGCCCGGAGTGGGTCGCCACCACGCCCAGGCATTATGCCGGCCCCGCCAGGCATTTGCTGTTTGTCGGCTCCTTCAATCAGCTATACAAGGGCCAGGATCTGATGCTCAGTGCGATGCAACAACTACTCTCCAGGGACAAAGGTTACCAACTGGTAATGATTGGCGGCGGCAACCTGCTTGATACAATGAAAAAACTGGCCGGAGAGCTGGGAATTGGTCGGCAGGTGCAATTTACCGGCGAGCTCAGCCAGGCACAGATGCGTCCCTATTTCCAACAGGCTGAGTTATTTGTCATGCCTTCGCGCACTGAAGGTCTACCCCGGGCCCTGATCGAAGCCATGGCTCATGCATTGCCGGCTCTCGGCACCAGTGTGGGAGGCATACCCGAGTTGTTGCCCACAAGGGATTTGGTGCCAGTCAATGATTGTCTGGCGCTGGCAGAAAAAATTGCTTCAATGGCCGATGACTGCCATAGGCTGACCAATGCCTCAAAGCGCAACCTTCAGGTATCCAAATGCTACCAGCGCGATACGCTGGCCGGCATCAGGAGCGAATTCTATCAGGCTGTTTCACAGCGATGGGTTAAACAATGAGAGTATTACACCTGGTTAAGACAGCCGTGGGAGCAAAATGGGCGCTAAGCCAGATGCGTGAGCTGATTGCATTGGGTGTCGAGGTGCATGTGGCGTTACCTCAGGGGCCCATGCTTGAGCAGTATATTCAGGCCGATATCAAGGTACATCATATGCAGCCAGGCGTAAGCCTGCACCCAACTCGTCTGTTGCAAAGATGTCGCCAGTTGCGCCGCCTCGTCACCATGATCCAACCTGATCTGATCCACAGTCACTTCGTTACCAGCAGCCTGCTGATGCGCCTGGCACTGCGGGACATGCCCATACCAAGAGTCTTTCAGGTACCCGGTCCGCTGCACCTTGAACACCCACTGTTTCGCCGTCTTGAACTGATCAGTGCCAATCAGCATGATCATTGGCTCGCGTCCTGTCAGTGGACCCGCAACTGCTACCGCCAAGAGGGGATTGACGAACGGAGGCTGGGACTGGCGTATTACGGGACTCAGCCCGCCCTGTTTGCCGATGATTCAGGTTCAACACCAAAACTAAAACAAACATTGGGCATGACCGAGAAAGACTTACTGATCGGTATGGTGGCCTATTTTTATGCCCCCAAGCGATACCTGGGCCAGACCCGCGGCCTGAAAGGTCATGAGGACCTAATTGACGCCCTGGTCCTGATCAGGCGCCGATACCCCACAGCCCGCTGCGTCTTTGTCGGCGGTCCCTGGGCCGGAGCTGACAATTACTTCGATAAAGTCAGGGCTTATGCCCGACAAAAGGTCGGCGGTGCGGCGATCTTTCTCGGCACCAGGACGGACATCGGTGCCCTGTACCGTCAGATTGATTTGGCTGTTCATCCGTCCCATTCAGAAAATGTCGGTGGCGCTGTCGAATCTCTGCTTGCCAGGGTACCGACGGTCACCACGAATGTGGGTGGCTTTCCGGATCTGATTCTGAATGGGCAAACAGGATGGCTCTGCCAGCCTCGAGACGCCCCTTCCCTGGCAGAGAAGATCATCCAGGCCTGGCAGCAGCCCGCACAAAGAGTTCATATAGTGGAGCAGGGTTACGCCAGAGCCAGTGAACTGATGGATGTCAGACGCAACGCCTCAGATGTCAATCAGTTCTACCGGCAGATACTTAGCCAGGTTCAAGAAGGGCGAAGGCTGTAATGAAACGACTGATGGATATTCTTGGAGCTGGCCTTGGACTGGTGCTGTTAAGTCCGGCGCTGATGGCGCTGGCACTGCTGATCAGGTGGAAACTCGGCTCTCCTGTCTTCTTTGTCCAGCACCGGCCGGGATTACACGGCAAGTTGTTTAAGATGATTAAATTCCGCAGTATGGATAACAGTAAAGATGTAGCAGGTAATCTGCTTGCGGATCCCCTCAGGCTAACCAGATTTGGACGGTTTCTACGCGCCAGCAGCCTGGACGAATTACCGGAATTGTGGAATGTACTCAAAGGGGAAATGAGCCTGGTGGGCCCTCGCCCTTTGTTGCCTGAATACCTGCCCCACTATGATGAACAGCAAAAGAGAAGACACGAAGTACGCCCGGGCATCACAGGTTGGGCGCAGGTCAATGGCCGAAATGCCCTGAGCTGGTCTGAAAAATTTAAACTGGATGTATGGTATGTAAACCACCAAAGTTTGTGGCTGGATATCCGTATTCTGCTGCTGACTCTGGTCAAGGTGCTGAAAAAAGAAGGCATTGGCCAGGACCAGGAAACTACAGAGAAATTTTCAGGCTCGGAGGATAATTAGCATGCAGCTTGTCATTATAGGGGCTGGCGGCCATGGAAAAGTGGTCGCCGAGTGCGCAGAACTGATGACACAGTTCAGCCAAATCCACTTTCTCGATGAGCAACAGGCACATCTGCAACACTATCCATGGCCTGTGATTGGCCGGCCTGACACCTATAGTCAATATGCTGGAAGTCAGACCCGGTTTTTTATCGCTATTGGTGACAACCATCTTCGTGGCCGGTGGGTAGAGACTCTTACAGAAGCTAAATGCAAACTTGCCACTCTCATTCATCCCTCGGCCCAGGTCAGTCGCCACTCCCAGATTGGTGAAGGTACTCTTATATGCGCCAATGTATCGGTAAATCCGTTTACCTCGCTCGGGATAAGTTGTATTGTAAACACAGGTGCGATAGTCGAGCATGATTGCAAGGTAAGTGACCTTGTTCATATTGCTCCTGGCTGTTCTATCGCTGGTGGTGTAGAGATTGGGCGAGCCAGTTTTCTAGGGATTGGAACCAATGTCATACAGGGAGTCAGAATAGGTTCGAATGTCCAAACGGGTGCGGGCGCCGTAGTGCTGAAAGATATTAAAAATAATCAGTTGGCTGTGGGTGTGCCGGCAAGAGTCATAAAACAGCGGGATTGCTGACTCTGCAGAACCATAAAACCTCATATAACTAAAAAAATAATTCACATGATGTGATGGGGATGCGCTAATGCTGGACGGGCTTTTTTCGCCTTGGCCTTGCTATTGTGAGGAGGAAAAACAGTCCGTTCTGGCTGTATTGGATTCCAACCGGGTAAATTACTGGACGGGCAATGAGACCCGTACCTTCGAGAACGAGTTTGCTGCCTTCTGTGAAGCGGAGTTTGCCATCGCCGTTGCCAACGGATCAGTGGCTCTGGATCTGATATTCAAAACCCTGGCGCTGCCCGAAGGGGCAGAAGTCATTGTCACCTCCCGCACCTTTTTCGCTTCGGTTTCAGCCATCGTGCTGGCTGGCCTGACCCCGGTGTTTGCAGATGTTGACCGTGACTCGCAGAATATTACCGCTGACACCGTCAGACCTCTTATCAGTGAAAAAACCGCCGCAGTGCTCTGTGTGCATCTGGCCGGATGGCCCTGCGATATGCCGTCTTTGATGGATCTGGCGAACGAGCACAAGCTAATCATTATCGAAGATTGCGCCCAGGCCCATGGAGCCAGAGTAGCCGGTCAGCCGGTTGGCAGCTTCGGTCATCTGTCAGCCTGGTCATTCTGTCAGGACAAGATCATGACCACAGGCGGCGAAGGCGGCATGGTCACCACCAATTCAAAGGATCTATGGCGCCAGGCCTGGGAGTTCAAAGACCATGGTAAGTCCTACCAGGCAGTCTATGAAAGGGCCCATCCGCAGGGTTTCAGGTGGCTGCATGAGTCGTTTGGTACAAACTGGCGCATGACTGAGATGCAGGCGGCGATTGGCCGAGTGCAGTTAACGAAGATGCCTCACTGGCAGCAACGGCGCGAACAGAATGCCCGGCAGATACTCGATGCAGCCAGGCAACTGTCGGGGTTAAGAGTCCCGTCCCTGCCGGCCCAAGTCACCCACGCCTGGTACAAGTGCTATGTCTTCGTCGAACCGGACCAGTTACAGCCTGGCTGGCACCGAGATCGCATCATGCAGAGCATCAATGATCGGGGCGTACCCTGCTTCAGCGGTAGTTGCTCCGAGGTATATCTTGAAAAGGCATTCGACCAGACCTCCTTCAGACCCGCTAATCGACTGAAAAACGCCCGTCAACTGGGTGAGACCAGCCTCATGTTTCTGGTTCACCCAAGCCTTAAAGCCGAAGAAATAAAAAAGACGACGGAGACTCTGGAGCAGGTCATGCGGGAGGCTAGCAGATGAACTCGAATATGCTGCTCAGTCGCCTGTTCAATCTGTCTTCATCGGCCAAACTCGGCTTTGCGGTAGTTTGGGACAGTGCCTGTCTGGTAACAGCCTTTGCCGGCAGTTACTGGATCCGGTTGGGAATCGAGACCCAGACTCTTGGCCAGCAGGAAATCTACCTGGCTCTGACGGTTCTGCTGTTCCACTTCTTCGCCCTGGTGTTTGTGGGCTTTTACCACCACGTGGTGCGGCACCTGAGTCTGCGTTCGATCCTGATAGCCCTGGCGATTAATTTTGTTGCCGCCCTCTATCTCTTTATCGCCAAATGGCCCCTGGCAGCCTTTGTACCGGACAGTATCCCGCTTATCTACCTGGTGCTATCTTCCACCGGCATCCTCGGACCCAGAGTACTGATCCTGATGAGTGCCCAATCACAAAGTTTCAAGCTGCGGGAAAAATGCCTGATCTTTGGCGCCGGCCAGACAGGAAGGGCGCTGGCCCAGTCGCTGACCCAGGACTCAGACCTGCTGCCTGTGGCATTCATAGACGACATAAATGAACATCAGGGAAAAACCATCCTGGGACTGACAGTGTATGGCCCTGCCATGCTGGAAAAACTGATTGCATTCTACCGGGTCAACAAGATACTGCTGGCGGTCAATGACCGTAATGCCAGCCAGCGCCGGGATTTGTTGAAACTGCTGGAACCCTATGCCATTGAACTGCTCAGTGTGCCGGATATGAAGGATCTGCTGTACGGTCAAAGCAAAATCAACCAGTTGCGGGAAATCCGCATAGAAGAGCTGTTGGGCCGCGAGCCAGTTCCTCCTGTGACTGAACTGATCAGCGAGGATATCCGTGGCAAGAATGTATTGGTAACAGGGGCCGGCGGTTCCATCGGCAGCGAGCTATGCCGTCAGATAGCCGCGCAAAGCCCGCGCAGCCTGACTCTGCTGGAAGCCTGTGAATTTAACCTGTACCAGGTTGAAGCCGAACTGAGCCGGCAGTTTCCCCACCTGGAACTGATCAGCGCCCTGACAGATATCCGCGATGAACAGCGGATCTATCACCTAATCCGCCAACAACATATCCATACCCTATACCACGCAGCGGCCTACAAGCATGTACCCATGGTGGAAAAGAACATCCTCGCAGGGATCAGCAATAACGTGCTGGGAACGGCCAACCTGGTCAAGGTGGCATCGCTGTGCCAGGTGGGGAAATTCGTCCTGGTGTCCACCGACAAAGCGGTCAGACCCACTAATGTAATGGGCGCCAGCAAGCGACTGGCAGAGCTCTGTGTGCAGGCCATGCAGGATATTCCCGGCAGGACCCGCTTCGCTATTGTCAGGTTCGGCAATGTGCTGGGATCCTCAGGTTCGGTGGTGCCCCTGTTCAGTCGCCAGATTAAGGCTGGGGGTCCCCTGACCATTACCCATCCTGAAGTGGTGCGCTATTTTATGACCATTCCCGAGGCCGCCCAATTGGTAATCCAGGCAGGCACTCTGGGTGAGAAAGGCGAAGTCTTCGTGCTGGATATGGGGGAACCGGTGCGTATTCTGGATCTGGCCCACAAGATGGCACACCTGATGGGCTATAGCCTAAAAGATGAACAGCATCCAGAGGGTGACATAGAGGTCAGGTATACCGGTCTTCGCCCCGGCGAAAAACTCTATGAAGAACTCCTCATCAGCGGTTCCTGTCGCCAGACAAGGCATCCGAGGATCATGAGCGAGGACGAAGCGCGACTGGACAAGTCAGACTTCGACATACTATTGGAAGGCTTGCGCAGGGCGGTGGAAAACCAGGACGAGCAACTGGCATTGAAGGTGCTTCTCGAAGCGCCCTTGTGTTACCAGCCGGAGCGGTCACACGAGCAAACACAGCGGGATCACAGGCTGACAGGTACAGACAACTTTGCCTCTGTCTGGCATCCCTTGCAAAACTTGAGTTGATGATTCCATGCAAAAAGCA
The DNA here is from genome assembly GCF_017254865.1 of Bowmanella dokdonensis. Classification (GTDB taxonomy): domain Bacteria; phylum Pseudomonadota; class Gammaproteobacteria; order Enterobacterales; family Alteromonadaceae; genus Bowmanella; species Bowmanella dokdonensis. The sequence goes on along the minus strand of NZ_JAFKCV010000003.1, from coordinate 350,775 downwards.
CTGACAGGCGCACTATGTCTCCTGCTACCCCTGGCAGGTTACGGACAAAGCTATGACCCTTTCGACAAAGATACAGAAAAGCTGATCTTACAGCCGCAGGTATTCGCCCTGGACAACCTCAACCCTACCCTGATGAAAGAGCACTCCACGTGGGGAGGTGGGCTCAAAGCCAATGGGCAGTTGGTCACAGGTGCCGACGCCTTGTGGATGAAATTGGCCTACCGTGCAGAATACCTGCGCTGGGAAGATCCTCCGGTGGACATACTGAAAGACAAAGATAACCTGTCCGCCAACGCTGAGCTGTTGTTCAGGTTGTATCTGAGTGATGCCTGGGCGTTGGAGACAGCGCTGACATACACCAGCGAGGAGCAAATGCCAGGCACAGGGCTATCCAGGCTCAGACATGACGTCCTGGCGCAGGATACCCGCCAACAGGGCAGCGCCAGAATAAGCGCCATCTATGGTCACGAGGCAGGTAAAAGACGCCTCAGCCTGGACCTCAGCCAGGAAAGAGTGAGGTATGACTCGCCCAACACTTATGCCCCCCTGTTCGAAGTTGATCAGTCGACTCTGGCCAGCAACCTTGTCTTTCGTCTCTCCAGGGCTACACATTTTGTTGCTCTGCTCGAATACCAGCAGGATGACTACCTGTCCCCCCGTAGGGGCGACAGCGAAAAAGCACGCGCGCTGGTGGGCATGCAGTGGCAGGTTTCAGGCCTGACTTCCATCCGGGCTCTGCTTGGAGCCTACCGCAGAGAAACGGTGCAGGCCTCCGCTCATACCGGTTCCTCCTGGCAGGTCGAACTAGGTTACCAACCCATGCAGCACTGGCAATTGAGCCTGGAGGCTCTGCAGGATTCCATCGCCGGTGACAGCGAACTGGCCAGCGACTCCCGACTACGAAAATGGGCACTACGCAGTGAATATCACTTCGGTGAACAGTGGCAATGGGGATTTGAACTGGTCCGCACCGATACACGCTATCTGGAACCACTGCAAATCCGTACACTTTCACAGCGGCAAGCTGATTTGTGGTTGAGGCTGACGCTCAGGCAGCATAGCTGGCTCACCCTATCTGTTTCCCGCAACGAAACTGAGCTGCTGAGCAATTCCATCAATCGTGAGCAAAACAAGATAGGTCTGGTATGGCGATACGGATTCTGACCCTGGTGGCCTGGCTGCCACTGATCGCGCCACTGACTTTGTCTGCCAACGACGACAGATATCAGATAGGGGCCGGAGACAGCATATCCATCAGTGTTTTCAACGAGCCCGAGTTATCGGTCAGGGCTCAGGTCGCCCAGTCCGGCCTGATCCGCTTTCCTTTGCTGGGGGATATCAGGGCGCTGGACAAATCACCAAGGAAACTGGCCGAAGAGCTTGAAGCGGCGCTGTTGGACGGTTATCTGGTCAATCCTGCCGTGACAGTCACCATTGAAACTTACCGGCCCATCTATATCAAAGGGGCGGTCAAGGATGCAGGGCGCCATGAGTTTCTGTTTGATCTGAATGTTGAGCAGGCCATCGCCATCTCGGGAGGTCTGACTGACCGAGCATCAAAAGACAGCTGGTTGATCCTGCGCGAGGGTAAAGAGATTAAGGCCAGGGGCGACACCATGGTCATGCCCGGCGATGTCATCAGTATCGGTGAGAGCGTATTCTAGGCATGTCACCCTCCCTGCACCTGGAACAGTCCGTTTATCCACAGCAGTCCGTCGGGACTGGCCATATTCTGCTGTTTCTGTGGCAAAAGAAATGGCGGGTCCTGTTTCTGGCCGCGCTGATGACGACTGCTGCCGGCTTCATGATCCTTAAACTGCCGAAAATCTACACAGCTTCCAGCACGCTGTTGCTTGGCAGTGCAGACAAAGGACTGGCACTTCCCAGTCTCAGCCTGCCTGGGGTGGGGGGCAACGAGCTGGATACCTATATTGAATTCATACGCTCAAGGGCCTTTGCCAGGATCCTCGTCGACCAGTTGGTACTGGGTACCCGACCCGAATACGCCCCCCTTGCCGGAGAAAGCGAAATCGTCAGACAGTTTCAGCAAAACCTGGCCATCAGTCAGGTGAAGAACACCGACATGCTTAAGGTAAGCTTCAGTTCCACGTCCGCGGAAACGGCCCAAGAAGTGGCTGACAGTATCGGGCCGACCTTTTTCAGTTTTCACGGCAAACTACAACAGCAGAAAGTGCTTAATCGCTCCGAGCACCTGAATCAACAAATGCAGGAGATTCAGGCGCGGCTGGGTAAGGCAGAATCCGACTACCAGCAATACCTGGACAGCAATAATATCGCCGACCTGCAAGCCCAGATGTCCATGACCCAGAGCCAGATCAGCGAACTGGTCAGGGAACAGTTGCAACAGGAAAAGCGCTTGTCTGAAGCGCGCATCAACCTGCAACAAGCCAGGAAAGTCCGGGGCAACCATGACGCCCTGATGAGCCAAGCCTGGATCATGCAAAGTCCCCTGGTGATGGAAGCCCGGCGACAGTGGGTCAGCCAATCCGAGCAAATGGAACGGATTAAAAGCCGGTACAAATACAAACATCCGAAGTTTATCCAGGCCAGTGTCAACCTCAGCAGTGCCGATCAGGAACTGAAAAAACGTATCGAGGAACAATTCAGCAATATGCAGCAGACCATCCTGGCGGGTGAACAGAGAAGCCGTGAGCTGGCGAGCGAAATTGACAGGAACAAGGCTGAATTTCGTCAGTTGGGCGAACACCAGACAGTCCTGACACGGCTGGGTCAGGAGCTGACCGCTACCAAGAAGGTCCATGAGGTCTTCATGGCTAAACTGCAGGAAATGGAAATGCTCAAAGACATGGGGCAAAGCAAGGAGTTTGCTGTGGTGGACACCGCCAGTCTCCCCACGGAGCCAAGCAAGCCCAATGTGGCCGGCTTGTTTGTGATGGCGGCCAGCTTTTCAATCCTGTTCAGCGGCGGCTTCTGGTTTATCCTGTCATTGATTGGTGACCAGTTTACCCGCCTGAATCATGTATTGAAACTGATGGAGGTCTCGGTGCTTGCCATGCTGCCGAAAATCCAACAGAAACACAAAAAGCGTCAGGCCCGGCCACTCCGATCCGGCCTGGGTGAGGCCAACTACCTGTATGCAGAAGGCATTCGCTCATTGCGAACAGCGGTAATGGTAGGACAGCATGGTACGCAGTCTGGCATAGTTGCCGTCACCTCCATCAAGCCGGGACAGGGAAAAGCCAGCGTAGTCAGTAACCTGGCCGACTCTATCAGCAATATAGAATCTGTACTGCTGGCGGATATAGATATGCGCCAACCCTCACTGGCCAAGGCCTATGGCCTGGATGAGAAAAAGCCCGGCCTTACAGAATTTTTCGATGGTAAGGCCAAACTCAGCCTGTGTATGTTCCAGCGCAATAATGGCCGGTTAACCCTGCTACCCAGTGGCAGCATCCCCTCGGATCCACTGGCGCTGATTTCCACCGCCAGGTTCAGGGAATTTCTGCAACGCCTGCGCAGCAAGTTTCCCCGCATTCTGCTTGAGGCGCCGCCAGTGAACTCGGTCAGCGATGCCCTGGTGTTGTCCAGGCTGGTTGATGGGGTGATTGTGGTCTGTGACGTGGAATCCACGCAGCCAAATGAACTCTCCGATATCATCCAACATCTCCGGGAGGCCAATGTGCCCTTGCTCGGCGTGGTACTTAACCGGGTAAAAAGTAACATGCTGGCGCTGAAGCGCTAGGGTGTTTTACTCCCAGATCCCCTAAGCATCTGACCAGCTTTTATACCGCTCAGTTGCCCCTTCTCTATCGCCACTTTTCCATTGACCCATAGCCAACTTACTCCCTCGCTGAGACGCTCAGGTTCGCTGAAATCGGCCAGGGGGCGGTAGGTACCAGGGTCGAAAATCAGCACATCGGCGGCCATGCCGGAGGCCAGTCTGCCCCGCCCGGATAAGCCGAACGTGCTGGCGGTCAGAGCGCTGCTCCGGTGGATAAAGTCTGTCAGGCTAATCACCTGTCCGTCCCGCACAAAGTCGGCATACTTTTTTGGGAAAGAGCCAAACTTACGCGGATGTCCCTGGCTGCCATCCGAGGCGGTCATCACCCATCCCTGGCGCATAAAGGCCACAATATCCTCATCCGCCATGTTAAAACTGGCGACCCGCACATCGCCCAATTTTATCAGGGCTAGGGCCGTTTCGATCTCGGAGCGGGAAGAGCTTTTTGCTAACTCAGCCAGAGTATGGCCCTTAGCCAATAAATCAGAGGTATCCACAATCAACAGGGCCTGGGCGCCGCCCCGGCGGCGCAGATTGTCCTGCATGGCATGCCGGATCCGGCCCAACTGTGCCGGGTCCCTCAGGCGTGTCAACAGGGCCGCGTGGCCCCCTTCCCTGGCCCAGGCTGGCACCAGAGCAGCTATCAGGCTGGTGCCGGATGCCCGCCAGGGATACTGATTGGCGGTGATGGCCAGCCCCTGCTCTCTGGCGTGGTCAATCTTTTCAATGACCTGGCGACTCTGACCCCACACATCCACCCCCAGCGCCTTGATATGGGAGATATGCGCCGGAATGTTCGCCTCCTGGGCGACCTGAATCACTTCATCGACAGATGCCAACAGGCCGATATTGTAACTGCTCTCGTCGCGGATGTGACTGTCATAAATGCCGCCATACCCGGCGGCCACTTTGGCCAGGGCAATGACCTCTTCGGCGCTTGCATAGCTGCCTGGCACATAGAAAAGCCCGCTGGAAAGACCCAGGGCGCCCTGTTGCATGGCCTGCCCGACCAGTTGTTGCATTTGCGTAAGCTCAGTGGCAGTAGGTGCCCTGTCTTCTTTACCCAACACCGCATTTCTGACCGAGCCATGACCAATAAACAGGGCCACATTGGTGCCTATGCCCCATTGCTGATAATTGTCCAGCGTCTGCCCCACCTCAACCGGCCCCCCTCCGTCATTGCTGCAGAACACCGTGGTCACCCCCTGGGTCAGATAGTTGGCGTTAAGATTGTCTTTCTGTTCTGCAAAATCCGCGCAGGCGTGAGTGTGGGGATCGATAAAGCCAGGCGCCACAATCTGTCCCATTGCCCTGAGGGTCCGAGCGGGCACCATATCCCCTGGAAGACCATCGGCCAGAAGCCTTACTCTGCCGTTATCCAGCACCAGCACCCCGGACACAGGCCCGCTGCCATCGCCCGGATAAATCTGATCCGAATGAATGGCCCAGTCCACGTTCTCGGCCTGACTGGCTGCATTCAGCAAAGTTGATAAAATGCCAAGCAGAATCAGTTGTTTATACATAATCTCTCCAGTGAGCTGAGCCTTATTGGCAGGATGCCATATTGTGGCGTCTCCCTGCGCCCTTTTCTGGCCCGTTTTCGTTCAAAGGCGTATACTTGCGGCAAATTTACCCTAAGGCGCTTATCTTTGCTTTTTTCTGACCTGCCCATTGATCACAGACTGTTGCACAAACTCGGCCTGAAAGGCTTCAACCAGGCCACCGATATCCAGGCCAACGCCGTTCCCCATGCCTTGCTTGGCAAGGACCTGATTGTCTCGTCCAAGACCGGCTCAGGCAAAACCCTGGCCTATCTGGTGCCTGCCATCAACCGGGTGATGAAAACCCGTGCTCTGTCGAAAAAAGATCCGCGGGTGCTGATTCTGGCCCCGACCCGCGAGCTGGCCAAACAGGTGTTTTTGCAGCTGCGGGCCCTGGTTGAGGGGCCAGGCAGTAACGTAGCGCTGATCCTGGGCGGTGAGAACTTCAATGATCAGGTCAAGGCCCTGAGACGTAATCCACAATATGTGGTGGGGACGGCGGGGCGGATAGCCGATCATCTGACCGATAAATCTTTGTTTTTAAATGGTCTGGAACTGTTAATTCTGGATGAGGCGGACCGGATGCTGGATCTGGGCTTTGCACCCCAGCTGAAACAAATTCATAGCGCTGCCGATCACCGTAAACGGCAGACCATGATGTTCTCGGCCACCCTCGATAACGCCGAATTGCATTACCTGACCCAGAGCCTGCTCAAAGCCCCCCAGCGTATCAGCCTGGGCAGTGCAGGCGAAGAGCATCAGGATATTGAGCAACGTTTTATCCTGGCCGATCATATCGAGCATAAAGAAGCCCTGCTCAAAGCGCTGGTCACCGGGCAGAGTTTTCGTCAGGGCATCCTCTTTACCGCCACCCGGGCCGATACCGAACGTCTGGCGCTGCTGCTGCAGGAATGGGGCATCAGCAGTATTGCCTTGTCAGGCGAGCTGAACCAGTCACAACGCAGCAATATCATGAACGAGTTCGGCCGCGGCCATCACCAGATGCTGGTAACCACCGATGTGGCCTCCCGCGGATTGGATCTGTTGAAGGTGTCCCTGGTAATCAATTTCGATCTGCCCAAGTTTGCCGAGGAATATGTGCACAGAGTGGGACGCACCGGCCGCGCCGGCAATAAAGGCCATGCTGTATCGTTAGTGGGACCTAAGGACTGGAGCAGCTTTTTGGCCATCAAGGCGCTACTTGAGCAGGACATCAGCTTTACTGCCATCGAAGGCCTGGAGGCGAAATTTAAAGGTCTGAGACCCAGAAAAGCCCCAGCCGACGACACGTCAGACAAAGCTGATGCCAAAGAGGGTGAAACTGTCTGGCAAACTGCCAAACCGAAGAAAAAACGTATCAATACCATGGCCGGGGTGGATGTTGGCGATCAGATCCTGGCCAAGCGTAAACCGCGAAAAGTGGAGGCGGAAGAACTGGACACTGAGGACGATGAGATCATGCAAGAGGATATTCCTGAGCAAACCGGACAGGATAAACCGGAGTAAAAAAATCCCCCTCAGACAACAAAGCCGCTTTTCAGCGGCTTTGTTGTCTGGCATTTGCAACCTCAGCTCAGAGTTTGGCTTCCAGCTCCGGCAGCACGTCGAACAAATCCCCCACCAGGCCGTAATCGGCCACCTGGAAGATAGGCGCTTCCTCATCCTTGTTAATGGCCACAATGACCTTGGAATCTTTCATCCCGGCCAGATGCTGAATGGCACCGGAAATGCCCACGGCGATATATAGTTCGGGGGCGACGATTTTCCCTGTCTGGCCCACCTGCATATCATTGGGTACAAAGCCTGCATCCACCGCCGCACGGGATGCACCAATGGCGGCGCCCAGTTTGTCGGCGATACCGTTCATCAGCTTAAAGTTCTCGCCGTTTTGCATTCCGCGGCCACCGGAGATGACCACCCGGGCAGCAGTCAGCTCGGGACGCTCTGATTTAGTCAGCTCGGCACTCACATGGCTGGACAGGCTGTTTTCCTTGACCAGGTCGATGCTCTCAACAGTTGCACTGCCGCTCTCGTCCTGATTATCGAAGGCGCTGGTGCGCACTGTAATCACCTTAATGGCATCCTCAGACTGTACCGTGGCGATGGCATTGCCCGCATAGATAGGCCGTACGAAGGTATCCGCGCTTTGCACCTTGATAATGTCGGAGATCTGCGCCACATCCAACAGCGCCGCCACCCGGGGCATAAAGTTCTTACCCGTGGTGGTCGCAGCGGCCAGTACATGGCTGTAGTCTTTGCCCAGCTCGGCTACCAGCTCGGCAATATTCTCTGCCAGTTGGTGCTCGTAAACGGCATTGTCCGCCACCAGTACCTTGCTGATGCCACTGATTTTGGCGGCCTGTTCGGCAATCGCCTGGCAACCCTTCCCGGCTACCAGCAGGTGAAGTTCATCACCCAGCTTGCTGGCGGCATTGACCAGTTTGAGGTTCTCGGCCTTCAGATGGGCGTTGTCGTGTTCCACATAAACCAGAATTGCCATTAGATCACCTTCGCTTCGTTTTTCAGTTTATCCACCAGCTCGGCCACATCGGCCACTTTTACGCCGCCCTGACGCTGAGCCGGCGGCTCAACCTTCACCAGCTTAACCTTGGAGGACAGCTCCACACCGAAATCCCCGGCGGCTTTCACCTCAAGGGGTTTACGCTTGGCTTTCATAATATTAGGCAATGACGCATAACGAGGCTCGTTCAGACGCAGGTCGGTGGTCACCACCGCCGGCAATTTGATGGCCACGGTTTGCAGACCGCCGTCGATTTCACGGGTCACTTCGATGCTGTCGCCATTGATCACGACACGGGAAGCAAAAGTGCCCTGAGGCATGCCGCACAGGGCGGCCAGCATCTGGCCTGTCTGGTTGTTGTCAGAATCGATGCTTTGTTTACCGAGAATAACCAGGTCGGGCTTTTCTTCTTCGACGACTTTTTTCAGTAGCTTGGCCACCTGCAGCGACTGCAGGGACTGTTCGGTTTCGATATGAATGCCACGGTCAGCGCCCAGTGCCAGTGCGGTACGAATTTGTTCCTGGCAGGCTTTACTACCAATGGATACCACCACTACCTCTTCTGCCTTGCCTTGTTCTTTAAGCCGGACCGCCTCTTCCACGGCGATTTCGCAGAAGGGGTTAATGGCCATTTTGGTGTTGGCGAGATCGACGTCCGATTGGTCGGATTTCACCCGCACCTTGACGTTGTAGTCGATGGCGCGCTTTACTGGCACTAATATCTTCATCTTTACACCTTTGTTATGAGGGTACAGGGCAAGCTTAAAATGCCCTTGCTTGTGGGGTGAACCCCGACTTTATTGGACGAATGTACTTACTGTTGACGTAAACGTCAACCGACACTACCCTGTGCCGCGGGGAATTATTTACAGCATTTTAAACCCGGGGTGATGATTCGTTAACCCCCAACAGCAATAATAAGCGCCAGCAATAATAAACAAAACCGAGGAGAGACCAGTGGAAAGAGAATCGATGGAGTTTGACGTCGTTATAGTAGGGGCAGGCCCTGCCGGTCTTTCCACTGCTATCCGCCTGGCCCAACTGGCGCAGGATAAACAGCAGGAGATGACGATCTGTGTAGTGGAAAAAGGCTCGGAAGTGGGCGCCCATATTCTCTCCGGCGCTGTGTTTGAGCCCCGCGCCTTAAACGAACTCATCCCAGACTGGCAGGACAAAGACGCGCCGCTAAAGACCAAAGTCAGTGATGATCATATCTACCTGCTGCGTGGCGAAAACAAGGCCAGCAAACTGCCAGGCTTCGCCACCCCCAAGACCATGCACAATGACGGCAATTATGTCGTCAGCATGGGCAATGTCTGCCGTTGGCTGGCCACCCAGGCCGAGCAACTTGGCGTAGAGATTTTCCCCGGCTTCCCCGCTGCCCAGATAATTATTGAGGACGGTAAAGTAGCCGGAGTGATTACCGGCGATATGGGTGTCGATGCCAAGGGGGAGCCCAAAGACGGCTTTATGCCGGGCATGGAGCTGCGCGCAAAATATACGGTGTTTGCCGAGGGCAGTCGGGGCCATCTGGGTAAGCAGCTAATTGAAAAATTTGAGTTGAATAGAGGAAGGGCCCCCCAGCACTATGCCATAGGTTTTAAGGAAATATGGGATGTGCCGGCCGATAAGCATCAGGAAGGACTGGTGGTGCACAGCGCCGGTTGGCCGCTGGAGGACGCCAGCGGGGGTGGCTATCTCTACCATGCCGAAAACGGCCAGGTGCTGGTGGGACTGATTGTGGATCTGAATTACAGCAATCCGTATTTAAGCCCCTTTGATGAATTCCAGCGTCTTAAACACCATCCGGTGTACAAACAATATCTTGAAGGGGGCAAACGGGTCGCGTATGGAGCCCGGGCCATCAGTAAAGGGGGTCTGAATTCACTGCCCAAGATGAGCTTTCCCGGAGGCTTGCTGGTTGGTTGTGACGCCGGCACATTGAACTTTGCCAAGATAAAGGGCAACCACACGGCCATGAAGTCCGGGATGCTGGCGGCCGAGACGTTATTTGAAGCCTTGACTGAAGACAAAGCCGGTGAGGATTTGACCAGCTTTGAAGAGAAGTTCAAACAGTCCTGGTTGAATGAAGAGCTGTATCAGTCACGGAATTTCGGCGCGGCCATTCACAAATACGGCACCTTCTGGGGCGGCGCGTTCAATACTCTGGATCAAAACTGGTTTGGCGGTAAGCTGCCGGTAAATCTGACGGACAATATTCCCGATCATCTGACCCTGGCCCACAAGGACAAGGCCACTAAGCCTGACTACCCTAAACCGGATGGCGTGCTGAGTTTCGACAAGCTGTCCTCGGTATTTTTGTCCAACACCAATCATGAAGAAGATCAGCCCTGCCACCTCAAGCTCAAGGATGACAGCGTGCCGGTTAAGGTGAATCTGGCCAAGTACGACGAGCCTGCCCAGCGATACTGCCCAGCAGCAGTCTACGAGATAGTCGAGGAGGCAGACGGGCCCAGGTTGCAGATCAACGCGCAAAACTGCGTACACTGTAAAACCTGTGATATTAAGGATCCCACCCAGAATATCGTCTGGGTGACACCCGAAGGCACCGGCGGACCCAACTATCCCAATATGTAACTCACCAATTGCGTTGTTGTTCCAGAAAATCGAGCAGCCGTCTGACCAGGTGATTGGGCGCCGTATTCCCGGGCCAGACGGCATACAGCGGAATCGGCGCAACCTGCCAGTCGGGCAATACTTCTGTCAGCCTGCCGTCTTTCAGCGCCTCATCCACCATGGCTGAGGGCGGCGTGGCCAACCCCATCCCCAGTATTGACAGGTAGCTCATGGCCTCCACACTGTTCACCTCCATATAGGTGTGAAAAGCCACTTCCCGGCGCACCTGGCCTTTGCTCAGCATTCTGGAGGCCGGCAGCATGCGTAACTTAATCCATCTCCACCTCTGCAGGGATTCAGGCTCCTCAGGCTCTGGCTGTTGTCGAAAGTACCCCGGCGAACAAACGAGTTTTCGCTTAATCGCCCCCAGCGGTCTGGCTTTGAGTGAACTGTCCTCCAACTGTCCGGCACGAAAGGCCAGGTCGATCGCATCGGCATAGAGATCCCTGCAATCATCACTGAATTCCAGTTGCATCCGGATGGCCGGATGCAGGTTGGCAAATTCGGCTATCCCCCCCAGCAAGGGCGATTGTTGCAACGCCGTCGACAGACTCAGACGAAGTTTCCCACTGAGCCTCCCATCGTCCGGGTGAATTCTGGCCAACCCCTCCTGCACCGCCTTTACCATGTCCATTGCGTGCTGCTGCAGCAATTCCCCTTCATGGGTCAGTGAGAGCCGACGGGTGGATCGGTATATAAGCGCTACCCCCAGGCGCTTTTCCAACTGGCTAACATGGTAACTGACGACTGAGGGTGACAAACCCAGTTCGGCAGCGGCCCGCGTAAAGGAGCCGTGGCGGGCCACCTGGGCAAACACTGCCATGGCGCGGATATCTTCGATCATTAGACATCTAATTGGAAAAGTATTTTCTAATTGCAGCAATTTATCGAATGAATAACAAGAGCCTACAATGACAAAAACCTATCAGGAGAGCTGCCATGTGGATGCTGCTTAGTATGAGCCTTTTTGCCTTTTCACTCTCGGTGACGCCGGGACCGGTCAATCTCGTCAGCTTCATTAACGGATTGAACCACGGCTTGTATAAAGCCCAGGCTTTTGTGCTGGGGGCCACCATTGGCTTTTGTCTGTTGCTGATGGCCTGTGGCCTGGGTATGGAGGCGTTGATTGGCCAACATCCCCAGCTTGGCCCCTGGCTGGGCGCCCTGGGGGCGGTATTTATTCTCTATCTGGGTTATCGCATTGCCTTTGGTTCCTCTAGCGAAGCTCATCAGCAGCAGCCCCTGGCCGGATTTCTCCAGGGCTTTACGCTGCAATGGCTAAATCCCAAGGCCTGGGCGGCCTGTTTGTCAGCCGTTTCAGCTTTTAACCTTACCCAGTCAGGACATGTGCTGCTGCTATTCGTCGGGCTGTATTTCGTCTGCTGTTATCTGGGCATCAGTCTCTGGGCCTGGGTCGGTACCAGACTTCGGCATCATGCTTCCTCGGCAAGGGTGTCCGGGTACCTGAATCTGGCCACAGGTGTCACCTTGTTCCTATTGGGCGGTTACCTGTTTATTCAAAGAGGATTAAGCCTGCCCTTTGACTGACCAGTACACAGCTTGTAACAGGCAATTTCCAGTCTGGCGGAGTAAAGCACTTGTCCTTGGGGAATCGATTCTGCATATTAGCCGGTTATAGAAACGCTCTTGCAGTAACCTAGAAGGATCTCTGTTTTGACCAAAGCTTCCTGCTTGTTGGTGGCCGTCGCCCTTATCAGCCTGACCGCCTGTAGCCCGACTCCCAATGCCTCCCTGCCTGCGGGTGTCACCCTGATTGAGAAGGTGCAGGCCAGCGACGATACGTTGGTAATCCCCTACAGCAAATACCGGCTGGCCAATGGCCTGACCCTGATCGTGCATGAGGATCACTCCGATCCCCTGGTGCATGTGGATGTAACCTATCATGTGGGCTCCTCCAGGGAAGAGCCCGGCCAGTCAGGTTTCGCCCATTTCTTTGAACATATGATGTTCCAGGGTACAGAGCACGTGGCGGACGAGGAGCATTTCCGGCTGATTACCGAAGCGGGCGGCACCATGAACGGCACCACCAGTTCGGATCGGACCAATTACTATCAGACCGTGCCGGTTAACCAATTGGAAACCGTATTATGGCTCGAATCCGATCGTATGGGCTTTTTGCTCGATGCGGTGACCCAGGAAAAATTCGAGGTGCAGCGGGAAACCGTTAAAAATGAACGTGGCCAGCGGGTGGATAACCAGCCTTACGGCCGCCTGGGTGAAAGCGTCGCCCAGGCCCTGTATCCGCCCGACCATCCCTATTCCTGGCCTGTCATAGGCTGGATGGAAGATCTCAACCGGGTCAACGTCAATGACCTGAAGAAGTTCTTCCTGCGCTGGTACGGGCCCAATAACGCCACCCTGACCGTAGGCGGAGATGTGAACAGCCAGGAGGTGGTGCGCCTGGTGGACAAATACTTCGGTGATATCCCAGCCGGGCCTGCCGTCAGCCCGCCCACAGCGCCTGAGGTAGCGTTGGACAGGACGCGCTACCTGTCCCTGCAGGACAATGTGCACCTGCCACTGCTGTATATCGCCTATCCCACTGTGGAAGCGTTTCATCCGGATGAAGCCGCGCTGGACGTGCTGATGCAGATTTTAGGCTCGGGACGCAACTCTTTGCTGTATCAGAATCTGGTCAAGTCACAACAGGCCGTGCAGGCCCAGGCCAGCCATGGCTGTTCTGAGCTGGCCTGTCAGTTTGCCCTGCTGGCACTACCCCACCCCAGTGCCGGCATGTCACTGGATAAGATGGAACAGGCGATCCGCGACAGCCTGCAGGAATTTGAGCAACGCGGCGTCACCCAGGACGATCTGGACAAAATCAAAGTCGAGATATACACCGATGCCATCTTCGGCCTGCAAAGTGTGCAGGGTAAGGTTTCGCAGCTGGCCAGTTACGAAACCTTCCTGGGCAATCCGGACTTTATCCAGAAACAGGTGGACCGTTACAAGTCAGTGAGCAAGGAAGACGTGATGCGGGTGTATGACAAATACATCAAAGACCAGCCGTCCGTGGTGATGAGCATCGTGCCCGCCGGACAGCCACAACTGGCGGCAAGAGAGGACAATTACCAGCCGCCCGTCCGGCCCCAATTGGGCCCTTCCGATACCAAGGCCGAAGATCTGAGCTTTCGCACCACGCCGAAAACCTTTGACAGGTCGGTAAGGCCTAAGCCAGGCCCTAACCCCGCGGTAACCCTGCCGGTGTACTGGCAGGACAAATGGGCTAACGGCATAGAGATCCTGGGGACCGACAACCCGGAAACTCCCACCACGGCCCTATTGCTGCGAGTACAGGGCGGCGCCTATCAACAGGCTCCTGAAAAAGCCGGCGTAGCCGGCATTCTGGCCGCCATGCTCACTGAAGACACCCAACTTCGCAGCAGCGAGGAAATGAGCCGGGCACTGGATAAGCTGGGCAGCAGCATCCTGGTCAGCGCCACCGATGAGAGTCTGGATGTATTCGTCAACAGCCTGAGTGAAAACCTGCCCCAGACTCTTAACCTGCTGGAAGAGTTTTTGTTTATGCCCGCCTTTAATCCGGATGATTTCGACAGGATTAAAAACCGCGCCATTGAGTCGGTCAGAAATGCCAAGAAGAACCCCGGTTATCTGGCCAATGAAGCCTTGCGTGAGCTGCTCTACGGTAAGGACAGCATCGCCGGTATGCCTAGGGGGGGCACCGAGCAGAGTCTGGCCAGCATTTCACTTGCAGATGTGAAAAATTACTACCAAACCTGGTTCAAACCCGCCGAGGCAGAGCTGATTCTGGTCTCCGACCTGGATAAACAGGCCATCTTCGCCAATCTGGATAAGATGCAGGCCTGGACTGGCAGCGCCCCGGATGCTGAGCCAGTGTTCGGCGAGCCGGTTTATCAGCCCGGCAGTATCTATCTGGTCAACAAGGATGAGGCCGCCCAGTCGGCTATCCGTATTGGCAAGCGCGGCCTGAAAAAGGACTTTACCGGTGAGTTCTACCGCACCGGATTGATGAACTTCCCCTTAGGCGGCGCCTTTAACAGCCGTATTAACCTCAACCTGCGTGAAGACAAGGGCTATACCTACGGCGCCGGCTCCGGCTTTGGTGGCGACAGCTATGTAGGCCGCCTTACCGTCTCGGCCGATGTCAGAGCCGATGTAACAGTCGAAGCACTCAAGGAGCTGTACGGCGAGATCCGCCAGTACGCCAAAGAAGGAATCGATAAAAACGAACTGGCTTTCCTACGCCTGGCCATCAATCAGCAGGACGCCCTGGAATACGAGACCCCCTACGCCAAGCTCAGCTTCCTGGCCCAGATCCTCAAATACGATCTTGAGCCCGGCTTTGTCAAAGCGCGGGCCAGGATCGTGGATAATATCACCGCCAAAGAAATCAACGCCCTGGCCGAGAAGCATTTGCAGTTGGATGAAATGGTCACGGTCATCGTAGGGGATGCCGAAACCCTCAAACCCAAGCTACAGGAACTGGACAAGCCGGTGATGGATTATCATTTGGAGTGAGCTTGGGGCTTGGTCGCAGCCAGTTGGCTGCGATCTGCTTTCAGCAAGGTTTCACACGGCGATGCCATGAGCGCAGTGGATGCTCCTTATCAGGGAAGTTTTTAAACGGCATCGCCGGATAGATCGGTTTGTTTATGCCTACAACTGAAGGTGAAGGTTTAAAATTTGTGGACTCGCCTTTAACCCTTAGCAGACATTCAGCGACTGAACGAAAATATATTCAATTCTCTTCTAGGGTGCATTAAAAAACATAAACAAAGCCAATACCGATTTCCGCTTCATAATCATTCCGGGATAGGGGGCTATCTGAAACGTCACTCCCGTAACGTTCGTAAAGCGCTTCACCGAAAAGCTGCCAGTTCTTGTTCAGGTAATACCGATAGTTAACATTAATGCCAACGGATCTGAATCCGCCATCAACATCGGTTTGGGGAATACCTGAATCGATGGATTGTTGCGCATTCACTCCAAAGCCCCGGTTGGCGAACTCGCTATCGTGAAAAGTGACCACCGCGCCGATTTCCCAGCCAGTGCCGTCAGGTTGGCAAGCCAAACAGGTTCCTACGCCGAAAATCCCCAGTGTGCCAATGCTTCCTGTTGATATCCGGCCATCTAAGAAGTAACGCCAGTCTTGTCCCAGGGCATGACGCACTTCCAACAGCAATTCCGCCCCAGACCCCGATTCGCCTAAGCCATTGAGTCTGCCATCTTTTGAGTCACCCTCTTCACGACCTTCTTCGTAGCCTAAGGAGGCTTGAAACAACCAGGAATCATCCACCAAAGTCCGCCAGCCAATGGCTTCTCCAGCCCAGAAAAAAATGTGTTCGCCAGTTCGCCACTGCACCCCGCCAGCCGGATCAACCTCTAGCTCAAATTCATCCGAACCCTCATAAGCAGACTCATATTCAACGCCAAGCCCAACGCCAACCCCCCAACCATCACCATGGGTAAAATCGTCGATGGAAGGAAGCGGAACCAGAGGTGTTTTTGTCTCTGCTGCATTTATCGCTCCAAAATATAAAAGCGTGCCAGCAAATGTGGCGAGTGGAAGCTGTATTCTTTTCATGGTTTCATTCCCGATAAAGTACTAGGCGGTAATACGATTTACTCCAGAGCGGGATCAACCTTTTACAGAAGAATTTGTACCGGCATTTTGTCTGTGAACTAATCAGCCCTGTTGGTGGAAAGGCTGATATTGTCACTGATTGAACACTAAACCCCTTACAAAAAGAATTTGACGCTGCTGATATTACCTTCACATTTCAGCGACGTTTTAGTCACATTGGCTTTGCTAATCTTCCAGCGTTTCATCAACTAAATACGGTCGATTCTGGGAGGGAAGCAATATGAACAGGCATTTGAAGCACGTCTCGTGGCTGACACATAGAGGGATAACATTATGAGCCGGCAATACCGACAAGTATCGTGGTTGACCCTGTGGACCCTCCTGATCGGTTTTTCATTTTTTAGCCATGCAGCAGAGGCACCCGGTGCGCTGACCCTGATAGTCAAAGATCAGACTACTGACCGGCCACTCTCAGGCGTGCAGATCAGGATCAGGGAACGGGAAACCGCTTCCATACAAACTTTAGAAACCGACGAACAAGGTCGCATCGTCGTTGAACAGCTCGACCCGGGGCTCTACTCGGTGGACCTGGCCAAAAGCGGGTTCACTTCATTGTATGAACCAAGCGTACGGGTGGTTTCGCGCAAAAACATCAAGATAGAGTTCAAACTTAGAGAAGTGGAAATAGAGAAAGTAGTGGTGCTAGGAAAGCAAACCGATACATTTGCATCAGCTTCCAGCATCTATCTCGACAGAGAAGCGCTGCGAAGCGCTGTGGGCGGCGGCGCAGATCCGCTGCTCTCACTGGACGGATTGCCGGGCCTGGCATCCGCCAGTGAATTCGCCAGCTTTAGTGTACGCGGTCGTGGCCCAAGAGATAATTTGCTATTCGTTGATGACTTTCCCTTTGATAAAGCGGTGCACTTTGATGCGACACTGGGTGAAGAGGAAGATGTCGGTGGTGGAGGTCGTTTCTCGATTTTTGCACCGAACGTTATCGACGGGGCTGAGTTCTCCCCAGGGGGCTGGGGCCCTGCTTATGGTGGCCGTGCCGCATCGCTGCTGAAACTGGATGTTGCCGATGGCAATCCTAGCCCTTCAGCCAGCCTTCGCCTCGATCTTGCGGGTTATGAAGTGGGTTACGACGGTCCTGCCGGTATCACTGAAGACGCCACGATGCTCGTTTCTGCCCGGCGACTTGACTTCGGTGCTTTGTTTGAAACCATTGAAGAACTGGATATTGGCGAACCTGTGTTAAGAGATATCATCCTGAAATCGGTCATACCCGTCAACCCGGACAACCGCATTGAAATTCTCCTGATGGATACACACGAGGACTATACCCGCGGTGTGACTCACGTTGCCGAATCGCCCGACTTTGAAGATACTGCGCTGCTGGATTTTGAACAGGATAGTGATTTGTATGGCCTGACATTGCGATCACTGATCGGTGACAAAGCGGTCTGGACCAACAAAGTTTATTACCGCACAAGCGACAAAGTCAGCTCGGAAGGCGAAGCCTTTCCTGATCTGGTACCAGCAGAATCCCCCCCGTCCAGTTTTCCGGTGCGCGAAGACATTATTACCATTGGTGAAGATGAGACGGAGATTGGCTGGCGAAGCGATTTTGAGACAATAAATCAATGGGGTGTGTTCAGTGCCGGTGTGCGGGTAACGCAAATTGAACTGGATTACCACACTGTCCTAGATGGCGACTGGATCCGTTTTGTTTACGACGATGATGATTTCAGACCTGACCCCGGGCAGCAATATATTGTGTTGACTCCCGAGAACATCAACTCTTCAATCAATCAGAAAGAAACCAGCTACGCCGGCTACGTCGATCAGGTTTTTGAACTTGGTGCTTGGGATGTTGGCACCGGCTTACGGGTGGAGCGGGATGGTTTTGCCGACCAAAGCTTCGCGTCGCCCAGGTTCAGCGTCAACTGGCAGCCGGGTGAACGGGTTAAATATTTTGCCACCGCAGGACTCTTTTATCAGTCACCCCGGTTTTTAGAGCTCGCCGCTAATGAGTCAAACAACCTTAAGAACGAAAAAATCACCCATGCCAGTGTCGGTTTAAACTACTTTCTGAACAGCCAATGGTCGGTACTAACGGAGACCTACTATCAAAACCTCGACGACCTGGTGGTCGACCTTGATCGGGCAAGCGGAACCTTTGCCAACATTGGGGAAGGCAGATCGTACGGCGTCGACATCGTGGTCAACGGTACGATCCGTGAAGGCCTTTACGCCAGCGCAACCTATTCTTACAACGATGCCGTAGTTGACCGCAAAGACGGTCGCGGTGCTGTGGCCGCTGAATTCAGTCGTAAGCATGTCGCCACCCTCGGTCTGACCTGGGAAATCAACGACCGCTGGAAGGTCGCCGGGCGCTACAAGTATCTCTCCGGCAGGCCAGACGACAACTTTGTTATTCACTCAGACGTATTGGGGCCCGGACAGCCACTACGCTATTCGAAAGAGATCACCGAGCGTAATGTCGGTCGCAAAAGCGGCTACAGTTTGTTGAACCTTCGCGTTGATTATCGGCGCGCATTCGGACCCATAGATGTCACAGCCTTTCTCGATGTCATCAACGTAACCTCAGCGTCATCGAGCGACGACACCGAGTTTGACTATCGCCGGGGCGTTGAAGTGAAAGACGATAGCGAGGCCGAGCCGCTTATTGGTCTTCGACTGGACTATGCCTGGTAAGGGGGAGGAACATATGGCACACGGGCTTGGTTCGGCGTCGATTAGAGCATTGATTGTCGAAGACAACCGCGACATATGTGAAAACATTGCCGCCTATCTGGAAAAGCACAGCTATATACTGGATTTTGCCTATGACGGTATCAGCGCGATGCACATTGCGTTGACAAACCCGTTTGACGTAATTGTTCTGGATCTGATGCTGCCGGGGATGGATGGCCTGAGTTTTTGCCAGAAGCTGCGAACCGATGCCTTCGTTGCAACGCCTGTGCTTATGCTAACGGCAAGAGACACGCTTGACGATAAACTTAAGGGGTTCGAGGCGGGCGCCGATGACTATTTGGTCAAGCCATTCGCATTACAGGAGCTGCATGCCCGACTGCAAGCGCTTTATAAACGCAGTCACGGAAAAACCGACAACCTGTTAACTGTGGGTGAGCTGACTTTGAATAGGTCCACGCTGCAAGTGCATCGCGCAGGAAGGCGCGTCGATCTCAACCCTGCCTGCATGAAACTACTGCAGCGATTGATGGAAGAGGCTCCCTCTGTTGTGGCACGCGATACGCTCGAAACCTTGCTGTGGGCTGACGAGCGCCCCGATGGTGACGCGCTACGCTCGCACATGTACAAGCTGCGTCAGGCCATCGACAGACCGTTTGACAGCCCGCTGATTCATACTGTGCATCGCATCGGCTACCGAATTTCAGAGGATGAGTAGTGGCTGTTAACCTCTTATGCGCGCGTTGCTGGCGGCCATTTTATTGTCCATCGAGGCCACAGGAGTGAAGTTTAGTGGGCCAAAATAAGCGACTGACCTATGAGAATGGAATCCATTGGAACAGCAAAGCTGGCCGCGAAGCGGTGAAATATAGGGATAGATTTCATATCACGCGGCTGGGCGGAAAAAAATGCCCGGAGCAATTTGTAACAGCTTGGCTGGCCGTTTGTCGGCGAGCATCAGGGATGACAGGAGTAAGAATGGCACCAGCCCCCTTTTCTGAAAGAGAGGGGGTTGAGGCTATAAATGGCTCATTCCGGGTTGCGCCAGCTTCGTTCAGATGGCTAAACCACACCACACGCGCCTTGATTGAGCTATTTATATCTCTCAACAAAGGGGTATATGAAAGATAAACAGCCTCTGAAAATGTACCGGCTCAGTTTACGCAAACGCGTCGCCTTTGCCTTTGCAATCTGTGTTGCCGCACTCAGCGTAGCCTGGGGATTCGCTTTCTTCGCTGCCATCAGGTTGAGCGAAGACCGTGTGCTGACACAACAGCTGCAGGTTGCTGCCAACAGCTATCCCGTTATGCCGGTGAACCTTCGCGGCTACGATGCGGTTGCCCGCTTGCCCGAATCACTGCAGGAGTGGGCGCAGACCAACCCCGCTGAGGGACTGTACGAATTCGAAGCCGAAGAGTTGCATGTGGCGGTAATCCCCTCCGGCAGTGAAAAGCCGCGCGCCTTTGTGGTGTTCGATGTAGCCGGGATTGAAGCGGCATCGTCAGAGGATTGGTGGTTGCTGCTGGTTATCACCGGTGTCGTAGGGACGCTCGGTGCCCTTGGTTTCGGACTGGGCGTGGTTGTGATGCGCAAAGCTGTCGCTCCTGTGGCGCAACTCGCCAGAGCGGTGGAGGACATCGACCTGGAGCACCTGTCAGCCGAAGATTATAAACGCATAGAGTCCGGTCGGTTTGGTGATGATGAGGTTGGCATGCTCGCTGAGACCATTGAGAAAACCCTTGAGCGTATCAGCGCTTTTGTTGAGAGGGAGCGATACTTTACCAGCTCAGCCAGTCATGAGTTGCGTACGCCCATCACGGTGATCACCGGCGCACTTGAACTGCTGGAACAAAGCGATCTGTCAGCAGCCGATGCGAAGGCGCTGAATCGGGTGAGGCGTGCGACGCTCGACATGAAAACCACCATTGAAATGTTTTTGTGCCTGGCCCGCGAAACCGACGACGGTTTGTATGACGAGCAGTTTTCAGTGATGCCGCTGGTGAGCAAAGCGATAGATCAGCAACGCTACCTGCTGAACGGCAAGTGTATCGATGTGGATATACACGAACTGGCCAAACCCTTAGTCTGCGGACATCCA
The DNA here is from genome assembly GCF_017254865.1 of Bowmanella dokdonensis. Lineage (GTDB taxonomy): Bacteria > Pseudomonadota > Gammaproteobacteria > Enterobacterales > Alteromonadaceae > Bowmanella > Bowmanella dokdonensis. The sequence continues at coordinate 329,913 of NZ_JAFKCV010000003.1, read as the reverse complement.
CAGGCTTTTTCTATCGCGGTCAATAATCTGGTGCGAAATGCGTTCGAGCACACACTCGACGGGCAGGGACCGATCACTATTCTCATCAAAGAGCAGGAGCTCTTAGTCACCAATCAGGTATGCAGTAACGCAGATGAGCGGCACACGCCGACCGAGGCGCCTTCGCATCATGGGTATGGTCTGGGCCTGGGTATAGTGCAACGGCTGTGTGAGCGCAATGGCTGGTCGTTTTCGCTGCTCGCTGACAAGAAGCGTGTAGCCACCCGTCTGTCGTGGTGACGACGGAAGCCATTGGAGATACTGAACCCTGTTGGGGCCACACAAACAAAAAACGGCGCCACGGGGCGCCGTTTTTAATTTCAAGCAAAAGCAGATCTAAAGATATTCCACTTCCACAATCTCATACTCCACCGCGCCAGCGGGGGTCTGGATATTCACCACGTCATCCTGGCTCTTGCCAATCAGCCCACGGGCGATGGGCGAGTTAACGGAGATCAGGTTGTTTTTGATATCCGCTTCGTCGTCGCCGACGATACGGTAACGGGTTTCCTTGTCCGTATCCAGGTTGAGCAGGGTCACGGTGGCGCCGAAAATGACCTTGCCATTATTGGTCATCTTGGTCACATCGATAATCTGCGCATTGGACAGTTTGGCTTCGATATCCTGAATGCGGCCTTCGCAGAAGCCCTGCTGCTCACGGGCAGCGTGGTATTCGGCATTTTCTTTCAGGTCGCCGTGCTCGCGGGCATCGGCAATGGCCTGAATGATTTGCGGCCGCTTGACACTTTTCAGTTCATTCAGCTCATTGCGCAGCATCTCTGCGCCTTTAGCTGTCATGGGTATTGGTTGCATTAACGACTTACTCTCTCATGTAATTCCTGAACAGAGCTGACTCTGGCCCTGTCATCTGCTTCCTGTGCATTGGTAGTAGCAAAGGCTGCATTCATAGTGGTGGTATAGGCGACTTTATTCAACAGGGCCTCACGACGAATATACACAGAATCATTAATCGCCTGGCGCCCCTCGGTAGTATTGATAATGTAAGAATACACACCGTTTTTAATCGCATCGACAATGTTCGGCCGGCCCTCAGCCAGCTTGTTGACCACCGCACATTCTAAGCCCGCATCATTAATGACCTGAGCCGTGCCTTTGGTGGCTTCCAGCTTGAAGCCTTTGGCCAGCATGGCCTTGGCAAGCTCCACCACTCTTTGCTTGTCCGTTTCGCGCACCGACAGCAGGGCCTTGCCGCGCTTCGGCAAAGGCGAACTGGCACCCAGGTTGGCCTTGGCATAGGCCTCTTCGAAGCTTTCACCCACGCCCATCACCTCACCGGTGCTGCGCATCTCAGGGCCAAGCAAGGGATCGACCCCCTGGAACTTGGCAAAGGGCATCACTACTTCCTTGACGGAGAAGTAAGGCGGGATGATCTCCCGGGTCACGCCCTGCTCGGCCAGCGACTGACCGGCCATGGCCCGGGCAGCGATTTTGGCTACCGGCACACCGGTCGCCTTGGACACGAAGGGCACGGTGCGGGCCGCACGGGGGTTAACTTCGATAAGATAGACTTCTCCGCCTTTTACCGCAAACTGGGTATTCATCAGGCCGATTACGCCAAGCTCCAGGGCCATGGCCCTGACCTGCTCACGCATCTTGTCCTGGATCTCCTTTGGCAGGCTGTAAGGCGGCAACGAACAGGCCGAATCACCTGAGTGAACACCCGCCTGTTCGATATGCTCCATAATACCGCCGATGACGACCTCCTTACCGTCGCTCATGGCATCGATATCCACTTCGATGGCATCATCCAAGAAGCGATCCAGCAACACCGGCGAATCGTTGGAAACTTTCACCGCTTCATTCAGGTAACGTTTCAAATCCTTAATGTCATAGACGATTTCCATGGCCCGGCCACCCAGCACATAGGAAGGACGCACCACCAGCGGGAAGCCGATCCGTTCGGCCTGGATCAGGGCCTGTTCCACATTGCTGACCGTGGCATTGGCCGGCTGCTTAAGGTTCAGCTTGTGCACCATCTGCAGGAAACGTTCACGGTCTTCGGCGCGGTCAATGGCATCCGGGCTGGTGCCGATAATAGGTACGCCGTTGGCTTCCAGAGCGCGGGCCAGTTTCAGCGGCGTCTGGCCCCCGTACTGGACGATCACGCCTTTGGGCTTCTCAACCCGGACGATTTCCAGTACGTCTTCCAGGGTCACCGGCTCGAAATACAGGCGATCCGAGGTGTCGTAATCGGTGGAGACTGTTTCAGGGTTGCAGTTGACCATAATGGTCTCATAGCCGTCCTCACGCAGGGCCAGGGCCGCATGCACACAACAGTAGTCGAACTCGATCCCCTGGCCGATACGGTTCGGCCCGCCCCCAAGCACCATGATCTTATCGCGATCGCTGGGGTTGGCTTCGCATTCCTCATCATAGGTGGAGTACATATAAGCGGTGCTGGTGGCAAACTCGGCGGCACAGGTATCCACCCGCTTGTAGACGGGTACTATACCCATCTTATGGCGGTTGCCCCGTACGTCGGCCTCGGCCACATTGGTCAGGGCCGCCAGGCGCGCGTCCGAGAAGCCTTTGCGTTTTAGCTGACGCATCAGGTCTTCATCAATACCCGACAGACCCAATTCGGCCACCCTGGCTTCCATCTGCACCAGATCTTCAATCTGCACCAGGAACCAGCGGTCAACATTGGTCAGTTGGAATATCTCATCCACCGACATGCCGATCCTGAAGGCATCGGCGATGTAGAACAACCGCTCGGCGCCGGCTTCACGCAACTCACGCACAATACGGGTGCGGGCATCAGAATCATTTAAATCAATAACAGGATCCAGCCCGTTGGCGCCGGTTTCCAGGCCACGAATGGCTTTTTGCAGGGACTCCTGCTGGTTACGGCCGATGGCCATCACCTCGCCCACCGACTTCATCTGTGTGGTCAGGCGATCATTGGCACCGGGGAATTTTTCAAAATTGAAACGTGGGATCTTGGTGACCACGTAGTCGATGGACGGCTCAAAGGAAGCCGGGGTCAAACCGCCGGTTATCTCATTGGCCAGTTCATCCAGGGTATAGCCTACCGCCAGTTTGGCGGCCACTTTGGCAATGGGGAAGCCGGTAGCCTTGGAGGCCAGCGCCGATGAGCGGGACACCCGGGGGTTCATCTCAATGATAACCATACGACCGGTCTGGGGGTCGACACCAAACTGCACGTTGGAACCGCCTGTTTCCACACCGATTTCACGCAGAATCGCCAGCGAGGCGTTACGCATGATCTGGAATTCCTTGTCGGTCAGGGTCTGGGCCGGAGCCACTGTGATGGAATCGCCGGTGTGGATACCCATAGGATCGAAGTTTTCGATGGTACACACGATAATGCAGTTGTCGTTCTTGTCCCGCACCACTTCCATTTCATATTCTTTCCAGCCAATCAGCGACTCGTCAATCAGCAGCTCATTGGTGGGCGAGAGATCCAGGCCGCGCCGGCAGACTTCCTCGAATTCCTCGATGTTGTAGGCAATACCGCCGCCGCTGCCGCCCATGGTAAAGGACGGGCGGATAATGCAGGGGAAGCCGATGCGCGAGAGTACATCGTGGGCCTGTTCCATGCTGTGGGCAATTTCGGCACGGGGACATTCCAGGCCGATGCTTTTCATGGCCTGATCGAAACGTTCCCGATCCTCGGCCTTGTCGATGGCATCGGCGGTGGCGCCGATCATCTCAACACCGAATTCCTTCAATACACCGTGACGGTCAAGATCCAGCGCGCAGTTCAATGCGGTCTGGCCGCCCATGGTGGGCAGGATGGCGTCCGGGCGCTCTTTTTCGATAATCTTCTTTACTACCTCCCAGTGAATGGGCTCGATGTAGGTGGCATCGGCCATTTCCGGGTCGGTCATGATAGTCGCCGGGTTGGAGTTAACCAGGATCACCCGGAATCCTTCCTCGCGCAGCGCTTTGCACGCCTGGGCGCCTGAGTAGTCAAATTCACAGGCCTGGCCGATAACGATGGGGCCGGCGCCGAGAATCAGAATGCTTTTTAAATCGGTACGTTTTGGCATGCTTCCCCCTGTTACTTATTGGCTGCGATAAGGTCGATAAAATGGTCGAACAACGGCGCCGCATCATGCGGGCCGGGGCTGGCCTCGGGGTGTCCCTGAAAGCTGAACGCCGGCTTGTCTGTGCGATGAATACCCTGGATGGATTTGTCGAACAGGGAAATGTGGGTCACCTCCAGGTTGGAGGGCATGGTCTTCTCATCCACCGCAAAACCGTGATTCTGACTGGTAATCATCACCCTGTTGTTGGGGATGTCCTTAACCGGATGGTTAGCCCCGTGGTGACCGAACTTCATTTTCATGGTTTTGGCGCCGCTGGCCAGGGCCAGTAACTGATGTCCCAGGCAGATGCCAAAGGTGGGGATGCCCTTGTCCACAATAGTTTTGATGGCCTCAATGGCATAGGTACAAGGCTCCGGGTCGCCAGGTCCATTGGACAGGAATACCCCATCGGGATTCATGGCCAGCACTTCATCGGCCGGGGTCTGGGCCGGCACCACCGTCAGCTTGCAGCCGCGATCCACCAGCATACGCAGGATATTGTGCTTGGCGCCGTAATCGTAGGCCACCACGTGGAAGGGCAGATCCTGGCGATTCTCCTCATGACCGCTGCCCAGCTTCCAGGAGCCGTGGTTCCACACATAGGTCTTGTCCGTGCACACTTCCTTGGCCAGATCCATTCCCTTCAGGCCGGGGAATTTCTTCGCTGCCTGAAGCGCCTTGGCTTCATCCAAATCGTCGCCGGCCATGATGCAGCCGCTTTGCGCCCCTGTGGTCCTGAGAATACGGGTCAGGCGACGGGTGTCGATATCGGCGATGCCCAGAATATTGTGCTTTTTAAGGTAGTCGGAAAGGGAGAGCTGATTGCGGAAGTTACTGGCGATGATGGGGAGGTCTCTGATAATCAGGCCTTTGGCCCAGATCCGGTTGGACTCCTCATCTTCGTCATTGGTACCTGTGTTGCCAATGTGAGGATAGGTAAGGGTCACTATCTGTTCGGCATAGGATGGGTCGGTGAGGATTTCCTGGTATCCCGTCATGGCGGTATTGAACACCACCTCTCCCACCGTGATACCATCGGCTCCAATTGCTGTCCCTTTGAAAACCGAACCGTCTTCGAGGACTAAAAGGGCGGATTTAGTCAAGTCAACCTCCTATTCGCTGCCCATATCCCTTTACTTGGCAATACGGGCATTCTGGCAACCTAAAAAAAACGGGTGTAAATGTCTGATTTACATCCCGTTTACTTGAATTTGCTGACTTCGCAGGCCGGACACTCCCGGTAAAAAGCAAAAAATTGGCAAATTCTTGGTAGTCTACATTAACTTGATAAATTCGTCCATTCTGAATTGGAAATTTTATATAAACAGCCCTTTAAACACAAAATTCCATCTAAACACACAAAACCACAAGTATCCTGTCTGCGGATGGCTCAGTTATTGTTGGCAGACCTTGCTTTTGCCCATCTCTGACAGCACTATCCCGGCCTGGTCTTACCCTGGGTGTAAGTTATTCTGACACCACCACCCTCCTGTTGCAGAGGATCCCCGGCCTGGCTGCCCTGATGCAACGGCAGAAAAATCCAAAGGGTTGGCACCCTTAATCCATCTTCTGTTTACCGCTATCAATTTGATTTTTAATAAATAAATATGCCAGATCGATGGTTACTTACAGTCGGTTGAATGGCGCCGGTGGCTCCCATGAAAACCGTTGTCCAAATGCAGTGTCAAGAATGCTGACACTCAAACAGCTGCATACGTATTCATTCGTCAAAGCCGTCACTAACCCTTGCCTGACGAGTTTTTGTTCAACTATTGTCAAGCGCTTGTAAGCATTTTGTTAAACCCCTGACGGAGAACACCTAGTGAAGCGTTACTCGAAGCTCTTGCTGCCCCTGTGCCTGCTGTTAACCCTGCCGGTACAGGCCGCCCTTATTACCAACGGTGATTTCCAGAGCTGTGATCTCGGCGGTTGGAACCTGGATACAGACGGCCTGGGCGACCAGGGTGCCACGGGTGATTTTGCCGTTGAAAACAATGCCGGTCACTGTCGTGCCCTGCTGACGGTGGATGACGGGCAAAACGCCAGCGCCTTTTTTGCCAATACCCTCTATCAGGAGCTGGATCTCAGTGTTGCCGCCGGACAGTCACTGTGGCTGAGTTTTGACTGGGAGTTTTTCGGGACCGACGGCGACCCGCTGTCCGGTGACTTCTTCAATATTTCCCTCAATGACGGCCTGGGCAACCTGTACGGAGCCGATGGCCAGTTGGGGGCGCTGTTGCAATCCTCCCTGGAAGGGCAGAGCAGTTACGGATCTGGGAGCCTCAATATCCTGCTGGACAGCAGTTTTTATAACCAGTCAGGCTGGTTCCTGGACTTTACACTGCAGGAAGGCTTTGCCATTGGTGACGGGCTGTTCTCCACCCTGGCCATCGATAATGTCAGTTTGCGCGCAGTCTCAGTGCAGGTCAGTGAGCCCGCCCTGCCCGCTTTGATGCTGCTGGGAATTCTGGCACTGTGTATGCGCAGGAGGATAAACTGATGTTCCGCTATCTTCTGAGCCTGTGTTTTTTGCTGCTGGCCCTGCCGGCAGCGGCCGATTGGCAGGACCAGTCGGAGGTCTCCTTCGATTATTCCCCAAGGCCGGTTTTCGATCGTATCAACCGCCAGTATGTGAGCCAGGTAACCCTGACCCACCAGGGTGAGGAGACACTCCCCGGCCCCCTGCGGGTGGTGGTGGATAGCAGCACCCATACCCTGAAAAATGCCGATGGCGAAGTGGACGGCAAGCCCTATATATCCCTTGCTGCAGAGAGCCTATCCCCGGGACAGTCCCTGTCATTCACCCTTAATCTGAGTATGGAACGGGTACCGCTGGCCTTATCGCTGCGATTACAGGCCGATATTGAGGATTCAGGCACCGGTCTGGTGCTGACAGACAATCAGATAGCCGTCTTTTACCAGCGTGAAGACAATGACTATACGGGTTGGGGTCTGCACCTGTGGAACGGCGAAGGCTGTGGCAATTATGCCCCCCCCACCCGCGACAGCGACTATTTCGCCAACTGGAGCAATCCCTACCCCGCCGATGGGATCCATCCCGAGTATGGTGCCTATTACGTTCTGACTATTGAGCCTGGTGCCGGATGTTATAACTTTATTATCCATAAGGACGATGACAAGGCTCTGGGACCGGATAACAGTCGTTTCGAGCCCGCCCAGGGTCAACAGGGTTTTACCTTCCACGGTTATGCAGAGATCTGGTATGAGCCACTGACCAGTCGGCCACTGTTCCTCGACGGTGCGCGGGCCCACTGGCTGGGTACCGACACTCTGGTGTGGCAGACAGGCCAGGCAGCCGAATATCGCCTTTATCACAGTGAGTCGGCAACCTTGTCGCCCATCGACGATGACAAACTGCAAAGTACCGATTATCTGCCGTTAAGCCCTGCCGATGCCGATGCCAGTTATTATCAGCGCGATCCACAGCTGACTGGTTTCAGCGGCTTTAGTCTGAGCCTGGAAGAGGATCAGGCCAAATCACTGGTCAGGAACCAGTTGATTGCGGTGGCGCTGGACGCTGAAGGAAACCTGGCCGATGCCACCCGGGTCCAAACGGGGCGGCTGCTGGACTATCTCTATACCCGCAGCCACAACGATGCCGATGAGTCCACGCTTGGCGTTCAATACCTGGGTGAGCAGGTGCTGGTATCGGTCTGGGCACCCACCGCCCGGGCACTGACATTGCAGGTGTTCGATCAGCACAAAGATCCACTGTCCAGCCACCCTATGCAATGGGATGCCGGTACCGGCATCTGGTCCTATACCGGCAACAAAGCACAGCTGGATAGGCGCTTCTACCAATTCCAGGTGGAAGTCTTCCATCCTCTGACCGAACAGGTGGAAGTCCTGACCAGTACCGATCCCTACTCCGTTAGTCTTTCCACCAATGGTCGTTACAGCCAGTTTGTTAACCTCAAAGATGCGGATCTCAAGCCCGCCGGCTGGGATGGCCATCCGGTGCCCACTGTCGGCGCCCCGGAAGACAGTATTATTTACGAGACCCACATCCGTGATTTCAGTGTCTGGGATGAGACTGTCAGCGCAGGCAACCGCGGCAAATACCTGGCATTTACCGAGGCGAACAGTCAGTCAGTTCAGCACCTGCAGTCCTTACAGCAGGCGGGGCTGACCCACATTCACCTGCTGCCGGCCAATGATATTGCCTCCATCGAAGAAGACACGAACAAGCGGGTGGATCTGAGCGACACCGTGGGCCGGCTGTGCCAGTTTAATGCCAGTGCACCTGTGTGCGGGGTGGAGGATGCCAGTGCCACGTTGCAACAGGTGCTGGAAAGCTATACCCCCGGTACGACAGACGCCCAGGCCCTGATCGATGCCATGCGCGCCCTGGATGGCTTTAACTGGGGTTACGACCCACATCATTTTGCCGCCCCTGAAGGAAGCTATGCCAGTGATCCGGACGGCGTAGCGCGAATTATTGAGATGCGCGCCATGAACCAGGCATTGCATGAGATGGGCCTGCGCACCGTGCTGGATGTGGTGTACAACCATACGGCCTCCTCCGGATTGTATGACAACTCGGTGCTGGACAAGCTGGTACCCGGCTACTACCAGCGTCTCAACGAGGTCAGCGGCCGCATCGAAAATTCCACCTGCTGTGAAAATACCGCCACAGAGCTGGTGATGATGAGCAAACTGATGCGCGACTCGCTGGTGATATTCGCCGAACAGTTTGGCTTTGACGGTTTTCGTTTTGATCTGATGGGCCATATTCCACGAGATGCCGTGTTATCAGCCAGGGACGCGGTCCGTGCCGTGGATCCTGACACCTATTTCTATGGGGAAGGCTGGAATTTTGGTGAGGTAGTCAATAACAGGCGCTTCGAACAGGCCTCTCAACTGGCCATGGCCGGTACCGAAGTGGGTACTTTCTCGGATCGCCAGCGTGAAGCTGTGCGCAGCGGTGCCCTGTTCAACGCAGGTGGCAGCCTGCATGAGCAGGACACCACCCGCATCGGTTTGGCCGGTAATATCGGCAGCTTTGAGTTTGTCGCCGCCAGCGGTAACTACCTGTCTGCCTTTGATTACCAGTGGAATGGTCAGCCGGCCGGTTATGCGCAGGATCCTGCCGATACGGTCAACTATGTGTCCAAGCACGACAATGAGACCCTGTGGGACAAACTGCAGTTTGTGTTGCCCTCCGATATGGACGCCGCCGAACGGGTCAGGATCCAGAATCAGGCACTGAGCTATCCTCTGCTCAGTCAGGGCATTCCTTTCCTGCACCTGGGCTCGGATCTGCTGCGCTCCAAATCCATGGATCGCAACACCTATGACTCGGGCGACTGGTTCAACCGGGTTGACTTCAGTCTGACGACCAACAACTGGAATGTCGGTCTGCCCCGTGCGGCTGACAACCAGAACAACTGGCTGGCCATCAGTGCCGCCAGTAGCAACCCTAACAGTCAGGTGGGGCCTGCCGATATAGCTTTCAGCGCAGCCATATTCCGCGAGTTTGTGCAGATCCGCTCAGGCAGTCCGCTGTTTCGCCTAACGGATGCCGGTCAGGTTCGCCAGCGTCTGAAGTTTCATAACACAGGGGAAGACCAGCTCCAGGGTCTGATCGCGATGAGCCTGGACGATGGGTTAGGGCTACCGGATCTGGATCCGGCATATGATGCCCTGGTGGTGGTATTTAACAGCAGCAGCGCCGCCCAGAGCGTCGAAATAGACGACGCCAACGGCTTTGTATTGCATCCGGTACAGCAGGGCTCTGAGGATCCCTTACTGCAGCAGGCCTCTGCCAATGGTGGGCACTTCAACGTACCGGCACGCACCACTGCGGTGTTCGTTAAACCACAAAGCGGGGACCAGGGCTATGGCCTGAGTGCACTGCCTCCTTATGGTGACCAGCCCATATACCTGCGCGGGGGCCTTAACGACTGGGAGACTTCCCTGCCCTTCAGTTATCAGGGCAATGACCGTTACATCCTGGATGTTCAACTGGAAACGGGAAGTTTTGAGTTTAAGATTGCCGACCAAAGCTTCAGTGCGGTCAATCTTGGTGGTGGCTTCCCGGTCACCGTGGGACAGCCGCAGACCCTCTATCAGCAAGGCAACAACCTCAGCCTGACAATCACTCAGGCTGGCGGTTATCGCTTTGAGCTGGATGCAAGCAACAGCAGCAGTCCGACCCTGACCATTATCCCGGAGGACCCCACGGCCATCCCGCCTCCCTATGGCAACCATACCCTTTACCTGCGGGGCAGCCTCAACGGCTGGGGCACCGGGATGCCACTGGCTTATGAGGGGGACGGCATTTATCAGGCCACACTGGCCCTGCCAGCCGGCACCCATCAGTTCAAGATTGCCGATGCTGACTGGGGCGGTACGGGAGGTGCCAATCTGGGCGGTAACCTGACCCTGACGGCCGGGGATACCGTTACCCTGGTGCCCGGCAGCAATGACAACCTGACCTTGTCATTAGCTGCAGGGGATGACTATCGGGTCACACTTGACGCCAGCAGTCTGGCGGGCCCCCTGCTGACCATTGCCTTTCCATAACACAAAACGGGGCCTCATGGCCCCGTTCTCTTCCGCAGTATAGGCTATTCCAGCCCCAAAACCTGCTGCATATTATACAGGCCGGCCGGTTTGTCTTTCACCCAAAGGGCGGCTCTGAGGGCGCCCCTGGCGAAGGTCAGACGGCTGCTGGCTTTATGGGTCAGCTCGAGCCGTTCCCCGATATCGGCAAACAGTGCCGTGTGCTCCCCCACCACGTCCCCAGCGCGTACAGTGGCAAAGCCGATTTGCTTCTGCGGCCTTTGTCCCGTGTGGCCTTCACGGCCGTATACGGCACATTGGTTCAGATCCCAATCGAGGGTATCGGCAATAGCCTCCCCCATGGCCATAGCCGTGCCGGACGGCGCATCCACTTTATGTCTGTGATGAGTTTCCCAGATCTCGATATCGGCGGTTTCTCCCATGACTCTGGCTGTCTGCTTGAGAAGATTCAGCAATAGGTTCACACCCACGCTGTAGTTGGCGGCAAAGACAATGGGGATGGATTGGGCCGCTGTAGTGAGCAGTGATTTCTGAGACAGGGTTAACCCCGTGGTCCCCACCACAACGGGCTTGCCATGGGCCACGCACCAGTCGAGATTGCCTTTGAGCGCCTGGGGCAGGGTAAAGTCGATCATGACATCGACCTGACCGGCCCGGTCGTCCGGCCGATCACTGACGGTCAGACCGGTACGGCCGATGCCGGCCAGTTCTCCCACATCCATGCCCAGCCAGTCCGAGCCAGAACGCACCAGTGCTGCGACCAGCTCAGCCTGTTCCGATTGGTGAAAAGCTTCAATAAGGACCCTGCCCATGCGCCCGTTGGCGCCGAATATTCCTGCTTTCATGCACAATTCCTGTCACGATTTGATGGCCGGATTGTGCCCTAATCCTGACCCGGCGTCAGCTTACAAAGCCCTATAAGACATAAGCAGATGGCAGGCCGGTAGCCTCAAGGCCAGTCCTTTTCCAGTAGTTGCTGGTATTCACCAGATTCTTTCAGTTGCCGCAGCCCCTGATTGAAAAGGTCGGTCAGCCTTTTGTCCCAGGTCGCTCCTGGATAGGTTACGGTGGGAAAGATTGGGTGAATACGCAGGCGGCCTGCGCCGTAATGCTTTTCGCTGAAGTACTCCAAAACCTTGCGATCACCGACCACCAAATCCACCCTGTCATTGAACAACAGGGTAAATTGCTGGGCACGGTCAGCCATCTCCAGGTATCCCCCATCCTCGACCAGGCTGGCAAATATCGGCCCAAGCACGTCCGAGGCTTTCTGGTAGGCCACCACGGCTTTGCCTTGCAGGTCCTGCAAGTCATCAAGTTTGAACCTGGCACTGCGGCGGCTGACAGCCACATCCTGAATCGGCATATAGGGCATGGTGGGATAAGCACCCGGTACCTCAAAGGCCATGGGGCTGGCATAATCCAGCTCTTTATCGTGGAATTTCTGCACCAGGCGCTCGTGGCTGAATACTTCCACCCGCACCTGGTAGCCGGCCTGTTCAAAAATGCGGGTCACCATCTGGTAATCGATACCGGTCAACTGACCAGCTTCATCTGCATAGGCCCAGGGCGCAGAGTAGTGCAATCCTATCCGCAAGGGTCTGTCAGCATTGGCCAGACAAACTGAGGTAAAAAGCAACATGATCAGGACTAACTGCTTCATGGTCCGGATGCCCTCGTTTGTTAAAATAATCGAGTTGGGCCTAGGGCCTGTTTATTGAGCTATATAGCTTTGTCTGAGTACGTTCTCTCCAGACTCCCCACCTTATAACCTTAATTGATACCACTGGCCAGGAAGCGAGCTTCAAATCTGCCCGGTTCAATTCGCTCAGCGACAGAGGTTTCACGGACATCCTATTGATTAATATATTTTTATCAGCCAAGCAATCTGGCCATTGGCATGTCGAAATTACGTGCCGTGACTTTATCCGGCTCCAGGTTTAATTCGATAATCACCGGTCCGTCTTTACCAATAGCCATATCCAGACCGGTAAAATGCGCATGGGGAAAGGCCCGCAACGCGTTGCCGGCCAGCTCCAGACATTCGGCCCAGAAAGGCAACTGACAGCCGGTTAGGGGCACGCCGGTATCCGGATGCTCAGTAAAAAGCTGCGGAATCACTTCACAACTCATGGCCTGGATCAGACGCCCACTGGCCATATCAATTTTGACTACAAAGCCCCCCTGTCCTGCATTGTCCACCAGGGCGCCCTGCCTGCCTACGCGTAAAATACTGCCCAGAATCTCCACCCCTGTGGCTGATTGCCTAACCCAGATCCTCAGGGTATTGACACTGGTGGGATTGAATCCCGCCATCATTGGATGCTGGATGAAAAATTCTTCGATTAATATTCCCTCATCGACATCCATATGTGTTTGTACAAACTGCTCGACTGACAATGCCACAGTCTTATCCAGGGGTTCCAAGGTGATATCGTCATGACTGAGCCTGATCCTGGCGGCAACAAATCCGCTGCCCCCCCAGCCTTCTGTGTGTTTGAAGCATAAGATTTGCCCTGCCCTTTCCCTGAGAACGGCCTGCAAATCCCCCGGCCTGCACAAGGGACGGCCATCCGCTGCATAGCCCTTATAAGAATGGAAGAAACCGACAAAGGCGGGGGTCGGTATACGGGCCAGTTGCAGTAAGGCCTTTTCTGCCACCTTGTGCTGTGAGAACTTTCGGTAAGCCGGCGGGTTAAGAAGATTGAGTCGCTTGAGATATTGCTCGCCATTAAAAAAAGCCATTTTATCCGCCAGCGAATATTCGGGTCGCCACAGCCTGGCCTCGTAATACATAACCGGACCCAGTCTGCGCAGCACAAACAGCAGTCCAAGCTCAGTAAACTGGCGCCACCTGGAAATGCCGTTCTCCCGTTGAATCCGCCTGGAGGCCTGGTTGACAAATTTCACCTTTTTCCCCAGTTGATGCCAAAACTTGCCCGGCCGGTCTGAATCAGCGGCCATATGCACTCTCCCGTAACCTCGGGGCCGGCCTGGCACTCAGATAATACAAACTCCATTGCAACCGGTGTTTGCCGTCTGACTCCCCCGGCGATAAATAATCCTGAATACCACTTAGAATGGTCTGTTCATCCGCCTTATCCAGACCGAACAGATCCCTGCAATAGCTGACCATTTCCTCCTGCGTTGTGAAGTTCCAGGTAAAATTATGTAATTTTGCCCTTTCCACCCGAAAGCCGTTTGCATCCAGTTGTTCCTGGACAGATTCATCCCAAAACAGCCCCTCATGCCCCATGGAGTTAAACTCATGGACAAACTCGTTGAGGAACTTTGCCTGTGGCGTATCCCTCAGCACATCGGCCACCACCAGGCGCCCCGAGGGGTCGAGCACCCGGGCACACTCCCTGAAGAAACTGAGTTTATCTTCAACATGATGCAAAGCGGCCAGCGACAACATGCGCTGTACGCCGGCATCTTGCAGCGGCAAGGCATGAAAGTCTCCGATGAGGCTTTTGCAGCCGGATGAGGTTGGACAATGCCGGGCAAATTCTGAGGTCGTTTCGATAAACAGGCAATGAGGCGAATCATCCTGCAGATACTGTTTCAAATAGCCGCCTCCGGCAGGCATATCTGCCAGCCACTGACCCGCCTTGGGTTGCAGGTACTCCAATGCGATGGAAAACTCTGCATCCCGTGCCCGTGGCGAACGCTCCATAGCGCGATGATAAAGCCAGGCGCGACTCTTGAATATTTTCTGATAGCTGTCAAACATCTCTTTTACCCGTAGGATCCTCAGTACCAACAAGAACGTGTATTGTCTGCAAAATGAGACAGCAGCTTTGATCCTTACGCTATCACTGGATCGATAGGGCAGACCAGCCCAAAGATTCGGCATACGGCGGTAATGCATAAAAAAACCCGGCAGCGCCGGGTTTTTGCAGGAGTTGGGATCAACTGGTTAAATCATCAAAAAACTTCTTCACGCCGTCGAAGAAGCCTTTTTCCCTGGGACGGTACTTGGCGGCTTCATCGCCGGTGCCCATGGACTTATCCAGTTCTTCAAGCATTTCTTTCTGCCTGGCGTTGAGGTTGACGGGTGTTTCCACCACCACTTTGCACATCAGATCGCCTACCGTGCCGCTGCGTACTGATTTGACGCCCTTGCCGCGCAAACGGAACATGCGTCCTGTCTGGGTCTCGGGGGCAACCTTCAGCTTGACTTTGCCATCCAGGGTCGGCACTTCGATATCGCCGCCAAGCGCTGCGCGGGTAAAGCTGATAGGCACCTCGCAGTAAAGATTATTGCCGTCACGGACAAAAATCGGGTGCTCCTTGATATGCACCTGCACATAGAGATCGCCTGCCGGCCCACCCATCTCGCCGGCTTCCCCTTCGCCACTCAGACGAATACGGTCTCCGGTGTCCACACCGGCCGGTACCTTGACCGACAGGGTCTTGGATTTCTCCACCCGGCCGTGGCCGTGACACTTACGGCAGGGGTCGGCAATGATCTTGCCCCGTCCCGAACAGGTGGGACAGGTCTGCTGCACGGCGAAAAAGCCCTGGCGCATCTGCACCTGGCCCTGGCCGTGACAGGTGGGACAGGTGGTGGGGCTGGTGCCCTTCCTGGCACCTGAGCCGTCGCATTCGTCACAGCCCACCAGGGTGGGCACCTTGATCTCGACATTTTTGCCCCGGACTGCGTCTTCCAACGACATCTCCAGGTTATAGCGGAGATCCGAGCCCTGCCGGGCACGGGACTGGCGACGGGCACCGCCACCGAAAATGTCACCGAACACATCGCCGAAAATGTCGCCGAAATCCGCATGGCCGCCACGGGCGCCGCCACCCCGGTTGGGATCGACACCGGCATGGCCGTACCTGTCGTAGGCAGCACGTTTCTGTTCGTCAGTGAGGACCTCGTAAGCTTCCTGCACTTCCTTAAATTTTTCTTCCAGGGCCTTGTCACCCTTGGTTCGGTCAGGGTGATACTTCATGGCCATACGCTTGTAGGCCTTTTTGATATCTCTTTCGGAGGCGTCTTTGGCCACCCCTAACACTTCGTAATAGTCTTGCTTCGACATATTGCTGGTCAGCTCCGATACAAACTCGGGCGCCAAAGGAAAAGTCCCCTGCGCCCGACGTTAGCTGCGGCCGCCTGCGCGGCCGCGTTAAGGTGACTCAAGATTACTTCTTGTTGTCGTCTTTGACTTCTTCGAACTCGGCATCCACCACGTCGTCGTCACCTGCTTTGGAAGCCTGGGCCTCACCTTCAGCACCCTGTTGGGCCTGCTTGGCCTGGGCCACTTCCATCAGCTTGCCGGACGCCTCGATAAGGGCCTGGGTCTTGGCTTCGATCTCAGCCTTGTCACTGCCCTTAATGGCGCTTTCCAGTGCGGACAGGGCCTCTTCGATCTTCGCTTTGTCGTCCTCACCCAGCGCATCGCCGGCTTCTTCCACCTGCTTGCGGGTGGCGTGAACCAGTCCATCGGCCTGGTTGCGAGCCTGTACCAGCTCCTCGAACTTCTTGTCCGCTTCCTTATTGGCTTCGGCGTCCCGTACCATCTGGTTCACTTCCTCCTCGGACAGACCTGAGGAAGCCTGGATGGTAATCTTCTGCTCCTTGCCGGTGTCCTTGTCCTTAGCGGAGACGTGCAGGATACCGTCTGCATCAATATCGAAGGTCACCTCGATTTGCGGCGCGCCACGCGTAGCCGGACGAATACCCTCCAGGTTAAACTGCCCCAGTGATTTGTTGCCGGAGGCCTGCTTACGCTCCCCCTGCAGCACGTGCACTGTTACCGCAGACTGGTTGTCTTCGGCAGTGGAGAACACCTGCGACTTCTTGGTCGGAATCGTGGTGTTCTTTTCGATCAGCTTGGTCATCACACCGCCCATGGTTTCAATACCCAGGGACAGAGGCGTCACATCCAGCAACAATACGTCTTTCACCTCGCCGGCCAGCACGCCGCCCTGGATAGCCGCACCCACTGCTACGGCTTCATCTGGGTTGACGTCTTTACGCGGCTCTTTGCCGAAGAATTCAGTTACATACTTCTGTACCAGCGGCATACGGGTCTGACCGCCCACCAGAATGATATCGTGAATATCATTCACTGACAGATCGGCATCGGCCAGCGCCTGCTTGACCGGCTCCAGTGAATTCTTGACCATGTCTTCCACCAGGGATTCCAGCTTGGCGCGGGTCACCTTGATGGTCAGGTGCTTGGGACCTGAAGCATCTGCAGTAATATAGGGCAGGTTCACTTCGGTCTGCTGGGCAGAAGAAAGCTCAATCTTGGCTTTCTCACCCGCTTCCTTGAGACGCTGCATGGCCAGGGGATCCTTACGCAGATCCATGCCCTGGTCTTTCTTGAATTCGTCCACCAGATAAGTAATCAGGCGATTGTCGAAATCTTCACCCCCTAAGTGCGTGTCACCGTTGGTGGCCAGAACTTCAAAGGTATGCTCCCCTTCCACTTCATCGATTTCGATGATGGAAATATCAAACGTACCACCGCCCAGGTCGTAGACAGCAATGACATTGTCACCCTTCTTCCTGTCCATTCCATAGGCCAGGGCCGCAGCGGTGGGCTCGTTGATAATCCGCTTCACTTCAAGCCCGGCAATACGGCCTGCATCTTTGGTAGCCTGACGCTGGGAGTCATTGAAGTAGGCCGGTACCGTGATCACGGCCGCGGTGACTTCCTCACCCAGGTAGTCCTCGGCAGTCTTCTTCATCTTCTTCAGCACTTCGGCAGAAATCTGCGGCGGTGCTATTTTCTTGTCGTTCACTTCGACCCAGGCGTCACCGTTATCAGCCTTGATGATGCCGAACGGCATGATGTCGATGTCGCGCTGCACTTCTTTGTCTTCCCAGCGACGACCAATCAACCGCTTGATGGCGAACAAGGTGTTCTTGGGGTTGGTAACGGCCTGACGCTTGGCAGGTTGACCAACCAATGTCTCGCCGTCTTTGGTAAAAGCGATAATCGAGGGGGTAGTACGATCCCCTTCGGCATTTTCTATTACACGAGGTTTGTCACCGTCCAGCACGGCAACACATGAATTGGTTGTACCCAAGTCAATACCAATGATTCTACCCATTAGTCCACTCCAAATGATTCGTTAAAACCTGATGTTCTCTTTGTGGGGTTGTGACACTTTGTTTTCAACAAGGTCAGCAAAAAAATCCCCAAAATCTCTGTGTTTATATGCCTGGTGCTCAGGCTTCGGTATCCACACCGCCGTCCGGGGCACGGGACACCATGACCATGGCCGGACGCAGCAGCCGACCATTCAGCTCATAGCCCTTCTGCATCACCGCCATCACCGAGTTGGGCTCCAGCTCGGCGCTTTCCTGCATAGCCATGGCCTGATGCAGGTCCGGATTAAAAGGCTGACCCTGCGGGTCGATGACCTGCATACCGAATTTCTCTATGGTGGAAATAAAGGATTTGTGCGTCAGTTCCACCCCTTCCACCAAGGGCTTAACCGCTTCATTGGACGCATCGGCCACCTGCAGGGCACGCTCCAGATTGTCGATAACCGGCAGCAATTCGCCGGCAAAGCGCTCCAGGGCAAACTTACGCGCCTTGTCCACTTCTGCATCGGCACGCTTGCGGGCGTTGTCCATGTCGGCGCGGGCCCGTAAAACGGAATCCTTCTGTTCGCTCAGGGTTGCCTTGGCGGCAGCCAATTCGGCTTCCAGCTCGGCAATCCGCTGTTGTTCAGGGCTCAACTCCTGTCCGGCTTCACTCTGTTGATTCTGTTCGGCCGTGTCAGCCTGGGGCTGATCCTGATCTTTTTCTGGCTGCTGCTCAGTGCTCATTCGCCTCTCCGTCAAAACTCTCGGTTATGAAAATTAATCGCTGCTCTAGATGGGGTTGCCGCCGGCCGATTCAAGGGCTTTTTTTTTATTTCCCTGAATTATCTGCGGGTATTGGCAGGGCAAGTCCCGCAGAGCTTGTATATTTGCCTGTGAAGTGACGATAATTTTCAATAAGATAGGCGACAAACTCCACACGGCCTAAGCGGATGCAAGCAGGTTTTGACACCATAGGACTGATTGGCAAACTCAACCATGAAGGGGCGACAGAAAGCCTCAGCGCCATCCATGCCTATCTGAAAAAACGCGGCTGCCGCATCCTGGTGGAAGAGCGGGTTGCCAAAGAGCTGGACGAAAGCGAACTCGAAGTTCTGGATCTGGTCAGCATTGGCAGGGAAGCGGACCTGGCCATAGTAGTGGGCGGCGACGGCAATATGCTCGGTGCTGCCCGGGTACTGTCACGCTTCAATGTAGGCGTCGTAGGAGTTAACCGGGGTAATCTGGGCTTTCTGACCGATATCCACCCGGATAATATCGAAACCGAACTGGACGATATTTTTGCCGGCAACTACCAGACCGAGCAGCGCTTTCTTCTGGAGGTGGAGGTTTACCGCCATGATCAGCTAAAGAGCAACAATGCGGCGATCAATGAAGCAGTCCTCCACCACGGCAAGGTCGCTCACATGATGGAGTTTGAAGTCTACATTGATGACCACTTCGTCTTCAGCCAGCGTTCAGACGGTTTGATCGTGGCCACCCCTACCGGGTCTACTGCCTATTCCCTGTCCGGCGGGGGCCCCATTATCACCCCCAACCTGGATACCTTGTGCCTGGTGCCCATGTTTCCCCATACGCTGTCCAGCCGTCCCATCGTTGTGGATGCCAACAGCATGGTGCGTCTGGTGGTATCACCTGATAACAGCGAAGCACTTCAGGTCAGCTGCGACGGCCATGTGGTACTGAGCGTGCTGCCGGGAGACGAAATTCGTATCCGCAAGAATCCCTATACCCTGCGCCTGATCCATCCCAAGAGTTACAACTATTTCAATGTACTTCGCACCAAGCTGGGCTGGGGCAGTAAGCTGTATTGAGTGAGGAGAAAACCTGACTTAACCAAGTGACCTCTCAAACTTTTTCTGCCCACTCACCACCCTCATTCTGCAAAAATCTTTTCCACTGTCTGGACAAGATAAATTTACTGTATATAGTTACAGCATCTGTATAGATTAACAGGTGTTTATCATGCTGCTGCAACTTTCTGTGCGTAACTTCGCCATCGTCCAGTCCCTGGACATCGACCTGCAATCCGGTATGACTGCCATTACCGGCGAAACGGGAGCGGGAAAATCCATTGCCATCGATGCGCTGGGATTATGCCTGGGTGAAAGAGCCGACGCGGGCATGGTACGCGGTGGAGCTGACAAGGCCGAAATTACCGCCTGTTTTACCCTGGCCAATCTGCCGCAGGCGCAACGCTGGCTGGCCCGGCAGGAACTGGCGGATCCGGATGAGGATCAGGACTGTATCATCCGCCGGGTGATCTCGGCAGAAGGCCGTTCCAAAGCCTTTATCAACGGGGTGCCCGTTTCCCTGCAACAATTGAAGGGACTGGGCCAGTATCTGGTCAATATTCATGGTCAGCACGCCCATCATCAGTTACTCAAAGCAGACAACCAACGCGTGATCCTGGACGAGTTTGCCGATCATGAATCTCTTCAGCAGGAGGTGGTGACGCAATATCAGGCCCTGCAGGAAAGTCGAAAACACTATCAGGAACTGCAGGAAAGTCGCGAACAACGTGAGGCCAGGCGCCAGTTGCTGGAGTACCAGGTACAGGAACTGAATGAATTTGCCATCGAAGAAGGCGAATTCGAACAACTGGAAACCGAGCATAAAAGGCTGAGCCACAGCCAGAGCCTGCTGGAACAATCACAGTTGAGCTTTTATCAGTTATACGACTCTGATGAGATCAATGCCCTGTCCATTATCCAGCAGTCTATCGACCGCCTGTCAGAGTTGCAGGAACATGACGCTACCCTGGGCCCGATCGTTGAGCTGCTGTCAGAGGCCAATATCCAGGTGGACGAGGCCTCCCAGCAATTGCGAGACTACATGGAAGGACTGGAGATCGATCCCCTGCGCATGCAGCAGGTTGAAGCACGATTCTCACGAGCCATGGAGCTGGCGCGCAAGCATCAGGTAGTGCCAGAAGGTTTGTATCAGTACCATCAGCAACTGCTGGGCGAGTTTGACCAGTTGCAACAGGATGATGATCTGCTCAATGAACTGGCCGGTAAACTGGAATTACAGTATCAGGCCTACCAGCATTCAGCTTTGGCACTCAGCCAATCCCGTCAGCAGGCTGCCGACAGGTTGGCTGAAGCGGTGCAAAGCCAGATTCGACTGATGAATATGAAGCAGGCCTGCTTCCAGGTTCAGGTCAGTTACGATGAACAGGCCCCGGCCAGTCGCCATGGTCTGGATCAGGTGCATCTGCTGGTAGCCACGAACCCGGGGCAGACACCCGACCTGCTGGAGAAAGTCGCCTCGGGCGGCGAGCTGTCCCGTATCGGTCTGGCTATCCAGGTTATTTCCAGTGCCAGCCATCAGGTGCCCACCCTGATCTTCGACGAAGTGGACACCGGTATCAGCGGTCCCACCGCTTCGGTGGTGGGGCAGTTGCTAAGACGCCTGGGAGAAACCGCCCAGGTGCTCTGTGTTACCCACCTCCCGCAGGTGGCCGCCAGTGGTCATCATCAGATGCTGGTCACCAAGTTCAGTGACGGCAAGACCACCGAAACCCATATGATGTCCCTGGAACAGGATCAGCGGGTGGAAGAGCTTGCCAGATTATTGGCCGGAGACAAACTGACTGAGTCGGCCCTGGCTAATGCCCGGGAACTTTTAGGCCAGCACTGACTCCTATTTTGCACTTGAATCCGTGCAGCCTGTCCACATATAGAAGCTAACAATTTGCGTGGAGGAGCCCGGAGCAGGACGTTGAATCCTGTTCCGGGCGCTTCTTTATTGGCAGCCTCAATCAGGCAGGCAGATAGACAGTCACCTGCCACTAAGTTAGGATGCTGCCTCCTTGAGAAAAGCAAAATAATATGAAGTACACAAAACTCCTCATCAGTCTCCTTGTTATTGCCAGCTTGCAGGCCTGCAGCAGTTGGATTTACCGTATTGATATTCCGCAGGGAAACTACCTGGACGAAAAGGATGTGCAGAAACTGCGTATTCAGATGACCAAGGAACAGGTGATCTATGTGCTGGGCCAGCCCGTGGTCAATGACCCTTTCAACCAGGACAAGTGGTATTACGTCTATACCATGAAGCGTGGTATGAGTGACGACCATGTGCGCAAGGAACTGATTATAGAATTCGACAATGGCAAGCTGGCCAAAGTCAGCGGCGACTTCGAAATGGGCGAAGACTTTAATACCCCCTTGGACCAGTAAGTGCTAACACCCGAATAGAAAAGAAAAAAGCCAGCGTTTGCTGGCTTTTTCCTATTTTGTCGCCGCTTATTTCAATCAGGCTGTTCCTCTTCGTCCCCTTCCTGCCGCTTAAGGGGATTGGGCCGTCCGCCAGTCACCTTGTCTGCCCTGCCCTCATCCTTGGCCTTCTCGGCACGGCGACGCCTGGCTTCCTTGGGGTCGGCAATCAGTGGCCTGAAAATGGCAATGCGATCACCTTCCCTGGGCTCATCGGACAGCTTGCAGGTGCGATACCAGATGCCCACCTTGTTATTATCCAAATCGATCTCAGGAAAGCGTTGCAGGATCCCCGAAGCGCGGATTGCCTGCTCCACCGTACTGCCCTGCTCGACCACCACTTCCAGCAGCGCCTGTTTGTCCGGCAGGGCGTAAGTCACTTCCAGCCGAATCTGCTTATCAGTCACCGTAAACCTCCCTGGCCCTTTTGGTAAAGGCATCCACCATATTACTGGCGATACTGGAGAACACTTTGCCAAAAGCCATCTGTGCCAGACGGCTGGAAAATTCAAACTCCAGGTTTAACTCAATCTTGCAGGCATCCTCTGACAGAGGAATAAACTGCCAGCCGCCCCGCAAATGAGTAAACGGTCCGTCGACCAGCTGCATGCGGATGTACTCGCCGCGCTTGAGTTCGTTCAGGGTGGTAAACCACTGCCTAAGGCCGCCCTTACTGACCAGCAGAGAGGCTTTCATATGGGCTTCATCGCTTTCCAGTACTTTGGTTTCGGCACAGCCCGGCAAAAAGCAGGGGTAGGCGCTCACATCGTTGACCAGATCAAACATCGACTCGGCGCTGAAACTGACCAGCGCACTGCGATTCACGTTTGGCATCAGTACTCCTCTTTGCCACTCCTCTGCACGGGAGCTTCAGCTTTTCGTCCCACAATTAAACCAACCGGAGACGAGAAAAATTCGTTGCAGTATAACCGTAAAGCCCGCCATGATGCATGCCTGAAAAACGCATCCGGTGGTCCTTCCACTCGCTAATAAAAATGGTTCGGGTATAATACGCGGCGATGAACAAGAAGCACTCAAAATCCAATCAAAGCAATACCATAGCGCTGAACAAAAAAGCCAGGCATGAATACTTCCTGGAGGACAAGTTCGAGGCAGGTGTTTCCCTGCAGGGCTGGGAAGTCAAAAGTATCCGGGCCGGCAAGGCGAATATTGCCGACAGTTATGTGATTATCCAAAATGGCGAAGCTTACCTCCTTGGCGCCCAGATCCAACCCATGAATCAGGCGTCAAGTCATGTGGTCTGCGATCCAAACCGGACCCGTAAACTGCTGCTCAAGCGTCGCGAACTGAACCGGTTGATCGGCCTGCGCGAGCGTCAGGGATACTCCATTGTCTGTACTGCCATGTACTGGAAAAAATGCTGGGTCAAGGTCGAGATCTATCTGGCCAAGGGCAAGCAGAGCCAGGACAAGCGTGACACCATTAAGGACAGAGACTGGTCGCGGCAGAAGGAACGAATCATGAAACACGCTGTCTGAGTACCAGGCGGAATTCAGCGTAAGGAAAATCTTCCTTACCACCCTTGAATAAAGTAGACTCCGCCCTCACTTAGATAGAGTGACAAAACGCTTTCGGGGCTGATTTAGGATTCGACAGGATTCTGGACGCTCGAGGTGCATGCAGAGGATGCGGTTGGCCTCTCAAAAAAACCGCATTAAAGTAGTCGCAAACGACGAAAACTACGCTCTCGCCGCTTAATAACCGGCCGTGAGCCCTTCCACTCTGGCTTTGTCCATGGGTAGAGGTTCGGAAGGTCATCCACATGGACTAGCGAGGGAAACCCGCCTGGGGTTGAACCGCGAAATAGAATCAGGACCGCTACGAGAAATCCTGTTTGTCGGAGTTCGAAGTAGTTAAATAAAAGACAAACTAAGCATGTAGTACCAACAGTTGACGCTTTCTGGACGGGGGTTCAACTCCCCCCAGCTCCACCAAATTAAAAAAGGCCACCCCGCAAAGGTGGCCTTTTTTAATTTGGCCGCTGCGGCGGACGCGCGCCCCCGTGGGGGTTCACGAGCAACGTCTGGAGCGTTGCCGAACATCGCTGCCGTCTGCCGATAGCCCGAAGGGTGAGGCCAGGGATGGGCCGAATAGCTCCCCCATCGGATCTTGCTAACTGCAATACAGGCTGCCGCTTTTCTATCCAGTCTTGCCTGCGCTGAAAGGCATGGTTTTTTTATTGGTTGAATTAGGGAATTGCAAGTCCCATAGAGGGTTCACCAGTTCGTCTGGAACGAACTGGAACAGCCGCAGGCTGGCCCAAAGGGCCAGATACAAGGAAGTATTTTGTAGCTCCCCCCAGCAGACTGAAAAGGCATCGATTGCTTGACCAGACAAGTCAGCCTCTTTTACCTTGGCAACACTTAAGATCTGATGGGAATCCCATGACCCAGAGTAAAACCGTGCTGGTAACAGGCGGCAGCCGTGGCATAGGCGCCGCCACCAGCCTGCTGCTCGCTTCTCAGGGCTATCAGGTGGCAGTCAATTACCTCAGACAACAGGACGAAGCCAGTCAGCTGGTGGAGAAAATTCGCTCCGGGGGCGGCCAGGCTCAAGCATTTCAGGCCGATATAAGTCATGAGGCACAGGTTATCCGGCTGTTTGAGCAGATAGATAGTCTGTTGGGACCTGTGACCCATCTGGTTAACAATGCCGCGATCCTGCTGCCGCAATCCAGACTCATTGATATGGATGTCGAGCGGATCAGCCGGCTGCTGCAGGTCAATGTCACCGGCACCTTTCTGTGTTGCCGGGAGGCTCTTAAGCGCATGCAATCAGGCGCAGCCATCGTCAATGTGTCCTCGGTGGCCGCCAGGACAGGTTCCCCCAACGAATATATCGACTATGCAGCCTCCAAAGGGGCTATCGACAGTCTGACCCGAGGCCTGGCGGTGGAAGTCGCACCGCAGGGTATCCGGGTAAACGCGGTCAGGCCGGGCTTTATCCACACCCGGATGCATGCAGACGGCGGGGAACCGGAACGCATCGAAAGGCTGAAAAGCCGGATTCCGATGGGCAGGGGCGGTGAGCCGGAAGAAGTGGCCGCGGCCATTGCCTGGCTGCTGTCGGATCAGGCTTCCTATCTGACCGGTACTTTTATGGATTTGGCCGGCGGGGTCTGAGGCTGATCAGAATTTTCCTGTTGAATCCGTGCCTGGTCCCTTGTGCGGATTGGCATTGTCTACACTCAAGGTTAAGACCAGAGCAAGCAAAGGAACAGGCAATGAACAAGGGCCACAAGGCCTCTCATCCGGGTCAGATCCCACTGGCCGGGTGGTGGGCTATCAGCCGGCGTATCTTCCGCAAAATGGCAGATGACAGACTGCCACTGATAGCTGCCGGCGTGGCCTTTTATTTCCTGCTCGCCCTGTTCCCGTTGCTGGCGGCGTTTATTTCCCTGTATGGACTCCTGGTGGACAGCCAGCAGCTGACCCAACACCTGGATGCCATGGTGGGTATACTGCCCTACGACAGCCGACAGCTTTTGCTGGAACATGCCGGGCGACTTGTAGGCTCATCGCAGGCAACCCTGAGCATGGGCGCCCTGCTGAGTCTGCTATTTGCCCTTTGGAGCGGCAGCCGAGGGGCCCAGGCGTTGATGTCGGCCTCCAATATCACCTACGGGGAAGCAGAGGATCGGGGATGGCTGAAGGGCCTGCTCATGCGCCTGGCATTGACCCTGGGGGCAGTGGTCTTTTTGGTCATCTCCTTGTCGCTGATTACCTGGCTGCCCTTGCTGCTTGAATCCATTGGCCTGGGCCGCATCGGCGAGCAACTTTTCTCCGGCCTGACCTGGCCGTTTCTGGCACTGATTTTCAGTTTAGGTCTGTCACTAATGTATCGTTATGCCCCCTATCGACGACGGGCCAAATGGCGCTGGATCACGCCGGGTTCGGCGATTGCCACCCTGCTCTGGCTGATGGCCTCTGCGGCTTTTTCCCTCTACGTCAGCGAGTTTTCTCGTTATAACGAGACCTATGGTTCATTGGGCGGCATTGTGATTCTGCTGATGTGGCTTTACCTGAGTGCCTACATCATCCTTTTTGGCGCCGAATTCAATGCCGCTACTGAGCACCAGACCAATCAGGACAGCACAAAGGGACCGGACAAGCCGATGGGAGAAAGAGGGGCCTACGTTGCCGATACCCTCCCCGACAAAGACTCGTAACACATCAGGCCTTCATTCTGAAAGCCACTCCAGTTGGGTGACCCCGGGCAGTCGCCAGACAAAGTCCGCCCCCATCATCTTCGACGGGGTGGTACAACCCTGGCCACTCACCTCACCGGCCATCAGCGCCTGGATCATGGCCAGTGGCGCTGAGATAGTCAGGTCATAACCGTTGGGCGTAATAAAGCGAGCCGTTTTGCGATTACCCTGTTCGTCCCATACCTGCCCCCACAAAATGGTGGGACTCTCCCTGCGTACTTCTTCAGACGGGCCTTTAATACGTTTATCCACCTGTTTCTTGCTCCAGGCCTGTACCCAGGACAGGGACCAGAACCAGCGGAATTTTTGCATCCTGTGTACCCGTTTGACCGTGTTGGGTGAAACGGGCACATACACAGCCACGTTAGGAATGCCGGTACTGTGATAGGCGGTGCTGACATCGCCCCAGGGGATAGTCATAGCCAGTCGCTCTCCCTGGCCGAAATCGATCTGCCGGGTTCTGGAATAAATACCCTTGATGCGGCCGTTTTCCCTTACCTTACACAGCTCTCCCATACCCTCTGCCATGGTCTTGGCTGTCCCCGGGCTTAGGTGTTTGCCGGCCTTGTAGGCAAGTTCCAGATGAGTAGCCGACGGCAAGGCCTGTTTCAGTTTGGCGGCAAGACAATCGGTAGGGACCACATCGAACCCCACTCCCGGGCAGACCAGGATACCGGCTTCCCTGGCTCTCTTGTCTGTGTCAGTGGAGTGGCATTGCTCGAATACGGCTATCTCGCCGGTAATATCGAAGTAGTGGGTGGCGGTATCCAGGCAGGCGTCCAGCATCGGCTGGCTGGTCGAGGAGAAAGGACCGGCGCAATGCAGCACTAAGTCCACATCGTTGAGGGCCTGGCGGACCGCCTGACCATCGGACAAGTCAAACACCCGGGACGGCAACGCCAGCTCATCGGCCAGCGCTTTGATCTTTTCACCGCTGCGGCCAGCCAGAATCGGCTGCATACCACGGGCCTTGGCCTCCCTGGCAATCAGGCTGGCACTGTAGCCATTAGCACCATAGATCATCCAATTTCGTTGCATGTTATTCTCCTGTGACATTAGAGGCTGTTTATCTTTCATATGCCCCTCTGGTGAGAGATAAAAATGGCTCAACCCATAGGGCTGGGGCTATTTTCCCGCCCAGTGGCGTCATCAGTCGCTTATTTAGGCCCACTAAACTTCACTCCTGCCGCCTTGCTGGACAAGAAAATAGCCGCCAGCAGAGGCGCACATGAAAGATAAACAGCCTCTAGGTGGCCGGACCAGACTGGTCTTTTTTATTAATTTCATAAAACCTGTCAGGAAGCAAAGGCTAGATTAACCGACCCGGCTCACAGAGCAGGGATCAGCGCCAGGATCTGCTCCCGAAGCCAAACGTTAGCGGGATCCTCACCTCGGGATCTGTGCCAATACAGATAGACCTCCAGTTTCAGTTCAGGCAGGGGAAAATCAGCCAGGGAAAAAGCATGCAGCCTCTGAATCTGGGAGAAAAACAACCTGGGCAGAGTCACCAGGCAATCTGTTCCCGCCGCCAACTGGCAAGCAGTCCAATGACTCTGGCAACGCATAGAAAGCTCTCTTGAGTGTCCATGACGGGCCAGGAAGTGATCCTCTATTCCCTGTCCCTGGGCCCGGCGGCTGACCAGCACATGTTTGGCCGCTAAGTACCCGGACAGTGATAAGGACTGCGCCAGCAGGGGATGGCCTTGTCGGCCCAGTACCACATAGTCGCTTTGCAGCAACAACTGCTGTTGAATCTGATCATTGACCAGGGTGGCCGCGTCAATGGCCAGATCAAATTCACCGCCTACCAGTCGCTCAATGACAGACTCGCGACTGATGCCCTGCCCGGTCACCGTCACCCTGGGTGCCGCCTGTGCCAGTCTGCTCATCAGCGGCGGCAACAACAGGTTCTCTATAGCGCTGTTAAGCCCCAGCACGAACCGCTGATTGGACTGGCCGGGGTCAAATCTGTGCAACTGGGCCAGGCTGCTGTCCAGCAGAGCCAGAGCCGGGGTCATTGCAGTGACCAACCGCTCAGCCTTGGCAGTGGGTACCATACGCCGTCCCCGTCGTTCAAACAGTGGATCGTCCAGGGCGAGACGCAAACGGTTCAAGGCATGGCTGATGGCGGGTTGGGAGACATGCAGGATCTCCCCGGCCCGGGTAGTGGAGCGACAGTCGTAAAGCACTTTCATCAGCACCAGCAGATTCAAATCCAGCTTATTAATATTCATTATCTGAATCAAAAGTAATAAATAGAATTCATTCCTTTTATACGAATGAATTAACTAGACTGCAAGCAAGTTCAAATCCTCAGGCTCTTTGCATGTTCGAACTTTCACTCCATGCCCGGCAGACGCTCAAGCAGGTCACAGAACGGGTACAGCAGCAAATCATTCCGTTGGAACAGCCCTTTGCACAAGCCATGGCCAATCCAGACCGGGGTTGGCAACTGATGCCAGAGCTTGAGACGCTTAAGTTGGATTGCCGGGAAAAGGGACTGTGGAACCTGTTTATGCCGGTTAAGGAGTATGGCGCCGGCTTTAGCAACTATGAATACGCCCTGATGGCCGAGGCAATGGGACACAGCCTGCTGGCCCCCGAAGTATTCAACTGTAATGCCCCTGATACGGGAAATATGGAAGTGCTGGTACATTACGGATCGCAGCTACAACAGGAGCAATGGCTTAAGCCCCTGCTGCGCGGGGACATCCGTTCGGCCTTTTGTATGACCGAGCCAGAGGTAGCCAGCAGCGATGCCACCAATATGCAGGCCACTGCCCAAATCCAGGGCAATGAGGTAGTGCTTAACGGTCGCAAATGGTGGAGCACGGGAATCGGCCATCCAAACTGCCGGATGCTGATCTTTATGGGCCTGACCTTCCCGGAAGCCCCCAAGCATCAGCAACATTCCATGGTCCTGGTGCCCAGGGACCATCCGGGGGTAAAAATAGAGCGATTGCTCAGTGTATTTGGGAGCAGGCACCTGCCACAGGGTCACGGGGAAGTCAGCTTCGACAATGTGCGCCTGCCACTGGGTGCCATTATTGCCGGTCCCGGTCGCGGCTTCGAAATCGCCCAGGGACGACTGGGACCTGGACGGATCCACCACGCCATGCGCGCCATCGGCGCCGCTGAACGTCTGCTGAAAATGATGATTGAGCGGGGTATCCACCGTCGGGCTTTCGGCAAGCCGCTGATCGATTTAGGCGGCAACAGGGAGCGTATCGCCAATCACAGGATGGCCATCGATCAGGCCCGGCTCCTGTGCCTGCATACGGCCAGACTCATCGACAACCAGGGCATCAAGGCTGCCATCTGCGAGGTAGCGCAAATCAAGGTGGTGGCAGCCAATCTGATGCAGCAGGTAGCAGATGACGCTATCCAGATGCACGGCGGCGCCGGAGTGGATGACAGCCTGCCACTGGCTGAATTCTGGGCCGGCGGCAGAGTGCTGCGCATCGCCGATGGCCCCGATGAGGTTCACCGCGCCACCATCGCCAAACTGGAACTGAAGAAATACGGACATCTATGAGCCAATACATTCTGATTACCGGTGGTGCCCACGGGCTGGGTCTGGCCCTGGCCAAAGTCCATGCCAGACGCGGCGACCAAATCTTTATCCTGGATATCAATCCTGAAAATGGTCAACAGGCAGTGAGGACGCTGAATGCCCTTGGCGGTCACAGCCGGTTTATTCAAACCGACCTGACCAGTGCGCAGGCCTGCCGGCAGGCTATTGATGAGGTTATCTCCACCTGGTCCCACATTGACAGACTGTACAATAATGCCGGCATTGCTGGGCGTATCTGCAAGCTGGAACAGCAGCAGGACGAGGACTGGCAACAGGTATTTGAGCTGAATCTGTTTGCACAGGCGCGGCTGACCCGGTTGCTGCTGCCTCAGCTGCGACAGAGCGCAAAGGCCCATGTGACCAATATTGCCTCCATGGCCGGTCTGCTGTGTGGCAGCCACACCTCCATTTACAGTGCCAGCAAGGCGGCGGTGATTGCTCTTTCGGAGGTGTTGCAACAGGAACTGGGTAAGGAAAAGATTGGAGTAACGGTCGCCTGTCCGGCATTTTTCCAGACTGCCCTGGCACATAGTATTCCGAAGCAGGATGCAAAAGCCCGTCTGGCGGTGGAGAAGCTGATGCAGCGCAGCCCCCTGAATGCCGATGAGGTAGCCACGATTATCATTGAAGCCTCGGATCAGGGCCAGTTCTTATGCCTGCCTCACAGGCGTGAGCGCTGGATGTGGTACCTCAAGCGCCTGCATCCTGGCGCCTTGTATTCCCTGATGCGTAAACTCTGAGTAAGGAATATTATGCGCGAGCAAGACAACACCATAGCCCCTAGAGACGGTGAGCATCTGCCGCTGGAGAGGGTAGATCAGTGGCTGAAAAGCCAATGTCCACACCTTCAGGGCCAGCCACAGATCCGTCAGTTTCCGGCCGGGGCGTCCAATCTCACTTACCGGCTCGCCTACGATAACGACACATTCATCCTGCGCCGACCGCCCTTTGGCAAACTGCCGGCAGGCGCCCATGATGTGGCCCGTGAGGCAAAGCTGATGCAGGCGCTTAAACCCCATTATCCCTATGTGCCCGAGGTACGGCTTATCTGCACCGACCATCGGGTAATGGCTTGTGATTTTTATCTGATGAGTGAAGTAAGGGGCCTGATTCTGCGCCGTGAATTGCCGGATTCTTTGCCTGCAAGCCCTACCACCAGTGACTCCCTGTGCCGGATCTATATTGAGGGACTGGCCCGGTTGCATAACCTGGATATCAAATGCTGTGGCCTGGAGGGTTTGGGTAAAGGCGAAGGCTATATGCAGCGCCAGATATCGGGCTGGCGAAAACGACTGGAAAGAGCCAAGACAGAAGATGTGGCCGATTTTCTTCCTATAAGTGAGTGGCTGGATGCCAATCAGCCTGCTGAAGACTCTCCCTGTGTGATCCATAACGACTACCGGTTCGATAATCTGGTGCTTGACCCGGACAGCCTTGAAGTTATCGGGGTATTGGACTGGGAACTGGCCACCCTGGGCGATCCCTTGATGGATCTGGGTAGCGCTCTGGCTTATTGGGTGGAACCCCAGGATCATACCATTATGCAACAGGTCAGGCTGCAACCGACTCATCTGCCGGGCATGCTGAGTCGCGATGACATGGTGGCTGCCTATTTTGAGGCCACTGGCCGTGATCCCGTGCCTTTTGGTTATTATCAGATCTTCGGCCTGTTCCGTCTGGCCGGCATCGTCCAGCAAATCTATCAGCGCTATTTTACCGGCCAGACCAAGGATGCACGCTTTGCCGGTTTCGGGCATCTCAGTAACCATCTGCACCAGCGCTGTCTGGCATTGATGGAGCAACAATGACTATCAGGTATCTGCATCTGGTCCGCCATGGGCAAGCTGCCAGCGATCTGCACCAGTATGACGATCTGAGCGCACTGGGCCACCGGCAGATGCAGCATCTGGGCAGACAGATGCAAGATCTGCTTGAGCAGGCCAGGTTTCATTGCGGCAGTCTCAGGCGACAGCAGCAAAGTGGTCAGGCATTTTTAAACGGTGCGGGGTTGAGCCAGCAAGTGAGGCTGTGTGACGATTTCGATGAGTTCGACTTTCTGGACGTGCTGTTTTGCGTGAGACCCCAGTGGCGGGATCCGGCTCAGATGCAAAAGACCCTGCAGGAAGAAGCAGAACCCGAACAGGCCTTTATGCAGATATTTAAGCAGGCCATGCAGCGTTGGGTGTCAGGGACTGAACAGGGGGACTATAAAGAAAGCTGGCAGGCATTTTCTGCCCGCACCCACCGGGGCATGCAGGCCCTTACCACGGACAGCCATCATTGGGTATTCACCTCAGGGGGCGTGATTGCCGCCCTCACAGCTGCAGCCATGAAACTGGACGGTATCCAGGCCATTCACCTGAACAGCCGGATTGCCAATGGCTCTGTGACCAGCTTCTTGTCAGTGGGCGATCGCTGGCGCTTGCTGACATTTAACCAAATCCAACACTTTTTGCCCCATCCCGAATTACTGACCTTCAGATAAGGAGCCAATGATGAGTCCATCCAATCCCTTCGACCTAACCGGCAAAGTTGCGCTGGTTACGGGTGCAAGCCGCGGCATAGGTGAGGCCATCGCCAAATCGCTTGCCGCACAGGGGGCCCGGGTCATCGTGTCCAGCCGCAAGTTGGAGGGCTGTGAACAGGTTGCCGGACAGATCCGCCAGGCCGGTGGTCAGGCTGAGGCTATGGCCTGTCATATCGGCGATCTTGCTGCCATGCAGCAGACGGTAGCGCAAATCATCGAGCGTTTCGGCCGTATTGACATACTGATAAATAATGCTGCGGCAAACCCTTACTTCGGTCCCATAGACAAGACGCCGGTGGAGGCCTTCGACAAGACGCTGGAGATTAATATCCGCGGCTATTTCTATATGACTAACCTGGTGGGCCAACAGATGAAAAAGCAAGGCAGTGGCAGCATCGTAAATGTGGCCTCGGTTAACGGTGTGATCCCCGGCGAAGGTCAGGGCATCTATTCCATCACCAAGTCGGCGGTGATTGCCATGACCAGGGCTCATGCCAAAGAATGGGCCGCCAGAGGCATCCGGGTTAACTGCCTGCTGCCCGGTCTGACCAACACCAAATTTGCCAGTGCCATTACTGACAATCCGGATATTATGAAACAAGTACTGCCGCATATTCCCATGGGCCGGGCCGCCGAACCGGAAGAAATGACCGGCCAGGTTCTCTACTTTGCCAGTGACGCCAGTCGCTATACCACCGGGGCCTGTGTCAATGTAGACGGCGGTTATTTGCTGGTGTGAATTGCCGCTTCTGATATAGGGGCCATGGCCCGGGTCAGCCATTGCTGAAACTGGCGGATTTTTTCCCGTTCAAAATAACGTTGTGGCGCAACCAGATAATAGCTGTACAGGCTGGCACACTGAAAATCATTCACCCGGGCCAACAACCCGCGCTGGATCAGTTCATAGACCAAACTGTGCCTGACCAGCGCCAGCCCCTGGCCGGCCAGTGCAGCTTCGATAATCAGGCTGGAGTCCTGGGACTGCAGAGCCACATTGCAATCAGTCAGTTGCAGATGATTTTCCTGCATAAAAAGCCCCAGGGCCTGCTGATCATCTCCTGACACATCCACCAAAAGCGGCACCTGACGCAAGTCCCGGCTGGCTTTTAACAGGTTGGGATGGCAGATGGGATAGAAATAGTCATCCAGCAACTTGATACTGTGCAGATCGGCATAGCTGCCCTGGCCGAAACGAATAGCCAGATCCAGATCCGTTCCCTCAAACTCCAGCCTTTGCGTGGTGGGCAGCAAACGTACGCTGAACTGCGGATGCTGGCGATGAAAGTCGCCCAGCCGGGAAGCCAGCCAACGATTAGCAAAAGAGGGTATAAGGGTAATGTTGAGCACATCCGGACGGGGATCCCTTCCCAGCGATGCCACCCCCTGCTCCAGGCTGTTAAAGGCCTCGGTCACATAACCGAACAACTGTTGCCCCTGCTCCGTCAGTCTGACCTCCCGGTTCAGACGCACAAACAGCGGTAAGTCCAAATGGGACTCGAGCAGCCTTATCTGCTGGCTGATCGCTGCCTGGGTCACATTCAATTGTGACGCCGCCTGTTTGAAGCTGAGCAAGCTGGCAGCCACCTGGAAGTATTGTAGTGACTTAAGAGGGGGAAGTCGCATCTTCACTTAAGATATTCTTATCTTGTTGATAGTTTTAATCGTTTGTCAGTCCTGTTAACCATCACTAATTTATAGGCAAGGTAAAGAAAATACAAGTCAACCGCCGGAGGAAGAAACGGCGAATGATTAACAATTTCTTACCTGCCTATTCGCTAACCCGGAGACAAACACCATGAAGCACTTTCTGTTTATCCTTACCCTATTCCTGGTCATCAGTGGACTGGGGCAGGCCCAGAGTCTGGAGAAGCTGTATACCGAGCCTGGCTACCCGTATGGAGAACTGGTCCGTCGCAGTGAGCAGGTGCGACTTAGCTACCATCCCAAGGGCCAGCAAATAAGCTGCAGCGCAGAGATCCACCAAGGAGATCGAAGCTGGAGAGGCCAGCGGCAGCTCATTGATGCCCGGGACTTTGACAAAGCGCCGTTCGAAGCCTGTCTGGACAGAGGCGAAGCCAAGGCGATTCTCGGACAACTCGTCAGCCAGTCCTGACTTGTCTGGGCCGGACAGAATCCGGCCTCATCGTCCTGATTTAACCTCTCAAGCCATGCCGTACCCCTCTGGTCAGGGAAGCCCCTGGCCAACCCGCCTGCGCACTATTCCTTGCGCAGGCAGATCACCCATCCCGCCCCCTATGCCCGCCCATGCAGTTGCTTGTCACTAAAAGGTATCAGTTCACATACTCAGGTACGATTTTCAGCCTATCGGCTGTTGAATCTTTTTCATACACTTTTCCTCGTCAAGACCATTAACACTTTGTTTAATTTAAGAGGCCATCAACATGAAAAATTCAGCTATCGCCATCCTGGTTTCCCTGTCTGCTGCGGCATTTGCCCCTGCCAGTTTTGCCGACATCAACGACGATCTGCAAAATATCTGCACTATCGTGAAGAACGATGACAAGTCCGAATTGCGCAAGAAACTGAAAAAAGTGCAGGACGACTACAACCTGCGCCTGGGTGATTACTACACCGGCATCAGCTGTGGTGGTAGCAGCCTGATTCGCTACTCCATGGAAAACAATGCGGTAGAAGTGGGCACCTATATGATCAAGAAAATGACCAAAACCGATCTGACCCAGGCCGAACAGGACGGCATGCCGCTGCAAACCTGGGCAGAAACCAATGGCCACATCGGCACAGAGATTGGTAAAGAATTGCTCGACCGTATCAGCTGAAACCAGTCTGATCCCTCTCCCTTTAATCCCGCCAATGGCGGGATTTTTGTTTCTGGGGTCAAAAGGAACCGCATAACTGCTGATTAATCCGATTGGTATTATTTACCGGCCAGCTCCGGCAAATCCGTTTTCAGTCCGTAGTTGGCCATCAGTTGCTGGATGTCCACCTGATGGTCAGTCAGAAACTGATTAAACTGATTTAGTCTGTCCAGTTCCCTCACCGTGGAGAGATGGTAGCTGACTCTGGATACGGGCAGATTGGGAGCCACCACCAGACTGTCCTGCAAACCCAGTTGGGACAGTTGATGCATGATGACATTATATTCTCCCTCTGCGACAGTGACCCGCCCTTTGAGGACCATCAGTGCGGCAGCCAGGCTGTCGTTGACTTCAATAAATTCAAAATTATGGTTGGGCTTGACCGACAGCCATTTGGTGGGAGTAAAACCGCGCACGATAGATAAGGAACGGACCTGCGGCAGGCTAATGGAGACGTGCTCGGGCTTCACCAGGGCCACCCCCAGAATAGATACCACTGCATGGCTGTAGTAACGACCATCGTCCCCTTCCCTGAGAGCCTGCCACTTGGGGTTGTCCGGATAGATAAAGTCGATTGTTTCTGCCTGGCCATCGCTGAACAGGCGCTTAACAGGCATGGGGATATAGCGGATATCCAGGTCATACTCCCTGGCAAAGCGCCTGAACAGATCACCAGCGAAGCCCCTGAGCTCACCCCTGGTAATATCGTAATGAGGGTAATGGTCGATCTGTTGTATGCCAATCACCAGTGGCGGTAACTTCTTTGCGGGAGCCTCTTGTCCCACGACAGGCAAAACGATCAGCAGAATCAATAAGTTTAGTAAACGCACTCGGGATCCCGTCAGATAATGGCCGGATAACACCGATCGGTGTATCAGCGCGACCAGACCGCACCTTTCCCATCCCGGGAAGCCAAGCTGTCACCTCACCTGCAGGCCATATGGCAACAGCGCCTTAAGAGTGTCAGACAAATCTGTCGATTTGTCAGCTTTTATTTGCCGCTTTGTTATACGACCAGCAATTGATCTACATCGGATAATTCGGCTGCCTCGGCCCACGGGGGATGAAATTCCAGCTCCCTTTCGGCTAAGCTGGGCAAGGTTCAACAACAACAAGAACAGAGGAGAGCAGGATGGCGAAAGGTACCCATGAGTATCAGGATGATCCGCGCAATGCGGAGATACTGATCAATATCAATGGCGAACTGATCAAAAGGGCAGATGCCAAGATATCCGTGTTTGACAGCGGCTTTATCCTGGGTGATGGCGTGTGGGAAGGTATCCGCCTGCATCATGGCAAGCTGGCTTTTATCGATCGTCATATGAAGCGCTTGTACGACGGGGCCAAGGCCCTGGATATGGATATTGGCATTACCCCTCAGGCGTTGGTTCAACGCATCGAACGCACCTGTCAGGCCAACCATATGCAGGACGGTGTGCATATCCGTCTGATGGTCACAAGGGGCCTTAAGGCCACCCCCTATCAGGATCCGCGTGTCACTGTGGGCAAGGCGACTATTGTCATTATTGCTGAATTCAAAACACCCCTAAGAACGTCCGATTTCAAAGGGATCCGTCTGTTTACCAGTCATGTGCGAAGGGGTTACCCGGATGTGCAGGATCCGAAGCTCAATACCCATTCCAAGCTCAATTGCATCTTTGCCTGCATCCAGGCCGCCAAAGCGGGTGCCGACGAAGCCCTGATGTTGGATCCCCATGGTTTTGTAGCCACCTGCAACTCGACTCATTTTTTTATTGTGCGCAATAACGAAGTCTGGACATCCAGTGGCGACTATTGTCTGGACGGTATTACCCGCCGTAACGTGATCGATTTGTGCAAGGCCAACCAGATCCCTGTCTTTGAACGTAATTTCAGCCTGTCGGATGTCTACGGCGCCGAGGAAGCCTTTGTCACAGGCACTTTCGCCGGCCTGACGCCGGTAAGGGAAGTAGACGGGCGCCAGATTGGTGATGGCACCTGGCCGATGATTGACAGGTTACAGCAACACTATGTGCAGTTGATAGAACAGGAGGGCCAGTCCCTATGACGATAAGAATTGCCATGTGGTCGGGACCACGCAATCTGTCCACTGCCATGATGCGCAGCTGGGAAAACCGTCCCGACTGCGAAGTGGTTGACGAGCCTTTTTACGCCTATTACCTGAATAAAACCCGGGCAGATCATCCCTTTTTCGATGAGATTCTGGCGGCCCAGAGCTCGGACTATATGACAGTGGCCAAAGAACTGAGTGAAACCCCCGTTTCCAGCAAGCTGCAATACCAGAAACATATGACTCACCATATGCTGCCAGGCTGTGAGATGAATTGGTGCAGGGATATCCGGCATTGCTTCCTGATCCGGGACCCTGCCGAGGTGGTCAACTCCTACACTAATAGTATGGGCCAATGCAGCGCTGAAGATATCGGCATTGAACGCCAGTATGAACTGTACGAGCAGATAAGCCGCATCAGCGATCAACAGATTCCCGTATTGGATGGCAATGATGTGCTCAAAGATCCGCAAACCATGATCCCGGCCCTGTGCGAGGCATTAAATGTACCCTTCTATGAGCAGATGCTGAGCTGGCCGCCTGGAAGGCGCGACAGCGACGGGGTATGGGCCCCCCACTGGTATCATTCTGTGGAGGCCTCCACCGGTTTCGCTCCCTATCAGGAGAAAGAGTTGAACTTGACCGGCGCACAAATAGATGTTGTGGAACAATGTCGTCCTTTCTACCTGAAGTTAAGAGAAAAACGCATCAGCGGCTGAGCCTGGAGAGACACGACATGGATAGTCCACCGCTAAAAGCTCTGGCCCGGGATCTCTGGATCCATGATGGGCCAGCAGTCCCCTTCTACGGACTGCCTTACAGCACCAGAATGACAGTGGTCAGGCTGAAAGATGGCAGTCTGTGGATTCATTCACCTGCGCAATTGTCAGACAGCTTGACGACAGCGATAGACGCCCTGGGCCCGATCTGTCATCTGATTGCCCCCAACAAGCTGCACCACCTGTCTCTGGCCGACTGGCAGCGACGCTATCCTCAGGCGGGGGCATATGGTGCGCCGGGACTGGCCGAGAAACGACCCGACCTGGCCTTCGACGGCATATTGACGGATAGTCCCCCCTCTGCCTGGCAGGGACAGATTGACCAACATATCTTCAAGGGAAGTGCCGTCATGATGGAGGCAGTATTTTTTCACCCGCCCTCCAGGACATTGATCCTGACCGACCTGGTGGAGAATTTTCCCAGGGACTACTTTCACGGCTGGAGACGATGGGCCGCCAGACTTTCCGGTATTCTGGCTCCTAACGGCAGGACACCTTTGGATTGGCGCCTGAGTTTTCTCTTCAATAAAAGTCAGGCCAGACAGTCATTGCAACAGTTATATGACTGGCGGCCCGAACGTATCCTGTTGGCCCATGGGCAATGGATAGAGAAGGACGCGATGGCGTTCCTGCGCCGCTCGTTCAGTTGGCTGGACTGATGATAGTCAGTCCAGATCCTCAAGGGGCCACAGGGCTATATACTCTTCAAACTCCTCTGGCTCCATACCGTCGTCAGAGACAGTTTTGCCCCTGACCGACATGCCGGCCTGATGCATGGCAGACTTTTTGCCCTTATGCAGCAACGGATGCCAGGATGGCAGGCCCCGCCCTTCGTGCAGCCGCCGGTAGCTGCAACTGGGTGGCATAAAGAAAATGTCTTTCAGATTGTCCCGGGTCAGTTTCACGCAATCCGGCACAAGCTCAGTGCGCTTCGCATACTGGGTACACTGACAACTTTTGGTGTTGAGCAGATGACAGACCACGCTGGTATACACCAGTTGTTCGCCGTCACGCAGGAAATCGGTGGGCTGGTCATCGCCCTCCTCATCCTCGATAAACTTGTGCAAACAGCATTTGCCGCAACCATCACAGATAGCCTCCCATTCCCGGTCATTCATCTGCTCCAGGTCCTTGTGCTCCCAGAATCTGTTTGCTTGTGTCATGCAGCTCTCACCTGCGCCTGCGCGGCGAGCAGTGAGCCCATACTGGCCCTAAGCTTATCTCCTGGCTGCAGGGGACCGACACCGGAAGGGGTACCGGTCAGCACCAGATCGCCGGGTTGCAGGGTAAAATAACGCGAAACCTCTGCCACCAGCGCCGCCATGCTGTGGATCATCAACCCTGCATCGCCCTTCTGACGCACTTGCCCGTTGACTTCAAGCTGGAATTGCAATCTTTGTGGCTGTGGCAACTGGCCCAGTGGCACAAAGCCGCTTAGGGGACAACTGCCGTCAAAGGCTTTGGCCCGCTCCCAGGGCTGTCCTTTGGCCTTAAGTTGATCCTGCACTTCACGCAAGGTCAAATCCAGGGCCAGGCCGATGCCCCACACACCCTGCATGGCTTGTTGCTCGCTGACTCCCCGGATGGGTTTCCCGATCAGTAACGCCAGTTCCAGCTCATGGTGGCAGGGTCCCTGCACAACAGGAACGACGATGTCGTCGGTAAAAGGGACCATCGAGGTGGCCGGTTTGATAAACAGCAATGGCTGTTCCGGAACCTCATTGTTCAGCTCCTGTATATGGGCCAGATAATTACGCCCCACACAAACAGCCTTACCGACCGGCAGCCCGATGGGCTGCTGTTTATTGTCCAGGTGCTGATACATGCGACTCCCGGATTTCAGCCTTGATACGGTCAGAAAGATAGCCCACGGCACTGCCAAAATAGGTGGAACGGTTCCAGTTCATCAGGGTATGGAAGTTGTCATAAACCAGATAAAGGCGCCCGTGTTCATCGTCAGGCATAATCAGGCTGGCGCGCAAGTCCCGCCCAGGTAAATCCGAGCCGTCATAACGGCGCACGCCCAGGGCCTGCCATTCACTAAGCGTTTTCATTTTATCCTTCTCCAGGCCCGTGAGTTGTAAGTCGAACCCAGCCGGAATAGTCACCTGACGGCCCCAGGTCTGACTGTCATCCCAGCCCACCGTTTTCAGATAATTGGCAATGGATGCAAACACATCGGCCTGATTCTGCCAGATATCTTTTTTACCGTCGCCGTCAAAGTCATAGGCATAGGCCAGAAACGAAGTGGGCATAAACTGACTCTGACCCATGGCACCCGCCCAGGAGCCCAGAAACTGATCCTTGCTGACATGCCCCTCATCGAGAATCTTCAGTGCCGCAAACAACTGCTTCTTAAACAGGGCTTCACGGCGCCCCTCATACGCCAGGGTGGCCAGGGCGGACACTACCGGATAATTGCCCTGGATCCGGCCGAAATTACTCTCGTTACCCCACAACGCCAGGATAAACCTGGGCTGAACACCGAATTTCCTGCCGACGGCCTCCAGTACCTCGCGATTTTCCACATACTTGTCGACGGCCTGCTTAACTTTCCAGTCCGGCACCCGACTGGACAGGTATTTGTCCAGAGTCAGTTTGAACTCCGGTTGGTTCTTATCTGAACTCACCGCCCTTTCATAGAAACGGATATCCGCAAAGGCCTGCTCAATGAGTTCGGCACTGAAGCCCTGTTCCGCAGCTTCCTGGCGAAGGGACACTACGTACTCGTCAAAGCTCGGTTTGCCCAGGGCGGTAAAGCTCAGTAAGAAAAGGGCGATGACCGATACTTTCTTAATCATTCTGTGGCTCCTTGTGGTGCGCTTTGTATGTGTTGCTTGAGAAGATTCTCTTTCGGGGGCGGCAGTTGCAGATAATAACCTTTCTCCTCCATGGCCTGGCGTACCTTGCCCGCATCGCTTAGTGCCAGCCTCGTCTCTGGTCCGAGCGCGATCACCATGATCAGTTGCGGTGAACCGAAGCTTTGCATCAACGGGGCCGGCACAGCAGAAAAATCGTCCCGGTTGGGAACAAAAAGATAGGTTTCGTCTTTTTTAGGACTCTTATATATGGCGCATAACATTCTGTGACCCCCTACCACCTGGCTGACCGGATCAGGACAAACTGACACCGACTATCTTACTGATGCCCGCTTTGAGCAGAGGTTCCCGCCAGGTGCAAATCAAATCCGGTCTGAGGCCTGTTAGTCTACCTTCATCCAGTTCGAACCACAGCCACTTGAGCAACTGATTGATCTGTTTTTTTGAGCCAAGCATCTCAACGGGGATCTGCAACTGCGTTGAAACTTCTTCGCAATGTTG
The DNA here is from genome assembly GCF_017254865.1 of Bowmanella dokdonensis. Taxonomy (GTDB): domain Bacteria; phylum Pseudomonadota; class Gammaproteobacteria; order Enterobacterales; family Alteromonadaceae; genus Bowmanella; species Bowmanella dokdonensis. The sequence goes on along the minus strand of NZ_JAFKCV010000003.1, from coordinate 288,654 downwards.
CCTGATCGCCTGGGAGACCTGCTTGTAAGCAGGAAAATCCACCAGCCGCTCTACTTTATCGGGATAATGTTCCGGTGGAAGTTCATGGCACCGCTTAATGATTTCCAACAATTCATCACCATGGCGGCGGACATCCTGAGGCGGCATGCCATTGATGCCGTAGAATGCGTTCTTCTGCATCGGTTGACGCCTGGCCAGTTCAACCAGGTATTGTTCCTTGAATACAAAGTTCAGGGCCACATTGTTTTCCCTGGCTTTTTCCAGTCGCCATTTGGCCAGGTATTTTAGGGTCGCCAACGCCCTGCCCCTGAGCTGCCAGTTGTTCTTGATGGTCAGATAAGCCTGATCCGGAGCTAAATCAGTACGTTTCTTCAGCGCCAGTTGGGCCATTTCATCGAACACCCACTGTCGGCGCTCCAGCTTGTCAATGGCTTCTGCAATCATGGGGTACAGCCGGTAAAGGTACAATACATCATTGGCGGCGTAGCTGAGTTGCTGCTCACTGAGGGGGCGACTCAGCCAGTCAGTGCGGGATTCTCCCTTATCCAGACTCACGCTCAGCATCTCCTCAACCAGTTTGGCGTAGCCAAGGGACGGGCCCATGTTCAGCAATCCGGCGGCAAACTGTGTGTCAAACAAAGGAGCAGGAATGACCTGCATGGCCGTCCAGAAGGTTTCCAGGTCTTCGGAGCAGGAATGTAAAACCTTGACCACCTTGGGGTCGGTCAGTAGGGCTTTCAGGGGAGACAGATCGTCCATGGCCAGCGGATCGACCAGTACCAGAGCTTCACCGTCGTAGAGCTGAATAAGACCCAGTTGTGGATACAGGGTGCGGGTACGGACGAACTCCGTATCCACGGCGATGAATTCTTTCTGCCCCGCCTGCTCACAGAAGGCCTGCAGGGCTTGTCGATGATTGATAATGGTATAAGTCATAGTCTGAAATGAAAAAACCGGCTGACGCCGGTTTTGGTTAACCTTTGAGCTCCCGTCGCAGAATTTTACCCACGTTGGTCTTGGGCAACTCGTTGCGGAACTCGACTTTTCTCGGCACCTTGTAGCCGGTCAGGTGTTGGCGGCAATGGGCTATCAGCGCCTCTTCGGTCAGGGAGTCCTGTTTTTTGACCACAAACAACTTGACCATTTCCCCGGTGCTCTCACTGGGCACTCCCACGGCTGCCACTTCTGCCACACCGTCATGCATGGCGGCCACTTCCTCGATTTCGTTGGGAAACACATTGAAGCCGGACACCAGAATCATGTCTTTCTTGCGATCGACAATATAAAAACGGCCCTGTTCATCCACTTTGGCGATGTCGCCGGTGGCCAGCCAACCGTCCTTCAGTACTTCATTGGTGGACTCCTGGCGGTTCAGATATCCAAGCATGACCTGAGGGCCTTTTACGTGCATTTCGCCCGGCTCACCTGGAGCCACTTCCTGGCCCTCGTCATTCAGCAGCCTGATATCCGTGGATGGTAAGGGCATGCCTATGGAGCCGTTATACTCCTTGGTCATGGTCGGGTAATTGATGGTCACAACCGGCGAGCATTCTGTCAGGCCGTAGCCCTCCAGCAATACATGGCCGGTCACCCTGGCCCACTTTTCCGCCACCGGACGTTGTACTGCCATGCCGCCTCCCAGGGCAAACTTGAACCTGCTGAAGTCCAGGTCTTTGAATCCCGGGGTATTAAGCAACCCGTTAAACAGGGTATTGACACCGGTCAGCACCGTAAAGGGATACTTGCCTAACTCCTTGACGAACCCCGGCATGTCCCTGGGGTTGGTAATCAACAGGTTCTGACAGCCATACTTGACAAAAGTCAGGCAGTTGGCGACCAGAGCAAAGATATGGTAGAGGGGCAATGCCGTCACCACCAGTTCCTCGCCTTCGTCAATCACCGGGCTGAGTAAAACGGATATTTGCTCCAGGTTCGCTACCAGATTCCGGTGGGTCAGCATGGCACCTTTGGAAACGCCTGTCGTACCGCCGGTATATTGCAAAAAGGCGATATTGTCACCTGTAACCTCAGGCCGCTGATAAGGCAGGGACTTGCCTGCGCTGATAGCCTCCATAAAGCTTTTACTGCCAGGTAACGAAAAGGCCGGCACCATTTTTTTCACATGTTTGACCACCAGATTGACGATCCAGCGTTTGGGGACAGGCAACATGTCTCCCAGTTGGGTGAGAAATACCTGCCGGATCTGTGTTTCACCGACCACCTGTTGCAGGGTATGGGCAAAGTTCTCGACGATAATGATGGCCTTGGCTGCCGAATCGTTCAGTTGGTGTTTGAGTTCCCTGGCGGTATACAGGGGATTGACATTGACTACTGTCATACCGGCCCTGAGCACACCAAAGATCGCTACAGGATTCTGGAGCAGGTTCGGCATCATAATAGCGACAGCATCGCCCTTCTTAAGCTGCATACTTTGCAGATAGGCGGCGAATTGGCGAGTGTATTGATCCAGCTCCCTGTAGGTCATTTCATGACCCATATTGATGAAGGCTACCTTGTCGGCAAACTTTTCCACCGATTGCTCGAAGATATCCAGTATGGATGCGTAGTGATCCGCATCTATCTCGGCAGGAATATTACTTGGGTAGTGTTCGAGCCAGATTTTTTCCACATTGCCTCCTAGCGGCATTTTCTAATTATTGTAATGCTCTTCCGATCGGCAGGGTTTCGACCGGGAAATCCAATAGTAGCCAAAGCCCGGACAAAGATAAATCAGAAAAGTTGCCGCTATTTCTGGTCAACCTGAGCCCAAAAGCGTCGAATATGCTCGGCAACGGCGTGTGGGTTATCCATATGTACGTGATGTCCCCCCTCCGCCTCGGCAATTTGCAGTTGTGGAATGAGATTGGCCCGTTGCTGCTGATTGACCTTGATCTTGTCAAAGCCCTGACTGCCCATAATCGTCAGCACAGGGCAGCGAATCTGCTGCAGGAAAGCCTGGGCCTGAGCTTCTGTCATACGCAAGGAAGAGATGGTACGGAGGCGTCGGTCGGTGCGCCATTTCAACTCATCTTCTTCTTTCAGATTACGATCCGCTAACAAACTGGCGGCCTCCCGGCCGAGATCACCGGCCAGCATCCGGGCCGTGACCGCCCTTTTGCGACTGGGAGGATGGCGGGCAGGCTTGCTGTCTATCTCCAGGCGACTGAGTACGGACTCCCTCAGTTGCTGCGGACTGGACTGCTCATCCCTGCTCAGGGGGCCAAAGGCTTCTATCATGACCAGCGAGGCAATCCGCTCGGGGAAGGTGGCTGCGTAGAGAGAAGAGACAATACCGCCCATGGAATGCCCCAGCAGATGACAGCTTTGCCAGTCCAGACTATCCAGCAGTTCATGGATATCCTGCACCCAGTCCACCAGATGATAGTGGGCGTCGGCACTGCGATGCTCCGAATGGCCATGGCCGGCAAAATCCACCGCCACTATATCCATATGGTCAACATAGCCACTGATGGGAACAAAACTGGCGGCATTGTCCAGCCAGCCATGCAGGGCAAGCACTTTGGGGCCCTGAGGATTGCCAAATCTCAATCCACTTAATGTCAGGTGCCGCAGTGGCAGGCGTATCTCTTTCATTTGACTCCGGGTTGGTCGGCAGGCAACGAGCTAACAGTTAATCATGCCTGGCCCCATAAGAAAAACCCCTCTTTTGGCCGGTAACAAAAAAGCGGCATCTTTTTGCCGCTTTTCCTGCCAGCCTTCGCCGCCATTCAATATCAGGCGGCAAGGATTTGCCTAGTGCTGTTGTATCTTGCCCATTTCATTACGTTTAATCCTGGGCACCTGTGGCGAATCATTGCGGGGTCTGAGCACTTCAGGGGCTCGCCCGTCGTCACTACCCAGATCGGGCCTGCTCGGAGACGGATGGCCGACGGAGACAGGGGTGCGACTGCGTATTATCACCCGTTGATGGTAAGGCCACATATGCCAGCCATACCAGCCGTGATAGGGGTAGGGATAATAACCAAAACCGAATGTGGTGACATCCACCTGCTGGACTTCACGCCACAGGTGATATCCATCGGCCTTAATAGCCGGGAACACATAATCGTGTTCACCCACCCGATCGGTTTCACTGCCCAGCACTTTCCCGGTAATGGTCAGGCTGCGTCCCGGCTTGAATACCATAGGGTCAAGAAAGCCGTCGATGTAAACCCTGAAGCGTCCCATGCTGTCATCGCTGACTGAGGGGCGGCCATAGCTGCGTAAGGGATAATGGACCACCTCCACCAGTGTGGCGTCCTGCTTGTTGGTCACCTCGGCAATCACACCGCCCCAGCGAACCTGATTTCCAGCGGTCTGCTGAGGATTGGCGGACACCTGCTGATAACTGAGCAGATTGGTCCCTTCCTTTACCTGTAATTCATCGGGCAGGGTTGAACACCCCGCCATCAGTAAAATGCATCCTGCCAACAATATTTGTTTCATAACCACCTCTATACACTGTTCCCGGACATCCTGTTTGTCCTGTTACCTTACCACAATTATTGTGCCCGTAACTGAACCCGTACTGAACTTAACAGCCATATGTACGACCAGGTCTTTGAATTAAGTAAGGAAGAAGCATGACGGGGACTAAACGTAAGTGTCGATGCCCATGGACTGATGGATCTCTTCGCGCACCTGGCTTCGAGCCAGGCTTTGATACGCTTCTATGGCCTGACGGTTCCGGGATTCGGGCTGATCGTAAAACTGTTGCTGCTTACGGTACTTGTCCGCCTGGACCTGGACCTCTTCACTACCCTGGCGGGCTACGACCTGGGTGCGGGGAAATTCTGTGGGAGCATTGTCGGACTGCTGGCGCGGGTTGACCTCCCTGGGCGGCGGCTTGGCAGCGGGATTGAGAATCAGTCCTTGTTGTGCGGCAATCAGTGAGGATTCTATATCCACTCAATATCCCAACGGGAGTCTGCTCCCTTACAGCTTAGTGTCAGACCTATTGACCAGGCAAGATGGGTTCAGACAGTTCTACGCAAGATTCGTTCCAAACAAATTAAGGACTCCCACTACTATTCCCTGCCGGGCAACTTTTTCCAGGTGACCTTATCGCGTAGATAGATTGGCTGGATGTCCTCTACAGAGGTTGCCCGCCCCTGAGCAAATGCCGACGCCACCAGGGGCAGCATATATTCTGCACAAGGATAGAGGACTTCTTCCTGCACACGGACTCTAGCCCTGTCCGGTAAGGTTGAATAGGCCTGCCATCCACTGCCCACCCCGGTCCAAGCCGATTGTTCGCCGGGAAGCCTGGCTTGAGGAGGAGGCAGCACCGCTTCGGGCCCCACCAGTCGCATTAAACCGTTGCTCTCCTCGAAGCAGCCCCAGTAAACCTCATCCATTCTTGCATCAATAGCCGCCGCAACGCGGCGGCAGCCCTCAAGTTGAAAGGCCTGCTGCGCCATGGCCGCCAGGGTGGAAACCCCAACCACAGGCAGCGCGCTGCCCAGTGCAAGGCCTTGGATCATGCCGGTGGCTATTCTCACGCCGGTAAAGCTGCCAGGCCCGCGTCCGAATCCCAGAACATCCAGTTGTTCCAAATCCGCCCCCGCCTCTGACAGCAACTCATCCACCATGGGCAACAGCCTCTGGCTGTGCTGCTGGGGACAGATCTCAAAGCGACTGTAGGTTTTGCCTGCCAGGCTCAGCGCCGCAGAGCAGGCCTCGGTGGCGGTATCTATTACCAGAATATTCATTTACGGGGATACTCTCACTGTCTCAGTTGGGTCATGTATCTGTTTAAGAAAGCTCAGTGCCTGATCCAGGGCCCGTGTGCGGCGCATATCCGGCAGACTCGTCAGGAAGGTCTTTCCGTAATCACGGGTCACCAGGCGATTGTCACATATTACCAGTACCCCTCTGTCTGTGGTATCGCGGATCAACCTGCCAGCCCCCTGTTTGAGAGAGAGAACTGCCTGGGGGATCTGGATCTGAGCAAAGGGATTGCCCCCGGACTTGCGGCAATCCTCTATTCTGGCCTGCAACAAGGGATCATCAGGGGAAGCAAAAGGCAGCTTATCGATTAATACACAGGTCAGATCGTCGCCGCGCACGTCCACTCCCTCCCAGAAGGCGCCGGTACCCAGCAGTACCCCGTTTTTGGACTCCAGGTAGGCCTCCAGTAATGCGCGCTTGCTGGTACTGCCCTGGACCAGTATCGGATTGGTTATCTGGCCCTCCAATGCACCTGCCACCTCCCTTAGCATGGCATGACTGGTAAACAGCAGAAAACAGCGTCCCCGGCTCGCTGCGATCAACTGCCTGGACAGTTCCACCAAGGTTTGTCGCATGGCGTATGCACTGGGCTCAGGCAGATACCTGGGCACACAAAGTAAGGCTTGTTGCTGATAGGCAAAGGGACTGTCGAGACTCAGGGTCCTGGCATTGGCCAACCCCATCTGACGGGTAAAGTGCTCAAAGCCTGTTCCAACCATTAAGGTGGCAGACGTAAAGATCCAGCTTCGTTTCGGCTCTGCCATATAGGCGGCAAATCGCTTGGCAATGGAAAGCGGGGTCAGATGCAAGACAATATGCTTGGGGGTGGTTTCGTACCAGAGGCTCACCCCCGCCTGCTGTTTGTCGGTCAGGGCATCCAGTTTGCTGCGCGCCTGTACACAGCGCTCATAGAGGCTGTCCAGATCCTTATCCCTGCCCAGATGCAGCTTCAATACCTCATAAACCAGTTTGAGCGCTTCAGACATCTTACCGATCTGGAGTTGAATGTCCTGCCGTTCAAGCATTTGTCGCCAGTTGCCTTTTTGGGGATCATGGGGAAACAGCAGCCGCAGATCCATGGCGATCAGCCTGAGCTTCTCAGCCACTTTGCTCAGTTGAGCCGCATCCTTAAGGCTGGTGCGATAGACCAGTTCCATGTCGCCGGCCAGCTCCTGTAATTGTCTGCTGGACAGGGCTTCACCGAAATATTCGCTGGCGATATCAGGGATTTGATGGGCCTCGTCGAACAGAATCAGATCTGCTTCTGGGATCAGTTCCCCAAACCCCGTATCCTTGAGCGCCATATCGGCAAAAAACAGATGGTGGTTCACCACCACCAGATCCGCTTCCAGGGCATTGCGTCTGGCCCGAACCAGATAACAGTCCTCGTAATCCGGGCAATCCTTACCCAGACAATTGTCGGTGGTAGAGGTAACGAAGGGTAAGACTTTGGCGTCCTCAGGCAGACTCCTTAGCTCTCCCATATCCCCTGAACGGGTGGTCGTCGCCCATTGCCTGACCAGGCTCAGTTCGTGCAAGGTCTGTTTTTCAAACAAGGTGCTACCGCCCCCATGCTGAGCCAGGCGATGCAAACACAGATAATTGGCCCTTCCTTTTAACAGGACGGTTTTCTTGTTGCTGGCCAGAGCCTGCTTAATCAGGGGCAGGTCACGGTGAAACAACTGCTCCTGCAGATTCTTGGTGCCGGTGGAAACGATGACCTTTTGGTCACTCATCAGTGCTGGGGCCAGATAAGCAAAGGTCTTGCCGGTGCCGGTGCCTGCTTCCACCACTAACTGCGACTTTTCCTGAATGGCTTCCTGCACAGCCTCAGCCATCTGGGTCTGCGCTTCTCTGGGGACAAACCCTCTGATAATGCTGGCCAGTTTCCCCTGCTGGGAAAAAAATTCTTTGATTGTTGGCATCTGTTCTCCAGTCCATCCCCGGCCCTGCCCGGTGGCCCTGCCAAATTTGCGCGGCGGGATTATACCAACCCTGTGGCCATATTGGACGGTCAGGGGAAAATTTACCTGTCTGCATAGTCGCAGCGGACCTGTTTCGATCCAAAAATTACAAAGTCCCGTAAAAATAATCTAACCTGTTGATAACACCTTGAAAAAGGGAATGCTTGGAACGCTTGTCGGTGAGAGCGGCCGCATAAGTCAAAGAACGAAAATAATGATGGAGGAAGACATGCTCGCACCTTACGTCAGTCTGTTTCTGTTCCTGTCTCTGGCCTGGTGGGTTCTGTCCGGCATGCCCCAACCCCTGATGCTGGCGCTGGGTCTGTTGTCCGTGTTCCTGACTTTGCTGATTTCTTTCAGGCTGCGCCTGGTGGACTGGGAAAGCCACCCTGTCCACCTGCTCAATCGTTTGCCGGGCTTCTGGCTTCGTCTGTTTACCCGAATTGTACTGGCCAATATTGATGTGCTGCTCAGAATCCTGGGGCTGCGTGCCATAGATCCTGCCGTGTTGAAACTCCCCCTACCTTACCGGAAGGATCTTAGCAAGGCGGCCTATGCCAACGCCATTACCCTCACACCCGGCACTGCCAGCATTGAGCTTACCCAACGATATCTTCGCGTGCATGCCCTGTCTGCCAGCCATAGCAAGGAGTTGGTTCAGGGCCAGATTGCCCGTCTGGTGGGTAACCTGAACCGGGAGTCCGAATAAATGAGTCCGTTGCTGATTGGCGCAACGGCCGCCATCCTGGTCACCATGGCCCTGGCGCTGGCCAGGGCGCTGCTCGGGCCCAGCCTGTTTGATCGAATCCTGGCCATCAATACGTTCGGCACCAAGAGCGTTCTGCTGGTAGCCCTGCTGGCCTTTATGACAGGTCGGGAAGACCTGCTGGACATTGCCTTGCTTTACTCACTGCTGAATTTTGTTGGTGTGGTTGCCGCCCTGCGCCTGGTTGAAAAGGGTCGATATTTCGCCTTCGAAGACATGGACCACCCCGACAAGCATAAGGAGAATGGCGCCTGATGATAATTGAATGGGCAAGCCTTGTCTGTCTCGCGCTGGGCGGCCTGCTGAGCATGGCGGGCGGCTTGGGTCTGCACCGGTTCCCGGATTTTTATTCCCGGCTGCATGCCGCCGGCTTGTCTGACACCCTCTGCGTTGCCCTGATTATGCTCGGGCTGGCTTTTCAGGCCGGGCTGACGCTGGTGTCGGTCAAATTGTTTCTGATCTTCGCCTTTTTGTATTTTACCAATCCCACCGCCAGTTACTGCCTGGGTCATGCGGCCTGGCGCTCCGGCCTCAAGCCGTACCGTCGCGGACAGGAGTCTTGAACTTGGAAAGTCTCCTCGATCTGATACTTATGATATTTCTGTTGATTATGGCGCTGGCTATCCTGCATACCCGGCACCTGCTGGCCATGGCGATGCTGTTCGGTTTGTACAGTTTTCTGATGGCGGGGCTGTTTCTGCTGATGGACGCTCCGGATGTGGCATTTACTGAAGCCGCCGTTGGGGCGGGCATCTCTACGGTGCTGATGATCGTGACCCTCGCTGTCACTGGCATCCACCGGGAACGTCCGGGTCGGATACACTGGCCGGCTCTGTTCGTGGTCATGCTGACTGGCGGATTGTTGCTGGCCGGGCTGAGCCAGTTACCAGCGGTAGGCGACCCGGCCTCCCCGGCCACTCTGGGTGTAGCCCGTCATTATGTCGAACATGCCGCTGAGGAAACCGGCGTGCCCAATCTTGTCACTGCGGTACTGGCCAGCTACCGGGGCTTCGATACGCTAGGAGAAGTCGTAGTTGTCTTTACCGCCGGACTTGGCGTGCTGCTGCTGTTGGGATTGGACAGACGCAAGCCCAGAATCAGGAAACGTGCGCGAAAAGAAGGAGGTGACAGTGAGACCAGACCTGCTGCTTAAGGTGTTGGCGAAGTTCCTGATCCCCTTCATTCTTATCTTCGCCTTCTATGTACAGTTTCACGGTGATTTCAGTCCGGGTGGGGGCTTTCAGGCCGGCGTCATCATCTCTGCCGCGGCGGTACTCTATGTGCTGGCCTTTGGCCTGGAGCTGGCCGAGCGGGGCATACCGCTACGGGCACTGCAATACCTGTCCAGCACCGGAATACTGCTTTACACAGGGGTGGGGGTGGCCTGTCTGCTCAAGGGCGGAAACTTTCTGGACTACAGTGTCTTGCTGGATAACGACGTGGCCGGCCAGCACCTGGGAATTATCCTGATCGAACTGGGGGTCGGCATTACCGTGGCCAGCACCCTGACCCTGATATTTTTTACCTTTGCCCACTGGAGCCGTCATTCATGAGCCTGTTGAGCATCGACCACCTGTATTACTGGGTGATCGTCATATTGCTGATGTTGGGTATGTACTCCATGATCGCCAAGCCAAACCTGTTGAAAAAACTGGCCGGACTGAGCATCTTCCAAAGCGCCATCTTTCTTTTTTACATCAGCCTGGGAAAGCAGACCGGCGGCACCGCACCAATTATTGCACCGGGCTATGACACTTATGCGAACCCCCTGCCCCATGTACTGATGCTGACAGCCATAGTGGTCGGTGTTGCGACCGTAGCCCTGGGCTATGCCCTGATCATCCGTATTCGCGATGCCTACGACAGCATGGAGGAAGATCAGATACGTGAGCAGGATGATCAGGCGTGATTGAAAATCATATGACCATAATGCTGGTGGTGCTGCCAATGCTGGCGGCCCCTCTTATTGCCCTGTTGCCCAGTAAAAACCTGAGTTGGGGGTTGGCAATTTTGACGGCAACTCTGCAGCTTTATCTGGCTGTAAACGTATTGCTGGATGTCCAGGGAGGCACAGCGATACACTACGAATTGGGTGGCTGGGCGCCCCCCTGGGGAATCAGCTACCGCCTGGACAGCCTGAACGGGCTCATGGCACTGCTGGTCTGTCTGATTAACTTCGTTTGTCTGCTCTACGCCAAGGCCAGTATCGAAGCCGAGATACCGGGCCGTAAGCTGGGACTGTTTTATGCCACCTGGCAACTGGTGGTGACTGGATTGCTGGGTATCGTACTGACCGGCGATATCTTCAATCTGTTCGTATTTCTGGAGATTTCCTCACTCTCCACCTACGCCCTCATCGGCATGGGCCGCCAACGCCAGGCGCTGATGGCAGCCTTCCAGTACCTGCTGAGCGGCACTCTGGGTGCCAGCTTTTTTTTAATTGGCGTGGGACTGTGCTATGCCGCCACGGGCACCCTGAATATGCAGGATCTGGCCAGCCAAATCGGCCAGTCCGACCAGCCAATGACCCTGTACAGCGGTTTTGCCTTTCTCTTTACCGGCCTGCTGCTCAAGGCAGCCATCTATCCTTTGCATGCCTGGCTGCCCAATGTGTATCAGTTTTCCCCCCAGGCCGTCAGTGCCCTGTTGTCAGCCACCTCCACCAAGGTTGCCTTGTATGTTGTCGTTCGCTGCCTGCTGGATGTGTTTGGCGTTGAGTTTTCTTTGAGCCGTCTGTTCGCTGATCTGTTACTGCTGGCAGGGTCCCTGGCCATTCTGTTTGGCTCTCTCAGAGCAATTCAACAGACTGATCTGAAGCGCCTGCTCGCCTATTCCAGCATCGCGCAGTTGGGTTACAGCGTGGTCGGATTGGGACTACTGACGGTCACCGGGCTCTCAGGCGCACTGGTTCATCTGTTCAACCATGGAATCACCAAGGCTGCCCTATTTATGGGAGCTGGAATGCTGGCGCTGGGCCCGGGCACTACCTTGCTGACACGGCTGGCCGGCGGTACTCACCGGCCCTGGCTGTTGCTCCTGTTTCTGACTGGCGGTCTGAGTCTTATCGGCTTTCCGGGGACAGTGGGATTTATCAGCAAGTGGATGCTCGCCCTGGCGGCTATTGAGCAGGGTCATTGGTGGCTGCTGGTGGTCATTCTGCTCGGTTCCCTGCTGGCTATCCTGTATGTCTGGAAGTTTATCGAGACGCTGTATTTTGTGCCCCAGAATCCGCCTGAGACTTCCACCGGCCCTGTGCCAGGCAGGGGGATGTGGCTGGCCTGCGGCCTGCTTTGTCTTGCAATTGTCTACTTTGGTCTTGATACACGATTCACTCTGGGTGTGGCCATGGACGCCGCCCGTCAATTGCTGGGAGTTCATCCATGAGTTGGCTGATGTGGATTATGCTTACCCCCCTGCTGACGATGGCCCTGGTATGGCTGCTGGAACGCTGGCCCAACTTGCGCGAAGCTGCCAGCCTGGCCGGTGGTTTATCGCTTTTTATGCTCTGCCTCTGGGGATGGCGGCATGAGCTGCATCTGTCAAATGAGACGCTGATTCTTGCAGAGCCGCTGCCAGGTCTCACCCTCAGCCTTGCACTGGAACCGCTGGGATTGATGTTTGCACTCATGGCCAGCAGCCTGTGGCTGGTCACTACCTGCTATGCCATTGGCTATATGCGCGCCCACCATGAGAAGCAGCAAACCCGCTTCTACAGCTGTTTTGCCCTGGCCATTGCCAGCCTGATGGGTCTGATCCTGGCAGCCGATCTACTCACACTGTTCCTTTTTTACGAGCTGCTGACCCTGTCCACTTATCCCCTTGTAACCCACTCGGGCGATGAACAGGCCAAAGCCAGCGGGCGGCGTTATCTGGGTCTGTTGATGGGTACCTCTATCAGCTTGTTGCTGCCGGCGATACTGCTGGTATGGTATCTCAGTGGCAGCGTCAGCTTTGTGGCCGGCGGGTTGCTGGCCGACCGACTCTCGCCATTTTGGACCGGCATGTTGTACCTGATGTTTCTGCTGGGCATCGGCAAAGCTGCCCTGATGCCCCTGCATGCCTGGCTGCCTGCCGCCATGGTAGCCCCGACCCCTGTCAGCGCCCTGTTGCACGCAGTGGCGGTGGTCAAAGCCGGCGTGTTTTCCATTCTGAAAATCAGCCTGTTCATCTTCGGCCCCGTCCAATTACAGCAGGCATTGGTCCAAGAGTGGCTGATTTGGTTTCCTGCCCTGACCATTTTGCTGGCTTCTTTTGTCGCCATCAGTAAGGACAACCTCAAGGAACGACTGGCCTATTCGACCATTAGCCAGCTCAGTTACATAGTGCTTGGGGTTATGCTGGCCAACCAACTGGGCATGCTCGGCGCCAGTCTGCATATCCTGATGCACGGGTTTGCCAAGATCAGCCTGTTCTTTGCCGCCGGTGCTATTCTGGTCACCACCCATAAAACCCGAGTCAGCGAACTGGCCGGAATGGGTCGCCGGATGCCCTTCACCTTTGTGGTTTTTACCCTGGGCAGCCTGAGTATTATCGGTCTGCCCCTGTTTGGCGGCATGTGGAGTAAATGGTATCTGGCACTGGGCAGCATTGAGGCCAGACACTGGCTATTACTGGCGATCCTGATGGTCAGCTCGCTGCTGAATATCTATTACCTGCTGATTATTCCGGTACAGGCCTTCTTCAGCCAGTCGAGCCAGCGCAGCACCGTCCGGGAAGCACCCTGGCCCTGCCTGCTGGGCATGGCCGCTCCATCGGCTATCTGTCTGCTATTGTTCTGGATGCCCGAGCCTTTTATTAGGTTGATTCAATCGGGCCTGAACCTGGCCTTTGCCAACACAGGAGGATAAGTCTGATGTCAGGATTTTTTGATAAAGCCAACCACATCAAATGGATTCTGCGCAGTTTCTATGGCCTTTGCGTACTTCTGCTGGTGTTGGATTTCCTCCTCCATCGGCATCATTACCTGCAGATTGAGAAGATCCCCGCCTTTTATCCCCTCTTTGGTTTCGTTGCCTGTGTGACGCTGGTAGTGGTGGCCAAGTGGATGCGCCGGTTGCTGAAGCGTGATGAGGATTACTATGATGGCTGAGTATCCTCCCTTTCTGAACTTCTATCTGGCGGCGCTGTTCTATCTTCTGCTCAGTCCCCTGTTCGGCCCCAGATTACGGTTCCTGTTGCCCCTTGTTCCCCTGCTGAGTCTGGGGCAGTTAATTATACTGTCTCCTGATGCCAGTTGGAGCTGGCAACTTGCATCCTTGTCCATGGAGTGGCTCAGGGTCGACAAACTGAGTCTGTTGTTTGGCTATCTGTTTCACCTGGCGGCCTTTATTGGCTTTGTTTACGCCTTACATGTGAAAGATACGCTGCAGCAGGTCAGCGCTCTGCTGTATGCAGGGAGTGCTTTGGGAGCGGTCTTCAGTGGCGATTTGCTCAGCCTGTTTCTGTTCTGGGAGATGATGGCAGTTAGCTCCTCTGGACTGGTGTTTGCCCGGCAAACACAAACAGCCAGGGGTGCCGGCATACGCTATCTGATTGTACAGGTGCTTTCCGGCGTATTGCTGTTAAGCGGTGCCCTCGTGCAGTTCCAGCAGACAGGCACCTTGCGCTTTGACGCCATGCAGGCTGACGGGATTGCAGGAGGCTTGATCCTGTTCGCTTTTGGTATCAAATGTGCCTTTCCCTTGCTGCACAACTGGCTGGTGGATGCCTATCCTGAGTCCACCGCCTCAGGTACGCTTTTTTTATCGGCATTTACCACCAAGGTTGCCGTCTATGCGCTGGCCCGGGGATTCGCAGGCACTGAGCTATTGGTATATATCGGCGCCATCATGACCTGCTTTCCCATATTCTATGCCGTCATCGAAAATGATCTGCGCCGGGTCCTGGCCTACAGCCTCATCAACCAGCTCGGCTTTATGGTCTGTGGTGTGGGCTTGGGCACCGCCCTGGCGCTTAACGGGGCGGTAGCTCATGCCTTTGCCGATGTGATCTTCAAAGGATTGTTATTTATGTCCATGGGCGCAGTATTGCACCGGGTGGGTCATACCTTGGGTTCGGATCTTGGCGGCCTGCACAAGACCATGCCCAAAAGCACGCTGCTGTGCATCATTGGCGCCGGATCCATTTCAGCATTTCCCCTGTTCAGTGGTTTCGTTACCAAAAGCATGATCATGAGCGCGATGATTGAAGCTGGCCATGACTGGCTTTGGCTGGCACTGCTGTTTGCCTCGGCAGGGGTTTTCCATCATGCCGGTATTAAGATCCCGTTCTTTGCCTTCTTTGCCCATGATCGGGGACTCAGACCGAAAGAGGCGCCTGTGCATATGCTGTTTGCCATGTCCATGTCCGCCTTTTTGTGCCTGTTGATTGGAATGTTTCCCCAGCTTCTGTACCGGCTTCTGCCCTGGCAGATGAACTACTGGCCTTATGACCTCACCCATACCCTCACGCAATTGCAGTTGTTATTTTTCTCTGCGCTTGCCTTTGTCTGGTTGAACAAGCAGGGTATTTATCCGCCGGAACTAAGATCCGTCAATCTCGATTCAGACTGGTTATACAGGAAATACTTGCCCAATATGGCCCGGTGGCTGTGGTCTGTGCGAGAGTTCACCCAACCCGGTATTGCAAGGGTCCAGTCTGTCATACTCAGACCTTTTTCCCATCAGTCCGGTCTGACAGCATTTGACACCAGTCAACTTTTATTAAAACTCCTGCTTGGACTGGCAATTTTAATTGGCATTGGGCTGCTCAGTAGCGACTTATTCAATTAAGATAGGGATCGTAAAGGACGAATTGTTACAAAAAAGATCAAAGATAAACCTGTGCCTCACACCGTCTGGTAGACTTTATAAACCCAAGAGTATAATCCAGCTCCGGCCATGGACATTTTTGTGGGTCAATATTCTGACGGAAACGTTAGGTTGGTCACTGGAAATAAGTAATAGTCCTTTACCATTGGTTGAATTTAATTCTTTGTTCGGTATTTCAGCCTTTTCATGATGATTTACGCCAGTTATCTATTGCAAAAATATTATACACACCGTATTTTTATACATACCCCATCAAAAATATCAACTCAGAAATAAGGTGACCGAATGAGTGAATTTATCAGCATTTTAACCCACGCACGACGCTTGCAGGCTGCCGTCAAGGATCTGTCAGTAGCAGAATTGGAACAAGTTGCCGAGAAGCTAGATGCTGTTATTGAAAACAAACGCGAGCAGGAAGCTGAAAAGATCCGTGAACTGGAAAAGAAACAAGCCCTCAAAGACGCTATCCTCAGACAGATGCAGGAAGCGGGGCTGGATATCGATGACCTGGCAGGCGCAGATAAACCCGCAGGCGGCAAAAAAACCGGACAGAAGCGCCCCATCAAATATCGTTATACGGATGAAACGGGTACAGAACATACCTGGACAGGTATTGGCCGTACACCAAAAGTCTTTGCTAAATTAAAGGAGCAGGGAAAACTGGATAGTTTCGCAGTTTAACTCTTACCTTTTCTTCTCAGGCCGGCTCTGCCGGCCTTTTTTGTTTATACCAGGTTATCAAAGCCTATAATCTTCAAGGCAACCACTATGGCATGCTTGCCAAACTGGTAGTAAAAAGTCACAACGGAGATTCCAGAATACCATCAGGTTGAGGCCCATCTGAGTCCTGGCGATTAGGTTCCTTCTTATTGCGACCAGTCGGTAATGGTATGACAAACGACGTAAAGCCGGCTTTTGTTAATCTCCAGTCAGGACAGCTATGGTTATACAGAGGCCATCGGTAAATGACCGTCATTTAGCTGTATACGCAGGCAGCGAATCCACTACAAGGTATTAAGATGCAGACACAGATCCAGCAAGCCGTTGAGCAAATCAGCACTCTGATTCTGGGAAAACAGCAGGAAGTTCGCCTGGCTTTGACCTGCCTGCTTGCGGGAGGGCACTTGCTGATTGAAGATTTGCCCGGCATGGGAAAAACCACCCTCTCCCATGCGTTGGCACAGGTTTTCGGACTGAATTTCTCCCGCATCCAGTTTACTTCGGATTTATTGCCGGCCGACATGCTGGGGGTCAATATATTCGACAACCAACAACAGAGCTTTCGCTTTCATCCCGGCCCGATATTCAGTCAGGTCGTGCTGGCAGATGAGATCAACCGGGCAAGTCCCAAGACCCAAAGCGCGCTGCTTGAAGCAATGGAAGAACATCAGGTGAGTCTTGACGGCAAGACACACCATTTGCCTGAACCTTTTTTTGTCATCGGCACGCAAAATCCGGTTCATCAGGCCGGCACCTACCCGCTGCCGGAATCGCAACTGGACAGGTTTCTGATGCGGGTTCAACTGGGCTACCCCAACTGGCAGGCAGAGAAGAAAATGCTCCAGCAGCCCCAGGCCGACCGCTCTGTCAGACTGAAACAGGTTATTGACATCCAGCAGTTGCTGAGGTTGCAACAACATCTGGGCAAGATTCACGCCTCGGAGGGAATTCTGGACTACATATTGCGACTGGTAACCTTCAGTCGTGAATCCGATCTCTTTGCCAATGCTCTCTCTCCCAGAGCAAGCAAAGCCATTTTGCAGGCCGCCCGCAGCTGGGCTTTGCTGCACGAGCGTGACTATCTGATCCCGGAAGACATACAGGCCGTGCTGCCGGCAGTGGCGGAACACCGCCTCAGAGCCGCATTGGCGGAGCACCAGAGTAAGTCCAGCCTGAGCCGACAGTTGCTGGAGCACGTTGATCCACTGGCAGCCTGAGGCATGGCTAAGGCAAACCTGTTGCAGCGTAAAATGCATGCCTGGCTGGAGCGAAGAATCCCCGGCAGCCGGGAATTCACTCTTAACCGCAACAATATTTTTATTTTTCCTTCAAGGTTTGGCCTGCTGTATCTCATCCTTTGTCTGGCACTTTTTATTCTCGGCACTAATTATCAGAACAACCTGATCCTGATCCTGGGTTATTTCCTGCTCTCTCTGTTTCTGGTCAGCCTGTTGGCCAGCTATCTGAATTTTGCCGGTATACGGCTGCAACTGGGCAAAGTTAGCCACAGCTTTGCTGGCGATGTGGCTAATCTGCCGATCTGGATACTGGGGCCGGATAATGACCGTAACAGGTTTGGTCGGCTGCACTTTTCCT
This sequence comes from Bowmanella dokdonensis, assembly GCF_017254865.1. Lineage (GTDB taxonomy): Bacteria > Pseudomonadota > Gammaproteobacteria > Enterobacterales > Alteromonadaceae > Bowmanella > Bowmanella dokdonensis. Next base: position 271,069 of record NZ_JAFKCV010000003.1, on the reverse strand, counting down.
GGTATGGACAACAGGTCCGGCAATCGGTTGAATTGAGTAACATGACCAACCCCGTGGGATTGGAACTTGACAGTCCGGAACGGGGAATATTGCGCCCCCCCCGAGTCACCCTATGCAGCTATTATCCCCTGGGCCTGTTTCGTTGCTGGACCCATCTGTCGTTTGACTGTGAAGTCATCGTCTACCCTGCACCGCTGCCCTGCAATCTGCCCCTGATCAGCGAAACGGCAAAAGGCGAAACCGAGGGCCCACTGTCGGTGGAGGACGGCCACGACAATTTCGACAGCCTGACCGAGTACCGTCCCGGCCAGCCCCTCTATCACGTAGCCTGGAAACAGGTCGCCAAAGGCCAGGGAATGATCAGTAAGAAATTTTCCAGTCAGGCCAGGCAAAGCGCCTGGCTGAAACTGCTGCCGCAAGGATCGGACCGGCTGGAGCATCAGTTGTCAGAGCTTTGTTTCATGATTCTGGAATTGGACAGCGCCGGGATGACCTATGGTCTGGAATTGGGGGGGATGCGACACCAGCCTGACAAGGGCAATGAGCATCTGCACCGCTGCCTGACGGCGTTGGCCCTTTACAGGATGGGCTCCTGAATGCCCAGGTTGAACCCCTCCGCCCATAATCATGCCCATCTGTTGCTGAGTCTGGTGCTCCTGGTCAATGCAGCCAGCTTGTTTGAGCCCCTGCAACTCTGGATCCTTCTGCTGGTGCTGTGCGCCGTCATTATCCGGCTCAGCTTGTTTCTCAACTGGCAGAAGCATCAGTTATCGGTGCGCACGCTGAACCTGCTGGCCGTGCTGAGCGCCATTGTCCTGGCTTATTTCGGCTGGCAGTTGGGATTGCTGCTGGGTATGTTAAATCTGCTGGTGATGGCATCGAGCCTTAAACTGATGCTCCTGGCCTCGCGACGGGACTATTTCCAACTGATCAGCGTACAGTTTTTTCTTATCGGCACCGGCCTGGTGTTCAATCAGAGCATTGCCTTCAGTATGTTGTACGGCCTGCTGACCCTGTTGCTGCTGTTGAGCCTGGCCTTTCATATCAGTCCCTCCAGCGCCTGGTTACAGCAAAGTCACCGGGTCGGCATGTTGTGCCTGCAAGCGCTGCCCATAGCCCTGCTGCTGTTTCTGGTCATGCCGAAACTGGGCCCAATGTGGCAGATGCCAACCGCCAAGGGCACGGAGACGGGTCTTAGCGAAAGAGTGACCCCGGGCGATGTGGCCCAGTTGGCCCGCTCGGCAGATCTGGCCTTTCGGGCCACCTTCGACTCCATTGTTCCCAATACCAGCCAGCGCTACTGGCGGGCACTGACTCTGGAGGATTTCGATGGTAAAAGCTGGCAGGTGCATCCCTACCGCCAGAAACTGCGAGAGCGTTACCGCAGCGCCGGACTGGCTTTTAGACCAGCCATTGAGGGACCCAGCTTCGACTACCAGGTCATTGCCGAGCCCACCCAGCAGCGCTGGCTGTTTGGGCTGGACATCGCCATCAGCAGCGACCCGCAGGTTTGGCTGAGCCATGACTACCAATTAGTCAGCCGCATTAATCTGCAATCCAGCCTCGCCTACAAAGTCAAGTCCTACTTTATGGCCCCCCTGCAGGAAGGCATTCCGGAGCTGGACAACCGCCTCAACTTGCAGGTGCCGGCAGAAGGCAATCCCAGAACGCGTGAGCTGGCCCTGCAACTGAGAGCCGAGCATGTCGGTGACAAAGCCTACCTGCAAGCCGTCAAGGAGGTATTTACCGCAGGCGGCTTTCGCTACACCCTGCGCCCCAACCCCATGCCGGTCGATCCCGTTGACCAGTTCCTGTTTGAGGACAAAGCCGGGTTTTGTGCTCACTATGCCAGCGCAGCGGCCTACATGCTGCGACTGGGCGGTATTCCAGCCAGGATGGTGACCGGCTATCTGGGAGGGGAAATGCGGGGTGACCGGTATATGAGCGTCTATCAGTATGATGCCCATGCGTGGGTGGAATGGCTGTCGGACCAAGGCTGGCAACGTTTTGACCCTACAGTGCTGGTATCACCGCTTCGGTTGGACTACGGCCTGGAGCGGGCAGTAGCTTATGAAGAGAGCTTTCTGCTTGATACGCCATTGGCAGGCTTTCGCAATATTGCCTGGCTGAACGAATTCCGCCTGATGCTGGCAGATATGGATTACCTGTGGAGCCGTTGGGTGCTAGGGTTCAGCCGCGAAAACCAGCAGGACATGCTCAAATCCCTGCTGGGAAAGCTGACCCCTACCCGGCTGGCGTTATTCGGTCTGGCCCTGGTACTGGCTATCGCCCTGCTACTGGGACTCTACCAGCTAAAGCATTGGTTGCCGGATCGCAGCAACCCGTCTGCCTGGTACTATAAAAAAGCCCTGAAACTGCTCGCCAAACAGGGCCTGCAGAGGCCTTCCTGGCAGGGGCCGCAGGACTTTAATCAGGAAGTTGCACAAAGGTTTCCGGGTAAGGCTGCCCGTTGTTTCGGCCAGCTTACTTACCATTATATGCGAATGAACTACCGTCCAATGAGTGAGCAGGAACAAAAAGCCTCGCTGAGTCAGCTCAGACGCCTTGTTCCCCAGTTAAAACAAGCACTTAGCGAAGGTGGAGGGTGATTTCTTCCCTGTCGTGGTACAGATGCCGAGCCTGTAACTGATAGGGCCGGCCGGCCATATGTTCCTCGATAACCTGCAAAGCCTGCTGAAGACATTCGTAGCGCTTCTTCATGGGCAGTTTGAGATTGAAGATGGCCTCCTGGCACCAGCCCTCCCTGAGCCAGTCCGCCATCAGGCGCGCCACCTTGGCCGGTTGTTCCACCATGTCACACACCAGCCAGTGGACATGTTTTTTCTTCGGCCTGAATTTAAAGCCATCCTCGGCAAAATGCCTGACCTGTCCTGTTTCCATCAGGCTCTCGGCCATTGCCCCGTTATCCACCGCCTGCACAAACAAGCCACGGCGGACTAACTGATAGGTCCAGCCACCGGGACAGGCTCCCAGATCCACCGCCTGCATGCCGGATTGCAGTCGTTTTTCCTGCTCTGTGGGGCTCAGAAAGGTCTGAATGGCCTCGTCCAGCTTAAGGCTTGAGCGGCTAGGGGCATCGGCGGGTGTTCTGAGTCGCATGATCCCCAGCGGGTGCGGGGAGACGTTCTGGGGGTCCGCCACGCCCAGGCAGACGTTGCGGCTGTCAGTGAAAAACGCGAAGAGCACCGGCCGGTTAGCCTGCTCCTTTGCGGTGAGCAACCCCTGTTTGCGCAGGGCCTGACGAAGCGGTACCGAGAATTTACGGCAAAACCTGGACAGTTCCCGCCCTTCAGTGGTGTCGGGATACTCCACTCTCAGCTCGCCGCACAGGGGAAAGGCCTCACAAGCCTCAACAATCGGGCTGATGCGATCCTGGCCCTCCAGATGATCCAGTTTTGCCAGGCAGGCAAACTGCTGGCGGGCAAACACCAGATCCGACAAGGGTAAAAGTGAGGACAACCTGGTGGCATCGTGTTCCTGATAACACTCAAACAGCACATGGCCGCTGCCGCCCTGTGTCCGCGCAAATCCATAAATCTGTCTGGAAGCGGCCTTGTCCTGCAGCTCCAGGGCCAAATCGCTCTCAAATCCGGCACGGCAATAGGCCATTAACCCAGCCATCAGGTCCTGACTCCCTTGATACTGGCCACAAGCAACAGCAGCCACCCCAGAATCATGGCCAGTCCGCCGAGGGGGGTAACGGGCCCAAACCATTTAATGCCGGTCAGCGCCAGAAGATACAAACTGCCGCTGAACAGCCCTACCCCGGCGAGCATGGCAACAGCAGACCAGTAGAGCATGGGCTGCGGCTGCTGACGATACAGGACTACCAGCAAGATCACCGCCAGGCTGTGCCAGAGCTGGTACTGTACACCGGTCTGAAATGCCGCCAGCAGGGATTCATCCAATTTGTGTTTGAGGCCGTGAGCCGCAAAAGCTCCCAACATCACCCCGGTGAGGCCGAGGAATGCGGCAATGTTCAGGATCACCTGCATAATTGTTCTCCGATGAAGTCATCAATAACCCGGGCCGCCTGCTGCAGATTCTGCTGCGCTGTTACGCCGGATGATTTACGTGGTGTGAAGCTGTGATCCCCATCCGGCAGCACATGGACCCGGATCCGACTGTGCAACCCATAACCGCTCATCTCCAGCTCGTTACCGAAGGGATCGCGCTGCCCCTGCAAGACAAGCAGCGGCTTACCTGTCTCCTGAAGATGGCCGACACGCAACTTGTCAGGCTTGCCCGGCGGATGGAACGGATACCCCAGGCAGATCCCGCCAAGGGCCCGGGTCTCATTGAGGACCATGCTGGCGACCCTGCCCCCCATGGACTTACCCCCGATAAAAAGCGGCAGCTCGTTATCCGCCTTTTCTACGCAGCGCAGAAAACATTGCTGCAGCTTGTCCATGCTGTCGGGTGGACGCCGCTTGTTTTCCTGTTCGGCTTTTTGCATATAGTCAAAATTGAAGCGTAAAACCTTGATACCGGATACAGCCAGCAACCTGTCCATCTGCAGCATAAACTCGCTGTGCATACCGGCCCCGGCTCCATGGGCCAGGATCAGTGTGACTTTTGGCGGACCGCCCTTTTCAGGCAAAATCATCTTCCCCTTGCTCTTCTCTTACCTGGGTCAGCACCCAGTCACGGAATGTGGCTATCTTACCCAACTCAGCCTGGGATTCATGGCACACCAGATAATAGGCATTACGGGTGATCAGTCGCTCCTCGAAGGGACAGATGAGCCTTCCGCTTTGAATTTCAGCCCGGGCCAGTACCGAATGACCCAACGCAATGCCCTGGCCAAGCGCGGCAGCCTGAAGAACCAGCATGGAGTGACTGAAGATAGGCCCCTGATTGACGTTCACGCCCAGCACGTTGAACTCCCGGATCCAATGTTTCCAGGGCTCCCGGGACGAATCATGCAACAAAGTATGGAAGCGCAGGTCATCCAGGGTATCCAGGGGCTTGTCTGACTGGAACAACAGGGGAGAACAGATAGGGGTCAGGTATTCGGTGTGCAGTTTGTCCGCATGCAGGCCAGGCCACTTTCCGCGTCCATAGTAAATGGCCACATCCACATCGTCGGTCAGGTGCCCTTCATCGAAATCCACTGCCTTGATCCTGACATCAATATCCGGATGCTCCACACTGAACTTGTGGATCCTGGGCACCAGCCATTGAATAGCAAAGCTGGGCGGCAGGGCTACGGTGATGGCACCCTTGGCGCCTCGCGCCAACAGGCGCTGGGTGGCATCCTGCAGTGAAGCGAAAATGTCTTTGATATCAAGATAATAGCCCTGCCCTTCTTCAGTCAGAAGCAATGAGCGGTTCTTGCGCAGGAACAGCTTGATGCCGAGGAACTCCTCCAGGGCCTTGATCTGGTGACTCACCGCTGCCTGTGTCACAAACAGCTCATCGGCTGCCCGGGTAAAACTCAGATGCCGGGCCGCAGCTTCGAAGGCCTTGAGGGAGTTCAGCGGTGGCAAACGTCGTGACATCAGAATGACTCTTCCATTAGTTTTTTTAATCTACTTGCCCGAATTAATGTCAATTTAATACCAAGCAAGTTTAGGCTATATTTTAACCGTGAGATAAAAAACTTCTTTATGAAAAAGAAGTTAACGGAAACAAAATTGTAACACAGTTCTCACAGAAGCGTAATTTTAACATTATTTTTACTTGAGGTTTTGCAGATGAAAAACTTTACCAGAACTTTGGTCACCAGCCTAATATTGTTCACCGGTCAATTGGCCCAGGCCAGTGAGATCCTCGATCAGAACTGGCTCGAAAACCAGACCAGTGATTATATTCAAGGCGCCTTGTCCACATTGGAATTGCCCCGTGTTGAATCTTCCCCGCAATGGATAGCGCAAAGCGCCAAGGTGAATAAGGAAGAAATGCTGGCCCTTTACCAGACCACCAGCCAGAGCCTGGAGAATCGTCAGACTTCAGAATAATTGACCGGCATCTGCAAACATCCATTGCTGAGGGATCGGCAGTCAGCGGCAGCCACCAGTGCCAGCCCCTGACAGATTTCGCTAATTACGCAGGACGGCGGGCCTTGTCCCGCCCGTTCATGGCACCCCCTGACCACCACAGATCTTACTCAACCCCGTAAACCATTGTTCCATGTTTTGCCTGCCGCGGACCACTTCCTCCAGGCCCTCCAGTATTTTATTCTGCCATGCAGCGTCATACCCGCCAGACCGGGGATTCATAAAACCGTGCTGACAGGGCAGCTTCAGTTGACTCACCCGCCCCTGTAATTGCTTCATGATCTGTTGCACTGAAAAATGTGCCTCATCGGCAAATAACAGGTAGCTGGGTACGGTAATCTCAAGCTGCAGATGATGCCGTATTTGACCAGGATAAAAGGCCAGCAGGGCTTTAACCATCCCGCCACTATATCCGGCCAATGCCCGCCACGCAGCGCTGCCACCGGCGCTGAAGCCGATAACCAGCGTGGGCCGAGTCAGCGCCTGTACTGCCCTGCCCACCCGGCTGGCGTAATCTTCATGACCCGATAGCCGTATAAATGCCTCGTACGCCTCCCCTTCGCTGGCAAAAGTCACTGCCTGCCCATAGGGTGATACAATGGACAAATGTCCGGCGACAGAGCCCAGCGTCTGCAAGACAGACTGGTTGTGATCACCGGCACCGAAAATATCGGTGATCAGCAGCGCGTCCATCAGCTGGCGCTGGTATCCAGGGGGGCAAAGCCTTTTATCAGGTCGTCCATGGCTTTCATCTGCACCAGATAAGGCTCCAGTTTATCCAAGGGCAGCGCGCAGGGACCGTCACACTTGGCCTGGTTGGGATCCGGATGGGCTTCAATAAACAGCCCTGCCAGACCCAAAGCCATGCCTGAGCGGGCCAGTTGCGCGGCCTGGGCACGGCGTCCATCGGCCGAATCGGTGCGGCCGCCAGGTTTCTGCAACGCATGAGTGGCATCGAAGATTACCGGAGCAAAAGCTTTCATCTCATCCATGCCCAGCATGTCCACCACCAGGTTGTTGTACCCGAAGCTGCTGCCCCGCTCACACAAAATGATCTTATCGTTGCCCGCTTCGAGGAATTTCTGAATGATGTGGCGCATCTCATGGGGGGCAAGAAACTGAGGTTTTTTGACGTTGATCACCGCACCGGTCCTGGCCATGGCGACCACCAGATCAGTCTGCCTGGCCAGAAAGGCCGGCAACTGAATGACATCCACCACCTCGGCCACTGGCGCCGCCTGGTGCGGCTCATGGACATCGGTAATCAGCGGCACATCGAAGGTATTTTTGATTTCCTCGAATATCTTCAGGCCCTCTTCAAGACCCGGGCCGCGGTAGGAATGCACCGAGGAGCGGTTGGCCTTATCGAAAGATGCCTTGAAAATATAAGGGATCCCAAGCCTCGCAGTGACCTCCTTATAATGCTCGGCAATGCGCAAAGCCAGATCCCGTGACTCCAGCACATTCATACCGCCGAACAGGACAAAAGGTTTGTCGTTGGCCACATCCAGGCCACAAACGCTGACTGTCTGCAGGTTCCTCATCCAGCAATCCCCTTCATGATAATGCCGCACAAATACGCCATATAGGTGCCAAGACCATAGCCCATTACGGCCAGCAACACACCAACCGGTGCCAGCGAGGGATGGAAGGCCGCAGCAACGATGGGAGCAGAAGCCGCACCGCCCACATTAGCCTGACTGCCCACCGCCATATAGAAGATGGGGGCCCTGATCAGCTTGGCCACGCCAAGCATCAGACCGGCGTGGATGGCCATCCAGAGCAGTCCCAACGCAAAAAATACGGGTGTCTCGGTGATGGCAGTTACATCCATATGCAGACCGATGGTGGTCACCAGGATATAGACAAACAGACTGCCCACCTTTGACGCCCCAGCCTGCTCAAGATGGCGTGCAGGGCTGAACGACAGCATAATGCCAAAACTGGTGGCCAGTACCACCAGCCAGAAAAACTGACTATGCAGGCTGTACTCCCGCCCCCAAGGGGCATGTTCCACCATCCATGGCTGAATCAGATCGGCCAGGAAGTGCGCCAGACCACAGGCACCAAACCCCAGCGCAAAAATCATCACCAGATCGTTGAGGTGAGGAATGCGCATTTTTTCTGCCTGGTATTTTTCCACCCGGTGGATAATGTCCTGAATGGCGCTCGTGTCGGCGCCGCTTTTGGCATCCAGCTTCTTGGCATTGGCCGCCATGACCAGCAGAACCGCCATCCACAAATTGGCAATGATGATATCCACCGTCACCATGGTGGAGAAAATCCCACCCCCCACTTCAAATATCTCCTTCATGGCCGCCTGATTGGCGCCTCCCCCGATCCAACTGCCGGCAATGGTGGTCAGTCCACGCCAGACCTCTTCGGGGCCCTGGCCACCCATAGCCTCAGGCGCCACCGAAGACATAATCAGCAGCGCGATGGGGCCGCCGATAACAATTCCCACTGTTCCGGTAAAAAACAGAATCAGTGCCTTGGGGCCGAGGTTGATAATGGACTTGATATCCATACTCAGGGTCAGCAGCACCAAACAGGCCGGTAGCAGGTAACGGGAAGCCATGTAGTAGGCATCCGACGTTCCCCCATCGACAATGCCAAAGGTGTTCAGCAATGAGGGAAAGAAGTAACAGAGCAACAGCGCCGGTACGTAGGTGTAGAATTTCTGGAAAAACGGATGGCGGCTGTGTGAGGTATAGAACACCAGGCCCAGTATGGCGGCCAGCAATCCAATGACCACTGCGTCATTGGTAATCATAGGGGTTTGGGTCATGCAGACTCCTTTTCATTATTATGGGATTGCAAAGGGCATCGGGTCCGCTTATCAATGCAGGACATCCTCTTGTGGACTGACATGCCTGAGGCGCATTTTCAACAAGTGGGCAGCGGGATCCTGAGGACATTGCCGGATATAGTAGCGGTAGTCTGCCAGCGCTCCCCTGTAACAATCAAGCTGCTGATAAACAAAGCCCCGGTCACGCCGCTCATAAGGATCCTCCGGACAGAGCTGAACCAGCAGATCACAGGCTGTCAATGCCTGCTCCGGTTGCTGCTCGGCCATACAGGCGGCCTTGATATTCTGCAACAACCTGATCAGTGTCTGGCGGGTATCTGCAGGTTGCAACATGACTTCGCCGAGGCTGTCCTGCGATTCACCGGTAAGACTCTCATAGAGGTTCGCCAGCATGGTCCAGCTCAGTTGTTCGCCGGTCAGGGGATCGATGAAATCGCTGCGGCTCGGACTGATGCGATGACGAATCAGATAGTGACCGGGAAATATCACGCCGGACAAGTCCAGTCCCAGTCCCCGTCCCAGGTGGCAAAACAACAGGCCCAGACATACAGCACCACCAGTGCGATAGGCAATGACCTGGTGCATCATTGCAGCTTTGGAGGACATCAGATGGCTGCCCTGGCCCGTCACGCCAAGGTGCCGGTAAAACACTTGCCTCAGGGCGTTGAGCCTGGCCTGCAACGACAGACAGGGATCGATATGCCGTTGACAGTAGTCCGTCCATTCAGCGACCTGACCGGAGCAGTAATCGGGATCAATTCCCGGGTCGAACAATCCGGCCAGTCGTAAGGCTGAAGCTAAAGTCGGAGGCTGATCAAATTCAAAATGCAGGAGCGACACTGGCACCTCAAAGGCTAAAGACTGCGACATCGCCTGGAACGAGGCTTGTCAGGAGAATAACAGCGGCTGCTTGAACAGGGCGACCTTGGCGGCAAAGGCCAACCAGCAAAGTGCGCCGATAAACCCAATCCAGCGGATAAAGAGGGTGCGTCCCAGTTTCAACGCCACCATACCCATCAGGATATACAGCAGGACGGCCATGACTTTTTCGGTCAGCCAGGCGTGTACGAAAGGATACTGGGCAATCACAATGGTCAGGCCGATGGCGCTGGCCAGCAGTACGGTGTCAACGATATGGGGTACCACTTTGACCCATTTTTTCTGCATCATGGCAGAGCCTTTGAGCACCCAATAAAAACGCAGAATAAACAGGGACAGGCTCAGCGCAATGGTGGTCAAATGCAGATGTTTGAGAAGCAGGTACATGGCAACACCTTATTGTTATCTTTTTATGGGCCGGTTACTACGCCAAGGCACAGTAAAGGCCCCAACTTTACTGCCTGAGCGTGTGAAAATCGAGTCTTTAACTCAAGGTTAAGACTAACGGCATGAAGGTGCGACGGATTTAACCTCAAACGTCCTCTTCTTGGGGTAAGTCATCCGGGTAGGCAAAGGCAATGGCTTCGAGCTTGTCCCGGTTGGCCAGCAGAATATCCACCAGCCTGGGGTCGAACTGCCTGCCGCGCTGCTGCCTGATGGTATCCAGGACCTTGTCCAGGGACCAGGCGTCCTTATAGCAGCGCCTGGCATGCAGCGCATCGAATACATCGGCCAGGGAAGTAATCCGGCAGTACAGGTGGATTTCCTCTCCTTTGAGTCCCCTCGGGTAACCGTTGCCATCCCAGTATTCATGGTGATCGCGGGCCAGCAAGGCGGCTGTCTTGATGATGGGCCGCCGGGAGTCTTTAAGCAACTCGTAACCAAACTCCGCGTGATTACGCACTATAGCCTGCTCTTCCTCGTTCAGTTTACCGGGTTTGAGCAGGATGGATTCGGGTATCCTGAGTTTGCCCACATCGTGCAGGGGCACTGCCAGCTTGAGGATATCCAGCTCTTCTTTCTCCAGCCCGTATTCCCGACCGAGTAACTCACAAATCAGTGCCATCCGCTGGATATGCTTGCCACCTCCCATCTGCTTTTCCAGGGCCTGCCCCAGGCGTTCGACGATCTCCCTTTGCGTGTCTTCAATATCCTTGGTCAGTAATACATTGTCGAAGGCTATCTGAACGTTTTGCGAGAAGATCTCCAGCAAGTGTTTGTCGGTCTTGGTCAGTTTTCTCGGCAACCCCGACAAGTACAGCAACGAACCCCGCATGGTCTTGCTGTTGCAGTAGGCCACCAGATACTCATCTTCGTAGACGATTTCCCGCTCCCGCAGCGCCCTGCGACAGGACTCCAGTTGATCGCCTCGCAAAACGCTTTCCAGGGGACGCCCTTCGTCATCGGCAAAATCCCCTTTGCCGGTAAACACATAGAAATCGGAAGACGACTGGTTATCTATAGGCCGGGGCCCGGCTACGGCAGAGGTGATATAGGCGGCATCCTGAGTGCCACCCAGAAGCGACGAAAGCTGCTGAATAATGCCGTCAATAAAGCTTTCCAATGAGTGGATACTGAACAGGTCTGCCGAGGCCTCGATAATTTTCTCCAAGCCCTGGCGATTTTCCTCTATGACCATGATGTCCCGGTAGGACCGCAATGTAGAGATAACCACGGTAAACAGCTTCTGAGCGGTCAGCTCGGTCTTGGATTTGTAGTCATTGATATCGTAATTGATAATGACATCTTTTTCCGGCGCCTGTCCCGGCTGGCCGGTGCGCAGAATAATGCGTGTAAAGTGGTTATTGGCGTCGTTGCGGATAAAGTCGGCGACCTGCAGACCGGCGTCGTCGGTTTCCATCACCACATCCAGCAGCACAATGGCAATGTCCGGATGTTCAAGGAAGATATCTTTTGCTTCGGCGCCCGTGTAGGCGCTGATAAACTCTATGCCCTTTTCCTGGAAGACAAAGTCACTCAGAGCCAGTTTGGTCACGGCATGGACTTCGGGCTCATCATCAACAATCAAAACCTTCCAGGTACTGCGTCCTGTTACTACATCCTCTTCCGACTCATCCAGAAACAACAGTTCATCCGACATCTTAGAGCCCCCGAAAACACCAACGCGATTGGCATTACTATTTAATTCATAGAGTTAACAGTTTCTTATAGTCAGTGCAAAAGGTTAATGCAATCAGCCAACGACGTATTGACCCAGGCTAACTCTGTCCAGTCCGGCCAGATCCCTGAGGGTAGTTACGTGACAAAAGCCTCGTTGGATTAGTTTGTCTTGTACGGCCCGGCTTTGTTGATACCCATGTTCCAGCAGCAGCCAGCCTTTATCAACCAGATATTGCGGGGCCAGACAGATAATTTTTTCCAGATCAGCCAGGCCGTTGTGTTCCGCCACCAGGGCACTTTGCGGTTCGTAGCGCACATCTCCCTGGTCCAGCCAGGGGCTGTCAGGCTCCACATAGGGGGGATTGCTGACAATCAGATCAAAAGACCGGGCTTGCAGAGCGCTGAACCAGTCACTGACAAGGAAGGTCAGGTTGTTCAGCCCGTTAAGACGGGCGTTCTGTGCTGCCAGGGCGACAATATCCGGGTCGAAATCCAGCCCAGTCACATGGCAGTCCTGGCGTTCAGACGCCAGGGAAAGGGCGATAGCCCCGGTGCCCGTGCCCAAGTCCAATATCCTGGCTTTGGTTTCCGGCAGTTTTTCAAGGGCGGTCTCGACCAGCAGCTCGGTTTCCGGACGGGGGATCAGGGTCTTGTCACTGACTTGCAAACGCAATGTCCAGAAATCCCGGTAGCCAACCAGGTGCGCCACCGGCACACCCTTCTTGCGCTTACTGATTAACTCTTTGAATTGCTGCCACTGTTGCTCATCGAGTGGCCTGTCAGGCCAGGTATGCAGGTAGACGACCGGCTTTTCCACACAGTGCCCCAGCAACAGACGGGCGTCTATGGCAGCATCATCAAGTTCCTGAAGTTGCTGCCTTGCCCATCTCAGGGCCTGCTCAATACAGGGGACTTCAGGCATCGTCGGATAAGGACGCCAGCAGGTCGGCCTGATGTTCCTGGCGGATGGGGCCCAGAATGCTGTCTAAATGTCCCTCCACGACTTCATCAAGCTTGTACAGGGTCAGGTTGATACGGTGATCCGTCACCCGCCCCTGAGGAAAATTGTAGGTACGGATACGTTCGGAGCGATCGCCGCTGCCCACCAGATTACGACGGGTAGTGGCCTCCTGGGAAGCACGTTTTTCCTGCTCAGCCTGATTCAGCCTGGCTGCCAGCACAGACATGGCTTTAGCCCGGTTCTTATGCTGGGAGCGTTCATCCTGGCACTCCACCACCATGCCCGATGGCAAGTGGGTGATGCGGATGGCCGAGTCAGTCTTGTTCACGTGCTGTCCACCGGCACCACTGGCACGGAAGGTATCCACTTTCAATTCGGCAGGATTGATGGAGATGGCTTCAGACTCAGGCAGCTCAGGCAGCACGGCAACAGTGCAAGCGGAGGTATGGATACGTCCCTGGGATTCCGTTTCGGGCACGCGCTGTACCCTGTGCCCTCCTGATTCAAATTTAAGTGTGCCGTAAGCTCCCTCACCCACCACATTGGCGATAACTTCCTTGTAGCCGCCATGTTCGCCCTCACTGGCACTGACAATCTCCACCCGCCAGCGCCGGGCCTCGGCGTAACGACTGTACATACGGAACAGATCCCCGGCGAAAATGGCTGCTTCGTCTCCGCCGGCACCGGCACGAATTTCCAGAAAGCAATTACGGTCATCGTTGGGATCTTTGGGCAGTAATAATACCTGCAGAGTGGTTTCCAGTTGCTGGATACTGTCCCTGGCCACTTTGACTTCCTCCTCGGCCATTTGACGCATCTCGGCGTCGTCCTCACGGAGCATCTCCTGGGCACTGAGCAAATCTTTTCTGGCCTGCTGATAATCAGCAAAACAGTTGACCACTTCTTCCAGTTGAGCATATTCCCTGGACAAATTGCGAAACCTGTCCTGATTGGCAATCACCCCGGCATCACCGAGCAGGGCCTGGACTTCTTCAAAACGCTCCTGCAAGGACTCGAGCTTACGCAGTACGGATTCTTTCATATTCAACCTAAAACTTGTTAATGCCCAATGCCCGCTGCAACAGGCTTAGACTGCCGCTATCCTGACTGCTGGCCGCCTCTTTAATGGCTTTGGTGGGGGCATGGATCAGACTGTTGGTCAGCCGGTTGGCCAGTTCCGTGATGACTTCTTCCGGTGCTTTACCATCGGCGAGCTGCTTCAGCGCCCTGTCCTGCAGTTTTTGCTTGTGCAACTCGCTTTGTTCACGATAGCAGCGAACCAGATCCACTGAGGCCAGGCTGTCGTGCCAAGTCAGATAGTCCCTGACCCCGGCATCGATCATCTGTTCGGCCTTTTGTGCCGCCGACTGCCGGGAAGCCAGGTTTTCCTGCACTATCTGCTGAAGATCGTCCACAGAATAAAGATAGGCATCGTCCAAATCGGCCACCTCCGCTTCGATGTCGCGGGGCACCGCTAAATCGACCAGAAACATAGGCTTGTGGCGCCGCTGTTTCAGGGCTCGCTCCACTACGCCTTTACCGAGGATCGGCAACTGACTGGCGGTGGAACTGATGACAATATCCGCCTCGGCCAGATGATCCGGGATCTGCGCCAGGGTGATCACGCTCGCCCCCAGGGGTCCGGCCAGCTCTTCTGCCCGGGCCAGTGTCCGGTTGGCCACCCGTATGCTGCTGACCTTTTGTTCATTCAGGTGGCGGGCCACCAGTTCGATGGTTTCGCCGGCACCGATCAACAATACGTTGATCTTCTGCAAGGAGGAAAAAATATGTTTGGCCAGTTGCACGGAGGCATAGGCTACCGACACGGCATTGGCACCAATATCGGTCTCCGAGCGCACCCGCTTGGCGACGGCAAAGGTCTGCTGGAACAACCGCTCGAAACGACTGCCCACCATGCCGCTGTTTCTGGCGCTGGTAAACGCCTGCTTGACCTGACCCAGTATCTGCGGTTCCCCCAGCACCAGGGAGTCAAGGCCGCTGGCCACCCTCATCAGGTGCCTGACGGCATCCTGCTGCTGGTAGCGGTAGCTGCTGGTTGAGAGCAGCTTATCATCCAGACCATGAAAGTCAGCCAGCCAGTTAAGTAATACTTCGTGCTGCGCTTCATCCAGTTCGGCATAGATTTCAGTACGGTTGCAGGTCGACAGGATCACCGATTCCTCGCTGCCCAGTTTTTCCCGCAGGGCAAGCAAAGCATCCAGTTGGCTGTCGGTGGAAAAGGCGACTTTTTCTCTGACTTCCACAGGAGCCGTATTGTGATTGATACCGAGTGCGATTAAGGCCATGTGGATCTGGTCTGTGCGTGCCTGATTAGCCGGGTTATGTCGGCGTGGCATTGTACGCAAAAGCCAAACCTATTGAAAGCACCCGCCTGTTTGTGTTCCCATTATCGGCACCTGACCCGTTGCCAACTGCCAACCTTGCCAAACTTCCTGTTGCGAATCTCCTGTCTTTGCCTGCTGCTGTTGCTGAGCGCCTGTGCAACCCGGCCCGTGGTGGAATACTCGGTTAATGCCCTCCATCATCAGAGGCAGCTTGCCCAACTGCAGCAATGGCAGGTCAGCGGTAAGCTGGCATTTAAAAGCAGCGAGGAAAGATTCAGCGCCAACCTCCACTGGCAACAACGCCAGGACGAATACAATATCGGCCTCAACAGCTTCATCGGCACCCGTTTACTGAGTATGCAGAAGCAGGGGGGACGGGTCCATCTGGAGTATGAAGACAGGGAATACTGGCATGACAATGCTGCACAGTTGCTTGAACAGATGACCGGCTGGGTCATTCCTGTGTCTGATCTGCCGCTGTGGATTAAGGGCCAGGCGTCTGAGGAAGCCATGCCGGCCTTTGCCGATTCGGGCCTGATACGTCGACTGACCACCGACGATGGCTGGCAGGTCAGTTTTTCCGATTACCGCCAACAGGATGGGTATATCCTTCCCCATGCCCTGGAACTGAGTGCGACAGATGTCCAAATCAGGATACGAATAGACCAATGGCAACTGAAATAAGCACGGCCAGGCAACCATTGCCTCAACACAGAAGCTGGCCATCACCTGCCAAACTCAACCTGTTTTTGCATATCACTGGCCGACGTGCAGATGGTTACCACAATCTGCAGAGCCTGTTTCAGATGCTGGATTACGGCGACCATCTGCAATTTGAGATTACCGGCGACTCTCAGATCGACCTGCAGACCCCCGTTGCCGGGGTGGCCAGCCAGGACAACCTGATCATCAAGGCGGCATTGGCGCTGCAAAGCTATACCGGCAGCACAAAAGGTTGCCGTATCTGGCTGAACAAGCGCCTGCCCATGGGCGGGGGGCTAGGGGGCGGCTCCTCCAATGCAGCCACTGCTCTGGTCGCGCTGAATCATCTGTGGCAAACGGGACTGTCCCTCGACAAGCTGGCGGAACTGGGTCTGGCCCTTGGCGCAGATGTCCCGGTGTTCGTGCAAGGCAGAACTGCCTTCGCCACCGGTGTCGGCGAACAACTGCACCCCGCCCCCCAACCGGAGCACTGGTACCTGGTAGTAAACCCTGGTGTACAAATCTCTACCCAGTCGATCTTTACCCATGCGGATTTACCCCGTAACACAGTCCCGATCCGGTGGCATGAATACCACTTCGATACCAGCCGCAATGACTGTCAGGAGCTGGTCTGCCGTTACCACGGCGAAGTTGCAAAGTTATTACACTGGTTGCTAGAATACGCGCCGTCGCGAATGACAGGTACAGGCGCCTGCGTATTTGCCGTTTTCCCAGACAAAGACCATGCTGAATCAGTGCTTCGGGCCTTGCCCGAACAATGGCAGGGTTTTGTGGCTCAAGGGGTCAATCAATCGCCTCTGCACAGTCAACTTGAGACACGAAACGGGTAATCCGCTCTCAAACGCCTGACTTGTGTCGCCACCGCCAACCTTACAATTTAGACAAGTCACTGAGGATCCTACTGTGCCGGATATGAAGTTATTTGCTGGTAATGCTATACCAGAGCTCGCCCAGAAAGTCGCCGACCGACTCTACACAAAACTGGGCCACGCCAGTGTAGGACGATTCAGCGACGGTGAAATCAGCGTCGAAATCCATGAAAATGTCCGCGGTTCCGATGTCTTTATCATTCAGTCCACCTGCGCCCCCACCAATGACAATCTGATGGAACTGATCGTAATGATCGACGCCCTGCGCCGCGCCTCGGCCGGACGCATTACGGCGGTGATTCCCTACTTTGGTTATGCCCGTCAGGACAGACGCGTACGCAGTGCCCGTGTGCCTATTACAGCCAAGGTGGTGGCGGACTTCCTGTCGAACGTTGGGGTGGATCGGGTACTGACAGTAGATTTGCATGCCGAACAGATCCAGGGCTTTTTCGACGTGCCGGTGGACAACGCCTTCGGTACGCCGATTCTGCTGGAAGACATGCGCGAGCGTGAATTCGACAACCCTGTAGTGGTTTCCCCTGATATCGGCGGCGTCGTCCGGGCCCGTGCCCTGGCCAAGGTGATGAACGATCTGGACCTGGCCATTATCGATAAACGTCGTCCCAAGGCCAATGTGTCGCAGGTGATGCATATTATCGGTGACGTCCAGGACAGGGACTGTATCATCGTCGACGACATGATCGATACCGGCGGCACATTGTGCAAAGCTGCCATTGCCCTGAAGGAACATGGTGCCAAGCGGGTATTCGCCTATGCTACCCATGCCATCTTCTCGGGTAATGCTCCGCAGAACCTGAGGGATTCGGTCATCGATGAGATAGTGGTGACTGACAGCATACCCCTGTCACCGGAGATCCGCGCTCTGGACAAGGTTAAGCAGCTCAGCCTGTCCAATATGCTGGCCGAAGCCATCCGGCGCGTCAGCAACGAAGAGTCCATCTCGGCCATGTTCGAGTACTAAACTGAAAGTAGTCAGCAAAAAGAGCCGCCCCCGGGTGGCTTTTTTGTTGGCGCCGGACTCCCTCTTAGTAACAGCCATCAACAGGCAAACCTGGCCAGCGGGGCCGATGTCATTTACCCTTACTGCCTGAACTGACAAGAGCCGATGAGTTAACGTTATGAAATGTCTGCCCGTATTGTTGTGTGCAATCGGATTGTCGGCCTGTGCCCAGGAACCGCCCCTGAAGCAGGAACAGCCAGCCAATCCAGTCCCGTCCACTGTTCAGGAGACTCCCATGCCATCGCAGAAGTCAAAGTCGCCCAAGGCTGAGACCTTACATTTTACTGCACGGGTGGTGCACAAGAATCTGGAAGGGGGCTTTTTTGCCCTGTACACCGATGATGGGCGTCGTTTTCAGCCCATTAACCTGGCCGCCCCCTACCGGCGTGACGGCCTGGTTGTGGAGGTGACGGCAACCACCACGCCTGATCTGGTCACCTTTCAGCAACATGGCCTGCCTGTGCATATAAAAACAATCCGTATTGTGGACGACAGCCAGGTGGGAAAGGGTGAAAACACCCGCTGATTGTGCCTTGTTTCGGCTCTGGTGGAGTGGTAGAATTCGCCGCCCTTTTTCAAGGGGTGTTCTATCAGCGCGGGGTTTTGGTCGCGAAACGCCGCATGCCACTCATATATTGGAGTAATTTATGTCTGAAGCGATTTTTAATCTGGATGCAGACGTCCGCACAGACCTGGGGAAAGGTGCGAGCCGCCGCCTGCGTCGTGAAGACAAAGTACCTGCCATCCTGTACGGTGCCGGCAAAGAGCCCGTCTCCCTGACCCTGGATCACAACAAAGTGGTACAGGCTCAGCAGTTTGAAGCCTTCTACAGCCACGTTCTGACTCTGAACATCGGCGGTGACAAGGTGGAAGCCCTGGTCAAGGACATGCAACGTCACCCTTTTAAGCCCAAGGTGACGCATATCGATTTCCTGCGTGTTGACGCCAACCAGGCGGTGACGACCAACGTGCCCCTGCACTTCCTCAATGAACAAAAGGCCCCTGCCATCAAGGATCAGGGTGGCCACGCAGAACACCATATGAACGATGTGGTGATCAGCTGTCTGCCGGCCAACCTGCCAGAGTTCATCGAAGTGGATCTGATCGACGTGGCTATGGGTCAAACCCTGCACCTGTCTGATCTGAAAGTGCCAAAAGGCGTGACCCTGGTTGAGCTGGCCAAAGGCGCCGACCATGATCTGGCTGTTGTCACCATCAAGGCTGCCAAAGGCGCCGCTGCTGCTGACGAAGCCGAAGGTGAGGAAGAAGCCAGCACTGAGGAGTAATCCTCTTGGCTGACCTTCAGCTCATTGTGGGCCTGGGCAATCCAGGCCCCGAATATGAAAATACCAGGCACAATGCAGGTGCCTGGTATCTTAATGCTCTTGCCCGTCATTATCGTATTCCCCTGACCCTGGAAAACAAGTTCTCCGGTTTTACCGGCCGCGGCAATATTGCTGGCCAGGACGTCAGACTGCTGATTCCGACTACCTTTATGAACCGCAGTGGTCAGGCCGTTTGTGCCATGGCTAGCTTCTATCGCATTGCGCCGGATAATATCCTGGTGGCCTTCGACGAATTGGATCTCCCCCCTGGCGTAGTCAGGCTCAAGACCGGCGGCAGCTCGAGTCAGAATGGTGTCCGTGACATCGTCAGCAAACTGGCCAACTGCAAGGATTTCCATCGCCTGCGCATTGGTATCGGCCATCCCGGCGATAAACACAAAGTAACCGGCCATGTACTGGGGAAGCCCCGGCCGGAAGAGCAACAACAGATAGAGGCCGCCATCGATGAAGCGGTACGCTGCACCGAGATTTTATTGAAAGACGGCATGACGCGGGCCATGAATCGCCTGCATTCATTCAAAGCCGAATAACTTGAGGAATCACCATGGGTTTTAAATGTGGCATTGTCGGTCTGCCGAATGTGGGTAAGTCCACCCTGTTCAACGCCCTGACCAAGGCCGGTATCGAAGCTGCCAATTTCCCGTTCTGCACCATTGAGCCCAATACAGGTGTGGTCCCGGTACCCGATACCCGCCTGGATCAGTTAGCGGCCATAGTGAATCCGCAACGGGTCATTCCCACCACCATGGAGTTTGTGGACATCGCCGGCCTGGTGGAGGGCGCTTCCAAAGGAGAGGGCCTGGGTAACAAATTCCTGGCCAATATCCGTGAGACCGATGCCATCGGCCATGTGGTGCGCTGCTTTGAGAACGACAACATTGTTCATGTGGCAGGGGGGGTGAATCCGGCTGATGACATAGAGGTTATCAATACAGAACTGGCCCTGGCCGACCTGGAAACCTGTGAAAAGGCCATGTTGCGCGTCGGCAAGCGCGCCAAGGGCGGCGACAAGGATGCCAAGTTCGAGATGCAGGTACTGGAAAAGATCAAGCCTTATCTGGATGAAGGCAGGATGTTGCGGATGGTCGAGCTGGAAAAAGAAGAGCTGGCCGCCATCGCCTACATGAACTTCCTGACCCTTAAACCCACCATGTACATCGCCAATGTCAATGAAGATGGTTTTGAGGACAATCCGCACCTGGACAAGGTGCGTGAGATTGCTGCAGCTGAAAATGCCGTGGTGGTGTCGGTGTGCGCCGCCATCGAATCGGAAATTGCCGAGCTGGAAGATGACGAGCGGGCCGAGTTTATGGCGGACATGGGTCTGCAGGAACCCGGCCTGAACCGGGTGATTCGGGCCGGCTACAGCCTGCTCAACCTGAACACCTATTTCACCGCCGGAGTCAAGGAAGTACGGGCCTGGACCTTCCCCATTGGCAGCACGGCCCCCCAGGCAGCGGGTAAAATCCATACCGATTTCGAGAAGGGTTTTATCCGTGCCGAGGTTATCGGCTTTGACAATTTTGTCGAATACAAAGGCGAGCAGGGAGCCAAAGACGCCGGTAAGTGGCGCTTGGAAGGTAAGGAATATATCGTCAAAGATGGCGATGTCATCCACTTTCGCTTCAACGTCTAACATTCGGGGGCCATCGGCCCCCGATTTGTTTATGATCCTGTGACTCCAATAGTGCAGAAATCGTCCATCTGAGGCAGGGCAGTTCTGCCGTTTCTTATCCCCAATAAAGCCTCAGCAACCTGTGTCCCAAGTGCCAGACAGAGGCTGCGCCGGCAAATTGTCCAGATACTGAGCACTCGGAAGGACGGGGGTAAAAAAGGGGTTGACGCTCCATAGGTGGATCAGCATAATACGCGCCACTCAACGCGAGTACCAAAGTGGCTACGTAGCTCAGCTGGTTAGAGCACAGCACTCATAATGCTGGGGTCGCAGGTTCGATTCCCGCCGTAGCCACCACACTTGCGGAAGTGGTGAAATTGGTAGACACGCTGGATTTAGGTTCCAGTGCTTCACGGCGTGAGAGTTCGAGTCTCTCCTTCCGCACCATGTTGGGGTGTCGCCAAGTGGTAAGGCAGCGGGTTTTGATCCCGCCATGCGTTGGTTCGAGTCCAGCCACCCCAGCCAATCTCCTTCCGTTGATCGCGTTATACAATTGGGGTGTCGCCAAGTGGTAAGGCAGCGGGTTTTGATCCCGCCATGCGTTGGTTCGAGTCCAGCCACCCCAGCCATATTGTGCAAAAAGGCCGCTCATTGAGCGGCTTTTTTGTTTTCCGCCCTTTGTCACTCCTCAGTGGTTACTCATCACTGGACAGGGTGGCCTATTCAAGCCAGTATAGGCGGCCAGAAGTCCAATAATAATAAAGAGTGCTCGTGATTCATCAAGTGGTATCCACCGTTAACGGCGTATTGTGGGGCTGGCTGCTGATTGCCATGCTGGTTATTGCCGGAGTCTGGTTCAGCGTCCGCCTGGGTGGCATTCAGATTTTTCAGTTCCGCCATATGTTCAGCCTGCTCAGGGGCAGCAGCAAGAGTGATAAGGCCGGCATCAGCTCATTTCAGGCGTTGTGCACCAGTTTGTCGGCGCGGGTCGGCACAGGTAACCTGGCCGGGGTCGCCGTGGCTATCTCGCTCGGTGGCGCAGGCGCTATCTTCTGGATGTGGGTCATCGCCTTTTTGGGTATGGCCACCGGTTTTGCCGAAAGCCTGCTCGGCCAGCTATATAAGGTCAAGGATGTCAAAGGCGAATACCGTGGCGGACCGGCCTACTATATCCAGCAAGGGCTGAACAAACGCTGGCTGGCCATCACCTTTTCCCTCTGCCTGTTTATGGGATACGGCTTTATTTTCAGCGCAGTACAGGCCAATTCCATCACTGATGCCCTCAATCATGCCTATGGTATTTCAACCCTCGACGCCGGCATCGTCATTATTCTGCTGGCCGGCGTTATCGTCATCGGCGGCTTGCGCGGCATCGCCCGCTTTGCCGAGTGGATGGTGCCCTTTATGGGCATCAGCTATGTACTTGTGGCCCTGGCCATCACCCTGATCAATTTCGATCAAGTGCCAGGGCTCCTATATAACATCCTCACCTCAGCTTTTGGTCTGAATGAGGCGGCCGGTGGCGCCTTTGGTGCTGCGGTAAAACACGGTATCCAGCGCGGGCTATACTCCAACGAAGCCGGCTCGGGCAGTGTGCCCCACGCAGCGGCCAGTGCCACCCCCAACCCCAATCATCCGGCGAGCCAGGGCTATGTGCAGATGCTGGGCGTTTTCCTGGATACCATGGTGCTCTGTACGTGCACCGCCATGATTATTTTATTGGCCGGCGGCTCGCAAAGTGAACAGATGGAAGGTATCCGCCTGACGCAGGATGCCATGGCCTTTCATCTGGGCAACGGCGGCAACGACTTTGTGGCAGCCGCCATCAGCCTGTTTGCATTTACCTCGGTGGTGGCTAACTACGCCTATGGCGAAAGCAACCTGCATATGTTCAAACTGGACAACAGGGCTGGCCGTGGCTGCTACACAGCAGGCTACCTGGCCATGATCCTGTGGGGATCCATGGCCTCCCTGCCCCACGTGTGGGCTATGGCGGACATGGCCCTTGGCCTGATGACAGTGATCAATATCATCGCCATCGCCTGGCTGAACCCCACCATTGTGGCCGTCAGCCGGGATTACCTGGAACAACGTAAAGCCGGCAGGACCCCTGAATACCAGGAAGGCAACTGTGACATCCAGGGCAGCACGGAAAGAGGCATCTGGGACAAGTGAGAGGTGAGACAGAAAAATCTTTACCTATCAATTTGATATGTAAGATTTTTTCTGTCAGCTGACAACTAGTTAAGCCCCATAGCATAGCGGGTAACCTGTTTTTTCAGCAGGCCGCTGCGCTGCGCCAGGCCAAGAACCAGGTTACGGGCCAGTTTCAGCGGACCGATACGGTTACTGAACCCCGCATACAGGGCATCCATGGCAGACATCATCAACACATTGTCCCGTCGTCTTTGCCGCTCGTACCGTCTGAGCAGGGCGGGCAACTGGGTCGGATTTTCAAGCCAACTGTTGTCCTCAAGCACCGCAAGCAGGCAGGCCACATCCTTAAAGCCGAGATTGGCCCCCTGCCCCGCCAGCGGATTGATGGTGTGGGCTGCATCCCCCACCAGCAGGCAATGATCTTTTACATAGTGACGGGCATGCATTCGAGTCAGCGAAAAACTGGCCCTTTCCAGCACCTCAAAATCCACCAGTTGCTCGGGAAACGCCTGGATAACGGCAGCCCTCAATGCCTGGTCCGATAAATTTTTCAGTTGGTTTACCTGTTTGGCGCTGTCATACCAGACCAGCGAAGCATAGCCGTCGTAAAGGGGTAAAAAAGCCCTGGGTCCGTCCGGGGTAAACTGCTGCCAGGTAATATCCTGCTGGGGATGGTTTGTGCGCACCGACACAGCCAGCGCCTGCTGAGCATATTGCCAGCCCTGGGTAGCGATACCCAGTTGTTGACGAACCTGCGAACGGGCGCCATCGGCACCGACCAGCAAACCGGCTGACAGGTGACTCCCATCGGCCAGCTGCACCTCCGGCATCTTAGTGCTGAGCACCCTTTGAAGTGGACTGACAAAATGCCTGACTCCATCGCACTTTGACAAGGCCTGATACAACCCAAGCTGGACCAGGGTATTTTCAATGATATGACCCAGGTGGGGTTCACCTACCTCTGCTGCACTGAAGTCCGTGCGGCCCGAGTCTTCCCAGACTGCCAGCCTAGTGTAAGGACACAGGCGCAACTTGCTGATATGCGCCCAGGCGCCCAGTTTATCCAGCAGTCGTCCGGAGGCAAGACTGAGGGCCGAAACCCTGATGTCGGGCCGCCGGGCAGCGTCATAGGCCGCGGGGGGGGCGGGCTCTATCAACCCAACACTATACCCCTGCCTGGCTGCACCCAGGGCCAGTGCGGCTCCGACCATATTGCCGCCCACTACCAATAAGTCGAATCTATCCATCCCCGATGATCATCCCAACTGATTTTCGCAAAGCATAGCATGAGTTGCCCACTGTCCTGCCAGCAGGCCTGAGGAATATACCGCCAGGCACTACCAGGTACCCTCAGGACACAGTTTGTAACAACCTGAAACAGACTTTGTCGTCACTCCCGGCGACTTACTCCCCATATGCCAGCTGTATCTAAAACCAGACGGAGGCCCTATGCGAAATTGTACCCATACTTTCCTGACTATTGCAGGCCTGTTGCTTGCCAGCCATTTGGCTGTTGCCGATACACAGGAATTCAGCCGGCATACCTTTACCTACCACCTGGACACCCAAATCGATCTGGTGCAGTTCAACTATCTCCAATGCGAGCAATCACTCAGAGATGATCTGGATAGGGATATACAAGACCAGGTGACAGAAAACCTTGAGGAATTTGGCAGTCAC
This sequence comes from Bowmanella dokdonensis, assembly GCF_017254865.1. Classification (GTDB taxonomy): domain Bacteria; phylum Pseudomonadota; class Gammaproteobacteria; order Enterobacterales; family Alteromonadaceae; genus Bowmanella; species Bowmanella dokdonensis. The sequence continues at coordinate 246,523 of NZ_JAFKCV010000003.1, read as the reverse complement.
AAGCTGCTGGCCGCCTACCTGCCTGTTCACAAACAGGCATTACCTTCGACCGAATAAGATCTCTCCCTGGCTGTCCGGGCAGAGGTATTGCCCGGCAGTCTTTTTACCTGCACCCGGTGGCTGTATGGCCCCGTCGGGCTCTGTTATACTGGCGCTCCATTTGACTCCCAGTAACAGACCGATTTCCTATGTCCTCACCGCTGTTTGTGGGCGCTTGCTGCCTGGTACTGGCCGAAGCCTTGTTTGCCGGTGTCGGTGCACTGGTCAAATACCTGAGTGTTTATCTCAACCAGTCACAGCTGGTGTTCTTTCGCAATCTCTTTGCCCTGCTGGTCTTCGCGCCATGGATCCTGCGGGTGGGTATGGTCGGTCTTAAAACAGACTATCTGGGCCTGCATCTGCTGCGTTCCACCTCCGGCCTGGTTGCCATGTACTGCTTTTTTTACGTCCTGGCCAACCTGCCTCTGGCCCAGGCCATGATGGCGCTGCTGGTGGCGCCTTTTATCATCCCTATCATCAGCCGGGTCTGGCTTAAGGAACTCATCAGCCACAAAAGTATGATGGCTATAGGACTTGGCTTTATCGGCGCCGCTTTTGTGCTCAGGCCCCAGGGCGAAGGCATGAACCTCTTTGTGCTGCTGGCCCTGATCTGCGCCACTCTGGTGGCCTTTACCAAGTGCACTATCCGCAAGCTGTCCGGCTCAGAGCCGCCATCGCGCATCGTGTTCTATTTCACCGGCCTGGCCACCCTGGTGTCTTTGGTTCCCTTTCTGATTAACTGGCAACCCATGCCCGCCAATACCTGGCCGTGGCTGGCGCTGATGGGCCTGATGGCGGCAATAGGGCAACTGCTGATGACCAAAGCCTTTCAATTGGCGTCACCGGTCAGAATTGGTCTGCTGACATACAGCAGCGTGCTGTTTGCTGCTTTTCTGGGCTACTGGTTCTGGCAGGAACCCGTCTCAGTGGGCCTGATTGCCGGCACCTTGTTGATTGTCTGGGCCGCCAACCTGACCATCCGCCAGCGCTGGCTCTGGTAACTGGGCGCCAGTGGCGGTAAAATACCCGGCTCAGTTTTGATTCCATAACAGGAAGGATTGCGCTCCTTCCTTTTTTACCTTTAGGGCCGTATGAGCAAGAAACTTTTCATTAAGACCTGGGGTTGCCAGATGAACGAGTACGACTCGGAAAAGATGGCCGACCTGCTGGACTCCACCCATGGTTATCAGGCCACCGACAACCCTGAAGACGCGGATGTCATCCTGCTCAATACCTGTTCCATTCGCGAAAAAGCCCAGGAGAAGGTGTTTCACCAGTTGGGCCGCTGGAAAACACTGAAGAAAACCAATCCGGATCTGATTATCGGCGTGGGCGGTTGTGTGGCTTCTCAGGAAGGGAACCATATTCGTGACCGCGCACCCTATGTGGATATCGTATTCGGTCCCCAGACCCTGCATCGTCTGCCTGAGATGATTAACCAGGTCAAAGGAGATCGTTCGCCGGTGGTGGATATCAGCTTCCCGGAAATCGAGAAGTTTGATCGCCTGCCTGAGCCCCGGGCCGAGGGTCCCACGGCGTTTGTTTCCATCATGGAGGGCTGTTCAAAGTATTGCAGCTTCTGTGTGGTGCCTTACACCCGGGGTGAGGAAGTCAGCCGGCCGGCCGATGACGTAATTTTCGAGATTGCCCAATTGGCCGAGCAAGGGGTGCGGGAAGTCAACCTGTTGGGCCAGAATGTCAACGCTTATCGTGGCGCCAACCATGACGGCAGTGTCTGTACCTTTGCCGAGCTGCTGCACCTGGTCGCCGCCATCGACGGCATTGACCGGATCCGTTACACCACCAGCCATCCGGTAGAGTTTACCGACGATATTATCGAAGCCTATGCCCATATTCCGGAACTGGTGGATCATCTGCATCTCCCCGTGCAAAGCGGTTCAGATCGTATCCTGACCCAGATGAAACGTGGCCATACGGCCATCGAATACAAATCCAGAATTCGTCGCCTGAAAAAGGTTCGCCCCAATCTGAGCATGTCATCTGACTTTATCATCGGCTTCCCCGGCGAGACGGATGAAGATTTCCAGGCCACTATGGATCTGATCCAGGCCATCGGCTTCGATCTGAGTTTCAGCTTTATCTACAGCGCCCGTCCAGGCACACCGGCGGCCGATCTGCCCGATGATGTGAGTGAAGAAACCAAGAAGCAGCGCCTATACTTATTGCAACAGCGTATCAGTCAGCAGGCCATGAACATTGCACGCAATATGCTGGGCAGCGAACAACGTATCCTGGTGGAAGGGCCCTCGAAGAAGAATCCCATGGAGTTGTCCGGCCGCACCGAAAACAATCGGGTGGTTAACTTCGAAGGCAGCCCGGATATGATTGGCGAGTTTGTGGATGTGAATATTGTCGATGTGTTTGCCAACTCACTGCGTGGTGAGGTGCTTCGGCGAGAGGCAGAGATGGGCCTGCGCGTCAGCGTGACCCCGCAATCCATCATCCAGAAGCAGGCCCACAGCCAGCCAGACACCCTGGGTGTCGGCCAATTTATCCCCAATTAGGAGAGGATCATTGTCCAACCTTCTGGTCAGTAATGAAGTCGTACTGGAACCCAATGACCACAAGCGCCTGTCCAGCCTCTGTGGTCCATTCGATGACAACATCAAGCAGATTGAGCGGCGGTTAGGGGTAGAAATCAGCTACCGCGACAACCAGTTCAAGGTATTGGGCAAAGCTCAGCAGGCGGTGGCCACCTCTGAGCTGCTCAAACTGCTGTACATAGAGACCCAGCCGGTCAAAGGACAGATTCCGGACCTGAATCCGGAGAAAGTCCATCTGGCCATTCAGGAAGCCAAGTGCCTGGAACAGGCCGAAGCGGGCAAACATGGCAAAGAAGTACATATCAAGACAAAACGGGGCGTCATCAAGCCCCGTAACCCTAACCAGTCCCAGTATGTACAGAACATTGTGAATCATGATATCAGCTTCGGCATCGGCCCGGCCGGAACCGGCAAGACCTATCTGGCCGTGGCCAGCGCGGTGGATGCCCTGGAACGCCAGGAAGTCCGCCGTATACTGCTGACCCGTCCGGCCGTGGAAGCCGGCGAAAAGCTGGGTTTTTTACCCGGTGATCTGTCGCAGAAGGTGGATCCCTATCTGCGTCCTTTGTATGACGCCCTGTTTGAAATGCTCGGTTTCGAGAAAGTCGAAAAACTGCTGGAACGCAATGTCATCGAAGTAGCGCCGCTGGCCTATATGCGCGGTCGCACCCTTAACGATGCCTTTATCATCCTCGATGAAAGCCAGAACACCACGGTTGAACAGATGAAAATGTTCCTGACCCGTATCGGCTTTAATTCCCGCGCGGTGATCACCGGCGATATCACCCAGGTGGATTTGCCGCGGGGCGTGCGAAGCGGTCTGCGCCATGCCATCGAGGTACTCAAGGACGTGAATGACATTTCCTTTAATTTTTTCAACGCCAATGATGTGGTCCGTCACCCCGTGGTGACCCGCATTGTTATGGCGTACGAGGAACATGAGCGCCAACAGGAAGAAATCCGCCTGAAAAAAGAGGCAGATAAACATGCCCAGTCGCAGGGGCCCCAAGAGAAACCCTCCCATTGAGCGCCAATCTGGATCTGCAACTTGCCTGTGACAGGCCAGACTTGCCAACTGAAGCCGATATTCAGCGCTGGCTCGACATGACGCTCGACTCTGCCGGTCTTGCATCCGGCGAGATCACCGTGCGAATTGTCTCAGCCGGGGAAAGCCGTCAGCTGAACAGTCAGTACCGGGGCAAGGACAAACCCACCAACGTTCTCTCCTTCCCTTTTGAAGCCCCCCCGGGCATTGAGCTGGACCTGCTTGGGGATCTGGTTATCTGTGCCGAAGTTGTGGCCCATGAAGCGGCCGAACAACACAAACCTCTGGCTCACCACTGGGCTCACATGTGCATCCACGGCACCTTGCATTTACTCGGCTTTGACCATATTGAACAAGCCGAGGCAGAGGAAATGGAAGCGTTGGAGATCCAAATCCTGGCCAAATTAGCAATTGACGATCCCTATGAGGATCGTGAATGATAGCCCCTTATTACCTTAAAGATTGGAGCTTATGAGCGACGACAACCCCCACTCTAGTAACGGTTCTGCCAAGCAGGGCTGGCTGGGCAAGATAGTCCAGTCCCTCTCGGGAGAACCGCAAAACCGGGAACAACTGGTGGAAGTTATCAACGAAGCGCAGCAGCGTGATGTAATTGATTCCGCCACCCGGGAAATGATCGAGGGAGTGCTGGAAATCAGCGAAATGCGGGTCAGGGACATCATGATCCCCAGAGCCCAGATCGTCACCATCGGCATAGACCAGAGCGTCGGTGAGTTTCTACCGGTGGTATTGGAGTCGGCCCACTCGCGCTTTCCTGTCATCAACGAGGACAAGGACCATATCGAAGGGATCCTGCTGGCCAAGGATCTGCTCGAATATGGTTTCAACCCGGAAAAAGACTTCAAACTTAAGGATATCCTGCGTCCGGCCATCATAGTGCCGGAAAGCAAGCGAGTGGACGTGCTGCTGCGTGAGTTTCGCCAGGAACGCTACCATATGGCCATTGTGGTGGATGAGTATGGCGGGGTATCGGGTCTGGCCACTATCGAGGATATTCTCGAACTCATCGTCGGTGAGATAGAGGATGAGCATGATATCGAAGAAAATGAAACCGAGGATATCCGCCAGCTCAACAAGTATACCTTCTCCGTTAAGGCACTGACGCCGGTGGAAGATTTCAATGACTACTTCAATACCGGCTTTGATGAAGAAGAAGCAGACACCATAGGCGGTATCGTCTTGCGGGCTTTTGGCCATATGCCTATGCGCGATGAGGCAGTGGAAATCGACGGCATCGAATTCCGGGTGACCAATGCAGACAAGCGACGTCTGATTCAACTTAAAGTGAGTCTGCCGAAAAAGGATGATGGCGAAGATCAGGGCGGCTGACAGCCGTCTTCTCCCCTGTTTGCTGGCCTTGCTGGCCGGATGCGGACTGACCCTGGGGTTTGCCCCTTTCTCACTCTGGTTGTTGGTGCCTGCGCTGCTTGGCGGCTTTTTTTGGCTGCTGGCATTTCGCGCCAGCCACTATCCGTTTTTGCTGGGTTTCTGTTTTGGTCTTGGCTGGTTCGGCACCGGCGTTAGTTGGGTGCATGTCAGTATTGCCGACTTCGGTGGCCTGCCGCTAATTGGCTCGCTGAGCCTGATGCTGCTGCTGTGTGCCTATCTTTCCCTGTATCCGGCCCTGGCAAGCTGGTTGTTAGTGCGATTGGTCAAACGAGCCTGGTGGCCACTGGCTATTCCCTTTATCTGGCTGGTTTGTGAATGGTTACGTAGCTGGGTACTGACCGGTTTTCCCTGGCTTTCCCTGGGTTACAGCCAGTTACAGGGGCCGCTCGGCGGCTTTATGCCACTGATTGGAGAAACCGGCGTCAGCATGCTGTTGGTGATGCTATCCAGTGCCCTGGCGCTGATGGTGCCCAAGCGGCAGTTTCTGTCCGCCTGTTTGCTGCTGGCAGTACTTCTCGTATGCGGCTTGGTGCTGAACCAGGTAAAGTGGACCTCGCCCACAGGGCAGCAGGCCAATCTGGTGATGGTGCAGGGTAATATCAAACAGGAACTGCGCTGGGTACCTGAACAGGACAAACCCACCATGCAGAAATACTGGCAACTGACCGAGCCTTATCTGGATGCAGACCTGATTGTCTGGCCCGAAGCGGCCGTGCCAAAACTGGAGCCTCTGGCCCTGGACTACCTGCATGACGTGGATGTGCGCCTGGGCGCCCATGGAGTGGGACTGGTCACCGGCATCGTCAACTACAACTTCGAAACCCGAAGTGCCTACAATCAACTTATTGTACTGGGCAGTCGCGACGGTGAACCCGAAGGACATTATGCTTATCCCTATGCCAATCGCTATGCCAAGCATCACCTGTTACCCATAGGTGAGTTTATTCCGTTGGAAGACTGGCTGCGGGGGCTGGCACCCATTTTTGATCTGCCCATGTCATCCTTCAGCCGCGGCGATTACCAGCAGACCAACATGACGGTCAAGGGTTATCGGCTGGCGCCGGCCATTTGTTTTGAGATAGCTTTTCCTAACCAGATCCGCGCCAATCTGCATCAATACACGGATTTTATCCTGACCGTCAGCAACGATGCCTGGTTCGGCCGCTCCCACGGTCCCCACCAGCATCTGGAAATTGCCCGGGTACGCGCCAAGGAATTTGGCCTGCCGGTGCTCAGGGCAACGAACAATGGTATTACCGCCCTCATTGATGCAGACGGCAGCATTCAGGCCAGCCTGCCCCAGTTCGAGGAAGCGGTGCTCAGTGCTACGCTCCGGCAATACCGCGGCACGACCCCTTATGCAAGATTTGGCGATCTGTGGGCCTGGCTTCTGGGACTGCTGGGACTGGCTCTGTCCCTGTGGTTGCCCAGGGCCGGCCTGCTGAGCAGGCATACCAGGTTAAGCTGAGCCTTATTTCCGTCCAAATTCGTTGAACACAGCCTGTCCCCGGCATACCCTGCTGTTTCTACTTCAAGAATTTGGACAACGATATGAAGCTACCTGCCCTTGCCGCCGGATTACTGTTGGGCGGCACCAGTGCGCTCGCCGATCCCCTGGTCATCAAAGCCGACGCCATGATCGATGTACTGACCGGCAAGCGGATTGAATCCCCTGCCCTGGTGATCAGAGACAATCGTATTGAGCAGGTCACTTCCCAGGATAAGCTCAATTTGCCTGAAAGCGCCAACGTCCTGGACTTAAAGGGCCAGACACTGCTGCCTGGTCTGATGGACATGCACGTGCATATCACTTCAGACGCCGCAATGCACGGCTACAAGGGACTGGAGATCTCGCTACCCAGGGAAACCCTTTATGGCGTGGCCAATGCCCAAAAGACCCTGATGGCCGGCTTTACCACCATCCGCAATCTGGGAGCCGGCGGCTTCAGCGATGTGGCCTTGCGCGATGCCATCAACGAGGGAGATATTGCCGGTCCGCGGATTTTCGCCTCGGGCATTCCTCTGGGCATTACCGGCGGTCACTGTGACAATAACCTGCTACCGTTCGAATACCAGGACAAGTCAGCAGCGGTAGCCGACGGCCCCTGGGCGGTGCGGGAAAAAGTCCGTATGAACATTAAATATGGCGCCGATCTCATCAAATACTGCGCCACCGGCGGGGTATTGTCCAAGGGCACCAAAGTGGGCGCCCAGCAATACAGTCAGGAAGAGATGAACGCTCTGGTGGAAGAAGCCAAACTGCGTGGCATTACCGTAGCGGCTCATGCCCACGGTACCGAGGGGATCAAGGCGGCGATACGTGCCGGGGTCAGCAGTATTGAGCACGCCAGTTTCCTCGATGATGAAGCCATCAAGCTGGCCAAACAGCATGGCACTTATCTGTCTATGGATATCTACAATACTGAATACATTCTCAGCGAGGGAGAGAATGCCGGCATACTGCAGGAAAGCCTGGATAAGGAGCGGGTGGTCGGCAGCAAACAACGGGACAGTTTCAGCCGGGCGGTGAAAGCCGGGGCCAAAATGGTGTTCGGTTCGGATGCCGGTGTCTATCCCCACGGGGACAACGGAAAGCAATTTTCGCGCATGGTGCGCTTCGGAATGACACCCTTGCAGGCCATACAGTCGGCGACCATCAATGCCGCCACCCTGCTCAGACAGCAGGAACGACTGGGCAGTCTCAGCGAAGGCAAACTGGCCGATATTATCGCCGTGTCAGGCAATCCCCTTGAGGACATCAGTACCCTGGAACGGGTTAACTGGGTCATCAAGGATGGCAGACTGGTTAAAAAGCCGGACTGACCATCATCCTACCAGGCAAAAACCCGTCAGGGGCTTTGCGGCAACGGGCGGCGAGCCAGCCGCCATTGCCTGAATCTTTCCAGTGGCGTCAGTACCAGGGCATTACCGGTCAGGACCAGCAAGAAACCCCATACCGTGTTGGCGTGCCAGACGAAGCCCTCAAACCAGGTGCTAAGCACCACCGCCACCAGAGGAAACAACACGATCACATAACTGGCCCGTTCCGGGCCGATGTTCTTCAGCAGCACGAAATAGCAGGCAAAGGCGATGACGGTGCCAAAGACCGACAGATACAGCAGGCTGAGGACATATGGCATACGGGTATCGAACGTGAACTGGGCGCCGCTTATCCACACCACCAGGCTCAGAATCCCTGTGCCGTAGAGCATGCCCCAGGCGTTGCCCTGCAAGATGCCCACCTGCCGAGCCGAGTTGCGCACACTGACCATATTCCCCAGTGAGGCAAACAGGGTCCCTGACAGCGCCATCAATAGTCCCATCAGGGTCAGGTTGGACAGGTCCAGATCCTGCACGTCGGTCCAGAACAGTAACACAATGCCGATGATGCCCAGCAGGGCACCGGCATAGATCCGACCGGCAATCGGCCTGCCGAAGAACAACCGGGTGTTGACAATGTTCATCAACAGCAGGGTAGTGAATGCAATGGACGCCAGCGCCGATGTCAGATATTCCTGCGCCCAGTAAAGCACCAGGTAGTTGAAGCAGAAATTAAACGCCGCCAGCAGGATAAAAAAACCATGTTGCACCAGGTCATAGCGCATCGGCAGTTTCCGATACAGACAATAACCCCACATCAGCAGCGCAGCCATGGCAAAACGATAGACCAGGGACACCTCGGCGGCCACCACTCCCAACTGAAATTCGATGGCCAGCCAGGTCGATCCCCAGATCAGAACGGTAACCAGATACAGCAGAAAGTTTTTCATCTATGTCCCTGACGGTTGAGGTTGGATAGCAAGCATGATAAAGATTATCTGTGCACTTAACATATACAGATTGTAAAAAAGCGACCTATACAGATTATGTCTCAGATTGTTACTCGCCAGGCCAACCGCTACCTGTACCGACAGGTGGCGGACATCATCCGTGACATGCAGCACAACGGCACACTGAAAGTGGGAGACCGTATTCCCTCACTCCGGCAGTTGGCCGACACCTTGAATATCAGTGTGCCGACGGTCAAGCAGGCCTATGAAGAACTGGAACGCATCGGTCTGGTGATCTCCAGGCCAAAGTCCGGCTATTTCCTCAGCGGCAGACAAGTGCAGGGAGCGGTGCCGCGCAAGCCCAAGCTGGCCGCCAGAGCCCTGCCGGTGAGCCGGCAGCAGCTTATCGAAGAGATCCACGGCGCCGTGCATACGCCAGGCACCCTGCCATTTGGCATCTGCAATCCGGTGGCGGCCCTGCCCAGCAACAAGGCGCTGGCCCGGACCATGCGTCGGGTCATGTCCATGGCGGGTGAGCAAGCCATCGGCTACGGTGCCTTTGCCGGCTTCGAGCCACTCCGGCGGCAGCTGGCCTATCGCTATCTGCAGATGGGTATGCAGGTGGATCCGGCGCAGATAGTGATCACCAACGGCGCCCAGGAGGCCCTGACCATCTCCCTCAAAATGCTGGCCAAACCGGGGGATGTGATTGCGGTGGAATCCCCCTGCTATTTCGGCATTCTGGAACTGATCGAAAGCCTGGGCATGCTGGTGTACGAAATACCCGTTTGTTCGCAAAAGGGTCTGAGCCTGCAAGACATCGAACAGGCTGTCAGCCAGCATCCCATCAAGGCCTGTGTGTTTTCCACCACCATTACCAATCCCATGGGATCGGTGCTGGATGAGGCAAGCAAGGAGGCGCTGGTTGAATTGCTGGAATCCAAAGGCATCGGCCTGATCGAAGACGACGTCTATGGGGATCTGTATTTCGGCGACAAACGTGGCCTGCCGGCACAGATTTATTCGACCAGGGGTCTGGTACTGAGTTGTTCCTCTTTCTCCAAGACGGCCGCACCCAGCTACCGGGTGGGCTGGTTGTTGGCACCGAATTTCTCTGCTCAGGGGGCGAGGCTCAAGCGTGCCCTGTCCTGCTCGGCGTCCCTGCTGAACCAATGGACACTGTCGGAGTACATCGGCAGTGGTGAATACGATCGTTACCTCAAGCAGCTCCGACAGGTGTTGCACACCAACAAGGAGCGCATGAGTGCAAAAGTTCAGCAACACTTTGTTCCCGGCACCCGTCTGAGCAATCCGGGCGGCGGGGCAGTGTTGTGGTTGGAGTTACCGCGAAAACTGGATGGCAGCCTGCTGTTCCGTCAGGCCCTGAACGCCGGCATCAGTCTGATGCCGGGGACCTTGTTTGCCGCGTCCGACAAGTATCGCCACTGCATTCGCCTCAGCTACGGCCTGCCCTGGAACGATAAGGTAGAAGCGGGCATTGTCCGACTGGGAGAACTGTCCCGGGGCTAGAGCACCGAATGGTTAAGGGATAGCCACCTGTCCCGCCCTGTGGGAGTCGCCTTAAATTAGCCTGGTGAGCATGACTTAACCATTCGGTGCTCTAGGCATAAGCATACTCACCACCGGCCAGCAACGCCTTCTGGTAGGCGGGTCTTGCATGGATCCGCCTGACATAGGCCTGAATATTGGGGTGCTCGTCTGCCGCCAGGCCCCGGGCCACAGCCGCCTCCAGCGGAAAACTCATCTGCACATCCGCCCCGGATGGACTGTCCCCTGTCAGCCACTGACGGCCTTCCAGGCGCTGTTCGACAAACATCAGGTTGTTGCGGATATTGGCGGCAATAAAACTCTTCATCGCCTTGTCAGCGATTTTGCGGGCAATGGGCCTGGCAAAAAACGGCATTGGACTGGTGCGCACCTTGTCCATTACCAGTTTGAGCAGCATGGGCGGCATCAGGCTGCCTTCGGCAAAATGCAGCCAGTAATGGTAATCCAGGTGGGCTTGTGTACCGCTACCCGGAATCCAGTCCTGGCCATGTTGTTCACACAGGTACTGAATAATGGCGCCGGATTCGGCCAGCACCAGGCCGTCCTTTTCCAGCAGCGGTGATTTGCCCAGCGGATGCACCCGCCTGAGGCTCTCGGGAGCCAGCATAGTTTGAGGATCACGCTGGTAACACTGGATCTTGTAGTCAAGGCCCAGTTCCTCCAACAACCAGAGAATACGTTGCGAGCGGCTGTTATTGAGATGATGCAGAGTGTACATTTGAATGACCTGAAGGATTTTAGTCAGGATACGTGATAATGGCGGAATAGATCAGCCTGATTTTCCGCCTGTAGCCAGAAATTCCATGACCTCATCAAACCAGTCCGCATCTGCCTGCAGAGGCAGATTATTGTGGCCCGACTGGGAAAACCGCCACAGTCGCTTGGGCGCTGATAACTGCTGGTACAGGCTCAGGCTGAAGCTGACCGGCACGATCTCGTCCTGTCCGGCCACCAGCACGGCAACGGGCGAAGCAAAATCCTGCAGATGCGTCTGGCTGTCAAATCTGTCTCGCAGCAACCAGTCCACCGGCAGATACCAGTAATGATGGGAAGCCAGTTCAGCCAGGCTGCGCCAGGGAGATTGCAGCACCAGGCCATCCACATCCCCCCGGCCCAGTTGCGCGGTCATGGCTGCCGTCACGGCCGCCCCCAGGGATTCTCCCCATAGATATACCGGCCCGCTGAAAGTCTGCCGGGCAAGAGACAGGGTCTGCAGCGCGTCCTGCACCAGAGTCCGTTCACTGGGCTTACCTGCCCGTCCTCCATAGCCCGGGTACTCTGCCAGCAGGACCCGGTAGCCCCGCGCAGTCAGTGCTTTGGCAAAATAATCCCGCTGCCAGGCGGACCCGGCGTTGCCATGAAACACCAGTACCGTCCCCTTGGCATCACTGTGCTTTGGCTCACCCAGATATCCCCGCCATTCGTCCTGTGGCCAGGGGGTCAGGCCCAAGCTCTGGAGCTGTTCATCTGAGGGACGGTAAGTGGCGGGAAAATACAGCAGACTGCGCTGCCACAGGTATAGGGCCATTACCAACAACAGGTAACCGAGCAACAGAATCAACAGTATGCGCACCATTTCAGGCCCTCCCAAATAACTTGAGTTGACAGAATATACGCCCTGGGACCGACCTATGCCTGTATCACCAGCTTGCCCATCAGTTTCCCCGTTTCAACCAGTCGATGGGCTTTTTCAAGGTTCTCTGGCGACATCCCCCTGAGTCGCTGTGTCAATGTCGGCTTCAATTTGCCTTGCTCAAACAATGTGGCTCCCTGGCTGAGAATCTGTTGCTGGCGAGCCATTAAATGGGATTGATACAGCCCTGGTGTGAACATATATTCCCAGACAAAACCGGCGCTCTTGGCCATCAGTGGCTTGAGATTGTGATCCTTTGTGGTACTGGATAACGCACATATCAGGCCATAGGGGGCTACCAACCTTACCATTTCTTCGAAATACCGGTCGGTATCATGGCAACAAAGAATGCGATCAAACTGATCGGCCGCCATGCCTGTCAGTTCATTATGCGGCAGGACATGGCTTGCCCCCAGGTCACGACACCACTGCTGGGACTCAGCCCTGGACGCTGTTGCGGTCACCTCGATACCGGCAAGACTGGCCAACTGGATAGCCACCGATCCCACGCCCCCCGCGCCGTTAATGATCAGCAGTCGCTTTTTGCCAGCCTCAACCGGCCACAACTGATAGCCGAGTCTGTCAAACAATGCTTCCCAGGCCGTCAGCAACGTCAGCGGCATCGCCGCCGACTCACTATCATCCAGGTTGCCTGGCGCTCGGGAGACGATTCTGGCATCCACCAATTGGTATTCAGCATTACTACCAGCGCGGTTAATCTGGCCCGCGTACCAAATACGGTCTCCAGGTTTGAAACCTTCCACCTTGTGCCCCACCCGCTCAACGATGGCCGTGGCATCCCAACCCAGCACATGCAGGCTGTCATCTAAACCCGTTTTGGCCTGCCTGACCTTGAGATCAACCGGGTTGACGGAAACGGCCAGGATTCTGACCAGCAGGTCGTGTCCATCGGGTGCTTGCAGGACAGTTTCCACTTGCCTGAAACTGTTGCTACTGCCTTGAAAGGCCACGGAAGAAAAACGGATTTGTGAGTCGGTCATCTTGGTTCCTGATTTTTGAAAAAGGTCGCTTCGCGCTTGGCAGTCAAAGTCGCATCTTAGTCAACCTCAGGACTTTATGTAAGAATGCACATTTATGTGCATTAGTGTCACTTTGTATACTATGAGAAATAAAACCAACCAACGTAACATCAGTACGGACTGCGGCGTGGAATCGGCTCTGGAAGTGGTCGGAGGTAAATGGAAAGGCGTTATTCTTTACCACTTAATTCCTGGCATCAGGCGGTTCAATGAACTGAGGCGGCTGCTTCCGGGAGTGACGCAGAGGATGTTGACCAGACAGTTGCGCGAATTGGAAGAGGACGGAATGGTGGACCGGCAAGTCTATGCCCAGGTGCCTCCCAAAGTAGAATACAGGCTGACAGAAAAAGGGGCCACCCTGGCCCCGATTCTGCTCAAGCTAAAGGAATGGGGAGATACCCATATCCTCAAGCAATAATACTTTTGTTCTGGTCGGCCAGATCGGGCGGTTTACATCTTTACTTCAGTGCCCACAGGAAATCCCCGGTCGCGCATCAGGGCTTCCACCTTAGCGTCCCGGCCACGAAACGCCCGGTAGGCCTCGGCCGGATCCTGGGCGTTGCGGATGGAAAACAGGTGCTCAACCAGTCTGGCCGCCACCTCCTTGTCATAAAAGCCCCCCGGTGCTTCTGCGAATGCCTCTGCCGCATCCGAGGTCAGCACCTCAGCCCACATGTAACCATAGTACCCGGCCGAATAGCCTTCGCCAGAAAACACATGGCCAAAATGGGGAGTGCGGTGACGCATCACCAGCTCTTTTGGCATACCGAGCTGCTCAAGGGTTTCCCGCTCAAATTTGCCCGGGTCCAGCCCCTGGGGATCAGTCATATGCAGCTTCAGGTCGATTAACGCCGAGGCCAGGTATTCCGTAGTCTTGAATCCTTCATTGAAAGTGGCGGCCTTTTTGATCTTGGCCACCAGGTCATCTGGTATCGGCTGGCCAGTCCGGTGATGCACCAAGTAGTTGTCGATGACTTCGTCGGTCAACAACCAGCGTTCCAACAACTGGGACTGGAACTCGGTATAGTCCCTTACCCCACTGTTCAAAGAGGGATAAGCCACTTTGGAGGATAAGGCGTGCAGGGCATGACCGAACTCATGGAAATAGGTTTCGGCGTCATCCCAGGAAATTAGCACAGGTTCTCCAGGTACCCCTTTGACAAAGTTGGAATTGTTAGAGGACAACACCGTCTGCTTGCCATCGAATGTACTGTGGCTGCGGTAACTGTTAGCCCAGGCTCCTGAGCGTTTACCCTGACGGGCAAAGGGGTCCAGATACCAAAGACCAACCAGTTTGCCGCTGGTCTTATCTTTGACTTCCCACACCCTCACATCCGGATGGAAGACCGGCACCGAACCTTGTGGCACGGCAGAAAATTCGAAGTTAAACAAGCGGCCGGCTACATAGAACATGGCCTCCCGTAGCTTGCCCAGTTGCAAGTACTGTTTGACCTCATCCGAGTCCAGATCGTATTTGGCCTTGCGGACCTTTTCTGCATAGTAGCGGTAATCCCAGGGCTCAATACTGATATCCGCCCCTTCGGCATCGGCTATGGCCTGCATATCCGCCACCTCTTCCTTCACCCGCGCGATGGCAGCAGGCCAGACGGACTCCATCAGTTCCATCGCACGCTGTGGGGTCTTGGCCATACGATTGGACAGTCGCCACTGGGCATAGTTGTCATAGCCCAGTAGTTCGACCCGTTCGTCCCGCAGCTTGAGAATCTGTGAAATGAGGGCGTTATTGTCAAACTCGTCATTGTTGTCGCCGCGATTGTAATAGGTGCGCCATACCTGCTCACGTAATTCACGCTCGTCGGAGAACGTCAGGAACGGATCCATGGAAGAGCGCGTATTGGTGATGGCATACATACCCTCCCGTCCCCTCTCCTTGGCGGCCTGTGCGGCGGCTCTGACCACCGATTCCGGGAGGCCGCCGAGCTGTTCTTTGTTCAGGAACAGCACATAGTTTTCCTCGTCGGCCAGCACATTGCTGGAGAATTTCGTGTGCAGTTTGGCCAGTTCCAGATTGATTTCTGCATAACGTTCCCTGGCCTGGCCGGTCAGGGTGGCACCATTGCTGGCGAAGCCGTCATAAATCAGATAGACCAGTCGCTGTTGATCGGACCGCATGGTCTTAAGGGATTCGCTTTCATAGACGGTCTTGATACGATCAAACAGTTTGTCATTCTGGGTGATCTTCGAGTAGAAGGCCGACAGCTTCGGGGCCATCTCTTTCTGGATTTCACGAAACTCGGGACTGGACAGATTGGCACTCAAAATCCCATAGTAGGTAAACACCCTGTCCAGATCACGGCCGGCTTTTTCATAGGCGACGATGGTATTCTCGAACGTCGCTGGGGCGGGATTGTTGGCGATGACATCCAGTTCCGCCAGTTGTCTGTCCATCCCTTCCTGCAAAGCGGGTTTAACCCATTTCAGTTCCATTGCGTCAAAGGCCGGTACGCCGCCGTAGGGGCCCTGCCAGTTGGCCAGCAACGGATTGGCCTCACCCAGCGGTACAGCGTGGCTGGCCATAACCTCACTGGCGCTGCTTCTGTTCGCCTGACTGCTCTGCTCGGGTGTCTGGCTACAAGCCGCAAGGCTGCCTATCAGTGCGGCGCTGAGCGCCACTTTTATCAGGGTAGGGGAAGTAAGTTTCATCATTGCTTCTCATGGCAAGTAAAACTCGCAGTCTACCGGGATGAGGGCTACTGGCAAACCCATCTGCACATACAAACACGTTGAATTGGTTAGAAAATGTTTCAAACGGCACAGACCCCATCCTGAATATGGCCACGCCGGTTCTCCCTCAGCAAAAGGGGCTGTGGGGGCGGGAATTTTTTGCCCAGAAATCGTTAAATAGCAACACGGACCCCAAAATTAGGGTCTAACCTTTAGATGAGGCGCCTTGACGAAATGGGCACTTTTCTTCCTCACGCATGCAAATCTTAATGTCCCGGAGGTGGTTATGGGTATTTTCGAGCACTACCAACAAAGATATGAAGCTCATAAAGAAGAAGAGTACAGCATCAGCGAGTTCCTGGAGCTCTGCAAGCAGGACAAGACGGCCTATGCCAATGCTGCGGAGCGTCTGTTGCTGGCTATCGGCGAACCGCAGATGGTGGACACTTCCCAGGATCCCGCCCTCAGCCGTATCTTTTCTAACCGCACTATCGCCCGCTATCCGTCTTTTTCGGATTTCTTTGGCATGGAGGAATCCATCGAGCAAATTGTTTCCTATCTCAAACATTCGGCCCAGGGCCTGGAAGAGAAGAAACAGATACTTTACCTGCTTGGGCCGGTAGGTGGCGGTAAATCGTCCCTGGCCGAAAAACTCAAGGAACTGATGCAGAACGTGCCTGTATATTGCCTCAAGGGTTCCCCGGTTAATGACCACCCGCTGTGTCTGTTCGATCTGAATGAAGACGGCGAAATCCTGGAAAAGGAGTATGGCATCCCCCGCCGTTACCTGAAGACGATCATGTCCCCCTGGGCCAGAAAACGCCTGCACGAATTCAATGGTGATATCGCCAAGTTCCGGGTGGTTAAAATGCATCCTTCCGTGCTGGACCAGATTGCTGTGGCCAAAACCGAACCCGGAGATGACAACAACCAGGATATTTCCGCCCTGGTGGGCAAGGTAGATATCCGCAAACTGGAACAGTATGCCCAGAATGATCCGGATGCCTACAGTTATTCCGGTGCCCTGTGCAAGGCCAATCAGGGGCTGATGGAGTTTGTGGAGATGTTCAAGGCCCCCATCAAGGTCCTTCATCCTCTGCTCACCGCTACGCAGGAAGGCAACTATAACCCCACTGAAGGTTTCTCCGCCCTGCCCTTCGACGGTATTATTCTGGCCCACTCCAACGAATCTGAGTGGATGAGCTTTCGCAATAACCGCAATAATGAAGCCTTCCTGGACAGGGTATATATCGTCAAAGTGCCTTATTGTCTGCGGGTCAGCGAAGAGCAGAAGATTTACAAGAAGCTGCTGGAAAACAGTGAACTCTCAGGTGCCCCCTGCGCCCCGGGCACGCTGGAGATCCTGTCTCAGTTCAGCGTATTGTCACGCCTCAAGGAGCCGGAAAACTCCAGTATTTATTCCAAGATGCGGGTCTATGACGGGGAAAGCCTGAAAGATACCGATCCCAAGGCCAAGTCCTATCAGGAGTACCGCGACTATGCTGGGGTGGATGAGGGTATGGAGGGGCTGTCCACCCGCTTCGCCTTTAAGATCCTCTCCAAAGTGTTCAACTTCGATCCCATGGAGGTGGCGGCCAATCCGGTCCATTTGTTCTACGTATTGGAACGGCAGGTGGAGCGGGAGCAGTTTCCCCAGGACACCACTGACAGATATAAGGAATTCCTCAAGGGTTACCTGATCCCCAAGTATGTGGAATTCATCGGTAAGGAAATCCAGACTGCCTATCTGGAATCTTATTCAGAATATGGTCAGAACCTGTTTGATCGTTATGTGACTTATGCAGACTTCTGGATCCAGGATCAGGAATACCGGGATCCGGAAACCGGACAGTTGTTTGACCGTGAGGCCCTGAATGCCGAACTGGAAAAAATTGAGAAACCCGCCGGCATCAGTAATCCCAAGGACTTCCGCAACGAAATCGTTAATTTCGTGTTGCGGGCCCGGGCGAATAACAAAGGCAAGAATCCGGCCTGGACCAGCTACGAGAAGCTGCGTACCGTCATTGAGAAAAAGATGTTCTCCAATACCGAGGACCTGCTGCCGGTCATTTCTTTCAATGCCAAGAGCAGTGCCGAGGATCAGAAGAAACATGACGATTTCGTCAAACGTATGACAGAAAAAGGCTACACCAGAAAGCAGGTCAGACTGCTGTGTGAATGGTATTTGCGTGTACGCAAATCTTCATAGGGTGCGGGGGAGTTGTATGGCGCACTTTATCGACAGAAGAGAAAACAGCAAGGGTAAAAGCACGGTCAACCGCCAGCGCTTTATCCGTCGTTATAAGCAGCAAATCAAAAAAGCCGTCTCCGACGCCATCTCCAAGCGCAGTGTCACCGACATAGAAAGTGGCGAGAGCGTCAATATCCCCACCCGGGATATTAAGGAACCTGTTTTCCATACGGGTAAAGGCGGCGTCAGAGACATGGTGCATCCGGGGAATGATCAATTCAGCCAGGGTGACCGTATTCAGCGCCCCCTTGGCGGTCAGGGTGGTGGAGCCGGCCAGGGTGACGCATCAGACAGCGGCGAGGGTGAGGATGAATTCGTCTTTCAGATCTCCAAGGATGAATATCTTGATCTGTTGTTTGAAGATCTCGCCCTGCCCAACCTGAAGAAAACCCAGTTGGACAAGCTGGTGGAATATAAGACCTACCGGGCCGGATTCAAAACAGATGGCGTACCCAGCAATCTGGATATTGTGCGTTCCCTGCGTGGGTCCATGGCAAGGCGCATTGCCCTGACCGGCGATAAACGCAAACGCCTCAGGGAGCTGGAAGCCGAACTGGAGACGCTGAAAAATGACAAGCATGACCATGAGCTGGAGATCCGGGATCTGGAAAGAGAGATCGCCGAGCTCAAATCGCGCATTGCCAAGGTGCCTTTTTTGGATACCATTGACCTGCGCTTCCGCAATTTCGAGAAGCGTCCGCTGCCCACCAGCAAAGCTGTGATGTTTTGTCTGATGGATGTGTCCGGCTCCATGGATCAGGCCACCAAGGATATCGCCAAGCGCTTCTATATCCTCCTATACCTGTTTCTGACCCGTACCTATAAGAACGTACAGGTGGTCTACATCCGCCACCATACCCAGGCCAAGGAAGTGGACGAACAGGAATTCTTCTATTCCCAGGAAACCGGTGGCACCATCGTCTCCAGTGCCCTGAAGCTGATGGATGAAATTGTCCGTGAACGCTTCCCTCCCGGGGAGTGGAATATCTACGCTGCCCAGGCGTCAGACGGTGACAACTGGGCGGATGACTCTCCCCAGTGCAGTGCCCTGTTACAGCAGCATCTGCTGCCGCTTGTGCGTTATTACGCCTACATAGAGATTACCCAGCGCCAGCATCAGAGCCTTTGGCGTGAGTATGAGGGAGTGAAGGCGCTGAACGATCATTTCGCCATGAAACATATCCGCACCATTGAAGATATTTACCCCGTCTTCAGGGAGTTGTTTAAGAAGCAGGCTGCCTGACAATACGCTGCCGGTCTGCCTCAGGGCCGACCGGCAAAGGCACCCATCATTTCTGGGCGAAATAAGCCATTTCGCGGATACAGTGCTTGAGCACCGGATTGAGAATAGTGTTCTTGCCATTGATGGCAAAAAAGTCATGCCTGAAGTGAAAATCTTCTCCTCCCACTGCCACCAGGCCAAGCTCAGGATGTCCGTTAACCAGTGAATCCGGCAGCAATCCAAGGTAGTTACCGGTCAGAATGGCGGCCAGGCAGGATTCGAAGGAATCGGAGAACGTATGAATGGACATGCGCTGATTCTCGCCAATGTAGTTTGACGAGGACAAACCGGTAATACCGATGCTGGCATAGTCTTCCAGGCGTATTTTATCAGGAAAGCTTTCCTTGTATCTGGCCAGGGGATGGGATTCATGGCAATAAAGACGCCCTTCATTCACCACACCCAACGGATGAAAAACCAGGGACTCCGGCTTGACCATGTCATAGCTGGACACCACCAGGTGACACTCTCCGGACAAGGCTACATGCTCCACCTCGTTGTACAAGCGTGTCTGAATATTGAAGTGAATATCATCAAATTTCTGCATGGTGCTTTTCACGGCCTGGCTGATGGCCTGGGACAGTTTCAAAGGCAGACTGGACATCATCACCAGGGTAATATGACCCGAGTAGTCGTCGTGCAGACTTTTGAGATTAAATACGAAGTTGTCGAAGGCGTTAAAGATACGCTTGGTTTCCTGAAACACCACTTCGCCTTCCTTGGTCATCTGGAAACCGCCCCTGCCCCGGTGGCAAAGCACCAGATCCAGGCGCTCTTCGAGTTTCTTGATGGCCGCGCTGATATTCGGCCTTTGCATACGCAATACAGGCTCGGCAGCAGTAAAGCCGTTACAGGACGCCACGGCGTAGAATACGCGCAGCAGCTTGATATCAGATTCTTGCAGTCTGTTTAGCATGGGAGTCCAGATCTTTTAGGTATGCTAAAAGATACTACACTCCTTTTATCCAAACTGGCAAATAGGATTTTACTTCCTTCTAAGGGACTGCAGGTACTGTCCTTCAGGAAACAGCCACCAATTGTTTACGCAGGGCTTCGACCTCATCCCTGACTGCGGCGGCCTGCTCAAATTCCAGCTCCTTGGCATGCTTGAACATACGTTTTTCCAGTTCGTCAATCTGGTGCAGCAACTGGTCCGGCGAGACAGCCTTGTAGGACTTCTTCGACTCCGCCACCTTACGCAGCCTGACCCGTCCCTCTCCCAGATCCATCACATCTGTAACCGGCTTGTTCAGCCGGGTGGGTTGGATATTGTTGGCAAGGTTATGGGCCTGCTGCTTCTCACGACGGCGGTTGGTTTCGTCGATAGCGCGCTGCATGGAGCCTGTGATCACATCACCGTATAAAATGGCTTTGCCGTTAATATGCCGCGCAGCCCGGCCAATGGTCTGGATTAAGGAGCGCTCGGAACGCAGGAAGCCTTCCTTGTCGGCATCAAGTATCGCCACCAGCGACACTTCCGGCATATCCAGTCCTTCCCTGAGCAGATTGATCCCCACCAGTACATCAAACTTGCCCAGGCGCAGATCACGGATGATCTCCATTCTTTCCACCGTATCGATATCCGAATGAAGATAACGGACCTTGATTCCATGCTCGTCCAGATAATCGCTGAGATCTTCGGCCATCCGCTTGGTCAGGGTAGTCACCAGCACCCTTTCATCCACCTTGATCCTCTTGTGGATCTCCGACAGCAGATCGTCCACCTGGGTCGCCACCGGCCTGACTTCCAGCAGGGGGTCCAGCAGCCCGGTGGGCCTGACCACTTGTTCCACCACGTCGCCGGCAGACTTTTCCAGTTCATAGTTCCCAGGGGTGGCAGACACATAGATGGTCTGTGGGGATAATCGCTCAAACTCGTCAAATTTCAGCGGCCTGTTATCCAGGGCCGAGGGCAGCCTGAATCCGTATTCCACCAACGTTTCTTTCCTTGAGCGATCTCCTTTGAACATGGCACCAATTTGCGACACTGTCACATGGGACTCATCGATAAACAGCAGGCCGTCGGCCGGAAAATAGTCGATAAGGGTCGGCGGCGGCTCGCCGGGAGCCCGTCCGGACAAATAACGTGAATAATTTTCAATGCCCGAGCAATACCCCAGTTCCAGCATCATCTCAATATCAAACTGGGTGCGCTGCGTAATGCGTTGCTCTTCAATCAGCTTGTTGGCGCTTTTCAATTGCTCCCGGCGCTCAACCAGTTCCAGTTTGACCTGGTCGATTGCAGCGAGGATTTTCTCCCTCGGCGTCACATAATGAGTCTTGGGGAAGACCGTGGCCCGGGCGACAGATTTATCAATGACCCCGGTGAGAGGATCAAACAGGCTGATCTTTTCGATCTCCTCGTCAAAGAGTTCGACCCTTACCCCTTCCCGATCCGAATCTGCCGGAAAGATGTCGATCACATCTCCCCTGACCCTGAAGGTACCCCGTTCAAAGCTGACGTCATTTCGCGTGTATTGAAGCTCGGCCAGCCGACGCAAAATGTCCCGCTGGTCCATCAAGTCTCCCTGGCGAAGATGCAGCAACATCTTCATATAGGACTCGGGATCACCCAGTCCATAGATGGCCGATACGCTGGATACAATCACCACATCCCTTCGCTCCATCAGGGCCTTGGTGGCCGACAGGCGCATCTGCTCTATATGATCGTTAATGGAAGAGTCTTTTTCGATAAAAGTGTCAGTCGTGGGGACATAGGCTTCCGGCTGATAGTAATCGTAATAGGATACAAAGTACTCCACGGCATTGTTGGGAAAAAACTCTTTCATTTCCCCATACAGCTGGGCAGCCAAGGTCTTGTTGTGGGCCAGGATCAGAGTGGGCCGCTGAACTTTTTCGATCACGCTGGCCATGGTAAAGGTCTTGCCCGAGCCGGTCACGCCCAGCAGGGTCTGGCTGGCCAGACCGTCCTGCAAACCCTCCACCAGCGAACTGATGGCGGCAGGCTGATCGCCGGCCGGTTTATAGCTGGAAACCAGTTCGAACCCTCTGCTCATCCTGTCACTCCTTGTGTAGTCTGTGCTTGTAAATAATCTTCTTCTTTGAGCAATCGCCTGAACCAGATAAACGCCAGACCTGCCGTCATCAGATTTGCCACAACGCCTGCAACAAACAGACCGGTCAAATCATACAACAGACTGCCCAAATAAGAGACCGGCACAAAAAATATGAACAGACGGACAATGCTCAGAGACAGGGCGCTCATGGGACGATGCATGGCATTAAAAGACGAATTGGTCAGAATGATAACGCCCTGCAGACCGTAGCCCAGCGGCACTATCATCAGAAACAGCTGGATCAGCTCGGCCACTTCTTGTTCCTCTGCAAACGCCATGGCAATCAGCGGTGAAGCAATCCACAGGAGGACAAAGACCAGCAGTTGCCATATTAAAACAAAGCGAATACACAGCAGATAGCTTTCCTTCACCCGATCTATCCTGCCGGCACCGAAATTCTGGCTGATAAAGGGAGGCAGGCTCATGGAAAGGGCCAGGATCACAATACTGGCAATGGACTCCAGTCTGTTACCCACCCCCCAGGTGGCCACCGCTTCGGCCCCATAGGTGGCAACGACGGCAGTCAATACACCATTGGCAATAGGTGTGAGCATGTTGGCCCCCGCCGCTGGCAATCCGATCCGTAATACTGCCCGGCTGGTCATGATGAACTCAGAAAGATTCAGCAGCCGGGGCAAGACCAATCCACGCCTGACGACCAGCAGATAGAGAATATAGAGACAACCGGAGGTCCAGGCAATCAGCGTCGCAATGGCAGCGCCTTGGATGCCCAATGCTGGCACGGGTCCCCAACCAAAAATTAATATTGGATCCAAAATGGCATTGATCAACCCACCTGCCGCCATAATGATACTGGGTGTTCGGGTATCCCCTGAAGCTCTGAGCACTGAGTTGCCGACCATGGGCAGGGCGAGCATCACGCCAGCCAGGTACCAGACTTCCATGTAGTCGTGGATTAACACCAATTGCTGCGGGGATGCGCCAATAAGACGAAATATGGGCCCAATGGTCAGGTAACCGAGCACAGCCAGTATGCCCACCAGCAGAAACGACAACATCAATGCGCCGGTGGCAAATTCCTTGGCTAAATGTGCCTGGCCGGCGCCAAAATATCTGCCGATGGTGGCAGAGGCACCGATGCCCAGACCAATATTGAGACTGATCAGTGTAAAGGTCACCGGAAAGGTAAAACTGATGGCGGCCAGTTCTTCTGTGCCTAACAGGCTGACAAAAAAAGTATCCACCAAGCCAAACGTCATCAGCATGACCATGCCAAGGATCATGGGCAGCGTCATGCTCTTCAATGTTGGTGCGATGGGGCTATGGATCAGGTCGGGTCTGGAGGATTGGCTCACATCACCACTCTTGGATTCGACAGGGGCACTATGATAAGGGAGCCATGTGCAGAAAACCATGCCGATTACCCTTATCAATTGGGTCTTCACCGGTTTCGATAAGAAAAAGGCTCCAGATCTTAGGGCAAAGATCAAGACCCCATCAGTCCTGAATCTGGAACGATGGTTTAATTTCCTGATTTGCTGAAGTTTTTTTTAAGCAGGACAGCAAGAATAACTAACAAGTCATTACCGAACCGAACAAAAATCGGGCAAGCAGCCTGAATGCCGACCAAAGCGACACGTTAACTCTTGTTTTTATTATATTTTTAAATTATTTGGCCAATATAGTCGAGCCAGGGGTTGACAGCATTTTTACTGAGCTGCGGCTCTTTCTTCCATTTTCATCAACATAGTTATCCACAGATTTAGTGGATAACTCTTTGCCGCCCAATGAGGCCGCCCCTTGCCCGGCCATGTGGACAATTTTTTGTAAGTCTCCACTAACCTGACTGGTTAGGCCGCTTTGTTGCACTTTTGTTAACAACTGTTCATCCATACATTGGGCAAGCCTTTTGTAAGAACAAATTCAAATAAGCTGAGCTCTTTTATATCAGCTATGAAATAAGTATACGCGGGATGCTTTTGACAGTGGATTGGGTGCTTCTATACTGTCCAATCCGACCACTGCGGCGGGGGTTTCAGGGAAGCCTTGACCAGCAATTAAGCAGTCGATTCACAGGCGGGAAAAATAATCGACACGGCTGTTGACACTCAGGGGTAGCCTCATTAATATTCGCCTCCGTTGAAACGGCCGGTCTTCAGTCCGGTCTGTTCGGTGAAATACTGTTCCCCCTTAGCTCAGTTGGTTAGAGCGACGGACTGTTAATCCGCAGGTCCCCCGTTCGAGTCGGGGAGGGGGAGCCAATTTCACTGAATCCGTAGCGCATGTATCTCTTTCTGTTCCCCCTTAGCTCAGTTGGTTAGAGCGACGGACTGTTAATCCGCAGGTCCCCCGTTCGAGTCGGGGAGGGGGAGCCACTTACTGACTAGCCTCACTTTTCTCTTCAGCGTCTTTTTGCAGTGCTTCTGCCTGTGCCCTCTTCTCAAGACTCAGCATATCTGACAGTTTTTCGCCCCCCTTGGCGCCAAAATCCAGTGTGCGAATAGGAAATGGGATCAGGATATCGGCTTCTTCCAGGGCATTTTTTACCGTTGCGACCCCCCTGTGCCTTGCCTGCATAAAGCCAGGCTCTCCGGGGTAGTCAATCCAGAACCAGACCAGCAGATCGACACTCGATTCGCCAAAACCCTTTGCGTAAACGGCCGTCTCGTCCCGGCGGATCACAAAATCATGCTGATTAATCGCCTTTACTATTACCTCGGCGGCATGCTGAGGGTCGTCCGCATAGGATATTCCCACAGGGATCTCTATCCTTCTGTGGCCGTTGTAGCTGTAATTGGTCAGGACATTGCGAAACAGGATCTTGTTTGGCACGATTTCAAGCTGGCCAGAAAAGGTCTGCACCAGGGTATTACGAAGGTTGATGGACCAGACTGTGCCGAACACTTCCCCCGCTTCAATGACGTCGCCTATCTTAAAAGGTTTGCGGATGCCCATGACGATGCCGGCAATCAGGTTTTCGGTCATGTCCTGAAAAGCAAAGCCCAGAGCCAGGCCTATGATACCCGCCCCCGCAAGTAAAGAAGTCACCGTCCCCTGAAGACCAACAAAGTCCAGCGCCACAAATAAGCCGATCCCCACCACCAGCACTTTGACTATGGCTGAGAGGAGATCGGCGATTTGCTGGGAATCCAAAGAGCGCCTCAGCAGGCTCCTGCATCCCCTGGCAGCAATATTAGCCAGCAACATAAACAGCAGAGCCAGCAATACTGCCACCAGCATATTGGGTATATGCTTAATACTGATCTCCAGCCAGGTACTGAGTTTGTCACTGATCAGAGACCAGACTTTAGCCAGGTCAGGTAACTCCATCCTCTAAGATTTAAAGTCCGGCTTACCTTCTCAGGTCCTCGAAAGCCTCTCTGGCTTGCTGCTTGGACATGCCATACTTTTCCTGCATTTTTCCGTAGAAGTTTTCGAACTTACCTTCCATCTCCTCGACTTCATCGTCCGTCAGCTTTCCCCATTTTTCTTTTACCGAACCACGCATTTGTCTCCATTGACCTTCATTAATGTCATTGCTCATAGATTCCTCCTTTGGTCGTTGTCAGGCTTGGGATTGGCAGGACGTTTTCCACCTGCCTCCCCCTTTTCCCGACGCCAAATCCGTGCCAAGAATAATTGACAATATATTCAAATAGTTACAAAAAAATTCATCAGCGAAACTGAATTAATTACAGCGGCATTTGGAAAACTTTCATTGGGGCGGCCAGCGGCAGCAATGCCCCAGACGGGGTGGGGAAAATCAGGAATATCAAGTTGTTAATCGATGCGTAAAAACAGATAATGGCGCCACAAATTTACCGACCCCAGTATGAGGCATGACAGACTACTTACTGCTACTGATTGGCACAGTGCTGGTGAATAATTTTGTGCTGGTCAATTTCCTGGGCCTCTGTCCCTTTATGGGCGTTTCCGGCAAACTGGAAACGGCTATCGGCATGTCCATGGCCACGACTTTTGTTCTGACGCTGGCGTCTCTGAGCAGCTATCTTGTCGAGCATTACATCCTGATGCCGCTGGATATAGGTTATCTTCGTACTCTGAGTTTCATCCTGGTGATTGCCGTGGTGGTACAGTTCACCGAGATGGTAGTGCATAAGACCAGCCCGACGCTTTACCGCTTGCTGGGCATCTTTCTGCCGCTGATTACGACCAACTGTGCGGTGTTGGGCGTGGCACTGCTAAACATTCGTGAACAACATAATTTCGTCCAGTCTGTGGTTTACGGCTTCGGGGCGGCATTCGGCTTTTCGCTGGTACTGATTCTGTTTGCTGCCATGAGGGAGCGTCTTGCCGCAGCGGACGTACCCACCCCTTTCCGGGGTGCTTCCATCGCCATGATCACCGCCGGCCTGATGTCGCTGGCCTTTATGGGCTTTACCGGACTGGTAAAACTTTGATGTCCGTATTCTATGCGTTGCTTGCGGTAGGTTTACTGGCCCTGGCGTTTGGTCTGATCCTGGGGTATGCGGCTATCCGCTTCAGGGTTGAGAGCGATCCAGTGGTGGAGCAGATCGATGCAATTTTGCCACAGACCCAGTGTGGCCAGTGCGGCTATCCGGGCTGTCGTCCCTACGCAGAGGCGATCGCCAACGGGGACGATATCAATAAGTGCCCGCCTGGCGGTGAAAGTACTATCCGCAAACTGGCCGATTTAATGGGCGTCGAAGCCAAACCGCTGGATGCTGCTCATGGTACTGAAGATATCAGGAAGGTGGCCTATATCCGAGAGGATGAATGTATCGGTTGCACCAAATGTATCCAGGCCTGCCCCGTCGACGCCATAGTCGGTACTTCAAAGCAGATGCATACGGTGCTCATTGATGAATGCACAGGTTGCGATCTGTGCGTGGAGCCCTGTCCGGTGGACTGCATCGACATGGTGCCACTGCAGGTGACCACTTCTTCCTGGCGATGGCAGTTGGACGCTATCCCGGTCAGGACCATTGAGTAACAGATCAGGAAATAGGACGCAGTTTGCAATCACTGATTGAAAAAATTCGCCAAGGCAAATTCTCGGACTTTCCGGGCGGCGTCCATCCGCCCCAGCGTAAAACCCTGTCCAACCAAACGCCTATTGCCAAGCTGCCATTACCACAGCGGCTGTATGTCACCATCAAACAACATATTGGCGTGGAGGGACACCTGGAAGTCAGGCCGGGGGATATGGTACTAAAAGGCCAGCCGCTGACCAAAAGCATGAATCCCTTTGCCGTGCCTGTCCATGCCCCCACGTCGGGTGAAGTCACCACCATTGCCCCACACGTTTCGGCACATCCTTCGGGGCTGGCCGAAATGACCATAGAGATCCGTCCCGACGGAAAGGATGAGTGGATAGCCCTTGCTCCCCTTCAGGACTATCAGAACCAGCCAAAACTCAAAGTGATAGAACGCATCTGCCATGCAGGCATCAGCGGCATGGGAGGTGCCGGGTTCCCGACCCATATCAAGGTCAGCCCCAAGAAAAATGTAGAGTTTCTGGTCGTCAACGGGGTGGAATGTGAGCCCTATATCAGCTCTGACGACAGGCTGATGCGGGAGCATGCCTGGCAAATCCGGCAGGGTATTGACGTCATAACCCACCTGCTCAATCCCAAACACGTACTGATTGCCATCGAAGACAACAAGCCTGAAGCCCTGCACGCCATGCAGGTGGCCTGCCAGGAAAATCCAGACTATGTGGTGTGCAGCATTCCGACCAAGTATCCGGCCGGTGGCGAAAAACAGCTTATCCAAGTCCTGACAGGACGGGAGGTCCCCAATGGCGGCCTGCCCATCGATGTGGGTATCATGATGCAGAACGTTGGCACCTGCTTCGCGATTGCCGATGCCATCTTCACCGGCAAGCCACTTATTCAGCGTGTGGTGACATTAAGTGGCGAGTGTTTCGACAAGCCGGGGAATGTCTGGGCTCTGCTGGGCACCCCCGTCAGCCATCTGTTGCAGCAGGGTCAATATCAGCCCAAACGTCAACGAAGCAGGCAGTTGATCATGGGCGGTCCTATGATGGGATTCAATCTGGTGTCCGACCAGGTACCGGTAGTCAAGATCACCAACTGTATTCTGGCCCCCACTGAAAGAGAAATGGTGCAGGCCGACGAAGAGCAGCCCTGTATCCGCTGCAGCGCCTGCGCCGATGCCTGTCCGGCAAGCCTGCTGCCACAACAGATATTCTGGCATGCCAAGGCCAAAGAGTTGGACAAGGCCGGTGAGTATAATCTGTTCGACTGCATAGAATGCGGCGCCTGTGCCTATGTCTGTCCCAGCCAGATCCCGCTGGTACATTATTACCGCGTCGCGAAGGCCGAAATCCGCCTGCAGGAGGAAGAAAAACACCAGGCCGACAAAGCCAGGGAACGATTCGAAGCCAGAAAGTTGCGGCTGGAACAAGAAAAGGCTGAACGGGAAGAAAAACATCGCCAGGCGGCCGAAGCCAGACGTAAGGCGTTGGAACAGCAGGAGTCGACCACCGGGAACAAAGTCTCTGCCGCAGTGGCCAGAGCCAAGGCTCGCCAACAGACACAAGCAGCAAAGGAAGAGACTCCGGCATCTGACAAGGTGGCGGCGGCCGTCGCCCGGGCCAAAGCCAGAAAAGCCCGGCAAGAACAGGAATCGACCAGCCGGGACAAAGTGGAGCCGGGTGAAGAATCTAAACAAGACAAGGTGGCATCTGCAATTGCACGCGCCAAGGCGAAAAAAGCCAAACAGGAGAATGCCTCAACTGCCCCCGACCAGGCTGAGTCGCCAACCGGGGAACAGCAGACCAAAGCTTCGGCGGGCCTGAACCAAACCAGAGAATCCGGGGCAGAACCCTCAGAAAAACAGCCAGCAGGCGATATGGCACCCAGCAAGGATACGAAAGCAGCAAGGGTAGCCGCAGCCGTGGCCAGAGCCAAAGCCAGAAAGGCCGCCGCTGATCAGGATAAGGATCAGAAGCTCTCCCCTGCCCCCGAGTCAGCGTCTCCCACCGTCGCCCTGGAAGTGGATGAGGAAAAGAAACAGCGGGTGGCGGCAGCGATCGCCAGGGCCAAGGCCAAGAAGCGGGTCGGAGTCTCTTCCACAGACAAGCAACAGGATAAGTCCAAGTCATGAGCCTTCGTATCGCCAGTTCACCCCATCAACACAGCAAACGTAATACCGGCTCACTGATGCGGCTGGTGTGTTATTGCACCCTGCCCGGTTTTGCCGCTCAATTATGGTTCTTCGGTTGGGGAACCCTGTTTCAGTTCATCATCGCAGTCGCCGTGGCCCTGGGTACCGAAGCGGCTATTCTTGAACTGCGCAAGAAAGATTTTGAAAAAGCCCTGTCTGACTGCAGCGCCCTGTTAACGGCCCTGCTGCTGGCGTTGTGCCTGCCCCCCCTGACGCCCTGGTGGATTACCGCATTGGGGGCATTTTTTGCCATCGGCATTGCCAAACAGCTTTATGGCGGCCTAGGGCACAACCTGTTCAATCCGGCGATGGTGGCCTATGTCATATTGCTGGTTTCCTTTCCTGTGGCAATGACCTCCTGGCTGCCGCCACAACAATTGATGCAGCAGGGCTATGGCTTACTGGACAGCCTAAGCCTGATCTTCACCGGGTACAGTAATGAGGGGTACAGCCTGAACCAACTGCGTAGCGGCGCGGACGGTTTTACCATGGCAACCCCTCTGGACAGTGTTAAAACCGATATCGATCTGGGTCTGACCGTAGAAGAGGCAATGGCCAAGCCCCAGTTTCATGAAGGCACGGGCGTGGGCTGGTTCTGGATCAATCTGGCGTATCTGGCTGGCGGGCTGGTACTGTTGAAAGCCAAAGTGATCAACTGGCATATCCCACTTAGCATGTTACTTGCAGTTTCTGTAACGGCCGGCTTTTTGCACCTGATGAGTCCGGATCTCTATGCTTCGCCCTGGTTCCATCTTTTCAGTGGCGGCACCATGCTGGGCGCGTTTTTCATCGCCACCGACCCGGTGTCAGCCAGCACCACCAATCTAGGCAGATTGATCTTCGGCGCCAGTATCGGCTTCTGGGTGGTGATTATACGAACCTATGGTGGCTATCCGGATGCCGTCGCTTTTGCCGTGGTGCTGATGAATATGTCCGTTCCCCTCATCGACTACTACACCCGCCCCCGCACCTATGGCCATAAGGCGAGACGATGAAACAGAGTATGCAACGCAATGGCCTGATACTGGCCGCTTTTGCCCTGGTCACCACGGGTCTGATCGCACTGACGCATACCCTGACCAGCCCGGTTATTCAGGACCAGGAGCAGCGTCAACTGCAACAAACCCTGAACAGCATCATCCCGCCACAACTCCATGACAATGATTTGGAACACGACTGCACCATAGTCACAGATGCAGAATATCTGGGCAATGTACTACCCAAGCGGGTATACCGGGCCC
Organism: Bowmanella dokdonensis; assembly: GCF_017254865.1. GTDB lineage: Bacteria > Pseudomonadota > Gammaproteobacteria > Enterobacterales > Alteromonadaceae > Bowmanella > Bowmanella dokdonensis. Next base: position 215,783 of record NZ_JAFKCV010000003.1, on the reverse strand, counting down.
GCATGGATGGCCAGCCGGTGGCCCTGGCCATGGAAACCATGACACCCAATGGCTACAGCGGCGACATCAGGCTTTTGGTGGGTGTGAATAGCGATGGGGTAATCACTGGTGTCAGGGTACTGCAACACCAGGAAACGCCCGGATTGGGTGACAAGATTGAGTTGCGGATCGATGACTGGATCCTCAGTTTCAACGGCAGGCGGCTGACCGAGGAAAACCGCGCCAGTTGGGCAGTGAAAAAAGATGGCGGTCAGTTTGATCAGTTTACCGGCGCCACCATCACGCCCAGAGCAGTAGTGGGGGCGGTCAGGCAGGCACTGGCTTTCATTCAGCAACGCCAGGACGAGCTGTTCGGGGCGCCAAATGAATGTCAGGCAGGCACAGGAGATCAAGATGAGTGAGTACCATGAGTTGTCCTGGCAGGGATTGTGGAAAAACAACGCGGCGCTGGTGCAACTGCTCGGTCTGTGTCCGCTGCTGGCGGTAACTGGCAGCTTCGTCAACGGCCTCGGCCTGGGGCTGGCCACCACGCTGGTGCTGATTGGTTCAAATACCGTGGTGTCGCTGGTGCGCAATCTGGTACCCAGAGAAATTCGTATTCCCATCTTTGTCATGATCATTGCCGCCTTTGTCACCATAGTGCAATTGCTGATGAATGCCTTTACTTACAACCTCTACCTGGCCCTGGGTATTTTTATTCCCCTTATCGTCACCAACTGCGCCATCATTGGCAGGGCGGAAGCCTATGCATCTAAGAACCCGGTAGGCTTTGCCGCCTTCGACGGACTGATGATGGGGGTAGGCTTCAGTCTGGTTCTGGTCACCCTGGGCGGGATGCGCGAAATACTGGGTAACGGTACCTTGTTTGATGGTATGGAATTTCTGCTGGGGGACTGGGCCAGGAGCATGACGCTGACCCTGTTTGAAACGGATAACAAGTTTCTGCTGGCCATCCTGCCTCCCGGAGCCTTTATTGGCTTGGGGCTGCTCATTGCCCTAAAGAATATTCTTGATAGGCGGCTGGAGACCCTGGGCGCCCCCCGTCCCACCGATAAGCAGGTACAGCGGGCCAGAGTCACGGCCGAGAGTTAAAGGGCAGCATGAATCAAGTTAAACGCAAACAAATACTGGAACGGCTCAGAGAGGCTAATCCACATCCGACTACCGAGTTAAATTACAGCAGTCCATTTGAATTGCTGATTGCCGTGATCCTGTCTGCCCAGGCTACGGATGTCGGGGTCAACAAAGCCACCGACAAATTGTTTCCGGTGGCCAATACACCTCAGGCCATACTGGATCTGGGCCTTGACGGACTAAAACAGTACATAAAAACCATTGGCCTGTTCAATGCCAAGGCTGAGAATGTCATCAGAACCTGCCGGATACTGGTGGAAAAACACGACGGCCGGGTACCGGAGAGTCGAGAAGCGCTGGAAGCCCTGCCCGGAGTAGGACGCAAGACTGCCAATGTGGTACTTAATACCGCCTTTGGCTGGCCGACTATTGCTGTGGATACGCATATTTTCCGTGTGTCCAACCGCACCAGACTGGCACCGGGCAAGAATGTCAACGAGGTTGAGCAGAAGCTGCTCAAGGTAGTGCCGGCTGAATTTAAGGTGGACGTGCACCACTGGCTGATTCTGCATGGCCGCTATACCTGTGTGGCCAGAAAGCCCCGTTGCGGCTCCTGCCTGATTGAGGATCTGTGCGAATACAACGACAAAACTGAAATATAAACCCCTCATACTCCCTATTCAAAAAGGACACTCCATGCGATTACTGCATACCATGCTCAGGGTCGGCAACCTTGAGCGCTCGATAGAATTTTACACTCAGATGCTCGGTATGAAACTGCTCAGGCGCAGCGACAACGAGGCCTACCAGTACACTCTGGCTTTTGTGGGCTATGGAGAGGAAAAAGACACAACAGTTCTCGAACTGACCTATAACTGGGACAGGGACAGCTACCAGCAAGGCGAAGCCTTTGGTCATATCGCTATCGGGGTAACAGATATTTATAACCTGTGTGAGGAATTGCAGCGCAAAGGCGCCGATGTATACCGTAAACCCGGACCGGTAAAAGGCGGCAGCACCCTTATCGCTTTTGTTCGCGATCCTGACGGCTACGCTATTGAGTTAATTCAGGAATAAACAGCATCAGAACCCTGAGTATGACAAAAGTGTTCCTGACCGTCTGTTCGCTATTGATCTGTGCCAGTTTGTCGGCCAGGCCACTGGTTATCGCCCATCGCGGTGCCTCGGCCTATCTGCCAGAGCATACCCTGGAAGCGGCCGTTCTCGCCCATGGCATGAACGCCGACTACATCGAGCAGGATCTGGTGTTATCCAAAGATGGGGTACCGGTGGTTCTGCATGATATTCACCTTGAGACAGTGACAGATGTGGAACAGCGCTTTCCCAAACGCGCCAGGGAAGATGGCCGCTACTATGCTATCGACTTTACTCTGGCCGAACTCAAAACCCTGCGTGTACATGAGCGTACGGACACCAGCGGCCGGCAGGTCTATACAAAGCGTTATCCGGGACAGAGCCCCTTTCAAATCGCCACCTTCGAAGAGCAGATAGAACTCATTTCGGCCCTCAACCGGACTCGGCATCGCCAGACAGGCCTGTATCCGGAAATCAAGTCACCGGCTTTTCATCGCCGGGAGGGACTGGACATCAGCAAAATCGTACTCGCCCTGCTGGACAGTTATGGTCTGAACCATCCCGGGGCCCGGGTCTACCTGCAATGCTTCGACTACGAAGAACTCAAACGGCTGAAAAAAGAGCTTGGGGCCCATGTGATGCTGGTACAGTTAATCGGTGAAAACGGCTGGCAGGAATCGGCCACGGACTATGACTGGCTGATATCCCGACCGGGACTGGAGGCAGTCGCCAGGATCGCCGACGGCATCGGCCCCTGGATCCCACAGTTGCTGGATTCATCAGGACGGGCTCCGTCCTCTCTGCTGCTCAACGCCCGGGAGCTGGGTCTGTCCGTACATCCCTATACTTTCCGCAGCGATCAGTTGCCCTCAGGTCAGACAGAGCAGCAGCATCTGGAGCTGCTGTTGAATCAATTGCAGGTGGATGGCCTGTTTACCGATTTCCCTGACCGGGTGGTGGCGTTTATTTCCGCTAGAGCACCGAATGATTAGATGGTGAGCACCAGCGGAGGCTAAAATTTTTCCAGGCAATCCAGGTCTTTTCACGGGTTTAGTGGTACTAAATCCTGAAAAGCCTGGGGCAGTCTTGGGAAATTTCAGCCCCGCCCTTCGGGAGCCGCCTGAAATACGCCCATCCGGTGTTACGGCTGCTTGAAAGATTGACGATATTCCTTTACAGCCGCGCCTTGGCTGAGCGTATTTCAGGCAGGCTCTGGCGGTCATCAACTAATCATTCGGTGCTCTAAGGCTTTTGCATCTGAATAACTACACGGCGGTTCCTGGCCCGGGATAATTCATTGCTGTTGGGAGCAACATGACGCCGTTCCCCATGGCCGGTCACTTCGATTCTGTCTGCAGGGATCCCCTGTGCAGTAAAAAACGCTTTAATCCGCTCAGCTCTTTTGATGGAGAGTTGCTCGTTGTGCCAGCGTCCACCGTAACTGTCTGTATAAGCGTCCAGCAGCACCAGTTCGATAGACGGGTCCTCTTGCAGGTATTCCCCTATCATGGTCAGCTTTTTCTCAGATTGTTTTGTCAGTTCATCTGTGTTTTTCTGATAGCTGAGCACCGAATAAGCGATGTCTTCAAAACTGAAGGGCAACAGGTTCGCTACGCAACGGGAGAAACTCTGATACTGAGTGATAAAATTGCTGGCATTCAACCCCACTGCCACCTTATCGTCCTGGTTATACCAGTCCCGGTAATAGATGGTTGGCCAAAAACCCTTTTCCAGTTCCGACAAAATGGTCCAGGCCGCCTGCTCGGGCAAATCGCCGTTGTATTGCTTGCGAATGGGCATCTGAGCAATTTCGCGCTGCATGGCCCCCGGCATCCAACTGGGGGGCATGGAATACACCGCCGCCATTCCATAAGTTTTCGGCAGGCGTAGCATATCCAGTTCGAATTCCATGTTCAGTTGTTTGCTCGCCTGACTGGTAAACAGCGCATCGCCATAGCCGGGAATGTGGTGTTTCAGGCGGCACTGCAACCTGCTGTTGTCGGTCACCTGCCAGTCTGAGCGTTCGACGTCAGCGGCATAATGGCGTATACCAGCCAGGCTTGGCATGGCCAGTGCCGCAATCAGAGCACATAGGATCTTTTTCATACTATCTCTGTCCAGTTCTTCAACCTAATATCGGCAGATTCTCTGTGGCCTTGACAGGCAATTCCAATCTTAACCCTATTTGCTGCGTTGGGTATTACTGGATAGCCCGGAGCAGAATTGCCATAATTCCCCCCTTTGTATTCTGGTAAAACCGGCTTCTTGGCTGGATTTGCTACAAAGCCTGGATTAACCACCGTAAAGATGACAGTTCAAACGCCCCAACTCAAGCACAGATTCAGAGGTTATTTTCCTGTCGTAATCGACGTGGAAACGGCCGGTTTCAATCCCAAGAGTGACGCCCTGCTGGAGATCGCGGCAGTCACCCTGAAACTGGATGAGATCGGCCTGATGGTGCCGGATCAGACCTTTCACTTTCATGTAGAACCTTTCGAAGGGGCCAACCTGGAGCCCGCCGCACTGGAATTCAATGGCATCGATCCCTATTGCGCCCTGCGCGGAGCTCTGGGGGAAACGGAGGTGATGAAAGAGTTGTGCAAAGGTGTCCGTAAAGCACAAAAAGCGGCGGACTGTCAGCGGTCAGTGATAGTGGCCCACAACGCCGCTTTCGATCAAAACTTTGTGAATGCGGCTATTGAGCGGGCGGCTATTAAACGTACCCCGTTCCATCCCTTCGTTTCTTTCGACACCACCAGTCTCTCGGCCCTGGCATTTGGCCAGACGGTGCTGGTCAAGGCCTGTCGGGCCGCAGGGATCAGTTTTGATCAGGCTGAAGCCCACTCCGCACTCTATGATGCCGGCAAAACCGCGGAACTGTTCTGCACTATCGTCAATAAATGGCAGGCTCTGGGGGGCTGGCCGGTACTTGAGCCGACTCAGGAAATGTCTGATCAGGATCATAAACTGATATAAATCAAGGTATTGGTGACATATCCTGCTACAGTTATGGGGATCGGATGCATATCGCATTCCGATCATTCCCCCACTAGTGAGTAAGGAATACAACATGAAACATCTGCTGGTGATTGCCGACTTGCCAGGCCACAAACCCAAGGCCCTGGGCAAAGCGAGGCTGATTGCAGACGCCACGGGCTGTGAGCTTACGGTACTCAGTTTCGTTCACGAACAACTGAAGCATTTACCCGACAATCTCAGCGCGGCTCAGCAAAGGGCCATTCAGACAAGTCTGCTGGAACAGCGGCAACAGTGGCTGGATCGGCAGTTGAGCGAAGCCGGCCTTAACAATGCCGGTACTCAGAGTCAGGTAATCTGGGAGAAGAACATTGCCGGCTGGGTACAGGAATACTGTAAGCAGCACAACTTTGATATGGTTCTGAAGACGGGCCATCGCAGCGAAGGCCTGTTCTATACTCCTACCGACTGGCACCTGCTCAGAACCAGTCAGATACCCGTGATGCTGGTGGCCGAAAAGAAATGGCGAAAGCAGCATAATGTGCTGGTGGCACTGGATATGGGCAGTAAACTGCAAAGCAAACAGGCCCTGAACCGACAGCTACTAAGCGCTGCAGTTGACTGGAGTCGCAATTTTGGCGGTCAGGTCCATTGTGTTTACTGTGTGCCCGTCTCTCCTGTCCTCAAGGATCTGATGGGAATCAGCAACAAGCAGGCCGCCCGTGATGCGAAAAAGCAATATCTGCCCATCATTCAGGAGATGGCCGGAGACTTTGCCATCGACAAACATCATGTACATATCAAGGCGGGTGAACCGGACAAAGTGCTCCCCAGCGTTGCTGCCGACATCAACGCCGGGCTGGTGGTCATTGGCACAGTTGGGCGCAAAGGGGTGAAAGGGCAACTACTGGGCAATACGGCGGAAAAGATCCTGGCCCTGCTGAAAACCGATGTGATGGCCATTCAGCCTTAACCTATTCTAAATAAAAAAAGCCGCGTCTGACGCGGCTTTTTTTGCAGTTTCAGGCTCTTTACAGCTCTTCGCTGTGTGCTGCCAGGTACTTGGCCACGCCTTCTGGGTTGGCTTGCATACCTTCTTTACCCTGCTGCCAGCCAGCCGGGCAGACTTCACCATGTTCCTGATGGAAGTTCAGGGCATCAACCATGCGCAGCATTTCATCGACATTGCGGCCCAGAGGCAGGTCGTTCACCACCTGGTGACGGACATTGCCCTCTTCGTCAATCAAAAAAGAGCCGCGGAAAGCGACACCGGCTTCAGGATGTTCGACGTCATAGGCCTGGCAGATCTCATGCTTGACGTCAGCAACCAGGGTGTACTTGACCGGGCCGATACCGCCCTGGTTTACCGGAGTGTTGCGCCAGGCATTGTGGGAAAACTGCGAATCGATGGATACACCAATGACTTCAACACCACGCTTCTTAAACTCGTCATAGCGCTTGTCAAAGGCAATCAGCTCTGAGGGACAGACGAAGGTAAAATCCAAAGGATAGAAGAAAATCACCGCTTTTTTACCCTTGGTGCTTTCCTTCAGATTGAAGTTTTCGACGATTTCGCCATTACCCAGTACGGCGGCAGCGGTAAAATCAGGGGCTGGACGGCCAACTAATACACTCATCATCATCTCCATTTTGGTTGTTAATCCGACACGCCACCCGGGCGGATCAGCTAGAATCATTCCCATGATAGGGGCAACTGGCGAGAAACCAAGGGTCAACACTGCAGTTTAGTGTCGATCGCCGTAAATATGTGCATTTGCTGGTCCATTTGTATCAACCCGGGTTGCAGTTAAGAAAATACCGGCACAGCGCAAAAACTCCTTGGCAAGACAACAAATAGCAATTATTATCATTTGTAGTGATAGAGGAGTAGTTTGCCGTGTTCGTTTGCCTTTGTTATGCCGTAACCGATAAACAAATTGCCAAAGCCGTACGTGAAGAAGGTGCGGGTAATATGCGTGAACTGCGCAAAGCCCTCGGCGTGGGCAGTCAATGCGGAAAATGCGTGCAGTTGGCCCAGCAGGTAATCGATAACACTATCATAGATGAAACCCTGTTCAAGGAAGTCTGCTGAGCCCCCCTGCCTTTGCCCTTTTCCGTGCCTCTCGTTGCATTCCAGCCGGACGAGCGGTAATTTGTTCTCTATACTGAACCAACAAATTACCAGTCTCTGCATCTTGTGATGCGGCACAAGGAGTCCGCTCGTGAAAGGCGATAAGCAACTTATTAAACATCTCAATACCGTTTTGGGCAATCAACTGGTGGCTATCAACCAGTATTTTCTGCATTCACGGATGTTCAAAGACTGGGGTCTGAAGAAACTGGCAGAGCGGGATTACAAGGAATCCATCCGTGAGATGAAAAAGGCCGATGACATCATTGAGCGGGTTCTGTTTCTGGAAGGCATGCCCAACCTGCAGGATTTGGGCAAACTGCATATCGGCGAAGACACCAGAGAAATCCTCAAGTGCGACCTGGCGATTGAACATAAGTTTATTCCTGATTTGCGCAAGGCCATCGAATACGCGGAATCCATACAGGACTACGTGAGCAGGGATCTGCTCGAAGAGATACTGGAAGGTCAGGAAGAACACCTGGACTGGCTTGAGACCCAGTTGGTGCTGGTTGACAAGCTGGGCATGGAAAACTATATCCAGTCACAAATACACGAAGACTGACAGGCTCTCCTCTGAATAAAAAAGGGCCTCGAGGCCCTTTTTTTATTACTTATTGCCGGCTCATTCGGCCTGTTCTTTTCCAGCCTGATTGGCTCTTTCGGCGGCTTCCTTGATCAATGGCTGCAACTCACCTTGCTGGAACATTTCCAGAATGATGTCACAACCGCCGACCAATTCACCTTCCACCCAAAGCTGCGGAAAGGTCGGCCAGTTGGCATAACCAGGCAAGGTGGCGCGAATATCCGGGTTCTGCAGGATATCCACATAGGCGAACTGCTCTCCACAGGCCATCAGTGCCTGTGAAGCCTGAGCGGAAAAGCCGCAACTGGGCAGTTTCGGAGAGCCCTTCATATAGATAAGAACAGGGTTTTCAGCGATTTGCTGTTTAATTTTATCCAGAGTTTCCAAGGTCAACACCTCTTTGCTAAATCTGTCTACAAGGTGCGGCCATTATAGCGTTTTTCAAGCGTCTTCCGCACAGGGTTTCTTGCAAGTCTCCGCCATGACAAAGAAAAGTGCTTGAATTTGACAACGCTGCTCCCATATAGAGACTTTCATGAAGTAAGAACTAAAAAAGTTTTACCCCTCAAGGAGCAGAGCTTTACAATCCAGACGTTGAGTCTAGGATTTAGCTCACATCCTTTTTCTTGTCCCAAAAACATGGAGAATCAATATGGCTTTCGAATTACCCCCGCTTCCCTATGAAAAAAATGCCCTGGAACCGCATATCTCCGCCGAAACTCTGGAGTATCACCACGGCAAGCACCACGCCGCTTATGTCAACAAGCTGAACGGTTTGATCGAAGGCACAGATTTCGAAGGTAAGAGCCTGGAAGACATCATACGTTCGTCAGAGGGCGGCGTATTTAACAATGCAGCGCAAATCTGGAACCATACCTTCTACTGGCATTGTCTGAGTCCCAATGGTGGCGGTGAACCAAGTGGCGCATTAGGTGAAGCCATCAAGGCCAAGTGGGGTTCTTTCTCTGCCTTTAAAGAGGCATTTAATGACAAAGCGGTGAATAACTTCGGCTCAAGCTGGACCTGGCTGGTAAAAAAATCCGATGGCAGCCTGGATATCGTCAATACCAGCAATGCGGGCACGCCGCTGACAGACAAGAGCCTGACGCCCCTGATGACCGTCGACCTGTGGGAGCATGCCTACTACATTGATTACCGCAACCTGCGTCCCAAATACATGGAAGGCTTCTGGGCCCTGATCAATTGGGATTTCGCCGCAGAAAACTTCGCCGGCTGATCCAACTCGATACAAAAAAAGCGCCTACCGGCGCTTTTCTTTTATCTGCTTGTAGGGAGAGAGCCTGTCAGTCCACCAAACCCTTGGGCATTTCACTGCGGATTTCCTGCCAGATCTTGCCACTGGCAATGCCGTATTTGCGAATCAGTCCGGGCACCTGTTCATGGGCGCCAGCCCTGGCCAGTTGCAGCAATTGGGCGTAGTAATCCCGCGCCAGATTGCGGGACTTGTCACAGGAAAAATAATATCCGCCAATTCTGGCGTACAAACCACGGAAACCGTTCATCATCAATACATAGACCCGGTTGCCTGACGCCAAGGCCAAATCATGGTTGAGCCGATAATCATAATCGGCAAAGGCCTGTCCGTCTTCAGGAACATCGCCATAACCCTTGAGGATTTCAGCAGCCTGTTCCGGGGCATTCTTGATGGCCCCGCGGATAAAAACCGCGCTGACACTGGTGCGGGCCGCCAGCAGGTGATCCACCAGCTCAGGGATCCCGGATTCATCCAGTCTGGCCAGAGTTTCCAGGATATTCAGACCACAGGTTTCCCAGAAATTGTTCACCTTGGTGGGCTTGCCATGCTGGATAGTCAACCATCCATCCCGGGCCAGGCGCTGCAACACCTCACGCAAGGTCGTACGGGTCACTCCAATGAGTTCGGACAATTCCCGTTCAGCAGGCAGTATGGTTCCGGGGGGAAATCTGCCACTCCAAATAGATTCGACAATGTACTCTTCGGCAAATCCTGCTGGACTCTGGGCCTTGTATATCATGCAAAAGCTCACTTAAACCGGGTTGTTGTTCTTGTTAGGAAAATGTTAGCCAACTGATTGTACCAGATGTGTTTGCTATTGAAACCAAATTACTTCTGCATCCTTTTTGTCTCGCCGGCCAGCTAGCGCAAGGCTTAAACAACTACCAGTCATTCATCCGGGTTGAACTGGTAAATACCAGAATTGGCTTGCTTTTTTCGTGGCTTCTCTTTAAAACACTCTGTAGTCTGTTCTGACATATAAGGCCATCGTATCCGAGTGTGCATACCGGTCTGCCGAACCCTCCGGGTATCTTGTCGGTCTCTGGCGAAACAGAGAATGATGCCCCTGCGGATACAAGTCTTCATTCATTAAAGGACCAACATAACATGCAACATTCCATGGTCGAGGCATTATTCAAGAATTTTCTCGGCAATGCGCCAGAGTGGTACAAGAAAACCATCATTGCTTTTTTGATCATCAACCCGGTGTTATTCCAGATTAGCCCCTATGCCGCCGGCTGGGCGCTGGTACTGGAGTTTATCTTCACCCTGGCCATGGCGCTTAAATGCTATCCACTGCAACCAGGCGGCCTGCTGGTGTTGGAAGCCGTATTTATCGGCATGACCAGTCCAGGTCATATCAAGCATGAGATAGTGGTCAACATCGAAGTGGTACTGTTGCTGATATTCATGGTGGCAGGTATCTACTTCATGAAAGACCTGTTACTCCATTTGTTTACCCGCCTACTGATCCGGGTAAAGAGCAAGACTTTACTGGCCCTGTCCTTCACCCTCGCCTCTGCAGTCTTGTCGGCCTTTCTGGATGCGCTGACAGTGATCGCGGTGATCATTGCCGTGGCCACCGGTTTTTATTCCATTTACCACAAGGTCGCATCGGGCAAGGACTATCATCACGAACACGATCACACGGCCGATGAACACATGCCCCACCCTACCAGAGACGATCTGGAAGGATTCCGCAGTTTTCTGCGTAACCTGATGATGCATGCCGCCATTGGTACGGCCCTGGGTGGCGTGATGACCATGGTTGGGGAGCCCCAGAATCTGATCATTGCCGAGAAAGCAGGCTGGAATTTTATCGAGTTTCTGATTCGGATGAGCCCTATCACGATTCCAGTGCTGGTTGCCGGTCTGCTCACCACCATCATTCTGGAAAAAATGAGCTGGTTCAGTTACGGGGCCAAGCTGCCCGATACGGTACGGGCCATTCTGACTGAATACAGTCATTATGTAGATGAACAACGCACCAAGAAAGACAGCGCCAAGCTGCTTATCCAGACCCTGATCGCCCTCTGGCTGGTGATCGGACTGGCCTTTCACCTGTCTGCGGTTGGTTTGATAGGCCTGTCTGTTATCGTGCTGGCCACTTCCTTTTGTGGCATCGTGGAAGAGCACCAGATAGGCAAAGCCTTTGAAGAAGCCCTGCCCTTTACTGCCCTGCTATGCGTGTTCTTCGCCGTGGTAGCTGTCATTATCGATCAGGGTTTGTTCACCCCGGTTATCGACTGGGTGCTGACCTATGAGGGCAAAACCCAGATGGTCATGTTCTATCTGGCCAATGGCGTGTTGTCCATGGTCAGCGACAACGTGTTTGTGGGCTCTGTTTATATCACCGAAGTGACCACTGCTCTCAAACAGGGGCATATCACCCGGGATCAATTTGACATGCTGGCTGTGGCCATCAATACCGGCACCAACCTGCCGAGCGTGGCCACCCCCAATGGCCAGGCGGCTTTCCTGTTCCTGCTCACATCGGCACTGGCACCGCTGCTGAGGCTCTCGTATGGACGCATGGTTTATATGGCACTGCCCTATACATTGGTCCTGACGCTGGTTGGCCTGGCGGCAACCTACTTCGGCTTATATGAACTCACTGACTGGCTGTATAATGTGCACTGGATAGAGCATCATAGCCCCACAGAAATCCCCGGTGAGCCAGCTCACTAAGTGTTGAATCATTACCACGCACCACAAAGAGTGCGTGGTCTTATACCCTGAGTACCAAATGACAATGAAGTTTATTGCAAATCTGGCAAGTTGGCCGACCAGGAGCTGGCCCTGGGCGATGCTGTTTTTATCGGCCCTGTTGCTGGAGCTTACCGCCCTGTACTTCCAATACGGTATGGGTTTGGCACCCTGTATTATGTGTATTTACCAGCGCAATGCCGTGTTTTCCATCCTGTTCGCGGGGCTTGTCGGTATGTTGGGACACAATTACCTGCCGGGCCGGTTGGTGGCATTCCTCTTATGGGGAGTGGGGGCCGTGTGGGGGGGGTTAGTGGCAATGGAGCATGTGGATATTCAAACTGCCGCAAATCCTTTTTTCACCGTCTGTGAAATCGTGCCGAACTTCCCGGATTGGTTGCCACTGCATGAATGGATCCCGTCAGTTTTTGCCGCCACAGGTGACTGTGGTGATATAGACTGGTCATTTGCCGGAATGAGCATGCCACAGTGGATGATTGTCGTCTTTGCCCTTTACTCGGCTGTACTGGCCGTCATCCTGAGCATCAGGATCGCTGCCGCCAAAAAACTTTAACAGCAAGGCTAAAGCGCTACCCCTGCTGCTTGTGCGAGTGGGCTTCCGACATTCAGATATAAATATCCAGATGCCCGGGCTCCGCCCGGTTTTCACCTTCCTTGGGCTTGTCGGCCTCGGCACTTTGCTCCTCTGCCTTGCCCATTTTTTTCTGCTGTTTTCTTTTTTCTTCTTCCCGGGCCTGACGCTCTTCGGCAGTCAGGCTCTTTTCGTCTTCTTCGAGTGAACGAAGCCGAGCGTCTTTGCTAACCTGTTCCACTTTATGTTCGTCCTGCACCGGGCTGGGCTTGCCCTCTTTTGGCAGGATAGGGAAAAGTAAATCGTTGACCATGGTTTCTGTCCATTTTTTAACCAGTTATTATATCGGTTCAATCTAAGCTGTCTTTAGAATATGACCAATAAATGTACACGAAAGTGCAAAAAATCAATAAATTATTCCTATCGGTTTTAAGCAGAGTCAGTAAACCGGCAATTTTGTCTTGCATTGCCTCCCTCCAATCAAGTAGTTTACTGGGCAGGCAAACAAGCAAGATCATTAAGCAATATGAACCAAGCGATCCTGAAAGCTATCCATCACCATCATCACCCGGCATAACCTTTCAGGTTCGTGCTGGAAGGTTATTGTTACCTTCCAGTGGAATCTTGATTGTTAAGACCCCTGGAAGGTTACTTCCGGGGGTTTTTCGTTTTCAGGGCATGTATTTTCAAGGTGGGAACAGATGACAGATAACAGCAGACTCAGAATTGCGATACAGAAATCAGGGCGTTTGTGCGAGGGAAGTATGGACCTGCTTAAGGCCATTGGCGTGAAACTGTCGATTCGGGACAGACTTCTGATCGCCCATGCGACCAATTTGCCCATCGACCTGCTCAGAGTCCGGGACGATGACATCCCCGGCCTGGTGATGGACGGCGTGGTGGACCTGGGCTTTATCGGTGAAAACGAGCTGGAAGAAAAAATGCTTGAGCGCCAGGCCCTGGGCAAGCAGCACCAGTTTCAGACCCTGGAGCGGATGGAATTCGGCGGCTGTCGCCTGTCCATCGCCGTACCTAACGAGTTTGACTACCAGGGGGCACAGTCCCTGGCCGGTAAAAAAGTCGCCACCACCTATCCCTATCTGCTGGAGCGCTATTTCAAAGAGCAAAATATCAACGCCAAGGCGGTGATGTTAAATGGCTCAGTGGAAGTTGCGCCACGGGCGGGGCTGGCCGATGCCATCTGCGATCTGGTCAGTACCGGTGCCACCCTGGAAGCCAATGGCCTGGAAGAAAAAGAAGTGATCTTCCGCTCCAAGGCGGTACTGATCCAGCGCGCCGGTGACATGCCGGATGCCAAACAAAAGCTTATCGACAAACTGCTGACCCGCATCAACGGGGTGATGCAGGCCAAAGAAAGCAAATACATCATGCTCCATGCTCCCAAAGGTAGACTGGATGACGTCAAGGCCCTGTTACCCGGTGCAGAAAACCCCACTCTGCTGCCCCTGGCCGGCAGTGACGAGCGGGTTGCGGTGCATGTGGTCAGCACCGAGACCCTGTTCTGGGAAACCATGGAAAAACTCAAGGCCCTTGGCTGCAGCAGCATTCTGGTGCTGCCCATTGAAAAGATGCTGGGGTAAGCATGCAATTCTGGAATCAGCTTAACAAAGCGCAACAACAGGCCCTGTTGGCAAGGCCCGCCATGGCCGACAAGCCAGGTTTGGCCCACGCGGTCAGCGACATTCTCGAACAGGTGCAAAGTCAGGGCGATCAATGCCTGCTGGCCCTGACCAAGAAATTTGACGGGGTGGCCTTAACCCAACTGCGTCTTGGCAAGGATAAGATTGAGGCGGGCATAGCCAGGCTCAATGACAAGAGCAGACAGGCCATCGACCTGGCCTATACCAATATCCGCCGGTTTCATGAGGCCCAGCGTCCATTGGATGTCAAGATAGAGACCAGTCCCGGCGTCATCTGCGAGCTTAAACACCAGCCTATCGCGTCTGTGGGCCTTTATATCCCGGGGGGCACTGCTCCCCTGCCGTCTACCGTATTGATGCTGGGGGCAACGGCGCAGGTAGCCGGCTGCCCGCGCAAAGTGCTGGTCAGCCCGCCCAATAAAAGTGGCAGCCTGAATGCCGAAATCCTTTATGCCGCAATGCTTTGTGGCATAGAGGAGATTTATCTGGTGGGCGGCGCTCAGGCCATCGGTGCGCTGGCGCTGGGCACCCAAAGCATTGTCCGGGTGGATAAGATCTTCGGCCCCGGCAACAGTTTTGTCACCGAAGCCAAGCAACAGGTGGCCAGAATGCCCGGCGGCCCGGCCATCGATATGCCGGCCGGCCCCTCGGAAGTGCTGGTGATTGCCGATGCCCAGGCCAATCCAGCCTTTGTGGCCTCGGATCTGCTGTCCCAGGCAGAGCATGGGGTGGATTCCCAGGCGGTGCTGGTCTGTGACTCGGCCGATTTTGCCCAAGCCGTGATAGCAGAAGTAAAGCTGCAATTAACAACACTAAGCCGCGCCGAGATCGCCCGTCAGAGCATGCAACATAGCCGCTATATCGTCACCGCCGGCATTGAGCAGGCCTTAGAGGTCTCCAACGCCTATGGGCCTGAGCACCTTATCCTGCAATTGGACAAGGCCCGGGACTATCTGCCCCGTCTGACTAATGCCGGTTCGGTGTTTGTGGGTCCCTGGTCACCGGAGTCCGCCGGCGATTATGCCAGCGGCACCAACCATGTGCTGCCCACTTATGGCTATGCCAGAAACACCTCAAGTCTTGGCCTGCTGGATTTTCTGCGCCGCTACACGGTACAGGAACTGACCGAGCAGGGCCTTAGGAATATCGGTCCGGCCATTATGCAACTGGCCGACGCCGAAGGTCTCGACGCCCATAAACAGGCCGTGGCCATCAGATTGGAAGCACTCAAATGAGTCAACTCGAATTGCTTATTGATAAACTGCAGTGTGGGCACCTAAAAGGCCTGAAGCCCTATGAATCGGCACGGCGCCTGTTTTCCGGCGGTCAGGACTGGCTTAATGCCAATGAATCGCCTTTTGTGGGCCAGTTCAGCTTAAATACACAAAAACTGAACCGCTATCCGGACTGTCAGCCCAAATCGGTATTATCGGCTTATGCAGATTATGCGGGGCTGACAGCCGAACAGCTACTGGTCAGCCGCGGCGCCGATGAGGGTATTGAGCTTCTGATCCGGGCCTTTTGCACGCCGGGACGGGATCGCGTCCTGATTTGCCCTCCTACCTATGGCATGTACGCCATCAGCGCCGAAACCTTTAATGTGGGAGTAGACAAAGCTCCCCTTAAGGCCGATTTCAGCCTGGACCTTGAGGCCATGGCCGGCTACCGGGATAAGGTCAATCTGGTGTTTATTTGCTCGCCCAATAATCCCACCGGCACCCAGGTGGCAGGGGAGCAGATTGAGGCCGCCCTGGAACTGTTCGCAGACAGCGCCCTGGTGGTGGTCGATGAGGCCTATATTGAATTTGCCAGCGATACGGGCTGGGCAAAGGAACTGGTCCGCTTCCCGAATCTGGTGGTGCTGCGCACCCTGTCCAAGGCCTTTGGCCTGGCGGGTATACGCTGTGGTTTCACCCTGGCCGCCCCGGCGATCATCCAGGTACTGCTGAAAGCCATTGCTCCGTATCCGCTGCCAGAGCCGGTGGCGCAAATCGCCGCTCAGGCCCTTTCCCCTAAGGGGCTGGAATGGATGCGGGAAAAAGTCATGCTGCTCAATCAGCTAAAGACAGAGTTAACCACCCAACTAAATGACATACCAGCCTTTACTCCAGTGGGAGACATCCAGGCGAACTTTATTCTGGTGCGGGCAGAGCAAAAACAGGCCCTGATGGACTATCTGGTGGGTCGGGGGATCCTGATCCGCGACCAATCCAAGCAGGTGGCGCTTAATAATTGCCTGCGCATCAGTATCGGGGATATAGAGCAAAATGCGCGGCTTCTGGCTGCCATCCACACCTTTTATCAGGAGCAAGCATGAGCCAGCAAGCAATCCTTTTTATCGACAGAGACGGCACCCTGGTGGAGGAGCCGGCCATCGACAAGCAACTGGACAGCCTGGAAAAACTGGTCTTTGAGCCTATGGTCATTCCGGTGCTGACCCGTCTGTCCCAGGCCGGTTTTAAGCTGGTGATAGTATCCAACCAGGACGGCCTTGGCACCGGCAGTTTCCCGCAAGGGGATTTTGATGCCCCCCACAACAAGATGATGAACCTGTTCGCCAGTCAGGGGGTGCGCTTTGAGGATGTGCTGATTTGCCCGCATTTTGATGCGGATAACTGCAGTTGCCGCAAGCCTAAACTGGGTCTGGTGAAAGACTATCTGCAACAGGGCAAGGTGGATTTTGGCCGCTCCTTTGTCATTGGCGATCGGCAAACGGATCTGCAGCTTGCCGAGAATATGGGCATCGTCGGGATACGTTACGATCGCCAAGAGAACAACTGGCTGGCCATTGAAAAGCAGTTGCTGAGCCAGGGGCGTAGGGCCCAGGTCATCCGTACCACCTCGGAAACCGATATCCGCGTGCAGGTGGATTTGGACAACCAGGTCAAATCCACCATCGAAACCGGCATCGGCTTTTTCGATCATATGCTGGATCAGATTGCCACCCACGGGGGCATTACCCTGAATGTGCAGGTCAAAGGGGACCTGCACATCGACGATCACCATTCGGTGGAAGATACCGCCCTTGCCATCGGCGAAGCGCTGCGTAAGGCCCTTGGCAATAAACGCGGCATCGGCCGCTTCGGTTTTGCCCTGCCCATGGATGAGTGTCGCGCCGAATGTGTGCTGGATATCTCCGCCCGTCCCTACCTGAAATTCTCTGCCGATTTCAGCCAGGAGCGGGTGGGCGAGATGTCCACGCAGATGGTCTCGCATTTCTTCCGCTCCCTTGCCGACAGCATGGGTATTTCCCTGCATTTATCCACCACTGAGGGCAACGCCCATCACCAGGTGGAAAGCCTGTTCAAGGTGTTTGGCCGGGCGTTGCGCCAGGCCGTCAGCAAACAGGGCGATGTGCTGCCTTCCAGTAAGGGGGCGTTATAGTGCAGTTAGTTATCGTCAACACCGGCTGTGCCAATATCTCTTCGGTACGTTTTGCCATCGAGCGGCTGGGCTATTCGGTTAAGGTGTCGGATAAGCCAGCAGAGATCGAGTCCGCCGATAAAGTCTTTCTGCCTGGGGTGGGCACCGCCAGCGCCGCCATGCAGCAGATTCGCGAAAAAGGCCTCAGTGAACTGCTGCCGAATCTGCGCCAACCTGTGCTGGGTATCTGTCTGGGCATGCAGTTGATGACCCGTTACTCCGAGGAAGGTCAGGTGGCCTGCCTTGACATAATGGACACTCAGGTTACCCGCATGCAGGTGGGCAAGTTGCGACTGCCCCATATGGGCTGGAACCAGGTTGATCCGCAGAAGGATTGCCCGCTGTTCCACGGAATCCAACGCGGCAGCTATTTCTATTTCGTGCACAGTTTTTGCGTGATGGTGGGTGAGCATACCCTGGCCAGTTGTGACTATGAGGTGCCCTTCAGCGCCAGCATTGGCCGGAATAATTTTTATGGTGTGCAGTTCCATCCGGAGCGCTCGGGAGAAGCCGGTAGCCGACTGCTGAAGAATTTTATTGAATACTGCTAAGGCCCTGGGTCATTAGCCTGGAACAAGAGACAAGATAAATGATTATTCCTGCGATCGATTTGATAGAGGGTGAAGTGGTTCGTCTTTACCAGGGCGACTATGAGAAAAAAACCCAATACGACTTTGCGCCGGTGGAAGTGGTCAATCGCTATGCCGAGGCTGGTGCCACCTGGCTGCATATCGTCGATTTAACCGGTGCCAAGGATCCGCAAAGACGCCAGTTGAATTTAATCGGCCAGATGGTGGCCACCAAGCGGATGCAGTTTCAGGCCGGCGGCGGCATTCGCAGCGAAGCCGATGTGGAAGCCCTGCTCGAAGCCGGCGTCAGCCGCGTGGTCATCGGCTCCCTGGCGGTGAAACAGCCACAACTGGTGAAAAGCTGGATTGCCAGATACAGCGCCGAGGCTATCGTGCTGGCGCTGGATATTAATATCAGTGCCGATGGCAGAAAATGCCTCGCCACCCATGGCTGGCAACAGGACAGCGGGGTAGAGCTGGCGCCGCTGCTGGATGATTTCCTGGCAGCCGGTGCCCGCCATGTACTGTGCACTGACATCGCCTGTGACGGTACCTTGCAGGGACCCAACCAGGCCTTATATGTGCAAATGAAACAGGACTTCCCGGCCATCGTCTGGCAAGCCTCTGGCGGCACCGGCAGCCTGCAGCATCTGACTGAACTCAGGGGTACCGGAGTGGATTCGGTGATCCTCGGTCGGGCTTTGCTGGAAGGCCGGTTTACCCTCGATGAGGCTATTGCCCTGTGGGAGAAAAACTGATGCTGGCAAAACGTATTATACCCTGCCTGGATGTCAAAGACGGCAAAGTGGTCAAAGGGGTACAGTTTCGTAACCACGAGATTGTCGGCGATATCGTGCCACTTGCCGAGCGTTACGCGCAGGCAGGTGCCGATGAACTGGTGTTTTATGATATCACCGCTTCCAGTGATGCCAGAGTGGTGGATAAAAGCTGGGTCAGCCGTATCGCCCGGGTGATCGATATCCCCTTTTGTGTGGCCGGCGGTATCAAATCCGTGGAGGATGCCGGGCGCATCCTGGAGATGGGCGCGGATAAAATTTCCATCAACTCCCCCGCCCTGACAAATCCTCAGTTGATCAACGAACTGAATGACAGGTTCGGCCAGCAATGCGTGGTCATTGGTATCGACAGTTACTTTGATCAGCAAAGCGGCCAGTATCAGGTCAAGCAATTTACGGGCGATGAGAAACGCACCCAGACCACCGGCTGGCAAACGGCCGACTGGGTCAAAGAGGTGCAGGCCAGAGGCGCCGGTGAGATCGTGCTGAACTGCATGAACCAGGATGGGGTGCGCCAGGGTTACGATATCAGGCAACTGACACTGATCCGCGAGATCTGCACCCTGCCCCTGATTGCCTCAGGGGGGGCCGGCCAGATGGATCATTTCAAAGAAGCGTTCGAGCAGGCGGATGTGGACGGAGCATTGGCCGCATCGGTATTTCATAAGGGGCTGATTCAGATCCCTGAATTGAAACAATACCTGCGCGACCAGGCCATTGCCATCCGCGACTGATACGGATGGCTCACTGACAAACAAAGAGCATTAAGATGATTATCAATAATGACAATATCCACCAGCTGGCCTGGGAAAAAATGGACGGTCTGCTGCCGGTAGTGGTGCAACACGCCTTCTCGGGTAAGATCCAGATGCAGGGTTATATGAACCTTGAGGCAGTAAAGAAAACACTGCAAAGCGGCAAAGTAACCTTTTACAGCCGTTCCAAAGGGCGTCTGTGGACCAAAGGTGAAGGTTCCGGTCATACCCTGGATTTAATGGAGCTGTCCGCCGATTGTGACCAGGATGCACTGATTGCCCAGGCCATTCCCAATGGGCCCACCTGTCATACCGGCGATCCTTCATGCTGGCATCAGGGCGCCACCCCGGCCATGACCTTCATCGCCGAACTGGAGCAATTGCTGGCCTCGCGCAAACAGGCAGAGCCACAAAGCAGTTATACGGCCAGTTTGTATGCCAAGGGCATCAAGCGGATTGCCCAGAAAGTCGGTGAGGAAGGCGTAGAAACCGCACTGGCGGCGACTTCAGGTGACTGGGAAGAGCTGAAGAATGAAAGCGCCGACCTGCTGTACCACCTGCTGGTATTGCTTCAGGCCTGCGATCTCAGCCTTAACGACGTGGTCCGGGTGCTGCAGCAGCGGCATCAGATGTCCAGGCCATAACAGACTAACCGTTCGATATAATTGAACTATCCTGGCGAAATTTAGCCATTTAAATTACCCTGTCACCCAGTTAACCTCAGCGTTACTGTTTGAATAAGGAGATTGCCGGTGCAGAAGAAGAGCACTGGATGGGGGTGGCCCCTGCTGCTGACTCACTGGCTGAGTGCCGTTGCCCTCATCGGACTGTTTGCCCTGGGCTGGTGGATGGTGGATCTGACCTACTACAGTGACTGGTACAAGACGGCGCCGCATATCCACAAGAGTGTCGGCATACTGCTCGCCCTGCTGACACTGGCCAGAATTGGATGGCGCATATCTCGTGGCCGTCCAGAGGCTATCGGTAAGGCATGGGAAATCAGGCTGTCACACTTTGTCCATATCCTGATCTATTTGCTGCTGATTACCATATTTACCAGTGGCTACCTGATCAGTACCGCCGATGGCAGTGCCATTGATGTATTTAACTGGTTCAGTGTGCCAGGCCTGGGTGAATTTGTAGAGAATCAGGAAGACCTGGCCGGAGAGTTTCACGAATACCTGGCCTACGGCTTGATGGGGCTGGTCCTGCTGCACACAGCAGGCGCCCTCAAGCACCACTTTCTCGACAAAGATAAGACGCTGATTAGAATGCTTAAACCCAAGGAGAGATAACATGAACAAGACTCTTATCGCCGCTGCGGTGCTGTCCCTGTCCAGCTCGCTGGCCCATGGCGCAGACTATGTGATAGACAGTAAAGGGGCCCACGCCTCCATTAACTTTAAGATCCAGCATCTGGGCTATTCCTGGCTGACCGGCCGCTTTAACGATTTTGACGGCCAGTTCAGCTACGATGCCGATAAACCGGAAGCGTCCAGTATCAGTGTCAACATTGATCCGGCCAGCATCGACACCAATCACGCCGAGCGGGACAAGCACTTGCGAAGTGACGATTTTTTGCATGTAGATAAGTTTGCAGAGGCCAGCTTTGTCAGCACCAAAGTAGTCAAGGACGGTGACGAGCTGGATGTGCACGGCAATCTGACTCTGCACGGCGTGACCAAGCCCATTGTCATCGAAGTGGAAAAAGTTGGCGAAGGGAAGGATCCCTGGGGCGGTTACCGGGTTGGCTTTGAAGGTGAAACCCGCATCGCCCTCAAGGACTTCGGTATCGATTATGACCTGGGCCCGGCGTCCACGCATGTAGAGCTGGAGTTGCATATTGAAGGGGTGAGGAAGTAACCGGCATTTCCCTGCACGGGCCCGCTTAGCGGGCTTTTTTATGATCGGGAAAAACACATACCGTGCGTGAAGCATCTGCAGACCTGGTGTTGCGAAAGCCCTAAATAATTGGTGACAAAACCATCAATCTGGAGTAAAAAGCGCTGCCTCTTCTCTGCCGGAATCTTCTCTTGAGCGCTATTGTCCAGTTTCCCTCGACCACTGACTATCCAGGCTATGATCTGCTGGCCGACAGTCTGGTGGATAAGGGCTTTATGGTGGTGCCGGATCTGATCCCCATGCAACTGGCCCAGGCCCTGCTTGAGGAAGTTACCGCGTTTAACGAACAGCAGTTTCAACAGGCTGCCATTGGACGGGAGCAGCAGCAACAACAGAACCCGTTTGTGCGCACCGATGCCATCCGCTGGCTGAGCCAGCAGTCTTCCGCCCAGGCTCAGTTCCTCTGCCTGATGGAACAATTGCGTGTGGAGCTGAACCGTCGTCTGTTTATGGGTCTTTTTGACTACGAATGCCATTTTGCCCACTATGCCCCGGGAGATTTTTACAAAAAGCATCTGGACGCTTTTAAAGGCAAGACCAACCGAATACTCAGCACTGTGCTTTACCTGAACCCGGGCTGGACTGCGGACGATGGCGGCGAGTTGTTGATGTATGAGAAAGATGACAAGCAGCCCTTTTTAAAGCTGACGCCGCTGTTCGGCCAGATGGTTATCTTTCTTAGTGAGCGCTTTCCCCATGAAGTGCTGGCAGCAAAGCGGGACAGATACAGTATCGCCGGCTGGTTCAGGGTGAATAACAGTATTGGGGGCGCCATCGATCCGGCCAGATAAAACGAGCTGTGTTGAGAGAAACGGGGTTATTGACCAAAACGCTTCCCGCCCTTGTCCAGATAATCCAGTTCCTCTTTGGTGGATGGCCTGACCAACACCTCATTACGATGCGGGAACCGCCCAAAGCGGGCAATAATATCCCGGTGCTCGATGGCATATTTCAGGGCATTGGCCGCAGCCTGATGCTGAGCGCCGTCAGGGTACTGCTCGGCGAGCATCTGGAATAACTCGACGCAGCATTCCTGGCTGGGCAGATCTTCGGCATGCTCCAGTGGGTGATAGAAAAACAGGCGCTCCACCAGTGATAGCTGTTTATCCTGCTGCTTTTCCCTCCCTTCATTACACAATGCCAGCGCCAGGGAGTCGAAAGCAAAGGCCTGTGGCTTGCCCCGGTAGATATTACGACTGAACTGGTCAAACAGCAGGATCAGGGCCAGACGGCCTTTTGCGCTGTCTTTCCAGTCATCATGTTTACCTTCGGCGGCCTCTGTAAGCAGCTCACTAAATTCAGCTTCTATCTGCTTATCCAGTCGTTTGGTTGATGCATACCAGAGTTGTTGTTTTTCCTTAGGCGCAAGCTCATCTGAAATTTCCCCGAACCAGAACTGGTAGATCCGTTCAATCTGCTTGTTCATAACTTAAAATCCTTATTTTTCTTTCACTTAAAAATTCTTCAGCAAAAATTTTCAATATCAGCCGTTGAAAGCCTGCAGCCCAACCCTATATAGGAGTTGTCGATGCCGCAAGGGTCGACAAACTAACTGGCCGCCGCGTTGCGGGGCAAATTAAACCATATTGCTTTATGAGGATATGCACATGCGTAATATCGATCTGTCTCCACTTTATCGTTCATTCATTGGCTTTGATCATCTGGCCTCTATGCTGGATGCCGCCAGTCAGAATGAAAAGCAACCCTCCTATCCCCCCTACAATATCGAATTGTTAGGCGAGGACAAATACCGCATTACCATGGCTGTGGCCGGTTTCGAACAATCCGAAATCGAAATCCAGGTAGTGGAAAATACTTTGCAGGTCAGCGGCAATAAAGCTGGCAAGGAAGAAGAGCGTAAATTCCTGCATAAGGGGATTTCCGAGCGAAATTTCGAACGCAAGTTCCAACTTGGCGACCACGTCAAGGTGCTGACTGCAGACATGAAAAACGGTCTGTTGCACATTGACCTTGAGCGGGTGATCCCCGAAGCCAAGAAGCCACGCAAGATTGAGATTGGCTCAAACCTGCTGGAAAACTAAGCGCTTAACATCCCTCAATAGTAAGGCGGCCTGGTGGCCGCCTTTTTGTTACCTAAAACGTCAGTAGGGATTGGAAGGATAATAGAAACCGCTGTTACGGCCATCGACGTCCAGACGGATAGGACTCACACTGGAAGCGCCGGTTGAGAGGTTGAAGGTGTCGCCCGATACGAGCTTGTATCGCAACAGATCATGCAAAATAACCGGCTGTCCACAGCTGGTCTGGACAAAATTGGTCTGGCTGTCCGTTGCCAGCACATAGGCCTCGTATTGGCCATCCACGACCCCCTGACCGTCGCTGGTAAAGAAGATGGAGGTGGCTTCGGATACACCAATGGCCCGTTTCCCCATGCCGATATGAGCCAGGAACACCGCCATCCGCCCCATTCTGTCACGTTCATAGAAATGGGTATCGGTGATCAGATTCTGCATGATATCGGTGGACAGGAAGTTATTGCTGATATTGATGGTCTGATGACAAAAATCCGTGACCACTTCTTCACTCAGTGCGCCGGCCACCCCGTCAGGATCGTACACATACTGGCTTTGCACCGCATTGCCCGCCGAGGTGCCGCCTATTACCCCGTTACGCTGATAAACCGAGTCGATGGCAGATTGCACCTTAGTGCCCTGCCAGGCATTTAAGTAAGCGGACTGATCGCCTCCTGAAATCCACACGAACTCGGCACTGCGAATCGTCCAGTCCACGTAGTCAGAGTCGGCTTTGGCGCGGCTGTCGATAATCAGGGTTTCCACCGAATCGGCACCGGTCAGATTAAGCAGATAATCGTTGTAGGCGTCAGTACCTGTCGCTCGCAGGACCACCACATCACCGCCTTTAATATGCGGCGCGATGCGGTTGGTAAAGGCAGCATCCACATCGGTACCACCGCCCATCAGCAACACACCACCTTGATTACCCAGTACCGGACAACTGTCGGCCGTGTCGCCCACCAGGCTTGCAGTAAGGTCCGTCGGTTTACCCGGTCTGGCGCCAAAGTCAGTACAGCTACCGCCGCCCCCACTGCCACCAGTGGGGAAATTAACTGTCAGGTCGTAATCCCCTGTTCCACTGTAGCGGGTAACCTTAATAAAATGATCGCCCCCAGCCGCTGAATAACTCCCTTGCTCTGGATTGGCACTGGTTTCGCCACTGGCCACAGCCGAGCCCGAAGCCTCATACAAGAACCAGTCGAAGTCATCGTTACTGGCGTGACTTAAACTGATATCAATAGTGCCGCTGCTTGGCAGGGTAAATTGATACCAGTCCACATCGCTGCGACTGCCAATGGTTGCTGAAATTTGGGTGCCGGAGCACAGTGGGCCATCTGCCGATCCTTCGGTGTTGTTGCTTTCCGTTTCGTTGGTAATACAGGCAAAGGCCTGGGCGGATTGCACAGCCAATAACAAGGCTGCCAGTTTCAACACTCGCATAATTGCTCCAAAGAGTTTTTATTGTAATGAAAGCACCCGACCTATTAACGGGTACGGATAGATACACCCGGCTGGCGGGCGTAAATTCTTGGGGTTAGTGGCAGTGGTTGACTACTCGTCGAACCATTCTGAGAGATGAAAATCGGTGGAACAGTCATGCACTGAGCGCACGGCAGAGCGTGGCAATTTATTGATAGTGCGTCTGTTCACGATAGGGAAGTCCGAATGTTGAGACAAATTAACATTCTCATAACATTCAGCACCGGTCAAGTCATAACGCCTTGTGCTGCTCCAGCCAGGCCAGGATAGGCCGGTTAACCTCAGCAGTATGGCTGATGGGCGACATATGTCCGCCGGAAACCTGCAAATGGCGCCATTGTGGTTGGAACTGCAACAGCCCTTCTGCCACGGCCCGGGCTGACTCCCGGGTTTGTTTGCCGGACATCAGTAAAGTCGGCGCCTCAATGGCGGCATAATCATCAAAGGAGTAGGATTCGTTCATCAATGCCTGAAAATCCAGTGCTACTTTCGGCACCTGACGGGTAAACAGGGCTTGCATTGAAGGTGAAACGGATTGGAAAAAGCCATTGCCGTTCCAGTAATCCACAAAACGTTGCGCGGCCTCTTCTGCGCTTAGTTCAGGCATAACGGCACCCAGCTCACTCACCTCGGCAAATCCCGGATGAGACTTGTCCAGTAAATGAAAGGCCACCGGCTCAAACAGGATTAACGAGGCAATACTGTTGGGTCTTTCATAGGCAAGCTTAAGCGCCACCGCCCCGCCGTAAGAGTGGCCGACAAGGTGAAAGCGTTGGATGCTGAAATCAGATATGGCCTGCTCGATACGTTCCACCTCGTCCTGCAAGGAAAAGCCCGTATGCTTGTCTGCGGCGGGGGCCCGGCCATACCCCAGTAAGTCGACATTGATGACCTGATAATCTGGCTCAAGCGCTTCCACCAGCTCCCGCCATTGCCTGGCGTTACTCATGGAGCTGTGCAGCAACAGCACGGTGGGGCAACTGTGGTTGCCACTTGCTACGATGCCTTGCATACCGTCCTCGTATAGTCTGCCGTCCAGAAAGAAAAGCCCGAACGAGTCGGGCTTTTTCGCAAGTTGTTAGGTCAGGCCAGCAGCGACGCCAGCTCCTGACTGACTTTCTCTACCGGCTGGGTACCGTCCACTTTATGGTACTGGCAGTTTCCCTGCCCGGCTTCATTTCGGTAATAGTCCACCAAAGGCTTAGTTTGCTCATGATAGATGGCCAGGCGCTTACGCACAGTTTCTTCCTTGTCATCATCACGGATAACCAGATCCTCACCCGTCTGGTCGTCTTTGCCTTCCACTTTGGGTGGATTGTACTGCACATGGTACACACGGCCGGATGCGGGATGAACTCTTCGGCCACCCATACGCTCAACAATGACATCGTCCGGCACATCAAACTCAATGACATGGTCCACCCGGATACCGTTTTCCTTCATGGCATCGGCCTGCGGAATAGTGCGGGGAAATCCATCCAACAGGAACCCTTTGGCACAATCAGGCTGAGCAATGCGCTCCTTGACCAGGCCAATAATGAGTTCATCAGAGACCAGCTTGCCCTCATCCATGACTTTCTTGGCGGCCAGCCCCAGTTCCGTGCCGGCTTTGATGGCGGCGCGCAGCATATCCCCCGTGGAAATCTGCGGGATACCGAACTTACCCATCAAAAACTGGGCCTGGGTGCCCTTCCCTGCTCCGGGAGCGCCAAGCAAAATAATGCGCATACCTGGTCCTCTTACTGAAACTTGATTGATTATCTGAATAAGCCCCGAACTTTACACATTAAGACAGGCTGATACAAGCTGCCTGCGCCCCAAAATGGCGCATCTTAGACCATGGTGTGACAAAGTTCAGTTTACTGATCGATAACGATACCTGGACCAATACTGAGTCCGGCAGCAGCACCGGCCGTTTTAAACCAAAACGGGCCCTCACGGGCCCGCATTGATCTCAGCAGCCAGTTTTACTTAACCAGCCCTATCAACAGGCCATTCAACCGGTTGACGAAACTGGCTGGGTCCTTCAGGCTACCCTGCTCAGTCAGCGCCGCCTGATCGAACAATACTTCAGCCAGCTGCGAGAACTTCTCTTCGTCCTGCATCTCAGCCAGCACCTGTACCAGGGCATGCTCCGGATTGAGCTCGAAATGATAGGTCATTTCCGGCACTTTCTGGCCGGCAGCCTGCATCAGCTTGAGCATCTGGGTACTCATGCCGAATTCGTCGGCCACCACACAGGCTGGGGAATCGATCAGACGATGACTGAGCTTGACCTCCTTCACTTTGTCACCCAACACCTTTTTGACCCGTTCGGTGAGCCCCTCCACCTTTTTCTCAGCTTCCTGCTGTGCCTGTTTAGTCTGCTCGTCCTCAAGCTCCCCCAGATCCAGCTCACCGCGGGTGATGGGCTGGAACGCTTTCTCTTTGTACTCGTTCAGATGTGACATCAGCCACTCATCAATCCGATCAGACATCAGCAGTACTTCAATGCCTTTCTTGCGGAAAATCTCCAGATGAGGGCTCGCCTTGGCGGCCTGATAGCTGTCTGCAGTGATAAAGTAAATCTTATCCTGACCTTCCTTCATGCGGCCAAGGTAGTCATCCAGGGACACCGTCTGCGCGGGGCTGTCTTCATGGGTGGAGGCAAAGCGCAGCAGGCCAGCAATCTTTTCCCGGTTGCTGAAGTCCTCTGCAGGCCCTTCCTTAAGCACATTACCGAACTCAGACCAGAAGTTCTGGTACTTGTCCTTGTCGTTACTGGCCAGGCGCTCAAGCATCTGCAGCACTTTTTTGGTGCAGGCCTGACGCATGGCCTGGGTCACCTTGTTGTCCTGCAGGATTTCGCGCGACACATTCAACGGTAGATCATTGGAGTCCAGCACCCCTTTGACAAAGCGCAGGTAGGTCGGCATGAACTGTTCGGCGTCATCCATGATAAAGACGCGCTGTACATAGAGTTTCAGTCCGTGTGACTGTTCCCGGTTCCACAGGTCAAAGGGAGCCTTGGCCGGTACGTACAACAGACTGGTGTACTCCGTCTTACCTTCTACCTTATTGTGTGACCAAAGTAAGGGATCCCCATAGTCATGGGAGATGTGCTTGTAGAACTCCTGGTATTCCTCGTCCGATACCTCTGATTTGTCTCTTGTCCACAGGGCCGTGGCCTTATTGATGGTCTCCCATTTGGCCGGCTCGGCAGGGATTTTTTCTCCGTCCGGACCGTCCCGCTCTGCAACTTCTTCCTTATACATCTGCACGGCAATACTGATGTGATCTGAATACTTACCGATAATGGAACGCAGACGCCAGTCGTCGAGGAACTCTTTTTCGTCCTCTTTCAGGTGCAGGATCACATCCGTACCACGGTTGCTTTTTTCAATGTCGGCGACGGTAAATTCCCCTTCTCCTTCACTCTGCCACTCGACTCCCCTTGAAGCCTCCTCACCGGCGGCGCGGGTGCGAACCGTCACCTTATCGGCAACAATAAACGCGGAGTAGAAACCCACTCCGAACTGACCGATCAACTGCGAATCACGGGCCTGATCCCCCGACAACTTGCTGAAAAACTCTGAGGTGCCTGATTTGGCGATGGTGCCGAGATGTTCGATAACATCATCCCGGGTCATGCCGATCCCGTTATCCGAGATCGTCAGAGTGCCGGCATCCTTGTCGACGGACAGCCTGACGCGTAAATCACCGTCATTCTCATAAAGACTGTCGTTGGACAGGGCTCTGAAACGCAGTTTGTCGGCTGCATCGGCGGCATTGGATACCAGCTCACGCAGAAAAATTTCCTTGTTGGAATACAAAGAATGGATCATCAACTGCAGCAGTTTTTTTACTTCAGTCTGAAAGCCATGGGTTTCTTTATGGGCAGCTTCAGCCATAAGCAGAAATCTCCTAGTACTATTTCAATTACTGCCCAAAGGGGCAGCAGATTCTATGGGGTTGCGAACTAGGAGATAGGGGCGCTTTGGCAAATTTCAACGGGGAGAATTCAGATGTCTGGATTAATGACTCTGACGGTTATCTGTCTAAAGCTCCCGTCGACCATTAAAGGCGTGCATCAAGGTCGAACCATCCAGGTATTCCAGCTCCCCCCCAACTGGCACGCCATGGGCGATTCGGCTTGCCTTAATCTGGCGACTGCGGCACATCTGCGCAATATAGTGGGCCGTCGCTTCCCCTTCCACCGTGGGGTTAGTGGCCAGGATCACCTCTTCAATGGGGTGCTCATCCAGCATTTCGGCCAGTCTGTCCAGGCCGATATCGTCCGGCCCAATACCGTCGATAGGAGACAGGTGTCCCATCAGTACAAAGTACAGTCCCTTGAATTCAGACGTTTGTTCCACCGCCATCACATCCTGGGGTGTCTCAACCACACAGAGCACACCGGTTTGCTGCCTGGCCGGGCTTGCGCAAATTTCACAAAGATCGGACTCGGTAAAATTGCGGCACTGACGGCAATGCTGCACATGCTCCATGGCATTGTGTAAGGCAGTCGCCAGTTCCAGGGCTCCCTGCCGGTTGCGTTCCAGCAAATGAAAGGTCATGCGCTGGGCGGTCTTCTGACCCACTCCAGGCAGATAGCGCAAGGTACGAATCAACTCACTGAGCAAAGGACTGAACTTCATAGACAGGACCATGGCAGACCCGGCAGTGTTGCCGGGCATAGGATTAGAAAGGCAGTTTGAATCCTGGCGGCAGTGGCATACCACCTGTGACACCGGCCATTTTTTCCTTGGAGGTTTCCTGAACTCTTCTCACAGCATCATTGATGGCTGCGGCAACCAGATCCTCAACCATCTCCTTGTCGTCTTCCATCAGGCTGGGATCGATCTCGACCCGACGCACGTTATGATTGCAGGTCATGGTGACTTTGACCAAACCTGCACCGGACTCTCCTGTCACTTCCAGGTCGGCCAGTTCCTGCTGGGCCTTCTGCATGCGATCCTGCATTTGCTGGGCTTGTTTCATGATATTGCCCATTCCACCTTTAAACATATTCACCTCTTTGACTCAACTGCGCCTGGGCGCGAAAACTAATAATAAAACTTATCTGGGTTCAATACTCTGGGAAATTACTGTCGCTGACAATTCCTTCCTTAGCAGACCAATGCCCTCATCCTGTTCGACTATTTGTTCTGCATAGGCCTGCCTGGCCTGCCGGATGGCAAAAGCCAGTGCAAAAGGGGTATTGACCGGCTCACCCAATGCAATATTCAATGTTACAGGGCGTTGCAAGCGCTGACTGAGACATTGCTCAAGCTGCATTCTGGCCGACTCAGACAGCAAGTGCTCTTTACTATGATGCAGAATCAGATGAACCTGATCGTCCTCTATCTGAAAACCGGTATGCAGAGCCAGTTGCTTGACCAGCCCATTGACCCCCATCTCCTCGACCAACTGGCTCCATTTGTCCAGTTGTCTGGCTTCCACTACCTTTTCCCCTGAGTCGAGAAATACCGGTATTGATCTGTCCACTTTCAGTACCCTGGGATCTTCTTCCTGATGCTCGTTGAGTATCTCATGGGTAGGCAGGTTCCCTGAGGAACCTCTTTCTGCACTGTCGGTAATAGGTTGTTGCACTGGATCCGGCAGCAGCGCGTTCGGTGCCGCTCCGCTCTGTCCGAGCACCTGAGGGAGTGCTGCCACCAGGGGGGGGGCTGTCTGTGGCAAGCTGTCCTGACTGGAAGAGACCTCGAAAGGGATATCGGAATCATCCCAGGGGGGCGGCTCATCTTCTGGCAGGCTTTGCACAACAGTATCTTCAGAGTCAGGTTGCTTCCCGGCAGTAGTGTCCGAGGCAGAGGCAGGTTGTGTCTTTGCGCTCACTTTTTGAGTGGTTAATTCTGACGCTATCGGGTTGGCGGGCTCAGTTATGTGCCGAGGTGAGACTTTTTGCTGCTCAGCCTCTGGGGTCACGCTTCTCAATTTTCTGCGTAAGGCCAGCAGGGATTCTGTTTTACTCAACTGTTCGCTTTTCAGCTCTGGCTCTGGCTCTGGCTCTGGCTCTGGCTCTGGCTCTGGCTCTGGCTCTGGCTCTGGCTCTGGCTCTGGCTCTGGCTCTGGCTCTGGCTCTTCAGCCTGGAAGTCAGGTACCGGTGAAGTCAACAAGGTTGTCGATTCCCCCAGTCCGGCCGACAAAGACAAAGCGGGCTCAGTTAATCGCCGGACGTCCTGCAGTGTTTTTTTTTCAGCCAGGGGTTGAAAGGCCAGCATACGTAACAGGGTCATTTCCAGTCCCACCCGCGCATCTGCGGCATAGGGCAAGTCCTTTCTACCCTGCAGGGCAATCTGGTAAAAAAGCTGAACCTGCTCAGGGGATACGGCTTTTGCCAACTGATATATCGCCTTGGCAGTCACTGTCTCCAGTTTGCAACTGTCTGGCACCAATTGGGTCAATGCCATCTGGTGCAACAGGCTTTGCAGCTCTGCCAGCAGTTGGCTGTAATCCGGTGCATCATGGGAAAGCAGCTCGACCTGCTCCATGACCGATTGGTTGTCGCCTTTAACCAGAGCATGCAATAACTTGAGGATCTGATTCTTATCCATCAGGCCAAGCATGTTGACCACGATTCTGACCGATACCTCGCCGTTTCCCTGGGCGATGGCCTGGTCCGTCAGACTCAGGGCATCACGCATGCTACCCTGAGCTGCTCTGGCCAACTGACCCAATGCTTCCTTCTCAAATGGCAGCTTTTCCTTCTCCAGGATAGTACTTAACTGCTGGGCAATCTGGCTGCGGGACAAGGCCTTCAGGTTGAACTGCAGGCAACGGGACAAAATAGTCACCGGCAGCTTCTGTGGATCCGTGGTGGCAAGGAGAAACTTTACATGGGGGGGCGGCTCTTCCAATGTCTTCAACAGTGCATTGAAACTGTGCTTAGACAACATGTGCACCTCGTCTATCAGGTAGACCTTGTACCGCCCGCGGGTTGGCCGGTACTGGACATTGTCCAGCAACTCCCGGGTGTCCTCCACTTTAGTGCGTGATGCAGCGTCAATCTCCAGCAGATCGACGAAGTTTCCTGCATCTATCTCCTGACAGGTGGAACAGGTTCCACAAGGACTGGCGCCCATCCCCTGTTCGCAATTAAGACTCTTGGAAAAAATCCTGGCGAT
Source organism: Bowmanella dokdonensis (assembly GCF_017254865.1). GTDB lineage: Bacteria > Pseudomonadota > Gammaproteobacteria > Enterobacterales > Alteromonadaceae > Bowmanella > Bowmanella dokdonensis. The sequence goes on along the minus strand of NZ_JAFKCV010000003.1, from coordinate 183,597 downwards.
GGTGGTCTTACCCACCCCACGAGTTCCCGTAAACAGATAAGCATGGTGAAGCCGGTTGTTGTCCAGGGCATTGGAAATGGCTGCCACGACATGCTCCTGCCCAACCAGTTGGGAGAAGTTTGCCGGGCGCCACTTACGGGCCAGTACTTGATAACTCACAAGCACGCCATGATATTTTTCGGGCCGGATTGCACGCTAATCCCCTTCGAATTCACACAAAGCGTGACAGGTAATACCCTGCTCCGTTAGCTTATCCGCACCACCCAAGTCGGGCAGATTCACCACAAAGGCCGCATGTTCCACCAGGCCACCCAATTGCCTGACCAGCGCGATCGTGGCCAGCATGGTGCCGCCGGTGGCAAGCAGATCATCCAGAAGAAGTATTTTTTCGCCCGAGTGGACCGCATCCTTATGGATCTCCAGCACATCTTCACCGTATTCAAGCTGATAACTCTGCCTGAGTACGGGACGGGGCAGTTTATTGAATTTTCTGATGGGAATAAAGCCACATCCCAGTGCCTTAGCCAGCGGCGCACCAAAAATAAAACCTCTGGCTTCTGTTCCGGCAATCTTGTCGAACTGGTGATGCCGGTAGTGCTCGGCGAGCATATCTATGCAGGTGCCAAAGGCCTTACTGTCCTGCATCAATGATGTCACATCCCGGAACTGTATCCCTGGCTTGGGGTAGTCGGCGACGGTGGTAATAACAGATTTAATATAATCGGCAGTCACGCTTGATCCTAGTTAATGTCAGGCGGGAGTCTGTCAGAGGTAGTAAACAAACCAACCGCAGATCACATGCAAAAGCGGCAGGGCGACCAGGGTAACCAGGGCTGCCAGCAAATATTTTACATTAAACGGATCTTGAAGTTGTTGGTCTTGTTGCATGGTAATTTTCTCGGATAGACAGGAGCGGCAAATCTTAATGCAAAGCGCTGCGGATTCCTAGTATGACCGTCAATCTGTGTGGGGATAAAGCACGCCCTTTTGTACAAACCACGCCACCGCCTCACGTAGGCCTTTCTCCACTTGATCCTTGTCCATCTGCGGCATAGCCTGTTGCATGTGTGCGACCAGTGACTGCAAATTCATTGGCTGCTGTTCAAGCAGGTTTATCAGATAAGCATTCACCTGCTCAATCTGATTAAACTGCACCCGGTCCTCTTCGTCCCGGTAGACGAGAAAGTAGTATGGCCCCGAAGGTGATGTTGGCTGGAATTCCCTGGAAATCCGGTGCACCGGATACTGATAGCTCAGGCTCCAGGCCAGTTCTGAAACGGCTAGAGGTAAGGTCTGCCAGTCCGTAGCTTTCTGGGGCGATTTGCTATCGCCCTGAGCTATGCTCAGGGCCAGTTCAACCCACTCGTAATGGGCTAGTTCAGCCATAAATACCGGATCTGGCCCAGACGGCTGGTATTCATTGGCCAAGAACTCAACAAACTCTTTACTGATATCGACAAAGTAAGGGGAGCGACAATGATGCGTACTGAAGAACTTACGACAGAGTTTATGCCATTCTCCTTTACCATACAGGCCACAAAGAACAGGAAATCCATTGCTCAGGAACCCACTTATATTGTTGAAAAAAAGTTCCCGGTAAACAGCCATACGACGGTCTTCGATATCTTCAGGAAGGGCCCGGCCATGAGGATCACGAATATGCCGGGTAAACGCCAATTGGACCGCTCTTAGTTGTGACATCTAAGCTATCATCCTCTTGCTGGAGGAGCACTCCTGCTGGATCTGGCGAATTCTTTGTACTTCCTGCAACAGCACTGGCATGGGCGGAATATTGAAATCCCGTTCCAACAACGTGGGAAAGACCCCATGCACCCCATAGGCAAATTCCAGCAACTGCCACACTGGCTCTATAACATCAGCTCCATGTGTATCAACGATCAGATCCTGTGCCTCGTTATAGTGTCCGGCGATATGGCCATAGGCTATACGGCTGGAAGGCATGGCCTTGATAAAGTCTTTGGCATCATATCCATGATTGACAGAATTCACATGAACATTATTGACGTCCAGCAGTAACTGGCAATCCGACTCATTAATAACGGCCAGGGTAAAGTCCAGTTCAGACAATTGCTGCCCGGGCGCGGCATAATAAGAGACATTTTCCAGAATCAGCGGACGCTCCAGGATATCCTGCACTTGCCGGATTCTCTGTACCACATAACTAACCGCCTCATCTGTGAAAGGAATAGGGAGCAAATCATACAGATGCCCTTCGGCGGAACAATAGCTCAGATGTTCGCTGTAGTGCTCAATGCCATGCAGATCCAGGAAGCCCTTTACCGCTTTGATAAACTCAATATCCAGAGGATCCGGGCTGCCGATGGACAGAGACAATCCATGGGTTTTGAAGGGATACTCAGACGTCAGTTGAGAAAATGCTTTCTGATAGCGCCCGCCCAGGGTCATCCAGTTTTCCGGTGCCACCTCCCAGAAATCTATCGGGACTCTTGAAACTGATTGAATCTCTTCAAGCATTTCACGCCTTAAACCCAGGCCGACTTTTTGTCTTTCGACTGACATAGCTATCCTCGTGAAAAATAAGGCCGGACGTGCCGGCCTTTACGGCTTGCTCAGGTCAGTGTGAGCCACCGCACTTACCTTCACCACACTTACCTTCTTTCTTGGCTTTATCCTCGCCGCATTTGCCTTCGCCACATTTACCTTCTTTCTTGGCTTTGTCGCCACCGCACTTACCTTCACCGCATTTGCCTTCGCCGCATTTGCCTTCGCCACACTTGCCTTCTTTCTTGGCTTTGTCTTCACCGCACTTGCCTTCACCACACTTGCCTTCTTTCTCGGCTTTTTTGTCTTCACCACACTTGCCTTCACCGGCTTTACCTTCAGAGGCAAACTGCATGTAACCCTGTTCCAGGGGCTGCACAGCAAAGGGGCTGGCGTCTGTCGCATAAGCCGCTCCCGACAGTGAGCCAATGACAACGGCACCTAAAGCAGTAGCAATACTGGTCTTCTTAACTTGTTTCATTGTGGAGTCCTACTTTTATGTTGGGTTATGGGAATAGGCCTTTTGGGCTTTCTCAAGAGCATAGACCAAGGCCCGCACTAATTTATTTCATTTTCCTTTGTCAGGGAAAATTTCGTCAAGCTGGGGAAAATACCCGACAAATGACGGACCTTAGTTAACAGAGCAACGACCCACAGAGGATTGAATAAAAATGCCGCCAATAAAAAAGCCCCTTCCGGGGCCTTTTAAAGGGTTTTAAATTTTAATACCGCGATTTTTCGCCTTTTCCTTAATATAGGGTTCCCAGCTTCTGGCACTGCGTGCCGTCGAGCTGTCATTCATGGCAAGCTTGACGTGTTTGTAAGCTTCCTTGAAATCCCCCTGATAGAAGTTGGCTTCCATCATGGCCATATGCAGCCTGCCTGCGTCTTTGGCATCCGTTACCTCAAGGGCCTTATCCAACGCAACCAGCGCGTTCTTGTAGTCCTCTGCAGCGAGCAGCAATGTGCCCTGCCTGCGGAAGTGATCCGGATCCTTACTCAGCGCAGCGGCCTGACCATAATAGTTGGCGGCTTTCTTGATTTCCTTTGCCTGGTGCCAGGTATTAGCCAATGAAGACAATGACTTGTCATCCCGCTTAATCAAACCTTCCTTCAGGTATTTCTCCTGGAGAACAGCAGCTTTGTAGGGGATCTCATTAGTTGCATACAACTGGGCCAAAGCCTTAATCTCTGATTCCTTTTTCAGGAATCCTTGATTATACGCAATCTCCAGAGTAGCAAGAGCTCTCTTGTAATCTTCGACCAGCATATAGAAGAAACCCAACTGTACCCACCACTGAGGCGTGTCAGGGAAGAGCTTAACCAACTCTTCCGCCACTTCAATGGTCTGGGGGTACATCTTACGCTCATAGAAAGAGGTCATCTTCAGAACATAAGGGTTCTTGTTGGGTTTTTCATACAAGGCAATGGCTTTGTTTGCCGGTTCGACAATCTTGGCCAATTGCTTGGTTTCATAATAAGCCTGTGCCATACGGACATAAATATCCGGGTCCTGCTTACAAGTGAAATCCAGCCACTTCTGATACCAGGTCAGCGCCGTCTCAAAGTTCTGCTCCTGCAGATTCAGGTCAGCGACCAACTTTAGGGTTGACGCATGCTCTGTGTCGTTCAATTGTTTGGCGTTGGCCGCACGGCTCAGATAGTCGAGGGCTTTCTTGGCCTCTCCTTCCTTGGCCGCCAGCAGGTTACCGATGAAACGGTCCGTGTAAGCCCGATCAAATTCATCTGAGGTATCGATGTCATACAACAACACCAGCGCCTCATCGACCTGATCATTACTGTAGGCTTCGAAGGCCTTCTGAATCTTCTTACCTACCCGTTCACTGGGAATGTTTGAAGGGGCCTGCTGATGGTTGGGACACACAACAGCAGGCGTCCCCTGCGCCATCACAGTTGAAGTGTAGGAACAGGCCAACAATGATGTCAGAGTGATAAACTTGGCGATTGGATTTTTCGTCATCTTCATTACGATTGCTCCAACTTAAAGTCCAGCTGAACCTTCATGTTAAACTGCTTAACCGGCTTGCCTTCCACTATCTTGGGCTTGTATTTCCAACGGCTGAGTGCACGACGTGCTTCACGGTCAAAAATACGCTTGGGTTCGGCATCGATGACTTCGATGTCTTCCACCCCACCCACTTCATTAATGGTAAAGGACAACCTCACCCAACCTTCTTTACCTTCACGAGCGGCTTCGATAGGGTACTTGGGCTCAATCCTGACTATAGGTGTAGCTTCACCATCACGCATCATGGCCCCGGGAGCACCGATATCCACTGACGCTCCCCCGACATCCACTGAAGGCACGTTAAAACTCATGCCGTCGGCGCTTGGATCGGCCTGATCAGGCTCCTGAGGCTCCAACTTTGGCGGTTGCTGCGGCGGTGGTGGCGGCGGCGGTGGCACTCTGGAGCGAGTCTGTGTTGACGAATCCGGTTCAGCCATGACGATATCGATCACCGGTGTCGGTTTCGATTCGTCTGCTGGCCGAGCAGAATTGGCAATCAATTCTGCCATCAGCACAAACAAGGCAAAGGTAATCGCCGCACCTATTAGTATTGAAACTATTAGACGAAGCATATTAATTATCCTTTGCTGCTACCGATATCTTATCAATGCCTGCAGCTTTGATCTGATCCATTACTTCAACCACGACACCATGTTTGGCTTCCACATCCGCCTGAACAATGACTACATCAGTAGGTTGTTCGGCCAGAAGCCTTTCGATGTTCGCACGGACACGTTCTACGTCAACCTGACGCTTGTCCATCCAGATATCGCCGTTTTCATTAATAGCGATAAAGATGTTGGCAGACTTCTGCTTGGTCGCCTGCTCGGCCTTAGGTTTATTTACTTCGATTCCTGCCTCTTTCACGAAGGAGGTGGTCACGATAAAGAAGATCAACATGATGAAGACGATGTCCAGCATCGGCGTCATGTCAATGGTAGCTTCTTCTTCTTCTGCACGATGTTTACGAGCCATATAATTCTCTCTTTAATGATGAGGCAAGCTGTCGACTAATTTCTCTTTGGAAATCTTAACCTTGGCTTCCAGGCGGGAACTGAAGAATACGCCTGACAGGGCCGCAACCATTCCGGCCATTGTCGGAATGGTCGCCATGGAGATACCGCCCGCCATCAGACGAGGGTTACCGGTCCCCTGTACAGCCATGACTTCAAAAACCGCAATCATGCCGGTTACCGTGCCCAGCAAGCCAATCAGGGGGCACATTGCAACCAAGGTTTTAATCAACAGCATTCTCTCACTGAGTTTGTCTGATGCCTGCGAAATCCATGCGTCACGGATTCTATGCGCATACCAGGAAGTGGTGTCTTTTCTGGCTTCCCAGTCGGCGATGATCTGTTTCATCGCCTTGGGGAAGACCGAAGACACATACCAATAGCGCTCAATCATCAATATCCACATGAGTAAGAGCGCAGCGGCGACCACATAGAGTACGTCACCGCCGGTAGCGATAAAATCCCTGACAGATTCCCATAATCCAATCAGGTATAACATATTAAGCCTTCTCCGCCTCAGCGTGAGCGGCGACGATACCCGCAGCCTGCTCATCCAGGATGTGCATAATGGACTTGCTACGACCTGCCACGATGCTGTGCAGAAGAATCAGCGGCAGTGCAGCGATAATACCTTGAGCCGTCGTTACCAGAGCCATTGAGATACTTCCAGCCATAACTTTCGGGTCACCGGTACCAAACAGGGTAATGGTCTGGAAGGTTGCAATCATACCGATAACCGTACCCAACAGACCCAGCAGAGGGGCGATGGCGGCGATAATCTTGATGATATTCACACCAGACTCAATGCTGGGCAGCTCACGCAGGATGGCTTCATCCAGCTTCAGCTCCAGGTTTTCAGCATCAGACTTCTTGTTCTCATTGTAAACCTGCAGGATACGGCCAAGCGGGTTGGAAGAAGAAGGGTTGGAAGTATTGTTAAGCTGAGACCGGATCTTGCCGCTCATCACAGTCAGCGTGATGATCTTGTACAGGGCAATCAGCACACCAATGATAAACAAGCCTGTGATCACATAACCAGGCAGGCCGCCGGCATGATAACGCTCCATCATGGTGGCTTTGGCAGTCAACAGGCTCAGGATAGCGCCCTGGGACGGGTCAACATAGAAAGGGGCAATGCCTGAAGTCTCGTTCCTGAAATCCATGGCTGCATCCAGCATATAGCTGTCAGGCTGACGTCCCAACGGCTGGACCTGCTGGTTTTCTGCGTTGTACAGCAAATAACCGTCCTGACCGATCAGGTTGAACGTACCTACGCGCACCACTTCCTGACGGCTTGAACCGCCATCCAAGCTGATAACATCAGTTTCAAAACGAGAAACCTTGCCGGACTCGGTCATTTCAGTCTGCAGGGCGAACCACAGTTCTTCCAGTTCCTGAATATTGGGCAGGCCCTTGGACTCGGAAGACATTTCTTCCAGGAAGGCGGCACGTCCGGGATACTCGGCACTGACGATGGAGCTGGAGATACGGCCATAAGCCTCACCCGATGCCTGACGAACCACACCGAACATTTCGCCCAGTGTACCTGTGGCGTTTTTCAGTTCCTGTTCTTTTTCAGCCAGCCTGACTTCATTGTCAGAATATTGCTTGGCCAAACGATCACCACGGTCCTGTTCGGCTTTCAGATCGGCCTGAGCCTTGCGCAGAAGAGCCTGCTTGTCGGCACGGGCAGAATTGAACTCTGCTTCACGTTGGGCATTGATACGCGCTTCGGATACGCGGTTCTTCTTAACTTGTTCCAGCAATTGATCCAGGCTGGTGGCAGCGTGGACAGGGGCAATACTGATAGCCAAACCAGCTGTCAGCAGTACAGATTTGAATAGTTTGTTCATTCTGAATTACTCCGCAGCTTTGATTGGCAGTTTGATCAGGTCGACTGGCACCAGCTTACGGGCCATACGAACGGCTGTAACAGCAGAGCTGAGGTATTCATCCCCCAACGCTTCCCAGGAGCGGGAATCGTTGTTCCAGATCCAGGCATTCTTCTGATCCAAGGACAGTGCCAGCAGTGCGGTGCGACCTAATGCAAAGAAATCCGCCGCAATAGTACGACCTTCGAACTCCAACTGCCCCTGGTATGAGTTGATACGGGAACCGTACTCATTCTCGATTTGATAGGCTTCAAGTACCTGACGGAACTGTTCTGATGTGGTGACGTTCGAGCGGCTCATCAAATCACGCAGGTGGGCAACACGCTCTTTACGGGACTCGTAGCTGACCGGCACATCCAGCTCGATGAACTGCTCGAGGGCGTCGATCATGCGATACATCAGCGGAACTACGCCACGTTTGACGCCTTCAATACCATCTATCTGACGCTGCAGGGAAGCGATAGCCGCTTCCTGGTCTGCCACCAGACGGGCAACGTGATCGTTATAGACTTTCAGGTTCTCAGTTTCGTCAATCACCTGACGGTACTCAGCGAGCAATTCCTGCGTCTGTTCGTAGATGCTGTTGATTTTCTTTTGGGATTGCGCTGCAGCCGCATGGATCTTTGCTTCTTCATTGTGCAAATCTGTTAGAGGGTCTGCAGAGACAACTTGGCTGCTACCTAGCGCGAAAGCGCCGATAACGGCAGAAGCAATTAGATTTCTCTTGCTCATTTTGGACATAGTTCCCAACCAATTTTCTTATCTTGAATCCTCACCCTGGCCTGGTCTAGCCACAAGTGAGGGGCTTATAAAAACGGTTCTGTTTATAGAAGTGGAGTCTGCAGGCCCAATAGCCTCACGGACTCGAACGCCGAATATTCACATGGAACAGACGAAATTGTCAAGGTTAGCCATCCCCGTTTACATCCTGTTAAAGGGCTAAAAACAAGGCTTGCCGTAAGCTTCAGACCTCTCGCAAGGGGAAAGATTCCTTTCAGACAAGACCAACAGCATAACTTTAAGACGACTCTTCGTCGCCTCCGCTACGCATCAGTTGACAGGTTCAAAAATCAAGCAATTCATGTCAATTCCAACACTGCCGTCACCTTTACAACTTTAGGAATGGCATATCATTCCGGCAAAGATCCTGATATACAAGTTCGCTTAACTCAAAGACAGGCAATCACAAAGCTAGCATACATGACCCAAAAGGTAGAAAACTTAATCGAGCAGGGTATTCATCTCTACAAAAAAGGGGACGCAAAATCCGCCTTGCGCTGCTTTGAACTGGCAAGCAGGGAAAAAGCAGAGGATGCAGAAATTATCAGCCTGGCAGGCCTTGCCCTGACATCCCTTGGCCGCTTTGAAGAAGCCCATGCAAAATTGGCCGCAGCCGTAGAGAAGGAACCGCATCAGCCTGGTTTCTGGCTGAATCTGGCCGAGTTCTATATTAAAAAGGCGGCACTTTCTGAAGCAGAAAGTACCTTGGTCAGCCTGTTATCCAGATTTCCGTTGTTCAAGCCTGCCCGGCACCGTCTCGCTCAACTCTATATGGACGCTGCCAGATATGAAGATACTGAGAAACTTCTTACAAAGGTGCCAACGAAGGAGCTTGGCCCTGCCCTTTTCAAACTGCTGGTCACTTCGCTGCAGTATCAGGGCAAGTGGTTGTCCTTGGCCAAAGCCGCGAGTGACTGGACGAATCTCTTTCCCACCGACTTATCAGCCTGGTTAGTCCTTGCAGGCGCGCAGCACGAATGCGGAAATTTCGAACTGGCCAGGCAGAGCTTTCAGAAGATCCTCAACCTGGAGCCGGAAAATCCCAGCTTTCAGAATATGTATGGCCAGGCCTGCCTGAATGTCTCAGAATACCAGGAGGCTGCAAAGGCACTGGACAAAGCCGAATCTTTACAACCCAATAATCCCTCTACACTCACCAATCAGGGCCTGTTGCACACCTTTTTGGGCAATCTTGATTTAGCCCTGGATTATTCAATCCGCAGTCAGCGGCTCGCACCGGATCACCTGCCTGTCTACAGCCAGCTGTCCAGGCTGCGAAAGGGGCAACTACAGGACACCGAGATTGAGTCTTTGCAGAGAATTGCCGGTACAGTAACCAGCGAAGAGGAAAGGAGTCAGGTGCATTTCCTGCTGGCACACCATTACCATGCGCGTCAGGAATTCGACAAAGCTATGCAGGAATATGAGCTGGCCAACCAACACAAATCCACGGCCAACCTGCAAAGAGGTGTGCATTACAGCCAGCAGGAAACAGAGTCTAAGTTTGACCGACTACGGCATCTCGCCGAGACGGTTTCGGTGAACTCGGATAGTACGGAGAAGGCTTGTCAGCCTATTTTTGTAGTGGGAATGCCCCGCTCGGGTACCAGTTTGCTTGATAGCCTGCTAGCGAGGCATCCTGATGTGACTTCCCTGGGCGAACGGGTGGAGATACCGGCGCTCATCACCAAGTTGCTTGCAGAACAACCCATGCCGGCCGATATATTAGAACAAATCAGGCGGGACTACTGCAATCCGCAACGGGTAAGAGATCGCTTATTTGTCGACAAAAATCCTGCCAATATTGAAGCCGTAGGTGTGATGGCAAAACTCTTTCCGGCTGCCGCTTTTGTGCAAATTGAACGCCACCCCATCGAAACCTGTCTGTCTATCTATCGCTATGAATTCTCCCATTACTGGACATTCGCTACCTCCCTGAGGGACGTGGCGCACTATTATGGCCAGTATCGAAGACTGATGGAACATTGGCAGCTGGCGCTGGGCAAGAGACTACTTACTATTCAGTATGAGTCGCTGGCCAGTGATCCCAGCTTATGGATGAAGAAGATCTATGATCATTGCGGCCTGGACTGGAACGATGCCTACCTGGAAGGAAAAGGTAATATTCAACCGGTAGCCACGCTGAGTACTGTACAAGTACGGGGTACCATAGCAGTCGCCCGTCACAGGGATAAATATCTCTCTTTGGCACAGCAATTGTCGGCTAATCTGCGCGCGAATGCTGTGGATTGTGAACAGTGAAACCAGCCGTCCAGGCAGCGATTCTTATCCTTTATAAAGCCAATCCCAGCTCACGATTCAGGTATTGGCGCACCTCCAGTAACTGAGCCGCATAGTTTCTCCATCTATTGGAAGAAGTTTGGTAAAGAGGTTTCCTAACCTGCCAGACACTGGCCGTCTTGACGGCATTGTGGCCCTTGTAGAACGTCAGACAAGCGGGATCCCATTCCAACCGGCAAAAATCCAGTAAGGCTCGGCAAGCCGGTTCCGGCTCCTGAATCAGGCGATCATAATCCAGCACATGCACATTCTCTGGCATCAGTCTCAGCCAGTGTTTAAGCAGCCTTTTGTACTGCACATAATAATGGGCAGTTGCATTGAGGTCCGAACCATAGGGCAACTGATTCCCAAGGTGCTGGAAGTAGACGGACAGACAGATATCCAGTGGATTTCTGTCAGTGCAGATAAAACGGGCATCAGGAAACAATGCCTTTACCAATCCCAGGTAAACAAAATTATCTGGACGCTTATCTGTCACCTTGATGGCCTGTGGGAAGAGTCTTTCGATGCCTTGTTTGTAATCCAATGCCAGCTTGTCCAGCTCTTTAGCATCCAGATGATGCAGATCCATCAGGTCCATCCCTGTCCGGTTCACCGTATCGGCCAACAGACTCAGTTCACCTCCTGATGTCACACTGGAGTGGCTGGCCAGTATTTGTTCGGTGAGTGTTGTGCCGGAGCGGAACATCCCACAGATAAAAATCGGGGAAAACTCCTCCTCTCTCTTACTGGATCTCAACCAGTTCCGGTCAAAGTTATGAGCAAGGGCGTCGACCTGCTGTTCTATGGCCTTTGTATCATATCCTGGAAGTCGCGACTGACAGAGCTGATTGGCGGAGCGGAAAAAAGCAAAAGCCTGGTCATAGTTACCCAAATCATCGTGCGCCTTGCCCATGGCAAACCTGGCGGCTTCTGCTTCTAAACGAGACAAGGACTTGCTGGTCATGGCCACTTGTAACTTGTTGAGGATTTCAAGTTGCTCAGCACGAAGAGTGTGCAGATGGATAAGCCGGCATAGGGCTTCGATGTGGCCAGGCTCTTTGATCAGTAACCTTTCATACAGAGTCTTCGCCGATGATTTTCTTCCCCACTCCTCCATCAGGGTTGCCAGGTTGAACAGAGCCGGCGGATAGTCAGGGGCAATGGACAGAGCTTTTTTAAGCTCCTGCTCGGCCAACTCTTCCTTTCTTAGTTCTGAATATATGGCCGCAATATTCACATGCACTTCTTCAGGCCCACTTATATTTTTAGCCAGCGCCTGCCGGTATTCCTGGATCGCCTCCTCCAGCTTGCCGGATTTTCTGAGTAACCAGGCCAGATTGAAGCGGGCATTGGCATGGTTTGGATTAGTCTGGATAAACTGTCTATAGATTTGTTCTGCCTGTTCGGTTTTTCCCAAGCGCAATAATTGTGTCGCCAAAGAGGCTACATAAGCCATCTTATCTGGGCATAACCGGCAAAGTTGGCCCAGACTGGCAAGGCCTTCCTCAGTGTCACCCGATTGGAAGCTGATCTCAGCCAACAGCTCAAGCAAACGGAGACTTTCCTCGCGCTTCTGAAGTACCCTACAAAGCTGTTTCGCCGCCTTCCAGTCCTGCTGCCGGCAGAGATCAAGCGCCTGCTGAAACAACCGGTCGTTTTCATTCACAAGTATTGCCCTGTCAACTAATGAGGTCATCTTCTGTTGCCCCTAGATTACCTCAAGCCTGTTTACTGGCGAAAAAAAACCGGTCCTTATGGACCGGTTTTTATTGGTTTGGCTAACCCGGACTTAGTAGGTCAGAGTTACACCGGCGAATACGTAGCGACCCAAGGCATCATAGAAGCCAGGGAAGGTGTTACCGTTACCGGAACCAGTGGGAGAGTTAGGAATCAACTGAGGCTCACGATCAAGCACGTTGTTAACACCCAATCTCAGAGAGACATTCTCATGAGCCTGCCAAGTAGCAGCTAGATCCAGATAGTTTTCTGCTTCAAACTCATCTTCACCGCCGAGTTCGTCAACAGCTCCCAAATGGCGCCATGTAGCTGTTACAGAAGCATCCCACGGAGTTGACCAAGTTGCTCTCAAGTTGTGACGCCATTCAGGTGTAGGCTGTCCACAGGAGGTACGATCCCAATAGCCGGCACATTCAACAATGTCAGCACCAGGAATCGGTTGATCAGCCAAAGTCTCTAACCAGGTACCAATCAAACCGATCTTAATGCCGCCCATCTCACCGATATCGAAGTCATAGGTTGCTTCAATATCAACGCCAGAGGTTTCTTTGTAACCAATGTTGATATCGGTCGCAATGATGGCGTTACTGCCAATCCAAAGGTTACCGTTGGCACCGCGGTTAATCAGGCTACAGAAAGCCTCATTACCTGTTTTGGCACACTGTTCCAGAATAACATCCTGAGGTACGTTATCGATAGCATCTTCAATTTCAATCTTGAAGTAGTCGATGCTCATATTAAAGCCTGGCAGGGCACTTGGAGAGAGAGCCATACCGAACGAGAAGGTATCGGAAGACTCAGGATCCAAATCAGGATTACCGCCTGTGACTGTGTTGTACTGGCCGGCAGGACTGGTCAGGGCTGTACTACCATAATTAGCTGCACTCAGGCCAGTGTTAGCACATTCTTGCTGAGTATATTCAGGTGGCGTGATGCTACCATCAGTGTTTACTGTTACCGCGCAAGGATCATTGTCCAGATCGAACAGACCGATGCCTTGGGGACGGAACAGCTCACGGATATTACCGGCTCGTACAGCTCGCTGGAAGCTGGCACGGAAACGTACATCATCATTCACTCCCCAGTCCAAGGCGTACTTGTAAGTATTGGTGGTCTTGTCAGTGGAGTAATCGGAATAGCGGTAAGCCAGTTCTAACGTCAGTTCATCGGCAAATGATGCCCCTTCAACTAGCGGAATATCCAACTCGCCGAAGATTTCTTTCACGCTGAACGAACCTTCAACACCATTAGTAGGTCCGCCCTGACCTGCGCCATCACCAGAGGTAAAGCCAAAATCAGGTTCGAACTTCAGTGCCTCACGACGGTATTCAGCACCCAACACCACACCAACACCAGTAGAGGTACCAGGAACCATTACACCGGCTTCGGTCAAATCACCAGTTACATAACCACTGACTTGAGTACTATGTGTGTCACCCCGTGCGAACAACGGCTTAATCAAATAGGCCAATGCAGCATCCGTCACACCACCTTCCTGAAAGATATTCCAGGGAACACAGTTAGGATCTGTTGAATCGAGCACAGATTTACAAACCGGATTACCGTCGGCATCGACAGTGACATCGAGAGCTTTTCTCATATGGTCTACTGATAGCTCATTACGATATGTCTCGACCATGCCCACTGAGCCATGGTTGGCGAATACATCGTAGGACCAACTGTCGTTAATAATACCTCGCATACCCAACACCGCGCGCATAGATGTATGGCGCAAATCGTCCTGACGGGGGCCTCCTTCCAAGTTTCGGCGACCAATATAGAAGCCAGGATAGTTTTCTACGATGAATTCGCCTGTGTCTGGATCAATTTCATCGGTCACTTCGCTGTAAGGCTCAAAGTAGTCATTCCTGGTCAAGCCGCGAGTGCCACATGTTGCGTCAAATTGGGCATCAGACAGGAAAGGGTTGCCACAAAATAAACGACTGGTGCTGAAAAAGTTACCTGACGGAGCTATCTGAGCTACAGAGCGGTCATCCATATAGCTGACTTCTGCATAAACTTCTGCATGCTCATTGATCTCATACTTACCAATAGCACCGAACGTCTTACGCTCATCAGGGCGCTGGTAGTAATTCAACGGACCATAGTTATAGAGATCCTGGAACGGAATAAATTCGTCACCTTCCACCTGATAATCAAAGGTATCGAAGTCAGTAAACCGGCCCCAAGGTACAGTACTGGACCCACCACAAGCATACGCTTCACGGGAGCCTCCCAATGCACAAGCACTGAAATCACGCTCGGACTGAGTCAGGGCCTTGATATCACGGAAGGTACCATACAAAGTGACATTACCACGACCATCGGCCGTGTTAGCTCCTAACATGAAAGAGAAGTCATTAGAATGACCATCCCTTACATTGCTGTTTGGTAAATCAAAGTCACGTGCTTCAACAACGCTCTGTATATATTCATTATCGTTTTTGTGCTGATAAAAACTGTGCTGATAATCGAAGCTAAAGCCTTCAAAGTCGTCTTTGAGGATAAAGTTAACCACCCCGGCGACGGCGTCAGAACCGTAAGTTGCAGATGAGCCACCGGTCAGCACTTCGATACGCTCAATCAAAGACGCAGGAATTTGGTTAACGTCTGCAGCAATACCACCTGCACCCGGTGAACCAGAAGGCAGGCGACGACCATTAACCAAAACCAACGTACGCACAGAATCTAGGTTACGTAGGTTCAGCGTCGCAGTACCGGTTGAACCGTTAGCAACGTTGGCAGTCTGAGCAGCAAACAGAGCCGGCATATCGTTAAGGATATCTTCAACACGGGTCAGACCAGTGATGGCGATATCAGCCGCAGTGATTTCTGTTACCGGGCTGGCGCTAACCATGTTAACGCGTTGGATACGTGAACCCGTAACGGAGATTTTTTCTACCGCCTGAGCTCCATCTTCCTGAGCAAATGCTGCAGGAGCGAAAGCTGCAGAGGTAGCACCCAGAGTCAGTGCCAAACGCACTGCTCCAGACAGTCTGGATCTTGTATACATGTTTTGTCTCCCTGGACCACTAAATAGTTTTAGTGATTATTGTTTTACCGCTTCAAACGGTTATTTTTCATAAGAGGTAGTGAACCTCTCGGACGATAATATACATAGGGTTAGGTCAGGGTCAATACGAAAGGGGTTCAAGAAACAGGCAGTTGACAGCTCAACACACCTAGGGTGTCGCTTTGTAAAGTAAATAGTACAGGAACACTGCTTGTTATCGAGTCAACCGCCAGGGAACGATCTCCAATAAACAAACAGTGCTCCATGCCTTAAAGTAGTGGAAGCCAACAGTCTAGCCGGCTTCCAAGACTGCCTTAGTAACGCAGAGATGCACTCAAACGGAAGTAACGGGGTGTCTGGGTGTTCTCGGTTAACCCGTAATAACGATTCGGAAGCGGTGTGCCATCATCACGATATTCGCTTTCAGAATCGGCAATCTCTTCCACTTCTGTCACAGTGTCACTATCTAGGACGTTAAATACATCCCCACGGAAGGTTAACTCATAGTCGCCCAACATAGTGGTATAGCTAAGGGATAGATCCAACTGAGTTACAGAAGAGGTAGTACCGCGGCTACCGCGTGGAACCAATACACCTTGCTCATAGAAAGATTCAGAGCCATAGGCGGCAGCAAAGGCATCAGTGGGGTGCTCACCGAATGCGTTGATTGGACGACCAGATTGATAACTGAAATTGGCACCCACAATCAGGTTTTCGGTCAATGCATAACCACCATAGACTTTCAAAGCGTGGCGCCGATCATTTGGCAGGTTACCGTAGGCTCCATCCAACAGTCCGGGCTGATCAAATAGAGTAGTGATACCTGCATCATCCTGACCATTGTCAGAACGTACATAACCTTCGTTATTGCCATAACTATGTGACCAGGTATAAGCCGCTTTCATGAACCACTGATTATCCCATGCGCGCTCTACAGTAAGATCGATGGCAGAGTATTTACGTACAGATTCTGGATAACCCAGGTCCTCTGCTGAGAGGTCCATCCTGGTCAGTTCACCATCGGTCCCAGGCAAATCACGGGTATAGATAGTCATATCTGTACCTGGATTGGTCAATACGTAGCTATGGAAACCTCCCCATATGTCGGACACGTCACCGTACCCGTTGTCCGCTGCCCAGGCTATGACGGCTGCATCGATAGCCACATCCTCAATGGTAGTGGACAATTCACGATAAGTACCTTGGATACCTACAGACCACATATCACTAAGAGCAAACTGATAACCAAGCATGTATTCATCGGAATACATGGCATCAAGATCCTGATCAACTATTTCGCGCTCATCTGGCACAGTTCCGTCTCCAAAGACAGTCAAACCAGTTAAAGCATCTCCAATCTGGGGGGTGTCGTCGGCATTTAGACCCAACAATTCGAAATACTGCTCATCGAATAGTTCAGCACCCGACAAGCGCACGTTTGTGTTGGCAGCAACGGGTAGATAATACCGGCCATAGCTAAACCAGGCTTTCGATTCTCCGTCACCTTTGACATCCCACACAGCTCCCAATCTTGGTGCCCACTGGTTGTCCATTTTGACAAACGTCTCGCCAGCCGCATTCTTGTTGTCGAAGGTGTCATTACGCAGTCCCAAGTTCAGCACGAGACTATCGGTAATCTGCCACGCGTCCTGAATATAAAATGCAGAGGCTTCTGTTTCAAATTCTCCGCCGGTATTGTAGTGACGCACCCGCACCCCATCTCCGGTACTGGAATCGGCTCTGTCCACATAGCGATAATAGATTCCGCCGGAATAGCGTGTTACATCGCTGGCTGTCATTGTTTCATGGTCGATACCAAAGCGAATTTCATGATCGCCAAGATACCAGTCTGCATCAACACGGTACGCTTTACGTTCATCAGACGCGGCACTAGGTGTCGATGCTGCCCAATTACCCAAATTACTATTGCCACCGTCACGTACATCTATAATAAGAGGGTTTTCATCCAAGACGCTGTAATTGGTACGATCATACTTATTGACGCCGTACTGGGCTGAAAGTGAGAAGTCATCGGTAATGACACCTGTATATTTGACTATATAGTTGTCCCCACCACGACTACGGTATTCGGGCTCTTCGCCAAATGTTGCAGTGCCAGTCTCATTGTCGTAAGTGCCTATAAATCTTACAGTTTCACGTGCATCTGAGAATCCGGTAATTTCCAGAATATGATCTTCTGTAATATACCAATCTATCTTCGCCCCCCAGAAAGAATCATCTATTTCGTCACTGTAGTGAGTGAAAGGACCCGTTCCCAATGTTGTGGTACTAAATATCTGTTCTTCCTGGTGAGGGTTAAACATTGCGTAGAAGAACAACTTATCTTCGATGATTGCACCACTGGCCCAGATATTCAGATCCTGCTGTTCAAAGCTGTCTTGACTGTTCAGTAAGACAACCTCCCCTGTTTCCGGATCTATGGTATCGGGCTTGTACTCACGGAAACTTTCCGGCTCCCAATAATAATTCACCCCCCAGTGAAATTCATTGGAGCCGCTCTTGGTTGTAGCGTTGATCACACCACCGGTGGAACGACCAAATTCGGCTGAATAACCGCCAGTTTTCACTTCAAAAGTGTCATAAAATTCAAAAGGAACTTCCGTAGATTCCGTTCCTGTTCTGAAGTCTGTGATATTCAGGCCGTTCACAAAGAAAGCATTTTCAGCAACTGATGCACCACCAATCGAAGGGAGGTTCCCGAAAGCACTATCTCCTTTTGTCGTTCCTGGGGCCAATAATGCCACACCAGTTACATCACGCGGCACTGGCACCTTACTGACTAAGAAGTCATCTACTACAATACCTGCGGTACTTGACGATACATCGACCATGGAAACCATGGAGCCGCGAACTTCAAGGCGTTCCATGCCTTCCACCTGCATAGGGATATTGATGTTAGTTCTTCCCGAAAGACCAACATTTACGGTTTCCTGAACTACCTGCACATAACCATTCTTCTCTGCTGTAACCTTATACTGACCAATGGGTAGCAACGGGAAGCGGAAATTACCATCCTCGTCGCTGGTTACAGTACGAGTCAAACCCGTGTCTTTGTTGGTGATTGTGATAGAGACCTGGGCTAATTCTGATCCAGTAGCAGCAACTGTTTTACCCACAATCATCCCATCTGTATCACCGGCCAAGGCAACTGGTGAGAGTGCTGTCGCTGCGGCAATAGCCAAAGCCAGGCGAATGGACTTCGCCACCTTTGAATTTGTATACATGTAGTTATCTCCCTGTACCACTAAAGGCTTTTTAGTGATTGTTATGTCCGCAGAAGCGGTTCTTTTTTGTAAGTATTTGTTACGAGGTAGTGTGCCTCGGATAAATATTAAACACAGCAAGGCTATGGGGTCAATTGCACATACCGAGGGATGAATGGGATTGAAACCTATGATTTAAGAGACTTTTTGTGGTGAGGCATCTGCCTCAAAGCCTTTGTTTACAAGGAATTTACAAATGTAACTAGAATGTGGATGTCAAGGAAAGTGTAGAAATGTTTACAATTGAAAACTTGCTATTTTAATTTTCTTGGGATGCAAATGCTTACCAGGTCAGGAGTAACCTGGTAAGCATTAGACTCAACTGAGAGAAAATCCCAGTTTGCTGCGTACCTCCGCCGGCAACTCCGGCAGCGCCGCCTTGGGAAGCAGAAAAGTGGACATATTGAAGAAATCTTTGAAGATACGGTTGGACTCGGTGGTACGCTTAAGATACTCATGGCCAGATGAGCCGCCGGTTCCTATCTTCCCGCCCAGCATTCTTTGCACCATCATGGCATGCCGGTAACGCCAGAGGGTCAGTTTCTCGTCTATTTCTGTCAGGCAGGTAATAAACTGGTAAGGCAGATTGAAAAGTGGTTCTTCGTTGTACTGGTTGATAAAAAGGGCTGCCAACAAAGCCTTCTGCGATAATCTGAACTGCCCCTGCTCCTGCCAGAGTGAAAATTTCTCCTTGTCCCACAATGCGTCAAAGGTCTCCCGGGTATTGTCCAGCTCTTTGAGCTCCTGACGCAGCTCCTTGTCACTCAGTGTAGGATTATTGCGGATGATCTGTTCGTCATGTTCGAGCATTTGCCGGGTGGCAGTGCGGTAAAGTTCCCAGAAGCGGAATTTACCAAACTCCAGCAGTGGCAGTCTCTCAAGCCATTTTTGCGTCAGTTCAAAGAGGCTGTCTTTCTTCTCCAGGTTTTCCAGGAAGTCCCGATCGGACTGTTCCAGCCGGTTGTAGAATGATTGCTTGTCGAAATCAATGCGAAAC
This sequence comes from Bowmanella dokdonensis, assembly GCF_017254865.1. Classification (GTDB taxonomy): domain Bacteria; phylum Pseudomonadota; class Gammaproteobacteria; order Enterobacterales; family Alteromonadaceae; genus Bowmanella; species Bowmanella dokdonensis. The sequence continues at coordinate 164,046 of NZ_JAFKCV010000003.1, read as the reverse complement.
TCACGCTTGAGGCCCAGGCAGATCTCCAACATCTTGAACTGGATACTCTGAAAACCTGACGCCGGCACCAGATAATCCCTGAAGGCCAGAAACTCCTGGGGACTCATGGTTTCCATCACGCCAATCTGATCATTGAGCAGTTCCTGGATGCTGATGACCCGTTTCAGCCGATGCACGACGGTGGTCAACTGCTGATCTTTAACCTCCTGTTCAGAGAACACATCAATTATGGAATTCAGTTCATGCAGTATTTGCTTGAACCAGAGTTCATAGACCTGATGCACAATGATAAACAGGGTTTCTTCGTGGGCGGCCTCACCGTATCTGCTGCTTTGCAGGGACTGTGCACTTAGCAACCTGTCCAACTGCAAATAGTCTCCGTAATAAACCGGCTCCAGATTCTTTTTCATGCTTTATCTTCCAATGCTTTAACCCACCAAAGGATATCACTATTCCAGGCCGCCCTGAATCCGGCTATGGCCTGACAGATAAACTTGGGCTAGCATTCTCACAGACTAACAAAAAAGCTGGAGAGCAGATGAAGCTGGATGACGACATACACAACTATTACGAACATTTGGTAACAGACAGAATAGAAACCATGGGGCTGCAAAAGACCAAAGACGCTGATTATATCGCCGACCTGTGTTGCCTGACTCTGAATCAGGTTCCGCCCAGGTACATCCGTTATGAGGTGGACATGGCCTTTTATGTCTCGCAAAGCGAACGCCATCAAATGGAGATGAATGTCGCCGAAGCCATGGACAAGGCGCTGAAATATCTGGATGCGGCGGTCGCCAAAGAGAAGGAATGAGGTGGCGGCCCAATCAGCCACATCCCGGCACATGAGTTCTTTACTGCGGCTGCTCCCTTCCGGGCCTGACCGGGTTCATAAAGTATCATTGCGGGAGGACCGAAAGGGCCACCATTGAAAAGCCGGCAGGATTGCTGACAACAAACTGAGCAGAAGCACTGCAGGCGGCGCGCATTATCCATCAAGCGTCTGCCGGATTCAAGGACAGACGCCACTGCACACCCTATCGCCGGTTATTTGGCCAGAAAGCGTTCTTCGGCCATGCGGTTTGCTTCGATATTGGTAGGCAGGTTCTGCTCTTCCGAACGCTGGTAGATTTCCACCAGGGTGTCGCCTATGCCCTCAATATGCTTGCGCATCGCTTCGGCTGAACTGTCCATCTTCTGATGGAAGATATCGATAACACCGCCGGCATTGATGACGTAATCAGGCGCATAGAGTATGCCTTTGTCTTTCAGGATCTGGCCATGACGCTCCTCCGCCAGCTGATTGTTGGCTGCCCCAGCCACGACTTTGGCCTTGAGCAGGGAGATGCTGTTGTCGTTAATAACGGCACCCATGGCACAAGGAGCCAACACGTCCACGTCCAGAGCAAAGATTTCATCCGGAGATACCACGGTAGCCCCCAGTTCCTGCGCCGCTTTGTCCAGGTTATCCGGATAAATATCGGTAACAAAAAGTTTGGCACCTTCCCTGTGCAGGTGCTCAGCAAGACGGTAACCCACATGTCCCAGCCCCTGAATGGCCACAGACACTCCGTTAAGGTCGGTTTTCAGGGCGTGGCGGACGGAGGATCTAAGTCCAACAAACACCCCATATGCCGTGGAAGGTGCCGGATTGCCATCAGCCTCCCCACCATCGTATCGATACTTGGCCTGCGTACCGGCGATATAATCGCTGCGCTGGGCCATCAGTTTAAGGTCCTTTACCGCAATGCCCGAATCTTCTGCGGTGATATATTTACCTCCCAGGCTCTGCACGAACTCGCCCATGGCCAGCATCATCTCGTCGGTCTTTAACTTACGCGGATCGCCGATAATGACTGATTTGCCCCCACCCAGCTCAAGGTTGGCCATGGCAGACTTGTAAGACATGCCTTTGGACAATCTGAGCACATCAGTCAGGGCTTCTTCACTGCTGGCATAGGGCCACATACGGCATCCGCCCAGGGCGGGTCCCAGGTTAGTGTTATGCACCGCAATAATGGCTTTGAGACCACTTTTGGCGTCATGGAAAAACGCAACTTTCTCGTGATTATCGTAAGCTTTGTGATCGAAAACGGACATATGGATTCACCCTATTGATAAAGGAGGGATACGGGAGAATTCTCCGGGCATCTGAGACGCCGCTGGCGGGCAGACAACCAGGAAAACTGTTATTGAATTGTTGCACATAGTAGCTCAACGACCAGAGGATATGTCTTGCTAAGTTAATGAGCCGCCAGATCCCTTCTGCAACGAAACAGCTAAAATATGCGACGAACTAGGACGCGCATCCTAGTAAATTCCCTTGAAAAACAGAAATTTTTTCCGCATCCTTGTGCGACTTTGTAACTCCATTGTTATATATGAAATTAGACAAATTTGATCGTGAAATTCTGCGGGTTCTGCAAAAGGATGCCACCGTCTCCATGGCAGAGCTCAGCCAGCGGGTGGGCTTATCGCACACCCCCTGCTGGAGGCGGGTCAAGCGGCTGGAAAGTGATGGGATCATCAAGCGGAAGGTGACCTTGCTGGACGGCAAGAAGCTTAATCTGGGTGTCAGTGTGTTCATTTATGTGACCCTGAAGAACCATGACGAAGAGTCACTGAACAGCTTTGAAGCAGCAGTCCAGCATATTCCCGAGGTAGTGGAATGCCATACCACCAGCGGTGAAAAGGATTATCTGCTTAAAGTGGTGGTGGAAAGCATCGAAGAATACGAGCAGCTTCTGAAGAGCAAGCTGACCCACCTGCCCTGTGTCGACCATCTGAGCTCGACCTTTGCCCTTAAACAGGTCAAGAATACCACCGAACTCCCTATCAAGAGTCAGTGACAGAAAAGCCCGGTACAAGCCGGGCTTTTGCATTTTACTGCCTGTCCTGACTTACTGGGCGTCCGGCTGATTTTCCGGCGCGGCCCTGCTGAAAGCCTCCAGCTTGTTGCAGTTCTCGGCGATCCGTTGAATCAACGGATAATCCGCCATATCCACCCCGAAACGCAGAGCATTGTAGACCTGTGGCACCAGACACACATCGACCAGCGTTAAATCAAAGCCGAAGCAATACTTGCCAGCCGTGGTCTGCAGGCGCTTTTCGATACCGGTAAAGCCTTTTTCTATCCAGTACCGCGCCCAGACAGCCTTGCCTTCTGCATCAGCATCAAATTCCCGTTCCAGGTATTGCAACACCCGCAGGTTTGCCAGCGGTTGGATGTCGGCCGCCACGTCATAAGCCAGCGCCCTGACTCTGGCGCGCTGCAACTTATGTTCGGGCAGCAGCGCCGGGCCGGTGTCGTATTTTTCATCCAGGTATTCGATAATGGCAAGGGACTGGTTGAGGATAATGTCTTCGTCCTCATCCACCAGGGTTGGCACCAGGGCAGAGGGATTCAGGCCCTGATAGGACCGTAGATGTTGCTCCCCGCCATCCCTGACCAGATGCACGGACTGATGCTCAAAAGGAATGTCTTTCAAATGGAGGGCGATTCTGACCCGATAGCTGGCAGAAGATCGCCAATAGCCGTACAACCTGATGCTCATGCCTGGTACTCTCTGACCTGCTGATCGATGGCGCCGAAAATACTGTTGCCATTTTCATCCAGCATTTCGATCCGCACACGATCCCCAAATTTCATAAAACCGGTGCTGGGTTTTCCGTCACGGATCGTCTCAATCATGCGGACCTCAGCAATGCATGAATAGCCCACACCGCCTTCGTCTATGGACGTACCATGTTCGGTGCCCTGCTTGTTGGAGACAGTACCTGAACCAATAATGGCACCTGCTTTCAGGTTTCGGGTCTTGGCCGCATGAGCGATAAGCTCGCCAAAGTTAAAGGTCATGTCCTGCCCCGCCTCAGGTTTGCCAAATGCTTTACCGTTAAAGCTGGACAACAGGGGTAGATGAACCTTGAAATCATGCCAGCAATCGCCCAGTTCATCCGGCGTCACGGCCACCGGCGAAAAGGACGAGGCCGGTTTGGACTGGAAGAAGCCAAAGCCTTTAGCCAGTTCGCCGGGGATCAATCCACGCAGTGAGACGTCGTTGACCAGCATCAGCAAGCGCACATGATTACCGGCTTCCTGGGCTGACACGCCCATGGAGACATCGCCGGTCACCACTGCTATTTCACCCTCGAAATCGATGCCCCATTCGTCACTGGGCAACTGAATATCATCCATCGGTCCGATAAAGTCGTCCGAGCCTCCCTGATACATCAGGGGGTCTGTCCAGAAGCTTTCAGGCATCTCGGCTCCCCGGGCCTTGCGGACCAGCTCCACATGGTTCACATAAGCGCTGCCGTCCGCCCACTGGAAAGCCCTGGGCAGAGGCGACTCACAGTCTTTGGCATCGAAGGCAATCACATCATCCAACTGGCCGATGTTGAGGGCGTGGTAAGTAGCCTGCAGATGCATGGATACCGTATCCCAGTTATCCAGTGCAGTCTGCATTGTGGAAGCGATGTGCGTCACCGCTACCGCTGTTTTCAAATCTTTGCTGACGACCACTAACTGGCCGTCTCTGGTACCATTTTTTAAAGTTGCTAGTTTCATGAATTATTCTGACTTTTGTTTCCAATAGTTAAGTTTCACAGGATCTGTCCTCATACCGGCAAGGGTCCCTGACTGGTTGAAGATGTTCCCGGATGTGCTTAAAGGTTACCTCATCATGTCAGCGATTGTTATGTCAAAAGGCAACTTTTGCCTGACGAGCGCCGCCCAGGGGGAGGCCGGGCGGTTGCTGTCACCGCCCCGGCTCATCAGGCGTAATCACACCTTTACAGTCTTCTTGTTAATACCATATTCACGCAGTTTGTTGGCGATGGCCGTATGACTGAGCCCCAGTTTCCGCGCCAGTTGCCGCGTACTGGGATAGCTGGGATAGAGACGTCTGAGCAAGTCCTTTTCGAAGCGCTTAACCTCCTGATCCAGCGTCCCCTCGATCTCCTCCGGAAAATAGGCCGGACTACCATTACTGCTCGGCAACTGAATATCTTCCTTGCCCAGTTCATCCTGCTCCAGGAGCGTCATTGCGCGGTAAAGGGCATTTTCCAGTTGTCTGACATTGCCGGGCCAGGGATAGGACTGCAAAAATTCCACGCATGACTTGTTCAGCTTGGGCGGGCGGCGGCCCAGCTTGAGGCTCTGCTCTTGCAGAAATTGTTCCGCCAGCCCGATGATGTCAGATTTACGCTCCCTGAGCGGTGGGACTACCAGACTGAGCACATTGAGCCGGTAGTAAAGATCTTCACGAAAACGCCCATCCATGACCATCTGGCCCAGGTCTTTCTGGGTGGTTGCGATGATTCTGACGTTGACCTTGACCTCAACGGCATCGCCCACGCGCCTGAACGACCCATCCTGCAATACCCTTAAAAGCTTCGCCTGCAGAGACAGTGACATGTCCCCCACTTCGTCGAGCAATAAGGTACCTCCTTCTGCCTGTTCCAGCAGACCGGTCTTGGCCTGATCGCGACCATAAGTACCAGAGGCACAGCCGAACAACTCGAGCTCGGCCATTTCATCAGGAATAGAGGCGCAATTGAGTACCAGCAGGGCCTGCCCAGCGCGGCGACTGGCCTCATGACATGCCCTGGCGATGAGCTCCTTGCCAACGCCTGTTTCCCCGTAAAGTAGAATTGGCGCATCCAGCTCAGCCATTTTCTTCGCCTCGCGGACCATCTTTTTCATCTGACTGCTATTGGCCAGCACTTCGGTAAAGGAGTCCCTTCCTGCCTGGTGAAACACGGTCAGTTGCTGGCCCAGGCGATACTCTGATTTGAGCAACAACACGGCACCGGCCAGGATAGAAGCGCCTTCTCCCTCAGGCACCACCACAGGCAGGATATCGGCAAGAAAATCCTGCTCAATGAACTTAACCTTCTGGGTCTGGGCCAACACTTCTTTACTCTCCAGCCAGCGCAGAAAGTTGAAGCCCTTGACCAGTTCGCCTATTTCCTGACCCACCACATCCTGATAACTGCTCTCCAGGCTGGAGACCACCGCTTCATTGACCAGCAGTATCTGCCCCCGGGTATCTATGGAAAAAACCGGGTCGGGTAAGGTCCTAAGCAACGCACGAAGTTGATTCTGCTCCCGCTCAACCGGCATGAAAGGGGTGGTTTTAACGTCTTCGATTCCCTCGATCCGACGGATCTTTGGCATCAGGTGCTGAAACTCGGCAAACTCGATATTGGGAAAATGCAGGAATATTTTTCCACTCTTATCTATTTCGATTCCACGTAAATCGATTTCGTATTCGACCAGGATATCAAGCACATCCTGAGTTATACCGAGCCGATCCTTACAACTGATCTCCAGACGCATAGATGAATCCGACATGTTAAAGTTGTAAACATTTTATGACAATAACAAGGTGGAGGACAGAAAAATGTCTCGAGGATCAGGTACGACTAGTGGGTAAATTCCCTGGGATGGAGGGGCAGATTGAATAGAAAAAGGAGTGTCAGGATTTAAAAGTACGGAAACACTGGGAAAGACCAAATCCGGGAAGCAAACTGACAGGCCCCGACGCACGCCGGAGCCATCCAAAATCAGTCGAATAGTTTATCCGTCTTGGCCGCGCAGATAAAATCGTTCTTATGCAGTCCTTTGATGGAATGTGACCACCAGGTAACGGTGACCTTGCCCCATTCCAGAAGAATGGCCGGGTGGTGTCCTTCCTCTTCGGCCATGTTACCCACCTTGATAGCAAACTCCATGGCCAATTTGAAGTTCCTGAACTTGAACTCTCTTTCCAACTGCATGATGTTGTCCCGCACATGGGGTACCCAATCAGGAATTTCTTTGATCAGGGTTGCCAGTTCCTCATCTGTAACCTTCGGCGCATCGGCCCGGCAGGCTTCACATTTCTGTTGTGTCAGTTCAGTCATCTGAATGATTTTCCTTAGCTTTAATTAAAATGTCAGACCTGAGCTTATCCGGCTCAACTGGCCATCTTCTGTGGTTTCGGAGGAAACTTGGGGTCATGCAGGCCCAATGCTTTGGCTTTTTCTACCAATGCCATCAAATCCAGCTCTGCCAGTTCGAACAGATCATCAAGACCATCCAGAATATAATAAACGGGCTGCATGATATCGATTCGATAAGGGGTCCGCAGGGCTTCCACCGGCTCCATCCTGTGCCGCTCTGGTTTGTCGCTCTCCAGGGCATAGATAGTCTCACCCGGCGATGACAGAATGCCACCGCCGTAGATGCGCAACTCATTCTGCTGACGCAGTAGGCCAAACTCAATAGTGAACCAATAGAGTCTGGCCAGATATACCCGGTCCTGTTTGCTTGCGGCATACCCCAGCTTGCCGTAGGTATGGGTAAAGTGAGCAAAGGCCGGGTTGGTCAACAGCGGGCAATGACCAAAAATTTCATGGAATATATCTGGTTCCTGCAGATAGTCGAACTCTTCCCTTGTGCGGATAAAAGTCGCCACCGGAAACTGCTTGTTGGCCAGCAGACGGAAGAATTCGTCAAAGTTGATCAGGGCTGGCACCTTGGCCACCTGCCAACCGGTTTCCCTTTCCAGGACCTCATTGACTTCATGCAATTGCGGAATACGGTCCTGGGGTAAATTCAGCAGTTCAAGGCCGTGCATAAATTGATCGCAGGCCCTGCCCTGGATGATATCCAGTTGCCTGGCAACCAGATCACTCCATACAGCATTTTCTTCATCTGTCCAATGAATGACCCCCTTCTCGTCTGCCTGACGGGAAACATACTGGGTTGTCTTAGTCATAAATTCTGTCACTCGTTGCTGGTTTGCCCTGACTGAAACGGCAGGGTCTGATAGTTGGACGTGAGTCTACTGAATTGTATGCAAAGAAAAAGCGACTTCCCCCTTTCCCGGCCCCGGCAAGGCGTAACAATAATTTTACATGGAGGGTCAGTAACAGGGCTTCCAGACAGTGAGGAGCCCTGCTGCGGCAGACAAGGAGTCAGGTGGTTTTCTGAGCGGCTTCCGGCGTATCCAGCTTTTTCAGCCGTTTGACCAGATCGGCAGCAATCTGACCCAGGTGGGGTCTCTTAACACTGATAAAGGGAACAGGCCTGCACACCTGCATTGCCTGGAGGCCAAATCTGGCCGTCAGCACCCCAGCGCCCAGTCCCTGAGCCGCACGGGATGATATTTTTGCGGTCAGACTGCCACCCAGGGCCCAGGCCGATGCATCGGCTGCCAGTTCGCTGGCCCCTGCGTACAGCATGGAATGACACATACGCTGAAGCAGACGGACCTTGGCCCAGTAGCCGGGCCTGACACCATAGCAGGCGCAAATCCTGTTGACCATGCGCAGGTTGCGCCAGAACACCAGAAGCATGTCGAGCAAGACAAAGGGACTGATAGCAATCATGACAGCAGAAGCGCTGGCCTCCTGGCTGATGTGCCGAAGGGCTTTTTCATCGGCCTCCTGCAACACCTGCTGTTCGAACAAATGCATTACCTCCCGGTCTGAATGATGCTCCTGCATGGCATCCTCCCAACGAACGAGGGCTTGTCGGCTATCCAGTGGCAACTTGTCAGCAAGTTGCAGACAGTACCCGCGGGCTTCTCCTATTGCCGGGCTCTGTGCCAGCCACTTGGCTTTATCCTGCTGAGACTGCCTGATGTCGAGCTGTCGCAGGGCCCGCCATTCCCTCCCCAGGAACACTGCTGCCGCCAGCCCTGCGGCACCGAGCAGCAGATACCAACCCACTGCCAGCCAGTCGTCTAACTCGATACTCCTGGTAATACCCACAGCAAACTGGGCGCAACCCAGGATCACCAAGACCAGTAGCAACCAGAACAGGAGCCTGGGCCTGAAGGAAATCGACTTTTCTGTAGGGAGCTCGGCAGCCTCTCCTGAGCCGGGGTCCACATCCAGCTCTCTGGGAGGCGATGCCAGTCGGATCGCTTTTGACAACTCGCTGTCTCGCTGTGCTGGCTCTCCTGGGTCAGCCTTCAGCCTGATCGCCGGCCGTAAGGCCTTATTCTGACGGTCATTGTTCATCGCAATTTATCCCCCAACAGGAATTCGAGCATCTGATCCATACGGATATGTGGCAAAGCCGACAACTCTGTCGAAGACTGGGGGGAAAACTGAGGAAAATCAAAGCCCTGAGTCGACCAGAACGCCGGGGAGGGTCGACCGACGGGTACATCGCCCGGATACAGGGTCAGCGGCTGGCCTTGCTTGTCGTGACCGGTCAGTACACTGAGGGTCTTCCCCTGATAATCAGCTTTACCGCTTTGGGATGCCCGGATCGCCGCCAGCGCCGTAGTTTGGATACTGACACCTTCATAATGAATGGTCTGTCTGGCCTCATGTATCATCGACTCCAGCAAGCGAATCAGATTGTCCTGCTGATCAGCAGTGATGTGATCGGCCTTACTGGCAGCAAACACCAATTTATCGATTCGTGGCGAAAACAAACGCCTGATCAGGGAGTTGCCACCGTAATGAAAACTCTGCAATATCCAGTTTATCGCCTGCTGCAGTTCGTTGAAGGCTTCCGGGCCTTTATTCAGAGCCGACAGACAATCCACCAGTACTATCTGGCGATCAAAGTCACGGAAGTACGCCCGATAAAAGGGCTTGATCACCTTGTCCCTGTACTGGTTGTACCTGTCCATCGCCAGGCTGAGATTTGAACCTATTGGCACCTGTTGCCAGTCAAATCCGCCTGGCAATCCTAGAGCGGGTATAAATTGCAGAATAGGTGCACCTTCGAGCTCCCCGGGCAAAACAAAACGCCCTGGTTGAATCAGTTCCAGTCCCGCCTCCTTGCAATCCCGCAGGTATTGCCGAAAACATTCAGCCAGTTTCTGCAACTGCAACTCGTCCCCTGGCGCCAGCCAATCCAGTTTGGAGGCCTGTTCCCGAAGAGTTCGCGATAATTCCTGCCTGATACTGCCTTGCATCTGTTGCTGACAATACAGAGTCCACTGAGCAAAATTCATATCCAGCAAAGGCAAATCCAGCAACCATTCACCCGGGTAGTCGAGAATATCCAGAATCAGTGTCGAACGGTTGCTGACCAATTTACGCAGTCCGGAGCCTGGATAGTAGCGAAGATGCAACCGGATTTGACTGACCCCCCGGGTGGGCACTGGCCAGGCTGGCGGGTTGCCCCTGAGCATTTCCATGGCCTGTTCATACTCAAACCTGGCCAGTCGCAGGTCAGGCTGCACGGCTCGTTTGGCGCCAATAAAGCGGGATTGTTTGCACACTGAAAAAAATGGCAGGCTGGACGTACTGGCGCCTTCCATCAATTGATTGATCAAAGAAGTGATAAAGGCCGTCTTGCCGGCACCGCTCAGCCCCGTCACCGCCAGCTTCACATGTTGATCGCTCAGGCGGTTGGCCACTACCCGGGCCCTGGTTTGCAGTTTGTCCAACAGGTTGCCTTGGCGCGACATGCTGCTTTCCCTTTTATAACACCATTGTATATAAACAAAAGGACGGCCTTGTGACCGTCCTCGACCTCCACGCTAATGAAGTTATTTTACAAACGGCTGATCTCACGATTGAGTTGGAATTCCGGCGAGGTCACATAGGTTTCCATCCGGCGCAAACGCAATTCCAGACGGTCAAAACGCCCTTTTATATCATGAAATGCCTGCCTGGGAGGTTCACCCGCCTGCCAGACCCGGGACTTGACTTCTACATGGCTTTCTTCCCTGTTGTACCATCCCTTTCCCTGCATCTGGCCAAATACCGATTTGTCGGTGGTACCCGGCTTCTTGTCCAGAATAAACCAGGCGGCAATATACGCCATGATGAAGAAGGGACCCGACAACAATACCGCTGAGACGATGATGATGCGAATCAGCCAAACCTCCCAACCGAAATAGTCGGCGATTCCTGCACAGACTCCGGCAATTTTACCCCGTTGGGGATTACGATAGAGTTCACCTTTGGTCTTCATGCACGGTTCCTCCATTGCGGCGCTTCGGCATCCAGAATGGCCTCCAGGGTCTGAATGCGTTCAGCCATAACTTCGGCCTTGTTCGCCAGTTCTGTTAGGGCGGCGAACTCTTCCTGAGACAGCCCCTGCGCTACCTGTTTTTTACTGCGATAGTGCATGACCAGCCAAATGGGCGCCACAAAGATCAGAAAGATAACGATGGGTGCCACTATGATTCCAATTACGCCTTCCACGATAGTCTCCTCAACACCTGCTAGTGGTTAATTCAAGCTTTGCTATTGCTTTTGGCGTCTTTTGATTTCATCTTTTTCTTCAGGGCCGCCAGTTCATCATCTATCTTATCACCGGCTTCCAGGGCCGCAAATTCATCCGCCAGGCTATGTTTACCCAAATCATAGGCTTCAATCTGGCTTTCCAGGTCATCAATTTTGCGCTCATAACGCTCGAAGCGACCCATTGCCTCGTCAACCTTGCCACTGTCCAGACTGCGTTTGACTTCCAGCCTTGATTCGGCAGTTTTCTGGCGCAGGATAATGGTTTTCTGGCGTGCTTTGGCGTCGGCCAGCTTATCCTGTAACTGAGCCGTCTCGCTCTGCAGCTTGGAAATCTGCTCTTCCACCAGCTTCAGCTCTTTCTTCAGTGCTTCGGCATGTTCAGCGGCTTTTTTCTTCTCCATCAGGGCAGCCTTGGCCAGGTCATCCCTGTCCTTACTCAGCGCCAGCTCAGCCTTGGCCTGCCAGTCCAGTGACTGCATCTCCAGCTTGGTGATCTGAGCACTGATCTCTTTCTTGCTGGCAATGGTCTTGGCGGACGTTGAACGCACCTCAACCAGTGTGTCTTCCATTTCCTGAATAATCAGGCGGACCATTTTTTCCGGATCTTCTGCCTTGTCCAGCAAGGCATTGATGTTAGAGTTCACTATGTCGGTGAAACGGGAGAAAATACCCATAATGCATACCTCTTTGTCATTGACTGCGATGGCCATGGCTTTGGCCTCGTCTGGGTTTTACTATTCAATTACCAGGCCAACCGCTACAATTAGCTAACCTCTTGATTTAAGAGCCTTATTAAATTGCTACCTTTTTAGGTTTGCCTGGAATATTATTAATCCCAACCACAAATTAGTCTTTTAGACCACTTTTAAGGATTGCAGTGAGCCGTTTTCGCCAACAAGACAATCTGATAGGCCAATCCAACAGTTTTCTGGAAGTATTGGAACAGATATCCCAAATCGCTCCTCTTAACAAGCCTGTCATGATCATCGGAGAAAGGGGCACGGGTAAGGAGCTGGTTGCAGCAAGGTTACATTATCTTTCCGGACGCTGGGATCAGGCGTATCTGAAGCTTAACTGCGCTGCCCTGAACGACAATCTGTTGGAAAGTGAACTGTTCGGTTATGAAGCCGGTGCCTTTACCGGTGCGGCCAAAAAACGTGAGGGCCGATTTGAAACCGCCAACAACGGCACTCTGTTCCTGGATGAGTTGGCCAATACGTCAGGGCTGATTCAGGAAAAGCTGCTGCGGGTCATTGAGTACGGTGAGTTTGAGCGGGTTGGCGGCTCCCGTAGTATCAAGGTGGATGTACGCCTGATTGCCGCCACCAATGAAGATTTGCCCGCGCTGGCCGAACAGGGAGAATTCCGCGCCGACCTGCTGGATCGGCTTGCCTTTGACGTCATTACCCTGCCTCCTTTACGGGAGCGCCTGGAGGATATCCTGATCCTGGCAGAGCATTTCGCCATCAATATGGCCCGCGAACTTGAGATGGAATTGTTCAGTGGCTTTACCGAGAGAGCCAAACGGACCTTGCTGGAATATGACTGGCCCGGCAATGTCCGGGAGTTAAAGAATGTCGTCGAGCGTTCAGTTTACCGGTGTAATAATCCCCATTTACCCGTCCATCAGATTGTCCTCGATCCCTTCGAATCGCCTTATCGGCCCACGGGGAGGATTAAAACCCGTGACAGAATCACACCATCTGTCTCAACGGTCTCTGAGAAAAAGCCGGAGAGTCTTCCTTCAGCCAACAGCCACAACGGGGCCGCAAATCAGCTCCCTCATTTCCAATTCCCGGTCGATCTGAAGACGCTGTCCCAGGACTTTGAAATGGATCTGTTACGCAAGGCTCTGTCGGAAAGTCAGTTCAACCAGAAAAAGACTGCCGACAAACTGGGGCTGACTTACCATCAACTCAGAGGCTACCTGAAAAAGTACAATCTGCTGGATACCGCAGCAAGAGAGCAGGATTGATGAATAAATTGCACTGGCTGGGCCTGGCTATGCTGGTTCCCTTGGGCACCGGCTGCCAGGATCTGCAGGACAGAACGGTGCAACGTCAGGGACTCATCTACTGTTCAGAAGGCAGTCCGGTAACCTTTAATCCACAGTTGGATATCTCCGGCACGACCGCCGATGCCGCTGCCCATCAGATTTATGACCGACTCCTGGAGTTTGACTCGCAAACCAGCAAGATAGTCCCTGCCCTGGCAAGCAGTTGGCTGGTCAGTGACGATGGCCTGACCTATACCCTGCAGTTGCGTAAGGACGTAACTTTTCACAGCACAGAGTATTTTCAGCCGACCCGGCTCTTCAATGCCGATGATGTGTTGTTCAGCATCAACCGCTGGAGGCTCAGCACCCATCCTTTCCACGCTGTTTCCGGAGGAACCTATCCCTACTTCGAGAGCCTGGGTTTGCAGGAAATGGTGGAAGAAGTCAATCGTATCAATGGTTACAGGGTGGAAATCAAACTCAAGAAGCCGGACAGCTCCTTCCTGGCGACACTGGCCACAGACTTTTCCGTTATGCTCTCGCAAGAATATGCAGACCAATTGATGGCAGCCGGCGATCCAGACTCCATCGACACTCTCCCCATCGGCACCGGACCTTTTAAGTTTGAACGCTTTCGTAAGAATAATTACATTCGCTATCAGAGACATCCGGACTACTGGGATGGTCCGGCCCACCAGAAGCACCTGATCTTCGATATCACCCCAAGCAGTTCCATGCGACTGGCCAAGCTGATCACGGGGGAGTGTGACGTCATTGCTTTTCCCGCCCAGACAGAACTGAAGGTAGTGGAGGAAAGACCCGATCTGGTCCTGGAAGAAAAGCCCGGACTTAACGTCGGCTTCTGGGCTTTCAACACCAACAAGCCGCCGTTTGACGACGAACGTGTCAGGCGTGCCCTGGCCATGGCCATCGACAAGAACACTTTACTGGACGCCGTTTACTTTGACAGTGCGGTGGCCGCCAAAGGACTGATTCCCCCGACTTCATGGGCCTATGATGAATCACAGAAGGAAGTGCACTATAACCCGGTGATGGCCAGGCAATTACTGGATGAAGCCAATATCCCGGCCGGGTTCAGCATGGACATCTGGGCCATGCCGGTTGAGCGGGCTTACAACCCCAATGCCACCAAGATGGCGGAGCTGATACAGAGCTACCTTCAGCGGGTGGGGATCCGGGCCAATATTGTCAGCTACGAGTGGGCTACATTCCGGCGATTGCTCAGACAAGGTATGCATGACTCTGTGCTGATAGGCTGGTCGGCGGACAACGCCGATCCGGACAATTTCTACCGTCCGCTGCTGAGCTGTTCAGCCATTGCATCCGGCACCAACCGGGCGGGCTGGTGCAATCCGGCTTATGACGATCTGATTGATGAAGCCCTGCGCTATACCGAGGAGGAGATCCGCCAGTATTACTATCAGCAGGCTAATGACATTCTCTCTGCACAAATGCCGCTGGTACCCATTGCCCACGCTTACCGATTCCAGGCCTACAGGCGGGGAATCACCGGTTTGGAGATCAATCCTTTCGGCGGCATAAGATTCGCCAAGGTGGATAAGGCGATGCAATAAGATGTTGATTTATCTCGGCCGTCGATTGAATCTGCTGGTAATTACCCTGCTGATCCTCTGCATTGCCTCCTATATCCTGGCTTTTCTGGTTCCGGGCGACCCGCTGATAAACCTCTCGGGCAATCCCTCTCCTTCGGCCGATCAGTCCGCCCAGCTCAGACTGATGTATGCCCTGGATCAGGGCTATGTTGCCGGTTTCTGGCAATACCTGAAGCTGACTCTGGCTGGCAACTGGGGGCTGAGCCTGACTTCGCAGAATCCCGTTTTTCAGGATATTCTGCAGTTCCTGCCGGCCAGTCTGGAACTGAGCTTTTATGCCATGCTGATATCGCTGCTGGTAGGGTTACCCCTGGGAATCATGGCGGGTCTTAAACACCGGAAGTTCGCCGACATGGGCATTTTGTCGGTCAGTCTGATGGGATTCTCCGTTCCGGTATTCTGGCTAGCCCTGCTGCTTATCCTGATTTTTGCCCTGCAGTGGGGCATGTTGCCCATCTCAGGCAGGTTGAGTCTGCTTTACGAAGTCCCACATCAGAGCGGGTTTATGCTGATAGATATCCTGCTTGCAGACATCTCAGATAAATCGGCGGTCCTCAACGATGCGATAAGACACCTGGTTCTGCCCACCCTGTCCCTGTCCATCGTAACCAGCGCTCTGGTAATCCGACTGACCCGACGCTCGGTGATCAATGTCATGAGCAGTGATTATATCAAAGCTGCCTATGCCAAGGGACTGAGCCATGCACAAGTGTTCTGGCGGCACGGCATGAAGAACGCCTTACTACCCATTATGCCCCAGTTGGCCATGCAGTTTACCGTGCTGCTGACCAATGCGATGATAATTGAGGTGATTTTTTCCTGGCCCGGTATCGGAGAATGGCTGATCCAGGCCATTTACCAGCGGGATTTTCCGGCTATCAGAGGGGGCATGCTGGCCGTCTCTTCCCTGGTAGTCATCTTTACCATCGCCGTGGATATTATCATCCGTCTCATCTACCCCCTGAGCAAGAGACAATTTCATGCCCAAGTCTAGTTTCTATGAGGAAGAAGTCTATCCCTCCCCCATGCGTCAGACCTGGAATGAATTTCAGCGCAACCATATCGCTCTGGGGGGACTCTGGTGTCTGGTCTTTTTTCTGCTGACTTCACTGGTGGGTCCCATGCTATTGCCTTACGGCCCCTTACAGCAGAACACCGACGCCTTATTGCTGGCGCCGGCATGGGCTGCCAACGGTGACATCGAGCACTTGTTTGGCACTGATGCCCTCGGCCGGGATATCCTCACCCGGGTGGCGCACGGTTGCCGCATCACTTTTGGGGTCAGTTTTATCCTCGTCATATTGTCCATGCTGGTTGGCTGCAGTATTGGCGCTTATGCGGGCATGAGCCGGGGTATTCGTTCCAGTGTTATCAACCATCTGCTGGATGCCATCATGGCTATCCCGACTCTGTTGATTGCCATCATCATCGTGGCCATTCTCGGTACCGGCCTGATGAATGCCATGTGGGCCATCTCACTCGCCCTGATCCCACAGTTTATCCACCAGACCCGGGACATTGTGCGCCGGGAGTTTCACAAAGAATACGTCACCGCCGCCAGGCTGGACGGAGCCGGCAACAACAGGATCCTGTTTCACAGTATCTTGCCCAATATGATAGAGATGCTGGTTGTGCAGGGCACCATGGCCTTGTCGGTTGCCATCCTGGATGTTTCCGCACTGGGATTTCTGAGCCTGGGTGCCCAATCCCCTTCCCCTGAACTGGGCGCCATGTTGTCCGATTCGCTGGAAACAGCCTATGTGGCCCCCTGGAGTATTGCATTGCCTGGCGCCGCTATTTTCCTGATGGTATTGTCCATTAATCTGGTCGGTGACGGCCTGCGTACCGCCCTGAAGAACAGGTTGACCCAATAATGCCTCTGCTGGATATCAAGAACCTGACCCTGGAAATCGATACCGCCCTTGGCTGGGTCAAAGCCCTGGACAAAATCAACCTGAGCATCGACAGCAAAGAGGTGCGTGCCCTGGTGGGAGAGTCGGGGTCGGGCAAGAGCCTGATAGTCAAGTCCATCGTCGGCGCACTGCCTGACAGGTGGCGGGTTACCGCCGACAGAATGAACTGGAAGGGCCGGGACCTGCTGTCCATGTCGGACACGCAGAGGCGTAATATTACCCGCAATGAGATGTCGGTTGTGTTGCAGAATCCGACCACCACCTTGGATCCCTCTGCGACCCTGGGTGAGCAAATAGGCGAAAGCATTCCCGACAGCATGCTGGACAAAGGCTGGTTCTGGCAGCGTCGTGCACAACGCCACACCATCGCCATGCAACAATTGCACAAGGTGGGGATCAGGAACCACGAACTCTGCCTGTCCAGTTACCCTCATCAGTTACCGGATGACGTATGCCAGAAGTTCGCCATCGCCATGGCCCTGGTCTCAGATCCTAAGTTGCTGATTGCCGATAACCCGACCATGGGTATGGAAACAACGACCAAGATTCAGGTCCTGAGGCTGTTGGCCAAACTCAACAAGACAAGGGGACTGAGCATACTTTTTGTCAGCCATGACCTGCTGGCCATTTCAGCCATGGCGGACACTATGACCGTCCTCTACTGTGGGCAAACAGTGGAAAGCGGACGCATGTCACAAATCAAGCGCCGACCACTGCACCCTTACACACAGGCACTGCTGGACAGCGCACCGAGTTTCCGCCGGGATCTGCCGCCCAAGGCTGCCTTATCCTGTCTGGAGGGAACCATTCCGACCTTGCAACATCTGCCCATCGGCTGCCGTCTGGGACCCAGATGTCCGCGGGCACAAAAGGATTGCGTGAAAATGCCCGCCGTCAGGCGCATCCATGATCATCACTATGCCTGTCATTTTCCGTTGCACAGGGACAAGCCATGACACCGTTGTTAACCGTCAACAACCTGACCTATTGCAAAAAGGTCCGCCCCTGGTTGGGTAAAAAGGAAATCTTCCGTCTCGCCCCGGTCAGCTTCGAACTCAAGGCAGGTGAAACCATGGCAATAATGGGCGAGAACGGCTCAGGAAAATCCCTGCTGGCCAAATTGCTGGTGGGGGTGGAGCGTCCCTCTGGCGGTAATATCCTGCTCAACGGCGAGGCGCTGAGCCATTCAAATAAGCAACAGCGTTTCAGGGCCATCCGCATGATATTCCAGCACAGCAAGGAATCACTGAACCCGGCTCTGACTCTGGGAAGCCTGCTGGAAGAGCCGCTTATCCTGAATACCGACCTGGATGCACCGTCCCGTAAGAAAAAGATTGAGCTGACGCTGACTCAGGTGGGTATGCTGCCGGAACACCAGTATTTCTATCGGCATATGCTCTCCGAGGGACAGCGTCAGCGTGTCGCGGTAGCCAGGGCGCTTATCCTCAATCCGCAGATTATCGTCGCTGACGAGCCGTTTGCGGCCCTCGACCCTTCAGTGCGCTCGCAGACCGTGAACCTGCTGATGAAGCTGCAACGTGACCTGGGGCTCGGTTTTATTTTCATCTCCCACAACCTTGGCATTGTGCGGCATATCAGTGACAGGATCCTGGTGCTGGCTGACGGTAATGTGGTGGAATCCGGCAAGACTGACGTCATCTTCAACTGGCCGAAATCCGAGTATACCCAGCGCCTGATTCAGGCCTATCAGGCGCTGATCACGCGGGATGACTAGTCCAGAACGGGCTGTTGCCGGGGTAGCTAGCTGAAAATGAGGTATAAAAAACGCGGTGATTCACCGCGTTTTTTATTAATCCGAGACGGCAACTACTCAGGTTGTGCCGCGTAAATCTCGATATCAGCCTTGGCTTTGAGGGCCTCGACAAAGTTCGTATAGAGCTGCTGACCACGGTTGCTAGTCAGGCGCTGTTCCAGACTGGCCAGCAGCGATTCTTCCGCCTGCGGTGCATCGTGAATGGTCTCGACTCTGACCAACCCAACATTGCCGTCGGCCGTATTGACTGCTGCAACATTCTCACCTTCAGTGGCTGGCAGTTTAAAGGCTTGCTCCACCAGCGCGGGCGGCAACATGGCGCCAAAGCGGCGAACACCTTCTACGGGGGTCCATCGCAAAGATTTTTCTTCCAGAGTGCTGTCTACGCTTTGTCCGTCCCTGAGTTGCGCAACCAACTGGCCAGCCCATTCATAGGCCTGTTGCTGAGCCTTGTTGTCTTTCAAAGTGGCAATGATGTCTGTTCTGACTTCATCCAGGCTGCGGGTTCGCTGCGGCTCATGTTCGGCAACCCTGAAAACCACCAGATGATCGTCTTCCACGTCCATGACTTCACTGTTGACCCTGTCTTCTATCAGTTCTTCGGAAAACGCGGCATTGAGCATCATATTACCCGCAAAAAGCTCAGGTGCCTGATCACGGCTGAACAGTTCTGTCGATTGCACCGGATTACCGGCTATGGTCGCCACTTCGTCCAGATTGTCAGGCATCTCGAAGGCCACTTCCGCGATCTGCTGGTGGAGTCGGTAAAATTCAGCCTGCGCCTTATCCCGCTTGACCTGGGTCAGAATTTCTTCACGGACCTGTTCAAGGGTCTGCGTCTGCTCAGGGCGGATACCGGTAAGCTTGATGATATGCAGACCAAAGTCGCTCTGAACGATACCGCTGAGGTCTCCCTCCTCTGACAGGTTGAACACTGCCTCCTCGAAGGCCGGATCCATCACGCCACGGCCAAACCAATCCAGATCGCCGCCGCTTTCTGCGCTGAAGGTGTCGTCTGAGACCTCACTGGCCAGCTCTGCAAAGTCCTCTCCCGCTTCTATGCGAGCCAGTATATCCTCGGCCTTTTGTCTGGCCGCACCTTCATCTTCACCTGTTTCAAGCAGGATATGCGAAGCACGACGCTCTTCCTCAGTCCGATACTGGTCCAGGTTGGCCTGATAATGGGCTTCCAGTTCCTCTTCTGTGGCATCAATGGCCGACATCAGATCTTCCAGCTTTAGCTCCACATAACGCAGGGCCACTTTTTCCTGGGTATCAAACTGGCTGATATTGGCCTGGTAGTACTGATTGATTTCATCATCGGTGACTTCAACGGAATCAACGAATTTCGCGGCAGGAATCAGGACGTGGCTGATATCACGGCTTTGCTGCTGCAGCTGGTAGGCCTGCTGCACTTCGCCCTCCAGGCTGAACTCGCTGCCCAGCATGGCGCGAACGACCTGCTGGCGGGTCATGTCGGTACGCATCATGTCGCGAAAATCCTTGGGCTGGAAACCCGCCTGGCGCAGGATGGCCTGATATCTGTCGTTATTGAAAGTACCGGCGATCTGGAATTCAGGCATGGAAATAATTGCCTGCTTGAGTTGCTCGTCACTGACTCCCAAGCCCATTTCCCGGGCCGTCTGTTCGAGCAACTTATCGGCGATCAACCTGTCCAGCAGTCCGCGACGGAATGTCTTCATATATTCCGAATCGGCCATCAGGTTGGCAAAAGCATCACCGTACTGAGCTTCCATCCTCGCCCGCTCATTCTGATAGGCACGCTCTAGGCTGGACTGAGGAATGTCGTCTCCGTTAACCGTAGCAACCGGCTGATCGCTCTTGGCATTCAGATAGCTACCCACCCCGGCCAGGGCAAAGGTCAGTATCACCAGGCCAAGAATGGCCTTGGCCCAGAAGCCCTGGGATCCTTCTCTAATTCTCTCTAACATCTTGGTCTTTAAACTCCAATTTGATTGGTAGGGCTCAATCGGTCTGATCGGCTTGCCAGAAAATGTGCCGGATTATAACCCAGAGCCAGACCAAACAGGAAGATAATGCGGGATACAAGGTCACCCAGTGCAGGGCAATCTTGTGCGTAGCAAAAGATTGATCCCATGGGTGTCTTTTCGGGTGGCATAAAAGAAAAAAGCGATGATCTCTCATCGCTCTTTTACTGATTCTCTGTCAGCTTAGTTGCACGCGTCTTTCAGGGCTTTACCGGCTTTGAAAGAAGGAACCTTGGCTGCGGCAATCTGAATGGTCGCACCGGTTTGAGGATTACGTCCGCTGCGAGCGGCGCGTTCACGTACGGCGAAGGTGCCAAAGCCAACCAGCGCAACTTGATCGCCACCTTTGAGCGCATCAGTGACTGCATCAGTAAACGCGTCGAGTGCGCGACCTGCAGCTGCTTTGGAAATATCTGCGCCTGCAGCAATTTTATCGATCAGTTGAGACTTATTCACAATATCATCCCCTTCAATTTTTATTATATTGTCTGTTCCGCAACCCTTTGTTGCCGAAATGTTATAACAAGCTTGAGTACTAACTTCAAGCCATTAAATTGAACCTTTGATTCAGTATCAAAACGCTGACATCCCTTTTGTGACAAGGCCTGAAGCGCTTCCATCCTCAAGGCTACCACAACTTTACCCACAGGGAAGCCCGTTTTGCCAAAAAATCAAAAAAAACAGGCCGGAAAGCCTGTTTTTCTTTGCTTAGTCAGCCTTTACAGGCTCGAAACCCTCGGGATTCTTCTCCAGCGCCAGTACCAGTACCTCGTCGATCCATTGCACCGGGTGGATATCCAGATCCTGTTTGACATTGTCAGGGATCTCTTTCAGATCCCTCTCATTTTCCTTGGGAATAATCACCGTCTTGATCCCGCCCCGATGGGCGGCCAGCAACTTTTCCTTCAGGCCGCCGATGGCCAACACCTCACCCCGCAGGGTGATTTCTCCGGTCATAGCCACATCGCAGCGAACGGGGTTGCCAGTCAGGCTGGAAACCAGGGCAGTGCACATGGCGATACCGGCGCTGGGACCATCTTTAGGGGTCGCTCCTTCAGGCACGTGCACATGGATATCACGCTTCTCATAGAAATTACTGTTGATACCCAGTTTCTTGGCCCTGCTGCGTACCACCGTCATGGCAGTCTGAATGGACTCCTGCATCACATCGCCCAGTGAGCCGGTAAAAGTGGTCTTGCCCTTACCCGGCACGGCAGCCGTTTCAATGGTCAGCAAGTCACCGCCCACCTGGGTCCAGGCCAGTCCGGTGACCTGACCAATCTGGTTGTTCTTGTCTGCTTTGCCGTAATCGTGGCGTTGCACTCCCAGATAGTCAGACAGGTTGTCCTGGTTCACCACCACTTTCTTGATGGACTTGTCCAGCAGGATATTCTTCACCGCCTTGCGACAGATCTTGGAAATCTCCCTCTCCAGATTCCTGACACCGGCTTCCCGGGTGTAATAGCGGATAATGCCGATGATGGCGGACTCTTCAATAACCAACTCGCCTTTTTTCAGGCCATTGCGGGTCATTTGTTTCTCAATAAGGTGGCCGCGGGCAATATTCAGTTTCTCATCTTCCGTATAACCAGACAGACGAATGACCTCCATTCTGTCCAGCAAGGGGCCCGGGATGTTCATGCTGTTGGAGGTGGCCACAAACATCACGTCGGACAAGTCGTAGTCCACTTCCAGGTAATGGTCGCTAAAGGTACTGTTCTGTTCCGGGTCCAAGACTTCCAGCAGGGCTGAAGCCGGGTCCCCCCGCATATCAGAAGACATCTTATCGATCTCATCCAGCAGAAACAGCGGGTTCTTCACTCCCACCTTGGCCATTTTCTGAATCAGTTTGCCGGGCAGTGAACCGATGTAGGTGCGACGATGCCCACGAATTTCCGCTTCGTCCCGCACTCCACCCAGGGCCATACGGACATACTGGCGGCCCGTAGCCTTGGCAACAGATTGCCCCAGTGAGGTCTTACCCACACCAGGCGGTCCGACCAGACACAGAATCGGACCTTTTAATTTACGTACCCGTTGCTGGACGGCCAGATACTCCAGAATACGTTCCTTGACGCGTTCAAGGCCATAATGATCCGCATCCAGAATCTGCTCGGCCAGCGCCAGGTCTTTTTTGACTTTACTGCGTTTATGCCACGGCACCGACACCAGCCAGTCGATATAGCTGCGCACCACGGTGGCCTCTGCCGACATGGGTGACATCATTTTCAGCTTCTGCAGCTCGGCCGTCACTTTCTTCTTCGCCTCGGCCGGCATCCGGGCGTCCTCAATTTTCTTATTGAGGGTTTCAAATTCATCCGGTGCTTCGTCCAGTTCACCCAGTTCCTTCTGAATGGCCTTCATCTGTTCATTGAGATAATACTCACGCTGGCTCTTTTCCATCTGCTTTTTGACCCGGGTCCGGATCTTCTTTTCCACCTGCAGCAGATCGATTTCACTTTCCATCAGCGCCATCAGGTATTCCAGCCGCTCGTTCACCTTGGCCATTTCCAGCACTTTCTGCTTCTCTGCCAGCTTCAACGGCATATGGGCGGCCATGGTATCAGCCAGTCTGGCCGCATCCTCAATACCGTTTAGGGAGGTCAGGACCTCGGGTGGAATTTTCTTATTCAGCTTCACATAGCCTTCAAACTGGGAGGTAGCCGAGCGGATCAGGACTTCCTGCTCGGCTTCGGCGATCTCGCCATCATCCTTTTTCAGCACCTCGGCAATGAAAAATTCTTCAGTCTGCAGGTAGGTCTGGATTTCGCCGCGGACATTACCCTCAACCAGGACCTTGACGGTTCCATCGGGCAATTTCAACAACTGCAAGATGGTGGCGATGGTTCCCACCTTGTAGATATCGTCTGTTTCCGGCTCGTCGATGCCTGCATCTTTCTGAGCGACCAGGAAAATTTGCTTATCCTTGTTCATGGCCGCTTCCAGGCATTGGATTGACTTTTCCCGGCCGACAAACAACGGGATTACCATATGCGGATAGACCACCACATCACGCAGCGCCAGGACCGGCATTTCGACGTGTTCGACTTTCTCACTCGTCATAAAAAATCTCTTTGTTTCAATTCAACTGGGTTCAATATGGGGATAGTTTTAAGAAGATCAATTGTTCCCCGGATGACTGGCTTTCAGTCAAGCCTGGCAGGCCTTTAAGAAATAGCCGGCCCACCGAAGCGGGCCGCCTGCATCCCTTGCAGAAAGGCACGAGGCCGTCACCTATCCAAAACACAAAAAGGCCCGTTCGGGCCTTTTTGTTATTCAGAAGCAGCTTTCTTTTCCTTGGCGTTGTCGTAAATCAGTATGGGTTTGGACTCACCGCGGATCACTGATTCGTCGATGACCACTTTACTGACATTGGACATGGAAGGCAGATCATACATGGTTTCCAGCAGAACACCTTCCACGATTGAGCGCAGCCCGCGGGCCCCGGTTTTGCGATCCATGGCTTTGGTGGCAATGGCATGCAAGGCATCCTCGCGGAATTCCAGTTCGGTATTTTCCATAGAGAACAGCGCACCATATTGCTTGGTCAGGGCATTTTTGGGCTCCTTGAGAATCTGAATCAGGGCTTCCTCATTCAGTTCCTCCAGCGTCGCTACCACCGGCAGTCGTCCAATGAACTCCGGAATCAAACCATACTTGATCAGATCCTCCGGCTCCACTTGCTGGAACAGCTTGCTGAGCGCCTGTTTCTGGTCCTTGCCCCGGACCTCAGCACTGAATCCTATGCTGGTCCCGGTATGAGCACGTTGCTCAATCACTTTATCCAGACCGGCAAATGCCCCACCACAGATAAACAGTATCTTGGAGGTATCCACCTGCAGGAATTCCTGTTGCGGGTGTTTACGGCCCCCCTGTGGCGGGACCGACGCAATGGTGCCCTCGATCAGTTTCAGCAGGGCCTGCTGGACCCCTTCACCTGAAACGTCACGAGTGATAGATGGATTGTCTGACTTGCGGGAAATCTTGTCGATTTCATCAATATAGACGATACCCCGCTGGGCCTTCTCCACGTCATAATCGCATTTCTGCAAGAGCTTCTGGATGATGTTTTCCACATCCTCACCCACATAACCGGCTTCGGTCAGGGTGGTAGCATCGGCCATGGTGAACGGCACATCCAGGAAGCGGGCCAGTGTCTCGGCCAGCAATGTCTTACCACTGCCTGTGGGACCAATCAGCAGGATATTACTCTTGCCCAATTCCACCCCGTCATGCACATCACCATTGCGCAAACGCTTGTAGTGATTGTATACCGCGACAGCCAAGACTTTCTTGGCATGTTCCTGCCCTATGACATAGTCATCCAAATGCTTATGGATATCCTGAGGCTTAGGCAGAGCGCTTTGCTTCTTCTTCGGGGCAATTTCCTTTATCTCTTCACGAATGATGTCGTTGCACAACTCCACGCATTCATCGCAGATAAACACTGAAGGACCGGCGATGAGTTTACGCACCTCATGCTGGCTCTTGCCGCAGAAAGAGCAATACAACAATTTGTTGTCACCTTCCCCGCTCTGATTATTACTCATCTAAACATTACCTCTGTCTGATCTGGCTTACTACTACTCGTCACTACAAGTATTAACCGCTATCGGCCAAATCCTCAATTTATTTATCCTTTTGGGCATCCAGACGGCTGCTCAGAACCTGATCCACCAGACCATATTCTTTCGCGTCTTTGGCACTCATAAAGTTGTCCCTGTCAGTATCCCTGGCGACGATATCGTAATCCTGTCCTGTATGCTCGGACAGCAGACGATTGAGCTTCTCCTTGATAGACAGGATCTCGCGGGCATGGATTTCAAAATCCGACGCCTGGCCCTGGAATCCCCCCAAAGGCTGGTGAATCATGACCCGGGAGTTTGGCAGACAGTAACGCTTACCTTTTGCCCCGCCCGACAACAAAAATGCGCCCATACTGGCCGCCTGGCCGACGCACACCGTACTCACATCCGGCTTGATGAAACGCATGGTGTCGTAAATGGCCATACCGGCCGTCACCGAACCACCGGGTGAATTGATGTACAAAAAGATGTCCTTGTCAGGATTCTCTGACTCCAGGAACAGCATTTGTGCGACGATCAGGTTAGCCATGTGGTCTTCCACCTGGCCAACCATGAAAATAACCCGCTCTTTGAGCAAGCGGGAATAGATATCGTAAGCCCGTTCACCCTTTGAGGTCTGTTCGACCACCATGGGTACCAGAGAGTTCATGGGCTCTATTGGATTCTGCAACATATAAGGCTTCTCACAATTTGCCGCTTAAGCACATCCTGCGCACGGCTTGGTTTTTCATCCACTGAAAACAAAAATGCTCGGTAGGTACCGAGCATTTAAGCAGTTGCTAACTGATCAAGTCAACGAACAACAGCCAAATTAGGCCTGTCTGTTCATGATTTCATCAAAGCCTTTCTTAACATCCTTGACCTTGGCGTCGGCCAGCAGGGTTTCCACCGCTTGCTCTTCCAGAGCCAGGTTTTGCATCTGCTGCATCAATTCCTTGTTGCTCTTGTAGTAACTGACGACTTCAGCAGGATCTTCGTAGGCAGAAGCCTGTGTCTCGATCATGGCTTCAACCTTGGCCGGGTCGACTTTCAGTTCTTTTTGCTTGATCACTTCACCAAGCAATAACCCAACGCTGACGCGGCGACGAGCATTTTCTTCGAACAGCTCCGCTGGCAGCTCAGGCATATTGCCTTGCTGCTGGCCGCCAAATCGCTGCATGGCCTGTTGGCGCAGCACCTTGATTTCCTGGTCCACCAACGCTTGTGGCAGATCTACCTTATTGGTTTCCAGCAAGCCTTTAATGACCTGCTCTTTGACCTGGTTCTTAAGTGTCTGCTCCAGTTCGCGCTGCATGTTTTTCTTCACCTCTGCGCGCAACGCTTCCACACCGCCTTCTTCCACACCGAAAAGTTTGGCGAATTCGTCATTTACAGGAGGCAGGTCCAGGCCTTCCACTTTCTTCACTTTGATAGTGAACTGGGCAGCTTTACCTTTCAGTTTCTCAGCATGGTAGTCGTCAGGAAAAGTCACATCGGCAACCACTTCCTCGCCGGGCTTCTTGCCCACGATAGGCTCTTCGAAGCCGGGGATCATACGGCCCTTGCCCAGCTCAAGCTGGAAGTCTTCCGCTTTTCCGCCTTCGAACTCTTCGCCATCAATGGTGCCGACGAAGTCGATAGTGACACGGTCATCTTTCTTGGCCTTACGCTTGCCTTCTTTCCAGTTGGCGTGCTGCTTGCGCAGGGTATCCATCATATTGTCCAGATCTTTGTCGCTGATCTCGACCACCGGCTTTTCGACCTTGATCTTGTCCAGGTCTTTCAGAGCAACTTCAGGATACACTTCGAAGGAAGCCACAAACTCAAGATCTTCCCCGTCAGTATCTTTCTTCAGCTCGAAAGCTGGCATACCCGCCGGGTTCAGTTTTTCCTGAACAATGGCTTCATAAAAATTACGTTGCATCACTTCACCGGCGATTTCCTGGCGAACAGCCTGACCGAAGCGCTTCTTGATCACGTTAACAGGCACTTTACCTGGACGGAAACCGTTGATTCGTTGGGTTTTAGCTAACTGCTGTAGACGGGATTTCACTGCAGTATCGACTTTTTCAGCCGGTACGGTGATAGTAAGACGGCGCTCTAAACCTTTAGTCGTCTCTACTGAAACTTGCATTCTTTTACCTCAACTTTGCGCACTAGGCTGCTTTTCTATGTAGTCATCCCAAACCTGACAAACCGCCATAGAAAGAAGCGAAAATGTCGGGAAAAGGGTCAGGATGAGCTGGGACCTGATAAAAAGACGCAGCATTATAGCGGCAGCCCTATCCCAATTCCAGTTCAAAAAGTGAAAAATTTGTGAGAATGAAATGGAGGCTTAGACGGAATGGATGAAAACGTTAAGAAGGAGAGAGTGGGGTGGACGATGGGACTTGAACCCACGACAACCGGAATCACAATCCGGGGCTCTACCGACTGAGCTACGCCCACCACTGATTCTCTGATTTGCTTTCTCTGCCCGGCTTGCATGGCGCGCCCGGCAGGATTATGAAATACGTCCTGTATTTCCCCTCTTACGAGGCCGCCCCTTGGGGCGTTCAAAATCGCTCCAGGCGATTTAGTACTCCGTGCGTCCTGCACTTCGTCTCTTCGAGATCGCCCCTGCGGGCGTTCAAAATCGCTCCAGGCGATTTAGTACTCCGTGCGTCCTGCACTTCGTCTCTTCGAGATCGCCCCTGCGGGCGTTCAAAATCGCTCCAGGCGATTTTGTCGAACGGTTCTCATCTCTGCCGGCTTGCATGGCGCGCCCGGCAGGATTCGAACCTGCGACCCACGGCTTAGAAGGCCGTTGCTCTATCCATCTGAGCTACGGGCGCTCATCGAACCTTAAAAGCAAGAGATGGTCGGTGAGACAGGATTTGAACCTGCGACCCCTTGTACCCAAAACAAGTGCGCTACCAAGCTGCGCTACTCACCGACTCTTGCTGCAGCAGGCTAACCACCTGCTACGGGGCGCGAATATTACCGGCTTGGTATGGGAGCGTCAAACACTTTTTCACGGCCGCCAGTCCATGTGCACAAATTTAAACCATGCTGCTCAAAAAAGCGCAGATCCGCGTACTTAGGATGCAGAATCCGGGCACTGCAACAGGCTGAGTTTAACGTCATATGCCTGACCGACATGGCATTTTAAATACTTTCTGTGGGACAATAGCTGCGTTTTAATCCACTCATGCAGAAAAAGAGTCCCATGCCAGCACAACTGATCAACGGAAAACTAATTGCTCAGCAAATCCGCCAGAATGTCGCCAATCACGTCAGCTCAATCACGGCCTCGGGTAAGAGGGCCCCTGGTCTGGCCGTTATTCTGGTCGGCAGTGATCCGGCTTCCCAGGTCTATGTGGGCAGCAAGCGTAACGCCTGTGAGGAAGTGGGATTTGTCTCCAAGTCATTTGACCTGCCCGCGAACACCAGCCAGCAGCACTTACTGGAACTGGTGGACGAACTCAACCAGGACGAAAGCGTCGATGGGATCTTGTTGCAGTTGCCGCTACCGGCCGGACTCAACGCAGAGCAGATACTGGAGCGTATCAATCCGCACAAGGATGTTGACGGTTTCCACCCTTACAACCTGGGACGCCTCGCTCAGCGCCTGCCTGCCCTGAGGCCCTGCACGCCCAAGGGAATTATGACATTGATTGAGTCCACCAAACGACCGGTAAAGGGCCTGGACGCTGTGGTCGTGGGGGCATCCAATATCGTCGGCCGACCCATGTCTCTGGAGCTTCTGCTGGCGGGCTGTACCACCACCGTATGCCATAAATTCACCCGGGATTTGCGGGCCCATGTGGAACGAGCCGATCTGCTGGTGGTCGCCGTTGGGAAAGCCGAGTTTATTCCCGGAGACTGGATTAAACCAGGGGCCATAGTAATCGATGTGGGCATCAACCGCATGGACGACGGCAAACTGGTCGGGGACGTGGCGTTCGAGTCAGCAAGTCAGAAAGCCGGTTGGATTACGCCGGTGCCAGGGGGGGTCGGCCCCATGACAGTGGCCAGCCTGATCGAGAATACCCTTGAGGCTTACGTGAAATACCACAGTTGATGACAACGACAGACAATGAACTGATAAACGCCACCCAGAACTGGGTCAGCTCAGTAGTGGTGGGGCTGAATTTTTGTCCCTTCGCCAGGCGGGAACTGGCCAATACGCGCTATCTCGTCTGCCGTCACCCACAAATAGTCAGGGCCATTGATGCGCTGCTTGATGAATGCGCAATTCTCGACCGGCAGCCAGAATTCGCAACCAGTCTGATAATCTATCCTGCCTTTGTAACCTTTGAACACTACAACCAGCTATTGAACGAAGGTAATCTGGCTCTTGAGCGCTGCGGCTTGTTGGGAGTTTACCAGTTGGCCAGTTTTCATCCAGAGTATCTGTTCGAAGGCGAGCCGGACAATTCTCCTTCCCATTACACCAACCGCGCCCCCTACCCCATCCTGCATCTGCTGAGAGAGTCCGCGGTAGAGCAGGCGCTGAAAAGCTACCGCGATCCTGAATCCATTCCGGCAAGAAATATTGCCAGGACCCAGGTTCTGGGAAATGAGGAATTAGCGAGAATGCTGGACAGCTGTTTTAGCCACGGCCATAAGCCCACATAAAAAAGGCCCGCGGATGCAGGCCTTTCATGCTGTTAAAAAACTCAGCGGGGTGCGTCCCCCTCCTCGACCGACACAGGCAGTTTGTCCTCAGGCTCCGCCGGTTCTGCCAGGAAGTCTTCCTGCTCCTTGTTGATCTGGCTGGCGGTAAAATTAGATACCTGATAAAGCCAGTTTTCCCAGTAAGCCCCCTGTTCTGTGCCAGAGACCCTCAGGAAGTGTTTTCCGTCCTGCACCGCCAGTTCCAATGTCAGTTCTGTGCCATCAAACAAACTGAGCTGAAGGCTGGCAACCGGTGTCAGGCTCTGCCAGAAACTATCCTCCAAAGGGCGCACATCCTCAAAGTTTATATTGGTCAGGTTAGACACCAGGCCGTTGAGTATGGTGGCGTATTTCAACATCCTGCCATCGGGCTTTGAGGCGAGCAGGAAGTCCTCCGTCATAGTTGTCCGCTTAACCTGCCAGCGCTGATTAGCGTCCAGGCGGGATACGCTGGCGACATTTTCCTCAGGGATGTCCAGCACTGGTTGGCGCATCCAGTCCCTGGCCAGCACCGGCAGGCTCAGGCCCTGATCTATCAGCCAACTCTGTCCGCCGTCTGCCATACGGACAAACTGCCCCTGTCCACTGGCGGGTACATTGCCCACCAGCAATTGCCAGCTTTGTGTCGCTGTACTGATAGTCAACAGGCTGGCTGAACTGTCGGGCGCATCAATATCCTGCAAACCCAGCCGATGGTAATGTTCTGCCTGGCCGGTCTTGGCTTGCAGTTTCTTTGCTTCTAACAACTCGGTCAGCAGTTGGGAGAGTTTTTCTTCATCTGCCGGATACTGGCCATGGCTACTAACCCGCCATTGGCCATCAACCAAAGACACCTCTATATTCTGGCCCTGACCATCCTGAACCCGGATTGTCACCAGGTCACCGGCCCTGGCTGCCAGTTCAGGTAACAACAGTCCCTGCTCCAATCCTCCCACCTGCTGATCCTTCTGCATAAGCAGGAACCCACCCAGGCCGCCCAGCAGCAGTATTAACAACAGATACAACACATGCCTGTTCATTTACTTCACCTCCGCTGTCTTGCGGCTCAGCCTGGCCACCAGCCCAAGCAGCAGGACCAGCAATACCGGCGCTAAGGCAATATTGACAAACTTCAGCCAACTGCCGAGTCTCTCAATATCCTTATCGAGCTGATGCCGGACTTCGCGCAGGGCTTTGCGTATTTCAATCTTCTTCTGCATGAACTCCTCCAATGCCTGTTGTTGCTGGGCATTGAGCACAAGGGCTCCTCCCTCACTGCGTTGTCCCTGCAATTGGGCAAGTTGCTGCTCGGTTTCCTGCAATTGCTGCTGCAGCAACTGTTCCTGATCCCTGAAGGCCTGCTCCGCCTTGACGGTGAGCTCGTCAACCACTTCAAATGGTCGCGAGAAGGTACCGCGGCTGCGAACACTGATCAGGGCAGTACTACCGCCCAGATTGTCCACGGCATTGGTCAGGAAATCACCGTTATTGGCAAAAGGTGTGGCAATGGTCTGACCAAAGAAGTTGGCCTGGCTGACCCAGAATCTGTCTGTCAGCAGGTCCGTGTCCCCCACCAGGATCACGTTCAGGGCATCGGTAGAGGCCATCAACTGCTCATTGGCATTGCCCTGGGGTGCTTCGCTGAACGCGGATCTTGCCGTTCCGGACAGCCGCACTGCCAGCACATGACGGGTTTGACTGTCCACAAAACCGCTGGCCAGTTGTTTGGCATCCCGGGTCACGGCATAGCGACCGCCGTCCATTAAGGCACTGTTGGCAGAAGAATGCAGCAAAGGCTGCCAGCCGACGGATCCCTCATCGCGGGTGAAATGACCGAAAGAGGCGCCGTTTATCAATTCAAGGCCCCGGGTTACCACATCTGTGTTATCCAATTGGGCAGCATCCAGACCCAAAAAACCCAAATGCCGGGTTACCCCGGCCTGGGTGCGGATATCCAGGCCACTGGCGGCATCCAACACTACCTGGCGGGCGTCAAATTTGATGCCCCAGGCAGACAGCAACTTGTCCAGATCCGAACTGTTAGCGCCCCCCATAGCGGCCATGGGGTCCGATTCGTGGTGCGGATCGAGAAACGCCAGTAACTTGCCGCCGCCCATCACATACTGGTCAATACTGTACAGCAGGGTTTCACTCAGATTGCTGGGATGGATGAGTAACAACACATCCGTCTGCTCAGGTAAGCTGGTGGCATCTGAGCCCAGGATTTCCAGCTGGTAAAGCTGTTGCAACTGATCCACGCTGGTCCAGGCCGGATCGAAACGTCCTGTCATCGGGTTCTGCCCCCCTTGCACGGCAAGGTCAGTGATCAGGGTCACCCTGACCGGTTCAGGATCGCTGAGCTGATAAATCAGTTTACTGATTTCATACTCAAGAAAACTTTCCTGCTGGGGGTCAAAAAACGCAATGGTCTTTTCATCATCAAAGGCATTGCGGGCCGCAAGACCAAGGTAGATAGCATCACCTGCCGCCCCTATAGTGGCCGCCGTCAGGCCAAATCGGGTAGCCTCATCCTCTGCCTCAGAGAACGGCTCCGGATCCACCTTGTGCAGGATAATCTTGCCATTGGCCTTGGAGCGATACTCTTCCAACAGGCTGTCGACCCGATTGGCGTAATTTCGCAGGCTGGTCATGCCCTTGGAGGCTTTATCCGAATAGAAAAAGTATAAATGAATGGGCTCATCCAGATCCTGCAGGATCTGTTCTGTCCCCTCTGAGAGCGAGTAAACCTGATTCTCAGTCAGGTCAAGTCTGGCGGATCCGAGGAGTTGGTTGTTCAACAATACCAGGACAAAGAACACCAGTAACAATAATATGGCGGCCAGCCAGGAAGAAAATTTGTTCAACATCTGCATTACTCCGCTTTTTTCTGCTCGACGGCCAGAAAGCCGGCATATAACCAGACCCCGATGACAATCAGGAAGTAGCCAAGATCATTCAGGGCGATGACCCCTTTGGCCATGGATTCAAAATGGGTCAGAAAACTGAAGGAAGCCAGCGTGTCCAGCAGCAACGGTGGCATCCAGCCCTTGAACGAATCCAGCACGATACCGCTGCCTGACAGAACAAACAGAAAACAGACCACCACAGCCAGAATAAAAGCCACCACCTGGCTCTTGGTCAGGGCCGACATACAGATGCCGATGGCAAGAAAAGCACCGGCCATCAGCCAACTGCCCAGATAGGCGGCAATGATGATGCCGTTATCCGGATTGCCCAGATAATTGACCGTCAGCCACAAAGGAAAGGTCAGCAGTAAGGCCAGGCCCAAAACCGCCCAGGCGGCAAAAAACTTACCCAGCATGACCTGAAACGTCGTCACCGGCAGGGTCATCAACAATTCAATGGTGCCGCTCTTGCGTTCTTCAGACCAGCTACGCATAGCCATGGCTGGCACCAGAAACAGATAGAGCCAGGGATGAAAGTTGAAAAACGGCAATAAATCCGCCTGTCCCCTTTCGTACAGGTTACCAATAAAGAAACTGAACACGCCGCTCAGCATAAGGAATATCAGGATAAACACATAGGCCACTGGCGTGGCGAAAAAACTGGCGAACTCTCGCCGAAACAGAATCCAGGTACTGGCCATTATACTTTCACCTCTGCGGTCATTTGTCGGAATACGTCATCCAGGCGGCCCTGTTCCTCGTACAGACTGTCCACCTGCAACCCCCGGTTTTTAATGTACGCGGAAACACCCGGCATCAGTTCCTGCTCGCCTTCCGGGAACAGCAGGACCCGGCCGCTATGCCGCTCCACCTCCATGTCGGCCACCCCAGGCAACTCGGCCAGGCCGGAGATATCCGTCATCTGCGTAAAATGCAGACTGATGGCCCGGTAATAGCGGGACTTTTTCTGCAACGCTTCGGGCGTGGCGTCAAACAGCATTCTGCCGCTGGCTATGATCATGGCCCGGTTACAGACAGCAGCCACTTCCTCAAGGATATGAGTGGAGATGATCACCAGCTTGTCTTTGGACAGATTTTGGATCAGCTCACGAACCTGGTGCTTCTGGTTGGGATCCAGTCCGTCTGTGGGTTCGTCCAGGACCAGAATTTCAGGATCATGCAAAATGGCCTGGGCCAGGCCAACCCTGCGCTTAAACCCCTTTGACAGGTTTTCAATGGGACGATTAAGCACCTCTGTGAGCGCCACCTGCTCAATAACTTCGTCCAACCGCTGCTGTTTTTCCCTGCCTTTGAGCTTGCGGATATCGGCAATAAAATTAAGGAACTGAATGGGCGTCATATCGCCGTATGCCGGCGCTCCTTCGGGCAGGTAACCCAGCCGCTGCTGAATGTGCTTGCTGGATTGGTCCATTGCCTGGTCTGCAATACGGATCTCCCCACTGCTCGGGGTCAAAAAGCCGGTCAGCATCTTCATTGTGGTAGATTTTCCCGCCCCGTTGGGACCGAGAAAACCCACAATGTCACCGGGCTTGACCTCGAATGAGAGGTTGTCAACGGCGGTAAAGCCACCGAAACGTTTTGTCAGGTTCTTTACTGAGATCATAAGATTCCTTAAATGATCAAAGAGTTAGAGAAGTCGGCTCCGATATGGGATCGGTTTGGTTAATTTCAACATCAAACTATAACCCGGCGGCAAGCCGGATAAAACGTCCGCAGTTAGGAGACCCGGCATGGTATGTCCGGCAGATAAAAAAAGCCCGCCAGTCGGCGGGCAACATTGTCCGGGAATGAGCATTTGATTACTTGCCTCAAATGTCCCGACCAGTTTATCCACAAAAGACTTTGTAATCATCTGACAATGAATTGAAAATGTTGCAAATTATGTCGCACAGAAGACCATGATGCAGCTCAGTCCAATAGGGTTCATCCGGACCCCCTATCAGGAAAAGTTCGCCATTCCTAGGCAGCCTGGGCTGGTGCCCAGTGCAATAGGCGAGATTCATTTCCAGGCACCCTTTGACGATGTTAACTGTTTAAGAGGCATAGAACAGTTTTCCCACCTGTGGCTTATTTTCCAGTTCCACCAGACCCTGGAGCGGGGCTGGACCCCGCTGGTGCGGCCACCCAGACTTGGCGGAAACCGCAAACTGGGCGTGTTCGCTACCCGCAGCACCCACCGCCCCAACGGCATGGGCTTGTCGGTCGTCGAAGTTGCCGGGCTGACCACGCGTCAGGGCAAGCCATTATTAAAGGTACGCGGCATGGATCTGCTCGACGGCACGCCGATTCTGGACATTAAGCCTTACCTTCCTTACGCCGACGCCTTGCCAGAGGCTGAGGCCGGATTCGCTGACGCCCCCCCGGCCATCATGGAGGTAGTGTTTACCGAACAGGCGAGGAGGCATTTACAAGAGATCCGGTGCCAATCTACTGAGCTGGAACAGCTAATCAGCGAGGTGCTGACTCAGGATCCCCGCCCGGCTTACAAACAACAAAATAAGCAAGAAGAGTTCGGTATGCGTATAAGCGGCTTCAACATCCGCTGGCAGGCAGAAGCGGGGGTCAATCGGGTCCTGTCTATAGAGCCCGCTGCAACGCCTGCAGAAAAAGGTTAAAAAATCCCGCCCCTTTGGCTTCAGCCACTGCAGTCGGACTGA
Organism: Bowmanella dokdonensis; assembly: GCF_017254865.1. Lineage (GTDB taxonomy): Bacteria > Pseudomonadota > Gammaproteobacteria > Enterobacterales > Alteromonadaceae > Bowmanella > Bowmanella dokdonensis. The sequence continues at coordinate 128,728 of NZ_JAFKCV010000003.1, read as the reverse complement.
TAGAATGACGCGATTTTTTTCCTCCTGGTAACCAAAACTATGCGAAGCAGTCAGTATTTATTAGCGACCCAGAAAGAGACCCCAGCCGATGCAGAGGTCATCAGTCATCAATTGATGCTGCGTGCCGGCCTTATCAGAAAGCTGGCTTCAGGTCTGTATACCTGGCTGCCGACCGGACTGAGGGTACTGAACAAGGTAGCCGGCATTGTACGGGACGAAATGACCCGGACCGGTGCCATTGAAGTACTGATGCCGGTGGTTCAGCCAGCCGATCTCTGGCAGGAGTCAGGCCGTTGGGAGGAATACGGCCCGGAGCTGCTGCGCATCAAAGATCGCCAGCAGCGGGATTTTGTTTTGGGCCCCACCCACGAAGAAGTCATCACCGACTTGGTAAAGCGTGAAGTCAGCAGCTATAAGCAACTGCCGCTCAACCTCTTCCAGATACAGACCAAATTCCGTGATGAGATCCGCCCACGCTTTGGTGTGATGCGCGGACGCGAGTTCACCATGAAGGATGCCTACTCCTTCCACCTGAGCCATGACTGCCTGGAGAAAACCTATCAGGACATGTATCAGGCCTACTGTAATATCTTCGAGCGCATGGGTCTGGAGTTCCGTCCTGTGATTGCCGACACCGGCTCTATCGGCGGCAGCATGTCCCACGAATTCCATGTACTGGCCCAATCCGGTGAAGATGCGATCGCCTTCAGTACCGAGTCGGAATTTGCCGCCAATGTGGAAATGGCCGAAGCCCTCGCCCCCTCCACAGAAAGGACCGGGCCCACCGCTCAGATGCAGTTGGTGGATACGCCTCATGCCAAAACCATTGCCGAACTGGTGGAGCAGTTCAACCTGCCCGTCGAAAAGACCGTCAAGACATTGATCGTCAAAGCCTCTGATGATATTGAGGCGGGGCTCGTGGCCCTGCTGGTGCGTGGTGACCATGAGCTCAATGGGGTAAAAGCGGAGAAGCTGTCTCAGGTGGCAACCCCCCTGACCTTTGCCAGCGAAGCGGAAATCCGCTCGGCGCTGGGGGCTGGTCCGGGCTCACTGGGGCCGGTTGGTTTGCCCATCCCGCTGATTGTTGACCGGGCGGTGGCAGCGATGAGTGATTTTGGCGCCGGCGCCAACCAGGATGACAAACATTATTTCAATATCAACTGGGAAAGGGATGTGGCGCTGCCCCAGGTGGCCGATATCCGCAATGTACAAGCCGGCGATCCCTCACCAGATGGCAGGGGCGTACTGGAGATAAAACGCGGCATTGAAGTGGGACATATTTTCCAACTGGGTGATAAGTACTCCAAAGCCATGAACTGCGGCGTACTGACCGAGTCAGGCAAGCACCAGGTGCTGACCATGGGCTGCTACGGCATCGGGGTGTCCCGTATTGTGGCGGCAGCCATTGAACAGAACCATGACAAATTTGGCATCATCTGGCCCGACGCCATTGCCCCTTTCAGGCTGGCGCTCATCCCCATGAACATGCACAAATCCCATCGTATACAGGAAGCGGCCGAGAAGCTTTACCAACAGTTGACCCAAGCCGGTATTGACGTGCTGTTCGATGATCGCAAGGAACGCCCCGGTGTCATGTTCGCCGATATGGAGTTGCTCGGCATTCCGCATCACATAGTCATCGGCGAACGCAATCTGGATGACAATAGGGTGGAATACAAAAGCCGGCGCAGCGGGGAAAAACACTTGCTTGAACTGGAACAGGTCCTGGCCTTTATACAGGCCCTGTAAGAAAAGCGCCGACAGGCGCTTTTTTATTTCATTAAACCTCATACCCACGTGTTAAAAATCATATTCCCGGCCTCTACTGGATACTTGGTTTATGGCCGGGCTTTAATTAGAGTAAGCTAATCGAGATGTGTGCTTCGCCTGCCTGGGTAGTTACCGGCCGCAGAAGACGATTTGCCAGGGACGGTTGCCAGGCTGCAATCCCGCAGAACTGCATAGGAAGCGCTTGAAGGAATACTATGAAACTGACGTTTTACGGAGTCAGAGGTTCGATCCCCACGCCGGGCCCGGAGTTTATCCGCTACGGCGGCAACACCGCGTGCGTGCATGTGGAGCTGGACGACGGCACAGATATTATCCTGGATGCAGGAACGGGTATCAAAGCACTGGGCAGGAAGCTTGCAGATAAAACAAATGACCTGCACCTGCTACTGACCCACAACCACTGGGATCACATACAGGGCTTTCCGTTTTTTGCTCCTATCTATCAACCGGGGCGCAATATCTACGTTACACCCGGACAAACCCACCCCCGGGAGGATAATGCTATTTTGCAGCAGATGATGGGTAGTTACTTTCCCGTCCAGTATCATACCCTGCCCTCCAATATCGAGATCAGGCCGGTTCCACCGGGTACCGACCAGTGGAAGCTCGGCAATGCCAATATCAGTCGCAACAGCATGAATCATCCGGGCAGCGGCAGCTCATACCTGATTGAAGCCGACGGGGCCAAAGTGGCCTATATTACCGACAACGAACTCTATCCCCCCTATAAAAAAGCCACAGGTTTTCTCGACTGGGCAAAGTTTGCCGAGGGTGCTGACCTCATCATCCATGATGCACAGTACATGATTTCCGACATGCCCAGAAAAGCCGGTTGGGGACATTCTGTCGCCGAAGAGGCCGTCAAGCTGGCTATGGCCTGCCGGGCCAGGCGCCTGGCCCTTTACAGCCATGACGACAGCCGTACCGACGATGAAATCGAAAGCATCGAACGTCATTGTCAGGAAGTGATCGAGGTGGGAGAAATGGATCTGGATCTGTTTGCCGCCGCAGAAGGCATCTGTATCGATTTCAACCAGGAATCCCATGCTGGAGCGGCATAGGTTTTCGTTACTATTGTCGGGAGGAGGTGCGCGGGCAGCCTATCAGGTAGGGGTCCTCCGGGCCATCACCAGGCTGTTGCCACGCAATCACAGTCTGCCGTTTCCCATCCTGTGCGGCACCTCAGCCGGCGCCATCAATGCCACGGCCCTGGCCTGTTTTGCTTCCTGTTACCACCTGGGCGTGAGGAAACTGGAATGGGTCTGGAAAAACTTCCGCACCCAGCAGGTTTACGAAAGTGAATTTTATCCACTGTTCAGTTACCTGCTCAGAAATCAACTACAGAATCTTATGTCTGAGCAAATCGCCCGACGCCCGGCCAGCCTGCTTGACAACCAGCCGCTGCGGGGTTTGCTGCGCCAGGCGTTGAATTTCAACAGAATCGATCGCAACATCATCACTGGCCATCTGAAAGCCATCAGTGTGACAGCCTCCAGCTACAGCACCAACAACTCAATCAGCTTCTTCCAGGGCGATGATCAATTGGCGGATTGGGAACGGGCAAAACGCCGCGGCGTCAGGAGCAGCCTGAATGTGGAGCATCTGATGGCCTCGGCCGCCATTCCACTGGTGTTTCCCACCGTCAAACTGGCCGATGAATACTTTGGCGACGGCTCCATCCACCAGCTTTCCCCCCTGAGTACGCCGATTCATCTGGGGGCAGAAAAGATCCTGATCATCGGGGTGGAGCAACCAAGGCCGGACAGGAAGCACCTGTTGTCCCATTATCCCAATAATGCGGTGGTTGCCGGCCATTTGCTGGACACCATTTTCGCCGACACCCTGCATTCTGATCTCGAAAGGCTGCACCGTATCAACCATACCCTGTCCCTGCTGTCCGATAAGCAACGACAGGCCACGCACCTCAAACCGGTGGAGTGTCTGGCCCTCAATCCGGCTTTCAATGTCAACGAAATCGCCGCACGCCACTATCACCACCTGCCGTGGGGTATTCGCAGTCTGATGAAACTCCTTGGTGTGAGGCCCGATTCAGAGTCCAGCCTGCTCAGCTATCTGTTGTTTGATGGCCGTTTCTGTCAGCATTTGATGGACCTTGGCTATCAGGATGGGCTCAATCGTCTGGACGAAATTCGCGCCTTTCTTGAGATCTGATAAGTCTATAATTGATTATCTCCGGTGGGAGTTTTAATGACGTCGTGACACTAAGGGTGAGAAGGGGGCAGTGCAGGCTGTCCTTCACAGCCGTAACCACAAGGAATGTCTATGGACAGAAGTACCTTATTGATCGTCGAAGACGAGCAGTTGATTGCGCTGAACCTGTCGCTGGATCTGCAGGACAGTGGCTATGAGATATGTGCCATGGCGAGTTCCGAACAGGAAGCCTTTGAGCTGGCTCAAGCCCATCGTCCGGATCTGGTATTGATGGATATCAATCTGGGCGCCGGAGGCGATGGTATCAATGCCGCCCGACGAATAGGCCAGGACTTGCACATACCTGTCATCTACCTGACAGCCTATACCAGTGACGACCTGATCCGGCGTACCGGTCTGACAGCGCCCTACGGCTATATTGTCAAGCCCTACAACAGCCGCGAACTCAAAGCCAGTATCGAAACCGCCCTGGCCCGTCACCGATACGAAAAGATCACGGAACGCTCGGAGAAGAGACTGCAGGCGGCCGTCCGGGCTGCTCAGCTTAGCCTACTGGAATACGATGCCGAACATAACACCGTACAACTCGAGGGGGTGTTCGGCGACAGGCTGCAGATAGGTAAAACCGGTGTCGAGCTTGAAGCCAACGCCTTTTTCTCCCGCCTGGCTGATGAAGAGGCGCCCGAACTGCAGCAACTGCTCAGAGACGGGCGCTCCATCAGTCGCACTTTCAGACTCAGGGCCACACAGGATATCCAAACCCCACGATGGATTGAGCTCTATCTCAGCGACATGACCCTGGAAGAGGGCAGGATCCGCATCGGCGCCATCAAGGATGTGTCAGAACGGGAAAGCTTCGTTAACGAACTGCGCACTGCCTCCAAAATTCTCGCCAACATTGACGAGTCGGTCATCGTCCTGTACTCGGATATGACGATTCGCTCGGTCAATCAGGCGTTTTTCCGCCAAACCCATTTCAGGGCAGACGAGATAGTCGGAGAACCTGTATTTCGGGTACTCAGCGGCAACCGCCAGCAGGATCTGCATAGTCCCGATGACAAACAGGCCCTCAACCAGCGCCGTGAAGTATTGGTACACCGGCAGGACGGCAGCCACTTTCACGCCCTGCAGAATATAAGCCGCATTCCCGCCACCGCTCATCATCCGGAACTTTTTATCATGATCCTGACCGACATTTCCGGGTTGAAAACAGCCCAGCGCGAGCTGAATCGCATGGCTTATCGCGATGGCCTCACCGGATTGGGTAACCGGAACATGATGAATCAGGTGCTGGCTGAGCTGGACTGCAACAGCCAAACCGGTGCGGCCTTGTATTTCATAGACATCGATTCATTCAAACTAATCAATGACTCCATGGGCCATGATCCCGGCGACCAGTTACTGGTGACCTTTGCCCAGCGGCTGATACAAATCATACGCAGTGAAGACGTGCTGATCAGGCTCGGAGGTGACGAATTTGTCATCATAGTGCAGGGTATTGAAAACCGGCAGGGCTTTGAACACCTTGCCCAGAAAGTTATAGGTATCTGCCGGCAGCCTTTTCAGGTTGCCGGGCGTGAGATGATGGTCACCTGCAGTATTGGCGTCGCCATCGCCGATGAAACGGTCGAGGACGCAGCCGCTTTGCTCAAGCACGCCGATGCGGCCATGTACGCTTCCAAACGCAAGGGCAAGTTTACTTATACGTTTTATTCAGAGGAAATGGTTGAAGGGGCAAGATATAGGCTGTTTATCGAACAGGGCCTGCACAAGGCTCTGTCTGACAAAGCCATCCAGGCTTACTGGCAACCCATAGTGGACGCCCACAGCCACAGGGTTGTGGGTATTGAAGCCCTGTGTCGCTGGATAGACAAAGACGCAGGCATGATCCCCCCCGACTCCTTCATTCCCGTGGCCGAGGAAACCGGGCTGATCCAGGCGCTTGGCCTGCATATGTTGCGGGAGGCCTGCATGCTGCTCAAGCTGCTGGAACGGGAGGGCCTGGAAGAAATAGAAGTGGCGGTCAATGTATCGGGCCAGCAACTCAAGGACTCACAGTTTCTCGAAGCGCTCCAGGAAATACTCGAAGATACACAGATACAGCCGCAGAGACTGGAGCTGGAAGTCACCGAAAGCACTCTGCAATCGGAACAGGCCTCGTTGCTGATATGGCAACTGCGCCAGGCAGGCGTCAGCATCGCCATAGACGACTTTGGCACCGGTTACTCGTCCCTGTCCAAACTAACCCAGATGTCCATCTCCAAACTGAAAATCGATCGCAGCTTTGTCAGCGGGCTGGGTGAGGATTCCCGCCAGCAGATTGTGGTTGAAGCCATTATCAACCTGGGTCGCAGCCTGGGACTGCGGATGACGGCTGAAGGCATTGAAACCATTGAGCAGCGGGACTACCTGCGCGATAAAGGGGTGCATAATATGCAAGGCTACTATTTTGCCAGGCCCATGCCCTTAACGGAGCTGCTGGCCTATCTGCTGGAGCAGCGCCCGCAAAGCTCCGGCTAGGGCCGCTCGATCAGATCAATACGGGTTCCCTGTTCAACGCTGAGTTTAATATCGAATCCTGCCTGTTTGGCAAAGGTTTTCATCAGTGTGAAACCGAGATGTCGTGACAGGCTGGCCTGCTCAAACAGACGGATATCAAAGCCGGGACCGTTGTCCCGGATACTGATGCAGATTTTCTGCTCCTGCCGGCTCAGATTGACCTCCAGCCTGCCCTGCCCTTCCTGAAACGCGTATTTGAAAGCATTAGTCACCGCTTCGCAAATCAACAAACCCAGTGGGACCATACGATTGATGGAAACCTGTATAGCCTGCGGTGGCGTGATCAATTGGCAATTCATGGCATCGCCCTGTCCTTGGTACAGGGTGTCGCCAATGAGGCTCACCAGCTTACCCACATAGGTTTCCAGATTGACCGAGGCGAGATCGTCAGTCTGGTACAGTAGTTCATGGATCAGGGCCATGGCCCTGACCCGGTTTTTCAGATCATTCATCAACGCCACATCTTCTGCTTTTACCTGTCGGCTTTGAATGTCCATCAGGCTGCTGACGATCTGAAGGTTATTCTTGACCCTGTGATGAACTTCATTAAGCAAGGAGACCTTTTCCTGCAATGTATTCTCCAGACGCTGTTCAGCCAGTTTCAATTCGGTGACATCGCTGGATGAGATGATGATGCGATCAATCTGACCCGAATCATCCTGCAGTGGGTGAATATCCAATTGCACCCAACTGTGTGACGGATCCTCATGGATTAGACTGTGAGTCCGACCGGTATCAGTGCTGGCCAGTTGGTCAATATGGGAACTCAACTTGCTGAGAGCACCATCGTAGCCTCGCTCCAACAGGGTGCTGAGCTTCAGGCCCTCGATTTCAGAGCGCTGACAGCCCAGCAATTGGCTGAACCTCTCGTTGGCGGCCGAAACCACCAGTTCCCGGTCTTTTTTGTCAAACACCAGGATACCTCCGGAACTGCCGGTAAACACAGACTCAAGAAACTCTGACTTGTCCAGCAGCGCGGCTTCCATCTCCTTTTCTTCCTGAACATCGGAGATAACGCCGGACATCAGTACCACTTCACCCTGCTCGTCCCTGACGCTGCCCCCCCGGGTATTAAACCAGTGATAGGTTCCGTCGGCGGCCAGCCCCAGATAATTGATGTCATACTTGCTGTTACCTCTGAGGTGATCCTGCAGATGTTGTTCGACCCGCTGCCGATGTTCCGGATGGATGTGTGCCAGCCAGGTATCAAGCCGTTTAGGTATGTCGCCGGGCCAACCCAGGAGTTCATGAAACCTTGGCGAGAACCAGTTGGAGTCCTGCCTGACATTCCACTCCCAGGGGGCGTCCCTGGCACCCGACAAAACCCGCTCGAACCGCGCATTGGCCTCCAGCAGTCGGGACTCGTAGTTCAGCCGTTCACTGATATCCACCACAGTGGCAAACACCTTTATCTTGCCATTCAACTCGCCCCGGTGCAGGGTCACCTCCACGGGTATCTTCCCCCCATCCCTGGCCTGCCCGTAGACCAGACGCGATGTCATCAAACCTGCGCTACGCTGTCCCTGCGTGATCTCCGCGACCTGCTGTCTGTGCCCGTCCCTTAGCTCCGGTGGCAGCAACATATTGACATGCTGGCCCAGCAGTTCCTTTTCCTGGTACCCGAACAGCTCGCACAAAGCGCTGTTGGTCAGCACAATCTCGCCCCTGGCATCGGTGACCAGCTTACCGAAGGGTGACCCCTCCACAGCCATACGCACCGTCTGCATTTTTTCCTTTTCGTTTTCCAGGGCCAGCTTTTCCAGTTCGGCCCGGTAAGCCCGTTCCTTTTCCCTGGCGTAATCGGCCGGGCCGGGCAAGGCCAAAGCTTTAGGGAGCAGACTAATGAGTGCGTAGGCCGTGCTCACCGAAACGATGGCGGTGACCAGTTTGGCCAGTCCATGATAACCGTAGGCTCCCTGCCAGACCGTATAGATACCGAATAGATGGGTCACGCCACAAAGAAAGATAAAGGCGGAGAACAGATGGAAAATCCAGCCGAACTTCAAATCTTCACGCTTTTTCACAAACAGATAGAGAACAAAGGGAATGGTAAAATAGGCACTGGCGATCAGTGCATCGGAGATAACGTTCAGCCAGAGGATTTCCGGCTTCCAAAGATAGCAGTGCCCATGAGGCATGTAGTCAACACTGAAAAAATCCCCGATTCGGCTTGTCATTCTCAGGCTCCCTGTCAGATGGTTTGAAACTGGACTCAGTTGCTCTAAAATCACCTTCCCTCCAGCAAGTAACGCTCTGCCCGCTCCACCCTTCTGGGCTTACCGGAAATGACCAGGACGTCATTTGCCTTAAGCTGCAGGTCATTGTCTGGATTAGCCACTTCTTTATTGTCACGCCTCAGTCCCTTGAGAGTCACGTTGACCCTGTCGAAATTGAGTTGGCTGAGAGGCTTTCCGACGGCCCAGGCGTCGCTATTGAGTATTACCGCATGAAGGAACTCCAGCTTGCTCTGTTTCTCATAATTGACCTGCGTGGTTTCGCCGGGGAAAAAACCGTGCATGTGGCCATAGTGACCTTTACGTTCGGCCCTGACCCGCTTGAGGATCCTTGACATGGGCACTCCGGACAGATGCAGCACCTGGGAAACCAGCATCAGGCTGCCCTCCAGGATCTCCGGCACCACCTGGGACGCTCCGGCCATGTACAACTCATCCATGCGATAGTCCTTGCGGGTTCTGACCACGATGGGCAGGTCGGGATTGAGTGACATGACAGCGCCTATCACACTGATGGCCTTAATATGCTCATCAAAGGTAATGATGGCCATCTTCGCCCTGTCTACTCCCACTGCCCGCAGAATGTCCTTACTGGCCACATCACCAAAGAGTACAGGTTCGCCGGCATTGCGGCTTTCCTGGACCCGGATGGGATCGGCATCGACAGCCACATAGGGAATGGCTTCTACCCTGAGCATCCGACTGACCGACTGGCCAACCCGTCCATAGCCGAAAATCAGCACATGATCTTTTTGTACTTTGAGATCAGCGGGAATGTCCTCATCCTCTGTGGGCGGGGGCTGGGTCAGATTCTGCGCCAGTCGTTTGCTGTGGGTGATCAGGTAGGGGGTCACTGCCATACTGAGTATTCCCACAGACAGTAATACCGATGCCAAGCCGGGATCCAGAATCTGCTCAGAAATGGCCAGCGAAGCCAGAACGAAGCTGAACTCGCCCATCTGGCAAATCTTAATCCCCGCCGCCCAGGCGTCCTGTGCCGGCTCCCTGAGCAACCAGGCTGCCAGCCGAACCAGCAACACTTTGCAGACCATTAAACCGGTGACGCCCAGCAGCACCCAGTACCAATCCTGCAACAGAGGGGCAAATTCCAGCTTCATGCCGATGGTAATAAAGAACAAGCCCATCAGAATATCCCGGAACGGCCTGATATCGGCTTCCAACTGGTAACGGTACTGACTTTCACTGAGCATCATCCCCGCCAGGAACGCCCCCAGCGCCATGGACAGACCAAAGCTGTAGGTCAGACCCGCCGCCATCAGAGTCACCAGGATAGCCGTGAGAACAAAGAGTTCGTCGGTTCGTGTTCTGGCCACCTCACTGAAGATCCGGGGCAACAACCACTTCCCCACGGACAGCAGGATAACCACCACCAATGCCCCTTTGAAAACGGCCGTCACTATAGCCAGGGCCAGTCCCTGACTGACATCCTCTGCCAGCAGCGGAATAACAATCAGAAAGGGGACCACCGCCAAATCCTGGAACAGCAGAATACTCACAGCCATCTGCGCACGGCCCGTGTTCAGGCTCCCCATCTCAGACAGTTGTTTGATGACAATGGCGGTCGAGGATAATGCTGCCATGGCGCCAATGACGAAGGCTTCCCGGACAGAGGTCCCCGCGAGCAGGCACAGGCCCATGAAAAGGCCTAGGGTCAGCAGCACCTGGCCAAACCCGACACCGAACACCAGGTGGCGCATGGCCAGCATCTTGGGCAACGAAAATTCCAGACCCAGAGTGAACAGCAGGAAGACGATGCCCAGCTCGGCGATAAAGTGGATGTTCTGTGGATGGGAATACAGACTCAGCAGCTCGGGACCGGCCACCACGCCGGCGGCCAAATAGGCCAGAATCGGCGGTAGATTGACTCGACGGAACAGCCAGACCATCAGGATAGCGACTGCCATCAGCAATAAAATATCGGAAAAGTTGCTTTCCATTCAATACCCTGTCAATCAGATACCGGCTCAAATAACGATGCAGGCACACATTTTGCTAGTTCCATCTCAGTAAACTCAATTTAGCACAGGTTGCCGAAAAACCGTCAGGTTAACGCCAGGAGCAGAAATTGGAACAACTTACCTCAATTCACGATAGCACATCTGTTGACGGCGTCTTCCATTTCACTGCGACTGATCAGTTGCTGCGGGAGGGTGAAATGTTGGAACTGATGAAAAAGCTGCTGACGACTCTGGACACTCAGGAGCTGCTCAGACAATACCTTAACGAAGTAAGGGAGCGGATACCGCTTGCCGGTGTAGAAGTGCACTGGCAGCAGGGCAACGTTCTTGTCGGCACGCAGGCGGCGCACAGCCGGAAGTTCCACTGCCAATGGGACTCGAACCTGGAAGCCGTGGTCGCCTATCAGTTTGACAGCCTGCCTGCGCCGTCGGAGTTGAAGCTTGTCCAGGAGCTGCAGGACTTGTTCAGCCTGGGTTTGCGCAACTGCCTGACCCATGGTCAGTTAAAGCGTCTGGCCAACAAGGATCACCTGACCGGCCTCGGCAACCGCGCCAGTTTTGACGAGGCTCTGCTGCGCCAGATCAGCCACGCCAAACGACGAGCAGAAAAACGTTTCGGCCTGCTGGTCATCGACATGGACAGATTCAAAGCCATCAATGACAGGTTCGGCCACCAGGAAGGTGACAGAGTACTCGTTGCCGCTGCTGAGTCTATCGCCGGCTGCTTGCGTGACACGGATTTTGCCTTCCGCTTTGGCGGGGACGAATTTTGTTGCCTGATCGAAGATGCCGATCAGCAGATTCTGCTGACTATCGCCCAGCGAATTCATAGGGCCCTTGCCACCCAGCCGCTGTTGGCCAAGCACCAGGTCAGTTGCAGTATAGGCACCAGCCAGTACCAGGACGGTGACGAACATTTCAATTTGTTCGAACGCGCCGACGGCAACCTGTACCGGGTCAAACAGGCAGGTTACCGGCAGATGCGCACTGCCTGATACCCATTTGCTGATTTGAATGGGCCCAAGGTTATGACGGCAAGGTTTTGCCGCTACCGGCAAGACGAATCCGAAGCCACCCCGGCTTATTCCCCTCCGTATCGGCCAGTTCAGGCCCCTCCAGGCCAAGCACCGCCACCAGCCTGTGATTCAGGTAGATCAGTGGCAGTTGCGAACGTTGCCACGGCGGCACCCGCCAAAGTTTGAGCCATTGTTTAAGGGGTTTGCTGTGACGAGACCCTGCGGGTGTGAAGCGATCATTAAGCCTGGCGAAGCACACCGCGACGCTGTCCTCCTGAGCAATATTCAGCAGGATCTCATTGGATTCCCCCCCTTTGTAGCCCGGTGTAAACTCCAGCCGGCGGCCATCCGGGAGGACGAACACTTTTTCCCCCCGCCAGATCAGCTCCTCGGGCATGGTATTGACGATGGATCCGGTTAAATACAGGCGTTGCTGAAAACGCCGCACCTGCCAGTTAGCCACCTTTACACTGGGGGCAGCATCTTCCCTGGCCTGCATCGCCTGCCTGATTATCTGCTCCAGCTGTTTTTCCGTGGGTACAGGTAATCCTGCGTCCAACAGCCACAGACGTACTATTTGTCTTTGCCAGGAGAGAGAAAATCCTACCAACCCTTTTAAGCAGAGGCTGCCATCCTTTTGCCTGAGCCTGGCCAGATGTCCACTCGTACACTCATCCAGCAAAGTCTGTTGTTCGGCACAGAGCCTGGCGCTGCGGGCCACCGTCGAACCTATATGCGGCCAGCGGGCCTCGAGCAGGGGGACGATCTCATGGCGCAGAAAGTTGCGCTCAAACCCGGTGTGCAGGTTGGACTCATCCTCCACCCATTGCAGAGCGAATTCCTGGGCATACTGTCTGAGCGACGAAGGAGGCTGCTGCAGTAATGGCCGCAGGTACAGCCGATCGCCAGAACGCTGGCTATCGGCCATGGCCGACAGGCCTCTTGGCCCGGCACCGCGCTTGAGCTGCAACAGAAAGCTCTCCAGTTGATCCCGCTGGTGCTGGCCCAGCAGCACGGCGGTATCGGTCCCAACCGCCTCGTCGATAGCCTGATAACGGGCCTCCCTGGCCTGAGCTTCCAGACTTTGCCGGCCCTTCATCAGCACTTTTACCCGCCGGCTTGTCAGGGCTATTCCCAGCGCCTGACAGACCCTTTCGCAATGACTCTGCCATTGATCGGCATTAGGACTCAGGCCGTGGTGCACATGCACGGCGCCAATCTGCATGAAAGGATGTTGCTCACGCAGACGCCAGAGCAGGTGCAGCAAGACATGGGAGTCCATTCCGCCGCTGTAGGCAACGGACAGGGGTTGGTGAATATAGGGCGCCATAAAGGCGCGAAAGTCATTGAACAGCAAGGCTGGAATTAAAAAAGGCCGCGAATGCGGCCTAGTTTATCGGCATTGATCAGCAATAGCCAAATGACATGAGTCGCTCGTAGCGTTCGTCCAGCAGGTTGGCCTGAGACAGCTTCTGTAACTGGGACAACTGCTGTTTGATGCAGGCTTTCAGATTCGCGGCCACCCCGTCATAGTTACGATGCCCGCCACCCAGTGGTTCTTCGACTATCTGGTTGATCAGGCCAAGCTTTTTGATTTGCTGAGCACTGACCCCCATGGCTTCCGCTGCCAGGGGCGCTTTTTCTGCGCTTTTCCACAGGATTGAGGCACAGCCCTCGGGAGAGATCACCGAATAGGTGCTGTATTGCAGCATATTGACCCGATCCCCCACACCGATGGCCAATGCGCCGCCCGAGCCACCTTCGCCGATGACCGTACAGATGACCGGCACTTTCAGCCCCGCCATCACCTTGAGGTTACGGGCGATGGCCTCGCTCTGGCCCCGTTCCTCTGCGCCAACGCCCGGATAGGCGCCCGGTGTATCGATAAAGGTAATAATGGGTAAACGGAAACGCTCAGCCATTTCCATCAAACGCAACGCCTTACGGTATCCTTCGGGTTTGGGCATGCCGAAATTCCGTTTAATCTTCTCGGCGGTGTCCCGGCCTTTCTGATGGCCGATCACCATCACCGCCTGTCCATCGAGTTTGGCCAGACCGCCTACAATGGCCTTGTCATCGGCGAACGCCCGATCACCAGCCAGTTCATCGAAGTCGGTGAAAATTCTCGGCAGATAATCCAGGGTGTAGGGCCTTAGCGGATGACGAGCCAGCTGTGACACCTGCCAGGCTCCCAAATCGGCAAAGATTTTTCTGGTCAGTTCGGCACTTTTTTCCTTGAGCTTGGTGATTTCCTCTTCCAGGCCCACGTCGAACTCACCGCCCTGATTGACCAGGCGCAATTCCTCGATTTTGGCTTCCAATTCTGCAATTGGCTGCTCAAAACTCAGATAGTTTAAACTCATCCCACTACCTTAATATTGTTTGTGATCCGTCTTCTTTATTTCCGAAGACGGCTATTGCCATGTGATGATCGCTTGTAAGCCGTCAATGGAACATCAGGGCTACCTGTTTGTCACCCACAAGCAGTTGCAATTCGTGTATCAGTTCGTCGGCCGGTGTCACATACCAGTCGGCCCCTACAGACAGCATAGCCGATGCATGGGGATGCAAGTATGACAACTGGACCGGACAGGTGCCACCACGATATTTATCCAGAACAGCCTTCAGCCCCGCCACCTGTTGGGGGCTACACCAATCCTGGGACAGAGTCAGCAGCAGGGCCCTGGCGTTCTTTTCCCTGGCCTGGACAATATCCATGACGTCGCGGCCGGTCATTGTATTGCCAGCGGAATACTCATCAAAGCTGACCTGTCCAGATACTACCAAAATTCTGTCTTTTTGCAGCACAGCTTCGAATTGTTCCAGCATATCGGGGAAAAAACGTACATCCAAACGGGCGCTCTTGTCATCCAGGGTGACAATGGCCCAGCGCTTCCCCCGTTTGTTGACCATCACCCGCATATCCATCACCAGTCCCACCGCGGTGGCGCTGCCTTCCCGGGAAGTGGGTTTGATATCCACCAGCCTGGCCTTGGTGTAATGACGGATCTCCTGCTGATACTGATTGATAGGATGCCCTGTCAGATACAGTCCCAGCGTTTCCCGCTCTCCTTCCAGCCAGACTTTTTCCGGCCATCTGGGCACATCGGCAAAGGCCTGCCGGACTTCTTCTGGCTCGGTGGTTAACAGCCCGAACATATCCGCCTGGCCGAAGGATTCAGCCTTGGCATGCTGGTCAGCGGCGGCAATGGCTTCGGGCAAACTGGCCATCAAAGAAGCGCGGTGGGGGCCCAGGTTGTCCATGGCTCCCGCCAATACCAGCTTCTCCAGCACCCGTTTGTTGATTCTTTTCAGGTCCACCCTGGCGCAGAAATCGAACAGATCCCGGTAGGGTCCCTCCTCTGCCCTGGCCTCAATAATGGCTTCGATGGGGCCTTCTCCCACCCCTTTTACTGCGCCGATGCCATACACAATCTGGCCTTGCGGATCAACGGTGAACTTATACTGGCCGGTATTCACGTCCGGAGGCAAAACCGTCAGGCCCATGCGCTGGCATTCGTCCACCAGCGTCACTATCTTGTCCGTGTTATCCATATCCGCCGACATGACTGCCGCCATGAACTCGGCCGGGTAATGGGTCTTCAGCCACAAAGTCTGATAAGACACCAGGGCATAGGCAGCAGAGTGAGACTTATTGAAGCCATAACCGGCGAATTTTTCTACCAGATCGAAGATCTTCGTCGCCAGTTCGGCGTCAATATTATTGTTTTTAGCCCCTTCGGCGAAGGTGGAGCGCTGCTTGGCCATCTCCTCGGGCTTTTTCTTGCCCATGGCCCGGCGCAGCAGGTCAGCGCCTCCCAGGCTGTAGCCGGCCATGACCTGGGCTATCTGCATCACCTGTTCCTGATAAAGGATGATGCCATAGGTCGGTTCGAGGATTTCCTCCAGACACTCGTGCTGATACTGGGCGTCGGGGTAGGATATTGCCTCCCGGCCATGTTTGCGGTCGATAAAGTTGTCTACCATCCCCGATTGCAACGGGCCCGGACGGAACAGGGCGACCAGGGCGATAATGTCTTCAAAACTGTCGGGGCGCAGACGTTTGATCAGATCTTTCATGCCCCGGGATTCAAGCTGGAATACCGCCGTGGTTTCTGCGTTCTGTAACAGCCTGAAGCTGGGGTTGTCGTCCAGCGGGATGGCGCTGATATCGATGTCCTGTCCCTTGCCGCTCTTGATCATATCCAGGGCCCACTGAATGATGGTCAGGGTGCGCAGGCCGAGAAAGTCGAATTTAACCAGTCCGGCCGTTTCCACATCGTTCTTGTCAAACTGGGTAACCGGGTTGTTACCCGCTTCGTCACAATACAGGGCGGCAAAATCAGTAATTCTGGTCGGCGCGATCACCACACCACCGGCGTGTTTGCCGGCATTACGGGTGACCCCTTCCAGGGTTCGCGCCATATCGATGAGGTCCCGGACCTCTTCATCCTGTTCATACAATTCGGGTAACCTGGGTTCAACCTCAAAGGCCTTGGCCAGGGTCATGCCCGGATCGCCCGGGATCAGCTTGGAAATTCGGTCAACAAATCCATAGGGATGGCCCAACACCCTACCCACGTCCCGCACCACCGCCTTGGCGGCCATGGTGCCGAAGGTGATGATCTGCGAGACCGCTTCGCGGCCATACAGGTCGGCTACATGGTCGATCACTTCATCCCGGCGATCCATGCAAAAATCCACATCAAAATCCGGCATGGATACCCTTTCTGGGTTGAGGAAGCGTTCAAACAGCAGATCGAATTCGAGGGGATCAAGATCGGTGATCTTCAGCGCATAGGCTACCAGTGAACCCGCACCCGAGCCCCGGCCGGGGCCAACGGGTATGCCGTTATCCTTACTCCACTGAATAAACTCCATCACGATCAGGAAGTAACCCGGGAAGCCCATCTGGTTGATGACCTGCAACTCAATGGCCAGGCGCTCATCATATTCGGCACGACGCTCCGCCCGTACGGCAGGATCCGGGAACAGAAATTCCAGGCGCTCTTCGAGTCCTTCCTCGGACTTCTTGACCAGGAAATCTTCTGTGCTCAGATCGCCGGTGGGGAATTGGGGCAGGAAATATTCACCCAGGCGGATGGTCACATTGCAGCGTCTGGCAATCTCAACGGTATTCTGCAAGGCTTCTGGAATATCGGCAAACAGCTGGGTCATTTCCTCTGCGCTACGCAGATACTGCTGCTCGCTGTACCGCTTTGGACGGCGGTTGTCCTCCAGGGTATATCCGTCATGAATGCAAACCCGCACTTCATGGGCGTCAAAATTTTCCGCCTCGATAAAGCACACCTCGTTGGTGGCCACCACGGGTAGATTTTGCTGTCCAGCCAGCTCCACTGCCTGATGCAGATAATCTTCCTCTCCCGGGCGGCCGGTACGAATCAGCTCCAGGTAGAAGTGCTGATCGAAATGTTGCTGGTAAAAAGCCAGCATGGTCTGAGCCATTTCCCGGTTGCCCTTGGCAAGGGCCAGGCCCAGATCCCCTTCCCGGCCACCGGAAAGAATAATCACGCCTTCACGGTGTTCAGCCAGCCAGTCCTTATCTATGACCGGCCTGTCCTGCAGGTAACCACGCTGGTACGCCCTGGAAATCAGCAGGGTGATATTCTTGTAGCCTTCGTTGTTTTTTGCCAGCAGCGTCAGCCGAAAGAGCTGCTCTTCCAACTCTTCACCACGCACCCAGAAGTCGGCGCCTATGATAGGTTTGATACCCTGGGCGTGGGCCTCACCGTAAAAACGTACCAGACCACAGAAGTTCATCTGATCGGTAATGGCCACGGCCGGCATGTTCAAAGCCTTGACCTTGGCCAGAATGGGCTTGACCTTGTTCAGGCCATCCCGCATGGAAAAATCGCTGTGGACGCGAAGATGCACAAAGCTGGGTTCAGCCATTTAACACTCCATGGCGTTGCTTCAGGGCCATCTGGACAGGTTTAAAACTCAATCTGTGGTGCGCCGTCGGCCCCAACAAACTCAATTGTTGCAGATGCACCGCAGTCGGATAGCCTTTATGCTTGGCAAAACCGTACTCGGGAAACTGGCTGTCCAGCACCTGCATTTCCCTGTCGCGGGTGACTTTGGCGACAATGGAGGCAGCCGAGATGCAGGCATGCAGACTATCGCCCTTGATCACCGCCTCACTGGAATAACCCCAGCCAGGACAGCGATTACCATCCACCAGCACGTGCTCAGGCTGCACAGACAGCCCTTGCACAGCACGGGTCATGGCAAGCAGGGTGGCGTGCAGGATGTTCAACTTGTCGATTTCTGCCGGGTTCGCCCGTCCCACCTGCCAGCACAAGGCTTTGCTGAGAATTTCATCATACAGCAGCAGGCGTCTTTTCTCCGACAAGGTCTTGGAGTCCGCCAGGCCTGCAATGGGCCGGGCCGGGTCCAGAATCACGGCTGCTGTCACTACATCCCCCACCAGGGGTCCTCGACCGACTTCATCCACGCCGGCTATCAATCTGTTCTTCATGCTTGTTCTATCAACTTCCCGACTGCCAGCGCGGCCTGATGATCGGCATCTTTTTTCAGGCTCTGGTGCAATTGTTCGAACCGGGCTACAAGTTGGGGGGCGCCGTCGACCAGCATGGCCTCAAGCAGTTCGGCCATTTTATGCGGCTGTACCTGATGTTGAAGTAACTCCGGTACCAGTTCCTCCCCTGCCAGCAGGTTGGGCAGGGAAAAATACTTGGGTTTGTACATCCTTCTGCCCATCTGGTACGTCAGCCAGTTAAACCGGTAAGCCACCAGCATGGGTCTTTTGCATAACATGGCCTCCAGGGTGGCCGTGCCGGACGCCAGCAGTATGGCGTCTGCGGCCACCATCGCCTCACGGGACCGGCCATCTATCAGCTTGAGTTCAAGTTCAAAGGCATGCCCTGCCAGATAGGCTTCTATTTGTTCACGACGCCTGGCATTGGCAGCCGGGAGCAGAACCTTAAGACCTGGCAGGCGCTTCTGCAACAGGCTGGCGGCGGTCAGAAAGGGCTCCAGCAACAGCTTGATTTCGCTGCCACGACTGCCCGGCAGCAGGGCCAGTACCCTGTCATGCTCTTCCAGCCCCAGGGCCAGCCTGGCGGCCAGTTGATCCGGATGCAGTGGAACCTGATCGGCCAGCGTATGACCGACAAAGGTGCAGGGAACCTGATGCCTGTCATAGAAGGCTTTCTCAAACGGCAGCAGGCTCAATACCAGATTGGTGGCTTCGGCTATCTTGAAAATGCGTTTTTCACGCCAGGCCCAGACACTTGGGCTCACATACTGGACGGTTTTGATGCCGGCTTTTTTCAGGCGTCGCTCCAACCCGAGGTTGAAGTCAGGGGCATCGATACCGATAAACACATCAGGAGGATTAGCGCTAAAATGCTTCGCCAAAGCCTTGCGAATTGACAGCAGCCGTCGAATCCGGGATAGCACTTCCACCAGCCCCATCACCGACAGCTCTTCCATATCAAACAGGGATTGGCAGCCTTGTGCCTGCATCAGCGGACCGCCAATACCCTCAAACCGGGCATCGGGAAATCGTTCCTTGAGAGCACGGATAAGGCCAGCCCCCAGGATGTCGCCGGAAGCTTCTCCGGCTACCAGCCCAATTCGGATCGGCCTGTCTGCCATGACTCAGCGCAAGATGCCGCGGGAGGAGTTGGCCACAAAGTCTGCCAGAATGCCGACCTCAGGCGTGTCCTTTTCCATTTCGCGCAACTCAATCAGTGCTTCCTCCACCGTCTTACCACTGCGATACAGCACCTTATAAGCCCGGCGGATGGCAAGGATACTTTCCTTGCTGAAGCCTCGTCGGCGCAAGCCTTCTGCATTGATGCCGTGGGGGGCAACTTTCTCCCCGCCCGCCATTACATAAGGAGGTAAGTCCTTCAACAGGATAGAGCCTGCCCCACAAAAACTGTGGGAGCCTATATGGCAGAACTGGTGAACCCCGGACATGCCCCCTATGATGACCCAGTCACCTATATGCACATGGCCGGCGATACTGGCGTTGTTGGCAAAAATATTGTTATCCCCGATCATGCAGTCATGAGCGATATGCACATAATTCATGAACAGGTTGTTGGATCCGACCCTGGTCAGGGACTGGTCCTGGACGGTACCGCGATGAATGGTGGAAAATTCACGGAATACGTTGTTGTCGCCCACCTCCAGGTAGGTGACTTCGCCGGCGTATTTCTTATCCTGACAATCCTCCCCTATGGAGGAGAACTGAAAAAACTTGTTCCTCCTGCCGATCCTGCTCGGCCCCCTGATCACCACATGGGGCGCGATGACACAATCATCGCCGATCTGCACGTCGGCGCCGATGACGGAGTAAGGCCCCACCTGAACATTCTCACCAAGGCGGGCACTGGGATCGATTATGGCTGTTGCGTGGATCACCTTGTTACATCTTCCTCATGGCACACATGAACTCGGCACTGCAGACTTCGGCACCATCGACACTGGCGACACCGGAAAACTTCCAGATTCCCCGGCGCTCCTTGATCAGGCGTACATCGAAGTCCAGCCTGTCGCCGGGCACCACGGGGCGTTTGAACCTGGCATTGTCGATGCCTGCATACAGATACAGATCGTCTGAATTGCCCACGGTCTTGAATCCCAGGATGCCGGCAGCCTGCGCCATGGCCTCTAAAATCAGCACACCGGGAAAAATGGGCTTGCCCGGAAAATGTCCGGTGAAGCAGGGCTCGTTGAAGCTGATATTCTTGTAGGCGATGATTGACTCACCAAGCTTGTATGCCGTTACCCGGTCAATCAACAGAAAAGGGTACCGGTGGGGCAACAGCTCCATGATTTCTTCAATTTGGATCTGATTCAACTCATTAGCCAACTACTTGTCTCCCTCAGGGGCGTCTTTCACGCCATGAATACTCTGTTCCAATCTTTTGACACGTTGACCCAGCTTGTCCAGGTTACGCACACTTGCCACCGCCTTGCGCCACTCCCTGCTTGGCTGGGAGGGCAGGCCTGAAGAGTACAAGCCGGCTTCAGTAACACCTTTGGTGACCATGCTCATACCGGTGAAATGAACATTATCGGCAATCTCCACGTGGCCGGTAACCGCACTCAGGCCACCAATGGTACAGTTGCGGCCAATATGCGTACTGCCGCCGATGACGGTGCAACCGGCGATGGCGGTATTCTCCCCAATTACCACGTTGTGGGCAATCTGGCACTGATTGTCGATGATAACCCCGTCATGCAGCACGGTGTCTTCGAGGGCTCCCCTGTCCACTGTGGTGCTGGCGCCAATTTCCACCCTATTACCCAGGATAACCCGGCCAATCTGCGGAATCTTGACCCAGCGGCCCTTGTCATTGGCGTAACCAAATCCGTCTGCACCGATAACAGCGCCGGACTGAATAAGGCAGTCTTGGCCAATCTGCACATCATGATAGAGGGTGACGTTGGCCCACAGCTTACTGCGGGCACCGATACGACTGTTCCTGCCGATCACACAGCCCGCACCAATCTGCACACCTTCGGCCAGTTCAACACCGGCTTCGATAACCGCATGGGCGCCTATGACCACCCCTTCGCCAAATTTAGCATCTGGTGCAATCACAGCATGGGGAGAGACGGACTCTGCGGCTGCCGGTGTGGTGTCCATCAACTGGGCCACCAGGGCAAAGCCCACATAGGGGTTGTCCATCACCAGTGCTGCGCAGGAGCAGTGCGGCAGATCGTCTGCATGCAGAATGACGGCTTCGGCCGACGTGTCTGCCAGGCGGCTGCGATACTTGCTGTTGGACAAAAAGGAGATCTGACCTTTTCCCGCGCCAGCCAGAGTGCCTACAGAATGGATCAGTATGCTTTCATCTCCTTCGATGCGGGCGCCGATATGATCCGCCAGTTGTCGCAAGCTGTATTGCTGCATGTAGCGTTCCGTTACTTGATTTTGCTGACCTGATCGATGACCTGCTTGGACAGATCTGTGCCTTTGTCCTTCATGTATATAACGGCTTCAGCATTAAGCACCATGTCGTACTTGTCCTTCTCAGCAATGCTGTCGATGGTCTGTTTGATCAACCCCAGCAGTTTGTTACGCTCTTCCATCTGACGTTGCTGGATTTGGTTCTGCAGGGGCTGGGTCTTACCGGCATAGTCATCACGCAGGCTGATCAGTTTGTCTTCCAGCTCCTTGCGTTCCTTCTCGCTCATGGTGGCGGCATCGCGCTGTTGCTTCTCGAGATAGTACTTGATGTCCTTCTCCAGACGGGTGATTTCTTCGATCTGGTCCTTGAATTCAGCCCGGATGTTTTCCTGGATCACGGCTGCCTGGGGCAGGGACTGGAAAACGCCCTGAACACTTACCACGCCAATCTTCTGCTCGGCCAGGGCCGCTGAACTCATCATGGATGTGCCAAGAATGGCGGCAGTCAGTATGCTTTTGCTCAGAGTTTTCAAATTATTCTCCTTAAATGAATCTGCCCCTGGTCGGGGCTCTTATTAGAATGTCTGGCCAATATTGAATGAGAAGAAGCGGCTTTCGTCGCCATCTTCTTCTCGCAGGATCCGTGAGAAGCTGAAGATCATCGGGCCCATGGGTGACAGCCACTGCACGGACAAGCCGGCGGAGGTTCTGAAACGCCCATAATCACCATAATCGGCTATTTCAGCCCGTTCGGATTCTCTCAGTCCGTTGTACTTGTCGATACGAAACTCAGTGTCCCACACATTCCCCACGTCCACAAACAGACTGGTACGTACCGAATTGTCGAACTCCTCATCTACAAAAGGCGTGGGAACAATTAACTCAAGGCCACCCAGGGCCATCGCGTTACCGCCGATCGCTCGCTGAGACACCACGATGTTGTCCTGATTCGGTCCAAGCGGAATCGGTGTGCCGTCCGGTCCGGTAATGGTACGCGGTTGCCGGTAAATGGCTCGGGGACCAACCGTATTGTTCTCAAAGCCGCGAAGGGAGTCGCTGCCCCCGGCACGGAAGTTATCCCAGAAAGGCAGGATCTGATCGTTACC
This sequence comes from Bowmanella dokdonensis, assembly GCF_017254865.1. Classification (GTDB taxonomy): domain Bacteria; phylum Pseudomonadota; class Gammaproteobacteria; order Enterobacterales; family Alteromonadaceae; genus Bowmanella; species Bowmanella dokdonensis. The sequence goes on along the minus strand of NZ_JAFKCV010000003.1, from coordinate 105,961 downwards.
CTCTATGTCGCCGTAACCATTGCCATAGCCCAGTTCCAGGCGGGCCAGGAATGACCAGCGCTGATCCCGGGACAAGGGGAAGTAATGTTTGGCATCGAAGCTCAGCTTGAAATAATCCACGTCTGAGAAAGGTGCGGTGACCTTGGCCACTGCCCGCTGTGAGGAGCCAGCCGTGGGGAAAATGCCCCGGTTAAGGGTCGAACGGCTCCAACCGGCAGTAAATTCATAGGTATTGAAGTCGATGCCGGCGTCCGGGTTGCTGGGATCGGCAAACAGGCTGTAGAAATCCTGGATCTGATCATAGGTCTGCAACTGGGAAATTTCGTTGAATCTGTAGGTAAAACCGAAGTTGAGCCGGTTATATTCGTTAACCGGATAACCGAAGTTGGCGCCGATACCCCAGGATTTGTTGTTGTACTGCACCAGATTGGCGTTACCCGCATCGAACTCTGAGTAGAACAACGTGCCGCCCAGGCTGATGCCGTCGATGGTGAAATAGGGGTCCGTATAGGTGATAGTTGCACTTTGCTGATAGGAAACGGTATTCAGGCTCAGGCCCAGGCGCTTGCCGGTGCCCAGGAAGTTATCCTGTTGAATGCCGGCCTGCAGGCTCAGCTTGGTGCGATCTCCATAGCCGATACCCGCATTGAAAGAGCCCGAGGGTTGTTCCTTAACGGTAAAGTCCACGTCCACCTTGTCTTCTTCACCTGGCAGACGGACCGTATCGAATTCCACTTCCTCAACATAGGTCAACCGCGACATATGTCCTTTGGACGACTCCAGCGCCACATTGGACAGCCAGGCCCCTTCCATCTGCCGGACTTCCCGGCGCAGTACTTCATCGGCGGTGACATTGTTTCCCTGGAAATTGATCCGGCGTACATAAATTCGTTTCCCCGGATCCACCGACAGAGTCAGCTTGACCGTCTTGTCCTCGTCATTGATCTCCGGAATGGTGGTCACCGTGGGAAAGGCGTAGCCGAAACGACCCAGGTATTTGCTGATAAACTCTTCTGTATAAGTCACTTCAGCCAGGTTATACATGCGCTCCTTGCGCAGCGGCAGGATCTGCTTGATGGTCTCTTCCTGTCCCAGCAAATCCCCAATCAGCTCCACGTCGGAAATCGTATACTGCTCACCCTCTGTCACGTTCAGCGCCACATAGATACCGGATTTATCCGGCGTCATGGACACCTGAGTGGAATCCAGGTTGTAACGTAAGTAGCCCCGATCCATGTAGTAACTGCGCAGGGTCTCAATGTCACCTGTCAGCTTCTGTTTCTGGTAGCGTGTCTCTGACAGGAAGTCCCACCAGGGCGTGTCAAATCTAAGCTCTACCTGATCCAGCAGTTCCTGGTCGGTAAAAATCTCATTGCCGACAATGTTGATCTGCTTAATCTCGGCGGCGTCCCCTTCTTCGAACAGGAACTTAAGATCCACCCGGTTGCGCGGCAACGGGGTGATAATGGCGTTCACATCAGCGTTATATTTACCGATACTGTAATAGAAATCCTTCAGACCATTTTCAATGGAAGTCAGCACCGTTTTGTCGAGGGGATCGCCGACACGGATCTTGCTGTCATCCAGACTCTGCTGGAGCTGCTCCTCCTTGATGTCCTTATTGCCATCGAAGGTGATATTGCTGATAGTCGGGCGCTCGCGCACCTGTACCACCAGAGTATTGCCGTCGCGCAAGACCTTAATGCTTTCGAAGTGCGTGGATGAATACAGGGAACGGATCAACTGGGCGACACGGAATTCATTCAGCCTGTCTCCCACCTTGACCGGCAGGTAGGTCAGAGCGGCACCCAGCGCAACACGCTGCAGCCCCTCCACCTTGATATCTTCAACAATGAATTCACTGGCCGGCTCGGCCGCGCTGACGGAGGCTCCGGATAGCAATAAACCGGCTGCAACTAACTGTTTTAACTTCATTTAATATTATTCTTCCAAACTACCGGGCCTGCATCCAAACCCTTGAGACAGCCTATAAGCGAGCAATGTCATTCACAATGGCGATGGTCATCAACAGGAGAAGCAGCGCCCCCCCTATACGAAATCCAACTTCCTGCACCGATTCAGGAACCGGCCGCCCCGTCAAAAGCTCAATAAAATAATAGAGTAGGTGCCCACCATCAAGTACCGGTAAGGGTAAAAGGTTGATAATGCCCAGATTAACGCTGATCAAAGCCAGAAAGCTCAGGAAATACACCAGTCCGTAACCTGCACTGACACCCGCTCCCTGGGCGATGGAAATGGGACCACTGAGATTCTTCACCGACACATCGCCGGTAATCAGCTTACCGATCATTTCCACACTGAGCACCATCAGACGCCAGGTCTTGTCCGCCCCCTCCAGTAAAGCCCCAACCGGGCCATACTGGTGGGTAAAACGGTAAGACTCCGGCCAGGATTCCACTTGCGGCACCACCCCAAGGTATCCCTGCTGGCGACCATCCACCTCCCGGCTCTCAATCCTGGCCTGCAAAGAGGTCTGATAACCATTTCGCTCAACTTGAAAATCCAGCACCCGATTGGGGTTTGCCGCAATCAGGTCCACTATTTGTTTCCAATTCTGCACGGGAGTTCCGTCCAGACGGACAATTTTATCCCCTGGCTCAAGCCCACCCGCCTCTGCCGGCGACCCTTCGGCAATATAAGCCAGGGTCCTGGTGGGCTCGGGACGAAAGGGGATCAACCCCAGGCTGGACAGGGCTGATTCACTGTCCGGGTTGAACTGCCAGTTGGCCAGATCCAGAGTTCGTATCACCGGCTCACCGCCTTGGGGCATGCTCAATTGCATTCGCAATTCCGGTTTGCCGATATGCGAGATCAACTCCAGGTTGACCGCTTCCCAGTCAAGCGTCTGCCGGTCGCCAATTGCCTGGATTTGCATGCCAGGCTGAATACCGCCCTGTGACGCGATAGAGGCCTCGGGTACCTCCCCCAGTACCGGTTTGACGGTTTCCACACCCAGCATGTACATCAGCATCAGGGCAAATACCGCAAAGACAAAATTAGTCAGGGGGCCGGCAGCAATAATGGCAATCCGCTTGATAACCGGCTGTCGGTTAAAGCAATAAGGCAGTTCCTCTTCCCTGACCGGCTCGACCCGCTCATCCAGCATTTTCACATAGCCACCCAATGGAATGGCAGCCAATACATATTCTGTGCCTTTGCTGTCATGGGTTCGCCACAGTGCCTTTCCAAAGCCGATGGAAAAACGTTGTACTTTCACACCACAGCGACGGGCGACGAAAAAGTGCCCCCACTCATGGACCGCCACCAGCAGCCCCAGGGCGATAACGAAAAACAACAGGCTCCAGAAAAATGCAAACATCTATGCCACCATCTTGTTGAGTAACTGCCCGGCGATGGCTCTGGCCTGGGCATCGAATTCGACAATGGCATCCAGACTGGTCAGCGGACAGCTTTCCAACTGTTCCAGTACCGCCTCATTGAACGCGGCTATCTGCGGGAAAGACAGGTGCCCCTGCAAGAAGGCCTCAACAGCCAGTTCATTGGCGGCGTTCAGTCCTGTGGTGGCATACTGGCCGGCTCCGCATGCCTGCATGGCCAGACGCAGGTTCGGATACTGGTCGTAGTCCGGCAGGCGGAAACTGAAGTCCGTCATGCTGGAAAAATCCAGCGGCTGTACGCCGGAGTCTATCCGCTGGGGATAGGCAAGGGCGTGAGCAATGGGGGTGCGCATATCTGGATTACCCAACTGGGCCAGCACCGAGCCGTCCCGGTACTGGACCATGGAATGGATCACGCTTTGCGGGTGAATAACCACCTGAATCTGCTCCGGTCTGGCACCAAACAGCCAACAGGCTTCGATAAACTCCAGCCCCTTGTTCATCATAGTGGCGGAGTCCACCGAAATTTTCCGGCCCATATTCCAGTTGGGATGGCAGCAAGCCTGCTCTGGGGTGACCGCGGCGAGTCTGGCTTTGTTCCAGTTCAGAAAGGGCCCGCCTGAACCGGTCAGCAATATCTTGTTGATGCCTGCATCTTCTAACTTGCCATAGCCAAAATCTCCCGGCAGGCATTGATAGATAGCGTTATGCTCACTGTCGATAGGTAAAAGCTGCGCTCGGCTCTTTTGCACTTCATCCATAAACAGCTTGCCGGACATCACCAGGGCTTCCTTGTTGGCCAGCAATACTTTCTTGCCGGCCTTGACCGCCGCCATCGTAGGCAACAGGCCGGCTGAACCGACAATAGCAGCCATTACCGTGTCGGTGCGCTCATCAGATGCCACCCTGTCCAGGGCATCGGCACCGGCCAGCAGTTGGCAGTCCAGTCCCGCATCGTCCGCCATGCCTCGGGCCCGGGGTAACTCTGCCCGGTCGGCTATTACCAGATAATCCGGCTGGCATTGACGGGCCTGCTCGATAAGCAAAGTCAGGTTTTTATTGGCGGTCAGGGCAAAGACCCTGTATTTATCAGGATGCCTGGCGATCACATCCAACGTGCTTTGCCCGATAGAACCGGTGGACCCCAGTATGGTTATCTGCTGCATCAGGTCATCCACAGCACATAGCACAAAGCGAAGATCGGGAAGGCGGCGGTCAGGCTGTCAATGCGATCCAGAATACCGCCATGGCCCGGCAGCAATGTGCCGCTGTCCTTGCAACCGGCACAACGCTTGAACATGCTTTCATTGAGATCGCCCAGGGCCGATACGCCTACAGTGACACCGCCGATCAGTATATGCGTCCAGATCATCGAAGCATTAACCTGATAATGCAACGCGGCAAAGCCGATAATGGCAGAGGAAGCGGCAATACCGCCAAGCAACCCCTCCAGGGTTTTGCCGGGGGAAACGTTGGGTCTGAGCTTGTGGCGGCCGAACTTGACCCCGACAAAAAATGCACCGATATCGGCGGCCCAGACAATGCCAAGCACATAAAAGATCAAAGAGGCCCCATACAGATCATCCACGTCGTAAAGCTGGGTGCGCAAAGTCACGATGGCCACCCAGGTGGGGATCAGGGTCAGCAGACCAAACAGGCCGCGCAGTCTGATACTGTTACGCCAACGACTGGTATATCTGGGATAAGCGAGGATCATCAGCAGGGAAACCACCCACCACAGGGCGGCCAATGCCAATACGCTCAGGTAGACATTATTCAGTTGACCCTGATACCAGATAAGTTCAGTAGGCACCCAAAAAGCCAGCAAGGCGCAAATAAGCAGCGCCAGAGCCGTATACAGGGCCTTATGCAGCCTCTGGCTTAGCCCCATCAGCTTGCTCCACTCCCAGGCACCCAAGCCAATGATCAAGCCAATACACAGCTCAAAACTCTCAAGGGGGAGAAACAGAATGGCTCCCAGCGCCAGAGGCGCCAGAATCAGGGCCGTGATGATACGTTGTTTTAACAAGAGATAGATCCTTTGACGCTCATGTCTCTACCTGTTCGGATGTCATGCCAAAGCGTCTCTGCCGGGCGGCAAAATCCGCCAGGGCCAGTTCAAATTCTTCTTCATTGAAATCCGGCCACAGAGCCGGGGTGAAGTAAAGCTCAGCATAGGCCATCTGCCAAAGCAGAAAGTTGCTGACCCGGCTCTCACCGCCGGTGCGAATCAACAAATCCAGATCGGGTAACGAAGCAAGGGATGTTTGTGCATCGAAACTGGCTTCACTGATTTCGCTGCTGTCTATTTCGCCGGCCGCCACCTTGTCAGCCAGTTGCCGGGCCGCCTGCACTATGTCCCAACGACCGCCATAATTGGCCGCGATATTAAGCACCAGCGACTGGTTGTTGGCCGTCATCTGTTCGGCCGCGCGAATGCGCTCCACCAGCTTGACGTCAAAACGGCCGAGATCGCCGACCACCTTGAGCCTGACGTCATTCTTATGCAATTTCTTGACTTCACTCTTGAGCACCAGGTTAAAGAGTTCCATCAGCACGCCCACCTCTTCTGCCGGCCGACTCCAGTTCTCACTGGAAAAGGCAAACAGGGTAAGCGCCTCAATACCCTTTCGCCTGGCCAGCGACACGGCGTTGCGCACAGACTCCACACCGGCCTTGTGGCCGAAGGTGCGAAGTTTGCCCCGTTGCTTGGCCCAACGACCGTTACCATCCATGATGATAGCAACGTGCCGGGGGATGATTTGTGAAGACATAAGGTAATTCCTGATCGGGCGCCGGCCCGATCAGATTTCCATCAGTTCTTTTTCTTTGTCCGCCAGCATCTGATCGATCTGTTTGACGAAATCATCCGTTAGCTTCTGGACTTCCTCCTCGGCACGATGCCCTTCGTCCTCACTGATCTCTTTTTCCTTGACCAATTCCTTGATATCAGAGTTGGCATCGCGACGAACGTTGCGAATCCCCACACGTCCCTGCTCCGCCTCAGCGCGTACCACCTTGATCAGGTCCTTGCGGCGTTCTTCCGTTAATGCCGGCAACGGAATACGGATAACCGTACCGGTACTCATGGGGTTCAGGCCCAGATCAGACTGCATAATGGCCTTCTCCACCGCCTGGGTGGCACTTTTATCGAATACGGTGAGCGACAGGGTACGGGCATCTTCGGCCACCACATTGGCTATCTGGCGCAGCGGCGTGTCAGACCCATAGTAACTAACCATAATACTGTCCAGCAGGCTGGGATGGGCGCGGCCAGTGCGAATTTTGCTGAACTGGCTTTTCAGTGCACTGATGGATTTGGTCATGCGCTCTTTGGCGTCTTTTTTAATGTCGTTAATCATGCTTTCAATCCTAAATAGCGGTGCTTAATTGAGATTATTCTGATGATCTATCAGCGTGCCTTCGCACTCTCCCATCACAACCGCCTTGAGACAACCCGGCTTATTCATATTGAAGACCCGGATAGGCAGGTTGTGATCGCGGGCCAGAGTAAAGGCCGCCAGATCCATCACTTTTAATTCTTTTTCCAGCACTTCCTGATACGTGAGTTGCTGATACATAACGGCTTCCGGGTTCTTGGCCGGATCCGAGTCGTAGACGCCGTCGACCTTGGTGCCCTTGAGCACTGCGTCGGCTTCAATCTCGATTCCTCTCAGGCAAGCGGCTGAATCCGTAGTAAAGAAGGGATTGCCGGTACCTGCGGCAAAAATCACTACTCGTCCTGACTTGAGAAGGCTGATGGCCTCAGCCCAATTATAGGCGTCACAGACTCCGTTGAGTGGGATCGCTGACATCAGTCGGGCATTGACAAAAGCCCTGTGCAGGGCGTCGCGCATAGCCAGCCCGTTCATGACAGTGGCCAGCATCCCCATATGATCGCCCACCACCCGGTTCATACCCGCCCTGGCCAGGCCTTCCCCACGAAACAGATTGCCGCCCCCGATGACCAGTCCCACCTGAACGCCTAACTCAACCAGTTCCTTGATTTCCTGGGCCATCCGGTCCAGCACTTTGGGATCAATGCCGAATCCTTCTTCGCCCATCAGGGCTTCACCACTGAGTTTTAATAAGATGCGACGATAGGCAGATTTGGGATTGATGCTCATTGAAGTGACTGTTCCTGTAAATTCGTTAAGCCGTGGCGAATGAGCACGACATCCCATATAGCGTGGGAGTCAGTGCCTCCACCAGCAGGATGCCGGGCTGTGCTGTGTTCTTGTCGGATTAGGAGCAAGAGGCACCACACAGAATTGCCGTCTTTTCGCGTCCTGCAATCACGGCACGTCGTTCATCCTGAACATAATAAAAAGCACCCCAGATGAGGTGCCCGTAGTTTATATGACATTGCCCTGGGGCAAAAGTCGCAGAGCCCATTTATTTGCGCTGCGGTTCACACAGAAGCCTGAGATCCGGCTCCTGTGTGAGGCCTTGAGGTGCCTTACTTCTTGGCAGCCGCCATCTGGGCCTGGACTTCGGCAGCGAAGTCTTCGGATTTCTTCTCGATACCCTCGCCCACTTCGAAGCGAACGAAGTTGATCACATCGGCACCGGCCGCTTTGAGCAACTGACCGACGGTCTGGGAAGGATCCTTGACAAAGGGCTGACCGGTCAGGGAGATTTCACCGGTGAACTTGCTCATGCGGCCGGCAACCATCTTTTCGGCAATCTCGGCAGGTTTACCGCTTTGCATGGCAATGTCGATCTGGATGGCTTTTTCTTTCTCAACCACCTCGGCAGAAACCTGTTCAGGTTTGACGAACTGTGGGTTGGATGCGGCAACATGCATAGCCACGTCTTTGGCCAGATCTTCGCTACCACCGGTGAGAATGGTCAGCACACCAATACGGCCACCGTGGACATAGGCGCCCAGGGTGTCACCTTCAATGGTCACCACACGGCGAACATTGATGTTTTCACCAATCTTGGCCACCAGGTTGTCACGGACATCGGATACCTTGGCACCGTCCAGCTCCAGACCATTCAACGCTTCGGCGTCGTTAACCTTATTGGCCAAAGCCAGTTCCACCACCTTGTTACCGAAAGCGAGGAAGCTTTCATCGCGGGCAACAAAGTCAGTTTCACAGTTCAGTTCCATCATTACCGCAACATTGCCTTCAACCTTGGTCAGGATCACGCCTTCGGCGGCAATACGACCGGCTTTCTTGGCGGCTTTGGCCTGACCGGACTTACGCATGTTTTCGATGGCCAGCTCGACATCACCGCTGGTTTCCTCCAGCGCTTTCTTGCAATCCAGCATGCCGGCACCGGTACGCTCACGAAGTTCTTTTACAAGGGCTGCAGTCACTGCCATTTTAAAATTCCTCAGTAGGTTTGTTCGTTAAAACACAGGGGCATTCAAGCCCCTGTGTATGTCATCCATTGTTCAGAGGCCGACGAGTCAGCCTGTCGTGACATGGGAATGAGATTATTCAGCTTCTACGAAGTCGTCGCTTTCAGCCTGGGTTTCCAGGTTCTGCTCACGGCCCTGGCTGACTGCGTCCGCCGCGGCGTTCAGATAGAGCTGTACTGCACGGATGGCATCGTCGTTACCGGGAATGACGTAATCCACACCATCCGGATCGGAATTGGTATCGACCACGGCAACCACAGGGATACCCAGATTTCTGGCTTCAGTGATGGCGATATGCTCATGGTCGGCATCGACGACGAACAATACATCAGGCAGACCGCCCATGTCTTTGATACCACCCAGACTGGATTCCAGCTTGGACATTTCACGAGTCAGCATCAGGGCTTCTTTCTTGGTCAGCTTCTCGAACGTACCGTCCTGAGCCTGCTGCTCAAGATCTTTCAGGCGCTTGATGGACTGACGAACAGTTTTCCAGTTGGTCAGCATACCGCCCAACCAGCGCTTGTTGACGTAGAACTGATCGCAACGCTGAGCCGCTTCTTTAACGGCATCAGAGGCGGCACGCTTGGTACCGACGAACAGGATCTTGCCTTTCTTGGAAGAAACACTGGACAGGTAGTTCAACGCGCTGTTGAACAGCGGAACCGTTTTTTCCAGGTTGATGATATGAACCTTGTTACGGGCGCCGAAGATGAAAGGTTTCATTTTCGGGTTCCAGTAACGGGTCTGGTGACCGAAGTGCACGCCGGCTTGCAGCATGTCACGCATAGATACGTTTGCCATTAGAATTTCCTCAAATGGGGTTAGGCCTCCATACATCCCAGCTCTCGATCCGCCTGGCGGACACCCCGAAAACCGTGTCGATGTATGTGTGTGTTTAATAAAAATTTGCATTCTTGCCGACCGGTAACATCTGAGTCGGCGAAAATTGCGGGCGCTTTATACCACGACAGGGCTATAAGATACAACCAGTAGTTATCGTTTCTGGCCCAGCCTAACCTATACAGCAAGGGTCTCAGAGGCTAGAATGCGCCCTGTCCCTATTTTACTTTTTTGTTTTGGAACAGAGGCAACCGACCTGCTCCAGGATAAGAACTAGCTACGGAAAAAGCATTGACTGCCATTATAAAAACCCCCGACGAAATAGACAAAATGCGTGTGGCTGGCAAACTCGCCGCCGAGGTACTGGAGATGATTGGCCCTTATGTAAAAAAAGGCGTCACCACTGACGAGCTGAATGACATCTGCCACGACTATATTGTCAATAAACAGCAGGCAGTGCCGGCACCACTGAATTACCACGGTTTCCCCAAGTCCGTCTGCACCTCTGTCAATCATGTCATCTGTCATGGGATCCCGGCGGACAAGAAGCTAAAAGATGGCGACATCATTAACATCGACGTGACAGTTATCAAAGACGGCTATCACGGGGATACCTCCAAGATGTTTGTGGTCGGTGAGCCCACTATCCTGGCTCAGCGCCTGATCAAGGTAACCCAGGAATGTATGTACAAAGGCATTCAGATGGTCCGCCCGGGCGTGCACCTGGGTGATATCGGTCATGCCATCCAACAACATGCGGAACAGCACAACTACTCTGTAGTGCGGGAATACTGTGGCCATGGAATCGGCAAGGAATTCCATGAAGAACCCCAGGTCTTGCACTATGGTCGTCCCGGCACAGGTGAAGTGCTGCAGGAGGGCATGTGCCTGACCATTGAGCCGATGATCAACGCCGGTAAGCGTCATTCCAAGCTGCTTAAGGATGGCTGGACAGTGGTGACCAAGGACAGGAGCCTCAGCGCACAATGGGAACATACCCTGCTGGTCACGGCCAACGGTTGTGAAATACTCACCCTGCGCAGCGATGAAAGCATTGAACGCGTGCTAAACCATTCATAAGGAAACACTTTGTCCCTGCAAAGCCTGCTCAGGCAAATCAAGATGATCAGCACGCCGGACAATGTGCCGGCGTTCAAAGCCTGTGTGGAAAACAGCTATCAATGGCTGAGGGAAGAATCTGCCAGTTTGCAGGTTGACAACCTGGTGACTGGACGGGCCGGGTTTGTCGACGCCCTGCTCTGCCATGCCTGGCAACTGATGGAACTCTCACGGCAAAAGGATTTGGCTCTGGTGGCTGTTGGGGGCTACGGTCGCGGTCAGTTACAGCCCTATTCTGACGTGGATTTACTGCTGCTAAGCCACAAGCCCTTACCGGATGAAACCAAGGACAGAGTGGGTCGCTTTATTACCCTGCTGTGGGATATAGGTCTGGATGTGGGTCAGGCGGTGCGCACGGTCAGTGAGACTGTAAAGCTCGGCAAGGCGGATATTACCATCGCCACTAACCTGGTCGAAGCCCGGCTGCTGACAGGCAGCCAGGCGACGTTTGAACAGTTGCAGGAAAAAGTGCAGGGCAAAAGGTTCTGGAGCAGTCAGGATTTCTTTATTGCCAAGTATGAAGAGCAATTACAACGTCACGCCAAATTCAACGGCACAGCCTACAACCTTGAACCCAACGTCAAGGAAAATCCCGGCTGCCTGCGGGATATTCAGAATATTGGCTGGGTAGCAAAGAAGCATTTCAAAGTGCTCAAAGGCCAGGAACTGGTGGAGCACGGCTACTTTACCACCCGTGAGTTCGAAGAACTGCTGGAATGCCGGAATCATCTGTGGCGTATCCGCTTCAACCTGCATCTGGTGGCCGGACGCAGCGAAAACCGGCTGTTGTTCGACTACCAGCCCCAGGTCGCCAAACGACTTGGTTATGGGGACGAAGGCAAGGCCTCGGTGGAAACCATGATGAAGGCCTTTTTTCGCACCGTCAGGCGCATCAGCGAGCTGAATGAAATGCTGCTGCAGCATTTTCGCCAGGATATTCTGGCCACTAAGGTGCGCAAGTTTGTTCCCATCAACCAGGATTTTGCCCTGGCCGACGGGTTGATACAGGCACGCCATGACCAGGTCTTCGACACCCCGGAAAAGCTGCTGAGCTTTTTGTTGCTGGTCGCCGACACGCCCCAGGCCACGGGACTGCACTCTGCAACCTTGCGCCTGATGCGCAATGCCAGGCGCAGCTTTCGCGCCCATTATTTCTGCGAGCATCAACCCTGCCGTGAAATCTTTATGCTACTTTTGCGCCATCCGCGCTTTTTTGGCCTGGCCTGGGATCTGGCCCATAAGCACGGCATCATGCAGGCTTACCTGCCGGAGTGGAACCAGATAGTGGGCATGATGCAGTTTGATCTGTTCCATGCCTATACGGTGGATGAACACACCCATAGGTTGGTCAAGCATATCTATCATTACAGCCAGCCTGAAGGTGCCAAGGACTTTCCCCGCTGCCATCGCATTATGCAGAACCTGGATAAGCCGGAACTTTTGTATATTGCCGGCATTTTTCACGATATCGGCAAAGGCCGGGGGGGGGATCATTCCAAGCTGGGCGCCGAGGATCTGGCCCGTTTCAGTGACAGCCACGGTTTGTCGGGCAAAGACAGGGAACTGCTGGTCTGGCTGGTAGAGCACCACCTGCTGATGTCCGTTACCGCCCAGCGCCGTGATATCTACGATCCCGAAGTGATCCGCGAATTTGCCGGCAAGGTGCGCAACAAATCCTACCTGAACCATTTGTATGCCCTGACCCTCGCCGATATCCGCGCCACCAATGACAACCTCTGGAATGACTGGAAAGCATCCCTGTTACGCGAGCTCTACCAGATGACCCGTAAGGCTCTGGAGAATGGCCTGGAATGTCAGATCGATCTGCAGTCCAAGGTGGATGAACACAAGCAGGAAGCCATTAACATGCTGGTCAGTATGGGCCGTAATGCCGATCAGGTGCAGGAGTTTTGGCAGCGACTGGACTGGGATTATTTCGTTCGCTTCAAGCCCAGCCAGTTAATCTGGCATGCCAGTGTCATCCTCGGCCATGAAGAGCTGGACGAACACCAGGTGCTGGTGGAACTGAGCGACGATACATCCAAGGCGGGTACTGAGCTTATCCTTTATGGCCGAGACCGGGCCACCCTGTTTGCCCAGGTCGCCTCTGTCCTGGATAGTCGCAACTGCTCTATACATGACGCCCAGATCATGAGTACCCAGGATGGTTACGTGTTCGACAGTTTTATCATCCTTGAACATGACGGCAGCCGTATTGAATCAGTGTCCCGCCGCCAGAATCTGAAACAGGCCATTGTCACCCAGTTGGCCCGCCCCGGCCATCGCCATACCAATAACCGCAAGATGCCCAGGCGGATGAAGCAGTTGAACGTGCCAGTCAAGATGCGTTTTTTCACCAACCAGGCCAACATGACCCTGCTGGAAATGGAGGCGCTGGACGCGCCGGGGCTACTGGCCACCATCAGTCATCAGTTTGTTGAGCTTGGCTTGTCACTGCACATGGCAAAGATCACCACCATAGGCGAGCGCGCTGAAGACCTTTTTATCCTGACCAACGCTCAGGGGCTGGCGCTCAGCAACGAAGAGCAGGTAATCCTTAAAAAACAATTGATCGCAATACTGGATCAACAATATCAGAGTGAAACATGTCCGAACTGAAATCCATTATCGAATCCGCCTTCGAACAACGCGCCAATCTGACCGCGGCTACCGCCGACGAAAAAGTCCGTTCTGCGGTAGCCGACACTATCCAGTTGCTTAACCAGGGCAAGGCCCGGGTGGCCGAAAAAATTGCCGGTGAGTGGGTCGTGCACCAGTGGTTAAAAAAAGCCGTGCTGCTGTACTTCCGCCTGCATGACAATCAGGTAATGGACGGAGCCGAAAGCCGCTTTTATGACAAGGTCCCTCTTAAGTACAGCCATTACAGCGCCGAGCAGTTTGCCGCAGAGGGGGTCAGGGTGGTGCCGCCGGCGACGGTCCGCACTGGCAGCTACGTGGGCAAGAACGTGGTCCTGATGCCATCTTATGTCAATATTGGCGCCTTTGTTGACGAGGGCTCCATGGTGGACACCTGGGCGACAGTCGGTTCCTGTGCCCAGATAGGCAAGCATGTGCACTTGTCAGGCGGTGTCGGCATCGGCGGGGTGCTCGAGCCCCTGCAGGCCAATCCCACCATTATCGAAGACAACTGCTTTATTGGCGCACGCTCAGAAATCGTCGAAGGCGTGATAGTCGAGGAGGGAGCAGTCATTTCCATGGGCGTGTACATCGGCCAGAGCACCCGCATCTATGACCGGGAATCCGGCGAAATTCATTACGGAAGGGTACCGGCCGGCTCCGTGGTGGTGCCTGGCAACCTGCCGTCTAAAGACGGCAAGTACAGCCTTTATGCGGCGATTATCGTCAAGAAGGTAGATGCCAAGACCCGTGCCAAGGTGGGTATCAATGCCCTGCTGCGGGGTGCGGAATAGCGAGTACATCCAGTGGCAGGTAACAGGTTTTAGACCTGTCACTTGTCACTATCAAGAATATACCTCCCTGAGCCAGGGCAGCACCTCGTCCTGGGGATCCAGGGTTTCACAGGCATCGACTTTCAGAAGCGGCGCCCTGGCTTCCCCCTGTAATTCCTCCAGCAAGGCAAAGAGCCTGCGACCGGCACCACAGTAGGTCTCACCATAGCTGCTGTCACCCAGGCCAACTACTGCAAAGGGCTTGCCTTTGAGCAAGGGAAAAGTGGATTCGAGCTCCAGTACAAAAGGTTCCAGATTGGGTGGAATGTCCCCCTGGCCGGTGGTTGAACTGATAAAGAGTAATTCTTCCACTTCCCGGAACCCGGCAAGATCCGGTTCGTGATGGACATGGGCCCGGTGCCCGAGTTCTTCCAGCACCTCTTGAACATCCTCAGCCAGTTGCTGGGCATTGCCATAGACACTGCCATAGTAAATACCTATTTGCGCCATGCTTACTCCTCTCTTTGGCTAGCCGGTTCGATATAAGGTGGTGAATGGCCAAAATCCCGCCATTTGGCCAATAATGCCTGGAAACGGTCCTCTGTTCCGCAGGTTATTTTAATCATCTGTCGGCTCCGCGGATGTTCAAAGTTCATTTCGCATGCCGTCAACGCCAGTCCAACAAAACCAAATCTGTCCCGCACCATGGCGTTGTGTTTACCATCACCGTGGTTGACGTCACCGACTATCGGATGACGAAGATGCGCCATATGGCGTCTTAGCTGGTGTTTACGACCGGTTTTAGGCCACAGCTCCACCAGCGAATAGCGGGCGCTCTGATAAGGACGCACCGGGATGGGCAGTTCGAAGCGTTGTAAGGTTCTGTACAAGGACAAAGCCGGCTGGGCGGGCTTGTCCTTGCGGGCCCGTTTGTCGGCGATTTTATCCAGCTTTTCCCTGAGTGGGTAGTCAATCATCCCCTCATCAGGTGTAAAACCCCGCACCAGCGCCTGGTAGCGTTTTTCGACCCGACCGGTGGTAAACAACTCAGTCATAGATCGGGCCATTTCGGGGTTAAGAGCAAACAGCAATACGCCTGAGGTGGGCTTATCGAGGCGGTGGACAGGATAGACCCGCTGGCCAATCTGATCTCGGAGCGCCTGTACCGCAAAGCGGGTTTCATACTTGTCAATCAGGCTGCGATGGACCAGCAGGCCGGCCGGTTTGTTAACCGCTATCAAAGACTCATCACGATAAAGAATCTGCAACTGCTCCAGGGGCTGATAGAGACGATCAAATTCAACCAGTACCTGAAAAACAGTTTCGAGGGCTTCTGTGCGCTGCCAGCTCATCTCTGCCATTGGCCGAAGCAGCAGTTGCTCAGGCAGGGGTTTCTTGTCCTGAATCAGCCTGGCCAGGCTCGGCACAAATACAAACTGCAACCACTGCTCGAAACTCAGGGTATCGCAACAAAAAGGTGCCTTACTCTGCAAGGCCTGGGCAGACGGCAAAGTGGTTTGCCACAGCTTGGCCTGCTGCATACTGGTAACCAGCCGGCCAAGCAAACGATTACTGGCTTTACGCTTGATAACGTCGGACATCGGGTGTTTGCGCTTCTCTATCGGGGTATACTAAGGGGCTGCTAGTACCTGGGCAAACAAGGGTAACATGACCGTCATCGATACACTTAGCGAATTCCTGCTCCAATCCGGATGCCAATACCGAATCTATGATTTGGGCCGAGGCATCCGCCCACTCAACAGCCAGACTTTTCTGGAAATCGAGAATAATCAGCGCCCCCATCCCTACCCAAGGTTGGGGCAGGCCTGGCTGGCCGTGCTGTTCTGGAACAAACAGCTTTCCAGTCAGCACTATATCTGGTTCTTGAAGCTGCCTTTGGATGAGCAGGGCATGTTGGTCCTGGCCGCCAGGAATCAGTTTCTTCACATGGTGGTAGAACTGCTTGGCAAACAGATCCAGGAAAAAAAACTGGAGTCATTGCCGGATCATCCTTTCAGCTTTGTACCGGGTCAGCAGCAGATGGCCGACTTCAACGCCCAGGTTCGCCATGCACTGAAATTACCCGCGGCTGAACAACTGGGCCAAGCCCTTGCTTACCTGAGGGAGCCTGAGCTACACCATTGGCAATCGGTTCCGCTGCAGGGATTGGCCGATATGGTGGTGCGCGCCGGCGAGCCATCAGTGCAGACACTGCTATTGGAAAACTTCCCCCGATTGGCGCAGCCCGTGCAGGTCGCCCTGATGCAGTCGCTGGAAAGTCAGACACCTGGCATCCCCATGACTGAGTGTGTTATTGCGCTGATGCGAAACAATCCTGATGACCATTCCATCCAGCTTGCGGGATTACGGGCCCTGAGCCGAAGTACTGCCGACGGATTAGTTGAAGGGGAGTTGGAAAAGCTACTCGCTCCTGACAATGCACCAGACGCAGATCTGCTGATCACTATATCTGGCCGGCACTGGCACCGGCTGGAAAAGGACGAATTGCTCCGTCCCTATCTGGAGAAGCTGGCCCAACAACCAGCGGATCTGTTCGGCGCGGTATTTGCCGACCTGGTGCGCATTCCCTGTCTGAGAAACAAGATGCTGGCGGCACTCAGGAGCACAGACAAGTCCCCGGGACTAACCCGCGCAATTGGCCAGCTATTTAGTGAGAAGGCCCAATGAGCTTGTTTGATGTGGTGCTTTTGCTGTTGATTAGCGCAATTGGCTGGCAATTCTGGCGTATCCGGGCCATCAGTGAACAGGCTGCCGCCTACCTTGAGCGTTATTGTCAGCAACAAGGGCTGCAGTTTATTGCTTTGGCCCGGATCAAGACCCGCCCCGTCGCCAACAGGGGTAAACTCGACTGGCACAGCGAGTTCAATTTTGAATTCTCCGGCAACGGAGAGGACAGTTATCAGGGGCGCTTGATCATGACAGGACTGAAGGTAACGGAAACTGTTCTGCCCCCCTATCGCATCTGATTTCGATAAGCGACATTTTGCAGGCCACATATAATAAAGGCGCGGCCAAATGGCCGCGCCCCTACCAATGACAAAATCCCTTTATTGCACTCCGTTGCAATCAAACCAGTCCTTGTCCCATGTCCCTGTGGATTCCTGTCCTTTCAACCTTACCCTTCCTGAGTAAGACGCTTATCCTTAAGCGGGTCCTTTCCTTTGTCCTTCTTGACTGCCTGAATCCATCCGGGCAGTATTCTCCGTCCTGGAGTTGTCCCAATTCGTCCGTGACCCATCGTGTTTCCTTGTGACAGGGATAAAGATAAAGGAAAGCCGCTTTTTTACCATGGAGTAAAATCGTCAGTCGCAACAGCCCCAGTCGGCTCGGACACGAACTTTCAAAGTTTTTACTTTATTAATTAGGTGGTTACGAATTTTCGTAGGAAGTTGGAAGGAGAAAAAAAGCAGTTTATCCTACAGCAATGTGAGAAATGTCTTACAAGAATACCCGCCGCTATCGTACAGGTAATTTCAGGTCTTTTGGAAACTGTCACAGAGAACGAGATTTTCAGTCACTAAGAGATTGTATCCACGGTAAAGAACCACTCGATAGTGGCCCCTTCCCCAGCCCCTCGTTTCCCCATCCCGGAGCAATGTCTCAGGTTAATTCTCTCAGGAACTGATCAGCGTTTAAACGCCTGGCAAGGTATTTACCTTCCTGATTTTTCAAAATGCGCCTTGAACTTTGTCAAATAAGGTAAGGCTGTTAAACGGATTCGCAACGGTCTTACCGTTTTGCATCGTTAGAAATTTGAATAAAGTGTTAATCAAAGTTTTTGTCCCGGGACGCCTTAAATGCTGACTGCAAAGAACAGGATTAACATTAAAAACAAGCTGAAGTTCTTATCCCTGCTTGTGGCACTGTCAGGCGCCATCGCATGCAGTACAGGCACTGAGCAGACAGCGGCAACTAACGCGTCTTCATTAAATGCACCTCCCTCACGCTTCGACAATCCTGTAATTAAATACGATACAAAAGATCCTACCAAAGAGGTGGGCGATATCATCTATACGGCGGATCCAGCGGTGATGGTTCTCGATGACACTGTCTACCTCTATACCACCCATGACGAACAGTATGCTGATGGCAGTGATTATCGCATGTACGATTACCGCCTGTGGACGAGTAAGGATATGGTTAGCTGGGAAAACAGAGGGGCAGTACTCAAGTACGCTGACTTTGACTGGGCCCGGGGAGACGAAAAAACCGGCAATGCATACGCACACCATATGATACACCGAAAAGATGCATCGGATAAATCCCGGTATTACTTTTACGTCACGGTGGAAGGCGGACAAGCGGATGGAAAGTTTGGCTTTGCCATAGGAGTGGCAGTTTCCGATAGTCCTGACGGGCCTTTTGATGACCCAAGGGGTATGCCAATGATTTTGCTTGAAGATACCGCTCAGTACAAAGATCACAGTTGGCGGAATATCGATCCTGCAGTGTTCATTGACGACGACGGCAATGCCTATCTTTACTGGGGAAACAAGCAGTTGTGGTGGGTAGAACTTGAACCGGATTTAATACACCTCAAAGGCGAAAGTTACACGCTCAATGCACTAGGAAAAATGCAGAACCGCGACACCAGTAAAGTCAGCATTCATGCGGTCGATACTTTGCCCAATTTCGAAGAAGCGCCTTATGTGTCAAAACACAATGATCTTTATTATTTAACCTATGCGGCGGGGTTTCCAGAAAGCATTGCCTATGCCACCAGCTCATCCGTCACCGGGCCCTGGGAGTACCAGGGCATTATCATGGATCCCCTTCCTGGCACCACGACCATTCACCCTGCAATCTTTGATTTCCAAGGCAACACCTATCTTGCTTATCACAGCGCCCAACTGCCCGGCGGGGGAAGTTATCGCCGATCTGTGTGTGTGGACAGAGTGTATTTCAATGAAGATGGGACCATTAAACCTATTGTCAGGACATCTGGACAATAGGTGTCGATAGTGACGTAACGACTGAATCACATCCGGGCATTTTACCGGTGATTTCAGAGAAATAAAAAAGACAGGTATTGCATGAAGACGGTTAACAGAAAAAGGTTCATTCACTTTTTGCCACTGACAGACGTTTTGTCTCATATTGTGAAAAAAGAGTCTGGAAATGCTCCCATGGATTCCTGGCCCGGACATTCATACCTGGACCTGGGCAGGATGTTGTTTTTGACTGCGGTTTGTTTATTTGCGTCAAACACGCTGGCTCAGCACGACGCCATGACGCCAATCTCCCCGCCCGCTCAGCCTGATGCAATCGAACTCGACACGCCTGCCCTTACTGACGCTACAGCTCAGGAGACATGGCACTCTCAGTATGGTAGTCGCTTTGCTCGTAATGTGACCATCGCCACCCTGACGCCCTTCCTGCCAAGTCCGGAAAAAGCCACCAGAGCCGCCGTTGTGGTGGCGCCCGGTGGTGGTTTTCGTACGCTGTCGATGGACAACGAAGGCTGGAATGTCGCCCGGGCCCTGGCTGACCAGGGCATTGCGGCCTTTGTCCTGAAATATCGGTTAAATCAAACGCCAGCGGACATGGCTGAGTTCAGCCGCTCGATGGACCAGATGTTTGCAGACGCTGGCCGTCGTTCTCCACAATTCGATCCAGAGCAGATGAAAGTGCGCCTTGCGCCCCAGCTCGAAGACGCCCGGGCCGCGTTTGACCTTATCCGGCGTCGCGCAGCTGAATGGAAAATCGACCGGGATCGTATTGGCATGATAGGTTTTTCTGCCGGCGCCATGCTGACTATGGCGACCACACTTGTCGGTGAAGACGCCAAGCCCGCATTTATTGCCAACATTTACGGCCCGTTGAGTTCATTAGCCGTTCCGGCCGATGCACCACCTCTTTTCGTGGTGCTGGCCGCAGATGATCCTCTCTTTGCCAATAGCGGCTTCGGCCTGATTGAGAGTTGGCACCGGGCCAATAAGCCGGTCGAGTTCCATTTTTACGAACAGGGTGGTCACGGGTTCGGCATGTATCCGAAGGAAACGACCAGTACCGGTTGGTTTGAGGCTTACACTGCCTGGCTGACTATGCATGGGATGCTTGAACCTGAGGGATCCTAATCCGCTGCACACTTTATTAGCCTTGAGCCAAGTGAGAATTGGCGAATTGGCGAATTGGCGAATTGGCGAATTGGAGTATAAATCACTTGTTGAATGACATCGTCAGCTTAAAGGACTGGCTCCACCTATACAGATAATTTTGTCCTTCTACTGAGTCTCTTTTGAGTTCGTCGCCTAGCTAAAAATCTCTTTGTGACAGACAATCTCTTTCAGTTAGACAGATCCCACCTTACTCCTGAACATCAGATGCCCCTTGATATGGCCGACCTGTAACTCTTTGACCAGTTGATATTGCCCGTCGGCGAAAAACGCCAGGCACTTTGGCAGGGTGACATACACTGCCACGCCTTCACTGCCTTCGTCTTCCATCATCAGGTTATCGATGGCCTGCATCAATATATGCCCCAAGCCGCGGTGCTGATGATCAGGATGAACACCTATGAAAGACAACATATGGTAATGTTTGGCGGGCACATGCTCCTTGACCTTCTGCTCCTTTTCGACCATTTGCCGGGTACCGAAGAATCCGGCTGTCAACAGCATCTTCAGACGCCAATGCCAGAAGCGTCCGGCTCCGAAACAGACATCCGGTTTGATTACACAGGCCACGGCCAACAGGCGCTCGCCTTCAAACAGGCCGACCATCGGCTGTTTGGCCACCCAGAATGAATTCAACTCTTCCCGGATTGCAGCCCGAAGCCTCGACTCGTAGCCCTCCTTGTCGATCTGGAAGATGTCCATAAACAGCGGATCGTCATGATAGGCCTGGTAAAGTATTGAAGCAGCAATCTTCAAATCTTCCGCTGCCAGGTAGATGGCCTTCACATCTTCAATTGCCAAAGGTGACGCGCCCATATTTCATCCCGCCAGTAATTAACTATATTGTTAGTAAGACTCTAACCCAGGCCGAAGAAATTGTTAACCTTTTGTTAACTTTAAGCTATCAAGCAGCCGGAGATTAAAAATGAATGCCACTAACCCCACCCTCAACGAACTGTTCGATCAACTGGGATTGAAAAGTGACGAGGAGTCCATTAATCAGTTTATTGAACGTCATCGTGGACTGGACAGCAGGGTAAAATTGGAAAAAGCCCCATTCTGGAATGAGGCTCAGTCAAGTTTTCTGCGCAATGCCTGGGTGGATGACGCCGAATGGGCCGAGGTAATCGACCAATTAAACAGCCGGTTGCGCTGAAAGAGCATCGCCTAAATGTCGCGGTAAGCGGCCTCTCCCCAGCCGACCAGCCGCCCTTCCCTGAACACCAGCGGAGTGCACTCGTCCTTAGTGGTCACGCCGTCCCCATGATTACGATGGGTGCGGTAAAATAAAACCTGAATGTCCCCCTGCTCAGCCTGATGAAACTCACTGAAATCAGGCGTGCCTAATCGGCTGTTCAGGTTATCCAGGCTCATTCCTGGTTCCAGCCTGGCAATTTCCTTGCGATTCTTGGCTTCCCTGTGCTGCCAGTCACCATCCTGATATTCATACCCATCTCCCCCTACCGAGATGACACAACCGGTCAGACCCAAAAGGGCAGGGATCAGCAACACAAAAGGAGCGGCTCTCTTAATCATATTATCCTCTTTTTCTGATAGTTTTGGTCAGGTGGAAGTACCCTCGGTCATAAGAAAGCAAAATTGAGACCACATATCTAATATATTGATTTTTATAGTTATATTTAAGGTTAAGCAAAAAGTCGGCGATGATAAGATAGGACTCTGGACCAATTGATAGCGGATTTGACCAAACACTCAATGCATAATCTGGATTATATTCTCAGCCTTTGCCAGGATCTCGCCGCCCAGGGAAAGACTCCGTCGGTTGCCCTGATCAAAAGCCGGGCTCAAAAGCCGCTGCCTCTGGCCGATATTCTGGCCGTGCTGCAACGATGGAAGCAGTCTCCTCAACAGGCCAGGGAAGTCAGCCAAATGACCCCTTCCCCGCCACCGCCGCTGGAACAAAGGGTGGCCAGACTTGAAAAGCAACTCGGTCAGGTGCTTTCTGAGCTTAAGGCTTTGCGTGCCCAACAGACAGGTTCCTGACAGGTCAGCCCGGCTCTGGTCAGATTAAGGGCTCAGGCCGTCCAGAAAACTGGCCAGATCCTGGGCCAGAATTTCCCGGGGCCTGACACCAACCCGCTCAAGCATGACCTGACCAGACTGGTTTTCCAGACTCAGGATGTAGTCGTCATCGTCGGTAACGGCAAAGAACAGTGTTTCCGGATGCCTGAGCCGTCGCTTCATCAATACGTGGCCGATCAGGTTTTGCTGCAACCGGGCAAAATCATCCGGATTCCAGACCTGCAACAACTCAAGCCGACCCCGTTCAGCACTGGCGGGCAAGTTGGCACTCCAATAGCGGGCAAAGAAGGCTTTGAAATCCGGATGGAAAGGCAATTCAAGGGCAGCTTCACTGGCCGAAAAATCAGCCACATCCTCTCTTTTGACCGGTTGCCAGGCTATTTTCCCATTTGCGTCCACTTGCCCCTGCTGGCAGGGTGATGGCCAGTTCTCCTCCCATTCCACCTGCATTGGCTGACGATTGGTTTCATGCTGTTGCATAAAACGCTGGATAAAGCGGTCAAGGCTCGGAACCACGTGACTGTTCATGCTTAATCAAGGGTAGTGATACAATAGCGCCAGTTTAACTCTCAGTGGATAGTAATGACAAAACAGAGTTCTCCCTCCGGATTGGATCATTTGAGCCTGGGTAAAGCATCGGAATATGTCGATCAATACAGTCCTGGACTGTTGCAGCCCGTGCCCCGGAGCCTGAACCGTCAGGATCTGGGCATAGTAGACAAGCAACCGTTTGAGGGAGTCGACATCTGGAACGGCTATGAACTGTCCTGGCTGAATCGCAAGGGAAAACCTTGTCTTGCCCTGCTACAGGCCATCGTTCCTGCCAGCAGCCCTAACCTGATAGAATCCAAATCGTTCAAGCTGTACCTGAACAGCTTCAATCAATGGAAACTTGACAATAAAGAGCAACTGCAAGCGTTGCTGGAAAAGGATTTGACAGAGTGCGCTGCAGCGCCTGTCAGGGTCAGTTTGTTTGACATCCAGGGGGATGCGCGTTTCGAAGTGAGTCATTTCCCGGACGCTTTGCTGTTGGATGAACTGGATGTGGAGATCGAACAATACCAGCCTGACAGCACGCTGTTGCAGACGACCAACAAGTTGGTGGACAAAACGCACCTCAGTCATCTGCTCAAGTCCAACTGTCTGATTACCAGCCAACCAGACTGGGGGAGTGTGTTCATCCGCTATCAGGGGCGCGAGATCGTCCCGGAGAGCCTGTTGAAGTACCTGGTCTCTTTCAGGCAACATAACGAATTTCACGAACAATGCGTGGAAAGGATATTTTGCGATCTGATGGCCCAGTGTCATCCGGAAAAACTCACCGTCTATGCCAGATACACCAGGCGTGGCGGCCTTGACATCAACCCGTTTCGCAGCAATTTCGAGTCACCCTACCCAAATCAGCGTATGATTCGGCAGTAAATCCTGTAACTCGACATGTTTTATTTCATTATCACTTTCATTTTTCGTCCGATTGAGTAAACTGGCGGCGGTTCATAAAAACGGAACTGGGACATGCCTCAAGCAAAACCACAATATGATCGGTTACCCTACTATCTGGTCAAACGTCCTTTAAGTGACGACTGAATAAAGGCGGTATTTACCGCCTTTATTTTTATTTCATTCCAGCAATGCGTTCTTAGCCTGCAGAAATTTATCGGCTACTCCTATCCGGGACCTGTGTGACACGAGTGGTTTTGTGCAAATGCCCGATTTAATGGAAAAATTTGCTTACGGCCGGAGAAATTCCATTATACTGACAGCGTGGAAAGACTTTCTTGAACAAGAGCTGCAAGCCCCATTTGGGACCGGTTCTGTTAAGGATTAAACCTGAATGGAATTTGATTCGGAAGCCAACACCGTGCGTCTAGATTTGTCTTCGCAGAACCAGCAAAAAGTACTACGCAGTTTCAAACATCAAATCGACACGTTGTCGCAGTTTATCCTCAGGCTAAGCAAGTTTTATGAAAATGTGAACCCTTTGCTCGACAAAGAGTTGCAGGTCCTGCGCGGCCACCTGGGCGGTAAGGTTAACTTTACTCTGGCTGAAGTCAGCATTGGCAAACTCACCGCCCTGATTATGGAGAACAGTGATCAGGTCCGTCAACAGAACCAGAAGGTGCAAACGTTACTGGAAAGGGCTGTAAAGTCCTTACAGGAAAGCTCGACTTTGCCGGCACCGCTTCGCCAGGAGACTCAGAGCTTTTTGCAAACTCTGCGACAAAGCCATGCCTCCTTATACTCTTCCCTGCCCCATTTCGAACAGGTGCTGAGCCTGTGTCAGAAGGCCCTGACCAATCTCGAACAACGTCAACGGGCCCAAATCCCCCCTGTCAGTGAGGAGAACCTGCATCTCGCGGATGAATTGCACCAGCAAATTACTGATGAATTGAAAGCCCTGATTACCCAATTGGGTGACTCAGACAGCAGTGATGTGGATCTGGTTGAAATTCGCAATAAGCTGGTGCGGGGCCTGGAGCATCACGAACTGCTTGAATGCTGCCTGATTATCATCCGTGCCATCCTGAAGGATGTGCTGCAGGAACGAAAGCACGCCGAGCGCTTTATTTCGGGTCTGCACAAAACCCTGACCAATGTCAGCCAGACAGTGGGAGACTCACTGCAAAGCAGCCAGGCCAGCTACCAGGAAAAAATTGAGCATAGCACTGCCCTGCGTCAGCATATTCAGGGCATAGAGATTGCCATCGACGAGGCCGTTGATCTGGCCTTGCTGAAGCAGCAGGCCAATGAATACCTGGGCAAGATGTCCGCTACGCTGGACCGACGGGAAAAAGCCGATCAGGAAGAGCAGCTCCAACTGATGAATCTGCTCCGTGAGATGAAAGACCAGCTCACCCACCTGGAACAGGAAACCAACGAATACAAACAGCGTCTGCTGCAACAGAAGTATCACAGTCACCACGATCCATTGACACAAATCCCCAACCGCAATGCTTATAATGACAGGATTGAACTGGAATACCGGCGCTGGAAACGTTACGGTGCCGACTTGAGCCTGGCGCTGGTCGACATCGACCATTTCAAGAGCATCAATGACAATTACGGCCACGCCGGTGGCGATAAGACCCTGCAGGTCATTGCTCAACATATCAGCAAATGCCTGCGGTCCACCGATTTTATGGCACGCTGGGGGGGCGAGGAGTTTATCGTCCTGTTCCCGCAAACCTCCCTGGAGGAGCTGGAAAAACCCCTGGAGCAGATTCGCCAGCAGGTCGAGCGCATCCCCTTCAAGTTTAAGGACAGGAGCGTCACGATCACCGTGTCCATTGGCGCGGCGAGTTTCGTTAGCAGCGATGACGTGGATTCTGTGTTTGAGCGTGCCGACCGGGCCTTATACGACGCCAAGCGACAGGGCAGAAATCGCTGGCTGATTAACAAAGGAAGCTGATGAAAAAAACCATACAACTGAATCCTATCGGCGCCATGAGCCTGTTGTCACAACTGGAAGTGGATCGCCTGAAAAAATCCACCTCCAGTGAACTTTATCGTCTGTTTCGCAACTGCAGCCTGGCAGTTCTCAACAGCGGCGCCCATGAAGACAATTACGAAAATATTTTCTCCCCCTACGAAGACTTTGAAATCAACCTGCTCAGGCGGGAACGCGGCGTCAAAATAGAGCTGGTCAATCCTCCGGCCCTGGCGTTCGTGGATGGTAAGCTGATCAGGGGGGTGCATGAGCATCTGTTTGCCGTGCTCAGAGACTTGTTGCATATGGGTGCCCGCTATGAGGCCCATCTGGTGGATGAAGCCGAACCGGCCCATGTTACTCATATGGTGTTTGACATGCTCCGTAATGCCGAGGCCATCAAACCAGCCGGTGATCCCAACATGGTCGTCTGCTGGGGCGGCCACTCCATCGGCGAAACCGAATACAAATACACCAAAGAGGTGGGATACCAGTTGGGTCTGCGCGAAATGAATGTTTGCACGGGATGCGGCCCCGGGGCCATGAAAGGTCCCATGAAAGGTGCCACCATCGGCCATGCCAAGCAGCGTTATCGCCACGGACGTTACCTCGGTGTGTCCGAGCCCAGCATCATTGCCGCCGAGCCCCCCAATCCCATTGTCAATGAACTGGTTATTATGCCGGACATAGAAAAACGTCTTGAAGCCTTTGTCCGCATTGCCCATGCCATAGTGGTCTTCCCCGGCGGGGTGGGTACTGCGGAGGAGTTGCTATACCTGCTGGGTATAATGCTGCATGAACAAAACAAGGATCAGGTCATTCCGCTGATTCTGACCGGGCCAAAAGAAGCGGAAGCCTATTTCAACAGTATCGATCAGTTCGTGGCAGAAACTCTGGGTCCTGAGGCGCAGAAGCTCTACAGCATCATCATCGATGATCCGGCTGAAGTGGCCCGTACTATCCGAGATACCCAGGCGGAGGTCACCGAATATCGTAAGATGAAAGGTGACTCATACCATTTCAACTGGTCCCTTAAAATTGAGCCAGACTTCCAGGCTCCGTTTGTGCCCAGCCACGAGAACATGGCCAGTCTGAATTTGCACTACGAGCAACCCAAGGCACAACTGGCTGCCTCCCTGCGAAGGGCGTTCTCCGGCATCGTCGCAGGCAATGTAAAGGCAGAAGGCATTAAGCGTATCCGCCAGCATGGTCCCTTCCAAATTAACGGTAACAGCGAGCTGATGGTTATGCTTGACGATTTACTCAAATCCTTTGTGGCTCAGCACAGGATGAAACTGCCTGGCAGTCATTACGACCCCTGTTATCGTGTGGTGAAATAATCGCCCAACCGGCGGCCTCAGGCGTTTACTTTCCTTCCCTGAGGCCGCCAGTGGTGTAGACTCTTGTTCAACTAAGTAATCAGCCAGTCAGTGTTTTATGGATAAGAAAATTGTCAGACGGGTGGGCCTGGGGCTAGCCATCTATTTACTGTTTGCCGCCCTGGTGTTGTTGTTCTATCCGGATGATCCGGCCTCTATGGACTGGAAAGACCGGGAACAATACAACAAGGTACAGGTGGGCAAGCTGGAATTGGGTACCAGCAAGCAGCAGGTCATGGAATTACTGGGGTCCCCGGATATCAGTGAAGCCAAGCGTGTGGAGCAGGACAGTCTGCAAGTGATGTTCTATCGTACACAACATATGGAGTCAGACGGCATTACCACCATGAATGAATGTACACCTTTGCTATTCAGAAACGACCAGCTCATCTCCTGGGGCGAAGGTGCCTATCAAAAATATCTAGACTGGTAAGTGACGCACAAGGATAACCCTCCTCCCCTGGTCAGTCTGCTCTCACAGCTGCGGGATTTGGCCAGGGATTTCAAACAGCCTCAGGCCAAAGAGGATCTGTTGGCAGATTGCTATCGGGTCAGTCAGGCGGCAATCCAGTTGAGCAGGCAGCAGGCCGATCTTTTCCAGGCCCAATGCTTCTTCCGCTATCAGGGCTACGAGGAGCAGGAGGGCCAAGGTCTGAACATGCTTGCGATGACGCTGCTGCTCTGCCAGCAACAGAAATGGAATGACACTGCAACCCTGCCGATGCTGTGTTGCGCCTTATCTGTGGCGATGCTGCCGCAAGACGGACGATCCCAGACAAATTTCAGGCGGCGTCTATCCCAATCTCAGCAGGGACTCTGGCTGGCCGTTCTGATCCCCACATCCAGGTTATTGCCTGTCATTGGCAAGGCCCTGGCAGGCAAGGCTTTGCTAAGGCTCAATGCTGCCCAGCGGCTGATGCTGCTGGCGGCCTTACTTGCACAGAAGGGAAACGAACAGCAAAAACGTTGGTCAGACCGGTTGATAACCCTGGGCAGAATACTGCCAGCCAGCTTTTACCCACTGCTTGATGCGCTTGCAGCTTACCCAGGTATTCTTCCTGCAGGGACTGTGCTGCAAACGGCTCAATGCCAGGCATTGGTGTTATCAGTCTGTCGCGACGGCTTGCTCTGTCGCCGCTTATCCGGCGACATGGCAACCCCCCATCTGGAGCTGATAGAAACCTCATCGGTGCTGACTGTCCGCCCCCCTTCTACCTGGCCGGATCCGCAGCAAGTAAGTTCATTGTGGGACTCACACTGGCAGACCAGGCTGGATGAACTGGTAGTCTCACCTTACCGGCCTGCAAGCGCTTATCCCATCAGCCAGCCGCCTGCCAAGCTATTGGTGATTCAGGAAATGTTGGCCAACCCACTGCCGGAAGTTGAGCTTATTGCCGAGCATATTACTGCCGAAGGCTTTTTAGCCAGGCAGTTAAAAGAATCTGCCAGTCAGCGTTCGAGGATGAATCTGAGGCTGCAGGAGGTCAAACACGCTTTGTTGTATCAGGGGTGTGAACGCACCAGTCACTTGTTGATTCAACAGGCATTACTGAACCGGCTCAATCAGCACTATTTTCCCTTGCAGGAAGCACTTCTGCAGATAACCAGGTTACTGGTTACTTTGCTGGATGCCCTGGCTGCCCGACAGGGCAAGTTCCAGCCGGAAGCCGTGATGACGCTTGGCTACTTTGCCTGCTCCGGTCTGTTTACCCACAAAAAGCTCAAGGCCAGGTTGCGCCTGCCCGGCCAAGGCCCACAATCTTATAATATCAACCATCTGCTTATCTTGGATGCCTCGGATCAGTTGCAGTCACATGGGGTTAAGCTGGCGCAGGCATGGCAACAACCGCCTTCCTTGATTGAAGCGCTGCGCTGCCATAACAGCTTGCCTGAGCAGATACGGAGCAAGGCAGGCGTTCAGCAAATGGCCTGTCTGTTGGGCCTGGCGCTGATTCATACCCGTCAGATCTATTTCAGTACAGAGCCCGGCCAACCTGATTCTGAGTATCAGCATCAGGCCTTGCAACTGCTGACACTGACCCGGGAGGACGTCAGACAAGCCAGAATCACGGCTGTGGAACAATCCCGCTGTTATTGTCCCCGGTAGCCAGACCACGGTCTTTCAACTGACCGGCAATGGAAATCAGACCAGTTTAATGCTATAAAACGCGCCCAGAAACAGCCTGCTTTTCAGCGGGCTGACACCAATAGCCTGACGACAGACATAGGAACTTTTCATGACTCAACAGCGCATTACTGTTATTCGCGGTGACGGCATCGGCCCGGACATCGTCGACGCCGCCATTCAGATCCTGGATAAAGCCGGATGTGATTTTGCCTATGATTATGCCGATGCAGGCCTGGTTGCACTGGAAAAGCATGGCGAGTTGCTGCCGCAGGAAACATTGGATCTGATAGCCAGCAACAAGGTTACCCTGAAGGGCCCCCTCACTACGCCGGTCGGAGAAGGTTTCACTTCCATCAACGTCAGCCTGCGCAAAAAGTTTCAGCTATACGCCAACGTCCGCCCGGTGCTGTCATTCAAAGGCACGAAGGCCAGGTATGAGGATATCGACATCATCACCATCCGTGAGAATACCGAAGGCATGTATTCGGGACTGGGCCAGGTCGTGTCGGCCGATGGCAACGAAGCAGAAGCCATGAGCAGGATCACACGGGAAGGAGCCGAGCGTATTGTCACTTTTGCCTATGAATTGGCGGTTCGCGAAGGGCGTAAGAAAATAACGGCGGTGCACAAAGCCAATATCCTCAAGTCCACTTCCGGCTTGTTCCTGAAAGTGGCCCGGGAAGTGGCCCAGCGTTATCCGCAGATTGAAAGCACTGAAATGATCGTCGACAACACCTGCATGCAGTTGGTCATGAATCCCCATCAATTTGACGTGATAGTGACCACCAACCTGTTTGGCGATATTATCTCCGATCTCTGTGCCGGCCTGGTCGGCGGGCTGGGAATGGCGCCGGGGGCAAACATAGGCAAAGACTGTGCTATTTTCGAAGCCGTACATGGCTCTGCTCCTGACATCGCCGGGAAAAACCTGGCAAATCCCACCTCGGTGATCCTGGCCTCTATCCAGATGCTGGATTACCTCGGTCACCCGGACAAGGCAGAAAAAATCCGCCGTGCCATCAAGGAGGTTATTGAGTCAGGTGACCGCACCACTCGCGACTTGGGTGGCACCCATGGCACTACGGATTTTACCCAGGCAGTGTTGGAACGACTCTGACTCCTGCAGTAGCAGGATGACAAGGCCGGTGCTGACCGGCCTTTTTTGTTTCTGTTACGGCAATCTTTCTATCGGAAAATCCGCACTATTTCACCAATTTTGACTACACTTTTTGGCGATGCTCAGCGTCATGACAAGGACAAAGGGAGTCAAGCTATGAAGAAAATAAGCTTTATTGTCGCGTTGTTAGTGAGCCTGGGAATGCCGTTACAGGCTCTGGCAATAGATAAGGACAGCGGGAAGGAAAAAACCGACATGGCGGTAGCCATGGTCAGCAGCATCAATATCAATACCGCTTCGGCCGAGGAACTGACCAAGTTGCCCGGCATCGGCAAGCACAAAGCAGAGGCCATCGTGCAGTACCGCAACGCCAACGGCGAATTTAAGTCGGTGGATGACCTGACCAAAGTACAGGGCATCGGCGCGCAAACGCTGAAGAACCTGCAGGGGCAGATTCGCATCAAGTAGCCCCGGTATTCCGGCACAAGGAGGTGCCGCGTCTATTCCTGCTACTGGCAATTAGCCAATACCCGTCCGCATAATGGGATGGTATGCTAGCGGCATGCGTCAACTCGGAAGATAATAATATGAAACCCATCGTAATGGCCGGCGGTACCGGCAGCCGACTATGGCCGAAATCCCGGGCAGCTTTCCCCAAACAATTCCTCTCTTTGACCAGTGACCAGAGCATGCTGCAGGACACCCTGACCCGATTGGATGGCCTGGAAACTGAAGCGCCTATTTTTGTATGTAACGAAGCCCATCGCTTTATCGTGGCCGAACAGTTGTTGCAGGCCCATTTACAGCATGACGGCATCCTGCTTGAACCGGTTGGCAGAAATACGGCGCCAGCTATTGCTTTGGCGGCCTTGCACGCCACCAAGCAAGGCCAGGATCCTGTCCTGTTGGTCCTGGCAGCAGACCACATCATCGATAATCCGGAGGCTTTCCATCAGGCAATCAAAGATGCCGAACAACTGGCCCAACAAGATAAACTGGTGACCTTTGGGGTAGTGCCCACCAGCGCCCATACCGGTTACGGCTATATCCGTCAGGGCGGCGCCATTAACGGCTCGTCAAACGGCAGCCAGGTGGCAGAATTCGTCGAAAAACCCGACCTGCCTACCGCAGAGCGTTATGTGAAATCCGGTGACTACCTGTGGAACAGCGGCATGTTTATGTTTAAGGCCAGCCGTTACCTGCAGGAACTGGAAAAGCATGCGCCGGACATTTATTCGGTATGCAAAGCGGCCATCGATACAGAGAGTCAGGATCTGGACTTTGTTCGTGTGGACGCTGAAACCTTTGCTGACTGTCCGTCCGATTCCATTGATTATGCGGTAATGGAGAAAACCGATGCGGCAGCAGTAGTACCGCTGGATGCAGGCTGGAGCGATGTAGGCAGTTGGTCGTCCCTGTGGGAAGTACAGAAAAAGAATGCACAAGGCAACGTGATCCGTGGCGATGCTATTCTGGAAAACGTACATAACAGCTATATCAACGCAGAGCAGCGCCTCATCAGCGTTGTAGGCCTGAATGATGTAGTGGTGGTGGAAACCAAGGATGCGGTATTGGTCGCCCACAAGGACAAGGTCCAGGACATTAAAAAGGTGGTCGACAAGCTCAAGGCCGAAAAACGCCCGGAGTTTGAGTTCCACCGTGAAGTCTTTCGTCCCTGGGGAAGTTATGACTCGCTGGATCAGGGCAGTCGCTTTCAGGTGAAACGCATCAAGGTTAAACCCGGTGAAAAACTCTCTGTCCAGATGCATCACCACCGGGCTGAACACTGGATTGTGGTGGCGGGTACCGCCAAGGTCACCTGTGATGATAAGACCTTTCTGCTCACCGAGAATGAGTCCACCTATATTCCCATCGGCACGGTGCACAGCCTCGAGAACCCGGGTAAGATCATTCTGGAACTCATCGAAGTGCAATCCGGCTCCTATGTGGGCGAAGACGACATTGTGCGCTTCTCCGACCGTTACGGACGAGCTAAGTAACCAGGAAGTTCTTGCATGCAACTAAGCTGTTTTAAAGCCTATGACATCCGGGGCCAGCTGGGCAGCCAGCTCGATGAAAGCGTTGCCTATCGCATTGGCCGGGCTTTTGCCGAGCACCTGCAGGCTCAAACCGTAGTGGTAGGCGGCGATGTGCGCCTGACCTCACAGCCCCTTAAGCTGGCCCTTAGCGCCGGACTCATTGATGGCGGCGCCAAGGTGTTGGATTTGGGCCTGACCGGCACCGAAGAAATTTATTTTGCCACCAGCCATCTGGACATGGACGGCGGTATACAGGTAACCGCCAGCCATAATCCCATCGACTACAACGGCATGAAACTGGTTCGCCAGCAATCCCGTCCCATCAGCGGTGATACCGGTTTATTCGATATTCAAGCACTTGCCGAATCCTACTTGCAGGAAGACGTAGAACTTGCCTTAAGTGTCTATGGCCAATCCCTCAGCGAAGCGAGCTTTCTGCAGGGCCACCCCAGGGTTGAACAGCATAACCTGGAGGCCAGCGGCCACTATCGGCGCCAGTCCAATCTGCAGGCCTTTACCCAGCATATTCTGCGATATGTTGATCTGCAGCACTTCAAACCGCTGAGATTGGTCGTCAACGCAGGCAACGGTGCTGCCGGTCACGCCTTGGATGCGATAGAGGCAGTCCTGCAAAAGCAGCACGTCCCCATCCAGTTTATCAAGATCAACCATCAGGAAGACGGTACCTTCCCCAACGGTATTCCAAATCCTTTGTTACCTGAGTGCCGGCATCAGACCACCGATGCGGTACTGGCTCATAACGCGGATATGGGCATTGCCTGGGACGGAGACTTTGACCGCTGTTTCCTGTTTGACGAAAAAGGCCAGTTCGTGGAGGGCTATTATATTGTTGGCTTGCTGGCCCAGGCTTTTCTGGCGAAAGATCCCGGTGCGGCCATTATTTTTGATCCCCGGGTCTACTGGAATACCGAAGATATCATCAGGCACGCGGGCGGCAGACCGGTGATGAGCAAAACCGGCCATGCCTTTATCAAGGAGCGTATGCGGCAGGAAGATGCCGTGTACGGCGGCGAGATGAGCGCCCATCATTACTTCCGCGATTTTGCCTATTGTGACTCTGGGATGATCCCCTGGCTGCTGGTAGCCGAATTGCTCTGCACCGCCGGCAAGAGCTTGTCACAGTTGGTTGCTGAGCGCATCCGCGCCTTCCCGTCCTCAGGTGAAATCAACAGCAAAGTCGGGGATGCCGATGCCACACTGGATAAAATCCTGGCCCGCTATGAGCCCCAGGCGAGACGGGTTGACAGGACAGATGGTGTGGGTCTGGAGTTTGATGACTGGCGTTTTAACCTGCGTAAGTCCAATACCGAACCGGTCATCCGGCTGAACGTGGAATCCCGCGGCAATATTGCCCTGATGGAAGAAAAGACGGCTGAATTACTCGCACTGATTCGCAGTTAGTGAGGACAAAAGCCAAAAGGTCCTGACGACCCTTTTGGCTTTTCTCGCCCATTAGAAATTACATCTTTTCCATGGTTTCAATACCCAATAGATCCAGCCCCGTCTGCAGGGTTCTGGCAGTCAGATGAGCCAGACGTAAACGGCTGTTCCTCTCCTCCTCTGCAACGCCGTCTTTAAGTATCGGGCAGGCTTCATAAAAGCCCATAAACAAACTGGCCAGTTCATACAGATAGGTACAGAGCACATTGGGTGTGGCGTCTTTCTCCACTTGTTTGATAGCCTCGGCAAACTGTGCCAGTTTCAGACCCAGGGCACGCTCCTGACTGGCCTGCAGGCAGAGCTGAGTATCCAGATTGTCTGCACTGACACCAGCCTTACGGAAGATGCTCTGGACCCGGGTATAGGCATATTGCAGATAGGGGGCGGTATTGCCCTCAAAGCTCAGCATACTGTCCCAGTTGAAGATATAGTCGGTGGTACGGTTTTTACTCAGATCGGCATATTTGACTGAGCCAATCCCCACCTTTTTGGCAACCTCTTCCCGCTCTTGGGCAGTCAGATCATTACTGCGTGCGGCAATCAACTGACGGGCCCTTTGCACTGCCTCATCCAGCAAATCGGCAAGCTTCACCGTACCGCCTGTTCGGGTCTTAAAGGGTTTACCGTCGCTGCCCAGCATCATGCCAAAGGGACAGTGTTCATAGCTGGTCTGCTGTCGAATCAGCCCGGCCTTGCGACCGACTATTTCGGTCTGCTTAAAATGCAGGGCCTGACGGGCATCGGTGAAAATCAGGATACGATCGGCATCCAGTTTGAATGAGCGATAGCGCATGGCCGCCAGATCCGTGGTGGAATACAGGTAACCACCACCGGATTTCTGGATGATATACACGGCCGGGTTGCCTTCCTTGTCAGCCAGCTCCTGTAAGAACACGACCTGGGCGCCCTGATCTTCCACCGCAATGCCTTTCTCCTTCAGCTCGGCCACCACATTGGCAAGTTCCGGGTTATAGGCACTTTCACCCATAATATCTTCGCGACCCAGGGTAACATTGAGCTTCTGGTACACCTCTTCACTGTGAGAGATGGATACCTCGATAAACTGCTGCCAGAGCCTGGCGCACTGGGCATCGCCGCTCTGCAGCCTGACCACATACTCACGGGCCCGGTCGGCAAAGCCATCTTCATTATCAAAACGCACCTTGGCTTCACGGTAAAAATCTTCCAGATCGGACAAAGCGGTCTCGGCAAGCTCATTCTCGGCCAGTTTGTCGCTTAAGTGAGCCAGCAACATGCCGAATTGGGTGCCCCAGTCGCCCATATGGTTCTGGCGAATCACCTTATGCCCCATAAACTCCAACGCCCTGACCACCGCATCACCGATAATGGTGGAGCGCAGGTGACCGACGTGCATCTCCTTGGCCAGGTTGGGGGAAGAATAATCCACCACCACCACCTGCGGCGATTCGGGTTCAATGCCCAGACGACCATCGTCAGCAGCATCGCTCAACCGCTGTGCCAGCCATTGGCTATTAAGGTGAATATTGATAAAGCCGGGACCTGCCACCTCCAGCTTTTCAGCGATGCCCTCAAGCTCCACCGCCTGCACCAATTGTTCGGCGATATCCCGTGGTTTTTGCCGCATAGCCTTGGCAAGCGCCATGGCGCCGTTGAACTGATAATCACCAAATTCGGCACGGGTGCTTTGGGTCAGGGGCGTAGGCGTGTCAGCCGGTGCACCAATTTTGTCCAGGGCTTGCTTGAACTTATCCAGCAGTAATTCGTAGATTGTCATTGTCTGTTTAACTCATTATTTACCACTGAGGCCAGAGTAGATCCGGAGCAAGTAAGCGCTTCTCGGCGTGCAGGCTGATAGACAGACTTCTCTGTGTCCTCTGTGACACTGTGCTTATAAATACTAGTGCTCTCTGGTCTTATGGAATCTGATATCCGGGTGACGTTCCTGAGCCAGTGACAGGTTAACCATAGTCGGGGCTATATAGGTCAGGTTATCTCCACCATCCAGTGCCAGGTTGACTTCAGCCTTGCGCCGGAACTCATCCAGCTTTTTGCCATCCTCACAGTAAACCCAGCGTGCCGTACTAACATTGACCGGTTCATAAATGGCATCGACGTTGTATTCTGATTTGAGCCTGGCCACCACTACATCAAACTGCAATACGCCAACAGCGCCAACGATCAGATCGTTATTAACTAGGGGCCTGAAGACCTGTACAGCCCCTTCCTCGGCCAGTTGGATCAGACCTTTCTGCAGTTGTTTCTGTTTCATCGGATCCCGCAGGCGGATGCGTTTGAACAGCTCGGGGGCGAAGTTGGGGATACCGCTGAACTTCAGTTTCTCCCCCTCGGTAAAGGTGTCACCGATCTGTATGGAGCCGTGGTTGTGCAGGCCGATAATATCCCCCGCGTAGGCTTCTTCCACCGCTTCACGGTCGCCGGCCATAAAGGTCAGGGCATCAGAGATGCGCACATCCTTGCCAATCCGGGTCTGAAACAACTTCATGCCCTTTTGATATTTACCCGAAACGATTCGGCAAAATGCAATGCGATCCCGATGCTTGGGATCCATATTGGCCTGGATCTTAAACACGAAGCCAGAAAACTTCTCTTCTTCAGCGCTAACTTCCCGCTCGTCAGTCTCCCGGTTCTGCGGTCTGGGTGCCCAGGCCACCAGCCCGTCCAGCATATGATCCACGCCAAAGTTACCCAACGCGGTACCGAAAAACACCGGGGTCAGTTGACCGGCCAGAAAGGCTTCCTGCTCGAATTCATGGGACGCCCCCATCACCAGTTCCAGTTCCTCGCGAAGCTGCCCAGCCAAGCCTTCACCAATGGCCTTTTCCAGCTCAGGATTATCCAAACCTTTTATAACGCGCTTCTCCTGGATGGTATGGCCCATTCCCGAACGGTACAGAATCGTCTCATCCCGCTGAATATGGTACACGCCTTTAAATTCCTTTCCGCAGCCGATTGGCCAGGTAATGGGCGCACAGGCAATATTCAGCTCGGTCTCCACTTCATCCAGCAGTTCCATGGGATCACGGATATCCCGATCCAGCTTATTCATAAAGGTCAGGATGGGGGTATCGCGCAGACGGGTCACTTCCATCAGCTTGCGGGTTCTGTCCTCGACCCCCTTGGCGGCATCGATGACCATCAGACAGGCATCCACTGCGGTCAGGGTACGGTACGTGTCTTCGGAAAAATCCTCGTGTCCGGGGGTATCCAGAAGATTGACCAGCGCGTTGGAATAAGGGAACTGCATGACTGAAGTGGTCACCGAGATCCCCCGCTCCTTCTCCATCTCCATCCAGTCGGATTTGGCATGCTGGTTGGAGCCCCGGCCCTTAACGGTGCCCGCTTTTTGCAAGGCGTTACCGAACAGCAAGACTTTCTCGGTAATCGTAGTTTTACCGGCATCTGGGTGAGAAATAATCGCGAAGGTGCGTCGCTTGTTCAGTTGTTCTAAATACGCTTTACTTGCCACTGTGCTCTCGAAGTTGCCCTTGCCCATATTGGGCACATCATAAATTGATTCAAAGGCGCGGATTGTAGCCGAAAAACCTGGCGAAGTCCCCCTTAGCCAAGGCTTGCGGACTAACTTTTAATAGTTAAATCCGCGAGTTTCATAATCAGGGCATCTTCCCTGCCCTGTTCAGTGGGATAGTAATTTTTGCGGGTTTCGATGACCTGGAAGCCATTTTTACGGTAAAGATAGATAGCGCCCTGGTTGGAAACCCGGACCTCCAGCCAGATCTCGCTTATCCCCTTGTCGCGGCACTGCATAAGGAAATGATCCAGCAGTGGCTGAGACAAGCCTTTTCCTCGCGCCTGTGGAGCCAGGCCGATATCCATCAGGGTCCCCTCATCAAGAACCTGTAAGCCAACATAAAACCCCAGCAGTTGCTGGCCCTGCATCATCTGCCAGGCAAAGTACTGCCCCTCAAGA
This sequence comes from Bowmanella dokdonensis, assembly GCF_017254865.1. Taxonomy (GTDB): domain Bacteria; phylum Pseudomonadota; class Gammaproteobacteria; order Enterobacterales; family Alteromonadaceae; genus Bowmanella; species Bowmanella dokdonensis. Next base: position 68,197 of record NZ_JAFKCV010000003.1, on the reverse strand, counting down.
CAGCTGGCAAACGTTTCTTGGCACCAGGGATATTGATGACACTGGCGCTGAAGCTCATAGGCCGGCAGATAATTATCGCCATTAAGGAGCTGAAAATTCACCTTAGCTGCAGGGCTTGCCATAAGGCACGTTTTAATCCAGGTTGGGTACTGAGGGTGGAAGGGGCCGGACATTTCAGCGTCTGACCATCGAAGCAGATGTCATCCGCCACGTGCCAGGTCACCTCTGCTGATCGCTCAATAAAAAGAAGCGCCTGCTGGATATCCTGCCACATGGGGTGATTGGCGATAGCTTGCGGAGTGGGTTGTTCGGCGGCTACCGCCTGCTTAGGGTGCGCTGGCGTCGGCTCGGCTTCAGCAGCCAATTCTGTCGGCGGCTGGCGCAGACGGTACTGCACTATGCCCATCTCGGCCAGGATCGCTTGTTGGTAAGGGGTGATACTTTTCATCGGGTGAAGATTAGCATGAAGCGGAATTTCAGTGATAGCTGGAATTGATTCAGGAGTGCCCCAGGCGGTGAGATATTACGGGCCTCCTTTCCTTCGTGTCCTCACCCACCATGATTAACCATCAGCAGCTTTAACCGGCCTGGGCAGCAGGTGAGACACAAGGATGCGGCGAATAAAACGCTCCTGGTGAATTTGTCGAACCCGTGGGGGTCCTCACCCTCCGCCCTATTGCTTTATTCCGGGTACAAAAAAACCAGCAATTACGCTGGTTTCTTCTTAATTCGTGGCAGGGGCGGAGGGATTACAAAATACTTCCTGTATTTTGCCCTGCGGGCCGTCGCCAGAAGGCGGCGACGTTCAAATTCGTTCCCTACGAATTTGTCGAACCCGTGGGGGTCCTCACCCTCCGCCCTATTGCTTTATTCCGGGTACAAAAAAACCAGCAATTACGCTGGTTTCTTCTTAATTCGTGGCAGGGGCGGAGGGATTACAAAGTACTTCCTGTATTTTGCCCTGCGGGCCGTCGCCAGAAGGCGGCGACGTTCAAATTCGTTCCCTACGAATTTGTCGAACCCGTGGGGGTCCTCACCCTCCGCCTTATTGCTTTATTCCGGGTACAAAAAAACCAGCAGTTACGCTGGTTTCTTCTTAATTCGTGGCAGGGGCGGAGGGATTCGAACCCCCAACCGTCGGTTTTGGAGACCGCTGTTCTACCAATTGGAACTACGCCCCTGCAATGGAGGCAGAATTATACCCATGCAAGACCAAAGGTAAAGGGAATTTGCCCGCTTTGCTGTTTAAATGAGTATTTGTTGTGCAAAGGCTAATTAGCCTTTTCCTCTGCTCTGGCAGCCAGGTACCAGAGATGATTGGTGAACTCTGCCAGCGGTATCACATACTCTACCCTTTCGCTGACAAACTGACCGGTGAATCCCCTCAGGGTGGCATACTCCTGGCACAGTTGCTGGCTTTCCAGGCGGCTCAGGCCATTAACCAATATTGCGTTGGCCAGATCAAAGAATGGGCAGGAAAGGGCCGCGTATTCCCAGTCCAGGGTCATTCTATCCTCAGACAGGCAGATATGGCCAAACGACAGGTCATGATGACAAAACACACGCTTGTCCAGTGCCTGCCATATCTTGCCGTAATGCCGGGATTTTTCCATCAGCGCCGGCTGCCGGCTGCCGGCCTTTTGCAGATAAAACTGCCAGTCCCGAAGCAGATCCAGGGGTGACACCTCGACAGGCAAATCATGAATTGCTGCCAACCGTTGAGCCAACTTTGCCACCTTTTCACGATTGTTCAGTGGACTGTCCATCAGAGAAGGACTGTCCAACCATTGTTCCAGCATAAAGTCCTGGCGGACAGATAAATACAAAGGCTTGGGTGCAAATCCCTGAGCAGCCAATTCATGCTGTAAAGCGAATTGTCGCTGCCGATCTAATCTGGCCGGGCCCTGCGCGGCAAAACACTTCAGGAAGAACTGCTTTCCCTTGGCCGTCAGGCAGAAATTGTGATTAACCGCGCCGGCCCGGATAAGTTGTAAAGTGTATTTTTCACCAATCCAGTCCAGCTTATTCAGTTCATGCCGGATGGCCTCAGGAAGCATCTGGCTGAGCAATATACTCTCCCCGCCACTTGAGATACCCATAGGCGGCAAAGGCCACGTAACTGACAAACAGCAGTCCGGTCAGATAAAGCCCTGAATGCCAGTAGAGCCAGGCGGCCAGGGCATTGATCACTATCCAGTAAAGCCAGTTCTCCAAAACTTTCTGGGTCACCAGATAGGTGGTGAACAGGCTGAAGACTGTCACCAGGGCATCCAGATACAGGTAGTCACTGATAAAAAAGTCAGACAAGCCGGCTGCCAGCGCCCAACCAATTAACAGCAAACCCGCGATGACGGGAAGATGGAAGGTCCAGTTGTATTCCTTCAGACCATTCAGGGTCTGATCCTCTATTCTTCGCCAGTTCAACCATCCATAGACAGCCATGCCCAGGTAGTAGAGATTAAGCAGGGTTTGCAACGGCAGCGTATGCTCCCAGAACAGCCAACTGTAAATACCGGTACTGATAAGGGCACAGGGCCAGCACCAGATACTCTGGCGGGCAGCCAACCACACATAGGCGATAGCCAATAACACAGCTATTACCTCCCAGATTGACTGACTCGCCCATTGTTGGGCGAGCATGTCATACCAGGCCACTATTTACCTGACCCCATGGCATCGCCATTGAGGAACTTACAGACAAATACCGCCTGACCTATCTCCTGATGACTGCGCTGCATCTCCTCAGCCAGTATCTGCAAAGTGACCAGATAATCACCACTCACCCTAGTACTGGTGCTGGTGGTCTCCACCTCCAGCTCCGAGTATTGGTTGAGCCTGTCGATAAAGGTCTGAATAGGGGCAATATATTTGTCCACCAGTGGGTAAAGGGAAATCTCGGCAACTATTTTCATACTGCATCTCACTTAGAACAGATAATCCAGGCTCACACCCAGCATGCGGCCGTCACCCAACTGATAATAGGGTTCGGGCGCTTCATAAAACTCCCTGGGATCGTTGTTAAAGCCGCCGAATCCGCGCACCTGGTATTCTTTATCAAACAGATTGTGCCCCCAGACAGCGAAAGTCCAGTCTTTGTACTGATAGGAAAGGCGGGTATGCACCAACACATAGGCGTCGGATTGCTCGTTATGGCCATCGGAGAAATAGAATTCATCCTTGCCATCGGCTTCCAGATGCCAGCGCAGACTGTCAGTGATATCCCAGTCCATTCCCAGATTAAAGGTATAGCGTGGAGACTGGGCCTGCTCCCGTTCTTCCACATAGGAGCCATCGGCACGCTCATAGCCTTCGAAGGTCGCCCTGAGCCAACCCAGGTTGGCAAACACCGACCAGGCAGACGTAACCTGCCATTGAGTCTCCAACTCCAGACCATAGTTGTTGCCGTTATCGGCATTGTCGATCACATCGATAAAGTCAGCCGTGCCGTCTTCACGGATCAGCACATCAAAATCACTGACCTGGGTATCATCCCGCTGCATGTAAAAGGCGGCCAGGCGAATATTGCCACGTCCGTCGGCGGTACTGCCTTTGACCCCCAGCTCATAGTTCCAGCTATATTCGGGGTTAAAGATACGTTTTTCATCACTTACCCGCTCATCCGGGTTGAAGCCACTGGCCTTATAGCCACGGTAGATCCCGGCATAAACCAGTGCTTGTTCATTCACCTGATGATCCAGCACCAGTTTACCGCCCACTATGGTATCTTTGAGGGACTCGGTAAAGCCGTTGCTGTCCCGATAATCGATAGTGAAGCGATCGACCCGCAATCCGAATGTCAGACGGGTCTGGTCTGAGAAATGGGTCTGCGTCTGACCGTACAGCGCGATATTGTCCGGCTGATAGTTGCTGAAAAAATCAGACTCTGCGTAAGTGTATTGACGCGCAAGGTCTTCATCAGTGGATTTGGCATACAATCCCAGCACCCAGTCGGTGCTGCCGGAAAATATGCGCCCTTCTTCATCTGACAAAGCCCTCACTTCCAGTGCCCGGGTATCCCGTTCACGGTAATAGGCATCGAAGGAACTGTATTCCCAGGGGTGAAAGCCCACATAGGTCCAGTCCTCGTCATAGGCATAGCCGATATCCGAATCGGAGACAGAACCAATGGCCACCAGACGCCCCCAATCTAACTGCCAGTCAGCCTTAAGACTCAATGCATGAGTTTTCTGGCGATCGAAGCCGGGCTCATCGGAGCGGGTCTGGCGGGTATTCTCCAGCGAGAAGGCATCATAGCCGTTATCGATATCAAAATGCTGGTAATTCAGGCTCAAACTCAGATCGTCGCTGACCAGGTATTTAAGCTTGAAACGCCCGGTCAGCTCATCTTTATTCTGGGTATCATCCCGGCCAAGATAGGTGTTCTCCATAAAGCCGTCACTGCGATACTGCTGAACCGCCACCCGGTATTTCAGCTTTTCGCTGAGATCACCGCCCTGGGCCAGGCCCAGGGACCAGGTATCCTGTTCGGCCAGGCTCAGGCTGACACGGCCTGGCTGGTCGCTTCCGGCTTCCACTGTCTGGATCTTAATCACCCCCGCCAGGGCATTAGCACCAACCTCCGTGGCCTGGGGGCCTTTAAGCACTTCCACCTGCTGCACATCAAATAGCGTACCGATGGCGGCAATGCCGGAAAAATCCATCTCATCAATAACAAACCCTACAGAAGGATTGATGGGCTCGGCAAACTGACTGCGTTCGCCAATACCGCGGATTTGCACAAAGCGGCCCCGTGAGGCACCGGCGGAAAAATTCACATTGGGGGCGACATTAAGTATCTGTTCCAGATGCTGAGCCTGGCGATGTCGAATCTGCTCCTGATCCACCACTGATACGCTGGCGGGCAGGGTCTGCAGACTCTGGGCGTTAAAATCAGAGGTAACGACGATACGCTCAATTGAGTCGGCTTCACTGGCCAGGGCCGGATTGCAGGCCATGGCAATAGAAAAGGATAAGGCTGTAAGTCTTGCTGTCATTGGGATCTTCTCTTAACAATCTGAAAAGATCCGGGTTCGCGGCAGGTCAATGGGACTGATAGCGGGGCGGGGCCCTTTAAACCATTCCTACGCCGGTATTATCCGGATCAGGTGTAAGGGTTCCCGCCTTGTCCATAGTTGGATGGGCGAATCTCAGCCTCTAATCCAATTCCTGTCAGACCCCGTCTGCCACAAATTGATGTACGGCACCCCTTGGCTTGCAGAAAAACGTTAAGTTCTCCTGACTCGGCGCGGATTGTAGCAAGCCTGCAGGCTAGCGCAAGGTCTCCTTGCGTACCCTGGCCTGACTGATGTGGGCCGTCAGGACCTGTTGCATTGCTTGTTGCACCGGCATATCCAATGCTTCACAGCGAGAGCGTGGTAAGTAAAGTAGGTGCCCCCCCACCTGATAACTCAGTGGCACATAGACGGCGATGATATCGTCCCCTTGTGCAAAAGGAATGGTCTCGTTAGTGACAAAGCCAATCATGCGGATATCTTCATGCAGGGTGACCAGCACGACTTTTTTCAGCTCATCCTGACCGGAGCTGGAAAACAGGCGCATGATATCCCTGGCGCTGCCGTAGAGAGTCTTGACCAGCGGGATCCGCTCCAGCAGGCCTTCCAGCAAGGTAAACAGCTGTGACAGCAGATACGCCTGAACCAGCAACCCCAGTACAAAAATAATGATCAGCCCTGATACCAATCCCATACCGGGCAGGTACCAGCCCACCGGTAACAGGTATTCCAAAGGTACTCTGAGCAGAGACTCGGACCAGTTGAAAAACCAGTACAACGCACCAAAAGTAATGGCGATGGGCAGACTGAACAACAGTCCACGGGTAAAGGTTTGCGACAGGGATTTCATGACAGGCCCGGCTGAGTAACAGGGCCTGCAATGTAGCATTGCCAGTGCCGGCAAATAAAGAGGAGCTACTGTGATTTGCCCAGTAAATTGAGCGGGAGCTTCAGGTATGACACACCGTTGTCTTCCTGTGGCGGCATTTTACCGGCGCGGATATTCACCTGAATACTGGGAAGGATCAGCCTGGGCAACCCCAGGGTCTTGTCCCGGCGACTGCGTTTGTCCACAAACTCGGCGGTTTTTGTAGTCTCACCGATATGCACATTGGCCCGCTTGTGCTCGGCTACGGTGGCCACATACTTTAGCTCCCGACCGCCTGGCTGATAGTCGTGACAGACATAGATGCGGGTGTCATCGGGTAACGCATAGAGCTTTTGCACCGAAGCATAGAGCAGCTCGGGACTGCCTCCTGGAAAATCGCAGCGAGCCGTACCCGCATCCGGCATAAACAGACTGTCGCCGACAAAGGCGTTGCCGTCGATCAGATAGGTCAGGCTGTCATTGGTATGGCCCGGCGTAGCCAGCACCTGTCCCCGTATAGCCCCAAGCTTGAAGTCATCCCCTTCCTCAAACAAATGATCGAAGTCACTGCCATCTGCTTTCAGGCTGTCTTTTAAATTGAAGATTTCACTGAATGTCTGCTGGACCCTGGCAATGCCTCTGCCGATGGCAATCCTGCCACCAAGTTGCTGCTTGATATACTGAGCAGCGGTCAGATGATCGGCATGGGCGTGGGTTTCCAGGATCCATACCAGTTTCAGTTTATGCTGCCTTATATAGTCAATTAACTGATCGGCAAACTCTGTGCCTGTGTGCCCTGAAGCCTGCTCAAAGTCCAGGGCAGGGTCAATCACGGCCGCTTCGCCGCTTTGTGGATCCCGGATCACATAGCTCAGCGTTGAGGTCGGCTGATGAAAAAAGGCTTGAACCTGAATAGACATGATTTTCTCCCCACTGATATTTTCCACCTTGTAATTTAGCAACTCACGAATTAATATACAACCAATCGGTATAAGTTATTCCTATATGAGATAAACATGCAACTGGTCTTGTTTGCTGCTTCTGGCATCGGTCTCAGCCTGGGGATTTTCGGTTCCGGAGGCTCGGTGCTCACCCTACCGCTGTTGGTCTACCTGCTCAACCAGGAAGCTAAGGTGGCCGTGGCAGGTTCGCTTTTTATTGTTGCCCTTATAAGCGGCAGTACACTGCTTTTCGGGCCGGCCAGGCGACAGATTGTGTGGCGAATTGCCCTGATGATGGCAGTGGCGGGCATTTTGGGTTCGCAGGCAGGGGCCTGGCTTGCTGGCGCAGTGAGAGGCGAGATCCAACTGCTGACCTTCGCCATGCTGATGCTACTGGCCGCTGGCAGCATGTGGAAGACACTGTCCACCACCCCAAACAAGACTAATATGGCTAAGGTGTTTGTGGCAGGACTGGGGGCCGGAGCACTCACCAGCTTCACAGGCGCCGGCGGCGGTTTTATTTTACTGCCCCTGCTAAGCCGTTACGCCTCTTTGGATTTTTTCCATGCCCGTGCCACCAGCCTGCTGCTAATCTTCAGCAATGCCCTGTTCGGATTGTCTGCCAATCTCTACAACCAGCCCAAACTGGTCAACGAATTGGACTGGATGCTGCTGGTGACCCTAGGCGTAATTGGTGTCGTCGGCAGTCTGGCCGGTCAGCACTGGTCAGCCAACTGGCCACAACAAGCACTCAGAAGAGGGTTTGCTGTGTTATTGGCGCTAATCGCCCTGTTCATTATTAGCCACAATCTGATGGAGGTCATATGATCAAAACTGCCCCGCAACTGGTGGAAGAAGTCAAGCAAGGCATTAAGGAGGTCCCTGTTACAACCCTGGAGAATCAGCTTGCTCACAAAATTGTTCTGATCGATGTCCGGGAACCGGATGAATACCTGCAAGGCTTTATCCCAGGGGCCGTCAACCTTCCCCGGGGCATTCTGGAGACCAGCCTGACCACGCTTCCACAGGCCAAAGGGGCTGAAGCCCCGTTAGATGAGCTTGCCCAGCACGAGATCTATTTATATTGCCGCAGCGGGGCCCGTTCTGCCCTGGCCACCGAGTCGTTGATGCGAATGGGCTTTAACCGGGTTTACTCGGTGGCGGGCGGATTTGAAGCCTGGAAAAAAGCTGATCTTCGCATAGAAATGCCCTGAGCAGTGTGGGAAGGGCGCCCAGCCCTTCCTTGTCATTAAACTTTGATGTTTTTTTGATCTGGATCCAGTCCTGATATCCGGGACAGGGTCAGACTGTTGGCAGCGTTCCCTTCCAACCCTCTATTTTAGTAAAATACGAAATAATAGATGACAAGATAACCTAGACTCGCTATATTTCGCTATTATCTAAATTAGATACACAGGAAATAGATATGGCCGATTCCCTCATCCAATTCGCCATCCACCGGCGAAAACTGGTCTACTGGACCCTGTTGCTCTTGACGCTGGTACTGGTGGCACAACTGCCCCGCATCCGCATTGATACAGACCCGGAAAACATGCTACCTCAGGACAATGCGGCCAGACAGTTTCACAATCAGACCAAACAGACCTTTTCCATGCACGACACCATTGTGGTGGGCGTGGTTAATCCAGAAGGGATCTACCAGAGTCATAGCCTGCAAGCCTTGTTTGAAGTGACCGAGTTTGCTGCAGGGTTGGACGGTGTGGTTCAGGCCGATCTGATGTCGCTGGCCAATGTGGACAACATCATCCAGGAAGGGCCCGGTACCTTGCGTTTCGAATGGATGATGAAATCGCCCCCCGGGGATCGCGAGGCAGCCGAGCGGATCCGTGTTCAGGCAGAGCGCCTCCCCCTGTTGTTCAATACCCTGGTCTCAGAAGACGGTCAGGCGGCCGCTTTGTATGTGCCCATAGTGGACAAGAACCAAAGCTATGCCATCGCTCAGCAACTTCGGGAGTTTATCCGGGGTCTTGACAACCAAGATGACTGGCATATCACCGGACTGCCGGTGGCGGAAGACAGATTCGGCTATGAGATGTTTGTGCAAATGGGTATCTCCGCCCCCCTGGCCGGCTTAACCATATTTATCCTGTTATGGGTGTTCTTCCGCAATATTCCTTTTATCACGGCGCCTATGATCGTGGCCATGGCCACTGTGCTGATTACCATGGGACTGTTGATTGGTATGGGTTTTACCGTGCATATCATGTCCTCCATGATCGCAATATTCCTGATGCCCATCGCGGTGGTGGACTCGGTGCATATCCTCTCTGAGTTTGCCGATCGCTATGAGTCCGGAAAAGACCCGAAACAGGTTATCCGCCAGGTGATGGGACACCTGTTTACACCCATGCTGTTTACCTCCATCACCTCTACCATCGGCTTTCTATCCCTGATGCTCACCCCCATCCCGCCGGTGCAGGTGTTCGGAGCTTTTGTAGGATTCGGCATTATGCTGGCCTTCCTGCTTACGGTGATTTTTGTGCCTGCTTATCTGGCCGGCCTCAGTGACAATACCCTTAACCGCCTGACCCAGGGGCTGCCAGATGAAAGCCAGTCCAGGCTGACGCCGGCCCTGATAGCCCTGGGCAGGTTGGCCGGCAGCCATGCCAAGCTCTGGGTGATGGGCTTTGTGGCGCTTTTTGCGGTGTCGTTATACGGTATCAGCCTGATCCAGATAAATGACAACCCGGTGCGCTGGTTTAAGGCCGATCATGAACTGCGCATTGCAGACCGGGTACTTAATCAGCATTTTGCCGGCACTTATGATGCCTACCTGGTTTTACAAACTGAGGGGCAGGCCATTCAGCCTGCGATTAACGCCATTTCCACCCTGGCCGCCGAGCCGGCCTTGTCGGATGATCTCCGTCTGTGGTTAAACCAACTGAGTCAGCAACTCAGTAAGGGTCAGGACCTGTCCGCCGCTTTGTTGGATATTGAAGATAAGCTTTTCAGTGCAAGTTCCACCGAGGAGGAATTGCTCAGCACACTATTGTCGCAACTGGAAGCCATTGGCAGTGAGGCGAAACGCTTCCTGGATCCGGCGGTACTGAGCTATATGAGTCAATTGCAAATTTACCTGCAGGAAACCGGACTGGTGGGCAAGTCCAACAGCCTGGCTGATATCGTCAAGACGGTAAATCGTGAATTGCACTCTGGCCAGGATAAGGATTTCGTGCTGCCCGACAGCAGTAACGGGGTGGCCCAGACTCTTCTGCAGTACCAGTCGTCCCACCGTCCGCAGGACTTGTGGCACTTTGTCACTCCAGACTACCGGCAAAGCCTCATCTGGCTGCAACTGACCAGCGGTGATAATCAGGATATGACGGCGGTGATGGATAAGGTGCGGACCTATCTGGACCTCCACCCGCTGCCCGAAGGCCTGACCCTGAACTGGGCCGGCAAAGCCTACCTGAACGTCATCTGGCAGCAGCAGATGGTTGAGGGCATGCTGGACAGCCTGATGAGCGCCTTTGTTATCGTGATGCTGATGATGATGCTGCTGTTTCGCTCCATTCTGTTTGGGGTACTGGCGATGTTGCCCCTGACCCTGACCATCACCCTGATCTATGGTCTTATCGGTTGGCTGGGTAAGGATTATGATATGCCTATCGCGGTGCTCTCGGCCTTGACCCTGGGTTTGTCCGTGGACTTTGCCATTCACTTTATCGAACGCTTCAGGGCAACCCTGAGCCAGCATAAAGACTGGCAAACCACCTTAGCCCTGATGTTCGAGGAGCCGGCACGGGCCATCAGTCGCAATGCCATCGTGATCGCCATGGGCTTTACCCCCTTGCTGTTCGCCCCGCTGGTGCCCTATATCACAGTGGGGGTGTTTCTGGCCAGTATTATGGCCATCTCAGCCCTGGTGACCCTGGTCATGCTACCTGCGGTAATGACCCTGCTGCGGCGCTGGCTGTTTAAATCCCTGAACCTGAATGAAGAGAAACCATGATGAAAAAGCTGTCATTGGCTGCGCTGGCCGCCGGCTTGCTGGCGGGCTCTTCCCTGAACGCTGCAGAAGTGGATATCAACGCCATCGTCAAACAGGCCGAACAAGCCGCTTACTACGCCGGAGAGGACGGCCGCAGTGCCGCCCGTATGATGATTACCGATGCCCAGGGGCGCAAACAATTACGCCAGTTTATTATTTTGCGCAAGGACCAATCAGACGGCGGCGATCAGGACATGCTGGTGTTCTTCTCACGCCCAGCCGATGTGCGGGGAACGGTGTTCAGGGTCAGTAAGCACAAAGACCGGGACGATGATCGCTGGCTGTACCTGCCTGGCCTGGATCTGGTTAAACGCATCTCTGCCGGCGACAAGCGTACCTCTTTTGTCGGTTCGCATTTTTTCTATGAGGATGTATCGGGCCGCAATACGGATCAGGACAATTTTACCCTGCTTGAGGAAACCGACAGTCAATACCGCCTTCAGGCTGTTCCCAAACAGCCTGATACGGTGGAGTTTACCCGCTATGAGGTGAGCATCGACAAGCAGACCATGCTGCCGATGCTGATCCGCTTTTTCGATGCCAAAGACCGTGAATATAGAAAAGTGGAAGCCCTGAAAGTGGAGACCATCGAAGGCTACCCCACTGTCACTCATTCGCGCATCCAGGATCTGCAAAATGGCGGAGAGACAGAAATGCAGTTTCGTTTTATCAGCTATGACCTGGGCCTGCCGGATGACATCTTCTCCGAGCGCAGCCTGCGAAACCCTCCCGGCCAATGGCTGGATTTAAAGGAATAGCCTGATGTTTCGCCTCAGTGCAGTACTACTGATGCTGGCCGTTCCTGTGCTGGCCCAAACCACCTCCCAGGATGAATGGCAGGATTGGGGGGCAGAAGACTGGGACTTTGCCACACAGACAGCCTCGACGCCTGTGCATGGTTTTGCCGAGCTGGCGTTGGGCACTCGGGTGGTGGACAGTCCGTTCCATTCAGGTACCAGTCTGCAGGATGCCAGGCTGAGGCTGGAAAGCCAGTACCAGTGGAACGGGATCAGTCTGGTAGCAAAGCTGGACGGTTACTATGACGGTGTATTGGACAATTGGTCGGGTCGTACCCGGGAATTGTCCGCACAATTCACCCCCCTTAAGAATCTGGATATCAAGGCAGGCAGGCAAATCCTGACCTGGGGAACAGGAGATTACTTGTTTCTCAACGACCTTTTCCCCAAGGACTGGCAGTCATTTTTTGCCGGTCGGGATGACGAGTACCTCAAGGCCCCTTCCGATGCGGTAAAAGTCTCGGCCTACTATGACCTGGTCAATATCAACCTGGTGTGGACGCCACAGTTCGATCCGGATAATTACATAAGTGGCGATTATTTCTCTTTCTTCAGCCCCTGGGCCGGTGGCCTGATTGCCCCACAACCAGGGCTGTCTGCGCAAACGCCGAACAATGACGAATGGGCATTGCGGTTGTATCGCACTATCGAAAGCCTGGAACTGGCTTTCTACGGCTATGACGGCCATCACAAGAGCCCCAAATCCCTTACCGAAACCGGTCTGCCAACCTTTAGCAGACTCAGAGCCTGGGGCGCCTCGGCCAGAATGCCCCTGGGCGCGGGGCTGGCCAATCTGGAAATTTCCCATCACCAGAGCCTGGATGACGGCAACGGCGATAATCCGCGTATTCCCAACAGTCAGTGGTTGGTGCTGGTCGGCTATGAACAGGAACTGGTGACGCGACTGACCGGGGCTTTCCAGTTTTATTTGGAACATACCAGCGACTATGCCGCCCTGCTCACTTACTCCCCCTTTACCCAATGGGAAACCGAACAGAACCGAACTCTGGTTACCACCAGGCTGACCTGGCGCAATGCCACCGATGATCTGAGCCTGTCTCTATTCGCCTTTTTCTCACCCAGTGACGAAGATGCCTACCTGCGCCCCTCGCTGGATTACCGGTTAAATGACCAGTGGAGTCTGGCCGGCGGCCTGAATTTATTTTCTGGACGCGACCAGCACAGTTTCTTTGGTCAGTTTGAAGACAACAGCAATGCCTGGCTGCGTGTCAGATACAGCTTCTGAAGTGATTGGTTGGTCGCGCCAACTGATAAGTGACAAAACGATAAGAGGAGAAAGTAAATGAGTGTCGAGCGTGCCCTGACTGCCTTTGCCGGCTTTATGGTGCTATTATCCGTGGCCCTGACCGTTTGGGTCCACCCTTATTTTATCTGGTTGACGGTATTTGTCGGTGCCAACCTGTTCCAACAATCCTTCACCGGATTTTGCCCGGCCACCCTCTTTATGCGCCGGGTAATGGGTCTGAAAACAGAAGCCGAGCTGGCCAAAACCCGGCTGCCCTGAAATGACGAGGTAGATTAAATGTCGACACTGGAACTGCATCAACAGGAGGCCGAACAGGCAGCGGCTTTCTTGCGCTCCATCGCCAATCAGCACCGCCTGCAGATCCTGTGTCGGCTTGCTTTAGGTGAAATGAATGTGGGCGAACTGCACAAGCCGTTTGATCTCAGTGCCTCGGCTTTCTCCCAGCATCTGGCGGTCCTGCGACAACAGGGGCTGGTAAAATGTCGTAAGGAAGCGCAAACCATTTACTACAGTATCAAGGATCCTGACACCCTGAAGTTTATGCAACTACTAAAGGACAAATTCTGTCCGCATCTGTAACGCCGACGGACTGATTACTGAACGCCTATGCGGTTCTTCTCTCTGGCCAACTTCAGGCCATGCTTTTGCAACTTTCTGTAAAGGGTACGGGGGCTGACTCCCATCCTCTGGGCCAACTCATCCAGTGTGCCAGGAAATGTCTGACAGGCACGGGATAGATACTCCCCCTCAACCTTTTCCAGGGTGGTCCAGTCGTTGTCCGTTGCGGAGGGAGAAGGCAACCGACGAGAAACATGTGTGGGTAAATCTTCCAGGTGGATGCCGTCCTCCTCGGTCATCAGGCAAGCCTGCTCAACCAGGCTTTTCAGCTCTCTGATATTACCCGGAAAATTGTGCTGACAGATAGCCCCCATGGCCGCAGGGGTAAACTGCTTATGCCGCTGACCCACAGATTCAAGAAACTGTTGTACCAGTAACGGAATATCCTCAGCTCTTTCCCTTAAAGGGGGAAGCCGTACGGTAAAGCCTGCAATACGGTAGAAGAGATCCTGGCGAAACTGACCGGCTTCCACCATCTCCAGCAGATCCTTGTGGGTGGCACAGACCAGGCGGAAGTCAGACTGTTTTGGATGCAGCCCGCCCACCGCTCTGAAACTGCGGGTTTCCAGCAGTCTGAGCAACTTGACCTGCAAGTTGAGTGGCACATCCCCTATCTCATCAAAAAACACCGTCCCGCCATGGGCCACTTCAATCAGCCCTTTTTTGCTGGATGTGGCGCCGGTAAAGGCCCCCTTTTCATAGCCGAATAACTCGCTTTCGAACAGGCTTTCATTCAGACCGGTACATTCGATGATCACAAAGGGGCGACCAGCCCTGTGACTGGCATCATGGATTGCCCGTGCAACCAGCTCCTTACCGGTGCCGGTTTCGCCCTGCAGCAGGACGCTGATATCGCTTACAGCGCAGCGATTGATGCTGTTCAGCATCTGGCGAAAGCTCTGGGAATTGCCGATCATCTTGTTGTCCTTCACCTCTGATGAGGCGAATTCCACTTTGTCGAGAACTTCCAGAAATCCAAGGGTCATGCCAGCTTCATCTTTCACCGGCCTCATCAGTATGTTGCAGTATTGTCTTCCCTTTCCGGTTTCATGAACATGCACTACGCGAGTCGAACGACCGGTTTGCTGGCATACCTGCATAGGGCAATCTTCGCCATGCTTATCACAAGGCTGCTCCGAGCCATGTGAAATCTGATGGCAGCGGCTGCTACCGGCCTGCACGGACAGGCTATAGGTATCCTGGTAAGCCTGATTGACTGCCAGGATCCGGTAATCCGGACCAATAAAGATGGCCGGCTTGTCGATGGCAGCGATCATGGCCTGAATCACGGAGAGGTTCATTTGTCAGCTTTGACAGTCACCTGAGAGAATTACTGCCATATTTGTCACAACCCGGGTCTCAATACAAGCACTTTGCATTTGGCCTCGCCTGCAGGCAGCGATCTTGGGGGCAGAGGATGTCACTGCAGGTTGGCATTAAACTTGTTAACACTTTCTTTACATGCCTGCTTCAGGCTGATTATCCAGGAGACAGCAATTATGGCAAAAGTAGTGATCCTCGGCGGAGGCACAGGCGGCATGCCGGCCGCGTATGAGATAAAAGAGGCTTTGGGCGGACAACATGAGGTACTGCTGGTCAATGAGCGGGCAGAGTTTCGCTTTGTTCCATCCAATCCCTGGGTTGCAGTGGGCTGGCGGGAGCCCCAGGCGATCACCCTGCCTATGGAAAAGTATCTGAACAGGAAAGGCATTGGCTTTCAATGTGTCAGGGTCGACCGGATTGATCCCCACAAGCAGTTGCTGGTGGGTAGCCAGGGGGAACAGATAGCCTATGACTACCTGGTGATTGCCACCGGCCCTAAACTGGCCTTTGAGGGCATCCCCGGCGCCGGTCCACAGCACTTCACCCAATCCATCTGCACGTTGGATCATGCCATCCGCTGCCAGCAGGACGTGGAAAAACTGAAGGCTCAACCTGGCCCCGTTATTGTCGGAGCATTTCAGGGAGCAAGTTGTTTCGGTCCGGCCTATGAATACGCCTTTATCCTGGACAAAGCCTTGCGTGACGCCAGGCTCAGACACAAAGTACCGATGTTGTTTGTCACCAGCGAACCTTATATCGGTCATCTGGGGCTGGGCGGGGTTGGTGACTCCAAATCCCTGCTCGAATCTGAGTTACGCCAGCGTGATATCAAGTGGCTGTGCAATGCCAGAGTCGAGTCGGTGGAGCCGGATAAGATGCGGATCGCCGAGCTGGATAAAAAAGCCGAACTGGAGCAGGAGCATCAGCTTCCGTTTGTGCATGCCATGCTGATCCCACCTTTTGCCGGCGTCGATGCAGTGGCCTCGGTACCCAATCTATGCAACCCGAAGGGCTTTGTTATCACCGATGAATTCCAGCGTTCAGTCGCATACCCCAATATCTATTCTGGTGGTGTCTGTGTGGCCATTCCACCCGTGGAATCGACGCCGGTTCCCACCGGCACCCCTAAAACAGGTTATATGATTGAAACCATGATGACCGCCATCGCCCATAATCTGAAAAGCGTCATCCTGGAAGGGGCTGAACCTCAAGCCAAAGGCACCTGGAATGCTATCTGCCTGGCGGATATGGGCGACACGGGAGCAGCCTTTGTGGCCATGCCCCAGATCCCACCGCGCAATGTGGCCTGGTTCAGAAAAGGCAAGTGGGTTCATCTGGCCAAGATTGCCTTTGAAAAGTATTTCCTGCGCAAGATGAAAACAGGCACCAGTGAACCTTTGTATGAGAAGTACATCCTCAAGGCCCTGGGGATTGAACGACTACAGGATTAGCCCGTTCATTTCGGCCCGTTACTGACATTTTTGTCAGTAACGGGCGCTATGTCCTTGTCATGCCAGACTCCAGCACACTCACATTTTTCTTATATAAATCATTCACTTGAGACTCTCCTTTTGCAAAGGAGTACCTCTTTAGTGATATGGATCAATACTTGCTCCTGGCCCTGGTGAAACACTGAGAATCAGTTAACCACCTCTGAGGAATCGCACCGTGAGGGTCTTACCATGAATGAAACCTTGATCGAGCTGTCACGCTGGCAGTTTGCGCTGACCGCCATGTTCCACTTTATATTTGTGCCGCTGACCCTGGGCCTGAGCTTTCTGCTGGCCATCATGGAATCTGTATATGTGATGACAGGCAAGGAAATCTATAAGCAGATGACCAAGTTCTGGGGCAAACTGTTCGGTATCAACTTTGCCCTGGGCGTCGCCACCGGTCTGACCATGGAGTTCCAGTTCGGTATGAACTGGGCTTACTACTCCCATTATGTAGGAGATATCTTCGGAGCGCCGCTGGCAATTGAAGGCCTGATGGCGTTTTTCCTGGAATCCACCTTTGTCGGGTTGTTCTTCTTCGGCTGGGACAAACTGTCCAAAGTGAAGCACCTGACCGCCACCTGGTTGGTGGCACTGGGCTCAAATTTTTCTGCCCTGTGGATCCTGATCGCCAACGGTTGGATGCAGTACCCGGTGGGTGCCGAACTCAATATTGACTCCATGCGAATGGAGATGACCAGCTTTACCGAAGTGATATTTAATCCGGTAGCCCAGGTCAAATTCGTCCATACGGTGTCGGCCGGCTATGTAACAGGCGCTTTGTTTATCCTCGCCATCTCCAGCTACTACCTGCTGCAAAACCGGGAGGTTGCCTTTGCCCGTCGCTCTTTTGCCATTGCGGCCAGCTTTGGCCTGGCCTCAGTACTGTCAGTGATAGTATTGGGGGATGAAAGCGGCTATGAACTGGGCGATGTGCAGAAGGTCAAGCTGGCCGCGGTGGAGGCCGAATATGAGACCCAACCACCACCGGCCTCTTTTACCCTGTTTGGCATCCCCAACGATGAAACCCAGACCACCGACTATGCGGTAAAGATCCCCTGGATGATGGGCCTGATCGCTACCCGCTCACTGGATGAGCCGGTGTTGGGGATCAAGGACCTCAAAGAGCAGCACCGGCAAAAAATTATCAAGGGCAGTCAGGCATATGCCTTACTGGAGAGAGTCCGCAGTGGCCAGGCCAACGAGCAGGAACTGGCACTGTTTAACGCCAACAAGGACAACCTTGGCTATGCCATGCTGCTGGAGCCGTTCACCAAAGAGATCGGTAGCCCCAGTCAGCAGGCAATTCAGCAAGCCGTAGATTACAGCATACCGCCGGTAGCGCCGCTGTTCTGGAGCTTCAGGCTGATGGTGGCCTCCGGCTTTATTATGCTGGCGTTGTTTGCCCTGGCCTTCTGGTACAGCGCCAAGCATCAGATTACCAAGCCTCGCTGGCTGCTAAGAGCCTGCCTGTGGAGCTTACCTTTGCCCTGGATTGCCTCGGAGGCCGGGTGGTTTGTTGCCGAGTTCGGTCGCCAGCCCTGGTCCATTGCCCAGGTTTTGCCGGTGCACGCATCGGTCTCCAACCTGACTGTCACCGATGTGGTCATCACCCTTATCGCTTACAGTAGTTTCTATCTGGTGATGTTCATCGTGGGTTTCTATCTGATGCAGAAGTTTGCCAAGCAAGGGCCCAGTGCCCTGGCTGAGCAGGCCGAACAGGACAAGCTGCAACTGAATATTAAAGGAGCACAAGCATGATCGACTATGAAGTACTGCGGATTATCTGGTGGGTGCTGGTCGGCGTACTGCTGATTGGTTTCGCCATTACTGACGGCTTTGATCTGGGAGTCGGTGCGCTGCTGACCCTGGTGGGCAGGACGGACGAAGAGCGCCGTGTGATGATTAATACCATAGGTCCGCATTGGGACGGTAACCAGGTCTGGTTTATCACCGCCGGCGGGGCCATCTTTGCCGCCTGGCCAATCATCTATGCCACGGCGTTTTCGGGGTTTTACCTGGCCCTGGCCTTGACCCTGATCGCACTTTGGATGCGCCCTATCGGTTTTGACTACCGCAGCAAACTGCCCAATGTCTCCTGGCGAAAGGCCTGGGACTGGGCCCTGTTTGCCGGTGGACTGGTGCCGGCCCTGATATTTGGCGTGGCTTTTGGCAACCTGCTGCTCGGTGTGCCTTTTGAACTGGACAGCAATCTGCGCTCTACCTATACGGGCAGCTTTTTCGCCCTACTCAGCCCCTTTGCCTTGATATGCGGACTAATTTCGGTGTCCATGCTGCTAAACCATGGGGCCACCTGGCTGCAGCTGAAAACCACCGACAATCTGCTCTATCGGGCCAGGCTGGTTGCAGTAATTTTGTCATTGGTCAGTGTGGTATTGTTTGTCCTGGCCGGCATCTGGGTCGCATTCGGCATCGAAGGATTTGTTGTTACCTCAGCCATTGATACGCTGGCCACCTCCAACCCCCTTAATAAGACTGTCGTCCAAAAAAGCGGTGCCTGGCTGACAAACTACGAGCGGTATCCCTGGATGCTGAGCGCCCCCCTGCTGGGGATCTTTGCCGGCCTGGTTTGCGCCTGGATGTCATTTAAAGGAAGGGGCGGATTGGCGTTTGCGGCCAGTTCACTGAGTATGACCGGCATCATTCTGACCGCGGGTTTCTCCATGTTCCCCTTCCTCATGCCCAGCAGCACCATGCCCAATGCCAGCCTGACCATGTGGGATGCTACCTCCAGCCTGCTGACACTGAAGATCATGTTTGCGGTAGCCTGCATTTTTGTGCCCCTGGTACTGGCCTACACCCTCTACAGTTTCTGGGTTATGCGGGGTCGAGTCAAAGCGTCTGATTTAAATCAGGGCCATGCCATCTACTAGGAGAATTGCTATGTGGTATTTTACTTGGATACTGGGCGTCTTGCTGGCCTGCGCCTTTGGCATCATCAACGCCATGTGGCTGGAGTCCACCGAAGACATGGACAGAGATGCCTGACAATGACAAGTCGCTGAAAGGCTGGATGAATGAGCAAGGCGCAGCCTGTGGAGGTGCCTTGCTGCTATTGCCTGCGCTGGCGCTGCTTGCCATCATCACCCAGATAAGCCTTTACTGGCATCTGAGTCTGGCAGTGGATGGCCTGATAGTTCATCAACAAATCGCCAGACCTGAGACCTGGTATTGGCTGTGCATTTGTGCCTGCGCCTGGCTGGCTTTGGATCGGGTGAGGCATTGGCTGACCCATCGCTCTCACCACAAGCTGTGTGGGCAGATGCAAAACGCCCTGCACCGGCAGTTGTTGCTGGGCCAGTTGGCCCTGGTGCGCCAACACAGTCGCTTTTACTGGCAACAACTCTGGCTTAACGAGATCCCGTCGGTGGCAGATTACCTTAGCAGGTACAAGGTGCAGCAGGCGGTGGCAGTATTGGCTCCGGTGCTGGTTTTATTCTGGCTAAGCGGTGTCAGTTGGCTGGTAGCGTTACTGATACTCATCTGTTTACCCGTTGTACCTCTGTTTATGTATCTCGTGGGGACCGGAGCGGCAACCTTACAGCGAAGACACTTTATCGCACTGGAGCGACTGGGCAACTTGTTTACCGACAGGCTCCAGGCAGCCGATCTGATGCTAATCCATCGTGCCTATGACGCCCAGCACACGCTGCTTGATTCGGCCAGCCAGGAGTTGAATAAACGCACCATGAAAGTGGTGAGCCTGGCCTTTCTCTCCACCACTGTGCTGGATTTTTTCTCTACGCTTTCCGTTGCCTTAGTCGCCGTGTTTGTGGGCTTTAACCTGCTTGGGGAAGTTCAGTGGGGCCCTCCTCTGAGCTTGCAGCAGGGGTTCTTTATCCTGTTAGTCGTGCCCCTTTGTTTCACTGAGCTAAAAACGCTGGGCCGTCTTTATCATAAGAAAAACGCTGCTCTGTCGGCAGCGTCTGAGCTCAAACCGGTTCTCGCCCCTTCTCTGTCTCCCCGCCCCGGCGGACCTTTTCAGGGGCTTGAGTGGCATAACCTGACCACTAGTACCCCGAACCTGAAGGCCAGTCATCTGGTACTGCAACCTAAAGATTGGGTATTGCTGCAGGGCCCCTCCGGCAGCGGTAAATCCGTGTTGCTGGAATGTCTGATGGGCCAACGGTCATGCAGCCATCAGGTAAAAGGTGAGATCGCCCTGCTCACCCAACAGGCGGTCATTACGCCCGATACCCTCAGACAAAATTTATGCCAGGGAAATCAATATCCGGACCAGCAATTATGGGAGGTACTGCAAAGCGTCGAACTGGACAGCTGGGCCAGACATCTGGCTGAAGGACTGGATACCCTGATGGGGAAGCATCCACCGCTGTCGGGAGGACAGGCACAGCGTCTGGCACTGGCCAGAATACTGCTCAGTCAGGCTCAATTGGTGTTACTGGATGAACCGACAGCCCATTTAACCGACCAGCAGCATCAGCGCCTCGCCAAAGTGATCCGCACCCAACTTAGTGGAAGAACCCTAATCTGGGCATCCCATAAAGCCCTGCCTGAAACCTGGTTCAACCGACATTGGCATGTCAACCAACTGGAGGTCACTCAGCGATGAGATGGAATCTGACCGCCATATTGCTGGCCGCCGTTCATGCCGCTGCCGGACTGGTTTTGCTGGTATTTTCCAGTTGGTTTATCGCCGCCTGCGCCATCGCTTCTCCCGGTTTCAACTATATGATTCCAGCGGTGGTTATACGCGCTCTTGCACTATTGCGCATCGCCTCCGGTTACGCGCAGATGTGGCTGGGGCACCGTGAATTACTGGACCATCTAGCGGATATCAGAAGCTGTCTGTTTCAGCGTTTGCGGGACTGTCGTCGCCCTGCACAGGATGCCAGCATCGAGGCGTTAGCTCACCACACCGAAGCGCAGGCCGCCATATGGGTAGCCTGGATTGCCCAGAATGCGGGCGCAATATTAATGCTGATGATAGGTCAGTTAACGCTTCTTTGGTGGGTGCCGCAACTGGCCTGGTATGGCTGGTTGTTGCTGTTGGCCTATGTGGTCATAACAGCTTGGACCTGCCTGAAAAGCATGTCAGCCATCCAGCACCTGCAGACTCAGCAACAACACTTTCGTAATGAAGCAGACAATCAACTTGCCGCCGTCTCACTCTGGCACTTGCAGCTTCAGTATAAACTGGCCGATGCCTCCGCCACCTGGCTGGCCCGTAATCTGGCCGAGCAGCACACCGAGTCAGGGAGGAGCTCGCTTCATCTGGTCAGTTTAAGTTTGTTGCTGATGTTACTGGCGCAACCTGATCTTCCCTATCAGGGACAGGCCGTTCTATTGGTCCCCGTGATGCTGCTGCTCAGCGCCAGGGATTGGTTGAGCGCAGCGATAGCTTCCCAACCAGCCCTTTCCGGCTATCTGCATAGTAAAAAGGAACTGCAAAGCCTGCCCGTTGAGCCGGTTAAACGAATAAGGGGCCCTTCAACCCTTGGGCACTTTGGATTGAGACAATTTCAGATACCGGGCTTGCCTGTTCCCCCCATCGACCTGGATCTTGAACCAGGCAAAGTCCTGTTATTGAAAGGCAGTTCAGGCTCTGGAAAATCCAGTTTACTGCAAGCTATCTGCGGCTTGCTTCCCGCATCAGGCAAACGTCTGGCCAATCATTTGCCGTTGCAGGACGGTGTAGTCGATAACTGGCATCTCGCCCTGCAACATCCCCTCTGTCTGTCCGCCACCTTGGCAGAAAACCTGCAAATAGCCCGTCCTGACGCTTCATATTCAGATATGCAACAGGCTTTACGCAAAGGAAATCTTTATCATCTGGTGAATGCTCTGGAGGAATGGATGGGCCAGGGAGGAAGACAATTAAGCGGTGGTGAGTTAAAACGCCTGAACCTGGTCCGGGCGCTTCTAACCAACACTCTATTATGGTGCATGGATGAGCCCTTTGAAGGACTGGACTCACATCAGCAACAACTATTGGCAGAGACTATAAACCAGGCTGCTAAAAATAGGATTATTCTGATTGCCAGCCATGTGCAACCTCCTAATCTGAGAGTCACCCAGATCATCAACCTGGACGACCTGGTTGAATCGGCACAAAGTCTGTTGTCAGTTTACCCTTGCCTGACTGCTCCCTGACTATTCCAGCATATTCAGGGTTTTGAGTTCTTCGCGGGTCTGTGATTCCAACTCCTTCATGCTTTTGCCGTGCGGCATGGGTTTCTTGGTTTCAGGATCCACCCTGACAAACACGATATCATCGGCAAAACAGATGGTTTTCTTGGTTGCCTTGTTCCTGACCAGGCAGGAAACAGTGATGGAAGTGCGGCCTACGGCTTTGGTGGCCAGGCCGAATTCCACCACATCGCCCTGTAATGCAGGGGATTCGAAACTGATCTCCCCGATATGCTTGGTAACCAGATGATTGGTTTCCAACTGACAGATGGCGTAGATGGCCGCCTCTTCGTCAATCCACTCCAAAGCCCTTCCACCAAACAGAGCATTGGCGTAGTTGAGATCGTTTGGCATCACTAAGCGGCGGGACAAAAAGCGCATTCGTATTCCTTATCGGGATTCAATAAACTACGCCTATTATAAACCAGCCACGGCCAAGCGTGACACAAAACAAGCTAGATCAATGGCTTAATCAACGAGCTCAAGAGCCGGTTCAACGCCAGTTGCTGGTTATCAGCGGCGAGCCGGACTGGGCCATTAGTCAGGCCCAGACAGTGCTGTACCGTCTGAAGCTTACCTGTCACTTGTGGGTAGGTGAAGGTGCAGCCGATAACATTCAGGCAAACCAGTACCGCCAGTACCTGGGCAGGGAATACCAGGCGCTGATCTATAATGCCTTCGATGGCTTGCGCGCCAGCGCACTGGCTGCACTTAGCGGTGCGGTGCTTCAGTCAGGGTTAATGATTCTCCTTTGTCCAGATCTTCAGGAGTGGCCTACTTACCAGGATCCACAAAAGGCCCAGCGTATCTCCTATGGATACCTCAGTCAGGCCAGCCACAGCCATTTCGTCGCCTGGTTGATCCAACGGATAAATAACGATCCTGCGGTCGCTTTCTATTCCAAAGAGGGTTTCAACGGAACCAATGTTCCCCTTCTTCCATTCAGCGAGGCCCTGCAACACAGTCTGAGTAAGACAGCGACGCAACAGAAAGCTGTCGACTCCATATTGAATATCGTCTCCGCTGAAAAACCTGATGCACTGGTTATCACTGCCGATCGGGGACGGGGAAAAAGCTCAGCCCTGGGTATCGCCTCTGCCCAACTGCTTGAACAGGGAAAAGAGGTTTTACTTTGTGCGCCGGTAGTGTCGGCTGTTGAGCAGGTTTTTGCCATGGCCAAAACCCTTTACCCCAGAGCTGAAGAAAGTCGTCTCACGCTCACTGGGGCGCACTCCTCAATGAGCTTTCAACCTGTAGACAGGATCCTTGCTGAACAACCCGTTGCCGATATTCTGTTGGTTGACGAAGCCGCAGCCATCCCGGCACCACTACTCAAGGCACTCTGCGAGCGTTACTCCAAAGTGGTGCTTTCTACAACTATCCATGGCTATGAAGGCAGCGGGCGGGGATTCGAAATCAGATTTAAGCCCTATCTGCGCGAAAAACACCCAAACCATGATACGTTGCATCTGCTACAGCCTATCCGTTGGCAACAAGGCGATCCGTTGGAAGCCTTCTGGTTCAGTTGCCTGCTGATGACAAAGTCCCGCTATCAGCAAGTGGCTGTGCCGAATGAATCCATCAGTTATCAGTGGTTCAGAGGAAAAGAATTGGTCCATTCGCCTGAACTCCTTCACCAGGCATTTGAATTACTGGTTAATGCTCACTACCAGACGACGCCGGATGATCTGGTGCGAATACTGGATGCCCCTGACCAGCGCCTCTATCTGTTAACATCGGATGGGAATGTATTGGCCGCTGCCCAGATCAATTGGGAAGGCAATAAAGCCCTGGATGAGATAGCTACTGAGGTGGTGAAAGGCAAAAGACGGGTAAAAGGCCATTTGCTGCCCCAGCGTCTGGGCTTTATCTTCAAGGATGCAGCATCTACCAAACAGCGTTACTGGCGAATCGTCAGAATCGCGGTTCAACCTGAACTCCAGCACCAGGGACTTGGCGGCAAACTGCTAAGGCAAATAGAAGCCGATGCCCGGGATCTGAAGCTCGACTTCCTGGGCAGCTCTTTTGCTGCCAGCGAAGATATGCTGAAATTCTGGCAAAAAGCCGGTTACCAGCTTGTCCACTTAGGTGATAAAAAAGACGCTTCCAGCGGCGAAGTCAGTGCCCTGGTGCTGAATCCCTTATCCAAAAAAGCCAAGCAAATTCAAACCAGGCTGATTAGCTTCAGCGATCAACTCTCCTAAAAGCTTTGCGGCTCTTTACCATTAACTAGATGCCCGGCGGTGTGCCTCAGTTCGAGAACTACTCTCACATGGGGGTAAATCACGCCCGGACGGGGATTAAGTATCCCCGTCAGTGATTTACGGGAGGCCCGGATGGCCGACCTGGAGACTGTAGCGCGGCGATTGGTTTTGAAAAGTCTGACAATAGGTTTTGAAATTGGCGATACACGGGGGTGTGTCTTAAACTAATGAGTGGCGCTTCCCGCGCCATCCTTGTAATGACGGCAGTAAAGCATCAGGCCCGGCAGGACGCCGGGCCATCTCCTTACACCATATTGATGACCAGCGACTCTATTTTCTGTGCCCCATCCGCGCCAAATGTCAGCGGAATGGGTGCCAGCACCACCACGTCCTCGGCGTAGTCCTGACTCAGCGTACCCACAATGGTAAACACATTGTCAGCCCGGCCGGTGTACTCATACGCATCGCCATCGATGTAAATCATGCCGGCATTGGGCGTACTGGCATGCACAGGCGTGGTTTTGATCGTAATGGTGCCCAGGCCAGAGTCATTACCCGCCTCGGCACTGTGCTTTGTGTACAGTTGGCCAATGGCCTTAACCGTGGCATTCTGCCATAAGCTCCAGTGACTGGTTGTACTACTGGCCGGTATGTTGACCTCTGGCTGGTTGCTCAACGGTAATTGGTTACCCGCCACCGCGCCCAGGGTCACTGCCACCGGTGCATAGCTGCCACCGCTAAGCTCGTTGTTGGTGCCGGCCGCCCCGGGGTCACCGCTGTGGATCTTAAGCAAGTTGGCAGTAATAGCGCCCAAGGCCTGGGCAATACCCGCCGCGACTAAGTTATTCATATTGTCACTCCTCGATGGTTCGGCGGGACTCCGCCACGTTTACACTGTCGATCGTCTTGCGATATTCTTTGCCGTCCACTAGGACCATAAACTGCCTGTCCACCTGGCCAGCAAAACTCATGTCTTCGTGGGTCAGTTCGACCCTGAACTTGTTACCACTTGCCACAATGCCGCCGGTTGACATCATTTTCTTTACCAGCAGCTTCCCACTGCTGGAGAACACACTAAAGATCGCCTCAGTGGCATCCGCCGGCGTCACTTGAAGCAGCGTTTCACCGTCTTTAAAACGGGCTAAAATTTCCAAATTCCATGCGCTATGTCTGACCATACTCATAGAACCACCTCCAGCACCTCAGTGCGTGTAAATGTCACATCTACCTGTTCTGTCTCCCAGGTCACTGTCAACAGCTCCACCGCTTCCGGCAGGGCTGTCCATTCCGTTACTACCACGCCCCAGGCGCTGGCTTGTATCAGGGCGTCACCACTGATACGCCAGGCAGGCAACGCGGTTGCTAACGCCCCCGTTTGTGCTTTGGCCGCCCCTGCTGCGGTCAGCCAGGGGAGACTGGTTACCGCGCTGCCAGAAGTTGCCAGCGCATCGCCCCGGGCAGCATGTCGGTGGGTGCTTTGACTGGGTACCCCGCTTTGGCCCGCGGCTATCCCGCGGCCTACCAACTGCAGTGTGCCCACCGCAGTGGCACCGCTTGTGGCAGTGACCACCGCCGCCGCCAGTTCGCCGGTGAATATGGGGCCAAACACCGCTTTGATATGATTGCTTACATCCACAACCCCGCCCGCCGTCGACTGCTGACCAGTCACGCCGACAGCCTGATTCCCGGCCAGGACCACACCGTTTGAACCCAAGTTGGGTAACTGCACCGTGACAGCCCCCGTGCTCACCGCCACTTGGTTAAAACTGCCCAGCCCGGGGCGGCTGTAATTGCTCAGATGTACCACATTGCTGGCGCGGCCCTGGGGTGCGTAAATTGGTGTGGCCACAGAGACGCAATTGACTGTGGCAACCGCAATGGCAACCCCTTCGATCGCAACTTCCCCCACCACCTGCACCCACTGAGTACCGTCAGTGGGCATATTGACCTGGGTGATGACAGCACCTGCCTCAGTGTCAGTCACGCTGGTACCGCTGCCCACATCAAACGGCCAGTACCTAACTACAGCGCCCGGCATCACAGTTCTGGGGTCCTCGCCGTTGGCAATGGCCTCTGCCTCTGCCAGTGTTGGCATCCTGGTCAGAGCCATGTAACGGCTAAACGTGCCTTTTGAATACCGGGTGGGACTCTCGTCACCCCGCCCCATCAAGCGGGTGGTTTTCCCGGTGATGCCTGTTGTTTGATCACTGACAATGCTGTCAAGTACCGCGGTGCCGCCCACAGGGCAGACGATCACTTCCAGGTTGCCGCTCGCACCACGCCCTCTGACCAGCAAATGCTCCTGCCCAATCAAGTTTGGGTACGTCCCTGTGGTTCTCACTGTCGCATTGCCGCTAAGGGTCAAACCTAAGGTGTTGACTGGCACACCGTCCTGGCGGAAGAAGAATTGCAACTCTCCGGTCACAAACGGCCCGGTCGATTCGATATAGTGGAATTGGCCGCTGGTACCCTCTTTAGGCGCCAGCTTCACAAAGCTGGCCCGGGCAAACTGGCCACTGCCGATATCCAGACCGCTGTCTATAACCTCCAAACGATCGTTCAGCCCGTCTAAGACGTTGGCAAACCGGTTGCTCACGCCATGGCCTCCGGATCCAGCGGCTCTGACCATTCCGGCATGCTCATTCTGGCCTCCGCTTCGGCAGCGTCCAGGTGCTCACACTGTGCCAGCACCGCATCAACATCCACACCAGGCTTAAACATCGCTTCGATTCGAGCGCGTGAATGGTTGAGGTTACGAAACACCTGGGACCCGTCGAGGCTCAACCGTGCTTGCTGCAGCAGCGCCAGGCCCGCCTCTGACAGCAGCGGCGTAATAAAGACCACATCGGCAATAACATAAGTACGCTCAGACATGCTTACCTGCCTTTAGCCGCTTCACTCGCCCATCGGACCGCTCAAAAGTGGCCTCGGTATAGCCCTGGTCCAGCAGCCAGTTTTTGATAACCCGCCAGGTTCTGGGCTCAAACGGGCCCAGGGCTACCGCATTGGTAATCCTGGCTGTTGTTATGCCTGCCGCCGTCACCTGACACACAAAACACCGCCGATCGCCAGCAAAGACGCGCAGTGTCGTATGGGTATGCTCTGATTCGACGACTAAACCCTCAGAGAGATAGGGTTTTAAAGGCATGTCATTCCCTCACTTTTATCCGGCAACCTGCAAACGCGAAATGCTGTGCCGGGTCGGCTATATCCATGTTGACTTCTGCCACGGTGACTTCCCACAGCCCCGGCGTCTTCCATGTCACATCAAACTCAGCTATGCCACCGACAAACGCAATGTCGATGATCCTGGGCGCAGTGCCCAGCAGGCCTGCCAGGGGCAATGCAAACTCGGCATTGTTGGGCACGTATCCGCCCTGGCCGTCAGGAACCTGGCTGATCACTTCGCCGTTCATTTGCTGCTCAACCCGAAATCGGCAAGTGGTGCCAGCCTTCATACTGATTAAGTTCCCTGGCTCTTGCGGGCTGATTGCCTGACCTGTTGCAAGGTCGGTTACGCTGGCAAGGATTAATTCTGGCTTTACAGGCTCGGGGTTTGATTTTGCCTGATACCCCCGTAGCGACTCGCCCACAAACACCGGCTCATGGATAGCCGCGTCATATCCGTCCAGCGTTGAGCTATTTGCTGCAATTGCGGCGTCAAATATTGCTTGTTGTTCTGGTGTCATGCTATTTCCTCGTTACATCCAGTATGAAACGTCAGCATTGCGCCCTGCCCCAGTGTAGAGGGCAGTCTGTGCCTTATACTCTGCTTTGAAGCTTTCCTTGAATAAAATAAATCCGTTATGTGCAAACGTACCCACATAGCCCGCCCCGGATTCGTTTTGCCCCGTTATTACTGCGTCAGAGGCAAATGCGCCAGGAAACCCTTGGTAGTTTGGATATCGACAGGCATACTCCAAAACCACCCCATCTATAGTCAGTCGCCAGCCATGTAAACCGGTGCTGGCGCAGTTGGATGCTATATGGGTGACGACCCCCTTACCTGTCACATTCACCACTGTTGAATACTGATTTACTGTCATTAGATCAGCGGCGAACCGAGTGAAAAACACAGTCACGTTGCTATCAAAAATATCGGGTATGGCAATACCACCTCTGCTTAAAGCCCACTCTGACATTCTTACCTCCTATTAAGCCGCCTGCCCCATAAAGCTGCTGCCATTGTAATTCACCAATCGCACCGCACCGGCCTTGCTTAGTGTGTTATCTACGTTGGCTGCGGTACTGGTGCCATCAAATTTATAAATCGCCCCATCCAGATTTCGGAATGTCACCACCCCCGTTCCGCGCTGATTAATAATCACAATCTCGTCCCCGGTCTGAAAGGTGCTGCCGTCTATGTAGATTGTCGGGTAATTACTCCAGCATAAAATCACCATGCGCTGAGTTTGTCTGGTTAGGGTGAACGTACCGGACGGGTCGTAGTAGAAGGTCGTGGCACCACCGGCCAGGGCCGTGTCCAGGCCAGATATATCAGCGATACCAATGGAGATATTCGCGCTCAACTGTTTGCCGTTAACTGTGCGGGTTGTAGGCACACCGCCAAGGCTGCTCAGCGTGGGTTTGTTGCTCAGGTCGGTATAGCTGCCGGAGGTGGCCACTGCGGCAAAGGTTGGTTTGCCGGTCACCTCACTCCAACTGGGCACCCAGGTACTGGGCCTAGCACCAACATCTGCTGCCGTCAGTGTCACCGCGCCAATTTTGCCGCAAACGCTGGTTACCTGGTCGGTGCTATCCAACTTAAACCAGGTGCCGCCAATGTTGTCGTAGATAATCGAATCTCCGACCGCATAGGCAATACCGTTTACAGTGCAAGCTCCGGTGATTTTGTAGAACGCGCTACCCTCACTCGGTGTGGGTGGAGCGCTATTGGAAGACCAGGAGCCGGCGAAGAACAGACCACCCGTCAGACCTTGTGCAGCCTGCTGCGCCTGGTCCCTGGCCAGTTCAGCATCGGCCTTGAGCTGTTCGACATACGGGATCTGATTGGTGGTCCAGTCGTTATACTGAGTGCCAACTGTTTGCTGCCAACCGTTTACTGCTGTGTGCCATGAACTGACCTGGCCATGCTTGGTGTTGACTGCCGCCTGCCAGGTGTTGATTGAGTTGTACCAACCCTGGATGGCTGTATGCTGCGTCCCAACTGTCTGCTGCCATCCATTTACAGAGGTATGCCAACCCTCCACATCTCCATGCTTTGTGCTGACGGCAGCCTGCCAGGTGTTGATTGAGTTGTACCAGGTGTTTACCTGCCCATGTTTAGTATTCACCGCCTCCTGCCAGGTATTCACCTGTCCATACCAGCCGTTTACTGCCGCGTGCATAGCGCTAACTTTGGCATGGTAATGCACCGTAGAGAACTGACTTCCGTTACCTTCCGGCACCGGTGTATCTACCGCCGTCACTGCCCAGTTTTTGGCGGCAATTGCATGGGCTCCCGCATCCCCTATCGCATCCAGGTTGTCCTGTATCTGCTGAGTCTGCTGGCTTACGTCATATAGTATCTGTGGCAGGGTGCTCACTGGCTCCGTTCCAGAGGGAGTTACCACGTTAACTGTGCCAAGTTCGTTCAGCCAGGCATCCATCTGACTAAACCAGGCCGCAAACGCATCGCTGTGCGCTTTCAGTTGATCCAGCACATCCCTGAGCGGCACATCCCCGGCAATAATGGCTATATCCACCGCATTTAAGGTGGCCGGGGCATTGTCTTTCAGTGTTAGGCTGCTGAGGGTTGAGCCAGCAACCCTGAAGGGTAAAAAACCTTCAACGAACACCATGTCGCCATCAACAAAGGCGGCCACGTTGACGCCATTGGTGATCGCAACCACCTTCTGGCCCATGGTGAAATTGGCTTTCGCGTATACAAAGTTAGTCATGGATCACCCGCATAGATAAATGACCTCCAGGAGTGCTGTTTCGCTGGGGTTGGCAAACGTGTAGGGGCGGCTCACTTTGGCCACCGTTGTGCCGCGCACAATGTCATCAGGCTGGCGCATGGCGACACCAGGTGTGTCAGACAGGATCAGCAAATCATCGGTATCAATGTCACCGCCCTGGGCGCACACTTTCATCATGCCCTCGCCAACTGCATTGACCTTAACGATGGCGTGGTCGTCAAACTCTTCGACAATTCCGCTGTAAGCGCCGATACAACCTCTTTGACTGGCCGAGCTGGATACCTCGCCCCAGAACAGGGTTTCGTTGATACTGCTGCTGACAAGTGTCGTGCGCACCATCAAATCGCCTATTTGGGCAGTCACGGGCTTGTGTACCAACAGAATATGAGCACCGGTGAAGTTGGCTATGGTGCCCTGCACGGTCAGGTCATAGGCCACATTTAGGTTGTTGCCGATATAAACCGTTCGAGAGCTGTTCAACCCTCCCCCAGGGGCGTAGATATTCCCGGCCGTCAATACTCCGTCGACAACGGGTGCGTCCAGCTTTACCCCACCTGAGAAGTGCGTTGCTGAGAGGAACCGGATCGGGTAGGTTTGGAACTGGCTTGTAGCGTAAAAGGCGATGCCATGCGGGTTGGCCAACAAATAATTCTGGTAAGCACCCCCAAACCAGCCGAGGCGCACTGAATCTGTCGGGTTGGCGTAGCCTGGGTCATTCCCCACTTCCAGGAATGCGCCATTGAAATCCACCGCCAGGCCGTTGATAAAATCAGCCCGCTCAGCCAACAAAGCACCTTTGAACGCATATAGACCCAGTTGGGTATCCCAGTAAACAACCGGCTCATCTGCAGGGTTAACCCATACATAGTCGGCTGCCTTGAAGCTGATGATGGAGTCATCAGGCGTTGACGCCACTTTAATCTGAGCCACATTGCCGTTCGCATCCACAGACAACAGTGCCACTGCCTTGATCTCGTCCATATCGTCATCAAGGGCAGTGGCCAGGTTCAGGGCGCTTGTAGCTTTGCTATTGGCGTTGGACACTGACGAACTTAACCCACTGATCGCGGTGGTATTGCCGTCTGCCGTTTGCTTGGCACTAAGCGCCAGGATAGCAGTTGCCTCCAGGCCACCCGTGGGGTCATTGATCGTCGCTTGTATAACGCTGATCGCCCCGGCATTCCCATCGGCGTAAGACCAAGCCTGATTTGCCCGAGCAAACGCCGCATTTAGCCCGGTGGTGGGGTGTTCAACAATCCCCTCTATGGCTTCTATGGCTTCTGCGTTGTTATAGGCATCAATCTCTACCTGGGCCACACGCTGAAACGTGGCGCTTAATCCAGTCGTGCTGTTCAGCACCTGCAACGCCAGACCTTCCATGCTGATGGCCTGCCCACCGGGCCCCAGGGCCACCTGGTTGATTCGGTAGTTTACCGCCTCAAGCCCTTCTTCTGGGTCGCGTAGCTCAAGTTCCAAGGATTCCGTTCTGGTCTCAAAGTCGGCATTAGTGGCCCGCTGCTTCGCTTCCTCAATTTTGCCCCGGCTGCGGTCGAGAACATCTTTAATCTGGTCTTCAAACAGGTCCTCTATATCCTGCTCCAGGTCGCTGGTGTCGATGCCCGGCACCTGGTCCCAGAAGTCTGGATCCATTCGATCGCCGCTCAACCCAACCGCCTCTACCACAGCCAATTTCCACTCACCAGCTCCCTCGGCCGTCAGCAGGCGGTACCAAATATAATAAGTAGCGCCGTGAATAGGATTGGGAATATGCAACGCTGTGCCGTTAGGAGCCTGCAGAAACAGTGTGTGATTGTGGACATTCGGATTCAGGGATACATCAGTGGTATACAGCCACTCGTAGATGGCGTCGACATGAGGTGGATTAGGCGGTCTGGCAATAATTCCACCAGGTAGAACCACAATATCAGGCTGAGTGATGGGGGTTTCAGGTACAGTCACCGCAAATAGAATTGAGACCGGTTCGCTGCTTTTATCAAACCGGTTAACCGCAACCACCTCAGCACTATAATCCCCCACAGCCAGACCATTAATGTCCTGACTTTCAATCTGAGATCTCAGTATCGCTGCCTGGATACCTTCGTGCAGTATCCTGACGCGATACTCCCGCACTGCCCCTGGGGCAGGATGCTCCCAGGTCAGATACCCCTGTCGGTAAGGACTCACAGGATCCTGCACGTATTGCAGGTTCTCTATCTGCGCCACAAACGTATTGTCAATAGTGGTGTTAGGCGTCAGGTCAGTCTGGGCGGGGGTGGTGCCTTGGGTATACAACTCCGCAGCAGTTTCTTTTAACTCCAGTTCAAACAGCTTTGACTGCCAGTTGTAACGGGCGTGCAGTACTTCATACAGGCCATTAATGTTCCACTTGGGCAAGGTGACCTGGACGTTTCGGCCCGGGGCGCACTTCAGACCGATGGGACCGACAGAGAGCTTCAGCGTGTCGCCGGCGGCATTCTCCATCATGTCGATCACAGCCAGGCGCTGGGACATGGTGTCGTTGTCAGTGTACAACAACTTCATTGGCCGCTCGTAGGCCACACCTCTGTCTCTACCATTCAGGAGAAAATCACTGACCACGGGTGTCATATCTGTGGCCTGATAGTAATGGTCCCGACTGATGATCGAGCATCGCGCTGTGTTGTATCGCTGGCTCAGACTGGTGTAGGGGTTACGTTGAGGCTTTGCCTCCACTGACGTGATAGTGGCCACAGCAGGCCCCCGAAATGCCGCTACCCGCAACCAGTACTTACCGCCACTTTCTATCCAGCGGCCACCACAACTGGTCAGCAGCTCGTCTTCCACAGCCTCGGGATCGGCGGTCATGTCAATCACGCCGTTACAGGTGTAGCGCTTTTGCTGCTGAGTTTGCCCTTCCCGGTCGATATAGTCGGTCAGCTCATCACAAATAGTTGCTTCAGCTGCAATGTTGGCCAGGTCAAACATATCGTCAGGCAGTTCAATTGAGCCGCCGAACTTTTTCCACCAGAAATTAACCAACGCAGCATTGTCGGTCCACTCCCATGTGTTCTCATCGTTCAGCCGATGCGTGCCGCTGCCACCGGCAGTGCTATCTTTGCGCGGATCATATACCCGCCGTCCTTTAACCTTCAGCTTAAGGTCCTGGACCCCGTTGGGGAAAACATCCGGATCTATCACAAATTCGCAGTACACATCCGTCACGCCAAAGCCGACAAAGCTTTCATCCACGTTAGGCATGCGGTTCAACGCCTGGGGAAGTGCTTCGGTCTGGTCGCCCAGGCGCGGAATAATCTGATAGCCGCTGCCGGTCAGGCTGGTCAGGTTCTTGCCGTCCAGCTGATACATCTCAACACTTTCAGAGACGCCCAAAGCCAACGGCACAAAGAAGTGGTTGTATTCCTTGCCGTCCTCATGCTGGCCTTTGTAGTACTTGATTATCGAGCCGCTGACTATTGTCTCACCCACCACAACCCGGGCTGGAGGCTGGTTACCTACCTGCAACTCCTGATTTTGCGCAACGGCAGCGGCCACGTCCGGCATCATGGACTTGATCATCTTATTGGTGGCAACTGCGGTCATTACCCCAATGGCAATAGCGGAAGCCACCCCAACGCCTACGGCATAGGCACCGGCGGCAACGGCTACGGCGACGACTACTGGCGGCATCAGCAAACCCTCCAGGCTAACTGCACGTCCTGCATCAGCACTGGTATCAGCCCCTGCAGGCTAACTGCCCAGGCTCCCTGGTAAAACACCGCGGCACTGTCGCGGCCATCTACTGTCACCAGCAATACATCACCGCGGCTTACCTGCAGCAGTGGGACCGGCTCACCCAAAACCCTGAGCAAGGTCTGTTTCAACGTGCCGGCACCATAGCGCTTCAGCGCTCTGGCAGCGCCAAGCTCAGTACTGTACCGACCTCTGAACGCCGCAGCGTAGTCCTGCCCTGTAAAGGCCAACACCGCATTAGCGGCAAACAAACAGCAGTCATGCTGGCCCCATTCAAATGGCTTGGCCTGGCATTCATTAAGGTAATTGGCCAATACCAGTTCCCAGTTCGGCAGACGTACACTCATGGGATCTGCTCCCGACCGCCACCGCCGTTCAGCCGGCCACCGCGGCCCACAGCGTTACTGCCGCTGTAACCATTCAGCGGGCCCTTACTCAGTGCCTCAACATCATCACAATAACTGTCACCAGGATGACGATGCCGCCAGGCATTGGCCGAAAAGCGCAGGTTCTCCCGCGGCCGGTTGCGACGCTCCCGGTGCCCGGCCACCTCAATACTAATGACCGGCACGGGCTCATAACTCACCGGAGTGGCCGCCACAAAGCCGTAATGAATCAGCTGCACTGCTGTAATCCTCCGCTTCTCATTCATTACGCCCAAGTAGAGACGCACGGCAGAGCCTACGGCATCATCCTGGATAGCCTCATTCAGCAATGCTTCGTCGTTTACCCGCAGCTGCAATGACAAGCGTCCGGTCTTCACGCCGGATTCGACGGTACCGATATTGGCGAACTCACCCACACCTATCCAGGTGCGGTTGTCCCAGCGCTTTTCACCTACCCTGCTATGGGTATACACTTCGCCGCTTGGCCATTCGATGTGGCACATCAGCAGGCCACGCTTTTCATCCTGGGCCAGAGCAGCTTCTACAGTGGGGTTGAGGATCATCATTGGCGCAAACTCTCCCGGAACTTCAACTTGTAGCTACCCAGCAATGCCTTGCGGCTGGTTGTCTCGGGGATTTTCTGCCCCGGGGGCAGCATGCATTTCACCCGGTTGTTCAGGTTTAAAGCCTGCCCGTTTGCAGGGATCAAACGCAGCTCGGGCAGAATACTGAGTACGACCCGACCGGTACCGTCCACCAGTCCGTCTTCCATCAACTCATATAAGAAGTCACCCACCTGGAAGCGGTCCCCCGCAGGCAAAATCTGCCCGGCAGTCAGCCCGCGCACAGCCAGCTCAATACCATCCTGGTTGGAGCCGTCCACTACCGGGCTGCCCGCCCAAGCGCTTTGGTTTACATGGCGGATGTCTTTGAACCAGAACTGGCCAGAAGGACCCCGTAAGCGGTGCACAAACACTCGCAACTCACGCGCTTGGGTCAGGGTCAGGTTGCGCCATTCAATTTCCCCTTCCCAGTACTCGTCCCCCTCATACACCTGCACATTCGGGTTAAAAGGGTTGTCTTTGGCCTCACTCATGCTGGTCAGGCCAAAACTCACCTGGTAGGGCTTTTTGCTACTAGGCAGGTCCAAAATCATGCAACGTTCCTCACGGCGCGGTAGTAAGCGCCGGTGCCGTTATTCAGTTGATAAATAAGGTCATTGATTACCCGCTCGCGCAGCTGCTGTTCAAAGCCGGCCAGCTTGGCCATGGAGTTTTCATCCGTGCCCTGCACCTGGAATAACGGGTTGTAGTTCAGGTGCACCACGTTGCCGCCGGCGTCGCCCTGGTTGATCTTGTCCACGGCTTTGGTCAGGGCCACGTTCTGGCGTGGGCTCACCACCCGCTCCCCGCGTTGCAGCAGGGCGGTTTGTTCCTCGGGGATATAGTCGCGGCCACCGTGATAGGCAGCGGAATAACTCTGATTCTTGATGGCGCTGACCTGGGCCATGCCATAAGCAATGGCGGCAGCCGCCGCGGCTGCGCCCAATACAGGCCCCACATAGGGAATTGATGCAAGCGCGTTGTAAGCACCGGTGGCCATTTCGTAGGTGTTAATAACGGCCTTGGTGATGGCGAAGGTTTTATATAGGGCAAAGGCCTTTTTACTTTGGCCGGCCATCGCCTTGAAGCCAGATTCGCCGATTGATAGAACGGCGTCCGTTTTCTCCAGTTCGTTCTTGCGCTCCCATTCAGCCTGGCTGAACAGCAACCCTCGCATTTGTCCGGTACGTCTGGCAGTGGCATCCAGAAGGGCTTCCTGCCGGGCATGCTCATCAGCTTCCTGCCGATTGGCAAACCCCTGGGCCTGCAGAATCTGTTGCTGATTTCTGGCGTCTGCCAAGCGGCGGTCCGCTTCATACTGAATCAGTGCTTTTCTGTCTTCAAACCCCTGAATAATCGCCAGTTCATTTTCGTATGACTCACGTAGCAGCCTCAGCCGCTCTTCCTCTGCCTCCCTAGCCCGACGCCTCTTTGTCTCTTCTGTCTGGCGCTGCAATTCCAATAGTTCAGTATCACGCTGCACTTCCAGCCGCAGGCTCAGTTCATCATATTTTTCACGCGATACCTGATTAGCCGCCAGTGCCTGATCCAACATAACCTGCCGGTTAACATAGCTGGCCTCTATCCGCTCTTCCTGGGTCAGCAGGCTCTTTTCCAGCCTGGTCAGTTCTTTCTCGTCCACCGCCGAGGTATCGGTTTCGGCTATTGGGGTATCCACTGCCGGCAGGGTGCTGGTAAACAGCTTACTCTTTAACTCTGCAATCCGGTTTAACTCGGCCTCGGCCTGGGCCATTTGTTCTTTAAGCGCATCGAGGGCGGCACTGTCTTTAAGTGCCTGATTCAACCCACCAAAGTCATTGCTACCCTGGCGCTGACTCATGGTGCGCTGCAGCTTTTCTTCCTCTTCACGGTACTTTTGCTGCAGGGCAATCAGCGTGTTACGGGCGTCGGCTTCCTGGCGGGTCAGTTCACTGATGGACGTGGCCCGGCCGATGGCATTTAGTTCTTTAAACTTGCCAATCTGTTTATCAATGCTGTCGGTCAGGTCGTCAGTTGGCTTTTTGGCGTCGCCACTGGTGGAGGCAAAATAGGCAATGGCCAGGGCTGCGGTCACCGCCACCCCAACCGGCCCACCTAATAACGCCAGGGCACCGGCCCCAGCGCGGGCGGCTATATTGGCCTGCACCTGGGCAGCGGTATAACGTTGGGTGGCTGCAGTTAGCCTGAGACTGGCAGCAGACGCCTGATCAGACAGTGCCGCCCTAGTACGTAAATTAACCGCACTGCTAAACATCGCAGCGGCGGCCTGCTGTTCAGCCTTGGCAACGGCCAAGGCAGCAGAGGCCTGGGTCAATTCAGCCTGGGCAGCGCGCTGGGTGGCCACTTGGTTGGCAATTTTCGCCGCCGTAGCCTGGCCGATGCTGGCCACAAAACGTCCGGCCAGTACTGCCGACAGCAATACAACGCCGTCAGCCAGATTACCCAACACATCCACATTGTCACCCAGTGCTGCCAGGCCGGTGGCGGCCGCATTAATCATGGGTACAACAGCGGCATTCACCGGCTCCTGCAACTTCTTGGCAATGATGTCATAGGTGGTTAAAAAGTCGTTGGCGGCGGCGGTAATGGTGCCGGACGACGCCTCAGCCGCCCCTTCATATTCCTGCAGGGCTTTGATTAGCGTCTCTTTGAAGAACTGGCTGGTGACCTTGCCGTCACCGGTCAGTTTCTTGAATCCTCCGGCGGCCAGGCCAGCGGCCCGGTCCATGGCTTGCAACAAACCAGGTAACGGCTCGGTTACCTGCAGCAGTTCGGTGGTTTGCACCGTACCCTGGGTCGCAGCCTGTTTATAGCCGTAAAGGGTTTGCGCCACCTGGTTGTTAGACGCCCCCAGGTCCTTGGCCGCATTGCTCAGCCCCTCCAGGATGGCGCGGGATTCACGTCCGGTCTGTACCTGGGCTTTTTCCAGCGCCAGCAAACCTGACATGCCCTCAGCCAGCACCGTATAACGAATATTCAGCCGATCGGCAGATTGCTCCAGGTATCGCTGCACCTCGGTGTATTGTTCGGCGGATTGGGTCAAGTTACGCAGGCGGGTGCTTAATTGTTCGCTGCCGGCAATGCTTTTGACGAATTGAATCGCGCCCTGGGCCCCGACATAGGCCGACACGGCCCCGGCCAGTGAGGTATAGGAACTGGCCAGCACCCGGTTTTGTCCGGCTATGCTGGCACTGGCACGCCCCTGGTTCAGGGTTGCCGCCTGCAGGCGGTTCAGATCAGCCGAGTTCTGCCGGGCACCCTGGGTGACTGCCTGGCCGTTGTAGCTGACCCGCATGGCAACGTTATACTGCTTCACGGCAAACCTTTTCTAACGCTTGAACCTTCTCAAAGTCCTTGCCAGCCACCACCAGGCCCAACTTACTCCAGCAAACTTCGGCGCGGTGGTAGTCCAGCGCATAGCGTTGATCTTTGCTGTTCAACATCCACTGGGTTTCAGCGGCACAAAAGGCGCGAAACGCCAGCCAGTTGGACGGGTGGACGAGGAAGTCCGTTTCCTCCGGCTGTAGTTGGGAGGCATCCCCCCCAAAATATTCCCAGTCTGTTTCCAGCTCTGAGTCCTGCTGCGGCGGTGCATTCCAGCGTTGCCCCGCCTCTAGGAGTTTTTTATTGCGGCGTCGTGCTGGGCGTTGACGCACTCGATCGCCACTTTGTGGTACAAGGATGGCCACTTGCCCAGGAAAGCCAGGAACGCCTCCAGCGGTTGCTCCTTGCCTTTCTCATCCTGAAAGCCCTTAACAGCGGCCAGAAAACCTTCACAAGTCTTCAGGTCGCTGCCCTGGTCTGTGATGGCCTGGCCTTCTTCCTCGCTCAGCACTTTGATTTCCAGCTCAAAACTGCTGCCGGGGCGCACTTCCACGGTCCGTTTAACGGTCCAGCCTTTCAGATCACTTAACTTAAACGCCATCACTCACCTCAGGTAAATACCAGTTCAATTTCATCGTTACCGGCATCCGGTAACAGCTTCAGGTCAATGTCGTGGCCGACGTTGCCGTTATCCAACTTCACGTACTGCGGCTTTTTAATCTGCACATTGAGGCAGTTAATGGTGGCAGTCTCCCCAGCGGTCTGGCCGTGCTGAATGGTCAGCGGGCCGTGCTGACGGTTACTGGCGCGGCTGAAGAAGTTGATTTGATCCAGGGTCGGCGCTTCAATCTGGATCTTGCCGCTGGCGTTGCGATCGCTGAACACAATCTGGCTATCCACCAGGGACTCGTCGTACAACGGTTCGTTGCCGGTCGACAGGCTCAACGAGTAAGGGCGCACTGCCTGACCATGCAAGCTGCAGTTACTGGTACGCCCCGGGCCGGTGGGTTTAAACAGCAGCCAGGGGGCATTATCCACGGCAGGCAAGGCAGACACCTGGTGCGTAGGAGCCGCCCAGGTACCCTTAAACTGCCACTGCAGCATCGGGATGCCCTTTTCCATCACAATATCGACCTTGCCCCGCATGCCGGCAATGGCATGCAGGTTCTTACCGATGCGTACATGGGCCGCGGCGGAGCCACCGTCATCGGCTGCCAGCACGTAACTCACGCTGACGCCGGCGTCCACCACCTCAGCCAGTCGGCAGGCCAACAGGGCATCGGCATAGGGCGGGGCGGTACCGGCCACGCCAGAGGCGAAAAAGTGGGTCTTATACCCCAGGGTCACGTGCTCGCCGGTGGGGATGTCTTCCACCGCACCTTCGTAACCCTGTTCCACTTCATCCTGGATGGCCTCTTCCTCAAAGGTGATCTGAAAGTCCATCGCCCGTTGGTAGTGGCTGGCATCCAGCGTTACCGCACCCAGATAGGTTGGCTCAGCGGCCAACAGAATCAGTTTTTCACGCCACCTCATTGCCGGGCTCCTTAGTCACTTTGGTCAGTTCGCCGCTATCGGCCACCTGGTAGCGGCCGCCTTTAAGGCCACGGCTGACCTGTTCACGAATTTTCTGCTTACGGGCAGCGTCCTGCTTGTCTGCTGCCGGGGCGGGTTTCTTAGTCGCCATAGTTTTGTACCTCCGTCACCACGTTGTGCGCGGTCTGAAACTGCAATTGATACAGCACGTTCTGGGTCTGCTTGTTTACCGTCACGATACGCCCACCCACAAAGTGAATGGGCTCAAACTCCCCGATGATCAGCCCCACCAGCGCCGCCTTGACCTTTTGTCTTAAGGCAACAAACGCCGCGGTAGAAGACGCCCCAGTGGCATCGCCAGGGCTGCGCAGCCCCAGCACCACGCCGAACTGCTCAGGGCTGTACTGCTGAATGTCAGGCCCGCCTATTTCGTCTGGCTCTTCGCCCTGGTCTTCCAGCGGCAGCACAAATACCGTGTCCTGCAGCAAAGGACGGTCAACCAGTACCGGCATTTCCAACGCCCCTTCCACATGCAGTCCAGCTGCTTTTAAGCGCTGCTCAATCAGGGTTAAATCCAGGTTGAAGTCGTTCAATCCCACAGGCCGTCCATCCAGTTCGTTACAATCTTGTCAATGCGCGGCTGCTGCCGGCCGGTAATACCCAGGATCTCCCGCTTGGGTATCTTTACCTTCTTGCCGCGCCCGGCCATCCCACCAAAGTGGTGGATGGCGGAATAGATCTCGGTCAGGCCGTGCAGCAGGTCATCACCCTGTACATCGTGGGTCACGCCGCTCATCAGCACGGTGGTGTCCACCAGTGTCTTACCGCCTTCCTCTTTGGCCCGCTGCGACACCGGCCACTTGGTACCGGCAGGGGTTACCCCTTCCAGGAAGCGCCGGGTGACGTCGCTGTCCAGATAAGCGCCAATGGCGTCCAGCATCCGTTGTGGCTTTCTGGCCCCAAGCTCAACCCCCTTGAACAGGTGAAACACCTGGTCGCCGGAAAACTGGATCTCAATAAATGCAGCGCTCATCGGCCAAATCCGCCAAAGTCCCAGCCGCTCTGGCTGCGGCCAACATGCACGGTGGTACTGACCCCGGCAGGGTCCTGCTCACCTAAGCTGATCACCCCTTTGCTGATGTCGCGCAGCTTGGCCATGGCCAGGTCATAGTTGCGTTGGGTTTGGTCATCTGCAGCGCGCATCAGCTGGTAACGCACCAGGTCATAACAAATGCCGGCCAACGGGCTGGCATCAATCACGGTTTGTGACAGCGGCAGGCTGTACCTGCCGTTGGCAGCCAGATAGCCGTTGATCACACTGGTTGCACTGGCCAGCTCCTGATTGATAAATTCCAGGGCCAGCTGGGCGGTTTCCACCAGAGCCGGGGTATAACCGTCCAGAATTTCCGCATTGATAGCAGCCTCCAGCACTTCGGCATTGACGCCGCCGACATACCTGGCCCCGACTATCCGCGTCAGCTCCTGCAGCCCTAACCGAACCTGTAACTGCGCAGGGCTCAGGTACATTATTCGCCCTTGCTCGCTTCAACCTGGTCCCAGGCTGCATCACGTAATTTGGCAGGTACCTGGAAGCCAACCAATTCAGTCAGCGCAGCACACTCAGGCTTACCGCCTTTGGTCCAATGCGCTTCATTGCCGGGTTCCAGCTTGCTGATGGCCTCTACCACTGCAGCAAGTTGCTGCTCTTCACTCAGGTCGCTGGCTCCGTTGTCCGGCTCACCAGGGGTAACAGCTGCACCCAGGGCCTGAACCTGTTCGTCGGTCAGCTCAGGGATGGCATCGCCTTTCACATAGCGTTTGCCGTTATGCTTTACCGGCCAGTTACACAGGTAGGATTGCTTGTTGCTCATCATCATCTCCGGTAGTCCCAGGGATGGCCTTCCGTGGCCGGACATCATCCATGCTTGGCGCTGGGGTGGGTTATACGGTAATGCCCTTTGAAAAAAGCCCTGGCATCCAAGGCTTTTCATCAAATGGCACTAGTGCTTTAGGCAGCGGCCACCGCGTTTTGAATCAGGAAGCCCGATTCAATACCGGTCAGCAGAGGTGCACGCTCATAGTCCACACCGCCCACCCAGGACTTGATCGCACGGTCCACCCAGAACTGTTCAACATTGGGGTGACCTTCCAGGGTGTAGGTGTAGCCAAACGACGGCTGGTGATGGGTAGTGACAGCTTCAGGTACCACGGCCAGAATCACGTCACGGCCCCACAAATCAACAAACTCTTCGTCGGCGTCAGTGACGATGGAACCAGCAATGACCACCTTCTTCACCTGGAAGATTTCCTGGTAATCGGCCACTGCCAGAATCTTGCGTTCGTTGTTGCTGAGCTTGGCCAGCATTTTGGGGTGCTCGCACAGAATTTCGTGTACCTGTACCGGAATCACCATCTTGTTGGGGTACTGACCGGTTTTGGCGCGAATAGCAGCACGGGCAGCCTTTACATCGCCAATTGGATCAGAGTTGGCGTAGTCGCTCCACTGGTCGGTACCAGACAACGTCACCTTATTGCTGGCGCTGTACTTGGACGCGTCACGGGCCAGTTGGGCCTGTTCGTTCTCCAGGTTGTTGCCTTCGATGTGCATCACCGTGTTGGTGGCCTGGATCTTCAGATTCACGTTTGGCAGCATGGCTGCGTCATGCAACCATTCAAACGGGATCACCGCATCCAGGGCATTGTTGGTGGTGCTGTAGTTGCCC
The DNA here is from genome assembly GCF_017254865.1 of Bowmanella dokdonensis. Classification (GTDB taxonomy): domain Bacteria; phylum Pseudomonadota; class Gammaproteobacteria; order Enterobacterales; family Alteromonadaceae; genus Bowmanella; species Bowmanella dokdonensis. Next base: position 25,273 of record NZ_JAFKCV010000003.1, on the reverse strand, counting down.
GCTTCGTAGCCCACGGTAATACGCTTGGTATTGGTGCCGGGGGCACGGCGGGTGTTCATCAACCTGAACCCTTCCTTACCGAACTGGATGATCTTGCCGGCTTTTTGCGGCACAAATACCCGGGGGAACAACTCATGGCCGACCATGGCCGGATGGCTGAAGCCCAGCACAATCTTGGACAGGACCTTGTCTACTACGCGAATATCATTACGGTTCATGTCGTTCTCCCTTAGGTGTGAGCAGGCAGCAGCAGGGCTTCAAAGGCACTGCCGTCACCGGCAGCAGCTTCCAGGGCCCGGCCTACCACCTTGCCGGTGTTGCGGGTAATAAATTTGCCGTTGGTACCCACCTCCAGCAGCGCATCAGCGGCAATAACACCACCGGCTTCGCAGATGGTTGTACCCATCACGTCCACCGCCAGCTCATCACCGGTGTAGGCGTTGGTTGCGCTGACGCCATGCATCGATGCGCCTGCAGCGGCATAGGCACCAACCCGGGTCACTGCCCGGCAACCTTCCAGGTCAGCACCAGCAATCACCGTCAGGGTGAGGATCGGGTACTTCTGTTTACCGATAAACTTTTTCATTGGGCACCTCCTGATACCGCCGTCACTGCCGTGACATAGTCACAGTCGTGTTTTTTCTGATATTCCACCGCCTTGGCGTCCAGCTCGTCATCACTGAAGGCCGGGCCGGCGTTGTGCAACTCGGGCGCATCGCCCAGGGGCGAGCGGGTACCCAGGCTGTCCAGGTGCTGCTTGGCAAACTCAAACAGGTTGGATTTAACCTGCTCTTTGTTGTCGCCGTCGTTGCGGCTGAATTCAAACGCCTGGTCACCATCCAGGGCCTGCAGGTGGGCCATAAATTCGGCATACCCGGCAGCCTGAGCCGGGGTCAACTTGCCGGCAGTGACTGCGGCGTCCACCAGCTTCTGGTTGTCAGCCACCTGTTTGGCAAACTCGGCTTTGGCCAGTTTGTCTTCAGCCGCCTTGGCTCTGGCCTCAGCGTCGGACAGCGATTGGCTGAACTCCGCCTTAGTATTGTCAGCGGCATCCTTTGCCGCCTTTGCTATGGCAGCGTCTAACTGCTCCTGGGTAATAGTGCCCATATCGTCCTCCGCTTTGGGTTTGGAAAATTCCGGGTGTAAGTGGTCGTCTTGCAGGTCTTCTTTCACGCTGGCACGTTGCAGCCAGTCAAGCTCCCACTTGTCCACAATCTGGTTGGCTTTTTCGATACCCAGGGTCTCGACAAAGAAGTCACGCAGGCCGCGCATCAGGCGTACCAGGGTGTCTGCTGTCTGGGTTTCGATTGAGAACTCGAATTGGTGAGGGGCCGGCTCTTGTTCGGCGGCAAAGTGATACTGACCGACGGGCTGCAGATCCAGCGCCGGGGCCTGGGCTCCCAAAAAGGCCACATGGTCGATATACCAGCCTTTTTGTTTGTTGCGCTTAAGTCCCAGTGAACGACGACCATAACTGCCGGTAATGACCGACTTGGCAAACTCCACGTTTACCTGGTCACCGTCCAGGTACAGCTTATCGTCGTCACTGAGTTTGATGGACTGGGCAAAGCCGTAGACCGGTGTGTCTGCCTCTGGGTGGCTGATGATTAACGGAACCTTGCCAGGTTCAAAGTTGCTCACCACCTGCTCAAGATCAGCCCGGCTGAAATCCAGCGTCTGGCCATGACGGTCGGTGTGCTTGCCGGCGTGAAACACTTCAAACCAGGGCAAGGTGGTAATAGTACCCATCGCCTCGGATATCACCTCAGCAATCGGTTTTCGGGTGGGGGCTTGTGTTTTCATGCGGCCAGAATGCCGCATAGAGGGAAGAGGGATAATGGTCAAACGTTTTACGTTTTACCCTCTGGGGGGGCTTTTTCAAAATACCGCTGCGGACAGAGAATTTCAATCAGGAAATTTTTTCTTCTCTGGTTTGTGACATGGGCTTCCCTGCAGTTCACTGACGTGGCTGCAGGGCTTTTTCCAACCCCGACCTGGATCCCTCCAATGCAACACACCTGGCTTTTACAAACCACCGACAGCTTTATCCCCAAATACATGGCCATTAACCGTCATGGCCGGCCCGTCTGGGTATGGGACCCCAACGACGCCGAACGCTTTGAAAGCGAGCACCACGCCTACCAGAACATCACCACGGATATGAAGTTTCGAGGCATTATCGCCCGTCGCCACAGCGTGGCTTAACAGCGTTTAAGCGTTTTAAAAGGCGGGTTTAAATGGCGTCAACCTCAATGCAATTACCCCTGGTAGCCGGCTCAGAGCCAGCCGAGCGGCTGGAGATATTGTTCCGGCTTTTGCCCCGGATGGCCAAAAAGACCAAACAGGCATTACTGGATCACCTGGTGCACGGTGCACCGGTGGAGCTGTGTTGCTACCGCTACCAGCTATTGCAACCCAACTTCTCCAGGGCGCTGGCCACCCTGAATAACACCAATCACCTGGTAGAGCAGGTAAAAGATTTTGATTTATATCGTTTAAAGGATATTAAAAATGCCAAAGCCGCAACCACCCAAAGCGCCTGAGCCGGTTACCCTGGAAACCAACCACCTGGAACTGGCGGTATTAAAGCTGATGGTCAGGGTGGCGCTTAACCACCTGGATGAAGTACCCGAGCGGGCCCAGAACCTGGCGCGTAAAATTGGCCAGGATCTGCAGGTTGACCCGAACCAGTCTTAACCCTGGTCCTTAAACCTGTTTCAAAACGCTTCAAACGACCTGCAGAACGTTTTAATGGTGTTGCCTGAATATCGCATTAGCGGGTGATGCATCTGAGACGCTCTCAGGTCACTACAGCAAGCGACGCATCAATCAATAATAAGCGATAAGACTTTCCAAGAGGTGCCGGTTCTTCCCTCAACTTCACAAATGTAGCTGTTTCTTATTGTTGCACCATAGGAGTTCTGGGCATCTACCCATCCACTTACCTGGTAGATAACCTTGCGATCTCCCCCTTCCATTTGCGTCACCCGTTGCTCTGTGACAGTCGTTTCAGACACCCCAGAAAAATCAGCACTTGCCGGCGCTTTCAAACGGTTCTTAACGGCTAACTCACAAAACTGCCAGGCTCCCCCTTTGGTTGGATGTTTCTCTTGAGTACCAGTTTTTCCACACCCACTGACTACCAAAGCAATGAACAACAATGCCATCCTAAACATTACGACTTACCCGCCAATCATCAAGATGGAGCACACACTGATATCCATAGATATCATCCCAGTTACTGACAAAGTTTATCCTGCCCTCGTAGTTAACTTTGTCGCCTTTCACCAATTCGGCAAGTGCCAGCGGCGCGTGCTGGCTTGAAAGAAAAGCTGTGTTGCTCTCGTCTAGGAATCCATAGCTATACTTCGACCCCATATCGATAAACACTTGAAAGCGCGTATCTCCGACAAGAGACACATTGGAAATAGCCCCTTCCAGCCGGATATATTTCCCACGCAGCTCTCTTGTGAACAAACTGAATTGTGCTGAGGTGCTGTTGTAACATTGTTGCTTTAATTCATCGAAGGTCAGATCAACCCAGACTTTCTCACCAGACACGGCGACTGGTCCATTCGCTGCAACAGTCGGTTCTCTGATCATCACTGTACATCCTTGGAGCAGCATCAGAATTGTCAGAGTCAAGTATTTAACTCGTTGACTAAACATACTAATTTCCTTTTGCGTTGTTTTACTTTTTACCCAAATTAGCAGCGATAAAGACCAGCACCACGCCGGCCACGAACACACCCAGCATTTGTTCGCCCGTGATATAACCTTTTTTGGATAACCAGGACACGGTAAACATGCACCCTAACCCCAGCACCACAGCAGTACCTTGTATCTTGGCCAGGCTTCGTAATCGGGCCTCCTCTCTGGCTCGCTGCGCCATAGCTTGCTCCCATTCAAAATGAGCCTTTACGTTGTACCCGCAACGTGGGCAAGGCTCAGCAAAGCGGCTGGTTGGCTTCCAGCAGGACGGACAATCCACAATATTGGGGTTGTCCGGATCAAAGCCTGGATCGTTATTAAACTGGATCTGATTGTTGTTGTTCCCATTAATAATCTGGGTCATAGGCGATCCTTTAGCAGTGCGGCCAGTTGCTCGGCGCTGAACTCACCGGACAACTGAATATTGTTGTTGCCGGTAATACTCTGGCCACCCACAGCCGCCTGGCTGTATTGGATGTTGCCGTCGCCATGAAGCTTTAAATCTGAAGGTGTTGATGAATGATCCGCCAACGCCTGCTGCAACGCTTGTTTAAGCTTATTTTTCTTATCTTCCATATTCCCTGCCTGTTACTACTACAACGGCGACTACGCCACCAGACGCAGATGCCTGACAATCCTCTCGGGGGTAATACTGTCACTGTCCTCCAGGTATTCCTCATACAACACGGTTAATACTTTGGCCTTTTGCAGCGGTGTTAAACTGCGGCCCAACTCACTTAATACTTCTTCGACTATCTCCACGCAGTCCTGCAGCGCCTGAACCTGGACAGCAGAACGGCGACCTGTGACAACAAAATTCACATCGCAACCTACCGAAGCAGCCAGCTCCAAATACCGCAGATCCGGCGCTCTATCAGATGCCTCGTAGTTTGCTTGAGCCCGCTTACTAACTCCGCATACGCCAGCGAAATCCTCTTGGGAAAACGAGAGTCGCTTCCGCTCCGATTTCAAACGCTCACCAAATAATGCACATTTGTTCATTTTTTTATTGACACATGCACATACGTGCATCTATTTTATACCTGAACCTTGTAAAACAGTCGTTGCAGCGACTGCACCCATTAACACATAACAAAGGTCATATTATGGATAGCAAGCAAATCAGGCAAGCCCTGCATGACAAGGGCTTTACTTACCAGATGCTCGGCAAACAGTTGGGCATTCATGCACAAACCTTCAGCAATGTTGCTGCCCGCCGTGCCAGCTCGTACCACGCCGCCGAGGCCATCGCCAAGGCGCTGGGCAAGTCCATCATCGAGGTGTTCCCCGACGTACCGTCGTACCGCCACGGTCCGCAACTGCGCCAGGACGCCAAAACCAAAGCCGCCAAAGAGCGGGAACTGGCCGCGCTGTTAAACAGCTAACCCCAGGAGTCACAGCCCATGCACCCTAAACAAACCAATGGCGACATCCTGCATCACTGCAGTGCCAAGCGTATGAGCCAGAAACGGGCCTCGCTGCAGGCAGCGTTTACTGACCAGGCTCCAGGGCGTCTACCCGCCCCTGGTGAATCCCCAGCAGCACCTGAACGATATAGTCGTACACATCGGCCAGTTCAGCATTGCCATGTTCAATCGCACTGCGCCGGTAATTTTCGAACTGAACGATCAACAGGTTCTGTCGAAACAACCCCTTGTCTTCCAGCAACTGCATCAGCGCAATCAGCGCGGTCTGGGTCGACGTCAGCTCACATGCCTGATGTACCAGTTGTCGCTGAACCCCCTGCAGCTGCTGTTCGATGGTCTGTGTCATTGCAGTTCTCTCCTTTGTCCAATAGCTGGAGCGCTGTATGAATCTGAATCGCACTGAATACCTGATGGTCTGGCCGGTAGGTCAGACACTAGCCAAGTTAATACTGCGTCGGGTGTCTGGCAGTTACTCGGCCAGGGCCAAGACGCTGCTGATCCCCGCCCGCGTTGCTGTTGGAGCATTAGCAGCAGCAGTAACACCAGATGCCGGCGATTTGGCGCTTGCCTTAAACCGCACCAATGACCCGCAGTTAAGGGTCTCCACCAATAAGCTGCACTGCGCAAAGGTGGTAATACATACCAGAACCTGGTTCCCCACCGCTTCCGCTCAACCAGCAGCTGCTGTTTGTCCTTCGCAGTCAATAGCTCAAGCAATGCCCAAGCCATCAGTTGCACGGGGTTACCTGAGTGCATGTGTTCGTCCTGTGTGCCAATTGCTGACAAGCCTAAGACGCACCGGGCAGACCGTCACCGGTAAAAAACCAATAAAAATTTACCCCTAAAGGAAAGCCCATGAAAAAGCCCCTGCTGGAAATACATTTCGAAGACCAAGGACAGGACTTTCTCAGATGGACGCTCAAACCCGTTAAACATGGCTACCAGGTACTGGACAGCAATCCGCTGCAGGCCTGGGCCTGGCGAGACGCTCATATCCTGGAGCCGGCCCGTATTCGCCCCGGCTGCTACCTGACCGTGATGACCCCGGTCAGCAAAACCCAGATGCGGCTTCGCTATCGGGTAATCCGAGTCACCACGCTGCAGGAGGCCGGCCATGAGCCAGCATGATTTGTTTGCCTCACTGAATATTGACCCACTGGAGCAGGCCAATGCCCCGGAACTGGACCTGGAGCTGGACGTGATCCACTACGTCAACCAGTGCATTCGCAACAGCGGTCTTGGGCGTGAGCGCTTTTTAGACCGCATCAACCTGTGCCTGCGTAGCGCCGGCAAACAAGTCACCCTGCGCCAGCTTAACCACTGGTTAAGCCCCAGCCAGGCCAATGCCATTCCTGCCTGGGTGATGCCGGCCATCTGCTGGGCCGGGCAGAGCATCCAGCCCTTTAACGGCCTGCTGAATCCACTGGGGTACAAAGCGGCCGACCGGCGCGCCAGCCTGATGCAGAAGATCACCGAATCTAAGCTGGAAGCCGCAGCCAAAACCCGCGAGTCGAAGGAACTGGAAAAGATGATGAAACGGATGCTGGAAAACAATGAGGACACCGAAGAATGAGCAAACAGTTGATGGACCAGCACCCGTTAACAGAACGGATTCTGGCCAAGATTCAAAGTCTGCAGATTCAGATCCCAGAGACTGCAGACGAGCATTGGAAACTGATAGAAGAGTTGGAAGTAGCCCACGCCGCAATCGGTGCTGAGAAGGGTTTTCACTATCTGGCCATGCGTGAACGGGTAGGCCATGGAGAATTTCTGAAGGAACTGGATAAGCGGGGGCTGCCGATCCGGCGCGTCCAGGAGCAAATGCAGATTGCCCGGTTTCTAGGGGCCATGCCAGAGGCAAATGCGCGGGCGACCGCGCATTTAAAACCATCCCAATTGTTAGAGCTGAGTAAGTTACCAGAGCCGAAGAAAGAAGAACTGACCCCAGAAGAGATCGAGGAATACAGCAAACTGCCATATCGCAAGATTGGTCAAATCGTTAAGCAAATCTGCCTGGAGTACAACCAGGAAGAAAAGCTCGCCCACGAGAACCAGAGCCTGAAGCGCAAGCTGGAACAACTGGAAATAGAGCGCTTTGAGGCCATTCAACTGGCCAACCAGGAGCAGCTGCGCAAGGCCCCGCAAACCGTGTATGGCCACCATCCTTTGGTTGCCCATATCAAGCAGGTGCTGCCTGAGGCCAGCGAACACGCCACCCAGGCCGCTATGCTGGGCCGGCATTTTTTATCCCAGTTGCAGATGCTCAGCGACACCCGCCAGGCCCGCCTGGGGGCGGAAGCCATGTATTACTGGCTGGAAACCAGCTACCGCCAGCTTGGCCATGTGCTGGCGCAAATCAAAGAGCAGTACCCCACCCCCGCCATGGAAGAAGCGGGCATACCGGTATACGACCCCAACGAGTGGAGTATGGCCGAGTCCAAGCGCCAGTTGGTGACCGAGATCCACAAGAAAATGCTGAAAAAGCGGGGGGCTAACTGATGCATCCCGCCGTGCACCAATACAAGCAACTGCAGCCGGCCAGCCACCAAAGCGCCTGGAGCGAGGCCACTGCCAAGCACCAGTTGATTGCCCGTCAGCGCAGTGTGTTGGTCAACGATGCGTTGACGGCATCAGCTTCCAGCAATCTGCACCAGGCGATTAAAACCCTCAAGGCAGAACTGGACGCCGGCACTGCTGATCAGGCCAGCCTGGGGGCCTGCCAGATGCTGGGCAAGGTACCCGGCACCAGCACCCTGCGCAATTGGGTGCAGGCATACCAGAGCCAGGGCCTGGCAGGGCTGTTGCCGGGCTACCAGGGCACCCAGCGCCGCCAGTACGGTTGGGAGGCCTTGTTCCTGGAACTGTATCACCGCCCACAAAAACCCAGCCTGGCCAGCGTGGCGCAAACCCTGCGTGAGCAATACGGCTTTGCGCTGGCCACCGAACACAACGTGCGCTACTTCCACAAGACCCTGCCTGCCGAGCTGCAGGACAAATCCCCCTGGCGGCTGGGCCAGTCGGTGTACCGTAAAACCGTGCGCGAATACATCACCCGCACCACCGAGAACATCCCGGTCGGCCTGTTGTACCAGGGCGACGGTCACACGGTGGACGTGTATTGCCGCCACCCTAAAACCGGCAACTTGTGCCGCATCGAGCTGACGGTGTTTATGGACATTCGCAGCCGCTACATCGTCGGCTGGTACGTCAGCTATGCCGAAAGCAGCATTACCAGCATGGCCGCGCTTAGCCATGCATTCGGCACCTGGGACCATGTATGCGCGGTGCTCTATATCGATAACGGCAGCGGCTACAAGAGCCGGATGATGAACGACGACACGGCCGGCTTTTATGCCAATTTTGACCTGGAAGTAATTTTCTCGCTGCCCGGCAACCCCCAGGCCAAGGGCAACGTGGAACGCTTTTTCGGGGTGATGGAGCAGGACCTGGGTAAGACCTTTGACACCTACTGCGGCAATGATATGAGCGAAGATCGCTCACGCCTGTTCCAAAGCAAGAACATCAAAAAGCTGGAAGGCATGGGCCTGAACATCCCCACCATCTCCGAGTGGTGCAACGCCTTTGAAGACTGGCTGGAGCGTTACCACAACCGCCCGCATCCGGAAGTGAAGAATCAGACGCCGGCAGCACTGTGGGACACCCTGGAGCGCACCCCGGTGCACGATATGAACCTGCTGGTACGGCCCCGGGAAGTGGTTAAGGTGCACCGCTCCATGGTGCGCCTGCATGGTCGCAGCTACCGCGCCGAATACCTGTATCAGTTCGACGGCCAGGAGCTGATTGCCGAATACGACCTGCACCACGATCAGAGCATTCGCCTGTTCAAGCTGGACGGCGTGTTGCTGATGACTGCCGAGCTGAAAGCCAAGGTCCATTACCTGCCCACCAGTCGCATCGAAGAGGCCGAAGAGCGCCGCCGTCAGGGTCGCCTGAAGCGCCTGGACAACAAACGCCGCGAGGTTGAACTGCAGGAATCCAGAGACCTGCCAGGTCACTTAGCCCAGGCCGCGGAGCTGGAGCAGATCACCCCATCGATGCAGGACATTGAGCAGGCCAAACAACCCAGTAACGACGACTTCAGCCTGGACGTACTGGCCAACGCCATGCTGCGCAGCAACAAAGACCAGGGCGACGAGCCAGAGCCTGACTTTAACCCCGATGAATTCTACCAATACGGCGCCGCCGGCGACCGCTAACCCAAAAGAAGGAAAGCCCCAATGGCCCAGAAGCACATTGAATACCCAACCAGCTACAACGACAACTACACCGAGCAAGACCAGGTGCACGTGCGCAAGATCATCGACTTTATGAATGCCTCAAAGTCGCGCACCGGCCGTTGGTTGGCCCGGGCGGTGGACGTCAGCGACGCCTATATCAGTTCGCTGTTAAACGGGGCCCACCCGGTGGAAGCCGGCAAGCTGATCTACAAGATTTTACCGGTTATCGAAGACAGTCAGCGCGACAACGCCCCGGGCGAGTTTGTGGAAACCAGCATCTTCCATATGGTCCGTCACGCCTGCCGGATGGCCAAGGACAGCGGCATGTTCTCTATTGTGTCCGGGGCCCCTGGAGTAGGTAAAACCAAAGCGCTGAAACGCTTTAAAGAGCTGTACCCCAACTCGCTGTACTTGTGCGGCAGTGAGGTAATCAACTCCACCGCCATCATCGACATGCTGCTGGACGAACTGAACGTCAAGGCCACTGGCAAGCTGCGCAAGAGCATGAAGGTAGATCGCATTGTCGACCAGCTGGCCGACACCCAGCGCCTGATCATCCTGGATGAAGCCGACAAGTGCCAGGTGGACACGCCGGATCCGCTACGCACCATCTCAGACCGCACCGGCTGTGGGGTGGTACTGGCCGGCAACATAGGGCTGCGTGATGCAGTGGCCTCTGGTGCCGGTCGCTACGACCTGATCGAGAGCCGGGTAGTGTTCTGGCCCAAGCCACTGCTGCACGTCAGCCTGGAGGACGTCAGCCAGTTGCTGCGCCCCTATCTGCGTGACGACCAGATAGCCGAGAGCGAAAGCTTTGAGGAAATCGCCCGCTACGCCGCCCAGGTGGTGGACGGTTCGGCCCGCAAGCTGGTGCGCAGCCTGGTACCCAACATCCAGATGCTGATCCAGCAAAAAGAAGCCAAGAGCGATTACAAGGGCATCGACCGACGCATGATCGCGTTTATTGCCAAGAACTTTATGGGCATTAACCACCCGCCTGCTATTCCGCATCGCACTGCTGCGGTGCCGGTGTAGGAGGTCCTATGGCACTGGTTTGCGCCGGCGAAACACGGCACATCAACTTTGAAGATAAGGACTCAGGCGACCAGTGGGAGTGTCGCCTGAGCACGGCCGAAAAGTCCCTGCGGATCTTTCAGAACGGTAAGTTCCGCATGAGCCATTACGGCATTGAGTTTCCCCCTACCAATGAGCAGTTAATCAACCTAATTGAGGTGACACATGAGTAAGTTCGAGATACCGGCCGGCTATGTCAAAGACGCCGACGGCAACCTGATCAAGGAAGAAAACCTGACCGCCCAACAGCGCGAGGAAGACGCCCTGTGGCCACGGGCCAAGGCCCTACACGATGAAATAGCACGCTTTAAGTACGACAGCATGAAAGCAGTGGAAGACCTGGTGGAGCGCATGATCCGCAACCACGGCATTAAGAAGTTCGAGCGCATCCAGGGCAATGTGCAGTTCATCACGGTGGACGGCCAGTACCGGGTGCAGCGCGCCATCGACAAGCTGATCGAGGTAGACAGCAGCATCGAGGTGGCCCGTCAGAAATTCACCCTCTATCTGCAGGCCATTCAGGAAACCGCGGGGAAAGACGCCGGCGAATTCCTGGATAACGCCTTCGATATGAAAGACGGCAAGGTCAATGTCGCCCGCCTGATTGATATCTGCAACAAGGACATCAAACACCCGCTGTATATCAGCGCGGTGCAGGCCCTGCGCAAGGCCATGTTTGTGTCCGGTACCAAAGCCTATCTGCGCTTCTATCAGCGCAACAAAGACAACGGCTGGGACCCGATGCCCCTGCAGTTCTCCAGCATTGAGCCCCAAGGCCCTGAGGAATCCGCCAATGACGAAGCAACGCAAGCTACGGCAGAGGCGTAACCAGTGGCGGTTCTACCAACCGCCTTTAAACCCAACCAAACCGGCCTTGAAGGCGGTTTAAAACAAGAGAAACAAGATGAACAAAGCTGAATTAATTAACTGCATCCGCGCCAACTGCCATGACAACAAGGCAGCGGCCAGCGCGATTGACAGCCTGGTCACGGCAATCGGACATGCGCTGGCGCGTGGCGAAGAGGTGTCCATCCCCGGCCTTGGCAAGTTTACTGCCAAGCAACGTGCTGCGCGCACGGGCCGCAACCCCAAAACTGGTGAATCAATTCTGATTCCTGCTTCTGTGGTGCCGTCTTTCAAACCTGCAAAGGCCCTGAAGGACAGTATCAATAACTAAGTGAGGCGGCTACGGCCGCCTCCAGGAGAGTGCTATGGCTTTGATGATCAACGGCGAGCAACTTAATGAGCACCAGTTGTTCCAGGTCGATGACGACCGTCGTTCAGCCTCCAGGCTGGCGAAGGTGATGGGACTGCAGCAGGACACCATTGATGAGGTTCGCTGGTTGATCCGCACGGCGCGTATTGCCAAGCCGACGAAGCCGCAAGCCTCTTCTGCTCCCCCTCAACAGAAGGTACCCAACATGTCTACCAACAGTACTGCAGAAATCGCCTTCAAGGTACGTAACAGCCTGGCTCTGGCAACGAAGATGCTGTTCCCGGCCGATATCTCACGTCTGGCCGCAGTGGCCAAGGCTGATGTACGCACTATTCTAGCGCGGATGAAAAGCGACGGTGACGTAGCGACATCCCCCCAGGGGTCTTATTTCATCACCCAGGAGGGCATAGGCCGCTTCCAGGCCAATCACCCTAGTCTCAATGTCAGCCAGGAAGCCCGGGAGCGCGCCGGCAAACATGCGCTTGAAAAAGCCACTGTAGCCGAAAAAGCACAACCGGATACTGCCAGCCAGATTAAGCAAAAAGAGGAGACAGAGTCATGCCCCGGCCCTTTGCATCACATGATGGCAGACCTGCTGCAAGAGCCGGCTGAGGATTCAGACATCCAGGACGAACTGGCCGGCTTTGAGGTGCAACCCAAAAAGCAGCTGAATGGCGTGGTGGAGAAGCTGCGCATCGTCTCATTTGTTCAAGGCAAGTTTCCGCCACAAAGCCAGACCTATCGGCATCTTGGCGAACTGGCCACCTACCTGGCCGAGATGGCGTAAGGAGCCGTTATGCAATCCGTATTCAACCCGTTTTTAAAGCAGTTCAATGTGTCGCCGCTGGCCGCAGTAGTGGACATTGAAACCCATGCCGTGAACAACCCCAATGCCGTTATCTGCTCTATCGGCTGTGTGGTCATCAATATGTTTACCGGTGAGCACATCGGCAGCTTTTATGACCGTTGCAACATCCTGGACCAACTGGACTACCGCAAGGCCGACCAGGAAACGCTGAACTGGTGGAAGGAGCAAAAAGCCCAGTTTCCCAAGGCTTACGCCGAAGCCAATGATCACAACCTGCCACGCCAGGTATTGCCATTGGTGTTGAATGACCTGAACAACTTCCTGAAACGCAGTTTCAACTTCACAACGCCCGCAATAGTGGGTAACGGGCCGGAGTTTGACAACACCATCATTGAACACGCCATGCGCCAGTTTGGTATCAAACCCGTCTGGCACTTTGGCAATAATCAAAGCCTGCGCACCATCGTCTGGCTGGGTCGTGCACTGCTCGGGGTTGACCCGAAAAACCAACCCTTTGAAGGTGAGAAGCACCACGCCCTGGACGATGCCAGGCACGAAGCCCGTTGCCTCCACGTGGTGGTAAAAGCCTTTGCCGATCGGCTGGCGCCGGATCTCATCATGGACATGCCATTCGACCAGTTGAAGCAGCTGTACCTGGATGCCGGTCTGCCGTTTCCGGAGAAGGATGAATTCGCCAGGGTCGACCTGGTGCATCAGTATCTGGGTAACCTCAAGGCGGTACCAGTATGAAACTCCTAGTACTGAGCCTGTTGCTCGGGCCTCTGACTGGCTGCGCCATCACGGACAACACCTATGTGAAAGTTGGCGCGGGCTACAAGTTCAATGAGTCAGACATCACCTGGGAAGACGAAGCTGCAACCCACCCCGTATCGACCAGGTTGGAACTGGGCAAGCGCCTGGGCAACTGGCGCTATGGCCTGATGCACCGTAGCCAGTGGTTCACAGGCTGGCCGGTTAACAGTGACGTGGAGTACTCGGTTAACGAGGTGTTTATTGATTACACCTTCGAGCTGGGAGCGCGCCCATGATCCGGCTTACAGAAGACCAATCCATCGCCCTGGACCATGTGACCCGCCAACCGGCAACGGACACGGCAGAAGCCATGCGCGAAGCCTACTGTGCCCAGACTGATGCAGAGCTGTTAAAGGCTGCGCACCGGCTGGTGCATCAGATGGGCCGACAGATGATCAGCGCCCAGGATGCGGTCAATGGACATTAACAAAATCACCCGCTGCATTCGTTTTAAGTACTTCATAAGCGGTTACCACTGTTTCCCCGGTATCACTGGAGAAATAAAAAACCAGCTTATCGGCGGTCATGAACTTAACAAACTAATGGACCACATCTGGTTCCACTATTTCCTGTAGGAGATACCCATGCCCTTAAATCAAACCAAGCTGGCAGTAAAAGCCCTGATGGATCAACTGATGACTCTGGATGCGCCATTTTCCCTGCAAAGGGAAGGTACCCAATTACTGGTAAAAATCAGGGTAAAAAATGACGAGTCGAATGGCACCGCTTCAGACAAAGAACTCGTCTTAGATCTGTCTGAACCCGGTGCAATTTCCCTCACCGGCCATGAATCCCTGAACCCCCTGGTTGCCGCTTTTTGCCGCAGCTTTCAGGGTTACCTGAGGGCCAGCCGGTTAGCAGCTGAGTTGACGTCTGACTCCTGCAACTGCCCTAAATGCACAGCCAAGCGCGAAGCCGCTACGGCTGCCACTACTCATTGATAAGAGAAAAACAGATGGGTGTGATAACTGCTATTTCATTCGACAGATTCCCAAAGCAAAGGGCTTTGCTAAACAGGCGCGTAAAGGTTTGCTTTAACTACGACACATCAAAAACGGTGCTTGGAACAGTTATCCGAGCAGATCGAGAGACACCTGGGTTAACCATTATCAACTTGGATGATGGCCGAACTGTGTTGGGCACTGAGTGCCAATATCAACTATTACCAGAGTAGGAAACAACCATGGCAGATAAACGCATTCTCGACAAAATCAGAAAGCTGCTGACCCTGGCAGCCAAGACCGGCAACAGCCATGAGGCTGCCAGTGCACTGAGTAAGGCTCAGGCTCTGATGGCCAAACACCAGGTAGATGAAGCTGAAGTGGTGCTGTCAGATATTGGCCGCTACAGCAGCGTGCTGGATCAGATGAAGCCGCCCCAGTGGGTGGTCAACTTGGCCCAAGTGATTCGTTCGGCCTTTGGCTGCGATATAGTGCTAGGTCAACAATGGCGAGGGATAGACATCGTCAGGACAGTTGACTTCTTTGGCATAGAACCCAACCCAGAACTGGCCAAGTACTGCTTTGACGTGTTGTACCGTCAACTGAGAAAGGCCCGCACCGATTACATCAAAGTCAACTGCAAACGCTGCAAGTCCACTACCAAGACGGCCAGGGGCGATGCCTTCGCCGAAAGCTGGACAATGGCGGTGTACGACAAGATCACAGCCCTGGTGCTAACCCCTGAAACGAAACAGCTGATCGAGCGCTACAAAAACGAAAAGATCTTTCGCAATCAACCGGCCAAGGAGTACGAAGCCAGCAGCCGGGCCGGTAAATCGTCCCGCTATAACGACGCCCGCCATGCCGGCTACCGGGAGGGCCGCAATGCCCAACTAAACAGCCCTGTCTCCGGACAGGAAACCCAGAAACTGACTGCCCATTCGCCCAGTTAGCGGGTTGGCTATGTATACCTTTCCTATTCGAGGATGAAACCCATGAAAAATAAACTATCGGACCTGAACAACCATCTGTTTGCTGAGATGGAGCGACTGGGAAATGAGAATCTCACAGACGATGAATTGAAGGTGGAAATCGAGCGCGCCAAGTCCATTGCGGGCATCTCGCGCGAGATCATCAGCAATGCAAATCTCGCCCTTAGAGCAAAGGAACTTCAGATGGAATATGGTCTCAAGAGCATGCCAGAGGTACTGACGGATAGAACTGAGGTCTCCCATGAGTAAGGCAATGTACTCCGCAGCCATGTTGGAATTCTTACAGGTAACCTATGAGGAATGCGATGTTGAGGAAACCACCCGACTGTTCAACTATGCGTTTGGCTTAGAGAAAACGGTAAGCCAGATTAAAGGTGCCTTGGCAAATCACAAGATCCTCAGTGGCCGTACAGGCCGCTTTGATAAGGGTTCACGGCCTTGGAATACAGGCAAAAAAGGCCTGCAAGCTGGTGGGAGATCTGCCGAAACACGATTCAAGAAAGGCGATAAGCCAGCCAACCTGAAACCCATTGGGCATGAGCGCATATGTTCGAAAGACGGCACCATCCTGATCAAAGTTGCTGAGCGTAACCCCTACACTGGAGCGGCAACTCGATATCGACCCAAGCACCATGTGGTTTGGGAGCAACACCATGGACCCCTGCCGGAAGGGTCAGTGCTGCGTTTTATTGACGGCAACCAGCTTAACTGTGATATCAGCAACCTTGAGCTGGTAAGCAAAGCTGTGCATCTGAGGCTCAATCAGACCGATTACCAGGATCTTCCCCCCGAAGTAAAGCCCACTATGAAGGCGTGTGTGGAACTGGAGGTTGCAGTATTTGGCCGTCAGAAGAGGAAGAAAGCTCATGCCTGATCTACCGTCCCTGCGCCGCCAAATCAAAGCAGCACAAACTCAGATGGCCATGGAGCAGGAAGACTACCAGGCGCTTCTGGTACGCCTTACCGGTAAAGCCAGCAGCACCAGGCTGACAGCGTTTGAAGCCGGCAGGGTGCTGGACGAGTTTCGCCGCCTGGGATGGCGGCCGCGTCGGCGCAATGCCCGTCAGATTGCCAGGATCCAGTACCTCTGGTTACGGTTGGGGGAAGCCGGCCTGTTGGAAGATCAAAGCAAGCAGGCCCTGTATAGCTTTTGCGTAAAGTTCACCGGTACCCGGTTATTGCACAAAGCCGCCAGCAACCAGCTAAGAACCGTAATCGACTGCCTGCAGGCCTGGTGCAAACGTGAAAAGGTGGAGTACAAAGACCATGAATCCGGTAAATCTTAAGGCGCTGCCGTATCGCATCAGGATGATCGCCGAAAAACTGGGCATGGAAGCCACCTATCAACTGTTGGCGGAGCATGGCGCAGAATGTCATACCATTCCAGCCAGCTTTAGCCCGGGCTGTGCTCTGGCTAAACACCTGGGCGAAGACGCGGCCAAAGTGCTTTGCCAGCTGTGGCCGGATACGCCAATCGACCTGCCAAAGCCGGATAAGATCTTACTGCAGTGGCGGGATGCTGAACTGATTCACAACATCACTCTGGGTGGTATGACGGTGATGCAGGCGGTGAAAAAATACAATCTGACCCGTCAGCGTATCAATCAAATCTTGTCTTCCCACTGGGAGGAGAAAAATCTGTCTTTGCCTCTTGACCTACCCACCTGACCTGCGCGACATTAACCAGGCTCCACGTTATGCCGGTCTGGAAAACGTTTGACGATACTCCGCTAGATCCCCCTGAAACACACTGTCGCCATGAATGCGACAGATATCATCAAGTTAGCCACCCAGATATGCCAGTGCCTCGACAAGCTGGAAAGGCGGCGCTTAGCCGAGCAGTGCCCAGAGCACCTGAGAAGGCTGCTTAAATCTACCGTTAATTCTGTTGCTATGCAGGCGCAACGACGCGCCAATATCCGCCCCCGCGGCGTACCGGTTCTTATTGCTGATACCAAACGGCCTGCACCCGTTGACCAGCCTAATCGCCGACCTGTTTCCAAACCCGTAATTCCTGCCAAGGCACTGGCCAACTGCGCCCGCCTGCGCGAGCAGTTAGGAGCCCCTAAGTGAACATTCGTTACCTGGTAGTGCACTGCAGCGATACCCCCAATGAGCGCGACGTTACCGCAGCTGAAATCCATCGTTGGCACAAAGAGGGTAACAAGTGGGACGGCATTGGCTATCACCGGGTGATTCGCCGTGACGGCACGCTGGAATATGGCAGGCCAGATTACTGGCCTGGCGCGCATGTACGCGGGCATAACCATCATTCTCTTGGCGTTTGCCTGATAGGGCGGCATTACTTCACCCCGGTCCAAATGATGACGCTGGCCACTCTGCTTAAGCAATGGCGCAGTGAGTACCCGGATGCCCGGATTGTTGGCCACCACAACCTGGACCCGAATAAAACCTGTCCCAACTTCGATGCCGAAGAATGGGCTGCATCCTGCGGCCTGCAACCCAAGGAGAAACGTCAATGATTAATCCAGTCCTTTGGATAAAGCACTTCGTGTTTCTGGTGAGTATGCTTTTGCTGGCCGGTTGCCCGACCACCGACGGTACCGTCAGAGCCACGGTCAACACCGCTATGCTCGGTGCGGCCGTGCTGGAGTTTGAAACCTCCTATCTGCATACCAGTGCGCAAATTGACCGCTATCGCCAAGCCTTCAGTGACGAAGAGTGGCAGGTGATAAACAACGTCAGACAAGACGCCAGGCGGGTACATAATGCAGTTAAAAATATACTCGCTCTGGATGATGGTACCGGCGGCGCAGTGGTGGATATATCCGAGTTTATTCACTCGCTGGAATCAGTCAGATACCACTACCGACAGGCTTATCTGCTATTGGAAAGAAAGGTGCCCTACCTGGAGCCGGCCTTGGCTCAATCACTGGTTACCTTTCACCGGGCAACCCGAACATTGGATACGGCTTACAGGCGGCTCTCAGAGCCGCACCGGGATAACACCGAATTGATTGTTCAGACCCTGCACGTTGTCGGAGCCGGGATTCGGCTTTTTGGGGTGTAGCAGGTGCGGGTAGTCGCTGTACACGGTATTAACGGAGACGGAACCAGGAACGTTGACCTCCTGGGAATGGCCGTTGTACAGCAGTTGGCACAATCCGTTCTGGTCAATTTTGATTATCCGCGCATCAGCCTGTTGAAGGCGGCGTGGGCATTGTCGTTCTGGCAATACGACAAAGTGCGGGCCAGGTTGGCTCAGACCCTGTATGACGTCACTCAGGATGGGGACCATGTTGTTGCCCACAGCTTTGGCGCGGCCGTGGTGTTTGCTTGCATGCACAAGCTGGGCAGACGCTTTGGCCATGTGTGGCTGATTGCGCCGGCGCTGAATATTGATGACCAGGTAACCGGCTTTGATGGCTGCCAGGCCCACAGTATTACCATTGTCGCCAATCCATATGACCGAGCCCTGAAAGCAGGCAGTATCCTGCCCTGGATGGATATTTCTGATGTGGGCCGTCTGGGCTGGCGCTGCGGCGATGACAAGCGGATCAGTACCTTTTTTGTGCCTCACCGGTACCTGCGTGGTGACCAGTCTGACTACCTCAATCACTCCTATGCGTTCTCTGGTGCTATCTGTCAGGACATTGCCAGCAAAATCGCTACCCAACTAAGGAATCATTATGGATAGGCAACAGGAAGCTCAGTTGTTTGAAAAGTTGGGGGAGATCAAAGGCAAGCTCGATGCCATTGAACAGTCCAATGTCGCCCAATGGGGCAAGATGGAATCCATTGATGAGCGCCTGCGCAAGCAGGAAGTGAAAACCGGGGGGATTGCTGCTTTCGTAGCGGCCGGTGTCACCCTGGGTATTGAGTACATCAAAAAGGGAATGGGGAGTTAATTGTGGCCCATGCCAGTGGTAAACGATTAGCTGTGCGCAGCAGCTATGTGAATGAGCAGCTCGACCTGAAAGAGGCCGCGGCACGTCACAAGGTGTCGTATGCCACGGCACTGCGCTGGAAGGCTAAGGCAGCCAGCGAGGGCGACAACTGGGATACCTCACGCAACAGTCTGCTACTGGCTCAGGGGGGTAAGAAGGAGCTGATCAACCAGGTACTTGAACGCTTTTTTACCCAGTCTGAAAACATCTTTAAATCCATTGACGAGGCTGAGAACCTGTCTCCGGCTGCTAAGGTGGACCTGATTGCCAAGTGGACCGATTCAGTGTCCAAAATTCAAAAGCTGCTTGGACCGTCCAACGACTTCAACAAGATTGGCTTTTCCCTTGAACTGCTGCAAAAGCTGGGCACCTTCATTCGCGAACACTATCCCCAACATGCCCATGCCTTTATCGAAATCCTGGAGCCATTCGGTCAGGTACTGAGCCGCGACTATGGTTAAAAGCGTCAGTCAGTTCTTGTCGCAGCTGTCCAGCTATGCGGACTCGCTGCGCACCCAGATAGAAAATGAAGTTGACGGCTTCAGCACCGACCCTGAGGCTCAGAAGGAGCGGGTTTTCCGGGTGCATGACCCGGTGGACGGCTTTCGATTTTTTTGTAAAACCTACTTCCCCCATTATGTGGACAAAACGGAATCGGTGCTGCACAAGCATCTGTTCAAACGCCTGCCGGAGATTTCCGCCACCAAGGAAGGGGTAAGGGAAGGCATCATCGCGCCCCGGGGCGAAGCCAAGTCGACCATTGCCACCCAACTGCACACCCTCTGGGAGATAGTTACTGAGCGAACCCACAACACTGTAATCATCATGGACGCCTTTGAGACTCAGGCGGCACCCATGCTGGAAGCTATTAAGGTGGAGCTGGACGCTAACCCCAGGCTGTTGCAGGACTTCCCCAAGGTAGCTGGAGCCGGGCCGGTTTGGCGCGCCGGCGAGATGATCACCCGCAACAACATTAAGGTAAAAGCCTTTGGTGCCGGCCAGAAAATCCGGGGTATACGTCATGGCCCTTACCGGCCGGACCGGATCAAGCTCGACGACATCGAGAACGACGAGAACGTCAAGAGCCCGGAGCAGCGGGACAAGATCTTCAAGTGGCTGAAAAAGGCTGTACTGAAACTGGGGCCCCCAGACGGCTCGGTCAAAGTCTTGTATATCGGTACCTTGCTGCACTATGACTCGGTACTGGCCAGGACCATTAAGCTGCCTAGTTTCCGGCATACCAAGTTCCGTTCAATTGTCGAATGGCCGGTGAACATGGATCTCTGGGAGGAGTGGGAGGAAATCCTGCGTAATGACGGCGCGGACGATGCCCAGCAGTTTTATCAGCAGCGTAAGGCGGCGATGGATGAAGGGGCCATTGTCAGTTGGCCGGAAAAGCGGCCGCTGTACTTCCTGATGATGGAGCGGGCGGACGATCACCATTCCTTTGACTGTGAATACCAGAACGACCCCACCAATGAGGATGAGGCCACCTTCAGGGACATCAAGTTCTGGGTGCATGTGGGCGATCGCTGGGTCTATTACGGTGCCTGTGACCCTTCCCTGGGTAAGAAGAACAAGGGCCGTGACCCCAGTGCGATAGGCGTGGGCGGTTTCGACCGGCAAAAAGGCGTGTTGCATGTGGTAGAGGCCAGTATACGGCGGCGCATACCCAACCTGATTATTGAGGACATCATCAAGTTTCACAGGGAGTACAACTGCCTGGTTTGGGCGATTGAGGCGGTGCAATTCCAGGAGTTTCTGCGCACCCGCTTAATGGAAGTGGGCTTGGAAAGGGGTATAGCCATTCCTACCCGGGCGGTGATCCCCAATACCGACAAGGATCTTCGCATTGAGAGCTTGGAGCCCTATGTCACTAACGGCCAGATCCTGCTGCACAGCCGCCAGACCATCTTATACGACCAATTGAAACACTGGCCTGAACACGCCCATGACGACGGTCCCGATATGCTGCAAATGCTGTGGATGGTGGCCGTAAGCGGAGCCGGGGGCATCCCAAAAATCCAATCTCAACCGGCGAGACAATCCTTTAACACCCGAGGTTTCGGCTATGGCAGATAAAGTGATCAATAAGAAGGCACTGATGAACAGCGCAGTGCTGGAACGCATGGCAGACAGGCAACTATTAGACCTGCTGCATGAGCTGCCGGATCCCGATCCTATTTTGCGCAAGGCCAATATTGACCAGGAAGTCTATGCCGAGATTATGGGCGACCCGCATGTATTGGGTGAAATCCGTAAGATGTATTCCGCCCTGGTCGGCTACAAGTACCAGATAAAAGCCGGCGACGATTCCTCCCAGGCCGCCAAAGCGCAAGAGCTTTGTCAGGCAGTACTGAAGAAACGGCCTCATGGCGCTATGCGCTGGCCTGATTTGATCTGGAGCTTTGGTCGTGCTCCGCTGACCGGACGGCGCGTGCACCATGTGGAGTGGACCATGGAGGGCAGCAACCTGGTACCTAAGCGGATCTTTGATATTCCGGGTAGCAGCTATTGTTTTAACTATGATGGCGATCTGATGATTCGAACGCTCAACGCACTGGAAGGTGAACCAGCCGAACCGATGCGATGGCTGGTGACCAGACACATGCCAGATGCGCAAAATCCCTATGGTATTGCCATTCTGTCCAGTTGCTTCTGGCCCTGGATGTTCAAAAACGGGGGCATCAAGTTCTTCGCCAAATTCTGTGAAAAGTTCGGCATTCCCTGGCCTGTCGGGCAGTACCCACAAGGTAGCACTGCAGATCAAATCAATGAGTTGGTAGAGCGTCTGCAGCAGTTGGTGGAAGATGCTGTCGCCGCGGTACCGGAAGGCGTGGAGATGACCATCCTTGAAACCAAGGCCTCTGGTGAGCTGCCCCAGGAGCGCCTGGTAAACCTGATGAACCGGGAAATGTCCAAAGCCATCACCAGCCAGAGCCTGGCTACCGAAATAATCGGTAACGGCTCCAGGGCCGCGGCGGAAACTGGTGACAAGCGCACCGACCAGAACAATAAAGCCGATCGCGGCTTGCCGGCCGCTACTATCAATCAGCTATTCGAATGGATAACTGAGGTCAACTTTGGCCCCGCAGTACCTGCGCCAATCTTCCAATGGGTGGATAAGAAGGAGTTGAATACCACTGATGTGTCTTTCTTTAAATCTGCAGCCGAACTGGTACCGATTAGAAAGGCTGATGTCTATGAACGGCTTGAGCTGACAGAACCGGCTGATGATGACGAAATCCTGTTCCTTGGCAGCAAGCCAAAAGAGGAAGAGCAGGACAAAGCCGAGTTCTCCAAGGCCGAGCAGGACCAGTGGAACAGCGAAGATCAAGCCATCAGTGACATCATCGACCAAATCCGCGCCGAGATAGATAAAGGCGAAACCCTCGAACAGGCCCTGGCCAATATGGTGGCCATGGTCCCGAACCTTGACTTCAGCGCCCTGGAAACGCTGGTCCGCCAGGAACTGGAGCTCGATTTCGGTACCGGCATGCTGGAGGCTGAGTGATGACTGATGTGCCATTGGCTAAGAAGATGCTGCAACGGGCAAATCAAGACCGGTTAGCCGAAGATCATCCATTAAGGATCCATGCGAACGCTCTGGCCAAGCTGGATCCCGATACAGCAACGGCGAAACAAGTATTGGGACATTGGGCACGTGCCAAGAAAGCTTGGTGTGAATACACCGGTGAGCCTTTGATTTAGGAGGGGCTGTGGCAAAGGTTGAAAAGCTGCGGGGCAATTCGATAAAGCATGAGACCTTTATTGTTGAATGCCCTGGCTGCAAAACGCTTCATCAGATCTGGACTACGGGCCCGGTAAAATGGTCTTTCAACGGCGACTATGAAAGGCCAACTTTCAGCCCATCTTTATTTGTGAACCCAGACGGCAGTAATCCTACTGTACCCAAATGCCATAGTTTTATTAGGAACGGTATTTGGGAGTTTTTATCCGATTGCACACATGAGCTGGCCGGGCAGAAAGTACCTATGATCGAGGTGGAGTAATGCCTGAAGTTTCAGTCGGCAGAATGCCTTTTAATGAGGCAATAGACTACTTTCAAAAGAAGCTGCTGATTCCGTCGCGCCAATGGACGGATATGGTCGGCCCCATCCATGCCAAAGGCTTCACCGTCGCCGGCGCGACATCGCTGTCGCTTTTACAGGACCTATATAGTACGGTTCAGGACTCAATCCTGGACGGTACCACCCTCACTGAGTTCAGAAAACGCTTTGATGACATAGTTTCCCGTCATGGTTGGAGCTATAAAGGCAAACGTGGCTGGCGGACCAGGGTGATTTTCCAGGTTAACAAGCGCAGCGCCTATATGGCTGGCCGCTGGGAGCAGATTTGGCGATTGAAAGACATTCGGCCATTCCTTCAATACCTGACGGTGGGTGACGAGCGAGTCAGGCAAAGCCACCGTCCCTGGCATGGCATCATTCTCCCGGTAGATCACCCATTCTGGCGCACTCACTACCCGCCTAATGACTGGCTGTGCCGCTGTAACGCTCGTTCACGGTCTAAGGATGACATTGAAGAGGAAGGTTTAAAGGTTTCAAACATGGCTGAGCCGACACCGACCAGCTACGCCGATCCTGATACGGGAGAAGTGGTTAAGAAGTATAAAGGCGTCGGTATTGGCTGGGATTACAATGTCGGTCAGGCTTGGCTGGCTCCTGAAGCAATCTTCGGCCAGCAGCTAATGGAAATTCCCGCAGACCTTCGCAAGGAAGCTCTGAAATGGATGGATACTGACGTCTACGACCGTCCATTCAAGCGCCTGGTTAATAAAGTAGGCACCCAGGTCGCCAAAGGTCAACGGCCAGCAGCTGGACATGCCCAAACAGCGGGCTATTTGGCATCTGAAGTCATCGAATTTCTACAAAGTAAAGGTAAAGGCCCAGCCAGCACCGTCATTGTGGCCAAAGATTCCGATATTGCACACTGGTTACGGGACACCAAAGCAGCCAGAAACCAGATGGTACCTATATCCGTGGCCTCGTCGCTACCTGGTATCGTCAGAACGCCGGATGCTGTCCTGTATGAGAAGGCCAACGGCCGACTTTTATTTGTTCGTCGCCTGTCTGACGGCCGCTATGCGAAGTTTGTCGTGGCAATCGGTTTGAAAGGGAAGATCCAGCACAATAAATCCCGATTCAATGAGACTTTAAACCTGGTTAAAACAGCGGGGATCGTCGCTGCTTATAATCTGCTGCAAAAGGAATACGAATTGATCTTCGGTGAGATAGTGAGGGAGGCCAGGTAGGACGCCTTACCCTACATCCTGCGTATCGAGTGTCCCAACGTTGGGAACTTTCGAAACACTTGCTGGACGGCGCGACAGAGTTTCCCCCGCTTTTTCCAGCGTCTGGCCTTACTAAGCAGTATAGATCTCGGTTTAATGACGTTCAACGGTTTGAAGGGGGTAAAAAACTGTCAATCTGTTACCAGTGAACCAACACTTTATTACCGGTAAATTCTCAACTTCCTGCAGTTTTTTTCAAAACCTATTCTCAGATTGGATCTAGAGGATTTATCCCTGTAAGCCAGTAAATATAAGGCCTCCAGCAGTATTCCGGGTCCCCATCTGATTTGTAAAAATGATTGTTACCCTACAGAGACACTCACAAGGATGTGTGACACAGAGCAGCCAGCAGCTGGAGCACAGGACTATCAACAGGTGATGGGTATGGTGTGCCGGTCTGGGACCAGCATGGCCTGTTTTCCAGGCCGCAGAAACAACTAAGCCCACTGTTAAGTGGGCTTGGCTGTTTCTTACGAATTGGGAGCCTGGCGGTGTGCTACTCTCACATGGGGAGACCCCACACTACCATCGCCGCTATTACGTTTCACTTCTGAGTTCGGAATGGAATCAGGTGGTTCCGTAACGCTATGGCCGCCAGGCAAAAAAGGTTAACAATCTGGACTGTGATAAAGAATTCATCGCTATGTAGCGTATTGGTTTGATGAGTTGTGGCTTGCACATACATCGTTCTGTTACATCGTAACTTGGGCGTTGTATGGTTAAGCCTCACGGGCAATTAGTACAGGTTAGCTTAACGCCTTACAACGCTTCCACACCCTGCCTATCAACGTTCTCGTCTTGAACAACCCTTCAGAGACCTTAAAGGTCTAG
>NZ_JAFKCV010000295.1 GCF_017254865.1 Bowmanella dokdonensis | reverse complement strand
CATGTAGACAGTCGTATGATGGCAAAGGCGGCTGTCTTGTCTAATGTGGGGGCCAGAATAGTAGGGGCCGCCTACAATGGCCCGCACTCTGCTAATGGTATTGCTTCGTTATTTATCGCTACCGGTCAGGATGAGGCCAATGTGGTGGAGTCCCATGCTGGCCACCTCTCCCATGAATTGCTTGAAAATGACGATCTCTATTTGTCGGTTACTTTACCTTCCTTGATTGTTGCCACTTATGGCGGCGGAACGGGGCTGCCAACACAAAAAGAATGCTTGAATCTACTGGGGTGCTATGGGAAAGGAAA
>NZ_JAFKCV010000294.1 GCF_017254865.1 Bowmanella dokdonensis | reverse complement strand
CAGACTGGCCAATGCTGAAGCCCGGCGGCACCTTGCTATATGCAACCTGCTAAATTCTGCCCGAAGAGAATCGAGAACAAATTAAGCAGTTTTTAGCCAACCAAGCCGAAGCGTCACTTTCGCCTTTGCATGCGCAAGACAATGCAAGCAACCCTGGCTGGCAAATCCTGCCAGGCGAAAAGCAAATGGATGGTTTCTACTATGCGAGACTGATAAAGTCATAGCAGAACATAGACTTAAGGCTTCAAGCCAGCATTTTGACCACTATTTAGAACCGCAATCTTGGAAGTTCATCATTGTGGGTGCCG
>NZ_JAFKCV010000293.1 GCF_017254865.1 Bowmanella dokdonensis | reverse complement strand
ACAACGTAACGAATTGAATGCCGCCACCGCCGACGCGAGCATTCACGACGCGGTTGCGCAGGCCATGGCCCTGCTGAACAGCGGCAAAGCCAGAGTGGCAGAGAAAATTGCTGGCGAATGGGTGGTTCATCAGTGGTTGAAAAAAGCGGTGCTGCTGTATTTCCGCTTGCATGACAATCAGGTGATGGACGGCGCGGAAAGCCGCTTCTTCGACAAGGTTCCGCTTAAATATGCCGACTACAGCGCGGAGCAATTTGCTGCCGAAGGCGTTCGTGTCGTTCCCCCCGCCACTGTGCGTACCGGTAGCT
>NZ_JAFKCV010000292.1 GCF_017254865.1 Bowmanella dokdonensis | reverse complement strand
GTGTTACCGGCGGCCTTTACTCAGGTGACAGGTGAAGCCCATTGGTGGCCGCTGCTTAGGGCCAGGGCCATTGAAAAACAGTGCTTTGTGGTGGCAGCCGGGCAGGGCGGCCAGCATGCCAACGGGCGTGAGACCTATGGCCATTCCACTATTATAACTCCCTGGGGAGAAGTGTTGACCAGTCTGGCCCAAGGGCCGGGGCTGGTACAAGCGCTGGTTGATTTTGACCAGATGCACGAGATTCGTCGAAATATGCCGGTTGGGCAGCACAACCAATTCAGGAGCGAACTGATTGAATTCAATAGTTGA
>NZ_JAFKCV010000291.1 GCF_017254865.1 Bowmanella dokdonensis | reverse complement strand
GGGCTATTTCACAACAGTGAAATAGCCCGGCCCTGGGTGGGCCGGGTTACATTAATTAGGGCAGCGGATCGAGATCCGCGCCTTCTTTCTCAACTTCTGTGGGCATCAGGTCTTCCTTACTGATACCTAACATCAAGGCCACCGAACTGGCGATGTAGATTGATGAATAAGTACCGATAAAAATACCAAATAGTAACGCTGTGGCAAAACCATGGATCAGCGCACCGCCTTTGAAGAACAGCGCCAGCAACACCAGCAAGGTGGTACCTGAAGTAATGATGGTACGACTCATGGTTTGGGTCAGGGAAA
>NZ_JAFKCV010000290.1 GCF_017254865.1 Bowmanella dokdonensis | reverse complement strand
GGCTGGCAAAGCCGCTGGCCAATTGTTTGGCGTCACGGGTCATCGCATAAGTCGTGCTATCCATGTGGCTGCTGGATGACGAAGAATGCAACAAGGGTTGCCAGTTTAATCCAGGCCCTTTGGGCGCAGTGAAATAGCCAAAAGAAGCGCCGTTAATTAACTCCAAACCTCGCGTGATCACATCCGAGTTATCGAGTTGTTCGATACCCAAACCTAAAAAGCCCATATGTCGGGTGACACCAGACTGGGTGCGAATATCCAACCCGGTCGCCGCATCCAACACCACCTGCCCGGCGTCAAACCCAACCC
>NZ_JAFKCV010000289.1 GCF_017254865.1 Bowmanella dokdonensis | reverse complement strand
CCTGGTATTGGCACAAGCTCAGTAAAGGCCAAACCCTGGCGGCCTGGATAGCCGCCATAGGTAAGTGGTCAATGGCCGATGTTTTTGTGGTGGCGATTTTTCTGGCCGTGCTGTCTACCGACCATGCTGAGACCACTACCACGCAAGCCGTTAATCTGTTTGGTCTGCGCATTGATTTTGAAATCAGCAGTGCCACTCTGTCTACCCTGGGGCCCGGGTTTTACTATTTTGTTGGCTACTGTTTGTTATCTCTGGCCGCCAGCCAACTACTGCAATTCAGCCTGGCTCGTCAGCAAGGCCATAGGTAAG
>NZ_JAFKCV010000288.1 GCF_017254865.1 Bowmanella dokdonensis | reverse complement strand
CGGTCTTCAACTTGTTCAATCAAAGCGGCCAGAATCGGATCGTCGCTGGCACCCACATACATATCCAGATTAGCCTTGGCTAAAATAGCCCGGATGCGGCTTTTCAACTCAGCGGTAGCGGCATTGGTAAAGGTCACCACCAGGATCTGATCCACATTCAGCGGCGCACAGCCGACACCAAGTAACAAACGCAAGTAAAGCCGCACAATAGTGAAGGTTTTGCCTGTGCCGGCACTCGCTTCAATCAAAGACTGTCCAGATAATGGGAAGTCTGCAATACGTAAGTGCTTCATGCCTGACTCCAGCTAA
>NZ_JAFKCV010000287.1 GCF_017254865.1 Bowmanella dokdonensis | reverse complement strand
AATGACATCTCTTCAGGGGGATTGAGCAACAAACTCACGGTGCGTTTGCCGTTGACCCGGCGAAGCTGTGTTGGCCCAACGGTTCTTATCACCTCTGCCAGCTCCCCCAGAGTTTGTAAACCGGCATTGGGAGTGTGCACGGGCAGTGAAGAAAGTTCATCGGGGGTGCGCCACTTATCGCCGCGCAAAATTAGGTTCATTCTGTCATTACCGTCAAAGTACTCAGCGATAAAAAGTCCCCCGCTCAAGGCTCTGACCATACTGGCGATATCGCCACGATCCAGTCCGGCCTGGGCTATACGTCTATCA
>NZ_JAFKCV010000286.1 GCF_017254865.1 Bowmanella dokdonensis | reverse complement strand
ACCGTCAATTAGCTCGCCAGCGTCGGAAAAGATTTGTACACCATTATGCAGCGCCACATACATGGCAGGAATAATCAGTAAGCCAGCTAAAATCGCCACGCCAATATCGACTAGGGCCACCGAAGCCCCTAAGCTGGGGAGCTTTTCATGGCGTCCGACATAGGAACCGTACACCAACATGGTCCCTACCCCTAAGGACATAGAGAAAAACGCTTGCCCCATGGCGCTGATCAATAGATCAGGACTCCAGACTTTAGAGAAATCAGGCACCAGGTAAACCTTAAGTCCTTGCATAGCGCCGTCCAGCGT
>NZ_JAFKCV010000029.1 GCF_017254865.1 Bowmanella dokdonensis | reverse complement strand
TTGCCTGGCGGCCATAGCGTTACGGAACCACCTGACTCCATTCCGAACTCAGAAGTGAAACGTAATAGCGGCGATGGTAGTGTGGGGTCTCCCCATGTGAGAGTAGCACACCGCCAGGCTCCCAATTAAACGAGAAAGCCCAGTCTAATGACTGGGCTTTTTTCGTTTAAGCGCTGCCGCGCGTGAGCAATACCAGACCGGGACACCATACCCATCGACTGTTGATAGTGCGTAGTTCTAAAAGGCCAGCAACCATCTGTCACACATCCTTGTGCGAGCCTCCAGGTCGGCCGTCCGGGCCTCCCGTAAATCACTGACGGGGATACTTAATCCCCGTCCGGGCGTGATTTACCCCCATGTGACAACTTGGCCGGGAGCCAAGTTGAACATCGGAGGCACGACGATGGCCCAAAGGGTGGAGGGCAGGAGGCCCGGAGTAAAGTAGGCAGGTTAATGCTCCTGCATAACCTGCACTTCCGCCATCCATGGCGGTCGCACAAAGCAATGGCTCCTGCATTGCCCTAATACCGTCCATCCTTGGACATAACCGCCAGGCACCCATTCCTGAAGAAGGGCTATCCGAGGGGTATCTTAGGGCTCCCCCAAAAAACAGCCGCAAAGATCTACGATAACGGCTGCTTCCACGTATTTCAGACCAGTTATTTCCTTCTGAATGAAAAGGCCCTGTGTCTTGCGCTATTTACATTTATTAACACCATTGCTGAGTTCGTCTCTTGTTTCCAGGTTGTTGCCGGTGGTATAGCTAATCCCGTTTATCGGAATATCCGATGACAAGGTTTGATGAAAAAATTTAAAAAGGAAAAGGATTATGACAAAGAACAAGGGTTTACGGATATCAGCAATAGCAGTTGCAGTAGGTTCTACTTTGCTGATGCCTCAGGCAACACTGGCGCAAGGCGCTGAAGGTTCAACAGAGCGGATTGAAGTAACAGGCTCCCGGATCAAGAGGACCGATCTCGAGGGGCCTTCCCCTGTTTACATGATTACCAATGAAGATATCGCTAATTTGGGCTTCGACAACCTGCAACAGGTATTGGAACGTTTGCCCGTTGCCGGTGCTGGTACATTTTCAACTCGTGGCAATAGCCAGGATTCCACAGCCAATGGTGGGGCCGCCATCAGTCTCCGCGGTTTTGGCGCTGACGCAACGCTGGTACTTATCAATGGACGAAGGGTAGCGATCAGTGCCTTTGCGGAAAGTATCGTGAATTCCTTTGTGGATATAAACAGTATCCCTGTTGCCGCCATTGAGCGCATTGATATTTTGAAGGACGGCGCTTCAGCCATTTACGGCTCTGATGCTGTGGCCGGCGTGGTGAATATTGTCCTGAAGAAAGATTTTGTCGGCACAGAGCTATCGGCCGGGTATGGCTCGGCTACGGGGCCCAGTTACGATGAAAAGACTTTCAGCGCAGTGTGGGGGACGGGCAATGAAGACGGAAATGCCACGCTGATTCTGGATTACTTCAACAACAGCGCGTTGGATAACAGTGAGCTGGGACGGTTTGGCACGGCCAACCAGGAACCCTATGGCGGGATGGACTTCCGATCCTCCAGAGGCTATCCAGGGAGGTTTGTGGTCGATGGGCAAACGGTTATTGACCCTGATTGCCCTCCAGAGAAATCATTTGGGCAGACCTGTGTGTATGACTATGGACCACATAGTATTGCGATCCCGGCCGCTGAGAGGCTGGGTATGATTCTGCAAATGAATAAGATGATCACCGACGATCTGGAGCTCTTTAGTGAGATAGCGGTCCAGCATAATACGTCTGAGGCCGGTGGAGCAGCCACTCCGTTGGATGAAGATGCAGGTCTGACAGTGCCGGCTGACCATCCTGACAATCCTTTTGGCCAGGACATTGGCATTGGACGATATCGTACAGTGGATGCAGGCAACCGACGTTGGGATATTGAGTCGGACACCATGCGGGTAGTGGCAGGGCTGCGGGGTTCCTTTGATAGTTGGGAGTGGGAGGTGTCGGCGCAGAAAGGTCGCAGCCGGTCATTGCAGACTGGTGACAGAAGCCAGGGATGGGTTAGAACCGACCTGCTTCAGCAGGAAATTGACGCAGGCCGTTACAATCCTTTTGGTGGGGTGACGAATCCCCAGTCAGTAATAGATGCAATTACCACCAGTCTGGTGCGACGGGGGGAATCGCATCTGACATCTTATGATGCCCATATTACCGGTGATCTGTTTGAGTTTGATGGTCGGACTGTGGCCATTGCCGCAGGCTATGAATACCGTGAAGAGGATGTTTCTGACATACCAGACGATCAGTTCCAGCGCGGCCTGATATTTGGTACTGAATCGGTTTCTGCACAAGCGTCCAGGGATCAGTGGGCAGCATATGTGGAATTGTCCGTGCCGTTGGCAGATACGTTGGAATTACAGTTAGCCGGCCGTCACGACGACTACAGTGATTTCGGCTCCACCACTAACCCCAAGGTCGCCATGCGCTGGAGCCCCACCGACAGCATTTCGGTCAGGGCCTCCTGGAGTGAGGGTTTCCGGGCGCCTTCCCTGGCGCAGATAGGCCTGGGTCCGTCACAGGAGTCACAGTTCTTTGTCGACACTTTCCGGTGCCCGGTCCAGGACGAAGACAATCCGGCCTGTGCCTCCACCGATTACACCATCGTCTTTGCCGGCAACCCGGATCTGGAAGCTGAAGAATCCGAAACCTGGAATATCGGCGCCATATGGGCGATAGACACGGGTATCGATATAGGAATCGATGTATGGAGCATCACTCAGGACAACAAAATTGACGAGGTACCATTTGGCGATGTCTATGAAGCTGAGTGTGGTAATCAGAACAGCACTGTCTGTGTCCGCCTTGCTCCTCTGCCGGGACAGTCCCTGGGACCCTTGTCGCGTATCAATAATACCTTCTTTAATGTCAGCTCTCAGGAGGCTCAGGGGGTCGACCTGTCAGCCCACTACCTGTTGGATATGAGTGATCTGGGCGAACTGAAGCTTTCTCTTGAATGGAGCTATATGACCAACTTCGAGAAGGATGGCCGTGAATGGACCGGAGAGTATGAATACCCTGAGCATCGTTGGGTCTCCACATTGGATTGGACTCGCGGTGACTGGTCGGCTACTGCAGCCTTCTCCTATGTCGGGGAGTTTGAAGATACACCGGATATTGATTTCGACGGAACGCTGGATTTCGAGACTAACGAATCTCGCATGGTCGACTCACAATTATTGCTGGATCTGCAGGTAAGGTATGCCTACAGCCAGCAATGGTCCTTTGCATTGGGTATGAATAATGCTCTGGATGAAGAACCGCCATTTGCCATTGGTGACGGTGATGATGATCTCTATGGTTATGCCTCAAAGGTGCATAGTCCAAGAGGTCGCTACCTATACGGGAAGGTTACCTACAGCTTTTAAGGTATGAGTCTCTGGGCCCGCCTTGCGGGCCTTTTTTGTATCACGGACTGGCAATTGGCCTCGACCTGACCGGTGCGCTTAAATACACTAGGCACATTCAGAGCCAGAGAAATACTCTTTTGATCGAACTCTCTAACTATCACACCTTCGGTTTTCGCAACCATGCCGCCAGAGTAATCCAGCTTCAGCAGTTGGAACAGTTGCCAGTGGTTTCTGAAGGGCCCCTTTATATCCTGGGGGAAGGCAGCAACAGTATCTTTGTGGAGGATTTTGCCGGCACTGTCCTGAAAGTGTCACTCAAAGGCATTGAAATCTCAGAAACCGATGATCTGTTCAGGATCCGTGTGGCTGCCGGAGAAAACTGGCATGATCTTGTTACCATGCTGATGACCAAGGGGATTTATGGGGCTGAGAATCTGGCTTTGATCCCCGGGACACTGGGGGCAGCTCCGATTCAGAACATTGGCGCTTATGGGCGTGAGTTGGCTGAGTTTTGTACCTTGGTGGAGACCGTTAATCTTACAACCGGTGTTGTGTCATGCTTCACAGCAACAGAATGCCAGTTTGGCTACCGGGACAGCCTGTTTAAGCGGGCCGAAATGGCATCAGAGCTGATCACCTATGTGCATATGGATTTTCCCAAGCATTGGATACCCCAGTGCAGCTATGGAGAGCTGCAGGCACTGGGTAGCACACCTACGGCACAGCAGATTTTTGATAAGGTCGTTGAAGTGAGAAGAGCCAAATTGCCCGATCCGGGAAAGATTGGTAACGCAGGTAGTTTTTTCAAGAATCCAGTCATTCAGCGACGCCACTTTCTTAGTTTGCAGCATGAGTGGAAAGATATCCCCTGCTATCCGGTGGACGAGGAGCATGTGAAAGTACCTGCTGCTTGGCTGATTGACAGGTTGGGATTCAAAGGAAAAACCATTGGAGGGGTTGCCTGCCACCTGAGCCAACCCCTGGTTCTGGTTAATCAGGCAGAGGGAACAGGCGACGAGTTATTGCAACTGGCCAGGAACATCAAGCAATCGGTAAAAAAAGAGTTTTCCATCGACTTAGAGAACGAGGTCCGCCTGATAGGCAAACAAGGGCAGATATGCTTGTAAGCACGTCAGTGGAGACAAAAAGAAATCTGATCCTTAATACCCTGGCTGACGGGCGTTTCCACTCAGGCCAGGAGTTGGGCGACAAACTCGGTATCTCAAGAGCCGCAGTGGGTAAGCACGTCCAGGCCCTGCAAACCCTGGGATTGGAAATATTCAGTGTCACGGGTAAAGGTTATCGGCTATCAAACAAGCTTGATTTACTGAATACAGAGACGATCCGGCAACACATCGCCCGGACCAGCGGCCCACCTCTGGTTGTACTTAGTGTAGTGAATTCAACCAACACTTATCTCAAGGAACATGAACAGTTGCATGTGAAAGGGGCGGCATGTCTGGCAGAGGCACAAACATCCGGGCGAGGTCGGCAAGGCCGGCCCTGGATTTCGCCTTTTGGCGCCAGTCTTTATCTCTCCATGTATTGGCGGTTTGAAGGTGGCTACCAGATGCTGGGTGGATTGAGTCTGGCGGTGGGAGTGGCTATTGCGACGGCTTTGGAGGAGTCAGGGGTGCAGGGGCTTTCACTCAAGTGGCCAAACGATGTGTACCTCCACGGTAAAAAGCTGGGGGGGATCCTGGTCGAGGTTGAAGGACAAATCAATGACACCAGCCATTGCATTATGGGGATCGGTATTAATGTCGAGTTGCCGGAATCTCAACAATCAAGAATCGATCAACCCTGGGCGGATCTTGCCAGCCAGATGAACGAGAAGCCGGACAGAAATAAGCTGTCAGGAAAGCTGCTTACGAGCTTGTACAACGCTCTGGAGAAGTTTGAACAAACAGGGCTGAAGGCCTTTCTTGAGCCTTGGAGCAGACTTCATCTCCATCAGGGAAAACGGGTCAGAATGATATGTGGCCCAAACAATTTTGAAGGGGAATGTCTGGGTATCAACGCTGAAGGAGCATTATTGATCTCTTTGCCCGGTGGCACCAAGGCGTTCTACGGGGGAGAAGTCAGTGTCCGTGCCTTATGAAGCCCTGCTGCTGGATATTGGCAATTCCAGAATAAAATATGCTTTGTACTCGAAAGAAATTCCCTTGTCCGTGAACTGGGCAAAGGATGCCGATGAGCTGGTTTCCGTCATGGGCAGAATCAATAAGGTACTGATAGCGGCCGTGGGTCAATCAAGGCTTGTGGAGCAGGTAGAGGCTTTAGCTAAGGGAAAGGCCAAGCAATGTCTTCGGCTGGAATCTTCTGAACAGGCCTTTGGGGTCATGAATGCCTATGATGACCCGCGTAAACTAGGGATTGACCGTTGGTTAGCCATGCTGGCCGGCAGGCAAATTACTAAAAATAATTTTGCTGTATTGGACTTTGGCACGGCGGCCACCTGTGATTTTGTTGATGCTTCCGGACGACATCTGGGGGGGTGGATTGCACCTGGACTGACCTTAATGCGAAGAAGTTTGTTGCAAAACACAGAAAAGGTTTCTGGCCGTGCCTCAGACTGGGCTGAGGAAATTGTGGGAAAAAATACATTGGATGCGGTAGACGCCGGCTGCCAGGCCCAGGGAGTGGGACTGCTGTTACAGGCCGAGGCGTACCTCAGACAGAATTTTTCCTCTTACGATATTCTGCTTTGTGGTGGTGATCATCAGCGAATAGCAAAAAGAACCAACCTCACAGTGAAGAGCTACCCTGAACTGGTATTCCTTGGAATGACGCTGTTTGCCTGAGTTATTGGTCAATAACGCGTCGAAATGCTACGAAAAGCAGCATTGCTGAATGCAATTTGAGCAAACGATGCGAAAGAGAGGATTTTTTCCAAATTCCCTATTGCGTGAGGCAGGGTGTTACTCTAGAATGCGCACCCACTTGATGCAGTGCCGGCTTAGCTCAGTTGGTAGAGCAACTGACTTGTAATCAGTAGGTCGCCAGTTCGATTCCGGCAGCCGGCACCATCAATCTGGAGGGGTTCCCGAGTGGCCAAAGGGATCAGACTGTAAATCTGACGGCTCAGCCTTCGCTGGTTCGAATCCAGCCCCCTCCACCATATTCTCGGCACGAGACGGGGTCTTGTGCAGGACGGTGAGTTGAGATTACACCAGCGAAGCTGGTTCGACAAAATCGCCTGGAGCGATTTTGAACATCCGAAAGGATGACCCGAAGGGCGAAGGACAGGAGTCCAAAGTAATCCAGCCCCCTCCACCACTTTTCAGGTGTGAGTTTTGATGACTTACACTGGGCGGCAAAAGTGCAAGAAGCGGCACATAGCCCACTAGTTCTTGGGATGAGGTGGCCTCAAGAGATCAGGATCGCGGGCATCGTATAATGGCTATTACCTCAGCCTTCCAAGCTGATGATGCGGGTTCGATTCCCGCTGCCCGCTCCAGTATAGTGCTGATATAGCTCAGTTGGTAGAGCGCACCCTTGGTAAGGGTGAGGTCGGCAGTTCGAATCTGCCTATCAGCACCACTTCTCTCCCCAGCTCATTCTGCAATCAACCAAGTAGAAGCCAACCTAAGCTGGGGGAATCATGGCAAAAGAAAAGTTTGAACGTAAAAAGCCGCACGTAAACGTGGGCACCATCGGTCACGTAGACCACGGTAAGACCACTTTGACAGCGGCGATCACATCGGTACTGGCGAAGACCTACGGAGGTT
>NZ_JAFKCV010000285.1 GCF_017254865.1 Bowmanella dokdonensis | reverse complement strand
CAAAACAGGCCGGTGTTTACGCCAAAACCTTAAATGGCGATGCGTTCTCCAACCAGATGAAGCAGGATGTGATAGACATCATCAAAGCGGACCTGGGAAAAATTGATTTAGTGGTGTACAGCCTGGCTTCGCCGCGTCGTACCGATCCTAATACCGGAGAGGTGTACTCGTCCACGCTAAAGCCCATTGGCAGTAATGTGACCACCAAGAACCTGAATACTTCCAAGCGTGTTATTGATGAAATAACCGTTGAAGCGGCGAATGAAGACGAAATTGCTAATACCGTTAAAGTGATGGGCGGTGAAGATTG
>NZ_JAFKCV010000284.1 GCF_017254865.1 Bowmanella dokdonensis | reverse complement strand
ACTGCATTGGTCAGAAAGTCGCCGTTATTGGCAAAGGGTGTAAAGATAGTCTGGCCAAAGAAATTGCTTTGACTGACCCAGAAACGATCGGTTAATACATCCGTGTCAGCGATAAGAATCGCATTAAGCTCACCGTCACTCAGTGATGTTAAGGCATCACTTCCTTCCGGTGGGGTCAGGAATGCAGAGCTTGCTTTACCTGAAAGCCTTGCCGCCAGCACATGCTGCTGATTGCGGCTGGCAAAGCCGCTGGCCAATTGTTTGGCGTCACGGGTCATCGCATAAGTCGTGCTATCCATGTGGCTGCTGG
>NZ_JAFKCV010000283.1 GCF_017254865.1 Bowmanella dokdonensis | reverse complement strand
ACATCTTCCAGTTGGGTGAGAAATACTCCCAGGCAATGAACTGCGGTGTTCTGACCGAATCCGGTAAACATCAGGTACTGACCATGGGTTGCTATGGTATCGGCGTATCCCGTATTGTGGCCGCCGCCATTGAACAGAATCATGATAAGTACGGCATCATCTGGCCTGACGCCATAGCGCCATTTAAGGTTGCCCTTATCCCTATGAACATGCATAAGTCGCATCGTATTCAGGAAGCTGCTGAGGCCCTATACAACGCCCTGCAACAAGCCGGGATCGAGGTAATGTTTGACGACCGTAAAGAGCGCCC
>NZ_JAFKCV010000282.1 GCF_017254865.1 Bowmanella dokdonensis | reverse complement strand
AAGATAGTATTATGTTCGATCAAAACGTAACTTCTCCCTTTACCACAACGGTAACGACTCCTTCTCAAACTCAGGCTCAGAAGCCACTGCGCGACTCCGTCAAGCAAGCCGTCAACAAATACTTGAAACAGCTGGACAACACTAACATCGAGAACCTGTATGAACTGGTTCTGGCCGAAGTTGAAGCGCCGTTACTGGAAGAAATCATGACTTTCACCCGCGGCAACCAAACCCGCGCTGCCATCATGATGGGTATCAACCGTGGCACACTGCGTAAGAAACTGAAGCAGTACGGTATGAACTAAGGCCTG
>NZ_JAFKCV010000281.1 GCF_017254865.1 Bowmanella dokdonensis | reverse complement strand
GTCGCCGCAACGTTTTGTGAATGCCTTTGTGGCGAAATACGGCACGGGAAACTAAGGCTGTTTGCCTAATGAGGCGTGAATGGCGGCGCTGATCACCTGCGCTGCCAAGCTCAGTATCAGGGTGTCTACGTCATCGAAGGCAGCGGTTGCAGTAGAGAATACTTTGATCACCCCTACGGTATTTTGTTGGTAACCCAAAGGTACCACCAACATGGAACTCAGCCCCACCTTCTGACAGGCATCCTTGTCTACTCTGGGGTCATGCAAGGCGTCCTGGCAGTTCAATACCCGGTTTTCCTTAATGCACAAAC
>NZ_JAFKCV010000280.1 GCF_017254865.1 Bowmanella dokdonensis | reverse complement strand
CAGTTTACTTAACGCCACTGTCGCACAGTCAAAACGATAGCCCGCGCCATCAACCACAATAACGTCAAAAAGCCCCTCTTCGCCTTCCAGCGCAAAAGGAAACTTATCTCCCTCTGCGAACAACAATTTTGTTTTGCTATTGAGCTTAGGCTTGAGACTGCTGTACCACTCTGGATTATTTTCGACGCTGACGACTTGGGCGGCTCTCTCCATCCAAAACATGGTCGAGGCGCCTGCGCCATATTCAAATATTCGCTTATCGCTATAATCAAACTGATAAAGGTATTCGATTGCCGGATAGGTGTACAAAG
>NZ_JAFKCV010000279.1 GCF_017254865.1 Bowmanella dokdonensis | reverse complement strand
CACCAGGTGTTTTAAATAAAGGAAGCATTATGTCTTGGATTACATTTACACGTTTTTCACTGCCGTTAAGCCTGACCTTGGCTTTTACTGCCCAGGCCCAGCAATGGCAAAGCCAGGCCAATCTGACCTTGGCCAGCGACTACCAATTTCGCGGCATTTCCCAAACCGACCAAGGCCCCGCCATTCAGGGCGGCATTGATATTAGCCACACCCAAGGCTGGTATCTGGGGGTATGGGGCTCCAATATCGAATTTGGTCAGGGCAGTATGGAGCTCGACTGGTATGCAGGCTGGTCCGGCACCTGGGAAAATG
>NZ_JAFKCV010000278.1 GCF_017254865.1 Bowmanella dokdonensis | reverse complement strand
GACTCCAGCCCTTGCGAGGTTTCCTGCCAACGCACATGAGCCGCGGGCGAGCAGGCTCCGGCGGTGTTAGGCGATTCTCCCGTCATATAGGACGACAGATAACAGCGCCCCTCGGCCATAATGCACAAACTGCCAAAGGCAAACACCTCCAGTTCAACCGAGCATTGACGCGCCAACTGTTTAACCTGATGAATAGACAGCACCCTTGGCAATACCACCCGGCGCACATTAAATTGTTGCTGATAGAAAGTAATGGCCGCGGTGTTGGTGGCTGACGCTTGCACAGATAGATGCAACTCCACATCAGGATAC
>NZ_JAFKCV010000277.1 GCF_017254865.1 Bowmanella dokdonensis | reverse complement strand
CAGTGAAGACGGTGTATGGCAAACCATCAATACCAGCTTTATTGAAATCGATCTGAACAACAAAACCATGCATTCAGACCAACCCGTTACCATCTTAGGGGTTAATTACACCATTCGCGGCAATGGTTTTAGTGCTGATATGAATAGCAAACAATTTGAATTACTGGATCATGTAGAGACCATCTATGGCAAAGACAACTAAATTCAACCTGCTGCTGGCCGCCCTGCTGCTGAGCGCATCAGCTAATGCCATCAATCAGGACTTTAATGAACCCATCCGGGTAGCCTCTAAGTTCCAGTCTGGTGACGGTA
>NZ_JAFKCV010000276.1 GCF_017254865.1 Bowmanella dokdonensis | reverse complement strand
ATCCAGGTAGATGAAGCCTCTCAGCAGTTGCGCGACTATATTGACGGCCTGGAAGTGGATCCGTTCAGGATGCAGCAGGTGGAAGCTCGCTTTTCAAAAGCCATGGAGCTAGCCAGAAAGCATCAGGTGATGCCAGAGGGGTTATATGAATACCACCAATCTCTGGTTCAGGAGTTCGCGCAATTACAGCAAGATGACAATCAACTTGAGGCATTGGCGCTCACACTGGAGCAATTAAAGCAAGCTTACATACAAACAGCAGAGGTCTTAAGTCGTTCACGTCAGACAGCGGCGCAAAAACTGGCAGAGCAAG
>NZ_JAFKCV010000028.1 GCF_017254865.1 Bowmanella dokdonensis | reverse complement strand
CATGCTGCTTAATGGCCTTGATGATTTGTTCTTCGGTATAACGTTTTTTCATTCTGAGATCTCCATTGGCTCCAGTTTATTGGAAATCTCATCAAAGTCATGGTGTTAAATCTGGGGAGAAGGTCACTGAATCCGTTCCAGTGTTTGGTAACCGTTTTTTGTGCAGCAAAGATGTATGAAGCGGCTGCACCAACTATTTTTCGGGGCAGCTATTTACTCTGTGTTGTATGGATAAAGCGGATTCCACCCCAGGGGAGGCTGGGAGCTCACCTTTGCCGGCGAGCATAAAACCGTCATTTTAGCGTCATTATTCTGCAATCTTTCCTCCGTTACAGTAAACGATTAAACCGACTTACGTAACTTACTAAAAAGGAAAGAAAAATGAGCCTTAAATCTTGCATATTGGCGCTAACCATCATTTCTGCTCTGGCCGGCTGTGCTTTAGAGGGTGACGACGGTGATCCGGGCCCTGCCGGCCAGGACGGCGTCGCCGGTCAGGATGGTGCAGCGGGCCAGGATGGCAAAGATCTTCCCCGTGAACTCAGCATCGAGGTGGTGGGCCGCTTCAATACCGGTACCTACGGCAAGGCTGCCGCAGAGATAGTGCAGTTCCATCAGGGTTCCAACTCGGCCTTTGCCATCAACGCCGCCGACAACCAGATTGAAGTGATCTCCCTGGCCGATCTGCCGACGGCAGCCGTGGGCAACCCGGTAGCGGACGACAGTCTGAGCTCCACCGCTTTTACTTTCCCCGATTCAGTAACGGTAAAAGATGCCGATGGTTTGGACATAACCCTGACCCTGGGGGAAGCCAACTCCCTCGCCATCCACGGCGATCTGCTGGCCATCGCCGTTGCCGCTGAACAGAAAACCGGCACCGGCGCCGTGCTCTTCTACACCTTGAATGCCCTGGGGGAGGGCACCTTTGTCAAGGCCGTCTCTGCCGGCGCCCTGCCTGATATGCTGACCTTCACCCCCGACGGAAGTAAGGTCCTGGTGGCCAACGAAGGCGAACCTGATACCGACTACAACCTGGATCCTGAGGGCTCCATCAGCCTGATCAGCATTACCGACGGTGTGCCGGCGGATCTGGCCGGCCAAATCAACCTGACCAGCGACATGATTTTCAGCAGCGACCTGCTTGACGATGAGGATTACGATACCGATGCCAAGCGCAGGGCCTTGCTGCAGGCAGCCGGCGTCAAGTTCGCCGGTCCCGCGGGCACCAGTGTGGCGCAGGATTTGGAGCCGGAGTACATCACCGTGGCTGCCAACGGTGAAAAGGCCTATGTGTCCCTGCAGGAAGCCAACGCCATCGGCATTATTGACCTGGAAGACATGACTATCGAAGTCAAAGCCCTGGGCTTCAAGGACTGGGCCGACTACGGCATCGACTTCACCAACGAAGACGAAGTGGCCTCGTTCCGTAACCTGCCCAATGTCTACGGCATGTACCAGCCCGATTCCCTGGCCTCCTACACCTGGAACGGCGCTGTCTTTATCGTGTCAGCCAACGAGGGCGACGCCCGCGACTGGGATGCGTTTTCGGAAGATATCCGCGCGGCGGATTTTATCGACCCGGATGCGCTGAACATGACCTTCAGCACACAACTGCAGGCCCTGTACGACGCCACTGGGGGCGAAGATGGCCTGGGACGCCTGAAGGTGACGTCCGTGCTGGGTGATGCCGACAGCAACGGTGAAGTGGAAGCCTTGTACGCTTACGGGGCCCGCTCTTTCTCTATCTGGGATCAGAACGTCAACCTGGTCTACGACTCAGGTGACGATTTCGGCAGGATTGCGGCCTCGGTGCTGGGTAATAACTTTAACAGTGCCCACACTGAAAATAAGGGTGACAACCGCTCAGATGACAAGGGCGGCGAGCCTGAAGCCGTGGATGTGGGGGTGATCGAAGACCGTACCTATGCCTTTATCGGCCAGGAGCGCTCCGGCGATCTGTTCGTGTATGACATCACCAACCCCTTCCAGGCCGCCTTTGTAGCCCACTACAATAACCGTGACTTTGATGTGGACTTCGAACTGGATGACGACCTGGACAATCCTTGTGACGAAGCCGAAGGTATGGATTGTACCGACGTACCCAACGCCGGCGATCTGGGACCGGAGAGCATCAAGTTCGTGCCCGCTGCCAACAGCCCCAACGGCAACCCGTTGCTGCTTATCGGCAACGAAGTCAGCGGCACAGTGACCGTCTACCAGGTGACTGAACGCTAATCCCCCTGTCTGGGCACCCGAAGAAGAAACCGGCCCTGGGCCGGTTTCTTCTTCGGTCTTCAGTCCGGTTTCGCAAGCAGCCCACCAGCTAAAGCCCGAAAAGCCTCAACGGCCTTGGGCAACACCGTTTTGGGGCTGGTGCTGGCCGCCACCCACAGGGCAGCATTGAGCGCAGCGCCATTTAGCAGTCGGGCGGCCGCCTCGGCATCCACGGGTTTCATTGTGCCGCCGGCGATCAACCGCTCCACCGTCTGTCTGGTTACCTGCAGGCAACTGCTCTGACTGGGCCACTGAGAGGGATCGCCAAGGACCGCCGGTCCATCCAGCAACACAATGCGCTGAACTTCCGGATCCAGGGCCATCTCAATATAGGCCGCGCCCTCTGCGAGCAGGCCCTGCCATTCATCACCCGCCTGGGCCCCGGCTTGCTGGGCAGATGAGGCCATTTCTGAGTCAATCTGATCCACCACCGCCGCCAGCAGCCCACGCTTATCGCCGAAATTGTGGTACAGAGCGCCCCGCGTTAACCCCACCGCCGAGGTCAGATCATCCATTGAGGCAGCCGCATACCCCTTTTTTGCAAAAGCTACTCGTGCCGCTGAAATCAGCTTGGCACGGTTTTGTGCCATGGTCTGTGCGCGTTTTTTCACCACCTTTCCCCTTCGCAACATGACATACGAGTCGTATCTGAAGTTTGACATGCATTGCGTATGTGAACTATTTTATATACGAGATGTATGTGAATTATCTTCCCTGCATCCCGTTGCAAAATCAAGGGGCTGTCGGTGGAGCGTTGAAGGCTTCACGGCAGCCAACCTATATATTGAACATTCTTAATGAGGCCCCAATGACACAACGCGAAGCCATATTTCCCGCCAACAGACATGCACTCTATGAGGCGCATGGCTACTCTGCAGCGATTAAATCCGCTGATCTGCTGTTTGTTTCCGGGCAGGTGGGCAGCCGGGCGGACGGTACACCCGAGCCGGAATTTAAACGCCAGGTTGAGTTGGCGTTTGAGAATCTCAGCGCCGTACTGGCGGCGGCTGGCTGCACGTTTGCTGATATCGTCGATGTGACGACTTTTCATACGGATCCTGAAAATCAGTTCGGTGCCATTATGGAGGTGAAGGAACAGGTATTCAGCCAGCGTCCTTACCCAAACTGGACTGCAGTGGGGGTGAACTGGCTGGCCGGCTTCGATTTTGAGATCAAGGTGATTGCGAGAATTCCGGCGGCTGCGTAACAGGAATACCAATAGGCTTTTCTTATTTTACTCACTCACTAAACATAGGGCTGTTTAAAACCAGCCCTGCTAAATCACAGACACCTTCTTTACACTCTCACGAAGCCTTGGGGCGGCGAAGTCCAGAAAACGGCGCATTTTAAGGGGCATCAATCCACGTGAAACGTGCAGCAGATGCACGGGCAGGGGCGGCGGCTCGTATTCTGGCAGGATAATCTGAAGCTTGCCGTCCTGAAGAGCCTCGGCGGCCTGATAGTGCAATACCCGGGTGACACCCACACCCCGGATCGCGGCCTGCACAGCCGAATCA
Organism: Bowmanella dokdonensis; assembly: GCF_017254865.1. Classification (GTDB taxonomy): domain Bacteria; phylum Pseudomonadota; class Gammaproteobacteria; order Enterobacterales; family Alteromonadaceae; genus Bowmanella; species Bowmanella dokdonensis. Next base: position 10,385 of record NZ_JAFKCV010000028.1, on the reverse strand, counting down.
CTATTGGTCACGGACAGACGAGACTGAACCGCAACGGGGATAAGTTCCGGGTTATCAGGACAGGCATAACGCCAGTTCGGCCTGGAATTAGGTGCGTCGGCAGTGATACAGGGCATTTGCAAGAGATCCTGAGGCCTTTGGGGCATCCCCTGTAGGGTCAGTAATGAGGGGCTGGCGCAGGTAACAATGCGAATATGGCCTATCGGGGTCGCCACCATGGAGCTGTCGGGCAATCTGCCTATTCTGACCGCCATATCCACCTGCTCCTCGATCAGGTCGAGTATGTGATCGGCCAGCAGTAAACGAATATTGATATCGGGGAATCTGGCCAGAAAGTCGCTGGCCACAGGCAGTACATGTAAACGACCAAACATCAGCGGTGCGGTGATCACCAGTTCGCCTTTTGGCTGTGTGTATTCACCGGTTGCCTCCCGTTCTGCTTCTTCCACTTGTTCAAGGATGCGCCGCGAGGCGGCCACATAGCCCAGCCCGGCGTCGGTCAGGCTGAGCTTTCTGGTGGTGCGCAGCAATAAGCGGGTCCCTAGCTGTCTTTCAAGCTCGGCTATTTTGCGGCTGAGGGTGGCCAGCGGCACCTTGAGGGCCTTGCTGGCTGCAGAGAAACTGCCTGCTTCTGTTACTGCAACCAGCATGGACATGGCTTCGAGGCGATCCAATATTGTTCCAATTTTCGAGAATATATTTCCCAAAAATAGCGGATTATCTTGATATTTGAAAGCTGTCACACTGACGTCAACTAATCAGTCAACAAACTTGGAGAGGCCTATGAATCCAAACCTGGCAGAGTGTCCACAGCCCGCCATCGGCTATGACCATGTGGGCATCAGAGTGTCCAACCGGCGGCGCTCGCTGAATTTCTACGCACGCCTGGGGTTTCGGGAAACCTACAAGATCCCTTCGGGCGAAGCCAATGAAATGGTCACCCAGGCAGGGGTACGTATCAATCTGATATTTAACGGCGCCCAGCGATCAGGCAGGCGCAATGTATTGCTGGATGAACCAGTCAAGCTGCCGGGTGTGACCCATCCGGCGTTTCTGGTGGCCGATATTGAGCAGTTCCAGGCCTGGCTTGGCAAGGAGGGCGTAAAGATTACTGAAGGCCCCAAACGTATCGGTCCGCGCCGGGTGGCGCTGTTCATCCGCGATCCTGACGGCAATGTACTTGAATTCAATCAACTAATACCCGGGGAGGGGACTGATGATGACACTCTATGATTTGGACGGATCCGGTAACTGCTACAAGGTGCGTTTGTTTGCGGCGCTGGCTGATATTGAGCTTGAGCTGGTGGCGGTGGATCTGCGGGCGGGGGAACATAAAGGCGAAGCGATGCGAAGCCTGAACCCCTGGTGTGAAGTACCCATACTTAAAGACGGCAATCTGGTACTGCGCGATGCCCAGGCCATCCTGGTGTATCTGGCCGGGCGCTACGGTGGCGAGGCCTGGTGGCCGGGTGAAGCGCATCTGCAGGGGGAGGTGATGCAATGGTTATCCGTTGCCGCCAACGAAATACAGCATGGCCCCGCCGCTGCACGCCTGGGGAAGAAATTTGCCGCGGATTTGGATCTGAACCTGGCCCAGGCGCGCAGTAAGCGCATATTAGGCTTAATGGATGCACATCTGGCTAAGCATCAATGGCTGGCCGCAGGCAGGCCCAGCATCGCCGAATGTGCGGTGTTTCCCTATATTGGGCTGGCCTGGGAAGGGGGACTGGAGATGGGACCGTATCAGAATGTGCAAGCCTGGATGCAACGCATACGCGCCCTGCAGGGATTTAAGGCGATGCCGGGAATAAATGGACCAGGTAGTTAATTCGGGCACTGCCAGCGGTTCGCCAAAACAGTGCCTGAAGCTTTAAGTGTCCGGTTATGCCCGTTGCTGTTGGCTGCTCTGGAAAGTGGCCCGGTATCTGCTCGGCGAAATTGACAGCGTCTTGTTGAAGTTATGCCGCAGGGTCACCGGGCTTTCAAAACCGGCCTTTTGCGCGATGAGATCGATGGACAGGCTGGTGGTCTCAAGCAACGTTTTGGCCACCTCAAGCCTTCTTTCGTTCAGCCACTCCAACGGTGTCATGTTGTAATGTTTCTTAAAGTGTCGGTCGAAGGTTCGGCGGGTCATATTGGCCCGCTGCGCCAAGCGGTCGACTGTCAGCTCTGACGACAAGTGTTTCACTGCCCAGTCCAGCACCTGGGAGACGCTGGATTTAGCTACCGCCAGAGGTTTTTGCACGAACTGTGACTGGCCGCCGCTGCGATGGGCGGGCAGCACCAGTCGCCTGGCCACCGTATTGGCATAATGGTAGCCATAGTCCCGGCGGATGACTTCAATGCCAAGATCAATGGCGGCTGCACTGCCTGCTGAGCAGCCCACCCGGCCGTCATACAAATACAACACATCATCCTGGTATTGCACATGGGGGAAGCGTGCTTTGAACTGCCCGGCATAGCGCCAGTGCGTGGTGGCTGCGCGGCCTTGGAACAGGCCCAGTTCGGCCAGCAGAAAAGCCCCGGAACAAAAACTGATCACCCGGCCCCCTTGTTGATAATGTCGGAGGATTTGTTCTGAGAGCTTGCTCTCAACCTCTGTCTGGCTGACCGGATAACTGGGGATCACCAGCAGATCTGTTGGTGGCAGCTCCTCCACCTGCTCACAAACAAGGGTGGTATGACAAAGGCCGTTGAATTGATTCGTGGATAAGGATACCAGACCTGTGCTGTACCACTGTCCGAATTCCGGTCTTGGCAGAGCGAACAGTTCGGTGGCGCAGGCCAGTTCAAACAGCGAGAGGGGCCCTGTCAGCAGGATGGTGACCTTCATTGACCAGCCATTAAAAGATCCAATGTCCTGATATTATCGAACAATGTCTATTTAGACAATTATGCAGGTTGAGAACCGGGTCCATAATCAGCACTCCATTACGCCACCAAGGAGAACATCTATGCCATCTACCGTGATCAGACCCAGACCCGCCGTAAGCAGTGAAGCCCTGGAACACTTTCAGAACCTGCTGAGATTTGAAACCGATTGCTGGGATGTGCACTACGCCATGACGCACGATCTGCAGGATTTTGTGTTGTTGGATGTGCGCGGTGAGGAAACCGCCGGCAAAGGTTTTATCCAGGGAGCAGTGATATTGCCCCATGCAAAAATCAATGAGCAGACGCTGCAGGATTACCCCGACGATACCATCTTTGTAGTCTATTGTGCCGGCCCCCATTGCAACGCCACCGAGAAGGCCGCCATAAGACTGGCCAGGTTGGGTCGTCCGGTAAAAAAGATGATTGGCGGCGTGACCGGCTGGCTGGATGAAGGTTTTGAGCTGAGCACAAATGCCTGAGATCGTCAGATATAGAAGCACAGGGCAAAGACTGCACTTCTATTCTGAATCTGATGAAAGAACTACGGCATTTGAGGGTCACCGGCCAGAGTTCGCTGGCACGGAACAGGCGCTCCAACGGCTCTACCTTGAGCAAAGCCGCTTTGGCATCTTGACAGCCGAAGTCAACAACAGCGTGGAGGGGACCTGACTATCTCTGATAGCCCCTTTTTTTGTGTATAAGCCGCTGCTATCGGTCCCGGACCGGCTCCAAGCGGTAGAGTCCGCCGTCTGACATATCGGTAAGGAGGTAGAGGTAGCCGTCCGGTCCCAAAGCCACATCGCGGATGCGCCCTATTTTTTGGCGCAGCAGCTCTTCCTGATGTACCACTTTATTGTCTTTGCTGAGCTCCAGACGCAGGACTGATTGGTGGGCGAGGGTGCCGAGAAAGAGATCACCCTGCCAGTCGGGAAACTTATCTCCAGTGTAGAAGGCCATGCCGGAGAATGCGGGTGAGGGGTCCCAGTACTTGACGGGATCGGTAGTCCCCGGTGCCGTGGTTCCGCCTATCGGCGTCTGGTCCGAGTAAGTGTCGCCGTAGCTCACTGCGGGCCAGCCGTAGTTGTTGCCGGCCTCAATAAGGTTCAGCTCATCTCCGCCGTGGGGGCCGTGTTCATGCTGCCAGATGGCCCCTGTGTCTGGATGCACCGCCATACCTTGCGCGTTTCGATGGCCATAGCTGTAAACTTCCTCCCGGACGTCCGGCTGCCCTACGAAGGGGTTGTCCTGGGGAACCGAGCCGTCCATATTCAGTCGTACTGTGGCGCCTACTGAGGTGGACGGGGTCGGAATGTCCACGGTTTTTTCGCGGCGTTGACCGCGTTCCCCCAGGGTTACCAGAAAGGTGCCATCGTTCAGAAAAGCGATACGGGAACCGAAATGATAGCTTGGCTTGAGAAAGGGGGTCTGCCGATAGATTTCCTGTAGATCTTTAAGTCCTGAGCCTTCGAGTCGGGCGCGGGCGACCACTGTGCCGCCCTTGTCTTGTTCGCGAAGGGAGTAGGTCAGGTATATCCAGCCGGTTTTTTCATAATCCGGCGCCACGGCCACGTCGAGCAACCCGCCCTGATTCTGGGCCCAGACAGCCGGTACACCCGAGAGCTTGGTGCGTTGGCCGCCATCGACCAGAAAGAGGGTGCCTTTGCGCTCCGTAATCAGCATGCGGCCATCGGGTAACCAGTCCACCGCCCAGGGGTGGTCAAGATCTCCCACCAGGCGCGTAACCCGGAACTTAGCCTGTTCTGACTTGAACTGGCCAATAATCACTTCTGCGCCGTCGCCAGAGTTTCCGTCAGATGAGTTTGCCTGGACGGCCATGGATAAAAGGCATAGTAAAAACAGACAACCCAATACAGGCCTGCCCGTCAGAAAACTTTGCCGATTAAGGCTCTGAGCTCTCTTTTGGGTACTGTTTTTCCCTGTCATAACACAGAAAAGCGACTTGTCTGGATCCCGCATGGTTTTCTCCTGTTTAAGCCAGAATATGTACAGCCAAGGGGTCTCCTTGCTGAAGCTTACCAAACAAGTTTAGCAGCCAGGTATCAGCCCTCAGGCTAGATAGAGCCTTGCCGGCATTGCTGTACCCGCTGGTGGTAATCCCAGCCCAGAGGTCGTTCCAGTTGTGCCGTCACAACTTCGGAGACACAAGTGCCGGTGTCCACTTCCTGGATCCACATGGCGATCTTATCGCCCCTGATTTCCCTGTTCAGCATGTAGCTTTTTTCAGGCTCAAGGGTCACTTTAATATGGGCAAAGGCTTCCTTGCGGCTGTGGGGTATATGTGATCGATAAGTGACGGCTCGCACCCATAAATCATGCTCGCCACTGGGGTATTGTTTCGGCTGTGTCCAGCCAACCGGCTTGTGGTTGGCACACAACAGATGCACGTATTCTTTGTCGTTTTCGATGTCTCGTTTGAAATTCTCAAACCTGAAATGGTTTTCTTTAATCTTTGTTTGCAGGGGCAATACCGAACAGCCATTGACCAGAAGGCCTGACAGGCACAGAAGGATCAGACTCTTGCTTTTCATTTCTCAACTCCGTTTGACAGATGCACAGGCTAAAGGATAGCCGACAGATGAGATGCTTCCTCCCACCTCAGTTGCAGTATGGATACTTATAAAGTGTGAGGCAAGGCACTGACAAAGAACAGGGTGCCCTTGTAGTGGTTTTCCATCCCGTTCAAAGCGGCAATGCTTGCGCTATCAGCCTGATAGCATTGTGAGTTTTTCTGATATGGGGTAGGTTGGCTTGTGCGCTTTTTGAACTGTCTGGCTGGCAGAGGCCGACGTCAATACCTACAGAATAAATATAAACAGGAACGCCTATGCAAACCTATCCCCCGGTCAGACAACCCGGTTTAGTCCATGTATGGCTGCTGGCCGTCGCCATTATCGGGGTGATTTTTCTGTTCGTGCAGCATTGGGCGTTGCCTATCCACCTGGCGCTGCTGGCCAGTTGGTTTCTGGTCATGGGCCTGGGACGGTGGCTGGGGCTGGATTACGCCAGCATGCAAAAAGGCATCACCACGGGGATTCATCACGGCATGGACGCGGTGCTGGTATTGATTGCCGTAGGGGCCCTGATCGGCACTTGGATGGTAGGCGGGATCGTGCCCAACATTATCTACTACGGCTTGTCTGTTATGAGCCCGGATTGGTTTTTACCCGGCGCTTTTGTTATCTGCGCCATTACTTCGCTGGCCACCGGCACCTCGTTTGGCACCATCGGCACCGCCGGTATTGCCATGATGGGCATTGGGGCGGGATTTGGTATTCCCCTGCCGATAGTCGCCGGCGCCGCCATCTGCGGCGCCTATGTGGGAGATAAATTGTCGCCCCTGTCCGACACCACTGTCATGACTGCCTCGTTGTGCGAAGTGGGCCTGGTAGATCATATCAAGTCCATGCTGACGGTCAGTGCGCCGGCGCTGTTGATCACTTTTTTATTGTTTCTGTTCGCCGGCTGGCACTACCAGGGAGCAGGAGAGTTGAACCAGGCCCAACAGGCTATGGCGGTACTTGAGGGCAGCTTTAGTATCGGCTGGGTGATGCTGGTGCCGGCTTTGGTGGTGGTCGGTTTGCTGGCCATGCGTTATCCCTCCGTACCGGTGATTTGCCTTGGCGCGCTGCTGGGCGTGGTATGGGCGATCCTGTTCCAGCAGCAACCACTGGTGGAGGCCATCAGCAGCCTGTACGGGGGCAACCGGGTGGAAGAGGGACTGGGGCTGCTCAGCAGCCTGCTCAACCGCGGCGGTATGGCGTCCATGTTTGAGGTAATCATTCTGGTCCTGCTGGCCCTGGGGCTGGGTGGACTGATGGAGGTGACCGGGGTATTGGGAACCATCGCCAATCGGTTGCAGCGCTGGGCGCATACGCCGGGCAGGCTGGGTGTGTCGACCCTGTTTGCCGGCTTTCTGGGTAATTTTCTCGGTGGGGCGGCTTATGTGTCGCTGATCACCGCCAGTACCATCACCCGCACGAATTACGAGGCCATGGGCATCGACAGGCGCGTGCTGTCGCGCAATACCGAGGCCGGCGGGACCATTACCACGCCCATGGTGCCCTGGTCAGATGGCGGGGTGTTCATGGCTGGCACCCTGGGGGTGGCGACCATGACTTACCTGCCATATCTGTGGTATCACTTTCTGGTGCTGGCTTTGTCAGTCATTTACGGTTTTGCCGGCATTGCCATGTGGCGGACCACGGAAACAGGTGGGAGGACCCCGTCACTGGATTAACGCGGGTCCGGCGAAGCTTATTGATCATTTTGCCAGTCGCATCGCGACGTGTTCCTTCCCGGTTTAGTATTTGAACTTATTCAACATAGAGGACAGATCTTCAGCCACCTGACTGATACCGTCACTGTTCTGGGCAGTTTGCTTTGCCGCAGAAGCTGACTGATTCACCTCGGTCAGTACTTCGTGGATGTGCCGACTGATTTCCTCGGCTACCACACTCTGTTCTTCCGTGGCAGTGGCTATCTGGGTGTTCATGTCTGAGATAGTGGCGATACGCCCGGAAATACTGGTCAGCACCTCACCTGCTTTGGCCGTATTGTCGACACAGGTCCCGGCCTGCTGATTGCTTGCGCTCATGGTGTCCACGGCTTGCTTGGAGTTGTCTTGCAAACTGGCGATCATGGTCTGGATTTCCGTGGTGGAGTCCTGCGTTCGCGCTGCCAGAGAGCGAACTTCGTCCGCCACCACGGCAAAGCCCCGTCCCTGTTCACCGGCTCTGGCCGCTTCAATGGCGGCGTTCAGGGCCAACAGATTCGTCTGATCGGCAATGCCTTTAATCACATCCAGAATGGTTGAGATGGTATTGCTGTCTTTTTCAACCAGCAGAATGGCGTCTGATGCCGTGGAGATTTCTTTGGCCAGGCGCTCCATGCTCGAGATAGCCTGCTCGACGATTTTGATTCCCTCCGCCGCTTCGCGGTCAGCGCCCTGCGCAGTGGAAGAGGCTTCAGCCGCATTGCGTGTGACATCCTGCACTGTGGCCACCATCTCATTTACGGCGGTGGCGATTTGGTCCAGGCTTTCCTGCTGTTTGGATACTGAGTTATCGGTCTGCTCGGCGATATTCAGCAAGTGGCCAGAGGAAGCCTTAAGTTCGGTGATGGAGTAACCGAATTTTTCCACCAGCGACTGCAGGCTGTTACTGAACAGGTTGAAACTCCTGGCCAGGGAAGACAGTTCAGGTTGTCCTTTTTCATCCAGGCGCTGGCTGATGTTCAGGTCCCCCCTGCCCATATCCACGGAGCGTATGGTGGTGACCATCTTGTTCAGCGGATTAAACAGTATTTTGACCGCCAACCAGGCGAACAGCAGCACCATAATTCCCACCAGCATTTGCATGAAAAACGCCATATTTAACCAGAAGCTGGCTTCTGCACTGGCCACTTCCAGTTGTTGACGGGTGCGTCGATCAAGCTCTTTGAAGAAACGGTTGACCGGCGCCATGATCTTGTCCACTTCCTGATGATACTGATCATCAAACAAGATGCGCAGGGCGAAAGATTGCACGCTTTCGCCTGGCAGGGGGGCGAAGGGCCCGGCGACCACCCTGTCTTGTCTGACCGACTCCATGGCCTGGGTTTCGGTTTCGATGAGGGCATTGGAATAGCCGGCAGCTTCATCCAGCAGCGCCAATTCCTCTGCTGAGAAGTTCAATTCCTGCATGATGTTCTTCTGGGCGATTTTCTGACCCGGATACAGGGCCTCATTGACGTCGACCGGGCGCGCAGTTTTGCCGCTACGCCAGTTAACGATGTCAAAGTAGGCGTCCCAGTATTTCTGCTGGCCGGTCGCCGCATAGCTTCTGGCCAGGCGGGTCAGGTTCATTGAACTGTGGCGAAATTCATCCGCCAGCTAATAGGACAGGTATCGGGTCTGGCTTGCCTCAAGCTGTCGCTCGTTTTTGGCTACCGCGATTTGCTCCGCCAGCATGGCGACAACGATCAGCACCAGTGTGACGCCGAAGGCAATCAGCATTTTTGTTCGAATAGTCATGTTTTATCTCCAGGCCGGTTGTATGCCACTGAGACACTCACAGTAGTAGAGAAACCAGGCGTTGTAGACATCCTGTCTTAGTCTTGCCACCAAACCAAAGAGGTTATGGGAAGGGAGTCCGTAGCATGATATTGCCACTTCACTCAGACCTGTTCGATGAATTGTGAAGCGGAGATAACGCTATGACAGACTCTCTTCTAGTCATTAGGCATCAGAAAAATCTCCCGCACATTGTTTCTTGGATCGGCATTGATGGCGTGCAGGACTGCGTCGGCCACATCTTCGGCGGCAAGTTTGCCGGGTTTGGGCTCATCGAAAAAGGGCGTATTCACCATGCCCGGGCAGATGGTGGTGCAGCGGCCCTGCCATTCGGCCATTTCCTCAGCCAGGTTCTGGCCGAAACCGTAGGCAAACCATTTTGAGGCGCCGTAGACGGAGCCTTTCAGGGCCCGACGGCCTGCGGCTGACGCAGTGAGGATAAACTGTCCCCGGCTTTGATGCAGATGGGGCAGGGCGTACTTTGCCGTGTACAGCAGGGCCATCACATTGACGTCAATCATCTTGCGCCACTCCTGCGGGGCGCCTTTTTCCACTCCGGGGTGCTCCACCCCAGTGCCCGCATTGGCAAAAGCCACATCCAGCCGGCCGAATCTGTCTATGCCGGCTTTAATGACCTGTTCCAGTTCTTCGGGCGCTGTGGCATCGGCGGGGACGGCCATGGTCTGATCCCTGCCAAGTTCGTTCACCAGGCTGTTCAGCTTGTCTGCACTTCGGGCGGTAAGAATGAGTCTCATCCCTTGTTTGGCGGCGAGTCTGGCGGTGGCCTCTCCAATACCACTGGAGGCACCTGTAATCAACATAACCTTATCCATGCTGTCTCCTTGTCTTACTCTGGGAGGTTGTGGTTCTCATTAGACGGATAAGTGTAGGTAACTCAGCAGTGCAAGGGGGACAAATTTTGTTCATGGAGTTGCAGAACAGTAGCGATTTTGTATATACCTTTATACTGTGCGGGTTAATCGGGAGGACAACAGATGCCGGTTCACCGCTGGCTTGAAATGATCGTCTTGTTTATCTGTCTGCCCCTGGGGGTGGCTTTTTTTCTGCAGCGTCCGGGAGTCTGGCTGATGCCCCTGCTGGTGCTGGTCAGCTTGCTGTGCCTGTATCTTCTGTTATCCGATCCCAAATTCAAGCGCTTTCGTTTATGGCATATACAGGGCTGCGGGAGCTGTATTGTCCGTCAGATGGCGTTGTTTCTGCCCTTTGCCGTGCTTTGCAGTGCCCTGGTGTATTACTTCTCTCCTGAGCTGTTTTTGCGCTTACCCAGCCAGGCCCCCGAGCTGTGGCTTTCTACCTTGTGTACGCCCAGCATGGGCATGAACTAATGAGGTGAAAGTCCTCTGTAGGAAGATCACCGTTGATTAACTGTCTGTTATTCAACGCTAACTACTAGCGAATGGCAAGGGCCAACCTGCGAGGG
>NZ_JAFKCV010000275.1 GCF_017254865.1 Bowmanella dokdonensis | reverse complement strand
CCGGCAGATGGGTTACTTTTTATTGATGAGTCACACGTCACGGTGTCACAGATTGGTGCCATGTATAAAGGCGACCGCTCGCGTAAGGAAACGCTGGTGGAATACGGCTTTCGCTTACCTTCGGCATTAGACAATCGTCCCCTTAAATTTGAAGAGTTTGAACAACTGTCTCCCCAAACCGTTTATGTGTCGGCTACACCAGGTAAATATGAGCTGGAGAAATCGGCCGGCGATGTGGTGGAGCAGGTGGTCAGGCCCACTGGTCTGGTGGATCCTGAGTTGGAGATTCGTCCGGTGGGGACTCAGGTGGACGA
>NZ_JAFKCV010000274.1 GCF_017254865.1 Bowmanella dokdonensis | reverse complement strand
CCACTACTTCCAGACACATCTGGTGCAGCGTTTCGGTGGGGCCTTCCAGCTCTTCTTCTATCTGGCGCAGGGTAAACTGGTAGTAAGCACTCTCATCCCAATAAGGCTCGCCGTACATAGTATGAAAGTAAAAACCAAACTCGGCCGCGGTTTTCTGCCAATGGGGGCGGGGAGTAATCGGCATTCTCAGCATTGACTAGTGCCTTTCTTTGCCGGGCTTATCTTTGCCAAGTTCAATAACGGTTTTTTCCTGGCCGATAAACTCAACCAGCACTTGTGTGACAAATACATCCTGCACCTTATTGGTCTTACCC
>NZ_JAFKCV010000273.1 GCF_017254865.1 Bowmanella dokdonensis | reverse complement strand
CATAAAGAAGGCATGCTGGCGCAGGTCATACTGCATAGGTAGTTTTCGATACCAGCAATACCCCCACATTAACAACGCAGCAAGACCAAAGCGATAAACCAGTGAGACCTCGGGTGCCACGACTCCCAACTGAAACTCAATAGCCAGCCAGGTTGAGCCCCAAATCAACACGGTGACCAGATAAAGGAGAGTGTTTTTCATTGCGCGTCCGGGTATTCATTTCAATGCAGGCTATGATAAAGATTATCTGTATACTTAACATATACAGATTGTAAAAAAGCGACCTACACAGATTATGCAACCGTTAGTCAACC
>NZ_JAFKCV010000272.1 GCF_017254865.1 Bowmanella dokdonensis | reverse complement strand
CCAACAACGAAAAATTGCTGGCCGATCCAATGTATATGGGCGCGCGTCACAAGCGTATCAGCCAGGAAGAATATGACGCCTTTATGGAAGATTTTATCCGAGCGGTGAAGCGTCGCTGGCCGGATGCCATGATCCAGTTTGAAGATTTTGCCCAACAAAATGCCATGCCTCTGCTAAATCGTTATCGTAACGAAGTATGCTGCTTTAACGACGATATTCAGGGCACGGCAGCAGTGACAGTAGGCACTCTGTTGGCAGCCTGTCGTACCAACGGCGCCAAGCTTTCTGAGCAAAAAGTGGTATTTGTGGGTGCCG
>NZ_JAFKCV010000271.1 GCF_017254865.1 Bowmanella dokdonensis | reverse complement strand
AGATCGGTTTCTCAACCAATATGACACTATCATTATTGACGAAGCCCATGAGCGTAGTCTGAATATTGATTTTATCTTAGGCTACCTAAAGCAGTTGCTCCCCAAACGCCCGGACCTGAAGCTGATAATCACCAGTGCCACCATAGATCCAGAGCGTTTCTCACGTCATTTTAACGATGCGCCTGTTATTCAGGTTAGTGGCCGCACATACCCGGTAGAAATTCGATACCGTCCTTTGGACGAGGGGGAGGATGACCGCGACCAGATTCAAGGTATTCTTGATGCAGTGAATGAGCTGGGCCGGGAAAGCCACGG
>NZ_JAFKCV010000270.1 GCF_017254865.1 Bowmanella dokdonensis | reverse complement strand
ATCTTAATAGAGGACGCTATAGCCGGCAGTTACAGACAGTGTTCAACACAATTCCTGCGCCGCAAATCCTGATACTGAATCAGGAAGCGTTGCAAACCGAACACGAACAGAGCTTACTGCGCGTCTTTCGCTTCCTAGATATTCACCGCCACGCGATTCCGCCACAAACCGTGTTTGCCGCTCCCCCGTCTAAACTGACATTAAACGAGCGACTGGCCAGGGCGTACGCACGATTGTACTTCTGGCTGATGGGTGAATCCCCAAAAGCATGGCAGCAAGTGCAGCACAAGCTTTCTACACCAACTGTATAGACTG
>NZ_JAFKCV010000269.1 GCF_017254865.1 Bowmanella dokdonensis | reverse complement strand
TGGTACCACGCAGCAGCGCACCTACGTTCTCACCGGCACGGCCTTCGTCCAGCAGCTTGCGGAACATCTCTACACCAGTAACCGTCGTCGTAGTGGTCGGGTTGATACCCACGATTTCCACTGAGTCGCCAGTCTTAACGATACCACGCTCTACACGGCCCGTTACCACGGTTCCACGACCAGAGATGGAGAATACGTCTTCGATTGGCAGCAGGAACGGCTTGTCGATGTCACGCTCTGGCTCTGGAATATAGGTATCCAGTGCTTCCCCAAGCTCGATGATTTTCTTTTCCCACTCGGCATCGCCTTCCAGCG
>NZ_JAFKCV010000268.1 GCF_017254865.1 Bowmanella dokdonensis | reverse complement strand
AGCTTAGTGAAAAAGAAGCACTGGGCTTTTTTGCCTTATTGGTTTTGTTGTCTTTCTTATTAGTTTTGCTGCTGAACTGGCAAACTATCTTATTGTCTTTCGGGGCGTTGGCGCTGGCGGCCTGTTATCCGTTTATGAAGCGTTTTACTAACCTGCCGCAGTTTGTACTGGGCGCAGCATTTAGTTGGGCCATTCCCATGGCGTTTATGGCCAGTTTGGAAACCTTACCCTGGTGGAGCTGGTGGCTGTTTGTGGCGAACCTGTTATGGACTGTGGCGTACGATACCATGTACGCCATGGTGGACAGGGATGATGA
>NZ_JAFKCV010000267.1 GCF_017254865.1 Bowmanella dokdonensis | reverse complement strand
CTTGGTTTTGATTTTTGAATCTTTCGGTTTCAAACACGGTATTCCCAAAGATGCCGACTATGTGTTTGATGCCCGCTTTTTACCTAACCCCCATTGGGAGCCGGAACTGAAAAACCTGACCGGTCTGGATCCACAAGTGGAGGCCTTTCTTGGCTCTCAAGCTATAGTGACCAAGTTTATCTGGCAAATTCAAAATCTGATTTCTACTTGGCTTCCCCATTTGGAGCGCAATAACCGCAGTTATGTCACTATTGCCATAGGGTGCACCGGTGGTCAGCACCGTTCCGTCTTCGTCGCAGAGAGCCTGGCAAAAACC
>NZ_JAFKCV010000266.1 GCF_017254865.1 Bowmanella dokdonensis | reverse complement strand
ACTGGCTGATACCGGCGGTTTACGTATTAGTATCGTTGATAACAACGGTAAACCCGTTGCTGGTGCTGTTGTTAAAGTTAGGACCCCTGACAGTTTGACAGAGAAAGAAGCGGTTTCAGATGCAGAGGGTAATGTGCGTCTGGTTGGCTTGGACGCTTCTACTAAATACGAAGTGAATATTACCGGGCAAGGCTATCAGCCTTTGGTGGCGAACAACGTCCGCGTGGTTACCGGTAAAAGCTTAAGCCTGAACTATCAGGTTTCCAGTGAAAACTTCGAAAAAATCGAAGTGACAGGTAAGCAAGTTGCAGCGATG
>NZ_JAFKCV010000027.1 GCF_017254865.1 Bowmanella dokdonensis | reverse complement strand
AACCTCCGTAGGTCTTCGCCAGTACCGATGTGATCGCCGCTGTCAAAGTGGTCTTACCGTGGTCTACGTGACCGATGGTGCCCACGTTTACGTGCGGCTTTTTACGTTCAAACTTTTCTTTTGCCATTTTACTAATTTCCTAAGTTAAAAGTCCGGCCCCCTGCGTTCGCAGATTACCGGACCAGACCTTCATTAAGATTTTCTAGCTTCAATAATCGCGTTAGCCACGTTGCTGGGCGCTTCCGCGTAATTAAAGAATTCCATGGAATAGGACGCCCGACCCTGGGTCGCGCTGCGCAGATCAGTAGCATAGCCGAACATCTCGGACAGTGGCACCTTTGCAGCCACTATCTTGATACCGGCAACGCCGTCTTCCATGCCTTCGATGATACCGCGACGACGATTCAGGTCACCCACAACATCACCCATCCACTCTTCAGGAGTGGTGACTTCAACTTTCATGGTCGGCTCAAGCAACACAGGACTCGCCTGAGCGGCCCCTTTTCTGAAGCCCATCGAACCTGCGATCTTAAACGCCATTTCAGAAGAGTCAACATCGTGATAGGACCCGTCAAACAGAGTCACTTTCACATCCAGTACCGGATAACCGGCTATTACACCGTTTTGCATCTGTTCCTGAATACCTTTGTCGACAGCCGGAATGTATTCCTTGGGAATCACTCCGCCGACGACGGCATTGACGAACTCATATCCGGCGCCTTCTTCCTGAGGCTCGATCTTCAGCCAGACATGACCAAACTGGCCTCGTCCTCCAGACTGACGAACGAACTTACCTTCCACTTCCACCGACTTGCGAATCGTTTCCCGGTACGCAACCTGTGGCTTACCCACGTTGCACTCCACCTTGAACTCACGCTTCATACGATCGACGATGATATCCAGGTGCAGTTCGCCCATACCCGAGATAATCGTCTGACCTGACTCCTCATCGGTGGAGACCCGGAAGGAAGGATCTTCTGCGGCCAGTTTACCCAGCGCAATGCCCATTTTTTCCTGGTCAGCCTGGGAGCGTGGCTCCACGGCGACCGAGATAACAGGGTCAGGAAAGTCCATCTTCTCAAGGATGATGACATTGTTGGGATCACAAAGCGTATCCCCGGTAGTCACATCCTTTAAGCCGATGGCAGCAGCGATGTCTCCTGCCCGCACTTCCTTGATCTCTTCGCGGCTGTTGGCATGCATTTGCACGATCCGCCCAAAACGCTCACGCTTGGCCTTGACCGAGTTGTATACCGTATCGCCGGAATTGACCACGCCGGAATAGCAGCGGAAAAACGTCAGGGTGCCGACGAACGGGTCTGTAGCGATCTTGAACGCCAGGGCAGAGAAGGGCTCGCTGTCATCTGCATGACGCTCAGCCTCAGACTCGTCGGCATCATCCAGATGTCCTTTGATGGCAGGTACTTCGATTGGCGCCGGGAGGAAATCCACCACCGCATCAAGCACCGCCTGAACCCCTTTGTTCTTGAAAGCAGAGCCACAAGTTGCCAGCACGATTTCATTGCGCAAGGTACGCGCACGCAACCCTTGCCTGATCTCGTCTTCGCTCAGCTCTCCACCTTCCAGATACTTCTCCATCAGCGCTTCGGAACCTTCGGCGGCGGCCTCAATCATTTCCATGCGGAATTGTTCCGCCTTGTCCATGATATCGGCAGGGATCTCTTCGTAGCTGAAGGTCATCCCCTGGTCCGCTTCGTTCCAATTGATGGCCTTCATCTTGATCAGATCGATCACACCTTTGAAGTTTTCTTCGGCACCAATATTCAGTTGTATCGGCACACAGGTGGCACCCAGGCGTTTGCGGATCTGTTTGACGACCCGCTCGAAATCTGCGCCGGCCCGGTCCATTTTGTTGACGAACACCAGGCGTGGCACATGATATTTGTCTGCCTGGCGCCAGACGGTTTCAGACTGCGGTTCAACACCGGACGAGCCACAGAATACCACTACGGCACCATCCAACACCCGCAGGGAACGTTCGACTTCGATAGTGAAATCCACGTGCCCTGGAGTATCGATGATGTTGATTCTGTGCTGCTCGAACTGTTGGTTCATGCCAGCCCAGAAACAGGTGGTAGCGGCGGAGGTGATAGTAATACCACGCTCCTGCTCCTGCTCCATCCAGTCCATGGTGGCAGCACCATCATGAACCTCACCGATCTTGTGAGACAAACCAGTGTAGAAGAGTACGCGCTCGGTCGTTGTGGTTTTACCAGCATCCACGTGAGCGACAATACCGATATTCCGGTAGCGCTCAATTGGGGTCTTGCGAGCCATAGAGTCCTCTTTCGCCTGTCATTACCAGCGGTAGTGAGCAAATGCCTTGTTGGCTTCGGCCATACGGTGTACGTCTTCACGCTTCTTAACCGCTGAGCCTTTGTTCTCTGACGCTTCCAGCATTTCAGCTGCCAGGCGCTGAGCCATGGACTTTTCACCACGCTTACGGGCGGCTTCTACCATCCAACGCATGCCCAGGGCATTACGACGAACAGGACGCACTTCTACAGGCACCTGATAAGTAGAACCACCTACACGGCGGGATTTAACTTCCACGGCAGGACGGATATTGTCCAGGGCATCCTCGAACACATCGAGATGTGCTTTGCCGGTTTTTTCGGCAACGATGTCGAGTGCACCGTATACGATTTTTTCAGCAGTAGATTTTTTGCCATCCAGCATGACAACGTTCATGAACTTGGCAAGCAACAATGATCCGAACTTAGGATCGGGTAGGATTTTACGTTGACCTACGACTCTTCTTCTAGGCATTTTCTATTCTCCGTTGAATTCAGGGATAACCCAAAACTCTGATTAATACTTCAGTTTGGCCTTACTAAACGGAGAACCGTCAGGATTTGGGCCTTTTCGCGCCGTACTTTGAACGGCCTTGCTTACGCGCGCTGACGCCGGCGCAATCCAGCGTGCCGCGAACTGTGTGGTAACGTACACCTGGCAGATCCTTAACACGACCACCACGGATCAAAACAACGCTGTGCTCCTGGAGGTTGTGGCCTTCACCACCGATGTATGAACTGACTTCGAAACCGTTAGTCAGGCGAACACGGCACACTTTACGCAGTGCGGAGTTCGGCTTCTTTGGAGTGGTG
This sequence comes from Bowmanella dokdonensis, assembly GCF_017254865.1. Classification (GTDB taxonomy): domain Bacteria; phylum Pseudomonadota; class Gammaproteobacteria; order Enterobacterales; family Alteromonadaceae; genus Bowmanella; species Bowmanella dokdonensis. Next base: position 13,264 of record NZ_JAFKCV010000027.1, on the reverse strand, counting down.
GTATATACGCGAGTACATACACCACGTCTTTGTGGGCAGGCTTCCAGCGCCGGAACGTTGCTTTTCTCAACGATCTTCTGGCGTGGCTTGCGCACCAACTGGTTAACTGTTGCCATTAACTAGCTCCTGATAAAAATAACTACTACTGAAAAATCGCGAATCTTGCCTGTTCCACCTAAACGGAAAGGCGATGCTGACCGCCTGTGACATCCTGAAGTCGGCGATCTGTTTGGATCCATCCAAACAAAAAATCCGCTACCCTGAAAAAGGGTCGCGGAATTCTATAGACCAAAGATTGAGCTGTCAACCCGTTCCCGGCTTACGCCCCTTTACGCATTCGCTTAAGGGTAGCATAGCCGGGAGCGGGCCCGGTCTTAATCTTCGGTGTTGTTACTGTCGGTAACCTCAGCATTAAGGGCATCAGACAGGGCCTGTTCGGCTTCTGCCGCCGACACGGAAGGATCTTCCATGTGCTCGGCTTCCAGTCTTCTGCGCTGACGCTTCTGGTGGTAGGCAAAGCCGGTACCAGCCGGAATCAGGCGACCGACAATCACGTTTTCCTTCAGGCCGCGCAGGTCGTCTTCCTTGCCTTGCACCGCCGCTTCGGTCAGTACCCGTGTTGTCTCCTGGAATGAGGCCGCAGAGATGAACGACTCGGTAGACAAGGAGGCTTTGGTGATACCCAGCAACTGAGTTTCATACTGAGCCGGAATTTTGCCCTGCTTCTCAAGATGGCGATTGGCAATCTTGACGTTGGACACTTCCACCTGCTCGCCTTCCAGGAACTGGCTGTCGCCTGGATGCGTGATCAGACACTTACGCAACATCTGGCGAATAACGACCTCGATGTGCTTATCGTTGATCTTCACGCCTTGCAGACGATAGACGTCCTGCACTTCATTGACGATATAGTTGGAAACCGCACTGATTCCGCGCAGGCGCAGGATATCGTGTGGAGACTCCGGACCGTCGGCAATGACTTCGCCGCGTTCGACCTTCTCACCTTCGAATACGTTAAGCTGACGCCACTTTGGAATCATCTCTTCGTAGGCTTCACCCTGCTCAGGGACGATGACCAGACGTTTCTTACCTTTGGTTTCCTTACCAAAATTGATAGTACCGGTAATTTCGGCCAGGATAGCCGGCTCTTTGGGCTTACGGGCTTCGAACAGGTCGGCAACCCGAGGCAGACCACCGGTGATATCCCGTGTTTTGGAACTTTCCTGCGGGATACGCGCCAATACGTCACCGGCCTTGGCTGTAGCACCGTCGATAGCTTCAATAGTGGTGAAGCTGGGCAGACGGATTTCCTGCAGACCATGCTCGGATGTTTCCAGAATCAGCTTGGGCTCTTTAACATTGGCCTTGCTCAGGTCCTTGACCACGATACGGGTCAGGCCTGTCAGCTCGTCCTGCTGCATCTCGGTGTTACTGTCATCCACGTCGGCAAAGCTGATCTTGGCCTGGCGCTCAGTGATAATGGGATGCGAATGCGGATCCCAGTTCGCCACAACTTCACCGGCCTGTACCTTGGCGCCATCATTGACGGTCAGGATGGCACCATAAGGTACCTTGTAACGCTCACGCTCACGGCCCTGGTCGTCAATGATAGTAATCTCGGTTGACCGGGAGGTAATCACCACCTTATCGTCCGAATTCAGTACATATTTGGCATTATGCAGCTTCAGGGTTCCGGAAGTTTTTACCTGAACCGAGTTTTCAGCCGAGGCTCTTGAGGCCGCACCACCGATGTGGAAGGTACGCATGGTCAGCTGGGTACCAGGCTCACCGATGGACTGGGCGGCGATAACACCCACAGCCTCACCAATACCTACCTGGTGACCACGGGCCAGATCACGTCCGTAGCACTTGGCGCACACGCCGAAGTCGTTCTCACAGGTAATAACAGAGCGCACGATAACCTGGTCGATGGAGTGGGACTCCAACAAATCCACCAGGGCTTCGTCAAGAATCACGTTGCGCTCCACCAGGACTTCGTCCGTACCTGGTTTGATCAGATCCTCGGCAACCGTACGACCCAGCACCCGCTCGCGCAATGGCTCAACCACGTCACCACCTTCGATGAGGGGAGTCATTTTCACCCCTTCAAAGGTACCGCAGTCGTCATTATTGATGACCAGATCCTGAGCCACATCCACCAGACGACGTGTCAGGTAACCGGAGTTGGCTGTCTTCAGGGCCGTATCGGCCAAGCCTTTACGTGCACCGTGGGTGGAGATGAAGTACTGCAGTACGTTCAGACCTTCACGGAAGTTTGCCGTGATGGGGGTTTCGATGATGGAACCGTCAGGTTTCGCCATCAGACCACGCATACCTGCCAACTGACGAATCTGCGCCGCACTACCCCGGGCGCCGGAGTCGGCCATCATATAAACGGAGTTGAAAGAAGGCTGTTCTTCCATTTCTCCGTCACGGTTCTTAACCTGCTCTTTGGACAGGTTGGCCATCATGGCTTTGGATACACGCTCGTTGGCGGCAGACCAGATATCGATAACCTTGTTGTAACGCTCACCGGCGGTGACCAGACCAGACTGGAACTGCTCCTGGATTTCAGCCACTTCGGCTTCGGCAGCATCGATGATTTCGGCTTTCTCATCCGGGATCACCATATCATCGATACCGATGGAGGCACCGGCGATCATGGCGTAATGGAAACCCGTATACATGATTTGGTCAGCAGCGATCACCGTGTCTTTCAGACCCAGGGCACGATAACTGGCGTTGAGCAGACGGGAAATCTGCTTTTTGCCCATCGCCTGGTTGATCAGTTCAAACGGCAGACCCTGAGGCAGAATCAAAGACAGAATGGCACGACCCACCGTAGTATCGGTCAGGGTAACTTTTTCCGTCTTGTTGCCGGCCTCATCCACATCGAACTCACGAATACGCACCTTGACCCGGGCATGCAGCTCGGCCACATCGGTGCGGTAGGCCTTCTCGGCTTCGTGGGCGTTCTTGAACACCATGCCTTCGCCTTTGCCGTTAACACGGTCACGGGTCATGTAGTACAGACCCAATACCACGTCCTGAGAAGGAACGATGATAGGTTCACCGTTGGCTGGCGACAGGATGTTGTTGGTAGACATCATCAGGGCACGGGCTTCAAGCTGTGCTTCGATGGTCAGGGGAACGTGAACGGCCATCTGGTCACCGTCGAAGTCGGCGTTGTATGCCGCACACACCAAGGGGTGCAACTGAATCGCCTTACCTTCGATCAGGGTGGGTTCGAAAGCCTGGATACCCAGACGGTGCAGCGTAGGGGCACGGTTCAGCAGTACCGGGTGTTCGCGGATCACTTCATCCAGTACATCCCAAACCTCAGGGGCTTCACGCTCAACCATTTTCTTGGCGGCTTTGATGGTGGTGGCCAGGCCACGACCTTCCAGCTTGCCGTAAATGAATGGCTTGAACAGCTCCAGCGCCATTTTCTTGGGCAGGCCGCACTGATGCAGACGCAATGTTGGACCCACGGTAATAACGGAACGGCCGGAGTAGTCAACTCGCTTACCCAACAGGTTCTGACGGAAACGACCCTGTTTACCCTTGATCATATCTGCCAGGGACTTCAGGGGGCGCTTGTTGGAACCGGTAATAGCGCGGCCACGGCGGCCGTTATCCAACAGGGCGTCCACCGCTTCCTGCAGCATGCGCTTTTCGTTACGCACAATGATGTCAGGGGCGGCCAGATCCAGCAGGCGCTTCAGACGGTTGTTACGGTTTATCACCCGACGGTACAAATCGTTCAGGTCGGATGTTGCAAAGCGTCCGCCGTCCAGAGGAACCAAAGGACGCAGATCCGGTGGTAATACCGGCAATACGGTCAGGATCATCCACTCAGGACGGTTACCGGACTGCTGGAAGGACTCAAGCAGCTTCAGACGCTTAGTCACCTTCTTGCGCTTGGTCTCGGAATTGATGCTGGGCAGCTCTTCACGCATGGCTGCAACGTCGCCATCCACATCCAATGCCTTAAGCAGGTCAAAGACCGCCTCCGCACCCATCTTGGCTTCGAATTCATCACCATGCTCTTCCAGTGCATCCAGGTATTCTTCCTCAGACAGCAACTGTGAACGCTCCAGGGTTGTCATACCCGGTTCGGTGACCACATAGCTTTCAAAATAAAGCACGCGCTCGATATCGCGCAATGTCATATCCAGCATCAAACCGATGCGGGACGGCAGTGATTTGAGGAACCAGATATGCGCCACGGGGCTGGCCAGTTCAATATGCCCCATACGTTCACGGCGTACTTTGGTCAGGGTGACTTCGACACCACACTTTTCACAGATCACGCCACGATGCTTGAGGCGCTTGTACTTGCCGCACAGGCATTCATAGTCTTTAACCGGGCCAAAGATACGTGCACAGAACAAGCCGTCACGCTCCGGCTTGAAGGTACGATAGTTGATGGTCTCGGGCTTTTTCACTTCACCAAAAGACCAGGAACGGATCATGTCCGGTGAAGCCAGACCGATACGGATATTGTCGAACTCTTCGGTCTTATTCTGCTGCTTCAGAAACTTCAATAAATCTTTCACGATTTTCTCCCTGCGGAGTCATTAACCTTGGGGAGCCCACCGGGCTCCCCGCATGCCCTTGAATACCGGCGTCGGCTTAGTTTTCTTCCAACTCGATGTTGATACCCAGTGAGCGGATTTCCTTCAGCAGTACGTTGAAGGACTCCGGCATACCAGGCTCCATCCGATGATCGCCGTCCACGATGTTCTTATACATCTTGGTACGACCATTCACGTCGTCGGACTTGACCGTCAGCATTTCCTGCAGAGTGTAGGCAGCACCGTAAGCTTCCAGTGCCCATACCTCCATCTCTCCGAAACGCTGACCACCGAATTGTGCCTTTCCTCCCAGCGGTTGCTGGGTAACCAGGCTGTAAGAGCCAGTGGAACGGGCATGCATCTTGTCATCGACCAGGTGATTCAGTTTCAGCATGTACATGTAACCAACCGTCACCTTACGCTCAAAGGAGCGACCGGTACGACCGTCGTACAGGGTGATCTGACCATCTTCCGGGATGTCGGCCAGGGTCAGCATCTGCTTGATCTCTTCTTCGGTAGCACCATCAAACACTGGTGTGGCGATGGGCAGACCTCTGCGCAGATTATCAGCCAGGCGGGCAATCTCGTCGTCACTGAAGCTGTCGATATCGACTTTCTGGTGCGACTCACCCAGCGCATAGACTTCCTTGATAAAGTCACGCAGCTTGGCTTTATCCTGCTCTTCCTTAATCATGCGTTCAATCTTGGCGCCGATACCATGGGCCGCCATACCCAGGTGGGTTTCGAGTACCTGACCTATGTTCATCCGCGAAGGTACACCCAACGGGTTCAGTACGATATCGACGGGCTGACCATGTTCGTCGTAAGGCATATCCTCCACCGGCATGATGGTAGAAATTACACCCTTGTTACCGTGGCGACCGGCCATCTTATCACCCGGCTGGATCATACGCTTCACCGCCAGGTAAACCTTGACGATTTTCAGAACGCCAGGTGCCAGATCGTCACCCTGAGTAATCTTGCGACGCTTGACTTCAAACTTCTTGTCGAACTCAGTCTTGATCTCGCCGTATTGATCGGCAATCTGATCCAGATCGGACTGGGCGTCTTCATCCTTGAGGCTGATATCGAACCACTTCTCACGGGGCAGACCATCCAGCTTCTCTTCCTTCACGCCATTGTTAACCAGCAGGTTGCGGGCGCGTGAGAAGGTGCCTTCGGCCAGGATATTGAACTCATCAGACAGATCTTTCTTGACCTGACGAAGCTGCATATCCTCGATTTCCAGAGCGCGCTTGTCTTTTTCAACGCCATCACGGGTAAAGACCTGTACGTCAATAACTGTGCCGTGAACCGAGTTGGGTACACGCAGTGAGGTATCCTTAACGTCAGACGCTTTCTCACCGAAAATGGCACGCAACAGCTTCTCTTCCGGCGTCAGTTGCGTCTCACCCTTGGGCGTTACCTTACCGACCAGGATGTCACCGCCTTTGACTTCGGCACCGATGTAAACCACACCGGACTCATCCAGCTTGGACAAGGCAGACTCACCCACGTTGGGGATATCGGCGGTGATTTCCTCCGGCCCAAGCTTGGTATCACGGGCGATACAGCTCAGCTCCTGAATATGGATGGTAGTGAATCTGTCCTCTTCCACCACACGCTCAGAGATCAGAATGGAGTCTTCGAAGTTGAAGCCATTCCAGGGCATAAAGGCCACACGCATGTTCTGACCCAAAGCCAGTTCACCCAAGTCCGTTGACGGACCGTCGGCCAGCACATCACCGGCAACAATCGGCTCGCCGACCTTACAGGTAGGCTTCTGATTGATACAGGTGTTCTGGTTGGAACGGGTGTATTTGGTCAGGTTGTAGATGTCGATACCGGCTTCACCAGCGTAGGTCTCTTCTTCATTGACCTTGATTACTATACGGCTGGCATCAACGTAATCCACCACCCCACCACGCTTGGCAACCACTGTTACACCAGAGTCAACCGCAATAGTTTTTTCCATACCGGTGCCCACCAGCGGCTTTTCCGCACGCAGGGTAGGAACGGCCTGACGCTGCATGTTCGCACCCATCAGGGCCCGGTTAGCATCATCGTGCTCCAGGAACGGAATAATACTCGCAGCAACGGAGACGATCTGCTGAGGCGAAACGTCCATATAGGTGATATCACTGCTGGGCATCAGCGTGAATTCACCACGGTAACGACAGGAAACCAGTTCGTCTGCCAGGCGACTTTGTGCATCCAGCTCGGCATTGGCCTGGGCTATTGCGTACTGGCCTTCTTCAATGGCGGACAGGTATTCAATCTCGTCAGTGACAATGCCGTCGACGATCTTACGGTAAGGAGTTTCCAGGAAACCGAAATCGTTGGTACGGGCATAGGTTGACAATGAATTGATCAGACCGATGTTCGGGCCTTCAGGCGTCTCAATCGGACACACACGGCCATAGTGCGTTACGTGTACGTCACGCACCTCAAAGCCGGCACGCTCACGGGTCAGACCACCGGGGCCCAAGGCAGAAATACGACGCTTGTGGGTCACTTCCGACAACGGGTTATTCTGATCCATAAACTGAGACAGCTGGCTTGAACCAAAGAACTCTTTGACCGCCGCAGAAATTGGTTTGGCATTGATCAGATCCTGAGGCATCACGTTGTCCAGATCACCCAGACTCAAACGCTCTTTTACTGCCCGCTCAACGCGCACCAGACCGACCCGGAACTGGTTCTCGGCCATCTCACCAACAGAACGGATACGGCGGTTACCCAGGTGGTCGATATCGTCCACTTCATCTTTACCGTCACGAATGGCAATCAACTGGCGCATAACAGAGACGATATCGTCCTTATCCAGCGTACCTTCACCTGTCAACTCATCACGGCCCAGACGGCGGTTGAACTTCATTCTTCCCACTGATGAGAGGTCATAGCGGTCATCGGAGAAGAACAGGTTGTCGAACAGGGTTTCCGCTGCATCCTTCGTCGGTGGCTCACCAGGACGCATCATGCGATAGATCTCAACCAGTGCTTCCAGACGGTTGCTGGTAGAATCGATCCGCAGCGTATCGGAAATATAGGAACCGTGATCCAGCTCGTTGATATAGAGTGTTTCGAAGCTCTTAAAGCCGGCCTTTCTCAAACCCAGCAGGGCTTCAAGCGTCAGCTCGTCATTGGCATTGACGATGACTTCGCCAGTCTTCTCGTCCACGTAGGTGCGAGCCATGACTTTTCCGGCCAGGTATTCAGCAGGCACTTCCAGTTCGGTAATGTCGGCCTTTTCCAACTGGCGGGTATGGCGGGCAGAAATCCGGCGTCCGGCTTCTACCAGCACATTGCCTTCTTTATCCAGAATGTCGAACTGGGCGGTTTCACCACGGAGTCGATCCGGAACGATGTCCATCATTAACTTATCGTCAGTGATACGGACATGGTTCTTCTCGAAGAACAAATTCAGGATCTCTTCGGTGCCCATGTCCAGGGCGCGCAAAATAATGGTGGCTGGCAGTTTACGGCGACGGTCAATACGGACAAACAGATTGTCTTTCGGATCAAATTCGAAATCCAGCCAGGAACCGCGGTAGGGGATTACCCTGGCGTTATACAGTACCTTACCGGAAGAGTGGGTCTTACCCTTATCGTGGTCAAAGAACACGCCGGGCGAACGATGCAGCTGAGAAACAATAACTCGTTCAGTACCATTAATGACAAAAGTACCGTTTTCTGTCATGAGCGGAATTTCGCCCATGTAGACTTCCTGTTCCTTTATGTCCTTCACTGTGCCTGGCGCTGCTTCCTTGTCGAACAACACCATACGCAACTTCACCCGCAGTGGTGCAGAATAGGTGACGCCGCGGATTTGACATTCTTTAACATCAAACACCGGCTCGCCTAAGCGGTAGCTCACATACTGCAGTTCAGAGTTACCGGAATAACTCTTAATTGGAAATACTGATCGAAATGCCGCTTCCAGCCCATACTGACCATCTGGGTCAATTTCGATGAACTTCTTGAATGAATCTAGCTGGATTGACAGAAGATAAGGTATTTCCAATACCTGCGGGCGTTTGCCAAAATTCTTACGAATACGTTTCTTTTCGCTATAGGAGTAAACCATGGGTTCCTCAGCCTGCTGATTTTTGACCCAACTTGCCTTTACTGCACTCATCAGACGATGAGCCTTAGACAAACTTCCAGCACCGTTTAGGGGATGTCGCCAATCTGGTATTGCATCAATACATCACCAAAAAAAGTGGCATCGTTGAATACTAGGTGGACAGTCCCGTGCGCAAATTACGGATAGGCAATAAACGGTGTAAGTGCTCTATCCTACAGCGCAAAAAGGCTGGTGATCAAATGATCACCAGCCTTTGCCTGAAATCAGGCAAATAATCTGTCTTTCGACAGATTATTTGATTTCAACTTTAGCACCAGCTTCTTCAAGCTCTTTCTTCAGTGCTTCAGCGTCATCTTTGCTCACGCCTTCTTTGATGGCTTTAGGAGCAGCTTCTACCATGTCTTTGGCTTCTTTCAGGCCCAGACCGGTAGCGGCACGTACTGCTTTGATTACGGCAACTTTGTTACCGCCGATTTCAGCCAGAATTACGTCGAATTCTGTTTTCTCTTCAGCAGCAGCTTCACCACCGCCAGCAGCAACGGCTACGGCAGCAGCGGCAGATACGCCGAATTTCTCTTCCATCGCAGATACCAGTTCAACAACGTCCATTACGGACATTTCTGCGATAGCGTCTAAGATTTGCTCTTTAGTCACTGACATTTCTCAGATTCCCAAATTAAGGGGGATAACCCCGATTAAACTTTTACTCAGGCTGCCAATAAAATCAGGCAGCTTGCTCTTGTTTCTGGTCGCGAACCGCGGCAATTGTACGTACAAGTTTGCCTGCAGCTGCTTCTTTCATGGTGCTCATCAAACGTGCAATCGCTTCGTCGTAAGTTGGCAACGAGGCAAGCAGTTCAAAATTAACGGTTTCGCCGTTGAAAGCCGCACCTTTCAGCTCAAATGCTTTATTGTCTTTAGCGAAATCTTTGAAGATCCGCGCTGCAGCACCGGGGTGCTCCTTGGAAAAGGCAATAACAGTTGGGCCTACGAATACATCTTTCAGACACTCGAACTCGGTGCCTTCTACTGCGCGGCGGGCCAGAGTATTACGGACAACTTTCATCCATACACCGGCATCACGGGCCTGCTGACGCAGAACAGTGATCTTGCCTACAGTGACACCACGAGCGTCTGCGACTACCGCAGATAAAGCACCTTTGGCAGCTTCAGTGACTTCAGCAACAATTGCCTTTTTGTCTTCAAGCTTAATAGCCATTGGCTCTTAACTCCTGGTTCATCCAGACTTACGTCTGGTTTCCTACACATCGCCGATACCGTACCGGCGCGCGATTTACGGTGAGAAACCAGAAGGAATCTAAATTCTTCTGGGGTCTTCACCGTCTGCGCAGGCTTGTGGATTAAGCGTTCAGGACAACAAAAGTCCCTGTTACGCGCCTGCGGTCTTGGACGGAAGCCTCTTAACGAGACTCCAACCCATAACCTTTATTAATCCGAATCTCGTCGGATTAACCAGCCAATGTGGCCTGGTCTATTGTCACACCGGCACCCATAGTGGTGCTCAGGCTGACCTTCTTCACATAGGTACCCTTGGCAGTGGAAGGCTTGGCCTTACGCAGGGCGTCCAACAGTGACTCCAGGTTTTCCTTGATCTGGTTTGCTTCGAAGCTCACCTTGCCGATACTGGCATGGATAATACCGTTCTTGTCGTTACGGTAACGGACCTGACCAGCCTTGGCGTTCTTAACGGCAGTCACTACATCAGGAGTGACAGTACCCGTCTTGGGGTTTGGCATCAGGCCGCGGGGACCCAGGATCTGGCCCAAAGTACCCACTACGCGCATCGCGTCTGGAGAGGCGATAACCACGTCAAAAGGCATTTCACCTTTCTTGACCCGTTCGGCCAGATCTTCCATGCCGACGATGTCAGCACCGGCAGCCTTGGCTGCTTCGGCATTGGCACCCTGTGTAAACACAGCTACACGTACGTCTTTACCAGTACCGTGTGGCAGCACTGTGGCGCCACGCACGTTCTGGTCAGATTTACGCGGATCAACACCCAGGTTAATAGCCACGTCCAGGCTTTCGGCAAACTTAGCAGTGGCCAGCTCTTTGAGCAGGGCAACCGCTTCGTTGATTTCATATTCTTTAGTGGCGTCAACTTTTTCTTTGATGACGCGCATACGTTTGGTCAATTTAGCCATCTGATTAGCCCTCTACTACCAAGCCCATGCTACGAGCAGAGCCAGCGATTGTATTTACCGCTGCGTCCAAATCGGCAGCTGTCAGATCGGGTTCCTTAACCTTGGCAATTTCTTCCAATTGCGCACGGGTTACCTTGCCCACTTTGTCAGTGTTGGGACGGGCAGAACCACTCTTCAGACCGGCTGCTTTTTTCAACAGGTAAGAAGCAGGAGGAGTCTTGGTTTCAAAGGTAAATGAACGATCTTCATAAACCGTGATGACCACAGGTACAGGAGCACCTTTTTCCAGGTTGTCTGTCTTAGCGTTAAACGCCTTACAGAATTCCATGATATTTACACCATGCTGACCCAGGGCTGGACCGACTGGTGGACTGGGGTTAGCAGAACCCGCAGCGACTTGAAGCTTAATCAAGCCTTTGACTTTCTTTGCCATGTTATTGACCTCTAATTTGGGTAAAACGCCTCGTAAGCATTGAGGATGCTTACTCAAACGGCTCCCCGTTCGATAAAAATGGGCTGCGGATTATATTTTAATCTGCAGCCCGGTTCAAGCCGAAACTTGCTAAATTGGCGATTTTGGACTTGGTATCTTTGCTATCCGGTGTCGATTAGCCTTTCTCGACCTGGCCGAATTCCAAATCAACCGGCGTAGAACGACCAAAGATCAGAACGGATACTTTCAGACGGCTCTTCTCGTAGTCCACTTCTTCTACAACACCATTGAAATCCGCAAAAGGACCTTCGGTGACACGAACCACTTCACCTGGTTCGAACAGTGTTTTCGGCTTAGGCTTATCCACAGATTCCTGAAGGCGATTCAAAATAGCATCCGCTTCACGTTTAGTGATGGGGGCTGGGCGATCAGAGGTACCGCCGATGAAACCCAGTACGCGGGGCACTGACTTAACTAAATGCCATGAATCTTCATTCATTTCCATTTCGACCAGTACATAGCCAGGGAAGAACTTCCTTTCACTCTTGCGCTTCTGGCCCGCCCGCATTTCTACCACTTCTTCGGTAGGAACCAGGATCTCACCAAAGTAATCTTCCATACCATGGATCTTGATATGCTCAAGCAATGACTTTTTAACCCTGCCTTCATAGCCGGAAAAGGCCTGAACCACATACCATTTTTTATCAGCCATCTTAAACTCCCAGTCCTGTTACCAGTGATACCAGACGCACCAGAATGCCATCCAGCCCCCACAATACCAAGGCAACGACCACTGTTGCGGCCAAAACAATCAAGGTTGTCTGTGTGGCTTCCTGGCGGGTTGGCCAGACGACCTTACGTACTTCCATCCGGGATTCTTTGGCAAAGTTCAGGAAGCGGGCCCCTTTCTCGGTGTTTGCAGCTATCAGACCTGCTACCACCACCAAAGCGACAACCGAGACCGCACGAATCAGTACAGACAGCTCTTCATAGACATAGTTACCGGCAATAGCCGCTACCAGCAGACCAATGACCAGTATCCATTTTACTGAATCCATTGCACCGGATGTATTTTCTGTATTGACGCTCATGCAAATTACCTATTACTACGGTTTCTTTCCCTTGTCCGAACAGACAAGAGCCCTGTGCTAAATCACGGTCTGAATCTCTTAGAGATCAGGCCTGTCCTGTTGTCTAGATTTGGCACATAGTGCCAGAATCCTTCAATAAACTGGCAGGGGTGGAGGGATTCGAACCCCCAACCGTCGGTTTTGGAGACCGCTGTTCTACCAATTGGAACTACACCCCTAAAAACAATCCTCTTATGCGGTGAATTCGTCTTTATCTGAAGGAAGAAGTTGAATCGAGCATAAGGAGGGTGCGGTATTATACCTGTTGAATCTTGTTATACAAGCTTGACGCTTCGCCAGGTCTCATCTGTACAAGCACACAAAGGCAGCCAACAACACGCGGCGGATAAACCCTTCGAGATTGCATTGCTTTTTAAACTGCGCATACGGCAAGGATGATTGGAGAACAAGGCAAAAAGGCTCCCGAAGGAGCCTTTCAAACCTAAATTCCGATATTAGTACTTCGGGCTGCCCAGCCCTTCGCAGAGCTCGGATCGTTCAAACGGGAAACAGCAAAACAGTTTGCTGTTCCTTATTCCGTTTTCACCCTGCCCTGCGCCCTTACGGGCCAGCCTCCGGCTGTTCAGCATGATTGCCTGGAGCAATCATCAACCGCTTTAGCGGCTCCGAAGGACGAACCACAGGGAGGTGGTGAGTAAATTCGCTCCAGGCGAATTAGTCGATGATCTTAGATACGACGCCCGCACTACGACCGCCAGGGATGGCGGAAGTGCAGTTTTTGCAAGAGCACCATGGCGTAGGGAACGCCAGGGAACAGCTTTAGCTGGCCTGCAGCGCAGGTTAACTACATGGAAGTAGTTCATAAAAAAACTGCCTGTACGAAAAAGGCCGCAGTGTGCGGCCTTTTTGCT
>NZ_JAFKCV010000265.1 GCF_017254865.1 Bowmanella dokdonensis | reverse complement strand
GGCAGGTTAAAGGCAAAAATCTGGGCCTCTTTGATGGTGGAGAAGTACCCCATTGCCCGACCTATGGTGGCTTGCACGCTTTGGCTACTGTCACGCTCATCCCAATCGTTCAAGCGCACAAAGGCTAAACCAACGTTCTGACCTCGACCGGCAAAGCTGAAGCCTGACACGGTAAAGACCGAACGTACCGAGTCTTCCTGATGATAATATTCAGAGACCTTTTTCAGCACTTCTTCGGTACGCTCCTGGCTTGCTCCGGTGGGCAGTTGCACCATGGTCAGGAAGATACCCTGGTCTTCTTCCGGTAGGAAAGAAGA
>NZ_JAFKCV010000264.1 GCF_017254865.1 Bowmanella dokdonensis | reverse complement strand
ACCCTTGTGGCTGCCCGGCGCAAAAAGCTGGCAATTAGACAGGCGCAGGCCGAACTGGCCAGCCTGGATCTGACTCAACCCCACTGGCCGGATAGCCTTAACAGTCTGCTTAAACGTTTAACCTTGACCTATTTACCCCGTGAAGCCAGTGCCAGCTTGCACCAGCAAGCCTGGTTAGACCTACTGGCCAGTTTGCTTCCGCAAAAACGCCGGGAGGCATTTATCCGCGACTATCAGCCGCTGTTGGATAATCTCTATCGGGCCGATGCCAAACTGGACAATGCCGAGCACTACCGGGACCTGGCCAAGCAGTGGAT
>NZ_JAFKCV010000263.1 GCF_017254865.1 Bowmanella dokdonensis | reverse complement strand
CGGCCTTTTCCAGGCGGTCAAAGTTGTCGCTGGCAAAATGATACTCAATGGAATGCGGTAATTCTGCATTACTGCCATCATTTAGCAGCGCTTCAATGGTTTCCTGATTGAATTCATACCATTCGTTAAGTTCAGCACTCATTATTTTGTCCCATCAGTCGTAAATTGCCCGCAGTCTAGCCTGCTTTTGCATCAACGCCAATCATCATCAGGATTTAGCTTCCAGCTCTGCCACTTCTTTGTTCAGCTGGTCAATCTTGTCTTGCATTTGCTGATGAAAATACTGCGTCCATCCTTTCAAATCCCGGCTGTCATCCA
>NZ_JAFKCV010000262.1 GCF_017254865.1 Bowmanella dokdonensis | reverse complement strand
GATGTACTGACCGAAGTGTCCAATGAAGAAGAAGCGATTCGCGCAGGGCGCCTTGGCGCTAAGATCATCGGTATCAATAACCGTAACCTGCGTGACTTAAGTACGGATCTGGCCACCACGGAAACTCTGACTCCATTGCTTCCCGAAGATGCACTGATCATCTCCGAGTCGGGTATTTATACCCACCAGGATGTATTGCGTTTAGCGCCACTGGCCGACGGTTTTCTGGTTGGCAGTTCAATAATGGCGCAACAAGACTTAACGACGGCCGTACAGCAACTGTTGTTTGGCAAAGTTAAAGTCTGCGGCTTAACCAGC
>NZ_JAFKCV010000261.1 GCF_017254865.1 Bowmanella dokdonensis | reverse complement strand
ATATTGTTATGCGCCCGCAGCTCCAGGTCCGTCGCTGCCGTCCAATTGAGCGCCGCATTGACATAAATATCCCCGGCCTCACCACCCGTCGCGACGGTTTGCAGCGTTACATTGGTGCTGCCCAGGTTGCTCATCAGGGTATCGGCACCGATGCCGCTGGCGGTCTGGGTGGCGCCGCCCGGGGTAATGTAAAAATCAGTGGGGTCAATCAGCCATTCACCTGCGCTGCCATTAGGCGCCAGGGTCTTCACCTGTGTGCCCTCGGCAATTTGTACATAGGCACCGGAGGTATCAATAAAGCCACCATCTCCTTGCGCC
>NZ_JAFKCV010000260.1 GCF_017254865.1 Bowmanella dokdonensis | reverse complement strand
AGTTGGGTAAGCAAATAGAAGCGCAAAAGCTAGAGTATGATGACCTTAGTTACCTTCACTCGCTGATTGGTTCTGCCAGCGGAGACCGCTTCCGTAAGTTTGCCCAGGGACTCACGCTAGATAACCTGGTATATCTGGCTAACAAACAGCTGGACAGATTACATGGCCGTTATCTGCTAAAGCGCAAAGACTCAGAAGGTCTCTCACTTAGCGTGCTGGATACCTGGCAAGGTGATGTTGAGCGCGACACCAAAACCCTGTCAGGCGGAGAAAGTTTTCTTGTCAGTCTTGCCCTTGCCTTGGCGCTATCCGACCTAG
>NZ_JAFKCV010000259.1 GCF_017254865.1 Bowmanella dokdonensis | reverse complement strand
CGCTGCTTCCGCCCTGGAAGCGTCCGCCCCACAAGGCCATCAGGCTTGTCCCTTATCTTTCAGTGCCTTAATGCGACTGGCCAGGCTGTACAGACGGATAAAGCCTTCGGCGTGGCTTTGGTCATACACATCATCCGCACCAAAAGTGGCGAAATCTTCGGAATACAGCGAGTTAGGTGAGCGACGCTGCACCACAGTGGCCTGCCCTTTGTAGAGCTTAACCACCACATCACCGGTAATCTGGTTAGCGAACGCTTGAGCACCCGCCAAAATAGAATCTTTCAGTGGCGTGAACCAACGACCGTCATATACCAGGTGC
>NZ_JAFKCV010000258.1 GCF_017254865.1 Bowmanella dokdonensis | reverse complement strand
ATTTAGCGCTGATGCCACCGTCCTGATCGACATCCACTCTGTCCTCATCATCTTTGACGCTGGCATACTGATCAAGATCCACATCCAGATTCAATGCCTTCTCGGTTTGAGGCTCTTCTTCCGCTTCAACGCTTTCATTCAGCAGAGCGTCAATATCCAGGAAATCATCTTCTGATTCGGCCAGCGGCGTCGGCGGCTCAGGATCCTGTAAATGCTCGTTAAGCAGTGCTTCTAAATCTAATTCCTGTTCGTCTTGCCCAACGCGCTCATCCTGCGCCTGAAGCGACTCAGCTTCAGAATCTTGGGCATCAGTGGACTC
>NZ_JAFKCV010000257.1 GCF_017254865.1 Bowmanella dokdonensis | reverse complement strand
CAATGAGGACAATCATTTAAAAGCCGGCATGTTTGCTCAAGTTAAGCTTAACTACGATACCCATGCTAATGCCACCTTGTTACCGCGCCAGGCCATTATCAATATTGATGATAAAAGCAGTGTCTTCGTGGTGCGTGATGGGATTGCACAGAAGGTTCAGGTACAAACCGGTTATGCCGAAGGTGACCTAGTTGAAGTGCTGGAGGGTTTAGCTGGCTCTGAGCAGGTGGTTGTCACCGGTCACCATAATCTCAAAGACAAAGCCCCGGTGGAAGTGGTTAATACCCTAGAACTGGCTAAAAGCTAAACCGAGGAGCCAC
>NZ_JAFKCV010000256.1 GCF_017254865.1 Bowmanella dokdonensis | reverse complement strand
AACTGGCTTACCGCGACAAGTTGGTTAGCCAGCAGCATTTGTAGATGGCCGTTGTCCGGAGCCCCTTGGTACAAAGCCTGCGCCTGTTGCAGTGCCCGTTCATACTTCTGACGCTTATGCAGTACATGAACGAGATCTTGTCTGACACCATCGTGGCCCGGGGCAAACTCTAGCGCACTTTCCAGCAAAAATTCCGCGTCATCCAGCACATAGTGCTTTACGCCGATTTGTGCCAGTAGGCGCATTGCCTCCACATGTTGAGGATTCTGACGTAAAAAGTGTCGGCAAAGCTGCTCAGCTTTAAGCAGCCTTCCCTCATG
>NZ_JAFKCV010000026.1 GCF_017254865.1 Bowmanella dokdonensis | reverse complement strand
TCGAGAAGAGCGTATGGTTTTAGAAATTTTGAAAACTACCGGATCAGAGTAATGACCCATTGCGGATGGAATGGTGTTATTAATCGTGTACGTTGAGTGCTGATCCCCCGTTTATGGGGTAGAGCCTTGAGTCTTTCTGAAGTCTTTAAGAATGTGGTGGGTCGTGCTGGATTCGAACCAGCGACCAATTGATTAAAAGTCAACTGCTCTACCAACTGAGCTAACGACCCACAATCTTGGATGATGTGACAGAAATTTTTGCTTTTCTCATGTCGGGGAGGGCCTGAGAAAAAGTGGTGGGTCGTGCTGGATTCGAACCAGCGACCAATTGATTAAAAGTCAACTGCTCTACCAACTGAGCTAACGACCCACTGTGTTTGCTGTCTGCCGCAACGGGCGCATATAATACTTAAATCCTGACCTCGTGCAACCCAAATCTGTCCGCAAGGGAGATTTTTCTTACTGAATGCTGTATTTATAGGCGATTAGAAGAAGTTTAGCGCTATAAGGGCCGAAATTAATTGTTTTGTGGCCTTTAACCGCGCAGGTTCAGGGTTGTTTATCCATACCTGATCGACTACCAATAACGCTCCATGGTGATATGGCCGGGTTTGCGTTTAAGGTTTTTCTGCAGTCCCCTGTCCAGCAGGATTTGCTGGGCATCACTGACCATGCCTGGATTACCGCACAGCATGAACTGGCTCTGCTCAGGGCTGATTTTCAATCCGGCGGCTTGTTCCAACTGACCTGTTCTGAGCGCTTCCGGCAGCCGAATCTGCATCATATCGGGTATTTTCTCCCGGGTGACACAGGGAATCAGGCTGAATTGCTGCGGGTTGGCACTTTGCAGGGCCTGCAGTTCCTCCAGGTAGGCCAGATCCCGAGCCAGTCTTACCCCATAACAGAGCACCAGGCGTTCGAAGCGCTGCCAGGGTTGGGGTGTTCTGAGCATGGCAATAAAGGGCCCTACAGCGGTGCCTGTGGCCAGCATCCAGAGATGTTTACCCTGGCTGATCTCATCCAGCGTCATATAACCGCTGGCTTTGCTGCTGACCTGGATGGCATCGCCGGGATTTAATCTGGCAAGTGCCGGGGAAAGCAGACCATCCTCCACTGACACCAACAGAACTTCCAGGGCGGGACTGTCAGGGGCATTAACCAGGGAATAGGCCCGGCCGATGCGCTTATCGCCAATATCCAGTCCGACTTTGATAAACTGACCGGGAATAAAGTTGCCGATATCCGCCTCGATAAAAAGGGAAAACAGCTTGTCGTTCCAGTCGATTCGATCGACCACCCTGCCTTCAACCCACATAACCTCTCCTTTTTTCTACCAGCATAGGGAATTAATGGATAAAAATCAGCCAGTCGCTGTCAAAGGCACTGAAATAACCTTATCGACCACGGAGGGACGCCCAGACAGGAGAATATGATTTTTTGAACAGCACATGTATAATTCGCGCCCCAGAAGTTATGCCGAACAGCACTATGATCCAGACTCAGACAGTTGACAGCCTTGATTACGTCTTTCCTGCCAAACCCCGTCCTTTGAGTGACGAGGACAAGCTGGCGTATAAGGCGCGCATCAAGCGTTTGCTGAAAGAAAAGAATGCCGTATTGGTGGCCCATTATTATACGGATCCTGAGATCCAGGCCCTGGCGGAGGAAACTAACGGCTGTGTGTCGGATTCACTGGAAATGGCCCGCTTTGGCCGTGATGCAGACGAACAGACCCTGATAGTCGCCGGCGTCAAATTTATGGGTGAGACGGCCAAAATTCTCAGCCCCGAGAAAACCGTGCTGATGCCGACCCTAGAGGCAACCTGTTCACTGGATCTGGGGTGCCCCATCGACCGTTTCAGTGCGTTCTGCGATGCCCATCCCGACCGAACGGTGGTGGTGTATGCCAATACCTCTGCGGCGGTAAAGGCGCGCGCCGACTGGGTGGTGACCTCAAGTATTGCCCTTGAAATCGTCGAGCACCTGGACAGCCAGGGCAAAAAGATCCTGTGGGGGCCGGATCGCCACCTGGGTACCTATATCCAGAAACAAACCGGTGCAGATATGCTGATGTGGCAGGGCGCCTGCGTAGTGCATGACGAGTTCAAAGCCCGTGCCCTGGCCGCCCTCAAAGAGCAATATCCGGAAGCTGCTATCCTGGTTCACCCCGAGTCGCCGGATAACGTGGTAGCCATGGCCGATGCGGTGGGTTCCACATCTCAGTTGATTAAGGCCGCTCAGACCCTACCTAACGACAAGCTGATTGTGGCTACGGATAGGGGCATCTTTTATAAGATGCAGCAGGCGGCGCCGGACAAGACCTTCCTGGAAGCGCCGACCGGAGGTAACGGTGCCACCTGTAGGAGTTGCGCCCATTGTCCCTGGATGGCCATGAACGGCCTCAAGGCAATCGAAGAGGCTCTGACCGACAATAACGGCCATGAAATTTTCGTCGATGAGCAGACCAGGATTAAAGCCTTGATACCACTGGATCGTATGCTGGAGTTTGCCGCCCAGCATAGAATGAAGGTTCAAGGTAACGCCTGATTTTACCTGCCGGAATATGAAAAACCCCGCATCTGCGGGGTTTTTTAATATTTCATATTGGAGAACTACTAGGCGCCAGGCCATCCCAGCTTAAGGGGCGCTGCCGGTTATCCGGGCTATTGTTCGCCTGTACGGCAGCTTCTTATACTGGGTATGTGCCTGACAAGGATTAAGTAAAGCAGAGACCCAGAGGATTACCAGCCGGATTTTGACTTGCCTATTGCGCTGCCCTTTGAGATATTAATTGTAATATAATACTACTCAAGGAGCTTTGCATGCCCAAGAACAACCCCCTGGCCAATGCCATTCGTATGCTTTCCATGGATGCGGTGCAAAAAGCCAAATCCGGTCATCCCGGCGCGCCCATGGGCATGGCGGATATTGCCACCGTATTGTGGCGAACCTTTCTCAAGCATAATCCGGCCAATCCGGCCTGGTCTGACCGGGACAGGTTTGTATTATCAAACGGCCATGGCTCCATGCTGGTTTACTCCCTGCTGCACTTAAGCGGCTATGATCTGGGCATGGAAGATCTAAAACGTTTCCGCCAGTTGCACTCGCGCACGCCCGGGCATCCCGAATACGGTTATACGCCGGGCGTGGAAACCACCACCGGGCCTTTAGGTGCCGGCATCGCCAATGCTGTGGGAATGGCTGTGGCGGAAAAGACCCTGGCGGCTCAGTTTAACCGGCCCGGCTTTAATCTGGTCAATCACTATACCTATGCCTTTTTGGGCGATGGCTGCCTGATGGAGGGCATCTCCCATGAAGCCTGCTCATTGGCCGGCACGTTGAAGCTGGGCAAGCTGATCGCATTTTGGGATGACAATGGTATTTCCATTGACGGTCATGTAGAAGGCTGGTTCACCGACGATACGCCCAAACGTTTTGAGGCCTACGGTTGGCACGTTATTCGCCACGTGGACGGCCACGATGAGGAAGCCATCACCGCCGCCATTGAGCTGGCGCAGGCGGTTTCCGACAAGCCCACCTTGATTTGTTGTAAAACCATTATTGGCTTCGGCTCACCGAATAAATCCGGTACTCACGACTGCCACGGCGCGCCGTTGGGTGAGGATGAAGTTGAGGCGGTGCGTAAGCAACTCAACTGGCCGTATCCGCCGTTTGAGGTGCCGGATGAGATCTACCAGCAATGGGATGCCAGAGCTAAAGGCAAAGACCTGGAGCGCGAATGGCTGATGCTGTTCGAGCAATATCAGCAGGAATATCCAGAGCTGGCTGCTGAATATCAGCGCCGGGTGGTAGCGCGCACGCTGCCGGCGGATTTTGCCGAAAAGGCCGACGCCTGGATACAGTCCTGTCAGCAACAGGCCGCGAATATCGCCACCCGCAAGGCTTCGCAAAACAGTATCGAAGCCTTTGCCGCCTGTCTGCCGGAGCTGCTCGGCGGCTCGGCGGATCTGGCCGGATCCAATCTTACGCTCTGGCCTAAGGCCAGAGGCTTACAGGATCATAGGGATGGAAACTACCTCTATTACGGGGTGCGCGAGTTTGGCATGAGCAGCATTATCAACGGCATCGCCCTGCATGGTGGCTTTATTCCCTTCGGCGCCACCTTTTTGATGTTTATGGAATACGCCCGCAATGCGGTGCGTATGGCCGCCCTGATGAAAGCTCACAGCATCTTTGTCTACACCCATGATTCTATCGGTCAGGGGGAAGACGGCCCCACCCATCAGCCCATCGAACAATTGGCTACCTTGCGGATGACGCCGAATCTGTCCACCTGGCGTCCCTGTGACGCCGCCGAATCCGCGGTGGCCTGGCGTTATGCCCTGGCGCATACCGATGGCCCCTCGGCCCTGGTTTTCAGTCGTCAGAATACCGTCCCCATGGCCCGCAATGCAGAGCAAGTCGCTGACATTGGCAAAGGCGGCTATATCCTGCGTGATGGCAGTGGACAGCCTGATCTTATTCTGATTGCCACCGGTTCCGAAGTGGACCTGGCTATGCAGGGGGCAGCAGCTCTGTCAGATAAGGGATACAAAGTAAGAGTGGTGTCCATGCCCAGTACCGACGTGTTTGATGCACAGTCTGCGGATTACCAGCGCCAGGTACTGCCGGACGCGGTGCCCAAGCTGGCCATTGAGGCGGCCCATGTGGACTATTGGTACAAATATGTAGGCCGGGACGGCGCGATTCTGGGCATGCACAGCTTTGGTGAATCGGCGCCGGGCCCGATGCTGCTCAAACACTTCGGCTTTACCGTGGAAAGGGTACTGGAGCTGGCCGAGGGCCTTCTGAAGAAATAAGGGAACCACAGAGACACAGAGAACGCAAAGTGGAAAGGATAGAATAATTCTTCGTGTCCCTTCGTGCCCTTCGTGGTGGTACTGTCGAGTTAAATTTTTACCACTAAGGACACGAAGAGCACGAAGTGGGCAGGGGGAGCGAGTTCTTATACCCCCAGCAATCTCTGTGCTCTCTGTGTCTCTGTGGTTATTCCTTGGATTACCTGCACAACAGTTCGCTGAGCAAGGCTTCCAGCTTGGCCTGATCCAAAGCGAACTGGCGGATCCCCTCACTGAGTTTTTCTGTGGCCATGGCATCCTCATTCATCATCCAGCGGAACTGCTGTTCGGTCAGTTGAGCCGGCCGTGTTTTCACCTCCACCCCGGACGTTAGTTGCCTGGGCAGTGGTCCATGACAGTTGGCCAGTTCCTCAAGCAGGGTAGGGCTGATGGTCAGCCTGTCACAACCGGCCAGGTGCTGGATCTCGCCTATATTGCGAAAGCTCGCCCCCATGACGATGGTGGAATACTGGTGCTGCTTGAAGTAAGTATAAATCTGGCTGACCGACTGCACACCGGGATCCTTATCCCCGCTGAAGTCCTGCTCTGGGAATTGCTTTTTAAACCAGTCCAGGATCCTGCCCACAAAGGGCGAGACCAGATAAACCCCTGCTTCGGCACAGGCCCTGGCCTGAGCAAAGCTGAACAGCAAAGTCAGATTACAGCGAATACCTTGCTGCTCAAGCACCCGGGCAGCCTGAATGCCTTCCCAGGTGGCCGCCACTTTGATCAGTACCCGGCTGGTGTCCACCGCCTGCTGGCGATACATCTCTATCAGATGATGGGCTTTTTCGATGGTGCCCATGGAATCGAATGACAACCGTGCGTCCACCTCGGTGGAGACCAGCCCCGGTACCTGCTGCATCAGCTTGCTGCCCAGCAATACCGCCAGCTTATCGGCCGCCAGTGCCACAGTGTCTGTTTCACTGGCCTGACTCCGGGCCCAGGTCAATGCTTCTTCAGCCAGGTGCCGGTATTTGGGCTGCTGGATGGCCTTAAGGATCAGGGAAGGATTGGTAGTGGCATCCTGTGGCTGATAAGCCGCAATGGCCTCAAAGTCACCGGTGTCGGCCACTACTGTGGTCATGCTTTTGAGTTGTTGTAATTGGTTGGACATAAGGCTTCCATTTTATCATACAAATTTAACAATTGAGCCTGAAGGTTGAGTGGTCAAAGACTGCCGTCATTGTGCGCACTTTCCTTCAAAGCCTGATTTTTACTGACCGGGTGGAGAGTTGCCCGGCGGAGTTCAGAATTCTCGTTTTAGCCAATATTATTTTTATATTATCTTTACAAGGTGAGAATGTTGATATTATCATACAAATAAGTTGTTTGACTATTTTGTCAGAGTTTAAAGGTTTGCTATGTCACGTTATGCCCTGGGACTGGACTACGGTTCCGATTCTGTACGGGCGCTGTTGGTAGATACCGCCACCGGCGCTGAAATTGCCAGCCATCTGGTGTTTTATCCCCGCTGGTCAAAAGGCTTGTACTGCGAACCGGCCAGGGATCAGTTCCGCCAGCATCCACAGGATTATCTGGACAGTCTCGAACTGGTATTACAAGGACTATGGAAAAAGGCCCCGCAAGGGGCAGCAGAACGCGTCATCGGCCTGAGTTTCGATACCACCGGTTCAACCCCCGTTGCCATTAATAAAGAAGGCGTGCCGCTGGCCCTGTTGCGGGAATTTTCTGACAACCCCAATGCCATGTTCGTGTTGTGGAAAGACCATACCGCGGTTAAAGAGGCCGCTGAGATCACGGCTGCCGCCAACCGCGCACAGACCAATTACCTCAAGCATATGGGCGGTATCTACTCGTCCGAATGGTTCTGGGCCAAAGCGTTGCATGTGTTGCGTAGTGATGAAAAGGTGCGGGCTGCCGCCTGGTCCTGGGTCGAACATTGCGACTGGATCACCGCCGTGCTGGCCGGCACCAACCATCCGGACAAGTTCCGCATGGGTCGCTGCGCCGCCGGTCATAAGTTGATGTGGAATGCCCAATGGGATGGCTTTCCTCCCAACAGTTTCTTCAAGTCCATCGATCCTTTGCTGGATGGGCTGGTCACTACCCTTAATCCGCAGACCCAGACCTCTGATAAGGTGGCGGGTTATCTGACCGAAGACTGGGCCGAGCGCCTCGGCCTGCAAGCCGGTATTGCCATTGGCTATGGCGCATTTGACTGCCATATGGGCGCAGTTGCCGCCAATGTCCGCCCCGGCGTACTGACCAAAGTCATGGGCACCTCCACCTGCGATATCACCGTCACCCAACCCGCCCAGCTAGAGGGCAAGTCGGTGCGCGGTATCTGCGGTCAGGTGGACGGCTCGGTGCTACCAGGCATGGTGGGGCTGGAAGCCGGTCAGTCGGCTTTTGGCGATCTCTATGCCTGGTTTAAGGACTTGTTGTTGTGGCCGGCCAGGGAACTGTTGCCCGAGCTTGCCCCGGAGCAGGTAGACAAACTGTTGCAGGCCCTGGAAGAGCGGACCCTGGCGTCCCTGTCCCAGGCCGCCAGTCAGTTGCCCCAATCCGAATCGGGGATTACTGCGCTGGATTGGATCAACGGACGGCGCACTCCGGATGCGGATCAGACCGTCAGCATGGCCATCACCGGTCTGAAGATGGGCAGTCAGGCGCCACAGATATTCAAAGCGCTGGTGGAAGCCACCGCCTTTGGCTCCCGGGCCATTACCGAGCGTTTTCGTGATGAAGGCGTACCCATTGACTCCATTGTGGTGATAGGCGGTATTTCCAAGAAATCCCACTTTGTTATGCAGACCTGTGCGGATGTGTGGAACTGTCCCATCGAAGTGCTGCAAAGCGAGCAGAGCTGCGCCCTGGGGGCGGCCATTTTTGCCTCGGTCGCCGGCGGCGCCCATGCCAATGTGGCCAGCGCCCAGGCGGTAATGGCCTCGCCGGTGCACAGAACCTATCTGCCCAACGCCGACAAGGCGGCTGTCTACGACCGCCTGTACCAGAGGTACCAGGCCCTGGGCCAGTATGTCAACGGAGCCAAGTCATGAGTTATACCGAGCTCAAACGCCAGGTCTACGAGGCCAATATGGAGCTGCAGGTGCGCAACCTGGTGATCTATACCTTCGGTAATGTATCGCAGATTGACCGGCAAAAGGGCGTCATCGCCATCAAACCCAGCGGCGTGTCTTACGAGAAGATGCAGCCAGAGGATATGGTCATTGTCGACCTGGACAACCAAATTGTTGAAGGCAAGCTCAGACCCTCGTCTGATACCAAGACCCACACCCATCTGTACCGGCATTTCGATGCCATCGGTGGAGTGACCCATACCCATTCGACCTATGCCACCGCCTGGGCACAAGCCAAAATGCCGATTCCCTGCCTGGGTACCACCCATGCGGACTTTGTACATGGGGAGATCCCCTGTACGGCGGAGATGACTGATGAGCAGATCAAGCGGGACTACGAGGAAGAAACCGGCGTGCAGATTACTGAATGCTACCGGGGTCAGGACCCGATGGCCGCGCCTATGGTGATCGTGGCCGGTCACGCACCTTTTACCTGGGGCGTGGATGCAGCCAAGTCCGTGTATCACGCCGCGCTTTTAGAAGAAATCGCCCGGATGGCCTATCTGACCCGCACACTCGCCCCCCAGGGCAGCCTGCTGAGCCAGGCCATTCTGGACAAACATTATTTACGTAAACACGGCAAAGATGCCTACTACGGCCAGAAAAGCTGAGCCGGTCGTCACAAAATTTTAAGAGGTGAATATGAACAACTTCGCTAACAAAGAAATCTGGTTTGTCACCGGCTCACAGCATTTATACGGCCCCAAAGTGTTGGCCACCGTCGCCGATGACAGCCAGACCATAGTATCCGGCTTAAACCAGAGCGCCAATTTACCGGTGAAACTGGTGTGCAAACCCACCGTCAAGACCCCCGAAGAGATCCATGCGGTATGCCAGCAGGCCAATGCCAGCAGGGAATGTGTGGGACTTATCCTGTGGATGCATACCTTCTCCCCGGCCAAGATGTGGATTGCCGGCCTCAATGAGCTGCGCAAGCCCTGGCTTCACCTGCATACCCAGTTCAACGCCGAATTGCCCTGGGATGATATCAACATGAACTACATGAACACCCACCAGAGCGCCCACGGCTGTCGTGAATTTGGCTTTATCGGTACCCGTATGCGCAAAGAGCGTAAGGTGGTAGTGGGCCACTGGCAGAGCAAAGCCGTACAAAAGGATATGGATGACTGGTGCCGTGCCGCTTTGGGCTGGGACGAGAGCCGTCATCTGAAGGTGGCCCGCTTTGGCGATAACATGCGCCAGGTGGCGGTTACCGAAGGGGACAAGGTCGCCGCTCAGATTCAATTCGGCTATGAAGTGCATGCCTACAGCGTGGCGGATCTGGCCGCGGTGGTGAACGAGGTCAGCGACGCCGATATCAAGGCCCAGCTGGATTTGTATCGCAATGACTACGAGATTGCCGGCGGCGTATTCGAAGACGACTATCAGCTAAAAATGCTCAAAAACGAAGCCAAACTGGAGCTGGGCATGCAGCGCTTTTTGGACAAAGGCGGCTTCGGTGCCTTTACCAACTGCTTCGAGAACCTGTCTGGCCTGTCCGGACTGCCTGGATTAGCCACCCAGCGACTGATGGCCAACGGCTATGGTTACGGCGCTGAAGGGGACTGGAAAACCTCGGCCATGGTGCGCATCCTGAAAGTGATGGGGCAGGGCCGCAAGGGCGGCTGCTCCTTTATGGAAGACTACACCTATAACTTCGGCAGCCGCGACCAGGTGCTGGGCGCCCACATGCTGGAGGTCTGTCCGTCCATCGCTGCGCAAAAACCGCGTCTGGAAGTACACCATCATACCATCGGCGTGAAATGTGACGTGGCCCGCCTGCTGTTCAGTGCCGCCACGGGACCTGCCATCAACGTGTCGCCTATCGATCTGGGTAACCGCTTCCGCTTTTTGATCAACGAGGTAGAGACCGTCGCCCCGCCGGCCAATACCCCAAATCTGCCGGTGGCCTCAGCCCTGTGGGAGCCCAAGCCCAACCTGTCAGTGGCCGCTGCCGCCTGGATCCATGCCGGCGGCGCACACCATACGGTGTTCAGCCAGTCTGTGACTACCGATATGGTCATCGACTTTGCCGACATGGCCGGGGTGGAAACCGTGGTGATTGATGACAGTACCAATATCCGCAGCCTGAAGAATGAACTGCGTCAGAGTGCGGCGTACTATCATCTGAATCAGGGCTTATAAGCTTTATTGGGGTTAACGGGCTGGCTAACTGGCGAGAATGTGTCCCTCGCCGATTGGCCGGCCTTTTTGTTATGGTGTCCTCACCATTTTGTGACACAGGAAACCTTATGCTGGATTTAAGCCGCTACCAGGGCATTATCTTCGATATGGATGGCACCCTGGTGGATTCCATGCCCTCCCACCTGGAAGCCTGGCGTCTGACCTGTCAAGCTTTCGGCTACCCCTATCATCATGACTATATGCACGGCCTGGGCGGCGTACCCACCAAAAAGACGGTGGAAATTCTCAATGAAAAATACGCCCTCAGCCACGACCCTGAGGAAGTAGCCACCCGCAAACGCCAGTTCTGGGAACAACTGGATTCGGTGCCGGCGCTGATCGAAGAAACAGTGGAAGTGCTGCATCATTACCGGCCCAGTATGAAAATCGGCATTGGCACGGGGGCCGAGCGGCCTCATGCGGAAAAACTGCTGAAAGATACCGGCCTGCTGGAACGCATTGATGCCCTGGTTACCGCTACTGATGTCAGCCACGGCAAGCCCCATCCGGAAACCTTTTTGACCGTTGCCGAACAGCTAGGTCTGCGCCCTGAGCAGTGCGTGGTCTTCGAAGACACCGAGATTGGCCAGCAGGCCGCCAGGCGGGCGGGCATAGACTGCATTCTGGTTCTTAACGGCCAAATACAGATTTAATCCACAGAATTCCTTGTCATTTGCTTATTTAATTGTAATATAAAAGTACAAAATTTTTTGCAAAAAGGTAAAGCATGAAGGGGATATCTCAATCCAATCCCGGCCAACAAACCGTTAACCTGATTCTGGGCCACGGCCGCAGACTGGCTTGCTTGTCGCTGGCGGTCCTGGCTATCAGTGGATGCAGTCCGGCCCCCAAAGGCGATCTGCAGATCGATTCACAAACCCCAACACTTGCGGAAACACAGGCTATGCAACAAACAGTCAGCGCCACTCAAAGCGCCTACGGTACCCTGGAAGACGGCACTCAGGTTAACCAGATCACCCTGAAAAACGCCCATGGCGTGGAATTGGACGTGATTGGCTACGGTGGCATTATCACCCGTCTGTTGACCCCCGATGCCAAGGGGGAGCTGGGCGATATCGTGCTTGGGCTGGACAGCCTGGAGGAATACGCCTCCTCCAATCCCTATTTCGGCGCCCTGATTGGCCGTTATGGTAACCGTATTGCCAATGGCCGCTTTACCCTGGACGGCACGACTTACCAGTTGGATACCAACGACGGGGTCAATCACCTGCACGGCGGCATCCAGGGCTTCGACAAAAAGGTCTGGGATATGCAGCCCTTTACCACGGACAGCAGCGCCGGTGTGGTGTTGACCCTGGTCAGTCCTGACGACGATCAGGGCTATCCGGGCACCCTTACCACCACCGTCACTTATGAGCTGAATAACGACAACGAACTGGATATGCGTTTCAGTGCCACCACTGACAAACCCACCATCGTCAATCTGACCCAGCACAGTTACTTTAACCTGGCAGGCACAGGGGACATTCTCGACCATAAGCTGATGATCCCAGCTGATGCTATTACTCCGGTGGCCGAGGGACTGATCCCCACCGGCGAGATGATGCCGGTTGAAGGCACTCCTTTTGATTTTCGCAGCGCCAAGACCATTGGGCGCGATATCGGCGGCGACCATGAGCAACTCCGGCTGGGCCTGGGCTACGACCATAACTTTGTGCTTAAAGGGCAGGACAACGAGGAGTTGGTGCTGGCGGCCAGGGTCAGCGAACCCACCACCGGCAGGGTGCTGGAAGTGCTGACCGTTGAGCCTGCTGTGCAGTTTTACTCGGGTAACTTCCTCGATGGCAGCCTGACAGGCAAGGGCGTTAATTATGCCCATCGCAGCGGATTCTGCCTGGAGCCTCAGCATCATCCTGACTCGCCGAATCAGAGCACATTCCCCTCCACCGTATTGCGTCCGGGTGAAACCTACCACACCCGCATCGTCTATCGCTTTTCCACCCTATGAAGAGCAGGCCTGATGGCCGAACCGGGGCGAATCGAAGCGGATACCCGCCCCTGTTTTTGATTTAGAAATGAGATTAAGTGCTGATGAACAACCTATCCAAGCCAATTCGTAGCCTGTGCCTGCTGATTTTTTTTACCCTGATAATGGCAGGCTGTAGCACCACTTCTGAGCAGAACGCCAAAGCGGACAAGCCGGATACAACACAGCAGGGCAGCTTTACCAATCCGCTGTTTCCCAATGGTGCCGATCCCTGGCTGGAATACTGGGACGGCAACTATTACCTGACCACCACCACCTGGACCTCTGAGCTGGTGATGCGTAAATCGCCGACTCTGGAAGGACTGGCGGACGCCACCCCGGTCAATGTGTGGTCGTCCACCGACCCCAAGCGTTGTTGTAATTTCTGGGCCTTTGAGTTTCATCGTCTGAAGGGACCCAACGGCTATCGCTGGTACATGATGTACACCGCCGGGCAGGACGGCACTCTGGATCATCAGCATCTGAACGTACTGGAAAGCGCCGGGGACGATCCCATGGGGCCTTATGAATACAAAGGTGCCCTGATGCCCAATGTGTGGAATATCGACGGCAACTACCTGGAGCAGGACGGCAAGCTGTATGTGATTTATTCCCAGTGGCAGGGGGATGAACAGCTCAATATTATTGCCGAGATGGACACCCCCTGGAGTCTTAAACCCGGCAGCCCCCATACCATCCTGACCCGACCTCAACTGGACTGGGAGATCAGCGGCCGCAAGGTCACCGAGGGCGCCGAGATTTTGCAGCGTAACGGCCGCACCTTTATGACCTATTCGGCAAGCTTCTGTAATACCCCGGACTACAAGCTGGGCCTGATGGAGCTGGTAGGGAACGATCCCCTTAATCGCGAGCACTGGAAAAAATACCCCCAACCGGTGTTTTCCCGCACCGATACGGTGTTTGGCCCCGGTCACAACGGCTTTTTCCAGTCGCCGGATGGCAGCGAGGAGTGGCTCGTTTACCACGGCAACGATTCGGTGGAGCATGGCTGCAGTGCCACCCGCTCCCTGCGTGCGCAGAAGTTCACCTGGAACGAGGATGGCACGCCCAATTTCGGCAAACCCCTGACCCCCGGAGTGGTGGTGGCGCCGCCCTCCGGTGAGGACGGTCCCCTGGTCACCCGCGTTCAGGGCCAGCCTTATCAACTGATCAATGCCACCAGTGAGCTGTGCCTGGATATCGCCTCGGATCCTCAGGATAACCGCGCCTTGCAGGCCAACTGCACGGTCAATAACGGTCGCTGGGTACTGGATCCCACCACCGACGGCTATTATCGTCTTGCCAACGGCGAGAGCAGTAAGTTCCTGGAGCTGGCCAATTGCAGCGATAGCAACAATGCCCGCATTCAGGAAGCCGCCTGGCGCAACAATGCCTGTCAGCAGTGGTCCCTTGGGACCGGCCAGGATGGTCATAGCCAGATAAAGAACCGTCACACGGGCCTGGCCCTGGGGATTGCCGGTTGTTCGGCCTCGGCCAATCAGGCTGTGCTCCAGCAGACCGACAGTGCCTGCAGCCAGTGGCGTTTACAGCCCATGGGCGAGGTGGTGCTGCTTAGCCAGCAATCCGGAAAGACGGTGGCGTCAGCCGGACAAACGGCTGGGGCCAATGTGCAGCAGGCGGCCTGGAACCATGGGGACAACCAGCGCTGGACCTTTAAGCATACCGACACCGGCTATTTCCAGTTGCATCCGCAAAACGCCCCGTCCCTGTGTTTGGCCACCGAGAATGATGCGGTCGTGCCCGGCGCCAACCTGCAACTGGCCGACTGCGCGGCGAAAACCGCCCAGTGGCGCCTGACACCTAAAGCCGGTGGCGGTGTACTGCTGGAAAACCGCTACTCCAAGCAACTGGTAAACCTGGCCAACTGTGGCCTGGCTGAAGGCACCAACCTGGCCCAGGGCCCCAGGCTTGAGAATCAATGTCAGGTGTTTCATTTACGAACATCTGATTAGGGGATGTTTAAAGAGCCCGCATGAATACCCTGTGGTCGCCTGATTAACTGATAGTGATTGCACTATTTGTAAATATATTGTTTACACATAATTAGACTGGTGGTAGCTTCTGACTGTTTAATAATCAAAATAATAAGTAATTAGCACAATGAAAGGGAATTCATACTGCAAGGCATTTATTGCCTTGTTCGCGTCGTTCTTAATTGGGATATCTTCTCAAGCATCCACATGGTCAGATGAAAGCCACCAGCAACTTTTTGGTGATTTCAATGGTGATGATTGGCCAGACACGCTTCTTTTGGCAAAAGAATCCATCAACACCTCCTCCTACAGCTTATTGCAGTGGCAAGATGGCTCCATATCATATGGTGATGCCATAGAGCTAACGGATTTACCTTTGGTAGATATGCAGCGAAAAGCTGTCATAGGTGATTTAAACGGTGATGGTTTAGATGATGTATTGGTAGTCGCTGAAAGTGGCGAAATCCACCTCATCTTTGGCAATCATAGTGGTATTTTGAGTCTTCAAAATGCAACGGCATCAGGCTTAGCTTTGCCCGCCTCCTTCGATAACCTCGAAATGATTTCAGGCAATTTTGACAGCAACAATACTGATGAGGTTGTAGTTTGGAACAAGAGTTCAAATGTAATTTCACTATTTGCCGTTGAGGCTTTAGAAACGGTCATTGAGGTAACTTTTCGTCAATCACTATCAGTGTCATCAAACAATTGGACATTGAAGGTCAGGGACTATGACGATGATGGTCAGGATGACCTGCTATTGCTGTCAACGGTCACCAATCAACCCCATCAGCTTTGGCTCAGCAACGAAATTGGTCAGCTTATTCCTCAATCCAGTGAATCACCGACACCTAAGCTTGCACGGTATAATTGGGATCCCAGTTGGTATTCGACACTCTATCTTAGATTGGAAGCTAATGGACCATTATTCTTAGCAAGGCGTCATTCTTCAGGAGGAGGATTTAACGAATTCGGTGAGTTGTCTGATCCAAACGGAGAGCCAATTGCAGATGGAGTGCCTCATGAAGCAGAGACCTGCAAAGATTTGCTGTTCTCACCCCTGACTCGAGAATTCAGTGAAATCTGCTTGGCTGAGACGAGCTTGATATCTGAAACGAGTCAGTTCCCGCAGCCAGATTGTCCCCCACTTCAAGGTTTCCCTGCTGGTAGCTCCCAGCCGGCAGATGACTGTTACGAACCACCCATAACGCCTAATTCTCCACCGACAATAATTGGTGGCAACTTCCAGCCAATAAAGGCAGCCTACACAATCAAAGCTAACCCGGTATTTTCGGGCTCTAGATTAATTGAATGGGTTGAAATATATGAAAGTTCGAGTCCAAACACTGGTTATACAAAAATTTTTGGTGGTCCATATCAAGGCAGTCAGACAACAAGAAGCCACAGCACCTATGGATATCGCTATTACAAGTTTAAGATGTGTAGCTATCATGAATGCAGCAGCCCTAGCCCATATCAAAGGGTCTATGTTTATACATCACCAGGCCCGGTTCAGAATCTAACAGTCTCACCGCCAACGCTTTATTTGAACGGTAGTGCAACTCTCAGTTGGAACAGTGCTGGGGGATAATCCCCGGGGGATATTATGAAATTTCAGAAATGTCTCCCAGCGGTGTAAAGCGTCAGATTCCCGTTGTCACTCAAGTTGGTTCACAAAGCTACTATTCTAAATCTGTCAGTCCAACTTCACCCAAAGGGACGTTTACCTATGTTATCAAAGCCTGTAACCCGAGTAATGTCGGCTGTGGAAGTACAAAGAGTGTTGGCGTCACGTTAAATCCGCCATTATCACCCTCCTCTCTTAATACTCCCAGTAAAGCTTTTGCGAACATCCCTTACAACATTAGCTGGAATCAGTCTGTTGGATCTCCACAGTCGTACAAGGTACAAGGAGAGCAAAGTGGAGAAATTTATTCTGGAACAAATAGGTCGATTTCTCGCACGAAGAACGTGGGGACTTATTACTATAAGGTTCAGGCTTGTAACAGCTTGGGTTGTGGAAACTTTGGACCTACCTCTTCTGGCACTTCAATAGTGGCTCATCCTGCCAAACCATCAGCCTCAGTGCAAGGTGCCAGTATTACTGTAAGCTGGGGGGGGATTAGTGGGGCTGCTTCTTATTCAGTCAGATACAAGCATAATGGCGGCGCTTATAGTACCCCGGTAAACGCAGGTACAGCCCTAAATTATACATACTATGGAATGGGACCTGGGACCTATCATTTTCAGGTTAGAGTCTGTTTACCAGGTAATTGCGCCTGGTCAATCGATAGTAATAGTTCAGATGTACCATATTACTTGAATGGCTTGATTTCTGGAATGGGGGGAGGTATTTCACCTTCCTACCGCGAAGAACTAAGAGGTAATTCAACATATTTCGATCTCTCACCTCTAAGCGGCTTTGAGATAGACCAAATAACTGGATGCACTGGACGTCGAGAAGGAAGTCGATTTATTACCGATGCGATTTTTAATAACTGTAATGTAACTGTCTCATATAAGCAGATAGTGATTCCGATCCCGTCTAATGTCACATCACAACTAAATGGGTACGATATTAATGTGTCGTGGTCTCAGGTATCTCAAGCCAATAGTTACAAAGTCCGTCAACGTGTTAACGGTGGTACGTGGCAAAGTCCAATAAATGTTGGAAACATCTTAAATTATCCATTTAACAGCTTGCAACTTGGTGCCACTTACGAATATCAGGTATCTGCCTGTAATGGTAGCAATTGCTCCTATTGGTCAGCTACTACAACTGACATAACTATCCCAGATACTCCAGCAATCCCAGCTAAACCTGGTGCGACTGTCCAGGGTAAAAATATTACCGTCACATGGAGTAAAGTGGCCCAAGCCAGTAGCTATGAAATTAGCCAAAGGAAAGACAGTGGAAGTTGGGGCGCTGGATTTCGAGTTGGCGATGTTAATCAAGAAACTTTTACTGATCTAAATCCGGGCTCAACCTATGAGTACAAAGTGGCAGCTTGTCATGGAAACTGTTCTGCTTGGTCGCTTCCCTCAAACCCCATAGCGATTCCAGACGATTCTGTCCTTACTCCGACATTCTTTCCCGGTACCGAGTATCACAAAGGAATAATAGAAGTCACTCTCAATAGCGCTACTTCTGGAGCGATAGTCCGATATACGCTAGATGGCTCACCAGTGACTCTAGCTTCTCCACAATACAGCTCATCGTTCAAATTAACTAAGACGACAACGATCAATGCCAAAGCTTTTAAAGATGGCCTAACACCAAGCAGTCCAATCAGCAAAACCTACACAATCCAGGGCTATTCTGTTCAAGCCACCTCTGATGAGGGCGGGGCTATAAATCCCTCAGAAGTAGAGGTAGAACACGGCAAAACAGCAGATTTTGATGTAGTTGCCGAGCCGGGCTACCGCTTAGATGAGGTAAACGGATGTAGTGGGCTCCTTATTAGTGAAAATGTTTTTCAAACAGCTCCAGTAATGGATGACTGCTCTGTCAACGCAAGATTTATCTTGGCCGACGTTGTATCAGCCCCGTTCATTCTACCTGATGGGGGGACTTTTAATGGATCTGTCACGGTCAAAATTGAGTCGCAGACTGAAGACACAGCCATTTTTTATACTCTGGACAATACAGAAGTTAGCGAGAGTTCCACACTTTATGAAGAACCGCTGGTTTTTACAGAAAGCACCGTTTTAAGGGTTAAAGCCTATAAAGAGGGCATGACAGAAAGTGAGGAAGTTCAAGCTGAATTTATAGTCACACCGATGGACGCCCCGTGGGCAGAACTGGGGGGAGAACCAAACGACTTTGCCTTAAATCAACCTTCCATTGATCAAAGCAACTTTTTTGGCGCAACTCTGACCTTCTCCCCAGATTTAACACCATGACTTTGATGAGATTTCCAATAAACTGGAGCCAATGGAGATCTCAGAATGAAAAAACGTTATACCGAAGAACAAATCATCAAGGCCATTAAGCAGCA
>NZ_JAFKCV010000255.1 GCF_017254865.1 Bowmanella dokdonensis | reverse complement strand
AGCTTTGCACTGGATTGCGAGGCTTTGTGCTTCTCTGGAGTGCGACAGGTTTGATGACAAAAAATTAGCGCAAGAAGACAAAAATCACCTTGCGCTAATGCTCTGTTACAGGTCACTAATACCATCTAAGTAGTTGATTCATAGTGACTGCATATGTTGTGTTTTACAGTATTATGTAGTCTGTTTTTTATGCAAAATCTAATTTAATATATTGATATTTATATCATTTTACGTTTCTCGTTCAGCTTTTTTATACTAAGTTGGCATTATAAAAAAGCATTGCTTATCAATTTGTTGCAACGAACAGGTCACTATCAGTC
>NZ_JAFKCV010000254.1 GCF_017254865.1 Bowmanella dokdonensis | reverse complement strand
AACCTTTCATATACGTCAGGTGTCATGGCATTGACCATCTGCTGGATATCCATCATCAATCAAACTTCTTCATAAAAATCAAACGAACACGATTGATTACGTACCAGACGAAACCAATCACCGAGCAACTCATGGCAATATTGTATTGTAACTGCCCGTGCCACAGGCAAATCGGGCTGGTGTTATTAATCAAATTAAAAGACAGTTTGCAAGCATATTCGGTTGAAGGACCCTCCCCCCAGTATAAAATGGCGAAGCCAGCAATAAACATCAGCATGGCAATCATTGACTGGGTCTGAATAGACTGCACTTTCTTAAAT
>NZ_JAFKCV010000253.1 GCF_017254865.1 Bowmanella dokdonensis | reverse complement strand
CAGGTTTTCATCATGATAAGAATTTTCGAAGTGTTTAGGACAACAAGTGTAGCAAAATAAGGTTACAAGCCCGCGAAAGCGGGATAAGGACTAATATCGTCGCCTGGCGAGAAGTAACAAAGATGGCTGCAAATTTCGCTGCATTAAGGGATCTGGATGCACTAAAGTATGAATTGTGAGATACTTTGCCACCAAACACATATTTATTCAACAATTGTGCATATTTATTTTGTGAATTTATTATGAAAATGCCGCATTTCCTGGACGCCTACAAACAAATCATTGCGCACCCGACCATCAGCGCATTCGATGAAAAAATAG
>NZ_JAFKCV010000252.1 GCF_017254865.1 Bowmanella dokdonensis | reverse complement strand
AAAGATGGGCGTGAGCACTTGGGCCATGGCTTGTTGTATGATGCGATCAATCACCGTAGGAATACCAAGCGGGCGCTTGCCCCCACCGGGTTTCTCGATCTCAACTCGCCTGACAGGTTGTGGGCGGTAGGTGCCAGCGCAAAGCGCGGCTTTAACCTTGTCCCATTCACCCGACTTCACCCATGCCGGAAAACCATCAACGGTCATGCCGTCAACTCCGGCTGCACCCCGGTTGGCTCGAACCTGTTTCCAGGCCCGCTGTAAATTGGCAGGCTGGAGCATCTGTTCGAACAGATTGTCGCTAAAGGCTGGTTTCAGGTC
>NZ_JAFKCV010000251.1 GCF_017254865.1 Bowmanella dokdonensis | reverse complement strand
AGCATTCTGAAAAAAAAATAAAAAAACTAATTCGTCAGTGGCTGAATGTGGATTTTTATTTGATTACTAGAGAGAGACAATATAAGAATATAGAGAGAAAGGTTATAGCTGAAGAGTTTCTTGATTCTGGAGGTGGCTCTCAACTGGTTGACTATAAAGTATATTGCTTTAACGGAAAACCTCATATGATTCAAGTTATAAGCGAGCGTTCTGGTTTTAATCAAGAGCATACTTATTATGATTGTGATTGGAAGAAACTATCTGTTTATCGTAAAGAATATAGTGAAGGTAAGGCAGAGGAAAAGCCTGATAATCTGTCTGA
>NZ_JAFKCV010000250.1 GCF_017254865.1 Bowmanella dokdonensis | reverse complement strand
TTTCTTTGGCATGCCAATGAACTCTAGCCAACTCTAGTTCATCTTTCTTGCCAATGTCGGCCAAATCATGGGCAACCAATACCTCAACCAAAATTTTGGTCATGACCCAAAGATTGGTCTTTGTTTGGATGGTTGCCATTTCTTTGGCATGCCAATGAACTCTAGCCAACTCTAGTTCATTTTTCTTGCCAATGTCGGCCAAATCATGGGCAACCAATACCTCAACCAAAATTTTGGCTACCCAATGCTTTGATGGGGCAACCTTGGGAACAAACCAAACATACCGTTGGTCGTGCCACAGCACTAACGCCACCCTCGGCACA
>NZ_JAFKCV010000249.1 GCF_017254865.1 Bowmanella dokdonensis | reverse complement strand
CCCGAATTTATTCAGCGCCTGCAACATATCCAAATCAGTCTGTTTGCCATTGACGAAGCACATTGTGTATCCCATTGGGGCCATGATTTTCGCCAGGACTATATGGCGCTGGGGCAACTTAAGCATTTCTTCCCCCATGTGCCTATGATGGGGCTAACCGCCACCGCCGATCCGGCCACCCGTGTGGATATTCTGCAACAATTACGTTTGCAGCAGCCCATGGTCTATCAGGGCAGTTTTGACCGCCCCAACATCCGCTACACCCAGTTGCAAAAGTACAAACCCCTGGAACAACTGGAAAGCTACATAAAAAGCCAGGAAGG
>NZ_JAFKCV010000248.1 GCF_017254865.1 Bowmanella dokdonensis | reverse complement strand
AGCTTTTGGTAGCTGGCCAGGCCAAACTCGTCCTGTTCGGCACTTTGTAATACGGCGCTTAATAACTGCTCGCCATCGATGTCGGTCAGACCTTTTAGATAGGCATCTACCAACACGGGAACCGAGTGATAGCCCATCATCATATCCGTTTCATTGCCTTGGAATATCCACACCGGCAGGCGTCCAGCTACATGATAGTGGGCCATCATGCTGTCCATCATTTCCCGGGTACGACGCTGATCG
The DNA here is from genome assembly GCF_017254865.1 of Bowmanella dokdonensis. Classification (GTDB taxonomy): domain Bacteria; phylum Pseudomonadota; class Gammaproteobacteria; order Enterobacterales; family Alteromonadaceae; genus Bowmanella; species Bowmanella dokdonensis. The sequence continues at coordinate 81 of NZ_JAFKCV010000248.1, read as the reverse complement.
ATAATGGTTTTCCACGGATGCAGGGCGCGGAAGGTATCCCATAAGGAGAAAAACTCATAGCGGGGGTATTTACCGGTTTGC
>NZ_JAFKCV010000247.1 GCF_017254865.1 Bowmanella dokdonensis | reverse complement strand
AAAGTGCTGTTTAAAGAAATGATTGCCGGTGCCATGAACGGCGTGGTTATCGCCCTAACCTGTGCGGTCGGGGTGTATGTATGGAGCCAGTCCATCGGCTTGGCACTGGTGATTGCTCTGGCCATGGTTAGCTCCTTGGTCATTGCCTGTAGCGCCGGTGCACTGGTGCCTATTGTGCTGAAAAAAGCCGGCCTGGATCCGGCTCAGTCATCGTCCATTGTACTGACGACCATCACAGATATTGCTGGCTTTATGTCCTTTCTGGGCATCGCCCTGTTGCTATCGGATATGCTGCCTAAGGGGTAAGTGTTAGCGCCATTCGCA
>NZ_JAFKCV010000246.1 GCF_017254865.1 Bowmanella dokdonensis | reverse complement strand
CTGTTCTTGTCATTTCAGGAGCTCGTTGACAAGAATCGCTTAAGCCGGGCGTTACCCCATGGCCAAATGCAGGTTTTAGGTGACGACATTGAAGTGACTATCCGAGAGATCAGTAACGGCGAACGTCCACGCATTTCCGTTAAGCTGGTTAGTGCGAACACATTACAAGCCGCACACCTCAAAGCACTAAAACAAATGATGAGTCAGGAATTAGGCCGCGAGGTCGAACTGGAAGCCGAATTGAGAATCAGGCAATAAGGACATAAAACATGGATAGCTTGCAGATCATCGCTGCGTTAACCCCCATAGGCTCAACCTTTTTGC
>NZ_JAFKCV010000025.1 GCF_017254865.1 Bowmanella dokdonensis | reverse complement strand
TCGTTCGATTTCTAGTTCAGTTATGCCTAAAATGGCACCTGCGTGGGACATCGGCTTATCTCCATTAAATGATCTTCGCAAAATCAGTTTAATGAATGCTGATGTCCCCCGTTAATGATGAAGAGCCAGACTCAAGAACACCTCAAGAATCAGCACCTAGCACGATGGTCGTGTGGGGTGAGACAAATTCATCTGGAATGAATTTGAACGCCTGCAAGGCGGCCCGTCAGGGCGAGGGCATGGACAGCCCGAGTAGCCAGCGCGGTTCGACTAAAACGCCAGGAGCGTTTTAGAACATCGGAGGAACGACGATGACCCGAAGGGTGGAGGACAGGAAGTCCGGAATACAAATTCGTCCGGAACGAATTTATTCACTACCTCCCTGTAGTTCACCTGCTACGCAGGCCAGCTAACGCTGTTCTGATTTGCTCCAGGCAAATCTTGGTGGAACATCGCCGTCGTATGGCGATGGCCCGAAGGGCAAAATACAGGACGTATTTTGTAATCCAGCACAACATGCTCAATACCAGCCCTGCCAAACAAAGTACCTAATTGAAACGTTAAACGATTGAAAAACCAGTGTTTGAGAGAGATCCTGAAAAAATTTCAGGATGACGTTGCCCCCAGCCTCTTAGGCGGCCCGTCAGGGCGAGGGCATGGATAGCCCGAGTAGCCAGCACGGTTCGACTAAAACGCCAGGAGCGTTTAAGAACATCGGAGGAACGAGGATGACCCGAAGGGTGGAGGACAGGAAGTCCGGAATACAAATTCGTCCGGAACGAATTTATTCACTACCTCCCTGTAGTTCACCTGCTACGCAGGCCAGCTAACGCTGTTCTGATTTGCTCCAGGCAAATCTTGGTGGATCGCCGCATTTTACTCGCCACCTCCATGTGGTTCGTCCTGCGGACCAGCTAAAGCTGTTGATGGTTGTTCCAGACAACCATGCCGGCGGAGCCCGCATAGCCTGCCACGCACCTCGTGCGGGGGAAAATACAAGCCATATACTGCAATCCAGCACAATATCCTTAACGCCAGCCTTGTCAGTCACAGTACCTCGCCCCGCATTGAGACATTCGACTTTTAATAAGCCGGTAGTTTGACCAAGCTCCCGAAAACATAACGGGGGGACGACGGGGCAAAGATCTGATAACCCTCTTTCTGCCCCCAAACAAAAAAACGCCGGACAAAGCCGGCGTTCTATTGAGGAGTCAAGCGTCCAGTCAGTTGGCCTTAAGCGCCCGCAGCCTGGGTTCGGCCAGTTTCCTTGCCGAAGTATCAGGGTATTCTCTGATGACCTGCTCAAAGAGCTGTTGGGCTCTTGCCAGGTTGGACTGATTCTGAGCAATCATACCCAGTTTCAACAGGGAGTCGGCGCGTTTGTTGGAATCGGTGTAGCGGTTCACAACTTTGTCAAAATGCGCCGACGAGGCAGCCCATTCCTGTTTGTTAAACAGCAACTGCCCCAGCCAGTAGTGCGCATTGGCAGCGTACTCTGAGTTGGGATAAGACTGCAAAAAAGCTTCAAACTCAGGTATCGCCTGATCATAACGTTTGTCACGCAGTATCAGGTTCACTGCCCGGTCATAGGCTTCGTTCTCCCCTACCCCGGCGGGTTGAGAAGAAGAAGGCGTCGACTGGGGAGTGGGTGCCTGATAGGTACCTTGTTGCTGTTGCTGGGACATCATGGTCATCTGATTGGCAGAATTGGCCAACACGGCTTCCATGCGTTTGTCGATTTCCAGGTAAAGCTCACGCTGGCGTTCCAGGATCTGCTCCAGCTTGTGGCTGTGCAGCTCCACGGCGCCGCGCAATTCATTGACCTCATTCTGTAACAGATCCAACTGCTCCTGCACACTGTGCTGGGCATTGGCTCGGGCCTCAACCATGCGTTCCAGGGCAGCCATACGGGTGCTGAGGCTGCCTGAGGTCACATCGGAAACGGGAGCCTGGGCATAAACCGGAGCTCCCGCAATGAGACATGCAACAGTAAGACTGCGTAGGATCATGCCGTTATCTTATCTGTAAACCAGCACGCCACGACGGTTCTTGGCGAAGGCCGCTTCCGTCATGCTGCTATCCAGAGGCTTCTCTTCGCCATAAGAGACGACAGAGATCTGAGAGCTGCTGACACCTGCATTTTGCATATAGGTGGCAATGGACTTGGCGCGTCGCTCACCCAGGGCGATGTTGTACTCAGGTGTGCCACGGCTGTCGGCATGTCCTTCGATGGTAACGGTCTCGCTGGGATTTTTGACCAGGAAAGCCGCATGCTTGTCCAGGATGCTGTAGTACTGGGAATCGATGGTAGAACGGTCAAAATCGAAATAAACCATCTGCTGGTTTTGCAACGCGTCGAGCTCTTCACGCTTGATTTCTTCTGCAGATTTAACCCGTTCAACGGTACCGGTCTGAACGGAGGAATCCTGATCCGTGGTGGTCTGGGCCTGATTAGTGGCCGCCGCCTGATCCTCAACCTGGCTGCTGGAAGAACAAGCCATCAGGGTGATGACAGGTAGAGCAATAATCATGCCCTTGAATACTTTGTTAAGTTGCATTCTCGAGTTCCTTATTTTTTTCAAAGGTAGAAACTAATTACATTAAAAAAGGCGACCAACTTGGCGATTTAACCTGTCCATCGGCGGCAGGTAATCTTGCCTTGAAGCGCCCATCCAGCGAAACCAGCGATAGCACTTGCTTTCTGTTATGCAAGGTACTGTATATTATCATACTGCCATTTGGCGCAATACTGGGTGACTCATCCAAATAGGTTTTAGTGAGCACCTGCATCAAGCCGCTGTCCATATCCAGCCTGGCAATGTGGTAATTGCCATTGGTCCGGTTGACCATGACCAATTCTTTACCATTGGGTGCGACGGTTCCACCCAGATTCATATCGCCCTCAAAAGTGAGCCGACGAATCTTTCCCGATGATAAATTTACGCGATATAACTGAGGTTTACCACCCCGTTCTGAAGTAAAGATAATGTTTTGCCCGTCTGGCGTCCAACTGGGTTCGGTATCGATATTTCTACTATCTGTCAGTTGCCGCAATTGACGGCTGGCCAAATCCATGATGTAGATATCAGGATTCCCGTCCTTGGACAGCACCATTGCCATTTGCTTGCCGTCTGGTGAGAATTGCGGCGCGCTGTTGATGCCGGGGAAATCGGTCAGCCGGGTCCGGCTCATGGTGTAGATGTCCTGGATATAAATTTGTGAGCGCTGATTTTCGAAACTCACATAGGCCAGCTTGGTGCCATCCGGTGACCAGACCGGCGACATCAGCGGTTCCTTGGAGCGTAGCAGGACGGTTTCGTTAACGCCGTCATAGTCGGCGACAACCAACTGATAGGGAAATTGCTCTTTTTGCCGGTCTCTGACGATGACATAGGCAATACGAGTCAAAAAGGCGCCCCTTTCTCCCGTGAGCTTTTCATAGACGATGTCGGAAATCCGGTGGCCATGCTGACGAAAACTGTTGCCGTCGATGACATGCTGGCGGTTGGCCAGCAGATGATCATTGCTACTGACCAGTTTGCCGTTGCTGAGCATCTGCGCCTTGCCCCCGGTAATCTGGCCACGTATCACGTCGATCAGTTCGAACGACACGGTATAGCGATCCACCGACTCCTGCTCCACCTTGCCAACGAGGATAGCTTCCACCCCCTTGGCAGACCAGGCGGCATAATCCACTTCGGCGTCACTGCCGGGAAACTGCGGCATATTAGCGGTATCAACAGGGCGGAACTTACCACTACGGGTCAGGTCCGCAGCAATCACTTCGGCAATGCGCTCGGGCATAACCCCTGGTCCTTTCCATTTAAAGGGCACAATGCCTATGGGACGGGCGGTGTCTATTCCTTCGGTAATCACAATTTCCAGGGTCGCCTGACTGCTGAAACTGCAGGCAACAACCAACATGGCAAATAAGAGTCTCTTCATCACAGGTTTGGCTCTACGGTTAAGTTAATATTTCTAAGTTGTTCAAATACATCCGGCTCGGGTGAGACGGGCAACGTCTCTGCCCGGTATACGGCGGTTTGAGCCGCACGGCACAGGATGGCATCCCCCTGCAGCACCGATACCTGTGTTACCAGGCCATTGGAGGCCAGGCGGATATTCAGGCGACAGGATTTACCCTTCATTGAAGCATCGACTATCAGATGACGCTGGATAGTCTGCTTGATAAGCGCTGTGTACTTCTGCAGCTCAGACAATACCTGACGGCTGCGGGCCCTGGCTCTCGCCTGTTGTTCGGCCTGAAGCTGCTCCTGCATCTGCCTTTCCTGCTCAGCCCGCTCGGCGGCCTCTTTACGCTTACGTTCCTCTTCAGCGGCCTTGCGTTCACGCTCCTTACGTTCTTTTTCTTCTTTTTCCTTACGCTCTTTGGCTTCTTTTTCCGCCTTAAGGCGCTCCTGCTCTTTGCGTTTACGCTCTTCCTCGGCCTTTTTTTCTTGTTCTTTCTTCTTGCGCAAGGCATCGGCGGCAGCGGCCTCCGCACGGCGCTTGTCTTCCAGTTGCTGCTGGCGCTTCTGCTCGACCTCCCTGGCCTTGCGCTGAGCCTCTTCTATCTTCTGCTGCTCGGCTCGGCGCACCGCTTCTTTCTTGTCTTCTATACGTTGGTAATATTCTTCCACCGCAGCCTGATCTATGGCGACAGCCTGCACCACATTGACATCCAACGCCTCAGGGATGGGCGGCGGCGAGCTGAAGATATCGCCCGCCATCAGCATCACGAACAAGCCCAGATGCAGCGCTCCTGAGGTGACCAGCGGCCCCTTGAAGTTGCCCATTACTGCTCCGATGAATCCGTCATCAGGCCTACCGAAGGCACACCCGCCCGTTGCAGCAGTACCATCAGTTGAACCACCTCGTTGTACGGTACCCGACCATCCCCTTTTACAACCACAGGGGTGTCTGGTTCCTGTTGCAGTTGTTTGGCCACCAGCACAGCCAGATCTTCGGCTGACATGGGGGTGTCCTGACTGTTGCCGACGTTGAGGAAATATTCGCCTTCGGCATTGACTGAGGCCACCATGGGCGGCTTGCTGTCTTCAGACAACGCCTCGGCTGAGGCCTTGGGCAGTTCCACCTTCACCCCCTGTGTGATCAGAGGCGCTGTCACCATAAAGATAATCAACAGCACCAGCATCACGTCGATATAAGGAACGACATTGATTTCCGATACGGGCTTGCGGCGTTTTCTCTCGTACATGCGCCCTCCTAAGCAACCTGCTCAACGCTGGCGTGGGACTGACGATGCAGGATGCTGGAGAACTCTTCCATGAAATTGGCGTAGCTGTTTTCCAGCTTTTCTACCTGGTGGCTGAATCTGTTGTAGGCGATAACTGCAGGAATGGCGGCGAACAAACCCATGGCCGTGGCGATCAGCGCCTCGGCAATCCCCGGCGCCACCATTGAAAGGGTGGCTTGCTGCACTTCGCCCAGAGCGATAAAGGCATTCATGATGCCCCAGACCGTTCCAAACAGGCCGATATAGGGGCTGATGGAACCGGCTGTGGCCAGAAACGGCAAATGGCTTTCCAGAGCATCCACTTCACGGGACAGGGAGACCCGCATGGCGCGATACGTTCCGTCCATCACGGCCTGTGGCGAGGCGCCACCGCCCTTGCGCAGTCGGGCAAACTCCTTGAAGCCGGCGACAAACAGGCTGGCCATGCCGGAAACCTGGGCACGCGCGGAGATTTCCTGGAACAGGCGGTTCAGATCGCCGCCGGACCAGAATTTATCCTCGAACTTGCGTACTTCAAGACGGGCTTCCTTGAGGGCCTTACTGCGTTGGAAAATAAACGCCCAGGACACCACAGAGGTCGCCAATAATAAGATCATCACGAGTTTGACAAGAAGACTGGCCTGCCAAAACAGGCCAAAGAAAGACATTTCACCTGACACTGGTTAGTTCCCCTAAAATAAAGGCTGGAATAGGCATGGGTCTCATATTGACAAGATCCACGCAAGCCACCCTGACCTTCGCGCTTACCAAGCTTCTATTGTTATGATTTAAAATACTTTGCTGAAACAGCAAACTGGCGCGCTTTAATTCTACAAGCTGTGATTCAACTCTCAACAACTCATTGAATCTGGCGGCGGCCTGATAGTCTATTTCCACCCGTTTGACGACAAAACCCAGGCTTTGTTCCAACAGGCTGTCCTGTTCTATTCCCAGTGAGCGCAACCATTCCGTTCGCGCTCTTTCCAGAAACTTGAGGTAGTTGGCGTAATAGACGATGCCGCCCGCATCCGTATCTTCATAATACACCCGGATATCGTGGCTGTGAGTGATCACTTGAAGCGCCCTCCTGGTACCTGCAAGTATTGTTTGTTAGCAACGCTACCATCTGATGGGCAGGATACCAAGCCAAACCGCCTGCTGTCAGAGGTTATCTGTCTCAACTGATGAAAATTCATACCCAAAATCCGGGTCTTTCGAAGGGAGCAGCCGAAGCTGGCTATTTGCTCATATGGCCGGGGGAAAAGAAATAGCCCCAGCAGAATATTTCATCCTCAATGAATAAATACCCAGTTAAGGTGAAAATGTTTCCACTGCGCCAGGTGGCAATAGGTTTTTTAATCGTTCAATATTCACCCAAATCAGAAACATCACATTTTTAAAGGGCTGAAGGAGCATTATTACCAAAAGATGGCAAAGGGGGAATTATACATTCCGCTTACACATTACTTTTACTAATCCCATTCTGCAAAAAAAACTCAGTTGTGCGGGGCCGGCAAATGCCTAAAATACGCAGCGTATTCTGAGCTAGCGCACGATGTATCATCTTCTTGCCCAGATGCACTTGTCACATCTCCTGTTGACATGTTCCCTGGAAAGGGTTTCCTTTTCCTTCAACACTTGTTGCTTTGCCCGCCTTATTGGCGGGCTTTTTTTGCGTGATTTCCAACAATATTAGGCTACTGCTCATGCTCGCTGATAAAGGCACCTATCAAATTGTGTAGCACTGTCATCTCGAATGCAGGTCTGTGGCCGGTACGTTCTATTGTCGTGAGTTTGAGCTGGTTCAGGCACCCTTGGTACGCTGCTGTGTTTGCGGCTTTATTATCAGTAGTCAGGCCTGCCTCCTGCCAATCTTCAGTATTATTGGCACACCGGTTGATTTGAGCAAAATGCGTCATTGTCTCCTGGACACTTGCGATACCATCCGCCCGACCTTCAAAAGGAACGTCAAGATCTGATAAACCGTGAATATGATGTATCGCCACTCCTGTTGCTGGCTGACAGTTCTCTATAGTCCCACGGATCTGCCCGGCAATAGATATCAGGCCGGCAAACTGCTCAGGAATCTCGCAGGCCAGCTGATACGCCATAAAGCCGCCTGCTGAATATCCTAAAACGAAAACTCTGCTGCGGTCCCCCTGATGCTTCTCAACCAAATCATCGACAAGCGCCTGCATGAATTGTGAATCCTTACTCAGTATTCCATCATTTTCAATCTGGCTACTCCAACCCCAGTTCCCTGCCCCAAATGGCAAAGCAACAAGATAACCTTCAGATGCAGCCATATCAGTAACGTGGAGATAGGCATTTAACTCGTTGGGGCTGCCCGGGGCGCCATGTAAGCCAATCAAAATGGGGGCATTGGCGGTATTCGCTGGCTTTTCCAGGATATAGAGCCCTTTTCCAAAGGCTCCGTCTACAGCAGCACATGTCTGAGTGGTGGAAATAGTCCCACAAGCTGATGCTTCACCCGCTGGAGGTGGCACTGGCTTAGAGTCCGATGAGGAACCACCACAAGCGCTCAATATTAAGGTAGCAAGCAGGGAAAGTTGTAAGTTTTTTGATGATTTCATAAAGCACTCCATTGATACATCTCGGCCCCATCCGGATGCATTTATTTAAACTGACAAGAGAGTGCGGAGGCTTTACAAGACAGGCAACTCATAAAGGATGATGAAGTTGTGATGAATAGGTGATTAAGGTATAAGCCTGTTACCCAGGCCAATATCAGTCGGACACGATGCAGGACGCGCGCCCTCTACCCACATTGTTTGACATTGCCGGTGCCACTGTCGATGTACAGGAACGCCAGATTCATATTCAGGGAAAAAGCTATAGCTGTGAACCCAAGGTGTTCGATTTACTGATACTGTTTTGTCAGTATCCCAATGAGCTGATTACCAGAGACTTGTTAATCGAAAAAGTATGGTTGGGACGGATAGTGAGTGAAAACGCTATCAATCGAGCCATTTCTCAGCTACGAAAATTTCTTGCCAATATAGACGAAAAGCTGGATTTCGTGGTGACAGTGCCACGCCTCGGCTATCGATTTGTTATCCCTATTGAATTGGTTTTACCAGACTCAACACCTGTCGATAAAAAGAATAAGGCGGCCTCCAGACAAACATTCCTTAACGTGACAGTAACTGTGGCCGTAGTATTACTATTGGCTTCCCTCACGACGGTGGTCCTGTTATTCAACGAGCCTATTGCCCCTGTAGGATCGGAGCCAATTAAGCTTTCCACTCCAAAGAGCATAACCAGCTTTAAAGGCCGCTCACGCCAACCTCATCTTTCTCCTGACGGCAACAAGCTGGCATTTGTATATCAGACATCACAGACTTCCTTCAGCCACCTTTACCTTAGAGATCTGTCTACAAAGGAACAAATAGCCTTAACCCAGGATCAGGCCTGGGACAGAAGGCCAAGATGGAGCCCTGACGGAAAGAGTTTACTATTTGTTCGCTACAGGACAGAGACAGGACAAACCAGTTGTCACTTGATGTTACTGGAATTTAAGAATACAGAAGTCTCAGAGGGCACGGAAAAAGAGCTGTTTGAATGCGAGCCCAGTTCTGACCCTGTATTGGATTGGTCGATGGATAACGACAGTTTTTTCTATGCTGAACGGACCAGTAACGCCCAGCCTTATTCTATTTACCGCTATCATTTATCGACCAAGAGTAAGCATCAATTGTCTTTACCGCCTACTCAAAATAATCTTCTTGGAGATTACTTTGTGGCAGCTAACAATGCAGGTCAACTGGTGATCCTGCAATATCGTGAGAATCAGCAAACTCGAATTCTGATCAAAGACAGCACCAACGGCCTGGTTTCCCACGATATCACCGTGAGTGGACGTATTCCTCAAATCGCCTGGGCAAACTATTCTCCTGCCCTTTATTACAGTGTAGGAAATGAGTTGTATTACCTTGATCTTGCGAGCCAACAGTCAACCAGTGCTTTCCATATGGGCAAGTATATCGATTCGTTTGCCGTAGCAGCGAATGACCAGTCTCTGTTTATCAGCGGCCACTTGCGAGATACAGATATCTGGACAAAAGACCAGAAAGGACAAGCGTACCGTCTGATAGATTCCAGTAAGCTGGATATGATGCCCCGATGGTCCAATACCAGACAAGCCCTTGCTTTTGTCTCAGATCGTACTGGTCAATACGAATTCTGGCTCCGGGATAGCCAGAAACAGGAACGGCAGTTGTCAAAGTTGCCCTTCAAATTAGAATCAACTCAGTTTTCCTGGTCTGCTGATGACAAACTGTTGTTGTTTCAACATAACGGTGCACTTTATACACTCGACGTCGATAGTGGCGAGATGGCTCAGTTGTTAGACGAGTCCGCCAAAGCCTATGCGGCGAACTGGTCCGGAGACGGCCAATCAGTTATTTACGGTACAAACAGCAGCGGCGACTGGCAGCTGCGAAAATATGATATTGCCACAAAGAATAACATCCAGTTGACTCAGAACGGCGGCTACAGTGGCTTGCTGCACAAAAATGGCAAAGAACTATTTCTGACAAAATTTCATCAGGACGGTTTGTGGCAATTAGACCTCAGTGACGGTTCTGAAGAATTTATCTCACAAGATGTGGAAAAGATTAACTGGCGAAACTGGCAAATTATCGATCAAGGCTTGGTTTATTATCAAAGGCTGGGAGAGGTTCCAGGCCTGTATCTGCACCCCTGGAGTGGGGGTAAAGCCAGAATTCTCTGGCCTGTCCCGCAGGGTTTTATCCATCAGTACTCGGTATCTGACAACGGAAAGCGCTTGTTTTACACCCACTTAAACGAATTGCAAAGTGATATCTATCGGTTAGACGTCACCCAGGATTAAGTTCGAACATCAAACCCCAGATGCAAAAACGCCCGCTGGGTGGCTATACGGCCTCGTGGGGTGCGTTGCAAAAAGCCCTGCTGGATCAGAAAAGGTTCGATGACATCCTCAATGGTGTCTTTTTCTTCACCGATGGCAGCGGCTAAATTATCCAGGCCAACAGGCCCGCCGTTGAACTTGTCGATAATGGCGTTGAGCAGCTTGCGATCCATATAATCGAAGCCTTCCTTATCCACATCCAGCATATCCAGCGCCTGGGCGGCCACCAGGGCGCTGATCAAGCCATTGGCCTTGACCTCGGCGTAGTCCCGGACCCGCCTTAGCAACCGATTGGCAATACGGGGGGTGCCACGGGCCCGCCTGGCCACTTCCAGGGCGCCCTCATCATCCAACTGAAGATTCAGGTAGCTGGCCGAACGCTTCACAATCTGAGTCAGGTCCCTGACATTGTAGAATTCCAGCCGCTGGACTATGCCAAACCTGTCTCTCAGGGGGGAGGTCAGTGAGCCGGCCCGGGTGGTTGCCCCCACCAGGGTAAAAGGGGGTAATTCCAGTTTGATGGAGCGGGCCGCCGGGCCCTCCCCTATCATGATATCCAGTTGATAATCCTCCATGGCCGGATAAAGGATTTCTTCCACCACCGGACTCAGACGATGTATTTCATCGATAAAGAGGACATCATGCTCCTCCAGGTTGGTCAGTAGCGCCGCCAAATCACCGGCCTTTTCCAGTACCGGGCCGGAGGTGGTCTTGATATTCACCCCCATCTCGTTGGCGACGATATTGGCCAGAGTGGTTTTGCCCAACCCTGGCGGGCCGAAAATCAGCAGATGATCCAGGGCGTCCTGGCGATTTCTGGCCGCCTGGATAAAGATCTCCATCTGCTCTCGTACATGGTCCTGGCCAGTGTAATCCGCCAGCAACTTTGGCCGGATAGCGCGATCGATCACTTCATCTTCTGAACTGGCTGCGGGCTGGACCAGACGGTCGGCTTCAATCATCTTTTACCCTTGTTTTAAAGCATGGAACGCAGGGCGTCGCGTATCAGCACTTCGCTGCTGATCCCGTCCCGGTACAGAGTGTCCACGGTTTTAGTGGCCACAGGTAATTTGTACCCCAGGGCCACCAGGGCGCTGATGGCCTCGTCCTTGGGATCGTTGGACACCACGAAGGTATTCTCTATCTTGCCGGGTGAAGAGGCAATACTGCTTCCCCTGGGATCCTCACCCATAAAGTGCGCCAGCCTGTCTTTCATCTCCACCAGCAGCCGCTCGGCCGTCTTGCGCCCGACTCCCGGCAGTTTAATCAGGGCGTTGACGTCCTGATGCTGCACGCAAAACACGAACTGACTGGCCGACATGCCGGAGAGAATCGTCAGGGCCAGCTTGGGGCCGACACCGTTGGCCTTGATCAGCTCACGGAACAGGGCCCGCTCGGACTTGCTGGCAAAACCAAACAAGAGCTGAGCATCTTCGCGCACCACAAAATGGGTATAGACGGTGGCTTCCTGCCCCAGCTCCGGCAACTGATAGAAACTGGTCATGGGGAGTTGGATCTCATACCCCACCCCGGCCGCTTCAATCAGAACCTCCGGCGGCTGCTTTTCGATTAATACCCCTCGAATACGACCTATCATTGTTGTTCCTGCTGTAAATACTGTCTCACACGGTGACCGCAGTGCCTCTGCGTGATATTAAATTATTTTCTTAACCGGCCGCGGACCGTTTTACTGGCCTGGCCGGCCAGCTTGATCAGGCTTTGCTGGGTATGTCCGTGGCACAGAGCCACGGCCAGAGCATCGGCGGCATCGGCCTGGGGCCGGCCTGGGAGCTTCAGCAGGTAAGTGACCATATGTTGCACCTGCTCTTTGCTGGCACTGCCCTTGCCCACTACTGCCTGTTTGATTTGTCTGGCTGAATACTCAAACACCGGCAGGCCCTGATTGGTCCCCGCCACGATAGCTGCGCCTCTGGCCTGACCAAGTTTCAAGGCCGAATCCGGATTGCGCGCCATGAATACCTGCTCCACTGCCATCTGATCCGGCTGGAACTGGCTGATCAACTCAGTAACGCCATTGAAAATCTGTTGCAGACGCCCTGGCAACTCGCCGTCTGGCAGGCGGATACAGCCACTGCCCAGGTATTCGAACTTGCTGCCGACCTGGCGCAACAGTCCGTATCCTGTGAGTCTGGAGCCGGGATCAATGCCCAGAATAATGGCCATGATTCAATCGCTTCTTTGTTCTGCAAAGCCCGTTTTCAACAAATCCAGAATGGCATTTTTATTGGTGGCGGACCATACCTTTTGCGCCGCCTCAGTCGCAGGCAACCAGACATAATCACTGTGCTCTGTCAGTTGCACCGGCTGGCCGCTTCTGACCTGCAGATAAAACAGGTACTCGGTATTGAGGGTAACGCCGGGCTCATATCTGTGCCGCCACTGTGGGCGTATCTCATACTGGTGTTGTTCACCGCAATCCAGCAGCGGGTAACCATGGGCGTCAATATCAATGCCGGTTTCTTCCCGGACTTCACGCTGCGCCGTTTCGGCAGGCGTCTCATCCGGCTCCATGGAGCCGGTCACGGATTGCCAGAAATTGGAATCATCCAGGCGCTGCATGACCAATACGTGCCGGCGCTCATCATAAATGATCACCAGCACGGATTTTGGCAGCTTATACCTCATTCAGCCGGTTTAACGGTCTGTATGGCCAGTTCCCTGAGGGCGTCAGGATTGGCCGGTGAGGGCGCATCCGTCAGCGGACAAGCAGCGGTGGTCGTTTTGGGGAAGGCCATCACATCACGGATGGAGGTAGCGCCGGTCATCAACATCACCATCCGATCCAGACCAAAGGCCAGGCCGGCATGGGGCGGCGCACCGTACCTGAGCGCCTCAAGCAGGAACCCGAACTTAAGTTGGGCCTCTTCATCGCTGATCCCCAGGATACGAAACACTTCGGCCTGCATGGCCTGGTCGTGGATACGCACCGATCCCCCGCCCAGCTCCACCCCGTTTAGCACCATGTCATAGGCATTGGAGACGGCGTTCTGCGGATCGGCCGCCAACTGCTCTGCCGACAGGTCACGGGGAGAGGTGAAGGGATGATGCAGGGCATGCAGTTGACCATCCGCTTCCTCAAACATGGGGAAGTCCACGACCCACAGGGGACGCCAGTCACCCTGCAACAGGCCCAGATCCTCGCCAAGCTTCAGGCGCAGGGCGCCCAGGGCTTCGGTCACCACGGTTTTATTGTCAGCTCCGAACAACAGGATATCGCCGCTTTGTGCGCCGGTTCTTTCCAGCAGGGCGCTGGCCACTTCTTCGCCGAGAAACTTGAGGATGGGTGATTGCAATCCATCCAAGCCGGCAGCTTTGTCATTCACCTTTAACCAGGCCAGCCCCTTGGCCCCGTAAATACCGACAAAATTACCGTAATCATCAAGCTGTTTGCGTGACAGGCTGGCGCCGCCAGGCACCTTGATCACTGTAACCCGACCTTTGGAATCGTTGGCCGGGCCGCTGAACACCTTGAACTCCACGTTTTTGACCAGATCGGCCACGTCCACCAGTTCCAGCGGGTTGCGCAAATCGGGCTTGTCACTGCCAAAACGTTGCATGGCTTCGGCGTAAGTCATACGCGGGAAGTCGCCCAGCTCCACATGGAGCAGTTCCTTGAAGAGTGAACGAATCATCCCTTCGGTAATCGCCATCACGCCATCGGCGTCCAGAAAGGAGGTCTCGATATCGATCTGGGTAAATTCCGGCTGACGGTCAGCGCGCAGATCCTCGTCGCGGAAACATTTGACGATCTGGTAGTAGCGGTCCATACCGGACATCATCAGCAACTGCTTGAACAACTGAGGCGACTGGGGCAGCGCAAAGAACTCGCCTTTATGGGTGCGGCTAGGTACCAGATAATCCCGTGCCCCTTCCGGGGTCGCCTTGGTAAGAATGGGGGTTTCGATATCCAGAAAGCCTTCATTTTCCAGGTAACGGCGCACCGCGCCTGTTACTTTGGCGCGAAACATCAGGCGCTGGGTCATCAGCGGCCGGCGCAGATCCAGGTAACGATACTTTAAGCGTTGCTCTTCGGAGTTTTCCTGATTGAAATCCAGCGGCAGCGGGGCGGCCTTATTTAACACGGTCAGACCTTTGCCCAGGATTTCGATTTCGCCCGTGCTCATCTCCCGGTTGACCTGCCCTTCCGGGCGGGGACGCACCAGGCCCTGGATCTGCACGCAGAATTCGTTACGCACCTTGTTGGCCTGCTCAAACACCTCGGCCAGATCGGGATCGTAAACCACCTGCACTATTCCCTGGCGGTCGCGCAGGTCTAGAAAGATAACGCCTCCCAGATCCCGACGTCGATTAACCCACCCTGTGAGGGTCACTTCCTGTCCGATATACGATGCATTGATATTGCCGCAATAGTCTGTGCGCATGGAAAAACACCTGTTAATTCTTCTGTACCAGCCGCCCTGATTCCGGCGGCGAAAAATGAGGAAAACCAAAGGGCGCCTAGTATACCCAAACCGCGTGAATATGCGAGGAGCGCTTCTCTGCGGAAACGGCCTTTTGCTACACTGCCGGCCAGATTCGGTGAAGAGGTCCCAGTATGCAGCAATACAACGGTCAGTTGATGACGGGCTGCCCCATGTGGCACCAGGATGGCTGGCGGGGCCGCTGGTTTCCGGCCGACAGCAGGCCGGAGCAAAGCCTGATGCATTACAGCCGGGTATTTAATACCGTCGAGGGCAACACCAGTTTTTATCAGCTTCCCTCTGCTGCCAGCATCGAACGCTGGCGGCAGGCGGTGCCGGAACACTTTCGTTTCTGCTTCAAGTTTCACCAAAGCATCAGCCACCACAACATGCTGATGGGTGTAGAACAATTATGTCAGGATTTTCTGGATCGTTTTGAGCCACTGCAAGACAAGATTGGCTGCTTTATGCTGCAGCTGTCCGCCAGCTTTTCTCCGGAACATCTGCCGCGACTGGCAGCCTTTCTCACCCGCTTACCGGGCCGGTATCGCTACGGGGTGGAAGTACGTCATCCGGCGTTTTTCGCCAAGGGTGAACACGAGCGTCGATTTAATCGCCTCCTGATGGATCATGGGGTCAACCGCGTCATCATGGACACCCGCCCCCTGTTTGCTGCTGCCGGGAGTGACGGCTTACTGGGAGAGGTCAAACAGAAGAAACCCCGCCTGCCGGTGAATGTCATCGCCACCGGTGATACGCCCGTGGTGCGTTTTGTTGGCCATCCCCAGTTGCCCGCCAATCGGCCTTTCTACCAGAGCTGGCAACAAAAGATTGACCAATGGATAGAACAGGGCAAGACCCCTTATCTGTTCTTCCATATGCCAGACAACGAGCAGGCACCATGGCTGGCCGAGCAGTGTCTTGAAGACTGGCCGGGCTGCCCGCCCTTCCGCATCAGCCTGCCCAGCCAGGCGGCTCAAAGCAGTTTGTTTTAAGTGCTCCAAAGCCGCTTCGGACCTGTTGCCGGTTTGCGACGACCGGTCGGCATCGGCACCCACCCGGCAGGAAAAAGAAAACCCCGGTGAGGTTATCACCGGGGTTTTATTAAGGTTGCAATGGAATTAGCGGGAAGCGACTTCCTGAACCACTTTCAACTCGTCGTTTACCTCTTTGACATCATTGGCATTCTTGGCAATGGTCACTGCCAATTGCTTCTCGGCATCGGAGCCAACGTCGCCGGTCAGGGTCACCACGCCGTTTTCCACATCCACATCAATGTCTGTTCCTGAAATATCAGAATCAAACAGGAAGCGTGACTTGATTACAGTGGCGATTTTGGCATCCACCAGCTCTGACGTGGTATCCGTATCGGCTGTATCAGAGTTTTTGGCGTAGTCCATATCACCTTCATCGCTGTCAGACATGTCGTCATCTGACGACAGTATTGTCAGTTGATTATCCACATCCTTGACGCCGTCAATCCCTTCCACCAGCTCTTCAGCCAGCTTTTTATCCACCGATTTGTCTACCTTACCGGTCAGGGTCACTTTGCCGTTTTGTACGTCGGTATTGATATCAAAAGAATTAAGGTTACCGTTGAACAGCAGCGTGGCCTCAGCTTTGCCGTCTATCCAGGCATCCTTGGCGCCTCGTTCCCAGTTGTTCTGGTCGGCTTTACCTTCACCCGCCTGGGCGCCGGTGGCGGCAACCAGTGCAGTTGCCATCGCGAGAGAGAGAATTGAACGTTTCATAAGGATCTCCTTTCTTGAGTTAATTCTCACTGAACTACCATTCCAGAACCATGCCAGTTTGCACACCAGGCAGAGACTCCCGGACGCGCATCGCCATGCACCCGCTAACGCAGTATTTACCATCAGAAGTGAAATTCCTGCATTCTGACCGGCCACAGACTAGGCCGGCAGGCCGCTCCAATGACTCAGAGACCGCTATACTCTGTTGGCAGGATGGACAACCATTGCAATGAAAAAAGGAGGAACCATGCCATATCTGGATACCGGGGAGGGGCACGAACTTTATTACGAGGTACAGGGACAAAATAGCAACCAGCCCCCCATACTCTTTGTCCACGGCGGTCCTGGCGCTGCCTGCCGTGAACAGGACCAGCGACTGTTTGCAGGGATCAATCGCCCCGTTATTTATCTGGATCAACGGGGATGCGGCAAGAGTCGTTACCAGGACCCATTTAAAAACAACCGCACCGAAAATCTGGTGCAGGACATTGAGCTGCTACGCCAGGCCATCGGCACCGACAAGCTGATACTGGCCGGAGGAAGCTGGGGCAGCACACTCAGCCTCTGCTACGCCATCGCTCACCCCGAACATATTGAAAGAATGATTCTGTGGGGGATCTTTCTGTGCCGACAGGCTGAGCTGGACTGGTTTTACCGAAACGGTGCCAGCATGCTGTTTCCTGAGGAATATGAACATTTCATGGCTCCCATACAGGGGGCAGATGATCCGGTTTCGGCTTATTATCGCAAGGTCACAGAAGGGACCTTCAAGGACAGAGCCAATGCCGCCAGTCATTGGGCCAGATGGGAGGCGGTCAATTCCTTCATCGAGCCCAATGAGGAAACCCTGCAGAATTTCAGCGATCCCGAATCCAGCCTGCCGATGGTGATGCTGGAAAGCTGGTATTTTATGAACCGGGGATTTATTGACGAGGACCATATTCTCAAGCAGGCCCATCTGCTGAAGCATATCCCCATTAGTCTGGTGCACGGTCGCTATGACACTATCTGTCCGATCCAGTCAGCCTGGCTGCTCAGCCACCAGCTTAAGCATGCCAGTCTGCATGTGTCACCACTGGCCGCCCACGACGCTTCCGAGGCGCAGAACTTTACCGCCCTGCGTGAACTATTGCTGGCCACCAATGCCGATTAGTTTTCTGTACCTCGAAAATCCCTGTTTACCTGAGTCAGGCACGAAGGCCATAATCATTGCTGTGCAGGCAGAGGGTCGGTTGTTTGAAATCTCGTGGTGAATATCTCAAGTCGCTGGTGGAAGCCAACACCCGCGATGACGTTGTCAATATTGTCGCCCTGGCCGAACAGCTGGGCTGTGCGCTGTTGATAGAGCAAGCCAACGTTCCTGAGAAAGGGGTGTTAGTGCCCCCAAACCGTAAAAGAATCGAGAGGCCGCTGATACTGTTGCAAAAAAGCAACAGTCAGGAGGAGAACCATACCCTTATCGCCCTGTTGCTGGCCGATTACATACTGCACAACGACCCCAACCGTACCCGGCGTTTTGGCTGCGACACGTTTTTTCTGCGTGAGCTGCGCCAGTTTCGCACCTCCCGGCAGTTGTTTCTGGCCACCCGCCTGGCCATGCCGGAGAGCGTTATTGAAAAGGTCAGCGACCTGAATTTCGATACCCTGGCCTATGCCAGGCGCAGCCGGTTGCTGAACAATTTTATCAACTGCGTTTTCCACAGCACCGAGGTGGGGGGCTTGCTGGGCATGATCGATTCGCTGGATATCGGTCCGGCCAATCTGCTGAGACTCTGATGCTCCCCTTCCCAAGCGCATGGCAGGGGGATGCTAGACTGTTACCTGTTTAATTGACCATAAGTGTCTTCCATAAAGACCAAAGGGAGTTTGCCCGATGAAATTTCGCTTTCCCATCATCATCATCGATGAAGATTTCCGCTCCGAGAATATTTCCGGCTCCGCCATTCGCGATCTGGCCACCGCCATCGACACCGAAGGCATGGAAGTGGTGGGCTTTACCAGCTATGGGGATTTGACCTCCTTTGCCCAGCAGTCCAGTCGCGCCTCCGCCTTTATCGTGTCCATCGACGATGAGGAATTTATCACCGGCGATGACGAAACCGTGGCCAAGGCGGTGATGGCCATCGGCAACTTTATCCGCGAAGTGCGCCGCCACAATGCCAGGGTGCCGATTTTCCTGTATGGCGAGACCAAAACCGCGCGGCACTTCTCCAATGATGTGCTGCGCGAGTTACATGGGTTTATCCATATGTTTGAGGACACCCCCGAGTTCGTCGCCCGGCATATTATCCGTGAAGCGAAAAAGTACCTGCGCGAACTGGCGCCACCCTTTTTCAATGCCCTGATGGACTACGCCAGCGACGGCTCCTATTCCTGGCACTGTCCGGGCCATTCTGGCGGGGTGGCATTTTTAAAAAGTCCGGTGGGCCAGATGTTCCATCAGTTCTTCGGCGAGAACATGCTGCGCGCCGATGTGTGCAACTCGGTGGAAGAACTGGGCCAGTTGCTTGATCACACCGGACCTGTGGCCGACAGTGAGCAGAATGCCGCGCGTATCTTCGGCTGTGACCATTTGTTTTTTGTCACCAACGGTACCTCCACCTCCAACAAGGTGGTGTGGCACAGCACGGTGGCGCCGGGCGACATTGTGGTAGTGGATCGCAACTGCCACAAGTCCATTTTGCACTCCATTATCATGACCGGCGCCATTCCGGTATTTCTGATGCCCACCCGCAATCACTACGGCATTATCGGCCCCATTCCCAAGAGTGAGTTCGATCCCAAAACCATTGAGAAGAAGATCAATGCCAATCCCTTTGCCCGCAATGCCGAGAATAAGAAGCCGCGCATTCTGACCCTGACCCAGAGCACCTATGACGGGGTGGTCTATAACGTGGAGCAGATCAAACAAACCCTTGGCGACACCATCGATACCCTGCATTTCGATGAGGCCTGGCTGCCCCACGCCGCCTTCCATGAGTTTTACCAGAACATGCATGCCATCAGAGCTGGCCGGCCGCGCAGTAAAGACCCGTTGGTGTTTTCCACCCAGTCCACCCATAAGCTGCTGGCGGGATTATCCCAGGCCTCGCAAATCCTGGTGCAGGACAGTGAAAAGCGAAAACTGGATCGGTTCCGCTTCAACGAGTCCTATCTGATGCACTCGTCCACCAGCCCGCAGTACGCCATTATTGCCTCCTGTGATGTGACCGCGGCCATGATGGAGCCGCCGGGCGGCCGCACCCTGGTGGAAGAATCCCTGACCGAGGCGATTAATTTTCGCCATGCCATGCGCCAGGTAGATGAAGAGTTTGGTGAGGACTGGTGGTTCAAGGTTTGGGGACCGGACGTCTTGCCCGAAGACAGTATGGCCCGTCAGGAAGACTGGGTGATCAAAGACTCCGACAACTGGCACGGTTTTGGTGATATTGAAACCGGCTTCAATATGCTCGATCCCATCAAGGCAACCATCATCACACCGGGACTGGATCTGCACGGTCGTTTCGATGAAATGGGTATTCCGGCGGCCATCGTCACCAAGTACCTGGCCGAGCACAATATTATTATCGAAAAGACTGGCCTGTATTCGTTCTTTATCATGTTCACCATCGGCATTACCAAGGGCCGCTGGAACTCCCTGGTCACCGAATTGCAGCAGTTTAAGGACGATTATGACAACAACCTGCCCATCTGGCGGGTGATGCCGGAATTCGCCGCCGAGCAGCCACGCTATGAGCGCATGGGCCTGAAGGATCTGTGTACGCAAATCCACCAGGTGTACCGGGAATTTGATGTGGCCAGGATCACCAAGGACATGTACCTGTCCGATTTTATTCCGGCCATGCCACCGGCCGAGGCCTGGTCCTATATGGCTCACCGCAAGGTGGAACGGGTACCCATCGACGAGCTGGAGGGCCGTATCACTGCCATGCTGGTCACCCCCTACCCGCCGGGTATACCGCTGTTAATCCCGGGCGAGCGCTATAACGCCACCATCGTCAAGTACCTGCAGTTTGTGCGTGAATTCAATGGCCGCTTCCCGGGTTTGGAGTCCGACGTCCATGGCCTGGTACGTGAAACCATCGATGGCGAGACCCAGTATTTTGTGGATGTGGTGAAACAGGACTGACACCGACGGCTCAGGAGGCGTTATTGCTTGGCAGGCCGATGGGATGAATGCGCAGGTAATGGCGGATGTGGTCTCGCAGGCATTTGGCCCGCTCATTAAGCAAGCGGCCGCTGGGCCAGATGGCGTAGATTTCCCTGACATCCCCCTGCCAGGCGGGCAATACCAGCACCAGATCGCCTGTGGCAAGCTCGGCCATGACTTCTGTCAGCGGCAACAGGGCAATGCCCTGCCCGTCCAGGGCCAGGTACTTGATAAAGCCGGTATCGTTGGACAGCGCACTGAGTTTGGGATACAGCTCAAACTCAGTGCCTGCCGCTGGCGTCTGCAATTGCCAGCGCGGCGACAGATTGGTGCCCACCAGGCGGTGGTCGCGCAGGTCTGAGGGGTGTGATGGCCGGCCATGTATGCTCAGATAACCCGGGGAAGCCACCAGCACCTTGTCGATCTGCCCCAGTTTCTGCTGGTACAGCTGAGAGTCCGGCTGGGGACCGATACGCAGGGCGAAGTCGGCTTGTTGGGCAACTATGTCCTGCAACTGGTTGCCCAGAATCAGTTCCAGCCGGATGGCCGGATACCCCCGGGTAAAACTTATCCACATGGGCCGCAGATAACCGTGGGAAATATTGCTCGGCGCGAGTACCCGAAGGTGACCGCGTAAAGATTTCATATCTGAACTCAGTTGCTGCCGGGTCTGCTCAAATTGCTCCACCAGATGCGCATAAGCCTGATAGTACACCTCCCCTTCCTGGGTCAGGACTAACTGGCGTGATGAACGATGTAGCAACTGGCTGCCCAGTTTTTGTTCCAGTTTTTGCAGACGCCGGGTCACGGTGGCCGCGGGCAGTGACAGCGCCTGGGCGGCTTTGGACAGGCCCCCTTGCTGCACCACATGAATAAACAAGGCAATATAGTCGAGCATGATTCCATTTATGCAATTTAAGATTGATAAATTGCACCTATTTGAAGTATTGGAATCAGATTATGATATGCCTCGCTGGATTTGGGAAGGCGAACCCGTCGCCCACCGGCCCAGCCACCCGTTTATCGTTTTATGCAAGGTAAGCCATCATGATCCCCGTTAAATATGCCAGTTATGTGTTTTCCTTTTTTATGTCATTGCTGATGTCCGGCATTATGTCGCTGGCCATCTCCATCATTAATCTGGGTTGGGTGGACAATATGCTGTCCATCTGGCTCAGGGCCTGGAGCATGGCCTTTATTATCGCCTTTCCCACTATTATCGCGGTGACGCCCGTGGTGAGAAAACTGGTGTCGCTGGTCCTTGCCAGACAACCGGCCAACTCCTGAGGTGAATCATGGACACTCAGCACATTGGGGCCGTGGTAATTATCGGCATTGGTGCCACCCTGCTCATGGATGGTTGGGCCTGGCTTTTACGTCGCCTATTTGCAATTCCGTCGCTGAACTTCTGTCTGGTGGGCCGCTGGTTTGGTCATATGCCCACAGGCATCTTTCGTCATAACGCTATTGGCAAGGCCGAAGCCAAGCCCTTTGAATGCCTGCTCGGCTGGACAGTCCATTATCTCATTGGCATTGTCTTTGCCGGGGCGCTGGTGTGGCTGACATCGGCGAAATGGCTGGATGCGCCCACCCTCCTCCCCGCTCTGCTGTTTGGTGCAGTAACGGTGCTGGCGCCTTTTCTGGTGATGCAACCCGCCCTGGGCATGGGCCTGGCGGCGAGTAAAGCGCCCTCCCCCTGGCAGGCCCGGAGTAAGAGTCTGCTCACCCATCTGGTGTTTGGCTTGGGGCTGTATCTGTCCGCCTGGCTGTTAAATCTATAGGGGACCTAATCCAGGTTCTACAGTGCCTCAAGGCTATCCGGATCCCCTAAGTTTCTTCGTCGTCCCGAGTTCCTTTCGGGAGCTTTATCCAACGGTTGTTTACCCTAAGTTTGAACCCCGATAAAGAAGGTAACAGGCAGCGCCGGATTGGCCTTGGCAGACACGCTGTGAACCCTTTAATTGCAGGCTTCCTGCCTTCATAAAAGTCCAGGTCGGGCTTCCTCTGTCCTTCCGTAAAAGGCTAAACGAGCTGTGCGCTCGCGCTCGTTTCGAGACGCCTTTTACCCCTGTACGCTCTTCGTCGAA
>NZ_JAFKCV010000245.1 GCF_017254865.1 Bowmanella dokdonensis | reverse complement strand
AGTTCAGGTACTCAGAAATAGACTCTGGAGACAGCTTGATGGTACAGCCAGCAGCAGAACGCTCGGCAGAGGCATCTGACAATTCAAACGCCTGCTCAACGGTCAAGTCTTCCAGACCTTCAATTTCCAGAATACGACCAGAGAAAGCATTTACTTTACCTTTCTTAGCAACAGTCAGCAGACCTTGCTTGATACCGTAAAGTGGGATGGCATGCACCAGGTCACGCAGGGTGATACCAGGTTGCATTTTACCCTTAAAGCGCACCAGCACTGATTCAGGCATATCCAGAGGCATAACGCCGGTAGCGGCCGCAAAAGCCACCAG
>NZ_JAFKCV010000244.1 GCF_017254865.1 Bowmanella dokdonensis | reverse complement strand
CAAGGGCGCTAAGGCGTTAGCGAAATAAGGCCCAGCCTTAGCAACACGCTCCTGCAGCGCAGTATGCTGCTGTGGTATCTGCCCACTGGTAAACAAGCTTTGCAACTGACGCTGGAATTTTACCGCCACCATCACCACCGCCTGTTGCACGGCCTGAGCTAACTCGGGCAAGGCCACACCATTACTACTTTGCACCCGCTCACCGGCGTCGCCTAGCTCTCTTTGCAGACGGTTCAAGGCTTGGCCCAGAGAATTGAAATCAAAGCTCTCCAGCAGCAACGATTGTTGATACCAACGCTTCGCTTCCACCAACATTGCGGTGTCG
>NZ_JAFKCV010000243.1 GCF_017254865.1 Bowmanella dokdonensis | reverse complement strand
ACCTTGCCTGTAAGGAAGGAAATACTAATTTTGACATATAACCAATGAGATGCCCTCTTTTCCTTAAGGAAGGATGGTCGCGAAAGACCAGCCTGGCTGCCAAGCTAAACCTCTCGCCACTTTTGGAAAATGGCGACCACTAAGGACACAAGTGCAGCGCACCAGATAAGATAAATATATAGCTCCCATACACTGCTGAGCATTATCAACACTGCATATACAAGTGCTATCAGTGTGCAGATCAGTAAGACTGCACTGGAGGGAGTTATCAGGGCGTTGTATTTATTGAACCGAAACACGGACCAGAAATAGCTGACATTAAAAAA
>NZ_JAFKCV010000242.1 GCF_017254865.1 Bowmanella dokdonensis | reverse complement strand
AATCTTTTAATTTTAAATAAGTTATTCTCCTGGCTTCATCAAATAAAGAGTCGAATGATGTTGGCGAAATCACATCGTCACCCATTGGATTGTTTATTTGTATGCCAAGAGAGTTACAGCAGTTATACATTCTGCCATAGATTATAGCTAAGGCATGTAATAATTCGTAATCTTTTAGCGTATTAGCGACCCATCGTCTTTCTGATTTAATAATAGATGATTCAGTTAAATATGAAGGTAATTTCTTTTGTGCAAGTCTGACTAACTTTTTTATACCAATGTTTAACATACTTTCATTTGTAATAAACTCAATGTCATTTTCTTCA
>NZ_JAFKCV010000241.1 GCF_017254865.1 Bowmanella dokdonensis | reverse complement strand
CACTGGTCATACTTTACAGCCGCTGGGTAAACAGTCGTCAGTGCCCGCCTGTGTATGATACAGCCAGCAGTGTAGAGGACCCTCAGGTGGTCATTGCGGGTTTTGGCCGCTTTGGCCAGATGAGTGCCAGGATCCTGGCTGCCAACCAGATCCCTTTTACCGCGTTGGATAAAGACGCCGCGCATATTGCCTTTGTTGAACAGTTTGGCAATAAGGTGTTTTACGGCGATGCCACTAAGCTGGACTTGCTAAGGGCTGCGGGGATCGAGCAGGCCAAAGTATTGCTGATAGCGGTTAACCGCGAAAGCGATGTGATGAAGATTGCAG
>NZ_JAFKCV010000240.1 GCF_017254865.1 Bowmanella dokdonensis | reverse complement strand
AAACTCTTCATAATCCCGCGGTGACAGCACGCCGCCCCAGGTATCGAAAATCATCACTGACTGCGCGCCGGCAGCGATTTGTGCATTCAGATACAAAATCACCGAGTCGGCCAGCTTATCTAAAAGCAGATGCAGCGCGGCAGGTTCAGCAAAGGCCATCTTCTTGATGATGTTGAAACTCTTTGTAGAGCCGCCTTCGACCATGTAGGTGGCCAGGGTCCAGGGGCTGCCGGAGAATCCAATCAGTGGCACCTGACCATTCAGGCCTTTGCGTATGGTACGCACCGCATCCATCACATAGCCCAGTTCAAGCTCGGGGTCCGGGAT
>NZ_JAFKCV010000239.1 GCF_017254865.1 Bowmanella dokdonensis | reverse complement strand
AGTGATTGATCACGTGGCCGAATTGTACGGCCGCGATGCGGTATCCCAGATCATTACCTTCGGTACCATGGCCGCTAAAGCGGTGGTGAGGGATGTGGGCCGGGTGCTTGGACATTCCTATGGCTTTGTTGATAGGTTGTCAAAGTTAATCCCGCCCGATCCGGGCATGACCTTGGCTAAAGCCTTTGAAGTGGAGCCGCGCTTACCTGAGTTGTATGACCAGGACGAAGAAGTACGGGATCTCATTGATATGGCGCGCACGTTGGAAGGGGTGACACGTAACGCCGGTAAGCACGCCGGTGGAGTGGTTATTGCCCCCACCAAGATTA
>NZ_JAFKCV010000238.1 GCF_017254865.1 Bowmanella dokdonensis | reverse complement strand
AGGACGGCGATTAATCTACTAGCGGTTATTCTACGGTTTCGTTATAGTGCCGCTAAGGGCTGTTAACTTTTTGTTCTGGAAGGCAAAAGGGTGAAAGTTAGCAAAATAATGAGTGCCCCGGTGGTGACGGTCAAGATGGATGACAATCTATATCGGGTGCACGAGATATTTCAAAAGCACAAATTCCACCATGTATTAGTGGTGGACGGTAAAACCTTGCTGGGCGTTATCTCTGACCGTGACTTGCTTAAAGCGGTTAGTGCCCGGATTGGTTCGTCCAGTGCTGATGCCAGGGATCTGGCCTCCTTTCAGAAAAAGGTGTATCAGAT
>NZ_JAFKCV010000237.1 GCF_017254865.1 Bowmanella dokdonensis | reverse complement strand
AAGACATTGGCATGCCTTTGATACCGCGGTGGGTGACCATCCGCATCTGATTTGTTATGCGGTAAAAGCCAATTCTAATATCGGTATTCTTAATCTGCTGGCACGTTTGGGGTCGGGATTTGACATTGTCTCTGGTGGCGAATTAACCCGTGTGCTGGAAGCGGGCGGCGACCCCGGCAAAGTGGTGTTTTCCGGTGTGGGTAAAACCGAGCAAGAAATTGCTTATGCCCTCAATCAGGGCATTAAGTGCTTCAACGTAGAGTCTCCGTCCGAGCTGGTGAGGATCAACAAGGTGGCCGGTGAGCTGGGCAAAATAGCGCCAGTTTCAT
>NZ_JAFKCV010000236.1 GCF_017254865.1 Bowmanella dokdonensis | reverse complement strand
AGAATACCGGCTACTCACCTAATGCTGGTAACGAGGATCTAAAAGAAGAGACTGCCGATACCTATACCCTGGGCATCACCGCATCCCCAAGTTTCCTGGAAAACTTCAATATTGCGGTAGATTACTATGACATTACTATCAAAGATGCCATTCGTTCTATTGATAACGAAAAGATCCTGAAAGAATGTTATGACTCATCTGTGCCCTTTGGTGAAGGTAACCGATTCTGTGGCGATATCACCCGTGACACCGAAGGTAATATCACCCAGTTGATTCAGCGTGAATTTAACCTGGCTGATGAAAAGTCGCGTGGCTATGACGTTTCTATG
>NZ_JAFKCV010000024.1 GCF_017254865.1 Bowmanella dokdonensis | reverse complement strand
CCCACTTAACAGTGGGCTTAGTTGTTTCTGCGGCCTGGAAAACAGGCCATGCTGGTCCCAGACCGGCACACCAAACCCATCACCTGTTGATAGTCCTGTGCTCCAGCTGCTGGCTGCTCTGTGTCACCCCTCCCTGGAGCTGTCTCCAGCCTCGCATCCCTGCGAGTCGTTCAGTCGGCTGCGAATGTCCACCGGACATTCGGTCCTCCTTCACCCCATGTGACTAAGTAAGCAAAGACACTGCCAAATAATACCTGATAGCTTATTCAGGTCACCTCTTGCTGCTGGCACTTGACCTGGCATCCTCGTTATTAGCCAGATAAGAATTGAACTCCATGCGACTGATCACATAATCCTTGTCAGCATCGGCATAGCCAAAATGCGTTTCCAGATTTTCACCTTCAGCCTCTGCCAATGTAATCTCGTCGTCATTATTCTCATCAAACTCATTAAAGTCCTGCTCGATGGGGGCAGGTTTATTTTCTTTTGGTGCTTGCAGGCCAGCGGTCAGATCGTAGGCTGAGGTTTTTTTCTCGGCGGCCAGTGCGTTCGTTTTATCCCTGAGGCCCTTCGTTTCACTCTTTGCTTTATTACCGTTGTTCGCGGTGTCAGGCTGCCTATCCAGATATCGAGTAAATTCGGTGCGGGTGACTTTGCCATCAGTGTTGCCATCCATCCGAGCAAAGTCATTCCGCACATTTGTTTCGTTCGAGGAAAGATAACCATTTCCATCAGCATCCAGCTTGTCGAAAGACTGCTGAGCGTGATTTCCGGCTGTATTAGCAGCAACCCCGGCTGATAAGACTCCTGTCAGTAATGCGAGTAGCTTCACTTTTTTCATCTCAACACTCCTGTAATGGTTGCCTCCTGATTACGGCTGAGGAGGGGTGGGTACCTCTAATGCATTACATCTTTCGTGCCAGTATGAAACAAGAGCGGGAAAGCTACGCAATTACCGACGTTCCGACTCGGACCGTACCTGCTGATTGTCGACATAGGTATTGAACTCGATGCGGGTCAGCGCATAGTCCACATCCTTGTCCGCATAGCCAAAGTGATAAGCTATATTGCGCTCTTCGGCCTCAGTCATGGTGATCCTACCATTGTCGTTTCGGTCCAGTTCTTCAAAGCTATTTTCAATGGCGGGTGGTCTGGGGGCCTGATCACTCGGCCTGTTTCCTCGGTTAAGGTCGTAGTCAGCCTTTTCATTACCCTCTTCTATCCTGTCAGCAACAGCATATCCTTCATCGTGCTCTTTCTTTGCCTCTTTTATCCCTTCATCAAATGAAGCAGGAGAGGAATAGAGGTAGCGGTTAAACTCATTCCTTGTGAGCTTGCCATCGTTGTTACTGTCAATTTGGCTGAAATGCCGCCAGATGTTGTTGTCATCAGCTTCTTCCTTGGAGATATATCCGTTGTCATCATTATCAAGGTGGTAAAAAGCACTGCCTATTTTCTCCTGCCCTGCCGCTACCAGAGGGGTTGATATGGCTAAGGCGCTGATAAGCGGTAATAGTGAGATTGATATATTCATGTCTGCTTCCTTATAGTGATGACTTGGCGCTAGTTATCCTGTTGGTCCGACTCTGTATAAGCCCGGAATTCGGCTCTGCTGATCAGATAATCCCTATCTTCATCTACATAGCCAAAGTGGCGTTCCAAATTTTTGCCCTCTGCTTCTGCCAGGGTAATCTGACCATTGTCGTCTTTATCTAAGGTTTTGAAGTCATGCTGGATAAATTCAGGCATCTGCGCTTGAGCTTGCCAGTCAATACCAGCCTTACCGGTGTCTCCCTGCCGGTCATCTTGTGGTGCAGCTATGGTCAACAAAGGGGTTGCCAACAGGCTAAGATATATAAACTTGTTCATTTCTGTCTCCTTAGTCGTATTTTTTCCTTCTGGAACACTCATTATGTATGCCAACTATTAGGCTCATCACCGAAGGAATAGGGTGGATCTGGAAACGGGCATGTGAAAAAGTTTCCTCACAAGGTTGGAGGCTTGTAAATTTTACTATTATTGGAAGTCCCGGGATTTGTTTTTCAAGGGAGGGAGCAGGTGGGTCAGATCCTCAAGTTTGCCGGCAATGACATGGGTGACGTCGCCATCGCCTCTTTCCAGAATACCTGTGACCTTCAATATGGCTGACTTCAGAAAAGCCGGCTTCTGAGCCCTGGCAGTGGCCAGCCAGACGATGACATTAATATTGCCGGTATCATCTTCAAGAGTGATAAAAGTGACGCCTTTGGATGTGCCAGGCCGCTGTCTGCCTGTTACCAGGCCAATAACGGTGACTGGTTTCTGATGCTCACGTTCAGCCAGCCTGTTTGCTGGCGTATGCCTGCCAAGAAGGTTGGCTTTCCTTAGCCACTGCACAGGGTGTTGATCCAGGGACAAGCCGACAGAGTGATAGTCTTCCTGCATGTTGTCCAGCTCACTGGGTCTGAACAGCCAGGCCTGACCTCGTGGTTCGGCTTTTTGTAACAGAGGCAGACGTTCGGTACTATCCATTAATGACCATCTGGCCTGGTAGCGATGACCACTGATACAGGCCAGGGCATTGCTGCTGGCGAGTAACTCCAGAGATTCCTGGGGTACTCCCGCAGTGTGCAGTTGTCTGACACTGGTGAATCCCTCCGCTGGCCTGCTGCTGATCAGCTTTTCTGTGACATCTCTGGCTATTCCCTTGATCTGACGCAACCCCAGGCGGATGGCCAATCTGTCTTCCCGCGGTTCAAGGCAGTAGTCGTAGTTTGAACGGTTGATACAGACCGGCAGGATTTGGATATTGTGACGCTTGGCGTCCTGAATTAATTGGGCCGGTGAGTAGAAGCCCATCGGCCAACTGTTCAGCAGTGCCGTGTAGAAAACCGCAGGATAATAATATTTCAACCAGGACGAAGCGTAAGCCAGCACCGCAAAGGACGCTGAATGCGCTTCGGGAAACCCGTACTCGCCGAATCCACAGATTTGCTTGAAGATTTGTTCGGCGAACTCTCTGGAGTAGCCCCTGACTAACATGCCGTTAACCAGCTTCTCACCGAAACGACGCAGCTCACCGGTTTTCCGCCAACTGCCCATGGCGCGGCGGAGTTGATCGGCTTCCCCTCCGGTGAAGCCGGCCGCCACCATGGCAATCTGTATGACCTGTTCCTGAAAGATAGGTACACCAAGGGTGCGACTTAATACTGACTTCACTTCTTCTGAAGGATATTCAACGGCTTCTCTGCCATCCCGGCGGCGCAGATAGGGATGCACCATATCTCCCTGAATCGGGCCGGGCCGGACAATGGCAATCTCTATGACCAGATCATAGTAATCTCTGGGCTTGAGCCTTGGCAGCATACTCATTTGTGCCCGTGACTCGATTTGGAATACCCCTACAGTGTCCGCTTGTTGAATCATTGCATAGACGTTGGGATCATCACCGAGAGCGCTGATTCCGGCAATCGTCAAGTTCCGGCCATGGTGCTGTTGGATAAGGTCGAAGCTCTTGCGGATAGCCGTCAACATGCCCAACGCCAACACGTCCACTTTGATCAGTCCCATTTCCTCCAAATCATCCTTGTCCCACTGGATGACAGTGCGATCGGGCATGGCAGCATTTTCCACTGGTACCACATTGTACAACGGGCCGCTGGCAATCACGAAACCGCCAACATGCTGGGAAAGGTGGCGGGGAAAGCCCATCAGCTCATTGACCAGTGCGATAAACAACTGGCCCTGATAAGAGGCAGGATCCAGACCCAGCTCGCTGATTTGCGCCTGCCAGTTCAAACCGCTGTCCCGGCGGTTGATGTTTTTGATAAAAAAATCCAACTGGGTTTCGCTGATTCCCAGCGCCCTGCCCACTTCCCGCAATGCGCTTCTTAGTCTATAGGTGACCAGGGTTGCGGCCAGGGCGGTACGCTCCCTGCCGTATTTGGCATAAATGTACTGGATGACCTCCTCACGACGTTCATGTTCGAAGTCCACATCTATATCCGGCGGCTCGTCCCGTTCCCGGGAGATAAAACGTTCAAACAGTACCTGACTCTTGTCCGGATTGACTGCCGTGATACCCAGACAGTAACAGACGGCTGAATTAGCCGCTGAGCCGCGCCCCTGATGCAGAATTTGTTGCCGGCGGGCAAAATCGACGATGTCGTGGATGGTCAGAAAATAGTACTCATACTTCAGCTCTTCAATCAGAGCCAGCTCCTTCTCCAGCAGATTCTCTACTTTTTCTGGTAGCCCTTGCGGGTACCGCCAGGCGGCCCCTGTAGCCACAAGCTCCCGTAAGTGTTCTATGGCAGTTTTATGGGCCGGCACGACTTCCCGGGGATACTGGTAACGGATCTCATCCAGGCTGAAGGTACAACGTTGGGCAATGGCCAGGGATTCCTGGATCCATTCCCCCGGGTACAGGCGGAAAAGCTTATTCAGGGGTCTCAGGCTGGCTTCGGTATTGGCCAGCATGCGATGTCCCAGCTTACTGACAGGCTTGCCCAGCCGGATGGCCGTCAGTGTGTGCTGTAAGGAGAGGCGGGATTCGTGATGCATCAAGACGCCGGTGCAACAACAAAGGGCAAGCTGGTGCTGCCTGGCCAGAGCCCGGCAGTGAGCCAGATACTCCTCTTCGTCGGCAGTGAGCTGGCGTCGACAGGCTATCCACAGTCGCCCCTCATGGCGCTGTTTAAGCCACGCAGCCCAGATATTGTCCTGCGCCTTGTTGCCAGAGGGCAGCCACAGGAAAAGACAGTGATGCAGAGTTTTAAGATCCCATTCGTGTAGCAGATAGCTGCCTTTTTCTGACCGGCGCCTGGCATTGGTAATCACCCGGCAAAGCTCTGAATAAGCGGCCTTGTCCGGACACAGCAGCAGGACTTGCAGATCGGGTTTCAGCCGGACCAGGCTGCCAATAATCAGTTTGAGGGGAAGCTGGCTACGGCGGATCTCCGCATGGGCCCTGACAACGCCTGCAAGAGAGCATTCGTCCGTGAGGGCCAGGGCCTGATAACCGAGATAGGCAGCCTGTCTGACCAGTTCCTGGGGGTGAGAGGCACCGGTCAGAAAGGAAAAGTTACTCTGGCAAAAAAGCTCGGCGTAGGCCATCAACTGAATAACCCCTGCACGTACCACTGTGTGTCACGCGTCCGAAAGATCCAAAGCCACTGGCCCTGAGTATTTCGGGCAATAAAATAATCCCGGTCAATGGCGTGCCCGTCCCACCAGCCTGTCTGGATGCGCTCAGGCCCGTGCAGTAGGCGGACCTTTTCTCTCAGCGGCTGCGGTGGCTCAAGCAGGAAGGCCGGTCTCAGGGTGGCCAGGGGCCAGTCAGGGGGACCGCTTGATCTGAGTGGCGGAGCATATCTGGTGCTTAACTCCGGACGGAAGTCATCATTGAGTTGCAGGCATGAGACCGCCTCCGGCCCCAGCCTTGCCTGCAGCACGGATAACAATTGAGCGACTGAGGTTTGCCCCTGCCTGCCAGAGAAGAGATCGTTGCTCTGGCCCTGGGGCTCGACAAAGTGCCTGACCACCAGGCGTAAGGCATAGACCGGCTGTTGCAGCGGCAGGTTCGTCAGCTTCAGGTTTATCAGCTCCAGCCATTTTTCGAGCTGATACTCTCCCTGGGCAGAGTTGACTTTCAACTCGATGATTTCGGCATCCCGCTGGGAAAGCAGCAATAGCAGCTCATCGGTAAGTTTGTCTCTAAGGCGCAGAAATGCTTGCAGATCTTTCAATAAACGCTTGATGGGGTGAAGCAGTATCGGGCTGGATTCTATTTCGTACATCAGCTCCAGCGACTGGTCAAAGATGGCCGGCGGATGATAAAAATCCACAGGCATATGGAACAACCCGCTCAACTGACCCAGATAGGTGACCAGTTGCATATCGAAGCGCCGGGCCAGTTCGGTGGCTGGTACCGCCAATAGTTCCCCGACGTTCTTTACCCCGACCCTGGAGAGCTTGAGCCTGGTTTTATCCACGAGTTCGGCTTGCTCCAAACTGCATTGTGCCACCCGGGTGCTCAACAGATTCCTGTCCTGACTGAGCAGGTTATGGCCTGCTCTAGCCAGCATTCTGGCAGCTTGGGGAGTCAGCCCGCAGGCATACTGGAATTTCACTGCCAGTGGCTCAAGGCGACTTTTTAAAGCCTCCCAGTAGCCCTCCAGCCCCCCATACAGGGACAA
Organism: Bowmanella dokdonensis; assembly: GCF_017254865.1. Taxonomy (GTDB): domain Bacteria; phylum Pseudomonadota; class Gammaproteobacteria; order Enterobacterales; family Alteromonadaceae; genus Bowmanella; species Bowmanella dokdonensis. Next base: position 16,982 of record NZ_JAFKCV010000024.1, on the reverse strand, counting down.
CATATGATGTATACGGAGGAGCAGGCCATTGGGGGGGCAGAAGGCAATATCCGATGTCACGAAATAGAGCCAGCGGGCAATTTCAGTCAATTTCCCGGTTTCGAGGTCCTGCTTGTATTCCAGGATCTGCACGTCGCGACTCAGGGCGGCGGCTGTCCCCAGCCCCATGCCCAGAGATAATCCACTTTCCATCGCACGCTGATTAAGCTGAACTATCTGATTTTTTTCCTTGTTCAATACGGCCAGTGGCAGGGATTGTTGTGTATAGAGGGTGTCCAGTTGCAGACTGGGAAAATGCAGGTAAAGCCAAAGCGCTTGCATCAGGGGCACCGTTCAACTGGCTTGAGCCCGGGGAAAAGGGATCACATTCCTTGTTTCCTGGCACCGGGGCAGACAGAGCCTGGGCCAGCGTTTGTGCATCTCCAGTGTAAAAGGGGCCGGCGGCCAGCTACCGCGGCACTTGTTGATTGTGACTTGCAGGCCCCTGTCATGGGGTTGAAGCCTGAGGCTCAGAGAGACCGGTAAGGATTGCGACTGAGGCTTTTCGCCATGTAGCAGAAATAACTGGGCCCGACCTTGTTGGCAGGCCTGCTGCAGCCGTTTAACCTGGGCAACATTCAGTTCACCGTGCCAGAGCAGTACTGAGTGACAGGCACCGCTTTTGAGGCATTGCTCCGCCGTCCATAAGGCGTCTCTGGCAGCGGCTGGACGTATAACCCAGAGCTGACTGAGCTCCAGTCCTGCCTGATGCAGGCATTCGGCATTGGGCTTGTGAGGAGGGGCTATCCACACCTGCAACCGCCGGTCACTGCTGTTAACTTCCAGGCGGGGCAGCAGAAACCGCAGTTCGCCGATGCCGATGGGGCTATGGATTTCCACCAGGTCATAAGCGGCCAGTCCTCCAGGCAGATGAGAGAGCAATTCATTTTCGCCTGCCGTTCGCTTGTCGGCGAGGGGGCGGCTAAAATCCCCTTGCCAGACCCAGCCTTTGTTTTTTAAATGATCGAGAAGGTGATTCATAAAGATAAAGAAACTGTATATATGTACAGTATATTTATGATTGGCGAGAGTGCAAGTGTGAATCCGCCCGAGCCGGCGGTAAGAAGGAAGAGCAATGAACTATTGGCTATTCAAGACAGAACCAGATGCCTTCGGGATCAACGACTTAATCGAAAGGCCGCAGCAGACCGAACATTGGGATGGGGTGCGGAATTATCAGGCAAGGAATTTTCTGCGTAATGAGATCAAACTGGGTGACCAGGTGTTCCTCTATCATTCAAGCTGCGACAAGGTGGGCATTGCCGGCATCGCCGAGGTAATGAAGGAGGGGTACGTGGACCACACCCAGTTTGACCCGGACAGCAAATACTATGATCCTAAAAGTGATCCGGATAAGCCACGGTGGTACATGGTGGATATCAGGTTTAAACGCAAGTTTGACCACATATTGAGTCTCCAGGAGATTAAGGCCAATCCCGCCCTGGCAGACATGCAACTGGTACAGAAGGGCAATCGGCTGTCGGTGATGCCGGTCACGGCAGGAGAATGGAAAATTCTGTTGGCTATGGCCGGCTAGTTTCAGGCGACGGCTTCCTGCTTGACTGATTTGGCGTTTTCCAACTGGTTAATCCGGCTCATATGGCTGCAGGCAGTGATAAAGCCGCCCACTTGGTTCTTGCTCCAGGCCACTCTGACGGCACTGGGCTGAGAGGAGATAAATTGCGTCAGGCGGGTTTCGGATAAGGCGGAGGCATTGACCAGTTTCTTCACCGACTCCTGAACGGTCTGCCGTTTTTCGCAACACATCAGCACTACATTGCCGAGATTGTTCAGGATGAGTGAGGCTACTTCAAAGTCTTCCTGACGGATTAGCTGATGCTGATGGGCCTTATTGAGTCTGGCAATGAGATTGCTCTGTAATTCGTGGCTCAGGTAGCCCATGTTTTCCAGCAGAAAGCGGCGCTGAATTTCACCGGTTTTTTGCCAGTGCTTATACTGATTCAGCTCTTTCTGTGTTGCCTGATTTCTGACTAGCAGGTAAATCAATACCAGAATCAACAGACCAAAAAGAGCAAACAACAGCATAAGACACCCCCGGAAAAATGGGCGCTCAGTTTATCTTAACCCAGGCGCCGATTTAACCCGTTTGCGACTAAAGTCGCTGGAAAAAGCAGGCCGGGGGCCTGCCTGTCAGAGGCTTTGTTGCTCGATGTAATCTTCCACATGGGCTTCGAGTACATCCAGGGGAATGGAACCATTTTCCAGCAGCATATCGTGGAAGGCGCGCAGATCGAACCTCTCACCCAAGGCCTGTTCGGCCGTTTTGCGCAGCCGTTTAATGGTGATTTCCCCAATCTTGTAGGACAACGCCTGGGCAGGCCAGGAGATATAACGATCGATCTCCGTAGTGACGTTATGGGCCGACAGGGCGGTATTTTCCAGCATGTAGTCGATGGCCTGCTGGCGGCTCCAGCCTTTCATGTGCATACCGGTGTCGACCACCAGGCGACAGGCCCGCCACATCTCCATGCTCAGGGCACCGAATTCATCGTAAGGAGTCTTGTAGAAGCCAATTTCCTTACCCAGATACTCGGAATACAGGCCCCAGCCTTCACCGAAAGCTGAAATATAGGTAAAGCGACGAACCGGCGGCAAATCATCCAGCTCCCTGGCCAGAGCGTTTTGCAGGTGATGGCCGGGAACCGCTTCATGCAGGGTCAGCGACGGCAGTTCATATAAAGGGCGTTTATCCAGAGCATAGGTATTAACCCAGTACCAGCCTGGCTGGTCGTCGCGGGTAGGACCTACATAACGGCCGGTGGTGTACTTGGGTGCAATGCTATCCGGCACCGGCGCCACCCCGTAGGGAGTGCGGGGTAGCTTATAAAACAGTTTCGGCAGCAGGGCATCGATCTGTTTGGACAGATAGGTCGCTTCCTTGATCAGCTCCTCGGCTGTTCTGGGATAAAACTGCGGATCGGTACGCAAAAACTCGACAAACTCTGCATGGCTGCCTTTAAAACCACTGGCTTTCATCACTGTTTTCATTTCATCGCGGATGCGCTTCACTTCTGCCAGGCCCAACCGGTGGATTTCCTCGGCGCTCATATTCGTAGTGGTATAGTAGCGGGCGCGGTTTTCATAGTAGTCGGCCCCATTAGGCCAGGATTTGGCGGCAATATTCTGCTTGGCTCCGGGAATATACTCCTTAACCAGAAAGTTGTAGACCTTCTGATAGGCAGGCATCACTTCTTGCCTGATGACTGTTTTGGCTCGCTCTTTGAGTTGCGCCTGTTGGGAGGAGTCCAGACTGTCCGGGAAGGATTCGAAGGGCCCGTAAAACTGGCTGTCAGTGGGATCCTCATGGATAAACGCCAGGGCTGTTTGCTCAAAATCCTTCAATACTACCTGCGGTTGGGTCAGCCCCGTTTCCAGGCCTTTGCGCATCCAGTGCAACTGTTGGTTGAAGTAGGTAGCAATGGCTGCGAGCCTGGCCAGGTAGTTTTCGTAATCTTTCAGGTTATTAAACTTGCTGGTCCGCGGAAGAAAAGCCAGGCCGCTGTGAAATCCATACTCTGAGGTCAGCGGCATGTAGTGGGCATTGAAGTCGAACTGGTCGACCGTTTCCTGCAGACGACGACGCTGCATCAGCAGATTTATCTGACTGGTCTTGTCGAGCTTGTCCCGGTCAAACGCGTCCAGCTCCTCAAGATAGGCCGCCGCCTGGTCTCTCTCCCGCTTCAGGGCCTCGGGAGACGCATCGGTCAGCAAATGATCATAGTCATGTACACCCTGGGAGGTGGCGGTGACGGGCGAGCTTTTGAGTTCAAACTGCCAGATCTCATCCAGCAGCCTGTCCAGATTGTCATTGGCCAGCAATGCACTGCTGAATAGCAGTGGCGCGACCAGAATCAGTTTTCTCAACACAAGTGGGATACCTTCTGCTTGTTATTCCGCACTCAGCTTAAGGGAATTTCACGCTCATGTGTATGCTGTTGGTCGGTGATTCTGACAGGCTGACGGCAGTATGGTGCCCGATTCAGTTCTTTGGGGTGTAGATAGGCTTTGGGAACGGCGTGACTTTGTCGGACAGTTCGGTCACTTTTGCATTGCCCTGCTTTTTCACCTCATCAATACGTAAGACGTTATGCATGGGGATAAAGGTACGCAGCACCGAATCAAACTCGGATTTGAGTTTCTCCTGACCGGGGTCCACCACCAGCGAACTGCGGCTGTCCCAGACGAAATCGCCAATTTCGACAAAGCCGAACAGGGCGCCCTGACTCACTTCGCGCACATACACCTCGTAACGTTCTGAGTTACTGATAAATTGCACTTTATAGAGAGGTTTGGCTTTGCTCATGGGATTCATGCAACAGGTTGGTGACGGCGGATCTTATCGCTTCGACAGCCCGCTGCCAAGATTGAATGATTCAGGGCCCGGTGGCCAGTGGGCCAAGTAGCGCCTGGGTGGCTAATTTCAACTCATCGGTATTGGCAGCCAGAATGCCGTTGACGGCGAACCCCTGCACATAACAGGTCAGTTGCAGGGCCGTGGCTTCAAGCTGAACATCCCGTCTTATCTCGCCATGTTGCAGGGCCCTTTCCAGACAGCCGATAAAGCTGAACTGCAGATTATCCAGGTAGTGACGGCCCATTTCCCGGATGCGGGCATCGTCAAAACCCAGTTCCGTGATGCAATTAATCAGCAAACAGCCCTTGCCTTTGACCAAACGGATATATTGCTCGAAGAAATGTTCAATGGCCCGCAGGCCATGGCTGTCATTGAGATGAGCGATAATCGGCGCCAGCTTGATCTGCTGATAGCGCTCCAGCACCAGATAGAGAAAATTCTGTTTGCTGGAGAACTCTATGTAGAAGCCGCGGCGATTAAAATCCGTGCGGGCGATAATCTCGTCCATGACCGAGCCGTGATAGCCATGTTCCAGCAATACATCCATGGCCTGATCCAGAACCTGTGTCACGTCATACTGGGCCTTTCTCGGCATCTTTTTCACCTAAGAATATATGTTCTCAACAGCTTAGCGAAGACCCCAGGCAAGTCAACTTAATTTGCGGAAACGAAAGGGAAAATATGGGAAACTGCGATTTTTATGTAGTTGAAGTCCCATGAATAAATCTTTGAGCATATTGCTGCTGGCATTCTGCAGCTTCCTCCTGCAGGCCGCGCAGCCTGAGGCGGATCCCAACAGGTTGAAGGCCCATTTGGCTTTTCTGGCCGATGATCTGCTGGAGGGGCGCGACACCGGTTCAACCGGCCATGAAATCGCTTCTTTATATATTGCCAGTCACTTTGCACAGTTAGGTCTCAAACCCGCCGGCGACAAGGGAAGCTACTTGCAACGGGTGCGTTTTCGTCAATCCTACCTGTTGCAGGATTCACCAAAACTGACCCTGATAACCGCCAGCGGAAAACAGTCTCTGGATTATCCCCGGCAGTATCTGACTTCTGCCAGCGCCGTCAGGGAACTCAGCCAGGTGAGGGGAGATCTGGTCTTTGCCGGCTATGGCATGGTTGCGCCCGAACTCAATCATGATGATTACGCCAACCTGGATGTATCAGGCAAGGTGGTGGTGGTGCTGTCGGGAAAGCCCGCCAGTTTCCCCAGTGAGGAAGGAGCCCACTTTGCTTCGAGCAGCGAGAAGAGCCGGCATGCAGCGCAGCGAGGTGCCATAGGCATGATCACCATCAGTACGCCCACTGCGGAAAAGGTAAAGCCTTACCAGAGCCGGTTAAATCATCTGCACACGCCCACCGTCAGATGGCTGGATAATCAAGATCAGCCAGCCAATATCTATCCAGGCCTGCAAAATTCTGCGTACTTCAGCCAGCAGGCTGCGGAGTTACTTTTTGCAGGTGCACCGCGAAGCCTGGAGCAAATCTATGCCGATCTTGAAAAAGATTTGGTACCGGCCGGGTTTATATTGCCGGCCAGTATCGAGTTCAGCAAACGCAGTGAGCATAAGACAATCTCCAGTCCCAATGTGGCAGCGATCCTGGAAGGGGCAGATCCTGAACTGAAACATGAGTATGTGGTTTACACCGCCCATTCGGATCATATAGGGCTGGCCAAAACCGTGAAGAAGGACAGGATCAATAATGGCGCCATGGATAACGCCAGCGGCACAGCGGTGCTGCTGGAAACCGCCAGACTGCTCAGCCAGTTACCCGTCAGGCCAAACCGATCCATTCTGTTTCTGGCGGTGACAGGCGAAGAGAAAGGCCTGCTCGGGGCGGATTACTACGCACAGAACCCCACCGTGCCTGTGACAAGCCTGGTGGCAAATGTGAATCTGGACATGCCCATCCTGACTTATGAATTTGCCGACTTAATAGCCTTTGGCGCCAATCACAGCAGCCTGCAACAAGCGGTATCCGATGCGGTACAGAAGTTGGGTATGACATTGAGTGCTGACCCCTGGCCAGAGCAGGCGTTGTTTACCCGTTCTGATCACTATATGTTTGTCAAACAGGGCATTCCGGCGGTTTTTCTGGTACCCGGACTGACATCCATGGATCCTAAGGTTGATGGGGGCAAGAAGTTTGCCGAATTTCTGCACAGCGACTATCACCAGCCGTCGGATGAACTGAGCGACGCCTTCAACTGGCAGGCTGCCAGACGTTTTACCGAAGCAAATTTGCAGATAGGCCTGACCATTGCGAACGACAAAATCAGACCCACCTGGAATCAGGGGGACTTTTTTGGTGAGACCTTTGCGAAGTAATCTCTGGCTTGCCAGATAAACGAAAGGGGCCTCTGGCCCCTTTTTAGCTAATCAGATGAAGAATCGTTGGCGGATAAAGTGCCACTGATCGGCAAAACCCTCAGTAGGACGACGGGTAAATTCGCTACGGATAAACTGGTTAATTCTGCCATCGGCAAAACAGATCAGGATATTGGCAACCAGTCCCTCGTCGGCGGCCAGTGGCTTGCCTTCCCGCAGTTTCCTCTCCCTGAGAACCTGACGCAGCTGCGTCTCCAGCCGCTCAAACAATTGGGCAATGCGTGTGCGCAGCCTATCCTGTTCACCCATCAGGGCGTCCCCATTTAGAATGCGGGTAATGCCCGGATTGCGCTCCGCAAATCCCAGGATCAGATGCAGAATATGCTGACAGCGAATGGCAGTATCTTTCTCGTCTTCGAGGATCTTGTTGATACGGGAGAACAGGGTCTCTTCGATAAACTCTATCAGCCCCTCGAACATCCGTGCCTTACTGGGAAAGTGCCGGTAAAGGGCCGCTTCGGAGACACCTACTTCTGCAGCCAGTTTGGCGGTGGTAATGCGTTGACCGGGACTGGTTTCCAGCATACTGGCCAGGGCCTGGAGAATCTGTGCGCGGCGGTTGTTGCTTTTGGTGGCTGGCATGGTGTCTCCCTTTACTGGCGCCCGGAGGAACCGAATCCACCCTGGCCTCTCTCGCTGGAGGCAAAATCCTCAACAATGCTGAATCTGGCCTGGATGACTGGCAATAAAACCAATTGGGCAATGCGATCACCGGGCTGGATGAGGAATTCATCCTGGCTTCGATTCCACACCGACACCATTAACTGGCCCTGATAATCCGAGTCGATAAGACCCACCAGATTACCCAGCACAATGCCGTGTTTATGGCCGAGGCCCGAGCGGGGCAGGATAGTGGCGCAGAGGCCGGGATCGCCGATATGGATGGCAATGCCGGTCGGCAACAGTTCGGTCTGGCCGGGTTTGAGGCTGAGCGCTTCGTCCAGACAGGCGCGCAGGTCCATCCCGGCTGAGCCCGGGGTGGCATACTCGGGCAAAGGGAATTCCGCTCCAATCCGCGGATCCAGAATCTTCACATCAATTTTGTGCATCTTTTATTCTTTATATTGCTTTTCAATCAAGGTCAGGAGCTGTGCTGCCAGCGTAAGTTTGTCACTGACTGGCAGAAGGGCCTCGCCTGAAGGCCAGTAAACCGATAACGCATTCTGTTCACTGTTGAAGCCGATATTCTGCTTGGATACGTCGTTCGCTGCAATCATATCGAGTTTTTTTCTTGCCAGCTTGTCTTTGGCGTAATGGGCCACGTCCTGCGTTTCCGCGGCAAAGCCCACGGTAAAGGGCTTGTTGGCAAGACTGGCAACTTCAGCAACAATATCGGGGTTCTTCACTAAAGTAAGTGTTAACTTATCTTGGGATTTTTTGATTTTTTGCCCCGCTTGTTGTTGAGGTCGGTAATCGGCCACTGCAGCACAACCGATGAACACATCCATTTCCCCCACTCTTTGCATCACGGCCTGATGCATATCCAGGGCACTGTCAGTCATGATTCTTTCACAGCCCGGGGGGGAAGGCAGATTGACAGGGCCACTGACCAGCAAAACCTTCGCCCCCATGCGGGCGGCTGCATGGGCCAGGGCGTAGCCCATTTTGCCGGAGCTGTGATTGGACAAATAGCGTACCGGATCCAAGGCTTCACGGGTGGGACCGGCGGTAATCATAATACGCTTACCGGTAAACAAGGCTGGTAAGCAGCCTTGCTCCAGCGCATCGGCCAATTCCTGTGGTTCAAGCATCCGGCCCGGGCCCAAATCGCCGCAGGCCTGTTCTCCTTCAGCCGGTCCAAGTAACTGGATGCCACGTTGTTGTAACTTTTCAATATTCTGTTGGGTCACTCCGGCACGATACATCTGCTGGTTCATGGCGGGGGCCAGGATAATTTCGGCGCTGGAGGCCAGACATAGGGTGCTAAGCAGATCATCGGCCATACCGGCGGTCAGGCGGGCGATAAAATTAGCGCTGGCCGGAGCGACCAGAATTTTGTCTGCCCATTTGGCCAACTCAATATGGCCCATGGCCGCTTCGGCTGCCGGATCCAGAAGTTCCTGGGACACCGGCAGTCCGGAAACTGCCTGCAGGGACAGGGGGCTGACAAATTGGCTGGCAGAAGCCGTCAGCACCGCCCGGACATTGGCGCCTTTGGCCTTCAGCTTGCGCACCAGGTCGGGGGTCTTGTAAGCGGCGATGCCGCCCGTAATGCCCAGCAGGATGTTCTTCCCGGTTAAACTTTGCATCGCAACAAAACTATTCAGTGATTAGATGGCTAGCCTATCATTAAAGGCCTGCGAATGAGTAATACCAATTCCAAGGGAAGGGCGATGAAAATAGCGGACTGGCCAGACGCGGAAAGGCCGCGGGAAAAGTTACTGCATAAAGGCAGTGAGAGCCTGTCGGATGCGGAGTTGCTGGCTATCTTTTTGCGCACGGGTGTGGCCGGTACCAACGCGGTGGATCTGGCAAGACAGCTGTTAAGCCGGTTTGGTAGTTTGCGCAGCTTACTGTCGGCCAGTCAGCAGGAATTTTGCAGTGCCAGAGGACTGGGGCGGGCCAAGTACGTGCAGCTCCAGGCGGTTCTGGAAATGGCTCGCCGTTACCTTCAGGAGTCCCTGCTGCGCGAACAGGCGTTTTGCAGCGCCGAAGACACCCGTCGCTATCTGATCGGCCGCATGCGAGATGAACCCAATGAACTCTTTGCTATGTTGCTATTGGACTCCCAGCACCGGTTGATTACTTTTAAACCCATGTTTCACGGCACCATCGATGCGGCTTCGGTATACCCCAGAGTGCTGGTTAAGACCGCCCTGGACCTTCACGCCGCCGCCGTGATCCTCGCCCACAATCATCCTTCCGGTGTTGCAGAGCCCAGCGAGGCCGACAAGCAGATCACTCACCGGATCTGTGCCGCCATGGCGCTGGTGGATATCCGGGTACTGGACCACTTTGTTGTCGGCGACGGCGAGGCTGTGTCTTTCGCCGAACGCGGGTTGTTGTAAGTCCCGGTAGCCCAGTGCAGAAAGCGAAAACAGTTGATCTGAGGGGGGCTTTGCTGTATAAAATGCGCCCTCTTGTCACTAGCGTGATCTGGTTTGGGTTGTTTAATGGCCGGCCAGGATTGATTTAAGGTAATTTGGAGACAAACAATGTCCAGAGTATGTCAAGTAACTGGCAAGCGTCCGGCGGTAGGTAACAACCGTTCACACGCAAAGAATGCAACGCGTCGTCGCTTCTTGCCAAACCTGCAAACCCATCGTTTTTGGGTGGAAAGCGAAAACCGTTTCGTAAAACTGCGCCTGACTCCTAAAGGTATGCGCATCATCGATAAAAAGGGTATTGATTCAGTCTTGACTGATATCCGTGCCCGTGGCGAGAAGATCTGAGGAATAACCCATGCGCGATAAAATCAAATTGGTTTCGACTGCTAACACTGGCTATTTCTACACCACAGACAAGAACAAGCGCAACATGCCTGGCAAGATGGAGATCAAGAAGTTTGATCCCGTGGTACGCAAGCACGTGCTGTTCAAGGAAGCCAAAATCAAGTAATTGAACTTGTTTTTGTCTCCAGAAAAACCCGGCTTCGCCGGGTTTTTTGCTAAGTGGCACCGAAAGGCGAACTGACGCTAGAATGGTCCTTAATGGAGTCCTCACTTAATTGAGTTGTGATTAGATGATTCGCTTATCCCGCCGTGGCTGGAACAATGTCCTGATTTTTGCCACCCTGCTGCTGATTCTGCTATTCAATCAAAGCGGGCAGTTTCTTGATGATGCACCGCCGGTACAGTCCGGTCAGCTGTTGCCCGACGGGCTGCCTGTGATGAAAATGGATTTTGGTGGCCATCAGCTAGAGCGTATCGGTCCTGGGTGGCGTCTGAGACCCTCCACCAATGCGAGTGCCGAACAGTTATCGGAGGTAGTCAACAACTGGCAGCAAGCCATCGCCGAACCTTTGGGGCCGGGGAAACTGGCAGACGGCCTGGTTGCAGTGATCTGGCTGGCCGGGGAAGAGCAGGGGCGGGTTTTCGAGTTGAGTCAGCGTGAGGAGGGGATTTGGCTGGAGCATCGGCAACAACTCTATCTGCTGCCTGACCAACATCTCTCGGCCTTTGTTCCTGACGGAGCATACTGATGCCTGAATTACCGGAAGTGGAAGTCAGCCGGCTGGGTATCAGTCCCCATCTGCTTGGCAGAAAAGTGACGCTACTGCAGGTCCGCCAGCGGCAGTTACGTTGGCCAATACCGCCTGACACACTGCAGGTGGAAGGAGAAGAAATCCTGTCGGTCACCCGTCGTGCCAAGTACCTGCTGATTGAGACTGCGCCTGGCTGGCTAATCCTGCATCTGGGCATGTCTGGCAGCTTGAGGGTGCTACCCACCTCCGCTCCCTTGCAGAAACATGACCATCTGGATCTCTGCCTTGATAACGGCCAGTGCCTGCGATTCAATGATCCTCGCCGGTTCGGTGCCTGTCTTTGGCAGGAGCGGGGAGATGAGCCACATCCGCTTCTGAAACGGCTTGGCCCCGAGCCCCTTACCGAAGCATTTGATGGATCGCATCTGTATAAGTTGTCCCGGCGCCGGAAACTGGCGGTAAAGAATTTCATCATGGACAACCAGATAGTGGTTGGTGTGGGCAATATTTACGCCAGCGAATCACTGTTTATGGCCGGTATCGATCCCAGTAAAGCGGCAGGCAGGGTCAGCAAATCCTGTTACGAGAAACTGGCCCTGGCCATTAAGCAGGTATTGGCCAGGGCGATTGAGCAGGGAGGTACCACACTGAAAGACTTTACCCAGGCCGACGGCAATCCTGGCTATTTCGCCCAGCAGCTGCATGTTTACGGCCGGGCGGGTCAGCCCTGCCTGCGTTGTGAGGAGCCGATCAAAAGCCTGACCCTGGGACAGCGCAACAGCTATTACTGCGCCAGGTGTCAGCGTTGACTCGTTTTCCATCCAGAAGCGGGCTCCTGCCCTTCTTCTGGAACGTAAAATGAAAATTGCTATTTCCATTTTCCTCCCGTTTTCAATGCGTTACTAAGCAATGAAAATGGCGTTGCATCCCTGCACCGCGCTAGCCCCTCGCCTCTTGGGGAGGGTTCTAGCCGCGCTCCTTGAACTTGTCCATCAGGGCTTGTTGCACCACAGGATGGCAGAATCCGCTGACATCCCCCCGATGCAGGGCCACTTCCTTGACCAGGGTAGAGGAGATAAAGGAATTTTCTTCTGCAGGGGTCAGAAACACGCTTTCCAGATTCGGATTCAGACGACGGTTCATGTTGGCCAGTTGAAATTCGTATTCAAAGTCCGACACTGCCCGCAGGCCACGAATCAGGATGGTGGCATGATGCTTGGATGCGAAGTCCACCAGCAGGCCGGTAAAGCCCAGCACTTCCACATTTTTCAGATGTGAAGTCACCTTCTTGGCCAATTCCACCCTTTCTTCCAGGCTGAAGAGGGGCTTCTTACTTGGGTTGGCGGCAATGCCGACCGTCACATGGGCAAACATATTGGCGGCCCGTTCGATCAGGTCCGCATGGCCGTTGGTAATGGGATCGAAGGTGCCCGGATAAATGGCCTTGGTATGCATATACAGGTCAACTATGGAAAAACCAGCGCCAAGCTTATCTTAGGGGCCGATTGGGTTTCAAGCCTGGCATGACCGGTGCGGTCATCTTCGCAACAGCTGTCATAACTTGCTCTACAGGAATGTTATCAACACGTCCCTTGCCAAACAGTATTTCAGCCACACCTGTTGGAACCCAGGCTTTGGCAGAATCTCGCATTAATACCACCTGTGGTTTATTTAAAGCTGAGGCAATGTGCATGACGGCAGTCTCTACCGAAATCACTAGGTCACAGGCTTCCATCATTGCTGGTAATTCAAAAAAGTCAGAGGCTGTGAAAGGCCTGGCTCTTAAATTCTTTATCGGAATCTCTGTCTCAAGCTGATGGCAAATCTCAGTATAGTGTGCTGGGGGCGTATTGATGATGAACCGTCGGTCTGGTCGAGCCTGATGCAAGGCTATCAATAGTGCTTTAAGCTTGGGCCAGGGATAGTTCCTCTTCTCAGTTGTAGAAAGATGATTAATGAAAATAATCTGTTCACTTTCAACCGGCGTACCGATGAGTTCCCGGTTTATTTTGTCGCGAAACTCGTTGGGTACGGCAATAGGGTATAGGCGAGCTGACTCGGGAACATAAATACCCAGCAGAGCAAAGAAACGTTGCTGATATTGCTGACTTATATGTAGCGACGCGATCTGAGATGAGAGTCTGTAAATTCTGTCGATGTGACGAAAATGCCACCAATCTAATATACTGTTGCTCTGCGACCTGGTTCCGACGATAAAGGCTTTCGGCCCAATCTTCCTGGCATATTTTGCGTATTGCTCTGCCCTCTGAGTGGCGTTAAAAACAATCAGATCGTATCCCTTGGCATTGGCCGTTGAGATTATTGATTCACGATCTTGTTGGCTTGATGCGATTGGATAAATGTTCTCTATATAGTCTTCACTCTCTAACCACTGTATCAAAGTTTGGTTACGTCCCGCATGCCAACTTTTTTTGCGTTTGCGGCAGTCATCGATCCAGATATCCAATTGCAGGGTTGGATAAGATTGTTTTAACGCATGTAAAAATGCTCTTTGGTAAACAAAGTCACCGATGGCCAAATGCGTCATGTAAAGAATGCGTCGGGCACCTTCAAGCTGCTCTTTACTGATTAAGGGGGACAGAGTGGTTTCTTTCATTTCACTTACCACCGATAGAAGCCGGCCAGACGGCTGAAGCGGTTTCCGAACACATCCTCACCCAGATTCAGCTCAGCGCCCCAGAAGCCCTGGGAGGTCGCATAGCTGTACCGGAGCTGCAGTTCATAACCGGTCTGGTAGTCGGCACGGGCACTGTTTTCATTCTGAATCACCCTTAATTGTCCGTGCAGCAACTGGTTAGGAGCCAGTTGCCAGTCCAGCGCCAGTGAGTGAGTGGTGGCCGGAACGCCATCATTAAACACGCGGGCGTTGCCTCCCCAATGGCCCATTACCTGACCGCCATTGGTATAGCCCTGCTGATAAAGGTGATGCACATACCAGGCGGTGGCCCAGTCAGAGGCTTCATAACGCAGGGACAGGTTGTCGGTTAGTAGAGGCAGATAAACACCAAAGGAATAGGTCTGGTTACCCAGTTTGTAGTTCTTCTTACCCAGGGTATCCTCTCCGCCATATTCCAGATACAGAGAGACCGGCATGCCCAGGTTGAAATTAAACTTACTGGTAACAGAGGCCTGTTGGTTGCCAAATTCATAATTAGGATCATCAATCTTGCTGATATTGTCTTTTCCGGCCGGGTCAAAAATGGCTTCAATCACATCGGAAAAGTCCACTTCCCTTTTGCCGCCGCCAAACTGCAGGGTACGGTTAAAGCCCAGGGTCCAGAAATCCAAAGGGGTAAAGCTAAGATGCAGGCCTGCGTGGCGAGGGTGCCCGGGAAATAACTCGTCACCCAGTCGGATACCCTCCACTTCCTCCAGCATGGAATAGAAAACCTCATAGCGGATATGCCGGTCACTGATTGGGGTGGCATTGCTCAGGGTAATGGAGGGGGAGGTCTTGGCCTGGGTGCTCACCAGCATGGCTGAGTCCTGAAAGGGCGAAAACCAGTGCTCCCGGTACCCGACCTCCACCTGCAAGTATTCATAGCCAAAGCCCAGAAAGGTTTGGCTATAAGCCGGGGCGGTACTCTCCGCCTTAATGACTCCGGTATTGAAGATAAAATAAGGGCTGGGCTGGTAGAAGCCCCCTACCGACAGCCTATAGGCGGCATCATTGCGCATATTGCGCTGGTTGGGAATGGCCCGATCATTGTCATTGGCCAATGCCAGCTCGGCACTGAAATGGGTGCGTCCCAGGCTTTTGGTGTAGCGCTGCAGATAGACTGACAATCGTTGATACAAAAGCGGATTGCTATCCTTAATAACAGCCAGTCTGGCCAGTAAATCGGACGCTTTGTAGGGCTTGGTCAGGGGAGCGGCATCTGTCAGTGCCATCACTTGTTCAATCTGTGCTTCAATTTCTGGTGACAACTGCAAAGGTAGGTAAGGGGACAGCCCTTTGGCCAGGCCCAGCGGTGAAAAAACTAACAGCAGTATGGCGCAGATTCGCAATGGGGATTCCTTTCTAGGGTTAAAAGCCGAGATTATAGCGACAGCTCATCGCCTAGCCTACCTCAAAAGTCGAAGTTCCACACAAACATGGGCTAGCACCGACCACAATTCTAAAATTGAGGTGCTCAAAATATTGGCGTACCGACATACGTCAAAATAGCTAAACCGTGGCATTGTTTATCGCCACCTGTGAATTTCAGCTCGCCCTGTACTCTACTCTTAACGAATAGCCAGATGTAGGACGCGTAATGATATTTAACTCAACAAATTTTCATCTGATCTGACGCGTAAAATATAAAATTTCTTTTAACTATTTATTAACGAAGACTCTACTACTTTATACTTTGACAAAGGTTCGGCAAAGAAATCTTAGTAAAGTTCTGGGTAGATAGTTATACCTGGCATAAACCCGACTCAGGTAGAATTTCCACACACTTTTTTTCAAGTTTTTCTGATCAGCCATACTAATCTCCTCTTTGAAGAAATCCAGATAGTCTATTACATACTGGAGCTCCCTTCGACGGCCGCTTTTGCTGAAACCTTTATTGGCGTAATGAATGAAATCGGCTTGCTTATAGCCTTTATTCCCTAGAAGATCCATTCGATTGAATTTTTCTTCTAAGTTGCTGTTTTTTAATTTGTGTCTTTGAATTAAATAATTGATATAGGTTTGTTCATAAAACTTGGTTTTGTTGCAAATAGCTTGTAACTCTTCCAGAGAGGCTAAACTGAAGAGTGGGCTCTGACGAGAAATTAACATAACACCAAGATTGTAATAAGTAGGGTTATTCCCTGAGACGGACCAGTCTGAAATCATCCCTAATAGACTACTAATGCTCTCGATTGGTTCGTCTCGATTGACGTATCGTCCCTCATTAAACATATAGATGGTATCTAAATCTTCATAATGTTGGAACACATCTCTGGCATTAGGAGTGATCAATATGTCAGCATCCAAATACAACACCCGGTGATAAGTTTTTAGAAGTTCGCCAATACGCATTTTCTCTGCCCAAGCAGGATTGGCATAATACTTCGGTTCATCAATTTTTATCGGATAATGTAACTCATCTGAAACGATTAGGTCGGCGTTAACCCGTTTCGCATAGCGTTCAAAGCTTCTAATTGATGCTTGGTACATAGGGTTGTCTGCCCCTACCGCGATAGTAAAAATGGCTTTTTTCAATCATCATGTCCTTTAATCATTACAGAAAGATCAAAAAGAAACTCATTGAAGGTTGGTTTTTGAAGGATGTTAGGCTCTCGCTGACTTAGAAACCACCTATTAAAAATAGATGGTTTCCAAATCATAATTAATCAGTATTGGGAAGGGCTTCCTACGGTAAGCACTTCCAAGAAGGCGTGTTTTTCACTCCTAAAATTTGCACCATACAGAGCAAAGTAACAGCCATTCCTTGAAGGAATATATTTTCCAGCAGTGTATATGTTGTTCTGTGGATCCCATATTCTACAATGATATACATAGTTTCCCTCATCCGTGGTGCCTGGCGTTACCCCAGCATTCAAGATAAAGTTTTTGTTTTCTTGATTTACTGATGTCCACCTATAACCACTTGAGCTTCTTAGTATGAAGAATTCATCGTTTTTGTACTCTTTTCCATCCCATTCTACAAAGCAGCTTCCATCCACTATCTTTCCGGGGACACGCCTAGAGTGTGTGTCAGTGCAAATCCCAATAGTTTTGCCAATTGTTCTTTCTGTGCCTTGGAAAGACACATACTCTGGTGGAATATAACCATCGCTAGGAAAATCGCTCTTAGATACTAGGTCATAGCTACCAAATGAAGCTGCATGCAATGTTGTCACAAAAGACATGGATAGAATCGAAGTAACTTTAGCCAATTTGTTCATTGTTCTGACCTTCTCCCCAGATTTAACACCATGACTTTGATGAGATTTCCAATAAACTGGAGCCAATGGAGATCTCAGAATGAAAAAACGTTATACCGAAGAACAAATCATCAAGGCCATTAAGCAGCAT
>NZ_JAFKCV010000235.1 GCF_017254865.1 Bowmanella dokdonensis | reverse complement strand
GAATATCTCTCACCCAGCGGCAAAGTTTCAACTGCCGTCTGCCTCAGCAGGCGGTCTGACTGGAAACCCGTTACTGACAGATAGAGAAATGGGTGGGAGGCAGCGCCGGGTTGGCCTTCGCTGACCATCGGAGAAAGGGACTTCGACGAAGAGCGTACAGGGGTAAAAGGCGTATCGAAACGAGCGCGAGCGCACAGCTCGTTTAGCCTTTTACGGAAGGGCAGTGGACGCCCGACGTGGGCTTTTATGAAGGCAGGAAGCCTGCAATAAATGGGTTTACGGCGTGTCTGCGACGGCCAATCCGGCGCTGCCTTTTTGCTTCTTTATTTG
>NZ_JAFKCV010000234.1 GCF_017254865.1 Bowmanella dokdonensis | reverse complement strand
AAACCCTGATGTGCAGGCGTTGCTGAAAGATGCACCAGACTTACTGGATTATCTGGATGAGGAATCCAAACAACATTTTGACTTGCTGTGTGAACGTTTGACGCAAGCCGGTATCCAATTCCGGGTTAATTCCCGTCTGGTGCGTGGACTGGATTACTATAATCGCACTGTTTTTGAATGGGTTACCGACGCGTTGGGTGCACAAGGTACAGTGTGTGCCGGTGGTCGTTATGATGGTCTGGTAGAGCAACTAGGCGGTAAAACCACGCCGGCGGTAGGTTTTGCCATGGGCCTGGAACGTCTAGTGCTGTTGCTGGAGTCTCTGCAATTA
>NZ_JAFKCV010000233.1 GCF_017254865.1 Bowmanella dokdonensis | reverse complement strand
AGGGTTAGAGAGATTCAAAGGCTTCCTGTTCTTAATAAAATAAACTATACGACAATAACATTCATCACTAATGAAAGAAATAAGCAAAGATAAATGCCTTTTTAGCTTTGCTACCAATTCAACTTTATTAATCATTTACTGCTTAACATCCTTAAGGTTTAAACCCAAGCTGAGCAAGGAAATCAGAAAACTTCCTATACTGCCTAGTAGACAATGAAATTTGAAAAAAATAAATTATCGCTGTCTTCAGATTGAAGCCGCCATTAACTAACGCTTTAAAATACAAAGACAAACCTTTTAACTTATTGCCTCGTTGAGCATAACCTTTAGC
>NZ_JAFKCV010000232.1 GCF_017254865.1 Bowmanella dokdonensis | reverse complement strand
ATTACAGCGATAAAATTGCCCAGTTAGAGAGCACCTTTAAACAGGCTTTGCTCACCGCAACGCCAGAGTTTCAGGATACCTACGGTTATCCCAAGGACAACCCAGGTGAGGCCAACTTAACCGTGGGCTCTAACGCTGTGGGTAACGACTTTGAATGTTTGTCCTATACCCTGGAAATGCCGTTCAAGGACAACGCTGAGTTACCTTGCGCAGCCTATGGTTGGTCGCCAGAGCGTAGTAAGCAATTGGGCAAGGATGTGCTGGTTGCCATGCGCGCGGTATTGAATCAACTATAACGAAAAAAATACCAGCCGGGACAATGTGCCCGGCC
>NZ_JAFKCV010000231.1 GCF_017254865.1 Bowmanella dokdonensis | reverse complement strand
CTACCTTCCATCAAACATTCTCAGCATACACCGGCATACAGAGAAGTCACTTCTACAACACGTTGCAAAGGTATGAATGAAAAAACTGTAAAGCGATAAAGCAGGCGAATTGCCCTGTGCTATTCAGGAAATTGAAATGAACAAGAGACCCTCAACAAAACGTAATTGGTATGTTGTGTTTGCCGGTGCCAGACCGGGTATCTATGGATGTTGGGAAGAGGTGGAAAGATTGGCGATTAACTTTCCTAAAGCGCGTTACCAGAAGTTTTCGAGTCGAAAAGAAGCAGAAGCTGCATTCGCTGAATGCTCTCGAGTCGGATACGACTCTAAAG
>NZ_JAFKCV010000230.1 GCF_017254865.1 Bowmanella dokdonensis | reverse complement strand
CACCACTTCCACCGCGCCTAATAATTCAGCAGGAAAATCTTCATAGCTAAGGCCGCCATAAGGGTTGGCGCTAAAACTATCGCGACCATTGATTTCACTGCGCACGCGATCCAAACCCCGTACTAATACACTGGTACCTTCATCGGCATAGTGTTTGGGATCGTTGGAGGAGGCAAAGCGTTCAATGGTCACCCCAGGAATACGCTGTAAGGCTTCGGTAACCGACTTATCGGGCAGTGCCCCAATATCAGAAGCTGTAATCGCGTCTTTAACCGTGTCGGCATAGCGCTTAAGGTTCTGCGCGGAATTCAGGCTTTGACGAATACCACGAA
>NZ_JAFKCV010000229.1 GCF_017254865.1 Bowmanella dokdonensis | reverse complement strand
CCAAAGATAAGGATATTGGCGGGTTTTATGTCCGTCGCTGTTTGCCTGTTGCCAAGCTGCGTTCCGTGGGGCCTTGGATTTTCTTTGATCATATGGGGCCGGCTGATTTTAGTGCGGGGGAGGGGATTGATGTACGCCCTCATCCGCACATTAATTTAGCCACTGTTACCTATCTGTTTGAAGGCGAGATATTGCATCGAGACTCGCTTGGTAGTCTGCAGGCCATTAAGCCTGGGGATATCAATCTGATGGTGGCTGGGTCAGGCATAGTGCACTCTGAGCGAGAGCGGCCCGAAGTGCGGGAAACGGCGCACCGCTTGCACGGTTTACAA
>NZ_JAFKCV010000228.1 GCF_017254865.1 Bowmanella dokdonensis | reverse complement strand
AGAAAATGGATGCAGTCGTTGCTGGAACTGCAACACAGTGCCAGTTCCTCGGTAGAATTTATCGAGAATGTTAAAACCGATCTGTTCCCTGAAGAGATCTATGTGTTTACCCCAGACGGTCGCATTATCGAATTGCCCATGGGTGCCACAGCGGTGGATTTTGCCTACGCGGTGCATTCCGATATTGGTAACTCCTGTGTAGGTGTGCGGGTAGACAGACGCAATTACTCGTTAAACCGACCGCTGGAAAATGGCCAGTCGGTGGAGATTATTACCTCGCCGCGCGCCAAGCCTAATGCCAGTTGGCTGAACTTTGTGGTGAGTGCCAAGGC
>NZ_JAFKCV010000227.1 GCF_017254865.1 Bowmanella dokdonensis | reverse complement strand
GCACTAAAATTAATGAAGAGTTCAGAACCATTAAGCGCAAGGTTTTAAGTAATGCCTTTGGCCCGCTGGCAAAGACCTTAAATAATCCCAATATCATCATGGTCACCAGTTCTAACCCGAACGAAGGTAAGACTTACAACGCCATTAACCTGGCCTTGAGTATCGCACTTGAGCAAGACAAAACCGTGTTGCTGGTTGATGCCGATGTGCTGCGTCCAAACGTGATGCGCACCCTCAATCAAAAGATGCCTAATGGTCTGATGGAGTATCTGCTCGGAGAGGTCACCGATATCTCGGAGGTGATGTATCACACCAACATCGATACCTTACGCA
>NZ_JAFKCV010000226.1 GCF_017254865.1 Bowmanella dokdonensis | reverse complement strand
CAGAAAGTCATTAAAGTGTATCCCCAGCAGGGGCGGTTTATTCGTAGTACAGACGATGACAGGCGCCGCCGCGTGGTGTTTATTGGTGAGTCAACACGTAAAAAGCTTAAGCTGCCCGAAAACCCCATAGGCGAATTTATTAGTCTGTCCGGGGAGTGGTTTCGCATTATCGGCGTAGCAGAAGAGCGAGGTTCACTGTTCGGTTTTGACCAGGATAACTACATTATCGCGCCCTTCTCCACCATGGCATCGCTGGCAGGCAGCCGGGTGACCGAGAATATCGATATTATGTTCAGACCTGCAGCGGGGGCAAACCTGGATAGTATTCAGGCC
>NZ_JAFKCV010000023.1 GCF_017254865.1 Bowmanella dokdonensis | reverse complement strand
TCATGCTGCTTAATGGCCTTGATGATTTGTTCTTCGGTATAACGTTTTTTCATTCTGAGATCTCCATTGGCTCCAGTTTATTGGAAATCTCATCAAAGTCATGGTGTTAAATCTGGGGAGAAGGTCAACGTTTTAAGCGCCCTGATCCGATATCAAGATCCAGATGCTGAGACTACTGGTCGCGTTGATAAGCTCACGATAAATGAAATGAGACTTATGTCTCAAAAGATTTTTTTGCTATTTAAAAAAACTTACATCGAACAGAAAAGGAACATTATCGAGGAATTTGACATTCATTCTAATAATGATTTCCTAGGGAGAATTGATGATAAAATGAAGGATGTTAGTTTTAACAAGAAAGATTCCATCGAAAATCAATCAGAAGTTTCAAAGAGCATATTAGTTAGGCGCTTCATGATTAAGTCTTTTACCATATATCAACTTAGCAATACATCAGAACCTAAAGGTTCTGGTATAGGCTGCGGTTATTATGACGAGGATGGAAAAGATGACAAGAAAGGTATAGCAGGAGCAATGAACGACTACATTTTCAATGTTTGCTTCAATCCTACAATTGATATAAAAACTCTCTTCATTTTTTCGATTATTGCCTAACACATTTACTAACACCATTTCATACAAATGAAGAAGGTCTTATTGCATCAGCAAGCTCCATCTCTGAAGGTCTAGACTCTATTAAGATGGGCCGCTTTTGGAAACAACACAAAGACATCATTCGACAAGTCGTGCGAAGTGATCCTGGAAGAGAGGTGCACACATCCAATTATTCAGTTAAATATGAGGATGTTATGGAGAACGTTTTTTCAACTCTAGACAGTATAGAAAAGACATAAATTAACTAAAAGCAGAGTGGCCTCAATTGGTACAAGAAAGAAGAAAAGGCCTCGTAGCTGGGAAGAATAAATGAAAACAACCAAATCCTCCCCCTTCGTGTCCTTCGTGGTGCCTGTATTCAAATTGACAAGGCCAGGCCAATCCGCCAATGCCCACTCCAAATAACGCCAGCATTCCCACACCGCCTGAGTATCGCCCCTCTCCTCTGTGCCCTCTGCGTCCCTGTGGTTATTTTCCCGAAAGAGAGGTTGTCACTGTCTGCAACAGGCCCTGAACTGAATTCAGGGCGACCAAACAAGGCTTAACAATCGATATGCCAGTGCAAACTACTCACC
The DNA here is from genome assembly GCF_017254865.1 of Bowmanella dokdonensis. GTDB lineage: Bacteria > Pseudomonadota > Gammaproteobacteria > Enterobacterales > Alteromonadaceae > Bowmanella > Bowmanella dokdonensis. Next base: position 23,762 of record NZ_JAFKCV010000023.1, on the reverse strand, counting down.
GACGATATAGGCATCCACAATAAAATCCAGCAGAGGATAATGCTCGCTTAAATAAGCATTACCCTGTTCCTTGATTGGGCCTTGTTTGCCTCCGCGCATGCCGCCACCGGCGGTTTCGCCATACAGTGAATACAGCCGGTCGACGACCTCCATGCCTTGTGTCACCTCGCCAAAGGGGGCGAAGCCGTCTTTATCCAAGCGGCTGTTATCGTTCAGGCTGATATACACCTGGGTGTTTCGTGTGTCGGGGCCTGTCATGGCAAACGCCACGCGACCACGCTGGTTACTGGCAACAACAGGATCATCAGCGATTGCCTGATTGGCCCAGGCCTTGGTGACTTGCGGTGATGGGCTTAAGCCAAACTGGGCAATAAAGCCCTCCACCACCCTATTGATGGATACCCCATCGTAGAAACCATTTTTTACCAGATGATAAAATCGCGCAGCGCCGAGCGGCGCCCACGCTTTGTGCACGGTAATCTCAAATGCCCCTTCGGTTGTTTCAAATCGCGCGGTAAACACATCAGGCACCGCTTGTGACCATAAGGGTGATTGTGGGGTTGTTAGTAGTGCCAGGTCCGGGCTCGCCTGCTCGGCGGTCGCGGCCAACAAGCGCGCAAGATAGGGACCCCATATGCTGGGTATGGAATGAGTGCCATGGCCGCGGGTTAATTGAGTAATCGGCAATGTGACTGCTGTCCCCTGTTTTACCCTTTTAGTTTCTTGCTCCAGAATGCCCAGCTCAGGGGGATTGACCTGATCATCCGCTGAATTAATTGCCAGCACTGGCGCCTTGATTTGCTCCAGATGCGGTTTGGGGTTGTAAAAACGCGACGCATCAAAGGCCCAGATTAAATCATTGGCATCCATTGCCCCGGCATAACGTTCCACCAAGCTATCGAGCATGGTTTCTGCCTGTTCCCGGGTCGGTGCCTGCAACTGGTACTGGAGCGGACTGGAGACCATCATGATTAACGGATACATGGCTTCCCGAAGGCCCGGGGGCTGGGTGGTGTAACTGCCCTGCTGCCACTGCGGGTCGTTTTTCACCGCATCGATGATCATCTTGCGCAGCACGCGATTTCGCCCGGCAATTTCCACTGGCAGACTGGCCAGGGGCATCAACGCATCCATATAGTCAGGGTAGGTGTAGCCCCATACCCAGGAAAACATGCCGCCCATGGAAGTGCCGGTGACCAGTCGTAAGTGATTGACCTTAAGATGCTCGGTTAACAAGCGGTACTGGGCACGCACCATATCGTCATAGGTATAAGTGGGAAAGGCGCCACCGAGGCCGTCGCTTGGCTTGCTGGATTGGCCGTGACCGATGGCATCAGGCAATATAATGAAGTACTTTTCTGCATCCAGCAGCCCGCCTTTGGCAAACAGCACCCCGGCATATTGGTCGCGCAGAAACCCGGCGCCGCTGCCGGTGGTACCATGCATCACCAGTACGGCATTGGTAACCTGCCCGTTTTCGTCCCGCTTGATTTCACCCAGGGTCCGGTAATGCTGCCTGAGATCCAGCTCACCGCCGGTTTCAAAGGCAAAGTTTTTGATAATGAACTCGCCTTCCTGCACATCAGGTACAGCATGGACAAAAGTGGACAGGAGCAGCGATGCAAGTGCCAGTAGTGACGATTTACGCATTGAGATCAGCCAGTTATGGGGTTATGGCCTCCATATAACCACAGCCACTGTCAGTAATCCAACCAGTGTTGTGCCGTTCCATTCACTACCTGTAGTATCCCAGGGCCAATAGTTACGACCTTGAATTAGTCCTTTACGTTGTTCAGCGTGGCGAACTATCCATTGGGACTGAGTTCACAGTGGACTGGCGAAGATCCTGCGGCTGTTTTTTCTGCTCTTTGATGATTCGGTCAAAATACAGACTCTGGAAGTCGTCCAGATGCTCCAGTGGCAGGTTCAAGTACTCAGCTATGCGGGTCTCGGTCTCCCGGAACTTGTCTTTAAGGGCCTGATTTTCTGCGTCAGTAATTGGAATCTTATGTTCTTTGGCTCGCTCCAGCGCGGCTTTAAGTTCAGGTATTTCTGTCCAGTAGTAAATCCCCAGTTCATGACGTTTCTGCTTGCCCTCCTCTCCCTGGATTTCACTGTACAGCTTAGAAGCAGCCGCAAATTCTTCCTTGGTAAAAGGGCAAGCCTTGGGCTTTTCACAATCATTGCATTTTGCAAAGGCCAGCGGGGATATCAGGCAGGTTGAGGCAAGCAAAGCCAACACAAATTTCTTCATTACGATCACTCCATTGATTACTTAACTGGCACCAGGCAGCAAAGCACGGTTTTTTTATAAAGTAACAGCAGAGATACTAGCCAACAACTCAGAAAACAGACTTTGTACGGCCAATCCGTCAATTTCTGTTAGCCTTCTCGATTAAATTCAGATACGCCTCGGCAATGTCTGAGCTTAGTCCAGCTTTCCCCATCTTCCGCCGCTTGTCGTTGGCATCTGAGGGGCCAATGGTTTGCCCTCAGTAAAAAAGGTTTAATGGTGCGCTAGCCCTGACTTATCCAATACCTGGCAAGGTGTCTGTGCCCCTGCTTTTCTGTTTGTTTTATCTCTTGCTGATGTTGGTTGGCGGGAATGCTGTGGCGCAGGAGCCGGTTGCGCTTGTGGTGGTGGTCAACAAACAAAGCCCCATCGATACACTGAGTAAGAAGCAGGTGATTGACCTGTATATGGGCCGCTACCTCAGCTTCTCCAGTAGCGACCCGGTAGTAAAAGGTTTAGTCACTGGGCGCTAAGCTAAGGGGTTGAACTCCCTGAGTTTCAGTGAGTCATAACCCCGGACCACTGAGCAAGCCATTCTGGCTGTTCAGGAATGCCCCACTGCTAAAAGGGATTTTTTATGCTTAGCCTTGACCTCACCCGCATCATTTTTGCCCTTGGTTTGTTACTCACTGTCTGTGGTTGCGGCAGTGAGCAAGCAAAACCCAAAGTGACCGACCCCCTCGAGGAGCAAGACTTCGAGTCTTATATCCTGAGCCAGAACTTCTCAGGCGCTGTATATATCGCCCGGGATGGTGAAATATTGCTGAATAAGGGCTTTGGCCTTGCCAACAAGGATTCGGAGCAGTCCAACACCCCTGAGACCCGGTTCCGGATTGGCTCGGTTTCCAAACAATTTACCGCAGCCGCCATCCTGACCTTGCAGGAGCAAGGGTTGTTATCGGTCAACGACTATATCAGCGACCACCTGAGTGACTTTCCAAACGGCACTCAAATTACCTTGAAACACCTGCTGACCCACACTTCCGGCTTGCCCAATTACACCGCGTTGCCTGACTTTGAGGATTATCTCAATGATGAACTGACCCCGGATGAGATTATGGCAATGTTCAAGGATCTGCCCCTGGAGTTTGTACCGGGCAGTGCATTTAAGTATTCGAATTCCGGCTATGTGGTGCTGGGTGCCATTATCGAGCAGGTATCCGGGATAGCCTATGCCGACTATATGGCGCTGCATGTCTTTGCACCTTTGCAGATGGATGCCAGCGGCTATGGCACAAACGAGCCTGTGGCGCCCCTGGATGCCAAAGGTTACAAGCCGGATGGCAGCCTGGCGCCCTATATTGATATGTCCCTGCCCTATGCAGCCGGAGCGCTGGTTTCAACCCTCGGTGATCTGGCCAAATGGGACAAGGCATTGTATGACAACACCCTGCTGAGTACAGAATCCACCGAACTGATGTTCACGCCCGAGCTAAATGGTTATGGACTGGGCTGGCAAATCACCAATATCGCCGAAACCGAAGAGCCGATTCATGTGCACGGCGGAAACATTGCGGGATTCAGTGCCGTGATTGTTCGCTTTCCCATGACCCGCAAACTTATCGTCGTGCTTTCCAACACAGACGATTATCCGGTCAACAAACTGGCTGTGAACCTGAATCTAATTGCTGTGCGCCAGTAATGAGACCACCTTACTGTGCAAGCAGTCCGAAAAAGGAAAAAGGGGGCGAAGGTTATTATTTGCTGGCAGCGAAATCCCTGACCCTTCGCGCTCTTTGTGACTTTCCTGGTTCGGATACTGGAAGCACATTGATTGGGCAGGAAGGGTAACCCATTAAGACGCCACCACGCGCAGCCGTCTGCACAAGGCTAGTTTTCGTCTTTACTGAAGCAGGCCCTGACGCTTCTCAATAGCTGTTTACGATCATAGGGTTTGCTTATGTAGTGCAGGTTCTTGGCCTGATCTTCAGTCATGGACAGCAGGCTCTCTGCGTAGCCTGAAGTGAACAGAATCTGCAGCTCAGGCCAAAGACTCTTGGCCTTTTCCGCCAGTTCTTCGCCGTTTATTCCTCCGGGCATGACGATATCAGTAAACAGTAGCTGCACCGTCTTTGTCACCTGCAGCTTTTCAAGCGCTTCCAGTCCGTCTCGGGCACTGATCACCTCGTAGTTGGCATTTTCCAAGACTTTGCAGGTGTAATTTCTCACCGCTTCATCGTCCTCCACCACCAATATTACCTCTCCTTGCCCTCTTTCCACTTGGACCTGGTCATCAACGGCTTGGGGTTCACGCCCCTGCTCGGCCCGGGGAATATACATGGTGACAGTGGTGCCCTTACCTGGTGTGGAAGTAATATCCACATGGCCGTTGGACTGCTTCACAAAACCGAATACCATGCTTAACCCCAGCCCCGTCCCCTTGCCCAACTCTTTGGTGGTAAAAAAGGGCTCAAAGACTTGTTTCAGATGTTCCGGTGCGATCCCGCAACCGGTATCCGTCACCGATATCTGCACAAATTCACCCGGCGGAGGGAGAGGGTCGGAGGATTCCGCCACTTTTACTTCTATATTTTGTGTTTTTATCTGCAGCCGGCCGCCACCTGGCATGGCGTCCCTGGCATTGATACAAAGGTTGAGAACGGCATTTTCCAACTGACTTTTGTCCACCATGGCCAGCCACAGGTTGTCGTTCAGAACCAGAGTAATCTCAATATGTTCCCCCAGGGTTCTTTCCAGCAAATCCTGCTGCATGGAAAGCAACTCATTGACATCTGTGACACTGGGAAGCAACGCCTGGCGCCGGGCAAACGCCAGTAGCTGCCTCGTCAGGGTTGCCCCCCTTTGCGCCGCGGTTTCAATGATACTGGCCAGGGATATCAAACTCTCCTCTGTCAGGACTTCTTTTAACAGTTCCGCATTGCCCTGAATGACAGTCAGTAAATTATTAAAATCATGGGCCACCCCGCCGGTGAGTTGGCCGACGGCTTCAAGGCGTTGTGAATGCTGCAATTGCTGCTCCAACTCCTTTTGTTTGGAGATATCCCTTAGGATTAATGTGGTGCCGTCCTGGCCCGGATAGACACAGAAATTGACCCAACCGGGAAAGCCGTCCAAAAAAGCGTCAAAGCTGACCGGCTCTTCCTTCTTTGCGGCCTGTAACAGCCGGGCTTCCACTTCAGTCTTTGTCAGGGTAGGAAAAACCTCCCACAACGACTTGCCGAGAATATCCTGTTTGCGGGTACTCAACAGTTGTTCCACTTTGCTGTTGATATAGGTAAACCGCCAGTCGTGGGACAGACTGATAAAAGCATCAGAGATGTTTTCCAGGGTCGTTTCAAACCTTTCAACCAGTTCGCGGAACTCATTCTGAACCAGCTTCTGATGGTGAATATCCATCGCGGTGCCATACCATCTTTGCACATTATTAAATTCGTCTCTGATAGGTATCGCCCGGCCCAGGTGCCAATGATAGCCGCCACTTTTCAGTTTGATCCTGAACTCAGAACTGTAATTGTCAGCGCCACTTTCCACCGCGTATGTCCAGTCTCTGCGGATCCTGTCTCTGTCCTTGGGGTGGATGACGTTCAACCACCCGTCCCTCAACAGCTGCTCCAGAGGCACTCCAGTCAGCTCAACCAATTGGTCACTGAAGAAATTTGCCCTTCCCTCTGAGTCCGCAGACCAGACAATCATCGGCATGGCGTTGGCCAGCTGTGAAAACTGCTGTTTGCTTTGCTCAATCTTGTTTTGCATGGATTTGAGGCGATGAATATCTTCCAAGGTTCCGTAAACACTGACCAACTCTCCATCCTCGCTGTATTCGGGACGGCCAATGACGCGGACCCATCTGGAGAGCCCTCCTTTCACTATTATTTGCAGCTGCAAATCAAAAGGTTCGCCTTTTTCTATGCAGTTACGGATGGCCTGGCGAAGAATGGGCCGGTGTTCCGGCACATAGAGCTTTAGCGCTTCTTCCGGCGTCGCCCTGTCAACCATAGAAAGACCATGAATATTCAATATTTCATCAGTCCAGCTCATTCTGTTGTCGGCCACAGACAGCGTCCATCCACCAAATGAAGCTATCTCGCCGGCAATTTCCAACAGCCTGAGTTTCTCTTCCAAAAAATGTTGCGAATCTGCCAGTGCCTGCTTCTGGGCTTTGGTCAGAAGCAGATATTTGAGGGTGACATAGCTGAAAAAGCCGCTGATTAGAATCATCAAACACGCCAACCCCCGATTACCAAGAACATAGGTGTAAGGGAGTTGTGAAGCATCCGCACTGATAGGAAGCCCAAGCAATACAAATGCAACAGAAACCAGGGTGACTAATTGCACCATCAGCAGCCGATTGGTGAAAATGCTTGCGAACACTAAGGGCAGATACAAGATCCCATGGGAAAAACCCAGGGGGGTAAGAGAATCGAGGTATAACACCAGAAGTAGAGCAGGTAACAGGCACCAGCAGAGAAGCTGCTGACCACCTTCAGATAACGCTTTACCGGAAATGGCCTTAAACAACACCTCAGCCATGATCTATTCCTCCCAACTGTTCAACAGGGGAGCAAGGAAAACGCAGTAACCGGCGGGGTGGGTGCCGCCAGCCGAAATGCCGCTCTTCATAGGCTTATGCATAAGTCCTCCTTGAATATACAAGATAGCGTCACCCTCTTCAGGAAATATACACCCTATTCAAGGCCACCTCACGCCCTTCTCAGCTTAAAACCTGCGGCACTGCCATACCTGCCTTAAGACTGCCCAGCCGCTAGCACCAGAGCGGGTGAAAATAACGTATAACTTACAACACCATAAACACTTCTGCAACCTGCTGTTTTTATTGGTTTTTCTTCAAACGCTGTGAAGTTACATTGACACGCACACCGATCTCCAACCATTGAAAGAAAACCATATCTATTTGTTTTTAAAAGATATATTAGGATTTTGCTCTTATTATCTTATTCAGTTTCTATGGTTATCCAGCCACCCTTATGGTATATCATGTTATCCTTATTTCCGCATTGCAGTTGGCGAAATTTCGGGGAGAGGGACCCAGTAGCCAAACAAATTTCGTGCTAAATATTGCTTAGGAGGAACCCATGAGCTTAGCTAAGGTCGACAGCCAGATAATGGACAAGTTAATGGACCCGGCAAAAGGGAATGAACGGAAGCTCATTCTTTTGGTAGAAGACAATGATCTCGTCAGGCGATATACCACCACATTGCTGGATTTATCCGGCTATGACTTTGTGGTTGCGGAAAATGCGGAGCAAGCCATTGAGCTGCTCGAGCAACATCCTGATATCGATCTGCTTCTAACCGATGTTATGCTACCGGGAAAGATGGATGGTCTGTCGCTGGCTGAATATGCGGTTCGTCTTCGTCCCGGAATCAAAGTGATTCTTTCATCCGGTGACCCGGGCATATTGGACAGCGTTAGCCCCCCCCTGTTCAGTGAGGAGCAGTTCCTACACAAACCCTTTACCAAAGATGAATTCCTGACCAGGCTGGAGTGGGCCTTGTTAAACTAACCCCATCAAAACTCATGACAGAAGCAGGCAGGACGAATTAAAGTTGTACGCATCGATATTTGCTATTTTTCTGATGAGAAGCCAATGACAGACGGAACAGCAAGAGGCAGCAAATGACGGGAACAGAGTTTCAGGTTTTGGCTGTAGACGACGCCCAGTTAATGTGCCATTTCATTTACGAGACGATTACCGGGCTGCAGGGCTTCGCCTGCAAAACGGCCACAGAATTTGTCACTGCAGAAGCGGCGTTGAAGAACCATAAAATTGATATGGCTATCATCGATATCCAATTAAAAAACGCCTCAGGCTTGACCCTGGCAAAAAACATCAGAATGGGACGCTATTCCTGCCGTCATGATATTCCTATTCTTATCTTTACCGGTTTTACCTACAAGGACGATATCAAGCAATGCCTGGCGTTTGACATGCATGATGTGCTGGTCAAGCCCGTTACGGTCATGGAGCTCAGAGAGCGGGTTAAAAAGAACAAAAACAAGCGGATGGAAATCAAACCCCCTGAATACTATCAATCCCTGGAGGAGCCGGCCGAAACCGCGAGAAAGGAGATGAAAGCCGCCATTACCAAATCTGTTTCGGCCGAGAAAAGCCGCTACCAGCCTAAGCCTGTTTCAGTGGAAAGCCGGGTGGAAAGCAGCGACGAGGGCGCATTTATTAAATGGCCCGATCAGATCACCTCCGGATACCATCAGTTGGACCGGCGTATGAAGACCATCACCTTCTTACTCAATACATTACATTGGTCCACTTACCGCAAAGACAAATACACAGAAGCAGGCAACGATATAAACAAGATCAAGCTCGCTTCAGATGACATGCACTTTGTTGCGCAGAGACTTAAAACGAAGCACCCGGGGGATCCGATGTGGACCTCCTTATTTGACCGCTTAAAAGGATTTTCCACCATTCCCATTGAGAAGTTGTCAGTCCCAGATCTGCCAAAGGAGCAGGCAGAAGACATTTTCAAACGGCTTCATAATGCCTGGTTGAGCATTCTGAGTAAGCCAGTCATAAAGCGCATTTAGGGTTAGCTGGCCGCCTATGTACGATCATAACCTTGCCGTCTTTGACCCTGATATTCTCATTTCCTTCTACCAGGGCATGTCAGCCGAAATGCTGGTCGAATCCCTGCAGATTTACCTGCAGGAGGGGGCAATGTTACAGGAAACCATTATGATGGACTTCGATCTGGGAAAAGACGTACAGCGGGGATTTCACAGCTTGAAAACCACCAGCAAGATGGTGGGAGCCATGCGAATCCATGATATTTGCAGAAACTACGAACTCCAGACTCAGCGGGAGGAAAGGCTAAGGCTGATTTCCGAATTTGAAATGGAATGGGAAAGTGCCGAAGAAGCCATCCAGGCCTGGATTGACGCCCGCTAACAAAGCACCTTCACTGACTGTCACATCGTTTTTCAGAAAATCCGCTACCCGCTCTACGTGCCATATCCATCAAATATTCTGACTACCAGCCAAAACGCTCCCTATCACTATGTGTCAATCCGCCTGGCATAAAACGCCTGGATCAGTCCCGCCTGGTAAAACGACACCGGCGGAGAAAATCCTCCCGCTTCAATAATGGATGCGATCTGTCCGGGCGGCAGTATGGCCACATCTTTACCATAAGCGGCCTTGATTCTGCTCACCTCCTGCTCTGAAACCTGCCCATTGGCCATCAGGGTTAACCATAGGCTCAGCAGCTCCTGGTATTGTTCTGAGCGGGTATCAAAGGCCAGATCGGAGCTGACCAGTATTCCGCCAGGCTGCAGATTCGCAGCAATCTGTGCGAAAAGTGCCGAGCGGGCGCCGGGATCAAGAATAAACTGGGAAACCAACAGGCAGGTGGCCGCATCATGGGTTGCCTGAGGCGGCAAAGCCTCCAGATAGCCTTGATGAAAGCGACAGCGGGACGTAAAGCCTGCACGTTCGGCATGCCGCCGACACTGATCCAACATGGCACCTGATGGCTCAACCGCAGTAAAACGCCAGCCGGGGAATCGCCGGGCAAGGTGTAGCAGTTCCCTGCCCGTGCCAACGCCTACACACAGAACATTCGCATCAGGCGGCAACCCCGCCAAAACATGTTCCAGAAAAAAATGCAGCCCGTCAGCAATGGGCGACATTCTGCTCCATTGCTTATCGTAGTGCGGTGCCTGCTGATCGAACAGTGCCGTAAGTTCTTGTTGATTCATGGATGCTCCCGGGGATATCTGTCGGTTCTTCGAGGCCCGGCTGGCCCTGGACTTGTCAATCAGCCATATATGTAACATCAAAGATTACATATCCTAGCAGTTGCCGGTACTTATGTAACTTTATATGTTACATTATTTGACCGTTTCTCATTTTGGGAGTGAAAGGGTGCGCAAAGACAGTCGTCTTTCCAGGGTACTGCATGTATTGGCTCATCTGGGGGCCAGTGAGAACCCCATGACTTCCAGCCAGTTGGCCCGCATGTTGTGCACCAACCCGGTGGTCGTGCGCCGTACCATGGGGTTGCTCAGAGACAGTGGCTATGTCCAGACAGTACAAGGAAGACACGGCGGTTGGTCGCTGACCCGGCCTTTAAGTGACATGACCCTGCTGGAAATTCACAAAGCACTGGGGGATACAGGGTTGATCGGTCTGTCTGTGACCAGTGAGCACGGAAACTGTTTTATTGAAAAGTCGGTTAATCTGGCGCTCACTAGCGTATTCAATGAAGCCGAAACATTGATTCTGGCTCGTTTTGGCGAAATCTCTTTGGATAAGTTGCTGCAAAGACGAGATTAAACATGACAGTACACCCGGTAAACTTTCTGCAGGCGGGGCTCCTGACCCTGACCTTGTTCGGCCTGGCGCTGACCTGGCCACAACGTGAGTACCGTATGTTACAGGTGCTGCTTGCTCTGGTGACGGCCTCCATGCTGTTTAACCTGCTCGAAGAGGTGGGCGATTTACGTCAGGTGTATCTGGTGACGCCCATTTTCCTGCTCGGGGTGGGGCCGGCCATCTACCTGACCATCCGCCAGTTAACCGGCCAGCTACCGGCACTGCCCTGGGCCTGGCATTTTCTGCCCATGCTGGCGGCGTTGCCTGTTACCCACCATACCCAATGGGTGATTGCAGTCGGGACCCTGTCCAGATTGCTGTATGCATTGTTGTCGGTGCGCCTGATTCTGCGCTTTCACCAAACTCTGCAAGCGCGGCGCTCTGACGCCGAGGATCTCTCCCTGAACTGGCTGGCCTGGCTGATTGGCGCGTTTGCCCTGCTGGGAGTGTTGGATCTGATTCGCCTGAACCTGCAGCCCTATATCAGTCTGAAGATCAACCTTTTAGGCCAGACCGCCGGTACCGCGGCCAGCCTGGCGCTGTTTGCCATATTGATCTACCAGGCTGTGCAATACCTTCACCAGCTTCAATTTCTGCGTGGCGAACAGCACCAGGAAGCACCGCCGACCAGTCTGGGGACGATGAGTACACATACCCCACCCGCCCCGGACAATGAGATCTATCGCAACATATTTCAGTCTCTGCAGACGCAGCTAAATGTCCAGCACTGGTACCGCCAGCCCAGGTTGACCCTGCTCGACTTAAGCCAGTTGAGCGGCCTTCAGACCCGGGATATTTCCCGGTCTGTGAACCTTTGCACAGGGCTTAACTTTAACGACTATATCAACCGCCTGCGGGTAGAGGAGGTTAAGCGTGCCCTCAGTGACAATGCCGATCAGAACCTGCTAAGCCTGGCCCTGGAGGCGGGCTTTAATGCCAAATCCAGTTTTAATACCGCCTTTAAAAAGCACCTGGGCATGACGCCGACACAATACAAACAATCGCTGCAATCCTGATCCTGAACGGTCAGAATCAGGATCCTGAACGCAGGATTGTGCCTTTGCAGGGAGACTTACCGGGCCCTTTTTACTTTGAGGATAAACCCGATGAAAACCCTGCATATCATTCTGCTGTTATTACTTCTGTTACTGGCTATGCTCACCGCCCCTGCCCGGGCGGATGAGTCTGCACCATCCCTTCCAGCCAATGCGGACGCCTACGTGATCCGCCATGTCAATGTGCTGGATGTGGCTCAACAACTTGTTTTGCCCGACCAACGGGTGTGGATCGATAACCAGCTTATTACCCGTATCGAGCCTGATACCAGCCCCGTAGAGACCTCCGTACGCCAGGTTCAGGGGCACAACGGGTATCTGACCCCGGGGCTGATGGATATGCATATGCATGCCTGGGATCCGGCGGCCTTTGCCATTAACCTGTCGTACGGGATCACCCATGTGCGCATTATGAACGGCGTGCCCCAGCATCTTGTGTGGCGCCAGCAATTGGCAGACCTGTCGCGCTTTGGCAGCACAGTCACCGTCAGCAGTCCTATTCTCTCCGGCTATCAGGATACGCCTTTGCATCGCTATATCGGCTCGCGCGAACAGGCCAGGGAGGCAGTGGCGTCGGCCGCAAGCCTTGGCTATGACCTGTTAAAAATCTACGGCAGCCTGGGTGCTGAAGGCTATGCCTGGGTCAGGGAGTTTGCCGATAAAGCGGGTATCGCCATCGCCAAGCATGGGCCTCATCCTGCCGGCCTGCAGGCCGGGCATGACCATTCCGCTGACTGGAGCAGCCTTAGGGGGTTACAGTCTCTGGAGCATGTGGAGGATATCTTTCAGGGGCCGCTGAATCACCTGCAGGATGCTGACAAACTGACCCAGACCATTCAAGCCCTGGCTGATTTGCAGGTGCCGGTCACTCCTACTCTGGCTATCTACCAGCAACTGACCCGCATCAGTGCAGAAAAAGATGAATTCATTGACAGTATGCCAAAGGAGTATATCTCACCCCTGGTAGCCTGGTTTGACAGCCATAATCAGGTACAGCGCTGGCTGGATGCCCCCATTGAGGTGGCTGAACATAACCGCCAGACCCTCGCCTATCTGCTTGAGATTACCACCAGGTTGCATCAGGCTGGTGTCCCCATCCTGGCCGGCTCCGATGCAGGGGTGCTGCTCTCGCCCCATGGCCAGTCCCTGCATCAGGAACTGGCGCTGCTAAGACAAGCCGGATTGTCTGAGTTTGAGGTACTGCGCACTGCCACGCTCAATCCGGCAAGGAGCCTGGGCAAAGCCAAGGAGCTGGGGCAGATTAAGGCAGGCCTTAGGGCCGATATGATTTATACCCGGGCTAATCCCCTGGACGATCTGAGCCTGCTCAGCCATCCTGAGGCGGTTATCAAACAGGGACAATGGTTTGACGCAAACGCCCTGAAGCAGCAGCGCCGACAGGCCATAGCCCACCGCAGCCTGTTTGACGAGGCCACCTTGTTGCTGAGTAATATGTAAAGACTGTATCTGACCTGTGTTACGCTGCTTGAGCCTTACCGTCACCCGGCGGGACGGTTCATACCAGTCAACAGGAGCGGGACGATGGAGCAGGTAAGCGTAATCAATACCATAGTGGTGCCAGCGGGAATGGAAGCTGAGGCGGAGCGTGTAAGATCCGTCTACGTGGATTACTTCAGCCGCCAGACGGGTTTTGTCAGCTCCACCTTTTACAAGGCCCTGAACAGGGACGATGATGGAGCCCTGCGCTACGTTAATATTGTCGTCTGGGCCTCACAGGCGCACTTTGAACAGGTGGTTAACCAGGGTTTTGACAACGCAGAGGGCGAAAACCTGGATGGTTTGCGGGTACTGGGCAAAGGTTTCCCTGCCCCTATCCAGGTCTGGCCCGGGCAATACCAGGTGATTGCAGAAAACAGCTAAATACGGCCATTCGACGGAACCTTGCCGGCTGCCTCCTGGACTAGTTAATACGCCTGCCCACCATCGGCCGGTATGAAGACGGCAGGGCCGGCTGAGCAAACCGCCCGGGCTCAAACAGTTTAACCGGCTCGTACATTTCCGCCTCATGGGAGGCGATGGCCATGATCTCCTGAAAATAGGCCGGCAGATCAGGATCCTCACGCATGGCCTGATAATCGGCTTCACTTTGCCACTGCACATACCAGGTGACCTTTCTGCCGTCCCGGCTTTTCTCCAAACTGGCCCACACAAAGCCCGGCGCACTGCGCAGGGCCTCTTCAGTGGCACGGCTGAGCAACTGGACCAGGCGCGATTGGTTCTCGGGCTCGACCCGAAATACTTTGAGCAGGGTAAGTGGGGGACTGGCTGGCATTGTCATGACCTCTCCTTTATTTGCCGCCTGCTGTTTGCAAGCTGGGTATCAGAGGCTGCCACCAACGCAGGGTGTCCAGGCTTTGCTGAAGGCTTAACACCTGGCCGGGAACCGGACTGGAGAGCCTGACATTATGCTGGTCAGCCAGTTGACTGATGCGTTCCAGCGGCTCATACCAGGCATGAAAGGCCAGATCGAAGGTGCCGTTATGGATAGGCATCATTACCCTCCCCTGCAGATCCAGATGGGCCTGCAGACTCTGTTCTGGCGTCATATGTACATCCGGCCAATCCGGATCATAGGCCCCGGTTTCCACCAGGGTCAGGTCGAATGGACCATACTTGCGGCCGATCTGCTTAAAACCCTGAAAGTAGCCCGAGTCGCCACTGAAAAACACATTCTGATGGGCCGTTTTAATTACCCAGGAACCCCACAGGCTGTTATTGGCGTCGCTTAAGCCCCGGCCGGAAAAATGCCGGGTGGGGGTAAAGGCAATCAGGCCCTGATCGGTATGCATCTCCTGCCACCAGTCGAAGCTTAGGATTTTATCCTCTGGCAGGCCCCACTTGATCAGGTCTGCCTCGACACCCAGCGGCACCAGAAACTGGCCGGTCTTGCGGCTGAGCTGTTTAACCGCAGCCTTGTCCAGATGATCGTAATGATTATGGGAGATCAGCACTTTGTCGATGTTGGGCAGCTCTTCAATGCTGATGGGGGTTTGATGAAAACGTTTGGGGCCGATAAAGGCAAAAGGCGAAGCGCGCTCGGCAAAGACCGGATCGATCAGCCAGAACTCTTTGTAGACCTTCAACAATACAGAGGAGTGACCCAGCTTAACCAGATGCAATTCATTATCTGATAAAGCTAATAATTGCACACGGCTGATTGTTTGTATGGGCAGGGCCTGCTCAGGCACGGCGTGAACCTTCTCTTCGGTAAAAAAACGCAGCATGATGGCCAGGGTCCGACCCAAGCTGGTCGGCGTTACGGCTTCTGCGTTGTGGAATTTACCCTCGTAAAAATGGCTGTTTGTTTTTGCTTGCTCTGCGCCAATGGCGGCCAGTTGATTGTTCACCCCTGCTGCTCCCAAGAATAATGCCAGGATGATCCCGGCTGTCCAAAGTCGTTTTTTCATTGCACACCAAAGTAAACTACACGGTGTAGTTTAGACAAAGCCGGCCAAAAGTAAACTCATTAGTGCAACTTTTTTTAATCAGGAGTAAACTGTCCACCAGCAAGACGAGGTGAATATGAAATTGTCGGATAAAAAGCGCCTGCATATTCTTGAGGCGGCTGAGCAGCTCTTCTACCAGCAGGGGGTGGAACAGACCAGCATGGATCAGGTGGCGCAACTGGCTAATGTGTCAAAGCGCACCGTATATAATCACTTCGACACAAAAGACGCCCTGTTCCACGCCATTTTAGACCGAATGCGCGAACAACTGGGCGGCACCGAACCCGTTATATTCGATCCCTCTGAGGACCTCCAGTCACAACTGACACGCATTGCCGTGCAGGAAGCTGCCCTGCTCACCTCCGATTCCTTCTTGCGTACTGCTCGCGTGGCCTTTTTACATATGCTCAGACAGCCGGAGCTGGCCAAACGGCTCAGTGGCAAAAAAATAGGTTGTATGAGTTTTCTGGAAGAATTCCTCCAACAGGCCGTCGCGGCCGGAGTACTGGAGGTCGAAGATGCCGAGTTGGCCGCCAAGCAATTTGTGATGCAACTCAAATCCTTCTTATTCTACCCGCGCCTCTACGGCTTTGATGTACCGGACGAACAACAGGAACGCTATGTAATCGAGCAGACGGTGGCCATGTTTTTGGCCCGGTATCGGGTTGTTCAACAATAACCCAATACCTTAGTAGTAGATCTAACCTCCTTTGATGGACTTGGTTGTGAACGGCTGCGTCTAACAGTCCGAGCAGCTCGCAGTGAGACGAATTGTGCGGTGGGCAAAAACTGAAGGGCTTTCTTGTTGTGAAAGATGCAAATATCAGTCTTGGTTCTTCTTCTCTTTACGGGCCTTGATTTTGATGACTGCACTGGTGTCGTCGCGGGACAGGCATTCTCTGTCGTGGCCGTTGTTGAAGGTGAGTTCGACCGGCTGGTTTTGCTGTTTGGCGCGCTGGGCGATGGCCATTTTGGTGGGCAGGTCTTCGTCACCCACAAAGCCCAGCACCTGCCAGTTCTGGCCTTCCAACTGGATAAAGGTTTTTTCTTCGGTTGGATACAACATCTGCACCTTGGCATCCGGGCATTTGACGTTGGCCTGAGCCAGTGTACTGGCCATTATCAGCAACAGCCCTGTTAGTATTTTTTGCATTTTCATTCCTTTAATCTATTGATTAATAATCTTTTTTATTATTTTTGCACGGTGCAAGACTTGACCCTGTGTCTTTGTGCTTAGTCATTTATTTCATTTGGATATGGTTTTTATTTTTCAAACTTTCCACTGTTCAATTAGAGAAAGTAGCTTATTGTTTATCTCAGACCACCTTAGCAGGAATTTTTTATCGAAAGATGTAAAGATTCCTCTATCATTGGTGCTATCAAGATACTCTAATTTACATACACTGTTGACTTGGCCGTCAGAGCAATGAATGAGAACATTGTCGCCATGGTAGTTTTGAGCCAGGTAAGTCACACCGCTATCGTGTACATTTCTATAAGCAGTTAGTCCCTCTAAATCCAAGCTACTATCCCTTTCTGACAACCCATACTTTATTGCATTGCTAAGGCTTTTACTTGCATCCAAACGCCCCCCGCCATTAATTTTTGTCCAGAATGCTGTAACTTGATTTGGGTTATACCGACCAACTGTTGCAATATCATCCTCCTCTCCAAATCCTTTAAAATCGGGAAAAAAGAAAGTTACTTCGATCATATTTTCCCTTCTGATTTTGTCAGGAAACTCGCGGTTTGGAGAAAGGTGACTTTTTGGAATATTAAAAATCTCACCTGCCATGAGCACCGTGACATTCGTTTGTTCAAGCATTTTCGCCTCTCCACCCGCAAAACTAGTACCAAAGGTCAATATGGTTAGCAAGAATAAAGTCAGTATTAGTTTAAACTTTGACAGATAATTTGTGAAAGCAAAGCTATTCATAATATACCCCTAGTACTCAATTAAACATGTGCCGCAGGCTAAATCGGCTTTAACTGCATTACCAAAACCGAGAGTTCTACCCGCTTTTACTGCATCAAATGCCGCATTCATACCGTGCTGTCTAAATGTAGTTTTCATAGCATGACTATAACTTTGTCTGAACTTATTTAACTCATATGAACTACCTCTTATAAGCTGTCCTACGGTTTCATTATTGGGGCCATAGGGTAAATCCCAGAAATACGATGAACCGCCCCAACCACCAATTGTTTGTCCTCCATTACTGAGGGCCACTCGAATATCAGCAACAACCAACTGGTTAAAATTCGGGACACCACCACTTCGCAATACATCTGTAATAACATTTTGAGCGATAGAATCAGAAATCCCCTGCAACATTTCTGGAGTTGCAATAATACCGTCTAAAGCCAAACCTTTGGTGGTAAACGCCCTAATCCAAGTATTCGCCGGCGTGTCTTTATTAAGGTTTATCTCGATAGCTTTTTCGAACCAGAATTTTGTAACGTCATCGACACCATTTAGCCCTTGAATCTCACCCAGAATATAGCTGTACGCACCCGCATAATTTCCACCTTTAAATAAGTCAGCTATATTACCTAGCTGTTTATCATTAAAGGAAGCCTGTAGTCCACTGCCGCCCCCCTGCTTGGCTTTCTGATACTCCCCAAGCATATCCATCGTTTCTTTAACATCACTGCCTGTCAAAGGCTGGGATGCACTGGCCCCGTTAGACTCTCCGCCTCCATGCTTACTGTTTAACATCTTGGCGGTATTTGATGCGGCTAAGTTCGATCCATTACCGCCATTACTTGGAGGCAGTTTGTCACATATACTTCCAAGCCGCGACGCAGCGCAAGACTCTGGTGGTTTTCCAGAATACCCCGTCGGATCAGTCCCAGACATCGGGTTATTCATAATATACGAGTAAGGGTTAATACTCTGGCTGTTGCCGGGGCTTTGGATCACGGGGTCCACAGACAAAAACCGTCCGACCTTGTAATCGTACACCCGCCCGTTCATATGAATGAGTTCCGCTTCATCCAGATGTTCATGATCGGTAAAGCCCCGACGCATTTCACCATCGTTCAGTCTGGGCGTTGACAGTTGCGTCCAGTCGCCACCTCTTGGCGTGCCGAAGGGATCGAAGTGACGACGGCTAACCAAAGCACCGTTGTGGTCTGTAAAGGTGGTGGCGCTGCCCAGGCGGTCGCGGTGGGTAAAACGGATTTTCTTGTCACTGTTGCCCAGCTCCAGCACCGCTACGTCACTGATATACAGCTTGTTGATGGTGGCGGTGGCGGTGACGTCCACTTCATAGTGCTTGCCTATGTAGTAAGTGGTGGTGGTTTGGCCGCTCACTGTGCGCACCTGCTTGGCCCGTGCTAAGTCGGCGCCGTAAGTAAAGTTAACACTACCGTTGCGGCTGATGCTGACCGGCTTGTTAAAGATGTTGTAGGTGATTTCCTGACTGCCGTTGCGGTGGGTCAGGTTGCCTTTATTGTCATAACCGAAGCTGACCGAACCACCGGCTTTCAGAGCCACCTGGCTGAGCTTGTTGCTACCGCTGACGTACTGGTAGGCGCTGGCGCTGTTGGTGGAATAGTCGGTTTTATACTGAATATTCCCGGCAGCGTCATAGCCGTAATCCACGCTAAAGTCGAAACCACTGCCTGTGGTGGCGGCTGATACGAGTCGCTGCAATTCGTCGTAAACAAAGTTGTCGGTACTGTTGATGCCCTCAGCCTGGTTATGCTGGGTGAGCAAATTGCCGTAACTGTCATACGACGAATACACCAGTGACTGCACCGTAATGCCATTGCTGATAACTTCACTGGAAAGCATCTGGCCGGTCTTAGCGCTGTAGTTATAGGTGCCGGTTTCGTTGCCATCGCCAATTAAGGCAGCGGTGATATTACCGAAGGCGTCCTGGGCGGTCACTTCACGGTAGGTGTAGTTGCTGGCGGCATTGTATTCACGGGTCAGATACCCACGGGCGTTATAGTCATAGGCTACCTGCAGGCCATTGGGGTAGTTCATGGCCTTGGGCCTGCCGTAGTTGCCGTCATACTGGGTTTCGGTGATATAGGTGTTGCCGTCCACCGTCAGTGTTGTATGGGTGGGCTGACCCGCCCAGTTGTAGCTGATTACCTTAGTGATGCCGTTTTCAGACTCCCGACACAGTAAACCGTTTTTACAGGTTACGTTGATACCGCTGTTGGCGTCCCAGGCAAAGGTGGCAGTGCTGCCATCGGCAATGCGCTGGGTCACCCGGCCCAGGTGGTCCATGTCGTAGAAGATGGCCTTGCTGTTGGCGTCCAGCTCTTTTTCCAGCTCGCCAAAATCATTGTAGGTGAACTGGGTCTGGCCCTGATTCGGGTCGTTAACCCACGCCTTTCGACCCAATGCATCGTATTTGGCGGTGATGCGATTGTCCTTCACATCTTGGATCAGGATGGGGTTGCCACCGGCATCATACAGATATTGGGTAGCCATACCGTTGGCATCGATGGTCTCAACCAGTTGTTCCAGGCTGTTGTAAGTCCGGGACATGTCAAGGTCCGAGCCTACTTCGGCCGTGGTACTGATATTGGTGGTCAGGCCGCTGTAGCTGTACTGAGTGGTTAAGTCGGCGTAGGTGCCGTTGGTTACCTTTTGTGTAACCCGGCCCAAGACATCATGACCACTGTAAGTCGTCACGCCTTTTACCGTGCTGGTATAGGGATTGGTTTCGTAGGTTTTCAGGCCACGGGCATCGTAGCTGATATCTTGCTTAATCCAGGTGCTGCTATTAAAACCCTCCACGCGGGTATGGACAGTGCGGCCGAGCAGGTCTTTGTACTCTTCGGCTTTGGGCGCGCCGGCCTGCTGGCTTACCACTTTCATAACGGCGCCATTGGTGGTGGCGGTTTGATAGCTGATGTACTGGGTAGGCTGCCCGGTGACATCTACCTGTTTAGGACGGCCCAACTGGTCATATTTGGTGGTGGTGACCACGTTGCTGATATCGGTTTGTTCGGTTGGCTGCCCCAACGCCGGGTCGGTTTTCTGGTAGGTGCTGAGCAACTTGCCGTTGCCCACCTGTGTATTGGTTTGGTAGGGGAAGTAGCCGTCTTCGGCAACCGTATTGCCGTTGTTGCTGTAATAGATTTCTGTGACCCGGTTCTGGGTGGCTGCGGTCATGGCGCTGCCACTGTAGGCAGTGCCTGAACGGGTCAGTTTCTTGGGCAGGCCATAGTTGTTGTAGACATAGGTCGTCAGCAGCGAGCTGCCATCGCCAGTGGTGGTTTGGGTATCGGGCAAACGGAACGTGCTGTTCCAGGTCACTGCGGTGGTGGTGACTTTTTGCACATTGGTGCTGGAAGCCGGACTAGGCTGGGCGCCTTTATATACCACCGGGCTGCTGGTCAGAGTTTTGTTTTCCCAACGCCGTGGCCAGGTCTCAGAGGCAAGACTAAAGTCGGTCTCCACCACCTTGGTCAGGGTCATGGTGGTGTCATCGATGACTTCGGTTTGAATTAACACATTACCAAAGTCATCCACATCGCCACCTTGCACCGTGACAGTGCGGGTAGAAATGGGCGTGGTAGTGACGGTTGTCGCGCTGCCGCTGGTTTGTACGTCGTAGCGGATTTCTTCAGCCTTATGATTGTAAATAGCAAAGGTGCCCGGCCAGCGGCTGTTGTGCCCAGTGTTGGCATACCAGATGTTATTCAGTTCACGTATGGGATTAGGGTCCCCTTGCCTGAATACTTTCTGGCTCGTTATCTGGCTGGTGAAGGGGAACTTAACTCTGAAGGCTGTTTCAGTTTGCGTGTTGTTGACGTCATCAAAAACGGTAATACCGGTAAAGCCCCGGAATCCCCGACCTTTGAAGTTGTAGGTGGCGTCGGTGTAGTGGTAACGATACTTATTGGTACTGCCTACCCCGTTGCTCTGTTCAAACCTGGATACCGCATACATGCTGGAAGCAAAGTTGAAATGCTCGCTGTCCACTACATCGCGGGGCATTTGGTAGTAATTCGGAATTTGACCGGTGGTTAAAGGATGGTAGCTCCATTGGCTGACTTTGCCGGCGCCGTCCTGGACTTGTACCAACATATCGATGGCCTGATAATCATCGTTTCCTGGTGCAGCCAGTTCAGAAGAACCTAGATTCCTACTGATGTAGACTTTGTTTAGTGTTTTGCCTGCCATGGGCGAACCAGAGATCGGTGTTACTGAACATCCGGTTGGAGTTTTACACCCGTAAGCGAAAACCAGATCCGGTAGGCCCTTACCAAAACCATCCATCAGGAATGAATTATTGGCGGTACCAATCATATCTGTTTGCTCAATTTGCGCCTTGATGCTGCCATCGGAAAGCTCAATAAAGTGCATTGCCTTGTAACGGTACACATTAGTATCCCAATCTGTACTCATTGCGGCACGGGTACCATCTTCTCGGAAATATGTTCCATAATGCTGGGCCCCACAACGGGTTGTCCACTCCCAGTCGCCGCCAGAGCCTATGGGGTAGTACCTAAAATCAATACAACCAGAGGCCAGGATTTGACCATCACCAGGGAAGAGTAACTCGTCAACTCCATCGCCGTTTAGATCCGCCACTTTGAAGGCCGTTGAAAACTTAGGCAACACTTTGTAATCTGGCTCCTGAGGAGTCGAAATAGGAGTTTGCACCGTTCGTTTAGGCAATGTTGCAGCAGCTCCTAGGTCAATCGGCGCACTAAACTCGCCGTTTCCATTGTTTAGCTTGACCATCAGGTAACCATTATTCTCAGCTAACTGTTGTTCATAGGCTTCATATTCAGCAGTCAGTTTTTCAGCGTTTGTATCTCCGCTCATAATGTCACCCGGCGGAGGCCGGGGTATTTCACCACCGCCCCCATCATCCTCAGACAATCCGTTAGCCATCCACCCCAACCAATCAGGTAATCCATCGCCATTGACATCAAGCAACATGGAGAAATCACCGAATTGACCGAAACCACCGAAGTTCAGGTCTTTTTCTACAAATGTTGGCAATGAACCGTCAATATGTGTAAGCAATAGACGTTTCAACGTCGCTGTGCTCTCATGGGGATCCTGTCGGGCAACTGCCAAATCTGGCAGCCCATTGCCATCCATATCTCCTAAGTACTGCAGGTCCTCATCTGGACCTATATTCACCATCTCCTGTTCGGAGGGATAAGGATAGTATGGATTTGTACTGTGCAGATATAGGCCTACTCTGCCCGAAGTGATCGACCCACTACCGCTTTTAAGTTTGGTTTCAACGACCAAATCAGGCCACCCATCACCATTGTAATCTGCTGCGTGGACCAGGCGGTCTTCTCTGAAGGTATCCCATTTCATTGATACATTTGTGTTGACAGGTGTAATGACTTGAGAAGGAAAATCTGTCAGTCCAACTTTAAGGAATCCACTTTCCACCCACCAAATGTCAGTTCGACCATCTAAATCAAAATCGGCATTGACACAAATCTGCTGACCAAGAAATGAGCTTCGCCGGCAAGAATTACTCTGGTAACTGTTTGCACCGTCGGATCCACCTTCAGCGTTTACGAAGTAGGTTGGCCAGTCCCGGACACCATCACCGTTGATATCTCCAGCGGCACCCGTTGAACGTATATCTGGGATAATCTCTCCGTCCGTTGGGAGCAGTTCATCCCCGGATGATGTAGTCAGTAGCTGTAAGTCCACTTTGATTTGACTGTCTGACCAATCAAATATTGTGGGCTTACGACAGATTTCGGCCCCATACTGACCGCATTCGTTGATACTTATTAGCAAAGAACGATTACTGGCGCTGCTTGATTGATAAACAAGACTGTACTGCCGTATCTTGTTACCGGCATACCAAGTGGAAATGGTCTTGAGACGGCGAGTCTGGCGGGTCTTGCCGCCAGCTATAAATTGAGTACGAACATCAGGACGTGATTCATAAGCAAAACGTACTTCCCGGTCGCCGGTATTGTTTGCATCTCCGGTATAGTTTATTTGTTGGAGCAATAATTCCCCAGCTCCAACATTGCTGTAACTGTAATCAATCTGATTGCCGGCGGGATTGATTTCCTTATCCAATAGCCAACTTATGGGAACAAGTTTGCCGTCGGCCCTTACTTTCGCACTTTGCCCATAATACTGAATATTGTTGTTGGGCAGATGAACCTTAAAATAAGCAGAAAGGCTATTGATGCTTCCACCAAGTTGGATAACTCTTGCCATGCTACCCAGTTCGGTACGGTACTCGGCCCCCGACGCCCCATAGGTACCGGACACGGCTATCAGACGCTGGCCATTCAGGCACAGCTTGTCGATGCTCAGGTCATATTGGATACCACTGGCAAATTCATCTTGGTCCATTGTCGGTGGACAGCGGGAAAGACTACCACCGGCTGACAAGCTAAAACCTACCCCAGCAATATCATTACCGCCGCGGCTACTGTAACTCAAAGTTACTTGTGGCTGCATCCCGGCTCTGCCTGGAGGTATTACTATTGGCACACTGTACCCAGCCGCTCCTCCATCGGCACTCGCTTGGGCTGGAGTTGACCTTTCCCCGAGATTAGTACCAATCCCTCAATGAGATTTTCCTGCTTAAGCTGCCTGTTTTGCATACTCAACAGGCGACATGTAATTCAGTGAGCTATGCGGGCGAACATGGTTGTAATGCTC
>NZ_JAFKCV010000225.1 GCF_017254865.1 Bowmanella dokdonensis | reverse complement strand
ACAGAAGAACGGTAGGTACACAGTTAGATGATGCGACCTTGGCGTCACGCATCTCCAGCAAACTGAGCACTAACGAGCAGCTAAAAGGACAGGCACATATCAATGTTGAAGTGTTTAACGGTGTAGCGCTATTGGTCGGCCAGGTACCTAACGAACAGCTAAAGCGCGAAGCACAGCGATTGGCAGAGAGCCTGCCGCAAGTGACTCGCCTACACAATCAGTTGCGTCTGGGCAGTCCAACACAAGCGTCAGTGCGAACACATGATGTATGGCTTGCCACTAAGGTGAAATCAAACCTAGTCGCCGACAAGCGTGTAGATGGTTTACATATTG
>NZ_JAFKCV010000224.1 GCF_017254865.1 Bowmanella dokdonensis | reverse complement strand
ACCATACAGCGATGCCAAGCATAAGGTCACGGTTAGTATTGGTGGCGTGACTTGCCAGCCAAGCATGAATACACGACCAGAGGATGCGTTAAAACTGGCGGACGATATGCTCTACCTGGCGAAGCACCAGGGCAAGAACAGAGTATTGTGGTTTGGCGAAGAACAGGGAGTGATCCAGCATGACAACAGCTCGCCCAACGGTACTGTTGGTTGATGATGAAAAGGCCAACCTGAGACTACTGAGCGACTTTCTTCGCCAGGATACCGGCATTATTCTGGCCCAAAACGGCAACCAGGCCGTTGAAAAAGCTATTGCTTTGCAGCCGGACCTTAT
>NZ_JAFKCV010000223.1 GCF_017254865.1 Bowmanella dokdonensis | reverse complement strand
AACAGGTTGAATTGGCCGATGCGCTTGAGATTCAGCCCATGACCATGGCTAGATTATTAGATCAGCTCTGTGATCTTCAGCTTGTTGAAAGAGTGCAGGACCCCAATGACAGAAGGGCGTATCAGATTTTTCTTACCCCTGCTGCAAAACCACATTTAGCGGAAATTGAGCGGGTATCAGCCTTAATGCGTGAGCAAATGCTCAGCACCCTAGGCAGCGAGCAGGTGAGCAGTTTTATGCGTACCTTAATACGCTTGCGCACCGGGCTGCTGAACGACTAAGGCAAACAGCTTGTTAATCTCTCTGAATCTGACTCAGGTTACGGCCACTGTCC
>NZ_JAFKCV010000222.1 GCF_017254865.1 Bowmanella dokdonensis | reverse complement strand
TGGCTTGTATATTCCAATGATGGGCTTCCTCAAAATGCCCTAGGTCTTCGTGAGCAAGCAACACTACAAAAAAAATACACTTCCGTGATGATACGTGTTTGTCACAGTAGGTCACGTTTTCTGTCATGCATGTACATCCATGACAAATTTATGACAGAATCAAGATAGTCATACCTGTGCTGTCGTAGAAGTGTTCCATGACATTACCAAAATTATCATCACGGAAGTGTCCACTTCCATGACGATAAATCGCGCGTCACAGAAGTGCTTTCGTCAAGGGTGACCGACACGTGGCATCCACCGTAACGGAACGCCGTTAAGCTATCGGGTCCGG
>NZ_JAFKCV010000221.1 GCF_017254865.1 Bowmanella dokdonensis | reverse complement strand
ATTGAGCAAAGTGCCGATCAGCTGCGAACCACGGTTTTACAGTCGGCTTTGGTTATTCCTGCCTCATTATTAATTGCGTTGTTATTTGTCAGATTATTAATGCGGCCGATTAATGAACTTAAACCGCAAATCAGCCGTCTGCAGGAAGGCAACTTTGAGAAAAAGGTGTCAGTGGCGGGAGTGCAGGAGATTCAGGAAGTTGCGCAAATATTGGAAGCCATGCGGGTTCAACTGTTGGAGTTGGAAGAACAGAAAAGTCATTTCATCCGGCATATTTCCCATGAACTGAAAACACCGCTAGCGGCTATTCGTGAAGGGGCTGAGTTGCTTTATG
>NZ_JAFKCV010000220.1 GCF_017254865.1 Bowmanella dokdonensis | reverse complement strand
ATCACCTCAAGTATCCGTGGGTATGATTATACGATATGCATCACACAATCTCAGATTCATCTATTCAACCAACACAAAGAACTTCAAAGAGTGCCCCAAAGTTTCTACCGGAGAGTCAAGACGAAAACGTGTGCCAACCCCTATGCATAAGTTCACAAGGTCACTGAACCCGCAAGTTGATCACGTGAATATCCCATTGTCACCACAGATAAGCACATGCAAGACATACATCAAGTGTTCTCAAATCCTTAAAGACTCAATCCGATAAGATAACTTCAAAGGGAAAACTCAATCCATTACAAGAGAGTAGAGGGGGAGAAACATCATAAGATCCA
>NZ_JAFKCV010000219.1 GCF_017254865.1 Bowmanella dokdonensis | reverse complement strand
CATGAGTAAACATCAGATATCCACCCTATTAGTCCTAAGCTGTCTTGGCAGCCAGGTCAGCATGGCAGACGTGGTCGACACAGACCTACTCACTGAGGTTAAAACGGCCTATTACCAGCGCGATTACCAGACACTGGCGCACCAGCTGCAAGCACCGGGGCTGTCACCACTGCAGCAGGATATATGGCAGGTTGCCCTGGCCGTTGCCCGCCAGGCCGACAATCAGAAAGACCTGCTACATGCACTGACCGAACGCTATCAAGACAATGCCGAAGCCCACTACCAGGCTGGCAGGCTGTGGTATGAAGTAAAGGAAAACAGCAGTTTTATCAATA
>NZ_JAFKCV010000218.1 GCF_017254865.1 Bowmanella dokdonensis | reverse complement strand
CGGGTTTGGCTGTCATAGAAGCCACCTTCCATCATGGCGCTCACGCTGACATCGGCGTCCATTTCAATGCGCAAATCCTTCAGCGTCAGGCGGTTTTCACCGTTTTCTTCGCCGACCAGATTATTGGCATGACCTTGGTAATAAATCCGGTTGCTGGTGATCTCACCACCACCTTGGTAACCGCTGAATTGAATATGGCTATGCTGTCTTTCCTGAAAGCGCAGGGCAGGGATTTCGTCGCTGAAGCTATGGCTACCGAACAGGCTGGTTACGCCGGTCAACTGATAAAGGGGTTGGTCTTCAGCCCAGGTTAAGTGCTTGCGCAGACTATCTGC
>NZ_JAFKCV010000217.1 GCF_017254865.1 Bowmanella dokdonensis | reverse complement strand
TGGCAAAGTCATGACCAGAGGCTTAGCGCCCAGTACGTTTTTGATTTGTTCAATAACGCGGAAGAAGTCTGCACCCATACGGTCAAGCTTGTTGACGAAAATCAGACGTGCAACTTCAGAATCGTTGGCATAACGCCAGTTGGTTTCTGACTGAGGTTCAACACCGCCAGAACCACAGAATACGCCGATACCGCCGTCCAGTACTTTCAGTGAACGATATACTTCTACTGTAAAGTCAACGTGTCCGGGAGTGTCGATAACGTTAAAGCGGTGACCTTTCCAGAAGCAAGTTGTTGCTGCTGACTGGATTGTAATACCACGCTCGGCTTCCTGGT
>NZ_JAFKCV010000216.1 GCF_017254865.1 Bowmanella dokdonensis | reverse complement strand
ACCTTCTACCAGATAATGGCCGAACTGGGTGCGGTACTTTTTCTGATGCAGCTTTTTAACGTCGTCTAGTTTCATATTTATCTGCCTGTCAGGCCTTATACTCGGTATGTCACAGAATTCCAGGAGGAAACCTACGCCCTTCAAGTTTACTCCTCACCCAGCTCAAGGTTGTAAGCGCTCCGATGAACATGGAGGCTATCACCCCTTCGTGCTTTTCGTGGTCAGCAGACTCTGATACTCCCACTATCACCACCAAGCCTTCAGTTCGAGAAGCCGAACTGCATAGCCTTTTTGCTTAGTGCTGGTTGTGGTGGGCCGTATTTCAGCTTCATCACC
>NZ_JAFKCV010000022.1 GCF_017254865.1 Bowmanella dokdonensis | reverse complement strand
TCAGGAGAAGAGATGGACTTCTGCACGGCGGCTATTTTGAAGTCCATCGAATAACGTCTTTTTGTGGTGACTTTCATAAACACCTTACCTCTTGAATTAAGGTGTCTACTTTTTCAGGGGCGGATCAGACGAGCCCTGTCACCTGTTACTTGCCACCCGTAACTTGTCACCTGTCACTTGTTACTTGTGTTACTTGTCCCTTCAACTACACATTCAACAACAAGAACTCCCGCTCCCAGGAACTGATCACCTCATTGAAGGCTTCATACTCGTTGCGTTTTACTGAACGGTAGGCATAGGAAAAGTCCTCGCCCATGATGTTTCGCAGTGGTTCACATTTGTCCAGTAATCGCAGTGACTGTTCCAGATCCCTGGCGACTTCAATGGCCTGGGTATAGGCATTACCCTCGTTGGCCTGAGACGGCTGCAACTTTTCTTCGATACCCAGATAACCGCACGCCAGAGTAGCAGCGAACGCCAGGTAAGGATTGGCATCGGAACCAGGCAGGCGATTCTCGACCCTGAAACCTTCCGGCTCGCTGGCCGGCACCCGCAACCCTGTGGTGCGGTTGTCATAGCCCCAGTCAAAGTTAATCGGCGCCGAATTGTCCGGAGTAAAACGCCGGTAGGAATTAACATTAGGGGCAAAGAAACATAAGGCGCTGGGGCCGTATTTCTGCAATCCGGCGATATAATTGAAAAACAGCGGAGAGTACTTGCCGTCTTTACTGGCAAAGGCATTCTGACCCGTCTTGCTGTCCACCAGGCTCTGGTGGATATGCATGGAGCTGCCGGGTTCACGACGCATGGGCTTGGCCATAAAGGTGGCGTAAACGCCATTGGACAGGGCAATCTCACGCACTACCCGCTTAAACAAAAAGACTTCATCGGCCAGTTTGACCGGATCGCCGTGCAGGAAATTGACTTCAAACTGCGCGGCGCCCGATTCATGGATCAGGGTATCAATACCCAGCTCCATTTTCTCGCAGTAGTCATACATCTGATCGATGATCTTTTCGAACTCGTTCACCGCATCGATACTGTAACTCTGCCTGGCAGACTCCCTTCTGCCGGATCGTCCCACCGGCGGGGTCAGTTCGTAATCCGGGTCGGTATTCTGGGCCACCAGGAAAAACTCCACCTCAGGGGCCAGCACCGGCGTCAGGTTTTTGCTTTGGTACAGTGCCAGGATCTTCTTCAATACATTGCGGGTAGACAACGGATGAGGCTGTCCGCTGGACAGATAGCAGTCGTGAATGATCAACGCTGTTCGTTCATCCGCCCAGGGTACCTCCCGGATAGTGGAGGTATCCGGTTCAAGGTACATGTCCGAGTCCGTTTCGCTGACGATATCGTAGTGTTCGTTAGTATATTCTCCTGTCACCGTCTGGATCAGGATACTCTCGGGCAGGCGGCTTTCCTGCTTAATGAACTTCTTCGCGGGAATGAATTTACCCCTGGCGTTGCCCGTCATGTCGGGAACCAGACATTCCACTTCTGAGATGCGATGACTGTTCAGCCATTTCTTGACGTCTTCCATATCTCACCTGTTGTTTTCTTGGTTCTATTTCGAATTATTATTCGATATGCTAGAGTAAATTTTACCCTTTAACAATACGCCAGTAACAAGATTGTGCGAATTTCCCGCTCCTGAATGGGACGGGCAGTATGGTTTTGGTCAGGCATCCTGTTGGAGAGCGCAACCTATGCAAGACAGATCTCAGCAGTTTTATCAGCAGACACGCAATCAGAGCCTGGACTGCCCTGCCCTGTCAGGCGAACAACAGGTGGATCTTTGTATCATCGGCGGCGGTCTGACCGGGGTGTCGACGGCCTACCATGCAGCCAGGCGCGGCTTGAATTGCCTGCTGCTGGAAGCTGACGAAATCGGTGCCGGTGCCTCGGGGCGCAACGGCGGCCAGGTCAGTCCCGGCCAACGGGTGGATCAAGCGACTCTGGAAGACAAGGTGGGTTTGGTCAGAGCCAAAGCCCTGTGGAAACTGGCCCTGGATTCGGTAGACCTGGTGCGGGATCTTATCTGCCGGCACCAGATAGACTGTGATTTTGTGCCCGGTATATTGCATACGGCCTTCAAGCCCAGCCATGCACAGGAGATGCGCGATAATGTCAGGAAACTCAATCAGCAGTATGGCTACCAAGATACACGCTACATAGAAAAGGACGAACTGAGGGAGTTGTTAGCCAGCCCCCGCTACCATGGAGGCGAGCTGGACATGCGCGCAGGCCACCTGCATCCGCTTAATTTCCTGCTGGCCCTGGCAAAAGCCGCCCAGCAGGCCGGCGCCAGCCTGCATGAGCAAAGTCGGGTGACCGCTATCGATTCTGATCAGCAGGGTCTGCGGGTCAGGACAGAACAAGGGCTGGTCCGGGCCAAGCGGCTGGTATTAGGCTGCAACGGGTATCTGGGTAAGCTCTTCCCGCAGGTGGCAGGCAAGATCATGCCCATCAATAATTTTATTGTCACCACCCAACCACTGGGTGAAAGCGGGGCCAGGGCGCTGATCCGCAATAATGCTGCGGTGGCCGATTCGAAATTTGTGATCAATTATTTCCGTACCACCGCCGATCACCGCCTGTTATTCGGTGGTGGAGAAAACTACTCATCCCGTTTTCCCGATGATATCAGATCCTTTGTGCGCCCCCACCTGGAGGAGATCTTTCCGCAATTGAAGGATGTCGAACTGGAATACGGCTGGGGTGGTACCCTGGCCATCACGATGAACCGCATGCCGCATTTCCAGTGTCTGGATCAACGTATTTATGTCGCCCAGGGCTACTCCGGTCATGGGGTAGCCCTGGCAACCCTGGCGGGCAAGCTCATCGATGATGCTATTGCTGGGACGCCCTTTGGCTTTGATCTGATGGCCAGCTACCCGACCCCAACCTTTCCCGGCAGTACCCTGTTGCGCTACCCGGGCATGGTGGCGGGCATGCTGTATTATTCGCTAAGAGATAAACTGGGAAGTTGAGATTGGCAGACAAGCACCATCAACCAGGAACCAAATCCCTGGATCCACGCAGTACCCCTACACAGCGTCGATCCCGGGCCAGGCGCGAGCAAATCCTCGAAGTGGCGGGTGGACTGCTGGAGAAACTCGGCACCCATAACCTGACCACCATCAGAATTGCCGAGGAAGTGGGGATATCGGTGGGCACCCTCTACCACTATTTTCCCAATAAACAGGCCATACTCTATGCCATGGGCCAGCAGTGGCTTGAGCAAATGGCCGTTACGCTGGAAAACGACGGCCGGCAACTCCCCCATTCCAGCTCCAGGTTCGTCGAACAATTCGTCGATCATATGCTGGCCCTCTACCGTCAGCAGCGCGGTCTGCTGCATCTGGTCCAGGGCATGTTTGCCATTCCGGAACTCATGCCCCTGGACGAACAGCATGATGAACTGGTCATCGATCATGTGGCCGGCCACCTGGCCAGAGGCAGTAAAGCGCTGCCCCTGGCAGAGCGGCAGCGTATCGGGCGGGCCTTTCATGAAATCAGCCACGCCCTGTTACTGGTAGTTGTCAACCAGTCCCAAAGTCGCGGCAGTAAAACCCTTAAGGAACTCAGGCTGTTATTGCAGACCCTGCTTGACTCACACGCTTGAGACGGACTCGCTTCTCACTGGCCAGCAGATACAGCATATCCGTAGCCAGCGTGGCGGCCAGCAGGCTGGTGATGTCGCTTTGGTCATAGGGCGGGCTGACCTCGGTCAGATCCATGCCCACCCAGTTGATGCCTTTAAGGTTGCGGATCAGCTCAAAAATAAAGGCTGAAGTCAGCCCGCCGCTGACCGGCGTCCCCGTACCCGGCGCGTAGGAGGGATCGAAACAGTCAATATCGAAGGTCAGATAAACAGGCGCATTGCCCATTTTCTGTTTGATCCGCTCGGCCACCTCAAGCGGATTCATCCGCCACAACTTATCCGCAGGCAGGATCTCAAAGGGTGACTTACGGTTGTGATCGGTGCGGATGCCAACCTGCATGACCTTGTCTTCAATCAGCAGGCCCTGCTCATGGGCATGATAGAAGACGCTGCCGTGGTCAAACTCACTGCCTCCGGCATAATCGTCCGTATGGGCATCAAAATGCAAAAGTGCCACCGGCCCCCTATGGGCCCCTATTTCCTGTAAGACGGGTAAACTGACCAGATGGTCGCCGCCAAAGGTGAAAGGGATTTTACCGGCCTGCATTACCCGTGCAGTGTGCTCCCTGACTGCTGCCATGGCGCCTTTGGCATCGCCGTGGGAGAAGTTCAGGTCACCCACATCGACAATATTGAGATTCTGACGCAGGGCAAAGGTCCAGGGGTATCTGCGCTCCTCCCAGCCGAGGTTGGCCGAGGCCTGACGAATGGCAGTCGGTGCATAACGAGCCCCCGGCCGGCCTGATGTGGCCAGGTCGAAGGGCACCCCGGCAATGACCACATCGGTTTCCTTTTCGATCCTCTGGCCTTTGGCGTAGATAAAAGTATGGGCGGCTTGATACAAGGAGTAATTTGCGTCAGTCATAATCTCTGTTACTTAAAGCGTGTTGAGATAAAAGTCATATTCCTTGAGCGTCACTGTCTGTTCAAATTTCAACAGTTCCTGCTCTTTACAGGCACTATAGACCCTGATGAATTCCTCACCAAAATACTGGTTGAAAACCTTGGAGCCATTCAGAAGCTCCAGCGCATCGGGTAAACGGCTGGGTAAAGACGGATTATCGAATTCGAAGGTGTTGCCTTCCTGCGGTGCAGGGGGAGTGAGCTGGTTGGAGACACCATGATACATGGCATAAAGGACGGTCGCCAGCGCTATGTAAGGGTTGGCATCGGCACCGGCCACTCTGTGTTCAACCCGCCGGCTGTGAGGCTCACCGGCCGGGATCCTCACCGCCACGGTACGGTTATCGATACCCCAGTTCACATACATGGGCACGTACAGATTCGGCTGCAAGCGACGATAGGAATTGATATTGGGACACAGCAGCGCCGTACTTTCCTGCATGGTCTCCAGCAACCCTGCCACGGCACTGCGCAGCAGCGGGTGATCTTCGGCTTCGCCGTCTGCGAACAGGTTGTCGCCCTTGTCATCCACCAGGCTGGCATGCACATGCAGGCCGCTGCCTGCGCGCTTACCATAAGGTTTAGCCATAAAGGTGGCCTGCATATCATGTTTTTCCGCCACCTGGTGGATAATACGCTTAAGCATCATGGCATGATCACAGGCCAGTAACGGATCATCACCATGGCGCAGATTAATTTCAAACTGGCCTGGCGCATATTCAGACACGGCCGTATCGGCTGGCACCCCCTGGATCTGACAGCACTGATCCACATCGAGCAGAAACTCGGCAAAATCATCCAGGTTGAGCATGGAATGGCACTGGGTGCTCTCTTCCCGTTTACCTGTCTTGGGGGAGATGGGCGGCTGAATATAGCCTTTTTTGTTTCGCTCCTTGTCAATCAGGTAAAATTCCAGCTCCAGGGCGACCACCGGATTCATTCCTTTGGCCTTAAACAACTCCACCGCATGGCGGACCTGGTTGCGCGGATCTATCATCACAGGCGCGCCTTCATAGTCGTACATGCTGAACAAGACCTGGGCAGTAGACTGGCTACCCCAGGGGCAATAAGCCAGGGTATTGAGATCCGCATAGCAGATCCTGTCAGGCTCGCCAATTTCCAGGCCTAAATCTGAGGCTTCCACTGTCTCACCAGAGGCATCTAATGCCATGACTGAAAAGGGAATATTCATGCCATTTTCCAGCACCCCTTCAATGGCATCCCGTTTGATCCGCTTGCCCCTGGCCACGCCGTTAAGGTCAGACAGGATCAGATCGAATACTTCTACATCCGGGTAATTGACAAGAAAGGAGCTTAACTCCATGATGATCTCCGACGTTTATTATATTGAACACTTAATTGTGTCCAGCTCATCTAATCATAAAGCCTGATGGACATTCCAGTCCGACAAACGTCGTTTTGTTACAAGTTCGTTAAACTAAGCTTTGGCTATTTGCACACTAAAGCGGCAGTTTGCCCCTTGAACTTTGCAAACAACTCCAATAGCTTGAATTTACCATTTCAATATTTTGTTCACTGGTATGAGTCAATTGAATCACACAACGCCTCCCCTGATGATTGGCATCTGTGCCGATGTGATCCAGCAGGGCGTGCACGCCTACCATCAGGCCGGGGACAAATATATCCGCGCCCTGACCTACCAGCAGCAGGATGTGGCGCCTGTGATTCTCCCTGCTCTGTTTCATGAACTGCCGGCAGCGGCCCGGAACAAGTTACTGGAAGGGCTCGACGGTATTATGTTGACCGGCTCCTATTCCAATCTGCATCCCAGTTACTATCAGGAATCCGAGCAGGAAGGGGACGATGCCAGTCGTGATCCCCACCGGGACGCCAGCAACTGGGCATTGCTGGAACAGGCCATGTTGAAGCAACTCCCCATTCTGGGCATCTGCCGGGGTTTTCAGGAACTCAATGTTTACTTTGGCGGCACCCTGCATCACAGGATCCATACTGTGGATGGCCTGATGGACCACCGGGAAGATAAAAGCCAACCGGTGGACGTACAGTACGGCTATGCCCATGAAGTGCAGATAGCGGGTCAAGGTTGGCTGACCCGGTGGTTTTCCGCGCGGGACAGCATCCGGGTTAATTCCATTCATATGCAGGGGGTCAAAACCTTAGGACAGGGGCTGCAGGTGGAAGCCACCGCGCCAGACGGATTGATTGAGGCCTTTTCGCGAGCGGACTATCCCTTTTTGCTGGCAGTGCAATGGCATCCGGAATGGCAGCCCGCCAGCTACCCGGACAATGCCAGACTGATACAGGGCTTTGTGCAGGCCTGCAGAGATCATAAAAATGGGAGGTCAGCCAACCTATGAACATCACCGAACTGCAGCAAATAGACGCCGCACACCACCTCCATCCTTTTACCAACCAGGCCGATATCAATCGCAAAGGCACCCGGGTCATCAGTCACGCCGAAGGGGCCTATATTTTTGAGGCTAACGGCCACAAGCTGCTGGACGGCATGTCGGGGCTGTGGTGCTGCAACCTGGGTTACACCCAGCCCAGGATCAACCAGGCCATTGCCGCCCAGTTGGAAGAGCTGCCCTATTACAATACCTTTTTTCAGTGTACCCACCCCAGGGCGGCTGAGCTGGCCAAAGCCATCAGTGATCGGGCTCCTGAGCATCTGAACCGGGTGTTTTTCACCAATTCAGGCTCAGAAGCCAATGACTCAGTGATTCGTCTGATTCATCGCTACTGGGACGGCAAGGGACACCCCCAGCGTAAGGCCATCATCGCCCGCCAAAACGCCTATCATGGCAGTACCATAGGCGGCGCCAGTCTGGGTGGCATGGGCTTTATGCACGAACAATTTGAAACCCTTGGCAATATTCATCATATCGCCCAGCCATACTGGTATGGGGCCAACACTGAGCTGAGCCCGGAAGAATTTGGTCTGTACACGGCCCGTGAACTGGAAAAGAAGATTCAGGAACTGGGTGAAGACAAGGTCGCCGCCTTTATCGCCGAGCCGATTCAGGGGGCCGGTGGCGTGATTATCCCACCCGACAGCTACTGGCCTGAAATACAGCGTATCTGCGATCGCTATGGCATATTGTTGGTCGTGGATGAAGTGATTTTTGGCTTTGGGCGCACCGGACATTGGTTTGCCAGCCAATTTTACAATATCAGCCCGGATTTCATCATTTTCGCCAAAGGGGTAACCAATGGCTTTCAGCCCCTTGGCGGTGTAATGGTGAGCGACAGAGTCAGTGACGTGCTGCTGAGCCATAGCAATGATCTTGCACATGGTTTTACCTATTCCGGCCACCCCGTGGCCTGTGCCGCCGCCCTGACTACCCTGGAAATACTGTCCGAGGGTTATATAGACAAGGTAAGAACCGAATTAACCCAGGCCATGGAGGATTACTGGCTGGCCCTGGCCGACCACCCGCTGGTGGGTGAAGCCAGGTGCAAAGGCTTGGTCGGTGCTCTGGAACTGGTAAAGGACAAATCCAGTCGAGAGCGGTTCGCCGGGAACGGCCGCGCCGGCACAGTCTGCCGCGATTCATCGTTACAGTCCGGTCTGGTGATGCGAGCCACCGGCGATACCATGATCATCGCGCCGCCCTTTATTCTTGACCGATCTCATGTGAAAGATTTAACTGAAAGAGCCTGGCAGGCGCTGGATCTTGCCCAGGCACAGTTAAGGTAAGTTTTTTAGGACCACAGTGAACTCAACAACAAACTCAACAATAACAACAAGACTGACGACAACAATTAAGGAAGGAAAATGAAACTCACAAGCAAAATGCGCCTTCTGGCCGCTTCCACACTGATGGGTAGTGCTTCTTTTGCAGCCACTGCCGATACTGTGCACGTATATAACTGGAGCGATTATATCGCCGAAGACACCATTGCCAATTACGAACAAAAATCCGGCAACAAGGTTGTCTATGATGTGTTTGACTCCAACGAAGTGGTGGAAGCCAAGCTGCTGACCGGCAGCACAGGTTTTGACGTGGTGGTGCCTTCAGCTCAGTTCCTTGGCCGTCAGATCAAGGCCGGGGTCTTCGCTGAGCTGGACCGCAGCAAACTACCTAACTGGAAGCACCTGGATCCGACCCTGATGAAGGTGCTGGAGACAGTCGATCCGGGCAACAAGCATGCTGTGCCTTACCTGTGGGGCACCACAGGCATCGGCTACAACGTGGAAAAGGTCAAAGCCATCCTGGGCGAGGACTACGAGGTCAATAGTTGGGATCTGGTGTTCAAACCCGAAGTCGTGTCCAAGCTGGCCGAATGCGGCGTAGTGACATTGGATGCCGCCTCGGAGATCGTCCCCGCTGCCCTGCACTACCTGGGCATGGATCCTAATTCCAAGAAGAGCGATGAGATCGAAAAAGCCGGCGAACTGCTCACGTCTATTCGCCCGCATATCCGCTATTTCCATTCCTCTCAATATATTAACGACCTGGCCAACGGCGATATCTGTGTCGCTGTGGGTTGGAGCGGAGATGTCTTCCAGGCGGCCGACCGGGCCGAGGAAGCCGACAATGGCGTGACTATTGACTATGTGATCCCCAAGGAAGGCGCTGCCATGTGGTTCGATATGCTGGCGATTCCGGCCGACGCCAAGAACAAGGAAGCGGCCTACGATTTTGTCAATTACATCATGGAGCCCGAAGTCATCGCCGGTATCAGCGACTACGTTTCCTACCCCAATGCTAACAAAACCTCCACCAGCATGGTGGATCCTGAAATCACCAGTAATCCGGCCATCTATCCGCCAGAAGAGGTGATGAACAAGCTGTACACCTTCGAAGTAATGCCTGCCAAGGTCTCCAGGGTCTATAACCGGGTCTGGACCGAAGTCAAAGCCGGTAAGTAACCAATCCGGGGGGTGCCTGGGGCACCCCTCTTATACAGGATCCACTGATGACCTTAAAACATTTATCCCAAGGTCCCAGCCCGGTATTGCTGGAACTTAAGAATCTGAGCAAAAGTTTTGACGGCCACCAGGCGGTCCGCAGCGTTAACCTGCAATTCTACGAGGGTGAGATCTTTGCCCTGCTGGGTGGCTCCGGCTGCGGCAAGTCCACCCTGCTGCGTATGCTGTCAGGTTTCGAAACCCTTACCGAAGGCAAGATATTGCTCAACGGCGAGGACATTGCCGCCATCCCGCCCTACCGGCGGCCATTTAATATGATGTTTCAGTCCTACGCCCTGTTCCCCCATATGACTGTGGAGCAGAATATCGCCTATGGCCTGAAGCAGGACAAACTGAAAAAAGAGGACATCGCCAAGCGTGTGGACGACATGCTCAAGCTGGTGCATATGGAAAGCTTCCGGCTGCGCAAGCCCTCTCAACTGTCTGGCGGCCAGCGCCAGCGGGTGGCGCTGGCCCGCAGCTTGGCGAAAAAGCCCAAACTACTCCTGTTAGACGAGCCCATGGGCGCCCTGGACAAGAAACTGCGCGGTGAGATGCAACTGGAACTGGTGGATATTATCAAGCAGGTGGGCGTCACCTGCGTAATGGTCACCCACGACCAGGAAGAGGCCATGACCATGGCCGATCGCATCGCGGTCATGCACGCCGGAGAGATCCTGCAAATCGGTTCACCCCATGATATCTATGAATATCCCAACTGTCGCTATGTGGCCGACTTTATCGGTGAAGTGAACCTGTTTGGCGGTCATATCGCCGAAGAAGAGCCTTCCTATGTGGTCATCAATGTGCCTAATCTGGTCGCCCCCATCTATATAGATCATGGCATCAGCGGACCGGGCGGCGAACGTCCCGTGAGCGTGGCCGTACGCCCGGAGAAAGTCCGTCTCAGTGACCAGCAGCCGGACGAACAGTACAACTGGGGCAAAGGCATCATCGACGATCTGGCGTATCTGGGACAACACAGCATCTACCACATCCTGCTGCCGGATGGCCAGTTTATCCAGGTGACGCAGACCAACGACAAACGCCGTGAGCGGCCGTTTGAGCTGGAACAGGAGATTTTTGTGTCCTGGTCACCGGACTCCTGTGTGGTCCTGGAGGAATAAGCATGGCCCTTTTCAGAGCAATAAAGAAACGCTTTGTCGAGACGGGCTGGCTTAAACAGCGCAACGGGGTCATTGCTATCCCTTATTTGTGGTTGCTGCTGTTCTTTTTGGTGCCGTTCGCCATTGTGCTGAAGATCAGTTTCGCCGAGACCGAAATCGCTATTCCGCCTTATACGGACCTGGCGACCTTTGAGGACGGTCATCTGATGATCGACCTGAATCTGGGCAATTATGCCTACCTGTTCAGCGATGATCTGTATCTGACCGCTTACCTGAGCTCCATTCGTATCGCCCTGGTATCGACCCTGTTGTGCCTGCTGATCGGCTATCCCATGGCCCTGGCTATCAGCCGGGCTCCGGCTTCCACCCGCAATGTATTGCTGTTGCTGGTCATTCTGCCGTCCTGGACCTCATTCCTGATCCGTATCTATGCCTGGATTGGTATTCTCAAGCCCAACGGCTACATCAATAACCTGTTGTTGAGTATGGGTCTGATTGATGAGCCCATTATCATGCTGCACACGGATTTCGCCGTCTATGTGGGCATTGTCTATGCCTATCTGCCTTTTATGATATTGCCCCTGTACGCCAATATGATGAAACTGGACCACAGCCTGGTGGAGGCCTCATCCGATCTGGGGGCCTCCCCCGTCACCACCTTATTCCGCATCATCGTACCCCTGACCAAGGCAGGCATTATCGCCGGCTGCATGCTGGTATTTATCCCTGCGGTGGGCGAGTTCGTTATTCCAGAACTGCTTGGTGGTCCGGAAACCCTGATGATCGGCAAGGTTCTGTGGGAAGAGTTTTTCAACAACCGCGACTGGCCGGTGGCCTCTGCGGTGGCCATTATCATGCTGGCGCTGCTGATTATTCCCATCATGTGGTTTGACCGTATCCAGAACAAACAGATGGAGCAGGCCTGATGCGATTCTCCTTCAGTAAGATGATGCTCTGGCTGGGCCTGGCTTTTCTCTACGCGCCCATGCTGATTCTGATTATCTATTCATTCAATGAGTCCCGTCTGGTGACCGTTTGGGCCGGATTTTCCACCAAGTGGTACGGCGAGCTGATGCGGAATGACAAGCTGCTTGATGCGGTGGGCAATAGCCTGAAAATTGCTTTCCTGGCCGCCACCGCCTCCGTCGTGCTGGGTACTCTGGCCGCATTCGTACTGGCCAGGTTCAAGCGATTCAAAGGCAGTACCCTGCTACGCGGCATGATCACGGCGCCATTGGTGATGCCCGAAGTCATCACCGGTCTGTCGTTGTTATTACTGTTTGTCGCCATGGCTCAGCTAGTGGGCTGGCCGGCCAGTCGGGGCATGACCACCATCTGGATTGCCCATACGACCTTTTGTACCGCCTATGTGGCTGTGGTGGTGGGCTCCCGTCTGACCGAGATGGATATGTCGGTGGAAGAGGCCGCCCAGGATCTGGGTGCGACGCCGGTCAAGGTGTTTTTCAATATTACCCTGCCCATCATCACCCCGGCTCTGGTGTCTGGCTGGCTTCTGGCCTTTACCCTGAGCCTGGACGACCTGGTCATAGCCAGTTTCGTCTCTGGCCCGGGCTCCACTACCCTGCCCATGGTGGTGTTCTCCTCCGTCCGGCTTGGAGTAAGCCCCGAAATCAATGCCCTGGCGACTATTATTATTACCCTGGTTACCCTGCTGGTTTTCGCTTCCTGGTACTACGCCAGACGGGTGGAAAAAAGCAGGATCCGCGATCAACTGGCGGCCAAAGAATCATGAAAGTGGGTGAACGTATCCAGAAGTTACGCAAGCAGCGCGGCCTCTCGCAACGGGAACTGGCCAAGGCAGTGAATCTGCCCAACAGCACCTTGTCGATGATTGAGCGGGATGCGGTCAGTCCGTCCATCAGTAATCTGCACAAAATACTCAATGGCCTGGATATGCCGTTGAGCCATTTTTTCACCCATGATTTTGATGGACAGAACAAGGTCATTTATCACCCCGGTGAGCTTCCGGATATCGGCTCCGACGGCGTCGAGTACCTGTTGGTGGGAGCCGAGCGGCCCGACCGTCAACTGACTTTTATGCTGGAGCGCTATCCACCGGGCCACGGCACCGGTGAGGACTGGATCGTACACGAAGGTCATGAGGCCGGCACGGTGCTCTGCGGTGAAATCACCATACTGCAAAGCGACAGGGAATATCAGTTGCAGGCTGGAGACAGTTATTACCTCAATACCCAGCTTCCCCATCAGTTTGTTAACCGGGGAAGCACAGAGTGCCGGATCGTCAGTGCGGTGACGCCGGCCAGTTTCTAAATCGACGAAGGAGCAAGGCCAATGAAGACCCATAGCCAGTGGCAGGAATACTGCGACAATCTGAAAATCGAAGGCCGGGCCTATATTAATGGTCAATACCAGGCAGCCCAAAGCCGTCAGTGGTTTGACTGCATCAATCCGGCCAATGGCGAGAAAATCGCCGATATTGCCGAATGTGATAAGGCCGATGCGGAACTTGCAGTGAACGCCGCCAGGGACAGCTTCGAAGCTGGAAGTTGGCGTGATCTGCCCCCCAAGGTTCGCAAACAGGTATTGATTAAGCTGGCCGATTTGATGGAAGCCAACCGGGACGAACTGGCGGCACTGGAAACCCTGGACATGGGCAAGCCCATCGGTGAGAGCTTTAATGTGGATATTCCCGGCAGTGCAGAGGTGATCCGCTGGCATGGGGAAGCCATCGACAAGACCTACGACGAAGTGGCGCCAACCGAAGCCAATGTGCTGGCCACCATCACCCGTGAGCCCATCGGCGTGGTGGCCGCCATTACCCCCTGGAACTTTCCCTTATGGCTGGCCTGCTGGAAGCTGGGCCCCGCCCTCGCCGCCGGTAACTCGGTGGTACTTAAACCCTCAGAAAAATCCTCTCTGACCGCAATTAAACTGGCCGAGCTGGCTACCCGGGCCGGCCTTCCCGATGGCGTCCTGAATGTGGTGCCAGGCTTTGGCCATACAGTGGGCAAAGCCCTGGCTGTGCATATGCAGGTGGACTGCTTGGCCTTTACCGGCTCCACCCGCACCGCCCGGCAACTACTGGTCTACGCCGGCGAATCCAATATGAAACGGGTCTGGCTGGAAGCGGGTGGCAAGAATCCCAACATCGTATTTGCCGATTGCCCTGACCTGGACAAGGCGGCCCGCTCGGCAGCCAGCGGCTGTTTCTATAACCAGGGTGAAGTCTGTGTCGCCGGCACCCGTTTACTGGTGGAGCGCAGTATTCACGACGAGTTTGTTAAAAAGGTCATTGAAGCCAGCCGCAGATTTAAACCCGGCGATCCTCTGGATCCACAGACTAATATGGGCGCTCTGGTGGACAAACAGCATCAGGGCAGCGTGCTCGAATACGTGCGCCTGGGCAGCGAAGCCGGCGCCGAGCTGGCGCTGGGTGGTAAAGCGGCCCTGGATGCGGATAACGGAGCCTTTGTAGAGCCGACCATTTTTATCGGCGTGGATAACCAGATGCGTATAGCCCGTGAGGAGATCTTCGGACCCGTCATGTCAATCATCCCTTTTGATTCGGAAGATGAGGCCATCAACATTGCCAATGACACGGATTATGGACTGGGCGCCGCCCTGTGGACCAGCAATCTGTCCCGGGCTCATAAGCTGTCCAGGCGGCTGCGGGCCGGCTCCGTGTGGATCAACAATTACAACGATGGTGATATGACCGTACCTTTTGGCGGCTTCAAGCAGTCCGGTAACGGCCGGGACAAATCGCTGCACGCGCTGGACAAATACACTGAGCTTAAAACCACCTGGATAGAGCTGGACTAGGTTTTGCCCTGCCCGCTTTAACGGCGGGCCGCGGCAGAATTCGACGACGCTGGCCCAGGCCATCGGCTTCGAGGGGAGCACTCCCAAAACACTGACGGAGCTTATCAATCAGATTAGGCAGAAAAGGTCTGTTTAATCCCATTGGTACAGGCAGTCCCGTCCGGATCGCATCGATCTGAATATTAAAATAAAAATTGAAGGACACTTAGAATGAAAATTAAACATTCATTGATTGCAACAAGTTTGATGGCCGGCCTGAGTCTCAGTGCTCAGGCGGAAGTCAGTGGCTATGTAACACTGACCTCGGACTATATGTTCCGTGGGGTCAGTCTCAACGACAACTCCCCAGCCCTGCAGGGCGGTGTTGACTGGGCTGCCGAGGATTCCGGCTGGTATGCCGGCGCCTGGGCTTCCCAAACCGATGACGGCGAGGAAACCGATATCGAGGTGGATCTGTTCGGCGGCTACGCCGGAGAATTTGCCAACGGCGTTGAATATGACTTTATGCTGATCTATTACGCCCTGGTGGACGCCAGTGAATACAACTACTTCGAGCTGCACGGCGGCTTTTCCAAAGCCATCAATGACAGCCTCAGCCTGGGCATTAATCTGGATTACACCAACGACAGCCTGGCCGCCAGCGGCTTTGGTGATGACATGTCCGCCCTGCACTACTCTGTGGTGGCGGATGTGGCTATCGGTGAGGACATGGGCCTGGGGTTCGAACTGGGTCGACAGACCTGGGATGAGGATGGCTTTGATGACGACTACACCTGGGGACGGGTCAGCCTGACCAAGGACTGGGAAAACTGGTCGTTCGATGTCAGCGCCTGGTACAACGACATAGACGGCGATGATTCGTCCAATGTCACCGCCAGCGTCAGCTACAACTTCTGAGCCAGCCAGTCCCTGCATTGCCCGGCGTCACCGGGCAATGTTTCTCCCGGAGTATGCCATGAGCGATTACATCAACAGTTATTACGCCTTCAATGCCGAAACCGGCCAGCCCTACCCGTCACTTCAACAGGATCTCGACGCCGATGTTTGTGTGATGGGCGGCGGTTTTACCGGTTTGTCCTCTGCGCTGCACCTGGCCAAAGCCGGTTTCAAAGTGGTGCTGCTGGAAGCTAATCGTATCGGCTACGGTGCCACCGGGCGAAACGGCGGGCAGATAGTCAACAGCTACAGCCGCGATGTGGATCATATTGCCACCAAATATGGTAAGGAGGCGGGCGATGCCATGGCTTCGATGATGTTCGAGGGCGGTGATATCATCCGCACTCTTATCCGCGAGCATCAGATAGATTGCGATTATGTGCAAGGGGGCGCCTTTGTCGCCCTTAATGACAAACAACTGCGGACCTTAAAAGAACATCAACAACTCTGGGAGCGCCATGGCAATGGCAAGATGGCACTGCTGGAAGGAAAAGCGCTGGAAAAAATCGTCCATTCTGACCGCTACGTCGGCGGACTGACCGATGGCATGAGCGGCCATATACAGCCCCTCAAGCTGGCCCTGGGCGAAGCCCGCGTCGTCAGTGAGCTGGGAGGGCAGGTATTTGAACGGTCCCCGGTTGTCAGAGTGGAAAAGGGGGAAAAGGTCAGGGTTTATACCTCTGACGGCTCGGTCACTGCCAAATTCCTGGTAGTGGGTGCCAATGCTTATCTCAGCCACGTCTTGCCTGAGCTTTCCAAACGCAATATGCCCTGCGGCACACAGATCATTACCACCGAGGTGCTGGGCGAGCAAAAGTGCCGGGAACTGTTACCGGCCAATTACTGTGTGGAGGACTGCAATTACCTGCTGGATTATTACCGCACTACCGGCGATCACAGACTGTTATATGGGGGCGGGGTCGTCTACGGAGCCAGGGATCCGGCCGATATCGAGCGGCTGATCCGACCCAAGATGGAAGCCACCTTCCCTTCCTTGAAAGGCGTGAAAGTGGAGTTTGCCTGGACAGGTAATTTTCTGCTGACCCTCTCCCGCCTGCCTGAATTCGGGCGCCTGGACAAGAATATCTATTATATGCAGGGCTACAGCGGCCATGGGGTCACCAGCACCCACCTGGCCGGCAAAGTGGTGGCCGAGGCAGTGGCAGGACAAGCCGGCCGTTTCGATGTATTTGCCAAGCTGCCACATCTACCCTTGCTGGGTGGACGTGCCCTGCAGATTCCCTTTACCGCCCTGGGCGCCGCCTATTACAACCTGCGCGATAAGCTGGGGATCTGAGCATGACGCAAATAGTCAAATTGGATCCAAGACAAGCAGATTGGCAAAGCTACCCGACCCCGGAGGAGAAACAGATCAGCGGCCCTGTCCCCCAGCGGATCGCCAATCTTTATTCCGATCCCACACAGCAGTTTCATGTGGGATTCTGGGGCAGTGAAGCGGGCAGCTGGAAGGTAACTTACACTGAACACGAGTACTGCCAACTGCTAGAAGGACTGGTCGAACTTGAGGATCACCAGGGCACCATCATCCGCATCACTGCAGGGGAGCATTTTGTTATTCCCGCCGGTTTCCAGGGAATATGGCGTACCCTCCAACCTTGTCAAAAGGTGTACGTTATCTTTGAACCTGCATGAAGATACTCCGGCTTTTCAGCCGGCTCTCCAACTTGCTTCCCTGCAGGAGGGTTAAGGAATAACAGGCCCATGGGGTTGTGTTTGACTGATGGACAACTATGCTCAGTTCAGTCAAAACTGACCGGCCGTACGCGATGGTGCAGACAGTCCCAGCAAGTGGCAGCAAATATACCAAACTGCTAGGTTTCAGCCTGTTTATTGTCATGGTCGTAGCTTTGAGTGTCGTTTATATCGAACGGAACTATGCTCCTTCATCCAAAGAGGGAGAATCCCAACCTTTATTGCAGCCCCTGCCCACCGGCGACCAAACCGGTTCGCAGCCTTCCCCCGGGCCCCTGGCGAACCATACCACTGCCTTCAATAACCTGTTTTTGAAAGGCGTTTTGTTAAGTAGCGACCCCGAACTGAGCATCGCCATCATTTCAATGCAGCAACATC
Organism: Bowmanella dokdonensis; assembly: GCF_017254865.1. Lineage (GTDB taxonomy): Bacteria > Pseudomonadota > Gammaproteobacteria > Enterobacterales > Alteromonadaceae > Bowmanella > Bowmanella dokdonensis. The sequence goes on along the minus strand of NZ_JAFKCV010000022.1, from coordinate 20,842 downwards.
AGGCCCAGTTTACAGAAGGAGATAAGATTGGAGAATTCGTTCTTCTGAGTATTCAGGACGACAGAGTCCTCTTGTCAAATGGCATAGTGGAAGAGTGGCTGGTGCTGACAGATTCCAGCTCCGGCCAACGCAGCGTAGAAGCCGATCCCGGCCCCTTACAAGCGCTGTTTTCAAGCTCAGCGCTAAAGGTGCGGATAGGGCTGGCCCCACATCGCGTAAATGGTGAATTTGTGGGTATGGCCGTGTTCCCCCTTGGGGACTCATTCAGTTTCATGCAGACAGGGCTGGAGTCTGGGGATGTAATAACCGCAATAAACGGACACTCCCTCACTGCTGATTTTATGAAAAAAAAAGATGTGCCAACCTTTGTTGATGGGACAGAGCTGACCATTCTCAGGCACAACGGGTACTTGTCTGTTTCAGTCAATCCCGCCCGATAGACAGGGAAATCGCGCCGACGCTGTCACGATTCTTTACAAACTGTAAACGCCATTTTTGCATCAGAAGATTAATAAGCAGTAAATCATAGAGTTATATTTAGGGCTTAATATTTGCTTATTTTTTAAACAACAAGAAGGGGGACGGCAGTAAAACTCCTCACACATCTGAACACCTGAGCCCTGATGGAGGAAAGACATGTGGGGACTGCCAAAAGTCCACAACTGCGCAACGCTAATAGTTGCCGCAGCCTTGGCTGCATGCGGTTCACACTCTGATTTATCACAGCAAAGCCAATCCCTCCCAACCAGCACCACCCCCAAAAGAGTTCTGTTTGTCTCCAACCAGGACGGGGACCGGGAGATTTATCTCATTGGCGCAGATGGAAGCGGGTTACAGCAGCTTACCCACAATGACAGGGATGACTACGAGGCCAGTTGGTCCCCTGACGGACAATCCATACTTTTCACCTCCAATCGGGACAAAGGTAACGCCGAAATCTATCGGATGCGGGCCGATGGTTCCCAGCCTGTCAACCTCTCTGGCTGGAAAGGATTTGACGGGCAGCCTACCTGGTCCCCTGACGGACGCAGTATTGCCTTTGTCTCAGACCGTACGGGGTCACTGGATATATTTGTCATGGATGCTGGCGGGGGCAATCCGGTTCGGGTGACAAATGATATGTCTTCCAGCCATGACAGCCCCGGATGGTCACCCGACAGTCAATGGCTCGCCTACCGAAAGCTCAACAAGGACGCAAAAGGCGACACCTGGCTGGTAAGGCTCGCAGACGGACAGCATCGTCAGGTGACCAATAATCCCAAACATGAGGATAGTAAAGTGCAATGGTCCCCTGATGGCCGCAGCCTGCTTTACGATTCCAGAAGAAACAAGGAATTTAATATTTATCGCTTTGACCTGCAGACAGATCAGGAACACAAGCTCACTGATTTACCCTCTTCCGATATCGGTCCAATCTGGTCATCGGATGGGGCACTCATTTCATTCTTATCAACCCGTGGACCTCATGGTCGCACACAACTTTATCTCATGAAGGAAGATGGTTCGGACCAGCACAGTATCACCGATGGTGTCAATCAGGTGGACGATCCTGTTTGGCTTGATGAAAACAGTATGTTGATGGTCAGTTGGCGAGGGAACCGATTCTCCAACCTGTATCTAGTGGATTTGAAGACCAGAACCTGGCGGCCATTGGCTCCTGTGGACGGCTATCAGTCTCAACCACTTCCTGAACCCGTTTTACTTCCTGGGACCGACAGGGGCGGAAACCACCAAGAATCCGCAAACGTTTGGAAATAGGAGAAAGACCAGTGAAACGACAATTTAAGAACCAATACTCTGTGATGTTACCCGCCCTGCTTTATGCAGGGGTTGCCGTGGCAGGCACCACTGTCTATACCACAGACAGTGATTTTGATCTGGGCACCTTGAATTCCGTCAATCATGATGCACCGAACAACAACCAGATTCAGTTAAATGTCATCGGGGATACTTTTCCCGTCCTATGGGTGGCCAACGCGGGCGAGGATACTATGTCCCGTATCGATACCGATGGAGCGGGCGGCAGCGGTTGTGAGGAAGCCAGGTACCTTACCGCCTTTGGCGATCCCAATACCCTGGCCAATCATGGCGCTTTTTCAGGACCTGCCCCCTCAAGAACGGCAGTGGATACAGAAGGCAATGTCTATGTGGCCAATCGGCACTTCTCCGGGGGACGTCGACCAGAGCTGCTTAAGATTGCCGTCGAAGGAGGGGTGGACAGGAATGGCAATGGTGTAATCGATACCTCCAGTGACGCCAACAACGACTGTATGATCACACCAGATGAAATGTTGCCGGTCATTGATGACAACAATGACGGTATTACCCAAATCAGCGAGTTCAGGGATGAACGTGTCATCTGGATATCAGAATATGGCGACCCGGGCGACTTGGGGCGATCCTTGTGCCTGGGCACAGATGGCAGCCTCTGGGCCGGGACCTATAGCGGCAGGGAATATTTCCGCTTCGATCAGAACGGCAACATACTGGCTGGCCCCATCAGCACCAGCGGGGCAACCAACTACGGTTGTGCTGTTGATTCAGATGGAACACTGTGGGGCGCTACCCTTGCATCAACACTGGTCGAGCTGGACACCAGCAGCAACTCGTGGACCCAGAATATTAACGGCCAGAGCAACTACGGCATTGGGCTGGGCAATAACCGGGTCTACCTGGGAGGCACCTTACATGCCTATGACCCGGCCAATGGCACATTTCAGTTCAATGTAGCTGGGGGTGGCACCGGGGTCGCGGTGGATGGCGACGGGGCTGTATGGTATGGCACTCCAACTTTAAGAAAATTCGTTACCTTGCCTTCGGGCGATCTGAATACCACTCCGTCCTGTTCGGTCAGCACTCTGGGTGGACGGGGACCCATAGTAGGCAAAGGCGGCCGTATCTGGACCATTAACCTCAACAGCAACAGTGTCTCCCAGTATGACAGTAACTGTAATTTCATCTCTACCATCCCAGTGGGGCGTTCTCCCTATACCTACAGCGATGCCACCGGCTTCGGGGCGAGAAATCAAACCGACCCAACGGGCATATGGACAGTCATTACTGACGGGGGGGCAACAGGCACCGAGTGGGACCTGATTAGCTGGAACAATGAGCCGGAAGGCTTAATTCCTGCCGGGGCCAGCATCGAAGTGGAAGCTCGCGCAGCCAATTCAGTTGGTGGTCTCGGCCTGCTTGCTTATATGCCTGTGCTCAATAACGTACCTGGTCTCGGTATAACGGGCCAGTTCATCCAGATCCGCACTGTCCTGAGGCCAAATGCCAATGAAGAGTCACCAATTCTCTCAGATCTGCGGGTTTCCACTGTGGTGACTCAAGAAGGAAGCTGCGACAACAATAGTGATGGTGAAGTGAACAGCATAGATATCGCCAATATCAATGCCAATCGCAATATGTCCGTGCCGCCCGGCGACCCCATTTTCGACCTGGACGCAAACGGCGTTATCAATGTGTTGGATTCAAGGATCTGTGTGCTGCAATGCGACAATTCGCGTTGTGCCATCAGTCCGCAATAAGTTGCTTTCTCTAACCGTAAGAAGGAACAAAATATGAAGAAGTTACTACGAACTTTACTCCTGTGGGTGGGTTTTTCCCTACCCGGCTTTGCCTTGGCCAACCCTATCCTCATGTTGGATCCTGTCTATACTGAAGGATCTCTGGGCGATGTCATTACTATTGACATCTTGTGGGATGGTTCAGCGGATCCAGAGTACCTGGGTGCCTGGGACATTGATCTGGCGTTTGACTCTTCCATCCTCACCTTTACCGGTGCCACCTTTGACTTCGGTGTCGATTCCCTGGGCTGCATTCAGGGCTTGAGTTGCGATGCCCTTACCCTGGGACCGGGACTGATTGATCTCTACGAGTTTTCATTCGATGAAGCCGCCACTTTAATGGCGAACCAGGATGGGTTGGGCAATATGTTCCTCCTGGCCTCACTGAGCTTTGACGCCATAGGTGAGGGGCTGACTTCGGTGGCCTTTACGGGTAATTTACTGACCTTTGGCGATGAGCTGGGGGATGAGATTTTCCCGACTTTAATGAATGCCAGCGTGTGTATTGGCAACAACGGCTGCATACCTACCCAGATCCCGGAACCCACAGGGCTACTGTTGTTCCTGGCAGGATTGTTTGTCCTTGGTATAAGAAAAAGGTCACTCAAATGACAGATGGGAAAACCCGGCCAAAGCCGGGTTTTTTATGTCCCGTCAAAAAGTACCGGACAACCCTACAATCCAGTTTCTTCCTGCTTCATTCTGTCCTGATCCGTGTATCCGGTAATCCTTGTCCAGCAGGTTTTCAAGGGCAATATACAGCGTCAACTCTGGTTTAAACTGATAGCCTGCACGCAGATTGATCACACCGTATCCCGGCGTCCCGCCGGGGGGAATCCGGTCCGTATCCGACTGATCCCGACTGGATAACCTGTCTGCCCTGTCCACCAATATCCAGTCCCCGCTTGCGGTCCAAAGCTGGTCGCTGGACAAATATTGGAAGCCGAACCTCAGCCAGGTGGGCATCAATCTGCTGTCATATTCTCTTTCAACGATGGGGGCAGAGGTAGGAAAGGTATCAATCTTTCCATCCACATAAGAAATTGCCGCCGATGCGGACCAGTTTCCTGACAGCCAGTAGCGCGTCTGGGCTTCTAACCCTTTCACATACCCATCGCCAACATTTTTCTTGGTGATTTCAAACTCCCCGTCCTCATTTGTTTCACCGGTTGGCACACGCTGTATCTGATCGCGAACGTCCATGTAGTATGCGCCAACCTCCCAGGTGAAATCGGCCTCCGTCCCCTTCAATCCCAGGCTGAAGTTGTTATAGTGTTCAGAGTTCAGATCCGTGGCCGGTATTTCAAATTCATTCGTTCTGGCACTGTCAAAGCGGGTCATATCTGACAGGTTGGGCGCCCTGAATCCTTGAGCCACTCCCGCATACATCACCTTGGTGTCATTCAGCTTGTAGTGAAACATCAGATTGCCCACCGTATGACTCCAGGATTCATCCAGTTGCATGGCCACGCCGGTTTCCGGATCGCTGACCCTGTCAGCATCCAGGCGCATATGGTTGAAACGCACCCCGGCAAGCAGATCCAGGCGTGTTGTCAGCGGCTTCCTGGCCTGTAGGTAAATTCCGTGCCATTGGTACTGGGCATCATCGGCAACCGGGCCCTGGATGGGATTACTGGTAGAGAAACTGTCAACTTTATCCAAATAGCTTTCAAAGCCATAGGTCAGGCGCGTATCTTGCCAACTGGAGCTAAACTGGCCTTGCAGGCCAAGTGTATGAGTATTCACTCCCTGGCGATCAAAACGATCGCGGGTCCGCTCCCTTTCGCGGGTCTCCTCCTGATGGTGCCATGACAGGGTAAAGCTGGCATCTGCCACCCACTGCCACGGCTCCTTGGCACTGAGGCGCACATAGACCAAATCACGTTGATGGGTCAAATCCCGCCTGAGCTCATCGCCAATGGTAGTACCGGCAAAGCTGGTGGAATAAATGGTCTGATGGGTGCGCGGCACATCATCCTGACGGGTATGGAAGGCCGCAGCCGTCATCAGCCACTCAGAATTCAACCGAGTGGCCCATTTGATATCGGCGTTGCGTTCCTGGTAGCCGGTGTTGGGCTGTGGCATATCATTGCCACGGGTCAGATCACCAAAATCCTTGTAGGTGGCACCTGCTACCAAGGCATTACCCTGCCCTTCAACCGATGCACTGACCCTGGCCACATTGGAATGTTCAGCAGTAGAGTGACGCAGAAAATAATCCACTTGGCTGTCGCTGTATGGTAAATCCGGATCCAACTTGCTGGTAAATACCTGCACCGTCCCACCTATCGCATCTGCCCCATATAATGCCGATGCGGGTCCCCTGACCAGTTCCAGTTCGCTAATTGAGTAGGCGTCCACCGTATTCCAGTACTGATTAGGGCCATCCCTGAAAGTCGAATTATTCAAGCGGATACCGTCGACCAACATCAGGGTTCTGAATCCGGTAAATCCTCTGATATAAGGGGAGCCTTGCCCATAAGAGGTTTTCTGCACCATAACGCCGGCTACCTGCTCAAATAGTTCGGGTACAGATCGATATAGCTGCCGCCTGATCTCCTGACCTGTGATCTTTTCCACTGAGTAGGGCGTTTCCAATTGCGCAGTGGGAATTCGTTCGCTGGTGATATAAATCACTTCCATATTGGGTTCGGGAGCTGTGAAGTCAGCAGCAGCGGAAGTGCCAGCCAACAGAAAGGTGCAGAATGCAAGGCATTGTTCCATAGGGCCCTACCTGGGCTTGATTATTATTAATCAATACTTAAATAAAGCACAAATCCGCAAAAATTAAATAGTATTTTAAAATACCTCAAAGCCTGTTCCCAGTAAGCATCTGACAAACAAGACCTATACAAACCCGCTTTTCTACACATTTTCGACATCTGACAGATACAAGTTGCTTTACAGACCTGTTGGCGCAATACAGTTAGGCAATCTTTACACCCATTTGGCCAGAAGGAAGAAAGCTGGCGACATTTTTGTTAGAGTACGTCGCATTTTGCAACCAACTTGGGGGAAATCGATGCAGCAAGTCGTTCAGATCCAACCCGCGGAACACTATCGGGCTCCTGTCTTTCAGGCCTATCAACACAGACAAATAGACAAAATAGAAGCGTTGAAGCAGCTTCCCCAACATCTGCGTTTCCAGATGAAGGTGGTGGCAAGTGTCTTTCCTTTCCGGGTTAATAACTTTGTGGTCGAACAATTAATCGATTGGAGCAAAGTGCCGAATGATCCGATCTTCCAGTTGACCTTTCCACAACGAGGCATGCTGGATGATGAATCCTACGCCAGAATGGCTTCATTGCTTCGCACCGAGCCGAGTTCAGAGCAGATCATGGCCCTGGCCGAGCAAATCCGCGCCAAACTCAATCCCCACCCCGCCGGCCAGACCGAGCACAACGTACCGGAGCTGGAAGGCGAGCGGGTGTGGGGCATGCAACACAAATACCGTGAAACCGTGCTCTTCTTTCCCGCGCAGGGCCAGTACTGTCATTCCTATTGCACCTTCTGCTTTCGTTGGGCCCAGTTTGTGGGGAAGGCGACCCGTTTCAACAATAATGATGCCGATGAGCTGCACCGGTATCTTAAGGCCAACAGACAGGTGACAGATTTACTTCTTACCGGTGGCGACCCCATGGTCATGCGTACGGTCAAGTTCGAGCGGTATCTTGACGCCCTTACCCGCCCTGAATTTGACCATATCAGGACCATTCGAATCGGCACCAAATCCCTGACTTTCTGGCCCTACCGCTATGTGACTGACCCGGATGCCGAAGAGTTTCTGGCCCTTATCAGCAAACTGGTCAGGGCCGGTAAGCATGTGTCCTTTATGGCCCATATCAACCATGTGCAAGAGCTGCGTACCGACATTACCCGCGAAGCCATTCGGCGTATTCGCGCCACCGGTGCACAGATCCGCTCCCAGGCACCGCTGCTTAACCATATCAATAACGACGCAGACATGTGGGCGCAGATGTGGAAGGAGCAGACCCAGCTTGGCATCATTCCCTACTATATGTTCATCGAACGGGACACGGGCGCCAAGCGTTACTTTGAAATCCCCTTGCATCAGACCTGGGAGATCTTCCGGCAGGCTTACCAGCAGATTTCGGGAGTCAGCCGCACCGTACGTGGTCCTTCCATGAGTGCCGGCCCGGGTAAGGTTGAAGTAACAGGTGTCACTCAGATAAAAGGCGATAAAGTGTTTGTCCTGCGCTTTATCCAGGCGCGGAATCCCGCCTGGGTTCAAATCCCCTTCTTCGCCGAGTATGATGAAGGCGCAACCTGGCTGGATGATCTGAAACCGGCCTTTGGTGAAGACAAATTCTTCTGGCAGGAAGAATATGAGGCCATGCTGCGGGCTGATTAGCCTGGCACAGCGGCTAAACAAAACCCCGGCTTACCGGGGTTTTGTGTTCTAAAGCTGGCCAAAAGCGGTGGAATGACCGGTGGATTTAAGCCACCGCTGGGTGATGGTCTTGCGCTTGGTATAGAAACGTACCCCGTCCGGACCGTAAACAAGCAGATCGCCAAACAAGGACTGTTTCCAGCCGCCGAAACTGTGGAACGCCATTGGCACGGGCAGCGGCACATTGACCCCCACCATGCCGGCCTGCATCTGACTGGTAAATTCACTGGCGGCCGCGCCGCTCTCGGTAAAAATACAGGCGCCGTTGCCATATTCATGTTGATTGGCCAGGGTCAGGGCTTCATCCAGGCTGTTGACCCGGACCACGGACAGCACCGGCCCGAAGATTTCCTGCTGGTAGCAGCTCATACGGGGTTGTACATGATCGACCAGACTCGGTCCGACGAAACAGCCACGCTCTGGCAGCAGGGGGGATTGTCTTCCGTCCCTGATCAGCGCCGCCCCCTGCCCATGGGCCTCGTCGAGAGCACGGCCGACGCGCTGCACCGCCATTTCGTCAATCAGCGGTCCCATATCGGCCTCCTGCTGCTGGCTGCCTGCAACCTTGAGTTCATCCAGCCTGGGCAACAGATGCTGAATGAGTCTGTCAGCCGTCCCGTCCTCTACGCAGACCGCCACGCTGATGGCCATACAGCGCTGACCGCTGCCACCATACGCTGCCCCAATCAGGGTAGATGCAGCATTGTCCAAATCGGCATCGGGCATGATGACGGCGTGATTTTTAGCCCCGCCCAGCGCCTGCACCCGCTTGCCGCCAGCCGCCGCACGCTGATAAATAGCCTTAGCGGCCGCTGTGGAGCCGACAAAGCTCACCGCCTGAATATCCAGATGATCGATCAACAGTTCTGCCGTGTTCCTGTTTCCGTGCACCACAGAGAAGACGCCGGCGGGCAGTCCGGCCTCTGCCAGCAATTCAGCCAGACGGTTAGCGACCATTGGCACTTTCTCTGACGGTTTGAGAACAAAAGCGTTGCCACAAATAAGTGCCATGGGGATCATCCACAAGGGCACCATGGCCGGAAAATTGAAGGGTGTGATGCCCAGCACCACCCCCAGAGAGTGAAACTCCGACCAGCTGTCGATATCACCGGACACCCGGCGGCTATGTTCGCCCTTGAGCAATTCAGGCGCGCCACAGGCATATTCCACGACTTCCAGACCCCGTTGCAGTTCACCTTTGGCATCGGCCAGGGTCTTCCCATTGTCCAGGCTGATGAGTTCAACCAGTTCATCATGGTGGGCGCTTATCAGGCCACGAAAGTTGAACATTATTTGGGCACGCTTATGCACCGGCTGGGCTGCCCAGGCCTTCTGGGCCTGAACGGCGGCAGCCACTGCCTGGTTGACCGTACCGAGGCCCGCCACCGGCACCCTGGCCAGCAAGGTCCCGTCTGCCGGATTGAGGTCGTCCAGACAGGTTTCGTCCGCCTGGTAGGCTTGATTGTTTATCCAATGAGAAAGACTCTGCATCAATTCAGTCCTTGCTGTCGGGCATACTGCTGGATGGCGTCGGCCACCCGGGAAAAGATTTCGTGAATGTCCTGCTTGCTACAGATAAAAGGCGGGGCGAAGCTCAGGTTATTCCCGCCAAAACGCACATAGACCTCTTTATCCCAGCAAAGGGCGCTGATTTCGCTGGCCCGTTTAGTGGGATGAGCCGGATCCGATTGGATCTGTATGGCCCCGGCCAGGCCGATATTGCGAATGTCTTCCACCAGCGGCAGGCCCTTAAGGTCATGTATGGCATCCTCAAACACCTGACTCAGTGACCTCACCTGCTCCATTAGTGAAGGTTGATTCAGCTGTTCCAGACTGGCCATGGCCGCTGCACAGGCCAGCGGGTGTGCCGAATAGGTATAGCCATGGGGAAACTCAATCATAAAGTCATCGCCGGGTTGATCCATCATGGTCTGATAAATATCACGGCTGGTGATCACCGCCCCCATAGGCATAATACCGTTGGTCAGGGCTTTGGCGCAGGTCAGCATATCCGGCTGCACAGCGAAATAGTCGGCACCAAACACTGTGCCCATGCGGCCAAAGCCGGTTATCACTTCATCAAAAATCAGCAGAATATCGTGCTGATCGCACAACGTGCGCAAACGCTTCAGGTAACCGGATGAGGGTACGATAACCCCGCCCGAACCGGCCATGGGTTCCACCATAACCGCCGCAATATTACTGGCATCCTGCACCTCCAGAATCTGCAGCAGGGCATCGGCCAGATAGTCCCCTTCCTGGGGCAAACCACGGCTGAAACGGTTTTCGGTCAGCCAGGTATGAGGCAAATGATAGGCATCCAGGGTTTGGCCATAAACTTTGCGATTGGGACCTATGCCACCGACGGAAATGCCGCCGAAATTTACCCCGTGATAGCCCTTGGCTCGGCCTATGAACTTGGTTTTTTCCGGCTTGCCCCTGGCCCGCCAATAGGCCCGGGCCAGTTTGAGCGCCGTATCTGCAGCTTCAGAGCCCGAGTTGCAATACAGCACATGGTTAAGATCCCCGGGTGCCATTCCGGCAATCTGCTCGGATAACTGAAAGGCCAGGGGATGGCTGACATTAAAGGCGGGTGCATAGTCCAGTTGGCTGAGCTGATGGCTGATGGCCTCACTGATCTGCCGGTTGCCATGCCCAAGGGGCGTACACCAAAGGCCGGACAGGCTGTCGTAGAGCTTATGTCCCTGGGGTGTATGGTAGAAAATCCCTTCTGCCTTGCTGACCAGCTTAGGGGCCTGATGAAAACGCCGGTTGCTGGTAAAGGCCAGCCAATGATGACGCATGGTTTCGCCGGTGGGCACAGTGGAGCGCATAAACCCTCTCTGATTGACTTTTGCGTGAATTTAAGTGAAAACCTTTATTCGGTAAATTTCCAACTGATACAGTTCAGTTTCGATTTTATTAAACAAAAAGAAGTGTCCCATCATGCTCAATCAACGCAAGCTGCGCCAGGTCAGCAATCTGGATCTGAAACTGCTCAAAACCTTTATCGCTGTGGTCCAGGCCGGCAGTTTTACCGGTGCAGAGGGGGTGTTGAACCTGAGCCGATCGGCTATCTCCATCTATATCTCTGACCTGGAAAAACGACTGGGCATGAAGCTTTGTTCCCGCGGCCGCGGCGGATTCAGCCTGACCCTGGAAGGTCAGACCGTCTATGATGCCGCTCTGCGACTGATGGGGGCCGCCGAACAATTCCAGGATGAGGTCAATAATACCTATTCTGTGCTCAAGGGGGAGCTGAATATCGGCATCATCGACAACCTGGTAACCATCCCCCACCGTACCATCAGTAAGGCCTTATCCACCCTGAAACGCACCAGTAAGGAAGTCAGGGTCAATATCCGTATGAGCAACCCGGCCGATATTACCCTGGCACTGCTGGAAGGGGAGCTGGATGTGGGGGTGATGCCCAGCCTGACCCCCATCGACGGTCTGAAACTCAAGCCTCTGTACAGTGAAACCAGTTCCTTGTACTGCTCCGATGAGCACCCTCTGTTTGACCAGCAGGAGTCGGTAAAAAGCATCCAGCAACATGCGGCGGTTCTGCCGGTGTACGCCGAGCAGATGAACCTGCCGGATCTGTTTGACAAGCTGCAGGTCGCCGCCACTTCAAATGACCGGGAGGGCGTGGCCTTTCTGGTCCTGACCCATGAGTATATCGGTTTTTTGCCCGATCATTACGCCAGCCGCTGGGTAGACAAAGGGGAAATGCGGGCACTGCTGCCCAGACAGTTCAACTACAGCACAGACTTCTACATCGCTACCCGCCAGGCACAGCGCAACAGGCGGGTGCTTGATGTGTTCCTGCAGGCACTGGAAACGCTCTGAATCCAAGCCTGGGAGTATGGCTATCCCTCGTACAGCTCCAGCGGCAGACCATCCGGGTCGGCAAAGAAGGTGTATTTTCGGCCGGTATACTCATCCACCCGGACAGGCTCCACATCGATGCCCTGCCCTTGCAGCAGACTGACCGTCTCTTCCACCGACGCCACCACAAATGCCAGATGGCGTAAGCCCTGGGCTTCTGGACGACTGGGTCTTTTCGGCGGATTCGGGAAAGAAAACAGCTCCAGTTGACCGCCTTCGGGCAGGCGCAAGTCCAGTTTCCAGGAATCCCGCTCGCTGCGGTAGTTCTCGGCCAGGATCTCCAGCCCGAGCACCCGGCAATAGAAATCCTTTGAACGCTGGTAATCACCGCAGATGATCGCAACATGATGAATAGCTTTAAGCATGGTGTTTGGGGTCACTCTCTCGTTAACAAGTGACAGAATAACACCCTTTAACCTTCTGCCAGCGACCTCCACCACACAATAGTTCTGTTCAACTATAAATCAATCATCTTGCCTTTCTTATTGCGCTCGGCCACGACCTTAGCTTGCAGTTCTTCTACCCAGGCGGCGGCCGCCTGCTCTGCCTTAGCGGCCCGTGCCACATCCATCAAAATCACAAAAAAACCCATCAGCAGGCCACCGCTCTTTCCTTGAAGGCTGTAGTACATAAATGAGGCACACTCAGAAAAATCGCCGATATCGGCATCTCTGTAACGGGATTCCTGAATCCGGCGTAATACAGATTTTGCATCCGGGTTCATGGCAAAGCTTTTCATATTGTTCTTGTTTTCGGCGATACATTGTTTTCGTCCCTCAGGGAAGAACCAAACAAATTCCCTGTCGCCCCGATGGCTGTCAGCAGGCGGACCATACTTATCCAGCAGACTCTGCCTGAATCTGTCCAGCGGTGGCGCATTCTCCACCTGCGACAGGTAGCGGCGCACACCGTAAACTGCAGGCCCGGTTGGCATAGAGGTGAAATAGACCTCCAGTTTTTCATGGTTATTGTCCACATAAAAATAGGTAACAGAGGGATCAGTGTTAAAGCGGGTTTCACCGTCTGTATAGGTAAAATAACCATTTTGGATGTCTATCTGGCTGTTCGGATGGCGGGCTTTTAACACCTGCTCGACCTGCTGGGGGCTCATACCCAGTTCAATACCCAGTATATCCATTCCCTGGCCCTGAACCGGACAATGGGAGAAGCAGAGGACCAGCGTCGTAATGACAGCTAACCCTTTGTTTTGTATTAACCGTATCATATTGTCGTCATCCTGCGTGAAGTTTAACAGTTAAAACGCGCAGAATGAGTATAGGCGGGCTTTGCGAATATGAAAAAACACAGCAATTGGAATTAATCCAGCCAACAAACTGGGACTTTGAACATAAAAAAAGGGCCTGAAAGGCCCTTATGAATTCTGAGGCAGTTAATTCACAAAGTCTTCGTTTGCCTTGACCGTCAGGGGGTGATAACCGGATTTCGCTTCCTCGAAGGCTTTTTTAGCGAAGGCCTTACCCTCCGGGGTCTCTGACAGAGCCTTGTACAGGGGCTTGACCAGTTTGTTACGACCGATACTGACCAGATAGTTATGCAGCCTGTCAAAGGCCGGCGTATACCAGTTGTTGATTGCCATCAGCAGCCAGCTATGGGCTATCTCATTGTTGCCCACCTGGGTCAGGGAGAAGGCATTGTCCAGTTCGGTCAATTGCTCCTTGTTCAGCTCATCAGGCATATTGTTCAGGAAATACAGCCACTGGTGGGTATTCCAGTCCTGCGTATCGATATCTGCGGCCGGGATCTCACCAGCCAGCCACATTGCCCTGGCATTGTCCACTCTGGCAAAGGCATCTGACTGGGCCACCGGCGCCCCGGCGGGGATACCGGGCTCATAGATCCACTGGTTAATTCTGTCCCAGGACAACTTGTCCCCATGCTCCTTGTACAGGGTGTCCTGCAGGTATTGAACGAACGTATCGGTGGTGATGCTTTGAAAGGCAAAATGTTCAAAGTATTGCATCAGGAAACGGTCAAAGGCTTCGCGGCCGACTTTCTGCTCCAGTTCCCGGGCGAACAAGGCGCCCTTCTCATAAGGAATATCAGAGAATACCTCGTCCGGGTCGCGGCCCCGCAGATCGATGGCCAGCACCTCGTCCTGCTCAGGCAGGGCTTCGATGTCTGACTCCAGAGACTGCATGCCCAGCACGAACTCCATCTGTTCACGCTTTTCACCGTAAATCATCTCCATAATCCGATAAGTCAGATAGGTGGTAAACCCCTCGTTCAGCCACAAATCACGCCAGGTGGCATTGGTCACCGTATTGCCCGACCAGGAGTGCGCCAGTTCATGGGCGATCAATGACACCAGACTCTTGTCCCCGGCGATCACCGTAGGTGTGATAAAGGACAGGCGCGGATTTTCCATGCCACCGAAAGGGAAAGACGGCGGCAGGATCAGCAAGTCGTAACGATCCCAGCGGTAATGACCAAACTTCTTCTCGGTCACCATCAGCATGGCTTCAGTGTCTTCAAACTCTTGGGCGGCCGCTTCCAGTACCGAGGGCTCGGCATAGACGCCTGTGCGTTCCCCCATGGACTTAAACTCCAGGTTACCCACAGCCAATGCAATCAGATAGGAAGGAATCGGCTGAGGCATATTGAAATGGTACTCGCCATCGCGCTCTGTATCGGGATCGTTGGAGGCACTCATCACCGCCAGCAACTCTTGGGGTGTGCGGATGGTAGCCTGATAGGTCATTCTGACCTGGGGCGAGTCCTGCAGGGGGATAAAACTCCTGGCATGAATGGCCTGGGCCTGGGTAAAGAGAAAGGGGTGCTGCTTACCGGCTGTCTGCGCCGGTGTCAGCCACTGCACGCCGGAGGCATCGGGTGAGGTCTGATAATCTATCGTTACCACATCGGCCTCGGCGGGCACCTGAATGGTCAGCGCGCTGCCCAGCACCGGGTCTTTCTCACCCAGTTCATAGGGTACAGCTTTGCCTTCAACGGTGACACTGTCGATGGCCAGATCGCGGGTATCCAGCACCAGCTCTGAAGCGCCCTCTTCCATGCGCACAAACTGCAGGGAGGCCTGGCCTTTGAGGATCTGCCTGGCAAAATCCACTTCCAGATCCAACGCCAGGTGGGTTACTTTGATCTCATCCGGGTTGGCAAATGAATGATAGTCAGTGCCAGGCTCAATCAATGCTGCTGCAGGATCGCCTGCCACGGCCACGGACACGTCGGTCTGCTCAGTATTCTGCGGCATTTGTGGCGGCTTGTTGCAGGCCACCAATGTTACCGACAAGAGCAGCGGCATAAAAAGGCTTCTGATTTCCATCCTGTATCCTTAAGTTGTTATTATGTCTGCTAAATTCTGACATATTTCGCCCCGGCTCAGGAATAGGCTGGGACAAACGAATCATTTGCCGGGGTCCGCAGGAGTTTACATGACAGTATTTTATATTCTGGGGGCGCTGTTTGTGGCGCTGTTTATCCTGATCCCATTGCTGGAGCGCTCCAAAACCCGTTTCAGCAACGAGCAGGTCGCCAAGCTCAGCCGGTGGATCTGGCCCCTGATGATGCTGCTGTTGATTATCCAGCTGGTCCGTTATCTGGTAATGGACTGATTATCCGGAATCCCGTCATTTATTAATCTGGGACAAAGTTTTGTAAGATTTCCCAGGCACAATAGCGGCAACCTATTCTTCTCATCTATCCAGGAGCCGCCATGCCCACTCACTCTAAGCACCGTGTTTATCTGCCAGCCACGGCCAAGTCCAATCAATACCTGCTGGCCGAACTCAAGGTCGATGAAACCTTCTATGCCAACTACCCGGATGCCGCTTCGTGCTATCAGCAGATAAGCACTGCACTGTTCAGGCTAGCCGACGAGGCCGGCCTGTTCAATGTCCATATGATAGCCAACGACAAGCTGCCAGTGGTCCGCTATCACCAGGAGGCCCTGAGCTTCCAGACTGAAAAACAGATCCTGTTTTTCTACGATCCAGCCTGCCATGAAGCGCAGAACCTGTACGCCAAAGAAGGGTATCAGGCACGCAAACTGCGCTTCCTGTTTCTCGCCACCGGGTCGGATATTCGCGCCCACGCCGCCAGTTTCCACCAGCAGGTGGTCCGCACGTTGGGCCGACTGACTGAGACGCTGCCTGGTAATAACCTGGCCATGAAAATCCGCGACCATCAGCATCTGTCCTACGACTTGTTTACGGCAGCCAAGGGCCATAAGGAAACCTATGGCTACAAGCTGCGTGGTCTGCCCCCAAGATATGAGGCCAGGGGCTGCACCCTGCCGGCCAGCCATTCCGCCATCAGCTATGTGACAGTCAACCTGCCCCTGACCCGGCAGTTAAAACAGAAATATCTGCAGGACGGGCACAGTTTTGCATCGCTGTATCTGGCCCTGGAGGAGTGCTTCCAAAAGGCAGCTGCAGACAAAAGGCTCAGTCGTATCGCCATGGTCGCCAACGGGCTGACCCCGCTGGTGCGCAACAGCCAGGTGGACAAAACTGAACGTAACAACGAACTGCAGAAAATCAGCTTTGACCCGGATGCCGAAGAGCAGCAATTCCATGCTTACTGGGACGCCACCAATCTGGTGGAAACCGCACACTTTATCATTGTGGCCGGTAAGGAAGATCAGACGGAAATGGGCTACGGCTATTTTATGAACCGGGTGGAAGAGGCGTTGAAAGCCTTCGCCAAACAGTTGGCGCTGGATCCTCTGCGCAACGATCTGATTGTGCGTTTTCACCAGCACATCAGCTATATGGCCTGAACCAACAAAAGGGCCGGTCTGTGGACTGGCCCTTGTTCAATTTGGACTGGAACCGGGCCCGGTCACTTATTTGTGCAGCGGTCCCAACTTGTCCATCAAAGGTCCTATCCCCTCCAAAGCCGTTGACTTTGAGTCCTGGTGGCGCTGATCTTTAAATTCCTGATACTGAACCTGTAAATCAAACAAATGCTCCACGCCCAGATAATGACTGACAGTCCTGATATGGGGCACCAGATGGTTCATTTGCTGCCGGATCCCGCCGGCTTCAAAGCCAAACTCACCGGTGGAGGACAACACCACCATGCTTTTTCCCGACATAATGGGCGCCAGGGGAAAGTCTCCTCGGGTCAGATCGAAACTAAAGGTCTTGTTGATCCGGATTACCTGATCGAACCAGGCCTTCAAAGCCGCCGGCATACCGTAGTTATACATAGGGGTGGAGAGCAAAATGATGTCTGCTCTGGCCACTTCCTCGATCAGGGTATCGGACAAGGCCAGGATTTGCCGTTGTGCTTCGGTTCGCTGCTCTGTCGGCGTGAAACAGGCGGCAATCCAGTCCTCGCTGATAAACTCCGGCGGCTGGGCGCCCAGGTCTCGCCTGATCCATTCATCCTGAGAATATTTCATCTTCCACCTCTGTTCAAAGGCAGTCGCCAACTGTCTGGAAACAGACCCCCTGGATGAATCCTGCGTGTTAACTCCACGGGCACTGGCATCTATTCTTAGTAAGGTTGTCATAAGTCGTCTCCGGTTTTCTGAAGGACCTATTTTTGAGAAAACCCTTGCCTATGACAAAGGAGACTTTCTACACTACAGATGAATTAATCTCATCTTTATGGCTATGACAGAACTTCCCTCACTGAATGCAATCCGAGTCTTCGAAGCGGCGGCCCGCCGGGGTAGCTTTAAAGCGGCGGCCGGGGAGTTACATCTCACCCCGACGGCCGTATCCCATCAAATCCGCTCCTTGGAAGACTGGTTCGGCTTCCGGCTTTTTGAAAGACATACCCGTGAGGTGCGATTAAACCAAGCAGGGGTGGCTCTGGCCGAGGCTGCCAGTAATAGCCTGAAGCAGCTGAAAAGCGCAGTGCAGGCGCTCAGGCAGCAGGATAACCGACTGGTCATCAGTTGTACTTCCTCTTTCGCAGCATTGTGGCTGATCCCCAGGCTGCAGTCCTTCCATCAACAGTATCCCGGTCCTGAAATAGAAGTACGTAGCGGTGAAACATTGGAATATAGCGGCGAAGCTAACTGCCTGCCTATTCGCTTCGGACATTCTGAGGGTAAGGCCCGGCAACAGATACTACACGATGAGAGCTATGGTCTGTTTGCCGCAAAGGGACTGGCGGGAAAGAGACTGGCAAAGGGGCAGTGGCCGGTCTTTCTGACCCGGTGGAAGAACGCCGATCTGCCACCCATACCCTGGAAAGACTGGCTGGCGGCACACCCTGGACTCCCTTCTCTGAGCGAACACTTTTATGACCAGGAACTCTATGGTATCCAGCAGGCCCTCGCCGGTCGTGGAGCGGTCTTTTGCTCGTCACTGCTGGTAGCAGAGTACCTGCACACCGGCCTGTTGCAGGCTATGGGTGAACCATTGGCGGAAACGGCTTTGTGCTATTACCTGCCTCAGCCAGAGACTGATTTGTCGGAACTGGCCCGGCTATTCACCGGCTGGCTCAGGCAGCAACTCAAAGACGACAAGGTGATATGAAAAGGCCACCCAGGCGGCCCCATACAGACACCCCGCTAGTCACGCCAGCGGCGGGTCAGATCCCCGTAGGCATCGATACGGCGGTCGCGAAAATAGGGCCAGATGCGCTTGACCTTCTCGGTACGGGCCAGGTCCAGCTCCACCAGCAGGGTTTCTTCCCTGTCTTCACTGGCCAGGGCCAGGATTTCCCCCTGCGGACCGGCAATAAAGCTCTGTCCCCAGAACTGAATACCACTATCCCCTTCCCTTGGTGAGGCCTCAAAACCTGTGCGGTTGGCCACAATCACCGGCAGGCTGTTTGCCACCGCGTGTGAGCGTTGAATGGTCTGCCAGGCATCATGCTGGCGCTTGCGCTCCTCGGGAGTGTCACTCATATCCCAGCCGATGGCAGTGGGGTAGAACAACATCTCGGCGCCGGCCATGGCCATCATACGCGCGCCTTCGGGGTACCACTGATCCCAGCACACCAGCACGCCCAGCTTGCCGACACTGGTATGGATGGGTTCAAAACCCAGATCGCCAGGGGTGAAATAGAACTTCTCGTAGAAGCCGGGATCGTCAGGAATGTGCATCTTGCGATATTTCCCTACCATACCGGCGTCCTTGTCGAACACCACGGCGGTGTTGTGGTACAGACCTGAGCCGCGCTTCTCAAACAATGACGCAATCAGTACGATATTCAGTTCGGCCGCCAGTGCGCCGAAATACTCGGTGGCAGGGCCGGGTATAGGCTCGGCCAGATCGAAATAGTCGGTATTCTCTTCCTGGCAGAAATACAGGGTGCTGTGCAGTTCCTGGAGCATCACCAGTTCCGCTCCTTCACCGGCCAGTTTCCTGACAAGTTCGGCACTCTTGCGCCAGTTGGTCTGCTTGTCGTTGTCAGCCATGCTTTGCTGAACCACACCTACTTTCAGTTTGCTGCTGTTACGCATAGATGGACACTCCCGCGCCTAGTTGCGCTATTACCTTATCTGTCAATGTACCTGTGGGCACCTGCATGCTAATGCAATGTAAACTGCCGAATTGTCTTACCAGCGGCAGGCAGTTGACCGCCACAATCTGGTGTCTGGGGTAAGCTTTGGCAATCACCTCCAGCGCCAGGTTGTCCTCTTCCTCACCGTAGATGGGACACAATACCTGCTGATTGTTAATCAGATAGTTGGCGTAGGAGGCCGGCAGTCGCTCACCCTCATCATAAATTTCCGGCAGCGGCAATTCGAAAATCTGATGGTCCGGCAGGGCCAGTCGGCATTCATCCACCAGGGCCCTGAGCCCTTCGTAGTGGCTGTCCTGGGGGCGGTTAAAGGCCGACTGCACCACCAGCCCCTTACCCGGGGTAAAGCGCACCAGGGTATCGATATGCCCGTCGGTGTCATCTCCTTCCAGATGGCCATGTTCGAAGATACTCACCCGCTCGGCGCCGAGAAAACTGCGGAACTGCTCCCGGTAGTCTTCCAGATTCATCGGACCGTTACGCTCGGGATTCTGCAGGCACAAAGCGGTGGACAGCAGATGACCCTGCGCATCGATTTCCAGGGCGCCGCCTTCGGCCACTAACTCGGCGCTCACCAGCGGCAGCTTGCACAAAACAGCCAGCACCTGGCGGTTGATCAGGTTGTCCTTGGCCGCATCAAACTTGTTGCCCCAACCGTTAAAGCGGTACTCTACCGGCTGCATGCCCTGATCTGACTGACAGGTCAGAAAACCATAGTCACGCACCCAGGTGTCATTAAAATCCGCCTTGAGTAACAAGACTTTGTCACCCAGGTTATCCCCGGCCAGAAACTCTTCTATGTCACTGTCCTTAATCAGCAGTAACACCCCGGTACCCTGTCGGTTGATGGCCCGGATCAGTTCCAGATAAACCCCGCGCACGGTTTCCAGCCAGGGAGCCCAGTCCGTATCGGCATGGGGCCAGGCCAGAATGATGGCTTCCTGAGGAGCCCATTCGGGCAGCAGACGACGTATATGAGTCATAATGATGGACAAAAGTGCTTTCGGTTGAAATTGCCGCCGATTATAGACGTTAGGCTATCCATTTCCATCCTCATATACCGGAGAGGACTAATTAGCCGGCGTGCTGAGCAGATAGACGCCAAGTCCCACGGTAAACAGGAAACTACCCCACAACATATGCTCAAACGCCACTAACAGGGTGGAGCGGGTCTGGGCATAGCGATAGCCGAACAACAGGCCGCCAATCAGTGACAACCCCACCGCTATCCAGTTTCCGTAAACTCCGTGGGCCAGGGAAAAGCTCAGGGTGCTCATCCCAAGCCGGCTGGTCTTGGACGGCAGAATCTGCTTGTAGCGGTGAAAAAAGAATGTCCGGAAAACCAGTTCCTGCGGCAATACTGAAACCAAGGGATAGAGCAATCGGGTAACCGGAGGTTTCTAGCCCCCAGTCCCCACAACACCCTGCATGCGGCTCCGCACAGGGCGTTTCACTCAGGGTAGTGAAGCTTGATCCATCCATCACGCAGTGAGACCAATCCAGCCTG
>NZ_JAFKCV010000215.1 GCF_017254865.1 Bowmanella dokdonensis | reverse complement strand
CCGCAAAAACCACTAAAGATGCCATTAACACTGCTGCTAACCCTGAATTTTAAGCATTGCATAACGGCAATCTTTACTGTCAATACGGGCCGTTTGTCTGTCAAATGAGCATAAACATAAAGGCACTGTTTATATGACGACGATAAGAAAGTCATTGCTGGAATACCTGATTTGGACAATAGCTGCCCTGCTGCTAGGCATGGGCTATATGCACCTGATTCTCGGCTCAGCACCAGAAGAAACCAACAGCTTGTCGTTTCTGATTGCAAAAATATATGTCTTTGCCCTGCTTTATGTAGGTGGCATTGTCGGCGCCATCTTAGCGGTGCTTTTTATA
>NZ_JAFKCV010000214.1 GCF_017254865.1 Bowmanella dokdonensis | reverse complement strand
AATAGCAGCTTCTCGCAGCGGCTCTTAATGGTTGGCAATAGCCGCTCAGCACTGCTGGCGGTCAACAACATATAGGTATGCGCGGTGGGCTCTTCCAGGGTTTTCAGCAAGGCATTCGCCGCAGACTCGGTCATACTATCAGCCTGATGAATAATCAGTACCTTAGCGCCACCTAATTGCGACTTGCCACTGAGCTTCTCAATGGCGCTGCGGATGTCATCCACGCCAATTTGCTTCTCGCTTTGAATTTGGTGTAAATCCGGGTGACTGCCGGCTTCCAGCAACTGGCAGGCCTGACACTGACCGCAACGTTTTTTCTCAGCGCGTTGGCACAATAG
>NZ_JAFKCV010000213.1 GCF_017254865.1 Bowmanella dokdonensis | reverse complement strand
CAAACCGTATTCGAATGGAAACCAACCAGTCAGCGCTATGCCGATGGACATCAACGCAAGCGAGATCAGCGCAAAGGTCTGCTCTTTGAGCACCAACAACACAAAGATAGCGGTAAAGGCCAAAAAGCCAGGAACCTCCCGCAGACTTTGTAAAATACCGATTTGCGCGCCGTTAAATTGCGCGGCGTCGATAACAAAGTTATTTAACAGCGCATTCCAGACCGAAAATGTCAGCGGCATAACAAAGGCCATAGCCAACAGCAAAAACTGCGGATTTTGGCGGATCGTTTGTAAGGATGGCATGAATGGCCCAGGGCCGTGACAACAGAAGGCAATTG
>NZ_JAFKCV010000212.1 GCF_017254865.1 Bowmanella dokdonensis | reverse complement strand
TGGTGGATGGTACTGGGTTCGAACCAGTGACCCCCGTGTCGTAACGAGAGCGGGTGGTGCTCGCACCGCATAACACAAAGTGAACAGGCTGAAAAACCGGAACGAGACGGAAGAAAAGTTGAGTTAGGGAACAGGGATAAAAAAGGGAAAATGGTGGATGGTACTGGGTTCGAACCAGTGACCCCCGTGTCGTAACGAGAGCGGGTGGTGCTCGCACCGCATAACACAAAGTGAACAGGCTGAAAAACCCAAACGAGACGGAAGAAAAATTGAGTTAGGGAACAGGGATAAAAAAGGGAAAATGGTGGATGGTACTGGGTTCGAACCAGTGACCCCCG
>NZ_JAFKCV010000211.1 GCF_017254865.1 Bowmanella dokdonensis | reverse complement strand
CAATCCGTTTTTGCGCTGTGACAACGAACAAATTCGTTCACAAGTTGAACAATACCAAGGTATAAAAGCCAATTCCCCAGTGGACGTATTTGCCGGTTTACGGGGCTGGAAAGATCATTTTTAAGCCTTACAATGGCTGCATTATCTACCGCCTGACGCGGTAGCAAACAAGATAACGCAAGACAGCAGACAAGCTCCTAAGTAATGACTTGGTTGCGTCAACAACACGAGAGAATCAGCTAAGCCCATGAAAAAATTGCTGTTTATTATCCCCTTATTGGGGCTTGGTGGCTGTATGACCACCGAAGAAATAAGCCAGGTTGATGAGCAACAGAACAAC
>NZ_JAFKCV010000210.1 GCF_017254865.1 Bowmanella dokdonensis | reverse complement strand
TAGACTCGCCACGATAGTCCACCGCAATAGTGTCAGAGACTTCCTCTTCCACCACCTGATTCAAAAACGTTAGCGCCTCACCCAAGGTATAACCATCAGCCAGGTTGGCGGTGATGGTTATAGAGCGCATCCGGTTGTAACGGTTCAAGGTTGACGAAGTGGCACCTTCTTCGAAGGTCAGCAGGTTATCTAGCGGAATCAGCAAACCACTGCGCTTTGAACGAACATAGAGGTTTTCGATGCTTTGTGGAGAGCGGTAGTCTTCCTTATTCCCCTCCATGATCACGTAGTACTCCTGTCCGCGATCCAGGTAGGTAGACACTCTGCGCTGACCCAACAT
>NZ_JAFKCV010000209.1 GCF_017254865.1 Bowmanella dokdonensis | reverse complement strand
CGGCGCGAAATGCCGGATCTTCAAGCAACAGGCTACGGGATGTTGGCGCAGGGGTGTCGGCTTGCCCGTTTGACCGCTCAGGGGATTGTGAAGGCGCATCCTCTGCGGTCATCATACATCCACTTAACAACAGGAGCAGTGGCACAATAAACTGAACTTTCATTATCTGTCCTTGCAAAAAAGGACGCTCACCTTACCCAATTTAGGCGCATGGGAAAAGCCTTGTCTGGTCGGAGCAAGGCTTATTGAAAAAAACCGTAGTCTGGCTTTGGCCGGCTTCCTCAGACTAAGGTTGCCAGCATATCATCACTGTATTCAACGAGGTTTTCCTGCTTACGCAC
>NZ_JAFKCV010000208.1 GCF_017254865.1 Bowmanella dokdonensis | reverse complement strand
ATCCAACTCATCCAGCACCAGCCTGTCGTGGGCAAAACGGCCTACTTTTATCAGCAGAATGCCAACCACACCATAAACCAGCATCTGTAGGGATTGGGCAAGGTAATCACCTGAGGAGGCTTTCTCTGCCGCACTCCAGAGCACAATGGAGAGTGCCATCAGACTGGATGCGACACTGATCCCAAAGGCGAAGTTGTCCTTACCGGATAGTTGGTCGGTGCCGTCCACTCGCGTCCACAGACCAAATACCCAACGCATAACTATCAACAACACTAATGCAATAGCGACATCCAGGCCTATATATAACAAGGCCTGAGGGGTGATGGATAAACCCATCAAAT
>NZ_JAFKCV010000207.1 GCF_017254865.1 Bowmanella dokdonensis | reverse complement strand
GACGGTGTCGAGCAGGACCTTAACCTGATCTATAACCTGGTTGAGAAGCTTGCCAATGGAAGTGCCTGGCCTGCATGGAAAGATGGCGCCGAGTTTAAGTCTGTCAGGGAGGCTGATCGCGCCAATCCTTAGACCAGAATTAAGGGTTACCTTAAGGCAAGCGCAGCACAACACTAAGGGCCCACTTTCAGATAAACAACTAGACTTGTGCTGTTCGTTTATCTGGAGACTGTGATGAAAATCGCAATTGTTAGTGTGATGATGGTACTGGCTTGTCAAAGTGTGGCGGCGGAATCGGCGGTAGACCGGGGCCGCTACCTGGTAAAAATAGCGGGGTGTAC
>NZ_JAFKCV010000206.1 GCF_017254865.1 Bowmanella dokdonensis | reverse complement strand
ATGTTTTTCACTTAAAATTGTTTGAGCTTGTTAGAAGCAATTGCAATATATGAAATTAGTCCCAAAGTGATAGATATCAAAGAAGGATATAATAAAAACTTTCATGAAGATCATTGGACAAAATAAACTTGATTCTTAGTAATAGTTTTGAGATATGATGATGTGATATGTGAGTTGTGTTGATGAGTAATTATGCTTTAGTAAGAATATTGGTGTTAAGATTTGTGATTCCCTATGCAAGCACGAAATTCAATAGTCATGCAATGAAATTATATCCTACTTGTGGTGCATTATTTGGTGTTAATTATGCTTAATGCTTGCTTATGAGACTATTCGTTTCTCG
>NZ_JAFKCV010000021.1 GCF_017254865.1 Bowmanella dokdonensis | reverse complement strand
GAGCATTACAACCATGTTCGCCCGCATAGCTCACTGAATTACATGTCGCCTGTTGAGTATGCAAAACAGGCAGCTTAAGCAGGAAAATCTCATTGAGGGATTGGTACTAATCTCGGGGAAAGGTCACCCCCTGAGAACTGACCACTGATAACTGCCAACCGCCCCCTGTTACCCAAGGTTACCCTGGAGTAACAAAGGGCAACCGCTATCACGCAGCCTTACTGTCGGCATCAGGCGCCGAGGATCGCATCAGGTAATCAAACGCTCCCAGTGCAGCTGTGGCGCCGCTGCCCATGGCGATAATGATCTGCTTAAAGGGCACGGTGGTGGCATCGCCTGCGGCAAATACGCCTTTGATGGAGGTTTCGCCATTCGCCGCGGTGATGATCTCGCCACGCTGAGTCAGCTCCACCCCGCTACCTTTAAGCCATTCTGTATTGGGCACCAGACCAATTTGCACGAAGATCCCCGCAAGCTCCACGGATTTTATCTCCCCTGATACCCTGTCCTTGTAGGTCAGGCCGGTGACCCGTTGGCCATCACCGTTAACCTCTGTGGTCTGGGCGTTGAGCACAATCTTCACGTTCCCCATGGAGCGGGCTTTACGCACCAGCACCTCATCGGCGCGCAGTTTGCTGTCAAATTCCAGCACCGTCACATGCTCAACGATATTGGCCAGATCAATGGCTGCTTCGATACCCGAGTTGCCGCCGCCGATGACCGCCACTTTTTTGCCTTTAAACAAGGGGCCATCGCAGTGCGGGCAATAGGCTACGCCTTTGCCGCGGTACTCGCGCTCACCGGGTACGTTCATTTCCCGCCAGCGGGCACCGGTAGCCAGGATCAGGCTTTTGCTTTTCAGCACGGCGCCATTTTCCAGGGTAATTTCCAGCATCTCGCCTTCGCGCAGGCCCACTACGCGCTGATTGGCCATTACATCTACCTCGTAGTCACGCACATGCTCCTCAAGGCTTGCAACAAGCTTGGGACCTTCGGTGTGCTTGACCGAAATAAAGTTTTCAATTCCCACCGTATCGGCCACCTGACCGCCAAACCTGTCTGCCACCAGGCCGGTACGAATGCCCTTGCGGGCCGAGTAAATGGCTGATGACGCGCCGGCCGGGCCGCCGCCCACCACCAGCAGGTCATAAGGGGCTTTGTCTTTAAGCGCCTCGGCCTGACGTTTGGAGGCGTTCACATCCACCTTGGCCAGTATTTTCTCCAGGGTAATCGCTCCCTGAGAGAAGACTTCCCCGTTTAGATACACTGAAGGCACCGCCATCACATTACGCTCGCTGACCTCATCCTGGAACAAGGCGCCGTCGATCATCACGTTGGTGATATTGGGATTCACCGCCGCCATCAGATTCAGCGCCTGCACTACCCCTGGACAGGTCTGGCAGCTAAGCGACACATAGGTTTCAAAATGCAGTTCGCCAGGCAAATTGCGAATCTGTTCGAGAATTGCCTGTTCCTGCTTGATGGGGTGTCCGCCTGTGTGCAACAGGGCCAACACCAAAGAGGTGAATTCATGTCCCATCGGCAGCCCGGCAAATTCGATATTGCTGCCGGTATCAGGGCTGCGCACTTGCATGGAAGGAATACGCTTGTTGTCCGTCGTCTGGCTGAAGCTGACCAGGTCTGACAGCTCTTCAATATCCCTTGCCAGTCCCAACAACTGCTGGGACTTTTCGCTGTCGTCGGTGGCCAGAACCAGTTCAACGGGACGCTTCAAATTGGCTAAATAGGTTTTCAGTTGGCTTTTTAAGTTGTTGTCTAACATAGTCACCTCGACAGTTACTGGGCATACCTCACCTGCCACCGGCATAGCGATGCCAGTGCGGTGCATTTTTTAATCGGATTGAAGGGGCCTGAAATCAGGCCCCATTTGACAGGCTCGTTAGATTTTGCCGACCAGGTCCAAGGAAGGTGCCAGAGTCGCCTCGCCTGGCTGCCATTTGGCCGGGCACACTTCACCGTCATGGTTGGCCACATACTGGGCGGCCTGGACCTTGCGGAACAGTTCGGAAGCGCTGCGGCCAATGCCCAGGTCATGGATTTCCGCGACTTTGATTTCGCCTTCCGGGTTAATCACAAAAGTACCACGCAGGGCCAAGCCTTCGTCTTCGATCATGACACCGAAGTTGCGGCTGATTTTGCCCGTTGGATCGCCTATCATCGGGAAGCGGATCTTCTTGATGGTGTCGGAGGCATCATGCCAGGCCTTGTGGGTGAAGTGCGTATCGGTGGACACCGAATACACTTCCACGCCCATCTCCTTGAGCTGGTCGTAGTAATCGGCCAGGTCGCCCAGCTCAGTGGGGCAGACAAAGGTAAAATCGGCTGGATAGAACATCACCACCGCCCACTTGCCCAGCAGGGACTTCTCAGTCACCTCAGTAAACTCACCATTGTGGTAAGCGGTCGCTTTAAAGGGCAGGATCTTGGTGTTGATAAGTGATTGGCTCATAAGTGAATTCTCCTTGGTTTTGAATAGTTGCCTGTGAAGACAGGATGCATTCTAAGTAACCCGGGAGAATCTGAACAATTGATTGATTCAATCGTTATGATTCATAAATATGATTAATTGCCTGATTTGCGGGTTTGGCTCCCATCTGCATTTTTCTGTCCGGCCAGGAGCTGCCTGAAGCCTTTCACCGCAAGACCAGTCTCTTTTCTCAGGCTGCGCAACCTGCTGCTACCGAACAGCAGCAACCCAATCAACAATATGATGATTATTTGCCAAACACTGATACCTGTCATCGGAGCCCCTCTGAGCCAACTACCAACGGCGTATTTTATGTCCCCTGAAGGCATAAAACAGAATAAAGCCATAACAGGGAATCAGCATCAGATAGGCAGACTGGCTATCCAGCAAACTATGGGCAAAATAGCCATAGACCAGCGGCAGTAATGCACCGCCGGCGATGCCCATAATCAGCAACGCTGAGCCTGTAGCGGTAAGCCTGCCCAGGCCCTGTAAGGCCAACGGCCATACCGTGGGCCAAACCAGGGCATTGGCAAGCCCCAGCAGTGCCACGTAAAGCACCGGATCCGGCACCAGGGGTACGTCTGCCCAGCCCAGGATCAGGGCCGACACCTGCTCACTGGCAGGGTCCCCCATCACAATAGCCAGGCTCACGGCCACCCCGGCCAAAGCGGAAAGTTGCAATCCGCGGGCCTGGCTCAACAGCCTGGGAATGCACAGCACCCCAAGCAGATAGCCCAGCATCATAAAAGCCATGGTATAGGATGTCAGGGCACCGAAATACTTCACGCCCAGTTGCTGGCCAAACAGGCCAATAGTATCGCCGGCAATGACCTCCACCCCCACATAGAAAAACAGCGCCACTACCCCAAGCACCAGTTGAGGATGGGCGAGGATCTCCCTGCGACGGAGCTGATGGCCTTCGCCACCGCGCAGTTCCCCACCGGGTTCGGGCAAGGGCGCCAAGTGCACCATCAGGGTCAACACCCCCAACATGCCCGCCATCCATAAATAGGGGGCTATCAGCCTGTGTGCCAACGCATCAAGCTGGCTCTGCCGCTCGGCTTCGGACAGCATCGCCAGGGACTCGGTTGAGTACTCATCCATGCCGGTAAGAATAAGGGCGGTAAACAGGATAGGGACCACAAAGCCAGCCCCCTTATTCAACAGACCCATAATGCAGATACGCATCGCCGCGCTTTGCGGCGGCCCCAGCAACACCAGATAGGGGTTTGACGCCGTTTGCAAAATGGTCAGGCCCGTACCCAGCACAAATAGGGCCAGCAAGAATAGACCGTAATGAGCACTAAGGGCCGCCGGAATAAAGGACAGAGCGCCAATAATCATAATGCCCAGACCCGCGACCATGCCCTTCTTGAAACCTATCCGGTCCAGCAAGCTGGACATGGGCAGTGCCATCACCACATAGGCAATGTAAAAGGCAAAGGTGACCAGTAAGGCCTGAAATTCATTCAGCTCACAGACAATACGTAAAAACGGGATCAGGGATCCATTCAGCCAGGTTACAAAGCCGAACAAAAAAAACAGGATGGCTATCACCAGCATGGGCAGCCAGAGGTTGTGGGCACTGTCAGGTTTCAACTTAGCCTCAGCAATACTCATGATTATTTTTCTCCAGAGACCAGGGTTGTCCGGCCAGCCAGACATGTTGTACCTGTAATTGTTTATCCAGCAACAGCATGTCGGCGCGCCGACCCACCTGCAGACTGCCGTAACTATCCTGTATTCCTAAAAAGGCCGCCGGACATTGGCTGGCCATCAACAGGGCATCCTCCAGGGGAAGGTCCAAACATTTCACCGCATAACGCACTGCCCCGGCCATATCCAGCACCGAGCCCGCCAGGGAGCCGCTTGGCGCCATCAGCTTGCTGCCTGAACGTATGACTTTTTCGCCATAGAAGGAAAACTCGGCGTCATTGGTACCCACTGGCGGCATGGCGTCAGTCACCAGCATGATCTTATCCATTCCTTTGGCGCGGATGGCCAGCTTCGCCGATAGGGGATGCAGGTGATGCCCGTCCAGAATCAGGCCGCACCAGCTGTCCTCATCGGCAAGCGCCGTCCCCACCATGCCCGGCTCCCGGGAGGTCAGGGCCGACATACCGTTATACAGATGGGTAAAACCACTGGCTCCGGCCCGCAGAGCTGCCTGCACCTGCCGGGCATTGGCGTTGGAATGTCCCAGACAAACCCTGACACCCATGGCGACCAGTTCACTGATTTGGTGGGGGCTGACCACCTCAGGGGCAACAGTGATCACCTTCAGCCCCAAATCCTGACGAGCAAACACCGCCATTTCGGCCTGACTGATACTGCGCAGATATTGGGGAGAGTGCACGCCACGTTTAGCCACAGACATATGCGGTCCTTCGAAATGCACGCCAATAATACCGGGCTCACCTGTTGCCACCGCCTCTGCGATGGCATCGGCTGTACTGCGCATAGACTCCAGGCTGTCGGTGATCAGGGTCGGCAGCATGGCAGTGGTACCAAACTGGCTGTGCGCAGCGAAGATTTTTCTCAGTCCCTGTAAGCTTGGGTTGTCATTGAGCAGTACACCGCCCCCACCATTGACCTGCACATCGATAAAACCGGGCACCAGCAAGCCGGCTCCGGCTTCCACCAGGGGCTGTCCCTTTGGACGCTGGCTGCTGACTTGCTCAATGCGGCCATCGCAGATATGTAGAAAGGCGGGACGGACCCAGTCCCGCCCAATGAGGGCCGCTTCGCAGGCCAGCCAGTAATTCTCAACCATCATTGGCTTTCCATAGGCTTGGCGCCCATCAGGGCGGCGCCACGGACGCCGCTGGCGGGACCACCTTCAGCCAACACAATGGGCGGTATGGCGCTGTTTTCAAACAGGTGACCACGCACTGCGTCGGGCAGGCCCTGGCGAATCTCATCAATGGCGGATAAGCCGCCACCGAGCACCAGCATACCGGGGTCGAGTACCAGAATCTGCCCGGCTATGACGGCGCCCAGGGCATCCATAAAGCACTCGAAGGTTCTCACGGCAGCGGAGCGGCCCTGGCGAAAATGCTCCAGCCACACATAGGTGTCGGCATCCAGTTGGCCGAAAAGCTCATACAACCTGGCCAGGCCGGCGCCGGATACATAGGTTTCGGCGCAGCCGGTCAAGCCGCAACCACAGGGCAGCAGGGGCAGGCTCCAGCGCTGAAGTACCGCAGGATGCAGACCAAGATGACCAAACTCACCGGCCAGCTGACTGTCCGGCGCATACAGCTGTCCATTGATACACAGTCCACCGCCCAGTCCTGTGCCGAGGATAATACCCAGTACCCGTTCAATTCCCTTGCCGGCGCCAAGACGGGCCTCGGACAAGGCAAAGCAGCGACAGTCATTACCTATGGCCACCGGGCGTTTAAGGGCATGGGTCAAATCCGCTCCAACCCTTTGTCCCGTCAGACAGGGTACATTGCTGGAAAGCGCCCTTCCCTCGCCGGTCACCACACCCGGCAGCCCTATACCCAGACTGCCACGACGGCTATATCTGGCATCGGCCTGCACCACCAACTCCGTTACCCTGGCAATAAATGCCGGGTAGTCGGCGACGGGTGTGATACACCGCTCTTTCTCCAGGCAATCAAAATGTTCATCGAAGATGGCCAACTCCATCTTGGTACCGCCGATATCCAGTCCGTAATGCATACTCATTCCTGCCCGAAGGGATAGACATTCACCCCCTGCACCACCCGGTTGACCTCCCCGGTCGGACAGGGATTATCAGGGCCTATGCCCAACTGCAACGACTTGAAAAAACCCAGCATCTGGCAATAAACAATGTAAGGAAAACCCAGCCAGACATCGTCCAGACCAGCTATCTGTGAGAGCGGCAACGGAGCGCTGACATGCAACGCCAGGCGGTCTTTTTGCAACTCGAGGCGCAGATCAGCATCATACAGACTGGTATAGGGATTGGCCGATTGCAGCAGTACTATCTGGGTGCCGTCATCTATCAGCGACTTGGGACCATGGCGAAAGCCCAGTGGACTCTCGTAAAAGCTGGGCAGCCTGCCGGCCGTCAGTTCCAGCAGCTTAAGAGCCGCCTCCCGGGCAATACCCAGCAAGGGACCCGATCCCAGAAACACCAGCCGTCGGCAAGGCTGTAAAGCCAGGGTGGCGATGCTGTCAAGCTCACGCTGCAGAATCAGCCCCGCCAGCATTCGCATTTTCTTATACTGTTCATAGTCCGGCGTGAACAACAGCAGGGTCGCCAGCATCATGCTGGTAAAACTGCTGGTCATGGCAAAGCTCTGGTCGTGAGCGGCAGCAGGCATCAGCAGTACCTTGCACTGAAGGTTATCTTCTGCACTCTTAACCAGAGCGCCTTGCGGATTACAGCTCACCACCAGATGCCAGCACTGGTCGATGAGTTGGTCGGCCAATCTCACCACCGCAAGGCTTTCCGGACTGTTGCCTGACCTTCCGTAAGACACCAGCAAGGTAGGTACCTCTTTACGCAACTGAAGGTCAGGATTACTGAGAATGTCCGTCGTACTGACGGCCTCCACACGTTGCCCGGCTGAAAGCTTCATCCTGGCATTCAGATGGGCCTGCAGCGCCTCGCCGATATAGGCGGAAGTCCCGGCGCCGGTCAGGATAATGCGCAGATTGGGCAACGCCAGCACAGGCTCCAGCCATTGTTGCAATTCCTTTTGCAGTGGCTGCATGGAATCCACAAGTTGTTCCCAGACCCGGGGTTGCTGACTGATTTCCCTGGCGGTCCAGAGGGCGTTTTTCTGCTTAAGCGCTTCCTGCTCAAGACCCAGATAAAGCTGATGCATCATCTTAATTGGCTTCCTAAAGTGTCCAGAGGTTGACATGCCCGGGCGTAATCCCCCAATACATCAGTTAGCTTGTCCAGCAGCAGGGCCTCCCCTTGCGGGGCAAGCTTTTTACGGCGAACGGCCTGGTATTGTACCGGCATATACTGGCTTAACAGCGGCAAGGGAATGGCAATCTGTGACAGATTACCCAGCAGCTTTTCCACTGCCGCCGCTAAACCCGGCTGGTTCCAGTAATAACGGATCCTGTCGCTGTAACTGAAAAAGCGTAACCAGGGCTGATTTTGCACATCCGGGTAAAATTTCTGCCAGTACTTTGGCTGTTGCGCTAACTCAGCTTCACAAAGCCGGCGCAGCCCTGAACGTCGCGTCTCTTCAATCAGGGCATCTTCTATATGCGACAGGGCAAACAGCCCCTCGCGCAGCGCAAAGGTCAGGGCAGGACCGACTTTGAGGATGGCAAAATGTCCTTTTACCAGCGCCGCCAGTGCCTCTGGCAACTGATAGTCTGTTGAATGAGCTTCATAGACCAGATTGGGCACCTGGTGAATCGCCCCTGACAGCCGGGCCGCCTGGTCAGCAGAAAAGTCATGCACCTGAGTGTTGTCGAACTCAACCCCGGGCTGCACCACCACCGCCACCACCTTATCCCAGGTTTGCTCATTGAGCCCCGCCGCGGCAAAAGCCTGTTGGTGGGCTTTGAGGGTATGCAGTACATTGTCCACCGGCGTTGGCGCCAGGTGGTGCTCCAGCGCATTCACCCCGCCGGGAGCCGGTACTTCGGTACCGATGACATAAGATAACCGCCGGTCGAGTCTGGAAGATTCCTGCTCCGCTACCGCACACAACCTGGCCGCGCGGGCGGCAATGATTTCATCGTTAAGCACCGCAGGATCATCCGCACAAGGCATACTGGTATCCAGATGGATCTTACAAAATCCTGCCTGCACATAAGTGCGAATTAATGTCTCGCAAAGCTGCAGGGCCTGTTCAGCAGGTTGGTCTGTCCAGCACACCGGCCCTAAATGGTCGCCGCCGAAGATCAGGCGCTGCCTATCCAGCCCCGTTTGTGCAGCGAGGGTATGAACAAAGTCGATAAAGTCCGCTGGCTGCATACCGGTATAGCCGCCGAACTGGTTAACCTGGTTGGCGGTGGATTCCACCAGTAACAGGCTGTTGTCGGCTTTGGCCTTCAGCATGGCGGCTTTGAGCACCAGCGAATGGGCGCTGCATACGGAATAGATGCCAACCGCCTGTCCACGGCGGTTGGCGGCGAAAATGTCATGAAGATGCTGCATGCTGGCTCCTCAACCACAACAGGGGCAGACGGCCTACATTCATTTGCAGCCATCCGCCAAATCAAAAACGGTAAGAAATTGCTAGCTGGCAATACCCAGGGGGTTGCCGTGTTGCCACTGACCCCGGGTAAAGTCAGGGAAATCCTTTGAGTTGCCACGGTCTGCAACCGAGGCCTTGGATAAAGGGAACACTGCCGACCAGGCTGCGCCGTCATAGACATCCTGATCCAGCGGTACCCCGTTACGCAGACAATAAATCATCCGCCACACCATCAAAAAGTCCATGCCGCCGTGACCGCCGTTACGTTCGGCCTCCTGGCCCATGCGGGTCCACAGGGGATGGTCATATTTCTGATACCACTTTTGCATATCGTAATCCCACTCATGGAAACTGCCGCTGCCCCCCTCTTCCAGGGCGATACGGTTGGGGAACCCGGCAAATACGCCGTTGGTGCCCTGGATCAAATTGTGCCTGGTATAAGGTCTGGGGGTGGTGGTGTCGTGCTGTACCATAATGGTTCGGCCAAGGTGAGTCTTGATAATGCTGGTATTGATATCACCGCTGATGTAGTGCAGTTGATTACGTTCATGATCGACCGGGAATTCACGTTTGGCATAGGCCGCACGGCCAAGAGCCGGCGAACTCATGGAACTCATATACTCGAACTTGTCGCCACGGTTGATGTTCATATACTGGGCTACGGGGCCCAGACCATGGGTTGGATACAAATTGCCGTTGGTACGGGTGTGGTGATAGGTGCGCCAGGAGCCTGTTTTACGGTCTATCTCCTTCATCTGCCAGCGCAGCTCATGAATATAAGCCGCTTCGCCATGCAGCAATTCACCAAAGACGCCCTGACGAACCATATTCAGCACCATGAGCTCGTCACGGCCATAGCAGACGTTTTCCATCATCATGCAGTTTTTCTGCGTAGCCTCGGAAGTGTCCACCAGATCCCAGAGATCTTCGATAGTCGTGGCCATGGGTACTTCCACAAAGGCATGTTTGCCGGCCAGCATGCTGTCTTTGGCCATGGGGTGATGCCAGCGCCAGGGGGTGGCGATAATGACGATATCAATATCGTCTCGGGCCAGCATATCCAGGTAGTGTCTGTCGTTTTTGCCATACACATCCGGTTTGGGGCGGCCCTGCTCGAGGGCAATCTTAACGGCACGCTCTGTGACCTGTGGGTCGATATCGCAAATTGCCTTGAGCTCAACGCCCTCGAGGTTACACAGATGGCGGACAAACCCCACTCCACGCTGACCCACGCCGATAATCGCCGCCCTGACCACCGGCATGGGCGCAACGGTGAGTCCCATTACCGATCTGCCCCTGGCGTTGGGCGCCGAGCTCGTCTGATTGCCGGTGCTGCTGCAGGCATTCAACGTAGCCAGCATCGCCCCTGCTGCAGAGGCTTTAAGAAAGGAACGACGATTAAAATCCGACATGCTGCTGTCTCCTAAAGATTGTCTCTATCAATAATATGAAGCTCGACTCCCAGCCTCATCAGTTCATCCACATAGTTCTGTGGGATCCCGCTATCTGTCACCAGGGTGTGGATCTGCTGTACCGCGCAAATCACATGAAAGGCACGGCGATCAAATTTTGATGAATCTGACACCACCACAACCTGTTCGGCCATCTCGCACATCAGCCGGTTTAGAATGGCTTCCTGCTCAAAATGGGTGCCAATACCTGTTTTCAGGTCAAATCCGTCAACGCCCAGAATCAGTTTGCTGAAGTTGAAATTCTGCAGGCTGCGCTCTGCGATGGTGCCGTAAAAAGACATGGATTTTTTGCGCAGGGCCCCACCTGTCAGCATGACCTCCACCTTCTCGGACTGCGCCAATTCAGTCGCAATGTTCAGGCCGTTGGTCATCACGACCAGATCCTCTCTGTCCAGCAGGCAGGAAGCCACTTCCTTGGTGGTGGTCCCTGAATCGAGAATTATCCGCTCGCCTTCCTGAATCAGGTCCGCCGCGATACGCCCCAGTTGTTGTTTCAGGGCGGAGTGTTGATGGCTTTTCTCTCTGAGCGACAACTCCCGTCCCAACTGGCTGTTGACCATGGCGCCGCCACGGGAACGAACCAGCAGTTTCTTCTTGTCCAGCACAGCCAAATCATTGCGGATCGTCACTTCCGATACGTCGAAGCGACCGGCCAGTTCCTTTACTGAGACCTTGCCCTGTGCCTGGGTCAAGCGCAGAATTTCCTGCTGTCTTTCAATGCTGTTGTACATGTCCACTGTATTCATCCTATGTTGGTTTCACATAGCTAAAGTAGCATGGGCGCCGCAACCTTCAAAAGCTTTCGAAAACAAATAAAAGCAGCGACTTTCCCGTCCAGTACCTTTCCAACCAGGAAAAAGCGTGATTTATCCGGGCTGCCTGCCCGACCGTGAAATTATAATGCACAACCTCGAAACTATTTGAAAGTTTTTTTTGGTTTTATCTTGATCATTGAACAGCATTCGTACTATATCTAGTCACCAGAAAGTTTTCGATACTTTCGTTTGCCTTCTTTTAATTCAAATAACGATAAAGGAAACCAAGGGACCATGAATTCAACCTACTTCAAAACCAGCCGCCTGGCGGCCTGTGTCAGCGCCGGCCTGGTGGGCGTCACCCTCAGCTATGCGGCGCATGCCCAGGATCCCCAGGCACAGTCCGACAGCGGGGAGTCAGAGCAGAAAGTCGAGAAAATTCAGGTATCGGGGATACGCAGCAGTATCAAGGAATCCCTCTATCTGAAACAAAAAGCCACCAGCGTAGTGGATCTGGTAGTAGCCGACGATATCGGCAAATTTCCCGATGAAAACCTGGCCGAAGCATTGCAACGGATTCCGGGTATCACAATCACCCGCAACGGCGGGGAAGGTCAGAATATTCTGATCCGGGGTCTTGGCGGCGGTTACAACATCACCACCTTGAACGGCCGAAAGCTTGCATCGGAAAATGCCGGGCGCGACTTCAATTTCGATACCATCGCTTCAGAGCTGGTCAGCGTACTGCAGGTGTATAAATCCCCGGAAGCCCGGCTGATTGAAGGGGGAATAGGTGCCGTGGTGGATATTGAAACCCGCAAGCCGTTGGATCTGGAAGGCTTTACCTTAAGCGCATCGGCCAAGGGCATCTATGAGTCCAGGACAGAGGATGTGCATCCCCATGCCTCTTTCATCGTGGGAGATGTCAGCGAAGATGAGACCTTTGGCATTCTGTTTTCCGGCGCCTATTCCAAGAAAACATTGCGGGCTGATACCTACTCCGCAGCCGGTTTCTTTGATGAAGAGGAAGGCTGGGGAGCGGACAGCGCCGGCGTGCCGGTGGATATGAACGGCAACGGACAGATCGACGGACAGGAGGAAATATTCGCCTCCAAGATACCCAGCTATATGTATTTTGCCAACGCTCAGGATACCCGCGAACGTCTGGGCGCAACCCTGGCGCTGCAGTGGCGACCACTGGAAAACCTGGATATCAATTTCGATGCCCTTTACTCCCGCTACAATACCGACGGACATCACTACCAGATAGGCTTTGTCAACTACGACGAGTCCTGGACGCCCGGCACCCCGGTTTTTACCGACGCGGTGTTTGATGACAGCGGCCGGGTGGTGTCAATGAAACAGACAGGCAACACTATGGTGGAGCTGCTTAACCTGACCAATCCCCGCAAAACAGATACCTATCAACTGGCGTTCAATACCCAGTGGTTTTTCAACGAACAACTGAGCTTCGAGTTGGATCTGGCCCACTCCAAAGCCGACAATGAAAATGCCGGAGACAATCGCTTTATCGTCGCCCGTGGCTTTATTGACGCCATCGATATCAACCACAATACCGGCAATATGCTCCCTGATGTCGTCCTGCAGCCCGGCCTGACAGCAGAGCAGCCTTACGGCGCACACTACAGTCGCAATACGGGCACCGGCGTGGAAGATAAGATCAATGACTTTAAGCTCAAGGGGGTCTATCAGCCAGACAACGGCTTACTGAGCCGGGTGGATTTCGGTGTGACGTACCTGGATCAATCCAAAACCCAACTTGAGTATGCCTCAAGAAACTCCAGTCAGTTCAGCAATGGCGGCCAGTATCTTGAAAGAGACGGCTATGCCTATGACGACAGCTCGGTGTTCAATGCAGGCGATTTCAACCTGTTTGAAATCCCCAAGGAGGTTTTCGTGCCCGCCAACTTCGATAACTTCCTCGACGGCGAGCCAAGCCGCACTCCCGAGCCCTGGCCGAGTTTTGATTATGACCGCCTGCTGGACTTTTATCGCTCCATCAACGCCGAAGCCACCGACGCCAGCATTGTCGCGTCACTCAATGAATCCGGCACCTATGAGGTTCAGGAGCGGGTCACTACCGGTTATATCCAGTTTAATCTTGAAGATGAAATAGCCGAACTGCCCTATCTGTTAAATGTCGGCCTGCGTGCCTCACGCACTGAAGTCAGTTCACAAGGCTCTGTTTATGACCTGACCCTGATTGATCTGCAGGAGGACGGCAAACCGGCAGGGAATGCCTGGCGTGATCCCGTGCCCAGCTCTTTTTCCGGTGACTACAGCAATGTGCTGCCCAGTCTGAACTTTAAACTTAATCTGACCGATGAACTGCTGTACCGGTTTTCAGTGGCCAAGGTGATCAGCCGTCCGTCTCTGGGTTACTTAAGACCCTGGCTGGCGCCCAATTTTGATACGTACCGGGAGGGTCTGCCCCAACTGTCGATGGGTAAGCCCGGCATGGAGCCGGAAGAGGCCAAGCAGGCGGATATGACCCTGGAATGGTACTTCGAAGACAGCAGCTCGCTAAGCGGTGGTGTCTTTATCAAAGACATTGATTCCTTCATTGAGTATGTGGAAGGACCGCTGGAGGTGGAAGGGATTCGTTATTTTGCCTCCTATCCGGGTAAGAGTGAGTTTGGCGCCAGGATAAAAGGGGTGGAGCTGGCCTATCAGCAATCCCTGCAAAACTGGCTGCCGGAACCTTTCAATGGTTTGGGCTTTCAGCTCAACTACACCTATGTGGACAGCAATTACGAAGATCCTGAGCTCAAGGCGGCAGGTCTGCCGTTCCAGGGTATGTCCAAGAACTCCTATAACGCCGTTGTCTACTACGAGCAATATGGCTTTCAGGCCCGAATCGCCTACAACTGGCGCAGCAAATTCCTTTCTGACCCGGAAGCCTGGGGCGGCCCGTACTGGATCTCCGACTATGGTCAACTGGATGCCAGTATGAGTTATGACATTACGGATAAGATCAGTGTGTTTGCCGAGGCTACCAACCTGACCAATGAACGTTACTGGGGCTACGTCAAACGCGAAGATCAGGTCAGTTATCTTGAACGCTTCGGCACTCAGGTGGCATTGGGAGTCCGGGCTAGCTTCTGAGTAAATACGAAAGTTTGGCGCCTGCACGTTCTGCGTCAGGCGTCTTATCTTCTGCAAAGGAAATCAACCATGGCATTTCGCCCCATCTTACTGCTGCTTCTTATATCTTGCCTCACTGCATGTGGGGGAAACGACAATCCTTCCCTGGCCCAACAGAACGACCAGGCTGTCCCGCCAACGGCGCTACCTGAAGGACCGGGCTATGAGGTCACATTCAGCGCCAATAGCTGGATACAGGACAATCCCCAGGCCACACAGCAGCTGGTCACGGACAGAGGTATCAGGGATTGGCAGGACCCGGCAATGCAACCTGTGCTCTATTTCGCCACTGACCGACCGACGGCCGTGACAATGGCCCTTAAGGCCCGCCTTTCAGTGGCGAAACTGACACTGCAGGTGTTTGTGAACGAACAGCAGCAGACAGTGACGTTGCAAGAAGGTGACGAAGGTCCCGTTGCTATCGGACATTTTGAGTTGAAGGCGCCCGGCTACCATACAGTGCGTTTTACAGCGCCTGAGTCCGCCGGTTCACTGCCTGAGCTGGAGGCCCTTTTGTTATGGCCTGAACAGGAGGAGGTAATACTGACGGAACTGTCTGCCAACCCTTATTGGGGACGGCGCGGGCCTTCTGTGCACTTCAGTTACGAACCCCCGGTCAGTGCCGATATTCAGTGGTTCTACTCTGAGGTGACGGTGCCCCAGGGACAGGACGTGCCGGGTTCTTACTTTATGGCCAACGGCTTTGCGGAAGGATACTTTGGCATCCAGGTCAATTCCGGGGTTGAACGGAGGGTGTTGTTTTCTGTCTGGAGCCCCTATCAGACGGACGATCCGGATCAGATCCCGGCTGACCAGCGTATCCAGTTACTGCGCAAGGGTGACGGGGTGTACACTGGCGAATTCGGCAATGAAGGCGCCGGCGGACAGAGCTATCTGAAATACTCCTGGCAGGCAGACACTTCTTACAGCTTCCTGCTGCAGGTCCAGCCGGATGATGACAACAGCACAGCCTACACGGCCTGGTTCAAGCCTGCTGATTCAGATGACACTGAGTGGCAGCTTATAGCGGCCTTTCGTCGGCCCCAAACACAGACCCATGCCACCCGTTTACATTCGTTTCTGGAAAACTTTCTTACCGAGTATGGCGACCAGCACCGGATGGCCCGGTATCACAACCAGTGGGTCCGGGATACCAGCGGTATCTGGCATGAACTGACCCGGGCCGTGCTGACCGCCGACGCCACCGCCCGCGCCGGTGACAGGTTCGACTATTCAGGCACAAGCGATGAACGGGGATTTGTGTTGGAAAACGGTGGATTCTTTTATCCGCCGGGCGAGTTGGATCAGCTGTTTGAACGACAACCGTCCGCTCAGCCCCCTGTGATTGACTGGGACGTCCTGCCTTAATCTATGGCCGGTAATCAGGTTTTCCCTTCTTTCTGTTTACATTGCAATTGGCTCCCGGGCCATCTAGCATAGGCAGACCTGTCTAAAAAATAGAAATATAGGGACACAGCTTTGTATCGGCCAAAGACCACACTGGAACAGTGGCGTATCCTGCAAGCCGTTGTGGATTGTGGCGGCTATGCCCATGCCGCCGCCAAACTGAACAAGAGTCAGTCCTCTCTTAACCATGCGGTGGCCAAGTTACAGAGCCAGTTGGGTGTGCAGTTGCTGGAGGTCCGTGGCCGCAAGGCGTATCTGACGGAAGCAGGCGAAGTCATGCTGCGACGCTCCCGCCACCTGACCCAGAATGTGCAGGATCTGGAAGTGCTGGCCGACAGCATCAATCAGGACTGGGAGCCACAGATTACCCTGGCTCTGGATCTCGCCTACCCCCGCAAACTGATCTACCCGGTTCTCAGGGCCTTTTATCCTGAGAGCCGTGGCAGCCGTTTGAATATCCTGGATACCGTTCTGACCGGCACTGAGGAGGCCATTACCCAGGGCTGGGCCGATCTGGTCATAGGTGGCACTGTGCCCAGGGGCTTTCTCGGTGAACCCATTGCCGAAATCAAGTTTGTCGCCGTTTGCCATCCTGATCATCCCCTGTCTGCCATGAGCAGTCCCCTGGATGCCAACGAGCTGCTTCAGCACCTGCAGATAGTGATCAAGGATACGGGACAGTCACCGGACGAAAAACAGGGCTGGCTGCGCGCCGAAGCCCGCTGGACGGTCAGCCAGTTTCATATGGCCATCGATCTGCTGCTGCAGGGACTGGGTTTTTGCTGGCTACCCGAACACGAAGTGGCCCATCTGGTGGACGCGGGCCGTTTAAACAGGTTGAATATTAAGGGCAGCAGCTTCAGAAAGCACATCAACTGGCTGGTCCATCCCAGACCCGACGCCATGGGACCTGGCAGCAAGCTGCTGTCGGAGCTGATTCTGAGCCACAGACAATTAAACCATTATCCGCCGTTAGAGATAAAAGTAGGGGAAACCTGATGCAAATGACCCGAGAAGAGCTGGCAAGCCTGATGGCGGACAGCGCCCATAATGCAGTGATCTCCACCCGTGACGAGTTTGGGGTGGAGCTGGACAGCAGCCCCGAAAGTGTAGCGCTGGTAGATCAGGTAATCCTCAAATGGCTGGAAAAATACAAGAATCAGGCCTTGGAAAACGAAGCCGTATTCACCATCTGCAATCTGTATGGCGCCTATGTAGGCGAGATTTTCCGCAAGAGGGTTGGCGGTCATTGGCATTATGACGCCAGCAATCCCGATGCCCCCTACGTGGTGCTGGAATACGCCGGCCACACTTATGCCTTTGCCGGCATCTGCTATCAGCGGCTGGTCAATGACAGCCAGATCAGTGTGAAAAACTATTTCGACCAGGCCCTGGCCAATAACGCGCAGTAAAGACCCGGAGCCAAAGACACTATTTACTCTCTGCCCCAGTCTTTGAGGATCTGCCGTTGTTTGCCGCTTCGCCGCCAGTAAAGTAGTAACAGCAGATCCAGCAGCAGGGTCAGGGCGATCAACCAGGAAAACTGCCAGTGCTGATGTTGCCCCATCCACAGATGCAACAACAGGTCCGCCACCAGGCTCATCTGCAGTAAAGGACGGAAGCAGGCGAACAACCAGGGCGCCCATTGGCGGAATTTATGACGCCACCAGACGACGACCAGCAGCAGCATCGCCGGCAACCCGGTAGCCAGGCTCAGATAAAAGTAGTGTCGGTCCGGGTAAAACAGCGACAACAGCAGGCCGGTGTCCTGCCGGTAGGTCAAAGAGGCGATTGCCACCAGATAACCCCGCATCAGAAACAGCAGACTGGCATACATCCAGCGTGAAGCTTTCAGCCTGCCTTCCTCATCATAGTAATGCAGGGGCAGGATAGTTCTGTGTCCGGCCATCAGATGTAGCGTCTCTGCTCGGCCAGATAGCCCAGCAGCAGGAAGGTCCCTACAATGCTGATCCCCTGATAAGTGGACGGCACCAGCAGTATCAGTTGCCGGGTAAAGGGAGTGGCAAATAAAATAAAGGCCCCGTACCCGAAGGCACAGATCAGCACGAACACCAGGGTGCGCAGTATAAAATGATAGGGACTGAGCATACGCTTAAGATGCTTGTTAACCACATCTCCGTACACCACCAGCAACGTCGCCACCAGTGTCATGGCCACTTCCATATAATAGGGTTGCAGCAGCTTGGTCAGCTTAAACAAGATTTCCTGCATGGT
Organism: Bowmanella dokdonensis; assembly: GCF_017254865.1. Lineage (GTDB taxonomy): Bacteria > Pseudomonadota > Gammaproteobacteria > Enterobacterales > Alteromonadaceae > Bowmanella > Bowmanella dokdonensis. The sequence goes on along the minus strand of NZ_JAFKCV010000021.1, from coordinate 25,254 downwards.
TTTGTGTACTTATTCCTGAGTATCGAAAGAGGCCAACAGAGCCAGCAAGTCGTCTTCTGAAAGAACTTTCACTCCCAGTTCGTTGGCCTTGGTCAGTTTGGAGCCGGCCTTTTCGCCTGCTACCAGGTAATCTGTTTTGGCGGACACACTGCCGGCCACCTTGGCACCCAGTTCCTGCAATCTCGCCTTGGCGTGGTTCCTGTCCATACTGGTCAGGGTACCGGTAAGTACAAAAGACTGATCTTTAAGGGGCAGCTCCGAGGCAGACTTGACTTCGATGGCCGGCCAGCTGACTCCTTCGGCGATCAACTCATCGACCACCTGTTGATTGTGCGGCTCGGCAAAAAAGTTGTGAATATGCCGGGCCACCACTTCACCCACGTCATTGACCGCCTGCAGCGCGTCAAGATCCGCCCCGCGCAGGTTGTCCAGGGTCAGAAAATGCCGCGCCAGGTTGGTGGCGGTCGCCTCGCCCACTTCACGGATCCCCAGGGCGTAGAGGAACTTCGGCAGACTGGTTTTCTTCGCCTGCTCCAGGGCACTGACCAGGTTAGCAGCAGACTTTTCACCCATACGTTCCAGACCGGCCAGTTGCGCCAAATCCAGGCGGAACAGATCGGCCGGCGTCTTCACCCAGTCCATTTCCACCAGTTGCTCGATAAGTTTGTCGCCCAATCCATCCACATCCATGGCCTTTCGTGAGGCAAAATGTTTAAGGGCTTCCTTGCGCTGGGCCGCACAAACCAATCCGCCGGTGCAGCGGGCCACGGCCTCAGACTCAAGTTTCTCCACCTGGGATCCGCATACGGGACACTGGGCAGGGAACAGGATTTCCCTGGCCCCGGCTGGCCGTTTGGCCTCCACCACCGACACCACCTGCGGGATGACATCCCCGGCCCGGCGAATAATGACCGTATCACCGATTTGGATACCCAGTCGTTCGATCTCATCCTGATTGTGCAAGGTGGCGTTGGAAACGGTCACCCCGCCGACAAACACGGGCTCCAGTCGCGCAACAGGCGTAATGGCGCCGGTGCGACCCACCTGAAACTCCACGTCCAGCAAGCGGGTCATCTCCTCCTGGGCGGGAAACTTCCAGGCGATGGCCCAGCGTGGTGCCCTGGCCACAAAACCCAGCTCCTGTTGCAGGGCCATGTTATCTACCTTGATCACCACCCCGTCGATTTCATATCCCAGGCTGTCACGTCTGCCCAGGATGTCCGTATAAAAGCGGTCACACCCTGCGCTGTCCTCCACCAGGCGCGTTTCCGGACACAGGGGCAGCCCCCAGCTTTTTAGTTGCTGGAGGCGTCCGTGGTGGTTATCGGCCAGGGGCTGACGTTCACCTTCTACCAGCCCCATCGAATAGAGATAAATCCGCAAGGGGCGCGAGGCAGTGATACGAGAGTCCAGTTGACGCAAACTGCCTGCCGCCGCATTGCGTGGGTTAACAAAGACCTTACCGCCCTTTTTCGCCTGAGTTTGATTCAATTGCTCAAACCCTTGCCTGGTCATAAATACCTCTCCCCGTACTTCCAGGCGGGCAGGAAAATCCTCGCCACGCAGGGTCAGGGGCAGATTGGCAATGGTCTTCACATTAGCGGTAATATTCTCTCCGGTGCGGCCATCGCCCCTGGTGGCACCACGCACAAGCTTTCCGTTTTCGTAAAGCAGGCTGACAGCCAGACCATCCAATTTGGGCTCACAGCAGTAACTGATGGACAACTCGCGCTTGAGGCGGTCACGAATGCGTTTCTCGAAGGCCCTGAACTCATCCTGGTCAAAGGCATTGTCCAGCGACAACATGGGCACTTCATGCTCCACTTCACCGAAAGCCGAAACAGGCTCCCCGCCTACTTTTTGGGTCGGGGAATCCGGACTTATCAAATCAGGATGCTGCGATTCAAGGGCTTTAAGCTCCTGCATCAGCCGATCATATTCGGCATCCGGCACGGAGGGATCGTCCAGCACATAATACTGGTAGTTGTAGTCATTCAATTGTGTCCTGAGCTGAGCCAGGCGTTCGGTAATAGCGGTTTGCATGGTTAGTTATTCACCACAGAGTGACGGCGGACACAGGGCTGCCAGACACAAACACTTCTTCTGTGCTCCAGGCATTTGCTGGCATGGCCCTTTGAGGATGTCCTTAAGTTAGAAACCTAATATTGATCAGTTGGCTTTTCGAATCATCCGCTTGCGTTCAAACTCACGGATCTTCTCCACATACTGCTGCAGGCTCTGCTTGGTCAGGGCGCTGCGCCTGCCATCCAGCACCTGCGCCCCGAACTCATCGGCGAGTTTCCGCGCGGCATTGTGCATCATATTGAAAACCTGATGGGGATCCCCTTCGATGGGCAGGATCATAAACAATGAGACCCCCTGTGTTGTGAAAGTCTCCATGCTGTCAATATCAAACACCCCGGGCTTAAACATATTAGCCAGGCTGAACAATACCGGTCCTTTGCCGTTACTGTTCACATGACGATGAAAAATATCCTGTTCGCCGAACTTGAAGCCCAGGGTCAGCAAAGCCGGTAACAGCGTGGCGCCGGGAATGGGCTTGTTATCCGGCGCTTTGACATTCAGTACCAGTACTTCCTGGCTCACAGACTTGCCCGTCTCGGCTTTTTCGGCGGTTTTTTCCGGCACCGGCGGCGTTTTGGGCTCGTCATCAAAGTCGATGCGCATCTGATCGGCCCTGGCTTTGTTCAAAGAAGGTTCACGGCGCTTGGGCGGCTCGCTTTTTTTGCGTTTGACCAGGTTGCGGGCCTGTTCGGCCAACCCGGCCCTGACAGTTTCCTGGGGCTCGGTCTGCAGGGCTTTTTCCTCCCCGGTTTCCCTGGTCTCATCCGCCGGGGCGGCAACCGGTTCACTGCCAATGGTGGGTTCCTGACGTTTTGAGGTGTCGGGGGGCAAACCTGCTTTGGGCGGGGCGCTGCGACTCGGCTCTGCCATATTGTATGGGCGTTTAGGGGGCGTCTGCGCTGGATGGACCGGGGCGGCTTGTTCTCTGCCGCCCTGACGCAATAAAAACGTGGGGGGCTCCGGCATGGACACCCGGCCGGCCGGCTGTTCCGCCTTGGGCTCCGTCATCTTTTCCGACCTGCCTTCGGTGCGGACGACAGGGGGCACCGATTCAGCGGGGGCGGCCGACGTTGACTCAGACTGCCGTTCAAAATCCTCCGTCTCGCTGACTCTGAGTCTGGGCTCCGACTTAATGACCCGCACCGGCCCCAAGCCCAAGTCATCAAAGTCTTTTACTTGCGGCTCTCCGCCCTCGTCCGGCTCAAAGTCTGAATCCAGGCTCTCATCCGCATCCCGTTCATATTTCAGATAGGCTGCCCGACCGGGCCCGGTCTTGCTGCGGTTCTTTTTGCGCACCGTCCACAAGCCATGGACCAGGATCCCGGCAATGGCCAGGGCACCAAAAATCAGAAAAGTCAGACGTAATTCTTCCATTATGTATTTTTATAATTCCGCAAGGGCGACAGCTTCATCCACATCCACGGCCACCATTCTTGATACACCGGGCTCGGCCATAGTCACCCCGGTCAGGTGCTTGGCCATTTCCATCGCTATCTTGTTATGGGTGATATAAATAAATTGTACCGTCCTGGACATTTCCGACACCAGTTTACAGAATCGACCAACGTTGGCGTCATCCAAGGGGGCGTCCACTTCATCCAACAGACAAAAAGGCGCCGGGTTCAGTCGGAAAATCGCGAACACCAATGATAAAGCGGTCAGGGCTTTTTCTCCACCGCTTAGCAGATGAATGGTGCTATTTTTCTTGCCGGGCGGCCTGGCCATGATAGTAACCCCGGTTTCGAGCAAATCGTCGTCCGTCAGTTCCAGGTACGCCGATCCACCACCAAACACCTTGGGAAACAACATCTTCAGATCATTATTGACCTTGTCGAAGGTGTCCCGGAAGCGGCTGCGGGTTTCCTTGTCAATCTTGCGGATGGCTGACTCCAGCGTCTCAAGGGCCGCGGTCAGATCGTCATTCTGTTCATCCAGATGCTGTTTTCGCCCTGCCTGGATCTCATATTCCTCCACGGCCGCCAGATTCACCGCACCCAGGCGCGACACCGCAGCGGACGTCCTATCCAGCTCTTCCTGCCAGGCTTGCTCCTCTGCCGCTTCGTCCAGGCTTTCCAGTACCGGCTTGAGCGGTTGATTCATCTCCTGCAGTTGTTCCAGTACCCCATTGGCTCTGACCCGGCAACCTTCGTATTCCAGACGCAGGCTCTGCTGCGCCTCTTTCATACGCTGGATCCGGTCGTTAATGCCCTGTTGGCCTTTTTGCGCATCCTGCAGCCGCTCTTCCACCTCAGCCAGTTGATTGGCGGTCTCCGTCTGTTGCTGCTCCACCTCGACACGTTGTTCCAACAATTCCTGCAACTGTTCACTCTGCTCCTGCAAAGGTGTCTGCCAGTCCAGCAATTCCTCCTCCAGGGAGGCCTTACGCTCCTGCATTGTCTTTTGCGCATCAGTATGTCGGGCCTGCGACTGGCGAACATTGGCCAGTTGATTCTCCAGCCCCTGAACCTCCAGGGCCAGCCTGTGTACCCGATTCTTCATCTCCTCTGCCTGGGCGCGCCTGGAAGACAGTTCCTGCTGTAAGTTTTCCCGCTGACTGGCTAGGCTCTGTTGCTCTTGTGCATCCTCTTCCAGGGTCAATTGCAACGCTTCGAGTTCGGCCGCCAGTTCTTCAAGCCTGTACTGGTCCTCTTCGATCTGGGCCTGTTGCTGGACTATTTGTTGCGTCAGTCTGGCCTGCTGGGTCTGCTGGTTTTGCCGCTGCGTCTCAAGCAGGCTAACCTGCTGCTGCAATTTATCTAAAAGTCGCTCTTTGTCCCGCACCTGGGCCTCAGCCTGCTGATCTTCCCTACGGGCCTGCTGCAAATTCTCCCTGGTTGTCTGGATTGCCTGGTCCAGGGCTGCCAGCTCAATCCGTAACGGCGCCAACCTGCCGCTGAGATCTTCTATCTGCCTGGCCCGGTCAAGCATGCCGCTACTGTTGCGTTTGATGCCCAGCACCGACCAGTCGCGGCCATGCCAGTGGCCGGATTGGGTAATCAGGCTCTGGCCGGCCTGCAGCTTTGCCCGCAAGGAGCCAATATCCGCCTCCGCCTCCACTACCTGCACCAGTTGGAGCCAGTGGGGCACCTTGTGACTCAGCACTTTGGCGGCCAGACTGCCAGTTGGCTTATTTGTTGTCATGGCGTCCACCAGCAGCCATTGACTGGCGGGAATCTCCGGCATTTGCGAAGAGGCAATCAGCGGTACGCTCAGCCAGTGTTGTAGTACGGTTTCCAGGGCCGTTTCCCAGCCAGGTTCCGCTTTCAACTGCTGCCATGCCAGGGGCGGCTGCTCAGCTTGTGTCTTCAGCCACTCCTGAAGCGACTCATTCCCTTCCTCCATGTCCCGCTGCAGCGTCTGCAGGGAAGTCAGTCTGGCTTCAAGCTGGTGAAGTTCTCGGGTCTGGACGAGATGACTGGCTTGCCGGGCTTCCAGTTGTTGCTCGGTTTGTTGTAAATGCTGCCTGCTTTTTTCCTGTGCGTCGCGGGCCTGTTGCAGAGCCTGGCGGCAGTCTGCCTGCTGCGTTTCCACTTCGGTCAGGCTTTCCTCAAGATTATGGTCCCGGCTAAGGGCCAGTTCCTCTTCCAGCTCACAACGTCGTTGCCCGGCTCTTTCCAGCAGCGTCTGCAGGGATTGAATCTGACTCTGGCGGGTCTGGCACTGCTGCTGGAGCTGATAAAAGCCCTGTTCCTGGCGGCGCCAGTGATCCTGCTGCTCCTGCCATTGCTGTTCACTGGCCAGCAGGGTGAAGTTGGCCTGCTGGCTCTGTTCTTCCAGCAATGCCATCTCCGGCCGGGCCAGTTCAAGCTGTTCGTGTAATTCCATCAGGCGCGACGCGTCCTGCTGGCAGGCCACGCCTGCTTCTTCGAGGCTGTCGTTAAGCTGGCGCAGCTCCTGTTCTATCTGTTGCCTGCGTTGACGTGCATGGATCTGGGTCTGTTCCAGGCGGGTAATTTGGTTACCCAGTTGGAAGTACTGGTTCTGTATATCGGTAAGCTGTTGTTTAAGATCTTGCTGGCGTTCCTGATCCTGGATCATGCCACGTTCATCCCCCCGTTGCCGGGCGACAAACGCCTCTATTTCGGCTTCACTGGCGGCGATGGCCTGCTCCAGGTCGGCCAGTTGATTGCTGTGTTTCAGCCAGCGCAGGGCGGCCAGCTCGCTTTTCAGCTTGCGCTCCTTGGCCTTGAGTTCCTTATAACGTTTTGCCGCTGCGGCCTGGCGCTGCAGCTTTTCCAGTTGCTGGCCCAGTTCCCCGCGTACATCGTTGAGCCGGTCGAGATTTTCCCGGCAATGACGGATACGGCTTTCCGTTTCGCGACGCCGTTCCTTATATTTGGAAATTCCGGCGGCTTCTTCGATAAATACCCGCAATTCCTGGGGCTTGGATTCGATAAGCCGGGAAATCATGCCCTGCTCAATAATGGCGTAGCTGCGGGGCCCCAATCCTGTGCCCAGGAAAAGGTCGGTCACATCGCGGCGACGGCACTTGCTGGCATTGAGGAAATAGTTGGACTGACCGTCCCGGGTCACCAGGCGTTTGACCGACAACTCATTATATTTGGCATATTCGCCCTGGATGCGGCCGCTTGAATTGTCGAAAACCAGTTCCACGCTGCACTGGGACACGGGTTTGCGGGCCGTGGATCCGTTGAAGATCACATCTGTCATGGCGTCACCGCGCAGATTCCTGGCAGAACTTTCCCCCAGTACCCAACGCACGGCATCAATAACATTGGACTTGCCACAGCCATTGGGCCCCACAATGGCGGTCATGTCGTCGGGAAAAGGAATACTGGTGGGATCCACAAAGGACTTGAATCCTGCCAGTTTAATCTTTTTAAGCCGCATGGGTCCTTGTTATTGTTATCTAAGCAATTTTTGCTTTTGGCCAGAGAGGGTCTGCGGCAAAAAGCCGACCGTCCGACTGTACCAAAACTCATAGAGTGTAACAATTGAGGAATTCACAGCCAGGGTTACAATCAGATACCCTTAGCCTGACCGCCAAAAAACAGAAGGATTCAAGGAGCAGCATGCATCAAACCGAACTGAAAAGCGGCGCCGCCTATTTTTTCCAGGGATTTGAACTGATTCGCACCAAAGGGCTGAAGCGTTTTGTGTTTATTCCTTTGGCGGTCAATCTGCTGCTGTTCGCAGTGGCCTTCTATTTTCTTCTCCAGCAGATAGATTCGGCCATTGTCTGGCTGATGGATTTGATCCCCAACTGGCTGGACTGGATGAAAGAATGGCTGGCTTATTTTCTCTGGCCTTTGGCGGTTATCATTATCCTGGTGACCTTTTCCTTTATTTTCAGCAGTCTGGCCAACTGGCTGGCCGCGCCCTTCAACGGGCTGCTTGCTGAAAAGGTGGAGTTGCACCTGACCGGCCACCCACTGGCCGAAGGCGGCATGCTGGCGGTAATCAAGGATATTCCCCGCACCCTGGGCCGCGAATGGATTAAGCTGGTCTACTACCTGCCAAGGGCGCTGGGCTTTCTGATTATTTTCTTTTTGCTACCTGTATTCGGGCAACTGATATGGTTTTTGTTTACCGCCTGGATGATGGCCATTCAGTATTGCGATTATCCGTTTGACAATCACAAGGTGCCTTTCAAGGTGATGCGCACTGCCCTGGCAGAGGACAAAAGCCGGGCCTTCAGTTTTGGTGTCATGGTGACCCTGTTTGCCATGGTGCCCATTATCAACTTCCTGGTGATGCCGGTGGCCATCTGTGGCGCCACTGCCATGTGGGTGGACAAATATCGTCCTCATCACGGCCCCCTGCGTCATCCCCAAGATTAGCGGGGCTCAGGCGGATTGCCGGGCCGCCAGCAACAGGGCGAACTCATCGGCGGGCAAGGGTCTGCTGAAATGGTAGCCCTGCATGACGTGACAACCGTTTTCCTCCAGAAAGCGCACCTGCTCTTCCCGTTCCACCCCTTGTGCCACCACGCCTATCCCAAGGGTTTTGGATAACTGAATAATGGCCTTGATGACGATTCTGTCCCTGGGCTCATCCTCCATACTGGACAAATAGGATCTGTCTATTTTCAGGGTATCCACCGGCAGTATCTTGAGCTGACGAATGGACGAATAGCCGCTGCCAAAATCATCCAGGGCAATGCTGAAACCCGCCGTCTTGACCCAGCTCAGACGCTCCAGCAAATACTGGCCGTTACTCATCAAGGAGCGTTCGGCAATTTCTGTTTTCAGGCTACCCGGGCGGATACCGGACTCTTTGAGCATCTCCGACATCTGGGTAATATTCTGATGATCACAGAACTGGTGACCGGAAATATTCACCGATACCTGGAGTTCCCGCTCACGAATCGTCTTCCATTGACCAATGTCCTTGATGGCCTGACCCAGAACCTGCAGAAACACTTCCTGAATGAGGCCGGAACGTTCGGCCACTGAAATAAAGCTATTCGGCGGCACAATGCCCCGCTCCCGGTGCTGCCATCTGGCCAGGCACTCCACTCCCACTATCTCACCACTGCGACTGTCTACCTGGGGCTGATAGTAAGGTATGAACTCGCCCCGCTTCAGGCCGTCCCTGATCTCCTGTTCCATCAGTTTGTAATTGACCAGTTCCTGATTGAGATCCTCGCAGTAAAACACATACTGGTTCTCACCGCGTTTCTTGGCCCGGTACATGGCGATATCGGCCTGATGCAACAACGTATCGGGATTCTCGCTGTTTTGCGGGAACATACTAATGCCGATACTGACGCCCACATCCAGTTGCTGCCCATTGACTAAAATAGGTTCGCCCAGGGCTTCGTGAATTTTTTCCGCCACCCGTGCGATAGACTCGGGGCCGGTAGTATTACTGACCAGCACCACGAACTCATCGCCGCCAAGCCTTGCCACCGTATCGCTGTTACGCAGGACTTCCCTGAGTCTTTCCGCCACTTGTTTGAGCAGTTCGTCCCCCACCTCATGGCCATACTTGTCATTAATGGGCTTGAACTTGTCCAGATCCAAAAACATCAAACCGAAATGACCTTTCTCCCGGCGGCACTGACTGATCTGATGGGGCAGCAATTGCATTAGCAGCGCCCGGTTTGGCAGGCCGGTGAGTTCGTCATGGTAGGCCATTTCCCGCAACTGCATGATCTGGCTGTCCTGACCGGAAACGTCCGTATATACGCCGACAAAATAACGGGGTTGTCTGTATTCATCTACGATGGCGCTCAACCTGACATGGCAGAGAAAATCCTGGCCCTTGCTGTTTCTGTCCCAGATCTCGCCGCTCCAGAACCCCTTTTCCTGCAGTTCCGTTGCAATGGCGTGGAAAAAGCTGTCATCGTGTTTTTCCGAGCGCAGCAAACGGATGTCCTTGCCCAGCAGTTCGGTGATGCCATAACCGGTAACTTCACAGAACGCCCGGTTGGCATAAAGGATGCGCTGAGCGGTGTCGGTGATAATGACCGCCTCTATTGAGGATTCGAAGACCTGCTGGTAGAGCTGAAGCTGTACTTCGGCATTAGGGCCGTATTCATCCAGGTGACGCAGACTAAGATGCAGGTGGGGTTCGCCTGAGACGGACACGCAGGTCGCCTGGACCTCGCATTGCAGGCGTTTACCCGAATTGCCCAGCCATTCCCATCGCCCCCCACCCTGGCCTTTTTCGATAAAATCCGCCAGTTGGCGATCCACCGGCAGGCCGTTGGCCTGACAGAGGTCCGACAGTGGCCGGCTGGCCAGTTCTTTTACAGAGCGGAATTCCAGCAGATCAAGCAGGGCCGCATTGGCCTGCACGACCGCTGGTCCATGCAGTAACAGCATAGGCTGGGCAGCACGCTGAATAAAGAGTGACAAGTCCGATGGGTACTGGTCGTTGGATTGCATTTTGTCCCCCAACCCATGCTTCTTTGAAGCCCGACAGTCCAGACTGTCAGGTGGTACGTTCCCTGCGCACCGCCATCACACAGACCTGTCCGTTTGTCTCCTTATGATGGGACTAGACTACTCCATTCTTTACAGAGTTGTAACAACTTTAGTGACGGGCTCTCATACCAATCAGATGCCTGCGGCCGCACTATCATTTAACGATCACCATCTCTTCCAGCAGGTTGTGCGCCTTGTCCACATTCTCCATGACCCACAGCATATAACGGCTGTCCACATGGATGGAGCGATTCAGGTTGTCATCAAAATCCCAGTCGCCGATGATGCTTTCATACACTCCGTCAAACAGCAGACCGACCAGCTCGGCCTTGCCGTTTAAAGTGGGCGAGCCGGAGTTGCCGCCGGTGGTATCCACCGTACTGAGAAAATTCACCGGCACCGAGTCAAGGGCATCCTGTTTATAGGCGCCATACTCTTGTTGCCTGGCCAGCTCCAGCAGTTTGCCCGGAGCATTGAAAGGCTCCTGACCCGTTTCCTTCTGCAGCAATCCTCTGAGACTGGTGAACGGCTGCATCCATACCGCATCTTTGGGGGAGTAGCCACGCACGTTGCCATAGCTGACCCGTAAGGTACTGTTGGCATCAGCATATACAGGCTTACCCAGACTCTGGTTGTAGGCGATCACCGCCTGCATATAAGCAGGCCTGAGGCTCAGGTAACGTCCCTTGATGGCCTTGTCCTGTTTCTCCTGGGCCATTTCCCAGTCATGCAGGGCCACGGCATACCGGATAAAGGGATCATTGCTGTTTTTGAAGTCCTGCACCGATGCGCTCATCCAGGCCAGACGTTGTTCTTCGTCATCCAGAGCGGTCTCACGGTACATCTTGTCCAGCATCTGACGCAGACGTGCTTCATTGAGGCTCTCATCCAGTTCGAAAAAGTCATCGAAGGGGACCACATGCTGATCGGCCGCCAACCCGTGATAGTTTTTGATAAAGTGCAGCAACACGGCCTTGTCCACTTCGCTGTCAAAGCGACGTGAAATGCGCCGCATGGACTGCTCGAACTTTTTCATGTCCCGTTCCTGATAGCCGGGCTTGCGTTGCATATCGGGTTTCTGGCGCTCGTGGGCCAGACGATAGAGCTTCTGGGCCGCCGGCAGCAAGGTAGTGCGGTTGATATAGCCCATAGCCAACTCCCTGGGCTGGTAGCGGGCTTCTTCCTCGATCAGTTGCGCCAGTTCATCAAGACTGCCGCCAAACCTGGCCAGGCGGGCTTCGTCCTCATTCAGCCATTCCATCAGGGCATTCTCAAAGGCCTGCTTGCGGGCCAGAAAACCCGTCTGCTGATAACTTTCCACCATGGAGCCATAGTTCTTGGCATAGTTCGCCAGGCTGGCAATGGTGCTTTCATACTTGATCCTGGCGTCGCTGCCCGGGGCGCTCGTCTGCTCGATAACCTCAATCATCTCCTGGCGGTACTGCCTTGCCTTGGGATAAGTGTAGGTAAAGGTATCTTCAACCTCCTTAGCGGTGCGATAGCGGTTGGTGCTGCCCGGATAACCGGCCACCATCACGAAATCCCCCTCACTTAAGCCTTTGGCAGACACTTTAAGGAAACTGGCGGGAACATAGGGCCGGTTGGCCGGATCGAAGTCGGCCGGCTTGCCATCGCTGCTGACATAGGCCCGGTAGAAGGAATAATCCCCGGTATGTCTGGGCCACATCCAGTTGTCTACATCACCGCCGTACTTCCCCACCGACATACTGGGTGCATGAACCAGCCGCACATCGCGGATTTCCAGGGATTTGATCAGGAAATATTCCAGCCCACCGTGGAAGCTGTATACCTCGCAACGATAACCGGGATCCTGTTCACATTCGGCCACCAGTTGTTTGCTGCGATCTTCGATGGCATCGAACCTGGCGATAGCCTCTTCCATCTCAGTCAGCCCGGCGGTCATACGATCCGTTACCTGGCTGACCTCTTCAGTCACATAAATGCGTGAACCGGGCGCAGCGGGCAGTTCCTGCTCCAGTGTGCTGGCCAGAAAGCCGTTTTGCAGATAGTTGTGCTCGGGGGTGGAGTTATACTGGATACTGCCGTAAGCGCAGTGGTGGTTGGTGACGACCAGCCCCTGGGGGGAGACAAAAGACGCCGTACAACCTCCCAGGCTGATAACGGCGTTCATGGGAAATTCGGTCAGCTTGGAGATACTGCCGGCATCCAATTCCAGGCCCTTTTGCTGTAAGAGGTTTTCCATCTGTGGTAACTGATGGGGCTGCCACATGCCCTCATCGGCGGAGGCGCAAAATGCGGCCAATCCCAGTAAAGCGGTACAGAGTTTTTTCATTATTTTTCCTGACAACATGTTCTGCATTCAAACTGCTGCTGTAGGATACTAGAGCACCGATTGGATAAATAGTGGCTACCAGCGGAGGCTGAAATTTTCCAGGCAATCCAGGGTTTTTCATGGGGTTGGTGGTGCTAAATCCTGAAAAGCCTGGGGCAGTCTGGGGAAATTTCAGCCACGTTCTGGTAAGCAGTATTTGTCCAATCGGTGCTCTAGCCATTCTAAAAATGAGAAGTCCCACTATTGATAAGGAGCGAGCTATGGCCGACCTGACCCTGGTAATTGGCAACAAAAATTATTCATCCTGGTCGTTGCGACCCTGGCTGCTGATGAAAATGCACCACATCGCCTTTGAGGAAATCCTGATCCCCCTCTATCAGCCCGACAGCAAAGCCCGGTTGCTTGAATACTCGCCGGCCGGACTGGTGCCTCTGCTAAAGCATGGTGACCGGGTCATCTGGGATTCACTGGCCATTATGGAATACCTGGCGGAGCGCTTTCCCTCCGTCCACGCCTGGCCAGTGGATGAGGCCAGCCGGGTCATGGCCCGCTGTATCAGCGCGGAGATGCACAGTGGCTTTGGTGCCCTGCGCAGCCAGATGCCGATGAACTGCAGACGCCAGTTGGTTGAGGTGAAGCGCACGGCAGAACTGGACAAGGACATAAACAGGGTGCAACAAATCTGGCAGGATTGCCTTAACCTGCACAACGGCCCATTTCTGTTTGGTGACTTCAGTATCGCCGATGCCATGTACGCCCCGGTCGTGACCAGATTCAATACCTATGGCGTAGAGGCCCAATCGGCGCAAATCAAGCACTACCAGGACCGTATCCTGTCGCTGCAACCCATGCGCCAGTGGTACGAAGACGCCAGGCATGAGCCCCATATAATAGACTCATCGGAGATCTAGGCCAGGGCCCCCGGAATCAGGCTTTGAGGATGATTTACCCATCGCACAAGAAATAATCAGTCAATCGCGTAAATCTTTGTTGCTCTTAAATAAGCTTTGCCTCAAACTAGAAATGAACCAAGTGTTGGGCAATGGTCGCCCTACACACGACATCGGGCGATTCTGGCTGTTGGCTCCCATGATGGCGTAGATACTTAACAGCCGAGAGAAAATGTGCAATGAAACTTTATGTAGGAAACTTGTCATATCAAATGACAGATGCTGATTTGGAAGCTGCTTTTGCTGCGTTCGGTACCGTAAGCTCCGCCAAAATCATCACGGACCGTGAAACCAACCGCTCTAAAGGCTTTGGTTTTGTCGAGTTTGACAACCGCGCAGAGGCTGAAGCAGCCATCGAAAGTCTGAACGGCAAAGATGTTTCCGGCCGTGCGCTCGTGGTAAACGAAGCTCGTCCACCTAAGCCAAGAACTGGTGGTCACTCAAACAGCCGCGGTCGCTTCTAATTCAAGAAGATTCAGTTGTTCTGGTGCCTGGCACGAGAGTAACGACAAACCGCTGATAATAAGCCCCGCTCTCGGGGCTTTTTTATGTCAGAAATTCGACTATCTCTTACGCAACAAGAATGCCGACGGTCACCGACCTGGACGAACACACATTAGCGCACACTTTAAATACTACCAGCATATTTAAAGTTCAGTCTTTGGCTATCACTTTGGCGATATAGAGATTGAAGGTCGTACCCTGACTGACCGTGGAGTCCAGTTTTATGTACCCTTGCAGAAACTGACCGACCCACTGATTAACCAAGTGCAAACCTAGACCACTATGTCCGGCTTGTCTCCCAGTCGTAAAGAAAGGGTCAAAAATTTTATCAATCTTTTGCGGATCAATGCCCACCCCATCGTCACTGATCCGTAAGTGGACTTCACTGTTGTTCTGCTGCGTCGCAGAGATGCGGATATTGCCCCCACTTTGTCCGGAAAAACCATGGCTGATAGCATTGTCGATCAGGTTTTGTAAGACCTGCGAAAGATAGCCTGGATAGCTGATAAGAATGATCTGCGCGTCGATATCAGTTTCTACTTTGGTGGCCGTTTTCTTCAACTTCGGCTTTAAGCTGATCAGCAGATCCTCAACCAGTTGGGCCAGTGCGAATTCATGCAAATCTTCATCCGTGCGATCGACCGCCAAACGCTTGAAACTATGAATCAGCTTACTCATCCGATTGAGGTTCTTCTCTGCCAGTGCCAGTCCCTGCTCTGAATAATCCATAAAATGCTGCAGCTCATTTTTACTCAGTCTCTGTCGGACTTGTTGACCGAGCGTGGATAGGGCCTGATGGACGCTGGTAACCGACATCAGCGCACCACCATTAGGTGTATTGAGTTCATGAGCCACCCCGGCCACCATCATACCCAGTGAGGACAGTTTTCTGGACTCCACCAATTCGTTCTGCAGCAACTGCTGGCGCTGAAGCGCCTGGTGCAGGCTTTCATAGGCCTCTTTGAGTTCTTGCTTTTCGCGCTGTAGGATCTGATTCAGCCTTAAGCCTCTCAGATCGGCCGCATAGAGTTGTCGCAATGCCAACCCTCCCAGCAGCAGAATCCCCAGCCCTAGAACTGCCACCGATGACAGGGTCTGCTGGCGAATCTCACCCAGCAGCCCGGGTTTGGTCGCTATCAGAAAATACAAGGACTCTTTGTCCTTACCATCCCAGGTTTGCAATGCATCGATTGGAAAACGCTGGTATCTCCACAGGCGATCCCTGGCTATCAATGAATCGGCCCCCCGGCTTTGCAATTGCCTCCACAGCTCTGGATTGAAGAATTCAAGGTTGTTTTGCAAGCGTCCCAAATCTCGTCCCCATTGCTTTGACGAATCTGCAGCGATTAGCCAGAACCCTTGCTGGTCAAGCAGTTCTATATCCAGGCTATCCGTCTGCAAAGCCCTGAGTCTGGAAAACAGGGGTGTTAGGTCGAAGTTAATTGCCAGCAAACCCGGTCGCAGTCTATCATCCGTTCCGGTTCTCATCAGGGTGCGAATGGTCGGCTGATAGGGTCTGACCGGTTGGCCGTGTTCCACATTTAAATCAATGGGGGAAACATATACTTCATTGGCCTGAATTTTACGGGCTTCCTCAAAATAGTAACGTCCGGACTTATTCTGCAACTCCTCGTCCGAAACGACTTTGCCGCCGTTAGCGGTTACATTGACTCTGACCTGTTCATTGCCTTCAGGATCCAACCAGCGCACCTGAGAGATCACCTCCGTCACACGAGCAAAGCGAACAAAGCTTTCGGCCAAGGCAGGACGAAAATCCCCTTGCTGAGAGCTGGTCAGCGCCTCTTCCAGAGCTTCGCTATGCTTCAGCACTTTGGTCAGGTTGCGCGAATAGCCTATCTCCCCACTGAAAAATACAATGGCATTGGTCAGCAATTGATTCTGCTCACTTTCGAAGTGATTAAGACGCAGGGCGAAAAGCTCCAGATAGGTAAAGCGTGCTGAGACCAGTGCCAGCGCCACCAACCCAGTGGCAAGTGCGGCCGTCCTCAATCTGAGAGCCGCTCTGCTTAACGAACTACTCCGCATGCTTACCGCCTTTTGTTCAAGGCTTGCTGACTGAAGACAATATCGTTTGTGTAGGCAGCCAGTCCAACAGTACCTCCAGGCTCATCGGCTTGGCGAACAGATAACCCTGGCCAAATTGGCAATTCTTTTGCAGCAGATACTGCCGCTGTTCTTCGGTTTCTATACCTTCGGCAACCACCTCATAGCCGAACCGGTCACCCAATCTCAAAATCATGTCCACCACATGCCCGCACTCTTTACTGTCTCCCAACCTGCTGACAAAGGATCGATCAATCTTCAAGGTCGAGGCAGCCAGATCGGCAATATGCGACAACGAAGAGTAGCCGGTGCCAAAATCGTCAATGCTGACTTTCATGCCAAGTGCCATAATATCCCTCAGTCTGGGCTCAATATCCTTGTAATCCACCATGGCCTGAGTTTCGGTTATTTCCAACTCAAGCTGTGAGGGCAAGATGCCGGACTTTTGAATGAATGCCAACAGTTCATCGAAGTAATCCGACATCAGCAGTTCCATCGGCGAGGCGTTGAATGCCACCGGCAATTGAATCTGTTTTTCCTTCAGTTGTTTGACCGCCTCACAGACCAATCGCAGCACCAGCTTATCCAGTTGACCAATCAAGCCGGACGTTTCAGCCAGAGGAATAAAGGTTGCCGGCGAATATTCCCTCCCCTCCGGAGTGCGCCACCTGACCAGAGCCTCAAATCCTGTCACAGCACGGTCTTCCAACCTCACTTTGGGTTGCAGGACAATATAAAGCTGCTCATTGACCAGCGCTGATCGCAATTCATCCAACAAGGCGAAGCGCTCGGAGATCTGTACCGAAAGCGAACTGTCGAACTTGACGTAGCTGAGTTGTTCCCGCCTGGCCTGCTCCAGGCCGCACTTTGCCAGACGCAGAATCATTTCCGCCTCCCAGTCAAGCATGTCCCCGAGCGGAAACTCTGCCGCTGTCAGAGACAAGGTGTGCTCTACTTCCTTGATCACCAGTTGTTGCAGGGATAACATGCCGATGTTTGACTCAATATTGCAGGTTTCATCCAACAGCAACGCCAATGTATTGGTGCTGAACCGACAAACGGCCCTGGCTGCTGGAAACCTTCCATGCAAATGCCGATACAACCCCGTCAGCAGCAGATCACAAAAGTCCTCGCCAAATGTAATGCCCATATGACTGTAATCATCAATTTCCACCATCAGCAGACTGAGTGCTTTGCGCTCTGCCACAGGCATGCTGTCAATTTCAAGTTTCAGCCAATTGCGATTATTGATACCCAACAGGGGATCCCGATAGGAAAGCTCTGTGAGACGGTTATACAAGAACATGTTGATAAAGCCGGTGGAGATGTTTTCACTGAACACCCTGAGCAGATAGATATGCTCGTCGGTCAGAGGGCGATCTGTCTCCACTAATGTGAGATAGACACTGTCATTGACCTCACTACGGTCAAAAAACAGCACAGAAAAATTAGCCTCAAAAATATGGCCACCTTCCGTCATCGCCCTGTCAAAAGCCCTTAGTTTCTCTTCATCCACCAAATCCTTCAGATTACCGCCGGCCTTACTGGAAAAATTCTTTGATGCTGCGATGACCTGAGCTTCCCGTACATTAATGCCTGGAAGGCATTCGACACAAATCACTGCTTTTTGCTGAATCTCCACTATCTTTCCCAGCTCTTCAAGCACGGTATGAGTGAAGCTTTGTAAGTCTCGCTTGTCACTGAGCGAACGGCTGGCATCCACTACCATCTGCAGCCCCTGACGGGCGTGCGTCAGGCGAGTGATGTAATTCCAGGTTCTGATATTGCTGGTAATCACACCGATAAGCTGGTCATTATCCAGATCGGACTTGCACCAGTATTCGTCTACGTCATGGCTGAGCATGATGTCCTTGCACGGCGCCATTCCAGGTTGGCCGGTCAGCAGCACTATCCTCACCGCTGCATTTCCGATCATATCCCGGATACTGCGCACCAGCCGCAAGCCGGCATCATCGTCCTCCATCACCACGTCTAAAAGAATTACGCTGATATCGGGGTTGGCTGCAATAACAGGAGCGGCCTCAGTAGCCGTGTTGGTAGTGAGTATTTCTAACGGCGCTCCTAATACGGTGCAATGCTTCAACGCCAATATCAGTGACGCCTGGTACTCTTCGTCATCCTCGACACTCAGAATCCGCCAAGCGGGATGGACCTTCGCGTGATCGTTACCCACCTCAGCAAAAGTGAAAAGCTCGTCTGACATATAAAATCCTTCTATGCTATGTCTATCTAGCTGTGTCGGAAGTCACAGAAACCTCGCACTTGAATTTCTTTTGTTATGTCGTCTTATCTAAATGCTGGGACGGTGGTTCATGCTAGATGAGAAATCTTGTCTGGGTGAAGTCAGTGCGCATCCCTTAACCCAAGAAAAACAACCCTGCCAGCATCAGCATTGCCGCGATACTAACGAAAATCAAGCATATTCATTGCCTTCGCCGAGGTTAATGACTTGGCCTCTCTGCCTGGTTATACCCCTTGGTTTTATTGATATTCCGGTTGAGTGCTGTTTTTTTGTCCGACTCTGTTATATACCTGAATGTGAGTTGATCGCCATGTAATTTTATTACACATTCACGAACGAGAGGACCTCCGCCATGAGCTTCAAAAAACAGTACCTTAAATCCAAAAATATTTGCAAAGTCACCTTCAAGTTGTCCAGTGAAGAGGCAAAGCACGCTAATACCGTTCGTCTGGTAGGCGACTTCAATCAATGGAATAAGCAGGCGCCGCCTATGAAACGGCTGAAAAATGGCAGTTTTACCGCTACGCTCGATCTGCCCAAGGGCCAGCAGTACCAGTTCCGCTATTTACTGGACGACAGCGCCTGGGAGAACGACTGGCATGCCGATCAATATGTTCCTTCCCCCCTTTCCATGGATGATAACTCCGTTATCGCCCTCTAAACCTTTGGCCCCGCTGTTTGCGGGGCCTTATACCAATTTGCTTAAGCGACCGTTCAACTCTTGGGCAATTCTCACCCGGCCCGACTAAATTTCGACAAACAGGGAAAATTTAAGTATTGTAATTTAATTACAGAATTTTACCGGCCTGTCCGGTTTATCAGAATCAGTAGGGAGGAAAGCATGGCCGCGCCAATCGATCATCAACTGATGGAAACGGTACGTAAACTGGGCAGCATTCTGGGTGAGACCATCGAGGCCCACCTGGGCAGTGAGTGGCTGGAGCGCATCGAAACCATACGTAAACAGGGGCGCAGTTCCACCCAGGGTGAGGACAAGGCCACAGAGGCGTTGAAACAACTCTTTGCCGATCTGAGCGATGCCGATCTGCTGACCGTGGGCCGGGCATTTGCCCAGTTCCTTAATCTGGCCAATATTGCCGAGCAGGAATACAACAGCTCGCAATTGGATGACGAGCCGCTGCAAAGCCTGAGCCGCAAGCTCAAGGAGCACAAGATCGCCGGTGGCGACTTTAACCATGCCCTGCAGCAGTTAAAAATAGATTTGGTTCTGACCGCTCACCCGACCGAGGTAACCCGCCGCACCCTTATCCACAAATACAGTGAACTGGCCGACTGCCTGGCCACCATCCATGGCTATGACTTGCCGCAATCTCAGCGCGACAGGTTGCTCAAACGTATTGCCGCTCTGATCAGCCAGGCCTGGCACACCGAAGAAATACGCTCGGTACGTCCTACGCCGGTGGATGAGGCCCAATGGGGATTTTCGGTAATAGAAAATTCCCTGTGGGATGCGGTCCCCACTTTCTTGCGCGAGTTGGACGAGACTTTTCAGGCTGAATTTGATCAGTCGTTGCCCCTGGATGCCTGCCCTGTGAGATTTTCCTCCTGGATGGGCGGCGACAGGGACGGCAATCCCTTTGTAACCGCCAAGGTGACGGAACAGGTATTACTGCTGGCCAGAAAACGGGCCGCACGACTCTTCTTCAACGATATCAATAAACTGCAGGTGGAGCTGTCGATGAGCGACGGTAACACCGAGCTGTTGGAAGCGGCAGACAACCGACGGGAACCCTACCGCTACGTGCTGCGCCAGTTGAAAGACAGACTGCAGGCCACCCATGACGGCATTGAGGCCTATCTGGAAGGGGAAGACGGCAATCCACGCAACTGGATAAGCCGTCAGGAAGAACTGCTTGAACCTTTAATGCTCTGCTATCGCTCGCTGGTGGAAACCGGCCTGAAGACGGTAGCCGATGCCGAACTGCTGGATACCATCCGCCGGGTCCATGCCTTTGGTATCCACCTGCTCAAACTGGATGTACGACAGCATTCCGAGCGCCACAGCCAGGCACTGAGTGAGATCACCCGCTATCTGGGTATCGGCGACTACCTGAGCTGGAGCGAGGAGGACAAACAGTCCTTCCTGCTGCGGGAGTTGTCCTCCCGGCGCCCCTTGCTGCCACGCCAATGGCAGCCTTCCGAGGAAGTCAGGGAAGTACTGGACACCTGTGCGGTCCTGGCCAAGCACAGCCGGGAGGGCTTTGGCATCTACATTATTTCCATGGCCAGCCAGGCATCCGATGTACTGGCCGTACAAATGCTGCTTCGCGAAGCGGGTATCGACTGGCCCATGCCGGTGGCTCCCCTGTTCGAAACCCTTACCGATCTGAACAACGCCGAAAAAGTCACCCGCAAGCTGCTGGATATTGACTGGTACCGGGGTTATATCCAAGGCCGCCAGTACGTGATGATTGGCTATTCCGACTCGGCCAAGGATGCGGGTGCCCTGGCCGCCGGTTGGGGACAATACGAATCTCAGGAACAACTTGTCTCCCTGGCCAAGGAAAAAGGCATTGAGCTGACCCTGTTCCACGGCCGGGGCGGCACCATAGGCCGCGGCGGCCTGCCTGCCCATGCCGCCATTCTGTCACAACCGCCCGGCTCGCTGAGCGGTGGATTCCGTGTCACCGAGCAGGGTGAGACCATTCGCTACAAATTCGGCATGCCGGCCCTGGCCAGACGTAGCCTGAAACTCTATGCCAGCGCCATACTTGAAGCCATCCTGCTGCCACCACCGGCACCCAAACCGGAGTGGCGGACGCTGATAACCCGGATGGCCGCCATGGGTCGGGACAATTATCGTAACATCGTCCGTGATGACCCGAATTTTGTTCCCTACTTTCGCGCCGCCACCCCGGAGGAAGAACTGGGCAAACTGCCCCTCGGCAGCCGCCCCTCCAAACGCAAGCCCGACGGCGGCGTGGAGAGTCTGCGCGCCATCCCCTGGATTTTTGCCTGGGCCCAGAACCGTATGGTGCTGCCCTCCTGGCTGGGAGTGATGAAGGCGGTACAAAGCGCCATCGACGACGGCCAGCAGGAAATGCTCGAAGCGATGATCTGCGGCTGGCCTTTTTTCAAGACCCGCCTGTCGATGCTGGATATGGTGTTTGCCAAGGCCGATCCGCGCATTGCGGAAGAATATGACAAGCGCTTGGTGCCGGACGAACTGCAATATTTCGGCAAGGCCCTGCGCGATGAACTGGCCCACAGCCAGTCGCTGATACTAAAACTGATGAAGCAATCCAGCGCCCTGGAGCAGGATCCCAAGGGCAAGGAGTCCATGCAGATCCGCGCAGGCTACCTGGAGCCGTTGCATCTGCTGCAGATCGAACTGTTGTCCCGCATCAGAAACACCGAAGATGCCAATCCGGTGCTGGAGCGGGCGATGATGGTGGCGATTGCCGGTATCGCCGTGGGGATGCGAAACACAGGCTAAGAGCCGGCAAACCGGGAGCTACAGAGGTCCCGAATCTACTTAGGGACCGTTGGCCAAACAGTAATGAACCGGCCAACGCTCCCGCTGCCTGGTTGGCCTGGCCAAGAAATTGGAGAAGTGGGCTGTCGTACCTCATCTGTGGGATCTACTATTGTTCCAATCGTTGGAGCGGTCTTGACACCCATAGCAGGAGCAAAGCATGCAACTCGGCGCATTTTCAGTCAGTCTGGCGGTAAAAGACATTGCCGCCTCCAAAACCTTCTACGAAAAACTCGGATTTCAACAGATAGGAGGGGACCAGGCACAAAACTGGCTGATCCTGAAGAACGGTGAGCATATCATCGGTCTGTTCCAGGGCATGTTTGACAAGAATATCCTCACCTTTAATCCCGGCTGGGATCAGAATGCCGAAAACCTGCCCCGCTTTACCGATGTGCGGGAGCTGCAAAAGCTACTGAAGGAACAGGAAATTAAATTTGTCAGCGAAGCAGACGAAAACAGCCAGGGTCCTGCCAGCTTTATGATCGAGGACCCGGACGGTAATCCTATACTGGTCGATCAGCATCGCTGAGGGACCAGGTTATTCCGGCGTCAGTCCAAGGTTCCACACACCGACGCATTGTGCGCCTGCAGAAGTATCACTGTCTGAACACTCTCAGGCGGTACTGTCTTTTTGAAAAATCACTGAGGCGTTGAAACAGCTTTGGAACTGATAAACTGCCCGGCCTTTTCTGACAGGCAGCGGTCAGACAGATAATATTTACCGCCGGGATGAGACAGGAGCCAGCCCCGTTGCGTCTTCTCAACTTTTTCAATATCCGCCCATAAGATCTGCATCTGAACCGCGTCAGATTGACAACTGATGCCATGCTCATCGATAGTCAAGGTGAGTTCGTTATTGGCCGCCCTGCTTATCAGTTGTCTGCCCAGCCACCAGGATCGCTGAAAGCGCACGCTAAGCGCCTCAACCCCGGCCAGCCCGACCAGGAACCAACCGACGTAGGGGTTGAACTGGGTAAAAAGCAGCAACATCAGGCCTAATCCCAGCAGTATGACGGATTTTAAATAGGCAGATGAGGAGGGTATTGCCGTGCGGGATTCATCAAAGGTCTCAAGATAATGACTCTTATCCAGTATGTAAGTGGTGGAGTAAGAAAACGGCATTGGTATCCGGAAGTGGCCAAAGGGCTGTTAGTCTAACCACCCTGGTCAGGGTTGAACAGGGATTCCGCGCTAAGCAGCCCCTGTACCGAACACGACCAGAGGGTCACTCTGGCCACTGTTACAGTGGATATGGATAGAAGGGGAAACCGCTTGAGAATCTGCAGGGTGACGGCAAGCCGTCACCCTGCATGGTTATTGCTCAGGCAACCTTTTTACTGTCGCTGGTTTTATGCTCCAGTTGCTGGCTGCCCTCAGTATTGATGGGGATGGTACGTGGCTTCATCTCTTCCGGCAGTTCTTTCACCAGTTGAATAGTAAGCAGACCATCCTGAAGATCGGCACCTGTTACCTCAACGTGATCGGCCAAGTTGAACTTACGCTCGAAAGAGCGGGTTGCAATACCCTGATAGAGATATTCTCTCTTATTGCCTTCGTCTTGTGCTTTGTGACCGTGAACCGTCAGTACGCCTTTTTCCACCTGAATATCCAACTCATTACGCTTGAAGCCGGCCACGGCAAGGGAAAGGGCGTACTTATTCTCAGACACCATTTCAATGTCATAAGGGGGATAATTGCTGGTCGTATCGGAGCGAAGCGCCTTGTCCAACAAAGACGGCAGACGGTCAAAACCAATAGTACTGCGATAAAGTGGGGTAAAATCAATTGAGTTCATAACATATCCTCCTCGAAGCAATATGCAATTAATCAATAGGTAGGACTGAACCTCAGTCCGTGGGGCTATTCTGATTCAGACATTGGCCCCACATCCGGATAAATAGGGTCGCTGAGATCATCTTCAAGAGAAAAAGGGAAGGATTTCTAAAAGAGTTTTTTATAAGAATTCACACTGAAATAAGAAGATTTTATATCGGCTTCAATGGATGGCGGGCAATCAAACCAAGCTAACAGTGTTAATCCAAGACAAAAACGTCAAAGCGAGCGGCCTTGGCCAGGAAGAAACCCATGAGCCCTCTGCAGGAGGTGACACATGGGTTGACGGATTAGTGCTTACAGTGGCCAACAGTCAGCGCTTAACAGCCCGACTTACAGTTGAAGTTGTCATAGCCGGCGGTGGTATACCAATATTGGCTGGTACCGCCACTGCCTGACCAGCCAGCTATGTCGAAACTGCCGTTGCCGCTGACAGAGCCCTGGATCTTATACACGCTGACGGCCTGACCACCATTGTCCCAGACAAGGGGCTGGCCGGCGCTAATCTGCTCGGGGTAGGCATTGGCACTTAAAAAGTAAGCAACGCCCTCTCCATATACCCTAGCGTTACCACTGCCGTCGAGCGCCACCAGTGTTCCTTCTTCCACGCCGATGGCGCGGGCATTAAGATTATTGGTATCGGCTACCGAGCGTGCCAAAAAGCCCAGTATACGGCCATGACGGGTTTCGGCTCTGCGGCCTTTGCCGGTTACCCGGTCCAGATGGGTGTCGGTGATCACCGCAGAAAGCTGCGGATGTGACAGAAAATCCCCATGGTTAATATCCTGTGTATTCACATGGTAAGGGTCATCGAGGATTTCTTTGGACAGAACCCCCAAGTTCGCCGGTGCATAATAAGACTGACCCAGAACCGCCAGTCCGGCGCTGGTGCCGGCAATTGGCGCCTGCTTCACATTGAGATGATCATTGAGAGCCTCTTCCACCAATGTCCCTTTCCAGTAATCTTCGTACTGATTCTGGTCGCCGCCGGCGATAAAGATGATTTCCGCATCGCGGACAATGGCTTCCACGGCGGGATCATTGGCTGCCGATTGACTGTCGATGGAAATTTCCGCTGCCGACCCCAAATCCGTGCCGAAAGTATCGCACATCCAGGCGGCCTGTCCGCCGGTGCCACCGGTGCGGATGACCAGATAGTCGCCCCCTGTGGCATGATTGATCAGCCACTGAGTCGCCGGCACCTCTCCGGTGGCGCCAGCCTCGGCTCCGCCAATCAGCAGGCTGGCCTGAGAAACGCCTGCGCCGTTGCCGGCACTGCCACAGGCCAGGGCATATTCGTAGCTTGGGGAGGAGCCGCCTCCATTGCCCCCGCCGGGTTTGCCTTTTGCCATTACAGCAGGACAGACCAGCAATGTGGTCATTGCAGTCAGTACAAATGAATTTTTCAGTTTCATCCGGATACCCTTTTTATCGTTTTAAAATGATTGACAGCTTCCCTCCAAAGGCCAATCAGTCCGGTTTCCCTTTCGCACCTTGACTGCATAAAAACGGCTGTACACAGCGTATAGATTGACACCAAAAAAACCTAACACAGGCCGTCACAAAAACTTAAACTTTGTAAAATTCATGTTAATGCATAACGATCTTGTATAAACGCATATTTATTGCAGAATAATCACCTAAACCGACCTTGAACGGGCCCATGAAAGTGACAGAAATAAATAATTAGTCAGATGATAATTTTTTATTCTTATTTAATATATCTGACCTTCTCCCCAGATTTAACACCATGACTTTGATGAGATTTCCAATAAACTGGAGCCAATGGAGATCTCAGAATGAAAAAACGTTATACCGAAGAACAAATCATCAAGGCCATTAAGCAGCAT
>NZ_JAFKCV010000205.1 GCF_017254865.1 Bowmanella dokdonensis | reverse complement strand
AAACCGAGATAATGGATAGCTTCCAGTAATGAAGATTTACCGCTTCCATTTACGCCGTAGATAACGTTTAACCCAGCAGCCGGAACAAGCGAAACATTCTGCAAATTCCTAAACTGCTGGATTTGGAGACGCTCCAGCTTCATTTTAATTGTAAGCCTGTTAAGGCCAAAAAGATGGGCAGGGTTATAACCTCATCGGCATAATGACATAAAGCGCAGAGTCATCTGCCGCATCTTCGATTAGCGCGCTGCTGTTTGAATCGGACATGCTAATGCATACATTCTCTGAACCCAGCGCATTCAACACATCGATTAGATAAGCAACATTAAAACCAATTTCCAGG
>NZ_JAFKCV010000204.1 GCF_017254865.1 Bowmanella dokdonensis | reverse complement strand
AAAACGATGTCTTTGTCGATAGCAACAACGGTACCTTTAACAATGGCACCTGGGCGAGTTTCAAGCTGTTTTAAACTTTCTTCGAAAAGTTGAGCAAAATTTTCAGTCATAGTGTGATTATTCAAATATTGACATCCACTTAGCAGTCCCGCTAATGTGGGGTTGTTCCAATTGGCTCGACGCATCCTTACATTCGAGCTGTTTCATCATTTATTCTGCAACTGTCCTTGGACATATTGCATAACGTTATCAAGCACTTGGTTGATACTCAGATTAGTAGAGTCCAAAACCAATGCATCTTCAGCCGGCACCAGCGGTGCAACAGAACGATTAGTATCACGTTCGT
>NZ_JAFKCV010000203.1 GCF_017254865.1 Bowmanella dokdonensis | reverse complement strand
GTGGGCGATAAGCAAACATCAACCAAGAAATGGAGAAGATGATGAGTGTACTAGTTGGTCGTCCAGCCCCTGATTTTACTGCTGCTGCCGTACTGGGCAACGGCGAGATTGTTGACAGCTACAACCTGAAAGATGCGATCAAAGGCAAAAAAGCGGTACTGTTTTTCTACCCTCTGGATTTTACCTTTGTATGCCCGTCTGAGCTGATCGCTTTCGACAAGCGTTACGAAGAGTTCAAACAACGCGGCGTAGAAGTTATTGGTGTGTCTATCGATTCTCAGTTCAGCCACAATGCATGGCGTAATACCCCAGTCAATCAAGGTGGTATTGGTCCTGTGAAGTACAC
>NZ_JAFKCV010000202.1 GCF_017254865.1 Bowmanella dokdonensis | reverse complement strand
AGGCCATTATCCATAGCAGGTTACGCATTATTCATCCTTGCAGCGGCGCACCTGATGGCGCGCCGCCAAATATATGTATGGCCAGCAACATTGCCAGCCAGGGATATTACAGAATATCCAGCAACTCTACGTCAAAAATCAGGGTGCTGAAAGGCTTAATAGCCGCGCCTGCACCTTGCTCGCCGTAGGCAAGTTGATAAGGTACATATAAACGCCATTTGGCACCAACCTGCATCAGTTGCAGGGCTTCGGTCCAGCCTTTAATCACGCCACCGACCGGGAACTCGGCAGGTTGACCGCGCTCGTAAGAGCTGTCGAATACCGTACCGTCGATCAGGGTACCGTG
>NZ_JAFKCV010000201.1 GCF_017254865.1 Bowmanella dokdonensis | reverse complement strand
CCTGTCGCCGGTTTCATGACCGTAGGTGTCATTAATATTCTTGAAGTAATCAATATCCGCCAGGATAAGGGTAAAGGAAGCTTGTCCGGCTTGGGCTAATGCGTCGCCAACAATTTTACCAGTTTGCTCCCCATCCCACTCGGCTTGTTCATGCTTACCCGCACCTTGAGAGCGCTCTGTTTTCCAGAAATCCGCCACTCTGGCCAGATTGCCTGCCAGCTGTCTGGACATCAGCAGCCGGCCTTCTTTACTGAAATTTCTGTGGTACCACTCGGTCAGATACCGCCGGTTGTATAGCCCGGTCAAGGTGTCGGTTCTGGCCAGACGCCCCCACTTAACCCTGGAAC
>NZ_JAFKCV010000200.1 GCF_017254865.1 Bowmanella dokdonensis | reverse complement strand
GGCTGTGAAAGCCGCTATCTGGCTGCTGTATTCCCGTCACAAACTGGTATACTAGCGCTTTGTTAATAAACCTAATAACGACAGGGGTGGTAATGGCCGAGACCGACATTCGTCCGACCAATTTTATTCGTCAAATCATTGATAAGGATCTGGCTGAAGGGGTACACAATCATGTGCATACCCGGTTCCCGCCTGAGCCTAATGGCTATTTGCATATCGGCCATGCCAAATCTATTTGCTTAAACTTCGGCTTGGCTCAGGACTACCAGGGACAATGTAACCTGAGGTTTGACGATACCAACCCTGAGAAAGAGAACATTGATTACGTTAATTCCATTAAGGACGAC
>NZ_JAFKCV010000199.1 GCF_017254865.1 Bowmanella dokdonensis | reverse complement strand
CTGATGTTCTGGTGGATGGTACCGGTATTTACCGGTGTGATCCTGGCGGCGCCTATTGTGCGTTACTCCAGCAGCCTGGAACTGGGCCGTCTGGCCAGATTGCATGGCCTGTTTATCAGCCCCAGCGAAGCCGCGGAGCCTCAGGAGCTAAAGCAGTTGCGCCTGCGCCTGGCGAATATGCCACAACAGCCAGCGCAAATTGCCTTTACTCCGATGCTGCCAAGCGAGCAATGGCGCGAAATGCCCACACAAAGCTTTGATACCCTCGACACAGCCGAAGTGCTGGCCAGCGTTAACCGCTAGGTCATTAAGACGCCGCTAAACAGCGGCGTCGCTATTTTCATTTCC
>NZ_JAFKCV010000198.1 GCF_017254865.1 Bowmanella dokdonensis | reverse complement strand
TATTACTGAGCATGGGGACAGCGGTCACGTCAGGCAAGCGCTGTTGATGTCGTCACTAACCTCCATGCTGGCATTTGGCATGATGGTGTTCAGTCAGACACCGGCCATCTATCAATTTGGTTTTACGTTGCTGGTCGGGCTCAGCCTGGGCTGGCTGGTTTGTCGGCTGTTACCAGCAGCCTGGATAAGGAATATAAATGAACCTTTGTGATGTCGTGGTAATTGGAGCGGGGCCAGCCGGCGCTTGTGCAGCGGCAATGTTGGTAGACCAGGGGCTGTCGGTCATTGTGCTGGAAAAAGAACAGTTTCCGCGTTTCTCCATAGGTGAGAGCTTATTGCCACAAAGCA
>NZ_JAFKCV010000197.1 GCF_017254865.1 Bowmanella dokdonensis | reverse complement strand
ATGAGGTATACCCAATACCTCAAATTCCAGGGCATCAAACTGGCCTATTTCCACCGGACAATCAATTAACTCTGCATAGTTAGTGGCAAGGTATAAGCCAAATGCATATTTACTTGTACCGTCGGCGCGGCAAAGGCCAGTCGCTACCCGCCAATGAGATTGTTCATCGGGACAGCGTAAGTCGAGTTGATGTGGACAGTGGGCCAATTCTTCTATCTGTAAGAACAGGCTGGTGCCATTAAAAAATGCCCGGTTGTCATCCAAATAGGCTGTGCGTACCGAGCTGTCAAAGGCATATACCTGATAAATCAGGGTACAGGCCTGGCCTTTACTTTCTAGTATCCAGTG
>NZ_JAFKCV010000196.1 GCF_017254865.1 Bowmanella dokdonensis | reverse complement strand
ATAGATAACACCACCTAATATCAGCGGCTCAACATCAATATCCACCAGGCGGTCAAGCTCTGTCGCACCGGTGGGGGCTGTCACGGCCTGTTCCCAGGCAACCTGACCATTTTCCATAATCACCACGGCCAGCTTACCAGATGCGGTTCCCACCATAGCGCCACCGGATGACGTTGTAGGGGCTGAAATGCCTCGCAATGACAACGGCGGAACTTCCGACTCATACAGCCATTGCTGTTCACCGGTTTCGGCATCCAAAGCGAACATGATCCCGGCGCCAGTATTCACCACCACCAGGCCTTCTGCAACGGCGGGCTTAGCAAGGACTTCGCCTTTAACTTTAACTTGCC
>NZ_JAFKCV010000020.1 GCF_017254865.1 Bowmanella dokdonensis | reverse complement strand
TCGTTCGATTTCTAGTTCAGTTATGCCTAAAATGGCACCTGCGTGGGACATCGGCTTATCTCCATTAAATGATCTTCGCAAAATCAGTTTAATGAATGCTGATGTCCCCCGTTAATGATGAAGAGCCGCAGACCAAACCCGGCTTAGGCCGGGTTTTGTTTTTTGCCCTGTCATTGTCCCTGCCGCACTTCCTAATCTATTGTTAACTCTGAAGTTATCAACATTCAGAGAGGGACTATGGGCAATCCCATCGAAGACGGTTCTTTTTCCCAGTCAGACTTTTCCGCGTTCTCCTCCCGGCTGGAGGCCCAGCTCGGTGTGCTCAAAAAGCTGATCCGTCAACAGGGATTTGGCCAGGATCCGCTGAAAATAGGCGCTGAGCTGGAAATGTATCTGGTAGACAATGAAGCCCGGGTGGCGCCTTGCAACCTGGAACTGTTGGAAGCTGCGGACGACAAGCAGTTTCAGGCCGAGTTGAACCGTTACAATATGGAACTCAATCTGTCCGTATTTGAGTTACAGGGAAGGCCTTTCAGCCTGATGCGCCAGGAGATCCTGGACAAGACCGGCTATCTGGAGCGCATCGCGGCAGAAATCGATACCAATATTGTCGCCATAGGTATATTGCCGACTCTGCGACAGCATCACCTGAAAAAAGAATTCATGACCCCGCTGCCGAGATATCAGGCCCTTGCCCGGCGTTTGTATGAACAGCGGGGGGAGGCATTCCAGCTCAATATCAACGGTGAGGAGCCGGTGTCGGTAACCTGTGACGATGTGACAGCCGAGGGTGCCAACACCTCGTTCCAGGTGCATATGATGATGGCACATGACAAGTTTGCCAGTACCTTTAATGCAGCTCAGTTGACTCAGCCTTTTGTAACGGCGGTGTCAGCCAATTCCCCCATCCTGTTGGGCAGGCTGAGCTGGGATGAGACCCGGGTGGCCTTATTCAAACAGGCCCTGGACGTGCGCCTGCCTGACGACAAAGCCAGATGGCGGCGGCCCAGTCGGGTTGGCTTTGGCTATGGCTGGGTACGACGGGACAGCTGGGAGCTGTTTGCCGAAGCGGTGGCGCTGAACCCGCCGCTGTTGCCTGTTTTAAGCCGGGAATCATCGTCTGAAGCAAGGGGAATGAACCGCCTGCCGGCTTTGGATGAACTGGCCGTGCATATGGGCACTATCTGGCCCTGGAACCGACCAGTTTACAGTGCCCAGGGCAGCGGGCATGTCAGGATGGAAATGCGGGCTATCCCCGCCGGGCCCACTTCCCTGGATATGGTGGCCAACGCGGCTTTTGCTATCGGCCTGGCGGCAGGCTTTGCCGCTGACATGGAAGATATGATGGCGGCTTTGCCGTTCCGGCATGCGGAGTACAATTTCTACCGGGCTGCCCAGCAGGGTATGGACGCCAGCATTGTCTGGCCCAGACCCCATACCCATCAGCTTGTTGAAGTGCCAATCCGGGATTTGTTTGAACCCATACTGGATACGGCACGACGAGGTCTGCAGGGGTTAGGGGTGGATGCTTCTGATATCAAGCAGTTTCTGGGGATTATTGCCGAGCGGATTGACAGCGGCGTGACCGGAGCCAGATGGCAGAGACAGACCCTCAAAACCCTGGAGGTCAGGTCAAACCGGGATGAAGCCTGCCAGCAGATGGTCAAACGATATGTCCACCATGCCAGAAGCTGCATCCCGGTCAGCCAGTGGCCGAGGATCGCCTGAATGCTGACCGGCATACTGGACAGGTTTGGCGCGGGGGAGTTGAAGCTGGGCGACAGCCCGCAGGCCTTTTTGCACGGCTTACGCGGACCCACTCTGATTGACGTAAAGGGCAGGGACCAGAGCCGTTGCCGGATGATCAGTACCCTGGTACATGGCAACGAACCTTCTGGCTTTATTGCTTTGCATCGCTGGTTGAGCGAAGGGCACCAGCCGGCGACCAATCTGTGTTTTATCCTGGCATCGGTGCAGGCAGCCAGAAAGACGCCGTTGTTTACCACCCGATACCTGGCCGAAGAGGAGGATTTGAACCGCTGTTTTGGCCAGCCGGGGCACGGGCCCGTTTACCAGCGTGGCCGGGCCATCATGCAGGCGATTCGTGAACTCAGGCCCGAGGTGCTGCTGGACTTGCACAATACCTCAGGAGAGGGGCCCGCCTTTGCTGTAAGCGTCAGGGACGGCGACTCGGAGCGTGCATTGGCCGGCTATTTCACCGACACCATGATACTGACCGGATTACGCATTGGCGCGCTGATGGAACAGGATTTTGGCTGCCCCAATGTAACCATCGAATGTGGCGGCGCCGGTCAGCGTCACTCTCACCAGACTGCCTATCTGGGCATTAAAAGCCTGTGTGATGCACAGGACTGGCGGCGACCGGCCGGGCTGTCCCCTGTCCAGGTGCTCCGTGCGCCCTTGCGGGTGGAGTTACGAAGAGGGTTTCGCCTGGAATATGCTGATACAGCCAGCGGAGCAGCCGATCTGTGCCTGAGACCTGATATCGAGTCACTTAACTCTGGCACAGCAGCCGCAGGGACGTTACTCGGCAGACTGGGGGAGGCGGGGCTGGAGATGCTGGCGGTCAGAAATGAGCGGGGCGAGGAGGTGTCACGCAATCTGTTTTCAGTTAAGGGAGACTGCCTGGTCAGCCGGGTGCCGCTGCGCATTTTTATGGCGACGCCACGGGTCGATATTGCCACCACCGATTGTCTGTTTTATGTTGTGGCTGTCTAACCAGCCTGGAATGCACAAATGGATTTTGCTTTAACCCGAAGTTACCTGCTTGCCAAACCCGAAGCCCGGGAGGATTTTCCCTTCGGACCTGAGGTGGCGGTAATGAAAATTCGCAACAAAATGTTCGCCACCCTGTCCGTGGAACAGGGTGAAGGCAGAATGAACCTCAAATGCGATCCACAGCAGGCCCTGATGCTAAGGGATATGTTTGACGCAGTCCTGCCTGGTTACCATATGAACAAGTTGCATTGGAATACCATCAGGCTGGATGGCTCCATTCCCGCAGGCGAAATCCAGCGGATGATTGACCATTCCTACGGACTGGTTGTCAAAGGCCTGCCCAGGGCTGAGCGCAACGCGCTGGTGGCAAAGTACGGTGAGGCGTTGCAGGTGAATAACTAAGTAAGAGGTCAGTGATCCTGACGGACAACCTGCCGCAAAGCCAGCCCGAAAAGAGACTGCTGCGTCCCTCAGCGGACGGGGGGATGTCACAGAATTTTCCCTGTTTTTAGACCACCTTAGCCGCTATACTATGCGCCGCGTTAAAAAGCGAAAGCAAATATCAATGTAAGAGCCTCTGGTGAATGACAGGGGCAGTAAAGGATGGATAAAAAGCCTGTTCCAAGCCAGTTTGGTGAAGCGGGTGCGTCCGATACTGTCTCCGACAGGCCAGCGGTTCCCTGAAAGGATAACAAAGTGACTCCGATTACTAAGACTTTTCAATATGGTCAGCACACTGTCACCTTAGAGACTGGTGTGATTGCTCGCCAAGCCACGGCTGCCGTTATGGCCAGCATGGATGACACGGCAGTTCTGGTAACTGTTGTTGGTAAAAAAGAAGCCAAGGCAGATCAGGATTTTTTCCCCCTGACAGTCAATTATCAGGAAAAGACTTACGCTGCCGGTAAAATCCCCGGCGGTTTTTTCAAGCGTGAAGGCCGTCCCTCTGAAAATGAGACCCTGACCGCTCGTCTGATCGACCGTCCTATCCGCCCTCTGTTTCCGGAAGGTTTCAAGAATGAAGTGCAGGTGGTCATCACTGTCATGTCCGCCAATCCGGATATTCCCACTGATATCATTTCCATGATCGGTACCTCTGCGGCCCTGGCCATTTCCGGGATCCCGTTCAATGGTCCAATCGGCGCCGCCCGGGTGGGTTACAAGGATGGTCAGTATATCCTCAACACCCGTGTCTCTGAGCAGGCTGACAGCGAACTGGATCTGGTGGTTGCCGGTACCCAGGGCGCCGTGCTGATGGTGGAATCCGAAGCTAAAGTCTTGTCAGAAGAAGTGATGCTGGGCGCTGTCGTATATGGCCACGATGAGCTGCAAACTGTTGTGACTGCGGTTAATGAATTTGCCGCCCAAGTGAATACACCCAAGTGGGACTGGCAGCCAGAAGCTGAAAACACAGCCCTCAAGGACAAGATCAAGGCACTGGCCGAAGCCGAAATGAGCCAGGCCTACCAGATTTCCGACAAGATGGCCCGTAAAGATGCCGTGACCGCGCTAACCGATAAGGTTGCTGCACAGATCCTCGAAGAGAATCCGGAGCAGGATGCCAAGGAAGTGAAAGAGCTTCTGCATGAGCTGGAAAGTGAAGTGGTTCGTTCGCGTATTCTCAATGGCGAGCCACGCATCGATGGCCGTGATCCTCAGATGATCCGTGCCCTCGACGTAGCGACCGGTATCCTGCCGCGTACGCACGGTTCTGCCCTTTTCACCCGTGGTGAGACCCAGGCCATCGTTGCTGCCACCCTGGGAACAGAGCGTGATGCGCAGATGATTGACGAGCTGGGTGGCCGCACTGACAGCCGCTTTATGCTGCACTACAACTTCCCTCCTTATTGTGTGGGCGAGACCGGCATGATGGGATCACCCAAGCGCCGTGAAATAGGTCACGGTCGTCTGGCCAAGCGTGGTATCCAGGCTGTTATGCCTTCTGAGGAAGAATTCCCCTATGTGGTACGGGTGGTGTCTGAAATCACTGAGTCCAACGGTTCATCTTCCATGGCCTCTGTCTGTGGTACCTCTTTGGCGCTGATGGACGCGGGTGTGCCAATTAAGGCTTCCGTGGCCGGTATTGCCATGGGCCTGGTCAAGAGCGACGACAAGTTCGTCGTATTGTCAGACATTCTGGGTGATGAAGATCACCTGGGTGACATGGACTTTAAAGTGGCCGGCACCAGCGCCGGTGTCACCGCCTTGCAGATGGATATCAAGATCGAAGGTATCACCAAGGAAATCATGCAGATTGCACTGAAACAGGCCAAAGAAGCCCGTCTGCATATCCTGGGTGTCATGGATCAGGCTATCAGCGGCCACCGTGAAGAGATGTCCGAGTTCGCGCCGCGCATTTACACCATCAAGATCGATCAGGACAAGATCCGTGAAGTGATCGGTAAAGGCGGTGCGGTGATTCGTACCATCACCGAAAAGTCCGATACCAACATCGAGATCGAAGACGACGGCACCATCAAGATCTTTGCTACCGAACGCGCCAAGGCCCAGATCGCCATCGATATGATCGAAGGCATCACGGCCGATGTGGAAGTGGGCAAAACCTATCACGGTAAAGTGACCCGTTGCGTAGACTTTGGCGCTTTTGTTGAAGTCCTGCCCGGCAAGGAAGGTCTGGTGCATATTTCCCAGATTGCTCACGAGCGTGTGGCCAAGGTGACTGACTACCTCAAGGAAGGTCAGATGGTTGATGTGAAGGTGATGGAAATCGACCGTCAGAACCGCATCCGTCTCAGCATCAAAGAACTGTTGGAAAAACCTGCTGCGTCTGCTGAAGACAGAGCCGACGAGTCCCAGGACTAAGCTTTTTGCTCTGAGCGCAGTTAGAGAGAAATGGCATCTTCGGATGCCATTTTGTTTTTTTGGTACAGATTTCCGGGCCTGACGTCTTTTGACGACATTGTTTTCCGGCGTTGCCAGATAGATAATTTGCAACAGTAAAGTCCTTTATGCTTGGCGGAATTACCGGTATAAGGGCATGGAAAAGGATGTTCCCTTCACTTAAAGGACAGCAACAAGATTGGTTTATGAATATTTTTAAAACGCTTTTTGTTTCGGTGCTGGCCTTGTCCAGTGTGGCTTGCAGTTCCATGGGCCAGTATTCAGCCGGCAATGGTCAGATGGGCAACCTGATCCTGGTTGAACCCATGCCGGCTAATATGCGCAGCCAGATGGCGCTGGCCAGATACAATCAAATCCTCGGCCAGGTGGAATTGGACGACAGCCAGCGTGCCGATTTGTTGTATCAGCGTGGCATGCTGTATGACAGCGTCGGCCTGCCCGGACTGGCACAGTTTGATTTTTCCATGGCCCTCAAGCTCAAGCCGAACATGGCGGAAGCTTATAATTTCATTGGCATCCATCATACCCAGAACATGGAGTTTATCCTTGCCTATGAAGCCTTCGACGCCACCCTCGATATCGACCCGGGCCATGACTATGCCTTCCTAAACCGGGGGATAGCCCTGTATTACGGCGGTCGTCCGGAACTGGCAGTGGAGGATCTGAATCAGTTCTATCACAAGGATGAAAGTGACCCGTACCGCGCCCTCTGGACTTATATCGCAGAGTCAGAAGTGGACGCCAAACAAGCCAAAGCCAATCTGAAACAAAGCCGTGCCTCACTGAGCGCCAGCAACTGGGCGACCCAACTTGTGGATCTGTTTCTGGGCACCATCAATGAAGGTCAATTGTTATCCAACCTGTTGGTGAATATTAAAAATCAACAGGAACTGGCCAATCGTCTGTGCGAAGCCTATTTTTACCTTGGCAAGTTCCACGCGGCAAAAGGTCAGAAGGCCGTGGCGTCAAACTATTTCAAGCTGGCCCTGAGCACCAACGTCTACGAGTTTGTCGAACATCGCTATGCCAGACTGGAGTTGGATCTGCTGCGGGAAAAAGCCCGCGCCAGAATGAAGACCCAGTGAGGTAGCCCTGTGCTGAAAATATTGCGTCTGTTGCTGGTCTCCGTGGCGGGGGCTTCTATCCTGTTCGCCAGCCAGCAGCACTATCTGCCCCTGTTACTGGCCCAGGGACAGGACGATCCTGTTGAGTTATACCGGGCCATTGGACTGGGCTCCGATGAAGCCCTCGATCGATTGAGCCAGGTGGCACAGCAAAGGCAGGATCCCTATTGGTTGCAACAGGCAGCCCGGCAGGGGGATGCCCAGTCTTACTATCAACTGGCCCTCAAAGAAACCGATGAAGTCCGCTATCAACGACTGATGGGCAAAGCCGCATCGGCAGGCCATGCTGCCGCCCAGCATGAAGTGGCCCTGTTGACGGACTCCCCGGTCCACCGTGAAGAGTGGCTGCGGCTGTCGGCCGAGCAGGACTATTTGCCCGCCATCATTTCCCTCTATCAATGGCTGATCGTCAACGAGCAGCTTGACGAGGCCCTGCCATGGCTGCAAAAGGCCGCACCTGAAGACCCACAAAGTGCTCTGTTGTTGGCTAAGCGGCGCTGGCGGGATGAACAGTTTGACGAGGCTCGGGACTGGTTCAGGCGGGCTCAGGCCATGGGCAGTCAGCCGGCCGCTGACTACCTGCAACTAATCAGTCGCTACTGGCCGGGTAAGAAGGCGGTGAGCGTGGGGCCGCATCTGGTCGATTTGAACAAGGAACAATGTGTTATCCGGCTGCAACCCGTCGTATTGTCCCTGGACAACATGCAGCAGTTAACGCAACTGGCCGAGCAGTTTGCCCGCGATAAGCGTCTGGCCCAGTTGCCCATCTGTCTGCTCGAACCGGTTTGGGTTAAGGCCACTGCGCTGCAATGTGAGGAGGACTGGCAGGGGGGGCGCAGACTAGGCTGTGATGCCGGCGATCTCACCAGGTTGCCCCTGGCCGAAGATTTTACCCATTTGCTGATCCTGGCCGAACGGGGCAAGGCCAATGTTCACAACGGTATTATGTATTTGGATCTGGGCGATTCTTACTCGGTGTTCGTCCATGAACTGGCCCATTTTGCCGGCTTTGTGGATGAGTATCCCCTGTCAAGTTCAATGGCCGAGAATATCTGCCATCCCGCCAGCTCGGCGCCAAATCTGGTGATGGTTATGGACAGCGAAGAATTGCCTCAGAAGCTCTCTACCTGGCGTGACTCCGGGCAGGAGTGGACCCTGGCCAAAGCCAGAACCTGCAACAATCATCCTATGCAGGCATACAAGGCAAGCAGCAAGCTGACCTTTATGGAATACCATGACCAGGAAATGATCCCGCCCCTGTACCTGGCCTTGTGGAAGCAAAGACTGGAAGCACGCATCGGGTTGCTGCCGGCTTATATTAATATTGCCCAGGCGCTGGAAAGCCGGGGTAATTATCAGGAAGCCCAGTACTGGTGGCAGCGCACCCGTGAGTATCTTGCCCCGATCCTTCCTGCCCATAATGGTCAGGAAGCCTTATCGGTGGGTGACTCCCTGACCGGGGAAACAGAGACGGAATTGCCAACCCTCTGATTGGTCGCTTTTCTGTCAACCCGCTTCCTGGTAAGCGGCGTTGAGCCAGTCCAGTAGTTGATCATCGATTTGGCTGATGTCAGTCAACTGGACCCGGTGTGTGCACATGCTGCCGAAGGGACCGGATGTTTCAAGCCGCCCTCCATGAGGGCGGTTATTAAACTTCAATCCCAAATCAATGCGGGATCGGGTGGAAGGTTGCACCAGGGCAAACTGGCGCTTGCGCCTGAAGCTCACCGCCGCTTTCTTGGGCGCAACCTCAATATCGTTCCCAAGCGTAAGGATTGCATCGTGCAATTTCTGGTAAATAGCTCTAAGGTCCTCTTTACCCTGATACTGGCCGGCCAGCAGATCTTCGTCGCTGTGCGAAGCCGCATCTGCTTCGCGAAACTTGAGTGAAATAAGATTGGCATAACCATGTGTCAGACCATGCTCTGTTTTCAGATAAGCGAGGATTTCTCCATGCCTGGCCAATCCTTTGGGTGCCAGCAGGGCTTTCCATTCCTGCAGATCTTTTCCGGTCTTCTCTTTCAGATTCTGTTCCATGCTGTTCTCCGCGTAAGTTACTGACAAAAATAGGCTTAATGCCGCTGTTTGCGCAATGATAATATGGATTAATTCGTTAGTTGGCGGGGTAAAGACTATGAAAGACAAACAGGCCCTTTTTATCGGCTATGTGTGGCCGGAGCCCAATTCCTCTGCGGCCGGTACTCGCATGCTGCAGTTGCTGCAATTATTCCAGCGGGCCGGCTGGAACGTGGTCTATGGGTCGCCTGCCCAAAGCAGCCAGCATGCCATCGACCTGTCAGCCATCGGCGTGGAAGCCGTTCCCCTGACCCTCAACTGCAGTTCCTTCGATGATTATATCCGCCATCTTGCCCCCGACCTGGTGATGTTCGACCGCTTTATGATGGAAGAGCAGTTCGGTTGGCGGGTAGAGAGCTGCTGCCCCAATGCGGTGAGGATTCTGGATACTGAGGATATCCACAGCCTGCGCCACGCCCGTCATCTGGCTTTCAGGGAGGGCAAACCGCTGGCAAGGGAACATATTTGCAATGAACTGGCCAAGCGTGAAATTGCCGCCATTCTGCGTTGTGATCTGAGTCTGGTCATTTCAGAATTTGAACTGGGGTGGTTGACCCAACAATTTCAGGTACCCGGGCAACTGCTTCATTACAGTCCGTTTATGCTGGATGAGGACAATGAGGTGGCCAGCAACGACTTTGCCGCACGGAGACATTTTATCAGCATCGGCAATTTCCGCCATGCCCCCAACTGGGATGCGGTGCGCTATCTCAAAGAGCTTTGGCCGGCCATTCGTCGTCAGTTGCCGGATGCCGAGCTGCATATCTACGGGGCCTATCCTTCACCCAAAGTGGAGCAACTGCATAATCCGGCACAGGGTTTTTTGGTGAAAGGCTGGGTGGATGACGCCCGGGGGGTAATAGCAAAGGCCAGGGTAATGCTGGCGCCGCTTCGCTTCGGTGCGGGCCTCAAGGGCAAGCTGGTGGATGCCGCCGCTTGCGGTACACCGGCCGTAACCAGTTCCATCGGGGCAGAAGGCTTATACGGGAGTTTGCCTTCCGGTCTGCTGATCAGTGATGATCCTGACGAATTTGTGCAACTGGCCATCAGCCTGTACCAGGAAGAAATCCTATGGCAATCCCTGAGCGATAACAGCCGTGAGCTGATTCCCAGGCGCTTCAGCCTGGCCGGGCACGGTCAGCCGTTACTCAACCGCATTGAGCAACTGTGCAGTCAACTGGAACAGGAACGGCAGGAGAATTTCTACGGCGCCATGCTGCGGCACCATACCCTGAAATCTACCCAGTATATGGCTCAGTGGATCGAAGCCAAAAACCGCCTTCAATCTGCCGGCGATAGCTCAGGCTGCTTGTAAGCTTTGCCGGCAATGCCTGCAGATGTATGTGACCCCTTGCTGAACCCGGTTGTGGCGACGTACTGACAACTTTACCGGCCCGCAGCGGCACTGATAGTTGAATTGCCGTCCCTGCACCTTGCTGACATCCATGCGATGGCAGGCGGAACCTTTGAGACCGAACACTTCCCACATTAGTTGTTTCCACTGGGCACCGTGGGGACGCACGGGCCGGGCTTTGGTGCCCCGGCCGTGAAGCTGCCAGACCAGCAGATGGCACAGCTCATGAGGGATCACTTCTTCCAGGAATTCATGCAGATTGTCCCTGAGCAAAACGGGGTTCAGTCTGATTTCGTTGGCCTGTAATCGGGCTGTGCCGGCAATTCGGCCCCGCTGGGTAAACGTCAGCAGAGGCCTTGGCGGAGTGAATTTTAGCTGCTCCTGGACAAGGGCAAGACAGTCATCGAGGCGCTGCTGCACCTGTTCAAGTTGGATAGGGGAAGGAAGCCGCATGGAAAATAATTCTGTGGTCTGTCTAAAATCGTAGTACTGGTTCGTCAGTGTATCAGTCGGGGGATTGTAACTCGACTATCACAGGAGAACACAGATGAATGCATTTGCAACACACGGTGCCTTTAGTTGGGCCGAACTGATGACGCAGGACCCAGAGTCGGCCCGGGGCTTTTATGGCGAGTTGTTTGGCTGGCAGTTCGACAGCATGGACATGCCCGACGGCCACTATCATGTGGCCAGAATCGGCGAGAACAAGATTGCCGGGGTCATGGCTATTCCCGCCCAGGCGGCGGGAACACCGCCACATTGGGGCAACTATGTGACGGTGGAGGATGTGGATGCCTTGCCGGCCAGGGTGGAGATGCTGGGCGGGACAATGCTGGTGCAGCCTACCGATATTCCCGGTGTCGGCAGGTTTATGCTGTTTCAGGACCCTCAGGGTGCTACTTTATCGGCCATTACCTATGCCCAAGGATAAAAGATGAAGTATCTGTTGATGATTTACACGGATGAGAAACTCGACGCTCAGCAGGACGAAGAGCGCCTGATGACCAGATATAACCAACTGATCAGTGAACTGGAAAAAGAAGGGGTGTACCTAAGCGGCGAGCGATTATCGCCGGTGGAAACAGCTACCACTGTGCAGATGCGCGACGGCAACAGGCTGGTCAGTGACGGCCCTTTCGCCGAAACCCGAGAACAACTGGGCGGTTTCTTTCTGGTGGACTGCCGGGATCTGGACCATGCCATGGAAGTGGCCGGGAGGATCCCCAGTGCCGAGATCGGCAGTATAGAAATTCGCCCCTTGTGGTTTCAGGAAGAGTAGGGCGTGCTCAGCTTTCAACACAGGTCAATATGAAAGTTAAGCAAGCCTTCTGTCTTTCCCCGGATAAACTGCTTGAGCATTTGTACCGACAGCAAACCGGTCAGATGTTGGCCTGGCTGACTGGATTGCTGCGGGATTTGAGCGTCGCCGAAGAAATCTGGCACGACAGCCTGGCCTTGGCGCTGAAAAGCTGGCCAAAAGACCTGCCCGACAATCCCGGGGGCTGGCTCAGGGTGACGGCCAGACATCTGGCTATCGATCGACTCAGGCACCAGCAAGTGAGCCTGGCCAAATCCCGTCTGATACAGGCCCTGGCAATTCAGGATGACCAGTCTGAGGCATTTGATGCTCATCCTTTTAATGATGAATTACTTAAACTGATTTTTACCTGCTGCCATCCGGCCATCGCCTATGAAAACCGGCTGGCATTAACCCTGTATGCGGTGTGCGGACTGACCACCCGACAGATAGCCAATGCACTGCTGCTTAGCACTTCCAGTCTGGAGCAGCGTCTGACCCGGGCCAAAAGCAAGCTTAAGTCCGCCGGCATAGGGTTTGTTATCCCACAGCAAAAGCAGCTACCTGAACGTCTTGATGCCGTGCTCAAAGTCATCTATCTGCTGTTTACCAGCGGCTATCAGCAAGAGTGGCATGAGGCTCAGGATGAGGTGGATCTGGCTGCCGAGGCGCTGCGTCTGGGCAACCTGGTGCTGGAGATGCTGCCGGAACAAACGGAATGTATGGGGCTGGTCTCACTGATGGAGTTCAACCTGGCCAGGCGCAACGCCAGAGCTGACAAACAGGGTAACCCTGTATTGCTGCAAGAGCAGGACCGGAGTCTCTGGGACAGGAATTTGATCGAGCAGGCCGACGCCAGGCTGGAACAGGCCCTGCGCATGAAAAAGCCCGGCAGTTACCAGTTACAGGCGGCCATTGCCGGCGTCCATTGTCTGGCCCAATCCGCAGAGCAGACGGATTGGTTGCAGATCAATGCGCTGTACAGCCTGTTGATGCAATATGACGGTAACCCGGTGATCGCTATCAATGCGGCCGTGGCTCTGGCCATGCTGGCCGGAGAGGAAAAGGGCCTGGCAAAACTCAATGCATTACAGAAGCACGATGAGATCGCCCACTATGCGTTACTGTATTCCGCCAAAGCCGAACTGTATCGCCGGGCGGGTGACCCGGAGCAGGCCAGAATCGAGTATGAGAAGGCGCTGGCGCGGACAGAAAATAGCCGTGAACAGAGTTTTTACCTTCAACGATTGGCAGGCTTGATTGGAAAGTTGCTGTAACCCGGCTAGGATATTGGCAGATGGCCGCTAATTGGAGTCGTGAGCCCTGACCATTCACCCTGTTTAACGGGAACTGCTTATGCCTGTACCTCGCGGCTCCATTCTGCTTGTTTTATCTTTTTCGCTGATTGGTGGCGCCTTGGCGCAAGACAAGCCAAGGCTGGAATGGTGTCTGGACCATTTTCCGCCACGCCACTACTACATTGAAGGGCAGCCACCACATGGTGCCATGGTGGACATGATGGAGGAACTGGCCCTGCGGGGTGGATTCGAACTGACTTACAGTATGCCTACCCCCTTTGAACGTTGCCTGAGCTTGTTGCAGGAAGGCAAAACAGACCTGATGACCGGTTTGCTTGATAGTCCGCAGCGACAGACCTATCTGTATCTTATCCCCTTCGATGAAGCCCGTAGCGAGCATTGGTTCGGCCATGTGAAGGCCTTGTCTGTGTCCTCTGCGGAAGCCAATCGCGTGGCGTTGGTCAGGCGTCGCCTCTACAGCGCCGGTATTCAACCGGCGTTGCTGCAGTCAGGTTATCAGATAGACTGGTATGAAGACGATGATCAGGCCCTGATGGCGTTATATCACCGTAAGGTGGAATACCTGATAGGACCTTTGCACTTGCTGCAAAGGACCATCGACAACCTGCCCAGATACCATGGTGTGCTGATCCCGATTCAACCGCCGCTGCCAGATGTTTCCCAAACCGCCCATCTGGGCCTGGCGAAGAAAAGCCCACATGCCAACCTGCACGCAAAGATCAGGGACATTATGGCGTTGATGGTGGAAGAGGGTAAAACACACTTCTATGCAGAAATGAAACCGCCGGAACAATGACAAAGCCACCTGATTGTTCAGATGGCTTTGGAATAAAAAAGCTCCTCCATTAGAAGGAGCTGACGTGGCAATGCCTGCTTAGAATCTTTGCG
Source organism: Bowmanella dokdonensis (assembly GCF_017254865.1). Classification (GTDB taxonomy): domain Bacteria; phylum Pseudomonadota; class Gammaproteobacteria; order Enterobacterales; family Alteromonadaceae; genus Bowmanella; species Bowmanella dokdonensis. Next base: position 41,793 of record NZ_JAFKCV010000020.1, on the reverse strand, counting down.
TCACACTCAGATAACCAAAGCGGCCGGGTAAACGGTAGCTGGGGTCATAGGTGTTGGCAAAGGCCGAGTAGGCATAGGGAGGCTCTTTGTCAAACAGGTTGCGGATACCCAGAGTAACCTGCATATCCCAGGGGGCTTCCCATCCCACTTGCATATCCCAGTAGACCACTGAGCCCAATTTGTTCTCAGGGGCAGATTGATCTTCATTCACAACCACTTCAATAGTGCCTGGTTTGAAGGAGAAAGTATCCCAGGTATGGTCAGGATCAGAGCAGAGGTTTCTCAGTTCAGGCTGACCAAGGCCATTGGAGGCGGTCACGATATTGGCGCAATTTTCTACCATGGAGGACAGATATTGAGCCGTAATTGAAGCGGACCATTCTTCCATATCCCAAGCCAGTGTCAGGTTCGACTTGACGCGGTTTCTGGCGCCTCCACCGGATTGGTTGGTGGCCAGTCGACCCACAAGGTTACCTTCGGAGATATCACCGTCATCATTCAATTCACCACGATTAGGTTGACCCTTATCGCCCTCGTACAGCATGATGGCGGTATCTGAGTTGATACGGAAATCGCCGTATTCTGTGCTGAAGCGATAGTCGATGTTAATATCCACCCCTTCACGCTCCAGGCCTCCAACGAAGTTCTGGTTCAGGGACAGCAATTGGGATATCTCGCCCGGGTTGCCGTTCAGGGTACCGGTAAAGTCGCGCTGGATCAGGTCACAGTAGGACTGGATGCCAGTGACATAACAGGCGTTAGCGATATATCCTGCGGTGCGGGCGCCGATAAAGTTCGCCAGTTCAATACGGTACCAATCCACGCTGAAGCCGAGGTTTTCAACAAACTGCGGACTGTAAACAAACCCAAATACTGTGGTTTCGGCTTCTTCCGGCTGAAGATCCGGGTTGCCGCCCACTTTGGCTCGGAACTGGGGATCGTTTTGAACGAAAGTGGGCGAAACACCATCTGCCGCACAGCGTGTTCTTACATCAGCATTGGCCTGGAAAGGCACTGAGTTGCTGCTACAAGGGTCTGTAGCAGCCGGGCGGCTGTCGTTCTGGCCCTGATACAGCTCCTGAATTGACGGGGCACGGAAGCCTTCGCCGTAGCTGGCGCGGATCAACAGTTCCTCAATGGGACGATAGGACAGCTTGTAGCTGGAATTAGTGGTATCACCAAAGTTGGAGTAGTCTGAATAACGGCTTGACACCGACAGTTCCAGGCTTTCCACCATCGTCATATCGGCCAGCAGCGGGATAATGGCTTCTGCGTAAACTTCATTCAGATTGTAGCCACCTTCTGTGGGGGTGGCAGCGTTGTCACCCAGTACCTGGCCGGCAACGGTCAGCGGATCGGGGCTGGTGTAGCCAGATTCACGACGGTATTCATAACCCACGACTGCAGCCACCGGGCCTGCTGGCAACTCAAACAGCTCGGTACCGATGTTGGCTGAATAGTTGGTCATCTTGGAATATTCGAGGTTGCGAGGGGCAACCGTGACATAGTCCAGCATGTCCTGGGTTACGCCGCCAGGGCCCCCGAACAGGTTAAAGGGAGTACAGCCTGCAACGGGAGCAGCAGAAGTGCCGCAGCGAGCCACGCCGTTGGAATCGATATGGGAAGATCCCAATGCGGTAGCCATACGACTGGCGTTGAAAAAGCCGTTTTTCAACTGAGTCAGGCTATTGTCGCTGTAGACATAAGCTACGTCCCAGTTGAACTCTCGATTAGCCAGTTCAAACTCGCCTTCCAATGCTGCACCGATGCGCCAGGTGGTGTTGTCTGCAGCGTAAGAACGTGGAGCGACGATAGGTCGGAAGGATCCACCTGCGATGGCCTGATCGAAGGGGTTGTAGATGTTGTCAGCAGCGATGGCCAGCCCACCCAGTGGCTGAGCGGCCAGTTGGGCCTCGGATGTACGATTCACATACACGGCTTCCGCGCGGGCCCTGATATTGTCAGTCAATTCATAGGTACCCTGGGTGTACAGAGAGCGGGTCTCTGTAGGCTGAAGCAGATAGTTGACAGGGGCAAAGTTGTAACCATCCTTATTGGCGTCATAGATATGGAAATCAGATAAAGCGGAAGCTGTACATTCCTCGTTAGCTACGCAACCAGTGGCTCCCTGCGTCAGGGTCCAGACACCTGCCACACCATTGGCAGTGGCGGAGAAACGGCCGTAAGGGGTGGTGGGACTGGCGCGGCCACCGGCTGCCGATACGTTGGCTGGCAGACCGAAAATAGGCACAGAGGAAATTTCCCTGTCTCCACCCAGCACTTGTTCCTGCTTGGTGTAGTTGGCGCTGAAGAGTACAGAACTCTTGTCCGCTGTGGAGCCTACGGTAAAGGTGTAAGATTCACGACGTCCGTCACCTTCGTCATATTCACCCACATAGGCGGCCACTTCTGCACCTTGGAAATCATCACGGGTAAGGATGTTTACTACACCACAAATGGCGTCAGTACCGTAAATGGATGAGGCGCCGTCTTTAAGAATTTCAATGGACGAAATCGCTGGCAGCGGAATAGTGGACAGATCCACTGCGCCGTTGATACTACTGACCCAGCGACGTCCGTTTACCAACACCAGAGTTCGGTTGGCACCACAGTTACGCAGGTCGACACGGACCACACCGTTAGTGTTGCCGTTGTTGGTTTGCAATCCCAGGGATGCGCCGTTAGTGGCGATTTCCTTGAGCACATCGCCCACGCTGGTTAAGCCTGAGCGGGAAATATCTTCGGCGGAGATAAGCAACACTGGCTGTGCTGTCTCCATGTCTGAACGCTTAATACGTGACCCTGTTACGGCAATTTTTTCCACGCCGTCTGCAGCAGGCGCTTCCTGGGCCATGACTGAGTGGTGAGTGAAAGCGGTAGCCGAGGCACCGGCGAGCAGGGCTAGGCGAATGGATTTCGCCAACCTGGAATTGGTTGTCATAAGTGTGTATCTCCCGAGACCGCTATTGGCTTAGCGGTTTTTATAATTGGTGTACCGGCGCAGAGGTTACGCCGGCAGTGTGCTCACCAGGGATATTTTCCTTGTTGTAGCGAGCGGATATTACGGCCGGATTTTTCAACTCGTCAACATAATTCGTACGACTAACTAACAAAAATTCAAGACAAGTTCAGATCGCCTGGTAATAAATAAGCAGGGATTTTTTATTCGCAAAATCATCATTTTGATTATTCTTTATAACCTTTTCTTTTGACTTTCAACCAGGGGGCCGATATGGGCTTTTTCTGCAGCCGCTATCCTGTTCCAAAGCAATGATGCCGATCCACGAATGGGCTAGGAGCTCTGTCATACAATGCACTTTCCCTTTTGCGTTGGCCTCTTTTTGGTTGTAACTTGAGTACAGTGAATTCTGACCCCAAACATCCCTGCCCAGCGGGCAGACTGCAGGCTGTTCGCCTTTGATATGAGTATACAAAAAGACCTGGCCATCCGACTCCTGCGCGTACTGCGTTATAACAAGGCCCGCATTGAGCGGGCGCTTGTATTACTGCCGGCGGACAAGCAACCGTTGTTTCATATCCTGCCTTTCCTGTTACATGTCAACCATCCCGATTTGCCGGGTTATGTGGACGACAAAGATGTCCCTTTTGGCCTGAACAATTATTCATTGAGAAAACAGGTAGGTGAATCACTGGAGCAGGTATTTCCAGAGTTACGCCCGCTGTTTGCCGATATGCGGCAAATCTGGCCGAGGCGCAGATTTATCGACTCTCTGGTCCTGATGGGCAGTATTGGCTCAATCGCCCAATCAGCAAGTTCTGATTTTGACTACTGGGTATGTGTTGATGGTGAAAAACTGAATGAAAAAAGCCGTGAATTATTAGAGAAAAAGCTGAGACTGGTGGAAAAATGGGCCGAACAGCATGAGCTGGAAGTGCATTTCTTCCTGTCTGAAATCGACAAGGTCAGACAGAACGATTTTGGCGAGGCAGACAATGAAAGCTCAGGTTCGGCCCAGGCGGTGTTTCTTAAGGCTGAATTTTATACCACCAACATCGTCGTGGCCGGCAAGTTGCCCTTCTGGTGGTTGATACCGGATCGGATTTCAGATTTGGAGTATCAGCAGTTAATCGGCTCGCTGACACCAGGGGGCTCCCCGGATCCCAGACTATTTATGGATCTTGGCAATCTGCAACAGTTGGATCCGAATGAGCTTTTCGGCGCTGCCATCTGGCAGATTGTCAAAGCCATGGATTCGCCGTTCAAGTCGGTGCTGAAAATGGCCAAACTGGAGGTGTTTCTGGAAAACCTCGGCCAGAAACAGCCCCTTTGCAACGAACTCAAAAACCGGGTGCACGCCGGGGATTTGGCTCCCGGTGCCCTGGAACATGTGGATCCCTATGCTTTGATGTTCGATGAGCTCATTGACCATTACCAGGCTGCGAACAATCAATCCGTCGTACAACTTCTGCAGCTTTGCCTGTATATCAAATGTGCCTGTCATCTGAGTCTGGGAAAAGCAGCCGATAACGAGAACTTCAAGGACAAGATTATCCGCAGCTATGTGCAAAGTTGGGGCTGGAGTGAGGAAAAAATCAAGAAGGTTGACCGGATAAGGCATTGGGATTTCATGGAAAAGTCGGTGCTGAGTCGCCAGATCCACGGCTTTCTGATCGGTTGCTATAGACGGCTGTCCGCCGGCATCGCCAGGGATAACCAATTGGTCAGTCAGGAAGACATGACGGTCATTGGCCGAAAGCTGGATACTTTCTACTCGAAAAAAGACGGCAAGATTGAGTATCTTCGCAGCGTTTTCGACGACGAACTCTACTGTGGCACTATCACGGTCAAGGCTACGCCTTATCCTAACGGTACGCGGCGCTGGCGTATTTACGCCGGCGACCAGATTAGCCGAAATGGCAAGACTCTGGAAAAATCCCTTCTGCAGTCAAGCCTCAGTCCCATAGAGTTGATTGTATGGGGGGTATGGAACCGCATTCTGGACGGCAATACCCGCATTCAACTGGATTACCACACAGAGCCGGTGGTGGAGGAAGATCTGTATAATCTGGTGGCGGAAGTGGAAAAGGCTTTCCCGCCGGTCAGGGTGTCCGAGTTGAGTCGTGAAGCCCTGTTGTCGCCTGCCAGATTACAGACCTGCCTGGCAGTGATCAATTTCGAAAGCCGTCGGCTCAAAGCCGAAGTGGAAAGCATTACCTTCATCTACCGCAATAGCTGGGGAGAGCTTTACACCCTCAGCGGCATGGAATCGGTGCACAGGCTCTGGTGCGAGTGGCAGCAAAGTCGAAGCGGTCATCCTCTGCTCGTTATCATCCCGCAGGGCACGCATAAACAGCGACTGATTGAGAACTTCAGCCGGCGTAGTGGTATCGACTCTGTCAGGGTGTTGTAGTATCAGGCTGGGCGCTGGCCGGATAAAGTTGTTTAAAGCTGAATGCAAAGGGGCTCTCGCCATGCTGACGCAAGTATTCCAGTCTGGCCAGGGCTTCCGGTAGTGGCGGAATATGTCCTTCGGGGATCCACCACAGCACATAGCTGGCCTGTGGCATCCGCTCGAACCACTGCGCCTTGCGCCGGAAAAAGCTTCGGTGAGCGGTTTTAAACATGAAATCCTTTAACATTTCTGGCGAGGTCCAGACTGACATATTGACAATGACTTCAGGGGCCTCAAAGGCCTGAATGGCAGTGGCGTCGCCACTTTCGTCCTGTAACCGCCAGATAAACCCGGGACTGTGTTCGGCAATGCCATTGATAAATTCAAGGTTGTCGACAAAGTCCTTGATCTGGGGGGCATCCAACGGATAGAGGGGGCGGGCAATGTCAAGCTGGGCCAGGTGCATGTAATACCAACCGGATTAATCTTTAGTGCACTCAGCGTAAGCCAAAGTGTTCGATACCAAGGCGCCCGTATGAAGGTCTAGTGGCGCTAAATCGAATGCGGGCAACACAGGTAGCGGGCACTTTGGCTTCGCCCGCAGGGAGCGCCATGGATGGCGTGAAGTAGAACAACGCAGGAGCAGTTGTCGGGAGCGTCCAGAAAGCATTCTCTCTGCGTTCCAGTCTCTTGACATAGAGCCACTATACCTTCGAGGCAGCGCCTTGAGCTAATCCTTTCTGGTCAGCTCTGAATGCACTAAAGATTAATCTGATTGGTATAAGCGTCCTTGTGAGATATAGGCTTGTGGAAGATAAGGGCAATTGCCGGAAAATCAAGCAGGCCTGCTGGCTTTGACATAGGGCAGGGATGAAAGCTCGGTCACCCGGGCGGCAAGGTGGCGGTAGCTGAGTTTGACCAGTTTGTAGAAAGCCAGGTGATCCCACAGGCAAACCAGATGAAAATCCTGATAGTCGGGGGGACCAGCAAACAGCCCGGCATTTTGTTCCAGCCAATCCAGTCCCTGTGCAATGGTCTTTTGCAATTTCTGGTATCTGGGTTGACTGATGTCCGTGCCGGTGCGTTTGGCCAGCAACAACTCCACTTCTGCCGCCATAATGCCGTTCATCACGGCCCTGAGGTTCAGCAGCTCTGGTTTTTTCAGCAGCACATTGAACGGGTCGCCGGGATGGTAGGTGAGGGTCAGATACTGAGCGATATGATCCGAGTCGATCAGCCAGATATCGCCGTCCACCAGGGTCGGTACTTTCATCAGCGGATTGCCGGCAAATTCTTTGCTCGCATCGTCTGCCACATTGCCGATATCCACCAGTTCATGCCCCAGTTTCCAGGCATCCAGCAGAATTCGCACCTTACGGGAAAAATGCGAACGAGGGGTGCAATAGAGCTTCAGGCTGGTTTCGTGGGCGGTCACAGTAAGCCTCCTGGCGGATTTACTGCGTTATCTTGGCATTGCTCCGGATAGTTAACAAGAGCCACCTGGGGGGCAGTTCTCACTGTTCCTGCTCATCCTGAAAAATCGCTTCAATGGGCATGCCAAACACCCTGGCAGCCTTGAAAGCCAGGGGCAGGCTGGGATCGAACTTGCCGGTTTCGATGGCGTTGACGGTCTGGCGGGACACTGACAGTGCCTCCGCCAGTTGGGCCTGGGTCCAGTTACGTTCTGCCCTTAGCACCTTGAGGCGGTTCTTCATCTGTATCTCCAGTTACCGAACAGCACGGCCCCGAGGAAAGTCAGGCCCATCAGGATCACCAGGTGCGAGATCTCTGGGTGTGACTCCATCAGCCCAATGTTCTGAAGCTGACCATAACTACTGGCCGCGACCACTCCCATGCCCAGGGTAATGGCAGAGGCATCCATAAATATCTTGCGCTCCAGTTCATCCATGGCCCGTACATGCTTGATATTGGACAGGATCATCAAAGCGCCTACCAACAGGTTCAATGCCACTGCCAACGACGAGTATAACGTTGCGTACTGCCAGATAAACTTGGGGCCAAAGGCCAACAGGGCCGTGCTGAGTAGCCAGGCTACCGTCCAGATTCCCAATTTTAAAGTGCTGCCTTTGAGGTTTGCCTGCCAGTCGGACTGGTTCTGTGGATGTGAATTCATAAGTCGTCCTTAGTTGTCAAAAAGTCATGTTTGCTTTACATATCTTGGCAGGGCTTAGTTAAAAGTCAAGCGTGTTTTACATAAGGTAAATTAAGCTTGTCTAAGTGACCGGCAGAAAATCAGGATCGAAACGCGGCGCTGCCTGGTCAGGGGATCCAATGGGGCTTGCAGGCAACAGTAAAATATCTGGGTTTTCGTCATATTCTGACTTTCTCTACAGACTCAGATGACGGAAAATAGCCGGCAAATTTTGCAAGCCCATTATTTTGTCAGGATCCTAAGATGCCAAAAGCCAGTGAAATTAAGCGTAATGCAGCCATTGTTTACAACAACAAGACCTATATTGTGCGCGATATCGAACGTTCAGTACCCCAGGGCCGCGCAGGCGGCAGTATCTACCGTATGCGTATGTACGATGTGGTCACAGGCAGTAAACTGGACGAGACATTTAAAGATGCGGATATGCTGCCGTTGGCCGATCTGGTCCGTCGCCAGGCAATGTTTTCCTATATCGACGGCGACGACTATGTGTTTCTGGATAAGGAAGACTACAGCCCCTATAACCTCAACAAAGAGGCCATCGCAGAAGAAGTCCAGTTTATCAACGAAGAGACTGACGGAATCTATGTGGTGCTGGTCAATGACCTGCCGGTGGCCCTGGACTTGCCGGTGAGCGTGGAGCTGGAAGTGGTGGAAACCGACCCTTCCATCAAAGGGGCGTCAGCCACCTCACGTACCAAACCGGCTAAGCTGTCCACCGGCCTGGTGATCCAGGTGCCGGAATATATCGCCACCGGTGACTGGGTGCGTATCAATACCGAAGAGCGCCGCTTCCAGGGCCGGGCAGACAGGTAAGCCTGCATCTGCTCAGCCAGTTCAAAGCCCCGGCAATGCCCCGGGGCTTTTTGCATTCGCTTCAGCTCTCAGCCTGTCGTATATCTTTGACCGACCGGTAACCTATTCCCCAGTTGTCCGTGCTGACTTCGTCAATCAGGACAAAGGTGGTTTCGGGTTTCTTGTTCAGTACGTCCACCAGCAACCGGGTGGCCCCTTCTATCAGCTTGCGTTTTTGCTCAGCGGTCACACCTTCATCGGTGACCTTGATATTGACATAGGGCATAGTGCCTCCTGTTTAGATAAAGGGATTATCGGCGTATTGTTTGGCCACAATTCGCCAGTTACCGTTTTCCTTCAGCAATCCAAGGTAATCAATAAACTGCTCGCCCAGCAGCGGACAGCTGACTTTGGCCATGGCCTGCTCGCCACACAGCTCGACAGCCAGTATCCGGTAAGCAAAGGCATCACCTAGCGCTTCAGGTACCTGACGGTTGGCTACCAGCTCCAACCACTGGCGTTTACTTCGCCGGATCCCCGGGGCGCAGAGCCTGGCATCCTGGTCAAAGATACTGTCCAGAAGTTGGGTGTCGGCCCGGTGCAGGCCGTCGAAGTATTTCATCAACAGCGCTTCGACCGCCTGTAATTGACTGACATGGGGGTCGCTCATGCTCAGGCGGCCTGTTGTTCAGCCGCCACCGCCGCCAGGTAGCTTGGACGGTTCCTGATACTGTCAATCATGGTCCGGCTGCGTGGCCCCACCGGGATGGTCACAGGAAAGAACTGTCCCCAACTTTCATATACTGCCAGCAGAACATCCGCCGGAGAGGGATGAAGGCCGCCCAGATAGGGCTGGTCTGCAAGCTTGTTTTCTACCCTTTGCCACAAACCGGACAACTGCTGAGCGGCGGCTGAAAAGGCCTGGGTTTTCACATCGCCATCCGGCAGGACCGAAGCGATAAAGAATAACTTGCTGTAAGCCGGATGGACGGTGGCATTGGCAAACATCAGATCTTCAATGCCTTGCTGGCGAGCTGACGCCGCACCGGGCAACAGGTCATTGGGGTGCTTTTGCAACAGGTAAAGAATGATGGCTGCCCCTTCGGTCAGTATCTCGCCGTCCACCGCAAGTGCCGGCACGGCGCCAATGGGGTTTACCTTGTTGAAATCCGGTGTTCTGGCTTTGCTGACTAGCTCAAAAGGTTGATTTAATTCGCGCAGAATCACCTGAGTAGCCAGGGAACAGGCGCCCTTTGAGAAATACAATGTATACATAAAGATCTCCTATGGTTGGTTCTGTCATCCGCAGAACAGCTTCACTATAGGGATATGCATTGGTTAGATATATGGATACAATGAGATAACTCTTTTTCCTTTATGGAAACAATATGGACAAGTTGAAGGCCATGCAGCTCTTTGTCCGGGTGGCGGAGCTAGGCAGTTTCTCCCGGGTCGCGGAGCAGCATGCCACCAGCAAATCCATGATCAGTAAACAGATCAGCAGCCTGGAAGAGGCATTGGGAGCCAGACTGCTGCAGCGTTCCACCCGCCGGTTGCGTTTGACTCAACTGGGCGAGGATTATCTTCAGCGCTGCCGGCAAATCCTGCGGCAGGTGGAAGATACCGAAACCTACATTCAGGAATTCCAGCAAGTGCCCAAAGGTCTGCTCAGGATAAACGCCGCAATGGCCCTGGGGCTGACCGCCCTGGCCCCGGCCTTTGCGGAGTTTATGCGCCGCTATCCCCAGGTGGAACTGGATATTCAATTGAGTGACCAGGCCCAGGACCTGCTGGAGCATAACTTCGATCTGGGATTGCGGGTTGCCAGTCAACCCTTCGATTCAAGCTATGTGGGCAAGGCCATTACCCGCTTCAGCTATAGTATCTGCGCCTCGCCGGCTTACCTGGATCTACATGGGCCCATTAATCAGCCAGACGATTTGCGCGAGCATCAGTGCTTTGAATACAGCTATTTTCGCAGCAAGCACCTTTGGCCTGTGGGTAAGGATGCCGTGCCGGTCGGAGGTCGGCTTAAAGCCAACAGCTCGGTGTTTTTGCTGGATATGGTGAAGCAGGGCATGGGAGTGGGGTTCATTCCGCGCTTCATCAGCCATCCGGCCCTGCAATCCAAAGAGGTGGTGGAGGTACTGACTGGCGAACATAAGCCTGAAATGACGCTGTATGCCTTATACCCGGTACGACACTTCGTTCCACCCAGACTCAGTTGCCTGATTGAGTTTTTACAGGAATGGTTTGCCGACCATCCTTACCTTTAAATGGTTGAACTACCGGCTTGTGACCAGCCGGGAAGATTACGCCGGCCAGGGCTCAGCCCAGGCCGGGAGTCGCATCAGCCTGTCCAGCCAGCTGGTGATATTCGGATAATCCCCCATCGGCATTTTCGCTTCCCGCCAGTAGCGGGCCATGGAGGCAAGCTGAAAGTCGGCAATGGTCAGCCGGTTGCAGGCGGCATAAGTTCTGTCCTGCAGATGCTGATTCAAAATTCCGGCATAGTGATGGAAGGTAGGCAGACTGCCTTCAATGGCAGGAATGTCCAACTGTCCAAAGGAAAAGGTGCTTTTAACGATATGCTCAAAGTAGAAAGTGCCCACCGCTTCCATCCAGTGGCAGTCATTCCAGGACAGCCACTTAATCACCTCTACCTGCTCGGCGGGATTATTCGCAGGCCACAGGGATGAACCTGCTTTGTTGCACAGGTACACCATAATGGCTGAGGCTTCCCATAGCACAGTGTCGCCGTCCACCAGGACAGGCACTTTCATATTAGGGTTAAGCTTGGCGAACTCGTCGGTCTTCAGGCTGCCGTTGGTGGGATCCAACTGAATAAACTCTGCCTGCAAGCCAAGATGTTTGCACAAGGCCAGCACCCGCAGAGGGGCCTGGGCCTTAATCCAGTAAATTTGCATATTGCGTCTCTCTGTTTCGGTGACTTTCCTTACTAGTCGATTAGGAACACAGGGTTTCGACATTGCCGGGTAATTTTCCTGACCTTGCGCGGGGGACGGGCAAATGGAAGGGCCAGTCGTGCCGGACTTAATAAAATCTTTGCTTCCTTGCATCCAAACACTGATCAACAGGCATCTTATTAGCAGCTAAATGATGAGTTAACGGGAGTAAGAACTGATGCAGTTTGTCACAAACAGAACGTTGCCAACGTCTTTGCTGGTCCTCGCCATAGGGTTGGGAGTCTGCCTGCCGGCTGCTTCGGCCAGCAGGGATGAAATACGAGAGCAACTGGATTCCTGGCTGACAGGCACTGGGACGCCCAGCGCCGCTGTGGCTTATATCGAACAGGGCAAAGTCCGCTGGACCCTGGTGACAGGGGAGCAGGCGCCAGGGGTAGCGGCTGACCAGCACACACTTTATAACGTCGCCTCCCTGGCCAAACCGGTCACGGCGGAACTGTTGCTGCGACTGAGCAACGAGCAACCCTCCTTTTTGGACGAGACGGCTGCCAGGTACTGGCTGGATCCTGATATAGCCGGCCATGACTATGCCCAAAAGCTGACCATCAAACATCTGCTCAGCCACCAGAGCGGCTTTCCCAACTGGCGCTATCAAAGTCAGGACAAACTCACTTTTAAGTTTGAACCGGGCACCGGCAGTGGCTATTCAGGAGAGGGTTACCAGTATCTGGCCCTGGCCATGCAAGAGAAATGGCAACAACCCTTTGAGGCACTGATGCAGAAGCATCTGTTCACCCCCCTGCAGATGCATAACAGTGCATTTACCCAAAAACCCTGGTTCAAGGGACGTTTGGCTTTTCCCAAAGGCCCCAAGGGGGAGTTTTCAGAACCGGCTCCCAGGCAAGAGTTTGTGGCTGCGGACGATCTCTATACCACCATCGATGATTATGCCTTATTTGTCGCTTCTGTGGTGACTGGCCAGGGACTGAATGAACCGCTGGCTAGCCGGCGTTGGTCGCTGGATTTCAATCTGGCCGAAGGACTCTGCCAGTCCGGGCGACTGGACAAGACTGACTGCCCGCAGAAGCTGGGATTCGTGATGGGCTGGACCCTGGTTGAATACGGTGATCTCACCCTGTACATGCAAGGGGGTGGAGATTGGGGAGAGCGGGCGTTGGCGGTAATGGTGCCGGCAACGCAAACCGGCATAGTGGTCCTGACCAACGGAGCAAAGGGTATGCAGGTGGTGCGTAAAGTGGTTAACTCCCTGTTTCCCCACCCGAAATTTGACGCATTCCTGAAAATGCAGGCAGAAGGCTCATGAATACAGATATCCTGGTACCAGTCAGTTTTTTTATCCTTATCGGAGTAGTGGTTAAATTCGTGCTAGACCGGCAGGTGCAGAAACGTCGGCTATGGCATGAGACTCTGCAACTGGCGCTGCAAAAAGACTACCCGCTGTCCGAAAAGAGTTGGCAGAAGTTCCTGCAGACCGTGGATCCACAGCGAAGTGACCTCCGTAAAGGCGTGCTGTTTATGGTGTTGGCCGCAGGACTGGTTCTGATCGGTCTGCTGAAGCCATTTCAGGACGGGCAGGGCAATCGCGCAATTTTAGTGTTGGCCATTATTCCGTTTATGGTGGCGCTGGTCTACCTGGCGTTCTGGCGATTTTGGTATCCAAGCCAGGAATGAAGTCAGCACCAAACGAAGACTATGTCCTGATTGCCCGCGCTGTGGCAGGGGAATGCCAGGCCTTTGGGCAGTTGACCCTTCGTTATCAGGGAGTGGTGCGTGGCATGCTCAGGCAACTGTGCGGCGATCCCGCACTGGCCGATGATCTCAGCCAACAGACTTTTATCAAAGCCTGGCAGAAGTTGTCTGGCTACCGGGGGGGACGGTTGCAAAGCTGGCTGTGCAGTATCGCCTATCGGGAGCTGATGATGCACAAGCGCAAATCTGCCCGCACCGACCTGGATGCGCTCGATACCACAGAGTCTGCTTGCCATATGGCGCGGTCACAGGCCAGTCTGAACCGGGAAATGGATTTGCACCGGGCCATGCAGCAGTTGGCCGCCGAGCAGGCTAAGGTACTGATTCTGCATACCCGGGCTGGTTTGACTCATCAGGAAGTGGCAGAGCTGCTTGAGATGCCTCTGGGTACAGTAAAATCCCATATCAGCCGCGCGGTAAAACAGTTGCAGAGTCTTTTGGGAGACACACCATGACAAAAGAACAGGACCTACTCACACAGCTTCAGGCCGTCTATGCCAATGAAGCCGAGAACCTGCAGGACCTGGGGTTCAGCCAGCAGGTGCTGGAGTGTATCCAGCAGAAGAAAAAGCAGCGAAGAGATTACTGGCTGGCGGTACTCATCTGCCTTTCAGTACTCTTGATGCTGTCGGCGCAATGGCTGTTACCCCCCGCCTCCACGCCGGACTGGACGGCCGTGCTGCAAAGTCTTCCCGCAATGGCCGTGCAGGGGATTGTCGGCCTCTGTGTCCTGGTTTGGGCGCTGGAGTAGCCACCTCGCCAAAAACTCTCCACATAAGAAACGCCGGTCATGCCGGCGTTTTTTCCTCAGACAAAAATGCCGGCACCGGCCAGGCTTGTGACTCAGAGGATTATTTGACCTCTTCCCCGGCCGCCTGACGGTCAGCGTGGTAGGAGGAACGCACCAGCGGGCCGCAGGCGGCGTGGGAAAAGCCCAGCTCGTAGGCTTTATCGCGCAGAGCGTCGAATTCCTTGGGATGAACATAGCGTTTCACCGGATAGTGGTGGCGGCTGGGTTGCAGATACTGGCCCAGGGTCAGCATATCCACGTCGTGGTCGCGCAGATCCTTGAGCACGACTGCCATCTCATCCATGTCCTCGCCCATCCCCATCATCAGGCCTGATTTGGTCATTACATCCGGATGTTGGGCCTTAAATTTCCTCAGCAGTTCCAGTGACCACTTGTAGTTGGCACCGGGGCGGCACTCCCGGTACAGGCGTGGGATGGTCTCCAGGTTGTGGTTGAACACATCCGGAACACCGTTGTTGAAAATTTCCAGGGCAGTGTCCATGCGGCCGCGAAAATCCGGTACCAGTACTTCAATCTTGGTGCTGGGGCTGTGTTCACGAATGGCATTGATACAGTCGACAAAATGCTGTGCGCCGCCGTCGCGCAGATCGTCGCGATCGACCGAGGTGATCACCACATATTTGAGCTTCATTTCGGCGATGGTCCTGGCCAGTTTTTCGGGCTCTTCCGCACTGGGCGGCAGGGGTTTGCCGTGAGCCACATCACAGAAGGGACAGCGACGGGTGCAGATATCGCCCAGGATCATGAACGTGGCAGTACCGTGAGTGAAACACTCGGACAGGTTAGGGCAACTGGCTTCTTCACAGACCGAATGCAAATTGTTTTTGCGCATCACTTTCTTGATGCGGTCAATGCCTTCGGTATTGGATGGCAGTTTGATTTTGATCCACTCAGGCTTACGCAACATTTCTTCCCTTTCGGTGGGAATGATGGTGACGGGGATGTGTTTTACCTTGTCTTCGTCGCGGAGTTTCACCCCCGCTTCGGCGCGCAATGCTTTAGTCATCAAAACCTTCTCGATAGTCAGTATGTTCGATTTGCAGGGAACTGCAGAATGCCCGGGTAAGCAGGGGCCCTGCATCAGCCAGGTTATCCGGGCCGCCCAGCCCGGCAGAGTGTATCATTTCCAGGCCCGCATAGCCGCATGGATTTATGCGCTTAAAGGGGCCCAGATCCATATTGATGTTCAGCGCCAGGCCATGGAACGAACAGCCGCGACGGATACGCAGACCCACTGAGCAAATCTTCCGCCCGTCCACATAGACACCCGGCGCATCGGCTTTGGGATAAGCGGCAATACCGAAAGGTTTGAACATGTCCACCACCGAGTTTTCCAGGGCCGTGACCAAATCCCGTACGCCCAGCTTGCGCCGCTTGAGATTAAGCAGCACGTACATCATCTGTTGACCCGGGCCGTGATATGTCACCTGGCCGCCACGATCCACCTTGACCACAGGTATATCGCCCGGCGCCAGCAGATGCTCTTCCTTGCCTGCCTGTCCCTGGGTAAAGACCGGATTATGTTCCACCAGCCAGATTTCGTCAGCGCTCTCATCCGTGCGATTGTCAGTATAGGATTGCATAGCCTGCCATATAGGCAGGTAGTCCTGGCGACCCAACTGGCGAATAATCAGCGACGTATTGTTCATGGCTAACTAAAGTACCATGCGGACCAGTTCAAGTTTGCCAAGCTCGATATAGACGGATTCCATATGTTCCTTGCTGGTAACCCTTACCTCCACAGAGACCGAGTGATAGTTGCCCTTGGTGCTGGGGCGAATGGAAGGGTTGTAATCGTCCGGCGCCAGTTGCTGAAGACAGGCCACTACCTCTTCCGGCAGACGATCATGGGCTACTCCCAGCACCTTGAAGGTTTGGTAGCAGGGGAACTCCAACAGTTCATCAAATCTGGTTTCCATTTATGACTCCAAATGAGTAATTTGCCACTTCCCCTGAAAATGGTGCTGCAGAGAGCGTAATTCAAGAGCCAGGGGGGTGGGGAAAACGGCGCGGATTATAGCGCAAATGGACGCTTTGGCCCAGTCAAGATAACCACGCCTAGTGAGTATGAACCACGTGACTGGTAGGGGTGAACGTATCGGCACTGGCTTCTTTTAAGTGATGGCTATAGCAGTCGGGATAAGGCTCCTGCAGGAAAGAGCCTGCATCAGGGTAAGGATAAAGCTCGTCAAATCTCAGGACTGTATGCTGATCCACTCTGCGATGCAGGTGGTGCCGGCTGATCTCCCCTGGATTGCCAAAGCCGGCGGAAGAGGTGATATCCACCAGGGCATGCAGGGTCTCCTTATGGAAACGGGCCACTCTTGGCGCCTTGTCTTCGATCACCAGTCCCCTTACCAGCTTGGGGTCCTGGGTGGTCACCCCGGTGGGGCATCGGTTGGTGTTGCAAATCAGCGAATGGATGCAGCCAAGCGCCAGCATCATCCCCCTGGCGCAGTTGATCAGGTCCGCTCCAAGCGCCAGGCTGCGGGCCATATGAAAGGCTGACAATACCTTGCCAGAGGCGATGACGCGGATCTCTTCGCGCAAGTCAAAGCCCCGCAGACAGTCAGCGACAAACGCCAGGCCGTCCCTGAGCGGCATACCCACAGAATTGCTGTATTCAAGCGGCGCCGCACCTGTGCCCCCTTCACCGCCATCCACGGTAATAAAGTCCGGGCGGATACCGGTTTCCACCATGGCTTTGCAGATGGCGATAAATTCGCTTTGTCTGCCCACACAGAGCTTGAAGCCAACCGGTTTGCCGCCGGATAAGTCGCGTAGCTTCTGCACAAACTCCAACAGCCCCCGCGGGGTGGAAAAAGCGGTATGAGCGGCTGGGGAAATGACATCCTGATGGGCTTCTACCAGGCGAATTCTGGCGATTTCCTCATTGTTCTTGCTGGCAGGCAGTATGCCGCCATGACCGGGCTTGGCGCCCTGGCTGAGCTTTATTTCTATCATTTTAACGCTGGGCAACTTGGCTTTGTCGGCGAAGGTATCCGGGCAGAATCTACCTTCGCTGGTGCGACAACCGAAGTAGGCCGTGCCTATCTGCCAGACCAGATCGCCGCCATGCTTAAGATGATAATCACTGATGCCCCCTTCGCCGGTGTTGTGGTAAAAACCGCCTTCCTTGGCCCCCAGATTCAGGGCTTCGATGGCCCGGTGGCTCAGTGCGCCGTAACTCATGGCGGAAATATTCAACAGGCTGGCCGAGTACGGCTGTTGACAGTCCTTGCCGCCTATTTGTATCCGTGGACTGCTATCCAGCTCTTCTACGTCCCGGGCGGCGATGGAATGACTTATCCATTCATAGCCATCCTGGTAAGTGTCCATCCTGGTACCATAGGGATTGGTGTCCAGCTCTCCCTTGGCCCGCTGGTAGACAATGCTGCGAAACATGCGGCTGAGCGGCTTACCATCCAAATCCGATTCGATCAGATACTGGCGGACATAGGGCCTGAGCCACTCTACTGCCCAACGGATTCGTCCGACCAGGGGGAAGTTTCGCCTGACAGTATGCCGGGACTGAAAGGTGTCATACAGGCCGACCGTAAAGGTAAAAGCCAGCGGGATCAGTAGCCAGGCCACCCAGGACCAGAAATAGGCCAGCGCTCCGATGAACAGGGCACCCAGTATGTGAAATTTGTAGAATCCGACGAGCATAGTCCCTCCTTGTTACCTCAGGATAATCAGGATCCTGGCCAGTTCCAAACGGAAGGAGTTAATTTGACAGAAAAAAGCCCACTGACGTGGGCTTGATGGGCATGTCTTCTCAGTCCTTCAAGGCGTCGCTGTGTACGCCGCGCATGGCTCGTCCTGATGGGTCGGCCTGTTTGCTGAAGTTCTCATCCCAGGCCAGGGCCTCCACTGTGCTGCAGGCAATGGATTTACCACTGGGGACGCATCTGGCGGCACTTTCCTGGGGGAAGAAACTCTCAAAAATGGTCCGGAACAGGTAGCCTTCCTTGGTGTCCGGGGTATTCACCGGAAAGCGGAACTGAGCTGTCTTCATCTGCTGATCGCTCACATGGCCGGCGGCATAGTCCTTGACCGAATCGATCCAGGAGTAGCCCACCCCGTCGCTGAACTGTTCCTTCTGTCGCCACAGTACTTCGGCGGGCAGGTATTCGCCGTTATCAAAGGCCGCACGCAGCACATGCTTTTCCATCTTGCCGTTGCCACACATCTTGTCTTTGGGATTGAGGCGCATGGCCACATCCATAAATTCCTTGTCCAGGAAGGGCACCCGGGCTTCCACGCCCCAGGCTGAAGTGGACTTGTTGGCGCGCAGGCAGTCAAACATATGCAGACGCTGAAGCTTACGTACCGTTTCCTCATGGAACTCCTTGGCGTTGGGAGCCTTGTGGAAATACAGGTAGCCGCCGAAAATTTCGTCCGAGCCTTCGCCGGACAGCACCATCTTGATGCCCATGGCTTTGATCTTGCGCGACATCAGGCTCATGGGCGTGGCAGCGCGAATGGTCGTCACATCATAGGTTTCCAGGTGGTAAATCACATCCTTGATGGCATCAAGCCCTTCCTGAATCGTGAAATGCACTTCGTGATGCACTGTGCCTATCATGTCGGCTACTTTGCGGGCAGCAATCAGATCGGGAGCCCCTTCCAGGCCAACGGCAAAGGAATGCAGGCGTGGCCACCAAGCGGCAGTTCTGTCTTCGTCTTCCACCCGTTTGGCCGCGTATTTGGCTGCGATGGCAGAAACCAGCGAAGAGTCCAGTCCACCTGATAGCAGCACCGCGTAAGGCACATCGGACATCAGGTGGCTTTTGACGGCCTTCTCGAAGGCATTTTTCAGGTCTTCCAGACTGGTTTCATTGTCTTTGACGTTGTCATAACTCATCCAGTCGCGCTGGTAGTATTTTTTCAGCTCGCCGGTTTTGCTCCACAGGTAATGCCCTGGAGGAAATTCCTTAATGGTCTTGCAGACGGGAGACAGGGCCTTAAGCTCGGAAGACACGTAGAAGTTGCCATGCTCATCGAAGCCCGTATACAGGGGGATAATACCCATATGGTCGCGGGCGATCAGGTAGGCGTCCTGGGCTTCGTCATACAGAATAAAGGCAAACATGCCCTGGAGGTCATCGATAAAATCCACCCCCTTTTGCAGGTACAAAGGCAGAATGACCTCGCAGTCGGATTTCGTTTTAAAGGCGTAGGGTGTTTCCAGGCCAGCTTCCAACTGCTTGTGATTGTAGATTTCGCCGTTTACGGCCAGGATTTGCTGATTATTGGTACTGATGAGCGGTTGGGCGCCATTATCCAAATCGACGATAGCCAGACGTTCATGGCACAGGATGGCATTATTATTATTCCAGATCCCAGACCAGTCGGGGCCGCGATGGCGCAATAACTTGGACAGCTCCAGAGACTTGGAGCGTAGCTCGGTGACATCAGACTTGATGTCCAGAATACCGAATATACCGCACATAAAAAAAGGTCTCTCCTGGTTAAACAAGCAAAATCACGGGCATCCGGCGCCCGTGTCTGGCAGAGTGACTGGCCTGTGCCGGTGGACACAAGGAGCCAGCCTGATGGTGGATTTGTTAGTAAAACTTTAAAAAACAGCGCTTTAATAAAAAATCCTTCCCGAAAGGGCCCTTTTCAGGAAATAAACCTTTCGAACCCCGACTCTGCCAGCCTGGGGAAAAAATGCAAGACGATTGTGTAATTAAATGACGAAAGTAGGAATATGGTTTTGAGTGACGAGTGACGAGTGACGAGTGACGAGTGACGAGTGACGAGTGACGAGTGACGAGAACGGAAAGACCGGGTGACAGCCTTGTTACTGGTCACCCGTCACTTGTTACTTGCGCTGCTTGTTCTCGTCATCCGTTACTTGTTACTTATTTACGCTGGAACTCGCTGCTGGGGTTCCACTTGGGCCAGTCATCGCTGGTGGCGATATCATAACCCACTTCGAAGAGCATTTGGCTGTCCTGCTGGACGCCGCTAAAATCCCAGCTTTCACGGAATTGGTCACAGACCTGATGGTAGCACCCGCGGGTAATCACCTGAGTCTTCTTGCGATATTCGGCCGTTTGCTCATCCCAGGGTTCTGTTCCCCCTTTGGCATACAGAGCCGGAACGCCCTGCTTGGCCAGGCTGAAGTGATCAGAGCGGTAGTACGAGCCCGCTTCGGGTCTGTCTTCCTGGGTCAGGGTGCGGCCCTGGCGGGTGGCGGCTTTTTCCAGATAGTTCTCCAGTTCAGACTTGCCTTTGCCCACCACGGCAACATCTTTGGTGCGACCCAGAACATTCATGGCATCCATATTCAGGTTGGCAACGGTTTTGTCCAGTGGGATAACCGGATGTTCGGCATAATAGGCTGAGCCCAGTAGGCCTTGTTCCTCGGCGGTGACCGCCAGGAAGGTAACGGAGCGAGCCGGCGCCTGGTTCAGCTCGCTAAAGGCTTTAGCCACAGCCAGCAATGATGCGGTGCCGGTGGCGTTGTCGTGGGCGCCATTGTAGATCTGATCCCCTTCCAGATTCTCATCCTTGCCCAGGTGGTCCCAATGGGCCGTATAGATAATATGTTCCTCAGGGACTTTGCTGCCCGGCAAGGTGGCGATGACATTGTTACTCTCGGAATGCTCCAGTTCACTGTTGACCGTTACCGAGGCTGTCAGTCCGCCCAGTGCCTGGTGGAATGGTCCCTGTTGGGCCTTGGCTTTCATGGCATAGAAGTCCTGACCTGCCTCCTTGAACAATTGCTCAGCCGCCTCCAGGCTGATCCAACCTTCCACGGCGACTCTGCCGGCATTGCCATCCTCACTGGCCAGACTGTACTGGGGTCCGCTCCAGCTATTGGCCACCACTGACCAGCCGTAGGAAGCCGGAGCCGTTTCATGCACAATCAGGGCGCCGGCGGCACCCTGGCGGCTGGCTTCTTCATATTTGTAGGTCCAGCGGCCATAGTAGGTCATGGTCTTGCCCTGGAATTTGCCGCTGTCAGGGTTCTCAAAGCCGGGATCATTGACAAGGATCACTACCGTCTTACCTGTCACATCCAGACCTTCGTAGTCATTCCATTCGTATTCGGGGGCATTGACGCCGTAACCGACAAACACCAGTTCGGAATTCTCCAGCGAGACAGAGGTCTGCTCGCGTTTGGTAGCAACCACCATATTCTCTTTGTAATTGAGTTCCTGGCTACCCAATTTGAGAGTCACGTTGGGGTCGGCGGTAATTTCCAGCAGGTTGACCGGTTGCAGGTAACTGTCACCGTTGCCTGGCTGCAACCCCAGCTTTTTAAATTCGGAAACCAGATAGTCAACGGTTTTGGTCTCTCCCACTGTGGTAGGCAGGCGACCTTCGAACTCATCGGAGGACAGGATACGGGTATGCTCACTGAGCAAATCCGTGCTGATGCTGGCGTAGGCCTCATCAAAATTATTCTTTTCAGGGAGGTCTTGTTGCTTATAGGGTTCACTGCAACCCAATGTCATAACCAGGGGGACGAGACTGAGCGCCCAAAGGGATTTTTTCATTATTTTGCTCTTCTTGAGTATAAAATGCCGATTCATTGTAGAAAAATCCCAGGATCATGACCAGCCAGTCACCCTCTCATTTATCGCCTCCGGTCTCACCTTCACCCCGACGCTTTGCCGATACGTTGCCCGATCACTGGCAAACCGGCTGTTTCGAGCGTGAACCCTTTGCCCAGTTGGACAGATTATTTTCCTTGTCCAGCCTGAGCGACTGGCCAGACAGCATCTGGCTCAATGCCGATGAATCTTTGCCGGTAGATTTTATTGCCCAGGATGCTCTGGATATGGGGCAGTACAGTTACGAGGAGTTTATCGGCGCTACCTCCCAGGTGCCCACCCGACAGCGTAACTGGCACGACTTGTTCAATGCACTGGTTTGGCGTCAGTTTCCTCTGAGCAAGGCGGCGCTGAATCGCCTGCACCTTTGCGATATCGCTGAATTTGGCGTCAGGCAGCGAACGCCCAGGCGTGACCGTATTACCCATTTCGATGAATGCGGTGTGGTATTGGCCTACGCAGACCCGGCCGTTCCCGACGCGCTTGCACGACATGAGTGGCAGCAGGCATTTGTGAATCATAGGACGGCCTGGGGTAGCAGGGTGAAGGCGTTTGTGTTTGGCCATGCCAATTACGAGATGCTACTTAATCCCTATATCGGCCTGACCGGCAAGTGGCTGGGTATTAAGGTGAAGGACAATTTCTTTGCCGCCGATCTGACCCGGCAACTGACAGAACTCGACGAGTCGCTGGCAGACAAACTGGAAAACCAGGATTGCCTGGCCACCCGTGGGCAGTTATTTCCACTGCCGCTTTTGGGGGTGCCGCTCTGGTGGCCGGAGAATCAGGATCCAGCCTTTTACAACAACACCGGGTATTTTATGCCCAGGGATGGGCGGTATGCCGGCTTGGTCGGGAACAGATAGCCGGCGATGCCTGCAGGTAACAGGTAACAGGTAACAGGTTACAATGATCAGCCCCTGAAAAAGTAGCCGGCGATGCCCAGGGATGGCTTAGCGGGCTCTGCGTCTTTAGTCGCACCCGCTATGCATTCATCAGAATAACAGAATCAATATCCAGGCCGTCCAGATTACCGCATAGGGCGCTATCGCTATGGTCCAGACCTTGTTGGAAGGGATCTGTGTCCACTGACTGATGCCTACGGCAATCAGGTAAATGGTCCAGAAGCTTTCCAGGCGAATGCTCTGTGTCAGGGTAAACCACTCCGAACTCATGGGCACAGACAGCCAGAAGGCCACAGAGGTGACATTCAGACTCTCCGGCGAGAGCTGTCCGTCCTGGGCGATCAATATAACCAATATACTCAACACGGCGCCCAGCGCATTGGGCAATGATACCCACCAGGTCATGCCGTACCAGTCGGTAAAACCCTGTACGTTATGCTCATCCACTTTGGTCATCAGGTTCAGGTACACCGCCAGAATGGCGTTGATCACCACCAGACCGATGCTGGACATAAGGATGGTCAGACTGACCAGGTTGCTGGCAGTCATGCTGCGCCGGGCGGCGTCCTGCTCGGCCGGGCTCACATCGGCAAACTGCTGGTTGATGATAAGGTTTTGGTACCAGTCCATGTCCACCGAATTAAAGTACAGGTAAGCGGGCATAGCGCTGAAACACACCAGCAGCAAAAAAGGCACCCAGGACCAGTTGTTGACCCGTGCCAGTTTGGCAAATACAGGATTGGGCCTGAATAGCACGTCCCGGCAGGCCGCGAAGGGATTATTCACCTCTTGCATCAATGCATTTCCTTGACCAAATAATGGTGGCTATTGTGGCAAATTTTTCGCAAAAAAACTTGTTATAAAAACAGAAGCTTGCAGACTATGTTCGCCAGGAAAGATACCGATACATCGGACAGGGAACAGAGGAGTTTGGTATTCATGATAGAAATAAAAGGGTTGGCGAAGAAATTTGCTGTGGAAAATCCCAAGAAGCTCAGCGAGCAGGAAAAAAAAGATCCCCGGCTAAAGGGCCGTTATTTCCATTCGGTGGAAGATGTCAGTTTTGCCTGTGAGGCAGGCCAGGTCTTAGGCTTGCTGGGACCCAACGGGGCCGGCAAAACGACCACCTTGCGCATGCTGTCCACTGCCCTGAAACCCTCAGCCGGAACGGTGGAAATCAAGGGCGTGGACGTATTGGCCCAGCCCCTGGTGGCGCGCAAAAAATTAGGCTTCTTGTCTGGCGCGACCGGCTTGTACGGCAGACTGACCGGGCGCGAGAATATTTCTTACTTCGGTCGTCTGCATGGGGTGCCGGATCAGCAGATCACCGACAGGATTGACGAGCTGGCTGCCCTTCTGGACATGCACAGCTTTTTGGATCGGCGCTGCGAAACTTTTTCCACCGGCATGAAACAGAAAACCGCCATCGCCCGGGCCGTTATCCATCAACCCGAAGCGGTCATCCTGGATGAACCCACCACCGGCCTGGATATCATGGCCACCCAGACGGTGCTGGATTTTATCCGCCGGCTTAAACAACAGGGGATTCCTGTCATCTTTTCCACCCATCATCTGGATGAGGTGGACGAACTCTGTGATCGGGTAACGGTGATCGATCAGGGCCGCACTCGTTTCGACGGCAGCCTCGGCGCCTTCAAGGCCCTGTCGGTGGGGTCGTTGCATCAATCCTTCCTATCCACTTTGCAACCGGGAGAATAAGCATGTGGCTGGTATTTCGTAAGGAACTGATGGAGCTGCTGCGTGATCGCAAAACATTATTCTTCATGATCGCGATGCCGATATTGCTGTTCCCGCTTATATTCGGCGTGATCGGCTTTTTTACCAGCAAGGCGGTGGAAGAAGCCGAAAGCAAAGTGCTCAATTATGCGTTGATAGGTGCCGAGCATGCACCGGCGCTGAGTCAGGCCATGGCAGACAGTGACAGGTTTTCCCGTGTGGAGCTTGAGGCTGGCGCCGATCATGCGGCCTTGATCCGCAGTGAAACGCTGGATTTTATTCTCACCATTCCGGATAACTTTGCCATTCCGCCCCTCGAGGGTGGCCAGGCCAGATTGGTACTGCTGTTAAACGACGCCGGTCTGAACATGGTCCATCAACGGGTCAGTGAGCTGGTGGAACGGGAAATCCAGCAAAAACGAGCCGATGCCTTTGCCCATCTGGCGCTGGATGAAAACCAGCAACAGGCACTGCTTGAACCCATAGTGCTGGAAAAACAGGATGTGTCTGACAAGCGCGAGAACTGGGGTGAGAAAATAGGCGGTCTGGTGCCTTATCTGGTCTTTATCCTTTGCCTGCAGGGGGCCATGTATCCGGCCACTGACCTGGGCGCCGGTGAAAAAGAACGGGGCACCCTGGAAACCCTGCTCATCTCCCCCATTGAACGCCACAAACTGGTGCTGGGCAAGTTCATGACTATCGCCCTGGCTGGTGTCACCTCGGCATTGATTACAGTCACCAGTATGGCCGGCTGGGGCATTGTGCTCAGCCAGGGCATGGCCATCGAATTTGTCGCCGAGTTTATGGGTGCCATCGGCCTTATCGACTTTGTGCTGATGTTCCTGATGCTCATCCCCATTGTGGCCATATTTGCCTCCATGTTGCTCAGCCTGTCCATCTACGCCAGAAGCTTCAAGGAAGCACAGAGCTATATGGGTGGGGTCATGTTTGTGGTGATTCTGCCTATAGTACTGGCCACCCTGCCGGGGGTGGATCTCGACAGCGGCTGGGCCTGGGTGCCCATCACCAACGTCGCCCTGGCGATTAAGGAGCTGATCAAGGGCACCATGGATTATTATTCCCTCATTGCCATCTTCGGTTCCACAGCCGTGATAGCCGGTGCACTCATCGCCTTTTGTGTGTATTGGTTCAATCAGGAAAAAGTGTTGTTCCGCTAAGCCGAATTCTTTGCCTTTTGGCTGTTAAAGCCGTCAGAAATACGACATGCTTGGCTTTGAGATGTATCAGAGCCAGGCAAGTTGGTATTTACCGTGAAACAAGCTTTCAGCAGTCTGCTGCCTGAAATCACCGATCAGTTGCTCGATGCCATATGCGTGGTGGACGCCGAGGGGCATTTTCTCTACCTCAGCGCGGCCTGCGAGCGTATCTTCGGTTACCAGGCTCATGAGCTCTTCGGCCGCAGGATGATTGAACTGGTGCATCCGGACGACAGGGCCCGGACCCTGCAGGCTGCCCGGGAGATCATGCAGGGCAGTCCCAAGCCTCATTTTGAGAACCGCTATATTCGTAAGGATGGCACTGTGGTGGATATCATGTGGTCCGCCCGCTGGTTTGACTCTCAGGGAGTGCGGGTGGCGGTGGCAAGAGATGTTTCGTCACTAAAGCGTGCCGAGCGTACACGTGAAGTCCTCTACCAGGTTACCCAAACCGCCTATGGGGCAGACAACCTGGCCGTCCGGGGTGAAAAAATACATCAGCTTCTTCTTGGCCTGTTGCCCCTTTCAAGTCTGGCAGTGGTGCAGTATGACCGGGGTACCCGGAACCTGTCCTGTCCGTTTTCTATCGGTCCTGAACCCCCTGAATTGCACAGTGGAGTCTTGCAAAATAACAGTCCGCTGAGCAGGATATTGCTGAATGGTCAGAGTCTGAACCTGAGAGCTGCACAATTGCCGTCGTCCCTGCCTGAGCAATCGGGGGATTGGCTTGGGATACCCTTTCCTGAGCAGGACTGGGGGGCCGGGGCTCTGATCGTACAACTGGCCGGACCTGGCGGCTTTACAGAACAGGACAGGCAGTTGTTACAGTTTGTCGCCACCCAATTAGCCATGGCCATTACCCGCCGGCTGACAGAGCAGCGTCTGATCCATATGGCCTCTCATGACGCCCTGACAAATCTGCCCAACCGCAATTTATTCCATGACAGACTGGAAACTGCCCTGAAACTGGCGCAACGAAACCGGCAAAAACTGGCCCTGCTCTATGTGGACCTGAACCGTTTCAAGGACATTAACGATAATCTGGGCCATGAAACCGGTGACCTGTTGTTGCTGGAAGTGGCTAAACGTCTCGACAGGATTGTCCGGGACGCTGATACGGTGGCGCGTATGGGGGGAGACGAGTTTACCCTGTTGCTGACCGGTATCCGGGATGAAAACGATGTGCAGCGGGTTGAGGAAAAGATTACTGAGGCTTTCCGGCAGCCTTTCGAGTTACAGGAACACTGTCTGAACGTCAGTGTCAGTATTGGGGCGGCTATCTATCCTGAGCATGGGCGAAGCCCGGAACAATTGTTCCGGGTGGCAGATAAGAAAATGTACGCGCTGAAAAAGCGGCAGAAAGCAGACACTCCTGCTACATACCAATCGGATTAATCCGATTGGTATCACTGATTCAGAGCCTGGTTTTCCATTGCTGATGAGACACATGGCCTTTGAGCAGTTCCAGGCATTCGTTAATCACATCCAGCATTTCCTGATCCAGGGTCTGCTCTTCCAGACTGCTGGCCGTAATGCCGTGGCTGATCAGATGATCAATTTTTTCCGGCGTCACATCCAACAACAGATTGATAACCGACTGGATGACAATATCTGAAACGGCCCGCTCCAGGGTTTTCTCAATGGTGCCGCCGACAATGGGTACCATCTTCAGGCCGGCGATTTGCGCATTGCTGCGTACAGCCCTTGAAACACCTGCTTTGACATGCTCGCGCAGCATATTACCGGTTTGCAGATCTTCAATACTCTTACCCGAATGGACCAGCAAATTCGCAACCCAGCGGCACACAACAGGGCGCCTCACCGCCAACACCTTCTGCTGAATTTCGTCAAACAGAGGCGAGCCGCGCTGCAGGTCCCGCTGGGCGTCACTCAGTACCTTCACCACAATACGGTCACTCAGCTCTTCGATTAGCACGTTGTAGTAAAAGGCAAAGAAACGATAAGGCGCCGTGTCTTTCAAATCGATGATCTGGTATTTCTGCAACCGGTAAAGAATGGAGAAAATACGCAGGAAACGCAGAATTCTGGCCCCGCCGATGGGAATGCAGCCAACCAGGTCGTACCAGTGAATAAATGGATAAAAGTACCAGCGCAGGTATTCCTTGCGCCTGACGGCCACCACCCAGCGAAAACAAAACTCGATAAGGAAAATCGACACGAACACCAGGTCAATCAGGATAAAATTGGCATGGATGGGCTTGTACCAGTTGAGCAGGGTCGGGGAGACATCGTTCAGGCTGCTTTGGAACAGTTCGGTGGCATACAATGAGTCGAACAGGATCAGGGCAAGGTTCAGGACTAACAGTCCCAACATCAGAAAATCCAGGACCAGCCAGGTGCCTTCGTGGCTCTCCTTGAGTCTTTTCAGGCTGAAATTTAACATTATATAGTGAGGGAAGAGGGGCTAAGAGTGAGTAGGCAGGGCTGTCCGTAATCTGTAAAGCGCGAAGCGAATTTCGGGAAAAGCGGGCAGACAACCCGGACGCTAAACTGTCTCATCCGGGTTACCCTTAGCATCGCTCTATATCCTTGTGACATCCACATAGATTTTCAGCTTCTGCCCCGGCTGCAGGTACTTGCTGCGGCTCAACTGGTTCCAGCGTTCTATATCGCTGATGCCCACATTAAACCGGCCGGCGATACGTGCCAGGGAGTCACCGTTGCGCACAGTATAGGTGACAGTGCGCATAACGGCGTTGTCGGACTGTTTGCTGGAGATTTTGTTGACCCAGATGACCAGCTTTTTGCCTGGCATCAAGGGGTCTGTGGGTGCCATGCCGTTCCATTTGGCCAGGCTGCGCAGGTTCACATCATACTTGCGGCTCAGGTCCCACAGGGTATCGCCGTTGCCCACGGTATGGTTGAGCTGGTAGGAAGCCCTTGGCTTGGACTGGAGATCTTCCAGCCGCTGTTCGGCGGACAGACTGTAAGTATCCAGGGATCGGAGCGCCACTGGCACGAGCAGATGGTCACCGGTTCGGATCATGTTGCCGCTCAGCTCGTTGACCTGCTGAATCACATCGACTGTGGTGTGATATTTCTTGGCCAGCTTGAGCAGGCTGTCCCCGCTTTTGACCTGGTGACGTACCCAGTTCAGACGCTTGTTATCGTCCAGTTCGTTGAGGGCCAGCATGAAGCTGTCGACTTTATCCACCGGCAGCAGCAGCGTGTGGGGGCCTTTGGGGTCGGTGGCCCAGCGATTATATCCGGGGTTGAGCGCATGCAGTTCTTCAATACTCAGGCCGGCCATTTCGGCAGCCAGGGCCAGGTCGATTTGTGATCCCACATCCACCACGCCGGTGACCTGCCGATTCTCTATGGGGAGCCACTGGGCGTCCCATTGTTCGGCATTTTTCAGGATGTTGGCCAGGGCAAGGAGCTTGGGCACGTAGGCACGGGTTTCACGCGGCAGATCCAGGGACCAGAAGTCCGTCGGCTTGCCTTTACGCTTATTGCTCTTGATGGCCCGCAACACCCGGCCTTCGCCGCTGTTATAAGCGGCCAGGGCATGCAGCCAGTCTCCATCGAACATCTTGTGCAGGTACTTGAGATAGGCCATGGCCGACTGGGTGGAGGCCAGCACATCGCGACGTCCGTCATACCACCAGCTTTGGCGAAGGCCGAAGCGTTTGCCGGTACCGGGAATAAACTGCCACATACCGGCAGCCCGACCATGAGAGTAGGCAAAGGGATCGAAGGCACTCTCTACAATGGGCAGCAGCGCCAGTTCCATGGGCATCTGCTGGCTTTCCAGTTCCTCGACAATCAGATACAAAAAGGGGGCGGCGCGCTTGCTGACCCTGTCCATATATTCGGGATGCTTGAGATACCAGTTTTGCTGAGCCTTGACGCGGTTATCTTCAGGCACTTCGAAGCTGAGCTGCTGGCGTATACGCATCCACAGGTTGGTGACTTCCTGCACTTCCTCCGGCAGTTCCTTCAGCTCGGGGCTGGTTTCGATGGGGTGCTTGATCTCCTGTACCGGATGGGTGACCGGAATCGTGCCTTCCTGGGCCGTCTGGCAGGCTTCAAGGTCATGGTCCGGCTGTTCGCAGGACTCCAGTACCCTGGCTGCAATCTCCAGTTCCTTGTCCTGCTGGACTTCGGACTGGGACAGGTCGGCCGTGCTGACGCAAGCCTGCAGGGCGGACAAGGATAATAGTAAAAGCAGTTTTCTCATTGGCGTACGGCTTCTCTTTGTTGTTCTGACGCGAATCCAACAGTTCAATGGAATCTTATCGGCCGTCGTCTGGGGGTCTCCAATCAAATTGCCCTGAGCCTTAACAGCCCGAGCCCTTTGATCCTCGCGTTGTTGGCATTGTATAGCTTAAAAACGATCTTTCCAGCCCCGGATTGCGGCAAATACCTGCTCCTCACCTGCCAGAGCTTGTCCCTGGTGGGTTTCGGCCTGACGTATGACTGTGTCGACATGGGTACGTAAAAACGGATTGACGGCTTTTTCCAGTTCCAGGCTGGAGGGCAGGGTGGGCCTGTCATGTTCACGCTGGGAGGCGACCCAGTGACTATATTGTTGCAAATCAGCGTTAGCGGGTTCCACCTGGCTGGCAAACTGCAAATTGGCCCGGGTATATTCATGAGCACAATAGACAGGGGTATCGTCCGGCAGTGCCTTGAGCTTGTTCAACGAGTTCAGCATCTGCGCCGGCGTTCCCTCGAATAACCTGCCGCAGCCGGCGCTGAACAGGGTGTCGCCGCAGAAAAGACCCAGTTCCAGGCTGTAAAAAGCGATATGGTCGAGGGTATGGCCCGGCACTTCCAGTACCTCAAACTTGGCAGTAAGACCCGTCAGACCCACAGCGTCCCCCTGGGCGACCCGAAGATGTACAGGTTCGACAGCGGGGTTGTGCGGTCCCACGACCCGGGCGTCGGGAAATACGCCGGTCAGTCGTTTAAGGCCGCCTGTGTGGTCATGGTGATGATGCGTAATCAGAATATCAGTCAGGGTCAGGCTCTCCTGCTGCAGGTAGTCCAGAGCAGGCTCTGCCTGGCCTGGATCCACCAGGCAGGCATGCCGGTCCCGGCGCAGGCACCAGATATAATTGTCACTGAAGGCTTTTATCGGAACTATTTCAATCATATGCTTGGTATTCAAATTCAGGATCTTTGTTATCCCATAGCCTAATACTAACTGAACATGCTGCCATGACAACGACAGGCTGACCCGGTTTCCATGAGACCCGCATTTACCCACCGTAAACCCAGGTATCCAAAATCCTGGCAGGAACTACCCTGTGGCGAGCAGATTCGTGATCTGCTGACCGAACGTCTGAGGCAGGCCAGCCGCCACTGGTTTGGTTATCACCTGGTCAAACTCGGGGCGTTGAGCGCCGAGCTGAATCTGCCCGATTGCCCCATCTCTCATCAGGTTGCCGTTACCGGTGGCGCTGCTGCAAGCGCATCTGTGCTGGCCAGATCCAGGGAGCTGCCCCTGCAAAAGCGCAGCGTCGATGCCTTCGTGCTGGCCTTTGAGCTGGACTTTGCCCAGGATCCCCACCAAATACTGCGGGAAGTGAATCGGGCCATCATGCCGGACGGTCATCTGGTGCTGGTAGGCTTTAATCCGCTGAGTCCGGCCGGTCTGGCCAAGTACCTGCCGTTTAGGCGTGCCAGTTTACTGCACGACGCCCGCTGTTTTTCGACCATGCGTATCAAGGACTGGTTGAATCTGCTCGGCTTCGAAATTATCGAAGAGCAGGGGTTGCTGCACTCCGAATTATTATTCGAAAGACACCTTAATCCAGACAGTCGCTGGCAGCGCTGGGCTTGCCGGTACTGGCGCTGGTTTGGTTCTGTCTATGTGCTGGTGGCGAAAAAGCGTGAACTGCCCCTGTCCCTGATTCGACCCAAATGGAGTCCCAAGCCTGCCTTTATCGGCAAGCAGGTTAATATCTGAATTCCACCAGGGGTAAGCGCATTAATGTCAATGCGCGACGGGATAAATAAAATGTTTGATGTAAGATTCAAAATCGTCGATAAATAGCAATCCTCTCAATGTATTAACAGCGGTATAGCAACATGTTCGGATTGTTTGGCAACAGGGTTAACGAAGAAGATCAGAAAAAGATTAAAGCCCTGGGGGACGAGAATCAGGCGCTTCGACAACAACTTGCCCAGTTGGAGGAAAAGCTCAGACAATCCGACGCTACTGTGGCCGAACAACAGGCCGACGCCAACGGTCTGAAAGACCTAAGCCATGTCTGGCTGAACGGCCAGCAGCATCTGTACGGGGTGCGCAATGCCCTGCACCAGACAGTGGATACCCTGCAGCATGAACGCAGCAGACTGGAAAATACCGACGAGGTCTTCAGTGGATCATCGGATGTGCTTGATGAGACAGTGGTGGGCTTAAGCCAAATCGATAAGCTGTCCGAAAAAGGGGTGGCCCACGCCACGGAATTGTCCTCACTGGCCAGCCGCATCAGTAATTTCGTGGTCTCCATCAACTCCATTGCCGAACAGACCAACCTGCTGGCCCTCAATGCTGCCATCGAGGCGGCTCGCGCCGGCGAAAGCGGCCGTGGCTTTGCGGTGGTGGCCGAAGAGGTGCGCAATCTGGCCATGCGCTCTTCCGAGTCCACTCAGGAAATCAATAACCTGGTAGAGAAGATCGAAGACAGCACGCGCAAGATTGAATCCAATATCAACCAGGTCTCTCAGCAATCCCGGGGACTGCTGGACAAAACCGGAGAAGTGCGGGACAAGGTCAGCCAGGTGCTGGAAATGTCGCATTCCATGCGTGATGTGATTAACAGCTCGGCTCAAAGGACATTCCTGTCCAGCACGCAACTGGATCACCTGATATTCAAAACCCGGGTCTACGAAGGGGTATTGCAGAACGACACCAAGGCGGCCGGTCAGTTGACTGACCATCGTGCCTGTGAACTCGGCCAGTGGTATCAGGGTGAAGGCAGTGGTCAGTTTGGCGGCTCTTCCGAGTTCAAGCAACTGGATACCGTGCATCGTCAGGTGCATGACCTGGGCAAGAAAGCCCTGAGCGAGCTGGCAGGGGGGATCAACGACAACCTGCTCAAAACCCTTCGCCAGATGGAACAAAGCAGCGAAGCGGTGATGCAGTCTATTGATAAGCTGGCTGGGAAGGTGTAGTAACAGGACCGAAGGACGGGTGACCAGTAACGAGTGACATGAAAAAAGCGCCAATCGGCGCTTTTTTTGACTCTGTCGGGCTTAGGCTTATTTTACCTTCATACCCGGCTGGGCGCCCTCATGGGGCTCCAGGATCCATAGATCCTTGCCGCCGGGGCCGGCGGCCAGCACCATGCCTTCGGACAGCCCGAAACGCATCTTGCGCGGCGCCAGGTTGGCTACCATCACTGTCAACTTGCCTTCCAGATCTTCCGGGGCATAGGCGGATTTGATACCGGCAAACACCTGGCGGGTCTCGCCGCCCAAATCCAGTTGCAGACGCAGCAGCTTGTCCGCCCCTTCCACATGCTCGGCTTTGGCTATTTTAGCGATACGCAGATCGATTTTGGCAAAATCCTCAAAACTAATGGTTTCGCCAATGGGGTCCTTGGCCAGCGGGCTGTCGGCGGACACTTTATCGGCAGTGGCCTGCAGGTTTTCTTTGGAGGCGTCGATCATGGCAGTCACCTTGTCGGCATCGACCCGCTGCATCAATGCTTTAAACGGATTGATGGCATGGTCGGTTAAAGTGGTCTGGGCGCCGGCCCAGTTCAGTTGGTCATTCAGGAACAGCTCGGCCTGTTCCGCCAGTTTTGGCAGCACCGGTTTTAAGTACACCATCAGAATGCGGAACAGGTTTATACCAAGGGAGCAGACCTGCTGGGTATGGGCCTGTTTGGTCTCATCCTTGATGGTCACCCAGGGTGCCTGGGCGTCGATGTACTGGTTGGCCTTATCGGCAAGGGCCATAATCTCGCGGATGGCCCGGTTGTACTGGCGCTTTTCATAGGCATTGGCGATGCTCTCACCAGCCTGCTGGAATTCGGCTACCAGGGCCGGCTCGGGCAGTTCGGCGGCCAGCCTGCCGTCAAAGCGTTTGGTGATAAAGCCGGCGCAGCGGCTGGCGATATTTACCACCTTGCCGACCAGATCGGAATTGACCTTGCTGACGAAATCCTCAAAGTTCAGGTCAATATCTGTCACGCCTTCGGAGAGCTTACTGGCAAAGTAGTAACGCAGGTACTCCGGGTTCAGGTGATTCAGGTAGGTCCGACCCTTGATAAAAGTACCGCGGGACTTGGACATCTTGCTGCCGTTGACCGTCACAAAACCGTGCACATTGACCCCGGTGGGTTTGCGGAATCCCGCCCCTTCGAGCATGGCCGGCCAGAACAGGCAATGGAAATAGGTGATGTCCTTACCGATAAAATGATACAGCTCGGCATCGGAGTCCGGCTTCCAGAACGTGTCGAAGTCCACCCCGTGTTCGTTACAATAATGCTTAAAGCTGGCCATATAGCCCACCGGCGCATCCACCCAGACATAAAAAAACTTGCCCGGCGCATTGGGTATCTCGAAACCAAAATAAGGGGCGTCACGGCTGATATCCCACTGCTGCAGCCCGTCTTCGAACCATTCTTGCAACTTGTTGGCCATCTCGGACTGAATGGCGCCGCTTCGCAGCCATTCCCTGAGCATGCCCTCGAACTGGGGCAGGTCGAAGAAATAGTGCTCGGAGTCCTTGAGTACAGGCGTGGCGCCTGATACCACAGAACGGGGGTTTTTCAGCTCGGTGGGACTGTAGGTGGCGCTGCACACATCGCAGCTGTCGCCGTTCTGATCTTCTGCGCCGCAGCTTGGACAGGTGCCCTTGACGAACCTGTCCGGCAGGAACATCTGCTTTTGCGGATCATAAAGCTGGCTGATGGTACGCTTACTGATGTAACCAGCCTGATCCAGGCGGTTGTAGATCAGCTCCGACAGCTCACGGTTTTCCGGGGAATGGGTTACATAGTAGTTGTCGTATTCCACGTAAAAGTCGAGCAGATCCTGGTGATGCTCCTTGCGGGTTTGCTCCACCATCTGCTCCGGCGTAATACCCAGTTCCTGGGCCTTGAGCATGACCGGCGTCCCATGGGCGTCATCGGCGCACACAGAATAGCACTGATGGCCGCGCATTCGCTGAAACCGGGTCCAGATATCCGTCTGGATATGCTCCAGCAAATGACCCAGATGAATGGAGCCATTAGCATAGGGAAGGGCACTGGTGACCAGGATTTTACGTTGCGAATCTGCCATAACCGCCTTATCTAAGTGAGAAG
The DNA here is from genome assembly GCF_017254865.1 of Bowmanella dokdonensis. Classification (GTDB taxonomy): domain Bacteria; phylum Pseudomonadota; class Gammaproteobacteria; order Enterobacterales; family Alteromonadaceae; genus Bowmanella; species Bowmanella dokdonensis. Next base: position 7,246 of record NZ_JAFKCV010000020.1, on the reverse strand, counting down.
TTTGAGGGCTGGAATTGAAAAGAGGCAAATGGTACCCAAATCTAGGCTTTAATGCATCACCAAATCACATCCCAAAGGGAGTCGTCCTTGTTCTTCAAATCGAGTCAATCCAGTGCGTCAGCCGAGCAGGTTGTCAATGTGCTCAGCGGATTTTTCCAGCTCTGTCCTGCTCAGGTAAAAGGCTGGGTGGAAACCTCAAGAAAAGGCCTGACCATCACCTTGCCCTTTGCCTGTTCCTCCCGGTCAGACGAGCTGGAAAAGCGCCTGTCCGAGGTGGCGGACAAGGTTGAACTGCAGCAGAAGGTGGCGTTTTCCGGCCAGCCAAAAAGGGCCCACCGCAGTATCCGCAATCTGGTGGCAGTGGCTTCCGGCAAAGGGGGCGTGGGCAAGTCCACTTCCACTGTCAATCTGGCCCTGGCCCTGCAGGCTGAAGGGGCCAGGGTGGGCATTCTGGATGCAGACATCTACGGACCCTCTATACCCATTATGCTGGGGAACTCTCAGGAACATCCCACCTCCAGCGACAACAAGCATATGCAGCCCCTTGAGGCTCACGGACTGGTGGCCAATTCCATCGGTTACCTGGTCTCAAAAGACGATGCGGCTATCTGGCGGGGCCCCATGGCCAGCAGGGCTTTACAGCAACTGCTTAACGAAACCCTGTGGCCGGAGCTGGACTATCTGCTTATCGACCTGCCCCCTGGCACAGGGGATATCCAACTGACCCTGGCCCAGCAAATCCCTGTGTCCGGCGCGGTGGTGGTCACCACCCCGCAAAACATTGCCCTGGCCGATGCGCAAAAGGCCATCGCCATGTTCAACAAGGTTAATGTGCCGGTACTTGGCGTACTGGAAAACATGAGCTATCACCAGTGCGAAAAATGCGGCCACAAAGAGTATTTGTTTGCCCGGGATGGGGGGGAGCACATCAGCAGCCATAACCAGGTGCCGCTTTTAGGTCATATCCCGTTGGATATTCATATCCGTGAATATACAGACAGCGGCAAAGCTCTGATCACAGAACGCCCCGACAGTCCTCTGAGCCAGGCGTATGGCGCTGCGGCAAGACAGCTTGCCCTGGAGCTTTATCTGCATAGTCTCAAGGCCCCCCAGGCGATTGATATCAGCATGCAAAATGATTGATTTAAACATTGAAGCGACCGGCGGGGGCATGAATAATAGCCCCCCGTTAGTGCGTTTGTGTTGCAAACCCTTTTCCCAGTGAGATCCCAATGCGTTTATGTGACAAAGACATCAAGACCTGGCTCAACGAAGGCAAGATCAGAATCAGCCCCATGCCTGAGGAGTCTATGATCAGCGGCGTCACCGTGGATATTCGCCTGGGTAACAAATTCCGGGTCTTTGAGGACCATGCCGCGCCTTATATTGATTTAAGCGGTCCCAAGGAAGAAATGCAGGCGGCCCTGGAATCGGTGATGAGCGATGAAATAGAACTGCCCGACGGCAAGGCGTTTTTCCTGCATCCGGGAGAACTGGCCCTGGCGGTAACCATGGAATCGGTGACCCTGCCGGCCAATGTAGTGGGCTGGCTGGATGGCCGTTCGTCCCTGGCGCGCCTGGGTTTGATGGTGCATGTGACCGCGCATCGCATCGACCCGGGCTGGTCCGGCAATATCGTGCTGGAATTTTTCAACAGCGGTAAGTTGCCGCTGGCACTCAAACCCAAGATGAAGATTGGCGCCCTGAGCTTCGAGGTCCTGTCGGATTTCGCCGAAAAGCCCTACAACTCAAGAATCGACGCCAAGTACAAGGATCAGGACGGCGCGATTGCCAGCCGCATCAGTTCGGACGAACGTCGTAGCTGATCTGCCTTCGCATAGTTAGCTTTTGTTGACCAATTCCGGCGGTTCCTGAAACAGTTGATAGGAAGCCTGCAAACTCCCTTTGGCCAGATACATGGCTTGGTCAGCGTGTTTCAACAGCATTTCACAGTTTTGTGCATCGAGCGGGAAAACGCTGATGCCAACACTGAGATTGATGATCAGTTGGCGGTGGCTGAGCTGGTGGGGAGCGGCGAAGGCCTGGATAATTTTCTCAGCGACCTGTTCGGCGTCACGACTATGGGCAATTTCGGCAAGCAGAATGACAAATTCATCACCACCGTAGCGACAGACTGTGTCGCTGGTTCTGACACAGTCCTGCAGTCGCCTGGCCACCGATTGTAAAAGCTCATCGCCGACACTGTGGCCGAATGAGTCATTGACGAGTTTGAATTGGTCCAGGTCGATAAACAGCATGCCGACCATTTTCCTGTGCCTGATGGCCATCTGTACTGCCTGTTGCAGTCGTTCTTCGATAAGGGGCCGGTTGGGTAATCCGGTTAAACTGTCATGGTAAGCGGTGTATGCCATTTTCTCAGATATGACCCATGTGCGGCTCACATCATGCAGCACAATAACATGTCCGACTATCTGTCCTTCAGCATTACTAATCAAGGATAACCTGTCTTCTACAGGCACTTCCCTTCCGTCCCGCTTTAGTAGAAGGTGTTCTGACTTTTCATCCTCTTGGATACTTTGAGTACAGCAGTCGACAGGACGTCGGGTTTGGCTGTCGATTAACAGAACCACTCTTGTAAAATGTTTGTCGATGGCCTGCTTGGCTGGCCAGCCCGTGAGAAGTTCTGCAAGCTGGTTAAGGTAGATGATCTGACCCTTAAGGTCACAGATCAGCACCGCATCCCCCATCGCATCGAGTGCCACGCCGGCCAGCTCCTGATAATCCAGTTCGCGAATACCCCGCGCGCTTATCGGATGGTCAGGCTGATTGGTCTCGCCGAAATAGCGTATGGCCTTAGTCAGCCATTGATTGTTGCTCAGGACATTTTCACCCAATACCAGCAGCAAGGTGGTTGCAGGAAGGAGTGAAATGAGTCTGAGTTTAATGTCCAGCCCGGACGCCGACGTGAGTTCAATGATGACCATCTCGACGTCGTATTTAGTTAGGAGTTTTATTGCCTCTGCGGTTGTCTTTGCCTGGCGAAGATGCAGCGACGGGACTTTTTGATGTATGGCGTCGATGATGGAACCAGCCCTCAAGGTGTCTTCCATCACGAGCAACAAGTTGATTTTCGAGCTGGACATTGGCATTGCCTTCTTCTGAGTAGGCAGTTGGGAAACTCCTGGCAATTGCTTATCTGTTCACCACCGCATCCCGTAAATGAGAGTGGTATGAACTGGTTGCTGCGGAAGCCCCTGCACTGAATATTATAAAACCCTAAGTTTGTGCTAGGTTTATCTGAACATCTGTTCGCTATCGTACATAACCGTAATCAATATGCTGGTATACCAAGAGGTACAGCCACAGCATTGAGTCCTAGCGGAGAGTCAGATGGAAGAAATCAGTCCGAACAGCAACAATTTGCACTACACTCAGTTGCCGCGTAAAGAGCGACATCAGGCCGCCTTGAATCCCCATTGGCCTAAAGCACTGGTTCCAACTGCCTATGCAAAGCCCACCCTGGTTGAAGTAAAAGTAGGGCCCTATCCTGATAACAAGGAGCATCTTTAACTCTGATTATCTGACGGGGAGGCCTGTAGCTGACGGAAGCAACAGGGGAAACCCCATGCCAAAAGAGAATCCGGCACCCATTCCCAGTGACAACAAGCTGTTGGCAGCCTTGCCGCTGGAAAGCCAACAGCAATTGTTTTCCCTACTAAGCTAGTGAATCTTAGAGTTCGAGTCCGGCCAGCAACTGGCCCAAGCCGCAGCCTGCCGCTGCTATCACGACGTAAGGGTGAGACTGGCCCGTTGTCTGTTGATGGGGCATGACAGGGCTGAATCGGATTATCTCAGACTGTTCCACAGGATTCTCGCCGATATGCTGTGGGGCGCAGCGCCGTCACTATTGAGGCTCGTCAGTTACAGGACAAAAAATGATCCGGTATCGCCGCGGGCAGATACAAGTTTCGTCCCATTGAGGCCTGATGGGGATCAGTTGCGGTTGTTATGCGGCGGATCTGAAAAGCTATGATCAATGCTTGCCTCTGACAGCCCACTATAACTGTGGGCTGGGCGGGAAAAGAACGGGCAGCGCCGATGGCCAAACTGCCCGTGTTTGTAATGTTATTGCTGGGCCTTTTCTGGTCCGTGCCTGACGGCTTTTTGGGGCCTCGGATGACCCACGCCATAATATCCGTAAATATCAGACATCCAGGCCGGGTCATTCAGATCAGGCCAATTGCCGTTGTCAAAATCCGGGGCGCTTTTCAACCTGTCTAACGAAATATCCAGCACAAAACGCTTACGGTGGGTGTCCAGCGTCAGCGCCTTCCACGGAATGGCAAGCAGCTTTTCTCCGATCCCCCAGAATCCTCCGTTCGACATGATAACGAACGATACTAAACCTGCTGGCAGTTCCACCACCAGGTCGTGCAATTGGCCCAGTTTCTCGTCCCTGTGGTTATAGACGTCCTGGTCACATAAGCTGCTCGTACGGAATAGTTGTATTGCGGGCAAACTATCGACAGCGATTTTTGTCCTGCTGGTTTCATTGGCCACGTCATTCATTGCTTGCCCTCCTCTGTATCCTTGCAAAAAACCACCGGGCGTTTCTTGTTCGGCGATCTTCTGTGGTCACCGGATTGCCGATGGTCGGTAAGTTGTTCCATTTGATCAATGGAAGGGCGTCTGACGGGAGATTTCTGTATGTAGTGGCTTTGTTGCATGGATCTCACTCCTGTTGGATTGCCAGGGGAATAGCGTTCCTGGCAGGATTATCCTGCCAACTTCCAGGTGGCGGGTCTGTGCGATAGCGCATATACGGAAGGGGGAAACTAACTAGCTTTGCAAAAATAAATAACAACTTTTTTACGGGGTGTGTGCCAGCGCACAGATAGGCGGAGCAGGCGGCGTTAAGCTATTACTCTTCGCTTAGGCAATCAGGCCGACAGCGAGAATCCAGAGGTGCCTATGCAAACTCCCAATAAAGACAGTAACCCCAATCAAAACGTGAACAAACCCTCACAGCAGCAGAAACTTGCCCCCGGCAGTGACCAGCAGAAGAAGCAAGCACAGCAAGCCGAAAAGCGCCAAGAGAAGAAATAATCTTCATAGGACAGCAGTCCAGATTGCAAGGAAGATGAGTCGCTACAAGGAAGTTGAATTTACAGGGAACGTAGAAGCTACAAGGAGGTAGAGGCTACAAGGAAGTAGAGGCTAAAAGGAAGTAGGAACTACAGGAAATTTGGAAGCGACAAGGATGTTTGATAGGGCAAGGAAGTTACTATAGCGTTTTACTCGGCATGGACGCGACAAGGAAGCAATAGTACGAGATGGTTGAACGTTAGGCCCCTGCATAGTCAGGGGCCATTTCTTTTTTATTATCTGATCAGGCGGTTTAGCCGGTGGAGGTATCTCATGAACGATGTCAGTGAAGAACAGCGAAAAATGATGGAGGAGCATGGCATTCGCAGCGAAACCAAAGTCATTTACTGGTACAAGGAGCATAGCTACGAAAAACTACAGCATGCCCTCGATTATGCCGCGCTTGAGAGCCGGCGGACCCCCTCTAAAATAAGGTCGGGCTAACGGGGCGGAGGGAGGAATGCATAGGGCCAAAGCAGGGAATGACGGGCAGTTGGACCGGATGCCCAAGGAACTGATTGACTGGCTTAACAAACCAGTGGGCCGCTTTTTGCGTATCGAAGCGGCGGCTGCAGCCTTCTTATTGGTGGCGACCTTGCTTGCCATGTCTCTGGCTAACTCCCCCTGGTCGGAACACTATTTCTCATGGTGGCAGGTGGAGTTTGGTCTTCGTCTCGGCCAGATGGAAATCAGTCATAGCTTGCTAGACTGGATCAACGATGCGGTAATGACGCTGTTCTTTTTTGTGGTGTCGCTGGAACTTAAAAGAGAACTGGTACTGGGCGAGTTGCGTCAACCACGCCAGGCGTTGCTCTCGGTTTGTGCCGCAATGGGCGGGATGGTGGTGCCGGCCGGCATCTATCTGGCAATGATGTGGGGACATTCTGCGCAGCACGGCTGGGGTATGGTCATGGCCACCGACACCGCTTTTGTGGTTGGCTGTCTGGCCCTGCTGGGCTCAAGGATCCCGTTACAACTGCGGGTTTTCCTGCTGTCGTTGGCCATCGTCGACGATATCGGGGCAATTCTGGTGGTAGCAATCGGTTACGGAGAGGCCCTTAACTACCAGGCGTTGGCACTGGCCGGTATCGGTCTGCTGGCAGTGCGGGGGATGGCTTGGTTAGGTATACGTAACCTGATGTTGTACTTCCTGCTCGGCGCGGGCATTTGGCTGGCCATGGACCATTCCGGTATACATCCTACCGTAACGGGTGTGATTTTGGGCTTGATGACACCGACTCTGAAGTGGGTCAGCGATGCCCGTTTACACCAGATTCTGCACAATGTGGTTGCCCATCCTCCCGGCCAGAAGTGGAGCGGCAACACCCAAGCCAGAATGATGCTGCGGACCGCCGAGGCAGCGGCAAGAGAAGCGCTCTCGCCAGTAGAAAGGCTGGAAATCATGCTGCATCCCTGGGTGGGCTTCCTGATAATGCCCCTATTTGCTTTTGCTAACGCCGGTGTTTCGATGGGAGACATCACCTTCTCTGGTTCATTGGTTCCCGCGATTGTAGTCAGCTTCATCATCGGTAAGCCACTGGGCGTGTTCCTGTTCAGTTGGTTTGCGGTGAAACTGGGCCTGGCGGTCCGCCCGGCAGAACTGAGCTGGCCAATGTTGATGGCTGGCGGGATGTTATGTGGTATCGGATTTACCATGGCTTTGTTTATTGCCGGTCTCGGCATGGCTGCGTCCGACCTGAATGAAGCCAAATTGGCTATCCTGGTTGCCTCGGTGTGTTCGGCGCTATTGGGACTGGCTTTTCTGATAGGGTTCTCAGTACCTTCCTCTTTGCAAAAAAGCTCCCGTCATCGCCAGAATAGCGACAAACTGCCTAAGGAATCGGCAAACGGTTCACAAAGGGCAACAAGAGCGTTGCAAAGCCAAACAAAATGAGTAAACTGTGCAGCCTCTTCGGTCGGCGTGTAGCGCAGCTTGGTAGCGCACTGTCATGGGGTGTCAGGGGTCGGAGGTTCAAATCCTCTCACGCCGACCAACTTCTTCTCTCCCCAGATTAGGCTCTACCCCATAAACGGGGGATCAGCACTCAACGTACACGATTAATAACACCATTCCATCCGCAATGGGTCATTACTCTGATCCGGTAGTTTTCAAAATTTCTAAAACCATACGCTCTTCTCG
>NZ_JAFKCV010000002.1:167836-561831 GCF_017254865.1 Bowmanella dokdonensis | reverse complement strand
AGCCAAGTGGTATATCGAAGAGTATTACAATACAGTAAGACGTCATGGGACACTCGGTGGAGTCAGCCCCATGGCATTTGAAAAACAATAGTTTGCAACCCGTGTCTACTTTATTGGGGGCAGATCAGTCACTCGTTACCTGTCACTTGTTACTTTAATGGCTACATCTGCGATTGCAGGTAATTCGGCAGGCCTACCATCTTAATCAGGCGTAGCTGCTGCTCCAGCCAGTAGGCATGGTCGTCCTCGGTGTCCTTGAGCAGGCTGGTGAGCATATCGCGGCTGACATAATCCTGTTCCTGCTCACAGAGTTTGATGGTCTCCTTAAGCAGCTTCTGTACCTTATATTCCACGTTTAAATCGTTCTGCAACATGTCCGGCACGTCCTTGCCCACTGCCAGTGCATCACGGGTGGTCATATCAGGGGTACCTTCCAGAAACAGGATGCGCTCGATGAGCGCGGCCGCATGACCCTTCTCATCGTCAAACTCATGGTCGATTCGTTCGTAGAGCTTGTTCAGCCCCCAGTCCTGATACATGCGGGAGTGAATAAAATATTGATCCATGGCGGCCAGCTCATTGGCGAGCAGCCGGTTCAGGCCGTCAATGACCTTTTTATTGCCTTTCATCTGTCAGACCTTGTTCACTGAAATTATCCAACAAGTGTAGAACAATTCGGCTCAATAATGAAATTATTCATTCAAATCAATATATTAGCTAATGATATCGATTCTTGTTGCCACTTCGTTTTGGCTATTCGAAACCTCTACAGCGTAAAAAGGGAGAAAACCTGCCCTCCTGCTGTCTACTATAATTGTAACAGGAGCAAATTAGCCGAAATCGCCGTTTGTTTAGGCGTTGTGCTGGTTAATTAGGCAACCAGACAAGGCTTTAATGAATATTTCATAGAATGGCTTGCGTGCTTACTTTGCCTATGTATAATACGCACCATCTTGAGGCGGCGCACTAGCGGAAACCTCCAAGAGAAGACTTCAGACGCGGGATGGAGCAGCCTGGTAGCTCGTTGGGCTCATAACCCAAAGGTCGTCGGTTCAAATCCGGCTCCCGCAACCAATTTCGCTGACATTGAAATGTCAGCAGGAAATTGCAGGATGAAAGTCCTGATAACAAAAAGCCCCGCTAGACCGGGGCTTTTTGTTGGGTTCGTTCAGGGATTTCCATGCCTCAACAGAGGCAGGTTGAAAATCAGTCTGGCTTGCCCATATCGTCCCGGCACTCGCAAATCGAGACAAGCATCTGGCATCTGTAATTAATGTTGGGTAAGCTTAGTCACGGTGCTGTTGCGGCTTACATAGATGTAAGGGGGTTATCCCCCACCGAGTGTCTGGGCTTTATGCCCTTTTTTTGTTTTTGGAGCCTGGTTTTGTCAAAACTGGAACAAACACTGACAGAAATGCTTACTCCGGCCGTCGAAGCTCTGGGCTTTGAGTTGCTGGGAATAGAATTTGTGCGGGCCGGCAAGCATTCGACCCTGCGCCTGTTTATCGATCATCCCGAGGGGATCACGGTGGACAATTGTGCCGATGTGAGTCACCAGGTCAGTGCGGTGCTGGATGTAGAAGATCCCATCAACAGCGAATACAACCTGGAAGTCTCGTCCCCAGGTATGGATCGTCCCCTGTTCAGGGAGGCGCATTACCAGGCTGTAGTCGGCGAAACCGTATCGGTGCGGCTTCGCATGCCGATGGACAACAGACGCAATTTCAAAGGCAAGGTGCTGAGCGTTGAAAATGGCACCCTGGATATAGAGGTGGACGGACAGAATTTTAAGCTGGCCATCGCAAATATAGAAAAAGGCAATCTGGTACCAAATTTTGATTAACCAGGTCTTAAGGACTAACACACTTCGGATAGGAAGTATGAGTGAGGCAAAGGGGCAATGAATAAAGAAATTCTATTAGTGGCTGAAGCCGTATCCAACGAAAAACAGGTTCCACGCGAAAAAATCTTCGAAGCGTTGGAATTTGCCATCGCCAGTGCGACCAAGAAAAAGAATGAAGGTGAGATTGAAGTCCGTGTCAGTATTAACCGCGAGACTGGTGATTTCGATACGTTCCGCCGCTGGAGGGTGATCCCCGATGATCAACCCCAGGAGAACCCCTTTGCAGAAATGACCCTGTCCGCCGCGCAAATCGACGAACCCGAAATAGAGGTGGATGATTATGTGGAAGAGCAGATCGAATCCATTGTTTTCGACCGCATCACCACCCAGACAGCCAAACAGGTCATAGTACAGAAAGTCCGCGAGGCGGAACGGGCCCAGGTGTTGGCCGAGTATGAAGACAGGGTGGGTGAGTTGGTTACCGGCACAGTCAAAAAGGTTAACCGCGACAATATTATCGTTGATTTGGGCAATAATGCCGAGGGCGTTATTTACCGTGAAGACATGCTGCCCCGCGAAACGTTTCGCCCGGGTGATCGGGTTCGCGGCCTGCTGTACGTGATTAAGCCGGAAGCACGTGGTGCCCAGTTGTTTATCAGCCGTACCCACCCCGATATGCTGGTGGAACTGTTCCGTATCGAAGTGCCGGAAATTGCCGAGGAAGTGCTGGAAATCAAGGCCGCAGCCCGAGATCCGGGTTCCCGCGCCAAGATTGCCGTCAAGACCAATGACAAACGTCTGGATCCTGTAGGTGCCTGCGTGGGTATGCGCGGCTCGCGGGTGCAGGCCGTATCCGGTGAACTGGGCGGTGAGCGGGTCGATATTATCCTGTGGGACGAGAACCCGGCGCAATTTGTTATCAACGCCATGGCTCCTGCAGAAGTGGCATCCATCGTGGTTGACGAAGACAACAAAACCATGGATGTGGCGGTAGAAGCGGACAATCTGGCCCAGGCCATCGGCCGTAGCGGTCAGAACGTACGTCTGGCCAGCCAGCTTTCCGGCTGGGAGCTGAATGTGATGACGGTGGAAGACCTCAATGCCAAGCACGAAGAAGAAAACGCCAAGGTATTGCAGCGTTTTGTTACTGGTCTGGATATTGATGAAGACTTCGCCATCGTGCTGGTGGAAGAAGGCTTTACCACCCTGGAAGAAATAGCCTATGTGCCGGCCTCCGAGCTGCTGGCCATTGAAGGGCTGGACGAAAACATGGTCGAAGAGCTGCGTGAGCGGGCCCGTGCTTTCCTGACGACGCAGGCTCTGGCTAACGAGGAGTCGCTGGAAAATGCCGAACCCAAGGAAGAACTGCTGAATCTGCCCGGCATGGAAAGGCATGTGGCCTTCCTGCTGGCCAGTCGTGGAGTTACCGACCTGGAAAGCCTGGCTGAACAGGGTGTCGACGATATCAGTGATATAGAGGAACTGGGTGAAGCGAAAGCGGGAGAGCTGATCATGGCCGCCCGCAACATCGTCTGGTTCAGTGAAGAATAAGGTCAACGGGAGGAACAAACACACATGGCAGATGTATCCATAGAAAAGCTTGCCGGTGATATTGGCACATCGGTTGACCGTCTGGTTCAGCAGTTTGCTGATGCGGGCATCAAGAAAAGTGCCGGCGATCAGGTGTCGGAAGACGAGAAACGCAACCTGCTCGACCATCTGAGCAAGCAACATGGCGGTGCCGGCTCCACTGAGCCCACCCGGATGACGCTGAAACGCCGTACCACCAGTACCCTGAGTATTAATGCCCAGGGCAAGTCCAAATCGGTCAAGGTGGAAGTGCGCAAGAAGCGCACCTATGTCAAGCGCAGCGAAGTCGAGGAAGCCCGCCTGGCCGAAGAAGAAGCCAAGCGTCGCGCTGAGGAAGAACAGGCCCGCGAGGAAGCAAGACGTCTGGCTGAAGAGCAAGCCAGAAAAGTTGAGGAAGAACGGCTGCGCAAAGAGGCGGAAGCCAAGGTCAGAGCCGAGGCGGAAAAAGCCGAGCGTGAGCGTCGCGAGGCCGAGGCCCGCGAGAAGGAAGCACACCTGACTGACGAAGAGAAGGCCGAGCGAGAACAGGCCCGTCAGGAAGCAGAGCGTATCCGCCTGCAACAGGAAGAAGAGAATCAGCGCCGGCTGGAAAAAGAAGCCAAGAAGGCGGCCGAAAAGGCCCGCAAGCTGGCTGAGGAAAATGAGCGTCGCTGGAAAGAAGAAGATGATCGCCGTCGTCGCCGGGAAGCGGAAGAAGTGCATCTGCACTCCAACCGTTATGCCCAGGAGGCAGAGGACGAGGAAGACATCCAGTTTGAACGTGGCGGCCGTCGTCGTAAATCCAAGAAGAAGAAAAATGCAGGTGCAGACTTAATGCATGGCTTTAACAAACCTGCGCAACCGGTGGAGAGAGTGGTTAAATTAGGTGAGACAATAACGGTTGGCGAATTGGCCAACAAGCTGGCCATCAAGGCTACCGAAGTGATCAAGACCATGATGAAAATGGGCGAAATGGTCACTATCAATCAGGTTCTGGATCGTGATACCGCTGTTTTGGTGGTGGAAGAGATGGGCCACAAATATGAACTGGTCAACGACAATGCCCTGGAAGAGGAACTGTTGGCCGAGGACGCCAGTGCCGCGAAGTCATCCCGTGCGCCGGTCGTGACTATCATGGGCCACGTTGACCATGGGAAGACATCGCTGCTCGACTATATCCGCCGCGCCAAGGTGGCAGCCGGTGAAGCAGGGGGTATTACCCAGCATATCGGCGCCTACAGCGTGGAAACGGATTTGGGCAAGATTACCTTCCTGGATACCCCGGGACACGCGGCCTTCACCGCTATGCGTGCTCGTGGTGCCACGGCCACCGATATTGTTATTCTGGTGGTGGCGGCCGATGACGGCGTGATGCCGCAGACCAAGGAAGCAGTGCAGCATGCCCGTGCTGCGGGCGTGCCGCTGATTGTGGCCATCAACAAGATGGACAAAGAGGCAGCCGACCCGGATCGGGTCAAGACCGAACTGTCTCAGTTGGAAGTGATTTCAGAAGAGTGGGGCGGTGAACACCAGTTTGTGCCCGTGTCAGCCAAGACAGGTATGGGCGTGGACAGTCTGCTGGAAGCTATCTCCCTGCAGGCCGAAGTACTGGAGCTGAAAGCCGTACCTAAAGGACCGGCCAAGGGCATAGTGATCGAGTCCCGCCTTGACAAGGGCCGTGGCCCGGTGGCCACTGTGCTGGTGCAACAGGGTGAACTGAAAACCGGTGATATCCTGCTGTGCGGATTTGAGTATGGCCGGGTTCGCGCCATGCGTGATGAGCTGGGTCAGGACGTCAAATCGGCCGGCCCCTCCACCCCCGTTGAGATCCTGGGCCTGTCCGGCGTACCGGCGGCCGGGGATGACGCCCGGGTGGTCCAGGACGAGCGTAAGGCCCGAGAGGTTGCCGCCACACGCCGTACCAAACAACGTGAACTGAAGCTGGCCAAGCAACAAAAGGCCAAGCTGGAGAACATGTTTGCCGATATGGAAGCCGGTGATGTGAGCGAACTGAATATCGTCCTGAAGGCTGACGTACAAGGCTCGGTGGAAGCCATCAGTGATTCCTTGCTGAAGTTGTCTACCGATGAAGTGAAGATCAATATCGTCGGCAGTGGAGTAGGCGGAATTACCGAAACGGACGCCAGCCTGGCGGCTGCATCGGGCGCCATTATTCTTGGCTTTAACGTGCGGGCCGATGCCTCTGCCCGTAAGGTCATTGAGGGCGAAGAGATCGACCTGCGTTATTACAGCGTGATCTACGATCTGATCGATGAAGTCAAAGCTGCCATGAGCGGCATGTTGGCACCGGAATTCAAGCAGCAGATCATCGGTCTGGCCGAGGTGCGGGATGTGTTCCGTTCACCCAAGCTGGGAGCCATCGCCGGTTGTATGGTTACCGAGGGTATCGTCAAGCGCAGCGCGCCTATCCGGGTGTTGCGTGACAACGTGGTCATCTACGAAGGAGAGCTGGAGTCCCTGCGTCGCTTCAAGGACGATGTCAGCGAAGTGCGTAACGGCATGGAGTGTGGTATCGGCGTGAAGAACTATAATGACGTCAAAGTGGGTGACCAGATCGAGGTCTTCGAAACCATTGAAGTGAAGCGGGAACTTTAACCGCTCGCAACCTGCACCTGAGTGCGGGAGAGAAAGATGAAATAGCGGAGGCGTTGATGCCTCCGTTATTGTCTTTGGGGTTCGTGCTCAAGCAAATCGAGAGTGTCAAATGGCAAGAGAATTTTCCCGGACCGACCGAGTCGGCCAACAAATCCATAAAGAAGTGGCCAGTATCCTGCAAAACGAATTCAAGAACCGTGATCCGCGCCTGGGGATGGTCACTGTCTCAGGTGCCGAGGTCTCCCGTGATTTGGCCCACGCCAAGGTGTTCGTCACCTTTTTCGAAAGCGACGAAGCCAAGATCAAGGAGCAGATGGCCATACTGGATGACAACAAGGGCTTTGTCCGATCATTGCTTTCCAAGCGCATGAGCATGCGGACGGTCCCGGCAATCCGGTTTGTACAGGACCTGTCCATTACTGAGGGCATGCGTCTGTCCAACCTGCTCAGCGAAACCATCAGCAAAGACAAGGAGCGGGCCAGACAAGCAGGTCGCGATCCTGAAGGTGAAGACAAGGAATAACGCCGGTGGCAAAACAGCGCAAGGGCCGTTCGGTCGATGGCATCTTTTTGCTCAACAAGGCCATCGGAGGGTCATCCAACCAGGTGATGCAGCAGGTCAGGCGGTTGTTTAATGCGGCTAAGGCCGGCCATACCGGTGCCCTGGATCCGCTTGCGTCCGGTATGCTGCCTGTCTGCCTGGGGGAAGCCACCAAGTTTTCCCAGTTTCTGCTTGATGCGGATAAGACCTACAGTGTTACTGCGAGGTTAGGTATCCGCACCACCACCTCGGATGCCGACGGGGAGGTGGTTGAAACCCGTTCAGTCAATGTATCTGAATCACAGCTGCTGGTGGCGGTGGACAGTTTCCGTGGCAGGAGCAAACAAATCCCTTCCATGTTCTCCGCCCTGAAGTATCAGGGCAAGCCTCTTTACCACTATGCCCGTAAGGGCATTGAGGTGCCCCGCGAAGCCCGGGATATTGAGATATTCGATATCAGAGTCAACCGCTTCGAAGGGGATGAGGTGGATATGCAGGTGCACTGTAGCAAGGGCACCTATATCCGCTCCCTGGTGGATGATCTGGGCCAACTGCTGGGGTGCGGTGCCTATGTGACCATGCTGGACAGAACAGCGGTGGCGGGCTACCCAACAGCGCAGATGATGAGCCTGGAACAGCTGGAACAACGGGCCGCCCAATGCACTGTGGACGGACAGGTGAATTACGACGAGCTGGATAAACTGTTGCTGCCTATGGATACTGCAGTGTTGAATCTGCCGGCGGTCACAGTCCCCACCGCTAAAATGCCCTATTTCAGTAATGGCAATCCCGTGCAAGCCGACACGGGCGATCTGACCGGTCAGGTCAGGACCTATGCCGAAGCAGACGGGCGTTTCCTTGGCGTGGCCGAAGTGGAACAGCCGGGGCGGGTGGCGCCGAAACGCTTGGTTGTCTGTTAAGTTCTCAGTGAGGGGTTATCAGGAAAACAGGCCATCCTGACTAAGGCCAGGACCCCAGTAGGTCAGCTGTGAACGGGCAATTTCAAACCTTGCTATTCTTAAAGGCGCCGCTATAATAGCGCCTCTTTTCGACCCGCTGAATTAGTGATCGGCCGGTCTAACTTAGGAGAAACATATGTCACTAACGAAAGAAGAAACCGCACAACTCATCGCCGACTACGGTGTGAAAGAGGGCGACACAGGATCACCTGAAGTTCAGGTAGCGCTGCTGACAGCCAATATCAACAAGCTGCAGGGCCACTTTGCTGATCACAAGAAAGATCACCACTCACGTCGTGGTCTGCTGCGTATGGTCAGCCAGCGTCGTAGCATGCTGGATTACCTGAAAAAGAAAAATCAGGACCGTTACCTGGAACTGATCAAGCGCCTGGGCCTGCGTCGCTAAGCGCAACCCACGCAAAGAAAAGGCACCCTAGGGTGCCTTTTTCGTTAGGGCAATCTGAGCGGTTAGTTAGGTTTACGGGTCATCTTGTCGAGAATGCCCATGGCAAAGGCCGACAGGACAAAGGTGATATGGATAATCACATACCACAGCAGCTTGTCACTGTCTGTCTTCTCCACATTCATAAAGATCTTCAGCAGATGTATGGATGAGATAGCCACGATGGACGCCGCCACCTTGTTCTTCAGCGAGCCCGAGTCCAGTTTACCCAGCCAGTCGAGTTTTTCGCTTTCTCCTCCTATATCCAGCCTGGATACGAAATTCTCATAGCCGGAAAACATCACCATCACTATCAGTCCGCCGACCAGCACCAGATCGATCAATGACAGTACCACCAGCACCAGATCCGCCTCTTTCATCTCCAGGATAATAGGCAGAATATGCAGCACTTCCTGAAAAAATTTGATGCCCAGCGCCAGCAGTGCCAGGCTCAGTCCAAGATAAATGGGCGCCATTATCCAGCGGGAAGAGTAAATCAGGGTTTCGACCAGTTTTTCCAACAGTAGCCTCGCAGAGTCAACTCGAATCAATTAAAACTGCGACTCATTATGGGCAAGCCGTTTTCCTTTGCAATGTCTGCCGATAAAATTCTTAAGGGCCGGATCGCGTGCCGACAGGGGAGGACAGTAGAAGTATCCCTGTCCTACCTGACAGCCGGCACTGAGCAAGTAATCATACTGAGCAGTGTTTTCAATGCCTTCGGCGACCACTTCAAGGTTGAGCGCTTTGGCCATGGCGATGACCGCCGAAGCGATCTGGCCGGCTTCCCTGTTGTCAGGCAATTCATCGATAAAACTCCGGTCAATCTTCAGGGTGTCGATAGGCAGACGCCGCAGATAGGACAGGGAGGAATAGCCGGTACCGAAATCGTCAATGGACAACTTAAAACCTACTTGGCGTAGACGGGTTAAAAGCACCAGTGTCTCTTCTGCGTGTTCCGGGATCAGGCAACTTTCGGTCAGTTCCAGTTCTATACGCTGTGCAGATACGCCATGCTGATTCAGGATGTGGCAGGTTCGGTGGAAGAAATCACTCTCACTGAGCTGCGAGGTGGAGATATTGACGGAAACCGGCACCTCGGCCAGCCCTCCCTGACGAATGTCCATACAGACCAGCTCGAGGACCTGAGCACCCAACTGGCTGATCAACCCTAGTTTTTCAGCCAGCGGGATAAAGTTTACCGGTGATATCTGACCGAGTTGCGGATCATGCCAGCGGACCAGCGCTTCGAACCCCACCAGTCTGTCCTCAGCCAATGCAACTTTGGGTTGGTAGGCCACCTGCAACTGTCGTTGCTGAAGGGCGGTGCGCAAGGCCTGCTCCAGTCGCAGCTCCTGGTCGCTTTGCTGCCCTGAGCTGGATTGATAGAAGCAGTACTGGTTACGTCCGGCGGATTTGGCCTGGTACATGGCCAGATCCGCATGTTTGATCAGCTGCTCGGCATTACAGCTGTCTTTGGGATACAGGCTGATGCCGATGCTGGTGGTGAGGAAAAAATCCTGCTCCTTGATGCGTATGGGCCGCGCGAATTGCGCCACCAGACGCTTGGCCAGGGCGCTCAGGGCATTTGTATCCCCCACCTCGGGCAGCAGAATAGTAAATTCATCTCCTCCCAACCTGGCCACGGATTCGCCGTCCCGGACGGTCCGTTGCAGGCGTCTGGCCACTTCCCGCAAGGCCTCATCGCCGGCCTGGTGCCCCAGACTGTCATTGATACGCTTAAACAGATCCAGGTCGAGGAACAGCACCGCCATCTCATGATGATGTCGATGGGCGTTGGCCAGGGCCAGATGCAGGCGATCCATAAACATGCGCCGATTGGCCAGCCCCGTCAGTTCATCAATGTAGGCCAGCTGATGAATTTTCTTTTCCTGCTGCTTCCGTTCACTGATATCTGAAAAAATGCCGGCAAACTGGCAGATGTTACCTTCTTCAGAGCGTATGGCAGTAATGGACAGCCATTGAGGATAGATTTGGCCGTTCTTGCGCTTATTCCATATTTCTCCCTGCCATTGACCCTGGTCCAGCAGGGTTTTCCAGAGATTCTGATAGAAGGTCTGGTTATGCAGACCGGAACTGAGCAGATCCGGTTTTCTGCCGATTGCCTCCCGGGCGCTGTATCCCGTCAACTGAGTAAAACTGGGATTGACTGATTCGATAACCCCGTCGATATTGGTGATCATGATGCCGTCCAGGGAGGCGTCAATCACTTTTTGTGCCAGTCGCAGATAGTCCGTTGAGGTGCGAAGGGCGACATCCCGGTCATGCAGGGCTTGCTTGAGTTGTTCCACATAGACCTGTTCGACATTGGCCAGGATATCGCTGAAAGACAACAACCCAACAATCTGCTCCAGTTCGTCACACACCGCCAGATGGCGGAAATTACGCTCCTTGAGCAGGTCCACTGCCTGTAGCAGGGTACAGCTTCGATTGACGGTAAGCAGGGGTTTGAGGGCCAGATCGCCGACGGCCAACTCTGATGCCCCTTCGCCCCGGGCAATAACGCGAACCAGGTCGCGTTCGGTAATAATGCCCGGGATTCTATCTTTATAGCTCACGATAGCCGCATCAACCTGATGGGCACGCATCACGCTGACGCCACTGGCAAGGGACTGATCTGCCTCCAGGATCAGCGGCTTTCTGCCGATACTGGAGCCCACATCCCGCAGTTTCAGATAGAACTCAATGCGTTGCTGACGCAGGATATCAGTCTGGGTCAGGATGCCTAAAGGGCGTTTTTCATCATCTACCACCAACAGCCGACGAATACGCTTTTGCAACATCATAGCCGCGGCGTCATTGAGCAGGGTATGGCCGGGGACCTCAATCACGGTCTGGGTCATGAACTCCTGCACCGGTCTCTGGTAACAGTGACCATCGTTAAAGCTCAGTTTCTTGGCGTCGCCTTCTGTCCATATACCCAGTATCCGTCCCTTTTCTACGACCAGAATACAACTGACCTGGTGCTGCTGCATCAGGACGGCCACCTGCTGCAAGGGGGTACTGGCAGCACAGGTGATCAGATCCCGGCTGGCCAGCTCCGCAACACTGGGCTCTTGAAAGTGAGTGCAACTTGACGCCAATGAAACAACAGACATCTCTCATCCTTTAAATTCCCGCGAGCCGGAAGTGTAGGTGAGTGGCAAAGATACCTTATTGATCTGTGACAACTATACCTGAATTACCTGCTCCCTGGCTGAAGGGACTCCCAGCCCCTTGAGCTGGGTTGGCAGAAACGGCATTATCAGAGATCAGATTCTCTGTCAGTGAAAACAATGACCTCCCAGTCTGGCCCGATAGGGGTATTTCTCATTTTCCTGCGCCTGGGACTGGTGAGCTTTGGGGGCCCTGTTGCCCATCTGGGTTACTTCAGAGAAGCCTTTGTCACCCGCCGCAAGTGGCTCAGTGATACGGCTTATGCGCAACTGGTTGCCCTGTGCCAGGTGCTGCCCGGCCCCGCGAGTAGTCAGGTGGGTTTTGCCCTGGGCCTGCACCGTGCCGGGATGGGAGGGGCATTAGCTGCCTGGCTCGGGTTTACCCTGCCGTCTGCATTGGTGATGATGCTGTTCGCCCTGTATTACCAGCAGTTGAATCACTGGTTGGGCAGCGACTGGCTGCATGGACTGAAAGTGGCAGCGGTGGCCGTGGTGGCCCAGGCGGTGTGGGGTATGGGGCGGGCTTTGTGTCCGGACAGACGCACCCGCACCCTGGCAGTGCTGGCGATGTGTGGTGTCTTGTTGCTTCCGGGACCAGGCTGGCAGGTGCTGATTATTCTCACGGCCGGGGGGCTGGGTAGCCGGTTATTGCCAGTTGAGCCGGCAGAGCTTGACGGACCCGAACTGAGATTGCCTTATTCGAGGCGCTGGGCCTGGGCTTTCCTCCTGGTATCACTTGCCCTGCTGATTGCCTTGCCGTTGTCGGTATTATTACTGCCTGGCTCAGATCTTAGACTCCTGGACAGCTTCTATCGGGCAGGGGCGCTGGTGTTTGGCGGTGGGCATGTGGTGCTGCCGTTGCTGCAGGCTGAGATGGTGCCGAGCGGTCTGGTGGGCCAGGATAGTTTTATGGCCGGATACGGGATGGCTCAGGCGGTGCCCGGCCCACTTTTCACTTTTGCGGCTTACCTGGGGATGCAGGCAACCGGAACGGGTGGAGCCCTGGTGGCTCTGTTGGGAATTTTTCTGCCAGGTTTTCTGTTGTTGCTTGGCGTACTGCCTTTCTATCATGGATTGTATGATAAGCCTTTGATGCAATCGGCATTAAGGGGAATCAATGCCGCCGTGGTGGGGATCCTGCTGGCAGCCCTGTATCAGCCGGTTTGGTTGACCGCTATCCTTAGTATCCGGGATTTTGTTCTGCTGGGATTGTCCATGCTGTTGCTGATGAGCTGGCAACGTCCTGTCTACCAGGTGGTCGGGTTTTGTGCCTTGGCCGCGGGTTTGGGCTGGCACTGAATTCGTCCAGTCTCCGATATTATTCGTTAGTTAGTCTGCCCCTGCCGGGGAAATATTGCATAATCATCGCCATAAGGTGTCAACTACCCGGTGACTCTGTGGCCCGCTGAGCCGAGGCAGGTGATATAGATTATCAGCCAGAACTGGCCCCTGACCGGGACAACAAGCAGAGAAACATCATGCCGGAAAAACCCTCATCGAGTCGGCCATTTGCCGATATTCTTGCCGCCCGACTGTCAAGGCGCCAGGCACTTAAAGGGTTGGGGGCCGGTAGCGCGTCACTGTTAATGGCTGGCTATGGGTTGACTCCACAAGCAGGGGCGGGTACCCAAAAGGGGGCCGGTGAATTTTCCCTGACTTTTAAAGAACTGCCACACGGCCTGGATGAACATCTGGCTGTGGCGGAGGGATATCAAAGCCAGATTCTGGTGCGCTGGGGGGATGCCTTGTTCGCCGATGCCGCCGCTTTTGATCCCCAGAAACCAAGTGAAGCCGCCCAGCTCAGGCAGTTCGGCTATAACAATGATTTCATCGGCTTTGTCTCCCTGCCTCTCGGTTCCGACAGCTCAGACCATGGCCTGCTGACAGTGAACCACGAGTACACCCGCCCTGCCATGATGTATCCCGGCGCACCGGACAGCGATAAGCTGAGTGAGGAATTGACCCGGGCCAATATTGTTGCCCATGGCCTGTCCGTGGTGGAAGTGAAAAAACAGAAGAACGGCCAGTGGAAACTGGTGTTGGACTCCCCATACAACCGCCGTATTACTCCCTGGACGCCCATGCAAATCACGGGGCCGGCGGCCGGCAGCAAACGCCTGCAAACGCCAGACTCGCCTGACGGTGTTCAGACACGGGGAACCTATGGGAACTGCGCCGGGGGGGTGACGCCCTGGGGCACTATTCTGACCGGTGAGGAAAATGTCGATTACTTCTTTGGCGGCGATTACAGCAACAGTGGCGAGACGGACAATTATCAGGAGTTTGGCATGCAGTCGCGCCACCGGGGCAGTTGGTCGAAACATTTTGCCCGCTGGGATATGAGTCAAACCCCGGCCGAGCCCCTGCATATGGGCTGGATTGTGGAGATTGACCCTTATGATCCCACCTCCGTGCCGAAGAAGCGTACGGTCCTGGGGCGCTACAAACATGAAGGCGCCAATGTGCATATCAACCCGGATGGGCGGGTAGTGGCCTACAGCGGCGATGACCAGCAATTTCAGTTTCTGTATAAATTTGTCAGCCTTAATCGCTACCAGCCGGATAACCGGGCTGCCAATCTACGCCTGTTGGATGAAGGACAACTGTTTTGCGCCCGGTTTAGCGACGATGGGACCCTGAATTGGCTTCCCCTGAAGGTTGGCCACGGCCCCCTGACTTCAGCCAACGGCTTTAATCATCAGGGCGATGTGATGCTGGATTGCCGTAAGGCGGCGAAACTGCTTGGTGCCACGCCTATGGACAGACCCGAGGATGTAGAGGTCAACCCGGTTAACGGCCAGGTCTATGTGATGCTGACCAATAACAGCCGGCGCAAACCTGACAACACGGATGCGGCCAATCCGCGCGGACCGAACCGGGCGGGTCAGATAGTGGAGTTGATTGCCCCAAAAGGAGATCATGCCAGCGAGACCTTCAACTGGGAGATGCTTATTGTTGCGGGACCCAAAGATGAGCCGGGCACAAAGTATCATCCTCAAATCAGTGCCAATGGTTGGCTGGCCTGTCCGGATAACTGCGCGTTCGATAAGCTGGGTAACCTATGGATCGCCACCGATGGAGCGGAGCAATACGATGTGGCTGATGGCATCTGGGCCTGTGAATTGAGCGGTGCTTATCGCGCCCTGACCAAACGTTTCCTTCGTACTCCCCTAGGTGCAGAACTGTGCGGCCCTTTCTTTACCCCGGACTCGGAGAATCTGTTCTGTGCGGTGCAGCATCCGGGGCAGGGCAGTACTTTCGACAAACCCAGTACCCGCTGGCCCGATTTTGACGACAGTCTGCCGCCCAGGCCCTCTGTGGTAGTGATCACCAAACAAGGTGGGGGGCGAATAGGCAGCTGATGAAAGGATGGCAAAAACCAGTCAGTACCAACATAATTACCGGCTTTTTGGGGGTGGGTAAATCCACCGCTATTCTGCATCTGCTTGGGCAAAAACCAGCGCAGGAAAGCTGGGCCATTCTGGTGAATGAATTCGGCGAGATAGGCGTAGACGGCGGCTTGCTTGCCCAATCCGGCCAACAGGATGTGGTAATCAAGGAAATTCCGGGTGGCTGCATGTGCTGTGCCTCCGGCCTGCCCATGCAGATCTCCCTCAATCTGCTTTTGGCCCGTAAACGCCCGGACCGTCTGTTGATTGAACCGACAGGACTGGGTCACCCCGCCGAGGTGCTGGCCACCTTAAGCGGTGAGCAATACCGCGGCGTACTGACCCTGGAGCAGACGTTGACGCTGGTGGATGCCAGAAAAGTCCACGACGAGCGTTATCGGAAGCATGAGATTTTCAATCAGCAACTTGAGGTGGCCGACCAGATTATTGCCAACAAGACAGATCTTTATGCATCTGGTGATGTACAGGCCCTGGATGATTTTTTAGCCCAGCAGCATATAACGGCGCCGCGCCATAGGGTCAGCCACGGACAAATACCTCTGGACTGGTTGAAGGGGAAGGCCGGTTACAGTCATCTGGCCCTGACCAACGCTGTGGGCGGGGTCGGGGAGGAACTGGCCGGCCTGGTGGCACCTGAGTCTGGCCTGATTCGCCGCCAGGGACAAGGGGAGGGTTTTGCCAGCTGTGGCTGGATCTTTGCCAGGCACAGCCGTTTCGAATTCAACGGCCTGATGTCGCTGCTGCTGGGACTGGACATGGAACGTCTGAAAGGAATTCTGCATACCGATCAGGGCTGGTTTGTCTTTAATCTGGCCGATGGAGTAATGAGCACAGGCAGTATCGAAGATGCCCCGGACAGCCGCCTCGAATGCATCAGTATTGCTCTCCCCCTTCCGGAATGGGACGTCCTGGAGCAGGCCCTGGTGCGGCTACTCGTAGACTAGCGGATCCACAACGCCGTTAGC
Source organism: Bowmanella dokdonensis (assembly GCF_017254865.1). Classification (GTDB taxonomy): domain Bacteria; phylum Pseudomonadota; class Gammaproteobacteria; order Enterobacterales; family Alteromonadaceae; genus Bowmanella; species Bowmanella dokdonensis. Next base: position 546,310 of record NZ_JAFKCV010000002.1, on the reverse strand, counting down.
GGCGAACGCCTCTAACCGCTCATTGCAGGCGCCGCATTTACCACAGGCTTTCTCGCGGCCGTTATAACAGGTCCAGGTTTTTCCGTAGTCCAGCCCCATGGCCAGGCCGTCTGCCAGGATCTCGATTTTACTCTCATGCAGATAGGGGCTGACGATTTCCACCGGCTCATAATTGGCAATGGCGCAGACATCATTCATGCGTTCGACGAATTCCGGCCGGCAATCCGGATAGATATTGTGATCGCCCGAGTGGGCGCCGTAATAGACCCTGCAGGCATTAAGGGAGACCGCGTAGCCCACGGCCAGGGACAACAGGATCATGTTGCGGTTGGGGACCACGGTGTTCTTCATGTTCTCGGCTGCGTAATGCCCTTCAGCCACGTCGATATCGCTGGTCAGCGATGAGCCGCCGACCAGGCTGTTAATGGCGCGGATATCCACCACCTTGTGTGAGACACCCAGTTCCTCACAGACCCGCGCTGCACAGATCAACTCCTTGCTGTGACGCTGTCCGTAATCGAAAGACAGAGCATAAATCTCCAGCCCCTGTTGGTGGGCCTTGTGCAGAACCGTAAAGGAGTCCATACCCCCGGAAAATATTACCACTACCTTTTGTGCCATCAGGCTGCCTTCTCTATAATCGCTGCTTTGGTGCGAATCATACCAGTTTTGTCCTGCCCGGCTCCACGTCTGGTAAAGGGGATTGACAGGACCATATTGCTTTTAGTGAGAACTCAGCTTGAATCAGCGGCTCAAGATTAACGAGATGTTTGAAACCATCCAGGGGGAGGGGGCCTTTACCGGCGTACCGGCCATTTTTATTCGTTTGCAGGGCTGCCCTGTGGGTTGTCCCTGGTGCGATACCAAACACACCTGGACGCTGGATCCCGAACAGCAGGTCAGTGCCAATCAGGTGCTGGCCAAGGAGGAGGCCAGTGAAGCCTGGTTCGACACTGACGTCCAGGAGATGGTTGAGTTGATCCAACGGCAGGGCTACCGGGCCCGGCACGTGGTGATCACCGGCGGTGAGCCGGCTATGTATGATCTGGTTGCTCTTACCCGGGAATTGCTGGACAAGGGGCTTACCGTGCAAATAGAAACCAGCGGTACCTTCGAAATAAAGGTGGATGCGAGAACCTGGGTAACCCTGTCGCCCAAGGTGGATATGAAAGGGGGCTACCAGATCCTGGATCAGGCCCTGGCCAGGGCGGATGAGATAAAACACCCCGTGGCCATGGACAAACATATAGAAGAACTGGACAGCCTGCTGGCTCGTTCTGCCACCAATCACAATGCCCTGGTCTACCTGCAACCCATCAGTCAGCAACAGCGCGCCACTGAGCTGGCCGTCAGGACCTGTATCGAACGAAACTGGCGATTGTCCTTGCAAACCCACAAGTATATCGGCATAGAATAGGTCCTGGGGAAACGCCAAGGGATCTTCACATGTTGGGAAAACTGAATCGAAAACTGCTGTTCCTGGCCCTGTTGCTGGGCAGTGCAAGTGTACAGGCCGCCACCTGGAATATCATCTACCCCCGTCCCATGTCTGAACTGGATGACAGGACCCGTTATCCCAGGCAGTTACTGGATCTGGCCCTGCAACATACCGGGGTCAATTATAAGCTGGTGCCCAGTGATCGCATCATGCTGCAAAGCAAGGCCCTGGCGCAGTTGGAATCCAATCGTGAAGTCAACGTGGTCTGGAGTATGACCGACAATCAGCGTGAGGAAGATCTGCTGCCCATCCGCATTCCCATCTATAAGGGGCTGGTCGGTTTGCGGCTGGCGCTGGTTAAACCCAAGAACCGGGATCTGCTGGGTCAGGTCAACAGCCTGGACGCCCTGTTGGCCTTCGAGCCTATTTCCGGTCATGACTGGCCCGATACCAAAATATTACAGGCCAACGGTTTCGAAGTGATAACGGTCAGTGATTACGATGAACTGTTTGAAGCGCTGGAAAGCGAAAAGGGGAAACTCCTGCCCCGGTCAGTGGTGGAGATCTGGTATGAGTATGAAACCCATATGGACAGCCAGGCCCTGGCCATCGAACCCGGCGTGGCCCTTTACTACCCGACGGCGACATACTTCTTTGTCAATAAGAAGAACCAGGTGCTGGCGAACCTGATCGAAAACGGGCTGGAAAAAATCATCGCCAACGGCAAATTCGAGGAACTGTTCCTGTACGAGCACCAGGTCATGCTGGAAAATGCCCACCTGGACCAGCGACGCATCTTTCGCCTGAGCAATCCTATTCTGCCCGCCAACACGCCACTGGCCCGCAAGGAACTCTGGTATCCGCTGCCCTCGGTCAGCGGACAGTAAAAAGGCGGTTAAACCGCCTTTTTTATTTTTCGGTGGTGGGTTATGGCCGGCCTATCAGCCCTCGAAGCCCATGCTGAGCATGGCCCAGTCCATCAGACGTTTAAACAGACCGCCTTCCTGCACTTCCTGCAGCGTCACCAACGGATAGCTGGCCACATCTTCACCTTCCAGTTGCAGATACAGGGTGCCCACCACTTCGCCTTTAGCCAGTGGGGCTTCCAGTTTTCTATTCAGCTCAAAATTGGCTTCCAGATTTTTGCGCTGGCCACGTGGGATGGTAATGGGGGTGTCATTGATGATGCCCAGGTCCACCTGGTCCTTGTCGCCCATGTAAATCTTGTGTGAAACAAAGCTTTCACCAGCCTTGTAGGGGACAATGGTTTCAAAGAAGCGGAAACCGTACTTGAGCAGCTTGCGGTTCTCTTCCTTACGGGCTCTTTCGCTTTCTGTACCCATGACCACAGACACCAGGCGCATATCGTCCTGGGTGGCGGAGGTGATCAGGCTGTAGCCGGCTTCGGTGGTATGGCCCGTCTTGATACCATCCACATTCAGACTTCTGTCCCACAGCAGGCTGTTGCGGTTGTACTGCTTGATGCCGTTGAAGGTAAACTCTTTTTCAGAGTAGATGCCATAGACCTGCGGCACATCGCGGATCAGAGCGGCGGACAGCAAGGCCATATCGCGGGGCGAAGTATAATGCTCCGGGTCATCCAGACCATGGCTGTTGACGAAATGGCTTTCTGTCATACCCAGCTTCTGGGCATACCCGTTCATCATGCTGGCGAACGCTTCTTCACTGCCGGCAATGTGCTCGGCCATGGCCACGCAGGCGTCATTGCCTGACTGCACTATGATACCGCGAAGCAGATCTGCGACAGATATCTGCTTGCCCACTTCAATAAACATCTTGGACGATTCTGGAAAGTTCTTAGCCCATGCATTTTCCGAGACGGTCACTTTGTCCTGCAGGGAAATATTGCCCAGTTTCAGCTCCTGCCCGATGACATAGGCCGTCATGATTTTCGTCAGACTGGCAGGCGCCAGGCGAATATCGGCATTGATATCGGCGATCACCTTGCCGGTATGGAAATCCATCAGCACATAGCCCTTGGCATCCACCTCGGGGGGGCTGGGGATAACCACTGCTGCCAGGGCGTTGTAGCTGAAAAGAAGAAAAAGGATGCTGGAGAAAAATCTGGTTAAGGAGAGTTTGAAGCGTTGCATTACCCGTCCACTGTCGTTGTTATCGTTAGACTCTATCAGGCGCCTGTTGCCATTTCGGTGGGTGCCAGGACCGTCAATTGGGCGACAATATATCATCATTTGACGCTCATGTGCCGTCAATCTGGCAACTTTTGGTGCCAGGATTAGAGTGTTGGTAAGCGAAAAAGTGCCCTGATTCAGTAAATTATATCTGGGGCCGGGGTGACGGCGGTCAGTGGGGAGCGTACAGGGAGTAGGCTTTCTCATAGCCGCTGCGCTTGAGTTCACTGAGTAACTCCTGGGCGTGAGCTTCGTCATTCAGGGGACCCAGGCGCAGTCGATAGATGCCGTTTTCCGCCGGCACATGGGTGGGCACCTGGTACAGGGACTCGAGTCCCTTTGCAAGCTGCTGTACCCGGCTGGCGTCGCTCAACGCCGCTACCTGGATAAACAGCGCCTTTGGCAACTCGGTGGAGGACTTCAGGGGCGGCCGTTGCGGTTCGCCGGCGATCATCAGGGTGCCATCCTGCTCAACATGAATGGCGTCCAGCCTGACCCTGGCGGTACCTGTCTTGAGCATGTCGAGCTTCATGGCGGCGGCATAGGACAGATCAATAATGCGACTACCGTGGAAGGGCCCCCGGTCATTGACCCTCACGATGACCTGCTTGTCGTTGGCCAGGTTGGTCACTCGCACAAATGAGGGCAGGGGCAGGGTCTTGTGGGCCGCTGTCATGGCATACATATCGTAGATTTCACCATTGGACGTCAGATGACCGTGAAACTTTTGTCCATACCAGGACGCCTCACCGGTTTCCGAGTGATCACGCACAGATTGCAGGGGCGTATAGCTTTTGCCAAATACCTGATAGGGCATATTGCCCCTTTTATTGAAGGGAACGTATTCGGGCTGCGCATCCTCCAGCAGGATCTGGCCGGGCAGCCTTTTGGGCGCGGAGTCATGGCGTTGGCTGTAACGCCCGGACTGTTGCACGGCGCAGGCGTTCAGCAGCATGACAAAGAGTATTAGCGCTAAGGTTTTCATTAATCCTAATACTATTATTGTTCTGTTCCGGTTTATTGCCTCGACAACAGGCGTCGCTGGGTACCGATAGACATCAGCATGCCAAATCCGGCCAGCAAAGTCACCATGGATGTGCCTCCATAGCTTACCAGCGGCAGGGGGACGCCAACCACAGGCAGGATCCCCGACACCATGCCCATATTGACGAATACATACACGAAGAAGGTCAGGGTGATACTGCCGGCCAGTAGTTTACTGTAGGCTTCCTGGGCACGCATCGCAATCGTCATGCCCCGAATCAGGATAAAGCCATACAACACAAGCAGGGCCAGGATGCCGACAAAGCCGAACTCCTCACTGAAGACGGCAAAGATAAAGTCCGTGTGTCGTTCTGGCAGGAATTCCAGTTGTGACTGGGTACCGTGCAGCCAGCCCTTGCCGGAATAGCCGCCGGAGCCGATGGCTATCTTGGACTGGATAATGTGATAGCCGGAGCCAAGCGGATCGGACTCCGGGTTCAAAAAGGTCAGCACCCGCTGTTTCTGATAATCCTGCATCAGAAAGAACCACATTATGGGGGTAAAGCCAGACAGCAGTACCGCCACCGACCCTATCAACTTCCAGCTGACCCCGGCCAGAAAGAGCACAAAAAGACCAGAACTGGCGATCAGTAATGAGGTGCCCAGATCCGGTTGTTTGGCAATCAACAGCGTGGGGACCATCACCAGGACGAAGCCGGCCAGTATATGCATAAAGCGCGGGGGCAGGTTGTAGCGGCTGATATACCAGGCCATCATCATGGGCACGGCCAGTTTCATGATCTCCGAAGGCTGAAAGCGCATAAAACCCAGGTCGAGCCATCGTTGGGCGCCTTTGCCTATATCGCCGAATGCCAACACCGCCACCAGCAGCAGCAGGCCGGCAATATAAAAATGTATCGACAGACTGCGATAGACCAGAGGGGGGATCTGTGCGACCAGAATCATCACTGCCAGGGCAATGGCCAGCCTGACGAGCTGGCGGTTGATCAGATCCCAGTCCTGTCCACCGGCGCTGAAGATAACGAACAGGCCCACCCCCATCAACACCAGTAACCCCAACAGCAGGGGCAAATCGATATGCAGCCTCTGCCAGAGGCTGACTCTGTTGGGATCAATCCTGCTGCGTTTCATTTTTGTTCAGTACCAGGTTGAGTTTGTCTTTATCGAAGTAATAATCCATTACGGCCCGTGCGATCGGCGCTGCCTGGGAACTGCCGCCACCGGCATTCTCCATCGCCACAGTGACCACAATCTGTGGGTTGTCGTAAGGGGCGTAGCCGATATACATGGCGTTGTCCCGGTGTCGCTCGGCAATTTTCTCCGCATCGTATTCCTCATCCTCGGCGATACTGATGACCTGAGCCGTCCCTGTCTTGCCGGCCGACACATAAGGGGTGTCGATAAATGCTTTGCGCGCGGTGCCGTGTTCGCGATTGACCGTACCGTACATGGCGTCCAGCACCACTTCCCAGTTCAAGGGATCCTTGAGCTGCATCGGCGCCAGTTCCTTGGGCGGAGTGGCCACTATCTGACCTTCCTGGTAACGGCCTCTGAGTAATTGCGGCACGTAACGGGTGCCCTTGTTGACCAGCACGGTGACCGACTTGGCCAACTGCAGCGGGGTGGTGGTCCATAGCCCCTGGCCGATCCCCACATTGATGGTGTCGCCTATGTACCAGGGCTGGTTGTGCCTGGCCCGTTTCCACCCCCGGCTGGGCAGATTGGCGTCGGATTCCTCGTAAAGGTCGATGCCGGTGTAATCGCCAAAACCGAACTCGCTCATCAGGGTACTGATACTGTCTATACCCAGGCGATAGGCAAGATCATAGAAAAAGGTGTCACAGGAGACCTCGATGGCCTTGGTCACATCCACCCAGCCATGCCCCCATTTTTTCCAGTCCCGCCAGGGGCGCTGCACATTCTTGAGCTGATAAGTGCCGCGATCAAACAATCGGGTCTGGGGGGTGATCACCCCTTCCTCCAGTCCCAGCAGGGCCAGGTGCGGCTTGACCGTCGAGGCCGGGGGATATTGGCCCTGGGTGGCGCGGTTAAGTAAGGGGCTGTCATTGGACTGCAACTTGGCGTATGCCTTCGAACTGATCCCATGGACAAAGAGGTTGGGGTCGTAACTGGGGTTACTGTACAAGGCCAGTACGCCGCCGTCGCGGGGATCGATAGCGACCACCGAACCCCGGTAGTTCTCCATCAGATTGCGGATTACCTGTTGCAGACGGACATCCACATTCAACACCAGATCCTCCCCCGGCACCGGCGGCTGGAATTCCAGTGTCCGTATGATGCGGCCCTGGTTGTTGACCTCCACTTCCTGATAACCCACCACTCCGTGCAGACTGTCCTCGTGGAATTTCTCCACCCCCAGCTTGCCGATATTGTAGGTGGCGGCGTAGTTGTCCTCCTGACCAGCCTCGGTGAGCTTCTGCAGATCCCGCTTGTTGATCTTGGACACATAGCCGAGCATATGGGTCAGGGTTTCGCCATAGGGGTAGTGGCGGGTCAGACGGGCCTCCACCGATACGCCGGGGTACTTGTGCTGGTTAGCCGCAAACAATGCCACTTCCTGCTCTGTCAGTCGGTTTCTCAGAGCCACCGGCTTGAAGCGTCGCTGGCTTTTCAGTTCCTGGCGGAAATCCTCCATCTCTTCAACGGAGATGGACAGTAAATCACTGAGCGCGGCCAGGGTGGCGTCCAGGTCTTCCACTTCCTCTGGGATCACTTCAAGACTGAAGGAAGGCCTGTTTTCCGCCAGCAGCACCCCGTTGCGGTCGTAAATCAGGCCACGGTTGGGTGCCACAGGCAAAATCTTGATCCTGTTGCCGTTGGATCGGGTCTGGTAGTCCTGAAAGCGGGTAACCTGCAGATAGTAAAGATTGCTGACCAGCACAAACAGCAGGGCGCCGATGCCGAGCAGCGCAATCAGGCTGCGCCGGGCAAACAGATTGGCCTCGGCGCTGTGGTCGCGGATGGTAATGCGTTTTACCGGCATGGTCAGTCAGAATCTCTATACAACAACAGCTTATTCCCGGTGATAGGGGTGATTGGTATTTAATGACCAGGCCCGGTACAGGCTCTCGGCCAACAATACCCTGACCAATGGATGGGGCAAGGTCAGGGGCGACAGGGACCACTTCTGTTCCGCCGCCGCGATACAGTCAGGCGCCAGGCCTTCGGGGCCTCCCACCAGCAGGCTCACATCCCGGCCGTCCATCTGCCATCTTGAAAGTTGCCCGGCCAATTGATGGGTATCCCAGGGCCTGCCGGCTACCTCCAGGGTCACAATGCGGTTGCCTTTTGGCACCGCCGCCAGCATTTGCTCTCCTTCCCTTTGCAGAATACGGACGATGTCGGCATTTTTGCCGCGCTTGCCGGCCGGTATCTCGGTCAATTGCAATGGCATATCGGGAGGAAAGCGCCGGGCATATTCGCTAAAACCCTGTTCCACCCAGGACGGCATCTTGCTACCGACCGCAATCAATTGGATACGCATCGCGGATCAGTCTCCCGCCTGCACACTCAGCCCCAGAGCTTTTCAAGTTGGTAGAAATCCCGGGCTTCATCCTGCATCACGTGCAATATCAGCTCTCCAAAATCCACCAGTACCCATTCTCCGGTATCCTGACCTTCCACGCTCAGGGGCTTGAGACCCACCTGTTTGGCTTCCGTCACTACCTTGTCTGCGATTGACACCACATGGCGCTTGGAGTTCCCGGAACAGACCAGCATGGTGTCAGTAATGCTGGATTTTTCCTTCACGTCCAGGTCGACAATGTGGCGACCTTTCAAATCTTCAATCTTGTCGATAACAAACTGTTTGAGTTGCTGATGTTCCAAAGGGTCTCCTGATTAAAAGTTTTCAGTTTTCAGTTTTCAGTTTTCAGTTTTCAGTTTTCAGTTTTCAGTTTTCAGTTTTCAGATGCCCGGTTGGCAGTAAAAGGCAAAGGCCGTAAGTTGACTCCTCACTCCTCACTCCTCACTCCTCACACCATAAAGCCCATGTAGTTGAATATAGGCCAACACCTCCTCCGGCAACAGATCTGTTGCCTCGCCCCGCGCTAAGGACCCGCGCAGTTCAGTGGAGGAAATAGCCAGTTCACGGGTGTCGGCCAGATAGATAAGGCCTGCCGGCTTTTCCTTCAGGTGGCGGGCGTCCCGGGTCCGGTGTTGTTCCAGCAGGCGGCTGACATCCGGATTGAAGCTGGCCAGGCAGTCGCCCCGTCGGCAAACCACCAAATGACAGAGGGTCAGGATTTCCTGCCATCTGTGCCAGGAGTTGAGATTTTTTAGCGAATCCAGGCCGATAAAAAACACCAGAGGCCTGTTGCCTTCTTCACGCCGGTATTCATTCAGGGTATCGACGCTGTAGGAAGGGCTATCACGTCGCAATTCCCTGTCATCCAGTTCAAACAGGGGCCACTTTGCGCAAACCAGTCTGACCATGGCCAGACGCTGTGCCGCACTGACCGTGGGGGTGGCCTTATGAGCCGGAATATGGCAGGGCAGCAGTTTCACCCTGTGCAGGCCGATTTCTCGCGCTGCGTCGGTAACGGGCAGCAAGTGACCAAGATGAACGGGATCGAAGGTGCCGCCGAAGATCCCCAGTGGCGTCTGCACCTGGCCTCCTTCAGTCCGGCTCATCCGTAGTCCAGCTCCAGTGCGTCCAGCGGCATGGGCACGAACAACAGACACAGATGGCAGAGCTCCACATAGGGACGAGCCAGTGAAGATTGCTTCAGTGCCTTGTCCAGTCTGGCCAGTCTGGTTTGCAGGACTTCAAGATGGTGGCTGTTCAGCCGTTGCAGGGCACTGTGGTAAAGACCCTGGCGGTTGCTCCAGATACGCTGCGCATTGAAAAGCTGATTCAGGCTCTGACCCTGCCCGCTGGCAAAGCGCAGGGTGGACAGGGTCTGCCATTCCCTTACCAGTGCCCAGAGCACGATAGTGGGTTCCACCCCTTCGCTTTCCAGCCGGTACAGCATTTTAACCGCCCGCTGGGCGTCGCCGGCCAGCAGTACATCCACCAGTTGGAAGACATTGAAACGGGACTGGTCGACCAGCGCCTGTTCGGCCTGTTCCAGGCTTATTATGCCTTTGGGGTAGAGCAGGGTAAGCTTTTCAATTTCCTGCCTGGCGGCCAGCAGGTTACCCTCGCAGTAGTCACACAACAGGCCGATGAGCTCCGGTGTTGGTTGCAGGCCATGACGACGCATCCTGTCGTTTATCCAGCCACTTAATTGCTTTCCCTCCAGAGGATAACAGGGCACATAGAGTCCGTTTTTTTCCAGGCTCTTGAACCACTTGGTATTCTGCACGTCCTTGCCGATGCGTCCCCCGTGAATCAGCAGCAACACATCCGGATTCGGTTTGTCGGCCAGGGACTGCAGTACTTTGGCGCCCTCGGCGCCCGGCTTGCCGGTGGGGAGCTCCAGCTCGATGAGTTGCCGGGAAGTAAACAGCGACAGAGTAAGGGTCGCCTCAATCAAATGATTCCAGTTAAAGCCGGCATCGGCCACCAGACTCTGACGCTCGTCAAAACCCTGCTGACGCGCCGTTTGCCGGATGACCTCGATAGATTCCAGCTTTTGCTGGGGCTCGTCGCCAAAGATCAGGTAACAGGACATCAGGCCTTTGCCAAGCACCTCCGAAAGCCGGTTAGGGTAGCTTTGCATCAGTTGCTGGCGCCGCTCAGGCGACTGAGCTGACGGATAATACGATCCGACGCCCGTTCCCGCAGTTCATCCAGAATCAGGTTCAACTCACGGGACTTGGCCAGTACCGCATTGGGATCGTCCTGATATTCCCGGCTCAGATCAAATTCGAACAACTGGGCGTCCCGGCCGGGCTGTTTGACTTCGAAGCGAATATGGTAGTTGAGCTCGTATTCGGCCACCTGACCGGTGGCAAAGAGTGACAACAGACTTCGATCCAGACGCTCAGGGTAGAGGTAGACGGTTGGGACCTGTTCGTCTGCCGTCGCCAGTATTTCCACCGAATAGCGTTGCAGTCTGTCCTTAAAGGCCCTTACCAGCGGCGCATGGGGATTGTCACTTGCCACATGCAGGCGGCTGAAATGTTCATCCAGCAGGTCCTTGCCACGCAAATGAAAACCGCAGGCACTGATTAACAGGCCGGCCAGCAATACCCCTCCCCAGCGCCACAGGTTCATCAGTTGGCCACAATGTTAAGCAGTTTGCCCGGCACATAGATGACCTTGCGCAGGACTTTGCCGTCGGTATGCTGACGGATGTTTTCCTGCGCCATGGCCAGGCTTTGTACCTGCTCCTGAGTAGCGTCGGCCGGCACGGTCAGCTTGGCGCGTACCTTGCCATTCACCTGCACTACCACCAGTTTTTCATCTTCAACCAAGGCCGACTCATCGGCTACCGGCCAGGGACTTTGCTCGATGTCCTGCGTCTTGCCCAATTGCTTCCACAGGGTATGACAGATGTGCGGGGTGATGGGATTGAGCAGGGCGACCATCACTTCAATGGCTTCACGCATGACTGCCCTGTCCTGATCCTCGGCCTGTGATGCCTTCTGTAAATGATTGAGCAGCTCCATCACCGCTGCGATTGCTGTGTTGAAGGTTTGCCGGCGGCCCAGATCGTCGCTGACCTTAACGATGGTCTTGTGCACTTCCCGGCGCAGTGCTTTTTGTTCATTGTTCAGGGCCTGGCGGTCAAGGGCAGGTGCGTCGCCCAGGGCAAGGTGCTCCTGGACCAGTTTCCACAGGCGCTTGAGGAAGCGGTTGGCTCCTTCCACCCCAGAGTCCAGCCATTCCAGAGTCTGCTCGGGCGGGGCGGCGAACATAGTGAAGAGGCGGATGGTGTCGGCGCCGTACTGGTCTATCACTTCCTGGGGGTTGATGCCGTTGTTCTTGGATTTGGACATCTTGGTCATGCCACCATGAATGACCTCCTGGCCGTCCTTGCGCAACACCGCCCTCACAATACGACCTTTTTCGTCCTTCTCCACATCCACATCGGCAGGGGAATACCAGGTCTTGGCGCCTTTGGCGTCTTCGCGGTAGAAAGAGTCAGCCAGCACCATGCCCTGGCAGAGCAGACGCTTAAAGGGTTCATCCGAGTCCACCAGACCTTCGTCACGCAACAGTTTATGGAAAAAACGGGAATACAGCAGGTGCAAAATAGCGTGCTCTATGCCGCCAATATACTGATCCACCGGCAGCCAGTAGTTGGCTTCGGTGCTGTCCAGCATGCCGTCCTGGTACTGGGCGCTGCAGTAGCGGGCATAATACCAGGAGGACTCCATAAAGGTGTCGAAGGTATCGGTTTCCCGCTCGGCGGCCTGTCCCTGGTATTGGGTCTTGCGCCAGGTGGGATCAGCCTTGATGGGGGAGGTCACCCCATCCATCACCACATCTTCGGGCAGTCTGACCGGCAGATCACCGACCGGTACGGGCACGGACTGACCATTATCCAGGTTCAGCATGGGAATGGGCGCGCCCCAATAACGCTGGCGCGATACACCCCAGTCACGCAGCCGGTAATTGACCTTGCGGCTGCCTTTTCCCTGTTCAATCAGGGTCTCGGCTATGGCATCGAAGGCCTGCTCTGAGTCCAGCCCGTCAAACTTGCCGGAATTCACCAGGGTGCCTTTTTCTGTGTAGGCGCCCTGACCGAGATCCACCTTGCTGTGGTCTAGGGGCTGGATAACCTGTCTTATTTCCAGGCCATATTTGCTGGCAAACTCCCAGTCCCGCTGATCGTGACCGGGGACTGCCATCACGGCGCCTGAACCGTAATCCATCAGCACGAAATTGGCCACCCAAACCGGTACTGCCTCGCCGGTCAGCGGATGCACAGCATACAAGCCGGTGGCACAGCCTTTTTTCTCCATAGTGGCCAGTTCCGCCTCGGCGACCTTGGTGTTCTTGCACTCTTCGATAAAGGCGGCCAGTTTGGGATTCGTCCTGGCCGCTTCCAGCGCCAGCGGGTGCTGGGCCGCCAGGGCCACATAGGTGACGCCCATCAGGGTATCGGGGCGGGTGGTATAGATATCGAAGTGATTCTCGCTGCCTTCCACCTGGAAGGTCATTTCGATACCTTCTGAGCGGCCAATCCAGTTGCGCTGCATGGCGCGCACCTGATCGGGCCAGTCATCCAGCTTGTCCAGATCGGCCAGCAATTGCTCTGCGTAGTCGGTGATCTTGATAAACCACTGAGGAATCTCCTTCTGTTCCACCAGGGCACCGGAGCGCCAGCCGCGGCCGTCAATCACCTGTTCGTTGGCCAGCACGGTCTGATCGACGGGATCCCAGTTGACCGTGGCATTTTTACGATACACCAGGCCCTTCTCGTACAAACGGGTGAAGAACCATTGCTCCCAGCGGTAATACTCCGGTTTGCAGGTCGCCACTTCACGGCTCCAGTCGTAACCGAATCCCAGTGACTTTAGCTGATTCTTCATATAGTCGATGTTGGCATAGGTCCATTTGGCCGGCGCCGTCTTATTGTCGATGGCGGCGTTTTCCGCCGGCAGGCCAAACGCATCCCAGCCCATGGGCTGCAACACATTCTTGCCCTGCATGCGCTGGAAACGGGCCACCACATCGCCGATGGTATAGTTGCGTACATGGCCCATATGCAACCGGCCGCTGGGATAGGGAAACATGGAGAGGCAGTAGAACTTTTCTTTGCTGTTATCGGGTTTGGCCCTGAACAGGCCGCTCTCTTCCCAGTATCGCTGTGCTGCTTGTTCGATCTGTTGGGGATGGTACTGTCTTTCCATTAATTTCCGGTTCCGGTTAACTGTGTTTTTTATCCGCCAATCCGCGCCGGCAGGCGTTGCGGATACCGCTTTGAAGCTTTTTCCAGGGCCAGTTGTCAGGGCCCTGCGGGTATTCCCCCAAAAAGGAGAGCCGTCTTTTGGCCGGCCGGTGGCCGCCAAGCCCCATAGAATACCCGACAGCGGCACCAGGGAACAATAGCAAGGGGGGATTTGCCCTTGCCGGAGACCGATTCCTTTGACCTATACTGAATTCACAGGCCGGTATCTACCAATCGGAGTAAGGAGTCCTGATGAATAACCCCAAGTCCCGCTATGATGAGTTGCTCGAAGAAATGTCCGACTGGGTCAGACAATCGGTCCGCCAGGATGTGCTGACGCTGATGGAAATCAAGCGCCGGGCTCGTCAGTATCTGCAGGCGGCAGAAGATCTGAGCAAGGAAGAGATGGAGGCGCTGGAAAATACGCTGACCCGTGACCTGGATACCTTTGTTGCCCACTGGCAACGTGATGCGGATCGCTCGCCCTGGTGGCAGGCCACCAAGGACAAGTTGTGGTCGCTGCTGGCCGATGCGTCAGATAAGTCCCAACTGGCCATGAGCGAATCCATGCGGGATGTGCAGCATCAGGGTATTTATAAGGCAGGAGAACAGGTGGCTCTGGGTGAGCTGGAATGCACCCGCTGCCATAACCGGCACCAGGTCCTGCATGTGGAGACTATCCAGCCCTGCCTGGAATGCGGCCATAACCGTTTTTCCCGGGTATTGTGACGGATGCCGAAGGAGCCCGGTGGTCAGTCCTGACCGTCGGGCACAGAAAGTGGCAGAATCCTTGCTTTAGTGTTTATCCGGGCAAAAACAGTGCAATTGGATAACCGCAGGAGCGCAACATGCAAAGCAGGGACTTATGGGTGGATTATGCCAAGGCCATCGGCATTATTCTGGTGGTCTATGGGCACGTGGCCCGGGGGTTGCAAAAAGCCGGCATCGGCATGCCTGAGTCCACCTTCCTGTTGCTTGACAGCCTGGTTTACAGTTTTCACATGCCGCTGTTTTTCTTCCTCTCCGGATTGTTCTTCCAGGCCTCCTTTGCCCGGCGCGGGGCAGGCCCCCTGGTCTGGAGTAAGGTCGACACCCTGGTCTATCCCTACCTTTTGTGGTCGTTGATCCAGGGCAGTGTAGAGGTGTCTCTGTCAGCTTATACCAACGGCAACCTGGGTTTTGGCGCGGTTTTCCAACTCTGGTGGCCCAGGGCCCAGTTCTGGTTTCTGTATGCGTTATTTGCGATTTTTCTGGTGGCCACCCTTATCCAGGCCATGGCGGGGCGCATGGCCCTGTCGCTGATGCTGATACTGAGCCTGGTGTTGTACAGCATCGCCCTGGTGATCCCGGTCAATTTCCTGCTCGGTAGTCTGTTTACCCATATGGTCTTCTTCGTTGGCGGCATGTCGTTTTCCCTCTATGCCAATCAGGACTGGTTCGCAAAGGGCAAGACCTGTGCGTTGCTGCTTGGATTGTTTGTGCTGGGCCAGGCCGGGTTTCACCTGTTGCTTGACCTGCACTACAGCAATAAGGGCGGCGCTGCACTGCTGCTGGCCATGCTGTCCATTGCCACCGTGGTCAGCATATCCATGCAACTGGCCCGGACGTCGCGTAAATGGCTGCTATTGCTCGGAACCGGCTCCATGGCTATTTACCTGATGCATATTCTTGCTGGCAGCGGCGTGAGGGTATTATTGCAGAAGGTGCTCGGCATAGAGTCCCTGCCGGTACATTTGCTGATGGGCTGTTTGGCCGGATTGTGGCTGCCGGTACTGGTGCTGAAGCTGGCCGATTGGCTGGGCATTCCCTATCTGCTGTCGGCTCCCGTCAGCCGCTGGCTGCGCCGGCCGCAGCAGAAACTGCGGCAGGCGGACTAGGGCGTGTTTATCTTTCATATTGACGCTCTGCTGGAGGCCATTTTTTTGCCCAGCAAGGAAGAAGAAGTGCGGTTTAGTGGGCCTAAATAAGCGACTGATGACGCTGCTGGACGGAAAAATGGCCCCAGCCCGAAGGGTTGAGGCTAAAAATCCCTCACTCAGCGTTGCTCCCAACTTGTTTAGATGGCTAAACGGCGTTACTCGCGCCTTGATTGAGTGGTTTTTAGCTCTCAACAGAGACCAATATGAAAGATAAACACGCCCTAGTAAGCATTGCGGTCCGTAAACCCCTTGAACAGGGTCATCAGGATAATGCGTATATCCAGCCAAACGGACCAGCTGTGGATATAGTCCAGGTCGTATTCCACCCGTTTCATCATCTTGTTGACTGTCTCGGTCTCGCCGCGAAAGCCGTTGATCTGCGCCCAGCCGGTGATGCCGGGCAGCACTTTGTGCCTGAGCATGTAACCTTCGATTAACTTCCGGTATTCCTCGTTGTGGGCCACGGCGTGGGGCCTGGGACCGACAATCGACATGCGTCCCTGCAGAACATTGATGAACTGTGGCAGTTCGTCCAGGGAAGTGCGCCGCAAAAAGGCACCCAATGGAGTAATGCGGGCGTCATTCCTGGTGGCCTGCCTGACCTGATTACCATTGTCCTGGGTGGTCATAGAGCGGAACTTGTAAACGATAATGGGTCTGCCCCCCAGGCCGTAACGGGTTTGTTTAAAGATCACCGGTCCGGGTGAGGTGAGCTTGACCGCTGCGGCAATCACCAGCATGGGCAGGGCGATCAGGGTCAGTATCAGGGAGGACAACAGGATATCCTCCATGCGTTTGAGTATATGGTTTGGGCCCTCAAACGGGGTATCGAAGATACTCAGGATTTGCAGTGAACCTATGGTTTGCCAGCGCGAATTGAGCAGGTTGTAGATAAAGAAATTAGGAATGATATACACATTTGCTGTGGTATCGCTGCATTGCTGGAGAATATCAGTAATGCGTTGTTCCGCGCTCATGGGCATGGCGATATAGATATAGTCCACTTCGTTGGCCCTGGCTTTTTCAATGGCCTCCTCAATGCTGCCCAGGGTCTGTTCACGCAGCTCATAGGGCAGCCGTTGCTCGTCCCTGTCATCGAAGAAGCCGGCAAAGCGGATACCCAGGTGCTCGTTGTCCTCCAGTTGCCTGGCCAGACTGTAGGCCAGCTTGTTCGAGCCGATGACGATAGCGGTACGGGTATTGTGGCCATTCTTACGGTAGGCCCGCAGCAAACGGCGAAACAGCAGACGCCAGCCGGTCAGCACCGGAAACAAGCCCAGCAGCCAGGTCAGAATAAAGCGGTTGGGGTAGGGGATGAGGTGGGCAAAAAAGTAGGCGCAGGACAGGGTGACCAGACCGGTCAGAAGCCAGGCCACGGCTGTCATCCTGATCATCAGGATAGTTGAGGAGGTTCGCCAGGAGCGATACAGATCCAATGCCTCGGCGCTGACCATATACCCCACTATGCAGACGAATAAGGGAATCAGACTGCGGCTGTTGATGTCCAACTGCTGTAAGTACAGCAGGCTGAAATACAGCAGGGAAATCAATACCAGGTCGACCAGCCGGTAGGCAGTGGAAAATCCACTCTGGTACGACTGAATAATGCCCTTGGACTTATTGGTTCTGATGGATAGTAACGACATGCTTTCACCTCCCTGGGAATGCGCTTCCACTGACGATTCCTTTAACTGTCAGTTGGACTGGCAAGGCCAATAATCGAATCGAAAGGAGCAAAGCCGCACCTGTCTGTCGCCGTCTGGCAACAGGTTGGGTGATTTCGGTCTTTGGCTGCATGAAGGCATGTGCTCGCCGGTGATCCGCTGACACAATCGGCTGAAAATGGTAGATCGTCGTTCTAACGCGACACCTGCCTGTTCCAGCCCTGATCTGGTGACCAGCCGAACGTCGTCCGTTGCACCTTTTTCCCGCTTTTCAAGGATCTTCGTCCGGGTATCGGGTCGGATGCCTCTGTACGCCAGTGTCGGTGGGTCAGGTACCCCTGTCCCTGACAGGCAACAAAAATACTGCGTGTTAACCCGACTCTGTTACCCGTTCTGCCCTTTTAAAGGCGGAGAAAATGCCGTCAGGCCCCGTCATCCTGGCCCTCGACTCACGTTGCAACAGAAAACTCAGCAATTGCTGTACCAGCCTGGCCAGCGAGGCCGGGCAAGTCAGCGGCAGCCGAAGATCATTAACTGGCATACAAATGGCATAACACTTAAAGCACCAGGGCATCTTTGGATGAGATGGATGGCCGCTTAACACGCCACTAGAAAGGACAAGCAAATGGAACATGGCAAATGGCTGCTGATCGCTGCCGTTTCAGGACTCAGCGCTAATCTGCAGGCTCAACAACAGGAAATCACCGGACTGGAAGTGGGGGGCTTCGAACTGTTGCCCAGTTTTGAATACCAGAGTCTTTACGATGACAACCTGACACGCAGCGACACGGCTCAGACAGACAGTTGGGCGTCGGTATACCGGCCTGGCCTGTTATTGAGAAATCAGTCCGAGGTGAATCCGTTCAGGATCAACTATCTGCTCAGTCACGCTGATTATTATTCCAGCAGCGAAGACAACTACACGGATCACTATTTTTCTGCCCTGTTGGGCACGGAAATCAACCGCCGGCACCGTCTTCGCCTGCAGGCCGATTTTACCGACGGTCATGATGATCGCGGCACGGCCTACTCAATCGGCCGGGGGGACGAATTGAGCGAACCTGACACCTATACCCGCGCCGGAGCCGATGTCATCTATTCTTATGGCTTGGAATCTGCCACCGGGCGGCTGGAACTAAATGCTGGGGTCAGCGAACTGGATTACGACGGTGACGCTCTGAATTATCAGGCCAGAGATCGACAGACCTCCCGTTACGGCGGCGCCTTCTATTATCGGGTGGGCCCGTCCACCGACCTGCTGCTGGACGCCAGCCAGGCTCATATTCGCTACGATCTGGCCCTGGATCCGCAAGTACCCTTGGACAGTGACGAGCGCAGTCTGCTATTGGGAGCCCGCTGGGAAGGGGGAGCCAATACCCGCGGTTTTGCCAAGGTCGGCTATCAGGAGAAGGACTTTGCCGCCGCACAGCGGCAGACATTCCACGGCCTGGACTGGGAAGTAGGCGTTACCTGGCAACCCCTGAGCTATTCGCAACTGGAACTGTCCACTGAGCTGGACAGCCGTGAGACCAATGGTGCCGGCGATTTCATCAAGAGTCGCGATTATCAGATACGCTGGCAGCATGACTGGGTGGAACGCCTGGGCACCAGCCTGACCCTGCGCCATCGAGACAATGAATATGTGGGGTCGCCGACTCTGCGGGAAGACGACAACCGCTTACTGCAACTGTCCACCGTCTATCAGTTTCGTCGCTGGCTGAGTTTTGAGCTGGCCTATCGTCATGATGAGCGGGACAGCACGGTTAAGGCGATCGAGTATGACCGCAACCAATACCGGCTGGCGGTCAGTATCAGCATGTAATTTGCGAAATGTGTAAGCAAGGAGAGTGAAACGTGTACAAAGCGCTGATGGTTTTTCTGTTAATCAGTCTGTTGCCCCTGTCAGGACAGGCAGCCGCCACCCAGTCGCTCAGCCAATACCAGTTGGGCTCTGGTGATGTGATTCAGATTACCGTGTTCGGTCAGCCGGATCTGTCGGTCAGGCGCCGGCTGCCCGATACGGGGGCCATCAACTACCCCTTTCTGGGTGAAGTTAAAGTGGTGGGGATGACAGCGCCCGAGTTAGAGGAATTCATCTATCAGGGGCTCAAAGGGGATTATCTGGTCAATCCGTCGGTGTCCGTCTCCATCGAAGATTACAGGCCATTTTTTATCGATGGCGAAGTGAAAAAGCCAGGAGGATATCCCTACCAGCCCGGTCTGACAGTGGATAAGGCCGCCGCCATCGCCGGGGGATATACGGAACGGGCGGCAAGGGACGAGATAAAAATTGTCCGCAGTCAGGGCAGTCAGACCCGCACCCTTGAAGCCACACGTACCGACCAGGTTCAGCCTGGTGACATTATCACAGTCGAGCAGCGGTTCTTCTGATGCCCATCGACCTTAATTTGAACCAATACAGGCAAGGAAGTGCAAATATGTGCAGATTCAACGTTGCCGGGCAGCCACAAGGAGTGCGGTCAGATGGCACGAGATAACCCCGAACAGCTTAAAGCATCGCTGTTTGAAACCGAGCAGATAGACTTGGCCCAGTACTGGCAGACCATCAGGCGCTTCCAGTGGCGAATCCTTACCCTGGCAGTGCTGGTCACCATGCTGGTGGCGGTGCTGCTGCTCTTCGTTACCCCCAAGTACCGGGCCGGCGCCTCTTTGTTGATTGAGGCGGATCAGGCCAAGGTGCTGTCCATCGAGGAAGTCTACGGCCTGGATACCAGCCGTAAGGAGTATTTTCAGACCCAGTATGAAGTCTTGCGCTCAAGGCAGATAGCCCAGGGCGTGGTGGAAAAGCTTAACCTCACCGAGCATCCCTATTTTGATCCGGCGCAGCAGCCGCCTTCACTGCTGCCGTTTGACGAGTGGAAAAATCAGGCCAGGCAATGGCTGAAGGAACATTTGACGTTCTTGCAAAGGGAACAGACCCAGGTGGCCACACCGGATCAGGAGCAGGCCGGGAAACTGCGCAAGGTGGTGGACAGGTTTCGCGCCAATCTGTCGGTGGTGCCGGTGAAGAACACCCAGGTCGTAAATATCTATTATCAGAGCGAATCCCCGGCCTTGTCGGCACTGATCACCAATACGGTGGCAGAGGTGTATATAGAAAATTATCTGGAAGCCAAATTTGCCATGACCAGTAAGGCCACGTCCTGGATGAATGAGAGCCTGGCGAGTCTGCGCAGCAAGCTGGATAAGGCAGAGAAGGAATTGGCGGAGTTTTACGAGCGGGAAAAGCTGGTCGACATGGAAGGAGGCGTGGTGGGCCTGACGGGTGACGAACTACAAGGACTGAGCCAGCAGCTATTGCAGGCGCAAAACAGGCTGGAGCAAAGCCGGGCGTTGTACGAACAGGTCAACCTGGGTAGCAATGACATCAGCAGTTTGGCCAGGCTGCCAGAGGTCCTCAACCATAACGCCATCCAGAATGTGCGCCGTGCTGAGGTGGAAGCGGAAAGCAAGGTGTCTGAGCTGGCCAGGGTGTACGGACCCAAACATCCCACCATGATTTCGGCCCGCGCCGAACTGGAGTCCATCAGGGAAAACTTCCGCAACCAGGTCCGTGAACTGATTTCCGGGATCAGTATGGAATACCGCTCCACCCAGGAGCGCGTGGCGACGCTGAAGAAAGCGGTGGAGGAAGCCAAGAATCAGTACCGGCGTATCAGTTCCCTGGAGTCAGAGCATCAGAAGCTGCAAAGGGAAGTGGATATTAACCGTCAGTTGTACAATTCCTTTCTGACCCGACTCAAGGAAACCAATGAAATAGAGGGGTTTGAAAAATCCAACGCCAGGGTGCTGGATCCCGCCGTGGTACCTACCAGCCCCTACAAGCCGGACAAGGTCATGGTGGTGGTGGTGACCTTTGCCGCCAGTCTGGCCGTTGGAGCGATGCTGGCCCTGCTGGCCGACGCCATGTACAGCGGTATCCGTTCGGTGGAAGACGTGGAACGCAAGCTCGGCCAGCGGGTCCTTGGCGTACTGCCCAGGCAAAAGCGCTGGCGGCGTAAATCCCTGCCCCTTCGTCACTACTTCGACAACAAACAGCATGCCTTCAGCGAGTCGGTGCGCAGTCTGCGGACCAGTCTTCTGCTGCTGAATATCGACAAGTCCAAGCGGGTGATTATGGTGACCTCCAGTATGCCCGAGGAAGGCAAAACCACCACGTCCATCAATCTGGCCTTTGCCATGGGACAATTGGGCAAGACCTTGTTGATAGACGGAGACCTGCGTCGTTCCGCTATCGCCAGACAATTTGGTTTCCCGGGGTTCCAGGCGGGACTGGCCAATATTATCGCCGGTACCCATACCATGCGGGAGTGTGTCGTCAATGATGCGACCTCCGGCATTGATATCATCGGCGCCGGCACCTCTCCCTCCAATCCCCAGGAAATGCTGGCGTCGGAACGTTTCGGCTACCTGCTCAAGCAACTGCGGGAAAGATACGAACACATCATCCTGGATACGGCGCCGACCATGGCGGTGAGTGATGCCATGGTGGTAGCCAACCACTGTGACTCACTGATTTATGTGGTCAAGGCCGATGCGACCCGGGAGAAGACCATCAACAAGGGCTTGATGAAGTTCATGCAGGTGGGACACAGGGTGGATGGAATCGTCCTCAACCAGTTGGACATTAAAGAAGCCATTAAGACAGGCGACTATTCGGCTGCCTATGAGCAGTACGCCTATGGCAAGGAAGGGAAGCGGGCGTGATTGATTTGCACTGTCACCTGTTGCCGAAACTGGATGACGGAGCCAGAAGTGACGAGGAGGCGATCGCCCTGGCCCGTTATGCAGTGGAAAACGGCATTACCCATTCAGTACTGACCCCCCATATCAATCCGGGACATTATGACAATGATCTGGCCGGTATCGAAACGGCACACCGACGTTTCAGGCAACTGTTGCAGCAACATGACTGCCCGCTCAATACCACTTACGCGGCGGAGGTCAGAATCTGTCCTGAACTGATCAATATGCAGGCCAGCCACTGCTTGCCGTTTCTGGGCAGATGGCAGGGGCAGCAGGTATTGTTGCTGGAACTTCCGCACAGCCATATCCCGGCAGGGACCGAGCAGGTGATTCACTGGCTTCTTTCGCAACAGATACTGCCTCTGGTCGCTCACCCGGAACGTAACCGGGACATCCTGGCTGATTACCGAAAAGCCACCTGGCTGAAATCGCAGGGGTGTCTGTTTCAGGTGACAGCCGGGGCCTTCTGTGGCCGGTTCCGGAGCCAGGTAAAACAAGTGGCGGAACAATTACTGGCGGACGGGCTGATCCATTTGGTGGCTTCTGACGCCCATAACCTGGAGCGGCGCCCGCCGGACCTCAGGGAAGGTTATGCCGCGGTGGAGCGTCTGGCAGGGGTGCAAACGGCAGACAACCTGTTCAAGCGCCATCCCTGGCAGATAATCAGCCACAGGTTTGACGAGTGACCTCAGCCATCCTGGCCATGGAATACCTTGCTGCATAACCCGCTTTTGGCTTGTCTGGCACAGATCCTGAATTACCCCTTTTGCATAGCGCATCCGCAGGGTGCCTGCGACTCACAGGATGAATCCCTGAGCTGCCGCCACTCCGGCAGTTTTCGGGCTGCCGGACCGGGTCATAAAACCGACCCAGGGCTATCAGGTCCAGTGTGGCAGGCCCTGCAGGCAAATCGGAGAGGAAGCGATGAAATTAAAGGATGTTAATTTTGCCAGGGTGGGAGGCCTGAAAACCGCCTGCCTGACGCGCCCACAGCTGGTGGAAGTGATCGCCGCCACTGTCGCAGATTACCGACAGCAAGTCGAGGCGGGCGAACGCCCATTGCCGGTGCTGGTTTTCGATTCCAATGGACAGGGTATTTCCCTGGCCAATTCGGATCCCGGCTTTATGCAGCTGTTGGCTCAGGCCGACATTATCCACGCCGACGGCCAGAGCGTAGTGAAGATGTCGCGGCGCTTCGCCGAGCGGCCCATTCCCGAGCGCTCGGCCACTACCGATCTGATTCACGATATTCCCCGGCTGCACAACCGGCCCCTAAGGCACTTTCTGCTGGGCGGTAAAGAACAGGTGGTCAACGAATGCGCCTGGCGCATGCAGCAGAGCTATGAAAATTTCGCCATTGCCGGCACCCAGCACGGTTACTTTCTTGAAGAGGACGAGCAACGGGTTATCGACCATATTAACCGGCTAAAACCCGATGTGTTGTGGATAGGGCTGGGCAAGCCCAAGGAACAGGCTTTTTGTATCCGCCATAAATGGAATCTGCAGGTGCCGGTGATAATCACCTGTGGCGGCTGTTACAACTACGTCACCGGTGACTATCGGCGGGCGCCGCAGTTTATGCAGGAGTGGGGCCTGGAATGGCTGCACAGGGCATTGTCTGAGCCGCGTAAGTTTCTCTGGCGTTATCTCACCACCAATCCCCATGCTCTGTATTGCATGTACAAACACAGAGTGACCCGTCAACAGCCCCATGGAGGGACCAATGGCTATTAATCGTGTGCTGTTTCTGCATAAGTTTTTCACTCCTGACGGCGGCATCGAGCGGGTGCATCAGAATCTCGCCACCGCGCTGGCCCGCCATCAGGTCCAAAGTTTCTTCTATGTGTATGACACCCAGGGAGAGAGCCGGGACGGATTCAAGCGACTGGCCGAGCGCTATCAGGCTTTTTCTCCCACTCAGGACAAAGGCTTTGTGGGCAAACTGCGGGAGCTGTTCGCCTGTATCGAAGCCATGCAGGTGGAGGTGCTGATCTCCGCCACCGAGACGGCCAATATGCTGGCCTGTCTGTGCGCCCTGCGTTACCCAAGACTCAGCGTCATCTATACCCGGCATTGTGCGCTGGATGTAAGCGGGCAGAAGCTGCCCCCCTGGGCCATCAAACTGCTGTACAACTGCTATGCCCTGACCAACCGCAAGATAGTGGCGGTGTCCCAAAGCCTGAGCGAACAGTTGCGCAGCGCCATACGTATTGGCAGGAGGCAGGTGGATTTCATCCCCAACGCGGTGGTGGACGGGCGCATCTTCGCCCTGGCCAAGACCAATACGCAGAAACTGCAGTTGGGCGACTACTATTGTGCGGTGGGTCGCCTGGTCAGACAGAAAGGCTTCGATATGCTTATCGACGCCTATGCCATGGCCAAGTGGCGCAACCCGGCTCTGCCGCAACTGGTGATAGTCGGCAGCGGCGAACTCCAGTCGCAACTGATGGAACAGGCTGAGCGGCGCGGTGTGGCCGACAGCGTGGTCTTTACCGGCTTTGTGGACAATCCCTATTACATCATTAAGCACGCCAAAGCCTTTATTCTTTCCTCCCGCCATGAAGGCATGCCCACCGTGTTGGTAGAGGCCATGGCACTGGATACGCCGGTGATTGCCTTTGACTGTCCCACCGGCCCCCGCGAACTGCTCGGTGACAATCAGTTTGGCGTGCTGGTGGCACCACAGGACGTGCCGGCGCTTTCCCAGGCGTTGCTGGAACATCAACAGCGCAACCATCGCCCCACCACGGACAAGGTGCTGAAGTTCCATTTCGATCAGGTCGCGCGGGCCTATATGCAACATTTCTAGGGGGTAGGATGGCAAACATCATGATCATTCTGCATGACCTGCGAGGCGGGGGTGCCGAAAAGATGATGGTTCGTCTGGCCAATCAGTTGGCCCTGGGCGAGGACCAGGTGGAGTTGGTGCTGCTCAGCAGCGGCGGCGACAACCTGGGTTTTGTCAGTGAGCGGGTGCAGGTCAGCGAGCTGGGTATCCCGCGAACCCTGAAAGCCTTTATGCCCCTGCGCCGGCACCTCAAGCACCGCGCCCCGGATGCCATCCTCTCGGTGCTGACCCATGTCAATGTCGTTGCGGCCCTGGCCTGTGCCAGTCTGGGGTGGCTGAGCAGGCTGTCGGTCAGTGAACGCAATACCTTTTCGCTGGATCGACAGGTTAACCGCAGCCTGCTGATGAAGGCGACCTATGGCCTCGCGCCGCTGCTTTACCGGCTGCTGCCCAGACCGGTGATCGCTGTCTCTCGTGGCGTGGCGCAGGATCTGATCGCCCATACATTGGTGCGGGCCGACAACGTGACCTGTGCGCCGAACCCTGTGATTGCCGAGGAAACCCGAGAGGCCGCCAGTGCCTCTGCGACCCATCCCTGGCTGCGGGAAAAGCCCGGCAAGGTACTGGTGGCGGTGGGGCGCCTGAGCCATCAGAAAGGCTTTGATCTGCTGATTGAGGCTTTTGCCAGGGTCTGTCAATCCCTCGATTGCTATCTGATCATCTTCGGCGAAGGGGAGCTTCGCGCCAAACTGACCAAGCAGGCAGCGATTCTGGAGGTGGCGGAGCGACTGGATATGCCCGGTTACACGGCCAATCCTATTGCCGAAGTCCAACAGGCCGATCTGTTTGTCCTGTCTTCGCGTTTCGAGGGCAGCCCCAACGGTCTGGTGGAAGCCATGTCAGTGGGTACCCCGGTGGTGGCGTTTGACTGTCCCCATGGACCGAGGGAGATCCTGCGTGACGGCACTGTTGCGCCCCTGGTCCGTGACGGCGACGTCAAGGCACTGGCCGAGGCCATCGTGCTGCGTCTTAGCCATGATCCTGACCGCCAGACCCGGCTGCGTCTTACGGAGGCGGTTCAACCCTACCGGGCCGACAATGCCGCCCTGTGTTACCGCCAACTGCTGCTTGGGAAGCCGGCCTGATGGTGTTGAGTCTGGACAGTCTGAAGCGGGGCTATCTGCTGCTGGCGCTGATCTATTACTGCGCCTTTCTCAATTTCGCCAGCAATCTGTTCGGGCCGGGCCAGGCAGAAGATATGTTGAACTATAACGCCGGCGGAAACCTGCCCAGGCAACTGATGGGTGTGATGCTATTTGGTCTGGGGGGCTATCTGTTCTGGCGAATGCGACACCTGGAAGGGCCTTTCCGGTTTACGGGGGGTATCTGGTGGCTGTTGCTGATTGGGTATTTCTGCCTGTCCATATCATGGTCCTACGAGCCGGATATCAGCTTTCGCCGGGTGATTGCCTTTTCCACCCTGGTGCTGGCGGCCTATGTACTGGTACAAAGCTTTGAGCCGGTCTCCCTGATGCGTTTTTTCGCCAATGCCGTCGGCGTGGCCGCGCTGATTGGATTGTTGCTGCTTCTGGTCAGTCCCTCCCTGGTTTCAGTGGGCGGCGGATTACGGGAGCATGCCTTCGTCGGCATTTTCGCCGACAAGAATGCCGGTGCCAGGGCATATGCCTATGCCGTCCTCATCCTGGTGGGCCTGGGTCACTTCCGTACCGGGACAGAGCGGACTTTGCTGGCTGTCCTGCTGCTGGCCTTAGTCCTGTCCCGCTCGGCCACGGCGGCAGTGATCCTGCTGGCCGGCCTGATGATGGTGGCGTTGCTGGCCTATCTACGCACCTATCGCCCACAGGTCAATTTCCACCGGCTGGTGATGATCAGCGCTCTGCTACTCCTGGGCGGTCTGGTCTGCTTCTACCTGTACGACGTGTTACTCGGCCTGCTTGGTCGCGATCCCACCCTGACCAACAGGGTGGTCATCTGGGAACTGATGGATGACTATGTGGCCGAGGAGCCGACATTCGGCTACGGCTTTGGCGCCTTCTGGGCCAGCAGTGCGGTGGCCGATTTTGTCGATCGCTGGGGCTATATAGGCAATGCCCACAGCGGTTACTACGAAGCGCTACTGCACGGCGGAATAGCCGGCCTGGGCTTGGTTGTCGCCCTGGTCGGCACCAGTTTGTTCAACGCCGCCAGAGCCTATATCTACCATCCGCAGGGGCTGCTGTTCGCGCCGCTGATCAGCATCCTGATATTGCAACTTATGGTGAACTATGTGGCTTTTGTGATCATCAATCACAACAGCTTCGACATGTTCCTGTTTGCGTTGATTTCTTTTACTGCTGTCCGCTACGTGGGCGAGCTTCGCCAATACAGATTCAAGGAGGTACTGTGAGATATACAACAGAAGACATTGCGGTGGTGATCCCCGCCTATAACTGCGCAGGGTTTATTCAGGACACCCTGGAATCCCTGTTCCGGCAAAGGGAGTTGCCCGGCGAGGTGATAGTGGTCAATGACGGTTCCACCGACAACACCGATGAGGTGATACGAGGGTCCCGTTATTTTCCGCTGATTCGCTACTGCCAGGTGGAAAACGGTGGCCCGGCGGCGGCACGCAACCACGGTGTGGCCCAGACGGCCAGACCCTGGGTGGCTTTTCTCGATGCGGACGACAACTGGGTCCACTGGCATAAACTGGAAATGCAGATTGAGCTGGCCAACCTGCATCCCCAGGCGGTGCTGATCGACACCTTTGCCGAAGTGCATTGGGGAGAGGACCGGGTGCTGACCATTGACAGGCACAAGGACGGCTGGGTATTTGAGCAGTTTCTGACCCGTAATGTCATCAACGCCACCTCCTCGGTGCTGGCCAGCACCGAGGCGATTCGTAAGGTAGGCGGCTTCGATGAGGATATACGCTTTGGTGAGGACCGGCTGCTTTGGGCCAGTCTGGCTTGTCGCGGCCAGGTGCATACTGTGCCACAGGTGACAGTGCGCAAGGTCAATCACGAAGGCAACCTGACCGCCTGCAGCGACAGGAATTACCAGTATCGTATCCAGTGTGTGGAACGCCTGATCCGCATGGCTAAAGTCAAGGGCAGGCAGGTCGACCATATCTGGTATGAAAACCTGGAAGAGTTTTTCCGCGACGCCCTGCGGGCCAATAATGTGCCCCAGTACCGGAATCTGTTCGAGAAGGCCAGGAAACTGTCCGGTGGACGGGTCTATTGGAGCCGTCATGCACTGATTAATGCCTATGGCAGCCTGGTGGGAAATTTCAACCTGCTTAACCAGTTACGCTGATCATGCGACACAGAGTCATCAACCTCAGCTGGATCTTTTTCGAGAAGTTCGGCCTGATCGGGATCTCGGTCTGCTCCTTCCTTCTCTATGCTTTACTGCTGGGGCCCAGCCAGTTTGGTCTGGGGGTGCTGGCCCTGACTCTGGCGGAGACATTCGGGGTGGTCTATTGCAGCCTGCTCGAAGATCCCCTGGTGCGTCGCAGGGACGATATGTCAAAAAGCGCCGCATCGGTATTCTGGCTGGGCGGCGCCCTTAGTCTGGTCACCAGTGTGGTGTTGGTAGGTGCCATCTGGCTGGCCAGCGACGACGGACTGTTTGTGGCCCTGGTGGCCTTTGCCTGTCTCAAACTGCTGGCCAGTGTCATGGCCAGGCCACTGGTCGCCATGCTCAGGCGCGAACGTAATTTCAAGGCCCTGGCCAACCGCACCCTGGCCGGAAAAGTGCTCGGCGCGCTGGCCGGGATTGGCGCGGCACTGGGCGGCGCGGGGGCCTGGGCCATCGTTTTGCAGGCGGTGGTCATGGATTG
Source organism: Bowmanella dokdonensis (assembly GCF_017254865.1). Taxonomy (GTDB): domain Bacteria; phylum Pseudomonadota; class Gammaproteobacteria; order Enterobacterales; family Alteromonadaceae; genus Bowmanella; species Bowmanella dokdonensis. Next base: position 517,928 of record NZ_JAFKCV010000002.1, on the reverse strand, counting down.
CTTTGCCCTGCTCTGGCTGCTCAGAGGGCGCTGGCAGCACGTATGGGGCCCGGTAAGTTGGCCGGTGTTTTTGTCTATCGCCAAAGAAGGCAGCTCCATTGCCCTGAAAATGCTCAGCCGCGGCATGCTGGTCAGGGGCATGACTTTACTGCTCGGTGCGACCACCAGCACCACTGTGGTGGGGTACTTCAGTTTCGCCAACCGCCTGATCGATCTGCCCCGCCAGGCGCTCAGCGAAGGACTGCTCAGTTATGCCCTGCCGGCCATTGCCAGGCGGGCCAACGAAGGGCATCAGGTGGGGCGATTCGTGTCGGATCTCAGCGTATACACGGCGTTGTTGATGGTGCCGCTGTTTGTCGGCGCCCTGGCGGTGGGGCCGGATATCATCCGTTATGCCTTCGATGAGAAGTGGCATGCCGCCATCGTATTGTTTCAGATCCTGGCCCTGCTGGCGGCCCTGCGCAGCCTGGTGTTGTATGTGCCCGCCACGCTGGCGGCCATGGGCCAGGCCAGAATCGGGGTGGGCGCGGATATCTGCCTCTCGCTGCTGAGTCTGGGGCTGGTCTGGTGGTTGTCACCCGCCCTGGGGGCCATGGCTGCCGTGCTGGCCCTGACGGTTCATACCACTTTGGATTTGGGTTTTAAGTGTTACCAGATAAGCCGGGTGACGCAGTTGGATTATCAGCGCCTGGCATATGATTACGGACGCATCCTGCTGGCATCGACTTTAATGCTGGGGGTGGTGTGGATGCTTTCCCGCCAGTTTGCCATGGATTTTGCCATGATACTGATCGCCGTGCTCACCGGCCTGCTGGTTTACCTGATCAGCTTTTCGCTGCTTAAACCCAATTGGTACAAAGGATTGATGCTGGTCATGAGGACCAGGACATGAGGGAGAAGGGAATGCATGTTCATTACTGGCAATCGCCAGAGGGCAAGGAGGGGAATTTTGGTGATGACCTCAATGCCTGGTTGTGGCGGGCGCTACTGCCGGGTGACTGGGACGACAATACCGATGTGATGCTCGCCGGTGCCGGCACAGTGCTGACCCACCAGCTCCCGGCAGCGAACAGGCTGGTGGTGCTGGGCTCGGGGGCCGGCTACGGCAGTCTGCCAGACTTTATCCATCAGCCCCATTGTCGTTGTTACGGCTTTCGCGGACCGCTGACCGCCCGTCTGCTGGGGTATGGTGAGGACTATGTGTTAGCCGACCCTGCCATTCTGATCCCTGATGTACTGGAAGTCCCCCCTCTGCCGCCCAACGACCGGCAGGTGGTGTTTGTACCCCATCTTGACAGCATGCGCCGCAGCGACTGGGGCAAAGTCTGCCGGATGGCGGGGATCGCCCTGGTCGATCCGAGAGACGAGTCCAAGCAGGTGATTCGCCAGTTGGCTCGGGCCAGGTTGGTGCTGGCGGAGTCCATGCATGCGGCTATTCTTGCCGATGCCTACCGGGTACCCTGGATCCCGGTCTGGAGCAGTCGCGAGATCAGTCGTTTCAAATGGAATGACTGGGCATTGGCGGTGGGCGCCAGGGTACGTCCCGTGTTTGTCCATCCGCCGTCCCGTATCGGTTGGCTCGATGATAAGATGGCGGCGGTGGCCCTCAATGACAATGCCAATCTGGCCAGTCTTTCCACCGAACAACCGGATCTGTCTGCCGCGGTCAGAGAACTGGCTGCCCAACAGGCCCGGCGAAGGGATCGCAGTATCATGGCCAGGCGCAGGCGTTACCTGAAAATTCGTCGCAAGCTCTTGCTGCCGCTGCTCAATGCTATAGGCAATCACCCAACCGGCCGGATATCGCGCACTGCGACCCAGTTGCAGGGGCTGGCCAGCCAACAGGGCTACCTGAGTGATGAACAGCAGTTTCAGGCCGCCAGACAACGTCTGTACCAGGCACTGCAGAGGCTGGCCGCCGACCGGCAGGACGGTTTCAACGATCTGCCCAAGCGGGCTGCCTGAATAATGTAATCGCGAAGCTGGGACCCCATCATTTCGCGCCCAGAGTAGGAGTTGCAAAAGCGGCTCCTTGTCTTTGCGTTTTCGCGTTCCTGCGCAAAAAAGCAAAGACAGGCAGGTTTCATATGGCTGCCTTATCGGTAATCAGTGACCCTCAGATTTGCTCCACTATCCGGCGGTGCGGCTGAACAAAAAGGCCGGCAACCGCGGCAGATTCCTGGCCAGGGTGCGCAGCAGCTCACGATTCCAGGTCACATTGAAAAAGCTCCCCAGCCCCAGCCGGCGGGGTTGGGCTGGACATAGCTCCTGCTCTGCGGGTGTCCCACAATCGGCAAGACGCTGAATCTGGTACTTGAGTATACGTGCCCGTAGGTGCTGGACTGACGGCTTGTCATTGGCCAGTCGCATCTCATGCTTGCGTAACACCTGCAGGGTGTCGGCGTAGAAACGGTCAACCTTATGCCGGGTAAGATTGTCCTGATGGCAGCAATAGGTAAAGCCGACGCCGGCGCACTGGGCAACTGGGGTCAGGTTGCAGAGGGTCAGCCAGGTGTCGGTGTCCTCGGCAAACTTCAGCCTGTCGTCGAAGCCGCCGGCGTGCAGGAATAACGCTTTTTCCACCAGGATCCCCTGGGTCATCAGAAAACCTGTCCTGCACAGGGCCCGTTGAAACAGCAGGGGGTCGAACCGCCGGCCAAATCGATTCTTCTCACTGGTGGCCAGCTCAAGCTCCTCCTGCAGATGCAACTGGCGGATAAAGCTGTCGTACACCGGTCTGCCGTCCAGGGTCTTGCGATTGTCGCTGAAAACCAGTTTGACCTTCTGGCTGGCAAAGCTGCGCAGGGTGCTGACCTGGGCATACAGGTAATCCGTCTGCCACTGGTCATCCGAGTCAAGAAACGCCAGCCAGTCGTAGCTGGCTAACATGGCGCCACGATTACGGGCGATAGAGGGTCGCCCGCTGTTGGGCTGGTAATGGTAGTGAAACCGCACGTCGCTGAGGAAGGGTTTGATCGCCTCGGCGCTGCCATCGGTGGAGCCGTCATCCACTATCACTACCTCAAAATAGGGATAGGTCTGTTGCTGAATACTGGCCAGGGTCTGTGCCACCGTATGAGCCCGGTTGTAGACGGGCACAATGATCGAAACGATATAGTCTGGTTCCTGCAGCATGTCAGCCTCCGCGCATTCTTCTGAAAACTTTATCCAGCAGACCGTCCTGACGGGTGAGAGAGTCTGATGATGCCCGGTGTTGTTGCAGGAATCTTTCATACCATTGCTGGTTCAGCTCATCGCCCTGTCTGTGCGTGACGGGACGGGCGGTCCTGGACGGGGCCTCTATGCCCAGCTTGCCGGCCAGCAGCGCCGCGGTGCCATCCAGATCGGCGCTGGCCTGCTCGAAGCTCATTTCCAGATGGCGGCAACCGTGAGAGGCCAGCAGGTAACGCCAGCTTGCGGTATCCATCAGTACCCGCTTGAGACTCTGGTTAATGTCCTGATAGCTGTATTGGGGAGGGTGGGTGCTGGCCTGCTGCCCGGCAATCCAGACACCGGTCTGTTTGGCACGGGACAGGGAAACCGCTTGCCTGAGCGCATCCCGGCGGGTCAGCAAAAGGTAAAAAGCGTTGGGGAAATGACGCATCAGAGGCGGGAAGCCGCCAAAGGTGGCAATATGCTCATAATGGATCTTGATAGCAAAGACGCCGTTACTTGAGGTGCGCCGGCGCATCAGTTCATCCAGCACTTCAGGGAAGCCCTGCCTTTGCAATTGTTTTTCCCATTCGGGCAAGTTGACCGGGTTGGCGTATTCAAGGGGGAAACCGAAGCAGCCAATCTGGTGCAGGGCATGGCCTAGCATATGGCTTCCGCACCTCGGGGTTGAGGCGATGACCAGGAATTTTCCCGCCCTGGCATCCGTGGCAAAGTCATGTTCCCGGCTGAACTGGTTTTCGTACAGATACATGGGTTCTCCCTTACTCAAACTGGTAACCAAAAAGTTGGATTTCTTCCTGATAATGCCGGGCGACCAGTTCGATGGTCCGATCGCAGTACGCCTGACGGTAATCGCTGTTTTCGCCCCGGATGCGGTGTGGCAGGATGGATGGGGGCAGACCGAGCTTGCCGGCAATGACCATAAAGTCGTCCTGAAGGGTTTCGAACCTGCCCACATAGTCCATCGGGATATTGCCGCTGAAATCCTTCAGCCAGTAAGTTTGCGGGCGCAGAAAGCCCCGGCCGGCAAAACGGTGCAAAAATGCACTGAAGGCCAGGTCCGGGTCAATGCCGTAGCTGCGCTGGTGAATAGGATCACGCATGGCATTTTTATACCAGGAATAGGCCCTGGCCCAGGGATTCCTGACCAGGGTGAACTTGAAATACTCCTGATACTGGTTGGGATCGACGGTCAGTGCATTGTTGGGATTGGCCGGGTTGCGGTATCTGTCCCGTACCCGGCGCAATACATCCTTGAGGTTCTCCATATTGCGAACAGCCTTGCTCAGGGGTAGCGGCTGCTGCAGCATACGAATACTGCGATGATCCTGACCTTCCCGGCCCTTATGGCCGTTAAAATGGCCCAGCGCCGTTTCGATGCTGGTGCCGGCACATTTGGGAATATGAATAAAAATACACTGGTGCCGATGGGATATCACCTGGTCCCTCCCTGTGATTCGGTTGAAGAAAGATCCGCCGCCACGCCGATAATCAGCTCACCCTGTTCAGTGGTGCGTGAGAAGTTAGGCAGATGCAACGATTCGGGTACGTCCAGGGTGATCTGGCGCCAGGATTCGGCAAGGTCCAGGGCAAATTGCTGATTAAGCTGTCCGGTGTCGTGGAAGCCCACGTCCAGGTTCGCCTCGAATTCACTCTGCCCCGTATACAGATTGAAAATGTAATTGTTCAGGTAACGTGAAGCCGGAGTGGGCTTTTTGTCATAGATGCCATAACCCATGACCTGCCAGTACCTGTCGTGGACCAGCACGTTGTTCTGTGCATGCACCCAGTAACTGCTGTCGCCCTTGAAGGCGGCTGCCGCGATGCCGTTGCTGCGACTGATAATCAGGTTGCCGAAAATATGGGTCAGGCCGGCAGGGGCGCTTTGCAGGCCGCCCAGTTTGATGGCCGCCCAGGCCTTTTGGCGCTCGTCGCCCAGATTATGGATGAAGTTATTAAAGATATAGCTGGGCCCGAGCATATTGGGCACTGCACTGATGCCCGTATAGCCCTGTTCGAGTACGTTGTCGTACACCAGTACGTTGTGCTGGCCCCCATCCAGTTCAATCAGATCGTCATTGGCATAGGCCAGGTAGTTGTCATGTATCGCCGAGTCACGCAGGAAACCGCCCCAGGGCTGGCCATTTGACCGGCTCTCTATCACATCGTTGAATCTGTGCTCATTAGTGCCGAAAAAGCGGTTGTGGCGCAGCACATATTGTCCCTGGTAGTCGGGATTTGGGTGGTTGGCCAGCACCAGAAAAGCCGTGGCGCCCTGCGGGTGGCCATCGCCCCAGTGATTGGCCGCGGGCACCGGAGAATGGACCTGGCAATCCTCCACGACCACCACGCCGGTACTGCGAAGATGAAAGCCCGCATCGTAGTTGATAGGTTCGGTGGCCTGTTCATTCTCATAGGCCAGGCCGTCCTTTTCAATGCCCGCTTCCCGGCCCCAGCCGGAAATCTCGCAGTCGCTGAACCACAGATGATGGGCGTTAAGGCTGGTCACAGCATGGCGGCCGCCGCCATCCACCTGGATGTTTTCAAAGTGGATGTAGCTGTTGTCGCCAATATTAATGGCAAATTTCTCCCCCTGTTCTGTTCGTATCCAGGTGTCTTTGTCGCCGACGATCTTGGCCCAGCCTCCGGGCCGTCCTTCGATACCCAGGGCTTCCAGATCCAGCGTGCCGCCCTGATAGATATCGGCCAGACGATAGACGCGCTCCGGATCCACTGGGGGATGATTGGCGCGGGTACGGAACTGGTATTGTTGCTCTCCGGTAAAGTCCCCATTAGCGTACAATGCCAGCCGAACTTGGTATGGGGTGTCCGGCTTTAGCCGCACCAGACTGCCGGACAGAGCCCCTTCGATGGGATCGAAGACCAGCGGCAGGGCTTCATTCCAGTCTTCCTGTCCCTGTTCACTGAACTCCACCCAGGCGCTGTGGGTGGAGTTCATGCCATAGAGGGTGATGCTGGCCGAATGGAACAGGGGAGTAATACGCACCTGAGGCTGAGAGACCATGGGACCGGATCCGTCGCCGATGGACGACAGAGGCATCTTTTTTGTAGCCTTGACCTTCCCAGCCTCCATGACTGACAGGGAGGGCAGGGAGGTGGGCCTGGGGGCGGGGCGCCTGAGGTTTTCCTGTGAACGGAGCGGGCTGTCCGACCAGGCGACGAAACCCGTTGACAGAAAAGCTGTTGCCAACAGGAGACGCAATATGATGTGACCGCTGCTCGTTTCTCTCACTGTATAAATCCTTCCTTTCCAGTTGAGATAGAAAAATATCCATATAAACAAACACTTAATAAAGTGCTGGCTAATCTGCTGGAAGATGTTGAATCTGGCTCATGCCAGGTTTAAGAGGAATATCGCAAGGAGTGCGCCAACCTGACAGGTTGTGCTCAGGGGCGCCGGGCTGGCCGGGGGGAGCCGCACCAGCCCTGCGCGGATCAGGCCGCGTGACGGCCTTCGAAGATCTCTTCAATGACTTTTCGGTTAAAGGCCGGTAAATCGTCCGGCTTGCGGCTGGTCACCAGGCCGTTGTCGCAGACCACTTCCTCATTGACCCAGTCGCCTCCTGCGTTTTTCAGATCGGTCTGGATGCTGGGATAAGACGTGACCTTGCGGCCCTCGAGAACGCCTGCCTCGGCCAGTAACCAGGGCCCATGACAAATAGCGCCCACCGGCTTGTTGTAACCGGGTTTGAAGAATGACTGTACAAAGCGCACGGCATGTTCATCCTGACGCAGGGCGTCGGGATTAAACAGTCCGCCAGGCAGCACCAACGCATGGTAATCCTCGGCTTTGGCCTCACTGAGGGTTTTATCCACCTGTACTTCATCTCCCCAGTCGGTATTTTCCCACCCACGGATTTTACCTTTTTCCGGCGAGACGATGTGCACTTCGGCGCCGGCGTCCTGCAGGGCCTGTTTCGGCGAGGTCAGCTCGCTTTGTTCGAAGCCGTTGGTGGCCAGAATTGCGACTTTCTTGCCTTGTAATGTTTTTTTCTCTGCCATGTTGTCCTCCTTTATCTTGATTGGCACGAAGGGCCGCTCTCAATGAGCGCCTGAGTTAACCAGAGCAATGCCTGTGCCAGGAGCAATGCCTGCGCCAGGGATAGAAACCTGGATCCTAACTGGGAAAATAAGGGACGTCCTTGTCCCTGAAGCTTGTCTCCAACGGGAGGGGACTGATGGGTGAAACCAAAAGATTAAAAGGTTTCAGCCAGGGAACCGGTTGACCGCTTTAAGATATTTCTGGCCTGTTCGGCATGCTGCTTGTCTTTAGCCTGCACCACTACCACCCACCGGTGGTTAAGAGTGGCTTTACGCACCTTGTTGACCAGTCTGTCTTCGTCGGGGCGCAGGGAAATAAAGCCGGCCAGCATCATTCCCAGGAACAGACTGAGAATACCCAGGGCAATAAAGGTCATCATTGGGCTCGACTGAGTAAAGGCCGGGCCGTAGCTGACCAGCAATGCGGCAACGCCCAGGCCTACCAAAACCGCTATCAGCCCAAGGATGATATGGGAATTAAGCAATGTGCGTTTCACCGCCAGATCATCCGTTTCAATCTTTTCGTCAAAGGATTTATCCCCCGGCGGTACCAGATTCACTTCTTCCTGCCTGAAGTCACCCTCTGTCATCAGGCTCTGTATGGCCTGCTTGGCCTTTGCCTCCTGCTCGAAGATGCCGCCGACCTTGCTGATGTGTTCTTCATCAATGATGTTGGCCTTCATATTGCCTCCTTCAGGCTAAGCCTGTTTTTTGACCCACTTGCCGTCATCACGCTGCCGGTATTGCTGCTTAACCGCAGCCCAGGCGACCTTGTGGGAAACTTCTTCGCGGGTTTCATCATCCTTGCGTTTTTCCACGTCCTCGTACTCTTCCCATGCCCGGTTAAACGCCTCCTTATAAATCTCCTGCCCATGGGGCGGCAGGTCATCCTGGACAAAATCGGGTAAATCTGAACGTTCTTGATAGGGCATGATGATTCCTCGCTGTTTCGGCCTGACATGCAATAAGATTTTTGCAAATGGCGTTCCAGTTCTTCCGCGGCTGGCTCAGGGCCTATACTTATTCGAGTGACGAGTGACGAGTGACGAGTGACGAGTGACGAGTGACAAGTTAGGCATCACGAGTGAGGAGAGTCCCATGAGCAAACCAAAAGACCCAGGGCCCGGGCACAAGTACCGGCTCAGCCATCAGGAAGCAGAGGCAGGCAGTGCAGAGGATTCCTCCGTGTGTGGGGAGGAAGACCCGGGGGCGGCGCTGGAGTTTCTGGTGGAGGAAAACCGGCAGAAAAAGCTGGCCCGGGAAGAACGGAACCCGACGGACAAGCAGCCGGAAAAAGACCGGAACAAATGAAAAAACAGACCCGGTCAGGCTGTAAAAATTACACGAAAACCTGTGCTTGTACTGACCCTGTCCAGCCGTTATCTTGAGACGCCGCAAAACCTGCTATTTGGAGAGCGCCTTGCCCCATTGTGTTGTCGAATATTCCAAGGCCCTGGAAACCCGGGTCATGCCTGAAGCCATGATGCAGTCGGTGTTTGAGGGGGCTGTTGCCTCCGGCTTGTTTACCCCTGAAGCCATCAAGACCAGGGCCATTGCCTGTGACTACTATATGGTGGGGGATCAGGTGGCCGACTTTATCCATGTGCAACTGCGTATTCTGTCGGGCCGCACGGACGCACAGAAAGCTGCGCTGGCCAAGGCGGTGCTGGATAGGCTGACAGAACTGAAATTAAGCCACTTATCCATCACCGCCGAAGTGCTGGATATGCACAAGGAAAGCTACGCCAAGGTATTGCTTTAAGCATGGACAGAGCACAAGTTCCCCCGCAGCCGGATACGGATCTGCAAGCCTTTTGCGAGGCCCTGGTGGCAGAAGCCAAGGCATTGCCCGACAGCGGCAAGCTGGCCAATTACATTCCTGTGCTGGCTGAGGTCAATCCCTACCAGGCAGGTCTGGCGGTGGCGACCATAGACGGGCAGTTATTCAGTGCCGGTGATGCGAGAACGGGCTTTTCCATCCAGAGCGTATCGAAAATTTTCGGTCTGGTACTGGCCATGAACCGCCTGGGTGACAGCCTGTGGAAACGGGTCAATATGGAGCCCTCCGGGATGCCCTTTAACTCCATCATGCAGTTGGAATGGGAGCATGGCATTCCGCGCAACCCGGTGATCAACGCCGGCGCCATTCTGGTGGCCGATGTGCTGGTCAGCCATTATTCTTCCAGCAAAACGGCTTTTATCGGTTTTATCCGCCAGTTGGCCGGCAACGAGGATATCTTTGTCGATGACAAGGTCTTCCGCTCGGAAAAACTGCACGGTAACCGCAATGCGGCCATGGGCTACCTGATGAAGAGCTTTGGCAACATTGAGGCAGAGGTGCCCAAAGTGCTGGATCAGTATTTCTACCAGTGCTCGGTGAACATGACCTGCGAACAACTGGCCAGAAGCCTGACTTTCCTGGCAAACAAGGGTGTCCAACCCAACACTGAACGTGTTATCTGTCCCCGGCGCAATGCCCACCGGGTCAACGCCATTCTCTCCACCAGCGGCATGTATAACCAATCCGGCGAGTTTGCCTTTACCGTGGGGCTGCCTGCCAAAAGCGGAGTAGGCGGCGGCATCGTGGCCGTTGTACCGGGCTTTGGTGTTATCTGTGCCTGGAGTCCCAGGCTGAACGAATACGGTAATTCATACCTGGGTATGCATATGATTGCGCGACTGACCGAGCATCTGGGGTTGTCGGTATACTGAGATGAAAAACAGGGAGTGTTTGTATTGAAACCATTACTGGCGTTCTGGATGCTGGCGTTGCTCAGTATTTTTGCAGCTCATGCCGATCCCGTGCTGATAACCCGGCTGGGGGATTTACTCAGTGACAAGGCGGGTACCCGACCCTTTAACGGGGTGATGCTGGTGGCTAAAGGTGACAAGGTGTTGTTCGGACAAAGTGCGGGCTGGGCCAATCGACAACAGCGTGAGCCCCAGTCGATGGATCATCTGTTTGTCACCGGCTCCATCAGCAAGCAACTGAGTGCCGCTATGCTGCTCAGACAACTGGAGCAATCCAGCCACAACCTGGATAGCAGCGTGCAGACGCTGCTGCCCCAGTGGCAGCATAGCTGGCAGGATCCCATCAGCCTCCGCCAATTGCTGAATCATACCTCCGGGCTGGTGCGCCTGGACCAGCCGCTTAAAACCGCCCCCGGGCAGATCTTTGCTTACAGCAATGCAGGCTACAATCTGGCCGGCCGGGTGCTCGAAGAACTCAGTGGCAGTGACTACAGGCAAAACCTGCTGACCCTGGCCGAGGCGTGCAATATGCCTGGCCTGCAAGCCTGGTATCAGGCCGGGCAGGGCCGTCTTGTCGAGGGTCACACTGAGGACCAGGAACGCAGCATCGCCCTTAATTCTGAACCTTTCCCACGTTTTTCTTTACCGAGCGGCGGGGTCGTGGCCAGTGCTGCAGATATGTTGGCCTGGAATAGATGCCTGCATCAGGGCGAGTATCTTGAGGCAGAATCTTACCAGGCCATGATCCGACCCTCGACGGTGAGGGAGCATCGATGGGGGGAACTGGGCTATGGGCTGGGGCTGCAAATTACGCCAGGTGCAATAGCGGAGTTCAGCCATAGCGGCTATGTACCTGGCTACATTTCCACCCTGGCATATTACCCGGCCCAGCAGATCAGCCTGGTGGTGCTGGAGAATGTTTCCTGGCACCCGGCCGATATGACAAGGGTGTTTTATTATCACGATCAGGCCAGGTCCATTATTCTGGATATTCTGGCTATACCCACAGGGAGTCAACCATGATCCGTTCTGTTCTGTTTTGCCTGGGCCTGCTGTTTGGCCCTCAGGCTGCGGCCTATCACGTCGAGGAAATCAGCGTCCCCAGTCAGGCGATGGATCTCAGCCACCGGGCCACGGTGGTATTGCCGGATGCCTATCAAAAGGGCGAACAGCCCTATCCGGTGCTGTATCTGCTGCACGGCCATGGCGGCAGTTTTCAGGACTGGGCCGGGGGGACAGAAGTGGAAGACCTGGCAGATCGCTATCAGATGATTCTGGTGATGCCATCGACAGCTGGTATCTGGACAGCCCGGTGGCCGAACAGAGCCGCTATCGCACTTACATCGGCACGGAACTGGTGGCGCATATTGACAAACATTACCGCACTGTTGCCGAAGCAAAAGGGCGGGGCATTACGGGCCTGAGCATGGGCGGTTTCGGGGCGCTGCATATCGGCCTGAATCATCCGGGGCAGTTCGGTGCCCTGGCCAGCACCGCCGGCGGGGTGGATCCGCGCGACTATGAGGGCAGGTGGGGACTGGATAAAGTGCTCGGCGACCGCCGGCAGAACGCATCTTTCTGGGACAGCATGGCTATCGTCAATAATCTGGATAAGATCAAAGCCAGCGGCCAGGCCCTGTTTATCGACTGCGGCCTGGAGGATTTTTTCTTAACACCCAACCGCCAACTGCACCAGGCGCTGGTTAAGGAGCAGATCCCCCATCACTATCTGGAAATGCCCGGCGGCCACAACTGGCAGTACTGGGCGAAAAGCATTGAATATCAGTTGGTGTTTTTTGCCGATTTCTTTGCCGGCCACAACCCATGACCGCAAAGCACTGCCAGGGTTGATTTATCTACCTGAGATAAGGGGCATGCCTATCAGCCAGGCGTGGCCGCCAAACAAGAAGAGCACATACAGCGCCAAACCACCTACCACAGCGATAAGATCATTCCATGCGCTGGTGGGCAGGCCAGGGAGCGCTGAGGGAGAGCGGCGTTTAAGGGAGATTCGATCCGCCAAGGCCCAAATCAAAAAGGAACCAAACAGCAAAACGTCGGCAAGGGTGCCGTTGGAGATCAGGTGTGCCAAAGCCCAGATTTTTGTGGCCACCAGCATGGGATGTTTGGTGGCGCTGCGGATATGACCGGGCAGATAAGCGGCCAGTAGCAGGGGAAATACCGGCACCAGCAGCAAAAACGTCAAATGCCGCGTCCAAAGGGGCGGAGTGTAGAGGATTGTCGGGTCCAGCCGTGCCTGGCTGTAGCCCACCACAATCAACGCCAGGCCACCAATGGCCACCAGCGCGTAAAGTCCTTTCCAGGTTAGTGGGCCGAGCTTGCCCACCATACGATCCCGCCAGGCGGGATTGACCATGGCCACCGAGTGCACAGCAAAGAATAGCACCAGTCCCAGTATGAGAATAACCATAAAAAATTCCTATCTATTTGTTTTTAAAAATTTATTCTGTGTATTTATGACCATTCGATCACAAGGGTTAGTGTAGTTCCTAAAATGCCGCAGGTGTAATGTCATCAAGGCGGTAAGGGTACTGTTTCGGATCCTGGCCGAACAAAATGGGAAAGCGGCGCCTTAGAGAAAATTAAGAAGAGAAATGGATTTGCAGCCAGACCGCCTACTCGGGCAGAGGGCTGCCAAGACCAGAAAAAGTGTTACAAATTCAGACTGGGGGTTTCCAATTCTGATTGGATTTTGCACAGTGGACAGGCAGAAAAACGTTCAAGAAAGACTCAATGCTTAGATTACTTACCCTGTTGATTGCCCTGCTGGGCGCCCAGGCCCTGTGCGCGAAGCAGGACGTCACTCCTTCAACCTTCCATCGTCTGCTGGTTTTCAACCACAGCAACGAATTGCTGGTGGTGAAAATTAAGGACAGGGAACTGTGGGTTACACCGGGCTGGTATCAGGACCAGGAAAATACCATCAGGCAGGGACTGACCGAACTGGCCGGCAGCTACGGACTGAAAATCGTTGATCCCTCACTCAGGGGGGTATTTGTCCTGCTAATGGGCCAGCAGCAGAAGACCTCCACCCGGTTAATCCATGTGGCTATAGTTCAGAAGCCGGATATTCAGTTGCCTGAAGGGATAGATCAGGCCAGGTGGCTGCCGGTGGACCAGGCCCTGGAGCTGATTAACCTGCCGCATATCCGCTACAAGATAGAGCAGATTACGGCGCACCCCGATACGGTCTGGGGCGGTACGCAGAAAATGCACTGGGAGGATGGCGTGAACAAGTTCGAGGTGGTGGAAGAGTTCTATCCGCTGTTTTCTGTTGGTGCTGGTAAATAGGGTGGTCCTGGAGGCCCGGCTCCTTCTCCCGGGTAGGGTCCGCGTAGCCTGGATGAAGCGCAGCGGAATCCGGGGGGAGTAAAGCATCCTCGCCCTCATCTATTTCAGGATCTTTATCCGACAAACACTTTGTGCAATCCCGCGAGCCAGGGACTAATTTCACTGCGGCACTGAGCAGTTCGTCACCCAGGAAAAAATTATTTTCCTGCTTGTCGAAATGGCTGTGCCTTATTCGTCTACCCGGGACAAGCTACATAATTGTCGTCCACAAATTACAGGAGAGAGCCTTATGACCAACATTGCAAAGAATACCATCTGTCTTTGGTACAACGACGACGCCGAGGCAGCCGCGCGGTTTTACGCCAAGACATTCCCCGACTCCTCAGTGGGTGCAGTGCACCGCGCCCCAGGGGATTACCCCTCGGGACAGGAAGGGGACGTTCTGACCGTCGAGTTCACCGTGCTCGGCATTCCTTGTCTGGGCCTTAATGGCGGCCCCGCCTTTACTCACAACGAAGCCTTTTCCTTTCAGGTTGCTACCGAAGACCAGGAGGAAACGGATCGTTACTGGAACGCCATTGTCGGCAACGGCGGACAGGAGAGCGAATGCGGCTGGTGCAAGGACAAGTGGGGCATCTCCTGGCAGATTACGCCTGTGGCTCTGACCAACGCCTTTACCAGTTCCGATCGCCAGGCTGCCAAGCGGGCGTTCGATGCGATGATGACGATGAGGAAAATCGATATTGCTGCCATTGAGGCGGCTGTTCGCGGTTAAGCAGCGGTACAGCGATACCTGCGAACAGCGGGTGTTGCTGCCCCGATTTCCTGTGGGGATCTTTGTACGGAAGACAGATATCCGCGCCCTCTGCGGTACGGGGAGGGGGTTCACCAGGAAGAGCACAAATGCACACTAAGGGGGGACAAGGCTCAGGGCTTTTCAGAGCAAATCACTGGCCTTTCCCTCGAGATCTTCGTGTCTATTGTGCTAACAAGGCAGGAATTGAAGAATCAGTTCAGCACAAGGGGGGCCGATGTACCCAGTTAAACATATCAGCATCACTATCCGTTGCCCGCCTGCGCGGGTCTATGAGTTTGCTTCCAGACCTCAGAATCTGCCACGTTGGGCCGCGGGGCTGGCGCGATCGGAAGTCAGAAGGGAAGGGGAGGCCTGGGTGACAGATGCGCCCTTTGGCCGGATCAGAATTCGGTTTGTGCCGGACAATCCCTTTGGTGTGATGGATCATGATGTCGAACTGGCGTCCGGCGTGGTGGTGCATAATCCCATGCGGGTAGTGCCCAACGGCGAGGGCAGCGAGTTTATCTTCACCCTGATTCGCCGACCGGATATGTCAGATGCTCAGTTCGCTGAGGATGCTGATGCGGTGAAAAAGGACTTGGCTCAGTTAAAAGCCATTCTGGAAGGCCATACTTAATTGGCAGGGAGCGCCACCCTCTGACTTGTTCTTTCCAACCTTTATCAAAGTAAATACAAACCCCATGAAGGAAGAGAGTCTAGCCGGAATTGCCGATAAACAAGCTTCCCGTTGTCCCCTGGTGCGGGCCTTCACCCAGGCGGTGATGGATACGACGACCGAAATTTGCACAGATTCAGCAAGTTGGGCAAAGTGTGCGGCGGGTATTTCATTTCCTTGAACGGCTCCTTAAGTGGGCTGATGACCGGGTGCACTTTTTCAGTTGGCTGCCTCATCACAAAAGAGCCAGGGTAAAACAATTAAAGGAGCTAAGCGATGAGTTCGGCAGAACGACAACCTGTTGTATTGCGGCCCGGGGAGGGTCGGGCCTATCAGATGGGGCGCATTTCGGCCCTGTTCAAGGCAGATGGCGATGAAACCGCAGGGCGATACTCCATTTCTGAATGGTGGCTGGAGCCCAATACCAGGGGACCGGGCGCCCATTCACATGAAGAGGATGACGTGTTCTACGTGTTGCAAGGCACCATGAGCTTTTTTATCGGCGATCATTGGCTCGATGCCACGCAGGGTTCATTTGTTCTGGTGCCGGGCGGGCAGACCCATGATTTTGAGAACCGCAGCGCCCAACCGGCCGGAGTACTGAACTTTTCAGCTCCCGGTAACTTTGAGCAGGCCATGCCGGCCATTTCAGCCTGGTTTGCTCAGCATCCTGCAGGGGACGTGGTAACCAAAGTGGACAAGGAAATACTATGAACAAAACCTATCAGGGCAGTTGTCTGTGCGGACAAATCCGTTTTGAGGCAGGCGGCTTCAGTCAGCAGGCTGCCCATTGTCATTGCACCATGTGCCGCAAGTTCCATGGGGCGGCCTTTGGGACATTGGTGGGCGTCAGTGAATTCCGCTGGCTGGCGGGGCAGGCACTGGTGCGCGAGTATCGGGCGGATAACGGCACAAGCCGCTTGTTTTGTACCAATTGCGGCGCCAGCCTGGCGTTTCGCTCAAAAGGCGCTCCCAGCGATGGGCTGGAGATTGCCATTGCCCTGTTTGACGAACCAGTGCCGGTAAAACCCGGTGCCCATATCTATACCCGCTACCAGGCCAACTGGACACTGATTGCCGATGGCCTGCCCCAATACCCAGAGGGAAGGGGAGAGTGAGGCTATCCGGCTTCTGGCAGACCGGGCCGTTACTGGCAGCTTTGCTGGTTGCCCGTGCCGCAATGCCGGATGCTACTGAGCCATCTGCTTTGCCCCGGGCTTTTGTGGCCTACGACGATCCTTTGCTGGCGCTGGTGGGCGTGGATATGCTGGACGGCAGCGGTAGTGCACTCCGCCGTGCCCAAACCTTGCTGCTTCGTGACGGGCGCATTGAGTCAGTGGGTCAGGTCGATGCTGTGTCTGTGCCTGAGGGGGCCAGGGTACTGCATCTGCCGGGCCATACAGTGATCCCCGGCCTGGTGGGCATGCATGATCATACCCATATGCCGGGTGTTCCTTTTCTGGGCGAGACTGCCGCACGGTTGTGGCTGGCCAGCGGGGTCACTACGGTACAGACCGCCGGCAGCGCCGAGCCGCAAAAGGTACTGGCCCTGGCTGATTCGATTCAGCATGGGCGACTGGCCGGACCCGCCGTCTTTCCCACGGCTCACTATATCAACGGCCCAGGGGGCAACGGCCCGATGACCCAGCCGGCCGGTGAGGCGGAGGCCCGCGAGCTGGTGCGTCGCTGACCGGACTGCTTACAGGCCGTTTTGACGGGCGACATCCGACGTAACATTTTTACCCCACTTGTTACATCTGCCTTTTCTGTCCTCCCCAGGCCGCTTTTTGCAAGGGCTGTGCATCTTTTGTACTGCCCCACAAACACCGGCCGGAGCCTTCGTTCCAGCCGGATGGGCTTGTACTCATTGCTGTCTCTTTTATGCTGACTTTGCCCCGATAAGCGGGTGAAAAGATTTCTCTTGTCAGTCACGGCCAAAAGGGGCAGGTGGCTGGAGGTCGGGAGGGAGGCTTCATAATAAGGAACAGCATGAAATCAATTAACAGATACATAGCCCACCCTTGGGGCGGAATACTGGGCAGACTGATGCCCGGTCTTCTCTTGCTGCTGGCCTGCACCGGCATGGCCCGGGCCGATGATAAATCCAAGCCTGTACCGGAACAGATCCAGTCACAGCTTCAGGAGTTGATGCAGCGCTACCAGGTGCCGGGGATGGCGGTGGCCCGTATCGGGAACGGCAGGGTGATTTGGCAGGGGGCACTGGGCCGGCGCAACAGCACAGAGCCGGTTACCCGGGAGACGGTATTTAACGTGGCCAGCCTGACCAAACCCCTGTTTGCCGCACTGGTGATGCAACTGGTGGCAGAAGGTAAGCTGGACCTGGACGAGAACCTGAGTCAGCATTGGGTGGATCCGGATCTTGCCGATGATCCGCGTCATCAGCACCTCACCCCGCGCATTTTGCTCAGTCACCAGAGCGGCCTGCCCAATTGGCGCGGCGAGCGAAAGCTGGCTTTTATGTTTGCACCGGGTGAGCGGCATGAATATTCCGGCGAGGGCTTTGAATATCTGCGCCGGGCAGTAGAGAAAAAGACCGGCCGGAGCCTGTCCGAGCTGATGCAGGCCCGGGTGCTGGCCCCGGCTGGTATGACGCACACCTCCATGGGCTGGGATCCGGCCATGGATCCACAGCTGACTCAGCGTTTTGATCAGCAGGCCAAGCCGGTGGAGATGGGCGACAAGCAGCGTACACCCAACGCCGCAGCCAATACCTTTAGCACTATCGCAGATATGGGACGATTTGCCGCCTGGGTGACCAAGGGCGCCGGCCTGCCGGATAACCTCTTTACCCAGATGGCCAGTCCACAGGCCCTGCACGACAATCCCGCCGAGCTGTTCGGCCTGGGCTGGAAACTGGCGCCACTGGCAAGTCAGACCGCCCTGATGCACGATGGTCGCGAGGCGGGGTTGTTCGCGCAACTGGTAGTGCTGCCACAAGATCAGGAGGCCATGGTCATGCTGACCAACAGCACCAATGGGGAGCTGTTACGCCGGCCGGTCATCCGGTTGCTGTTGCCCCAGGGCGAGGCGCTGGTTAAGCAAATCGATAAGTTGGTCTGGCGCTATATCGGCAGTATTCCCCCCGCACAACTGGGCAGGATGAGTGGTTTTATCGCCCGCTCACCGGCTTTTACGTCTACTCTGCTGCATGCAGCCAACAGTATGCTGGTACAGCCATCGGATCTTGCGCCGGAACGAAAACAGGAGGCGGCTGACGTCATCGACCAGTTTGTGCTGGATCTGTTCGAAGGACGCCTCGACAGCCAGCGGGCCGTCCAGGCCATTGAGCAGTTGCTGGTACAGGAAGAAAATCAGGCCAGCCTGAAAACAGCCTTCAGCGCTGCCGGGGCCGCGGCCTGGCTGGACCTGTTGCAAGGGGATTAGTCAACCTTTTGGGAGGCATCTATGGCCTTTAGTCTTCGACGTCTTGGCGCGCAGGATCTTGTTCTGATGGACGGATTGTTGCAGATGTTCGGCGAGGTATTTGATGATCTGCCCACCTATACAGGCAATAAACCCGATGTGGCTTACCTGAAGCGGTTGCTGGCAGATCAGACCTTTATTGCCCTCGTCGCGCACCGGGAGGGGCAGGTGATTGGCGGACTGGCCGCCTATGTGCTGCGAAAATTCGAGCAGCCGCGCAGCGAAATCTATATTTACGACCTGGCGGTATACAAGGCGCATCGCCGCCAGGGGGTGGCCACGGCGCTGATTGACCATCTCAGGGAAATTGCCCGGCAAATAGACGCCTGGGCCGTCTTTGTGCAGGCCGATACCAATGAGGAGGACAGGCCGGCCATTGCCTTGTACAGCAAGCTGGGCAGTAAAGAGGAAGTGCTGCATTTTGATTTGATGTAATAACAGGAGCGGCCGGTTGGTAAGAAAGCCTGAAATCAGTTCAGGAAGCTGACAATCAGCCGCTTCAGCATCAGCTCAGTTTGACGCAATTACGCCCGGCTTTTTTAGCCTGGTAGAGGGCCACGTCGGCCTGTTTCATCACCGCTTCGAAGCTGCCCTGATCCTTGCCTTTTTCCGCCACGCCGAAACTGCAGGTAACCTGTACCAACTGGCGCAGGCCGGATTTTTTCACCGGTTTCTTCTTGCCGCGGCTCTTCTTCACCGGCCGGTCCGGGGCGCGGATTACCATCTTGTAGTCGGCGATGCTCCGGCGCAGTGACTCCACGTGCTCTTCCACCTGGTCGGCGTCCTTACGGGCAAAAACCAGAGTGAATTCCTCGCCGCCATAACGGAAAGCCCGGCCACCGCCGGTAATACCTGTCATACGACTCGCCACCATCCGCAGCACCTGATCGCCCACATCGTGGCCGTAGGTGTCATTAAAAGCCTTGAAGTGATCGATATCGGCCATTACCACCACATATTTTCCGCCCAGGGTCTGCACATACTGCATCAGGGCGCGGCGGGAAGGGATACCGGTCAGCTCATCCCGGAAGGCCATATTGTGGCTGTCGAGGATAATGGAGAACAAAAAGAGTACCGCCAGGGCAAACAGAGCCACCTGACTGACCAGCGGCTGACTCTGATACTGCAGGATGGGCAGCATCAGCATGCTGACAAACAGGGCGCAGTGGTTATTCGTTGGGTTAAAGGCCAGACGGCCCAGTCCCAATAACAGAACCAACAGATAGAATACCGCTTCGAGGGCGGAAAAGTGCCGGGCCAGATCCGGATACAACCAGGCGTTGATTGGCGCCAGCCAGCTTTGCGGCTGCAGGCTGAGCTGATGGAACAATAAGGTCGTGCCCACGGCCACTGCGGCAAGCTGCGACAGGCTTATGGTGGCGTTGAGGGGGGCGAATCCCTTGTCCCTGCTCCATAGCAGCCAGCCCAGCTGCGCCATCAGGATAGCGGTAACCGGCAACGTAACGCCGGCCAGTTCGCCAAGGGCCGGCCAAAAGCCGGTGAACTCCATGCTGACCAGCAACAGACAGCACAAAACCATACGACTGCGGGAAAACTTCATTGCCACCAGGGCGGCGATAAGCAGGGAAATGACTGGCAGGTAAGTGAGCTGACCGAACCATTTGACCAATTGCGGGTGTCCCGATGTGGCAATAATCAGGCTGGCCATCAGAAACAACAGGGCAGGCAGGGCGCGCCTGGCCAGTAACTGCAGATTGTGCACGTATGACTCCGGTACCGGTATTGGCCTCATTCTATGAATTTCTGCGCCGCTTGTCTTGTCGGATAGCCAACTGATATTTTCCTGAAAGCCACTATGCTTTGATAAAAATCACCAAGGACTGAAGTTGCCGCTGATACGTCTTACGTTGCTGATTATGTTGTCCGGGAGTTTGGCTGCTGCAGCCGGCGAGTATGTGATCGGAGTGGAGAGTCAGGACTACTATCCCCATTACGATTTTACTCATCGTGACGGGGCCAGGGCCAGTTACACCACTGAGGTGTTTGCCTTGTTTAGCCGCCACAGTGGCCATCAGTTCGTATTTTTGCCACTACCGATTAAACGCGCACGTCAGGAATTGTTTGAGGGCGATACCATTGATCTGCTTTACCCGGATAATCCTGCCTGGGCCGACTTTCAATCCACAGGGATGCGGCGGGTTTACTCTTCCCCTTTGGTGAACATTTTGGGGGGAACCATGGTCAGACCGCCGGATTACGGCAAAGGTGTGGCCAATTTCCATGTGTTGGCGGTGCCGCGGGGTTTCACGCCCATTGAGTGGTTGAAGCTCAAGCAGGGTAAGCCATTTCGTGTGGTGGAAGTGCCCGACGCCCTGTCTGCATTGGAAATGGTGTTGCTGGGGCGGGCCGATGGTGCCGATGTGGAGTTTAATGTGGCCCGTCACCTGCTTTCGGAAATGGGCCAAAGTGGCATGCTGGTGATGGATCCTGGCTTGCCGCTCTCGGCAGTGGGCTTTCACCTGTCCACCATCGAACATGTCGGGCTGATTAAGGAATTTGATCGCTTCTTATCTGAACACCAGGCCCAGATACAACAGCTCAAGCAACACTACAAGCTGATAGAGGCTCTGGCGCCTCCATCCTCTGAACAAATTGCCCGGTAAGCCTGACAAAGACACACTTCTTTACATCTGGATAAAGAACCTTTACTTTCCCGCCGCAGTTTTTTGCGTAAGCTGCACCCTGTCCGCCGGGCCCGCCCCTGACTCAATTATTCTGCTTAAAAGAAGTGTACCGATGCGAAACATCTTTGTCCCTGTTGTCCTGCTGTTGCTGGGCGGCTGTGCCGCCAAACCCCTGCGAAGCGATGCGGCGGCTGTCTTTCTGACCAGCCGGCAGGCGCCGCAGGAATGCCGGTATTTGGGTGAAGTCAGTGGCTCCCAGGGCAATTTGCTCACCGCCGACCTGACCCGTGATCACGATCTTCTCCAGGGCGCCAGGAATGAACTACGCAACAATGCACAAGCGTTGGGCGCCAATTATGTGGTGCTGGAAAACCAGACCCAGAGCGTCAATGCCCAGGGCCTGGGCGGCGTTTACAGTGCCAGCGTATTTGGTAATGCCTATACTTGTCCCGACATGGCATCAGGCGGGGCAAGCCAGGCAGGGGATTAGTCCTGTTTCAGTAGGGCCTGCATGGCGTTGTCCAACAGAGCCTGCATCTGTTTCGCCGCATCGTTGACCCTGATCTCTTCGTCTCCCGGCACCGAGGTTTGTGCCGCCAGGGTAAATTCGCGGCCGCCCTGATAGTCGGGCAGGCACACATGGGCCAGCATCACCATTTCAGCCGTCCCCCGGGTACCGCTCGGTCCCCAGCCGATTTTCTGAAACACCCGCCAGTTTCCGTCGGTGGCGCTGTCCAGGGTCTGCTTGCTGTCCGTATTATCCGCTTGCATGCTGTTGGCAATAGCATCGGTCAGTACCCTGGAGATGCCCATCAGCATACCGCCGTATTGATGATCCTTATCCGAATGACCGATGCCGTAGAACAGGCTGTCGATATCGGCCTGCGTCAGGCCAGGATGGCGGGTGGCGGCCTCGCGGCCATGGCTGGCCAGGCGCTTGAGCCATTCCGCTTCGGCCAGGGTGGTCATGGGTTTATTACCGGTCAGGCCGCAGGTTTCGCAGCGATAGGGGAGATAAGAAGGATCGGCCTGATTGTCGCTCAGCCTCGGCATGGGTGCGCTCTGGTCGCTGTGCATGTCCTGCCAGTTGTTCACGCCCGGATCAAAAATCTCCTGGGCATAGGCTCCTTTGAGCTTCACCTCGGGTACTGACAATTTCAGCCAGCGCTCATGAAACAGTTCTGTCAGATATTCCCGGCCGGCCAGATTAACCAGGTAGCTGGCAATGGCATTGGAATTGCCGTCGGCCTTGCCGAAGGGCTTATAGGTGTGGATGCTGGTGATCAGATCCGGTACCGGCACTGATCCTGCCAGGCTTTGCGCGCCGACCCCGGCCTGACGCGCCTGGCTGACGGCCCCGGTGATCGCCATCACCTTGGAGGAGCTCCAGGGTTCATACAACTGGGTATGGCTGTTAGCGTTGGCCAGGTAACGATAGGCCAGCTTGCCGTCCTGCTCTGCATAATCGATAACCAGCACCCTGCCCAATACTGTGTCGGTGCCAAAGAACTCCCAGTCTGCCGCCACCCGCTGTTCCCAACCGAAATTATTATAATCCGTCTGTGCGGCTGTCCGGTATTCGGTGTCTGAAGCGGCTTCACCCACTGCACAATTGGTGCTGGCCTGGGCCAGATTGGCAGGCAGGTAAGGTGTGCTGCTCAGCTTCTGCTGATAGAAAGGCAGTTGTTCCAACGGACTGACGGTTTCAGTTTGCTGCTCTGCCTGGGCAACGGGTACGGGCTTTTCGGCGGCGGGCTGCATGGCCGGCTTGCACGCGGTCAGGGCCAGAGCCAGCGCGGCGCCGCTGAGAATCCAAATTTTTTGGTTCATTGTTATTTATCCTGCAGATAGAACTTGTCATAGAAGGTGTAAACCCAGGTCGGGCAATACATCACCAGTAGTGTCATGGTCATGCCGTTAAGCATGGCTTCGGGAAACAGCAGCAAGGGGATCAGGACCAGATAGTTATCCCTGATCACCTGCCATTCGTACAGCCCCTCAAGAAAATAATATCCACCCAGCGAGAGCATTTTCAGGGTAATCATCAGGGCGCCGGGCAAAAAAGCGCAAACAAAGATGTAGATGAAAAAATGCCGCGGCAGCCTGTGGAAAGACAGACTGTAGATCAGGTAGGTCAGGCCGACGGGCAGAGTGACGCCAAGCAGGCCGTTGACCCCCAGCATGGCCCAGCTTTCCTTGCCGACCAGGGTAATGCCCATCAATGCCAGACAGGCGGAAAGCAATGCGCGGCGCAGCCCCAGGACCAGGGTCAGGGCGCTCAGCCAGAGGAAATGGACGTTCAGGCCTTCGTAGATGCCGGCCCGGAACAGCCAGAGGATAAACAGACAGGCGGCGGCACCGAACACCAAATGCTGGCTCTTCTTGTCATGCAACAGCTCCAGCGGATGCAGGGCCTTGACCGTGACCAGCATCAGCAGCGCATATCCCAGCCAGGCCAGAGCCTGCAGGTTGGTCAGTTGGTCAAACCACTGCACGGCGATCAGCGATACACGGCCCAGATGGGCGCATGGTCAGAGGGTCTTTCGATGCCACGAAGTTCGTAGTCGATACCGGCCTCGACCAGTTGCTCATGAAGGGCCGGGGTGGCCAGGATCAGATCGATGCGCAGACCGCGATTGTCGTCGAAACCCCGGGAGCGGTAATCGAACCAGCTGTATTGATCCACGACCTCAGGGTGCAGACTACGGAAACTGTCAGCCAGGCCCCAGTCCAACAGGCGGTTTAGCCACTCACGCTCTTCGGGCAGGAAGCTGCATTTACCGGTTTTCAGCCAGCGCAGACGGTTCTGTTCGCCGATGCCGATGTCATGATCCTGGTGGGAAATATTCAGATCGCCCATCACAATGAGCTTGTCATCCGGCTGGTGATGGCCTTCCAGATACTCCATCAAGTCGGCGTAGAACTTACGCTTGGCCGGGTATTTGATTTCATGCTCCTGGTTCTCCCCCTGGGGAAAATAGCCGTTGAGCACCCGCACCCGGCTGCCGTCGTCCATTTCAAAGGTGCCCATGATCATGCGCCTTTGAGCCTCAGGCTCATCGGTGGGAAACCCATACTGGATATCCAGTGGCTCCTGCTTGCACATCAGTGCCACGCCGTAATGGCCCTTCTGGCCGTGGAAAAACACCTTGTAACCCATGGCCTCCACTTCCCGGCGGGGGAACATGTCGTCATGGACCTTGGTTTCCTGCAGACCGATCACATCCGGCTGGTGTTTGTCGACTAGGGCTTGAAGTTGGTGCAGGCGGGCGCGCAGTCCGTTGATATTAAAAGAAATAAATTTCATATTGGGCAGGCTCGGATAAAGATGAGGCTATGGTAGCAAATCCGCCTGAGTGCGGTAACCCCGAATTAACCGAACCTGTCTGAGCGCTGGCTTTTAGTCTTTATGGCCGTATTGCTGTGGCACCCGACAGACATTGTCCGGTATGGGAATATCCCCTTTGGTCTGATCAATGGCCGGCAGTTCCACTCTGTCAAAGGGCACTTCTTCGTAAGGGATAAGACTCAGCAGGTGATGGATACAGTTAAGCCTGGCCGGACGCTTGTGATTGGCCTCCACCACGTACCAGGGGCAGTCATCGGTGTCCGTATGTTCAAACATTTCGTTGCGGGCCTGACTGTATTGGCGCCAGCGACTGCGGGAAATCAGATCCATACGGGAGAACTTCCAGCGTTTGAGGGGGTTGCTCAAACGGGACTGAAAGCGTTTTTCCTGCACTCCGGCAGAAATATTAAACCAGTACTTGACCAGCATGATGTCGGCACGGATCAGCATGCGTTCGAACTCCGGGCAGGTGCGCAGAAATTCCCGGTGCTGCTCCTGTGTACAAAACTCCATGACTTTTTCCACCCCCGCACGGTTGTACCAGCTGCGGTCAAACAGCACGATTTCGCCGCCGGCGGGCAACTGCTCCACGTACCGCTGGAAATACCACTGCCGGCTTTCCTTGTCGGAGGGCTTGCCGAGGGCAGCGATGCGCACAATGCGTGGATTGAGTCGCTTGGTGATGGCAGCGATGACCCCGCCTTTGCCCGCCGCGTCCCGGCCCTCGAAAATTACCACCAGTCGTTTGTTATGCTCCACTACCCATTGCTGGAGCTGGATTAGCTGCTCCTGCAGTTTCTTCAGTTCTTCCTTGTAGTGCTGTTTTTTCATCCGGGGATCCTCTTCGGTCAGGGAACAAGCCTTAATCTTAGTTGCTTCTCCAGTTCCACCACGGCAAACAGCGCCACGCCAATACCGACCACTATCAGGCCGTCATAAAGGGGCACCGGACGTGTGCCGAACAGTTTCTGCAGGGGCGGCAGGTAGGTAATGGCAAACTGGGCGGCGGTAACCGTCAGGGTCATCAACCAGATGACCGGCGTACCGCGGATGGCCTGCCAGGTAAAAGAGGTACCGTACAGGTTACGGATAAAGAACAAATGAAATATCTCCATCACCACCAGGGTATTGAGGGCCAGGGTACGCGCCAGTTCCAGGGAATAGCCCTTGTCCAGCGCGTAGCTGAAGATGCTGAACACACCAGCCAGAAACAGCAGGGTGACCAACAGGATATGCCAGGCCAGGGCACCGTCTATCAGAGGTGCCTGCCGGCTTCTGGGGGGCCGCTGCATGCTGTTGGCCTCGGTGGGTTCAAATGCCAGGGCAATACCCAAAGTAACTGCGGTGATAAGGTTAATCCAGAGAATCTGGATGGCGGTCACCGGCAGGGCCATGCCAAGCAGCAGGGCCAGTATGATAGTGGCCGCCTCGCCGCCGCTGGTGGGCAGGGTCCAACTGATGACCTTTTTGATATTGTCGTAGACGGTGCGTCCCTCCCGGATCGCGGCGACGATGGAGACGAAATTGTCATCGGCAAGGACCAAATCCGAGGCTTCCTTGGCCGCTTCACTGCCTTTTCGGCCCATGGCGATGCCGGCATCGGCCCGTTTCAGTGCCGGGGCGTCATTGACCCCATCGCCGGTCATGGCCACGGTCATCTGCTGGGATTGCAGGGCCATCACCAGCCGAAGCTTATGGGCAGGGCTGGTGCGGGCGAAGATGTCCACTTCGTTGACCCGCATGGCAAGGGCCACATCGTCCAGTTTTTCCAGTTCGGCGCCGGTCATGACCTGGCCGGCGTTGTGCAGGCCGACCTGCCGACCTACGGCCAGGGCGGTGCCGGCATGATCGCCGGTGATCATCTTGACGCGAATCCCGGCATCCAGGCATTCCCTGACTGCCTGAACGGCCTCCCTGCGTGGCGGGTCAATCAGCCCCAGCAATCCAATCAGGGTAAGTGAACCGTCTATGTCCGACATATTCAACTGCGTCTGCCCGTCCGGGACCTGTTTCATCGCCAGTGCCAGCACGCGCTGTCCGCCGGATGCCAGTTGATTGACCCGGTCCTGCCAGTAACCTTTGTCGATATTGACCGGTCCTTGAATCGTCATCATCCGGCTGCACAGGTTCAGAACGTTTTCCGGTGCACCTTTGAGCAGGATCCTGGCGTGGCCCTGATGATCATGATGCAGGGTAGCCATGTACCTGTGCTGGGCGTCAAAGGGAATGGTGTCAGTGCGGGGCCAGCGCTGGCGGACCCGTTCGGGCACCAGGCCGGTCTTGGCGGCAAAGCTCAGAAGGGCCCCCTCCATCGGATCCCCCTCCACGGTCCATTGTCCGGCTTTTTCATGCAGGGCTGCGTCATTGCACAGCAGCGCCACCAAGCCCGCTTCCTGCAACAGATCTTCAGGGGGATCCCGATCCGGATGCTGCACATCCAGGATTTCCCCCCCCGGATGATAGCCCTGTCCTTCCACCTGCAAGGTTTGTTCAGCCAGGATCAGGGTGCTGACTTGCATCTCATTGCGGGTCAGGGTACCTGTCTTGTCGGTGCAGATCACTGATACCGAGCCCAGGGTTTCAATGGCCGGCAGGTGACGGACGATGGCATTGCGTCTGGCCATGCGCTGCACCCCGATGGCCAGGGTAATGGTCAGCACTGCCGGCAGGCCTTCGGGTATCGCAGCCACCGACAGGCCCACAATGGTCATGAACAGTTCCTCGAAGGGATAGTGCATGACAAAGTGGCCGAACAGCAGTAACAGGCCGCCAATCAGCAGAATCAGCAGGGTCAGCCAGCGGGCAAAGATGCCCATCTGTTCCACTAACGGGGTGGTGAGGGGTTCCACCTCTTTCAGCATCAGGCTGATTCTGCCGATCTGGGTGTCGGTGCCTGTGGCCACTACCAGACCCCGTCCCTGGCCGCTGGTGACCAGGGTGCCGCTGAAAGCCATGGCCGTCCGGTCTCCCAGCTCGGCTTCGGCTGGGTTGGGGGCACTTTGTTTGTCTACCGGTACGGACTCGCCGGTCAGAACTGCTTCCTGGATTTGCAGGCCATGTGCCTTGCTAAGCCGCATGTCTGCAGGCACCCGGTCGCCGGCCTCGAGCAAGACCAAATCACCGGGCACCAATTGCCCGGCGGGCAGGCTGACCCGCTTGCCGTCACGCAATACAGCAGCCCGGGGCGACAGCATCTGGCGAATCGATTGCATGGCCTGTTCCGCTTTGCCCTCCTGCAAGAAGCCCACTATGGCGTTGACCAGCACCACGGCGAGGATGACCAGGCTGTCGGCCCAGTGCTGCAGCATTGCCGTGATCACACTGGATGCCAGCAATACATAGATCAGAATATTGTGGAACTGACGGAAAAACCGCTTCAGGACACTGGATGGGGCTGAATCCGGCAATTGATTGGCTCCGTAATGGGCCAGTCTGGCCTGAGCCTGCTCTGTCGTCAGTCCATTGACTGAGCACTCAAGGGTGCGGCAGACCTCGTCTGTTTCCATTTCATGCCAGTGGGGATCCTTCATCCATTCGTTCCTGCCAGTTTGTGCCAGTGATGATTGTAGCCGAGGGCGGGTCATTGCTTTTGATCCAGGTCATTTCCTGAATCAATACAGCAGCTTGTCCTGTCTGCACTATGGCTAATTCAGGCTTCTCAGTGTAACGGCTTATGTTACTATCCTTGCCAGGATTAGCTGCCGTAGCTGCTCATGTTGCATCTGATACAGTCAAACAAAATGGAAGTGCTGGCCCAGCGGCTGTGTCAGGTATTGGCCATGGACGAGCGGTCGCTGGACAACCTGTTCGACAGCACGCCAGTCTGGGTGCAAAGCCCCGGCATGGCCCAGTGGTTGAAACTGCAGATTGCCCAGCAGCGCGGCATTGCCGCCAACCTCGAATTCCCCCTGCCATCCAGTTTTATCTGGCAACTCTACCGGCAACTGAAGATTGAACTGCCCCCACAGTCCGCCTTTACCAAGGCCAATATGACCTGGAAGCTGATGGCCCTCCTGCCGGAACTATGTGAGCAGCCGCGGTTTGCGCCCGTGGCCGGTTACCTGGGGGGTGACCGGGATATCAAGCTCTTCCAGCTAAGCGGCAAGATTGCCGATATTTTCGATCAGTATCTGGTGTACCGGCCGGACTGGTTGCTGGCCTGGGAGCAGGGCGATGACCGCCTGGAAGGGAAGACGCTTGAGCACCAGGCATGGCAGCCCGTGCTGTGGCGTGAACTGGTTGCTTATACTGCTGCCCTTGGCGAGTCCCCCTGGCACCGGGCCAACCTGCATCAGGCCTTGATGGAGGCCTTGCAGCAGCAACAGGCGCCGCCGGGACTGCCAGCCGCCCTGCTGGTGTTCGGCATTTCGGCCCTGCCGGTACAACAACTGGAAGTGCTGCAGGCACTGGCCAGACACATAGACGTGCTGATCTTCTGGTTTAATCCCAGTCAGCATTACTGGGGCGACCTGGTGGATGAAAAGCGCAAGGCCAGGGCCGGGCTCAGGCAACGCCTGGATGGCGATGAAACCGCCGACTATCTGGATGTGGGCAATCCGCTGCTTTCTTCCTGGGGCAAGCTGGGACGCGATTTTCAGGATATGTTGCTGGAGCTTGAACCCCAGCAGCAGGACGAATTTGTTGAAGATCCACCGGCCAGTCTGCTGCAACATATCCAGGATGAAATTCTCAATCTGACCCTGCGCGGCAGCAGCGAACCCTTCAGCCTCGGGGCACTGACGGATGAAAAGCCGACCTGCCCGAAGATTACCGTGCAGGCTGAGGATCAGAGTCTGCAACTGGTCAGTTGCCATTCCCGGCTGCGCGAACTGGAAGCCCTGCACGACAAGCTGCTGGCGTTTTTCCAGCAGCATGCCGATGCCCACCCCGGTGAGGTAATCGTGATGATGCCGGATGTGGCCCAGTACGCCCCCCTTATCCACGGGGTATTTGGCGCCCACCGTCAGGAGCTGGCCATTCCTTATGCCATCTCAGACCGCAGCCTGAGTCAGGAGTCGCCGCTGCTGAACAGTTTTATCGGGCTGATGAAACTTCAGCAACAACGACTCAACCTGGCCGAAGTGATGGATTTGCTGGAAGTGCCGGCGGTGCTCAGGCGGTTCGAATTAAGTGAACCCGAATTTGAGCAGTTGCGCCACTGGCTGGCTGACGCCGGAGTGCGTTGGGGACTGGATGGTCCGGACAAGGCTCGCTGGCAGGTCCCCGAAGAAGAACAGAATACCTGGCTGTTTGGCCTCAAACGCCTGATTGCCGGTTATGCCATGAACCAGCCCCTCTACCAGAGCCGGGACAGCCTTATTGCCCCCTACGCCCATATCGAAGGGCAGAGCAGCCAGGTGTTGTCCAAACTGCTGGATTTTCTGCAGCAGCTGACCCTTTGGTTGGAATTCTGCCTGCGGCCAGCCACCCTTGGCGAACGTATTGGGTGGGTGCTGGCGCATCTGGATGCGTTCTATCTGGCCGATGAAGAGGATGAAGCGGCCCTGCATACGCTGCGCCAGGCTCTGACGGCCCTTGAGGCCCATCAGTTGCAGTATCCCCATGCAGTGGACCAGGCTGTCTTCAGCCAGATACTCGAACAACAGTTGCAGGAATCCGGCGTGGGCCAGCGCTTCCTGGCCGGGGCAGTCAACTTCTGTACCCTGATGCCCATGCGCAGTGTGCCGTTCCGTCTGGTCTGCCTGCTGGGCATGAACGATGCTGACTATCCGCTCCAGGTGATCCCCATGGGTTTTGACCTGATGCAGGACACCAGGCCAAGGCGGGGCGACCGGTCACGCCGGTTGGATGACAAGTACCTGTTTCTCGAAGCCTTGTTGTCCGCCCGCCAGGGGCTGTATATCAGTTACCTGGGCCGGAGTGCGCGGGACAACAGCCCCCTGATGCCATCAATCCTGGTCAGCGAGTTGCTTGAATATCTCCAGCAGGTTTATTGCCTGGCAGAGGGCGACGATTTACTGGCCAAGCTTTGCCGTACTCATCATCTGCAGCCCTTCCATGAGGATTACTTCAGAGCCACCGGCGCCACCGGCCACGACAGCCGCTGGCTTGAGCTGGCCAGACTGGCCGGTCAAGCGCCGCTGGCACAACCCTTTTTTAACGAGGACCTGGCCCCATTGCAGGCCCAGAGCGAGGTGATGCTGGAGGACTGGCTGAGGTTTTTCCACAATACTGCAAGAGGTTTTTTTCAGTTGCGCTGGCAGGCCAGGTTTACCCCTTTGCAGGATAATCTGCAGCAGGACGAGCCGTTCGCTCTGAACGCCCTGGACCGATTCAGTCTGCTGGCTAAGCTGGCGGAGCAGGGTGGGCATGACGAGATCCAGTCGGTCCTCAAGGCCGAGGGAAAATTGCCCCACGGCCATGCCGGACAACTGGCATTGGCGGCATTACAACAGGACAGTGATGAGTTGCGCCTGCGGCTGACCCGTTACCGGCAGGATCATGCGCCCAGACGCGTGCTGGTGGACCTGACGGTGGCGGGCCTGACGCTGCGCGGCTGGCAGGATCATCTGTATCAGGACAATCTGGTGCTGTGGCGGTCCGGCAGAATAAGAGCCAGGGACAAACTGGAGTTATGGTTGCGCCTACTCGTCCTGCGGGCCCAGCAAACGCCGGTTAACCAGGCAGTCTATGTGGGCACAGAAGCGGAGCCTTTTGAGCTGGGCGCCATGGCGCCGCAGCAGGCGTTGGCACTTTTAAGCGACTACGTTCAGGCCTGGCAGCAGGGCCATCAGAAGCCGCTGCTGCTGCTGCCAGAATGCGGCTGGCACTGGCTTGACAGCCAGGATCCGCAGAAAGTTCTGAACCTGTACACCGGCTCGGATTTTGGCGCTGCCAGTGAAGGTCAGGATGTCCATATTAACCGAATCTGGCCGGAGCTTGAGCCGCACTTTGAGCAGTTTGCCGCTACCAGCGAGAGGTTGCTGGGACCCTTGTTTTCACAGGTGACGGCATGAAGTCGCTGGATATACTGAGCTTTCCCTTGCATGGGCAGTCGCTGATCGAAGCCAGCGCCGGCACCGGCAAGACCTATACCATTGTACATCTGTACCTGCGACTGGTGCTTGGCCATGGCTGTACCCCGCACCAGGTGGACAGTATCCTGGTGGTCACTTTTACCAATGCTGCCACCGCCGAGCTTAAGGGCAGGATCCGCGAGCTGGTCAGCCAGACCAGTGTCGATTTTCAGCTGGGTCAAAGCAATAACCCCCTGGTGCAGGCCATGATTGAGGACTGCGAGGATCGCACGCTGGCCTGTTTTCGCCTGCAACTGGCACTCAAGCAGATGGACGAAGCCGCGGTCTTTACCATCCACGGTTTCTGTCAGCGGGTGCTGGTTCAACATGCGTTTGAAAGTGGTTCCCGCTACCAGCAGGAATTGATCCTGGATGAATCCGACCATCTGCACCAGGCGATCAATGATTTCTGGCGCCGCCGGGTCCTGACCCTGCCGGCGCCGCTTCTGACCCTGACCCTTCAACAGTGGTCCGGACCAAACCAGTTACTGGCAAGGATTCGCGGCTTGCTGGCCCAGCCGGTACATTATGCAATGCCCGGGAGGGGGCCGGATGTCTATCTGGCTGAATATCAGCGCCTGCTTGTGGAAACCAAGGCCTGGTGGCTCAGCCAGCAGGTGGGAGAGCGGCTGTGGCAGGCCAGCCTGAATAAACGCAGCGTGCTGGGCAAAGGGGCAGTGTTGTCGGCGATGGAACATTTCTGCCAGGGTGACGGATGGTTCTTTGCCGGCCATAAGGATGGCTGGCAAACCTTCTCAGCGGAAAAAATCGCCAAGGCCGCTACCAAGGCCAGCCCGGATCTGGGCGACTTGAACTTTACCCGGTTCGAGCAGTTGCACCACCTGCAGCAGCAAATGCGGGACAGCCTGGTAGTTACCCTGTGCGGGGAGGCGTTGCAGAGCGTGCGCAGTCAACTGATCAGCAGCAAGTCCCAGGCCAACCAGCTTAGTCCCGACGATCTGCTCAGCCTGCTGCAACAAGCCCTCAAGGGTGAGAACGCAGAGGCCCTTGCCGAGGCTGTGCGCCGGCAATATCCCTGCGCCATGATCGATGAATTCCAGGACACTGATGCCATCCAGTACCGGGTGTTCAGTCGGTTGTATGGAGAGGATCCCGCCCTGGGCCTGATTATGATTGGCGATCCCAAACAGGCCATCTATGCCTTTCGCGGTGCGGATATCTTTACCTATATCCAGGCCAAGCGACAAGTGGGTGCAGAGCGGCACTTTACCCTGGACACCAACTGGCGTTCCGAGCCGGCGCTGGTAACGGCGGTCAATGGGCTGTTTGCCCAGAGCCCGCAAGGCTTTTTATTCAATGAGGATATTCCCTTCACGCCGGTGAAGGCCGGGCAGGGAAAACGCCGGTTGCTGCTGGACGGGCAGGGGGTAGGTGGCCTGCAGTTCGACTATCTGGAAGGCGAACAGCCAGTGGGTTTTGCCCAGATACAGTCTGCCCTGGCCGGGCACTTTGCTGCACGTATCTGCGACTGGCTGCAGGAGGCTGCAACAGGGCGGGTCAGACTGGCCGATGAGGCGGGAGAGCGTCCCGTGCAACCGGGTGATTGCGCTGTGCTGGTGCGGGACAGATTTGAGGCGCAACTGATGAAACAGGCCCTGATGGACCTGGGCATTGCCAGTGTGTTCCAGGTCAGGCGCAGCGTGTTTGGCACCCAGGTCGCCCGGGATTTGTACCTGCTGCTGGAGGCCATTCATCATCCAGGTGATGAACGGGCCATCAAGGCGGCCATGCTCAGTGAACTGGTGGGGCTGAGCGCCGCCCGGTTTGAGAGCTGGCTGACCGATGACAGTCGCTGGCAGGAGTTGTTGTTTCAGTTTCATCACTGGCAGCGAGTATGGCAGCGCCAGGGCATTGCCAGCGCCCTGGCCCAGGCTCAGCAGTCGTTGGGACTTTTTGCGACCCAGCTTCAGCGCTGTGAGGACGGTCTGCGCCGGGTAACGGATCTGCGCCATCTGTTCGAACTGCTACAGCAGCAAAGCCAAAGCATTCAGGGGGAAAGTCAGTTGCTGCGCTGGTACCAGTACTGTCTGATTGAACCGGATGACAATCAGGAAGGCCAGCAGCTTCGCCTGGAAACCGACGATCAACTGGTGCAGATTGTGACCATGCATGCCTCCAAGGGGCTGGAGTATCCGCTGGTGTTTATTCCCTTTGCAGCCCGGGTGGTCAGTCGCGCCGAAGCCCTGTATCACGATGATGAGCATCGTCTGCAAATCGATTTTCTCGGTGGCGATGAGGCCAGGGCCCGGGCCGCCAGGGAAAGGCTGGCCGAGGATATCCGCCTGCTGTATGTGGCCCTGACCCGTGCCCGGCACCACTGCTCGGTTGGAGTCTGGCTGAGTAATATGGGGCGTGGTAAGGCCACCGGGCTTCAGCAAACGGCCCTTGGCGCCTTGTTGTTCGACGAACAGAGGGTGCCGGATGCGTCCGCGCTAACTCAGAAACTGACGGAGCTCACCGGCCTTGAGGGTGTCACACTGGCCCATCCGGCCGTGACGGGTAACGGGCAGCCCTTGCGCCAACCCGGGATGCCGGCGGCAGAGCTGCGTCTGGCACCTTTTACCCGCAGTCTTAAACAGCGCTGGCGACTGACCAGCTATTCCGCCATTGCCCAGCAGCAGGACAGACTGCCCGGACCCGGTCATGACGAAGGCAACAGCCTGTTGGAACGGGCAATGCCCTCAGCCCCCCGGCGGGACCGGTTTGGCTTTATCCGCGGGGCCCGCGCCGGTTCCTTCCTGCATGGGGTGCTGGAGCATCTGCTCGGTTGTGATGCCGCGCCGATTGAAACACTGGTGGCAGAGCAGGGACAGAAATTCGGCATTGAACAAGACTGGTGGCCTGTAGTCTGTGGTTGGCTTGAAGAAGTCTTGTCCGCCCCGCTGTTTACCCATACCCCGCTGACCCTGGCCGACTTGCAGCAGGTAAAAATTGAAATGGAGTTTCATCTGCCCCTGGAAAAGGTCCAGGCCGTGCATTTCAACCGGATTCTTGCCCAACATCTGGGGCCGCTGGCCGGACAATACGATTTCGATACCCTCAGCGGCGTGCTGAAGGGCTATGTGGATTTGATTTTTTCCCATCAGGGGAAATTGTATGTGGCGGATTACAAGTCCAATTACCTGGGCGACAGCCTGGATGATTACGACAAGGAGGCGATGGAGCAGGCCATGCAGGAGCACGATTATCATCTGCAGGCTCTGCTTTACAGCCTGGCGCTGCACCGCTGGCTGAAATCCTGCCTGGCAGATTACGATTATGACCGGCATGTGGGCGGTGCCTGTTACTGGTTCTTGCGCGGCATGAGCGGCCAGCGGCCGGGGCACGGTTGTTATTTGTGGCGGGTGCCTAAGGCCCTGATCCTGGCGTTGGACGATTTGTTTGACGGCAGGACGGAGAATCACGGGGAAGGGGAGCAACTGAGCCTATGCTGAACACCCAATCCTGGCTGAGTCCGCTGCAGCAACAAGGCCTGATCAATGGCCTGGACCGCGCTTTTGCAGAATTTATCGCCACCCAGGAGCCCCGCCACGGCAGGTCGATGGCCATTGTGGCGGCCCTGCTCAGCCAGCAACTGGCCAGTCAGCATGTGTGCGTGTCCCTTGGGGAGCTGACCCGGTTATATAACGACTGCCTGGGTGAGCTTGACCTGGATCTGCCCATGCTGTTTGAATCGGAACTGCAGCAAATTCTTGAGCGCGCTCACACCGTCAGCCGGCCGGATGCGGCAGAGTCGGTTGACCGGCCTATCGTATTGCAGCAGGACGCCCTGTACCTGCAGCGTTACTGGTTGCATGAACAGCGCCTGGCAGAACGCCTCAGCCTGCTTGCCGACAAGCGCCTGGCACTCGATATCAAAGCCGGTAAGGCGATGCTGGAAAGCCTGTTTGGCAGCCTGGAGCCACAACTGGACTGGCAGCAGGTGGCGGTGGTACTGGCCGCCTCCCGCCAGCTTTGCCTGATCACCGGTGGACCTGGCACCGGCAAGACGACCACTGTCACCCGCCTGATGGCCCTGGTACAGGGACTGGCCAGGCAGCAGGGGGCATTGCTTCGTATCGCCCTGGTGGCGCCGACCGGCAAGGCGGCGGCCAGACTGACCGAGTCTATCGGCCAGGCCAGGGAGAAGTTGCCTCCCGAGCTGCGTGATGATCTGCCCGTGGAAGCGGCCACCCTGCATCGCCTGCTGGGTTACCAGCCTAACAAGGTGACCTTTCGCCATGACCGGGACAATCCCCTGCCACTGGATATGCTGATCCTGGACGAAGCCTCTATGGTGGACCTGCCCATGATGAGCAAGCTGCTCGACGCACTGCCCGAGCATGCCAGGCTGGTAATGCTGGGGGATCGCCAGCAACTGGCCTCGGTGGAGGTGGGCTCAGTGCTGGGCGATATCTGCCAGAGTCTGCCCTCCGCCATCTGGCAGGACGAAAAGATCCCCCAGTTTACCGCCGACACCTGTGAGCTGATTGAAAAGATGACGGGTATGCAACTGCCCGTTGCCGGGAAGAAGCAAAGCCGGGTACAGGACAATCTGGTGATGTTGCGCAAGAGTCACAGATTTGCCGATGACAGCGGGGTGGGTCGGTTGGCCAGGGCGGTCAACCAGGGGAATTTCAAGGATATATTGCTCTGTCTGAGCGGGGCCGATGAAAGGGAACTGGATTGGCGGACGCTCGATTCGGTGGATGTGCTGGTCGAGCAGGTCTGTGACGAGCTTGGCGGCTATTTCGCCGCGGTTCGCAGCGGCGATATAGGCGGGGCCTTTTCTTTACTGGGGCGGCAGCAACTGCTCTGTGCCTCCCGCCGTGGGCCCTGGGGCGTAGAACAACTGAACCGGCGAATTGAGCTGGCCCTCACCCGTCGTGGTTGGATCCGCCCCGAGCAGGACTTTTATCCGGGCTGCCCCATTATGGTCGGCCAGAATGATTATCAGGTCCGCCTGTTCAACGGCGATGTGGGGATCTGCATGACGGATGAGCAGGGTTTGCTCAAAGTCTGGTTTATGGATGCCGCGGGCCAGTTCCGCGCGCTGCTGCCAAGCCGCGTGCCTGCCAGTCAGCGCCTGTACGCCATGACTATTCACAAGAGCCAGGGGTCGGAGTTTGAACACGCCATTTTGAGCCTTGGCTCATTGGCTCAGGAATTGGTCAGCAAGGAGCTGCTGTATACGGCCATTACCCGGGCCAGGAACCGGGTAACCTTATATGCCAGGGCCGAATTACTGCGGGACGCCCTGCAGACCCATAGTCTGCGCGGCTCGGGTCTGGCCGGGCGGCTGACAGCGCCCGAATAAGGCCTACATCCTGCGGGTAAAGGGGGCCATTCGCTGCTGCCGGCGCTTCTGCCAGGCTTTTCTGACCGAATGGCGCCACAGCAGGTTCATGCCGAAAAATCCCGCCAGGCCGAAAAACACCGCACAAATAAAACAGCCCAGCAGAAAAGCCGGCCCGATGGAGCCCAGACTGGCCACAATCCAGTCCCAGTTGGCCTGAAATTTAAACTCCTGCTCGGGTTGACCCAGTACCGCCACGCCCACCAGGTAGGCGCCGTAGAAAATCGGCGGCATGGTAAAGGGGTTTGTGATCCAGACGGTGGCCACAGACAGGGGCAGATTGACCCGGAAGGGGATGGCCAGCGCGGCCGCCAGCCACATCTGGAAAGGCACCGGCCAGAAGGCGAAAAACAGTCCCAGACCAAAGGCGCCGGAGGCTGAGCGGCGGTTCAGGTGCCAGAGATTGGCATCGTGCAGCAAGGTGCCAAACATCTTAAGGACCTTTTGCTGTTTGATTTTCTGGTGATCCGGCAAAAACCGCTTAATAATTTTCTTCGGCATAAAGCTCTCTGAGAAGGCTCATCTCTGTCTGCTGGGATTGGCCAGTGGGACAAGACAGACCTGACCTGTTACTACGGGCGACACTAATATGGATGTCTGGGTTTTCAGTTTTATTACAGGGAGCGTTTCGTCGCTTGTCTGGCCAGTGTTGCCCCCTGTGTGGTGTTTGCCGCTCCTGCTGCTGTTTGCACTGGTTTTGGCTTATCGATTCCGATTGATTCTGCTTTCCGGCCTTCTGACCGGAGCGGTATGGATGGCGAGTGTAGGCCATTGGCAGATTGCTTGGCAACTCCCCGCCGACAAGATTCGACAGGAAGTTACCTTAAGCGGACGGATAGAAAGTCTGACACAGACCGGTCCCCGACAGCGTTTCAATCTGCAACTGGACAGCCTCGACGGCCAGCCGGTGGGCTGGCATTCGCCGCAGATTCGACTGAGCTGGCAGTCGCCTCCCTGGCCGCTCAAACAGGGGCAGCGGGTCATACTCAGGGCCCGGCTCAAGCCGCCCCATGGCACAGTCAATCAGGGGGGATTCAATTATCAGCGCTGGTTGCTCAGCAGCGGCATTCGCGCCACAGGGTATGTGATCGGTAAGCAGGACAACCAACTGCTGGATGACAGCGTCAGCCTGCGTCAGCGCTGGCTGGACAGGTTGGCGGCCCTGGAACTGGAACAGGGGGCCTGGCTGGCAGCCCTGACGCTGGGCTACCGGGGGTGGCTGCAGCCCGCCGACTGGCTGTTGGTGCAGCGTACCGGCATTGCCCATCTGATTGCCATCTCCGGCCTGCACCTGGGCATTGTCAGTGGACTGGGTTACAGCCTGCTGGCCTGGGTGCTGGCCCGGGGGCTGGGAAGAGGGCGCCAGTCACTCAATCTGCATAAACTGGCCTTATCGGCGGCGCTCCTGCTGGCCTTGGCCTACGCGGCGCTGGCTGGTTTCAGTCTGCCCACGGCCCGGGCCTGGCTGATGCTGAGCCTGGTCATCATCCTGCTGTGGACCCACCGGCACTGGCGACCGAGGCGGCTGTTCCTGTATGCCATGGCTGCCTTTATCCTGCTGTTTCCGCTAAGCCTGCTTTCCTTAAGCTTCTGGCTCAGCTTTGCTGCCATCTTGATTATCTGGCTGGTGTTCTGGCGCTGGCCTGTGGTGCGTACGGATTTTTCCTTCGCCACTGCCGGGCTGTCGATGCTACGCATCCAACTGGCATTAAGCCTGTTGATGTTGCCGCTGGTGGCCTGGCAGTTCAATCTGGTGTCTTTTGCGGCGCCGCTGGTCAACCTGCTGGCGGTGCCGGTGGTGACCCTCCTGCTGGTACCGTTGTGTCTGCTGGCTTTGCTGACTCTGGTACTGGTGCCGCCACTGGGCGGTTGGCTGTTCGGCCTGGCCGATTCCCTGGTGGCCCTGGGTTTGTCCGCTCTGCGGTGGGCGGACGGATTGGCCTGGGCGGCCGTTAATATTGCAGCCATTCCGCTGGCAGTCTGGATCTGCTTTGCCCTGGCCCTGGTGGTCCTGTTCCTGCCCCGGCTGCCTTTTTCCCGGCTTCACGGGTTGTGGCTGTGCCTGCCGTTCTTAACCTGGACCCTGCCCGGTCGGGATCCGGCCTGGCATGTTGAAGTGCTGGATGTGGGACAGGGACTGTCGGTATTGGTCCACCGTCACGGTCAGGCCCTGGTCTATGATACGGGGCCGGCCTATCCGTCAGGTTACAATGCGGTTGAGGGGCAGTTGCTGCCGCTGCTTGGCAGTTTAGGCATCCGCCGGCTGGACTGGCTGTTTATCAGCCATCAGGATAACGATCATGCCGGCGGACAGTCGCAACTCTTACAGGCATTGCCGGTGCAACAACTGATGGCGGGGGAGCGTTGCCAGGCGCCCTGGACGGGCCTTTGGCAGGGACTGACCCTGACCCTGCTGTGGCCGCCGGCAGGGTTTGCCGGCAATGAAAATGACCGCTCCTGCATCCTGCATGTATCGGACGGCCGGCATTCCCTGCTGCTTCCCGGTGACATTGGTGCCTCAGTCGAACACCTGCTTCCAGCAGGTTCCCTTAAAGCCGATATTCTGCTGGCACCCCATCACGGCAGCAACACGTCGTCGTCGGGGCCCTTTATTCAGGCAGTGTCGGCCGCCCATGTGGTGTTCAGCCAGGGCTACCTGAATCGCTGGGGGTTTCCCGGACCCGAGGTGGTGGCCCGTTACCGCCGGGCCGGCGCCAGGCTCTATCAGACGGCAGAGGAGGGGCAGATAAGCTTTCGTATCGCCGACGGCAGGATTGAGGTTCGGACCTTCAGAGGGGATGTTGCGCCTTACTGGTATATGCGGTTGGGGAAGTAACAAGTAACAAGTAACAAGTAACAAGTAACAAGTAACAAGTGACAAGTAACAAGTGACAAGTAACGTGTGACGAGTGACAAGTGACGGGGATCCGGGTTGATGAAGTCGGTTCCACTATCAAGTCACAAGCTAATCGCCCGCGTATACGGCATAGCAAACTGCATTTTTTCCCTGGTTCTTGGCCGCATACATTAAGGCATCGGCCTGATTCAACAGTTCGTCCGTGGTTGCCGGGATTTTTGTGCAGGTCAGCACGCCGATGGAAAGTGTCACCGGCCAGTTATTCCGATGCATCTCGTTTAAGAAGTGCGCTTGAACATCAGAAATGACCAATTTGGCAGCCTCCATGTGGGTTTCCGGCAACAGGATGGCAAACTCATCGCCCCCTAAGCGAGCGAGTATATCGGTCTTCCTCAGTTGCCCCTTCACTTGTCTTACCGTAGTGGCAAGGAGCTGGTCGCCTGCAGCATGGCCCAGGCGGTCATTGATTGCTTTGAAGTTATCCAGGTCAATATAGGCGAGGGTGAGCGGGTGCTTAGAACGCTGCGAGCGGTCCAGTTCCATTTGCAGCAACTCCGCGAAGAATCGCCTGTTCACGGCGCCGGTAAGGTTATCGACGCGGGACAATTCTTGTTCCCGCTCAAGGGCTTGTCGTAAGGATGACATCAGCAGCGCCGTAATCAGGAATACCCCGAATCTGATGGTGGTGTTCCAGTACAAAATGGCGGGATGGGAATAAGGTTGTTCTGACAGTAAATCAGCCATCCCCCAGGCCAGGGCGCTGACAACCGAAGTGGCAAGACCGAAGCGTTTTCCGACGAACCAAGCCGCTAATGAAACCGGCAGCAAATAGAATAAAGAGAACGCCAGCTCATACCCCGTTACGATGTCGAGCAGGCCCACTCCTGCGACTAGGATAAATGCGACCACTGCCCAGAAGAGCCCTTTGTTCCTCTCCAAGAAGGGGAGTAGTCTCATTAATGCAGTTCCCTGTCAAAAGGCCCGATAAATGCCGTTGGTTGGACGATCTGAAAACCTGGGTATACGCTTGTTTGCCCGCTTAAACGGGGGCAGATCCAAGTGCAAGACTGCTGCTGGTATCCAGAATTGATGGTAGATATTAAAGCCAAGAAAGCCAAGCGGGCCCTAATACATTATCTTGGGGGAAAACCGTCCCCAGGCCTGTTGGTGACCAATCCCGTGCATCTGCTGCGCATTCCCAATAGACTGTGAGTCATTCGCGGAAGCACTTTGTTGGGTGATCCCTGCTCATTCCCTCAGTCAGGAACAGAAGGTTCCACGAAGACGCTGTTGCAACAGCCAATGCACTTTAAGCAAGACTTGACCCCGCCTCCCTTGCGGTGTTGTATGGGTTTGCTTTGATGCTGCTTAAGAAAGGACACATCTGGCGTTATGAACTTGCTCAATAAACTGTTGGTTACCCTGACCTGCGTCACGATGGCTGGGTGTTCAGGGCACAACACCGACTCAGGCGATGCCGCAATCGTTACCCGCCTGCAGCAGAGACTCCCGCCATTGATGCAGAAGGCGGAGATCCCGGGCTTGCAGGTGGCCTTAATAGACAATGGCGAACTGTCCTGGTCCGCTAGTTTCGGGGTGGCGGATAACCAGTTTAATGCTCCGGTTACAGAACAGACCCTGTTCGAAGCCGCATCCCTGAGTAAGCCCGTATTTGCCTATCTGGTGATGAAGCTGGTGGACGCCGGCCGGCTGGATCTCGATCGTCCTCTTTACACCCTGCTTGAAAATAAACGATTAACCCATGACAAGCGTCATCGCCTGATTACCCCGCGTCTGGTACTGACCCATACCAGCGGCCTGCCCAACTGGGGCGGTACGCCATTGGCATTTCGTTTCGACCCCGGCAGTACCTTCGGCTATTCCGGAGAGGGTTATCTGTACCTGCAACAGGCGGTGGAAACACTCACCGGGCAGTCCTTGCAGACCCTGGCCAGGGAGCTGGTATTCGAGCCCTTAGGCATGGACAGCTCGTACTATCTGCTTACCGACGACAAGGCGCCGCGGGCCCATGGCCATGACCGGGTTGGGGCGGTGGGACGTAAGGCCGGCGCCACTGCAGAAAACGCTGCGGCAAGCCTGGTGACCACCGCTTCCGATTACGCGCGCTTTATCGCCGCCTTGATGCAGAAAAAAGGACTGGCAGACAAGCTTGCGACCCTGATGATTCAGCCTGCCGTGAAAGCCGGGGATCCCTTTAATCCCGGTACGCCGGGCCAGGCTCCTATGTCCTGGGCCTTAGGCCTGGCAGCGGATGAAACAGATGACAAAATCCTGCTGTGGCACTGGGGAGACAATGGAGTGTTTCGGGCGTATATGGCCTTTTCTCCCAGGTTGCAACGTGGCGTGGTTTATCTGGCCAATTCGCAGAACGGCCTGACCCTTGTGGACGAGATCAATGCTATGGTTTTCGGCTCGGGCGGCAATATTGCCAAATGGTTAAATACAGAGCAATGGAACAACCCGGCGCGGTTACAGCGCCAGGAGTTGCTTACTATATTCCGCGATCAGGGCGAAGCACCGATGCTGGAAAAACTGGCAGCCCTGGCCTCTCCTGCACCTGAAGACAGGAACGAGGCAGTGCTGCTTCCACTGGCTGGGCTGCTGCAACAGATTGGTGCCAACAGCTCTGCGGTGAAAGTGTTGCATGTTGCACAGCAAAGTGCCCCAGATGACCCGGCGCTGAAGCAGGCGCTGGCCGAAGCACTGCTTGCCACAAAAGACTATCGGGGCGCCGCCAACGTGCTGCAAGAGGCGCTGATAATAGCGGACGACAAGGCAAAGGAGTCGATTCATCAACGGCTTGAGTGGATTCGCGTCTTTCTTGAAGCCAGGCCGCCGGCACAGATCGACCCGGCGGCACTTGTCGGAAGCTTCGGCGCACGCAAAGTCTGGGCACAAGGCGATGATCTCCTGTACCAGCGAGGGGAGGGGGCAATACACAAACTGCATCCCCTGACGCCCACCCTTTTTGCCGTCGGGGACCTTACCTCTTTTCGACTTCAGTTTACTATTGGTGAGGACGGTATCGCGGAGTCGGTCACTGGGTTGTATATGGACGGTAACCGGGATGAGTCACTAAGGGATCGATAATGCTATCCCGGAGATCACTATTCTAAAGGTATCGCCGGCTTGGAAAGCGGCCGCTGAAGAAAGCCGGCTCTTTACCTTGTGTGTCAGGTGAGATTCAGGAAAATCGGGGAGGTCAGCAAGACATGCTCCCCGCCCGCTGTTCGATGGACAGATTGGCCGTTACTTGGTGGCCAGTAGCTTGTTGGCACGCCCGGCAATTTCCAGCAGGGTACGGTGGGTGGCCTCGAGATCGGCCTCAGGAAGACCGGCAAACAAAGTGCCGGTAATGTCCTCAACTGACTTGCTGAGTTTCGCAAACAAACTCCGGCCTGCTTCGGTGTGCTGAAGTGCTCCGTCTGGTGCGCTCTGTAAGAGGGCTGCATCTGCGAGCCTGGCGATAGCGGCAAGCGCTTCGGCCTCACTGGCTACAACATGACCGGCGAGTTGTCGTTGCGCAATCTGTGATGGTGAAAGCGGCGTGCCGCCGGCGAACACCAATGCGGTCCAATGCGCGAAGGTGAGTCCCTCGGACGCCAGTTCGCGTTCAAGCAAAGCACGCATGGCACGTTCTGCATTACCGACAGAACGAGTTAAGGGCGGAGTAGTCATCTATTGGTCCTATTGAATTGAATGAAAGAAATCCTATGACACGAATTGTTAGAGCGCGCCCGTTAACTATTCATGCTGTAAGACATTAATGAGCTTGCCGAACGGGTCACGGATATAGAACCGCCTGACACCCCAAGGCTCAGTAACGGGTCCGTACTCAATCT
Source organism: Bowmanella dokdonensis (assembly GCF_017254865.1). GTDB lineage: Bacteria > Pseudomonadota > Gammaproteobacteria > Enterobacterales > Alteromonadaceae > Bowmanella > Bowmanella dokdonensis. The sequence goes on along the minus strand of NZ_JAFKCV010000002.1, from coordinate 474,606 downwards.
TTATGCTTTCGTTGCGCACTCTCTCTAAAGCTGTCTCCAGGCAATCTACCTCTATAGATAGATCAGGAACGGGCGTGCCGGATCCACCTTCTGAGGCCACGCTTATCTGGGTGATCATATCTTCACCTGAGCTGTAGGTTCTTATCCATCCATGATCCATCACGATCTCGAGCCCAAAAATAGCCGAGTAAAATTTCTCTGCATCTGAGGGGTTGGCTGTCGCAATGTTGGAGACTATGCGTTTTACCTTCATCCTTGCCTCCCGCAAGCTGCGGCTCGTCGGGTTCTAAGCGTTAAAGGACGCAGAACCTAAGCACGCAGATTAAATTCCAGGTTTCGCGAATGTTACTACACAACTATTGGGACGTAGCAGCTTTATCCAACTGCACCGGATACTTAGCCGCAAAACCCGTTGCCCTGGCAAGCGTACGGATATGCCCGCTTCCTCAGAGTCAAGAAGAGCACTGAGAGGTTACTGCTTGTCAGTCTATAAAGTTCTTGGTGTAGATGCCGGTCACTATCCCGTCTGCCGTCATTATTCGCAGAGGGACAGACCCCATATCGCCAATAGTAATCAGATAAATCAGTTCTGAATCAGTATCAATGGAGGGTTCCCCTATTTTTTCTGTAAAGCTTGCCACCGGGGAACACAAATAAACCTGAAAACTGGAGGGAATATCACAGTTGGTGATAAAGAGCCTTCTTACATGGGTTCTCGAATCGTGATTGGTGGATAGCTCAATGGTTAAACCCGGATAGAAAAGCTGAGTGTAAGTTATTTTTCGGCCAGGTTTATGGCGGTCTTCATCTTTTCTTTTACTTCTATTTATCGGCTGCCCCAGCCTGTTGACGATATCAGTTTCTTTATGGCCAAAAACAAGAAATAACCTGTTTAACTCAGCAGGTTTGGAATCATGGTGGTAACGAATGTAAGAAGGGTTACTCCAAATGCTGATTCCAAGCGGCTTTGGGAATTTTTGGACTAAATTTCCTGTCGGCTCTGATTTCGAGTAGAAAGGAAAGATAAATGCGAATGCAGCCAGATATATGAAATTTCTCATGTGACATTATCCCTGTCTCAGAGTGACCATGTTATCAACTCTGCACAATGCAAATTATGGCTAGCCCTAGGACCGTTTAGTACCAAGATAGGATGTATCTGGTTATGTCGATCCTGATAATTAACTACGAGGTTTTTTCGGATGATTAACTAATGTCCTTTTTGAAATTATTTAGGGTCTACTAACTCTATTATTAAAGGATTAGTCCTAGTAAAGTGTTGATGAATATTATCACAGTACTCAGTCTTATTCGGTTGATACAGTTACCATATAGTCTTTTTGTATAAGCACTTTCTAAGCTTAAGGGAAAATCGTTTTGAGGCAAAAGTGATTTTTGTACCAAATAGTACAAGCTCATTGTACTGCCCTCATAACGAAGTTCCTTCCTCAATTCTTCAGCTTTGGATGCGGCGCTTACCCCTAAAAACAGAACAACAGAAAAGCTAATAAAAAAATTTGGTTCAATTCCGCTCCCGAAAAGAAAATGGTTAAATTATTCGGATACTAAAAACCGCAGATTAGTTTTATACAATTTCACTACTTACGCTTATTGCAAACATAGCGAACAAGATCAGACTTGCTAGAACCAGGCACCAATGATGCCCACTTGGAATTAGACCAGTCTTTAATAGGTTTCGATGGCGATTTCTTAGCGCCGTCTTCGCTGCTGCCACCCAGTTCAAAATATTGCTTAGAAGCACAATTCACGTTGAGTTTGGTGAAGTCAGTATAGGCATTGTCTTTCCCGATACGGCTAGATATTACAGTAAGTATTCCATCGCTGCCTTTTTCGCTACTTACAATGAAATAGGTCCCACTGTCGCCAGATGATGGAGCTCGATACATTTCATTGGCGACGACTGAAAAAGCACAGGCGAACGCGATGGTAAATATGATGTTCTTCATGATAGTGCTCCTTGTTGCATTAATGCGTAACGCGCGCCACACACGCGAACAACTTGTTGCGAGTCGAGCGCCCGTAAGGCGCTTTTAAGGTCATTACGGGGTCAGATCTTGCATCGAGGTCATTACGGGGTCAGATCTTGCATCGTGCACAATCTTCGCTTAAACCCACCCATCAAAGTGTCACCAGTAAACAATTTCTCCCACCTCCTGGTCAATTTTTTATGGGAGGCTGCTCTCACCCTGGGTGAAGAACCAAGTTTCAGCGGCCAACTGCATAGGCAGAGGGTCCGGCTGCAAACCTGTTACTTACAGATAGAGAAAAGGGTGGGAGGTATCGTCGGGTTGGCCTTCGCGGACCTTACACAGCAGGGAGGCTGTGTAAGAGACTACATGGAGGTACTGGTGGCGTGTCTGCGAAGGCCAATCCGGCGGTGCCTTTTGTCTTCTTTATTTGTCTCAACAGCTTTTCACCACAAAAAACACTAAAGACACGAAAGGGGGCTGTCGGTACTGCCCATAACCTGTGACTGACTGTTCGTGATTTTTGTGCCTTTTGTGGTCCGGTTAACCTTGCAGACAAAAAATAAGACGCGGGCAGGCAGAGGTCCTGAAAACCTCTTGCTGAATTGCTGGTGGGGTCTGACAAAGGTCCTGAATCCAGTTCAGGACGACGGAAGCTTTCAGCTTGGGGTCATGGGAGCTTGGCTTCAGGCCTTACATTTGACTTCCCCCTTACGCGCTCACCACCCGGCTCGGCCAGTAAGAGCAGTTTCATCAAAGCAGATTAAGGCCCGATTCTCGCGCTAGGAACGCCAAGCCGCTAAGGCTTAAGCTTTGCGTTTCCCTGCGTCTCTGCGTCCTCTGCGCGAGTAAAATGGATAACAGTCAGGGGACATCAGTGGTGTCAGATTTGGTCGAGACTGATTCAGTTTACTGAGCTTTATTGGTGTTGTCTGACTGAGGTCCTGATTCCGTCATGTTGAATTGATTTCAGTATCAAACGACGGAAGCTGATAGATCCTGGGGCCTGATAACGTCCAGTGAGGTGTTTAATAAATCAGCAGTGAGCTGTAACATCGCTGAATTCGTTTCACTCAACTTCGCCCTTTATCTGGTTAGGACGCCGCTTCTTGTTATGAAAATCTCCCTTTCAGCTATGCCCAAACTCATGCTGCTCCTCTTATTTGTGCCGTTGTTGTCCGAGGCTACTGCCCGGGCTCAGATTCCGGAAGCAGAAATCGATAATTTGTTTGCCAGTTACACGGAGGACACGCCAGGCATGGCGGTGGCCATTGTTAAGAATGGAGAGATCCTGTTCCGTAAAGGCTATGGTCTGGCAAATCTGGAATATGACATCCCGATCACTGCGCAAACGGTGTTTAATGTGGGCTCTGTCTCCAAGCAATTCACGGCCTTTGCGATTTATCTTCTGGCAGAGCAGGGCAAGCTATCGCTTGACGACGATATTCGCCACTACCTGCCGGAGATGCCCGATTTCGGCAAGCCCATCACTATTAAACATCTGTGCTACCACACCAGTGGGCTGAAGGAGCCCCTGGCGCTGCTGAGTTTTGCGGGGTGGCGGATGGACGATTACATCAGCATGGCGCAGGTAATACAGCTACTGAGCAGGCAAACCTCCCTGAACTTTGAGACGGGTACGGCTTTTCGCTACTCCAATGCAAACTATGTGTTGCTTGCTGAGATTGTGGCGCGGGTTTCCGGTGAGTCCTTTGCCGACTTTACGCGGAAAAACATTTTTGAGCCGCTGGGGATGCAGCAGTCTCAATTCTATGACGATAACGAACGGTTGATAAAGAATCGCGCCTATTCCTATGATTTTGAAGATGGCGAATTCAAAAAAGAAAAACTCAATGCCGCCTATGTTGGCTCCACAGCCCTCTATACCACCGCTGAAGACCTGGCAAAATGGAACGCCAACTTTTATGACCCTAAGGTCGGCAGTCAGGGGCTATTGGAAAAGTTTAACGCCCTTGCAACGCTCGACGACGGGACGCCGGCTCTGCTTTCCGCCGAACTGAACATTCAGCATGCAAAAGGGCAGTTTTACCGTCACTATCGCGGTATCGAGACCTACATTCATACCGGTGGCGATGCCTTCTTCCGCTCCTTCTTTGGCCGGTTTCCAGGGGAGGATTTAAGTATCATAGTGCTGAGCAACAGCCCTCATTTTGTCGCTTTTCCGACCGGCATTAAGTTACTGGAAATCCTGGTGGGGGATAAGATGCCCCCGGTTCCGGAAGACGCACCCGCGACACCGGCGCTTCCGGCTCAGTCATCGGACCCTGTTGCGAAACCTGAGCTGACTCAATACCAGGGCCGTTTTTTCAGCAATGAACTAAATTCCACCTTCGATGTGACGCTTCAGGAAAAGCAACTTTGGCTCAGACATTTCCGACTCCAGCCAATACCTCTTCAGCCACTGCCGGACAAAGCAGGGTTCAGCGGTCGCAACTACTATCCTTTTTCACTTTATTTCCACAAAGATAAGCAGGGTGAAGTGCAACAAATGGAAGTGCAGGACTTTCGTGGCGAAAAATTGATTTTTGAGAAGCTCTAGCGGGTGCTGGTAGGCCGAAGTCGCAATCGGAATGGCCGGTAATCTGATAAAGGCCCTGAACTAAATTCAGGGCGACCCAACACCCACACCCCCATAGCCGCCAGAGGCGGCTGACCTAACTCCTCACTCCTCACCCCTCACACCCAGTACCCCCTGTTACCCGTCACCCGTCCCTTGTCACCCAAACCAAAACATATTGATAGTTGGGGAATTATTACCTGGCGGTTACAATAGCCCCATTCCGCCTTAGACGGCGCTAATTGGATCCTGACCTATTCTAATGACTCAACAAAACCCGTCAGCCTCCGTGTTCAGACGCTTTTTGCGTTACCAGCGAGAATTCAAGCTGGCATTTGTCGTGGCCATTTTCGGCATGATTGGCTACTCGGCCCTGGACGCGCTGGTGTTTTCACAGCTCAAACCCCTGATCGATGAAAGCCTGGTCAAAGGAGACCACGACTACCTGCGACTGGCCGCCTATTTTGTGGTGCCCATCTTTATCCTGCGTGGCCTATTCAACTTTATGGGCAGCTACACCCTGGCCTGGATTGCCAACCAGGTGGTGATGCGTATGCGCCAGCAACTGTTCAACCAGTTTATGTACCTGCCGGTGGCCTTTCACGACCAGAATTCGGCCGGCAAGATGATCTCCAAGGTCATCTACGACACCGAACAGGTCACCAATGCCGCCGGTAAGGCGTTGCTGACCCTGGTCAGGGAAGGGGCGCTGGTGGTGGGCCTGTTGGCGGTGATGTTCTACTACTCCTGGCAACTGTCGTTGATCTTCCTGCTGATCGGGCCGGTGGTGGCCGGCATCGTTTCTGTGGTCAGCAAGCGTTTCAGGGAAGTCAGCAGGAGCATCCAGCAGTCCATGGGTAACCTCACCAGCACGGTGGAGCAGGTCATCAAAGGCCACAAGGTAGTGCTGATGTTCGGCGGCCAGAAACTGGAGGAGGAACGTTTTGCCCAGCGTAACAACCACAACCGCCAGCAGAACATGAAGCTCATCGTGTCACGCATCCTCAGCGAGTCGTCCATACAGATCATTGCCTCGGTTGCCCTGGCGGTGGTCTTGTATGTGTCCAGCCTGCCGGGCATGCTGGAGGAGCTGACGGCCGGTATTTTCACTACCGTGGTGTTTTGTATGATCATGCTGCTCAAGCCCCTTAAGCAGCTCACCACGGTTAACAGCGAGTTTCAGCGCGGCATGGCCGCCTGCACCAGCATTTTTGAGATTCTGGACGAGCAGCGGGAACAGGACAGCGGCAATATCCGCCTTCAGCGGGCCAGAGGCGAGATCCGCTTCGAAGGGGTGACCTTCGCCTATCCAGGCAAGCAGCAAAACGCCCTGAAAGACGTGACTTTTTCCGTCGCAAAAGGCCAGACTCTGGCGCTGGTAGGGCGCTCAGGCAGCGGCAAGTCGACCATCTCCAGCCTGCTCACCCGCTTTTACCGGGTGGAGCAGGGGCGGATCCTGCTCGACGGGCATGAACTCAACCAGATTCAGCTTCAGGATCTGCGCCGTCAGTTCGCCCTGGTGTCTCAGCATGTCACCCTGTTTAACGACAGCATTGCCAATAATATCGCCTATGGCGCCAGTGACACGGTCAGCCGTGAGCAGATTATCGAGGCGGCGCGTATGGCCCATGTGCTGGAGTTTGTCGACCAGCTTCCTGACGGGCTTGAGACCAATATCGGCGAGAACGGCCTGATGCTGTCCGGTGGCCAGCGTCAGCGTATCGCCATTGCCCGGGCCATTCTGCGCGATGCCCCCATCCTGATTCTGGATGAGGCCACTTCGGCCCTGGACACCGAATCGGAGCGGTTGATCCAAGATGCCCTGGAAAGCCTGCAAAAGGACCGCACCAGCTTTGTGGTGGCGCACCGGCTGTCCACCATTGAAAAGGCGGACAATATCCTGGTTATCGACCAGGGTCGTATTTTGGAGCAGGGCAGCCATCAGGACCTGCTGGACAAGGACGGCGCCTATGCCCAGTTGCATAAACTGCAATTTAACGAGGGGATCAGCGTCTCGTGAGGTGGTTGGAGAAACGTTGGTATCAGCCCGACTTGTCTATCTGGTTGCTGTGGCCACTGACATTGGTGTTCTGGTGCCTGTCGGCCCTGCGCCGCTGGCTTTACCGGGCAGGGATTAAGCACGTCGTTAAGCTGGAGGTGCCCGTCATCGTGGTGGGCAATATTTCGGTCGGCGGCACCGGTAAGACGCCACTGGTGATCCGTTTGTGCCAGTGGCTTAAACAGCAGGGTTATCATCCGGGGGTGGTCAGCCGCGGATACGGCGGCAAAGCCCCGGCTTATCCCTTCAGCGTGACGGCCGACAGCGATCCCGCTTTGGTGGGGGACGAACCTGTGCTGATCCGCCATCATCTGGGCTGTCCGCTGGTCGTGGACCCCGACAGGGTCAGAGGGGCCCGTTATCTTATCGACCAGAACAAATGCAATGTCATCGTCTGTGACGACGGCTTGCAGCACTATCGCCTGGGCAGGGACGTGGAGATCCTGGTGATGGACGGAGAGCGCCGACTGGGCAATCAGCATCTGCTGCCTATGGGGCCGCTGAGGGAAGGCCTCTGGCGGCTCAAAACGGTGGATTTTGTGGTGGTCAATGGCGGTGTGGCAAGATCCGGCGAGCATCTTATGGCACTGGAGCCCGGCCAGTTGGTAAACGTGAAATACCCCAGTCAGACCCAGTCCATTTCGGAACTGAAAAAGCCCGCCATCGCCCTGGCCGGTATCGGCAACCCCGAACGTTTCTTCAAATTGCTGGACAAGCGCCAGGTGAAGCTGAAGCAACGGCTGGTGTTTGCCGATCACTATCCGTTCAAGGCGGGCGATATCCCTGAGGATCTGGTGCTGATGACAGAAAAGGATGCGGTCAAGTGCCGTTCCTTCGCCAGCTCCCAATGGTGGTATTTACCCGTTAGTGCTAAGTTAACTGAACAATTCAAACAACAACTTTTGGACAAGATCGATGGCATTTGACAAGAAGCTGATGGACATCCTGGCCTGCCCTGTATGTAAAGGGAAACTGGACCTGAAACCGGACGCCAACGAACTGATTTGCCGCAACGACGGCCTGGCCTATCCCATCCGCGACAATATCCCCGTCATGCTGGAAAACGAGGCCCGTAAGCTGTCGCTGGAGGAAGTGGAAGCACATAAGGGCAAAGCATGAAATTCACCGTCATCATTCCGGCCCGTTACGGCTCAACCCGGTTTCCCGGTAAACCCCTGGTGGACATCCATGGTCAGCCGATGATCCAGCATGTTTACCAGCGGGCCCTGGAGTCAGGGGCCAGCAGGGTGGTGGTGGCTACCGATGATGAACGGATTGCTGAGGCGGTAGAGGCGTTCAATGGTCATTATTGCATGACCGGACGGCATCACGAGTCAGGCACGGAGCGGCTGGCCGAAGTGGTGGAGCGACTCGAGTTACCCGGGGACGAAATCATCGTTAATGTGCAGGGGGATGAACCCTTTATCCCGCCGGCCAATATCCAGCAGGTGGCGGAAAATCTCAATCTGCACGCCCAGGCGGAGATGGCTACCCTGGCAGTGCGCATCGAAGATGTGGAAGAGCTGTTTAATCCCAATGTGGTCAAGGTGGTGACGGACAAGCTGGGTCATGCCCTGTATTTCAGCCGGGCCACCGTGCCCTATGACAGGGCCAGGTTCCTGGAGGCCGACAGCATCGACGAGATAGGCGATTACTACCTGCGCCACATCGGCATCTATGCTTACCGGGTGGGCTTTATCCGGCAGTATGTCAATATGGCCCCCTCCGGCCTGGAGCAGATTGAATCCCTGGAGCAGCTCAGGGTGTTGTGGCACGGTGAGAAGATCCATGTGGATATCGCCGCCCAGACCCCGCAGACAGGTATCGATACGCCGGAGGATCTGGCCCGTATTCTGCGTAACCAATCAGCCTGAACAGGAGGGAGAAGATGGCAACCATAGTAATTACCGGCGCCAACCGGGGTATTGGTCTGGCGCTGACCCGACAGTATCTGCAACGGGGCGACAAGGTCTATGGACTGTGCCGCAGCGCCGGTGAAGAGCTTAAAACCAGCGGCGCCGAAGTCATCGAGAATGTGGATGTGGGGAGGCAGGCAGTCTGGCGGCGGGATTAAAACCCCTGGACGGGGTGCGCATCGATGTACTGATTAACAACGCCGGGGTGCTGGGGCGCGAAGACTTTGACAACCCGGATCCGGCCAGTATCGAACATCAGTTCAGGGTCAATGCCCTGGGACCTTTGCTGGTGACACAGCATCTGTCATCGAATCTGAGCAAAGGGGCCAGGGTGGCCATGATCACCAGTCGTATGGGATCCATGGCCGACAACGGATCGGGCGGCTATTACGGCTATCGTATGTCCAAGGCCGCCCTGAACGCGGCCGGGGTATCCATGGCACGGGATCTGGCCGGAAGGGGGATTGCCGTGGCATTGCTGCATCCGGGCTATGTGCAGACCGAGATGGTCAATCATGGCGGCGATGTGTCTGCCGAGGATGCTGCCGCAGGGCTGATTAAGCGTATTGACGCCCTGGGGCCGGATAACAGCGGCAGCTTCTGGCATGCCAATGGCGAGTCGCTGCCCTGGTAACTTGCAGCCTGAGATTAGCGCGAATAATTTATTTGGCACGCTTGTACTAAATTGAATTAGGCGTTAGCTTAATCTGATGACGCAAGGGCCGGTTGATAGTCTCTGCGCCAGATAAAGGGACGTTTGATAAGGTGTCAGGCAGTGCAAAAAGTCATAGTTCAGGGTTCATCCGGGTTGGACAGTCAGTGGCTGGAGAAGGTCCCGGTCGGCACCCGTATTGAAGTGCAGTTGCTTGACAGGCAGGAAAGTCGTTTCCACAGCGAACTGATTGGCTATCGTTTCGGCCGCTATCTGGTGATCCGCTTCGATGATACTGTGCTGACCAACAGCGCCAACGGCCTGGTGGCTATCTGTCGCTTTCTGGTCGAACAGCAACTGGGCGAATGTTTTGCCTTTAAATCCGAAATTATCAGTACCGTCTGGCGACCGGATAAAATCCTCTATCTGGCCTTTCCTGAAGAAATTCACCGCCGGGCACTGAGGGCAAAGAAGCGCCTGACCCTGGAGATTCCCGCCAGCATTCAACTGAATTCCGAGAAAGGCCGGGGTAAGCCCTTTGATGGCTTGCTTATCGATGTCTCTCCGGGCGGTTGCCGGTTTCAGTTCGAAGAAAGCCATACCGGGCGTAAGGTCAACCTGCTGCCCATTCTGGTGTCCATCCATTGCCAGCAGCGTGGCCTGGATATGCAGGTAGCGGGAATGGTGAGAAATTCCCGCATGCAGGACGGCCATCTGACCATAGGTATCCAATTCAGCGAAGCCCAGCCCGTTCTGGAAAACCTGGTTTAAGGGCTTTGCCTTTACCGCCGCATCCCTTAAAGTAATGGCATTTGAGATCAAAGAGTTATGCCATGGGCCCGTTAATGCTCGACCTAAAGGGGCACGAGCTTTCCAGTGACGAAAAAGACATCCTAGATCATCCCCTGGTGGGCGGGGTGATCCTCTTTACCCGCAATTACCATGACCCTAAACAGTTGGCCGAATTGATTCGCCAGGTCCGTCAGGCGGCACGCAATCCCGTGCTGCTTGCCGTGGATCAGGAGGGCGGCAGGGTAATGCGCTTCAGGCAGGATTTCAGCGCTCTGCCGGCCATGGGAGAACTGGCCAGCCGGACGGCAGGAGACATGGAACTGGCAGGACAATATGCCGACACATTCGGCTGGCTGATGGCCGCGGAAATACTGGCCATGGACATCGATATCAGCTTTGCTCCGGTGCTGGATATCCAGGGAGTGTCCAGCGTCATCGGTGATCGCAGTTTCCACTCCAAATCCCAGCATGTAATCGAACTGGCCAGCAAATTTGTTCAGGGCATGCACCGCGCAGGCATGAAAGCCACCGGTAAACATTTCCCGGGCCATGGCAGCGTGAAGGAGGATTCCCATCTGGCATTGCCCGTCGACAAGCGACCCGAGGCGGAGATCCGCAATTATGATATGCGTGTGTTCAGGGAATTGTTGCAGGCGGGGCTGCTGGACGCCCTCATGCCGGCCCATGTGGTCTACGAAAAAGTGGACAGCAAGCCGGCCTGCTTTTCCAGGCGTTGGCTGCGGGACATCCTGCGCAAGGAACTGGATTTTGACGGGGTCATTTTTTCCGACGACCTGTCCATGAAGGGGGCGGCCGTGATGGGCGACTACGGTCAGCGGGCCAGGGCGGCGCTGGATGCCGGCTGTGACATGGTATTGGTGTGTAATAACCAGGAGGGTGCCATCAAAGTGCTTGACGCTCTGCCTTCCAACTACCAGGCCAGTGACAGGCTCAAAGCCATGCAAAAAGGACCCGGTCGTTCTTTTGAAGCACTGAGAAATAACCCTGACTGGCAGCAGGCCCAACGGATACTGGAACGTTTTGATGCCCTTTAGGTTGCCTTTGTTGCTGGCCGGTCCGTTGCTGTCTGCGCTGTTGTGGATGCTGTTGTACCTGCAGGGGCAGCCCCTGCCAATCGTCTGGACCGCTTCCATCACATTACTGACCGCCTTTTACTGGATAACCGAGGCGCTCCCCATACCAGCCACTTCCCTGATTCCCTTTGCCGCTTTTCCACTGACCGGGGTGCTGACACATGCCCAGGCAGCGTCTTCTCTGGGCAGCCATGTGATTCTGCTGCTGATGGGGGCCTTTATGCTGTCCAAGGCTCTGGAGAAATCCAACGTGCACAGCCGCTTCGCCTTCTATATGGTGCGTTTGACCGGCGCCCACAGCGCCAGACGCCTGGTGCTTGGTTTTATGCTGACCGCCGCCCTGTTGTCCATGTGGGTGTCCAATACCGCCACCACCCTGATGTTGCTGCCTATTGCCCTGGCGGTGATACAGCGGGTTGAGGATCCGCGGCTGGCGGCGGCCGTACTGCTGGGTATCGCCTATTCGGCCAGCCTGGGCGGGGTGGGCACCCCTATAGGCACGCCTCCCAATATCATTTTTATGAGTGTCTACCAGCAGATGGAAGGGAAGCAGATCAGCTTCCTGCATTGGATGCAGTTCGGCCTGCCCATCGTATTGATTGCCATCCCCCTGATGGCCCTGTGGCTGACCCGGGGCCTGGGTCGCCTGGATAATCTGCAGATGCCGGCTTGCGGTCTCTGGCAAAGCAGCGAGCGGCGAGTCCTGCTGGTCTTCGGTTTGGTGGCGCTGGCCTGGATCTTCCGTCCCTACTGGACTGAGTGGGTGGGGTTGGAATCTGTAGGCGACAGCACCATAGCCCTGGCCGGGGTGGTGGCCATGTTCCTGACCCCCAGCGGCCAGGGCAAAGAAAAGCTCCTCGACTGGCCGACCGCCAACGATATTCCCTGGGGCATGCTTTTACTGTTTGCCGGGGGGATCTGTGTGGCCAAGGCATTTGATGCCTCGGGCCTGAGTGGGGCCATGGGTAACTGGCTGGCCGGTCTGTCCAGCCTGCCGGTCTTTGTCCTGATCCTCAGCCTGTGCCTGTTTGTGACCTTTCTGACCGAAATTACTTCTAACACGGCCACCGCTACTTTACTGATGCCAATCCTGGCCACTGCTGGGGTGGCGGCGGGTGTCGATCCCAAGCTGCTGATGATCCCGGCCGCCATCAGCGCCAGTTGCGCCTTTATGCTGCCGGTGGCCACCGCACCCAATGCCATTGTCTACAGTACCAACAAGGTGTCCATCCGGACCATGGCAAGGGAGGGGCTGGTCCTCAACCTCTTGGTGGCTGTGGTGGTAAGCCTGGTGGTGTACCTGGTACTGGCCTGAACCGCCTGAGTAGGTAAAGATTGTTTAAATTCGCTGGCTGCAGAGGCCCTTGCTGATAATCTGGCCATATACAGGGTGGATGGCGATGACTTCACCCCCGGAATTGGACCACTCGTCGAGTCTGGCTGCCTGGCCTGATCATACTTATGCCAAAGTCCGTACCCTGTTAATCATGTTGTTGTTTTTCTACACGTTAGGGGTTACTGAATGAAATTTTTCTTGCCTGCGTTGTGCGGTTGCGGGCTGCTGTTCATGTCGCTGGCCAGCCATCAGACGGTGGCGCAGGTCAGGGAAAGCCGGCCCGTACAGGTCGTGGTCAAACCCGTGCAATTTGAACACGAGCGTACCCGGGTAGAGGCCGTAGGCACGGCGGAGGCAGAGCGGTCGGTCGTGCTGTACCCGGCGGTAGCCGACCGGGTCACGGCTGTGAATTTCAAACCCGGTGACAAAGTGGAAAAGGGCCAGGTGCTGGTACAACTGGATGCCAGACGCCAGCGTGTAGCTTTGGACAGAGCGAAGATCCTGCTTGAGGATGCGGAACGCACCGTCAGCCGTCTGGCCGACAGTCGCAGGCAGGGAGCCATTCCGCAAAGCCAGTTGGATGATGCGGTCACCCTGCGGGATCTGGCCAAGGTGGAGCTGGCCCAGGCCAGGACCGAACTGGAGGACCGCCAGGTGGTGGCTCCCTTCGATGGCGTGGTGGGGCTGACTGATGTGGAGCTTGGCGACAGAATCACCCTGCAGACGGCTATCACCAGTATTGACAGCCGGCGTTCACTGTTTATCAATTTTCGCGCTCCGGAGGCGGCGCTGGATCTGCTGTTGAGTCAGGCCACACTGTCCGTCCAACCCTGGCAGAGCCCCGATGCGCCCCTGGAAGCCAAGGTGGCAGAGGTGGACTCGCGTATCGACAGTGAAACCCGCACAGTGCGGGCCAGGGCCGTGATAGACAATAAGGATGATCAATACCGCCCCGGTATGAGTTTTCGTGTCAACCTGGAACTGGCCGGTCGGCAATACGCCGCAATTCCTGAAGCCGCCCTGTTATGGGGAGCGACCAGTGCCTATGTATGGAAAGTGGAACAGGGTAAGGCTAAACAGGTGGATATTCAGATCCGCCAGAGGCTGCAGGGACGGCTGCTGGTATCCGGGGATCTGGCTCGCGATGATGTGCTGATTGTCGAGGGGGTACAAAGTCTGCGTGAAGGACAGGCCATTACCTACAGTGCAGGCCAGGGGGCCGCACAATGAGCTTACAACACTATCTGCAGACCAGTGACCTGCCGTCCCTGTCCATTCGCCGGCCGGTGCTGATTGTGGTGCTCAACCTGTTGATTATTATCGCCGGGTTTGCCGCCATCAATGGCGTGGAGGTGCGCGAACTGCCGGATGTGGACAGGCCCATAGTAACGGTCACCGCCGCCTTTCCCGGTGGATCCCCTGAGACGGTGGATACGGAGGTGACCAGTCGTCTGGAAGGGGCCGTGGCAAGGGTAAGCGGGGTCAAGTCAATCCGTGCCCAGAGTGAGGAAGGCAGTTCGCGTATTGTGGTGGAATTTCGTCCCGGCGTGGATCTTGACGATGCCGCCAATGAGACACGTGAGTCGGTCAGTCGCGTGCAAAGGGAATTGCCCGATGATGTGGAACGTTTGGCCATTATCAAAGCGGATAACGATGCGGAATCTGTGGTCAGCCTGACGGTGTCCAGTGAGGTCATGGAGCTTGAGCAACTGACCGAAGTGGTGGAAACGGATCTGGCGCCGCAGTTTCTGAGCATTCCCGGCGTCGCCGATGTCAGGCTCAACGGTGACCGGGAGCGGGTGCTGAGGGTCATGCTGGATCCCCTGCGCCTGACCAGTTTCGGCCTGGCGATAACCGATGTGGCCGTCGTGCTCAGGCAGGCGCCTTTCGATGTACCGGCCGGGAGCCTGCGCTCCACCGATCAGCAATTGATCGTGCGCGCTGATGCGACCTCCGTCAGTGCTGAGCAGGTGGAAAATATCATTATCCGCGGAGATACCCGCATCGGTGATGTGGCCTCGGTGTACTTTGGCCCTGCTGATGCGCGCAGCTTCGTGCGCCTGGACGGCAAGCCTGTTATCGGGCTGGAGATTATCCGCCAGGCCCAGTCCAACACCATAGAAATCTCCGATGAGGTGCTGGCCATGGTCAGTCGCCAAAAAAGCCGCTTCCCGGATCTGCAACTGAGGGTGACATCGGACGACGCGGAGTTTATCCGTGGCTCGGTGGAAGAGGTCATCACCTCCCTGGGCATGACAGTATTGCTGGTGATCGCCACCTTATGGGTCTTTATCGGCTCCTGGCGCGCCACCATAGTACCGGCCTTATCTATTCCGGTCGCATTGGTTGGTTCCCTTGCCATCATCTGGATGATGGGTTTTTCGGTGAATATCCTGACCTTGCTGGCGTTGGTGCTGGCCACCGGCCTGATTGTGGATGATGCCATCGTGGTGTCGGAAAACATCCAGCGGCGCCGCGGCATGGGGCTTGGACCTCGCGCGGCGGCGGTAGTGGGCTCCAGGGAAGTATTCTTTGCGGTGGTGGCGACCACTGCGGTGCTGGCCGCCGTGTTTGTGCCCATTGCCTTTTTGCCTTCTACTGCGGGCCGCTTGTTCCGGGAATTTGGCGGCGTACTGGCCGGGGCGGTCATTATCTCGTCCTTCGTGGCCCTGTCACTGGTACCGGCGCTGACGGCCCGCCTGCCGTTGAAGAAAAAAGACAACGGCAACTGGTTTGCCCCAATGGGTCACCGTCTGCTTAAAGGCTACAGCAAAACCCTGCATTGGGTGCTGGATCATGCCTGGCTGTCCTTTTTTGTCTGCCTGCTGGCGGCGACAGCCGCATCCCTGGTCTATCTGAAACTGGACAATGAGCTGCTGCCCAGCGAGGATCGCGGCTCCATTCGTATTTTTGCCCGGGGGCCGGATGGCGTAGGGCTGAATTTTATGGACAGACAGGCGCGCAAGATGGAAGAAGTGCTGCTCCCCTATGTTAACGACGGCGATATCGAGTCCATCTATACGGTAGTGGGTCAGTGGGATCCCAATATCGTCTTTATTACCGTGCCCCTGGCCAACTGGAGTGAAAGAGAGCGTTCGCAGCAACAGATCATCGAACAGATCCGCCAGCCATTGGGGGACATCCCCGGCGCGCCGGCCAGGGCCTTTGGCTCCAACAGCCTGAATCTGCGCGGGCAGGGGGGCGGCATCGAACTGGCCCTGACCGGAGAGTCCTATGAGAGGATTTACGCGGCCGCTTTGGAGTTTGCCAAAGCCATCGAACAGCGGCTGCCCCAGCTTGGCAAGCCGGATATCTCCTACCAGCCCACCCAGCCGCAGCTTCGGGTCAATATCGACAGGCGCCGGGCCGAGGAGCTGGATGTGCCGCTGTCTGATATTGCCACCACCTTGCGGGCGGCCATCAACGGTGACGACATCGCCGATCTGAATGTGGGTGATCAGTCCATTCCCATCATGTTGCAGGCTCAGGCGCAGACCATCAATGATCCGTCTGACCTGGCCAATCTCTATGTGGCATCCCGTGGCGGAAACCTGGTGCCCTTGTCCAGCCTGGCCAGTATCTCCGAAGAAGGGGTAGCCGCCGAACTCGAACGCCACGCCCAGCGCCGGGCCATTGAGATCGATATGGAACTGCCCGAGGAACTGCCCATCGACCAGGCGGTGGAGCAAATCCGCGGCCTGGCCGAACAAGTGCTGCCCACCAATATCGGTTTAGTGTTCCAGGGGGAGGCCCTGACCTATGAAGAAACGGCCAGGGAGGTCATGCTGACCTATGTTCTGGCCTTTATTATCGTATTGCTGGTGCTGGCGGCGCAGTTTGAGAGTGTCAACAGTGCAGTGGTGGTGATGCTGACCGTGCCGTTCGGCATCGCCGCTGCCCTGCTGGCTTTATTCCTGACCGGGACCTCCATCAATATCTATTCACAGATTGGCCTGGTGATGCTGATTGGCCTGCTGGCAAAGAATTCCATTTTGCTGGTGGAGTTTGCCGATCAGCTCAGGGATAAGGGGCTGTCGGTCAGAGAAGCGGTGGAAAAAGCTGCCGCTATCCGCCTGCGCCCCATTGCCATGACCTTGTTCTCCACCATCCTCGGCGGCCTGCCGTTGATCCTCTCGGTGGGCGCCGGCGCCGAGGCCAGGAACGCCATCGGCTGGGTAGTGTTTGGGGGACTGGGCTTCGCCGTGGTTTTTACCCTCTACCTGACTCCGGTGCTGTACCTGGCCCTGGCCCGTTTCACCAGACCCCGTGCCGACGAGAGTCAGCGACTGGAGCAGGAACTGGACAAAGTGGAGTCACTGGAGCACTGATCTGACTGGCAAGATGGGCCTGGCCGACTAAAATGAGGGCCACCTTCAGTGGAACAGGGTCAAACCATGTACGGATTGATCGGCAAGATAAAAGCTCTGCCCGGAAAAAGAGAGCCACTTATTGATCTGCTGCTCGAAGGAAGTGAGATGCCCGGCTGCCTCAGTTATGTGGTGGCAAGGGATCCCATCGAGCCGGATAATCTCTGGATTACCGAGGTCTGGGACTGTCAGGAAAGTCGCCAGGCCTCATTAAGCCTGCCTGTTGTGCAACAGACGATGGAAAAGAGCCAGGCTCTAATTGCCGGCTTCGAGCAGCATGTGCAGACCCGCCCGGTGGGAGGCCAGGGGCTGGCGCATTCAGGCTAAGCCCGGTTGAATTCTCAACTGGTCTATCGACTGGCCGCCGACCTTCTGCTGTGTGTCCATGTGGCCTGGGTTCTGTTTATCGTCCTTGGCCTGTTGCTGATCTATGCAGGCCACTGGCGCAACTAGCGCTGGGTGTATAATCCCTGGTTCCGCCTGCTGCATCTGCTGGCCATTCTGATCGTCACATTTCAGGCCTGGCTCGGCCTCCTCTGCCCCCTGACGACCTGGGAAATGGCCCTTAGGGACCAGGGTGGCGACGCCGTCTACCAGGGATCTTTTATTGCCCATTGGCTGGGAAGACTGATTACATACCAACCGGATTAATCTTTAGTGCACTCAGCGAAAGTCAAAGTGTTCGATACCAAGGCGACCGTATGAAGGTCTAGTGGCGCTAAATCGAATACGGGCAACACAGGTAGCGGGCACTTTGGCTTCGCCCGCAGGGAGCGTCCAGAAAGCATTATCTCTGCGTTCCAGCCTCTTGACATAGAGCCACTATGCCTTCGAGGCTGCGCCTTGAGCTAATCCTTTCTGGTCAGCTCTGAATGCACTAAAGATTAATCCGGTTGGTATTATTATCAGGCGCCGGCCTGGGTCTTCACACTGGGATACAGCCTCTTTGCCCTGCTGGTGGCCATCAGTTGGTTCTGGGTCAAACCCAGACCTTTGTGAATACTATCTCCCTGAGACTCACTACTCCGGGGTTCAGTCCGGCTGACGACGCCAATACAGCGTGAAACTGACCAGTTTATGCGGGGTTTTCTGCCACCGAATTAGTGAATTTGACTAAGACCTGGCAAGGAGTGTTTATAACGTGTTGATAAATAAAGAGTAAATCACTGGCCTGAGATTTGCTGAACTGAATCTGTACCACCTTCAAGGATAACAATATGTATACAGATGAAGATTTAAGCTGTGCCGCCCGCCATGGGATACTGACCCAGGAGTCGGTAGCCGCTTTTCGCACATATATACAACAGAAAAATCACCAGCTTCAGCAGGATCAGGAAAATTTCCGGCTGCTCGCCGGCTTCAACGATATTTTCGTCGTTATCGCCTGTGGATTGTTGCTGGCATCCATTGGCTGGATCACCCAGTACACTGGTCACTTCACCGGCGCGCTGGTATTTTCTGCCGTCGCCTGGGGGCTGGCGGAGTTCTTTGTTCGTCGCCGCCGGATGGCGTTACCGGCCATCGGCCTGTTGCTGGCATTTCTTGGCGGCATCTTTGCCGCGCCATTACTCTTTGTCGGCCAGCCGGACGAAGCTGTTCTCATGCTGTCTGGTCTGTTGACGGCCGGGGCAGCCTTCTTGCACTGGCGCCGCTTCAGGGTGCCCATCACTGTGGCGGCGGCGGTGGCCGCGGTCCTGGTGGGCCTGTTCGCCCTGCTGATGCTGAACTTTTCCGGTTTGCATCAGTGGCTGGAGCAGATCGTGCTGGTCGGCGGTCTGCTGACCTTCGCCCTGGCAATGATCTGGGATGCGTCTGACAAGCTGCGGGTCACGCGCCGCTCGGATGTGGCGTTCTGGCTGCACCTGCTTGCCGCCCCCATGCTGGTGCATCCGATCTTCTCTGTGATGGGGATACTGGAGGGGGCAGCCCAGATCAACAGCATGGTGTCGGTGCTGGCTTTGTATCTGCTGCTGGCGCTGATCTCCCTGGCGGTGGACCGCCGGGCCCTGATGGTGTCGGCACTGGGTTACGTACTTTACGCCCTGTCCAACCTGTTCGATACCTTCGGGATGGTGCAGGTAAACTTTGCCCTGACCGGTGTTTGTATCGGCAGTGCCCTGCTGTTGTTGTCCGCCTTCTGGCAACAGGCCAGGGTACTGGTATGCCGGTTGTTGCCTGTGAGCCTGCAACAAAGGTTGCCTCGCGCACTGAATGATTAGATTACGAGCACCATTCCGTCTTGGCTGAGGATTTTAAGCGGGCTCTGGCGGTCATTGCCCCACCCTTCGGTGCTCTGACCCGCCAGCCCTCTACTGACAAAAAGCCGCCGGTTGGCGGCTCTTTGCGTTTTCTTCGGCGTTCAGAGTCCGGAAGGATAGGTGTCCTGCTCGCCACTGACCCATTCAGATTCAGGGTCCAGTGGTTCAATGGCCTGCGTCTGGTCGAAGTGCAGCAGGGCATCGAACTGATCCGGCAGTTCGCAGTGAAAATAGTGACTGGCCCGCTCGGACTCCGGCAGATAGAGGACACCTATGGCCCGTTGCAGCCTGGGCTCGCCAAGCACCTCGGCCACAGGTCCTGTCATGGGTAGATAAAAGCAGTCCAGACCGGTCTGATGAAACAGGTTTTCGATACTGCCTTTGAGTGAAGGGCGCACTCTCTTGCGCTCACCCGGCCCGTCCCACTCGGAGGCCGCGGTGACCGTTCCCTGGTGGGTTGTCAAACCTATCAGGTGGGATCGCTGGCCCGCGCTCTGTCTGACCAGTTGGCCCAGGTTGTGCTCACCGCGCTTGCCCATCTCCGTGGCCCTGGCATCGCCAAGGTGTGAATTATGAGCCCAGATGACGATTCTGGCCGGCTGAGAGAGACGTCCGGACAGATACCGGTGCAGTTCCTGCAATGTCTCAAACATGTGGCTGTCGCGCAGGTTCCAGGTGCTGATCCTGGGATTGAACATTTGCCGGTAATATTGTTCTGCACTTTTAACCAGCCTGGCATTTTGTTCCGCCTCGAACTGTTCATCCTGTGAACGCTGATCATCCGGCTTGGCATAGCAAAGCGCACGGTCGCGTATATTCAGTAACTGCTGGACCACTTCGTCCTCGCAGGAAGGCCGCTGCCCCAGCGTCACCCCATAACCATAACGTCGTTCACTGCCGGTATGGTTCAGGCAGCCATAGCGTTCCCGGGCCAGCGTTGCAGCGTCCGGGTCCACCTTGTCCAGGTATTCCAGTACGGCGGCCACTGACTCGTACAGGCTGTACATATCCAGACCGTAAAAGCCCACCTGCTGTTTTTCAGGCAGACCACGGTTGTACTCACGCAGCCACTGGATAAACCCAAGCATGGGAGTATTGCGCCACATCCACAGGGGAAAGCGCCGGAAGTCCGACAGGGCGTCATTGGCATTGCTGTCATGGCCCTGCCAGCGGATAAAGCGATTGACCCTGGCCGCACTGGGCCAGTCTCCCTCAATGGCGATGGCGTTGATCTGCCGATCCAGGATAAGGCGTTTGCTGATCTCGATCCTGGCCTGATAGAACTCATGGGTACCATGGCTGGCTTCGCCCAGCAGGATAAACTGCTTATCCACCAGACTGTCCAGCAGGGGGTGATAGTTTCCCCCGGGGCCGTCAAGGGGCCAGGCGGCTTGGCGGATCTGCCCGGCTAAATCCTCTACAAATGGCTGCATCTTGTTACCTCCCTGCTGCTTGATAGGGTTGCAATGTCCGGGCCTGTGACAAGAGCTCCAGCACCTCAGCGTCAGAGGTCTGGTCAAAGTTCTCATACCACTGACCCACGGATTGAAAGGGGGTGGGGCTGTGCAGGCAGACCAGGTTGTCCACCAGTTTGCCCAGGGCTTGCAGGCTGTCGCGGGCGGCCAGGGGGACTGCCACAACCAGTTCAGAAGCCCCCTGGCGACGTACCGCCTCCACCGCTGCCTGCATGGTGGCACCCGTGGCCAGTCCATCATCAACCAGCAACACGCAATGTCGCCGCAGATCCGGCCAGGGCCGCTCACCCCGGTAAACTTTTTCCCGCCTGGCCAGTTCCTGTTGCTCCCGGATGACGACCCCTTCGATGGCCTCTGCATCGATACCGTAGTAACTGATCACTGCCTCGTTGAGGATACGCACCCCGCCACTGGCGATGGCGCCCATGGCATATTCTTCATGTAAAGGCAGTCCCAGTTTGCGCACCAGCATCACATCCAGCGGTGCACAAAGGGCTTTGGCCACCTCGAAGGCCACCGGGATCCCGCCCCTGGGCAGGCCCAGCACCAGCAGATCGTCTCGCTGACGGTAATCCTGCAGATGCTCGGCAAGTCGCCGCCCTGCAGAGCGTCTGTCACTGATTAATGCTTGCATGATAGGTTGCCCCTGGTTAGATGGGGTGGCCTTAATCTCATAAGCCGCCATCCATGAAACTATAGAAAAGGGCAGGGGGCCGTGGCAAAAAGAGGGCTGTGTTGTCAGCTTTACTGGTGCAAAGGAAAGCGGCGCTCAGTAGTAGTGCTGCTGCAGAAAATCCAGCATTTGCTGCTCATCCACCAGTTGCAGGGTACCGGCGGCAAATCTGTCCAGGGCCTGCTGATCGGGAAAACTGAAATACTGCCCTTTCCCCGACTGGGGGCGGGTGACCGGGCAGGTGCCTGTGGCCAGCATGTCTACCACTTTGAGCAGCTCCTGACAGCCCTCCCGATAGAGCTCAAGGACATGTAGCAGGTAGCATTTTTCTCTGTCTACCGGCAGATATGTGCAAGAGATGATGTCCCCGGCATCGATAGCCGGGTCCTGGATATAGTGACAGGTGGTGCCAAGTTGCGGCTCGCCATTGAGCATGGCCCAGAAGCTGGCCATCACCCCGCGGTAAGCGGGCAACAGCCCGGAATGCAGGTTGACCACCCCGAAACGGGGCAGGGCAATCACCGCTTCTTTTAGGATCACCCCGTAGCGGATGCTTAGGATCAGATCCGGGGCCAGAGCGCGGACTTTTTCCACTCCCTGCTCAGTATTGATATCGTTAAGATCTTCGGCCGGACCCGCCAGATGGCGATGCATCTGCCCGAAGCTCAGATATTTGCCCGGCCTGGTTTCAGGGGCGGGCAAATGGGGAAACAGCAGCCTGTTGGGCAGATCCTGCTCGAAGAACTTCAGCCTGCGCATCCCGGCCAGGGGACTGGGCGCGCCGCCGACCCGGGAGGACAACATCAGGCTGAGGCTGTGCTGGGCAAGGTTTGGCAACAGCAGGTTCAGCGCTACGTTACTGGCAAGATCGCGGTTGGCAAGGATCAGGATATTCATCCGGTATCCCCCTGCGGCTGAGGCGTCAGGATAAAGCGTTCAACCACCTTGCCTGCGGCCAGAATCTGGGAATCCCTCACTGCCCCCATGGCCCGAATCAGTCCGCCGGAGGCCTGGTTGTCCTGATAGCAATGAATATGCACCTGATCGATACCCAGTTTGCGAGCCTGTTCCAGCGTCAGTGCCAGCAAAGCTCTGCCCAATCCCTGTCCACGCCTAGAAGGCCGGATACCAAGGCCAATATGTCCGCCTACTTCGCGGATTTGCTCATTAAGACAGTGACGCAGGTTGCTCACGCCAAGCAACTGCTCCTGCTCAACCAGCCAGAAGGTACTGGATGGCACAGAGCCGGCAGGAAGATTGATACCCCGGCTGATATCGTCCAGGCGATGGAGCAGGGCCGGGAAATCTTCACAGGGCAGATCCATTACAAAGGGATAGCGTTCTTCCTCGCCCATCTCGCGGATATAGGCCAGATAGCTTTCACGAAAGCGCAAGTGGGGTCTGATCAACTGCATGGCGTCTATACCAACCGTATTACACCCGTGTCTCGTCCGTGGCGGATTGCTGATTCAGCAGCCTGGCCAGCACAAACAGCCAGTCTGACAGGCGATTGAGATATTGCAGGCACACCGCCGGGACCTCTCTTTGCTGGGCCAGCTCGACCATACGTCGCTCCGCACGCCTGGCAACTGTGCGGCAGATATGGGCCTGGGCTGCACCAAGGCAACCGCCCGGTAAAATAAAGTGGGTTTGCACGGGCAGTATTGCCTGCCACTCATCTATCTGCTGCTCAAGGCGCGTCACCGCCTGGTGGGTCAGATTACTGCTGGCAGAGAGGGCAAAGCCAATCTGGAACAGCTCCCTTTGCACCTGCAGGACTGCATCAAGCTGATCCAGTTCCTTGAGCTGGGCGGCTAACAAGCCCAGATGGGCATTGAGTTCATCCAGGCTGCCGTAACATTCCAGCACGATATCCTGTTTCCCCAGCCGCTGTGGTTTGTCCACATAGATCTGGGTGGAGCCGCTGTCACCTCCTTTGGTATAGATCTTCATTGGGCGGCCTCTGCCAGTGGGGGTGCCGGACGGTGATAGCGGCGAAGCTGCACCACCATGCCGAACATGGGGTGATCGAAATAATGGATCTGATTACTGATAATACGCCTGAGCTGATCAAACGGCAGCCCGTATAACTGGTACTGGGGAGCATGAGTGGCGTCCAACGCTGGGTCCAATTCCGCTGGGATGCGGGCGGCCTGAGTTTCCATCAGGCCCGGCGGCCCCTCCTTGCGATACACCAAATCGGTGTCAATATGCAGATAGGGCACCCGGTTGAAGTATTGCAGGTAAACTTTGAAATTGCCGTCCAGTTCCCAGAGTTCACCGACTTGCTGCATATTGTCCTGCGTGCGCATCCTGTCGACCTTCAGGACCAGCGGCTCGGCCAGCGCCCGGGTGATTCTGTCGAGCAGTGACTGCTGGTCGAGGTCCGTTTCTGCCACCGTCGTGTCAACCTTTTCTTCACCTAATGGATAGCCGTCCACGCCATACACTCTGGAGAAGTTGGTCCCCCCAAATAAGCGAAAGCTCTGGGCGCGGCTCTTGCCAAACAACACCTCCTGGCGCCAGGCCAGATGCAGCAGGGGTTGAATGCCTCGTTGGCGGTGCAGGTCGCGGGCCAGATCGCGCAGTTTGAATTCGCTGCCCGGCAACAGATGAGCCGATTGCGGGTAGTCGACCAGCTTGCCGCTGAGCACTACCGGTACGTTAGCTATAAAAGTCCTGGGTTGTGGGGCTGGAAATAGCAGATCGGCAAGCATGGTCTGCTCAAATTCATACTGGCAGCCGGCCTGCAGCAGTCCTGACCAGTTTCCCACTGCGACCTTGGCGGGCAGGTTTATTGAAGACTGTCCCATCAGAGACGTGCTACTTTGGGGCTGGGGCACATTTTGCAGGGCCGATTTGAGCTCTGCCTGCAACGTCTCGTCAACCAGGGGAAAGGACTCGACCGGCTCATCGCTGCTGGGGGTGCACATAGGCAGGGCGGCACGCAAAGCGCGGATATCCGGCAGCAGATAAGAGCTGATCAGGTCCACCGAACGGCCGGTTTCAGGCACAGGCACAGGCTGGACAAAAAGCTCATCCAATCGCTCCAGCGCCTGATCCTGTTTATACAACAGGATCTCCACGTCGAACCACCATTCCTTGTCCTGCGCCTGCAGGGGCAGAGTGGCAACAGCCAATCCCATTCCCAGCAAACAAGCACGTATCGGTCTATTCATCAGGCCGCCTGTAATTGTTGTTTGAATTCTTCCAGCATGGTCTCCACCAGTTTAACACGCTCCTGATGAGCATCGGTGTGGATGGCAAACTTAAGCTTCTGCGGCCCGTCCAGCCGGTAGATCTTCGGTTGAGCCTGGATCAGGCGGATAATAAAGCCCGGGTCGATGCGGGTGTCCTGAGCGAATTCGACAAAACCGCCCTGGGCGCTGGCTTCAATTCTGTTGATCCCCACCTGCCGGGCGGCCAGTTTAAGCTGGGTCAGTTTAAGCAGGTTTTTGGCCGCGTCGGGCAGCAGGCCGAAACGGTCGATGAGTTCCACCTGGACCTCGTCCAGGTCCTCCACCGATTGACAGTTGGCGATCTTCTTGTACAGGGACAAACGGATATTCACGTCACCGATATAGTCCTCTGGCAACAGGGCGGGAATACGCAGCTCAATCTCGGTATGCTGACTCAGGGCATCATCCAGGGATGGCTCCTTACCCTGCTTGAGGGCTTCCACCGCCTTTTCCAGCATCTCCATGTATAACGAGAAGCCCACAGTGGCAATCTGGCCCGATTGTTCATCCCCGAGCAATTCACCGGCGCCACGGATTTCCAGATCATGGGTGGCCAGGGCAAAGCCGGCACCCAAATCTTCCAGAGAAGCGATGGCTTCCAGGCGTTTCTGGGCATCCCGGGTCATTCGCTTGGGGTGCGGGGTGAGCAGGTAGGCATAGGCCTGGTGATGGGAGCGTCCCACCCGGCCGCGCAACTGGTGTAACTGGGCCAGTCCCAGGTGATCGGCCCGGTCCATGATAATGGTGTTGGCCGAGGGCACATCGATACCGGTCTCGATTATAGTGGTGCAGACCAGCACATTAAAACGCTGGTGATAGAAATCCGACATGACCCGTTCCAGTTCCCTCTCACGCATCTGGCCATGGCCGACGCCCACTCTTGCCTCTGGCACAATTTCGGTAATCTCGGCAGCGGTTTTGTCGATGGTCTCCACTTCGTTGTGCAGGAAGTAGACTTGTCCGCCACGCAGGATCTCACGCATGATGGCCTCACGGATCAGAGGCTTGTCCCGCTGTCTGACAAAGGTTTTGATGGCCAGGCGTTTGGCCGGTGCCGTGGCGATGATCGACAGGTCACGCATGCCTGACAGGGCCATATTCAGTGTTCTGGGGATAGGTGTGGCGGTCAGGGTAAGAATGTCCACATCGGCGCGCAGGGCCTTGAATTTCTCTTTCTGCCGCACTCCGAACCTGTGCTCTTCGTCTATGATAACCAAGCCGAGATCGGCAAATTTGACGTCTTTTTGCAGCAGTTTATGGGTTCCAACCACAATATCCACTTTGCCTTCCTCCAGCGCCTCCAGGGTGCTTCTACTGTCCTTACCCGTGGAGAAGCGCGACATGACCTCAATCCGAAACGGCCAGTTGGCAAACCTGTCCCGGAAGTTCTCGAAGTGTTGCTGGGCCAGCAGGGTTGTGGGCACGAGGATGGCCACCTGCTTGCCGGCGTTGGCGGCAAGGAATGCTGCACGCATGGCCACTTCGGTCTTGCCGAAACCCACGTCGCCACATACCAGGCGGTCCATGGCCATGGGACTGCCCATGTCCTGGATCACCGCATTGATAGCCTGTTCCTGATCGGGGGTTTCCTCAAAGGGAAAACTGTCGGCAAAACTCTGGTATTCCGGCCAGTCTATCCTGATGGCGAAACCAGGTTTGGCCGCACGCCTGGCATACACATCCAGCAACTGGGCGGCGACGTCGCGTACCTTCTCGGCGGCTTTTTTGCGAGCCCGACTCCAGGCATCGGTGCCAAGATGGTGCAGGGGCGCATGATCAAGATCACCGCCGCTGTAACGGCTGATCAGGTGCAATGAGGACACCGGCACATAGAGTTTGGCCCCGTTGGCGTATTCTATGGTCAGATATTCGGTAGTCACACCGCCTGCATCCAGTGTCTGCAGGCCCAGATAGCGTCCTACACCATGTTCAAGATGCACCACCGGCTGACCTATATTCAGCTCGGCCAGATTGCGGATTACTGCCGCTTCGTCTGTGGCCTGCCGCTTGTCGCGCAGGCGCCGCTGGCTGATTTTATGGCCAAGCAGCTCGGTTTCAGTGATGAGTACCAGCCGTGCGTCTGCTTCCTCAAGCTCGAAGCTGTGCTCTGCGGCACTGATGATGACACCTGTGGGCTCATGGCTGGTCAGGAAGTCTTCCAGACTTTCAAAGGCTTTTGGCTGGCACTGGACCTTCTTCAAAAGCCCCAGCAGGCTCTCACGCCGGCCCTGGGATTCGACGCTGAACAGCACCTTGCTGCCTGCCTGCTGCCACTGGCTGAGTGATTGCTGCAAACTGACAAGGGGTGTCTTACTCTGGGGTTTGACGGCGATATCGCGGATGGCGCTGGTGGCAAAGTTAACACTGCCCGTCTTGTCCTGCAGGGTATTGTGATGCAGGGAAACCCGCGGCCAGGCTTTGAGATGGGCAAAGAGTTCGTCCACCTTGAGGTAGATTTCGGCCGGGGACAACAGGGGACGAAGTGGGTTATACCTATGCTGCTCAAACCGTTCATGCAAGTCAGCCCAGTAAAACTCGGCGGCATTGACCAGATCACCATGCATCAGCACCAAACTGTTGGGGTGCAGGTAGTCGAACAAGGTGGCTGTCTGCGCAAAAAACAGCGGCAGATAGTATTCCACTCCTGCCGGCATCAGGCCGTGGGTCACCTGATAGAACACCGAGTCTTTCGCATTGCTGGCGTCGAAGCGGTCGAGAAACTGACGACGGAACAATTCCAGAGCCGGCTTGTCGGTAGGAAACTCATGGGCAGGCAACAGGCGGATTTCCCTGACTTCCCTGGCCGAGCGCTGGCTGTCAGGATCGAACAAGCTGATACTGTCGATCTCGTCGTCAAACAGGTCGATGCGATAGGGGGCCTTACTGCCCATGGGGTAGAGATCGATAATGCTGCCGCGTATGGAGTATTCGCCGTGGCTGAGGACCTGATTGACCGCCGTATAGCCGGCTCTTTCCAGACCCCGGCGGAAGCTGTCCATTTCCAGGGGCTGGCCCTTCTTCAGCAGAAGCAGGTAGCGGGCCAGATAATCTTTGGGCGCCATCCGTTGCAGCAGGGTATTCACCGGCACCACATAGACACAGGGCTTTGGCTGGGTCAGGTGAAACAATGTCTCCAGGCGCTGGGAGATAATATCCTGGTGGGGTGAAAAGGTGTCGTAGGGCAGGGTTTCCCAGTCGGGAAATACCTTGACTTCTATTTCTCCCAGGAAACTTTCTATTTCCCGCGATAACTTCAGCGCCGAAGGCGTGTCGGCGGTGATCAGCAAAACGGATCCCTGCTGGTGCTTGGCGCTGCTGGCAATGGTCAGGGCCAGGCTGCTGCCCTGGAGGTTACCCCACTGCAGATGATCCCCGGATTTTTTTGGCAATGGGGGACTGAAAATACTCATGCTCATGCTGGCGTTTATTCACTCGGTGATTTGTTCTGGGCGCGTTTTCTCAGTTGCAGGGTCTGCAGGTGCAGGCTGGCACGTACCAGCAATTCCTGGTCCTCTTCCCGGATGCGATTGAAAAACAGCGAGATATGGTACTGATCATCGACTTTCTCGCAAGCGATAACTTCGCCGTAGCAGAACACGGCGGCGGCTTCTTCTTCCAGAAACAGGCGTAATTCGCAGTTGCGCTCCAGTTCTATCGGTTGTCCGCTGAGCAGGATGACGCCGCCCCCACCAAAGGCCTGGCTGCTGAACTGATGTTCGGCGGCCATTTGTTCGTGCAGGATGTAGGACATCATCAGATCGATCTTACGGGACTGGTGATTGAGGAACTTGACCAGATCGGCGGCATGCTCGCTCAGGTTACGCAGAGGACGCAGGGCGGCTGCATCCAGGGCTGAGAGTTCACTGGCAATACGAAAGGCATAGGGCATATGTTCGGCCAGTTGCTCCGGTGCAGGCAGCTCAAAGTCCTCTTCCAACAGGCGCATATTGACCTTCAGGGCATGCCGAATGCGAAAAAACTCATCGAATTGCTGTTTTTTCTGTTCCAGAGTCAATTTTTCCATGAAATCTCCATTGCTGGCCTGCCGGCCCGTCCCGGCATCAGGCCTTGATTGTCTGTAAGCTTACACCTATTATCGCCAATCATTAAACAGGACCTGAATGCGCCCGCCCGACAGCTAAGCACACCTAGATGGGACGGCCGCCAGCAAACCGGCCAACCATTCGGTACTCTAAATGTATTACCCAGTTTCTATCTTTATTGGACTTCGCTACGCCAGGACCCGTAAAGGCAATCCCTTTATCGCCTTTATCAACCTGTTTTCGGTAGCCGGCATTGCCCTGGGCCTGGCTGCCCTCATCACAGTGTCATCGGTCATGAACGGTTTCGAAGCTCAGTTAAAAAACCGTATTCTGGGGATTACGCCACATTTTCTGGTCAGGACTGCCGGTATCGACCCGGTCAGGCTGGATGCGATGGAAAAACTGCCCCATGTGGTTGACGCCTCACCGATGCTCGAGTCAGAAGGTTTACTGCAGGCTCCGGGTGCACTGCGCGGTGTCCTGGTTCAGGGGATAGACCCTGCGGCCGAGCCAGCTGACTCGGTCATCGGCCGGCATATGCTACTTGGCGAGCTCAGTAACCTTCAGCCCGGTGAGTACGGTCTGGTACTGGGGCGGCCACTGGCGGCTGCCCTGCAACTCGGGCTGGGCGACAGGGTAAGGCTGATTTCGGCGGCCGCCAGCGTCTATACCCCCTTTGGCCGGGTGCCAAGCCAGCGTCGGTTTCGCATCGTCGGCATATTTGATGTGGGCTCGGAACTGGATGACAAGGTGGTGCTGATTCACCTGCATGATGCCGCCCGACTGCAGCGCGGCGAAGCCGGGGAACTGGCTCAGACCAGGCTATATCTGGATGATGCCTTCGCCTGGCAACAGGTCAAAACTGAACTTGAAAAACTGGATCTGGAAAGTCGTAACTGGCGGGATCGCCAGGGCCCCTTGTTTGATGCGGTGAAAATGGAAAAGAACATGATGGCGCTGATGCTGGTACTGATCATCGCCGTGGCAGCGTTCAATATAGTGTCAGCCATGGTCATGGTGGTCACCGAAAAGCGCGGCGATATCGCTATCCTGCGCACCCAGGGGTTGCATGCTCCGGCCCTGATGCGGGTCTTTCTGGTCAGTGGTTTGTATAACGGACTCAAAGGTACCCTGATTGGCCTGTTCGGCGGTTGGCTGCTGGCCAGTCAGTTGAATAATCTGCTGCAACTGTTCGGTGTGCAACTGGTCAACGGACTGGAAGGCCAGGGGTTGCCTGTGGATCTGCGCTGGTCCCAGGTCTGGCTGATGGTTTGCCTGTCGCTGGTCCTGAGCCTGTTGGCTACCCTGTACCCTGCTTACCGGGCCATGCAGACGCAACCCGCCGCCGCTTTGCGGGATGAATAGCCGCGCACCGATAGTTTATTAAAGGAATCCAATCATGTCCCTGTTGCAATGCCAGCACGTCTCAAAGCAGTATCAGGAAGGCCCGCAGGCAGTCAATGTGCTGGAAGACATCAGTTTCAGCCTGAATAAAGCAGAACAACTGGCCATCGTAGGCAGTTCAGGGTCGGGCAAGAGTACCCTGCTGCATTTGCTAGGTGCACTGGACAAGCCCAGCAGCGGCAAAGTGTGGTTCGAGGGCCAGGATATTTTTGCCTTTGGCGCCCAGCAGCAAGCCCGGTTCAGAAACCAGAGCCTGGGGTTTGTCTACCAGTTTCACCATCTGTTGCCGGAATTCTCCGCCCTGGAAAACGTCGCCATGCCGCTTTTGATTGGCCAGACGGACAGACACCAAGCCAGGCAACGTGCCGAAGAGATGCTTAAAAAAGTGGGCCTGGCCAGTCGCATGAGCCACAAGCCGGCGCAACTGTCCGGCGGTGAGCGGCAGCGTGTGGCCATTGCCCGGGCGCTGGTAAACCAGCCCAAGCTGGTGCTGGCCGATGAACCCACGGGCAACCTCGATAATAAGACTGCCGAAGCTGTCTACGAAGTACTGGGCGAGCTGACCCGCGATCTTAACACCAGTTTTGTGGTGGTGACCCATGATCTGCATCTGGCCGAACGACTGGATCGTACCCTGACCCTGCACAACGGCAGGCTGGAGCAGGTATGAAGTGGTACGGGTCACAGCCGCTGGCAGTTCAGCTGGCCTGGCGGTTTCGCCGCAGTAAGGGCCAAAGCGGATTTGTATCCTTTATTTCCGCTTCCTCCACCGTCGGTATCGCCCTAGGCTGCTTTGTGATGATTCTGCTGCTGTCGGTCATGAACGGCTTTGAAAGGGAGCTTAAAGACCGTCTGCTGGCCGTTCTGCCCCATGGGGAACTGATTGCCGTATCCAATCAGGGGATGCAGGACTGGCAACAACAGATCGCCCGGCTCAGCAAAGATGAGCGGATTGCCTATCTGGCGCCTATCACCAAAATGACCGCCATGGTGCAGACGGCAGGCAGGATGAAAGCGGTGGAAGTGACCGGCGTTTCCACCGATTACCTGTCCCAGTCGCGACTGGCCAGATTGACCACCGACACCCAGTGGCGGGGATTTGCCAGCCAACCAAACGCCATTTTGCTGGGCAAAGGGGTGCTGGACAAACTCGACGTGAAGGTGGGCGAGAAAGTGCAACTGCTCATGCCGCAGCAGGGTGATGAGCAGCACTTCAGCGCACCCGAGTCCGTCTGGTTCGAGGTAGCGGGGCAGGTCAGTATAGGCGGCGAACTGGATAACCATCTGGCCCTGGTGCATCTGCAAAAGGCATCGGAGATCCTTGGCGTGCAAAGTGGTGCCCAGGGGCTGGAATTCGGCTTCGCCGATCCGTATCAGGCTCCTTATCTGATGCGGGAATTTGGCTTCGCTTTTGAACAGCATGTGTATATCTCTGACTGGACCCGCACCCATGGCCATCTGTATCAGGATATACAACTGGTAAGGATGGTGGTGTACCTGGCGCTGACCCTGCTGATTGCGGTGGCCTGTTTCAATATCGTCTCGACCCTGGTAATGGCGGTCAATGAAAAGCGCCGGGAGATTGCCATGCTCAAGACCCTGGGTGCCAGGGACGGGCTGATCATCCGGGTATTTATGCTGCAGGGGCTGTTCAACGGCCTGATAGGTACGGCTATCGGCGTCTCATTGGGGGCGTTGGCAGCCCTGGAGCTGTCCACCCTGGCGGTCTGGCTAGAGGCCGTGACCGGCAGCCGGCTGTTATCGGGTGATATCTACTTTATCGATTTCCTGCCCTCCCAACTGGAGCCCACCGAGGTGGCGGTGGTGGCGCTGATTGCTATGGGCCTGAGTACCCTGGCGACCCTCTATCCGGCCGTCAAGGCAGCCAGAATTGAACCGGCTAAAGTGCTGGGTCATTGATTCGACGGGATTTTGTCAGTTCTGCGTCAAAAATAATGGACTGAATCATGCATAGGTTGGTGTTGTCCAATTATCAACCAAGAGTGTCGGATCGTGAGCCAAATCGCCATTGGAGCCCGGGCCATGGAATATCGCAATCACAGAATAGCCAAGTTTTGTATGCTGGTTACAGCCATAGCCTGCTACCTTATCCAGGGCGTTGTGTTTAACTTGTTGTTTCCCTGGGTAATTTCTCCGCTAATTGTCGCCTGGCTGTGGCTCAACTACCTTAGCTCCCATGGTTTCCCCGGCGCGAGAAGCGCCTTGGCCGGTTTCATCCTGCTCAGTTGCCTGAGCCTTTTGCTCTATCATATTGCCTATCTATTCAATGCAGGTGTAAACCAATCCATGTTATTCCAGGGGGCGCAGGTTTTTGTGGTGGCCCCCCTGTACGCCTTTGCTTTCGGACTGGCGGGTGCATTGACCGGTTATATTGTCAGCCGGTTACGGGGATGGTAGGGCACAAAAAGCTGTAAAATTCAGTGACAGTCCTTCAGGGCCTTTAACACCTTCGAATGGAACTCCCGCTGATACATGACCAGCATGGTGACCACGGAGGCCAGCATGAACAGCCGGGGGTCGATAAACCAGGACAGGGTGGCGAGGGAGAAGTAAATGGCCCGTAAACCATAGTTGAAGGAGTGTCCGGCCTGATCCACCACCTTAGCGGCCCGATTGGCAAACAACTCCACTTCCTCCTCGCTCATCCTGTTGCCCGTTGGGGCCGCACCGACCAGTACCGCCCCAAACCCATACTGGCGCAGTGCCCAGGTAAACTGGAAAAAGGCGAAAATAAACATGCCCATCAGCAACAGCAGCTTTATCTGGATCTGGGCATTGGTTTGCGCTGCGGAGATGGCCAGCTCGTCGATCATCAGGTGCAGTTTTTCCACTGAAGCCAGCGCCGTAAGCAGACCGGCCAGGATCAGCAGGGAACTGGAGGCAAAAAAGGCGATGTTGCGCTCCAGTGCGGCAATAATGGCAATATCGGCCATGCGATTCTCGCGTACCAGCATCTCTTTCATCCAGCGGGTGCGTTTGCCACGCAGCTCACTGGCCAGGCAAATGGTCTGTCGGGCCCGTCGCTTGGCAAACAGGGTATAACCGATCCAGAGGGTCAGAAACCAGCAGAGGGCTAGGATATCGACTGGAGACATACTTTTTACCACAGGAATTTGTTAGACTTCGCGCCCCTCAGACTACCTGCTTCTGCCCGTAAAAGAAATGACTGCCCCTGATCTGCAATCCTCTGCGCGCTTAATCCTGGCTCCCATGGAAGGCGTGGTGGATCATTTGATGAGAGACATGCTGACCCGCATCGGCGGTTTCGATCTGTGTGTCACCGAGTTTGTGCGAATTGTCGATCAGTTATTGCCGGCTAAGGTCTACCACCGGATGTGTCCTGAGCTTCACCAGGGCGGCCTGACCCCGGCCGGGACGCCCGTCAGGGTACAGTTGCTGGGCCAGGATCCTGACTGGCTGGCTGAAAATGCCCGTCAGGCAGTCGAACTGGGTTCCCATGGCGTCGATCTTAATTTTGGTTGCCCGGCTAAGACGGTCAACAAGAGCAAGGGTGGGGCGGTCTTGCTGAAGGAAACTGACAGTCTGTACCGTATCGTCAGTGCAGTGCGCGCGGCAGTGCCCGCCCAGCAGCCGGTCACGGCCAAAATGCGCCTTGGCTTTGAGGACAAGTCCCTGGCCATCGCCAATGCCCAGGCGCTGGAAGCGGCTGGCGCCAGTCAAATCGCCATTCACGCCCGTACCAAGGTGGAAGGATATAATCCGCCCGCCTACTGGGACTGGATAGCCCGGATCCGCGGCGTGGTGCAAATACCTTTGGTTGCCAATGGTGAGATCTGGTCGTTAGCCGACGCCCAGCGATGCCGCCTGGAATCCCGCTGCCAGGATTTGATGCTTGGACGGGGCGCTCTGGCCCTGCCCAACCTGGCCCGGGTCATCAAACAGCAAGCCGAGCCGATGAGTTGGGAGCAAGTCAGGGCCCTGCTGAGCCGCTACTCCGGCTATGAAATTTATGGCGACAAGGGAAAATACTATCCTAACCGGGTCAAGCAATGGCTGGGTTACCTGAAGCGCCAGTACCCCCAGGCCATTGAGCTGTTTGCGCGCATCCATACCCTGCAAAGGGCCGAAGACATCCTGGTCCAACTCGCTGCATGAGACTGGTCGAAGCAACGGGTCGTCTGTCGCAGTCTTATTGATCACAACCGGCAATTCTGCTTAATTGAGCTTTCCCATAACGATAAGGGCAGGTTGCCAGAGACTGTTTATCTCTCAACAGAGAGGTATATGAAAGCTAAGCAGCCTCTAGTACCACCCAGATAACTTTCCAGGGATAACATGAAACAAAACTCAACTCACCGCCTGCTGGTGCTGGCAGCTGTGTCTGCAGGGCTGTTGTCGGCCTGCGGCCAGCAGGCCAAGCCCGAACAGTCCGCACTGGTGGAAATCGACAAAGATCCATATCCAAGTACCTATCAGCCCTTGCCGGCACAAGCTACCCTGATTACCAATGTCACTGTGCTGGATGGCAAGGGCGGGCGTCTTGACAAGGGCGCAGTGCTGTTTAAAGACGGCAAGATTGTCCAGGTGGGTCAGTCCATTGCGGCGCCTGAAGGGGCCACCGTCATCGATGGGGAAGGCAAGTGGGTCACCCCCGGCATCATCGATGTACACAGCCACCTGGGGGTTTATCCGACTCCGGAAACCAAATCCCATTCCGATGGTAACGAGATGACCAACCCGGTGACCGCGCAGGTCTGGGCCGAACACAGCATCTGGCCACAGGATCCCGGCTTTCGCCGTGCCCTGGCCGGTGGTGTGACCGCCCTGCAGATCCTGCCCGGATCGGCCAATCTGGTCGGGGGCAGGTCTGTGACGGTCAAGAACCTGCCGGATCGGACTATCCAGGATATGAAATTTCCCGGTGCGCCCTATGGCCTGAAGATGGCCTGCGGGGAAAATCCCAAGCGGGTTTACGGCGACAAAGGGGGCCCTGCTACCCGCATGGGTAATGTGGCCGGCTACCGCCAGGCCTGGGCCGATGCCCAGGATTACCAGGAAAAATGGGAAAAGTACCGTCGTGAACACAAGGAAGGAAAGAATCCAACCCCGCCGAAACGGGATCTCCGACTGGAGACGCTGGCCGGCGTGCTGGACGGGGAAATCCTGGTCCATATGCACTGTTACCGTGCCGATGATATGGGCACTATGCTGGACTTGATGAAGGAATTTGATTACCAGATTGCTTCTTTTCAGCATGCCGTGGAGTCTTACAAAATTGCCGACAGGCTGGCCGAGAACAATGTCTGTTCGGCCATGTGGGCCGA
This sequence comes from Bowmanella dokdonensis, assembly GCF_017254865.1. Lineage (GTDB taxonomy): Bacteria > Pseudomonadota > Gammaproteobacteria > Enterobacterales > Alteromonadaceae > Bowmanella > Bowmanella dokdonensis. The sequence goes on along the minus strand of NZ_JAFKCV010000002.1, from coordinate 439,426 downwards.
CTGGTGGGGCTTTAAGATGGAAGCCTATGACGGCATTCGCGAGAACATCCCCATGGTGCACAAGGCCAATGCCTGCGCCATCGTCCATTCGGACAGTGACCTTGGTATTCAGCGTCTGAACCAGGAAGCCGCCAAGGCCCTGGGTGACGGTCAGCGCGCCGGCATCGACATTTCCAGGGCGGAGGCCTGGCAATGGCTGTCAGCCAATCCGGCCAAATCCCTGGGTATTTATGATCAGACAGGTTCCCTGGAACCGGGTAAGAATGCCGATCTGGTACTCTGGAGCAGCGATCCATTCTCCACCTATGCCCAGGCCGAACGCGTCTATATCGATGGCGGTCTGGCGTTTGACCGTCAGGACCCGGCCAGTTGGCCTGTACAGGACTTTGAGTTGGGTCAGCCAGGTGAAGGAGACGTAAAATGAACAAGACTGCAATCGCCGTATTGACCGGCCTTTTAGCCCTGTCAGCCCAGGCTGAGAACCTGGCTGTGGTGGGAGGCTATGTGCATACCCTGTCTGAACAGGGCAGCCTTGAAAATGCCACCGTTCTGATAAAAGAGGGTCGCATTCAGTCTGTGGGCCAGAACCTGCCGGTGCCCTCCGGCTATCGGGTGATCGATGCCAGCGGCAAAATTGTCACACCCGGTCTGATTGGCGCTTATACCTCGCTGGGTCTGGTGGAAGTGGGCTCCTCTGCCGGGACGGTGGACGCCAGCTATAAGCCCCGTGATTATTCCCCTGCCGGTGCAGCCCTGGATGTGTCCTACGCCATTAATCCCGATTCGACCCTGCTGCCGGTCAGCCGTATCGAGGGCTTTACCCTGGCGGCGACCGGAATGGCTAACACCCAGACCCTGTTTAAGGGCCGCGGGGCCGTCATCAGCCTCGGGGACGGGGACAAGCTGATCAAGCCCGGTGCCTTTATGACGGTGTCGGTGGACAACCATGGCGCCGATGATATGGGCGGCAGCCGCGCCGCCTTATGGCCGGAGCTGGAAAATGCCGTCCAGGAAGCCAGATCACGCAAAGGTAAACCCTTGTCGGCCGCCGAGGAGTGGCACGGCAGCCTGAGTAAGGCGGATGTCAACGCGCTGCTGGCAGTGGTCAGCGGTGATATGCCCCTGATCATGGATGCCCGCCGCCTCGCCGATATTCGTCAGGTCCTGGCCTTCAAGGCCCGCTATCCGGATATCCGGGTGGTGCTGCTTAAGGCCACAGAAGGCTGGCGTATCGCCGCAGAAATCGCCGAGGCGGGTATTCCGGTGATTCTGGACCCGGAGCCGAACCTGCCCTACAGCTTCGATCAGCTCGGTGCGACCCTGGCCAATGCAGGCAGGCTCAGTGAGGCAGGGGTGGCCGTCTCTATCGGGGTGGAGACCCACAACCTGCGTCTGGCCACCCAGCACGCAGGCAATGCGGTAGCCAACGGCCTGCCCTGGCAGGACGGTCTGGCTGCACTGACCATCAACAATGCCAGGCTGTTTGGCATTGACAAAGAGTACGGCAGCCTGGAGGCGGGAAAAGTGGCCGATCTGGTGGTCTGGTCCGGGGACCCGCTGGAGGTGATGGTGGCGCCTGAGCATGTAGTGATCCAGGGGGAGGAGATTGTGCTGGAATCACGCCAGACCAAGCTGCGGGATCGCTATCTGGAACTGGACCAGGATAAGCCAATGAGCTACGTCCGTCCCTGATTCGTATCAGCGACATTCAGGGCGCCATCCGGCGCCCTTTTTATTTTTTCTTGCCATAGTAAGACTTACACAGATCCGACCCTCATTTTTCACTGTTTTCAATCAGGCTAAAAGTGTTAACCTTTGCCCTGATTTTGCTGATGGACCTGTCTATCTCTCTGAAAAGATGGATTTTTCCACATCAGAAGGTATCCGGGGACTGAATGGATGCCTTGCCAGACCCAGTTTAAGGAGTTTTTTTTATTTGGCCGTTCCAACGAATCTGAACCATGTATTGCTGATTGCCCGGGATGATGCACAGCGCCAGTCCATTGCTGCGTTGCTGCAATCCAGGGCCCCAGTCACCCTGTGCCAGGCGGGCAGCAGTGCCGATGCACTGGCCCTGTTGAAAGAGCAGTCCTTTGACTTACTGATATCAGAAGTGGAAGTGGAGCCGTTGGACGGGTGGCGGTTGTCGCGCATGCTCAGGGCCGGCCTGTTCCGTTCTGCAGCCGATACGCCTTTTATTCTGCTGACCGCCACCCACTGTGAGCGTATAGCCGAAACCACGGCCAGGGCCTATGGTATCGATGAGGTGCTGCCCATTGAACAATTCGAGCGACTGCCCGAACTGGCAGGCAGGGTGGTATCCAACGGTCCCTGGGAGAAGAAGCTGTCTGTGCTGGTGGTAGAGGATACGCCGGACACGGCAGAGCTGATTAGTCGGGTCTTACAGCCCAAATACCGGGTGCAGATCGCCGCAGACGGCGCCCAGGGGGTTGAGATGTTTGCCCGCGGCGACTATGCCGTGGTGTTGCTTGATGTGATGTTGCCCGGCCTGTCCGGACAGCAGGTACTGGCAGAGATTCTTAAGCTTCGTCCCAGTCAGACAGTCGTAGTGATGACGGCACATGGCGGCCTGGAGATTGCTGAGTCGATGATGGGGCAGGGGGCGGTGGATTTTATCAGCAAGCCGTTTCGGGTCGAGCAGTTGCGTCATGTGATGGAAGTGGCTATCCAGCGCGAAGACTTCATGGTCAGTAACGCTCAGTTTGCCGATAAGGTCCGCGCCCTCAATAGTCGTAACGCCCAGTATCAGGCCTTGTCCGATACCCACCAGAGGGTCTTGTCCCACCTGTCCACCGTTATCATGGAACTGGACAATGAAGGAAAGATCCGGTTTCTTAATCCCGCCTGGGAGGTGCTGACCGGTTATGCCAGGGATACCAGCATGGGAGAGCCCTTCCTGTCCTTTGTCGATAACAGCTTCGCCAGGGAAGCAGGACAGGTTGAGGAGATGCTGCGCTCCCTGTACCGGGGAGAAACCAGCTACCAGAGCTGCGAGTTCAAGCTGCGTCACGCCAGATTCAACAGCCGCTGGGTGGGTGCCAAGTTCAATACCCTGCTGGACGCGTCCGGGAAGCAGACTGTTACCCTGACCCTGGACAACATTGATGAACGCAAACAGGCCGAACAGCAACTGCAGCACCTTGCCCTGCATGACACTCTTACCGATCTGTACAACCGGCATTTCTTCGATCAGCAACTGAACCTGCTGACTGAATCAGCGCGGCGGCACCAGGACAGTCATGCGTTGCTGTATATAGATCTGGATCATTTCAAGGTCATTAACGATACCCACGGCCATCAGCAGGGGGATGCGGTACTTAAGGAGGTGGCCAGGCGCCTGACCCAGTGCAAGCGGAGCAGTGATATTCTGTGCCGAATTGGAGGGGACGAGTTTGCCCTGTTATTGCTGCATACCAGTCGTCAGGATGCCAGGATAATGGCCGAAAACATCTGTGACGCCATGTGCCAGGGACATTATCATTTCGAGGACCGCATTTATGTGGTCAGTTGTTCTGTCGGCATTGCGGAGATTGACGGTAAACTGTCGGCCCAGACTTATCTGCAGCAGGCGGATATCGCCTTGTACGTGGCCAAAAGACGGGGGCGCAACCTGGCCCACTTGTACGATGAACAGGATCAGGACAGCAGTGATTTTAAAGCGTCCATTCGTTGGGTTCAGACACTCAATGAGGCCATAGTCAATGACCGGATGCTGTTGCATTTTCAGCCCGTCGTGCGATGCCAGAGCCGCGAGGTGGTCTATTTCGAAGCCCTGGTCAGGCTGTTGATTGAAGATAAGCTGGTTTATCCGGGAGACTTTATTCCCGCCCTTGAACGGGCGGAGGATATTAACCTGCTCGACCACCAGGTGATTTCCAAAGCCATCTGCATGATGAGCCGCTACCCCCTGCTGCAGAAAGTGGCTATCAATCTGTCCGCTCAGGCCTTTGATGACGCCCGTCTTTTGCCGCTGGTGGAGGAAAAGCTCAAACAGTACGGCGTGGCGCCCAATCGCATCATTTTTGAGCTGACCGAGTCAGCCAGCCTGAGCAACCTGGATGCGTCCAGGCAGATGATGCAGCAGTTGAAACAACTTGGCTGTGAATTTTCCATTGATGATTTTGGCACCGGTTTCAGTACCTTCAGCTATTTGAAGCGGATCCCGGCCGACTCCATCAAGATCGACGGTTCCTTCGTCCGTGAAATGCACCTTAACCCCATTGATCATGCGCTGGTCAAGTCCATCTGTGAGGTGGCGAAGGTGCTGGGCAAACGCTCGGTGGCAGAATTTGTCGAAGATGAGAAAACCCTGATAGAGTTACAGGCTCTTGGTGTGGACTACGCGCAGGGTTATTATATCTGCTGGCCCATGGACATTGAGGCGTTGCAGGCACATTACGGTTCCTGAGTACGCCTGCCCGACGTTCACGCCTGCCTGACACTAGAATAATTAAAAGGTCAGTTATGTCTGGAGCCGCTCAAATCAGGGAAGAGCAAGAAGAAACGGATGTTTTCACTTATGCCGACCTGATCGTCGAATACCTGAGTCAGTTGGGAGTGGACTGCGTGTTCGGCGTGCCTGGTGGCGCCATCGAACCTCTGTTCAATGCCCTGGCACGCAGTGAAAGGCGGGGCGGGCCACGTATAGTGGTGGCCAGGCACGAAGCCGGTGCGGCCTTTATGGCAGACGGCTATGCCAGGGAGAACGGCAAGATAGGTGTCTGCTGTGCGACCACGGGACCGGGTGCCACCAACCTGATTACCGGTGTGTCCGGGGCTTATGCCGACAATACACCCATGCTGGTGATCACCGCCCAGACACCGCTGCCCAAGTTTGGCCGCAGGGCCCTGCAGGATTCATCCTGTGCGGCTATCGATACGGTGGGCATGTTTCGCTACTGCACCCGTTATAATTCGCTGGTCAGCCATCAGGAGCAGATGGAACACAAACTGATTTCGGCCATCATGGCCACCCGCAGGATCCCGGCCGGTCCGGTACATATCAGTATTCCTTCGGATGTATTGCGCGCCACCGTAAGTCAGCGACCACAGATCAGGGTCGAGAGCCTGATGCACAAGTTTACCCTCTCCGATAAGGAAGCGCTGGTCGGTCTTATCAGGGAACTGGCCAAGGCCGAACGGGTGGCGCTGTTCCTGGGAGATGGCTGTGCTGAGGCGTCTGAGCAGATTATGGCGTTCGCCGAGCTGATCAATGCCCCCTTTGTAACCGGGCCCATGGGTAAACGCTGGGTGGACGAAACCCATCGTCTGTATCGGGGGGTATATGGATTCGGCGGTCATCAAAGTGCCAAGGAACTGCTTGAGGACAGGGACGGAAAGCTCGATCTGGTGCTGGCCGTCGGGGCGGCGCTGGGGGAGCTTGGCACCAGCGGCTGGGCCGTGGAGTTGATGAACCACAAACTGATCCATATAGATTATACCCCTGAGCATTTTACCCGCTCCCCCATGGCCAAACTGCATGTATGCGGTTATCTGCCGTCGGTTTTTCAGCGCCTGATAGACGAGGTCAAGGAGGGGAAATTCAAATGGGGCAAGCACTGGCAGGTATTCGCGCAGCCCCTGCCAAGGAATATCAACGGCTGCCGGGTGGCTCTGAACGATCCCACGGGCGGCAGGGAAGAAGCGGTTATCCTCAAGCCGCAACGGGTCTTTACCCACCTGAGCAGAGTCCTGCCGCCGGGTAGCCGGTTCTTTGTCGATGCGGGCAATGCCTGGGCCTGGTCCATACACTATTACCAGCGGCCGGAAAGCGATGGAAAATACCATATTGCCATGGGGTTGGGCGCTATGGCGTGGTCCATCGGCGCGGTTATCGGCTCGGCCCTGGCTGACAAGGAACGCCATCCCCATGTGTGTGTGACAGGAGACGGCAGCTACCTGATGAGCGCTCAGGAGATTACCGTGGCCCTGCAACAGAAATTACCCATTGTATTTCTGGTACTCAATGACGGGGTGCTGGGCATGGTGATGCACGGTCAGCGTTTGGGTGGTGCAGAGCCCAGCGGATTTGAACTGGGAAATGTCAACTTTGCGGCCATGGCCAGGGCCATGGGCGTGGAGGGGATAGTGGTGGACAATCCAGATAAGCTGGAGGAGCTCGATTTTGAGGGCTTTTTCCTCAAGGACGGACCGACCCTAATTGATCTGCGCATCGACCCCGACGAAGTACCGCCCATGATGGACAGAGTTAAAGGCCTGGCCAAAGGGACCTCGGCTACACCGGGAGGATGATCATGAGTGGAAAATATTGTTACAAGACCCGTATCTGGCAAGAACAGGCGGACGAGCGCGACCCCTTTGTTGCAGCTCGCCAGTCAGTCTATGGCTATGATGTGAATACACAACTTCTACCCGGTGCTGGTTTGACCGAATACCTGTATTTGTTGTTCAGTGGACGCCGACCGGATCGGAACGAATGCCAACTCCTGGATAAGTTAGCCGTCTTTCTGGCCCATCCGGGTCTTCGTGAGCCTTCCGTGTTGGCGGCGATGAATGCCGGCGCAGGTGGTTCGACTCAGGCGGCTGCGTTAATTGCTGCCATTTCGGTAGGGGCAGGGCAGCTCGGTGGCGCACAGGAAATTCGCTGGCTAATGGACGCGGCCGCCCGTTGCAATAAGAGCCTGCAGGATTGGCTGGAAACACTGAAAGCTCCGAATCGACACAGGACCCGGGAAGATATCTGGCCGGCGTTTGATTATCCGCCCGGCTTCGATCCCAACCGCCGGGTGGCGTCACTGCCCTTGCTCCAGGCGTTGGACTACCTGGAGAACTTATCACCTGGCGGGCAACTTAGCTGGTTGAAACAGCACAGGGTGGCGATGGAGACGGTGTTGGAACGGCCCGTATCCACTGCTTTTGTTGCCGCTTCGGCTTACTTAGATCTTGGTCTGGCTGCCGAACAGGCGAGTATGCTGCACTTGTATCTCCGACTCCCTGGGGCTGCTGCCCAATCGATGGAGCAGGGACACCAGGGTTGGCGACAATTTCCTTTCTACCAGGACGCCGTTACCCTGTCCGACGACCCGGGTGATAAAGGATTTCCGGAAAATGGAGGTTGGCGGGATGAGTGACAGTCCACTTGAGCAATACGCAGACAAATTTGATACAGCCATGGGATTGGCATTTTTGGGCAAGAGAGCAGTATTTCGTGGCCAGGATCTGCATCATGATCTGAAGGATCTGCAGTGGCTGGAGTTGTTCCTGTTAGGTGTGACGGGACGACGGTTTGATAACAAACAAATGAGATTGCTGAACTTTATCTGGGTCAGCACCAGTTATCCTGATCCGCGCATCTGGTGCAACAGGGTAGCTTCGCTGGCCGGCTCGGCCCGCTCCAGTGCCGTGCTGGCACTTTGTGGCGCTAACAGCCTGACCGAAGCAGACATCTATGGGGTGAAACCGGCCATGGGCGGTATCGATTTCCTGCTCCGTGCCAGGCAGCAGTTACTGCAGGGGAAAGAGCTGGCTGACATCATCGATCATGAGGTGGATCAGAATCGTATTATCTACGGCTATGGACGCCCCCTGATAGGGGTGGATGAACGAATCCCCCACGTTTTGGCGTTTGCCCGTGAGCTGGACCTGGCCGACGGACCATATCTGCAGCTAGCCCTGGAGGTGGAGAAGCATTTCATCCGCAACAAGCAGTTTGGCATGAATATCATTGCCATCTATGCGGGCCTGGCAGCAGACTTGGGCTTCGATGCTCGGCAGTTTGGGCTTTATTGCACCCTTTTGTTTTCTGCTGGCATGTTGCCCTGCTACCTGGATACCCTGCAACGGCCGCCAGGCACTTTTCTGCCGGTTCGTTGTGAAGAGATAGACTATCAGGGACCCCCGCCAAGAGAATGGTAGGGCCTATACGGGTATGAGGTTCAAAATCGGTGTTCCAGGCTGGCAAACCAGGCTCTGCCGGCTTGCGGAATATCCCCTGGAATATCTATGCCCGGCGAGGTGAGAGAAGGGCCCTCGCTGGTTTCGCGGATATTATCACTGAGCAGATTATCCGCCCGCAGAGTCAGCCTGGTCTGCTCCGTCACCTGATAGTGCAGGGTTAGCGCCACATCTACATAACCCTCCAGATCTTTCCGGTAATCCAGGTAACCGCGCTTTCGCTCCCCTACAAAGTTGACCGATGAATAGAGTGTCCAGTGGTCGGCAAACTTCCAATTAAGCCTGGCGAAGGCCTGCACACTCGGGGCCCCGGCGAGAGGGGAGTCAGTGGCGCTGTCTTCGGTATGTTGCCAGCTAAGATTGATGACGGCGTCCAGATTTTCCGACCACCGCAGCCGGCTCTCCAGCTCAGCACCAAGGCCCGAGACTTCGGAGAAATTCTGTGCTGTGGCGGTGTTGGCCTTATCATCCGGGACGAAGCTGATCAAATCACTGGCCTCAAAAAGATAGAGATTGAGGTACAAGTCGACCATTGCGCTTTGCTGATAGTTGAAGGCCAACTCGAGTGTATCGATCACTTCCGGAGCAAGGGCAGGGTTGCCCAACGCTACAGGATTATTGATAACCTCTGTCTCGGCAAAAGCCGGTGCCCGGAACGCCCGCCCGTACAGGAATTTGGTGGTCAGTTTCAAAGTGGTTGCCCAGACCAGTGCCAGTCTGGGGTTAAATGTATCGCCAAAATCAGAATAATGATCATAACGCAGGCCGGCGGTCAGAGCCCAGTCAGGACTGAGTCGGTATTCGTCCTGAACGAATGCAAAAGCATTTTCCCGCCTGGCAGTGGGGAGGAATGCTTCGTCGGTGCCTGATACGTCGACTATGGCTCCTTTGGGGCTGAAGTCGGCATTAAAGTTTTTACTTTCAAATACGGAATACACTTCTTCCACCCGATATCCGAGTCCCCATAAGATCTGATGTCCGTTCAGCCTGGCATAGTCACCGCTAAGCTTCAGGCCGCTGGTACGCTCCTGCCAGGCGGGGTTACCGATCAGGCCTTCCGGATAAGCGCCAAAGAAGGTGCCCGGCGGGAGCAGGATCAGGTTCTGCTCGATATTCTGTGAGGAGCGATAATGACTGACACTGAGATCTACCTTGTGATGTTCGGTTTCCAGCAGATCCTGCAGGCGAACTTGAAACAAGGAGCGTTCACCACCGAGCCGGCCTTCCGGATCCAGAGCAAATGCTATGCCCTGCCCGGTACCTACATCATCCCTGTCCTGATAACTCCATTTTACTTCCAGATCCCGGTAGCTTGCAGAAAGGCGCACATCCATTCCCTCATAACCCGTGCTGACCGGACCAGGTGCCAATGATGCAGGCGGTGCCAGACCGAGCAGATCCAGATTGGTCTGCGCATCGTGGTGGATGAATTCACCATGCCCTGCAGTGGTCAGGTATTCGAGTGACAGGCCCACGGAAAGCTCACCCAGGCTTGCTTTGGTATTCAGCCAGGCATCGCGGCTGTTGAAACTGCCTGCGCCTGCCCCGGCGCGGGTTCTGTCAATGTCAGCCGAGGTCTTGGTAATGATATTAACCACTCCGGCAAAGGCATCGGCTCCGTAGATTGCCGAGCCAGGTCCCCGCAATACTTCAATCCGCTGGATGGATTGCACCGGGAAATGGCCCCAGACGGTGTGCCTGTCTCCCCTCACCAGTGAGGAGATGGGGACACCGTCGATCAATACCAGGGTCTGGGCATTGAAGGTGCTGGCAATGCCACGGATGATGAACTTGGGAGCCATCAGTTGGGACGAGTGAGCCACATGGACGCCGGGAACCGCCTGTAGCAATTCAGCCAACGAGCGGGCTCCACTGGCGGCTATTTCTGCCGCAGTAATGACAGAGGCAACAGCCGGAGCTTTATTAAGGGGCTTCTGCGTACCTGTGGCGATACTGACAAACTCCACATCGCCATAAAAGTCCATCATGTCGGTCCCATCCTGCTGGAACTGTTCCGAGGCCGACAGTGGCAGACATAAGGATACCATCAGCAGGGATAACCCTGCCTGCATTGGGCCAAGGGACGTAAACTTCAGCATAGACATGGATCAGGGAACCTCAGTGGTTTCAATGCTACCATTCCAGTTTATGTGCTGTTCTTGGGCTGACAAGCAAAAAAACGGAAAAAGTTAAAATAATCAATCGCTTCACTTTCAGTTTCTGGCTGAAATATAGTCTGCGGAGGATACCGGCAGCTCCAGTGTGAAGGTGGCTCCCCGGCCGGGTTGGCTTTGCACGCTCAGCGTGCCGCCCATCAGCAGGGTAAACTGCCGGGAAATGGCCAGCCCTAACCCTGTGCCGGAAAACTGTCGGTTCTCGCCGCTGTCCAGTTGCCGGAACTGGTCAAAGATACTGTCCTGCTTGTCTTTTTCGATACCGATCCCGGTGTCCTGCACCTTGAAAGTCAGCTTGCCGGGCTGATACTCGGTGCTGAGTCGGATCAGTCCGTCACGGGTAAACTTACAGGCATTGCTTAGCAGGTTGATCAGAACCTGGAAAAGCTTTTCAGCATCCACCCTTATCAGTCTGTCTGTTGCGGGAGTGACTATATCGAGCCGGTTGTTGCCCGAGGGCAACAGCGGCAAGACCGTCTCCTCTATGTCCCTGAGCAGGTCATACAGATGGATACTGCTCAGCCTGACCTCCATCCTGCCGGCCTCTATCTTGGCCAGATCCAATACGCAGTTGATCATGCCCAGTAATCTCTCCGCATTGCGGTTTACCCTGTCCAGATCCTCCTGCAGATGTGGCAGACCGGCTAGTTGGGTTTGTTCCCTGACCAGGTCTACATAGCCGATGATCGACTGGATGGGGGTACGCAGCTCGTGGGTCATATTGGCCAGGAATTCAGATTTGTGCCGGTTTGAACTGAGGGCTGCGTCCCTGGCTTGGGTCAGTTCACGGGTACGGATCCTTACTTTGGCCTCCAGTTCCTCATTGTGGTGCCGAAGGCGCTCATCCTGCTCATCCAGAGTCGTCATCATAGCGTTATAGGACTCCGCCATGCGACGAATTTCCTTGGCTCCTTCCACTTCAGCCTGCAGGTGTTCACCACTTTGATGGGACTGGCCCATGACCCGTGAAAGGGCCTGCAGCGGCAACAGCAGACGGCCAATCACGCCGCTGATGACCAGGTACATTACCAGAATGGCCAGGCAGCCCGTGACAGCGATACTGGTGAAAATCCTGCTGTTGAGCTGATTCAGATACTCCTGACTGAAAACCAGCAGGGCATAACCCAGCGTCTGCTGGTCCTGAGTGGTCAGTTGCAGGGGATTGTCCACCCCATCTTCGTCAATACTGACCTTGTGTACCAGGTACCAGAGATCGCCGTTGGTATCCATGCTGATGTCACTGGCCGATCCTGACCAGTTTCGCTCAGTAAAATATCCCATGTCGGCCGGGTTCCCCCGCCATGTCAACAGTCTTTGATCCTGGGTAAGCAGGCCTGCAGCCACCACATCGGGAAATTCCAGGACCTGCTGCAATGCGGTATCGGCGTTCTCAGGACTCTCCGTCAGCAGGGCCAGAACCGATTGTTCGGCCAGAGCCTTGACCATCTGGCTCGCATTACGGGTCATCATTGAACGGGTTTGGCTGCTGGTTTGCCAACTGGTCAGCAGGCTGGAAATAATCACCAGCAGGACCACGCCGGCGATGATATAGGTGAGCAACTGTCGTCGGAAGGATTGTTGGTTGAGCGAAAATAAAAAGGGCAGCGGCATTATCCCTCCTAATCCGGAAAGGTCAGGCTGAAGTTTTTTTGCTGCTGAGTGTTGTACTCAAAGCCCAGATGCGCAGCAGTACGCAGATTGACAGCCAGCTTCAGTTCCTTCAGGGGCCTGACTTCGGGGTCAGCCTTTTTGTGCAACAGGCCCTGCACCATCAGCGTGAGGGAACGGCCCAACTCCTGGTGGTTGGGAAAGGTGGAAAACAAGGCGCCGCGCTTGGCATGGACAGGCTTGCTGGAGAACAGCACCAGGTCATTGTCCCAGCTGTACTGCAGCAGCCTGGGCAGGATCACCTGTTCGTTGGCCGTCACCGGATCGAGGGGCAGCCACAGGGCGTCTTCTGCGCTGTCCAGCTGTGGAAGCAGCGATTCATAGCGACTGACCGCCTCCTTCAGGTCCGCAACCTGTGCGCGAATCAGCGTCAGTCCCTGTTTTTCCGTTTGCTGTTCAGCCAGGTCCATTAACCACTCGTTGCCTGGCGTGTAGACCACTGCCACCCGCTTGATGGATGGCGCCAGGCGGCGCAGAGACTGAAAGAGCACCCCAGGATCGGCAAGCAGGCTGATGCCGGGTAAACCGTTGGGACTGAGGGGCAGTGCCCCTATGACAAGCGGCAGGGAGGTGGGCAGGGCAAGGGAAATTTCATAACCCCGCTTGCCAAGGGCAATGACCATGTCGGGTGCGCTGGCATTCAGGTTCCGCAAAAGACGGTCCTGATCGTCGCTTTCGCGGATTTTTTGCAGTACCAGAGATTCAGGATGTTGCTGGCGGATACCATCGATAATCTGTTCAAAAACCTCTGCATAGGGGGCGGGCACGTCCGGATAGAGAACCAGCAGGGTTTCGGCCGCCGAGACCGTTCGCGAGCCAAGCAGCAGCCAGATAAACAGGTTGAGTGAAAGCAGAGTTGACTTCAAGTCGGCCAGAACATCCAGATTCGGTTAGCGCGAAGTGTAACGAATTCCCATCAATATCAAAAGGATTGCAGTTGCGGCTGTCGCCGCCACCCCTGGCTCAGGCGCGGGTATCTATCTGGGTGCCCACCCGCTGATTCGGATCCGGCTCCGCGCGCTGATTTTCAAGTTCCGCCTGGCGCTGTTGTTGATCGGCCTGGCGGATTTCCTGTCGGGACGACGGCTGCGCCGGTTGTTGCAGGGTTTGTACATTGGCCCCTGCGGCTGACCCTATTTCCATCCTGATACCCTCTGTCATGGAGCTACCTGGAACTATTGTAGACCAGAACTAGGGCAATATAACCGGCTCGAGCTGTCTGCGCATGAAATCGGCGATCTTGCCCTGGGCCGCCAAATTTGGATGGATCCTGTCCTGTTGCATCAATTGAGGATCCAGAGCCACTTCTTCGAGCAGAAAGGGCACCAGCGGCACCTGATACTGTTCGGCCAGCTCTGTGTAGGCCTGGGTAAACATCTGTGTATAACGTTTGCCATAGTTGGTAGGGATCTGCATTTGTTGCAGCAGCACCTGCACGTCTGATGCGCGGGCCAGTTCAATCATGCGGGCGATATTGTCCCTGAGCTTGTCAATAGGATAGCCACGCAATCCATCATTACCCCCCAGCTCAATCAACAGATGTGTGGGCTGATGCTGTTCCAACAGTCTCGGCAGCCTGGCCAGTCCACCGTCGGTGGTTTCGCCGCTGATAGCCCCGTTGATTACCTGGATGCCCTGATCCTGCCACGCATTTTGTAACAAACTCACCCAGCCCTGCTCTTGCTTCAGGCCATAGGCAGCACTTAGGCTGTCGCCAAGCACCAGTAATTTGACCTGCTGCGCCTTCAGTTGATCTGAAAAGCACAACAGGGGTATTAGGAATAGGATAACCTTGAGAGCTGATAACACGATGAATCTTACCCCGACTATGATAAAGACACAGGCCATCACCAAAATTGTGACAACCAGCGAAGGTGAATTGCAGATCCTTCAGCCCATCAGCTTCGATGTCAAGGCCGCTGAGTCGGTTGCCATCGTCGGTGCGTCCGGTTCGGGGAAATCCACCCTGCTCGGCCTGCTCGCCGGACTGGATGAAGTCAGCTCAGGGGAGATTTATGTGGACGGGCAGCCCCTTCACAAGTTGGATGAAGAGCAGCGGGCCAGACTGCGCGGCGAAAAGGTCGGTTTTATCTTTCAGAGTTTTATGTTGGTACAGAGTCTGACTGCGCTGGAAAACATTATGCTGCCGGCTGAAATCAACGGACTCAAGGATGCCCGGAAAAGAGCGCTGGAAGCGTTGGAACAAGTCGGACTGGGTCACAGGGGCAACCATTATCCCAATCAGCTCAGTGGCGGGGAACAGCAACGGGTAGCTATCGCCCGCGCCTTTATTACCCGGCCTAAAATCCTGTTCGCCGATGAACCCACGGGCAATCTGGATGCCGCCAATGGCGAAAAAATTGAGAACCTTCTGTTCAGGTTCAACCGGGAACTGGGCACTACCCTGATTCTCGTCACCCATGATTCGGAACTGGCCAGCCGCTGTCAGCGTCAGTTGCAGATGCATGCGGGCAGCCTGACCGAGACCTCACAACCCACCGAGCAACCGGAGGCCAAGCGCCATGTGGGCTGACAGTGCATCGCTGCGCCTGTCATGGCGCCTGTTTCGTCACGAGGCCCGTCGCGGGGAACTGACCGTTATCCTGCTGGCCATCGTCTTGTCAGTGGCGGCGGTGTTGTCCCTGTCCTTGTTCAGCGAGCGGCTGCAGACGGCGTTGACCGACAAGACGGCTGAGTTTCTGGCTGCCGACCGGTTGCTGGGCTCTGATCAACCCGTCCCTGAACAGTGGCTGGAGCAGGCAAAGGCCCTTGGATTGGATGTGGCCAAACGGGTGCAACTGCGCTCCATGGTCTTTGCCGGTGAACAGATGATGCTGGCCGATGTGCGCGCCGTAGACGGTCATTATCCGCTAAAGGGCAAAGTCAAAGTGGCCGAGGTTCCCTTCGGCCCGGCCAGGGAAACAGACGCCCTGCCAGGCCTGGGAGAGGTTTGGATGGAGTCCAGACTGTTCCAGGTCCTGGGCGCAAGTCTCGGCGGGCAGCTGGAAGTGGGTGATGCCAGCTTTACCATCAGTGGCATCATCAGTGAATTGCCTGACGGCGGGTTCAGTGTCTTTGGCGGCGATCCAAAGGTGTTACTGAATCTGCAGGATTTGGACAAGACCCATGTGACAGGCCCTGGCAGCCGGACCGATTATGACATTCTGTTCGCCGGCCCTGACGGTGTTCTGGAGGATTACCATCAGTGGCTGGAACCACGACTGGACAGGGAACTGCACTACTGGCGTTCGGTGAAGGATGACGATTCCCCGCTGGGACGTTCGGTGCAGCGGGCCGAGCAGTATTTCCTGCTGGCCAGTTTGCTGGCCATTGTGCTGGCGTCCGTCTCCATCGCCGTCGCCGCCCAGCGCTACAGCCACCGTCACTATGATCCTGTGGCCATCATGAAGACACTGGGGGCTCCGGCGTCTCTGGTGCGGCGTATATATCTGTTACAGATTCTGTTTATCACAGGGCTGGGTATTCTGGTGGGTGCACTGGTCGGCTATGGGGTTCAGCAGGTCATTGCCAGCCTCATTGCCGAGCGTGTCCCGGTGGCCCTGGATGCCTGGCACTGGCGGCCCTTTCTGATAGCGGTGTTTACCGGTCTGGTCTGCGCCCTGTTGTTTTCCCTTTACCCCCTGATGAAGCTGTTTTCGGTGCCGCCCCTGCGGGTGCTCAGGCGTGATCTGGGGGCAGGCATCAGCTCCAGGATTATTCAGTTTCTGGCCGCCGGCGTGGCAATTTTCCTGCTGATGTGGGCTTACAGCGGCAATCTGAAGATCAGTGCCATTTTGCTGGGTACCGGGCTGGTGCTGGTGTTGGCGCTGTTGCTGGTGACTTTCGGGCTGATAGCCCTGGGCAGGCGACTGGGGCAGGGCAGAATGGGTGCCTGGCAACTGGCCTGGGCCAGGATCCAGCGCCGGGCCATGGACAACTCGGTACAGCTGATCAGCTTTGCCATCACTATCATGCTGCTGTTGGTGGTGCTGGTAATGCGCAATGACATGGTCCAGCAATGGCGTGATCAACTGCCCCAGGGGACGCCCAATTACTTTATGATCAATATCACCGAGCAGCAGTTGCCGGAGCTTGAGCGCCATTTCGGACAGGCTGGCGTGCAGATGGACACTTTTTATCCGGTCATCCGTGGACGTTTTGCCGCCATCAACGAGGAAACCATCCGCACCGATGTGAGCAAAGAGGAAGACAGCAACAACAGGGGGCGGCAGGGTCTGGGTCGTGAGGCCAACCTGACCTGGAGCGACCGTCTGCAAACCGAGAACCGGGTGGTGGCAGGTAGCTGGCATGGGGACAGCCAGGGAGAGATCCCCAGGGTATCCGTAGAAACCGAGGTGGCGCAGAGGCTGGATATCAAACTGGGCGATCTGCTGACCTTTAATGTCGGCAGTGAAGTGGTGCAAGCCGAGGTCACCAGTTTGCGGGAAGTGAACTGGCAAACCATGCAGCCGAATTTTTTCTTTGTCCTGGAACCGGCAGCCATGCAAGGTTTCTCACCCACCTATATCACCAGTTTCCATCTGCCCGGCCAGGACAAGGCCAAACTCGCCGGCCTGATGGCGCCTTTTCCTACTGTCACCCTGTTTGATGTGGATGCAAGGATTAATCAACTGCGTTCGGTTATCGAACAGGTGTCCCTGGCGGTGGAGTTTATTCTGGTGCTGGTGCTGTGCGCCGGATCCCTGGTGCTGGTGGCGCAGGTGCAGTCCAGTATGGATGAACGCCTTCAGGAACTGGCCATCTTGCGGACGCTTGGAGCCAGGGGGTGGCTGATCCGCGCCAGTGTGATCTTCGAGTTTCTGATTATTGGCCTGGTCGCCGGTGCCATGGCAGCGCTGGCTAATGAACTGGCCCTGTATCTGCTGCAGACAAGGGTCTTCGACATGCAGGCCAGGCTCCATTGGGACTTCTGGTTGCTGGCGCCCCTGGTGGGTGCGCTGGTGGTGGGCTTGCTGGGCGCCCTGAGCTGCTGGCGGTTGCTGTCTTTCAATACCAGTCAGTTGCTCAGAAGGATGCTGTAGAAATACCCCAGGGTCCGGTTTACTCGTCCAACAGGTTCTGCAGCGCCTTGTCCAGGTGCTGGTACTGAAAATGAAAGCCGGCTTCTTCAAGACGCTTGGGAATGACCCGCTGGCCGTGAAGGAGCAAGTCTGACATCTCGCCCAGCAGCGGCTTGAGCACGAACGCCGGCACCCGGAACAGGCAGGGTCTGTGCAGGACCCTGGCCAGTGTCTTGCTGAACTCTTCATTGCTGACCGGATTGGGCGAGGTAAAGTTGTAGGGACCCTGACAATCTGGTTCCTCAAGTAAGAAGCAGATACCGGCCATCATGTCACTGATATGGATCCAGGACATATATTGCTGACCATTGCCCATGGGGCCGCCCAGGCCGAACTTAAAGGCCGGCAGCATCTTGATCAGGGCACCGCCTTTGCGGCTGAGCACCAGTCCGGTTCGAAGCAGGCAGACACGGGTTTTCTCCGATTGGGCCTGCAGGGCGATCTGCTCCCATCTGGCACAAAGGCGGTGGCTGAATTCATCGTAGCAATCCTGATGGTATTCGCTGACCTGGGTGTCCCCCTGGCGGCCATAGTAGCCTACCGCCGAGCCACTGAGGAAGACCTTCGGTGGCGTCTCTCCGGCCTGGCACAAATCCACCAACTGCTGGGTCAGTTGCCAGCGGCTCTGGCAGATTTTTTCTTTTTGAGTATCGCTCCAGCGCTTGTCGGCAATGGGTTCGCCGGCCAGATTGATGACCGCATCGAAGGCGTCCAGATTATTCAGGCCCTTGAGGCTCGAGATCCATTTTGCCCGCCTGCCAAGGGACATTTCCGCCTCGGCCAGATTACGGGTCAGCACCGTTACTTCGTACTTGTCGGGAAAACGGGCCAGCAGTCTCGAACCAATCAGACCGGTGCCGCCGGTCATCAGGATTTGTTTACTTTCGATGATAGACTCCTGCCAATCAGGCTTTAGTACAAGATAAGCACAGCGACACGGAATCGGCAAAACGCAGTGCATTGGGCTTGTCCACCTCTACTTCGGCGAAGCTCACCCACTCGTGCTCAGCAGCAATCTGCAGGATATCGGCAGTCAGCTTTTCCAGCAATGAGAAGCGGTTGTTTTCCACCAACTCGATGATACGCTTGGTGATAGTACGGTAATTGAGTGCATCTTCCATCTGATCCGAGTGGGTGGCAGGACTGGCCTGGTATTGGATCCTGACGTTGATCAGCACGTCCTGCTTGTTCTCGATTTCCTCCTGCTTAATGCCTACGTATGTGCGCAGGCGCAGGTTCTTGATCCTGATAGTGGCAGGGTTGAGATTCATTGACCAAACTTCCTCATTCGTCAGGCTAACTGCCTGATTAGAATTAAACAATTAACTGATTTTGCCACAAGCCGGACGATGTGACCTGAGAATATGGATATTAAAGCTTCTTCAACCTCCAGGGTATTACTGACCCTTGCCTCGCTGGTTGTCATTCTGGCAGGGGCAAAAGCCGCCAGCAGCATTCTGGTTCCCTTTCTGCTGTCACTGTTCATTGCTCTGGCCTGTAATCCTTTGGTTAACTGGGCCAGGCGATACCATATGCCAAGATGGCTTGCCATAGTGGTAGTGATACTGCTTTTTCTGGTTTTTGGATTCATGCTGGCCAGACTGCTTGGGAATTCCCTGACTCAATTTATCGAAAACCTGCCTGAGTACAAGGCGAAGCTGGGGGAGGAGATGGGCTGGCTTGTGCGGCAATTGGCGGTGTTTAATATCAACTTGGACAGTGAACGTATCGCAGCCTACATGGATTCAGACGAGGCCATGAATGCTCTGACCAGGCTGCTGACCGGGATAGGATCAATGATGACCAGTTTCCTGCTGGTCCTGCTTATTCTGTTCTTCATGCTGGTGGAGGCCGCCACTTTTCCCCGTAAACTCCGTTTAGCTATGTCGAATCCGGAGATGAAAGCCCGTCAGATTGCCAAGTTCCTGGCCTCTCTGAAGAAATACCTTGTTATCAAAGGAGCAGTCAGCATAGTGACGGGGTTTCTGGCCGGATTGTTGTGTTACTTGCTCGGTGTCGATCATTTTCTGCTATGGGCGGTAATGGCCTTCTTGCTCAATTTCATTCCCAATATAGGCTCAATCATTGCCGCGGGACCGCCAGTGCTGATGAGCCTGGTGGAAATGGGCGGGGTATCGGCTGCCATAGTGGCGGCTGGCTACCTGGCCATCAATACCTTGATGGGCAATTTGCTCGAGCCCAGACTTATGGGCCGGGGGCTGGGTCTCTCCCCCCTGATGGTGTTTCTGTCCCTGATCTTCTGGGGATGGCTACTGGGTCCGGCAGGCATGCTCCTGGCCGTGCCGTTGACTATGGTGGTCAAACTGGCCCTGGAGACCAGCCGCGAGGGAGGTTGGTTTGCCCTGCTTCTGATTGATGAGAAGGCCCTTAAACGGAATGAGCAAAGCTCAGACTGATTAGGGCTCCGCCAAACTCAGAATCGCGGATCTGCAATCGACCCTGATAGGCCGACACCAGATCAGAGACCACGGCCATACCTATACCCTGCCCACTGGTATAGGTATCCAGGCGGATTCCCCGGGCGAGCAGGGCCTCTCTCTGCGCAGGGGGGATGCCCGGCCCATCGTCTTCAATGTTGACTTGTGATTTGTTGGGCTGCTGAATCAACCGGATGCGCACTCTTCTCCTTGCGGCCTTGCAGGCGTTGTCCAGTAAATTGCCAAACAATTCCATCAGGTCGGTTTCGTCAGCGCTCAGGCTCAGGTTGTCAGGATCCTCCAGCTCTATCTGCAGTTGTTTGTCTGCATAGACCTTGTGCATGGCGCGGATCAGTTTATCCAGTATGGGCGCCAACGGCATGGCTTGTTGCCACCCGCTTCCAGATCCCGCCACGGCCCTTTTCAATTGGCGTGCGATGATGCTTTCTATTTGTCCCAAGGGTTCCCGGGCAGCATCGTCCAGTTTCAACTGGCCCTTGAGAACCGCCAGGGGAGTCTTCAGGTTATGGGCCAGATCACCCAGGCTGTTGTGATACCGTTTGCGTTGCTGTTGCTCTGAGTCCAGCAGGTGGTTAAGGCTGGCTTTGAGTCGTTCCAGTTCAGGGGGAAACTTACCCGTCACGCGGTCCTGGCGGTCAGATTCCACTTCGCCGATCTGCTTTACCAAAAGGCCGATGGGATTAAGAGCGGCGCTGAGACTGAATGACAGGACAGCAATGAGCACCAGCGCCACCAATAGCAGCCATTGCCAAAGCGTATTGCGAAAAGCGGATAATTCGCTGTCAAACAACCGGCCTTCCTGGAGGATATGAAAGGTGACGGGAAACATGAAGCCGATGTCTTCAAACTCGGCCGTGTAACTGAACTGGAAATAGGTGCGCCCGTTGATCTGTTTGGACAGAAACAACTCTTCGCCTACTGAAGGCCGCTGCAAGTCTGGAAGCTTCTGCCAGTGCAGGGTCGAGGCCGACTGCCACAGGGGCAACATATGCATGGAAACAATGGCGTAGGTGCCAGAGTCCGGAATATTCAGGTTTTCGTTGAATAGTTGCTCGGGCATCTGGATTTCGCCGCCCACCACTTCAAATTCTGAAATCAGTCCCAGATTCTGAATGCGCAATTGGTCCTGCATCGACTGGCTCAGGCTGTTGGTAAAGGCTTGTTCCAGAGTCAGGGCGGTCAGGGGAAGGAACACCACCAGCACCAACAGGGCGGCGACGAAGCTGCGCCGTTTCAGGGTCCATTTCTGCATAAGGGCTGTTAAAGCTGCCGGTTGATACGATAGCCGCGTCCACGCAGGGTGTCGATGGGCTTTAAGTGTCCCTGGGGATCAAGCTTCTTGCGCAGCCTGCCGATGAATACTTCAATGACGTTGCTGTCCAGATCGAAATCCTGGTCATAGATATGCTCGGTCAGCTCAGTCTTGGAGACAATCTTGTTGGGATTCATCAACAGATATTCGAGCACTTTGTATTCATAGGCGGTCAGTTCCACGTAGTTGTCATGGACATAAACCTCTTCGGCCAGGGTATCCAGGCGGATGGGGCCCCGTTCAATGGATGGGTTGGGCTGGCCGGCGGCGCGGCGGATAAGGGCTTTGACCCTGGCCAGCAACTCCTCGTTGTGAAAAGGTTTGGTCAGGTAGTCATCGGCGCCGGCTTCCAGTCCTTCGACTTTTTCCTGCCATCTGTCCCGGGCGGTCAGGATCAGGATTGGACTGGTTATCTTGCTCTTGCGTACCTGACGAATCAGTTCCAGGCCGTCCATCACCGGCAAACCAATGTCGACCACGGCCAGGTCATAGGGATATTCCTGAAACAAAAAAAGCGCTTTCTGGCCGTCGTCTGCCAGGTCCACACTGTAGCCGTTTTGTTGCATCAGTTGATCCAACTGGGTCAGCAGACGGCTGTCGTCCTCTACTATCAGCACTCGCATCGGTCGGTTTCTCCTTCTGGGGAACGCTTAACGCTTTTCGTCTTTATCCTTGCGCTTGCTGACCTTGCCGGAGTGCTTGTCCACATCCACTGTCACCACGCGCCCGGATTTCTGCAATACCTTCACCCGGTAATTGTCTTTTTTTCTATCCACCTTAAGTACCCGACCGTCCACCTGTTGTCTGGCGCGTTTGGCCGCCTGGGCCTCATCAAGCTGATCCTGGTCCTGTGCCTGCACGGCCCATGTCAGACAGCAACTCAATACCAGTAAAATCAGGGTTTTGCCGCATTTCATTGTATTCACCTTTGACTCGCTTCTGATACCCATTCCATCCATTGACGGTGAAACGGGTACTGCCTGCCAAGTCTACCCCCACAAACAGATAAAATCACTCGCCCCGGGCACAGTCAGTCAACTGAACAGGGCAGGGCTGGCTAAAAGATAACCCGGCAGGAATGAATAAAGGCTGAATAGTGACAGGAAAGGAAAAGAGGGGTAGCCGATACAGGCGGTTTTCAGGCGAGCGGGTTCCGGCACTCGGCGTGAACGCTGAAGCGCTTGCTGAAGGTATAGATATGGACGGACAGGGTGGTGGAGCCCAGTTCATGCCAGAGTTCCTGCTGTTCTGCCGAGGGACAGACCGACTGGCGAAGGTAGTTCTCCTGATATTTCCTGTCCATATCCAGTTTGGCCGGAATCTGGATATAGGCGTTGATGCCGCCATTGACTACCTGAGCGCCCTGAAAATACCAGTCGCCCATCTGAAAGGAGGTGCGGAAGCTTTGGTTAACCCGCTTGAGGGCAACCGTTGACACATGACTCGAATCTTCGGCCAGGCCCCTGGCGGTAAACGAATGGTTTTTCATGCAACCGCCAAGCACGAAGACAGAGAGTAAAATGCCGCTTAGAAGCACATTTTTTACCCGGTTCGCTGTTTTCATCACTTATCTCCTCAATGGCGGGTCATTAAAAGCCTTGCAATAGAGGTATCGGCCCGGTTAAAAAATCCTTTAAGAAGAACCCGAACAATAGCTGACGGGTCCAAGCATTATCGAACGGATGGATAGCAGCGTATGAGCAAAGTGTTGAGTTTCCTGCTGATGGCCAAGGTAAAGATCTTTTCCCACCTGTTTTACCGTGGCAGGGCCAACTGGCTGAGCGAAGAAAAGGAAGAATCCCTGAACCAGGTGAAACTTCTGGTGTTTCTTAACCACACCAGTCTGTTCGAACCCTTGTTCATTCGTTTTGCCACCTGGCGCTTTGTCTGGAATGTGGCGCACCGGGTCATTGTGCCGGGGGCCGATGTCACCCTGAAACGACCCGTGGCCGGTATGATACTCAAAGTGTTATTGCCCGGTTGTATTCCCATTACCCGCAAGCCGGATGAATCCTGGCAGCACTTCCTTTCTCATGTAAGTCAGGAGGTGATTACCGCCATCCTGCCCGAGGGGCGAATGAAGAGGCGCAACGGCCTGGATAAGCATGGCAAGCCCATGACGGTGCGTGGCGGTGTCGCCGAGATTCTGGAGCGGCTGGAAAGCGGCAAGCTGTTGTTTGTCTATAGCGGCGGCCTGCATCATATTCAGTCGCCCGGTGAGCGTTTTCCCAGGCTGTTCAAAACGATTACCGCCAATCTGGAGCTGGTCGATATCGCAGATTACAAGCAATACCTGATTCAGGCAGGTGAGGGCAACTTTAAGTCCAGGGTGGTGGCGGATATGAACCGGCGACTGGACGAATGTGTCCCTTAACGGATGTTCAGCAACATAAAAGGGAGCCTGGGCTCCCTTTTATGTTGTGCTTGTGTGCTTCAACTGACGACCTTACTCCAGTTCGGCCAGGCACATTTCCTCGTAGACTTGTTTACACCAGGCTTTGACCCGCTGTTCGGTGAGTTCCGGCTGCCTGTCTTCGTCGATACCCAGGCCGACAAAATGGTTGTCGTCGGCCATGCCTTTACTGGCCTCAAAATGATAACTTTCAGTGGGCCAGTGGCCTATGACAATGGCGCCTCTGGCCTCGACGATGTCGCGAATCATGCCCATGGCATCGAGGAAGTATTCGGCATAATCCTCCTGGTCGCCGCAACCAAAAATCGCCACCAGCTTGTCGGTAAAGTCAATCTCTTCCAGCTCAGGAAAGAAATCATCCCAGTCACACTGGGCTTCGCCATAGTACCAGGTCGGGATGCCGAACATCAGCAGATCGAAACTGGCGATGTCCTCCTTGCTGCTCTTGGCGATGTCTCGCACGTCGAGCAGGTGTTTCCCCAGCTCCTTCTGGATCATTTTGGCAACATGTTCGGTGTTGCCTGTGTCGCTGCCGAAAAATAGACCCACACTTGCCATAAGTTCAGATACCTCGATATCGCGGGGCTAACCACCCACGCCTGAAGATTGCCAAAATACTTGAATGATGCCTTTTGCCAGGAATCCGGCGGCGCCGAGAAACAGCACCAGGTAAACCACCGCTCTGCCGATCAGCGGCACGTCGTTTTTTTTCAAGACGTCGTGAACGGCGAATCCCATCAGCAAGAACAGCGCCATCAGCGACAGGTTAAGCACAATGGTTTCTATTTGCTCGTAATACTGACTCAACATGCTATTCGTGCCCTGTAGGCCAATGGAACCCTTGTAAAACGGCGCGGACTATAGCATAAACTCCCCGCTGTTGCGAACTAGCAGCGGTCCTGAAAGGCGCGTGCTAGTGCGGCGCAGGGAAGCGCCGCCATTTTCATAGCGCGGTAGCGTATTGAAAATGGGAGGAAAATGGAAATCGCAATTTTCATTTTCCGTTCCAGAATAAGGGCCGTAGCCCGTTTCTGGATGGAACTAACCAGTCCCGTCCGCAGCAATAAAGTCCCTGGCGATTTTATTGAACGCTGCGGGCTTCTCTGCATGCAGCCAGTGACCTGCATCGGCGATGATATGCCCCTGGCTGTTGGGAAACTGCCTGACGATGGCGTCCCGCTGCTGGGCGGTGATATAGTCGGAATTTCCGCCTTTGATAAACAGGGTCGGTCCTTTGAACTGCCTGTCCGAATCCGGCCAGCCGGTTATCTTGTCGTATTCTGCCTGGAGAAGGGGCAGGTTGAAGCGCCACTGCCAGCGTTCTTCGTCCTTTTGCAGGCTCTTTAGCAGGAACTGCCGCACACCCGGTTCGTGGATATGCTCGGCCAACTGGCGATCAGCAGATTGCCGTCCGTCGAGTGCTGCCAGGTTGACATTATTCAGACCGGCAAACACTTCACCATGGCGTTTCGGGTAGGGGACGGGGGCGATATCGGCCACCAACAACTTTACCACCCGGTCCGGATGGTCCAGCGCCAACTGCATGGCGACCTTGCCGCCCATGGAATGCCCCAGCAAGGCCACCTGGTCCAGTTGCAGGCCATCAAGGGTTTCCAGTACCTGTTGTGCATACCGGGCATAGCTAAAGTGGCTGCTGGCTGGTGACCGGCCATGGTCGGGCAGATCCAGATTAACTACCCGGTAGTCTGTCTCCAGCGCCCGCTTAATGCCGTTGAGGTTTTCCAGGCTGCCAAACAGCCCGTGCAGCAGGATCACCGGCTGCCCTTGTCCGCCTTGCTGATAGTTGAGTGTCATCTGCAGACTCCTGTTGCCAAGGGTATCCTTCAGATGCGGCTGTTCACAATGGACCGCCAAGAAAGATAAACTGGCCGCGTTATACCACAGCTGGCAAAGCGTGACGAGATGCAGGGGGCCGGTCAGTGACCTTGCATTGCCAGTTGACCCGGGGTTCGAAGCGGTGGGTATAATGATGCCATTATCCAACAGAAGCAGTACCAGCATGAAAACATTGGAAATTGATGAAGAGCTATACAGATACATCGCCGCCCAGACGCAACATATAGGTGAGAGTGCCTCGGATATACTGCGCCGGTTGCTATTCAGCGATACCCAGCCTTCCGTTGAGGTACTTAACGAATTCCAGGAAGAAGCGATGCCCGAGGGGGATATAATTGCCGCCCTGAGCACCTCGGATGTGGCCAATAAAGGCAGTGCCGTGGAGCGCTTTATCGGCATACTCACCGCCCTGGCTGTTGCGCACGGACAGGATTTCGCCCGGGTGCTGGAGCTGAAGGGGCGAAACCGTACGTACTTTGCCACCAGCAAGGAGGCGTTGTTGGCCGCGGGCAGCAGCACCAATCCCAAGGCCCTCCCCGAGACGGCGTACTGGGTGGTCACTAATAACAATACGCGTAAAAAGGCGGCTATGTTGCAGGAAGTGGCCAGGGTGTTGGGTTACAACGCCAGCCAGAGCCAACAATTGATACAGTTGCTTGATCCGCAGATGGCGGAACAGGCCGATTAATTCAGGCTTTAATTAATTAACAAGGAGACAAGGATGACACTGCATGCATTTGCGGGAAAACCTGCCAGTTCAGATCAGTTGGCCAATATTCCACGACTGGTCGCCGCTTACTACAGCAATAAACCGGACAAGGGCAATCCTGCGCATGCGGTGGCCTTCGGCACCTCCGGGCACCGCGGCAGCTCGGTGCTTTGTACCTTCAATGACTTTCACATTGCCGCCATCTGTCAGGCCCTGGCGGAATATCGTCAGGCCAACGGTATAGACGGTCCCCTGTTTATGGGCATGGATACCCATGCCTTGTCCGAGCCGGCGTTTATCACGGCGGTGGAAGTGCTTGCCGCCAACGGGGTTAAACTGGTAGTGGAACATCAGCGGGGTTATACCCCGACACCGGCTATTTCCTTCGCCATTTTGCAGCACAATCAGGGCCGCGCCAACGGGCTGGGGGATGGCGTGGTTATTACGCCGTCACACAACCCTCCTGAAGATGGTGGTTTCAAATACAACCCGCCCCATGGGGGGCCGGCTGATACCCAGGTGACAAATCAGATTCAGATCCGCGCCAATGATCTGATTGCCCGGGAGCTGCGTGATGTTAAAAGAATGGATTTTACCGCAGCCCTGCGCAGTGGTCAGGTTGTGGAACGCGATTTTGCCACGGACTATATAGATAACTTGGATCAGGTGGTGGACATGCGGGCCATTGCCGATGCCGGACTCAGCCTTGGCACTGACCCCCTGGGCGGTGCAGGGGCTGGCTACTGGTCAAGGATAGCCGAGCGCTACCATCTCAATATTCAGGTGGTCAATCAGCGCATCGACCCCACCTTTGGCTTTATGCATCTGGACAAGGACGGCAAGATCCGTATGGATTGTTCTTCTCCCTATGCCATGGCCGGTCTGATTGAAATGAAAGACAAGTTTGACCTGGCTTTTGGCAATGATGCGGATTTCGATCGCCATGGCATTGTCACCCGCACTGGCGGGTTGATGAACCCCAATCACTACCTGGCTGCTGCCATTGATTATCTTTACCGCCACCGGCCAGACTGGCGGACCAATCTGACCATAGGCAAGACTCTGGTTTCCAGCAGTATGATAGACAGGGTGGCCAAATCCCTTGGCCGGGAGCTGGCGGAAATGCCGGTGGGCTTCAAGTGGTTCGTGCCCCATATGCTGGAAGGTAATATGGGATTTGCCGGAGAGGAAAGCGCCGGGGGAATCTTCCTGCGGCGTGACGGACAGGCCTGGGCCACTGACAAGGACGGCATTATCCTGTGTCTGTTGGCTGCCGAAATCCTGGCCGTGACGGGAAAAGATCCGCACCAGGCTTATCAGCAACTGGCCAGTGAACATGGGGACCCCTGTTACAAGCGTATGGATGTGGCGGCCAATTCGGCTCAAAAGGCCAAGCTCAGTAGTATGAACCCGGATGTGGTGAGCTCAACGCATCTGGCTGGCGAGCCCATCACCCAGATACTGACCCGGGCACCGGGCAACGATGCTGCCATTGGCGGCGTCAAGGTCTGCACCGAGAATGGCTGGTTTGCAGCCCGGCCTTCGGGCACCGAAGCGGTGTATAAGATCTATGCAGAAAGTTTCAAGGGCGAAGACCATCTGGATCTGTTATTAAATGAGGCCCAGCAATTGGTCGATCAGGTATTCGAGGAATAGTTTGTTGCAAGACTGTTTTATATATGTAACTTAAATGTAAATTTATGACGAAAAAAGACCCGATTCGCTGAGTTGGGTCTTTTTTTTAACTAAAAAATAACAAAAACACCATTTTAAAATCCTCCAAAAGCATTAAACTAAATTTATTCTGTAATTTTATTACAAGAGCGGTAGGGAGATTGTCGGTGGTCATGGAAGGCCGACTTCAATCTGATGACGCCAGAAGGCGCAGCCCCGGCTCAGTCGCAAGCTAAATGGAGGCCTCTATGACTAAGGCAAAAAAGAATCCGGAAAAGCAGCAGGATGCCCTGATGCTGAATGATCTGACCAAGAACGATATTAAGCAGGCCATTGTGCGTCACCTGCATTGCACCCTGGGCACCGACGAAAACAAGGCCAATAACCACGCCTGGTGGAAGGCGGCTTGTGCGGCGGTGCAGGAACAGGTGATGGAGCGTCTGCGCAGGACGCAAAAGACTCATTATCTGAACGACACCCGCGCGGTACATTATTTCTCTGCCGAATTTTTGATGGGCCGGCTGATGTCTAATAACCTGCACAACCTTGGCCTGTTTGAAAAGACCCAGCAGGCCATGATGGAGTTGGGGGTCAATCTGACCGATGTGATGGAAGAAGAGCCGGATATGGCTTTGGGTAATGGTGGTCTGGGGCGTCTGGCCGCCTGTTTTATCGATTCCCTGGCGACCCTGCAGATGCCGGCTATTGGTTACGGCCTGCACTATGAACATGGCCTGTTCCGCCAGGAAATCCAGAACGGCGCACAGATTGAGCGACCCGACAGTTGGCGAGATTATGGCAATCCATGGGAAATCTGCCGGCCGGAATCCATCCAGGAAATTCCCCTGTACGGATATGTAGAGACCAAATACGGCGAGAAAGGACAGATGCGCAAGGAATGGCATCCTGGCTCCATCGTCAAAGGGGTACCCTGGGATATTCCGGTGGTGGGCTATGGCGGCAAGACCGTCAACGTGCTGCGTTTATGGGAAAGCCAGGCGTCCGATTATTTCAACTGGGACGTGTTCAACGCCGGCGGTTATGTGGATGCCCAGCGCGAAAATATCCAGGCGGAAACCATCTCCAAGGTGTTGTACCCGAATGACGAAACCGAGGCCGGCAAGGAGCTGCGTCTGATTCAGCAGTACTTTTTCTGCGCCTGCTCTCTCAAGGACATTATCCGCCGTTACAAGCGGGCCCACGGTGACGACTGGAGCCGGTTTGCAGAGCAGGTCGTGATCCAGCTCAACGATACCCATCCGGCGATCGCCATCCCCGAGCTGATGCGTATCCTGGTGGACAGGGCTGAGATGGATTGGGACAAGGCCTGGGATATCAGCACCCGCACCTTCGCCTATACCAACCATACCTTGTTGCCAGAAGCGCTGGAAAGATGGCCGGCGCGCATGCTGGAGAAAATCCTGCCCCGCCATCTGGAAATCATCTATGAGATCAATCACAGATTTATGGAGCGGGTGGCGGAAAAATGGCCCGGCAACGATGCCATGAAACGCAAGCTGTCCATTATCGAAGAGGGCAGCGAGAAGATGATTCGCATGGGGAACTTGTCGGTGATCGGTTCTTTCGCCGTCAACGGCGTGGCGGAAATCCATTCCAGGCTGGTCAGGGAGCAACTGTTTCCCGAATTCGAACAACTCTGGCCCGGTAAGTTAACCAATGTGACCAACGGCATTACGCCAAGACGCTGGCTTAAGGCCTGTAATCCCAAGCTATCGCAGCTCATTTCCAGCAAGATAGGCGAAGACTGGCCACTGCACCTGAACAAGTTACAAGGGCTGGCCAATTTTGCCGACGATACCCAGTTCCAAAATCAGTTCATGCAAATCAAGCATGACAACAAACAGGCTCTGGCGGATGAGGTTAAAAGACTGACCGGGGTGGAGCTGGACGCCAGTATGATCTTCGACGTACAGATCAAGCGTCTGCACGAATACAAGCGTCAGCACCTGAACCTGTTGCATATCCTTGCCCTCTACCGTCGTCTGCTGGAAAACCCAGACTATGATATGCATCCCAGGGCATTCCTGTTCGGTGCGAAGGCAGCGCCCGGCTACAAGCTGGCCAAGGACATCATCTACGCCATTAACAAAGTGGCAGATAAGATCAATCAGGACAAACGGGTTAACCACAAGCTTAAAGTGGTCTTCCTGCCCAATTACCGGGTCAGCCTGGCTGAGAAGATGATCCCGGCGGCAGATATTTCCGAACAGATATCCACTGCAGGAAAGGAAGCCTCGGGTACCGGCAATATGAAACTCGCCCTTAACGGTGCATTGACTGTGGGTACTCTCGATGGGGCCAACATAGAGATTGCCGAAGAGGTGGGCGATGAAAACATCTTTATCTTTGGTCTGACGGTGGAACAGGTCCACAAGATCCAACAAGCCGGTCACAGTCCTTATGACTATTACGACTCAAGCCGCGAGATCAAGGCGATTCTGGATTGGCTTGAGACAGATTATTTCACGCCCGGCAAGCCTGGAGAGCTGGCTTCCGTAAAGCAGAGTTTACTCGATGGGGGCGATCCCTATCTGGTGCTGGCGGATTTTGATGCCTATTCCGAAGCGCAGAAAAAAGCCGACAAGGCTTACAGGGATAAACGGGGATGGGCCCGTAAAGCCATCCTGAACACTGCCAGGATGGGCAAGTTCACCTCGGATCGTTCTATTCTCGATTATGTAGAGCGCGTTTGGAAACTGGCACCCTGTCTGGTGGACTGAGTCAGCAAAGCGCGAGAATTTCGCCGTTTCGCTGCACTTTTACCCTAAAAAGCCCAAAGTTTCCCTTTGGGCTTTTTTTTTACCTGGTACACAGGATAAAATTCAGCCAGCTTACGAGAGGTGTTGTAGTACTCAATGAGTGTAATCTTTCAGTCCCTGGCGACCATTCCTAACCGCTATGCTTTCCTCGATTGCATCCAGCGGGAAGTGAGCCGTGACGTACATCTGTCTCTGCTGCTTATCGATGTGGTCAGATTTTCCGATGTGAGCAGCAGTTTTGGCTATCGGGTCGGCGATGTGATACTTGAGGAAGTAGCCCTTCGCATCAAAAAACTCTTTGGCAAAGATGCGGTTCTTGGCCGGATCAGTGGTGACATCTTCGGCCTGATGTTGCCCGGCATTCACTCGGATATGCAGTTACGGGGATTTTACAGTCACCTTGTCGAACACTTCAAAACCCCTATCAGTTTCGATGAGAACGCTTTTGTGGCGGATTTTAATGTGGGCGCGGTGGCCAACCTGGCCCACAACAAAGACATCAGCCTGCTGTTTTCCGGTGCCGAAAGTGCACTGAAGCAGGCCAAGCAAAACAAATACGATAACTTCCAACTGGTTCGCCTGAGTGAAAAACCGGAGTCCGGCCGGTCGCTGGCACTCAAAGCTGATCTGAAGCGTGCGTTTGCCAATGATGAACTGGAGCTCTATTTTCAGCCCAAGGTAAACCTGCAAAGCCTGCAGATAGTGGGAGCGGAATGTTTGCTTCGTTGGAACCATCCACTGGACGGAATCATAGTGCCTG
Source organism: Bowmanella dokdonensis (assembly GCF_017254865.1). Classification (GTDB taxonomy): domain Bacteria; phylum Pseudomonadota; class Gammaproteobacteria; order Enterobacterales; family Alteromonadaceae; genus Bowmanella; species Bowmanella dokdonensis. The sequence continues at coordinate 408,604 of NZ_JAFKCV010000002.1, read as the reverse complement.
GCAGCTTCATTGAGGCGGCTGAATCCTACAATATGATGAACGAGGTTGGCTACTGGGTGCTGGAAAGAGCTTTTCGCAGCGCCTTTGAACTGCAAAGCAGGGGCATAGGTCTGAAAGTGTCAGTGAATATTTCACCTACCCAGCTATACGATGCGAACTTTGTCAGCAAAGTAGGCAAACTCGCCCGGCAATATGGGCTGGATTTGAGTAAGCTGGAGCTGGAACTGACGGAAGATGTGGCCCTGTCCAATTCGCTGCTGGTCAAACGCCAGTTGGCCGAGGTCAAGGCGTTGGGGCTGAGTATTGCGGTGGACGATTTTGGGAAGGGCTATTCAAATCTTGCTTATATCCGCGATATTGCCCTGGACACCATCAAGATAGACAAAACCTTCGTAATGGGACTGGACAGCAATCCGGTTAACAAAGCCATTATCCAGGCTTCCCAACTTATCGCCGCCGCCCTGGGTTGCCGGGTGATCGCCGAAGGGATAGAGACAGTCGAACATCTGCATCTGCTCAGAGACATGGGCATAGAGATCGGCCAGGGCTTTCTGTTCTCCAGGGCTGTGCCCTTTGACGAACTGCTTACCCTGACCCAAACGGATTTTATGGTTGGGACTTCACTGGCGTACCGCAGCCGGGTCAGTTGAGAAAAACTCCCCTGGGCATATGCCCTCCAGAGGCCCAATTCTGCTAGACTAGCGCCAATTTTCTACCAGACAGACAGTCATATGCTTGAGACTCAGTTACGTCAGCAAGGAAACTTCCTGCAACTCAGCCGCACTCAGCCGGCGTCCTTTACCAATGAAACGGCATTCAAGCTGGAAAACGGCACGCGGGTGAGCATCACTTCTGCGGGTATCATCAGTTTTACCCCGGCCAATCCGCTGGGTAAGGACATTATCCTTTCCTGTGGAGTACACGGCAATGAAACCGCTCCCATAGAGATCTGTGACGAGCTGGTCAGCTTGCTGCTGCGCGAGGACCTGCAGGCCTGCCATAGGGTGTTGTTCCTGTTTGGCAATCTGCCGGCCATGGACATTGGCGAGCGTTTTGTCGAAGAAAACATGAACCGCTTGTTCAGCGGCGCTCATTCCAAAGGTCCAGGTTTGGTTAACCAGGAAAGACGGCGCGCTCTGGAACTGGAACAGGCGGTGGCGGATTTTTATCAGGCGGGACAGGCCATGGGCCAGGACTATCGTTGTCATTATGATTTGCATACGGCCATTCGTGCCTCCAAAAATGACAAATTTGCCGTCTACCCCTACCGGCACGGTCAGCCCTGGAAAGCCTCCCAGTTGCAGTTTCTGCTTGCTTGTGGGGTGAATACCATCCTGTTGTCCAACGGCCCCACCACCACCTTCAGCTACTATTCCTCCAACGAATTTGGCGCCGATGCCTTTACCGTCGAACTGGGGAAGGTGCGGCCATTTGGTGCGAATGATATGGGCGCCTTTGCCGATGTGAGGGAGACCCTGGAGAAGCTGATCTGCCAGGAATCTGTGGACTTGCCGCCTTACCGGCAGGAAGATTTCCATATTTTCCGCGTCCATCAGGTGATTAATCGCACAAAAGAGGATTTTCGCCTGAATTTTGCCGACGATGTGCCCAATTTTACCGACTTTCCAGTAGGCCATCTATTGGCCGAAGAGCCAGGAGCGGCCTACAGGGTGGAAGAGGAAGGGGAAGCTATTGTCTTTCCCAATGCCAAGGTCGCATTGGGGCAGCGGGCTTTGCTGACGGTGGTGCCGACCTCCATTGAGGCCTGAATGGCGACGGAATCAGAGTGGCAGGTGGGCCGCTCTGAGCTTTTCTACCAGCGCGTCATCGGTCTCCAGACTGGCTGCCAGATAGGTGAGTTGCTCCAACTGAGGCAACATAAGTTCAAAGGTCACTTGTTCAGGGCTGAGATTATGCTTATCGAGCAGATCCTGGATCGCAGCCGGATCATCAATAACAAAATCCACTTTTCCTTTTAGTAACAGTTCCCAGGATTGCTGGATATCGGCGGTCAAAAGCAGATTATCATCCTCCCTGAAGCCCAGGTCTGACAATACTTCGACTGCTACATCCTTGCGCTGCACGGCTGTCAGATAGATTTTGGCCTGCTGCGCATTCTCCAGTTTCAGCGAGGTGTGGCGGGTCAGTTTCATAAAGCCCAGGCTGTAGCGGCCTACCGGCGCTATCCACTTGAACTGGCTTTCCCGTGCCGGTGTGCGTGCCATGGCATAGATGAGGGTATTGGGGCGGACCAGAGCCAGCTCATAGGCCCGTGCCCAGGGAAACACGTGAAATTGTCCCTCGAGACCGGCTCGCCTTAGTAGATCACGGACCCGTTGGGTGACCGTGCCGCTGACCCTGCCATCCACCAGGGTTTGGGCTGGCGGAGAGAGCTCTGTCACTACAAACAAGGGATTGGCTGCCCTGGCTGATAAGACAAACAAAGAGCTCAACAGGCAGAGCAGAGTAACGCTTGCCGCAGGGGAAAAGCGAGTGAGGGAAAAAAGACTCTTCATCCAGGGGCTTAAAACTGCTATATGTGACTGAGACTCAGGCTAACGATTAAATGATGATGTTTCAACTGGATCCCAGACTGCAGCAGGACTGTTTTGTCATTGCGCAGTTGCCTTTGTGCTCGGTGCTGCTGATGAACGACTGCCATTACCCCTGGACCATTCTGGTGCCAAGGGTGAAGGGCGTCAGGGAGATTATCGATCTGGATGAATCCAGCCAGCAACGTCTCTGGCGTGAATCGGCCTTACTCAGCCGGGTCATGCAAAGCCGTTACCAGCCGTACAAGCTGAATATTGCTGCACTAGGCAATGTTGTGGCGCAACTGCATCTGCACCATATCGCCCGTTTCGAGAACGATCTGGCCTGGCCGGCGCCGGTCTGGGGTAAAGTACCGGCAACAGCGTATCCCCCACAAAGGCAGGATGAAGAGTGCTTTGCCTTACAACAACTTATTGAGGAAATGTCATGATAGTCAGTACCACCCATCATCTGGACGGCAAGGAAGTAGAGGCTTATCTGGGGGTCGTAGTCGGTGAAGCCGTAATGGGCGCCAACTTGTTTTCTGATATTTTCGCTTCTATCCGCGACATAGTCGGGGGACGGTCTGGCGCCTATGAGGAAGAGCTGACCCGGGCCCGCAAAATCGCCTTTGGTGAACTGGAAAATGAGGCACGCATGCTAGGCGCCAACGCCGTGCTGGCCGTGGATATTGACTATCAGGTGGTGGGCAGCAAGGGGAGCATGCTGATGGTCAGCATCAGTGGCACGGCGGTGCGTTACCGGGGGTGATTTTAGAGCACTCGGTGCTCTAGGGCGTGTTTATCTTTCATATTGTTCTCTGTTGAGAGCTAAAAATCCCTCAATCAAGGCGCGAGTAACGCCGTTTAGCCATCTAAACAAGTTGGGAGCAACGCAGAGTGAGGGATTTTTAGCTCTCAACCCTTCGGGCTGGGTTCATTTTTCCGTCCAGCGGCGTTATCAGTCGCTTATTTAGGCCCACTAAACCGCACTCCTTCTTCCTTGCTGGGCAAAAAAATGACCTCCAGCAGAGCGTCAATATGAAAGATAAGCACGCCCTAGTAGTCGTCGTCGTCCCAGTTCTCATTGTCATAGCCCTGGTCTTGTCCGGGTTTCTTATCCTTCAGGGAGGGCATTTTGGTGTTGGCGCTGTGCTTGAGCAGCATCAGATTGCCCACGACCAGGCCCAGCGCCAGGGCAACAATACCTATGATTATCCAGTTCATTAACTAATTCCCGGTTTGGTTCAGACTGAGGGTAACCGAATATACCGTTGGTAGATCCCGGACAGCCTCTCCAGAACCAACTGCTTGCCCAGGATATCGGCTTGCCTGATCACTTCGGTCAGTACCGACAGGCTAAGTTGAGTTTCAAAGGTTAGGGCGCTCTCCCGGTGGCTCACATGCCAGGGTTCAACAGCTACTCCGCCATAGTATTGGTCATAAGGACGAAAGAAGCCATATCGGCTGGCGTGCTGTTTCAGCCAGGTTGCCAGGCCATAGCAGGGACCTCCTGGCTGGTACTCTGCTGCCACCAGTTCAAATACATGGCCCTGTCTTTTGACTTGTTCGGCGTCGAACAGATCCATATCCGTGCCCCAATGATGACGGCTTGCGCCTGGCAGGGCTGACCAGGTCAGGATAGCGGCCAGCTTTTCTTCGTCGTTTAACTCTTCTGTGGGCAATGGCAGGCCGGCTTTATCCAGGATGGGTCGCTTGCCCTGCCATTTTTCATTCCAGATGGTCAGTTGCCGGTCAAAAGAACGATAACTGCTGACCAGCGCGAGATCGATTCCTGCATTCCGGGCGGCCTGCTGCATACGAATAAAGTCTTCCGCCACTTGTTCCAACAACCTGTGGCCGTCGCCGACTTCAACCAGCAGACTGTCATCCTGCCCGGTGAGCTGGGCCGCGCTCAGCATAGCAGCCTGGCGAGAATGGCTTGATAGGTGTCAGCGAGCTTGTACAAATCATCGATTTTCACGCACTCGTTGACCTTATGGATAGTTGCGTTGACCGGACCAAGCTCAATGACCTGAGCGCCGGTGGGGGCGATAAAGCGGCCATCGGAGGTGCCACCGGCGGTGGAAAGCTCGGTGCGTCTGCCGCAGACCGTTTCGATGGCAGTCCGGGTCGCTTCCACTAATTCGCCGCTGTCTGTCAAAAAGGGTTGTCCGTTGAAGGTCCAGTCCAGGTCATAATCCAGTTGGTGTCTGTCAAGGATCTGCCGGGTTTTCTCAATCAGTTGCCTATCCGTCAGTTCGGTGGAAAACCGAAAATTAAACTGTACCGATAAGGTTCCCGGGATCACGTTGCCGGCCCCTGTCCCTGCGCTGATATTGGAAATCTGAAAACTGGTTGGCGGAAAATACGTGTTGCCATTGTCCCATTTTATTGCCGCCAGCTCGGCCAGGGCCGGGGCGGCCTCATGCACCGGGTTTCTGGCCAGATGCGGGTAGGCCACATGGCCCTGGATCCCTTTGACGGTCAGGTGGCCTGTGAGGGACCCCCGTCGGCCGTTCTTGACCACGTCGCCCACTTCGCTGGTACTGGACGGTTCGCCCACCAGACACCAGGTCATCTTTTCATTGCGGGCTTCGAGGGTATCCACCACCCGGGTGGTGCCGTTAATAAAGGGGCCCTCCTCGTCACTGGTGATCAGAAAGGCGATGGAGCCGTCATGGTGGGGATGTTTATCGATAAAGTTGCGGGTAGCCACCAGCATAGCGGCGAGGCTGCCTTTCATGTCGGCTGCGCCACGGCCATAGAGGTAACCGTCTTTTTCCGTGGCTTTGAACGGTGGGGTGTGCCACTGGTTCAACGGACCGGCCGGTACTACATCGGTATGTCCGGCGAAGCAGAACAGGGGCCCATTTTTACCTTTGCGGGCCCACATGTTCTGGGTATCTTCAAAGGGCAACATTTCGATGTCAAAGCCTAGGGGCCGCAGAAACTCCGCCATCAGGGTCTGACAACCGGCATCATTGGGAGTCACAGAGTCTCTGTTGATAAGGGCTTTGGCCAGAGCCAGCACGTCATTTTGCATCGAACAGACTCTCGTAGTGATCAGCCTTAAAACCAAGATGATATTGCCCCTGATGTTCAAGCAGAGGGCGTTTAATCATGGCCGGGTATTGGCACATCAGCAAGATAGCCTTGTCCTGATCCAAAGCGGCTTTTTGCTCGTCGGCAAGCTGGCGAAAAGTGGTGCCGCGGGTGTTCAGCAGTAATTGCCAGTCTATCCTTTGCGCGACCTCTTGCAGCCAGCGTTTGTCCAGTCCCTGCTGACGGTAATCATGGAACTCATAAGGGATCTGTCTGGTTTCCAGCCAGTGGCGGGCTTTTTTGATAGTGTCACAGTTTTTGATGCCGTACAGGGTGGTCATATCTCACGCGGTATCTGGTTCGGAGGGCTGGTTAGCTTAATTCAGCGACCGGAAAAATCAAAGGACTGGGTTTAAAAATGCAACGTCATGCAGGGGTCTTCACCTGCCATGACTTTGAAACAATGGGCCTGGATGGCCTGAAGCTTCTTTAACTGTGGTATGAGTACCAGACAGAGGGGAGAGATGGCTCGCTCCCGCAGCAGGGTCAGATCAAACTCCAGCAGAAGCTGGCCGCTCTCAATCTTGTCGCCTGGCTGGCAATGCAGCCTGAAACCCTGGGTCATCAGTTTGTGACTGTCCAGGCCCACCTGTAAAAGAAGGTCCAGGCCCTGGCGACTTCTAAGCCGGATTTGCTCCCGGGTGGGACTGATACTGCTTACCCTACCTTCAAAAGGGGCTAACAGTTTGTATCCGCTAGGGGCTATGCCTACTCCCAGCCCCATTAAACCACTGGAGTATAAAGGGCTTTCCAATTGGTGCAGGGTCATAACCGTGCCACTGACAGGAGACAGCAGGGAAAGCTTAACTTTGGAGGACTCCGGCGCAGTGAGCACCACCAGGTTGGGGTTTGGCAGCACCCTAGCCGGTTACCTTGTAACCGTCTTTGAGCAGGGCGTCTTTAGCCTTTGCCAGATCGTCCTTTTTAACCAGAAAGTAATCTGTTTCAAAGGTGGACACTACAAAAATGCTGACCCTGGCCGCTGCCAGTACCGAGCCGATGCGGGCCATAATGCCTACCATGGACAGTTGCAGCGGGCCTAACACTTCCAGTACCCGCCAGTCGGGATCGGACATATCCGATTCGACCTGCACGGTGTCGGGAACCACAATGGACAGTTCATCCCTGGTCTTACCGATAAAGTAAAGGCTCGATTGCAGTACGGCAGAAGGTAACTCGTTATCCACCGGCAGACTATAGATGGTGAAAGTTTCCGGTAAGATAGCGAGGGTCTGTTTGGGCATGAAACGTCCTGTCCTGAAAAGTAGACTCAATTGTGCGCAAGGGGACAGATCAACGCAAGCAGAAGGTTATCCACGATATCTGTGGATAACCTTGTTGAGTTCTCTTTATAAGGTGGATAACTTACTGTTTTAAAATGATTAATTTTCTCTGGTGGGATTTTCTACAGTGCCGGAATTATCAACAGTGCTAGACTGAAACCTGATCAATTTGCGGAGACAACGGATGGATAAGACAACGATTGGCCAGGTATTGTGGCAGGATCTGACCGTGGAGCATGCCGATCAGGTCAAAGACTTCTATACCGCGGTAGTGGGGTGGCAGGTAAAACCTGTCGATATGGGGGGGTACGATGATTTCAGCATGCGAAACCCGCAAACGGGCAAGGATCTGGCCGGTATCTGTCATGCAAGAGGGACCAATGCCGATTTGCCTGCCCAGTGGCTATTGTACTTTGCGGTTGAGAATCTGGAACAGTCCACTCAGGAAGTGGTGAAACGGGGCGGCAAGTGCCTGACCGAAGTCAAGTCATACGGCCAGAGCCGATATCGGGTCATTCAGGACCCGGCCGGCGCAGTGTGTGCGTTGTTTGAGCAGAACTGAGACTGTGCCTGATTTGCGCATCCGGTTATACTGAGCGCCTTGGCCGTTTTCGGGAAGTTATGTATTCATGCTGGAGTTGTATGCCGGACCGACGGCACTAAAGGAAATTCAGCAACAGGGTTTGCATCAGGGATTGTTCGATTATCTGTTAGGGGCGTCAGGGGGACCCAAATGGTTCGTGCTGGCCGGACTGGACAGAGTGATTTTCCCTGAGTTTTTTGCGCACCGCACGCGGCCCCTTCAGGCCATTGGCTCATCGGCTGGGGCCTTTCGTTTTGCCTGTTTTGCCCAGAAAAATCCCCTCGCTGCCAGCAATCGACTGGCCGAGCGCTATTCGCAAACCGTCTATTCTGAACGCCCCGATACTGCCGAAATCAGTGAGAAAGGCAGGGCCTTGCTCGACTACGTACTGGGTCAGTCCGGGATAGAAGAAATTATCCACAACTCCCGTATTAAAGTGCATTTTATTGTGGCCCGGTGTCGCGGTCTCACAGCCCTGGAACCCAGGCCCCTGCAGATGGCAGGCCTGCTGGCCAGCGCAGGCGCCAATTTGTTCAGGCGCCGGTTGCTGTCGGGTTTCTACCAGCGCTACGCCTTCGGCACACCGGGCAGCGGTTTGCAGATAACCGATCCCCATGGGATGCCTTGTTTGCATGTCGATCTCAGTGAACAGAATCTTAAAGCGGCGCTGATGGCTTCAGGTTCCATTCCTGTGGTTCTGGAAGGAGTACGGGATATCCCAGGCGCGCCGCCCGGTATGTACCGGGATGGCGGCATCATCGACTACCACTTTGACTTGTCCTTCGGCCCTGAGCCGGGACTGGTACTTTATCCGCATTTTTTTCCCCGTCCGACACCCGGTTGGTTCGACAAATCCCTCAAATTCCGTCGCCCCAGGTTAGCCAGCTATGACAAAGTTCTGATGGTGGTCCCCTCGGCGGAATTTGTCGCCTCACTGCCGTTTGGCAAAATTCCGGATCGCAGGGATTTTGAGACCATGTCACCGCAGCAGCGTATTCCTTACTGGCAGAAAGTACTGTCCGAGTCTGATCGTCTGGGCGAGACTTTTATGCAACTGGTAGAGCAGCGGGACATTGCCCACCTGATCACGCCCATAGAGTTTGCCCGTTAATTCCGGTTTCCATTGTCTGTCACATGAAGCTCACCCCGGTACATCTGCATCTGGCAATGGAAGGCATAGGTACCCGGCGCCAGGGGCGGCAACTGCACTGTTACCGGCTTGTCCAGGGGTAAGGTTTCACTCAGATCGAGGCCGGGAAACACCACCTGCTCGGCACAGGGAGAGGCATCCTCTCGTTTAAACACCAGTGAAGCGGCGGCACCCGCCTTCAGGGTTAACCGGGCAGGTTGGTAGCTGCCGTCTTTCACCAGCACTTGCACCGGTTCATCTCCTACTGCCTGACTCTGCCCCTTATACAGCCAGAACCACCAGATAATCAGCGCGATCAACAGCAAGCCGATAAGGTTGATGAGCATCATGATCTGTCTCCTTGTCCCAGGTTGAACCACCGCAGACGGTTGGCGTTGCTTACCACCGTCAACGAAGAGAAAGCCATGGCTGCGCCGGCGATCACCGGGCTTAGCAGCAAACCAAAAAAGGGATACAGAATACCGGCGGCCACCGGAATACCGGCCACGTTGTAGATAAAGGCACCAAACAGGTTTTGTTTGATATTGCTAAGGGTCGCTTTACTCACGGCCACGGCGTCGGCCAGTCCATGCAATGAACCGCGCATCAGGGTGATATCAGCGCTTTCTATCGCCACATCCGTACCGGTACCGATGGCAAAACCGACGTCAGCTTTGGCCAGGGCAGGGGCATCGTTAATGCCATCCCCGGTCATCCCTACCACGGCGCCGGATTGCTGCAAGGAGGCTATTTTCGCGGCCTTATCCTCTGGCAGCACCTCGGCGATAAACTCTTCAATGCCAACCTGCGCGGCAATGGCTTTGGCGGTGGCCTGATTATCACCGGTCAGCATCACCAATCGAATACCCAATTTTTGCAGGCGTTTAATCGCCGATAGTGAATCAGTCTTGATGGGGTCGGCCACGGCGATAATCGCCATCAATTTTCCGTCTTTGGCAAAGTACATGGGGGTTTTTGCCTGTTCGGCTAATTGCTGGGCCTTTTCTTTTGCGTTGCCAAGCTCAACGCCTTTTTCCTGCATCAGCTTCAGATTGCCAAAGGATAGTCGCTGACCAGACAACTCTGCTTCGACGCCCTGTCCGGTAATGGCATTGAATCCCTGGACCTTGGATACCTTAATGCCTCTGTCATTAGCCGATTCAACAATCGCCAGCGCCAACGGGTGTTCCGAGCCAGCTTCGAGGCTGGCCACCTGCTGCAATACCTGATGCTCATCGGTGGCATTGATCAGCACAATATCCGTGACTTTGGGCTTGCCTTCTGTCACCGTGCCGGTTTTGTCCAGCACCATTACATCAATGCTGGAAGCCAGTTGCAGCGCTTCACCATTTCGGATCAGCACCCCTGCCTCTGCGGCTTTGCCAACCCCCACCATCACCGACATGGGGGTGGCCAGACCCAACGCACAGGGACAGGCGATAATCAGCACCGTCGTGGCGGCAATGACCGCATAGGCCACACTGGGATCAGGCCCAAAGTTGAGCCAGACAAGTGCACTGACAATGGCAATAATCATCACCACGGGTACAAAATAGGCCGCGATGGCATCGGCCATTCTGCCGATGGGCGGTTTGGCATTTTGTGCCCGTTTGACCATCTGGATAATCTGCGCCAGGGCCGTGTCCTTGCCCACCCGGGTGGCTTTAAACAGCAAACTGCCACTTTTATTCAGGGTACCGGCCACCACGGCATCACCTGCGGACTTGACCACTGGCATCGGTTCGCCGGTGAGCATGGATTCGTCAATGCTGGAGTGGCCCTCCAGCACTTCACCGTCCACCGGGATTTTTTCGCCGGGACGGACCCGCAATATCTGGCCTTTTTGTACTTGCTCAATGGGAATATCCCGCTCGTTGTCGCCTTCTATCAGCCTGGCGGTTTTGGCTTGCAGCCCGATCAGGCGTTTGATGGCCTGGGAGGTTTTGCCCCTGGCTTTAATCTCCAGTGCCAGGCCCAGATCAATCAGTCCGATGATCATGGCCGTGGCCTCGAAATACACATGACGAGCCAATTGCGGTAACCACTCAGGAAACAGCACCACCACCATGGAATACAGCCAGGCGGTGCCGGTGCCAAGGGCGATCAGGGTATCCATATTGGCATTGTGATTAAGCAGGGATTTCCAGGCACCAATAAAAAAGTGCTTACCCGAGATAATCATCACTGCCAGGGTTACCAACCCCACCGCCAGCCAGGCAAAGCGCTGGCTGTCATTGTGGATGGACATGTCGCCACCGAGCAGACCGTAGAGCATCAATGGAATGCCTAATCCCAATGCCACAGTGGTATGGCGAAGCAGGGTTTTGTAGTACTGCCAGTCGGCTTTTTCCTTCTCGTCGAGCAAATCGGCTGCGGCTGTGTCTTCGGCCGTTTTTGCCTGATAACCGGCTTTTTCCACCGCCGCAATTAACAGGTCGGCACTGGCGCTGCCTGTCACCTGAACCGATCGATCGGCAAAGTTCATCTGCGCCTGTTCGACACCCGGCACCGCTTTAAGCGCCGTTTCGATTTTACTGACGCAACTGGCACAGCTGGCACCTTCTACAAGCAGAATGTGGTCAGAAGTCGGCTGGGTATCGGCGTGCCCGGCATCGGACTGTGCAGACGATGCGCGTTTAGTGCCGGGCTGATTTACAGCGCAGGCTTCTTCAGTCGTAAGGTGCTGCGCTTTGGCCTGCTTGTGACAGGTTTGGGGGGCGATGCTGGCTTCTTCCTTTGACTCGACTGAATGACAACAAGCGCCGCTTTTGCCAGGTGCCGCCTTATCATCCTTGTCGTGTGCCATCTTCTGGGGTGCCGATGTGTTGCGGCAATGGGATGTTTTGCTGTTCATACTGTCTCTTTGCTGGAAAAGTGAAAACCCTCAATCAGATGGCAAATCATCTGCCCGGTAGGAGGCCGATCAGGCAGTTCAGCCCAGGCTGCTCTGGCCGCTTTCATTTGCTTCAACATTTGCTGCATATCGGCCAGACGTCGCTCCATCTGCACAAGGTGCTGGTCAATCAACTCTCTGGCATGGGGGCAGGGGCTCTGTCCCGTGTCGGCATCGGCCAGCAGTTGTTTGATATCGTCAAGGGAGAAGCCCAGTCCCCTGGCGCTTAAGATAAAGCGCAGCCGCTTAACATCTTGCTTGCTAAAATGTTTGTAGCCGTTTTCCGCCCCCCGCTCAGGGCTGATAAGGCCAATTCGCACATAGTATCTGACGGTATCGCGGCTGATATTCAGCGTTTGGGCTAGTTGTGCCACCTGCATTGTTGTTCACCTCTGACAGTGAGTCTAACGACCAGCCTAGCATGGTGCTGACTGGGGCCATTGATTAGGATCAATCACACTATAAAGGTGTGAGTCGCTCACAGGTCAAGGATAGTTTTATCATTCAACTTATTGAGCCTGAATACAGATTATGAAAGTACCGGGGTTCAGTCAGAAGGGATACAGAAGCGGTGAAACCAGGACAAAAATTACAGTTTGGCCACTGAAGTTGAAAATATCGTAACGTCAGCCCGGACAGTGAAATGGATCGTAAAATATTGATATATATCATATTTTGGCAGTATAGGTTCGAACCACCGATATTTAGACCGGGATACAGCGGAGGTGCTTGCGCCAGCTTGACTTGAAATTCAGGAAAATATTTTTAAGAGAAGTGGTGCGTCCGAGTAGACTCGAACTACCGACCCCCACCATGTCAAGGTGGTGCTCTAACCAACTGAGCTACGGACGCACATATAAGATATCGAGGTTTCCAAAGGGCCGGGCGGCTCAACCGGAAACGGCGCGTATAATAGCGATGCAAAGATAGCGGCGCAAGCGCTTTTTCCCGCTAATGGTCCGAATGAATACTAATTGCGCAGTCTAGCGACTCAGTTTCCGATTCAGCAGGTAGCGGTCAAACCGTCTGGCGCCTGTTTGCATGATTTTCTGGCAGTGTTTCAGGTAACGGCGGGCAAGGGGAAAATCCACGCTTAGCAGCATCAGACCTGCCAGCAGAAACAAGATGGAGCCGGGCAGAATAGACAACACCACACTGAAGATAGCCAACAGGGTTCCAAGGACAATGCGTACTGTTTTCAAGGTGAAGTCCTCTGATGAGTTCAGATTGAGTATAAACGACCTGTCTGTGGGCAACAGGAAGGTATTGTTACAATTCATTGCCTGAATGCCTGCCTGACCATAGAGGCGTTGGAATGGCGGAACTCGCATATTCAGTTGGTTTGGGTATACTAGCGGTCCTTTTCCACCAGCCCCCTTAAGTGATGTTACCGCTAGTCGATGCCAATGCTTCTTTGCAACAAGCCTATCTGGATTATCTCAATGCCCTGAAGGCGTCGTCGTTCAGTGGCGACATTGAAACCAGTTATGCCAGTCGTTTGGCGGTGGCCACCGATAACTCTGTGTATCAGAAGCTGCCCCAGGCGGTCATTTTCCCCCGCTCAGTAGAGGACTTGTCGCTGATCGGCCAGCTAGCCAATCAGCATAATGAGGTGCGTTTTTCTGCCCGGGGTGGGGGGACCGGCACCAATGGTCAGTCCCTGACTGACGGGCTGGTGGTGGATCTGTCGCGGCATATGAACCAGATTCTGGACTTTAATGCCAAGGAGCACTGGGTAAAGGTCCAGGCGGGGGTCGTGAAGGATCAACTGAACGATTTTCTGCGTCCCCATGGCTACTTCTTTGCGCCGGATCTGTCCACCAGCAACCGGGCCACCATAGGCGGTATGATTAACACCGATGCCTCGGGACAGGGGTCGCTGGTGTACGGTAAAACCAGTGATCATGTGCTCGCTCTGCGCTCGGTACTGGTCGACGGCACGCTGTTAGAGTCCGCACCACTGGATACTGAAAAAGCCCGGGCGCTGGCTTCCGAGTCGTCGTCGATTGGCAAGGTTGTCGGCCAGGTATTGCGCAGTTGCGAGCAGAAGCGCGAGCAGATCCTGGCTAAGTTTCCCCGCCTGAACCGTTTCCTGACCGGTTATGATCTTGAGCATGTGTTCGATGAGTCCATGCAGCATTTTGATCTCAGTCGTATTATTACCGGCTCTGAGGGCTCTTTGGCCTTTGTGGCCGAAGCCAAGATCAATGTCACGCCTATTGCTCCCTACAAGTGCCTGATCAACGTGAAATATGACTCTTTCGAGTCGGCCCTGCGTCATGCCCCTGCCATGGTGGCCGCCCGGGCCACTTCGGTGGAAACAGTGGATAGCAAGGTGTTAAACCTGGCCCGCCAGGACATTGTCTGGCATTCGGTCAGTGGCCTGATAGAGGATGTGCCCGGCAAAGACCTGCAAGGGCTGAACATGGTGGAGTACAACGCCGAAGCCCCAGAAGATATGGAAGAAAAAATAGCCACTCTGACTCGGATGCTGGAGCAGTCCATCTCCAGTCAGGAACATGGGGTGATTGGCTACCAGCTTTCTTATGACACGACGGAAATCGGCAAGATTTACGCCATGCGTAAAAAAGCCGTCGGTCTGCTGGGCAAGAGCAAAAGTAGCCAAAAGCCGGTGGCCTTTGCCGAAGATACCGCCGTACCGCCGGAGAAGCTGGCCGACTTTATTATGGAATTTCGCGCCCTGCTCGACGGTAAGGGTTTGCAGTACGGCATGTTCGGCCATGTGGATGCCGGTGTGTTGCATGTCCGCCCTGCACTGGATCTGTGTGATCCTGCCCAGGAAGCCCTGATGCAGGAGATATCAGACCAGGTGGTGGCGCTGGTGGCCAAATACGGTGGCCTGATGTGGGGGGAGCACGGCAAGGGCTATCGCAGTGAATACGGTCCGGCATTTTTTGGTGAAGAGCTCTTTACCGAATTGCGAAAGATCAAAGCCGCTTTTGATCCCCTTAACAAGATGAACCCGGGTAAAATCTGTACACCACTGGACTCAACCGAAGCCCTGGTCAAAGTGTCAGACACCAAGCGGGGGGCATATGACAGGCAAATTCCCGTCTCTATCAGACAAAGTTTTGAGCCCGCTATGAACTGCAATGGCAATGGCCTGTGTTTCAACTATGACGCCCAGTCGCCCATGTGCCCTTCCAGCAAGATTACCCGTGACCGGCGTCACAGTCCCAAGGGCAGGGCAGGACTGATGCGCGAATGGCTGCGATTGTTGTCCAACCAGGGGGTAGATATTCAAAAGCTGGAATCCAGTCCTGTCCGTGCCGGAATCTGGCAGAAGTGGCGCAACGGTCGTGCTCCCGGTAACCAGGCGGATTACTCCCATCAGGTTAAAGAAGCCATGGACGGCTGTCTGGCCTGTAAAGCCTGCGCCAGCCAGTGCCCGGTCAATGTGGACGTGCCAGGTTTCCGGGCCAGATTTTTGAATCTCTATTACAGCCGTTATGCCCGCCCGCTTAAGGATTATCTGGTTGGCAATATAGAAAAAATGGCACCCAGGCTGGCTCTGGCTCCCAAACTGATCAACCGGATAATGGGGCTGCCGCTGGTGGAGAGCATACTGCGCAACCAAATCGGTTATGTGGATCCCCCAATGTTGTCTGCACCCACACTCAGACAACGCCTGGATCGGCAGACAGTGGAGTTTGACTTTGAAGCCCTTCGCAATCTGTCCCAGGAAGAGCGAGGCCGCCACATCCTCATTGTCCAGGATCCTTTTACCAGTTTTTACGAAGCCGGTCTGATTGTCGATCTGGTTGAACTGAGCAGAAAACTGGGTTTTAAGCCAATCCTGCTGCCGTTCAAACCTAATGGCAAACCACAGCACGTGAAAGGTTTTTTGCGGGAGTTTGCCGCTACGGCCAGAAGTTCGGCGGATTTTCTGAATGAGGTCGCTGAGCTGGATATTCCGATGGTGGGCGTGGATGCCTCACTGGTTCTTTGTTACCGGGATGAATATACCAAGACCCTGGGTAGTAACCGGGGGCGCTTTACCGTGCTGCTGGTCCATGAATGGCTGCAACAACTCGAATTGCCCAGGGTAAGTGACAACAAGAGGGGGCAAGCATTTGCCCTGTTTGCCCATTGCACTGAAAAGACTGCTCTTCCAGCATCGGAAAAGCAGTGGCAGACACTCTTTGATGGCATGGGCGTTAGTCTCTCCCCTGTTGCGGTGGGGTGTTGCGGCATGGCGGGCACCTATGGTCATGAAACCGTGCATCTGGACAACTCCAGGGGCATTTTTGAATTGAGCTGGCAGCAAGCCATCTCCCGATTCCAGCCTGAGCAGATTCTGGCGACCGGCTATTCCTGTCGCAGCCAGACCGCGAGGTTTGCCGGCTTCAAGCCCAAACATCCGCTTCAGGCAATGTTAGCGTTGTTGGAGGAAAAATAATAATGACAGAGCAAGCCAAGAATATGACCCAGGAACAGGTGGCTGAGTGGGTCAGGGCTCAACTGCAAAAGAGCAGCCAGTTTCTGGCCGAAAAGGGCATAGTGGTGGAAACGGTCAAAATGGAAGAGAGCCGTTACCTGGCGCCCTGGGTGACCATATGGAAAGTGAAAAGCCGGGACGGTAAATATTACTGGGCAGTGTCCGGTGACATGCCTTCCGATGTATTACCCCTGTCTGCAGCCAAAGATCCCAGAGCGGTACTGCGCCATTTGTCATTGAACTGGCAGATGAAAGCAGATGACCTGCAACAGAGCATGCCTAATGACCCGACTCAGCAGGAATTTGCCAAATTGCTTATTACCAAGGCGCATTTGCTTTACGATATCAGTGAGCAGGATGAAGTCTGGAAACATGGCTGAAAAACTGCACCGGGCAGCCCGTTCCGGGCGCCCTAGTGAGTAAACTCCACTTTGGGGAGTGAAAACTGTTTGATAGAACAGGACATCCTCTGACGAGGAATACCGGCATCCATGTAGACAGCTCCGACAGGACGAAATCCTTGTTGTTGGTAGTAATTTACACCTTCCAACTCGCACTGTACTGAGACGGTTTGCATGCCCTGCTGTTCTGCAATCGCCAGCAGGGCGGCAAATAACTGCTGATAAACTTCTGGTTTACGGCAACTGTTCAACACGGCTATCCGGCCAATTTCCCCTTCGGGGGTGAGGCGGCCCGTGGCGATTTCCGCGCCTGCTTCATCCAGCAGCAGGATGTGGTAGGCGGCGGTGTCCTGGCGGTCAAACTCCACTTCTTTTGGAATCCGCCATTCGTAAACAAATACCTTTTCTCTCAGCTTTGTGAGTTTGTCTTTGGCGCTCGTCCAGTCGACGTTTTTGATGATTAACGCCATCTGACCAGCCTCCAGATTGTCCGCCACATCATTGTGACGTACTTTTAGTCTATTTCCTGGTTGAAAAATAATCAATCCCTGGCGTTTACCGACAGAAAAGGACAGAAGTTCAGGCTGACTTTGCCTGGGTAAGGCTGGCAACTTCTCCTTTGAGCCAATAAACTTGGTACTCTCCCATGCCGCGGATGGGGATGCGGCCACGTGGCTCAAAGGTAAATGCATGGCGACAAAGCCGATACGTAAACTCCGAGACCTGAATTCTGTTACTCTGCCCCTGACTTTCCATTCGTGAAGCCAGATTGACGCTGTCTCCCCATAGATCATAACTGAATTTGTTCTTGCCTATCACTCCTGCCACCAATTCACCGCTGTTCAGACCTATTCTCAGTCCGTTCTGTATGCCGTGCTGATGACTGATCTTCTCGAAGGCCTTAAGCATGTCCAACGCGCACTGACAAGCCCTGACGGCGTGATCCAGGCTGGCCACCGGTACCCCAGACACGGCCATATACTCGTCACCATTGGTCTTGATTTTTTCCAGCCGGTGAAGCTTAAGAAGCCGATCAAACTCGCTATACAAAGCGTTCAGGTAGGTGACCAGTTCAATGGGCGAACGGTGACAACTGATCCCGCTGAAGCCTTCGATATCGGTAAACAGGACGGTGGCATTGGCAAAATAGTCGGCGACGGGTTTGTCTGACAGTTTAAGTCTTTCTGCTATGGGACGAGGCAATATATTCAACAACAGGCTTTCGGATCGAAGTCGCTCTCGTGAAACCTGTGACCAGCTACAGGCGTGATCACGATGGATGAAATACACGCAGGGTATACAGGCCAGAGCAATGCCCGTAATAGTAAACTGGCGAATGACTTGCTGATAGTCGCTGCCGGGTTGAATAAAGGGGCTCAGCGCCAGGTACTCCAGCAGCAGGAACAAGGTCAGGTACATACCCATGGCCAACCAGAGGCGCCACCTCTCATCCAGGGAATACAGAAACGGGCTGATGAAGATGCCCTGAATAAAGTACCAGTGGATGGCGCTGCCATAACCAATATAGAGGCTGGACAGGCTGATATAGCTGGCAAAACAGATTAGCAGAAGCCGACGGGCAAAGATCTGATAACCGAGGGCACTACACAAGGGGATCAGAGTGCACAGCAGAGCATGAAACAAAAGCGACAAGGCCTGCAAATCGCCACCCTGTTGCCAGAAAGCAAGGTGTAAAGGCAGATGTACCAACAAGACCAGAAACACCAGCAGTGATATCAGATTGGTCAATCTGGCGGGACTGACATTTGCCAGGGTGTCGCGACGGATCCCCGCCCACACCCAGGTACGTAGAAATGCACTTATCATGGCAAGCTCCTTCTGGCCTGCAACATCCGTTATTGGGGACAGCACAAATCATGGTGATAAAGATGTCTGCCTGAATGGCATAAAGAAAAACGCCCGGTAAACCGGGCGTAGAGAAGTATAGTTGGCGACATTCAGCCTGTCAGTTTTTCCACCAGTTCAATGGCCTGGCCGATATAACCTGCCGGGGTCAGCCTCTTCAGATCATCTTTGACGGCCTGGGGTAATGCCAACCCCTCAATAAACGCTGCCATCATTTGCTGATTTACCCGTTTTCCCCGGGTCAGTTCCTTGAGTTTTTCGTAGGGTTTCTCGATGCCGTAGCGGCGCATCACGGTCTGGATGGGTTCCGCCAGCAATTCCCAGTTGCTGTCCAGTTCGTCCAGCAGGCTCTTCTCATTCACTTCCAGCTTGCTGATCCCTTTCAAACTGGCCTGATAGGCGATAAGGGAATAACCCATGCCGACGCCGAGGTTCCTTAAGACTGTGCTGTCTGTCAGATCCCGTTGCCAACGGGATACCGGCAGCTTCGCGGCCAAGTGGGCAAAAATCGCATTGGCCAGACCCAGGTTGCCCTCTGAGTTTTCAAAATCGATGGGATTTACCTTATGAGGCATGGTGGATGAACCAATCTCTCCGGCTACTGTTTTCTGCTTGAAATGCCCCAGCGCGATATACCCCCAGAGATCCCGGTCAAAATCAATCAATATGGTGTTAAAACGGGCAATAGCGTCGAACAGCTCGGCAATGTAGTCATGGGGCTCTATTTGCGTAGTATAGGGATTCCACTTGATGCCTAAACTGGTGACAAAACGTTGGGAGATGTCCTGCCAGTCGAGATCCGGATAGGCGGACAAATGGGCGTTGTAATTTCCGACTGCACCATTCAGCTTTCCAAGCAATTCCACATTGGCTATCTGTTGACGCTGTCTTTCCAGCCGCACCATCACATTGGCCATTTCCTTACCCATGGTGGTGGGAGAGGCGGGTTGACCATGGGTGCGTGCCATCATCGGGATGGCTTTGTACTCTATGGCAAGACGGCGTAATTCACTCACCAGCTTGTTGCAGTAAGGGAGGATCACAGCCTCCCTGGCATCCTTGAGCATCAACGCATGGGACAGATTGTTGATATCCTCTGAGGTGCAGGCGAAATGGATAAACTCACTGACGGCATGCAATTCGGCATTGTCGGCGACTTTCTCTTTTAGGAAATACTCCACAGCCTTAACGTCATGGTTGGTAGTGCGCTCGATGTCCTTGACCCGGGCGGCGTCGACTTCACCGAAGTTGTCGACTATTGCGTCGAGCAGTGCATTTGCCTGTGCACTGAATGCCGGCACTTCGCTGATACCTTCCGTACCAGCCAGCATCTGCAGCCAGCGGACTTCCACCTGTACACGGTATTTGATCAGACCAAACTCACTGAAGATTGATCGCAATTCGAGTGTTTTGCTGCCATATCGTCCGTCTACGGGGGATATGGCAGTCAGGGCGGTAAGTTCCATGGAGACTCCTGATTAATGATTAATTCTTTGTAAGGCCGTTTCTGCGTTGCTCAGTATTTTTCTGCGACTGAACAAAATCTGCCGACGTTGACCACCTAATTGACGCCAAAGCACGGCAGCCCGGATCCCGGCCAGTAATGAAGCCCGCACTCTGTGCTGAATACTGGTCTGTTTAAGCTGAGCGGGGTCCCCAGCCACCTGGATTCTCGGGCCTATATTGCTGATGACATCGGAATAGATCCTGGCCAGGTTAGCCAGCATCGGCTCGTCTAGCAGTTCATACAGACTTTGCTGGCGCTTGATATGTTCCATGCGTTCGCCGAGTTCGGCCAGTTTGCCAGCGTTCTTCGCCAGCTTGCGCTCAAGCCCCAGCAGACTGGCAATATAACGTGTTATTTCCGCGTCTTTCGCGGCGGGTCTGTTACTCAGTTGGGCTTCAAGGGTAATATATCCCAGACGAAGACAGGACAATTGTCCAAACACGTCCAGGGTATTCTCCGGATTGGTGACCAACAGGCTCTGCATACTGGCGGAAAAAGCCTGTTCATCGGCCTTGCCCTTGCGGGCAAACTGTTGAACCAGACTGGCGGCCTGACATACTGCAGCCAGCGCCACGCTCTTGTCGAATTCTCTGTCTGTCATGGATGGCGTAATTACCTTGTTACTTGTCTTTGCTGAGGTGGTGTTGGTTTGTTTATTTGCCAGCCAGAGCGGACACGCCCCGGCTCAACGGATATAACTTTCGATAATACCCCCGCCCAGGCAGACTTCGTCCTGATAGAAGACTGCCGACTGCCCAGGGGTTACGGCTTTTTGCGGCTCGTCAAACCGCACTTCGAGCTGCCCGTCACTCATCGGTGTGATTGTGCAGGGGATGTCCGTTTGGCGATAACGGGTCTTAACCACGCAGCGCTGTGGTTGTTGAGGTCCCTGACGATCCACCCAATCCAGTTGCTTGGCAACCAGCCCCCGGGAATACAGCCGGGGATGATCGTCCCCTTGTCCGACAATTAAAACATTCCGGGATACGTCTTTGTCCACCACGTACCATGGCTGGTCACCGTATTCTTTCAGTCCACCTATATGCAGGCCCTTGCGCTGTCCCAAAGTATGATACATCAGGCCTTCATGCTCGCCGATAGGGCGTCCTTCGCTGGTTTCGATCACACCCGGCTGAGCGGGCAGGTACCGGCTGAGAAAATCTTTGAATTTACGCTCGCCGATAAAACAGATACCTGTACTGTCTTTTTTATCATGGGTAATCAGGCCCTGTTCGGCGGCGATTTCCCTGACTCTGGGTTTTTCCAGCTCGCCGATGGGAAACAGGGTATGACCAACCTGTTGCTCGCTGAGCGTATACAGGAAGTAGCTCTGATCTTTATTGTCGTCCAGGCCGCGCAGTAGATGCCAATGTCCATCATGGTAACGACGTCGTACATAATGACCTGTGGCGATGTAGTCCGCGCCAAGGTCTTCAATGGCAAACTCCAGGAACGCCTTGAATTTGATTTCCTTGTTGCACATGATATCCGGGTTGGGCGTTCGCCCGGCCTGGTATTCGGCGAGAAAATACTCGAACACATTGTCCCAATACTCGGCGGCAAAATTGATGGTACGTAATTTGATTCCGAGTTTGTCGGCCACCGCCTGTGCATCTTTCAGGTCATCTGCCGCGGCACAGTATTCGCTGTCATCGTCTTCTTCCCAATTTTTCATAAACAAGCCTTCCACCTGATAGCCCTGTTGCTTGAGCAAGTAAGCTGACACGGAGGAATCCACACCGCCGGACATACCGACAATGACTTTCAGATGGCTGTTATCTGGCATAGGAATACTGACTGAATTTGACTGACTACGATTAAAGAGCGCGAATTCTAGCAGACTTGCCGGCTGATGGCACCTGCTTAGGGCTGCTCCTACCGGATGATGGCATCTGACTTAAACGTGCAGAAAAGCGCCGCTGCCGATACCATCGATTGTCCAGTTACCGACCCGGTAACGAATTAACCTGAGGGTCGGAAAACCAATATGGGCGGTCATTCTTCTGATTTGTCGGTTACGCCCTTCGGTGATGCTGATGGACAGCCATGAGGTGGGAATGGACTGACGAAACCGCACCGGTGGATGTCTCGGCCACAGAGCCGGTTCGTCCATCAGATTTACCTTGGCCGGCAGGGTCATACCGTCCTTAAGTTCAACGCCCTGGCGCAGGGACTTCAAATCCGCCTCGGTGGGCCGACCTTCCACCTGGACCCAGTAGGTTTTGCTGGTTTTGCTTTTGGGATGGGCAAGCCGGTGCTGCAGCTTGCCGTCATTGGTGAGTACCAGCAGACCTTCACTGTCCCGATCGAGGCGACCAGCGGCATAGACTCCCGGGATCTCCACATAGTCTTTGAGCGTCTGGCGATTTTCTGCATCGGTAAATTGTGACAGTACACCAAAAGGCTTGTTAAACAGCAGCGTGATTCTTTGCATGACTTCAGAGTGGCAGGGCAGAGTGCTATCTTATTATCCATCCGCGCAGCGCTGCGTCAATCTGCCGGAGACTTTGTCGGCCATTCCTATCCTATGCTCAGGCCATGCTGTCGGACCAGTGTCGTTGAGGTCAGACCTTTACGGCTTCAGTAGAGGAAATCCTCAGACAGCACTTGTACTTGGCAGATTCGGCCATATATGATCCGCAATATTTTTGCTCAGGGTAGCGTTCCGGCAAGGGTCGATGTTCAGTGGTTATTGAGCCTAAGTTGGCTGAATAACGTTGTGAATCTGACAACGACAGGCCAGTAGCAAACCGATGCATGCCATCCTGAATTCACGTCAACCGGCTGACGTCAGCCGCCAAAACCGAGGTTTAACATGACGACGAGCAAGTCGAAGATAATCTATACCAAGACAGATGAAGCCCCCGCGTTGGCCACCTATTCGCTCCTGCCAATCATCAAGTCCTTTGCTTCGGCGGCAGATATCGAAGTTGAACTGAGCGATATTTCCCTGGCGGGGCGTATCCTGGCAACCTTCTCTGATTTTCTGACCGATGAGCAGAAAGTCCCGGACGCTCTGGCTGAATTGGGAGAAATGACACAAGATCCCGACACGAACATCATCAAATTGCCCAATATCAGTGCGTCTATCCCACAGTTAAAAGCCGCCATCAAAGAACTGCGCAGTAAAGGCTTCAAAGTTCCCGAGTATCCGGCTGAGCCTAAGACGGATGAAGAAAAGGACATCAAGGCTCGCTATGGCAAGATTCTTGGCAGTGCGGTCAATCCTGTATTGCGTGAAGGGAACTCGGATCGCCGTGCGCCGACCGCTGTGAAAAATTATGCTAAGAAGCATCCTCATTCCATGGGTGCCTGGAGTCAGGCATCCCGCACGCATGTGGCACATATGAGGGGCGGCGATTTCTATTCCCGAGAGAAGTCGGTCACAGTAGAGAAAGCTGGCCATGTCCGAATCGAATTTACCGACAAGCATGGCAAAGTGACGGTTCTGAAACCGCGGGTGGATTTGCTGGACGGCGAAGTGATTGATGGCATGTTCATGAGCAAGAAAGCCCTGTGCAAGTTCTTTGAGGATCAGATTGAAGATGCCAAGCAGACCGGTGTGCTTTTCTCGTTGCACGTTAAGGCCACCATGATGAAAGTGTCGCACCCCATAGTCTTTGGCCACTGCGTTAAAGTCTTTTACAGAGAACTATTTGAAAAATATTCAGATCTGTTTAAGGAACTGGGGGTGAATCCCAATGACGGACTGGGCAGTGTGTATGACAAGATTGCCAGCCTGCCTGAATCCCAGCGTTCCGAAATCCAGCGTGATATCAATGCCTGCTATGCCGACAGACCGGCCATCGCCATGGTTAACTCAGACAAGGGGATTTCCAATCTGCACGTGCCCAGTGACGTGATTGTGGATGCCTCCATGCCGGCAATGATCCGTAATTCGGGTCAGATGTGGGGCCCGGACGGTAAAGCCTATGACACCAAGGCTGTGATCCCGGAATCCACCTATGCCACTATCTATCAGGAAGTCATCAATTTCTGCAAGACCCATGGGGCCTTCGATCCTACTACTATGGGCACCGTACCCAATGTGGGCCTGATGGCGCAAAAAGCGGAAGAATACGGTTCACATGATAAAACCTTCGAAATGAAAGCCGATGGTACTGTGCGTATCATCGATCAGGACGACAAGGTGTTGATCGAACATCAGGTCGAGGAAGGGGATATCTGGCGTATGTGTCAGGTCAAGGACGCACCCATTCGTGACTGGGTCAAGCTGGCGGTGACCCGTTCACGTCAGTCCGGCATGCCGGCAGTCTTCTGGCTGGATGACGAACGGGCCCATGACATCCAGTTGATTAAAAAGGTCAATACCTATTTGCAGGAGCATGACACTTCCGGTCTGGATATCCAGATTATGTCGCCGGTTCGGGCCATCCGCTATACCATGGAGCGTTGTATCCGCGGACTGGATACCATTTCGGTAACAGGGAATGTGTTACGCGACTATCTGACTGATCTTTTCCCAATCCTGGAACTGGGTACCAGCGCCAAGATGTTGTCTATCGTGCCACTGATGGCAGGAGGCGGGCTGTTTGAGACCGGTGCCGGTGGCTCTGCACCCAAGCATGTGCAACAGTTTGTGGAGGAAGGACATCTGCGCTGGGACTCTCTGGGAGAATTCCTGGCGCTGGCCGTGTCTCTGGAAGATGTGGCCATAAAGCACGGCAATGCCAAGGCAAAAATACTGGCCACTACTTTGGACAAAGCCACCGAGAAGTTGCTGAACGAGAACAAGTCACCGTTGCGCCGTGCCGGTGAACTGGACAACCGGGGCAGTCATTTCTATCTGGCTATGTACTGGGCAGAGGCCCTGGCAGAACAGAAAGAAGACACAGGTTTGGCAAAAAGCTTTAAGGTGCTGGCCGAGCAGTTGAAAGCCAATGAATCTAAGATACTGGCTGAAATTGATGCCACCCAGGGCCATGCCCTGGATATCGGCGGATACTATTATCCCGATGAAGAAAAGGTCAGTCGGGCCATGTTCCCCAGCGACAGCTTCAAGAGCGTTTTGGCCAGCCTGAACTGAGTCGCCATCCTAAACCACCAAGAGCCCGGTTTCATCCGGGCTTTTTTGCAGGTAAATCTGAACAGGATTGGCATTAGCTGATACTCAGCTATCCAAAGAGGTGGGCTTTACTCCTTGACACAGGGCAGCGGAACAGTCGTAAGCGGGGATTTTATTTCCTTCAGGCGCTGCTCATTGGCTACCTTGACGCTAGGGTCTTCGGCCACCAAAGAAGAGGACGGAGTGCAGAAAATGCAGGAGCAATTGTTCTTCCTGTTCATCCTGAACATAAAAAAGCAGATGCCAGGCATCTGCTTTTTCAATACGCTTGGCTGATTACCTTTCCGGGTCGCCCGACAATTCGATGTTTTCGGCATGTAGCCCCTTGGGACCCTGTTGCACTTCAAACTTCACTTCTTGTCCCGCTTTCAGAGAGCGATAGCCCTCCATTTGAATAGTCGAATAATGAGCGAATACATCTTCACCGCCATCTTCGGGTACAATAAACCCGAACCCTTTAGCGTTGTTGAACCATTTTACCTTGCCAACTGCCATACTTCTGATTCCTCTTAATCCCTTGAACTGTCCTGATTTAATCCCCACAATGCTATTAAAGGAAGGATTAGGGTTGCCGCTTTTGCCAGCACCCTAAAAAATGTAGATATTTTAACCTGTTTATGTCAAGGCCAATTTCTACATTTCATGAAAAAGTCAAAAATCCAGTGATGGATTTAATCAAGAGCGGCTATTATTTCTCTATGAGCAAAGACGGCATCATTAGTCACGATAAGCAGCTGGAAGCGGTCAAGCGCAAAGTTCAACCCCCGCCCATGTACAAGGTGCTGCTGAACAATGATGATTACACGCCAATGGACTTCGTGGTCGAGGTGCTGATGCGCTTTTTCAGCATGAATGCGGAAAAGGCAAATCAGCTGATGTTGACGATTCACTATCAGGGTAAGGCAGTGTGTGGCATCTTTACTGCAGAAGTTGCCGAAACCAAAGTGATGCAGGTCAATCAGTACTCCAGGAAACATCAGCACCCGTTGATGTGTTCGATGGAGCAGGCCTGAAAGGGCGTGAGTAGTATGAGGGTCGAGTATGTTGAATAAAGACTTAGAGCAGACATTGAATCAGGCGTTTATTTTCGCACGCGAGCATCGTCATGAATTTATGACGGTGGAGCATTTGCTCTTGGCACTACTCGATAATAAGGCTGCCAGAGAGGCGCTCAAAGCCTGTGGCGCCAATATTGATTCCATCAAGTCAGAACTGACCGATTTTGTTAAAGACACCACCCCCCTGATTCTGGATGGCCCGGATTCGGACCGTGAAACCCAGCCTACGCTGGGTTTCCAGCGTGTCCTGCAGAGGGCGGTTTTCCATGTTCAGTCCTCTGGAAAAGACGAAGTGACCGGCGCCAATGTGCTGGTGGCGATATTCAGCGAGCAGGAATCCCAGGCTGTCTACATCCTCAAAAAAGCAGACGTGACGCGTCTGGATGTGGTTAATTTTATTTCCCACGGGGTCACCAAATCCGAAGAGGATCGTCCGCCTCAGACGGAAAGGGAAGATGAAAGCGTCGAAGTGGAAGAGGGGACATCCACTCTGGAGAAGTATTCGTCCAACCTGAATCTGTTGGTCAAAGAAGGCAAGGTGGACCCGCTCATTGGACGCGATCTGGAGCTGGAACGGACCATACAGATCTTATGCCGCCGTCGTAAAAACAACCCGTTACTGGTGGGTGAAGCCGGGGTGGGGAAAACCGCTATTGCTGAAGGTCTGGCTTATCGTATCGTCAGTAAGGAAGTGCCTGAAGTCATCGCCCAGGCAACGGTCTATTCCCTGGATCTCGGGGGCCTTTTGGCAGGGACCAAATACCGTGGTGATTTTGAGAAACGCCTCAAATCCATCCTCCACGAGCTGGAAAAGGACGAACATGCCATCCTTTTCATTGACGAGATCCACACCATCATTGGCGCTGGAGCGGCCTCCGGGGGTGTCATGGATGCCTCCAACCTGCTTAAACCCAAGCTCTCCAGTGGTGAGCTGCGTTGTATCGGTTCCACCACCTATCAGGAATACCAGGGTATCTTTGAGAAAGATCGCGCATTGGCTCGTCGTTTCCAGAAAATTGATGTGACCGAACCCAGCGTGGAAGATACCACCAAAATCCTTATGGGCCTTAAGTCACGCTATGAGAAGCATCATGGTGTGCGCTATACCCATAAAGCGGTGCGGGCCGCTGCCGAATTGTCCGCCAAGTACATCAACGAACGGCATCTCCCTGACAAAGCCATTGACGTCATCGACGAGGCTGGGGCCAGCCAACGTTTGTTGCCTGTTTCACGACGTAAGAAAACCATTGGCGTGATGGAGATTGAACACATTATTGCCAAGATGGCCAGAATTCCTGAGAAATCCGTGTCCGCTTCGGATAAGGAAGTGCTCAAGAACCTGGATCGCAACCTGAAAATGGTGGTGTTCGGCCAGGATGATGCCATTCAGACACTGACCAATGCTATCCGGCTGTCACGCTCAGGCCTGGGCAATGAAACCAAGCCTATCGGCAGTTTCCTGTTTGCCGGCCCCACCGGGGTGGGTAAGACAGAAGTCACCCAGCAGCTGGCCAAGATCATGGGCGTGGAGCTGGTCCGTTTTGACATGTCCGAATACATGGAGCGTCATGCCGTGAGCCGTCTTATTGGCGCCCCTCCCGGCTATGTGGGTTTCGATCAGGGCGGTATGTTGACAGACGCCGTGATCAAGCATCCGTATTCGGTTGTTCTGCTGGACGAGATAGAGAAAGCGCATAGCGATATCTACAATATACTGTTGCAGGTCATGGATCATGGCACCCTGACGGATAACAACGGTCGTAAGGTTGATTTTCGTAATGTAGTGGTCGTCATGACGACTAACGCCGGTGTACAGGAAACAGTGCGCAAGTCCATCGGCTTCAAACAGCAGGATCATAGTCATGATGCGCTGGCCGAAATTAATCGTATTTTCAGCCCTGAATTCCGTAACCGGCTGGACGGCATCATCTGGTTCAATCATTTGGAAGCCGATGTGATTTTGCAGGTGGTGGACAAGTTTATTGTCGAACTGCAGGTACAACTGGATGCCAAAGGGGTTTCCCTTGAGGTGACCTCGGCAGCCCGGGCATGGTTGGCAGAGAAGGGCTATGACAAGTCTATGGGGGCAAGGCCCATGGCGCGTGTGATTCAAGAACACATCAAGAAGGAGCTGGCCAATCAGCTTCTGTTTGGTGAATTGTCGGATGGCGGCAGCGTCAAGATAGACATGAAGGACGACAAACTGTTATTCGATTACAGTATCAGCAGCAGCAAGGCGGAAGCCTGAGAGTGACTGAAAGCAAAAAGGCCCGTCATTCGGGCCTTTTTTGTGTCCGCGGACAGGGTATTAGCGCGCGCGGTACACGATACGACCTTTGGTCAGGTCATAGGGCGTCATTTCTACCGTGACTTTGTCACCGGTGAGGATACGGATATAGTTTTTACGCATTTTGCCAGAGATATGCGCAGTCACCACGTGACCGTTTTCCAATTCAACACGAAACATAGTATTTGGAAGGGTATCCAGTACCGTGCCTTCCATTTCAATACAATCTTCTTTCGCCATCTAAAAAAATTACCTTTGTTGATATCTGTTTAATCCGGTTTAAAGTGGGTAACCGGATTGCGATAAAACGCTTCAATTCTCTGTCACTTCTTAAAATGCTATCTCAGGCCTATTAATATCTGATTGATATTTATGAAAACTTTTCCGCCGTCTGCGGCAAGGCCTGACCCCAGAGAAACGCCGCGCAGATTTTGCCCAATATTCCCCCCACTGTAAAGCGCCAGGCGTTTTTTTCTTCTTCTATAGAGCTTTTTGCCATTGCTCAGCAACAAATCGCTCGTTGGGCTGAAATTCCGCCTTGTAGTTCATTTTACCACAGGCATCGATCTGATAACCCAAATAAAGATAGGGTTTGTGCATCAGGCGCGCGATGTCAATTTGTTTAAGTATAGCCAGTTTCCCCAGGGAACGTTTTCCGTACTCGGGGGCAAAAAATGTATAGAGGGCAGACAGGGCCTGCGGTGTTTCATCCGTGACGGCTACGCCCAGCAGCTTGCTGCTTTGCCACAATTCCACAAACATCACCTTGCCCCAGGGCGCCCGGATAAACTGCCTGTATTGTTCGGTGCTGGGCGGATACATGCTACCTTCGCTGTGCCGGCTGGCAATGTAGTCCTCGTAGAGGGGATAGTAGGCGTCTTGCTCCTGGTAGGAGATTCGATGTTCTATATCCCGGTTCTTGCTCAGTATCCGTTTCTGGCTTTTACTGGGTTTAAACTGGCGCACTGGAATTCGCAGGGACTGGCAGGCTTGGCAGGCGGGGCAATGGGGACGGTAGACATGTTCACCGCTGCGCCTGAAACCCGTCTTCAGTAATAACTCGTAGTCCCTGGTATCAATGGCAGCACTGCCGGCCAGCACTATCAACTGCTCATTTCTGTCCGGCAGATAGCTACAGGGAAAGGCTTGTGTCAGGGCAAACTTCATGAGGGTAAGTTTAGCAGTGCCGGAGACAGGAGGCTGACTGTCCAGCAATCTGCCGCGGGAGACGTATTGACTGCCTGATGCAGACGCTGCAGAAATGCCTTTCTCGGTATCTCCCTGGCGCCCAGTGATCGCAGGTGAGGATTTTGCAACTGGCAATCGATAAAGGTAAATCCGTGCTTTTTCAGGTGCTCGACGAGGAAGTACAGCGCCAGCTTGGAAGTATTGCTCTGGCGGTGGAACATGGATTCCCCACAAAACACCGAGCCGACACTGACGCCATATAGGCCACCCACCAGCATGTCGTTGTCCCAGACTTCTACCGAGTGTGCATGACCTGACCGGTGAAATGTCTGGTAAGCCTGAATCATCCGGGCTGTGATCCAGGTCCCCTGGCTACCTCGTGGGATGGTCGCACAGGCTTGAATAACCTCATCGAAAGAGTGATTCAGACTGACCCGGTAACGGCCGGAGCGGGCCAGCCTGGCAAGGCTGCGGGAGCAGACGAAGTCGTGGAGTTCAAGAATACCCCGTGGATCAGGCGACCACCAGAGAATAGGTTCGCCCTCGCTGAACCAGGGGAAGATACCATTCCGGTAAGCCAGTAACAGTCTTGGAACACTCAGGTCCCCACCAAAAGCCAGCAGGCCATTGGGGTCTGTCAGCGCCAACTGAGGTGAGGGGAAAATAAGTTCGTCACTGAGCTTGTAGAATTGTTCGTGCATGAGGGGAGGCAGGCCAAGGGCCTGCCTGGGCCTTATTCCAGTCCGTCCAGATACTTTTCTGCGTCCAGGGCTGCCATACAGCCCGTGCCGGCTGAAGTAATGGCCTGACGGTAAACATGATCGCATACGTCGCCGGCGGCAAATACGCCTTCAACACTGGTGGCGGTGGCGCCACCTTCCAGACCGCTCTTGATAATGATATAGCCGTCTTTCATCTCTAACTGACCGGCAAATATGTCTGTGTTGGGTTTATGGCCGATGGCAATAAACAAGCCCATTACCTCCAGTTCTTCAGTGCTGTCATCCTGGGTACTGCGGATACGGATTTTATTGACCCCCATCTCATCGCCCAGCACTTCATCCAGGGTCTTGTTCAGGTGCAACACCACGTTGCCGTTCTTGGCCTTTTCAAACAGGCGATCAGAGAGGATCTTCTCGCTGCGGAAACTTTCGCGGCGGTGGATAACGTGTACCTCGGAGGCGATGTTGGCCAAATACAACGCTTCTTCCACCGCCGTATTACCTCCACCCACCACGGCCACTTTCTGGTTGCGATAAAAGAATCCGTCACAGGTGGCGCAGGCGGAGACACCCTTGCCCATGAAAGCCTGTTCAGATTCAAGACCCAGATATTTGGCAGAGGCCCCGGTGGCAATGATCAGCGCATCGCAGGTATATTCACCGTTATCACCCATCAGGCGGTAGGGTTTGCCTGAAAAGTCCACTTTGTTGATATGGTCAAACAGAATCTCGGTATCGAAGCGCTCGGCATGTTTTTGCATCCGCACCATCAGGTCCGGTCCGGTCAATCCTTCCGGGTCCCCCGGCCAGTTTTCCACATCCGTGGTGGTGGTCAGCTGCCCCCCCTGCTGTATACCGGTAATCAGGACCGGATTAAGATTTGCACGGGCTGCATACACGGCAGCCGTGTATCCGGCAGGGCCTGAACCCAGAATCATCAAACGGCTATGTTTTGCTTCAGCCATATCTACTCCAACTAATAATGTGAGGGATGCTAGCCCTTGTTTAAAGCTTGGCGTGCATTATGCGGATCAGCAGTCCTATTGCAATTCGAGCCGGCGCAAAAACTCGGCCATGACCTCATAATAGAGTGCCTGGCCCAGGAACTTGTCTTCTACTGCCGAATCGATACTCGGGTTGTCGTTGACTTCGATAACCGCCACTCTGCCATCTGTCGCCTGCTTGACGTCTACGCCATAAAAGCCGTCACCGATCAGTCTGCACGCCTTCAGAGCAGCCTCCAACACCGCCTGGGGAACTTCATAGGTGGGCAGGGTCTCGAAACCGCCGGTGGCCGCAGTCTTTTTGCTGTCGTCATGGCGATAAATCTGCCAGTGGCCCTTGACCATAAAATAACGGCACGCATATAAGGGTTTGTTATTAAGAACCCCAACACGCCAGTCATATTCGGTATATAGGAACTCCTGAGCTAAAACCAAGGCCGAGGTCTTGCTTAATTTCTTCATGGCGTCCTGCAACTCGTCCAGGTTGTTCGCCTTGTACATGCCACGAGAAAAGGCCCCGTCCGGGATTTTCAGCACTATGGGCAAACCCAGGTAGTCCATGGCTTCCTGCAGGCTTTTCTTGTCGGTCTGACTAAGCAACAGGGTTTTGGGGGTGGGCACCTTGTTGGTTCTTAACAGATCGGCCAGGTAAACCTTGTTGGTACAGCGCAGGATCGAGGTCGGATCGTCCATCACCACCATGCCTTCCGCCTCGGCCTTCTTGGCAAAGCGGTAGGTGTGATGGTCAATGGAGGTAGTCTCGCGGATAAACAGCCCATCGTATTCCGCAAGCCGAACATAATCCTTCTTGCCTATTACTTCCAGGTTGATGCCCAGTTTGTCACCGGCCTTGATAAAGTTGCTCAGCGCCTTCTTGTCACTGGGCGGCATCTGTTCCTCGGGGTTGACCAGCATGGCCACATCATAACGGTAATGCTTGCGGGTCTTGGGTTTTCGCCAAAGCCTGTTGCTGAATTTTTCCAGGGTATTGGCCAGAAACTCCTGTTCGGCTTCAGCAGTAATCTCTTTCAGGGACAAGGTCTGGATTTTGTCCAGGCTCCAGCTCTGCTCCTTTTCCAGAGTCACTTCGAGTATCGGCGCGGAAAAACGCTCAAAAATGCTCTTGGCCAGATCGGCAAATTCCGTCTCCAGCGTCTCGCCGAGAAAGATACGGAAGGTGAGCTGGGTTTGGTCGCCTGCCGGTTTAAGCTTGGCCATGGACTTGGCCACGTCTTCGAGCTTGAGGGTATAGAGTTTCTTACGGCGCAGATCATTCAATACGCTGATATTGGGAATCACCTTGTGACCTCTGGCCTCGGCCAGTAGCGAACAATAATAGCCGCGTCCCAGGGCCCGTTTGTTACGACAGAAATTCAGGATCCGAACCGTCTGGTCGGTCTGGATCTCTGTCTTGGCCATATATTGATCGAAAGAAATGACTTCCCGGCTGGGAAAATAGGGCGCCCAGTCATCCAGCTCATCCACGACCACATAGTATCCTGACATGCCTTACATTGCCTTAGACGCCCTCTGGCGTCGATTTTGTGATAAGTATTTCAATGGCATTTAGTGTAGCGAGTTCTGCCCGGTGCACAACGCGTCATCTGTCCGACAAGGCACCCTTGAATCTATGCCTCAATATTGTAAAGGAGGCTAAAATACACTAATTATTTATTCAGAATAATAGATTTAAACGATTCATTCGCCCGGTATTTACGTTTGGAACTTTTATCCTTTGGTATACACTAACTCGACCCTTCTTAAATGAAACTAAGTAGTTGCATAGTTTGATCCTTCGTAACGCCACGACCGCCGATATTCCGCAGTTAACAACCCTGGAAAAGGCCAGCTTCACGACCGACCGGATCTCCAGGCGGAGCTTCTCGCACTTTATTCGCAAGGCCCATTGTACAATGGTGGTTGCCCATGAAGATGAGCGGTTGGCAGGGTACGCCCTGGTTTTGTATCGCAGTGGTACACAACTGGCCAGACTCTATTCCATTGCCGTGTCAGACGAGTTTCGTGGTCGCGGAGTGGCCCGCCAGTTACTCGGCGAAGTGGAGAGACTTGCAGCCGAACAACTCTGTATTTTCATGCGCCTGGAAGTCAGAGTGGACAATGAGCCGGCCATCAGTTTGTACAAAAAACTCAGATACCGGTCTATCGGCACGGTCGAAGGTTACTATGAAGACGGAGGGGATGCCCTGCAGATGGAAAAAACCCTCAGTCCCACCAAGCTTGGCAAGGTGCCGACCCAGAGGTATCAGCAAACCACAGATTTTACCTGTGGTCCGGCCAGCCTGATGATGGCGATGCACAAGGTCGACCCGGATTATGAGATGAGTATCGAAGAAGAAATCCAGATCTGGCGTGAGGCGACGACGATTTTCATGACCTCAGGCCATGGCGGTTGCAGTGGTTTCGGGCTGGCATTGAGTGCATGGCGTCGAGGCTTCAAGGCGCATTTGTACGTCAATCAGACCTCTGTCCCTTTTATCAACAGTGTGCGGGATCCGCAGAAAAAAGTGGTGATTGAACAGGTGCACCATCACTTCGTTAAGCAACTTGAGCAAACGGATGTGGATATTCGCTACCAACCCCTGAGTTTGTCCCAACTGGATGAGTACCTGGCAAAAGGAGCGGTGCTGGTCAGTCTGATCAGTATGTGGCGGCTGACGCGTGACAAGGCACCCCACTGGGTCTTGGTGGCCGGAGCCGATCAGGATTGTGTATCGATCACCGACCCGGAGCGGGATATCGAAAGCTGGCAAACCGAAATGGATTTCAAGGACGTTCCGGTCAGCCGCCAGGAGTTTATTAAGATGGCCTCATTCGGACGGGAGCGGATGACCAGTACCCTGGTGATTTACCGCCAGTAGTCTCTGATGCTGGCCCCGCTTCAGGCATAGCATCGGCCGGTTTCGACATCCAAACAGACCAGTAACAGTGATTATTCGATATTTGTTGGTATAGTTAAGCAGACAGAGGTTAGCAGCGAGGCAGTTATGGCCCACTCCATCCCCGGACTCTTCAAAGAAGGGCAAACCTACATGCAGCAATGGCCCATGCAGCCGGAGTTGTATTCGCTATTTCCGGAATGCCGGGTGATTGCAGCCACGCGTTTTTCCCTTAAGTCCATGCCGCCGCTGGCGGTCCTGGTTGCCTTTTTGCACATCAGTGTGTTTGGGATGGAAGTGTTGCCTCAGGCCATCGCGTTGGCAGCATTTTTCCTCAGCCTGCCTATGCAGGGGCTGTTATGGCTCGGCCACAGGGCCAACCAGGCCCTTCCTCCAACGCTTCTTCACTGGTATAGGGACATTCACCTAAAAATGCGACAGCAGGGCTGCCAGCTTCAGACTCCCCAATCCAGACCAAGGTATAAAGAACTGGCGGTATTGCTGCGCACCGCGTTTGACGAACTGGATCGGGTCTTCACCCGCCAGTTATTTTAGGCACCCAAAGACGTTCACTGGAATCAGGCTCCGCCTGAGGAGGCCATGCCCCAAGCCGCTGCCATGTCAGCTTCACTCCTTCCCAGCCTTTGCGGCAAACATTCTGAAGGTGCCCGCCAGAGCTTCGGGCAGTCTTCCCCTATGCAGATGAGATAAAGCTTCCAGATATGGGACGAATCTCAGATGACAGGGCCGGGTCCCGGTGTAACAATGGCGCTCAGGTTGCTTTTAAACACTGTGACAAACAGGAAAGTAAATTGAAAACAATAAGATATTTTGCCACTACCTTGCTAATTGCCACGACGCCTGTGCTGGCCGAGGCTCCCCAAGACCGACTGCAGAGCCAGGACGTGTTTGACCTTGAATATGCTGCCGACTTGAATATCAGTGATGATGGGAAATCGGTTTATTTTATCCGCCACTTTATGGATATCCAGCAGGACAAGAAACTGGGTAATATCTGGAAAGTCGACAGGCAGGGACAACTCACTCCTGTCACCAGCGGCCAACATCAGGATTTCAGCCTGGCCCTGTCGCCGGACAACAAACGCCTGGCTTATGTATCGACCCAGTCGGGAAGTGCCCAGATCCATATGCAATGGCTGGACAAAGGGGTAGGGGGGCAGATGACCCACCTGACGTCCACCCCAGGGGGCCTGACCTGGTCTCCTGATGGCCAATATCTGGCATTCAGCATGTTTGTCAAAGACAAGCCCAACACCCCGGTAAACCTGAAAGGCAAGCCTGAAGGTGCTAAATGGGCGGAGCCGGCTATTTACATCGATGAGCTGTATTATCGCGCTGATGGGGGAGGCTATGCTGAGCCGGGCAACCAGCAGCTTTTTGTGCTCAGCAGTGAAGGGGGCACGCCCCGACAACTGACGTTCGATGGATTCGATCATGGTGGGGCGCTGAGCTTCAGCAAAGACGGCAAAGCGTTGTATTTTTCTGCCAACCGGCATGCAGAGCATGAGATGGAGCCGCTCAATTCGGAAATCTACCGGTTGGATCTTGCCTCGGGGAAGATCACCGCAATGACCGACCGTGTGGGGCCTGACAGTCAACCTGCGGTGTCTCCTGATGGTAAGTTATTGGCCTATCTGGGATTTGACGACCAGGGTACCAACTATGAAAATGCCCGGGTGCACCTGATGAACCTGCAGTCCGGTGATGTCCGTGTGCTGACCGCTGATCTGGATCGCAGTGTTGACGATATTGAATGGGATGCCAAAGGCAAGGGCCTCTATATCCAGTATGACGATCAGGGTAAAA
Organism: Bowmanella dokdonensis; assembly: GCF_017254865.1. GTDB lineage: Bacteria > Pseudomonadota > Gammaproteobacteria > Enterobacterales > Alteromonadaceae > Bowmanella > Bowmanella dokdonensis. The sequence continues at coordinate 372,778 of NZ_JAFKCV010000002.1, read as the reverse complement.
CCCTGGTGGCGTATCAGCCGCTGGACGGTAAACGCAAGATACTCACCGACGCATTGGGCGGACAGTCTTACGGCCGACCCTATACGGGCAGCGAGTTTGATGTGGCGGAGGACGGAACCCTGGTCTTTACCTATTCCAATCCCCAGCGCCCAGCCGATGTGGCGGTGGTGGCAAAAGGCAAAACCGAGCCTTTGACCCGCCTGAACGACGATGCACTTGGCCACAAGCAATTGGCCAGGATAGAAGAGATCTGGTACAAGTCATCCGCCGACGGCAGGGACATCCAGGGGTGGATCGCCTACCCGCCGGGCTTTGACAAGTCCAAGAAATACCCCCTTTTGCTGGAAATCCACGGCGGTCCGGTGACGGCCTATGGACCGCATTTTTCTGCCGAAGTGCAACTGTTTGCGGCGGCCGGCTATGTGGTGCTCTATACCAATCCCAGGGGCAGCTCCAGTTATGGTAAGGAGTTTGCCCAGACCATCCATCTGAATTATCCCAGCCAGGACTATGATGACCTGATGTCAGGGGTGGATAAAGTCATCGATATGGGGTTTATCAAAGAGGATGAATTGTTTGTTACCGGCGGTTCCGGCGGCGGTGTGCTGACCGCCTGGATTGTCGGCCATACGGACAGGTTCAAAGCTGCAGTCGTGGCCAAACCGGTAATAAACTGGTATAGCTTTGTGCTGACTTCGGATTTTTATCCATATTTCAACAAATACTGGTTCGCCAGCAAACCCTGGGAAAATCCGGAGCTGTATCTCAAGCGCTCTCCCATCAGCTATGTGGGCAATGTCAAAACCCCCACCATGCTGCTGACCGGCGAGGCGGATTACCGCACACCCATCTCTGAAACCGAGCAGTTCTACCAGGCGCTCAAACTGCAGCAGGTGGAGACGGCTATGGTGCGGATTCCTGATGCCCCTCATGGTATCTACAAGCGTCCCAGCAACCTGATGAGCAAGGTGGAATATATTCTCTGGTGGTTTGAAAAGTATCGAAATCCTCAGGATAACGCCAAGGAGCAATAGTTTTTTGCTCAGACTATGTTAAAAAGGGGCCAAATGGCCCTTTTTTATTGGCTAAGCTCACCCCATTGTTCTGCAGAATGGGTACTGGAAGGAATACAGGCAAATGTTACTGCTGCTGGTTTACATATTGATAGCGCTGGGCTTTTCTTTCCTCTGCTCGGTGGCAGAGGCGGTGATACTGAGTGTCTCTTCGGCGTATATTTCCGTACTGGAAGGGGAAGGGCGGCACAGTGGCAAGTTGCTCCGACAACAAACCAGTGATATCAACCGCCCCCTGTCTGCCATTCTGACCCTGAATACTTTTGCCCATACCTTTGGTGCCGCAGGGGCCGGCGCTCAGGCCGCTGTGGTCTTCGGTGACGCTTATCTGGGGATCGCCTCTGCGGTCCTGACGCTTCTGATCCTGGTGTTTTCTGAAATTATTCCCAAGACGCTGGGCGCAACCTTCTGGCGGCAACTGGCCCCCGGGGTATCTTACTTGCTCAAGTACCTGATTATTTTCATGTACCCCTTCGTCAAGATGTCCAACTGGTTGACCCGCCATTTTGCTGAGGACAGCCCCCTGAAAGGGCTGAACAGGGCCGAGCTGCTGGCCATGGCGGAATTATCCATGGATGAAGGGCAACTGGCCATGCGGGAAGCCCACATATTGCAGAATCTTCTCACGCTGCACAGTTTGAGCATCAAAGATGCCATGACCCACCGTACGGTGGTGTTCTCCCTGCCTGAGACCATGACGGTGGAGACGTTTTTTCATAAACATGACGATGTGTCTTTCTCACGTATTCCGGTCTATGAAGATGAACCTGAAAAAGTATCCGGCTTTGTACTCAAGGCTGACCTGTTGCTAGCCCAGGCCAGGGGTAACGGCCAGCGGGAACTGCGGGAATATCGCAAGGACATGGTGACCATGCTCAGCAGCATGCCTCTGTCCGAGACCTTCGATTATTTTCTGAACAATCGCGCTCATATGTTGCTGGTGGTGGATGAGTACGGCGGCCTTGAAGGGATTCTTACCCTGGAAGATCTGCTGGAAACGCTCTTGGGTATGGAGATAGTGGATGAAAAGGATAAAACCATCAGTATGAAAAAGCTGGCCCAGATGATGAGCAGGCGCCGGGAAACAGCCATGCTGATCCGTAAAAACGATTAAGCCACCTTGACTGGGAAATAGTCTTTTTCTTCCTATACTTGGGACAGCATCCAGTCTGAAGTCGATCGTGCCTGGCAGAACTAGTCAGGCAGAGATCAGCTCTGTAAGAGAAGCCAGCGTCGTGATATCGGACAAGCCACCTGCCCATTTGAGCCTGGTCAAGGAAACCAGCCAGGCAATTCAGTGTGCCAAAGACAGTTATCTCTTTAATCAAACCGGTTTGAATCTGTATTGTTACCGCTTGTTGCACGGTAAGGCAGAAATTCAGCTTTGGGTGCAGGATGTCAAAGTCAGGGTCGGCGAACTGGGGATGGGGGAATGGGTTGGTCAAATACCATCCGAGACGACCGAACCTTACAGGTTCGCCGTCCAGTGCTTGGAGCCTTGCCGGTTCGAGAAAATTGCCTGGGCTGAGATACCGGCCCAGGAGGCTGAGTCGTTGTCCTTCCGGCAGCAATTTGAGCTGATGCTCAAACGAATGCACGCAGTAGAACTGCTGGTTAAAACGTTCAGACGTAGCTATCCAAATGTATCGGTTGAGTTTCTCGATGACCTAATCGCCAGTGCCGAATTTGAGCATCTGGAAGAGAATCAAACTCTGTTTGAACAGGGTGATAACGCTCAGGTCATGTACTTTCTGCTCAGCGGTAAAATTGATGTCTATGCCGGTGAGGCTGAGAGCCTGAGCCGGGTCGGGGAGATCTTTCACGGGGAGCCTTTTGGCGAAATGTCATTATTCAGCAACCAGGCTCGTTCCACCAAGCTGGTGGCAACCAGGACCTGTGATCTGATTGGCCTTGACAGAACGCACTTCGACCGACTCTCGGTCAAATATCCCTGGCTGAGTACCTACATTGTCAGCAGCCTGGTCAGCCGAATCAAAAAGCAGAGTGCGCGGACCAGGGATCAGGCCAAACCAGTGAACAGGCTGGTGATGATTTGCGATCCGCTGGCCGAGGAACATGCCGATAAGTTGCAAAAAGAGCTGTTTGCCACTGAAGACAGTTTCGTCACGGAGACTATGGTCAGCCAGCGTTTCGGCAAGGAGGTATTCAGTGAACTGCCCCACACCAGGCTGATCAATTTTCTTGACAGTCTCGAACAGCAGTTTGGTACCAATATCTACTTCTCCGATGACAGCCTCAGCCCCTGGACCAAGTTCTGCCTGGAACGCTCCGATGAAGTCTGGCTGATGGTGAATGCCAGCGGCTCTCCTGCGGACCTGTTGCACAAACTGGATTATTTCCGGCCCATGTTCTCCTGGCAGAAACAGACGCTCAAACTGGTACTGATTCAGCATGATCTGGACAGGATTCAGCATACCGCCGGCTGGCTGACGGCCTTTTGTCCTGAACAACATTTCCATCTGCAACAAGACTCGGCCAGATCGATGAAGCGGCTAGGCCGCTATCTGACCAACAAAGCCTTGGGCCTGGTGTTGGGCGGGGGAGGGGCCAGAGGATTCGCCCAGGTGGGTATTCTGCAGGCCTTCGAAGAAGCCGGCATTGAAGTGGACTGGGTGGGTGGCACCAGTATGGGTTCCATCATAGGCGGCTGGATAGCCATGGGCTGGGAAAGCCGACGTATCAGGGAGGCTGTCAGACGGTTCTTCGTCAGTGTGAATCCGCTTGGGGACTATACCCTGCCGATGATTTCGCTGTCCCGTAGTCAGCGGCTGGACAATCTGTTGCACGAAGGATTTGGCGATGTGCGGATTGAAGATTTGCCGCTGCCGTTTTTTTGTGTCTCCTCTGACATGAGCATCGCCGAGGAGCGGGATCACTTTTCCGGGCCACTATGGCGAAGTGCTCGGGCCAGCGTGTCCATCCCCGGTGTAATTGCACCTGTTATAGACGAGGGCCACTATCTGGTCGACGGCGCCCTGTTCAATAATCTGCCCTGCGATCTGATGCGCCAGCGAAATGAAGGTCCCATCGTGGCCATTGATGTGACACCCGACGAGGAATATCTGACCCAGTTGCAGCAGGTGCCGTCCCCATGGCAACTGCTGATGAACAAACTCTTTGGTCGCCCACAACCCAAAGTTCCCTCGATTCTGCACACCCTGTTGCGTTCCTCCTTGTTGGCCAGTACCCAGCGCCAGCGCACTAACCGGGAAATTGTCGATTATTTTATCCAGCCGCATATTCACAATGTGGGCATGCTGGACTTCAAGCAGGCGGATCGGATTATCGAAGCCGGGTATCAGGAGGGCCTTGCATATGTACAACAAGCGATGACGGCGCTCATCGATGGTGGAAGCCCAGGCGTTGCCGCAAAGCGGCGGACTGATTCTGAGGACGGATAAGTCAACCGAAGACGGTGATGATCTGCCGGCTGATGGCCACCAACTCCCCCCGGGCATCCCAAATATTCGCCTCGCTGTGGCAATAGCCGTCTGCTGCCTGGCGGGTGTCTGCCTGATAGGCAAACCAGTCGTCGGGCGCAACAGGCGCATGAGGATGGACGAATTCCAGGTTCCAGCTCATGGTGCTGGCTGGCGACGGCCACCGCAGCATTTGCAGGATGGTCGGTGGCCAGGCATCGATTAACGCAATCAAGTGGGCATCCGTGATTGTCTCGGGTGCCTCAGTGAAACGCATCCAGCCATAGGTGGAACTGGTTTTCTTGCCGGTGAAGGGCAGTCCGCCTTCGATGAGTGCCAAATCCATATGCCTCAGGAATTTGGGTGTTACCTTGGGAATCTGCGGAATAAACTTGGCTTTTTTCGGTAACGGCATCTGGTGGAAGTCCTGATTGCTCACCTGGATTTTTGATTCCCGATCCATGCCGAAACAGGCCTGACAGAACACGGCCACCTGTGAATCCTGAACCGCTCTGGCTACCACCTGGGTGACATTCTTGCCCTCGCGCAAGACTTCCACCTGAATATTAAAAGGCTGGTCCGGTGCCAGCGGGCCGACGAAATTGGTGGTGATGGAGCGCAAACGGCTGTCCGGTTTCACATGCTGGCGGACGGCTTCGTAAAGCAGCGCAGCCGAGACCCCGCCGAACAGCGTGCGGCCCTGGGCCCAGTTATCCGGAACGCTGAGGGGTTCTCCGTTTAGCTGACTCTGTCTGGCCAGATGCAAAAGCTGATCGATATGCATGCGAAGGCTCTCCCTGATAAAAAGCAGCCCATAGCATAACTGGTCCGATGACATGGGTAAAGCTAGGGATAGTTGGAGTTTGCCGCTCAGATCAGTTTCTGTTTCCGGATTTTTTCCCGGATATCCGTCACACGTTCGGCATTGGCTTTGGACAAGTTCTGCCCCGACAGTTCATTCAGCAGGGATTCGATGGACGCCTTCTTATGCTCAGCCTGACCGGCTTCCACCATACTTTGCAGCAGATTCACGCTGAAAGCGGCCTCGGCGGGAAACAACAGATACGCCTGGTAAAAGAGATCGATGGCCTGAGCGAATTCATCTTTGACGTAAAATTCCAGCCCCTGCTTATTGAAGGTCAGGGCCCGGCTCTTCTTGTCACCCAGTGCGGTCTGGTTCTTGTGCATCATCAGATTTGAGACGGTTTTCTCATTTTCGTCCGGCAGGCCTTTCAGTCGCTGCTCCAGTTCATGCAACAGTTCAGATGCAGTGGCCTGTTCACCCAATCCATGCCAGGCATTAACGGCGTCAGACGGGGTGGCAATATCCATCTGTTCTGCATCCCGTCCCCCTTCAGCACTGAGCAGTTCCCTGGCCTTCTCGGTGTCTCCCTCCATCAGGGCAGCCAGGGCCGTCAGCACATTGCGTTTGATATCCATTTCCTGACCGTGCAAGTTGCGACCAGCACTGCCGATCAGAAAGCGGGCGACCTGCAATTGCTTGGGGCGTTCGTTTTCCGGTTTACTCTCAGCCAGAGTCAGGTAGCAACGGGCCAGATCCAACGAGATCTCGATGAACTTTTCGCGGATGTTACGGTTGGATTCCCGTTTCTTTTCCAGCAGGGCGATGGCATCGTCCATACGATCCTGAGCCTGATACAGGTGGGCCTTGAGTCGCGCTGCGGAGAGGGACAGCTCTCCATCCTTGATCTTGTCGATATACAGCTCGGCCTTGTCGTAATCTTCTTTGTCGATGTTGATACGGGTCAGCCATTCGCAGGCCTTGTCGTTGGTCAGATGGGTGCCCAGCATGCTCTCCAGCATCTCCTCGCTTTTTTCGGTCTCCCCGGCCAGATTGGTGCACTGAATCAATCCCCAACGTGCCCAGATGACCTTATCCGAACCTTCCAGAATCTGTTCGTAGATCCGTGCAGCCTCTTTAAAGCGACTGAGTTTAATCAACAGCCTGGCCTTCAGTTTAATCATGCTGGTGTGAATTTTAGGATTGGGATTGTTCTCCAGCATGACATTCAGCCTGTCCAGAGCTTGCTGGTATTGGTCCTGATCCATCAGTTTAAGTACCGGGCGCAAGTACTGATTCAGCCGGATGCAGCCGCTAAGGGTGCGCTCCAGATTTTTGATGGTGTAGGGTTTCAGCACCAGGGCATCCGGATGCACATCGACTATCTGACCGACTATCATCGGCATCCTGTCGGAGGTGACAAAAACGACACTGGTGGAGGGTTTGAGCAGGCCTTCCTTTTGTAATTCGTTAACCACTTCGACGCCGTTTTTATGCAGGCCAAGATGAAAATCCATCAGGATCAGGTCAAAGTGCCGTTGCCGCAGTACCGGCTTGAGTTCACGTCCATGGCTGTAACAACCGACGTCTGAAAAGCCCATTTCCAGCAGATGATTACGCAGATTCAGGCGGGCGACGCCATTGTCTTCCACTATTGCGATATTGATCTTGCCGGATTCCAATCTGAACACTCCCCAACTGTGTCAATCTCATCATAGCAACCAATTCCCGGTCCGGATAGAAAATCCAAGTTAATCAAGCACTAGCATACCGGCTGTGGCAGCAAGGCTGCGGCAAGCTGGAGTCACGTCAACGCTTGTCTAATCTTGTAACTGGAAGTTGTCAGTGAAGTGCCAAGTTTTTACGTCTTTACGTTAACGTTAAGGTAAAAATTCTGCTAATGTAGCTCACACTTTGTTAACAGGCCTTCGAGTGAGGCCCAGCAACCTATGGGTGTTAAATGAAACAGATTCCTTTGCTTATCAATGGTGAGTTTGTTGCGTCCAAGTCGCAGCACATGCTTGATGTGACCAATCCGGCTGACAATCAGGTCATCGCCCAGGTGCCATATGCCAGTACCAGTGAAATGGACGCGGCCGTTGCCAGTGCCAAGGAAGCCTTTGCCACCTGGCGTAATGTGCCGGTTTCCGAACGCGCCAGGCTGATGATGCGCTACCAGGCGCTGCTCAAGCAGCACCATGACGAAATTGCCGAAGTTCTCAGTCAGGAAACCGGTAAAACCTTCGATGACGCCAAGGGTGATGTATGGCGTGGCATAGAAGTGGTTGAGCAGGCCATGAATATACCGTCACTGCTGATGGGTGAAACGGTGGAAAACGTCGCCCGGGGTATCGATACCTATAGTTATACCCAGCCTTTGGGCGTGTGCGCTGGTATTACACCCTTTAACTTCCCGGCCATGATTCCCCTGTGGATGTTCCCCCTTGCCATTGCCGCCGGCAATACCTTTGTTCTCAAGCCGTCAGAACAAGACCCCATGACCCCAACCCGTCTGGCCGAGTTGTTCCTGGAAGCCGGAGCCCCCAAAGGCTTGCTGAACGTGGTCCACGGCGGTGCCCAACAGGTCGATCATCTGCTGCATCATCCTGATATCAAGGCGGTGTCTTTCGTCGGCTCTGTGCCGGTGGGGCAGCACATCTACAAGACTGCCACGGACAACATGAAGCGCGCCCAGTGTTTTGCCGGCGCCAAGAACCACTCGGTCATCATGCCGGATGCCAATAAGGCTCAGGTGCTGAACAACCTGGTGGGCGCTTCAGTCGGCGCGGCCGGCCAGCGTTGTATGGCCATTTCAGTGGCGGTGTTTGTCGGTGAAGCCAAAGACTGGATCCCAGAGCTGGCCGACATGATCGGCAAGGTGCGTCCCGGCCTGTGGAACGACAAACAGGCCGGTTTCGGCCCCCTGATCAGCCCCAGGGCCAGGGATCGGGTGTTGTCCATGATTGAACAGGGCAAGGCTGAAGGGGCCAACTGTCTGGTGGATGGCTCAGGTTTCACTCTGCCCGGACATGAATCCGGCAACTGGGTCGGACCCACTGTCTTCAGTGAGGTGAGCGAAGAAATGAGCATCTACAAGGAAGAGATCTTCGGACCGGTGCTGTGCTGTATGGCCGTGGATGAACTGGAAGACGCCATCGCCCTGGTCAACCGCAATCCCTATGGCAACGGTACCAGTATCTTCACTGCCAGCGGTGCGGCGGCACGTAAGTACCAGCATGAAATCGAAGTCGGTCAGGTGGGTATTAACGTGCCTATTCCGGTACCACTGCCGTTCTTCTCTTTCACTGGCTGGAAGAATTCCTTCTATGGTGATTTGCACGCCTACGGTAAGCAGGCGGTGCGTTTCTACACCGAAACCAAGACTATTACCAGTCGCTGGTTTGAGGACGATATCCCCCATGGTCCCAATATGACTATCAGCCTGCGCTGAACAGTGGTCAGGAAACAGCTATCAGGGGTCAGGCTGAGCCCTGATAGTCGTCTGGCCCCCTGTATTGAATTTGTCTGGTTGCTGAAGCGCAACGGAATCAAACAAATACAAAAGGTACTACCAAGTGAATTTTAATCTTACCGATGATCAACTGGCCTTTGCCGAGACGGCCCGCCAGTTCGCTGAACAGGAACTGGCGCCTCATGCCGCCAAATGGGACAAAGAGCATTATTTTCCCAAGGAAGTGATTCAAAAGGCCGGTGAGCTTGGCTTCTGCGGCCTCTACACTCCAGAAGAAGCTGGTGGCCTGGGTCTGTCACGACTCGACTCCTCTATTATTTTCGAACAATTGTCCATGGGCTGCACCGCCACTACGGCGATGATGACCATCCACAATATGGCCGGCTGGATGATTGCCACCTGGGGTACCCAAACCATCCGGCAGCAGTGGTGCGAATCCCTGGTCACGGGCCAGAAGCTGGCCTCTTACTGCCTGACGGAACCCGGTTCGGGATCGGATGCAGCAGCCCTGCGTACCACAGCCAGAAAAGACGGCGACCATTATCTGGTCAACGGCTCTAAGATGTTTATCTCCGGTGCAGGTGAGACCGAGGTTTTGGTGGTCATGGTACGTACCGGTGAAGAGGGCCCCAAGGGCATCTCGGCCCTGGTGATCCCGGCGGATGCCGAGGGCATTATCTATGGCAAGGCGGAAGAAAAGATGGGCTGGAATGCCCAGCCGACCCGACTGGTCACCTTTGAAAATGTCAGGGTGCCACGGGAAAACCTGCTTGGAGAGGAAGGTCAGGGCTTCAAGTTTGCCATGCAGGGGTTGGATGGAGGTCGCATTAATATCGCGACCTGCTCTATTGGCACGGCGCAACAAGCACTGAATACAGCCAAAGCCTACATGCATGAACGCCAGCAGTTTGGTAAGCCGTTGGCGGCTTTCCAGGCATTGCAGTTCAAGCTGGCCGATATGAATACGGATTTGGTTGCCGCCCGTCAGATGGTGCGGCTGGCCGCGTTTAAGCTCGACAACAACGACCCGGAAAAAACCGCCTATTGCGCCATGGCAAAACGCTTTGCCACAGATGTGGGCTTCAGGGTCTGTGATGAAGCCCTGCAAATCCACGGCGGTTATGGCTATATCAGCGAATATCCGCTGGAGCGTCATGTGCGGGATGTGCGGGTACACCAAATACTGGAAGGCACCAATGAAATCATGCGTCTGATCATTGCCCGGCGTTTGCTGGCAGACGGTGCCGGAGACATTCTCTAGGAGGGATTCAATGGAACAACATGCCGAACTGGTGATTTTCGAAGAACTGGATGCCGGTAATGGCAAGCGTATCGGTCATGCCACGCTGAATAAGCCCAAAGCGCTTAATGCCCTTAACCTGTCCATGATTCGCCTGCTGGCACCCAGGCTGCAAGCCTGGCAGGCGGATGAAAACATCGTGGCTGTGGTGCTGGATGGGGCCGAAGATAAAGCGTTTTGTGCCGGCGGGGATGTGGTCGCCATGCATAATGCCATGCAGGATAATCCAGGCGAGACACCGGCATTGCTGAAAGCATTTTTCAGCGAGGAATACCGGTTGGATCATCAGATCCATACTTTCAATAAGCCCCTGCTGGTGTGGGGCCATGGCATAGTGATGGGCGGGGGATTGGGACTGATGAGTGGCGCCAGTCATCGTATTGTCACTGAAACCTCCCGTATCGCCATGCCGGAAATCAGCATTGGCCTGTACCCTGATGTGGGGGGAAGCTGGTTCCTCAACCGTATGCCGGGTGGTTGCGGACTGTTTCTGGGGCTGACGGGAGCCAGTTTGAATGCGTCTGACGCCCTGTATGTGAAGCTGGCCGACCATTTTATCAGCCATGATCTCAAGAACGACTTTCTCGATCAGATGCAGAAAATCAAATGGGGTGCCACCCAGAGCCTTAACCATGAAAAGCTTGCTCAGTTATGTGCGCAGTTCCAGCGTGACAGCCAGCACAAGCTGCCGATGGGCAATATCAAGTCACACCGGGCTCTGATCGACTCTCTTACCGACAAAGACAGTATTGAACAGGTGGTGGAGGCCATTCTGACCCTGCAAGCGGGTGAGGACAAATGGCTGAACCGGGCGGTGCAGACCCTGAAAGCCGGCTCACCCATCACCATGCACCTGGTCTGGGAACAACTTAAGCGCGGTAAGCCCCTCGGTCTGGAAGACTGCTTCCGTATGGAACTGATACTGTCCTGTCGATGCGGTGAAATGGGCGAGTTCCAGGAGGGGGTCAGAGCGTTACTGATTGACAAAGACGGTCAGCCCAGATGGAAGTATCCGACCGTACAATCGGTGCCCCGGGAGGTGATCACGCATTTCTTCAGTTCCCCTTGGCAGGCAGGTGAACATCCGCTGGCCGGGCTGTAACCCTAAAAGAATTATAAGGAGAGGTTTATGCAAATCGCATTTATCGGTTTAGGTAATATGGGCGGACCCATGGCCGCCAATCTGCTCAAGGCGGGTCATCAGGTAACAGTGTTCGATCTGGTCCGGGCCAATATGGACAGCCTGGAGGGCGAAGGTGCCAAGGCAGCCGCCTCTGCAGCCGTTGCGGCAAAAGATGCTGAAGTTGTGGTGTCCATGCTGCCGGCCGGAAAACATGTCCGCGAACTCTATCTGGGCGAGTATGGCTTGAGGGATGTATTGAATGCCAACAGCCTGGTCATTGACTCCAGCACCATCGATGCCGACAGTGCCAGGCAGGTGGGCAGGGGGCTGGCAGAAAAGAACATCGAGTTTGTTGACGCGCCGGTGTCAGGCGGGGTGGCCGGAGCTAAAGCCGGCACCCTGACCTTTATTGTGGGGGGAAGCGACAGTCAGTTTGCCCACGCCAGGCCGGTACTGGAGGCAATGGGCAAGAATATTTTCCATGCCGGGGAGCATGGCGCCGGCCAGATCGCCAAGATCTGCAACAATATGCTGCTCTCGGTACTGATGGCCGGCACCAGTGAAGCGCTGAAGCTGGGCATCGATAATGGTCTTGATCCTAAAGTGTTGTCCGAAATCATGCTGCAAAGCTCCGGCTGCAACTGGACATTGCAGAAATACAATCCCTGTCCGGGGGTAATGGAGTCTGTGCCCTCCAGCAACGGCTATCAGGGCGGCTTTATGGTGGATCTGATGCGTAAGGATCTGGGGCTGGCCCTTGAGACCGCCCTGAAGAGCCACTCTTCCACCCCCATGGGATCCATGGCTCAGAGTCTGTATGCCATCCATAGCCTTAAGGGTTACGGGAAGCAGGACTTTTCCAGCATCTTTGAGATGTTTGTGAAGAATGACAAGCAATAAGAAGTGACGACAAACCAGTGGCAGGTGAACCACTGATGCGCCACAGATGACGAATTAGGAAGACGGAAAGATTATGCAGCTAGAAGATAAAGTCATTGCCATTACCGGCGCGGCCCAGGGGCTGGGTTTCGCCATGGCCCAGTTATTTGTTGAGGCGGGTGCCAGGGTCGCCGTATTGGATCGCCAGGAAGAGGGCGTGAACCAAGCCGTCCAGAACCTTGGAGGAAAAGCCAGTGGTTTCGTGCTGGATGTGACGGATGAAGCCGGTGTCGAGCAAACTTTTGCCCGGATTGCCGAGCAGTTTGGCGCCTTGCATGGTCTGATCAACAGCGCCGGCATTATGCGTGACGGCATGCTGCTCAAGGTCAAGGAGGGTAAGGTGGTGGATAAGATGTCCCTGGAGCAGTTCCGTTCGGTGCTTGATGTGAACCTCACCGGCTCCTTCCTCTGTGGCCGTGAGGCGGCCAGTCAAATGGTGCAGACCGGCAGTGAAGGGGTGATTATCAACCTGGCGTCGGTATCCAGGGCCGGTAATGCAGGGCAGAGCAACTACTCGGCCTCCAAGGCGGCAGTATCCTCCTTAACAGTCACCTGGGCCAAGGAACTGGCCAGGTTCGGCATCCGTACCGGTTGTATTGCACCCGGGCTTGTGGAAACCGCGATGGCCGCGCAGATGCGCCCTGAAATGCGAGAGCGATTCCTCAGCACTGTTCCCCTGCGTCGCCTCGCCGACCCAGCGGAAATCGCCCATGCAGCTAGGTTTATCTTTGAAAACGACTATTTTACCGGCAGGGTGCTGGAAATCGATGGTGGCACCCGGGTCTGACAAGGCTCAGTGCTGCACAGGGCACCCGGCCAGGGGGAAATCTGATATTCTCCTTGTCCTTCCTGTCTTTACTGGTACAGCTGTAAATGAATAAGGCATTATTTCTCGACCGGGACGGGGTCATAAACCTGGATCACGGCTATGTCAGCAGGCCTGAGCAATTTGAATTTGTGGACGGCATCTTTAACCTTTGCCGGGCGTACCACCAGGCGGGTTACTTGTTGGTCGTGGTCACCAATCAGTCGGGTATTGGCCGGGGTTATTATGACGAGGAACAATTCGCCCGGCTGACTGACTGGATGAAACTGCAATTTGAGGAAGAAGGAGCACCGCTGGCCGGAGTGTATTTCTGTCCACACCACCCAAGTTCAGCCAGGAACGGCTACCTAAAAGACTGTGATTGTCGTAAACCGGCCCCTGGTATGCTGCTTCAAGCGGCAAGTGAACTGAATATTGAGCTCTCGTGGTCCGTAATGGTAGGGGACAAAGTGTCCGATATGCAGGCGGCGGAGCGGGCAGGGGTGCCGACCCGCTATTTTCTTGTTCACAAAAAGGGATGCGAGGTGCCAAAAGGAAGCATCGCCATCTCGTCCTTGTCACAACTTGCCAACCGGCTTCAGGGTTGAGCGGCAAATCGACTCAGGTGTTTGACCCCCTGGCTGAGGCGGCTCATATTCAGTTCCTCGGCCAGTTCATCGCCACTGATCAGATCGTAAACCTTATAGTTGCCCTGTGAATCCACTTCAACGCGACGCTGTTCATCCAGCAATATAAGCTTGCCGTTACTGTTACTGATCAGCCAGCTACGCTGAATATCCAACAGCGATTGCCCGGTACTGTAGTTCTGTGGCGGGGCACTGCAGCCCAGCACGCCCATCAGGGTCGGCAGCAGATCCTCATGGCTGGATACGGCCGCTGACAGGGACTGTGAAATATTGCTATACAACCCTACCCGCTGATTGGGGCGCATCTGCGTTAATATCAATTGGCTGTTGCGGTGCAGATTGCCCGCCAGCAGCAGATTCATCTGCTCTTCGGTGACAAAGCCGATAGCCAGTTTGGGGCCTGGCTGACTCAGGACCTGGGTGAATTCCGACCATTCAACCTGCAAATTCCGTACGCCAGATGAGAGTGGCTGTGCTGAGTAGAGCAAAGTGGGCAGGCCAAGCTTTTGGGCCAGATCCAGCGGCACAGGGCGGCGGTCTTCCAGCGCACTCTGGTACAAAGATGGCAGGCCGTACAGAATCGAAAATTTACCATCCTGCTGATCGGCGGCAATATCGAAATGGCGGGGATGAGCCTTCAGGCCCAGGGCTGACCCCAGATGGCCGAGCTGTTTGGCCTCAAGACCGATGAGCAACACCAGGCTGGTACTTTCGTTAATGCCGCAGTAAACCGGTGCGGCCGGATAGTTGGCGGCCCTGAACTGGCTGTCCAGTTGTAACTCTTTGCGCCGCTGATAGCTCTGGATATCCAGCAGGCCGTACTTGGACATCAGGGTTTTGGCGGTAGCCGGATAAGACAAAGGGAACATATCGTCCTGCTTGATAATGGGCTGATAAAGGTTGGCATCTGCCCAGATATGGCTGCCATGACTGCTGATAAAACTGAGCACGAAGAAGCTCAGGATAGGTAAGCCGACTTTTTGCTTCTGGAAGCGCTCCAGGCGTTTCCACAGGGCATTGGCCATCATCAATTGGAAAGACAGCCAGACCAGGAACAGCAGGCCGAGGAAGCTCCACTGTTGCCAACTGAAATTGGCCATGGCGCTGCGGGTTTCATTGCGGATAACTTCCGCCGACCCCAGGCTCAGATGCAGGCCGTGCTTATTGTACAGCAAGGCATCGAAAGCCAGCAGGGCCAGACTCACGGCTGCCACTACCGAACTGATCCCTTTGACCATCTTGACGTTGGGCACCAGGTAGCACAGGGGCAGGATCAACAGGATAAAGCCCATAAAGGTCAAAAAGGCGATATGGCTGAACCAGTTGGTAAACAGGTAGAGCAATCCCAGCGCCGTTTCCGGCATACGGGAATTGAATACGTAAATGGAGGCAATCACGATGGCAACCAGGATATTGCAAAGGGCAAACCAATGGCCCCAACTGACCAGTTTGGTCACACGTTGCCTTCTGGGGGTATCACCAAGTATCATACGTCGTTTTTCTAATGCTGTTGTTTTGGGCTGTTGATGCTTTTGAGCAATATAGTGGTGAATTGCTCGGCCATTGCCAGGCGATTGGCCGGCGCCACCTGATGATTGAACAGGTTGGTAATCAGATTACCCAGCGCCATCAGGGACAGATCCCGATCGGCCTGGTGCTTCTCCAGTACGCTTATCAGGTCATGGGTGAGTTGGTTGAACTGTTCGTCTGAATATTTGGACTTTTGTGGCATGTCTTCATTCTGCAATGGTTTCTGGAGCCAAGTTTACCAATCCGTCTCGTCTACCGCCATGACAACAGGTTAAATAATAACAACTTAGTGACGCCAGATCGGTCAAGCCACCTGAGTCACCCCCGCTGAGCCGCTGTGCAGACCCAGCCAGGAGCAAGTTCTTACCATGAGTGCCGTAATAGAAAATTTTGTCGTCCATCAACTCAGGATCAATCAGGAGCAGGAGCTGGTATTGATACCCCGTAAGGGCTGTTTCGATATCAGTGTGCAGATTGAGGAACTAGCCCTGCAACTGCATCACAGTTATAACGCCAAGCTTGGCAAGGGGGTGGGCGGCCTGGATGATGCCGAGCATCCTCAATTTGCCGGATTGCTCAGTGCCCTGATACAGGAAGGGGGCGACTTCCACGCTTTCAGCGTGCAGAGTGCCGAGTTGCTGAAAAAGACCCTGATGGACTTTGCCACCCTTGAGACCGGTTTTGTGATCTTTTCCCGCTATCAGTTTCTGGCGACTGATTACCTGTTGATGGCCGTCGTCAACACGAAGGAGCACGTGGAGATTAATCAGGACCTGGAGCTCAACTATTCCGATCACCTGGACCTGGCCAGGATGCAACTGGCGGCCAGGGTGGACCTCACAGAAATGCGCGTCAATGCCGACAAGCAGCGCTATGTCAGCTTTATCAAGGGGCGGGCCGGACGTAAGGTGTCAGACTTTTTCCTCAGTTTCCTCGGCTGCAATGAACTGGTGGATATCAAACAGCAAAACAAACAACTGGTAGCGTCGGTGGATGAGTACCTGGCTGCGGAGCAACTGGATCCCCAGGAAAAACAGCAGAGCCGACAGGCCGTGGCCGATTATTACAAGGAAAAGCTCGACAGCGGCGAAGATATCAGTGTCAGGGAACTGTCCGGACGCTTGCCGGCAGAGGAAAGTCGCACCTTCTACGACTTTGTCAAAGCGGAACAGACTGACAGCCCGTTAGAAGACGCTTTCCAGGCCGACAGGGCTTCTCTCAAAGGCTTGAGCAAGTTCAGTGGCCAGGGGGGCGGCGTTACCCTGAGTTTTGACCGCAGCCTATACGGTGATCGCATTCGTTACGACGCGGGCAGCGATACCCTGGTTATTCGCGGTATTCCGCCCAACCTCAGGGATCAACTGCTCAAAGACAACAAATCCGATTGATTTGGCGTAACAGGGCGAGGTTTTTTTACAACCGCCGCCCGCGCCCCTTATAATGCCGACAGACTTTCAACTTGTGCCAGCCTGATGCAACTATTCGTTAATGATTTGACCGTAATGGATTTTTCCTACCTCTGTCCCCGTCGTGGAATGGTCGGGGAAAGCTGGATTGTGGATGTTATCCTCGACGGCGGACTCAATGAAGAGAGTATGGTGCTGGATTTTTCCAAGGTTAAGAAGCAGCTTAAACGTCTTATCGACCTGCATGTGGATCATAAGCTGCTGGTACCGGCAGAACATGCCTACAGCCTGATAAACCACGACTCGCAGAACGACCAGGTGACGGTAGATTTTATGCGGCCGGAGGGGCGCTCCATCCATCTGTATTGCCCGCCGGAGGCCTACGCCTTTATCTATGCCGATGAAGTCAGCATGGTTTCCGTCAGCCAGTACCTTAAAGACATTATTGCCACAGAACTACCGGAGAATGTGCAGGGACTGACTCTGATGCTGCGCGAAGAAGTCATTGAGGGTCCTTATTACCACTATACCCATGGCCTGAAAAAGCACGAGGGTAATTGTCAGCGTATCGCCCACGGCCACCGTTCAAGGGTACAGGTATACAGAAACGAGCAGGCCGACCCCGCTTGTGAGCAATACTGGGCCGAGCGTTGGCGGGATATCTATATAGGCACCCGGGAAGATCTGGTCGGCCAGCAGCACCTGCATTTGTCGGCGCAGGCCAGGCAGCAGGACTTCAGTGAACATTATCTGTTCAGCTACGAATCCTCCCAGGGGCTGTTTGAGCTGGTGATCCCAAAAGCCGAAAGTAACATTATCGATACGGATTCCACCGTCGAATGTCTGGCCCAGTTTATGGCCGACCAGCACAAGCAAATGCAACCCGGTGCCAGTTTCAAGGTGCTGGCTTTCGAAGGGGTGGGCAAGGGAGCCATTGCCCATGCGTAGAGCACCGAATGATTAGATTATGACCACCAGAGCCTGCCTTAAATCCGCTCAGCCAAGGCGCGGCTGTGCTGGAATATTGTCAATCTTTACTCCGGACTTCCTGCTCTACGCTCTTTGGGCCAGCCTGCGGCTGTTCAACAAACATTCCCAATGTTTTTGTCAAGCAGCCGAATCGCAGGATGGGCGGATGTCAGGCGGCTCCCCAAGGGCAGGGCTGGAATTTCCCCAGACTGCCTCAGGCTTTTCTGGATTTAGCACCACTAAACCCGTGAAAAGACCTGGATTGTCTGGAAAAATTTCTGCCTCCGCTGGTGCTCATAATCTAATCTTTCGCTGCACTGGATGGCTGTGTGGGCTCTTGCTGCTAAGCACCCAAGCCGCTGCTCTGGAATTACAAGGTCCCCTTACCCAGGGCGCCTTGATCAGAGGGAAAGTGGAACCGGGCAGTGAGGTGATGATGGATGATCAGCCGGTAAAGGTCTCACCGCAAGGTCATTTTGTTATCGGTTTTGGCCGTGATGCAAAGCTTGAACACAGGCTCAGCGTAAAAAGGGGGCCGCATACCCAGGAGCATCCTATCGTACTGAGCAGCCGTGAGTATTCTGTGCAGCGCGTAGAAGGGGTGGAACAAAAATATGTTTCGCCTCCCGATGAGGTGCTAACCCGCATTCGTAACGACAACCAACAGATTGCCGCTGCCAGGGCCACCGACAGCGACAGGCTTGATTTCCTGCAGTCCTTTATCTGGCCTGCTGAAGGACCGGTTTCCGGCGTGTACGGTAGTCAACGGGTGTTCAACGGCGTGCCTAAGCGACCCCATTTCGGCCTGGATGTGGCAGGACCTGTCGGCACCCCTGTGGTGGCGCCGGCGGATGGCATCGTCACCCTTTATCAGCCCGATATGTATTACTCGGGAGGAACCCTGATAATCGACCATGGCCACGGGGTGTCTTCCACTTTTATCCATCTGTCGAAAAGTTTTGTCCGGGAAGGGGAAGAAGTCAGACAGGGGGAGAAGATTGCCGAGATGGGCAATACGGGCCGGGTGACCGGACCGCACCTTGACTGGCGGATTAACTGGTTTTCTGAACGTATAGATCCGCAACTCCTTGTCCCTCAGCGAAGTTCAGACTGATATCGGTCCGGGTCTCCTGGCATATTCCGCCATACCTTTTCAGGCCCCGATCAAAGCCGGGCATGCCCTTCCTCCTTTGATGTAACTATCTTAGTTAGCAGAGTCGACTAGACTTGATCCATTGTTAACGTATTGTTTTTAAGACCATATACGTGCTGCGACACTTCCTGCAACAGGCGGGTGCCGTTAACCTGCCCTGTCTGGTATTGCATGTAATAGTTGATAATGGGTGATAAAAGGATGGCAGGGGCATGACTCGACCTGTGGAATGTAAATTTGGAAAAATGCTCACCGGGCTGCTGCTACTGCTGTCCAGCCCTTCTTCTTATGCGCTTGGTACTGCCCTTGCCGGGTGGTCGGCTTCTTCGTTAAATATCCTGTTCATCGCTTTTGGGCTGGCTCTGGCCGGCCTTGTACTGAGCTTGCTTTTCCTGCGTCTCAGACTCCAACGGGCCAGACAGGCCGAGCAACAAATACAGCAACAGACAGAGCATAGGCAGTGGCTGCTGGATGGCTTCAACCTGGGCATGGTGCATCTGGACGGCGAAGGCCAGGTTCTGTATGTCAACCGGGTAGCGGCCTTTATGCTGGGATTGAAGGCCGAGGCCCTTACCGGTAAATCCTTTTCGTCCCTGCTGGGAGAATCGGAACAACACCGTTTTGAGCAGGCTTTGAAGCAGGGACTGGACTGCAAGATCCAGTTCTACAGTTCCAAACGACAGCGTGCCCTGCTGCTGGGTGTGTACCCGCAAAAAACACCAAAACAGCAGATTGCTACTATTTTGTCGCTGCAGGATGTGACGGATTATCAGCAGCAACTGGATCAGCGGCAGGCGGAGCTGCTTCACGAACAAGCATTGGCAGAGGCCAGTCATCTGGGGCGGCTCACGATTAACCTGGGTGACAACAGTGTCACAGGCAGTCCGGCTCTGGCGGAGATGCTGGAGATTGCCGTCAGTGAACTACCAGATACTCTGGCCGAATTTGAAAAACGGGTTCACAGCGAAGACTGGAACAAATGGCGTCAGGTTATCGAAAAGGCCGGGGTGAAGCAGGGGCTCGAGGCAAAATGTCGTATACAGTCGGGTGAAGGACTGCATCACTGCCGGGTGTTCTCCCTGGCCTCAGAGCTGGATGATCAGGGGCAGCCCATCAGATTGGATCTGACTTTTTATGATGCAACAGATCTCGCCCAGCAGCGCCAGCAGACAGAAACTACCCGCCAGGTGGTCAAAGGCCTGATAAGTGGCTGCCCGGATCCTGTTTACCTGCTCGATGAAGAAGGAAAGCTGCAGGAAGCCAACCGGGCTTTCGAGAGCCTGTTCAAGGTCAGTCTGTTGCAATTGCGGGGCAAGGTGCTTACAGAGATGGAGTTCTTCCCCGAAGAGTTGTCAGCATTGCATCAAAGCGGTGGCAGCTTGTCCGGCCTGGCCGCCCCGTCCGGCAAGGAAATACAGCTCAAGCTGGCCGACAACCATCAGCCCTGGGTTAAGGTACGTATTCAAGCTGTCAAGGATGCTCAGGGCAAACGCACTGGCCTGGTGGGCATACTCGAAGATAACACTGTATTAAAGCTTGCGCAGCAGGAGCGTGACAAGGCGTTGGCCAGATTCGAGCAGATGCTGACCCTGGCCCCCATGGCAGTGGCATTAATCGACAGGGAGGATAAAATAGTACAGGCCAACCAGGCCCTGCAACAACGTCTGGGACTGGATTTGCGGGCGCTGCAGGAGGGATCGTTCTATCAGTTGTTCCGCGATCCTGACAATTCGGTCAAGGCGGCCAAACAACTGCATCAAAGTGGACAGTTGCGCGCATTCAGGGCCCAGCTGCGCGGCATAGGCGGCGAGTATCATCCCTGTGAGCTGCACATGGACCTGTTTGACCGCACTGAGCAGACTTACCTGTGCTGGATCCACGACACCAGTGAAAAACAGTTCCAGGAAGACAAATTCGACAGCCTGCTGGAGCACTCCAGCATGCCCATGGCAGTCATGGGTGAGAAGGGCTTTACCCGCCTTAACCCGGCGGCCTGCGAGTTTTTCGCCATAGAGGAAGCCCAAGAACTCTATGGTTATTTCCCTTATTCACAAGCATTGAACAGCGACGCCCAGGCGGCTGACAAGCTGAAAATCAGACTGGAGCAACTGAAAATGGACGGCCGGGCCTTGTCCCTGGTGTGGCAGCATCAAAAGGGGGAGGAGCCGTTACCCTGCCAGGCCACTTATGTGCCCATGTACAAAGGCCAGGAGCTGGAGTCGATCCTGTGTATCTGGATGGATATGCGTGCCATCAAACGCGCAGATGAGGCGCGCCAGGAAGCCATCAACCAGCGCCGGGCGGCTGAAAAAGAAGCAGCAGAGAAACAGCAACTCCTTGAAAGCAGCCAGGACCAGCTTGCCAGCAAGGTTAAGTCATTGGCTGACGCTCAGACCCAGTTGGAGGCTGCCCAGGAGGACCTGTCCGAACAGAAAAACAAGATGTCGGATCTTCAGCAGGCTCATCACAACGTCACCGAGCATCTCAATAAACTGCAGAAGGAATACAGTGACAGCCGGGATCTGCTGTCCAGAGCCCAGAACAGTAACGCCGAACTGGCCGCTCAACTGGAGCAATCCAGCGTTAAAGTCAACGCATTGGAACGGCAACGTAACCAGATCGCCGATGCGTTGCAAAACAGTGAGAAGCAGTACCAGCGTTCCCAGCAGCAACTGGCCCAGAGCGAACAGACCAGTCAGCGCCTGAAGGAGGAGCAGGCGCAACAGGAGCAGAAAATGGCGGAGTTTGTCAGCCAGATTGATGGCCTCAAACAGTCCATGCTCGAGAAGGATCAGCAGATTCAGAACGTCAGTGGCCAGATCAACACCCTGCAATCCCAACTGGCCAGTTCGTCGCAGACAGGGGAGAGCCTGCGTCAGCAACTTATCAACCAGCGCAAGGCCAGTGAGCAGGCTGAACAGCAGCGACGTGAACTGGAGAAGGCCTGTCGGGAGGCACAGCTGGCCTTGTCCAGCAAAGCCAGGCATGTAGAGCATCTGCAGCATGAAATGCAAAAATTTGAGGAAATGTCGAGCCAGGAAAAAGGCGATATGGAGCAGCAGCATCAACAGTTGCTCAGGGAACTGGAAGAGAAGCAGGCGCAGTTGCAACAAACCCAACAGGTGCTGAATGAAACCAAACAACAGGTTGAGCGGGACAAGGCTGAGAAGGCCCAGCAACAGCAGCGTTTGCAGCAACTTCAGCAGGAAATGGAAGAAGTAGAGCGACGCACCAGTGAACAACAGCAAAAAGTGGCGCAAGCGGATCGCTACTGGCAGGCGCAGCAACAGAAACTGCAACAGGAACTGGAGGCCAAACAACAACAGTTGATGGAGACTCAGCAAGTCCTTCAGGATGCCAAGCAACAGACCGAAGCAGAAAAAGCGGAAAAAGCCCGTCAGCAGGCAATTTTTGCCAAGCTACAGGAAGAACTGGCCGAAATGGAAGAGCGCGCCGCCAAGCAGCAACAGCAGATTGCTGAACGCGATCAAAGCTGGCAGGAGCAACAGCAATTACTTAAGCAGGAACTGGACGCCAAGCAGAAGCAGTTGCAACAAGCCCAACAGAAACTGGATGAAAACCAGCGCCTGTCAGAAGCGGAAAAGCTGCAACACCTTGAGCAACAGCAGAAACTGGAACAGCTTAAGACCGAACTGACTGATGTGGAAAGTCGCGCCGCCAGACAGAAAGAGATGATGCAGGGCAGCGATGAGCAGTGGCGCCAGCATCATGAGGAAATCGAGGCGCAGAAGATCCAACTGCAAAAAGCACTGGAGGATGCACAGAGCCAGAATGCCCGCATGCAGGAAAAACTCGCCGGCAGTATGGCGGAGTTGCAAAAGGCCGAATCTCAGGTCAGCCAGACCCAGTCGGGAGAACAGAAGCTGCTGGCCGAGCTGGAACAGGCCCGCCAACAAGCCGAAGCTCTCCAGCAGCGACTCAGACAGCAGGAAGAACAGGAGGCCAGCCTGCAACAGCAACTGGTTAAACAGCAGCAAGCCCTGCTGTCCCGTGAAAAGAATATTCAGTCCCTGCAGGACGAGCAGAAGCAACTCACCGAGCAGTTGCATGCAGTTCAGGATGAATATACCAATACCAAGCAGAGCCTGTCGGACCAGGGGAGCAGCCAGACGGCCCTGAACGATCAGCTCAGACAACTCGAACAGGAACTGAAGGACAGCAAGGCGCAACTGGACAGCAAGGAAAATGCGTTGGAGGAGGCTCAGAAAAAACTCCAGTCCAGTCAGAACAAATTGGCAGAGCAGGAGAAGGCTCTGGTTGCTGCACACCGGGAAGAGTTAGAGCAGGCCAAGCAGGTGCAAAAGGAAGACACTGGCGAACTGGCAGTAAAACCTGTACCGGAAATAGCCCGGCAGCCGATGCCGGATAACCCGGAAGTCTGGTTTGATCTGTTGCCCTACCTGCAGAAAAATCCCCAGGCGGGATCCCTGATGACGGCCCTTAACAGCCTTATGGAAGAACTGCAGGAAGCTACCGAAAAGACAGATGAGGCCATCAAGGCGGAGAATATCGGTCAGGTGTTGCGCCAGGCCCAGAAACTGGTAACCCTGGCTAACCGAATCAATTCGGAACCGCTTATCGATCTCACCAGTCGACTGGAAGTGGCCTGCCGGCAGGGACATATGGACAGCCTGTCGATTTTCTGGCCTAACGTGAAGCGTTCCTTGTCCATGGCCATGCGGGTCATCTACTCTCACCTTCAGGGCTGAATACTGCGGGGTGTCAGCTTGGTCCCGCGCGGGGCCAGCCTTTCCATTAGATAGAAGCATTGTCGACAATCTCACCCATTTGGTTTGACGGAGGGACTCTTTATGGCTATATTGTCGACACTTTTGTATGGCAGAGCCGGTCTACAGTTATGACCATTCTCACCGAACAGCCGGTTACCTCCTCAGACAAGACATTTTTCAAGCTTCGCCAGGACATAGTAGAAGGCAGTATTGCTTCTGGCGCCAAGCTAAGCGAAACCGAGTTGTCGACAAAATATGCCGTCAGCCGGGCGATAATCCGCGAAGCTATCAATCGGCTGGAATCCTGTCATCTGGTGGAGCGCAAGGCTAACGTCGGCGCGCGGGTTGTCTCCCTGACGGCCGAAGGTCTGGTTGAGCTCTACCAGGTGCGTGAGGCTCTGGAAGGCATGGCCGCGAGGTTGGCCGCACAGAATATGACCGAAGAGGAAATTGCCGGCCTGAACGCTTTGCTCAGCAGTCATTTCCAGGAAGTCAAAGGTGGGGAGTCCTACTATCAGGAAGCGGGTGATGTGGATTTCCACTACCGCATCGTGCTTGGTAGTAAAAATAAGCACCTGATTTCGGTGCTGATCAACGGCCTTTACCATCTGGTGCGCATGTACCGGGTGCAACTGGGCATGGCCGGACCCAGGGTCACTACCGCCTTCGATGAGCACCGTCATATTGTCCGCGCTATTGCCAATCGTGATGCCGAACTGGCTGAAATGCTGATGCGCCGCCATATTTTGTATTCTAGAAATAATATCGCTGCCAAGCTGAATAAAGCCGGTGGTAAGTAATTTGAACCAAGAAGGGAGAACCAACATGAGTGCAGGTAAGACATTTCGCCAGGCCCTGGCCGACCACCATCCCTTGCAAATAGTCGGCACCATCAATGCCTATACCGCCATGATGGCCAAAAAAATTGGTCATAAAGCCATCTACCTCTCCGGCGGTGGTGTGGCCAATGCCTCCTATGGCCTGCCGGATCTGGGTATGACGTCCCTGAATGATGTATTGGTGGATGTCCAGCGCATCACCTCGGCCTGCGATCTGCCATTGCTGGTGGATATCGATACCGGCTGGGGCGGCGCCTTTAACATTGCCAAGACCATCCGGGATATGGAAAAAGCCGGTGCTGCGGCCGTCCATATGGAGGATCAGGTGGCACAGAAACGCTGCGGTCACCGGCCCAACAAGGAGATCGTTTCCACTGAGGAAATGGTCGATAGGATCAAGGCGGCGGTGGATGCCCGTACCGATGCGGACTTTTTTATCATGGCCCGCACTGATGCCTTCGCTCAGGAAGGACTGGAAAAAGCCATCGCCAGGGCTAAAGCTTATGTAGCCGCGGGCGCTGACGGTATTTTTGCCGAAGCGGTTCAGACCGAGGAGCATTACCGGGCCTTTGCGGAGGCGCTGGATGTGCCTATCCTGGCCAATATCACCGAATTCGGCAAAACAGAATTGTGGAATAGGAAAGAGTTGGGCGAGTGGGGCGTGGATATGGTCCTTTATCCCCTGTCAGCCTTCAGAGCCATGAACAAGGCAGCGGAGAATGTCTATCAGCATATTCTGGCCGACGGTGATCAGAGGGCGGTAGTGGACAATATGCAGACCCGCATGGAGCTTTACGATTACCTGGGTTATCACCACTACGAGCAGAAGCTGGACCAGCTGTTTGCCCAGGGCAAAAACAAGTAAAACCACAACGATATAGAACTCAATACCCTACAAAAATTTCAGGAGAATAAAATGGCTAAAGTACTCAGTGGCGCAGGTCTGCGTGGCCAGGTAGCGGGCAAGACAGCTCTCTCGACTGTGGGTAAAACCGGTTCCGGTCTGACCTACCGTGGTTATGACATCAAGGATCTGGCCACCCATTGTCAATTTGAGGAAGTGGCCTATCTGGTCCTAAAAGGCAAACTGCCCAATCAGAGCGAACTGGATGCCTACAAGACTAAACTGAAGTCCCTGCGTGGCCTGCCTCAGGCCCTCAAAGATGTGCTTGAGCGTATTCCCGCCGATGCCCACCCCATGGATGTAATGCGTACCGGTTGTTCCATGCTGGGTAACCTGGAAACCGAGAAAGACTTCTCCGAGCAGGACGACGTGAGCGATCGGATGCTGGCTTGCTTTCCCAGTATCATTTGTTATTGGTATCGCTTCAGCCACGACGGCGTGCGTATCAATGTGGAAACCGATGACGACAGCATAGGTGCCCATTTCCTTAACCTGCTGCATGGCAAGAAGCCCAGGGAACTGTTTGAACAGGTTATGCATATTTCGCTGATCCTGTACGCCGAGCATGAGTTCAATGCCTCCACCTTTACCGCACGGGTCTGTGCCTCGACCCTGTCCGATATGCACTCCTGTATCACAGGAGCTATCGGCTCCCTTCGTGGCCCCTTGCACGGTGGGGCTAACGAGGCAGCCATGGAGTTAATTGAGCAGTTTGACAATCCTGACCATGCTGAGAGGGAAATGCTGGGTAAACTGGAGCGCAAGGAGAAGATCATGGGCTTCGGCCATGCCATCTACTCCGAGTCGGATCCGCGGAATGACATTATCAAGAAATGGTCAGAAAAACTGGCTAAAGAAGTGGGCGATAAGGTGCTGTATCCGGTTTCCGTGCGCTGTGAGGAAGTCATGTGGCGTGAGAAGAAGCTGTTCTGCAATGCTGATTTCTTTCATGCTTCGGCTTATCACTTTATGGGCATTCCCACCAAGTTGTTTACGCCCATCTTTGTCATGTCACGCCTGACCGGCTGGGCCGCCCATGTGATGGAGCAGCGCGCCGACAACCGCATTATCCGCCCATCGGCCGAGTATGTGGGGGAAGAGCCGCGCAAAGTACAGCCCATCGCAGAGCGTGACTAAAAACGAGACAAATTTCCCATGCCAAGACGCAGAGGCCCCGACTACCTTATCAGGCCAGTGTGGGTTCAGGGTCAAGGGGATCGCATTTAGAACTCTGTGCCTCGGCTTACAAAATGACGTCGTGTCTTAGCGATAAGAAAGACCAGATAAATAAGGGGAAGTAATGAATACCCAATACCGAATCGTCCTGCCCGGCACCGACCTGGACTTTTTTGATGTCCGCCAGGCGGTTAATGATATCAAGCCGGGCGCTTACGAGGGGCTGCCCTACACCTCCAGGGTACTGGCGGAAAACCTGGTGCGACGGGCCGAGCCTGAGTACCTGCGCGACTATCTCAGTCAGATTATCGAACGCAGGCGCGAACTGGACTTTCCCTGGTTTCCGGCCCGGGTGGTCTGCCATGACATTCTCGGTCAGACGGCTTTAGTGGATCTGGCCGGACTGCGCGATGCCATCGCCGATAAAGGAGGCGACCCGGCCAAGGTTAATCCTGTGGTGCCGACCCAGTTGATTGTCGATCACAGTCTTGCAGTGGAGCATGCGGGCTTTGAACCCAATGCCTTCGAGCAAAACCGTGCCATCGAGGACAGGCGCAACGAAGACAGATTTCACTTTATCAACTGGACTAAGACGGCGTTCAAAAACGTCGATGTGATCCAGCCCGGCAACGGCATCATGCACCAGATTAACCTGGAAAAGATGTCTCCCGTGGTACATGCCAAAGACGGCGTGGCCTTTCCTGACACATTGGTGGGCACCGACAGCCATACTCCTCATGTGGATGCCCTTGGGGTTATTGCCGTGGGCGTCGGCGGCCTGGAAGCCGAGAGTGTGATGTTGGGCCGTGCGTCCTGGATGCGCCTGCCGGATATTGTCGGCGTGGAACTGACCGGCAAACCCCAACCTGGTATTACCGCCACCGACATTGTGCTGGCCATTACCGAATTTCTGCGTGCCGAAAAAGTGGTGGGGGCCTATCTGGAATTCTACGGTGAGGGTGCCGCCGCCCTCACTCTGGGTGATCGGGCCACCATCTCCAACATGACCCCGGAATACGGTGCTACCGCTGCCATGTTCTACATCGATCAGCAGACCCTGGATTACCTGACGCTGACCGGACGAGACGACAAGCAGGTCAAACTGGTGGAGACCTACGCCAAAGCAGCCGGTCTTTGGGCCGACTGCCTGGAGAGGGCCGAATATGAGCGGGTGCTGAAGTTTGACCTGTCTTCGGTGGTCCGCAATATGGCCGGACCGTCCAATCCCCATGCCAGGGTAGCTACCACTGAGCTCGTTGCCCGCGGCATTGCCGGTCAGGTTGAACAGCCCCAGGATGGCAAAATGCCCGACGGGGCGGTAATTATCGCCGCCATCACCAGTTGTACCAATACCAGCAATCCCCGAAACGTGATTGCTGCGGGGCTCCTGGCCCGAAACGCCAATGCCAAAGGCCTGGTGCGTAAGCCGTGGGTGAAATCCTCCCTGGCCCCGGGTTCCAAGGCGGTACAGTTG
Organism: Bowmanella dokdonensis; assembly: GCF_017254865.1. GTDB lineage: Bacteria > Pseudomonadota > Gammaproteobacteria > Enterobacterales > Alteromonadaceae > Bowmanella > Bowmanella dokdonensis. The sequence continues at coordinate 344,975 of NZ_JAFKCV010000002.1, read as the reverse complement.
TATCTGGAAGAAGCCAAATTACTGCCAGAGCTGGAAAAGCTGGGTTTTGGTATTGTCGGCTTTGCCTGTACCACCTGTAACGGCATGAGCGGCGCCCTGGACCCCACTATTCAGCAGGAAATCATCGAGCGGGATCTGTATGCCACGGCGGTGCTGTCCGGAAACCGTAACTTTGACGGGCGTATTCATCCCTATGCCAAACAGGCCTTCCTGGCATCCCCGCCATTGGTCATCGCCTATGCCATTGCCGGTACGGTGCGCTTCGATATCGAAAAAGACATTCTCGGCCATGACGATGATGGCAAGCCCGTGACCCTCAAGGACATCTGGCCATCGGATGAAGAAATCGATGCGGTCATCGCCCGGTCGGTAAAGCCTGAGCATTTCCGTAAAGTCTATGAGCCCATGTTTGATATCCAGGTTGATTTCGGTCAGCAGGTCAATCCTTTGTACGACTGGCGTCCGCAAAGTACTTATATCCGCCGTCCGCCATACTGGGAAGGGGCACTGGCCGGCGAGCGTAGCCTGAAGGGCATGCGTCCGCTGGCGGTGCTGGGGGATAATATCACCACAGATCACCTGTCCCCTTCCAATGCCATTATGGCTGACAGCGCAGCCGGTGAATACCTGGCCAAAATGGGCCTGCCGGAGGAAGACTTTAACTCCTATGCCACCCACCGGGGCGATCATCTGACCGCACAGCGTGCCACCTTTGCCAATCCCAAGCTGTTTAACGAAATGGTGATGGAAAACGGCAAGGTAAAGCAGGGTTCGCTGGCCAGAATTGAGCCGGAAGGCAAAGTTACCCGCATGTGGGAAGCCATCGAAGCGTATATGCAGCGCAAGCAGCCTTTGTGCATTATCGCCGGTGCAGATTACGGTCAGGGCTCGTCCCGCGACTGGGCGGCCAAGGGGGTGCGTCTGGCCGGCGTGGAAGCGATCGTCGCAGAAGGCTTCGAACGCATACACCGCACCAACCTGATTGGCATGGGCGTACTTCCGTTGGAGTTTATGCCAGGTACCAACCGCAAGACGCTGGATATAGACGGCACAGAGACTTTCGATGTGTCGGGAGAACCGGCGCCAGGTGCGACTCTGACTCTGGTGATCAATCGCAAGGAGAGTGAGCAGGTAGAGGTGCCGGTCAAATGCCGCCTGGATACTAAGGAAGAGGTGTCCATCTATGCAGCCGGCGGTGTACTGCAGCGCTTTGCCCAGGATTTCCTGGAGGCTGAGCAGGCATAACCGGGCTGGAGTTAGAACTAGAGCCGGATTAAGCCGACCATTTTTTGTTGGGTCAACCCCAGGGCTGCAGAGAATCCTGTTTAACACTCAGTGTTCTCTGTGTCCCTGTGGTCAACATATGTGATTACGGAGACTGAGTATGTTCAAGCCACAAGTGCGTATCCCTGCCACCTATATGCGAGGCGGTACGTCCAAAGGCGTGTTTTTCCGGCTTGAGGATTTGCCGCAGATCGCTCAGCAGCCAGGACCGGCCCGGGATGCCCTGCTGCTGAGGGTGATTGGCAGCCCGGATCCTTACGGCAAACATACGGACGGCATGGGTGGGGCAACCTCATCCACCTCCAAAACGGTTATCTTGAGCAAAAGCGATAAGGACGATCATGATGTGGATTACCTGTTCGGCCAGGTGTCCATCGACAAGCCTTTTATCGACTGGAGTGGTAACTGCGGAAATCTCACCGCTGCGGTCGGGGCCTTCGCCATCAGCAACGGCCTGGTGGGCAAGCATCGTCTTCCCGAGAATGGCTTGTGTACGGTGCGTATCTGGCAGGCCAATATCAGCAAGACTATCGTCGCCCATGTACCTATGACGCATGGGGAGGTGCAGGAAACCGGAGATTTTGAACTGGACGGGGTGACCTTTCCCGCTGCAGAGGTGCAGATTGAGTTTATGGATCCGGCCGATGGGGAAGGGGCCTTGTTTCCCACCGGTAATCTGGTGGATGAACTGCAGGTGCCGGGTATGGGTGCCTTACAGGCAACCCTGATAAACGCCGGTATTCCGACCATTTTTGTCAACGCCGAAGATATCGGCTATACGGGAACCGAATTACAAGAAGCCATCAACAACGACACCCAGGCCCTGGCCAGGTTCGAGGCCCTGCGTGCCCATGGGGCGGTGAAGATGGGCCTGATCAAAGACATTGAAGAGGCCGCAGCGCGCCAGCACACCCCAAAGATAGCCTTTGTGGCCAAGGCCAAAGACTACACCGCTTCCAGCGGACGTCAGGTCAAGGCCAAAGACGTCGACCTGCTGGTGCGCGCCCTGTCCATGGGCAAGCTGCATCATGCCATGATGGGGACGGCGGCGGTGGCCATCGGCACCGCAGCGGCCATTCCCGGCACCTTGGTGAACCTCGCGGCCGGTGGCGGCAATCGCAACCTGGTACGTTTTGGTCATCCTTCGGGCACCTTACAGGTGGGCGCCGAAGCGATACAACTTGACGGCGACTGGCAGGTGACCAAGGCCATTATGAGCCGTAGCGCACGGGTGCTGATGGAAGGGCAGGTGCGCGTGCCGGGGGATGCGTTCTGAGACCCCCTGTCAGCAAAAAGGCCCCCTGGGCAGCCTTTTTGCTGATCAAGGTCAGGAGTCATTGGCGGTTCTGATCACCAGCTTGCCGAAGTTTTCCCCTTTTAACAGACCGATAAAGGCCTTTGGTGCTTTTTCCAGCCCGTCCACCCTGTCTTCCTGGTAGTGGATTTTACCCTGTTCCAGCCAGTGAGACATTTCCTGACGGAAGGTCTGGTATTCCCCGCCGTAATGATCGGCAATAATAAAACCCTGCAGGCGGATGCGCTTTTTCAGCAGGATCCCCATGAGTTCGGGCACCCGGTCAGGTCCTTGGGGAAGCCCGGTGGCATTGTAGTGGGCAACCAGCCCACACAAAGGAATACGTGCACCCACATTGAGCAGGGGCAGTACGGCGTCGAACACCTTGCCGCCGACACTTTCATAGTAGATATCGATCCCGTCGGGACAGGCATCGGCCAGTTGTTGCGCAAAATCCTCTGTGTGGTGGTCGATACAGTCGTCAAAGCCCAGTGTTTCCATTGCATAACGACACTTTTTCTCGCCACCGGCCACCCCGATCACCTTGCAACCCTTTATCTTTCCTATCTGACCCACGGTGGAACCCACCGGGCCGGTGCAGGCGGCCACTACCAGTGTTTCGTCCTGTTGGGGCTGGCCGATACTGAGTAATCCCGTATAACCGGTAAAGCCGGGCATACCCAGTACACCCAGGTAATAAGAAGGATGCGAAGGCTCCCGGCCCAGTTTGTTCAGGTCCTTGCCATTGCTGACGGCATAATCCTGCCAGCCTCCTTGGGCCAGCACCCAGTCCCCCTGTTCGTAATCAGGATGTTTGGAGGCTGCTATTTTGCTCACTGTGCCACCTACCATTACCTCGCCAATTTCCACCGGCGGAGCATAGGAAGGTTCGTCGCTCATGCGACCGCGCATATAGGGATCCAGCGAAAGATAGATATTATGCAGCAGCACCTGTCCGTCACTGATCTCAGGCACAGGACTTTCTTGCAGGCGGAAGTTCTTTTCAACGGGCTCACCCTTGGGACGAGAATCGAGCAGGAAACGACGGTTGATGTTGTCTGATGCAGACATAGTGACTCCTTGTCATGGTGAGTGAGTATACAAGCTTAGACGACTCAGCCGACGCCATTGGACTGATTGGGATAAACCATCAGATTGAAATCGAATAAAAAAGGAGTGTCGTCACTATGGCGTGAAATCCTCTTAGCTCATCCACAGGTAATGGCTAAAGGATCTAATAACAAGTGCGTTCAGCGGCCGGGAGGCGTTCAATATTCGATTCGTTAATGTGATAAAAACAGCCAAGAGGCAACCGACTATTCCAAAATCTCCTTCACCCGCCCAACTTCCCCGGACGCCAGCCGGACCTTGATGCCGTGCGGATGGGTGGGGGAATTGGTGAGAATTTTTTCCACTATGCCTTCAGTGAGATCGCCGCTGCGTTGATCCTGTTTCTGCACGACGGCGACTTTCTGACCGGGTTTGATACTGGCGCGATGGTTACCCTTCATAAGTTTTCCTTACAGGCTGGTTTCCTGGCCGCCATAGCTGGCAGCCAGACTGTCGAGTTCCGAGCTGGTGGGATCAAAGCCGGTATCGGCGTATTGATAATCCACCCGCACACTCCTGTTGCCCCGGTGGTAGCGGGCCCGCACATCGGCCACCGGCCAATGTTTGAGTTCATTTAAAAACCGGTAAGCACGCTGCTCGTCGGGAAATTGATAGGCAATCTGTACCTGCATGCTTGTCTCTTATTGTTCTGATTCTGCTGCCGGCGGCAGGATAGTTTGCCAGGTCTTGGCCTGATCAGCATCTTCTATTACCAGTTCCACCACACTCAGGGGGGCCTCCGTGGGTAAAAGATCCAGTTCCAGCAGGCGCTGGTTTCTGAACAGGTGAACCTTTACCTTTTCATCCTTGGGCTGGCAGGACAGCAGTTTTTCCAGCTTCGCACTATCCAGCTTGACTGTATCCAGGGCGATGAGGACATCCCTGGCATTGATACCGGCTTGTTCGGCCGGTGAGTCCTCCAGTACCACCTGCACCTCAAGGCCCAGCGGATTGGCCTTGTAAAGGATACCCAGATAGGGATTGTGGCAGGCGGTTTCGGCGACCAGGGTATCGGTGAGCTTGGGTCTTTTAAGCTGTTGTTTTATGCCGAACCTGGCCAGCAGCCCGGACAGATCCAATGCTTCTGCCTGATGCAGCAGTTGCTGAAACTGATGATCAAGGCGCTCGCCAGTCAGCCGATTAAGCAACTGAACAAAATCCTGCTCACCGGTGCCCAGGCCCTTTTTACCGAAGCGCTGCCACAGGGCGCGCATCAAATCATCCAGACTGTGCCTGCCGGCGCTTTTGGCTCGGATGGTCAGATCCAGCCACAGGGCCAGCATTGAGCCTTTGGTGTAGTAACTGACTATATTGTTGATGGCATCCTCACCCTGCTGGTAGAACCTGGTCCAGCTATAGAAACTCGAATCGGCCACCGACAGCTTCTGCTGACCTTTGCCTCTATGGACCCGGGTCAGGGTCTTGCTTAAAAGACCCAGATAATCCTCAAAGCCGATAATACCGGTGCGATAGAGACTGAAATCGTCGTAGTAGGAGGTAATGCCTTCAAAAGCCCACAATTGACTGGTATAGGCCTCATGGCCGAGATCCGGAGCGATAAACTCCTTCGGCTTGATGCGACAGACATTCCAGGCATGGAAATATTCATGGGAAGCCAGGCTTAAAAATGTCTGGTAACCCTCGCTCATCTCATCGGGCCGGTTGATATTGGCAAAATCAAAGGGGGAGCAGAGCAGGGCGGTGGAGTTTTTATGCTCCAGACCGCCAAAACCATCAGGCAGGATATTGGTTAAGAACCAATATTCGGTAAAGGGCGGTTTTGCAGTTTCGGGTTCGAACAGACGGATATGGTGCTCGCAAAGTCTGGCTAGATCCTTTGCCACCCTGTCTTTGTCGGCGTACTGGCTGCCTGTCAGGATCAAATGGTGGGGGATGCCACAGACCTCAAACTCCAGCTTGTCAAAGGTGCCGATTTCCACTGGACAATCGATAAGTTCCGCGTAGTTACCCGCCAGATAAACCCCGAATTGGTATTTTCCGGTACTCTCAGCCCGTCGCAACCCTGTGGCTACCTGCCAGTCTGGTTTGTCGTCGGGCCGGTTAAGTGTCAGGGCATGGGGTAACTGCTCCAGTTCGGCCACCCGCAGAAATACACTGGTACCGTTGAAAAATGCCCGCTCATCATCCAGGTAAGCGGTCCGTACCGAGGTATCGAAGGCATAGACCTGGTAAGTCAGTTTGCAGGCCTGGCCATGGCAGGTCAGACGCCAGCTTTGCTTGTCTAGCTTTTCCAGGGGTAAGGATTCCCCTTTGGCATTTTCGGCACTGAGGCTGACAATATGCTTGGCAAAGTCACGAATCATATAGGAACCCGGGATCCAGGCCGGCAGGGAGATATGCAGGCTGTCCTTATTTTGTGCCGGGATCTGCAGGCTGATGTCATACAGATGGCGTTTTTTCTGGCTCAGGTCCAGTCGGTAATCTAATTGCATGGAAACCCTTGAAACGTGTCAGGCCCCTGCCGGCGCCTGTGAGAGAACATGACTTTCAAACCTTATTGTGCCCAGGGACGTTGTGTTCACCACAACATCAGGTTACATTGCTGTTCTAAGCGTTTGAAAACATAATAATAACAAACTCGAAACCGAATATCGCCCAGGCGGTGACATGGCAATCCTGAAAGAAAAAATCGGCCTATCCAACGAAGACCTTCGCAAGCTGCGCTCCATGCGTCCGGGCATGACGCTGGATATCCAGGTAAAATCCCCTACGGCCGCCAAACGTATTCGCACTGAATTTGTCGGCATGGACAGTACACGTTGCATGATTTTACGCCATCCTGACGAGTCTAAATGGGGGCCGCTTAAAGACGCCATCTATGCGGACAATACCATTATCGTGCGTTTTATCCTTGAAGATGAGACCGGCGAAGTGGTGGCTTTCAAGAGTAAAATCCTGCTGGTTGCCACCCGGCCTACTCATCTGTTGTTTATCAGCTTTCCCACTGCCATCCAGAATCAGGGCCTGCGTTCAGAAAAGCGCACCTTTACCCGTACGCCGGTGGAGCTGGCCGACGGCCAGACAGGCACGCCCCTGTTTGACGGTCTGGTGCTGGATATTTCGCCCAGCGGTTGCAGGCTTGGGGTGAAAAAGTCTGTACAGGGGGGGGTGAAATTGGCCGGCAAGCATCTGATTCTGACCATCAGGACAGGTAAGGAGCCTTATCGGATAAAGGGACAGGTGATGAATCACAAGGCCGACGAGACCACCAATTACTATGGCGTTAAATTTGAAGGTGATGAAGAGCTGGTTAACCAGCTTCTGGCAGAAATTATTATAGACTTCTGAGCAGCCGAGGCTGCCGGTTAAAAGGAGCGATCATGCGACAGATTGACAGGCTGCTGAACGAATATGGCCAGAGCCATACCAACCGAACCAATATCCTGATTCATGCCATTGCGGTACCGGCCATCTATTTTGTGACCGTGGGCCTGATCTGGTCAATTCCGGTGCCCGATTTTATCGCTTACTTCGGCGCCACCTGGGCCCATGTGCTGATGATACCGGTGCTCTACTACTACTTCCGTTTGTCCGGCCCCATAGGCGCGGCTATGACCCTGTTGTCTATTCTGACATTCCTGGGCATCCGGTTACTGGTTTATCTGGATATTTCCGTCTGGCAGTTTTGTCTGGCGCTGTTTGTGGTCATGTGGATTTTGCAGTTTATCGGCCATCATATTGAAGGTAAGAAGCCCTCCTTTTTTAAGGATGTTCAGTTTTTGCTGGTGGGACCTGCCTGGTGGTGGGTGCACTGGTTAAAGCGCATGAATATCTCCTACTAGCATCAATCGGTAACCAAAATAGCCCTGCGTGCGGCAGATGACGCCAGGGCTACGACCAAAGGCACCTTGTGCTGCTGCGGTTTTCCGTATAATTCAGATAGTTGTTACATCTCCATGCAGCTGAGAGGCGGGCTTGATCCACTGGCAAAAACTGTTTGAAGACAAAGAGCGTCAGTTCTGGCTGTTGCATACCTGCGGTTGGATTGGTTTTGCCCTGGTTTACTATCTGGGTTCCTTTTTGCACGACATGCGCAACATTTGGTTGTTCGTCATTCTGCTCAATGCCTACGCGGGCTGGCTGATCACCATTCCCCTGCGTTACCTGTTCCGTTACCTGTGGAAGCTGGAACCCTGGCTGATGGTATTACTGGCGCTGGCCAGTTCCTATGTGGTGGGCGCCCTGTGGGCGGTGGTGAAGAACATCAACTACTGGGAGATCTACAAACACGGTTACCGGCCCGATGAATGGCTCTATTATTTCAGCAACAGTGTGGACTCTTTTTCAGTGATCGTCTGCTGGAGTGGCTTGTACTTCGGTATTAAATACTACCAACTGCTGCAGCAGGAAAAACAGAATGCTCTGAAAGCCTCGACCATGGCCCACCAGGCCCATCTGAAAATGCTGCGTTATCAGCTCAATCCGCATTTTTTATTCAATACCCTCAACGCCATTTCCACCCTGGTATTGATTAAGGAAAACGAGACAGCCAATGCCATGGTCAGTCGCCTGAGTGACTTTTTGCGCTATTCTCTGGATAAGGATCCCATCAAGAGGGTGCCGCTGGAGCAGGAAATTCAGGCCATCGACTTATATCTGGATATAGAGAAGGTTCGCTTTGAGGACCGTCTGACGGTGATCTGGGACGTGGCCCCTGACAGCCGTCAGGCGCTGGTGCCGAGTCTGATCCTGCAGCCTTTGATTGAGAACGCCATCAAGTATGCTATCGCCCGGACCGAGGAAGGCGGTACTATCAGTATCCATGCCAAATTCTTTGGTCAGGATCTGCTGATAGAGGTGGCCGACAACGGTCCCGGTGCAAATATTGTCGATGGCCAGTTACAGCGTCATGGCGGAGTGGGGTTGCCCAACATCAGGGAGCGGCTGCAATCTTTGTACGGCAATAATTTTTCCTTCGTGATCGCCCACAATAAACCGTCGGGCGTCAAAATCAGTATCAGAATTCCCTATCAGGTAGGTCAGGATGCAAACCAGGATTAGAACCATCATAGTTGACGACGAACCCCTGGCGAGACGGGGGTTGGCCGTCAGACTGTCAGATTATGACAGTATCGAATTGATCGACGAGTGCAAGAACGGTACCGAGGCGGTGGAGAAGATCAGCCGCCTCAAGCCGGATCTGGTGTTTCTGGATATCCAGATGCCTGGCCTGAATGGTTTTCAGGTCATCAATCACCTGCAGGAAAAGCTCAATACCCTGCCGTTGATTATTTTTGTCACCGCCTATGACACTTATGCCATCAAGGCTTTCGATGTGCATGCCCTGGATTATGTACTCAAGCCCGTGGACGACAAGCGCCTCAAGGGAGCCATCGAGAGGGTGAGCCGGTATCTGGAGATGCACCAGGAAGGGGCGCACAAGGAACAACTGGCCAGGCTGATGGCGGACATGACGGGTGATGATTGCGAAGAGATACTGCGTCGCCTGGCTGAAGGGGAGCCGTTAAGCCAGTATCCGGATATCCTGGCCATCAAGGACGGCAATGAAATTACCCGGGTGCCGGTGGCAGATATCCAGTGGATCGATGCAGCCGGCGACTATATGTGTGTGCACGCCGCCGGCGGCACCCATATCATGCGCCGCACCATGAAAGAACTGGAAGACGAGTTGGATCCCCGGCGCTTTGTGCGGGTACATCGCAGCGCCATAGCCAATATCCAGTACGTCAACAAACTCGTCAGCCATGTCAGCGGCGAGTATCACCTGGTCCTGCATAACGGCACAGAGCTGAAAGTCAGCCGCAGCCACAGGGACAGGGTCAAATCCATGATCAACCAATAACCGTGAAGCTCCGCAAGCCCCTGCTGCTGGCAGCCAAAGGCGGTGGCTCGGCCATTGTTGAGGCGCAGTTCGCCCATTATGGACTGGACGTAGACCTGGAGTATATCGACTGGGACCATCTGCGCGATGATGCCGGGCGGCTCAAACAGGTAAATCCACTGATGGAGGTGCCTACTCTGGTACTACCATCCGGACAAGTCATTTCCGAGTCTGCCGCCATTACCCTTTATCTGGCCGATGTGTATCCGCTACGCAGCTTGTTACCGGCACCAGAGGACGCCCATAGAGCTGAGTGTCTGCGTTGGCTGATGTGGCTGGTGTGCGCCGTCTATCCGACTTTTACCTACGGCGATCATCCTGAACGTTTCGTTGATAAAGCGGTGGCCGGGCAATTGAAGCTCAGCACAGACAAGCGCCGCGAAGTCCTCTGGCAACAATTCGAAACCCAGATCGATCCTGGCCCTTACGCACTGGGTAAAGATTTGGGCGCCCTGGATCTGTACCTGGCGGTTATGTGTTGCTGGCGCCCCGGTCCGGCATGGTTTGCCGAGCATTGCCCGAAGATGTACTCGGTGGCGGCCAGGGTTGCGGCACTGGCGCAGTTCCAGCCCGTGTGGCAACGAAACAGACTGACCTGGTAACTGTCCACTCTGGCCGCTTCGGTATCAGGCGCCGTTACGGCTGGTTTGATTGCTTTCTTGCTGCAGCTCGGCGGTCGCCAGAGGAATGCGGATAAAGAAGCAGGTCCCGTTACCCGGCTCGCTGCGACAATCTATGCTGCCCTCCAGTTGCTGGATCACCAGGTTATAGATAATGTGCATGCCAAGGCCGCTGCCGAACTTGTCCGCCCGGGTAGTAAAAAAGGGGGCGAAGATTTGTTCACGCACTGTGGGTTCCATCCCGCAGCCGTTATCACAGACGCTTAGCAGCAACTGCGTATCTTCCCTGCACAGGCTGATATCGATCACTCCCTGCATGTCCTTGTTGAATGCATGGTAGAGGGCGTTGTCGATAAGCTGGGTGAGGATCTGGGTCAGGGCGCCGGGAGGCGCATACAGGCTGATGGGACCATCGCACTGGAGTCTGATCTGGTGGGGAGTCGATTCGGTCCGTGAACGCAGCGACAACAGGATATTTTGCACGTATTCAGCGGCATCGAACAGGCGTTTGTTCTGATCCTGGTTATCCACCGCCACTTGTTTGAAACTGCTGATAAGCTCTGTGGCCCTATTCAGATTGATGTTGATCAGATCGGCGCTGGCGAGGATTTTCTCGTAGGATTCCTCGAACTCGCCGCGGGTGACCTTGCCATCATGGGCTTTGTCGTGAATCTCCCTGGCGGTCAGGGCCAGCATAGAGGCCGCGGTGACGCAGACACCCAGTGGGGTGTTGATCTGATGGGCCACTCCGGCGACCAGGCGGCCGAGTGCGGCATGTTTTTCGTTCTGGACAAGTTGCTGCTGGGTTTGGCGAAGCTTTTCAAGGGATTCGGTGACTTCCCGGGTCTTAGATTCCAGCTCACGGGTGCGCAGCGCGACCTTTTGTTCCAAAGCCGCGTTGAGCCGGTTGATTTGCCGCTCTGAGCGTCTCAGTTTGGCATTGGTGTCGGTGATTTCGTTTACATAGGTTTTGATCTGCAGATAGACATCATTCAGGGCCCTGATGATGGGAGTGAACTCATTGACTTTGTCATACTCCACCTGTTTGAGCTGCACATGCTGTTCTTTGTCATAGCTGATGGAATGGCGGATAGTTTTCAGAACCTCATCGAACGGGCTGAACAGTACCCGCAGGATGAAGATCATTATCAGGATAAAGGCCAGTCCAATGGCGGCGCCGGTGAACAGAGTCAGCCTGGAAACCTGCTCAATCTGACGGCGCAGATCGCCAATCGGAACCAGCGACCCCACTATAAAGCCGTGTTCGGTGACCTGATAAAAAACTTGCTGAATGTCTTCCAGTCCCGGGACCCGGACCGTATCAGACAGGCCGATAAACTGATTGAGCCTGTTGTCCGCCAGCAGCGGCGCCGCCCAGTTCAGCCCACCGGCCGATTGCATAATCAGGCTGGCATCCAGCGGATAGCTGAGGATCAGTCCGGATTGCTGGTGAATCAAAAAAGGGGTGGAACCAGGCGAGACCTTGATGGTATCCAAGAAGGCGGTCATTTCATGTAGTGACCAGTCCACCGTGGCCATGCCCAATGGCTGGCGATCAGAATCAAGCATTACCGCATCTACCGTCATCATCAGGGAAAAGCTGCCGGCGTCATCCCGGTATGGTGCTGTCCAGAACACCGGCCGGTACCGGGACTGCTGCCTGCCCCAGTCGTTGTCCCTGGCCAGTCTGTACCAGCCCTGATTCAGATAGTCATAATCCTGACGGCTTAAATCCCAGGTGAACTTTACCTGTTCGTTCTGTTTGAAGACATAAGGCCCATAATAGCGGTGACGCTGATCCATGCGGTTGGCTTCGTACCACAGGCCGCCACCAATGGCCTGGGGGAAGCTGGCAAACTGCTTTTCCAGCAAGCGCCGGGACAATACATTGATGTCCTCCAGGGACAGGGTATCTGACTGACGAAGCAGGTACAGCTCCTCGCCCTGGAGGGCCAGGTCCGTGGCTTTCTGTTCCATCAGCCCGATGAGGCTGTCTATGCGACTGGTACTCCTGGCAAAGACAGCCTGGATTTCACTCTGCTTGAAATCATCCAGGGCCTCCTTGTAGATAAGACCGGCGAACAGCTGCAAGGTGGTGTACGCCACAACCTCAAAGAGTATGACGAAGACCAGGATGCGGGTCTTGATATTCATGAGGCTACCCGGCTGCCAGCGAAGGGGCAATTTTGCAATCTACTGCTCCCGGGCTTTTTTCCACATCTCCTTGTAGATATTGCGTGTACGTGTGCTCAGGGGCTGCCAGAACATTTCTTCGACAAAGAAGCTTTCATCACCGACCCGTTTCGCCCTGGCTGTATCGTCATCAAGCAGCTCGGCGGTCTTGCCGTTGACTATGATAGAGCCGTACATCTCCAGGATTTTTTTCTGGATGGGTTCGCTGATCATAAAATCCATCAGCAGGTATGCCGCTTTAAGCTTCTCGCCCTCCACGTCCTTGCCAATGGCCATGGTGTCCAGCCATACAGTCTGCCCCTCCCTGGGATTTGCCAGACGCCAGTTCTGGCCCTGATCATTGGCGGCAGCCACGCCAAACCAATAGGTGGTCACATAGCGCAAGTCTTTCATCTTATCCGGATCGGCCATGCCTCCCCAGAAGGAGCCGGCATTCTGTACCAACTGATTGAGCTTTTGTTGCACTTGATCCTGGTTGAACTGGCCACTGTCCACATCGTAGAAACTTTGTGGCGGATAGCCCAGAGCCAGCATGGTCAGGTACAGATTGGCTTCAAACTGATCTTCGGTTACCGCATAGCGACCTTTGTTGGCCGGATCCCACAACACCTGCCAGGAATCAGGCTCGCTGACCTTGTCCTGATTAAAAGCCAGACCATAAGAACCGCCCAGCAGGGGTACTGAATACTTGCTGCCCTGCAGTTTGTCATAGCTGGCATTTTTCAGCGAATCGAGCAATTTGGCATAGTTGTGCAACTGACCATAGTCCAGGGGTTGCAGCACCTGGAACAGCTTGTCCTGGTTCATCTTGTAGTAGTTGTGGGTGGGGGTGACCAGATCGGCCTTTCTGGCCCGCAGCTCCTTGAATATCTGCTCGCTGTTGGTGATATAGGGGGTGATGATCTTCAGTTCCACGTCCATGCCTTTATCCCTGGCATACTGGCGGAATTCGTCGGCAAAGGGACTGATATAGCCTTCCCATTCCAGCACATTGAGAGTGACTTTGGCCCAGACGCTGCCAGACAGGCAGATGAACACCATCAACCCTAATATTCTGCTTTGCATTTTTTGCTCCTCTTTACAGTCGACAAGTAATGATGCGTCCTGCAAATAAGGGCGACCTTGCGATCGGCCTGCGTTTAGTCAGGCCTTAAACTGTTTTGCCAGCCCACTTAACTGTTCGGCATTGTCATTCATACGCTGCGAGCTGTGGGTCATTTCCTCCAACTGATGCAGACTGTCATGCCCGGCGCTGACAATACGGTTGACGTTGTGGCTGAGTTCCTCGGCCACTGCACTTTGCTGCTCGACGGCCGTGGCAATCTGAGTGGCCATGGTGGTAATTTGTTCGGTGGAATTCAGGATACCTTTGATAGACTCGCCCGAACTGCGGGCGTTTTCTACCGATTCCTTACTTTGTGCCTGGCTTCGCTCCATCACCTGGACGGCAGACTTGGCACTGTTTTGCAGCTTCTCGATAGTGGACTGGATCTGCGCGGTGCTTTCCTGTGTGCGGCTCGCCAGTGCCCGGACTTCATCGGCCACTACAGCAAAACCGCGGCCCTGATCCCCGGCCCGCGCGGCTTCTATAGCCGCATTCAGGGCCAGCAGGTTGGTCTGTTCGGCAATACTGCGAATGACCTCCAATACCGAGACAATGCCTTCCACATCGCTTTCCAGTGAGCCCACCACGCCGGTGGCCTGATTTAACTGTTCAGACAGTTTATTGATGGATGAGACTGAGGTTTTGATGATATCGGACACCTTTCTGGCATCGTCGCTGACATGATCGGCCGCATCCGCTGTCAATTGCACATTCTGGGCGATTTCCTTGGCCGATGACGACATCTGGGTAATGGCGGCCGCCACCTGGTCAGTTTCAATCTGCTGTTTCTCGAGATGTCCCTGACCGGCGCTTGTTCCGTCCCTCACATCCTGTGCAATGGCCAGGGTTTGCGCCACCACCTCTTTCATGCTTTGCACAAGGTGTTGGATCTTCTCAACAAAGGCGTTGAAAGAGGAGGCAACCACGCCGATTTCATCATCCCGTTTGACTCTCAGTCTCTGGGTCAGATCCCCTTCACCCCGAGCGATATTCTCAAGGGCATTGGCCACTTCTGACAAAGGGGCGATAACCAGCTTGTTGAACAGCAGGTATAGGGCGCCGATCAGCAGGATGGCCAGCAGCAGGCCTTTGATAAGGGCATTGACGGCCAGATTGCGGAGCTGCTCTTCGATGCCGCTGTTGTCGATGTATACCCGTACCTGACCCAGCTCGGTGACATTACCCCCTTCATCATAAGACAAGGGCACGGAGCGATATTCTTCCGTGGCCTTACCCTGGGATTCGATGACCATTTCCTGACTGTCGTTATATATCTGCAGCAGTGCCACTTCTTCGGCCTTGTGCTCTGAGTCCAGAATCCGCTGCATCTGATCCTGTTCGAAGTTCCACATGGCTGCGGGCAGGCTGAGTTGCAGACGTGCCTCCATCAGGCTGAGCTGGGTTTGCTGGCGCGACTTCAGCCGTTTGCTCTGCACCTGATAGTCGTAGACGCCGAATGCCAGCACTACGACTATAACCACGGACAGGGCCGCAGCGATCAACTTAAAGGAAATGGATTGGGTCAATTTCATCTCTACCACTCACTGTTTCACAACCGGCGGCCCTATGCAGGAGTAACGCCTCGAAGAGCTTCTGAACATGACCGGCAACATGCCAGCCTGAACCCTATTTTTCTGAGCTTTGCAGATAACTCTGCATAATGGCTTGGGCGTCTATCTTGTCCAGTCCCTGGTTAAAAATAGTCAGCCATTTCTGTCCCTCGGGAGAGTGTTTAAAAGCGATATGCAGATCTTTGTTGACCAGCAGCTTGCTGTTCATCTGCACCTTGCCCTGCATGGCTTTAAGGCTGGGATCATTCTTCAGCAGATAGCTAAGCACATTGGCGTCAATGACCGCTGCATCCACACGACCCGCCCCGACTTTGAGAACATTCTTGTCGTCCGACACTACCGCCTGGGCCCTGATTTCACCACTGGCGATCTTGGCATCCAGTTCCTCAGTGTTCACATAGTCCTGCACGATACCAATACTGTATTGACTCAGATCCGCTACAGAAGTCCAGGTGATAGGGCTGGCAGTATTTTCAACTAGGCCGAGAGGTCCCTGACCCATAGGCTTGGAAAACAGGAATTCGTCTGACTCGTAGTGATATTCGGGGAAATAGCCCACATATTTGCTGTTGGCGTCTCCCGCCAGTTTCACTGCCCGGCTCCAGGGGAAAAAATCCACCACCAGCTCATGGCCCATGCTGGCAAAGGCCGCTCTGGCAACGGCCACTGAGGCACCTTGCTTGGGTAGGCCTTTCTCAGCGTAGGGCGGCCAGCTCAGTGAGGTAAGGTGCACGGTTTCAGCCTGCAAGCCGAGACTGAACAGGCTGACAAAGACAAAGGCGGCAAGGGTTTTCATGACCGGCTCCTTCTAAAAAGTAAAGGTCCGACCGACTGTCAGCAGGACAGTGGTATCTCCATATGTATCCAGATCCGTTCCGTGGACTCCCAGTGACATATCGAACCCGGAATAGTGATAATTGACTGTAGCCTGCCAGTGGTAATAATGTTTCTTGCCTGCTTCCCACTCATACTTGTCCTCGTCTAGGCTCACCGAACGGTCGACGCCGAACAGCAATGAGGTCGCTTCGTTCAATTCCAGGCTGTGATTGAGCATGATGATATAGTGGCCCGCATCTGTGCCGAAATAATCCCAGCTATACCAGAAATTGAGTTCCGTATTGCCGATGCCCCACTTGACGTAGGCTTCCGGGTAATTGCCGTCGCTGCTGTAGTCGGCCCCGTGATAGGTGTATTGGGCAAGGCCGATATCCAGACTCATGTTTTCGCTCAGGTCCTGGTAGTAACCTGCATAAAGGTCCACTTCGAGATTGGTGTCGTCACCAAAATCCACATTCGAACCCCAGGCTCCGGCGTACCAGCCGGATTCTCCTGCCCAGTCCAGACTTGCCTGCAATGCGGGATTTTCATCAGTCTGTGAGACCCCGTTGAACAAATAATCGCTGGCAAGGGTGACAGTGGAGGACCATTCGGCCATGGCGGTAGGGGCGCAGGAGACAAGAAACAGTAAGGGAAGTGTTGTGTGCCGCATAATATTGTTTCCCAAGGTGTTTTCTCACTAATTATAGTGCAGTTTTTCAGAACGCAAGCTTTTTGCCAAAAACAAACGGAAAAACCTTTAGGTAAGCATTAGTTATTAAAAAACAATGGTTTATGAAATGTTATGAATATATATACATAGGTGTGAATGGCGTGCTAGGGGAAATCCAGGGCCGGCTGTATGATTCGCGCCGTCAAGATTTGAACCCCACTTTTAAGAGGCTTGCTTCCATGAAAAAATCCGCTATCGCCTGTGTGTTGAGTCTGTCCGCCCTGCTGGTCGCTCCGGGCAGTTTTGCCGATATCAACGCCGATCTGCAGAATATCTGCACCATCGTTAAGAACGACGACAAGAGCGAGCTGCGTAAGAAGGTTAAGCAGGTTCAGGATGACTACAATCTGCGTCTTGGAGACTACTATGATGGCGTAAGTTGTGGCGGTGTGAGCCTGATCCGCTACTCCATGCAGAACAATGCTGCTGAAGTGGGCACCTTCATGATCAAGAAGATGAGCAAGGATGACCTGATAAAGACCGAAAAAGACGGTATGGCGCTGCCGCAGTGGGCTGAAGCCAATGGTCACATCAATACAGCCATCGGTCAGGAACTGCTGTCCCGTATCAGTTAATTCTGTTTGCTGCCAGCAGGTGGCAGACGGCGTAAAGAGTCTAGGCGTCATTTTTCTGTGGTCTTGACGCCTCTTAAACAGATGAATGACTCTGCCTAAACAAGCCCCGCTTCGGCGGGGCTTTCTCATGGATTCAGGTCAGGCAGAGTTCTTGACGAGGTCGAACACCTCCTGCTGGATCCTGACCAGATAGGGGTCCAGTTCCTTGGGCTTGTTCCAGGTCTGTTCGAATGGCACTTCCACCATGCGCTGGTTGCATTCGCCAATCATGATTCCGGTCCTTCCCTTTAGTGCAGCTTCAACGGCGTAGGCACCGAGTTTGGAGGCCAGCATGCGGTCCAGGCTGACGGGCGAGCCCCCCCGCTGCACATGCCCCAGGATGACGGGGCGGCAATCGATGCCGGTACGGGCGTTGATCTGATTGGCCAGATCTGTTGCGCCACCTGGCCAGAGGTTTTCAGAAATCACCATAATATAGCTGCATTTTCCGCGGATTTGCTGGGCTTTTTGAATGTGGCCCACCAGTTCCTCCACATCCGGCTGGCTGTTGGGGTAAAGCTCGGGCAGCAATACCTGCTCGGCGCCTGAGCAGACCGCGGCGCTCAGACCGATAAAGCCCGCGTGCCGGCCCATTACCTCGATCAGAAAGATCCGTTCGAAGGCATCGGCCGTGTCCCTTACTTTGTCGATACTCTCAAGGGCAGTATCAATGGCCGTATAGTAGCCAATGGTAGCGTCTGTCCCGTTGATATCATTGTCAATGGTGCCGGGCAGGCCGATGATGCTTCCGCTCCAGAAATTCGACAGATGCACTGCGCCGCGAAAAGAGCCGTCCCCGCCGATGATGATCAATGTATCCACCCCGGCTTGTTGCAGATTATCCGCCGCCTGACGAGCGCCTTCTTCGGTAGTAAATGCCTTACAGCGCGCACTTTTCAGAATGGTTCCGCCACGCTGGATGATATTATTCACATCCGAGGGCATGAGCGTCTGGTATTCCTGCTCCAGCAGACCATTGAAACCATGCCGGTAGCCAATCACGTCCAGGCCGAAATAATGGCCGGCCAGCACGATGGCACGGATAGCGGCATTCATCCCCGGGGCATCGCCGCCGGAGGTAAGCAGGGCGAGTCGTTTCATTGAACTTTCCATTGAATGTAGTGTAGTTAGCATAAACCAAGGGCGTGACAGAATTAAATCTGCTTACATCTGACAGATTGTGTCAGATCATGGAATTGTTAAACTCAGGCTGAAAATCCGATTGACACTACTGGAAAATGCAATGAAACGACTCTTCGCCACAGTACTGCTGGTACTGGGACTGGCCGGCTGTTCAACGGGATTTGTCTACACTAACCTGGACTGGCTGGTGCACTGGTATCTGGATGACTATGTGAACCTGGATCGCCAGCAAAAAAAGCTGTTTGATCAACATATGAACGAATGGCTGGACTGGCATCGCAACGAGGAACTGGTCAGCTATCGGGCACACCTGGTCAGATTAAAACAGGCCGTCGAGCAGGGGCCGATGACGCAGACCCAGTGGCTTGCTGAGTTTGAGCAGGGCAGAGCTCACTGGCAGAGGTTGTTAGACCATCTGGCACCGGAACTGGCGACCCTGGCCTTGACCCTGGAGGACAAACAAGTTGAGTCTATCTTCACGGAAGTGGAGGATAAAAACCGTGAACGCGAGGAAGATAGGGCCGATCAGGATGAAAGTGAACGTTTGCAGGAGCGTCATGAGAATTTGGTCGAGGATCTGGAGCAGTGGGCCGGCCGGCTGAACGAGCAGCAGAAGGAGCTGGTAGGAGAATATGCCGGACAATTCCGCAGCAACTTCAACAATTGGATAATTTACCGGCGCGCCTGGCAGGCACGCGCCAAAGAAATGTTGCTGGAAAAACAAGATTCTGAGCAGTGGAAGGCCAGCTTCGCTCAGCTTCTGAGTGAGCCAGAACGTTACCAGAGTCCAGAGTTCAAGCGCATTTCGGCATACAACAATGCACTTTACGCCAAGATGCTCGAAGCCCTTCAGCCCAGCCTGAGCGACAAGCAACGCCGACACGTCTCCCGCGAGCTGCAGGAACTGATTGACGATCTGACCGATCTTATCGGCGACGACTGATCTTGGCTGCCAACTATGATCTTATCGTCATTGGAGCCGGCATCCTGGGTGCGGCCACTGCCTGGCAGTACTTGCAGCACTACCCTGGTCAGAGGGTGCTGGTGTTGGAGAAAGAGCCTGCCCCGGCGGCGCACCAGACAGGGCGCAATTCGGGGGTAATTCATGCCGGGGTGTATTATCCCCCCGGCAGTCTGAAGGCTCGCTACTGCAGGATGGGGCTGGAAGCCACGGTAGGGTTCTGCCGGGCCCAGAACCTGCCTGTCGAGCAATGCGGAAAACTGATCGTTGCCACCGACGATGCTGAAGCCGGGAGGCTGGAAGCCCTGCTTGAACGCTGTCGACAGAACGGCCTGAGTCCTGAGTTCCTGGGTGCGGCAGAACTTAAAAAGACTGAGCCGTCAATCCGCGGTGTGGGGGCCATGCTGGTCAGGGAAACCGGCATTGCCGATTATTCAGCCATTACGCGGCGGATGTTGGAACTGGCCTCCCTGGCCGGGGCCAGTATCTGCTACCGGGCACCCGTCACGGCATTGGAAGAACGTGAAGGGGGGGTTAGGGTGGTGACAGGAGAACGTCAGTATTTGAGCGAACGCCTGGTCAACTGCGCCGGCCTGATGGCGGACCGACTGATTCGCCTGCAAGGCCTGTCTACGGACTTCCAAATTGTCCCTTTTCGCGGCGAATATTATCAGTTGCCCGCCAGGTACAATGGTCTGGTCCGCCACCTGATCTACCCGGTGCCGGACCCGGCCCTGCCATTTTTAGGGGTACATCTGACCCGGATGATCGACGGCTCAGTGACGGTCGGTCCCAATGCGGTACTGGCTATGGCCCGGGAAGGTTACGGGTGGAGAGAGTTTAATTTCAAAGATATGGCCGAAATGATGGGGTATCCGGGCTTCTGGTCCCTGGGACGTCGTTATTGGCGCACTGGCCTGAAGGAGTGCCGGGATTCTCTGTTCAGGACGGGTTACCTCAAGGCTGTGCAGAAGTACTGTCCGCAGATTCAACTGCAGGACTTGCTGCCCTACCGAAGCGGGGTCCGGGCGCAGGCCGTGAGCAGAAAAGGCGAACTGCTGCATGATTTCAAGTTCGTACAGACCGACAGAACCCTGCATCTGGGTAATGCGCCGAGCCCCGCTGCGACCTCAGCCATCCCCATTGCGCAGGCGGTAGTGGAGCGCCTGGGTAAATAGTTCAAAAAATTAGAATGCTTTTGCGGTTTTATTGCACTTTTTGTTTCGCTTGTTGCCTGCTTAGATTAACCCTACAGATATCCGTCAGATTAAAAGGAGAGCACTATGGGACTGTTGGTTGAGGGAGTATGGCAGGACAAGTGGTATGACACAGAGAAAAATCAGGGCAAGTTCAAGCGTGAAGCGTCCAAATTCCGCAATGAGATCAGCAGACAGGCAGACAGTCGCTTTAAGCCGGAGTCGGGTCGCTATCATTTGTACGTCTCCCTGGCCTGTCCCTGGGCGCACCGCACGTTGATCTTTCGTAAGCTTAAGGATCTGGAGTCACATATTTCAGTCTCAGTGGTATCCCCGGATATGCTCGGGCAGGGCTGGCAGTTTGACGGCTTTACCGGCGCCACAGTAGATCACCTCTATGGGTTTGATCACTTGCATCAGCTCTATACCAAAGCCGATAGCGGGTACAGCGGGCGGGTGACAGTGCCAGTATTGTGGGACAAGCAGGAGCAAGCCATAGTCAATAACGAATCGGCTGAAATCATCCGGATATTTAATGGCAGCTTCGATGACCTGACCGGTAACCGGCGCGACTTCTACCCTGAGGAACTCCGTGAACAGATTGACTCAATTAATGACCGGGTCTATCACAAGGTCAACAACGGCGTGTATAAAGCCGGTTTTGCCACTACCCAGGATGCCTACGAAGCCGCATTTAACGAGCTGTTTTCGACCCTGGACTGGCTGGACAGTCATCTTGCCCAGAACCGCTATCTGGCCGGAAACAGGTTGACAGAAGCCGACTGGCGGCTGTTCACCACCTTGGTTCGTTTTGATGCGGTTTACCATGGTCATTTCAAGTGTAACCTCAGACGAATCGCAGACTATGCCAACCTGTCAGGCTACCTGCGGGAGCTGTACCAGTATCCGGGCATTGCCGAAACCGTCGATTTCAACCATATCAAACGTCATTACTATTACAGCCATGAACAGATCAATCCCACCCGTATTGTGCCGGCGGGACCCGAAGTGGATCTGACCAGTTCCCACAACCGGGAGCATCTGCAATGATCCGCCGTATCCAACAAGTGGTCACCGGGGTCAAAACCTCGGATGGGGCTGGGGTTTCCCTCACCCGTATTATCGGCCAGCCCGCCCTGCCCAGGCTGGATCCTTTCCTGATGCTGGATGAGTTCGGTTCGGATCAGCCTTCCGATTATTTGGCCGGTTTTCCGCCCCATCCGCACCGGGGTTTTCAGACGGTGACCTATATGCTGGCCGGCAGGATGGGCCATGCGGATTCTGTGGGAAACCAGGGGGTAATAGAAACCGGTGGTCTGCAATGGATGAATGCCGGTCGTGGTATTATTCACGAAGAGATGCCCAGGCAAACCGACGGGTTGCTACGCGGATTTCAACTGTGGGTCAACCTGCCGGCAGATGAGAAAATGTCTGCCCCAGGGTACCAGGACATTCCGTCACAGGATGTGACTGAGCTGGAAGCTGCACCGGGCATAAGGGTACGGGTGCTGGCCGGGGAGTTCCGGGGCATCGCGGGACCGGTGAACACGCAAGCGGTCAAGCCGCTGTTTCTCGATGTGCTGGCGGCAGGGAACGGTGAGTTGTCCATCCCTCTGGAGGCGTCACACAATGCGTTTGTTTATTGCTATGAGGGCAAGGTGACGGTGGCAGGGCAGCCTTTGTTCAGGGGACAACTGGCGGTACTGGACAAGGGGAGCACCCTGTCTTTGGATTTCGATGACCCGGCCAGGCTGATTCTGGTGGCAGCCAAACCCATTGGCGAACCAGTGGTCCAGTACGGCCCTTTCGTCATGAACTCAGAAGAGGAGATCCGGCAGGCCGTGATGGACTATCAGAGTGGACGCTTCACCGACTGAAGGAAAAAGAAGACTCAATCCTTCTTCTCAACCTTATCACCAATTGCGGTTTCATCGCCTTTACAGATGGTGTCGTACTGGTCACGGTAGTAGCGCAGATCCAAACAGGCCTCTTCATAGCGCTTCTTGGCCGTGAGGGCCTGCTGCGGGTACCTGCTGTCCATCATCACTTTTCGCCACTCTGCACACTGCTGTTCCTGTTGCTTGACTTCGAGGATTTTCTCACAGGGATTGGGATTGCTGCTGCAGGCTGTCAGGGCCGGCAGTAGCAGGCCTGCAAACAGTTTGAGGTGTTTCATCTGCGCTCCAGGTAGTGTTTGACACTGTCTTTGATACTGTCGAACTTGGTCTGGTGACTCTGCGGCAGTCGCATGCCGTCGACCATACGGTACAACTGGCGGCATTTGACCACGAGGGTCTGGTCCGACTTATCCATCTTTTCCATTAATTTCAGCAGACATTGAAGCAGATTCAAGGCGACACCGGTATTCATGGGCGCCAGCTCCTGTGCCTTGAGAAATGCGTTATAGGCTGCTTCGTACTGGCCTTCGGCGTAATGACCTATGCCATCCTTATTATATTTGTTGTAGTTGTCACGGATTTCGTTCTGTTTGTCTTCTGTTACCTGAATAAGGTATTTAAGGTTGCTGTCCAGCGGCAGATCGCTCTTCTTAATCTTATCCAACAGGAGGCCGGCCTCTTCAAATTCGCCCAGATCACACATCAGGGTCAGGGAATCCGGTGCCAGGGCCAGCGGATACTCCTCAAAACGGGTGCGCAAATCATACTGGGTTTCATTGAGTGCACGTTTGGCTTCCAGCATCTTGCCGTCAATCAGGTTAATGCGGGCCCCCACCAGCTCTTCAAAAATACCATAGTCGAAGGCCTCCTTGGTGCGGGTCAGCAGCTCATCGTTTCGGTTACGCTGGAGCACCAGCATGGCTTCCTGCTGATACCTGTTACGCTGTTTTTTGTCTTCGGCTTTGTCTGCGGCATCCAGGATGCTGCGGATATAATTACACAGGTGAATAACGCTGCGATGCACGGACTTCTTACTTTGATCCAGTATGGCCTGACAACAGTTTTTGGCCATCTCGAAGTTACCGGCCTGCCGGGCAATTTCCACTGCCAGGAACTGCCGGGTAAGGGAGTAGGGTGCCATATTGAGGGCTTTTTGAATGGTCAGCACCGCTTCTTCCAGCTCTTCCTGTTTGGCCAGGCATTCGGCCAGGATATCCAGTCCTTCCACGGCGAACAGCTTTTGTTCGGCAATTTTGCGGGCCAGCAACATGGCTTTGCTGACATTGCCCTTGTACAGATAGGTCCGGGCCAGGGCGATCGTCACCCAGGGCAGGGTTTTACTGCCCTGGGACAGTGACTCAAGCAGTTGCAACGCTTCGTCGAAGCGTTTTTCCCGCCAGAACAGGTCAATGAGGATGGAGGCGCAAACCTTATTGTAGCGGCTGCCAAGACGAATGAACTGCAGGCAGGTGTCGATGGCGCCACTGATTTGTCCACTGTCAATCTGCTGATAGATATCTTTGAGCGTCATGCGCTTCTGGTAGGCTCTCGCCAGCCGATGATTCAGCTGTGACTGGGAAAAGGGCTTGATGATGTAACCGTCGGGTTGTCGTTCAACACTCCCGAGCACCACTGGCCGGTCGCTGTCTGCACTGACAATCATATAAATAGTAGTGGGCTTGATCAGTTTACGTACCCTGAGTTCTTCGAGTAGCTGGTAGCCGTTTTTCTTGTCGCTGCCCAGGTGCAGGTCGGAAATGATGATATCGAACTTCTCATGCCGGCAGGCGGCTACGGCCGACTCCCCATTTTGCACCACCACTACCGAGGTGGCTCCAAGGTTGTTCATGATGCCGCGCAGCAGAATCAGAAAGGGTCTCTGGTCATCCACGACCAGTACGCGTTTATTGTGATAGGAAAGGGTCGCCATGGTCCGTTATGGGTTACTTCATTCAGTGGATAACGCAAGGGCCATCTTCTGTGAATAGAAGTATGAAAGCAAGTCGCAAGCTGCAAATGCACCATTAAAGTTAACCCGCCGAAGCACGATAAACTCAGTAGTGAGACAGGAGAGAATCAGCAGTGCGGATCAATGATATAGAGCTGAGTGGCGGGCTGAGTCAGGCCTCACAGCGAGGGGAGGGGGCCACCTTTGCGCTGCTGCTGGCCATGTTGCAGCAAAATCTGCTGGAACGGCCCCATCTGGCCCGGGACCAGCAACTGCCTTCAAGCTCTCAACCCTTGGTGGCTGCCGGCCCTGTGACTCCCCTCAAGGCAGACGCCGAGCATTGGCAGAACGGAAGCATCCACGCCGGTTATATGCAGCAGCAACTCACCGTGTCTGCCAGGCTCTGGCACTGTATGCATCCCACCCCCTTGTCCGTTCACAACGATGCCAGGCGCCTGGATGATGAGGTGGTGGCCAATTGTGATTACCACACAAGACAGCGTCTGGCCGGCAAGGTGAAAAGCGAACTTGATGTAGATGAGACCGGCCTGCTTGATCTGATTGAAGGCCTGCAGCCTCTTCGGGCCGCTTAAGAGAGACGGACCGCAGAGGCAAAAGTAGTTGATTTGAGGGGTATCACCCTACAGACTGGCAGGACTTCATCTGTGCCGGCATGAGCGCGGACGATAAATTTAAGGAAGAATCATGATAAAACGGATACTGGTCCTGCTAACCTTTACCATCAGCTTTGTGGCTCAGTCCGCTGATCTGGAATATGGTCAGGTTTTTACGTTGTCATCCCAGGCTCTGGATACTGAAAGGGAATTTTACGTCAGGCTGCCCGCCTCCTATACAGAAAACCCCAAGCAAAGATTCCCAGTCTTATACCTGTTGCATGGTCAGTGGGATATGCTGCCGGCCGCTGCCACACTGGCTCTATTGGAAGGGGAAATCCCTGAATTTATCCTGGTGGGCATTCAAAGCCAGGGCCAGGAACTACGACCCGGTGAAGGTGAGGATCCCGCCGACACAGCCTTTTCCCGTTTCGTTCTCAAAGAATTGCTGCCCCATATCCAAGCTACGTACCGGGCTGCTGAGTATAAGATTCTTTCTGGCCACTCCAATGCCGGGCGCTTTGTGGTCAATCACTGGCTATCGGATGGAAAGACATTCTCCGCCTGTTATGCCTTTAGCCCCTCACTGGATGATGGTGCCATCAATGCCAGAGTTGCCGGAATTAGCGATGGCAATTTCAAAGACCGTTCGCCTCTTATCATGACGCTGGCCAGTGAAGGAGAGCATATGCTGACGCCTTTCAAGGAACTGAGGGACCGGCTTCAGGGAGACACCGGTATCCAGGCGGGGTTCAGAGAGTTTCCCGAGCTTTCCCACAGTATGACACGCCATGCCTCCCTGGCTCATGCCCTGACCCAGACCTTTGCTGGCTGGAATCCTTCATACGAGGTCAAAGTAGGCGGTTTTGCGGGACTGAAAGCCCACTATCAGGGACTGACAAAACGATACGGCTTTGCTGTCAGCGTCCCGTTGGAACTGATGCAACGTTTGAGCACTCACTACAGCATCTCAGAACAGCAAGCCGACTGGCAGCAGGCAGAGGAGATTGTGGCCTACGGTATCAAGCAGGAGAATGAAAACCCTGGAGCCTTCTGGGAAATCGCTGATTACCTCAATACCGAGGGCTACGAACAGGGCGGTAAGCGTCTGGCTGACATTATCTGCCGGGCGGCACCCGGAGAGTCTCGTTGCATGCAATCTGGAATGAAGAGTTTACTTCCATGAGCGGAAACTAGCGCCCGCAACAGAGCTTAAACTTAAGACCGCTGCCGCACAGGCAGGGGTCGTTGCGCGGCCATTTTACAGGGCCGGTATCTTTCAGAAGCTCGCCTTCCACATAGCGCCATTGATTGTCCTGCAGTACGAACCGGGAATGCTCGTGTAGCTTGTAGAGTTGTCCGCCGCTGCGGTAATAGGCACAGAAACGCACTTCGCCACGGTGCCCCTGCTCCAGGCTTTCTTCTACCTCAAGACCCAGCCACTGGGTATCTTCACCGGCTTCGCGCAGTTCCCCGACCGTCAGAGCCCTGGCTTTTTCGTCGCTGTAAGTGGCCAGTATATAGTCATAGTTTCCATAGACATAGGCGCTGTAACGGGAGCGCATCAGTGACTCAGCCGTGGCAGCAGGCATCTGGCCACTGAGCAAAGGTTCACAGCAATCGGCATAGGCATGGCCTGAGCCACAGGGACAAATCGCTTGCATAACAGAACAACTGATAGGGACCAATAAGCCCATTACCATGGCCCATAGACCAGTTTACTGTCCAGGTCTTTCTTCTTGTTCAGCTTAATCAGGGTCACACCGAATTGCTGGCAAAGCTGTTCCAGGCGCTTGCGGTTGACTTCATCGATCATCAGGTCTTCAACGAACAGTGCACAGGTCTTGCCAGCGGTGATGAGTTTTTCCAGCCATTCCACCGTCTGCCGGGAGTCGGGGCAGGACAACTGCATCGCATGAGCTTCGGCTTTTTTAAACCTCAGTCCGTCTGCCAGCAGATAAATCCACTTGCCTTGCTGGACAAATTGCTGCATCAGGCTACGTAGTTGCGCTCCCTGGTGAATAGACATTTCCAGTAGGCCAGCGGTACGGGCTTGAGGGTTAATTGAATGGATATGTGCCATAGCTAAACCTTGTTTATATATACAGTGGTTGGATTAACAGTAGTACTGTATAAAAAAACATGCAAGTGTTTTTTTTAAACAAGAATGCGGATGGCCTCTCAGGCGGACGAAACAGGGGGTATTTGCAAAGCTGGCGAGTTAGTTGACGTTGCCACCGACATTATCCTGCAAATTCCGTTGTCAGGTCAGTAAGCCGGTTGTCAGATCAGTAAGGTGAATTGTAGGTCAGGCCGCTGCCGGTCCTGGGCAGAAACAACTGGCTGTATAACCGGGAGGCAAATTCATCTGTCATGCCGGAGATATAGTCACTGATCACCCGCATACCCTTGCCCTGCTTTTCCGCCGCCAGCCAGCGCAGCCGGGTATTTTCCGGCAGCAGCTTTTGCGGATCGGAGGAGAAGGCTTCAAAGAGGGCCACCACCAGTTGCTGGCCCTTGTATTCGAGCATCTGTACTTCGCTCTTTTGGATTACGCGGCGAAATACAAAGCCTTTGAACTCATCCAGGGCTGCCTGGTAGTCATCAGGAAGGGCGGCGTTACGGGCCAGCAGGGGCTCTTTGAAGGCCACGGCGGTGGTACGAATCTCAATGGCGGTAATAAAGCCGTTTACCAGGGCGCCGATGGCGTCCTTTCGGGCGTAGTGTTCGCCCTGGAAAAGCTTGTCTGACAGAGGTTGGATCTGTTTGCTCAACCAGGTGATGTCCAATCGCTGGATAGGCAGGGTGACTTCCTCGACAAAGGCCTCTTTGCTGACAATGCCGGTGACGATGGCGTCTTCCAGATCGTGAATGCTGTAGGCAATATCATCGGCCAGTTCCATGATGGAGGCATCGAAGGATTTGTAACGGGTTTTGGCTACGTGGTCGTCGTATGGCTGAAACGACATAAACAGATCCCGATCCGTTTTTTGGAGGGGGGCCAGTAACCAGTCCAGTAAGCCGGCGTCATCATCGAACAAGCCTTTGGCCGGGATCCAGTCGCGCAGGTTATTACTCCGGGGCGATGCCAGGGTCAGGTTGGACAAGAGGTTTGGATATTTGACCAGGCCCAGCAGGGTACGACGGCACAGATTCATGCCGTCATCCGGGGTATAGGGTTCGAGCTTGGTGACAATACGAAAGGTCTGGCCGTTACCCTCGAAACCACCTTCCTCGCGCATCATGTAGTTCAGTGCCACCTCGCCGCCGTGGCCGAATGGCGGGTGACCGATATCGTGGCCCAGGCACAGGGCCTCAATTAGATGATCGCTTAAGTGGAGCTTTTCAGTCAGGTCAGGGTACTTCTGGCGAAGCTGCGCGGCAATGCCCTGGCCGATTTGTGAGGCTTCCAGTGAGTGGGTCAGCCGGGTGCGATGAAAGTCATTCATCCCCACGCCCAGCACCTGAGTCTTGGCCTGCAGACGGCGAAAGGCCGCTGAATGCAGGATCCGCGCCTTGTCCCGCTGGAAGGCGGAGCGATGATCTCCCTGGCGTTCGGGCTGGGGCTGTCTGCGTTGCAACCAGGGAGATTCGGCCATGGCTACTCCTGTGTGATCTCATCCAGGCTGAGGGAAAAGCTCGGTACGTAAGCCTCCAGGAAGTAATTCACCTCTCCGGACTGATAGTCCTTGAGGATCTTGTCCAGGCGTTTCTTGGCCAGCTCGAACTCGTGGTTGCCGGCGGCCAGTTCCTCCAGCGTTTTCAGGTAAGCGCAGATAACATCCGCCGCCTTGATGATAAAGCGTTCATCTTCACTGTGGCTACGTTTGTCGATAAGGGCAGCATAGTCTTCCTTGAAAGCCGCGGGCGCCATTTCAATCAGTTTCTGCTCGGCGATTTGTTCGATTTTTTTGTATTCCTGCTGAATAGCCGGATTGTAATATTTTACCGGGGTGGGCAGATCCCCTGTCAGTACTTCTGACACGTCATGAAACATGGCGAGGGTAGCGATACGGTAAGGATCCAGATTGCCCGCAAAGTACTGGTTACGGATCAGCGCCAGAGCGTGGGCGACCATGGCCACCTGCAGGCTGTGCTCCTGAACATTTTCTTTGCTGACATTGCGCATCAGCGGCCAACGGTTGATGAGTTTCATCCGCGACAGGTGAGCAAAGAAATGACTGGATGGCGCCGTCACAGGTTGTTTCCCTGCTGGTAGGCATTGAAGAAACGCTCCACCTTGTTCAGGGCTGTTTGCAGCACCTCCACGTGGGGCAGGAACACCAGGCGGAAGTAGCAGCCCTCACGCAGATTAAAAGCCCTGCCATGCACCAGAAGGACTTTCTCCTGGCGGAGTAGATCCAGCACCATTGTCTCGTCGTTGCTGATGGAAAATTTCTTCTCATCCACTTTGGCGAAACAGTACATGGCCCCTTTGGGTTTGACGCAGGACAATCCGGGGATCTGCTCCAGCATCCGCCAGGCCACATCCCGTTGCAGGCGCAGGCGACCATCGGCACGGGTCAGGTCGTGGATACTCTGGTAGCCACCCAATGCTGTCTGCACCGCATGTTGGCAGGGTACGTTAGCACACATCCGCATGGACGAAAGCAGATTGAGCCCCTCCATATAACTGCGTCCCAGTCCTTTGTTGCCGCTTATAAGCATCCACCCGGAACGAAAGCCGGCGACCCGGTAATTCTTAGACAGGCCGCTTAGGGTTACGATAAAGATGTCATCGGCCAGGGAGGCGATACAAGTATGCTTAGCTTCGTCATAGAGGATCTTGTCGTAGATCTCATCGCTGAAGATCACAAGTCCGTGGGTGCGCGCCAGTTCCACCACCTCCAGCAACAATTCTTTGCTGTACACTGCGCCGGTGGGGTTATTGGGGTTAATCAGCACGATGGCGCGGGTACTGGCGGTGATCTTCTTTTTAATGTCGTCAATATCGGGAAACCAGCCAGCCTGCTCATCACAGCGATAATGCACCGGCGTACCGGACGACAGGCTGACTGCCGCTGTCCATAGAGGATAGTCCGGGCTTGGAATAAGCACTTCATCGCCGGTATTGAGCAGAGCCTGCATGGCCATCACAATGAGTTCACTGACACCATTACCTATGTACACGTCTTCGATATCGATGTTTTTGATGTTGTGCTGCTGGTAATACTGCATTACCGCTACCCGCGCCGAATAAATGCCTTTGGCGTCACCATAACCCTGGGCCGTGGGTAGATTGTGTATCACATCCTTGAGAATATCATCCGGCGCTTCGAACCCGAATGGCGCCGGATTGCCGATATTGAGTTTCAAAACCCTGTGGCCTTCATCTTCCAGCCTTCTCGCCTCCACCAGTACCGGTCCGCGAATGTCATAACACACATCATTGAGCTTGCTGGATTTTACTATCTTCTTCATGAACTACAGGGTTGATAAAACGGGGTCTACAGGGTAAACCCAATCCGTTTAAACATCTAGAGCACCGAATAATTAGATAATGAGCACCAGCGGAGGTTGACATTTTTCCAGGCAATCCAGGTCGTTTCACGCACGGGTTTAGTGGTGCTAAATCCTGCAAAGTCTGGGGCAGACTGGGGAAATTTCAGCCCCGCCCTTTGGGAGCAGCCTGAAATCAGCCCATCCGGCGTTACTGCTGCTTGAGAGATTGACCATATTCCTGCACAGCCGAGCCTTGGCTGAGCGGATTTCAGGCAGGCTCTGGCAGTCGTTATCTAATTATTCGGTGCTCTTCCTGAGAACATTGATCGACACAGCCGGTTACAAAGCTGGAATTGGCATTTTCCCTTCCTGCTGTTAAATAGAGCCTTGAATGGGTTGTTTGGAAAATCGCTATGGCGTTGCCCCTGATTTGGCTGGGTTTGGGTATCGGTGCGTTGGTGGCCGGACAGAAGCTGGATAAGTCCCGTCATCGCAACCACGTGCAGCATTTTCCCGGTGAAATATCTCATCCGGTGGCGCCGCTGAATGGGTCAGTGGTCTGTTGTGGCATTTACGGAGTGTTTGACCACAGTGGAATCTGGTTGGAAGGTAATATTATAGAGCGGGCCGGGAATGGTCTGGTACGAGCCATATCCCCCGAACGTTTCCTGGCCCGACGAAGCGGCGAGCGTATTTTTGTGCTGTGTGACGAAGCAGGGGAGCCACTGGGTAATGAACAGGCAGCGCAACGGGCCGCCGGGCAAATTTTCCAGTATGCTGACTACCACCTGCTTCGTAATAACTGTCACCAGTTTGTCTGGTCTTGCCTCGGCCATCACAGGGAGCCCGTGGTGCTGTTCAGTGAACTGAACCGCCTGCTGGCCGGCCATTATCAGACCAGACTGAGCTGGCATCCGGCGCAGTACCGCGCTATATAGCCATACTGTCTAGCAGCCAACATGTTCAGAATAATTGCTCATATAAAGAGCAGATTTGCCGTCCCCTGCATAAGCTAATGGAGATCCCTTTGCACCAACAAGCATATGACTTGCAAGGGATTATCGGTTTGCAGCAAGGCAAGCTTTCGTGGGAACGCCAGGCTGTCAGCATAGACCAATAGCATAGAAACCCAGAGCGCCGGAACAACCATAGCGGAGGTCTCATGTCTCAACCCTTCAAAGAAACACCCCGGAATGCCATCAGTTCAAGCGGTATAGGCAGGGTTATTCCCTGCAAGGAACTGGATGTGGGGGATCCGATTAAGTGGCTGGCGTTGGGCTGGCGGGACATCACCCGTGCACCCTTGTTGACGGCGTTCTACGGCTTGATTTTTGCCGCCATTCCCTGGTTGATTACCTATCTGGTGGCACTGACCGGTTGGCACCTGGTGATTCTGCCATCGTTGATATGCTTTATGCTGATTGGTCCTTTCCTGGCAGCTGGTTTGTATGATGTGAGCTGGGAACTGGAAAAAGGCCACAAGCCTACTTTGTGGCACAGTATCAAGGCGGTAAAGCGCAATGCCGTCAACGAGTGGGGCTTTGGTATTTTACTGATGGTGCTGATGATTTTCTGGCTGCGGGTGGCCTCGATCATCCATGCCCTGTATCCGCCTTATCTGGAAGAAAACCTGGAAAATCTGCTGCCGTTTCTGGCACTGGGCTCAGTGGTCGGGGCCGGATTTACCCTGCTGGTGTTCTTTATCAGCGCCTTTACCCAGCCGGTGCTGATGGAGCGGCGGGTGGATTTGGCCACTGCGGTACTGACCAGTATGAATGCGGTGTGGAGTAACAAGGTGCCCATGTTGATTTGGGCGGCCATTATTGCCACCAGCGTGGCCATAGGCTTTATCACCGGTTTTGCCGGTTTCATTATCCTGATGCCGCTGATCGGCTACGCCACCTGGCATGGCTATATCGACACCATTGAAGTCAAACGCGGCAGGCACTACGAGTAGGTGCCTGACGCCGGATAAGTCCGGCTATTCGTTATAAGGCGTTCTGAGTCATGCCGAAGGCGTTCAAGCCAGCCTGATTTTCAGATCGGAGACAGGAACACAGCAGCAGGGCAGGATTTCATCGTCGTCGATAAAGGCCAGGGGATCGGTCACGTACTCCACCTCGCCTTCCAGTAGTTTGGTGCGACAGGCGCCACAGAATCCCTCCCTACAGTGGTAATGCACATCCACCTGCTGAGCCTCCAGACTCTCCAGCAAGGTCTTGTCCTTACTGCATGTAAGACTGGTTTGCTCGTCAAGGTGGATCACAAAGCGATCATCCTGTGTCATCTGGGCTGGTTGGTCATCAGAGATCGAAGTCTCCGAAGTCATCCACACTCACTTCACTGTCTATCTGACCGACCAGGTAGGAGCTGATTTCAGACTCCTGGGGTGCTACCTGTACATTGTCAGAATTGAGATAATTGTTCATCCAGGGCAGGGGATTGGATTTCACCTCAAAAGGCGTATCCAGGCCGATGGCCGCCATCCGGTGGTTGGCGATAAACTCCACATACTGACAGAGAATATCTTTATTCAGTCCGATCATTGAGCCGTGCTGGAACAGGTATTCGGCCCATTGCTTTTCTTGCTCCACTGCATTCATGAATATGGCGCGGGCTTCATCCTGACATTCCTCGGCAATTTCCTGCATCTGGGGGTCGTCCTTGCCCCTGGCCCACAGGTTAAGGATATGCTGGGTGGACGTCAGGTGGAGGTTCTCATCCCTGGCTATCAGACGGATGATCTTGGAATTACCTTCCATCAGTTCACGTTCGGCAAAGGCGAAGGTGCAGGCAAAAGATACATAGAAACGAATGGCTTCGAGAGCATTGACCGAGTTCATGCAGAGGTAGAGCTTCTTCTTTAATTCCCGCAGATTGACCGGATAGGTCACGCCATCGACCTGGTGCATGCCCTCGCCCTGGGTCTGCCATAACTGGGTCAGAAAAATCAGGTCGTCGTAGTAGCGAGAGATATCAGTGGCACGGCGTCTGATTTCTTCATTCAGTACGATGTCCTCGAATACGGCGCTGGGGTCAGAGAACAGGTTGCGTAGAATATGGGTATAGGAGCGCGAATGGATGGTCTCGAAGAATGACCAGGTCTCAATCCAGGTCTCCAGTTCAGGCAGTGACACTATTGGCAGAAACGCGATATTGGGGCTGCGGCCCTGCACTGAATCGAGCAGTGTCTGGTACTTGAGGTTGGAGATAAAAATGTGCTTTTCAGAGTCACTCAACTTCTGAAAATCCACCCTGTCCTTACTTACATCCACTTCTTCCGGACGCCAGAAGAAACTGATCTGCTTTTCAATCAGTTTTTCAAAAATCTGATGCTTCTGCTGATCATAACGGGCCACATTCACCGGGTTGCCAAAGAACATGGGTTCGGCCAGGGGATTGGAGTTTTGCTGGTTGAAGGTTGTATATTTCATCGGCATCAGCTTTAAGATTACAGGTTTAGCGCACGGACCGGTCCGTATTGGACCAGCCTCATCCCTTTTTGTTTTTTGTTACGTAAACGGACTCCTGTCCTCACTCTCCACTTATTGCATGACGTGTCAGCTTACAGAGAAGAGCGGTACTTCCTGCACCGCCCGTTTTGGCAATGGTCGCCGGTCAGATCTTGCAGGCACCGCCGGCACAGTCGTCGTCTTCTTCGACAACGGCTTCAACTACCGGTTTTTGCTTGCCGACCACGGCCAGGTCTTCCTGGCTGTCAGTAGCACCGTCACGGGTATTGTGATAATACAGCGTCTTGACGCCCAGTTTATAGGCGGTCAGCAGATCCTTGAGCAACAGCTTCATGGGCACTTTGCCGCCGTCGTACTTGCCCGGGTCATAGCTGGTGTTGGCGGAAATAGTCTGATCGACGAACTTTTGCATAATGGCCACCAGTTGCAAATACCCGTCGTTGGAGGGAATTTCCCACAGCAGCTCGTACTGGTCCTTTAGCCGCTCATACTCCGGCACGACCTGTTTAAGGACGCCGTCCTTACTGGACTTCACACTGATATGGCCACGCGGTGGTTCGATACCGTTGGTGGCGTTGGAGATTTGCGAGGACGTTTCAGACGGCATCAGCGCAGACAGGGTGCTGTTGCGCAGGCCGTATTGCTTGATCTCTTCACGCAGGCTGTCCCAGTCATACTGCAAAGGTTCACTACAGATACTATCGAGATCCTTCTTGTAGGTATCGATGGGCAGCAGCCCTTTGGCATAAGTGGTCTCATTGAATTTAGGACAGGCACCTTTTTCCCTGGCCAGACCGACAGAGGCTTTGAGCAGGTGGTATTGAATGGCCTCGAAGGCCCTGTGTACCAGCCCATTGGCGCTTCCATCCGAGTAACGCACTCCATGCTTGGCCAGGTAATAGGCGAAGTTAATCACGCCAACTCCCAGGGTACGGCGACCCATGGTGGCGTTTAATGCGGCTGGCACCGGATAGTCCTGATAATCCAGCAGACTGTCCAGAGCCCGCACGGTGAGATCGGCCATTTCCTCAAGTTCATCCAGGCTGTCGATGGCGCCGAGGTTAAAGGCTGACAAAGTACACAGGGCAATTTCGCCATTCTCATCGTTCACATGCTCAAGGGGCTTGGTGGGCAGGGCAATCTCCAGGCACAGATTGCTCTGGCGTACCGGTGCCACCTTGGCGTCGAAAGGGCTGTGGGTATTGCAGTGATCCACGTTCTGCAGATAGATACGGCCTGTACTGGCCCGCTCCTGCATAAACAGGCTGAACAGCTCGATGGCCTTGATCTGCTTCTTGCGAATGGACGGATCCTGCTCGTACTTGACGTACAACTTCTCGAACTCGTCCTGGTCAGCAAAGAAGGCGTCATACAAGCCGGGTACGTCTGAGGGGCTGAACAGGGTGATATGTTCATCCTTGATAAGACGCTGATACATCAACTTGTTAAATTGTACCCCGTAATCCAGGTGACGAACCCGGTTCTCTTCCACTCCGCGGTTGTTCTTTAGCACCAGCAGGGATTCCACTTCCAGATGCCACAGCGGATAGAAGAGGGTGGCTGCACCACCGCGTACTCCGCCCTGGGAACAACTTTTCACCGCAGTCTGGAAATATTTGTAAAACGGCAGACAGCCCGTATGGAAAGCTTCACCGCCCCGAATCGGACTGCCCAGCGCCCGGATGCGGCCGGCGTTGATGCCGATACCGGCCCGTTGACTGACATATTTGACGATGGCACTGGCGGTGGCATTGATGGAGTCCAGGCTGTCACCACACTCGATCAGCACGCAGGAACTGAACTGGCGGGTGGGCGTGCGTACCCCGGACATTATGGGGGTCGGAAGGGAGATCTTGAACTGCGACACCGCATCATAGAAGCGCCGGATATAGCTCATCCTGGTCTCTTTGGGGTAGTTGGCAAACAGGCAGGCCGCCACCAGTATGTACAGGAACTGGGCACTCTCATAGATTTCGCCTGTTACCCGGTTCTGTACCAGGTACTTGCCTTCCAACTGCTTCACCGCGGCATAGCTGAAGTTCATATCCCGCCAGTGATCCAGGAAGTCTTCCATCTGCTCGTATTCTTCGACACTGTAGTCTTCCAGCAGATGCCTGTCGTACTTGCCCATATCGACCATTCTGGCCACATGCTGGTACAACCGGGGAGGCTCGAACTGGCCGTAGGCTTTCTTACGCAGATGAAAAATGGCTAGGCGCGCCGCCAGATACTGGTAATCGGGACTGTCCTTGGAAATCAGATCGGCGGCAGACTTGATCAGGGTCTCGTGAATATCCGAGGTCCTGATGCCATCATAGAATTGAATATGTGCCTTGATCTCTACCTGAGAGACGGACACATTGTTCAACCCCTTGGCTGCCCAGGTGATCACCTTGTGGATCTTATCCAGATCGATGGGCTCCTTTTCACCGGAGCGTTTGGTTACGAGAAGATTGTTGTTCATGCCGGTAGCCGTCTTATTGTTATCTGTTTAGCGCAAATGACTGCGGACACATTCATGCCAGCAGAGGGGAAACCTGCCGAAGGCCAGTGCTGTCTGGCTGCAGGTATAGGCACAAGATAGTGAGGTTTAAGTCGTTATGCAACCCAATATCTGGTGGTTTAATGGGCAAAAGAGGCGGGCCAGTCTGGCAGGTTAGTAGCGACTCACTGAACAATAGCTGACAAGACGCAGATATGCCGATTGCAAGGAGTTTTTCTGGCCGTTTTTTCCACTAAACTATTTACTTATTAGTTTATGCTTTTTTATTGTTTGTGGATATATGGTGTCAGTTTTTCTTTTTTAGCACTAAATGTTGTGGTTAGGCGAGGCGGGGGAGCAAAGCTTCCGGATGGTCGATACGCAGATCCACCTGCCAGTGCTGGGGTTGCTCGGTAGGACAGATGTAACCGTATTCGGCCAGCACGCCTGACATGCTGGCAGCCCTGGCAGCTTGCATGTCCCGTTCGGCATCGCCCACATACCAGATGGCCTGGTGTTTTACGGCCAGTTTTTCCGCCGCCAGCCATAAAGGGTCTGGATGGGGTTTACGCCTTGCCAGTGTGTCCCCGCATACCACCACACCTGCTGTTTGCAATAAAGGAAACTGCTCCAGCAGGGGCAGAGTCAGCCAGGTCGGCTTATTGGTGACGATACCCCAGGGCAGTTGTTTGTCGGCCAATCCTTCGAGCAATTTGTCAATCCCGGCAAACAGGCTGGTGTGCTGACACAATGACAGATGGTAAAGATCCAGAAAGCCCTTCCGTAGGGATTCGTAAGCTTCCGCTTCAACAATATCGGCAAAGCCAAGCTTGAGCATGCCCATGGCGCCATGGGAGGCAATGGGACGGTATTCCTGGTAGCCTTTTGGTGGCCGGCCATGGTCCGCCAGCAACTGATTCAGTGCAGTGCCCATATCCCGTGCTGTATCCAGCAGCGTTCCGTCCAGATCGAACAACAGGGCCCGTGGTTTGCCAAGCTCAGCCATGGGCCGTCTTCTCGCAATGCAGAAGATAATTAACATCTACATTGCTGGTCGACAGGTAGTACTGACCACTCAGCGGATTAAGGTGCAGCCCTTCAATATGCCGACACAGCAGCGGGGTCTTGTCCAACCAGGCCATCAGTTCAGAGGGTTTGATGAATTTGCTATGCTGATGGGTGCCTTTGGGCACCAGGCCAAGTACGTACTCGGCACCGACTATGGCCATCAGATACGACTTGAGATTGCGATTCAAGGTGGAGAAAAACACCTGGCCACCCGGTTTGACCAGACGGGCACAGGCGCGCACTACGGATTCCGGGTCTGGCACATGTTCAAGCATCTCCAGGCAGGTCACCAGGTCGAACTGACCGGCATGGTGTTGGGCAAATTCCTCCACCGTCGAGAGCTGGTAATCCACCTTGATGCCTGATTCCAGGCCATGCAGTCTGGCCACTTCCAGGGAGTCTCTGGCCATATCGATGCCGGTCACCTCGGCACCCATGCCGGCCATGCTTTCGGCCAGAATACCGCCACCGCATCCCACATCCAGTGCCTTCTTTGCAAACAGACCGTGGCTGTGCTGAGCGATAAAATCCAGCCGCAAAGGGTTTATCTGGTGCAGGGGCTTGAACTCCCCCTGAAGGTCCCACCAACGACTGGCCAGTGCTGAGAATTTGTCTATTTCCTGCTGGTCTACATTATTGACGGGGTGACTGGCATTGTCCCCCGGGGTTGTCTGTTGCATTGATCATGATCTGTGTGTGGCTGTTGGTGCCAAGTATAAACAGCTCCAACCGCCAAGCATAGGGTGAACGCCGCAATGGCTCAACTGGCGCTTATCTGAGCAACCGGCGGCTGTTTATTTGTGGATTTAAGTGGTAGCATTGGGCGGTTAAAAAGCGTAATTCCTGGGTCTCTTTTTTATCCCGAGACCCATATGGGAAGATGTAGACAATAAAGAAGGGAACAGGGCTGTATATGACTGACCGCGCCAAAGAAATTCTCCCCATTAATATCGAGGAAGAGCTTAAGAACTCCTACCTTGACTATGCCATGAGCGTTATTGTCGGCCGTGCGCTGCCGGATGTACGCGATGGCCTCAAGCCGGTTCACAGGCGCGTATTGTTCGCCATGAATGAGTTGAAGAACGACTTCAACAAGCCGTACAAGAAGTCTGCCCGTGTGGTGGGGGATGTGATAGGTAAGTACCACCCCCACGGTGACTCCGCTGTGTATGACACTATAGTGCGGATGGCCCAGCCTTTTTCATTGCGTTATATGTTGGTGGACGGTCAGGGTAACTTCGGCTCGGTGGACGGCGATTCGGCGGCCGCCATGCGATATACCGAAGTCCGGATGGCCAAGATTGCCCACGAACTGCTGGCCGATCTGGAAAAGGAAACGGTCAATTTTGTGCCCAACTATGATGGCACAGAACAGATTCCCGAAGTTTTGCCCACCAAGGTGCCCAACCTGTTGGTTAACGGTTCCTCCGGTATCGCCGTGGGCATGGCCACCAATATTCCCCCGCATAACCTCAATGAAGTGATCACCGGTTGTATCGCCCTGATCAATAACCCGGATATCTCTGTTGAAGAACTGATCGAATATATTCCCGGACCAGACTTCCCCACTGCGGCCATTATCAGTGGACGTAAGGGGATAGAGGAGGCGTACCGGACCGGTCGCGGCAAGATATACCTGCGTGCCCGTGCTGAGATAGAGACCGAGGACAATGGTAAGGAAACCATCATAGTCAATGAGATCCCTTACCAGGTGAATAAGGCGAGATTGATCGAGAAGATTGCCGAACTGGTCAAGGAAAAGAAAATAGAAGGCATTTCTGCCCTGCGTGACGAATCCGATAAGGACGGCATGCGCATCGTTATTGAGGTCAAGCGTAACGAATCGGCAGAAGTGCTGCTCAACCATCTTTATGCCCAGACCCAGTTGCAGACGGTCTTTGGTATCAATATGGTGGCGCTGGACAACAACCAGCCCAAGGTCTTTACCCTCAAGGAAATGCTCGAAGCTTTCGTGCTGCACCGACGTGAGGTTGTAACCAGAAGGACAGTATTCGAACTGCGTAAAGCGCGGGACCGGGCCCATATCCTGGAAGGTCTGGCTGTGGCGCTGGCCAATATCGACCCCATCATTGATTTGATCAAGGCGTCGCCCAGTCCGGCAGAAGCCAAGGCAAACCTGGTGGCTCAGGGGTGGGAATTGGGTGACGTAGCGGAGATGCTTGAACGCTCAGGCGTAGATGCGGCGCGACCCGATTGGCTTGAGCCGCAGTTTGGCATCCGCGATGGCAAGTATTTCCTCACCGAAGCCCAGGCCCAGGCTATTCTGGATCTACGCCTGCATAAACTGACTGGGCTGGAACATGACAAGATCCTGGCCGAGTACAAGGAGTTGCTGGATCAGATTGCCGAATTGATGCATATCCTGGCCAGTCCAGAGCGTCTGCTGGAAGTCATTCGTGAAGAACTGGAAAAAATCCAGGCCGAATACGGTGATGTCCGTCGCACTGAGATCAGTGCTGCCAGCCATGATATCGATATCGAAGACCTGATTGAGCAGGAAGACGTGGTGGTGACCCTGTCCCATGAAGGTTACGTGAAGTATCAGAAACTCAGGGAGTATGAGGCCCAGCGCCGCGGCGGCAAGGGTAAGTCTGCCACCAAGATGAAAGACGAGGACTTTATCGAGAAACTGCTGGTGGCCAACACCCATGACTATATTCTGTGTTTCTCCACCCGGGGCAGACTGTACTGGATCAAGACCTATCAACTGCCCCTGGCCAGCCGTAATGCCCGAGGCCGACCTATTGTGAATATTCTGCCATTGGAGCAAGGGGAGCGGATTACCGCCATGTTGCCAATTGCCGAATTTGTGGAAGACAAATATGTGTTGATGGCCACGGCCTTCGGCACAGTGAAGAAAACCGATTTGTCCCAGTATTCCCGTCCCAGGGCCAGCGGCATTATCGCCGTTAACTTGAACGAAGGCGACCAACTGATTGGTGTGGCGT
The DNA here is from genome assembly GCF_017254865.1 of Bowmanella dokdonensis. GTDB lineage: Bacteria > Pseudomonadota > Gammaproteobacteria > Enterobacterales > Alteromonadaceae > Bowmanella > Bowmanella dokdonensis. The sequence continues at coordinate 304,578 of NZ_JAFKCV010000002.1, read as the reverse complement.
TGACTGACGGTCAGAGCGATATCATGTTGTTCTCCGATGCGGGCAAGGTGGTGCGTTTCAATGAGAAACTGCGTGACTCTGAAACCGGTCAGGTGAAACTTGACCCGGAAACCGGTGAAGAGATGTTGTCCCTGCGTCCCATGGGTCGAACCGCCACTGGTGTGCGTGGTATCCGTCTGCAGGACGGGCAGCGGGTGGTGTCGTTGATCGTTCCCCAGGGTGACGGCGCTATCCTGACCGTCACCGAAAATGGTTTCGGCAAGCGCACCCCGCTGGATGATTACCCGGCCAAGAGCCGTGCCACTCAGGGCGTGGTTTCCATCAAGGTCTCGGATCGCAATGGTGCCGTGGTCGGCGCGGTGCAGGTGGATGAAATGGATGAGATCATGCTGATCAGCGACCAGGGTACCCTGGTGCGGACCCGGGTCTCTGAAGTCTCCACTGTGGGCCGTAACACCCAGGGTGTGCGTTTGATACGCACCGGTGACAATGAGAAGGTCGTCGGATTACAGCGCATCGAAGAAGTGGAGTCCGAGGACAGCGACTATATCGAAGAAGACGGGCAAGAACCCGCATTACAGGCAGGCGACGACGCCGATAACGGCGCCGAAACGACAGAAGAGTAAGTGCCGGGGGAGGCTTTCAGACTTCCCCTTCGTCTGTATCAAAACAAGCGGCCTGATGCCGCTTGTTTATGTTCAGGGATGGACGATATGCCGGTGTCGTAGGGAACCATTCGCCGGCGACTTTTAAGAGAAGCAATATGAACAAGGTGTACAACTTTTGCGCCGGACCGGCTATGTTGCCTGTCGAAGTCATGCGGCAGGCCCAGGCCGAACTGCTTGACTGGCAGGGGCAAGGCTGCTCGGTCATGGAACTCAGTCATCGCAGTAAAGCCTTTATCCAGGTAGCCCAGCAGGCTGAAGCGGATCTACGCGAACTATTGGCTATCCCTGACAATTACAAAGTGCTTTTTACTCACGGCGGAGGTCGGGGGCAGTTCTCGGCAGTGCCGCTTAACCTGAGCGGAAAGAATGGCCAGGCCGATTACCTTATCAGTGGTTCCTGGTCCTCAGCGGCAGTCGATGAAGCTAAGCGTTATTTGCTTCCTTCGGTTGTCGCGCAGAGTCGCTGGCAGGATGACAGGTTAGTCGTGCCTGAACAGTCCCAATGGAAGCTCAACCCCAAAGCGGCGTTTTTGCATTACTGCCCTAATGAAACTGTCGATGGGGTGGAGATGACGAACGTGCCGGAGGTGGACTCAGTACCGCTGGTGGCCGACATGTCCTCTAATATTCTGTCCCGGCCGGTGGATGTGTCCCGCTTTGGGCTCATTTATGCAGGTGCGCAGAAAAACATCGGACCGTCCGGATTGTCAGTGGTAATAGTGCGTGAGGATCTGCTGGGCAGGGCCAGAAACGAGACGCCTTCGATACTCGACTATCAGGTATTGGCCGACAATGATTCAATGTTTAACACTCCGCCAACCTATGCCTGGTATTTGGCCGGCCTGGTATTCCAGTGGCTTAAGGATCAGGGCGGCGTCAGGGCCATGGAAAAGCGCAATGCCGAAAAAGCGGCCCTGCTGTATGGCTATATAGACAGTTCTGATTTTTATCAGAACCGTATCCATAAGGACTTTCGCTCCCGTATGAACGTTCCTTTCCAACTGGCCAACCCTGAGCTGGATAAGGCTTTTCTTGAGCAATCTGAGCAGGCCGGTCTCAAGGCTCTGGCGGGTCATCGGAGTGTGGGTGGGATGCGGGCCAGTCTCTACAATGCCATGCCCATTGAAGGGGTGCAGGCGCTGGTTGATTTTATGATGGACTTTGAGAAGAGGATGGGCTGATGGAACAACTGCTGCTTGAACCCATTTCCCGTATCGAAGGGCAAGTCAATCTGCCTGGCTCCAAGAGTTTGTCCAACCGTGCCTTGCTGCTGGCGGCGCTGGCCGAAGGGGAGACGCACCTGACCAACCTGCTCGACAGTGACGATATACGCCATATGTTGAATGCCCTGACCCAGTTAGGTGTGCATTACCGCCTGAGCGAAGACAGAAGCGAATGCTGGGTGCATGGCCTGGGCCACCGCTTTCATGCCGGCCAGTTGACCCTGTTCCTGGGGAACGCCGGCACAGCCATGCGACCTTTGTGTGCAGCTCTGGCAGCGTCAAATGGTGAGTTTGAACTGACCGGCGAACCACGTATGGAAGAACGACCGATAGGGGCCCTGGTGGATGCCCTGCGTCAGGCCGGAGCCGAGATCACCTACCTTAAGAATCAGGGCTTTCCGCCTTTGCTGATTAAAGGAAAACCCCTGACTGGAGGCAGGATCCAGGTGGATGGCAGTGTGTCCAGCCAATTTCTGACCGCCGTATTGATGGCGGCCCCGCTGACAAGCGATGAAGTGGAAATAGATATCGTGGGTGAGTTGGTCTCCAAGCCCTATATCGACATTACCCTGCATACCATGGCCCGGTTTGGCGTGCAGGTGGAAAACCACCAGTATCGCAAGTTTGTTATCCCCCCTGGACAGCACTACAAGTCTCCAGGTCGTTTCCTGGTGGAAGGCGATGCCTCCTCGGCCTCTTATTTTCTGGCTGCGGCCGCCATCAAAGGCGGTACGGTCAGGGTCACCGGCATCGGCCGGGACAGCATCCAGGGGGATAAGGATTTTGCCCTGGTGCTGGAGGCCATGGGGGCCAGGGTGACCTGGGGCCAGGACTTCATAGAAGTGCAGGGGGCCCCGCTGAAGGCTGTGGATATGGACATGAACCATATCCCGGACGCCGCAATGACCATTGCGACTACAGCCTTGTTTGCCAAAGGCACCACGGCTATTCGCAATATCCACAACTGGCGGGTCAAAGAAACCGACCGCCTGCATGCCATGGCAACGGAGTTACGAAAGGTGGGCGCTCATGTGGTGGAAGGACAGGACTTTATTGAAGTGACGCCGCCTGCCCAGCTACAGCGTGCAGAGATTGATACCTACAATGATCATCGGATAGCCATGTGCTTCTCCCTGGTAGCGCTGGGTGAGACCGAGGTAGTAATTAACGATCCCGGCTGCACGGCCAAAACCTTCCCTGATTACTTTACTCGTCTGGCCAGTCTGACCAGAGGGTAAACCGGCTTTATAGCAGGGAGCCTGACCTGGCTCCCTGCTATTCACTTACAATTGTACGAACGGGCTTTCATTGCTAAACCAGTGTCAACGCGTATAATTGCGCGCGATTTTAGCCGAGATGAATAATTGGAGACGCGATGCAAACAGCACCTGTCATTACCATCGACGGGCCAAGCGGAGCAGGGAAGGGCACTATCAGTGCCATGCTGGCAGACAGGCTCGGCTGGCACTTTCTGGATAGCGGTGCCATATACAGGGTGCTGGCTGTGGCCTCCCTGCATCATCAGATAGACGCACAGGATGAGCTTGGGTTGGTGCCATTGGCTTCCGGCCTGGACGTGAGCTTTGAAACCCAGTCTGGAAGTTCCCGTATCATTCTGGAAGGTGAAGATGTCACCGATAGCATCCGGACTGAAGAAGTGGGTGCGGTGGCGTCACAGGTGGCGTCTTTACCCAGGGTTCGCGAAGCCCTGCTCAGGCGCCAGCGGGCGTTTCGGGACGATCCGGGGCTGGTGGCCGATGGCCGGGACATGGGAACAGTGGTTTTCCCCTCGGCTGAGGCGAAGATTTTCCTTACGGCCAGTGCGGAGGAGCGTGCCACACGCCGCTATAAGCAGTTGAAAGATAAGGGGCTCGATGTTAGCATTGAGCGCCTTTTAACCGACATACAAGCCCGTGACGAACGCGATATCAATCGCTCTGTTGCCCCTTTGATGCCGGCGGGAGACGCCTTGGTGCTGGACTCAACTCAAATGAGTATCAGCCAGGTGCTTGATACGGTTATGAAATTTGTCGAAGACAGACTACATAACAAATGATGAAACAGCTCGAGGTAAGGATGCTGCGAGCCAACTGGAACAACCCCACATTAGCGGGACTGCTGAGTGGATGTCAATACTGAATTAATCACATTATGACTGAAAATTTTGCTCAACTTTTTGAAGAAAGTTTAAAACAGCTTGAAACCCGTCCCGGTGCCATCGTTAAGGGTACTGTTGTTGCTATCGATAAAGATATCGTATTGGTAGACGCAGGTCTCAAGTCTGAAAGTGCCATTCCTGTCGAACAGTTCAAGAACGCCGAAGGCAACCTGGAAATCGCTGTAGGGGATACAGTGGACGTGGCACTGGACGCTGTGGAAGACGGTTTCGGTGAGACCATTCTGTCTCGCGAAAAAGCCAAGCGTCATGAAGCCTGGGTTGAGCTGGAAAAAGCTTACGACGAGAAAGCCACTATCAAAGGCATTATCAATGGCAAGGTCAAAGGTGGCTTTACTGTTGAAGTGAACAACGTTCGTGCCTTCCTGCCAGGTTCTTTGGTCGATGTTCGCCCGGTGCGTGATACCACTCACCTGGAAGGCAAAGAGCTGGAATTTAAAGTTATCAAGCTGGACGCCAAGCGCAACAACGTGGTGGTTTCACGCCGTGCGGTTATCGAAGCGGAAAACAGTGCTGAACGTGAACAACTGCTGGCTAACCTGGAAGAAGGTCTGGAAGTTAAAGGTATCGTTAAGAACCTGACTGACTACGGTGCCTTCGTTGATCTGGGTGGTGTAGACGGTCTGCTGCACATCACTGACATGGCCTGGAAACGCGTCAAGCATCCAAGTGAAATCGTTAATGTCGGTGATGAAATTCAAGTCAAGGTTCTGAAATTCGATCGCGAGAAGTCCCGTGTGTCTCTGGGCATGAAGCAGATGGGTAGCGATCCCTGGACTGAAATTGCCGAGCGTTACCCTGAAGGCACTAAGCTGTCTGGCCAGGTAACCAACCTGACTGACTACGGTTGCTTCGTGGAAATCGAAGACGGTGTTGAAGGTCTGGTACACGTGTCAGAAATGGATTGGACCAACAAGAATATCCATCCATCCAAGGTGGTTAACCTGGGTGACACGGTAGAAGTCATGGTGCTGGAAATCGACGAAGAGCGTCGCCGTATTTCTCTGGGTCTGAAACAGTGCAAACCTAACCCATGGGAAGAGTTCGCCAAGACTCATGATAAGGGTGACAAGGTCACTGGCAAGATCAAGTCCATCACTGACTTCGGTATCTTTATTGGTCTGGATGGTGGTATCGACGGTCTGGTTCACCTGTCTGACATCTCCTGGAATAAAGCAGGTGAAGAAGCAGTACGTGAATATAAGAAGGGCGATGAAATCTCCGCCATTGTATTGCAGGTCGATCCGGAGCGTGAACGCATCAGTCTGGGCGTTAAGCAAATCGATGAAGATCCTTTCAATAAGTATCTGACAGATAACAAGAAAGGTGCTATCGTTGTCGGTAAGGTTACCGCTGTTGATGCCAAAGGCGTAACAGTCCAACTGGCTGAGGAAGTGGAAGGCTACATCCGTGCCGCCGATCTGATGCGCGATCGCGTTGAAGATGCTTCCGAGGTAGTGAAAGTTGGTGAGGAAATCGAAGCCAAGTATGTTGGTGTAGATCGCAAGAACCGCATTGTTAACTTGTCTGTGAAGGCAAAAGACCAGGCGGAAGAAAAAGAAGCGATCGACAAGGTAAACCAGCAGGATGAATCCGGCTTTGGTAATGCCATGGCAGAGGCCTTCAAGGCAGCGAAAGGCGAAGAGTAATGGGGCGGGAGGCCTCGGCCTCCCTGACATCGGTAACTGTGTGATTCGTCCTTGATCAAGAGGTTTGTATGACCAAATCGGAACTAATCGACAGACTTGCTGATAAAGCCCGGCATATCCCCGCCAAAGAGGTGGAGTCCGCGATAAAGGAGATGCTCGAGCAGATGGCGCAAACCCTTCAAAAAGGCGAGCGTATCGAGATTCGGGGATTTGGCAGTTTTTCACTGCATTATCGTGCCCCTCGCGTTGGTCGTAATCCCAAGACAGGCGAGACTGTGAAGCTGGATGGTAAATACGTCCCACACTTCAAGCCTGGCAAGGAATTGCGTGAACGGGTGAATGATGGGATGACTCATTAAGAATAGAAACGGCATCCCTTTGGGGTGCCTTTTTTATTTGTCCCCGAGTTAAACCCAGCAGGTGGTATCCGGCTCCCAGCCGGTTACAGTTCTTCCAAATTAGTTGTCTACCCATGGATTGGCGGGCAGTTCATGTTATGTTATTCGCTGGTCCGTGATGTTTGCTGGAGAAATCAATCTTGAAACTGGTCCTGAGCCTGTTACTGACCCTGGCGGTATTCCTGCTTGCCCTGACCCTGGGTGCGCAGAATGATCAACTGATACAGGTCAACTATCTGATTGCGCAAACTCAGATGCGGGTTTCCAGCCTCATGGCCATCATGTTTCTCCTCGGGGTGGCAGTGAGCTTATCTGTCAGCCTGCTTTGGTTTATCGGTTTCCGTTGGCGACACCGCCATGGCGTGTCAAAATCAGGCCCGCGACGAGAACCTTAAGTTCCATGCTTGAACTCCTCTTTCTTCTGCTTCCCGTCGCTGCCGGATATGGTTGGGTCATGGGACGAAATAGCGTCAGACAGGCGCAGCGCAAACAATCCAGCATATTGTCCCGCCACTACTATAAAGGTCTTAACTTTCTTCTTTCAGATCAACCAGATAAAGCGGTAGATACCCTGATCAAGATGATCAATGTGGACAGTGACACGGTGGAGACCCATATCGCCATGGGAAACTTCTTCCGGCACCGCGGTGAACTTGACCGGGCTATCCGTATCCACCAGAACCTGGTGGACAAGGAACTGCTGACCGACAGCCAGAAACAACTGGCCCTGAAGGAGCTGGGCCGTGATTATTTGCTGGCTGGATTTCTCGAGCGTGCCGAAGCAGTGTTTCTGCAGTTGCTGGACAGCGACAAGTATTTCCTCGACGCACAGCAGCAATTGTTCAATATCTACCAGACTACCAAGGAATGGGACAGAGCCATTGAGCTGGCCGAACGTATGGTCAGTTGCCATGGGGACAGCCTCGAACTCTGTGAGCGCGTCGCCCATTTTTATTGTGAACAAGCAGCGATACTAATTAAAAAACTGCAATTCGAACAGGCGGAGAAGAGCTTGCAGAAAGCGGTTCTGTCTGACGGCCATGCCGTCAGGCCCTGGTTGATGCTGGGGCAGATGGCTATTGCTCAGCAACAATACAAACAGGCCCAGGAATACCTCAAGGAGGTACCTGTCAGGGATGTGACCTGGCTTAGCGAAGCTGTCCCTTTGCTGGAGGACTGCGCAGAGAAACTGTCGGACACTAAGGAACTGGCAACGCTGCTGGATGAATATCACCAGCAATGTGCGACTGCCTACCTGGCCAGGGTCAGATTGCTGGCTAAGCAAGGCAAAGAAGAGGATGCTTCGACATTCCTGCTTGAACAACTGCGGGCCAAGCCCACTATGAAGGGCTTTGAGACCCTGATGGGTCTGTACCAGCGTCAATCCGGCGCAAAGCAGGTCGGTGACAGCCTGGCTATGCTGCAGGAACTGGTTCATGAACAGATCCAGCAACGTCCGAAGTACCGTTGCGTATCCTGTGGTTTTTCCGGGCGACAATTACATTGGCTATGTCCTTCCTGCAAGAAGTGGGGGGTAGTCAAACCTATTAAAGGTTTGGATGGAGAATAGATGAACGATCCTAAGGTAGTGGTGGCATTGGATTTTGATGATCAGAACAAGGCGCTGAGATTTGTCGATGATCTGGAGCCGGGCAGTTGCCGGTTGAAAGTCGGCAAAGAGATGTTCACCTATTTTGGTCCTGCGTTTGTCAGAGAACTGACCCGTCGCAACTTCGATGTGTTTCTGGATCTTAAATTCCATGATATTCCCAACACCGTCGCCAAAGCCTGCGTGGCGGCTGCCGAGTTGGGTGTCTGGATGGTTAACCTTCATGCCAGTGGGGGCAGCCGTATGATGGAAGCCAGCCGCAAAGCCCTGGAAGCGTACGGTAGTGAACGGCCTCTGCTGATCGCCGTTACCGTGCTGACCAGTATGTCTGCCGAAGAACTGGCGGAAACAGGCGTCCCACGCACTCCAGAGCAGCAAGTGCTGTACCTGGCTGAGCTGACTAAGCGAGCCGGCTTAGATGGGGTGGTGTGTTCTGCCCAGGAAGCGGCTTTACTGAAAAGAACCTTTGGTCAATCATTCAAGCTGATTACGCCGGGTATTCGCCCCGTTGGCTCGGAATTGGGGGATCAACACCGGGTGATGACACCCGAGCAGGCCATAAGTGCCGGAGTTGATTATATGGTAATAGGGCGTCCCATTACGCAATCTTCCGCTCCTCTTGCTGCATTGAATGCCATCAATGATTCAATAATCAAAAGGGTTTAACCTTTTTGTTGCAGGAATAGAAAAGGCCGCGATGAATGCGGCCTTTTTTGTGGTTGGCCGGCAGGATGCTACCTACCGGGTATCGTCTACTGAACCTGATCTTCCGGCTTGGTTGCCGGCGCGACGGCCCGGTTCTTAAAGCTCAACTGCGCTGCCACCCGGCCCGATGTTTTCAACTCCGGCCTGCGTGTCACTTCGATAGCAGAAATACTAATCTCGGTGAAGCCCTCTGGCAAAGATTGTGGCTTGGCCATGGGGGAGGAGACAAATCTCTTACCCTCAGGGTTTATAGCTGGTACTTTTTTCTGTGGTGCTGTGCTTTCGCTGCCAGTCTTCCTCGGCGTGGACTCAGCCTGAGCCTGACTGTCTTTCTCGTCTTTCGTGTCAGGCTTCTCAGTAACAGCTTCAGCCTGCACTTGTGGCTCATCCTCAAGGGCAATTTCCACTTGCTGCGGGGTCTTGCTCCGGCGAGGACGGCGCGCAGTCTTTGGCTTTTCGGCAACTTCCGTCTCTTGCGTCTCCTTCACAGCCTTCTCTGTTTCTGCACTCTTCTGTGCTTCAGCAGAGGTGATTGGCTGCTCGGCCGGCTCGGCCTCGGTCACAGGAACCTCGGTTGTCTCCGCCTTTGGCTGCTGAGCCGTCTCCAGAGGCAACTGGTCCTGTCCGTTGGCCTGCTCCAATTCCTCTGCATCCTGCTCCTTACGCCTTTTCTGACCGGCTGCACGGATATGGCGAGGAGAGCGTCGGCTGCGGTTACGAGGGCTTTCCTGGCTTTCCTCGGTTATCTCTTCTGCCGGTTCTGCTCTTCCCTCAGCAGAGCTCTTAATGGCCTGCTCGCGGATTTCTTCTTCTACCATGACCTTGTCGGCACTGGTTTCGGGTTTATGGGCAGGTTTCGCCAGAGGCTGAGCTTCTGCCTCCGCAACTCCTTTACTCTGCAGATCCTGCTCGGCACTGGCCTCAGAGACGCGCACGCTGCGCTTTCTTTCCCGGCGCTGACGACGTTCTGCCAACTGCTGTTCAGGTTTTTGCTCGGCAGCCGTGCTGCCTTGCTCTTTGCTCTGACGAGCCGGTTCGCTGCCAGCCTGATCCTGCTCATCGCGTCTCGGTCTGCGTGAGGGCCTGCGCTCCTCTTTTTGCCCACGGGCTTCTCGCGTATCGCGGGTGTCACGATTATCCCTTGTTTCACGGGTATCTCGTCCGTCACGGGTATCCCGACTATCGCGACGTTCGTCCTGACGCTTATCCTGATTTCTGCCACGACGCCCATCGGTACGCCGGCCTTCGTCTGAGCGGCCACGTTCCTGACGGGGTTTTCTGCGTTGTGACTGACTGCGTTCCTCAGGCTTGGTTTCGGTCTGCTTACTGGGTGTCTCTTCCTGAAACAGCTTACCAAACCAACCAGCCACGGCGCTTAACAAGGACGGCTTGCTGCTCTGGGTCTTTGTTGCCGGTGCTGCCTGAGGCGCGGCTTTGGGAGGAGTAACCAGGGTTTTGAGCGCGGGTTCTTCCCGGCTGGGCTGTTCAAGCACGGCCTTTGCACCGTCGAGACTCTTGGCCTCATCGAGTTCAACCTGATAACTGACCTGGGAAATCAAGTCATCCGGGCGGTGGCGGGAGACCCGGTAGTGAGGGGTATCCATATTGGGATTGGGAATAATCAGCAACTGGACCTGATGACGTCTTTCCAGGCTGGCTACGGCCTTGCGTTTCTCATTGAGCAAATAGGTGGCCACACTGACCGGTACCTGGGCTTCTATCTGGCCGGTGTTATCCTTGATGGCTTCTTCTTCCATAATACGCAATACGGATAAGGCCAAGGATTCTGTTCCCCTTACTGTACCTACCCCATTGCATCTTGGGCAGACATGATGGGCAGACTCACCCAGGGACGGTCGCAAACGCTGGCGTGACATTTCCAGCAGGCCAAAACGGGAGATTCGGCCCAACTGCACACGGGCTCTGTCATGACGTACTGCGTCGGCCAGGCGCTTTTCTACTTCCCGCTGATGGCGAACCGGCGTCATGTCGATAAAGTCGATAACAAACAACCCACCCAGATCACGCAGACGCAGCTGACGGGCGATTTCATCGGCCGCTTCCAGGTTGGTGTTCAATGCTGTTTCTTCGATATCGCCGCCTTTGGTGGCGCGAGAGGAGTTGATATCTACGGAGGTCAGGGCTTCAGTCTGATCGATGACGATGGAGCCGCCGGAAGGCAAACGGACTTCACGCTGGAAGGCCGACTCGATTTGAGTTTCAATCTGATAGTGGCTGAACAGCGGCACGTCGCCCTGGTAAAACTTTAAACGACTGATGAAATCGGGACGTACCAATTCGATATGTTGTTTGGCCAGTTCGAATATTTCCTGGTCATCGATGAGAATTTCGCCGATATCACGACGCAGATAGTCACGAATGGCTCTGACGATGACATTACTTTCCTGATGGATAAGAAACGGCGCCTTGCGGGATTTTGAGGCCTCTTCGATGGCCTGCCAGTGGGTCAGCAGTACGCTCAAATCCCATTCCAGTTCCTCGTAGGATTTTCCCACACCGGCGGTGCGGACAATCAGGCCCATACCATCGGGCAGATTCAGTTTGTTCAACGCCTGTTTTAGGTCGGTGCGCTCATCCCCTTCGATACGACGGGAGATACCTCCGGCTCTGGGATTGTTGGGCATCAGCACCAGATAACTGCCAGCCAGGCTGATAAAGGTCGTCAGGGCAGCGCCTTTTTGGCCACGCTCTTCCTTGTCAATCTGTACGATGACTTCCTGGCCTTCCCGGATAGCATCTTTGATGTTTGGACGACCTTCGAAGTTGTAACCTTTGGGGAAGTAGGTGCGGGCAATTTCTTTCAGGGGGAGGAAGCCGTGGCGGTCAGCGCCGTAGTCGACAAAGGCGGCTTCAAGGCTGGGTTCAACCCGGGTAATTTTTCCTTTGTAGATATTGGCTTTTTTCTGCTCATGTCCGGGACTTTCTATGTCCAGATCATACAGCTTCTGCCCATCCACCAGGGCAACACGCAACTCTTCATGTTGAGTTGCGTTGATCAACATTCTTTTCATATTGTGACTCGATAGTTAGGTATCGATCACTACCGAAAGACTAGACACCACCAAATTCGGACAGTCTTGCAGTCTCCCGACTGGATGGGTGGAGCCAGATCAAATTGTGCATGGTCTCAATATCTGATTTCGCCTGTCTGACGATCTTTGCAGGTCAGACAGGATTCCAAACTGGTCTAATGCTTTGCTTCGATAGCAATCAAATAATATATAATTTGGTTCGCTTGCTTTGGACCTGTCGTGCCTCTTTTCACGAACTTTTACACTCTTCGTGAACGGTACGTTCGCATTCTCGTTATGAGATTCTGTCGTTTCGCGGTCAGGTTCCGATCTGCATTCTGGCAGAGCCGATTTTATTTTTTCAATCGAAAGCCGGTGGATTATCGCATTAAAACAGCTTGACAGGCAAGGCAATTAAACCGGGCTTCAGGTTAGGGCAGGTAGGGAAAATACAGGGCAAGCCAGCAAGCCGTCCAGGCTATACATGGCATAAAGTGGTACTGGCAGATCAGTTTCTAATCAAGTTAGATTTTTTTATCGAAAAATACCCTCTGAAGATAAAAAAGTAAGATAAAATGCTGTCCCTATGACAGAAATAACTCCACCCAAAGTACAAATAATTCAGGTCGATCCAGAGTTGGCAGGGCAGAGAATTGATAACTTTCTGCGCACTCAGCTAAAAGGTGTGCCCAAAAGCCTTATTTACCGTGTTTTGCGCAAGGGCGAGGTGCGGGTCAACAAGAAACGCGTCAAGCCGGATTATAAGTTACAGGCCAATGATGAAGTGCGTATTCCACCGGTTAAAGTGGCTGAGAAATCCGCCGGGCCGTCGGTCAAGCTGGACAGGGTCGCCAGTCTTGAGCAGCACATCCTGTTTGAGGATGATCTGCTTATTGCCATAAATAAACCATCAGGAATGGCGGTCCATGGTGGTAGCGGCTTGAGTTTTGGCGTGATCGAAGCCCTCAGGGCCCTGCGCCCCGATGCCAGGTTTCTGGAGTTGGTACACAGACTGGACCGTGACACCTCAGGCTGTCTACTGATTGCCAAACGACGTTCCTGCCTGAAGGCACTGCATGAACAACTTCGTGAAAAAACCGTCGATAAGCGCTACCTGGCATTAGTGAAAGGAGCCTGGCCGGCTAACCGCAATAAAGTAAAGGCGCCGTTAAGAAAGAATATTCTCAAATCAGGCGAACGAATGGTTTCCGTGGCGCCAGAGGGTAAGGAGTCAGAAACACGCTATCAGTTGCTGGAAAGTTTTGCCCAGGCGTCCCTGGTGGAAGCTTATCCGGTCACGGGCAGGACCCACCAGATTCGTGTGCACTGCCAACACGCGGGTCATGAGATAGCCGCTGATGATAAGTATGGCCAGGAAGACTTCAACCAGTACTGCGCCGGATTGGGTTTGAAAAGATTATTTTTGCATGCGCGCAGCATTTCTTTTGTGCATCCTAAAAGCGCGACGACAGTCCGTCTGGAAGCTCCGTTAGATGAACAACTGAACGCCGTATTGCAGAAATTGCGACAGCAAGAAACACAAAACAGAAGTTATGATGACTAAAAAATACAGCCTGGTGATATTTGACTGGGATGGCACCCTGATGGACTCCTGCGGGCGCATTGTTTCTTCAATGCAGACGGCCGCCAGACGAGCGGGGCTTGCGGTGCCTTCCAACGAGGCGGTGAAAGACATTATCGGCATCAGTCTCAAGCCCGCCATCAGCAGACTGTTTGGCCAGTTGGAGTCCTATGAGGCCGACACGCTGTTCGAATATTACCGACAGGAGTATGTGGAAAAAGATCTGACACCCACTCCCTTGTTTGCCGGCGCACAGGCGTTACTTGCCGATTTGCGGGGTCGCAATACCCTGATGGCGGTGGCAACCGGCAAGGCCAGGCGTGGGCTAGACAGGGTTTGGCGGGAAACAGGGACGGGACAGTATTTTTCAGCCTCACGCTGTGGCGATGAAACCCAGTCTAAACCTCACCCCGAGATGCTGGTCCAGTTGCTTGATGAGTTTAACCTGTCTGCCAGGGAAGCTGTGATGATTGGTGATACTGTATATGATATGCAGATGGCCGAACAACTGGGTATGGACAGGATTGGCATCAGTCATGGGGTGCATGTGCCCGAACGCCTTAAACAGCATCAGCCGCTGGCTATCGTTGACTCACTGGCCGAGCTCACCGATTGGCTGTAACGATTCCAGCCAGGGCTATACGAATCCCCCGAAGATGCCTTGAACCTAATCGGTTAAGGGATCGATACCGAATTCCCTCAGCAAGTCTGTCAAGGCAATCAGAGGAAGACCGATCAGACTGTTGGGATCACGACCTTCCAGTTTCTCGAACAGACAGATCCCCAAACCTTCGCTCTTGAAGCTTCCTGCGCACTGATAGGGCTGTTCTTTTATCAGATAACTATCTATCTGTTGGCGGGACAGGGGACGGAACAGCACTTCAAATACCTCCACATGGCTGTGGGTCTTGCCCGTGGTGACCTCATGCAGGCAGAGGCCGGTATAAAAACGGACCGCCTTGCCGCTGCAACTTTCAAGCTGCTGGACCGCTTTTTCGTGAGTGTGGGGTTTCCCGATAATTAGTCCGTCCAGGCAGGCCACCTGATCGGAGCCGATGATCAGACCCCGGGTGCGAGTAGCCGCCACACTTGTGGCCTTGGACTCGGCAAGCCGTCGAACCAGGTCCCGGGCGCTTTCACCTGGCAGTGGTGTTTCATTTGTGTCGGGGGAGGCCGTTTCAAAGACCAGACCGAGCTTTTCCAACAGACTTTTCCTGAAAGGTGAAGTGGAAGCCAGTATCAGGGACATGATGAATTCCTGCGTACAAAACGGGCAGTATAAATTCAAACCAGGCAGACAGGAAACAGCTCGGTATTTCCAGTTCAGGCCAATTGGCTCAGTCTTCTATTCCCAATGTCGGCAGCCGGCATCGCAAAGGTTGCCCGGGTGCCCGTCTCAAAGACCCGGTGAGGGGGGTTACCTGAGGGAAGGGGATTAATCCGGGAAAAGATAATCTGGAGGGCGGCATCAGGTTTTCACCTGGATGGCGGCAGGCCCTGAATTTTTTGTTATTGCCTGTCGTAACAGGCTGCGGGCCCTAATATGAAAGAGAATTTCTTTGACTCCTCCTGCCTCTGGCTATATCATGCGCGCCCTATGCAGAAAGTGAAACTGCCCAAGCAGCTCGATCCTGTCAAAAATGCCGTCAAACGCTCCGAGTATATCGGGGTGATGATGGCCAATGACATGAACAGGTTGCAGCAGGCAGTAGCTGCAGTGGATCAGGATATAGAAGTAGAAGTTAAGTTCGAGAAAGACGCGCAGGAACTGACCTTCTTCTCCGGTAGACTGAATACTGAGGTCTCACTTATCTGTCAGAGGTGTAATGAATCCTTCGCTCATCACTTGGAGGTGTCATTCTGTTTCAGTCCGGTCAGGGCAGAACAGGACATCGATGAGCTTCCGGAGGCTTACGATCCGGTCGAGGTCGATGACCATGGAGAAATCAATTTACTCCAACTCTTTGAGGATGAACTGATTTTAGCTTTGCCTATTGTGCCCTTCCACGCAGAGGAAGATTGCAGGGTAAGTGAAGAGGAAATGAGTTTTGGAAAAATTGAACCGGTCGCTGAGCGTCCAAACCCCTTTGCGGTGTTGAAAGAACTTAAGCGAGATCAGGAGTAGGTAATGGCGGTACAGCAGAATCGTAAAACCCGTTCTAAGCGTGGCATGCGTCGTTCGCATGATGCTTTGACAGCGGAAACCTTGTCTGTAGATTCCACGTCAGGTGAGACGCATCGTCGTCATCACGTTACAGCTGACGGTTACTACAAAGGCAAAAAAGTCATCGCTAACTAAGCGAGCTGACTTTGACTCATCTAACCATTGCGTTAGATATGATGGGGGGCGATCATGGCCCCCCTGTTACTATTGAAGCTGCCGTTCTGGCAGTGAAAGAATTCCCTCATCTACATTTGTTTCTTTGCGGCGATCTGGTGCAGCTGCAGGACGGCCTGTCCGGTTATGCGGATTTGCCCCTGGAGCGACTGCAACTGGTCTCCACCGAGCAGGTGGTGAGCATGGATGAAAGACCCAGTGCCGCCTTGCGCAGTAAAACCCGGTCTTCCATGCGTAAAGCCTTGGAGCTGGTTGAGGCGGGCGAAGCCGATGCCTGTGTCAGTGCCGGTAACACCGGGGCCCTGTTGGCCATGGCTTACTATGTCCTCAAAACCCTGCCAGGTATCGACAGACCGGCTTTGATCTCTTCCTTGCCAACCACCAGCCATAAGAAAGTCTATCTGCTGGATTTAGGCGCCAACGTCAATTGCGATTCGGAAATTCTCTTTCAGTATGCGGTGATGGGCTCAGTGATGGCCGAAGAAGTAGAAGGTCTGACCCGGCCCAGGGTTGCGTTACTGAACGTAGGAGAAGAGCAGATAAAGGGTAATGATCAGGTCAAGCACACCGCCCAAATCCTCTCTTCCGTCCCGGGTATCAATTATATAGGCTATATAGAAGGTAACGATATCTTCACAGACAAGGCCGATGTGGTGGTCACCGACGGTTTTGTCGGTAATATCGCACTGAAAGCCTGTGAGGGATTGGGCAAGCTGATTATTACCGAAGTCAAACGGGTATCGGGTAAGAACCTCATGACCCGCGTAATGGCCAGAATGGCCTTACCCATCCTCAAGAAAATCTACGCCAGGGTGAACCCCGACCAGTACAATGGGGCGAGTCTGATAGGATTGCGCGGAATTGTTGTTAAGAGCCACGGCAATGCCTCCAGTGATGCTTTTTTGTATGCCATCAGGGAGGCGATGCAGGAAGTCGCCCGTCAGGTTCCAAACAAGATAAAACATAAAATAGAAACTCTTCTAATGGAAAGGCCTTAAGCATGTATTCAAGAATCATTGGCACAGGTAGTTACTATCCCAGCCAAGTTCGCACCAATGCCGATCTGGAACAGATGGTTGAAACCAATGACGAATGGATTACCGACAGGACGGGAATAAAGGAGAGGCGCATCATCGGGGCCGATGAGACTGCCGCCACCATGGGGGCAGAAGCGTCAAAAAAGGCTATTGAAGCTGCAGATATCGATCCGCGCAGCATCGACATGATCGTCTGCGCGACCACCAGCCATGACAAAGCCCTGCCCAGCGCAGCCTGTGATATTCAAAAGATTCTCGGTCTGGATGGTATTCCGGCCTTTGATGTGGCAGCGGCCTGTGCCGGCTATTGTTATGCCCTGAGTGTGGCCGACCAGTACATCAAGTCCGGCATGTGCAAACGTATTCTGGTGGTGGGAACCGATTGTCTGAGCCGGCTGGTGGCACCGTTTGACCGCACCATGGTGATCCTGTTTGGCGATGCAGCGGGAGCCACCCTCATAGAGGCCAGCGAGGAACCGGGTATTCTGTCCACTCATATCCATGCGGCGGGTTCATACAACGACTTATTGTATGTGGGCAACCCCACCCGCGGCCAGGAACACTCAGTGCATGAAAACTGGGGTGTGATGAAAGGTAACGAAGTCTTCAAGGTGGCTGTGACCAAGCTTAGCGAAGTGGTTGAACAGACCCTTGCAGCCAATGATATGCAAAAGTCCGATCTGGACTGGCTGGTGCCACATCAGGCTAACTTCAGGATCATCAAGGCCACGGCCAAAAAGCTTGAAATGCCTATGGAACGCGTGGTGCTGACACTGCAGGACTTCGGCAATACCTCGGCGGCTACTGTACCGACTGCCCTGGATACTGCCATTCGTGATGGACGTATTCAGCGTGGTCACAACCTGCTGCTGGAAGCCTTCGGCGGTGGTTTTGCCTGGGCGTCAGCTCTGGTACGTTATTAAACATTTCCTGTTCTGGACAGGACGCCACTGATGACGTCCTTTCTGTCCAAATCACGACTAGAATTCGCTGTTAAGAATCAAAACCAGGAGAAGACTATGGCGAAATTGGCGTTTGTGTTTCCCGGTCAGGGATCACAGGCTGTGGGTATGTTGGCCGATCTGGCCGCGACCTATCCACAAGTGGAGCAAACCTTTGCCGAGGCGGGTGATGCTCTGGGCTATGATTTGTGGAAACTGACCCAGACGGGCCCCGAGGCTGATCTTAATGCCACCCACCGTACCCAACCGGCGCTGCTGGCAGCCAGTGTTGCCATCTGGCGAGTATGGGAGGCGCAGGGTGGTGATAAGCCGGATATACTGGCCGGTCACAGCCTGGGTGAGTATTCGGCGCTGGTCTGTGCCGGGGTATTGAATTTTGCTGACGCCGTCAAGTTGGTACAACTGCGCGGTGAGTTGATGCAAGAGGCTGTCCCAGCCGGTACCGGCGCCATGGCGGCCATCATAGGTCTGGACGATGATAAGGTCATTACCGCTTGTGAGCAGGCGGCCCACGGTCAGGTCGTTTCGGCGGTCAATTTCAACAGCCCGGGGCAGGTGGTGATCGCTGGACATGCGGATGCCGTTGCCAGGGCCTCAGAGGCCTGTAAAGAAGCTGGCGCCAAACGGGCGCTGCCGCTGCCGGTTAGCGTTCCGTCCCATTGTGCCCTGATGAGACCCGCTGCAGACAAGCTCGCTTTGGAGCTGCAGAAACTCACCTTTCATCAGCCTGTCATACCCGTAGTGAACAATGTGGATGTGGCCATGCCTGAACAACCCGAGCAGATCAAGCAGGCTCTGGTTCGCCAGCTATACAGCCCGGTGCGCTGGACGGAGTCGGTAATGAAGCTCACAGAACTGGGCATTGAACAGGTTCTGGAGGCCGGTCCGGGTAAAGTATTGACTGGTCTGATCAAGCGTATTGATAAGAATCTGGCGGTTGATGCCATTAATACGCCCGATTCTCTGCAAGCATTGACACAAAAAGGATAACAAGATGTCTGAACTACAAGGCAAAATCGTACTGATCACCGGCGCCAGCCGGGGGATTGGTAAAGCAGTTGCACAGAAACTGGCGTCCCAGGGGGCTACAGTGATAGGTACGGCCACTTCTGAGGGCGGTGCTCAGGCCATCTCGGACTACCTGGGGAGCCAAGGCAAAGGCATGGCGCTCAATGTGACAGATACTGAACAGCTGAATGCCTGCCTGGAGGCCATCCGCAACGAATTCGGTGAAATTGACATCCTTGTAAACAATGCCGGTATCACCCGCGACAATCTGCTGATGCGCATGAAAGATGAGGAATGGCAGGATATTATCGATACCAACCTGACCTCTATTTTCCGATTGTCTAAGGCTGTATTACGGGGCATGATGAAAAAGCGTGCCGGACGTATAGTGAATATTGGTTCCGTGGTGGGCAGTTCAGGGAATCCGGGGCAGGCCAACTACGCCGCAGCCAAGGCTGGAGTGATAGGTTTTTCCAAATCACTGGCCCGGGAGGTAGCTTCCCGCGGCATTACCGTGAATACCGTTTCACCGGGCTTTATCGATACCGATATGACCAAGGCCTTGACCGATGAGCAGCGGGAAGCCATCTTCAAGGATATTCCGGCCAACCGTCTGGGTAATCCGGAAGAAATTGCCGCCACCGTTGCCTTTTTGGTTTCTGACGGCGCAGCCTATATTACCGGGGAAACCATTCATGTGAATGGCGGTATGTTAATGGTTTGATTATGCAGGCATCTGCATTAATCTGGTGAATCTCTGCAGGTAAAAAGCGGTTACCTGTCATATACTATTTTTTGTGCTAAATTGTGGTTTGACCAGCAAAAAACTTCATACTCTTGCTTGCAAGGCCTGGGGTTGCTGAATACACTACTCGCAAATTTACATCTAGCGTCACTTTTAAGGGAAATCTAGAATTATGAGTAATATCGAAGAACGCGTAATTAAAATCATCGTTGAACAATTAGGCGTCAAAGAAGAAGAAGTGAAGCCTGAAGCGTCCTTCGTTGATGACTTGGGTGCAGACTCTCTGGATACTGTTGAGCTGGTGATGGCTCTGGAAGAAGAGTTTGATACTGAAATCCCAGATGAAGAAGCAGAGAAGATCACTACTGTTCAGTCTGCTATCGATTACATCAACGCCCATAAAGACGCGTAACAGCAAACAAGATTAGAAACTAACGGCTCTTTAGGAGCCGTTTCTTTTCCTACCCAATACCATCCACACTGATAATGGCCGTGTCAGTGGAGCAGTGTGCGATGGCCTTTATTCCCTTGCGGAGGCCAAAGTGTCAAAACGTCGTGTTGTAGTAACAGGTCTTGGCATGCTTTCACCTTTGGGACTCGATGTCACCTCCACCTGGAGCGCATTGCTCAAGGGACAGAGTGGCATTGGCAATATCGATACTTTTGATAGCAGCCTGTTTTCCACCCGTTTCGCCGGGCTGGTTAAAGGCTTCGATGTTGAGCAATACATGCCCAGAAAGGAAAGCAAAAAAATGGATCTGTTTATCCAGTATGGAGTGGCTGCCGGTATGCAGGCGCTCAGGGATTCAGGTTTGCAAATCAGCGACGCCAACGCCGGACGGGTGGGGGTTGCAGTAGGGTCGGGTATCGGTGGGCTGGGTCTGATTGAAGAGAACCACAGCAAACTGATTGCTTCGGGCCCGAGGAAGATTTCACCGTTTTTTGTACCTTCTACCATCACTAATATGATTTCCGGCTTCCTGTCCATTATGGAAGGCCTCAAAGGCCCCAACCTGAATATTGTCACTGCTTGTACCACAGGCGTGCATAACATCGGAGTGGCAGCCCGGACTATAGTCTATGGGGACGCCGACGCCATGTTGGCTGGTGGTGCAGAAGCGGCTACTACGCCATTGGGCCTTGGCGGTTTTGCGGCTGCCCGGGCGTTGTCATCCAGGAATGAGGATCCACAGGCGGCCAGTCGCCCCTGGGACAAAGACCGGGATGGTTTTGTGATGGGTGACGGTGCTGGCGTGGTAATGCTTGAAGAATATGAACATGCCAAGGCCCGGGGGGCCAGGATTTATGCCGAACTTATCGGTTTTGGCATGAGTGGCGATGCCTACCACATGACCTCACCGCCGGAAGAAGGACAAGGCGCTGCCGCGGCCATGGACCATGCTCTCAAAGATGCAGGAGTTAATACGGATCAGGTGGGCTACATCAATGCCCATGGCACCTCCACACCTGCTGGGGACATAGCCGAAACCAAAGCGGTCAAATCTGTGTTTGGTAAAGATGCCGGAGGCTTGCTGGTCAGCTCTACCAAGTCAATGACGGGGCATTTGCTGGGTGCAGCGGGTGCAGTTGAGGCGATCTTTACTATCCTGGCCCTGCAGGAACAGAAAGTGCCTCCCACTATCAATCTGGATGACCCGGATGAAGGCTGTGACCTGGACTATGTGCCGCATACGGCTCGTGATGTGAAAATGGACTATGCCCTGTGCAACTCATTCGGCTTTGGCGGCACCAACGGATCATTACTGTTCAAACGGGTTTGATGCCAATCTTAACAAGTCAGACAAAGCCTGTTAGTTTCTAGCAGGCTTTTCTTTTTGTGGAGCAATTTGAACCTGCATGGATATCACCACCCTGATCAATGGTCGGCCGGCCGTCCAGCTTGCTGTTGCAGACAGAGCCACTCAATACGGTGACGGCCTGTTTACTACCGTGCGGGTCAAGAATGGCTGTCTGCAACATTGGTCCCTGCACCTGGCGAGGCTCAAACAGGGTTTGCTACGCCTGAACATCGACTTTTCAAAATGGCGGCAATTGCAGGACTGCGCTTTTTCCCTGGCAAAGGAACAGTCAGAAGGCGTACTGAAAGTACTGATCAGTAGGGGAGAGGGCGGCCGAGGTTATTTGCCTGCTGAGCAAGGCACCCCCAACTGGATCCTGACCCTGCATCCGCTGCCCGGCCAATATCAGGATTGGCGGGAGAAGGGGATTGCGTTGCAAAAAAGCCAGATTTCCCTGGCCAAACAGCCATTGCTTGCAGGCCTTAAACATCTGAACCGACTTGAACAGGTGATGATCAAACAGGAAATTGCCGCACAAGGGTGGCAGGATGCTTTGGTTTGCGATACCGACAAAATGCTGGTGGAAACTTCTGTAGCCAATTTGTTCTGGCAAACCGGTAATCAATGGTATACCCCAAGTCTGCGGTATGCCGGCGTTAAGGGAGTGATGCGAAAGTGTCTGCTGGACGCCTTATCCCGGCAGGGGGTATCTGTCATCAGGGTCCGGATGAGGGCAGAGGTTCTGTTCGATGCCAGTCTGGTTTGTATCACCAACAGCCTGATGGGGGTGGTACCGGTACGGAGCATCCTCGATCATCAGTATGATGTGCAACATGCCAATGTGGTACTTAAGGATTTACTGTGACCCGGACAAAACTGATTATGGCCGGATTGCTGGTGATGCTAATCGCCGGCTATGGCTCCTACCGATACTGGACTTTCCAGGTGGAACAGCCCCTGGCTCTGACAGGAGCCACCCTCTTTACCCTGGAAAAGGGCCAATATGCACATCATTTTCTGCACAAATTGCAACAACAGGGTCTGATTGACTCACAATGGCCAGGAAAGGTGTTGCTCAGGCTGTCACCCGGTCTGTCCGATGTCAAAGCCGGGACTTACGAGTTCCGTCCCGGCATGAGCCTGCGGGATACTTTGTCGCTGCTGTCGAGCGGTCGGGAGAAACTGTTCGAGATTCGCCTGGTGGAGGGACTGCGTTGGCAGGACTGGAGGGCACAGATGCAGGCACATCCTTATCTGCGCGCAGACTCCCTGAATGATGATTTTGTGGCCTATCTCGCCCCCCCGGGAGAAAGCCTCGAGGGCTGGCTGATGCCAGACACCTACCACTTTACGGCCGGGACCAATGCAGAAATTATCGTCGTCCAGGCCTATGAGCGCATGCAGACCTTTTTACAGGAGAAGTGGCAGCAACGAAAAGTGGGGCTGCCTTATGAAAACCCTTATGAAGCCCTGATACTGGCGTCCATTGTTGAAAAGGAAACAGGTTTGGCTGAAGAACGGCCCAGAATAGCGGCAGTATTCGTTAATCGCCTGGAGCGCAACATGCGGCTGCAAACCGACCCCACTGTGATTTACGGCATGGGGGAGGCATTTGACGGCAATATACGGCGTGGCGATCTGAAGACGCCCACGCCTTATAACACCTATGTGATAAAGGGGTTACCGCCGACACCCATCAGTATGGTCAGTGGAGCGGCAATAGACGCGGTGCTGAATCCGCTGGATACGGATGAACTCTATTTCGTGTCACGTAATGATGGCAGCCATGTGTTTTCCAGTAGCCTTGCCGATCACAACGCGGCAGTGCGACAATATCAGTTGAAGAAGTAACACATGACGGGTGACAGGTTGCGAGTCGCCCGGACGGATCAGGAACCCATGTCTGGCAAATTTATAGTAATCGAAGGCCTTGAAGGGGCAGGTAAGAGTTCAGCCATCCAGTTGGTCAGGGAATGTATCGAAGGTGCCGGACACCCACTGATTTGCACCCGGGAACCCGGCGGCACGCCGATGGCCGAAGCCATTCGCGACTGTGTCAAACATGACTGGCAGGAGCGGGTAACGGTGGAAGCCGAACTGCTGCTGATGTATGCGGCCCGGGTACAGTTGCTGGAGAATGTGATTAAGCCGGCTCTGGCTCAGGGAACCTGGGTTCTGGGGGACAGGCACGACCTTTCTTCCCGGGCCTATCAGGGAGGGGGACGGCAGATAGATCATCAGATGATAGAAAGCCTTAGAACTATCAGTCTCAAAGGCTTCGAGCCGGACCTGACCCTGTATCTGGATGTTGAGCCACAGGTCGGTCTCGAGCGGGCCAGGGGCAGGGGAGAGCTGGATCGTATAGAGCAGTCCGGACTGGCTTTCTTTGAGCGGACCCGGGCCAGGTACCTGCAACTGGCTTCCAGGGAGCCAGACATCCAGATAATAGATGCCATGCAGCCCATAGAACAGGTACATGCCAGTATCAGGATGGCCATGGCGCGATACCTGTCATGATTTATCCCTGGTTTGGAAGGCTGTTTTCCCAGTTAACCCAGCGGATACAATCCGGCCGCTTGCATCATGGCCTACTGTTGATTGGTCCCCAGGGGCTGGGCAAGGCAGAACTTACGCGGGAAATTGGCGCTCATCTGCTCTGCCGGCAAGCCAATGAAAAGATCTGTGGTCAGTGCCAGGCCTGTCAGTTGTTCAGGGCCGGCTCGCACCCGGATTTTTATCAAGTCCAAAGTGACAAGCAGATCGGTGTGGACGAGATCCGCGATGCCATTGAAAAACTGTCGTCCAAGGCCCAGCTCTCCGGTGCCAAAGTGCTGATTATTCACCAAGCGGACAGCATGACGGAATCCGCCGCCAATGCGCTGCTCAAGACCCTGGAAGAACCGACTGATCAGACCTATATCCTGCTCACCACCGCCCGCCCTCAGCGTTTGTTGCCGACAATCCTCAGCCGCTGTGAAAAGCTTACGCTGCCCAGGCCCAGTCAGGAACAAACCCGGCAATGGTTGTCTGCTGAACATGCAGGCCCGATAGAGCCTGAGTTGCTAAGCCTTTACGCCGCTTCGCCCCTGAGGCTCAGCATGTTGCTCAGGGAGGAACCTGAACTTAGCTATGCCAGGTTCAATCAGCAGTTGGAGCAACTCACACTGGGTCAACTGGATGCCCTGCAAATGGCAACACAGTGGCAGGAGCAACCCGCCAGGCTGATCGCCTGGCTGCAGCACTGGCTTGTGGCCAGTATTCAGCAGGGCCGTTACAATGTCGACCAGTTATGGGCACTGAGTCATGAAGCTCTCGGTGCCGGGCGGTATGTGAGCAATCCCGGATTGAACAAAATCCTGCTGCTGGCCCAGCTACTCGGCCCCATTCAGCAGCTAGAAGAAGCGCAGGAGTAATCTTTGTTTGTCGATTCACACTGTCATCTGGACAGGCTGGATAAAAATCCCGAAGAATTGAATGAATTAGTGGAACGAGCCAGGCAAAGGGGGGTTGAACATTTCCTCTGTGTCTGCGTTTCCGTGCGCGAATTCGACTCCATGTATGAGGCGGTCAAAGGCTTCGACGATGTTTCGGTCTCTTGCGGCGTACATCCATTGCACCAGGACGATGTTTGCAGTTATGACGAGTTGCTGCAAAAAGCCAGCCGTCCAGAAGTGGTGGCTATTGGCGAGACCGGCCTGGATTACTACTACAGCGCTGAAACCCGAGAGTTACAGCAACAATCCTTTATTGATCACATCAGGGTAGCCAATGAGCTGAATAAGCCGCTGATTATTCATACCAGGGACGCCAGGGAAGACACCATTGCCCTGTTAAAAGCCCATAAGGCGAGCCATACCAGAGGGGTTTTACACTGTTTCACCGAGAGCCTGGAGATGGCAAGGGCCGCCATTGAAATGGATTTTTATATTTCCATCTCGGGGATCGTGACCTTCAACGGAGCCAAAGAACTGCAACAGGTGGTCAGAGAACTGCCGCTGGACAGACTGCTGATTGAAACGGACAGCCCCTGGCTGGCACCGGTCCCGCACAGGGGACAACCCAATGAACCGGCCTATGTCACCGATGTGGCCCAGTTTATTGCCGATTTAAAGGAGATTCCATTGCAAAGGCTGGCGCAAGTGACCACTGATAATTTCTATACCTTATTTGACCACTGCAGAGCGACTGAGTAGCAGTAACGTCAGGCGCCCACAAAGCCGGCAGGATGCTCTACCCGGCCGATCTCAACGGGGCTTGGCAAAGCCCTTAATTTTTTGGACCTGTTGCAGTAAAATGCCCGCCGGTTTCGGGTCGGTACCGGCCCGGTGTCATTAGGCGCTGGTTTTACGTTCCAGTGTGCTTAAGAGGTATATGTAATGTCCAAGTATGTAGTCTGTGCGCTATACAAATTCGTTACCCTGGAAAATTATCAGGAGCTTCGCCGACCCCTGTCTGAATTTATGGAAGGACAGGGCATAAAAGGGACCTTGCTGCTCGCCCATGAGGGGATTAACGGCACCGTCTCTGGCAGTCGTCAGGCTATTGATAATCTGCTCGGTTGGCTGAACGCCGATCAAAGACTTAATCCCATTAGTTACAAAGAATCCTATGACCAGGAGCAGCCATTCCATCGCACCAAGGTCAAACTGAAAAAAGAGATCGTGACCATGGGGGTGGAAGGGATCGATCCGCGTCGTACTGTGGGCACCTATGTCAACGCGGTCAACTGGAATCAACTGATTTCGGATCCCGAAGTGCTGCTGATCGATACACGCAATGACTATGAAATCGAGATTGGCACATTCCAGAACGCCGTGAATCCCAATACTGAGTCTTTCCGCGACTTTCCCCGCTATGTAAGGAACAATCTGGATCCGGCTAAACACAAGAAGGTCGCCATGTTCTGTACCGGCGGCATTCGCTGTGAAAAGTCCACCGCCTATCTCAAAGAGCAGGGGTTCGAGGAGGTTTATCATCTGGAAGGCGGTATTCTCAAATACCTTGAGGAAATGCCCAAAGAGCAAAGTCTGTGGCAGGGCGATTGTTTCGTGTTCGATAACCGGGTGGCGGTAAATCATGACCTTGAGCGCAGTCATTATGATCAGTGTTATGCCTGCCGGTTGCCTATTACGGAACAAGACAAGCAGAGTGACAAATATGAGAGGGGAGTCAGTTGCCCCAAGTGCCACGGCAAGCACAGCGAAGAGCAGTTGGCCCGTTTTCGTGAACGGGAGAAGCAGGTTAACCTGGCCCGCCAGCGCGACGAAGAGCATGTGGGTGCCGAGGCGCGTATCGCCATGGAGCAAAGACGCAGGCAGAAGGCTGAGGAAAGGCGGGCCAGGGCTCTGGCAACCAGGAATAACAACACAGCCAAGACCAAATAACAGCCGGGACCTGTAAAAATACCCTCTGTGACTGTTGCGGCTTCGCAAGTTTCAGTAAACTACCGACAGAGATAATCTGTACGAAAAGGAAGTAACATGTCTGAACAGGCATTGAATGACAGCCAGATAGCCGAAATCCGTAAAGAGTTCGATTTTTTTGACAGCGATAACAACGGCATGATCGATTTGGGTGAGTTTATTGAGCTACTCACAGTGCTTTCGCCAAAGACCAAGGTCAAGGTGGTGGAAGAGGCTTTTGACCTAATTGATAAAAATCAGGACGGCCATATTGATTTCGCTGAGTTTCTCATCTGGTGGCAACAGGGTTGGTGGGAATACTGAGTAAATTTGTTTTGCAAACGCACAGAAGGCGTCCTGATGGGCGCCTTTTTAGTTGGTGGCTTGCAGACACTGCGGATAAGTTACTCCGAGGCTATAGAGTTACTGGGTCCTGCCTTTCGACAACCCCGGTTACAAACAGATGATGGGAAGATTAAGGCTGTATAAAGTCAATGCGGCCTCCGGGCTGTTCCTGCGTCTTGCTGTCCAGCGCAGTATAGCCAGGAAGTAAGAGGAGGGTATCAGATTACCGTCTGTACAGTACTTTGATCAGGTGGTAACCAAACCGGGTTTTCACCGGTCCCTGGATCTGCAATTCCGGCCCCTTGAACACCGCTTTGTCAAATGCTGGTGCCATCTCGCCCTGTCTGAATTCACCGAGGTCCCCGCCGCGCTTTCCAGACGGACAGATCGAGTGCTTTTTGGCCAGGTGTTGAAAACTGGCACCTTGCTCAATTTGTTGTTTCAGTGCGCGGCATTCCTGCTCAGTTTTTACCAGAATATGCAACGCGGCGGCCAGTCTGGGCATGTAGAGTCCTGAATTGAGAGGTTTCATTACTTAATAGGCCTGCCGGCCAGTCCATACAGTGATAGCTTTCTTCCAGCACTGTGGGAGGCCAGTCGAATTTAGCCTATTTGAAAGAACAGGGGAAAGTACGCAATGCCCATTTCTCACCCGTTACCTTGGAGAGGGGAACCGTCAAGCCAGCATCTGTTAGTCAGACAAAAAAGCGCCCCCTAGGGCGCTTTTTCAATCACTCGCCTGAAATCAGGCACCCAGGGCGGTCCGGGCATCCGTGTAGGTCAGACCCAGCTTCTCACCCAGAGCATCCACCACGGCCTTGTAGGTGACTTTGCCTTCATGCACGTTCAGACCGTTAAGCAGGTGTACATCGTCCAGCATGGCTTTCTTCGGTCCTTTGTTGGCCAGGGCCAGACCGAAGGGCAGGGTAGCGTTATTCAACGCCATGGTGGAAGTACGGGCCACACCGCCGGGCATGTTTGCCACGCAGTAGTGTACAACCCCATCGACCACATAAACCGGATCCTGGTGTGTGGTGGCGCGGGCTGTTTCAAAGCAGCCACCCTGATCGATGGCCACATCGACGATAACCGACCCTTCCTTCATGCTGCGGATATGCTCGGCGGTCAGTAACTTGGGTGCCGCCGCACCTGGTATGAGTACGGCACCAACCACCAGATCCGCCTTGGCTGAGTAATATTCTATGGCGTCCACGGTGGAGAAGACGGTTTTGACCTGGCCACGGAAAATATCGTCCAGCTCGCGCAGGCGCGTCAGGGAACGATCCACTATGGTCACATCGGCTCCCAAACCCAGAGCCATCTTGGCTGCATTGGTACCAACCACACCACCACCAACGATAAGCACCTTGCCGGGGGCAACGCCGGGGACGCCACCCAAAAGTGTACCGCTGCCGCCATGGGCTTTTTCAAGATAATGGGCACCGGCCTGGATGGACATGCGGCCAGCCACTTCTGACATGGGGGCGAGTAAAGGCAATCCGTTGCGGGCATCGGTGACCGTCTCATAGGCAATACAGGTGGCGCCTGAAGCAACCAGCAGTTCGGTTTGGGTCGGGTCAGGCGCCAGGTGCAGATAAGTGTAGAGGGTCTGGCCCTTGCTGAGCATTTTGCACTCATTGGGCTGCGGCTCTTTAACCTTAACGATCATTTCAGCCTTGGCAAAGATACTGTCGGCGTCGTGGCTGATGCTGGCTCCGGCCGCTTCATACTGGTCATCCGTAAAACCAATGGAGGTACCTGCATCTTTCTGCACTATTACCTGGTGACCGTGGGTAACAAACTCCTTGACCGCAGCAGGGGTCAGGCCAACACGGTATTCATGGTTTTTAATTTCTTTGGGTACACCGATCAACATGTTCACATCACCTTTACTAGTGGTTTTTTGTAAAACGCGAAGTATAGGGGAAGATTATTAGAAGAGTGTGCTGAAGAATCTTCGATGGCAGGATATAATGCTGAAAAAGAAATGATAAGCAGATGAATCCATGCTGGTTAAAACCCCCAAACATCTGGACAGAATCGACCGCAATATACTGGTTGAGTTGCAAAAAGACGGAAGAATATCCAATGTGGAACTGTCCAGAAGGGTGGGACTAAGCCCCACGCCATGCTTAGAGAGAGTGCGCAGACTGGAGCAACAGGGCTACGTCATCGGCTATCATGCCAAGGTGGATCCTAACAAGCTGGGTGCCGCCATGCTGGTATTTGTCGAGATCACCCTGACCAAGACCTCTACGGATATCTTCGCAGAGTTTTCTGCTGCGGTGCGAAAGCTGGATGATATCCAGGAATGCCATCTGGTGGCAGGGGATTTTGATTTTCTGCTCAAGGCCCGGGTCGCCGACATGTCAAGCTATCGGAAGCTGCTGGGGGACACACTGCTCGGCCTGCCGGGAGTGAGCGAGTCCCGAACCTATGTGGTGATGGAAGAGGTTAAACACACCGGCGCTATTAAGATTAATCTTAAATAAGTGACCGCTGACAAGGGGCGCTGGAGTTTCTGTGCAATAAATCGGCAAAGATAAAAACCACTGTGAATTAAACCAGGCTTTATGGACCGAGAAGCTAGGATTTTCACCGCCTGGCTGGTATCTTTGGGGGCGGTTTGAACTACTAGAATAACAATGATTTTTATGGCGCGACTCTCGGGTATCCAACGGATTATGGAAGTGGGCATGATAGTGTGCAGTGCCTTCGCGCTGTTTCTGTTGTTGGCCCTGGCCTCTTTTGACCCGGCCGATCCCAGTTGGAGCCAGGCTGGCTTGCGTGAGGAAGTGCATAATGCTGCCGGCCCTATCGGCGCCTGGTTTTCCGATATTTTGCTGAATACTTTCGGTTATATCGCCTATCTGTTTCCCTTTGGTGCTGCCTTGCTGGGCTGGTTTTTGTTTCAGCAGACCCGGCATTTGCTGGAGCTGGATTATCTGACCATCGGCCTGCGATTGATTGGCTTTGTGTTGTTGATGGTAGGGGCCACCGGCCTGGCCAGCCTGAATTTCGATGACCTGTTTATCTTCTCTGCCGGCGGGTTTGTCGGTGATGCGATCAGTGGCAAGCTGCTGCCTTATTTCAATCTGGCCGGCACTATCCTGCTGTTGCTCTGTTTCTTCTGTACAGGCTTTACCCTGATGACGGGGATTTCCTGGCTGGCCATGATAGATACCCTGGGTGCTCTGAGTATCCGTCTGGCCAAAGGTACGGCTGCACTGCCGACCCGGGTGCAGAGCCTGCAGTTGCCTAAACCGGTGTTTTCCTCCATGGGTAAGGACCGGATGAAGTCAGACAGTGAGAACCCTCCCAGCCAGCCAGTTGCATCCAGACGTGAACCTGCAGTGGAGCCGGTTTTCCATTTTGGCGCAGATGAAGAGGATGCCGGACTTTCTCTGGACGAGCCTGCTGTGCTCAGAAAAGCCGCCGAAAGCAAAAAAGACCTCAAACCAGAACCCCACCCTGACAAAGCAAGAAACAGCAAGCCCAGACATAAAACCCTGTCTGAGCTGGAAGAAGATATGAAGGTCGAGGGGGTAATGCCGTCGGTCAATCTGCTGGACAGACCGGATAAGGTGAAGAACCCCATCACCCAGGAAGAGCTGGAGGAAGCCTCGCGGCTGGTGGAAGCCAAACTGGCGGATTTCAGTATTGAAGCCCGTGTGGTCGGCGTCTATCCCGGACCTGTGATTACCCGTTTTGAACTGGACTTGGCCCCAGGTGTAAAGGTGGCAAAAATCTCCACCCTGTCCAAGGATTTGGCCCGCGCCATGTCGGCTATATCAGTACGGGTAGTCGAGGTCATTCCCGGCAAATCGGTTATCGGTCTGGAGTTGCCCAATAAGCACCGGGAAATGGTCAGGTTATCCGAAGTTATTGAATGCGATGCTTTCCAGAATTCCGGCTCCCACCTGACCATGGTGCTGGGTAAGGATATAGCAGGGAAGCCGGTGGTGGTGGATCTGGCCAGGATGCCCCATTTGCTGGTGGCCGGCACCACGGGGTCGGGCAAATCGGTGGGGGTTAACGTCATGATCCTCAGTCTGTTGTATAAATCCACCCCCGAAGACGTACGCCTGATCATGATCGATCCTAAGATGCTGGAGCTGTCTGTTTATGAAGGCATTCCCCATTTGCTGGCCGAGGTGGTCACCGACATGAAGGAGGCCGCTAACGCACTGCGCTGGTGTGTGGGGGAGATGGAGCGTCGTTATCGTTTGATGTCGGCCCTGGGCGTCAGGAACCTTAAAGGCTACAACCTTAAGATTAAAGAAGCGATTGAGGCCGGCCAGCCCATCAAGGATCCTCTGTGGAAGTCCGAACAGAGCATGGAGCCAGAAGCGCCGGATCTGGAAAAGCTGCCCAGTATCGTGGTGGTAGTGGATGAATTTGCCGACATGATGATGATAGTCGGCAAGAAAGTTGAGGAATTGATTGCCCGTATTGCGCAAAAAGCCAGGGCTGCCGGTATCCACCTGATTCTGGCTACCCAGCGCCCGTCCGTGGATGTGATTACCGGCCTCATTAAAGCCAATATCCCCACCCGCATTGCCTTTCAGGTGTCATCGAAAATCGACTCCAGAACTATTCTGGATCAGCAGGGGGCCGAGGCCCTCCTTGGTCAGGGGGACATGCTTTACCTGCCGCCCGGAACCGGTGTACCAACCCGGGTGCACGGCGCTTTTGTGGATGATCATGAAGTACACGCGGTGGTGGCCGACTGGCAGAAGCGCGGTAAACCCAATTATATCGATGAGATCTTAAGCGGCGAAGGCAGCACCGAGGTGTTGTTGCCCGGGGAACAGGCCGAAGGGGATGATGCAGAGGCCGATCCTTTATATGACGAGGCGGTTTCCTTTGTTACCCAGAGCCGACGGGCGTCCGTGTCCAGTGTGCAGCGCCAGTTCCGCATCGGTTATAACCGGGCAGCGAGGATTGTTGAGCAAATGGAAATGAGCGGGGTCGTCAGTGCCCAGGGCCACAACGGTAACCGGGAAGTATTGGCGCCACCGCCAGTGTGAATGAGGTCAGTTGACAGCGTTCATTGGCCAGAAAACGCCAGCTGTTCAGTTTAAGGTCAGCCTGGTCGGGCAGACTACGGACAGAGTTTAATTTTAAAAGAGTGCTATGAAAAAATATTTTCTGATCGGATTATGTCTGTTAGGGCTCCAGGCCACGGCCAATGAAGCTGCGGAGAGTCTTAAGGCCCGGCTGAACAATCTGCACAGTTACCAGGCCGAGTTCAGCCAGCGGGTCACCGATGGACAGGGGGAGACAGTGCAACAGGGGCAGGGCCGTTTGCAATTGCAACAACCGAACAAGTTGCGTTGGGAACTCTATGCTCCCGATAACAATATTCTGATTGCCGACGGGCAGACGGTCTGGCATCTGGATCCCTTCGTGGAACAGGCCATCGCCATAGACCAGCAATCGGCTGTGCAGAACAACCCTCTTATCCTGCTGGCTGAACCAGACAGTCACCACTGGCAGGATTTTGAAGTCAGCCGGCTTAACGGCCGTTATCAAATCACTGCCAAGTCAGACAGCAGCCAGATAGCCAGCCTGATCCTGACATTTGACGCAGACAAGCTGGTGGCATTGACTATGCTGGACAGACAGCAACAGACCAGCGAACTGACGTTTTCTCAGATACAGCAGAATCCCGACTTATCCCCGGCGTTATTTGAGTTCAGTCTGCCACAAGGATATGAACTGGATGATCAGCGCCAGGTGCAGACCGGCAGTTTGAATCACTAATGTCCCAGCAATTAGATTTTGGTGCTGAGAATCCCTATCAGCCCCTGGCGGCCCTGATGCGCCCGACTCGCCTGGAGGATTATGCCGGCCAACGGCATATACTGGCACCGGGCAAGCCCCTGCGCCAGGCATTGGAGCAGGGCAGGGCTCACTCCATGATTCTTTGGGGCCCCCCTGGTACGGGCAAAACCACCCTGGCCGAGCTGATTGCCCGATACTGTGATGCACATGTGGAGCGAATTTCCGCAGTGACCTCGGGTATCAAGGATATTCGTCTGGCCATCGACAATGCCAGGCATCAGGCACAATCCAGGGCCAAGAAGACCTTGCTTTTTGTGGATGAAGTACACCGCTTCAACAAGAGTCAGCAGGACGCCTTTCTTCCCCATATTGAAGACGGCACTGTGATCTTTATCGGGGCAACAACCGAGAACCCTTCCTTTGAACTTAACGGTGCCTTGTTGTCCCGTGCCCGGGTTTACGTACTGAAAAAACTGGCCGAGGATGAGCTTTATCCTCTGTTGGCCAGGGCTTTGGACCAGCCCAGACTGAAATCCCTGACCATTACAGCAGAGGCAAGGGTCCTGCTCACCCAACTGGCCGATGGGGACGGACGCCGTTTGCTTAACTATCTGGAACTGGCAGCTGACTTTGCCGAGCAGGGACAGATCAGCTCTGACATGATCCAGGAGGCAGTTGGAGGTAAGGTGGCTTCCTTCGACAAGGGAGGGGATCAGTTCTACGATATGCTGTCGGCACTGCACAAGTCTGTCAGGGGCTCATCGCCGGATGGGGCCCTGTACTGGTACGCCAGGATGCTGGACGCCGGTGCGGACCCATTGGTGGCGGCCAGGCGTCTACTGGCCATCGCCTCGGAAGATATTGGCAACGCCGACCCCCGGGCCCTGCAGATTTGCCTGAATGCCTGGGATATATTTCACCGGGTTGGTCCGGCAGAGGGGGAGCGTGCTATTGCTCAGGCGCTGTTGTATTGTGCCAGTGCGCCAAAAAGCAATGCGGTCTATCTGGCCTTTAACCAAGCCAGGCAGGATGCCAGGGAGTTGCCCAATTATGAGGTGCCACTCCATCTTCGTAATGCGCCAACCAAGTTGATGAAAGACCAGGGCTTTGGCCGGGAGTACCGTTATGCCCACAACGAGCCCGGTGCCTATGCTGCCGGAGAATCCTACCTGCCCGTGGAGCTGAAGGATAGACACTACTATCAGCCGAATGACCGGGGCCTGGAAAAGCAAATCCGCGCCAAGCTGGATTATTTACGCGAGCAGGATGAGCAAAGTGGCAACAAACGTTATTAGTAGCCTGGGCCTGTATGGCATGATTGCTGCTGGCGGGGCCATGGGTGCCTGCTTGCGTTATTTTATTTCTCAATTGACGATGCAGTGGTTTGGCAAAGGTTTTCCCTTTGGTACACTCATAGTCAATATTCTTGGTTCCTGCATGATCGGCATCATTTATGGTCTGATCGAGAGTGAATATGTTGGCGCGCATCCCTGGCGAACCTTTCTCAGCATAGGTTTCATCGGTGCCTTGACCACCTTTTCCACCTTTTCCCTGGATACTCTGTTGCTGATGCAGCAGGGGGCCTGGTTGAAAGCGGGAACCAATGTCCTGTTAAACCTGCTGTGCTGCCTGGCGGCTGCCTGGCTGGGAATTAAACTGATTATGATGAAGGGTTGATCACAGAGAATGTTAGATCCCAAGTATTTGCGTAGTGAAATAGAAGAAACCGCCAAGCGGCTGGCCACTCGTGGCTTTACGCTGGATGTGGCCAGGTTCAATGAACTGGAGGAGAAGCGTAAAGCATTGCAGGTACGCACGCAGGATCTGCAGAATGAACGCAATGTTCGCTCCAAGAATATCGGCAAGGCCAAAGCGGCCGGTGAAGATATTGCCCCTTTGCTGGCAGAAGTCGGCAAGCTGGGGGATGATCTTGATGCGGCCAAGCACGAACTCAATGTGCTGCTTGATGAAATCAATCAACTCGCCCTGGGTTTGCCCAACCTGCCCCATGAGTCGGTGCCTGTGGGTAAGGATGAGTCAGATAACCGGGAAATCAGTCGCTGGGGAACGCCCCGGCAGTTCGATTTCGTGGTCAAGGACCATGTAGACATCGCCTCTGGCCTGGATAAA
Organism: Bowmanella dokdonensis; assembly: GCF_017254865.1. GTDB lineage: Bacteria > Pseudomonadota > Gammaproteobacteria > Enterobacterales > Alteromonadaceae > Bowmanella > Bowmanella dokdonensis. Next base: position 269,983 of record NZ_JAFKCV010000002.1, on the reverse strand, counting down.
GGGCTGGACTTTGAGACGGCGGTTAAACTCAGTGGTTCACGTTTTGTGGTAATGCGCGGAAAAGTCGCCCGTCTGCATCGTGCCCTGACCCAGTTTATGCTGGACCTGCACACCAACGAGCATGAGTACCAGGAAGTTTACGTACCCTATCTGGTCAACGCAGACAGTTTGTATGGCACTGGCCAGTTGCCCAAGTTTGGTGATGACTTGTTCCATACTGGTCCCGCTACTGAAGAAGGACAGGGGTTGTCACTGATCCCCACTGCCGAGGTTCCCCTGACTAATATTGGCCGGGACGAGATCTTTCCGGCAGAACAATTGCCGTTGAAGATGACCGCCCATACGCCCTGTTTTCGCAGCGAAGCCGGATCTTATGGACGGGATACACGGGGGCTGATTCGCCAGCATCAGTTCGACAAGGTGGAACTGGTGCAATTAGTTCGGCCAGAGGCGTCCTTTGAGGCGCTGGAAGAGTTGACAGAGCATGCCGAAAGGGTACTGCGCCTACTGGGGCTTCCGTATCGCAAGATGCTGCTGTGTACCGGTGATATGGGCTTCGGAGCAGGTAAGACTTATGATCTTGAAGTCTGGTTACCCGCCCAGGATACTTATCGTGAGATTTCTTCCTGCTCCAATATGCTGGACTTCCAGGCCCGGCGCATGCAAGCCAGATATCGTAACCCGGAAACGGGCAAGCCTGAGCTCCTGCATACACTGAACGGTTCGGGGCTGGCTGTAGGTCGCACCCTGGTGGCCATTCTGGAAAACTACCAGCAGGCCGACGGCAGTGTGGAGATTCCCGATGCCCTGCGGGAATATATGGGCGGTGTTGAACAAATTGTCTGAGGCCGTTGATAGCCGATAAGCTGGCTGTCGAGAGACAGCCTTTTTTGTCAGATCATTTGGTAGGCCAACAGAGGACACTGGGCAGGTCAGGACAAGTTTGGTAGTTTATGCTTGAATAACATTTATCCTGGAAGGCAGGCACAGATATGAAAGTCACCTCTGAAGTGCGCTTGCTGATGAAGCTGCTGTATTACGTCACTATGGCCCTGACGGTGGGGATGGTTTTCTATCTCCTTTGGATGGCGTTTACCACAGTCTACAACGGGCTGATGGCTTAGGGCTGAAAGTAACGTGTAACAATGACACAAGGCGCTGTCATATCTTCCTTGTCACTGCTCACAAACACTTGGCCGGCTTGGGTAAGCCGGCAATTTTACTGGCCTGCTTGGCCGGACCTTCCGGAAACAGTCGTTGCAGGTACCGACTATTGCCTTTCTCCGGTCCGTAGGTCTTCTCCATTGCCTTGACCAGGGCACGGATAGCCGGACTGGTATTGAACTCCAGATAAAATTTCCGCACAAAGTGCACAACTTCCCAGTGGGGGTCTGTCATGGCTATCTGCTCTTTTTCGGCGATATGTTCAGCCAGCTCCTGACTCCAATCGGCAGGATTTAGCAGGTAACCTGAATTGTCCACGGGGATCTGCCGCCCCTCAAATTCCATCACACCACTCATATCCAGGACCTGACCTTATCAAACTCCAGGGTGAGGGCAACAAACCTTTGATAATCTACCCTGCGAAAGGGGATGGCCGCCTCAGCGATTCCCCGGGCCTGCAAGTCTTCCTCCAACACATAGAAGTGTTTCAATGACTTAAGTGGAGTATGCCAGGATTGATTTCCAGTCACTGCAAGGACCGCATCCTGGATCAGCAACAAACCGTCATTTTCTGCCATTTCCTGCAGACACTGATTCAGGTTCTGACTGGAAAAAGGACTGGCTTTGATAAGGTGAAGAATCATTAAAAGCTCACTAAATGCTGAAACTGGCTGATCCTCTGTGCAAAGGCTTGAGGCTCCAGAAGCTCTGCCTCGATGCACAGGGACTGGCTGGTCAATCCTCTTTCCCTCAGGCTTGCGGCACAAACTGCGATACTGTCCACATCATAAAATTCCAGGGCGGCGAAGGTCTTACTGTAATTTTTTCGCAGTATATTTTCCGGTTGCTGGTGTTTAAGCAATTGAAACACGCCATCACGGCTGAAAAACAACCCAACTGACAGGCCAAACGTGCCCGCCACAAGTGCCAGGTCCAGCGCTTCCTGACCCTGGCTACTGCCGTGGGGACCGCGTTGGTTAACAATAGCCAGGCTTGACATCAGAATTGTACCAGTCTGTCGGCTTTTGAAATCAGTTCCACCAACTGGCCCAGCCCACTGACCTCGAAGGGGGGGATCAGATTGCAACCGGTCAGATTCCTTTCTTCCATTTCGGTGGGACTGACCAGACCTCGTCTGGCAGCCGCGGTCACACAGACGTGCAGCGGTACCCCTGAGGCTGCCAGTTGTTGCCAGGCGCGGTAGGGTTGATATTCATCCGAGGGAGAGGATTGCCAGCAGTTGGCGTGGGCGACACCGGCCTGATAAAAAAATACGCCTTCAATTCGGTGCCCACAGGCTAACACGGCCTGGGCAAACTGTATTGCTGTAGCCTGAGTATCAAAAGGAGCGGAAGTGACAAGCAGCGTGAACGTGGCCATGATGGGATAAGAAAACGCCCTGTGAGAACAGGGCGTCAGGATATATCAGTCGTCGCCACCAAACGCACCCAACAGGTGCAGGATGGAAGTAAACATGTTGTAAATGCTCAGGTACAGTCCTACCGTGGCACGGATGTAATTGGTTTCACCACCGTGGATGATCCGGCTTGTGTCAAACAGGATCAGACCAGACATGATCAGCACAATGCCAGCACTGATAGCCAGACTCATGGCGGGGATCTGCAGGAAGATATTGGCAATACCTGCAACGATGGCCACGATCAGACCTATCATTAAAAAACCGCCCATAAAAGAGAAGTCTTTTTTACTGGTTAGCGCATAGGCCGATAGACCAAAGAACACCAAGGCCGTGGCACCGAATGCCTGCATAATGAGTTGCGGGCCATTGGCGAAGCCGGCATAAAAGTTCAGGATATAGCCCAGGGAGCCGCCAAGCAGGCCGGTAAAAGCAAAAACCCAGAAAATACCCGAGGCGTCATCGGCTTTCTTGTGAACCACAAACAACAAGACCAGCGCACCGATACTCATCACCAGGGAGGCTAACGGGCCTATGCCCACTGCCATACTGATACCGGCACAAACTGCGCTGAATACCAGGGTCATGGCCAGTAGCATATAGGTATTGCGTAATACTTTGTTGGTCTCAAGCGCTGAGGCAGAAGACGAACTGCTATACAGGGTTCTTTGGTCCATTACTCACTCCGAAGTTAAACCAGTGACAGATTCACTTTTGTTGGTGTATTTGTATGGCCTTTAGTTCCCTTTTTCAAGTTATTCCGTACTCAAAGGCTTAAAGTTGTCGCGGTTTGACGGTTGAAGCGGCAAACTGCTCAAAGTCTCATCATTCAGAGGTTTAGAGACAAAATTGCACTTTACAAGCCGAATAAAGCTCATTAGTATGCAGCCCTCTTCGGAGAGATGGCAGAGCTCGGTTGAATGCAGCTGACTTGAAATCAGCCGACGGGTTAAACCGTCCGGGGGTTCGAATCCCTCTCTCTCCGCCATATTAAACAAAAAGACCCCGCTCGAAAGAGCGGGGTCTTTTTGTTTAATATCCCGGTGGAATGGGGTGAGGGCCCCCTTGGGTTCGACAAAAACGTCAGGAACGTTTTTGAACATCGCGTCGTCAGCGATGGCCCGAAGGGCGCAGGGCAGGACGCCCGGAGTAATCCCTTTCCAGAATCCTGTCTGCTCACCATGCCAACGAGCGGGTCTTTTAGTTTAATATCCCGGTGGAATGGGGTGAGGGCTCCCTTGGGTTCGACAAAAACGTCAGGAACGTTTTTGAGCATCGCGTCGTCAGCGATGGCCCGAAGGGCGCAGGGCAGGACTCCCGGAGTAATCCCTTTCCAGAATCCTGTCTGCTCACCATGCCAACGAGCGGGGTCTTTTTGTTTAATATCCCGGTGGAATGGGGTGAGGGCCCCCTTGGGTTCGACAAAAACGTCAGGAACGTTTTTGAGCATCGCGTCGTCAGCGATGGCCCGAAGGGCGCAGGGCAGGATGCCCGGAGTAATCCCTTTCCAGAATCCTGTCTACTCACCATGCCAACGAGCGGGGTCTTTTTGTTTAATATCCCGGTGGAATGGGTGACGGAATACCTAGGGTTCGACCAATTTTCCGGGAGCTAATTGGAACATCGTCGTTCGTGGTGGCCCTACGGGCGAGGGGCAATAAGCCTGCGGTAATCCCTCCTTCCCAATTCCTCACCAAGGACTGGCTGGCCACCACTCCAGCAACCTAATTATTTGAAAAAGCGGAAAAATCAGTCGTTTTTTCTATCCTGTATGTCATGGCAAATAGTTAACAAGATGGCACGCCATGCAGATTTACTGTGCGAAGTGTGGTCAGATCCAGGACTATCAGGCACCTGAAGATGGAGAGGTCATCAGTTGTGGTCGTTGTGACCAGGTGTTAATCAGGGCGGTGCAAGGTGGGAACTTTCCGTGCCTGATGTTGGTGCTTGCGGCATTGATCCTCTATGTTCCGGCCAATATTTATCCCATCATGACTATGACTTACCTGGGGAGAAGCAATGAGACGACAATCTTCGGCGGCGTGGTGAATCTCTATCAGAGCGGCATGGTCGGACTGGCGGTACTGGTATTTACCGTCAGTATTCTGGTTCCGCTGATTAAGATCATAGTGCTGCTTTACCTGACTCTGTTGGCCAACAGGTATGCATTGTTCAGCGAAAAGGTTCATCACAAGATCCTCCGGTTTGTGGATGCCATTGGCCCCTGGTCCATGCTTGACGTCTTTCTGGTGGCTATTCTGGTTTCGCTGGTAAAACTGCAGGATTTGGCCCGGGTGGAGCCGGAAGTGGGGATCGTAGCCTTTGCCGGCGTCGTAGTGCTTACCCTGATCGCATCTCAGGTGTTTGATAGCAGACTGTTGTGGAAACCCCCTTATGACGAGTAACAACAAGGTAAAAGTTAAATCCGGACGAAAATACTATTGGTTTTGGCTGCTGCCCCTGGGTGCCGTTGTCCTGGTTGCCGGATTGGTATGGTGGAGTATGCCGCCTTCGGGTAAAGCAGTTTTTGTGTCCTTTGATGATGTGGCCGGTTTGAAAGCGCAGCGGGCCAATGTCATGTACAAAGGCGTTGAAGTAGGCAAAGTTGCAGCGGTGCGATTGGATGAGAGCAACAGCAAGGCCATGCTGGAACTGCAGGTGCATGAGCAAGTCATGAACTTGATGGTGGAGTCGACCGAATTCTGGATTGTGCAGCCGCAGATTGGTTCGATGGGAGTCGAGGGGATCCAGACTCTGGTCTCGGGGCCTTATATTACCTTCAAGCCGGGGGAGGGACAGCCTGCCAGGGTGTTCCAGGGTCGGAATGGTCCGCCTGTCCTTGAGCAGGAAGGGCTGAGGTTCAAGCTGCGCAGCGAACGCCGGTACGGTATTTCGGTAGGGGATGACCTGCTGTACAAACAGGTGCCAGTGGGGAAAATTTATGCCTACGAACTGAACAGCGATGATGTTGTGTTTCATGCGCAAATAGACAGGCCCTATCAACCGTTGCTGCGGGACAACAGTGTTTTCTGGGAGGAAAGTGGACTGGAGTTCGATGCGAGCCTGTTAGGGATTTCTGTATCAGCGGCACCCCTGATGAGTATGCTTAAAGGGGGAGTTAGTTTTGCGACGCCAGACACGCCGAGCAAAGAGGCCAAACCAGGGCAACTGTTCGAATTGTCGGCAGATAGGGAAGATGAATGGTTGCAATGGCAACCTGGAATCAGTCTGCCCGGCCGCCTGGTCAGCTCGGAGGGCAAAAGTGCAGAGATACAGAAGGCTCAAAGCTGGATGCCGAATTCCTCTGCAAAAAACAAGGACCAATAATGATGATACACCTAAATGGTAAGCACGCTTAGGGCGTGACATTGTTCTGGGTCAACTCTGTCCGCTTGTCATTCTGTGACAATGCCTGTCGGTTTCCGGAGAAAGTCAGTTACATGTCCTTAAAAGTCCTATGGAAGGCCAGTCGCCCACCTTTTTTAATCCTCACTCCGATTATTGTGATGCTGGGCATTGCGCTTGCATCATACCAGGGCTATCCCATATCGCACTGGCGGGTATGGCTGGTCATATGCGGTGCCCTGGCTGCCCATATTGCAGTCAACAGTCTTAATGAATACCAGGACTTTTGTTCTGGCTTGGATTTACAAACCAGCAGAACCCCTTTCAGTGGGGGTAGCGGCGCCCTGCCGGACAATCCGCATATGGCCCATAACGTGCTGATGCTCAGCATGTTCAGCGTGCTGCTCTGTGTTGCCATAGGCATCTATCTGAGCCTGCAAACCAACTGGCTGTTGTTGCCGGTGGGCTTTGTGGGACTGATGGTTGTGGTAACTTATACCAAATGGCTGAACCAACGGCCCTGGGCCTGCCTGTTTTCACCTGGTGCAAGCTTTGGTCTGTTGATGATGACGGGGAGTTATCTGGTCTTCAGCAAGGGGATCACGGGCCAGGTACTGGCCATAGGCCTTATACCTTTTTTCCTGATCAACAACCTGTTGTTGTTGAATCAGCTTCCGGATATCGAGGCCGACAGGCAAGCAGGTCGGCGGACCTTGCCTATTGATAAAGGGGTGAAGTTCGCGGTGACTATCTATTTCCTTTTCAATGTCATGGCCTGCGGGGTATTGATGCTGCTGGTAATGGCTGGCTGGTTGCCGGGGTTGAGCCTGATTGCCCTGTTGGGCTTTATACCAGCTGGCATTGCAACAACAGTTGGCGCAAAATGGGGGGGGCAGATTGGCGAACATCCCGCTTATCTTGCTGCCAATGTCTTAGCAGCCTTGCTGGTCCCGGCGCTACTGGCGGGAAGCCTGCTGTATTGACGCGGCCGGCGGGGGCAGGTGGCATTGCTTGAATAAAGCTTGCCAGAAATGGATGTGTTCCCGCATCGCCTGCTGGTAGTGTTCAAAATCTGATTGTTGCTGCTCAAGCCATTGCTGATATGCGTCCGCGGATTGTCCAATCAAAGTCTGCCAAAGTGGAAATAGTTTGTAGTGATAATGATTCATACTGCTGGCCACGGGTTGAATCCTCTGAATAAAGAAAAGATCGAACACGTTTCTTAGGTAGCGAACCTCATCGCTGGCTTGTTTGTCAGAGCAATAGATTGCCTGGCTGGACAGCCATTCGGTGAGTTGACTCAGATGCCCGGCCAGCAGCCTTTGTGAGCGCAATAGGCTTGCCGTGGTGTGGAATTGCTGCAAAGTATTGAGGTGCTGCTCCAGGTAACGAAAATCACCGTGAGGGGCGGTTGCAGGATGCAGACTGATAAGGTATTGCAGGGATTCCACCGTCTGGCTCAGCCCATCCCTGTCATTTCCTGTCAGGTAGCCCTGGCCCAGGGCGAGGCTTTTTCGCACTTCGGTGCTGTTCAGGAGTCTCAGCCAGACTTGGTTTAAAGCCTGGTGCTTCATTTGCCGCCAATGCCTCAGTTTATCTCTGACCCCACTGTCATCGAGTCGTGGCAGACAGTCGTCGACGGCATTCAGCAGTCTGTTTTCATAAATATAGCGTTGCGAGGCTGACTGTATCTTTCCCAGAGCCGTATTGCGTTCGGCCACCAGAGTGTAAAGGGGACAATCCCGAAGAGCATAGAAATCCGTCAGGCTGATATCAACCTGTGGAAGCGCCGTTGTGATACTTTGCGGCAAGGTAGGGGTATCGGATGGGGAAAATTCTACAGCGGGCTGATTCAGCACATTGGCCAGCCGACGGGCGTATTCCCGGCTATCCTCAAACAGCTTCTGGTTATCCGCACAAGCACCGCACAATACCAGGAGCAGAGAGTAATAAAGAAACGACTTGAAACGGGCTAACAGTGGCGGGCCTATGCTCTCAATAATATTGTTCGTCGTCAGCGTTTACCCGGTAGGTAAGCTTTTTTCGCTCTTCGTCCACATGCATGGTTATACGGATGGAATGACAGCAGTTGGCGCACTCCTCGAAGTAATCCTGATCTCCCTGGCTGTAGTCTAACAGCAGATGCAATGAGTGCCCGCATTGGGGACAGTCAATTTGAACCGTTTTGGCTTTCATCGATACCTCGCTGGATTGATTACAATTCTTTGACAGTGGTCAGAGCCGGTCACCGGAATAAAGACTTCGACCACCATCAACTTTGAGAACTTGCCCGGTCACGTAATCTGCATCGAGCAGAAAAGCAATGGCCTTGGCGATGGCCTCTTCATTACCCAGTCTGGCCAGCGGGATTTGTGCCAGGATCATGTCCTTTTCGGCCACTTGCATTGGGTTGTCGGGCCAGAGTATGGCACCCGGTGCCACCGCATTCACACGAACCCTGGGGGCCAACTCCAGAGCCAATGAATGGGTCATACTGATCAGGGCGGATTTGGCCATACAATACAGAGTATGGTGTCTGAGTGGTCTTTCTGCATGAATATCCACCATATTAACAATATTGCCACGCGCCTCCCTGAGTGCCGGCAACAGTGCCTGGCTCAGAAACAAAGGTGCCTGCATATTACTCCCCACCAGATTGTGCCAGTCATCCAGATGGATACTCCCCATGGGTGTAGGATAAAAGCTGGAGGCATTATTGATCAGGACATCGAGCCGCTCGAAAGCTTCCAGAGCCTGTGTGCCAATACGCTGCAGACTCTGCATTTGGCAAAGATCACCTTGCACCAGTTTGGCCCGCCCGCTTCGGCGTTTGTTCAGGGAGTGCAGGAGTTGTTCTGCCTCTTGGTGGGACTGATGATAATGCAGAACAAGGTTATAACCCTGTTCGTGTAAATAGTTGGCTGTGCAAGCCCCCAGGCGCCTGGCGCTGCCGGTAATAAAAGCGACTTTAGTCATTTGTTTGAGATAGTGTGTTTCCAGGCTGCCAGTATGGGGAATTCACCTCACCAATGCCAAGGTTGTCAACTATCCAGATTTTGCAACTGCATATTGGCTGATTGCACATACTGCCCGCCAAACAGCAAGGCATGATTAAGTATATGGTAGAGCTGATAAACGGGTTTGCGGTACTGGTAATCATCCTCAAGCGGCCATACTTCTTCATAGCCCTGGTAAAAAGCTTCGGGAAAACGTCCAAAGAGCTCTGTCATGGCAATATCGGTTTCTCTGTCCCCGTAGTAAAAAGCGGGATCAAACATTACCGGCTTACCTCTCCAGAAGCCGGTATTGCCTTGCCACAGATCCCCATGCAGGGGGCTGGGGGCCGGACTGTGACCGGCTAATACGGCTTTGATGGCCTCAACCACCTTATCGATCTTTACGTCAAGAACTTGTTTTTCTATCAGCAACTGCAACAGATAGCCTATACGCTGTTCAGCAAAGAACTGGGGCCACTTTTTCTGCCACCCGTTCGGCTGAGGGGTGGCACCGATGTAATTGTCTTCCTGCCAGCCATACATCTGCTGTTGATCACGTTGGTGCAGTCTGGCCAGGGCCTGACCGAAAATCTGCCAGCTTTGCACAGAGCCTTCCTGCATATTCAGGTATTCCAGAACCAGAAAACTGTGTTGTGAAACTTTGCCGGAGCAGATAACGGTTGGAATTTTCAGCGCCTCGTCCAGGCGAAGGTGTTCCAGCCCCTGGGCCTCGGCTTGCAGCCTGTGCAGATTCGCGGCATCCGCCACTTTGACAAAGAACCTGTGCCGGTCATCCGATACGCGAAATGCCCTGGTATGAAATTGTTCATGAAGCTGCCGGATATCGTCACAGATGAAATCCTTGCCAAGCTCTTCACTGATTTGTTCACTGATAAAGTGCCACATGATCCCGCCAGACTGGCCCGAGCATTGTCTTAGTATGGAACACAAGTTGAAATTGTTAAGCGCACAAGACAATTTTCTCAATCTTGTTATTCGGGCTCCTGAATATCACGCAGCGGCTTATTCTGATAGCGATGTAACGGCAACTGTTCTCTGAGCCCCTGCATGGTTTCGAATATGCCGTCCATCAATAGATCCCTGGACAGCCACCCGGGTAGCTTACCACCGGCTCTGCCGCTGCCCTGATAACAGATCTCCACCATTTGGTCGGATTGGGGAGTGAGTTGCCAGAAGCCCGAGACCTCTTCCATTCTGACGACGCCTGGCTGCAACGGATGCTGGTCCGAGGCATCCTCAACATCAATTCTCAATATCAGGGAGCGCTGATCCTGTCGGTACTCTGATAAAGTGACCATATCCCGATCACTGACCGGCCAAGGGGCATTAAACAGGGTCCGGACCAGATCTTTATTAGGTTCGGGTCGGGCCAGCAGCGTGACGTTTTTTGCATTGGCTATCCATTTCGGTCCCTGCACCGTGTCTCTGAGCAGCAGAATCATGGCACTGAGATCTGTCTTAAGCCGTGTGACGGCCATGACTTGCAACCCACGCTCAGGGTGCATGCGCCGGTAAACGTCCACCTGATCACCTTGACGGCTGAGGGTCCAGTTCTCTGCATCCCGATCGCATTGCGCCAGGCTGCAGAAGGAACAAAGCAACAGAACGAGGAGGATTGGAAATTGCATCTGACAGGCTAAGTGGATATAGTTGCGACTGGTCTGATAGTAGCAGACATTTTTTTACGAACGATAGCATTCTCAAAGCACCCGCCAGGGTGTTTTTTGTTGTTAACTTATTGATTGATAACAAGTGGCGCTTGGTTTGCGTCACCACTGTTAAGGAATTTCCATGCCCTTGATTACACTTCCCGATGGCAGTCAACGCCAGTTTGAAAACTCTGTTTCCATATTAGACGTGGCCAATGATATCGGTCCTGGCCTGGCCAAGGCCACCATAGCCGGCAAGGTGGATGGTAAGCTGGCGGATGCCTGCGACCTGATCCACACTGACGCCAGGTTGCAGATTATCACCGCCAGGGATGAAGAGGGGCTGGAGATTATCCGCCATTCCTGCGCCCATTTGCTGGGCCATGCCATCAAACAATTGTGGCCCGATACCAAAATGGCGATAGGCCCGGTTATCGATAATGGCTTTTACTATGACGTGGACATGAAAAGTCCCCTCAGCCAGGACGATCTGGATAGGCTGGAAAAGCGCATGCAGGAACTGGCTAACAGCAATTATGATGTGATCAAGAAAGTCGTCAGTTGGCAACAGGCGCGCGATACCTTTGAACAGCGCGGTGAATCTTACAAGATGGAGATTCTTGACGAGAACATCAGCCGTGACGACCAGCCGGGTCTCTACCATCACGAAGAATATATCGACATGTGCCGTGGCCCCCATGTGCCTAACATGCGCTTCTGCCAGCACTTTAAGATTATGAAAGTGGCCGGCGCCTACTGGCGTGGCAACAGTGATAACAAAATGTTGCAGCGTATTTACGGTACCGCCTGGGCTGACAAGAAACAATTAAAGGCCTACCTGCAACGCCTCGAAGAGGCGGAAAAGCGTGATCATCGCAAAATTGGTAAGGCGCTGGATCTCTTCCATTGGCAGGAAGAAGCTCCAGGTATGGTGTTTTGGCACAATGACGGCTGGACCATATATACCGAGCTGGAAAAGTTTGTTCGCGAAAAGCTGCGCAACTTCGAATACGACGAAGTCAAGGGACCGCTGATGATGGACAGGTCCTTGTGGGAAAAGTCAGGCCACTGGGACAAATATGCCGAGAACATGTTTATCACAGAATCGGAAAAGCGGATGTACGCCATTAAGCCGATGAACTGCCCTGGCCATGTACAGATTTTCAACCAGGGCCTGAAATCTTACCGGGATCTGCCGCTGCGGATGGCCGAATTCGGCTGCTGTCATCGTAACGAACCCAGTGGTGCCCTGCATGGGCTGATGCGGGTGCGGGGTTTTACCCAGGATGACGCCCATATCTTCTGTACTGAGGAGCAAGTCCTTGCCGAAGTGGGTAGTTGTATCGATATGATCTACGATACCTACAAGACCTTTGGTTTTGACAAAATAGTTGTCAAGCTTTCGACCCGTCCGGAGAAGCGGGTAGGTTCAGATGAAGCCTGGGACAAAGCAGAGAAAGCTCTGGCCGAGGCGCTGGAGAGTAAAGGAATTGAATTCCAGTATCTGCCTGGCGAGGGGGCATTCTATGGCCCCAAAATTGAATTTACCCTGCATGACTGTCTGGACAGAGCCTGGCAGTGTGGCACGGTGCAGCTGGACTTCTCCATGCCGGGACGTCTGGGCAGTACTTATGTAGCCGAAGACGGTGAGCGGAAAACGCCAGTGATGATCCACCGGGCCGTGTTGGGATCACTGGAGCGCTTTATTGGTATCCTGACCGAAGAATACGCCGGACATTTCCCCATGTGGCTGGCACCGACTCAGGTGGTAGTAATGAATATTACCGACAATCAGGCCGAATATGCCCGGGAAGTGGTGAAAAAGTTGCATGAAACTGGCCTTCGCGTTAAGTCTGACTTGAGAAATGAGAAGATAGGCTTTAAAATCCGCGAGCACACTTTAAGGCGTGTGCCTTATATGCTGGTCGTGGGCGACAAAGAAATGGACGCAGGCGAGGTGGCAGTAAGGACGCGTAAAGGCGAGGACCTGGGCAAACTGTCAGTTGACGAGTTTCTTCACAAAGCCAAACATCAGGTCGCTAGCAAGATTATCGAATAATTTCGGAGGAATAACACATTAAAGGCGCTAACAATCGGGGCCAAGATTCGGCAAAAGCCCAAATTAACGAAGAAATAAGAGCAAAAGAAGTTCGTTTGATCGGCAGAGATGGTGAACAGGTAGGGGTAGTCCCCCTGTCCAGAGCATTGGAAGCTGCGGCAGAAGTTCAGTTGGATCTGGTTGAAATTAGCCCGAATGCCGAACCGCCAGTCTGTAAAATCATGGACTACGGCAAATTCCTTTTCGAAAAGAGCAAAGCTCAGAAAGAGCAGAAGAAAAAAACTAAGCAAATTCAGGTCAAGGAGGTGAAATTCCGCCCTGGCACTGATGAAGGCGATTACCAGGTCAAACTGCGCAACCTGCGTCGCTTTCTTGAAGGGGGTGATAAAGCCAAAGTCACGATTCGCTTCCGCGGACGTGAAATGGCTCACCAGGAGATCGGTATTGATCTTCTCAATCGCATCAAAGGCGATTTGGAAGACATTGCCAACTGCGAGTCTTTCCCCAACAGGGTGGAAGGCAGACAGATGATCATGGTGATGGCCCCCACTAAACGGTAAGTAAGGCCTGCAAGTACCAAGGTGACTGCGCACCGAGGTCGCCTTACTACCTTGTCGTAACTTAAACAATGCGGAGTTTTAGCGATGCCTAAAATGAAGAGCAATAGCGGAGCCGCGAAGCGTTTTAAGAAATCTGCTTCCGGCCGCTTTAAAAGCAAACAGTCTCACTTGCGTCACATCCTGACCAAGAAGAGCTCTAAGCGTAAACGCCACCTGCGTGGCAAAAAACTGGCCCATGACTCGGATACTGCGTTGATCCAGCGCATGTTGCCGTACGCTTAAGCGAGAGGAGACTTAAAATATGGCAAGAGTAAAACGTGGTGTCGTTGCACGTGCCCGTCATAAAAAGGTACTGAAACAAGCCAAAGGTTACTATGGAGCCCGTTCACGGGTGTATCGCGTTGCCGTACAGGCGGTTACCAAGGCCGGCCAGTATGCGTATCGTGACCGTCGTCAGCGTAAGCGTCAATTCCGTCAACTGTGGATTGCCCGTATTAATGCTGCGGCCCGTCAGAATGGTTTGTCATACAGCCGTTTCATCAACGGTCTGAAAAAGGCGTCCGTCGAGATTGATCGTAAGATCCTGGCCGACATCGCCGTCCATGACAAAGCAGCTTTCAGCGCATTGGTAAATGCCGCCAAAGGCGCATTGGCTTAATATTTAACTATTAAGCTTAAGTTCTTTCTTAGGAAACGGGGAGCAGGATGCTTCCCGTTTTCTTTTTCAGCCTTGATTCGCCACTGAATCCGAACTGGCTTCGATCACTTCTGACCACTTAATGGCTTCGGCATACAGTTCTGGTAACTGCTCCTGTCGTATGGCCAGTTTCTCAGCGATGCTCTGGGTGCGTGACCAGCTTCCTGACTCATAGGCCTTGACCAGTTCTAACAGGTCATTGAAAAGGTTTTCCTCGCCGAGCAGGGCCTGTTTGACTTCCTTTTCCAGGGGCAGGCGTTTGAGCACTTCCTGCATTCTCTCTCCCAGCAGGGCATCCACCAGTGAGAACAGGCCGGTCAGAAAGGCCAGACTGGATCGTTCCTCTGCAAGGCGGGTGGCGATCAATTCGCAGAAGCGTCCCCGAAGGATTGACATGCGGATCAGCTCCAGTGGCTTCTGACCACCAAGATGGGCGGTAGCAATCAGGCAGACAAACTTTCTGGCCTGCTCTTCTCCGAGATACACCAGGGCTTGCTTGATCGAGCTGATGGTTTCTCTCAGTTCAAACAGGCCGGAATTAATAAAGCGCAGCAGTTTGTAAGAAAGAGACAGATCACGCTCAAAGTACAGGGTCAGCTTGTCGTAACTGAAGTTGGGACGCAGCACCTCCAGATAGATAGCCAGAATCATATGGTGCTGGGCCTCAATGTCGGTATTCTCGAGCATCTCGGGCTTACAGAAAAAATACCCCTGGAAAAAGTCAAAGCCAAGATCCCTGGCTTCAGCGAACTGCTCCTGGGTTTCCACTTTCTCGGCCAGTATCTTAAGGCCTTTGCGCTTTCTCAGCCTGGGCAGCAGAGCGTTGATCTCCGAAAATCCAGTACGCTGCAAATCGAACTTGATCAGGCGGGTGAAGTTAATAAATGGTTCCCAATCCTGATGATAGACAAAATCATCCAGGGCAAAGCGATATCCAAGGTGAAACAGCTTTCGACAGGCCTGGTAGGTTTGTTGAGATGGCTCCACGTCCTCAAGTATTTCAATCACAATATCCCTGGCAGGAAGCAAAGTGGGGGTCATATCCAGCAGGCTCTGCTGGGAAAAATTGATCAGAGCCTTTTTATTGCGTGTCAGGGTACGAAACCCAACATTGAAATGATGGTTGAGCATCAGTCTGCTGGTGGCCACCTCAGGCGCAATCCCACGTGGAAACAGATTCTCTACACCGTCACGGAAAAACAATTCATATGCAACGGTTTGCTGTTTTCGATTCAAAATGGCCTGGCGGGCGGTATAGACTTTCATCTGGCAGTGGGCTTCCCCTTTTCTCAGGACAGTTGACTGGTAAGCGGAAGTTCCTGCCAGTCAAAAATTCGGCCTGAAATACATGTTGTATGGACACTTGGGCGTGTTTATCTTTCATATTGGTCTCTGTTGAGAGCTAAAAAGCCCTCAATCAAGGCGCGAGTATTCCGTTTAGCCATCTAAACAAGTTGGGAGCAACGCAGAGTGAGGGCTTTTTAGCCTCAACTCTTCAGGCTGGGCCCATTTTTACTCGTATCATCCCTGATACTCGCCGACAAGCGGCCAGCCGAGCTGTTAAAAAATGCGCCGGGCATTTTTTCCGTCTTGCTGGACAAAAACATGGCCTCCAGCAGAGCGTCAATATGAAAGATAAACACGCCCTAGCATAGGAACGACCAGAAACCTTTGAGAATCAACCAGTTTCCTGTTCAGTGACTGACTTGCTCAAAGTCGGATGCCCATTCCAGGCTCTGTTGGTAAAACTCGGGCAGAAGCTGGGCTGGAATGCCGGCCAGATTTGCCCATTTCTGTCCCCAGTACCAGCTTCCCGCTTCGTACGCCTTGGCCAGTTCGAGCAGCAGGAGTAAGTCGGTTTTTTCACCCAGCAGGGTGTCCCTGACGGCTTGCTGCAAAGGCAGGGTATCCAGAAGATCCTTCATAGGTTTGTCCAACAGGGCATCCAGCAGGGAAAAGAGTCCACACAGAAAGGCCGATGAGGGTGATGGATATTTGAGCGCCTGTGCCAGCAACTCACAGAATCGGGCACGAACAGTACAGAGACGGATGAGCTCCGATGGCTTGTCCTGGCTTATATGGGTGGCAGCTACCAGCGAAATGAATTTCCTCGCGCTGTCACTACCCATGTAAACCAATGCCTGGCGTATGGAGCCAATGGGCTCATTCAGTTGAAACAGACCGGAATTGATAAACCGCAACAGTTTAAAGCTAAGGGCAACATCCCGTTCAAATAACTCGATAACGCGCCTGTAGCTGAAATCCTCCTGGAGGATCTCTGTATAGATGGCCATGACTATCTGGTGAGTCAGCGGGATATCCTGACTGACCAGGGGATCCGGATGACAGAAAAATTCACCCTGAAAGTAGTCAAACCCCAATTCCCTTGCCAGTTCGAACTGGGAACGCTGATTCAGTTTGGCGGCGAGCAGCTTCATTCCCCTGCGTGTCTTAAGGAATGCCGTAGCCTGTTCCAGGTCATGACGGGGCAGCATCGGCAGCTCAAACCTTATCATGCGGATAAGGCTTAAAAATGGGTTCCACGCCTCGTCGAACAGATAATGGCTCATTGCCAGGCGATAGCCTTTATGAAATAACTGTTTGCAGGCTTGCAACACCTCATCGCTGGGGGACGTATCCTGGGCCAATTCCAGTACGGTATCTTCCGGGGGCAGAAGTTTGGCCACCCCCTCAAGCAACGACGCTTCTGATATCTTGATCAGGACGGGTTTGTCCCTGCTCAGGGCCCTAAAACCCTGGTTCCATTGCTGTTGGCTGATCAGTTGGTTAATGGCATTGGGCGTGTCCTCCACAGAGCCGCCGGTCATGCTCTGGCGCATAAACAGTTCGTAGGCGACCGTCTGGAGTCGTCGGTTGAGGATGGCCTGTCGAGCTGCATATACTTTCATCAGATCCCCTGTACAACACGGGAAAGATCAGGACGCGTCGGGCTGTTTCAGATGGTTTTCCGGCGGAGAGTCCTGTTTGTCTGGTTAACTTGCTTATTTTTCGTGAATTTCTGAGCTTTAACCTAGCAGAAAAATCTCACTTTCGTGTAGAATTCTGGGTTTTCTTTTATTGCCTGGTCCTGAGTGGCCGGATACAGGAACACCCCGAACCAGGGCGCCGTTCGCGTCTACATGGTGCCGGGGCAGGCAGGATTTTATCGAAGCGCTCGCCAGCACGAATAACTGAGGAAAGTATGGATCTTCAAGCCATCATAAACGAGGCCGACAATCAGATTGCCGAAGCAGGGGATATGGTTGAATTGGATAGAGTCAGGGTCGAATTTCTCGGCAAGAAAGGCAGATTGACCGAGTTGCTCAAGGGCTTGGGCAGATTGTCACCCGAAGAAAGGCCAGCAGCCGGTGAGCAGATTAACAAAGCCAAGCAGCAGGTTCAGACGGCTATACAAGCTCGTGGAGAGTTATTGCGCCGTCAGGAGCTTGACGCCAAGCTGGCAGAAGAAAAAATCGATGTGACCTTACCGGGCCGCGGAAAAATGCCTGGAGGTCTGCATCCTGTCAGTCGCACCATAGAGCGAATCGAAACGTTCTTCGCGGAATTGGGCTTCTCGGTGAAGACGGGACCGGAAGTGGAGGATGCATTTCATAATTTCGATGCCCTGAATATCCCCGCCGATCACCCGGCCCGGGCCGATCATGACACTTTCTATTTTAATCCGGATCTGATGTTGCGCACCCAGACCTCGGGCGTACAGATTCGTACCATGGAAGTGGAAAAACCGCCTCTTAGAATCATTTCTCCCGGTCGCGTATACCGTAACGACTATGATCAAACCCACACTCCCATGTTCCACCAGGTGGAGGGTTTGATGGTGGATAAGAATGTCAGTTTCAGTGAATTGAAAGGAATTTTGCATGACTTTCTGCAGAACTTCTTTGAACAGGATTTGCAGATTCGCTTCAGACCTTCCTACTTCCCCTTTACCGAGCCCTCAGCTGAAGTGGATGTGATGGGTAAGAACGGCAAATGGCTGGAAGTATTAGGCTGTGGCATGGTCCATCCCAATGTACTCAGGGCGGTTGGCATCGATCCGCAGGAGTACACCGGATTTGCCTTTGGTATGGGCGTTGAACGCCTTACCATGCTGCGCTATGAAGTCAATGATCTGCGTGCTTTCTTCGAAAACGATCTTCGTTTCCTGAAACAGTTTAACTAGGACCCGGTTGCAGAATGAAATTCAGTGAAAAATGGTTAAGAGAATGGGTGAATCCGGCCATCAGCAGTGAGCAACTGTCAGAACAGTTGTCCATGGCCGGACTGGAAGTGGATTCGCTGGAACCTGTGGCTCCGGAATTTTCTGGTGTACTGGTGGGGGAGGTTATGGAATGTGGCCCGCACCCCGATGCTGACAAGCTGCAGGTAACCAGGGTAAATGTCGGTGGCGAAGCCCCGCTGGACATAGTCTGCGGTGCACCAAATTGTCGCCAGGGTCTGAAGGTGGTCGTGGCGGTGGTGGGCGCCGTGCTGCCCGGTGATTTCAAGATCAAAAAGGCCAAGCTGCGTGGACAACCCTCCCATGGCATGCTGTGCAGCGCCTCGGAACTGGGCCTGTCAGAAGATCATGCAGGTATTATCGAATTGCCTGGGGAGGCTCCCGTGGGGACCGATATTCGCGACTATCTGCAACTGGACGACGTGAGCATCGAGGTGGATCTGACCCCTAATCGGGCCGATTGCCTGGGCATCAAAGGAATCGCCCGTGAAGTGGGAGTGCTCAATCAGGCCAGTGTCTCCATGCCGGCCATTAAGCCCATCCCCGCAGTGATTGAGAAGAGTCGCACTGTCCATCTGGATGCACCCGCGGCCTGTCCCAGGTATCTGGGACGGGTAATTGAGAATATTGACATGGACGCGGTAACCCCCGTATGGATGAAGGAGCGCCTGCGTCGAAGTGGCGTTCGCAGTATCGATCCTGTAGTGGATGTGACCAACTATCTGCTTATCGAACTCGGTCATCCGATGCATGCCTTTGACAACGATACCCTGGAGGGGGACATCCATGTCAGATTGGCCGAGCAGGGTGAAAAACTGGTGTTGCTGGACGGGGAGCAAGTCGTACTCAACGGTGACACGCTGGTGATTGCCGACAGGAACAAGGCGCTGGCTATGGCTGGTATCTTTGGTGGTAAGGACTCAGGGGTTACAGAAAAAAGTCGCAATATCTTCCTTGAGAGCGCTTTCTTCAGCCCTGAGGCTATCAAGGGGCGCGCCCGTCAATACGGTTTGCACACCGATGCTTCCCATCGCTATGAAAGAGGCGTAGATCCCAGTTTACAACGGGATGCCATGGAAAGAGCCACAGAGCTGCTGTTGCAAATCGTCGGCGGCCAGGCCGGGCCAATTGTTGAAGCCGTCAGCGAGGCGCAGTTGCCGGCAAAAAGGCAGGTCCAACTGAGAAGGACCCGGCTGGATCGGTTGATTGGCATCCATATCGAGAGTGAGCGGGTGACAGATATTCTGCAGAGGCTTGGGCTGGCAGTGCGCTTCGACAAGGATACCTGGCACGCAGAGGTTCCCAGCTATCGTTTTGATATCGCCATTGAAGAGGATTTGATTGAGGAGGTCGCCCGGGTTCATGGCTACCACAATATTCCCCATGTATCGCCAACGGCCCGGCTCAAAATGTCCAGACATCAGGAGCAGAATACGCCCCTGATGTTTCTCAAACAGCGTTTGATTGGTCAGGGATTTCAGGAGGCCATTACCTATTCCTTCGTGGATCCTAAGGTGCAGGACAGCCTGTTCCCGAATATAAAACCGTTGGTGCTGCCCCATCCCATTTCCACTGAAATGTCCTCTATGCGGGTAAGTTTATGGCCAGGGCTACTGCAGGCGGTTTCCTACAATCAGAAACGTCAGCAATCTCAACTGGCTCTGTTTGAGACAGGGCTGCGCTTTTTGCCTGATGTGGCTGAGACCGCTGGGGTCAGACAGCAACCCGTTATTGCCGGCGTGCTGGCAGGTCAGCGTCAGGCGGAGCATTGGGATATACCTTCGGTGGCGGTGGACTTCTTTGATGTCAAGGCTGCAGTCGAGGCCCTGATCGCGACTACGGCAAACCCATCGGCTTTCAGTTTCAAGGCCGTTGCGCATTCGGCACTGCACCCGGGACAGGCTGCGGCCGTGTATTTGCATGACAGGCAGGTTGGCCTGCTGGGGGCTATTCACCCGCAGTTCGAAAAAGCACTTAAACTCAATGGTCGTACTTTTGTGTTTGAACTGGAGCAGGAGGCGCTCTGCCAGCGAGCTTTGCCTAAGGCTAAGGAGATTTCCCGCTATCCGTCGAATCGCCGTGACATTGCATTAGTGGTCGAGGATAGTCATACTGTCTCTGACATACTTGGTTGCATAGAAAAATTTGGCGGAAATCAACTAGTTGGCCTAAACTTGTTCGACGTATACAGAGGTAAAGGGATAGCCGAAGGTCACAAGAGCCTGGCCGTTTCCTTGACTCTGCAGGACCCAGCGAGAACCCTTGAAGAGCATGAGATTCAAGCTGTGGTAGAGAGAATTCTGGCAGCCTTGTCAGAACATTTTGGGGCATCTCTGAGGGATTGAGTTTATGGCGCTGACCAAAGCCGATATGGCAGAACATTTGTTCGAAAAGCTGGGCATTAACAAACGCGATGCAAAGGATCTGGTGGAGTCTTTCTTTGAGGAAGTCAGGGAAGCACTGGAATCAGGAGAGCAGGTTAAGCTGTCGGGTTTCGGTAATTTCGATCTGCGACAGAAAAATGAGCGGCCTGGTCGCAATCCTAAAACCGGTGAAGATATTCCCATCAAGGCGAGGCGCGTGGTGACCTTCCGGCCGGGACAAAAACTGAAAAGCCGGGTTGAGAATACCAAACCCCAGATGTAACAGAAAAACGCACCCTGAGTGCGTTTTTGCTTTATTACCCGTTGTTTATTTCCCTGCGCCGCAGGGGATAGCCGATAAGTTATTTTTTTTCATATGAGGGTATCTTTGCTGATCTAAGAATCCTGTTTTGAGTTTGCTTCTGTTCACCTAGAATACGCGCTCATGCAGCCACTCCTCCGTCAGTCCAACCGGTGAGAATTGCAAGTCGGTCATAATAGCAAACGGACAAATCGTCCCTGTTCGCCTGAGGTATGCATGTCAGCCGTCAAAAAAGCCAGTGCTCCGGCTCCTACCGCTGTTCCCAGCCTGATTGGGCGCTGTGTTTTTATCAAACGAGGCCCCTACCAGGGACATACCGCCAAGGTTCAGAAACAACTGGATAGTGCTACATATCAGGTCACGCTGCTGTCGGCGGCGACTGTCAGTCAGATCACTATCAGACGTGATGACGTGATGATGGGTAAGCGCGGTCACGGCCAACGTCGCGTCCGTGGCTGATGGGAATGATCCAGAATTCCTGAACCCCGTATTGTAACTTATCATTTGCTGTCAGGATTCAAAACCTGTTCATGTCTGAATTTACCCAACCCAGAATAGGCGTCAGTGCCTGTGTGCTTGGTGATAAGGTGCGTTATGACGGGGGCCACAAACGCTCAGCTTTTGTCGCCGCCCAGCTAGCCGATTTTTTCACTTTTAAACCTATTTGCCCCGAAGTCGGCATGGGGCTACCCGTGCCAAGACCGACCATTCATCTGCGTGAGACCGACGCAGGGCTGCGACTGACCGATTCTCGCTCGGGCGATCGGGATCATACCGCAGCCATGGAGGCGTTCTTTACCCATCAGACTAAACTACTCTCCTCACTCGACGGTTATATTCTGGCGGCCAAATCGCCCAGTTGTGGAATGGAGAGGATTAAGGTGTATGACCAGAGCGGATCACTTGTTCATCGCCAGGGCCAGGGACTGTTTGCCAGCCTGTTAAGGCGGCGGTTTCCCCATCTGCCCCTGGAAGAAGACGGACGGTTGAATGATGCAGGTCTACGGGAAAGCTTTATTACCCGGGTGTATGCTTACCATGGGTTTCGTCATCAGGTGCTGATAAAGCCCAGCGTGGCCGCCCTGGTTACCTATCACAGTAGGAACAAGTTGCTTGTCATGGCTTACAGCCCGCAGACGTATCAATCACTTGGGCGTTTGGTGGCAAAGGCCAAGGGGCGGCTGGAGTCCACTTTGGAAGAGTATCAGTCCCTGCTGTTTAGTGCCCTTGGCAAGCCGACCGACAGGCGTAAACAGACCAATGCCCTGATGCATCTGCAGGGATATTTTAAACGCAAACTATCTCGCCAGGATAAACAGGAGTTGAGTGAGCAGATTGAAAAATACCGCCTCGGCCATGTGCCTTTGCTGGCACCAATGACCCTTCTGCGGCATCACCTGAAACATTATCCGAACTCGTATCTGCAGCAGCAAAGTTACCTGCAGCCTTATCCTGAAGCCCTGGGGCTGAGAGCCTGATATGTCTGCACTGGTATGGCTACGCAGCGATCTACGCGCACTCTGGAACAGCCCTCTTACTTACGCCAGTCAGCATCATGACAAGGTCAGTGCCCTGTTCTTTATAACCCCAGGACAGTGGCAGGAGTACGGTCTGGCCGGTATCAAACTGGATTTGATTGTGCGACGTTTGTTGGTCCTGAAAACAGAGCTGGCACAACGCGGGGTACACCTGAACCTGATAGAGGTTAAGGGCCACAGGCAAGTCGCTGATTCTCTTGCTGAGCTTTGTCAGCAACACCAGATAAGCCGGGTTTACTTCAATGCAGAATATGAACTGGATGAAAGGCGACGGGACAAAGAGGTCAGGCGCAGACTGGGCTCGCTGGGTGTGGATGTTGGGATTTTCCATGATACCTGCCTGGTCAGGCCAGATCGCATTCTGAATAAAGAGGGCAACGCCTACCGGGTTTTTACACCCTATTTTCATCAGTGGCTGGATCAGGTACAGAATCATCTGCAGGCTGTGGTGGCTCCAACCCCCGTGCTTAAAAGCGATAAACTGTCCGGGGCTGTGGAAGAGAACGATGAAGGTTTGCGCCGTTTCTTGTCTGCCAGTCCCGATTCAGTCTGGCCTGTGGGACAACAGCAGATTATGGAAAACCTGCGCAGTTTTTTTGTCCACCGGGTTGCTGAATACCCGGACCGCAGAGATATTCCCGCTGAGCAGGGAACCAGCCGGCTGTCCCCTTATTTATCCATTGGAGCTGTTTCCCCTTTACAGGCTACCAATCTGCTTTTGAATATCCATGGCGGTAGGCTGTTCGAGACCGGATCAGCCGCTTTTGCCTGGCTAAGGGAGTTGGCCTGGCGCGACTTTTACCGTTATGTGATGTATCACTTTCCCCATGTATGTCGATACCACTGTTTTTTGGAGAAATACGATAATTTCCGCTGGTATGACGACCAAGCGCAATTTGAGGCCTGGTGCCAGGGAAAAACAGGTTTCCCCATTGTGGATGCCGCCATGCGCTGTCTGAATGAGACGGGCTGGATGCACAACAGATTGCGTATGATAGTGGCAAGCTTTCTGACCAAGCACCTGTTATTGCCCTGGCGATGGGGAGAGGATTACTTTATGGCCCATCTGGTGGACGGGGATTTCGCTTCCAATAATGGAGGGTGGCAGTGGAGCGCTTCGGTTGGAACAGATGCGGCGCCCTATTTTCGTATCTTTAACCCCACCACTCAGGGTAAGAAATACGATGCCCAAGGTAACTTTATCCTGGCCTGGCTGCCGGAGCTCAAGGCTGTTCCTCTGAAATATCTGCATGAACCCCACAAGTGGTCAGGGTTCAAAAGTCTTTCCTATCCGGCACCCATCGTCGATCACGCAAAGGCGGTGTCCCGGACCAAGGCACATTTTCAGCATTTTCTTGAGGCGACAAAATAAAAAAAGCGACCCAGGGTCGCTTTTTTCGGAAATTGTCAGCGGATGATTATCTGGGCTGGCGACACTGGTGGGGCTTGGCCGCCAGTTGCTCTGCCCAATAGGCCTTAACGGAAAAGCCAGAGGATTTGCCCTTGGCCTTGTTCTTCGCTTTTGCAGGGGCCTTGGCTGCCTTCTTGGCGACCGGCTTGTCTTCCGTTTTGGACGCAGTGGAGGCTTTCTTCTGAGTCTTCTTGCCACTCAGTTCCTCTGCCATTTCTTCCAGTTGGGCCAGGCGCACATTCTTGTCGCCGTCTATCGAATACCAGCCACCTTTGGCTTCGATCTGTGGTTCTTTACCATGTGCTGATTTGTACGCCTCGGTAAATTTGGCGATCACCTGGTCTTTATCCAATTTGCTCATAATCCGGATTGTTACCTTTATTTTAAGTGATTAAAAAAGCAGAATGCCAAGTTATACCCCTTTTACATTTTAATGTCTAATTTTCCACCCTTTCGTTAACAATAAAGGCAAGTTATGCAGTTATCCCGACAAACTTTGTGTGAATATCTCGATCAGCTTCTGTCCCCCGCACAGGTCAGAGACTATTGCCCGAACGGTTTACAGGTGGAAGGCGGGGAACAGATTGGCAGGATAGTGACGGGCGTCACCGCCAGCAGAGCGTTGATAGAAGCAGCCATTGAACGTCAGGCTGATGCCATTGTGGTTCATCATGGATACTTCTGGCGAGGAGAAAGCCCTACCGTAACGGGAATGCGCCGGGACAGGCTAAAATTGCTGCTGAGCCACGACATTAACCTGTTGGCCTATCATTTACCCTTGGATATCCATCCTGTTTTGGGTAACAACGCACAGTTGGCGAAACTGCTGCAAATTGAAGTCACCGGCCCATTGGAGCAGGGAAATCCCACCAGCGTAGTGATGCAGGGAAAGTTTGCCAGGCCATTGACCGCTGAGCAATTAGCAAGGCAGTTGGAGAGCCGGTTGGGTCGCAAACCGCTGGTAGAGGCCGGTACAGGGGAATTGAGAACCGTTGCCTGGTGTACGGGAGGAGGGCAGAGCTATATCGGTTTGGCCGCAGAGCAGGGGATTGACGCCTTTATTACCGGTGAGGTATCAGAGCAGACGATTCACGTAGCCAGGGAGTGTGGCATCGCTTTTTTCGCCGCCGGACACCATGCCACTGAACGCTATGGGGTAAAGGCGCTGGGAGAACACCTGAGCAAGCAATTTTCCGTGCCGGTGGATTTTGTTGACATTGCCAATCCGGCCTGAAGGAGCACCTATGCACAAACAGGCGTCCGGGGATCAGAGTTTTGATCGTATCGCAGAGAAATTTGACAAGAATATCTATGGCACCACCAAAGGCAGGTTGCGCCACGAGCTTCTGACCCATTACCTGAATGATCTCCTGCCGACACAACCGCTGGAGGTTCTGGATGCGGGCGGCGGTACCGGCATTATGGCGCAGTTTCTGCTCGAAAAGGGCCATCAGGTGTTGCTCAATGACGTCTCTGCAGATGCCCTGCAACTGGCCAGACAGAGGCTCGGCCGGTATGGGCAGGTGCAATACCATTTGGGGCCCGTTCAGGAACTGCCGGCGGACAGGCATTTTGAACTGGTGGTTTGTCATGCCATGTTGGAATGGCTGAGTCAGCCGCTGGAGGTATTGGCCCTGCTGATTGAAAGGATTGCACCTGGGGGCATGCTGTCGCTGAGCTTTTTCAACCGGGATGCCCATATCTTCAGCAACCTCATTTATGGCAACTTCGATTACATCGACAAGGATTTCATCGTTCCAAACCGGGTTCGTCTCAATCCCAACAATTCCCTGCATCCTTCTGAGGTACTGGACTTCTTACACAGCCTGGGACTGACTGTCAGGCATAAGGCCGGCATTCGCTGCTTTCACGACTATGTGCGTGACAAGGGTATCCAGACAAGTCAGTACGAACAGATCAAGCGCAAAGAGCTGGAGTATGGCCGGCAACACCCCTTTGTATGGCTGGGACGCTATTTTCATCTGATTGCGGTCAAACCAGAAAGCTAGTCTTGTCCGTGCGTTGTTGCTGTGCCAGATACAGATTGTGCATGGTGGTTGCGGCTATCTGTGACAGCGCTTCATGGGTAAAAAAGCCCTGGTGGCCGGTGATCAACACATTTGGAAAAGTGGCAAGACGCTGAAACAGGTCGTCCTGGATAATCTGATTGGACAGATCTTCAAAGAAAAGATCTCCCTCCATTTCATACACATCCAGCCCAAGGTAGCCGATTTTCCGGTTTTTCAGGGATCGGATCACCGCACCTGTGTCTATCAGTCCGCCCCTTGAGGTATTGATCAGCATCACGCCGTCTTTCATCAACGCCAGGCTCTGATCATTGATCATATGCCGGGTCTGCGGCGTCAAGGGGCAATGCAGGCTGACGATGTCAGCCTCGCTGAACAATTTTTGCAGGGCGCAGTACTGCCCACCCATCGCCTGCCAGTCATCACTAGGCAACGGGTCATGGCCAAGCAGTTGGCAACCAAAGCCCTTAAATAGTCGACCCGTGGCCAGACCGATGCGCCCGGTGCCAATGATGCCGACGGTTTTACCGTGCAGATTAAATCCCAGTAAACCCTGTAATGAGAAGTTGCCTTCCTTTACCCTGTTATAGGCTTTATGTAACCGCCGGTTAAGGGTCAGTACCAGAGCCAGCGTATGCTCGGCCACTGCCTCAGGGGAGTATGCAGGCACCCTGGATACCTGCAAGCCAAGTTCCCTGGCTGCTTCCAGGTCAACATTGTTGAAACCGGCGCAGCGCAAGGCAATATGTTGTACCCCCATCATCTTCAGTTCCTGCAGTACAGCCTTGTCCAGTTGGTCGTTTACAAACACGCAGATGGCTTGGGAGCCCGCAGCCAGGGCCACGGTCTGTTGGTTGAGGCGCGATTCGATAAATGCCAGCTCAAAGCCCCGGTTAGCCTGTTGCAAATATTCCTTGTCGTAGGCCTTGGCACTGAATACCGTAATCTTCATTGTGAGATCCTTAGTTTTTGTTCAGCAGGGATTCGATATCATTGCGCAGTTGTTCCGGCTTGGTGGTCGGAGCGTAGCGTTTTATCACCTGGCCCTCGGTATCGATAAGGAACTTGGTAAAGTTCCACTTGATGCTTTTGCTGCCAAGTACTCCCGGTGCATGGGTCTTCAGATGCTCAAACAGGGGGGCGGCCTGATCGCCATTGACCAGTGTTTTTCTGAACAGCGGAAAGCTCAGGTTGAAGTTCAAACTGCAAAATTCCTGGATGCTTTCATCTGAGCCGGGCTCCTGGTGGCCGAACTGGTCACAGGGAAATGCGAGCACGACAAAACCCTTTTCCCTGTAGTCCTGATAGAGCTTCTCCAACCCTTCGTACTGTGGGGTAAAGCCGCACTGACTGGCGGTATTGACTATCAGCAGCACCTTACCTTTGAACTCGGCCAGGGATTGCTTTTGGCCATTGGTCAGAAGCATGTCAAAATCATGCACGGAGTGGGTCATAGTGGCTCAGCTTTGGTAATGGACGCTTCCGCTTGCCTTTTTATTCAGGGTGCGGTGACGTCGGTGAATATTCTGATGGACAATGTCAGCATAAATCTTTGTCAAGTGCCAACACTAGACGAGCCTGAGAAGGAGTAAGCATGTCAAAAAGAGTCAGTTTTATCGGTTTAGGCGTGATGGGATTTCCCATGGCCGGACATTTACAGAAGGCAGGTTACCAGGTGACCGTCTACAACCGGACCGAACAAAAAGCCAGGGACTGGACCAGTCAATATGGAGGACAGATGGCTGCCAGTCCGGCCGAAGCGGCGAGCGGGGCAGAGTTGGTATTTGTCTGTGTGGGCAATGATGACGATCTGCGCAGCGTGGTACTTGGACAGAGCGGCGTCCTGGCTGGCATGCAGGCCGGGGCCGTGCTGGTGGACCATACAACAGCGTCTGCAAGGGTCGCCCGGGAGCTGGAGCAGATAGCGGCAATGCAGGAGATAGGCTTTCTTGATGCACCGGTGTCCGGTGGGCAGGCCGGAGCAGAAAATGGTCAACTGACCATTATGGTGGGGGGAAAACCAGACACCTTTGCGAAGGCTGAACCGGTGATGAAGGCGTACGCCAGATTCTGCCGCCTGTTGGGTGAGTGCGGCACCGGTCAACTGGCCAAGATGATGAATCAAATCTGTATTGCCGGGGTGGTACAGGGACTGGCAGAAGCGCTGAACTTTGGTCAGCGAGCTGGATTGGACTGTGCGGCAGTGGTTGAGGTGATCAGCAAAGGTGCTGCACAATCCTGGCAAATGGAGAACCGGCATCAGACCATGCTCAAGGGGGAATATGAATTTGGATTTGCTGTGGACTGGATGCGCAAGGATCTGGCCATTGCCCTGGAGCAGGCCGCTCAAATCGGGGCCAGTCTACCGATGACCGCCATGGTGGACCAGTTTTATCAGGAAGTGCAGAACCTCGGAGGACAACGCTGGGATACATCAAGCTTACTGGCGAGGATGAAACCCTAGGGCGTGTTTATCGTTCATATTGGCCTCTGTTGAGAGCGAAAAACTCCTCAATCAAGGCGCGAGTAACGCCGTTTAGCCATCTAAACAAGTTGGGAGCAACGCGGAGTGAGGGGTTTTTAGCCTCAACCCTTCGGGCTGGGGCCATTTTTCCGTCCAGCAGCGTCATCAGTCGCTTATTTAGGCCCACTAAACCGCACTCCTTCTTCCTTGCCGGGCAAAAAAATGGCCTCCTGCAGAGCGTCAATATGAACGATAAACACGCCCTAGGACAGGCTACCCGACTTTAGCCTGGCTCGAAGTGCCACTGGTGCTCGAAATAATGGACCCGGCCGCGTGAATATTCCCGGTCGGCCTTCCAGGTTCGGTTATTGAGTTTAACCACGACACCGGAATAGATTTTCTTGCTTGCCACCAGGCTGGCCACCTCCACATACTGATCCTTGGCCTTACGGAGATCTTCCACCCGTTGGGTCACCCAAGCCAGCAGTTGTTCTTCATTCTTGTACAGTTTCAGTGCGGTACTTAGCTTGTCGGCCAAATCCTTGGGCAGGTTCTTCTTCTTGATGATATCCATCTTGCCCTTATGGCGGTAAAAATTGTCCTGCAACTGTTTGAGAAGATCTTCCATTAAGTCCTTGCGTTCGATAACGAAGTTGTACCCGTCACTGTAATCCACAAACAGGTTTGAGCCGGAAACAGCGCCTATGGTGCCCGCCCTGACGGCCAGCTGGCATTGAATCTCGCAACCAAACAGATTGCCATTGGGGTTGTCTATCGGACCTATGGTTACCCCGCCGCTGCAATTGATGCGACTATGGGCAAGCTGTTTGCCCACCGTCACATTACCATGGCAACTGATATCCAGTCCCTGGCCATGCTGCACATGCACATTGCCCTGAGCCACCAACTTGGTGGAATATTCAAGGTTTCCGGTTTCGCTCTGCTTGCCCATGGCCCCCTGAGTGATAATGATATCTCCACCGGCCTGGATAACTGCCGACTCCACAAAGCCGTTGATGGTGATATCGCCGGTCGCAGTGATGAGCATCTTCTCCGTGACATCACCATTGACTATCACAGCTCCGTCGTAGTTAACGTTTCCTGTGCCGACGTTGACTCCTTTACACACATAGGTTTCATCCACCCACATGCTGCCGTCTTTGAACTTCGGCATGCCGGAAATTTCTGACAGGATCAGATTTTCATTGTCGGGGCTGATCATGGTCCCCCCGGCGGGTTTGATCGGCTGCCATTCTCCCACTATTGGTTTGATGCTTTCGCCACGCACTGTGTAGCCAGCCCGGCCTTCTGTAGGGGGAAGTCTTTTTAATACCGGGGTGCCGGCCTTTACGCAGATAATGTCGCCCAAATCGCGCATGTCGACCCTTGTGTTGCTGATCTCCTGGGGACGAAGAATACGTTCCAGCGCATTGGGTACCAGGGGAATAACCCGGGAAGAACGTCCGTTTTTAGGTGGCAGTCCTTTGGCCACAAGGAGGCGTATTTCGCTGCCAGGAGGCTCCTTTTCCGCCCTTTGTACAGCCTGGGTGAGCCTGTTCCTGCCCAGCCCGCGTCTGATCCCTGCTTCCCTGGCCATTTTCAACAGTTGCGGATAGTTGGGGTTCTTGCCGCCACAGGCACTGGTCATCACCAGTTCTGCAGACATATCCGAGTCCAGCAGCTTGTATTGAACCTCTGCGTTACGTCGCTCGGCCACCCGCTCATTGAGTACTTTGTGACTGTTATTTTCCTTGGCTTTGTGAGTCTCCTGAGCCAGTTTGACGAGCTTATCTTCAAACAGGAAAAGCTTGCCAAATTCGCTGGTGCGAACGAAGTCAATCAACTGCCTGGCATCAAGTTTCTCTTCGACACTCTTCGTATCGATACTGAGCTTGACGAACTTGCCGCCTTCTTCCTGGTTTAGGGTAATGCCCTTCATACTTCTGCCCGGTAATCCCCGTTACCTTGTTATCGACAAGGGGTGAGTAATTTTTATCAAATGCTCTGCGCATATTGATACAGTGCACGCAAAATTGCCAGTTTGTTAACATCCTGTTGATGCTGTCCGGCTAACTGTTCAATTTCCTGTAAATATTCATCCATATGAATACTGGCAGGGGAACTGGGGTCCAGTAGCCTGAATTGGCGGTGCCTTTGCCATTTCTCAGCTTCCTGTGCATCCAGGCTATGTGGATAATTCCTGGCCCGGTAACGGAACAGCATAACCTGCAGCCTGGGGTCATCAAACTGCCAGTCCAGTCCGACCATTTGATCGGGCTGCATTTGCCTTATCTGCTCGGCCCTTGAGCGATCTGCATCAGTGAAAAATCCTCCCGTATAAAGGGCATGATCGGGATCCCCCTGTTCACCTCCTGGCTCCGTATCGAACACATCCTGCAGCTTTTGCACCAAAGCCGGGATTTGACGAAGTCTTTCCAGGTTTTTCAGACAGGCCTCCCGGTCAATACCGAGTCTGGCTGCGTTTTCCGCTGTCAGGGTTTTGGCCGGTGCCAGCACCGGACACTTGTTGATGTGAACCAGTTTGATCGGCAGCCGTTGCTCCCCTTCATCCAGGTCAGAACTGGGTTGGTACAATTTGGCCCGCAATTCTTCTGCATCCAGGGATTCCAGAGGGGTAGGATCAAGGGCCAGGTTCAGGACAATGATGGCATTCTTGTTCTTCG
This sequence comes from Bowmanella dokdonensis, assembly GCF_017254865.1. GTDB lineage: Bacteria > Pseudomonadota > Gammaproteobacteria > Enterobacterales > Alteromonadaceae > Bowmanella > Bowmanella dokdonensis. Next base: position 239,026 of record NZ_JAFKCV010000002.1, on the reverse strand, counting down.
GATGGGGGCTGACAGGCGCAATCCAGGTGCAACAGCCCTGGCTAGCCGGTAGCTTGGAAGAAACATGCACTAAAGGGGTCATACGATGCCAGTCCAACTGTGCCAGTACCTTCTGTTTGTTACGCAATTCGAACAGATACTGGTAAAGCTTGGGTTGCTTGGCTTTTATCAGTCTGGCCAGTGCTATGGTGGCATAGACATCCGACATGGCATCATGGGCATCCTGGTGTTCAATGCCATTGACCCGGGTTAACTCCTCCAGCTTAAAGCTGGGGGTACCGTCCTGCCGCATCGGCCACTCAATTCCCTCGGGTCGCAGGGCATAACATGCCCGCACCATATCGATAATATCCCAGCGACTGTTGCCCTGTTGCCATTCTCTTGCGTAAGGATCAAAGAAGTTACGGTACAAGGTGTAACGCGTAACCTCGTCGTCAAAACGCAAATTGTTGTAGCCCACCACGCAGGTATTGGGCTGGCTGAACTGCTGGTCAATACGGGCAATAAAATCGGCCTCCGGTAGTCCGTCACGCAAGGACTGCTGCGGCGTAATACCGGTAATCAGGCAGGCCTGGGGGTGAGGCAGGTAGTCATTGGGGATCTGGCAAAATAACTTGATTGGCTTACCAATGGGATTGAGGGCCAAATCGGTGCGAATACCGGCAAACTGGGCAGGATGATCTTTCTGGGGATTCGCCCCCCAGGTTTCGTAGTCATGCCAAAAAAGGGTCTGTTCGGGCAATCTGCTTTCCCTGAATACTGCGTGTGATGGGCGAATCTCAGCAGATTAGCAGGGGAAACTCAAGCCGGACTGCCTAATACCAGGTCTGTTAATGATCTGGTCTACCCAGAGCAGGTCAGAAGGGCTTAGGTCAAGGCGCCGCTTCGAAGGCATAGTGGGTCTATTTCAAGGTGCGGGAACGCAGAAAGAAGCCCATCTGGCCGCTCCCTGCGGGCGAGGCCGGCATGCCCCCTGGCGGCCTTGGAGCCCCTTGATTTAGTCCCACTAAACCTCCAGGACCCTGCCTTGCCATGGAACATTTTGCGCTCGCTGAGTGAGCGCATCATTAATAGACCTGGCATATAGACAATATGCAAGCAGGGCACGAGGAAAAATATTCTGGTAGGCTGACAGGACGTTTTTATCGGTTGGCGCATCCGTCAACCTGCAAAAGGAAATTACATATGCAACGGATCTTGGCTTTGGGGCTCATCTTCATGACAGCATCATTCGGCACATTGGCAAAGGAAACCCAGGGACAGGTGGCCATAGCCATCCACGGCGGGGCAGGGACCATCAGCAGGGCCAATTTGACACCAGAGGGGGAAAAGGCTTACCGGGATAAACTCGAAGAAGCCGTCCGGGCAGGGCACCAATTACTCAGTGATGGCGCGTCCAGTCTGGATGCGGTGGTGGCGGCAGTACAGATCCTGGAGGATTCCACCTTGTTCAACGCTGGGCGGGGGGCCGTTTACACTTATGACGAAACGCATGAGCTGGACGCATCCATTATGGATGGCAGTAACCTGGCGGCAGGCGCCGTGGCCGGTGTCAGGACCGTCAGAAGTCCCATCGCACTGGCCAGGAGCGTAATGGAGCATTCCGACCATGTCCTGCTCAGTGGTGCAGGAGCAGAACTGTTCGCTGCAAAACAGGGGCTGGAGATAGTCGACAATACCTACTTCGACACAGAAACCCGTCATCACCAGTTACTCAGAGCCAAGCAAACCCTTAAACAGGATAAAACAGCATTCAGTCGGCCGGATATGCTGGATTATAAGTTCGGTACCGTGGGGGCCGTCGCTTTGGATGCCAAAGGCAACCTGGCCGCCGCCACGTCTACCGGGGGAATGACGGCCAAGCGTTATGGGCGAATTGGCGACTCGCCCATCATTGGCGCAGGGACCTATGCTGATAATCAGAGTTGTGCTGTATCAGGAACTGGCCATGGGGAATATTTCATCCGCTACCACGTGGCTGCCGATATCTGTAGCCGGGCCAAGTATCTGCAGATCCCGGCGGAAGTGGCGGCCAATACGGTCATTCATAACGTACTCAAGCCTGCTGGCGGCAGTGGCGGGGTCATAGTGGTGGATAAGGACGGCAACGTCAGCATGCCGTTCAATACAGAGGGAATGTACCGAGCCAGTATTGATCGGCAAGGCAAGGTGCATGTTGCCATTTTCAAGGATGAAAGGTAGATATTTGCTGCCGGCCTTGAGCCGGCTTTTTTTTGGCGGTATAAAATTACTGTGTATGGCGGGTCCTGGGTCTATCTTTAGAGCATGACTGCATGTCAATGTCAGGACCTGAATCTTATTACCACAGGAGAGGCTTTATGGAGTCCCTGCAAGTCAATGATTACATGAACAGGCGCCCGGTGACTTTTACCCCTGAAATGACGGTAGCAGAAGCGGTGGAAAGGTTATTGCAAAGTCACCAGACCGGCGGACCGGTCATCGACAGTCATAAAAAGCTGGTAGGGTTCCTCTCCGAAAAGGATTGCCTGGCCAGAATGCTCGAATCAAGTTTTTACCGTGAGCAGGTGGCCCGGGTGGAGGACGTAATGTTCAAGGACGCCCTGGCCATCAAGCCTTACTTGTCCATCATTGAGCTGGCGCAGAAAATGTTGGGAGAAAAACCCAAAATCTACCCGGTGGTTGATGATGACGGCTATCTGCAGGGTACGATCAGCCGTGCCGAGGTCCTGCACGCTATCGATGTGCAGCTTCGTGACGGTTACAAACGGATCAGTTAGGCCAAATCTGAACAAGGGGATGGAAATCCCCTTGTTCATCTTCTAGGATCTGCGCCCTTATCAGCAATGTGCGGATCCTTATTCTTGTCACAGTCAGATTTTCATTCTCTGCTTAACCAATGTCCGGTAGCTGACCGGCCTGCTTTTGTGCGCCGCTATAAAAAACTCAGCGATAGACAAAACCACGAAGGCATAGCGAAATTGCAACGGGATATGCAGACTTCAGTGGCCAGATATCAGAACCGGCTGCAAAATTGCCCCGAGATTGAATATCCTGATTTGCCGGTTTCGGAGCACCGGGAAGAGATTGCCCTGGCAATCCAGAATCACCAGGTCGTGATCATTGCCGGCGAGACAGGCTCAGGTAAGACCACACAAATACCCAAGATCTGTCTGCAATTGGGCCGGGGTATCGGTGGGTTGATCGGACATACCCAACCACGCCGACTGGCCGCCAGAAGCGTCGCCAACCGGATAGCGGAGGAACTGAACACGCCTCTCGGTGAGGCCGTGGGCTATAAGGTGCGTTTTACCGATAAGGTCAGCGACCGCAGCTATATCAAGCTGATGACGGACGGGATCCTCCTGGCAGAGATCCAGCAGGACAGATACCTGAATCAATACGATACCATCATCATCGATGAGGCCCACGAGCGCAGCCTCAATATCGATTTTATTCTCGGATATCTTAAGCAGTTGCTGCCCAGGCGACCGGATCTCAAGTTAATTATCACCAGCGCGACCATCGATCCTGAGCGTTTTTCCCAACATTTCGATAATGCCCCTATTATTCGGGTGAGTGGCCGGACGTATCCGGTGGAGTTACGCTACCGGCCTTTGGAGGAAGGGGAGGGTGACAGGGACCAGACCCAGGCCATTGTCGATGCCGTGGACGAAATCAGCAGGGAAGGCATGGGCGATATCCTGGTCTTTCTGGCGGGTGAGCGGGAAATCCGCGACACTGCCGATGCCCTGAGTAAGCAGCAGTATCGCAACACCGAGGTTCTTCCCCTGTATGCCAGATTGTCCTCATCTGAACAGAATCGCATTTTTGCAGCCCATTCAGGTCGCCGTATTGTGCTGGCCACCAACGTGGCCGAAACCTCGCTGACGGTACCCGGCATCAAATACGTCATCGACCCAGGTTATGCCCGTCTATCCCGGTACAGCGCCAGAAGCAAGGTCCAGCGGCTACCCATCGAGCCTGTTTCCCAGGCTTCGGCCAACCAGCGGGCTGGCCGTTGTGGGCGTGTATCTGCCGGTATCTGCATTCGTCTTTACTCTAAGCAGGATTTCATTAACCGTCCGGAGTTTACCGATCCGGAGATCCTGCGCACTAACCTGGCTTCGGTCATTCTGCAGATGCTGGCGCTGGGATTGGGCAATATTGAAGCCTTTCCCTTTGTTGAGGCCCCTGATGCACGAAATATCAATGACGGTTTTCGCCTGTTACAGGAAATTGGCGCCATTTCACAGGCCAGAGGGCAAGATCGCAGCCGCCTGACCCAGACAGGAAGGCAGATTGCCAGATTGCCGGTGGACCCACGATACGCCAGGATGCTGGTGGATGCCGCGGCCAACGGAGCACTCTCAGAAGTCATTGTTATTGCCGCTGCGCTGAGTATTCAGGATCCCCGCGAGCGACCCCAGGAGAAACGTCAGGCTGCCGACGAGGCTCATCGCCAGTTTCAGGACAAAGAATCGGATTTTGTTTCCTACTTTAATCTGTGGCAGGTCTTTCGACAGCAACAAAAGCAGTTGTCAGCCAACCAGTTACGCAGATGGTGTAAGGAGCATTTTCTCAATTACCTTCGTATGCGGGAGTGGCAGGACATCGTCAGCCAACTGAAACAGGCCATTGTCGATCTGGGCTTTCGTCTCAACAGCCAGCCGGCCGATTACCAGAGACTGCATCAGGCCATTGCGGCCGGTTTGCTGTCGCATATTGGTTTCAGGGACAAGGAACGTGAATATCTGGGCGCCAGAAATACCCGGTTTCTGATCTTTCCCGGGTCGGGGGTTGCCAAGTCTGCGCCGAAATGGCTGATGGCGGCCGAACTGGTTGAAACCTCGCGGTTATTTGCACGGGATGTGGCCAGGATCGATCCTGTCTGGCTGGAGCCCCTGTCCACCCATCTGGCCAAGTCCCATTACTCAGAGCCCTACTGGTCGAAAAAGCAGGGTTCAGTCATGGCAACGCAGCGCATCAGTCTGTTTGGGTTGGATATTGTCAGGGACAGAAAGGTCAACTACAGCCGCATTGATGCCAGTGCCTGCCGCGAAATCTTTATCCGTGAGGCTCTGGTTAACCTGGATACTAAGCTGGACTTTGCCTTCCTGGCTCATAACCAGCAGTTGGTTGAACAGGTAGAGGATTTGGAAGCCAAGTCCCGGCGCAGGGATATTCTGGTCGACGAGCAGGACCTGATTCAGTTTTATGAGCGGAAAATTCCCGGACATATATGCAGCGAAGCGGATTTTCGCAAGTGGTGGAAACAACAACAGGATAAAACCAGCCTGAATCTGGATCTGGACAGCCTGATGAAGCAGGATGCCAGCCATGTCAGCGCCCTGGATTATCCGGATGTCTGGCAGCAGGGCAATCTGACCCTTAATCTCAGTTATCACTTCGACCCCAGGGCAGAAGATGACGGTGTGAGTGTGGAGATCCCCCTGCCCCTGTTGAATCAGGTGAGCAGCGAGGGCTTTGACTGGCTGGTGCCCGGACTGCGAGAAGAACTGGTGGTGAATCTCATCAAGTCGCTACCCAAAAGGTTGCGCCGCAACTTCGTACCCGCCCCCGATTATGCCAGGGCGGCTGTGGCGGATCTCCAGCCCGCTCAGGGGGCATTCCTGCCGGCTCTTGGCGTCAAGCTGAGGAAGATGACCGGGGTAGAGGTCAGCGAAGAGGAATGGCAATGGCAGAGTCTGCCGGCCCACCTGTTATTCAATTTCAAAGTGCTGGATGAACAGGGCAGGGTGATTGCACAGGATCGCAGCCTGGCCGGACTGCAGCAACGCCTGCAGGGAAGGGTCAAGCAAACCCTGCAACAAGCGGCCACCCCGGAGTTGGAACAGGATGATTTAAGGGAGTGGAGCTTTGGCAGGCTACAGCAGGAATTCATCAGGAAGCAGGCGGCTTATCAGGTTAAGGCCTATCCCGCGCTGGTGGATAAGGGACAATCTGTATCCATCAAGCTGTTTGACCAGCCCTATCTTGCCGATGAAGCACACCGGCAGGGACTGCGACGTCTATTGCTGTTGAATCTGCCCTCGCCGGTAAAATACTTGCAGGACAAACTGCCCAACAAGGCCAAGTTGGGGTTGTACTTTAACCCTTTTGGTGAAGTTCGCGCGTTGATCGACGATTGCATTGCCGCGGCCGTGGATGACCTCCTGGGTGCAGAGGCGGAACAAATCAGGGATGCTGCAGCCTTCGAAGCCATGCGTGACAGAGTTCGCTCAGAATTGAACGACAAGGTGCTTGGTATAGCGGTCAAGGTTGAACAGGGGCTGACTCAGGCCCACCAGGTCCATAAAAAGTTAAAGGGCAATATTCCCCTCAACATGATCAATGCCATAGGCGATATCAAGGCCAACCTGGATGAATTGGTCTATGCAGGTTTTGTTACCGATATAGGTGTGGCGCGCCTGGATGACTGGAATCGTTACCTGCAGGCAATTGCCAGGCGTCTGGACAAGCTGGCCATTGATCCGAACCGGGACCGGCAGCATCAACTGGTTATCGAAAAAGTGGTGTCTGCCTGGCGGGCAAAGCTGAATAAGGTGCCACCCGGACAGCCGGTACCCGCAGAACTCCGGCAAACCCACTGGATGATTCAGGAACTCAGGGTATCTTTTTTCGCCCAGCAGTTGGGTACCGCCTATCCCATTTCGGAAAAGCGTATTGTGCAGCATCTGGACACATTCTGATATGGTGTGGAAAGGGCGACGACGTGGCACCGATGATAGTGTGCCTTTGGGGATAACATTGACAAGCTATCAGTGGCGCAATATAAAGTAGGACACGACTGCTGGCTTCGGCAGTTAACAGCCATAAGCGAAGGGGAAGGTTATGCTGGGCTATGACGATAAGCGTGATTTCTTTCGGATGATGGTCAACACGGCCTGCGAGATTAAAGTAAACGACGATCAGTCCAGTCGGAGTTTGTCGGCCATCTGTAAGGATTTGAGTGCCACCGGCATGTCTTTTGAGGTGGAGGAGTCCATCGAGCCGGGGACCATGGTGCAGGCCATTCTGGAGTCGAGCAACAGCCAAATCCCCTCCCTCAGTGCAAAAGCCAAGGTGGTGCGTTGTGTGCCGGGTTCGGACAGCAGCTACTTGGTGGGTGTCGAAATCATCGAGATGAACTGAAAATAATGGTTAGCAAAAAGGCCTCGTTATGAGGCCTTTTTTCATGCTCAGCCAGGACAATGCCTCTGCGCTTACAGCACCCGACAGACCAGGCCTTTCAAATAGAATCCTTCCGGATAGCTGGCCGCCACAGGGTGGTCCGGGGCTTGCCCCAGGCGTTCCAGAAACTGCACCTGCCGGCCGGCGTCCAGAGCGGCATCTGCCACGACTTTGTGAAACAGGTCCGTAGGCATCAGGCCCGAGCAGGAAAACGTGCAGAGAATGCCCCCAGGCCTGAGGATTTGCATGGCATGCAGGTTGATGTCCTTGTAGCCCCGACAGGCCTTATTCAGGCTGGCTTTGCTTTCGACGAATTTGGGCGGATCCAGAATCACCTGATCAAATGTCCGGCCGGACTGGGCAAAGTCGCGCAGGGACTGGAACACATCGGCCTGGATAAATTCACAGCGGGCCAACTCCAGGTTGTTTATCTCCACATTGCGTCGGGCCAGGGCCAAAGCCGGCTCCGACACATCCATGTTGACGACTTTACTGGCACCGTTGGCCAGGGCATAACTCCCAAATGTGCCGCTATAGCAAAAACAGTTCAGCACTTCCTGGTCTTTCGCGTAATTGGCGGCGATGGCCCGGTTGTCCCGCTGGTCCAGATAAAATCCTGTCTTATGTCCGGTCATCGGGTTCACCAGGATCCGGATCCCGTTCTCCTCAATGACGACTTCATCGGGAACCTCGCCGCGCAGCACTTCAACCTTGGGCTCCAGTCCTTCCTTGCTGCGCACAGCCACATCGGAACGCTCCAGAATGGCGCAATCCGGGAAACATTTTTCCAGGGCCCAGACGATTTTTTCTCGATGTTTCTCAGCCCCGGCACTGAGTAACTGGCAGACCAGCAACTGGTCATATTTGTCGATGGTGATCCCAGGCAGGCCATCAGATTCGGCGGCCACCAGTCGGTAGCCCGTCAGCCCCTGTCGTCTGATCAGCGACTCACGGCCTGCCTGCGCCGTTTCGATTCGACGCAGGAAGAAGCCGTTGTCGACCACCTCCTTTTCATCGAAGGTCCAGACCCGGATCTGGATTTGTGACTGGGGGGACCAGGCCCCGCGGGCCAGCCATTTTCCGCCATGGGAGAGGACATCGACCGTATCACCGGATCTGAGCCTTCCCTTTTGCTCCTTAATGGCACTGGCGAATATCCAGGGGTGACGGCGTAACAGCGATTTTTCCCGCTCGGGATGCAAAACAACACTAGATGGCATAGCATGATCCAAAAGATAAAAACGGCTAATGCAAGGTTGAAAGCTCAACCTGAATGCAATGTGCCGGATTGGTTTATCCGGATTGTACAGAAGGATGGTGGAATTGGCGAAGCAATGCATTAAGGCCAGGGTGACCGGCAAGGTTCAGGGCGTGTTCTTTCGCAAGAGTACCCAGGCCCGCGCCCTGCAACTGGGACTGAGCGGTTACGCGAAGAATCTGGCGGATGGCTCGGTGGAAGTATTGGCATGCGGCAAGAAAAGCGACCTGGAAGAATTGGTGGCCTTTTTGCGAGAAGGCCCCCCTGCCAGCGACGTCAGTGATGTTCAGGTGAACCCGGCAGCGGTGACGGATACAGAAGGCTTTGACACATTGTGATGCGTTTTATTCAACACCAGAGTGCCGATCATGGCCTGAAGATAGATCAAATCATGCAGCCGCTCTGCAAAGACCATCAGGTGCTGGTCAAAGTGGCTGGCTTTGGCATCAACCGGGCGGATCTGCTGCAGCGTTATGGCAAGTATCCCCCTCCGCCCAATGAGAGCCATGTGCTGGGGCTGGAGGTGTCAGGTGAAGTCGTAGAGCGGGGCAGGGAGGTCAGTCAATGGCGGGAGGGTGACCGGGTATGCGGCCTGGTGGCAGGGGGTGGTTATGCCGAATATGTGGCCGTCGATGCACTGCATCTGATGAGCGTACCTCAAGGGATGCCCCTGAGGGATGCCGCCGGCTTGCCGGAGATATTTCTGACGGCTTATCAGGCCCTGTTTCTGCTTGGCCGGTTGCAGGCAGAACAGTCCTTGCTCTTCCATGCCGGTGCCAGTGGGGTGGGTTCCGCCGCTATCCAGTTAGCCCGAGTAAAGGGCGCAAGAGTGGCTGTTACCGCCTCCAGTGACGAGAAACTGGCTTTTTGCCAGGCACTGGGGGCCGAGCTACTGATCAATTACAAATCACAGAGTTTTGTCGAGCTGATCAATCAAAAGTGGCGCGGCGTGGATCTGATCGTGGATGTGGTGGCTGCCGACTATGTCAACGCCAACCTCAAGAGCCTGAACATGGATGGCCGCATTGTCCAACTGGCCATATTGGGGGGCCGGTATGTACAAAATCTCGACATGGCGGCCATGTTGCAGAAGCGGGCCAGTCTCATCGCCTCTACGCTGCGCAACCGCAGCGACAGCTACAAGGCCTCGCTGACCCGCAAGTTTACTGAAGAGTACCTGCCAGCGTTCGACAGTGGGACTTTGCGGGTCTGTGTCGATACCTGTTATCCGGCCGATCAGATTCACCTGGCCCATCAGCGGCTGGAAACCAACCAGAGCATGGGCAAGCTTATCGGCTACTGGGACTGAAAACCCGTGTCCTCTTTCAGGTGGCTTCCCTCAGCGGCCTGCCTGGCCAGTTCATCACAGCGCTCATTCTCGCTGTGTCCGGCATGACCCTTGACCCAATGCCAGCGAACCTGGTGCTTCTGACACAGGCTATCCAGCTGTTGCCAAAGGTCGACATTCTTGACCGGTTTCTTCTCTGAGGTTCGCCAGCCGTTCCTGCGCCAGTTATGTATCCACTGGCTGATTCCCTGGCGCAGATACTGGCTGTCGGTGGTCAGATCGATTTCACAGGGTTCCCTGAGTGCTTTCAGGGCAGCGATGGCCGCCATCATTTCCATCCTGTTATTGGTGGTGAGCCTGTAACCACCGCTGAGCTCCTTGAGGTGCCTGGCGTATCGCATGACCACCCCGTAACCACCCGGGCCGGGGTTGCCCAGGCATGACCCATCGGTAAATACTTCAATTTTTTTCATTATTATCCTGATTGCCGTGACGATCAAAAGCCTGAATCCTGCCGGCAGGGCAAATTGTCGAGACAGGCTTTGAGGGGGCAGTATAATAAGCTCATCCTCGAATGAATAGAATTGTGTAAGCCAATGAGACAGATAGTACTGGACACGGAAACCACCGGCATCGATCCCCGCCAGGGACACAGAATCATCGAGATAGGTTGTGTGGAGCTGATCAATCGCCGGCTGACCGGCAACCACTTTCATGTCTATATCAATCCACAGCGTGAAGTCGAACAGGAAGCCATTGCCGTGCACGGCATCACCAATGAAATGCTGGCGGATAAACCGCTGTTTCGCGATGTAGCCGAACAGTTCGAGGAATTTATCCGCGGCGCGCAGCTGGTTATTCACAACGCTCCCTTTGACGTCGGATTTATGGACCATGAGTTTTTGATGCTGGGCAGGCCCGAGGGGGTTACCCGCAGTCTCTGTACTGTGCTGGATACCCTGCAACTGGCCAGACAGTTACATCCAGGCCAGAAAAACAATCTGGACGCTCTGTGCAGACGATACGGCATAGACAATTCCCACCGCCAGCTTCACGGTGCCTTGCTCGATGCCGAGATCCTGGCCGATGTTTATCTGTTTATGACCGGCGGACAGACCGCGTTGAACCTGTCCGGCCATGCCAGCCAGAACAGTGAGGGACAAGGAGAGGCCATCCGTATGCTGCCCTCTGATCGTAAGCCATTAAAGATTGTCCAGGCATCTGCCGATGAACTGGAAGAACATGAGCGCAGGCTGGATCTGATAGAAAGCAACAGCGGCGTTTGTCTATGGCGTCAGTTGTCGGATTGATATGCATAAAACCCTGTCTCTGCTAGTAAGCCTTGTTGTCGCCGGTCAGTGCCTGGCTCAGGACCAGCCGCCTTCCCAGTCTCAGCCGGCCCCTTCGCCACTGACAATGCTGAATGAGGATTACCTCAACAGTGTTGAGCTGCTGCAGAATCGTTTTCGCATCGATTACAAAATCGACGAAATCACCCTGATTTTCTTTCGCGACTATGGCTCGGCACCCATAGTGCTGGTCAGACCGGACGGCAGCAAGATTTTCCCCCGGCATGACGGTAAGGAAGGAATCCAGTGGTATGACGAGGCCAGTTACGACCTGATCAGGATCAGCCAGCCTATGCCCGGTCCCTGGCAGGCGGTGGGACAATTATTGCCCGGCAGCCGGGTGATGGTGTTAAGCGATCTGAAACTTGAGGCCGAACCGCTGCCGGAGCTGTTGTTCTCCGGTGAGTTAATCAAGCTCAAGGCAATCCTGACCAATGGGGGTAAGCCCATTAACTACAATGAGATCCGCGATGTAGTAGAGCTGAATGTCGAGTTTCTCAGTACCAATAATCCCAATTTCACCAATTTCGGCGCAGATTCTCAGCAGGTGGCAAGGTACGAGGACAACGGTATGGGGGTGGATGAATATCCGCTGGATGGCACCTTTACCGGACAGTTCAACCTGAGTATCACTGAGGGCCAATGGAAGCCTGTTTACCGGGTTATCACGCCCATGTTTACCCGTGAGGATGTAAAAGAGCCATTGGTCATCCATCCCAATCCCATCAACATGTCGGTGCAAAAGGATGAAGGAGACGGCCGGCATCGCCTAGTCATAGATGTGGAGCGTGAGCTGGTGGATATCAGCAGTCTGCTGATTGACGGCAAGATCCGTTATCCCAATGGCGATGTGCAGAGTTTTTCGCTGACCGAAGGCTCGGACGAGGCCAGGGTGCATGAGATCCTGAATATCGAGTATGGGGTATATCGGGTTAAAGCGGCAGCCTATGGCAGCACTGTAGATGGCAGGGACTTTATTCTCGATGTGCCGGAATTCAGTTTCCTCTCCGAGGAACCGGAACTGGCCGCAGAAACCCTGTCCGGGGTCAACCCGCAAACCGGGTCCGCATTACCGTCAACTGAACAGCAGATTGAGACGCCGACTGTGAGTACCGGGCAGATGGAAAGGGATATCACTGCTGAATCGCCCCCCCTAGATGAGGTACAGGAGGGGATGAGTACCACTACCTTGTGGGCTATTATTCTCGCCGCCAATGGCCTGCTGCTGGTTGCCGGAGGAACATTGATTTGGCTTACCCTGGGGAAAAAAAGTTCCGGCAAAGCGGCGGGTAACACAAAGGGCCGTTTCAGTCTGGCCAGCATCAGACTGCCGTCCTTCGCCAGAAAGCCCAAAGAAGCGCGTAAAAACTGAACAGTCGTGCAGCACTTTTGTGCACTTTGCTCATTTATGCTGCGTTCGGTTGTCCCAGAGGCATTTTTGCCCCGCCAAGGGGGAAAAATCGGTTGACTCCCCCAGGGTGAACCCGTATCATCTGCGCCGCAGTTGGGCACAGGGCTGATAGCCATGGCTTAACTTCTTGATTTATAAAAAGAACTGGAGCGGTAGTTCAGTTGGTTAGAATACCGGCCTGTCACGCCGGGGGTCGCGGGTTCGAGTCCCGTCCGCTCCGCCATTTCTCCACTATAAATCAAGCTTTCGATACGGACTGGAGCGGTAGTTCAGTTGGTTAGAATACCGGCCTGTCACGCCGGGGGTCGCGGGTTCGAGTCCCGTCCGCTCCGCCATTCGTATCGATGCCACACTATTTCATACCGTTGGAGCGGTAGTTCAGTTGGTTAGAATACCGGCCTGTCACGCCGGGGGTCGCGGGTTCGAGTCCCGTCCGCTCCGCCAATTCATTCGATCTATATTCTGTTCTTGCTATTGATCAGGGTTCTGGCAATCTGGATGCAGGCCCAGCGATTTCCTGTCCGTTTTACACGTGCTGAACAAACTCTCTATCCGTTGTTATATCAATAAGATCCGATGCCACCAGCATGATTATCACCAGGTTGTTTTGCCTCTTCATGGCTTGCTGGATATTGAGGTGGGCGAGCGGTCCGCCAGAGTGGATGTGGGCGAGGCAATACTGATACGGGCAGGACAGAAGCATTCTTTCAGGGCCCTGGAAACGGCCAGTTTTATGGTCGCGGACATGAACAGCCTTCCCGACAGGTTGCTAACTTCTTCCACTTTTTTGCTGCGGCTCAATGAGCCCATGCAGGCTTTTTTGCATTATGCACAAAGGCAACTGGAGACCCAGGCAAATGCTGCACTGGAAGATTCCATGTTTGGACTCTTTTACCTGCTGCTGGACCAACTGGAGACAGGGCATAAGCTGGACAAAAGGATCGACAGAGTCCTGGCCCTGATCAGGGGAAAGCTGGATGCCCCCCTGGATTTACCTTTGTTAAGCCGTCATGCCTGCCTAAGCCAGACTCAGTTAAAAAAACTGTTCAGGCAGCAAATGGGCATGGGTATTCAGGCCTACATTATTAGTATGCGAATGGAAAAGGCCAGGGCATTACTGACTCATACCGACCTGCCTGTCCACCAAGTCGCCGAGCAGGTGGGTTATCTTAATCCCTCAGCTTTTACGCGTCGCTTTCGTCTGCACTTTGGCGATCTTCCCAGTCGCTACTAATAAAACGTCCGTTTGCGACAGTAATGTGTCTTTTCTGCACAGTTATCCGCTGGTGCCGGATTTATTATTGGCCTGGATGTGATAATCGGAGACAGCAATGGAAACCATCAGTTGGCAGGACTTTGAAAAAGTGGACTTACGTATCGGTACTATTGTGGCGGTGGCACCTTTTCCTGAGGCTAGAAATCCCGCTTATAAGCTGCAAGTGGACTTTGGGCCTGAATTAGGAATCATGAAATCCAGTGCGCAGATAACCCGCCTGTATCGGCCGGAAGACTTGTTGGACAGGCAGGTTCTGGCTGTGGTGAACTTTGCTCCCAAACAGATCGGCCCTTTTATGTCCGAATGCCTGGTGACAGGACTCCACGAGGATGCCAGAACCGTGGTGCTGATTGGCCCTGACAGCAGGGTGCCAAACGGCAGCAGATTAGCCTGAGCGGGGCGAAACTTTATGCCAATAAAAAGCCCTGCAATCGCAGGGCTTTTTAACAGGCCTGTCAGGCGGCCCTTGATTTGGAAGGCTTCTTCTTGCCTTCGTCCAGGAGACTCTTGTCGGCCATGAGTTCTTCTGAGTCAAAATCATCGACGTTAATGGTACGCAGGCGCTCGGTTTCTGCACGCTTGAGCAACTCAGCTTCTTGTTCGCTCAACACGCCCAGTTCCAGGCCCCTGCCAGCTACCTTGTCCAGTTGCCAGAATGGCAAACGTTCACCAGCCGCCTTGCAAACCTTATCGTACAAAGGCTCGGCGGCCAGTATGTCATCCAGAGCCTGTTCCAGCATGCCGAAGGGATTGTTTTCCTCGCGACTCAGGTACTGACCCTGTCCCAGTCTGTCGCGGCTGTCACAAGGGGTCTGAAGGATCTGTGCGACCTTGTGATCCAGCTTGTCAGACGGGCGGCTGTAGCGCTTGCCAAACGGCATCACGATCAGCTTAAGTGCAACGCCCAAGAGTCGTGAAGGGAAGTTCTCCAGCAGCTCTTCAATGGCGATCTCAGCCCGGTGCAGGCTGTCCTGCATGCCCCAGTGAACCAGTGGCAGATCGGCTTTCTGACGCCCTTCATCGTCATAACGCTTAAGCACTGCTGTGGCCAGGTACAGATAGCTGAGCACATCTCCCAGCCGGGCGGACAAGCGCTCTTTGCGTTTTAATTCTCCCCCCAGTACGCCCATGGCAACGTCTGAAAGGAAGGCCAGGTTACTGGCATAGCGTTCGATGGACTGATAATAGCCTTTGGTTTCATCTTTGAAAGGGGAGGCTGCAAATCTTGCTCCCGTGATGGCAAACCAGAAACTGCGCACTTTATTGCTGATAGTAAAGCCAATATGGCCGAACAGGACCTCATCGAATTCCTGCAGGGCCTGATGCGGATCCGTATTCTGGGCCGCATACAATTCCTTCAGGACATAGGGGTGGCAACGCATGGCTCCCTGGCCGAAGATCATCATATTGCGGGTCAGAATATTTGCCCCTTCCACTGTAATGGCAATGGGCGCCCCCTGATAACCGCGGCCTATATAGTTATTCGGGCCCAGGATTATGCCCTTGCCGCCGTGAATGTCCATGGAGTCGTTGACGACCTGGCGCATCTTCTCGGTCAGGTGGTATTTACAAATGGCTGAAATTACCGAGGGCTTTTCACCCATGTCCAGCGCTTTGGTCGTCATGCTGGTTACGGCATCCATCAGATAGGCATTACCGCCGATGCGTCCCAACATTTCCTCGATCCCTTCCATTTTACCCACAGGCAGTTTGAACTGGCGACGGATACGGGCGTAAGCACCCGTGGCCAGGGCAACCGATTTTGTACCGCCGGCCGAATTGGAGGGCAGGGTAATACACCGACCCACGGACAGGCATTCCACCAGCATTCGCCACCCCTGGCCTGCCATCTTGGGTCCACCGATAATGAAATCCAGGGGGACGAAGATATTCTCCCCTCTGATGGGGCCATTCTGAAATGGAATGTTCAGTGGGAAATGACGACGGCCAATGTCCAGCCCTTCGGTGTCCGCCGGAATAAGGGCACAAGTAATGCCCAGGTCTTTCTCCTTGCCGAGCAGGCCTTCAGGATCCTGGAGCTTGAAGGCCAGTCCCACTAAAGTGGCGACGGGGGCCAGGGTAATGTAGCGCTTGTTGAAGGTGAGCTTCATGCCCAGTACTTCCTTGCCCTGATATTCACCTTTGCAGACAATACCCACATCCGGGATGGCGCCTGCATCGGAGCCTGCTTCGGGGCTGGTCAGGGCGAAACAGGGGATTTCCTCTCCTTTGGCCAGACGCGGCAGGAAGTGGTCTTTCTGTGCCTGTGTTCCATAGTGCTGCAGCAGTTCACCAGGACCAAGGGAGTTAGGCACACCCACGGTGGAGGCCAGCACAATGCCGGAGCCTGACAGCTTCTGCAGTACCCTGGACTGGGCGTAAGCGGAGAATTGCAGGCCGCCGTACTCCTTCTTGATGATCATGGCAAAGAATTTATTATCCTTCAGGTATTGCCACAGCGCAGGAGGTAAATCGGCTCTTTTGTGGTTGATTTCCCACTCATCCGCCATACGACAGGCCTCCTCAACGGGCCCATCAAGAAAAGCCTGCTCTTCTGCACTCAGTCTGGCCTGGGGGATACTGTGCAGTTTTTGCCAGTTAGGGCGGCCACTGAATATTTCGCCATCCCACCAGACGGTACCCGCATCAATAGCTTCCTGTTCAGTGCGTGACATCTCGGGCATGATCTTGCGGTACATACGGAGGATCGGCGCACTGATGTACTGTTTGCGAAGGGTACTGATATTTAAGGGTAAGGCGACCAGCAGGAACAGGATCCATGACAGCTCACCGACATGGCCCACCACGGTGCCCAGGGTGAGAATGGCCGCCACCACCAGGGTGACTACGTTCAGTTTGAGCCGCCAGTAGCTTGCCGCACCCAGGGCAACCAACACCAGTAACAGCCAGAAAAGACTTTGCATGATAACTCCAAAAATAAGAGGTCAGACCAGATATGAACGAGAAAATAGGCTGTTCGGATCAAAAAATCAAGGGGAATCGGAATAAAGCCAACAGAAGTGCGGAAGCTCTGCTTGCCTCAAAGGCGGCTGTCAGTGGGCTGCGGAGGGCGACGCCGCTCCGTTGATTTGCTGATAGTGACTAAGCTGAATATCGGCCTGTTCATCGCCGTCCTTGAACTGATGCAGACGTACCATTTGATAGTCCAACCCAGGGGCAAACCAGATATAGGTCTCCCTGCGGCTGCCTTCGCGGACTTTCTCGACCTTGATGGCTGATACTTTGCCATAGGGCAGTGTCAGTTCTTCGGTGCCTATCACGCGGAACTCCTGTTCACGGATCTCGCCCCGGTCACTGACTGTCTGGTAGACAAAGGATCGGCGTCCTCTGGCCAGTCCCATCCGGACATCCAGTTGATACAGTTGGTTATCAATTTCGTTGTGCCAGGGCAGCCGGGTTTCCTCACCGATAATGATCTGGCGGCCTGATTCGTCAAACCGGACGCTGAGTTGCTTGTCCTTACCGGTTCCGGAGCGTTCAAAATGATAACGGTAAGGGATGAGGCCATCGGCTGTGAGCTTGAACAGACTCTCTTCGCTGCGTGTGTCCGACAGGAACAGAAATGAGGCGTGAGAACGGTACTCCAGTTTGTACTGGTCCCGTCCAAGATGGGTAAGCTTCTGTTCGGCCTGACCCAGTTCCATGCCGGAGCGGTAAGCGATGTAATGGGCCTCAAAGGGCACCAGCTCAGAAGCAGAAAGGGGCAGACAGGCCAGCAACCAGACCAGCAGTAGGATCAGTTTATTCCGCTGCATAACCCTCTGCGGGAATTGGTTTTCCATCCACTTGCACTTCGCCATTCTCCATTTTCACCCTGTCCTGACAGAACCATTTTACGACCAAGGGATACAGACTAAGTTCCTGTTCTCTGACCCTGGCAGCCAGTTCTTCTGCCGTATCGTCACTGAATACGGGCACCCGGGACTGGATTATAACAGGTCCACCGTCCAACTCTGGGGTGACAAAATGCACTGAGACGCCATGTTCGGTTTCCCCCGCATCGATGGCGCGCTGATGAGTATTCAGCCCTTTGTATTTTGGCAGCAGGGATGGGTGGATATTGAGCATGCGCCCCCCATAGTGCTCGACAAAACGATCACTGAGAATGCGCATAAAACCGGCCAGCACCAATAAATCCGGTTGATGACGATCAATTTCCTCCATCAGCGCCAGGTCGTAACTCAGGCGATCAGCAAAATCCCGATGGCTCAGCACGACAGTTGGGATATTGGCTTCCTGCGCCCGGTGCAGGCCGAAGGCGTCGGCCTGATTGGAGATAACCGCCCTTATACGGCCTTTGATCTGGCCCGCTTCGATAGCGTCGATAAGGGCTTGCAGATTGGTGCCGTTTCCGGATATCAGTACAACAATGGATTTCATGGCTCAGCGGATCTCGACCTGCTTGTCATCCGTGATGGTGTCCACCTGTCCCAGCAGCCAGGCACTCTCCCCCTCGTCATTGAGCAACGTCACCGCCTGTCCGGCCTTGTCCGCCGGCACCGCGATGACCAGACCCACGCCGCAGTTGAATGTACGGTACATCTCATGGGTGGTCACATTTCCCTGTTCCTGCAACCAGGTAAAAATGGCCGGCCACTGCCAGCTGTTGCCATCGATAACGGCCTTGGTATTTTCAGGCAGGACCCTGGGAATGTTTTCCCAGAAACCGCCGCCGGTAATGTGTGAAATGGCGTGTACCGGCAGGGCTTCGATCAGTTTCAATACCGGCTTGACATAAATGCGGGTGGGTTCGAGCAAATGGTCGATAATCGCCTTACCCTCAAGGGGTTGGGCTGGATCGGCCTGGCTGACTTCCAGTATCTTGCGGATCAGCGAAAAGCCATTGGAATGGGGACCTGAAGACGCCACAGCAATCAGGGCGTCACCGGCTCGCACCTTGCTGCCATCGATCAGATCTTCCTCTTCGACCACGCCGACACAAAAGCCGGCGATATCGTAATCGTCGCCATGGTACATACCGGGCATTTCTGCCGTTTCGCCACCGATCAGGGCGCATCCAGACAGTTCACAGCCTTTACCTATGCCCGTGACCACATCTGCTGCAGTATCCACGTTAAGTTTACCCGTTGCATAGTAATCGAGGAAAAACAGCGGCTCTGCACCCTGTACAATCAGATCGTTGACGCACATGGCGACCAGATCGATTCCCACGCCGTCATGACGCCGATGATCCATGGCCAGCCTCAGTTTGGTTCCGACACCATCGGTTCCGGACACCAGCAATGGCTTGCGGTATTTCTGTGGAATGGCGCAAAGTGCTCCAAATCCTCCGAGGCCGCCCCTGACTTCCGGGCGTTGAGTTTTGCGGGTGACGCTTTTGATGCGCTCCACCAACTGATTACCGGCATCAATATCGACACCGGCGTCTTTATAACTCAGGGAAGGCTTGGACTGGCTCACGATTGACCTCTTACTGGACGGGGTAAAAATTGGGGCGGATCTTACCAGCTATTGACCAGCTTGGGTATCCGCATTGCAGGCAATCCAGAGAGTATTGACTCTGTCTGCAGGCTATAAAGAAAAGATGAAATTTGTTGGCTTTTCAATAACAATAACGCCTTTATCAGAGGGGAGAAGACATAAGGCATGAATAAGATTGGCTGGTTTGGGGTAATCTGGTTGTGGTGCGTGAGTGCCCAGGCCGCCTTGGTCACCAATCTGTATGACGCCCGGGTGCCTATAGCTCAGCAATCCAGCAGGGCCCAGCAGCAGGCAGCCAAGGACGCTTTTGGCCAGGTACTTGTCAAGATCCGTGGCAATCGCGATATCCTCGACAGCGAACTGGTACGCTCCAAGATGGAGCAGGCGCAGGATTTTATCCGTCAGTACCGCTTCGACAGTCAGTCCGGTCAGTACTATTTCATTGCCAGCTTCGACCCGTCCAAGGTGGACGAACTGGTCCGTTCTGCCGGCTATCCCGTGTGGGGAAGCAGGCGACCGTCTACGCTGTTGTGGCTGGCCAGCCAGGAAGGTGGGAAAGACCAGCGCAGCATTTTGTCTGAACAGTCCACCGAATCCATGCGGACAACAGTGATGGACACTGCACGGCTGCGCGGTATTCCCCTGAATCTGCCGCTGATGGATCTGGACGATTTGTCACAGGTCGGGGTTTACGATATCTGGGGACGTTTTATCGACAGACTGGCAACGGCAGGTAATCGTTATCAGGTGGAAGCCGTATTGTCGGCGCGTTTGTACCCCATTGAACGCCAAACGGACTTACCCGGCTCTCTTGAGCAGGAGGTTGCCGCTGCTGCAAACACACAGTGGCAGCTTGACTGGAATTTTGCCCTGGGTCAGGAACGTGAGCAGGGAAGTCTGAGTGGAGAGGACAAGCAGGCCCTTTTGGCAGAATTGATCAACCAGCATGCGGATCGACTGGCGGCCAGGTTTGCTGTTGGCGCCGAGGGAGAGGGTGCCAGCGTGGCGGTACTGCAATTCAGCAATGTGCAGGATCTCGCCACTTATGTAAATATCAGCAAGGTGCTGCTCAGCCTGTCGGTGGTCTCGCATGTCGGCCTTGACAGTATTGAAGGTCACAGCGGAAGCTTCAGGGTCAGACTGCTCGGTTCCGAGCAGGACCTGCTTAATGCCATTTCCCTGGAACGCCACTTTCAACGGCAACTGGATGCCTTCGGCCAGCCGGTGGGGGAATTGCAGTTTATTTGGGTTCCCTGATGAGCAAGCAGCTTTTTCTGCCATTGCAACTGCCGGATGATGAGACCTTTGAGAGTTTTATTGCCGGAGACAACCAGATGGTTATCAGTCACCTGCAAAACTGGTTTGCCACACACACTAATGCTCCTTTTCTGACCTATATCAGTGGTGAAGCCGGCGCCGGGAAAAGCCATCTGTTATACAGCCTGTGCGCGCAGGTGGCCGGGTCAGGCCAGACATGCGCCTATATCAGTTTTAAACGGATTGAAGAGCTGCATCCGGATTTTCTGACTGATCTGGAACGGGTAAAGCTTATCTGTCTGGATGATATCCACCTGCTGGAAGGACAAGCCGATTGGCAGCGGGCCGTTTTCGACCTCATCAACCGGGTCAAGGAAGGGGGCGACGGGAGGTTATTGGTCAGTGCATTGCAGGGACCGGGGCAATTGCCTCTGGATCTGCCGGATCTTCGTTCACGACTCAGTTGGGGAGTAAGCTTTCATCTGCGTCCGTTGGATGATGAACAGCGGCTTGCGGCTTTGCGAAGCCGGGCTAATCGACGTGGTATCAGTATGCCCATGGAAGTGGGGCGCTTTCTTTTGAACCATTGCCACCGTGATATGCCCACTCTGCTGGCGGTGCTGGATAAGCTGGACAAGTCCAGTCTACAAGCCAAACACCGCTTGACCGTTCCCTTCGTCAAGAAAGTCCTGAATCTCTGACTTTAGTGGTGGACGGGTCTGTCCAGCGGCTTTGTCTGCCTGACAGTTTCGTTTTTCATTTGTCCGGGGGATTCTGCGGTTGTCAAATCCACTGTCTGTCGCCAGGGAATCCCGGCCGGTAAGTCCTGAGGAGAGGGCAGTTGTTGCTGGATACTTCGCGCATTCAGCCCGGGCAGTACATCTTCCACCACGCTGGCAACCCGGGGCTGAATATGTAACTCATTCAGACGATCCCGCTGACCCCAGGTCAGTCTGGCTTCCTCATTGTCCAAAGTGCCAATTATGGCCACATCGGCCGCCACACCAAGCCGGTAGGCCATCATGAACTGCTCAAACGTATTGGCGAAGTCTTCCTGGGGTGTGGCGTAACTGTAATAAGTGACCGCCACATCCGGGCTGAAGAACTGCTGAATGTCATCTGCCCCGAGGGATTTTTGTGCCTCGCTGGCGGTGGCACCAAAGAAACTCACCTGCGCCAACTGCGCCATCGCATCTGACTGCAGGGGATACTGTTGGCTCAGATGCTGGGAACTGGCGATGCGGTCATTGCCCGCACCCAAGGGGGTCTGAGCGTCGGATAAGCCTGCCCAACTAAAATAAGGGAAAAAGTCATTGGCATGAGCCAATTCGTGATAGAGCAGCCAGGACAATCCCGCCTGCATATGAGACAGTTCGCGTGGCTGGCGAAGGGACGGCGGATAGCTGACCAGGTAGTAGCGGTTGTCTTTAACGTAACGCCAGGGCATCTGAAACTGCAGGGCGTCGCCAAAGTTTGCCCGATAATCCGCAGCGGTATTTAGGGTGTCCCGCTGCTCTGGCGTCAGCCAGAAATTGGCCCCATCAAGATAAATGGCACCGGTAGCCGTCCAGTAAAAGGAAGGGCGGATATCGTAGGAAATGACTATGGCCGTGGTCGCCCGCAACAGCTTCAGAAAATCCTCTGCTGCCGGTGAAGTTTGCAGGAACAGGGCGAAATTCTCGCCCATCCAGTCATGTGATACCACCAGCCTGTCGAGTACGTCCTCAATATCCGGTGATTCTGTTTCACTGCCCAGCATCGGCAGAGCAGAGAAGGGACAGGACTCATCCAACTGATTGGTATAGGTACAGCTAACCAGCACCTCGGCATAGGGCGAATCTGTTCGGTAAGCATGTACTTCAGTGGTCACGATCTCCCCTCCCTGACGCACATAACGGGGGAAGAACCCATCCGGATTAATGGGTGCAGCCTTGACCAGTATCCAGGCAGTGTCCTTCAGCCGCGTGCCGTCATCCAGAATGATCTCTGCCTGCCATTCAAGCAATGTATCCCGGTTGACCCTCGGTGCCCTGAAATATATCTCCTGGCCTGTGGTTTGGAAGCTGACTGAGGGGCCGTCAGTTTGCTGCCAGGTCAAATTGCCGTTATCCTCAATGCCGTCGCCATCGGCCCTCAGGGACACATCTGCGCCCTGGGAGGCCATATGATCCAACCGGATATTTATGCTCGCTGCCTGCGGATCCTGCGCGGTGAATTGCCAGTCAAGACTCTGCCGGCTGCCCTGACGGGTAAAGTTGACGCGAAAACCATAGTCGCCTGCAGCCGGAACATCGAAGCCAAAAACCTGGCTTTTGGCGCTTACCTCAGAGACTGAAGGGCCCTGCGTCTGCTGCCACTGCACTTGCTCCAGCCCGCCCTCTGCCAGCAGAATCAGGGCCACAGACTCACCGCCGGCGGCCGATGAGGGGCCGATAATCTGGGGACTGTCCGTCGGGCCGGGGACCCGTCCGCTGTCCTCTCCTGAACCTCCACAGGCGCATAGCAGCAATGAGCACAGCAGAATAGTCGCTTTCATCTGGCAGATTTCTGCTTCTTAAGGCCCAGTCCCAGTTCACGGCCCCTTAGCCTGGCGTAAAAACTGCAACCGATAAAGGCAAGGCTTGCCAGCAATGTTTCCAGCGCCGCATACCAGGCTTCCTTTTCCAGGGCATAAATGCCGGTAAGGCCATGCAGAAGGTAAAACATCAGAATAAAGTTTGCCCAGGCATGGGTATAAGGTTTGCCCTGAATCAGTCCCCGGAGGGGCAGCAAAAGCGGGACAACCCACATCAGCAGCAGAAATACCGCCGAATACTGGCCTTCTTCGCTCAGTACAAAATGCCAGAGCACCACCCAGCCGAGAAGCCCCAGATAGGCACTTAACGCCAGCAGGCGAAAAAATCGGGTTTTGGCAGACAAATATTATTCCTCTTTCAGTTTCATGGCGACAGCGGCCAGCCGTTTGCCTTGGGCAATGCACAGGGTTTGTTCCGTTTCGCTCAGCCTGGGCTGGTTATCAAGACCTGCATGGTGACTGGGGCCATAGGGAGTGCCACCGGTCTGTGTATTGTTAAGCTCAGGGTTGCTGTAAGGAGTCCCCATAATCAACATGCCGTGGTGTAGCAAGGGCAACATCATACTCAGCAGCGTCGCTTCCTGCCCCCCATGCAAACTACCGGTGGAGGTAAATACGCAGGCAGGTTTGCCGGCCAGTTGCCCCGACAACCACAAAGACGAGGTCCCATCCCAGAAGTACTTCATTGGGGCGGCCATATTGCCAAACCTTGTGGGGCTGCCCAGGGCCAGGGCGCTGCACTGCCGCAGCTCGTCCAGCGTGGCATAAGGATCTCCTGACTGGGGAACGGAGGGCCTGCTTTCGCCCAATTGGGTGCTGACCTCAGGTACGGTACGCAGCCGGGCTTCAAGGCCTGACTGCTCGATACCCTGTGCTATGCGATAGGCCAGGTTGCGGGTACTGCCGCCACGGCTGTAGTAAAGGATAAGGGCAAAGGGCATCACAGAATATCCAGTACCTGCTCTGGGGGGCGGCCGATCCTGGCCTGGTCACCCTTGATAACCACAGGACGTTCCAGCAGAACAGGGTACTCAACCAGGGCTTGCAGCAATCTTTCCTCTGACGCCTGTTTCAATTCCAGTTCCCGGTATAGTTCTTCTTTTATCCGCATCATTTGCCGGAAAGTGTCCAGGCCGAGCTTATTTTTTAGCACCATCAGCTCCTGGGCTTTCAGAGGGGTCTTCAGGTATTCGGTGACCTGAGGTTTGATGTCTCTTTGCTCCAGTAATTGCAGGGTCTGGCGACTTTTGGAGCATCTGGGGTTATGCAGAATTTGAATTTGTGACATGCTTGTTGGCCTGTTTGAAATTCCGGACGGACATTCTAACCAGTCGGGCCTTAGGAGGACAGTCGTTTGCTGCAAAAAGCTATTTTGGTCATAGGGGGGCTGGTGGCTTTGGTGACGGGGTTGGTGGCTTACCACTGGTCTGAACCTGACTTCAGTACGCTGGATGGTGAGGCGGTCAGTTGGTCTGAACTGCAAGGGCAGGTAGTTGTCATCAATTTTTTTGCCGAGTGGTGCGCCCCCTGCCTTAGGGAGTTGCCTGAATTGAATCGCTTTGCGGGGATGATTGAGGGGCAGAATGTCCGCCTGTTTGGCGCAAGCTTCGATCAAGTGAATAATGATGAACTGAGCAAACTTAAAGAAAAGTATCAGATTGGCTTTGACCTGATCCTGTCACAACCGCCCGCCAGGCTTCCACTTGAAAGGCCGAATGCCCTCCCTGCCACCTTTATCATTGGTCCGGATGGCCGGGTGCTGAGACAACTGATGGGCGAACAGCACGCCGATAGCCTGCTAGATACGGTATTAGAGTTTCTTTAAACGGTTTTCCGCCTCGCGAAACTGATCGATACGGGCACGAATACGCTGTTTCTCCAATGTACTGTCGGCAGTGAAATTATAGGCTGTTTGCAGCTCGTCGATGGCCCGGGTATAGGCAGCCACCAGGGCATAGACTTCCGCCTTTGCCTGATGCATCTCCATCATCTGCCGTCCTTCCCCATATGCATCTGCCAGCAGCTGATAAGACAACAGATGATCCGGGTTAACCAGCAGATAGTCTTTGAGGACCCGCGCCGACTCCTTGTGCTGCCCGTCCTTGATCATGGCGTTGGCCAGATTCAGTGCCAGTACACGATTACGGGGCTGTTTCTGGATATGCTCCCGCAGCACCTTGATAGCCAGGGAAGGGTTATTCTGTGCCAGTGCAATATCCGTGTAGGTGTCCAGGTAGAAAAGATTCTCCGGATCCACCGCCATCAGCTTTTCAATGATGGGTCTGGCCTTGTCCGGCTGCTCGGTATCCAACAGGGTCAGTGCCAGTCCGTATTGAGCCGCCCTTTTTTCCACCTCAGGTAGCTCCTGATCAAGCTGGGTCAGAAAATATTGACTGTTGTAAGCGCGGCTGTCCGAATAACGGGCCAGGATCCTGGCACGAATCAGATGGAAAGAAGAGCTTGGCGGCAGGCGTACCGATTCATAGAGGGACAGTCTGGCGCGGGCATCGGCAATCCGGCTCTCTGGCATGGGGTGGGTCAGCAAAAATGCCGGCGGCCGTGACTGATGGCGATACTTGGCTGCCATCTTGCCAAAAAAGCTGGCGGCGGCGCTGGGATCATAGCCTGCCCGGGCCAGTATTTCGATGCCCACCCGGTCGGCTTCCTTTTCATTGCTGCGGGTATAGTTGATAGAGGCCTGCTGACCCGCTGCCTGACTGGCACTTATCGCTGCTATGCCAGCCTCAGGATTGGCCACTGCCAGCAACATGCCGCCCAGCATAGACACCAGTTGCAAAGGTGAGGTGCGTTGCCGGGCTTCCATACTTCTGGCCAGGTGCCGCTGTGTAACGTGCGCAATTTCATGGGCCAGTACCGAGGCCAGCTCACTTTCGCTCTGGGCTTCGATTATCAGGCCGGTATGCACCCCCACATGGCCGCCATAGAAAGCAAAGGCATTGATCTCGTTGTTGGCAATAGGAAAAAACTTGAATGGAAATTTGGCATTGTCTGCCTGTGCTACCAGCCGGTTGCCCAGATCCTGAATATACTCTTCCAGCAAGGGGTCATTGACGATGGGGGCCTGCCCCCTGAGTTGTCGCATCAGGGCCTCGCCCACCAGCAACTCCTTATCGATACTGATGGCATTGGAGGCCACCACACCGATTTCGGGGAGTTCATTCTTATCGTTATCGAGTCTGGCCTGGGCCATACAGAGGCCGGAAAACAACACCAGAGGCAGAAAGAGACGTCTTAACATACTTTCCATATTCTATCAGGGGTCCGGATGGCTTTGAGCGTCAACATCACCCATTGGTTCCCTAGTCATTCATAACTGAACTATACCGATTTTTTTGCCGACAAGTTATATGAAATCGGCATTTCTCATGGCCAGGTGGTACACAGAAAAAATACCTCTCTTTTATCAGGCCCGGGAAGCAAATTGTGGTTTTTTGCCTGTATTATCCCCGGTATGATAAGCGCCCATGCAGATTCGCGAGGTTGTTTTTTGCAAGCACTGGATATTTCGGAACTGACCTGTCCACTGGCGCTTTTAGAAGTCAAACGCTGGTTGGCCGGACAGTCGCCGGGACGGCAGCTCACTTTGATCCTGCGACATGCCTCAGCAGACAATCAGGATGTGATACGCTGGCTGAGCAGCCGGGGAATCAGTGCCAGTTCCCAGTCTATGATTGCAGGTCGGTTGTATTTTCATTTCACCCACAAGGACATTTGATGTTAGAGCTGTTTAACGGTTGGTACAGGCGTAAGTTCTCCGATCCGGCTTCGGCCACCTTGCTGATTATGCTGGTGCTGTCCTTTGCGGTGTTGATTTTCTGGGGTGACATGCTGGCCCCGGTCCTGGTCGCCATTATTATTGCCTATCTGCTGGAGTGGCCGGTAGCCAAGCTGAATGCAATGGGGTTGGGCAGGACCACTGCCACCAGCCTGGTACTGATATTGTTTATCAGCATCTGTATCCTGGCAATGATCGGGCTGGTGCCAGTGGTCTGGAGACAGGGGATCAACCTGTTGACCGAGTTGCCGCAAATCTGGTCCGAGGCGCAGGCCTGGATTTCCACCTTACCTGACAAATACCCCGGACTTTTGTACCGAACGGATATAGATAATGCGTTGAAGGGAGTAAATGAAAGGGTGGTGGGCCTTGGCGAGGACATTATCACCGCGTCCCTGAGTTCCATCGTCAGTCTGGTGGCACTGATGATCTATTTTATCCTGGTGCCGCTGATGGTGTTTTTCATCCTCAAGGACAGAGGTGAGCTGTTAGCGAATATTTCCGGCATCATGCCCAAGGACAGGAGACTGCTCAAACAAGTTGGCCACGAAATGAACGGACAAATCATCAATTATATTCGTGGCAAAGTGATTGAAATCCTGATTGTCGGCACGGTTTCCACCCTCACTTTTGCCCTGATGGATTTGCGTTACTCTTTGTTGTTGGGTGTGCTGGTCGGGCTGTCGGTGCTGATACCTTATATAGGGGCGGCCGTAGTCACTTTTCCCGTGGGTATCGTGGCGCTGTTCCAGTGGGGCCTGACGCCTGACTTCTGGTATCTGATGATCGCCTACGGCATTATCCAGGCGTTGGACGGTAACCTGCTGGTGCCCCTCCTGTTCTCTGAGGCGGTTAGCCTGCATCCCGTCTATATTATTCTGGCTGTATTGTTCTTTGGCGGTTTATGGGGTTTCTGGGGGGTGTTTTTTGCCATCCCGCTGGCAACCTTGGTGAAGGCCGTGTTTAACGCCTGGTCTGAAAAAAGCCATCTCAAAGAGTCGGCAGGGCAGGCCTGACGGCCTGCTAACTTTTTGCATTATCCCTTGAGGTAATCCAGCACCACCTGATGGTGATCTTTGGTTTTAAACTTATCGAAGACTTTTTCGATCTTGCCCTGTTCGTCAATCAGAAAGCTGATCCTATGCAACCCGTCGAATTCCCGGCCCATGAATTTCTTGGGCCCCCAGACACCAAAGGCGTCGGCAACCTGATGATCCTCATCAGATAGGAGGGTGAAGTTGAGGCTCTCTTTTTCGATAAATCGGGGCAGGCGTTTTACTGGATCGGGGCTGATTCCGAGCACGACAGTATTCAGTTTGTCCAGCTCTGTTTTGCTGTCGCGCAGGCATTGGGCCTGGACAGTGCAACCTGGTGTCATGGCTTTGGGATAAAAATAGACCAATACCTTTTTGCCTTTAAAGTCATCCACTGACACGGGCTGGTTGTCCTGGTCGGGCAGAGTAAAGCTGGGGGCCGGCTGTCCGGCTTGAATGGTTTTCATTGTCACCTCAGTGTTTTTCCTTAATGGTTCCATGCAGGTTAAGCTCATCAAGCTTACCTTCAAATGCCTCTTTGACCTGATTGAGATCCGTGCCCTTTGGCATGCTGACGACCATCTTGCATTCGACCATTTCCGAACCACTTTGCGGATCCGGAAAGGTATTCTGTCTGAACGCGCTGATGGTGATATCAAAGTGGGCGAAGAACGCTGTGATTTCACGAATCACGCCAAGAAAGTCCACGCCGGACACTTCCACATCTGCCAGGTAGGCCAGGTCCTGCCTGTGATGTTGTCTGGTACGCTTCATCATGGACAGCAGATCATTCTGCTGGCACACCTGCGGTATCTGCAGCTCGGCCTTGATAATGGCACTCTGGGTTCCTTCCAGAATCATGGTCAAAGAAAAGTCCTGTCCGTAGACCGCTTGCCTGCTGTCCAGTATGTTGCAGTTACAGGCGCCAACCGTAGCGGCCAGCGTGCTCAGGATACCGACTTTGTCGGTACCCAGAATGGTCACGATGAGTTGCTGTTTCATATGAATCTGTAGAGTTTTCAGAAGGCGGGAAGTCTAACATAAACTGGCCGTTTCTCTATTGGCCGGCTGCCAAAGCGGGTTAATTTTTTACCACGGCGAGCGAATTTTCCGACATTCGGGACGCGCTTTGCCATGACTGCAATTGTCGCTTGTTTTTGCGGGGGTAGGTCATTACCATTAGGCGCTTATTTTCCCAGGAGCAAGCATGTTCAAAGGTAGTATTGTAGCATTGGTCACCCCTATGGCCGAAGATGGCGAAATTCACTATGCCGCATTGCAGCAACTGGTGGAATTTCATATCAAGGCCGGTACCAATGGCTTGGTGGCAGTGGGGACTACCGGCGAATCAGCAACCTTGCCTATCGATGAACATATTCAAGTGGTGCGTAAGACGGTGGAGTATGCGGCCGGCCGTATCCCTGTTATCTCAGGAGCAGGGGCCAATTCCACCTCCGAAGCCATAGAATTAAGCCAGGCCTCTGCCGAGGTGGGGGCTGACGGGCTGCTCAGTGTCGTTCCCTATTACAATAAACCCCAGCAACGCGGCCTGATAGGTCACTTCGAAAAAGTTGCTGATGCCACAGACCTTCCAGTGCTGCTGTACAATGTGCCAGGCCGCACTGTCACTGATATGCTGCCTGAGACAGTGGCCGTATTGTCGGGACACAAACGTATAGTGGGCCTTAAGGATGCGACCGGCGATATCCAGCGCCTGAAGACCATGCAAAGCTTGCTACCTGAAGATTTCATTCTGCTCAGTGGCGATGATGCCACCGGTTGTGAGTTCATGCTGCAGGGCGGGCATGGGGTGATTTCTGTCACTGCCAATCTGGTGCCTGACAGAATGGCCAGGCTTTGTGCCGCCGCGACCGCCGGGCAGTCTGTGTTGGCCAGGGAAATTGATGGACAACTGGCCGAACTGCATCAAGCACTCTTTATCGAGCCCAATCCGGTCATGCCCAAATGGGCGTTGTACAAGATGGGTTTGCTTCCCAGCCCCATGCTTAGATTACCCATGGTGGAGCCGGAACTCATTCATCAAAAGGCTATCGAACAAGTCATGCAAAAAGCCGGCGTAATTTCCTAAGGAGTGCCAATGTATCGTTTTTCTCTGCTGACTTTAATGCTGGCAACTGGACTGGCAGGATGCAGCTCCTCGCTGGAGCGTCGTACAGCCAACGGTGAGTTCGACTATCTGCAGGAGCAGCAGCGGGTCAATTTTAAGGTGCCCCAGGGTTTAAATCCCCCTCCTGAATCTTCCGAATATCAGGTACCGAAAATCGGTCAGAACGCCCCCGCCAACCTGGTGGGCCAAAAGCTGGAAGTGGTTTCTCCTGCCCTGGTGCTGCCTCTTGTTACCGGCTCCCACGTTGAAGAGGGGCAGCGTTCAGCCACCATTTTCTTCGACCAGGTGGACGACAGTCAGCCCCTGGATACCGCTGTGTGGAACTCTCTGCTGGGCTACCTGGAAGAGCAGGGGATTGGCGTGGACAGCTTTGATAAGCAAAGTGGCCGGCTGGTCACCGACTGGATGCTGATGGAGACCGAGCTGGATTCCGGCTGGTTTGATTGGACAACCACCGAACGCAGTATTGGTCGTCGGTTCGAATTTCTGCTGGAAATGAAACCCCATGGCCGGACGGCCGCCCTGAAGGTTCAGCTTAAGGATTACCTGGAAACCGTAGGTGAGCAAGTGCGCTCGGGAGAAGACCTGGATGCAGAGGCCAGGCGCCGTAATGAAGTGGATGTGCTGAACAAGGTCATCGGTCATTACGAATCCCAGATCCAGATTGCCGATGCAAGAAGAGTCCAGCAGCTCAGGCAGGGTCTGGAGATGCAGATGGGCTTCAATGCCGATGGGGACCCGGCTTTTATGGTCGATGGCGACTATGATATGACCTGGACCCGCACCCAGTTGGTTTTGCGCAAGTTGGGCTTCAACGTAAAAGATTTGGACAAGTCCAATGGGCTGTTATTTGTTTCCTATGAGGGGCCTGACAGCAGTTGGTGGGACAGGTTGTGGGGAAGTGACAAAGGCCTGCCGATGGAGCGGGAAGATTATCGCCTCAAGCTGGCAAAAATAGGCGAGAAGACGTCTATTACCCTGATGGACGATGAGAGCAAGCCCGTAAGTGCCGATCTGCTGACCAGCATCTACCCTGAATTTTCTCAGACCATGTCCGCCAGCAACCTGGATATTTAACTTTAAGAGACTGACAAGATGGAAAAGCGCGCTGAACTGTACCGTGGCAAAGCCAAAACCGTATTTGCTACCGACGATGCCCAACGACTGGTATTGCACTTCAGAAATGACACCTCTGCCTTCGATGGCGAAAAAATCGAACAGCTTGACCGCAAGGGAATGATTAACAACAAGTTTAATCACTTTATTATGTCCAGGCTTGAAGCGGCTGGTGTGCCGACACAGGTGGAAGCGCTGCTTAGTGATACGGATTCACTGGTCAAGAAGCTCGACATGATCCCGGTGGAATGCGTGGTCAGAAATCGTGCGGCTGGCTCTCTGGTGCGTCGACTTGGTATTGAGGAAGGCAAGGAACTGGTACCGCCAACCTTTGAATTTTTCCTGAAAAATGATGCCTTGCACGACCCCATGGTGAACGAATCCCATATTCGTACCTTTGGCTGGGCAGATGATGCGACGGTGGAGAAGATGAAGGAACTGACCTTCAGGGTCAATGAAGTACTGAAAAAGCTCTTTGATGAAGCGGGTCTGATCCTGGTCGATTACAAGCTGGAGTTTGGTTTGTTTGACGGCGACGTGGTGCTGGGTGATGAGATCACTCCCGATGGCTGTCGTCTGTGGGACAAGGAAACCCTGAAGAAGCTGGACAAGGACAGATTCCGCCAGGGGTTGGGTAATGTCGTCGAGGCCTACGAGGAAGTGGCCAGCCGTCTGGGTGTGAAACTCGATTAAAATCAGTAATCCGATTGGTATAAGAGATTACCTTTAAGAAAACCTGCTGCGGCAGGTTTTTTTGTCTCCTTGGGCCGCCCCTTTTTAAGGGGCAATAAAAAGGCTCCCTGAGGAGCCTTACCATTACAAAGGTTGCCGGCAATCAGGCCCGAAAACGCCTGCGCAGCAGGACCCAGGGCGCCAGTAACAGGGTCAGCCAGCCCATGCTGCCGCCGCTGCTTCCCCCGCCAGTGGGTGGGGTAGTGTCATTCTGGTTGGTAACGACCACAGTAGAATTGGCACTACTGGTCGTGGTGCCGTCACTCACTGTTACCTGAAACTCCAGAACAGCATTGGCATTGACTGAAGGGGCCGTAAAGCTCAGGGTAGCCGAGTCAGCCTCGGTCAACGTGGCCGCAGGCCCACTTACCTGGCTCCATTGATAGGTAAGGGTGTCACTGTTTCTGTCCGTTGCCATAGCCTCAAGTGTGCCTGAACTATTTTCTGCCACTACCGTATTATCAGGAACTGTTACCAACGGCGCCGCGTTGTCACAGTCCGCTGAATCTCCGGCTGTCACATTGCTGAATACCGGGGTGGTGACATTGGTCAGTTGCACATTGTCGATGAACCAGCCGAATTCGGATGTCGTGGCATCAGAAGCGATTCTGAAACGCAGTCTGACTTCATTGCCATTTAATGCACTGCCAAAGTTGATGCTTTCCCGGTTACCGGCAAAAGTGGCGAAGCCATCTGTATTCCAGTCGGTGAAGACCGCGCGCCCGGACAACGCTGCGGAGGAGTCGTCAATGATGACCCCATTGTATCCAACACTGAACTCACCACCCATTTGTGTGACGTCAACCCAGTCGTTGTTGTTAACGCTGATTTCCACCACACCGCCGTCCCAGCCGTTTTCCAGCCAGTAGAAATGCCAGAAGCTGACCTCAAAGTCGCCATCCGTACCCACAGTAAATGGGGCTGTTTCATAGGCGACATCTGACTGGAACCCGTTGTTAAGCAATAACATGGTTTGTTCTTCAAGATCTACGTCTGGATTGTAGCCCTGGAAAAAGCCGGTGTTATCCGTGTCGATCACCCGGGTCCCCACGGCCAGGTCGTCTCCTTCCATGATATTTTCCTGCCAGTCATTCAGCAGACTGAGGCTCTCCATATCGTCAAAAGCGACGCCATCGACAGGCTCCCTGGGATCAAAATGCATGTTCACCAGGGCACTGATGCTGCCCGCCGTGGCTTCGACTATATCGTCGCCATCTTCCAGTTCCGGGAAGGTGACCTGGATCTCCAGCTCTTCGCCAATACCGGCTTCATTCAGAGTGAGCATGACAGTCTTGGCCGCTGAGGTTTCGAAGGGTTCCAACGGATCAAATGTAATCAGACCGTTGTTTTCGAAAGTCACATCGTGATCGCTGGTCACCACTAACTGTGCCTGGACAGCATTCAGGGTCTCACTGCCGACGTTTTTGATGGCGACGTTCACCGTTCCCGTTTCGCCTACATCCAGGATGCCGTCATTGGTGCAAAAGCCAAGCTCCTCACCGTTGTAGTCGGCATTGATGTCTGCATCGGCCAGCGTATAGGTGGCCAGTTCGGTAGCAAAGGATTCGGTGACGCCGGTAAGGTTCTCACTATATCTTTCCGGGGGTACGGCTCCCAGTCCCATTCCCCTTTTGGCGAAGGCCGCCAGCATCAGGCGATAGTCATTCTGATCATTGGCAAAGGCTGCCGCCAGTATGGCATCCCTTGCTTCCGTATAAGTGGGAGCGATCGGCGTCAGTTTGTAGCCGGCAACCAGATAGTCTGCCATGCGTTTTTGAGCAATGTTAAACCCGTGCTTGTTGATCAGTGCAACATAGCTTTCCCACAACATGGTCGCCCAGACTTCGCCGGCCGCGTGAGGGGATTCCACACTGGTGTCGGGGATGCCTATGTCACCGCCGGCTCCTTCAGTAATATGACGGAAAGACAAGGGGTTGATTTCCATATCGGTGGAGTAGGGCAGACGACGAATACCCCGCCAGAAAGCTTCCACATAAGTGCCGGTGGCATAGGCACGCTGGAACTGGTCATTGTTGAGCAGTTCAATATCGGACTTTCTGGCAATAAACATCAGGGAATGGAAATCCCCCCAGCCTTCACCCATGGCATCGCCCTGGAAGTTGATCAGTCCTGAGGCATTGCCGACCAAACGGTTACTGATATAGTGGCCCCATTCGTGGGCGATGATACCGTTGTCTAAGGTCGAATCCTTAAGCAGGAACTTGTTGACCATCTCGACGGTCACTGTTTGCTCCATATCAAGCAGATCATAGATTGCCTGACCTTCTTCAAAATTTAATCCGACGCTGGCAATTTCCACCTCTGGATCTTCGCCGCCCATTGGAGCAGGCGTACCATCATCGTTGTTATTCACAACGAGGGCGCCTATTGCGCCGGCTTTTTGTGCATTGAGGACCTTGACGGTGAAATTACATTCGCCCCGATTGACGATAGCGATCTTGCCAGCCAACTGATCCGGATTGGTGGCTTCACTGCAGCCGTCCATATTCAGTCCGGTTTCCGGATCACCTTCGTCAAACATAACGGCCACATTTCCCGAGAACCGTTCGTACTGCTGGGGACCGAAGGAGGCCACCTGGCTAGATTCCAATACGCCTATTTCCGGGTGTGAGGTCACGGTTGCGCCAAAATCTTCACCGATGACCGCATCCTTACTGTTCCAGAGGTACTGCTGCATACGCGGGCTGGCGCCGTCAGCCGGAGTGAACATGTTGGCGTTGTTCAGGCCGGAATAATCCTGTGCCTGCGCCTCAAGTGGATCCCCTTCTACTCCACCCCTGCCGTAGTTATCCAACTGGGCATTGCCAGACGCCTCATCAAAACCATGATCGTAATAAAAATCGTGCAGGAAGTTATTCATATAGAACAGGTTGACGATGGCAGCCTGCCGATTGCCCATACTGCTGGGAGATTCCTCGTCGCTTAACTGATAATCAAATGTGTTAGGCGAGGTGACATCGGCGGTGAAATCCCCCTCTGTAAAGCCTTGAGGAGCGACCACATCCGCGTAGGCAAAGACGTTATTGCCGGATGTGGTGGTGGCATCTTCATCAAGCCAGGGATCCTGCGTGCTGATTTTTCTGTAATGGGAGAGGGTTACCAGTGGCGCCTCAAGGATTTCGGTTTCGTCAATCTGCACCGGGGTTTCCGCCGGCAGTACATCGCCATGGGGACCCTCCCAGGGATAACCATTTCTCTCTGCATAAACACGGTAGGTAAATTCATTGGCATGTGCCTGAAGGTTCTTGCGGTATAAAATATCGCCACTTTGGGCGTCAATGACAAAACTGAAATACTGGCTGTCGACTGCGGCCTTGTCAGCGATTTCTGCTTCCACATAATATGCCGCAACGAGCTTGCCTTTCAGTTCGTAGAACACCTTCTTGGCCCTGGGCTGCCCCACCACCTGCTTGTCTGAATCCAGTGCTTCGGCTTCGAAGTGCACATAGCCGTTGGATTCGTTGCTTTTGTACAGGTTCACCTGAGCACCGGCCAAATCAGTAAAAGCCTTCTGCACGGCCATCTCGGCGCTGGTAAAGCTGCCCAGTAACTTCAACAGGTTACGCTTATCCGGGCTTTGAGCCAGGTAACCTGATCCTGCAACGAGGTTCAGTTCCCGATCCATGGCCACATTGTACTCGCGGTTGAAGACTTCAATCCCCTGAATACTCTGGCGGAACTTGGCCACAATGGCTCCACGTTGTATATCGTGCAGGGACTGCAATTTCACTTGGCTGATACCGGCCTTTGCCGACCCCATGCCGGTCAACCGGTTGAGATAATATTCCGCTGCATACTGGCTGCGTTGCTCAGGGGCAATGAGTGACAGATTCGGTCTGCTTCTGTTGGCGTCCGCCCAGATAAAGGTGGCCTTGCCCAGATTGGCATCATACTGACTTTTTGCGCCAGAAATACTTGGTCTCTGTGCGAGCGCTTTCTGGGCCGTAGAGACCAGCCCGGGACCTTTAACCTGGCTGCTGGCGTCAAAATTGGTTCTGTCTGTCATGGCGATAGCGGCGGAACTTAATGTCCCTGTGGCCAATGCAGAGGTGATCAGGGTCGCGATCATGGTCGGACGAAAATGTTTCATTCATGTTCCCTTTAAATACTTGTTGTCGCCAGCTAAGCCAGCCTCTTGTTATAGTCCTGCCCTGCCGGGCAGAACCTATCATCTAACTCGATAGATTAGCCAATTGCAACCTCACACCCCTTTTCGTGGTTTGGCTAAACTGTCAAGATTAGTTTCTAATTTAGTACGTCCTGGAAGGAAATGTAGGATGAATACAAGACAGAAATCCTGTGGGTATATTGCTATGGGTGCAATGGTGGCGCTTAGCGCTTGTGCGCCCAATACCGATCCAGCCCCGGTTTCCCCCGCTGTGAAAGAGGCCGCAGACGACGGGGGTACTGCCCAACGAATGGCCAATATCAACGGCGTAAAAATGCGGCTGTCTGGCCCCACGCTTAAAACTGGCGATAAGGTTTATGATCCCCAGGTGAGGCAGGAGGCGCTGGTCAAAGACACCATAGTGGTGGTGGGAAAGCCGGGCTTTGAACTTGACACAGAATCGCTGCCATTTGCAGGCACGGTAAAGAGTTTGGTTGGCCGGACATACGAGATCAGGGTGCTGGACCAACAGGCAAATATGTATGCGCTTTACCAGCAGTTGAAACAGGATCCCAGATTCAGTCAGGTTGAACTGCAACTGCAATATTTATCAGGGCGGGAACCGGCCGAATACTAAGAAAAATGTTTCAACCCTGTTATGCCACTGTCGCCAGTTTGTAAAAATTAGCAGCTTTATCCCAACCCGATGGCTATAAGGGGAATGTTTTTCCTGAAGGTCGGAGTCTGGCTTCCTTAAAAAGCAATGCTCCGCCGGGCATCCTCTACTAGTATATTGCCATCGATCAATCCGGCACCGGTGCCCTCTGCACCCGGTTCCTCTTCAGAGGCAATCCATGAAAGACAGAAATCATCTTTCTAACGTCCGTCTCAGTCACCAAGTCAATATTATAGATAAAGGCATTGTGGATATTCCCATGCTGCAGATTCTGCAGCCTGATGGCACTGTCCACAAGGAGGCCGAGGTACCCGCTCTTGACAAGGAGCAGGTACTGAAAATTTATCAGACCATGCGTTTTGTCCGCGTGCTGGATGAACGTATGGTGGCGGCCCAGCGCCAGGGACGGATCAGTTTCTATCTGGCGAGCACCGGCGAAGAGGCCGCCAGTACCGCCAGCGCAGCAGCCCTCGAGCCCCAGGATATGATTATGTCCCAGTATCGCGAACAGGGCGCTCTGGCGTATCGTGGCTACAGCACAGAAGCCTTTATGAACCAGATGTTCAGCAATGAAAAAGAGCCTAATAAGGGCCGCCAGATGCCCATACACTATGGGGCCAAGGAACTGAACTTTATGACCATATCCTCTCCATTGGGCACCCAGATTCCCCAGGCCTCCGGCTACGCCTATGGTCAGAAGATGGCTGGCGAACCCGCTGTCACCATTTGCTATTTTGGTGAAGGGGCGGCTTCCGAGGGTGACTTTCATGCAGGACTGAATATGGCGGCGGTACTGAATTGTCCGGCTATATTCTTCTGTCGCAATAATGGATATGCCATCTCCACGCCGGCGGAGGAGCAGTTCGCCGGTGACGGTATCGCCTCCCGCGGGCTGGGCTATGGCATCAAGACTATCCGGGTGGATGGTAACGATGCCTTTGCCGTCTATGCCGCCACCAAACAGGCCAGAGAAATTGCCCTGGCCGAGAGTTGCCCGGTGCTGATCGAAGCCATGTCATATCGCTTGGCCGCCCATTCCACTTCTGATGATCCCACAGGCTATCGTTCCAAGGACGAAGAAGCCCGCTGGCAGGCCAAGGACCCGATTCAGCGACTGGGTAACTGGTTGAAGGCCAGGGGCTGGCTTGATGAGGAGCAGGAGGCCAAAGACGTGGAAAGCATGCGCCAGGAAGTGCTGCAGGAACTCAAACGGGTGGAGAAGGTGCCCATCTGCCGGGTCGATGAAATTATCGAAGATGTGTATGACGAAGCGCCCTGGCACCTCAAGGAGCAACTGGCCGAGCTCAAGGAACATATTGCCAAGTATCCGGACGCCTATCCAAAAACCTCGGGGAGACTGTAAGTTATGGCCAAGATGAATCTGCTACAGGCGATCAACAACGCCCTGATTATCGCCATGACAGAGAACGAGAAGGTGATGGTGTTCGGTGAGGATGTGGGTCACTTCGGTGGCGTTTTCCGGGCTACCAGTAATCTGCAGGAAAAATTCGGCAGGGCCCGCTGTTTCAATACCCCTTTGACCGAGCAGGGCATCATCGGCTTTGCCAACGGTCTGGCGTCCCAAGGGTCGGTGCCGGTGGCTGAAATACAATTTGGCGACTACATCTTTCCTGCCTTCGATCAGATAGTCAACGAAACAGCCAAGTGGCGATATCGTTCAGGAGGCCAGTTCAGTTGCGGCACTCTGACCATCAGGACCCCTTATGGGGGAGGCATAGCGGGTGGACATTACCACTCCCAATCACCAGAGGCCTATTTTGCTCATACGCCGGGCTTGAAGATTGTGATCCCAAGAAATCCTTATCAGGCCAAGGGGCTGTTGCTGGCATCAATTCGTGATGATAACCCCGTATTGTTCCTGGAGCCCAAGCGATTGTATCGGGCTTCTGTGGGGGAGGTGCCTGAGGAAGATTACGAATTGCCCATCGGTAAGGGGGAAGTGACAAAAGAGGGGGCTGATATCAGCCTGCTGGCCTGGGGCGCGCAGATGGAGATTATGGATAAAGCCGCCGAATTGGCTGAGAAAGAGGGTATTTCCTGCGAAATTATCGATCTTCGCAGCATTCTTCCCTGGGATGTGGAAACTGTCTGTGCCTCAGTGGCCAAGACTGGCCGCTTGCTGATTTCCCATGAGGCGCCGCTTACCGGCGGCTTTGCCAGCGAAATCGCCGCCACCGTACAGGAACGCTGCTTTCTGAACCTGGAATCCCCCATCACCCGGGTTTGCGGTTTGGATACGCCCTATCCACTGGCTCATGAAAAAGAATACATGCCCGATCACCTTAAGGTGTTCGAGGCAATCAAACGCACCGTGCATTACTAGGATATTGGTTATGAAAGATTTTATTTTACCCGATATCGGTGAAGGCATTGTGGAATGCGAACTGGTTGAATGGCTGGTCAAAGAAGGGGACACCATCGCCGAAGATCAGCCCGTTGCCGATGTGATGACCGACAAGGCGTTGGTACAGATACCCGCCATGCATTCTGGCGTGGTGAAAAAGCTCTATTACCGCAAAGGGGACATTGCCAAAGTCCATGAGCCTCTGTTTGCCATGGAAGTGCAAGGGGAGGAAACGGAGCAACCGGCAGAGCAGCAGAAGAGCGATATTGCCCGGGAAGCCGATCCGAAGCAGTCAGCAACAGTGAACACCGGTGGGCAGGTGGAGGACTTTATCCTGCCCGATATCGGCGAGGGTATAGTCGAATGTGAACTGGTCGAGTGGCTGGTGTCGGAAGGGGAAGAAATCAGCGAAGATCAGCCTGTTGCCGATGTAATGACCGACAAGGCGCTGGTACAGATTCCTTCCAAATATTCCGGCAAAGTGGTTAAGCTGTATTACCAAAAAGGTGAGATTGCCAAGGTGCATACTCCCTTGTTTGCCATCGAAGTGGCAGGGACAGCCGGTGATGGGCAGTCAGAAGACAACGCAGCCCCTTCAGAAGCCAGGTCCGCCCCGCCGTTGCAGACCGCCACGGCCACAGGCAATAAGAGCGACCGCAACATTAAGTTCAGCGGCGGAGAACATGAAGCCAGATGGATCAATCCCGACAAGCCGCTGGCCAGCCCGGCGGTACGTAGACTGGCTAAAGAGCTGGAGATGGATCTTACTGCAGTGGAAGGCAGTGGCAAGAAGGGCCGGGTACTGAAACAGGATCTGCTCAGCCTGAATGAACGGGGCCAGACGGAGCGCCCCGTCCAACAGGTTGACCAGGCTTCTGCTCAATCAGTGCCAGGCGGTAAACGCACTGAGCCCATTCGCGGTATCCGCGCAGCCATGGCCAAGCAGATGGCCGCATCTGTCTTCAGTATTCCGCACTTTTCCGTCAGCGACGAAATCGAAATGGACGCCCTGATGGCGGCGCGCAGCCAACTCAAACCGGAGTTTGAGAAGAAGGGCGTCAAGCTGAGTTTCATGCCTTTTATCATTAAGGCATTGTCACTGGCTTTGAAACAATTCCCCATAGTCAACAGTCAGGTCAATGAAGATTGCACGGAACTGACTTATTTTGACGATCATAATATCGGCATGGCGGTTGATTCAAAAATCGGTTTGCTTGTGCCCAATATCAAAGGGGTGCAGAACTTGTCACTGTTTGAGGTCGCCAGGGAAGCGAACCGATTGGTGGAGCTGGCCCGGGAAGGACGCTTGCCCAATTCGGATCTCAAAGGGGGCACTATCAGCATCTCCAATGTCGGGGTGATTGGTGGCACAGTAGCGGTGCCTGTGATCAATAAACCCGAATCGGCCATTGTCGCCTTGGGTAAGATCCAGCGTCTGCCGCGTTTCGATGAAAATGACAATGTCAAAGCCGTCAATATCATGCATATCAGCTGGTCAGGGGATCATCGGATTATCGATGGCGCCACCATGGTACGCTTCTCCAATTTGTGGAAGTCCTACCTGGAAAATCCGCTTGGCATGTTATCCGAGATGAAGTAATGACAACCCGCCCTCAGGCGGGTTTTCTCTGTCTGCCTGATAACGGCAGTGTCAGAGAAAGTTAAAATCCCTTACACTTGCTTCAGTTAATGTCTACGGAAGCGTTTATTTGTTCAGTTATCGTCACGCCTATCATGCCGGCAACCATGCCGATGTACTCAAACACCTGTGCCAGATGCTGCTGCTTGAAAAGCTCGCCGAGAAAGATAAACCCTTTGTCTATGTGGATACCCACAGTGGAGCAGGTTGGTATGATTTGACCAGCGAGCAGGCGCAAAAAACGGCGGAATACCAAGGCGGCGTCGACAGAATGCTGGATGCAAAGAGTACAAACCCGCAGGTTCAGGCCTATCTCAAATTAATGCAGGATTATCGTCAGCAAAACCGGTATCCAGGCTCACCGGAGATCGCCAATCGGCTTTGCAGGGCTCGGGACAGCCTGCATCTGATGGAATGGCATAACAACGAGATTCAGAATCTGAAGCGTAATTTCAAAGGGGTCAGCCGGGCTCATATCCATCATCGTAACGGCTTTGAGGGACTGGTGGCTATGTGTCCTCCCAAGCCGGCAAGAGGATTGGTACTAATAGATCCCTCCTACGAGCTGGAGTCCGATTACCAGGAGGTGGTCAAGACGGTAACCCTGGCCGTGAAGCGTTGGGCAACAGGCATCTACGCCATCTGGTATCCCTTGCTGGCAAAGAAGCGTGACCGCAGCAACAGCATGCTTACCGCATTCAGCAAGCCTCCTTTTACCAGCGTGCTGGATATTCAGCTTATCGTACAACCTCAGAATGAGGAGGTGGGCATGTATGGCTCCGGCCTGGTGGTAGTTAATCCTCCCTGGCAGTTTGACCAGCAGGTGCAGGCGCTGCTACCCGAGCTGTCGCAGACCCTGAAAACCGGTCCTGAAGGGCAGTATTCATTGCGCTGGCTGATCAACGCAGGCTGATCTGATGTCAATGCCCGATTCCAAGCTTAAGCATTTCTATATCCCGGATGAGCAATCCATTTATCTGCTGTCCCATCAGGATGCCCAGAAGCTCAAAGACTGGATTAATCTTTGTATCGAACAACTGGAGTTATTGGGATACCGGAACATAGATTTGATTGGCAAGGGTGCCTTCGGTTTTGCCTTTGGGGGAATCAGTGAGCGGAATCAACAACTGGTTTTCAAGTTTTCCAGGGTGAATCTGCCCCAGCACGTCCAGGATAGGCTGGAAGAAGAAGCCTATATGCTCAGTCAGGTCGATCATCCCAGGGTACCGCAGTTGGAAGAATTCCAGCGTATAAAGAAACAGGCCATCCTGGTAATGGAGCGGGCCAAAGGGCTGGATCTGGAGCAGGTTTCCCTGCAAAAAGGCCCCTTATCACCAAGGTTGGTGACCAGGATTGCCGGCCAGCTTGCGGACATATTGCTGGCCCTCAGGCAACACAAGGCAAGGGGACAGGACAAACCTATAGTCCACGGTGACATTAAGCCCTCCAATTTGGTGTTCGATGAACAGTCGGAGGATATTGCCCTGATTGACTGGGGATCGTCGGTCTTTGCCCAGTTGGATGCGCAGGGGAATTATGTGGGGGCCAATGTGATGGATCTTATGTCCAGCGACCTGCAGCAGACCAATGCCAGGCTGGGCGATGTTTACTTTATAGGCGACGAACAAATGGACGGTGCCCTGTCCAGCCCAAGGTTTGACGAGCAGGGGGTAGCCAGTACCCTCTATGCGCTGGCTTCCGGGCAATCCTGCCGGTTTGGCCGTAAGGTCATTACCCCAAATGCCCTGGGCCTGCCCAGAGAGCTGGCCAGAACCCTGATGGCAATGATGAGTGACGATGCACAGGAGCGCCGCAGGGGAGGGGATTACTTCCTTGCCAATATGCGGCATATGCGCAATCTGGTGTTCAGTGGCCCTGAGCAAAGCGATTATCAGCCAGTGATTCCCTGCTGGAGCCACAAAACCAGCAAGCCCATCGATACCGTGGTATACAGCTCAAGGAAATCTTTCCTGCGGGTCGAATCGGTGGAAGATGAGTTGCGCTACCTCAACGATGAACAGTTTGAGCGTTATTACAAGAACTACATGCAGGGGATGGGGGAAACCGAAAAGGCTTTCGTTTCAGCCGTCAGCCGGCTGGGGAAGTATCCGGTAGTGGGTGGCCTTGCGGTGCGCTGGCATCCGGAAGGCATCTACATCGATTCCAGTCTGAATCTGTATGACCCCTCAATGAAGCGTTCCTTTGAGATTTCGGTCAACAACATGGTCACGCTGGCCCGGGCTATCCACCGGGTGGGGGTATTCAAAAGCTGCATGTTTAACGCCAGGGACACCCTGCATCTGGACAGGCCTTCGCCGGAGCAGCCGTTTACGCCTGCAGCAGGCATGCACATCCCCTATGACATCAGCAGGATCTCGGTGGTCGAGGAGCAAAGTCGCATGCACTCCTACTTTGAAGACGGTGAAGATCCGGACGAGTTTCTCAAATTGCCGCCGACCATTCTGGAGCTGATTGCCAGGCTGAATGATATTCATCACACAGGTTGTATTATTTTTGAAGCTCTGCCCACCAACATGAAGGTTCACAGTTATTACACCCTGTTGGATCACGATCGTGAAGAGGAATTCAGGAGCATCCTGGATGGGCTTATCCGGTCCATTCCGCTGATAGACGGGTTGGGTATATCGGGCTTTATGAAGCTGCCCTATAAAGACACCCGTTTTTTCGAACATATTGGGGTCCTGCCGGACAAATTTTATCCCCGCAATCCGTTGGAAAAACAATTATGACCCAGGATATTAAACTGACTGAACTTTTGACCTTGGAAAAACTGGAGGAGGGGCTTTACCGCGGCCTGAGCTGGGACCTGGGTTTTCGTGCCCTGTTTGGCGGCCAGGTCATGGGGCAGGCGCTGGCCGCCGCTCAGCGGACCGTCAAAGACGAGCGAATTGCCCATTCCCTGCATTGTTACTTCCTGCTGCCGGGAAATGCCCATCTTCCGGTGGTGTATGATGTGGAAATCATGCGCGATGGGCGCAGTTTCTGCACCCGACGGGTGAAGGCAATCCAGGGCGGCAGGACCATATTCTATATGACGGCATCTTTTCAGCTTCCGGAACAAGGTCTGAGCCATCAGCATGCACCCATGCCGCAAGTTCCTGCGCCAGAGAGCCTGGAGCCGGACATTCGTTTTTACGAAGACATGATGGACAAGCTGCCCCCCGTCATGGTGGAGAAACTGGCTTACCATAAACCTATCGATATGCGTTCGGTACAGAGCGTTAACCCCATGGATCC
Source organism: Bowmanella dokdonensis (assembly GCF_017254865.1). Classification (GTDB taxonomy): domain Bacteria; phylum Pseudomonadota; class Gammaproteobacteria; order Enterobacterales; family Alteromonadaceae; genus Bowmanella; species Bowmanella dokdonensis. Next base: position 195,103 of record NZ_JAFKCV010000002.1, on the reverse strand, counting down.
GAAAATCATGGAGCCCACCCGTTATGTGTGGATGCGGACCAGCAATGATTTGAACGATGAGCTCGATCAGCATCAGACCTGTCTGACCTATGCCTCAGACTATTATTTTCTGGTGACTGCGCTGCAACCCCACGGCGTGTCTATCATGAACCGTTCGGTGCGCATGGCCACCATCGATCATGCCATGTGGTTCCATCGTCCGTTTCGCTTTGACGACTGGTTACTCTATTGCATGGAAAGTCCTTTTTCCGGTAATGCCAGAGGGCTGGTACGTGGGCAAATCTACAATCGGCAGGGAGAGCTGGTGGCCTCGACCATGCAGGAGGGTCTGATGAGAAAAGTGGAGGAGGAGTAATGCTATATCGTCTGTCCGGCAAACAGCCTGAAGTCCATGGAACCGCCTACATTGCACCTGGCGCGCATCTGATTGGCCAGGTGATCCTCGAACAAGAGACCTCCGTCTGGTTCAATGCGGTTATTCGGGGTGATAACGAGCCTGTCCGCATCGGTGCACAAAGCAATATCCAGGACGGAAGCGTACTGCATACGGACGAAGGTGTGCCGCTGACTCTGGGCAAGGGCGTGACCGTCGGCCATAAGGTTATGTTACATGGGTGCGAAATAGGGAACTACAGCCTTATTGGTATCAACGCCGTTGTACTTAACGGCGCCAGGATAGGCAAATATTGCATTATCGGCGCCAATTGTCTGATCACGGAAAACATGCAAATCCCCGACGGCTCGTTAGTGGTCGGCAGTCCTGGTAAGGTCATCCGTCAGGTCACGGAGGAACAGCGCAGAATGCTGGAAAACTCGGCGCAACACTATGTCGACAACGCCAGACGCTACAACTCCGGATTGGTCATTGTCTAGAAAGTGGGCGGGGTAAAAAAAGACCCAGGAACCCGGGGAGGGTCCTGGGCTTAGGGGAATGGCTCGTAACGAGCCGTGCGCTAACTCATAGCTTGGAAAATGGAGAAGCACCAAACAATTTTTCAAGCCGGACCGTAATTGTAGAACATGGTCGTACGAAATTTAAACAAAATTTTACTTGATTTAAATTCTCTATGACTTTCAGTAGCTTAGGTGAAAATTCAGGTAATTTGGGACAGAGGTTGGCAACAGCTTGCTCAGGGTTTATCCACAGATTTATACCCAGCCTACCAAACGGCCGTCGCGGACCAAATCCCGGGGCAGACTGTTCTTGATTCTGTTATTCAGCCCCTTGCCCAATCCAACTGCACATCCTGCAAACATCAATAACAGTTCTCCCTGTGGAGGGGGAACCTCGACAAACAGATCCTTGCCCTGATAGTAGCTCTCCAACTGCTCGGGGCTGAGTTCGTACCGGCCTGTTACCGCCTGCTTACCTAAAGCGATGGCCGCTTCATGAGTCAGCCTGAAACCCTGTCTGTGGGCGGTAACGAGCTTGATACCCATGCGATCGAAGCGGAACTGCCCCATCCATTCAAGCAGTGGGGAGGGGAATAACCAGAAGTCATTATCCCGTTTGAATAATCTGTGCTGCTCAGGCAAGACTAAGCCAAAGGTTCGCTGAAGATAGTGACAGATCTCGTCAGTTTGCTGCCTGGCTGCCGGCACATAGGGAAACTTGCCGGTGCGCTTTTGCCTCTCGGGTCGGAGCCGGCTTTGAGTTTTACGCAATCTGGCGACAAAAAAGCCTTCACTGTCAAACAGCTGAGGCCAGACATGAAGGTAGCCCTCCGGGGTCACCGCCTTGTCTGCACCGTCAAAAAGACCTGCCAGGGATTCCACCACAAGGGCTTGCGGATAACGGTTCAGCAAGGCATTGACCACTTGCTGATTCTCCTCCACGCTCAGGGTGCAAGTGGAGTAGACCAGCACACCGCCGGGTCTGAGCGCATGAAAGGCGCTGTCCATCAGTTCTTTTTGCACGGCCGCGAGTTTGTGCAGGGCCGCTTCGGACCAGTTCTGTAATGCCAGTGGATCTTTACGGACCGTACCCTCTCCGCCACAGGGTGCATCCAGTAATACCGCATCGAAACCCTCTGGTAACCATTGTCCGAAAACCTGCCCCTCGAAATGGCTCATAGCAACATTCATCGCGCCCATGCGCTGTAGGCTGGCATTTAGCACTTTGAGTCTGCTGGAGGACAGCTCGTTGGCCACCAACAGGCCCTGATTATTCATACTGGCCGACAGCTGCGTGGTCTTGGAGCCCGGAGCTGCAGCCATATCCAGAACCCTGCTTATATCAGTTGTCCCTGATTCACCGGCCAGCAGCGCAACCGGCGGCAACATGGAGCTGGCTTCCTGGATGTAGAACATGCCGGCCAGGAACTCTGCCGTATTGCCCAGCGGCAGGTTTTCCTGCTCTGCGGGCCGTTGTAACCAGAAACCTTCCTTGCACCAGGGCACAGCTTCTAGTTGCCAGCCCTGCTTCTGCGCCCTTTCTGTGAAATCGGGCAGGGTTATTTTCAGGGTGTTGACCCGGATGCTGCGTCTAAGAGGACGTTGACAATAATCAATAAATGTCCGCAGGGTGGCCTCGTCACCAAGAAGGGGGGTGACCTTATCGAGGTAAGCTTGTGGAATAACCGGATGCTGCATGGGGAAACCTGACTGGATAAAAGCGCAGGCATTATAGGCAATTTTCGCCTTTGCGGTGAACATCAATACTTGCCCTGCTCAGTGAGGCTTGACTAAGGTGATCCAGGTAATCCAGAAGGAGGGCATTGTGAATAACGCTGCACCAATGAATACCAGACCCCCGTATGACCAGATAATCCAGGATATCAGTGATTACGTCCTGGATTACGAGGTTCGCAGTCAACTAGCCATAGACACGGCGCGTTTGTGTCTGATGGACAGCCTGGGTTGTGCGATGCTGGCGTTGCGCTTCCCGGAATGCTGCAAGCATCTGGGTCCACAGGTAACAGGCAGCCTGGTACCAAACGGCGCCAGGGTACCGGGCACACAATTCTGCTTGGATCCCGTCAAAGCCGCATGGGATATCGGCTGTCTGATCCGATGGTTGGACTACAACGACACCTGGCTGGCCGCAGAATGGGGCCATCCTTCAGATAATCTGGGTGCATTGCTGGCAGTTGCCGACCACCTGTGTCAGAAAAATCGGCAGAGCGGCAGGGCGGTAATGGTTATGCGTGACCTGTTCCAGGCCATGGTGAAAGCCCATGAAATACAGGGCGTGTTAGCCCTGGAGAACGCCTTCAACCAAGTGGGATTGGATCATGTGGTGCTGGTTAAGGTTGCCTCGGCTGCGGTGGCAACGACCATGCTGGGGGGCAATCGCGAGCAGGTAATGTCAGCGGTTTCTCATGCCTGGGTGGATGGTCAGGCCCTGCGCACTTACCGTCACGCGCCTAATACGGGCTCCAGAAAGTCCTGGGCAGCCGGGGATGCGACCTCCCGGGCGGTGCGACTGGCAGAAATAGCCATGCGAGGCGAAATGGGCGTGCCTGGCGTTCTGAGTACGCCTAAGTGGGGGTTCTACGATGTGCTGTTCAGCCAGACCAATGATGATTTAAAGTGCAAACCTGATCCGGCGCGGCGTTTTGCTGTCAGCCAGCCTTATGGCAGTTACGTGATGGAGAACATCCTGTTCAAGGTCAGCTACCCTGCAGAATTCCATGCCCAGACTGCCTGTGAGTGTGCTCAGGCACTGCATTCAGAAGTCAGGGAAAGGTTGGATCAGATTGACAGAATAGAGGTGCGGACCCAACAAGCAGCCATTCGTATCATCAGCAAACAGGGAGCCCTGAATAATCCGGCGGATCGTGATCACTGCCTGGAGTACATGGTTGCTGTGTCCCTGCTGTTTGGCAAACTGACAGCCGAACATTATGAAGATGAGTTTCATGCGCATCACCCCCTGATCGACAGACTCAGGGAGCGTATGGTGGTGAAGGAAGAGGTGGCCTACAGTCGAGATTATCTGGACCCCGCCAAGCGTTCCATTGCCAACGCCGTGCAGGTGTTCTTTACTGATGGCAGCCACACCGATAAGGTTGAAATCGCTTATCCACTGGGCCATCGCAAGCGTCGTGATGAAGCAATATTGCCTCTTAAGAAGAAATTCCGCAGCCATTTGGCTAGTCGTTTTCCCCTGTTCAGGGTTGAACAGATAGAGGCGTTGTTCAGCGATGCTGACCACCTGGATGATATGGCTGTCGATCATTTCCTCAGTCACTTTGTTATTTGAAATCCCATTTCCCTGCTATATGAGAAGTAGGCAAATTGCCTTATCCGTTAAAAATAACAATGAGGACCTGCAGATGAAAAAATTAACCCTGATGATGCTGTTGCTTACCCTGGCTGGCTGTTCCAGGCTTAGTCAGACTAACTACGAGCAACTGGAAATGGGCATGAATTACCGGGAGGTAATGGATATTCTCGGCGAAGCTGACCACTGTGAAGAATCCATGGCCAACGAGGAATGTATCTGGGGCAACAGGGACGGCAGGCATATCCAGGTTAACTTTGTCGCTGGAGCGGCGGTTTATTTCAACCAACAAGGCCTGTAGATTGCCCGCGCCGATTCATCAAAGGTTCAGGCAGAAAATCGATACTGGGTCCTGGTTTATTCTGATTTGAATCAAGGAGCTTGAAAATGAAACATTGGCTTTTGGCAATGCTGCTGGTCATTTCCGTCCCCACATTGGCCGCCGACCAGCGGCAAGTATCTGTACTGGGTCAGGCCAGTGTCAGCGCCGTGCCTGATTTGTTCCAGTTCAGTCTTTTCATCGAGGAACGGGGGCCATTGGTCAGTAAGCTGAATGAGATAGTCAGTCACAAGACGGCTAATATCGTCAATTTCCTGCTGGAGCAGGGGGTTCAGGAACGGGATATCCAGTCCATGCATGTTCAGTTGCACCCCTGGTATGAACACAGGGAAAACGGATCGGAGCAGAAGGGCTTTGTGCTGGGACGCCAGATTCAGGTGAGCCTGCGCAAGCTTGAACTTTATGATCGGGTACTGGATGGCGTGATGAAATATGGGGCCACCCGTATTGATGGATTCCAACTGGGCTTTGAGAATCAGCAGGATCTCTATCTGAATGCACTGGAAAATGCGGTGGCAAACGCCAAACTCCGCGCCCAACGTCTGGCGAAAAGTCTGGACGCCAAGGTCGGCAAAGTGATCAGTGTCAGCGAGGTGTCCCGCTACCGGCCGGCGCCGATGATGATGGAAGCACGCAAAATGTCGCTGGATACGGTTTCAATGCCCGGCGAAGTGGCCATGGATGCACAGGTGGAAGTCCAGTTCGAGTTGAATTTTTAGACAGCCGTTGGCAAGAATCCACTTAAGGGGCCCCGGGCCCCTTTTTTTGCGCTGAAATTTACTGAAAAGGAGTTTTCATTTGTGCGCAATAGCAGTACCTTGTGCGCCATCGCGTGTCATTTTTAGTTCAGTATCATGCCTATCGACAAGTCTCAGCTTTACCGGGAAATAAACCAGCAAGCCCAAGCCCTGATGGAAGGAGAGAAGGATCTGATTGCCAACCTGGCCAATCTCAGTGCCTTGCTATGGATGAGGTTGCCGGATATCAACTGGGCTGGATTCTATCTGCTCAAAGAAGATCAACTGGTGCTGGGACCTTTTCAGGGCAAGCCCGCCTGCGTCAGAATCCCCATGGGCAGGGGGGTATGTGGCACGGCAGCCAAACTTGAAACCCCTCAGTTGGTCAGAGATGTTCATGAGTTTGAGGGACATATTGCCTGCGATGTGGCTTCCAACTCAGAGGTGGTCGTGCCTTTTTATACCGAAGGCCGTCTGGCTGGCGTTCTGGATATTGACAGTCCAAGCGTTGGCCGGTTCGACCAACAGGATTTGCAGGGGCTACTGACTGTTGTCGAGAGTTTACAGGTTGCCCTGGGGTGAAAGAGCTCATCGATATCCATGTGGTGCTGGCCACCCCGGAGGACATGGAGTTTTGGGAAGATCAGGCAGAGGACGCGGCAGACCGGCTCAATGAGCTGTTACATTATCTGTATGCCAGGGCAGATGAGGAAATTGATACTCATCAACTGGAGCTGATGCTGCAGCATATTTGGGAAACCTGGCACCAGGATCAGTATTTACTGGATATAGACGAACAGGAGCTGTACGACTGGGTTGACCAACTACTGGCAACTTGGGATGATGAGCACCCTGACGCACACACTGACAATCACTAGATCAAATCGAATGGATAGCCCACAGAAGTTTTCAAACAGCAAAGAAGTTATCGCTTTCTTGGCTGAGACCTTTCCTGCCTGCTTCAGTACTGAAGGTCAGGCCAAGCCCCTGAAAATAGGTATCTTCCAGGATCTCGCCGAACGACTGGCAGAGGATGAGCGGTTGAGCAAGACATTGCTGCGCAGCTCCCTCCGGCATTACACCAGCAGCTGGCGTTATCTGCATGCCGTGGTGGAAGGCGCCCATCGTGTCGATCTGGACGGCAAAGAAGATGCTGTGATTGAAAAGCAACATGCCGAGCACGCTCAGCAGCAACTGGCTGAAAGTAAGCAGAAAGTTGCGGAAAAGCGAAAAGAGCAGGCAAAACAACGACCTGACGCAAAGAATCGTTACAAAAATTCTGCCAAAAGCGAAAGCAAAAAGGCGGCTGATGGAACTAATGTTCAAAAGGCAAAACCAAGTAAGAGAATCCCTCCAGCCAAACTGGAGACAGAAGACTTGGTTGCCGGTACCCAAGTTACGGTGAAAATAGGCAAAGCTCCCATGCCAGGAACCATCAATGAAGTCGCCAAAGAAGGTGTCCATGTACAACTTAATTCCGGCATGGTGGTGAAAGTTCCAGCAGAGAGCCTGAGGTTAGCCCGTCCCAAGAGGTAATTTAATATGAATCATGCTATTCGAGTTTCAGTTGCGGCCGCTTTTCTGGCGGTCAGTTCAGGAGCCGGAGCGGTATCCAGCACAGCGAGCGCTCAGGATTTACCCATGCTGGAACAAGAATCGCAACATGCGGTGGCAGCCAAACGCATTTCGTCGCTGTTCACCCGTGCCCATTACAAGGAAATCGCACTGAACGATTCCTTGTCTGCCCAGATCTTCGATCGCTATATCAAAGCTCTCGATCCGAACCGCAACCTGTTCTTGCAACAGGATGTGCTGAAGATGGAGCGTTACCGCGACAATTTTGATGACGCCCTGGAGCAGGGCAACCTGTCGGTCGCTTATGAAATCTACAAGCAGAACCTTGAACGTCGGGTTGAGCGCTATCAGTATGCCCTGGGTTTGCTGGACAAGGAATTTGATTTTGAAAAAGCCGGCGATGCATTTCACTACGACCGGGAAGAGGCTGACTGGCCTAAGGACATGGCTGAGCTGGACGAGTTGTGGCGCCAGCGGGTCAAGTACGACGCGCTGAACCTCAAACTGGCCGGCAAAGACTGGGAAGGCATTAAGGAATTGTTGACCAAGCGGTACGAGCGGGCCATCAAGCGTCTGCAACAGACCCAGAGTGAAGATGTGTTCCAGACTGTCATGAATTCATTTGCCCGCAGTATTGAGGCGCATACCAGTTATCTGTCCCCGCGCAATGCCGAGCGGTTCCAGATGGAAATGAACCTGTCTTTTGAAGGAATCGGCGCGGTACTGCAGTCTGAAGATGACTACACGGTGATCCGCAGCATTGTGCCCGGTGGTCCGGCTGATTTGTCCAAACAGGTCAAGCCGGAGGATAAGATTATCGGGGTGGCCCAGGACGATGAGGAATTCATCGATGTGGTGGGCTGGCGACTGGATGAAGTGGTCGAACTGATCAAAGGACCCAAAGGCAGTATTGTCAGGTTACAGGTCATCAAGGGATCATCCGATACTGCGACCCCCGAGGTGGTCAGCCTGACCCGCGACAAGATCAAGCTAGAAGACAGAGCCGCCAAGTCGGAAATCTATGTGCCGGAAGAGGGGCCGAACAAGGGCGATAAACTGGGTGTTATCAGTATTCCCTCTTTCTACAACAACCTGCATGAGGATGTCAGGGTAGAAATTGAAAAACTGAAGGAACAGAAAGTCCAGGGGATCATTGTCGACCTGCGGGGTAACGGCGGGGGTTCCCTGATGGAAGCCACATTGCTGACCGGTCTGTTTATTGATAAGGGCCCGGTTGTGCAAATCCGTGACAGTGCCGGCCGTATCCGTGAAGAGCGCGACACCGACGGGCTGGTCTATTACGAGGGGCCAATGACAGTGCTGGTTGACAGGTACAGTGCCTCGGCTTCGGAAATATTTGCCGCTGCCATGCAGGATTACGGCCGGGCCCTGATAGTGGGGGAACAGACCTTCGGTAAGGGCACAGTACAACAACACCGCGGGTTGGGTCGGATTTACGACCTGTATGATAATCCGCTGGGTAGTGTGCAGTTTACCATTGCCAAGTTCTACCGAATCAACGGCGGCAGCACCCAGCACAAAGGTGTGGTGCCGGACATTCTGTTCCCGTCACCGATTGAACCGGCGGAGTGGGGCGAGAGCAGGGAAGAAAATGCCCTGCCATGGGACAGCATCCCACGGGCCAATTACACTACGTTTGGAGAGACCCTGAGTACGGTCAATGAAGTAGCCGGTCGGCATGACTCAAGGATTCAGCAGGATCCGGAATTCGGTTACATGCAGGAAGACATTGCCGAGTATCGTCTCAAGAAGGATGATAAGACCATCTCGCTGGTGGAGTCGCAACGACGTCAGGAAAAGAAAGAACAGGAAGAGAAAGCTCTGGCCCGTGCCAACGAGAGACTGAAGCGTATGGGACAGGAAGCGGTGGCCTCTTTGGACGATCTTCCCGAATCACTGGATGAGATCGATCCTTACCTGCATGAGGCGGCGGCTATTACCTTTGACGTGGTTGCCACAGGAAAGTACGCCATTCATAACAAGTAATCGGCGTACTGCAGAACTGATAAATAGGGCTATGGTTTCATAGCCCTGTTTTTATATAAAAGACAATAGCATCGGCGCCGGCATGGACTGCCGCAAATGACAAAAAATAACAATAAACAAAGGTAGAACAATGAGTGCAAGAGGGGAGTTTTCGTCCAGGTTGGGGTTTATTCTGGCGGCGGCAGGATCAGCAGTGGGACTTGGCAATATCTGGGGATTTCCCACCCAGGTAGCCAGTAACGGCGGTGCTGCTTTTGTACTGGTTTATATTATCCTGGCCTTTGTGCTGGCTTATCCGGTGCTGATGGCCGAGTTGCTTATCGGGCGCGCTACCCGTGCCAACATGGTGGATGCGCTGGGACAGATCTCCGGCAGTCGTTGGGGCAGGGCAACGGGGATATGGGGATTTATCACGGTATCCCTGATCCTTGCTTTCTACGCCATAGTGGGCGGCTGGATGGTGGCCTATGGCGTGCAGGCCCTGGCCGATCTGGCTGGGTGGCAATCCTTCTCGGTGTGGCTGGAGAGTTTCTCTGATACACGCAATATATTGTTTTGTTTGATGTTTATTGCACTCACCGCAGGTATTGTGACGGGCGGGGTCAGCAAGGGAATAGAGCGCTGGTCGGTGCGTCTGATGCCTACGCTGTTCGCAATCATTCTACTGCTGATCATCTACGTGATGACATTAGACGGGGCAATGGAAGGACTGAAGGCCTATCTGTTGCCCGATTTCTCTCTTGTGCTGAATCCCGAGCTCCTCATCAGTGCCATGGGCCAGGCGTTCTTCTCCATGTCATTGGGGGTGGGGACCATGCTGGTCTATGGGTCCTATGTCAGCAAACAGGAAAAGCTGCCCAGCCTTGGTGCCTCAGTGGCGTTGGTGGATATCGGGGTGGCCATCCTCGCAGGCTTGCTGATCATTCCCGCCATGTATGTGGCGTTGCATAACGGCGTACAGATTTATTCTGAAAGTGGCGCTCTGATTGAGGGAGACAGCCTCATCTTCACTGTCCTGCCCGCGCTGTTTGATACTATGGGGGCTGCGGGCACCCTGGTTGCGCTGGCATTTTTCGCCTTGATGATCATCGCCGCCCTGACTTCATCTATCTCCATGCTCGAAGTGCCGGTGGCTTACATCACCGAAAATCGCGGTGTTTCCCGTCCCAAGGCCGTCTGGTTGATTGCTGCAGCCATTTTTGTCTGCAGCACCCTGATTGCCCTCAACTTCAATCAACTGTTCGGACTGGTTATCGCCCTGACAACCCAGTACAGTCAGCCGCTGCTTGGCATGATGCTGTGTATCTTTGCCGGTTGGGTCTGGAAGAGAAACGAAATTCTTCAGGAACTCAGGACCAGCGATGAAGAGGCCGAACATGGTCTGTTCTGGAAGATCTGGCCGTGGTATGTGCGTTTTGTCTGCCCGGTCATCATCATTCTGATGTTTTACCGTTCACTGTAAGACTGTTAGCCGGCGTCAGCGGGACGCCGGGCAACACCAAGCCAGTTTCCCTTGAACCGGGCCGAACTCGACGCCCCATGGAGTGATAAGAATGACATCCAATCCAAGACAACCCTCCCTGCTGGACGCCTTTATTCCCATTGCCATCCTGGTGGTCCTGCTGTCTTCATCCGTGATCCTGTTTGCTGACGATTCCTCCTACGGGCCCAACCAGATAGCCTTGCTGTTAGCCATGGGGGTCGCCGCCATTATCGGCCTTAAGAACGGTTACAGCTGGAAGCAGATTGAAGAGGGCATTGTTCATGGTATTTCATTGTCCCTTGGTGCGATCCTGATTCTGCTGGCGGTGGGATCACTGATCGGCACCTGGCTATTGTCAGGGACCGTTCCCACCCTGATTTACTATGGGCTGCAGCTGCTGAACCCTTCGGTGTTCTACGCGGCCTCCTGTGTGATTTGCGCGGTAGTCGCGATGAGTATCGGCAGTTCCTGGACTACGGCGGCTACGGTCGGCGTGGCGCTGATTGGGGTGGCCAATGGCATGGATATGTCAGAGGCCGTTACCGCCGGGGCTATTGTGTCGGGGGCTTACTTCGGCGACAAGATTTCACCTTTGTCTGAAACCACCAACCTGGCTCCGGCTGTCGCCGGTACCGAGCTGTTTGAGCATATCCGCTATATGCTCTGGACGACGGTGCCGAGTTTTATCATTGCCCTGATCCTCTTCCTGCTGATTGGCCTGAATGCCTCAGGTGAAGCCTCTATGGAGAAGATCGTGCAGATGCAGGCTCTGCTGGAGCAGAACTTTAATCTGGGCCCCATGATGCTGGTGCCCCTTGTCGTCTTACTGACCCTTGCCATGCGTAAGATGCCGGCTTTCCCGGCCGTTTCAATCGGTGCCTTGCTGGGTGGCGTCTGGGCGGTAATTTTCCAGCCTGAACTGGTCTTGGGACTTGCCGAACAAGGGCGGGAAGGGGCGGTAGCCGCCATCACAGTGGTCTGGAGTGCTCTGTTTAACGGCGTCACCCTAGATACGGGCAATGCCGATCTTAATGACCTGCTAAGTGGCGGCGGCATGTCCAGCATGCTCAACACCATCTGGTTGATTATGTGTGCCTTGTCATTCGGCGCTGTGCTGGAAAAAACAGGCCTGCTTAAGCGCGTTGTCGCGGCGTTTTTGAAAGGCGCCACAACGGCTGGGGGGATGGTGACCCGTACCATTCTGACCTGTTTTGGCACCAACCTGATCACGGCTGATCAGTATATGTCCATTGTCATGCCGGGCCGCATGTACAAGGAGGAATTTGCCAAGCGGGGCCTGCATCAACTCAACCTGTCCCGCAGTCTGGAAGATGGCGGCACTATCACTTCGCCCCTGATCCCATGGAATACCTGCGGCGCTTACATGCACAGTGTCCTCATGGTGCACCCGTTCGAATATGCATTCTTCGCGTTCTTCAACTTGATAAGCCCGGTGCTTGCCATCATCTATGCTTATCTGGGGATTAAGATCCTGCGCATACCTGTGCCAGCCGCGACCAAGGTCTGAGCCGGAGCCTGTTTAATCTCTGCCAAGGTTAAACAGGCTGTGGGTTGAGCCGGTACACCCGTCACGCTTTTTATCAGGAGGAAGCATGTCCGTCCGCCGAGATACCGCCATGAAACTTGCCGATTATCAGCCGCCGGCTTACCAGATCAGCGAGTTGTACCTGGAGTTTGAACTGGATGATCATCGCACCAGGGTGACCGCCATCAGTCAGGTCCAGCGCCAGACAAGTCAGGACGCGCCGCTTTATCTGAACGGCGAAGCATTGGAACTGGGCGGTGTATGGGTAGCTGGACAACCATACCAACCTGAGATGGCGGAGGGGGGCATTATCCTTCAGGACCTGCCTGCGTCTTTCGAGCTGAAGATTGAGACAATCATCGATCCGGCTAACAACAGTTCTTTGGAAGGACTGTACAAATCAGCCGGGGCATTTTGCACCCAGTGTGAGGCTGAGGGCTTCCGTAAGATTACCTATTTTCCTGATCGTCCGGATGTGATGACCAGATACCGGGTCAGGATTGTGGCCGACAAGCAAGCCTACCCCTATCTGCTCTCCAACGGTAATCTGCTTGATCAGGGGGACCTGGACGGCGGTCGGCACTGGGCGCTTTGGGAAGACCCCTTTGCCAAGCCCAGTTACCTGTTTGCATTGGTGGCAGGAGATTTTGATCTGCTGAGCGACAGCTTCACCACCAGAAGCGGACGGGATGTGACGCTGCAACTCTATGTGGACAAGGGAAATGCCTATCGCGGGCAACATGCGCTGGATTCGCTGAAAAAGGCCATGGCCTGGGACGAGCAGAAGTACGGTCTGGAATATGATCTGGACGTCTACATGATTGTGGCTGTGGATTTCTTCAATATGGGCGCCATGGAGAACAAGGGCCTTAATCTGTTTAACAGCAAGTATGTACTGGCCGATCCTGCCTCTGCCACCGATGACGACTATTTCAATATCGAGTCCGTCATTGCTCATGAGTACTTCCACAACTGGACGGGCAACCGGGTTACCTGCCGGGATTGGTTTCAACTGAGCCTCAAAGAAGGCCTGACCGTATTTCGCGACCAACAGTTCAGTGCCGATATGGGCTCTCCGGCCATTGTTCGCCTCAAGCAGGTCCGAGTGATGCGAGAGCACCAGTTTGCCGAGGACGCAGGCCCAATGTCCCACCCCATACGTCCCGAAGAAGTCATGGAGATGAATAACTTTTATTCGGTGACAGTGTACGACAAGGGGGCGGAAGTCATTCGCATGTTGCATACCTTGTTAGGCGAGGCCGGTTTCAGGCAGGGCATGGATTTGTATTTTAAACGCCATGATGGCCAGGCGGTAACCTGTGATGATTTTGTGCAGGCGATGCAGGATGCCAATGACGTGGATTTGTCCGCTTTCAGGCGCTGGTACAGCCAGTCAGGCACCCCGCAATTGACGGTGGGTACGACTTTCGAACCGCAGACCGGCCGGTTCAGTCTTTCCCTGACTCAACTGACCGCTGCCACGGCGGATCAGCACGAGAAACACCCCCTGCATATGCCGGTTGCAGTGGAGATTCTGGATGGTGCCAACAACAGCGTGCAAAAGCATACCTTGTCTGTCACCCAGGAAAAGCAGCAGTTTGACTTCGGACCTTTCGACAATGAACCTGTGACAGCGATACTGGCGGGATTCAGTGCACCGGTCAGAGTGAAGCAGATTCAGTCCGATGCACAGAAACAACAAATCATCTTGCATGCCCAGGACCCGTTTTTACGTTGGGATGCGGCGCAGAGCCTGATCAGTCAGTATTTGCACGAAATGGCCGGATCCGGACAAACCAGCGTACCTGATGTACTGATAGAGTTGTTTGATAGCATGCTCAGACGGGTGGATCAGGACCCTGCGTTATTCGCAGAGATGCTGGAACTGCCAAGTTTTGAGACCCTCGCCCAGCAGAACAGTCCGATCCGGGTCGATGGATTACTGGATGCCAGGGATTGTCTGAAAAGAAAACTGGCCAGGACACTGACCGACCAGTGGCAGGCCACAGCGGATAGAATCAGCACCGGTGCCTATCAGTACACACAACAGCAGGCGGCTCAGCGTCGTTTGCGCGGTGTCTGCCTGGCGTATCTGGCCCTGAGTAATGCCCCTGGGGTTGAGTCACACCTACACCAGCTTTACCTGCAAAGCGACAACATGACCGATACCTTGGCGGTGCTTAAGGCCTGCCAGGGAAGCGAGCTGGCCTTATTCGATAGGCTGATGGAAGACTTTGAAGCCAAATGGCGACATGACAGCCTGGTAATGGACAAATGGTTTGCACTGCATGCTGGTAAAGAGCGTAATGACTGCCTGTCCAAGCTGCAGATACTGATGGCACATGCCATGTACAGTATCAACAATCCAAACAGAGTGCGCTCAGTGGTGGGAACATTTGCCTTTTACAATCCCAGGGGCTTTCATGCCATTGATGGCAGTGGCTATAAGTTTCTGACCGACTATCTTCTGCAAACGGATCCCATCAACCCCCAGGTTGCCTCAAGATTGATTACGCCCATGCTGGCCTTTGGTCAACTGGATGAAAGCAGACAGGATTTGATTAGACACCAGTTCCTGCGCCTGCTGGACAGCCCGCAGTTGAGCCGTGATCTGTACGAAAAAGTGCGTAAGTCATTGCGTTAGAGAGTCCTGCCGATACCCAGATGAAAGTCTATTTCTTCAAAATTGAGGTATCTTATGAACGGTGCAGAGCCATGTACGACGGCTCCTCTCCCTATGCGATTATTCATGCTGAAAGTGGTGAGCGCGTCCAGTTGCCGGTATCCAATCTGAAGCCTTTTGTGGGCCTTCAGGGTATCAAGGGACGTTTCCGTCTGATCACTGATGAGTCGAATAAAATCCGTTCATTTGAACGGGTCGGTTGATTCAGTCCTTGACCAAGCCATTGAAAAGAAAAAGAATTGGGCAGTTTCCAACTGGTACGATTTCTTCTTGCCAATATACTAAAATGATGTAATCATTTTGTTAAATATCCAGTAACCACGCTGGATGCAAAGCATTCAGGTCTGCAGACAATAGAACACACCTGCAGGTACAGGGGAGTATAAAAACGATGAAAAATGGGCCTCGCATCTTTAGAAAATCACCCTTGGCTATTGGCATAGCCGCCCTGTTGGGCAGTGCCATGGCACCAGTTCAGGCCGTAAACTGGGATTTGGGTGAATGGTCTGTCAGTTTCGATTCAGACTTTTCCCTGGGAACCAGCTACCGAATAGAAGACAGAGATTGGTCTTTGATTGGTAACAGCAACTTTCCCAAATTTGACTGGACTGGCTATAACGGGACCACCAATGTGGTATACCCCTCTGCCGATATCTGGGCAATGGCCAATGGTGCGTATTCTACCAATGGTGACAATGGCAACCTGAACTTCGATCCGGGTGAGGCATTCTCCACCCAGTTCAAAGGCACCCACGATCTGGATATCCGTTACAAGAACATGGGTTTCTTTGCCCGCGGTATGTACTTCTACGATTTTGAACTGATGGACGGGGACCGGGCCTGGACTAATCCTGTGTCTGCACAGGCTGGTTTCAATGAGCCGTTTGATCCTTGTGAGGACAAATACGCCAAAGAAGAATTGTGTGCCGATATCCGATTGTTGGATGCCTTCTTTTATGCCGATTTCGATATGGGCTCAGTACCGGTCTCTTTACGTATCGGTGAACAAGTTGTGAGCTGGGGTGAGAGTACTTTTATTCAACATGGTATTAACACTACTAATCCGGTGGATGTTACCCGGGCTTCAGCGCCAGGGGCCGAGTTGAAAGAAGTCTTTATTCCAGTTGGGATGGTTTATGCTCAGTTCGGCCTGACCAATAATATGGGACTGGCCATGTACTATCAGTATGAGTGGGATAAGAGTCGCCTGCCACAAAATGGCAGCTACTTCGCTACCACGGATTTTGCCGGTGAAGGCGGGCAGGCCGCCAATATCCAGTTGGGTTTCACGGGTAATCCGGATATTGACCTGGATTTCCTGTTGCTCAAGTTGAACGAGTTGGGCTCGGCCCTAAGAGCCGGGGCCAGTCCATCGACTATAAGCAGCGCCTATCTGGCTTATCCGACCAAGGTTGCTGTGCGCGGCTACAGTGATGCGGCTCATGACGAGGCAGACGATCAGGGCCAGTACGGTATTAAACTCTCTTATTATTCCGAGGCGCTGAACGACACTGAGTTTGGTTTCTACCATATTAATTACCATAGTCAGCGGCCGTTGATTTCCGGAATTGCCTCTGATTTCACTGCCGCCGGTATCGGTGCAGATATCGCCTATATGGCAGCCAATGAAATTACCAAAGACAACATCACGGATCTGAACGCCTTTACCAAGGCACAGTTTGGCTATCCGGAAGACATCAAGTTGTGGGGAGTGAGTTTCAACACCAACGTCGGCGAAACTGCCCTGGCAGGTGAAATCGCCTATCGTCAAGATGAGCCGCTGCAGATAGACGATGTGGAACTGTTGTACGCCGGCATGCCACAGCAACTGGCCATAGCCGGTATCCGGCCGGATCTGGCAGGAATCTCCCAGTTGAATAATTACCTGGGCAGGGTGGTAGGTCCGGGTGAAACGGCGACAGGCTATGTATTGTCTGATACATCACAGATGCAGGTGACCGCCACCCATCTGTTTGGACCCACCCTTGGCACAGATAACCTGGTGCTGCTTGGCGAAGTAGGCTATGTGAAGATCCATGACATGCCGGATCCTTCCCTGCTGCGTCTCAATGGTCCTGGCACCTCCCGCAGCGGACCGATTCCGGGTAAAGAGGGCCTGCATGTGGGGATTTCCAACGGCCCGGAAACCAACCCTTTCCCGACGGATGACGCCTGGGGTTATCGCTTGTTGGCCAAGGCCGATTTCAATAACGTATATGCTGGCGTCAATATGTCCGTGCGTGCCACCTTTGCCCATGACGTGGATGGCATCACGCCGGATCCCTTGTTCCTGTTTATTGAGGATCGCAAGTCTTCAAGTGTCCAGGTGGATTTCGACTATCTGAGCAAATGGTCGGCCAGTTTCTCAGTAAACTCGTTCTGGGGCGGGGTAGGTACGACAAATGCCCTGGCCGACAGGGACTATGTTTCATTCAATATCAAGTATTCAATCTAGGGAGTTAGATCAAAATGAAGAAATTAACCCTAGTCGCACTGGCGATCAGCCTTGGCATGAGCAGTCTGGTAGCCGAGGCCAAAGTATCCGAAGCTGAAGCGGCGAAGTTAGGCAACGAATTAACTCCTTTGGGTGGTCTTAAGGCGGCTAATGCTGACGGCAGCATCCCTGCCTGGACAGGTGGAATCACTGAGCCGCCTGCCGGTTATGAGGTGGGAGATCATCATCCCAGCCCGTTCCCGGAAGACAAGGTATTGTTCAGCATTACTGCGTCCAATATGGAGGAATATGCGGATTTACTGAGTGACGGCCAGAAAAAGCTGTTTGAGACCTATCCTGACACCTTCAGGATCCCGGTCTATCAGACACGCAGAACAGCCTCCAATCCACCCGCTGTCTATGATGCGACCAAATTCAATGCTACTCATGCAGAGCTGGTTCAGGGCGGTAACGGCATTAAGAATGCGGCCATCGGAATCCCTTTTCCTATCCCCCAAAATGGTGTTGAGGCGATCTGGAACCACATTCTGCGCTATCGTGGCCAGGCCATACAGCGCTATGGTGGCCAGGCTGCACCTACAGCCGGTGGGGACTTTAACGTCATCGGTTTCGATGATGTCCTGATGATTAAGTATGCCGAACAGGATGCAACCCCCGAAAAGCTGCTGGAAGAAAACATCCTGATGAAGTTCAAGCAGAGCATCACCGAGCCTGCCCGTCTGGCCGGTACCGCCCTGCTGGTGCATGAAACCATGGACCAGGTTAAAGAACCACGTCAGGCCTGGACCTACAATACCGGACAGCGACGGGTACGCAAGGCACCCAATATTGCCTATGATGCCCCGGGCACAGCAGCGGATGGACTGCGGACCACAGACGATTTTGACATGTTCAATGGTGCGCCGGACCGATACAACTGGACCCTAAAAGGCAAGAAAGAACTCTATGTGCCTTACAACAATTACCAGTTACACAGCGACAAAGTGACCTATGGTGACATTCTCAAGCCAGGTCATGTCAATCCTGAACTGACCCGTTACGAGAAGCACCGTGTGTGGGTGGTGGAAGCAAATCTGAAGGACGAATACCGTCACATTTATCAGAAGCGGGTATTCTACATCGATGAGGATAGCTGGCAGATCCTGGTGGCGGACATGTATGACAACCGTAATGAGTTGTATAGGGTGGCCATGGCGTACGCCATCAACTATTACGAAGTTCCGACACTCTGGTCTACACTGGATGTTTACCACGACCTGAATTCACGCCGTTATCTGGCATTGGGTCTGGATAATGAAACCAGAATGTACGACTTCTCCATCAAGCCGGATGACAGCGAGTTTACGCCACAGGCACTGAGGCGAGAAGGGTTAAGATAACGCAGTAAAACGGTTGGCACTGCCAGCCGTTTTTGTTTGAGCCAGCTAAACCCGGTGATCCTATTGTTATGAAGAAACGACTCCTTCCTTTATGTTTTGCTTTATTTTGTCCCCACCTCTTCGCTGCCGAGATTGCTCCCGGCTCCGCCTATATGGCGCCTTTGGCCAGTCAGTCATTGCTGCTTGATATTGCCACATCAGTAAAGGGGCGCCTGATCAGCGTGGGTGAGAGGGGACATATTCTGCTTTCCGATGACGGTGAACAATGGCGACAGGTAGAGGTCCCTACCGACTCCAGCCTGACGGCCGTGTTTACCTTGGATAACCATGCCTGGGCGGTGGGACATGACGCGGTCATACTCTACAGCCAGGACGCCGGACAAAGCTGGCAATTGCAGCATTTTGATGCAGAGAAGCAAAAACCCCTGATGGATGTGTTGTTTTTCGATCAGCAACACGGAATCGCCGTCGGGGCATACGGCCTCTTCTATCGTACCCGCGACGGAGGACAAAGCTGGCAGCCGGAAATGCATCCTGAGTTGCTGGATCCCGCTGATGTGGAATACCTGGAAGAATTGCGTGCCGAAGATGTTTCCCTGTATGAACAGGAACTGTCGGCGATCCTCCCGCATCTGAATCGTTTGTCACCGGCGGACGGAAAGTTGTATCTGGCGGGTGAGGCCGGCCTTCTGGCTGTCAGTGAGGACAGGGGACAAAGCTGGGTTCCCATGGAGGTGGACTACTATGGTTCCTTCTTCGATATTGAGCAAACCCCCTCCGGGCGGCTGCTCGCCGCCGGCTTACGGGGCCATTTATTCGAGTATCAGGAAGATGCGGGCTGGCAGGAAATTGCCACTGGTACCAAGTCTTCGCTCAATTCCATCGTGGTGGTCGATGAGCAGACAACGCTTGTTGTTGGTAACAACGGGTATCTTATCTGGTTAAATGACGGGGTGCAGACACAGCAAACGGAGGAGGAGAAGGCGGTGGTCAATGCGATTCCCTATGACGGCCGGCTTCTCGCAGTGACCGAGACAGGTATCAAGGTAGTGAGTAAAAAATAATGTTGTCCAAGTTGACCGATTTTCTCGAGACGATAGTTTTCAGGCATCGCGCCTGGGTTATCGGTGTTTTTCTGGCTTGTAGCGGACTGCTTTTATATCAGTCAATGCATCTGAAGCTTGACGCCGCGTTCACCAAGAACATTCCTCTTAACCATACCTACATGCAAAATTACATGAAGCACCAGAAAAATTTCGGTGGTGCAAACAGTATCCTGGTGTCTGTGTGTAATCGTGAAGGGACTATTTTTAATCAGAACTTTTTCGACCGACTCAAGGATGTTCATGACAGTTTGTTCTTCATTCCTGGTGTGGATCGGTCGCAGGTTACCTCTTTATACAGTGCCTCGACCCGTTTTACAGAGGTAGTGGAAGAGGGATTCTCCGGTGGACCGGTCATCCCGGCTGATTTCAGTTCAGACGATCCTGCTGCCTTGAAGCTGGTCTCGGAAAACATTACCAAGGCCGGCATTGTCGGCCGTATGGTATCTGATGACTTCAAGTGTTCCATGGTTACCGCCCAGTTGCTTGAACTGGATCCACAGACGGGGCAGAAACTGGATACCCTGACCTTTGCCGAAAACCTGGAAACCAAGCTGCGGGAACAATACGAAGACGAGCGCATCAGTATCCATATTATCGGTTTTGCCAAGATGGTTGGGGATGTGGCCGACGGCGCCAAGGATGTACTGCTGTTCTTTGCTATCGCCATCGCTATCACCGCACTGATGGTGTATTTCTTCTGTAAGTCACTGTTACTGACTGTCTTGCCCCTGCTGTGCTCTATCGTTGCGGTAATTTGGCAATTAGGCTTGCTGACCTTACTCGGATTCGGTCTGGATCCCATGTCCATTCTGGTGCCTTTTCTGGTCTTCGCCATTGGGGTCAGCCATGGCGTGCAGATGATCAACTATGTCAGCAAGGAAGTGGTGGCCGGACATACAGCCAAAACAGGCGCTGAGAGAGCATTTCGTACCTTGTTGATCCCCGGAGGGGTGGCCCTGTTGTCAGATACTGTCGGCTTTATGACCCTCCTGGTCATTGATATTGGCATTATTCGTGAGTTGGCCATCACAGCCAGCATGGGGGTGGCGGTAATTATTCTGACTAACCTCATCCTCCTGCCAGTGCTTATGTCATATGTGAAACTGGGAGAAGGCTACAAACTGCGTTTCAATAAGCAGGCTGCCCGGGCCGACCGCTTCTGGACCCTGCTGGCCAACTGTTCCAACAAGGGCGAGGCCAGGATAATCCTGGTGGTCGTGGCTGCCCTTTTTGTATATGGCTGGTATCAGTCCGACCAGATGAAAATTGGCGACCTGCATGCC
Organism: Bowmanella dokdonensis; assembly: GCF_017254865.1. Lineage (GTDB taxonomy): Bacteria > Pseudomonadota > Gammaproteobacteria > Enterobacterales > Alteromonadaceae > Bowmanella > Bowmanella dokdonensis. The sequence goes on along the minus strand of NZ_JAFKCV010000002.1, from coordinate 174,284 downwards.
GGGGCTCCGGCCCTGCATGAGAGTTCCCGTTATAACCAGGATACCTTCTTGATTACGGACAAGTACGCCATCAGTGTGGACTACTTGTCGGTGCTGGTGGAAACGGTACCTTCTGCGTGCACCTCCCATGAGGTCATGAGCGCCATTGATGAGTTTCAGTGGAAGATGGAGAACGTCAAAGGCGTGCAGTCAGCGGTGAGCCTGGCGTCCGTGGCCAAACTGATCAACGCTGGCTACAACGAGGGTAATCCCAAGTGGCGTGTCCTGCCCAGAAACCAGCAAACCATGGTGCAAAACGTGGCCCGGGTAGATACCTCGTCAGGATTGCTCAATGGTGATTGTTCGGTGATGCCTATTATTCTGTTTATGGAAGATCATAAGGCCGAGACCATTACCCGTGTAGTGGAAGCGGTCAAGCAGTACCGACAGGAGTACGAGACGGACGAGCTTCAGTTCAAGCTCGCTTCAGGCCCGGTTGGCGTCATGGCGGCGACCAATGAGGCAGTCAGCGAAGCACAGACCCCCATGATGATGTACGTATTTGGCGCCGTGATCATTTTATGCTGGTTGAGTTTCCGTTCCCTGCGCGCCACGCTGGCGGTGGTGATCCCGCTCTATGTGGTGTCAGTCCTGGCCCAGGCCCTGATGACCAAACTGCAGATAGGCCTGACGGTTTCCACCTTGCCTGTTATTGCGTTAGGGGTTGGTATTGGGGTCGACTACGGCATTTATATCCTGTCCACCATGAGCCACAATCTTAATCAGGGCATGTCGGTGAGAAATGCCTATTTTGATGCATTGAAAGAGCGTGGCAGCGCCGTACTCTTTACTGGTATCACGCTTGCCATCGGCGTCAGCACCTGGGTGTTCTCCAGCCTCAAGTTTCAGATGGACATGGGCATACTGCTGACCTTTATGTTTGTGGTGAATATGCTTGGGGCCATCATAGTATTGCCGGCTTTGGCTGCGGTTTTCTGGCCGGAAAAAAAATAATCTGATGAATATTTAACACCACATCCAGTCAAGCCGGCCAGCTGCTCTGACCAGAGCAAGGCTGACCGGCTTTTTTTATGCCCTGATCAGAAACCCTCTTTGATAGGCTTTTCCCCACTTATCAGCACAAAGTTGAGTCTGTTCATCACTTAATTGCCTGGGTTCATTTTTGTGCCGGCTCAATTTTTATTGAGCAAGGCTGCATAGTTATTTCCGACCACTCCAAACATCCGGATTTAGCCCTTTTAATGGCGCCCTGAATCGGCGAAAATACGCATAAATTGTTTAGAGTTCAGTTCTTTAATACCGGTTCTTCTGAGCCCGAAACACAACAAATGAATTGGTATACTAAAATTCGCCCTACACATGCCCTTATAACAAGGTATAAAAATGACGGTTGTAAATAGCCAGCACTCTGTACTGCTCGAAAATGTCTATACATTAATCCGCAAAAAAGTGGATAAATCACAGGCTGAACTGGTTGAACAGTTTGCCAAGATCCTGTTTCGCAACATCTCCAGGGAAGATTTGGATAATAGGGTCGACAGCGATCTGTATGGTGCCACACTCAGCCTGTGGAATGAGTTTGCCGATTATCACGACAGTGAACCTTTTATCCGCGTTTTCAATCCGGAGGTTGCCAAGCATGGTTGGCAGTCATCCCATACCATTATCGAGATCATTACCGATGATATGCCGTTTCTGGTGGACTCGGTACGCATGGCCATCAACCGCCTGAGCATCACTGCCCATTTACTGCTGCATAGCCCTATTGTGGTCAAACGGGATGCCAAGCATCAGCTTGAGGCGCTGCTGGATCCGAAAACCAAAGGCCAGAGTAAACAGACCGTCTTCCTGATTGAGATTGACCGGCAGACTTCCAAGAAGGCCCTGGAAGATATTGAGAAAGAGCTTCATTCCGTATTAGACGAAGTACAACTGGCTGTGTCGGACTGGAAGTCTATGACCGACCAGTTGGATACCATCATCGCCGGCTACGATAAGAAGCCTTGTCCGGCGGGGGAAGAAGCACAAAAGCAGACACATACCTTCCTCAAGTGGATCCGTAACGACAACTTCACCCTGATGGGGTATCGCCATTATCAGGCCAAAGCCATTGAAGGGGATTACCGCTGGATTGCCGATAACGACAGCAGCCTGGGACTGATGAAAAACTCCGTCAGTAACCGGGAACGTCTGTTATCCAAGTTGCCGGTTTCCGCCCAGCAGGAAACCCTCAGCCAGAATCCGCTGATCCTGACCAAGACCAATTCCAAGTCACGGGTCCACCGGCCGGCCTATATGGACTACATCGGCATTAAGGAATTTGACAAAGACGGCAATGTGATTGGCGAACACCGCTTTATCGGTCTGTATTCGGCCGCATTCTACAATGCCGGCGCCAAGGAAGTGCCCGTACTGCGGGAGAAAATTGCGCGTTTGTGCGAAGGCTCAGGCTTTGACAAGTCGTCCCATGCCTACAAAGCGTTTTTGAATATTCTCGAAACCTACCCACGGGATGAGCTGATTCAGGCCAACGAAGAAGAACTGGGTAAAATTGCCTTGGGTATATTCCAGATGCAGGAGCGGGGCATCTCCCGTCTTTTTGTGCGTCGCGACGTATTTGGACGCTTTTTCTCCTGCATGGTGTTTGTGCCCAGGGAGCGTTACAACACACAGTTGCGTAAAGATACCCAGGCATTGCTGAAAAAGTCACTGGGCAGCGACCAGGATGTGGAATTTACCACTTTCTTCTCTGAGTCAGTTTATGCCCGGACCCACTATATGGTCCGGGTCAAGAACAACAACGTGGAAGTCAACGTGAAGGAAATTGAAAAGAATATCATTGAGCTGTCCAAAAGCTGGGATGACAAACTGAGCAGCGCACTGCGTGCCAGTTACGGCGAAGCCCGGGGCAAGAAGCTTGACCAGAAATATGACAACGCGTTTCCACGTAGCTACAAAGAGCAGAATCTGCCCACCACGGCAGTGGTGGATATCGAAAAACTGGAAGTACTGGACGATGTCCGCACCCTGGATATGCTGTTTTACCGTCCCCAGGAAGAGGCTGCCGACAGTGCCGTGGTCAAGCTTAAGCTGTTCCATCGCAATCAGCCCATCCATTTGTCTGCGGTACTGCCGATGCTGGAGCATTTCGGGTTACGCGTAATTGATGAAAGCCCCTATCAGGTCAAGGGTGGAGACGGTTCGGTTAACTGGATTATGGACTTCTCCATGCTGCACAGCTCCAGCAGCAAGATGAGTCTGGAAAAGGCCCAGGAGTTGTTCCAGGATGCCTTCTCCAAGGTCTGGTATCAGCATCTGGAGGACGACTCCTTCAACCGGTTGGTTCTGGGGGCTGGACTGCCTGGCCGCAAGGTGACCATCCTGCGTGCCTACGCCAAGTACATGCGCCAGACCGGCAGTTCCTTCAGCCAGGATTACATCGCCCGTACCCTGGACAAGTACCCACATATCGCCATTTTGCTGGCCAATCTGTTTGAACAGCGTTTCGATCCCAAGATAAAGCGCTCAGACAAAAAAGAAGAAGCCCTGCTGGCCGAAGTGAAAGAAAATCTGGATCACGTCTCCAATCTGGATGACGACAGGATTATCCGCCGCTATCTGGACATGATTATGGCCACGCTCAGGACCAACTTCTTCCAGTCCGATGCCCAGGGTAACGAGAAACCCTATATTTCCTTCAAGATGTTGCCGGAACTGATTCCCGAGATGCCCTTACCCCTGCCGAAATTCGAGATATTCGTTTATTCGCCGAAAGTTGAAGGGGTGCATCTGCGTGGTGGCAAAGTCGCCCGTGGCGGTCTGCGCTGGTCCGACCGCCTGGAAGACTTCCGAACCGAAGTACTGGGTCTGGTAAAAGCCCAGCAGGTGAAGAACACTGTGATTGTGCCGGTAGGAGCCAAAGGCGGCTTTATCTGTAAAAACCTGCCCGTTACCGGTGGCCGTCAGGCTATCCTCGAAGAAGGAAAGGAATGTTACCGGACTTTTATCCGCTCGCTGCTGGATATAACCGACAACATCGTTCAGGGCGAGATCGTTCCCCCCAAGGATGTGGTGCGCCTGGATGAAGATGACCCTTACCTGGTAGTGGCGGCCGATAAGGGTACCGCCACGTTCTCCGATATCGCCAACGGAATTTCTGACGAGTACAACTTCTGGATGGGCGATGCCTTCGCCTCCGGTGGCAGTGTCGGCTACGATCACAAAGGCATGGGGATCACTGCCAGGGGCGGCTGGGAATCGGTCAAGCGGCATTTCCGCGAGATGGGAATCGATTGTCAGAGCACAGATTTTACCTGTATCGGTATCGGTGATATGGCCGGCGATGTCTTCGGTAACGGCATGCTGTTGTCCACACATACCCGCCTGATTGCCGCGTTCAACCATCTGCATATCTTTTTCGACCCGGACCCGGATGCGGCCAAGAGTTATAAAGAACGTCAGCGTCTGTTTAACGATCCATCCCTGAATTGGGCCGATTACGACAAAGAGCTGATTTCCCGCGGTGGCGGCGTTTTCTCCCGTGCTGAGAAGGCTATCAAGCTCAGCGCCGAGATGAAGAAATGGCTGGGTACCAAGCAACTGACCATGACGCCCAATGAGCTGATTAAGAACATTCTCAAGATGCCGGTGGATCTGATGTGGAACGGCGGCATCGGTACCTATGTGAAAAGCAGCAAGGAAACCCATGCTGATGTGGGTGACCGCGCCAATGATGATTTACGGGTCAATGGACGTGACGTCAGGGCCAGAATCATAGGCGAGGGTGGCAACCTGGGCTGCACGCAACTTGGGCGGGTCGAGTATTGCGCCAATGGCGGTCGGATGAACACAGACTTTATCGACAACGTGGGTGGCGTGGATTGCTCAGACAACGAGGTCAATATCAAGATCCTGCTCAACACCCTGGTGCAGGCCGGTGATATGACGGTCAAGCAGCGCAACAAACTGCTCTACGATATGACAGATGATGTCGCGCAAATTGTGCTGCAGGACTGTTATCGCCAGACTCAGTCCATCTCCATTTCTGAGATTGGCGGTGGTTCGAGGCTCAAGGAGCAACTGCGCTTTGTTCACGGTCTTGAGCGGGAAGGGCGCCTCAACCGTGAACTGGAATTTATTCCCTCCGACGACGAGCTGTCAGAGCGTCAGGCCAATGACAGGGGCCTGACCCGCCCTGAACTGGCGGTACTGTTGGCATATGGCAAGATGGTCCTCAAAGATAAGCTGAATATTGCCGATGTGACCGAAAATCCGTATCACGCCAGATTACTGATCACGGCGTTCCCGAAAATGCTGCAGGACAAGTTTGCTGAACAGATGAAGCAGCATCCCCTGAAGGCGGAAATCATTGCCACCAAGCTGACCAATAACATGCTTAACGATATGGGGCTGAACTTCGTGCACCGGTTGCAGGAAGAAACCGGTGCGACCATATCTGAGGTGGTCAATGCCTATTCGGTGGTCAAGGGTATTTTCAGTATGGAGCCCCTGTGGCGCGACATTGAAAAACTCGATAATAAGATTGATGCCCAGGTGCAGCTGAACATGCTGGATGATATGCGCCGCACCCTGCGCCGCGCGTCCCGCTGGTACCTGCGCCATGGAAACAAGTCCCTGCCCATCGATGAAGCCATCGCTTTTTATATTCCAACCATTAAGGATCTGCTCAAGAACCTGCAGGACTATCTGGTCGAAACCGAATACAAAGAGCTGGAGGACAAATCACTGGCACTGACCAAAGCTGGTGTCCCCGGAGATATCGCTTACCGGGTGGCCAGCCTGAGCAACCTGTTCTCCTGTTTGGATCTGGCGCAGATTGCGACTAACGAGAACAAGCCGGTGCCTCTGGTGGCGAGTTTGTATTACAAGCTTGGCAACAAGCTGCAGTTGCACTGGTTCCTGGATCAGATCAACCGTCAGTCTGTTTCCAACCATTGGCAGGCATTGGCCCGTGCATCCTATCGGGAGGAGCTTGACTGGCAGCAGCGTTCACTGACCTCGGTGCTACTGAAGTTTGATCCCAAGAATAAGGATGCCCAGTCTGTCCTGGACAAATGGATGGAATCGCACAAGGAACTGCTGGAGCGCTGGTATCATATGATGTCGGAATTCAAGACCAGTTCCACCCATGAATTTGCCAAGTTTTCGGTGGCCCTGCGTGAATTGATGCTGCTCAGTCTTAACTGCAACAGCTAAGATTTTTACTTCGTAGTTGGCTTATAATGCCCCGGATTTATCCGGGGCTTTTATGTTCAGGACGAACGGTATGCCGCGGTGGCAAGGATGCCAAGGAGCGGCGATGTTCAGGACGAACGGTATGCCGCGGTGGCAAGGATGCCAAGGAGCGGCGATGTTCAGGACGAACGGTATGCCGCGGTGGCAAGGATGCCAAGGAGCGGCGATGTTCAGGACGAACGGTATGCCGCGG
>NZ_JAFKCV010000002.1:0-167739 GCF_017254865.1 Bowmanella dokdonensis | reverse complement strand
CGGTGGCACGGATGCCATGGAGCGGCGATGTACATGAAGTACGCTATGCCGCAGTCAGTAGGAGGCGAAATTGCAGCCATTAAAGAGGGATCCATGTATTCAGTATTACGAAATCTGTTGTTCAGTCTGGACGCCGAACGTTCCCATGATCTGAGTCTGAAATTCCTGCAGGCCAGTCAGCACAACCTGCTTAAAAGACTCTATGCCCAGAGCCTGCCGGACAAGCCGGTGGAAATATTCGGGCTGAGGTTTAAGAATCCATTGGGGCTGGCGGCCGGTCTTGACAAGAATGGCGAGTGTATTGATGCCTTCGCCGCCATGGGATTCGGTTTTATTGAAGTGGGTACTGTGACCCCCAGACCCCAGCCTGGCAACGAAAAACCCAGGCTGTTTCGTCTACCTGAGTCAGCCGCCATCATCAATCGCATGGGGTTTAACAATAAAGGGGTGGACTACCTGGTGGAGCGGGTGAGAGACGCTGAGTATCAGGGCGTGCTTGGCATTAACATCGGTAAGAACAAAACAACGGCCGAAGAAAACGCACTGGACGACTACCTGATTTGCCTGGACAAGGTTTATGCGCACGCCGGTTATGTGACCATTAATATCTCTTCGCCCAATACGCCGGGCCTGCGTAATCTGCAGTACGGTGAGGCGTTGGATTCGTTGTTACGTGGACTTAAACAGGCGCAACAACGACTGAGCGATCAGCATGGCCGCTATGTGCCGATTCTGGTCAAGATCGCGCCGGATCTGAAAGACGAGGAAATTGTCGATATTGCCCGTTCCCTAACCCAAGCCGGAATGGATGGGGTGATCGCCACAAATACCACCTTGGATCGCAGCAAAGTCACAGGCCAGCCTCATGCCGAGGAAGCCGGCGGTCTGAGCGGCTCTCCCCTGACCCAGGCCAGCCTGTTGGTGACACAGAAACTCAGCAAGGCCCTGGACGGGGCCATGCCGATTGTTGGGGTGGGGGGCATCGACTCAGCCGTGACGGCTAAAGCCAGGATCGCTGCCGGATCACCGCTGATCCAGATTTACTCGTCATTGATCTACCAAGGGCCAAAACTGATCCGGGAGATCGTTGAGGCCTTATAATGATCCTGGCCGGATCCTTCGCCGGTATGCGTATAAATTATTAATAAAAAGAGTAGCTTAATATAGTGTTAATGAGTCTGGCAGAGTAGCATAAGCTTGCTTCAGCCACTGTTTATACGCGAGGATTTCATGTTGCAGCCGGATGGCTCTTGGCGCTGGTATTTCGACACTCAACAACAGTCCCTGGCTCTGGTCATGGGCGAGATGCTGTTTGTCACTCCCTATCGCAGCAAAGTGCTGGGCAGGGTACCCGAGTCCGAGGAAGCCTTCGATCTGCAGGACCTGGAAATCTACAGCCTGGTCGGTACCCAGTTGGAGAAATCGACTCTGAGGCTCAATGATGCACAGAAAACCCAACTGGCGCTGAATGTGTGTGCCGTGCAGCGTTTTCATAAACCCATTATGCCCAAGAGCTGGTTTTTCAGCCGCCATGGGGACGCTGGTTACCATCACCAGGTCGCCTGGCTGAGCTCTGCTGAACAGCAGGCCAGGGTATGGGTGGTGGAAGATGTAAGAAGCAGTTGCCTGTGTATGAATCTGGAGCCCAGGTTTGAGCTGGGTAACGGCAAACACTTAAAGCAGTTTGAATTGATTCGGGTGGTTCCCGATTGTCTGCTACCCTGTGTGGAGCAACAGGAACGCCTGAAACGAGCCTGAGCTGGCCTGCAGATTAGCTAGCGCACAAGGGCGGCCGACTTAATCTGCACCCACACCGATTTTCCCTCACACAACCCCAGGTGCACCGCCGAGCGTCGGCTGATTCTTGCCAGTAATGCCGTGTTTCCCACCGACAGACGGACCAGTATCATGGCCCCATCGGATTCTTTTTGCAGGGCCCTGACCACCCCAGGCAGGCGGTTGAGTATGCTGCTGTCCTGGTGCTCGGCCAGCGTCAGGCTGACGTCCCGGGCCAGGATTCTCACCCGCATTGGCCCTGAATGCCAGCTTTCAGATTGGCTGAGCCACAATTCCCCGCCATCAAACGCTATTTTGACTAAGTTCCACTGCTGGTCACGTTCGACGATGCTGCCTTCAAGCAGAACCCCCGGCTCTTCACCAGTGGGTAAAGGACAATCGAGGCTGGCCAGCAATGCGCCGGCTGCGCCCTGTGCCTTGAGTTGCCCGCTCTCCAGTACCAGCAGAGTGTCGGCAAGGCGGCTGACTTCCTCCAGGGCGTGACTGACGTAGAGGATGGGTAACAGAGCGTTGGCTTTGAGTTGCTCGAGATAGGGCAGAATTTCCTGCTTGCGGGCCTGATCCAGAGCGGCCAGGGGTTCGTCCATCAATAACAATGATGGTTTGATCAAAAGGGCCCGGGCAATGGCCACCCGCTGGCGCTCACCGCCGGACAGTTGGTAAGAGCGGCGCTGTAACAGCGGCTCGATGCCCATCAGGTCCAGAATGTGGTGGTATTCTTCATCCGTCACCTGCTGCCAGGCTCTTTTACGTGCATAGTCAAGATTGCCCCGTACACTGAGATGTTCAAACAAGCTGGCTTCCTGGAAGACATAGCCCAGGGGGCGCTTATGAGTGGGTAAACGGTATCCCTTTGCCTGCCAGCATTGATCACCAAGATAAATACTGCCCTGACAGCGCGTTTCCAGGCCGGCCAGGCAGCGCAACAGGCTGGTCTTGCCCGAACCGGATCGTCCAAATATGGCCGTTACCCCCTTCAGGGGAAGGCGGGTATCCAGGCAGAGGGAAAAGCCGTCTTCGGCGAAGTCGAGTCGGATATGGATACGCATCTGATCGGCGTTGGATTCAGGCACCATATTTCATTCCCGACCAGCCGGCACGTTTCTGGACCAGCGACAAGCCCAGTAACAGAGTAAAACATAGCACCAGCATCACACCGGCCAGCCAGTGAGCCTGTTCGTACTGCAGTGCTTCCACATGGTCGTAGAGCTGTACTGAGACCACGCGCGTTTCTCCGGCGATATTTCCGCCTATCATCAACACCACACCAAACTCACCGATGGTGTGGGCAAAACCCAGTACCGCAGCGCTGAAAAAACCACGTCTGGCCTGGGGCAGGGCAATGGTGAAGAATCGGTCCCAGGGACCGGCGCGCAAGGTGGCTGCCACCTCAAGGGGACGTTGTCCCATGGACTCAAAGGCATTCTGGATTGGTTGGACGACAAAGGGCAGGGAATAGACCAGCGAGGCGACAACCAGTCCTTCAAACGTAAAAGGCAACAATCCCAGACCCAAAGCCTGGGTAACCTGACCCAGCCATCCATCCGGCCCCATGGCGATCAACAGGTAAAAACCGATCACCGTTGGCGGCAGTACCAGCGGCATGGCGACCAGAGCGCTGACCGGTGCTTTCAGACGGGACTGAGTCTGTGCCAGCCACCAGGCCAGGGGGGTGACCATCAGCAGTAACAACAGGGTGACCACTGAAGCCAGATGCAGGGTCAGCCGAATAGCCTGCCAGTCCTGATCGGTTAACAGCATCAGGGTTGCACTGCCGGTTTCTCCGGAGGCAGGGTATAGCCATGCTCCCGGATAGTCCTGCGCGCCTTCTCGCCCTGCAAAAACGCCAGCAATTGGATGGCGGCGGGATTGTTTCGTCCTGTGCTGAGCAGTACGGCATCCTGCCGGATGGGTTGATGAAGTGTTGCAGGGATTTGCCAGTACTGATCGGAGGGAATATTCCGGGCAAGCAATTGCGACAGGGCCACAAAACCCAACTCAGCATTTCCCGTGGCGACAAACTGATAGGTCTGGCCAATATTTTCACCCAACACCCATTTATGGCGGGTAAGCTGCGTTAGTTTCAGTGTGTCCAGCACCTGCATTGCGGCAAGGCCGTAGGGGGCCAGCCTCGGGTTGGCCAGAGCCAGTCGGTTGAAGTCGCCCCCGGACAGTATGTCAGCTCCTTGTACGGAGATATTGTCCAGCGCAGACCAAAGGGCAAGGGTACCCATGGCATAGGTGAAGCGTTGTCCGTTTACCGTCAGTCCCGCCTTCTCCAGTGCTGCCGGCTTTTCGCTGTCGGCAGACAGCAATACTTCAAATGGGGCCCCCTGTCTTATTTGCGCATAGAACTTTCCGGAGGATCCAAATGACAGCCCGACCCGATGGCCGGATTGCTGCTGGAAATCCTCAACAATACGTTGCATGGTCTGGCTGAAATTGGCTGCCACGGCAACCTGAGTCTGGCCGGCCAGCAGAGGTCGGGCAAACAACAGCAATATCAGGGCTGCCAGGCGCGGCAGAGGCAACAAATTGGTCACGGGCAATTGTCAGAAACCTTGAATCTTTCCAGTCAGTTATCCTGCGACAAGTGCAGGGAAAGAACAAGTCTTCCTGATTGGGTAGTGCTTTCTGGGCAAAGGCATAAATTGATCCATACAAATGGCTTAGTTTCCCTTATAATTCCGGCCTTTCATTTTACTCAGGGCCTTCATGTATTCATTTGTCGTCACCACCTCCAAGGGACTGGATGATTTGCTGATGCAGGAAATCGCCAGACTCTGCCCGGATCTGCAGCTTAGAACCAAACCCGGCCAGGTGTTGTTTGACGGCGAGTTAAGCCATGCATATCGCCTGTGTCTGTGGTCCAGGCTGGCTAACCGGGTACTGGTGACCCTGGCCGAAGGGGAATGTCAGGATGCGGAGCAGCTTTATGCCCTGGCGTCTAAAGTCAACTGGTCTGCACAGTTTGCAGTGACCGACAGTTTTGTGGTGGATTTCATCGGTACCAGCAAAGCCATCAACAACAGCCAGTTTGGGGCGCTCAAGGTTAAAGATGCCATAGTCGATCAGTTCCAGGAATTGTTTGAACGCCGGCCCAATGTCAGTAAAGACAGCCCCGATATTCGTATACAGTGCCGGTTATGGCGCGACAAACTGGGCATCTACCTGGATTTGAGCGGGGGCAGTCTGCATCAGCGTCACTACCGGCTCAGGGCCGGAAGCGCACCCGTCAAGGAACATATTGCCGCGGCCATGCTCTATCGCAGTGGCTGGACAGTAAATAGGGACAAGGTGCTGGCCGACCCCATGTGCGGCGCCGGCACTATCGTTATCGAAGCAGTCATGATGGCCAGCAATCAGGCGCCAGCTTTGAACCGGTTAAACTGGGGCTTCCACGGCTGGAAAAAGCACCAACCTGAGCTCTGGCAGCGGCTTGTTGATGAAGCCCGTCAGGCGATGTGCGAACCCGTTGAGCGCTTTTATGCCAATGATATCGATCCGGTCATGGTCAGCCTTGCCAGACAAAATGCCTCAACTGCAGGTGTACAGCAGTATATTGAATTTTCCAGCGAGGATGCCTGTGCCTGGCAATGCCCCGCCGGACCGGGTTATCTGGTCACCAACCCACCCTATGGGGAGCGGCTGGGCGAACTGACGCAGCTTCTGCCGCTGTTCAGCGCCTGGGGAGAACAGCTCAAACGGCATTTCGCCGGCTGGCAGCTGTCTATCCTGACGTCCAACCGTGATCTGCTCAGGCAGATGAAACTGATGGCCGGTAAGGACTATAAGTTGATGAACGGCAAGCTCGAATGTCAGTTGGTCAACTTTTCCATGGATGAGAAAAATTGTGAAATCCGCCAGCAAACGGCAGCCGGACAGGATTTTGCCAATCGCCTGGCCAAGAATCTGGTCAAGCTCAAGAGCTGGATTAGGGATCTGGACAGTGACTGTTACCGTTTGTATGACGCCGATTTGCCCGAGTACAACCTGGCCGTGGATCGTTATGCCGACTGGGTGGTGGTGCAGGAATACGCTGCGCCTAAAAATATTCCTGAAAGTAAAACCCGCAAGCGCCTGATGGAGGCGCTGATGCATATTCCTGCCGTGCTGGGTGTCGAGCATGACAAGGTTATCCTTAAGGTACGGCAGCAGCAGAAGGGTAAAGATCAGTACGAGAAACTCTCCACACAGAGAGAATACCTGGAGGTATACGAAAACGGCGCCCGTTTCTGGGTCAACCTGAAGGACTATCTGGATACGGGGCTGTTTCTCGATCACCGTAAGACCCGCCAGATGGTCCGGCAGTGGGCGAAGGGCGCGGAGGTGCTGAATCTGTTTGCCTATACCGGCACGGTTTCGGTTCATGCCGCCCTGGGCGGTGCCAAATCGGTGACCACAGTGGATATGTCCAAGACCTATCTGGAATGGGCCAAACGCAATTTTGACCTGAATGACCTGAACAACCCCTACCAGTACCGCTTTGTGCAGGACAATTGCCTGGAGTGGCTCAAAGGACATTCGGGAAAATATGATCTGATGTTTATCGATCCGCCGTCATTTTCCAATTCCAAGCGCATGGAAGGAACCTGGGATGTCCAGCGGGATCATATTGCCCTGCTGGCCGATGCAAAAGTCTGCCTGAGAAGAGGCGGACGCATTCTGTTCTCAAACAACCTTCGCCAGTTCAAACTGGATGAAGACGGAATGGCTGCGCTGCATCTGAAGGCTGAAAATATCAGCAGCCAGACCCTGCCTGAGGATTTCAAACGCAACCCCAAAATCCATCATTGCTGGGTGATTACCCATGCAGACTAATTGGATTTTGTATGGCACCGAAGGCTGCCATCTATGCGAAGAGGCGTTTGAGCTGTTTAAGCAATCCGCGCCAGACAAGCTAGGCCGATTGGAAAAGGTGGATATCGCCTATGACAATAGCCTGTTTGAACAGTACAAGTTTTCTATTCCGGTACTCAAAGACAGTCAGGGCAGAGAACTGTACTGGCCTTTTGATGCCCAGAGCCTGAACGAGTTTTTATCTTGAGCCTGTTGCAACTGAAAAATGCCCAACTGGCATTTGGCACCCATAAACTGCTGGATAAAGCCGAACTGGTGATCCAGTCCAATGAACGTCTGTGTCTGGTTGGCCGTAACGGCTGTGGCAAATCCACTCTGCTTAAAGTGATAGCCGGTGAGTCGCAACTGGATGACGGCCAGCGCCTGTTAAGTGGCGGTATTGTCATTGCCCGCCTAGAGCAGGACCCGCCCATGCAGCATGAGCAGTCCATTTTCGATTTTGTCGCCGAAGGGCTGGCCGAGTCCGGCGAATTGCTAAAGGCCTATGCCCATCAGATAGCCGAGGTGGAAAGAGACCCCAGCGAAGCAAATCTGAAAAAGCTCGAGCGCCTGCAATCAGAGCTTGAGCACCTGGATGCCTGGCGGTTGGAACAGCGGATTGAGCAGGTACTGCAGCATCTGGAATTGCCGGCCAATGATTCACTGGCCTCCCTGTCCGGCGGCTGGCGACGCAAGGCGGCGCTGGCCAAGGCATTGGTCAGTGATCCGGATATTCTGCTGCTGGACGAACCCACCAACCACCTCGACATACAAAGTATACAGTGGCTGGAAAACGTCCTGCTGGATTTTAAGGGTACGGTGGTGTTTGTCAGCCATGATCGGGCTTTTATCCGCCATATCGCCACCCGCATTCTTGATCTGGATCGCGGCCAGTTGACCAGCTATCCCGGAAACTACGCAACGTATCTGCAAAAAAAAGCCGAAGATCTCCTGGTTGAGGAAACCCAGAATGCCCTTTTTGACAAGCGGTTATCAGAAGAGGAGACCTGGATCAGGCAAGGTATCAAGGCCAGACGCACCCGTAATGAAGGCAGGGTCAGAGCACTGAAAGCGCTGCGCCAGGAACGGGCCCAGCGTCAAAGCAGACAGGGCTCCGCCAGAGTCAGTCTGGCCGACAGCCAGTCTTCCGGTAAGATGGTGTTTGAGACCCAAGGGCTTGATTACCGTATCGGTGACCAACAGATAGTGCAGGGGCTCGATCTCAGCGTTTTTCGCGGTGACAAGCTGGCGCTTATCGGGCCCAATGGCTGTGGTAAAAGCACGCTGATCAAACTCCTGCTTGGTGATCTCACTCCTGATGCCGGAACAGTCCGCCGCGGCACCAACCTGGAACTGGCCTATTTCGATCAGCACCGTCAGGCGCTGGATCCAGACAGCACAGTGATCGATGCGGTGGCCGATGGCAAGAAAGACATTACCATCAACGGACGCACCCGCCATGCCATCAGTTACTTGCAAGACTATCTGTTTACGCCGGACAGAATTCTGGCACCGGTGCACTCCTTGTCAGGAGGTGAGCGTAACCGCCTGCTACTCGCCAAGTTGCTGGCCAAGCCAAGCAACCTGTTGATCCTCGACGAACCCACCAACGACCTGGATGTTGAAACCCTGGAATTGCTGGAAGAAACCCTTACCCAATACCCGGGAACGGTCATCCTGGTTAGCCATGACCGGGAGTTTGTCGACAACGTGGTGACTTCCAGCCTGTACTTCGAAGGCCAGGGCAAGATACGTGAATTTGTCGGCGGCTATGCCGATATCCAGGCCTGGTACGGTCAGCGTCAAAGTGAACAAGAAAAAGCCCGTGTAACGGAAACTAAATCTGCAGGGCAAAGTCAAACCGGCAAAGCTTCTTTGCGTAAGGCGAAGAAGCTATCATACAAGCTGCAACTGGAGCTTGATGAGCTACCCGCCAAGATCGAAGCACTGGAGCAGAAGATCTCGGCCCTGGAAGAAGTCGTGAACGGTCCGGACTTTTTCAAACAGGAAGCCAAACAAACCACCGCTATGCTGGAACAGCTTGCCCACACACAGGAAGAGCTGGAGCAGGCTTTTGCCAGGTGGGAAGAACTAGACAGCATGACCGAGCAGTAAAACAGGATATCCAATGATAACAACAAGGTTACTTCCACTCTCCACCCTCAGCCTCTCCCTATTTGTCTCCGGTCTGACGGCGGCCACCTATCAGGTGGTGGAACTGGGTTCCAAGGACGAGGGGGTCTATAGCTATGCCAATGCCATCAGTGAACAAGGTCAGGTGGCTGTCACGGTGCAGAGTCCCTTTAATCCAGTCATCGATTTGGAGCTACTGAATCTGGAAGAGAATGAGACCCTGCAAGGGCTATTGGATGATCCGGAAGCGGTGATGAACGGCAATATCAGCAGTACTGATCTGGCCATTATTTATAACTATCTGAAAAGCGACAGCCTGCGTAACAATCCCCTTTTCCAGAAGATTGGCAATTATGAGGGACATCTGGCCGATAGCCAGGGCAGCGATCCTGTGGTGGCTTTCGATGTAGTCGAGCCGAGTCTGGGTGAATTAACAGGGAGTACAGATCTTTACCTGTTTGACGTGAATGCTAACGGTATTTCTGTAGGCTCAGCCAGCGCACCATACCGCAAAATAGACTATGTGAACGAGGCTGAGGATAATATTACCTTTGTAGTCAGGGACTTCAGCCGGCGTGGCTTTGTCAAACTGGACAACCAGGTGGTGGAACTTGAGCCCACTGACAGTTCACTGGGTGGACGCAGTGATGCAAGGGCCATTTCAGATAATCTGCTGGTGGCGGGCTTTATGACCATCGAAGCCGGCACCACAGTGGAAGACGCGGTTGAACGTTGTGAAGATGAAGAAATCCGCGGAGATATTCCCGAAGAGGTTTGCAAAAACAACGCCGTCACTAATCTTACCGGGAACGCCAGTCTGGACTCTTTTTACAAGAGTCGCGCAGCTATTTGGGCGCTGGACAGCGAAGGTAATATACTCGAAACTCGTACTTTTGGTCTGTTGTTTGAACCGGCCAGCGACGACACCAACCTGTATGGATCTTATGCGTTGGATATTAACGACCAAGGCGTGGCAGTAGGTCAGGCCAGTCACAGATACCGGGACACGGATTCCGTCACTTCTTTTGCAGCGGTTTTTCATGGTGAGGACCAGGTCAGTGGTTTTATTGACGATCAGGAATACATTGGCAGTACTGCCCTTGGCATCAATAATCACAACCAAGTGGTAGGCCATGCCACCAAGACAATCAACGGTTATCGGCGCAGCAAATTCTATGTCTATGATTTTGATGAACAAAGCCTGACATTTCCTGCCGACTTTTTCCCCGGTTCCGCCAGCGTGGCCAGAGCCATCAATGACAACGGCCTGGTAGTGGGCGAGGGGGAAGTGGAGACTGTTATCGGTAACTCGGTCCGTCGTCGGCATGCCTTTATTTATGACCACAATGAGCAAAGCTTCCAGGACCTGAATGACCTGGTGGCCTGTAACAGCCCCTATACCCTGGTGCAGGGCAACGACATTAACAATGCGGGGGAGATTGCCGCCACGGCAGTGGTCACCCGTGCGCGACTTGACATTACCGGCGAGCCGATACTGGATGAGGCGGGTAACCAGATTATGGAAGATGCAGTAGTCGCAGTAAAACTGGTGCCTGTCCCTGGGGGCGAAATAGACAATTGCGAACTTGAAGAACCAAAAACCGAGCGGCAGGGAGCTGGTTTGGGCTGGTTTATGCTGGCTTTACTGGGATTTGCCGGTATCCGTCGCAAAAACTGATACTTTTACACCTTTGGCTGACAAGGCAGGGCGGGTAACTTCCCTGCTTTTTTTATTTTTTACTCTCTTGGCTATACCTACAGGTACAGTGAAAAGCCTGCCAATACTGGATTATTCCAATTGGCTGAAAAATATTGCATAAATATGACAAATTGATGTAAGGAAAATATAACGCCATTTCAGTTGGTTAAAAAATGTCAATTATTGACTTTCCCAAGTGTCGTTGAACCAATTCACTAAATCCTCTATCACATATAGGTGGTCGCAAGATCACGCCTTCAATCATTATGGATGAGGTATTTAGATGAAAAGACAAAAAAGAGATAAACTCTCTCGGGCCCACGCAAAGGGCTATCAAGCAGGCATCTCGGGTCGTTCCAAAGAAAATTGTCCTTATCAGTCCACCGACATTCGCTCTCAATGGCTAGGGGGATGGAGAGCCGCACAGGAAGATCGAAGTATCGGGCTGGCAAATCGCTAAATCATCAACAACAAAGCCCCAGTAAAGGGGCTTTCGACTGTCTGGGGCCGGTAAAAACGATTAGAAGTTGCTGGTGTCCTGAAACAGACCCACTTTAAGATCCTTTGCCTCGTATATGGGGCGACCATCTACCTCGACTATTCCATCAGCCATCCCCATAAACAGCTTACGCTTGATAACCCGTTTCATGGTAATCCGGTAAGTTACCTTTTGGGCCGTGGGCAGTATCTGGCCGGTAAACTTCACTTCACCCACGCCCAAAGCGCGACCTTTGCCCGGGCCACCGGACCAACCCAGGAAAAAACCGACCAACTGCCACATGGCATCCAGGCCCAGGCAGCCAGGCATAACCGGGTCGCCGGGGAAATGACAGTCGAAGAACCAGAGGTCAGGACTGATATCCAGCTCAGCCACGATCTGGCCCTTGCCGTGCTCCCCGCCGTCCTCGGTAATACTCACAATTCTGTCCATCATCAGCATATTCGGTGCGGGCAACTGGCTGTTGCCCGGTCCGAAGAGTTCGCCGCGGCTGCAGGCCAGCAGGTCTTCTTTACTAAAACTGTTTTTGTCTAAGGTCATAATCCACTTGGTTTATTAAAATCAGCGAACTAATTTAGCGAACACTCGTACGCTAAACAACTCTGAACAGTCGGTTTATCCGAGAACTGCCTGTTAATCCTTCAGATTGCAGGCCTAAGCCCAATAACAGAGCATACTCTTTTGCAACCTTCGCCGGATGATACTTTTGTGAACACAGGTACGGCAGGTGTTCAGCGGGTTGCCCACCACCTGGCTTTATCCTGATCGGTTTGTCTGGCTTCAACCCACCGGTCGCCTGAAGGGGTACCTTCCTTTTTCCAGAAAGGGGCCCGGGCTTTTAGGTTGTCCATAATAAACTCGCAGGCACAAAAGGCATCTCCCCGATGCCTGGCACTGACGCCCACAAAGACGATCTGGTCGCCCAGTGTGAGATTCCCCACTCTGTGGATCAGACGAATACGACCCAGATTCCAGCGCTGGCGGGCATCCTGAATGATGCCTCGCAGGCTCTTATCCGTCATGGCAGGATAGTGTTCGAGAAACAGGGACTCGACGGTGGCATCTTGGTTGAAATCCCGCACCAGTCCCACAAAGGTCACTACTGCCCCATCCTGTCTGTTTCCGGCACACAACTGCAGGTACTCTTCGGCCAGGGAAAAGTTCTCCACTCGAACCTGGATGTAATCCTTGTGCATTCAGCCTCCGGTAACCGGTGGGAAAAACGCCACCTCATCATTGGGCCCCAGGCCATGTCGATCGTCCGCCAGGGTCTGGTTGACCGCCACCAGCGCCTTACCCGGCGCCAGGTATTCCTGCCAAAGTGTGCCCTTTTCCTGTAAGGCCAGACGCAAGTCGGCAACATGATGATAAGGGCCGTCAATCTGCAGTTCGCTGCAGCCGAGTAACTCTCGTAGCTGGGCAAATAACAGTACTTTCATACTTTGGTTTCTCCGTCAGCTGACCAGTGGCCGCTTTTGCCACCCTCTTTTTCCAACACCTTGATGCCATCGATGACCATGTCGGGGTCAACGGCCTTACACATATCAAATAACGTCAGGGCAGCCACAGAAACCGCCGTCAGGGCTTCCATTTCCACTCCTGTCTGCGCCGACACCTTACACAGGCTGTCGATGCGGATTCGGCTGTCAGAACGCTCTGCGGTGAGTTGCACCTCAACCTTTGACAGCATCAGGGGATGACACAAAGGAATCAGCTCGCTACAGCGTTTGGCGGCCTGGATCCCGGCGATTCTTGCCACGGCGAACACATCACCCTTGGCATGCCGGCCAAGGCTTATCATCTCAAGAGTAGCGGGCTGCATCCTGACGTATCCTCTGGCCCGGGCCAGACGACCGCTGCAAGCTTTGTCTGTCACATCCACCATGTTGGCTTCGCCGCGTTTATTCAGATGGGTGAGTCCAGTCATCTGCCTGCCTCACAAACGTGTGCCTGACCGAGGTGGGGTACGAAGTTGCAAGGGCCCTGGCGTCTGTCCAACTGGGGACGAACCAGCGCATACCAGGCTAGTTTGCAGGCGTTGGGTGAACCGGGCATGGCGAATATCAGGGTCTGATTGGCCAGCCCGGCCAGGGCTCGGGATTGCAGGGCGGCACTGCCGATCTCCTGATAGGAGAGCTGACGGAACAGTTCACCAAAACCCTCAATCTGTTTGTCCAGCAAGGGTGTCAACGCCTCCGGCAGACAATCATCGGCGTTAAATCCCGTGCCGCCGCTAATCAGCACTACCTGCGTCAGGGGATCGGCTATCCAGTGGCTCAGTTGCGCTCGCAGCCGGTACCTGTCCGGCTTGCAGATGATCTTTTCCAACGGCTTGTGGCCCGCTGCCTGCAGAGCCTCGAGGAAAAAATCTCCGGCGCTGTCATTGCTGTTATCCCGGTATCCTGAAATAGTCAGTACCGCGATATTCAACGGTATGAAATTAAGTTTTTCTTTATCTTTCATCATGGTGTCCACAAAAGGCTCAACCTGTCATGGCCTGCTGCCAATCGGTTGGAGTATTGAGGTTACAGAGCTGCTCCGGCATGGGGCAGGGTAATGAGTGACTGTTAAGGTACCCCAGCATCTGATGTACTGAGCCCTGTCCTTTTTTTCCCAACAGTCGGTTCAGGTAACTTACCACCTTTTGGCTCACTGGCAGGTACAGCGGCAGATGTGACTCTTCATAGTGGCAGGGCAGGGTCAGTTTGCGTCCGGTGCGCACCAGCAGATTCAGCATGCCGGGTTGCATAAAAGGCATGTCCACGGGAAGTATCAGTAGTTCATCTGAGTATTTCAGTCTGGCCAGGGCGCTGTGGATCCCCCCAAGGGGACCGGCCTCGGGAACAAGATCCCGAATGAAACCAAACTGGTTGCGACTGACCATGACGGTGTCACAGCCGCATTGGAGCAAGAGCTGTCTGGCATGATCCAGTAAGGTACCGCCCAGATAGGGAAGCAGGGCTTTATCCTGCCCCATACGGCTGGACTTTCCTCCAGCCAGTACCAGCCCGGTTAACATTTCAACCTCCCAGCATCGCCAGTTGCTGGGTGGCACCGGTATAACCTTTATCCAGCCAGTGACTGGCCTGCTTATCCGCCAGTAATGACCGGAGTCGCGCCTGCAGGGCGTCTCCCTGTCCTTGGCTGAGAAGATGCTTCAGGGGCAGACCTTTGTCGGCAAACAGGCACAGATGCAGATTACCTTTTGCAGAGACCCGCAGCCGGTTGCAACTGGTACAAAAGTTCCGGCTGTAAGGCATAATCAGACCGATACGCCCGGCATAACCCGGATGGGAAAATTCCTGGGCCGGGCCGGCAGTTCTGTCACGAACCACCGGGATCCAGCCTTCGGCCAACAGCCTGTTCTTGATTGGCTGGCCACTCAGATGGTTGGCATTGAAAAATGCCTGGTTGTCCCCGGTCTGCATCAGCTCAATCAGGCGCAGGGTCACAGGATTGTCCTTCAGCCAGCTAAGTGCCTGGTTAAGCATGCCCTCTGAGTAAGGTTTAAGCAGCACTGAGTTGACTTTGACGCTGATCCGCCTGGATAGGGCCTTGTCGATGCCGCTTAGCACGGTACTGAGCTTGTCATGTCCTGTAATGGCTTGAAACTGTCTGGGATCCAGGCTGTCCAGGCTGACATTCAGTCTCGTCAGGCCGGCGTCTATCCAGCTGTCGATCATCTGTGGCAGCTTAAATCCGTTAGTGGTTAAGGCCACCTGGCGGATGCCGTCGGTGGCGGCGCAGCGCTCGATTATCTGGCTAAGATCTTTACGCAGTGAAGGCTCACCGCCGGTCAGGCGGATCTTGCTGGTTCCCAGGGCTGCAAAGGCCTGAACCAGATGGGTGATTTCCTCCAGGCTGAGGAAATCCCGGTCACCGTCACACTGGTAACCCTCCGGCAGGCAGTAAGTGCAGCGAAAGTTGCAGACTTCGGTGATGGACAGACGTAAATAGTGAAAACGTCGTCCGAAATTGTCTTGTAACATCGGTACCTCAACCTTTCCAAAATCGGGAGGCTGAAGGGTTTCCCCGTCAGCCCTGGCAAACCTTGTTGCGATTTGCGGCCAGGGCCGCCTGCCCATTCATAGCTCTATGGGTTTAGCGGCAAAGGCTCGGTAGCTATCCAATACTCTACATTAGCCCGGCAGGTTAACCATTCCCCAAAGGGGATAGACGAACTATCCCCATGGGAGTGCAGTCACTATGCCTTTGAGTGGGAGACATCGATAAGCTCTACGCTGCCGTCCTCACGCACTTCGGCAATCTGTCCCCTGGGTTCGTCCATAAAGAACAGGGTAACGAAGCCGAGCATGGCGGTGCCGGCAATCACGTAGAAGAAGGTGCTGTAGTCCACAAAGGACAACACAGTAAGGAAGGTGACCGCGCCCACATTGCCATAGGCCCCCGTCATGCCGGCGATCTGACCGGTCAGGCGGCGTTTGATCAAGGGCACCACCGCAAACACCGCTCCTTCACCAGATTGAACGAAGAAGGAACAGGCCATGGCCACCACGACTGCCAGCCAAAGGGGCCACTGGCCGTCTACCATGCCCATCAGCCAGTATCCGGCAGCCAGCCCGGCGGTGAGAAACAGCAAGGTGGACTTGCGGCCAAACTTGTCGGATATCCAGCCACCGGCCGGACGCGACATCAGGTTCATAAAGGCGTAAGCACCGGCCACCAACCCCGCCAGTACCGGATCCAGGCTGAAGGTTTCGGCAAAGAACAACGGCAGCATGGAGACCACAGCCAGTTCTGAACCGAAGTTGGTGAAATAGAGGATGTCCAGCACTGCCACCTGCTTGAAGCGGTATTGATGCAGCTCAGGCACCGGTTTGGTGAATATATCTTTATTGACCTCCCAGACCTTGAACACTTCGAGCAGATACAAGGCCGCCAACGACACGTAAATCAGGTATACCACTGTCTGGGTCAGCATATCGATGCCGGCGGGGGAGAGTTTCCAGGCCAGCAGGGCCAGGGCCGCATACATGGGCAGTTTCATCACCAGCAACAGGAAGAAGTCAGGAACCGAAGTCACCTCCATCGCCCCCAGGTTTTTGGGCCTGAAGTAGGTGGAACCTTTGGGAGTGTTGGATACGTTGTTATAGTAGACAAAGGCAAACACCAGGCTGATGACCCCTGTCAGGCCAATGGCATAGCGCCAGCCGTCCTCACCGCCAAACACTATGGCGATAGTGGGCAGGGTAAACGCGGCGGCGGCCGAGCCGAAGTTGCCCCAGCCACCGTAAATACCCTCAGCCGTTCCCAGTTCATGGTGTGGGAACCATTCAGATACCATACGGATGCCTATAACAAAGCCGGCGCCGATAAAGCCCAGCAAGAAACGGGCAATGGCGGCCTGCACAAAATTGTCTGCCAGAGCAAACATAAAGCAGGGGATAGCACAGACTGCCAGCAGGGTTGAGTACACCAGTCGCGGACCATATTTATCGGTCAGCATGCCAATCAGCACCCGGGCTGGGATGGTCAGGGCCACATTGAGGATCAGCAGCGTTTTGATCTCTTCCGTGGACAGGCCCAGGGACGCCTTTACTGCCTGCAGTAACGGCGCAAAGTTGAACCAGACCATAAAGGTAATAAAAAAGGCCATCCAGCTCAGGTGCAGGACTTTCATCTTTCCGCTAAAGGAAAACAGCTTGAACTTCTCGTGTGTCATGGGGATCTCCACCATTGATAAAGTGAATCTGGTTTGATTCTGTGCCCCTGGTGGCTAAAAAGATTGATGCAGGTCAAAGTCCGATACAGCCTAACTCCAATGCTCAAGCGGACTATCTCAAAAGGGGTAGAGGGAAATAAAAAGCCCCGCAGCGGGCGGGGCTGGAGCACCGGAGAGTCATGATCAAACCGCTCGGAGCTCCAAGGGCACAAGGCAATGTCAGTCTGGTGCAGGGAGAATCAAATTTTCAGGCTCAGCATCAGCCAGATCTTACTGGTATCGGTGGCAAGTTCCTCTGCCTCGTACCAGGCTCCTTTGACCAGCAGTCCCAGCTTGGATGTCAGGGCATAGCCGGCACTGAGATCCCATTCACTGCCGTAATCCAGGTTTTGCCTATCACTGTCAAAGCTGTGGTAGGTCAGATCAACCTTTACCCCGGCTAGATCGGTGCCCAGCCCCAGATACCTGTCCTGAATACCCTGAGCGGGTGTACTGAGGAATTTGTCGGCAAAGCCTTGAAATTTATGCAGGGTGGCAAGAGGAGTAATAAAGGATCCGTTTTCATCTGCTCCGAGTACTTCCTGGCCCAGCTTCCAGCGAACTGACGAGTGTTTGCCGCCAATTTCCACCAGGCTGTAGCTGGCCTGATAATCGCGGGGATTGTCGCCATACTCCTGCTGCCAGGCGAGGCTGGCGGTGATGCTCACTACTCCTACCTGCCCCTGGTAGCGCAGCCCCTGAGTCTGATTTGACAAGGTGGCGGCGTTATCAAAGTCCATCCAGTAGCCGAAGGCGGTAAGCTTGTGTCCGTCGGCAATTTGGCCCGAGGCATTCAGCAAATGGATATTGCCATGCAGATCGCTGCCAGCGCTGTCCTCACCAAAGATGCGGTTCACATTGAACAGGTAGCTGTAGTCCAGCCCTACTCTGTCACTGGCCTGATAGCTAATCCGGTAGCCATCATAAGTTTGCTCATTCTGCCGCCAACCCACGCCACCGACGAAGCGCTGATCGTCCAGGTTGATGCGTTGGCGCCCAAGGTGCAGGCTTAAGTTGTCCTGTTTATAACTTAAGTAAGCCTGGTTCAGCTCGGTACCGGTGGGATCCGCCACCACCGGGCGGTCAGTATTGCCATTGACTGTCGAGTTATAGCGCTCGGCGCCGAGGCTGCTGACATTGTCCAGCTCCAGGGTTGCGGTCAGATGACGATAAGGCGCGCTCTGATAATTGAAACGGCTTCGCAGGGTATTGGCCCAGGCCTGTTCATCCAGACCGTCCTGATCGACCATCTCCAGACGGTAACGAAAATCCACAGCCGCTTTTCCAGAACCAATGGCATCAGAAAGGCTATCGGCGGCCTGGAGGGGCGAGAAAGTAAAGGCGGCCAGCATGGCCAGTGTCAGTGGGGAGCGTTGCATAATGATTCCCTTGATGATTGAACTGGCCTCACTATGGGAATTATCAGGCGGCATTTTCTTGATATAAATCAAACTCTGCAGCCCAGTACCTATAAGGGCCTGAGCCGGCAAAAAAGAGGTATGGGATGCCGCTTTGGTGCATTCTTAAACAGGCTGGCGGTTATTGATAACGTTACAATAATCAACGCAAAAATGGCGCAGAAGAAGCCTTTGAATATGTCACAGAGTCAATGGCGGGGCAGGATTAATCCCGTTCTAGAAAGTTGTCTTCCATGGCATGGTGCAATCGTTTCTGAAACCTTTCAGCCTGGATAGCCAGATACATGGCCACCATGCAGGCAGCGAGCACACCATACAGCAACATAAAACAGATACTGTAGAAGCCGCTCCAGTCAACCAGCCAACCAAACAAGAGGGGTAGGGTGCAGCCGCCCATGGCCCCCATAGCCGCGACCAGTCCGCCAGCAGATCCCATCTGAGTGGGATAGTGATCCTGGATCAGCTTATAGACGCTGGCACGCCCCAGTCCCTGTGCAATACCGATAACAAACAGCAGCGTGGTAAACACCCACAGGTTGATGCCCAGGCGCAGATGAACGTCTTTGTCGATGCCGTGAATGGTCATGGTGGTGGGCGGATAACTAAGGAAGAACAGGCAAACCAGACAGATCCAGAACACTGCCCAGTTGATACGCCTCCCTCCGAAGCGATCCGCCAGCCAGCCGCCTAAGGGCCTGACCAACGAGGAACTGGCAACAAAGAGCAGGGTGAAGGCCATGGCCTGGTGGGTGGAGAGCTTATAGGCATTCATATAATAGTGGGGAAGCCACATCAGCAAGGCCAGAAACGAACCAAATACGAAATAGTAATAAAGCCCCAGTCGCCAGATATGCAGGCGGCTCAGCTGTTGGGTCAGTTGGGTGATACAGCCTTGATGGCCAATCCTGTCGCCGCTTTCCCTGCTGGCCGGAGCAATAAACCAGAACAGCACCAGCACCGCCGCCAGGCCGATACAATACAGGGGACCAATATGTTGCCAGTCGCCGTAGTCAACCAGATAAGGGATCAACAGCAGATTAATAGCCGCTCCCGCATTGCCTGCGCCGAAAATCCCCATGCTGGTGCCCTGCAACTGTCGGGAAAAGAAGGTAGTGACATAGCGGATACCAAAGGTGAAGGAACTGCCGGACAATCCCAGCCACAGCCCCAGCAACAAATAGTCCTGGAAGCTGTCGGCCATCTGTAGAAGCCATAAGGGGGGCAACGTCAGCAGCATTTGTCCCGCCCAGAGCCCTTTTACGGAAAAACGATCCGCCAGCAAGCCAGCCGGAATGCGGGTCAGCGCCCCGGTCAGCATCGGCGTGGACAGCAGCAGGCCCAGTTCTGTCAGGCTTAGATGCAGGCTTTCCGTTAAGGGGCGGGTCATGGCCGCATACATGGTCCAGACCGAAAAGTTAGCCGCAAAGGTCAGAGTGGCAAGCACCAGGGCCAGAGTGCCCCGGTCCGAAATCCAACGCATGATACAACCCGAAGATAAACCTTTGTCCAGTGTATCCCAGAATCGGGGATTCCCAAGCGTTGCAGTAGCAAGGTTTGATTCGTATCAAACTGACGCCTGTTGACAGCGCCTAGTGGTTTACCCCTTATGCCAAAGCATGCTAAATCTGCACAGAGCGTGCGGGGGAACAATGACACAACGCCTCAGCCTGGAAACGGGCAGTAACAGTCAGGCCGGTATCAAAGCGGTAAATGAAGATGCCGTGGGCATAGCCGTGCCCGAACAGGAATATCTGCAACAGGTCAAAGGCACAGTGCTGGCTCTGGCCGATGGTGTCTCTGCCGCGGAAGCCGGAGGTGAGGCCAGCCGGACTGCGGTGGAACGCTTTGCCCAGGAATATTTCCAGACCCCGGACACCTGGTCAGTCAGTCACAGCGGCGAGCAGGTATTGTCCGCCCTCAATCTGCGCCTGTTCAGGAAAAGTCATCAATTCTCAGACGAACACAAGGGCTATCTCACGACTTTTACCGCTTTGGTATTCAAGGGACGACAGGGGCATTTTTTCCATGTGGGAGACAGCAGGTTGTATTTGTATCGGGCCGGACAACTGAGCCAGTTAACCCGAGATCATCTGGCTCAACTGGGCAGTGGTCACGCCTTCCTGTCCAGGGCGTTGGGCATGGATAATCTGCTGCATGTGGATTACGGCAGCCTGGAACTCAAAGTGGGAGATGTTTTTTTGCTGACCACTGATGGAGTCCATGAGCCACTGGGAGATGACGGACTCAGCCAGTTGCTAAGCCAGCAGCAGTCAGCCGAGCAAACTTGCCGGCAACTGGTGGAACAGGCGCTGGCCAGCGGCAGTCAGGACAATCTCAGTTGCCTGCTGGCCAGGATCAAGGCGCTGCCCCATCAGGAAGTGGATGAGTTCAATGCCGAGCTGACACGGTTGCCATTCCCGCCGCCCCTTAAAGCCGGGATGCAACTGGATGGTTATCGTATCCTGGAAGAGTGCTATGCCTCCAACCGCAGCCAACTCTATCTAGTTGAGGACATTGAAAGTAACGAACAGTGGGTAATGAAAACCCCCTCGCCCAATTTCAATGACGATGAACATTATATCGACGGCTTTATCCGGGAGCAGTGGATCGGCAGCCGGATACGCCACCCTAATGTTGTGCGGATAGCCGCACTTAAGCGTCCCCGCACGGCGCTGTACTATCTGATGGAAAAAGTGCCGGGCCAGGACCTGGAAAAGTGGCGGTTGCAGCACGCCGATGCGGGACCCAAGCGTAAGATAAAAATCATCCGCCAGATAGCCGAAGGGCTTAAAGCCTTTCACGGCAATGATGCGGTGCATCAGGACCTCAAACCCGGCAACGTGCTGGTGGATGACCAGGATCATGTGACGCTGGTGGATTTCGGTTCGGTCTTTGTGGCGGGGATTGCCGAGTTGTACCGGCCCATCGAACAAGCGGATGCCCTGGGCACCGCCAGCTATTCAGACCCCAACTATCTGTATGGTCACAACCCCGGCCTGCAGGGAGATGTCTACAGCCTGGCTACCCTGTGCTATGAACTCTTCACCGGCCATCTGCCTTATGGGGAGGCCATTGAAAACTGCCACGGCGCGGCAGACTGTGACCGTCTGCGATATGTGCCGGCCGCGTCTCATAACCCCGTTATTCCCATCTGGTTTGACCGGGCGCTGGAAAAAGGCGTCAGTTTCGATCTGACTCAGCGCTATCATACGGTGGATGCGCTGATGGCCGACCTGAACCGGCCTAATCCGGAGCTGCTAAGGGAAGATCCTGCCCCCAGGGAGGCGGGTAAACTGATGTTCTGGAAACTGCTCAGCGGCTTTTGGTTTCTGACTTTGCTGGTGGTGATCTATCTGTTCAGCCTGGTTGAGTAACCACAATGGCCCATTGTTCCGTCCGGCAGCGTGATATGAAATATATCCCTATATTTCACCGCTTCGCTGTTCCGATGGGTTCCATTCCCATTGGTCAGTCGCTTTTTCAGCCCCACTAAACTGCACTCCGTCTTCCTTGCGGGGCAAAAAAATGGACGCCAGCAGAGGGCCAATATAAAAGATCAACACGCCCTGGGCAGACCGGTGGAGACCTCCCGGAGTATCACTAAAGAGATAGCAGTCTTATCCCAATGACTTGTGCCCATACCCCCAGATGCGAATTGCCGTAAGGGAGCCGCCAACGGATAGTGTTGTCAGGCTTTTCTATCAAACGAGGATAAGGTTATGGCCAATTTAGACCGTTGGGATCCGGAAGATCAGGGATTCTGGGAGTCCAGGGGCAAATCCATTGCCCGGCAAAATCTGTGGATCTCCATTCCCAGTTTGTTGTGCGGGTTTGCCGTGTGGCTTTACTGGGGGATCCTGACCGTACAGATGATGAATGCGGGCTATCCGTTCAGTGCGGATGAACTTTTTACCCTGACAGCCATCGCCGGTCTGTCCGGTGCCACCTTACGTATTCCCAGCAGCTTTTTTATCCGCTTCTGCGGCGGCCGCAACACCATTTTCTTTACCACCAGTTTGCTGATGATTCCGGCATTCTTTACCGGTGTCGCCCTGCAAAATCCTGACACGCCCCTTTGGCAGTATCAGTTGCTGGCCCTGTTATCCGGCATAGGTGGCGGTAACTTTGCCTCTTCCATGTCCAATATCAGCTTCTTCTTTCCCAAGAACCAGCAGGGTCTGGCCCTGGGGCTGAATGCCGGGCTGGGCAATTTCGGTGTCACCACCATGCAGGTGCTGATTCCGTTGTTTATGACCTTTGGCGCATTTGGTGTTCTGGGTGGCGACCCCGTTTCCCTGGTGACCTCCTCCGGTACCCTGATCGGTAAGATCCCGGCGGGCAGCGATACCTGGATCCAGAACGGCGGTTTTGTCTGGCTGTTGTTCCTGGTCCCCCTGGCCTTTGCTTCCTGGTTCGGTATGCATAATATCCGCACCGCCGAGGTTACCCCGGATTTGCCCAATCCCGTGAGTGCCATGTTGATGATCAGTGCCATGTTGCTGATTGGTCTGTTTACCGCCGTGGCCGGTCTGTGGCTGATTCTGCCCGAAGCCGCCAATGGCTCTGGCTGGGAGATCCCCAAGGAGATCGTGCTGGTGTTGGTGATCAACCTCACCGTGTTTCTGCTTAAACTGCTGCCTGGTGCCATCGGCAAAAGTCTGACCCGGCAGTATCAGATCTTCCGGAATCACCATACCTGGGTGATGAGTATTATCTACACCATGACCTTCGGCTCCTTTATCGGCTTTGCCGCCGCCTTTCCGCTGGCCATCAAAGTCATATTCGGGTTCCAGCACATTATGGTGGATGGGGTGATGACCCACAATACCCCCAACCCGGCCGGCCCCAGCGCGCTGATGTATGCCTGGATGGCACCTTTTATCGGTGCGCTCATTCGTCCTGTAGGCGGCTGGATTGCCGATAAATGGGGTGGGGCGTTGGTCACCCAACTGTGTGCCCTGGTCATGGTACTGTCCTCACTTGGTGCCGCCTACTATATGTATCTGGCTTATCAGTCCGCCACGCCACAGGAATTCTTCTGGCCATTCTTCATCCTGTTCCTGGTGCTGTTCGCTGCCACTGGAATAGGCAACGGCTCGACCTTCCGTACCATTGCCATGGTCTTTCCCAAGGAACAGGCTGGTCCGGTGCTGGGCTGGACCTCTGCAGTCGCCGCCTATGGTGCCTTCTATATTCCCAAGGTATTCGGCGAGCAAATCAAGGCCACCACACCAGAGGTAGCACTGATCGGTTTTGCCATCTTCTATGCAGTGTGCATGGTACTCAACTGGTTCTTCTACCTGCGCAAGAACGGCCAGTTCTATAACCCTTGATAAGCTACACATATCAGGCCCGGTTTACCGGGCCTGATAGCTGCTTAAACATCCTAGCCTTGTGATGGATCAAGTTTCGAATTGCCATTAGTCGCTACTATCGTCCTGACATCAAAAGATTGAGAGTTCCATGACCAAGCCAGCCTGGACACCGGACCTGATTGCCAAGTACAACATCAATGGTCCCCGTTATACCTCTTACCCAACCGCCCTGGCACTGAACAGCGGGTTCGACCGTGACAGGATTGCCCCGGCCATCGCGCAGGCGCCCAGCCGGATGAGTCTGTATATTCATATCCCTTTTTGCCACAAGCTTTGTTACTACTGCGGCTGCAACAAGGTCATCACGCGCCATCAGCATAAAGCCGATGAGTATCTGCAGGCACTGGCCCAGGAAATGGCCCTGTATCAGCCTTTGATGGCAGACAAGACCATCGGCCAGATCCATCTGGGCGGCGGTACTCCCACTTTTCTGACAGAAACGCAACTGACCTGTCTGATGGAACTGCTAAAGGCGCATTTCCGCATTGATTCCGGTGCTGAGATCAGCATCGAAATCGATCCCCGCAGTTGCAGTGACGACAAGCTGCGACACCTTCATAGGCTGGGATTCAACCGCGTCAGCTTCGGTGTGCAGGACCTGGATGAGAAGGTCCAGATTGCTATTAACCGGGTGCAGGAGACGGCGTTGATTCGTCATCAGGTTGCATTGTGCAGGGAACTGGGGTTTGAGTCCGTCAATCTGGATCTGGTCTACGGGCTGCCGTTTCAGCATCCCGACAGCTTTGCCCAGACCCTGGAGCAAATAGTGGAACTGAACCCTGACCGGCTGTCACTTTTCAGCTATGCCCATTTGCCCAGTCGCTTCGCCGCCCAGCGTAAAATAGCCGATGACAGCCTGCCGGATGCGACCACCAAGCTGAACCTGCTGACCCTGGCCATTGAACGCTTTGTTGAAGCGAACTATCAGTTCATCGGCATGGATCACTTCGCCAAAGCTACTGATACCCTGGCCATAGCCCAGCAGCAGGGCAGGTTACAACGCAACTTCCAAGGCTACACCACCGCTGGCCAGGATGCCCTGGTAGGGCTTGGTGTCTCCTCCATCAGCCAGGTAGATGGGGTACTATGGCAGAACCACAAGGCGCTGCCCGACTATTATCAGGCTCTGATGTCCGCCCGCGTACCTGTGGAAAAGGGCTTTATTCTAAGATCGGATGATCGCTTGCGGGCGGCCTTGATTTCACAGCTGATCTGTCATTTTTCCCTGGATATCGACTTATTTTGCCGACAGTGGAAGATACAGGACTTTTGGGGATATTTCTGCGAGGCGGGGGACAGACTGACACCCTTTGTCGATGATGGTCTCGTTAATATTGAGGATAACCAGATTCGGGTCACTGAGTTGGGACGTTTCTGGGTGCGCAGCATTTGTGCCTGTTTCGATGCCTATCTGAGCCAGGACCAGCAGCGCTACTCCAAAGTGGTCTGAATTAACCACGACAGACAACCTCGGCCTTATGGGAATGATTTTCTCGCGCAGAGCCCGCCAAGCCGCCAAGGAAAATCAACGTCCCCCCGCTTTTCCCTCTCCACGTCCCTGCGGCCTCTGCGCGATAACATCGGATTTTCCTCTGTTTTTTCTGTGGTGAATAATCAAAGATTAACGGGATTACACCGGCAGGCTGTCAAATAGCTGGATGGACACAGATTCACCGACCTTGACCGGACCTCGTTGCTGTTCAAGCAGAATATAGCAGTTGGCGCGGGCAATGGAGGTCATCACCCCAGAGCTTTGATTGCCGGTACTTTTGACCAGCAGCTCGCCCTTTTCATCCCGCCAGCAGATGCCGCGCTGAAAATCCATCCGTCCCGGGCGTTTTTTTAGATCTTCACCGGCTATGGCTGTCAGGGTCATGGAACTGGCAGACTGCTCGCCGGACAAACGCTGAAGCGCTGGCAGCACCAGTTGTTCAAAGGTAACCCAGGCCGAGACGGGATTACCGGGAAGACCAAAGAAGGCGCACTGGCCTAAACGGCCAAAAGCAAAAGGTTTGCCGGGCTTGATGGCCAGTTTCCAGAATCCGATCTGGCCCTTTTCGGCCAGTATTTCGCGGGTAAAATCGGCCTCACCGACCGATACCCCTCCGGAACTGATCAAGCCGTGGCATTGAGAGGCTGCCTTGTCCAGCGAATCCCGAAGTGCCTGTTTGTCATCCGGAACAACTCCCAGGTCCAGTACCTGAATGCCCAACTGCTGCAGTGCTGCGCGCAGGGCAGGGCGATTACTGTCATAGATTTGTCCTTTATCCAGTGCCCGTCCTGGCAGTACCAGTTCATCCCCGGATGAGAACAAAGCGACGTTGAGCGGTTCGAATACACAAATCTCAGCGATGCCCAGTGAAGCCAAAAGACCGATATCCACAGGCGTCAGTTTTTTTCCAGCCGGCAATACGGTTTCACCCTGGCGGATGTCTTCGCCGGCCCTGCGAATATTCTCACCCGGCTTGGGTTGATGGTTGCACAGGATCTGCTGATTACGGACTTCCACCTGTTCCTGCATCACCACGGCATCGGCACCGGGGGGAATCATGGCCCCTGTCATGATACGTACCGTTTGGCCGCTTAGCACCCGGCCTTCAAATGGCGTGCCAGCAAAACTGATACCAATCAGTTGCAGAGGGCCACCGGCAGCTTCGTCGGCGTGCAGGGCGTAGCCATCCATAGCCGAATTGTCATAGGGAGGAATATTAAAACCGGCTAATACCGGTTCGGCCAGCACCCTGCCACAGGCCTGTTCAATAGTAACCTTCTGCTTATCCACTACTGTAGACAGTTCCGATAACATCTGTTCCAGAGCTTGCTCCAGAGGCAACAGGCCCGGCTGGCTATCACAATTCATTCGTTCTTACCCTGTTGATTAACCATCCAAACGGCGGCTTCCACCCGGGAGCGCAGATCCAATTTCTTCAGCAGGTGCTTAACATGGACTTTTACCGTACCGTCGGAAATATCCAGTTCGCGGGCGATCAATTTGTTGCTCAGGCCTTTGGCAATCAGCTTGAGGATCTCCAGTTCACGGCTGGTCAGACTGGCTATGGCCCGGTTGGTCTGCCGCTGGGGTCGGCGCAGGGCGGTAGCGAGGATCTCGGTCAGCTTAGGACTCATCACCATCTTGCCTAGCACTGCCTCGCGCAATCTGGCGATGATATCCTCAGGCTCCATATCTTTGAGGAGATAGCCGTCGGCACCCAAACGTATCGCTTCCACCACATCTTCGTCACTGTCAGATACGGTCAGCATGATAATTCTGGCATCCACTCCCTGATCACGCATGGCTTTGAGGGTCTGCAGCCCATCCATACCCTGCATATTCAGATCCAGACTGATAAGGTCAGGTTCCAGTTCCACTGCCAGGCGAATGGCATCCTCACCGTTGCTCGCTTCTCCGATCACTTCTAGATCGTCTTCCAGTTCAATCAGTTGGGTCAGGCCCTTACGCAACAGGGGGTGGTCGTCCACCATCAAAATGGTGGCGGGACTCATGGATGGCATAGTGATCTCCAAAAGGATTGGAATTATTTTAGGTACAGGTTAACGGCAAGTGGGAGGGATGCCAACCGACCAGACGAGTTAGGTGGGTACCTACAAAGAGGTAGGAGACTAAATTTTGCCTCTGAAACCAGGCCGTCAGTCCCCGGTGCGGGCGCAATCAAACAAAACAGATTGAAATTTAATTCAGTGGGCAGGAGGATAGACCTTTACCCATTACAACGAGCATGCCTATGTCTGTCCAGCGTTACGGTTTTATTGTCAAGGCACCGGGATACCAGCCTGAATATCACAAGTCCGACATCCAATCCGAGTCATTCCAGACCCATATCCGTTGTGTGTCGGACCTCAATCAGGCGATAGAGCAGGCCCGGACCCTGAAGGGCGAAGGCATCGAGCTGATAGAGTTATGCGGTGGTTTCAGCGAACTGGAGGCTAAAACGCTGATTGAAACCCTGGACAGCGAAATCCCGGTGGGCCATATAATGTTTGCAGAGGGGGAGCGCCAGAAGTTACATAAGCTGCTGGCAAGGAAGGGCTCTGTTTCGGCGCAGAAGGTGTAACGGGTTCAAATGCAGCTACAAGATGCCAACCCCCTTTTGGTTAAATTTTCAGGGGACTGAGCTGGTGCTCTACTAGAGCATTGGCTTCCACCAGGGACTGGCGTTGAGCGAAGCGGGCCTTTACGGACAAATGGTTACACAACGCGACCAGATGCCGAAATTGTAATGTGAGGCCAGGGTTGCCGTCCCTGAGCTGATGAAGGCCTAATGCAGTTCTACTGCAAGATGGTCTTTCTGGCGCTTGGCATAATATTCGGGCTCGAATTCGAAACTCACTTCAGTGCCACCCTGGGGGTGACGGCGAATGGCCAGCTCGCCGCCAAGGTTGCGGCTGCGTTCCTGCATAATGGCCAGACCGTAGTGGTTCAGCTTGCTGGGATCCTCGCCAATTCCCACCCCGTTGTCACGAATGGTCAGACGTACCCGGGATGGCTCCTCTTGTTCCCGTTCCAGGCTGACCTGGACTTTATCGCCCTGGGAATGGTGCAGCGCGTTCTGTGCCGCCTCCCGGGTGATCTGCAAAAGATGAATCTCTTCGTTGGGGCTAAACGGGAGGTTCTCCACATTAAATGCCAGTTCAAAGCGAATCTGGTCTGAACGTTCCTGCAATTGCCGCAGGCTTTGCTCCATGGCGCTGTACAAGCCCCGGCCATCCATTTTCAGCCGGAAGGTGGTCAGCAGTTCTCTTAATTCCCGGTAAGCGGAGCTCAGGCCGGTCTTCAACTCGTCGATAACCGGCGGCAACTGTTCAATGCCGTCCGGTTTTTGCAGGGTCTTTTCCAGCCGCGCTACCTGAATTTTCAGGTAGGAGAGGGCCTGGGCCAAAGAATCATGCAGTTCACGGGCTATGACCGTACGCTCATGCATCAGGGCCAGACGATGACTCTGTTCCTGCTGGTCGCGAAGGCTCAGGCTGACAGCCAGTTGTTCTGCCACAGAATTAAGCAGGCGCATTTGCCAGGTCTCCAACTGCTGTCCGGGTATTAACTGACAGACCAGCACACCATAGTTGTCCTTGCCCCGGGTCAGGGGAAACCGCAGCTTGTCCTCAATCCGGACGGTACCTTCCACACAGCCGGAACATTCCTGGGCCACACAATTGGCCGGCAGGATCTTGTCGCAGGTCATCAGGTGCTCGTAGGGTGTGTTACCGGACCCGGTCATTACGCAGAGGTCCAGATCCGGCAGCCCGATAATCTCAGACAAACGCTTCAGTAACGGCTCAAACTCAGCCGGCCCGTCAGTACCGTTTTGCATGCTCTTGCTGATGTGGTAGAGCAGTTCGATGGACTGATTGCTCTGCTCCAGACGCAGGGTCTTGTCACGGACTTTCTTTTCCATCTGCGCATGGGAACGACTGAGGGCATCGGACATATGGTTAAGGGTATGACCCAGCAGGGCCAGTTCGTCATTGCCTGTGTCATTGGCCTTACCGGTAAAATCACCGCGACCAATCTGGCGGGCTATCTGGGTCAACTGGGCAAGGGGCTGCTTTATCTGATGATTGATAATAAACATGGCGACAATGATCAGCAGAGCCGTGGCCAGCAGGGCCAATCCCTGGATCAGGCGAATGGAGGCCACGTTTTTCTCGGCATGGTACTGATGCAGATTAACCAGTTGATCTATCTTTTCCACCAGGGCTGCCACCTGGGTCTGCAGGGCGGGAATAGTCTGCGGCCTGTCGATGGCGGTAACGATGGCGGGCTGGATATGAGCCTGCCAGTCGCCGAGTATCTGTTGATAGAGCATGTGGTGGTCACTGTCCACATCCTCCATGGCAGGGCGCCGGATCACAGGTTGTTGCAGTTTGGCAGTAAAACTCTCCATCAGGTTCGCTAGTTTGTCACCTTTGCTCCCGTCTTCCTGCTCAGGCAACAGCAGGGTATTCAGGATTTGATAACTCTGCATACGCAGGGAACCGGAAAGATTGACCGCATAGGCATCGGACTCGGCACTGTCGCTGATAAATACCGAACTGGCCATACTGACCACGGCCAGCAGGCTGATGGCAAACATCAGCAGGCCAATCTTGAATACCACTGAACGACTGAGTCGACTGAACATACTACCCCTGCGATGCGATGGTGGTACTCCCAATAATAAGGGGAGTAGGGTTGCTGTGCCCCGGCAACCACCAGGCTGTCTTGAATGGCCTGATTTTACTGATTTTTGCCCAAAAAACCACCTACCCATTAATGGGTAGGTGGTCTAAAAACCGCGTCAGGCAAGGGATTGCGGCGGACTGTTGGATCCAGTTAACTAACCTCACCAAGCCGTCTTTTCGGCGCCACGACCAGTAGACAATCCATTATAAGGAGTCCGGCATGAGTCAGTTTCTGGACAGATTACAGTACTTTAAGCGTATCAAGGGCGATTTCGCCGGGGGCCATGGGGTCACCACAGACGAAGATCGCAGTTGGGAGGACGGTTACCGCCGTCGCTGGCAGCATGACAAGATTGTGCGCTCCACCCATGGTGTCAACTGCACCGGTTCCTGCAGCTGGAAGATCTATGTGAAAGACGGTCTGGTCACCTGGGAAACCCAGCAGACCGACTATCCCCGTACCCGGCCTGACTTGCCCAACCACGAACCCCGCGGCTGTCCGCGGGGCGCAAGCTATTCCTGGTACATCTACAGCGCGAATCGCCTCAAATACCCCAAGATCCGCAAGCGTCTGGTTAAATTATGGCGTCAGGCCAAATTGCAGCACCGCGACCCGGTGCTGGCCTGGGCCAGCATTGTCGAGGATCCGGTTAAAGCCAAGGAATACAAACAGCAGCGTGGCCTGGGCGGCTTCGTGCGGGCCCGCTGGGATGAAGTGAACGAGATCATCGCCGCGGCCAACGTCTACACCACCAAGACTTACGGTCCGGATCGGGTCACCGGCTTTTCGCCGATTCCCGCCATGTCTATGGTTTCTTATGCCGCCGGTGCCCGCTACCTGTCCCTCATTGGCGGTAACTGCCTGAGCTTCTATGACTGGTATTGCGACCTGCCGCCGGCTTCTCCCCAGGTATGGGGAGAGCAGACGGACGTGCCTGAATCGGCAGACTGGTACAACTCGAACTATATCATCTGCTGGGGCTCCAACGTGCCCCAGACCAGGACACCCGATGCCCACTTCCTTACCGAAGTACGCTATAAGGGCACCAAGGTGATCGGCATTACCCCGGACTATTCCGAAGTGGCCAAGCTCACTGATCAGTGGCTGGCCCCCAAGCAGGGCACCGATGCCGCCCTGGCCATGGCCTTTGGTCATGTGATCCTCAAGGAATTCTACGTCGACAAGCAGGTGGACTACTTCATCGACTATGTGCGTCGCTATACCGACATGCCCATGCTGGTGATGCTGGATGACGACGGCAAGGGTACCTATACCCAGGGTCGTTTCCTGCGCGCCTCCGACCTTGTCGACAACCTGGGCCAGGAAAACAATCCTGAGTGGAAAACCATTGCCATCAATGACACCGATGGTCGGCTGGTGTCGCCCACCGGCGCCATCGGTTATCGCTGGGGCGAAGCGGAAGCTGGCATCGGCAAGGGCAAGTGGAACCTGACCCAGCGCGACGGCAAAGATGGTGAGCAGGTGCACCTTAAGCTCAGCCTCAAGGACGGCCATGACCAACTGGCTACGGTTAACTTCCCCTATTTTGGCGGTAAGGAGCATGAGTACGGCTACTTCCAGCATACCAGTCACGATGCGGTGATCCCGCGCAAGGTGCCGGTGCACAAAGTGACTCTGGCAGATGGCAGCGAGGCATTGGTGGCCACCGTGTTTGATCTGACCCTGGCCAATTACGGGGTGGATAACGGCTATCAGGATCCTAACTGCGCCAAAAGCTTTGAGCAGGACCTGCCCTATACCCCGGCCTGGCAGGAAGCCATCACAGGCGTGCGTCCTGAAGATGTGATCAAGGTGGCGCGGGAATTTGCCGACAATGCGGCCAAGACCAAAGGTCGTTCGATGATCATCGTCGGTGCTGGCATGAACCACTGGTACAACATGGACATGAACTACCGGGGCCTGATCAACATGCTGATCCTGTGCGGGGCTGTCGGGCAAAGCGGGGGCGGCTGGGCTCACTATGTGGGGCAGGAGAAGCTGCGTCCCCAAACCGGTTGGACGCCCCTGGCATTCGGCCTGGACTGGGTGCGCCCGCCACGCCATATGAACGGTACCACCTTTTTCTACAATCATTCCAGTCAGTGGCGCTACGAAAAACTGCATATGCAGGAAGTGATTTCGCCCCTGGCCAACAAAGACAAGTGGACCGGCTCCATCATCGACTACAACACCCGTGCCGAGCGCATGGGCTGGTTGCCGTCGGCGCCGCAACTGGGTATGAACCCATTGCAGCTGTGTAAAGATGCCGAGGCGGCGGGCATGGATCCCAAGGACTATGCAGTCCAGCAACTGAAAAATGGCGATCTGGAATTTGCCTGTCTGGATCCGGACAACCCGAAGAACTTCCCGCGCAACATGTTTATCTGGCGCTCCAACCTGTTGGGATCGTCCGGCAAAGGCCACGAATATATGCTGCATCATTTGCTTGGCACCAAACACGGCCTGATGGGTAAGGATCTTGGCGAAGAAGGCGGCGAAAAGCCGGAAGACGTCAAATGGGTGGACCAGGGCGCAGAAGGCAAGGTGGACCTGTTTGTCACCCTGGATTTTCGTATGTCCACCACCTGCCTGTATTCCGATATCGTGCTGCCCACGGCCACCTGGTACGAGAAAGACGACCTGAATACCTCGGATATGCATCCCTTTATCCATCCCCTGTCCAGGGCGGTGGATCCTGTGTGGGAGTCCCGCAGTGACTGGGATATCTTCAAAGGCATTGCCAAATCCTTCTCGGCCCTGGCCGAAGGCCACCTGGGCGTGGAAAAAGATCTGGTCACCCAGCCCATGCAGCATGACAGCCCCGGCGAACTGGCCCAGCCTTTTGGCAGTCAGGCCTGGTGGAAAGGGGAGTGCGACCTGATCCCCGGTAAGACTGCGCCCAACATGATGGTGGTGGAGCGGGATTACCCCAACACCTATGCCCGCTTTACCTCACTGGGCCCCTTGCTGGACAAGTTGGGTAACGGCGGCAAAGGCATTAACTGGAATACCCAGGAGGAAGTGGATTTTCTTGGCGATCTGAATCAGCGCCATATCAAGCCTGGTGCCAATCAGGGCCGGCCGAAGATTGAGACGGCCATCGATGCAGCCGAAGTCATCCTGTCCCTGGCCCCTGAGACCAACGGTCAGGTAGCGGTTAAGGCCTGGGATGCGCTGTCGCAGATCACCGGCCTGGATCACCGCCACCTGGCGCTGCCTAAGGAAGAAGAGAAGATCCGCTTTCGCGATATCGTCGCCCAGCCGCGCAAGATCATCAGCTCACCCACCTGGTCGGGGCTGGAGGATGAGCATGTGTCCTACAACGCCGGTTACACCAATGTGCATGAGCTGATCCCCTGGCGCACCATTACCGGTCGTCAGCAGTTTTATCAGGATCATGAATGGATGCGGGACTTTGGCGAGATGCACTGTTTGTACAAGCCGCCGGTTAACTTAAAGACCATCCGCCCGCTGTTGAACAAAAAGGGCAACGGCAACAAGGAACTGGTACTGAACTGGATCACCCCGCACCAGAAATGGGGTATCCACAGTACCTACTCGGACAACCTGCTGATGCTGACCCTGTCCCGGGGTGGCCCCATCGTCTGGCTGGCCGAACCGGATGCCAAGGCAGCCGGTATCGAGGACAACGATTGGATAGAGGTGTTTAACATCAACGGCGCCATCGCCGCCCGTGCGGTGGTCTCCCAGCGGGTGCCCGAAGGCATGAGCATGATGTACCACGCCCAGGAGCGGATCGTAAATGTACCCGGCGCTGAAACCACCGGTACCCGTGGCGGCATCCATAACTCGGTGACCCGGGCGGTGCTCAAGCCCACCCATATGATCGGGGGCTATGCCCAGCAGGCTTACGGTTTTAATTACTACGGCACTGTTGGCTGTAACCGGGATGAATTTGTCATTGTACGCAAGATGAGCAAGGTGGACTGGCTGGACGACGACAGCGTCGACGCCCTGGACGCCCAACTGAACGAGCAGGAGAAGTAACATGAAGGTCAGAGCGCAAATCGGTATGGTGCTGAACCTGGACAAATGCATCGGCTGTCATACCTGTTCGGTCACCTGTAAGAATGTGTGGACCTCCCGCGAGGGCATGGAGTACGCCTGGTTTAACAACGTGGAGACCAAGCCGGGCATCGGCTATCCCAAGGAGTGGGAGAACCAGGACAAATGGAACGGCGGCTGGATCCGCAGCAAAAACGGCAAGCTGGAGCCCCGTCAGGGGGCTAAACGCCGGATCCTGGCGAATATTTTTGCCAACCCGGATCTGCCGGAAATCGACGACTACTACGAACCCTTTGATTTTGACTATCAGCACCTGCACCGGGCAGGGGAGAGCAAGCACCAGCCGGTGGCCCGTCCCCGTTCATTGATCACCGGACAGCGGATGGAAAAGATCGAATGGGGTCCCAATTGGGAAGAGATCCTCGGTACCGAGTTCTCCAAGCGACGCAAGGACAAGAACTTCGACCAGATCCAGGCCGATATTTACGGTCAGTTCGAAAAGACCTTTATGATGTATCTGCCAAGGCTGTGTGAGCATTGCCTGAACCCGGCTTGTGTGGCGTCCTGCCCAAGCGGTGCTATCTATAAGCGCGAAGAAGACGGCATTGTTCTCATCGATCAGGACAAATGCCGGGGCTGGCGTATGTGTGTGTCCGGTTGTCCGTACAAGAAGATCTATTACAACTGGAAGACAGGCAAGTCAGAGAAATGTATCTTCTGTTATCCCCGTATCGAAGCCGGTCAGCCCACTGTCTGTTCGGAAACCTGTGTCGGCCGCATTCGCTACCTGGGCGTGATGCTCTACGATGCGGACAAGATTGCCGATGCCGCCTCGGTGCCCAATGACAAAGATCTGTATCAGGCCCAGTGCGATATCTTCCTGGATCCCTTTAATCCGGATGTGCAGGCCGCAGCCCGTGCCGAGGGCATTCCTCAGGCCTGGCTGGAGGCTGCTCAGCAGTCTCCCGTTTACAAAATGGCCATGGAATGGAAGGTGGCCCTGCCGCTGCATCCTGAGTACCGCACCCTGCCCATGGTCTGGTATGTGCCGCCCCTGTCGCCTATACAGACCGCCATTGAAGCCGGTCATGTGGGCCAGAACGGCGTGATCCCGGATCTCAAGTCCTTAAGGATCCCGGTCAAGTATCTGGCCAACCTGCTCACCGCCGGTGAAGAGAAGCCTGTAATTCGGGCCCTGGAGCGGATGCTGGCCATGCGCGCCTTTAAACGCTCCCAGCAGGTGGACGGGGTTGAGGACGATGAAGTCATCGCCCAGGTGGGACTGGAAGCTTGGCAGGTGGAGGAAATGTACCGGGTCATGGCCCTGGCCAATTACGAAGACAGGTTTGTGATTCCCACCAGCCACACCCGTTATGCAGAAGATGCCTACGACATGAAAAGCGGCTGCGGTTTCAGCTTTGGTAATGGCTGCAGCAGCAACTCAGGCGTGAATCTGTTTGGTGGCAAGAGCCAGACAGTGCGTCAGGTGATCCCGGTGGAGATTAAGGAGTAAGCCATGAAGATACTAACCCTGATTTCCAGGCTGCTGGACTATCCCACCAACGAACTCTCTGCAGTCCGTCACTCGATGCTGGATTTGATTGCCGACTCCAGTTTGCCGCTGGACCAGCAGAAGGCCCTGGCAGATTTTGTCAATCGCCGATTAGAAGGGGATTTGCTCGACTGGCAGGAAGAATATGACGGTCTGTTTGAGCGTGGTCGTTCCTTATCCCTGCTGGTATATGAGCATATCCACGGTGAGTCGCGGGATCGCGGCCAGGCCATGGTGGACCTGCTGGCGCAGTACCGGGCTGCCGGGCTGGAAATCGCCGCCCATGAGCTGCCGGATCATCTGCCCCTGCTGCTGGAATTTATCTCCACCCAAGGGGAGGAAGCCGCCGGCTGGCTGTCCGATATCGCGCCGGTGCTGGGACTGCTCGCTGCCCGGTTGGAAAAGCGCCGCTCAGACTATGCCGACCTGTTTAAGGCATTACTGGCCCTTAGCGATGCGGCGGTGGATCTTGCCGATATCCAGCGCCAGATAGCGGATGAGAAACCGGATCACACCCCCAAGGCCCTGGATAAAGTTTGGGAAGAAGAGGCGGTGACCTTTGGCGGCGATGCCATCAACGGCGGTTGTCCCAGCCAGGTGCAACGCCCCAGCGAATCCCAGAGGCGTGACCAGCAGGTGCCCATCGGCTTTGTCGATGCGGTGAAAAAGACGGCCTGAACTGAATTTAGGAGTTGACCATGTCATTTATCAATCATCTGTTATTTGGGGTTTATCCCTACATTGCCCTGGCCGTGTTCGTGCTGGGCAGCCTGATCCGCTATGACCGCGAGCCCTACAGCTGGAAAACCGGCTCCAGCCAGATGCTGGAGAGCAAGCAACTGAGAAAGGGCAGTTTTGCCTTCCATATCGGCATTCTTGCCATCCTGGCCGGTCACTTCGTCGGCCTGCTGACGCCTCACCAAGTCTGGGATGTGCTGGGCATCAGCGCCGGCACCAAACAGGTTGTTGCGATGGCGGCAGGTGGCTTTTTCGGCCTGATCTGCTTGTACGGCATGACTATCCTGCTTAAGCGCCGGCTCACCAATGTGCGGGTGCGGGCCACCAGTACCCGTATGGACATCACTATCCTGGTGCTGCTGTATGCCCAACTGATTCTGGGCCTGTTGAGCATTCCGTTCTCTCTGGGTCACCTGGATGGGTCGGAGATGCTCAAGCTGATGGCCTGGGCACAGAATACCGTGACCTTTGATGCCGTTGCCGCCTCCACCGCCATTGCCGATGTGGGCATTATCTACAAGCTGCATGTGCTGCTGGGTATGACGTTATTTGTGCTGTTTCCCTTCAGTCGCCTGGTGCATATCTGGAGCGTACCGGTCAAATACATGCGTCGTAACTACCAGGTGGTCAGGCAAAAAGGCTGACATGCCGTCTGGCTGTTAAGACAAACTCAGGCCGGCTG
Organism: Bowmanella dokdonensis; assembly: GCF_017254865.1. Lineage (GTDB taxonomy): Bacteria > Pseudomonadota > Gammaproteobacteria > Enterobacterales > Alteromonadaceae > Bowmanella > Bowmanella dokdonensis. Next base: position 131,078 of record NZ_JAFKCV010000002.1, on the reverse strand, counting down.
AATACTTACTCTCTAGCCGGTCTGACATCCCAGATTCAGGAGTGACCATGATTATCAGCGATATTCCCGCCGTTAAGGTGAACAACCGGCCCATCGACGCCGAGCAGATCAGTGCGGAAATTCAGTATCATCCGGCCGGTACTCGTCGTGAAGCCACGGTCAAGGCGGCCCGCGCCCTGATTATTAATGAGGTGGTGCGCCAGCGCGCGGTCTCAGTTGGCCTTTGGCCAACCGACAAGCTGCTGGAAAGCCATCAGGAAGAACCCCTGATTGAGCAGTTGATTGCCCGTGATGCGCATCTGCCCAAAGCCAGTGAAGAGGATTGCCGTCAGTTTTTTGGGGCCAACCAGCAACGCTTTGCCAGTGCACCGCTTTTGGAGGTGCGTCATATTCTGCTGGCTGCCGACCCCAAGGATGCCGATGAACGGGCCAACAGTCGCGAGCTGGCTGACCAACTGCTCATCTTATTGCAGCAAAATCAGCAGGACTTTGCTGAACTGGCCCGCAGCCATTCCCAGTGTCCGTCGGCCAAAGTTGGCGGCAATCTGGGGCAGATCAGCAAGGGGCAGACGGTGCCCGAGTTTGAGCGTCAGTTGTTTGCTGCGCCCAAGGGGCTGATGAATACGCCGGTTGAGACCCGTTATGGCTTTCATCTGGTGGAGATCGTCAGGCGGGTCGAGGGACATCCGCTGCCTTATGAGCAGGTGAGGGGGGATATTCGCCGTTATCTGGATGCCAAGGTCAGACGCAAGACCATCGCCCAGTACCTGACCTGTCTGCTCAGCGAGGCCGATATCCAGGGTTTTGACTTTGGCCTGGAAGGCTCACCGTTAATGCAATAAGAAGTGGTCAGTATGCAGTTGTCAGTTAACAGAACAGCTACGCATTAAAGTGCGGCGTGAGGCCTAAATATCTTGACTTAACCACTTATAAGATAAGTGTTTTTTGACAACTGACAACTGACAACTGACAACTGACAACTGACAACTGACAACTGACAACTGCATGTCTGCCAATCCTTTTACCGCCAAATGGTCCGCCAAAGGCCATACCCTGTGTCTGGGCCACTGGATAATTCACTACCAGGGCCTGCCGGTGGTGCTGCCTGACAAACAGGCAGAGCACGACATGGATACCTACGGCAATTTCAGCTACCTGTTTCCGGATGAAGACGACTTTATCGAAGGTACTCAGGAGGACGACTGGATAGAGCAGAATATTGACTGGCTGGCGGAGATTTTCGAACAACATGCCATTCCCCTGGATGAAGCCCATCTGCGCTGGTTCTACCAGGCGGTGAATGCCGCCGACTGGCGCTGCGGCAGTTGCGGCGGCTGCATATAGGCATAACAGGGTTCCCACACTTCCTGACTGGCATCTATCTTGTTTGTTTTCGGACTGCTGTTCTCGGTGGAGAGGCGAACAGGTTTGGTACACCTAATCGGGGGCTAGCGAAAACTGGGCTATTTTCACTATCAGGTAGTAGGTCCGAATAGTTCACAGGCAGTGTATTGTCTAGTCTCCCCTATCGAAAAGATGTGAAGCGCTCCCTCAACCTGTCATTTGCCGCTACTACCTTTACCCGGTCCGCTACCCCTGGTGAGGTATATCGGGTCACTCCCCAGGGTGCGACAATCATTTGGTGTTCAGTGTCCCACTGATCCAACTGGTTTGTGATAAGAGTGTATTGAATGGCCCAATATTTGGAGAGAGTTTTCTCGCCGCTTTGTCTCTTGATTGCCTTGTGCTGGCTGGCTTTACCCGTATGGGGGGAAGCTAGCGGCCGGACTCTGGACCTGCAAAGACTGGAAAGGGTGATTCCCGGGCAACTGAGCCTGGGAGAGCCGCAGGGCGAGTTTGCCGTTCGATCCGTTTCTACGGACAAAGGGTTAGTGGGCTTTGTCTTTGAGACCATTAATGTGGTGGACATACCGGCTTATTCAGGCAAACCCATTAACATACAGGTGACGCTCGACACGGAAGGCAGGATCCTGGATGCCCATGTGCTGGAGCACCATGAACCCATACTGCTGATTGGTATTCCCGAACAGAAGTTGCACGACTTTACTGACAAATATCCTGGAGTCCTGGCGGACCAACGGGTGGTGGTCGGCAACAGCCGGGATCCCAAAGCGGTGACGGTGGATGCGGTGACCGGTGCGACAGTGACAGTAATGGTCGTAAACGAAGTCATCATGCGGGCCGCTCACCAGGTGGCGGTGTCCCTGGGATTAATCGATCCCCGGGTACAAGAACAGCAGGCCCCGGCAACCGTCAGAACCGATACCTTCGAACCCGCTAACTGGAGTGAACTGACCGGGGACGGACGTATCCGCCGTCTGCACCTGACCCGGGAGGATGTGGACAAAGCCTTTTCCGGTACCGGGGCCGCCGATGTAGACAAAGCCTCAGCCGGGCAGACAGAAGATACCTTCATTGATCTGTACCTGGGTTATCTTAATTCGCCGGTCATAGGTCGTAACCTGCTGGGTGAGAATCAGTACCGTTTTTTGATGGAGGAACTCAAACCCGGTGAGCATGCGGTTGCCGTCATGGGCCGGGGACAGTACTCCTACAAAGGCTCAGGCTATGTACGGGGCGGTATTTTTGACCGGGTACAACTGCGCCAGTTCGGCGACATCATCAGCTTCAGGGACCTGGATCATCAGCGACTCTATGATCTGGCCCCGCCGGATGCGCCGGATTTTGACGAGATGTCTGTGTTCATTGTCCGCGACCACTATCAGTTTGATCCCGGCTCCAGCTTCAGCCTGGAGCTTTTAATACGTCGCCAGACCGGACCGGTGGACGGGGTGTTCACCAGTTTTGAATTGTCCTATCAGTTGCCTGAGCCTTTGCTGGATCGTCCTGAGCCAACGGCTGAAGAACTGGCTGCCCTGGAAGAAGCCAGCCGGCCTATGTGGGTGAACATCTGGTATCAGCAAAGCTTTCAGATTGGCGTGATTGTCGCCGCCCTGGTGTTACTGCTGGTGATCCTGTTCCTGCAGGACAATCTGACCCGCCGCCCCAGATTTTTACACTGGCTGCGCCGGGTCTACCTGATCTTCACCGTCGTCTTTATCGGCTGGTATGCACTGGGTCAGTTGTCCGTGGTCAATGTGCTGACATTTGTGCATGCCCTGATGGAGGATTTCAGTTGGGAATTGTTCCTCATGGATCCGGTTATCTTCATCCTCTGGACCTTTACCGCGGCCGTTATCCTGCTATGGGGAAGGGGGGTGTATTGTGGCTGGCTGTGCCCGTTTGGGGCCATGCAGGAACTGATCAACGAAGCGTCCCGCAAGTTAAAAGTCCCCCAGTTTGAGCTACCGTTTTCAGTACATGAGAGGTTGTGGGCAATCAAGTACATCATCTTGCTGGTGCTGTTCGGCATCTCGCTGGAGTCGTTGGCGACTGCCGAGCGCTATGCGGAAGTGGAGCCGTTCAAGACGGCGGTCACCCTGAAATTTGATCGCCAGTGGTGGTTTGTGCTGTATGCCGCCATCCTGCTGGTGGTGAGTATTTTTACCCGCAAGGTGTTCTGCCGCTACATCTGTCCTCTGGGGGCGGCCCTGGCCATCCCCACTAAACTAAAACGTTTTGACTGGCTTAAGCGACGCAAGGAGTGCGGCGATCCCTGTAAGCTTTGCGCCATTGAATGTGAAATCCAGGCCATTCATCCCGACGGTCGCATTGATCATAACGAGTGTCACTATTGCCTGGATTGCCAGATGACCTATCACAATGACCGGAAATGCCCGCCTCTGGTGAAAAAACGTAAGCAGCGTGAACGCCAGGGCAAATCCGGCCCGGCCATTGGTGAGATACCGGTAGTCCAACTAGAACCCTAAGCAAGCATGCTATCCAAGGAGAAAATCATGAAGAACAAAGACGACAGTAAAGGTATCAGCCGCCGCGCCTTCCTCGGGGCAACGGCAATGACCGGGGCCGGCGCTGCCATGCTCGGCACTGTGGGCCTGGGCTCGGCAGTAATGAGTCGTGAGAGCTGGGCCGCAGCCGTCAAGGACGCCAAGCAGAAAATCCATGTGGAGCCAGGGGAACTGGACGAGTACTACGGTTTCTGGAGCGGCGGGCACCAGGGCGAGGTGAGGGTGATGGGCATTCCCTCCATGCGCGAACTGATGCGGATCCCGGTTTTCAATATCGACTCTGCCACCGGCTGGGGCATTACCAACGAAAGTAAAGCCATCATGGGAGAGAGCGCCAAGTTCCTCAACGGCGACTGCCACCATCCGCATATCTCCATGACCGACGGTAAGTACGACGGCAAATACCTGTTTATCAACGACAAGGCCAACAGCCGGGTGGCGCGGATTCGCCTGGATATCATGAAATGCGACAAGATGGTCACAGTACCCAATGTGCAGGCCATCCACGGGTTAAGGTTGCAGAAGGTGCCCCATACCAAGTATGTGTTCGCCAATGCCGAGTTCGTCATTCCCCATCCTAATGACGGCAGGCAGTTCGATCTGCAGCATGAAAACAGTTACACCATGTTCAACGCCATTGATGCCGAAACCATGGAAGTGGCGTTTCAGGTCATGGTGGACGGCAACCTGGATAACTGCGATGCGGATTATACGGGCAAGTACGCCGCCGCCACCTGTTACAACTCGGAGAAGGCATATGATCTGGGCGGCATGATGCGCAACGAGCGGGACTGGGTGGTTGTATTCAACATCCCGGCCATCGAAAAAGCCGTCAAGGCGGGCAAGCATGTCACGCTGGGAGACAGCAAAGTACCTGTGGTTGACGGACGTAAAAAGGGCGGGAAGGACAGTGCTTTCACCCGTTATATCCCGGTACCGAAAAACCCCCACGGCCTGAACACGTCCCCGGACGGCAAGTATTTTATCGCCAATGGCAAGTTGTCCCCCACCGTGACCATGATTGCCATCGACCGACTTGATGATCTGTTTGCCGATAAACTAAAGGATCCCCGCGAAACGGTGGCCGCCGAGCCAGAGCTGGGCCTGGGGCCCTTGCATACCACCTTCGACGGCAGGGGCAACGCCTACACGACGTTGTTCATCGACAGCCAGGTGGCCAAATGGAATATGGCCGATGCGGTAAAAGCCTATCAGGGTGAAGATGTATCCTATATCAGGCAGAAACTGGATGTACATTACCAGCCGGGCCATAACCATGCTTCCTTAACAGAAACTCGCGATGCCGACGGCAAATGGCTGGTGGTGCTATGCAAGTTTTCCAAGGACAGGTTCCTGCTAACGGGTCCGCTCCATCCGGAAAACGATCAGTTGATCGACATTTCCGGCGAAGAAATGAAACTGGTCCACGACGGCCCCACCTACGCCGAGCCCCATGATTGTATCCTGGCTCATCGTACCCAGATCAAACCTAAAAAGATCTGGGACAGAAACGATCCGTTCTTCGCCCCCACGGTGGAAATGGCCAAAAAAGACGGCATTAAGCTGGAAGCGGACAACAAGGTGATCCGGGACGGTAACAAGGTCAGAGTGTATATGACCTCCATGGCCCCCACTTACGGCATCACCGAGTTCAAGGTTAAGCAGGGCGATGAGGTGACAGTGGTGGTCACCAATATCGACCAGATAGAAGATGTTTCCCACGGCTTCTGCATGACCAACCATGGTGTCAGCATGGAAATCAGCCCTCAGCAGACCGCCTCTGTCACCTTTGTGGCCGACAAGCCCGGAATGCACTGGTACTACTGCAACTGGTTCTGCCATGCGCTGCATATGGAAATGGTTGGACGCATGTTGGTGGAGCCGGCCTGATGGCCCTCGGCCGGGCGGTTTTGTCTGCCCGGCCCCTTTGGAGCAGTCAATGCGTGTAAGTGGCTGGGCCGGGATGGCCCTGTTAGGCTGCCTGGTTTGCAACCCTGCAGCTTCGATGCAACCCGTGTCCGACCTTCCGTTGGAATCCCTGGGTAACGAGCGGTGGCTATTGCCCGCCGGGCAGTATCAGGGAAACTTTGTTATTGAGCAGCCCATGCAGTTGCACTGTGAAGAGGGGGCTAGATTCGACGCCGGGGGTAAGGGACACGGTTTGCTGATTCGGGCCGCGAAAGTGCGGGTGGAGGGCTGTAGCTTTGCAAACTGGGGAAGGAGCCTGACTGAAATGAACTCGGGAGTTTTCGTTTCTGCAGCCTCCCACCAGGCAAGCCTGCTCAACAACCACCTCGAAGGGCCAGGATTCGGCATCTGGGTGGATGGGGCATCTGACATCCTTATTCAGGGCAATGACATCACCGGCGATGCTGCCCTGCGTTCACAGGACAGGGGCAACGGTATCCATCTTTACGCCGTAACAGGAGCCAGGGTAATAGACAACAGGGTGCGTCTGACGAGGGACGGTATCTATATCGATACCTCCAACCGGAACCACCTGCAGGGCAACGTGCTCGAAGAGCTGCGTTACGGCATCCACTATATGTTTTCCAACGACAACCGGGTGATAGGTAACCTGACCCGCGGCACCCGCACAGGCTATGCCCTGATGCAGAGCCGCAAGCTGGAGGTGCTGAACAACCGTTCCGTGGAAGATCAGAACTACGGCATCCTGATGAACTACATCACCTATTCCACCATCAGCGGCAATCAGGTGGTGGCCGTTAAAAGCGGCAGTACCGGCGACAGCATGATCAGCGGTGCTGAAGGTAAAGCGTTGTTTATCTACAATTCCGTATTCAACCGCATTGAGAACAATCTGTTTGCCCATAGTGCCCTGGGGATCCACCTGACCGCCGGTTCTGAAGATAACCAGATAACCGGCAACGCATTTGTGAACAATCAGCACCAGGTCAAGTATGTGGCTACCCGCACCCAGGAATGGTCGGACGCGTCACGGGGCAATTATTGGAGCGACTATCTGGGCTGGGACAGAAACAGCGACGGCCTGGGTGATATTCCTTATGAGCCAAACGATAATGTGGATCGCCTGCTGTGGCTGTATCCACAAATGCGACTGTTATTGCACAGCCCGGCTATCGAATTGCTACGCTGGGTCCAACAGGCCTTTCCGGTAGTTAAATTTCCGGGGGTCAGGGACAGTTATCCCCTGATGGAAAAACCAGTTTGGCCAGAAAGAGCGAGTGTGTATGAAACTGATTGAACTGAGTAGTATTAATCAGTACTACGGTCAGATGCAGGTGCTGTCCAATATCAGCCTGAGCCTGGAGGAAGGGGAGGTGCTGGGGTTGTTCGGCCACAACGGGGCCGGTAAGACCACCTGTATGAAGCTGGTGCTGGGCTTGCTCAAACCCACTGAGGGGAGCGTGTCGGTGTTCGGCGGGTTGCCTACCGAAGCCCAGCGGCGACGCGCTCTGGGCTATCTGCCGGAGAATGTGACTTTCTACCCGCAACTGACGGGCCTGGAAACCCTGCGGCACTTTGCCCGAATCAAGGGAGCCAGCCTTTCCCAGGTAGAAGAGCTGCTGGACAAAGTGGGCCTGGCCCATGCCAGCCAACGACGGGTAAAGACCTACTCCAAGGGGATGAGGCAACGTCTTGGACTTGCCCAGGCGCTGCTGGGTCAGCCCAGGCTTTTGTTGCTTGATGAACCCACAGTGGGCCTGGACCCGATCGCGACCCAGGAACTCTATCAACTGATCGATTCCCTCCGATGTCAGGGCACCGGCATCATCCTGTGCTCCCATGTTCTGCCGGGGGTGGAAGCCTATATCGACAGAGCGGCCATACTGTCTCACGGCCAACTACAGGCAGTGGGGACCCTGGCCCAACTGGCCGAGCAGGTGGGATTGCCCGCCTGGATCCGGGTGAAAATAACCGAGCCGCAAAAATGGCATGATCACCTATCGGGGCTGGGACACCAGGTGCGCCTGCTGCCAGGACGGGAACTGGAGGTGGCCGCGCCAAACGGAGACAAGATCAGCTTGCTTCGGACCCTGTTGCACGAAGGTGTTTCAGACGTGGAAATCCACCGTCCTACCCTGGACGACCTGTACCGCCATTACGTCATCTGCGCAGCCAATACAGGGGGAAGCCTGTGAATATCTGGCATATTGCCCGAAAAGAGATCAGCGACGGGCTGAGAAACAGATGGCTACTGGCCATCAGTCTGTTGTTTGCCATCCTGGCCGCCGGCATAGCCTGGTTTGGCTCGGCCACTGCCGGACAGGTGGGATTCAGCTCCATCGCCGCCACTATTGCCAGCCTGGCCAGTCTGGCAACCTTCCTTGTGCCCCTTATTGCTCTGCTGCTGGCTTATGACAGCATTGTGGGCGAGGATGAAGGGGGGACCCTGTTACTGCTTCTCACCTATCCTTTGGGACGGGGACAATTGTTGTTGGGCAAGTTCGCCGGCCATGGAGTTATCCTTGCTCTTGCCACCCTGTTAGGCTTTGGCAGTGCAGCTCTGGCCATAGGACTGCTGGTGCCGGATGTGGATTTGCAGGTCCTGCTGGTATCATTTGTACGTTTTATTCTTTCGGCGACGCTGTTGGGTTGGGTGTTTCTGGCCATGGCCTATGTGCTCAGCGCCCTGGCCAGGGAAAAATCCACAGCCGCCGGGCTTGCGCTGGGCGTATGGTTTGTTTTCGTTCTGGTATTTGATCTGGCGTTACTGGCGCTGCTGGTGTTTAGCCAGGGAAAGCTCAGCCCCGCACTGTTGCCTTACCTGCTGCTGTTCAATCCCACAGACATTTTCCGGCAGTTGAATATTATGGGGCTGGATGAGAACGCCTCCCTTGAGGGGGTGATGTCTCTCGCCAGTGAGCTGCCCCTGGGCAATGCGGGGCTCTGGTTGAGCTTAATGATCTGGTTGGGGGTTATGCTCGCGGCGGCCCACTTTAGCCTTAAGGCACGGAAAATCTAAATTGAAGGAGAGTTTGCAATGAAGCGGTTCGTTATAGCCATCTTATTGCTTGGCCTGACAGCATGTGAAGAGGCGCAGGAAAGAGAAGACTTCCGGGCGCCTGTGGCGTTTCATGCCCAAGACGAGTGCCATGTGTGCGGTATGAGCATCACCAGCTTTCCCGGCCCCAAAGGCCAGGCGATCGAAGGACAACGGATACGGAAATTCTGCTCGTCGGCCGAAATGCTCGGCTGGTACCTGCAACCGGAACAACAGGCCAGGCCCGTCCGACTGTATGTGCATGACATGTCACTAAGTGAGTGGGATCTGCCCGACGATGAGCACCTTATTGACGCCAGTAAAGCCTATTTTGTCAGGGCGCCCCACCTGCCGGGAGCGATGGGCACTCCCATGGCGAGTTTCTCGGCCCTGGAGGACGCTCAGGAGTTTGCCCGGCGCAACGAAGGGCAGATACTGCGCCTGGAAGACATCAGCGCAGAGGTTTTGCAACAGGAGCACAATGGCTTCCAACCATCAAACCATCAGGAGTAACCTATGGGTATCAGTATCTGGCAACTGGCAATAGTGCTGCTGATAGTATTAATGCTGTTCGGCAGTAAGCGACTGCGAAACCTTGGCGGCGATTTAGGAGCTGCTATAAAGGGTTTTCGGACAGCCAGCAAAGACGAAGACAATTCTCTGGAAGACAAAGGAAGATAAATTGTGGTTAAGGGGAACGGCATCGGGTTTGGAGCAAGATTGCCGAAAGATTTTTGTTCAGCAACAGGAGAAAAGTAAGATGAAAAATGTGTTAGTGATGACCGGTTTAACGCTGGGCCTGATAAGCGGATCTGCGCTGGGTGCAGGAGATCCCGAAGCCGGAAAGTCGAAATCCGGCATGTGTGTGGCTTGCCATGGTACCGACGGGAATAGCCTGGCCCCCATGTATCCCAATCTGGCCGGCCAGCATGCGCAATACCTTGAAACAGCTATCAAAGCTTACCGTGATGGGCAGCGCACGGGCGGCACAGCGCCAATGATGATCCCTATGGCGGCAAACCTGAGCGATCAGGATGCAGCCGACCTGGCTGCCTATTTCAGCCAGCAAAAGCTGAAGCAGAAATAACCCTTGTCTGCGGATATCTGTGATCGGGAACTACTGCTGCTGGAACGTTTTCGGCAGCAGTGTATCCAGGAATTGAAGCTGGCTTATCAGCAGGCAGGAATGCTAGGACTTTGTGCAGAGGGCCGCTTCGAGGCGGCCATCAGCGCCATAGAATCACTGAACTGTGCAATACTTTTGACAGACCAGGGACCTGACAATAATCAGGGGACTGGGAGCGACTAAGACTGAGGAGCTGTGCGCCTTTTTGTCAGGCAGTGGTTATGCGTAACTTATTGGCTGGGGATGGACACTGCTGAGATACAAAGCGCCGATCAAATCCGACTGGGTGATCATGCCCACCAGCCGGTTGTCGGCATTCACTACCGGAATATGGTGCAATCCCTGGTCCGCAAGCTGCGGAATCAGGCTGACGATATGATCGCTTTCCTTCACAGTCCTGACCTGCCGGACCATAATATCCTCTACTTTGCTGCGTCTTGCCTTGCCATACTGCCGGCCCAGTAACAGTCGGTTAAGCTGGCGAAGAAAACCCCAGTAGTGGGGAACCCTGACCTCCTTGACGAAATCTGTCAGTGACAAGACCCCCTGCAACTCCCGATGGGCATCCACCACGGGCAACAGGCGGATCTTGTGCTTCCTCAGCAATTGCCAGGCAGTCGGCAGGGGAGTCTCTGCGGCCACACAAATCAGATCCCTGGACATGATATCGCTGCATAGCAGGGCACCAATCTTGCGCTGGGCGGCATGCAGTTGGGCCTGATGATAGATCTGCTCCAGGTCCTGTTCACTGACGTCCAGTACGCTCTGGTAGTGATTAAGGGCATAGAGGAGATCATCTGGTTGTAAGCCCAGTCGTTTAAGCGGACTCGGATCCTGATGCAGGTGTACCGGGTCCTGTCTGACCGGCTCCCTGGATAACAAACTGGCTCCCAGCAATCTGTTTAACAACACAGCCATCAGCAGCATGCACAGCACATTCAGCGCCACCGGATAAAGCAGGAAATCATAGCCTAGATGCTGCTCAGACGAGGCCAATACCGGCACCAGAGCGGTGGCGCCACCCGGTGGATGCATACATTCAAACACATACATAGCCAGCAGTGTCAGGGCAATGGTGACTGCGGCCATCAAGGCCAGGTCGTCAATAATATGTGAGCAGGCCAGGCCGATGGCAGCTGAAATAAGATGCCCTGCGGCGAACGACCAGGGCTTGGCCAGGGGACTGTTGGGCAAACCGAACAGCAGGACAGCCGAGGCTCCCATGGACGCCAGCAGAAAGACAGTGCTGGTGTTATCGGCCAGGGTCAGACTGGTGGAAGTCACTGCCAATAAGGCGACAAAAGCGGCTCCGGCCACCTTGAGCCGCTGGCTCACAGGGATACTGGATAGCCGCTGGCTGTCTGACTTGGTGATTCCAAGCCGTACCAGCACAGTCAGCAGCAATTTTCTGATGTTTGGCACTGGCGCTCCCAGGATAAAAATCGCGATTCTATCCCGTTGCACCAGTATGGTGCCATGACTGATTTAGTCTGATTCGTTAGATCTTATGGCTTTGTCATCGTCATGCACCAGATCAGGGCGTTTGCTCTGAGAATCTGAGCAAATAGGGTGCAACCCCCACCGGCATCCGGCCCGCTGGGACAATAATGGAGGTATATTGTACCCAGTGGGTTCTTTATACCCTGAAAGGCGAGGGTTGTACTTACCCTGCCTGGAAAAAGTTAATAATAAACAATGACATAAGTTTGGCCTGCCGGTTGCACAGTCATTAGGAACAACGAGCTAATCTGAACACAGGAGAAATTATGCAGTTGCTGTCTCAATCATTGGGCTCCCTGGCCACTCAACTGCCCGGCGCGACCCGGGTCTTCCACCAATTCAAGCTGGACTTCTGCTGCGGCGGCCAGCACACCCTGGCCGAGGCACTGAAAAAGAAAGGGTTGGAGCCTGGGCCCATTCTGGCGGAGCTGAACCGGCTGGCCGAACAACCCCAGCTTGGAAAGAACTGGCAGGAGGCAGGTACTCAGGAGCTGATTAGCCATATCCTGGCCCGTTTCCATGACAAGCATCGTATCCAGTTGCCCGAGCTTATTCGCCTGGCCAGAAGAGTCGAACATGTGCATGGCGACCTGCCGGATTGTCCGACCGGTCTTGCCGATCATCTTGAAGCCATGCAGATGGAACTGGAAAGCCATATGCAAAAAGAGGAGCAGATCCTGTTTCCGATGCTGGCTCAGGGCATGTTTCCTACAGGGCCCGTGTCGGTGATGCAGGAGGAGCACCTGGACCACGGTGAAGCTCTGGAGAGAATGCTGGCCCTGGCCCATGACCTTGAGCTTCCGCCCGGCGCCTGCAATACCTGGACAGCCTTGTATCTTGGCTTGCGTGAACTCAAAGAAGATCTGATGGAGCATATCCATCTGGAAAACAATATTCTGTTTGTGGACAGGGCAAGCGGCGAGGGCAGTTGCTGCGGTTCCTGCCACTAACAGGTTCTATGGCCCAATAGGGTGGCCGGCTTCACCGGCCGCCTGATCTCCCCATCATACAGCCAGTGCTTAGCCCTGCGGGAAGGCAGACCGATGCTCTGTACCGGCTAAGACTGCTGTAAGTGCCAGTTCTGTCTCAGGAGTTGCGATGCCTCCCACTATCCCCCAATGGCAGCCGTTAAGCAAAAACGCGCAGCAGGATCAATTGGCCAGTTATGACGCCCAGCGTCGACAGTGCCCGGTGGCTCACAGTGAAACCCTCCATTACAGCGTGCTGAGCCATGATCTGGCATCAGAGGTGCTGAGCGATTATCGGTGTTTCAGCAATCAGGCCGGCGGCCATTTATCGGTTCCAAATGGCATGGACCCACCTTTACACGGGGTGTTCAGACCAGTGATTGAGCCATACTTCTCGGCCGAGGCCATGGCTCGGTTTCGCCCGTTGTGTGCGGATATCTGCCAACAGCTGGTGTCAGAACTCAAAAAGGGGCAGGAGATTGATGTCATCGGCCAGATCGCCGAGCCGTTTTCACTGCAAATACAATGTGCCTTTATGGGTTGGCCTGACAGCTTGCAGACGCCGCTCAGGGACTGGCTTAAAGCCAATCAGCAGGCAATTCAGGTCCAGGACAGAACCCGCCTGACACAGCTTGCGAATGCGTTTGATGCTTATATCCAGGAACAGCTCACATTGCGTCGCCAGCGCAATTATAAGCCTGGGGTATACGATACCACCTGGAAATTGTTGCAGGATCATGTACAGGTGAACGGCGAACGTCGTCTCTTAAGTGATACTGAGCTGGTCAGTATTATCCGCAACTGGACAGTGGGGGAGTTGGGAACCATTGCCGCCAGTGTCGGCATCATTTGCTGTTTTCTGGCCCGGCACCCGGCTCTTCAGCAAACACTGCGTGAACAACCGGCTCTGCTCGGCAATGGCATTGATGAAATACTGCGGATTGATCCGCCGCTGATTGCCAACCGGCGAAAAACCACCATGCCGGTTATGCTGGGAGGTTTCGCCATCCCTGAAGGGGCGCAAATCACTCTGCTATGGGCGGCAGCTAACCGTGATCAGCACGTATTTGGACAAGATAATGGCTATGCGCCAGAACAGAATAAGGCTGATAATCTGCTTTATGGCGCGGGTATACATCAGTGCCCTGGGGCGCCACTGGCTCGTATGGAGCTGGTAATGCTCACCGAACAGTTACTGTCACAGACCAGCAAGTGGCAATTAGGCAGGACAAAACGGGCAGTTTATCCTGCCGGGGGATATCAGCGTCTGTATCTGCGTTTTGACTGATCTGTCTGTACTTTTTCTTTGCACGAGTTCAACCGCATTTAGAATCGCCACAGTTGAGGCAAGTCAGGCAGCCATCTTTAAAGATGGCCGCTTTGTGCTGACATTTTTTACATAGCTGCGCGGAGGCCGGAAAGGCACCCTGTTGTGGCATCTGGTTTGCGAGTTCCTCGCGCTTGCTGTCCAAAAAGGCTTGTTGGTGGGGATCCGGTTCGCTGGGCGGAATCAGCCCGATCTTGATCAGATGCTGTTCAATAACATCACCGATCTCAGCAATCAACGAGCCCACATAGCGGCCATGGTTCCAGTAACCGCCTTTGGGATCAAACACTGAACGCAATTCTTCGACAATAAATGTGCAGTCGCCGCCCTTACGGAATACTGCCGACATAATACGGGTAAGCGCCACGATCCACTGAAAGTGTTCCATGCTTTTGCAGTTGATGAAGATCTCAAAGGGACGACGGGACTCGTGATCCGTTCCAGGGTTTAAGACGATGTCGTTAATGGTGATAAAGAGTGAATGTTCCGACACATGAGACGGGGTTTTGAGTTTGTAGGTGGTGCCGGTGAGCATTTCCGGGCGTGCCAGTTGTTCATGCATCTGTTCGATGGATGGCTGAAGATCCGGCTCAGCCCCTGACTGGTCACTGAGGACTTTGAAAGAGACAATCTTTGTATCGATTTGCGTGGTCATTGGGATATCCGTTAAAACTTACCGTAGTAGCCTTCTTTGAGGGCATCGAAGAGGTTCGCCGCCGTGTGGGTTTCGCCGTCATATTCGAGTTTTTCATTGCCTTTGGCGCGGATCACACGACCATCCTCAAGGGTAAATTCATAGGTGGTGTTTTCCAGGTCCTGTTCTTTGACCAACACCCCCTGAAATACTTCTGGGTTAAACCTGAAGGTGGTGCAGCCTTTCAGGCCCTGTTCATAGGCATACAGGTAAATGTCTTTAAATTGTTCGAAATCAAACTCTGTGGGGACATTAATGGTCTTGGATATGGACGAGTCTATCCAGCGCTGGGCTGCGGCCTGCACATCCACATGCTCGCGTACCGGGATCTGATCTGCGCTGACAAAATATTCCGGCAGTTGGTTGTCAGGATCATCGCTGTACGGCATGGCATTGGGATTGACCAGGGCGCGGTAGGCCAGTAATTCGTATGAATAGACATCGACACTTTCCTTACTCTTTTTGCCTGGTCGAATCAGATTGCGACTGTAGTGATGGGCAAAGCTGGGCTCGATGCCATTGCTGGCATTGTTGGCCAGCGACAACGAAATTGTGCCGGTGGGGGCGATGGAGCTGTGATGGGTAAAACGTGCACCGACTTCGCAAAGTTCTTCCACCAACTGTGGATCGATTTCGGCAATCTGCTGCATGTAACGGCTGTACCGGGCGTGTAAGATCCGTCCGGGCAGGGTATCGCCTGCTTTGACACCGTCTTTGCCCAGTTGGGGATTAACCGTCAGCATTTTTGGGGTGATAGTAAATTCCTGCTCCATAATGGGAGCTGGACCTTTTTCTCTGGCCAGTGACAGGGCTTCGCGCCAGCCGGTCAGGGCCAGTTCCTGGCTCACCTGTTCGGTAAAGGCCACCGAGGCCGGGCTGCCATACTTGATCCCAAGCATGGTCAGAACCGAGCCCAACCCCAAAAAACCCATGCCATGACGGCGCTTGTGTTCGATCTCATGACGTTGCTGAGGTAATGGCAGGTGATTAATGTCCACCACGTTATCGAGCATGCGGGTAAAGATCGCCACCACTTGCTTAAATTTCTGCCAGTCGAATGCGGCCTTATCAGTGAACGGCTGTTCAATAAAGGCGGTGAGATTCACCGATCCCAGCAGGCAGGCGCCATAGGGCGGCAACGGCTGCTCTCCACAAGGATTGGTTGCCCGGATATGTTCGCAAAACCAGTTATTATTCATCTGGTTCACTTTGTCGATCAGGATAAAGCCGGGCTCGGCGAAGTCGTAGGTGGAGGACATGATCAGGTCCCACAGCCGCCGTGCCGGCAGCGTCTGATAAATGCGACAGGCCACCTCGCCCCGTTCGTTCTCCGCATAGTCCTCGCTGACGGGCCAGTGCGCCCAGACCAGCTCGTCTTGGGGAATGAGTCCGCTGTCCAGTTCGGCTTTTCTCAGCGGAAAAATCAGCTGCCAGGGCTGGTCATGCTTCACACTGTGAATAAAATCTTCGGTGATCAGCAACGACAGATTGAACTGGCGCAGACGGCCATCTTCCCGCTTGGCCTTGATAAACTCCAGCACATCGGGATGGCGGATATCCATAGTGCCCATTTGGGCGCCACGCCGGCCACCTGCAGAGGAGACGGTAAAGCACATTTTGTCGTAGACATCCATAAAGGACAGCGGCCCTGAGGTATGGGCACCGGCCCCGGTTACAAACGCGCCGCTGGGTCTGAGGGTGGAAAAGTCATAGCCGATGCCGCACCCGGCCTTCAAAGTCAGGCCTGCCTGATGCAACTTACCCAGAATATCGTCCATGGAGTCATAGATGGTGCCGGAAACCGTACAGTTGATGGTGGAGGTAGCGGGCTTGTATTGCTGTGCCCCGGCATTGGAGGTAATTCTTCCGGCGGGAATGGCGCCATTTTCCAGCGCCCAGATAAACTTTTTCTGCCACTTTTGTGGGTCCTTTTCGTTTTCCGCCAGTGCCTTGGCGACGCGTTCATAAGTGGCCCGGATATCTTTATCGACGGGTTTACCTTCGCTACATTTAAGGCGGTATTTTTTATCCCAGATATCCAGTGAGGTGCCTTGTAATTCCAGCATGGGGTTCTCCTAAGCCGACCAGGTGCCGACAAGTTGTCGATAAACGAATTATAACTATATATTGTGGTCTGGATATTAAACATGACCCATATATAGTGTTTGATCTGGATCAATGATGAGAAGGAACAACGGGAACGGACCAGATGGGATTGCTGAGCTTTCTACGGCGTTATCTGAAAGTTTTTTACTGTTCGTCACGCCGGCCCCTTCATTTCTGGCAGCAAGAAGCATCAGGCAGCACTCCCCAGCAGCTTTCCCTGGGGTAGGTGTTCCTTAAGAAGCCTTTGCGTCATGCTTCTTATCAGCGAAGACACCACCTGGCCGGCTTGTGACATGCTGAGCTGGCAGGTCCGGGCGGTTTTTGCGTCCCCTTCAATCGTCGCTTTGACTGCCAGCAGGGCAAATTCATGCAGTTGTTGGTGCGGTGGGTCGAGTTGCCTGAACTCGGCCATGCCCGCAAACACCTGCCCGAACATGGGGTTGTAGTACCAACGTCCGATACCACACTCCTCCTTGCCTGCCACCCGTTCAATGTCCGCTGCCAGATGGCCCGCTACCATACGCTGGACCATGACCATCAGCTGAAACTCCTCAATATTGCCCAGTTCGATCTCCGCCAGCAGCGCACTCTTGACCAGGCTGTTGCGGCTGTTCTGCATGTCCGTCAACTGACTCTCCATATGGCGGATATGCTGCTCCACACTCAGCAGGTTTTCCCGGGTCAGCGTCATGTCCTGCTGACTCCTGGCGTGGGTGGCCTCGACTTTGGCATCGATTTCGGCCAGCTTACGCGCAATTTCTCCTGTCAGCAGGCCGGTTCTCTGCGCCAGGGTCCTGACTTCATTGGCGACCACCGTGAAGCCCCGACCATGGTTCCCGGCCCGGGCCGCTTCGATATTGGCATTGAGAGACAACAGGTTGGTGGTTTGGGCTACCTCGTTCACATTGTCCGAAATATGCCGGATCTGTCCGGTATCCTGTTTCAGGGCCTGGATATCGCTGTCCATCTGATGGGCCCGTTCCAGCACCATGGCCAGGCTCTGACTGATTTCTCCCATGGAGTGCTGAACATGCAGTGAACGCTTGCCCAGATGGGTGAGATTGTCCCGCTCGGCGGCCAGGAACTGTTGCAGTTGCGAGAAACTCTGCCGGTAGCCGTCCAGCGAGATGGCAAAGTCCGACAGCATGGCTGACTGCTCCTGATACGCGCTGGCGTAGCGGCTGAGCCGGTCATTCTTTGACTGACACAGACTTAACCTGTCCTCCAGCATCCTGTTGGTTCGTTGCTGTTCGGCAAGCAGAGTCCGGGTCTGGTTCAACTGTCGCTGCGTATCGGCACTGATACCTGCTTTGAGACTGGCCAGTAATCCCATTACTACACCTCCAGATGTTGTTCATGCCGGCCCACACACCGAAGCACATAGGCAATTTTCAGCAGGGTGGCGGCGAAGATCAGGCTGATATGGGCGCCTATCTGCGTGGCCATGCTGAAATCATCAGGGGCCAGATAACCTACCCAGATGGTCAGCAGCATGATGGCTACTGACAGGACGAGCAGGATCTCGGCAATTCGGGTTAAGAAAGGAAACTTCATCTTTACCTCTCAAAGGCGGGCCTTGGCCCGCCTGTTTGAATGACTAATGCTCTTCCACTATTTCGGCAGGGATCCGGCTTGAGGCGTCATCCAGACCCAACAAGCCCCGAACCACCTGCCAACTGACAGCCAGGGCGCCGACGATAAAGATCACATCGCCGAGAGTCCGGACCCAACGCAAGGTTTCCAACAGCGGCATCTGCATAAAGGCTTCACTGCGGGCGTACCAGAATCCCTCTGAAACGCTGGCGTAGAACTGCAATACACCAATGGGCAGCAAGCTGGTGAACAGCATCAGCACCAGGCCGCCGTTAAGCCACCAAAATGCGGTTTTCATCAGCCTTTCGCTGAATTGCATATTGGGTCGGATATAGCGCAGCACCAGCAGGGCAAAGCCCAGGGCCAGGAAGCCATAGACCCCGAACAGTGCGGCATGGGCATGGGTAGCCGTGGTATTCAGACCCTGTACATAGTAGAGGGACACGGGTGGGTTGATCATAAAGCCGAATACGCCTGCGCCCAGCATGTTCCAGAATGACACGGCAACGAAGAACAGCAGTGGCCACTTGATCTGTTGCATCCAGGGGGCCCGCTGTTTCAGGCGCCAGTTTTCAAAAGCCTCATAACCGAGCACCACCAGGGGCACCACTTCCAGAGCGCTGAAGGTGGCGCCAACCGCCATGACCGGAGTGGTGGTGCCGGAGAAGTACAGGTGATGGAAAGTGCCGGGTACGCCACCGAGCATAAACAGAGAGGCCGAGGCCAGGCTGGCGGAGGTGGCGACAGTGCGGGACACCAGCCCCATGCTGCAGAAGATAAAGGCCAGGGCGGCAGTGGCGAATACCTCGAAGAAGCCTTCCACCCACAGATGAACGATCCACCAACGCCAGTATTCCATGATTGACAGATGGGTACGTTCGCCGTAGAAGAAGCCGGCACCGTAGAACAGGCCGATAGCCACCACTGAGGCAGTGAGCAGGGCCAGCAGATTACGATCGCCTGGCTGGCGAAGGGCAGGGATGATGCCGCGCAGCATCAACCCCAGCCAGAAGACGATGCCGGTAAATTTGCCAATTTGCCATAAACGCCCAAGATCGACGAATTCATAGCCCTGGTGGCCCAGCCAGAAATTCCACTGGGGCGGCATAATCTGCGCGATGGCCAGATAATTGCCAATAAAGGATCCCGCCACTACGACCACTAGCGCCCAGAACAGGATGTCCACACCCAGTTTCTGGTATTTGGGATCCCTGCCGCCGTTGATAACAGGCGCCAGGAACAGCCCTGCGGTGAGAAAACCGGTGGCAATCCAGAACAGCGCCGACTGAATGTGCCAGGTTCTCACCAGGGAGTAAGGGAAGTACTGGGAGATATCCAGGCCGTAAAACTGCTGACCCTCCACTGTATAGTGCGCAGTAAAACCGCCCAGGAAGACCTGAAAGGTAAACAGGGCCACCACCAGAAATACGTACTTGCCCAGGGCTTTTTGTGACGGGGTCAGCTTAACCAGGCTGAGCGGATCCTGCTTGGGAGCTGCAGGCTCGTCGTCTTCTTTTCTCAGAAACGCCCACGCCCACACCAGACCGCCCACACCGGCAATCAGCAGCACAATGGAGACTATGGACCAGAGAATATTCTCCCCGGTGGGCTGATTATCGATAAGGGGTTCATGAGGCCAGTTATTGGTGTACGTGGCGCTGGAATCCGGTCGTTCAGTGGCGGCGGCCCAGGCCGTCCAGAAGAAGAAATTTGCCAGGCGTGCGCGTTTCTGAGCATCCGGCAGTGTGTTTTCCTTCATGGCAAAACTTTCCCGGCTGCCCTGCAAAGAGGGGTGATCGCTGAACAGCCTGTCGTAATAGCCGGCAACCTCTGCCATGGCGGCGGCACGACGCTCTGATACCAGCAGGCTGCCATCGGATTGCAGCCCGTTAGTACGGTACGCCTGCTTCAGGCGATACTGCAACAGCGCCTTTTGTTCTCCATTCAGTCTGTCATAGGCGAGCTGATACTGATCTGCGGCAGCCAGTTCCAGCCAGGCCAGTAATTCACGGTGCAACCAATCCGCCGTCCAGTCCGGCGCCTGATAAGCCCCGTGGCCCCAGATTGACCCCAGTTGCATGCCGCCCACCGATTGCCAGGCAGACTGGCCATCCAGGATCTGCTCGTGGCTCATCAGCACGGATCCTGAAGGAGTGACCACCTGCACGGGAATGGGCGGTGCCTGTCGGTACACCTCGCGGCCAAAATAGCCGAGCATGGCGAAGGTGACGGCCAGGATGCCGATAAGCAGAAACCAAAATCGACGGTAGCTACCCATGGCTTACCCCCTGAATCACATTGTCTGCCCCTTGCTGAGGGGCCGGTTTGAATGTCGTATTTACCATCTGAGGACTCCTGAGTTGTTCTATGCTTCTCCTCAGAGGTATGGCAATGCCTGTGCCATGAACTATTTTATTGATATTTATCACTTTGTTAATGAGCATGGTTAATCTGACCCGATTCTGATAGGGTATATAAAACCTTTTGAAGGGTATTATGTACCATGTATGATGAGTTTCTGGTGGCCGATTTGGCCGTTCGTTTGCCCGACCTGGCTCGCCTGGAGAGGCTGGTCAAAACCCTCAAAGCCAGTTTCAATTGCGGCGCGGTTGCACTATTGAAAATGGAAGGGGAAGTGCTAAAGCCCATGGCTGTGTCGGGCCTGGTGCAGGAGGCCCTGGGCAGGCGTTTTCTGCCCGCCCAACATCCCCGTCTGGCCGCTATCCTGACCAGCGAACAGCAGCCCGTATGTTTCGAGCACAGCAGCGCCTTACCCGACCCCTACGATGGCTTGTTGGACCAGCTTGCCGGGGCGCCGTTACCCGTGCACGACTGTATGGGGATGCGCCTCGAGCAGGAGGGTAAAACCTGGGGCCTGATTACCTTCGATACCCTGATACCTGGTACCTTTGACGAAAGCTCCAGAGCCAGTCTCAGGCAGCATAAGCTACTTATCGAAGCGGCTATCCGTACTACCACGCTGGAGATGGAAAACCGCAGCCTGCTGCAATCACGGATCAATGCCGTGTCTTTACCGGACGAGGGCAAGGGCGAGGAGACTGAGATCATCGGTCGCAGTCAGGCTCTGGTGCAGTTGCTTGATGAACTGGATACGGTGGCGGATTCGGAACTGCCCGTGCTGTTGCTTGGTGAGACAGGGGTGGGCAAGGAATTGTTTGCCCGGCGCGTGCACCTGCATTCGAGACGAAGAAATCAGCCCCTTATCCACGTCAACTGCGCCGCTTTGCCCGAATCATTGGCCGAAAGCGAGCTGTTCGGCCATGTGAAAGGGGCGTTTTCCGGCGCCCATACGGAACGGGCCGGCAAGTTCGAGGCGGCCAACGGCGGGACCCTGTTCCTGGATGAGGTGGGCGAGCTGCCCCTGGCGGTGCAGGCCAAATTGCTCAGGGCGTTGCAAAACGGCGAAATACAGCGCCTTGGGGCTGACAAGCCCAGAAAAGTGGATGTGAGGATCATCGCGGCCACCAACAGGCAATTGAAAGAGACGGTCAAAAACGGGGATTTTCGCGCCGATCTCTATCACAGGTTATCGGTTTATCCGGTGCCTATCCCGCCGCTGCGTGAGCGGGGTAATGATGTGCTGTTGCTGGCGGGGCACTTTCTGGAACAAAACCGCGCCAGACTGGGACTGCGCAGCCTGCGACTGTCAGCCGAAGCGGAGCAGGCCCTGCTTGACTATCAGTGGCCCGGGAATGTTCGTGAGCTGGAGCATGTCATCAGCCGGGCGGCCATAAAGTGCCTGGGTCGGAACGGTCAGAAAGAAGGGATATCCACCCTGGTCCCCGAGTTGCTGGATCTGGAGGTGGCCCAGCGTCGGCCGGCTGCCGTCCCACTGGTCGGGGTGACTATGTCGGCTTCGGTGCAACCGATGAAAAAGCTGCTTGAGCAGACCCAGCGACGGGCCATTCAAGCAGCCCTGGAAGAATGCGGACAGAACTGGGCTCAGGCGGCCAAATTACTGGAGCTGGACTCCAGCAATCTGCATAAACTGGCCAAGCGCCTGGGCATCAAATAATGCCAGGGCGAGTTTATCTTTTATATTGACACTCTGCTGGAGGCTATTTTTTTGTCCGGCAAGGAAGAGATAGTGAGGTTGAGTGGGCCTGAATAAGCGACTGACCAATGGGCATGGACCCCATTGGAACAGCGAAGCGGTGAAATATAGGAATATATTTCATTTCACGCTGCTGGAAAAAAAATGCCCGGAGCATTTTTTAACAGCTTGGCTGGCCGCTAGTCGGCGAGTATCAGGGATGATAGGAGTAAAAATGGCTCCAGCCCGAAGGGGTGAGGCTTACAAACCTCACTCGGCGTTGCTCCTAACTTGTTTAGATAGCTAAACGGCGTTACTCGCGCCCTGATTGAGGTTTTTTTAGCACTCAGCAGAGACAACATGAAGGATAAATACGCCCTAATCAGAGCAGGCCAAAGGCCCCAGGCAGCAATTGTTCCACTGTCCAGCTCTGCATGGTTTTGCTGTCGCAACTGGCGTGGACTTTTGCATCAGGGGGGAAAAATTCGGCGATTACCTGGCGACAGGCGCCGCAGGGCGAGTAGAGCTTTTCCCCCGGCATGTAGATCATCAGTTCGTCGAAGCTGTCCGGCTTATGGCCCTGAGCCAGGGCGCTGAAAATAGCGGTGCGTTCGGCGCAGTTGGACAGCCCGTAGGAGGCATTTTCCACATTGCAGCCCGCGATCAGGCTGCCGTCCTTAAGTTTCAGTGCCGCGCCCACCGCAAAATGGCTGTAGGGCTGATAGGCATGTTCAGCGGCCTGTTTGGCCTTGAGGTGCAGGGATTTCAGTAGTTCTTGTTGTTTTGTCATTTTCTTTTTTCTGTATCAGGTTACAGGCTGACCTGTTGTCCTTCGTTTAAAATCAGCAGGGGTACCCGGCTGTCCATCTGCTTGCGCATACTAAGTAACCTCAACAACGCCGAGTGTGAGCTTTTATCCCCCATCTGCCAACTGGCATTGCCATACCCCCAGGGGATCATCACTTTGCAACCGAGCTCATCGGCAGCGGTCAGGGCATCCTCGGGGGTGGTATGTACATAGCGATACCACCTGGCGTATTGCTCGTGGTGGTAGGAGGCAATAGGCAGAAGGCAGATATCGATCTGGCCGTACCGCTGGTGAATATCTTTAAAATGCTCTGAATAGCCTGTATCGCCGGCAAAAAACAGTTTTTTTCCTCCATGCTCAACCAACCAGCCGGCCCACAGGCTGCGTTCGTTATCTTCATAGAGGTATGGCACCCAGATTCGGCTGTTGAAATGATGGGCCGGCACGGCATGGACAGTCAGCTCACCCAAAGCCCGGCGGGTAAACCAGGCCATCTCAGTAATCTGATAGCCGTTGTCGGCAAAGTGGCTGGCGCTGTCCAGGGCGACAAAATAGCGGGCTTGATTGCCGATACGCCGAATGTCGTCCTTGTTGAAATGATCATAATGAAGATGGGAATAGAACACCGCACTGGTTCTCGCCAGATCCTCCTCCATCGGCCATTCGCCTCGCGTACGCCAAGTACCGTCAGACAAAGCCGCCGCCCAGTTAACCGGCCAATCAAACTGATCGCTGACCGGATCAAACAACAGATACTGGCCATCCGGTGCGGTCACTGCAAAGGAGGCATGGCCCAGCCAGCGCACAGTGAATCCTGTGGCCATCGATGGCGCTTGTTGTGTGCCCTGATACCGGCATTGCTCCGCCGGCGCCTGGCAGATGACATCGGGATGGGGCGGGTAGCAACTTTGTTCGCAGGTTACCGGATATGTCTTCTCGCCCGGATACAGGTTCTGGTAGCGACCATCTTTTGCCAACGGCACCACAGAGTCCTGTGGAGCTACACGGGTGACCTGATTGGGGCTGGCACAAGCTGCCAGCAACAGACTCAGGCCGGATAAAAGCAACAGAGAATGTCTATTCATTTTAATTATTCAGGTTGTCCAATGGAGGCCACTTTATCGTCAATCAGGCCAGGTGCAGCTAAAGAAATTGTAACAAAATCAAGCATCGGGACCGTTGCTAGGATGACTTGGGCCGGAAAGGCTTCATTACTGCTTCGTTGCAGGTCAGATAAGGGCCGTCCATCAGGTCCAGACAGTAGGGAACGGCTGGAAACACCGCGTCCAGGCACTGGCGTATGGCTTTGGGCTTACCGGGCAGATTAATAATCAGCGACTGCCCCCGTAAACCGGCAGTCTGACGTGACAAAATCGCTGTGGGCACATATTTGAGGCTTTCCATGCGCATCAGTTCGCCAAATCCCGGCATCATACGATCGCAAACCGCTTCGGTGGCTTCAGGGGTCACGTCCCGTTTGGCAGGTCCCGTTCCACCTGTGGTGACCACCAGGGCGCAGCCTTCCTTGTCCACCAGGGCCCTGAGTGTGGCTTCTATCAACGGTTGTTCGTCCTCTATGACCCGATACACAGGTTGCCATTCACTGGTCAGATAATCATTCAGCGTCTCGATAATGGCCGGTCCGGAGATGTCCTCATACTGGCCGCGACTGGCCCGGTCGCTCACCGTCAGGATGCCGATTCTGGCAATACTCATGTCTGGGCTCCTCGCTTGAAAAAGGCCGGACAGATTACCCCCATATGCCATCAGGCACAATTACACAGAGTAATCCCATTGGTATAAGTAGCCTTGTTTCAGATCAAAACTGGTGAAGCACAGGAATAGGATAATAGCGGCACAATCCAGCAACCAGACTGTTCAATGCAGGAAACTTCACAAGGGCCGGAACTGCTGTGCCCGGCCGGCAGCCTTAAAGCCATGCGCTATGCCTTCGCTTATGGGGCCGATGCCGTCTACGCGGGCTTGCCCCGTTACAGTTTGCGGGTGCGCAATAACGAATTTGATCTCGCCAGCTTAAAAGCCGGGATTGATGAGGCCAGAGAACTGGGCAAGAAGTTTTATGTGGTGCTGAATATCGCGCCTCACAACAGCAAACTGTCGACCTTTTTAGAGGATGCCAGGGACGTGGTGGCCATGAGCCCGGATGCCCTGATTGTCTCGGATCCCGGAGTGATTTGGCTGCTGAGAAATCATTTTAGCCAGATCCCCCTGCACCTGTCGGTGCAGGCTAATACCCTGAACTGGGCGGCGGTTAAATTCTGGCAGCAGCAGGGTATCAGCAGGGTGATTCTGTCCAGGGAGTTGTCGGTGCAGGAAATCGGCGAGATCCGCAAGGAAGTCCCCGGCATGGAGTTGGAGGTGTTTGTTCACGGCGCCCTGTGTATGGCCTATTCGGGACGTTGCCTGCTGTCCGGTTATATGGACAAACGTGATCCCAATCAGGGGGCGTGTACCAATGCCTGTCGCTGGCAGTACGATATCCAGCCTGCCGAGGAACTGGCCAATGGCGATCTGGTTGCCGCCGCGGTCAGGATCCAACCGGCCAAACCGGTATTGCTGACGGAAAGGCAACGTCCTGACGCGCCCATGCCAATGGATGAAGACGAACATGGCACCTACATCCTCAATTCAAAAGATCTTCGCGCCGTCCAACACGTACCGTCCCTGGTGGCAATGGGCGTGCATTCGCTGAAAATCGAAGGCCGTACCAAGTCATTTTATTATGCGGCGCGCACCGCACAGGTATACCGCCAGGCCATTGACGATGCCCTGTCAGGTAAAGCCTTTGACCAGCAGCTGATGTATGAACTGGAGGGGTTGGCGTCCCGCGGTTATACGGAAGGCTTTTTGCGCCGGCATATTCCGGTGTCTGAACTGCAGAACTACCAGCAGGGCGCATCGCTGAGTACGCAGCAGCAATTTGTCGGTGAGGTGCTTGGCCAAGAGCCTTCAAGCGGCCTGTATCTGGTGGAAGTGAAAAACCGCTTTTCCCTGGGCGACAGACTGATGCTGATGACCCCGGCGGGCAACCAGACTTTTACCCTGAGCAAACTTTGTGACCAGCAGGGCAGGGACGCTGCGATTGCACCGGGAGCCGGCTATCGGATGCTGTTAGCGCTCCCCGGCGACAGTGTCGCTGACTATGCCTTACTTGTCCGTAACCTGGAGATAACCCCATGAGCCTGAAGATTACTGAAGACTGCATTAACTGCGATCTGTGCGAGCCCGAATGCCCCAACGAGGCCATCAGCATGGGCAAATCCATTTATCAGATTGATGCGGATTTATGTACCGAGTGCGAGGGATTTTACGATGAGCCGGCCTGCATAGCGGTGTGTCCGCTGGATTGTATTGAACCCTTATCTGCGGGATAAGAATTGCAGCCGGCTCAGCCCGGCTGCAGGTTGACCAGTTCTCCGTCGCGGGTCAGGGTAAGAAAATCGCCAATCATGCCGCTTTGGATCTTCTTCATCATCAGGTGGAGTGGCTGTGTGGCCTCATCGGAATTGGGGGCATAGCCGCCACGACCAGACAGGGCACTGACAAAAGCAATATCCCAATGCTCCCCCGTGTTAAGGGATTCCTCAACCAGTGCTTCAAAGGAGCCCACCTCGTCCGGAAGCTTGTCCACGCAGAGCACCGGACTCAGGGCACCACCGCCTCCCTGCTCAAAGGCATTTTTCTGTTTGTCTGTATGGCCGGTGGGCAGTTCGGCCCGGGCAAATACAAACAGCAGACGTTGGGGTTCGTGCTGGGCTTTGGCGACCTGAATCAGATCCTCATAGCTGGTGATATGCATAAAATGGTCTCCTGGAGTCTGATTCGGGATCTTAGCGAAACCCGGTGATATCCGCTTAAGGCAAAAGTGTCAGTTGACCTACCCATAAAGGGGTAGGCGGCCACAAGGCCTTTATCAAGCGGGATCCAGGGGATCCCATAAAATTCAAACCCGCCCCGGCGTCTGTTCATTGATCCAGATCAATTCCATAACTCTGTCCGCCATTAAGGTTGAGACACAATATATAGTGTTTGCTGCTCATTAATGACACAAGATGATGATAAAAAGCCCTTCAATGCCTTTCCTGCACAGATCTGCTTTCAGGAGGTCCCGGATGAGATATCCCTGGCCTTTACCATCAGCGGCTGTCCCCTCAAGTGTCCCGGCTGTCACAGCCAGGATACCTGGGATCCCCATGCAGGTCGGCCCCTGACAAATCCGGCCTTTGCTGAACAGGTGGATCGCTACGCACACCTGGTCACTTGCGTGCTGTTTTTTGGTGGCGAATGGCATCCGGACGCCCTGCTTCAAAAGCTGCTTATTGCCAGGGCGAAAGGGCTTAAGACCTGTCTTTACACCGGGAAGGAGCGATTGCCAAAACGGCTTCTGCGCCAGCTCGATTATCTGAAAACCGGACCCTATGACGCACGTCTAGGCGGTCTGGACAGCCCCGTCACCAACCAACGCTTTTTGCAGCTGGCAGGCGGGAACTTACTTAACTTTCGATTCAGGGAGAACAGCCATGCTGCCGCTTAATTCAGAACAAATACAAGGCAAACTGGACTTCATTCATCAGTACCAGCAAGCGGCCAATGCTGCCGACGGGTCCAAGCTTGACGCCAATGCCAATGTGACGCAGAAAAATATCGCCACGCTGGAGGCGGAACTGATGAAAGACTTTTTCATCCAGATCAACCGGGCCCAGGTACGGGGCAAAATTGCCGAACTCTACGGGCAGGCGCTGGCCGATGAGTACGTCCGGCAAATAGAGAATCATGAAATATACGTCCATGATGAAACCAGCCTTAAGCCTTACTGTACCTCCATTACTATGTATCCCTTTCTGCTCGACGGGCTGACACGGTTAGGGGGGGAGTCCAAAGCCCCCAAACATCTGGAGTCTTTCTGCGGCAGTTTTGTCAATCTGGTGTTTGCTGTGAGCTCGCAGTTTGCCGGGGCAGTGGCGACGGTGGAGTTTCTAACCTATTTCGATTATTTTGCCCGTCGCGATTACGGCGACAATTACCTGACTGACCATACCAAGGCTATCGAAAATCATCTTCAGCATGTGGTTTATGCACTGAATCAACCCGCCGCCGCACGAGGGTACCAAAGCGTGTTCTGGAATATCTCCCTTTATGACCAGCACTACTTTGATGCCATGTTCGGTAATTTTGTATTTCCGGATATGACGGCCCCCGACTGGCAGTCGGTCAGTGCCCTGCAGGGCTTTTTCCTCGACTGGTTCAACCGGGAGCGTAACAAGGCCATCCTGACCTTTCCGGTGGTCACCGCCGCCATGCTGACAGAAAAGGGCAGGGTCAAAGACCGTGAATTTGCCGGCCTCTGCGCCCGCAATATGAGCGAGGGGGCGCCTTTTTTGTGTATCAGTCGCAAAGCGCCGATTCGCTGGCCTCCTGCTGTCGATTACGTAACGAAATCAGCGACCATACTTTCTCTTACAGCCTGGGGGCCGGCGGCGTGGCAACCGGCTCCATCAATGTGATCACACTAAACATGAACCGGCTGATCCAGGATGGCCGGGATCTCGCCACCGAAATCCGTAAGATACAGCAGTATCAGGTTGCCTATCGCAAACTGATGGAAGATCACCAGAAAAGTGGCCTTTTGGGGGTGTATGACGCGGGCTTTATCAGTCTGGATAAGCAGTTTCTGACCATCGGCATCAACGGCATGGTGGAAGCGGCCGAGTATCTGGGGATGAAAGCCGAGGTGGATCCGGCCTATCAAAGCTTTGTCGAAGGTCAGCTTAAAGTTATCTATGATTTGAACCGTCAGGCCAGAAGTGAGACCGGTTATCTGTTCAATACGGAATTTGTGCCGGCAGAGAACCTGGGCGTCAAAAACGCCAATTGGGACAGAAAGGACGGCTATCAGGTGGGACGGGACTGCTACAACAGTTATTTTTATGCGGTGGAGGACAACAGCATTAACCATCTGGATAAGTTCATTCTGCACGGTGAGCAGATGACCCGCTATCTGGATGGAGGCTCGGCGTTGCACCTGAACCTGGAAGAACGGCTCAGTGAGCAGAATTATCTTAAGTTGTTCGACGTTGCCGCCACCACCGGTTGCAACTACTTCTGTGTCAATGTGCGGATCACCATCTGCAATGACTGCGAACATATCGACAAACGCAGTCTGCCGGGGTGTCCGGCCTGTGGCTCCAGTGATATTGATTACGGAACCCGGGTCATAGGCTATCTCAAGCGGGTCTCGGCCTTCAGTGCCGGCAGACGCCAGGAGCATGATCTGCGTCACTATCATCGACAGCAGGCCGGTTGACAAAGCCGGGGAATGAGCCAAGGATGGCAGTGTCGATAGACCTAATCCTGTGGGTAAAGGAGTTCCCTGATGAAGCTGTTTTCCTGCAATCAGTGCCGTAACCTGCTGTACTTCGAAAACACCCGGTGCACCGCTTGTGCTGCGGTACTGGGATTTCTGCCCGACCAACTCGATCTGGTGGCCCTGAGGCAAAGCAGCGATAAGCGCACCTGGTATCCCATTGGCGGCCAGAGTGCCTATCGTATGTGTGTGAACTACGCCCAGCACCAGGTTTGCAACTGGATGGTTGAGGACAGCTCTGATCAGGAATATTGCCTGGCCTGCCGGCTCAACCAGACCATCCCCGATTTGTCGGTGTCCGGCAATCTGTTGTTGTGGCAAAGGCTGGAAACAGAAAAACGCCGCCTGGTCTACAGCCTGTTGCAACTGGGCCTCCCTGTGGAACCGAAAAACAGTTCTGGTCAGGGCCTGGCCTTTGATTTTCTCGCCGATACCGCGCCTTCTTTCAGCGAACTGAACAAAGTCAGGACCGGCCATTCGGATGGACTGATCACACTGAATATTGCCGAGGCGGATGACGCCGAACGGGAGAGAATGCGTGAACAGATGGCCGAACCTTACCGGACTATCCTGGGTCACTTCCGTCATGAATCAGGTCACTACTACTGGGACAGATTAATCAGAGATTCGCAGCATTTAAGGGCATTCAGGGGCTTGTTTGGCGATGAACGACTGGATTATCAGCAGGCTCTGCAAAATCACTATCGCCAGGGGCCGCCGGAGGACTGGCAGCAACGGCACGTCAGCGCCTATGCAAGCAGCCATGCCTGGGAGGACTGGGCGGAAACCTGGGCCCACTATCTGCATATGGTGGATACCCTGGAAACGGCCCAGCAGTTCGGCATGCGAATCGACCCGCAACAGGGAAGATCGCCGCCTGCCCGGGATATGCAAAACTTCAACGCCTATGGACAAGGGCCATTTGAGCCGCTGATTGAGCACTGGTTGCCCCTGACCTATGCCCTGAACAGTTTGAACCGCAGTATGGGCCATGCCCATGCCTATCCCTTTTATCTGTCTGGCGGGGCCATGCAGAAACTGGGTTTTGTTCACCAGTTAGTGCACGGCCCGTGACATAGACCGCGCCTCAGTAGACAGCCATCAGTACGCGGGTAGTGGCATCTGTATCCAGCAGCCTGTCGCAGGTGGGATAGAGGCCGAATTCATCGTTTTCAAAGTGATCGGATAACAGATACTCCAGGGTCTGATCGTCTTCGCTGCTGTCTACCTGCCGATCCAGCAGGCTTTCTATCCAGTTCATCTGTTGCCGTATCTGTTGGTGTTCCCGGCGCGCCTTGTCAAAGACCGCCTGTTCATGGCTAACCAACTCCAGCTCGGGTAACAGGCATTGTTCCTCCTGTTCAATATGACGCTCCATGCCGGACTTGAATTTGTCAAACAACTGGCGGGCCATCAGTTTGTCCTTGCGCTTGTAACGCCGGTAGGCAATGAAGAGCAGTTCCAGTCCCTGCAGGTGACTGTAGAAAAACCGGGTGATGAATTGTTGCATGGCAATCTCCCATCAATGTTCAGGCTGTTAAGAGACAAAATCGGCTCACTCAACCGGCGTGCCCTTGTGCATACAGTTGAAGTGGTCGACCGATCATAAAGGGCAGTTGATCGAGTTCCAGGCTGTCCAGCAGGTTTTTCAGTGCCAGACCCAGTTCAGTGTCACCCGATATGGACAGCTGGCGACGAAAGAACAGGGTGTCGGGATCCACCGTCTGACTGGCCATCAGCAAAAAGCTTTGCAGTTCACCACTGAAGCAGACAGTTTCTTCCCCTTGGCTTTCCACCCGCAGACGACGCTGAGATAACCGGAAGTACCAGTTCTGCTGCAGATCCCTTATCTCCACTCTTACCGTCGCTGTGTCCAGGAAGTCCAGTAGCCCCTCTGCCAATGGCTTTTTCAGGGCCAGGTTGAAAAAGTGGCTGGCCAGGTGTTGTTGCAACCCTGCTGGCGAGTAAGCCAGTATCTGCAGGCCGGGTCTGAGCAGTTTGTCAGCATGTTTAAATAAGGTAGGAAGCATTTCCAGTCGCCTGTCCGGTTTGATAACTGCCGCTAGATTACTGCTGCCAAGTACCCGGAAACTTAATCTAAATCAAAGAAACCCGAGGTTTCGCTTGGCAGAATGCCGCCTCCTTTACCTGGTTGATACAGGAGGCTGTATGGAACTACTCTGCCCAGCAGGCAGTATGCCGGCCCTTAAGAAAGCCGTAGAGCAGGGCGCCGACGCCGTCTACATAGGCCTGAAAAATGATACCAATGCCCGGCACTTTGCCGGTCTGAATTTTACCGACCGCCAAGTCAGTGAGGCGGCAGATTACCTTCACAGGCATCAGCGCAAATTGCATGTGGCCATCAATACTTTTGTCCATCCGGATGGCTGGAAACGCTGGCAATACGCAGTGGACATGGCCGTGCAAAACGGCGCCGACACCTTGATCGTCGCCGATATGGCGGTGCTGGACTATGCAGCCGGTCGCTATCCGAATGCTTGTTTGCATCTG
This sequence comes from Bowmanella dokdonensis, assembly GCF_017254865.1. Classification (GTDB taxonomy): domain Bacteria; phylum Pseudomonadota; class Gammaproteobacteria; order Enterobacterales; family Alteromonadaceae; genus Bowmanella; species Bowmanella dokdonensis. The sequence continues at coordinate 99,150 of NZ_JAFKCV010000002.1, read as the reverse complement.
TCGGTACAGGCGTCCGCCACCAACACGGCGGCGATTGAGTTCTACCGGTCCCAGTTCGGTGTCAGTCGTGTGGTCCTGCCCAGGGTTCTGTCCATCCATCAGGTCAAACAACTGGCTCGCCAGACCGAGGTAGAGCTGGAGGTTTTTGCCTTTGGCAGCCTGTGTATCATGGCAGAGGGACGTTGCTACCTGTCTTCCTACATGACAGGTGAATCCCCCAACACGGCCGGGGCCTGCTCACCCGCCGCCCACGTGCGCTGGCAGGAAACGGACAAGGGCCTGGAGTCCAGACTCAACGGTGTATTGATCGATCGCTATAAATGCGGCGAGAAGGCGGGTTATCCGACCCTGTGCAAGGGGCGCTTTGATGTGGACGGTAATACCTTCCATGCCCTGGAAGAGCCCACCAGCCTTAATACCCTGGACCTGCTGCCGGATCTGATCGGTTGCGGGATCTCGGCGGTCAAGATAGAAGGGCGCCAGCGCAGCCCGGCCTATGTGCAGAAGGTAACGCGAATCTGGCGCCAGGCCATTGATGCCGCCCTGGTACGAACAGCTTCATTCCAGGTTCGCCCGGACTGGCAGCAAGGACTGGAAGAGGTCTCCGAAGGCAGTCAGACCTCTCTTGGCGCCTATCACAGAAAATGGCAGTGACAACATGCAGTATTCATTAGGTCCCATCCTATATTTCTGGCCCAAGGCTGAGGTGGAAGATTTTTATCGGCAGGCCTTGGCCAGTGATGCCGATATTATTTACCTGGGAGAAACTGTCTGCTCAAAACGCAGGGAACTGCGCCAGGCAGACTGGCTGGCCCTGGCCAGGGAACTGGCCGGCAAGGGCAAGCAGGTGGTGTTGTCAACCATGGCCCTGCTTGAGGCCCCGTCGGAAGTCAAGGCCCTAAAGGCCTACTGCGACAATGGTGAGTTCCTTGTGGAAGCCAATGATGTCAGCGCCATTCAACTGGTGACCGAACAGGGTAAGCCTTTTGTGGCCGGCCCAGCCATAAACAGCTACAGCCAGTACAGCCTGAAGAAGTTGCTGGACATGGGAATGCAACGCTGGGTGATGCCGGTGGAGCTGTCCCGCCAGTGGCTGGAAAAGATGTTGCAGGGTTGTGAGGAACTGGGCATCCGAAATCGGTTTTCAGTAGAGATCTTTGCCTATGGCTATCTGCCCCTGGCCTATTCGGCCCGCTGTTTTACCGCCCGTTCGGAGAACCGCTCCAAAGATGACTGTCAGCTGTGCTGCATCAACTATCCCACCGGCCGTCTGACCAGCAGCCAGGAAGGGCAGTCCCTGTTTACCCTCAACGGCATCCAAACGCAGTCGGGGCAGTGCTACAACCTGATCAATGATCTGCCGTCCATGCAGGGCCTGGTGGATGTGGTCAGGCTCAGTCCCCTGGGCAGTGAAACACTGGACTGGCTGGCCAGATTCAGGGCCAACCAAGACGGTCAGCAGCACTGGTCTTTGCCGGGTAGCTGTAACGGCTACTGGCATAGTATCGTCGGCATGGCTAAAGCCGGAACAGAGTCCGCTTCCTGAGCGCTACTCCCAAAGAGGTAGATGAGCTAAGTTTTCTGCCTCTTTGTCTGTATAGTGCAGCCCCTGCCGGAGCTCTATGATCCCACTTTGAGCAAGCTGACTTGGAGTGGAGATGATCGCAGCCGGTAGCGTTCCTGCCAGTGCCCAGAGATGGGCGCTGTGGTTGTCGACGCTGTCTTTTACGCTGTGCTTTGCGGTCTGGACGCTGTTTTCCATCCTCGGTATTCGGCTTAAGGACGAATTCGGCCTGTCCGATACCGAATTGGGTTTGCTGATGGCCACCCCCATTCTCACGGGCGCCATCAGCCGCTTGTTCCTGGGCCTGTTGACGGATCGCTATGGCGGCAGACAGGTGTTTTCCATTCTGATGCTGGCCACGTCGGTGTCGGTGTTCCTGCTCAGCCTGGCGGACAGTTATCTGTGGCTGCTTGTCTCGGCGCTCGGGGTGGGTCTGGCCGGCGGCGGTTTTATTGTCGGGGTCACTTATATTTCTGCCTGGTATGAGAAAGACCGGCAGGGCACAGCGCTGGGGATTTTCGGTGCCGGCAATGTGGGCGCCGCGCTGACCAGTTTTGCGGCGCCCTTTGTGCTGCTGGCGCTGGGTTGGCAGGACACGGCGCGGATCTATGCAGTGGTGATGGTCCTGATGGCGGTCATTTTCTTTGTCTGGGCCAAACCCGATCCCGGCCATACCGGCAAGAACAAAGCCCCTGTGCCCCTTTCACAACAGCTGTTGCCGCTGACGGACCTGCGGGTCTGGAGTTTTTCACTGTACTATTTTTTTGTTTTTGGTGCCTTTGTGGCCCTGGCCCTGTGGCTGCCGCATTATCTGATGCAGGTGTACGGGCTGAGCCTTGCCACAGCCGGTATACTGGCTGCCCTGTACAGTATTCCTGCCTCCCTGTTCCGTATACTGGGCGGTTGGTTGTCCGATAAGTACGGCGCCAGGGCAGTCATGTACTGGACGCTCATTGCCTCTGTGCTCTGTACCTTTTTACTCAGCTATCCACCCACCCGGTATCAGGTGCGTGGTGTAACGGACATATTGTCTTTCTCATTGGAAATGCCCCTGGTGTTGTTTGCGCTGCTGACCGTTGTGCTGGGATTTTTTATGTCCCTGGGCAAGGCCGCTGTGTTTAAACACATTCCGGTTTACTATCCCGGCCACGTGGGAGTGGTGGGCGGGGTAGTGGGCATGGTGGGCGGCCTGGGCGGCTTTCTGCTTCCCCTTACCTTCGGCATGCTTAACGATCTGGTGGGGGTCTGGCAAAGCTGTTTCATGCTGTTGTTTATTGTCTGCACTCTGGCTCTGCTGTGGATGCACTTTGCCATCCGTCGTGCCGAACGACAGGAATGGCAACAGGGTACTGGCTGTACCGATCTGCCGGAGATGTCCACACCCCAGAGCGGACCACTGCATGACTGGCGTCCGGAAGACAGACAATTCTGGCTGAGCCAGGGGCGGCGCATCGCTTCGCGCAATCTGTGGATCTCCATACCCAACCTGTTTGTCGCCTTCGCTGTCTGGTCCCTGTGGAGTATCCTGGTGGTGAAAATGCCTGTCCTTGGCTTTCCCTACTCGCAGAACCAACTGTTCTGGCTCGCCGCGCTCCCCGCACTGTCCGGGGCAACGTTCAGGCTGTTCTTTGCGTTCATGGTCCCTTTGTTCGGAGGCAGGCGCTGGACGGCGCTGTCAACCTTGCTACTGTTGGTACCCTGTTTGTGGATGGCTGTCGCCCTGCAGGATACCTCCACCTCCTATCTGACCATGTTGATCCTGGCTCTGCTTTGTGGTCTGGGTGGGGGCAATTTTGCTTCCAGCATGGCCAATATCAGTTTCTTTTACCCCGCGGCGGAAAAAGGTGCTGCTCTGGGGCTGAATGCGGGCCTGGGCAACCTCGGGGTTTCTGCCATGCAGATGATTGTGCCTTTGGTGATTGCCACCAGCCTGCTGGGTGAGGCCGCCGGGCCGCCTTTGATGACGCAAAACCATGGTTTGCCCCATCCGGTATGGTTACAAAATGCGGCATTAATCTGGATCCCCTTGATTCTGCTTTGCGCTGCGGCAGCCTGGTACGGCATGCATGACATAGATCAGGTCCCTGACCATGACACGCGGCAACTCGCCGTATTCAGACACCCTCACGCCTGGCTGATGAGTTGGCTTTACCTGGGCAGTTTCGGCAGTTTTATCGGATTTTACGCCGCCTTTCCATTGCTGTGCGGTCTGTTGTTTGAAGAAGTGGACCCCGTCAAGTATGCCTTTATCGGGCCGCTGGCTGCTGCCCTGGCGCGCCCTTTCGGCGGGGTGCTGGCAGATCGGCTGGGCGGCGCTACCGTCACCTTGTACAATTTTGTCCTCATGATGCTGTTGCTCGGCGGTATCTTTGTCTGTATGCCTTCAGCAGAAGACAGCGGCAGCTTTACCGGCTTTTTCTTCCTCTTTATGTTGCTGTTCATTGCCTCAGGTATCGGCAATGGCTCCACCTTTAAGATGGTGCCGATTATCTTTATGTCCCTGAAAAGCAAAGCCATGGGACAGGCCGGGCAACGCCGGGCCGATCGTGAAGGTAGCCTCGAAACGGCTGCCGTACTCGGACTGGTGTCTGCCGTTGGTGCCTATGGAGGCTTTTTCATACCCAAGGCCTATGGCACCTCGCTGGCTCTGACCGGCAGCGTCAACTGGGCCTTGTATGCATTTATGTTGTTCTATGCAAGCTGCGTCTTGATCACCTGGCGGTATTATGCACGCCCGGGTGCCCCCGTACCCTGTTAACCGGAGAAGACCGATGCAAAATGATCGATCTGTTCATCCCTGGCCCGTACTGAGACTCGGGTTTCGTCCGCTGTTTCTGCTGGGCGGTGTGTTTGCGTTGCTGGCTATCGCTGCCTGGGGCGGCATGCTGGCTGGACTTTGGGGATTTTCTCCTTACGGGGGGGCCTATTGGTGGCATGCCCACGAAATGCTGTTTGGCTTTGTGGCCGCCATTGTGGTGGGGTTCCTGCTCACAGCGGTCCAAAACTGGACAGGGGTACCCGGAGTGAAGGGGCAGCAACTGATGCAGTTGGTAATAGTCTGGTTAACGGGCAGAGCCTTACTGTGGTTCGACCCGGCCTGGCCAGTATGGCTGACCGCCAGTCTTGATCTGTTGTTTTTACCCCTGGCTGCGGGATTTATGGCCTATCCGTTAATTAAAGTCAGGCAGACACGGAATCTGTTTTTTGTGCCTGTCCTGTTGCTGATGACGGTGGCCAACCTGCTAATGCACGTAACGGTACTGAGCGGCCAACCCAGCTGGTTTGGCCATGGCAACGGCCTGATGCTGATGCTGGTGGTGACCCTGATGTGCGTTCTCGGCGGACGGGTCATTCCCATGTTTACCGCCAATGGCACGGCCACGGTGAAAGTAAACCCCTGGCCGTGGCTGGAAAGGTTTGCGTTGGGCGGCATCTGGCTGCTGGTTGTCAATGCGTTGTTTGGGGGATTGCTGCCACCTATGTGGCTTGGCTCACTCTTGCTGGCAACCGGCCTGTTGCATCTAGTGCGTTGGCTGAGGTGGCGGGTTTGGGTCACTTTACCGGTGCCCCTGTTGTGGTCGTTGCATCTGGCTTACCTGTTTATCCCGCTAGGGCTGCTGGCGCTGGCCGGTCATTATTTGCTTGCCTGGCTTCCTTACAGCACCGCTGTGCATGTGCTGACCGTTGGAGCGGTGGCAGGCATGATTCTGTCCATGATGGCCAGGGTGTCCCTTGGCCATACCGGCAGACCACTCAAGCCCCACCCGATGATGAATCTGGCGTTTGCCGCTGTGATCTTCTCCGCCCTGGTAAGGACGGCAGGGGTCTGGCTGTGGCATGAACAGGCGCAGATGCTGTTGTTGCTGTCCAGCCTGCTGTGGTGCCTGGCCTTTGGCCTGTTTGTTTGCTTTTACTGGCCGGTTTTGACCCGCCCGAGGGTAGACGGCAGGCCAGGTTGAGGGATGACGAATCAGCTTTCATTGCACAGGGAGGGAAACACTTGCGACAACTGCCGCGTCATGCGCCGGGTGTGCGAGCCCGGCCAGTATAAGCGGGAGCAACAGGCGCAATACCAGCAATCCTGGATCATGTTTCTGCTATCCGAAGGCGCCAGGTTGGTAATTTGCGCCGGAGTGGCAGGTTCAAGAGGATGATTGCATAGCAGGCACCGCCTAAACAGTTGCCCGGGAAGTGACAGGGACCAGTGATCTACCACCTGACTGAGCTGATCCAGTGGTTTGTCATGCAGAACAAGCAGGCTGCAGTCCGGCTGCAGACCGGTAATAAGCGCCTTGTCCCTGGTCAGCAGGCAACGTTGTTCACGGTCCGCCAGATGCACAAGCTGCGGATCCGGCAAGTGGGGATAGTATGCGGTGTCCAGGTTGAGCACTCTGAGCCAGCGACAGAGTCTGCCCAACATGGCATCGGCGAGAAAAGCAGGACGGATCATAGCTTCAGGATAGACAGTGGCAAAAGGACAGACAAAAAGAGGTATAAGATGGCAGAGAACCCGGTATTCAACTATGAGGCCAACCTGGGGCAGACTTACAGCCAGGCACTTCCGACCCTTGGCCAGTCCATGGCACAAACCATCCGTCATTTTGGCGGTAATCGGGTGTATGGGGTAGGGGGAGATTTTGCCGCCAACCTGATCAAGGCTCTGGAGGGCACCCTGTCGGTATGCCCCTCAAGCAATGAGATGCATGGCGCGTTCAGTGCCTGCGCTCAGGCCGAAACTCAGGGCATGGGGTTCTGCCTGACCACTTATACCGTCGGCAGTCTTCCTTGTCTGTCGGCCGCAGCCCTGGCCATGACTGAGAGTCTGCCGGTGGTGTTTATATCCGGGGCGCCGGGCGAAGCGGAAGTGGGACCACTGGCCATTCACCATACTGTCCATGCCCGTTCTTCGTGGCAGACTCAGTATAATAATGCCCTGCAGGCCTTTTCCGCGATGGGGATGCGGGCCGAGCGGTTGCAGGGGCAACGCAGTGCAGGACAGCCCAATATGGCCGGAGAACGCTTTTTCCAACTGGTGCGCCATGCCTGGCAACACAAACAGCCGGTATTTGTCGAGATCCCCAGGGATCAGGTCTTTCAGAAAACCCAGGCCCTGAAGCCGTTATCCTTGTTCACTGACAGCCAAGACAACGGCCAGATCCTGGCTGGCAGCGAACTCATTGCCAGACAGATTGAGCATAAGCTGCAGGCCAGTCATCACCCTTTGCTGTATATCGGCGATGGAGTGAAACACAACGCCAGGCTTAAGGCGCTACTGATTCAGTTTGCCGAGCGTTTCAATATCCCCTTTGCCACTACCTGGTTTGCCAAGGGGTTGTTTGACGAATACCACCCACTGTGTCTGGGGGCCTATAATGGTCTGTTCAGCCAGAATCCCAGCCGGCCTTATATCGAAAAGCAGATGGACTACGTGCTGGATGTGGCCAGCAGCATCTACGCCCAGGACACCAATACGGCATTTTCCACCGGCAGCCATTTCATCGAGGCCTTTAACAACAAGACTGTGCTTAAGAGTACGGTAGCTTTGGAACAGGATCTGGTGGAGTTGTTCGGGTACCTGTGCCAGGCCGATGTGCGCCGATTCGAACCTCGAATGCCACCGGCCCTCAGTCCCCTGGTGGCCGACGAGGATAAGTTGGACTTTCATAATCTGGCCGCCGTTCTCAATCATCTGCAACAACAGGATCCTCGCCCTTACCTGTATCTGCCTGAAGTAGGCAACAGCTATTTTGCCAGCTACGGACTGAGAAATCGCCTTGGCGGGGTGGGCAGAGGGTGGCTGACCAATCCCTGGTATGGCGCCATGGGTACCTCCTTACCCTACGCCAGGCAGGTCTGCCGGATGATAAGGGACCTGGACCTGGACGACATTGCAGTACTGATTACCGGCGATGGCGGTTTTCACTTTCAGTGCAACGAATTGATCGAGCTGCAAAAAGACGGCGCGGCGCTGATCATCCTGTATATGCGCAATAACCTCTTTCATCTGGGCAAGAGCAGTGACGCGCCCATCTACTATTGCAACGATGACGCTTTTGATGTGCACAGCCTCATAAGTGCCTATGGCGGTGAGTCGGTCCACTGTGAGCGAGTAGGAGACTTTCGCCGCCATTTCAGACGTTTCGTCGAGGACCGCCGGGGCATCAGACTTATTGAGATCCCCTGCGATCCCTCGCCTGAGTATCAGTGTCGCGAGATTGCCCTGTTGAATCTGTATATCCGCAGCCAGAACGGTGATGAGGAAGCCCTGGCTGAGTGGCAAAAAATGATTCAGTCAGAATAAGCACTGGCACAGACCGGGCAGTGGGGATCGGGCTTTAACTGATAACACTGCCACTGGCTGGTTTGGGCATCGAACAACTGGATCTGACCCGTGACAGGTTTGCCTATCCCGGTCAGAATTTTGATGGCTTCGAGGGCCTGCATAATCCCAATCAATCCGACGACCGGTGCCAGAATACCGGCTTCACTGCAGCTTAACTGCTGTTCAGAGAACAGACGGGAAAAGCATTGGTAACAGGGCAGGTTATTGGCAGGGAGATAGCAGAATAACTGGCCTTCCAGACGGATGGCCGCGCCGGATACCAGGGGTTTGAGTTGTTTGACGCACAGTCTGTTGATCAGATTGCGGCTGGCCAGGTTGTCGGTACAGTCCAGCACCAGGTCATGACCTTGAATTTGCTCTGCCAGGCGCGCTTCATCCAGCCGGGCCGGCAGGATAGTTATCTGAGCGTCACTGTTCATGGCCTGCAACCGCGCCTGGGCAGCCTGGCATTTACCCTGGCCCACATCCTGCTCAGCGAACAGAACCTGGCGCTGCAGATTGGTCATCTCCACCCTGTCATCATCACACAAGGTCAGGCTACCGAGTCCTGCCGCTACCAGATACTGGGCTGCGGCGTTTCCCAGGCCGCCAACGCCAATCATCAACACCCTGGCATTCAACAACCTTTCCTGACCGTCCAGATCCATGCCAGGCAGTGAGATATGCCGGTTGTACCGCATGGCCTGAGCGGCGGTAAGTGTTCTTAATGGGGGATTCTGACTCATGGGAGAATTATTGACTGCCTGGTCGCTTGTGGCAATACCCCCTGCGATTGCTGTTCTACCTCTTCGGGTATATGGATCCTGTCGGTAAAAGTTGTTCAACTGACTTCTCAGGACCGGGAGTTGCAGTATATGAAAGTAGTTGGCGTAATCATGGCCCAGCAGTGTTCATCTGTCTGGCAAAATAGCGAACACTGGCAACGGTCGATCACCCGGGCCGCAGCCTGTCTGGCTCAGTGCAGTCCGGACGGGATACTCATTAACCAAAACCGGTTTGCCGACGGCTATGTGCCGGACATCTACCCCGGACAGGGTCTGCTCAGCGCCGTGCATGCGGCAGCCTACCACAGGCCGGAGCATCATTTGTTGTGTATAAGCCCCGATATGCCCGGACTGGACGGGCCGTTGCTCAGATGGCTGGCAGCAACAGGAAAAAGCGCCCGCAGGAGCTGTCACTACCAACACCATGCCTTACCCCTGTTTGTGCACAACTCGGCCTCGATGCGCCAGCGTCTGGAGCAGAGGCTGACCAGCGACGAGCCGGTGTTAACCGACAATCTGGCATTGCTTGATTGCGTGGTCATCGTTGCGCCAGAGCCAGATAAGCTTAAACGCATTACTGACGGGCCTTCCTAAGTAAGGAAAAGTCTGGCCCCAGGTGCGGGGCCGTTCCCCAGGGTCAGGTTGGGGTCTGAGGATTGTTTTCCTTAATTTTTTTAGGTTGGGCTTCCCGTGGCTTGACCGGATCTTTATCCGCCTTTTCCTTGGCCGTCGCCTCGTCCCTGGCAATATTACCGCCACTGCGGCCAAGATTAGGCATCTCCCTGTTTTCTCTGTCTCTGTCCCGACTGACTACGCCCGGGCGTTTCTCGGCTTGAGTTTGTTTTGTCATCATTGCCTCCTTTTGGCTTGTGGGGCTCAGGTTTCCTGCAAGTTACCAATCACCCGCTGGTATTCCTCTTCCACTTCGGACAGGCTCTGGTAATCCTGCTCACGGATCTGCTCAATTAATGCCAGCTCTTCTTCACTGACATGGGCCCTTGCATATTCACGCACATCCTGGGAAGAGGCGGGAAAGCTTAAGCCTTCAAACATGCTGGCCACATGACTTGCTGCAAGGGGTTTTTCCGCCTGCAGATCAGATTTTAGGGGCGCCTGGTAGCCAGGGTCGGGTTGATAACTGTCCAGCTTGCCGAGCAATTCTGTCAATTCATCGGCTTGCGTGAACTGCTGATCAGGGAGCGAGTCCAGCAGCGGCAGCAAAGTGGTCTCCCCCCTGGCTTTCAGTGCATCTTCGAGTTCGCGGGTGGTCACCGGAAATTCCACATCGCGCACCAGCTTGTCGATATGGGCAGCAGTTGCCGGGTATTTGGGATGGGCTTTGAGCAGATGTTCCTCATAGCTGGATTGGGCGGTGAATTCCCGGTGGCATTGTGGGCAAGTGAACTGGATCATCTTTCCTCCCTGTTAAGCCCGTGGCTGTGTCTGATTTGCATGATCTGAACAGTGGTAATTAATTGAGAGCATTAGCTGTGCCAGTCTTCAAAACCCCAAAACAGGCAAGGGACAGAGGTTTGCGGACCTGATGGGCGCGTAAGAATTTCAATCTGACGAAGAATTTACAGCCAGGCTTTTTACTGGACTTTGTTTGAGTCCCGTAAGCGTGACACAGGAGATTGCCTTGGTTTTGCATCCCTTTTTTCTGCCACTATGTTGGGAAGACGCATGTCGCGCCAGGGACCAGAGGCAGGAAGAATCCATCTCAACCTGAATGGGGCCTGCGATGCAGGCTGAGCGACAAGATATCCGGGACCTCGGCGGGTTGCCCGATCAGTTGGAAGAGGCAGCAGAGGAAGATCAGAGAACACTTGACCGCCTCCGTTTCCCGCAGGTTAAGGCTAATCCGGAACAGATAAACCGGGCACAGCCTTTGCTTTTTTGTCTTTCCCGGTAGAAGGCAATCACAGTCGCAATCCGGCTTTGCCAACTGACCGGTCAGGCATCATCCGATGCATTTGAACCCCAAACAGCAAGGAGAGTTGAATATGCAGATTAAAAACATCATGAGCAAAGGCGGCACCCTGGTCAATCCTGAAACCAGCATTCAGGAGGCAGCCGACAGGATGCTGGAGCAGGAAGTGGGATTCCTCTTGGTAGGTGAGCAGGACAGGCTAAAAGGCACGGTCACGGACAGAGACATAGTGCTTCAGGTGGTTGCCAAGGGACTGGATCCCAGGACGACCAAGATCAGGGACCTGTTGTCCACCGGCGACATTATGTACTGCCGGGAAAGCCAGGAAGTTGAAGAGGTGGCCGACAGCATGAGCGACAACCAGGTACGACGCATGCCGGTGGTTGATGAGGACAAACGCCTGGTGGGCGTAGTGTCGATTGGCGATCTTGCCCAGCACTTGCAGGCCGAGCGTGTCGGTAAGTTGCTCAAGAGTATCACTTCGGACCGGGGTTAAGGGTTAAAGCCGTCCCGGCAAAGACATAAGGAAGACATAAGGAGGTGAAAATGACTGATTCTAAAATACAGGCCGCTATCAATGTCCTGAATCAATGTGCTCTGGCTTGCCATCATTGTTCGACGGCTTGCCTGGACGAACCGAACCCGGGGGAAATGCTTCGTTGTATCAAACTCGATCTGGACTGTGCGGCAATGTGCGAGGTCACGTCCGCTGCGCTGGCCCGGGGAAGTGAAAGGGCCGGTTGGTTTGCCAATGCTTGTGCTGAACTATGTAAGGCATGTGGCCAGGAATGTGAAAAACATCAGGCCGAGCATTGCCAGCAATGTGCAGAAGCGTGCTTTGGGGCCGTCTCCCCCTTGAAGGAGTTGGTTGTCAGTTAACACATCGGCGGCGTAGGCGTATGGGGCAGGGTGCCCCATACGATCTTTTAATTGCTGTCACAGGAGTACAAAAAGGACAGTTCTTAACTGCGTTGCCAGAATCTCAGCGCCTTACAACTGTCCATAAAACGTTCCGCATCCCTACTATTTTCTGCCAGTTGAAGGCCCTTGTCCCGGTGCTTGTCCAGGCCGAGTTTGGCCATCAGCGGCCGGCAACCGGCGGAGTAGGCGATAAACTTCTTATGGGCATAGGCATCACTGAGGAAATCCAGACAGGGCTTACTATGACAAAGTTTCTCTGCGGCCTGATCTTGCAGCAAAAGAGCCACGGCATCGTAGACCACAGAGGGGCCGCCGTCGATCAACTGGTCAGCAGGATGTTTTTTGCCGTTGGACAGGATGGCTCCTTCAACCTGGGGAGCGACGGTCTCCACCTGGGCCCCGGCATCTTTGGCCGCTTTTATAAACGCTGACAGCAGCGCGTCATCCGTACCTTCTGCGATTAAAATACCCAGCTTACGGCCTTTAAACGTATCAGGTTGTGACTTGAGAATGCTCAGCGCATCTGAAGGGGAAAGGTCGTTACGGGGCGCCACCGCGGGTTCCGTTTTAGCCGGCAGTTTATCCAGGCCCAGGCCGTCGGCTACATGCCGTGCAAGCTTGCGATCGATATTGAGCAAATGACTCACCATACGCTGTCGAATCTGCGTTCGTTGTACCTTGGACAGTTCAAACACCAGCGCATCCTGGATATGTTGCTGCTCCGTGTCTGTCTGACTGCAGTAAAACTGTCTGGCCTGACTGTAATGGTCGGCAAAAGAGTCGGCGCGAATCCGCGCTTTTTCCCCGCCCAGGGATTCGGCGAAGCTGGTAAAGCCTGTCTGAGGATTTTCCCGCACGCCGTCTTTTTCGTCCCAGCTGTTGGGCTCGTAATTGACCCGTCCTTCAGGGACCTCCATGGTCATATGACCATCCCGCTGGTAATTATGAAAAGGACAACGGGGGGCGTTGACCGGAATGTGGGTGAAGTTTGGACCGCCCAGGCGTTTGAGCTGAGTATCCAGGTAGGAAAAGTTTCGGCCTTGCAGCAGGGGATCATTGGAGTGATCAATGCCTGGCACGATATTCTGAGTACAGAATGCCACCTGTTCCGTTTCTGCAAAGAAATTCCGGGCGTTGCCGTTCAGGGTCAGGGTGCCTATGGTACGCACCGGTACCTGCTCCTCAGGGATGATCTTGGTGGCGTCCAGTACATCGAAGTCAAAGGAATCGGCGAACTCCTGATCGAATATCTGCACACCCAGATCCCATTGGGGATAATTCCCGGCCTCAATGGCTTCCCACAAATCGCGGCGGTGAAAGTCCGGCTCCATGCCGTTGAGTTTGAGCGCTTCATTCCATACCACCGACTGCATTCCCAGTCTGGGTTTCCAGTGGAACTTGACGAAATGCGACCGGCCCTCTTCATTTACCAGCCTGAAGGTATGCACCCCAAAGCCTTCCATAAAACGAAATGAGCGGGGAATGGTCCTGTCCGACATGATCCACATGACCATATGCATGCTTTCCGGAGTCAAAGAAATAAAATCCCAGAAGTTGTCATGGGCGGTCTGGGCCTGGGGAAAGCCCCGATCCGGTGCCGGTTTTACCGCATGGATAAGGTCGGGAAACTTGATGGCATCCTGGATAAAAAATACCGGGATATTATTACCCACCAAATCCCAGTTGCCTTCCCTGGTGTAGAATTTGACCGCGAAGCCTCTCACATCGCGGGCCAGATCGGCAGACCCCTTACTGCCGGCCACGGTTGAGAAGCGCACAAAGACAGGGGTTTCCTCTCCTACCTCACAGAGGATCCTTGCCCGCGTATAGCCCTTTAAAGATTCATTCAGTTTAAACACACCATGAGCCCCGTATCCCCTGGCATGCACCACGCGCTCGGGAATTCGTTCATGATCAAAATGGAAGATTTTTTCCCTGGCGATCTGATCTTCCAACAGGGAAGGGCCACGCTGACCGCCCTTGAGCCAGTTCTGGTTGTCGGCAACGGTAACCCCCTGGGCCGTGGTGAGATCTTTATTGCTTTTGCCGGCTGATTGATGAAGCTCGCCGGCATTTCCTGATTTATGTTGTGACATGTTGGATTCCTTGCTTTTGATCTGTGACTGCTTGTCGGTTGTCCCGCTCCTGAGGTTGGTTCCCCAGAGAACTTGATCGTCCGCAGCAAGGTCGGTGCCAGCTCCAATTCAGGTGTTTGGGACGCAAAGGGGCGGCTTAGCCCTTTAAACTCCATGCTTCGCCGGTAATTTTTACCACCGGATAGAATTTTTGACCCTGGCGGATTCCCACTACCGCGGGCCCTTCCTCCTCAAAGGCATTATTCAGGCCCGTTAACCCGACATGCTTAGCTCGATAAAGCAGGTATGGCATTTGCTGTAACAAATCGGGGCTCCGGCAGCGGGATCCCTATCTACCCCGCTCAGCGGCACTGACCCTGCAGAGGAGTGATGATTTCTCAGCAAACAAGAAGACGGCTGTGCAGTTCAAAGCCATAGGGTCTGGCCCGTCACTAAGCAGACGAAGTGACACAGCAAAGGAGCCGCCAAAAAAATCCCGGTTTCTGCCGGAGCAAATGGTTGGCGTCGTTCCTGTTGGTGACTCAGCCGCTCGTCTGCCCATGGAACCAGCGGGGGTAATTGATCAAAACGCTGTCAACAGATCAGGACGACTCAACATTCAATACCATCCAATCGGTATAAAAGGAGACTGTAATGCCGCAAGCATGGAGCGAGAAAGACGAAAAGCAGTATCAACATATCAAGAAAAGCGAGCGCGAACGCGGTGCCGGCAAGGACAAAGCTGAGCGCATTGCTGCCAGTAAGGTCAACAAGCAGCGCAGAGAGGAAGGCAGGGCGTCCAACAGCACTTCCCAGGGTAAGGGTAATCCCAACCAGAACCTTGAGAAACGCAGCAAGCGTGAGCTTTACAATCTGGCCAAGGAGCGCAATGTCGACGGTCGCAGCAAGATGAATAAGGAGCAATTGATTGAAGCGTTAAGGAGCAGACAATGAAGCACAGTCCAGACAATGAACCAATCCAAAGTAATCAACCAGGCCAGGAATGGCAGATGCAGCGCAAACCCCAGTACCTGCGTGAAGGCTATAAGGGCAGCGGAAAGCTGGAGGGTAAAGTCGCCATCATCACAGGTGGTGATTCGGGTATCGGTCGCGCCATTGCCGTTCATTTTGCCCTGGAGGGAGCCGACCTCGCACTGGCTTATCTCAATGAAGAGAAGGATGCCGTGCAAACCCGGAGACTGGTCGAAAAGGAGGGCGCCAAATGCATGCTGTTCAGCGGCGACCTGGGCGACAGCCAGACATGCCGGCAACTGGTCGATAAGGTAATTGACGAATACGGTTGTATTGATGTGCTGATCAACAATGTGGGGGAGCAGCATCCCCACCAGGACATCAGTGAAATTGATGATCAGCAGTTGGAGAAAACCTTCCGTACCAATATCTTCAGCTACTATCGGATGATCCGCGCGGCGTTGCCGCACATGCAACAGGGGGCCACCATAGTCAATACCTCATCCATCATAGGTAACCGCGGGGCTGATTTCCTGATTGACTATGCCGGCACTAAAGGCGCCATTGAAGCCCTGACAAAATCCATGGCTCAGTCCGTGGCCGATAAGGGCATCAGGGTTAATTGCGTGGCACCGGGTCCCATCTGGACACCGCTTATTCCGGCGACCTTCACGGCAGAAATGCTGGAGGGATTTGGCAAAGATACCCCCTTGGGCAGAGTGGGAGAGCCCTGGGAGGTCGCCACCTGCCATCTGTTTCTTGCCTGTGCGGACAGTGCCTACCTTCCCGGTCAGACACTCCACCCCAATGGGGGTGACTATATGGGCTGACCCCCAGAGTATAAAAAGGGAAGTCCTTGCCGGACTTCCCTTTTTAACAACGAAGGATTGCCGGTTTACAGGATATCCATCCAGCCGTCGTCCCCGGCGTCATCCCATTCATCCTCGTCCATGGTACAAAAACTGCTAAAACTGCTATAGAGCAACTATCACAGATAATGCAGAGGGAAAAAGGAGTGCAAGATGGCAGCACGAGCGATATGGAAAGGCCAACTGAGACTATCGCTGGTTTCTATTCCGGTTGAGCTCTACTCGGCCAAAAAATCCAGTGCCAAAATACGCTTTCGTCAGATCCACCAACCCAGCGGCCAGCCTGTGAAGTATGAGAAGGTGGTGAAGGGTATCGGACCGGTCGATCCTGAGGAAATCGTAAAAGGCTACCAGTATGACGAGGACAATTACTTGCTGCTGGAGCCCGATGAAATCGAGTCCATCAAGCTAAGCAGTCGCAAAACCCTGGAGTTGGTCCAGTTCGTAGGCGCCTGTGAAATCCCGCCTATATACTTTGATAAGCCTTACTACCTGTTCCCCACTGACAATCTGGCAGAGGATGCTTATCGGGTGGTAAGGGATGCATTGCGTAAAACGGAGAAGATAGGTCTGGGTCAGATCAGTTTCAGGGGCAGGGAGTACCTGGTGGCCATCAAGCCCTGTGGCGACGGCTTGCTGATGGAAACCCTGCATTATGCCGAAGAAGTGCGGGACGCCGATCCCGTGTTCTCCAGTATTGAAGACAAGCCGGTGGATAAGGAACTGCTTGAGGTGGCCCAAGCGCTGATTGACAAAAAGACGTCCGCATTCAAACCCGACGCCTATTCAGACAATTATCAGCAAGCTATGCAGGAACTGATAGACAAGAAACTTAAGAGTAAGAAGAGCAGCAGAGTCAGCGGGGTAAATGAGTCTGCCGATCCAGAAGATAAGGTTATCGATTTGATGGCGGCCCTTAAAAAGAGCCTTAAGGGCGCCTCGGCAAGAGGCGCCAGCTCTGGCTCAAAATCTGCTGGAAAGTCCGCAGGTAAGTCAACCAGTAAACCTAAGGTTTCATGAAAGAGTTGTGTGAATGGCTGGAGAAAATGACCCACTGCGCACCTACCGGGAAAAGCGTGACTTTTCCCTGACTCCCGAGCCTGA
Source organism: Bowmanella dokdonensis (assembly GCF_017254865.1). Taxonomy (GTDB): domain Bacteria; phylum Pseudomonadota; class Gammaproteobacteria; order Enterobacterales; family Alteromonadaceae; genus Bowmanella; species Bowmanella dokdonensis. The sequence goes on along the minus strand of NZ_JAFKCV010000002.1, from coordinate 82,608 downwards.
TCACCGTCCCGGTGGCCGCACAAGTGAGCCGATTTTCCTGGTACAAAAGCATGATGCCCGACGCCTTCACTATGATTTCCGACTGGAATGGCAGGGGATTCTACTCAGTTGGGCTGTGACCAAAGGCCCCAGCAACGATCCGAGCCAGAAGCGGCTGGCGGTCCGCACCGAAGATCATCCACTTTCTTATCAGGATTTTGAGGGGAGTATCCCTAAGGGCCAATATGGCGGAGGAACTGTCATGCTTTGGGACAAGGGATTGTGGCATCCCCAGGGGGATACCGAACAGGGACTCCGCGACGGGAACCTGAGTTTCACGCTGGACGGACAAAGAATGCAGGGAGGCTACAGCCTGGTAAGGATGAAAGACAAAGGAGGCAAAAGACAGAACTGGTTATTGATCAAAAGCCATGACGAGTTTGCCTCGTCGGAACCGGACGGCCTGACCCGGCGCTTTACCACCAGTGTCACCAGCGGCCGTGATCTGGCAGAAATTGCCTCAGGCAAGGATCAGCGCCGCCAAGGGGCAGACCTGGCCGGGGATATAAAAGCCCGTGCACCGAAAGCGTCCGGCAGGCCGGATTTTGTCAAACCCCAACTGGCGACACTGGTCCGTCAGCCGCCTGAAGGAAAGGGTTGGCTGCATGAGAGCAAATTTGATGGTTACCGTTGCCTGGCGGCCATAGGTGGAGGTGGGGTTAGGTTGTATACCCGTTCGGGTTTGGACTGGAGCGACAGGTTTGGCCGGTTACAGGCCGACCTCAATGCACTGGATTGTGGCAGCGCCTTGCTCGACGGTGAAGTCGTGGCAGCCCACAACGAAGGACAATCAGACTTCTCTGCCTTGCAGCAGGCGCTGAAACAGAATAAACCGCTGCGCTTTTATGCATTCGATCTCTTGAAGCTTGATGGGGAGGATCTTCGCAAAAAGCCCCTGCTTGAGAGGAAGAAGAGATTGAAGGCGCTGCTGGCAAAGCAGAATGAACAGAGCTCAGTTCGCTATTCCGAGCATATACAGGGGCAGGGAAAAGAAGTCCTGGCCAGTATCTGCCAACAAGGCGGTGAAGGTATCATCTCCAAACGTGCTTCCGCTCCTTATACGGGCAAGCGCACCAAGGACTGGCTGAAAAGCAAATGCACCCGCAGGCAGGAGTTCGTCATCGGCGGATACTCGCCGTCAGACAAACCCGGCAGGGCACTTTCGTCGCTCCTGTTGGGTACCTTTGAAAAAGGCGGCTTTTGCTACAGGGGCAGAGTGGGAAGCGGTTTTTCTTCTGCGGATCTGACTGAGCTTGGCCAGGCCCTGGCAGTGAGGGAGCAGGAGACATCCCCCTTTGTAGAGGTGCCGGACAAGGTAAGTCGCACCGCCAGATGGGTCAGACCTGATTTGGTCACCGAAATCGACTTTGCTGAGTTCACCCATGACCGCCTTATTCGCCATGGGGTCTATCTGGGACTAAGGGAGGATAAAATGGCAGCCTCAGTCAGCACCGAAACCCCGCTGGAGGAAAAGCAGGGCAGCGTAAAACAGATAAAGATAAGTCACGCCGAACGTGAAGTGTTTCCCGGGGCAGGCTTTAGCAAGCTGGACTTGGCCCATTACCATGCTCAAATCGGTGAGCGGATGATAAAGATAGCCGGTCACCATCCCCTGGCGCTGCTGCGCTGTCCCCGGGGGATAGGCCAGCAATGCTTCTTTCAGAAACATGCAGGCAAGGGTTTTCCCGAACAGGTCAGCCGGCTGGCTATCAGGCAGAAAAACGGCAAGACAGCCACAGGTATGTACCTTACCAGCATCGAAGCTCTGGTAGCCTGCGTGCAAATGGGAGTGATCGAATTCCATCTCTGGGGTAACAAGATTGACAGGATGGACAGGCCGGACCGACTTGTATTTGATCTGGACCCGGATGAAGGTCTGGACTTTTCCGGGGTCAAATCTGCAGCCTTTGAAGTAAGGGACTGGCTGGCGGAACTTGGGTTAGCCTCAGTCCCAGTGGTCACAGGGGGAAAAGGCGTTCATGTCTGCGTATTGCTCAGACGCACCCTGGACTGGCAGCAGGGCAAAGACTTCAGCAAGACCCTGGCGCAGACACTTGCCCACCGGTATCCACAGCGTTACACGGCAAGCAGTGCCAAAAACAAAAGGAGGGGCAAGGTCTTTGTTGACTGGCTACGCAACAGCCCGGGGGCCAGTGCGGTAGCGCCCTACAGCGTAAGGGCAAGGAAAGGGGCGCCTGTGGCCATACCGGTGCAGTGGGACGAGTTGGCCGACCTGGACTCTGCCAATAGCTTCGGTATCCGTCAGGCGGTCAAGCGACTGGACCGGCCCTGTCCCTATCTAATAGCGATGCAGGAGCCGCAGACGCTGAGCAGGAGCGTGCTGAGGAAACTCGACATTTAGAGTCAGGCCAGCGCTTAGCAGATGGTTTACCCGACCCCCTGATTAACAGATACTAGGGGTATTCCAGCCAGCAAGAATGATTCATGTCAGACAATAATCCCAATGCCGAAAAACAGCGCCGCTTCAGAGAACGGCAGAAGCTTAAAGGCTACAAGGAAGTGCGCGGCTATGTGAGTCCCAAGGGTATGCACAGCTATGAAGAATTATCGAAGAAAAGCGGGTGGACCGACGGAGAATTGATTAACAATGCGTTACGCATAACCTATGCCGCATACCGCTGCGGACAGATAAAGCTGCTCAATGAGTGGTTGAAGAACAACGACTGTTAACCGGTGCCCTGAGGCAGGGCTTCCCTTAACGTAGGGGACAATTCCACCAGCCGTCGCTGATAACGCAGATTGGCGCTAATGGCCCTGAGCAATTGCTCCAGACTGTTGATTTCCAGATGTTGGGTCATGGTGGAGCGGATCAGCCTGTGCCTCAGCCTGGCATACTGCTCATTCAATGCCTGCCAGGGAATCTCCAGGTTCTCCATGCCCTGCAGTTGTAATTCGCTGAACGCCCGGGATTGCTTCAGCCAGTCCTGCAACTCGGTCTGTTGCGGGTCGAACTGGCCGCTGAAATCGGTATACTCCTCGTAAGACTCCAGTGCTGCCGATAAGCCGTGCAGTACGGCTAATGCCCCTTCAAGCTTCTGGCTTTGCAGCTCAGTCAGGGTGTTCTGTCCGGATTTGATCACAAAGTTCTGGCATTCGCTGAGCTTTTGCCTGATGTCGGACAGGGCATGTCGTTGCTGCGCAGGCTCCAGAGACAGACTGAGAACATCCTGGCGCAATGTCTGGATCTGTTTGAACAGCGCGGAAATAGCCAAATCGGGCACCGCCGCCAGGTTATCGTCCAATGCCGATAAGCGCACTGTCTTTTTCCGGAATCTTGCCAACAGCCATCTGGACATTACCGGTTCAAGAGGCAGCATAAGCAATACCCCAAACAGGTTGAATCCCGAATGGAAGACGGCCAGATAAAAAGGAAACTCACCCGGGTGACCGTCCAGATCATCAAAGAGCCAGCCGAGCAGAGGCAACAACAGTAGCGCCACAGTGGCGGTAATCAGGTTGAACATCACATGGGCCAGCACCAGGCGCTTGGCGCTGGCTGACGCCCCCAAACCGGCAATAAGGGCCGTGGACGTGGTGCCCACATTGGCGCCGATGACGGCGGCTGCGGCCAGGTGCAGATCGGCCATGCCACTGGCTGACGCGGTCAGTATGATGGCGATGGCGGCACTGGATGACTGGGTCAGTATGGTCAGGATTATACCCAGGAACAGGCCGGTGAATACCGGGCTGTTCAGCCATTGACCCAGTGCCAGTTGCTGCACATCGATGGCATAAAAACTTTCCTGTAGGGCACCGATGCCCATAAACAACAGGCCAAAGCCGGCCAGGGCCATACCTAATGACTGCCCCCTGACTCGGGGGGAGAACACTTTAAGCAGTGCACCGACACCCACCAGCGGCAGGGTGATCAGTGACATATCCAGTTTGAAACCCACCAGGGTGACCAACCAGGCAGTGAAGGTGGTACCCACATTACTGCCGAAAATGACCCACACGGACTGGGAAAAGCTCATCAGACCGGCGTTAATAAAGCCGATGGTAGCCACTGTCACCGCACTGGAGGATTGTACCAGGCCGGTCACCAGCACACCGGCCAGAAAGCCGCGCAGACGACTGGAGATCCACTTGCCAAGCATATGCTCCAGGGCCTTGCCGCCGGCAACCTTCAGGCCTTCGGTCATCAGCCACATGCCGATCAGGAATAAACCCAGTGCGCCGAGAATCTGCATCCACATAGGCCTAGAACACCAGACTGTCGCCGTTGGTCGGAATGGTGACCCTTAACTGCTGCTCCTTCCACAAGCGCTCGGCCAGCGCCTGCTGCGCTCTGGGTTCGCCGTGCACCAGCACCACCTTGGGCCTGGGCTTAAAATGGCCGATCCAGTTGACCAGTCCGGATTGGCCCGCGTGGGCTGAGAATCCACCCAGTGTCTCGATGCGTGCCTTGACCACATAAGGCTCACCGAACAGTTTGATGTTCTTTGCCCCGTCAATCAGGATCCGTCCCAGAGTTCCCCTGGCCTGAAAACCGACAAAGATCAGGGTGTTATTACGGTTCCAGATACGCTGCTTAAAATGGTGGCGGATACGTCCTCCGTTACACATACCGCTGCCGGCAATGACAATGGCGCCCCTGGCGATACGGTTAATGGCCATGGAGTCTTCCGGCGTGACGGACAGGAACAGGTTGGGCAAAAACTCTTCCAGCGGCAGTTTATGTTTCAGGTTTAATCTGGCGATATCTTCTTCAGCCAGCAGATCCACCCATTTCTCGTAGACCCGTGTTACCTCAATGGCCATAGGGCTGTCGAGGAATATCTGCCAGTTGTCCAGTTTTCCCTGTTGATGCAGACAGCCCAGGTAGAACAACAATTCCTGAGTGCGGCCCACGGCAAAGGCGGGGATCATGACATTGCCGCCCCGTTGCCAGGTCTCGCTGAGAATGCTTTGCAGCTCGTTCAGCGTATCCAGCTTAGTCTTGTGTTCCCTGTCCCCGTAAGTGCTTTCCATCAGCACAATATCCGCCTTGCGCACAAGACTGGGATCATTCATCAATACCGCATCGCGCTTACCCAGATCGCCGCTGAACACCAGTGTTTTATTCAGTTCCCTTTCTGTCAGGGTCAACTCCACGATACTTGAGCCGAGTATATGGCCGGCATCATGCATCATAAGCCGGGCCCCGGGGCCGACATCATGTTGTTCACCATAATCCAGGCCAATGCATTGTTGCAGGGTCTGCTCCACGTCATCCATGGTGTATTCGGGCTTCACCAGCTTCTTGCCCTGGCGTTTGAGTTTGAGATTTTCCCGTTCCAGATCCCTTTCATATAAACCCGCCGAGTCCCTTAGCATAATGTCCAGCAAGTCGGCTGTGGCATGGGTACAGTAGATAGGTCCGGCGAAGCCCTGATGCACCAGCTTGGGCAGCATGCCGGAATGATCCATATGAGCGTGGGAAAGGATCACTGCATCGATGTTGGTGGGGTTGAACGGAAAATCCTCGTCCTGCAGCCGCGACACCACGTCGCCGCCCTGATGCATACCGCAATCCAGCAGGATGCGTCCCAGCGCCTCTGATTCGATAAGATGACAGCTGCCGGTGACTTCCTGTGCAGCGCCGTGAAAGGTGATTGTCGCCATGGGTTCCCCTGAATATGTTCTGGACTTCCTTACTTTATCAATTACTTAAGCTTATCAAAGAGGAATCCGCCAATCTGTTGACCTGGATCATCTAGCTGGCTCTCGGTAGGTCGGAGACTATGAGCGATGGAAGGTCTCGGCGGGGATTTAAGCCCCGACGGAATACTGATAGTGTTATTCACCATGGCGTACCCACAAGAATTGATGATGAGGAAAAACTTGCCGATTTGCAGCCCAGGCTTATGCCGGCATTGGTTAAGCGCTCTGCTGCTTACGGTGCACTTGCCCGTTGCGGCACTCACCTTTGACCTGCCAAGGGAAGGCAATGACCTGGTGGGCAAACTGTACCGGGTCAAGGCCACGGCCGGACAAACTCTGGTAGATATCGCCGAGCAACATGGCCTGGGTTTCAACGAGGTCAAGTCCGCCAATCCGGGCCTGGATCCCTGGTTGATCCGAACCGGGCAGGAGGTGCTGATCCCGGCCAGGTTTATCCTGCCTCCAGGACCAAGGGAAGGCATAGTGATCAACCTGGCAGAGTACCGCCTGTACTACTATCCCCGAGCGGCGGAACAGGTGATGACCTATCCCATCGGCATCGGCAGGGCAGGCTGGGACACACCGACCGGCACGAGCAGGGTAAGGGGCAAAGCGAAAGATCCATGGTGGAGAGTGCCTGAATCGGTCAAGCGGGAGCGCCTCGAACGGGGGGAAAAAATGCCGGATTTTATCCCACCGGGTAAGGACAATCCCATCGGGCGTCATGCCCTGACCCTGGATATGCCAGGCTACCTGCTCCACGGCACCAACAAAAACTTCGGCGTCGGCACCCGCATCAGCCATGGCTGTATCCGCCTGTACCCTAAGGATATTGAAACCCTGTTTAATCTGGTACCCGAAGGGACACCGGTGACCATTGTCAATACGCCCAGCAAGGCCGGTTGGTGGGACAATGAACTGTATCTGGAAGTCCAGGAACTGACCGGACCGGACAAGAACCAGACGACTAACCTGACCCCGGTTATCCAGGCCATTGTGGAAGCCAGAAAAGGACGGCAGATAGCGGTCAACTGGGACAAGGCCATGGGGGAGGGCAAACTCGCCAGTGGTATTCCCATCAGTGTCGGCAGTCCACCCAGGGAGGTGACACCGGCCGGCTAACTCAGGACCTGGATAGCAAAACATTGAACAAACAGCATATTTTGCTAGCTTTATTGTGTATCCCATCCGTTAGACAACCAAGGAGAGATCCGTATGCAGAACAAGATGAAGATGTTTGTGGCGGCAGTTTGTATCGGCTTGCTGGGCGGTTGCGCCGCCAATGCCAGCAGTGAGGCAGATGCGGCTCAAAGTCAGTTGGATGATCTGAGAAGTCAGGTCAGTGAGCTTAAGCGACAGGTAGAAAGTGCCAATTCAAATGCCAAATCAGCCCAGAGCAAGGCCGACGAAGCCATGACTGAAGCCAGAAAGGCACAGATGATGGCCACCGAAGTCAATGACCGGGCGAATAAGATGATGGAGCGTTGCTGCGGCAAGTAAGCGACAGATTCTTACTGTAAGAACCCGTCAGCCTTGGGCTGGCGGGTTTTTATATGTTTGCAGCAAGTTGGATTGATTCCATATTCATAGGGCAGGGGCTGCTACTGTTCCAACAACTTGGAGAGGCTGAAAGCTCCGCGTAAATCCCCCAACGAAAAACCAGTGGCCTGATCCTGCGGATAATATTCCTGTAGCAGTGCCTGTGTTGCTGGAGCAAGGTCCTTGCCGTGACACGCCAGACAAAGGCTTTCTGTGCCGATGCCCTGCATATAGCGGAAATAAACGTTCCCCTCGAGCTCTACACGGCTTGAGACTCTCAGGCTGTTCGGGGCTACGCCAGTGCCGGTCTGTTTGAGAAAATGCTGCAGTTGCTGCTGTTCCCACGGATCCGGTCGATTAGCTGGATTTCTTACCCTGTGGCTGGTGCGAGCAATATGCCAGCCGGACTCGCTGTGCCGTTGGGCAATTTCCCCTGCCTTCTCGTGACACACATGAATGGCCTGCTCGATACCGCCGGCCTGCATGGCGGAGCTCAGGGCCTGTTTGAGTTCCCCGGAAAAGGCAAGGATTTTTGCCCGGGCCTGTTGTTCCAGCTCTGTGTCTGTAGGATTCTCTCCGGCCAAAGCTGACAGGGGCAGGGCAATCAAAACGGCTAAAAGGGTTGGCAACATGATCTGTCTCCATAGATAGAGGCTTTAATTGTTGTCAATTGAATCCAATGTTGGAAGTCCACTCAGACTAAAGTCTGTGGTGTTTTTATGTCTCTTAGCGAAAAAAGGAAAAGGGCGGGCAACCCGCCCTGAGAGTCAGTCTGGCTGGCCGACGTGGTATCCGGGAGCAGAGAAATCAAACAGTTCAGGTGACAGAGGCTGGTTAAAAGTCAGGTCCGCCTCCAGCTTAAAGACCTCTTGATCCTTTTCTCCCGATGCGGTCACTATTACTTTAAGCGGCCACTGGCTATCATTGGCGGCCCAGATGGAGGTGCGTACACCGGACTGCTCGATCCTGTACAAGGTGGTGGCCTGGCCATCGATGAGCCCGCCATCCCGGGTGACCACCTCACCCTGATACTGCTTCAGTGCCTCCAGCCAGTAGAGGGGGTCGTCCTCTGGAGAATCCTGGTGACCAAAGTCAAAAGGCAGGGCCATCATAGGTCCCGGCATCAGGATCAGTCCCTTACCCGATGCGGTGTCCATCAAATTGATCGTGGCCGGCCCATCGAGGTTATCCATGGCCGGACTAAACTCGGTGCGTACCAGCGACGGCGCCTGATAATACACCCTTAGTTTCATAGTGGCCTGCCCGTTACTGTACATTGTCCCTGTGTATTGCAGGGTGCTGATCTGTTTGAGCTTTTCAACGACCTCGGCAAAGGCTGGATGAGATGCACCGCCGCCCAAATAGAGCAGGGCAATCAGGCCCACCGTGGCCAGGGAGCCACCCACTTGCCATGTCGGTATGCGCACGCTGCGTTTGATCCATTGGTTAATCTGCTGCCAAAGTCCCAGGTGCGGCGATTCCGCCATTGGTTCGGCGGACAACCGTGCCTGAAGCCTGGCCATAGCGGCCTGGGTCATCACATCGCTGGGCTGTTGGGCCTTAAACTGCTGGACATGCTGTTCTAAAGAATCAGTTGATTTCATAAACCGCTCCTAAAAATTGTGATTCGGTCAGTTGCTCTGAAAGCCGGCTTTGTGCCCGGTTCAGGGTCACGCCGACCAGGTTGACAGAAATATCCAGTTGCGCGGCTATTTCCTTGTAACTGAACTCTTCCAGGTGGCGCAGGCAAAACACCTGGCATTCCAGCTGTGACAGGCGGGTCAGTGCAGCGCGAAGCTTTTCCAGATCCCGGCTCACAGAAAGCGCCTGCATAGGCCCAGGAGGCTCTGCAGTCTGCCCATCCGGCGCCGGTTGCCGATCCTCCTGATACTCCTCAGCCAGCAGCTGATGTCGGCGTTGCCGTAGCAGATCAATGGCCAGGGAAGTGCCCATAGTGGTGAGGTAAGCCGGCCAGTTTTTCACCCCATCGAACTGCCGGGGTTGTCTGAGCAGTTTGAGGAATACCTCCTGCAACACATCTTCGGCAAGTATCGGGTCTTTCAGCAGTCGGTAAGCCGCACGAAACACCCGCGGACCGCATTCATCAGCCAGGCCGGCGATGGCGGCTTTGGTCAGTTGTGGCAACGTCAGTCTCCCTTTTGTTTTGGTTATCCTGATGACGAAACAAGGCTCGGTTTTATTACAACTATTTATTTGGACATGTCATCAGCGTTGGAACATTGCACATTTCTCAGGGCCAGGTCCGATTTTTGCCTACCAATGACTTAAATGCATGCAGCCGCGATGTCATACACTAAGTATCGCAATTTTGCTGCGCGTTAAACGGAGGTTAACTACATGCAGATGAGACGATTTGAGACCCCCGGCATCGCCCACTACGCCTATCTTATTGCTGATGGCGGCAAAGCTGCCGTGTTCGATCCTGGACGATTTGTCGAGCCCTATCTGGACGCGGCCCAGGAGCTGGATGCCCATATTACCCACGTGGTTGAAACCCATCGCCAGGAAGATTTTACAATGGGCTCGGCATATCTTGCACAACTCACAGGTGCGCAGATTGTCAACGGTCCCTTCGAAACTTTCGGCCATGGGGATCTGCGCCTGGATGACGGCGATTGTTTCAGCTTGGGTGGGCTAACCATCCGCGGCCTGCACACACCCGGGCACACGCCAGAGAGTATGAGCTATGTGGTGTACCCACCTGGCAACGAAAGGTCCGCCTGGTGCGTATTGACCGGGGATGCCCTGTTCTACGGCACTACCGGTCGCACAGACCTTCCGGATGAGGACAAGTCTGTGCAGAATGCGGCGCTGCTGTATGACTCAGTACATAGCAAATTAGCCGGTCTGCCAGACACCACGTTGGTGCTGCCAGCACATGGTCCTGGGTCGGTTTGTGGCAGCGGAATGGCGGAGAAACCTTTTTCCACCCTTGGCGAGGAAAAGCAATACAACGAGGTGTTCCGGTTGAGCAGGGATGAGTTCTCCCGAAAGAAGGGAGGGGAGCGCCTTCCCCGTCCGCCGTATTTTCGCCTGATGGAACGGGTCAATCTCAAGGGAGGCTTGTCGCCTTGCCAACGTATTGACGCGGTCCCTCTGTTTGAGGCCGATGATTTTGCTGACAAAAGCGCCGGCAGCCTGGTAATAGACGCCAGGGAGCCGGAAGGCTTTGCCGGCGGCCACATACGAGGCAGCCACAGCATCTGGCTGGGGGGCCTGCCGGTATTCGGCGGCTGGGTGGCGGACGAAAAAAGCCCCGTTTATCTGATCACGGACCGCACGGCCGATGTCAGACAGGCTGCCAGACACCTTGCGCGTATCGGCATCGATCAGATAGATGGCGCCCTGGCAGGGGGGTTCGGAACCTGGCGCAAGTCAGGGCTTCCCATTGAGATGTCGGGCACCCTGACACCGCAAACCCTGGCAGATAACCAAGACAGATTCCAGGTGCTGGATGTGCGGGAAGCGGATGAGTATGCTGAAGGTCACATACCCGGTGCAATTCACATGTATGTGGGGTATCTGGCCGACAATCTGCACAAGTTGCAACTCAGCAAGGAGCGTCCCCTCGTGGTGACGTGCGGGGTAGGGCATCGGGCCGGGCTGGGGGTCAGCATTCTGCTCCGGGCCGGCTTCAGGGAAGTGCTCAACCTGTTAGGCGGTATGTCTGCGTGGAAGGCCTCCGGACTGCCGGTGGAGCACTGACCATGACATATACAATGACAGAATTTACTCCCTGGTCGGGACTGGTTGGTGGCGCCTTGATAGGCCTGTCGTCGGGCTTGCTGCTACTGCTAATCGGCCGGATTGCCGGCATCAGCGGTATTGCCTCCGGATTGATGAGTACCAATGTCAGGGAAATGGGATGGCGGGCCGCATTTATCGCCGGTTTGCTGCTCGCTGCGTTACTTTTTCCTTGGTTTAGCGGCCAGCCACTACCGGTCGATATCCAGGCAGATCTGCCCACCATGGCCATCGGCGGGCTGCTGGTGGGATTTGGTACCCGAATGGCCTCAGGTTGCACAGCCGGCCACGGCATCAGTGGACTGTCCAGGTTGTCGTTCCGTTCACTGGCCGCCACTGCCACTTTCTTTGCCACAGCAATGATCACCGTCTTCGTGGTAAGGGCCGGCTAAGCTGATGCTTTATCTGATTTCCCTGCTATGCGGCGTCCTGTTTGGCCTGGGCCTGATTGTCTCCGGGATGATTAACCCTGCCAAAGTGCTGAACTTCCTGGATGTCACCGGCCAGTGGGATCCCACACTGGGGCTGGTCTTCATGGGCGCCCTGGCGGTGGCTATGCCTTTGTATCAATGGGGTCTGCGTCGGCACAGCCAGCCCGTGGCAGCAGAGGACTTTAAGGTGCCAAAGGGCAGGTCAGTGACCCTGTCCCTGATCGGGGGCTCCGCCTTGTTCGGCATAGGTTGGGGACTTGCCGGTTTCTGCCCCGGACCTGGTATTACCTCCCTTGCCTCGCTGCTTCCTGGTTCCATCGTGTTCGTTATCGGGCTGTTTGCCGGAGCCATAGCCTACCGGTTTCTGCTGGCTCGCTGATGATAAACTGATTCCGCAGACGGCGAACGCGGCAGAAAAAGCCTAGCGGGCCCGGTGGGTCATATTCGACCAGAGGGCTTGGCGGGAGTCGCACACGGATTGCGTATAAGGATGGCCGCTTTTCAGCCCGGCCGCCACATCCCGTCGCCCCCTGGGAGCGCTGCCGTCCCGGCAGGTAAACCACTCCCTTCCCTTATCCTGCCTGAGAGTCGCCTCACCACCGTCAGCGCAGTAGACGTCGACAAACTCATCTTCAAGGTTGAGATCTTCTGTTCTGTGATCGGCAATGATACATTCATCCCGCAACACCGCATTGGGTACCACAAATCCCATAGTGTCTGTGGCCCGATCCACTGACCGCTCTTCATTTCCCAGACGTATACGTGGTTGGTTTTGCTGATGACAAGCGGCGCAATCATTGAGTCGGCGCAGAGCCTGGAGACCTGATTTGTCCAAGGGCTTAGCGGCCAGGGCACTTTTGGTGGTTGAGGCATGATCAATCAGGGCTTGTGTCGCTTTTTGTTTGGCGGCCTCATTGTCCCGTGGCCAGCGCCAGCCAATCAGCTTTGCATGGGGCTCACTGCCTGCTGGGCGATAAACATGGAACCATTGTCGCCCTTCTACCAGGGTTGTCCCACGCACATCCGCGACGGTCCAGTTTTGTTCTTCAAGCTGACCCGTTCCAAAAAGGGCATAGTCCACCAGGTTAGGCACGGTGTTGCCGACGAAAAAGTACTCGACCCGATCCGCCCTGGTCCCTTCCGGGTAAACTAATGTATGCCTTTGCTGGTCTTCGAGCCATTGCACATCAATCTTGCCGCCTGGGGGGAGTTTCAACCAGACCTGGATCAGATCGCCGTGATCATGGGTGGTAGGGGGATGAATCGAAGGGATAAGCGGAATGTAGCTTTGCGACCAGTAATCAAGCGGATTGTCGATAGATTGGCGCGAATAGGACGAGGAAGCGGCAGTGCCCGCATCTGACAGCAACAATGCCCACAAGAATACGCCACGGTGCATCACAGGGTGGTCAGCCATTCCAGTTTCCTGTGGCAAAACCGACTGTATTGATCAACGCCAGTACCCCTTGGGCTGCCAGGCCAAGGGCAAGCACTCCGATTCCCATGGCCAGCGTTGTGCCCCAAGAGAGCTTTCCCAGCAGATGCATGCTCTGCTCAGGGGCCTTGAAATACATGATCTGCACCAGGCGCAGATAATAGAACAGTGAGATTACCGTGTTGGCAATGGCCAATACCGCAAGCCACAGGTATCGCCCTTCTATCGTCGATGAAAACAAGGCCAGCTTGCCGAAGAAGCCAAACAGCGGCGGGATCCCCACCAGTGACAGGAAGCTAACCACAATAACCAGTGCAATGGCAGGTTGCTTTTGCGACAGGCCCGCATAGTCAGCAAAATCCGTGCGACCACGCAACGCAGTGACTGCCGCAAACAGCGCCAGGTTGGCGGTGGCATAGCCGGCAAGAAATACCAACAGGGCCGGCAATGCTGAATCCGTGCGATTTAGCACAGTGACAGCCATAAGCGCATAGCCGGACTGGGAGACAGAAGACCACCCCAACAGACGGCGCATGTCCTTTTGCCACACTGCAGCCAGATTACCCAGTGTCATGGTGGCAGCGGCCACGCAGGCCAACAGGGCCGGCCAGGAAAAATCGACAGGCAGAATCTGCACAAAACGCGCCAGGGCAACGGCGGCACCTATTTTCGGGACCACTGAGAGCAGGGCTGCCACTGGTACGGGGGCACCCTGGGCGACATCGGGCATCCAGGTATGCAGGGGAAAGGCCGCCAACTTGAAGCAAAGGCCAGTCAGGACGCAGGCGAACCCAGCGGTGAGGATCCAGGGATCAGCCCGGGCCGCCAGTTGGGTATGTATCACTCCATAGGCCGTGTCGCCCACCAGGCCGAACAGCAGTACCACACCGACCAACAGGATGGCATTGGCCAGTGCACCAGCCAGGAAATACTTCATTCCCGCTTCGGTGGAGGGGGCCCAATTGCGGTGGAAGGCCACCAAAGGATAGCTGGCAGCGGACGACAGCAGTACCCCCATGATCAACTCCATGCTGCCGTTGGCCGAGGCCAGAACAATTGCTCCCAACGCCGTAAACAGCACCAAGGTATAGTACTCCCCGTGACGCCTGTCTTTGTTTAGCCATTGAGGCGAAAGCAGCACACAAATGAAAGTCGCTGCCAGGATGATAGATTTGGCAATCACCGCTCCCCGATCTATGGCCCACACCGTCTTGAAACTGAGTTGGTTGGTCAAAGACCATTGATCAAGGGTCAGTCCCATGGCCACCGCCAGGGTCATCAGGGCAAGTAAGGTACAGCAAAGATGCCGCTGGCGGGGAAGAAAAGTGGCCGACACCAGTATGATGGCGGCGCCAAGGATAAGTGACAGTTCGGGAAGAATATCCCCTACAGGCATTATGGCCTCCCGACCAGCAGCGTCACTGAGGCCTCGATGGGGCCCAATAACACATTGGGATAGATCCCGATAACGACAACCGCAAGCAACAAAACAGCCAGCACAAGGCGCTCATCCCTGCCCAGGTCGGTGAATTCCGTCCAGCGCTGGGGTAAAGAACCAAAAAACAGCTTCTGCAGCATCTGTAGAAAAAGTGCGGCGGTAATGAGTATGCCGAGCAAGCCGATGGACGCCAGCCAGGGATAGATAGCAAAGGTTCCGGCAAAGATTTGAAACTCGGCCACAAATCCCGCCAGTCCGGGTAAGCCGAAACTGGCAAAGGCCGCCAGCACCATGGCAAAGGCCAACACAGGAGCTTTGGCGGCCAAGCCTCCGTAAGCGTCCAGATCGTATTCCCGGGTGCGTTGCCAGAAAGAGCCGGTGATGAAAAACAGTGAACCTGTGATCAGCCCGTGGGCCACCATCTCTACTGTTGCGCCGGTCAGGGCCAGGCGCTGAGCCATGGGACTGTCGGACATCAAGGCCCCGGCCGCTGCGATCCCCAGTACCGTGTAGCCCATATGGTTGATGGATGTGTAGGCGATTCGACGCTTCAGATTGTGCTGTGCCAGCGCCACCAGAGCACCATACAAAATGGACACCAGCGCCAAGACAGCGATCGCCAAAGCATATTGTTCAAAGGTCTGGCGCATCATGCTGTAGGGGATCCGGATCATGCCGTAGGTGCCCATTTTCAACAATACGCCTGCCAGGATCGCCGACACCGGGCCCGGGGAGTCTACATGCGCCTGGGGAAGCCAGGTGTGCAGAGGGGCCAGGGGAGTCTTGATGATCAGGCCAACCATCAGCCCCAGGAAAACCAGCGAGGCCAACAGACCGGTACCTGCCAGGGGCTGTTGTTCTATGAGAATCCGCATGTCAAAAGTACGGGGCTCCACTGACAAATAGAGTCCCAGTATGCCCAGCAGCAAGGCCAGCGAGCCACAAAGGGTGAATAGAAAGAACTTGGTGGCGGCAAACCTGGCCTTGCCATGCCCCCAGCGGGCAATCAGGAAGTACATGGCCACCAGGTTGAGATCGAAAAACACATAGAACAGCAACAGATCAAGGGCCAGGAATACCCCCAGGGAGACTGCCTGCAGGAACAGGATCCAGGCATAGTACTGCCTGGCCCGGCCATAGGTATCCACCGGATAGAAAGCCGCCCCGGCGATGAGGAACGAACTCATGGTGGCCACCGCCAGGGCGATGCCATCGGCACCAACCCGCCAGGCCATACCCAGCGAGGGTACCCAGGGAACCTCATGCACATGTTGGAACAGGGAGCCCCTGGTATCGAAATTGACCCAGGCAATGACCAGCAACAGGCACGGCACCAGGGCAATGCCGGTAGCAAAACCGCGATAATAACGTTGTGGCCAGTGCAGGGGAAACGCCAAAAGCAACGCCGCCAACAGTGGAACCAGTAATGAGATCGTGAGAATCAAAACATCTCTCCTGTTATCAGCACAAGGATAAATGAAATCACACCCACCACTGCCAGGGTGTAATACTGATGGCTCAGGCCGGTCTGTAAAGACTGAACCCGGGTGGCGCACTTATCGCATAAAGCTGCCATCCCTGTGGGTATGCCGTTGAATAGCCATTCGCCCGCCCTGGCATTGAGCTTCGCCAGGTAGCGGGTCAGCCTTGCACTGAGCATCGTTGCTTTATCCACCGCCCGTTGGTCTAAGCGGGCCAGGTGATGGCTTATCGCTCCCACCGCGCCCATTCCCAAAGCAGCAAACTGCTGCTCTGCCCGGGACAGCAACTGGCTGGATATGCGCACCGGCTTGACAACCAGCAGGTGACCCAGCACCGGCAGAGACCACCAACCGGCAAAAAACCGCCCTAGGGCTGGGTCGACAGTACTTTGCCTGCCTGTCAGCCTGCACCCCAGTAAGCCACCGGCCACCACCAGGATGGTGGAGAGAATCAGTTCCCAGGCTTTAAAAGGGGGAAGCGGAGCTTTCAGCCATTCCTCCAATGTCTGGCCTGCACTGGGCAGCCAGAGCAGGGATAAGAGCACAGTGCATAGGGCCAGAAAACACAGGGGGGCAAACTCGGCAACAGAAGCCCGATACGCTGGGCCCCGGCCTTTTAAGGGACGGCCTAATGTCCCAAACAGATGCAGGTGGAAACGGGCGGCGTAGATTGCACACAGGGCACCGGCCAGCATGGTGGATAAAGCGACTAACGGGGTCACATGCCCGGCAACGGTGACGATTTTTTCCTTGGTCCAGGCCGCTCCCAGAGGAAAGAGCCCGGCCAGCGCCAGGACAGATACGAGGCTGATCACAGCCAGCAGACTTCGCTGTTCGGCCTTTCCCATTTTTTCAAGGCGGTAACTGCCTGCGCTTTTTGCCACCACACCCGTGACAAGGAATAATGCTGCCTTGAGGGCAGCATGCACCACAAAATGCAGGGTAGCCACTGCCGGATATCCCCCTCCAATGGCAACCCACATAAAGCCATAGTGAGCCGAGGTGGACGCGGCCAGCAGCTTTTTGGCATGCCCCTGTGCGCAGGCCACCAACCCTGCCGCCAGCGCGGTGCAAAGCCCCAGGCCCAGCACAACAGGTTCAAACCAGGGGACGGGCGCCAGAATGTCGTACAGGCGGATGAGAATAAAGGTGCCTGCCGCTACCATAGTCGCCGCATGTAACAGCGCTGAAACTGGAACGGGGCCGGCCATGGCGCAGAACAGCCAGGGAGAGAAGGGCACTTGTGCAGACTTGGTGGCGGCGGCCAATACCAGGCCCGCCGCAAATAGATGCAGCAACCCGCCGCCAAGTTCGCTCAATGCCCCATAGCTAAGAGAACCGGTAGCCGCCAAAGCGGAAAATACCGCTACGAACAGGCCCAGATCCCCCAGACGGGTCACCAGAAATGCCCAGCCCGCCTGTTGAACCTTGTGTTTGTCCCGCCATTGGTGGCTTATCAGCGCCCAAGAGCAGGCACCCACCAGTTCCCAGGCAATCAGCAGGCTCAGCAGATCTGCCGCCAGCACCAGCATTGTCATGGCGCCGGTGAAGAACAATAACAGGCTGTGCAGACGGGGCAGACCATGCCTGGTCTCGTGGTATGCGGTAAAGATGACCACAGGTGCGGCGGTGGCCGCGATGGTCAGCACAAACAGGGCAGTCAGGGGGGTGAGATCCAATTGCAGGGTCAGGGTTTGATTCCAGGAGTAGGTCCCTTGCCAGCCTGCCTGTAAGCCATACCATGCCAGCATAAACATGACGATACAAATGCCGCCTGTAAAGGTTGCCAACCAGATTCGCTGCCAGCGCCGCCCAAACCAGAATAGTAAGGGGGCGCCCAGCAGGGCTATGGCAGGTATGCTCCAGAGCATCAGTGCTTCAGATCCTGCAGCGCTTCAGTGGTGTCGGCCTGACTGGTGCGAAATACCGCCACCACCAGGGCAAAACCCATGGCCATTTCTATCGCCATCACCGCCATCACAATAATGGTCAACAATTGGCCTTCAGGAATGCCATGACCAGCCAGAGCCCAGAACGCCACCGCATAAAGCATAATACCGTTGAGCATCAGCTCAAGCCCCATCATCAGCATTACAAAGGACTGCTGGGACAAGGCCCCGTAAAGACCGGTACCTATCAGGGCTGCGCCCACAATCAGCAGCATTGTCAATGTCATGGAGTCCCCCTTAATTCTGCCTTTTTCCGTCTGATCGGTTACTGGTCATGGTCCTGTTTATCCTCTTCCTGTTCTTTTTGCTCTTCCCGTTGCTGCTGCTTCTGCGCCGCCGATTTGGCCGGCGGGCCGCCTGGATCCAGACCCGGGGGCTCCGATCCTTCATTGGCGGGACCATAACGTCCCCGATGGCTGGACAACACTACGGTGCCGATCATGGTAGCCAGCAGGGCAATGCCGGCGGATTCGAACACCAGCATGGAGTCCCCCAGCAATTCCCTGCCCAGGGAACGTACCGGATCGAGATCCGCGGGAGCCGGATTGGCTGGGAACTCACCGTAAACCGCTACCAGCGATAAACCGGTAAAAACAGCGAAACCGAGCAGAGCAGCCACCCATGGCTGATGCACCATATTCATGGGATTCAGGCCGGCCGGATTCATCATAAACATGACCATAAAGAGGGCCATCACCATCATTTCAACGGCCATCATGAAAAACAGCGCCGTACCCAGATAGACTGCAGCCAGCAGTAACATGATGACGCCCACCGCCAAAAAAGAGATCAGCAGCAGGAAAGAAGCCCGAACCATGGAGTCCGTTCTGAATACCCGCCACCCGGAAAAGACCGCGATGGCCGCGCACAGATAGAAGGTAATGTCGGTCCAGATGCCTACCATAGGGCCAGTGCTCCCGCCCAGATAAGATCCACAAAGGACAGGGGTAACAGCAGTACCCAGGCAACACTGATAAACTTATCCGGTGTCATAACAGGCAGGTTATGGCCCATCCACAGCAGGATCAGCAGCACCAGCGTCGCCTTTAACACCAGCCAAAGCGGGCCGGGGAGCCAGGGCCCCAGCCAGCCGCCGAGAAAAACGGTGGCGGCCATAAAGGAAAAAGCGACCAGCATGGCGTAACGGGCCAGTTGCCAGACCAGGCGGGAAGCGCCTGATTGATCTGCGGATATCCCCCGATCCAGATCAGGCGAGCTGGCGAAATCGAGCGGCCCCCAGAAAGTCAGCCCCAGGCCGACAATCAGAAACAGCGGCAATCCCATTGGCTGGCGTAGCACATTCCATATTTCCCGTTGCGACTCCACCACAGCGCTCAGTTGCAATGATTCGGCCGGCAGGGCCACCCCAATCAGCACAAACATGCTGACGAGCATGTAGGACAGGCCGAGGGAAACGTAACGATAGGCGCCAAGCAGCGGTAAATGGGCATTGGCGGACCAGCCGCAGAGGAAAATCACCACAGTGGCAAGCACTTCCACGGCACCCCAAAGCACCATGCCGGTGACCAGATCAGCGGGAATAAAGTCAGCCGACCAAGGGACTACCGCAAGGCCCAGCGCGGCCAAGGCGAAATACAAAGCCGGTGCCAGGCGAAGGTTAAGTCTGTCTGGATGCTCGGTGATCACCGATTGCTGACTCAAGGCAAGTCCCAGCCGGTACAGTGGCGCCAGCGGATTCAGGGACCGCCTCAGACTCATCTGTTTGCCAAGTGCACTGGTGGCGTGGTGCAGATAATCCACTACCCCCGCGCCCAGGATAAGCGTTATCAGCACTACAAAAATGGGCAACAGCAGTTCGTTCAGGATCATTGCCATCCGCCCTCCCTTGTTGCGCCCGCCACCGGCAGGCTGGCCAGAGTCATCAGGGCTTCACGCCATTCCATGCCTGGCAGCAGGCTCTGCAACATCTCGCTGTGATCCTTGGGGGCCTGTCGCTTGGTTAACCTGCCCACCGGAGTTTCAATCTCCTCATGGGTTAACATAACCTCTTCCCGTCCTGCCTTTGCTGCCAGGGCGATGGCCTGGTGAACTTCAGCAAACAATTGCAAGCGGCGACTTTGCACATCCCCTTTATCCTGACAGGAAACGGTGAATCCCAGGGCCTGATATGGCTTGCTTGTGCTGCGAGCATCCTCCTGCATGCCACAGGCGCGCCCCACATAACCGCCCATAAGGTTTGCCTGTTGGGCATCGAGTTCACCGATACCGGCACCCAGGGCAAAAAATCCACGCTTTCTCAGGTGCTTCTCAAGGGATCCGACTTGTTTTTGCAAAGCTCCCAGCCCGGCTTGCGTTATGCAGGGCAGGGGACCGGCCAGGCGCAGGGTACGCACAGCCGCACAGTCCAGTCCGTCCAGCGCCATCATTCTGGCCAGTCGCTGCAGATGAACCCGTACGCGCCAGATTTCCAGATCTGCCAGTGGGGTATCTTGGTGCAGGGCGCGGACAAAAACCGACGGCAGAGCAGTAGGGAAGGGAGGCGATTCCACCTGCCACTTTAGGATGACGTCACCCTGCAGGCTGACGCTGGCCATCAGCCCAGCGGGCAGCCCGTGGTAAAAAGGCCCCACGGAAAACTCAAGGGCATCCAGCATCAGCCCGTCACGCAGGTCGGCCTCCATCATTGCCATGGGGCGGCCATAGGGTTTGCCTCCCATCATACCTTCCCCCCCCTGGCCATGATCCCCTTTACCTTGCCAGGGGGCAGGGGGCCTATCCGGATTGAGGTCCGGCTCGCTTTGCCGTTTTCCACTTAAAAGCTGCTTTTGTGTTTCCTTGATCCGCTGTGGCAGATCCTCAGCACTCGCCACCAATGTCTGAGGTGACGGGGCCCTTTTGGCAGCGATAAATTCAAAACAAGGCTGTCCGCCACACCAAAGGGTGGCTCGCGGGTGGGGAAGTTGATCATGAATGATGGCCAGGCTCTGTGACTGTTCCACTGGAATCTGCCCGGTAACCACTAACAGGCTGGCGTGACGCGGAGTAAACACCAGCTTGATACGACCGGTCTGCCAGAGCATATCCTGAATTTCGTCTGGCTCATCCTTGCCGGATGCCACAAATACGGGGACGGAGGCACGGGCAGCCAGCCGCTGCCAAAGGCTTACTGCCATCTGAAGACCCCTTCCCGCCAGGCATAGACAATACCCAGCGCGAGTATGGTCAGGAACATACCCATTTCCATCAGCGCCTTGATGCCTTCGGCCACATAGACCACCGCCCATGGATACATGAACATCATCTCCATTTCGAAGGCAATCAGCAGCAGGGCCATGGGGTAGTAGCGAACATGAAAGCGGCACCAGGCATGGCTCGAGAGGTCGCCGCCCCCTGAGTAGGGCCGGGCTTGGGGGTAGGAGGAATGATTACGTCTCAGGCATTTTTCCAATGCCAGAATAAGCACAGCGGCGATAAGCGGGATGAGTAGCAGGTTTGCCAGATCCAAGTGTGTCCCTCCTTTTTCTGTGACTACCAAGCATTTTTTATTCCGGGGTGAAAGTACCGAAATTCAGGCATCGCAGTTCGATTTTCGTTCGGTCAGGAAGCAGCAGGGGTAATTTTTACAGAGCACAGAGATATTATTGACACGCGGTTTATTATGAATCATGTTTGGCACTCAAAATAACCATTATCAATGCCCATGGAATTAACCGAGATCATCTTCGCCCAGCGCCAGAGACTTGCGTTTATCGACTTCTGTTTGATGTTTCGCGGCCACCTGACCCGCCATGATCTGCTGAAGCGGTTCCAGGTGGGGCTGTCGGCCGGTTCCCGAGATTTCAATCTGTATAAATCCCTGGCGCCGGACAACCTTATTTATGACCTGGCGCTAAAACGCTATCTGCAAACCCAGACATTCAGACCACTGTTTGAGCATGATGCGCGCAAAACCCTGATGAAACTGGCCAATGATATTTCCGATGGTTTCGACGCCATTGGCGATATACGTTTTCCGGTGGAAGCACCCAGTCAGCTCAATGTACCGGACATTTTTGTGGTGGCCCGCCTGGTGCAGGCCATCCTCAACAGCAAGCCGGTAAGTATTATCTATACGTCGCTGAGCAGTGGTTCAGGGGCGCGGGAAATCGTGCCCCACAGCATTGTGGATAACGGCCTGCGATGGCATGTGAGGGCCTATGATCGCAAATCAGACGCGTTCCGTGATTTTGTCCTGACCCGCATCGCCAAGGCTACCTTGCTGGCAGGGGAGGGACAGCCGGGCGAGGATAAACAGGACGATCACCAGTGGGTCAGGATGATGCCGTTGCATCTGATTCCCCATCCGCACAATGTAAAGTATCCCACTGCCATAGAAATGGATTACGGCATGGAAAACGGGCGTCTGAAGATAACAGTACGGGCGGCTATGGCCGGCTACCTGCTGCGTCGCTGGAATGTGGATTGCACCGCCAGCGCCGGACTGAGGGGGCCGGAATACCAACTCTACCTGGAGAACCGCCAGACGCTTTATGGGGCGGAAAATCTGGCTATTGCACCTGGTTACCTGGCTGACTGTTAATGGCGTTTCGACAGAGACGCAGTAGGGAGTCAGGTAAAGCCGTATCTGACCCGGGCAAGGCAGATAACTGCCAATCATGGCGCCACATGCAGTAGAATGCAGCCAGTTGATTGGTTGAGGAAAGTTGACGTGAGCTTGCATTGGTTTCCGGGGCACATGCACAAAGCCCTGAAAGAGATAAAGGAATCGCTAAATCAGGTGGATATCCTGATTGAAGTGCTGGATGCGCGCATCCCCTATTCGAGTGAAAACCCCGAAATTGCCAGGATCCGCGGCGATAAACCCTGCCTGAAAGTTCTCAACAAGTTCGATCTGGCCGATCCGGACATTACGGCGCAGTGGCAGGCCCACCTTGAGTCTGAGCGTGGGGTAACCACCCTTACCACCTCCAACGGCAATCCGGCTAACAGCAAGCAGATCATACAGCTAATTCGTAGCGCCTGTGCGCAAAAGGCGGCTTCAGTCAAATCCATCAACGCGATGATCACCGGCATTCCCAATGTGGGTAAGTCGACCCTGATCAATATCCTTGCCGAGCGTACCATTGCCAAAACCGGCAATGAGCCTGCGATCACCAAAAGCCAGCAGCGCATTAACCTGGGCAGCGGCATTGTGTTGTACGACACGCCGGGGGTGCTGTGGCCCAAGATAGAGAATCCTAATTCCATCTACCGACTGGCGGCTTCCGGAGCGGTGAAAAACACGGCGATGGAATATGATGATGTGGGCTTCTATGCGGCCGATTATCTGATTAAGGCCTATCCGCAGTTGATGAAAGAACGCTTTAAGCTGGAGGAGCTACCTGATACCGAGTTGGCTTTCTTAGAGGCGGCAGCCAAAAAGCGCGGCGCGTTGATGAGCGGTGGCCGGGTTAACTTGCACAAGATCTGCGAGGTGCTGCTCAACGAACTTCAATCCGGCAAACTGGGCAGAATCAGCCTGGAGACACCGGCGATGGTCGCTGAAGAGAAAATTGAGATGGCCGAAGCCGCCGCCAAAAAGATCGCCGACAAGGCCAGGCGTAAGCAAAAGTTTAAAGACGGCTCACTCACCCCCGAAAAGCAGGATCGCAAAGAAAAACGCACCGAGAAGCGTGAGGCGCAGAGTAAAAGGATGAAGCAGGGGCGCTAACTTTCCCCGAATGCCAGCGCCAACGCCTCTGCCACCCGAATACCATCGATGCCCGCCGACCAGATACCGCCTGCATAGCCGGCCCCTTCACCGGCCGGGTACAGGCCCCGCACATTGACGCTCTGGTAATCCTCGCCACGCTTGATACAGACAGGAGAAGAGGTGCGGGTTTCCACCCCGGTCAGCAAACCGTCGGCTTTGGCAAAGCCTTTAATCTGCCGCTCAAAGGCGGGAATGGCCTCGCGAATGGCCTGGGTCACATAATCCGGCACTACCTTGCTTAAATCGGTCAGGGTCACGCCCGGCGTATAGGAGGGTTTGACCTCACCCAGCTCCGTGCTGGGTTTGCCGGCCAGAAAATCACCAATTAACTGGGCCGGGGCATGATAGTTCTCACCGCCGGCATGAAACGCCAGTTCTTCCAGGCGGCGTTGCAGTTCGATACCTGCCAGGGGATGGCCAGGGTAGTCCTGCTCAGGGGTGATACCTACCACAATGGCGCTGTTGGCATTACGCTCATGGCGTGAATACTGGCTCATGCCGTTGGTGACGACCCGGCCGGGCTCTGAGGCGGCAGCCACAACCGTACCGCCCGGGCACATACAAAAGCTGTACACTGAACGGCCATTCTTGCAGTGGTGCACCAACTTATAGTCGGCGGCCCCTAAAATAGGATTGCCTGCGTTATCACCGAAGCGGCAACGGTCGATCATGCTTTGTTCGTGCTCTATACGAAATCCGATGGAAAAAGGCTTGGCCTCCATGTAAACGCCTTGTTCATAAAGAGCGGCAAAGGTGTCGCGGGCACTGTGTCCGAGAGCCAGAATCACCTGCCGGCATGCCAGATACCCGCCGCCGGACAAATGTAACCCTTTGATTTGGTAGCCATCGTTCTGCCGGTCAAGATCCAGTTTTTCGACCCGGGTGCTGAAGCGGATTTCTCCGCCCAGGGAGAGGATCTGCTCACGCATTTTTTCCACCATACTGACCAGCTTAAAGGTGCCGATATGGGGTTTACTCACATACATGATCTCTTCGGGGGCGCCGGCGGCAACAAATTCGTGCAGTACCTTTCGGCCGTAGTGTTTACGATCTTTCACCTGGCTGTACAGTTTACCATCAGAGAAAGTGCCGGCACCGCCTTCACCAAACTGCACATTGGATTCCGGATTCAGGGGCTGTTTGCGCCAGAAGCCGAAGGTGTCTTTGGTGCGCTCACGAACGGCCTTGCCGCGCTCCAGTACTATGGGTTTAAAACCCATCTGTGCCAGAATCAGGGCGGCAAACAAGCCACAGGGACCCAGGCCCACCACCACGGGTCTGTGGCTGAGTTCACTGGGAGCCTGGGCAACAAACTGATAGCGCATATCAGGGGTTACGCGTACCGACTGATCGTCTGAAAATTGTGCTAATAAGGCTGCCTGGTCCCTTACCTCCACATCCAGGGTATAGATAAATTGGATGTCTTTATTGTTACGTGCGTCGTAACCACGTTTGAACAAATCGAAGGAAATCAGCCGGCCTTTGTCTATATTGAGCTTGCTTAAAACGGCCTGCTCCAGGGCGTGTTCATCGTGATCCAGGGGTAACTTAATATCCGTCAAACGCAACATAATAGACTCTCGTAAACTCGCCGGACGGCCGTTCCGCCAGGGCGGGGTATTTTAAAACAGCGGGTTGCCTATAGATAGGGAAACTGACCCGGTCAGGGTGAAAGACACTTGAGATTTAACCGGGCTACTTTACACTTGCCGGCATTATCGCTGATGAAGACGCTCCGATGACCTTTGTA
Organism: Bowmanella dokdonensis; assembly: GCF_017254865.1. Classification (GTDB taxonomy): domain Bacteria; phylum Pseudomonadota; class Gammaproteobacteria; order Enterobacterales; family Alteromonadaceae; genus Bowmanella; species Bowmanella dokdonensis. The sequence continues at coordinate 57,404 of NZ_JAFKCV010000002.1, read as the reverse complement.
GTGACCGACAACTGCATAAAATGCAAATACACTGACTGTGTGGCTGTTTGCCCGGTGGATGCGTTTTTTGAGGGGCCGAACTTTCTGGTCATTGCCCCGGAAATCTGTATCGACTGCGCTTTATGTGTGCCGGAATGCCCGGCTGAGGCAATTTTTCAGGACACCGAACTGCCGCCTGACCAGGCGGAATTTCTGCCCATCAACGCCCAGCTGTGCCGGGAATGGCCAAATATTACCGAACTGAAAGCCCCGCCAGAGGATGCCGACCAGTGGAACGGTGTGGCGGATAAACTGCCGCTGCTGGAGCGCTAGCAGGGCTACGGGAGCGGTGTCAGCCTTTGAATCCCTTGGCCACCAGATAGACTTCCCGGGAGCGGGGGCGCGAAGCAGCGGGTTTACGCACCAGGACTTTGTCAAAGGAGCTGCGTACGTCTTTAACATACTCTTCATAGCCCACGCCCTGAAACACCTTGGCACAGAAGCAACCGCCTGGTTTGAGTACGTTACGGGACATATCCAGAGCCAGCTCCACCAGATGCATTGAGGCATACTGATCGGTGGTTTTAACGCCACTCTGATTAGGGGCCATATCTGAGATCACCACATCCACTTTATTGTCGCCCAGGGCTTGCAGGATCTGCTCGTAAACCGCTTCCTCGGTAAAATCCCCCTGGATAAAGTCCACTCCGATAATGCTGTCCATAGGCAGGATATCGGAGGCAATCAGTCGCCCTGAATCGCCGACTATCGGCGCTACCACCTGCGACCAGCCGCCGGGGGCGCTGCCCAGATCCATCACCACGCTGCCGGGGCGAAACAGCTTGTCCTTCTCATTGATTTCCAGCAGCTTATAACTGGCCCGGGATCGGTAGCCGTCGACCTGTGCCTTTTTGACGTAGGGATCGTTGACGTGTTCGTCCATCCATTTTTTACTGGTTTTTGATCGGGCCATGGCTGAGTCTGCTGCTTATAACGCTGAAAACGGCGCTTATTGTAAGCCCGCAGACCGGCTTTGCAAGTTCCCGCCGCGCGCTTTTTGCCTGACTTAAAGGGGGCAGGGCGATACAATCCACCCCACCGAAGAACTGTATCCCCACTGGCAAGCATGGGCTGAGTAGTATCACGGCATCGGTTTTTCTCAATTACCCTGTGCTTAAAAGAATAAAGGCAAGCTGCAATGAAACTGGACGACGTTAAAAAGCTCCATCAGAAAAAATATCGCGCCCAACTGGGCTGCTACCTGGTGGAAGGAGAGCACCTGATTCTTGAGCTGGCCAAAGCGGCAAAAACTCAGCCGGGTCTGAACAATACCGTGCTGTATGTAACACAAAAGTATCAGCAATGGGCAGGGCAATTGGATAGCCAATTCACGCTGGTTACCCTTAATGACAGGCAAATGGCCCATATCAGCGACACAAAAACGCCCCAGGGGATTATTGCCTGCGTACCCCTGCCGGATTTAACCCGCCCGGCAGTTGCTCCTGGCCAGGCCAAACGTTGTGTCTATCTGCACGAAATACAGGATCCGGGCAATTTGGGTACCATATTACGAACCCTGGCCTGGTTTGGCGGTTTTCGCTTGTTGCTCAGTCCCAACAGCGTCGATCCTTTTAATCCAAAAGTGGTCCGGGCCAGCATGGGCGCCATCTTCCATGTACCCCTGGAGCTGGAGGTGGAACTCAGCCAATTGCCAAACCGCTTTAACAGATTTGCTTACCTCGATATGCAGGGGACCCGTATCAACAGAAGCGAATTTTTTAATTACGACTGTTATCTGTTTGGTAACGAAGCCCGCGGCGTGCCCACCGAGGCCTTGGCAGGATTTAAGGCCGATGCTTTTACAATCCAGGGTAGCGGCCATATTGACTCACTGAATCTGGCCAGCGCCGTCAGTATTTGTATGTACCAGTTGTCGGTTTAGCGGCCAGATGCTGAGCCGCACCAAGCGGCTCACACCACCAGTAATATTTTGAAGCTACCGCTAAAATTGTGACCTGTCACAACACCCTCATTGCACACAAGCAACAACTTCTTTAGAGTGGAAGCCACCGATTCCACATGTGACATGTCACAATAAATATGACTTCCAGACCACCATCACAGACTCAAATCGAAAATCCGGAGAAAAGGCTCTGGCAGAAGTTTGTTGGTACCGGGCTGCTTGAAAAGGCCATTAAACCGGCAGATTTCATTGTGCCGGATGCCAACCTGCCGGATTTGGGGAGAACGGATCCGGCTGAGGCCATGAAGCAGCTAAAAGGGTTGCTGGTTGCGCCATGCTATACACGCTTAAATGCCAAATGGCGTAAGTATAAGCAGCGCTATTTAAGCAATCTGACCAGCCTGACCATTAAGAGCCAGACCCTGGACCGGCTTCGGGCCTTCGCAGTTAATGCCGGGCTGAATGGGGACAATTACGATCTGGTGCTGGAGTATCTGCTGGACCCGGAAGAAAAGCTGGAGAGCGCCAAACAGGCAGTAGCCGAAATGCCAAGTGGCCTGGATAACCAGGACCAGGGCAAGTTGCTGCTGGCCAAGCTCAATCTGCGACCATCCAGTCAGCGATATCTGCTCAGCCAACTTAAGCACAGTTTCAATCAGGGCTGGCTGGCCTGCAAGCAAACCAAAAAGCGCACGGTACAAACCCGTGACCAGGCTAGTGAGGAGTATATGCGCATCATCACCGGAATCTCTGAAGTTAAGGATGCCGGAGCAACAGAGAGATAGCCGCCTCAGATAAACCTGAATTCGTTACAAAACCAATCAGACTTGAGGGAGCTTCGGCTCCCATTCTAGAGACTATGCATATTCCTGTAATGTATATTATGTTAAATGCAATATGTTGATATTGAGCGTACTAATGGAAATGTGTGTATTTACTTAAAACATGTCCCCTTCTTGGTTTTTAGTGCTTAACTGAGACGAGACTTTGGCCGGTGTTGGATGCTGCTACGCGAAATCTGAGCAATTGTGTTAAGCAATCCTCCGGCAGATTTCCTGTAGGAAGTTACTCAGATCCCGGCAGCGCACCTTGCGAATTGTGCACCCATGGTTTAACACTTAATGGGACTTCAACCTGTTCTATCAGCCGTATGCAGGATCCCACGACTCAGGGCTGGAACATGGAATATCTATTCGTACATTTCTCTGCCGATATCCAGGCGCATGTTTTGCTGGATGACACAGATATCGGCCTGGTAAACAAGACGCTGCGTGTCAGCGCCGGTTTTCATACCATCACTTTGAAAACGGACTTCACCTTTTATCCCTGTCTGCATGAAATCCTGATAGATAACACCAGTTACGACTGTCCCCTTGAGATCACTTTCCTCGACAAGGATCCTCATTCGCCATGAAACACGCAGCGGTTTTATTGTTTCTAAGCCTGTTGCTTGGCGGCTGCGCGCAGTTCCACCATGCAAAACCGCTGGCGCAATACGATCCAAGCCAGGGCTATAGATATGATCAGGTGGAACGTATCAATCCCGACAATTCTGAAGATTTGTTCATCATTCTGGCATTTTCAGGCGGGGGCACCCGTGCGGCTGCACTTTCATACGGGGTGCTAGAAGCCTTTAGAGATACCACCATAGACTGGCATGGCCAGGAAAAGCGCCTGCTGGATGAAGTGGATATCATCAGTTCAGTATCGGGGGGCAGTTTTACCGCAGCGTACTACGGGCTTTATCGCGATGGCGTATTCGGTCCGGGGTTTACTGATGGTTTCCTGTATAAGGACATTGAATGGGAATTGACCAAGGAACTGCTCAATCCACTTAACTGGTTCAGACTGGCCAGCTTTGAGTATGGCCGCTCGGATCTGGCTTTTGATTACTATCAGCGGGAGTTATTTGGCCAGCGCAGCTATCAGGCCATGCTGGAGTTGGGCAAACCCTTTGTGATGGTCAATGGTACCGATATGACCACCGGCGGCCAGTTTCCTTTTGTTCAGGATCAGTTTGATCTGCTGTGCAGCGATTTGTTGAGTCTGCCGGTGGCCAGAGCTGTGGCCACCTCTTCGGCTTTTCCGGGCTTACTGACTCCCCTTACCTACCAGAATCATGCTCTGAACCCGGGCTGCGCTTACCGGGAGCCATTGTGGGTCACTAATGCAGCCAAGAGTCAGTTGCTCAATCCGCAAAATTACCAGATGGTGGACCGGCGGCGCTCCTACTATGCCCCCGCATCCTTTGAACCCGAACGACCTTATATCCACCTGATGGACGGGGGCGTGGCAGATAACCTGGGCCTGCGCTCTGTGCTGTTTGCGCTGGAGAATAATGGCGTCAGCTACAGTATTCTTAAGCGTTTCAACCAGGAGAAGATCAGTAAATTTGTGGTGATAGTGGTGGATGCCGCCACCGACCCGACCACGGACTTGGATCAGAGTGCCAGTGTGCCGGGCTTTGTAACATCCATTTTGACGGCGGCCACCAAACCGCTGGACAATTACAGCTTTGATACCCTAAGCGCTTTGCGGCTTGCCGTGCGTGAGTTCGATAGGGAGGCTGAGCCCCGAGCGCGTTGCAACACTGTCTACTGTGCCGATATCTACCTCACCCACGTGAGTTTTAACCATGTGGCCGATGAAGCTCAGCGCTACTATCTGAAGAACCTGCCCACCAACTTTAATCTACCGGCCAGGGATGTGGACCTGTTGATCCGCACAGGCCGACAATTACTGAATCAGAGCGAAAGTTTCCGGAAGCTTCTCACCGACCTTAAACCCGAGTAAGTTCAGGGTCACCCCATTGTTTATGTTACAAAATCAATCTGTTTGCTTGTGGTGTTTGCTCGTCAGAGTGAGCCTGACCAGGCGGTCATCCAGATCCCGGGCCAGCAGTTCGCTCTTATGGCGGTTTTTGCCGCGGATCTGATCCAGATGGGCAATCAGTTCATCAATGGCTTCGGCATAACGTTCAGGCACCCGTTTTACCTGTGTCTTTCCCCGCCAGGCCTTGCGCCCTGCCCCTTTTCTGGCGCCACCGCGCTTTTTCGGCAGCTCCATGCCCAGCCAATCCAGTTGTTCTTCTTTTCTCATCGGTACTGCAGTCTGCTCGTTTGGACGTACATCTACCCTGAAAGCGTTACATTATCAATGAGATTTGACCTGAATGCTCATAAATTGAGCTGCCAAGGCTGAAGAGAATGAAATTGTTGCGCAAGGATTGAAATTTCTATACCAATCACGGCTGTGTGCACCACCCTAACTGTTTCGACCCTGCGATGCTGCTATCCAGGCAATCTTGGCATGTCCATTGAATAAGCTTCCATGCATACCCAATCGGATTGGGGCCTTTTAGCAACAGAAGGAAAACATCATGACAAAATTAGGTTTACTGGCTCTTTCGACCATGAGCGTCACATTGATTGCCTGTGCAGGTAACGACTTGGAGAAGATAGGCAGTACGTTCGGAAGCCTGGATAATGACCATGACGGCTATATTTCCAAGGAAGAAGCCGATGATGATGAGATCTGGGAGCATTTCGCCATGATTGACGGCAATACAGATGGTGAAATCAGCAGAGCGGAATTCAATGCCTACATGCAGGCCAATGCGGGTCTGGTGGCTGAAGACCAGGATGTGGTCGATTCGGCAAAAGACGCAAAGGTGGCCAAGCTTGACCCCATTGAGCATGACTTCGCCACCCTGGATGAGGATGAGAATGGCTATATTTCATTGGAAGAAGCCGACGACAATCAAATTGAAAAACACTTTGGTTATGTGGACTCAAACAGAGACAGCCGAGTGAGTCGTCTGGAATATCAGGCCTATGTAAGGCGTTGATTGGTATAAGCCTTTATATGATTTCCCTTCCAGCATGCCATCAGTTCCCGGTGGCTTTTTCGCCGGCTGTTTGAATTCGGCCGGCTTTCATCTTTCCCGACTCAAAACTTGTCAGTGGCCACTGCCCTTCACCAGGAAATTGCCGATCATCAGCGCAAGACTGAGAACTAATCCCACCCAAGGCAGGAAGACCGGCACATCAAAGGGCGCATCGGCCTTGCGCCGTTCCAGAATGATTAGCGCCACATTAGAGGCAATAAAAATTAACAACATGATCAGGCTGGTAGCGGAAGCTAAAGCCTTTAAAGGAAATGCCACGGATAAAATCAGGATTACCAGCGTTGTCACCACCGTCGCAGACACTGGCGTAGCAGTTTTGTTATTTAGCTTTCCAAACCAGGTTGGCGCCCCATGCCCCTCGCCCATATTATAAAGCACCCGGGTCGCCATAATGATCTGAGCCAGGGCCCCGTTAAGTATTATCCAAAGGCTGAGCAGCACCAGAGGCCATTTGGCGTACCCCGCTTTCTCCGTCACAGTAACCAGAGGGGCGGCACTCTTGGCCAGTTCATCTGGCTCCACCACCATGAGTGCGGCAATGGAAACTCCAATATAAAGTACAGCGCACACCAACAGCGCGATTACGATGGCGATGGGCATAGCCCGTTTGGGCTTTTCGGTTTCTTCTGCCACATGCACCATATCCTCAAATCCGATAAAGGCGTACACGGCCAGGAATGTGGCTGCCAGCACACCGGTCAATACCGAGCCGTCGGTGAGGTTGGGGGTGGCTGTTCGATAGGATTCCCATCCCTGCTCCAGGCTTGTATCAATAAAGCCCAGGTATAAGATCCATAAAAGCCCCAGGATCCCCAGAGTCGTTGTGATCGCCATAAACCAGGCAGACTCCCTGGCACCGGCGATGGCTACTCCCCCTAAAGTCAGTAACAACAGGCTCTTAGTCAACCAGGCCGGCACCTGGACAAACTCCGCCAGATAGCCGGCAAAGCCGTTGGCGATGGTAGCCGCAGAGACAACTCCGGTGGCGACGATCATCCATCCGATAACACTGGCAAACCAACGGCTCTTCAAAGCTTGTTTGACGTACTCAGTGGGTCCCCCCGCGCTTGGATGGCGGGTTGACAACTCCGCATACACCATCCCGTTGACGGCCGCGACCAGTGCTGCCAGCAGAAAAGCCAATGGCATCCAGTAGCCCGCCTCTCCTGCTATTTTTCCGATCAGGACGTATATTCCTGCTCCCAGTATGGTGCCAGTGCCGTAGAGTGTCAGTAGTGGGGTATTCAATGACTTTTCCAGTGCCACAATTTTCTCCCTGTTAAATTGAAGACCGTGCAGATTCAGTGCAGCTTCGGCATCTTGGCCTATACTGCACACACTCTGCGATAATGAGCCTCGCTATGAAACGTCGTGATTTTCTCAAACTCTCCAGTCTGAGCCTGCCCGCTGTGCTAGGACTCAATCCTTCGGCCCATGCCTCCACTATGGCTGCCCTTCCGGCTAACATCAAGGCAGGGGACTGGCCAGCCCTGCGGGACATGTTTGCCCTGACCCGCAGTTATATCCACCTGGCCACCTTTTTACTGGCGTCCCACCCCAAGCCCGTAGCCGATGCCATAGAACGGCACCGCCAGGCCTTTGACGAGAATCCTGCGGACTACTGGCACGAACATTTTATGACCATTGATGCAGAGGTGGCAGCCTCAGCAGCCAGCTACATGGGCGGTAAAGGCGAGCAAATTGCCCTGACCGACAGCACCACCATGGGACTGGCGATGGTCTACAGCGGTCTTAAACTGCGACCGGGCGATGAAATCCTGCAGACAGTGCATGATCACTATTCTACCGACTTGTCCTTACAACTGCGCGCAGAGCGCACCGGCGCCCAGGTGCGGCGTATTGCCCTGTACGAAGATTCCGCCACGATCACCGAAGCCGGGGTTGTTGAGAAGTTGGAGGAGGCCATCAAAACCAATACCAAGGTCGTCGCGGTGACCTGGGTGCACTCCTCCACCGGCGTCAAGCTGCCGGTAAGATCCATGGCTGACCTGATTGACTCGGTTAATGCAGATCGTGAAGAAGCGGATCAGATCGTTTTCTGTGTGGATGGGGTGCATGGATTTGGCATCGAGAATGTAGATGTGCCGAGTCTGGGCTGTGACTTCTTTATCGCCGGCACCCATAAATGGATCTTCGGCCCCCGCGGTACCGGCCTTGTCTGGGGTTCAGAACGTGGCTGGCACAACAGCCTGGCAGTGATCCCGTCCTTCAGCCGCTCCTATGACGTATGGCTGGGCGGCAGTACACAGGATCAGGTACCCATAGGTGAACATATGACACCTGGTGGATTCCATTCCTTCGAGCACCGGTGGGCATTGCCTGAGGCCTTCAAGCTGCACCTGGCGCTGGGCAAGGACAAGATCCAGTCGCGTATTCACCAGTTGAACAGTCAGACCAAGGCAGGGCTGGCAGGCATGAAACATGTCAGACTGCATACGCCGGCATCTGACGACCTCTCCTCTGGGCTGGTGTGTTTTGAGGTGGAAGGAATGGGCCCAGAAGAGGTGGTCAGCCGCATGCATGAAAAAGGCATCATCATGAGCGCGACACCTTACCGGCAAAGCTATGCCCGCTTTGCGCCGAGCCTGATCAATAACGAAGAAGAAATTGAACGGGCTCTGGCAGGCATCCGTGCCCTCGCCTAACTAGGGCGTGTTTAGCTTGCATATTGATGCGCTGCTGGAGGCCATTTTTTTGCCCGGCAAGGAAGAAAGAGTGCGGTTTAGTGGGCCTACATAAGCGACTGACCAATGGGAACGGAACCCACTGGAGCAGCGAAGCGGTGAAATATAGGGATATATTTCATATCTCGCCGCTGGACGGAAAAAATGCCCGGAGCATTTATTAACGGCTTGGCCGGCCGCTTGTCGGCGAGTATCAGGGCTGATACGAGTAAAAATAATCCCAGCCCGAAGGAGGATTGAGGCTGAAAATCCCTCACTCCGCGTTGATCCCAACTTGTTTAGATGGCTAAAGGCGTTACTCGCGCCTTGATTGAGTGGATTTTCGCTCTCAACAGAGGCCAATGTGCAAGATAAACACGCCCTAGGGATTGCTCCATTGGATCTGTTCAGGATCGGTCAGGGAGCAGCCCAGTTCTACCCTGCCCTGAGCGTACCATTGAGGCAAGCTTTGGGTTTGCAATGTTTGCAGATTCCCAGGCTCCTGGCGCAGACTTTCGATGCCTATCCATTGGTTGCGCCCGGATTGCTTGGCTGCATACAGGCAGGTGTCGGCCAGTCCCATCAGAGTCTGCCAGGTTGCCCTGCCATCCGTTTCAACATCCAGTGGGTAGCAAACATAACCTATTGATGCAGTCTGTTGCTGGGTTTGTCCGTTGCCCAATGCAAAAGGCCCGTCCTGAATGGTCTGTCGCAGTCGTTCGGCCAGTTGCCTGGCATCGCTGCGACTGATAAACCTGGCCACGGCCACAAATTCCTCGCCACCCCAGCGAACCAGAAAATCGGAATGACGAAAAACCTGTTCCATACGCTGGCTCAGTTGTTTCAGCACGGCATCTCCAGCCAGATGACCGTGTTGGTCATTTAGCCCCTTAAAGTTATCCATATCCAGCAGGAAGACCACCAAGTCGGCATTGTGCGGGCGCTCGGCCTTGCCGGTGTGCCAATCCTGGTAGAGACGTCGGCAATGCTCCATATCCGCCTCAATATGGCTTTCCAGAAAGCGCCTGTTGTTCAGTCCAGTCAGTTTATCTGTCAGGCTGATGGCTTCCATTTTCAGGTAAGCCCGTTCCAACTCGGCATTTTGCTTCTGCAGTTGATCCGTCTGCCTGGCCACTTCCCTGGTCAGGTTGGCATTCAGGCGCCTTTGACTGATACGTTTGTAGAACATAAAAAGAATAATAAAGCAGGCTAAAAGCCCTGTGATCCACAGGTTGCGCGAGAGGCGCTGCTGTTCCAGTTTGGCCTGTTGCAGGGCCTGTTCTTTCTTTAACAGCTCGATCTGTTGCTCCCGTCGGATATTTTCTGTCTGCGCCTGGACGGTGGCAATGGTACTCATGCGTTTCTCGTCCAGCAGAGCATCATCCAGTTGCTTTTGCCTTTCCAATGCCTGGAACGCCTCTTTCATGGCGTCCTGTTGCAGGTGGGCCTGGACGCGCAGGGACTCCAGCAGAGCTTCGTCGTGTCGTTCAACATTCTCTCTAGCCTGAATGACACCCGCATCAATGTAGGTCAGCGCCCCTGCACTATCCTCCTGCTTCAAGGCCACTTCTGCCGCCATCCGGTAGGCATCGACCAGCAGGCTCAGATACAGGTTTTCCCGTGCTCTTTGGATAACTCCCTCGAGAATTTGTCTGGCAGAACTGAGATTGCCACTTTCCAGCTCCAGTCTGGCCAGGGTGGTCATAGCCCAGTCCAGATCCCGTGGCGCCTGGATCTGTTCGAACAGGCGGATGGCCTTTTCTATATGTTCCCTTGCCAGCTCAAAATTGCCCAGGGTGCTGTATTGATAAGCCAGTTTGTTATGGCTGTAGGCGATTTCTTTGGGTGTGCCGGCCTCGAGATCACGACGCAGTGCATCCTGGAAGTAGTCCAGTGCCGTTTGATGGTCACCCAGGACCCGGTGGATGTCACCCAGATTAAAGATGGTGGTGGCGATGCCCTCAGCGTCATTAAGCTCATGAAAGAGTTCTAACGCTTTCTGGTGGGCCAGAATAGCCTCCTGGTACTGGCCCATTTTTTCCAGGATCACGCCGATATTGCTGTGAGCATCACTGATGGCCGCTTTGTCCTGCAACTGCTGGTAGATCTGCATGGCCAGATAGACATAATCCAGTGCCGGCTGGTAGTTGGACTGGTACCGATAAGAGCGCCCCATCTGGCGATAGGCGTCAGCCAGTAACTTCCTTTCTCCTTGTTCCTGAAAAATGGCCAGTGCCTGTTGCAGGCGCTCCTGAGCCAGAGGATAAGTATTGCGCTCCATAGCATTGGCTGCCATGGCCATCCACGCCCTGCCCTGTTCTGTGCGGTTCCCCTGTTCAAGGGCGCTTTGCAGATATTGCTCCGCCAACTTGTCTGCCAAATCCAGATCGCCCTGCTGTCGGGCTTCCTGGATATTTTTTGTAGTGACCAGCCCGAGCGTATTCTGCGCCAGGCAAATACTCTGGCTGAGCAAAGAAACCAACAGAATAACTACAAATCGACCAACCACAGGGGACACAGCGGTTCCAGTACATCAACAACAGTACCTCATTATAAGCAAACTGCCGGTAGCTGCTACGGCCAATTGCGTAACCAAACCTCTTTAACCCGGCTTTTTAACCCAGGCCGTACACCAGCCTTCGCTCCTGACCAGCTTGTTCTGGAACAACGCACAGGGACGCCACTCCTGTCCGGCTTCACCGCCGATATGCATGCAGTTGGCGCAATTCTGATCGTCCTTTGGCGATTCATGCACATATTTCAACGCCTTAACGGTCGGATTATCCATGTCGACCTTCTCCTTAGCCCTGGCCCGAAGGGACAGTCCCCCGGTTGTCAGGCCAATCAGTAATCCACCTGACACCTTAATAAAGTCTCGTCTGTTGATGTTACTCATTTAGGATCTCCGTTATTCCTGAAAAAGAACGATTGTCATTTCCTGAACCTTCAGAATGAAAAAGGCCCGCCACGAAAGCGAGCCTTATCATTACAGGTTGACTCCTTAAGCCTAGCCGCAAGCGGGCCCATTCTCCACTAGCAGAAAGACTCAGTCGTCCTCCCGTTGCGCCTGAACCTCAAAGACTCCCCCCTCTTCCCGGATAACCAGTTCTATCGGCTGACAGCAGATCTGGCAGTCCACAATTTGTTGCTGGTCAAGGTCATGCAGGCTGTCCACTTCCAGATCATTGGGTGTCATGCAGTAAGGGCATTCGAATACCACAGATTGAGTCAGGCTCATTCCATTCCTCCATTGGCTGACAGTTTTGTCACTATACCGCGCCGGGACATTGGTTGGCGGTCTTCACTATTTAAGTTGAACAAGCTTGTCAAAACCGCCCCAGAACATACGACTGGCATCGAAAGGCATGGTCGCCGGGTCCATCATGTCGGCCAGTCTTGGATCTTTCATCACCCTGGCATTGATTTCATCCCTTTGCTCCTTCGATGAGTATGTGATCCAGGCAAAAATCACAGTTTCCCCGTCCTGCAATTGTACGGCCTGAGGAAAGGAGGTCACCTTACCCGGTTGCACATCCTCGGCCACCCATTCGCAATACTCCAGGGCCCCATACTCCCGCCATATTTCCCCTGCCCTTTGCGCCATACTCCGGTAAGCCTCAAGTTTTTCTCTGGGTACCGGCAGTACATATCCGTCCACGTAATTTGCCATCTGTTGCTCCAATTTCTGTGTCATTTGTCCCTCCGGCCAATCCAAGACCCGGACGAGTAATGGTAGTCCATCGTTTGCATCAGGAGATAGGAAAGACGAATATGCTAGCATGGCTCCATTGATGTCTGATGTTACGCCCCATGATCTGGATAACCACGCTGCTCTGGCGCTTTCTGGCGGCAACTTCTCTGATAATCGGCCTGATTGGCCTGGTGGTGCCCGGCCTGCCGACCGTAGTGTTTGTGCTGCTCAGCGCCTGGTTTGCCGGCAAAGGCTGGCCAAGACTGGAAGCCTGGCTACTGGAACATCCCAGATACGGTCCTGGTATCCACGACTGGCGACGCGAGGGTGCCATACCCCGCCGGGCAAAGTATCTGGCCAGCCTGATGATGACTATCAGTCTGGTGACGGTGTGGATATCGTCTGCCAGCCTATGGCTGCAGCTCTCCCTCACCTTCATACTGCCGGGGGTGGCTCTGTGGCTCTGGAAGCGTCCTGAAAATTCTCACCGTTCCTGAAAATGAACGCGCCCTAATTACATCAAGTTTGATTTAGATTAAATCAGCCCGCTGACGTTGCCTCTAAACTGAGTCCGACAATCCTTAACAATCAGAGCGACGCGGCCGTTGACGCCCTGCTGCTCGTGATGGTGATGACACAGATGAAACAATTTTTTACCCAGTATCTCAGTGCTAACCAGCAAAGGCTGGAATTACTGTTCAGCGCTTTTCGTAAACATCGCCATAAAGACCCACAATACGCGGGGCAGTTGTTTGAACAATTCAAACGTGGGCTGGACCGGCATCTGGGCTGGGAAAGCCAGCTACTGATGCCGGCACTGGCGAACTACGGCGGACAGCAACTGGCTCAGTCACTGCAACAAGCCGACGAGGAACATCAAAAGATACGGAGCCTGGTTGCAGACCTGTCGCTGGCGTTGCAACTGAAGCAGGATGTGCCGGATATCGAACAGCAGCTGGAATACCGGCTTACCGATCACTTTGAAAATGACGAGTTTACTCTTTATCCCCTGTGTGACCGATATTTCGATGCCGAGACGACTTTGAACATACTGCGCGCCATGGACGACTGACAGGGGCCCATGAGCTGAATATCAGCCCAGAACGTGCCGGCTGACAAGTGTTGTGCGTCTGAATGCTAAGATTGCGGCGTAAGCACAAAGAATATTGTATGTCCTTGAATAATTGCGGTTTACTGGCCAAAAAGAAGTTACGCATAACCTTTTCAAGTGAAAAGCTGACACCCTGTGCTGCCATCCTCAACGTTTCCGACGTCCTATCCCAGTTCCGACGCCACCATCCACCGCGATAAGATTGTCGATGAATTGGGCATATCGAGGATCAAGGAGCAGGAGCTTCTCAGGGAATTACAGAGCCTGATCCTGTAATTGTCTGCATAGACATTCCTCGCTCTGTTCTGTCCTTGAGTTGATACATATCAAGCATGTTTGGATCTTCCCGCATAAGTTTTTGATTATCTGTCTGAAATTCAATTAACCTATAGTCCCTGTCCCGTTCGGTAATGCAACAGAGGCTGATACGCAATAATGGACTTTATCTGGATCCTGTTCGCTTTTCTCTGCGGCCTTGGCGTCAAGCTCTTCAATCTGCCACCCTTGATTGGCTTCCTGGCAGCCGGTTTCTTTCTTAATTTTATTGGCATACAGCCCAATGAAACCCTTGGAGCGCTGGCCGATCTGGGTATCACCCTGATGCTGTTCACCATTGGCCTGAAGCTCAACGTCAGGGACCTGCTTAAACGGGAAGTCTGGGCCGGTACCGGGGTGCATATGCTGGTCTGGACCACTTTACTCAGTGCGTTGAGTATTGGCCTTGGTAGCTTATCGCTTGCCTATTTTGCCCTGCTGGACTGGCAGTCCGCCGCCTTACTCGGCTTTGCCCTGAGTTTCAGCAGCACTGTCTGCATCGTCAAGTTGCTGGAAGAGGCAGGTGAAATCAAAACCCGTCATGGCAAACTGGCCATTGGCGTGCTGGTTATGCAGGATATTCTGGCTGTTCTGTTTCTGGTTGCCGCCACAGGGAAGGTGCCGTCCATTTATGCCTTTGCATTGCTGGTGCTGTTTCTGATCAGGCCCCTGCTAAATCGCCTTGTGCAGTTGTCCGGTCACGGTGAGTTGTTGCCCTTGACCGGCTTCTTTCTGGCTCTGGGCGGCTATGAGCTGTTTACCCTGGTGGGCATCAAGGGTGATCTGGGTGCGCTGGTGATGGGCATCCTTCTGAGCAGTCATATGAAGGCAACAGAGTTAAATAAAGCGTTGATGAGCTTTAAAGATCTGTTTTTGATTGGCTTTTTCCTGTCAATTGGCTTTACCGCCCTGCCGGATCTGAACATGTTGCTGCTGGCGCTCATGCTGTGTCTGCTGCTACCGCTCAAGTTCCTGATGTTTTTCCTGCTGTTTGCCGGATTGCGCCTGCGGGGACGCACGGCTTACCTTGCCGGTCTGGCCCTGACCAACTTCAGTGAGTTTGGCCTGATTGTGGTGGCCCTGTGCGCCGACCTGGGCTGGCTGAACAAAGAATGGCTGGTGGTACTGGCGTTAGCGGTCTCTTTCTCCTTCGTCCTGACCAGTGTGATCTACCGGCATGCTCATAGCGGGTACAGCCGTTGGCAGAAAGGCATTAAGCGATTCGAAAAGTCCCGTCGCCTGCCAGAGGATATCTATGTCCAGCCTGATGGTGCCAGGGTCCTGGTAGTGGGTATGGGCCGGGTTGGCAAAGGTGCATTCCTGGCGCTGTCAGAAGTTCTGGGACAGGCAGTCTGGGGAATGGATGCAGATCGGGATCGTATTGAGAGGCAAAAACAGCAGGGCATGCAGGTGATGCTGGGTGACGGGGAAGACGCGGATCTCTGGGACAATATGGATTTGTCCCATGTGGATCTGGTGCTGCTGGCCCTGCCTTCCACTGAGGATATCCGCCATATACATGATCAGTTGCGCAGTGCCGGCTACCGGGGACAACTGGCCGCTATCGCCCGTTATGAAGACGAAAGACTGGAGATGCTCAGACATGGCATCGACCACGTCTTTAACTTCTACACTGAGGCCGGTACCGGTTTTGCCGAGGAAAGCCTGCTGCTGCTCAAGGCTAAACCGGCCTGATGGACGTACTGAACTGAAACTGCCTGGTCACCGGCTGCGCCTGGGAAGGGACCTGCAAAACCAGGATAAGGCGCCACTTCATCGAAGGTTCACTGCAACTGCCAAGAAAGGTCTGGCCCCGGACAGTCTGGGCATCGAGCCGTTCCAGAAGGACCGGGATCCGGCCCATATACATGTTGATTCCTTCGATATGGGCCTTGAGCAACTCTGCCCCTGACGGCAACTGGAAATCAATGATCACTTGCTCTTCGAGGGGGATGGGCCTGGACAGTATCTCAACCTCCAGGTTTCCTCCTTCTAACTGCACGGAACAGGCGGAGTTTTCCAGGCGACAGTCTGAATCATCTAAAGCTGTTTCTTTTTGGTTTTCTTGCAACCATAGGGCGATAAGCAGCACCATGGCCAGCAGCGCAATGACCAGGGACAATTTGATCAGCTCGGGGCGTTTCAACATGCTATTCCGGCGCTTTGGGTGGCAAAACAGTCTGAATCATTGACCAGGATCAATCAAGGGCCCTTTGGGGTATCTTTTTAGGGGTAAAAACCTTATTATTCGCGCCCGAAGTACCCCCAGTTATAAGTTGAATTTCAAGCGTTTACATCCTTGCAACATTCAATTTGCAACTGGCGGATTCTGGTTTTTTACCTATGTTTTAACGGGTAGCAAATCAATCTACAAGCAGCGGAAGATCCAAGACAATGAGTGAATCCAGTCGAGCACATCCCGAATACAATTATAAAGTAGTGCGACAATTTGCCGTCATGACGGTGATTTGGGGAATTGTCGGCATGACAGTGGGCGTATTAATCGCCTCACAACTTATCTGGCCAGAGATGAATTTCAATACGCCCTGGCTGACATACTCGCGTTTGCGACCGCTGCATACCAATGCGGTAATTTTCGCCTTCGGCGGCTGCGCCTTGTTTGCCACTTCTTATTATGTGGTCCAGCGCACCTCCCAGGCCCGGTTGTTCAGCGACAAACTGGCAGCCTTTACTTTCTGGGGCTGGCAGGCCGTGATCGTGGCCGCGGCCATCACGTTGCCGCTCGGTATGACCTCTTCCAAAGAGTACGCCGAGCTTGAATGGCCTATCGACATTCTGATCACCCTGGTGTGGGTGGCCTATGCCATCAACTTCTTCGGCACCATGATCATACGTAAGGTCAGCCATATCTATGTGGCCAACTGGTTCTTCGGCGCCTTTATCCTGACTGTTGCGGTGCTGCATATCGCCAACAGCATGGTCATCCCGGTCTCCTTCACCAAGTCCTACTCCCTTTACGCCGGCGCCGTCGACGCCATGGTGCAATGGTGGTACGGGCACAACGCAGTGGGCTTTTTCCTGACTGCGGGCTTTTTGGGCATGATGTATTATTTCGTGCCTAAGCAGGCAGGTCGTCCTGTGTATTCCTACCGGTTGTCCGTAATACACTTCTGGGCATTGATTTCCCTGTATATCTGGGCCGGTCCTCACCATTTGCATTACACTGCCCTGCCCGACTGGACTCAGTCCCTGGGCATGGTCATGTCGGTGATCCTGTTCGTGCCCTCCTGGGGCGGCATGATCAACGGCATCATGACCCTGTCTGGCGCCTGGCATAAACTGCGCACCGACCCCATTCTGCGTTTCCTGATCGTGTCACTGTCCTTCTATGGCATGTCGACCTTCGAAGGTCCCATGATGGCAATCAAGACGGTCAACGCCCTATCCCACTATACAGACTGGACGGTTGGACACGTACACTCCGGCGCCCTGGGCTGGGTGGCCATGGTGTCTATCGGCTCCATCTATCACCTGATCCCCATCCTGTTTGGACAGCCGAAGATGTACAGCGTCAGACTGATAAACGTCCACTTCTGGCTGGCGACCATCGGCGTGGTGCTGTATATCGTGGCCATGTGGATCTCCGGCGTAATGCAGGGGCTGATGTGGAGAGCGGTCAACACGGACGGCACCCTGACTTACAGCTTTATCGAAAGTATCGAAGCCTCCAAGCCGTTCTACTTCGTGCGTTTCCTCGGCGGTCTGTTTGTGGTGATCGGTATGCTGATCATGGCTTACAACTGCTATCGCACCATCCGTGCCCCCAAAGACAGCCTGCAGGCTGAAGCCCAACCAGCGTAAGGGATGAGGTCGTAATGAGAAACGTACATGATTTAATCGAAAGAAATACCGGCCTGATGGTGGTGCTGATCCTGATCGTCATCAGCTTCGGCGCACTGGTGGAAATCACCCCGCTGATGTTCCAGCGCCAGACCACTGAGCCCGTGGAAGGTCTTAAACCCTATACCGCCCTGCAACTGGAAGGCCGGGACATCTATATCCGCGAAGGCTGTGTGGGCTGTCACAGCCAGATGATTCGTCCCTTCCGCTCCGAAACTGAACGCTACGGACATTATTCGGTAGCCGGTGAAACCGTCTGGGAGCACCCCTTCCTGTGGGGTTCCAAGCGCACCGGCCCTGACCTGGCCCGCGTAGGGGGACGTTACAGCGATGACTGGCACAGAGTACACCTGATGGATCCCCGTGCCGTGGTGCCCGAGTCCAACATGCCGGCCTTCCCCTGGTTGGCTGAAAATACGCTGGATGGAGAACTGACCGCCAAAAAGATGGAAGTGTTCCGTGACTTTGGTGTGCCCTATACCGATGAAGATATCGCCGGTGCTAGGGAGGCCGTAAAAGGCAAGACGGAAATGGAGGCCCTGATTGCCTATCTGCAATCCCTGGGTACGGCGCTGAAATAACATGGATCCGGTAACAGTAAACATCATCTGGACTGTGGCCATATTTGTCATCTTTATCGCCATCGTGGTTTGGGCGTTCAGTAAACGTGCAAAGAAGGGCTTCGACGAAGCGGCAAACCTGGTGTTTGACGACGAGAAGCAGATTAAACCCGAGGCAAACCTGAAAAAGCGGGAGTCATCTAACAATGAGTAGCTTTTGGAGCATCTGGATCTCTGTGATTTCACTGGGAACCATTCTGGGCTGTTTCCTTCTGTTGCGCTGGTGTCTGAAAAACAAGACGGGCGTCAAGGAAGGGGACGATATGCACCACGATTTCGACGGCATAGTCGAAATCAACAACCCCCTGCCACGCTGGTGGACCATCATGTTCTACGTGACCATCGTATGGGGGGTGATCTATCTGGCTTTGTACCCTGGCCTGGGTAACTTCCAGGGGCTGCTGGGCTGGGAAAGTTCCAACCAGGATATCCGCAGTCTGGAAGCGTCCAGGGAAGCGCATGCCCAGGACCTGGCCAACGGCAATCTTAATGAGTACAGCCGCTCCATTGCAGCGGCCGAAGAACGCTTTGGCCCTATCTTCGAAGCCTACGCCAAGCGTGACATCGAAGAACTGGCCAGGGATCCTGAAGCCCTTAAAGTGGGACAGCGTCTGTTTCTGCAGAATTGTTCCCAGTGCCATGGCTCCGACGCACGGGGACAGCGGGGTTTCCCCAACCTGACTGATCATGACTGGTTGTACGGCGGCAGCCCCGCCGAAATCAAGCAAACGCTGATGGAAGGCCGTCGCGGCGCCATGCCTGCCTGGAAGGACTCTCTGGGTGAACAGGGAGTCAAGGAAGTGGTGGCTTATGCCCTGTCACTGAGCGGCAGAAAAGTCGACCCGGATTTAGCCGAGGCGGGCCAGAGCAGGTTTGCCGTGTGTGCCGCCTGTCACGGACAGGATGGCCAGGGCAATTATGCCTTCGGCGCCCCAAATCTGACCGACAATATCTGGCTGTACGGCGGCAGTGAGCAGGCTGTTATGGAGACCGTTCTGGAGGGGCGTAACGGTGTCATGCCTGCCTGGAAAGACATTCTCGGTGAAGAGAAGGTCCATCTGGTCACGGCCTATGTTTATAGTCTGTCGCTGGGCAAGGACGAATAGATCAAATTCTGGTATAAGGAGCCTCGCTAAGCGGGGCTTCTTTTTATCAGCTTCTGCCCGCTCTGCCCTACCAATGACTTACAGGTAAGACTGAATAAAATGAAAGACGCGCCCCCCCCACCCTGGTACAAGCAATTCTGGCCCTGGTTTCTTATCGCCATTCCTTTGGTGTCCATCATTCTCAGTACCAAAATGCTGCTACTGGCGACCAGTGGGCAGGACAGTATGGTCATCGATGATTATTACAAGGAAGGCAAAGCCATCAATCTGAGCCTGGAAAAGATCCAGCGTGCCAGAGAATTGGGCATCGACAGTCTTATTCACTTCGAAGGACAACGTATTACCCTGCGCTTTGTGCAGGGAGCACCAGCTTCCGGTGAAGCCCTCAGCCTGTATTTTCAGCATCCCACCCTCAAGGACAAGGATTTCCAGTTGCTGCTGACACAAAATGCCGACGGGGCTTACAGCGCACAGCTTCCCAACGCCCTGGCAGGCAAGTGGCACCTGACGCTGACCCCTTTTGACGGAGAATGGAAAGTCCTGCAGGAAGTGGGACTCCCCCGGCAAGACCCCATTGTATTTCGTCCCTGAGGCGGAGAATTGATGCGTTGTTATCATTGTCATCTGGATATTGTTGATTCCTCTCCCCTGACCGCCGACGTGCTTGGCGAGCCACGGCCCATGTGCTGTCCCGGTTGTAAGGCGGTCGCCGAGGCGATTGTCGGTAACGGCCTGGAGGATTACTACCGTTTTCGTACTGAAGCGGCGGACAAGGCCGATGGAGGTCAGGAGGATATATTTGCCAAGCTGGCCTTATATGATCGCCCCGAGTTGCAGGAAGAATTTGTCGTCAGCCACGGCGAGGAACGACAGATCCAGTTGAGTATCGAAGGTATCAGTTGCGCTGCCTGTGCCTGGCTGATTGAAAAGCAACTGACTAAATTACCCGGGATCAAACAGATTGCCGTAAATGTCAGTTCCCGGCGGGCGCTGGTAAGTTGGTACGCACAAGAATTGTCATTGAGCAGAATACTTCGCGCCATTGAAAAAATCGGCTACCACGCCCAGCCCTTTTTGGCTCAGCAGCAGGAAGAGAGCTTTAAGCAAACCAGTCAGGCTTATCTGAAACGCTTGGGTCTGGCGGGTCTGATGAGCATGCAGGTAATGATGATTGCCGTGGCCCTGTATTTCGGCCTGTTCGGTAATCTGGATGAAGACATCAAGGCCTTTCTACATTGGGTCAGTCTGGCCTTGTCCTTTCCGGTGGTGATCTATTCCGGGGCCGGCTTTTATGCCAGTGCCTGGCGGGCCTTTAAAGCCAGAACCGTCAATATGGATGTGCCCGTCAGTATCGCCATCTGGGCCTTGTTCTTATCCAGCGCAATGGCCACGGTCAAAGGAGAAGGAGAAGTCTTCTTCGAATCCGTGTGTATGTTCATTTTCCTGCTTTTGATCAGCCGTTATCTGGAGCACCGGTCACGGCACAGGGCAGCGCAGATTTCAGCCAATATGAGCAAGTATATGCCGGTCACGGCCACCCTGATAGAGGGGGAGCAGACCCACAATGTCCTGGCCAAGTCCCTGCAAAAGGGCCAACAGATTCTGATCCGCCCCGGTGAAACCATCCCGGTGGATGGACAGCTTCTGGAGGGCCAGGGCTATGTGGATGAGTCCATGCTCAGCGGCGAGTTTGAACCGGTGCGCAAACAGGTCGGCGACATGCTTTACGGAGGTACGCTCAATCAGTCAGGCAGCCTCCTGGTCAGGGTGGTGCGTCCCCTTAAGGAAGCCATGGTCAGCCAGATCCTGCGCCTCCAGGACGAGGCATTGATGAGCAAGCCGGCCATTTCCCGGCTGGCCGACCGGATTGCCGGCCATTTTGTCAGCCTGGTACTGATAATCTCTGTGCTGACCTACAGCTACTGGTCCTGGCAGGGCAATCCGCAGGCATTCTGGATCACCATCTCGGTACTGGTTGCCACCTGCCCCTGTGCACTGGGCCTGGCCACCCCTTCTGCCCTCACCTGTGCAATGGCCAGACTCAATCGTCAAGGAATCCTGCTGAAACGGGCCGATCTCCTTGAGTCACTGGTACATATCGATACCCTGGCCTTTGATAAGACCGGCACCCTCACCGAGGGCCGGTTCAGTATCGCCAGATGGCGGAATCTCAGTGATCGGGCCGACAGCGACATCCTTGCCATTGCGGCCGGCTTGGAAGCTCATTCCGAGCATCCCCTGGGCCGGGCCTTCGACAATTTACCCGTCAGCAGGGCCAGTCAGGTCGAGATCCTGCCTGGCTTTGGTCTGAGTGGAAACGTTGCCGGGCGGCATTACCGGCTGGGCAGTGCCAATCTGATGCAACATGAGGTGCCCCAGGCCCTGCAACAAGCCAATGTATTGCTCGAGGAAGATTCTGGCTTGTTGGCGGGATTTGAACTCAAAGATCAGATAAGTGTGGGGACAGAATCCGCCCTTCAGGCATTGTCACATCACCAAACCCTGATTATCAGCGGCGATGCCGAAGCCAACGTGGCTCAGATTGCCAACAGTCTGGGTGTACAGCAATGGTACAGTCAGTGTCGCCCCGAGCAAAAGCTGGCATTGATAAAACAGATGCAGCAAGAGGGTAAAAAGATCATGATGGTGGGTGACGGCATCAATGACACACCGGTGCTGGCAGCGGCGGATGTTTCTGTTGCCGTCGGCGGCGCAACTGACCTGGCTCGCAATGCCGCCGATATTATCCTCATCAACCCGAGGTTGACCTTACTCCCCGAGCTGTTCAGGATGGCAGCACGGGCTCGCCGCAAGGTGATCCAAAATCTGGCCTGGGCCCTGGGTTACAACCTGCTGGTGCTGCCCCTGGCGGTGACCGGTTATCTCACCCCCTGGCTGGGTGTGATTGGCATGTCACTGAGTTCCATCCTGGTGGTGGCCAATTCCGTGCAATTGCTGAAAGACGAGTAAAGAATGGGAATTCTATATATTTTGATCCCTATCGCTATCCTGCTGGTGACCCTGGCAGTGATCCTATTTTTCTGGGCGGTAAAATCCGGACAGTTTGAAGATCTTGAGCGGCAGGGACACAGCATTCTGTTTGACGAGCAGGATGACAAAACCGACAAGCCGCAGGATAAAGATGGACAGTAGTCTCTCCCTGGGGGCCGCTTTTCTGATTGGGCTGGCTGGCAGTGTACACTGTGTGGCCATGTGTGGGGGTATTGTAGGGGCTTTGAGTTTTTCCATTCCCAGACAGCGGGCAGCCCTGCCCTACATGGTCAGCTACCATGCCGGTAGACTGTTGAGTTACAGTCTGGCCGGGGCGCTGACCGGCGGTTTGGGGGCGATGTTTTCTCACCGCGTCGAACAGGGGATCGTCTGGCTTAATCTGTTAAGTGGTCTCTTCCTGTTGTTACTGGCGTTGTACATCGGTAATTGGTGGCGGGGCCTGGCCTGGCTGGAAAAACTGGGAGCCATCGTGTGGAAACCTTTGGTTCCTGTATCAAAACATTTGTTGCCTTTCCGGCATCCGCTGGCCGCGCTGCCCTACGGAATAATCTGGGGATGGCTGCCCTGTGGCCTGGTCTATTCCACCCTGAGCTGGAGTCTGGCGGCCGGTTCCTGGCACCAGGGCGCCGGGATCATGCTGCTGTTTGGTCTGGGCACCCTGCCGGCCCTGCTGAGTCTGGGCAGTTTCAGTCACCAGTTGCAAAGCCTGTTGCGACATCCTGCCACCAAACGCTGGATTGCGCTGTTGTTGGCAATAACCGGACTGGTGATACTCGGCAATGCTTTGCTGCGCGTGACCTGAGTCGGTTTATGGCATACGACCATAATCTGACCACGGGCTGATTTCTTCCTCAGTAAAAGGTGCTATCCTAACGGGTAATCATGCCCGGATTATAGCTGTCTAACACCCATGAAAAATTATCGCGATTGCACCATTCATTGCCAAAACTGCAGCATAAGTCAGCTTTGCCTGCCCTTTACGCTGAACAGCAATGAGCTGGAAAAACTGGACAATATCATCCAGCGCAAGCGCCCGTTTCAGAAGAACGAGCGCCTGTTCCAGTCCGGAGAGCCCCTCAACAGTCTGTTTGCAGTGCGGTCCGGTTCATTCAAGAGTTTTACCCTGGCTTCCGATGGTGAGGAACAGATCACCGGCTTTCACCTGCCCGGGGACATCATCGGTTTTGACGCCATCCATCATCAGCACCACCGGAGCTTTGCACAGGCTCTGGAGACGTCCATGGTTTGTGAGATCCCCTACTCCACCCTGGAAAACCTATCCGGGGATCTGCCCAGGCTCAGGCAGCAGGTTATGCGGCTGATGAGCCATGAGATCCAAGAAGATCAGGACATGTTCATGTTGCTCAACAAACGCACTGCCCATCAGCGATTGGCCTATTTCCTCAGCCATCTGGGCCGCCGTTACCACGAGCGGGGCTTTTCCAGCAGCCAATTCCGCCTGAGTATGACCCGGGGTGAAATCGGCAACTTTCTGGGCCTGACGGTAGAAACCATCAGTCGGTTATTGACCCGCTTTCAGAAAGAAGGACTGATCCAGGTGGAAGGTAAGTTTATTACTCTCCTGAAACCCCAGGCGATGCTGGAACTGGTTGACGCGCCACTGCTGGCCGCTGGGGTCAATTAACAGGAATATTGATCTTGCTCAACTTGTAGGTTGGATAAAAATACTGCCCTAACATAGACTTATACTACATTCACGTTGATGGTAGGGAAAATGATCAATTACAATAAATTACTGGTCGTCATCGACCCCACGCAGGAACAGCAAAAAGCCCTTGGCCGGGCCATGGATCTGGCCAGAAAGACAGGTGCCAGTCTGACAGCTTTCCTGTCCATTTATGATTTCTCCTATGAAATGACCACCATGTTGTCCGTGGATGAGCGGGAAACCATGCGCCAGGCGGTGGTAGACGACAGAACAGAATGGCTGACCGAACTGGTGGACAAACAGGTTACCGACAAGAGCCTGTCTGTGGACGTTAAAGTTGTATGGCACAACCGTCCGTTTGAAAGCATCATCTATGAAACCCTCGAAAATCAGTATGACCTTATTATCAAAGGGACGCAGGGTCATGGTGGCCTCAAGTCCGTTATTTTCACCCCCACCGACTGGCATCTGATGCGCAAAGCGCCGGTTCCCGTGTTGCTGGTGAAAGAGCACGAATGGCCGGAGGGCGGCAATATTCTTGCCGCTGTCAATGTCGGCACCGAAGACGAAGAGCATAAGTCGCTGAATCAGCGTGTCACCCGTACCGCCATGGAGTTTGCAAAGACGCTCAACGGAAGGGTCAACTTGGTCAACTCCTATCCTGGTACACCGGTCAATATCGCTATCGAAATACCGGAGTTTGATCCGGCCAGTTTCAACCAGTCGGTGCGCAACCATCATCAGGATGCCATGAAGACGTTCGCCAGCACCTATGGAGTCACTGATGAGCAGTGTTTCGTGCAGGAAGGTTTGCCCGAAGATGTCATACCTCAGGTAGCCAAGGACATGGATGCCGAACTGGTGGTGATTGGCACTGTGGGCCGCCATGGCATTTCAGCGGCCCTTATCGGCAACACGGCTGAGCATGTAATAGGTACGCTGGATTGTGACGTGCTGGCCATTAAACCAGAAGGTTTTGTCAGTCCCTTGCAGAAATAGTGGGCATAGCCACCGGATGCAGGAGACGCACTGATTTGTCCACCAGGCAAGACAATACTCAGATACCCAAAGAAATACTGCAGGCGAGAAAGCTGGCAAGATTGACCGATGGGGCCTTTAGGGTCCCGGGGACAAGGCTCTCTTTCGGTTGGGACTTTATTGTCGGACTGATTCCCGGCCTGGGAGATCTGCTCATGGGTCTGGTTTCTTTGCGACTGGTGATGCTGGCCAGAAAGCTGGGTGCTCCCTGGATCCTGTGCCTGCGAATGACGGCTAACAGTCTGGCTGATTTTCTGCTCGGTTCTGTTCCTGTGGTTGGCGATCTGCTGGATATTTTTTTCAAGGCCAATCGTCGTAACCTGGCATTGCTGGAGTCCTGGTGGGAGAAGAATTGACCCGGACGCCCTGTCATTTGCCGGCTGTTTAGTTATAATCGCCGCCTTAATTCAGGGGTGCCCAATGACGCGATTAGACGAACTCACCGGCAAGCAGAAATACGGTTTCAACAAGCTGCAGAAGCGCCTGCGCCGTGGCGTCGGCAAGGCTATTGAAGATTTCAAAATGATAGAGGAAGGTGACCGCATCATGGTCTGCCTCTCCGGCGGCAAAGACAGCTATACCATGCTGGATATACTGCGCTACCTGCAGCGGATTGCGCCGATTCGTTTTGAACTCATTGCCGTCAACCTGGATCAGAAACAACCGGGTTTCCCCGCCCATGTACTGCCTGAATATCTGCAGTCCATCGGTGTCCCCTTCAAAATCGTCACTGAAGACACTTACAGCATTGTCAGAGACAAGATACCCGAAGGTAAAACCACCTGTTCTCTATGCTCCCGATTAAGAAGAGGAATTCTTTATCGCACTGCCACCGAACTGGGTGCGACAAAAATTGCCCTCGGCCATCACCGTGATGACATGCTCGAAACCCTGTTCCTGAACATGTTTTACGGCGGCAAGCTGAAATCCATGCCTCCAAAACTGGTCAGTGATGATGGTAAACAGATGGTTATCCGGCCATTGGCCTATTGCGCCGAAAAGGACATTGATCGCTACGCTCAGCTGCTGGAATTTCCCATCATCCCCTGTAATCTCTGTGGTTCGCAGGAGAACCTGCAACGTAAGGTCATCAAACAGATGTTACAAGGCTGGGACAAGCAGTACCCGGGACGGATAGAGAATATGGCCAGAGCTCTGCAGAGCGTAACACCCTCCCACTTGGCCGATCCCAATCTGTTTGACTTTAGCGGGCTGAAGACGCAGGAAACTCCCTATGAAGGGGGCGATATCGGCTTCGATGCACCGGAGCTGCCTGCCGTACCCCCTTCATTTCAGGTGGAAGAAGCCTTTGCTGAACTTAAGATAGTTAACCTGGATTAAAGTTATCCGTCCTGCTGAGTAATAGCAGTAATCCGCAGGGGAGCGGCAGGTAAATCAATGCTTCCCTGCCCCTGCAGAAAGGCTTCATTCAAATTCAGTTGATGGTTCTGCAACGCCGGCGGCTGCAATCCGTACATACTGGGTTGCTCCGTCACTTCTGTGCCAAACTGCAGTTTGAGTCCCTGTACCGATGGCATCATAAAAGACAGAAAACCGCCCATGTCATCGAAGAACGTCTGGTACTGAATAAAGATCTCACGCAATTCTTCCAGGTCATAGCGCGATTTCAGATATTGGGGTTTGGTCTCAAGCTGCACCGACATGTCACATTGATTAACCGGTTCAGCAAGTTCAAACCTGACCACGGCTTTGGCCAGCTTCAGGGCCTTTTCTGACGGCACCACGAATCGCTGTTCATTGTTTATCCGGACAGGGATATCCTGTTTTGGCGTATGAATGTACGCCGACTCAATGCCGCACAAATGTCCCTTCTGATGATGTTTGAAGCCAAAAGCAAACTGCAGGGCATCCAGTTGTTCATCATCCAGTTGCCGGGTATGGCAGTATAGACTGGCGTAGTCCAACTCAAGTGGTTCGGCCAGGACAAGGGGGGGTCCCGCCAGCGCGGTGATCAGCAGGATGGCAGATTTCATGAATTAATATATTTCCTGTTGGTTCGTATCATGTGCAGCAGTTCATCTATGTAGTCCTGTCCCCGTTCAGAGTAACTCATCAGGCCGTCCACCAGATATTCCGCTGACACGGGCTGCTGATGGCGGCGCAGGGAAGCCCGGATCCCTCTCAGTTCACTGTAAGCATAATGGCTGTTGATATTGGTCAGGTAGGCCCGCACTGCATGGGACAGGTCCTTGAACCTGGCCACCTCATGGCTGGAGTCTTCTTCGCGTTGCCTCGGAACAAAGCCACAACCTCGCCTGAAACACCACATACCGAAGAAATTAAAGCCTTCCCGGGCAAATCTTGACGTTCCCCAAGCCGACTCATTGGCAGCCTGCACGAGCACCAGCTCGGTCGGCACTATATCCACCCTGCGCAGCAGTCTGTTGATACTGTCCAGGTCGTTAACCGCTTTGTCCAGTTTGTAAATGCGGGCCAGTTTATCCAGCCGGCGCTTCTGGATCAGCCCCAGCTTCTGCCCTTCAATTATTTTCTGACGCATGGCCTGAACAAAATTGCGCTCCTGAAGAATCAGTTGATTGTGATAGTTCACTGCCGGACGTAAGTATTCAAAGAATGCCTGTTTCTTTTCTTCGATGGATTCATAGGTGGAAAAATCCGGTACCTCGGCGGAAATTTCGTCAGGCATGGGTATAAGAGTTTGCTCTTCCTCTCCGATAAAAGGATAAATCAGGGCCGCCCCGACCAGCACCAGCCAAACAAGCCGGAGCAGTTGAGTAAGAGGCTTGTCACGCATGAAAGACAGATTCGTCATGCTGAACCCCTGTGCTGATATCAACGCGCACGGTAATACCAAAGATATCTCTGTATAGCAGACCTTTCACCGCATAGTAAAAGGGAGCCACCCAGAACAAGGCCAGGCCGAAGGTGATAATGCTAAGGAAGAACAGGCAGCCAAACAGGCAGTAGAGCAGCAGGAATTCGCGCCATTTATGATTAATCACACGGATGGAAACAAAAATGGCTTTGGCTGGAGTCAGTCCCTTCTCCACAACCAATGGCAGGCTGAAGCTGGTCGCCACCATCAGGTACAGGCCGGGCAGGATAAACAACATCATGCCGAGTTCCACCAGCAAACCCGACATTAAGGCGGTCAGTGCCAGCACCAGGGTTCTGGGCAGAAAATGAAACAGCTGCTCCGGCTTGCAGATACCGCCGACACTGTTATTGATGCCCATCATAATCAATCCGGTAAAAAGCGGAGCACTGAGGATTATCCAGCCAAGCTCCGCCAGCATAAGGAACTGTGGATCTGTGGGTTCAATACCTTTAATTTCAGCTAGTTTGAGGTACGCCAGCACCCCAACGATGGTCAGAGACACCAACAAAAGCACGGCCTGCACCATTACCCACCGGTTAGTGTTCGAAAGGGCCCAACCTTCTTTGAGCAGGGCCCGTAAATCGATTTTATACTCCCCTGCCAGGGCGTGCTCCAGGCTGCCACCCAGCACCAAACGCTTTTTCTCCTGCAATGCTTTAAACCTCAGCAACTTCAATGGCGACTATGATACCAGCGGGCGGGCGATCAGGGCCATGCCGAACGCACTGATTATTGAAGTCTGTCAGTCGCCAGTTTCGCCAATTAATCAGGAAAATCACCATCATAAGACAGTCATCTTAAGAAAATGGTTTCCATGTCATTGTTTTAGTTGAAATAAATTCTTGGTGCCTGACTTGCATAATCCACTTCAAGCAAAACATACAGTACTGAGCCCATGGGGTTTCAACAAACGGAGAACGCACAATGAACACAAGACTAATCATTTCAGTATTAGCCCTTCTTGCCTTGCCGGTCCTGGCAAAAGATGAGGTAACCCTTCAGGACCGCTTACCGGCAGGCTCCGCCACGCTGTTTGTGCTGGATGTCCCGGTAGGTGAGGTGCAGATAGAGGCTTATGAAGGTACGGATATCGAATATCGGGTTAAGGTACGCGAAGCAGATGGAGGTTGGTTCAGCTCTTTTGATAGGGACGATGTTGAGGTTCGTCAAAGCAGTAGTAGCGACCGCATCAAACTGGAAGTGGATTTGGAAGATACTGAACAAGAGTGGCATGTGAAGGTTCCCTCCCACCTGAATCTGATTCTGGAGTTGGGAGTGGGTGAAATGAACATCGAGAATGCCAGCCGGGACCTGGATGTTGAGGTAGGGGTCGGCTCTATTGATGTTTCACTGGCTGGCAAGGACTATCGGCGCATCGAACTGGAAGCCGGTGTGGGCGAAGCCGATCTGAAGGGGTTTACCAACTACAGCAGCGATCGGGCTATCGTCAGCGAAGAGGTCAGCTGGCGTGGCGAGGGTCATTACGAGATCAAGGCCAAAGTCGGTGTGGGTGAAGTCGAAGTCCGTGGCAGGTAATGATGCGGGGGACGGCTATCTGCCGCTACATCCCCCATACCAGCCTGACGGCCAGGGCAATCAGCAGCACGCCCATGATCCTGTCAAACCAGTGGCCCTGACGTCGGATAAAGTCCCTGACGTTCTTGGAACTTAAGAAGAAAGACAGGCCGATAAACCACAAGGCTGTGGCCACGGCAAAATAAAGGCCATAGAAGATTTTAATCTGATTAGGCGTCTGCGCTGATATGGCCACGGCAAACAAAGAAAGAAAGAACAGGGTTGCTTTGGGATTAAGCCCATTGGTCACAAAACCCGTCACAAAAGCCTTCTTATCTGAGATTTGCCCGGATTCCCCGTTGATGCGTGCTGCTGAAGACTGTGTGCTGCGGATGGCATTAAAGCCAATCCAGGCAAGATAAGCGGCCGCCGCATAGCTCAGTACATCGAACAACCAGGGAGTGGTTTTAATCAGCAACCCTATGCCAAGCAACGAATAGGCTACATGCAGCAAAATGGCCAGACCGATGCCGACACTGGTAATCACGGCAGCCCGGCGCCCGAAGCTGATACTGTGCCTGAGTACAATGGCAAAATCGGGGCCGGGGCTCGCCACCGCAAGCAGATGAACCGTAGCGATAGTGATAAATTCAACCCAGTAGGGTTGCAGCGCATCTAACATGCCTCTTTTCCTTACGTCTTGAGCAATTCATCGACCAGTCGCGGGACCAGATGACTGGCAAGACCACAACGCTTTTGGGCAAAGGTGCCTGAACCGGACTGCAAGTTAATCTCAATGCTGTGGGCCCCTGCCCGGTTAGCTTCGGCAACAAAGCCTGCTGCGGGATAAACCTGTCCGGAAGTGCCAATGGCAACAAAGAGATCAGCGTCCCTCAGCGCCCTGCCAATATGCTCCATTTGCAGGGGCATTTCTCCAAACCAGACCACGTGGGGACGAATCTTACTCGCCGGCCGACAGCACTGACAGCCAGCCCTTTGAGAAAAATCGCCCTGAAAATCAAAAACCTCTTCTGTCTGAATACAACGGGCTTTAGACAGCTCACCATGCATGGCAATCAATTTCCTGCTACCTGCACGCTGATGAAGATCATCCACATTCTGAGACACCAGTAAAAAATTCCCTGGAAATTCCCTTTCAAGCCTTGCCAGCGCATGATGGGCTGCATTGGGCAGAACCTTTGCCAATTGCTGTCGCCTCAGATTGTAAAAGCGGTAAACCAGATCCGGATCCCGGGCAAAGGCCTCTGGCGTCGCCACTTCCTCTACCCGATGATTTTCCCATAAACCATTGCTGTCCCTGAAGGTGCTAAGGCCGGACTCGGCGGAAATGCCTGCGCCGGTCAGAATCACCACTTTTTTGTACTTCACCCGCCCCACCTCTACGCTGAAGTACGTTGAGTGGACTCCCTGACCACCAGTTCCGGTTCGAAATGCTGGTGCACCGTGTCCGGTTTGGTCTTACCGCTACGCTGCAGCATAATCTGGGAAATCAGCAATCCCGCCGCTTTTCTGGCGATCAAATTGGTGGGCTGGGCCGCGGTGGTCAGTTTTGGCCAGGTCTGGCGGGAAAAAGGGCTATCCTCGAATCCGGCGATGGAGAGCTGTTCGGGTACGGATACATTCAACAATCGCGAGGCAAACAATGCGCCGGCGGCTATCTCATCGTTACAGGCAAAAATAGCTGTGGGGGGCTTGTCCAGTCCCAGCAAGCGTTTGGCCCCCTTGACCCCGGTCTCAAAAGAGTACTGTCCTTCAAACAGGTACTCAGGCAACACTGGCAGTCCGGCCTCTTTCATCGCCGCTTTAAAGCCATTCAAGCGCTCATCGGTGGATTTGTGTCCCTTATCGCCGCTGATAAAAGCTATTCTCTGATGGCCGAGCCCAATCAGATGCCGGGTGATCTGGTGCGCCGCTTCATGGTCATGAACAAAGATACAGGGAGTGGATTCGGGCTTTTGTCCGGACCCGGAAATAATGCGCACAAACTGTATATCCATTTCGCTCAGGGTCTTTAAGACTTCGGGCATCTCAGACAGAGGTGGCGAAATTACCAGTCCAGCCAACTGTGATTTGGTCACCATGGTCTTGAGCTCATCACAGATGGTCGCAGAAGCCGCATTGCACGGGTGGATAATAAGTTCATACCCCCGCTCTCGACATTCGCTAAGAATGCCATTTTGCATGTCGATCACGTAGTAGGCATTTGGGTTGTCGTACACATAGCCCAGCGTGTAGGAACGGGTGCCGGCCAGGTTTCGGGCAGCCAGATTGGGTTCATAATTCAACGACTTGATGGCCTGGGTGACCTTTTCAATGGTGTCGGCCCGCACCGAGGCTTCCTTGTTGATCACCCGCGACACTGTCTTGATGGACACGCCTGCCAGGTGGGCAACATCCTTAATGGTTGATTTCATTTGGTTTCTCTAAAACCCTTGTGAACGCTAGTAAACATGATGGCTCGCCTAAATACCAGCCCTGACCTGCATAACTGGTGGTTGACTGAACGATTGAAGGACTACAGATGTAATTTTTTTGTAACCGGGCAGTTGCGGCTTTGAAAATTATGATGTAAGTTGAACTTAATGACAACGCTGTCATATTCCAATGTCGGCGATTGTCATTTTAAATAACAACAAATGACAGCGTTGTCATCCACACAATAAGCATCATGAGAGGGCATCATGACATCAACCAAGCTAAACAAAATCACGCAGGGCCTGAGCCTGGCGATGATGGTCGGTGCAACCATCAGCAGCCAATCAGTCATGGCTCAGGACACCCAGACTGGCGCAGAGAATCAGGATGTAGAGGTTATTCAGGTACGCGGCATTCGTGCCAGTGCGGCGGCCAACCTTAACGAAAAACGCTTCTCAAACGCCATTGTTGACGCCATTACGGCAGAAGACATCGGCAAGTTCCCGGATAAGAACGTGGCAGAATCACTGCAGCGGATCCCCGGCGTAACCATCCAACGCCAATTCGGTGAAGGAGCGGCAGTCTCGATTCGTGGTACCGGTGCAGACTTAACACTGACCACTCTCAATGGTCAGAACGTCGCGTCCACCGGCTGGTTCGTGCTGGAGCCAGCAAAGCGCAGCTTCAACTATGAACTGCTCCCTTCGGAGCTGGTTGGTGATCTGGAAGTCTACAAAAGCTCCCAGGCCGATCTGGCAGAAGGCGGCATCGGTGGTACGGTCATCGTCAACACCCGCAAGCCGCTGGATTTGGATCCCCTGACCCTGTACGGCTCCGTTGAAGGCCAGTACCAGAGCGATTCAGAAGAAACCGACCCGCAATTCTCCGGCCTGGCGAGTTGGAAAAATGAAGACGAAAACCTCGGCCTGCTGGTCAGTGGTGTCATGCAAAAACGCCATCTTCAGCGTCAGGGTAACGAAGCCTTCTGGCAATGGGGTGCCGGCCCCGTAGGCTTTACCCAGGAGCGTGAACGTTCCGCTATCACGGCGACCCTGCAGTATGCTCCAACAGATAATCTGGAAGTCATTGTCAATTATATGGACATGAAAATGGAAGCCGACAACGTGAACTACGCGTTGTGGCTGACCCAGGCTGATACCACCTGGGGTGGTGGCGTGACGGAGGAATTCATCGGCGAGGGTGAAAATGTTACGCCGGTCAAAGGCCCGCTGAATGTGGCCTATTATCAGGCGCGTCCCCGTGAAGCGACCATGAACTCCGATGTGTTCGATGTGCGCCTGAATTATCAGGGTGAAAACTACAAACTCAGTTTGCAGGCCGGTAAGACCACCTCATCAGGTGGCACCGACT
Source organism: Bowmanella dokdonensis (assembly GCF_017254865.1). GTDB lineage: Bacteria > Pseudomonadota > Gammaproteobacteria > Enterobacterales > Alteromonadaceae > Bowmanella > Bowmanella dokdonensis. The sequence goes on along the minus strand of NZ_JAFKCV010000002.1, from coordinate 24,266 downwards.
TCGAAATGGTGCTGGAAGATGGCACCGGTGGAACGCCTATCAATAATGGCACCTACGATTTTACCAACGGTTATCAGAGCTGGAGCTTTGATGGTATTGGCGAAAACAATGCCACCTACTCAACCTATGATCCGGGATCCTTGACCATGGGCACCGGTCCCAATTTCAACCGCACACCCAAGACAGACGATGAAACCTATTATCAGGGCGATATCGAGTTTGATGTGGATCTGGGCCCCATCTATGCCATCAAGAGTGGCGTTAAGTACACAGAGCATGAGAGTACCAGTCTGCGTTTTGAGTATGTACAGGAAGATGGTTTCAATCCCACCATCTCCACCAGCGGCCTGGACCAGGGGCTGATGGATGTGGGCGCCGGTGATTACCAGATCATCAAGTTCGACGCTGATGCCCTCAAAGACTGGGCCAAAGCCAGCATAGTCGGGGAAAATGAGGATCTGGGCGCCCATTCGGAAATACAGGAAGACAACCTGGCTGCGTATGTCATGGCCAAGTACAAAGGCGATAATATCCGTGGTAACTTCGGCTTGCGCTACGCCTCCACCGATGCCACCTCGGTATTCTACGTGGACGGACAGCGCCAGACCGAAGAGGCCGACTACTCCGAATTCCTGCCCAGTTTCAACCTGGCCATGAACCTGACGGACGATCTGGTATTGCGTTTCGCGGCAGCCCGCGTGATGGCCCGCCCCCAGTACATCGATATGTACGTGAATCCGGATATCCGCGGCACCAATGACGACCTGCCAAACAACCAGTTCTGGATCAAGGGTAATGTGGGGCTGGAACCCTTTGTGTCCAACCAATTTGATGTGGGCTTGGAATGGTACTTCAACGAGAGCTCTCTGTTGTCGGCGGCCATCTTCAAGAAAGATGTGAAGAACTTCGTGTCCTTCACCGAGTACAGCGCCAGCGCTGGGGAGATCCCCTTCGAGCTGCCTGACTATGAAGCAGAGTTTGGCTGGACAGTGCAGGAAAAGGCCAATGGTAAGGATGCCACCATCGAAGGTCTGGAATTGCAGTACCAACAGGATTACGGCAATGGCTTCGGCAGTATCGTTAACTACACCTATACCGAAACTGACACGGATGAAGATACCTTCCCTGCAGATGGTAACGGTGTACTGAGCGACAGTTCACGGCACTCTTACAACATCACGGGTTACTACGAAAACGACCAGTTCCAGATTCGTCTGGCCTACAACTGGCGCGATCAGTACATGCTGCGTGAGGTGGGCTCCTACGGAAATCGTCTGCATGATGATTACGGGACCCTGGATCTCGGCGCCGTCTATCATCTGACCGACAATGTGGATCTCAAACTGGATGTGAATAACATTACCGAAGAAGGCTCCAAGCAGTTTGGTAACAATAACTTCCCCAGCTTCTACAACGGCTTTGCCCGCGGCTTCCCCGTATTTGAATACGAACAAGCCCGTCGCATCACAGCCGGGGTCAGCGTGCGTTTCTGACATTTAAAGTGCACAAGGGATAAAAAAGGGGCCTTGCCCCTTTTTTTATCCCTGGAAAGCTGCTTCAATCGGGCACTTTCACTATACCCGGTGGATTAACCCAGTGGGTAGTTACAAGTATTTGGAGTCATTATGTCCACCCATATCGTGCCACTGAATAACCAGGTTCATAGTCACCTGAAAGTCCAGAATAAGGCCCTGTTCAAAAGCTTTGCCGAAGATCACCTGATCCCTGTCTTGTTGAGGGAGTTTGTCGGCGTGGCCGCCGAGTTTCCGATCATCTTCGTTAAAAGCGAAAACACCGGCCAGTTCCATTGTGTGGCCATGATGGGCCTCAAACGCGGCCAGAACCTTTATTGCCAGGGCGACAGTTTCCCTGCCGGCTATATTCCCCAAGCCCTGCGTAATGCTCCTTTTTCCGTGACGCCAAAAGAGGAGGGTTCTGAAGAACTGATGATCTGCATTGATGAATCCCACGAGCTGGTCAATGCCCATGAAGGGGAAGCGCTGTTTGATGAGCAAGGGGAACAAACGGAGTTTCTCAAGGCCAGGGGCGAGTCGGTGGTGCGCTATATCAGCGACACGCAAATGACGCTGAAGTTTATGCAGATGCTGCTGGAGAAGGATTTGCTGGTGTCCAGAGATATGAAAATCAGCATGAAAAACGGTGAGGAGTTTGTCCTTAACGGTATCTATGTGATCGACGAACAAAAAGTCAACAGCCTGTCTCTGGAAGACCTTGAGGTCTTCCGCAGCCGCGGCCTGCTGTCGGCAATTTATGCGCAACTGTTCTCCATGCAGCAAATTCACCGTCTGACCCGTAAATATATTGAAGTCAACGGTGACAACAAGTAAGGGATAGCCATGACGGGGGAGATCCGCCATGTGGTGGTACTAGGCGGCGGAACAGCCGGCTGGCTGGCCGCCAACCATCTGGCCAGACGCCTGCAAAGCCATTTGCCGGATACGGTGCAGGTCAGTCTGATTGAGTCTCCCGACATTCCCACAATCGGGGTGGGCGAAGGCACCGTACCGGCCATTCGCAGCAGTCTGCATCACCTGGGCATCAGCGAAACCCGGTTGCTCCGTGAAGCCGACGCCACCTTTAAACAAAGCATTAAGTTTGTCGGCTGGATGAAGCCCCGCCAGGGGGCTGCCCACAGCTACCATCATCTGTTCGATTACCCCGACATTCTGGACTCTGATCCCACGCCGGCCTGGTTACAGGGCAAACTGCCCGGTATGCATTATGCCGATGCCGTTTCTGTGCAGGGCCGTTTCTGTGATGCCGGCCTGGGCCCTAAGCTCATGACCCAGCCGGAATACGCGGGCATCAGTCAATATGCTTACCATATCGATGCGGCCAAGTTCGGTAAGCTGCTGGCGGAGCATGGCAGCAATAAACTCGGTGTCAGGCATATTCGCGCCCATGTCACCTCTGTTAAGGTCAAGACCGATGGCGGCATTGACAGCCTGATCACGGATTGTGCCGGTGAGATACAAGGTGATCTGTATGTGGATGCCAGTGGCTTTAATGCCCTGTTGCTGAGCCAGACGATGAATATTCCCCTGGTGGACAAGTCCCATGTTCTGCTTGCAGATACTGCCCTGGCGGTCCAGGTCCCCTACTCTTCACCTGCCCAGCCAATTGCCTGCCACACCCTGGCCACGGCACAACACGCAGGCTGGATCTGGGATATTGGGCTGACTGAACGACGTGGCGTTGGCTATGTGTATTCATCGTCTCATACCAGCCATGAGCAGGCCGAACACAACCTGCGTGACTATCTGGGGCCCCTAGCAAATGATCTGGCCATGCGGCGGATCCCAATGCAAGTGGGCTACCGAAAGAAATTCTGGCACAAGAACTGTGTTGCTATTGGCCTGTCCCAGGGGTTCGTTGAACCCCTGGAAGCCACCGGTCTGCTGATGTTCGATATAACGTCCAGGATGCTGGCCGACCAGTTTCCGGCCCATCAGGCGCAGATAGACCAGACAGCCGGACGCTTTAACCGGCAGGTCAGTTATGCCTGGGAGAGGGTGGTGGATTTTATCAAGCTGCATTACTGCATTTCGGACCGCGATGACAGCGAATTCTGGCTGGACAATCGTCATGAGCAAAGCATTCCACAGAGTCTGCAGGAAAATCTCGAGTACTGGCGGTATCAGTTGCCCAGCCACTATGACTTCACCAATGTCTCCGGTATTTTCAATTTGGAAAATTACCTCTACGTGCTCTATGGCATGCACTACCCTACCCAGATTGCCGACAGACCAGGTTTCGCTGCACCTGCCATGGCGGCAGAGCAAAAAGTGCAGGCCATGCAAAAAAGGGCCGCTCAACTGGCCGCTCAGATGCTTCCCCACCGGGAGCTGATTAACAGAATTCGTCAATACGGCTTGCAACGCATATGAACACAGCACCACAGCGTACCTTAACCATTGTCGGCGGCGGTGCCGCCGGCTGGATGACCGCCATTTACCTGAATCGCTATTTCAATGCAAAGCCCGGCGCACTGCATATCCGGGTGGTGGAAAGCCCGGACATCGGCATTATCGGTGTGGGTGAAGCCACCGTGCACAGCATCCGCTTTTTCTTCGCCGCCATGGGACTGGATGAACGGGAACTGATGCAGGAAGCCAACGGCACCCTCAAATCGGGGATCCTGTTTCGTAACTGGATGAAGCCGGTTAATGGTCGGACCCATGAATACTTTCATCCCTTCGAGGCGAATCTTTCCGGCTCGCAACTGGATATTTCCTCCAGTTGGTTTGCCAGCGGTACGCCAGGAAGCTATGACGAGGCGGTGTGTACCAGCGTGCATCTGATTCGTGACGGGCTTTGCGCCAAAGGCAAAAACTCTCGGGCTTATGACGGTGTAGTTCCCTATGGCTATCACCTGGATGCCACCCTGATGGCCCGCTTCCTGCGCAGAAAAGCAGTGCAAAGCGGCGTTGAGCATATTGAAGCCACCGTCAGTGAGGTTGAAACGCAGGGGGATCACATACAGGCGGTAGTGACCGATAAGGGCAGGATAGACGGCGATATCTTTGTGGATTGTACCGGCTTTCGAGGTCTGTTGATGGAAGCCTTACAGCAGAATAACTGGCAGTCTTTTGCTGACGCCCTGCCCTGCAACAAAGCGGTGGCCATTCAAAAAGCCTATGCTGACAGTATCGAGCCCAGGCCCTATACCCAGGCCACGGCGCTGACAAACGGCTGGGCCTGGCAGATTGATCTGACCAACCGTCAGGGCACCGGCTATGTGTATGACGGTAACCGGTTGTCTCCTGAGCAGGCTGAAGCGGAACTACGGGATTTTATCGGCACCGGGGGCGCTGTGCTCAAAGCGGTGCACCTGGATATGAAGGTTGGACGGCGAAAGCAATTCTGGGTGGGTAACTGTATCGCCATGGGCCTGGCCGGCGGCTTTATCGAGCCGCTGGAGTCCACCGGTCTGCATGTGATCAATATCGGCGCCAGGCTTCTGGCCACCCATCTGTCATCCAGCGAGATCAGTCAGCCCGTGCGGGATTCCTATAACGAGCTGATGATCGGCGTCTATGAGGACTTAAAGCAGTTTATTGTGCTGCATTATTGCCTTACCGATCGAGACGATACCGACTTCTGGCGTCAGGCCAAAGCCAGCGTGGAACATTGCCCGGCACTTAAGCAAAAGCTGGCCGTTTGGAAGCACAAGGTCTGCGAATACCTGGATCTGGCCGGCAGCTATGCCACCACCTTTACCGATGAGAACTACCGCTATGTGCTCTATGGGATGCAGCATTATCCTGATTTGGCCCTAAGGCCCGACCCTGAGCAGATTGAGCAGGTTTTTGCCCGCGGTAAACAAAAGGTTGAGATGGCCCGTCAGCAGGCCCTGCCCCATGCGGCTTATTTAAAGGCTATCGGCACCCTGCCAGTCTGACAAGCGTTGACTGACCCCGTGCAGGTAGGGTTCAAAAGCGCGCCAGCCTTGAATGTAACGCTCCTCTATTCCCTCTTGCAATTGAGCGGCACTCTGGGTGGCCACCACTGCCCTGTTCCCCTTCAAATCCACACAGGTCTGCTCAAAAGGCAGGCTCAGGTGATCCAACACTTTGCGTAGTTGCTGTTCGGTTGACTGGGTCAGCTCAGCCAGGGAAACATCCAGGATCTGACCCGGCAGATGTTGATGCCAGAACCGCATCAAGTGCTGATAAGCCAGGTACGTATCTGTCAGTTCGTCCAGATCATAGGTAAAGGCCTGACCATCGGCAAACAGCTGCTTGAAACATCCCCAGATAGTGGCAATTGGCTCCCTTACCGTATGCAGGATCCTGGCATGGGGCAGGGCTTTTTTAATCAGAGCAATGGCCTTGTAATTAGCCGGCATCTTATCGATACATAATCCGCTGCTGCACCTGGAGGTAATCCGCTGCAGGTAATGCTCCCCTATATGTTGCCATTGCTGCTCATTGAGCAAGGGCAGCCAGTCAGGATATTCCTTGCTGATGCCAGCCTCTTTGAGAACTGACTGACTGGCGCGGGCCAACTCCAGGGTTTCTCCCAGCGGCGTAATCTGGCTGTGACCGGCCAGCAATCTTTCTAGCATGGAGGTTCCTGAGCGGGGAAAACCGCAGATAAAGACAGGAACCGGGAGTCGGGCTGCCCAGTCAGGCTTGGTTGGGCAGCCGGTATCAAAATGTTGCGCGGAGAGTTTGACGCTAAGCTGTTGCAACCGCCTGAGTTCCTGCCCGGCCTCATGCCTGAAAAGCGTCCTGCGAGCCGCCGCCCCCTGGCTGTACCAGTGAAAGCTCTGCTTTGTTTCTCCGTACCATTCCCAGCCGCGGCCCAGCGCATAGCAAAGTTGTGCTCTGCCAAGGGCGTTGTGTTCAAGCTCAGTCAGCTGTTCCATCTCGCGCAACTCTGCCACGGGGATATCCGCGCTGATATCGGCCCGGCTCCAGTACGCTTCAGTAAAGTTCCTGTGTTTTTTGATACAGTCGTCGAAAATTTCCCGCGCCTCCATCAGCCTCCCTTGCTCTTTTTTAAGCAGGCCCAGTTGATGGCGCAGGGCAACGGCGCCGGGTGCTTCTTCCAACGCCCCAGCCAGGATCTCGCACGCCTGTCCATGGGCGTGGCGATAACGAAGCGCCAGGGTATGGGCCTGCAACAGTCCTTCATCGAGAGGGTGATGGTAAAGCCCCTGCCCGCTTATCTCTTCCAGCGCCTGAAAATTGCCGTCCTGATAATACAATTTGCACAATATTAAGCGCACCGCCAGCGTCTCGGGAGCCTGGTCTAGGATCTGTGTTGCTGCCAGGATACTTTGGTTGGACGGGACATGGCCGACCAGCCGACGTAGCCGGAGTTCGGCCTGTTCTACGGACATGCTTACCGCTTGCTGATAGTCGGAAAACCGGATGGAAATCTCTTTCATAAGGGGGTCAGGCCCAGTCTGGCTTGGCTGTTGGCCAAGCTAGCACACAAACTCTTTGCATTGCAGAAAAGCTTTGTTAACATAAATGACAACGCTGTCATTTTATCGGGAACCAAACTGTGACGCAACCATCCTCATTGCTATCGAATTCAACCGGCCTTACCCGCTCCTTGCAAGCCATGCTGATTTGCGCGGCCGCTTTGCCGCTGCAGGCAATCGCTCTTGACCAGCAGCAACTGGACCATCTGGCGCATAACCTGCAGGTCAGCTACAAGCTGGTCGATAACTTTGAGACACACTGCGAAGACGGACAGACAAAAGGGAATTGCTACCTGGCCAACCTGACCCTGAGTATGCCTGAAGATTTCGCTGCCACCGACTGGCAACTCTATTTCAGCCATCCACGACCCATTGACTGGGAAGGTAGTACAGAATTTGATATTAGCCATATCAATGGCGATCTGCACCGTCTTACCCCCACCGCTGAATTCTCAGGTTTCAGCGGCAAGACTCTGGTCGTTCCGCTGAAAGCCGCTCACGCCTTTGTGTCCGAATCCGACATTATGCCCAACTACTATCTGGTGAGCGAAGGACTCGCCCCCCGGGTTATCGAATCGACCAAAGAACAGCGGGATGAGCAAAGTGATTTGATTGCCGTCGCCCATGTGGAACCCTTTATTCTACCAAAGCAATATCTGCGCAGTCCCGATGACAGCGTAGCGCAGGCTGATGCGGCTTATCTGTACCAATACCACCAGACACTCCACCCTCAACAGAGCAGCAATGCTGACGAGTCCAATCCAACCCGCATTATTCCATCCATCAGTGACGCTGCCCCCAATGGCCACTGGCTGGATCTGAGCAAAGGAGTGGAACTGCCTCAGGATCCGGAGTTGGCGTTCGCCACTGGGCAATTACAGCAGGCAGGGATTCAGCACAGCCCGCAAGGTATTCCCCTGACCCTGTCGTTCAGTGACCGGTTGGCCCCCGAAGCCTACTCCCTGCAGATAACAGACAAGGGTATTGATATTCATGCCGGAAGCAAGACAGGTCAGCTATATGCCCTGATCAGCCTGTGGGCGCTGCTGGACAAGCCAGGCCTGAAGGTCCACACCGGCAGCTATCAGGACGCGCCCCGCTTTGCATTTCGCGGTCTGCACCTTGATGTGGCGAGGAACTTTCACTCCAAGGAGATGGTATTAAGACTGCTGGACCAGATGGCGCTGGTTAAACTGAACAAACTGCACCTGCATCTGGCCGACGATGAAGGATGGCGTCTGCAGATCCCCGGACTGCCCGAACTGACGGAAATCGGCGCCTACCGCTGTCACGACCCGGATGAGCGTCGCTGTCTGTTACCGCAACTGGGCAGCGGTCCTCACCGCGACACCCAGGTCAATGGCTATTACAGCGTACAGGACTATAAGGACATTCTTAAGTACGCCAAAGCCCGTCATATAGAGGTGATCCCCTCATTGGATATGCCCGGCCATTCCCGTGCGGCGGTACGGGCAATGCAGGCCAGATATCAGCACTACATGGAGCAAGAGGATGCCGGCAAAGCCAGGCAGTATCTGCTGACCGATCCGGATGACAGCACTGTCTATCAGTCCATCCAGTATTATCACGACAATACGCTCAATCCCTGCCTGGACTCCACCTATACCTTTGTGGAAAAGGTCCTGAGGGAAATTAAGCAAATGCACCAACAGGCCGGTCTGCCGCTTAGTCGCTATCATATCGGTGCCGATGAAACGGCTGGCGCCTGGAAAGCCTCACCGGCCTGCCAGAAACTGATGGCCCGGGAAAACATCGCCGAGGCGGAGCATCTGACCGCTTATTTCGTCGAAAAAGTGACCGGCATAGTCAATCAGATGGGTATTATGGCCGGCGCCTGGTCCGACGGTTTAAGCCATGTTGAACCGGATAAACTGTCTCCGCGAATTCAGGCCAATATCTGGGACACCCTCTATTCACAGGGCCATAACCGCGCCCATGACTTTGCCAACCGGGGCTGGGACACTGTACTTTCCTTACCCGATGTACTGTATTTCGACTTTCCGGCAACGGCCGATCCTAAAGAGCCCGGCTATTATTGGGGCTCAAGAAGCACCGATACCTTCCAGGTTTTCCAGTTTATGCCGGACAACCTGCCTGCCCATGCGGAGCTCTGGCCGGATCGCCTGGGTCAGCCCTACGCAGCCAAAGACACCACCCCACTGGCTGAGGACGCAGGCATTACCGGCATCCAGGGCCAACTCTGGAGTGAGACGGTGCGTCACGACAGTCAGGCCGAATATATGCTCTACCCCCGGCTGTTCGCCCTGGCTGAGCGCGCCTGGCACCGGGCAGACTGGGAACTGGATTACGTGGCCGGCCGAGAATATGGCCCAAAGACCTCACACTTTGCCCCGTCGGCCCGTACCGCTCAGTTACAGGACTGGCAGGGCTTTGTCCGGCAACTGGCCAGCGAAACCCTACCCCGTCTGGCCGCTGACGAGATCATGTTCCGTCTCCCGCCCCCGGGCGGCAAGATTGAAGAGGGTAAGCTGTATGCCAACGCCCTGTGGCCGGCACTGCAGATAGAGTACCGCACCGATCAAGGCCCCTGGCAGTCTTATCAGTCACCGGTGTCAGTGAGGGGCGAAGTGGAAATTCGTGCCAGACTGCCAGGCTTTAAGCGAAGCAGTCGTATTCTCAGGGTAGCCAGCCATGCCAAGTAGCCATCCTACTAACAGCAGGCCGGGGAAGACTCCCCGCCCCTGCTACTCCGACCAGTGGAGTGGGCATTCGAAAAGACCCGGATTAAGGTTAAAACGAAATGACAACGCTGTCATTTTTCTGATAGTCTCTATTCTGGCCGCTCCCCCCACACGGGGCAGGCAAGCCGGCCAAACAAGTCAAGAAGGGTTGATGGAATGAAAACGCAAGAAACACTCTATCTGGGCATCGACGGCGGCGGCAGTAAGTGCCGGGTGCTGCTGACCGATGACAAGGAGAACCGGCTGGCCAGCGGTATTGCCGGCCCCGCCAACCCCAATCAGGGACTGGATCTTGCTATCAATTCCATCCTCGATGCCACCCAACAGGCGCTGGAACAGGCCAGGCTGCCTGCCGGTTACATCGACCAACTAATAGTCGGTATCGGCCTGGCCGGGGTTAATCTGCCCAAGTACCGCCTGATGCTGGAACAGTGGGACCACCCTTTTAAACAGATGCATATTACCACCGACCTGCATATTGCCTGCCTTGGTGCTCATGGGGGGCAAGACGGCGCGGTGATCATCACCGGTACCGGTTCCTGTGGTATGGTCCAGGTAAACGGCACGCAGATCGAACTGGGTGGACATGGTTTCAGTGTCGGTGACCAGGGCAGCGGAGCCTGGCTGGGTATCAAAGCGGTTAAGCTCTGCCTGCAGTCCCTGGATGGTCTGATGCCGCACAGCGGCCTGGTACCCAGGCTGCTCGAACTGACCCAATGTAACAATGCCCAGCAACTGGCTGAGCGTATGGCTAACCTGGCCCCGGCCGGCTATGCCAGGCTGGCGCCACTGGTACTGGAATGTGCCGAAGCCGGTGATGAAAATGCCCTTGGCATCGTCCGCGCTGGGGCCGATTATCTGAACAGGCTGGCTTATAAGCTGATGAGCCACCAACCTCCGCGCTTGTCCATGATCGGCGGCCTGGCCCAGAAGATTCAACCCTGGCTGGATGCAGACATACGCACCTTGATCCAGCCGGCCATACAGCCACCGGAAATCGGCGCTATCCATTTTGCCCAACAACAAGTTTGAGTGAGAGAATTTAATGTTTACCACTATCATGGCCAAAGAGGCCACTGAAACCCCGGGCCGGGTCAGACATCAACTGGAACACAATCGTGATGCCTGTTATCAGCTAGGCCAGCGGATTCGCCTGTTCGACCCGGCCTTTGTGCTGATGGTCGGGCGCGGCTCGTCCGACCATGCAGGGGTATTTGCGAAGTACCTGATTGAGGTCGAAACCGGTACGCCGGTGACCGCGTCCGCTCCGTCGGTGGCCAGTATCTACGGCAAGGAGCTGAGACTGCGCCAGGCCCTGGTGATCGTCATTTCTCAGTCCGGCCGCAGTCCGGATATCCTGGCCCAGGCTCAGGCGGCCAAAAATGCAGGCGGTCTGGTGGTGGCCCTGGTTAACGATACCCACTCTCCCTTGGCGCAATTGGTGGACTTTGTCCTGCCGCTCAATGCGGGTGAAGAAAAGGCCGTGGCTGCTACCAAGAGTTATCTTTGTACCCTAAGCGCCCTGCTGCAGATGGTGGCGTACTGGAAACAGGACAAACAGCTTATCGAGGCGTTGGAGACACTGCCAGAGGCTTTGCAGAAGAGCATCGATGCGCCGCTGCAACTGACCCTGGAGTTTGTCCGCGAGCTGAAGCACTGTGTGGTGCTGGGTCGCGGTTTCGGCTACGCCATCGCCCGGGAGCTGGCCCTCAAACTCAAAGAAGTCTGTGCCATCCACGCAGAAGCTTTCTCCAGCGCCGAGTTTCTGCACGGTCCGGTAACCCTGGTGCAGAAGAAGCTGGCGGTGGTGGATCTGGCTGTCGAAGACGAATCCTTCGAGGCACACAGGCAACAGATAGTGGAAGTGAAACGCCGCGGCGCGGTAGTCTGTCATATGACTCAACCCGTTAGGCAGATCCATCCCAGGCTGGCGCCCCTGACCCTGTTGCAACGTTTTTACCTGGACGTGGAACAGGCCGCCCTGGCCATGGGATATAACCCGGATCAGCCCCAAGGTTTAAACAAAGTGACCCAGACCCTCTAGGAAGCCTATGCCAGTCAGTTATCGTCCTTCATTATTCTTCGACGGTGAACAGTTCCACCAGGACCCTTGTATCACGATCGAAGACAACCAGGTGCTTTCCCTGGAACCACGGGCCGGGGCACAGATCGTCGAGCTGGACGGTCTGCTTGCCCCTGGCTTTGTGGACGTGCAGGTTAATGGCGGCGGCGGAGTGCTGTTCAACCAGGCGCCGATGCCCGGGACCTTTGAAACCATGGTCAGGGCTCATGTCCGCTTTGGTACCACCGCCATGCTGCCCACCCTGATTACCGATGGTCTGGGAGTGATTCAACAGGCCGCCGACGCCATGGCACAGGCCATCACCGACAAGATGCCTGGTGTGTTGGGGATCCATTTCGAAGGGCCCCATCTTAGCGAACCGAAAAAAGGCATTCACCGGCAGCAGTTTATCCGCCCCATCAGTGACGCCGAACTTGAACAGTTCTGCCGTCAGGATCTGGGCAAGGTGCTGGTCACACTGGCGCCGGAAAACGTGCCGCCTGATGTGATCCGCGAGCTGGTGAGCAAAGGGGTCAAGGTCTGTCTGGGTCATTCCAATGCCGATGTGGATAAGGTGCTGGCGGCGATAGAAGCCGGGGCCGACGGCTTCACCCATCTGTTTAACGCCATGTCGGCCATGACCAGCCGGGCGCCGGGCATGGTGGGGGCGGCGCTGGCCAGTGACAGTTACTGCGGCCTGATTGTGGATCATTACCATGTGCATCCTGTCAGTGCCAAAGCCGCCATCAAGGCCAAAGGCATCGAGCGCATCATGCTGGTGACCGACGCCATGGCCCATGTGGGGGCACAGATGGATGAACTGCCGTTTTTCGATACCCGTATCCGCCGAGACGGCGACAAGCTGACCATCCCTGGGGGTACCCTGGCAGGCTCTGCTTTGGATATGGCCAGTGCCGTGCGCAACTGCCACCGGGATTTGGGATTTGATCTGAGCAAGACCCTGCAGATGGCCGCCCTGACCCCAGCCAGCTATCTGGGCCTGGACAAACAGATAGGCAAGCTTAAGCCCGGTTACCGGGCCGATATGGTATTGCTGGATGAACAGCAGCAGGTGAAGCAGTGCTGGATTGGTGGTGAGGAATGTATCAGCGTTGCATTGACATAGTTTTGAATTAAGTAACAAAAACAGCAACAAGCGTGTCGGGATCAACCCGGCATTAACCAAAGCGAGAATAAGATGGATACCACAATGAGTACCCGCGATCTGAGAAAAAGCAATCTGGTGCCCATGGCCCTTGTTGCCTCAATGTTTTTCATACTAGGCTTTGCCACCTGGCTGAACGGCTCATTGATGCCCTACCTTAAGCAGGTACTGCAACTGACCCCCTTACAGGCTTCCCTGATCCTGTTTTCTTTTTATATCGCGGTAACCTTTACCGCTATCCCCTCGGCCTGGGTCATTCGCAAGGTGGGTTATAAGACCGGTATGGCCCTGGCCATCGGCGGCATGATGGTGGCGGGCCTGTTGTATATTCCTGCGGCCAAGACCCAGACCTTTGAACTGTTCCTGTTTGCGCAACTGGTCATGGGCATCGCCCAGACCCTGTTGCAAACGGCGGTGAACCCTTATGTGGTGCGCCTGGGGCCGGAAGAATCGGCGGCGGTGCGGGTCAGCATCATGGGCATTTTGAATAAAGGGGCCGGCATCGTTGCGCCGCTGGTATTCAGCGCCCTGATTGCCAGCAACTTTACCGGTCTGGTGGGTAAAGAGCTCAGCCAGGATGAAATTGATTTAATGGCCAACAGCCTGATTCTGCCCTATCTGGGCCTGGCCGGTTTCCTGGCCCTGTTTGCCCTGGGGATTAAGTTTTCGCCTCTGCCAGAGATCCGTGAAGAGGGCGAAAAAGATGCCGGCGGTTCGGTCAAAGAAGCCCTGGCCCACCCCAATCTGGTACTGGGAGTCATTGCGATCTTCTTTTATGTGGCCGCAGAAGTCATTGCAGGCGACACTATCGGCGCCTTCGCCCTGTCTCTGGGCGTGGTCAATTACAGCGTAATGACCTCCTACACCATGGCTTGTATGGTGGCCGGTTATATTCTGGGCATTGTGCTGATCCCCAGAGTCATCTCTCAGCAAACGGCGCTCACCGCCTCGGCAGTACTGGGCATGTTGCTCTCCTTGTTTATCGTGTTTGGCGATGCAAGTTCTAGTGTCTTGGCCGATACCCTGCTGGTGCCCTTTGGCGGCGTGTCACTGCCTGATACCCTGCTGGCCATTGCGGTGCTGGGTCTGGCTAACGCCATTGTCTGGCCGGCGGTATGGCCCCTGGCCCTGTCCGGTCTTGGCCGGCTGACCAGCACCGCATCAGGCCTGCTGGTGATGGGCATTGCCGGTGGCGCCTTCGGGCCACTGTTCTGGGGCCTGGCCAGCGGCGCGGGGGATGCCGGCAGTCAGCAGTTTGGCTATATCGTGTTGTTGCCCTGCTATGCCTACATCCTGTATTTCGCGTTGATTGGTCATAAGAAGAAGAGTTGGTAGCGCGTGGCCCGAGAGAGCAGTCTGGATATATTTCGCGGCCTGACCCTGGCCGCGATGATCCTGGTTAACACCCCCGGTTCCTGGTCACATGTGTATGCACCTTTTCTGCATGCCAAATGGCATGGACTGACTCCCACCGATGTGATTTTTCCGTTTTTCCTGTTTATTGTCGGCGCGGCCATGTTCCATTCCCTGCGCCGTATTCCCCATGGGCAGATCCCCTGGGCCAAAATCGCCAAGCGCACGCTGTTGCTGTTCGCCATCGGCTTTTTGCTGAATATTTTTCCCTTTAATGACCCGCCCGCCAACTGGCGGGTCATGGGCGTGTTGCAGCGTATTGCCCTGTGCTATGGCCTGGGGGCCCTTTTAATCTTAAGCCTGAGCCGCCGGGCATTATGGCTGGTCAGCCTGGTGATACTGCTTGGCTACTGGCTGATAATGCTAAGCGCACAAGATCCCTGGACCCTGGAAGGCAATCTGGTCCGGCAGGTGGACATTGGGTTGTTTGGCGCCAGTCATCTGTATCAGGGCTTTGGTGTGCCATTCGATCCGGAAGGTCTGCTAAGCTGCCTGCCGGCCACGGTGAGTCTGCTGATGGGCTATCTGACCAGTGACAAGCTTGCCCGCTGTTACACCAGCGAGGCCAAGCTGCGCACCCTGGTCAGTTGGGCGCTGCTGGCCCTGATAGCCGGGTTATTCTGGCACCCGTTGCAACCCATTAATAAATCCCTGTGGACCGGCTCCTATGTGCTGGTCACCAGCGCCCTCGCCTGGCTGGTGCTGGCCGGCATTTTATACCTGCATGATGTAAGAAAATGGCACAATGGCTTTACCTGGGCACAGATCTACGGCAGTAACCCGCTGTTTATCTATGTGTTGTCCTGGCTGTTTGCAGCCACCCTCGCAGAATTGATTTACTTGCCCGTCAACGGCCAATGGCAAAGCGCCTATCAGTTAGGCTTTATGGCCCTTAGCAGCGTTTTACCGGTCAAGCTGGCCTCCCTGGCTTTTGCCCTGGTCATCGTCTGGCTGTTCTATCTGCTCAGCCGCCATCTGCACCGGCGAAACATTTTTATCAAGTTGTGACCAACAACATACAAAATAAAACATTATTCTGCCTTTGCATCATATAGAGTGCCCACCAGAGCCGGTGGTAAACTGTACAGCAGAGACGGGATCGTTTGGTGTGTTAATCCCATAAGCACCAACAGGGAGTAGATCTTGGCCGGCCGGTGGCTTTGCAGCATCACACTGATTTGCCGCGCCGGACAGTATAAAAAAGAACCTTTGTGATCTGTCTCCTGTATGGCCTTTCCACCTGAGTTTCAATTTCATTGCCCAGCTCCCATTTTGTACAAATTGCATTAACCAAGGAGTGACCGTGTTCACACTCAATACAACTTCACTGAAGACTGCTCTTATCGCTGCGGCAATTGCTGGGGCGTTATCCGGCTGTGCCACCACCGAATCCAGAGTGGTTAGCACCCCTACGGTGGCCAGTTACAACACCCAGTACACAGGCGAGAAAAGTAAACTGGTGGTGGGCCAGTTTGTAAACCGGTCCAGCTTCCAGAACGGCATTTTCTCCACCGGTGAGGATCGCTTAGGCAATCAGGCTAAAACCTCCATCATCAGTCATCTGCAACAAACCAACCGCTTTATCGTGCTCGACCGGGACAACATGCAAATGCTGGCCAGCGAAGCAGAGCGTGCTGGGGTACAGCAAAGTATCAGCGGCGCCAGGTTTGTGGTCACCGGCGATGTCACCGAGTTTGGCCGCAAAGCGGTGGGTGACAAGCAACTGTTCGGCATTCTGGGTAAAGGCAAATCACAGATCGCCTATGCCAAAGTCACCTTAAATGTTGTCGATGTCAGTACTTCCGAGGTGATTTATTCTGTACAGGGCGCCGGTGAATACAGTCTGTCAGAGCGCGAAGTGTTGGGGTTTGGCAGCACTGCCAGTTACGATGCCACCCTCAATGGCAAGGTATTGGATCTGGCGATCCGTGAGGTGGTGAATAAGCTGGTTACCGGTATTGAATCCGGCGCCTGGAAAGTCTGAGCCGGGGATGCATAATGAACAAGTTGCTCTTAACGGTGCTGGTCGCCCTCGCCCTCACCGGCTGTAAAACCACCGAGCCTCTTTACTATCACGGCCAATACAATAAAGCGGTGTACAGCTACTTTAAGGCCGAAGATGTCACCCTGGAAGAACAAATCCAGATCCTGCAGCAATTGATTCAAACCGCGGCGGCCCACAGCAAGCCTGTGGCGCCTGGTGTGCACGCCCATCTGGGCATGCTGTATTTTGAAACCGGCAATCCGGATCTTGGCCGGCAGCACCTGGAGCAGGAAAAATCCCTGTTCCCCGAATCTGTCCATTTCATTGATTTTCTGCTGAATAAACAAACGGAAGCCTGAGATGCACCTCGATAGACTTTTACTGGTGCTGGCCACCCTTTTGATAACCAGTGGCTGTATCAGCATGCTGCCCGCCCATGACTACTCAGCCTTCAGGCAGGCCAATCCTCGCTCCATTATCGTATTGCCGCCTATCAACAATACCCCGGAAGTGATTGCCCCTTACAGTCTGATGGCCCAGGTCGGGGCACCTATCGCCGAGTCCGGCTACTATGTGTTTCCGGTGGCGTTGGTGGAACAGACCTTCCGTAACAATGGCCTGACGGTGGCCAATGACATACACAATGTGCCGGTCAGTAAGCTGCATGAGATCTTTGCTGCAGACGCCGCCTTGTACATGACCATCGAAGAGTACGGCACCAGCTATGTGGTGATTTCCAGCGAAACCGTGGTCACGGTCTCGGCCACCCTGGTGGATCTGAAAAGCGGCACGGTGTTGTGGCAGGACAAAGCCAGGGCGTCGTCGGCTGAGACCCGCAGCAGCAACGGCGGTGGCCTGATCGGCGCACTGGTGGAAGCGGCGGTGCATCAGATTGTTGAAACCGTGGCCGATCGCGGCTTTGATATCGCAGCCATTACCAGCAACAGATTGTTGTCTTCTGAATCCCACAACGGCCTGTTGTACGGCCCCCGTTCTCCCAAATACGGTCAGCCGGTGCCCAGCGAAAAAGCCCGCTGATATTAGCCGATTGACTAAAAAGGCGAACCCTGACCGGTTCGCCTTTTTCATTTTCACACCCGCTTCACACGGCATGGCGCATCCTCTGTTCAAACAAGAACAGGACATCACTATGACTCACTTACTGAAATGGGGAATTGCCATGTTAGCGGCTTTAATCCTGGGGGCTGCGGCCTTCTGGTACAGCTTCTTTACCTTACATCCGTATGAATTGACTGAGCAGCAAAAGGCCGAGGCTTACGAGTATGCCCAGCCAAGTGAACTGCAGATGCAACTGCAACCTTTAACCGATACCGCCTGGGAATTTACCTACCGTTCTTTTGATGACGCCCTGGTGAACGGTCAGATCCACTACCCCCGCCCGCCGGCTGAGCTAAACGGCCCGGTACCGCTGCTGATTGGCCTGCATGCCATGGGCAGAAGCCAGATCCGTTGGTGGCAGGACAGTTTTAAAGACAATCCCACCGTCACCCAGTCCCACCGCATCAGCAGAATGGCACTGGATAGCGGCTATGCAGTGATTGCCATTGACGCGCGGGAACATGGTAAGCGTAAAAACCCTGACCGCCTGCTGCCCGATATCATGTGGGATATGCATCTTTGGGGAGATAAAGAGAACTACGAACAGATGATCCACAATACCGTGCGCGATCATCGGGTACTGCTGGACTGGCTCGAACAACAGCCGGCTCTGGATGCCAGCCAGTTCCATGTGGCCGGTTACAGCATGGGCGGACAAGGGGCATTATTGCTGGCCGCCCTGGATGCACGGATCAACCGGGTGCTGTCCATTGTGCCGCCGCACACTGACAGCAAACTGGCATTGGTGTCGCCCCTAACCTGGTTGGACGGCCTCTCGGACAACGAAGTGCTGCTGGTCACCGCCAACGATGACGAACATGCCAGTGAAAGCGATAACCTTGCCCTGTTTAACGCCCTGCCCACAAAGCGTAAACGTCATATCAGCCTGGATGGCGGGCATATCCTGCCCCCGGACTATGTTGAGAAGCTTAAAGACTGGTTCTGAAGACGATGTACCGCTTTGACCTTTTGCCAGTCAATGCCCGTTTCCTTCACGGGGATTTCACAGGCTGCCTGGCACACTGCCCCCGAACCCATAACGGAGAATCCCGATGAAACGTATAACAACCTTAGTGCTGGGCCTGTTACTCAGCCTTCCCCTGCTGGCCCAGCCGCGCCTTTTGATGGTACTGAGCAGCCACGGAGAGCACGACAGCGAACAAAATATTGTTCAGCCCGGCTTTGAATTTGATGAACTGGCCAAGGCCTATAATGTGTTCAGCGCCAATGGCATTGAGGTGGATATCGCCTCCCCCAAAGGCGGCTTACCGCTGGCGGATAACTATGACCCACAAAAAGCCTATAACCAGACCTTTATCCAGGACAAACAGGCCATGGACAAGCTCAGTCACAGCCTGAAACTCAAGGCCGTTAACGCCAGCGACTACCAGGGCATTTTTGTGGTGGGCGGCAAAGGCCCCATGTTTGACCTGCATCAGGATAACCACCTGCAGGCGCTGATCCGCCAGATCTGGGAAAACCAGGGCGTGGTTTCGGCGGTCTGTCACGGACCGGCTGCGTTGGTGGATGTGACACTCAGTGACGGCAGCTACCTGGTGGCGGGCAAACGGGTAAACGGCTTTACCAATCAGGAAGAAATGGCCTTTGGGAAAAAGTGGCGCCCACAATTTGCCTTCTTACTACAAGACAAACTCAGCGAACGTGGGGCCAAATTCGAGCGCTCGTCCTTGATGCTGAATCATGTGGCGCAGGATGATAGGCTCATCACCGGACAAAACCCCTTCTCCACCGTGGATACGGCCCTGGCGGTGGTCAAGGCCATGGGTATTGACACCAAAACCATCCCGGCCTATGCCGATGACCAGACCATTAAGCTGGTACGCCGCTTGTTAGAGGGTGAGGCCTATACCACTGAGCAGCTTAAAGCCGAGCAGGATATTCAGGTGGAACTGCTGGGTATGTATGGCTACTATCTGGCTCAATTTGCCGAAAGCCAGGTCCAGCAACGCCAGGCCGCCCAATTGATGGAACTGGTTCAGCCCATTATGCAGCACCCGGTGCTGGCGCTGGAAACCGCCAAAGTCTACCAGAGCCTGGGCGATGCCACGCAGGCCAGGGATACCCTGAACGCACTGCTGCAAACCCATCCTGATATGGAAGAAGCCAAGCTGTTGTTACAGTCACTTAACGGTACACAGACGGACTCGGAATAACCGGCCAGGCAACACGAAGCATCGACAGAGGAAGCCATGAAGATCCTGATCATCGAAGATAACCGGGAAATCGCCGCCAATATCGCCGATTTCTTCAGCCCACAGGGCTGGCAACTGGATTTTGCCGACAACGGCAAACTGGGGTTGTCCCTTGCCCTTGAGCATTACTATGACCTGGTGATCCTGGATCTGATGCTGCCTGGCCTGGATGGCTGGCAAGTCTGCCACGAGATGCGCCAACAAGCCCACCGGCATATTCCTCTGTTGATGCTGACCGCCCGTGACAGCCTGAGCGATAAGGTCAAAGGCTTTGAACTCGGCGCCGATGACTACCTGACCAAGCCCTTTGCCCTGGAAGAGTTACTGATGCGGGTGCAGGCCCTGACCCGCCGTCAGGATCTCAATCAGCCTCACCGCCTCATCCTGGGACCACTGGTGATAGACAAACAGGCCTGTCAGGTGTGGCGCGACACCAAGTTGATTGACCTGAATCCCATTGCCTACAAGATCCTGCTGGTCCTGGCCCAGGCTCATCCGCGGGTGGTTACCCGCAGTGAGCTTATTGAACGCATCTGGCCGGAGGATCCCACCGAGTCCGATGCCCTGCGTTCCCATATTTATCAGTTGCGTCAGAAACTGGATAAACCCTTTGCCCAGCCATTGGTACAGACCCTGCACCAGATTGGCTTTACCCTGGCGTTGCCCGATGAAAAAAGCCAGTCTTAAAATCCGTTTGCTGACCAGTATCACCCTGGTCACCTGCCTGACCGCCCTGCTCTTCGGCCTGGTCAGTTTTTTGTTTGCTTATCATATCGAGGACAGTTTTTTCGAGCGATTGTTGGACGATGAAGTACAGCGCTTAAGCCAGCACCAGTCTTCGGCGCCCACCCTGCCGCTGTTTAGCTTGTATCAGCATCGGTCGCAGCTGCCCGGCGGCATTTTAGCGGTGCTGAATGAAGAGCCACAGCGGCGGGAAATCGGCCTGGCGGATGGGCGGCACTACCACATCAAACACCTGCCGGACGGCCGCGTGCTGCTGGCTGAAGTCAGCGACTATCTGGTAGTCAGAAAGATCAAAGGCAATATGCTGGAACTGATGCTGTTCTTCCTGGCCATTTTGCTGTCGCTGTCTTTGTGGGTGGCCCTGTCCAACGCCAATCGCCTGCTGCGCCCCTTAAGCAGCCTGACCCGATCGCTGGAGACATTGCCAGACACGCCCCTGCAACCCGGCTTTTCCACGCCCTACCCAAACAATGAAATCGGCCTGCTGGCCCGCACCCTGGATCAGCAGATGCAACGCATTCAGGCCTTTATTCAGCGCGAGCAGCAATTTACCCGCGATATCAGCCATGAGCTGCGCACGCCGCTGACGGTTTTTTCCGGCGCCCTGACCCTGCTTAAGCGAACCGAACTGACGGACAAACAACAGGAGTTGCTACTGCGACTGCAAACCGGTCAGCAGCAGATGCAACAGTGCCTGCACACTCTGCTGGCCCTGGCCAGGGAGGAAAACCTGCAGCGCGAGGCCCTGAGCCTAAGCGCAAAGGTAGAACAGGCCTTGCTCCGGCATTTGCCGCAGCTGTCCAGCCAGGACCGGGAGGTAACGCTGGATATCCAAACCGGCACCCGGGTATGGCTGCCCCACTCGGTCCTTGGCATCTTACTGGATAACCTGATTGGCAATGCCGTGGTGCACGGAGACGGCCGGATCAACATAGCATTCAGCGAAAACTGCCTGCAGATCAGCAATCAGGGCCGCATTGACCCCAACCTGCATGAGACCTTGTTTGAGTCTGGCAGCAAAGGGCAAGAGAGCCAGGGCCTGGGCATGGGGTTGTCCATTGTCAGACGGCTGTGTGAGGCCTACGATATTGGCCTTAGCTGGCGCTCTGACCAGGAGGATATCCGCATCAGCCTGGATCTGAGCCGGGTGCTGGGCACAGGACAAGGACCTCAGCAGGCCGTTTCGCCATGAACAAGCCTCTGACTATTACCCTTGCGGTGCTGGCCATGTTCCTGGTGCCGCTGGCGATACTGTTACTTATGCCCCTGCCGACCCTGCCCGACCCCGGCAAGCCCGCACAGGTGCTGCTGCGCCAGGTCAGCCTGATTGATGTCCAGGACGGCAGCGTACATAAAGACCAGGATGTGCTGGCGCAAAACGGCCGGATAAGCGCCATCTATGCCGCCGGTGCCGGGCCCAAACCTGCAGGCGTCACAGAAATCGACGGTCAGGGAAAGTTTTTACTGCCCGGCCTGTGGGATATGCATACCCACTCGACCAAATTGGCCCCGCAGACCTACCATCCACAGCTGCTTGCCAACGGCGTGACCGGCATCCGCGAGATGTGGGGCTGCATGTCTGAGCCGGACAGCTTTATTGCCTGTGCTGACGACATCCGCCGCTGGCAGCAGCAATCCGGCTTCTCACCACGCTATGTGCAACAAAGCAGCTTTCAAATCAATGATGGCCTCGAAGTGCCGCCAAACTACCCTGAATTCTTCCGCGCCCGCACTGCCGATGACATTACCCAACTGGTGAGCTTCTACGCCAAAAGCGGGGTCGATTCACTGAAAACCTACAGTCAGCTTCCGTTAATCACCTACCAGCTGCTGGCCGAAGAAGCCCAAAAACAGGGTATCGCCCTGGCCGGTCACCAGCCGATGGCTGTGTCGCTACAACAGCTCATCGATGCCGGGCAGCGCAGTATCGAACACCCCCGCCTGTTTTTATTTGAGTGCTATCAGGATGCTGTGGATTTTCGCGCCCGGTCCAACCCCCTAAGTGCGTTTTACGGGGACTTACGACTGAAGTTGCTGGAACAGCAGGACCCGGACAAATGTGGCCAGTTGATGGATAACATGGCGCAGTCCAACACCTGGTGGACCCCCACCCTGCAGGTACTGAAAATGAGTGCCATGGCCAATGACAAGGCGTTTCGTGAGGATGCCAACCTGACCTATATGCCTTACATCCTGCGCCAATTAATGTGGGAGCCGGATGCGGATCGCAGTGCGAAGGGCGCTCACCATGCATCAGGGCGAAACCTTCATAACGAACTTTACCTGTTGGCCCTTAAACAGGTGGGTCAGGCCCATCGGGCCGGGGTGAAAATTCTCGCCGGCACCGACGCCGGAGATACCTATGTACTGCCGGGCTTTGGCCTGCATACAGAGCTGGCCGAACTGGTTAAGGCTGGGCTTACCCCGGCCCAGGCACTAAAATCTGCCACCCTGGATGCAGCCAGATACAGCGGCCTGGACAGCCAATACGGCACCATCGAAGTGGGTAAAGTCGCCGATCTGTTGCTACTTAACGCCAATCCCCTGGAAAACATCCACCACACAACGCAAATCCACGGCCTGCTGTTTAACGGCAAATACTACGACAGACAGGCGCTGGACAGCCTGCTGCAGTTCGCCAAACAGCAGGCTAACAGCCTGCAAACCAACCTGCACCTGCTTTGGCGCCTGTTTGCCAGCCCCCTGATCCGCCAGCAGCTTGCTGATTAAGGCTGAATTGCCTTAACACCAGTCGGTTGCAATTCGCCTAGCGCCCTGACGCAAATTGCAGCCTATGTAGCGGATTGCTACAATTAGCAAGACAAACATCAGGAGGTCCTATGTCCACCGCCAGCATCAGACTCGATCAAGAATTGGTCGAGCGGGCCAATATTATGGCCAAAGCACTGAACCGTACCACCCCGAAGCAAATAGAGCACTGGGCCAAAATCGGTGAAATGATGGAAAATAATCCCGATCTTCCCTATGAATTTGTAAAGCAGGCCATTATTGCCAAAGCAGAAAAAGAGGCCGGCAAACTGGATCCATACGAATTTGGCTAAGATCACGCAGGTACTGCAATCACCGACCTTTAAAAAGGCGGTGAAAAAACTGTATGTAAATCAAAAAACGGATCTGGACAAAGCGGTCAGAGAACTTATCAATAACCCCTATCTGGGTGAGCAGAAGAAAGGGGATCTGTCTTTTCTGCGGGTCTACAAGTTCAAGATGGTTAAGCAACTTACCCTGCTCGGCTACAGCTATCAGGACGGTACCGTAATCCTGGAACTATTGGCCTTAGGCACATATGAAAACTTTTACCGGGATGTGAAGAACAGGTTTTGAACTCGAATTTCATTTCAATCCTCTGTTTTCCTGCATTTTAAGAGCGCGAAAAGTACGCCAAGACACTAAGAAAAGCGGGGTTGCTACCGCACATTGAGTCTATTTTAGTTACACAACTTTATTTGAAGTAAGGCTTCGGCTTGCAGAGTAAAATGCCAGGGTAATCAGTGCCGGGAAAATAAATCCCCTCAGATAGGAAAGCGGGTGCCTGCCCTCGGTGAAATCCACAGGCAAATTGCCCAAATGCGCCCAATAATGCGTAGCCACCAGTCCGCCGATACTCAGCCACATCCCCCACAAAGCCCAGCGCACCCCAAACACCACAAGCAATAAACTGATGGTGATCAATGCCCGCAAGACCGACTGTATATGGTCAAAAAGGGTAAGTGCGCTGTTACCGGGGACAATATACATTTTGACCTTTCCCCGAGATTAGTACCAATCCCTCAATGAGATTTTCCTGCTTAAGCTGCCTGTTTTGCATACTCAACAGGCGACATGTAATTCAGTGAGCTATGCGGGCGAACATGGTTGTAATGCTCG
>NZ_JAFKCV010000195.1 GCF_017254865.1 Bowmanella dokdonensis | reverse complement strand
TGTGCAGAAGAACTGCCCAGCGACAAATTCACCAAGGCACACATCAGAATAAAGACGACAAACACTTCCGGACCGTCCAGTCCCAGCGCCGTCAGTAAGGCCGCGCCTTTAACCGCTAATACTGTGCCCAGATTAGTCCAATTGAAAAAGGCCACAAACTGCGCGGCAAAGAACACCAGTACAATGTACATTCCCAGCGTACTCATACCTTGAGACATGGCATTAATCACATCTTTGTCATTCTTCATGCAGCCGACGGTTTTACCGTATACAAAGCCTGGAATAGCGAAAGTGACAAAAATAAAGGCCACAATTCCCTTAAGGAAAGGGGAGCCTTTTAGACCACCTGTT
>NZ_JAFKCV010000194.1 GCF_017254865.1 Bowmanella dokdonensis | reverse complement strand
CGGAGCGCATCAATGTCGCACGCACACCGCTGTTATCAGCATGATTATTGATGGCTGATGCCAGTTCTTTTACCGTGGCACCCGCACCCAGCGTGGCTAAATCGACACTAAAGGTGGTGCCTGCCACATCAATATCCAATTGCCCGTCGGTGGCCAGCGGCGCATCCGGGTCAAAGGTCATGGCTAGCTGTTGTGCCTGTGCCAACTGTTCTACAAATATGTCATAACTACCGGGAACAGCATTGCTATCGGCGGTGACCGCCAAAGCCGTATTGCTGCTGGTGGCCTGATTGGCCAGTAAACTATTATCGCTCTGGAAATTTTCCAGCTTGGTGAGGAAATCGCTTAAAG
>NZ_JAFKCV010000193.1 GCF_017254865.1 Bowmanella dokdonensis | reverse complement strand
AGCAGCTTGACCATGAGTTTGGCTTCCTCAATTACCAAGAAAATCTACAACCCATACTTACCTCTGACGCCAGCCTAGATGAAGCCTTAGCGCCTCAGCGTAGCCATTTTTTGGAGCCAGTGTATCCCGAAGAAGCCTATAAAAAAGGTCTGGAAGGCTGGGTATGGGTTGAGTTTGATATTGATCCCAGTGGCGCGGTAAATGATCTGGAAATTATTGATGGTTACCCACCCCGCGAGTTTGAACGGGCTATCTATAATGCCGTCAGTCGCTGGCGTTACCAACCGCTAGTAAAAGACGGTCAGCCCCAGCCCTACCATAGTCGCTCATTGCTTTATCATTTCAGCACCC
>NZ_JAFKCV010000192.1 GCF_017254865.1 Bowmanella dokdonensis | reverse complement strand
TGATCAATCTGGCTGGTAACGCGATTAAGTTCACCGAAAGTGGTGAAGTGATATTGTCATTGAAGTTGCTGAGCCGCGAAGATGACCAGTTAGAGCTAGAGTTCCGGGTGAAGGATACCGGAATAGGTATTGCAGAGTCGCAGCTGGCGCATATCTTTGACGGCTTTCGACAGGCTGAAAGTTCAACTGCCAGACGTTACGG
Organism: Bowmanella dokdonensis; assembly: GCF_017254865.1. GTDB lineage: Bacteria > Pseudomonadota > Gammaproteobacteria > Enterobacterales > Alteromonadaceae > Bowmanella > Bowmanella dokdonensis. The sequence continues at coordinate 151 of NZ_JAFKCV010000192.1, read as the reverse complement.
CGGCTCTGGGCTGGGGCTAGCCATCAGCCAACGCTTGGTCCATCAGATGGGAGGGGAGCTAAAGGTGCTCAGTGAGCCGGGTAAGGGCAGTGAGTTCTACTTTAACTTGCCTTGCCAGCTTGCTGAAGAGCGCGATTGGCATAGTTTGCCA
>NZ_JAFKCV010000191.1 GCF_017254865.1 Bowmanella dokdonensis | reverse complement strand
GTACTACGTAATGAAATAGAGGCAGGTATCTTCAAGCTCTGACGCTTGGTGGCTCGCAGTGGTCGGCGGTGAATTTCACGAGGAAACGCCATAAACAAAAGTTTATCGGGACGCCTTAAGGTATTGACGATTTCACTCTTAAAGGCAAAGCATTCGCCCAGACTGTCTTCGATTAAGAACCGGCAGACGGCAATTAACCCGGTGCAATTCATACTTTGTGGAATGACAAATTCGTCAAACCGAATAATCAGATAGCGGCCAAACCGGTAACCTATTAACTCACTTTGAAAACGACTGTCGTATTGATCCAAAAGTTGAATATCAATACGCGTACCATTGTGGACGTGGCTTAAC
>NZ_JAFKCV010000190.1 GCF_017254865.1 Bowmanella dokdonensis | reverse complement strand
ACACAAAGTGTTTAGCGCAGATCAGGTGCGCGATCACGAAGCCCAGGCAGCCAAACAGTCCGGACTGAGCTTATATGAATTGATGGAAAGCGCCGGAGCCGCTGGTTTTGATGCACTCAGGCTGCATTATCCGGATGCACAACGTATTTTAGTCCTATGTGGCCAGGGAAATAACGCCGGTGATGGTTTTGTTGTGGCGCGTTTGGCGAAACAAGCCGGACTGCATGTTGAACTGATACTACTAGGGGATCCTGCCCGGTTCAGTCCGGATACCAAAGAAGCCTATCACCGCTGGCAAACACAAGGCGGTAACGTTAGCCCCTGGCCACACGCCATCAATGCAATCGATGTGAT
>NZ_JAFKCV010000189.1 GCF_017254865.1 Bowmanella dokdonensis | reverse complement strand
CGTGCAGAGCAATTGTTATCCAGACTGGAGCAAGGAATGACCATGGCCTTGATCAGTGATGCGGGTACGCCGCTTATCAGTGATCCTGGCTATGCGTTGGTGAGTTTGTGTCGCAATGCAGGCATTCAGGTGGTGCCCTTACCTGGACCTTGTGCGGCTATTACGGCTTTATGCGCGGCGGGTTTGCCTACCGACAAATTTATGTTTGCTGGTTTTCTGCCGGTAAAACAAGTGGCCAGGCGTGAGGCGCTTGAAGGTTTGCGTGGCACCGATATGACTACTGTATTCTACGAGTCTCCCAGAAGGGTAGCAGAAACCCTGGCGATGCTGGTTGATGTGCTGGGAGTCGACAGA
>NZ_JAFKCV010000188.1 GCF_017254865.1 Bowmanella dokdonensis | reverse complement strand
ATTTCCTTTATCAACGAAAAGCTCTAGGGCGACCTGGCGACCACTTGCGGTGGTGAAACTGTCTTCCAGCAAATCAAAGTCACCGGCGACCAGGGCGAATAAATAACAGGGTTTGAAGAAGGGGTCTTCCCACAATACCCAATGCTTACCGTCGGGCAGCTCACCCTGACCAATCTTATTTCCATTGGATAACAAGTACGGATAAGTCTGCCTATCGGCGGTAATCTTCACCTGATACTTGGCCATGACATCCGGCCTGTCCATAAAATAAGTAATTTTACGAAAGCCCTCGGCTTCACATTGAGTGCAAAATGCCGATCCTGACTTATACAGTCCTTCCAACGATGTATTATTA
>NZ_JAFKCV010000187.1 GCF_017254865.1 Bowmanella dokdonensis | reverse complement strand
ATTGGTTTCCGCCGGTTTGGCTGTTGCCACCAAAATTATTCAGACCACCATTGTTTGCGCGGTTATTGTTGTTATCAAACTGAGAAACACCACCGGACATAATGCTCGACTGTGTGCTGCCATCACGGGTCATCAGCAGATAATTCACCGTGAAGGTTTCAGTACGTATACCCGATGGATAAACACGAAATACGTTACCACTGCGCTGAATATCGTAGCCGTACATTTCCTCGCTCAAGTTGAGGGCTTCTTGCAAGGTAACCTGTTTCAAATCCAGTGAAATAGCACCCTGTACCTGGGGATGAATGGCCACACTGAAGGGCGTTCCTTCTACCAGGCCACTGAAAAACACGGCG
>NZ_JAFKCV010000019.1 GCF_017254865.1 Bowmanella dokdonensis | reverse complement strand
CGAATAACGTCTTTTTGTGGTGACTTTCATAAACACCTTACCTCTTGAATTAAGGTGTCTACTTTTTCAGGGGCGGATCACTTTTTGCTCGTCCCTCGTCCCTCGTCCCTCGTCCCTCGTCCCTCGTTACTCGTTACTTCCATATCCCCCCGGATTCTGTGACTGCCATCGCCAGGTGTCGGCGCACATTTCCTCAATGCCTTTCTTCGCCTTCCAGCCCAGTTCCTGTTCCGCCAGGGTGGCATCCGCAAAACAGGAGGCCACGTCTCCCGCCCGCCTGGGTGCAATCTGGTAAGGTACGGGCCTGCCGCTGGCATTTTCGAATGCCCTGACCATATCCAATACGCTGTAGCCCTGTCCGGTGCCCAGGTTATAGATCTTCAGGCCGCAGCCTTCACTGAGTTTGTCCAGTGCCTTGAGGTGACCGGCTGCCAGATCCTCCACATGGATATAATCCCGTACGCCGGTGCCGTCGGGGGTGGGATAGTCGTCGCCGAATATGCTGAGTTTTTCACGACGACCGCCGGCCACCTGGGCCACGAAGGGCATCAGGTTATTGGGGATGCCGTTGGGATCTTCGCCTATCTGCCCCGACGGGTGGGCGCCGACAGGATTAAAATAACGCAGCAGGGCAATATTCCAGCGGCTGTCCGCCCGGTGCAGGTCTTTGAGCAGCAGCTCAACCATCAGCTTTGACTGGCCATAGGGGTTGGTGGGTGTTCCGGTGGGCATGTCCTCAATCAGCGGCAGGTGGACGGGGTCGCCATAGACAGTGGCAGAGGAACTGAACACCAGATTGCGCACCTGGTGTTTTTCCATCGCCTGGCAAAGTGTCAGGGTGCCGCTCACATTGTTCTGATAGTAACGCAGGGGCTGTTCGACGGACTCCCCTACCGCCTTGAGGCCGGCAAAATGAATCACCGAGTCGAAGTCGCCGTCTTCGAACAGGCGGTCCAGGCCGTCTGCGTCGAGAATATCCCCCCTGACAAAGTTCAGGGTTTTGCCGGTCAGCGTCTGCACGCGCCTGAGCGATTCGTCTGAGGCGTTACTCAGGTTGTCCAGCACCGTAACCTGGTGTCCCGCTTCCAATAACTGTAAAACCGTGTGGCTGCCGATATAGCCGGCACCGCCAGTAACCAGAACATGTGACATGGAAATTCCTTATTCAGTCTTGTGGTTGTCAGTGTGGCCGCTGTCAATATACCCGGCACAAAAGCCATACTGAACGGGTTTGAGGATCAGCGGATAGATAAGCAATGAAAGCAAGGCCCATACCAGGTTATGCCAGTGATCCGGGCTTCTGAGCACAAAGATGAAAAACAGGCTCAGCATGACCAGCTTGATCACATTCAACAGCAGCCGTTGCGGGCCGGTCAGACGCTGGTTGGCCTGACGAACGCGGGCCAGTCGTTCGGTGAGTCTCAGGCGGGCCAACCCGGGAATGTGACGAGTGGAGAAATACAGCTTCATAAACCAGCAGTCATGGGAATTTGCCTGGCAGGATAACCAAAGTTGCTGCCAATAAGAAGCCATTAAGGGATTTTGAAACGCAGACACCCGGCCTGGGCCGGGTGTCTGAAAGAAACAGTGTGTTACTGTCTTACTCCTTAACTTGCCTTGATGGGCTCATTGGCATCGATGACAGCCGTTGAGTCGTCCTTCTCGGCCAGTTTTTCCCATTGCTTGGTCTTCAGACTGACCAGCAGCACGACAATCCCCACGGCCACACTGAACAGGGTGATCTGCATAAACAGTGCGGGCATTTCGCTGGGTTTCTCAGGATCGAAGTTACCCGCCAGCAGGCCGGCTACCACGTTACCTATGGAGTAGGTCAATACGAACACGCCCATCATCTGGCCAGCCATGCGCTTGGGTGACAGCTTGCTCACCGCGCTTAGGGCAACCGGACTCAGGCACAGCTCACCCACTGTATGCAGGAAGTAAGTGGCAATCAGCCAGAACGGCGCTACTTTCAGGCCGCTGGCTGCCAATTGAGCGGCGAAGAACATCACGATAAAGCCGGTGGCCATGATAATCAGGCCTACGGCGCTTTTCAGGCCGTAGGACGGATTGATCATGCGTTTGCTGAGGTTGATCCACAGCGCGGCGAAGAACGGCGACATCAGTACCAGAAAGATGGAGTTGGCCGACTGGAACCAGGGGGTAGGGATTTCAAAGGTGCCGATCATGCGATCGGTCAGGTCGCGACCAAACAGATTCAGGGAGGAACCGGCCTGCTCGAATCCCGCCCAGAAGCAGGTGGAGGCAATACAGACCAGCAGCAGGGCCAGCAGACGCTTGGTCTCATCGCCGGTGAGGTTGCCAAACATAAAGATACCGGCGTAATACAGGATAAATACCGCCGTGATGCCGATAGCCACGTACTGGGCCATGGCCACAGGATCAATGACAATGGCGCCGGTCATTACCATGGCGGTAACGATCACCAGGCCTATCATAAAGGCCAGGATCGCCATCCAGGCGCTTCGGGTGTTCCTGGGGGTCATGGGCTCGGCCGGACCGTCGCCGATACCAGACAGTCTGGACAGGGTGAGGCGGTACTGGATCAGACCCAGGCCCATACCAATGGCGGCGGCGCCAAAAGCCCAGTGCCAGCCCATATTGGTCTGCAGGTAGCCACAGACGAAATAACCGATGATGGAGCCCATGTTGATACCCATGTAATACAGGGTATAGCCGCTGTCACGGCGCTGGTCGCCCGAACTGTAAAGCTGGCCCACCAGTGCGCCGATATTGGGCTTAAGCAGGCCGGTCCCCAGTACTACCAGGATCAGGCCGATAAAGAAGGTCTTGTCCGATGGAATGGCCAGCACGATATGGCCGGTCATGATAATCAGGCCTCCGTACCAGACGGCCTTCTGGCCGCCGATCAGCCGGTCAGCCATCCAGCCGCCGGGCAGACCCATAAAATAGACGGCCCCCGTATACAGGCCATAGATGGCGGTGGCTGAGGCCACGGTAATCACCAGTCCGCCTTCCTGCAGGCTGGCGGTCATAAAGAGTACCAGCAGGGCGCGCATGCCGTAATAACTCATGCGCTCCCACATCTCGGTGAAGAACAGGGTGGAGAGGCCGCCCGGATGGCCGAAAAACTCTCCCTTGTCACTTGATGTCGTTGTTTTAATAGTCGTTGTCATATTATGCCTATATGGAGATTCAGACCGGCGCTGATGGAGCCGACCCTATCACTTCTTGGTTGCATCGGTGTTCGCAAGCAGGCAGCAGGGTATTGCCCATAGCGCAAAACGCCGATTGCGAGGGCTCGGTTATACAGTTGACGTGCGTCAAATGCAAGATGGCAGGGTTTGACGGCGGGACAGGCGGGCTGATTTCAGCAGATGGGGAACCTTTTGGGGCCATCGGACTCATACAGGGCTGTCTGGTTCCCTGACGCCGCGCAGGAACAGGGAAGTATAGATTGTTTGTTTTATCTATCTTTCGGTAGAATACCGCCGCTTATTATAAGAATGCACATAACCGGAAGTTGGGCTGCACTGCTGATGAATTTTATACGGATCCTCTCAATACTCTCTTTGCTGGTCATGGTCAGCTTTGGTTCTGCGGCACAAACCGCTAACCTCAGCCAGGAACAGATCCAGCGTTTCAAGAACATGTCACCGCAGCAGCGTCAGATGCTGGCCAATCAGTTGGGCATCGATCTGTCCAGCCTGGAGCAGATGGGCCAGTCGGGTCTGTCAGGTATGAATCGGGACAACGGCCTCAACACCCAGCAACAGATTTATCCCCGCGGCACCCAGTTCGATGAGTTTGGCAATCCCCTGACTCCGGAAGAGCAAAGAGCCCGGGAAGAGCAGGAAAAAGAAGAAGAGGACGAACTTAAGCCGTACGGCTACGAGTTGTTCGCTAACGCCCCTTCCACTTTCACCCCCACTTCGAATATCCCTGTGCCGGCCAATTATATCGTCGGGCCGGGTGACCAGTTGCTGGTACAGTTGTATGGCAAGGAAAACCAGGAATATCAACTGGAAGTCAGCCGCGACGGCTCGGTGGTCGTGCCCAAACTTGGCCCCATTACCGTGGCAGGGAAAAGCTTTTCCGAGTTGAAGAGCTACATGGCCGATGTGATTAAACGGCAGATTATCGGCGTGGAAGTCAGTGTAACCATGGGCGAGCTACGCACCATGCGGGTATTTGTGATGGGCGAGGCCTATAAGCCCGGTGCTTATAATGTCAGTTCGTTGTCCACTATCACCCATGCCCTGTTTGTCAGCGGTGGGGTGACAGAGATAGCTTCTCTTAGAAATATTCAGCTAAAGAGGGCGGGTGAACTGGTTCAGACATTGGACCTGTACGACTTGCTGAATAACGGCGACGCCTCAAAAGATGCTCTGTTGCAGCCCGGCGACGTAGTCTTTATTCCCGCTGTTAACAAAACTGTGACGGTGGACGGACTGGTGCGTCGTCCGGCCATTTATGAGCTTAAGCATGAAGAGAGCCTGAGCCAGGTCATCGAGCTGGCGGGCGGCAAACTGCCTAGAGGCTATGCCGGAGCAGTCAGCGTCAAGCGATACCAGGCTGGCGTGCAAGTACAACTGACCGTTGATTTGAGCAGTGAAGATATCAAGGTCCAGGCCGGCGATGAAATTGAAATTGCCCAGGTGGTGCCGAGGATTGCCAATTCGGTGTCGCTGATTGGCGCCGTGGCCAGACCGGGCAACTACCAATGGTATGAAGGACAGCGGGTTTCCTCCTTGCTGGGAGACACCCGAAAGTCACTGCTGGAAACGGCCGACTTGAATTATCTGCTGATATTACGTGAACAGAACGAGAATGGTGACCTCAATGTTCTACAAACGGATCTGACCCTGTTAGGGGAGGATCCGCAAGCCGACCTGTTGCTTAAACCCAATGACAAAATCCTGGTGTTTTCGCGCATAGAAAGTGAAGCCATCAGCGATATTCGCCTGGACGATTTGGCTTTCACTAATGAGCAACTGAAGGAAAACGAGAAGGAAAAGTGGGAAAAACGCATAGAGGAAAAACTGTTCTGGAAACAGTTGGGACTTGAGGAATCGCCTGCACAAAGCAGTTCATTCGATGATGAAGAAATACAGTTACTGGCTTCTCAGACCCTGATCGAGCTGACGGAGGAAGAAAAAGAAAAAATCCTTGAGCTTAAGGACACCACCTATTACTCCAGAAAGCGCATGCTGACCCCTGTGATTGCCAAGCTCAGGGAGCAGGCCAAATTGGGAGAACCCCTTCAATTGGTTGAGGTGGTAGGAGAGGTCAAGGTGCCGGGGGTCTACCCGTTACCGCAAAATGCCACCGTACTGAAGCTGATGAAGGCGGCCGGGGGATTGACTGAATCCTCCTACGGCCTCAAGTCCGAGATTACCCGTACCATTATCAACGATAAGGGGGTGGCGGAAGTAACTCATCTTAATTTCAGCCCAGCCGATGTGCTGGCCAACGATCAGGACGACAATATCGCGCTGAAGAGTAAAGACAGGGTCAATATCTTTACGATTCCTTCCTGGCAGGAAGATTTGCGGGTAACAGTAAAAGGCGAGGTGGAATTTCCCGGCGAGTATACTATTCGCAGGGGCGAGACTCTGTCAGATTTGCTGGAGCGGGTCGGTGGGCTGACCAACTACAGTGAGCCCGCGGCTGCCATTTTCACCCGCGAATCGCTAAAGGAACGAGAGCGGGAGAACTTAGTCAGGTTGGCGGAAGAATTGCGTAAACAGATTGCCTCAGAAAGCCTGAGAAGGCAGACCGGCGCAGGTGCGGTAGTCAGTTATGATCAGGCCAAAAACCTGTTGAGGGATTTGACCAAGGTTGAGCCGGTAGGCCGCCTGGTTATAGATCTGCAGGCCGTAATAAACGGACAGAAGACCTCAGATGTTACTCTGGAAGACGGCGATGCGCTGTATATTCCGGGCAAGACACAGTCAGTTAACGTCATTGGTGAGGTCTATGTGCCCACCTCGCACTTGTACACAGCAGGACTGGATTACGAGCAATATATACTTCGCAGCGGAGGCTTTAAGGAACTGGCGGCGGATGATAAGACCTATATTATCCATGCCGATGGATCGGTGAGCGTACCTGGCAGGGACAGCGGTTTCTGGTTCTCCAGTGGCACCCAAGAAACAGGCATTAAACCCGGCGATACCATAGTAGTGCCGTTCAACTCGGACTATGTGGACAATATGACCTTATGGACCAACGCCACTCAGATTATTTATCAGTTGGCTGTGTCCATTGCTGCGATCAGCTCTTTGTAATTTCGCATGTACTACAGGATTTTTTGATGTTGAAAAGAAAATTAGTTCATAGAGGCTTTTCTTTAATTGAATTGTTAATTGTTATTATGATTATTGGCTTGTTGGCGTCATTGGTGGCTCCGACAATGTTCTCTAAGGTCAGTTCATCACAAAGAAAAACCGCTGCAGCACAAATGCAGATGTTTGAGACGGCTTTGGATACTTACCGTTTGGACATGGGCAGTTATCCAGAGTCTTTGCAGGAACTGAGACAAAGTGACAAGCAGGGATGGGATGGTCCCTATTTACCAAAGGACGTTCCTATGGACCCTTGGGATAACCCATACGCGTATAAAGTGCCCGGGGATGATGGTAAGCCTTACTATCTGGCTTCTTATGGAAAAGACGGTCAAAAAGGGGGAAAGGATGACAACGAGGATATCGTGCATCAATGAAGGTGGCAGATAAGGTCCTTACCGATGATTTTGGCGTTTCCAAACTAGACCTGGAGAAGGCTCGCCAGTTTCAAAGAAAAAATGGCGGTCGGGTTGAACAACTGCTTATTAATCTTGGTAGCTTACCCGAGGATAAGTTGCATGAATATTACTCCACTGTATATGAAGTACCTCAGTTCGATTCAAATCTCTACACACCAAGTTCAACTACCCTCGATCCAGAATTGCTGAATAGATTGATTGAATTTGACTGGTTTCCTGTATCTGACCAGCAAGGTCATTTATCTTTTGCTGTGCGTTATCCGTTGCAACCGGAAGCACATGACTATTTGCATGGCTCAGGTATAGCTTCCTTCATTACCCAGGTGGCCAGCTCTAGTGACCTGAACGAGTTGAGAGCCTGGTTTGCCAGCCACCTTGCCCAAGACGATGAAAAGCTGCAACTGGGTGGTGAAGATGAAGAAGAAAGGTTAAAGGAAATGGCTTCTGAAGCGCCAACTGTTAATCTTCTAAATGCTCTGGTTACCAGAGCGTTACGCCAAAATGCTTCAGATATGCACCTTGAGCCTATCCGCGGACAGTATCGCGTTCGGTTCAGAATTGATGGTGTATTGCATGATATCGAAACCTTGCCTGCCAGGATGCAATTGCCAATAGCAACAAGGCTAAAAATTCTATCCGGTATGGATATTGCGGAAAAACGCCGTCCGCAGGACGGTAAAATTGAGATGAAGATAGCTAATCAGGAACTGGACATTCGGGTGTCGGCTTTGCCTCTCAATGAAGGTGAGAGCATCGTCATGCGTTTCTTAAGAAAAGAATCAATAAATTACGACATGTCTGTTCTGGGAGTGGCAGCTGATATTGTTGAGCAGATAGAGGCTGATTTGAATAAAACAGCCGGAGTGGTACTGATGACTGGTCCAACAGGATCAGGTAAGACCACAACACTTTATACATTCCTTAATCATCTTAACGATGATGATGTAAAGATCATAACTTTGGAAGATCCGGTGGAATATCAGCTGTCAGGTGTTAATCAGGTGCAGGTTAATCCAGATATTGATCTAACTTTCGCTGCCGGTCTGCGGAGCATTGTCCGGCAAGACCCTGATGTAATAATGGTGGGTGAAATTCGTGACAAAGAAACAGCTCAGATAGCCTTGCAATCAGCACTGACGGGCCATCTTGTTTTTTCAACGGTACATACGAATGACGCACCCAGTGCCTATACACGCCTCATGGACCTTGGTGTTGAAGAATTTCTTCTGAATGCCGGGCTGGTGTCTATATTGGCACAACGACTGGTCAGAAAACTTTGTGAACACTGCTGTGTCGAAGACCAGCAAGCGTCAATACATATGGAGCAATACCAGTTGGCTTCACTTGCCGCACAATTCGCTATCGATATCCCCAGGCTAAAAATGCATGTCGGCTGCGACAAATGTTCAGGAACTGGTTACAAAGGCCGTGTGGCGATAATCGAATATCTGCCATGCGACGAAGTAATTAAGAGCATTCCCAAAGATGCAAACTTTATTGGTAAAGCTAGGCAGTATCAGAAACAGCAAGGCAGAAGAAGTTTGTTGGAAGACGGCTTTGTAAAGGCTTTGCATGGCACCACAACCATCGAAGAAGTACTAAGAGTGGCAGGCTAGTGCAGTTTTATCAATATCGTGGCTACGATCAGCAGGGAGGTAAGCGTCAGGGACAGATAGAAGCACAGGATCTCCAGCAGGCAAAGATAAAACTCGAGAAGCAGGGCATATTGGTTGCCCAAGTGAGACCTGTCTCTGAAGGCGCGGGTGCATTGCTTGGTGGGCTGATGTCCAATAAAGTTTCCCTGGCCGATCTTGAACTACTGACTTCCGAACTGAGCATCTTATTGGAAAACGGCGTTAAAATAGACAAAGGTATCGATATCATCAAGCGTACGGCTATGAAGCCCGCGCTGGTCAGGTTGCTTTCAGAAGTAAGTGGTTCGCTTAAACAAGGCTCTTCTTTAGGAGACGCACTTGCAGAACAAAGAGGTACCTTTGATTCGCTTTATGTCAATCTAGTCAGGCTTGGAGAAGCATCGGGCAACCTGCCACGTATTTTTCGCCGTCTGTCAGAAGACTTGAAATTTCGCCAAAGCCTGATTTCCAAGGTTACCCAGGCTGTGACATATCCCTTGGTAATAATGCTGGTATGTATTGCCAGTGTCTTCTTTGTCTTTAACTATATCGTGCCGAAATTAGCCAGCCTTTTTGAAGGAGTGCCGGATTTACCCTGGTACACAAGTTTGATGCTGGGAGTTGGAGACTGGTTGTTGAACTACCAGATGTTTTTGTTTCTGGGGGTCGTACTGCTACTTATTTTAGGATTGATCGCTTGGAATAATCTGGAGCTGAGGCAAAAACTTCTAGCCAGATTTTTTCGCTTGCCTGGAATCAGCCGTATTACTCTTCTGATAGAACGAATTCGTTTCAATGCAGGCCTGACTATGATGCTTGAAGCTGGCGTGTCGGTAGACCATGCTTTAAAGCTTGCAGAGGGTAATCTTTCCCACCCAGATCTGAAGACAGAAATGAGTATCTGTATCAAAAAGATTAGTCGTGGCGGCAAGCTATCAGAAAGTTTGGCAGAAACCTCCATTTATCCGGCATTCTACGTTGCCTTGTTGCAGGTTGGAGAAGAAACCGCCACCTTGCCTAGGGTATTCGCCGAAATTACCCAGCGAAGTCGAGACAGCTTTGAATCCTTTACTACCCGGATTACCACCCTGCTGGAACCATTGCTCATTCTGCTGATGGGGGGGATAGTGGGTAGTGTAGTAGTGGTAATGTTGCTCAGCATGGTTTCTATCAATGATGTGGCGTTTTGATCATGAGCCGAGGATTTTCCTTGCTGGAGTTAATGGTCGTACTGCTAATCACTTCTGCTTTGTTGGGCTTGGTTGCTCCTGTTTCCATCAGGCAGGTCGAGAAGAGTCGTGAACATGTAGAGTTGTTGGAATTTCAACGAGACTTGAAGCGACTTGAACAGCAGGCTTTTCTCCTGGGGCAGGATATAGAAGTGAATCTGGAGGGTAAGAAATCGACTATCGTCCAAGGGATGCATGTCAGAGAACACGTTTTCACAGGGCTTTTTTTTGAACCACAACGAATAAAAATCAATGCAAATGGTGAATTCTTGCAGCCCAGAGTCGAAGTATTTTACCGAGGTGAGAAAAGAACGATCAGAACTGAGGAACAGATTGACTAAGTCACAGGGTTTTACATTGCTGGAAACGCTGGTGGCCGGTTTTATCATGTTCCTGGTCATTGCAACCACCACCATGGTCTACAGAGGGGCGTTGCTGTCCAGTCAGAAAGCACAGGTCAGCGTGGAACTGATGCAGGTAGTTCCCTTCATCATGGATTTGACCGAATTGGAAATAAGGCAGAAAAGCGAAGAAACCGACGTGCTCAATGGACAAGGAAAGGTTTTGGGCATTGAGTATTTCTGGCAAGCCAGGATGGAATCCATCGGAGCTGTACCGCCTGAGTTAGATCTGAGCACTGGTGAATCGGTGGCACAGGAGGCAAGGTTCAAACTCTGGGTAGTGGAGCTTCAGTTGAGCATTCAAGGTAGAAAGCAAATATTGCTTTATAAAAAGGTCAGCTGGTGAGAGGCGAATTATTACCGGTTCGGCATCTGCCTTCTGGTTTCAGTCTGGTCGAGCTGCTTATCTCCATGGTGGTATTAACCAGTATAATCTTTCTTGGAAGTTATGCCTATGCAGTGTTCATTGCAAAATGGGACGGGCAGTTGGGCAAGTTTGACCAGAAGGTAGAACAATCCCGGAACCTGATTTTGCTGCATAGGGTTTTACAGGGGATTACCCCCTACGTGGTCGAAAATGACAACGGCGATCCAATGTTGGCATTTGATGGACGTTCATCCACCATAACCACGGTTACATCAGCACCTTTATTCTCCGACGGACTCGCCACTGTCATGCTGCTTGTCGAGCATGGAGAGAGTGCAACTCGGCTGGAGTATTTTGAAAACCCGGGGGCTGGTTATAGCGAAACGCAACTCAAAGCCGGTGATCAGTGGCGGTATCATAAACTTTTGCTTGCGGTGGATAGTCCCCTGATCTTCAGTTTCTTTGCCTGGCCATCTCTTGAACAAAAAGTGCTTTATCAGGAAGGCTTGTCCATTAGCGGTCAGCACGTGGTTCCCGGCTGGTATAAGGCATATAACGCCAAGACTACACAAATGCTGCCGCTGGCAATCTCTTTAAGCTTGGGAGAGGAGGGGATGTTGTTGGTTGACTTGGCCGACAAAGCGGAACAAAAACTGGCACCTTATCATGACAACTATCAGTAGGGGAGTTGCTCTGATACAGGTGTTGCTGATTAGCACCATCATCAGTCTGCTGGCCCTATATTTCTCCCAGACTGCCAGAGTACAGATTGAGGGGGCGTTGCGCATGCAGGAATACACGGAGGCTATGACGCAACTGGCCTCTGCTGAGTCAGATATTATTTTCGCATTGCTCACCTCTGACAGAACACAAGAAAGTTCTGACAGGTTGCAGGGGCGTTGGAACTTTTACAATAGACCTTTCCAATACAGCGAAAGAGTGACCATTAGAATTGAAGATTTGTCGGGGAGAATTAATATTGCGTTCGGGCCCTCGGATCAACTCGCGAACTTGCTTACTGCCCTGGGTCTGGAACAGGGAAGGATTCAGCTTGTTCTGCAAAGCTTGGCAGACTGGGTTGATGCGGATACACTGACCCGCCTGAATGGTGCTGAAGCCGATTACTACCAAGAAACAGGCGGATTGCTGCCGCGCAATGGTGCGCTGCAGTCAGTGGAAGAACTGGTGCATGTGAGGGGAGTTGGTCAACCGTTAATGGATAGCATCCGGGAATTTTTGACTGTGCAACCCTCGCCCAATTTTAATCTGATGGGTGCCCCTGATGAGTTGTTAAGGTTGCTCCTGGACCAGTCAGTCGCCGAGCAGGTTATCCAGAACCGGCTCAATCCACAATTCGACGCCAACCGCTTCACCGATCTTACCGGACTGCAAGAAAGTGAAGGTCAGTATTTTTACCCGGGCAATGTATTGTCAGTGACAACCCGTTACCAGTCGGATTCAGCGCAACTTTCGCAGACTTTTGTAGTGTTGCTTAGCGCGAAAGGGGCAGAGCCGATAAGTATCCTGTCACGCAGATGGAACCAAGAACAAAAATGAAACAATGGTTTGCAGGTCTGATTGGAGAACTCCAAAGAGACGGCCAGATAAACAGATTAGATGGTGTCCGTAGCAAAGGGTTTGTTCCGGTTGTGGTGGTGCCAAGGCAACTGTACCGAGAGGTAATCAAATTTTTTCCGGTCAATAGTCGTGCAGAACTTCAGCGCATTCTTGAACTGGAAGAGAAGACTGCCGGAATCCTAATGTTTACAGAGGTTGATAAACAAGGACAGGGATATTGGGTCAAGCATTACCTAATCGCCAGTTCACTATTCTCGTCTGATGCACAACGCCCTCTTTGGCTGATACCCCACTCGAAATGGATTTGGGCTTCACACCACCAAGATGCCGTGCTGCATGTCGACAGCGACCATCCCTACTTCATCAGTGTTACTGGCAATAAGCATCAATCTTCATTGCTGGAGGGCAATATTCACAATGTGGAACGATTCTGTGATGCCGTAGGCGTTCCCGGCCAGCTTTGTGATAATGTCATGCAAGTTGATGGCCAGATCAGCGTTCCCAATCTGTTCCAGTTGCGAAAATTGTTGCCCTGTCTGAAGACTATGTTTGTTCCTTGGACCAGAGAGCGGATAAGCTGCTGGTTGGTAAAACCGGCGGTGTTTCTGATCTCCTTATTCCTGCTTTATTATCTGCTGGTTAGTGGTTTTTACCTATACAAGGAAAGCGCAGTTACAGGCCAGGCAGACCAATTCAAAGAAGAACTTAATCAGGTATTGTCTGCACAGCAGCGACTGGAGCAACTTAGCAGCCAGGTAAGTAACGTAAACCAGATTCTGGCTGGGGTTCACCATCATGCCAATGTATGGCTGGTCGTCAAAGCGGCGATTGCCCAAGATACCCAATTCAGTTTTATCAGATATCAGCAGGGTAGCTATACACTGAGTGGGCAGGCTCCCAGCGCCTCTGACGTATTGTCGGTTATCCAGGCGCTGTCTTTTGTTCGCCACGCCAGCTTTTCCACGCCTATATCGACTAGAAACAACCGCGAATCCTTCGCCATCCAATTTGAGCTGGTTGAACCAACAACACATGCCCCTTCTGTAGAGGGCAATCGCTGATGAACGATAGAATGAAGCTATTGTTTGTCCTGCTGGTGATACTGGCAATGTTACGTTTTGGATTAGCACCCTGGTTACAGTGGCAGGAAGACAAACATCAGGAAATTATCCTGTTGCAAAAACGAACAAGCAAAGGATTGGCCATTCTGAATAATCAGCAGGCCTTTAGTCAGCAACTGGCTGAATTGGAGTCGGCTGAGGAGCAACTACGCCAGTCGGTATTTGCTGCAGAAGCCGAATCGGCTTTTCAGTTGGCGCGCCAGCGTGAGATAGAGCAATTGTTGAATACTTTTGAGCTCAAGGCCGATAGAATCAGTTGGATGGCGTCTGTCCCAGTGGTGGGAGCCCCCCTGTGGCAGCATACTGCCAGTTTCAGTATTGATGGTAAGACTGAAAATATCGTCAGGTGGCATTTGGCAATGGAGCAGCAAAACCCGGTAATCCATATCAGCACATTTGACGTCCGGTTAGAAAGACAAACCAGCCGAAGCTTGGGCAGAGCCAGGGCTGAGTACCGACTGGTGTTTTATGCCATGCATGCAGAACAGGGAGGGGGCGATGCAGGTAAATAAACTCTACTTGGTTCTCATGATGGTCTTTGGATTCTTTGCAGTATATGACTGGCAGAGCAGGGTGGTATTCGATGATCTGGATAGTGATGCCAATGTTAAACAAAATATGGAGCTGGATATAGCCTGGGCACCTTTGCCGGAAACCTCAGCACAGAAGATCCTATCAGAGCTGGCCGGCTATATGCAGGACAAAGAACCATCACCACAGCAGACCAAAGTAGAATGGACTGACGAGTTCCAGAAGCAGCAACAGGGTGAACTGAGCAGCCTCTTTGCGGGCAACCAGCGCTATCGTCTGGCTGGCATTGTCAGAGAGAAACAGCACTATGCTCTGATATTGGCCGTAAGCCAGGATCTTCAATCGGCGCGCCCCATAAAGCTGACCGTAGGAGAAATACTGAGTGGCTATCAGTTGGTGGAACTTGACAGCACCAATATAAAATTGGTTGCTGGTGATGGCCGGACGGTCAACCTGAAGCTTTTTAATATCGCAGGAAAGAATGAATATAATTAATACCATCGAAAGTCACACTCGCCGCTTGAGTTTGCTGGGGCTGCTGGTCCTGTCGCTTACCACAGGTTGTGCAGCCAACCTTAAAGATACAGTTGCGGTGCAACCCTCCTATCTGCAATCGCCTAAAATTAACGCACAGGAATTGTTGGAGGGAAGCCGTGGAGCAGACGGCAGTGATGAAGGAGAGGGGGGGCAGCTTGTTCGGTTGCCACCAGCATCAAAATTAAGAAGTGATGTTTCCGGCTCCCAGGATCTGTTGAACACTTTCAGCGACAATAGCTTTGTTGAGCTGGCCATGAATGATATGCCGCTTAAAGATTTCCTTCACTACACCTTTGGTGAACTGTTGGCGGTGAACTATGTACTGGATGACAACGCTAAGAATGATGTCTCCACGGTGACCCTGAATCTTCAGGACAGAGTCAGCAAGAGAAGATTGTTTCGGATTGTCGAAGAGGTGCTGACACAAAAGAACTATCTGATCAATCTGACTGATGGACTTTTCTATATAGTTAAGAATACGGAGAAGAATGCTAAAGGTGAAGTAGTGTATGGATTTGGCAACCGCACTAAGGATGTACCACAAACAAGCCGAGAGATTTTTCAGATAGTTCCTTTGGACTATGGGATGAGGGGCAACTACAACCTTATTTTGTCAAAGCTGACCAATGCCATGCTGATACCCGATTTCGATCAGGGGCTTTACTACATTAAGGGAAAGAGAGAGGACGTAGTCAAAGCAATAGAATTTTTGGATATGGTGGACGCACCCTACTACCAGGGACAACATATTGGCTTGGCCACATTTACATATATACCTCCAGAAACCTTCATAGAGCAGGCTACAGTGCTGCTTGAGAATGAAGGAATTAGTGTTGGAACTGGCGGAGCCAAAGGTAAGAGCGTCGTGTTTGTGCCTTTGAGCCACTTGGGAGCAGTCGCAATTTTCGCTTCTTCAGAGGAGCTACTTAGCAGAATAGAGTTCTGGACTGCGCAACTGGATAAACCCGTGCAGGGCGGTGAAGAACAGTACTTTGTGTTTCAGCCACGTTTTGCCCGCGCCACCGACCTGATGGAAAGTTTATCCCCGTTAATTGGCGGCAGCTCACAAGTACTGGCTCGCCCCCAAATAAGCAGTATGCAGGAAGGGCAGGGTAACGTTGCTGAAAGGTCAGAGCCGGCCATTGTTAAAGCTGAGGGAGACGGCATGCGCTTGGTCGTGGATGAGCGCAGCAATGCCATTATCGTTTTTGCATCCGGTAAAAAGTATCAGCAATTGCTGCCGCTGATGAAGCGGATGGATATTATGCCTAAGCAGGTAATATTGGAGGTGGTGATAGCCGAAGTCACGCTCAGAGATCAATTCAAACAGGGTGTCGAGTTTTTTCTGAACAACAATAACTATACCGTGGGTACTGAGGGTGCATTAGGTCTGGGAGATATTGGCGGGTTGACCTATGTGCTTACAGGTAGCAGCCGTTGGGATGTTACGGCTAAACTTGAACAAAGCAATAGTCTGGTTAATGTCCTCTCCCGTCCCTCCCTGGTGGTTCGAGACGGTGTAACAGCCTCAATGGAGGTTGGCACGGATATACCCATTGTCAGCTCTACCTCGTCACCTGACGTGGGTGTCACTACCTCCGTACAGTACAGAAAAACCGGCTTGACCCTGGATGTTACACCGACGGTGAATAGCCAGGGGGTGGTTATCATGGAGATTTCACAGAATATCAGCAGTGTGCTGGACGACGGCATTACTGCTCAGGGGGCTCCCTCCATCTTTGATCGCTCCATGCAAACAGAAGTAGTGGCGGATAGCGGCCAAACTGTGATTCTGGGCGGACTGATCAGCGAGAATGTCAGCAAGGGAAACTCTAAGGTACCGGGACTGGGTGACCTTCCTTTACTGGGCCAGTTGTTTTCCAGTAAAAGTGATGTCACTGACAAGACGGAGTTGATAATAATGGTCACCCCAAGGATAATTCACAATCAGGAAGAGTGGTTGAGTATTCGTGCTCAGTTTGATCAGGGTCTTAGTCAGTTGAAGTTATCGGACTGAATATAAAATTATCCGTGTTTATAACTATGCCAATGGCGGCTTGAACCCCCTGATTTTTTCAGGTAAAACATTGGGGCGCTAACCTAGGAAGTGCAGATATCCGCTTCCTGGGTTAAGTCTCAAGGTGTGCTAGGGGCGGTCGATAAGTGTACAGACGACTTGCTGGAAAGTAAGCAACTGTTGACACTAGAAAAATAAACGACTTACACTCTGGCATGTTTCTAAATAAAGCTGGTTTAGCCGGTTTTATTTGGATAGACTTAAACAGATGGAGTGAAATGAGAACTTCCTTTCTTGTTGAATTCCATAGTTTCATGAAACTTAAAGGAAAAAACTATGTTTAAAAAGACGCTCTTGGCAATGACCATTGCTGGTATTGCTGGAACAGCTTCCGCGGCAAGTATCACAGCGACTGCTGTAAACGTTTCTGTTGAAGGCTTTGGCGCCCAGGCTGCCGCAGCCCGCATTATCGAGGTTGATGCTGCTGGTGATGTGACTGATCTGACAATCGATTTGGCTGCCGATCTGATTACTAACGATGTAGTGGAAATCGCTTTCCAAGGCGCCACTATTGACACTTCAAGTGTGCCAGTGATTACTCTGGATGCTACTGGTGTTCCAGATACAGCTTCGTTGCAGTTTTTGGATATCAAAGCTGGTAGCCCAAACACTCTTCGTTTCCGTGTAACTGCTGATGTTGCCGCAGTCAATGCTGCTGGTGAGCCTAATGACGACGATGATCTGCTGTTGAGTGGTGTTGTTTTAAACCCTACTTCCGCAGCTGATGGTGCAGAAATCACTGTAACATCCAAGGCGATCTCTTCTTCTGCCGCTATCGGTGAGTATGAAATCGTTTCTACTCCAGTTGACGTAGCTGCATTCCGCAACCAGTTGGAAGCTGATGTTGATGCTTTGGATGGCGTGGTTGACGTAGGCAACAGCCGTCTGACTTTCACCTCCTCTGGTACTACCGATGAGCTGGTAGTTAACCTGGTTGACAACAGTGGCGACGTCGATGCCCTGACCCTGACCACTATCACTCATACCATTATGGGTGAGGATTTCGGTTGGGTGATGTCTTACGATGCCGAAGCCAACGGCGGTGACGCTGATGGAGAACTGGATGCCGGTGAGCTGGCCGCTGCTGTTTCAGTAGCGACGGGTGGTGATGATACATTCACTATGGATCTGGATCTGGACACCAATACTCTGACAATTGAGCAGACTGTAAACGGTGGTGCTGTAGATGCAGCGACAACAGTGACCTTCACCGTGCCTGGTGACATGGCCATCCCAGAGCAGACCTTCACTGCGTCTATTGTGGGTGATGATGGTACGACTTCAGCCACTGCTGCTGCTGCCGGTACTTCAGTGGGTGCCTGGACGCTGAACGGTTCTGTATTCCACGTGCCTGCCATGTACTCAGATGCTAACCATGCTGCTCTGGTGCGTGCCGCTAACCGTGGTAACCTGGATGCCAACGTTGAGCTGGTGCTGTATGTTAACGGTGTAGCGAAGAGCAAAGGCGTAATCGGTACTGTTGGTAAGTACTCTCAACTGAACTTGGGCCCTGCAATTATTGCAGCCGCTGCTGAGGAAGGTATGTCTTCTGGTTATTCCTTCGACCTGGTATTCGAAGGCTCTAACAATGCTATCGACATCACTGCTCAGTATGTTAACAAGTCCAGCGCAAGCCGCGCCGTAATTCAGGTTACTGAGCTGTAATAGCCAGTTAACTTAGTTACACAAGAAAAAAGCGGGCCAATTGGCCCGTTTTTTTATTTTTGATACTATATACCCGGGCTTGTAACGATATTATTTATTTTAGTAGTGAAAAGAGTCTAAGACGGATGAGTCAAACAAAAGCAATCATAACTGATATCAATCAAGGTAAGTTTAAAAAGGCTTTGAAAGGTTTGGATAAATGTAAACCAGATATTCCATCTTTTGAGTACCATAGTCTGAATGGCACGTGTCATTACAAGCTCAAGAATTACAGACGCGCGATATCATTCTGGAAACTGGCTACGCAAAGTGCCGTTAAACAACAGCAAGCTAAACTGTACCTTAAGATTGCTCATGCCTATGAGAGGCTGAGCCTGTTTCCTGAAATTATACAGTCCCTTAAAGCATCAGTTGACGCTGATCCTTCACTGAACAACCTAAATGCAAGACAGAGTCTTTGTGACTGGCTGTATAATTACAAGGAGTGGGAGGAGTTTGAACAATACGTTCAACCGCTTCTTAGCCTGAGTGACAGATATGTCCGTATGAATATTATGTATACGACTTGTTTGTTTGAACAGGGTAAGAATGATAAAGCTTTAAGTATTGTCCGGTATTTGACCGCACATCTGGATTTGATCGATCTACGCTCTGTCACCTCTTTGTTACTTCAGTTAAATAAGCTGTCTGATTCTGAGTATGCTGTATTGTTACCCAAGGTCATTAATCGACATGGAAACCAGCCTACTCTTGCGGCACACCAGGCTAATCTGGCCTTAATCAATAAAGATTATGAGCGGGCATTGTCATTAATGTCAGGTATCGATATCCATAAGCTTCCAGAGTGGTACCAGACATCATGGCTATTGGAAAAATACGGGAAGGCTCTGGATGCAGTTGGACGATATGATGAAGCTTTCGAGAAGTTCCGTATGGCGGGTGAATATTCGTTAAAAAACGAATCGGAAAAAGTAAAGAAAAACCTTGCCTACGACAGTCTTCCTAAATACCAGAAGTTGAGACCTGAGCCTACCAGTTCTCAATACACAGGTTATCGACCAACCTTCTTAATGGGATTTGCCCGTTCTGGTACAACATTGCTAGAGAATGTGTTGGCTACCAGCAACGACATAGTCGCAATGCAGGAACCCAGGACTATAGTCAGGGTGCTTGAAGAGGTAGAGTTACAAGATAAGAAGGCGATTGAAAGGGACTTTCCATTCCCTGAAAGCCTTTGGATGGAGCTTAGGGATACCTATTTCAGAGTGGCGAAGAATATCGTAGCTTGGGATGAGGGGAAATGTCTTCTCGATAAACAGCCTCTTAATACGCTGAATTTACCGCTTATTAATAAGTTATTTCCCGGTGCAAGAATAATCTTCTCTTTACGTCACCCATTGGATGTTTGCCTGAGTTCCTTTATGCAAGGTTTTAATCTCAATATGCAGACCTCCCATTTTCTGACCCTGGAGTCTACTTTCAAACGTTACGCAAGTATTATGCAGTTATTTCTTCGATACCGTGAAAAATTGGATCTGAATATTCATTATATTCGCTATGAAGATTTGGTCGCTGATTTTGATAGTCAGGTAAAGGCCACCTTTGATTTCCTTCAACTGGCAGTCCCTGAAAATTATAATAAATATTATAACAATACGACAGGTAAAGTAGTAACCACCCCATCGAGAAGTCAGGTCTCACAGCCTATTTATCAGGACTCGACTTATCGATGGAAGAACTATCAGTCGTATCTTGAGCCCTATATTTCGATTGTTCAGCCATACATTGAAGAGTTCGGATACTAATGCAAGAGCCGAAAATTTCTGCCAAGGCAAGTTTCTATAATATTGAGCATATACTCATTGGACATAATTCGCGAATAGATGATTTTTGTGTTCTCTCTGCTGGGTTAGGCGGAATTGATATTGGTCGAAATGTGCATATTGCGGTTTACACCTCTTTGATGGGGGCAGGGAAGATAACGATAGAGGACTTTGCCAACCTTTCCTCAAGAGTAGCTGTCTATTCTAGCAATGATGATTATTCAGGCCACTTTATGACCAACCCTACTGTTCCGGCTAAGTATACAGATGTTACTCACGCACCGGTGCATATTGGACGCCATGTAATCGTCGGTTGTGGTGCGGTTATTCTTCCAGGAGTAACGATTGGAGAAGGAGCAGCTATTGGCGCGCTTTCTCTGGTCAAGGACGATGTTGAGCCTTTTGCTATCTACGCCGGTGTTCCAGCCAAAAAAGTAGGCATGCGGCACAAAGGTCTGCTGGATATTGAAAGGAAATGGCTGGGGTGAATGACCTCCCTGGCTAGCTGCTTTAATGGAATTGGAGCCTTATCACTTTTACTGGCATAATTCGTCCTCTTCAGTGGAGTACGTTAGTAGATGATTCCAGTAACCAAGCCATATCTTCCCCCAAGTCAACGTTATTCAAAGTATCTTGATAAAGTGTACGAGACTTGCCAGCTTACCAACGGCGGGCCGCTATATAGGGAACTGACGGATAGGCTTGAAGACTATTTGGGTGTCTCCAACCTGTTGCTAGTCAGCAACGGTACTATTGCCTTGCAAGTTGCTATGCGCGTACTAGGACTGGGTCAGAGGCATGTCAGCCTGACCACGCCGTTCAGCTTCGCCGCCACCAGTGGGGCATTGGCCTGGCAGGGGGTTGAGCAGCGTTTCTCGGATATTGATCCATGCTCATGGAACATTAACCTTGATAAGATGAGTGATCCTATTCTTCAGCAAGCCAATGCTATTACCGCCGTGCATGTATTCGGTAATCCCTGTCGCGTTCAGACGTTGGAACAACTTGCCTGCAGACATGACCTCAAGCTGCTGTTTGATGCCGCCCATGCATTTGGAGTTAAGGTCGATGGACGTTCTGTGCTGAGCTATGGTGATGCTTCTACCCTCAGCTTCCATGCCACCAAGTTGTTCCATACTGTTGAAGGCGGCGCGATAGTCTTTAAGGACCGGAATATATACGAGCGGGCTAAGCGTCTGAGCAATTTCGGCCTGAACGACAAGGGGCTGCCCATTGAGGTCGGCATCAACGGTAAATTGAGCGAAGTCCACTGTGCTATGGGGCTGGCAGTTTTGGATAGTATTGATGAGCTCGTTGAGCGCAGGCTGGAGCTCAAGGTCTTATACAGACAAACTCTTCCTGAAGAGCTTACTCAGCAGCGGTGGCACGAAAGTGCCTCGGACAATGGTGCTTATATGCCAATCTTGCTCAAGAATGAGAGCCAGTTGCTGGGGGTGATGGAGTTGCTGAACCAGAAATCGATATTTCCCAGGCGTTATTTTTATCCGAGCCTTAATAAGGTGAAGTGCTATTCTCCCACAGAGCAAATCTGTTCTGTTTCGGAAGATATCTCCAGCCGGGTTTTATGTCTGCCCCTGTATGCAGACCTTAAACCAGAGCAGGTTAGGCATATTTGTGAGCTTACTGCTCGAGGTCTTAGCATTTCATGAGTTTGATTTCAGGGGCTCACTGGACTGCAGTCAGTACTGCCGGCAGGGCCATTATCCAGATTATCCAGCTTTCTGTGCTGGTTCGCCTCCTTGACAAAGAGGAGTTTGCCACACTGGCAATACTGCAGACGCTGTTATTGATTATTGTAGTGTTGATAGAGTTCGGCACAGGTTCCATCATTGTTGCTAAACGTATATCCAGCGTAAAATTGACGGCACAAATGCTGACCCTCAACTTTATATTAGGGTCAATCTATGCAGTTTTGTTGCTGCTTTTTGGACAGACATTTCTGCAACTGTTCGATCTCGGCACAAGTTTTGTCGCTATGGCACTATTCTCTGTGTTGCATTTGGTCAGCTCGCTAACCTTCGTGCCTGCTGCTTTGCTGCAGTTACGCTTAAAATTCAAGGCCATTGCCGTGGCTGAGCTCCTCTGTGCACTAATCAACCTTTCTGTAATTGCGGTGACTCTGTCTTTTGGAGCAGGACTGGCAGGCGTAATGCTGGGCTTTTTACTTGGTATGATCATAAAGCTTTGGATATTAGCCAGCTACTTGGATAGGCCTTTGTCTTTGCAATTCCCTTCGTTAGAGAAAATGCTGCATTTGTTACGCTTTGGTAGCTATAGAAGTGGAAGTATGCTCCTTAACCAAATTGGCAGCAATGCCGATATTCTTATCGTAGGACGATTTTTAGGGGTACAGGATCTTGCAGTTTATGCCGCTGTCAGGAACCTGTTGGCGAAGACCGTTCAGCTGTTTTCTACTGTATTAGGTAAATTGGTTTTGCCTGTTTTGTCGCAGGTTAGAAATAACTCTGTGGCTTTTCAGAGTCGTTTCCTGAAGTCTCTGGCCTTATTGAGTGCGATTATTTTTCCTGTATATGGCGCCTTGGCAGTGACCTCAAATCAGATTACTTTGCTGGTATTTGGCGATAATTATCCGGATGCGTACTGGGTGATGTCGCTGCTGGTAGGTGTCAGTGGTTTGAGGGTGTTGATGGGACTGACTGGCCAAGCTCTACTGAGCCGCTCGTTGGTTCGGCATATGTTTGTCTGGAATTTAGGTGTCTTATCGCTAAGTTGTGTCGTGATTCTACTGGCCGCCAAATACGATCTACAAACGGTTTGTGTCACTCTGTTGGTCATGCAGATTATGTTATGGATAACACAGACTGTGTGGTTGCTAGGCAGGCTGTGCGAATTGAATCTTATCCGATATTTCACTACAGTCCTGGTGTTAGGTGTTCCTTCGGTTTCTTTGGTTGCCGTTAACTGGTACGTTCGCCCATTTACTTCTTTGGTATCTATCGACTGGACAGGGATGACGATGGATATATCTTGTTGGGCTGCGATTCTGGCACTTCAGTACTTTCTATGTCGCTACCTTTTTAAAAGCGGGGATCTTAATGAAAGCTATCCGAGTTAAAAAAAGGTTACAGGAGATGCTCTACCCGCTTGCCTCAATGCTTGCCCGGGTAAATCCATCTCCGGTTTTTTTGTACGGTAATCAAAAATCCGGAACGTCCGCCATCTGCGCCTTGCTGGCCAAAGCTACTGATTGCAGTATGACGTTAGACATGGTCCGAGCTATTCCAAAAGGAGATAAATTAGTATTGTCTCTCCAGGCAGGTTCGTACCAGATAGAAAGATTTGTCCAAGATTATAAACTTGAATTCTCTAAAGAGCTAATAAAAGAACCTACCCTGACTCTTTTCTACCCTAAGATAAAAGAGTACTTCCCAAATTCTCGTTCTGTCTATATTTCTAGGAATCCGGTACAGAATATTCGCAGTATTCTGAATATTTATAATTTGTCTGGCAAAGATAATAGCTGGAAATTTAAGCTTAACCCTCCTGTAAATATGTCTGTCTCTGGCAGAATGATCCTAGATTCTGACTGGCTGTTTGATTCACCCAGTAGTGGCATTATTGAGTCACTTGCTCGGCGATGGAACTACTGTGCCGAGATCTATATAAATCATACTTCTGACTTTATATTGTTTCGCTACGAAGACTTTAAGATGGATAAATTAAATAGTATTCATTCATTGGCCGCTGAACTCAAGTTGCCAATTGTGGCAGATATTAGCGGTCACCTCCACAAACAGTATCAGCCAAAAGGTAGCTCAGATATGAATGTTCTGCAGTTTTTTGGAGAAGAGAATTATCAACTGATTATGGATGTTACCAAGCCCTACAGAACCAGACTCGGGTATTGAGAGTAAATGAGCAATCTGTTGTTAGATACTGAGCTAGATTCTTTTCCACCATATGTAACCAGGACTTTTCTTGAAGAGGAGAAGTTTTTTTCAACTTGGCAGTGTCCGGTTCATTCTCCTGCTCAATGGTTTGAGGATGATAGAGTAAGGGTACTCCTTGATGGGGATATTTATAGCGGTGACGAACTATTGAACAGGTTTCAACCTGCACAAATGCTTGCCGAGAAATACCTTGCCGGTGAATTGTCAGAAACTCTGCCCCGTTTAAACGGCTATTTTTGCTTTTCTCTGCTGGATAAGAAGCGGCAACGTGTGACCTTGTGTACTGACAGGTATGGCATGAAGCCTTTGTATCTTGGGTTTTGTGATGAGCGATTAGTTGCTTTTTCCAATCATGCAGGGCTGCTCCTGGAGTCAGGAACTGTCCCAATAACTGTTGATTCTGAGGCAGTAAAGTCATCTGTAGTTCATGGCCATTACCTTGCTAATTCTACCCCATTTTTGGCTGTGAAGAGAGCTGGTCCGGCTAGTTGCTATTCGGTTACGCTGGAGTCGGGTGAAGTTGAGAGACAGTACTACTGGACATGGTCAAGCATTAAAAGGAATGAAGAGTATGAATTGGCTGCCGCCGTTGAGACTGGACATGAATTGCTTGAGCAGGCAGTACGTCGGTGTCTGTCAGTTGTTCAGGGCGGAAAACTCTCTATTTGTCTAAGTGGCGGTCTGGACTCAAGAGTCTTGCTGGCTATCGCCAGGAAACATTTCGAAGGCGAAATTAGAACGTTTACTTTCGGTTTGCCTGGATGCATGGACGCCACAATTGCCAGGCAGGTTTCAGATTTGGCAGAAGTAGAAAACAGCTTTTTCCCCCTTACCAAAAACAATTGGTTCAGGCGAAGGATTGCAGGTGCCACGGCAACTCAGGGCATGAAAAATATAATTCACATGCATGCATTAACTGTCGCCGGTGAGGCGTCAGCTTTCAGTCCCTACATGCTGAATGGTTACCTTGGAGATGCCATCTTGGGAGGTAGTTATCTTGTGGATGGCCTGGGCGAAGCAGTTAGTGAAGAAATATTGCTCGTCAAATATAAAGAAAGTTTCGGTCGAGTGATAGAACAAAAAGAATACTGGGATTTTAAGGGAACAGACCCTGTATTCATATATAATCGGGGTGTTAGATTTATTTCTGCCGGGTCCGATTTAATATCAGGTTTCTTTCACCATCTCAAGCCATTCATGGATTATAATCTTGTCGACTTTGTTTACAGCATCCCTGATGATTTACGCAAGAGTAACCTCTTGTATGAAAAGATACTGTTAAAGTATTACCCAGAGTACTTTGAAAGTATCCCATGGCAAAATACAGGTGTCCCGATAGGGAAAGTTTCCAGTTCAAAACGTGGTCTTTCGCTCTTTAAGGATAAACTTAAGTCAATAGTTAGACGGACTCCTCTTCACTCGCTAGCAATCACGTTGTATCGAAAAATTTTTCCCCCGAAACATTATGTTTCATACCAAGACTGGGTACGGGATGCCAGCTTTGAGAAATGGGTAAGAAAGATCCTTTGTTCAGAGGATTCATTGGTTGTCATGGCTCTTGGTACTGACTATGTACATCAGGTTGTAGACAGTTTCTACACGGATGAAAGACAAAGAGCCGAACCTTTGGGATCTCTATTGTCCCTGGAGATATATTTAAGAAGCATTAAGTCGTGCTGTCATCAAAAATGCGTGGGTTCTGACGTAGGAAAGTTTATATGAGTGGTAACAAAATAGGGAGTGTAATGATAACTGGCGGGGCGGGCTTTATTGGCAGTAACCTCGTTCGTTATATCAATGAAAACACTCAAAGTAAAATAGTCAACGTTGACAAGCTTACTTATGCGGGAAATCTTCATTCATTGGAAGGTTTGAGTAATCCCTCCCGTTACACATTTGCTCATCAAGATATTTGTGACAGACAAGAAATCGATGAGCTTTTCAGATTGCATCAACCGGATGTCGTGATGCACTTGGCTGCAGAGTCGCATGTTGACCGCTCGATTGATGGTCCCGGTGACTTTATTCAAACCAATATTGTGGGCACTTTTCAAATGTTGGAAGCTGCACGAACCTATTGGCTAGGGATATCGAAGGAAAAACAACAAGGGTTTCGTTTTCATCACATATCCACCGACGAGGTTTACGGTGATTTGGAAGAGACTGGAGAGTTATTCACTGAATCTACGCCCTATCAACCCAGTTCGCCTTACTCGGCCAGTAAGGCAGCATCTGACCACTTAGTGCGCGCCTGGCACCGTACTTATGGCTTACCGGTGGTAATTACCAACTGCTCCAACAATTATGGTCCCTATCACTTTCCGGAAAAGCTTATCCCCCTGATGATATTAAACGCTTTGGAGGGCAAAACTCTGCCGGTATATGGCGACGGAGGTCAAATTCGCGATTGGCTGTATGTGCAGGATCACGCCGAGGCCTTATGGGCAGTGGTAAACAAGGGGAAGGTGGGAGAAACCTATAATATCGGCGGTCACAATGAAAAGACCAATCTGGAGGTAGTCAAAACCCTTTGTGCTATTCTCGATGAGCTGATAGACGAAAAACCTGCCTCAATCCAGAGCTTTGCCAAGCTGATCACCTTTGTGCGAGACCGGCCTGGTCATGACCGACGCTACGCTATCGACGCCAGTAAAATAGCTAATGAACTGGGGTGGAAGCCCAAGGAGACCTTTGAATCTGGCCTTAGGAAAACCGTTGAGTGGTACTTACGGAACCGCCCGTGGTGTGAACAGGTGCAAAGTGGCAAATATCGACGGGAGCGTCTGGGCAGGGGATAGTTCCGGTTTCTGTTCCTCCACCCTCACAGGAAGCTCTCTCTTGAGAGAAATCATGGATAGAGACTCCATAGACCAATTCACTGTTCGATAAGCAAGTTCTCTCCGTTTATGGCGTTTTTATTAGTAAGCAGAAATGGCAATAAGCCCGCTGATTCTGTACCATTCCGCCCCAATACTAATGCCTCATATATATCTAATATGCATTAATTGCGGAGAGTTGGGTGGATTCGGATAACAAAGTCACAAAAGGAATTCTGCTAGCAGGGGGTAGTGGCACACGTCTCTATCCCCTCACGATGGGCGTCTCTAAACAACTGATGCCCGTCTATGACAAGCCGATGGTTTATTATCCGCTTTCTGTGCTGATGCTTGCCGGTATTAGCGAAATCGCTATTATCACGACGCCTGAGGATCAGGCTGCTTTCCAGAAGCTGCTCGGTGATGGAAGCCGTTTTGGTATCGAGCTAACTTATCTGGTGCAGGAGAAACCAAACGGCATCGCAGAAGCCTTTTTAATAGCCGAGCAGTTTATTGCCCACAGCAATGTCTGCTTGGTGCTGGGCGATAATATATTTTACGGTGCTGGCTTTTCGCCCAAACTCAGAACGGCTGCCGCTCAGGACGAAGGGGCCACAGTGTTTGGCTATCAGGTTAAGGATCCAGAACGTTTTGGTGTAGTGGAAGTGGATGAGCATTACAATGCCATTAGCATTGCTGAAAAGCCGGTCAAGCCTAAATCCAATTACGCCGTCACTGGCCTGTATTTCTATGATAGTCAGGTGGTGGATATCGCCAAATCCATCCAGCCCTCTGCCCGGGGCGAGTTGGAAATCAGTTGTATCAACGGGATTTACCTGCAGAAAAAGCAACTGAAAGTGGAAATACTCGGGCGCGGCTTTGCTTGGCTGGATACCGGCACCCACGACAGCCTGATGGAAGCTTCTCAGTTCGTCCAAACCGTGGAGCATCGGCAAGGATTCAAAATAGCCTGCCTGGAAGAAATCGCTTATCTGAATGGGTGGCTCTCATCGGAGCGCATGTTGGAACAGGCTGAACTGCTGGACAAAACTGGCTATGGCGATTATTTACGAAGTTTGGTGAAGGTTTGAGCCAGCAATCTCTACCAAGAATTGTTCATATTTTTGGCCAGACGCCCCATCACTACGTACATATGCGAAAATTTCTGTTGGATGCCATGTTTGAATCAGGAATCGATCAGGTTTTCTGGGCCTGGGCGCTCCCTGGATGTAAGCAATCTTATGAGGGATTTGAGTACTATGAGAATGGTCGTGCTCTGCTGACATGGATGGAGACACAGAGGCAAAGTGTGCGGTTTGTGTTTCATGGGATGTTTGAACGTCAGATTTGGCCCTATCTGACATTTTCTTCTGTGACTGCCCGTTCCAGTTGGGTTTGCTGGGGAGCTGAATTATATCAACATGCGGAGAAAGGACCTACGTTCAAACGTAAGTTGATGAATCTATGTCACAGAGTTGCCTGTAAAAGAATGCTGGACATCTTTCCTCTCAATGCCGGCGACGGCAAGTTAATTGGAGACTATATCGGAGCTAGGCCTTCGGAGCCGCTTCCCTATCCACTGATTGGTGTGGACGTCCAGTCGAAACAAAAAAAAGATCAAACTTTGCGTATATTAGTTGGCAACTCTGCCGCCCCAAGTAATGAGCATGATTGGATTTTTCAGTCTCTTAGTAAGCATGCCAACCAAGATATTGAGTTGATTGTGCCTTTGAATTATGCCGGTAGTGAAGAGTATGTGGCTGAGGTCATCAAACGAGGACATGAACTTTTTGCTGACAAATTTCGGCCCATCACCTCAATGCTAGGCAAGCATGAGTATGATGAATTACTTGCTAAAGTTGATTGTGCCGTCTTTGGTCACATTAGACAGCAGGGGCTGTATGTAGTTTACACAATGCTTAAACATGGGAAAAAAATGTATGTAAGGGGAGCTACCAGCACTTTTACATCCATGAGTTCACTGGGGTTTCACTTGTATGACAGCGATGAGCTCTCAACCCTTACTTTCGAACAGTTCCTAAGCTTTGATAAAGAAAAGCTGAGAATTAACCAGCAATTAATGGAAGAAACTTATAGTGAACAAGCGTTGATTGGAAAATGGCGCCAACGAATGTTGGCGTTGTTTCAACAATACCCTTAACTCTTTGGAAGTTAATGTCAGGAAAAGTCAAATACATAATTGGTTCTGGGTGGTGGTGCGACAAACCCGGAACGCCTATTTCAAACACAGGAAGGGTGCTTCACGGTGATGACGAAATTCGCTCAGCTGACTTTCATCAACTGTGGTACAAGAGTATCTGTGAGAACTCTTCGCCTGAGAAAATAGTGATTGTTGATAGTTGTTCTCCTGTGAAGCCCAATCTTAATGAGTATGACACTAGGATTGAGTTCATCCAACTCAATGAGAATGCTGGTCACTCAACGAGACATAAGGGGAAGTACTGTGGCTGGATGCGTTCAGTGCTTGTCGGATTGAGTTATGCCATGAACAGTGACTGCGAGTACTTTGTTTATGTTGAACAAGATGTTCTGATGAAAGGCAAAGGGCTCATTGAAAGCGAAATCCAGCATATGACGTCTAGATGTCTGTTTGGAAGGCAAAAGGGTTTAGTACAACCACTACAACAATCGATGTTCATAGTGAAAAAAAACTGGATAGAAACTTTTCTTTGTAGGTTGTACAGCATCCGGGCGGCAGACAACAGGATCTCACCTGAGAGGAAGTTTGCTATTGCGAGCTCAAGGTTGTTGTCTTTAATGCCTGAGTTTCTCTTTTGGCAACCTAAACTTAATCATATAGTCGGCAAGTTAACCCATAGGCTACAGACAGCTGTGTTAAAGCTATTCAGAGCCTTCGGAACTTTACGTATGGGATATGGGCGTGAAAGACCAATAGAATTTTCTGACAAGTATTTTTATTTTCAACACGGGAGTCGTGAAGAGTTGACCCAGTATCTGGATTTATCCAATACAAAGCCAACACGATTTGATGAGAGTTCAGATGAGTTATCCTAAAAAGAGAAGTGATTACCTGATTTTTTCCTCCATTGGGGATAGTTCTAATATTTCCTGTTGGTTAGGGGATAGAAATTTCGATCTTTGGTTGGCATATTATGGAGATGATAAATCAGACAAGTTCAGTTCGGATTGCGAATTTTATATACGTAAAAAGGGCGCAAAGTTTCCAAATTTTTACCATCTTTATGGTCAGCTAAAAGATGTGGTACATCAATACAAGTATATTATGATAGCAGATGATGATTTGGTTATCTCCGCAGGAGAGCTGAATAAATTCTTTGATATCATTGATGAACAACAACTATCCTTGGCTCAGCCTGCGTTTGATTTATGCGGAAAAGTTTCCCATAAGGTGACCAAAATGCATTCGTTAAGCAAACTTAGGTATACCAACTTTGTTGAGGTGACCTGCCCGGCTTTTAAAACGACTTATCTGAAGAAGTTTATGAATGTATATGACGAAGAAATAGTCGGTTGGGGCGCGGATTGGTGGTTTAGCAGTATGGTGGAAGAACTGGATGGTTTTCGTAATACAATTGCCATTGTTGATCAGGTGACATGTTTAAACCCTCTGGATAGTACAAAGAAGAATGGGAGGGAGATCGACAGGATCCAGAATACGGAGACAAGACAACAAGTCTGGAGCAAAGTAAAGCAGCATTATGGTCTAAATATTGAAGAGGTAGCCAGACAAAAACAGCGCATACTTAGTTTTGACCCTGTATTGTTACTGAAATATACAAAAATGAGAGCTGGTTGGATAGCGTTAAGGTTATTAGAGCGTATTAATCCCAGATAAGGCCGATTTGACCAAAGAGTTTGACTAATAATAATTTCTTATGAGAACAAATAAGGAAATACATTGACTAACCGCACCCAAGAGAGTGAGACCAGTATAACAGCTCTGCTGCATTACTTGTGGACAAAAAAGCTCTACGTGATACTTCTTCCATTAGCTTTTGGTATATGCACCGCTTTCTGGTCATTAACCCTGCCTAACCTTTACAAGAGCACCGCATTATTGACGCCGGCAGATGGGATGAGTGAGTCTGGCCTGCAAGGATTGACTGGGCAGTTGGGAGGGGTGGCCTCCTTGGCGGGTTTGTCCTTTGGGGCGGCGGGAGGACAGAGTAAGATAGATGTTGCATTAGCTATACTGGAGTCCAGGCAATTCCTATTCGATTTCATCGACAGGCATGAATTGGCGGTTCCCTTACTCGCATCAAAAGAATGGGAGCCAGAAGCAAAAACACTCGAGATCGACCCTGACGTATATGACATAGAGAGTCAAAAGTGGGTGAGAAAGGTTGGCTTTCCACGCCGGCAGGTACCCTCAAAGATGGAGCTTTATGAAACGTTTTTGGGTGTACTGGATGTCGAACAAGATACAACCACTGGAATTGTGACTCTTTCAGTCGTTTTTAAAGACCCTCACCTTGCTCAACATTGGGCAAGCAAGTTGGTTGATGATCTGAATGACAAGATGCGTCGAAGGGAGGTTGATAAGACTCGGAAGAATATAGCTTATCTGAAAGCTCAAGTTGAGAAGACAGAAAACGTAGAAGTTAAACAAGTGTTTTATGATCTAATCCAAGAACAATACAAAAATTTAATGCTGGCAGAGGTGAGAGAAGATTTTGTATTTGACGTAATAGATAAAGCAATAGTGCCAGAGATGAAGGATTCTCCTAAAAGGGCTTTGATGGTGGTGGTAGCTACATTTATTATGGGCTTTTTGGTTGTAGTTGTGTTTTTGATCATGTTTCTTCTTAAAGATGAGAGTAAATATGAGCAAAGCTAGTCAACCAAAGATGGTTTCTTTGAGAAATAAAGTTAGAAATACTCTAGTTGAGATAAACCTCTTTATTCTCAGAAAAATTTTTAAGATTACGATTGGAGTGGATACCATCGTTAGTCTTAAGGCTTTTCTGGATAAGACTAATCCAAAAGGTCTTTCAATCGGCAGTCATAGTTATATTGCAGCTGAGGCTATGGTATTAACTCATGACTATATTAACAAGAAACATTGCCGGACCACTATTGGTGACAATGTTTTCTTAGGCGCCAGATGTATTGTGCTACCAGGTGTTACCATCGTAAGCAATGTAGTGGTAGCCGCGGGTGCAGTAGTAACAAAAGACGTTTTGCAGAGCAATGTAATAGTAGCTGGCAATCCTGCTGAAATAGTTTCCAGCGACCTGAAAATTGGACGTCATGGACAAAAGATGCATTGATTGATGCAGTAATGGAAAACTTAGATAGAAACAATAAGCAAAGGTTCTTCGAACTGTTCTTGCTGATAGCCGTCAGTGTGTTCTTGTTAGTAGACTCTATCAACGGCCTTCTTGTGCTTAAAATGGGAATGCCTAGTGTATTTTCTGTAGTTTTCAAACAAGGAGTTCTGTTATTACTTATTTTCTATGCGCTGCAGTATTCCAGAAAATCTGCCTTGATGATAGGCATAGTACTGTTAGTGGCTCTGGTGTGGGCTTTATTGAGGTTTGTATTGCTAGACAGTGTAGCCTTCTTTTTCTCACTGCAAGAGGCTTTTAAGGCCCTATATTTCTTCTTCGTACTCTTTGCGCTATCGCGTTTTAACAGTGTGAATGAGTTTCATGTGAGATTGGTACTATATGCCTACCTACTAACATTGGTACTTAATGTAGTTTCCTCATATGTTGGTATAGGATACTTTTCATACGGAAATTACGGGGCTAAAGGTTTCTTGTATGGAGGCAACGCCACCTCAAGTATCATTATAATTTGTTCTGCTTACTTTCTGGTCTCAGCATACAGACGGTCAGTCACCTTGTATCTATTGACGTTATCACTAATGCTATTTTTGTCTCTAATTATGGGAACAAAAAGTGGGATATTGGGCGTTTTCTTATGTGCCGTTCTGGTTCTGCTGTTTAACTTTAATGCCAAGACGTTGGCAGTAGTTCTATTATTGGTGTCAGTATTTATTATGCTGGGAGTCACCGTCTTTGACAAAGTATTAGATAGTTCAATAGTCGAGAGGCTTGTATATTTTTATGAAGTAGGTGGGCTAGAGAGAGCTTTGCTGTCTGGCCGTGAGGGTAAATTCATGGTCATAATGCCAACCTTTTTATCTGGAAGCTTACAGTTTATCTTACTAGGTATGCACAATAATGATCTGGAAAGGTTGTCAGAAACCAGAATAGAGTTAGATTTCTTCGACATGCTGGTTTACTTTGGTTTACCTCTTACGCTTTTCATCTTTTTCTTGCACACGATTGTGTTTCTGAAACTCTGGAAATTAAGGAACTCACCAGTCGCTCTGTCTGCACTTATTAGTTCCATTACCCTGCTTTTAGTTTCTTCAGTCGCAGGTCATGTCATGTTCAATGGTATCGTCACCCCCGCGTGGGGAGCCTTTGTGGCTTTAGCCTTATGTGTCGCCAGGAATGAGTTTTCTCGTTGCCAGAGCTTAAATAGTGGGAACATAGTGTCTAATGAATATGGATAAACCCAAAACAGTTGTTTTCGTGTACGGCGAGGGCGGACATAGTGCGCAAATGGCGAGGTTATTCGCCTGTCTCCAACACCATTCAGAGTTGAGCTCCTGCAAGTTTGTTACATTAAACGATACTGACAAGTGTTTTTCCCCGCAGGGTGCCGAAAGGGTTTTGCTCCAACAGGTTAGAAGCAAGTATGGAAGCTTTTCTGTTCTTAAAGCTATATCGTCTGTTGGTTCTGCCTTGTTTTCGGTGGTTGCGTTAATGGGGAGATTGGACTGTCGTATTCTTATATCAACAGGGCCCGGTATCGCCATTGTCCCTGCTTTAATGTTCAGATTGATGGGGAGACAAGTTATTCATGTTGAAACCTGGAGTCGATTCAATACTTGCTCATTTAGCGGGAAAGTGATGTATCGTCTTTCTACTAAGTTTTACGTACAAAACAAGGAGCAGCTCAGGCGTTATCCCAAAGCTGTTTGGAGTGGAAGACTTTGAATGTCTTTGTAACTGTCGGGACAACACGTTTTGACGAGTTGTTTGAGGCCTTGTACCAAGAAAAAAAACCTAATTGGAAGTTAGTCTGTCAGACTGCGAATCCAGCAATATTCTATCCAGAGATGATCTGCTTTGATTATGCGAATGACATTGATAAGTATATTGAAGTTGCAGATGTTGTCGTGACCCATGCTGGTGCAGGTTCTGTTTATTCCTTACTGGAAAAGAATAAAAAACTTGTCGTAGTGCCCAACCTCTATCGTATAGACAAGCACCAATCGGATCTGGCTGAGTATGTCCATAAAGAGAGATATGCTATCTCGTGTTTTAATATGTCTGACTTGGGTGATTGCATAGAGTTAGCAAGGACATTTCAATCACAGAAATACAGGAAAGTCGAGTTTTTCAAGGGCGAAGAGATCTCAGCTATCATCAATCAGGTATTACACCAATGAGAGCTTATTGGACGGCGTCACTAGAGGAACGTGCCTGAAGGTGAAAAAGAAGATCCTTGTTCTCTCAAATATGTACCCGTCAGAGAGAGATTCCTCTTACGGGAACTTTGTAGAAAGAATTGTGAACCACTTAGAGTTTTCTGGATTCGATGTGGAAATCTGCGCTATCCATGGGCGGTCAACCAGTCGTATAGGGAAACTCGCAAAGTATACTTGTTTCTACTTGTCATCTCTGATAAGGCTAACTCATACGAACCGAACGATTTATGTCCACTATATTGCCCACTCTTCTTTATCAACCGTTATTGTTTCACTTTTCAGGAGCCTGGACATAGTCGCCCATTGTCATGGGGGAGATGTGATTGCCCCTGCGGGGCAATCAAGAGTGACAAGCAAGTTCAAGGTATGGTTGGCCAGCAATCTGTTGCGAAAGGCGAGGAAAGTAGTGGTTCCCTCCCAATATCTAAAGAAGTTCATGCAACAAGAATATTTGATAGACGAAGAAAGATTGGTGGTAAGTCCCTCCGGGGGAGTTGATCTCAGTTACTTCAGCCCCTGCGATCCTAGAGAGCTTCTGAAGCATAACGCTCATTATGGATATGTGGGCAGGTTGGATAAAGGTAAGGGATTGGATACGCTGATCGAAGCTTTCAAAGAATTCACAAAAAATAGTAATGGAGTTCGTCTCTCGATAGTCGGAACAGGTCAGTTCAGCAAAGAGTACAAAAAGCTCGCTGGCTCGCTATTAGGACATTCCATCAACTTTTTGGGTCCAATGAAGCACAATGAACTGGTTTCATTCTATCAGTCTCTGGATTATCTGGTTTTCCCGTCAGAGCTCAATGAGAGCTTGGGGCTAGTCGGAATAGAGGCGATGGCCTGCCGTGTTCCGGTGATAGGTACTAACTTGGGAGGGATGTCAGACTACCTGATACCAAGTATAAATGGATTTCAATTCGAGGCTGGATCGGTTAAAAGCTTGTGCGAGACACTTGAATTAAGCTTAAACCTTACAGAGGAAGAGTGGGCAAGAATGGCAGATCAGGCGCTTGAAACCTCAAAACTCTACGATTCCAGACGTGTCCAAATAGAGCTATCCGAACTGTTTATCAATCTTAACATCGCTAACTAGATTTCAAAGCCGGGTTTATAGGCAGGAGAGTCTTGTCCACTAACTACTACTAAAAAGTTTTAATGCTTTGGGATGATTGTTCATCCGCTTATCTTGGGTCATCATCAACGAGTTATAACCAACAAACAACAAGACAAACAGGCTCAGGCTGAGATGTTCAGGAATCTGATAAAACTGCAGTAAGATTCCGGAAATGCTAAAGCTTACTGCTGCAAAGGCGATGATGATCGTGGTCTTGGTAGAAGATAAGCCATTATATAACAATACATGGTGTAAATGATCGCGGCTGGCCCGCAGGGGGGATATGCCGGCCATAATACGCCTTGCCATTACAGACACCATATCCATCACTGGAATGGCAACCAGCCACAGTACTGTCACCGGCTGAATAAAAGCCTGTTTCCCCTGAGTGCAGTAGGCCAGCAACCAGATTACGGTCAGTCCAATCAGCATGCTACCCGCGTCGCCCATAAATACCTTATAGCGGCCATTCTTGAACTGCCCTAGGTTAAAGAACAGAAATGCGAAAATGGCACCAAAGAACATGGCTGGTAGGTCTGTTGACAGGCCAACACCTGCCAGCATTGCCAGCACACCAATGGCGATAAAGGTATTGAGGCTTAAAGAACCCACCAGCCCGTCGACGCCGTCGGTCATATTAAAGGCATTGATGGAAGCAACCACCGCCAGCAGGGTAAACAGTGGTCCGAATAATCCAAGATTAATATTACCGGTGCCAAACAGGTTGCCGAGGTCTGAGATATACTGCTCGGCACCAAATACCATCAGCGAGGCTATTAGAAACTGGCCGACTAGCCTTAGTCCGGCGTCCAGATCATAGAAGTCGTCCAATGCTCCAATCAGCACCATAAAAGCGGTGGAAATCAGATAGAGCTTGTAGTTAGTGTCAAACTGAACAAATAAGAAGCTGGAGAAACAGATGGCTGCATAAATGGCCAGCCCGCCAACCAGTGGTACCTCTCCGGTATGTTGCTTTCTCGAGCAAGGTCTGTCGACCAGGCCAAAACCAATGGCCAGCGGGCGAAAGGTCAGAACACAAAGAAACGAAGTACAGAATGCAACCAGAACGATTAATGAGGTGCTTAACACGATAGAACTCTTAGAAAAATTGGGAAAAAAAATGAGTCGGGAATAAAAACAGTGCTGTTAAGTCCTGCCCACGACCTTCCTTCCCTGGCCATGGCAGCGCAATTCTAAGAGAAGGGTGGGTTTTATTCAAGCTGGGCAAGGTCATGTTCACCTGTTGATTTAAGTTTTATTATTTGTTCTGTAAACTCCCCGCCACTCCAACGGTATAGTGGCCCGGGCATTGCTTGGTACTTTTATAGAATACTATTCGATTCCAAGATGTTACTAAATGAAATTTTTGTTGTTAATTTGCATACCTGAGTCAGCGTAAGGAAACCCAATGAAAGTAACAGTATTCGGCGTAGGCTACGTAGGACTGGTGCAGGGCGCCGTATTGGCAGAGGTGGGCCACAAGGTGGTGTGTGTGGATGTGGATCAGGCCAAGGTGGACAAGCTCAACCAGGGCGGCATTCCTATCTATGAGCCGGGTCTGGAGCCTCTGGTTAAGCAAAATGTGGAAGCGGGTCGTCTGAGCTTCACCACAGACGCCAAAACCGGCGTCGAGCATGGCGAGGTGATCTTTATTGCGGTGGGCACCCCACCCGATGAGGACGGTTCAGCAGACCTGAAGTACGTGCTGACTGTGGCCTCTACCGTGGCTGAACACCTGAACGGCCATAAAATAGTGGTGACCAAATCCACTGTGCCGGTGGGCACGGCAGACAAGGTGCGGGCCACGTTAGGCGATAAACTCTCCTCTTTGGGTAAGTCGCCCACCTTTGATGTGGTGTCCAACCCGGAATTCCTGAAAGAAGGCGCGGCGGTCAATGACTGTATGCGCCCGGATCGTATTATTCTGGGCACCGACTCGGCTTTGGCGCAGAAGAAACTGCGTCAGCTCTATGCCCCCTTTAACCGCAATCACGACAAGGTGATTGTGATGGACGTGCGCAGCGCCGAACTGACCAAGTACGCGGCCAACTGCATGCTGGCCACCAAGATCAGCTTTATGAACGAGATGGCCTGCCTGGCGGAGAAATTCGGTGCGGATATTGAAAACGTGCGCAAGGGTATCGGCTCGGACCCGCGCATCGGCTATCAGTTTATCTACCCTGGGTGCGGCTACGGCGGCTCCTGTTTCCCCAAGGATGTGCAGGCGCTGGTGCGCAGCGCCAGGGCCGTGGGTCACGACGCCAGTATCCTTGAAGCCGTCGAGGCGGTGAATTACAAACAGAAGGAAAAACTGTTCGGTTATATCCACCAGCATTTTAATGGCGATCTGGCCGGAAAAACTGTCGCTATCTGGGGACTGTCGTTTAAACCCAACACCGACGATATGCGTGAAGCCTCCAGCCGGGTACTGATGGAACAGCTATGGGCGGCGGGCGCCAGAGTTCAGGCCTACGACCCGGAGGCGATGGAGGAAACCCAGCGGATTTACGGCCACCGGGCCGATCTGTCGCTGATGGGCACCAAGGAAAGCGCCCTCAGCGGCGCCGATATGCTGGTTATCTGTACCGAATGGCAGGTCTTCCGGGCGCCTGACTTCGATTTGATCAAGGAGCGTCTCAGCAACCCGGTCATTTTCGATGGGCGCAACCTGTTTGATCCCGGGCAACTGGCCGAGCAAGGCTTCCAGTATTACGCCATTGGCCGCGGCCTGAGTGTGCAGAGTATCTCGGCCCGCCAGGGCGGGTTGCCGGCATGAACATTCTGGTCACAGGTGCCGCCGGTTTTATCGGCAGCTATGTGTGCCAGCGGCTGCTGGAGCTTGGCCATCAGGTTACCGGCCTGGATAACCTCAATGATTATTACGAGGTGCAGCTCAAGCGGGACAGGCTGGCACGACTGGAGGGGCAAGCCGGCTTTCAGTTTGTCAAACTGGACCTGGCCGACCGTGAAGGCGTTGCCCGGCTGTTTGTCCAGGGGCAGTTCCGGCGGGTGATCCATCTTGGTGCCCAGGCCGGGGTGCGCTACTCGCTGGAAAACCCCATGGCCTACGCCGACAGTAACCTGATTGGCACCCTGACTATCTTGGAAGGCTGTCGTCAATTTGCGATAGAGCATCTGGTCTACGCCTCTTCCAGCTCGGTGTATGGCATGAACAGCAAGATGCCGTTCTCTACCGGCGACAGGGTCGATCATCCGGTGTCGCTATATGCCGCCACCAAAAAGTCCAATGAACTGATGGCCCATACCTACAGTCATCTGTATGGCATCCCCACCACCGGCCTGCGTTTTTTTACTGTGTACGGCCCCTGGGGCCGCCCCGATATGGCCATGTTCCTGTTTACCAAGGCGATAGTGGAAGGCAGACCCATCAAGGTCTTCAACCAGGGTAAAATGCAGCGGGATTTCACCTATATTGAGGACATAGTCGAGGGCATAGTCCGTATTCAGGACAAGGCCCCCGTCGCCAATCCGGACTGGGATGGCCGCGATCCCTCGCAAAGCTCGGCCCCTTATAAACTATTCAATATAGGTAACAACCAGCCAGTGGCCCTGATGGACTTTATCCAAGCCATCGAGCAGGCGTTGGGCAAAGAAGCCATTAAGGAGTTTCTGCCCATGCAGGATGGTGACGTGCCCGCCACCTATGCGGACATCGACGACTTGCAGCAGGCTGTTGGCTTCAGGCCCGCCACTCCCATCGATGTTGGGGTGGAACGATTCGTGCAATGGTTCAAAACGTACTATCAGACAAGTTGAACACAGGATTGCTTAAATGAATGTAAGAAAAGCTGTTATTCCGGTTGCCGGTCTTGGCACCCGCATGTTGCCCGCCACCAAGGCTATTCCCAAGGAGATGCTGCCGGTAGTGGACAAGCCCCTGATTCAGTATGTGGTCAGCGAATGTATCGCCGCCGGCATTAAGGAAATCGTACTGGTCACCCATGCCAGTAAAAACAGCATAGAGAACCATTTTGATACCAGCTTCGAGCTGGAAGCCACCCTGGAGAAACGGGTCAAACGCCAGTTGCTGGACGAAGTGCAATCCATTATTCCCGACGATGTGACCATTATGCACGTGCGTCAGGGAGTGGCCATGGGCCTGGGGCACGCCATCCTCTGTGCCCGCCCGCTGGTGGGGGAAAATCCCTTTGCGGTGGTGCTGCCCGATGTGCTGATCGACGAGGCCAGCAGTAATCACCGCACCGACAATCTGGCCGAGATGTCACGGCGTTTCGAAGAGAGCCAGACCAGTCAGATCATGGTGGAAAAAGTGCCTCATGAATTGATCAGCCAGTTTGGTGTAGTGGATCTGAACGGCAAGGATCTCAAACCCGGCGAGTCGGCGCCTATTCTCAAGATGGTGGAAAAACCCAAAGCAGAGGAGGCTCCTTCCGATCTGGCGGTGGTGGGTCGTTACGTGCTCTCGTCCAATATCTGGGACATGCTGGACTTTACCCCTCCGGGTGCCGGCGGCGAAATCCAGCTCACCGATGCCATCGCAGCGCTGATCAAAACCGAACCGGTGGAAGCCTATTACATGAAAGGCAAGAGCCATGACTGCGGCAGCAAGCTGGGCTATATGAAAGCCAATGTCGAATACGCCCTGCGTCACCCGACCCTGGGTAAGGACTTTGCCGACTACCTCAAAGGTTTTACGGCTTAACCCTGTCAGTTTTTATCTGCACAAACGCTGCTGCGTAGGCAGCGTTTTTGTTTTATCGCCGGTTTCCCTCAAGGCTTTGTCCTGATCCTGTTTCACCAGCATGTGGTAATTGTTATAAAGGGTGAAACAGCGAGGAGACGCAAAAATGGTAAAAATTCTGGCCTTTTCCGGCAGTGCCCGACAGGCATCCTTTAATCAGAAACTGGCAGCCATCGCCGCCAAAGGGGCGAGGGAGGCCGGGGCAGAGGTGACCCTGATTAATCTTGGGGACTATCCCATGCCCATCATCAACCAGGACGAACATGAAGCACATGGCCTGCCACCTAAGGCCCGGGAGCTGAAACAGCTGCTGCTGGAACACGACGGACTGCTTATCGCCTCTCCAGAGTACAACAGCGCCTTTTCGCCTCTGCTGAAAAATGCCATCGACTGGACATCCCGCACGGAGCGGGAAGGGGAGTCCCCGCTCCAGGCGTTCAATGGTAAATATGCCGCCATTATGTCTGCCTCCCCCGGTGCCCTGGGGGGGCTGCGCGGACTGGTCTTTTTGCGCATGCTGCTGCAGAACATCAACGTAACCGTCCTGGCGACCCAGCGGGCCATCGGTCAGGCGGGCAGTGCCTTCGACGAGCAGGGGCAACTGAAAGACAGCAAACAACAACAAGCCATTGAGGGAATTGGTGCCGAGCTGGCCAAAACCCTGGCGAAACTCAGAGACTGATGCCCATGCCGGATAACGATGCGCTTATTCATGCCATGTTGCTGGACGGGCAGGGGAGTGGCCGGGATCTGGACTGGGCGGCCGTCAATCGGTGGCAGCCGGAACAGGGTATTCTCTGGGCGCACCTGGATTACAGCCAGTCCCAGGCTGAGAAATGGCTGACTGAGGAGTCGGGGCTGGATCCCATCGTTTACGAGGCCCTGCTTAGCGGTGAAACCCGCCCCCGGGCGACCCGGTACAAGAACGGCCTGCTGCTGGCGCTGCGGGGTGTCAACCTGAATCCGGGCGCGGAGCCTGATGATATGGTCTCACTGCGCCTTTGGGTGGAACCTGGACGGGTCATCAGCACCCGCAAGCGAAAGCTGTTGTCGGTGACCGATGTGGCCAATGAGCTGCGGGCCGGTGAAGGCCCATGCGCAGCCGATGGGATATTGCTGGCCCTGTTGGAGAAACTGATTCTGCGCATGTCGGATACGGTGGATAATTTCGAGGACTGCGTGGCTGACTTCGAGGAAAGGGCGCTGGAAGTGCAGGATGCACAAATGCGCATGGACCTGGCCAAGGTACGTCGCCAAATCATTTCCCTGCGACGCTATCTGTCGCCCCAGCGCGAGGCCATCTCGCAGCTTCTCACTGAAAAAGTCGACTGGTTTGACCCTGAGTTCAAGTTGCGCATGCAGGAAACCCAGGACAGGCTTATCCGCCATATTGAGGATCTGGATGCGGTACGGGAACGGGCCGCCGTCACCCAGGAAGAGATAGGCAATCATCTGGCCGAACAAATGAACAAGCGCATGTATGTGCTGTCCATCGTCGCTGCGTTTTTCCTGCCGCTGGGTTTTCTGACCGGTTTGCTGGGGATCAACGTCGGCGGGATACCGGGAGCGGAAAGTGATCTCGGTTTTGGCGTATTTATCGTCTTGCTAATATTGATCCTGACGTTGCAGATCCTCTGGTTCAGGAAAAAGGGCTGGCTGTAACAGGGCCACAGCCGGGAAACAGGTGTTGGGGAATCCGGCCATTTGTCGCCGAGTCGGGTAGGTTGGTCCTGTTGGCCTCCCTGTCTACCTTGATTTATTTACCGGGTCCCCCATAGTAGGTATCAGGAATACTAAACCCTGACCTGCTGTGCAACCGACCTTATATCCGCTACCTCTGACTTACCGGCATATCGCAGCTTATCTGCTGACTGTGCTGCTGTGTCTGTTATCGGTGGAGACACAGGCCGGCCAGGTCGACGCCGACAACCCCAAGCTGTTATCGGGACTGGCTTTCGATTCTGCTGCTGAGGGGCTCCCTCTGCAGACAGACAATGACGACCAGGATACGGTCTGCCATGCGAGTCAATCCTTACCCACTGGCATAGCGCTTGCGAGTTTTCCATGCATACAGGCCGAATATCTTGCCGGCCGCAGCCTGACTCAGGCCAGGGCCCCTCCCGCTTTTCTCTGAAACACGTCATTTTTCCCCACCTGCCTATTGGCTGGGGAGTCACCCTGTTTAATTTGTTTTGGAGAAAGCTCATGAGCTTTAAAGCCCTGAAAACCCATAGTCTGAACAATGTGCTGCAGTTTGCTGCCAGCACCAGTGCCGAACCCCTGACCTTGGAAAGTCCAGCCTGGAAAGTGGTAACCGACTTTACCCGTCGCAACCCGCAAATAATCGA
Organism: Bowmanella dokdonensis; assembly: GCF_017254865.1. Classification (GTDB taxonomy): domain Bacteria; phylum Pseudomonadota; class Gammaproteobacteria; order Enterobacterales; family Alteromonadaceae; genus Bowmanella; species Bowmanella dokdonensis. Next base: position 22,563 of record NZ_JAFKCV010000019.1, on the reverse strand, counting down.
CAAGGACGTGTCTGTGGATCAGACCCTGTTTATGATGAAAAAGGGCCATGTAAAATCCTTGTTGGTGGTGGATGCGGATCACCAGTTTCTTGGTGTGATCAGCTTTGCCGATTTGACCAGTCGCAAGGTGCTGATGATCGCTGCGCAAAAAGGCCTGGAACGGCAGGACTTGTGTGTGGAAGATCTGATGGTGACCCGTGAGCATCTGCACGGTATTCCCTATGACAGGATCCTGAATGCCTGCATTGGTGATGTGGTGCATACCCTGCGTACGTTGGGCGAACAGCATATTCTGCTGGTCGATCGGGATGAGAAAATCCGCGGGTTGATATCTGCCGCAGATATCGCCCGGGCCCTGCATATTCCGCTGGATATCGCGCCCAAGGCCCACAGCTTTAAGGATATCTTCGATGTGTTGCACGAGCACCGCGAACTGGCGTAATTGCTAGAAGTTCACAGGAGGATCGACAAGAGGTAGCCCGGATGGAGCAAAGTCCAATCCGGGAAGTTTGGTCCCGCAAACCGCTTTGCTGCCTGTGCGAAACAGGCTGGGCAGTAAAGCTCACAATAAGCCCATAATTCAGAACCAAAGAGTCTGTAGCCAAAGCCGCCTTCGGCCTGTCATTCAAGCGGGAAATCCGCTAAAATCCGCCTCCTTTGAATTTGTCGAGCTAATTCAGATTTATGTTTGAAATCAATCCGGTAAAAAACGCTATAGCGGATATCCGGGAGCGCACCGACGCGCTCAGGGGGTATCTTTGACTTCGATCAGAAGCGCGAACGCCTAGAGGAAGTCAGCCGCGAGCTGGAAAGCCCTGATGTCTGGAACGAGCCAGAGCGCGCTCAGGCTCTGGGTAAGGAAAAGGCTGCCCTGGAAAAAGTGGTGGACACCATCGTCGGCCTGGAAAAAGGCACCGAAGACGTGGAGGGGTTGCTGGAACTGGCTATTGAAGCCGAGGATCAGGAAACCTTCGACGAAGCAGAAGCTGAGCTGCAAACCCTGCTCAACCAACTGGAAGATCTGGAATTCCGTCGCATGTTCTCAGGCCCCAACGATGCCAACGACTGTTACCTGGATATCCAGTCCGGTTCCGGCGGTACCGAGGCTCAGGACTGGGCCAATATGATGCTGCGTATGTACCTGCGTTGGGGCGAGGAACACGGTTTCAAAACAGAACTGATTGAAGTCTCCGAAGGAGAAGTGGCCGGTATTAAAAGTGCCACCATCCGTTTCGAAGGCGAATATGCCTTCGGCTGGCTGCGCACCGAAACCGGGGTCCACCGCTTAGTACGTAAGTCTCCCTTTGATTCGGGTAACCGCCGTCATACCTCCTTTGCCTCGGCCTTTGCCTATCCGGAAATCGACGATGATATCGAGATCGATATCAACCCTGCCGATTTGCGCATTGACACCTACCGGGCGTCCGGCGCCGGTGGTCAGCACGTCAACCGGACGGACTCTGCGGTGCGTATCACCCACATTCCCAGCGGCATCGTCGTGCAGTGTCAGAACGACAGATCCCAGCACAAGAACAAGGATCAGGCCTTCAAGCAGCTCAAGGCCAAGCTGTATGAAATGGAACTGATGAAGCAGAACGAGCAGAAACAGGCCCTGGAAGAGGGTAAGTCCGATATAGGCTGGGGCAGTCAGATCCGCTCCTATGTACTGGACGATGCACGCATCAAGGATCTGCGTACCGGGGTGGAAACCCGCAATACCCAGGCCGTCCTTGACGGCGGACTGGACAAGTTTATTCAAGCCAGCCTGAAATCAGGCCTGTAAGCAGGCCGGTAGGAAACGCACTATGACCGATATCCAACAAGACGAAAACAAGTTGATTGCCGAGCGCCGCGCAAAACTGACGGACATCCGCGGTAAATGCAAGGCCAACGCCCATCCCAATGATTTTCGTCGTGAGCATTACAGCCAGGACCTGCAGAGCGAGTTCGGCGAATTCGACAAGGAGCAGTTGGCGTCACTGGCCAAGCCGGTGAGCGTAGCGGGCCGCATCCTGGCCAAACGCGGGCCTTTTCTGTTGCTGCAGGATATGAAAGGCAGAATACAGGCCTATGCCAGCAAGGAGGCTCAGCAGGTCATTAAGGAACGTTATGGCAGCCTGGATATCGGCGATATCATAGGCGTCAGCGGCGCGTTGCATAAATCCGGCAAGGGGGATTTGTATGTGGACATGGCAGAGTTCCAACTGCTGACCAAGTCACTGCGTCCGCTGCCGGAAAAATTCCATGGCCTGGCCGATCAGGAAACCAAATATCGCCAGCGCTACGTGGATCTGATCATGAGCCAGCAGACCCGTGAAACCTTCCGGGTACGCAGTAGAATCGTCAATGGTATCCGTAAGTTTCTCACTGAGCGTGACTTTATGGAGGTCGAGACCCCCATGTTGCAGGTCATTCCCGGTGGCGCATCGGCCAAGCCATTTGTCACTCACCACAATGCACTGGATATTGAAATGTACCTGCGTATTGCCCCTGAGCTGTACCTCAAGCGTCTGGTGGTGGGTGGTTTTGAGCGGGTGTTTGAAATTAACCGCAACTTCCGCAACGAAGGTTTGTCGACCCGGCACAATCCAGAGTTCACCATGCTGGAGTTTTACCAGGCCTATGCGGATTACCATGATCTGATGGATCTGACCGAAGAAATGCTGCGCTTCCTGGCTCAGGACGTACTGGGCACTACAGTAGTGACCAGCACGGTCAGGGACAATGACGGCAATGTGCTCAAAGAGAAACAGTATGACTTTGCCCAGCCGTTTGCCCGCCTGAGTATGAGTGAGGCCATTCTTAAGTACTGGCCTGAAGCCGACGAAGTGGCCATCCGTGATCCGGAAAATCATCTGGATAGGCTCAAGGCCATGGCCAAGAAACTGCATATCAAAGAGCCGGATGTCGACGGCGTCTGGGGCGCCGGTAAGTACCTGTGCGAAATCTTCGAGGCCACGGCCGAGGAGCAACTGGATCAGCCGACCTTTATCACCGAATATCCCTGGGAGGTCTCGCCGCTTGCCCGTCGCAACGATGATAATCCCTTTATCACCGATAGGTTTGAGTTCTTTGTCGGCGGCCGTGAACTGGCCAATGGTTTCTCTGAGCTCAACGATGCCGAGGATCAGGCTGCCCGTTTCCGCAAGCAGGTGGAAGAAAAAGAGGCCGGTGACGATGAAGCCATGCATTTTGACGATGATTACATCCGTGCACTGGAATACGGTTTGCCGCCCACCGCAGGCGAAGGTATAGGTATCGACCGCCTGGTGATGCTGTTCACCGACAGTCCGACCATCAAGGATGTGATCCTCTTCCCTCATATGCGTCCGCAAAGCGGCGAATAATCCTCGCCTGTTATTGCCAGCGACAGCCGCCTTCGGGCGGCTTAATTGTTTTTACCGCAATACTTTGAAAAACAACCATTTCTGCCTATGTTCAATAAGTGCCGGTTACTATTTTCGGGTGTCCGGCACAGCCCTTCCTTGTGATGAACAACAGGTGTAACCATGAAAAAGCTATCTATCCTTTGTGCTTCCCTGATGCTGACCGGCCAGTCAGTGTTTGCCGATACCATTAGCATTCGTGCCGATGAATGGTATCCCATTAACGGCGAACCGGGCGCGGCCAAGCCCGGCTTTATGATTGAACTGGCGGAGAAGGTCTTCGGTGCCGCCGGCCATACGGTTGATTACAAACTGATGCCCTGGGAGCGGGCATTGGATTCGGTGCGTAAAGGCGACTTCGATTGCGTGGTGGGAGCCTACAAGGAAGACGCACCGGATTTCGTCTTTCCCGATGAGTTCTGGGGCTATGACGACACGGCCTTTTTCACCCGCAGCGGGCACAACTGGTCGTTCGATGGTCTGGATTCCCTGTTGACCCAGAAGGTGGCGGTCATCAACGGTTATGCCTACGGGGATGAACTGGATGCCCTGATTGAGGCCAACCCTGGTGTCTTCCAGGGGCTGGGGGGCAACGATGCTCTGGAAAAGAACATCAAGAAGCTCGAAGCGGGCAGGGTGGATGTGGTAATCGAATCACCCAGCGTGATGCAGGCCAAACTCAAGGATATGGGAGTCAGCGGAATCGGCATGGCCGGTACCATGAACGAGCCTTCTGAGATGTACATCGCCTGCAGCCCGGCCAAGGCCAGTTCCAAAGACTATGTGGCGCTTGTGGATAAAGGCACCCGGGCCTTGAGGGAGTCCGGCGAGCTGGATGCTATTCTGGCCAAATACGGTATGAGCGACTGGAAATAGCAGGTCCGGCCCGACTAGGAGATGCAGATGCCTGTGTCCGAAGGTTCGCGCCAGCCACGCAAAGCCGCAGAGAGGGTCATCTTCCTTTTGACTCTTATCTCTTGGCGCGAGCAATAATGCTTCAATCAGTGACCAGCGCAATCCCAAAGCTAAACCTTAACGGTATAAAAAAGGGAGCCAGGCTCCCTTTTTTCTCAGTGGGAATGGCCGCAGCCGTCCGGGCCGTGCACATGGCCGTGTTCCAATTCCTGTTCGGTCGCGTCACGCACGTCCAGAATTTCCACCTCGAAGTTAAGCGTTACGCCTGACAGGGGATGATTACCGTCCACCACCACTTCGTTGTCTGTCACATCGATGACCATGACGGATTGTTCACCATCATCGGTAGTGGCGCGAAACTGCATACCCACTTCCACATCCATGCCTTCAAACATGGATTTGGGGACCAATTGCACCAGCTCATCGTGACGTTCCCCATAAGCTTTGGCGGGCTCCACCTCCACCTCAAAACTGTCACCGGCAGCCTTGCCCACCAGGGCATCCTCCAGCCCCTGAATCAGGAAGTTGTGGCCATGGATAAAGCTCATGGGTTTCCCTTTCTTGGAGGCATCTATTTGTACCCCCTCAGCCGTGCTGACGGTGTAATTCATGGTGACAACCTTGTTCGGGGATATATTCATCGGCATTCGCTCTGTTAGTTGATTTCATAGGGAAGCGGCAGGACCCGGAAACGGCACTCAGGCTTGTCTTTACTTCTCAGTATATCGCCGGCTTGCGTATCATTGGCCAGCACCGCCAACAGCCAAGTCTGTCCGGCCAAAGTGGCACAGCTTAACACAGTGCCTCCCCGACGCCAGTTTTCGCCCAATTGTATCTCCAGAGTGTCGCCTGCGGCGAGTTCTGTGGCTTCATCGCCGTGCAGGATAAAGCTGGCTCGTTTGTTTCTACCCAGATACTTGGTGCGGGCCACCACTTCCTGACCCATATAGCAGCCCTTGGTAAAACTGATTGCACCCAGAGCCTGCATGTTGAGCATCTGCGGGATAAATTCGTTGCTGGTAGGGGTCTCTATATGGGCATAACCGGCGCGGATATCCAGCACCTGCCATACAGCAGCAGTGGCTTCCAGCGCCTTAAGATCTTTTAGTAGGGTCTCGGCCAGCTCAGGAGTGAGCAATGCCAGATAGCGGGGCTGGGGCTGATCCAAGCGTATCACCAGGCCCCCAGGGCCGCCGGCCCAGCCCAGGTGCATGTCGGGCAGTGCGCCGAGGTGAGTTTCCAGCCACGCAGCCAGGGTTGGCCCTTGGCCGCCGATCGGTATCCATTGGTTTGTCTGATCTTCAATCTGGATCCGGGAAAAGACGCCATATTTCTTCAGCTCTGCTAGTGATCGGGCCATTCCCCCCAGGTGTCCCAGCAGCAGAATATGATCTTCCCGGGCCAGCGTCTGATAAAGGTTCCAGACTTTGCCTTTGGCATCACAATGACAGGCTGGCTGGACCCGGTGCGGTGAAATCTGGCTGAGGTCATTGGTTAACTGGCTTTGCAGATATTTCTGTCGGTCTTCTCCGCTGACACTGATTAAACCCAGATGGGGCAGGGGAGCAATAAACTCCTGCGGTACCCCTTGTTGTGTGTCAGTTGCCGGATTTTCCATCTTCTGCCTGTCCAAATCTGATTGAGGATAGGGCCTTAATGGGGATAATGCGGCGGGATCCAAGATCCCGTTGTGGGTTTGCGCTATGATAACGCAGATAATTTCCAACCTGTCCGGAAAGTTGTAAGGGGAACGGATGTTTACCACGCAGAGAGTCAATCGTGTCAAGTGGGCCTGCCGTCGTGGCATGCTGGAACTGGATGTGCTGTTTCAGCCGTTTTTTGAGCAGGCATTCGGCGATTTGGATGATCAGGACAAGGAAACCTTCGAACGGTTGCTGACCTGTGATGATCCGGATTTGTACGCCTGGGTCATGGGCCACCAACGCTGTGAGGATGCCTTGCTGTCCTCCATGGTGGAGCGCATCGTCAATCGTGTCAAAGTATAGGATCGAGACACAACCCTCGAAGTACCGCCAACGCTTAATTGGCGGCACTTTCTCCTTGCTGCTTGCGTCCCTGTGGCTTTGGCAGCCACAGTCCCTGCCGGGGCAGGTTTGGATCCAGATCGTGCTGAGTATGGTGTTGCTGTGGATGGCTGTACGAATCGCTGCCAAGGCAAGTCCCAGCCGCGTATTCAGCATCAGCGAAGAGGGCCAATGGCAGTGGCTGGATGCCCAGGAAGAAACCATGCAGGTCAATCCGGCTAGCCGCATCACGTCCTGGATGCTGTGGATTCGGCTCGAGTCCAATGTTTCCAACCGCCGTAACTGGGTGTGGATTTACAGAGATTCGGTTCAGTACGCCGATTTCAGACGATTATGTCGTATACTGCAAAGATGTCTTCGTCCGGTGGTCACAAGGGAGCAACATCAGTGAATGTCAGGGAGTTTACCCCCAGTTCGTTACCCGCCATGCCTGCCATGCTGCTTAAGGCGGCCGTAAAGGGTTCACATGTGCAGGATAAACCTGTGTTGCCCAAGGTGGTAATGCGTTGTGAAGGGGTGAGGGCAGGGTCTGAAAAACTACAGCAATATCATCAACTGACAGGATGGGGAAATGCACTGCAGGTCCATCCGGCCTGGCCCCATTGTCTGGCGTTGCCGTTGCAACTGGGGATGTTGTCTGACAAAGACTTCCCTTTTAAGGTGATGGGAATGGTGCATATGGAGAACCGTATCAATCAATTCCGGCCCATTCTTCCTGATGAATCTCTGGATATCGTCTGTCGCTTTGGTGAATTGAAGAAACACCGGCTAGGCTGGCAGTTTTCCCTGCTTACCGAAGCGCGCTCAGCGGGGGAAATTATCTGGCAGGGTGACAGCCGCAGCCTGGTGCGGGCGGGGGAGCCTTCGTCCATGCGCCTGGCTGCCAAGCCTGCCGATCTGCCGACAGGTGAAACCTGGTCCCTGGCCGCCGATCTCGGTCGCCAGTACGCCAGGGTCTCCGGTGACTACAACCCAATCCACCTGTATCCCTGGTCGGCCAGATTGTTCGGCTTCAAGTTACCTATCGTGCACGGAATGTGGAGCAAGGCCCGTTGTATCAGCGCAATTTCGTCCTCCCTACCGGACAGGTTTAGTCTGCAGGTCAGTTTCAGAAAGCCGGTGTTCCTGCCCGCCAGGGTCAGTTTTCATCATCAGCCCGAAAAAGCAGGGCAAGGCGCATTCACGCTGGGGTCTGCGGATGGCAGCCTGTTGCATCTGAGTGGCCGTTATGGCCCGCTGGATCCCCAGGATTGAGTTGAGGTTTCAGCGCCGCAGGTATCGGGCTGGCTCTAAGATGCTGGGCTCGGCTTTATCCAGCATCTGCGGATAGTCCAGGTTATAGTGCAGGCCGCGGCTTTCCTTGCGCTGCATGGCGCAGCGTACTATCAGCTCGGAGACAGTGACCAGGTTGCGCAATTCCAGCAGGTTGTTACTGACCCGGAAGTTGGAATAGTACTCGTCTATTTCCTGCTTGAGCACTTCGATACGGCGCATGGCCCGTTCCAGGCGCTTGTTGGTGCGCACTATCCCCACATAATCCCACATAAAAAGCCGCAGTTCGTGCCAGTTATGCTGGATCACGACTTCCTCATCGGAATTGCTGACCTGACTTTCATCCCAGGGCGCGATGGCTTCCGCCTCGTCTGACTGCCCCAGTCGCGACTGGATATGCTCTGCTGCCGCCCGGGCAAAGACGACGCATTCCAGCAATGAGTTGCTGGCCATGCGGTTAGCCCCGTGCAGCCCCGTATAAGCGACTTCGCCTATGGCGTACAGGTTATCCAGATCCGTCCTGGCATTGAAATCTGTCATCACGCCGCCGCAGCTGTAATGGGCGGCCGGCACCACAGGAATGGGTTCCCGGGTGATATCGATACCCAGCGAGCGGCACTTGCGATGTATGGTGGGGAAATGTTTGATCACAAAGTCTGCCGGCTTATGGCGGATGTCCAGATACATGCAATCCGCCCCGAGGCGTTTCATTTCAAAGTCGATGGCACGCGCCACTACATCACGGGGCGCCAGTTCGGCCAGCTCGTGGAATCTGTGCATAAAGCGGGTGCCGTCCGCGTGGGTCAGATAGGCCCCTTCGCCGCGTAAGGCTTCGGTGATGAGGAAGTTACGGGCCAGGGGGTGGTACAGGCAGGTGGGGTGGAACTGGTTGAATTCCATGTTGGCCACCCTGCAACCGGCACGCCAGGCCATGGCGATACCGTCACCGCTGGACACGTCAGGATTGGAGGTGTACTGGTAGACCTTGCTGGCGCCGCCGGTGGCCAGGGCGACAAAGCGGCTGCGGATCACTTCCACATGTTCGGCGTCGCGGTTCCACACGTAGGCGCCGAGGATGCGTTTTGGCTGCTTTTTACTGCGAATGAGATCCACCGCATTGTATCTTTCCATCAGTTGGATATTGGGATGCTGCAGGACCGCGTCGATAAGTGTGGTTTGCACCGCCCTACCGGTGGCATCGGCCGCATGCAGTATACGCCTGTGGCTGTGCCCCCCTTCGCGGGTCAGGTGATACCTTGCTTCGCCCTGGGCGTCGGTTTCCTGGTCGAAAGGTACGCCGAACTGAATCAGCCATTCAAGGGACTGCTTGGCGTTGGACGCGGTATATTCCACTGCAGCCCTGTCACACAGGCCGGCTCCTGCTATCATGGTGTCTTCAACATGGGAGTCGATTGAATCACCCTCGTCGAAAACGGCCGCGATACCGCCCTGGGCATAGAGGGTCGAGCCTTCGCTGACATTGCTTTTACTCAGCACCAGAATCCTGCAGTGTTCGGCCAGTTTCAGGGCCAGACTGAGTCCGGCGGCACCGCTGCCGATGACTAAGAGATCACATTGATGTTCAACCGCTTGGCTCATGAGGTAAACTATTCAGATTCTGTTGAATTTCGGCATGATACTATCTTAAAGGACAGCAGGATCGGGAGCTTTTTGTGATCGGCTGTTGATTGACGTGAAATCTACCGGCATCTACCGATGCAGATAATCAATTTTAATTCCATGCTTGGGACCCGGCCCCTGCTGAAAAATAATTTCGAACTTTTTCAGCAGGGCAAAGTCTATCTAGGTGCTTGCAAGAGCCAAAGCATCAGAAAAGCAGTACTAAGGGAGATGTGGCTCGGATGAGCGAGCAATATACAGATCAACAATTGGTTGAGAAGGTACAGCAGGGCGACAAGAATGCCTTTAATCTGCTGGTCATAAAGTACCAGCACAAGGTTGCCCATCTGGTGTCCAGATACGTGAAAAATTCCGGAGACGTGGCCGACGTGGCCCAGGAAACTTTCATCAAGGCGTATCGGGCCCTGCCCAGCTTCCGGGGTGACAGTGCTTTTTATACCTGGCTGTATCGAATTGCGGTTAACAGCGCCAAAAATTATCTGGTGGCGCAGGGCAGGAAACCTCCTGCAAATGATGTTGACGCGGAGGAAGCAGATTTTTACGATGGCAGTGATGCGCTTAAGGAGAACAGTTCCCCTGAACGCACCCTGATGTCGGAACAGATGGAGAAGTTGCTGTTTGATACGGTCGACAAGCTCCCTGAGGATTTACGTATGGCCATTACCCTGCGGGAATTGGAAGGCCTGAGTTACGAAGAGATTGCGACTGTGATGGATTGCCCGGTAGGTACGGTAAGATCACGAATCTTCCGTGCCAGGGAAGCCATAGATAAAGTAATTCAACCACTGCTGCAAAGATAAGTGGTGGAAAAGACAAGTGACGCGTTAATCAGGAATTTGTTTTTATGACGCAACAGAAAAAAGAAAGCCTGTCAGCTCTGATGGATGGTGAAGAGTCCGCCAATGGTCTTTTCAGCGACATAGGGCAAGATCAGGGGCTGCAACAGACCTGGCGTAACTATCACCTTATCCGGGATGGTTTGCGTAAGGAACTGCCCTCCAGCCTGAATTTCGACATCAGCGCCAGGGTAGCCGCTGCGATAGAGCAGGAGCCGGCCATACTGGCACCGAAGAAGCGTTTGCGTGATATTCCCGTGGTGGGGCAGGTTATCCCTCTGGTTCGCCAGGGTGGCCAGTTTGCCATTGCGGCGTCTGTGGCCGCTGCCATGATAATCGGTGTTCAGCAACTGAACCAGCCGACGCCTGAGCAACCTTTCAGTTCTGCGCCGGCGTTGCAGATTCCTGGCATGCAGGCCGGTGGTCTTTCTCCTGTCAGCCTTGAGCAGACACGTTCTCTGCCCCCGGCTGCCGATGCCCTCGAGCAGAAGCGCCGAATCAATGCCTACCTGACAGATCATCAGAGGCAAATGCGTTTGAAGGCCCAGCAAGCCAAGGAATCAGAGTTACAAGAGTCCGAAGTTGAGCCGCAGCAGAAATAATCTTACCCGTTCCTGGTTGTGGCTGTTGCTCTGTTTACCCTTCAGCCTCGCTTCGGCCCAGTCAACTGACAGCGCCGAAGCCTGGTTGCAAAAAATGGCCGGTTCCCTCAAATCCCTGAATTATCAGATCTCTTTTGTGCTGCTTCAGGCCAACGGTAACTTCGAACCTTATCTTTGGCGACATGCTGTGCTGGATGGGGTGGAGATGGAGCACCTGAGCCTGCAAAACGGCCCTGGCCGGGAAATTGTCCGGGTAGGTGATCAGGTCAGTTATTTTGAGCCCAACGTCCCCGCCTATTCATTGCAATCAGAAGTGATTAACGGCCCGCTGCCGGTTGAACTGCTGCGCAAGCCGCAACTGCTTGGTGGTAGCTATGAAGTGGTTATGGTGGGTCGCAGCCGGATATCGGGACGACCCGCCCAGCAATTACGTATCGTCAGCAAGGATAAGAGCCGTTATGGTTTTAATCTGTGGCTCGATCAGGAAACCGGCCTGATTCTGAAGATGGATATGATGAGTATGGAAGGGGAACCACTGGAACAGGCCCAGGTCACCTCTTTGCATGTGACAGAGCAGCCCGATGCCTACTTTTCCCGTATCGAAGTGGGTAAACTCCCCGAAATGATCAGCGTCCCGGATATCAGCGAACATCCCCGATCTTTGCAGATCGGTTGGCTGCCGGTGGGAATGACCGAAGTCCGGCGTGATATGCACAGACTGCCGCTGACAGGTCAGGTCGTGGATTATGTGATGCTCAGTGACGGCCTGGTGGATGTTTCTGTCTATCGTCAGTCTGTCGATCCTGGTTCCTCGGAAAATGGCTGGCTCAAGTACGGCGCTAATACCTTGATTTCACTTCAAAAAGGTAACCACGAAATTACCGTGGTCGGTAAATTGCCGCCGCAAACGGCCAGTGCCATTGCCAACAGTGTGGAGTATCTTGAGGTGGGCAAGTGATCGAAGAGCTTGGCACGATCAAAGCCGTTGACCAGGATCACATCTGGGTTGAAACCCTCATCAAGACCACCTGTGGCGGCTGCGTGGCCAACCAGCAGTGTGGTACGGGTGCCGTTGCCCGGTCACTCTCACCTAAAAGCCAACTGCTTATCTTCCGCTGTGAAGGCCCTGCCAGGGTCGGACAGCAGGTCAAGTTGGGTATCCCGGAAGAAGCCCTGCTCGGGGCTTCCGCGCTGGTTTATCTGGTGCCGCTGGTGGTGCTGATCCTCAGCGCCTTGCTGGGACAGTTGTGGCTGCCCGGTTTGGGGTTTACCCATGAACTCTGGACAGTCCTGCTGGCTTTTGTTGCCACCGCCCTGACCTTTTTGCATATTCGTCGCCATCTGCGCAGCGACTCCCAGATGCAGTATCAACCTAAACTGCTGGAAATCCTGCCAGGTCAGGGTGAGGCCATTTCCTTCCGGCAAGTCTCAGATTCCTGAACATTCTCCTTCATTCCACTGCCTTAGTGATCGGTCTCCAACCCTGCATGGCTGTGATTCTTTAGCTGAGAACGACCCGGACCAGTGGCAAAGTTAAGCCCGTGCTGGAGAACAAGATCGCAATGCTTGGCGGAAAACGGTAAAATCGCCGCCCATACGCCGTTATCAAGAAACGGAATCCCTAGTCAATTGACCTTAAGCAGGAATGTCAGACAACAGCATGCAACTCAAGCATATCCGCAATTTTTCCATTATTGCCCACATTGACCATGGCAAGTCCACCCTCTCCGATCGCCTCATCCAGCACTGCGGTGGGCTGACCGACCGTGAAATGGCTGCCCAGGTGCTGGATTCCATGGATCTGGAACGGGAGCGTGGCATTACCATCAAGGCCCAGAGCGTCACACTCCAGTACCAGGCCAAAGACGGCGAAACCTATCAGTTGAATTTTATTGATACACCCGGACATGTGGATTTCTCCTATGAGGTATCCCGCTCCCTGGCGGCCTGTGAGGGTGCCTTGTTGGTGGTGGATGCCGGACAGGGTGTGGAAGCCCAGACCCTGGCCAACTGTTACACCGCCATCGATATGGATCTGGAAGTGGTGCCAATCCTGAATAAGATAGACCTGCCCCAGGCCGAGCCCGATCGGGTGGCTGCCGAAATCGAGGACATAGTCGGTCTTGACGCCATGACAGCGGTGCGCTGTTCGGCCAAGACCGGGGTTGGCATCGAAGAAGTATTGGAAGTGATTGTCAGGCAAATCCCGCCGCCGGAGGGGAATCCCGACGGGCCCCTGCAGGCATTGATCGTGGATTCCTGGTTTGACAATTACCAGGGCGTCGTCTCATTGGTACGGGTCATCAATGGTGAAATGAAGGCTGGCGACAAGATCAAGATCATGTCCAACGGTCAGGTTCACCAGGTGGACAAGATTGGTATCTTCACACCCAAGGCCACCGACACGGGGACATTGCGCACCGGAGAGGTGGGCTTTGTGATCGCCGGAATCAAGGAAATCCACGGCGCGCCGGTTGGCGATACCATTACACAGTCAAAACAGCCGGCCGATAAAGCCCTGCCTGGCTTCAAAAAGGTTAAGCCGCAAGTCTATGCAGGCATGTTTCCGGTCAGCTCCGAGGACTATGAGGATTTTCGCGATGCCTTGTCAAAATTGAGCCTTAATGACGCCTCGTTGTTTTTTGAGCCCGAGAATTCTACGGCGCTGGGTTTTGGCTTCCGTATCGGCTTCCTGGGCATGCTGCACATGGAAATTGTGCAGGAACGACTGGAACGCGAATACGATCTGGATCTGATCACTACCGCTCCCACAGTGGTCTATGAAGTGACCACCACCCGGGGGGAAACCCTGCAGGTGGATAACCCTTCCAAGCTGCCGCCGGTAAACGATATTGAAGAGATACGCGAACCCATAGTCGAGGCCAATATCCTTGTCCCCAAGGATTACCTGGGTAATGTGATCACCCTGTGCGTGGAAAAGCGGGGGGTGCAGACCCATATGACTTATCACGGTAATCAGGTGGCGATCACTTACCAGTTGCCCATGGCCGAAGTGGTCATGGACTTTTTCGACCGGCTCAAATCCACCAGTCGCGGCTTTGCTTCACTGGACTATAACTTCAAGCGTTTCCAGTGCGCAGACATGGTGAGGCTGGATATCCTGGTTAACGGGGAACGGGTGGATGCCCTGGCGGTCATCACCCACAGAGATCATGCTCAGTACCGCGGGCGGGAACTGGTGGAAAAATTGCGCGAGCTGATCCCCAGGCAGATGTTCGATATCGCTATCCAGGCGGCCATCGGCAACCATATTATTGCCCGCAGTACGGTCAAACAGTTACGTAAAAACGTTATCGCCAAATGCTATGGTGGTGACGTAAGTCGTAAGAAAAAGCTGCTGCAGAAGCAAAAAGAAGGGAAGAAACGGATGAAGCAAGTGGGCAATGTGGAACTGCCACAGGATGCCTTCCTGGCTGTACTGAAAGTAGGAAAGTAAATGGCAAATTATTTCTCGATATTCCTGGTCATAGTCACCCTGGCATCGGGGTTGATCTGGCTGGCCGATGCCCTCCTGTGGGCCCCCAAGCGCAAGGAAAAGCTGGCCATGGCTAAGGCCAGCAACCAGGCTGAGCTGGATGATGAGACCCTGCAGAAGATTGCCCCTGTGCCTTATCTGGTGGATACGGCACAGCAGATCTTTCCGGTAATCGCCTTCGTGCTGGTGTTGCGCTCCTTTTTGTATGAGCCATTCCAGATCCCATCCGGCTCCATGATGCCCACCCTGTTGGTGGGGGATTTCATTCTGGTGGAAAAATTCTCCTATGGCCTCAAGGACCCGGTAGCGCGCAACAAGTTCGTTGAACTGGGAGAGCCGGAGCGTGGCGATATCGTGGTATTTAAATATCCGGAAGACCCCAATATCGACTACATCAAACGGGTCGTGGGCCTGCCGGGTGATACAGTGGTGTACAACAACAAGCAGGTATTTATCAAACCTGCCTGTGATGTGACCCAACAGGCCAAATGTCCGGATATGCAGCCAGTGGAATTGACATTCGAACAGCGTGGCGAGTTTTTCCAGGATATGGTGCCCCTTGAACGTTTTACCGAACAACTGGGAGCGGTGAGCCACCAGGTGTTACGTAATCCTGCTGTGCCGCCCCATCCACAATTTTATTATCAACAACCTGGCACTGCCGCTGGGGAGTTTCTGGTGCCAGAAGGGCAGTACTTTGTCCTGGGAGATAACCGTGACAACAGCCGCGACAGCCGTTACTGGGGGTTTGTGCCGGATGCCAACCTGGTTGGTAAGGCCGTGGCCATCTGGATCAGTTTCGAATTTGACCGGCCACCCAGCAGTTGGGTACCCGGCTGGATCCCTACCGGCATACGCTTCGAACGTATCGGCGGTATCGACTAGATGGATTATCGTCGCCTCTGCAAGGCGTTGGGATATCGGTTTAAAGATGAGGCCAGTCTGGCCCTGGCGCTGACCCACCGCAGTGCAGCCAAGCAGCACAATGAAAGGCTGGAGTTTCTGGGCGATTCGGTGCTGGGGATGGTGGTGGCCAAGGCCCTCTACCTGCGTTTTCCCGAACAGCCAGAGGGCAAGCTGACCCGCATGCGGGCGAGTCTGGTGAAAGGAGACACCCTGGCCGAGCTGGCCCGTGAATTCGAACTGGGTGATCTTCTGAAGCTGGGGCCCGGCGAATTGAAAAGTGGCGGTTTCCGCCGCGATTCCATTCTGGCTGATGCCATGGAGGCCATCATCGGTGCGCTCTATCTGGAAGCCGGACTGGAAGAGGTGGAAGAGCGTATCCTCTGTTGGTACGAAGGCCGCATCGCAAACCTCGATCCCAATGTGCATCCCAAGGATCACAAGACAAGATTGCAGGAATATATGCAGGGCAGAAAACTGCCACTGCCTGACTATGAAGTGATAGAAATCAAGGGCAAGTCTCATGATCAGACCTTCGTTATAGAATGTCGGATCGGGGAACTGGCTGAACCGGTCAGAGCCAAGGGCAACAGCCGTCGACGGGCCGAACAACAGGCCGCCAAATTACTGCTGGAGAAGCTCAGCAATGCAACCTGAACACACTTATTGCGGTATGGTCGCCATCGTCGGCAGACCCAATGTGGGCAAATCCACTCTGCTGAACAAACTGCTTGGCCAGAAAGTCAGTATTACTTCCCGAAAGCCCCAGACAACACGGCACCGGATTCTGGGTATCGATACCGAAGGACAGTATCAGGCTGTGTATGTGGATACCCCTGGACTGCATAAGGAAGAAAAGCGTGCTATCAACCGCCTGATGAACCGGGCAGCCTCCAGCTCACTGAATGATGTGGGTCTGATACTGTTTGTGGTGGAAGGCACCCGCTGGACGGAAGACGATCAGATGGTGCTGTCTAAAATACAGGCCAGCGGGGTGGATTGCTGGTTGCTGGTCAACAAGATCGATCAGATTAAGGACAGGGAAACTTTGTTGCCCCATCTGCAATGGCTGGCAGGGCAGTATGAGTTCAAGCAGGTGATGCCGGTTTCCGCAAAGCAGGGCAGTAATGTGGAAAAACTGCGCGAGCTGGTACAGCAGGCCCTGCCAGAGTCGGAGTTTTTCTTTCCCGAAGACTATGTCACTGACCGTTCCTCGCGCTTTATGGCCGCTGAGATTATCCGCGAAAAGCTGATGCGCTTTACCGGAGATGAATTACCCTATTCCATTACAGTGGAAATTGAACAGTTCAAGCTGACCGAAAACGGTGTCTACCAGATCAATGGCCTGATCCTGGTGGAGCGGGATAGCCAGAAGGCGATGGTTATCGGCAAAGGGGGGCAGCGTCTGAAGACCATAGGCCAGGAAGCCAGGCAGGATATGGAGAGGCTGTTCGACAACAAAGTCTTTCTGGAAATGTGGGTCAAGGTCAAGTCAGGCTGGGCAGACGATGAACGGGCCCTGCGCAGTCTTGGCTACGGAGAGGACAAGTGAGGAGAGAGGAGTAAGGTGTGAGGACATCCGCCCTCTGCCCCCATACCCCTGTATCAATCCCCTCACTTCAAAAAGGGGTTAACTATGTTGGAAAAGCTCGCTGATATCCGCCGTGAATACAGTCGCGGAGGATTGGACCGGGACGACCTGAACCCGGATCCCATTCTGCAGTTCGAATCCTGGCTTAAAGATATTATCGCCGTGGGCATCCCCGATCCGACGGCGATGACAGTAGCGACAGTGGATCCTCAGGGGCAGCCGTCCCAGCGTATTGTTTTGCTCAAGGATGTGTCGGAGGCGGGTTTTGTTTTCTATACCAATCTGGGCAGCCGCAAGGCACAGGAGCTCAAAACCAATGGCAAAATTTCACTGCACTTTCCCTGGCACCTGATTGAACGTCAGGTGAAGGTATGTGGTACTGTCGAGCCCCTGTCCAAGCTTCAGGTGAGCAAATACTTCCTGACCCGTCCCCGTGAAAGCCAACTGGCTGCCTGGGCCTCGCAACAGAGCCGACCCATTTCCACCCGGCAGATGTTGATGAGCCAGTTTCACCAGGCCAGGGAAAAATTCGCCAAAGGAGAGATTCCCTTGCCGGACTTCTGGGGTGGATACAGGGTCATCCCACATGAAATAGAGTTCTGGCAGGGGGGCGAGCACCGATTGCATGACCGCTTTGTCTATCGCCGCCAGTCTGGCCAGGACTGGCAGATCGAACGTCTGATGCCTTAAACTTTCGCTAGTGACAAGTGACAAGTGACAAGTGACAAGTGACAAGTGACAAGTGACAAGTGACAAGTGACAAGTGACAAACAGAATTATCGACAGCCATTGTCATCTGGATTTCTCTGCCTTCGATGCGGACAGGGACCAGGTGTTGCTGGCGGCAGTCCAGGCCGGAGTAGAGCATATTGTCGTTCCTGGTGTGTCGGCCAGCCAATGGCCTGAACTGATAGGGCTGGCGAATAGGCATGACAGACTCTCTTTCGCCCTTGGCTTGCATCCTTACTTTCTTAACGAATTTAAACCCGAGCATCTGACCCGGCTTGACAAGCTGTTGGAAGAACAGCGGGGCAGGGTAGTCGCAGTGGGCGAGATAGGATTGGATTTTGCCCTGGATCTGGATGCAGCCTTTCAGGAACGGGTGTTTGAAGCCCAATTGCAACTGGCCGGACGCCACCAACTGCCGGTCATCGTCCATCATCGAAAGTCCCATCATCGCATCCTGTATTACCTGAAGCGAACCGGATTCAGTCAGGGGGGCGTGATTCATGCCTTTTCCGGCAGCCTGCAACAGGCTCAAGCCTATATTGAAAGGGGGTTCATGCTGGGGATTGGCGGGACCATTTCTTATAAAAGAGCCGGCAAGACCCGTGAAGCGGTCAGTCAGTTACCCCTGGATGCCTTGCTGCTGGAGACGGATGCGCCGGATATGCCCCTCTGTGGGCGGCAAGGGCAGCGCAACAGCCCTCAATACCTTCCCAGAGTGCTGGATGCACTGGAGGCGTTGAGAAAGGAAAACCGTCAAACCCTTGCCAGGCAAACCCGACAAAATACTATCGGCCTATTTGACCTCAATAACCGTTGACTGGCGGGCCTGGAACAACTTCCGGTAGCGGAACTTGTAAAACGCACGGGTAATCAGCACGCCAACGCAGAACGCCAGAAACATCAGCAACTGACTCTGTTGCCAATGGCTTTGGCGGTATTGCTGATAATGACGCATGACCTGATCCCTGTCCATGGTCAGGCGGATGTAGGCGACCAGTTGTTCGTTCTGAAACACTTCCTGCACGTAAACCAGCGGCTTGATCCTGGCACGGCTCTGGAAGCGTTCCAGCAGGGGTGTGCGGTCGCCCACCTGCAGCAGCAGTTCGCCTTTTTCATTGTGCAGTGTGGCGCTGAGCACGTGGTTGTCCTCTACCAGTTGTGTCAGAGTCTGCTGGACCAGACTCAGGTCGTCTTCCTGCATCAACTGGGCGGTCAGCTTGGCGCTGTGGGAAATCAGCGTCTGGCCCAACTGGTTGGCCTGCGCATGGAGAATTTGTTCATCCTGGCCGTCACTGAACAGCCAGAGATTGATTGCCAGCACGGCCGCCGTCAGCGCCAGGACCAGGTTGGCCAGACGCTTGTAGATATTGTAGGTGCTGGGCAGTTCCAGCTCCCTGAGTAGCAGATGCTTGTCTTTCATAGGCGATACAATAAAACACCCCAACCTGATTGCATAGCGTGTAAGTGGCTTCCCGCTCAGCGGAGCACGCCATTGCGGCGCAGTTCATCCAACTGCTGGCAGGATAAACCCAGTTCATCATGAAGAATACTGTCTGAATGCTCTCCCAGTTTAGGGGGCGCCGCACCGTATTGAATGGAGCTTTCACTGAAGCGGATGGGATTGGCCACGAACGGCACCGACCCCTCCCCCTGGGAAAAATGCCTTTGCATCTGCCGGTATCGTATCTGGGGATCGGAAAACACCTGTTTAAGATCATTGATGGGACCACCGGGGATTGATGAGGCTTCCAGCGCGTCCAGCCAGTATTGGCTGTCCTGCTGAAGAAGGAGCGGTTGAATATAACCGACCAATTCGGCCCGGTTCCGCACCCTGGCCTGATTGGTGGTAAATCTGTCGTCTGTAGACCATTCTTCCCGCCCCAGCAGTTTGCAGAAACGGGCAAACTGACTGTCATTGCCAATAGCCAGGATGATATAGCCATCGGCGGTGGCAAAGCTCTGGTAGGGCACGATATTGGGATGACTGTTGCCCTGACGAAGCGGACTCAAACCCGTGGCCAGGTAATTCATCGCCTGGTTGGCCAGACTCGCCACCTGCACATCCAGCAGGCTCAGGTCGATATGCTGTCCCCGTCCTGACTGCTGGCGGTACAACAATGCTGCCTGGATGGCATTACAGGCATACAGGCCAGTCAGCACGTCGGCCAGCGCGACTCCGACTTTCACCGGGCTGCCGTCGGCCTCCCCGGTGATGCTCATCAGCCCGCCCATGGCCTGGATCATAAAGTCATACCCGGCCCGGTGGGCATAGGGTCCATTCTGGCCAAAGCCGGTGATTGAGCAGTAGATCAGCTTCGGATTCAGTGCTTTGAGGCTGGTGAAATCCAGACCGTATTTTGCCAGTCCATCGACCTTGAAGTTTTCCACCAGCACATCCGCCCCGGTAGCCAGTTGACGCACTATCTGCTGGCCGGATTCGCTGCTGATATCCAGCGCCAGGGAACGCTTGCCCCGGTTGGCGGCATGAAAGTAGGCGGCGGTCTGTTTTTCTCCCAGGAAGGGGGGACCCCAGCCACGGGTGTCATCGCCCTGGCGGGGATGTTCAATCTTGATTACGTCGGCACCGAAGTCAGCCAGCATCTGGGTGGCCCAGGGGCCTGCCAGGATCCGGCTCAAATCCAGTACTTTGATCCCGCCCAGGGCGGTGCGGTTGATGTCCTGCATGAAACTGCTCTGTTTGGCTTTGCCGCAATGCTACTACGACTTCGGGCTTAGGGCACCGAATGATTGGATTATGAGCACCAGAGCCGGCCTGAAATCCGCTCAGCCAAGGCGGGGCTGAAATCTTCCCAGACTGCCCCAGCCTTTTCAGGATTTAGCCCACTAAACTCGTGACAAGGCCTGGATTGCCTGGAAAGATTTCAGCCTCCGCTGGTGGTCATAATCCAATCATTGGCGCTCTAGTGTCGCAATTGGCCCAGTTTTGGGTAGAATCCTCAATCCTCTTGTGAACGGCCATTTCAGGATCTTCCAGTGACAGAATTGCAATTAACACCCCAGCAGATGCTCTCCAGTCATTTTTTCCACCAGTTGTTCAGTATTCCCGGACTGGCGCTGGAAAAACTCGGCCAGAACCGGCTCTGTACCAACCTGACCGCCGGGCAGATGGGCGGCCTGGCTTGTCAGATTGGTGAGGCGTCAGCCGTGGTCGTTGATTCCAGTTGGTCCCTGGCGGAGCTGGTGGTGCGTGCCCAATCCCTGAATCTTGAAAAGCTGTATACGCTTCAGCAGGCCCTCGCCAGTTGGATTAGTTTCGTCCGTCTCCAAGCCTGGAGGCCGGTTCCCGACGAGCAGGATCTGGCCGTTCTGATTGAGGTCCGGCTCCATCCGGACGGACTGCCGGACGGTACCTTGCACCGGATGGCATTGAGCCATCAACTTGAGCTTAATCTGTTGGGCGAGCGGCCGGTACTGAGCCGCCCCGGTCTGCTGGTGATGGATATGGACAGCACTGTTATCGAAATGGAGTGTATCGACGAGATCGCCCGCCTGGCCGGCGTAGGAGATGAGGTCTCCCAGGTCACCGAACTGGCCATGCAGGGCAAGCTGGACTTCGCCCAGAGCTTGACCCGGCGGGTGGCGTGCCTGAAGGGAGCCGATCAGGCCATTATTCAGCAGGTCCGTGACGCACTGCCACTGATGCCCGGCCTGGAGCGCCTGATCCGTGTTCTCAAGTCCCATGGCTGGAAGGTCGCCATCGCCTCGGGGGGCTTTACCTTCTTTGCTGATTACCTCAAAGAGCGTTTGTCGCTGGATGCGGCGGTGTCCAACCTGCTTGAGGTACAAGAGGGTAAACTGACCGGCCGGGTCAGCGGCGAGATTGTCGATGCCAAGGTCAAGGCCAGCACATTGAAAGCCCTGGCTGAGCGATTCTCTGTTCCGCTGACTCAGACCCTGGCAATGGGGGATGGGGCCAATGATTTGAAAATGATGGACGCGGCCGGATTGGGTGTCGCCTATAAAGCCAAGCCGGTGGTGTTGGATCAGGCCGGCGCTGCCATTCGATTCGGCGGCCTGGATGAGGCCCTCTACCTGCTAAAACCATGACGCTCAGCTATCAATCCCATTACCTGGAGGGTGACGGACACAGGTTGCACCTTTGTCATATCAGTCACAATGAGAATGCTGCCGGCCCGGCAGTACTAATGGTGCATGGCTCGATTGAGAACGGCCGCATTTTTTATAATCACAAAGGCCGGGGGCTGGGCTGTTTTCTGGCCCGCCAGGGCATGCAGGTGTATGTGCTGGATCTGCGTGGGCGCGGGTTGAGTACACCAAAGATTGCCAGAGGCCACCTGCACGGACAACTGGAATCTATTTGCGAAGACATTCCCCGGGCCATGGCGTTTGTCGCTGCCCGCCGTGGCCGCTTTTGCACCGTTGCTCATTCCTGGGGCGGGGTATTGCTGATGGCCTGCCTGATTCGTCAACCCCACTGGATAGACAGGGTTGAGCGGCAGGTGTTTTTTGGTACCAAGCGCACCATCCGGGTCCATAATCCGGAGCGATGGTTGAAACTGGACCTGATCTGGCGCAACCTGGCCCCTCTGGTGGCAAGAGCCAAGGGTTATCTGCCTGCGCGGCAAATGGGCATTGGCGCCGACAACGAAACCCGCAAGATGTTGCGGGATACCAACCTCTGGGTACGCTCCAGTCACTGGCACGATCCTGATGACGGCTTTGATTACCAAAAGGCGGCGATGGGTTTGGGGTTGCCGCCGACCTGGTTTGTTACCGGCTTGGCGGACTATGCCCTGGGGCATTATCGGGATATGCGTGATTTTATGCAGGAGCTTGGTGTCAGTGACCATCCCCATTCGCTGCTCAGCCGCAAATCAGGCTGTCTTCATGATTATGATCATATCAACATCCTCACCCATCCGGACTGCGAGAAAGATCACTTTCCCAGGGTCAGTCAGTGGCTCAGAGAAGGGAGTGGCAGCTAGTGGGCGGTTTTCAGAAAAATGTTGATATAACAAAAAGATAAGTCAGGATATGTTGATCCGCCCCTGAAAAAGTAGACACCTTAATTCAAGAGGTAAGGTGTTTATGAAAGTCACCACAAAAAGACGTTATTCGATGGACTTCAAAATAGCCGCCGTGCAGAAGTCCATCTCTTCTCCTGA
>NZ_JAFKCV010000186.1 GCF_017254865.1 Bowmanella dokdonensis | reverse complement strand
TGACGCCCAGGGCGCGCATTCTGTCTTCTACTATGCGCGATCTACGTCCGGTAATTACGGCCACTTCCACTCCAATCTTCATCAGGGCTTTTACCCCATAACCATCTCGGGTGTGGAAAGCTTTTAGCTCCTCGCCAGCATTGCCCAGGTAGATTCGTCCGTCAGAGAATATGCCGTCAACATCACACACGAGTAAACGTATTGTTTTGCAGCGCTCAAACAGGCGGCTGTCTATGTTGCCGTAAAGGGTCGAAACTGAGCTCATCATTAAATGTACTTTGCGTGTTCTATGGTTGAAACAGACTGGTTTGGTACGCCAGGTAACAAGCCAGTAGTAATCCGCCTTGCCAGCGTTCT
>NZ_JAFKCV010000185.1 GCF_017254865.1 Bowmanella dokdonensis | reverse complement strand
GTTGAAACCCTCCCCGGATAACATTCAGGAGTTGTATCTGGGCTCGTTAAGAGAGTTGGGTTTTGATCCGCTGGTTCACGACATTCGTTTTGTCGAAGACAACTGGGAATCCCCTACGCTAGGTGCCTGGGGACTGGGCTGGGAAGTTTGGCTTAACGGCATGGAAGTGACCCAGTTTACCTATTTCCAGCAGGTTGGCGGTATCGAGTGCGCACCGGTAACCGGTGAGATCACTTATGGTCTGGAACGACTGGCCATGTATATTCAGGGCGTTGATAGCATTTATGATTTGGTATGGACCGACGGCCCAATGGGTCGGGTTACTTATGGTGATGTGTTCCATCAAAATGAAGTAGAG
>NZ_JAFKCV010000184.1 GCF_017254865.1 Bowmanella dokdonensis | reverse complement strand
GAAATAAATCGTGCCAGCCCCAAGACACAAAGTGCTCTGCTTGAAGCCATGGAAGAACGTCAGGTGAGTCTGGACGGTCAGACACATACGCTGCCCTCACCTTTTTTTGTAATAGGCACGCAAAATCCACTGCACCAGGCTGGAACCTACCCCTTACCTGAATCACAGCTAGACAGGTTTTTGATGCGTATTCAATTGGGTTACCCAAATTGGCAGGCCGAGAAAGCCATGTTGCAACAACCTCACCATGAACGGGGTCAAACTCTGCCAACCATGATAGACAATATGCTCAGGGCCTCGCTGCAAAAGCAGGTCCATGACGTGCATGCATCAGATGCTATTTTGGATTACATTCTTC
>NZ_JAFKCV010000183.1 GCF_017254865.1 Bowmanella dokdonensis | reverse complement strand
ATGTTCAACGTCAGGCACTAAAGGAATTGTTAGTTGGTTTTCCTAGTGGGAGCGCCAAGATACCCGTAACTGAGCTTGATAAACTGTTTCAGCAAGCGGAGCTGATCAAGCAAAATCCCCGCTCACTGGCTATGATTTATGGCTACCGTGACCACTGTGTTGGTGCAGCATTGCCTGATAGTCTTGCCTTATCCCGTGCTGAAGCGGTGAAGCGCGAGCTGATCAGTTTTGGTATCAGACCCAGCGCGTTGCATATAGTGGAAGATCAGGATATGTCTGTTCCTCACCCTTCATTGCAAGGGGCGGCTATGACAGTACTTATTCAGCAATTTTCAGTAAGTTAACGTCTTTTACTTCA
>NZ_JAFKCV010000182.1 GCF_017254865.1 Bowmanella dokdonensis | reverse complement strand
ATAAGTTGATCTTCTCAGGTAATGTAAAACGGGTAGACAGCCTTAGTCATATTGATGGCTTAAACTTGTTTGCTGAGTCTAACGGTTTGCTGCGCGAAAACCTCACCGAAGTGGTGATCTCCAACCGTGCCCAGCTGATCGATAAAACCCTTAAACAAATTGG
Organism: Bowmanella dokdonensis; assembly: GCF_017254865.1. GTDB lineage: Bacteria > Pseudomonadota > Gammaproteobacteria > Enterobacterales > Alteromonadaceae > Bowmanella > Bowmanella dokdonensis. The sequence goes on along the minus strand of NZ_JAFKCV010000182.1, from coordinate 195 downwards.
TTTTCGCGCCATGTTTGATGCGGCCGTGGTGGCCATACGTCGTGACGGTGAAAACCTGTCGGGCAAGTTAGGGGAAATTAAATTACAAGCCGGTGATAACCTGCTGCTGGCCACAGGACCAGATTTCGCCAGTCGTAATAACCTGTCCAAAAACTTCTTTATCCTTACCGAACATACGCTGGCCCGTAAGCTCAC
>NZ_JAFKCV010000181.1 GCF_017254865.1 Bowmanella dokdonensis | reverse complement strand
AACATATTCAAACGGATATCTGGACCCGTTTTCAGCGAATGCGCGGTCACCAGTGCTACAGCGTGTGCGCCGACGATGCCCACGGCACGCCAGTTATGCTTAAAGCCCAGGAACTGGGTATCAGCCCAGAGCAAATGGTGGAGCAAACCCGCGCTGAACACCATCAGGACCTGCTGGACTTTCACGTGGAGTATGACAACTACTATGTCACCCACTCGCCGGAAAACCGTGAGCTGTCGGAGCTGATTTATCGCCGCCTTAACGACGCCGGCTATATTAGCAAACGTACCATCAGCCAGCTATACGACCCGGAAAAACAGATGTTCCTGCCGGATCGTTTTATCAAAGGCACCTGCCC
>NZ_JAFKCV010000180.1 GCF_017254865.1 Bowmanella dokdonensis | reverse complement strand
ACCTGATGGTTAATAGCGTCACTGGCATAGAATTCGGTAATCTTATCGGCATTGCCTTGGTTGAAGGCGTCTACCCAGGCAGAGACTAGCTGTTTTGGGCTCATAAGCGGTGGCTGCTCCTTTACGATAAAACGCGTTATTGTTTGCGTGGCTGCCTGTTCAGATAGCAAGGATTTTAGGCTTTCCCATATTGGGTGCCAGAAATATCCCTTAGTCTGGCATGACAATCAAACCAAGCTGTTCCAGTAACTGTTCCTGTTGCCAAGCACAAATTTGGACACCAGTTAGATCAACCCGGCGTGGATCCAGGCCGTCTAATTCCGAATGGCTTAAGTTGCAGCCAATTACACTGAACTCTC
>NZ_JAFKCV010000179.1 GCF_017254865.1 Bowmanella dokdonensis | reverse complement strand
TAGCGCTTCATAACGTTGCTGTTTTGTTGCCATGTCTGCATTGACCGAGGCAGGCGGACTTTGCTTTCGAAAAAACATTGCTAAGAAGATTCCTTTGCAATCAAGGCAAATAATAAGTGTATAAGAGCGGCAAAATTAGAAAAGTCCGGTATGACCGGACTTTTCTGTGCTTATCAGACCTTTTGTTTTGCTACCCAGGTCTTGACGTTAGCTTCCAGTAAATTCAGTGGCAGGGGGCCGTTTTTCAGCACTTCATCATGGAAACCGCGAAAATCAAACTTATCGCCCAGTTCGTCCATGGCCTCTTGTCGCAATTGCATGATCTTCAACTTACCTACCATATAGGCGGTGGCTTGCCCT
>NZ_JAFKCV010000178.1 GCF_017254865.1 Bowmanella dokdonensis | reverse complement strand
CACTGTCGTAACTCACCAGCGGTACCACAAAAGTATCGCTGGACTCTCCCAGGTACGGAGATGTTGCCGTAATCACACCGACCCCCAAACCCCATTGTCCGTCGGCGAAAGCCGGCATGCTACCGGCCATAGCGATGCACAAAGCTACTGTGCGTATTGGCATTGTTGAATCTCCGTTTAATCTCAGCCCGCAGCTTAACAGTGGCAAGCAAGGGCAAGTTGTTAAAAACTGTATCCAATTTGTATTTGGATCTAGCTTATACAGACAAAGCGCAGACTCGGATCTCTAAGGGCTTATTGCTCTTCGCGCAGAAACACCAGCTCAGTGGCCGAAGATTGCGCCTCGCTGAACTGATACCC
>NZ_JAFKCV010000018.1 GCF_017254865.1 Bowmanella dokdonensis | reverse complement strand
GCCAAGTGGTATATCGAAGAGTATTACAATACAGTAAGACGTCATGGGACACTCGGTGGAGTCAGCCCCATGGCATTTGAAAAACAATAGTTTGCAACCCGTGTCTACTTTATTGGGGGCAGATCATGTTTATCCCTTATCCCTTATCCCTTATCCCTTATCCCTTATCCCTTGTCACCCGCCCTGGCATTGGCCTCAATATGATGCTGATTAAAGCCGTATCGGTACATGGCCTCTGCCGTCACATCGACTATGTCTGCCACCGCTGCCACATTCCACAATTGTTCCTCCAGCATTTTTGCTTTATGCACGGCATAGGCCCCCACGTAGCTAAGCTCCGAATGCAGCAATGAGATGTCGGGACGGCCCGTTCTTGTCAGGAACAGACGGATGGCAAAGAATTGTCCCTTGCCCATGGCCACGCTGATAAATTCCCGGCGCTGCGCATCCGAATTGAATTGCTGGGCCAGACGTACGATAGTGGCTTGCTGAATACTGCGTGCCTGCGGATTGAAGGCCACGAACAGCTCGAAGGAGTGGGGTTTGTTGTGTGTGCGCAGATTCTTCAGTGTCTGCTCGATAAATTCCCGTCCGTCCAGCCGGGCAGCAAACAACGGGTAGAGGTTCAGTTGCTCCGGTTCGGCAAGATGTTTCAGCAACGGGAGCAGCGGGTGATGCAGGGGGGGCTCGGTGATGCTGTCCGGCTGGAACTGGACGCCGACCTTTTTGATAAACAGGGCGATATTCTGCACATTGGCTGCATAGATATTGCGCAGGGCTTCACCGATACCGGCCAGATCTTCCTGCTCGTGGGTGGGCTTCAGACTGCGCCTGTTGTTGCGGATCAATTCGACAAAAAAACTCCTGGCCACTGTGTCCTTTTCTTCTTCAGACTGGCGCAAGTGCAGGACATTGCGATCGTCACTGACCCGCACCACCTTGTATGGCAGTTTGGCCAGCTCATATTTATTGGTCAGTTGCTGCAACTTGGGGAAGCTCAGCTCCACTTCCGCCCCCACGTCCAGGGGAAACAGATTTTGTAACTCTATACGCAGGCCGCTGGGAGAAAAATCCTCGGTGACACCGCCAAGATCAAATTGAGCATGTGTCAATTCGACCGGTGTACGCAACAGGAAACGCGTTTCCCGACGCAGTTCCTGGTATTTGAACCTGTATGGCAGTATCTCAGGGGGACGCTTGTTGCGTGGATGGCAGAACACCTGCAGACCAGCCAGTTGTTGCTTGCTGAATTTGCGTTTCTGATAGGCCTGAATCGTCCATTCACTGGTCACATCCGTTAAAAGGACGATATGTTGCAGCCCCTTGAGCCTGGACAGCAATCTCGCTGAGGGGGGCTGATTCTGTCGTTTTATCTGCTCATTGACGCTGTCGGGCAGGGACAAAGGGGTATGGCATTGTTCCGGGAGCATGTCGCATAGCTGAGCCTTGTAGACACGCCAACTGGCCTTTCTTGAGCCATAGGACAGGAAGGCTCCCTTGAGCCCTTTGTTGGCGTCCAGTTCATCCATGCTGGCTGTATAGAAATAGACGCGGCCCTGGGTGACGTGGGTAAAGGTAAACAGATAGGTTTCCTGCTGTCCGGCTGGCCGGGCGGCCCATGCCTCCAGCCGGTTACGGGTGAACAGATAGCCAAGCTGCAGATCATTGACTTCATCGCGCCAATACTGGATGACCTCCCTGTTGCAGTCATTGGATAAAAGATAGCGGGGGTGCAGCTCGCCCAGTTCCCTACCGACAAACACAGGTACCGAGGTGAAATGGGGGATGTAATACTGCTCGAAACCCTTGGTCATAATGGCGTCGATGGTGTTATCCATATTGACCTTATAACGACGCTTGTTGCCCTGGATAAATCGCTCCAGAAAAGTGTCGAACCCTTTTTGATCCTGCTCGTAAAGACGCTTCAGCGACAAACGCTGTTCTTCCCGGCTACGGTCGATGTCCGTCAGCAGGTACTGCACCCCTTCTCCCCGCCGCAGACCATAATCCAGCTCCAGACCACGAAAATGAACGGTCAGCTTCTCGCCGGGCTTGAACATGTGCCTTTTGTGCACCTTGACTTTCAGGCCGCTGACCGAGATATCGACGCTGTTGGCATGCACTGACTCACGCAACTCGGTGAACAAGTCCACCGGCACCACGAAATTCATTCTCTCTTCGCGACGCTGATGGAAGCCGGAAAAACTGATCAGCGGCGTCTGGTAGCGGCTCTCAGGTGGCAGATCCTGATTAATCCCAGGCGTCTCAGCATTGTCCTGTTGAGACTTCTGATGCATGACGCGGAAATTGTTTTCGGTATTGGTGACAGCTTCATAGACACCAAGGGTGTAGCCGCCAAAACTGCGAACCTGGCGCTCGAACACTTCCTGGGCGGTATCGTCGAGGTAGTGGAGTATGCCGTCATGTTCGTAAGGGCGGCATTGGCCGTCCACCATCCCCCGTAAGTCAATGATTCGCTTGCAAGGCTTGGCCTGGCGCTTGAGCTCCATCTTGATCAGAAAACGTTTCGGGCGGGGCACCGAGGAGGCCACCTGAGACAGGATTTGGTTGAAGGCAGGCTCTTTGACCACCGGCTTCAGTTGTTCAATAAGATCCTGATATTGTTCTATGCCTGCGGCCATGCGCTTCCATATTGCTAAGCGGGATTATTTATATTATCGGACAAGTCAGCGTTTTCTTGTGCTTTGAAATCAAAACGTTGCAGCACTTCGTCACTGATGTCGAGGATTTCGCACACAATTCCGGCTTCCCATAGCCTGTCTTCCAGAGCCCTGGCCTTGTGGGACGCATACAGATTTATGTATTTCAACTCAGCTTCGAAGCCACTGGTGTCCGGCCGTCCGGTTCGGGTCAGTAACAGGCGGTAAGCCTCAAGGGTGCCTTTTTGCTGCGCAAGACTGATAAGTCGATTGGCCAACCCCTCATTTTCCAACTGATCTCTGAACAACACATTGACAGCCTTGCCGGGTTGTCTGGCATCTTTGACGATATAGAGTTCCAGGTGTCTGGCCTCTGCGGTGGCACTCAATCCCTTGAGTTGTTCAATAAAATAGCGTCCCGCCTCCCGGGTCAGCAACATGCTCAGATTGGCCGAACCAGCGGGACTCTCATGCAGACAATAGGCCGGGAAGCGGTGCTCAGGTCCAGGCAGCGCTATGGTGTCAGCCACGTAAGTCGCACCCTGGCGAACCATGAATAGGCAGGGATTGGCGGCACTGGTCACCATGATACGCTTGAGTGCCTCGCCCAGTTCGAGGGAATCCTGATGCTCTGGATCCTTTGCCAGCTTTCTTTTGTTTTTGTCCAGCAACTCGGTGAAAAACCGGGCAGCCTGTTCGCTGACTCCCTGCTCTGGCCGGTATAACTGCAAACTCAGAACTTTTTTCTCTGCATTCCAGTGCCTGACCTGGTAGGGAATATCTTTAAGCCTGTATTTCGTGGTCAGTTCCTGAAACTCGCCAAAACTGACCGTTAGCACATCTGGTGGGGTGATCTGACTGTCCAGGCGCAGTTTGATTCCATGACAGGATATATCCTCGGTCACTGCATCGATGCTGGTACCGGCAACAGAAAGCCTGGCCCTGGAGCTGAGCTTATATCTGTCTTCCTGGCGTAAGCTGCGGTACTGAAAACTGACGGCCTGAATCGGCTCCGGAGGTTGATTGCGAGGATGCGCCTGGGCTTTGAGTAAGGGGAGGTGCTGATTACTCAGAGGCAATGCCTGATACAATGTACGGGCCTTTTCGTCGGTGACATCGGTCAGCAGTATCAACCAGCGTAGATGCTTCATCAGCGACATCAACCTTGCCGAAGTGGGACGATTTAATTTGCGTATGGTCTGCCCCAGGCTGTCCGGTAGGGTGGAGGGAGCATGGGATTGATCCGCACTGACCCGCTGGCATTGCACGGTATAAACCCGCCAACTGGACTGGCGCGCGCCATAGGACAAGAATGTCTGATGCAATAACGGATTATTCTTCAGCTCTGACAAAGCGGCTGAATACCAGTAGTCGCGTCCATCGCGTTGGATACAAAAGCTGTACAACAGATCGGCTGAGTGCGCCCCCGGCCTAGCCCGCCATTTATTCAGGCGCCCTGGCCTGAACAGATAACCGAGCTGATTACCCGCCGCTTTCTGCCAGTGCAGGTACAAAGACTGGTTCCTGTCGTTGAGCAGCAGAAACCTAGGCTGTAACACCTTTTCATAATCATCAATGAAGACGGGCAAAGAGGAGGTGACGGTGGTGAAATATTGCTCGTACCCTTTTGCCAGCACTGCTTCGAAGGTGTTTTCCAGATTGACTTTGTAACGACGCTTATTTCCATGAATAAAAGTTTGCAGAAACTGGTCCATGCTGGAATCAAGGTTATCTGAGGTCCGGTTTAGACACAGATAGCAGTTGTCTTTTTTATATTCAGTGCGGACTACTTCATAGCCCAGACCGGACTTATCCAATACATAGTCCTGTTCCAGTCCACGAAAATACACTGTCAGTTTCTGGCCTGGGGTGAACCGCCTGGTCAGGCCAGTCTTTATTTGCAGGCCACTTACTGACAGATCGATGCTGGTTGCAGAAAAGTGCTCGGCTTTTTCATCGCGGACTTCCAGCTGTATGACAAAATTCATCCGCTCTTCCCGGCGCAGGGCATAATTGCGGAACAAAATGGTCTGGGCCAGATACCTGTCGCTCACAAGCCTGGCAGCATCTTTTTCCTGTGGGGGGCCAGCCTGGGCCGCACGGGCCTGTTCCTGCATAACCCGGTAATTGTTGGGCATCTGGTGCACGGCTTCATACACACCTTGTGTAAAGCCCCCATACAGGGTCAATTGGCGTTTGAATTCCTCCAGGGCAAGGCTGTCGAGATAGTGGGTGCGTTCCTGGAACTGAAATGGGTAGCACTGACCCTCCACGCTGCCACGCAGGTCAATGGTCCTGAGACAGGGTTTGGCCAGTCGACGCAACTCCATTTTGCATAAAAAACGCTCTGAGGCCGAACTTCCGGGCAGTGCGTCGAGCAGCACCTTGTCAAGGTTCGGTGATGACAACTGAGGGATCAGTTTTTCCTGCAATTCGACAGGGAGGGGATTGTTCGCTTTCATTATTCTTATAGTTTGTCGGCTACCAATCGGAAAATCCAAGACATTAGCCAGAAGAGAGAGCCTTGTCTAACACTTTTTCCCGGTCTGGCCAGGTAGGGAGTTTAGCGGCGAAAACTGGTATGCTTGCTCTTCTTACGATTCTTCTGATTTGGATATATGGCGAAAAGAAAAACTGCCTTTGTTTGCTCGGACTGCGGTGCCGAATTTCCCCGCTGGCAGGGGCAATGCAGTGACTGTGGCGGCTGGAATACCATTTCCGAATTTGTCATCTCGCCGGCTCGCCCTGCTGCGGACTCAAGACGCCAGGGCTATGCCGGTCAGACGGTGGCCCAGGTGCAAACCCTGAACAATATTGACCTGCAGGCCCTGCCGCGATTTTCTTCCGGCTTCAAAGAACTGGACAGGGTGCTGGGCGGTGGCGTGGTGCCGGGCTCGGCCATTCTGATTGGCGGCTCCCCCGGGGCAGGCAAGAGCACCTTGCTGCTGCAGACCATGTGTAACCTGGCCCGGGAAAAAGAGGCCTTGTATGTGACGGGGGAGGAGTCCCTGCAACAAGTGGCACTGCGCGCTCACCGGTTGGGGCTGCCCACTGACAGACTCAAATTACTGGCCGAGACCAGCATCGAAACCATTTGCGACCTGGCCCTGACCCACAAACCACAATTGATGGTTATTGATTCCATCCAGGTCATGCATGTGGCCGATGTGCAATCGGCTCCCGGCAGCGTCTCCCAGGTGCGTGAGAGTGCAGCCTATCTGACCCGCTTTGCCAAGCAGCATCACATTGCCATGTTGATGGTGGGGCATGTGACCAAGGACGGCAGCCTGGCCGGACCCAAGGTGCTGGAACACTGTATCGATTGTTCCATGATGCTGGAAGGAGACGGGGACAGTCGTTTTCGTATCCTGCGCGGGCAGAAGAACCGGTTCGGTGCGGTTAATGAACTGGGCGTATTTGCCATGACAGACAAGGGCCTGCGTGAAGTCAGTAACCCGTCGGCTATTTTCCTCAGCAGGGAGGAGGAGACCTCCCCCGGTAGCCTGGTGATGGTCATCTGGGAGGGGACCCGTCCCTTGCTGGTGGAAGTGCAGGCCCTGGTGGATTATTCGCAGATGGCCAATCCCAGACGTCTGGCGGTGGGACTGGAGCAGAATCGCCTCGCGATGCTGCTGGCCGTACTGCACCGGCACGGCAATATCCAGATGAATGATCAGGATGTGTTCGTGAATGTGGTCGGCGGCGTAAAAGTGTCAGAAACCAGCGCCGATCTGGCCCTGTTACTGGCGATGATTTCGAGTTTTCGTAACCAGGCCCTGCCCAGGGATCTGATTGTCTTTGGGGAAGTGGGGCTGGCTGGTGAGATACGCCCCGTGCCAAATGGTGCGGAGCGACTGGCCGAAGCGGCCAAGCACGGCTTTGCCCGGGCCATCGTGCCCAGGGCCAATGTACCTAAACAGCCCATCCAGGGGATGAAGATAACCGGTGTAAAGCGCCTCGGTGAGGCGTTGGAGGCAATCTGAGGGGGAATTTACTCCAAAACGCGGATAGATTGGATCCCTTTGCCCTCCTGCGGCTCGCCGTGTCTGGCGTAAATTTCTGCCTCACCCGGTTATTAGGAAAGGTTTTCCGGGGCGCGGCCGCCAGGACGCGAAAGGGAACAAGGTGCTGACTGTATTTCCTTGCAACTTTGTGAGCAGGTATTAAGTGCCTTTTTCCGGGGCGACCAGGGCATCCAGTTCCCGTTTCAGCAGAGAGTCGTCTCCCACATTAAGTTCCACTAGCCGACGCAACCGCGAGGCGCTGTCGATATCGATCATTTTGATCTTGATACCCAGTTGCTCATGCTCGGTATGACAGACTTCGCCCTCCAGCATAATACTGTTACCCATTCCAGGCAGGGTTAGGACCAGTAATATGGATTGTTGCCGATCCCCATCAAAGGGCGTGTCACATTCAATCAGCACCCCTTTGAGCGAGATATCCAACAGGCTGCATTGCCATTTCTTCATGCCCTGACGCATCTCTCCCGGTGCGGAAAAGACAATGCGGGTAAATTTTCGTCTGTTGTCTGCTGTCATCTTATTTAACCCAACCATGATAGCTTAAGCATAGTTGTATTTTTGCAAAATAACATCCAGACATTTCAGGCTAATTGTATGATTTTCTGGGTAAAACTCATCAGTGTTAGCGCTTTGGTCCAGAGAGAGCGGGCCTTGCAGGTCCCTCAGGAACCGCAGAGCAATGTCCAGGTAGGTGAGCCCTTTGCCTGCTTGACAATCACCAGGCCGGATATCGGTTCCTGCCCGGTCTTTTTCTACAGAAGCTGTGGCTTTGCCGCAGCTCGTTACGTCCTTAGTTGGTAATATTCTTATATTTCAAACGGTGGGCACGGGCTCTTTATCAGCCGCTACGCGTCCTGCTTCGCGGCTGCAAACACAAAGCCGGAAGTGAATTCCGGCTTTGTTTGTTTTTCTATTAAAAGTTGCGACTTCCTTTCGTAACTAGTCGGACCTTTACTTACTGATTTTTTTGTATTTCAGCCTGTGGGGCTCGACCACATCCTTACCAAAGTTTTCTTTCAGCCAGGCTTCGTAGTCGGTGTAGTTACCTTCGTAGAAGTTGACCTTGCCTTCGTCCCTGTAGTCGAGAATATGGGTGGCTACCCGGTCGAGGAACCAGCGGTCGTGCGAGATCACCATGGCACAGCCGGGGAATTCCAGCAGGGCATTTTCCAGCGCCCGCAGGGTTTCAACGTCCAGGTCGTTGGTGGGTTCGTCGAGCAGTAGTACGTTACCGCCTGCTTTCAACAGCTCTGCCAGATGCAGGCGGTTGCGCTCACCGCCTGACAGGTCTTTAACGAACTTCTGCTGGTCATTGCCCTTGAAGTTGAAGCGGCTGACATAAGCCCGGCTGTTGATTTCAAAGTTTCCGATACGCAGGATATCCTGGCCGTCAGACACTTGCTGGAACACGGTTTTGTTACCATCGAGGTGATCACGGAACTGATCCACACTGGTGAGCTTAACCGTCTCGCCGACGATGATCTCACCACTGTCTGGCTTTTCCACACCGCTGAGCATACGGAACAAGGTGGACTTACCGGCGCCGTTGGGACCGATGATCCCCACAATGGCACCCTTAGGCATGTTGAAGCTCAGATCGTCGATCAGCACCCGATCCCCGTAGGACTTGGTCAGGTTCTTTACTTCGATGACCTTGTCGCCCAGGCGTTCGCCCGGTGGAATAAACAGCTCGTTGGTCTCATTACGCTTCTGATAATCGCCTTGGGACAATTCCTCAAACCTGGACATCCTGGCCTTACTCTTGGCCTGACGGCCCTTGGCATTGCTGCGTACCCATTCCAGTTCCTGCTTGATAGAGCGCTGGCGGGCTTGTTCAGTCTTCTCCTCCTGCTCCAGGCGCTTGTCTTTTTGTTCCAGCCAGGATGAATAGTTGCCCTCCCAGGGAATACCATATCCGCGGTCCAGTTCCAGGATCCAGCCGGCGACATTATCGAGGAAATAGCGGTCGTGGGTAATGGCTACCACAGTGCCTTCGTAATCGTGCAGGAACCGCTCCAGCCAAGCCACCGACTCGGCATCCAGGTGGTTGGTGGGCTCGTCGAGCAGCAGCATATCGGGTTTTTCCAGCAACAGGCGGCACAGGGCCACCCGGCGACGTTCGCCGCCTGACAGCTTGGACACATCCGCTTCCCAGGGCGGCAGGCGCAGGGCATCGGCGGCACGCTCCAAGGCATGGTCCAGGTTATGACCGTCTTTGGCCTGAATGATGGCTTCCAACTCGCCTTGCTCCTTGGCCAGGGCGTCGAAATCTGCGTCTTCTTCTGCGTAGGCGGCATACACTTCGTCAAGGCGTTTAAGGGCATGCACTACATCGGCAAAGGCTTCTTCGATATTGCCGCGCACGTCCTTGCTTTCGTCCAGTTTGGGTTCCTGGGGCAGATAGCCGATGTTAATACCGGGCTGGGGCCGGGCTTCTCCCTCTATATCTGTGTCTATACCGGCCATAATGCGCAGCAGGGTGGATTTACCGGCGCCGTTGAGACCCAGTACTCCGATCTTGGCCCCCGGGAAAAAGCTAAGAGAGATGTTCTTCAGGATTTCGCGCTTGGGTGGGACGATTTTGCCAACCCTGTGCATGGTATAAACGTATTGAGACATAGATTGCTTCGCAGCTGATTTCGGATGGCGGCTATTCTAAACCAGATGCGGCAGGTGACGAAAGGCGGGCAAGAGGCTGTTTAGAACAGATAGTTGAAAGATATGGCATATCGGCTTAGGGTCAATGCGCCGCCGACTATGTACATCCGGGGCAAAATGGCTAGAATATGCCCTCCCATCCGCTGACCCGTCCGGCCCCAAATTGACGCTGGCAATACCCGAGGAGAGACCATGCTTTCACGAAATATGAATATCAAAGATTTCGATCCTGAATTGTTTCAGGCCATCCAGAATGAAACCCAGCGCCAGGAACATCATATTGAGCTGATTGCCTCGGAAAACTATTGCAGCCCCAGGGTACTTGAGGCGCAGGGTTCACAGCTGACCAACAAATATGCAGAGGGCTATCCACACAAGCGCTACTACGGTGGTTGTGAGTATGTGGATGTGGCCGAAGATCTGGCCATTGAGCGTGCTAAGCAGTTATTCGGTGCAGATTATGCCAATGTGCAGCCGCACTCTGGCTCTCAGGCAAACAGCGCCGTATTTATGGCCCTGCTTAATGCCAATGACACTGTGCTGGGCATGAGTCTGGCCCACGGCGGCCACCTGACTCACGGATCCCATGTGAATTTTTCCGGTAAGACCTACAAGGCTGTCCAGTATGGTCTGAATGAGCAAACCGGTGAGGTGGATTACGCCCAGGTGGAAGCCCTGGCCCTGGAGCATAAGCCGAAGATGATTATCGCCGGCTTCTCTGCCTATTCCGGCATTATGGACTGGTCGAAATTCCGCGCCATCGCCGACAAGGTCGGTGCTTACCTGCTGGTGGATATGGCCCATGTCGCCGGCCTGGTGGCTGCCGGTCTGTATCCTAACCCTTTGCCCCACGCTCATGTGGTCACTACCACTACCCATAAGACCCTGGCAGGACCACGTGGCGGCCTGATCCTGTCCTCCTGTGGCGATGAAGACATCTACAAGAAACTTAACAGTTCGGTGTTTCCCGGCAACCAGGGTGGTCCCCTGTGCCATGTTATTGCTGCCAAGGCGGTGGCCTTCAAAGAAGCCCTGCAGCCTGAGTTCAAGGAGTATCAGAAGCAGGTGGTGGTGAACGCCAAGGCAATGGTGTCAGTGATGCAGGAGCGCGGCTACAAAGTGGTATCAGGCGGTACGGAAAACCATCTGTTCCTGCTGGATCTCATCGATAAGGACATTACAGGCAAAGACGCGGATGCGGCATTGGGACGGGCCAATATCACGGTGAACAAGAATTCTGTTCCCAACGATCCCCGCTCCCCCTTTGTCACCAGCGGCCTGCGTATCGGCAGTCCGGCTATTACCCGCCGCGGCTTCAAGGAAGAGCAGGCCAAACAAGTGGCCAACTGGATCTGTGACGTGCTGGACAATATGGGCGACGAGGCGGTGATTGAGCGTATCAAGGGCGAAGTCGTGGCCTTATGTGATCGATTCCCGGTTTACGCCTGATTCCTGTAGGGTGATCGACCTCAGAAAGCGCAGCTCCGGCTGCGTTTTTTGGTTTCATATCAGGTAATAGGTGCCGGGGAACTCCTATACTCTGCATCAGGACATTTTCAATTTTCAGGGGATGAAAACATGTCAGTGACCCTTCCTCATATCGCCACCTTGTTGATGGCAATCGCTCAGCCCCAGTTCCTGACATTGGCCACGCAGAGTCAGTCCCCTCAACAATTGCTGAACCAAACCGAAAGCGACACCCGTTCCGTGGCGACGATCCGGTGCATTCTTGATAAGGAGCAGGTGCAGTCTGAAATACTGATGCTGCCCTGGGCCCGGGCGAAAAGAGAACTGGCAGAAGGGAATGTGGATGGAGTATTTCTCACTTCAGTGGGTGAGGTTGAAGAAGGAATCGGCTCTTTTCCCATGGTACTGGAAAAGTGGTATGTCTACCAAAGACTAGCCGGGAAGAGCGGGGGACAAAGCCACAGGTTGGGAGTGGTCAGGGGCAGTGATGTGGAAAGCTGGTTGCTGGAACACAACCGGGTCCCTTATCTCAAAGCCCGGGACATGCATCAGTTGCTGCAACAATTTGTCGCTGGACGCATCGATTACTTCGTTGCGGATGACTTGCAAGTCAAGACGTTGTTGCACTCGGAGCCTCAGAATCTGTCGATCCGATTTTTACGCTATCGTGCCAAGAATGTGACCTTCTCCCATCAATTTCATCAAAAGTATCCCGATTTCATCACCCGTTTTAACCGGCGCATCGGGGAATGCAATCCCCAGATAACCCAGCTGTCACCTCTGGAAAGGCAGCAGGCAATTAAGTATGTGGAAGATCAGGTCATCCCCGCTTTGGATCAAGGCTTCCGCGAGGAACTCAGTGCCCGCCTCGGGCACCAGGCACCCTCCCCGGGGGAAGAAATTGCCCTCAGGGAGGCGACCTGGCGGGAAGAGTTAAAATCAGGCGAGTATCGTTTGATTGCGGAGTCCTTGGACAATCCCCTGGCGGAACGACTCAAGGTCATACAGGCGGGGCTGCCTGCCGTCGGTGAGCTGATGGTAACCCGTGACAACGGTGAGCTGCTGGCCGTTTCCCGGGTGACGTCCGACTATTGGCAAGGGGACGAAGCGAAGATTACCGATCTGGGGCACAAAGCCATCGAGGTGGGTGACTTAGAATATGACGAGTCCACGTCCAGCTTCGTAGCTCATGTCAGTGTCCCGCTTCAGTCACCACAAGGGCGGGCCATTCTGGTAGTGGGTCTGTCCCTGGAGCGAATATTGATTGGTGAGCTGTAGCACCGGTATAGCTTCGTCCTACACTTTGAAGCGGCCAACATTCTCATTCAGGCCGGAAGCCATATGGGCGATATCATCCGAGACCTTTTTAGTATTGCGGACCACGCTGACGCTCTGCTGGGACAGACTGTTTAACACCGTGACATTCCTGTTAATCTCGTCTACCACCTGGCTCTGCTCTTCGGTTGCCGTGGCAATCTGATAAATCATGTCGTTGGTCTGGGTAATGGCGGCATCGACCTGGTCCAGGGACTCCTGGATACGTCGTGACATCTCCACCACGTTGTCTACCTGGCTGGTGCCCGTAGTCATGGCATTGACCGCTTCCGTCACGCCATTTTCCAGGCCGACAATCATTCGCTGGATGTCTTCTGTGGATTGCTGGGTGCGACTGGCCAGGGTCCTGACTTCATCGGCAACCACAGCAAAGCCGCGACCCTGCTCGCCTGCCCTGGCTGCCTCTATGGCAGCATTGAGAGCCAGCAGATTGGTTTGCTCTGCAATCCCCCGGATCACGTCCAGCACCTTGACGATGCTCTTGGATTCATCGGCAAGTTTGCTGATCACCTGACTGGCGTGGGTGACGGCCGATGAGAGTTTGTTGATGCTGGAGATGGATTCGTCCACCACCACGCCCGACTGTGAAGCCTTATCTTTTGCCTGGCGGGTTTCCCCCAGCGCTGTCTGTGAGTTGTTCGCCACTTCATGCACGGCGTGGGTCAACTGGTTGACGGCGGTGGCAATCTGATCAAGATTGTTGTTCTGCTCGGAAGATATCTGTTCACTTTCCCTGGCTGAATCATTGAGTTTGACCACCGCCTTATCCAGGGTTTCCGTATCGCCTTTTATCATGCTGATAAGCTGCTGAAGTTTGTTCATCAGGTTATTGAAAGTACCGGCCAGTTTGGACAATTCATCCTTGCCGCTGCTATCCAGGCGACCACGAAGATCCCCTTCTCCTTCGCTGATGGTGGCGATCATAGTATCCAGTTCGTGGACCCGGGTGGTAACCAGTTTGGGGCCCCATACCATACTGGCGACACAGGCAATGATTACCAGCAGGGTGACGACGATCAGGATATTCCGCTGACGATCCCCGGCGGCCTTCGCTTCGCTGGTAATCCTGTCTGCCACCTCTTTAATCCTGGCACCAGTCACATCATAATGGTTGCGCAGGCGGTTGAAGTTGCTCATGACCTCGGTACTGTTGAAGGTGGCGGCTTCAGCCACATTGCCGCTGTCCGCCAGGGTAAAGACCTGCTTGGCCGATCTGAACCAGGCCTGATAGTCCTCGTCGAAATCCCGGTTGACTTCTGCAATCTCGGGGTATCCCTCCATCAGCGCTCGCACGCGATTCATTCTGTCCAGCGCTTGTTGGGCATTTTCATTGAAGTCTTTTTGATCCTGCGCTGTTTGTCCCAGACCCAGGCTTTTCTTGGTGACATAGTTCTGGCTGGCAGTGAGGGCCTGGTAGAGATCGCGATCGGCATTTAAGCCTGTATCTATTGCACTGATAAAGGTGGTGGACAGCAAATGGGCGTCCGCCGAGAGTCGTTTGCCATTATTCATACTCAGTATGCTGACCAGCACCACCAGTATGCTGACGGCCAGAAGAGGGATGGAAAACTTGGTCCGGATAGTCAGATCATTGAGGGTCATGAGACGGTTCCTTCCTCCGAAAAGCTGATAGGCTGCCTGTAACAGTAGTGCAATAAACATAGCCCAAGTAAATGAAGTACAAAACATTTTTCGCTTTTATTCTTAGTGGTACCTCTGAAAACAGGCGCTAATCTGAGGCGTCGCAGACAAGCCGGCACGTCGTAATTTTCTTGCCTGATGCAGCCCGTCCAGCTAACTGCTTTGCGGTGCACAGATGAGAAGAAGGTTGCTTGTATCACCCTTGTTTGTAGTGACCCAACCCAGGGTATATATCAGGGGCAGCAACAGACCGAATTGAATGTTTGCCGGTGAAGGGGGAAAGCGTTGCCGACGTCGTATACGGGCTGCTTGGGCACTGGGTACGGATTATTACCGTACCTGAACACTGTTATCCGGCCATGGGTTTTAAGCACAAGCTGGCCTTGGACTTCTAATCCACCTCTTTGCTTCGGTCAGGGTCAAAGGTCAGATCGAACCCCTGGCCGTTCAGATCCTCAACCCTGACACTGAGCTGTCCTGAGCTTAACAGGCGATAGGCTATTCTCTGCGGGAAATCATGGCCGGGATTCTCAAACTGTGCGAAAGCTCCGCTGCATCCAGTCATTCTGAAGGGAACGGGCATTGGATTTTCTGCCACCTTGGCCAGATAAAAAACTCCATCGCCCATCAGGGTCAGATACAGATACTCCACTGAGTGGCCTTTGTCACTGAATGTTTCGCCTGTTCCTTCAAAGGTCAGCCCGCTGACCTGCTGCCAGCGCTCACTGACCCGGCGATGGTCATTTTGCGTGTGCCAGTCACCCAACAGCCACTGGAGTTGACCAAGACTCTTGCAGTCCTTGCCCAAGACACCGGGGGTGAAAAGCATACAGCTCAGCAAACAGGAAGCCAGAAGTAAACGCATGGGGTTTGGCTGTTCTCAAGAGGGTTTTTTTGATAGCTTATGCCCCAATTCAACCCGGTACAAGCGAGGCTTAATGCAAGCCCCCAATCCGGGAACTCGTTAGGATTCTCCTGTCTGGAGTGTGTATGTACTGTCCCTTTTGTTCTGAGCAGGAAACCAAGGTCATCGATTCGCGACTGGTTGCCGATGGTCATCAGATCCGTCGTCGCCGTGAATGTCTTAAATGTCATGAAAGATTTACAACGTTCGAGGCGGCAGAACTGGTAATGCCCCGAGTGATAAAGCGTGACGGCTCCCGTGAGCCTTTTAACGAGGACAAGCTGCGTGCCGGGTTGCAGCGGGCTCTGGAAAAACGCCCCGTCAGTACGGAGCAGGTGGAGAAATGCGTTAACCGGGTCAAATCCACTTTGCGCGCCACCGGCGAACGGGAAGTGGAGAGTCAGTACATAGGAAATGTGATCATGGACGCGCTCAAGGAACTGGATAAGGTGGCCTACGTGCGCTTCGCCTCAGTATACAGATCTTTCGAGGATATTCGTGAATTCGGCGAAGAGATCGCCCGCCTGGGAGATTAGAGCACCCAATGATTAGATTATGACCACCAGAGTCTGCCTAAAATCCGCTCAGCCAAGGCGCGGCTGTGTAGGAATATCGTCAATCTTTCAAGCAGCCGTAACGCCGGATGAGCGGATTTTAGGCGGCTCCCGAAGGGCGGGGCTGAAATTTCCCCAGACTGCCTCAGGCTTTTCAGGATTTAGCCCCACTAAACCCGTGAAAAGACCTGGATTGCCTGGAAAAATTTCAGCGTCCGCTGATGTTTATAATCTAATCATTGGGTGCTCTATATGACCAACTTCAGCCAGACCGATTATCGATGGATGGCCAGGGCCCTGCAACTGGCCCGGAACGGGCGCTTTACCACCAGCCCCAATCCCAACGTCGGCTGTGTGCTGACGGATTCAGCAGGCCATCTTATCGCGGAAGGCTGGCATCAACAGGCCGGGGGGCCCCACGCAGAGATCATTGCGCTGCGCCAGGCCGGCGACAAAGCCCGGGGTGCGGTAGCCTATGTGACCCTGGAGCCGTGCAGCCACTTTGGGCGCACCCCCCCCTGTGCCCAGGCATTGATTCAAGCCGGTGTAAAGCGGGTGGTGGCGGCCATGGCCGATCCCAATCCGCTGGTGGCCGGCCGTGGCCTTACCATGCTGACAGAGGCCGGTATCGAGGTTTCATCCGGGCTGATGTGCGAGCAGGCCCAGGCCATTAATCCGGGCTTTATCCGGCGCATGACCCAGGGGCGGCCCTTGGTTACCCTGAAACTGGCTGCCAGTCTCGACGGTAAAACGGCCATGGAAAACGGCCACAGCCGTTGGATCACAGGTGAAAAAGCCAGACTGGACGTGCAACGGCACCGGGCTGCCAGTTGTGCCATTCTGACCGGGTCAGGCACTGTGATGCTGGATGATCCGGCCCTCAATGTGAGGCTCAGTGAGCAACAACTGGGCCTCGACGGGCTGACCGTGCGCCAGCCCATGCGGGTGATAGTGGACAGCAGGAATCAGCTTAATCCTGATTACCGTTTATTTTCCCTTCCAGGGGAAATCCTGCTTGCCAATAAGCGGGTCAGCCCCCATCTCTTTGCCCGGCAGGTCAGACAATGGCATTGCACAGATCAGGGAAGTCGCGTAAACCTGGCAGCCCTGATGGATTTTCTCGGCAGTCTGGGCGTCAATAATCTGTGGGTGGAGTCTGGCGCCGCCCTGGCCGGGGCTCTACTGCAGCAGAAACTGGTGGACAAACTTGTCCTGTATCAGGCTCCTAAACTGATGGGTGATAAAGCCAAGGGCCTGGCGCTGATGCCCAGTCTCAGTCATATGGATGAGGCCATCGGACTTGATTGGCAGGATATCCGCATGGTCGGAGAGGATCTTCGCCTGACTGCCCGGGTATGTTATTGAATAGCGGTTCGACTGCTTAAACGAGAGAGGCAACAGTGTTTACAGGAATCATTCAGGCAGTGGGCGAGATCCGGTCCATGCAACCTACCGGCGGCGATATGCGTCTGACTGTGGGCACCGGCAAGTTGGATATGGGCGATGTGGCACTTGGCGACAGTATCGCCACCAATGGTGTCTGTCTGACTGTGGTGGAATTTTCTTCGTCTCACTTTGTGGCTGACCTTTCTGCCGAAACCTTACGTCGCTCTGGTTTTGCAGGATACCGGAGCGGTCATAAGGTCAATCTTGAGAAGGCCATGCTGGCCTCCACCCGCTTCGGCGGACATATTGTCAGCGGTCATGTGGACGGGATTGGCGAAGTCCTTTCAGTTCAAAGCAGTGCCCGGGCAGTGGAAATTTGGCTCAGGGCGCCGGATGAACTGGCCAGATACATTGCCGAGAAAGGCTCCATCACGGTAGATGGGGTCAGTCTGACGGTCAATGCCATAGACGGGGCCCGGTTCAAACTGACCCTGGTGCCTCATACCCTCAAGGAAACCAATATCGGCCTGTATCAAAGCGGCTCACAGGTTAATCTGGAGGTGGATCTGGTCGCCCGTTACCTGGAGCGTCTGTTGCTGGGCGATAAGGCAGCCGCCTCCGGTCAGAAAAGCAACATCGATATGGATTTTCTGGCCAGACAGGGCTATCTGAAATAGCCCACTTTAATCAGCATAAAAATAATAATCCTGGCCGGGCAAGTCCTGGCCGAACGACAAACGAAAACGGATAGAACAACCCTATGCCACTAAACAGTACCCGGGAAATCATCGAAGACATTCGTCAGGGCAAGATGGTTATCCTGATGGATGACGAAGACAGGGAAAACGAGGGCGACCTGATTATGGCCGCCGAACATGTGACGCCACAGGCAATTAATTTTATGGTCACCCATGCCAGAGGACTGGTTTGTCTGCCCATGACGGCAGAGCGCTGCCGTCGTCTGAACCTGCCTTTGATGGTCAACAACAATGGCGCGCAGTTTTCCACCAATTTTACCGTCTCCATCGAAGCGGCAAGCGGCGTGACCACCGGCATTTCGGCGGCGGACCGTGCCAGAACCATCTTGGCAGCAGTGGACAAGGATGCCAGAGCGGCGGATATCGTTCAGCCCGGCCATATTTTTCCACTGATCGCCAAGGAAGGTGGAGTGCTGAATCGCGCTGGCCATACCGAGGCTGGCGTCGATCTTGCCAGGCTGGCCGGTGCAGAGCCGGCGGCGGTGATAGTGGAAATTCTCAATGAAGATGGATCCATGGCGCGTCGCCCCGAGTTGGAAGCCTTTGCCACGCGGCACAATCTCAAGATCGGCACCATTGCCGATCTGATCGAATACCGTAACCTCAATGAGACGACCATAGAGAAAGTGGCCGAGTGCCGGCTGCCCACTGAGTTCGGTGAATTTGATCTCATTACCTTCAAGGATCAGATAGACAACCAGCTACACTTTGCCTTACGAAAAGGCGAAGTGCAGGCAGATACACCTACCCTGGTACGGGTGCATCTGCATGATACTTTCGGTGATCTGCTCACTTCCCAGCGTTCACTGGAGCGCAGTATGGGGTTGCATGAAGCCATGCAGAGAGTCGCCGCCGAAGGCGGGGTGCTGCTGATCCTGGGTAAGGAAGAGTCCAATGAAGATTTGATTGCCAAAGTCCGCCAGTTCGAGGCGGAAGACAAGGGACAGCAGCCACCGGGTGCCAGTTGGCAGGGGACCTCCCGCACTGTGGGGGTGGGATGTCAGATCCTGGCCACCCTGGGCGTCAGGAAGATGCGCCTGCTGAGCAAACCCAAGAAGTATCACGCCCTGTCAGGCTTCGGCCTGGAAGTGGTGGAATATGTGTCCTAACAAAGGACGGGTGACAAGTAACCAGTAAGTAACAAGTAACAACGTGGCGAGTAACAGGTAACGGGAACTTACTGTTCCCCTGTTGCCACATGTTACTCGTCATCTTATTAAGCCATTCACCTGTACAACGGCTGTGGTATCATACGCGCCGTTTTGACTGTAGGAATTGTGCATGAATATCATTGAAGGCAACCTGCGCGCCACGGGTAAGAAATTTGCCATTGTGGTCTCCAGGTTTAACAGCTTTGTGGTCGAGAGCCTGGTTGACGGGGCGCTGGACACACTGGAGCGGATAGGCGAGGTCAACGATCAGGATATCACCCTGGTGCGGGTACCAGGCGCTTATGAGCTACCAGTGGTGGCCAAGAAACTGGCTGAGAAAAAGCACTTCGATGCCATCATCGCCTTGGGCGCGGTCATTCGCGGTGGTACACCCCATTTCGATTTTGTTGCCGGTGAGTGCAACAAGGGACTGGCTCAGGTCTCCCTTGAATTTGGCATCCCTGTGGCATTTGGCGTCATCACTACCGACAATATCGAGCAGGCCATCGAACGCTCGGGCACCAAGGCCGGAAACAAAGGGGCTGAAGCAGCCATGGGCGCACTGGAAATGGTCAACGTGATTGATCAGCTTGAAGGGGTCTGACACAGTGAAACCCGCTTCCCGCCGTAAGGCTCGCGAACTGGCCCTGCAGGGGGTTTACTCCTGGCAGATGAGCAAGAACCCGGTCGAACAGATAGAGCTGCACCTGGCTACCAGCAGTGATATGAGTAAGGTCGACATGAGTTTCTTCCAGGAACTGCTGCGTTCGGTGGTCAAAGACAGTGCCAGACTGGACAGCAGCATCCGCCCTTATCTGGGACGATTGCCGGAAGAACTGGACCCGGTGGAAAAAGCCATCCTGCGCCTGGCGACCTATGAGCTTCTGGATCGCGTCGATGTGCCTTATAAGGTCGTTATCAACGAGGCCATTGAACTGGCCAAGTCCTTTGGCGCCGAAGAGAGCCATAAGTTTGTCAACGGGGTACTGGATAAAGCGGTACGTACCCTGCGTAAAAATGAACAATCCTGACCTGTTGTGAAAGAATTCGAACTGATCGACAAGTTTTTCCGTGTCAGAAGTCATCAGCGCCGGGATGTGCAAATCGGCATAGGCGATGACTGTGCGGTGGTGAACGTCCCCCAGGGCCAGTCCCTGGTGGTCACCACTGATACTCTGGTGTCCGGCGTGCACTTCCCTGAAAACACCCCGGCCCGGGCGGTGGCCCACAAAGCCGTGGCGGTCAACCTCAGTGATTTGGCGGCCATGGGAGCCGAACCCGCCTGGCTGAGCCTGTCTCTGTGTATCTCTGATGTGGATGAGAACTGGCTGGATGAGTTTTCCCTGGGCTTGCAGGAACTGACCGACTATTACTCTGTTCAGTTGATCGGCGGCGATACCGTTAAAGGTCCCCTGGCCGTAACCATTACTGCCCAGGGGTTCGTACCCAGGGATCAGGCCCTGACCCGATCCAGGGCCAGGCCAGGTGACTGGTTATATGTGACCGGGACCCTCGGCGACGCCGGACTGGGCCTGGATATGCATCAGGGTAGGGCAGACGTTGCCCCCAAACATCGCAATTTTCTTGGCAACCGCCTGAATTATCCGACGCCCCGGGTGTTGGTAGGAACCATCCTGCGTCGTATCGCCACCAGTTGTATCGATATCTCCGACGGCTTGATTTCAGATCTCGGCCATATCCTCACCTCCTCGGGCTGTGGTGCCCAACTGGCAGTCGACAAGCTGCCCCTGTCTGAAGCCATGCGCGATTCCGTCGGGGCAGAGCAAGCAATCCGCTATGCCCTGACAGCCGGGGATGACTATGAGCTGTTATTCACCGTCTCTGAAGAACAGAAAGGCAATCTGGATCTGGCCCTGACCAGTGCCAGCGTGTCGGCCACCTGTATTGGCCAGATAAACGGCGTGCAAGGTAAGCTGGAGCTGCGCCATGGCAAGGACAGGTATGAGTTTGAGGGACAGGGTTATCAGCACTTCAGTTGAGTCCTCGGCCGATCCGGTTGAGCTGCTGAGCCTGAAAAACCCGGTTCACTTTCTGGCACTTGGCTTTGGTTCGGGTCTGGCGCCCAAGGCCCCCGGCACTTTTGGCACCCTGGCAGCGCTGCCCCTTGTCTGGTTGCTCATCCAACCAGGTCTTTGGTTCTATCTTTGTCTGACCCTGATTGCCTGTCTGGCCGGTGCCTGGATTTGCGGTCATGCAGCAAGGGACATGGGAGTGCATGATCACGCCGCCATCGTCTGGGACGAAGTGGCTGGGATGCTGCTGACCATGTTTGCCGTGCCCCTGAACTGGTCAACCCTGCTGGTTGGCTTTGTACTGTTTCGCCTGCTCGATATCCTCAAACCCTGGCCTATCAGTTACCTCGACAAACATGTGCATGGCGGGGTGGGAATTATGGCTGACGATATACTGGCAGGCATACTGGCCTGCGTGGGGATGCACCTTCTGCTGGAGATGGGCTGGCTGACCTGACTTTTAAAGACGAGAAGGGGCCATGCAGCCCCTTTCTCATTTTATGCGCTCGTTAAAGGCGCTGATTTGTTGGCGGATACCGGCCGCATCTATCTTCAATTCTGCGTACATCTCGGCCTGGGTTCCCTGCATAATAAACTGATCCGGCAGTCCCAGTTTGAGCAGCCGGTTGTTCAGTTGCTGTTGATGCAGGGATTCGCCTACCGCACTACCGGCTCCCCCCATGATGGCGCCATCTTCCAGGCTGACCAGCAGCTCGTGGCTGCAGGCCAGCTCTTTGAGCAGGCCTTCATCCAGGGGTTTGACAAAGCGCATATCGACGACAGTCGCATTGATCTGTTCTGCAGCCTGTAGGGCTTCACCCAGCAGGGTGCCGAAATTCAGGATGGCAATATGAGCGCCCTCTCTCACGACCTTACCCTTGCCCAGTGGCAGTTCCTGCATTTCTTTCTGGATCTCTGCACCACAGCCCTGACCCCGCGGATAGCGCACCGCTGCCGGCTGATTGAGCTTGTGGCCGGTGAACAGCATCTGCCGGCATTGATTTTCATCACTGGGGGCCATAATCACCAGGTTGGGAATACAGCGCAGAAAGGGTATATCAAAGGCGCCCTGGTGAGTGGGACCATCGGCCCCCACTATGCCGGCCCGGTCGATGGCAAACAGCACCGGCAGGTTTTGCAGGGCCACATCGTGAATTAACTGGTCATAGGCCCGCTGCAGGAAGGTCGAGTAGATGGCCACCACGGCATTCATGCCATCCTTGGCCAGGCCGGCGGCAAAGGTCACAGCATGCTGTTCGGCAATTGCCACATCGAAATACTGTGCGGGGTATTCCTGTGAGAACCGTACCATGCCCGAGCCTTCGCGCATGGCCGGCGTCACCGCCATCAGTCTGGGGTCCTGGGCGGCCATATCGCACAACCAGTCGCCAAATACTTTGGAAAAAGTCGGCCCGCTGGCCTTAGACTTGGGCA
Organism: Bowmanella dokdonensis; assembly: GCF_017254865.1. GTDB lineage: Bacteria > Pseudomonadota > Gammaproteobacteria > Enterobacterales > Alteromonadaceae > Bowmanella > Bowmanella dokdonensis. Next base: position 54,121 of record NZ_JAFKCV010000018.1, on the reverse strand, counting down.
GACAGCTGTCTTTGGGATTGAATTTTGGCACCGCATGGTAGTTTATGGGGTCTTTTTCCGCCAGCTCGTAGCCTTTCCCTTTCCTGGTCACCACATGGAGGATATGCGGACCTGACAACTTGCGCATATTGCGCAGGGTATCCACCACGGCGTTCACATCGTGGCCGTCGATAGGGCCGATATAGTTAAACCCCAGCTCCTCGAAGATGGTGCCGGGTACCACCATGCCTTTGATATGCTCTTCGGCGCGGCTGGCAAATTCCTTGATGGGCGGGACATTGGACAGCAGCTTCTTGCCGCCATCCCGGATGGAGTTGAAGAAACGGCCGGTCAGTAACCTGGCCAGGTGACTGTTCAGGGCGCCGACATTTTCCGAGATGGACATTTCGTTGTCGTTCAGTACCACCAGTAGATCTTTCTTGATATCGCCTGCATGATTCATGGCTTCGAAGGCCATCCCGGCGGTCATGGCACCATCGCCGATGACGGCCACTACCTTGCGGCCCTTGCCTTCCTGTTCGGCGGCAACCGCCATCCCCAGAGCGGCACTGATGGACGTCGATGAATGACCCACGGCAAAGGTATCGTAATCGCTCTCCGGCGGCCAGGGAAAGGGGTGCAGGCCGCCTTTCTGCCGAATACTGGGCATGCTGGCCCGTCGACCGGTCAGGATTTTATGGGGATAAGCCTGATGGCCCACATCCCAGATCAGGCGATCGAAAGGGGTTTGATAGACATAATGCAGAGCCACCGTCAGTTCTACGGTGCCAAGTCCTGAGGCGAAATGTCCGCTGCTCTGACTGACACTGGTGAGCAAATACTGGCGCAGTTCCTTGGCAAGCTGGCGTAATTTGTCCTGAGACAACTCGCGGAGCTGCTCGGGTGTGTCGGCCAGGGCCAATGTGGGGTAGTGTGCTAAATCCAGGCTCATGGGTCTTTATAATAGTTAATGGTTGCGATTAATGATGTAACCGGCAAATGATCGCAGAAAGCCGGTATTGTAGGGTAAAGGCTCAAGGGCTTGAAGTGCCTGATGATAAAGCTTGTCCGTCAGCGCCCTGGCCTGTTCGAGCCCGAGCAGGGCGGGATAGGTGCTTTTATGCAGCAATTGGTCCGAGCCCTGGCGTTTTCCCAGGGTCTGGGTGTCACTGGTCACATCCAGTATGTCGTCATGGACCTGGAAGGCAAGACCGATAGCGTTGGCATAGCTGTCCAGCTGTATCTTTTCTGCTTCTGTGGCAGCCGATAAACAACAGGCCATCTGCAGAGCGGCTTTCAGCAGCGCCCCTGTCTTGTGTGTATGTAATCTTTCCAGTTGTTCCAGACTGACCGCCTGATTGGTGGCGGCCAGATCCATGGCCTGGCCTCCGCACATCCCCCCATAGCCCGATGCCCGGCTCAGCAATCTGACCAAGGCAATCCGGCGATTTTCCAGCTTCGGCGCCATGGGATAACTGGCCAGCAATTCAAAAGCCAGGGTTTGCAGGGCGTCGCCGGCGAGCACGGCGGTGGCTTCATCGAAAGCTCTATGGCAGGTGGGCTGCCCGCGGCGTAAATCGTCATCATCCATGCAGGGCAGGTCGTCATGGACCAGCGAATAGGCATGAATGCATTCAAGGGCCATGGCGCTGGCATCCAGATCCTTCAGCGGGACATTCAGCATCTCACCGGTGGCATACAACAAACCGGGCCTGGCCCGCTTGCCGCCGATGAGCAGGGCATATTCCATGGCGGATTTAAGCCTCGGCGCCAGATCAGCCAGAGACTGTACCTGTTCGCTCAACAATCGGTTGATTCTGTTCTGATATTCAGCCAACTGGGTTGGCCATTGCTCGGCCATGGCTTACTCTTTGTCTTCGTCGAACGGGATCAGCTCCGCCTGGCCCTGCTGTTGAAGCAGGATGCGGACCTTTTGTTCGGCCTGACTGAGTTTGTGCTGACTTTGCTTGGTCAGTTGAATGCCGCGCTCGAACTTTTCCAGGGCCAGTTCCAGCGGCAGATCCCCTTTTTCCATCTGTTCGACAATGGCTTCGAGTTCGGCCAGCGACTCTTCAAAGGAGAGGTTTTCGGTTTTCTTTCGACTAGTCATAGAATGTGCTTCAGGGAGCCGTTTTGCTGCGCCCGTGATGGGCTTGGAAACAGGTTTTGCACCTTACCTGAGGCCCTGTAAGGGGTCAAACACTTTCGCCGGATGACAAAAAGCCACTTCAGAAAGCGCTGTAATCGTCGATAAATTGGTGAAATAACTCAGTCACTTAAACAATAAAAACGGCTGCGATAAGCTTAATGCCCAAGTATGATGTGAAAAATGATCAGATTCTTGTCAGTCTGTCTGGCGATCCGGTTGAACCTGAGCCGCTCAGGCAGGTCTATCGCGCGTTTGCCACAGGAATCAAACTGTCAGTGTTGGACCCGGTGAAGACCGGGGTTTTGGGGAGGAGAGTGTGGATTTAGCAACCCTGATCGGCATGCTGGGGGCCATCGGCTTTATTGTCATGTCCATGGTGCTTGGCGGCGATATCATGATGTTTGTCAACGTGCCGTCGATTCTGATTGTATTTGGCGGTTCCTTATTCGTGGTCATGTCCTCCTATACCCTGGGCCAGTTTTTCGGGGCAGGGAAAATAGCCGCCAAGGCGTTTATGTTCAAGATTGAACAGCCTGAGGAGTTGATTCAGAAAATAGTGGAAATGGCAGATGCCGCCCGGAAAGGGGGATTCCTGGCCCTCGAGGAGGCAGAGATTGGCAATCCCTTTATGCAAAAAGGGGTCGACATGCTGGTGGACGGTCATGATGTGGACGTGGTGCGCGCCACCCTGGCCAAAGACATCAATATGACCAGTGAGCGACATGAATTTGGCGCTTCAATATTCAAGGCACTGGGCGATGTGGCGCCTGCCATGGGGATGATCGGTACCCTGATTGGCCTGGTAGCCATGCTGTCGAACATGGACGACCCCAAGGCCATTGGGCCTGCCATGGCAGTGGCTTTGCTGACCACTTTGTACGGTGCTTTTTTTGCCAACGTGGTGGCTCTGCCCATTCAGCAGAAACTGGTCAACCGGGCGGGGCAGGAGAAACTCAACCAATCCCTGGTGCTCGACGGCATACTGGGCATTGCCGACGGCCAGAACCCCAGAGTAATTGAGGGCCTGCTGAAGAATTACCTGGCCGCCAACAAACGCGCCACCGGCGAGACCGAGGAGTAAGCAACCAATGTCAGACGAGCAGCAATGTCCAAAGTGCCCCTCAGGCCTGCCGGCCTGGATGGCGACATTTGCCGATCTGATGTCGTTGCTCATGTGTTTCTTTGTCTTGTTGCTGGCCTTTTCTGAGATGGATGTCCTCAAGTTCAAACAGATTGCCGGCTCCATGAAGTTTGCCTTCGGTGTGCAGAACAAGATTGAAGTCAAGGATATTCCCAAGGGCACCAGTGTGATTGCCATGGAATTCCGTCCTGGCCGGCCCGATCCCACTCCTATCGAGAATATCCAGCAGCAGACCATAGAGATGACCCAGCAGATGCTGGAATTCCAGGCCGGTGAGGAAGATTCGGCCGGCGGAAGGCAGAAACAGCGGGGTAACCAGCGGGGCGGCAAGTCGCAACAGACAGCGCAGGAAACGGCCGCCAGTGCTGCACAGGCCGCCGCCCAGCAACAGCAGACCAATGATCTGGTGAAAAAGATCGCCCAGCAACTGGAGAAGCAGATCCTCGATGGCGCCATTGAAATGGAGTCATTGGGCCAACAGATCACCATTCGGATCCGTGAAAACGGTTCATTCTCTGCGGGCTCCGCCTTCCTGCAGCCCCAGTTCGTTCCAGTCCTGCGTAAGGTCGGCAGCCTGCTGGCGGATATCCCGGGTAAAATTGAAGTGTCCGGCCACAGCGACAATCAGCAGGTTTCCAATGAACTCTATCGCTCAAACTGGGATCTTTCTGCCCAGCGGGCGGTGGCCGTAGCGGAGGCCATGCGCGGAGCAGAGGGCTTCGACGAATCCCGCATGTCGGTGGTGGGCAAGGCCGACAATGCGCCCCTGGCCCCCAACACCACAGCAGAAGGTCGCAGCCGCAACCGTCGTGTGGAAATTGCCATTAATCAGGGTGAGCCCATGCAGTCAGAACCCATTTCCATCGTCGAGCCCGAAGCCCAGCAATAACGGACGATCGCCCTGCGGCTCCCCAGGGCCTCCCCGGTCTGCTATAATCCCGCGCACTTTTTTCCCTGCAGGCCAGTCTAAGCTGCCCATGAAATATATCCTCAAACTGCACCCCGAAATTGCCATCAAGAGCGACTCGGTCCGACGTCGTTTTACCCGGATGTTGGAATCCAATGTGCGCAATATCTTCAAGGCCTATGAATTCAAGGTATCCGTCTGGAACCGTTGGGACAAACTGGTCCTGCAGGCCCGCACCGAAACGCCCGAGGACGACGCCCTGGTGGTGGACCAGCTAAGACGTATACCCGGTATCGAACAGTGCCTGCGGGTCCGGGAATCAGAGTACCAGGATCTGGATGATATCTATCAGCAGGTTCGTGCGGTCTGGGGAGACAAGTTAGCCGGGAAGCGCTTTGCGGTCAGGGTCCGCCGGCGCGGCAAGCATGATTTCACTTCAATGGATGTTGCCCGTTATGTGGGTGGCGGCCTGAACCAGCACTGCCAGACCGGTGGCGTGGACCTCAGCCAGCCGGAGGTGGTGGTCGAGTTGGAAGTGGACAAGGAACACCTGTTGATCATTGATGCACGCTTTCGTTGCCTGGGCGGCATGCCCTTGCCAACCCAGGAGGATGTGTTGTCACTAATCTCCGGCGGTTTCGATTCCGGGGTGGCCAGCTACCAGATGATCCGCCGTGGCGCCCGCACCCACTATTGCTTTTTCAACCTGGGCGGCCGTCAGCATGAAATTGGGGTCAAACAGGTGGCCTGTTACCTGTGGAGGCAATTCGGGGTTTCGCACCGGGTCAAGTTTGTTGGAGTGGATTTCGAGCCGGTAGTGGCGCAGATACTGGAGCGGGTCGACAACGGCCTGATGGGGGTGGTGCTTAAACGTCTGATGCTCAAAGCTGCCAGTATCGTGGCGGACAACCTGGCCATTTCCACCCTGGTCACGGGAGAGGCCATGGGCCAGGTGTCCAGTCAGACCCTGTCTAATCTGGCGGTCATCGATCGGGCCACCGACAAGCTGATGCTGCGGCCCCTTATTTGCTGGGACAAGTCGGACATTATTCAGCAAGCCAGACAGATAGGCACGGAAGATTTTGCCAAGAGTATGCCGGAGTATTGCGGGGTAATTTCGAAAAAGCCTACCGTCAAGGCCGATTTGGCTCTGGTAGAGCTGGAAGAGGCCAAACTGGATGAGGGACTGATCGAGACAGTGGTCAGGGCGGCCAATGTGCTGGATATCCGCCGTATCGCCCAGGAAGCTGACCAGGAGGTACAGGAAGTGGCTTCCAGTGATTCACTGCCTCCTGGGGCCATAGTGCTGGATATTCGCGGCCCGGAAGAGGAGGAGGAACAGCCGTTGGAGGTCAGCGGCCATGAAGTCAAGCATCTGCCCTTTTATAAGCTTTCAACCCAGTTTGCCGATCTGGATCCTCAGCAGCAGTATTATCTGTTCTGTGGCCGGGGCGTGATGAGCAAGATGCAAGCCCTGTTGTTGCATGAACAGGGGCACCAGAACGTGTGGGTGTACCGGCCCTAGGCCGGTGCAGGCCCCGCAGGGTGGCTTTTCCTGTATCTGTCGGTCGCCCTTGGAGGAAGAGGGCGAAAGTTCAGGATCCCGTTGTTTGCTCCTGCGCCTTGATCTGGCGCCACAATGCTTCGTTGTGGGGTACCTGCAAGCCCAACTCATGGGCTTTCTTACAGACAAAACCATTGATATAGTCGATCTCAGTACGCTGGCCAAGGCGAAGATCCTGGTACATGGAGGAGTTGTTGTCGGCTGTGGCCTGAATGACCTGTAAGACCGTCGCCTCCAGGTTGCCGGCCCCCGGTAGTTTGAGGGTTTGCATCAGCTGGCCGATTTCTTTGCAAAGCTGATGGATAGCGCTGCGGTGCGCCTTGGCAGCCAGTTCACCGTTCTTAATCTGGTACAGGGCGGTCAGAGGATTGATTACCGCATTGACGGCCAGCTTCTGCCACATAGCCGGAAGCAGATCGGCATGCCAGGTGCAGGGAGACAACAGCGTGTTGAGGACGTCCTTTGCCTGAGCATTGCAGCCTGTCACCCAGGCCAGATCCGTGGCACCCCGGCCCGTCTCCCTGACCTGGCTTCCCTCTTTGAGCACCGCCAGACGGGTGATACCCTGAATCACAGTATGTCCGGCGAGCAACGGCTGTACTTCGTCCAGGACCCCCATTCCATTGTGCAAAAGCAGCAAGGGCTGTTGGTGCAGAAAAGGCTTGAGGGATTGGATGGCAGGCAATAGCTGATAAGCCTTGAGAGGAAGGAGCAATAACTCGTCGCCTCTGAGCTGGGCGGGGCTGATGGAGGGGGAGCTCAAGATCTGTCCCGCTCCGGTAAGGGGCTGGAAATGCAGAGTGTGCAAGCGGGTCTGACGCCCCATTACGGCATAGTCCAGGTGCAGTTGTTCGCACCTGGCTGCCAGCAGGGTGCCGATGGCGCCCTGGCCCAGAATCACCGTTTTCAATCTCGTTTCCTTTTTTGCCGCCAGGCAGTCATTGTGCTCAAGATAAAGCCCAGAGCAATACCCAGCAGGTTGGCCTGAAGATCTCCCCAGCTACTGTGCCGGTAGGCGATCCAGAACTGTGACAATTCGGTCAGAACGGCAAAAAGAATCAAAAGACTTACCAACCAAAAAAAGTGCAGGCGAAGGCTCAGTCTGCACAGCAACGTCAGACCGGTAAAAAACAGCAAGTGATAGTGCTTGTCCAGACTGGTATCAATAAACAGGTATTCGATGGGCACCCATAGCAATAGACAAAAGCAGGTCAGCGCCAGGAGCATCACAAAGAAAACCCGGGGATGGGTGACCAGGTTGGCAGGATAGGGATTGTTACTCATCAGCTTGTCTGCCGGATTTCAGCTCGGGCCAGGCTTGATCCCAGGGGGCAGTGAATGACTGTAGCGCGTGCTGGCAGCCGGTTGTCTCATATAGCTGGCCCTGGCTGGGTCTGCAAAGGAAGGCAAAATCCTGTTGTCGATGCCTGAATCGCAGGGCAAAAGCATGCAGATAGGTCCGATCCGCTGAGCTCCCCCCATAAAGGGTATCGCCGATAATCGGGCTGCCGAGACTTTTTAATGCCACTCTTAACTGGTGAGTCTTGCCGGTGGCAGGCTTCAACAGTACCAGACGTTGTCTGTCGCCGGTACTCCGGCTGAAAAACTGACTGACGGCAGGATTCTGGCGACTGCCGGTGAGCTTCCACTGGCCCCGCCTGGCCTTTTGCATGTCACCTATGATTGCGCCCTGCTTCTTGCCGGGCTTACGATCGATCAGGGCCAGATAGTATTTTTCCACTTCCCGTCTGGCAAACAGTCCACTGAGCTGGGCAGCACTGTCTGCATCCTTGGCCAGCAACAACAGGCCGGAGGTCACCTTGTCCAGCCTGTGGACCAGAAACAGCGGGGTATCGCCCAACTGTCGGCTGAGTACGGTAACCAGGCCGGGTGTCTCACCTTCCTGATGCATACCAAGGCCAATGGGTTTATTGACCAGAACAAAACTGTCACATTGGTACAGGATGTCAATGACGGAGGAGTTGGCCATCAGATAAGGGGATCCGGAGTACGTCTGTTTGTCAATTTCACGTCTCTTGCAGCAGCTCTAGAGCAGCGGAATAGTTGAGATCACTGATGCATTCCCTGAGTTCATGCCGTCGGGAAGCGCTCAGTGGCAGGGCCACCAGCAGAGCGTCCAGCCGATTGGGGGCGATAAATTCGTTTCGCCTGAGTGTCTCCAGCAGCATCTGACGAGCCTTGTCGCTATCCAGTTGCTGGATTGATGCTGCGGGACTGGCAGTCTGTCCGACTTGCTGGCGGCGAAATTCATTCAACGCCTCCAGGGTCAGTTGCAGGTCCTGCCGGTAATGAACCAGTTGGGCTGCCGAATCCGGCGACTTCTGCTTGAGCAACTGCTCCAATGCATTGCTCGTCTGATAAAGGGGTCGCATACCCAGATTACCAGCCACGCCTTTCACCGTGTGCACCAGTTGTCTGGCCTGTTGCCATTGACCCTGCTGCAGTAACTCTGCTACTTCTCCGGCGCTGGTGGCGTATTGCTCAACGAACCGATCCAGCAGGCGACAGAGCAGGGGCTCGTCGCCGCCCAATTGCTCGATGGCAAATGGACTGTCGAAGTATTCCTTGGCTTGCATATTAAACTCCTGACTTCAAACGATGGCTGATTTGACTGACAGCCGACCGAAAAGTGCTTCTCTTCGACGCAGGCAGTGACTTCCCACTGCCAGAGCCAGGGAGTATTCTGTTATAAGAAGCCCGGTACGGCAATGGAACATGATTTTGTTGGTCCATGCTCAGGCGGACAATACAGAGGGTGAAATCAATCTGTTGTCCGGCGGGTCATGGTGGTCCCTGGACGCAATGATTAATCAGATCGGATGGAAAGGCCAGGGTCTGGCCGTATCTGCATTGGTTGCATTGCTTGAAATTACCATTATGCTCCCCACTAAAGGGGTTCAGAAGCCAAACTAGGATCTATTTTGCAGCAACATGACTCAACTTTCGCCGCGCGGCTGGCCATATTGGCCAAACCGCAGGTCGCCGACACCCTGAAAGGCATTCTGCGGGGCATTGAGCGGGAGGCGCTGCGCATCAATGCCGATGGCAGTATTGCGCAAACCCCACACCCAAGAACGCTCGGCTCAGCACTTTGTCATGACCTGATCACCACGGATTTCTCTGAAGCCTTGCTGGAATTTATTACCCAGCCTCATGCCGATCCCAGACAAGCTCTGGCCCAACTGCGTGACATCCATAAGTTTGTGCTTGAACACCTGGGCGACGAGCGCCTGTGGCCGGTGAGTATGCCCTGTTATATAGACAGCGAGGACAGTATTCCCCTGGCCCGGTATGGCACCTCAAATGTGGGCAGGATGAAAACCCTTTACCGCACAGGGTTGAAAAATCGCTATGGCAGCATGATGCAGGCGATTGCCGGAGTGCATTTTAATTTTTCCCTGCCCAGGGCATTCTGGCAAAGTTGGCTGCCTGAGGTATCGAGTCGTCAGGCCGATCAGGACGGCATTTCCGAGGCTTATTTCGCTCTGATCCGTAACTACCGTCGCTTCTGCTGGTTAATTCCTTACTTATATGGTGCCTCGCCGGCGCTGTGCAGTTCGTTCCTGCAGGGCAAGGAAACCAGCCTGCCGTTTGAAACCCTGCCGGGCGGTTCCTGCTACCTGCCTTACGCTACCTCCTTGCGCATGAGTGATTTAGGCTATACCAACAAGGCCCAGTCCGGCCTGAACATCTGTTATAACCAGTTGGACAAGTATCTTGGTTCTCTGCGCGAGGCCATTCGTACACCTTCGAGGGAGTTTGCCCGTTTTGCGGGTAAGAAGGACGGCGAATATCAGCAGCTTAACGCCAATGTCCTGCAGATTGAAAACGAGCTTTACTCGCCCATCCGGCCCAAGCAGCCGACCCGGCGACTGGAAAAGCCGTCTGACGCCCTGGCCGAACGGGGAGTGAGTTACATAGAGGTACGGGCTCTGGACGTCAACCCTTTCAGCGAAGTGGGCATCTGTCTGAATCAGTTCTATTTTCTGGACGCGTTCTTGGTCTACTGTGCGATTCATCCGAGCGCCAGTATGACTCAGGAAGACTTTGCCGAGACGGACCGGAATCTGCGCGCCGTCGTGACCGAGGGACGCCGCCCCGGCCTGATGCTGAGCAAGTCCGGCCAGAGCTTGTCATTGCAGGCCTGGGCACAACAGTTGTTTGCCGATATAGGTCAGGTTGCCAGAGTGATGGATGAGGCAATGGGCTGTGATCATTATTCGGCTTCAGTGACCACTGAACTTGAGAAGGTGCTGGAACCGGCTCTGACACCTTCCGCCCGGATTCTGGACCATCTGCAAAGCAGCGGCCAGAATACCGGTCAGTATGCATTGGAAATGGCCCAGCAGTACAAGCAGCGATTGCTGTTGCATGAATACAGTTTCCATAGCAAGGAAGAACTACTTAGGATGGTGGAACAGTCCTGGCAACGCCAGGCAGAAGAGGAGGCATCGGACAGCCTCTCATTCGATGCGTTCCTGCAGGACTATTTTGCTTTGCAGGCCAGGACCTGTGCCTGATAAGCGAAGGTTGTGCAGATAAAAAAACGCCTGGCAGGAGCCAGGCGAAAAATAATTACAAGGGACACACTCAAACACACAGTCTGTATGAGTGGCACCAGAGAGAATAGTTCAGTGTGTTGAAGAAAAATTTTCATTATTTTTATTGTGCGCTGCTGGCAGTATCTCTGAGCGGATGTGCAACCAGTCCTCCGAAGGATACCAGCAACCTGTGTGAGATCTTTTACGAAAAACGGGACTGGTATGACGCGGCCAGCGATATGAACAGCAAGTGGGGGGTGCCCATCCATGTGCCCATGGCCATGATGTATCAGGAAAGCTCTTTCCGCCACGATGCACTCCCCCCCCGTGATTATGTCTTTTTTGGCCTGATCCCCTGGGGGCGGGTCAGTTCGGCCTATGGCTATTCCCAGGCCAAAACCCCCACCTGGCAGGACTATGTGCGTGAAACCGGCAACGGCTGGGCTTCGCGGGAGGATTTTGACGACGCCATGGATTTTATGGGGTGGTTTATCAGCAAGACCCATAAGATCAATGGTGTTTCCAAGTGGGACGCCTATGCCCAGTACCTGAACTATCATGAGGGTTGGGGCGGCTACAAACGCAAGACCTATAACCGAAAGGCCTGGCTGAAGACGGTCGCCGCCAAGGTCAAAGACAGATCCTACAGGTATGCCAAACAACTCAAAAGCTGCCAGGAAGATCTGGACACCCACTGGTTGTGGCGCTGGCTGACCAGTTAAACGCCGTCATTCAGGCCCTTGCCGACGGCGGATCCCCGTGGCTATTTTCCATACATACCCTGTTACGACCGCTGTGCTTGGCTGCATACAATGCCCGGTCGGCCCTGAGCAGTGCATCATCGAATGCCGCACTGTCTTCCTTTAAACGGGCAATGCCAAAACTGGCAGTGAGGCTTAGCTCGAGTCCATCCTGGATGCGCAGGGGACTGGCTGCCACTGTGGCCCGGAGTTTTTCAGCCAGGGCCTGAATGTCCTCCAGGCTGCTGTCGGTGACCAGTATGCCGAATTCCTCACCCCCCAGCCGGCCAAAACTGTCGTTACGGCGAATACTCTGCTGAATCAGTGCGGTGAAATGGCAAAGCATCTTGTCGCCCACGTCATGGCCGTGGCTGTCATTGACCCGCTTGAAGTGATCGATATCGGCGATAATGACAAATGAGGGCGGGCCGCCATGCCGTTTGCATCTGTTCCACTCCTGTTCAAGCTGATTGAGAAAAGCGCGTCGGTTTTCAATGCCGGTCAGTTCATCGGTCAAAGCCAGATTCTGAATACGGATCTCCATGTCCTTGCGTTCGCTGATATCGGTAATATAGCCATGCCACAGGGTACTGCCGTCCTCCAGTCGTTGTGGGCGCGAATAAGCCTCCCGCCAGCCGATCCTGGGGGAGTTCACCCTGAACTCGGCACGCCAGAGGCTGAGGTTTTGCCTGGATTCTTCGATGGACTCCAAAAAGCCAGGCAGATCATCGGGATGGATATTGGCAAAGCAGGGCTGCGCAGTTTCCCTGAGTTTCTCAACCGTTACGCCAAGCAGCTTTTCAATGGCCCCATTGGCGAAGGGAAAGCTGGCATGACCTTGCGCATCCATCCTGAACTGATAAATGGCGCCGGGTATCTGCTCAGAAATCCGGTTCAGGAAGTTGTAAGTCTTGTCCAGTTCCAGGCGGGTCTGCAACTGCTCGGTAATATCCATATGGGTGCCGCACATGCGCAGGGGGCTGCCACGAAAATCCCGCTCGGTGACAGCACCGGTAGACTGTATGTCACGCCAAGTGCCGTTGGCGTGGCGCATGCGCAACCGCAAACGGTATTGGTCGGTTTGCCCCTTCAGGTATTGTCCGATGGCCTTTTGGGTAGGATCCCGGTCCTGAGGATGCAGGAGCTCAGCAAAATCCACAAAGCGAATCTCTCCGCTTCGTGGAGGCTGACCTAACATCCTGAACCAGTTGTCGTTGACCTCAATACGGTCCTCGTCCATTCGCCAGTCCCAGGTGCCCAGATTGGTGGCACCGATAGCGTAACGCATCTGTTCGGCCTCCAGGCGGTTCTCCATGGACGTAACCGCCACGATCAGGGAGGCCATGCCCAGGCTGGTAATATATAGCCAGGTGCCCAACGGCGGGTCGGGCAGGCCGGCAAAGATGCCAGCCTGATTGAGAGCTCCGTATCCCGCCACACAGGAAAACAGCAGCACGACCCAGGACGTCACCGCCAGGTTGGTGCGCATGGCTATCCAGATAAGGCCCAGGACCGGCAACAGGGACAGAGCCAGTACGAAAGGGGTGGCTTGCCAGACAAAGAGTTCCATGCCGAGTAACAACATCAGCCCGAACACCAGCAGCATGCCCGGCTTGAACAGGATGGCCAGGCGGTTGAGATCGAATGTCAGCAGGGCAATACCAAAAATCAGCACACCTGTGATGTCTCCCAGCAACCAATTCCACCAGGCGGTGAAGAAATCTGTGACCATGATAACGTCATGCCAGGTGAGCAGTGCCACACCCATAAAGGCCAGCAAAGCCGGACAGCCAAGAATGGCAATCAGGCCAAAAAGTATCAGATCTTTTTGATGTTCCAGTCGTGCATCGAAGCTGAACTGCCTGAGCAGGCTGCAACACAGGTAAATGGGAATAGCGGAACTGAGCGAAATCTGCAGGCCAAACAGCCAATCCCTGTTTGAAGCGAGCATCTCAAGAGGGATACCACCGGCGATGATGGCGGGCCACAGTCGCAGATCCCAGCGCAACAGCAGTGCGATGGCAATGCCGATGGGTGGCCAGATCAGGCTGATGCCATAGGAGAGCGTGGCCAATTGAATGCCTAAATAGCCAAAAGCCAGGTAGCTGGAGGCCAGCAGCATAAAGCGGAGCAGGAACTGCAATGAAGCGATACGTGATCTGTCACCGGCTGCCACGGCGGTCTTGTACACCAGAAAAGGCCTGTTACTGCGGCTTACTGCTGGCAGCCCGGATCATGATTGGATCACGACTTCTGACTGCGGACTCGGTAAGCAATTATCGTTGCTTTGAGTTTAGTACGCTTTGGCATGGCTGAAAGTTCATTTGTCAGCGTTGGACAATTGTATCCGGGATCTCATTGGATACGCAGCAATACCAACAGGGCGCCCCTGCCGCCCCATTCCAGCGGTGCCTGGTGAAATGCCAGCACGTCAGGGTGTTGAATAAGCCAGTTCGGTACGCTGCGTTTGAGGACATGCTCTCCCAGGCCATGGACGATACAGACACAGGCGCAATGCTGCTTGCGGGCGGCGTGAAGCAGCGCGGCGATCTCCATCTTGGCGTCTTCCCGTCTGAGGCCGTGCAAATCCAGTATCAGATCCGGGGGATAGTCTCCCCGGCGTAGTCGCTTGAGTTCATGGCTGTCACTACCGGGTTGCACATACTTAAGCGGCTGGCTGGGGTCAAACCAAGCTTCGAAGCCATCAGAAAACTGGAAACTGGCCGCGGCCTGCCTGTCCAGCCTATGCTCTGGCTTAGACCGCTTTTGTCTATCTACTGCGGATTTCTGCTTGTTGCCCACTGAAGCAGAATGTATGTTGTCGCTGGCTTCAAGCCGCCTGTACCAAAGCGGACCATCCTCAGGGCTGGCGTGCTCAGGCAGCGTATCCTGACGCATTGGCTTGACATCCCTGATGGCTTGGCGAAACAAGGCCAGATCCTGCTCGTCGGGCTGCGGCTTCTTTGTCATTTGCTCTGCATTTGCTTGAAGAATAAGGGCATAATACCAATTCGAAACGATAATGACTGCATGAGATAACAGGTTATGAACCCGATGACTGACGATGCCCAATGGCTTGATGCCACAGGTGAGCTGCATACCCTGCTGGACTGGCTTCGATGGACGGCCAGCCGCTTCAACGAAGCGGAGTTGTATTTTGGCCATGGTACCGACAATGCCTGGGATGAAGCGGTCAGTCTGGTGTTACATGTACTGCACCTGCCTCATCAGGATCCCATGCCTTTGTTTGCCGCGCGTTTGACCAGCACTGAGAAACAACAGGTGCTGGAGCTGGTAACAAGGCGGGTAAAGGACCGGGTTCCTCTGGCTTATCTTACCCATCAGGCCTGGTTTTGCGGATTGCCCTTCTATGTGGATGAACGGGTACTGGTGCCCCGTTCACCTTTTGCCGAGTTGATTAACAGTCGCTTCGAACCCTGGCTGGGTTTCGAACCTGAGAACATCCTCGACATGTGTACCGGCAGTGCCTGTATTGCCATTGCCTGTGCCTACGCCTGGCCCGACGCCCAGGTGGATGCCGTGGATATCAGTGCCGAGGCATTGCAGGTGGCAGAGATCAATATCCAGGAGCATGGCCTGAATGAGCAGGTTTTTCCTATTCTGTCTGATGGCTATGGGGCGCTCAAAGGTCAGCGTTATGACCTGATTATTGCCAATCCACCCTATGTGGACGAAGAAGACATGGCCGACCTGCCTGAAGAATTTCATCATGAGCCTGAACTGGGACTGGCGGCCGGCCATGACGGACTGGATTTGGTGCACCGCTTGCTGAGGGATGCGCCGGACCATCTGAGCGAAAAAGGCTGGCTGTTTGTGGAAGTGGGTAATTCCATGGTACATATGCAGGCTCGTTATCCCACCCTGCCCCTCAGTTGGATAGATTTTGAGCGCGGGGGCCTTGGCGTATTTGCCATCAGCCGCCGTCAACTGGTGGAATACTTGTATCAACAACAAGCACAGGAAACGAACTAAGTGGCGGGAAATACTTTCGGTAAACTCTTTACCCTGACGACATTTGGCGAAAGCCACGGCACCGCTATAGGCGGCGTAATCGATGGCTGCCCGCCAGGACTGGCGCTCTGTGAAGCCGATTTGCAAGTGGATCTGGACAGGCGTAAACCCGGCACCTCACGCTACACCACCGCCCGGCGTGAAGCAGACGAAGTGAAGATCCTCTCAGGCGTATTTGAAGGCAGGACCACGGGCACCTCCATTGGTGTCCTCATTGAAAATACCGACCAGCGCTCCAAAGACTATTCCGATATCAAGGACATCTTCCGTCCAGGTCATGCGGATTACACTTATCAGCAGAAGTATGGCCTGCGCGACTATCGCGGTGGGGGGCGCTCCAGCGCCCGGGAGACTGCCATCCGTGTAGCCGGCGGTGCGATTGCCAAGAAGTACCTGCGTGACAGCCTGGGTATTGAGATTACCGGCTACCTTTCCCAACTCGGCCCCATTGAATTGGAACCAAAGGATTTGTCCCTGACCAATACTAACGCTTTTTTTTGCGCCGACGGGGACAAACTGGAGGCCTTGGATCAATACATGCGGGAACTGAAAAAGTCCGGGGACTCTATCGGGGCCAAAGTCTCGGTAGTGGCCCGCCATGTGCCGGTGGGGCTGGGAGAGCCGGTCTTCGACCGCCTGGACGCGGATATCGCTCATGCCATGATGGGTATCAACGCCGTTAAAGGTGTGGAGATAGGCGATGGTTTTGCTGTGGTCGGACAAAAAGGCAGCGAGCACCGGGATGCCATGACGCCCCGGGGCTTTGCCAGCAATCGTGCAGGTGGCGTGCTCGGAGGCATTTCTTCAGGACAGGATGTGGTGGTGCATCTGGCCCTCAAACCCACCTCCAGTATCAGCGTACCCGGCGCCAGCGTGGATGTGCACGGACAGGCAGCCGAAGTGGTGACCAAAGGCCGTCATGATCCTTGTGTCGGTATCCGGGCCGTGCCTATTGCCGAAGCCATGCTGGCTCTGGTGCTGATGGATCACTATCTGCGCCACCGGGGACAGAACGCCGGAGTGATGTCGTCTACGCCTGTCTTGCCGGGCAATCTGTCTGAGTAACACCATGTTGCCCTCAGGCCATCTGATGTGGCTGGGGCTGGCCTATCTGCTGTACTTTGGTCAGCTTGGTGTGCTGATCCCCTATCTGGCCATGTTTCTGGATGGGCGGGGCCTGAACTCGGTTGAAATCGGCCAGTTGCTGGCCCTGATTACCCTGACCCGCATTCTGGGTCCCAACCTGTGGGCCAACCTGGCCGATCGTACCGGAAAATGCCTGCGTATCCTGCAATTGGGCTGCCTGCTGGCGACATTGAGCTTTGTGCTGATTTTTATCGCCGACACTTTCTGGAGCCTGACCCTGTGTTTTGGCCTGGTGCTGATGTTCTGGACCGCCATCATGCCGCAGATGGAAGTCATTACCCTCAATTCGGTGGCCGGTGACTCCCACCGCTACAGCCAGATACGCCTGTGGGGCAGCCTGGGCTTTATCCTGCTGACCATCCTTGCAGGCCGGTTAATTGATTGGTTTGGGACTGAGGTACTGATACTGATCTGTGCTGCGGTGCTGATAGGCCTGCTGTTGGTCAGCCTGCGCCTGTCGGAACCGCAAAGCCTGCCAGATGACACTCCCCACACCGGCACCATCTGGCGTCGTATTGTGACGCCGGTATTCTTGGGGTTTATCCTGGCCATGTGTCTGTTACAGGTTGGCTTTGGCCCCTACAACAGCTTCTTCACCCTGTATATGAAAGACCTGGGATATTCGGGGCTGCAGACCGGTTTGTTACTGTCCCTTGGGGTGGTGGCCGAAATTCTGATCTTTCTCAAGGCCGGGCGTCTTATTCAACGATTTGGCATCAAGCATATCCTGCTGTTCAGCCTGGTTCTGACCCTGATACGTTGGTTGCTTCTGGCCTATCTGGCATTTTATCCCGGCATCCTGATCCTCAGCCAGTGTATTCATGCGGCCAGTTTTGGTCTGACCCATGCGGCGGCCATCCAGTTTATTCACCGATTCTTCGGCCGACGGTTCCAGAGTCGCGGACAGGCCTTGTATGTGAGTCTGGCCGGCGGGCTTGGCGGCGCCCTGGGAAACTTTGCCGCCGGCCTGTTATGGCAACAAGGCCAGGGCGCTACCGAGGCGTTTACTGCGGCAGCGCTGATACTGGCAGTGGCGACTCTGGTGGTAGCCCTCCTGCCAAAGGAGCAGTTGGAAGCACGGCAGCCCGTTGGCTGATTGGTCCGGTAAGTGGATTTGTCAGCAGCCCGGCCTCTGGTTACAATTCGCGCCGATTTTAGCCTAGATGGGGAACAGATTTGTCCGGCCAGCATCAGTACCAGCATCTGATTGCCCTTTTCAATGGGCAATTCGGCGCCAGTTTCAATACCCGACTGGTCCGGGGAGCCGGGGAACCCGTTTATTTGCCGGCCGACGCTGTCACGCCCTATCACAGGGTGGTATTTGCCCATGGCTATTACGCCAGTGCACTGCACGAGATTGCCCATTGGTGCCTGGCCGGGTTGAAGCGTCGCCAACTGGAAGATTACGGTTACTGGTATTGTCCCGACGGACGAAATGCCGAGCAACAGGCGGAGTTCGAGAAAGTGGAAGTCAAACCCCAGGCCATTGAGTGGGCCTTTAGTGTAGCTGCCGGCAAAGATTTCCAGGTCAGTAGCGATAATCTCAATGGCGTGGAATCCGATCGGCAGGCCTTTACCCGGCAGGTCCAGACTCAGGTCCGGCATTATCTCAATGAAGGCTTTCCGGCCAGGGCGGGCCAGTTTATTCAGGTCCTGCAGGGCTTTTACCATACCCCAGCCCTCAGGATGGAGCACTTTGCCCTGGAGTCCTGCCATGTTTAGGCTTGGTCTTATTATCAATCCCTATGCGGGAATCGGCGGCGCATTGGCCCTGAAGGGCAGCGACGGGGCTGAGGTAAGAAGCCAGGCCCTGGCCGGAGGAGCCAGGAAACTGGCTGGCGAGCGGACCAGACAGGCACTGGCTTTGCTTGCACCGCTCAAAGATCAGATCCGTATTTTCACCGCGTCGGCACAAATGGGCGAGGATTTGGCCAGGGAGATGGGCTTTGCCACCGAGGTGGTTTATCAGGCACCGAAGCAAACAGAAGCCCGGGACAGCGAAGCGACTGCCAAAGTGTTGCTCGGCAAAGATCTGGATTTGCTCCTGTTTGCCGGCGGTGATGGCACAGCGCGCAACATTTGTGCAGTGGTGGGGGACCGAATGCCGGTGCTGGGGATCCCGGCGGGTTGCAAAATTCATTCAGGAGTATATAGCGTCACCCCAAAAGCGGCCGGACGGGTGGTGGAGATGCTGGTCAGGGGGGAGCTGGTGAGTCTGGGTGAAGCCGATGTGATGGATATCGACGAGACGGCGTTTCGTCAGGGACAAGTGCGGGCAAAGCGTTATGGCGAGATGCGGGTTCCCACCGAACTGCGATATGTACAAGCGGTCAAGATGGGCGGGCGGGAATCAGAAGAATTAGTCCTTGCCGATATCGCCGCCCATGTCATTGAGTTGATGGAAGATGAAGTGTTTGTAATGGGATCGGGGTCAACAGTGGGCGGCATTATGAGCGAACTGGGCCTGGAGAATACTTTGCTTGGGGTTGACCTTGTCAGGGACAAGCAATTGCTTGGCCGCGATATGACTGCCGAGGAGCTGTTAAAAGCCATCGAGGGCAAACCGGCCAAGCTGGTAATCACCCTGATAGGTGGCCAGGGGCATGTGTTTGGCCGCGGTAATCAGCAGCTCAGCCCGACTCTGATCCGTGCTATCGGCCGGGAGAATATTCTGCTGGTGGCCACCAAGGGTAAGCTGCAAGCCCTTAATGGCCGCCCCCTGATTGCCGATACGGGAGATGCAGAGCTCGATCAGCAGCTTAGCGGCCTGATGCCGGTGATCACCGGCTATCATGACGAGGTCCTGTATCCCCTCAGTTCCCCCGATTAGTGAAAAGGTGTTAACTATGTCAGAGCAACAATTCGATCGGTTTGTGGAGCAGGTTGAAGAGGCCCTGGACCAGGTCGTGACGACGGGCAGTGATCAGCAACTCTTTGTGGCCAGTTACCTCAACGGACATTTTTCCTTGCAGGTGGCCCGGGCTCTGAATGAAAAGAACTATTGCCTCACTCAGTTGGATTTGACCATGCAGGAAAGCCTCAGTCTGGCGTTCCGAAACCGCGAGCTGGAAGGTGAAGATCAGCGCCAGGTGGAAAAACTGTGGCAATCCCTGCTGAGGGAGAATTGTCAGTCTAGTGTCCGCTCCAGTGCCTGAACCTCCGTCTGGCCAAGGGTGCGACAGGGCAGGTCCAGTTTGCGCAACAGTTTCAAGAGTGTTTGCATGTCCTGTTGATTGAGCCGCTCGCCCAAAGGCAGGCAGAGACCCCTGCCATTTATTGTCAGTTCTTGGGTGGACAGGGAGTGATGGGGCAGGTGGATGACAAACAGGCAGTCCTGACGGTCAAACTGCCACTGCTTTGTGGGGCGGGTATATCCCCATATTACCTGTATCTGCCGTTGATCGATCAGCAACATTTGTTGGCTGTAAGTGTCTTTGCAGACCCGGTAGGCCAACCAGCCGAATAACCCCACCTCCAGGCCGGCAAAAGGCAGAATCAGCCAGGCGCCGGCCAGACTCCAGAACAGGGCCACCATCAGACACAGCCCACCCAAAAAGGTGACCAACAGCTTTGTTTGTCCCCAGGAGGCGGATCGGTTGGGCTGCAACCTTATGCGAATCCGGTTATCGAAGTTGTCTTTCAGAACCATGGGTTATACCAATCGGGTTAATTTTTAGTGCAATCAGAGCAGCCCAGGAAGGATTACTTCTGCGTTCCGACTTCTCGACATAGCACCACTATGCCTTCGAAGCCGCGCCTTGAACTAATCCTTCCTGGGCACTCTCGACAACTGCTCCTGCGTTGTTCTACTTCACGCCATCCATGGCGCTCCCTGTGGGCGAAGTCAAAATGCCCGCTACCTTGTGTTGCTCGCATTCGATTTAGCGCCACTAGACCTTCATACGAGCGCCTTGGTATCGAGCATTTTGTCTTTCGCTGAATGCACTAAAGATTAAGCCGATTGGTATTAGCGATCATTAACAGTCTGTATTCTTTATAGCAGGCTGCGCAAAGGTTGCAGAACAGGGAGTGGCCGGGCTATATTGACTGTCCCGCCGGTGGGGACGACCCCACCAGGTCATTTTGGACTGCAAGGCTTTATGCAGGGACGACCCTGCCAGAATGGGAGATCCCCTGATGGCATGGTGTTACCTCACGTTTGCTTCACTTTTTGAAATCCTCTTTGCCCTGAGCCTGAAGCATTCAGACAGCTTTACCCATGTGGGCTATTCAACCATGGCGGTTCTGAATATGTTCCTGAGTCTGCTGTTATTGTCAGTGGCCATGCAGACATTGCCGCTGGCACTGAGTTATGCAGTGTGGACTGGCGCGGGCATTATAGGGACGAGTCTGACCGCTATGCTGTGGTTGAATGAGGCTGTTAATCCGCTCAAACTTGGCGGACTGGTCCTGATTGGCCTGGGTATTTTGTTGCTGAAACTGGGAGAAGCCTGATGAGCGGTGAAATTAACCTTGATCACCTGATCCAGTCCATGCAGCCCGTCTTGCATGAGGAGTTATTTGTATTTGTGACCCGGCCGGCAACTCAGGCACTGCCTGGCAATCTGATTCCCAGGATGCAATTTCTTGAGCAGGAGGGCATGACCCTTATCGTAGAACAGTACCAGGCCGATCTTCAGGGCTGGGACTATCAGTTTCCCTGTCGGATGATTACCCTGAATGTTCATTCCTCCCTGGAGGCAATAGGCTTTCTGGCGAAAATTACCGTCGCCCTGGCCAAGCGGCAGATGGGCGTTAATCCCGTGTCGGCCTTCTACCACGATCACCTGTTTGTTCCTGCAGATAAGGCCGATGAGGCGATGCAGTGCCTGATTCAACTCTCTGTTACTACATAAGCAAAATAAGTAAGGAAATCAGCCCAAAGTATTTGGCCTGCCAGAGGTATGTAGGCATACTTTTGTGTATCGATAACATTGAGCTGGGGGTTGTAAAGACGATGGCCAGTGCAACCTGTTACAGAATGGATGGAAAATGATTGCCAAACTCAGGGAATATCTGCAAATAGCTCAATACTGTGCGAGAGTCAAACAGGGGCTGACCTTGCTGCAACTCCTGAAGATAAGCTGGTGCAGACTCAAATGGGGGTTCGGGCCGGTAGATTACGTGCTGTTTGGTTTTGCCGATAAGCCGTTGAGTGCGCCTGGTTCTTATTTGAAAAAACATGAATTGGAGATTTTGCAAAAAGCGCTGAACCAGGAGGCGTTCAGGCCGCTGGTGGCAGATAAAATGAATTATCACCGCATCTGTCAGCAGCAAGGGCTGGCAGCGCCGGAGGTATTGGCGGTTGTACAAAACAGTAGCTTGTCAGACCCACAGCCCTTTGAGCAGATAAAAGACGCACAGGGGCTGCTTGTGCGACTGCAATCCTGGGGGGAAGGTCAGTATATCTTCAAACCTGCCGGGGGATCCCATGGTGAGGATATATTCTGCTTTAGGTTCGCCGGCCAAGGTTTACAGGATATCCATGGCAAGGAGCTCGACCCAACTGGCCTGATGCAAAAACTGCAGCTTGGACGATTTGTACTGCAACGTTACGCCGCTCCCCATCCTGCTCTGAACGACGTGATGCCCGGTCCCGGTCTGGGGACGCTGCGACTGGTGACGGTAAACCGGGAAGGGCAGGTCGAACTGGTCATCGGCTGCGCCAAGTTGCCGGTGGGAGGAAACCTGATAGACAATTTTAATGCAGGCAAGAGTCTTAACCTGGTATCGGCCATCAACCTGGACAGCGGCCGACTGATATCGACCTACGGGCCGGACCCGCTCAACGAGGGCAACATCAGGCTGTTTACCCAGCATCCCCAGACACAGACAAAGCTGTCCGGCTACCTGCTTCCCAACTGGCAGGAAATTGTCTCACTGGTCAAGCGGGGCGCTGAGGTGTTCAATCAACTGCCCACTATTGGATGGGATGTGGCCCTGACCACAGAGGGGCCCTTGTTAATCGAGGCCAATTCACTGTTTGACTGCGATATTCTTCAGGTAGCCCATAACCGGGGCCTGAAACCGGACTTCTCACAATGGTTGCAAAGCCAGCAGGCCCGGCCCGGCCCCTTAACCGGGGCCGAGGGGACCCTGTCTTAGATGCTCACCCGTCGGTACTGACGGTATTTGGGCGTCCAGAAGGAATGTTCTATCTTGTCTCTGAGCATCTCGTCAGACATCTCCAGCGCCAGTCCCTGCTGTTGTGCCACTTTTCCCACCTGAAAGGCAATGGCTTTGCTCAGGGAGGCCAGATCGGTCAGGGGCGGAAGCAGAGCCCCTTTGCCTTTATTGGCCAGAGGGGAGGCACTGGCCAGCGTGGAACTGGCTGCCATCAGCATTTCATCTGAGATAAGCCTGGCCTTGGTGGCCAGCACACCCAGGCCGATGCCCGGGAATATATAGCTGTTGTTGCACTGGGTGATCGGGTAGCGCCGGCCCTGGTATTCCACATCGCTAAAAGGACTCCCGGTAGCGATAATCACCTGGCCGTCCGTCCATTCGATGACCTGCTCGGGGCGGGCCTCCACTTGCCTGGACGGGTTACTGAGCGGGAAGATAATGGGCAGATCACAGCCTTGTTTCATGGCGCGGATAACCTGCTCGGTGAAGAGGCCCGCCTGACCGGAAACCCCGATCAAAATATCAGGTGTGGCGCAGTGCATGACGTCCAGCAGGGAAGGATATTCACCACTGAAATTCCAGTCACTGATAGCGTCCTTTGGCTGGCAAAGGGCTTGCTGGAAGTCACGTAAACCCGCCATGCCCTCGGTCAGCAGACCGTAGCGGTCAATCATATAAATGCGCCCCCTGGCCTGGGCATCACTCAGGCCTTCGGCGCGCATTTGCTGAATCACCTGCTCAGCTATACCACACCCTGCCGAGCCGGCACCGACAAATACTACTTTCTGTTCAGATAAGCTGGTCCCTTTGCTCCGGCATGCGGCCAGCAGGGTACCCACAGTGACAGCGGCGGTGCCCTGAATGTCGTCATTGAAGCAACACACCTTATCCCTGTACCTGTTCAACAGTGGTGTGGCGTTCTGCTGGGCGAAGTCCTCAAACTGAATCATCGCATCCGGCCAGCGACGTTGGACGGCGCGGATAAAGTCTTCTACGAAGGCATCATACTCGTCCTGGCTGATGCGCTTGTGACGAGCGCCCATGTACATTGGATCGGCCAGCAGTTTCTCGTTGTTGGTGCCGACATCCAGCATAACCGGCAACGTATACGCAGGACTGATACCGCCGCAGGCTGTATATAACGACAACTTGCCGATGGGAATGCCCATGCCGCCGATGCCCTGGTCGCCCAGACCCAGGATCCGTTCGCCGTCAGTCACCACTATCACCTTGACCTTGCGTTTGGTGGCGTTGTGCAGAATGTCGTCCATATGCTGGCGCTCGGCATAGGAAATAAACAGCCCTCGCGAACTGCGGTAAATATCGGAAAATTGTTCGCAGGCATCGCCGACGGTGGGGGTGTAGATGATTGGCATCATCTCTTCCAGGTGCTGGGTGACCAGCGCATAGAAAAGTGTTTCGTTGTTGTCCTGGATGGCGCGCAGGTAAATATGTTTATTCAGCGGGGTGTCAAAGCTGGAATATTGCATGTAAGCGCGACTGACCTGCTCCTCGATGCTTTCGTAACGGGGAGGCAACAGGCCGTTGAGGTTGAAGGCCTTGCGTTCTTCGGCGCTAAAGGCGCTGCCTTTGTTGAGCAGGGGGGTTTCCAGCAGCGACGGGCCAGCGTGGGGAATGTAGAGGGGGCGCTTTTTCGTTGTCATCCAACCTTTCCTGATTTGAGCTGATAGGGTACTTGGGCTAAGAGTGGCGGATCATCACCTATCCGGCAGGCGATTTCCAGCGATACCCGGCCTATCAGACCAGTAGCGCCCCATTAACAAATATTTTTTTGCCTGTTTAAACCCAACGCCATTATGCTGCGACTTATTGTTCGAAGCGCCAGTGACTGAATAACCAGTCTGACCGGCAAAGGTCCCGGATAACAACAAGATGGTGATGCATTGCAAACACAAGGACAGATAATAGACGCTGAGCAGCAATTTGCCGATCGCGCCCTGCTGACCTTGATTGAACAGGTCCGACAGGGAGATCGGCAGGCGTACCGGCAACTCTATACGGAGCATGTGGGCATGGTCCATGGACTTTGTTACCGCCTGACGGGGGGGGACCGGGCGCTGGCTGAGGATGCAACCCAGGAAGTCTTTATCCAGCTATGGAGGAAGATTGGCAACTACCGGGGGGATAGCAAGTTCAGTACCTGGCTTCACTCGGTGAGTTCCAATGTCTGTGTGTCATATATACGCAAGCAGCGGGGCTGGTGGCAACGCATGTTTAATATCGAGGACAGTGCGGCCATGCAGGAAACGGCCGAAGGGTCCACCGGCGAGGTAGATATTGAGGCCTATGTGCAAAGGTTGCCTGAACGGGCCAGAATGGTCTTCGTGTTGCATGCCATAGAGGGCTACCGTCATGAAGAGATTGCCGAAATGATGGACATGGCAGTGGGTTCCAGCAAAGCGCAATTTCACCGCGCCAAGCAGTTAATGCAGGAGTGGATGGGCTATGAATAAGCAGAATTTTGAGCGGGATCTGCAACGACGGATCACCGAATTGCAAAAGGATCGACAGCCACAGAGGGATCTCTGGCCCGGCATCGAGTATGCCTTGAATCGTCAGCAGGAAGAAGTGCCCCTGCGTTCAGGCAAGCCCTTTCTGGGACTGGCGGCGGCAGTGGCGGTGATTGGCTTTGTAGGCTGGTTGTCTTTCAGTCCGTCTCCTGTTGGACAGGGTGATCCTTCACTGGTTGCCGCTCTAAGCCAGCAACACCAGCAGCAGAAACAAGCGCTGCTGGCCTCTTTTGCTGACCAGCCTGCGCTGACGCAAAACTGGCAGGAACAGCTCGATGAGCTGGATGGCGCCGCAGAGGCTATCAAGCAGGCGTTGGAGGAAGATCCGAATAACCTGGCATTGCTGAAAATGCTTCAGCAGGTCTACCAGCAACAGATTGATTTGAT
This sequence comes from Bowmanella dokdonensis, assembly GCF_017254865.1. Classification (GTDB taxonomy): domain Bacteria; phylum Pseudomonadota; class Gammaproteobacteria; order Enterobacterales; family Alteromonadaceae; genus Bowmanella; species Bowmanella dokdonensis. Next base: position 28,857 of record NZ_JAFKCV010000018.1, on the reverse strand, counting down.
TGAAAAGGTGCATGCTCCCAAATGGCAGCAAATTTAGGATATCCAATTATGAACAAATTCATTATCGCCCTTGGCCTGTCTGCTACCAGCCTGCTTTGTCTGGCAGGGGAGCGGGTCGACAACACGCTCGAAGCGAAGGCAGATGGGCGGGTTAATATTGAGCATCTGTCAGGCAAGGCCGTAATCAGAACCTGGGACAGGAATGAAGTCCGGGTCAGCGGTGAGTTGGATGACAGGGCAGAAGAGCTTGTTTTCAAACGTCGCGGCGATGAAATCATCATTCACGTCAGGATGCCCAAAATCAACTGGGGAAGCTGGGGTAAAGACGATGGCGACGATCTGGAAATCCATGTGCCCCGTGGCAGTTTTGTCGAGTATGAAACGGTCAATGCCGATCTCGATGCCTCGGGATTTACCGGCGGTGCCGAATTGTCTTCGGTCAACGGAGAGTTGCGGGTCACAGACCTGAAGGGCCGGTTGCTGATCGATACGGTGAACGGCAGGATCAGTGCTGAAAATCTGCAAGGTGATATCAAGTTGTCCAGTGTCAACGGAGAGATTGAGGACGAAGGATCCAGCGGTGAGGAAATCCGCTATGACTCGGTCAATGGGGATATCCGGGCCAGTACCAGTATTGGCCGGGTGAGAATGGAAACCGTCAATTCCGATGCCGAACTTAAACTGGGCAAGGTGGAAAAGCTGACCCTGGAGACCGTCAACGGTGACACCGAGGTCTGGTTGGATCTGCAGGAGCAAGGAGAGGTCAGCGCCAGTAATGTCAGTGGTAACCTGGAATTGCATTTTGCAACCATGCCGTCGGCTCGTTTTGATATTGAAGGCCATGCCGGGGGCAGTTTTACCAATCGCCTGAGCGATGACAAGGCCAGTAAGGCAAAGTACGGGCCCAGCCGTTGGCTCAAATTCAGCACCGGCAGTGGCGCGGCGCTGGTCAATGTTTCCACCGTCAGCGGCAGGGTGCTGCTGGACAAAGATTGATCGTTCAGCGGCTCTCCAAGGGGAGCCGCTTGACCTTTCTGCTATCGCATTCAGCATCCGAATCCCGCATAATAGGTTCCCCCTGTCAGAAAGATAAGAGCGAAAGTTGAAAGTCGTTTCCCACAGAGAGCGTGACAGTAAAGTCGAGAAGCTGAAGATTCCTCCGCATTCGATGGAAGCCGAGCAATCGGTCATCGGCAGCATGCTTATCGCGCCGGATTGCTGGGACAAGGTCGCCGAGATCCTGATCGAGCAGGACTTTTACAATCGCGCCCATCAGACGATTTTCCGCTCCATTCTCAAGCTGTTGTCCAACAGCCAGCCGGTTGATTTGATTACCGTCTCTGATCTGCTCGAACAGCAGGATGAGTTGGAAACCGCCGGTGGTTTTGCCTATCTGGGTGAACTGGCCAAAAACACTCCCAGCGCAGCCAATGTGGTGGCCTACGCTCAAATCATCAAGGAACGGGCGGTGCTCAGGGAGCTTATCGGGGTGGCCCATGAGATAGCCGAGACCGGCTATAACCCAGAGGGCCGCTCCAGCGGTGATGTGCTGGATATGGCCGAGAGCAAGGTATTTGAGATCGCCGAAAAGCGCTCTGGTAACAGTGAAGGACCACAGAACGTCGAGACGGTGCTGACTCATACCATCGATCGCCTGGAAGCCCTGATCAAGACCAACAAGGAAGTGACCGGGGTCTCCACCGGTTACAAGGATCTGGATAAGAAAACCAGTGGCCTGCAGCCTTCTGATCTCATCATAGTGGCTGCCCGTCCCTCCATGGGGAAAACCACCTTCGCCATGAATCTGTGTGAGAACGCCATGTTGCTGGAAGAGAAGCCGGTATTGGTATTCAGTCTTGAGATGCCGGCGGAACAGATCATGATGAGGATGCTGGCGTCCCTGAGCCGGGTCGATCAGACCAAAATTCGTACCGCTCAGCTTGACGATGAGGACTGGGCGAGGATTTCCAACACCATGGCCATGCTCAAGGATAAGGACAACCTGTTTATCGACGACTCTTCCGGCCTGACGCCCATGGAAGTGCGCACCCGGGCCCGGAAACTGGCCAGGGAGAAGGGGGGAATCGCCCTGATCATGGTCGATTATCTGCAATTGATGCAGGTGCCGGGATTGTCGGAGAACCGTACCCTGGAGATTGCCGAAATATCCCGCTCCTTAAAGGCCCTGGCCAAAGAACTGAATGTGCCGGTGGTGGCCCTGTCTCAGCTGAACAGGAGTCTGGAGCAACGGGCCGATAAGCGCCCGGTCAACTCGGACCTGAGGGAATCCGGCTCCATAGAGCAGGATGCCGACCTGATAATGTTTATTTACCGGGATGAGGTCTATCACGAGAACAGTGAATACAAAGGCATTGCCGAGATCATCATCGGCAAGCAGCGTAACGGCCCCATCGGCACCAGCCGACTGACCTTCCAGGGGCAGTTCTCCCGTTTTGACAATTATGCCGGCCCGGCCATTGCCGATGAATATTAAAGCTTAGTGGTGAGGACAGGGCGTCGTATGACGCCCTGTTTTGTTTGTGCCAGGCTATTTGGTGACTTTGACTTCTTTTATGGCACTGACTACCGCTTCAATGCGGCGATTACGCCTGTGTGCTTCGGCAGTGTTGGCTGGATCCAGTGGGCGCAGTTCGCCATAGCCTATCGTGCTGAGCCTGTCAGCACTTAAACCGAACTGACTGACCAGAAGCTCTTTTACTGCGTTGGCCCGCTTTTCCGACAACTGCTGATTGTAGGCCGTGTCACCGACGGTGGAGGTATGCCCTTCGATGACCGCTTCGGTATTGGGAAATCGCTTCATGAAATCCGCAAAGGCCCGCAATTCCGATGAATCCGGGTTACGGATTTCATAGCTGTCGTTGGCAAACAGAATATCCATCTGCTGCTGGACTCTTTCCTGGGTAAAGATACTGCAGCCATTGGCATCCACCTTGTCTTCAGGGGGGGTATTGGCACAGCGATCCTGGTCGTCCATTACCCCATCCCCATCCGAGTCGGTTGGTTCGGGCGTGGGTTGCGGTGCCGCAGGCATGGGTTGTGGCCGCGTATCTGCTATTGGTGCGGGTGAGGTTGCGCCGAAGCGATAAGCCAGGCCGAGTTTAATACCATAGTCCGTAAAGTCTTCACCAAAGTCGTGATAAGCGGCCAGTTCCGAGACCAGTTTCCATCTGTCATTCAATGTCCAGTGGCGGCCAATTCCCAGGTTGACCAGTTTGTAGTTCTCATCCAGGCTCTCATGCTTGACACCGGCAAACAGATAGGTGGCTTTCTGGTCAAAGAAATACAGGGCGTCGATACCCAGTCGGTCACCCGATTCGTCGTCGAAGCCGGCTTGTGAGTCAATGTTCAGGTGGGACCATTCCAGCCGGGTTCCCCAGCTCGGCGTCAGCCTGATACCTAATTCCAGGCCAAAGCCTTCTCCGTCTTCCAGCCCGCCCAGGGGCTCGGGTTTGTCGTTGTCGGCATTGTACCATTCTGCAAATCCCGCAGCCCATCCTTCGTAATCCGGCGGCGCAGCTGTCACAGTAAACGAGGATAAGAGGCTGGCAGTCATGAATGAGGTTAAGAGTGTTTTTTTCATCTTGATTCCTTGATTGAAAGTGATCCTGAAGGTTGTTCTGCCCGGCTATACCGGATAATTGTCAGTTGTGCTGTTCTTTGGAGCCGTCTTCTTCTGCCAGGCTGACCTGGTTGCGACCGGCCTGTTTGGATTGATAGAGGGCTTTGTCTGCCCTGCTGACCAGTGTATCAACGGAATCCCCTGCTTGGAAATGAGCTACGCCGAAACTGGCTGTAACGATCAATCCTTCTTCGTATGTTTGTTGTTCCAGGGTCGTGCGCAATTTCTCTGCCAGTTGCAATGCTTTTTCCAGCATGATACCCGGGCAAATCAGCAGAAATTCTTCGCCGCCCCAACGTCCCACGTGATCTGTCTGGCGGGTACGCTGCTTCAGTAGCTCGGCCACTTTGCAGATGACCTTATCGCCTTTGAGATGGCCAAATTTATCATTGATATGTTTGAAATGATCGATGTCCAGAATGATCACGCAAAGCGGTGTTTCATAACGACCGGCGCGGCCAATTTCGCTGACCAGTATATCGTCCAGCTTACGCCTGTTATACAGTTTGGTCAGGCTGTCCGTTTCGCTTAGTTGCTTCATCAGGTTGGCCCGCTCCTGCTGCACGCGGCTTTGCAACTGAGATTCAACCAGGCTCTGTCTGCGTTTATCCAACTGTATGGACATTTCCCTGAAGTTGTCCTGCAACTGGTCAATCTCTTCAATACCCGAGGTTTCAAAACGGACCTCCCTGCCTGTTTCCACATTCGAGGTCAACCGAGACAAGGTCTGGATGGGCTGGGCGATCTTGACTGAGAGCCTGCGGGAACGCCGCTGGGCCACATAAATAAACAAGACATAAAAAATCAGCAGACCGGCAACGGCCAGCAAGCCCAGGCTGGTGGTCATCTTCTTGGTCTGCAGGGCAGGCTGATAAAGATTGGCCTGGTCGACCAGGGCAATGACCTGCCATCCGGTTTGTTCAACCCGGGCGCTCAACACTAGATATTGGGTGCCTGACAGGGTGAGTATGGCGTCGGCTCCTTCCCTGGCTACAACCTTGCCGAAGAACTGCTTCAGCGATTCATCGCGGAAGCTTTGCACTTCGAAATAATCTTTGCGCTCAAGGGGCTGGGTAAGCAAGTCCGGATATTCCTGGCCGTGGACAATGTCCACCCCCAGGGTTTGGTTGATATGGGGGTCCATGGCCAGAATATCCCCTTGGGAATTTAACAGCAGGCTGCTGGCCTGCCAGGGTAACTCTGGATCCAGTATCTGTTCGGCCAGCCTGGCGATGGACAGGTCGATTCCGGCCACCCCCTGCAGCATGTCCTGATAATACACAGGGGCCATGGCGGTTAGAATCCAACCCATGCCAAGCGGATCGAAATAGCTCTCGGTCCAGGTGGGTAGTCTTTCTGGGTTGTGGATTTCATCTGCCAGGTAATAAAAAGGTTGCTGGCGGATGTCCACTCTGGCCCCAAATACCTCTGGCAGATTGGGTATGGGAGGATACAGGCGTACCATGCTGTCCCAACTGTTGAAATAGCTTTGCACTACAACAGGGTTGATATCGGTAATACCGATCAGCAAGGGATCCAGCCGTTCCGACCAATAGGCTTTTTGCTTCCGCTGCGAATTGATTTCGTACCGGGCGGACAGATACAGGGCGCCGCCAGGCATAGGCGCTGCCTTGTAAAAACTGCCGTTGGTATGCAAGCGGTACTGCTGCTTCACCGGCTCGGCCAGGGCCGGAGCATTTTCTGCAAACAGATCGGTGATCTGACTTTGCAGCAAAAAGGCATTGCGTTCAATTTCCCGCAGATGCAGATCCAGGTTAGTAGCCTGCTGGCGCGTAATAATCTGCAGGTTTTCTTTGGCCTGCGACAAAGCCAGATCCATGTTTTGCTGGGTGATCAGATACGTGACGGTGAAGTACATGCCAAGCAGTGCAGACTCGACGATCAGAAGAGGGATCAGCACTGACTTGAGATAGCTTCGCTTGATAAGATCCCGGAGGTTAACCGATGTCAAACAGTCATCCTTAGTCATTTACCCTGACAGCATAAAGAACAACCCTGTACTAAGGCAATGCTCTTATCCTGCTGAGCTGGTGCAATACTGGCCTTGCAGTGTCACAAGCAGATGCCTGACGCCACCTTGATTTCTGTGTTCACACAGGTAAATACCTTGCCAGGTGCCTAGAGCGAGGCGGCCATTTTGGATGGGTAATAGTAAAGAGCTGCCAAGCAGGCTGGATTTCAGATGGGCAGGCATATCATCGCTGCCCTCGAAAGTATGCTGGTAATAGGGCTCGTTCTCAGGAACCAGGTGATTGAAGAAACGCTCGAAGTCCCCTCTGACCGTGCTGTCAGCATTTTCGTTGACGGACAGGCTGGCACTGGTGTGCTGGATGAATATATGCGCCAGCCCGATAGAGAAGTCCTGCAGTTGGGGCAATTGTGACAGTATTTCGTTCGTGACCAGGTGAAATCCCCTGGGCCGGGCCGCCAAGCTGACCGGTTGCTGATACCAATGGCTCATACCTTGTCGAAGCATATCTCCAGGCTCGCGTTACCCGCTTCGTTGGTGAAAGGTAACACAATCTTCGGACCATCGACTTTGTGGGTGATAGTGTGCTGTCTGCCAGAGACCACTATGGGGGTGGCCATGTCGAAGTCATAGCCTTTCTTAGCCAGTTCCAGTTTGGCGCCACCTGTGACCATATTGGTAATTTCACCGACCATATCTGTTACCTCAGCATCAATCTTGGCGGGTTTTTCACCCAGCATACGATGCATTATTTCCAGGGCCAGGGATTCATCGAAAGAAATGGAAAACGAGCCCTTTACCTGAGGCCCTACCATACCGATCAAACCTGACACATCACCCCGTGCAACTTCATCGGCCTTCTTTTTTGGCTTGCCCGGCTGTAACTTGGTTTGTGCCATGGTTTCCAGCACATTAATCAGGGAAGCAATAAAAGGGTTTATAAATTCAACATTCATTGGTTCTTTTAACCTTTTCTGGTTTTCGGCCTACTAAGGGTTGCGCATCTGTTGTTCCCCAAGGGAATGTTTAAAGCCATCTCTGTTATATAATCAACCCTGTGCTGGCAAATCCTTTTTAGCATCCAACATATTTAACTATGGTCAAGGGCAACCTTGAAGTCTAGCAAAATCAGCTATAAGAGATTGTTATTTAGGTTGATTTCCATCAGTTCTGGCAACTGGCACAAATTCCATGGGCTTCAATAGTCTGCTTGGCAACTTTGAAGCCGAATGATCTGGCCTGCTTGTCCAAGGTTTCCTTCAAGCCTTCAGACTGAATTTCCTTCACCTCTCCGCAGCGGTCACAGATTAGAAACTGCACGGGATGATGACAGCCAAAATGGTGGCAGGCGATAAAGGAGTTGTTGGATTCGAGACGATGGATCAGGCCAAACTCCAGCAAGAAATCCAGCGTGCGATAGATGGTGGCGGGTTTGGCCGAATTTTCCGTTTCCTTCAATTCATCCAGCAACTCATAGGCCCCTGTTGCGCCCTGTTTCTGCAGCAACAGCCCGTAGACTTTCTCGCGCAGATGGGTGAATCTGGCTCCCTGGTCTTCACAGTATTTCCTGGCCTTATCGACCAACTTCTGATGGTTCATGATTCTGCAACGGTGTCTTATCTGGCGATAGTTTAACACAGTCACGCGGTTGGGGAAGGCATGCAGTTAAGCCTCCAGTGGGGTGCAGGGCTAGGCTGCAGGGGATGAGACTGGTACAATACCGGCTGTTTCTCCGCCAGCCAACTTGAGCCATTTTTACCCATGCAATCAGTTGTACAGGCACCTGCCAGCAGGCCTGCCTCCCTGTTATCCTCATTTAACCGTCGCATTTCCATTGCGCCAATGCTGGATTGGACAGATCGTCACTATCGCTATTTCATGCGGCGCATTACCCGCCACGCCCTTCTGTATACCGAGATGGTGACAACCGGTGCCATAATCTACGGCAAGGGAGATTACCTTGGCTTTCACCCTGAAGAGCATCCGCTGGCTCTGCAATTGGGAGGCTCGGATCCCGGTGCCATGGCTGAATGTGCCCTGCGCGCCGAAGCCCTGGGCTACGATGAAGTGAATATTAATGTGGGCTGTCCGTCGGATCGTGTAAAAAATGGCCGTTTCGGTGCCTGCCTGATGGCTGAACCCGCTACCGTGGCGGATTGCGTCAGGGCCATGCGGAGCGCTGTAAACATCCCCATTACGGTCAAGTGCCGTATCGGCATTGACGATATGGATGAATACAAGCATCTGGATGAGTTTATTCAGCAAGTGGCCGATGGGGGGTGCGATACTTTTATTATCCACGCCAGAAAAGCCTGGTTACAGGGGCTCAGCCCTAAGGAGAACCGGGAGATCCCCCCTTTGATGTATGACAGGGTCTATCTGCTTAAGCAACAGTTTCCGCATCTGCATGTCAGTATCAACGGCGGGGTTAAGACGCTGGAGGAGGCAGCGCTGCATCTGCAGCAACAGGATGGCGTTATGATTGGCAGGGAAGCCTATGCCAATCCCTATCTGCTGGCCCGGGTTGATAAGCTTTTTTTCAACGACTCACGTCAGGTTCCCAGCCGCGAAGAGGTGGTTTTACAGATGCTTCCCTATATCAACGAACAGGTGCAACAGGGGGCCAGGGTCTGGCATATCGCCAGGCACATGCTGGGTTTGTTCCAGAGCCAGCCAGGGGGACGAATCTGGCGTCGCTATCTGAGCCAGAACGGAACCCGGGCGAGTGATGGAAGTCTGCTGCTTGACGCTCTGGAAGAGATGAGAAAGGTCAGAGAACGAGATAATTCGGTGGAACTTGGTGAAAATAACTAACCAGATGGTCTGATTGACTATTTGTGTGCTTGAACCTCGGATTGCAATGGATTCAGACAGCCGGGTTAATCATCTAAAAACATATATAAAACAAATAGATATATTTTTCTCATTGGGTTGGCACAACTATCGCAGTACTGACTGCGACTTAGTTAATAACCTAACCCAATGGAGAAAGTAATGTTCAACAAAATCAAAGTCACTACCGCCAGCTTGCTGGTTGCCGCTTCCATGACCAGCGCTGCCCAGGCTCAGGAAGTCTCGTTGCATCAGTTTGTCGGCCAGTTGGTGAGTGCTGCAGTAACCATGACGCAACAGGAAGTGAGAGACAACCTCGAGGTGTCGATTGTCAGAAGCACTAATGCGTATGGTCTGCCAAAGAGCCGGGTTACCATCACGGACCTGGCCCTTAATGACAAGCCTGAAGGTGACAACGACAAGGCTGAGTAACCATGCTCGAACAAGCAAATCTACTCAGTCTGTTGCTATTGCCATTGTGGGCTTACCTGGCAGGAGCCATCGTCATCACGCTGCTGGAACGATTTTTCACTAAAGCTCCTGCCTGCTCTCCCCAGGATGGTCTGTAAGTCGTCTGACCATCCTGTTTCTGCTTTTTCCTGTACTACCCATTCTCTGATGTGTATCTGACTACACAATCTATCATTTTGATATAAAAGAAAATTTTAGCTCCTGCCTGCCATATCGAGCTTCATGTTTCTGGCCTTCTTAAAAGCTTTGGTCAAAGTAACCAAAGGCATGGTCAGAATGACTATTTATTAGTTCCTGCCGAATTGGATTATTGGCTAAACTCTGATGAATTCATAAAATAACTTAATATAAACAAGTGGTTATGTGTAAGGTTAGGTTTGGCATAGCTCTTGATAACTCCTATCTGAACAGATTTAAACAATGAACCAAGAGTGTGGAGGAAAATGAAATGGGCGTGTTCTCAAGAATGAATGACATAGTGCAAGCCAATATCAACGCGCTGCTGGATAAGGCCGAAGATCCACAGAAGGTGATTCGCCTGATAGTGCAGGAAATGGAAGAAACCCTGGTCGAGCTGAGGGCCGTGGCGGCTCGCAACCTGGCCGCCAAGAAAGACCTGCAACGTCGTATGGAACGTATCGAACGTCAAATGGACGAATGGCAGGAAAAGGCTGAGCTGGCCATGCAGAAAGACAGAGAAGATCTGGCCCGCCTGGCGCTCGGTGAAAAGCATAAGCTTGAGCTGCAAATAAAGGGAATGCAGGGTGAATTCCAACAGGTGGAAGAATCCCTGCAGAACCTACAGCAAGACAGCGGTCGATTGCAGGAAAAACTGAATGAAGCCAAAGCCAAGCAGAAGGTTCTGATGATGCGTGAAGATTCTGCTGTGGCCAGGCTGAAAGTCAAAGTCAGCCATGACAGCCAGAAAGTCGGCGATGTGATCGAGCGATTTGAGCATTATGAACATCGCATCGACGACCTGGAAGCACAGCTGGAGGCTTATGATTTGGTTGGCAGTCAGGCCAATCTCAGCAAACAGTTCGAAGAGCTGGAACGGGATGGACGGCTGGAAGAAGAGCTGAACGAAATGAAAGCCCGCCTCAGTAAGAAAGTGGCCTGAAGCGGACTTCTCTGACAAAACTGGCCCAAAGGAGGCTGACGATGAATACCTATTATCCGAGCAAGCGTGTCAGCAAAGACCGCAGCCGTGGCAAGATAGCCGGCGTCTGTGCCGGCCTGGCCCAGCACTGGAACATGCAACCCTGGATTGTCAGGATCCTGGCCCTGGTGTTGTTCTTCCACCTGCCATTGGCGACTTTGGTTGCTTATCTGGTAGCGGCCCTGGTGCTGCCATCCAGATAACATCATGCTGCAGGACGTTGCTAGATGGTCAATCCGTGCATGTCCCTGGCCAGGTGATTGGCTGACGCCGCACCTGACCGGGGCCCTCACCGGAGGAAAGACATGTTTAAAAACCTTTTATTAATCATCCTGATTGCCATTTTACTGGTGTACAGCCTGGGCAGTATCGCAGAATCCTGGCTGGATCTGCAGTTTGTGATTGATGACGATCGACTTGACTCGGCACAGACATTAGTGGCAGCAGTAGCGGTCGGTGCCGGCCTGGTTTTGCTCGGAGTTTTGCTTGCAGCCAGCTTGTTCGGCGTGTTGGTACTGGCCGGTGGCTGCGTTGTGATTGCGTTGCTGGTAGCGGGCTTGAGTGTTGTGTGGCCGGCTTTGTTACTGATGATACTGGTGATTTGGCTGTTCAAAGACGACAAGGACGCCCAACAGTATTAGTCAGGTCATTGGCAATCAGTCCATTTTCCTGAATAATCCCCGATGAGCGGCTGACCAGACGAAGCCGCTCTTTCACGCCCGCCGCTGGAGCGTCCCTACAGGAGTTTACCGATGAGATTGATAGCCGCCTTGCTGCTGGGCTTTTCCAGCCTGACCCATGCCGACATTCAGATTCATGAGCCCATCGTCAGGCTGTTGCCACCCGGTGTACCCAATACCGCTGCTTATCTCAAACTGACCAATACCGGTTCCGAACCCCGTATCCTGCTCGGTGGCGAAAGTGACTGGGTGGAGAAAGTAGAGCTGCACAACCATCTGGTGCAGGACGGCATGATGAAAATGGTCCGTCAGCATGAAGTGGCCGTAGGGCCAGGAGAAACCCTTGTTTTTCAGCCCGGTGGCCTGCACATCATGCTGTTTGGTCTGAAAGCGCCGCTTGAGGAGGGAGAAACCAAGCAAATCAGACTGCTGTTTGCCAATGGTGAGAAAATCCAGATCGAGGCGAGGGTAGCAAAAGAAACCTCCAACCCTTCCCACAGCCACCATCACGAATAGGGAGAGCGATAAATGAAACAGTTTCTTACCACTCGCTGGATGCTGGGAGGACTGGCTGCGTTGCTGATACTCGGCTATGCATTGTCCCTTTACTGGAGCAGTGAACCCGATATGTTTGACGTCAGTGAATATGCCCGTCAGCGAGCAAATCTGAATCAGACCTCTGTCGTCACAGGCTACACGGTCACTGCCACCTTGATAAAAGTCGGTAACACCCTGATGGATAAGCCCGGAGGCTATCTGGCCAACGATGTGATGCCGCCCTCCGTGATGATGGATGATATGCCAGCCTGGGAGTTTGGCGTGCTGGAAGTGGTACGTGACATGGCGTTGGCCATGCGCAACGACTTCAGTCGTTCCCAGTCCCAGTCCCTGGAGAATCCCCATCTGGTCAAGGCTCAGCCTCTGTTTAATATTGACAGTCGTAGCTGGTTGCTACCCTCGGCAGAGTCCAAGTACCGGGAGGGAACCCTGGCCCTGGAACGTTATCTGCACGAATTGTCCGATCCCAGTGCCGACAATGCCCAGTTTTATGTGCGTGCCGATAATCTTCGTCAGTGGTTGCAAATGGTGCAAAAAAGGATGGGCAGCCTGTCCCAGCGTCTTAGCGCGAGTGTCGGGCAGGAGCGTTTGAATACGGATCTGGCCGGTGAATCCAAGGCCACTCAGTCAACACCGGGCAAGGGTTCCCAGTACATGAAGACCAGTTGGTGGAAACTGGACGATGTATTCTATGAAGCGCGTGGCTGTAGCTGGGCGTTGCTGCACTTGCTTAAGGCCGTGGACGCCGACTTTGCCAATGTGCTGGAAAATAAAAATGCCAGGGTTAGTCTGCAACAGATCATCCGTGAGCTGGAATCCACCCAACAGACGGTATGGAGTCCGATGATTTTAAACGGCAGCGGGTTCGGCCTGGTGGCTAACCACTCCTTAGTGATGGCCAATTACATTTCCCGGGCCAATGCTGCTTTAATTGACCTGACAGAGTTACTCAGCCAAGGATAAATAATGACACTTAATCGATTCGCTTACCTGCCGGTGCTTGGTGCCTGCTTAATGATGCCGGCCCATGCCGATACGCTGCTCGGCTTGTATGCCGGCGCGCAGGGCTGGGACACCAGTGCCGATGGAGGATTTGCCAATAGCTCTGATGTGACGGAATTCAGCCTGAGTGATGAAACCCTGGGCACTTTTTACCTGGCACTGGAGCATCCGGTCCCCCTGTTGCCCAATCTCAAGGTTCGTAGCATGAAACTGGACAATACAGGTAATGCCACTTTGTCCGACAGCTTCGAATTCGGCGGTGAGGTGTATCCGGCCAACACCATGCTCAATACACAGATGGAAATCGATGCGATAGATTACATCCTTTATTATGAGCTGTTTGACAACGATATCGTCAGTTTCGATTTCGGCCTTAACGCCAAGGATGTGGATGGTTTTATCAGCGTAGCGGATGCTGCCGATCCCAGCCTGGAGGCCTCCCAGGTGTTTTCCGGCATTGTTCCTTTGGTGTACGGCAAGCTCGAGGTCGGCATGCCCCTGACGGGTTGGGGATTACTTGCAGAAGGTAACTTCCTGTCTATCGATGACAGCACACTTTATGATTATCAGGCGGCCGTCACATACCGCATGCTGGATAACCTGGCAGTGGATCTGACGTTGCAACTGGGTTACCGGGCCTTTGTGCTGGAGTTGGATGATCTGGACAATACCTATACGGATCTGCGTTTCAAGGGGCCTTATGCCGGCCTGGAGGTCCATTTCTGAGTAATAGAGCGGCGTAAGGAAACGCGTGAATGTTTATATTAAAATAAAATTTAAGCACATTCAGTAATAACGAATTTGATTTAATTCTTTCCTGATCCTGCAGTACACCGCTAACCTACCCTCAATGAGAAAAAGGTTAGTATCTATATGTCTTCATCGAAACCGCAGGTTCCGGTACCTGCCTCTGTGCTGAGCGAGTCTCAGTGGACGGAATTAAACAGGTTGATTGCGCCCCTTTCCGGAGCGCAGCTCAACTGGGTGAGCGGCTATCTGGCCGGCCTGGCCCATTCCCATCAACCTCAGGCCGCATCGCTGCCCCTGTCCCAAGCGGCTGGCAAACTGACCATACTGTACGGTTCACAGACCGGCAACGCTAAAAGTGTGGCCGAGGAATACCGCGACTATGCCCAAGGGGCGGGGCTGGTTGCAGAACTGTTTAATATGGCCGATTACAAGGCCAAAAAACTCAAAGATGAAACCCATCTGGTGATCATTGTCAGTACACATGGCGAGGGAGAAGCGCCAGACGATGCCGTGGAGTTGCACGAGTTCATTGCCAGCAAGAAGGCGCCTAAACTGCCAGCATTAAAATACGCGGTAGTGGGGCTGGGGGACAGCAGCTATGAATTTTTCTGTCAGACGGGCAAGGACTTTGACCAGCGCCTGGCGACATTAGGGGCCAGCCGGATGGCTGAGCGTCTGGATTGTGACGTGGACTTTGATGCCGACATCCAGAGCTGGCGTGAGAAGCTGACCGAACAGTTGAAAGAAGAGCTCAAGTCCCCTTCTGAGGGACAGGTGGTTGCGATGCCGGGCGTCAGCCTGAAGCCGGCCGGCACTCTCTATACCCGCAAGAACCCCTTTACGGCCACCTTGCTGACATCGCAGAAGATAACCGGACGGGATTCTTTCAAGGATGTCAGACATGTGGAAATATCCCTGGAAGGATCGGGTATTGAATACCGGCCGGGGGACGCATTGGGGGTCTGGTTCAAAAATAGTCCGTCGTTGGTGCAGTCACTGCTGGAAGCCTTGGCGCTGGATGGCAAGGCTGAGGTCAATATCGGGGATGAGAATATGTCCCTGCACAAGGCACTGGAAGAGAAACTGGAGCTGACCCAGAGTTATCCCAGTTTCGTCAGGGCATATGCCGATGCCACGCAGAACGCCAAGTTACTGCAGATAACCACCGACAGCGCGGCGTTGCGAGACTATCTGGCGACCAGGCAGATTGTCGATATAGTGCGGGAATACCCGGGCAGGCTTGGCGCCGGGCAGCTGGTGGGTATGCTAAGAGCTATCTCACCCAGGCTGTATTCCATTGCCTCCAGTCAGGCCGAGGTGGAGGATGAGGTTCACCTCACTGTCGCACTGGTGGAATATGAAGCTTTCGGAGTTCAGCATCAGGGGGGCGCATCGGGCTACCTGACCCATGGGCTGGAGGAAGGTCAGGAAGTGCGCGTTTTCGTGGAAACCAATGAAAACTTCAAATTGCCGGCCGATGCCGATACGCCTGTGATCATGGTGGGGCCTGGGACCGGTGTGGCGCCGTTCAGGGCCTTTATGCAGGAGCGGGAAGCCCAGGAAGCCAGCGGGGATAACTGGTTGTTCTTCGGTAATCCGCACTTTACCCAAGATTTTCTTTACCAGGTGGAATGGCAACGCTGGGTTAAAGAGGGATTGCTGGGTCGAGTCAGCCTGGCGTTTTCCCGTGATCAGGCTGATAAGATCTATGTGCAGCACCGGCTGCTGGAGCAGGGACAAGAGATCTTTGCCTGGCTGCAGCGGGGGGGGCACTTTTATGTCTGTGGTGATGCCCAGTATATGGCCAAAGACGTACATCAGGCGCTGCTGAGCATCGTCAGTGAACATGGCAGTATGAGTGCCGAGCAGGCTGAGGAATACGTCAATGAACTGCGCAAGGCAAAACGTTACCAAAGAGATGTTTACTAATGAGCGATAACCAGGAACAGAAACTGTCAGACAATGAACGCCTGAAGCGGGAAAGTAACTTTCTGCGCGGTACCATAGCCGAGGATCTCAAAGACGACCTGACGGGTGGTTTCACTGGCGATAATTTCCAGCTTATCCGCTTCCACGGCATGTACCAGCAGGATGACCGGGATATCCGAGCCGAGAGGGCCAAACAGAAACTGGAGCCGCTACACAATGTTATGCTGCGTTGCCGGCTTCCCGGAGGCATCATCACGCCGCAACAGTGGCTGGCCATAGACACTTTTGCTGCAGAGCATACACTTTACGGCAGTATCCGCCTGACCACCCGTCAGACTTTCCAGTTCCACGGGGTGCTTAAGCCGAACATCAAGTCCATGCACCAGATGCTCAATCGGGTCGGCCTGGATTCCATTGCCACCGCCGGTGACGTTAACCGCAATGTGTTGTGCACCTCGAACCCGGTGGAATCAGAAGTACATCAGCAGGCGTATGAGTGGGCAAAGAAAATAAGTGAGCATCTGCTGCCCAAGACCCGTGCCTATGCGGAGATCTGGCTGGATGAGGAGAAGCTCGAGACCACCGATGTGGAGCCGATTCTGGGCAGTACCTATCTGCCTCGCAAGTTCAAGACCACGGTGGTTATTCCGCCGCAAAATGACGTGGATGTGCATGCAAATGATCTGAACTTTGTCGCCATCGCCCAGGAGGGAAAACTGGTCGGATTCAACGTACTGGTCGGCGGCGGTCTGGCCATGACCCATGGTGACAAATCCACTTATCCGCGTAAGGCGGATGATTTAGGCTTTATTCCTTTGGATAAAACCCTGGCGGTGGCAGAAGCCGTGGTGACTACTCAGCGGGACTGGGGCAACCGCAGCAACCGTAAAAATGCCAAGACCAAGTATACCCTGGAGCGGGTTGGCGTGGAGGCGTTCAAGTCTGAGGTGGAAAAACGGGCCGGAATCGAGTTTGCACCGAGTCGGCCCTACGAGTTCACCGGCCGTGGCGACAGATTTGGTTGGGTAGAGGGAATAGATGGCAAGCTTCATCTGACCCTGTTCATCGAGAATGGCCGGATTCTGGATTATCCCGGTAAGCCGTTAAAAACGGGCTGCGCCGAGATAGCCAAAATACATCGGGGCGATTTCCGCCTGACCGCCAACCAGAATCTGATTGTGGCCGGTGTGACTCCACAGCACAAAGAACAGATCGAAAAGATTGCCCGGGAACATGGATTAATTCAGTCAGATGTCAGCCAGCAACGGCTGAACTCCATGGCTTGTGTATCCTTACCCACTTGTCCGCTGGCCATGGCCGAGGCCGAACGCTATCTGCCCGGCGCCGTGACCCAGTTGGAGGAGATCATGGCGAAACACGGGCTGGCAGATGAACATATTGTTTTCCGGGTTACCGGCTGTCCCAATGGATGTGGCCGAGCCATGTTGGCCGAGGTTGGTCTGGTGGGCAAGGGGCCAGGCAAGTACAACCTGCATTTGGGCGGCGACCGAATTGGTACCCGCATTCCCAGGATGTACCGGGAAAATATCGGGGAACAGGAAATCATGCAGGAGCTCGATACCCTGTTGGGGCGCTGGTCGAAGGAGCGGCAAGAGGATGAAAGCTTTGGTGATTTTGTTGTCCGGGTGGGTGTGATCAAGGCTGTGGTGGATTCAGCCAAGGATTTTTATGACTGATACGGCGCTGCACAATGGCTCACAGCTGGACAGCACCATCAGTCGTGAAGAGCTGGCGGAACTGAACAGCCAACTGGCAGACATGACAGCCCAGCAACGTATTGCATGGGGCCTTTCCAATCTGCCGGATGAGCATGTATTGTCATCGAGTTTTGGTATTCAGGCGGCAGTGATGTTGCACTTGGTTACCCGCCAGCGACCTGATATTCCGGTTGTGCTGACCGACACCGGGTATTTGTTCCCGGAAACCTATGATTTTATTGATGAGTTAACCCAAACCCTCAATCTTAATCTGAAGATCTACAGTGCTAATCTGAGTCCGGCCTGGCAGGAACGAAAGTACGGTCAACTCTGGGAGCAGGGCTTGCCGGGATTGGAAGCCTACAACCGGATGAACAAGGTCGAACCGATGCAGCGGGCACTTCGGGAGCTACAGGTGGGCACCTGGTTTTCGGGTCTGCGCAGAAGCCAGTCCAGCAGCCGGGAAAATGCGCCATTTCTGCAGTTGGTGGATGGCAGGTTCAAGTTGTTTCCCATTCTGGACTGGAGTAATAAGGATGTGCATTATTATCTGAAGGATCACGGGCTTCCTTATCACCCCTTGTGGGAACAGGGCTATGTATCAGTGGGCGACTGGCACACTTCACGTCCCCTGGAAGCCGGTATGTCGGAAGAAGATACCCGCTTTTTTGGCCTCAAACGTGAGTGCGGTCTGCATGAATTCGGTGACGGTATCTAACGCGGGCCCGCTAAGACACTTCAAATGCACCACTAAGTAACTGTCTCAGGGCCGCAACGTAAGCAGGTTGAGGTTTGCCTGGTACCAGTCTGGAGAGCTCTGCACCGGTGGCAGTGAACTTATAATACTTGAGGATACTGCCCTTATAGCGGGCGGCAAGATGCAATGTCTCGCCACTGCAACGCCATTCAGTGCGGATACTGGTATCCATTTCGCCGGACTCTATTTCACTGTTATAGATCAGGCCCAAATCCATCAGCGCCAGTAAATCCGGATAGGTCAGCCCATATTGAGCCAGGTTGAGTTGTTGTCCCTGGCGCAGGGTAAGTAACGACATAAATGTAGGTTTCTGATAGTAGCCATACAGTATTCTGGGGCTATAGTCGCCACGTTTGCGGCTGGACAGACTGACGGCCAGACTGAGCACTTTGGCATCCCTTTGCGTCAGTTGCCTGAGAATCGTCAGGCTACGCAGTGAAAATGAACCCGGATGGCTGATTTCAGCCGCAAATATTTTCCCCCACAGTTCCTGCATTCCGGGCGAGTAGATATCTTCTGCCATCTGTACAAAGTTGAAGAACCAGTCCGCATCCAGGTTTTCTTCCGTTCCCTGAGTGGGGCAAAACTCCAGCGCCAGTTCCAGTACCCGCTCCAGATTCTGCAGCCGCCGTTGCTGCTGTACTGCCCTGCGCCGTTGAATCCTCTTATGGCCGTCCTGTTCCAGCCCTGCCGCTCTGGCTGGACTGACTCCGGCCTGGGCAAACCAATGACTGATTCTGTCCCTGAGCTGTTGGGTATCGGTCTGACGCTCAGACTTAACCACAGGCTGTTCGGTTTTTCCGAGCTGATTGGGGTCGCCGGGCCGGTTGATGTTAATCGGGGCACGCGGGACAAGGGGATCTATTTTGCTCATTGTGGACCGTATTGGTACTCATGTCGGTTACTACTCTACGTTTGCAGGGTACTGTCTGGCAACCGTCAGGGGGTGTTCCGGCAACAAGTTGTTTCAGTTTCGCTTTTACAATTATTAGGATATTGTTAATCAATAGTGGGTTACGACCCTATAGAAGTTCAGAGCGGATAGTTAGATGAGTCCAACTAATTACGAAAACGACGAACTGATTTTCTTGGAAGAAGAGGAACTTCATCAGGAAGACAATCAAGAGTCTGAAGTCTGGAACGTGCTGGTCGTGGATGACGACGAGGAAATCCATTCCGTCACTCGCCTTGCACTCTCCGATCTGATGCTAAACGGCCGCCGTTTGCACTTCATGCACGCCTATTCGGGTGATGAGGCACTGAAGGTGCTCAAGGAGCATGGCAGCAGCATTGCCATTGTACTGCTCGACGTGGTGATGGAAACGGACGATGCGGGTTTGCAGGTGGCCAGGCGCATGCGCGAGGAGCTGCAACTGCATGAGCCCCGAATTATTCTGCGTACCGGCCAGCCAGGCTATGCACCGGAAGAAAATGTCATTAAGGAATATGACATCAATGACTACAAGACGAAGACTGAGCTGACCCGCAGTAAACTCGTTACCACCATTATCGCCTCGTTACGTTCATATCAACAGATTCTCACTATTAACCAAAGTCGCATCGGCCTGGAAAAGATTATTGGATCTGCCGCCAACTTGCTTGAAGAGCATTCCATTAAGGGATTCTGCGAAGGGGTTGTGACGCAGATAAGTTCATTAATCGGACTGGATGCAGGCGGGGTAGTTTGCGCCAGGGCAGGGTCTGTGCTGGACAAGGAAGATGACGGCGTTTATGTGCTTGGAGCTGCCGGACCCTTTGCAGCTTACATCAATGAGAAGCTGGAAAGCCTGCATGATGAGAAGATCATTACCCAGGTCAGCAAATGCCTGAAGCAGAAGGATCACATCTACGCCAAAGATTTCTCTGTCTTGTATATGAACAGCAGTGGCTATGAAGCTGCTGTGTATGTACAGGTCGGTTTTGACATCAATATTCTGCATCGCCAGTTGCTGGAGGTTTTCATGTCCAGCATTTCGGTGGGCTATGAGAATGTCAATCTGTTCCACCAACTTCGCAATGCTGCCTTCAGAGACATGCTGACCAAGCTGCCGAATCGTAATGAGTTCATCAACATGCTGGATGAGCTGCAGAAAACCAGCACAGATTTGGATGACCATGTGGTGGCATTGGTGGATGTCAATCATTTCTCCGACATCAATGATGGACTGGGCCAGGAAGCCGGCAACCTGTTGCTGATTGCCATTGCCGAGAGGCTTCAGCAGGTTCTGGGGCCGGATGTCCGGATGGGGCGCATCGGTGCCGACGTGTTTGGTCTGAGCGGCCATGATGACAAGATCAATCCGGAAAACATCGCCAAGGTGTTTGCTTCAGCCTTCAAGGCTGGGGACCATACCCTGCCTGTGAATGTCACCCTGGGCCTGTGCCGGTTGTTGGATGAGAACTCCAATGGCCTGAATATACTCAAGCAAACCAATATTGCCCTCAATCGGGCCAAGAAGAGCCTGACAGCTAATTATGAATACTATGCCCCTGAGATGGAGGAAAAGACCACCTGGCGTCTGGGGATGATAAGGCAATTGCGGTCAGACTTTGCGGAGCGCAAGTTGCAACTGTGGTATCAGCCCCAGGTGGATCTGGTTAATGAGTCCATCGTTGGCATGGAAGCGCTGTTACGCTGGCCGGCAAAAGAAGGGGGCTATATCTCACCGGCGGTTTTTGTGCCGTTGGCCGAATACAGCGGTCTGATAATTGATATCGGTGCCTGGGTGCTTGAAGAGGCTTGCAATAAGCTTCGCATCCTACATGAAAAGGGTTATTCCGATTTGCGTGTGGCAGTGAATATTTCCATGCCGCAGTTCCGTGACCCGCAGTTTATCGAGCTGGTCAAGAATGCGGTCATCAGCAACAAGGTGGATCCCAAGTCACTTGAGCTGGAAATCACCGAAAGTGTAGTGATGGACGAGCCGCAAATAGTGGTTGATTCGCTGAAGTCTCTCAAGGCCTTTGGCGTCACCATCGCCATTGATGACTTCGGCACCGGGTTTTCCTCAATGAGTTACTTGCAAAAGCTGCCACTGGACAGGCTCAAGGTGGATCGGTCTTTTGTCAACGAAGTCACCGCGGGCAAGAGTGCTTTTATTGCTGAAACCATCGTTACACTGGGGAACAAACTGGGGTTGCAAACCATTGCAGAAGGCGTGGAAAAGCGCGAACAGGCCAGTTATATGCTCAGGCTGGGCTGTGACGAGGCACAGGGCTTCCTCTACGCTAAACCTATGCCGTTTGAGGAACTGACCCAGTTTCTGGATAGCTATCGACCAAGGGATTAGTTCTTCCGGTTCAGAGCCTGTAAGCTTCGTTGCTTGAGTTCGGGCAAAACCTCCGTTTCAAACCAGGGGTGCCGTCTCAGCCACAGATTATTGCGTGGCGAAGGGTGGGGCAGGGCAAAGTAAGCCGGCAGATAATCCCTGAAGTGACGCACCCGCTCCGTCAGCGAGCGCTTATCTCCAAGATAGTAGGCCTGGGAATACTGGCCGATCAACAATGTCAGTTGCAGGTTTGGCAGGGTCTGGATAAATCTCTGGTGCCAGATGGGGGCACACTCCTTTCTTGGCGGCAGATCGCCGCTCTTGCCTCTGCCCGGGTAACAGAATCCCATCGGCATGATGGCAATCTGCTGTTCGTCGTAGAATCTCTCACGGCTAAGGCCCAGCCAGTCACGTAACCTGTCGCCGGAGGGATCATTCCAGGGCGTGGAGGTTTTATGGACACGGGTTCCAGGTGCCTGGCCAATAATCAGCAACCGTGCCGAGCTGGTGCCCCTGACTACAGGATTTGCGCCAAGCGGCAATCCTGGCTCGCAAAGCCGGCATTGCGTGATTTCCCGAATCAGTATTCTGGTGTGATCTGCATGGGTCATCTTTTAAAAAGATCCTCTTTTGTCATATTCCTGTCACAAAAGTCTGATGCAACCTTTGTTGCATTTCTTGTCAAGTCGATGTTAAATTGTATATACGCTCTAGCCAGAGTTGTTTCAGGAGTACAGTATGCGTAAGACAATTATTTTGACCGCTTTGCTTTCGGCATCTTTTTTGGTCCAGGCTGAAGAAGGACAAAACAAGCTGTTCGATTGTGTGGCTGCCGATACATTGGCCGTCAATAACGCATGTGTTGAACAACGAATCAGTCAGAATATCCATTACAGAGAAATGCAGCAGGACATTTATCAACAGTCCGGCAATCTGGGTGATAATGCCATGGCCACTATGCGATTCTTCCCTGAGCAATACCTGATTGAGATCGTCGCTCACCGCGATGCGCTGGAGACAGCAGCCTTGGTGGCGGCCAATCGCAAATAGTGCGACAGACGGATTGGATAAGCCGGGGTATCCCCGGCTTTTTTGTATCTGGCTGGCGGCATGGGGCTCAGAAAATCCGGTTCAGCCCGTTGATAGCGGCTACCCGGTATGCCTCTGCCATAGTCGGGTAATTAAAGGTCGTATTGACAAAATACTCAATATTATTGGCGTCTCCATCCTGTTGCATGATCGCCTGGCCTATATGCACTATCTCCGATGCCCGCTCGCCAAAACAATGAATACCGAGGATCTTCTTGCTGTCCCGGTGAAAGAGGATTTTCAGACTGCCAACCTGGGTGTTGGCAATCTGCGCCCGGGCCAGATGCATAAACTGGGCGCGACCCACCTCATAGGGTACCTTTTGTGCGGTGAGTTCCTGTTCCGTCTTACCCACAGAACTGATCTCCGGAATGGTGTAGATGCCGGTAGGAATATCCTCCACCAGGCTGGTGGGGCACTGGCCGCTTAACATCGCCTGGGCAGCGAATCGCCCCTGGTTGTAGGCAGCCGATGCTAGGCTGGGATACCCTATGACGTCCCCCACTGCATAAATATTGTCTACCTCTGTCCGGTAATTGTCATCCACCTTTAATTGCCCACGACTGTCGGCTTTAAGACCTATCGCTGAAAGATTCAGCATATCAGTATTACCGGTACGGCCATTGGCGAACAGCAGGCAATCGGCACGCATTTTTTTACCGGATTCCAGGTGCAGAATCACACAATCATCCCGCCCTTCTACGGCCTGATACATTTCATTGTGCCGAATCATTACTCCGTTGTTCCACAGGTGATAGCTTAAAGCGTCAGAAATCTCGGCATCCAGAAATGACAGCAGACGATCCCGCATATTGACCAGATCGACCTTCACCCCCATGCCGCGAAAGATGGAAGCATACTCGCTGCCGATAACACCTGCCCCGTAGATAATTACCGATTTGGGGTCATGTTTGAGGGACAAAATGGAGTCGCTGTTGTAGATACGCGGGTGGCTGAAATCTATGTCCTTGGGAGTATAGGGACGGGAACCGGTAGCGAGGATCACCTGGTTAGTAGTGAGCTGGTCGATAGAACCGTCTTCTCGGGTGATTCGAATGGTGTGGGCATCAATAAATGACGCTTCGCCATGAAATATTCTTACCCCATTCCTGTCATAGAAGCTGCCGCGCAGACGACTCTGCTTTCGGATCACGGCGCTGGCATGTTTTAGAATTTCACTGAAGGTCAAATGCCGGCTGCGGTCGCCATCGTTGAACAAGGGATTAGCGTTGTACTCAATTAATCTGCTGACCGAATGGCGTAAGGCCTTGGATGGGATGGTGCCCCAGTGCGTGCATCCGCCACCAACTGACTCGTGTCGTTCTATTACGGCAACCTGCTTGCCGGCTTTGGACAATTGCATGGCGGCGCCTTCGCCACCAGGCCCGGTGCCTATCACAACGGCGTCAAACTGAAATCCTGGGGAAGAAGTGTTCGGTTGCTTACTGGCTCGGGTCACGAAAAGCTCCAATAATCTGGATAAGATTCATAGCGTTACCGAGTTTAAAAGGGAAAGCAAGGGGCATTGCGTCAAGGCTCTGCCCACATTGGTCCAATCAGGCAAATTTTAATCTATGGACAAGTGTCCAGCGTCGTCTGGCCAGTTGCAGAGTCTGCTTGAGTTCCTTATAACGGAAATCCAGCTCCAGTCTGTCGTAGTTTTCAAGCAGTTCCTGCTTACGGGCTTCCAGCCTGGCCTTTTTGATCGAGTAATATTCGGACATTTTTTGCATCAGTTGCTCATATTCCCGCTGCACCCGTTGCATCAGCAAAGCGGCGTCGGGATGCCTGGCGATCTGGTGCTGGGCTTTTTTCAGTTGCATCTCCAGCCGGGCTTTTTCGATGCGCTCTTCCGGGCAGCGTCTCAGGTTATGAGTCAAGCGAAGCAACGACAGTAGTCTGATCAGCCATTTGGTCGGATCGAAGTGCCACCACCTGATTCCGTTTCTGTAGTCATACTCAAAAATATGATGAAAATTATGGTACCCCTCTCCAAAAGTGAACAGGGCCAGTATGCCGTTGTCTCTGGCGCTGTTCTTGTCGGTGTAGGTCTGCTTTCCCCATATATGCGCCAGGGAGTTGATAAAGAAGGTTACATGATGGACCACCACCAATCTCAGCACGCCAGCTAGCAGTAACATGCCCCAGATGTCACCATTCATCCAGCCAAGCAAAAGCGGGATACCGAAGTTAGCCGAAAGTGTAATAGGCAGATAATGCTTGTGCTGCCACATCACGATCTTGTCTTTTTGCAGATCCCGGCAATTGTTGTAGTCAGTGTAACGGCTGGCCTGGTATTCCCGGAGCATCCAGCCGATATGCGAGTACCAGAATCCCCGGCCAGCAGAATAAGGATCTTTATCATTGTCATCCACATGCTTGTGGTGAATCCTGTGATCCGAAGCCCAGTGCAGGATACTGTTTTGCAGCGCCAAGGCCCCGCCTATTGCCAGTATCAATCTGACCATCGGATGAGCGTCATAGGTCTTGTGGGACCAAAGACGGTGGTAACCGGCAGTTATGGATAAACCGGAGAACCAGATAAGAATCAGACAGCAGGTGACTTCCACCCAGTCAAAACCATTAGTGAGCGCCTCAATCGGCACAAGAATCAGACTCATCAGGGCGGTAACGGCAAAGACCAGTATGTTGGTCAGGATAAGGGCGGGTTTTTGCATTCAGGAAAAATATTGAGCGTACAAGTGTGCGCTAATTTATCCGCTTCCAGTTGGCTTGGCAAGGTGCAATATCAATTGGACTCTCAATCACCAGTCAATTAAGTGCTACACTGCGTTTCCCAACAACCAATGCCCCACAAGATGACACGTCAGCAGCAAAAACTGAAAACCCGTCGTTCAATCATAGACGCGGCCTTTAATCTTCTGGATGAGCAGCGCAGTCTGTCCAGCATCAGTTTACGTGAAGTCGCCCGGGCTGCCGGCATTGCGCCTACTTCCTTTTATCGCCATTTCAAGGATATCGACGAGTTGGGCTTGACCCTTGTGGACGAGGCAGGGCTTGCCTTGCGCCAACTGATGCGACAGGCCCGTTCAAGAATAGACGCGGGCGGCGGTGTGATCCACACCTCGGTCAATACCTTTATGGAGTTTGTGGTTTCCAACAGCAATGAGTTCCGGCTGCTGTTACGCGAACATTCCGGTACGTCTCCAGCGTTCCGGGCGGCCGTACTCAGGGAAATTCAGCATTTTATCGAAGAACTGAGCGATTATACCGCTTCTCATACCGGCATGGGCCGCCAAATGGCCAGTCTTCAGGCAGAAGCGATGGTCAAGCTGGTATTCAGTGCTGGCGCTGAGGCCATAGATGCTTCAGAAGTACAGCGTCTGGCCCAGGCCCAGCGACTGATTCAGCAACTTCGCTTCATAGCCAAAGGGGCGAGTTTTTATGCTAATAAAGCAGGCTAGTCTTTCCTGGATTCTTTGCGAAGATAGACGCCACATTCTGCATGATGGGTGTAGGGGAATTGGTCGAACAGGGCGAAGCGTTCGACCTTATGGGTTCGGCCAAGTATCTCAAGATTTTCTCTTAAGGTCTCGGGGTTACAGGAGATATAGAGGATATTGTCATAATTGCTGACCAGTCGGCAGGTCTCTTCATCCAAGCCGGCCCGGGGAGGGTCGACAAGCACAGTCCGACAGTTAAACTCCTCCAGTGAGACCCCTTCCAGCCGTTTGAAGCTCCTTTTTCCCTGCATGGCCTGAGTGAATTCTTCGCTGGACATTCTCAGCACTGTCACATTGGACAGCTCATTTATCTCCAGGTTGTAGTGGGCGGCTTCCACCGAAGCCTTGGAGATCTCTGTTGCCAGGACCCGGTTGAAGTTTTGTGCTAGAGGCAGGGTAAAGTTGCCCAGTCCACAATATAGCTCCAGTAAATCACCCGTTTCGTTGCGGGTGGCATCCAGGGCCCAGCCTATCATTTTACGATTTACCTCTGCATTGGGCTGGGTGAAGCTGTTTTCTATTTGCTTGAACCTATAAGTTCGATCGCCAATGGGCAGTGATTCCACAACAAAATTCCTGTCCAATGACAGCATCTGCTTACGAGCCCGTCCGACGATATCAATCTTAAATTGCCGGGACAGTCTGGCGCGCATGTCCCGCATGCAGGCTTCCCACTGTTCATCCAGTTGCCGGTGATACACTAAGGTGACCAGGATTTCTCCACTCAAGGTACTGAGATAATCTATCTGATAGAGTTTGCGGCGGGCTATTGGCTCAGGTTTCAGTAATACCAATAGTTGTTGCATGACGTCATTGATCAGTTTGCTGGCCGGTGGGAACTGATCAACCCGGTATTTTTCCTTGGTCACCGGGTCAAACATGATGTGATAAAGGTCTTCACCTTCATGCCACACCCTGAATTCCGCGCGCATGCGATAATGCACTTCAGGGGACGAAAATATTTCCAGTTTGGGTAAGGTGAACGTCTGGAATTGATCTTTGAGCGCCGTGATTTTATCGGCAAGCTGTTGTTCGTACTGGCGTGGATCGATATCTGTGGGTCTCATCTGCTTTCCTCAAAGTTGCGCGCCGATTGTAAAGACTTGTGCCTGTCAATCAAGGCCAGTCCGGGGATTCCCCGAAGAGGATAACGCCCGCCTTGTAAATTAGACTAAAACTTATACAGGGACGGCCGATAACCAATATTGAGGTGGTGAGGAAAAAATCATGAACATAGGCGAATTAAAGGCGTTTCTTGGTGAAAAGCAGTCTTACGTTGGTCGCTCCGAATTGCAGAACCAGTTACGGGAAACGGGTTTGCGTCAGGCGGCGAGTCAACAACAGAATGCTGTCACTTTGTCCAATGCCGTTGAATCCAGGAGTTTTGTCAGCCTTAAAGTATTCAGTGGGGCCCTGAACGAATCTCTGACTCTGGATGGCAGACGACCCAATCTGGGCGTCCCTAAAGCAGAGCAGGCGGCTGAGCAGAAAAGTCTGTTCGATTTCGAAGAGGTGGCCCGCAATGTACTGCGCTTTGTGGGTGGCGCCATCAAACATGCCCAGGCCAAGGGTATGGATAACGACGAGCTGACGAAAATGTTTGAGCAAGCCAGGAATGGGGTTGCCAAAGGCATCAAGATGGCAGAGAAGGATCTGGCCGGCTTAATGAATGATGAGATCTCCAGCGGTATCAGCAAGAGCCGGGAGATGATTGAAGAGGGTATCGAAAAACTCGAACGTGATGTCTTTGGTAAGAATGAAGAAGGTGAGCAGGATCAAGTGAGTCAACTGGGTGTTTATCAGTCTGTCAGTTACAGTCGTGAAGATCGCAGTGAGTTGTCAGTGCGCACCCATGATGGCGATGAAGTCACCATCAGATTTGAGGATCTGCGCCAGTTCGAATTGAATCGAAGTCTGCTGATCAGCTCGGGCCAGCAGAATGAAGAAGCCGGAAAGGGTGAGATTCAACCCGTACCCATTGGAGCGCCTGCGGGTCAGGGCGTAATAACTGATCAGCAAGCGGCAGCCGAATCGGATAAGGCAAATGAAGAGAACGATGGCGAGCAGAGAACACAGGGCACGTCCCCTGGTCTTCAAGCCCAGCAGAATTATCTTTATTACGAAAGAGCCGGTTTCAGCTTTTCTGTGCAGGGTAGTCTGGATGAGGGAGAGCTTGATGCCTTAGGCGAACTGGTGGGTAACGCTGCAGAGTTGGCCGATGAGTTTTTCAACGGTGATGTTGAGAAGGCTTTCAATCAAGCCCTGGAGCTTGGCTTCAACGAATCCGAGTTGACGGGGTACGCATTGCAATTGACTCGTCATGAGCAGGTCAGGGTTATTCAGACTTATGAAGCCATCTCCCATAATGAGGAGAAAGGGGCGACACCGGAAGCTTCAAATCAGGTCAAGCCGGTTGCACATTATCTTGAGCGTATGTTGGACGTGGTGGAACAGTCAAGGGAACAGTTGGAGAATGGGCGAGCCTATGAGAATCTGATCAACGGTTTGGTCAACAAAGTCCTGAATCTTGAGACCCCTGAGCTAATCAGTGCAATTAACCGTTTCCATTCGTTTAATCAAAGATTGCTGGATAATTTACCTTCGGCAGTCAATGCAGGTGAAGCCGGATCTGCAACTGAAACCAGCGAGGGTTGAACAAACAAAAAAAGGCCTGCGGTTCGCAGGCCTTTTTTCAGCAGAAAGAACTAAACTTGCCTAATTCAGTCTTCCTGTTTGTCCTTAGCCATACGAACTTTCAGGGTGCGCTCCTGGAACTCAGTATCATTAAGCGACCGGATGGCCTTTTCTGCATCGCCCTCAGGCATTTCTACAAATCCGTAACCTTTACGCTTACCTGTGCGACGATCTTTCATCAATCGGACAGACAATACACTCCCTTGAATCTCGAAGTGCTCTTTCACATCCTCTTCACTGGCCCGGTAAGGCAGGTTACCCACATAGAGAGTTCTGCTTTCGGTTGAACC
Source organism: Bowmanella dokdonensis (assembly GCF_017254865.1). GTDB lineage: Bacteria > Pseudomonadota > Gammaproteobacteria > Enterobacterales > Alteromonadaceae > Bowmanella > Bowmanella dokdonensis. The sequence continues at coordinate 565 of NZ_JAFKCV010000018.1, read as the reverse complement.
TGTTGAATGAGATGAGGATGATGCAGAAGGAACAGATGAAGAGACCAAGAGTTTCGCCAGGATGGGAGTGGCGATGCCACCGACCGCCAGGCCAAGGGCCAGAGCCTGATTGGAAGATACCGCGTTAGCTGGCATGACAAAAAAACCCAATACAGCCAGCAAACCTGCGATCACTATATAAAGAAGAACCGGTGATTTCATGTAACTACCTAAAATGTAATTAAAAAAGTAAATAGCCAGTTTATGTTACTGGTTAATCTTGCTAACGCCAACTGTTGACCTTATTCATAGGGAACTTTTTATCCAGCATGATTTTCTAATCATTTTGCTCAAATAAGCAGCAAACAAACTTTTCTAGTAAAATACTGCTTGCGCTGGTGGTTGGTATAGGTAGAATGCGCCGCACTTCGAGGGGGTAGGCCAACCAGCTTAACCCGGGGCCAGGAAGGTCAGGTGAAGACGAGCAATCGGCAGGGAAGGTCAGGCAAAAAACTTCGGTTGGATGGCTTGACAGCGAAGAAGGATAGCGTAGAATTCGCGTCCCGCTTGAGAGAGGCCCAGGCCG
>NZ_JAFKCV010000177.1 GCF_017254865.1 Bowmanella dokdonensis | reverse complement strand
GACTTTGGTCGGCATACGCTTACCGGTACGCAAGTAGAACGGCACACCCGCCCAGCGCCAGTTATCCACTTCCACCTTCAGTGCGACAAAGGTCTCGGTTTCACTCTTCTGGTTAGCATCAGGCTCATCCAGGTAACCCGGTACTTCTTGCCCCTTTACAAATCCACCGGTGTACTGACCACGAACGGTTTTCTCACTGATGTTGCTGCTATTAATGGGGCGCAATGCTTTAAGCACTTTGAGTTTCTCGTCACGAATGCTGTCTGCATCCAGTGTCGTTGGTGGCTCCATGGCAATCAGGGTCAAAATTTGCAACAAATGGTTTTGCACCATGTCACGCATTTGTCCGGCTTCATCAAA
>NZ_JAFKCV010000176.1 GCF_017254865.1 Bowmanella dokdonensis | reverse complement strand
GACGCTGCCTCCGGTGAACTGAGTAAAATATTAGCTCAGTTCAAGTTCCAGAAGCGTCAAGGTGAGGTCGCCTTCAGGCTTCCTCACCTTTTAAACTTCAACCTGACTGGCGCTTAAATGTCCAGCAGCAGGCGTGTCGGATCTTCCAACAGTTCCTTAACGGTAACCAGGAAGCCCACAGACTCTTTGCCGTCAATGATACGGTGATCATAAGACAGGGCCAGATACATCATAGGCAGGATTTCCACCTTGCCATTCACCGCCATGGGGCGATCCTGGATTTTGTGCATACCCAGAATAGCGCTTTGTGGTGGGTTGATGATTGGCGTAGACATCAAGGAACCGAATACACCACCGTTGG
>NZ_JAFKCV010000175.1 GCF_017254865.1 Bowmanella dokdonensis | reverse complement strand
ATATACGCACAGCCCTTCCCCTTTGTTGGCAGAACCAGCATAGTTCCCCTGTGGGCAAAGGCAGTTACAAAGTGTAAGGAATTATATGGCTAGAGTTTAGGCAGTAGGATGGCAAGCCAGCTCACTACTATGATCAGCAGAGTAAAAAAGACCGCGGCTGAGCCTAAGTCTTTCGCTTGCTTGGAGAGAGGATGACACTCGGTACTGATTCTATCTATGGCCGCTTCAATAGCACTATTCAGGCATTCCACCATCAGTAACAATAGCAGTGGACCAATCAGCAGAATAAGCTCCACCGGGGAGTCGGCCAGCCAAATCGCCACTGGCAACAGCAGCACACACAGTAGCAACTCCTGACGAA
>NZ_JAFKCV010000174.1 GCF_017254865.1 Bowmanella dokdonensis | reverse complement strand
AGTGTCTGTTCAGCTATCAATCCAGCCAGGGGCAACATGCTTCAGGGCGGATTTTGTTTAAGGTGTCGGCTTGAAACTCTGTGCCCTGATCCCTTCCTATAACCACCATACCAAGCTGGGGACTATTACCGAACGGCTGTTTGCCCTGCATCTGCCCGTGATACTGGTGGATGACGCCAGTGGACCAGAAGCGTCAGCCGCCATGCGGGCGTTGGCGCAGGACAGTCGCATTACGCTGGTGCGCCATGAGCACAATCAGGGCAAAGGCGGCGCGGTGATGTCCGGTATGCAAGAAGCGATTAGACAGGGCTATACCCATGCCCTGCAAGTTGACGCGGATGGCCAGCACGACCTGGCCAGCA
>NZ_JAFKCV010000173.1 GCF_017254865.1 Bowmanella dokdonensis | reverse complement strand
TACCAACCATTTTGCCTGAGCGTACCTTCAATCTGATAATCCCATTCAACCTTGTTAAACAGGTTAATTATGCCAACCGCACAAAGTGCGAAGCCTCGCAGTGCGGCATTTAGTAAGCGGTTAATGATGTGGGTTAGTGCAGTAATAGGGCTGATAAGCTTGATCAGGCCAAGCAGGATAATCACTGAGCCCCATATGATCAGATTAAGGATCTGAAATAGTGCATGGAAGGGCAGCAGCACTATACCCGGTAACATACTCAACATTGCTGGCCCGCTGCGAGTTGTTTCAGGGCGTTGTCTTTGCTTTGCCAGTGTTGATTGAGCCATCCTTGAAACAGTTGGCGATGCTCTGCATTTTCGA
>NZ_JAFKCV010000172.1 GCF_017254865.1 Bowmanella dokdonensis | reverse complement strand
GACTAAGTAAGGTAAACAAGAAAGGTTTCATTCAATTCCTCAGAGGACCAGGGGCAGGGCGGATAATAGTGCACTGAGCACAATCAGCAGCCATTGGATTTTTACTATGGCTATTCTGGCTGTCTGGATATCAGCCGCTTCGGCCTGACGCTCGCCGCCGCATTTGGGCAGGCGAACTTTGTGTCCGTTGTAAAAGGCGGGGCCACCAAGCTGAATACCTAATGCGGCGCCAGAATAAGCAAGCAAGGTGACTCGGGGCGTGCGCTGGGCTCCCTGCTGAATACTCGCCCGGCTGCCTTTTTTAGGCGGCTGCAACATCAGCAATAACAACATACTTAGCCTGGATGGGAAAAACTGCAGCCA
>NZ_JAFKCV010000171.1 GCF_017254865.1 Bowmanella dokdonensis | reverse complement strand
CACTGGCCAAGTTTTTAGTGAAAGTGGTAAACAACACCTTCTTGTTGGGCACACCATCTAATGACGCAGCTAACCATTTAGCTCTATGGATTGCAGCTACAGTTTTTCCTGTTCCTGCCCCTCCCAATACACGTACAGGACCATTCCAATCACGCTCAACAATTTTGCGCTGTGAAGGATGGAGGAATACACGCCACTTTTCTAACGGCGCATCCAGCATTTGCTCTAGCGCTTCATCATCGACAACCACAAAACGTCTTTTTGAGCCTTCCCTTATCAAAGCAGCAGCAAAGTCTTCCGTATCAACATCATCGACAGAATTGTTACGATAATCTTCCAGTACTTCTTCGTAAGGAATACCCTC
>NZ_JAFKCV010000170.1 GCF_017254865.1 Bowmanella dokdonensis | reverse complement strand
ACGACTTATCTGCACATCGCTGGCATATTCCAGGGCAAAAATATCCTCTGCACTAAAGTGGTTGTCCTTAGCCATAGCGCTGCTTGCCAAGAGCACAGACCCGGCTAACAAGGTGGTTTTTATCGTCATATTTGGTATTCCACTGATTGCGTTTTAGCTACCTTAAAAACAAAAACTTCAGCGAACAAGCCTGCTCAGGATTAACCCAACACATTTCACGCCCGACAGCCTGCACGAGCCCGGCGACAAATCTATACAATTCTTGGGCTTGCAGATCTTATCTCAGGGTGATTACACTGCTCCCATGCCCGCAATAAAACAGCTAATCAACTAATGCCTGCCACTCAGTCTGTTCGGTGTCATGA
>NZ_JAFKCV010000169.1 GCF_017254865.1 Bowmanella dokdonensis | reverse complement strand
AGCAAGCGTTGTACCCAAACAGAGATCTCTTTTAGGGCCATAGCGCCCTGATATAACAGCCAGGCAACGGCATCCAGTGTGGTGGCATAGGAAGGCAGTTGCCGGCCTATTCCCAGTTTATGCGTGCGCTTTAAAATATACTGCAGGGCAAAGGCGATCATGGTGAGTACCGGGGCCGAGTACATAGCTACTCCTAATGCGCCTGCCAGTACGCCTGTACTTATTCCTCCCTCAAGAAATTTCACAGTATCTAAATCGGAAATACTGCCCTTTAAATTTCCCCATTCCATACCCCTAACAGTGGATATGTAGTTATTCATAAAATGAGCCATTACCGATATGCGCCCGGTAATCCAATTCAGATG
>NZ_JAFKCV010000168.1 GCF_017254865.1 Bowmanella dokdonensis | reverse complement strand
GCCGTCGTTTAAAATGGTCAGGCGTGACGCTGCCATGCCTCTGAAGACTGGATCGCCGCTGGCCCCGCCTTTACGCACCATAGAAAAGCCCGGGATGGTTTTCAGATAATCGGCACCGTCGTGAGCCGGCAAAGGCTGGCGCGGCTGCTTGGCATCGGTAATGACCTGGTTGGGTAGGCTAAGGGCTTCGCCACTGACGATAATAGTTTCTAACTCGTCATGTTGTTGTGCTTGTTCGCCATAGGAAAGCGCAGAGAAAAGGGCCAGGCTCAGGGCGCTGACACGAAAAGTGGTGTGTTTGTTCATTGTTTGATTCCGTTTACATAGGGGCACGCTGGCCTAAGCCAAAGGCCCAAAGCTAAATA
>NZ_JAFKCV010000017.1 GCF_017254865.1 Bowmanella dokdonensis | reverse complement strand
AGCATTACAACCATGTTCGCCCGCATAGCTCACTGAATTACATGTCGCCTGTTGAGTATGCAAAACAGGCAGCTTAAGCAGGAAAATCTCATTGAGGGATTGGTACTAATCTCGGGGAAAGGTCATGGCTCTAAAGAGAATTTGAACCCAAAAAATGATAGCTCAGCTTTTCCTTTAATGAGTCTTGAATACCTATCTGCTGCGCGCCGGAACTCTGGAGCATAAGTGCTTTTCTGAATTGTTGATGTAAGTTCACCAATCAGACGTTCAGCAAGGTTAGGCTCCGAAGCAAACCTCATAGGTTCAAACCGACACACTAAGAATTTACTATTTTTTGACCACACGGATTCGGCCAGATTGATAAAGCTAGTTTTCCCTATACCCCAAGGCCCGTCTAGTCCGAATACATCTGCGCTTTGAGTTACTGATTCAGCAAACATTATTGCTTGCTCATGAACGTTGAGGAAGTCATCATCACCTTTTTTAATCTCAACATCCGAGAGAAAGTAGCTCTGTTGAACTTTTCTGTGTTTTTTAGATATCCAATATTGCAGGATAGGTGAAAGTATTGTTAATAAAAGAATGGGTAAAATTAATGGTGTCCAACTAAAGAAAGTAACAATAAATTTTGAGTGGATTTCTTTTAACGACTGATAGGTGTAAAAATTAAGTTCTATACCCAAATACAATGCCGCGAGGAGGTCAATTCTAAAGCTTTTAATGATTTTCTTTGCGGTAGCCACTCCATCTCGAAGACGCCAGTAATATACACATAACGTGAATAATGATGCTATTACAATTAAATGGATGGAAGCATTTACATCTGATAATTGGAGAGAGTACAAGCTGCCCATGCCGAATGCGACAGTCCATATTTCAGCTAGAAGGAAGCCAATTATTAAAGGCTTAAAAATAACAGCTAGCTCAGGCATTTTAGTAGCTGAGGATTTGTTAGACATGATGTAACCCAGTTGATTTGACCAGAATCTGAGAGAAATCCTAAATGCGGCCTTTTTTGTTGAAAATTGTCAATCTTTCTCTTTATGAGAATTCTTTTTAAATAAAAGGAAAGTTGATACAAGGTGAATTTGCATTGGAATATAAACTGCTCTTCAAAGGGGGGCCTCCGATACTTACCGAATATAGTGAATCTTTTTTCAAAGAAGAGACAAAGCCAAATGTCTGTCCCCCAATCATCTCTCAAAGTGTCACAAGTAAACACTTCCTCTCAGCTTTAGGTCAAATATTTTATAAAAATTAAGCTCTTACCTATGCCGGGAGGTAAGCCCGCTGTTTCAGCAGCCCTCTGTGTGAACAGTGGGTCTGGCTGCAAACTTATTTCATACAGATAGAGAAAGGGTGGGAGGCAGTGTCGGGTTGGTCTTCGCAGACTCTCTGAGACAGGATGTCGAAGCGAAGCGCCCATGGATGGGTTCACAGCGTGTCTGCGAAGGCCAATCCGGCGCTGCCTTCTTGCTTCTTTATTTGTACTCTACGGCTGCTGGACAGAGATCCCGAAAAAGATTCCGGGATGACGGTAACTTCAGGGGGACGAGGTGCCGGATAGAGATCCCGAAAAGATTTCGGGATGACATAACACTTAAACTCTCGTGGGTGTAGGCCTGGCCAGTCCTGTTTGGGATGCTTCGAGGCTATAAAAAGCAAAAGGGAGCCGCAGCTCCCTTTCACCACAATAGCAATGCAGCCAATTACTTAAGCTCAGCCACCACCACAGACTTAGCCGGCAGGCTTAAGTTGCTCAGCTTAGCGCTAAAGGCTTTGGGTTTGACCACCTCAGGCTGGGCAAAGCTGTTGTGGGCGTCCATTTTATCGGCGGTGAGGATCTGGCCCACTGCCTGACTGGCCTTGATGCCGTTAAGTTTCAGCCCGACGGTGGCCGACTCATTGGGGTCGAGGTTCACCAGCGCCAGATACAGCTTGCCATCAGTGCCCTTGGCCACCGAGGCGGTGACCGCCGGTACTGATTTGTCGCCGTTGCCATACTGACCCGTCTCAATCTTAAAAGGCACCGAGGTGGCATCCTGGAACACCTTATACATGCCGTACACATGGTAGGTGGGGGTCAGGATCATCTTTTCCTTGTCGGTGAGGATCATGGCCTGCAGCACGTTGATCATCTGGGCGATATTGGTCATCTGTACCCGTTTGGCGTGCTCGTGGAAGATATTAAAATTCACTGCGGTGACCACCGCATCGCGCAGGCTGTTCTGCTGGTATAAAAAGCCGGGTTCGCGACCAGGCTCAGGGTCATACCAGGTGCCCCATTCGTCCACGTAAAAGGCCAGCTTACCGTCCGGGTCGTTTTTATCCAGTACCGCCAGGTTGTCGCGCAGGTACTGGTCTATTCGGTAGGTGCGTTCCAGCGTGGCCAGCCACATGGACTCATCGAAGCCCAGGGCTTCGCCCTTTTTCTGCCAGTCGCTGGTGGGCAGGGTATAGAAGTGATAGCTGATGCCGTCCATATCCCGGTGGATATTCGCGCTGAGCACCTCAGTCCACTCGGTGTCCTCGGTATGCCCGCCGCTGGCCACCAGTTTGGGCCGCTTGCCCGGTGGGGTTTTCAGGAAAGTGGCGTACTGGCGGTACAAGTCCACATAATACTGCGGACGCATATGGCCGCCGCAGCCCCAGGACTCATTGCCGATGCCGAAATAGGCAATCTCGAAGGGTTCTTCACGGCCGTTTTTACGCCGCTCGTTAGCCAGGGTCGAGTTTTTGTCCGAGGTCATATATTCCATCCACTCGGCCATTTCCTGCACCGTGCCGCTGCCCAGATTGCCGTTAACATAGGCATCGGCGCCAATCAGCTCGACAAACTGGAAAAACTCATGGGTACCGAAGGCGTTGGTTTCTTCCACGCCACCCCAGTGGGTATTGACCTTGACCGGCCGCTGATCGCGCGGGCCGATGCCGTCACGCCAGTGATACTCGTCGGCAAAACAGCCGCCGGGCCAGCGCACCAGGGGCACCTGGATGGCTTTTAAGGCCGCCACCACATCGTTACGAAAGCCCTGGGTATTGGGAATAGGGGAGTCTTCGCCGACCCAGATCCCCTCATAAATGCCGCGTCCCAGATGCTCGGCAAACTGGCCGTAGATATCCTTGTTGATCACAGGCCCGCTCTGTTGGGCCTGGATCTCGATGCTGACCTGGTGGGGCGCGGCGCCAAGCAAAGTGCTGGCACCGAGTCCTGCAACCAGCAGGGCGGTAGTTAAGCCTTTCATGTATTGCTCCCTATTGAATGCCTTCGCTGGTCATCACCACCCGCTTCAGGCTACCGTCTTCGTTGTAATACAGGCGATCAATGGCCACCGACCGGCGGAAACGGCCACCGCTGGGCTTGCCGTCGCGGGACGGCACTGCGCCTGTGTGGTAGATAAAGTAGGACTTTCCGTTAAATTCGATGATGGACTGGTGATTGGTCTCGGTATTACCGGCAATCTCATTGAGGATGCCTTTGTATTCCCAGGGACCGTGAATGCTCTTGCTCATGGCGTAGCAGATCTTCTCCGGGAATTCGCAGGCATAGGAGACATAATAGTTGTCATCCTTTTTATGCACCCACAGGGCCTCGGTAAAGTTGGGCAAATTCATGGTCTTAATCTCACCGTCCAGCTCCACCATATTGTCCTTAAGCTTGACGTACTTGGGTACCAGGTTGCCAAAAAACATATAGGCATCACCATTTTCCTCAATAAACACCGCCGGATCGATATCGTCCCAGTCGTTGGGGGTATGGGTGGTCATATCATCGGTGATCAGGGCCTTGCCAATGGCATCTTTAAAGGGGCCGTAAGGGGAGTCGGCCACTGCCACGCCCACGGCAAAACCGGGTTTGTCGTCTTTGTGGCGCACGGTGGTGTAGAAATAGAACTTGCCGTCGCGTTCAATCATATGGGCGGCCCAGGCGTCGCCTTTGGCCCAACCAAAGTCGGTGGCGCGCATGATGGGACCGTGCTCTTGCCAGGTCTTCATGTCCTTGGAGGTAAACAACAGCCAGTCGTGCATCTCGAAAAAGCGGTCATTGTTGGGCGCTTCGTCATGGCCGGTATACAGATACACAGTGCCGTCATGCACCATGGCGGCTGGATCGGCAGTAAAGACATGCTCAAACAAGGGGTTTTTCGCCAGTGCCGGGGTGGCAGTCAGCAAAAGGGATGAAAGCAGCAGGGGTAATGATTTTCGCATGGGTATACCTGTATATTGCCGGGAGCCGAACCCATCGGGCGGCTCAATTTAAGATAATATTGTAATACAATTATTCGTTGTTAAATATTTGTTGTCAATGCTTAACGGTCCTTTTACCAGAGCCCATAAAAAATAAGCCAGCCCGCAGGCTGGCTTAGGACTGTCATCCTGACGGATGACAGGGACAGGGGCAAATCAGGGCTGTTCAGTCAGGTACAGCTGCTGCACATCCCCGGCGCTGATGGCTTCATCGTAGATGCGCACTTCATCCATCAGACCCTGATAGGGCAGATCCCAGAAGTTCACGCCCAGGCCAAAGCCCTTGGTGCCGGCGCTGCCGAACACATTGGGGAAGTTAGTGCCGCTGAAGACCGCCTCGCCGTTTAAGTAGATCACCAGATTGCCATTGTTGACCACAAAGGTCAGGTGCGACCAGGCATTCAGCGGGATCTGTTCACCGATACCAGCGTCATACCAGGCGGTACCGGACCAGAGCATGGTGTTCTCGCCCACGCCGCCATGGCCCCGGGGAACCAGGCTGACCCAGCTATCCAGGCTGGCATAGCCGAAAAACGCAGTGGTGAAGTTGGTCAGGGCCGTGGGATTGAGCCACAAAGACACCGAGTAGCTGTTATCGCTAATCAGATTGTCGGCCAGGCGCACACCGCTGTTGCCGTCAAGCAGCAGGCCGTTACCCACCACCCCTGATGGGAAGCTTAAGCTGCCGCCGGGCTGATCCAGCCGGGCACCGGTGGCGCTGCCGCTGGCCACATTGGCCATGGCATCGGTTAAGTCTGAGCCATCGAAGCTGTAGTGGGCGAGGGGAGCCGGGGCGGCAGTGGAACGCACTGTCACTGCAAACTCGCGGGAGGTCTGCTGGCCATCCAGCGTCAAGGTGGCGGTGAGGGTGACCTGGGCATCGCTGTGCGTCGGGCGGGTGACTGTGCCGTCAGTGGCAATCACCGACTCGTCACTGGAGGCCCAGCTGATGGCGGCGGCATAAGCACCTGAGGTGGGCAGGGTCAGATTGTCCCGCACTGCACTGATATCACCCAGGCTCAGCAGATCCGCCGCCGATTGCAGCAACTCGCTGGTGGGCAGTCGGTCGATATCCAGGGCTTTGATCTCGGCAGCGCTTAACGCACCTTCATAGATGTTCAGCTCGTCAATCAGGCCATTGAAGGGCAGATCCCAGTAGTTGACCCCCAGGGCGAAGGCGCCGCTGTGGCCGGTAAACAGGTCAGCAAAATTGCTGCCGCTGTATTTCTGCTCGCCGTTTAAGTACAGCCTGACCTGGCCCTGATTCACGCTAAAGGCCACGTGGGTCCAGGCATCGGCCGGGATCTGCTCACCGGCGCTGGCGTCATACCAGGCTTGACTGCCGCTCCAGAGCATGGTGTTGCCATCCCAGCTCCAGGGCACCAGACTCAGCCAGTTATCCATATTGCGGGCAGCGAAAAACGCCGTGCTGAACTGGGTCAGCGTTGTCGGATTCAGCCACAGGGACACCGTATAGGCATAGCTGTCAATCAGGCCATCGGGCAGGCGCACGCCTGAGGTGCCATCCAGCCACAGGGCATCGCCAAAGGCGCCGCCGGCATACTGGACTGCACCGTCGCTGGTATCAATGCGGTTGCCTGTCACTGTGCCAGGGGGCAGATACCCCAGGGCATCGTCCAGATTCTGCTCGAAACGGTACTGTGCGGTGCGGTTAAAGGGCTTTCTGGCCTTGACCAGGATCTGGAAGGTTTTGGTCACCGTCTGGCCGTTAAGCTCAATGGTGGCGGTCATCGTCACCACTACATCAGGGCTGCCGGCATTAGGCCGGACAACGGTACCGTCGGCACCGATGACATCAGGATGACTGCTTTGCCAGTTAATGCTGGCGCCCTGGGTACCCAGAGTGGCAAGGCTGATACTGGTGCTGGTTTCGCTGACCAGCTCCAGGCTGTCGGCAATACTGCCCAGGGCCTGTTCGGTACTTTGTGGCGGAAGCTTGCTGCCCCACACCGAGATACGCTCAGTGGACAGGGCACTGAAGGTGGGTACCAACTGGGCGATGTTGTCATTGTATTGCCAGGCCAACACGCCATCGAAGCTGCCCAACCCGTCCAGATGCAGGGTGATCTGATTGGTATCACCCAGCACATAACTGCCGCTCAGATCGCCGTCAATCACGCCTTCGGCCTTGAGGTTCAGGTACACCGAACGGTGGACCTCGCGGTTTATGTCCTTGCCGTGGTTGATAAACTGATAAGTGCCCAGCAGATCCCCGGCATCGACAATATTCTCGCCCTCAATGGGCGCATAGCGATGAGGGGAGGCCACCAGCCAGCCGTCTTCGTTGATAAACAACTCATGCACGCGGATTTCATGACCCTCGCCCCGATTAGGGAAACGGGTATGGAAGATGACAAAGTGCTTGCCGCTTTGGGCATCGTAGTAGGCGGAGTTGTGGCCTGGTGCCATATAACCATGGTCGGTGCCTGCATCACCGGGATTGGCATCAAACAAAAAGCCGCCCATCAGCTTAACCCCGTATGGGGCAATACTGGACCAGTTGCCGGAGGCACCGATCATATCCTGGCCTTCGGCGTCCACAAAGGGCCCCTGGGGTGAGCGGGAGCGGGCAATACGCATGTTGTAGCCGTCATTCTGGGCAAAGCCGCCGAAAGAGGTAAACAGGTAGTAGTAGTCCGATTCGGGGCTGTAGAGCATATAAGGCCCCTCGATGGCGCTGTAGTAACCGCCCATGATCTTGGTGCCGTAGCCTTGACCGGGTAGCGGCAGGCCGGTTGCCGGGTCCATTTCCATGATCCAGATACCGCCAGAGTAAGACCCGTATACCATCCACAATCTGCCTTTTTTATCGAAGAACACATCCGGATCGATGGCATTGGGATGCAGGTTGCCGTTATAAGGATTGCCGTCTATGCCGGGGTTTTCATCGCCCCGGTGGCCGCTTTTTAAAAACAGCTCGATGTTTTCATAGGGCCCTTCAATATTGTCTGACACCGCCACGCCCAGATAAGAGCGGGAAGAATCACATTCGCCGTTTTCCGGGGAGGCGCAATGGTTGTAATAGAAGTAGTACTTGCCGTCTGCCAGCTGAATCACATCGGCGGCCCAGGAGCCTACCCAGCCGCCGGACCAGGCGATGCCTTCGGCTGCCTCTTCGGCGTAGGTGTCAAACAGGGGGTTGTTGTCATTCACCCCGTCTGTGGTGACCACCTGCCAGTTCATCAGGTCCGTGGTTTTGGCCGCCGCTAAATGCGAGCCAAACACATAGAAGGTACCGTCATCCAGGCGGATCACGGATGGGTCATGTACCGAGGCATTGGTATAGCTGACATCGCCTAAGACCGGGTCACTCTGATTCCCCTCGGGGATCTGATACAGCGCCGCTTCATAGGCAAAGGCGCCGCGGCCATTGGCGAAGAAAATCCGCACCGCCTGGCTGATATCGCTGACGGCAAAGTAGGGCAGACCGCCTTCATCCGTGCCGTGGGCATTGGTGACCCGGTGGCTGCTGCTGGTCACCACCAGGCGCAAATTTTCGGATAATGTGGCGGGGTCCGCCACCTGAATCTGGTTGTCGGTGTAATAGCCCTGACCACGTACGTACACGCGCTGACTTTGTTCAATACTGGCCGATTCCACCACTTGCCAGTCGTCGGCGGCCAGCACGTTTGGCGCCAGCAGGGCTGAAAGGGTCAACAGACCGGTGAAAAGCAGTTTTTGTGCACAGGGGGGAGAGAACTGCGCAAGCTGACAAAACGAACGATTCATGTTCGAAGCTCCTGTTTTAAGTCGGGCACCACAACAGACCAGGCAATGCACCCTGATAAAAAGTTAAACGAGGTAATTCAGGCGCGTCGGCGCAGCAGCAACAGCGCGCCCAGGGCCAATAACAGCAAGGAGGAAGGCTCCGGCACTTCGGTTACCTGCTCGGCCAGCCTGATATTGCTGATGCTCAGGCTGTCGCCCAGATTGAAATCCCCGTCCTGAACACCGAACTCGAGGCTGGCATTGATGCCTACCCAGTCGCTGACGTCGAAGCTGCCGCCGCCGGACAGATCCAGCACATCGTTGGTGTCCAGGTTACGCAATTGAGCGAAGAAGAAGTCATCATCGCCTGTCAGGTTGTCCGCCACGTCCAGTGACAGGGTCAACGGCGCGCCGCCGGCGGATGGATCCAGGACAAAATCCTGATACAGCAGCACACTCCAGAATTCGTCCATGCCTGTCGCGCTGGTGGCCAGGGTCACCTGGTTGCCGCCCAGGCTGAAGTTGTTGCTAAAGGCGGCAAAGATATCGCCGCTGGCGGTACTGTTTGTGCCACTGCCGGCGTTGTAGCTGATGACTTCGCCCTGCCAGTTATCAAAGGCGTTGGCAAAGTCCTGGTTGATGATATTGGCTGCAGCAAACTGGCTGTAACACAGCCCGGCCAGTAACAGCACTGCGGCGGGGCCGTAGTGCTTAGGGTGGGATAATCGCCCGGATGTCATGTGTCTCTCCTTCTGAGATGGGTGGATCGGAATAGGAAGTTAATATTTTTTATTGTTAAGTAGTATTGTAATACTATATGTAGAGTAGCAGGCTTAATCATCTTGTAAATAGCTTGTTAAGCATTTACATGCTCCGACCAGATGAATCGCCCGAGCGACGGATACAGGAAGAGCCAAGGTTCTCAGTCAAACGCTTTTCCTTTCCCCGCAGTGTTCCGGCATTCCCTCTGTTCCCCGCCAGGCCCTCTTCCAGGCCACTCACAGACTTTTTGGCAGACAATAAATTGTATTTCCAGCTTGCCAACTGCCGCTGAAGCGCAGTTTTAGCAAGGGCTCCGATGAGGGTGGAACTTTATCCGTGGAAATGTTGACAGACAAAAAGTCATACAATATGATGATAATCAAATAACAATATTTTAACAGGCCGTGATACACTCGCCGGGTCCATTAACAAACTCGGTAATATCACGAAAAACACCTGAATAGTCGTCATGCGGTAATGGCTAACCAGGGATAATAACTACCGGAGAGCTCAACAGATGTTTAAACCTACTTATCTGGCCAGCGCCATCGTGCTGGCCCTGTCCAGCCAACTGGCGCTTGCCCAGGAAACTGATGATGACCAGAACGAACAGTCGGCTGACGGCGTGGAAGTGATTCAGGTTTCGGGTATTCGGGCCAGTATGAATCAGGCGTTGAATGTTAAGCGATTCAACAACCAGATCATCGACGCCATCGTGGCTGAGGACATCGGTAAGTTCCCGGATAACAACGTGGTGGAGTCCTTGCAACGTGTGACCGGAGTACAGGTGACCGACAGGGGGGCCGGGGAAGTGTCCACCGTGTCAATCCGCGGCTTGCCCGATGTGACTACCACCATTAACGGACGCAATATCTTTACGGCTGCCGGTACCGCAGTGGCACTGGCCGATATTCCGGCCAGCCTGCTGAAACAGGTGGATGTCTACAAGACCCGTTCTGCCTCACATATTGAAAGCGGTATCGCCGGCGCCATCGATGTGAAAACCCACCGCCCGTTTGATTTTGAAGAAGACAAATTTATCGTTGCCGCCCGCGGTATTTACAACGAACAAAATGAAGAGGTCAATCCGGCGATCAGCGCCTTGGCCAGTAAGCAATGGGAACTGGACGCGGGGCGTCTGGGGGCCCTGATCAACCTGTCTTACAACCGCATGAGATACCGGGATCAGAGTATTACCGCCGGTGCCATGGTGCCGTTCTTGACTGAGAATGGTGCCCCAGGCCTGGGGCCCTATGAGCGTTTGTTTTCCGGATGGCAAGCCGGTTTGCTGGATGGACTGCCGACAGATCCTGATGCCACGTTAAATATCAACGGGGAAGATGTGGGGTATATTCTGGGCCGTGATGCGGTGTTCCAGAGTGACTTCAATGGTGAGCGTGAACGCCCGGCAGCCAATATCTCTATCCAGTTTGCCCCCAATGACACCTCGGAATACCTGTTTGAAGCCTTCTACAATGGCTACCGTAATGAAGGATTCAACAGCCTGTTCTTCTCTTTTGCCGATTGGTGGGGCCACTACAACGGTATGACACCAGAGCAGGCTCAGGCTGCAGCAAACGTGTCACTGTTCCCTGGCACGAACATTGTGCAGAGTCGTTCAGTTCGCGATCCCTGGGTGTTTACCAGCGGCGATTTAAGCACCGGTAAAACCGACAGCTACCTGTACGCACTGGGCGGGAACTGGGAGCTGTCACCCGATCTGAGCCTGAAGTCAGAAATTGTCTATCAGGACAGCGAATTTACCAGCGATTTCTTCGCCATGCGCTTTATCCGCCCTGGTAACTCTCATCAGATTGACGTGGCCTTCAATGGCGGGGCGGGTTATCCGGAATTCAGCTTTGTGGATAATCCCGCCACTGAGCTTGACGAGTCGGATATGGCTGATCCGTCCCACTACATCACGGATACCCTGTATGACAACGCCAATCGTGACAAAGGTGATGCCCTTACCTTCACGGCAGATTTGACCTGGCGTACCGACAGTTTCTTTACCGCTATCGATACCGGCATCCGGTATGACAAACGCGGTGCTCAAACTGCATTTAGCCGGCAAGACGGTTGTGGCGGCTGTGGTACCAATGTGGCGACACTGGACGGACTGGCGTCCATCAACAGCGGTTTCTTTGATGGCCGTGCCGATGTACCGACCAGCTGGGCCGTGGCCAATGGCTACACCATCCGCAACAATGCCGATACCTATCGCGACCTGTACGGCATGCAGCAGCTGAGTCTGCAAGACTCTTTTGATATTGATGCAACGACCCTGTCCGTGTATTTGCAGGGCCGTTTCGAAACCCGGCTGGCCGGGCGTACCCTCGACGGTGAGGTAGGCTTGCGCTACACCGGAATTGATACTGACTCGCTGTTTTCACAGGAAGTCGCTCCGGGTCAGGACCAACCCGTGACAGCCGGAGAGAGCAAGACTCGCAAGATCTTACCGTCGGTGATGGTACGCTATGCACTGACAGAGGATGTACTGGCCAGATTGTCTTATACCGAAACCCTGCGCTATCCCAGTTTCGGCGATCTGAACCCGTTAATCGTCTACAACGAGGATGTAACGGGCATTGGTTACGGTACCGCCAACGGTGGCAATCCAGACCTTAAGCCAACAGAATCGAAGAATTACGATTTCTCCCTTGAATGGTACTTTGGCGAGGCCAGTTCTTTGTACGGCACGCTGTTTAAGCGAAATGTCGATGGTTTCGTGGTGCCTTTCCGCCGCTCGGTGACGCACGATAAATCAGCCACCGATCCAACACCTTACAAATTCATCCTCAGTCAGCCTTTCAATGCCTCTGACGGTGAGCTGTCTGGCGCTGAGCTTGGGCTGGTCTGGTTCCCTGAAAACCTGCCAGGGCCGTTGGATGGGTTTGGTGTGCAGGCCAGCTATACCAAGCTGTCGTCCTCTCAGTCAACGCCTGTCACCAATGAACTGGGCGAGGTGGTTGAGATCAAGGAAACCGACTTGTTTGGCGTATCCGACTCCTCCTACAGCGTGGTCTTGGCCTATGACAAGGGCGATCTGAATGTCCGTTGGTCCTACGCCTGGCGTAAGGAATTCCTGAGCGATTATGAAGCGCCGCTGTTTGCCAACCCTCTGGAGAGATGGCGCACGCCAGAAAAGAGCATGGACTTCCAACTGAGTTATCGGATTAACGATAACCTGGAGGTCACCTTCGACGGCACAAACCTGACCGACGAGTTGTATCAGTCCTACTATGGGGCGGGTAATCAGGTGACCCACAATTTTGGCACGGCCTTGTATAGCCGGACCTTTGCCCTGGGTGTGCGTTACTCCATGTAAATAACTGGTCCCGTGGAGTGTTAGCCCCGGCTGTTGCCGGGGCTTTTTTATTTCCTGAACCGAGAGTGGGGACGGTTGGCCCTGAGATCAGTGGGTCTGTTTCCACTTTCTGATTTCTTCCTCCAGCCCCTGCTTGGAAAGTTTAACCGCTTGCATGGGGGTTAATCCGTTGGGATATTCTTCCTGCTCCACTACCAGCCAGTGGGTGCCGCCTACCTCGATATTGGCCGATAGCAGATCTTGCCAGTCGATGCCGTCCTGACCGATCAGCGCGGTTTTGCCCTGGTCGGATTCACGCAGTTTGGCTTTGTAATGGGTGGTCAGAGTGCGGCCGGGGTAGGCGCGCACATAATGGGCGGGATCTTTGCCGGCAACATAGCTCCAGCCCACATCCTGTTGCAGGACCACTTCTTCCGGCGTGTTCTGTGCTATCTCATCCCACAGGGTTTTGTCCTGCTCGAACGTGGCAAGCTCCTGGGCATGGTTGTGATAGCCGATGGAAAAGCCGTATGCCGTGGCCAGGGGGAGATAGCGGTTCAGGTCGGCAATGGTCTGGCCCACGGTGTCCGCCGAAAAGGCCCGCTCATCCCAGGGAACGATCAGGGTGGGGCAGTCCAGGGCCTGATAAAAGGCCAGGGTCTGATAACGGTTTTCTTCGCTTAAGGACTCGAACTGGATATGGGCGCCGGAACAGACCAGGCCGAGCTCCGTCAGACGCTGCTTAAGGGCAGCGGGATTGTCACCATAGGGGCCGAAGTGACCGGCAAACTCCACCCCGTCAAACCCCATCCCGGCCAGCTCGGCCAACGCCTTGTCTATGTCTTTCTTGACTTCGTTGCTTACGGACCAGAGCTGGACGCTGAGTTTGGGCATTTCGACCTTGGCCTGGGCCGTGCCCAGAAACAGAGCGCATAACAAAAAGGATAATTTTTTCATGTTGGTACCTTTTAAAGTGAAGGGTGACGGGCTGGTCACCCACTTGCAGTCTGACTTAAGGCAGGGGCCAAGTCGGCCTCTGCCGCGTTGCCTTTACAGTTCACGTACCCAGATATTGCGGAAGCTGACTTTATTGCCATGGTCCTGCAATTGCAGCGGAGCGCAGCCGTGGGCCTCGTAGCTTGGAGGACCAATCCATTCAGTCTTGCCTTGGATCTTCGTGTGGTGCTGCACCACTACACCGTTGTGCAGTACGGTGATATAACCCGGGCTTTGCAGTTTCTTACCGTCAAAGCGCGGAGCGGTAAACAGGATATCGTAGGTCTGCCACTGTCCCGGTGCCCGCATGGCATTGACCAGCGGGATGGCTTGTTTGTATAGGGCCCCTGCCTGACCGTTGCTGTAGGTGCGATTCTGATAGGAGTCCAGAATCTGGATTTCGTAGCGCTGCTGCAGGAAGACCCCGCTGTTATTCTGCTGCTGGCCGTCCATCTCCTCGCTTGGCTGGGGTACCTGCCATTCCAGATGAAGCTGTATGTCACAAAAACCCGCCTTGGTTTTGATATCGCCACTGCCGGGTTTGACCGTCAGCACGCCGTTTTGGACTGTCCAGTTGACCGGACCTCCATTGACGCTTTCCCATTGTTGCAGGTCGGTGCCGGCAAACAGTAGGATGGCGTCCGAGGGCGGGGCGTCTTCAGGTGCTGTTACAATTTTGGGCTCAGGCTCCCAGACTTCCGTTTTGGCTGCCTGCTGCGCCGGGGTTTCTGCGGCATACAGCGGAGGGCATAAGCCCGCCAACAGTGCCGCAGAACAGATGCTGAGGATGGATTTGTTCTTCATTGTTTCACCTTGTCCGATTGCCGCCTGTTCAGGTTGCCCAGGCCTTATCGCCTTTTTTATAGGGATATTCCCCGTCGTATCTTCCTGGCACAGCCACATACCTCAGTACCTGAGTGGCGCCGATGCTGGAGGTAAAAAAGCCGTACAGGGTCAGTTGCTTGAACAGGGTGAAATAGTGGGGAAGGGGAGAGGTATCTCCAGGCATACCGCCCGGGCGCGCCAGTTCCCACATTTTGACCTCTTGCTCGTAGTTGTAGCGGTAAGCTTCCTGGTTTAATGCCGATAGCAGACCGTTGCGCTGCGGCTTGTCCAGCAACAGAAACGGCTTGCCAAACTCTGCCTCGCTGCGCTGCCCGATAGCTGCCATACCTTGTCTGAACACTTTTTGTTCGTCGGGCCGGTAGCAGTCTGTCACCAGCACCGCCATGATCTGACCGACGTTGGCATCTTTGGCTCCCGGCGTATCGGTGCGGGGCAGAATGGTGTCGGCCACTTCGTTTAGCAAGCCCACCTCCTCCTTGCTGAATGCGATCGGCGTCCGGTTTGGTTGATCCTGCGGCCAGGCGAGGGGATTGCCCACAAATGCGGCCCCGGTGGCGGCCGCGATCATCTTGAGAAGTTCGCGCCTGTCCATTACAAGTTCCCCCGCTTCAGTTCCTCTACGGCAAAAGCCGCGGCCCTGGCAGTCAGGGCCATATAGGTCAGGGAGGGGTTTACACAGGACGCCGATGTCATGCAGGCGCCGTCGGTGACAAACAGGTTTTTTGCATCCCATACCTGGTTGTGCTGATTCAGCACCGAGGTTTTGGGATCCCGGCCCATGCGGGCGGTCCCCATCTCGTGGATGCCCATGCCCGGATAATATTCGTGGTCAAATCCGCGCACCTTCTTCATGCCGGCGGCTTCGAACATTTCCATGGCATCGGCTTTCATATCCTTGCGCATGGCCAGTTCGTTCTGCTTAATCTCCACGTCCATGGCCAGCACAGGCAATCCCCATTTATCTTTGACCTGGCGATTCAGATAAACACGGTTCTCATGGTAGGGCAGCATCTCGCCAAAGGCCGTCATACCGATGGACCAGTTGCCCGGCTCGCTCAGGGCGTCCTTCAGATCTGCGCCTATGCCCAGCTCGGCGACATTGCGCCGCCAGCCATCGCGACCAGCCCCGCCCTGATAGCCGAAACCGCGCAGGTAATCACGCTTGTCATCCTGCCAGTTGCGGAATCTTGGAATATAAAAACCACTGGGCCGGCGTCCATAGGTGTATTTATCCAGGTAGCCTTCCACCTCGGCGGCGGCACCCACCTGGAAGTGGTGATCCATGACATTGTGCCCAAGCTCGCCACTACTGCTACCCAATCCACCTTCCCATACATCGGTGGCGGAGTTCATCAGTACCCAGGCGCTGTTCAGGGCTGAGGCATTGATAAAGACAATGCGGCTCTTGTATTCGATGACCTGGTTGGTTTGGGCATCGATAATCTCCACGCCGGTGGCGCGCTTTTTGTCCTTGTCATACAGCACCCGTGAGACGATGGAGAAGGGGCGGACAGTCAGGTTGCCGGTTTTCATCGCCGCCGGCAGAGTAGAGGACTGGGTGCTGAAATAGCCACCAAAGGGGCAGCCCAGCCAACACTTGGCGCGGTATTGGCAGTTGGCCCGGCCTTCTTCGGGCTTGGGCTGGGTCATATTGGCACTGCGGCCGTTGATCAGGTGGCGCTTGCCCTTGAAGGCTTTTTGCAGGCGCGCGGCCACGTCCTTCTCCACGCAATTCAGCGGAATAGGGGGTTGGAACTGGCCGTCGGGCAGCACATCCAGGCCGTCCCGGTTGCCGCTGATCCCGGCGAAGCGTTCCACATAGTCGTACCAGGGGGCCAGATCCTCATAACGAATGGGCCAGTCGACGGCGATGCCTTCTTTGGCATTGGCCATAAAGTCCTCTTCGTTGAAGCGGTAACTCTGCCTTCCCCATAGCAGAGAACGACCGCCCAGGTGGTAGCCCCGGTACCAGTCGAAACGCTTGTCTTCGGTATAGGGGGACTCTTTTTCGTTCACCCACATGCCAAAGGTGGATTCATTGAGCGGGTAGTCCCGGCGCAGGACCGGATAATCCAGTTTCATCTGCTGGGTGGGTATATCCCGGTGGGGATAGTCCCAGGCTTCCTTGTGGGCATTCTTGTAATCCTTGATATGCTCAATGTTCCTGCCACGCTCAAGCATCAAGACCTTCAGGCCCCTTTCCGTCAGCTCTTTGGCGGCCCAACCGCCACTGATCCCGGAGCCTATTACAATTGCATCGTACTCATTGTTTAGCATCTCTTTCCCCTGCTATACGGCCCAACGTCCGCATACCTTATGAAACCCTCTTCAGACGTCACAAATTGCCACTGCATTGCGTAAGGAGTCGATTTTTCCCTCCACAGTGGAAGGCGTCGGAATAAACTCCTGTGCCAGATAGCCAGTAAAGCCCAGCGCTTTTATGGCTTTTGCGATCGCGCGATAATTGAGCTCCTGGCTGTCGTCGATCTCGTGCCTGCCGGGGACACCCGCAGTATGGTAATGGCCGAAATACCTGTGGTTGTCCCGGATAGTGCGGATAATGTCCCCTTCATTGATCTGCATATGGTAGATGTCATAGAGCAGCTTGAAATGCTCAGACCTTAAGGCCTTGCACAAATCCACACCCCAGGCGGAGTTGTCGGCCATATAGTCCGGATGATCCACCTTGCTGTTGAACAGCTCCATCTGCAGTACCACGCCGCGTTTTTCGGCATGAGGCAGAATCTGTTGCAGGCCTTTCACCGCATTGGCTAGTCCGGTTTGTGCATCCATGCCCCGTTTGTTGCCGCTGAAACAGATCAGGTTGGTGTAACCGGCCCCGGCCACCAGGTCGATATGTTGCAGATAACGGGGAATCAACTGCTCATGAAAGCGCGCATCGGCCCAGCCATCGGTCAGGTTCAGCTCGGCGCCGTTGCACATAGACGAATCAATGCCGTACTGCTTCAGTACCGGCCAGTCTTCTGGGCCCACCAGGTCGATGGCTGCAAAGCCCAGGGATTTGACCACCTGGCACAAGGCATCGATGGACAAGTCTCCATAGGTCCAGCGGCTGACCGAGTGGCGGATATTGCCTTTTAACGGCGTCCCGATCCCGGCCTTGCCGCTGGCCACGGAGGGCAGGGAGCCCAGGGTGATGGCGCCGGCCCCGGCCAGCGCCAGTCCCTTGAACAGGTCGCGGCGGCTTTTAATCATGGTTCTCGATCCGTTCGTTTTTAAAGCTAAGCAGGAACAGCACGAAGATCACCGCAGCAAAGCCGGCCGGATACAGCCAGATTTGTTGCCAGTTGTGCCCCGCTTCCAGGGTATAGGTGTCGGTGATCCTGCCGGCTACCCAGAAGCCTATCAGCATCCCCACCCCGTAAGTGGCCAGGGTGATCAGGCCCTGAGCCGCACTTTTGGTGCGGTGGCTGGCTTTGGCATTGGTGTAGATCTGGCCGGAGACAAAGAAAAAGTCATAACAGATACCGTGCAGGGCGATACCCAGGATCAGCAGTGCCACGCCGCTCTCGGCGTTGCCGTACGCGAACAGCAGATAACGCAGGGCCCAGGCCGCCATGCCCACCATCAGGGTAATCTTGATGCCGAAGCGTTGCAGGAACACCGGCAACACAAGCATAAACAGGACTTCGGAGGCCTGGCCCAGAGTCATTTTGCCGGTGGCATTTTCCACCCCGATTTCGGTCAGAAAGGGATTGGCGTTCTGGTAATAGAAGGCCAGAGGAATACAGATCAGCACAGAGGAAACAAAGAACAGCAGAAAGTTACGGTCTTTGAGCATTGCCAGGGCATCCAGTCCCAGCATCTGGCTCAGGCCGGCCTGTTGCCCGTCAGATTTGGGTGGCGTGGCCGGCAGGAAGAAGCTGAACAATCCCAGCAGCAGGGACGCCCCGGCACACAGCGCGAAGGTATTCTTAAGCATGCCCTGGGCAATGGCCTCTTTGGCATCCCAGGAAAACAGATAGCTGATGACCAGGCCTGCGATAATCCAGCCCAGGGTACCCCACACACGCACCTTGCCAAACTCCTTAGCCGGGTCCTGCATCTGCCCGAATGAGACCGAGTTGACCAGGGCCAGGGTCGGCATGTAGGCGATCATGTAGGCCAGTACAAAGGGGTAGAAGGCATCAAAGCTGTCGGCCTGATAGAGGCAAACCATCAGCCCGGCCCCCACCAGGTGCAGTATGCCCAGAATGCGCTCGGCATTAAAATAGCGATCGGCGATCAGGCCGATGATAAAAGGCGCAATAATCGCTCCCCAGGACTGGGTGGAAAAGGCCATGCCTATCTGGTTACCGCTGGCCCCCAGATTGTTGCCCAAAAAGGTGCCCAGGGTGACAAACCATCCTCCCCAGATAAAGAACTGCAGGAACATCATCAGGCATAACTGCATGCGGGTGCGCATATTCATAACCGTCTTCCTTATAAACCCAGGATCTTGCGATTGAGCTGCTCATCGGCGCCACTGGCGGCAAAGTCATCAAAGGCTTTGTCGGTGGTGCGGATAATATGCTTACGGATAAAGTCGGCCCCTTCGCGGGCGCCGTCTTCAGGGTGCTTGAGGCAGCATTCCCACTCCAGTACCGCCCAGCCCTGATAGCCATACTGGGTCAGTTTGCTGAAAATCTGCCCGAAATCTATCTGTCCGTCGCCCAGCGAGCGGAAGCGACCAGGCCTGTCCAGCCACGACTGGTAGCCGCCATACACACCGCTGCGACCGTTGGCGTTGAACTCCGCATCCTTGACATGGAACGCC
Source organism: Bowmanella dokdonensis (assembly GCF_017254865.1). GTDB lineage: Bacteria > Pseudomonadota > Gammaproteobacteria > Enterobacterales > Alteromonadaceae > Bowmanella > Bowmanella dokdonensis. The sequence continues at coordinate 60,346 of NZ_JAFKCV010000017.1, read as the reverse complement.
TTGATGCGCTCGTGGTAGATATCGATAAAAGCCAGGTAGTCCAGATGTTGCAGCACAAAGTGGCTGGGATCGTAAAGGATGTTGACCGCCGGATGCTGGTCCGTCGCCTCCAGGAAGCGTTCAAAGGTGACCCCGTCATGCAAGTCTTCCCCCGGGTGCAACTCATAGCAGATATCCACGCCCGCCTCGGCAAATTTGTCCAGGACCGGCAGCCAGCGCCGGGCCAGCTCTTCAAAGCCCTGTTCCACCAGACCTTGTGGTCGCTGGGGCCAGGGATAATGGGTGTGCCACAGCAACGACCCTGAGAAGCTGGCATGGGTGCTGAGTTTCATCCTGGCGCTGGCTGAGGCGGCCGCGAGCAACTGTCCATTGGCCCATTGGGTCCTGGCCTGGGGATTACCCCGTACCGCTTCGGGGGCAAAACCGTCGAACATCTGGTCATAGGCAGGGTGGACGGCCATCAACTGGCCCTGCAGGTGGGTGGACAACTCGGTGATGACCAGGCCCTGGTCGGCTGCGATGCCCATTATCTGATCACAATACTGCTGGCTTTCGCCAGCCAGATCCAGGTCGAACAGACGCTTGTCCCAGGTCGGTAGCTGAATGCCCTTGTAACCCAGACCGGCGGCCCATCGGCAGATGGCCTCGAAACTGTTAAAAGGCGCATCGTCGCCGGCAAACTGTGCCAGGAAGATGGCCGGGCCCTGTATCGTATTCATGCGCTTTCTCCCCGGTTGGACTCTTGGGTCAGATCAGGCAGAGGATGCCATTTTTGCTGTGACGCACTGGCCGCCACCACGGTTTCGATAAAGGCCATGCCGCGCAGAGCCTCGCGTATACCCGGCAACGTATTCTTACCCGGTAATCCCTGTTTACGTCTGGCCTCCACCTGTTCGGCAAACTGCCGGTACAGGTTGGCAAAGGCTTCCAGATAACCCTCCGGGTGACCCGGCGGCGTGCGGGTGATACCGCCAAGAGCGGCAGCTTGGGGGGTGGCGGTGCGCAGTATTTCCAGTGGCTTGTTGGCGTGCATCAGCCTGAGGCTGTTGGGCTCCTGCTGCGACCAGTCCAGCGAGGCCTTTTCCCCGTAGACCCTGATACGCAGATCGTTTTCCTCGCCGACCGCAATCTGACTGGCGCTGAGCAAGCCCCGGGCGCCGCCGGCAAAACGCAGCATGACTACGCCGTCATCGTCCAGCACTCTCCCGGCGCTTGCGCCCAGGTCTGCGCTGAGCTGTTCTATCTCGTCGTTGCAGATGAATTCAGCCAGATTGGCTGCGTGCACGCCGATATCTGCCATGCAGCAACTCACCCCGGCCTGGGCCGGATCCAGACGCCAGGCAGCCTGTTTACCCAGGCTCGCATTGGTATCGGCCAGCCAGCCCTGGTGGTACTCCACCACTACTTTACGGATGCGGCCCAGCTCCCCCCTGGCGACCAGCTCCCGGGCCGCCACCACCATGGGATAACCGGTATAGGTATGGGTGAGGGCGTACAGGCAGCCGCTTTGCTGCCGGATCTCGGCCAGTTGCCTGGCTTCATCCAGCGTCAGGGTGGCGGGCTTGTCGCACAGAACATGGAAGCCGGCCTCAAGGGCCAGTTTTGCCACCTCAAAATGCAGGTGGTTGGGCGTGACAATACTGACAAATTCCATGCGCTGATCGGCGGGCAACCAGCTTTCCTGTTCGAACATTTGTTTGTAATCTGCATAGCAGCGACCGGGCGCCAGGGCGAGTTGGCGGCTCATTTGCCGGGACTTGTCTGCGCTTCGACTGAAGGCGCCGCAGACCAGTTCGATCTTGCCGTCCAGATTGGCAGCCATACGGTGGACGGCTCCAATAAAGGCATCCGGGCCTCCGCCGACCATGCCCATCCTGATTTTGTGCATATGTGATTCACCCACTCTGAAACTGTTAATAAAATGTTATTCTTGCACCAGTCGAACCGTTAGAACAGAATCGGTCATATCTAGCACAAAATCGGCGCAAGCCATTTGTGTCTGAAATCAGACCCGAGTCAGTATCACTAGTTGAAGAAACAGAGACAGTCGAATTTGAAATCTTCCGCCATCAATGCGCTACCGGCGCAGTCCATCCACTTTCTGCAGACCATGCCCGCGGCACAGTGGTTGCAAATGTATGATTTATTAACCGACGTGCTGGTCTGGATAAAGGATGCCGGCAGCCGGATACAATATGCGAACCGGGCCTTTTTGGAGCATACCGGCCTGGGTCGGCTGGATCAGGCGGTCGGCCTGACGGACAACGACTTTGCTCCCAGGCATATTGCCCGTCAGTTTATCGCCGACGACCAAAAAGTCCTGCAGGGGGACAGGCTGAACCAGCGCCTGGAGATTAACGTGCTGCCCAATGGCGAACTGCACTGGTTCTCCACCAGCAAGCGTCCGTTGTATGATCAGCAGGGTAACCCGGTGGGCACCTGCGGCATTTCCCGGCATTTGCATAAGACTTCGGTGATGCTCGGGCCCCTGGACAGCATTCAAAAACCGATGGAATTCATCAAGAATAATCTGACTCGCCCCATCCATATAGCCGATCTGGCCAGCCAGAGCCATTTGTCGGTCAGTGCGCTGGAAAGGCGCTTTCGCAAGGTACTGGGCAAGACGCCCAAACAGCTCATTACCCAGCTCAGGCTGGATCAGGCCCGTCGGCGGCTGGTAGAAACCGACCTGCCGATCTATCTGGTGGCCGAACAGTCCGGCTTCGAGGATCCCAACTACTTCAGCCGCCAGTTCCTGCGCGAATTTGGCGAATCGCCTACGGCCTTTCGCAGAAAATTCGACTGAGTCTGTTGCTGGCCCTGCTGATGAGAACGGCAAAATCAGTGCAGAAAGAGATTGTCATACAAATGGTATGATAATATTATCTATGTATCGAATTTGTTAACGGCTGGTGACAATGTTACCACCTGTCCCGCCGACGGAAGCAGCGCCATGACCCAGTATAAATTGTCCCACTTTGAGAAGATCGGCTTCGGCGCCGGTGATATGGCGGTCAACGTCGTGATCTCGTCAATGATGTTGATCATTACCTTTTTCTATACCGACGTGTTTGGACTTAAGCCTTCGGACATGGCGCTGATGTTCCTGCTGGTGCGCATTCTGGATGCGGTCACCGACCCGCTGATGGGCATGATCACCGACCGTTATACCACCCGCTGGGGCCGCTACCGTCCTTATTTTCTGTTTCTGTCCGTGCCCTTCGGCCTGTCCGTATTCCTGACCTTTTCCACCCCGGACGCCGACTACAACAGCAAGCTGGTTTGGGCCTATTCCACCTACATTTTCGTCACGCTGATGTTTACCGCCGTAACGATTCCTTATATCTCGCTGATCGGGGTGCTGACGGATGATCCCAAGGAACGCCTGTCAGCCAACGGCTACCGGTTGTTCTTCGCCAAGATTGCCGCTTTCCTCGTCACTATTATCGTGCCTATGATGGCCGGCGCCGATCACTGGCAGGGCAATGCCGCTGCCGGCTACCAGAGTGCCATGGGCCTGATGGCGGCCATGGCCGTGCTGCTGTTTCTGTTCTGTTTCTTTTCCACCACCGAGCGGCTGGAGCACAAGGTGGAAGAAAAGCCGCTCAAACAGCAACTGGCCCTGCTGGTGAAAAACGATCAGTGGCTGGTGCTGTGCGGCGTCTGTGTGCTGGGCACCATAGGTTATGTGGTGCGGGGTTCGGTGGCGCTTTACTATGCAAAATATTACCTGGGTGGCGATTCCACCGTACAGTCCTTGTTCCTCTCCACCGGCGTCGGTGCGGCGATCCTGGCCATGGTGGCGTCCACCTGGATCACCAAGCGCTACTGTAAGGTTAAACTCTTTAAGTACAGTCAGATGGCAGTGGGTTTTTTAAGTCTGGCCATGTTTTTCCTGGTGCAGCCCGGCGACATGTTGCTGGCCTTTGTGTTGTTCTTTTTAATTTCCTTTGTGGTGGATTTGCATGCGCCTATCTTCTGGTCGGCCATTGCCGAAGCGGTGGACTACGGCGAGAGTAAGACCGGTAAGCGGGTGGCGGGTTTGTCCTTCGGCGGTATTTCCTTCTGTCAGAAGGCGGGCATGGGTCTGGCCGGCGGTGTGGTGGGCTGGTTGCTGACCTATTTTGATTACGTACCCGAGCAGGCGCAGAGTGAATTTACCCTGACCGGCATCGCCCTGATGCTGACCATTATTCCCGGCCTGTTCCATTATCTGGTGGGGGCGCTGATGAAACGCTATCGCATCACTGATGACGAGTACCGCCGCCTGCTGGAAACCCTGAACGTGAAAATGCACGACCCACACCAGGACGGCCCGGCTTCCCCGCAAACCAAGATCGCCACTGGAGTCTAGTGACAGATGCTCAATACCAATCAACCTTTGATCCCGCAGCGTGCCGACCCATTTATCCATAAGCACAGCGACGGTTATTACTACTTTACTGCGTCGGTACCGGCCTATGACGGCATTGAACTTCGCCGCAGCACAACCCTTGAGGGCCTGGCTGAGGCACAGTCCCTTATGGTGTGGAAGAAGCCGGACAGCGGTGCCTATTCGGAGCTGATTTGGGCCCCCGAGATCCATTTCAACCAGGGCGCCTGGTATGTGTATTTTGCCGCTGCCCCCAGTCGCGAAATCAAGGATGAGCTGTTCCAGCACCGTATGTATGCCATCAAGACCGAAGCGGCCAATCCCCTGCAAGGGGACTGGCAGTTCTGTGGCCAGATTGACACCGGCATGGATACCTTCTGTCTGGATGCCACCACCTTTACCCACAAGGGCGCGCTCTATTACCTGTGGGCGCAAAAAGGCCCGGGGATCCGCGGCAACTCCAATCTGTATATTGCCGAGATGGATACCCCGACCCGCATCAAGGGCCAGCCGGTGATGCTGACCAAGCCGGAACTGGACTGGGAAATCCGCGGTTTCTGGGTCAATGAGGGACCGGCGGTGATCAAGGGCCATGGCCGGGTGTTTATCAGCTATTCGGCCAGCGCCACCGACGAAAACTATTGTCTGGGTCTGTTATGGGCCGATGAAAACGCCGATTTGCTGGATCCTGCCAGTTGGACCAAGTCGGACCAACCCGTGTTCCAGACCCACAGTGAACTGAAGATGTTCGGCCCCGGCCACAACAGCTTTACCCAGGGTGAGAACGGCGAAGATATATTGGTCTATCACGCCCGCCAGTACACTCAAATTGAAGGGGATCCCCTGTGGAATCCGGATCGCCATACCTTTATCAAGACGATCGAGTGGGATAAGGACGGCATGCCGGACTTCGGTCGTCCCGGCCAGCCGTGAAGGTCAGCATCAGGCACAGCATGGCTGCCATGGCCTTGTACCTGGCAGCCGGTCCGGTTTCAGCGGTAGAGCTTTTTGATTTACACCAAGTCAGCCTCACCGAGAGCCCCTTTGCCCACGCCCAAAAGGTGAACGTGCAATACCTGTTGACGATGGAACCGGACAGGCTGCTGGCGCCCTATCTGCGTGAGGCAGGAATGCAGGCTAAGGCAGAGCCCTACGGCAACTGGGAGAGCACGGGCCTGGATGGGCATATCGGCGGCCATTATCTGTCGGCCCTGAGCCTGGCCTATGCCGCCACCGGGGACGCCAGGCTGAAATTACGCCTGGACTATATGATCGATGAGTTGCAAAAGGCTCAGCAGACCAACGGCAACGGCTATCTGGGGGGGATACCGGATGGCAACGAAGCCTGGCAGCAGATCCAAAAAGGTCAGATCAAAGCCGACCTGTTCAGTCTCAACGACCGCTGGGTGCCCTGGTATAACCTGCACAAGATCTTTGCCGGGCTGGTGGATGCCCATCGTCTGGGCCACAGCGTCAAGGCCAGGCAGATGCTGCTGGCACTGGGCAACTGGCTGAAAACCCTCACCACCAAGCTTTCCGATACACAGTTGCAAACCATGCTGATCGCAGAACATGGCGGCATGAATGAGACGCTGGTGGACCTGTACGAGATTAGCGGTGATGAGGCCTACCTGATCCTGGCCGAGCGGTTTTCACACCGCCTGGTGCTGGATCCCCTGCTTGAGAAGCTGGACAAGCTTAATGGCCTGCATGCCAATACCCAGATCCCCAAAGTCATCGGCTATCAGCGGGTGGCGCGGGCCAGCGGCAAAGAGGATTGGCAACAGGCGGCAGCGTTTTTCTGGCAGACTGTGACCCAGAAACGCTCCGTGTCCATAGGCGGCAACAGCGTGCGTGAACATTTCCATGATGAGGCGGATTTCACCCCCATGGTGGAGGATGTGGAAGGGCCGGAAACCTGCAACACCTACAATATGCTCAAACTCAGCAAGCTGCTGTTTGCCGAGTCGGAAGATCCCCGCTATCTGGATTACTACGAGCGGGCCACCTACAACCATATTCTTTCATCCCAGCATCCGGTGCATGGGGGCCTGGTGTATTTCACCCCCATGCGACCCGGTCACTACCGGATGTACTCGAATGTGCATGACTCCATGTGGTGCTGCGTGGGCTCTGGCATCGAGAACCACAGCAAATATGCCGAGCTGATTTACGCCCATGATGATGCAGAACTGCTGGTTAATCTGTTTATTCCGTCGCGCCTGAGCTGGCAGGACAAACAGTTGTCCCTGTCACTGAGTACGGGTTTTCCCGATAGTGAAGCCGTGCAGTTGCTGGTGCTTGAGGCCGGTGATCAGTCGCTTAGCTTGAGTATCCGAAAGCCAGGCTGGCTGGACGGACGACCTATGAGGGTGAAGGTAAACGGCAAGCAAGTCGAGGCAGAGGCAGGACGTGCCGGCTATCTGACCCTGACCCGGGTATGGCAGCAAGGCGATGAAATCAGCCTGTCCCTGGACGCCGAACCCTATCTGGAGCAACTGCCGGATGGCAGCGACTATTACTCGGTGCTCTACGGCCCGGTGGTACTGGCCAGCAAAGTGCAGCCTTTTGCCAACGAAAAACTGGATTTTGTCGCCGATGACAGCCGCATGGGCCATATAGCCGCCGGTCCCATGTGTCCGCCCGAGGCGCTGCCGATGATGGTGGGTGAGCCCTCGGCTTTTCTGGCCGGCTTAAAACGCATGGAGGACGAGCCTTTGGCCTTTGCCGCCACCCAGGGGATTGGCAGGCCGGGCCAGCAGTCTGATCTGGTCAGGCTGATACCGTTTTTCCGCCTGCACGACAGCCGCTATCAGCTTTACTGGCCTCAGATGAGCCCGGATTTGTATCCGGATTTCCTGAGCCAGGCCAAACAGCGGGCCCGGGCCCACTCTGAACTTGTCGCCAAGACCCTGGATCAGATCAATCCCGGCGAGCAGCAGCCCGAAGCCGAGCATGACTTTAAGGGCGAAGGCAGCAGGGCCGGGGTCAACAAAGGTGTGCATTGGCGCGATGCCAGTGACTGGTTCAGCTATCGCTTAAGTGATGAAAAACGTGAGGCAAAGTTATTGCGCCTGATGTATTTCGGCGGTGACGCCAATCGCCGGTTTGAGATCTGGTTAAACGGCCACAAGCTTGCCGATGTGACCCTCAAAGACAAAGGGGACCGCTTCTATGAGGTGGATTATCCACTGCCTGAAACCCTGGTCAGCCAGGGGCAGGGGGGGCATTCCCTGAAGTTTATCGCCAAACCCGGCTCCATTGCCGGTGGCATTTATGGGGTCAGGCTGCTTAAGGCTCAGTAAGCCACTGTTCCCAATTAAAAAAGCGCATTGCCAAGCAATGCGCTTTTTGGTCACTTGTCACTTGTTACCCGTCACTTGTCACTCATAAGCACCGTGCTTAAGCGGTTCAGGTCAGCCGGATCCACCTCCGGCCAGCCGTCCTGCCAATTAATAGGCAGGATACGCAGTTTCTGCAGGGCATTGTCGGCCGTCTCATAGGCGTGGAATACCAGGTAGTCCTTGCCATCGAAGGTGTAAGCCGAGTTATGACCCAGGGCCACCCAGTTCTGATTGCCCTCAAGTACCAGCGAACCGCCCCCGTCGAGCATGGACTTGCCGTCTTTGTCCAGATAAGGGCCGGTGACGGACTGGCTGCGGCCCACCATGATTTTGTAGTCGCTGTCCATACCACGGCAACATTTGTCGAACGACACAAACAGGTAGTAGTAGTCGCCTTTTTTAAAGATAAAGGGCGCCTCGATGGCCCCTTCACCGGCATCGGCATCCGGCGTCAGCGGATTGCCGGGACGCTTGGCGATGCTGTGCCATTCCTGCGGTTCGGCCAGGCGGGTCAGGCTGTCGTCCAGTTTGACCAGTTTCAGGCCTTCCCAGAATGAACCGAAGCTCATCCAGGCATTGCCTTTTTCATCCTCGATGATGGCCGGGTCGATGGCATTCCAGTGATCCCGGTTGGGCACCGACTGCAGCACAATGCCCTGATCCACCCAGCGGTAATCCGGTGATCCCGGATCCAGGGTCTCGTTGACCGTCACACCGATGCCTGAGGTGTTCTTGCCAAAGGCTGAGACCGAGTAGTACAGATAGAACTTGCCATCTTTGTGGTAAATATCCGGTGCCCACAGATGGCCGTTGAACCCCTCTGCAATGCGTCTGGCCCAGCTAGGCTCATGTTCAAATACCCGGCCGGTCAGGCGCCAGTGCTTAAGATCTTCGGATTCATAGTAGGTGATGCCGGGCCCCGTGCTGAACACATAATACCTGTCACCCTCTTTGGTCATCACAGGATCATGCACTTCCACCTGTTTGGCCGTGGCGCAGGCACCCAGCCCCCATGCCAGCAACATTGCACCGGCTAGTTTAGTACGCTGTTTCATCAGGCTTTTTCCTGTCTTGCTGATCGAATTGTCGATTGGGATTTTAGCATATATGTAATACAATATTAACAATATCTTGATGGCTTTCTCAAAACAGGAGTTCACCATGTTAAAGAAAAATATCCTGCGCGGCGTTCGCCGGGCGTGGCTGCCCTTGGCACTGTTTGCCGGTGGCGCCGTGCAGGCCGACCCATCCCTGAATATCGACAACCCCATCGTATTGCAGCGGGCCGACCCTTACCTGGTCAGGGACGAGGCAACGGGTTGTTATCAGTTTATCGGCACCTCGCCAAAATTCGATCAGATTGAGATCCGAAGTGCCTGTCGGCTCAACGACCTGAAACTGGCCGAGCCGACAGTGATCTGGCAAAAGAAAACCTCAGGGCCCATGAGCGCCAATATCTGGGCGCCGGAACTGCACCGCATCGACGGCAACTGGTATGTGTATTTTGCTGCGGGCGATGCAGCCAAACCCTTCAGTATCCGTATGTATGTGCTGTCTAACCCCTCGGAGGATCCGAGTCAAGGAACCTGGCAGGAAGAGGGACAGCTGAGCACTCATATCGATAGTTTTTCCTTGGATGCCACCACCTTTGAACATGGGGGTAAACGTTATCTGGTCTGGGCCCAGCAAAATGCCGAGCGCAGCTATAACTCGGCCCTGTGGATTGCCGAGATGGACAGTCCCACCTCGGTCAAGGCTCCCATTGTTAAAATCAGTGAGCCTACCCTGGACTGGGAGATACAGGGTTATAAGGTAAATGAAGGGGCAGCGGTACTGGTGCGTAACGGCAAGGTGTTTATGACCTATTCGGCCGGCGCCACCGATGATCGCTATGCCATGGGCCTGCTGTGGGCCGATGCAGATGCAGACTTGCTGGATGCCGACAGTTGGCACAAGTCCCCTGATCCTGTGTTTAGCACTAATGAACGCCTTGGCCGCTATGGGCCGGGCCACAACAGTTTTGTGCTGGCCGAGGACGGCAGCACGGATTTGATGATTTACCACAGCCGCGACTATCAGGAACTGCAAGGCACGCCGCTGACGGACCCCAACCGCCACGCCCGTGCCCGCGCCATTTACTGGGATGCCAACGGCTTCCCGGTGTTTATGCAAGAACAGGGGGATTAGGGGGAAGGACTATTGTTTGGCCCGCCACTGCAATTTTCAGTGCCCCTTCGTGCTCTTCAAGGCGGCTAGCTAACACTGCTTGATTACCACGAAGTACAAAGCGAGCAGGAAGTAAGAGGAGCAAATAAAAAGGGCATCCGACTGGATGCCCTTTTCGTATTGGGCTGCTTACCAGAAACGCATATAGATAAAGGCGGTAATGGCCAGGATCCCCACAGTATGGATATAGTCCCACTTGTCCAGGCCGGCGACGACTTCGCGCATAGTGTCCTTACCCAGGCTGCCAAAGGTCAAGCCCTGCAGTTTTTCTTTACTGGCCCTGGCGGTAAACAGACTGGTCAGGATCATGATGCCTATTACCACTACAAACAGCAGTATGCAGTAGTACAGCCAGTTCATTTCCACAATCCAGGCGACGGATGTGCCTTGCAGTGACTCCCTGAAAGGCAGTAATACCAGTCGCACCATCCCCAGTACAAAGCCTGAGACCAGGCCGACAAAACCGGCTGCCGGGGTGATGCGGCTGCTCAACAGACCGAGCAGAAACACCGCGGCAATGCCGGGGGCAATCAGCGACTGTACGCTTTGCAGATATTCATACAACACATCGGCAATCAGGCTCATGACCGGGATCCAGAGTATGCCCAGTATGACGATGACCACAGTGGCAATACGCCCTACCTTAAGCAGGTGCTTCTCGCTCGATTCGGGCTTGAATTTCTTGTAAAAATCGATGGTAAACAGAGTCGCGGAGGAGTTGAACAAAGAGGCCAGCGAGCTCATCAGCGCCGCCACCAGACCACCGATAACGATACCTTTGACACCGGATGGCAACAGTTCAGACACCAGGGTGGGGAAGGCCTGATCGGCGCTTTCATAGCTGATAATGCCTTTGGCGTTAAGGGCATAGGCGATCATGCCCGGCACCAGGAAGATAAATACCGGCAGCAGCTTCAGGTAGCCTGCGAAAATGGTCCCGCGACGGGCTTCCTTGATGCCTTTGGCGGACAATACCCGCTGCACGATGTACTGGTCGGTACACCAGTACCAGAAGCCGATAATAAAGGAGCCGAATACAATTCCCGGCCAGGGGAAATCCGCATCGGAGGCGGAGCGGATCAGGTGCATGTTGGCGTCATTCAGACGCTCCACTTCCGACCAGCCGCCCACCTTGTCCAGACCCACCACCAGGATGACCACCGAGCCGATAATCAGCACAGGGGTCTGCAACACCGAGGTCCACATGATGGCCTTCATGCCGCCCAGCACCGTATAGATGCCGGTGATAATGACCAGGCCCAGGGCCGAGATCCAGAAGAAATCGATGCCCCAGATAGAGTCGATGCCCAGGATGGTTTTAAAGGCAATGCCGCCTGCGTAGACGGTGACGGCCACCTTGGTCAGTACATAGCTGACCAGGGAGATCACTGATAAAAAAGTCCGCGAGGCCGGGTTGTATCGCCGCTCCAGAAATTCCGGCATGGTGTAGACCTTGCTGCTCCAGTAAAAGGGCACGAAAATCCAGCCCAGCAGCAGGATGATCCAGGATTGCAGCTCCCAGTGCGCCAGGGCCATGCCTGACTGGGCGCCAGCACCGGACAGACCTACCAAATGCTCAGAGCCAATATTGGAGGCAAAGATGGACGCGCCGATCACCAGCCAGCCGGCGTTGCGGCCGGCCAGGAAATAGTCGGCGGTGTCTTCTTCCTTGCGCCGGATGGACATGATCACCACCCCCAGTAATAAGACGAAGAAACCGGCCAGCACCAGCCAATCCAGAGTACTTAGTTCAACCATTTATGCAGTTCCGTTCGGGTCGCACTGAGTCAGCCGGTCCCGGTGATGGGCCACGCTCGGTGCGATTGTTAATACTCGGTTAAGGCATATTATAATACAATTAATCTGATGAGAAGGGGCATGTTAACGGCGGGTTAAATTTTCTCTGGCAAAAACGAACGATCGGCCTGAAAGAGGCGGCTGGTGAAGGCTTTCGGCCGTATAAGTAATTGAGCTGTTTTAATAAAGGTGTATGGTAGTATTATAACATACGTGTCTTTAAAGGAAGGGTTATGGCGCGGATTGAGAATCTTAATCTGTCACAACGGGTGACCAACGAACTGGGTCGCGCGATCATTGCTGGTGAATACAGTGCCGAGGCGGGATTACCTACTGAGGCCCAGCTCTGCGAGGAGTATGGTATCAGCCGCACGGCTGTGCGCGAAGCGGTAAAGATGCTGGCGGCCAAGGGTCTGATTTCCTCCCGGCCAAGGCAGGGGATCCGTGTGGAGCCTGCCGCCAACTGGAACCTGTATGACACCAGCGTGCTCAAGTGGATGCTCGACAGCGGTCCCTCTTTACTGGTTCTAAAAGAGTTTCTGCAGATGCGTCTTGCCATTGAGCCCCAGGCCGCGGCCCTGGCTGCCGAGTTTGGCACGGATGAGGATATCCGTAAGATTGGTGAAGCAGTGGAAGGCATGAAACGGGCGGCAGCCGACCCTGACATCAGCATGCATGAGGCGGACCTGGCCTTTCATACCAGTATTCTGTTTGCCAGCCGTAACCGTTTTTTCTTCCAACTGCGTGACTTTATCAGTACTGCGCTCAGTGTCAGTATTCAGCACACCACGCCGGCCAAGGGCAATGATATGGTGGTGGCGGAAGATCACGGCAAGATCTACACGGCCATCCTGAATCGCCAGCCAGAGCGGGCTAAAAACATGATGACCTACCTTATTGATGAGGCCATGACCTTTATCGAAGCAGAGATTAAGCGCGCCGGTTGAGGCAAGTGTCCGTTCACTGCAGCGCAGTGGCAGCGGCGGACCACGAGTGAAGTTTTTGAGTTGAATATGTCGAATCAGTCCAGTGGGGAAACCCGTTATTCCAGCCTGCTTGGCAAAAGCATTTTTATTACCGGTGGCGGTACCGGCATCGGTGCGGCCATGGTGGAACGTTTTTGTCTGCAGGGGGCCAGGGTCACGTTTGTCGATATTGCCGATGCGCCCAGCCGCAGCCTGTGCAAGAGACTGGCAGAGCAGCGTCAGGTTCATCCCCTGTATATTCCCTGTGATATCCGCGATATCGATGCCCTTAAAGGTGCCATCGAGCAAGCCAGATGTGCCCATGGGGATATTGGCGTGTTGATCAATAACGCCGCCGACGATACCCGCCATGAAATGGACGAACTGACCGTGGAGTACTGGGACGACCGCCTGGCCATCAACCTGAGGCCCTGTTTTTTCTCTGCCCAGGCCGTAGTGCCGCAGATGCAGCGGCTTGGCGGCGGCAGCATTATCAACCTGGGCTCCATCAGTTGGCGCCTGAAGCAAACCTGCATGCCGGCTTACACTACGGCCAAGGCGGGCATTGAAGGACTGACCCGGACCCTGGCCGGTCAGCACGGTAAGGACCATATCCGCGTTAATACCCTAATTCCCGGCTGGGTGATGACCGAGCGCCAGGTGTCCCGCTGGATCAACCCGGACATCGCCCAGGAAATCCAGAGCAATCAGTGCATCAAGGAAACCCTGCAACCCGATGATATCGTTAATGCCGCCTTGTTTCTGGCCTCCGACGACAGCCGCATGCTGACCGCCCAAACCCTGATAGTGGATGGCGGTTGGGTCTGAGCTCGTTCTGTATCTGATAACAATTCCTTAACATCAGGCATTGTTTGTGTTTAAAATAGTATTATAATATTTTATATTTCAGAGTGGTGAGCCAGTGCGCAAACCTCATTTCTGATTCGGTTCGAAACAATGGGTAGTGAATTTGGCAGACTGGCTGTGGATTTATCTGGTACTGATTACCGGTGCTTGCTTGCAAAGCGTGATTGGTTTTGGCCTTGGCCTGCTTTGCGCGCCTATTCTGTTTCTGATCTCTCCGGCGCTGGTACCGGCGCCCATGATCCTCAATGCCCTGCTACTGACCCTGCTGATCTCGATACGCAACCGTGACGCCATCCATCTGAAGCAGACCTCCTTTTCCATTCTGGGGGGCACCGCCGGTGTGCTGACGGCCGGGGTGGTGATGTTGTTTCTGGAGCCCCATCAGTACCGGTTGTTGTTCGGCATCTCCATTATTCTGGCCGTGTTGCTGTCTGTGGTGGGGATCAAACCCACCATCAGCATTATTTCCAACCTCGTTGCCAGCATGCTGTCAGGTTTTATGGGCACTACCACCTCGGCCGGCGGGGCGCCCATGGGCTTGCTGTACCAGACGGCCGAACACCGGCAAATCAAGGCCAACCTCAGCGTATTCTTCCTGTATATCAACAGTCTGGGCATCATTGTGCTGTGGCTGACCGGGGCGGCGGACTTTGCGGATCTGACACTGTTTCTACAATGTGTGCCGGCCATCCTTATCGGCTGGCTGCTGTCTGCCCTGGTCAACAACAGAATCAACAGCGATGCGGTACGGGTGCTGATTCTGCTGGTGGCCTTGTTTTCCGGCATTGCCTCTATTCTAATGTAAGCCAGTGTGTCCTGTTGCCGTTACCATGTCTGATTCTGCTACTGAGATAATCCGTTGCTGGGACATACCCGCTTTGCTGGGGGAGGGGGCCTATTGGTCCGATGACGAAAATTGTCTGTACTGGGTGGATATTAAAGGCCAGCTTTTACACCGTTTGGATCCCGTCACTGGTGGTCATCAGTTCTGGCCTCAGCCCGAGCCCATCTGTTGGGTGACCCAAACAGCAACAGGGAAAATGTTGGCAGGTTTTGCCGGCGGCCTCTATTGGCTGGAGCCTGAAAAAGGTATCCGGCAACCGCTGTTAAGCCTGACCCACGAGCCCGCCCATAACCGCTTGAATGATGCCAAGACAGACAGGCATGGCCGACTCTGGTTTGGCAGCATGGACAATCAGGAAGCTCAGCCAACCGGGAGCCTCTACCGGCTGCGGCAGGCCCAGGCACTATTAATGGACAGTGGTTATGTGGTCAGTAACGGGCCGGCCTTTTCACCGGATGGACGCTATTTGTATCACGCCTCATCGACAGAGCGACGGGTTTACCGTTTTACCCTGACTGAGGATTGTGAACTATCCGGCAAGCAGGTTTTTACTCAGTTTAACGAAGAGATGGGCTATCCCGACGGCATGACAGTGGATGTGGAAGGCGGGTTGTGGGTGGCCCAGTGGGGCGGCGGCGGCATCTGCCGCTTCCACCCCGATGGCAGACTGGACAGGCGCATTCCCTTGCCGGCCCCCCAGGTCACCAGCCTGGCTTTTGGGGGAGAAAACCTGGACAGACTGTTTGTCACCACCGCCCATATCGGCATGAACGAGCAGCAGAAGGTGCAACACCCCAACGCCGGTTGTTTGTTTGAGCTTCAGGTAGGAGTCAAAGGGCTGGCGGCTTCACATCTGGAGGAATAAGCCAACCTCTTGACATTGTTGGCTCTAAGATATTGATCTTCATGAGCAAGCTATTACTTATGGGAGTTGATAGCGAAAACTCACCACAGGTACGGTGGGGTTGAGTCTGAACAGCACCATCATCTTATGGATCTTAATGATGCAGCCCCGCATATGCTGACTGCGGGCCAATGGGGCCATGGGACAAAGCACAGTGATATCTTGCCTGTTTGTCAGGGCGCTGAGGTCCTGGGCGTTCACCGCTTCGAGGATCTCATCAAGCAGGGCCCACACTTCATCTTTATCCACCGGCAGTTTTTCCAGAGCAGAAAAAAACGCCTGATTGGCCTGAATATCCTCATCGAATTGTTCGAGTTTGTACGCCATGTCCCTGTGCATGTTTTTTGTTACAAGCACAGCATACAAAATCTTATTGAATTCGCCAACTTACTGAGCAGTCGAGCATTTCTTTGCAATGCGATGCGAATAACCCAGGCTGTCCCTGAGCACAAAATAGAGCGTAAAAGAGGTGGGGCGCCAGTATCGCAGGAAACGTTGTAAGCGTGGACTTTGAACATAAATAATCACATCCACATCCCCTTCAGCCCCTGCTGCCAGGGTCAGATTCTGCTGAACACCACTGCCAATTCTCGGTGTTACGGAATACGTGACATTGTTATGGGAAAACACGCCTGAAAAGCTGGATTGGAAATCGATATCATCGGTGACAATGGCCTGAGATTGATGCTGGCTCAGGTTTTTCAGCCTGAGCGTCAGCGAGAAGGATATACAGGTAGCGCCCTCCTTGTCTTGTGCGCTGGGATTGTATTTCCAGCTATGACTCTGGGTCGGGGTGACGGCTAGTTTTTTCCTGCTAAATAAAGACAGCAGGCCTTTGTCTGACAGGACACCGTTGACTATCGCCATCTCAAAAATGGAAGCCACCAGTAGACCGAAAAACACCGGCAGAAACCAACTGTTGTCCGCCACCACTGTCTCAAGCAGGGCTGAAAGCTTTCTTACCACTACCAGAAGTTCACCAGTCACCAAAGCCGACAGTGCTTCCAGTAATCCCAGCCAGATGCTGATCTTGACGGTAACCACTGTGGCCAGCAGCCGGCGGCATAACAGTGACGGATTAGAAAAGAAGAAATAAAGGTAGGCAATCAGAAATGCCCCGCCCATCACGCGCCAGAGCGTGCCGTCAAAGGTGATCACCCACAGGCTCAAAGCGACCAGTCCTGCGTTGATTACGCAGCTTATGGTCCAGGCCAGGGAGGTGCCAAGCACTTGTTTATTAATCATGGGCGTGCCGCACTGCTTCGGTAATGGCAGCGGCGACTTCTGTTTGCTCAGTAGCGAATTCTGTTCGTTCTATTAGCGATTCAGAGGGGCTGACAACCGTTTCAACAACGGCAACGGCCTTTGTCTGCTCCACTGCGTATGACGTCCTCTTCGACAATCCTCCGGTTTGCCCGCTCAGACTCTGTAACGAGGTGGCAATGGAAGCTATATTGGGGGACGTAGAGATAATCTCAGCCAGCTTCTTAATCGCTACTGCCATCAACGCGCTTTCTACATCATGCATCGCTCTTTTATGAAAAGCCCTGTTCAGTGATTCCAGCGCATCATCAAGCTCAGGCTCGTAGCGGGAAGGATCCTCATCTGCAGGATGGTAGTCGGCCAGCAACTGTTCAAGACTGGTTTCTGAGGATTCTGAACCCGGCAGGTTTTCCGGGTTTTGCATTGCCGCCTCGGCAAGCTGCTTTTCCATTTTCACTGCCAGATGGACGTCTTCCACCGGCACCAGCGCCGCCACATTCCTGCCATGCTTGCCCAGCAACAAACGCTCTCCATTGACATCAACACGCCTTAAGGTCTCCTTGAGATTATTACGAAACTCCCGGATCCCTATCTGTTCAAAGGTTTTGTCATGGCTCATACAATCACCCATACAAATGTGTACACAAAATACACTATAGTGTTCAGGATAGGTCAATGCAAGATTTGTGTACACAATTGGCGATGAGGCGCGGTGGTTAAAATCAGCACCGGTTCAAAGACTTCCCTCAGATAGCAGACGGATCAGCCCAGACATCCAGACTCAAACCCGCTGGTAGAGCCGGTGCTTTTGTATGGCTCACCACCGTCTTGTTTTTGATCCAGCTTGGGGCGATATCAGGCTGCCAACCGAAGCTCTTTACGGATAGCTACACACAGGGCTTTTTCTATCACCTGGCTGGCCTGCCAGTAGCGGCGATCCTTCCCATAAAATACCCGCTCCAGCACATTCCCTTGTAGATCAGTGACAAAACAGGCCAGGCGTTGTTCCTTATAAGGCACGTAAAACCTGTGCAGCAACAAGGGGGTGCCGGGGGAATGCAGGTTGATTTGCTGCAAAATACAATATGGCAACTGCATTCTGAGTGCGCTTGGGTCTTTGCCAGTCATTCGTGTACAGGTTTGAAACGGGTTCTCAGTATCGGCTCCGGCAATTCCCCAGCGAGTAATCACAGCGTCCAACGTTTTAAGTCCGGTGTGCATAGCGATCTCCTGATGCTGTATTTATAAACAGTATAGATTATGTTTTTATGCTGTTCAAATATACAGTTGTTGTGCCGGTGCGCACCGTGGCTTCTTGATCTGGGGCGGTGCAAAAAAAGCAGAAAACATCCTGGGGTAGAGCGGGAAGGATTACAGAATAAGTCCTATATTTCGCCCTCCTGGCCATCACCAGCATGGTTGCCTGGAGCAATCATCAACAGCTTCAGTTGGTCCGCAGGACGAACTACATGGATGTAGTGAGTAAAAGGCGATGTTCAAATTCGTTCCGGACGAATTTGTCGAACGGAGGGTTCGAACCAAATCCTCCCGTCACCGGGTAAAAAACAAAAACCCCATCTTTTGGACGGGGTTTTTGCTTTTTATATGGCGGTGAGGGAGGGATTCGAACCCTCGATACGCGTCGTCATCGACAAACCATAATTAAAACAACGACTTAATGTTAGCCTTAAGTTGGGCTTTGTACCACCTGTTTTGTACCTCTTAATCTGGCGGACCTAGCCAGGGAGGCCGTGAAGACTAGCCTCAAGCATTGTCTCCGTAGCTTCCAGGGGCTAACAGACGAGAGCTTAGGAATAGTTGAAGTAAAGGCTGTCACAGCGCCTCCCACAATTTGAACGATGCGGCGCGAATTACCCTCGGATTAAGCGCTGGGAAGGACCCGTGGCTAATCCCTGATTTTTCGTAATCGACTGACCGTTTCGTAAAGCAACTCTCTTCGTTCATGCATGTCGTCGGCGTAGTGAAGTGCTCGGTGACAATTGGGGCATAAGGCTACTGCATTGTCGATTGTGTCAGGGCCATTATCGGCGAGCCTTATTACATGGTGAACCTCAAGGAAGGAGGAACCTAGTGGGGCTGGCGATATTGATCGCTTCTGCTGTTGAGCACTGATCACCTCTACTGCTTGTAGCTGATCACTGTGCTGCATGTTGCTATATGATATTGCCTATCTGGTCAGATTCTGAACGGGTCTTGTTTAACTGCTTAGTCAGCCACTTAAGGCCTAGCGGAGAATCCTTCAACTCATACGTTTCTACTGCTTTGGCCTCCAGCATTTCCTCTATAATAAGGCGTGTATTACCCTTATATTTCCAGTACAGGAATTCCCGAGTTTGTTTGCCTGGAAGGATTAGCTCCAGATCTTCGGCAAGCAATACATTCGACTGGATCGCGGAAACGATTGTGTTGAGGGTGGCAGTATCAGTGTCCCATAAATCTGGATGGTAAAAGTGCTCTCTGTTCTTTTCTATGATGAACGCTCTGAAGTAGGCCCAGATTAGGTTTAGAACACGATTCATTACGGAATATGTCAGCGTCCAGAGCAAGAGATTACACATGGCATTTTCTAGCTTCTGATACGTCCAGGTTATCGGTGGATGTTGTCCATCTCGCATCAAGGCAATCAGACAGGCTAAGGCTTCCAAATCACCTTCTCTTAATATGGCGTCTATAGATGACGCTCTGAGATTCCTTCGGCTGAGTTGATTCAGTTCACCAATATCCGACTTAAAAACATGCTTTTGTAGACTTGGCCGCAGACTTCTATAAAAGCTGTGCCAGTAGGTATCTGACTGTTTGCCTGCTCTAATGGCTGTCCACAGCCGGGAGTCGGAAAACTGATAAAAGTAAGGGTTTGAGTAGCGGGACTTGATTCTGGCGACGGTTTCCTGGCTGGGTGTTGATTTGCCCTTAACGTATCGGTCCCATTTGCCACTTCGTTGCAGGGTGCCAGAGCGGTGTGTTTTTATCTTCTCAGGCTCAAAATGTCTTTCAAGCTGACAGCCTTTGAATTCTATATGTGCTGCATAGCAAACTTCCCACATAAAGACCTTTGTCCAGACTATCTCTACCGGGTTACGTTTCGGCCTGTCTCGCCCTTTGACGGGTTTTACATCATGCGATGTAGAATTTTCTCTCGTCACACATAGTTATTCTAAGTCACCTAAATACACAAATTTTAGCGCAATTTATAAGGATCGAAACTCTGGTAATTATCCTTCTACACATTCTGTGTATCTGTTCTATGGTTGAATGACTGACCATGACTAAAGGTTATTGCCTGAGGGTTATATGACTGATATGGAACAACTGAGTCCAGAGACAGCCCTGGAGAGAAAGCTAGAGAGTGAGCTGATTGAGAAATACGGGCACTTGATAGGTGGGAAGGATCTTCAACGAGCTTTGGGTTATCGCTCGGGCGATGCATTCAGGCAGGCTGTTAGCCGAGATAAAGTACCTGTTCCGATATTTCCCATTGAGAATCGACGAGGCCGGTTTGCTTTGGCGTGCGATATTGCCAAGTGGCTGGTCAAACAGCGCTTTCAATAAGCACGTACGATTAATGATTCAACCGTGGAGGATAAGCCTATCGACTTGCAAATTTAGTAAATAATAAAACTAAGGCACAGAAAGTGAAAAAGCCAGCATTTTGCGGATGCTGACTTTTTCGGGAACTGTCGAATTTGTTGGCTCGACACTTTCATTAAAGCTTTCCCATGCCTGACTGTCAAGTTTCGGTAGTGTACCGAGGCTCAGGCATGGCGGGCCTTGATTTCATTAACCTTGAAATTGAGGAGGCTCATTATGAGCAAGCAAACATTGCGGCAGCTACTCCGGTTGCTGATGAGTACAAATTATTCCAACCGCCGTATTGGGCAACTTGTCGGTACATCACCTAATACTGTGCGCACGTATCGGAGTAAGTTGCGGGAGGTGACATTAACACCCGAGGAAATGGAGCAACTGACTGATAACCAGTTGGTGTGTCAGCTCAGCCAACCCGGACCGACAGTTAGCACAAAACGCCAACCGGACTGGCCGCATATCCACCATCTGATGCAGGCCAGGCACCAAACGCTGATCCAGTTGTGGGAAGAGTACCGGAGTATTCGCCCCCAGGATGCCTACTGCTACTCGCAGTTCACCCATTACTACCGTGAATATGTTAAATCCATCGATGTCTCAATGCGCCAATACTATGCTCCTGGCGAAGTCTGCTTTGTGGATTTTGCCGGGAAACGCATACCCTGGACTGAGACACAAACCGGTGAAGAGCATTTTGCGGAGATTTTTGTCGGCGTGCTGGGCCATTCACAGTTGGTGTTTGCCATGGCGCTGCGCTCGCAGAAACTGGAAGACTGGCTGGGGGCCCATCAGAAGATGCTCGCCTACTATGGCGGTGTGCCGCAACTGGTGGTGCCGGATAACCTCAAGTCTGCGGTTACCACACCTAGCAAATTCCCGGAAGTTAATCACAGCTATCAGGAGCTGGCTGAGCATTATGGCTTTGTGATTGATCCCGCCCGGGTCAGACGGCCACAGGATAAATCCCTAGCTGAGATTGGTGTGCTACTGGTGACCCGTTGGATCACCGTGGTGCTGCGCCGTCGGCAGTTTTTCAGTATCGCCGAGATTAACCAGGCAATGCAGGAACTACTGGAGCAGTTAAATCAGCGCCGGTTCAAGCGCTATGCAGGCAATCGCCGTGAGCGGTTTGAAGATGCTGAAAAAGAGGCACTTTCCTCCTTGCCTGTCAAGGTCTTTGATATTGGTTGCTGGCTCCATCAGCAGAAAGTAAACCGGGATTACCATGTGTATGTGCTTGGCCATGCGTACTCGGTGCCTTATGAGCTGACCAACCAGCATGTTGATATCAAAGTCTGTCAGAGCAAGGTGGAAATCTACTTCCAGCACAAACTGGTGGTAGTGCATCTGCGCAGCTTTGTGCAGGGCGGGGCAACCACCGAAAACCGTCACCGGCCTAAAAGCCATCAGGCCTATGCAGAGCAGTCCAGGGCCCACTTTAAACAGTGGGCCAAAAGCATTGGTGAAAGTGCTTTGGCGCTGGTGTCCGCACAATTTGCCGACAAGCCGGAATACTCCCTTCAGGGTTGCAGAGCCAGTGCACAATTACAAAAACTGGCCCGGCAATATGGTCACTCGCGTTTTGAGAAGGCCTGTCAGTGCGCCTGTGAAATCCAGTCTCTGACTGTCAGCAGCGTGCGCTCTATCCTGCAATGCCGTTTGGATGAGCCTGGGCAGGATGATGGCCCCGTGCAGTCGCAGCTGCCCCTTCACCACAATGTGCGGGGTGCGGAATATTATGTGAATGGAGGGCAGTAACATGAGTAATGAAAAAAGTGTTTTTGAGAACCTCCAGACACTACGGCTAATGGGGATGTGTGATGCCCTGCAAAAAGTCCTGGTCACACCGGATATGGCTGCCATGCCCATCCTTGATGTGCTGGCCTTCTTAACCTGTGAGGAAATCCAGCACAAATCCCAGAAAAAGCGCGAACGCCTGTTCAAAGCGGCCAAACTCAAGCAAGGCCAGGCTTGTGTTGAGAATATCGACCACCTGGCGAAACGAGGTATCGATAAAGGGTATCTGGCCTCTTTGGTTAACTGCGAATGGGTGATACGCAATCAGTTTTTGATTATCACGGGGCCAACCGGTGTTGGCAAAAGCTGGATTGCCTGTGCGCTGGCAAACCAGGCGATCAAACTGAACCTGCCGGTGTTGTACAAGCGCTACGGCCTGCTGATGGAAGAGCTGGATATTGCCCGCAAGGACGGCTCTTTGCCAAAGCTGCGCAGTCAACTCTCCAAGTTCAAACTGCTGATCCTGGATGACTGGGCCATGGCTCCATTGAGTGAGCGCAACCGGCAGGATTTACTGGAGCTGATAGAAGATCGTACCGAGTCAGGATCGCTTATCATCACCACACAGCTTCCCATCAGTAAGTGGCATGAGTATATCGGGGAACCGACCCTGGCTGATGCCATTATGGATCGCATTATTCATCGGTCTCACCGCCTGGAACTGCACGGCGAATCCATGCGCAAGCTTTATAAAACGGTCAAGGAGGGCAAGGTATGAGCAGCGAATTACATATAGAAGAGTTTGAGCAGATGCTGATGTCCGTTGATATAGACGAGTTGTATCTGAAGCAGCTTTTCGACATTTACCATCAGCGTTTGCTTGCTAATGCCGCGGCCTGCAAAAAGCTCGCACGACGGGGGATCAGCATGGATACCATAACATCTCAGCAAATCGGTATTTGTGATCGCAAGCTCAACCGCTACGTGCAAACCTCTGAAAAGCCGGATGGCGCTGGTTTCAGAGGTGCGCTCCGACGGTTGGGCTTAACCAAGGCCAACGGCCATGAAATCTTCCGGGGTTGCATTGTTGAACCGGTATTTGATGAGGGCAAGCTGATAGCGGCCTGTGGGGTGAAGCTTCGCTGCCCCAGCCGTCCTGCACCTCGCATTATTCAGTGGTACCGGGATTGTGTTTATACGCATCCGATCAGGTTCAGCATTATGGTATGGGGGCAGCGTTATGTTACTCACTAAACCCAAGTCCCTGACACTGACGGGTTGTATTGATTACTACCTGGAAGTCTGCCGGGCAAAAGGACAGAGTGAAAACACCGTGGTCAGTAAAGGCGCGGCTTTATCGCTGTTCCAAAAGTGGGGGGAAGTGCATGGTATTGTCAGTGCCAATCTGGTTGATGTGGATGTGCTGGACAGCTATCAGCAGCACCTCAATCAATACCGAAAAGCCCTTGATGGCGAGCCCCTGTGCCGGGCGACCATCCGGTACCGGCTGACGGCAGTGAAAGTGCTGATCAGAACCTTGTTTATCAAAGGCGTGGTTTCGGTAAATGCAGTCGAGCACTTCGAACTGCCTAAAAATGGCAGGCGCTTGCCCAAACCAATCCTGAGCAAGCAGGAGGTGATTAAAGTACTTCAGCAGGCAGAGCATTATGGTCTGAAGGGGATAAGAGACAGAGCCATCATGGCCACCTACTATGCGTCCGGGATCAGGCGCTTTGAGCTGGGCACCCTGACCCTGGACGATGTGGATTTTGAGCAGCATCATCTTCGGGTGAACCAGGGCAAGGGGTTTAAAGACCGCTATGTGCCGATAGCCAGGAATGCTTGTCTGTGGATTTACCGTTACCTGAAAGAAGTCAGGCCCAAGTTTGCCAATTCGTACTCAGGCAAAGCCCTGTTCCTGGCGAATAGTGGCAAGCCGTTCCGGGCGGCGCAGCTATCCGAGCTTGTGGCGAAATACATCAAACTGTCAGATATCCGCAAAACCGGTGCCTGCAACCAGTACCGCCACGCTGCTGCTACACATATGGTTGATAACGGGGCTGATATCCGCCATGTGCAGGAATTCCTGGGACATGCCGACTTGTCCACCACGCAAGTCTATGTGCATGTGAGCATGACGAAGCTTCGGGAAGTCTATAACCGGACGCATCCTGCCGCCCATGAACAGAATTGACAATCCCGTCAAAAAGGCCGAAACTATAGGCATGGTGCAGCAGACATGCGAAAGCATGACACCACGTAACCCGAAAGGGTCGAGGCAATGTCCGGTAATGACGTTCTGAATCCAAGTATGACTTGGCGAAGGCTCCCTTGTTGGAGCCTTTGTTATTTCTGGCCTCAAATAATCATTACAATAAATGAGCTCGAAGCGTCTTTTCAATCTTGCCGATAGTGAATACCAGTATTGGAAGCCCTTTGACTACCAGGGTACACCAATTCACTTTGATCACCTGGAAGCCAGAAAGCATACCTATAGTCGTCCTGAGAGGAACGAACAGTACACACTGTACATCACCATTTCACACCATGTTTTTACTGTAGATCCCAGTAAATCGAAAGACCCTGGCGGCCCACAGATTTATCCCCATAAACCGGAAGATCCAAGAGCATTTTGTCCGACCAGGTACGCTTTGTCTTTTCATCTGCCCTATATATTAGAGACATTACCTGCCCAGTTTTGCTATCACGGTGGGTACAGCCGCTATTGTACCTGTAAGCTGGAAGACGATGATGGAAATGAAATTTTCTATCAGGTTGTTTTCAGAGTCTGGAAGGCAAGGGGAAAAATGCGCTTTCACGTTGAAAGTGCCTATCCTCTGCCTGCACGACCAACTAAAACAAAAAAGGTGAATTTCTGGGTTATTTGTCATAACCTACATGCCAACAAAAAGTTACCACAGAAGCCACCATCCAGGTGAAATAGGGATTTGCTTCACGAAGGACTGTTTCTTTCTAATCACCTCCCTTTGCTTGTTCTCTAACAACTAGGACCCCTAGTGCTGCCCGATTAATCCATATGAACGGCCGGGTGTACGATTACAAGGTCGGACGGTTCCTGTCTGTGGACCCCATTATCCACGGCAGTGGCAATAGTCAGGGCATTAATCCGTACTCCTATATCCTTAACAATCCGCTGAGTGGCACCGACCCTACGGGGTATGCGCCATGCGCAGCATCACGACTTGAGAGCATATGTGACAAGTTGCCTCCCAGTAATGGCGGTAATGGATCGAACCAAGCCGCATCAAATACAGCCAAGATGCTTAATAGTAAGCATGGAGGCAGTGAGTCCAACGGAGCCAGCGCATCCCAGCCTTTGACAGGCGGTGATGTCAAAGAAATGATGGATATGCTTGGCGAGTATCAAAAGGCTAAGCAGGGGGGAAATTATCCACAGATAACTGGAACCATCGAGCCCTTGGATGGCAATCCTTATATGGGGTTAGTCAAATCATTAGGCAATCTCATAACAATGGGAATTTGGTATGGGGATATGAGTTCTGAGCACTGGTTAAACGCCGACCCTGAGGACAACGCTGATATAGAGGCATTTAAGGATAGAGTTGGTTTAGGATATTATGCAACGGGACTGACACCGGGAAGAGCTAGTGGACAGGCAGCTCAAGCAATTAGAAGTGCTGTTGCAAGTAGAACTCCAAATGAAGCTGGGGTAATTCGCGAGTTCGTTACTGAGGCAGAGCAGATTTTCTTCAGGGTATTTTCTGGTGACAAAACTGTTGGAGGATTCCTGACAGCAGTAAAACCTAAAAGTAGCGGCTATGCACAAGAAGCATTGGCTTTACCTCGATCAAATACAGCCGAATTTATTCAGCAGGTTGTAGTGCCAGCAGGCACTACATTAAGGCGTTCTAGAGCAGCTCCGATAAGAGCTAATGAAATGTTCCCCAACCGAAGAGGAGGGGCTGAACAGTTTGAGCTTTTAGATCGCATCCCTACAAAGAATTTTGGCCCTGGGAGTCCCTTAAGATGAGTCAAATCAGTTATTCAGGAACTATTTTAAAAGTTAATGGTAACCCAGTTATGCTACCACATGAGATCCTCGAAGCGTTTGATGTACAGGGAGTAATAATAGTATTTCTTGATCCGGATGCTGAGTTAGGTAGTGGAGGACAATATCGGAATCTAATTGGTTATAGCTCTAATGGTACAAAGCTGTGGGAGGCTGAGTTACCCACGACAAAAAAATCAGATGTTTATTGGAAAATCGCTAAAAGAGTCCCTTTAACAGTATATTCATTTTCTTCATATGAATGTGAACTTGATATATCGACGGGGAAAATATTGAGAAAAGATTTCTATAAGTGAAAGATACACATGGTCAAATTTCGCGCTGTGCAAAATTAATAAAAATTATCTTAATCAAGATGTTAAAGGAATAAAAATGCAAAAAATACTAACTGGATTGATGCTATTAATAGCCAGTGCCTTCGCCCAAGCCAACGTCAAATGCCCGGATGCCAAGGTGCAAATGTTGTATCCAACCGAAGAAAAAACCTTTATCCAGTTGGAAGGCCAGAACTGGCAGGTGCTGGGCTTTGTCGGTGACGAAGACCTGCCCACCAAAATGGCCATCGCCCAGCGCGCCAAACAGCAAAGCCAGCCAGTAGAACTCACCTTCAAAAATGGCCACGACAAAGAATGCCTGTCCCGCGACGACACCAGCGCGGTCATCAAAATCAAAGCCCGTAAGGAGAAGAAAAATAAAGACTGATACCGGCCTCTTATAAGAAACGCCCATTTTGGGCGTTTTTTTGTGCCTGACCGGGCAATCCTTACCAGCACGGTGGTCAGTCCTTACCAGTAGAAGTGATCACCCATGACCAGCAGGCCGGGCAGTAGGGGCCAGCGCCGCTAGGAACCATCACTCTTTACGAATGGAGCAGGGCTACCGCAAGATTCACATGTGCCATCCGCCTCGTTAAGTATCCAGGCGATTACCTGTGGATCTCTGTTGTATGTTGTCGAAATATTTTCACTTTGGCCCGGAACCCTACTGCCAGAGGGAGGGGGGAGCCCTTTTCGGCGAAAGTCGTCAACAGTCGAGTAAAAGCTAGCTGCGTCGGAGTGGCTTGTTCCCTCCACTTCAGCAAGTAAAGCCTCAATTTCCTTGGTCTTATTGGCTCCCACATTCCTAGCTGGTCTGAGTCCTTTTATCCACTGACGGCCTTGTTGTGCGAATACATGGGAAATGACCTGCATTTGATCCTGGAGTGACTTCTCGGCTCGGCCAAACTGTTCTGCTAATCTTCGGTACAGCCCTTCCTTTAAGAAGGTTTCACCGGCTAACTGCTTGTCCCGCATCTCAACGTAGGCTCCAACTAGGGCCCTAAGCTCTTCCTGAGACCAAGTCTTTGATTCCATTTCCTGAACAGAGGCACTCAGCCCTTCCCTAACAAGAATACAGTCTCCAGTCTCCTCGTCGTACTTTTCGACGCGCCAAGGGTTCGGGTCAAGCATTCTGGCGCTTGCTTTTTGTTTGGCGTCGCTTTCGTTTTTGCCATCCATAATCATGACTCTGACGGTCCATCCACCCATCGACGCCACACGCAATGCGGAATCCATGTTGGCAGCTCGTCGGCGTCTGTTTGAGGCTTTGTCAGTTGAGGCTAAGCCCCTTAGATTCTGACGCTGGACCAAGACCCCGTCCTCAACCGAAGTCTCGTCGAACCACAAGTTGAGAAGTAAGATTTTTCTCTTGTGGTCTCGGAAACACCACTCATAGCAGTACTTCGGATTGCTTGCAGGCACCGCACATTCAGTGCCATCCTCGTTGATAGCCCAATTACTAGTATCGATCCCAACCTCAGTAACGAGGTCTATTATCCGAGGGGACTCTTTAGGCCTAATCGACTCCAAATCCATTCTAATGTTCTCCTAAAAACTATGGCCGTGAGAAGGTTAACCCTTTGACAAAAGGCGGATTTTATCCACGCACAAGCTGTAATATATCTTCAACCGATGTATATGTGCCATAGTCGCTCCATCCCACGACTTTGTGAATGGAGGCTTGCATAGCCAGCCGATCGGCCAGCTCGTTGCCCTCAGTGCCGTTGTGTGCCGCAACGTGGGTCACTTGAATACGACCTATGAGTGGAGCAGCTAAGGCCACACACTCTCGGATTAAGTCGGCGTTTTTGACGGGTTCTTGCTTCGAGGTCTGCCAATCGTTTCGGGACCACTTCTCGGCCCAGACAAACACGGCCTTAAGGGAGTAATCAGAGTCGCTCAGGATCTCGACAGGGCTGCCTTTTTCGATGTACCGGGGGGCAATCTTTAAGGCTTCCCGGAGGGCTATTAACTCGGCGCTGTTATTCGTCCCCTGTGGCTCGTGGAGGCCGTATCTAAGCATGGTTAATTGTCCGCCTTCGTAGACCACAAGACCTGACCCAGAGCTTCCTGGGTTGGGGTCGCAAGCCCCGTCGGTATAGATCTGAACCGGGAACCTATACGGAGAGATGACGGTCAGGTCTCCTTGGCCTTTAGGCTTAGAAGCGAGCTTCGGCTTCACGAGAGCCGGGGCTAATCCACCAGCAAAGGCCTCGGCTTCTTCTCGAGTCTTAAATTTTTTGTATTCTGCCTTGGGGAAACCGCTGGTGGCCTGTTGGCATTCCGACCACGTCTCGAATACCCCCGTTTTGTGTCCCTTCCGGACTGCGTAGTAGCTCGGCATTAAAACTCCTCGTCTTCGTCGATCAATATGAACTCTTCCGGCTCGTCCACGAAGAGGTCCTTAAACTCTTCGTCTGGCTGATCCGCAAGCTCAGCTCTGGCAATTGCGAGTTGCCTTTGCAGGACAGCAACGCGTGTCTGTGGCGACATCCTCTCAAGAGGTTTTGTCAGTGAACGAGAGGCATCTTGCAGTTCCTCTGCGCGTCTTGCGGCCTCCTCGGTCTTCTCTTTACGCCAAGCCTCAACGTCTCCCTTACGGAGAACCTGCTCCCATTTGGAGACCGAACGCTTCGAAGGGAAGCCCTTGGAGTCGTAATGGATGGCCTCAAACTCGCCCAACACGTCCCTCATGCCTTCAACAAGAGTGACCCGGAGCTGATCGAATGTTAGGCCCTCGAGCCTTAATTCTTTACGAGTGAAGTCGGCGAGACGTTTATATTCGGACAATGTTGAAGCTACCGCGATGTCTTCGAATTGTGGACGCCATGGCGAGCCGTCGTCGAACTCACCGAGCAACAAGAGTCGGAATACATGGGCTAACTTTTCTCCCCGAGTTAACGGCATGGAGTTCCCATAGTTAAGCTCAAGGGCTTTCCGCATGAGTTGGGCCGTTGAGTTAACATCGATCTCTGTAATGCTGACTCGCACCTCGAGGCCACCAGCTTCTTTAATTGCTTCGTACCTTTGATAGCCGTCGACCAGTACGCGAGTCTTGTCGGTGAGCTTTGCCCGGTAAGTTTCCGGGAGATCTTTTGGTGGCTTACAAACAACTAAAGCCGGAATGTTTCCTCTAAGGGAAGGTCCTTGAGCTGTAGGCTTAACGTCCCGTTTCGCCTCGCTGGCCATGCTCTTTTGGTGTTCGACTAGAAGCCCCTTCAAGGCTTCACCTTTAGCTTTCGAGCCTGCGAATGAGGTGTCCCTAGGGTTCAGCTCTTTTAGCGTTAGGATGCTAGACAGGTGGATTTTTGTAAGTCTTGGCAATGGAGAAAGGCCCTCGAAATAAAAAAATAAAAAGAGACAGGGTTAAGTCGCCTTAAAGCCCAATATCGCAAGGCTTCGGGACGAGTTTAGGGGGGGGGCTCAAGGGTGTCCCATAATAGCACTCTCGCAATCGGACAGTCGGCTATTCGTACTCTTCAACGAAAGGCCATATATTGGACCGAATATCACGATCTCAACTCCTTGATAATCTTGAAGACCGACGTTTTACCGACTCCACTCTCGCGAACGATATCGGCGGGTTTCATTCCGCTACGATAAAGCTGCCGAACTCTTTCTTTCTTCTCTGCGTCTAACGGAGCGCCTCCTTTATATACGCCTCGTGTTTTTGCCTCCGCTATCCCCTCGAGCTGCCGCTCTTTGCGGAGGTTAGTCTCGAACTCGGCGAAGACCCCAAGCATGTCTAGGAACGCTTTACCTGCGGCTGTGTTCGTATTAATCGGCTGTTCGGTCGCCTTTGCCCAGATGAGCTCAGCAAATCAGGGGCGGAGCGATTGACTCGGACACACCTATGGGGCTATAAAAGTCGAGTCAAAGCAAGGAGATAATGAATATGGAATTTAATGTTCCTGCGTTTCGTCCCCACCAATTTGCCAATAGAAAACGAAATATCGACAAGGCCGTGAATGGTCTGATTGGCATTTTAAGCGGCGTTACAGCCGACACTAAGCTCAATCAGAACGAACTAATGTATTTAAACATTTGGTTGAAATCCCAGTCTTCACTTAGAGACGATCCCGACGCGATAGATCTATTGGATCTTATCGCTGATGTTGTCGAAGACGGAGCGGTGTCGTCGGAGGAAATGCATGATCTTCTTACTCTATGTAACGACGTTGTAACTTACCGTTCATCGGAAGACGAGGGGATTTACGAAGCTAAGATCAACGAATTTCTCGGGGTGTTACAGGGAGTCGTTGCCGACGGGAGCGTAAATCGACAAGAGTTCGATTTCCTAATTGGTTGGCTTCGAGAAAACGACGTAGTCGAAGACGATTGGCTAGTCGAACAGGTAGTCTCGCGAGCAAATCAAATTATGTCTGACGGGATAGTTACCCAAGGAGAACTAACAGAATTTGGCGATCTAGTTAAGCAACTTACTGGTTATCAGTTCAACGAGACTGGATCGGCAGAGTGTTCGTCTATCGCCTACCTGGAAGATTCCATCGAAAAAATTGAACAGGATAGTCTCATTTGTTTCACCGGGACCTTTGTTTCTGGTAGTCGACGCATTTTGGAAGGATTAGCTGTCTCAAAGGGACTTAAGCCCAAGAATCGTATAACCAAGTCGTTAAACTACCTTGTTATTGGTGAGTTAGTGACTCCTGACTGGCGGTTTCAGAGCTATGGGCGGAAGATTGAACAAGCCGTCAAGTATCGGGAAGAGGGAATACCCATAAAGATCTTATCCGAGAAAAATTGGACTCAACTAATCGATTAGAGAACCAATCTGGCGTCAATCTGGTCTGAATAGTCCATACAGCGGTGTGGGGGCAAGGAGATAATATGGAAGTGAATCTGATACTAAGAAAATACGGAGTTCCACCTCGAGGTCCTTATGAGCCAAATGCCACAAAGAATCAAATGCATAAAATATGGAAGTTGGGGTTCGACCCCCATGAGACAATCCAGTTCCTTGGTAAGGAGCAAGCAAGTATTCTTATTGATGCCCTAACTGCTCAAGAGCAAGCCGCAGTCGAATTTCATCTGTTAAACATCCAAAGGGGTTCCCATAAGAAAAAATCGATTATCTTTTTCACCCTGCTTTTACTCTGTACTTGGGTAATAGTCGAGTGGCCAGCACAAGGGCTCTTCTTAATATTCCCTGCTATAACACTTGTATTCCTAGCCCTTGGCCATTTTATCGCTTGGTTTAGGCTTCAAATGCGACTCTGTTAGGGAAGGTAGATCTTCTCTAATTTGAGATATATTAACCTGTCGATCACCTCTTCGCGATTAACCAAACTAACGGATCCATAGCGTCCACCTTCTCCCTTGGCGCTGTGGCCCGTTATACGATCGCTAACGCTGTCAGGGACCCCAAGCCCTCGTAACTCCGTTTTAACCGTGTGGCGGAACTCGTGGGACGGAGCTTTTGGATTAACGCCTTGCTCTCTGACTATCTCGCCCCACCAGGGGCTGAACTTAGTCGAAGCCTTGCCGTATTTGTCCAGAGGAATCTCGGGGAACAGTCGGCCACTCTTTGACTCTGTAACGAAATCGAGAAACCCCAACTCAACAAGGTGTTTATGGATCGGGACATGTCGGACAGAACTATCAGACTTGACCGAACGTCCCTCACCGCGACAGATGTTCAGGTAATAAACCCCGTCGTTCTGCTTTACGTCGGCCTTGTGCAGCTGGGCGATTTCGTTAAGACGCGCCCCAGTATATCGACAAATGATCGGGACCCAGTAAGAGGCCCATCCGTACCGTCTGTGCGCCGTTGGGTCGTTAAAAATCGGGTGACTAAAGATTCGGGTTAACTCGTCTTCGGTATATCCACGCTCAAGCTCCGTCGCCTCAGTAACCCTCTTAGCGGTGGGCTTCTTAACCCTTTCTGCCGGGTTGCGCTCTATCAGCTCCATTTCAAGGGCGTAATTAAAAACCGTCGCGACCTGCTTTAAGGCGTTCTTGACGGTTGCCGGAGAGAGTAGGGGACAGCCGTTTACTTTACCGTAAGCGATCTGCTCCTTAATCGAGAGGGTGCGTACGTCCTTGGACTTTGTCTTTGGAAGCTGTAACAAGGTGTCCCGGTAGTGCGAAATATGTCTAGGCTCTACTTTATCGATCGGAATATCGCCGATAACTTCAATAAGGCGTTTAAAGTGGGACTCGTATCCGTCGAGTGTCTTGGCCCTACTTAATTCGCCCCCGCTTTTAATGTCTTCCGACGTTCGGTATGACCTCAAGACTTCGGACAGTAACCTTCCGTTAGTCTTAGCGGTAGGGTTATCTGGGCTTCTCACCCCGGCGACCTCGATAGAGAGTGGCTGGTGGGCGATTGACTCGGCGGGACGGTAAGACCAATTGCTGTTCAACCGGGCAAGGCAAAGAGATTCTAACTCGAATAGGTGATGCGAGAACTCTCTTGCCAGCCAACGGTATTGATCGGTGCCTCTGGGGACGTTCAGGGCCTCAAGGCGTAACTGTTCGTCGATAAATTCACTGAGCTGGCAGGCGAGCTTATCTACCTGAGATGGACTGGGATCGAGCATGTCGGACCCAGTGATAGCCAGATGAAAAGAAATCTCTTCGAAATAGACATGGCCATCGGGACTCTCGACCCTTGAGACTAACCCAACGTCTCCACCTCTCTTGTCGATCTCGTCCTTCATGCGTTCGTACCAACGAGCAGCGATAACGGCTGCATCTTTAACGGTAAGGGCGATATTATCGTCGTTACCCGATCTGAGCCTTGCAAGGCTAAAAAGGTCGTCGGTTTCGGCGATGTGAGGGACGATTAGGCGCTTGGCCTCGCTAGGGCTTTTCGTCTTAAGGGAGCGTTTTATTTCCCGGCCACGACCCAACGCTCCCCTTATGTCAGCGGGAACGGCTCTTCGGAAATAATAAACGCCGGTCTTGGGGTGTTTCCAGGGACTAGTCATCGACGGCATTCTCTACCACCTCTTTGTACCAGTCAATGCTCGACGCGTTTTACTCAGACCCCAGAAACGACGAGGCCCCGCGAGTTGCAGGGCCTGTCGATAAGATGGCGGTGAGGGAGGGATTCGAACCCTCGATACGTTGCCGTATACACACTTTCCAGGCGTGCTCCTTCAGCCACTCGGACACCTCACCTAATTCTAATTGTCTTTGCCGTGTTGATTTCTGAGGGGGCTCAGGAGCACTGCGGCGTGCTCGTTGCTGATGCCTACCTATAAAGGTTCTACCGGCCAATTCAGCGCCGCGTATGGTAGGGAATTCAACTACCTTAATCAAGAAAAATATCCCAAATAGCAATCAATCGCTGGGTTTATAGGCAGAACCGCCAATAAGGACGCTCAGATATGCCGCTAACCCATTGACACAGATGGGACGAAGCTAAGGGACTGTCACATGCCTACCCCAAGTTCATGGGGTTTTAGGTTGACTCTGATTTTTGCGTGTGTAGGGTCTTTGACTATGCTGCCAACCTGGCAAGCCATGTATCTTTTTAGCGACAGCTAACTACCCCATTTACCGTTTAGAGGCCGGGCTACCCCCGCATCAAAGTCTCTTCCTCCAACTCGGCGAACAATTCGTCAAATGCGTTTTGTTCTTCCACCGGGGCTGAAGCGGCCAGCTTGTCCAGCTCCTTCAGTTTTTCAGGATAGGGCATATGGCTGGCCGCCAGGGCCTGCGCTTTGCGAAGGGCCTTGCTGGGTTTAAATTGGTTCTCTTGCAATCTTTTGTGTTGGTGAGCCATGGTTTCCTCCTTGAGTTGGGTCAGTAAATTGTAGGCAATTTTCGCGCCGACAGGGCGACTTGTAGTGTGGATTTTCGTATTTGCGAAATTGACTGATACACTGACCGGCAAAAGCATAATAATCAGACTCACCATGGACCACCTTGCAGCGAACTCCCAATCCGACTCCGATTTTGAATCACAGAAACCTGGCCTGTGGCGGCGTTTTAAAAACCGTCTCGGCCTGCCGGGCAAGAACAAACCACGGCGGACCTTTCGGGAAAAGCTTCGCCAGTTAACCGTGTCCCAATGGTTCTACCTGGCTGCCTTTATCGTGCTTTTGAGCACCATAGGTGAGAGTCGCCAACCGAATGGGAATGTGATCAACTATGCGGTGATCATCCTGGCCGGCATCGGTCTGATCCGGGAGATGTGGCATCTGTTTCATACTATCTGGGAGAAGACCCTGGGCAAGGGGCTGCTGCTGGTGCTGTATGCGGGCACGGCCAACCTGGCCCTGGCCATAGCGGCCCTTAAAATCAACCATATTGCCGGCGTTGAGCCCACTCCCTTTATTTTTACCCTGGGTTTTACCACCTTTCTGACGTTGCCGTTCTGGCTGGTAACGGCCACGGTAGTGTTTTTTTCCGTGGCGCTGGTGGCCGGCAATCTGTGGTTGTTGATCTGTCTTTTGTTGCGCCTGGTGGGCATCAAGGTGCCCATACACTGGGAAGACAAGTCCTTCGTGGTGGCCTTTATGATCCTGCGCATCATTATGATCCCCGCGCTGATTATCGGCTTGGTTCATTTGGTGGAGCCCTATGCCAAACAGATGGATGTATTTGGCGACGGGTTGGTGCTAATGACGGGCCCATCCTCTGATGTGGACAAGCAAAATCTGGAAGACATGAGCCGCAGGGAACTGACCACACTACTGGAACAACTCACCGGGCCTCAGCGGGCCAGAGTTCAGGCCAGACTTGATGCGGCGGGTTTGATGGAGGGACAAACAGAGCCTGCAGAAGCACAGGAAGCGGTGGTCCCGGCTGTTGATGCTGAACGGCCTGATGGTGCGGCTCAGGCAGACGCTGCCCCGGTCGAGGAAGTGCGTTTTATTGATATGATGGTGGCGAGGTTTATCTACCATTTTGAAACCTACCCTCATTCGGCCTGTGCCAAACGGCCCGAGCAGCATGCCCTGACCATAGATGACTATTCCATGTTTGTGGCCGAAAAGGACGACTCACCACTGGGATACCGCTTTTCTGTGGAGCCTTGTGTGCCGCGCTATACCAAAGAGCCGTCAGAAAGCGGGCAATAAACGCCTTGTCATTGCTGGCTCAGCGACCGGCAGTTCGCTCCCTACAGGCAGCAAAAAAGGAGTCCGGCAGGACTCCCTTTTTACTGGATTGGCATAAAGCCATATGCGCTCGCTTTATCCGCCCCTGGTTTCTTAGAAACGGTAGGTCACCCCCATATTGAGGTTGGTGCCCAGCCCCTTGACGCTGTAGCCGGTGCCGTAGCGAAATGCCTGTGAGCGGGCCGGGAAGTAGTCTTCATTAAACAAATTTTCGATTCCGGCAAACAGCTGCCACTGGCCCAACTGGTAGCTGGCAGACAGGTTAACCACATCGTAACTTTTGATAGGCCCCTGGTCGCCGCTGTATAAGCCTTCACTGTTGGGCTCAAAACGGTCCCGGTCAAACAGGTGCAGCCAGGTCAGGCTGACCGACAGGTCGTTACCGGGTTGATAAAGCACCGCTGTGGTCAGCTTGGGGGCGCTGATCTGGCGGGCCCCCAGATAGACGTCATTTTCGGTATCCTTGCCTTCTGTATAGCCGTAACCGGCGCTGATGTGCCAGGCTTCCGCGAAGTTATACTCGGCGGCCAGTTCATAACCCCAGATTTTTTGCGGTGCCCGCACCGGGCGGTAAATACCCGTTTGCGTGTCGAGCTGACTGCCGGTGCCCAGCTCAGAGGTACTGCGGTATACGGCCAGGCTCAGATACAGGTCCTGCAACTGGCTGCTAAAACCCGCCTCATAGTTTTTGATCACCGAGGCTTCGCTGTGGATCAGGCCGATATCGCTGACGGTGGCAGTACGCAGCAGCAAGCCCAGATCCGGCACCTCGAAGCCTTCGGAGTAGCTTAGGTAAGGCGAAAAGGCTGAACCGGCATGGTAACGCAGACCCAGATTGTAGGTGGTGGCATCATAATCCAGCTCACCGCCGGTCACTGCCATCGGCGCCGAACAGGTCTGGGCGCTGCGGCACAGCCTCAGGGTCTGGTAGTCGTCCACCTCAACATTGATGGACTCGCGACGGGCGCCGGCTTTTAATGTCCAGTCATCGCCCAGTTGCCATTTGCTTTGCAAAAAAGCCCCTTGTGATCCCATGTCCATTTGCGGTACCCAAATACGGCCGTCAAGCAGGGGCTGTGAGGTGACATCTTCGAGCAGATCCAGGCCGTAAATCAGGGTGGCGTCGATATCGCCGAAGTTCAGTTGGGTGGTCAGCACCGAACGAAGGCCACGTTTCTCAGACAAAATGGCGGATTGCCCACCGTTAAATCCCTGCTCGGGATTGGCCAGGCTGGATGACCAGAAAAACACATTGTCGATCTTCTGCTCGTAGGCATCCAACACCAGCGCAGTATTGGCAAAGAGTTCGTCATTTTCGTACTTGAACATCAGATTGTAATTGCCCTCGGGGCCCTGAGGGGCGCCAGTGGCGGATTGCCCCTCAGGCAGAGGCACTGCATAGGTCTTACCGCCCAGATCTATCTGGCCGGGCATATCCATATAATCGGCATTCTGATCCGAGTCGTAGTAGTTGTAGGTGAGCTGCAGGCGCTGGCTGTCGGTGAGTGCATAGCCGAGTTTGACGAACAGATCCCGCTGTTTGCTGTCTGACAGGCCGTACTGGAGGCCCAGGATGTCGCCGTCGGCATCCCGCTGGACACCGTATTTTTCCTGGGAGGCTTTGGCCACGTAGCTGAACTGTTCCAGGCTGCCGTCGGCAGATATGACTGTGCGGTAGCCCAGACTGTCCTCGGTCTTAACCAGGCTGGTCTGTACCGATTGGGTCAGGGCAATGTTGGCGGCTCCCTGGCCAGGCTTTTTGGTGATGTAATTGATCACGCCGCCGGCCGCACCGTTACCCCAAATGGACGTTGCGCCCTTGACCACTTCAATGCGTTCTATGCTGGCCGGATCCAGAGTGCGGATGCCCAATCCACCGTTACGCAGTGGAGTGTCCTGGGGCACACCGTCGATCATTACCAGTACATTCCGGCCACGCAGAGTCTGGCCAAAGTTGCTGGTACTGCCCGTGCTGGCCGCCATGCCCGGGACCGCCACCGAGAGCAGGTTTTGCAGCTCGCTGCTGACCTGCAGGTTGTCTTGTATGGTCTGCTGGGTAATCAAGGTGATGCTGGCGGGTACTTCATCCAGGCTTTCAACGATGCGGGAGCCGGTCACCGTCAGTCGCTCTACTTTAGTGTCGGCGACATCTGCCAGGGCCTGGGAGCTGGCCATCGCCACACAGACGGCGAGATAACAAGGAACGAAGCGCGAATTGGGTTTCATTGGATTTCCGTACTACTGCTACGTGAGTGTGGCGCGAATTCTAATTAATAGTTATGCATATGACAATGGTTATCATTTAACTAATTGTGGGTAGCGGCCCCGCTTGAAACAGCGTCAGTCACCGGCAAGATGGCTGGCAAAGAAACGTGAAGGAAAATGCATGAAAAACATGGGGAGCGGGAGCCACGTCAGCCCAGTTCCGTGTGGTAAATAAGCCCGACCTGGGGTCGGGCTTTAACCTTGGCTAGCCTGGCCGAGGGCTCAGTACTTCTCTACCTTCTGATCAATACGACCAAAAATAGACAGGCCATTTTCGTCCAGCATTTCAATCTGGATGCTGTCCCCAAAGTCCATAAAGGGGGTGGATGGTTTGCCCTGTTGGATGGTTTCAATCATTCGCACCTCGGCGATGCAGCTGTAGCCCACGCCGCCTTCGCTGATGGGTTTGCCCGGGCCATCATTCAGCTTGTTGGACACTGTGCCCGAGCCGATGATGGTGCCGGCAACCAGTGGACGGGTACGGGCTGCATGGGCAATCAGCTGACCGAAATGAAAGGTCATGTCGATACCTGCATTGGGCTTACCGAACAGTTTGCCGTTTAAGCGGGACACCAGCGGCAGGTGCAGCTTGCCCCCCTGCCACTTATCACCCAGCTCGTCGGGGGTCACACAGACAGGACTGAAGGCGCTGGAGGGCTTGGACTGGTAAAACCCAAAACCTTTGGCCAGTTCACCGGGGATCAGGCCGCGCAGTGACACATCGTTGACCAGCATTATCAGCCTGATGTGGTTAAGCGCCTCATCGGCTGACAGCCCCATGGGCACATCGTCCACCACCACGGCAATCTCGGCCTCGAAGTCGATGCCGAAGCCTTCGCTTTGTGGCATTCGGATGGGATCCGTCGGCGCCAGGAAGCTGTCCGAGCCGCCCTGGTACATCAATGGATCGGTCCAGAAGGATTCCGGCATCTCGGCGTTCCTGGCTTTGCGCACCAGCTCCACGTGGTTCACATAGGCACTGCCGTCGGCCCAGTGATAGGCGCGGGGCAGGGGCGAAGCGCACCGGCTCTGTTCAAAGGGCTCACCGGCCAGCTCACCGCTGTCCAGGGCCTGGAAGCGGGTGTTAAGGCGCTCTTTAACCTCGTTCCAGTTGTCCAGGGCCTGTTGTAAGGTCGGCGCAATATCTTCCACGGATACCATGCGAGCCAGATCGCGGCTGACCACTACCAGTTTGCCGTCGCGGCCATGCTTAACACTGGCCAGCTTCACTGTTTGTCTCCGTTAAAATCCCCTTCGCCGTGCAGCCAGGCCGCATGTTTGGGGGCCTGCTTGGTTTTGGCCCACTCGTTGAGCATGTCGTCGGCCACCCGTTTGAGCTCATTCAACATGCCCGGCTTGGCTGTGTTGGCCGCCAGCTCGATGCGATGGCCATTGGGATCAAAGAAGTAGATGGACTTAAAGATGGTGTGATCCGTCGGACCCAAAACCGATACCCCAGCCTCTTCCAGTCTTGCCTTGGCGGTCAGCAGTTCATCCATGGAGCCCACTTCAAAGGCGATGTGCTGTACCCAGGCAGGGGTGTTCTGGTCGCGACCCATTTCCGGGGAATTGGGGATCTCAAAGAACGCCAGCACGTTGCCCTGGCCCGCATCCAGAAACACGTGCATATAAGGATCCGGCTCCTTGGTGGAAGGCACTTCATTTTCGGCAATGGCCAGCAGAAAATCCATGTTCAGCAGATCGCGATAAAACTCGACCGTCTGTTTGGCGTCCTTGCAGCGATACGCCACATGGTGAATACGTTGAATTTTCATTGTCCGGCTCCTTATGCCTTGGCCTGTTCTTTCTTGCCGACGATGCCGCGGGCCACCTGGTCACGCTCAATGGATTCGAACAGGGCCTTGAAGTTACCCTCGCCGAATCCTTCGTCTTCCTTACGCTGGATAAACTCGAAGAATACCGGCCCGAGCACGGTTTCAGAGAAAATCTGCAGCAGCAGACGGGGCTGACCGCCTTCTGTGGTCCCATCCAGCAGAATGCCGCGGGCTTGCAGTTCTCCAACCGGCTCACCGTGGCCGGGCAGGCGCTCTTCCAGCATCTGATAGTAGGTCTCAGGGGGAGCGGTCATAAACTTCACGCCCTGCTTCTTCAGTCTGTCCCAGCAGGCAATCAGATCGTCACAGGCAAAGGCGATATGCTGGATCCCTTCGCCGTTGTACTTCATCAGGAACTCTTCAATCTGGCCGCCGGCGCTGGCTTCTTCATTAAGGGGAATGCGGATTTTGCCGTCAGGCGCGGTCATGGCCTTGGACAGCAGGCCGGTATATTCGCCTTTGATATCGAAGTAGCGGATCTCGCGGAAGTTGAACAGCTTGGAATAGAAGTCAGCCCAGTACTGCATGCGACCGCGGTACACGTTGTGGGTCAGGTGATCCAGGGTGTGGAAGCCGCAACCTTCCGGGTGACGGTCTACCCCTTCCAGCCACTTGAAGTCGATATCGTAGATGGTCTCGCCTTCCTTGTAGCGATCGATCAGATACAAGTTCGCGCCGCCGATGCCCTTGATGGCAGGCAGTCGCAGCTCCATGGCGCCGGTTTCTATTTCAATGGGTTGGGCACCCTTGCGCAGCGCTTCGGCGTAGGCAAACTGGGCATCTTTAACCCGAAAGGCCATGCCGCAGGCAGAGGGACCGTGCTCAATGGCATAGTAATAGGCATGACTGCCGGGCTCGTAGTTGGTGATAAAGTTGATATCGCCCTGGCGCCACAGTTCGACGTCTTTGGACTTATGCCGGGCCACTTTTACAAAGCCCATGGACTCAAAAACAGGCTCAAGAATGCCTTTTCTGGGAGCCGTGAATTCTACAAACTCGAAGCCGTCCAGGCCCATTGGATTGTCAAATAAATCAGCCACGCTTATTCCCCTTGTTGTCTCTACTGGTTAGATTGGGCAATCTGGTCGCTACGAACCTTGGAACCTGCCCAATCGTGCAATTTGTTGTGCAGGCATGTTAGTTTCATCTGTAACTTTTCACAATAAGGACACCCCGTTGGACAGGTCCCCGCCGTTAAAATTACAGCGCTTTTTGCCCTACAGACTGTCAACTTTAGCTAACAAAATTTCTCAGTCCCTGGCCGAGCAATACAGTAAGCAGTTCGATTTGAGTATCCCCGAGTGGCGTATTCTGGCCATACTGGGGGAGGAAGAAAGCTTGTCAGCCGTTGAGATAGTGCAGCGCACCGCCATGGACAAGGTGGCCGTGTCACGGGCTGTCAAAAAGATGCTGGACAAGGGAAGGCTGATCAAAGCGCAGGACGACAAGGATAATCGCCGCTTTGCCCTGGCCCTGTCTGAGGCGGGCAGAAATCTTTACAGCGAAGTGGTACCAATCGCCATCGCCTACGAAGAGAAGCTGATTGCCGATCTCAGTGCTGAGCAGATCGAACAGATGGACAGCCTGTTTAATCATCTGGATCAGGTTATGTCCAGCTAATCTCTTATCCGTCAAACGTTTAGACGCCGCCCCTTGGAGCAGGCGCAAGACTTATCGGAAAAAGCCGCAATTTGCAGGTTGTTAATCCCTGTCGGCTCCTTTAATCTTCCGGTCCTTGTTCGATGAGGTCCCTATGCGATTACGATTTTGGCTTATGTGGTTGTCTGTGGCGCTTACCGCTGCAGGTAAAGCTGAATCAGCAGATATGACGGTTTATACGGAGCATTTTCCCCCCTATCAGTTTGTTCACAAAAATAGAGTGGTCGGCATCAATGCCGATATTGTCAGGCGCATGTGTCAGAAGGTAGAGGCCGAGTGCCGGTTTGAATTGTTGCCCTGGCAGCGGGCCTACCAGAATGTTCAGCAGGACAGGGCGGGGGGACTGATCTCAACGGCCCGCAGTGATGACAGGGAACAGCAGTTCCAATGGGTGGGGCCGTTGGTCAAGTCCACCTCTTACCTTTACAAGCTGCGTCAGCGTGAGGATATTCAACTGGTTAATCTGGCCGATGCCACCCGCTTCACCATAGGTATTCCACCCAATGATGTGTACGAGGCGATACTGATCCAACACGGCTTTGAGAAAGGCCGCAATTTGCTCAATGTGTCTTATAAACACGCGGACATGAAGCTGTTCGCCCTGGGCAAGCTGGATTTGATAGTGGGCTCACCCCTGACCCTGCACTATCAGGTACAGGCGACAGGTTTCGCGTTGGAGGATCTGGTGCCTGCGTTGGAATTCCCCCTGCCGGTTAAAGGCAACTATCTGGCCCTGAACCTGGCGTTTCCCAAGCCACTGAAGCAGCAACTGCAACAGGCGCTGGATCACATGAATGACGAGGGTGTCGTTCAGCAGATCATCGAACAGTATCGCAAATAATCACCCAGTTCAGGCAAGTGGCGACTAGACTGTCGCCACCAGGATCTTTTCTTCAAGCAAGGTGAGGATTTCCTCTTCGTTGTGGTTCAATTCGCCGTCCACATCGACCATTTGCCTGGCCAGTTGCATGGCAAGCGCCGGATCTGCCTGCAGATCCGCTTTTAGCTCAATCAGAAAGGGTTTGATGTTGTCACTGTCCAGGGCCTGTCTGGCTTTTATTACGGCCTCGGCCCGGTACATGTCGATGGGGATGCGGCTGTGCCATTCCATGCCTTCGGCTATATCGTCGACAAAGTCCTGTTCGCTCAGACGAATACGCTGATCACATTGATAAATAAGGGTTAGAAGCTTGAGAAGAGCCTGGTTGAACGACTGCAGTTCTGATGGATGCATTGAAACTCCTTGTTCCTGAACGACAATGGATTGCGTCCTACAATCCTTGTTTTTTATTATCTGTCTTAATTAAAGACAATTCCACAAAAAAGGCCAGTGCGGATGGCTCAAGCAGCTTCATAATTGCGGCAACCTCGCTGCAAATGCGAGCTGGCTAGTCGTCTGCAGAGTTTGACGGTGGGGCGTTGGACGGGAAATAACGGCTTTCGCCAATGGCCAGGGTAACAAAGGGAGCCACATCAGGCTGTGATGCCATGGCCTGGTCCAGTAGCTGAGCCGGTTCGTCCAACGGCTCGGCGCTGAGCTGGAAGGTAGACCAGTGCATGCCGATACTGAACTGGGCCTGCACTTCCTGGTGTATTTTTACCGCCTCGGCCGGGTTCACATGATAGGGCTTCATAAAATCCCTTGGTGAATAGGCGCCGATGGGGATCAGGGCAAGATCCACAGGGCCGAAGCGCCTGCCGGTCTCGACAAAGTCATAGGAGTTGTAACCCGTATCGCCGGCAAACCAGACAGAAAAGTTGCCGACGGCCAGATGCCAGCCGGCCCACAGGGTCTCACGCCGGTCAAACAAACTGCGGGCCGACCAGTGTTGGGTGGGGGTG
Source organism: Bowmanella dokdonensis (assembly GCF_017254865.1). GTDB lineage: Bacteria > Pseudomonadota > Gammaproteobacteria > Enterobacterales > Alteromonadaceae > Bowmanella > Bowmanella dokdonensis. Next base: position 17,363 of record NZ_JAFKCV010000017.1, on the reverse strand, counting down.
GCGGTCAAGGTCAGTCCGGCCAGTTGCCGCGTTTGCCACCAGTCGTATTCCTCCACCCTGGCTTTTTGCAGGCCAATATCGTCAAACCAGGCTTTTAGCCCAAGGGGCACATGGTAGACAGGCCCCTGGCCCAGCGCCTCAATAGTTGGCTGATCCAGGTGGTCGTAATGATTGTGAGAGATAACCACATGATCGATTTGTGGCAAATCCTCAAAAGAGTAGGGCAGGGGCGCCAGCCGTTTTGGCCCGGCAAAGCTGACCGGCGAGGCGCGGTCCGTCAGTATGGGGTCAGTAAGAATATGCAAGTCGCCGATACTGATGAGAAAACTGGAATGGCCAAGCCAGGTGACCCGGGGTCTGTCGGATTTTTGCCTCAGATCCACAAAAGTCTCTGCAAGGCGGATCCTGTCGGTTTGTTCGCTCTGATCGGCAAAAGGCACATCGCCGAAGTATTTAACCTTTAAAAAACCGAATACGGTTTTTTCCGGATCCACAATATGCGGGTTATCGAATTTGCCGTTTTTTACCGGGGCCGTGGTGTTTTCCGGCAACGGTTGGGTGTAGCTGCAACCGGTCAGACCCAGCCAGAATATCAGCAGTAAATAGCGTGTCATCACCGACCTTGTCGTTATTTGACAGTAAACCTTGTCCACTAAAAGATATCATCATATCCCAGCGCCGTCGGACGCCACTAAACAGGCTGGCTGGTGAGCGGGCCGTCGGAAGGCGACTGAATATATCGGTATACCCGGTTGCGGCCCTGCTCCTTGGACTGGTACAGGGCTTTGTCGGCGCAGCCGTAGAGCTGGTCAAAGTCGTACCCGCATACCTGGGTGTCGGCCACACCGAAGCTGGCGGTCAGGGTGAATTGTTCGCTGCTGGGCGAGGTATCGATAGAAGCTATGGCCTGCCGGCAGGCTTCTGCGACCTGCATGGCCTTGTCGATGGAACAGCCCGGCAGCACAATGGCGAATTCCTCACCGCCCATGCGGCCAATCTGGTCCTGCTCCCGGCAGACCCGTCGGGACGCTTCGACGGCTTCTTTTAACGCCCAGTCGCCAGTCTGATGGCCGTACTGATCGTTTACGTTCTTAAATAGATCCAGATCAAAAATCACAAAAGCCAGGGGCTGACGGGTTTTCTGATGATAGTTGAGCGCCGATTCGGCCACCTGGCTGAAATGGCTGCGATTACTGACCCCGGTCAGATCATCGGTTTCTGCCTGCTTACGCAACTGAATATGCATACGGCGGTTCTTATAGGCCCACAGCACCACAACCAGAATCACCAGCATCAGAAACGCCATAAACAGCCGGCTGTTCTCCTGCTCTTCCTTAGCCAACCGCGCCTCTGTTTTCAGCAAAGTATTTTCCTTATCCAGCAGTTTAATCTGGTTGGCCTTTTCTATGGCGTCGTGCTTGGCCTGCTGGATGGCTAGTTGTTTGGCTTTCACTTCGTCGAGATAGGCTTTATCGGCTTCTGCGTATTTTTTAAAATAAACAAGGCTCTCTGAAAGGTTAAGTTTCTTTTCTGCAGCTATCGACAAGTTTTTATATGCAATCACAACAGGCTTTGTAGGCCCCATAGCACCAGATTTTTTAATCGCTTTCAGTGCAAATTTTTCAACCAGTGTTAAGTTACCTTCGACTAAATAAGCAGAGGAAAGGGTGGAGTAGAACTCAGCCATGAGTCTCGGATAGTTTGTTTTCTCAATAAGCTCACTAGATAATTGTAAAATATCAATGGCTCTTGTTGATGAGTTGTTCTCTATTAAATATTCGGCATAATGTGTTCTAATCATTCCGCTTATAACAAGCTCGCCGCTTTCGTCGCATTTTCTTATTGATTCGGTTATTTCTCTATCTTTGATGAAGACTTTTCTGTTTATTTTTGATTCGTATTCTATATGCTTTGCGAGACATAAATTTCGTGCGTCAGGCTGGCTGGAGATGACAAGTAGGGCTTTTTGCTCTGCGCTTTCGTAATCACCAATCTGATTGAAAAATATACCCATTACATTAAGAGCGTTATGCCTATACTGTCCTGTATAGTTCGCTAACAAGTGGTTTGTTTTTTCAACATATTCATAACCGCTTGTGAAATTCCTAGTGTTTGCATGCGTGTTTATTATGGATGCCGCAGAGCGTATTTTCACATCTATATTTTTTGCAACCTTAAAGAGAGATTTGTAAATCTTTAATCCCTCTTCATACTTTCCAGAATAAGATAACTTGTAAGCCCTAAGGTATTCTAGGTATTCTTTTTCTTCTTCATTTAGTAAATTGTAACTTTTTTCTATTTCTGCTAACGCTAATGAAAAGCCATGTAGATCTGAACTTCTTATTCTATCGGCGTCTTCTAGTCTGTCATAAAAATTACCAGCACATAAAGTGCTGGTGATAAATAAAAGGCAACAGAAGAATATTCTAGTCATTTTTTCTTACTGAAGGATAACCTTTTCTATTTCTTTTTTTTCTTCGGATTCATCCTCACTGTCTTGCTCGTCATCTTCGGCCGGTACAAAAACACACCATTTTTTCTCGCTATGAATTTCTAACTCTCTTACTGAATTAATTGCTAGTTCTCGAACTTCAGCGGCTGTAGAGTTCCTACCTTGTAGTTCTGACGAGGATCCTATTTTCTCTAGTAATTGAATGGCAGACATTTTTATTCCTTATATTTTTAATGACAGATCTGGAAGTTGAGAGGTTTCCAGAAAGCTCAATCTAGCACTATAAGTCTGGATTGTTAACTTCTAATGGCAGCTTTGCTCAAGGCCAAAAACGATCCTAAGATACTATTGCCCTTGTGATCTCGCAGGCTTGCCAATTCTGGGCATGAATCTCACATCTTTTGGTAGAACCATATAGGGTGTCTATGATGTCAGGAAGGACGGTGAACCCTAATCTTTTTACTAAGTTTTCCGATGCCAGGTGACCTACATTGTATTGGGCAAAAATGCGCCTTAGGCTTAGGTACTTAAAGCCGTAGTCCACTAATGCCCCCAATCCCTCCACAGCGTAGCGCATACCTTGTGCTTCTGGGACTAGCATCATACCAATTTCAGTCTCGCTGGCACCGGAATGATGCCATCTGAATCCTTTTATTCCGATAATTCTGGAAGTCTGGATTTCCTCGATTGCCCAGCTTAATTGGGCAAAGGGCTTGTTAGCATTATTCATTAGAGCCTTTTGGAAATTTTTCTCAGCGCTTTGTATCGAAATTGGATTCGAAATCTTTCTCATTACCTCGGTATCGGTATATAAGAAGCAATAGATCTGTTTATCAGACTCTCTTAACGGCCTACAGAAGAGTCGTTGAGTTCTGAACTCCATACTAACGCTCTCTTACACAGTCTCTTTGCCCTTTGGGTCTATATGGTGAACAATCTTCTGTTTAGCAAATTGTTTGTCCAGTTCCGTCAACCGATCAAGTACTGCCTGATTCTTTTCCATCTGCGCACAGGGGGGAATAGCCATAGTGGTATGCTGGTTTACTTCCACCCTGGCGAAATCCTGTAGCGGGATCCAATCGATACGGGTATCGTCAATGGGCAGGGTGGGGCATTCATACAGGGCCACCTGATGGTCGGGCGGATAAATCTCCAGCAGCAGTTCCAGTAACACCTGGCGATAGGCGTTATCGGTGGCAAAGCGGGCCGCGGAGCGATCGCCGGCGATGCCCACCTGCCAGAGGATCAGATAAGCGCTGGGATCTACCTTGCGCTGGTAGAACATAAACTGGCTGGCTTCGAAATGCTGGCAGCCGCTTTTGCCCGGGTCGATGCCCAAATCGGCAAACAGGCAGTCTTCGGCGGAGATCCCCGGCTCCATATGGGCCTCAAAGCCTTCGCTTCTGGCGGTTTCGATCACCTTATGGGGCGCCCAGGCAAACACTCCGGGATGGCCGTAAAAGGCCCCCACCACTTTTTTGCCTGCCCGTACTTCCGCCATCATGGCATCCACCATCTCCCGGTAGGTGATGCGCCTGTCTTTACCTTCCTCGTAGTAGATCTGCAGGCTACGCACATCCGGGTTCATTTCCTTCACCCACAGCTCGACGATGGCGTTGGACACGCCGCAAAAAACCACGTCGGCCTGTTCAATATAACTGCGGCATAAAGGAGCGATATGGGAGCCAAGGGTCATGCCGACGCCCACGCAGACTATGCTGCCGGATTGGTTGGGGGTTTCCATCAGGTGGGAGGATCCTTTTTATTGTTTGTGGTTAATGTATGGATTTGGCCCGTCAAGTCCAGCATTAATTGCCGGTTGCTTCAGGTACTGAACTCCTGGCAAAGATGACCAAGCAACTGGCCGCTGAAATCCCGCTTGGCGGCAAAGCGGATGGCGCCGGTGCCGCTGGCACTGCGATCAAACAGGCAGTAGTAATTGTTCAGAAGCGGCAGGCCCAAAATGCTTTGATTAGGCCAGCTTGGCATTGTGGTCAGCTTAAAGTAAGCCTGGTTGGGCTGGGGTGCATGGATTTGCCAGTAAGTCTGGGGGCTTAAGGTCAGGCGCACCGATTGGCCCTGTTCGCCGGTGAAATCAAGATACAGGGGCGGCCACTCCTTAAGATTCAGTTGCGCTAAGGGGATACCCACTTCCTCGCCGCTGAATGACTGAAAAGGTGCAAGCAGGGCCTTAAACCCGGGGTTTAAGGCGTAAAACTGCAGCATCAGGGCGTCGAACAGGCCCGGCGGCAGCACCAGCAGGGTAGAGCCGCTGTCGACTATGGCATTGGTGCGACAGCCCTTAACCTGGTCGGCGGCAAGCTTTGGCGCTGCCAGTTTTGGAGTCTCGCCAAGCTGCAAGCCGAGCAGATCCACATTGTAGTATTTGTCGTCCAGCACCTTGATGGAGTGAAACGGCTCGTGGTACAGGTCCAGATGTAATTTGGGTTTGCCCAGCACAAACAGCCCATGGTTGAGATGATGGGAAGTCAGTTTTTCCAACGGGGAATGAGTATGGGTCTGATACACGCTGGACCTGTGGGTCAGCAGGGCAAACTGGTTGGCTACCACGCCATGTTCTTCGAGCTGGGTAAAATAAGGGGTAACAGGGTGGCGCGGATACTGATGCAAAAACTCCCGGTATTGGCGTACCGAGTCTGGGTGTTGCGCCGTGTCCATTAAAAAGGGATAACTCAGTGCCGGCGATACCTGTTTATCCTGCAGGTATGGGGCAATATCATAGGCCGGATTCAGGCCCTCATAAGCCAGCCCCAGGATGCCGTCGGCATCGATAAAACTCTGCGCCTGCTCTTTGGCCGTTACAGCCACATTGACCCTGTCCAGCACCGCCCTGTGTCCCGGCAGTCCCATACTGACAGTGGTATTCACCACCGGGCCGTACCAGCCTCCCTTGCCGTAGATCACATCCTGGGCCAGGGATGTGGCCTGCAAGGCATCGTCCCGCTCCGGCTGGTAACTGCCGTTATGTACCGCCAGGGTGCTGCTGCCGGTATCCAACACCAGGTTAACCGGATGCTGGTGCTGACCAATATGCACCCGGGCGCAATAGCCCCCTTTGGCAAAGGTGTTGTTTAGAGGAATCCGGACAGAGTGCTGCATAATCAATGACTTAGTTTTTTGGTGAGCCTAACAGAGCTAAGCAGAAATTAGTATCCGGGGATTCCTGTGTGTCTTCTGCTTTTTCTCTTTTTTGCATGCCAGGAAAAAGGGTTCAGAGAGATTGTCCCTACCCAATAATTTCCAGACTATCGTATTGACCGATAATCCCTTCCATGGATAATGCTAACGCCGCTTTGCCGGCATGGATCAGTATTTTCAGGGAGGTATAACTTGTGCGTCCCTGTATTGAGGACTTACAAGAATGATAAAAAGAATAACTATTATGGGCCTGCTGCTGGTTCTCACTGCCTGCGGCGGCTCAGGCGGTGGCAGCGAATCCGCACCTTCTCCCACTCCCAACCCTTCAGCTAACCAGGCTCCAGTAATCTCAGCCGCCAACGTCTCTGCCATCGAAGGTGAAGAGGTGACTGTATCTGCCACTGTGACCGATGCCGATGGCCAGATCAGTGACTATATCTGGCAGCAGGTGTCGGGCCCCGAAGTCGATTTCCAGCAGCCAGGCTCTGCATCACTAACATTCACGGCACCTGCTGTGGAAGCCGATGACAGGATAGTGTTTGAGCTGCAGGTGACGGACAATGACGGTGCCCAGAGCAAGGGGCAGATAAGCGTTAACGTACTGTTTAATCATCCCCCACAGTTTGGTGTTGAAGATCAAACTGTAATGGAGCAGGCAGAGTTTTCCCTGAGCGTTGAGGCTTTGGATACAGACGGGGGGATTGCCAGTTACGTATGGGAGCAGATTAGCGGACCTGCTGTTGCCAATCTTGTTACCGAAGCAAACCGAATAAGCTTTTCTGCCCCAGACGTTTCGGTTAATACAGCGCTGGAATTCAAACTGGTGGTCAGTGACAGGTTGGGCAAGTCTGCTGAAAAGACCTTTAAAGTTACGGTGGAAGAATTCGAATACCGATTTGATTTGGTTGGGCAGCTAACAGCGCCATTGTTTGCAGGTGCGGAAGTGGTGGTTGCAGTCGGGGAGCAGAATTTTAGCGGCAATACCGATGAAACCGGCAAATTCAGGATTGCGCTGAATCTGGGAGATGATGCCGCTGTGCACCCGGTCATTGTCACCGCCCGGGCCGCTAGCCCATATGACAAACTGGCCGTCAGCAGTGTGCCGGGTACAGTGGACAGCATTTATCTGTCAGCCAAAGAGGTTGAAGGGCAGCCTCTTACTTACCAGGTGCAAATTGACCATATTACCAGTGCGATTCACGCCGAACTGGACAAGGCTATTGTCAGCGCAGAAGACTCCCATGACCTAATCAGTATCAGCTCCCAAATCCGCGCTGCGGACATTATTCCCACTGGTATGCTGTTTAAGCTGATGTTGGATGACTACCAAGCTGGCGAACTGAGTGCGTACTCTGCGCAGATAAACGATTTGTTAGCCTATTCAAGGCAGCAGCAAGAAATTCCGGAACTGTTGGATGATATCCAGGGGGAAAGAGAAGAGCTTTATTACAGTAAGATGAATGATTTTATCTCAGATTTGCCCGGTTTTTCCATTGATGGAGAGGAAACTTTCTATTTTTATGAATCTTCAACACAGAATACATCGGATTCAGGAAAACTTAGTCTTAAACAAGATGGTACAGGCGTAATCCACTTCAGTCCTGAGGATACATCTTACCCTAATGGAGCTGCTGACTTTTCATGGACTGAGATTGAGGAGCAGATTAACTTTTCGGTGGATTCAGAGAAGCTATTTCTGGGTAGCTGGGATTGCTTCCTATTTTATGATATTAACTCTTCATTTTGCGATGTATTTATTGAAAACCTTGAAATGAGGAAAGTTTATTTTCCCAATGGTGAGCCGGTTTTACTGATCAATCTATTGACTAGAGCGGAATGGTACACCTCTGAGTCATATTACAAACCTATTCTTATGTCTATGCGTTGGCGTACTGCTGAAGACCTCATTCTCCCCGAGTCAGTCATCGAATTGGATAAAGAGTATGTTATACAACTTCCTAAACTTTCCGTGGGGGAGGATACAAACAACTCAGAATGGATAACTTCTGACTACAGAAGCTTCCACCTCACACTCAGCGGTTCTTGGCAAACAGGGGGGGGAGTGAAAATACGTTATCCTACGGTCGATAATGCGGGGGTCTCGCTTGAAGAAGTTGTTGAGGGAACCTGGTTGATTTCTACAGATGGAAATGTTTCTTTGCAGTTTGACGAATCGAAATTGTTCCGGAAAGCCAATCTTGTATTCATCAAAGACACTAATGAAGTGCCGTTAGTGAACATTTTACTTTCAAGTAATGACAAAGAATATGCAAGTTCAGGGAGAGTGGTTAAAAAAGATTTTGACGCTATCAATATTGGAGCGGAAACTTTCTCAGGAATTTATAAATGGCCTGTTTTTTCCAATAAACCGCTTGAAGAGTTCTGGTTTGAACTAGAAACAGATGGCACTGCTACCACTTATTACAGCAATGATTCCAATAACGATGGAATGCTTTCCGTACACGAGGTAATTGTTTATCCGGGGTTTTGGAAACTTGATGAAAAAAATAAGATGGTCATTCGCCGCTACAGGCGCTCCTGGGAAACATCTGGAGGAGAGATTTGCCAACCTTCTGGTTACCAACCTCAGATAGGAGAGGACTGTTTTCTCTATAACGAGAGGATTTGGGAGTTGGATTCGCTAGAAAGTGGCAGTTTACAAGGAGAGGCTGGTTTGTATCTTTCACAGCAGCATAAGTTTTACAATTTCTATATTTTTGAACCTACTGACTATGACGGAGTAGATCAGATATATAATCTTAGTGTCACTTCTCAAACTATGTTGAAGATAGTTAAAAGGCCTGTAGAGCTGCCGGAATAGTTATATTTTTTAGATTAAAGAGGTGAGCATGCTCACCTCTTTAGTTACTTTTTGTGAAGCTAATAAGGGCCACTGACCAAATCAGGGTTGGTCCATTTGGCATGCCATAGCTGATTGCCATGCAGATAGTAGACATTATCTCCCTGCAGCAGGCTACGGTCGGCACCGCCGAAATGGTAGCTGCCATCGCTGTCATCAGCCTGCAGTTGTCCATCCACACTCAGACTGGCCATGCCCGGACTGGCGTCCACCGACACCAGCATCAGGCTGTGGCCGGGTGCCCACAGGGTGGTGCAGGCCTCATCACAGGTCTGCCAATGTTCCACCGGCATGGCAAAGCGGTACTGATCGCCCTCTTTGAGTACCGACAAAGCCTTATGGTCGAACTCAACCGGGGTAAAGCTGTTATCTCTGGCGATACTGGCCAGCTCAATGGGGTGAGCCGGGTCGTTTATATCAAACAGGCTGACCTTCATGCCCTCGCGCACCGGGGTCTGAGTGACCTGGCCGTCCTCCCCCGGCAGGTCTTGCAGACTCACATCCTGGCCTATGCCAAGCAAATAATTATTCTCTAGAGGGTGCAGGTAACTGGAGAATCCGGGCAGCTCCAGACTGCCTTCCACCATGGGCTGCAAAGGATTAGACAGATCCAATATATAGAGTGGATCGGTCCGCTCAAAGGTTACGATATAGGCCCTGTCATCCAGATAGCGCACGGAGTAAATATCTTCACCGGGTTTACCGATAGCCTCTGGTTGATTGTCATTGGGAAGCTGTGACACCAGGGCCAGGTTTTGCCCTTGCTGGGCCAGAATATTCAGCCTGTGGGTGGTACCGTCGCTGTAGTCACTGCTGACCACCCTCAGATGGTTGTCATGCTCGCTGAGCCTGAAGTAAGGATTGGCCTGCCAGCCCAGTGTGCCGTCCACCAATCCCGACGCCTGATAAGACAGAGGCTCTGACAGGGCCACCTTGTGCAGGACGGTTTGATTTTCCACTGTGCCGGCCAGATACAGGTTTTGTGCCGACATATAGAGGTTTTCTGCCTGTCCCGTCATGCACAATGCGCTGATATCCTGGGGGTTATCCATATTAATACGGGTGACTATCAATAGCTGGCTGTAGCCATCCTGCTCGCCGGCCTGTTCGGGGATCAGACAGTCTTCAGCCTGAATCCATCCCCTTGACTGGCCGTTCACAGCGAGCCTGGGCATCAGGCTCTGCATATCGGTGCTTTGCAGCAGGTTATAGTTCCGCCATTTAGTTTCATCATCTGCAGCGCCGGCTATTAATCCTTCCAGGCTCAGGGCACTGCTGGTGACCAGGTACAACTGCTTTTCAATCCGCCTGCTGCCGAGCAGCCAACCGTCCATCTGCAACTGGACAACCTGCTCGATTGAGTCAGGCGAACTGGTATTGAACAGGCTGACGGTCACCTGATTCTTTTCACCGCCCCAGGAGCCGACAATATCGGCAAACAGCATAATGGGAAAGGAGCTGTTGATCACCGCCAGGCGGTTGTCATCAAGATACAGGCCATTAATCTGTCCAAGCTCTGTCGCCAGCGGCAGACGGGTCAGTTCGCTAAAACTTTGGTCATGCTGGCGTTGCATCACCCTGACATAAGGTTGGTTATCGACTTCGTACCAGGCTGGATAGGCCGCATAGTAGAGAAACTCGCCGTCGTACTCGAGCCGGTCAGCTTCGTCCACGCCGGCCTCCTGAGTATTGGTGACTGAGTGGTTCGTGTCAGCAAAACTGAACGAAGGTGAGGCGACTTCAGCGTCACTGCCGGCCAGGCTCTGAGCATACAGACCATTTTTCAGAAAGCGGCTGACCGCCTGTTCTCCGGGTTGAATCAGATTGCCGGTGAAGGTAACAGGCGCATTTACCGCAGGTGCACTGTCAACGGGCTGTGGGGAAGGGGTGGACGTGTCATCTGAGCCGGAACAAGCGCTCAGGCTGACTGCGAGTATCAGTAATCCGGGGAAGCGCTTCTTCATGCTGATTTCCTTACCTAATGGGAGAGCCGACGGATAAAGCCTAGGCCTGGCGGAGCGGGAAATCTGCTTAAAATTACACCAATTTGTGACTATCCGTAATCAGCTAAACAGTCCAAACAGGCTCGTTTTCAAATCGGCAGTCTTAATCGGATTTTTCTGTCAAATAAACCGATTTATTCAGATATCCGCCTGGACCAGGTGAGGGTAGATTGGTAGTTGGTCAGGCGCCGGGGCGCCTGGCAAAGAATCAACCCTTGGGAATGCGGATTTTCTTTTCTTCGCTTTCCCTGTACAGCACCAGGTTGTGGCCAATCAGTTGAACCTGAGTGGCTTTGGTTTCCCGCACGATGGCGTCGCATACCAGTTGTTTCTGTTCGCGATCGCTGGTGGCTACCTTGACTTTGATCAGTTCATGGTGGTTCAGGGCGCTGTCGATTTCGGCCAGTACGCCTTCGGTCAGGCCGTTACTGCCCAGCAGTACAACGGGTTTGAGGGAGTGGGCCAGGCCCTTGAGATATTGCTTCTGTTTGGTGGAAAGATTCATTGAGTTACAAATTTAATTGGGGATTAATGCTTGAAAACCGTTATTCTAGCGCCATCTTTGCGCTAAGCATAATGACAATCATCAGTTATGGCGAAAAAGACGCCACTGCCAGCCGCAGGGCCGGTGTTTTTGGACTTGTCCAACTGATCGCAAATATAGAACAAAGGCAGGTTGATCAATACGGACAGGATGATCGTATTGCCTGGTGCCGAGGTGAGGCAAAAGCCCAGCCCGGGTCCTGATAGAGGGCAAGGCGGCGAGACAAGTCTGCTCTGAGTACAAATACCGGGTAGCAGTTTTGCCCGAGCAGAATAGTTTCCACAGGTAAACTATTGTAGTCTTAGCCCTGCCGGGAATTTATTGGTGGATATCGGGTCTGATACAGTCCGACCCGATGGCTGGAGTTCACACTTCAGCATCGAACAGGCCCTTGGCTTGTGCCAGGCAACCGACCCTGGCAACAGGTTCGGAGACAAACTGTTTTTACAGAGGTTACAGCGTTGAGCGATATGGCTAAAAATTTAATATTGTGGTTAGTGATCGCCGTCGTCCTTATGACGGTGTTCCAGAGCTTTACACCCGGCGATTCAGCCGGCCGTCAGTATGATTACACCCAGTTTATCAATGAGGTGAATCAGGGCTTGGTGCGTGAAGTACGCATCGACGGCCGGGAGGTAAAAGGGGTGTCCCGCAGTGGTGAAAGCTTTACCACCTACATTCCCTCCGTTGGCGATGACGGCCTGGTGACGGATCTGATCAAGAACGATGTTCGCATGATCAATGAGCCGCCAGAGCGCCCTTCAATGCTGGCCAATATCTTTATTTCCTGGTTCCCCATGTTACTGCTGATTGGTGTGTGGATTTTCTTTATGCGCCAGATGCAGGGCGGCGGTGGACGTGGCGCCATGTCGTTCGGCAAGAGCAAGGCGAGGCTGCTGGGCGAAGATCAGATCAAGACCACCTTCCAGGACGTGGCCGGTTGTGATGAAGCCAAAGAGGAAGTCTCCGAACTGGTGGACTTTTTGCGCGATCCGTCCAAGTTCCAGAAACTCGGTGGCAAGATCCCCAAAGGCGTACTGATGGTCGGCCCTCCTGGCACAGGTAAGACCCTGCTGGCTAAAGCTATTGCCGGGGAAGCCAAAGTGCCTTTCTTTACCATCTCAGGCTCTGACTTTGTTGAGATGTTTGTCGGTGTGGGCGCCTCCCGTGTCCGTGACATGTTCGAGCAGGCCAAGAAATCCGCACCCTGCATTATCTTTATCGACGAGATCGACGCCGTCGGTCGTCAGCGCGGCGCCGGTTTAGGCGGAGGCCATGATGAGCGTGAGCAGACGCTCAACCAGATGCTGGTGGAAATGGACGGTTTTGAAGGTCATGAAGGCATTATCGTGATCGCCGCCACCAACCGCCCCGATGTACTGGACCCTGCCTTGCTGCGTCCTGGTCGTTTCGACCGCCAGGTCGTGGTCGGCCTGCCGGACATCCGTGGTCGTGAACAGATTCTCAAAGTGCATATGCGCAAGGTGCCCATCTCCGACAATGTGGATGCCGGGGTGATTGCCCGCGGTACGCCGGGTTTCTCAGGCGCGGATCTGGCTAACCTGGTTAACGAGGCTGCCCTGTTTGCCGCCCGTGCCAACAAGCGTCTGGTGGCGATGGAAGAATTTGACAAAGCCAAAGACAAGATCATGATGGGCGCCGAGCGCAAGTCCATGGTCATGTCCGAAAGCGAGAAGGAAATGACCGCTTATCACGAGGCGGGTCACGCCATTGTCGGCCGTCTGGTACCTGAGCACGATCCTGTTTACAAAGTGTCCATTATCCCCCGGGGCCGGGCTTTGGGGGTGACAATGTACCTGCCTGAACAGGACAGGTTCAGCTACACCAAGCAGCATCTGGAGAGCATGATTTCCAGCCTCTACGGCGGCCGTATTGCCGAAGATATTATCTACGGCGGCGAAAAGGTTACCACCGGGGCCTCCAACGATATCGAGCGCGCCACCGACCTGGCCCGCAAGATGGTCACCCAGTGGGGCTTGTCCGACAAGATGGGACCCATGCTGTATGCCGATGAAGACGGTGAGGTCTTCCTGGGCCGCAGCATGACCAAGGCCAAGCATATGTCTGATGACACGGCTCGGGCCATTGACGCGGAGATCAAGGCCGTCATTGACCGTAACTACGACAGGGCGGAAACCATCCTGCGTGACAACATGGACATCCTGCATGCCATGAAGGATGCGCTGATGAAGTACGAAACCATCGATGCCAAACAAATCGACGATCTGATGGCCCGTCGGGATGTTCGCCCGCCGGCCGATTGGGACAGTGACAACAACAAGCCCAAGGGTGGTGCATCCAGCAAGCCCGACGCCGATGACAAAAAGGACAAGAAGAAGTCCTCTGAGGCAGACCTGGGTAAGCCTGGGGATATTCCGGGCTAAGCCGGCATTCCAACCCGAAGGGCGCTTTTCAGCGCCCTTTTAGTCTTTAAGTCATGCTATGAATTTTATTGATAAAGAACTGGATTTGACTGTTCCCAGGGTGATGGGGATCCTCAATGTCACCCCCGACTCCTTCTCGGATGGCGGACAATTCAATCGCCTGGACGACGCACTCAGACAGACCGAGAGAATGCTGCACGAAGGGGCCGATTTTATCGATGTGGGTGGCGAGTCGACCCGCCCCGGCGCAAAGGATGTGCCGCAGCAGGAAGAGCTGGACAGAGTGGTGCCTGTTATCGAAGCCATCAGCCAGCGCTTCGACACTATTGTCTCAATAGACACCAGCAAACCAGAAGTAATGCTCGAGGCAGTGGGGGCCGGCGCCAGATTGATCAATGATGTACGCGCCCTCCAGGAAGAGGGCGCATTGGCGGCGGCTGCCAGCACCCGGGCGGCGGTCTGCCTGATGCACATAAAGGGGCAGCCCCGTACCATGCAGCATGAGCCCCGCTACGGCGATTTGTTTGGTGACATTTTCAGCTTTCTGGATGACAGGGTGCAGGCCTGTGTGGAGGTCGGCATTGGACAGGATCGTCTGATGCTGGATCCAGGCTTTGGCTTTGGCAAGACTTTGCAGCATAATTACCAGCTATTGAAGGGGCTGGAGCGATTCCATCACCTGGGCTTTCCCCTGTTGGTGGGCATGTCCCGCAAATCCATGATCGGAAAGCTGCTGGACTGCCCGGTGGAAGAGAGATTGGCGGGCAGTCTGGCCTGTGTGACCATCGCGGCCTTGAAAGGGGCACGGATTTTCCGGGTTCACGATGTGAAGCCTACGGTGGATGCGCTACGGGTGGTCAGCGCAACCCTTTCTCCCGAGAATGTCTAGTGCCCGTCCTGAAAGGCGGGTGCTAGCGCGGCGTAGGGATGCGCCGCCATTTTCAATGCGTGTTTGCGCGTTGAAAATGGGAGGTAAATGGAAATCGCAATTTTCATTTTCCGCTCCGGAATAAGGGCAGGAGCCTGTTTCCGGATGGAAACTATCCAGCCGGCAAAGACCGGTCAATTATAAGGATAATCATGAGCAGAAAGTATTTTGGTACAGACGGTATTCGCGGCAAGGTGGGCGAGAGCGCCATCAACCCCGAATTTGTGACCAAACTTGGCTGGGCCGCCGGTAAAGTGCTGGCCGGCCGCGGCACCAACAAGGTCTTGATCGGCAAGGACACCCGCATCTCGGGTTATATGCTGGAATCGGCCCTGGAAGCCGGATTATCGGCGGCCGGTATCAATATCGGTCTGCTGGGACCCATGCCCACGCCCGCTATCGCCTATCTGACCAAGACATTTCGCTCTGAGGCCGGAATCGTTATCAGCGCTTCACACAACCCTTATTATGACAATGGCATTAAGTTCTTCTCGGCTGACGGCTTTAAGCTGGACGACGATATTGAACTGGCTATCGAAGCCCAACTGGAAAAGCCTATGGTCTGTGTGGCCTCCGACAAGCTGGGCAAGGCCACCCGTATTTCGGACGCGGCAGGACGCTACATCGAGTTCTGCAAGGGCACTTTTCCGTCCGAATTGTCCCTCACCGGCATGAAGATAGTGGTGGACTGCGCCCATGGGGCTACCTATCACATCGCCCCCAATGTCCTGCGTGAGCTGGGTGCTGAGGTGGTCGAAATCGGTACCACACCCAACGGTTTGAATATCAACGATGATGTGGGCGCCACCTCCATGCAGGCAGTGACCGAGCGGGTGCTGGCGGAAAAAGCCGATCTGGGCTTTGCCCTGGACGGTGACGGTGATCGCATCATGATGGTGGATCACAAGGGCAACGTGGTGGACGGGGATGAGATTGTTTATATCATCGCCCGGGACGCGCTTAAATCCGGACGCCTGAATGGCGGCGGGGTAGTGGGCACCCTGATGAGCAACCTGGGCCTGGAAGTGGCTCTGAGCCGTCTGTCCATTCCCTTTGCCCGTAGTAAAGTGGGCGACAGGTATGTGATGGAACTGTTGCATGATAAGGGCTGGCATATCGGCGGTGAAAGTTCAGGCCACGTGCTGAACCTCAATGTGGCCTCCACCGGCGATGGCATCGTCTCAGGTCTGCAGGTGCTGACATCCATGCTACGGGCCGGCATGAGTCTGTATGAGCTGCGTCGCGGCATGGAAAAATTTCCCCAAACCCTGATCAACGTACGGTATACCCAAACCAGTATCTCGCCAATAGATCATGCGGACGTGCAGTCATCGGTCAAAGCGGCTGAGCAGGATATGGGCGATGAAGGTCGCATTCTGTTGCGTAAGAGTGGCACTGAACCGCTGATTCGCGTGATGGTGGAAGCGACCCGGGACGAAGTGGCAAGCAAGTGGGCCGAGCACATTGCCGACTCGGTACGAAAAGTAACCGGACGGTGACAAAACTGGCGAGTTTGCATTTCTGCCCACTTGTATCTTACCTGTGGGTTGGGTACACTCTCGCGCGCTTTGAACTGACTGGCCAAGCGAGCCCGGAGTCAAGATGACCCAGTCCGAACAAAAGACTGACGCTGCAGGCAGAAGGCCTTTGGTGGCAGGAAACTGGAAAATGAACGGTGACCTGAAACTGGCCTCGGCAATGCAGTCGGCACTGCAGGACGCAGACCTTACAGATCTGGACGTGGTGGTATGCCCGCCTTTCCCTTTTCTGGCAAGTTTCGACAGCGACAAGTTCGCCCTGGGTGCGCAGGACCTCAGTCACTTTGAGTCCGGCGCTCATACCGGTGAAGTGGCTGCCGGGATGCTCAGGGAAGTAGGCTGCCAATACGTGATTGTCGGTCACTCAGAGCGGCGCACCGACCAGCAGGAATCCAATGAGTTGGTGGCAGAAAAGGTGGCGGCAGCACTCGGAGCTGAATTGACCCCCATCCTCTGTGTCGGCGAACCATTACCGGTCAGGGAAGCAGGTGACGAGTTACATTATGTGTCTGCCCAACTGGATGCGGTAGTGACCCGGGTCGGTGCACCACAGCTGAGTAAAATGGTCATTGCCTATGAACCCATCTGGGCCATTGGTACGGGCAACACAGCGACGCCTGAACAGGCGCAGGATGTGCATGCGCATATCCGCCGGCACCTTAGCAAAGCCAATGCCGAGGCGGCCGCAGGACTTAGAATTTTGTATGGCGGCAGTGTTAATGCCGACAACGCAGTGCAGCTCTTTGCACAACCGGATGTGGACGGCGGCCTGATAGGTGGCGCCAGTCTGAAAAAAGACGATTTTTTAGCGATTTGCCAAGCGGCAAAGTGATTTGAGGTAAAGCATGCTTTACGAAGTTTTGATGGTGGTATATCTGCTGGTTGCCCTGGCGCTGATTGGCCTGGTGCTGATTCAGCGTGGTAAAGGCGCCGACATGGGCGCGTCTTTTGGCGCCGGTGCCTCCAACACCGTTTTTGGTTCTTCAGGTTCCGGTAACTTTCTGACCCGCAGCACCGCTGTGCTGGCCACTTTGTTCTTTGCCATCAGCCTGGTGCTGGGCGCAATGACAGCGGGCAAGGAAAAGCAGGTCGATGAGTGGGAAAATCTGGAAGTACCGGTTGAGCAGCCGGCCAGTCAGCCTGCTGACAATGATGTACCGGTAACAGAAAAGCAGGAACCGACAGACGTTCCAAACTGATTACCCTGAACCTGTAGACGTTTTTGCGGATGTGGTGGAATTGGTAGACACGCCATCTTGAGGGGGTGGTGTCGCAAGACGTGCGAGTTCGAGTCTCGCCATCCGCACCAAATAATACCCATCAGATTAATCTGATGGGTAGCAGACCAGGCTCTACCCCATAAACGGGGGATCAGCACTCAACGTACACGATTAATAACACCATTCCATCCGCAATGGGTCATTACTCTGATCCGGTAGTTTTCAAAATTTCTAAAACCATACGCTCTTCTCGA
>NZ_JAFKCV010000167.1 GCF_017254865.1 Bowmanella dokdonensis | reverse complement strand
AGAAACTCATTGCTGATTTTTACCATGCCTATATGGATATGGACAGCATCAATGCAAAAGGCCTCAGCCCCATTCAATCCACATTGAATAATATTGCCGCGATTGATTCGGTAAAATCCTTGACTGAGGTATTTGGTAATGCCTGGCTAACGGGCACACGTTCACCTATCTATGCTGGCTTGTGGTACAACCGTTTGGATCCTAACCAATATCAGCTCAGTGTTGGTGTCGGCGGCTTAGGTCTGCCTGATCGTGATTATTACCTGGAAGATACCGAACGCTTTGCTAATATTCGTCAGGCTTACCTGGCACATATCGCGCAGATGCTGAGTTTTGCCAAGGTGGACAATGCCGAGCAAAAAGCCG
>NZ_JAFKCV010000166.1 GCF_017254865.1 Bowmanella dokdonensis | reverse complement strand
AAATGAGCAAGAGAAATCTAATTGCTTCTGCCGTTATCGGTGCCTTCGCACTAGGTGGCAGCCAAGTTGTCTCTGCAGACCCTCTTAAAAATTTGCAAAATGAAGAAGCAAAAATCCACGCGGCTGCAGCACAATCCCAAAAGAAGATCGATAAGATCTATGAGCAAACACAAGAGCTGTTATTTGAATATCGTGGTGTCGTAGATGAGACCGAAAACCTGAAGGTTTATAACGATCACCTGGCTCGTTTGGTTGCTTCTCAGGAAGAAGGTATTGCCTCTCTGCAACGTCAAATTGACGGTATCGAAGGCGTTAAGCGTGGCGTAGTTCCTCTGATGTATCGCATGATTGATGCGCTGGAACAGTTC
>NZ_JAFKCV010000165.1 GCF_017254865.1 Bowmanella dokdonensis | reverse complement strand
CAGATAATGCTGTCTATCGGGCCACGAAACACCAGCCCTTCAAGTTCCGGCAAGCTGGTTTGCTGTACCACAAACACCATTTGGCCAGCATCATCCTTCCCATATTCAGCAGTAGCTTGCCTGACAAAAGTTAACACTCTCTCGTTATCCGCCGTAAACAAGTCGAGCTGGCAACTTTGCTCATCAATTTGCCATCGCCCGCGCAAACTGAAGCGAGAGTCCCGTTGATAGTCTGACAAATTCTGCGCTGATTTTTGCACTGCCCCCCTTAGCGGGTGCAATCTATGCAGGCTAAACACCTGCCAGGGCACAAAACGGGACGCCTCGCTGCTTGGATCTTCATAACCCAGTTCAAGATTTAGCTGATAA
>NZ_JAFKCV010000164.1 GCF_017254865.1 Bowmanella dokdonensis | reverse complement strand
AGTGATGGTAGAGGGCACAAAGAACGGGGAAATCTTACGAGGTCCCGACGCCAGCAATTTACTGTGGTTCTCTTCAATGAGTCCCAATCCACCTATGCCGGATCCTACGGCAACCCCTACACGGCCGGCATTGGCCTCGGAGATTTGCAAACCGGAATCCTTCAGTGCCTGCATACCGGCAGCCACTCCATACTGGATGAACAAGTCCATCTTTTTGCTTTCTTTCTTGGGCATGTACTGCTCAACATCGAAGCCTTTCACAGCACCAGCAAAACGGGTGGAAAAGTTGCTCACATCGAAGCTTTCGATATTGCCAATACCACTTTCACCTCGCAGTAATGCATTCCAGGTTGAGGTGGTATCCAAGCC
>NZ_JAFKCV010000163.1 GCF_017254865.1 Bowmanella dokdonensis | reverse complement strand
CGCCTTTCTCCTGCCAACTGCGAATTTGCGACACAATAAAACGGGCTTCATCCAGCTCATTAAAACCGGCATACAGGGAAATGGGTTCCCCTTCGCTGCCTTCGGTCCAGAGTTCTTTCCCCAGACGGCCGCTGTTATTTTCGATCACAGTGTTGGCGGCTTTGAGGATCTTGCCGGTAGAGCGGTAGTTCTGCTCAAGTCGAATGGTGGTGGCACCGTCAAAGTCGCGCAGAAAATGCTGAATATTATCCACGTTGGCGCCGCGCCAGCCGTAGATAGACTGGTCATCATCACCCACAATCATCATGTTGTTGGTAGGGCAGGCCAGCAGGCGCAACCAGGCGTATTGGATGTTGTTAGTATCCTGAA
>NZ_JAFKCV010000162.1 GCF_017254865.1 Bowmanella dokdonensis | reverse complement strand
GGGAGTATTCGCAGCATCTGATTTTGGCCAAGGTAAATTGTGATGAGCAGCAGCAAATTGCCATGCAATTCGGAGTGCGCAGTCTGCCGACTGTGATTTTGGTTAAGGATGGTCAACCTATTGATGGCTTTGCCGGCGTACAGGGTGAGTCTGAGATTCGCGCCATGCTGGAAAAACATTTGCCCAGTCCAGCTGACACCTTGCTAGAGCAAGCGCGCTTAAGTCTGAGCGAAGGCGATGCACAACAAGCCTTTGGGCTGGCCAAGCAGGCTTATGATCTGGATAGCCAACGTGCAGATATTAAGTTTGTGCTGATTGAAGCTTATTTGGAACTGGGGCGTTTACAACAGGCCAGGGAGCTGTTGGACA
>NZ_JAFKCV010000161.1 GCF_017254865.1 Bowmanella dokdonensis | reverse complement strand
GCAAAGATGGCAGCACCTTCCCCATGCATTTAAGTGTCGGAGAGGCACATACCCAAGAAGGCCGTTTGTTTGTTGGTATTTGCCACGACCTAAGCGAATTTAAAGGCCTGCTGGAACAACTCAGTTCGGCCGAACGGCGCTATAAAGATATTATCCAGTACCAGCGGGAGTTTATCTGCCGGCTAAGCAGTAGTCTGCGGCTTAGCTTTGTTAATAATGCGTTCTGTGAACAATTGGGGTATCAGGAATCCGAGGTGTTGGGGATTTCCTTGCTGGAGTTTATTCATGAGGATGACCGACACAAGGTGGAGTCGATCCTGACCCGTCTGCGGGCTGAGCAAGATGAGGCCAGCTTGAGTTTGTCCTGTGC
>NZ_JAFKCV010000160.1 GCF_017254865.1 Bowmanella dokdonensis | reverse complement strand
GGAACGTCGCGTTTTGCCAGACAGGGGTTTAATTTTTTCGGCATGTGGTGTTTTCGCAAGGGCTGTGGCTTTGTGCCGAAACAACGTGATGATGATGCTGGTCACGAGGTGGCTAAGTTTAAGGACCTGTCTCACGCCGTGAAAGCTTATCTGACTAATATCAACAGCCATTACGCATACAGTGAGTTGCGTGGTATTCGGGCCGGATTACGTCGCAACCAGCAGACGGTTACCGCTGAATACCTGGTAGAAGGCTTGATGAGCTATTCGGAACGTGGACAGGATTATATCGACGAATTACTGCATATGATCCGTACAAACAGGAAATATTTAACTTCATGAGAGCAATGATTGTCGGCCTGCTGGCCATTAC
>NZ_JAFKCV010000159.1 GCF_017254865.1 Bowmanella dokdonensis | reverse complement strand
AGCAAGCAGGTTGGTTTGAGAGGCTATCTCGTCAATATCCTTCAGGGCTTTCATGACCTGAGGCATGGCGTCGTATATCTTGTTAACTTTTTCCAACAGGTCCATGGATGACGCTGACATATCCACTGTTGTTGCGATAAAGCGATCCAGCATCAGGCCGGTATTCACAGCAAAATCGTGCATTCGGCTACTGTTAAATTCTGCACTACCATCAGAACTGACCAACAAGCTGTGTATGCACTGACTTTGACGTTGCATCAACCCTTGTAGTTGGTCAAAAGAATGCCGAAGCAATGACACTGCGTCGGTTTGGGTACTGATGATATCGAGAAGACTGGCCTCACAGCTTTTCAATGCGGGCACCAGCTCGGAT
>NZ_JAFKCV010000016.1 GCF_017254865.1 Bowmanella dokdonensis | reverse complement strand
CAGGCTGACATAATTTCCATGGCTCTTCGGCTCGTTATCGGTTTGTTTTTGGCGAAATAATCAGATCACACCAAGAGCCTTTTTTCTATCTATTTCAATGCCTTCCGCTAAAGATCCTGTCTATGAGGGCTGGGTAAGGTCAGGCTGGTTGTGTTGGGGGCAGGGGAGCGTGCGTCTATCATCGAAAAACGCATGCGCCGCGAAGTGGACCGGATTGGCTTTGAATTGCTGGGCTTTGTGCCCATACCGGGGGATGATCGGGAGAATGGCATTCAGTCCGAGAAACTTATTCACGTCAAAGTGGATGACAACTTCCGTGACTTCCTGCTGGAAAACGAGATAGAGGAGGTGGTGATTGCCTGCGATCAGCGGCGCGGCACCCTGCCAATCGAGGTGCTGTTTGATTGCCGCATCCGTGGTATCGAAGTGGTGGATATCCTCGATTTTATGGAGCGGGAAACCGGCCAGATAGTGGTCAACCTTATCTATCCAAGCTGGGTCATATACTCCAACGGTTTCTCAAGTCAGAATTACCTGCGCGACCTGCTGGATTACGGCATCAACGCCCTGCTGGGTTTTTTTGTCCTCTTCTTTACCTGGCCCTTTATGCTGATTACGGCCCTGCTGATTTATATTGAAGACGGCCGCCGAACCGGTGCCTCGGTGTTTTATAAGCAGGAACGGGTGGGCTTAAACGGAAAACTGTTCAATATCATCAAGTTTCGCAGCATGCGTCCCGATGCAGAAAAGGACGGGGCGAAATGGGCCACCAAGGGCGACAGCCGGGTCACCCGTATTGGTAATTTTATTCGCAAATATCGCATCGACGAATTGCCCCAACTGTGGAATGTACTGAAAGGCGAAATGAGCTTTATCGGCCCGCGTCCGGAGCGCCCGGAATTCGTCGAGGAACTGATCAGACAGATTCCCTATTATAACCAGCGACACAATGTCAAACCCGGCCTGGCCGGCTGGGCGCAACTGAATTATCCCTATGGCGCCAGTGTTGAGGATTCGATGGAGAAACTGAAGTTCGATCTCTATTACGTCAAACATCAAAGCCTATTGCTGGATATCCTGATCCTGATTCGCACAGTTGAAGTGGTCTTGTTTGGTAAGGGGCGATAGGGCATGAAAGATGTACAAACCTGCCTCAATGCGATGACGGTGGATGTGGAGGATTTTTTCCATGTTTCCGCGTTTGACAAGATCATCAAGCCACAGGATTGGGATCAGTACCAACCCAGGGTGGATGGCAATACACGCAGGCTGCTGGATATTTTTTCCCGCCATGGGGTCAAATCCACCTTCTTTGTGCTTGGCTGGGTGGCGGAACGTTATCCTGAGCTGATCAAGGAAATCCACGCCCAGGGGCATGAAATTGCCAGTCATGGCTATGCACATCGCAGAGCCACGGAGCAGGACCGTCAGACCTTTCTGGCGGATGTCAGGCGTTCCAAAAATCACCTGGAAGACCTGCTGGGTGAAGCGGTCATTGGCTACCGGGCGCCGAGCTTTTCCATTGGCTATAGCAACGAATGGGCTTTTGAAGTGCTGGCCGAACTGGGCTTCAGCTACAGTTCCAGTACCTATCCGGTCAAGCATGATCTGTACGGGACACCCGACTGGCCGCGGTTCGCCTATCAAAGGGCCGAGCAGATAATGGAAATTCCGATTCCTACCCTGAAAATGATGGGCCGGCAGATCCCCATAGGTGGCGGGGGATACTTCAGGCTCTACCCCTATGCCCTGACCCACTACCTGGTTAACAAGTATCTGGATAAGGAAAAGCAGCCTTATTCGTTCTATTTCCACCCTTGGGAAATTGATGCCGACCAGCCCAGGCTAAACAATGCCTCAGCCAAGTCCCGCTTCCGGCACTATGTCAATCTGCAACACACTGAGAGTAAGCTGGACAGATTGCTGCAGGATTTTCGCTGGTCGACCATGAAAGATGTCTATGGGGTGAATGTGTGAGCAACGCTGTAATCGTCAAGGCTTTCGCGGGGGAAGCCGCCGTTGCGGGTGCGTGGGATGAGTTTGTGCAACAATGCCCCGAGGCGACATTTTTTCATCGCAGCGGCTGGTTAACCATCAATGAGCAGGTCTATGGTCATCGGGGACACTATCTGTATGCCGAAGACCCTCAGGGAAATCTCCAGGGCGTGCTGCCACTGGTGGAGCAAAACAGCAGGCTGTTTGGTCATGCATTGATCTCCACCCCTTTCTGCGTCTACGGCGGGGTGGCAGCCCAGTCGGACGAGGCTCAGAGGGCTTTGGAAGATGCCGCCATCGAATTGGCCCGGCGTCTAGAGGTGGACTATCTGGAACTGAGAAACAAGGTAGCCAGCACTCACCCTGAACTGACCGAAAAGTGCGCCCACTCTTATTTTGCCTGGCCGCTTGCTCAGGACGCCGAGGCAATCCTGGCGGGGGTAAAGAAGAAGCAAAGGGCGGTGATCCGTCATTCGCTGAAGAATGACCTCAGCTATCGTGTCGATGACGACATGCATACCGCCTATGACATCTACTCGGAAAGTGTGCGCAACCTGGGCACGCCGGTATTTCCCAAGTCTTATTTTTCTGCCCTAAAACGCGTATTTGGTCAGGACTGTAATGCGCTTACCGTAGAAAAAGACGGCAAGGCCGTATCATCGGTGTTGAATTTCTATTTCCGTGACCAGGTATTACCTTATTACGGCGGAGGGCTGCCGGAGGCGCGGGACCTGAAAAGCAACGATTTCATGTATTATCAGTTGATGTGCGATGCCAAAGCCAAAGGCTATGAATATTATGACTTTGGTCGCAGTAAGAACGATTCAGGCGCCTTTCAGTATAAAAAGCACTGGGGCATGGAGCCGACACCACTGCATTATCAGTTTCACTTAGTCAAAGCAGCAGAGCTGCCGAATCTGAGTCCCAATAACCCTAAATATCAGCTTTTTATCAAACTCTGGCAGAAGCTGCCCTTGCCTATCAGCCGGGCTCTGGGGCCTGTGCTGTCAAAGTACCTGGGCTAAGTTTATGAGCAGGGAGCCGCTACTTTTTCTGTGCCATCGAATCCCCTATCCGCCAAACAAGGGGGATAAGATTCGCTCATTCAATATCCTTAAACAATTGTCCGGATATTATGATATTCATCTGGCCGCGTTTGTGGACGATCCCCACGACTGGCAGTATCAGCAGGCTCTTGCTCCCTATTGCAAAAGCGTGCTGTTGAAACCCATCAATCCCTTGCTTGGACGTGTCAAAGGATTGCTGGGGATGTTTTTGGGCAAGCCTGTGTCCCTGCCATACTTCAGCAATAGCAGTATGCAAACCTGGGTGAACCAGCAAATCACCGGACAGCAGATCCGAAAAGTCCTGGTGTACAGCTCAGCCATGGCCCAGTATGTTGAAAACAGGCCTGAACTGCACCGCATTGCCGATTTTGTCGATGTGGATTCGGACAAATGGCGACAATATGCGGATAAGGCGGTCAATCCGTTGATGAAGTGGGTCTATGGCCGGGAGCACAGAACCTTGTCTGCTTACGAGCAGCGTATTACCAGTGAGTTTGACGGCGTTACCTTTGTTTCCGATGACGAAGCGGCGTTTTTCAGTGAGTCCCTGCCCTTAGAAAGCAGAGACAAGGTCAGTGCTTTTCCCAACGGGGTCGATGTAGATTTCTTTGATCCCACCCTCAGCAGTCAGGCCCCGTTTGACTTTCCCTACCTGGTGTTCACCGGGGCAATGGACTACTGGGCTAACGTGGATGCCGTGGTCTGGTTTGTGGAATATGTCTGGCCATCCATATTGACGAAACATCCGGATTTGCATTTTGCTGTTGTGGGCGGCAACCCTACCGACAAGGTCAAGGCGTTGGCAAAGCATCCGCAGGTGGTGGTGACCGGCAGAGTCGAGGATATCAGGCCTTATATTCAACATGCGGAATTTGCCGTGGCCCCCCTGCGGATAGCCCGCGGCATACAGAACAAAGTACTGGAGGCCATGGCGCTTGGCAAGGCGGTGGTGATGACCAGCATGGCGGCAGAAGGAATCCGCTTGCCTGTGGCGCAGGGACAATTGGTGGGAGATGAGGCCAGTGCTTTTTCCGAACATTGTTTGCAGATGCTGGGTAATGAGCAGTGTCAGGTGATTGGTCATGACAATCAGGCCTGGATAAAGGCTCAGTATCAATGGGATGCGGTGGTTGAGCAACTGCACAAAATGTTGGCCTGCCAGAACGGAATGTAGAATCGAATGCCCAGAATCAGTTTGTTGGCCTTGATGTTGTTTGTGTTCGTGGTTTGGTTAGCTCTGTTCTTTCCGACTGTCTGGGACACTGTACTGATATGGGAAAGGTCTGAGACCTTCGCCCATTGCTTTTTGATCCTGCCTATCTGTCTCTACCTGGTGCATCGCAACTGGCCGCGACTCAAGCAACAACCCGTCAAAGCCAACTACTGGGTATTGGTTCCGCTGGTAATGGCATTATTGCTGTGGCTGCTGGGAACGCTGGCCCAGATCG
Organism: Bowmanella dokdonensis; assembly: GCF_017254865.1. Classification (GTDB taxonomy): domain Bacteria; phylum Pseudomonadota; class Gammaproteobacteria; order Enterobacterales; family Alteromonadaceae; genus Bowmanella; species Bowmanella dokdonensis. Next base: position 77,518 of record NZ_JAFKCV010000016.1, on the reverse strand, counting down.
CCGCCATTGAACAGGGGGCGGCATTTTTAATACTGCCGTTACTCTACTGGCTGGTGCTGGGTAACAAAGGGGCCAGGGTGTTATTGTTCCCCTTGCTGTTCTGGATGTTCAGTGTCCCGGAGGGCGAGTTTCTGGTGCCCTACCTGCAGGATGTGACGGCTGATATCACCGTCGCCGCTATTCGCCTGACTGGTGTGCCCGTCTACATAGAAGGGTTATACATAGCCGTGCCTGGAGGGCTGTTTGAGGTCGCGGAGGCCTGTTCCGGAATTCGTTATCTGATTGCCTCCTTTACCCTGGGCACGCTGTTTGCGTACATTACTTATACAGGGTGGAAGAAGCGCCTGCTGTTTATCCTTTTCTCTATCATTCTGCCAATTATTGCCAACGGTTTGCGCGCCTTCGGTATCGTGATGATCGCCTATCTTAGCGATATGGAATATGCCACTGGTGTGGATCATCTTATCTACGGCTGGGTCTTTTTCGGACTGGTCATCTTTATCATGTTTTCGGTGGGTAATATCTGGCGTGATCCGCCGCCCGAAACACTAGAGTCTGGAACACTGACCGGCAGGAAGACCTTTACTGCAAGGGGGTCTTTAACCGCAATCAGCCTGTTTATAGGATTTACCTTGCTGGCCTTTGTCTATAAAACCTCGGCTGAAAGCGTCGAAGCCATTGCCCCGCCGGATATCCGGCAGAGTCTGCCCCTGGCTGATCTTGAGGACAAGGAACTCTGGTCGCCGGATTTCAGGGGGGCAACCACTGAGCATTGGGGGAGCCTGGATGGCATGACATTTTATGCCGCTTACTATGGCAGCAATGTTCAGGGCATGGAATTGATCAGCAGTCAGAATCAATTATTCGAACGGGAAGGTTGGACCCGGGTATCGGCGCGGGATTATGACGAATTTGGCCTGGTAGAGATTACCAATGTCAGGGGTGACAGAAGGCTGTTGGCTTTCACCTATGTGACCGACTGGCTGCAAACGCCCAGTACGGCATCTGTGAAAGTGTCCCAGGCCTTACAGGCATTGATCGGCGCCCCCCAGGCAGGGATGGTGATGATATTGTCGATGCCGGTTGACGCCGAGGAAGGGGCTCGTGAGCACTTGATCCGTAAAGCAACAAGCTTTTTCTCCCAGGATTTATGGAGCCTGACCCATGGCACCAGGTAAACTGCATATAGTTCATGTGGTCTACCGATTTGACACAGGTGGTTTGGAAAATGGTGTGGTCAATCTGATCAACCGTCTGCCTGAAGAGCAATATGAGCACAGTATCGTGACCCAGCAGGGCGCCAACCCTGAGTTTTGCCGCAGATTGACCACCAGCAATGTGCAGTTTTTTGATCTGCATAAGGCAGAGGGCACGGATCTGGGATACTTTATCCGGTTGAATCAGTTACTCAAAAGGCTCAGACCGGACATACTGCATACCCGCAACCTGTCGGCACTGGAGAGTCAACTGGTAGGTTGGTGGCGTCGGATCCCCCTGAGGATCCATGGCGAACACGGCTGGGATATGTCGGATATCGGGGGCGTCAACCTCAAATATCAGAAGCTGAGACGACTGCTCAGACACTTCATCCATCGTTATGTGGCCCTCTCCTCGGAATCCAGACGTTATCTGATCGATAAAATCGGCGTAAAAGAACAATACATCAGCCATATATGCAATGGTGTCGACACCCAGAAGTTCCAGCACCAGCAGGCGTTACCTTCTGTTTTGCCTGTCGAACTGCAATGGCATGATGCCCTGGTATTTGGCACCGTCGGCAGGCTGGCTGAGGTCAAGAACCAGGCCTATCTGATTGACGCCTTTGCCAGGCTGCTGGACAGACTGCCGGCGCAGCGTCACAGACTGGCGTTACTGATTGTCGGCGACGGCCATATGCGTGACAAGCTTGAACAGCAGGTCCGGGTAGCCGGGATCGGCGACAGGGTCTGGTTTGCCGGCAATCGGGACGATGTGCCGGTGATGATGCAGGCAATGGACGTGTTTGTGTTACCTTCCCTGGCGGAAGGTATTTCCAATACCATACTCGAAGCCATGGCCTCGGGCCTGCCTGTCATTGCCACCCGGGTAGGGGGCAACGGGGATTTGGTCATGCCCGGGCATGCAGTGGATCATCTGGTGCCGGTGGGGGAGCCCGAGCGGCTGGCAGACGCCATGTCCCGTTATGCCCTGGACCCGACTTCAGCAGGCATTGAGGGAATGCGGGTAAAAAAACACTGCCAAAGATTATTCAGTCTGGATACCATGGTCTGCAAGTACCATGACCTTTATCAACAAAAAGCAGGTTAAGGATTCAAGGAAATGTGCGGAATTGCCGGAGTAATGCATTTAGCCCCAGAGGGTCATCCAGACAAAGACACCCTGGCCATGATGAATGACATCCAGCAGCACCGGGGGCCGGATGCCGGCGACTACTTTTTCGATGGGCCGGTAGGTCTGGCGCACCGCAGGCTGTCAATCATAGATCTTGAAGGCAGTCCTCAGCCCATGCTCAGTGCCGACAAGCGCGCCTGTGTGGTGTTTAACGGCGAGATCTACAATTTCAAACAGCTACATCAGGAGCTCGCCGCCAAGGGCTATCAGTTCAATACCCATGGGGATACCGAAACCATTCTTAATGCCTATCTGGAATGGGGGGATGAGTGCGTACACAAGCTGCGCGGCATGTTTGCCTTCGCTATCTGGGACATGGAAAAGCAGCGTCTGTTCATGGCCCGGGACAGAATGGGCATCAAGCCGTTTTTCTATTCCCTGTTGCCAACAGGGGAGTTTGTATTCGGATCTGAGCTTAAAGTTCTGACCCAGCATCCGGCCTTTGACAGGACCCTGCGCGATACCACCATCGAGGATTACTTCACATTCGGCTACGTGCCTGAGCCCTATACGGTTTACCAGAACAGTTACAAGCTGCCCCCCGGTCATACCCTGGTTATCGAGCGGGGACAGACCAGTCTGCCCCAAGCCAAAGAGTACTGGGACGTGCCTACCCAGTGGGAGCAGCCACTGAGCGCCGAAGAAGTGCAGGAACAACTGATCGACAGATTAAAGGAAGCCGTGGACATCCGGCTGGTGGCCGATGTGCCCCTGGGTGCATTTTTATCAGGGGGCGTGGATTCCAGCGGGGTGGTGGCGCTGATGTCGCAACTGCAGTCGGATCCGGTCAATACCTGTGCCATCGGATTTGACGTCAAGGCTTTCAACGAAACTGAGTTTGCCCAGATGGTGGCGGATCGCTATCAGACCAACCACCGGGTGGAAACGGTCAGCCAGAACGACTTTGATCTCATCGACAAGCTGGCCTTTTTATATGACGAGCCCTATGCGGACAGCTCGGCCATGCCCACCTACCGGGTCTGCCAACTGGCCCGCAAGCATGTGACCGTCGCACTGTCCGGTGACGGGGGCGACGAGCTGTTTGCCGGTTATCGCCGTTACAATATGCATCAGCACGAAGACCGGGTACGCAATATGCTGCCCCTTGGACTCAGGCAACCCCTGTTCGGCCCGCTTGGCAGGCTGTATCCCAAGCTGGATTGGGCTCCCAAGTTCCTGCGTGCCAAGACCACTTTCCAGTCCATGGCCATGGATACGGTACAGGGCTACCACAATTCCATGTCTATCCTGCGGGCCGATGAGCGTGCCAAGTTATTCTCCGGTGAATTTACCCAGCGCCTGAACGGCTACAGTTCACTGCAGGTTTTCCAACGTTACGCCGAGCGGGTCAAGCACCTGGACCCGGTTAAGATTGCCCAGTACCTGGATATGAAGACCTATCTGGTCGGTGATATTCTCACCAAGGTGGATCGGGCTTCCATGGCCCATTCCCTGGAAGTCAGGGTACCGATTCTGGATCATAAGTTTGTCGAGTGGGCCTTTAAAACCCCGACCAGCCATAACCTGCAGGATGGCATTGGCAAGTACTCGTTCAAGAAATCCCTGGAGCCGCATCTGCCCCATGATGTGCTGTACCGCAAAAAAATGGGCTTTGCCGTGCCCCTGGCCGACTGGTTCAGGGGACCCTTGAAGCAGCGTCTCTACGATGGGCTGTTGTCCAGGCAGATGACAGAATCAGGTTATTTCAACAAGAAACAGTTACAGAAGCTGATCGACGATCATGTCACCGGGCTGCGCGACAACAGTGCTCCGCTTTGGACCCTGATGATGTTTGAATCCTTTATGCGCCAGCAACTGAGGTAATGGGGATGAAGATTCTTCATGTTCTGGATCATTCCATCCCCCTGCACAGCGGTTACACCTTTCGTACCCGCTCTATCCTCAAGCAGCAGCATGCCATGGGGTGGCAGACCTGCCACGTGACCAGCCCCAAGCATGGTCAGTTTGAGTCGCCGGTTGAGGAAGTCGATGGCCTGAAGTTTTACCGCACCCAGGTTCCAACAGGGATACTTACCCGTATACCGGCCTGGAATCAGATGGCCCTGATAGCCCCCATGCGTAAGCGTATTCTGGAGGCTATTGAGGAGGAAAAACCGGATATTCTGCATGCCCATTCACCGGCCCTCAATGGTATGGCGGCCTTGCAGGCCGGCAGAAAGACCGGATTGCCGGTGGTCTACGAAATCCGCGCCTTCTGGGAAGATGCTGCAGTGGACCATGGTACCTGCAAGGAAGGGGACCTGCGTTACCGGCTGACCCGCAAACTGGAAACCCATGTGGTGAAACAGGCCGATGCCGTAACCACCATTTGCGAGGGGCTCAAGCATGATCTGCTGGGTCGGGGCCTGCCGGCGGATAAGATCACTGTCATCCCCAATGCGGTCAATATCGAGCAGTTTAATCTGCTGACCAGGCGGGATTCTGCCCTGGAGGAGCAGTTTGGACTTAAAGACAGGAGAGTGCTCGGCTTCCTGGGGTCGTTTTATGCCTACGAAGGGCTGGATATGCTGGTCAGGGCCATGCCGCAAATCCTCCAGCAAAATCCGGGCACTGTCCTGTTGTTGGTGGGCGGCGGTCCCCAGGAGCAGAATCTGAAAAAACTGGTGGAAGAGCTGGGTCTAAAAGATGCCGTGATCATGCCGGGGCGCGTGCCTCACAATGAGGTCAATCGCTATTACAGCCTGGTGGATCTGCTGGTGTATCCGCGCAAGTCCATGCGTCTGACCGAGCTGGTAACGCCTCTAAAGCCCCTGGAAGCCATGGCGCAAGGCAAGCTGCTGCTCGCCTCCGATGTGGGCGGACACAAGGAACTGATCCATCACGGTGAAACAGGCTGGTTGTTCCCCAGTAATGACGTGCCGGCGCTGGCCGACAGCGTAGCGCGAATTTTCTCCATGGCTGAGCAATGGCCGGCGGTCATCGCCAACGGGCGCAGCTTTGTTGAACAGGTCAGGAACTGGCCGAATTCGGTGGCCAATTATAAGGCCCTGTATCAGGGGCTGCTCCGTGTCTGAGCGGTTTGCCGGTTTAAGAGTCTGTCTGGTCGGGCCGATACCGCCGCCGGCCGGGGGGATGGCCAACCAGACAGCCCAACTTAAGCGCCTGCTTGAGCAGGAGGGGGCCGAGGTTAACCTGGTTCCTGTCAATGCCCCCTATCGCCCGGCGGTTGTTGGCAAAGTCCCTGTTATCCGCGCCGCGTTTCGTCTGCTGCCGTACTTTTTTAACCTGTATCGCCAGTACCAGCGGGCCGACGTAGTGCATCTGATGGCCAATTCAGGCTGGTCCTGGCATTTGTTTGCTGCGCCCGCCATCTGGATGGCGTACTGGCTGAATAAGCCCCTGCTGGTCAACTACCGGGGCGGCCATGCGGACAGTTTCTTTGCCCGTTCATGGAAATGGGTTGTGCCCTCGCTGAAGCGAGCCAGCGGGGTATTAGTGCCCTCTGCTTTTCTTCAGGAGGTGTTTGCCAGATGGAACTGGCAGGCGGATGTGGTGCCCAACGTACTGGATGAGGGCCGCTTCCATCCTGCCCCGGACAGGGCTCCCGGTAGCCAGTTACCCGAGGTCCACCTGATAGTCACGCGCAACCTTGAGGCTATCTATGACGTGGCCACAGTGATCCGGTGTTTTTCACAGGTCAGGCAAGCCTATCCGCAGGCGCAATTGTCCATTGCCGGCAGCGGGCCGCAGAGAAAGATGCTTGAGAGACTATGCGATGAGCTGTCGCTGCGTGACAGCGTGACCTTTCTGGGGCGCCTGGAAGCAAAGCAGATGGCCGAGTTGTACCGCAGCGCCGATGTGATGCTCAACGGCAGCCTGGTCGATAACAGCCCCAATTCCCTTATTGAAGCCATGGCTTGTGGTGTTCCTGTGGTAAGCAGTAACGTGGGCGGGATCCCCAAACTGGCGACGGATGGGGTGGACGCACTGTTAGTGCCACCCGGTGAGCCGGCCATGATGGCGGAACAGGTGGTCAGAGTGCTGGATGATGAATCACTTCGTCGTCGGCTGATTACCAATGGCCTGACGACCATTGGTAAATATACCTGGCCAAAAGTGGGGGATGCCCTGCTGGGACACTATCAACGGGCAATGGCGGCGCAGGAGGTAAGGGCGTAATGTCACTCTATACGGGTTTGGTTTCCTCTGTCCTGTTTCCCCTGCATGAGAAGCTTAAGAAGCATGACACCCTGGCTATTCGCAAAAGCCTGGAGCAAAGCCAGTGGCTAAGTGCTGACCAGCTTCATGACTTGCAGGCAAAACGCCTGTCTGCCTTTGTGGAGAATATCTACCGGCATGTTCCCTACTACCGCCAGGTAATGGAGGAACGGCAACTGACCCCTGCGGATATTCAAAACGCCGGGGACCTGCGCAAATTGCCGTTTCTGAGCAAAAACCTGATCCGCGAACATTTTGAGGCGCTGAAGTCAGATATAGCCGGTCCCCTTAATCGCTTTAATACAGGCGGTTCCAGCGGTCAGCCGTTGATTTTCCTGCTCGGCAACGAGCGGGTCTCCCATGATGTGGCCGAGAAATGGCGCGCCACCCGCTGGTGGGGCGTGGATATTGGTGATAGGGAGATAGTTGCCTGGGGCTCGCCCATCGAGCTGGGCGCCCAGGACAAGATCAGGCTGGCGCGCGATAAGCTGTTTCGTTCTGAGCTGATTCCGGCTTTTGATATGACCCGGGAAAAGCTGCTGGGGTTTATCGAGCGTATCCGGCAGGTTAAGCCAGCCATGTTATTCGGCTATCCATCGGTTTTCGATCTTCTGGCTAAAACCGCCGAACAAAATGACATCCGCATGGACAATCTGGGGATCAGGGTGGCCTTTGTCACCTCTGAGCGCTTGTATCCTTATCAGCGGGAGAATATTTCCCGGGTGTTCGGCTGTCCGGTGGCCAATGGCTACGGGGGGCGTGACGCCGGCTTTATCGCCCATGAGTGCCCACAAGGGGGCATGCACCTGTCGTTTGAGGATATAGTCGTTGAGATAGTCGATCCACAAGGCACCCCCCTGCCGCCGGGACAAAGTGGGGAGATTGTCGTCACGCACCTTGGCACCAGCGAATTTCCCTTTGTTCGCTACCGCACCGGCGATATTGCTGCCCTGTCGGATAAGGCCTGTGGCTGTGGCCGGGGCCTGCCTATGCTGGAGTCCATCGAAGGGCGCAGTACAGACTTTGTGGTGGCCGCAGACGGCACCATGATGCACGGGCTGGCCCTGATCTATATCCTGCGGGATATGGAGGGAGTGGATGCATTCAAGATCACCCAGGAATCCCTGCAGCATACCCACGTTGATCTGGTGGTCAAAACCGGCCTTACTGACAAAATGACCCAGCGGGTTCAGGATGGATTCAAGGCGCGTCTGGGCCAGGGTGTGGATATTTCAGTGTGCGAAGTGAGCGAGATACCGGCCGAGAAGTCAGGAAAATACCGATATGTTGTCAGTAAGGTCGCCTCATGATTGACAGTCTGTTTCTCCTGGCTGATGTGTTGGCCGTCTGTTACCTGTTTTACTGGTCCAATAAGCAGGAAGAAGACTGATGCGTGATCTCTTGCTGGTGGGTTTTCTGTTCCTGGCCATGTACTACGCGTTTAAGCGGCCCTACATCGGTGTGGCGGCCTGGATCTGGATTGCCCTTATGGCACCGGCGGAGTGGGCCTTCGGCTTTTCCCAGACCTTCAGGCTGAACCTGACCATAGTGTTGGTTACGGGGCTGGCGTATATCTTTGTGACTAAAAATAAAAAACTGAATTTCAACGCCGTCCATTTCTGGGTAATGATGTTTGGCTTCTGGACCCTGCTTTCCACGGCTATGAATCTCAATATAGATTCTGCCTGGGTTTGGGGCTACTGGACCCAGTTTGTGAAGATTCTGCTGCTCTTTCTCTTTATCACCCTGGTGATCCGAAAGAAGCTCCATGTGGACACCCTGGTCTGGGCTATTGTGCTGGCTATTTCTGCCTATGCAGCAATGGAAGCGGTCAAGTTCATCTTATCCGGGGGGAGCCATCGGATTATCGGCCGTGCCGGCATCATTTCGGATCGCAACGATTTGGCGGTAGCTATCAATATGTGCATCCCCCTGGTTATCTACCTGATTCAGACGACGGAGCACAAGCAGCTCAGGTTAGGGTTGTGGGGGATCCTCGTATTGAACATCATCAGTATTGTCGGCACTTATTCCCGCGGGGGATTTATCGGTCTGACCATCCTGGCGATTGCCTTCTGGTGGAAGTCCAAACATAAGCTGATACTGGCGATGATTGCAGCACTGATGTTACCGGTGTTGTACGCAAACGCCCCGGCTGAGTGGAAAGAACGGCAAAGCACGGTTTCAACGGCAGCCACAGAAGACGGGTCTTTTATCGGGCGGCTATGGGCATGGAAGGTGTCTACCCTGATTGCACTTGATAATCCGCTGACAGGGGGGGGATTCGGTGCGGTGATGGACCCTGTGCTTTGGCCTTATTATGCTCCCTATACGCCTGGCTTTGGCCCCATTGATACGCCGCCTATTCCAGACAGGGTAGTGCCCAAGGCTGCGCACAATATTTTCATGCAGGTACTGGGTGACCACGGTTTTGTCGGTTTGTTGTTCTTTATCATGATATTGCTTTCCATGCTTTGGACGAACAGGCGTAACAAGCTGGCAGCGAAGAAAGAGGGGGCGACATGGTGTGTCAAGTTAAGTGATGCACTGACCCTGTCAATGGTAGGTTACGCCATCACCGGCTGTAATGTCAGTCTGGCCTATTTCGATTTGCCTTACGCCCTGACGGCATTGGCCTGCACTATCAGCGGCTGGAAGATCTATCGGTCATCTCAGCAACCAAGCGCTGAAGCTGACAAGCTTGGCAGAGGCAGGGTAAACGCCTGGCAGAGCCAGGCGGCACGACGATAAAAGGTTAGCTGCGTCCGTCTCTCAGGCGGTAATTCTTCAGGTAAATAGCCAGGGCCTTAAGCTTGTCCTTAAATCCTTTGGATTTTTGATACAGCGGCTTTTTATACACCGCCTTAAGGTCGTCCATGCTCAGTTGAGTGCCCAGAAAAGCGTTCAGCCGCTCGATGGTTTGTTCCGGTTGCAATTGCAGATCTTCGAACTGAAACTCTAAAAAGGCTTGATTATGCTGATTGAGAAAGTTCTTAAAGGTGTCTGTCACACCATGGTTGTAGCGCCGCGTAAACGACAGACTCTGGATATGGCGCCTGAGATTGGACGTGATCCAGGACTGCTCATCATCACGGGTTAAGATAATAAAGGCAATGTTGTCCAGGTTCAGATACCTGGCCCAAATTCTCATTGTCAGGGCCAGCCGTGGGTCTTTCCAGATCCAGGGTTCGTTCTGATTAAGCTTGGCGACAAACTCCTTGTAGGGCTGCGTATCGACATCGTCGGCCCGGCTACTCAGTTCCTGCACTTGTGACTCTGTCAGAATGTCATGCTCTCTGTCACCCTGGTAACCTATGGCTTCAATCATTTGGTTATTGAGGGCTACCAGCTCCACATTTTCATAGGTGTTGTAGTCAATTTTCTGGAAGGTGTCGTCACCCAGCCAATAGCCGGCCTGCGCAATCAACGCGGTGAAAGCTGAGCTTCCCGTCCATCCGTGAGTCAGGATAATTACATTTTTTTTCATTGTGCCACTCATGTTATTTCCCGCGCACGCTTAGCAAAGCGGCGGCTATTTTATTAAACAGTTGCTCACGCCATTCTATTCTGGAGAAACTGTGATCTGCGTCTGCAATCTCCGCCATCTGTGCATTTTGGCGTTGCAGTATCTGCTTCCAGCCAGCGGACTGACTGACAAAATCCTTGAATTCCTGGGCAATAAAATCTCTGCCACTGGTGAGAATATCTATACGTCCCTGAAACAGACCGGTGGTTTTCTCCAGCCTTTGCGGTAAGGGCAGTGACTGCAGGGACGCCTCCACCGATTGTTCTGTGATGGCTTGTTTACGGCTGTTGCTGGAACGGCGTAACAAATCCACAAAGGATTTGGCCGAGCCGACAAAATCCACTTTTCCCGACAATATCTTGTTCCAGAATGCCTTACTCAACAGACGTTTGCGGTAATAATGCCTGATATACGTCTTGGCTTGTCCTTCTTCGGTGCGGATCCAAGGGTTAACCAGAAAGATACCGCTGATCCGTTCGTCCGAATGGGCGTAAAAAGACACCGCTGTTGCCGACTCACATTCCCCCCACAGAACGATGCTTTGCAAGTCCGGGCATTGCTCAAAAATACAGTCCACAGCGCTGCGGATATCGGCGGACATATCCACAAAACCCTTGTACTCGCCGCCGCTGTCGCCGACTCCCCGATGATCAAATCTCAGGGTGGGAAAACCCCGCGCCGCCATTTCCCTGCCCAACATGACAAACTGGCGACTGACGCCGACGCGATATTGTGGGCCGCCGGCCACTACTACGACTAAGCCTATTTGGGCCGGGCCTTCCGGTTGATGCAGGATGCCGACCATTTGCTGCCCCTGGCAGGGGATGACGACTGCCTGGTCCATTAATTCATCTCCTTTAGCAACGTCACCGTCTGCTCAATCACAGTCGGAGCCAGGGTTCGCTCGTGAACCTGCCAGAAAGGCGGAGCAATCACTTCGAAATGTTCTATTTTTTTGCCATTGCCGACCCACTTTTCCAGGAATTGACTCTCTGCCCTGGGTGGTTTTCGTTCGGCACTGGCCAGGGTCGTCAACCAGTAGATGGGCTGTTCTACCGCGTCAATGGACTGCTCGAAGTGAGCCTGTTTGAGTGACTGGAAGTGCTCCGGCGATACCTCATAACCGGAGATCTCAATCATTTGCCCCTCACTGCTCATTTGTTCAAACTGCTTGATGCTACCCGCATCCTCGCTTCTTCCCAGCGAGGCGGCCAGTTTTATCCTCAGCAGTTGGGTCAGGGCAGACTGGCCGCTGATACTGGGCTGCCAGAAAATTAAACTGTGCAGGTTCGGGATCCTGGGGGCAACATCCATCGCCACCAGGGCGCCTACCCGGATACCCAGCAGGATCACCCGGTGGTAGCCCAGGCTTTTGGCCTTGTCTGCACCAAGCAGCAGGGCCTCCTCAAGGGTCTGCCAGTTCGTCTGCCGGTAAAGGCCTTCACTGTCTCCGGTACCAAAGGGATCGATATTCAGTAGTCCCATTCCAAGCCCAGTGGCTTCCTGTGCCAGCAGGTTGCACATATAGCGACAGCGGTTCATCTCTTCGCCCAGAGGCGGAGACACCAGAATACATATGCCGGACTCTGCGGGCCTGTCAGGCTGATAGTGCAGGGTGAAAAGGCGTCCATGCTGGCCCGGCAGATAGCTCGCTGAAATGGAATAGGACATGGGACTCAATCCACCTTGCTTTCCACAAAAATCGCCAGGGTGCCGACCGTTTCAAATACTTCGGCACTGATTTCATCGTCTTCTATGGTGCAGCCAAATTCGTCTTCCAGCGCGGTGATGATTGACACTACCGCCATGGAATCGAACTCGGGCAATACGCCAATCAGACCGGTGGAGGCGTCGAACTCGCCTTTCCTGTCCTGGAGGACTAAAACATCACATACGATGTTGATGGTATCGTCTAGGTACTTCATTTTTTCTCCTGAAAGGAATCATTAAAATAATCATTCAAAGCTTCAACGCGGCCATTTCGCTGTATATATACTGTACCTGGTGGGGCTGTAACTGGTCGCTCAGATAAAACCGCTGATGACCCTCATCCGTTATGCCCCGGATTGATTTACCCTCAGGTAAGAACCGATTCTCCAGTCTGGTGGTGAAGATGTGATGCCGTAATAACAGATGGCTCCTGAATGCGCGCCAGTGTTCAAGCAGTTTCTCATAATCACTGACATACAGCAGTTGTGCGGCTTTGGCTCGCTTGTATTTTTGCCGTTTGATAATCACCAGTACAGCATGCTCTGCAGCTTGCATTACCAGCGGCAGTAACCAGTCATAGGCCAGATGATCGGTCAGGATCCTGGCCTGTTCTTCACTCAGCAGCGTCCTGGCCTGCTGCATATCGGTCACAAAGCGGACTTTTCTGGAAAAAGGAGAGGTCGGCCAGTTGGGTGCCCATAAGATCCCCTTGTCCATGGGCTTAAAACCCAGATAAGCAAAAATCTCCAGGCCACTCTGGTTGGGTGTGAACATAGTAAAATGGAAGCCCGGTTGCTGTATGACGGCCAATACCAGTGAAATGCTCTGCTTGCGATATTCGGGCAGTACACACCAACTATGCGGATTACAGATGTCCAGCCACTGCCCTGCTATTTTCTGTTTGGAGTACAAGGCACAAAGCACACCCACGACTTCACCATCCTCCCTGACCAGGGCAAAACCATGATTGGGCACATCCCGGTCCCAGGTCTGTAACAAACACTCCTGCCATTTTTGTGCAGAAAAACGACCGCTCATATGCCGATGGAGAAATTCGCCGGCTCTGGCGATAAGCTCTGTCTGGATAGGTTGGATCTCTGCTTTGTTGCTGGCCGAATCCATAACCGGTTTTAACCTCTGTCTGATGGTAAGTGAGCTAACATACTGTTAACCGTGTCCATGGGGGTGCTGTGTGTCACACCGGCCGTTTGATCGGTCAGCATGGGTTGCAGGCGGGGGGCACTCATTGTCCATTGCCGGTATCTGCCGGCAATCTGGGCCAGACAGGTTTCGGCCGCTGCCTTGGCGGTAATATATTCGGCAAATCCCTTCTTCTGCTCCTGGATAAAGATGCTGGAGGGAATAAACAGGTGCAGGGCTTTATCTTTGTAGCCATGCTTGTCTGCGGCCACCGCCAGCACTTCGTTGAGGCCGAACACATAATGTTGCAGGAACAGCTGCAGCAGTCTGTTATCAAAGCTTTGTTCGTTCTTGGTGATTTTCGGTGAGCTGAAATGATACAAATGGGTAATATTCTGCCTAAATACAGCATCCAGTGTCGGCTCGTCGAGATTACCTATATCCAGCCTTATCGCCTCACACTGTCCACCCCAAGCCACTATCTCGGTACAGACCCGTTGCGCATCCTCCTGACCTGAAGCGTAAGTAATGATCACTTTGCCGCCGCCGGCGGCGATCATTTTTGCCGTGACCTCTCCCAGCCCCCTGGAACCGCCAATCACCAGGGCCCGCTGAGCGCTGAATCGGCCAACTGGAATGACGGTCGAAATTTCCTCCATGGAAGCCTGCTGCACCGGCCTGGGCCGGAAGAGGGTTTCTATTTCGCCCTGCATACAGCCAGAGGTGACATTTAACAGAGCGCGGTTGAATCGCTCGTCCACTGAATCTGCCTGGTACCTGGCCTGCCCGCGGGAAACAGCCACCTCTGCAGGGCCAAACTGCACATCGAAACCCGCAAAGACTGAGTGCTGGCCGGGGCATCGCATGCCGACGATTCGGGTCAGTACCAGTAAATTGGCAATCTGCTCATGGGGAACGGACGCGCAAAGTGACGGAAACAGCGTTTCAGCCAGCTCCCTGTCCCAGCAGATGTCCACTTCTTCATCTCGTCCTATTGCATTGTGCAAGGTCAGTTGCGCGGGTAACTGAGCATCAAGCCGGTGGTCGCTGACATGATCTTTGCAACTGCCATCCCGGGCTGTCAGAGTCAGCTTAAGCAACTGTGCCCGCTTGCCGTTAGCCAGCAGGCTGAGCCTGAACTGATTCTCTCCTTTGGCCTGCCAAACCACCTCCAAAGGCGTGCCCTGGACGATGGGGCTGGCATAAGTGGCGGACAGGCTCTGTATTTGCTCTGACTGTCCTTGCCTTTGCGCAAAGAAACGGTCCAGAGCCACAAGGGTGCCGTTCACGCCGTGGATAACGGTATCGCCAAATTGCACGCGGCGGGCGGCAACAGGATCCAGATGCATGGGGTTCCAGTCACCGGAAAGGTTGGCAAACTGGCCACTCTGCTGCTTGTCGATTGTGAGGGTAGGTGCCATGGTCATTCGATACTGATAGGTGGAGACTTGAAGTTGTAACGGGTCAGGTCGAGCTCCCAGCTTCCCGAATCCTGTTGGGCAAAGCCCAGTGAAGGATAGAGATCCGCCACCAGGGCGTTTTTCGCACTGGGGATATATTGGCCTGTCAGTTTTGTGGCGTTGTCTGCCAGGGCCTGGCGGACTATCTCGTCACACATCAGGTCTTCCAGACGACGCTTGATAACCCGGCAACTCATCAGCCAGGTGTCAATTTCCCACTGACCCGGAGTCTTCTTACAGATAACGACAGACACTATGCCGTTATCGCCAAATTTGTCCATCAGCCGGGCCTGAAGACAGAAATACTGGCTTGATCGCTCAAACTCCAGCACCTGGGCTTCGGTATAGCGTTGCGTGGTCAGGTTAAACTGGTTGGTCTTGTTGATCAGTTGTGTGACCCGTTTGTAACTCATCTCATCGAATGATCCCATCACGGCGACCATCTCCAGCGACTCCAGGTAGCTGTCCAGATCGGTGGCCGATTCCATCAGTTTCTGTCGCTGACTGTTCTGCCTGTACTGTTCGGCCCGCAGCTTGTCTTCTTCGGTGAAATTGACCGTCTCAAAGTAATTGGCGGCCATCAGGGTACGTACGTAGAGCGCGGGATCCGAAGGCAGTTCCGGAACGGCGACCTGCGGCAGATTCATTCTGACGATTTCACGCTCTGCGGGATTGTCGTCCACGAATACCAGTGAATCGATACCTATATTCAAGGTACGGGCAATATGCTGGAGGTTGCTCACCTTATCGTTCCAGTTAGCCACAAACACCGCAATGTCTTCTTCCCGGAGGACCATATCCAGATGATCCTTGAACGGCTGCAAGGCATTAATCTCGTCGTTCTTAGAGCAGACCGCCAGTATGATCCCGCATGCCTTCAGTTCCTTGGCATAGCGTTGCAATTGCGCATGGGCCTCACCCTGAGGATGTCCCTGCCCCAGGATAATCCCCTCCATACCGTCATCACCAATAACCCCGCCCCAGAGGGTGTTATCCAAATCCAGTACCAGGCACTTTTTGCTTTTACCGCGGATACCTGCAAGCAGGGCCGCCAGGCGTTCGAAATAGAACAGCTCCGCCTGATCAGAGAGAGCCAGGCGGGAACTGAGCCATTGTCTTTCATCAAACCAGTTATGGGTACCCAACTCTGCGGCAATAGTCTCCACATCGAGCAGGTAGTCATCGCTTTGCGCAATCAGGGGGGTAATGGCGTGATTAAAATCATGGATCTGTTTTTTCAGACTGCCGGTGAGTCTTCTGTCCAGGCTGCCAAGCAGATTGACCGGAGGTACCGCCAGGGTGGGGACAATGCAGTTGACCTGGCCATGACGGGCAAAGCCCTGACGGATCTGATCGATATACTGAATTGCATCTTCAGCATTGAAGCCTTCGGCACAACCGGCTACGGTCTGGCTGGCAAAACTGAAGGCACGGTAATCGAGCATCAACAATACCAGATCTGGCCTGGCGGCATTGATGGTGGAATCCGGCAACTGGGACTCCTGAAGGGCCTGGTCGAAATCGGCAATCACAGGCTCTATCCAAATCCCCCTTCTCAGGGCAGAGATAAACAGGCCGGGCACCATGAGATCCGTGGTACCGTTGCTGACAATCCCCAGCTTTACCTTATCAAAACCCTGTTGCAGTTGTTGCAGCTTGTCGTCACTTAACTTCACAATGCTGCGGTACAGACGATTACACTGATTCTGGCTCAGGCGACTGTCGGCTAAGCGTTTAACAATTGGCGCCGTCTCTTGGTTGCTTTCCAGATCCTTGCACAGTTCCTTGAAATTGTCTGGGGGAAGGGGAAGCCAGTCTAGATCCTGCATGTCCATATACCTCTGATTAACCGGGACTTATTGTTTTTGCGCTATGGCTTCGCTAAGGGCACGTACAGATTTCAAGTCTTCGATTTGGGCAATGTCGAACTTGATGCCAAATTCCTTTTCAATCGCAGTCAATAACCGAATCTGGGCCAGGCTGTCCCACTCTTCGACGTCATCGCTGCTGAGCTCCACAGAAAATTCGTAATCCCCATCGATGAAGGTATCTTCAAATATTTCATCCAGCCTGGCCAGAATATCAGTATTGTTTTGCATTGGTGTTCCAACGGGTTTTAACTATTGTTTGGCGCAATTGTATCGGTTGTTCAATTAAAGGTTAAGCAATAACCTTTGTCCGGATCGGTTGACCCGGCATATTGGTACGGCGTCTTATCAAAAAACCGTTAAAACTTGGTCTCATTTGAAGCAAATGAACAAGTCCACCAATAGGACGAAGGTGGGTAATTATTGTCAGCCAAGGCGCAGTGATAAAGAGCTGTAAAGTAACGGGCAAAGAAAAAGGGGACGCGAGTCCCCCTTTTGGATTAGAAAGCCAGTTCCAGCCTGGGCCAGACCGAGGGATCCTCAGCCTCTTTACTGTGAATGTATCTGGCGACCCATTTTCCGTCATTATGGGCGATTAGCATCAGGCCATGGTTAGGTTCGCCGGCCAGCCATTTGCGCACCTGACGGGTAATATCGATACTGATCTCGCTGGGTCGGTTATCGTCACCCGCCTCAACACTGGCAATAGGAGCCGTGCCTTGCTCCACGCCGTTTTTGTCAAGCCAGTCACCCAGATTATGCTCCCAGGCTCGCTTGGTGGTGGTATCGGCGTATTCACGGTTACTGAAGTCCTCATGCCAGGGTTGTGCCACGGCATAGACATCAATTCTCATATCACCGTATTCTTCATCCGTGTATAGCTTCAGAGTCGCTGTCACCCTTTGATAGTCCAGCATTTCAAGCGGGAAGCGCAGCAGGGCATTTCTGGATGTGGCCACATGAAAACGCTTGCTTTGGCCCGCCACCTTGACGGTTGACTCGGCGTAAAAGGTATCCATATCAGGGTACAGGGTCAGACTGCTCAAATTACTTAGACTGCCGGGTACCTCCACCTGCAAAGGATCGGACAGAGACGACATATTACCTTTCTCATCTACTGCCTGGATCCGATATTCCAGCTTCGCACCGGGTACGATATTGGGATGTGAATAACTGTTGTCACTGACCTGATCCAGCATCAGGTCTCCCTGGTAAATGCGATAGGCAGTCACTTTATCTTGGGCATCCGCTTCCTCCCATCTCAGGGTAAGATAATTGTCGGATAGCAGCTCAAGGGCAAGTCCTTCAGGGGTAGGAACTAAGCTGAGATCAATCTCGCCATTTGCCTGCCCTGGGTTTTGCCCGTCGATGGTCAAAACCTGTTGTCTGGCCGCGGTGCCCCCCGCGCCCCGACAATCCAGACGCACAACACCAGGTTGGCTAAAAGGGCCGATGATTTCCTCACCACTGGTCCCCTTGTTACCCTCCCACAGGCCGCTGGCTTCGCAGCTCTGCGCATTGTCTGCTTGCCAACTGACAGTAACCGCCTCCTCAGAGCTGATATCGTTGTTACTCAGTTCAATCTGCAGGCTGGGTGGCATAGTGGTCGGGCTGTCTATGCCGCCAACCGGCTGTTCAGTGGCCAACACCATCTGATCCAGGTAAACGGCCGAATCCTGGCAGTTTCCATCCACCCCCCCTTTATATATGTTCAGCCAGGCCAGGCGATTGTGCAGAAAATCATGACCTTCGTTACGGAACACCATATTGGTTTTTTCATAGCTGAGCTGACCATTCACCCAGCCACGGATCACACCGTCTTCCTGACCGGGGGTATTCATGGTGACCTGCATCTCTATGCGATTCCATTGCTCTCTCTCCAGTACACCGCCGTCGCCCATACCACAATACAAACTCTTAGGATCTTCGGCACAAGTACCCCGATAGGAGGGGATCTGACCAAAGTAACCGTCCCAGGTGCCGATATGACCGGTTCCCGACCCTTGCAGGGCATGGTAGAGGTAAGATCCCAGCCTTGTCGCCGCCGCGGGTTTGGTTTCACAGGCCTCACCTGAGCCACTCTCACAGCCACGGAATACCATACGCATGGACCAGCAGTTTTCACCGTCGCCGGCATTCCCGCCGTTGCCACACTGACCAACCGGATCTTTCCAGGTACGGGTATCGGCCAGGCCAGGAAACTTGCCGCCGGAGCCGACAATATTGCCTTTGGCATTACACATGTTGGCATCCCAGTCTTTGTCCATCTTCAGGTAGTACCTCATGTACAGGTTCTGCGGTGCCATATTGGCGTTTTTGAGCGGCCAGTAGGCACTCAGCGCCTTGGTGGCCCCTTCCTTCATGTTGACCTTCAGACACTTTCCCTGGACGCATCCCTCTTCGACGATCTCTGTGTTTTGCGGTTTCTGGGTGATTAACCGGGGCTCATTGACGACGGGCTCAGACAAATAGTCGCCTTTGTCCCACCAGTCATCCTGATCCCAGGACTCGCAAAAGACAATGTCATCGCGTCCGGCCAGTTGGGATTCCTCATCGCAATCGCCCATTCTGTATCTGGCCTGCATAACAGGCATTTGCAACGGATAAGGGGCACTCATCTCACTGTGATTGCCGGCGGAGTCGAATGCCTGAATCTGAATATTCAACTGCTGCCCCTGTTCAAACTCCATGCTCTTGAAGCGGATCTGGTTCAGGGTGCTGTGCAGCTCGCCATTGACAAAGACTTTGTAGCCGGCGATCCCAAAGTTATCCTCACTTGGCTGCCAGGTGACTGAGAGGGCACCGGGGTGGGGAAACGACGCCTGCACCTTGGTCGGTTGACAGGGGGACTCACTGTCTGCTGCTGTAGGCAGTTCGAACAAATACGCATTGTCCTCCGAGCCGTTGACCAGTAAAAATTTGTCCATATCGGGAAGGTAATCAAACCGACCAAAAGTCCCATGGAATACCTGCTTGGAAGGGCCTCCATCAAAGGCGATGGAATCCCAGGCCAAAGTATCGGGGTCCTGGAAATAGAGTTTACCGTCGCCGACCCAGGCATAAAATTTCCCATCCTTGCTGTTATAAGCCAGGCCAGGTGCCTTGTGTTTGCGGATGAAGTCAGCATCGCCGGTCAGGGGGACAGCGTCTCCCTGGTACAGACTCCCCTCTCTGAGGTCATAAATTATCTGTTTGCCCTTGCCGATGATCAGCAGTCTTCTTCTTTGGGGATCCAACGCGCCGTTCACATCCAGTCCGACATTGCCTGCGGAAAGTTTTTTATAGACGCCTCCGTCAGCATGGTACTCGTAGCTGTACAGATTGTATCTGTCGTGCAAAAAGACTTTGTCGGTCACGGGATCATAGGCGGATACCAAGCCAAAGGTGGCCCGGGGAATATCTCCTTTAGATTCATCCTTGTGCCACTGACGGGATTGTGGGTCGAAGATCCAGGTCAGGCGGTCGGCGCCACCGGAACCACTGGAAAGGGAACCGGTAAAGGCCCATAGCTTGTCCACGTGGCCCATATAGGCCAAGCCGTCATAGGTATGGCGGCCATTAGGCTGAGTCCCATCAAAAGGTGCCAGCTCTGACTGCGGAGGAGAAATGTCTTTGTTGGACGGAGGCGCGGGATCGGTCAGGCGCTTCAGTTTGCCCGTGGTGGCATCCAGGGCATAGATTTCATTGCCATAATAATCGTTATGACCGCCACCCCAGATGTACATGATCTGGTTGTCAGCATCTAAGGTGCCTCCACTCCAGGCACCCAGTATGGATCCGCAATGGTTCGAAAAGTCGTACCCGTAATCGCCGAAGTTATTCTCCGGGCAGACATCTTTGAGCCTGGTACCAGGTAACTCACTCCAACCTGCAGCGGAGGCAGCCGAAACAAACCCTGCTGCAACAACAGAAATCAGGATGGAGGCGGTGGCCGGCCAAATTTTTCGTATCACTAAATAATCCTCTTCAAGCAGAAAGCCTTGAGGTCGCCCCCCAACCGGGACCAACCAATTAAGTGCTCTACACCAACAAGTAGTATTATTAGTTTCTGGGAAAGCAGGCGAAATGTAACACAATTGGTCTAATTTGAGTGACAAAAATACGTATGCCAGCATATAGGTATAAGAAGTGGACCATACCCTAAATGACTCAAGTCAAACTGACAGATTGATTTTTCAGGAAATAACCCCGAGTTGGGCGCTTGCCTTTGAGGTTTTTTTCTTTCGGAGTATAGTCTACTTCCTGGAGGGGCACTGCTGCCTGCGGCAGTCTCCTTTATTAGGTTTCCATCCGTGCAGCATGCCAGAATAAGAAAGGTAAGAATACCCGTCAATGAGTAAGCAAATCTGTTACAACGCCATGATGACAAAGCACAGGCTGCAAGTTTTGTTGCTGCTGATATTGGCCTTGCCGGTGCCCCTGGCAGTAGCCGATTGTTTTCAGCTACCCTGGTCACGCCATGATAAGCCCTGGGACTACTATTCCAATGAAGCCAGGATGCCAGATGGAAACACGCCTCAGGGCCTGATTAATCTGGTGGAGAAACACCACTTTGCCCAGTCCGTAAGGACCTTGCAACGGGGGCAGACCAGCCCGCTGCCCGGCGATATGATGTTTATTCTGAAGATCATTCCCAACCATCCTCTGGCGCTGGATACCTATTCGCGATTCGAAAAACGCTACAGGGAATCGGAGTCTTTTCGCAACGACAACTATGTACGTAAGCCGGAATTCAGTGCCGATTGCTTCTTTAAACGAGCCCACCAGGTTTTTCCCGGCAACGCACAAACCCTGCTCGTATGGGGACTGCACTTCTTCCGTAATGACGATTACGTGAATGCCCTGGACAGGCTGCTGGCTGCCAACGCCCTGGCGCCGGATGATGTGGAAGTACAGTACAACCTTGGTCTGACCTATGCCCAGTTGGGCAACCTGGAAAAAGCGCAGGAGTTTGCAAAGCTAGCTTACGATGCAGGCTATCCCCTGCCGGGATTGAAGAACAAGATAGATCAGCTTATTGCTGAGCAAGCAGCACAGTAAAGCCGGGACCCAATGAATTCACCCAAGACACGCGTTGCTTCCAGTGTTGGCTGGTCATTCCTGACCAGATACAGCTCAAAACTTATAGGAATGGTCAATACGCTGATATTGGCCAGGCTGTTGTCGCCCGAAGACTTCGGTATCGTCGCCATGGCAAGCATTTTTATCAATATGCTGATGGCGATGACGGAAGCCGGCATCCACCTGTATGTTATCCGCCACAAGGAAGATGACAACCGTATATATAACTCAGCCTGGACCGCCAATCTGATCCAGGCGCTGGTGGTTGCGTTGTTAATGCTTCTGCTGGCTCCCTATGTGGCTGACTTTTTTAATCAACAGGCCCTGGTTGAGATTATCTACTGCCTGGCGCTGGTGAGGCTGCTGGAAGGCGCTAAAAATATCGGTATTTTTATCGCCCAGAAACAACTTAACTTTCGGTTGGATTTCAAGCTCAGCTTCTACACCAAAATCAGTTCGGTGATCGTGACCGTTGCCCTGGGATTCTGGTTGAGAAGCTATTGGGCACTGGTGTGGGGACAGGTCTTGTCAGCCATAGTCGGACTGGTGCTCAGTTATACCATGTTCTCCTACCGGCCTGCCCTTTCCCTTTATAAATGGCGGGATATCCTGCGTTATTCTGCCTCCACCCTGCCTTTCAGTATCGGCGGTTTCATTAACGGGCAGGCGGATGTGATCATCGTTGGCCGGATGGCCACAGCAGATTTCCTAGGTAAATACCAGATGGGCCTGAACCTGGCCGGCATGTTTACCCGTGAACTGATGATGCCTGTCGTCAGAGGCTTGTTGCCCAACTTCGCCATCGTCAAAGAGACAGCCGAGGGTAAGAAGTTTCTGGCATTCGCCATTACCGGTGCCGTGTATGTGTTTGTGCCGCTTGGGGTCGGATTGAACGCCGTAGCGCCTGAGTTTGTGGCGACCCTGCTGGGAGATAAATGGTTGTCCGTTACCCCTATTCTGGCCTGGTTCAGTCTGTATACCATGATGACGGGAATCATGATGTTTCTGGGCGGTCAGTTTTTGATCGTAATGGGGAGGGAAAAGTTGTCCAACCGACTGGTGTGGATGCGCTCCGTCATTTTATTTTCGACAATTTTCCTTACCTTGTACCTCAGCGACTATCATGCGCTGCCTCGCAGTCTGTTTCTGTCTGCCTGTGTGGCGCTGCCCATCGTCCTGTTAGTGGTTACCCGGGTGCTGGCATTTAATCTGGCGCAACTGTTGCTGCAATGGATTCCTCCTGTACTCTCGGCACTTGCCATGTGGATGTTGATTAGGTGGCTGCCCTGGCCGGAATGGCCGATGGCCATCATGTTGATAGTCAAGGTACTGGCTGGCGCACTTTGTTATGGTGTCTGTGTGGCGGTGTTTTACCTGTTACGTGGCATGCCCTCTGACAGTCTGGAAGCCTTCCTGATAAGGAAACTGATGCCAGCCAGGTAAGTTGTCACGGCCAGGTCAAAGATTGAATAACGCGGAAGTGGAGAGAAGGAATTGCAGGTTAACCCATTGACTATCAATACCAATCTACAATTGGTGTTGCCCGAGTACGGAACGCTGGACAAGGCTTTTGATGGTCAGGCCTTTGTCAGCATAAAAGGCCAGCTTGAGTTGGATGGCAACCCGGTTGACGCCGCGGCGTTGCTGGCGTTTCTGCAGGCTTCAGGAATCGGGCCGGACTCGTTCCGCCATGTCTCAGGGACGTTCTGGGTGGCCTACGCCGACGGTAAGGGTAGCGTCTGGTTGCTGAACGACCACATGGGTATTCAGCCCTGCTATTACAGCCGGCAGGGCCAGTGCCTGTACGTAGCCTCTTCCCTGATGCATCTCAAAGGCTTGCCTGAGGTCACCCTGACCCTCTCGGAACAAGCCATCTTCAACTACTTCTATTTTCACTGTATCCCTGCGCCGACCACTATTTATAAGCAGGTTGAAAAACTGGAACCCGCCAAAGCTGTGCATTGGAACAGCCAGGCAGAATTCAGCAGCCTGCTTTGCTACTGCCCCCGGTTTACCCATGAAGTCAATGACGATGCCCGGGGCTATCAGCAATGCCTGTCGACCCTGGATGGGGCGGTTGAAAAAGCCATCACGCCTGAATGCGGCGCCTTTCTCAGCGGAGGCCTGGACAGTTCCAGTGTTGCCGGCATGCTGTCCAGGCACACTGCAGCTAGAACCTTCTCTGTCGGCTTTGAAGCCAAGGGATACGATGAAACCGAGTTTGCCCTGATCACGGCGAAGCATTTCAATACCCAGCATGAGGTGCTGTATTTAAAGCCTGCCCAGGTGGCCGATGCCTTTGTGAAGGTGGCGCAATATTTTGATGAGCCTTTTGGCAATTCATCGGCTATGGCCGCCTATTTCTGTGCCAGTTTCGCCAAATCCCACGGGGTGAATAAACTGCTGGCAGGAGATGGGGGCGACGAAATTTTTGCCGGTAATGCCAGGTATGCCAAGCAAAAGGTCTTTGAACCCTATTTGGCGCTTCCGGCCTGGTTACGTGCGCCGTTGCGAGGGATTTTTGTCGGCTCGCCACTCAGTGGCCTGCCCGGATTTAAGAAGGTGGCCAGCTATATCCGGCAAGCCGAAGTCAGACTGCCAGGCCGCCTGCAAACCTATAACTTTATCAAGCAACTGGGCGCTGGAGGGATTTTTTCTGCCGACTTTCTGGCCAAGGTTGACCAGACGTTGCCTGAACGGCAGTTCAGCAAGCGTTACCATGAGTGCAGCAGCGACCGGCCCATAGATGCCATGTTGTTTTTGGACTGGAAGTTTACCCTTGCCGACAATGACCTGGTCAAGGTCAGTAAAATGTGTGAGATGGCCGGGGTCGAAGTGGCTTATCCTTTCCTGGACAAGGAAATGGTGGATTTCAGTTGCACCGTCCCTGACTCGGCCAAGTTGCCCGGACAGAAACTGCGACATTTCTACCGGCAGGCGTGCAGGGGATTTCTGGCCGATGAGACCCTGGATAAGGAGAAGCATGGTTTTGGCTTGCCCTTTGGCGTATGGATGCGGGAGAACGAACAACTCAGGACACTCAGCCTGGAGATGCTGCAGCGCTTCAGGGAGCGCCATATTCTAAGCGACAGCCTGATTGACCAAGTGCTAGAAGCACA
This sequence comes from Bowmanella dokdonensis, assembly GCF_017254865.1. Lineage (GTDB taxonomy): Bacteria > Pseudomonadota > Gammaproteobacteria > Enterobacterales > Alteromonadaceae > Bowmanella > Bowmanella dokdonensis. Next base: position 53,064 of record NZ_JAFKCV010000016.1, on the reverse strand, counting down.
CAAGACGGTCCATGCCAGTTACTACGGTGAACTAATCTGGATTATCGTGGTGTTGGAACTCTGGTTACAAAAGCATGAAGATGAATAATGTGCTTCACCGGCTGCTGGCCGGAGCTGGCAGGGTGCTTGGTCGGGGCAAGCTGAGCATCCTCAACTACCATCAGGTGCTGGAAAAGCCTGACCCACTGCGCCGCCTGGAAGTGACCGCCGAGACGTTTGACTGGCAGATGCAGTTGGTCAGCCGCTATTTCACGCCTTTGTCCCTGAATCAGGCCTTAGATGGCCTGCAACATGAGTGCCTGCCGGCCAATCCCATCTGTATTACCTTCGATGACGGATACAAGAATAATCTTACGGTTGCCCAGCCCATTCTCGCCAGGTATCAGGTTCCGGCCACTGTCTATGTAGCCACCGCCTTCAGTCAGGGCCAGAACATGTGGAATGACCGGGTGCTGTATTTGTTCAGCGACCCTGACCGGCTGACTCTGCAGGTTGGTGCAGAGAAACTGCAGTTAAGCGACTGGCAACGTCGCCGTGCGCTGGGATACGGTCTGATCAATAAGCTTAAGTATCTGCCGGTTGAACAACGGCTCGAACAAATTGCGCAGCTCTACCGGGACAATAATATCCAGGAGCAGGCTGCATTGATGATGACACCGGAGCAGATCCGGGAATTGTCTGATAAAGGCGTGACTATCGGCGCCCACACTGTGAACCATCCAATCTTAAAGATCTGCTCAGAACAGGAGCAAGCCGACGAGATCCGGCAGAGTCGGGCGCAACTGGCTGACTGGATCGGCAGAGACATAGAGCACTTCGCTTATCCCAATGGCGTGCCGGATAAAGACTTCGATCAGTTGACAGAATCCCTGGTCAGACAGGCGGGATTCAGCAGTGCGGTGGCCACTGAAAAGGGGATATCGGATAAGCAGACTTCGGTTTGGCGACTACGCCGCTTTACACCCTGGGATAAAACCCCCCTCAAATTTCATTTCCGGTTAATTCAGAATCTGGTTAAGGCACAGCAATAACAGGCTGCACCGGGATATCTTCCCTTTGAACGGGAGGATCCGGATGCTAAAGGGAGGAAGTGTGAAACAACTGTTTCTTAGGGTCTGCAAGGGGGTGGGGCTTTTTCACCTGGCCAGGCGGATGACGGCTGACAAGGCGAGAATTCTCTGTTATCACGGTATCGCCATTGAGGATGAACACCAGTTCAGGCCGGGCCTGTTTATGCAAAGCGGGCTGTTCAGGCAGCGTCTTGCGCTTATTAAAAAGTGGCGTTTCAAGGTGGTCAGCCTGGATGATCTGCATGCCAAACTGGCCGGCGCCGGGAACGTCAGGGATCTGCTGACCATTACCATTGACGATGGTTGGGCCGGGATCGAACAAGGCATGGCTGACCCTTTGCATCAGGCCGGTTATCCGGCCACCCTGTATCTGTCGTCTTACTATGCGCAGAAACAAATTCCGGTGTTCAATGTGGCGGTGGCGTACCTGCTGTGGAAAGGGGGAGGAAGCCTGCAAGTTGCCCAGGACAGCCTGACAGCCCAAACCCTGGGCAGCACGACCTTGTCGCAGCAATCGATAGCGGTGCTGGAGGAGCGCCTCGATGCAGAGCAGCGATGCCAGGTCTTGCAGGAGGTCTGTCTGGAGGTGGGAGTGGATTACCAGGGCTGGCTGAACAGCGGCAAGTTTATGTACCTGGATATTCAAGCGTTGAAAAGGATCCAGACCCAAGGTATCAGCATGGAGTTGCACACCCATAGGCATACCTTCCCTCAACAGGATCCTGAGCGGGCTCGCCGTGAAGTGGAGGAAAACCGTCAATGGATAGCAAAGAACCTGGAAGAGCAGACCCGGCATTTCTGTTACCCCAGCGGTGAATACGCAGCCAGTCAGTTTGAATTGTTGAAGCAGTTGGGAATCGACACGGCTACCACGACAGAGAATGAACTGGCCGATCGTGACCGCTCATTATTTGAATTGCCGCGCATTATGGATGCAAACCGAGTGTCAAATCTGGAGTTTGAGGCAGAGCTCAGCGGCTTTATGACGCTGTTGCGCAGTACCAGGAAGAGGCTGGGATAAATATGGCATCAATTGTCAGTAAATTACGCACCACCCTGTCCATGCTCAGGACAGAAGCCAGACTGGCCGGGGTACCCTTTGCATCGGTATTGCTGGATTGCTGTCGCTTTTGCCTGAAAACGAAACTGGGACCCCGTTACTTCGTCGTTGCCGGTATGGCCAGGAAAGACTTTCCCGCTGAAAAAATGTGGCTGCATGTGTCCGCCAGGGAATATTACCAGGCATTGGAGACACTTAATCCCAAGCCCTACCGGAAGCTGACTCAGAGCAAGCTTTCCGAAAAGGCCATCTATGCCTTTTTACATATACGCAGCGCACAAATGCTGGGTTATTTCCACCCCCGACGTGGCATTGACAGGCAGGGTAACCCCTTAAAGACTGAGGAGACCCTGCAACAACTGCTGGCCGGGCTGGAGGGCCAGAAGATTTGTGTCAAGCCCATTGAAGGTTGGGGAGGGCAGGGAATTAAAGTCCTGCTGGTAGCGGGAACAGCCGATCATGTGATTTTGCAGGAGACAGTCAGTGGCAAAGAACTCAGTGTGTCTGCTCTTATGGACACGCTGAAAGATCCCGAAGGGGTCAGTGAATTCATTATCGAAGATTTCATTGAGCAGACACCCCAGTTTGCCGCCTTCAACCCCTCCAGCGTCAATACCCTGCGGCTCTGGGTGTTGGAGGCCAGGGGGCAAGCGCCACAAGTTATAGGCGCCTACCTCCGGGTGGGACGGCAGGGTGCAGCCGTGGACAATGCCTCCGCAGGGGGAATTATGTGCCCCGTCAATCTGGCCACCGGGGTGACCGAGGCCGGACTGACCAAATATAATCCCCATCGGGGACAATTGACCCATCACCCCGATCACGGTGCGCAATTGTCCGGCGTACAGCTAATGGAATGGTCAGCCATCTGCCAGTTTGCCTGCGAGGTTTTGGCCAAGCTGCCAAATACCCGCTTCGCCGGCCTGGATATCACCCTGAGTGAGCAGGGGCCGGTGCTGGTGGAAACCAATGTCTCACCGGATAAGGACGGGGCTGCTCATGCCAATATTCCGTCCATAAAGCTGGTGCAAGCGGCTGCCGAATTAGCTTAAACTGCGCAGAGATTATCCACCCGGCATAAGGAAATTGATGTGTCATTACGGATTAGCGACTTTCGAGAGTTCACACAAGCCGACAGAAGAATCATTTCTGCGCTGGTTGACGGTGATGAGGTGTTTTTCTCCTTCCCGGACTGGGTGTCGTTGCGTACGCCCGGAGACGCCTTTATTGGTATCTGTCTGCTGGATGCTATGGCCACCGGCCGGAATATTGTGCTGGACGAAACAGTGCCTTTCAGCACATCTATACAGAACACCGTGGCAGAATTGCAGCCGCTTTACAGCATGTGGAATCGCGGTTTAAAGCGCGTTGAAGTCTTGGGCGAGGCTCAGGAAGCCGGTGTGGCAACGCCAGGTGCGGCCAGTTTTTACTCTGGCGGCATCGACGGCAGTTATTCCCTGGCCCGGCACTTTGATGCCATCACGCACCTGATAACGATGAACGGCTTCGAGGGATGGGATAAGGAAGAGCAGTGGGAGGTGTTTCTGAACCGTCAGATTCGCTTTGCCCAGAGCCAGGGAAAACGCCTGATCGATGTGCTGGGTAATTACCGCCAGTACGCAGAGAATCGCAAGATATCCCACAACTTCCAGCATGGCCTTGAACTGGGAGCGGTGGCGGCCATCCTGGGCTTTCCGGCCACCTATATCCCGTCCAGTTTCACCTGTGACGATTTGTTTCCCTGGGGCAGTCATCCGCTCACCGATCCCTTATGGGGGGATGCCACACGGAAGGTCATTCATGACGGCATGGACGTGTCCAGAACCGATAAAACCGAGTACCTGGCTGCCCACCAGGCGCTGCTGGACAACCTGCAGGTCTGCTGGCGGCATGTGGACAGCAACTGCGGGGAATGTTCGAAGTGTATGCGCACCATGATTGCTCTGAAGCTGTTGAATATGCATGCCGCCAGTTTACCCCCTCTGCAAAGTTTGCAGCAGGCCAAGAGTATGGCGGTGAAGAGCCATGCCGCAGTGCCGTTCGCCCTGGACCTGGCTTACCTGGCCAGGCGACAGGGACAGGAAGAACTGGCATCGGCACTGGAGAACAAAGTACGGCGGTTCAATATTCGCATGCATTGGGAGGCGCTGTTTAATCTGTTGACTCACTCAATATTCAAACGCCTGGTACATAAATGGCGAGGTACAGAATGGGTGAGCTGGCGCGTCACCATGACCCAGACCAATATCAGGTAGGATTTTCGCCGACGGTCCCTGAAATCAAAGGTTCAGCCTGCTTAGCGCTGAACGGATGAATTCCTTACAAAAACGCCCCAGGTTAATGAAATAGAGTTTTCGATCACCCGGATAGAGCAAGTCGGCCTTGATACCCGGGTGCAAAAACAGCGCGAAGAACTCCACCAGACAATAGAGCTTTTTCCCCAAGCCGACGTTTTTATCCTTTATCAGCGACAAGGCATAGCCGAAATCCGCCGGCAGGGCGTGACGGGCGCAGATAGATTGGGTAAGGCGGATAGCTTGTTCGGGAGCCAGTTTTTCAAAGAAATAGTCCATCTGGTAACAGGGGAAATGAATGCCGGCGAGAATGTCCAGGTTCAGGGCTGCCCAATACCTGGCATTCAATTCAATGAAATTGAAGCTTTGTGTAGTATCGTCCCAGCTATACTCCACCATGGCAGCTCCCTGCCAGTTGAGAAACGCCAGTCGTTGCAGCGCGTCCTGATACATGTCTTCCTGCCACCAACTCTTGCGAAGTGAGGTCAGACCGCCGGTATGTGGGTTATGGTGGCTGGCAATCACCATGGATTCGGCCAGGATCTTTCCGTCCATTGCCAGAATGTTGACTGTGGCCTTGGCGCCTTTAACACAACCCTGAATCAGCAGCTCTTCATACTCAGGTCGAAGTTGCTCGACCAGGGTTTTGGCCTCTTCCAGGGTTTCCACCCGCTTGACCAGACTCTCGTCACCCGTCCTGGCAAAGTAAGCATCCCCCTTGATAAACAAAGGTAATGGCCATTGGCCGATGGCCTGCCAGTCTATTTCATCATCTGATTTGATCACCAGGGTGGGGGGAATGTGTGATTTCACCGCAGGACTGTGATCCTGGCTGAGAAAATCGCCAAATGTCGCCGTCTTGCTCATACAACGGTAAACGTCCTCGCGGCTGCCCGCACCGGGTATAAGGTGGCAAAACTCCTCATAGTGTTCCTGAATGGCAATCAGGAATCCTTCACTGTGGACGATGGCCCGGATGTTTTCCCTGGCGATAAACTCTCTGAGCCAGGGGACGTATTGCTCGTCATAATCCGGTGAGACCACCGCATGACTGGCAAAACGGGAAGCCAACCCTAAGGCGTTGGGATTAGCTGAAACGGCGTAAACGTCGTAACCATGCTCCCCCAGGGAACGGATGGCGGCAATGGCACCCATTGCATCCGCTTGCGGTACCATTACCCGGTATTTGTTTCGCCAGTTTTTTTCCATGCTGTTGGGCCTGTCACTCAATAAGAATTCTGGGCAAGATTAAGGCATGCAAAAGTATTTGTATATCTGCTATCTGCTCAATTCTGGGACTAACTGCTCTGTTGATCTTTCTTTGCCCACTGATGTCACACGATTGTTGGCCTCGCCTGATCTGGGGTTGCCAAAGTCATAGTCGGGTAGTCACCCCGCTGGATGGCTAGCTGTAAGATTCACTTGTATTGGATAACGGGTACTTGGCAATATAGGGAGTCAACTGTCATGAGAGTCACTTCGAACGCGAAGTTCGCGGCTGTCAGCCAGCAACGGAAAACAAGCAATCAAATGAGGGACAAAGTTGGTGATGAAAAACAATAAATGGCAGCAGGTAGTCGTAGCCTTAGCACAACTGGGTTTTGTTGCCCTGGCGTCGATACTTGGCTACTGGATATCTCGCGAAGTTAACCTGATTCCCAGGTTTGTTATGCGCCTGCCCGAGGTCTATGTCAGTGTCGCGGATATGGGCAGACTAACAAGCATTTTCGTCCTGACGTTTCTTATCCAGATTTTCCTGAGCAACTTACTGTTTAAGTCACAGGCATTTAGTTCACTCAAACGTTTTGGCAACGAATATCTCTGTTATCTGTTTGCATACACCACTGCCTCGCTGTACAGCTTTTTAGCAACCACCATCAATTATGATCCCCAACTGATTGCTGCTATCGGTTTGCTGTCCACGCTCTTTTATCTGCTGGCTATGGCAGCGGTGCTACTGTGGCGAGACAGGGCTTCCATAGGCGCTGCCATAGGCCAGCCAATCTGGGCGTTATTAAAATGCCTGGCCAGTATCCCTGGGGTGCTGGCTCTGGTGTATTTCCTCTTGCCTCTGGCACTGGGGGTCGCTTTCACCGCCGACCGCGATATAGCTAACCGTATTACACAAATTCGTATTTTCTTTAATCCTGTACCCGAATCAGAGTGGGGCCTGAAAAATCTGTATCCGGGCCTGGTGTTTGAACAACCTGTGCTGGTTCGGCAGGCGCCGGGAGAGACCGACAGCCTGTATATTCTTGAACGGGTTGGCCGTGTGTACAAAGTGCCGTTTCCAGAGGGGGGAGAAAAGCAACTGGTGCTGGATATCAGCGATCAACTCGGTGAGGTTGAAGTCGAGAATGGCGCAGTGGGTATGGCGTTCCACCCACAATTCAGTCAGGACCCGAGTAAGCGCCTGATGTATCTGTACTATACCGATACGCGCCCCGAAGAAGGACAATTGAACAAGTTGTCCCGCTTTGATTTGGCTTCCGGGGAGCCGGGGGAACGCAAGGCTTCCGAGTTTGTTTTACTGTCTCTTCCGCGCTCTGCCGATGGGTTCCACAACGGTGGCTCTGTGGAGTTTGGTTTGGATGGTTACCTGTATATCGGACTGGGCGAGGGCGTACACCCCAAAGAAGGACGCACCTCTGCCGAAGTATTGCGGGCCGGAATATTACGCCTGGATGTGGATATGCAGGCGAAAAATCCGCCTCCAGCACCTTTCGGCTTTGGCCAGTTGGCGGGATTTCATGTGCCGGATGACAATCCTTTTCTGGATAATCCGGAAATTCGCAATGAATACTGGGCGCTGGGGCTACGCAACCCGTTTAGGTTTACCTTTGATCCACAAACCGGCGATCTCTGGCTGGGGGATGTGGGCTCGACCATCTGGGAGGAAGTGAATAAAGTTGAGAAGGGCAAGCACTACCAGTTTCCTGTGGTGGAAGGGCGGAACGAAACCGGAAGCAAAGGCTGGGAACAACTGAACCTGCCTGAGCAGGGACCGGTTTATACCTACCAGCACAGCGCTTATGACAGGGCGGTCATCGGTGGCGCCCTGTACCGGGGAGACAAATATCCTTCCTTGAAAGACAAGTATGTGTTTGCCGATAATTATTCGGCCAAGATATTTGTGATGGATGGCGACCAACCCCAGGTTGAGGAGGTGAAACTGATAGCCCGGGCCAATCAATATGCGCAACGTGGTGTCAGCTCTGTGGTACAACTGGCAAGCGGTGAACTGCTGGTCACCACCCTTGGTGCGGCGTCCGATCCCAGTGGTGAGGTGCTGATGCTGGTGCGGGCCGAAGAAGCGGATGTGGTCGAACCGGAAGAGGAAAAAGACAGCGTGCCAAAGGATTACAATGAAGAGGCCACTGCTGCCCTGTTTGCGGTTAACTGTGCCAGATGCCATGGCGTTAAGGGAGACGGCAAGGGGCCAGATTCATCAATGTTGGGAGTCGAGTTGCCGGATCTGACGTCTCCCATGTTTCACTTCAAACGCTCTGCCGAAGAGATTCATGCTGTGATTGACAAAGGTGGTGCCGCTGAGGGGCTGAGCCCGATGATGCCACCCTGGGGGGGCTTCCTCAAGCCAGAGGAGATCGATCATCTGGTTATCTATATCCAGTCGCTGCCTGATAAGCATCATCATCACTAACCGGTGCTGCGCGTCTTTGCGGGTGGATCCGCATAGACGCGCTCAACTGGCGTCGCACTGCCTCTTTTATTTTTGCATCGGCCCGATGTATTGGGATGCAATGACAATATTATCCAGATACATATCAAACGCCCGCTTGGGTTTCTCAACCCCGCCAAAATAGAAATTGAACCAGATTTTTTCTATTTTCAGCTCGGTGGTATGACGAAAAATCAGTTGGTCTCTGATGAGGATCTTTACCCCATCAATCCAGACCTCCAGTAACCCGTCATTCTGTCCCGGGGTATTGAGCTTTAAATGTTGCTCTATACACACCCAGCGGCCGGGCGCCAGGGCAGCTAACGGATGACCCCAGGGGAGCACCCTGCCATATTTTCGCTCATCAATGGCTTCATAAAGGTAGCTGCCTATTGGCATATGGCCATGAAAAGGACTTTGGGGGTTGTCTATTGTTCCCATAAAGGCGCCACGAGCGGACCAGCCCTGATATCCGTCGTTGGGCCGTCCTCCCCAGCCGGCCTTATTATAGGTACCGCCAAAGCCTGGCAGTTTGCCACCCCCGCTGATATCGGCACCCTCGGCCAGCTTAAGATAGTAACGGACATACGCCTCTTCGGGCTCGTTGCCATGGTGCTTGGCGAAATAGTAATCCAGATTCAGGGCGAGGTTTTTGTCCGGTGTGAACCGGGCAACAGCACTGCGCCCTTCGCTTGGCAGAAAGTAACCGGCCTGCTGATGTGTCAGGTATTTGAGAGTGGCAGCGTTGGACCAGGTACTTTCCTGGGTGCCTAGTTTCTCTGAAAGGCTGTCCATCCAACTCTGGGAGTCGAAATTCTCAGCATAGTAAACGGCCTGGTGCTGACCTATTAATTTATCCTGGGGGTAGCTTGCGGCCAATCCGGATTGTGCTCCGGCGGATTCTTCGCCAACTGATAGCTGCAACAGTTCTATTTCATTCTCACCCTCCTGCTCGGCTCTCAGGTGCAGCAACAATTCTGCCCGGTGGATCTGCTCCAAGGCCAATTTTCCGGGAAGCGAAAAATGCAGGAGAGCAATGCGGCCTTCACCGACTCTCAGGGTTTCGGCCGTGCCCTGCACTTTGCGAAGGTTAGGTTTGACATAGGTGTCGATGCCGGCCTGCACATAGTATTCATCGCTATCGGTATAAAGAAGCAATGTCGGTGCCTTGAGGTCAGGGGCTTCCTTACTGAAAAACAGGCTGACCCCTTTTGGCTTGTTGGCACGCATTGCCAGTAACAGTTGTCGCTGTGTGAGATGTAACTCCGGGAGTTTCAGCAGCATGGGCCTCTCCCGGTTCCGGTCCTCTACTTTGAAGTGAATGAGTGGTTTGTGCTCTGCGAAGGCCAGCCACTGGCCAAAATCCTCAGCAGGCCAGTAAATACGCGCATCATCGCTGGCATAAGTGTAACTGGCCGATTCATCCATATTCAGGGCATAGCCTTGTCCGCTGACCATGACCAGCAGCAGAGACAGGAAAAACATGGTTTTATTCGATTGCTTATTCATCAGCCGCATCGTTGTCAGCGTATCTGACGCTTATCATGGCATGATTTCCCCAGGAGTTCGCGTTTGCCATCAGCAGGGGCTGGCAGATACTACTCAAGGCTTCCATTAAGGGGCAGGTAGCGATTATTTTGCGCGTCGATGGTTGCCCCGTCCCGGGTCTTGATTCTCCCATGCATCTGGTTGTACTCGGCGACAACTGTAGTGGCAGAAAACCTCGCATCTAAACCCAGTGTATTGAGCAGCACGTTGTTGCTGACCAGGGTATCCTCAGCCTTATTCAAGTAGATAGCCACGTCATTGCTGCAATTAAGGATCAGATTGTTGCTGATGACGCCACCGCTGTGTTCATAGGCACATTCAGGGCTCTGGCAAAATGCCGGGTCCGTACCGCCGTTACCAAGAGAAAGGCCTATGCGGCTATCCAGGGATGATTGGTGAGGAAGCCGCCAAGCGCAGTTGATTAAGTTGTTTTCAAGCCGGCCATTTCTGCCGCCACCTTTGAGGTAGATGCCGTACACGGTACTGGGGCGGCCATGAACCATACGACTGAAATCGGCAACAAAGTTATCGCTGATATGCCAGTTGTCCCCACCCACCACGTCAATGGGGGAGGCGGGACTTCCACCTTGGCGGATGCTCTGGTTGAGAAAATCATTGTGGCGTATCAGCACATTGTCCGGGAATTGCAGGGTCTGGCCGACTGGCTTCCCGTTGCTTTTCAGGTGGGCATTGAAATCGATAAAACGGTTATTCTCCAGTGCGACGTAGTCGGCGTTTCCTGCCAGGTGCACTGCGTGGTCGCATTGGGTCTGTTCATGGCAGGTCCCACGGAGGGTCAGATTAACAATTTTCCAGTACGACTTGTCAATGTAGAAGCCTTCTGTGGACTGCAGATGAATTTCAACGTCTCCCAGTTTGCCGGCTGCCAGGATGATGGGTTGGGATGCCGTGCCAGCAGCGCCTGTCTCTATTCTGTGTTGATTGAGGCGATAGGTGCCCCTGCGAAGCAACAACAATTGTCCGGGTCGTGCCTTGCGCAATGCTGACAGCAGCTCAGATTCTGACTCTATGTGAACAATTTCATGCATCGCCAGATCAGCAACTGGCAACGGGTTGTAGTCTGTCCGCGCGCCTACCTCGGAGAGGTCTCTGTCAAACTGAACCGGGGAGGGGCTTGGAAACTGCCGGATGATGGCCTGTGCCGTGTTGAATAAGCTCTTACGTACCCCCCACTGTGCTGTCAGGTTCATTTCAATATACTGTTGCGCTTTTAGGCCCCACTCATAACCGAAATTGCTGTTCAGCACACAGAAAAGGGAAAAGACTGCTGCGCCAAATAGCAGGACGCAGCTAGCCAACCATTTGGTTTTGCGGGCGCCCATAGGTCACAGCAATATTTCAGCAACATGAGGATGGCCGAGAAAATCCTGTGGGCTGGCAGTCGGTCCGTAGGCGCCGGATTGAAATACCACCAGCCAGTCACCGATTTCGGCTTGGGGCAGCGCCATCTTGTCGGCAAGGGTGTCCAGCGGGGTGCACAGGGGGCCGACGGCTGTTACCTTCTCTTCGCTGGCAGGCTGTCCCATCTTATTACCCAGGGCAACGGGGTAGTTTTTGCGGATAACCTGCCCAAAATTTCCGGAATTGGACAGATGATGGTGCAGTCCGCCATTGGTCATCAGAAATGTCTGGCCCCTGGATAGTTTAATATCGGTAATGCGACTGGCGTAGATACCGCCTTCGGCCACCAGGAAACGTCCCAGCTCTATCACCAGCTCCAGGGCAGCCAGATCAGGATAGTCTTCCAGCAAACGCTGCAGGTTCTCCCCTACCGGCGCCAGATCGAGTCTGGATTCGCCCGGAAAATACGGAATGCCCAGGCCGCCGCCCAGGTTAATGGTCTGCACAGGCACCGGGGTCAGTTTCAGCAACTGTCTGGCCAGGGCAAAGGTGTTGTTGTGCGCATCGACAATGGCGTCGCTGCGGAGGTTCTGCGAACCCCAGAAGATATGAAACCCCCTGAACTCAAACTCCGAATAATCCAGGGTGGGGAGCAGCTCAAACAGCCGTTCCTCATCGATACCGAATTGTTTAGGACCGCCGCCCATTTTCATGCCCGACGCCTTTAGCTCGAAGGCCGGATTGACCCGAAAGGCGATGACCGGCTTGGTGCCCAGTTGCCTGCCAAGCTCTATGGCCCTTGCCAGTTCTGTCTCAGACTCCACATGCAGCGTCACCCCTGAAGCAATGGCGGCACGGATTTCCGGTGCTTGCTTGCTGGGACCGGCAAAGCTGATATCCCTGACCGGCATACCGCTTTGCAGGGCAATCAGCATTTCTTTTTGCGAGGCCACATCGAAACCTTCCACCCAGGGACGCATGGCCTGCACCAATGGCGGATAGGGGTTGGCCTTGATGGCGTAATGCAGCTTGATCGCGCTGGGAATATGCTGATGAAATTTATCTATCTGGGCTTTGACGACTCGTCTGTCGTAGGCATAAAAGACTTCTTTGTCGAGCATGCAGGCAATCTGTTCGAGGGATTTTCCTCCCACCAGTAACTGCTGGTCCTGCACCTCGAACTGCAGCATGTCGGCGTGTTGGGGCAGGTGGTTACGCATTGCCGTAGGTCTCCTTCAATTCTTTGCTGATGGCGCTTCTGTCCACCTTACCATTAGGGTTGCGGGGCAACTCTGCAACCAGTTCCAACCATTTGGGATGCATAAAGTTGGGTAGCTGACGTTTGAGCAGGCGCAGAATGCTATCCTTGTCTTCCTCACAACCTGGTTTGAGCACAATGCGCACGGCAATGGCCTGTCCCAGCATAGGATCAGGGACGCCGCAGGCCAGGGCTTCGGCGATATCGGTCGATGCTTCGTAGCAGGCTTCCTCCACTTCCATTGGGCTGACACGATAGCCTGAGGTCTTTATCATCTCGTCATTACGACCGACGAAATAAAGGTAGCCGTCGGCATCCTTCCTGACCTGATCTCCTGACCAGACGGCGAGTTCTGGTAGCATCAGCCCCGTCAGTTTTGCCGGGGCCGGTTTGAATCGTTCTGCGGTCTTTTCCGGTGCATTCCAGTATCCCAGGCTGACCAGTGGTCCACGATGCACCAATTCGCCGGGCTCTTCCGGATCGCACTCGCTGCCGTCTTTTCTTACCACCAGAATTTCGGCATTGGGAATGGCCTTCCCCATGGAGCCCGGACGTTTGTCGACTTCTTCCGGGGGAAGAAACGTGCTTCTGAAGGCTTCGGTCAGTCCGTACATCAGATAGGGACTGGCATTGCTGAAGGTAGCACGCAGCTTAGCCAGGGTCGGCGCGGGCATGGCCCCGCCGCTGTTGGTAAAATAACGGACGGACTGACCTGCGTCCTGCCAGTTCAGTGCCATCAGTTGTTGCCACAGGGGCGGCACAGCGGCTAAGCCGGTGACCTGATGATGCTGTACTGCTTTGATCACATCATTGGGCAAAAGATAATCGAGTAACACACAACTTGCTCCCACCACGAAAGCAGTGGTCACCTGGCTCAAGCCGTAATCGAAGCTAAGGGGCAGCAAAGCCAGAATCACGTCTTGTTGGTGGTTTTTCAGGTAGCTGGCGACGCTATGGGCGCCACAGACCAGGTTGCGGTGGGACAATACCACCCCTTTGGGTAACCCGGTGCTGCCAGAGGTGTACAGTATTGCCGCCATATCATTGTCAGTCCCGGGGGAGCGGGGCATTGTCTGCATCGGCAGGTGAGCGAAAAGGTGCTGCGGGAGCAGATCAAAGCCTTCAAGGGGCTTGTCGGTGAGTATAACCTGTGTCACCCCGGTTTCAGGCAGAATCTCCGCCAGACCTTTGAGCCGATCGCTACTGGTAATCAGGATACGGGTCTGGCAGTCATTGAGTATATGTTGAACCTGTCTGGCTTTCAGGACCGGATTGACGGGGACAAACACTCCCCCAGCTCTGCTGGCTGCCAGCATACTAATGATATTTTCGGGGGTTTTGGGAAGAAATATGGCCACCCTGTCATAACGCTCCAGCCCCAGGCTTGCGAGGCCGCTGGCAGTGATCTCCACTGCCTGGTGCAGTTGCTGATAACTGAGGGGCGATTGCTTGTAAAGCAAGGCTGGGTGATCAGGGAAATGCCTGGTGCTGTTTGCGATGAGGTGGTGAAAAAAACAATCCATTATTCACTGAATCTCTTTGTTTGCTGCCTAAATCGGTTTCTTCGCTGAAAAAATGATGGAAGAATGGATATCTTGAATGTTGCGGTAATAGCTGTCTAGTTAAAATACGAAGCCGGATGGCAAATACAGTCCGCTCGATGAGTCAGGAATCCAGGCTGATCCGATATCTGCCAGACGCGGAAGGGCAGACTTACATGGGCTAAGGTTTTTACTCAGCAGGCACTGGGCTCTGTTTTTCGTCCAACGAGGACGAGGCCGGACCTTTGCAAGGTAAATACCCCGTAACAATTGCAGCGCAAATAATAAATATCCAATAAAGGAAGTTGGCAATGAAACGAGTCATGTTGGTTTTTGGTACCCGTCCTGAAGCCATTAAAATGGCGCCACTGGCGTTACAGCTAAAGAGCATGCAAGGGATTGAGTGCCAGGTCTGCGTGACTGCCCAGCACCGGGAAATGCTGGATCAGGTATTGTCGCTGTTTAACCTGAGTCCGGATTATGATCTTGATCTGATGCAGCCCGGCCAGGATCTTTACGACATTACCAGCAAAGCATTATTAGGATTGCGGGATGTATTTGCCCAGGCCAGACCCGATTTGGTCCTGGTGCATGGGGATACCACCACCACCTTTACCGCCTCGCTTGCCGCTTTTTATCAGAAAATTCCTGTTGGTCATGTGGAAGCCGGCTTGCGGACAGGCAACTTGCTTAGTCCCTGGCCTGAAGAAGCCAACCGTAAACTGACCGGGTCCCTGACCCGTTATCACTTTGCTCCCACTGATACGGCCCGTGACAACCTTCTTAAAGAGAATGTGAGTCCGGACAATATATATGTCACAGGTAATACCGTGATCGACGCCCTGTTGTCGGTAGTTGACAGGGTGCAGACCGATCAGGCGCTTAATCGCAGCATGGCCGAGCGCTTCAATTTTCTTGATCCCAACAAGAAGCTGATCCTGGTGACCGGCCATCGTCGCGAGAGCTTTGGCGGCGGGTTTGAACAGATTTGTCAGGCGTTGAAGGCGTTGGCCCAGCGGGGAGATGTGCAGGTTCTTTATCCGGTTCATTTGAATCCAAATGTGCAGGAACCGGTTAATCGAATCCTCAACCAGCAGGCCGATGTATTTTTGATCGATCCACAGGACTACCTGCCTTTTGTTTATCTGATGAACCGGGCGCACCTGATTCTGACCGATTCCGGGGGGGTACAGGAAGAAGCCCCCAGTCTGGGCAAGCCGGTATTGGTTATGCGGGATACCACTGAGCGTCCCGAAGCAGTTGCCGCGGGTACGGTGAGACTGGTGGGGACTGATAAAGAGGTGATACTGGCAAATGCCAATCAACTCCTTGATGATGAGGCGGCCTTTGAGGAGATGGCGTTCGCGCATAATCCCTATGGCGACGGCAAAGCTTGCGAGCGTATCGCCAAGGTCATTGTGCAGATTTAAGCTGGTTTTCTCAAAGCCTGTGCTGGTGGGATCTGTTATGTCGTCATGCAGAGCGTTATCTGAACAGTTGTGTAAGGAAGGTTGAGATGAAATCTCAAGGACGAAGTCATGCTCTTTAATTCCCCAGAGTTTATCTTCCTGTTTCTACCCTTGTGCCTGGTACTGTTTTTCAACTTTGCCCGGCACTTTGGCAATCAGGCGGCTATTGCAGTGCTGGTTGTCAGCTCACTGTTTTTTTATGCCTGGTGGAAGCCAGCCTACCTGCTGCTTCTGCTACTTTCCATGTTGTTCAATTACTTTCTGGGCAAGCATCTGGGCAAGGTGGGGGGAAAAGCCTTCCTGGTTTTTGGAATTTCAGTCAACCTGATATTGCTGGCCTATTACAAATATGCGGGCTTCATTCTTTTTAATCTGAACAACCTGTTCGATACGCATTTCAGCCTGGGTGACATCATTCTTCCCCTGGCGATTTCATTTTATACTTTCCAGCAAATTGCTTATCTGATCGATTCTTACCAGGGAAAAACGAAGGAATACCGGTTTCTGCATTACGCATTATTCGTCTCCTTTTTTCCTCAGCTCATAGCCGGTCCAATCGTTCACCATAAGGAAATGCTGCCCCAGTTTGCCAGCAGCCACCCCTTCGCATTATCGAAGCAGAACCTGATCATCGGCCTGAGTATCTTCTCTATCGGGTTGTTCAAAAAAACCGTTCTGGCTGACGGGATTGCACTCTATGCCAATCCGGTCTTCGCAGCGGCGGATACCGGTACCAGCCTGGATTTTTTCAGTGCCTGGGGGGGAGCCCTGGCCTATACCTTTCAACTCTACTTCGACTTTTCCGGTTACTCCGACATGGCCCTGGGATTGGCGAGGATGTTTGGGATTATATTGCCACTGAATTTTTACTCACCTTACAAGGCCGCCAATATCTCTGAATTCTGGCGCCGCTGGCATATGACACTATCCCGCTTTTTACGTGACTATCTGTATATTCCACTGGGAGGCAATAGGGTGGGGCCGTCAAGACGTTATACGAACCTGATGATCACTATGTTGCTGGGTGGGCTTTGGCATGGCGCCGGCTGGAATTTTGTCATCTGGGGTGCCCTGCATGGTGCATATCTGTCGGTCAGTCATGCCTGGGCCCACTTGATGAAAAAGCTGGGGTTGGGAGCAACACACTCTCGCTTGTATCTGTTTCTGGCCTGGCTGCTGACCATGTTCGCTGTTGTAATCGGCTGGGTCTTTTTCAGGGCCACAACGCTGGATGGGGCGATGGGCATGCTGCAAGCAATGGTGGGGGGCAATGGCATAGCCCTGCCTCAGGGCATACTCAGCCGGATGGGAGAGATAGGTGTCATCCTGAAAGACATGGGCGTGACACAAAGCCATGGGGGAGGGAGTCAATTTGTACTGAATTGGTGTTGGGTGGCTGCTCTGATGGCCATCGCCCTGGTCATGCCCAATGTCCAGGATATATTCGGCACCCATCAGCCTTCCCTGAGCGCCAATCACTTTGAACGGAAAGATGCATTCTGGCCAATATTCAGGCTAGGGCGCAAGGTGGTTTTCATTCCCTCAACGGGATGGGCTATCTTCGTGGGGGTGCTGGCCGCCCTCTCGGTACTGACACTCTTCCAGGTCAGTGAATTCCTGTACTTTCAGTTTTAGGGGGATCGATGAATTTCCTGTACTGGTTCACCTCGGCCTTTATAGCGGTCTTGGTAGGGATCTGCAGTTTTAATTGGCTGGTGGATCCCTTCGCTATGTATTGGTCGGATACCTATGCGGGGTTTAACAGGTTAAAGCCTGAGGCGGAGCTGCGTTCCAGAGTGGTGAAAGCTTACCGGAGCCTTGAGGTCTGTCCAAACGTATTGATCGTGGGAAATTCCAGACCTGAGATGGGCCTGGACCCGACACATCCCCTGTTTGAGGGGAAGACAGTGTATAACCTGGCACTGCCTGGCGCCGATCTCCCTATGCAACTGGATTATGCTGAAAATGTGCTGCAGAGTATGCATTGTGGCGGCGTGGAGATGATCTTTCTCAGCATCGACTTCCTGGATTTCCTGCTACCTGAGGATGGCGCAATTTCCCAGGTACCGCCGGAGTATCTGAGCAGACTGGAGGGATTGGGCGAGGATACCCTGTCTGCGTCCGTATTCCGGCTGAAAGAAAAGTCGTCGCTGTTCTTTTCACTCGATGCGACCACCGCCAGTATCAGGACGACGCTAAATCAGAGTGAGGAGGTGAACAGTATTACGCCACTGGGTTTCAATACGGCGGGTGAATATATTGATATCATCAGGCACGAAGGTATTGCCCCGTTGTTCAGACAAAAATTTATTTCACTGCAAAAGGGTTTGACTTCCCGGCAATTTAAACTGCTCAATACCGAGCAGGAAAATCCTTACATGAACAGGCTGAGCGGCTTTATCGGGCAGGCCACTGGCCAGGGTATCCAGGTCTACGCATTTACCAGCCCCTACCATTACAGTTATCTGCATTTGTTGGCGGAGTTAGGATATTGGCAGTCTTTTAATCAGTGGAAACTGATGCTGGCGGATCTGGCCACAAGTGTCAGTTCAGAACGGGTTTATTTCTGGGATTTCAGCGGCTTCAGTGACTTTACAACCGAAGCGTTTCCGGTAGGCAAATCGACAGAGCCCATGCAGTGGTATTGGGAGCCAGCGCACTACCGTAAAGAATTGGGCGATATCATGCTTCAGAAAATGCTCGGTGAAGAGGCAGGTAGGGTTGAATTTGGCCGTTCCCTGGACGGCGACAGCATTCAATCCATTCTGGCTGAGGATAGGGCAGGATTGCAGGGAACAGCCTATAAGTGGGAAACCCTGCAAGGAACCCTAAACTTTGCGATAGAGGAGCAGCCCGGTGGTGTGAACCACTAGCCGGACGTGGAAAATATTCGTGGATAGAATGGCAATGGCGTGTAGATAGCCTGAAGTCATTCATAAAATTTTGTCATTTAACTATCAGGTGTTGGGTTTTATATGGTGTTTAACAAAGTCTCAGTGGTGGGTTTGGGTTATATCGGGCTGCCGACTGCCGCCGTGATTGCTTCTCGCGGCATCGAAGTCATTGGTCTGGATGTTTCACAAAAAGCGGTGGACACCATCAATCAGGGTAAGGTTCATATTGTCGAACCTGATCTGGACATGGTGGTTCAGGCTGCCGTGACCATGGGTAAGTTGCGGGCGTCCATGACGCCGGAGCCGGCCGATGCTTTTATGATCGCCGTCCCCACCCCCTTTAAGGACGGAAATCAACCGGATCTGAGCTATATAGAAAAAGCAGCCAAAGCCATTGCTCCTGTGTTGGAGAAAGGCAATCTGGTCATTCTGGAATCGACCTCTCCGGTAGGAGCGACTGAAAAACTGGCAGCCTGGCTACAGGAATACCGGCCGGATTTGCACTTTCCCGGCCAGGGCGCAGCAGAGCCAAATGTCAACGTGGCCCATTGTCCAGAGCGAGTTCTTCCAGGAAGGGTGCTCGAAGAGCTGGTTTCCAACGACAGGATTATTGGCGGCCTCACCCCGAAATGTTGCGATCGGGCGATTCAGCTATACAAGCATTTCGTCAGGGGGGAGTGTATCCCGACCAATGCCCGCACTGCCGAGATGGCAAAATTGACCGAGAATTCGTTTCGGGACGTTAACATTGCCTTCGCCAACGAGTTGTCGATTATCTGTGACGAGCTGAAAATCGATGTATGGGAATTGATTGCCCTGGCCAACCGCCACCCGCGGGTGAATATACTTCGGCCCGGCCCGGGCGTGGGCGGCCACTGCATTGCGGTGGATCCCTGGTTTATCGTCGATTCAGCGCCGGAGTCGGCGAGAATCATACGCACCGCCAGAGAAATCAATGACCACAAGCCGGAATATGTTATCGGCAAGGTCAAAGCGGCAGCCGACCAGTTCAAGCGTCCTGTCATCGCCTGTATGGGGCTGGCGTTCAAGGCTGATATTGACGACTTGCGGGAGAGTCCGGCCCTGGATATTACCCTTCAGTTGGCCAACGCCAATGTGGGACAAATACTAGCGGTGGAGCCCAACATCGACTGCCTGCCTGAAAAGCTGCAAAACAAAAATATTCAACTGGTCAGCTTGCCCGAGGCATTGGAAAGAGCCAATGTGCTGGTCGTACTGGTCGATCACAAGCCGTTTAAGGCCCTCTCCAGTAACGATATTAATACCAAGGTGGTGGTGGATACGAGGGGCTTGTTCAGCCGTTTTTAGAAGTACGCCAGGATGCCTGGCGCTCCACCTGGAGCGCACTCATAACGTATGGGAAATGAGATAAAAATGAAAAATATAAGCAAGGTTTCCGGTGCATTGAAGGTGACGCTATTGTTGCTGGGTCTGTCAGCATGTACGCAGAAAACGGCATCGGATCATTTGCAAAGTGCCAAACAAATGATGGCCGAAGGCAACAACAAAGGTGCCGTCATCGAGCTGAAGAATGCCGTTATCGCTGCTCCTACCTCCGCTGAGATCAGAATGCTGCTGGGGCAGGCCTACTTTCAAGAGCGCAATTTTGTTGCCGCGGAAAAAGAACTGTTGCGGGCGTTGGAGTCGGATGAGCTTGCCTCGCAGGTGTTACCCTATCTGGTGCAAACCTATTATTACCAGGGAGATTTTGAATCGGCTGTAAAGTTGTCAGAGCAGCAGGAGGACTTAGCCGCCTCTGAGGCAAAGGAAATCCTCGGTCTGTTTGGTTATCTGTCGGCCATTCGGCTGGGGCCCGAGCAGCAAAAAGAAGCTGAGGTGCCTGAAGGGCTGGGCGGAGATCGCCTGCTTATCGCCAGGGCTTATGAAGCATTGCTGAGCAACCAGTTGCAGAAGGCTGAAGACTTTATAGGCCAATTTTCCGATGAGGAGGCCTTATCGGTTGAGAAAGAGTTTATCGCAGGACTGTTGGCATTTCGCCAGGCTGATTTTGCCAGGGCCGCCCGGCACTATGACAACGTGCTGGCGACCATGCCAAATCTTCATCCGGTGCGTTTCCAACTGGTGGAAGCATTGCTTAACTCAGGTGCTTATGAAGAGGCTGAGCAGCAGGTAGACCGGATCCTTGCTATCAGTAAAGAAAATGCCTT
This sequence comes from Bowmanella dokdonensis, assembly GCF_017254865.1. Classification (GTDB taxonomy): domain Bacteria; phylum Pseudomonadota; class Gammaproteobacteria; order Enterobacterales; family Alteromonadaceae; genus Bowmanella; species Bowmanella dokdonensis. Next base: position 32,703 of record NZ_JAFKCV010000016.1, on the reverse strand, counting down.
TGCCAATTTGCTTAAGGCCAAATTGAGATTTCATCAGAAGCAGTATAACGAATCATTGCGGCTGGCTGAGAAATCCATCCAGAACGGCATGGACAACAAGGTAGCGCAAATTGTAGCCGGCATCAGCGCGTACAAGCAGGGACAGCTCGAGACGGCGTATCGCTATTTGACCCGGGCTGCACAGGACGTACCCCATGATCATGCGGTAAAGAAGCTGCTGGCACAGGTACAACTTTCCCTTGGCTATACCTCTGAAGCCCGTTCAAATCTGGACAAGCTCAACATCCTGAAAAAAGAAGATGCCGATCTGTTTGCACAGACCGCCATGCAGTTGGCCAGCAAAGGACAACTGGATGCTGCCCAGGATTATCTGGTCAGGGCCAACAATGCCGACAGTGAAGATGCTGAAAATCTGATGCGTGAAGGTATTGTCAAACTGGCAGACAGCGATTACGCCGGTACGGAAGATATAAGAAAAGCGCTGGAGAATGATCCGGAACTTGATAAGGGTTGGGTAGTGCTGGCCAATGCTCATCTCAATGAGGGCGAAACGGATAAAGCCCTGGAGGTGGCCAGGAGATGGCAGCAATCCCACCCTGCCAGCGGGCTGACATTGGAAGGGGTGATTTATCAGCAACTGAACCGTTTGCCTGAGGCAGAACAAGCGCTTAAAAAAGCCACAGAGAAAGATCCTAAACACCTGGGAGCCAATCAGTATCTTACCAATCTGTATGTCTCGCTGGGTCAGTATTCCAAAGCCCTGGCGCAGACTCACAGCCTCCTGAAAAGCTATCCTGATAATTTGCTGGCTCTGACGAATCTGGTTCGGCTGTCCCTGACATTGTCAGAAGAAGACCAGGTGCTGCCCAGGCTCAATGCTCATATCAGTCGTCACCCGAGATTGCTCAATCCAAAACTGGTGCTGGCAGAGTATTATAGGGCACAAGAGGAAGCGGGTAAGGCCGTTGAGTTACTCGAACCTCTCAGTCATGAACTGACACCTGAGGGATGGTCGATTCTCAGCGATGCCTATGTCCAACTGAAGGACTTGCCCAATGCCAGAAGTAGTTTAAAGCATTGGCGGACTCGTTTTCCTGGGGATGCGCAGGCATGGCTGCGCAGTGCAGGGGTCGAGGAGTTGAGTGGCAATCTGGACGGTGCCCTGAAGGTTGTTCAGGACAGCCGGCAGACCCTGCCGGATGCCCAGCGCCTGCGACTGCTTGAAGTAGGATACCTCACCCGCCTGGGCCGCCTGGATGAAGCCAGGACGTTACTGACCCAAATGCGTCAGCAGATGTCCGGCGGAGCGATACTGACAAGGTTTGACGGAGAGCTGGCGCTGGCCTCAGGAGACTTCAGACTGGCCGAGGGGTTGCTTAGGGACTACTACAAAGCGGAGCCGAGTTTTGCATCAGCTACGCTCTTGGCGAGGGCCCTGCAAAAGAATGACCGGGCTGATGAGGCGGCGAAACTGCTCGAGCTGGAGTTCTCCAAACTGACGAATCCTTCCATGGAGTACCACACACTGGCCGAGTTCTATACTCACAATGAGATGTATGACAAGGCGGCTCAGACATACCGGCAATTCCTGGCAAAAAATCCAGAGCACTTTTTGACCCTCAATAACCTTGCGCATGTAAAACTGAAGCAGAGTGATTACCCGACAGCCCTGGAGTTGGCCAGGAAAGCTCATTCTCTGGCGCCCCAGATGCCACAGGTGATGGATACGCTGGGATGGGCTTATTTTAAGGTCGGGGATCTTAATCAGGCGCAGGAGTATCTGACCCATGCAGCCAGCAGGCTGCGAAACAATGCGGACGTACAAATGAACCTGGCGGCCGTTCTTATTGCGCAAGGTAAGAAAACAGAGGCCAGAAGTCTGCTTACCTCATTGTCACCTGATAATGAAAGCCAGCAACAACGGCTGAGAACGTTGATTGAGTCCTTGAAAACGATTGGTGCATGATCAATGTGTTGTCAATTTTTTTTACACGCCGGCAAAGACGGGGATTCGATTTCTTGGAAGGATGTGGAGTAAACTCTTTTATTAACAAGTGTTTATGCTTTTATTTTGTAGTTGGCACGTAACCTGCTTTACTCCGGTAGCCAGTTTTATAACGATTTATTAGGATGTAATTATGAAGAAGTTCGTTAAGGCCGTTGGCGCCCTTTCCCTTGCAGCCATGAGTTTCTCTGCTCTGTCTACCGAAATCAGTGCAGGTGGTATTACTTGGGATGCCCCAACTCAGGCAAACCCTTATATTGCAGATGTGTCATTCCAACAGTGGTTCACTAACGGAGCCTATGGAAGTGCCGGTGGTGTGTCTACTATCACTGCTGCCAGCTCTGTATCTACTGCGCCAGCATTTGGTGCCTCTCTGTCAGGTGTAGGACGCTTCTCTCAGTTTAATGATGGTCGTGATCAGGTATTTAATACTTTCTGTACGGGCGGATTTGGAACCTGTGAACTGACTTTCGCTTTCGGTGGTATCGTTGCTACTGGTCAGAATCAATGGGACCTGTCTAACAGCTGGTTGAATGTTTATTTTGACAACGGCATGGATTTCGGCCCGGCAAACTCAACTGCCTATCAGCGCTATAATCAGGCTCAGAATGGTTCTTTGTGGGCTTCTTTTGAATTTGCCACTTTCGATTTGGATAGCGACAATCTGAATGCCGGTTTTGTCTCTTCCTACCTGAATATTGTGGAAGGCGTGGGTAACGCTGATGCGGTTAATGCGTTGAACTTCGGTGAGAAGTGGTACGACCTTTTCTATACCGCTTCTTCACAGATCGGTGCAAATGGTTATTCAACCAGCAGCAATGGTCAGGTTTCTGCTGTTCCTGAGCCAACTACCCTGGCGGTATTTGCTCTGGGTCTGCTGGGACTGGGTGCTCTGGCACGCCGTCGCTCATAAGATCTAACCAGACCACAAGGCCGCTTCCTGGAGTCGCTTTGTAAAGCTGGAAAAAAGCCGGTGTTATTCAACACCGGCTTTTTTGTGTCCAGTGATCCGCCCCGAACTAGGTCGACATTTTCCTAAGTGCCACTGTAGAGGAAAGGTATCTCAAGGGTTGTAGCGTCCGGGAGACAGCACATTGTTTGGATCCAGAGAGGACTTAAGCTTCCTGACCAGCATCCAATGAGGAGAGCTAGGGTTCAATAATTTCTGTTGTTGTTCTGTGTTTAACCTGTAGGGCACATATCCTTTCTTCCTTCCTTCGTTGACCAACTCTTCCAGACAATCCTTGGCAGATTGAACCGATGCAGGATCTGCAAGGTTGAATACAATGGGGACGGTCGAATCCACACAGTCATGCCTGAGATTGGTGAAGGTAATCAGGGGCTCCACGCCATATCTGGGTGCCGTAGAGCGCACGAACTCAACGAATTCCTGCATCTTTTCCGGTTTCATGGGGATGAGTGGTGCATACCACAGCAGCCCGCATCCATCTTTATCTGGCAGCAGGGGCTGCTGACTGTCAGATTGGACCTTCCTGGTCCGCCAGTAGGCCAGGGGTAACGCAACCTGATTGGGCACGCCCAGCATGATTTCAATACCTTGTTGCAGTGAGATCAGTTGCTTTTTGATTGAGGCCAGGGGGCCGAAATTGGTCAGGCCAGTCAAATACCTGGCCGCCGACAGCAGCAGGCCATCAGAGAAAAGCAGTTGTCCTAAGCCCTTGAACTGTTTTCTCAATGCCTGTTTTACAGACCTCACAACGGTTTTATCACCATATATGGAGCCAACGACCAACCACTGCGGTACATCATGCCGCTCCGCCAAGTCTTCTAGTTGTTGATCAGACATGACCTGGTGCGCCGTTCCATTGGGATTGTCGGCAACCATGGAGATAAGCCGGCGCCTGTCCATCAGGTTGATTGAGCCTACGATTCCCTCATAGTCTTTCAGAATGGTGCGGATAGTGGCGGTCAAATCGAAAAACTTGTCTTTGTCTGTACAGCGGAGATAGAAAGCACTGAAAGCTGGAGGTTTGCGGCCCAAACGAAGGGAAATCTGGGTAACGATACCAAGGTTGCTTTGAGTCAGCATGCCATCCAGGTAAGGTCCCACACCCCACTTATAGGTTTTGTCGATAAAGTCCTCTTCGCTCAGATCAAGTGAAGACACGGCAGAACAATATTCAGTGTGACAAAGCTCAGGATGGGGCAATACGGCTTTCAGCGCCGTGACAGCCTCGAAATGGTCCGTTCTGGGCGTAATCCCATACCCCCTCTCCAGTGCATTGGCCAGTACGCTGCAATGGGGGCCGGCCCCAGTTACAGGTGTCATAAAGTCCCAACCCTGTTGCTGAAGGTATTCAGCCAATTGTTGCTGGGTGACGCCGGGTTCGATAGTGATCAGCCCCAACTCCTTGCTGGTGGGGATGATTTGGCGCATGAGGGACAGGTCCAATACAACTTTCCCAGTGGGTGATGTGAACCCCGAAACAGAACCGTAACCCCAGTTATTACCGGTACTGACAGGATAAATGTGGAAACCCAGCTCATTGGCCAAAGCGACGAGCTGTTGAATTTCAGAACTGCTAATGGCCCTGAATGAGGCATCGATAGCAATGGGGTCACTGAAAGTAGTCTTACCAAATTGAGCTGTGGCGGCGTCCGGATCCAGAAGTCGGGGATGCAGTGCACAGGGTAATGACTCAAGTAATAGTTGATAAATTTTCATACGGGATCAGAAAAGGTCGTCTCGGCTCGAGCCAGATCATCGGATGGCAGCATGGGGAAGGTCTGTAGGCCTGCTTTGTCTTGCCCTTTTTGGGGGAAGATCCTGCATTTGCGTCGAGATTTCATGCTGGACGTAGTTCAGCAGCTTCTGAAAGCCCGAAGGCAGACTGTTTAACAGGACTTCCCTGCTTATATAGTAAGGGGCTCGCTTGCCGTGATAATCCACTACCGGGCCTATCTGCTTAAAGGGGATACCAACAAGTTTCAGACTCCGTGCCAGTCTTGGCTCCATCATGACGAAGCAATGTTCGATCCCTTCTTCCAAGGCGATGGATGCGCCGGCCAGATACAGACCGACTGCAATAAAAGGAAAACAGCGTAATTCTGCTTCTGAATAGGTGGATTCATTGATGACACCTACTGCCGCTCCTTTGAATTTATCCATTTGACGACGTCTGAATTGTGCAGGTACGGCCAGGCGGGAAATTTCACAAATTTTCTCTCTGGGAAAATCCCAGGGAGCGGTTTCCTCAGCACTGATGGCCTCTGAACAGTATTTTTCTATAGGCAAAAGTTGTTCGGGGGAGTGGGAGTACACCACACGCACGGTGCCAGCGTAATTACCCGATGGTTTATGCTGGATGACGCAGTGATAGGCGTGTTGATCGAAGTCATCACGCTCTTGTTTGTCTGCATTTTCCGGTTCAAACTTGAGCTCTTCACAATAGACCTGATGTCTGATGCGATACACCTCTTCCTTCAGTGCTGACTGGCCGGCGAATTTTGGCTGAAGGTAGCGAGAAAAATGGTAGGAAATATTTCCGGCTTCTCTACCCGCTACATATTTCAGCAACGTTCGCGCCAATGGCCCGATGATGGGAAGCTTGGTAATCTTCCTGAGTGTAGATGATGACATCGTCAATCGAATTTCATGCAGTGGTTATCAAATCTTAAGTCAGGTTGGCTGTGGGTCAAGGGTTATTAAGTAATACTTTAATTTAACAGGCTTTTTGTAGAAAAGCTTCAGTTGGCAAAGAACATTTAAGTCAACTTTTAGACAGGTATGAAATTACTCCCTTTATGGTTGCCCTGGGCGAACCCCTGCTGAATTGCCCTCAGAATATGACGACTATAGGAGGAGGCAGAAAATTACTCCTTGAGCTGATTATACAGCGCTACCAAATTTTGTTTCGTAATGGCCAGCATTTCATAAAAAAACCTTTCACTTCTGGCCAAACTTGCCGAATCTGGAAATCCCAGTTTTGACTCCTGGTGGCTGAGGTGGTCAACGGGAACCGGAATAACCTTCAGATCATATCCCTGTAGGTAGCGTAGGGCCCTTGTCTGATGGCTGGCTGAAGTAACCAGAGCGATGGTTTGCCCTTTTAGATAAAAGGCAATGGCCTCAGCCTCCAAGGCTGTATTGTTTCCTGTCTTAAGGGGGTGAAGCTTCGCAGGGGGGACATGGAGCTTTTCAAAGAACAGTTGATTGGCGCTGGCTTCAGAAAGGTGTCTTCCTGCCATCAGGCCACCTGTCAGATAAATTTCCACATTCTTACTATGTTGATATAGATAAAAAGCCTGAAGATTTCTTCTCAGGCTGCATGAGTGCCATTGGTCGGAAAAGGGAAGGCCCCGCAATTCGTAATGCTGGCAGCCTAGTACAACCAAAGCATCCACCTCATTCCAGAGCGGACTGTCTGGTTCTGGCGACCGATGTCGGTATTCCAGCGTGGAAAGCATCCAGTTGCTGGAAAGGGGTAAGGAGCACCAGATAAGGAAAAGTGTCGCCCCAGTCGCCACTTTGACTGCATGCCGGGAATGCTTAAACATGTGATGGGCCAGAAAGGCATAAAGTACGAGAGTAAAGAATATATTCAGAGGGTGAGCTGCGAAATGCCCGAGGCTATTAAATAGTTCCATGAGCCACGTCATAGATTGAAAAATCGCAATGATAAAGCACAAAAAAGAAGTGCGGCATATTGCCGCACTTTTTCAAACAATTATTGTTAATTACTTCTTGAAGCGTCTTGCGCCCAGCAGCAGCAAACCCAGAGACAGTACACCCAGTGTCGCTGGCTCAGGAACCTGCCTGGCGGTGATGCTGAACTCGAAGTTGGCCGGAGTAGTCAGACCTTCCTGAGTAGTAAAGCCGATACAGCCAGGGGCCTTGCCAACTATTGCACACTGCTCGTTTGTCAGCGGACCAAGACCAACAGCGCTGATAGTCACTGTGTAAATGTATCCGTCAAACATGAAGCTCTGAGACAGATCGCCCAGGGCGACACTGAAAATATCATCACATACCGAGACACTGGCAGGGTCGCCGCAAGGAGCAGAGTTAGGGGTTTCGTCGAAATCGATAACGAAATCCTGACTGAAAGAAGGCAATGCTGGACCTGGCACCGGTGCGAAAGGTGTCAGAGTCAGCGTACTCATCAGGGTTGCCTGCTCCAAAAACGAAAAGGTGTTGGAGATGGAATTGTTGTAGTGAGTGATTGTTGCAGACTCGGCCAGGTTAATCAGGTCATTGGTATCCAGTTGGCCGGTAGAAGGCGAACCTGAGATAACCAGCGCACTGCGGTTGTTTGCACCACCGTCGAAGCTGCCGCCTGTGGCACCCCAGCTAAGTTCACTGGCGTTGGAAACCGTTGTACCATTACCTGCACTGAATACGGAGGCTCCTGCATCCCACTCGTTGACGACTTCATAATCCCACGTAGTGATAAGAGCTGCACTAGCCATTGAAGACATTAACAGCGTAGATGCTGCAATACTGCTTTTAATTAAGTTGTTCATAATATTCCTTCCTCGAAAAATTTGACGCTTGATCCAATCAATGGGTACATCAACTTACCCTACGCATACCTTAAAGCAACTTAGGTGCCATTATGCAACTATTTGTAATATAAGGATATTTTAAATGGGCGCTGACCTGGTTGTTAAAATTCCTGACATGCTCGCTTATACCTGACGCAGAAAACAGACTTAACTTGTCACCGGTTTCGTTATGGATTTACTACGGGCTCAGAAGTCAATAGCCAAGTTGGATCCGGACCCGTAGCTGGCGGGAAAGGTCATCTTCGCAGGCAGACATCTGATGCCGGGCGGGGGCCGGCTGGGCTGGGAGTAAGTACTGGCAACCAGTCACAAGCATGGTTACTATTGGATAGTTAAATGCGATGCATATCACTTACTCAATACGCAGGGGAATATAGGTGCAAAGAATTATCGCTGCAGGATTATTTATATTGGCCTGCTTTTGTGTGTCAGCCGCCGACCTCGAACAGACTATCGCAGCCGTCAAACCTTCTGTTGTCGGTATCGGTGTGTTTGATCCCCTGGGGGCTCCGCGTCATGAACTCCAGGGTACTGGTTTTGCTGTCGGCGATGGCTCAATCATAGCCACCAATTTTCATGTGGTTGAACGGCCACTCGATGAGGTCAGTCTACAGAAGAGGGTGGTTTTTATCGGCAGTGGGGCAAAACCTGAGATAGTCGAAGCCAGCATTCTGGCAACGGACCCGGAACACGATCTGGCCTTGCTGAAAATTGAGGGCCGGCAAGTGACGCCGTTGAAGCTCTCCGATGGAGCCATGCTCCCGGATGGAAGAGAAGTGGTTTTCACCGGCTTCCCCATCGGTGCGGTGCTCGGCCTTTATCCGGCCTCTCACCGGGGAATGATCGCAGCCACAACTCCTGTTGTTAGAGCCAGCGCCAATGCCCAACAGTTGAGTCTGGATGTGATGAAAAGGCTCAGGCAGCCTTTTATGGTGTACCAGATGGACGCCACAGCCTACCCGGGTAGCAGCGGCAGCCCGGTATATGATGGCCGCACAGGAGAAGTGGTTGCGGTTATCAACCAGGTCTTCGTTAAAGGTAGTAAAGAGGCGGCCCTGTCAGATCCCAGTGGGATTACCTATTCCATTCCGGTGAAATACTTGCGCACCTTACTCGAACTATAGTGACGAACAGGCACTGAGAAAGCTGTCGAGTATTTTTACAGACAGAAATAAACCTGTGAAAAAAGTGGTTAAAATCAACATCATGCACTGTGGATCGGATTTTGCATTATTTAAATGTCATGTTTTATCAATACTTAGTTGGTTAGAATATTAACCAATAGGCTTTTGTAGGAATTAAAAATGGTTGACGAGAACAAGCAAGTTGACTCAGTCGAAGTAGCCGATAGCGCAGGTAAGCATAATGATAGTCGTCGCCGCTGGCTGAAAAAGGCAGGGATGGCATCTCCGGCGTTGCTACTGCTGGCTAATCGTCCTGCCATGGCTGCCGGATGTACAATATCCGGGTTCATGTCTGTGAATATGGGCACCTCCCTGACCGTACATGAAGGGGCCACCTGTAATGGCTGGAGTCCGGGTAACTGGAAGAATGATCGCGGCCAGATAACCAGTGCTGCCTGGAATATGACAGGATTGTCTCCCTCCACTCCCTTTAAAACGGTGTTTGATACCCGGTCTCTGGGGGGCGCTCAAATCAGAAAAGTAATTGGCGGGACACCAGAAAATAATGTAGTGGACTACCAAAGCCGGATTAACCAGACATTTATTCAGGAGTTGCAGGGCAATACAAAAACCAACAGCATCACTCAGCATGCTGCAGCCTGTTACTTAAATGCGATGTTCCTGCAGGGCGGTGGTGCCGGTAGCAACCCCGACCCATGGATGCTCAATTATCCCACTGCCGATGATATTATTGGACTGTATCTGATGTATGAGATGAGTCATATGTATCCCCAGGCTGGCGTAACCTATCAGTTGGAGCGCGGTGGTCTGTTGGTGGGGCGCTCTGACAATATGACAGTTAATGATTACAACAACTTTTTCGTCAGCATTTCTGACGGCGGTGGTAGTGACGACTGGCAAAGTGGCCTCTAATAATCACCACAGCTGAGAATGCAGTATTTTCCTGGTTCGCAGTTTGGCGAGCTGATTGAATACACCACCCAGGACTCCTGGGTGGTTTTCGTTCCTGCCTCCAAAAAAACGTTCTTGTTTCCTCGCCATGCCAGGCTGATTATTGATCTGATCGGGCAGGCGGAAACACAGACTCTCTCCAAACAGAACCTGGAAGTGCTTTTTCACCAGAATACGACGAATGTGGACCTGCCCGAGGAATTGCTGGCCAGACTCGTCAATGCTGGGATACTGTCGTGTCATTAAGCAAAGTCTCCAGTCTTTCAGATGCCCAACTTATCGCACGCTTATCCCAGGGTGGGCTTCCCATCAGAGTCGGCCGTTTTACAGCCAGAGTTTCCAGTGCTATCGCCCAGGTCAGCCAGGATATCAGGAGCATGTACGCAGATGCTGACCTACTGGAAGACAGCTATATAGATTTCACTATCTCATTGCAAAGGTCATCAGGGCTGCGCCGCTGGTTTAAACGACAGGTCGTGTTTTCCTTTCATGACCAGACTCCTTTTCTCCCTCTGCCGGAAGATCAATCTTTACCGCTTATGGAATGGGCACTCAATTGGTGCGTGAGTAACCACTATCATCAAGCTCTTGTTGTCCATGCGGCAGTGGTAGAGAAATACGGTAAGGCTCTGATCCTGCCTGGCCAGCCTGGGGCGGGTAAGAGCACCTTATGTGCAGCGCTCGTGACCCTTGGGGGGTTTCGATTACTGTCGGATGAATTGACACTACTGGATCTTCAAAGTGGCAGGATCCTGCCCAACCCAAGGCCCATAAGCCTTAAGAATAAGGCCATTGAGATAATCAGAGAACTGGTGCCGGATTCGAGAATAAGCCGGGTTGTTCACGACACTCAGAAAGGTTCTGTGGGGCTGCTTAAACCACCAGCCAACAGCTTACGCGACTGGCAGGAAGAGGCCCTGCCAGGAGCCGTTGTGTTCCCCCGGTTTAACCCTGCCGTTAAAGGGGGGACGTTGCAGGAGATGAACAAGGGAGTGGCGTTCATGCAGATTGCCAATCAATCCTTCAATTATTCGGTATTGGCTGAGAAAGGGTTTAATGCCATTGCTTTGCATCTGGACCAGGCAAAATGTTTTGCCTTCGAATATGACGGAAATCTGGATGCCGCGGTGGCTGCCATGGACGAGCTGTTAGCCGATGTTGGATAGGCCACTTATCTGTGCTGTGTTGACGCAGCCGGACAGGATTAAGGGGTTTGATCTGCCCAATTGGCAGGCATTGCTGTCTCAGGGGTATTCTGCCCGCTTATTGGGCAGGCTATACAGCCTCTTTACCGAGCGAGAACTGTTCCGGTATGTCCCAGATGAGCTGAAGTGGCATTTCAGTTCTGCATTTGAACTCAGTCTGTCCCATGCCCGGGATATGCATATCGAAGTGGAAAAAGTGGAAGCTGCCCTGCGGATGGTTGGCATAGTGCCGGTCTTCCTGAAAGGGGTCGCATATGATCTGGCCTCTGACAGATCTGGTAAGGGGCGGTTGTATGCTGATGTGGATATCTATGTTCCAGTTGAACAGTTGCCTTCGGCGGAACATGCTCTGGGGCTGCACGGATGGCGTTCTGAAAAATTATCTGACTATGATAACGAGTACTACCGCAGATGGATGCACGAAATCCCGCCCCTGGTCCACGCAGAAAGAGCGGTTACTCTGGATGTGCACCATAGTTTATTGCCTCTGACTTGCCGTTACGCATTTTCAGCCAAGCGACTGATGATGGAATCTACCATGGGGGGACATCGGATCCTGTGCAACACCGACAGGATCTTGCATGCTATTTGTCACCTGTTTATGGAGAGCGAGTATGACAAGGGGCTGCGGGATCTGTCCGATCTGGATTTACTGCTGCGTCAGCATGCAGAGACTGACCCACTGTTCTGGACCCGGCTACTCGAAAGAGCCGATGATTTAGGTGTCGGGCGATTATGTTTCTATGCTTTGCGCTACACATTGATGATCTTTAATACCCCCATACCTGAGGACGTTGCTGAACAGAGCCAGCGCAAATGGGCCCCGAACCCAATCGTCCTTCGGTTGGCCGATAGCCTGTTCCTGAGAGTTTTGACCACGCCGCCGCCGACAGATGGTAATCTTTCCATCCGACTGGCACACTTTGCCATGTATGTGCGTGGCCACTGGTTGCGCATGCCATTGCGCTTATTGATACCCCATCTGCTCAGAAAAGGCTGGATGGGGCTGAGCGCAGGTTTGAGTAAACAGAATTAAAAGAGTCCGCTGCTGATCTGACGCAGTAATAGGGAGTAGCAATGATAATGCAAGCAATGGTTGGCTATGGCCTGGCTGTGTTGGGTAATCTGCTGCTCCTGCTGCTGCTGTTTACCGTCAGACGCTCGGGGTTGCCCAAACGCCTTTTGCTGATCGCCGTTGCCGGTAACCTGTTGTGGTCAGCTATCCATTTGGTTGTGGCTTTTGATCTGGCCACTATCAGTATGCCTGTGGTCTTTGCGGTGGAAGCGCTCAAATCCCTTTGCTGGCTGCTGTTTGTCTGCTCTGTTCTGAAAACCAATCTCTCCCGCTTCAGGGATTTGCTGTCTCAACCCGTGACCTGGTTTGCCACATTGTTCCCGGGCATTTTACTGGTGCTGGCGGTGTTGCCTCTGTTCTGGTCCGATCTCAAGTGGCTTTACCTGTTACAGACCATAATCGCCCTGGAAACTCTGATATTGCTGGAAGTCTTGTACCGGCAAGCCGGAGCGGAGCGCTGGCACTACAAGCCCTTGGTTATTTATCTGGGGGCCAGCAGCCTGTTTGATTTCGTCATGTTTGCCGACGCAACCATGGTAAACCAGTTGGATGAGCTGTTCTGGAGTGCCCGGGGATACATTTACGCTTTGCTTCTGCCGGCCCTGGTCATCGCCATTCGCCGGATACGGCACTGGGGCATCGAAATATTCATCTCCAGGGATGTGGTCCTGCACAGTTCCCTGTTGGTGTTGGCCGGCGGGTATCTGTTTGTCATGGCCCTAGCCGGTTTTGCCATCCGTTATGTGGGGGGAAGCTGGTCGGGTGCTGTGCAACTGGTCCTGGCTTTTTTATCACTGACTCTGCTGGTGGCGTTATTTCTGTCCAACAGTTTCAGGGCCAAGATTCGGGTTTTCATCACCAAACATTTTTTTGCCAACCAGTATGATTATCGTGAGGAATGGTTGAAACTTTCCAATGCGCTGAATGACAGTGGAGAGAAACTGCATCAGGTTTATGACAGGGGGCTTCACTGCTTGATCCAGGCGATCAGTTACCAAAGCGGCGTCCTCCTCAAATCCCAGAATCAGAACCTGGAGGTCGTCAGCATTATCGAGCATGAGCCTCTGTCAGCCAAGGAAAGGGAAGTGCTGGCACAACTGGTCGGTTTCCTGCAGAGCAAGCATTGGTTGGTGGATATAGAAGAGTTGAGAGTCAAGCCTTTCAACTACGAAGGGCTCAAGATTAACCATTCTATGCTCAACGACTGCCGCTTCCAGTTGGTCGTGCCTTTTTATCAGGATAATCAACTATGGGGTATGGCGTTGTTACACGCACCGTCTGAACAACGAATCCGTCTTGACTGGGAACTGAGAGATTATCTGAATGCCGTCAGTGCCCAGGTGGCCAACTACCTATTCCACTATGAGGCATCCAGGGAGCTGGCGGAGAACGCTCAGTTTGCCGCCTTTAATCGTATGTCAGCCTTTGTACTGCATGATTTGAAGAACGTGCTGGCCCAGATAGATCTCATCTTATGCAACGCCCAGCAACATAAGCACAATCCGGAATTTATCGAGGACACCTTTGAGACCCTGGCCCATACCAAGGGGCGTATGGAGCGTATGCTCAAACAACTGACGGAGAAAAAAGAGGCCCTACCCAGTAAGAGCCGAACAGTCAATCTGTCCAAGCTGCTCCATCAGGTGATTGCGGAACGTTGCCAACAGCTTCGGCCTTTGCCTGAGTTGATCGAATTGGCTGAGGTAAATCTGTCGCTGGATGAAGACAAATTTAGTAATGTACTCTATCACCTGATCAGTAACGCTCAGCAGGCGACGGACGATGAGGGGCAGGTCTGGGTGAGAGTGGGGCAGGCCAACCACGAAAATCAGGTGCTGGTTGAGATCGAAGACACGGGCTGCGGTATGAGCCAGGAGTTTATCGTCAACAGGCTGTTTACGCCTTTCGATACCACCAAGGGCAATGCCGGTATGGGGATAGGCGCCTATGATGCAAAAAACTATATTGAAAAAATCGGCGGTCGTATTGAAGTGCAGAGCCAGGTCGGCAAAGGTACGACTTTTAGTCTGTTTTTACCCCTGAGTTAGTCAGGACAAGGTTTTCCCGTTCTACGGCCACCTGATTAGCCGGAATCTTTAACGGCGGGGGAACAGAATTACAGCACAGCGGCTTGATAGAGATCCTGACGTGCGTCAGGATGATGGGACAAGTCCTTCAAAGAAAAACAACAGGAATGTGCATTAATGGAAAAGTTGTTGGTGGTTGATGATGACATGGGGATCCAGAAACAGCTCAAGTGGAGCTTCAGTGATTATGAGGTGATTTTTGCCGATGACAGACAATCGGCCATTGCACAACTGCGGCGCCATGAACCCAAGGTAGTAACGCTGGATTTGGGTTTACCGCCCGATCCGGCCAATGCCTCCGAGGGACTGGCCACCCTGGCGGAAATCCTCAACCTGGCCCCCCAGACCAAGGTCATCGTGGTGACCGGCAACAACGACAAGGAGAATGCACTCAAGGCGGTTCAGCTCGGGGCCTACGATTTCTACCAAAAGCCCATCGACTCTGACACCATCAAGATACTGGTCAGCCGCGCTATCAATCTGTTTGACCTGGAACAGGAAAATAGGCTGCTTGCTCAGTCCAATCCGGCCATGGGTAAAATTATTGGTAACAGCGAGTCCATTCAGCAGGCCAGCCGCCGGGCAGAGAGGATTGCCCAGACCGATATCAGCACGCTGTTGCTGGGCGAGAGCGGCACTGGCAAGGAAGTGTTTGCCCGCTCCATTCATGAGCACAGCGCCAGACGCAATAAGCCTTTCATTGCCATCAACTGTGCATCCATTCCGGAGAACCTGCTGGAAAGCGAGCTGTTCGGCTATGAGAAAGGCGCCTTTACCGGTGCAAACAAGACTACTCCGGGCAAGATCGAAAGTGCCCAGGGCGGTACCCTGTTCCTCGATGAGATAGGCGACATGCCCATCGGCCTGCAGGCCAAGATGCTGCGTTTCCTGCAGGAAAGGGTTATAGAAAGGATAGGCGGGCGCCAGGAAATCCCGGTGGATATCCGGGTTATCTGCGCCACCCACAGGGATCTGTCTGCCATGGTAGCCGAGCAAAGTTTCCGGGAAGATCTGTTCTATCGGGTCAGCGAGATCACTATCAGTATCCCCCCCCTGCGTGAGCGTGGCAGCGATGTGGTACTGCTGGCCAGAACCTTTCTTACCAGCTACAAGGATGAATACAGCTCCAAGGTCAAGGGGTTCAGCGAATCCGCCATACAGGCCATGATGCAGCACAAATGGCCGGGTAATATCCGCGAGTTGCAGAATAAACTGAAGTCAGCGGTCATCATGGCTGAAGGTACAGTAATTCAGCCCGAAGACCTGGGGTTGTCGGCAACAGGTGAACCCACGTCTATGCAAACCATCAATCTCAGAGAAGTACGGGAAGAGGCTGAGAGCCGCGCTATTCGCCAAGCCTGGCACCTAGCTGAACAGAATATGTCACGCACTGCCGAGTTGCTGGGTATCACCCGTCCGACTCTGTATTCATTGATTGAAAAATACCGGATGGAGGATATCAAATCCGGTGGATAAGAAGCAGGCCAGCAGCCGATAATTGGAATAATATATTGCAATCTTTCTGTCAGTGTGGAATATAAAATCCTTGTCCTCTATTGATAAAGTGTCTCTTGCGCCGACAGGCAGAAGGGATCGATAACAACATTAAAGGTGTCCCTTGTCTGACTGGTTAACCGTACTTCCCCCCTTGCTCGCCATAGTCGTGGTGTTCTGGCGCAAAGAAGTCATCCTCGCCCTGATTGTCGCCCTGTTCAGTTCCGAGTTACTGCTGATGCTACAGGCAGAGCAGGGCCTGATTGTCTCGACGCTTATGGGACCCTTCCAGACCCTGGAACGGGTGGTTTCGGTTTTCGAATCACCGGGTAACAGTCGGATTCTGATCTTTTCATTGATGGTCGGTGCGCTGCTGGCCTATATGCGTCAATCAGGCGGAGTCACGGCGCTGGTAGAAAAACTGATCAATAAAGGGGTGGCCAGATCGCAGCGGCAGGTGGGATTACTGTCCTTCTTTACCGGGGTGGTAGTCTTTATCGAGTCAAACCTGAGCGTGCTGACGGCGGGTATCCTGTCCCGCGGCCTGTTTGATCGATTCAAGATGAGCCGGGCCAGACTGGCCTATATTATCGACAGCACTAGTGCGCCCATCTGTATTCTGATCCTGCTGAACGGCTGGGGAGCCTATATCCTGGGCCTGCTTGGCAACTATCCCACCGACCAGACGGCAGCGGCGATACTGATCGGCACCATACCGCTTAACTTCTATGCCCTGATCACCCTGCTGGTGGTGTTATTCACTATCTTTACCGGCAAGATTTATGGGCCGATGCGCGAATCCGAGCGTAAGCTCAGTCATATAGAAGACCATACAGAGATCGACTACAAGCCAACCAAGGCGCGTTATATGCTAGTGCCGCTGCTGACCATGGTGGTGGGCATGCTGGGCTTTATGTACTGGACCGGTGATGGGCAAATCACCCAGGGAGACGGTTCAAAGTCGGTACTCTATTCCACTACTCTGGCCTGTATGGTGGCCTATTTCCTGATGCTCAGCTCAGGCAGGTTCAGTCATAAGCAACTGGTCAGTATTGGCTTCCATGGCATGGGTGAATTGCTGCCACTGGTGACCATAGTGCTGTTGTCACTGGCTCTGGGTGCGAGCCTCAAAACCGTGGGCACCGGTGACTTCATTGCCGGCATCGTTGCCGAATCCCTGCCGCTGTTCCTGATCCCGGCCCTGCTGTTTCTGGCCGGCGCCATGATTTCCTTCACTACCGGCACGTCCTGGGGCACCTTTGCTATTCTGATTCCCATTGGCATGCCTATGGTGCTGAACCTTGGCCTGCCACCGGAGCTGTTGCTGGCCGCAATACTGGGCGGGGGAGTCTTTGGCGATCATTGCTCGCCGATTTCCGATACCACCGCGGTCAGTAGTATTGCCTCGGGTTGTGACCTGCTTGAACATGTTCGTACGCAAATTCCCTATGCACTGTTCAGCGGAGCCCTGACCCTGGTTGCCTATCTGGTAGCCGGGATGATATGGATAGGTGTTTAATATGAAAGATAAACGCGCCCTGGTCAGCCTGTTTGGCCTGCTGGCCAGCGCTGCTGTCGCCCAACCCGTGCCGGACGACTTTACCGATATGACCCAGGCCTTACCGCACGCGATCTATGAGATTCGTTACTTTGGCAGCAATAACTTTGTCGGCGAAGCGGTGGATGGGTATCTGGCCCCTAAGTGTATCTTACAGGACAAGGCAGCCGGGGCGCTTATCCGGGTGGCGGAACAGGCCCAGACACAAGGGCTGAAACTGAAGATCTTCGACTGCTACCGGCCGCAGCGGGCGGTGGCGCATTTTATGCGCTGGGCTGAGGATCTGGCCGATATCCGCACCAAGGCCGATTACTATCCCAATCTGGGCAAGGATAAGCTGGTGGGGGAATATATTGCCGAGCGCTCAGGTCACAGTCGCGGCGCTACTGTGGATTTGACCCTGAGCGAAAAAAACCAGCAGGGGCAGTGGCAGGAGCTGGATATGGGGTCGGCCTTCGATATGTTCGATCCCCTGTCCAATACTGACAACCCGGCTGTTAGCGACGAACAGAAGCACAATCGCCTGTTATTGAAGTCACTGATGGAAGCACAGGGTTTTAAGAATTATCCCATGGAGTGGTGGCACTATTCCCTGTCGCCGCAGCCTTATCCTGATACTTACTTCGATTTCCCAGTGAAATAGTGAGGTTGGCAGAAAATCTTTACCAATCAATTGGTTAAGTCAGGTTTTTCTGCCTCACGCCTCTCTATTTCAACATCTCCAGGCCCTTGATCTCTTCGATACCCAGGCCAGGGGTGTTTTCAATGGTGATTTCCGAACCCTTAAATTTAACGTTACCAATCACCGGATCGAAGGCGCACAGGGAGGGACCGTCAAGATCTATCTTGGTAATGACGTGAGACTTGGCCACCGCAAGGTGGGCCGCTGCAGCTACGCTGATGCTGGTTTCCAGCATGCAGCCAATCATGCATTGTACATCGAAAGTCTCTGCAATATCGGCGATGCGGATGGCATTTGAAATCCCGCCGGTCTTCATCAGCTTGATATTGATGATATCGGCGGCGCGCATCTTGATAAGTTCAATAACCTCTTTGGGGCCAAAGGTGCTCTCATCCGCCATCACGGGTGTGTGCACCCGCTCGGTGATGTATTTCATGCCTTCCAGATCATGACCTTTGACAGGTTGTTCCACCAGCTCCAGCCTGACGCCGGCATCTTCCAGTTTGGTCAGGGCGTAGACGGCTTCCTTGGCAGTCCAGCCCTGGTTGGCATCCAGGCGCAGCAGGGCCTTACCTTCCACGGCTGCGTAGATGGCCTTGACCCGTTCGATGTCCACTCCGATATCCTTGCCCACCTTGATTTTGAGAGTCTCGAAGCCGCTGTCCACCGCCTTGATACTGTCCTGCACCATCTTGTCGATATAATCCACGCTGATGGTGATATCGGTACTCAGGGTGGGTTCGCCACCGCCGAGAATCTTGTACAAGGGCGCCTTGTAGCGCTGGGCAAACAGGTCGTAGATCGCGATCTCAACCGCCGCCTTGGCGCTGTAGTTCTTCACTATGCTGCCCTGGATAAGATGGGTAATGCGATTCAGATCTTCGATTTCCTCGCCTACCAACTTGGGTTTGATCATGGTCTTAATGGCTTCGATGATGGAGCCATGGGTATCGCCGGTGATCACAGCGGTGGCGGGTGCTTCTCCATAACCCACATGGCCCGTATCTGTTTCAACAATGACGATCACGTCCTCGATTTTTTCTACCGTTCTGAGTGCAGTCTTAAAGGGCGTTCTGAGCGGCACCCGGAGCATGGCAAATTTGATATCAGTGATTTTCATCGTGGATCCCTTATCGAATAGATTTGATCGTGTAGATTCTGTCCAGATAGCTGATGCTGCTGGATAATCTCATGGGCAGAAGTGGTGTCACCGATACCCCATTCAGCCCTCCCTGGTAATAATTGCCTTGTGCGTCCTGATAGGCCATGCCGTGAACATCATGGATAACGTAGGGCTCTCCCTGTTCGTCACCCAGATACATCACCACATGGCCGGGAAAATAGATAAGATCGCCCACGTCCAATTGGCGCAGGGCGCTGAGTTTGTCTTCTTCGCTGCTGTTGGCATCGAAGCGACGGTTCTGCCCATAGCTGCCTTTGCCTTGCTGACCGGAGTTACGGGGCATCAGGATGCCGAAAGTGCGGTAGATTTCCGAAACAAAGCCGGTACAGTCCCGGGCGTTATAGTCATGGCCCCAGCCATAGCGTTCCCCGAGGAATTTGAAGCCCTGTTTTATAATATTGGCGCGGGTATAAGGCAGGTAGCCTAGATGAACGTCCTGGTTTTTACTGATCAGGGCAGGCTTAAACGACAGGCTGCCGTCCTCTTCCCGATAGGGCAGTTCCACCACATGGCTGGCATAGGGATTTTGCCCGTAGAGATCATGCTTCACCGCCGCATTGCTCCACAGCGGCAATCTGACACCCATATCCAGTTGCTTTTCGGACAGTTGCGCGACTTCGGGATTAAAGTTGGTAAACACCTTGGCGCCTGTTACAACGGCAAAGGGGGCTTTCTTGCCATAGTGCAATACAGCTTCCCGGTCTCCAATGGCGATATCGGCCTTGGGCAGCCAAGCCAGATAATGATAGGCCCGGGCCAGTACCCACTGCCCATCGAGGCTTTCGTGATACACCGCTAACGCATCGCCGGGAAACAGACCTGTCTCGATAAAACGATCGATATCCAGATCCATCGCTTCATTATAGGTTTTATCGGCAGAGGGAAATCGGCGCATATTAGTGCGCTGGGTCACCAGGGCAAACCTGACCGGGTTTAGTTTTTTCACGCCGTCCAGATTCATGTTCTGAACGTACTTCTGGTAGTCCGCCTTGGTCAGCTTGCGTCCATCGGCATAGAACCTGTCACCGCTTGGAATGCTGCTGACCTGCTCAATCCGCTCTCTGAGCTGTGTACTGGTCAATTGGCCTGGAATATCCACCAGCCGGATCAACTCAGGCTGCTGTTCAAAAGTTTTTTCGTTCAGGGTCTGGATTTGACTTCTATCCAATAGAATCTGGTGCGCGTCACTGGTGCGCGATATCCAGTAGTCGGCACTCAGTTGCTGTTCCTGGACACCAATCACATCGCTGGGATAAGGCCCGGTCGCATGCACCTGACCCATAACCAGCCCGAAAATCAGGCAAAAAACGGATTTCAAATTTCTCATTATCTTTGGTACTTCAAGGTCTCTCAGTCTGGGCACAGCATACCCCCAGGTAGGCTACAAAAGCGAATACAGGACTGAATCATCACCACCTGGGCAATTCCTTATATTGCCTGCCCGGCTTACTTCAGGCTCTCATTCTCAGGATCATCTTACCGCTGCAGATTTTTACTCAAAAGCGTCAAATTCTCCAGGAATATTATTACAAAATTGATTAATGATAATAATAAATTATTTACAAGCTGTTTATTGGTGATATTTTATCCATGTGGCATCAATAGAACCACAACCTGTTGCAGTCAAATTCATTCTAACAACATAAGGGAACGCACATGGTTAACAAACAACTCAAACGCTCTGTGCTAAGCATTGCGATAAGTGGCTTACTGGGTTTCGGCAGTATGGCTTACGCCGCTAATAATGATGGTGCGATTCGGGGGGCGGTGACCACCGAAAATGCACAACATCTGGCTGGCGCTGAAGTCACCATTACCAATAAAGCAACGGGGATTACCCGATCCGTTACCGCCAACAGCGACGGTCGTTTTCGTTTTGCCAGACTGCCCATTGGCGATTATGCCGTTACCGTGAAGAAAGAGGGCTATCAGACGTTGCAGTTGCCTGATGTTTCGGTCGTGATAGGCGAGGCGACGACCCTGGATCTGGCGATGACGTCCGGCGACATTGAAGTGATATCTGTGTCAGGGGCCAGAATATCGATGATCGATACCACCTCAACAGAGTCTGCGTTGAATATAGGCGCAGTAGAGCTGGAGCGGCTGCCCGTGTCCCGGGATCTCAACTCGGTGGCCTTGCTGGCCCCCGGTACAACGGGAGGGGGGCGTCATGGCGGCGTGTCCTTTGGAGGTTCATCCGCTGCTGAAAATGCCGTCTTTATCAACGGATTGAATGTCACGGATCCTGAAGTGCCCACCAGCTATTCCAGCGTACCTTTCTCCTTCTACAAGGATTTTCAGATTAAGACCGGCGGGTATTCCGCAGAATTCGGACGCACCACAGGTGGCGTTGTCAATGCAGTAGTGAAGTCGGGTTCCAATGAATTTGAATTTGGCGCAGATCTTTATTACTCACCCGATTCGTTGCGTGGCGACGGTAAAAATACCTATGACAGATTAGGTCGTAAGGTGGTTAATCGTGAGAACGATACCCGTGACAGCTATACAGCGTCCGTTTATGCCTCGGGCCCCATCATCAAAGACAAGCTGTTTTTCTTCGCCTTGTACGAACCCAGGCTGGTAGAGACGGATACCTGGGACAGCTCGGATACCCGGCTGAGTAAATACGAAGATGACTCCGCCTTCTGGGGGGGCAAACTGGATTGGTATATTACCGATGATCATCTGCTGGAGCTGATTGCCTTCTCGGACGAATCAGATGCGACCACCGATATCATTACTGACGGAACGGTCGACTCAGTGATCCACAGTACAGATGGTGGTAAGAATTATATCGGTACCTACACGGGTCACTTCGGCGATGATTTTGTCATGAAAGTGATGTACGGAGAGCTTGAGCGGCAGCTAAGGAGCAATGCCAGTACTGCCCTGGAATGCAACAGGGTGATGGACTATACCGCCCTTGGGCCAATCTTCGATATAGGTTGTACCTCCCTGGGTATGACTGACGACCGGGTTAACAAGCGGGAATCGCTGCGGCTGGATTTCGAATGGAACCTGACGGATGACCATTTAATACGCTTTGGCATGGACCAGGAGTCGCGCATTACGCAGATGGACCGTGCCTATCCCGGCCCGGATGCGACCCGTTACCAGATCTATGATGTGACCCCAGGCGGCTCTCTGAATGGAGAAACGCTGACCGACGAATACGATTACTATGTCAGGGCAAGAACCCGCAAGACCCTGGGTAACTTCGAGACTGAGACCTCGGCATACTATGTAGAAGATGTCTGGTCGGTTACGGACAGGGTGACCCTGACCATGGGCTTGCGCTACGACGAGTTTGACACCGCAGGAGCCGGTGGCACCGGCTTTATGAAAATCGATGACATGATCTCGCCAAGACTTGGTGTAGCCTGGGATGTGAATGGAAATGGCGAAACCAAGGTGTACGCCAATGCCGGTCGTTACTACTACCCTTTGCCCAACTCTCTGGTTGCCCGTGAAGGGGGCGGCACTGTCGATGTATCCAATTATTACTACCTTGATGGCGGGGAGCTGACCGATGGTGTCTGGACAGGCGGATTTACCGAGAACCCGATATCCACGGGGCAGCTTAATCTGACGCCTAATCTTGGACCCATTATCGGCGAGGAGATCCAATTTGGTGCCGTGGAAGCAGCCGAAGACCAGAGTTATCGAATAGACAATGACATAGAAGCCAGTTATCAGGATGAATTTATCCTGGGTATGGAGACCATGCTCAACGATGACTGGATGCTGGGCAGTCGTGTTATCTACCGCAAGTTTGAGAATGCCGTGGAGGATATGAAGGTTTACCGGGACTGGGGGGAATGTGATTCACCCGGTACCTGGCTGATCGGAAACCCGGGTCAGGTCATCAGTCTGCAACTTGAATGCAACGGCCAGACGCAGCTTGTCGAGGTGGATTTGGGTAAGGAACAAATCCAGGCCGGCCATCCGATGAACAAGACCGACGAGGGCATTGGCAGTCCCATTCCTTTCAGAAAGTACGGCGCTCTGGAACTTGTCCTGCAACGGGCCTGGGATGATGACTGGTCCTTCTATGGTTCGTATACCTGGTCACATAGCTGGGGTAACTACGAGGGCGGGGTGAACAGTGATACGACAAACAACATTGCCGGTTGGTTGGAGTATGGTGATGATCCCATGTATCTGGTCGGAGGGTACGGTAATCTTCCCAATGATACCCGTCATCAGTTCAAACTACGCGGCGCTTATGCGCTGACAGAAGCATGGACGTTGTCATCGACGATGAGCATCTCTTCCGGCCGACCTATCAATGTGCGTGGTGTAGGCAACCCCTATACCAACGATGAGCACTATTACATGAACTGGATCTGTGTGGAAAACTGCGAAGGGGATGACGACTCCGCTTCAAGGCAGTACAACTATATTCCAAGAGATTCCTACGGACGCACCGATTGGCTGGTCTCAATGGATGCCCGGGTGTCTTACGACACCACTATTGCCGGTCTGGATACACGTTTTGCATTGGATATATTCAATGTATTCAATACTCAGACGGTCACACGCATCGATCATTTCCTGACTCAAGCCGACAGTGTGGGCATTCCTAATGAGGACTTTGGCGTCGCCACCTCGTTGCAGGGACAACGATCTATGCGCCTGAGTGCCTCGGTTCGTTTTTAACCCGGCTACCTCCCGAATATAAGGCCCGCCCCGTGCGGGCCTTTTTGGTTTCAATGACACATTTTGTAATGAAGAAGTTATTCCTTTGTTTAAATTTGACGGGAATATTTTATTTTAAATATCAGAAAAGAATGCTAGATTTACGTAAGGCTTGACTAAAAAGCCAGCAACAAGCACAAGCATCAAAAACAAGTAGAACCCAGGGATAACAAGATGAAATCACACAACACAACGTTTAAGAAAAAGCGTCTGGCCTTGGCAACATGGGGAGCATTGAATGCCCCCTTAACAGGTATGACGGCCGTTATGATGGCCGCTGCCATGGTCAGTGCGCCCGTGGTCGCCCAACAGGCGGGTGGCATTAAGGGTAAGGTCCTTACTGAGGCCGGCGGCACAGGCGCTGCCGGTGTTACGGTAACCGCTTCCAGTAATGTTATGCCTAAGCCCCGAACCACTACTACCAATGCAGATGGTAATTTTAATTTACCGCTGTTGATTCCCGGTCGCTATGAGCTGACCTTTACTGCCGCAGACGGCACAGTACGCAAGGCCACCGCCAATGTCTTGCTGGATCAGACTTCCACTGTGGACCTGGTCATGTCGGCGCCCGGCAGTGACACCGAGGTGATTGAAATCGTCGGCAGTGCAATAGTGCGTTCAGGCAACTCCTCCCTGACTAATTCCATTGGTGATGATGTAGTTGAAGGGGTGCCAGTGGGTCAGAACTATCGGGATCTGTTTAAGCTGGTGCCTGGTATTCAATATTCAGAAAATGAAACCCTGGGCCCTTCTGCCGGTGGTTCAGGTGTGGACAACAAGTACGGCTTCGATGGCGTTGATGTGTCACTGCCGCTGTTTGGTAACCTGGCCTCAGAGCCTTCCACCCACGATATCGAAATGGTTTCCATGGAGCGTGGCGGTGCCAAGGCAGTGGGCTTTAACCGTTCAGGTGGTTTTGCCATAGATACCAAGTCCAAGTCCGGTACTAATGAATTCCATGGCAGCCTGGAATATAAACTGGAGGATGCCAATTTCTCAGCCAGTCCTGACGCTGGCATCGATGAAGAAAAAGATAAAAGTTGGATTACCGGTAGTCTCAGCGGTCCACTGATCGAAGATGAACTGTTTTTCTATGCGTCTTACTACCGTCCGGAAGAAGATGGTCAAAGCAAGACTACTGCATATGGAGAGGTTAAACCCTTTAAGAGTGTAAGGGATGAGTACTTCGGTAAGCTGACCTGGGCACCAACCTATGAGTTACTGCTTAATCTGAGTTACAGAACTTCAGAGAAAGAGCTGACATCCAACAATATAGGTGAATTTGAGGCAGACAGCGTTTCTGAAGGCGGAACGACAGATCAGGATATCCTGATTTTCGACGGCTCATGGATTATCGACGACTACACCACCTTAAGCTTCCAGTACAGTGAATTTGCCCAGGAAGGTGCGACCATTCCCGACAATATTCTCAGTGTCGTGCCTTCTATTGGCGGCTCACTGGATTTGGCCAATCTGGATCAGATGGGTTACTTCAACGTTCCCGAACTAAGTGACGACGCGGATTTTGATAATGCCGGCGCTCAGGCTCTGATCGATCAGTACGGCTATGTAGAAAACGGCGTACGCATGGGTGGAGGCGGTGTCGGTGCCTACTCCCAGTTCGACAATATTAACTTCTACCGTGACAGCTTCGAGCTTGCCCTGGATCATGAAATGTATATGGGGGATACAACCCATAATCTGCATTTCGGCTTCAAATGGTCTGAGGGAGAGGAAGAGCTGATTCGTAGCTCCAACGGTTGGGGCTCCATCTCCTATATCGGTGGGCTGGAAGCTGCAAGCGACGACACGCCTATCTATTATCGTGCCTACACCTACCAGGTTGGCTTCGAAGGGGTAGAGACTTCAGTGCCGGCGATTGTTTCGTCGTCCGAGTCCTACAACATAGAAATCAACGACAGCATCGAGCATGGTGACTTTACCTACAATATCGGTGTGCTGATCAGTGAAGATATCTACTACGGCCAAGGCCTGCGTGAAAAAGCCGGCACCGTATCCGGGTACGAAGTGGCACCGGGTCATAAATACAAGATGTACACGGTCGACTGGCAGGACATGATCCAGCCGCGTTTGGGTGTGGAGTGGCGTTACAACGGCGAAGACACAGTGTTTGCCAATTATGCCGCTTATAATCCAGAGGCCAGCTCAATTCCCCGGGCAGCGTCCTGGGACCGTAACGCCCGTCCGCAGATGGAAGTCTGGTTTAATGAAGCTGGTGAATACATTGAAGCCACGCCACGTGAGGGCTCATCCGGTAAGGCGTTTCAGGAAGATATGAAGCCCCGCCAGGTTGAGGAATTTACCATAGGTACCACCAAGCAGTTGACCAACGAATGGTTCCTGCGTGCCCATGCCAGATATCGTGAAGGCTCACATTTCTGGGAGGACGTTCCCAATACGGCCCGCCTGTCCGGCACCTATGGCAATGGCTCAGTACCGGCACATATTGCCGAAAAAGGTCTCTATGTTGAGAATCTTGCTGACATCCGTGCTGAAATAGGCGGTTCAAGCTACGTTATCGCCGAGGTGGATGATGGCCAGACCAAGTACTATGAGCTGAGCCTGGAAGCCGAATGGAATGGTGACCGTACCTACCTGAATGCGTCTTATGTGTGGAGCCATTACTACGGTAACTTCGACCAGGACAACACCACCGCTACCAACGATGCCAACACCTTTATCGGTTCAAGCTGGTATAACGATGGCAATGGGCGTTATTCCTGGGATAACAAATACGGCACACTCAGCGGTGACAAGCCCCATATTCTTAAGGTTTATGGCTATTACACCACTGACTGGAATGCCAATATCGGCGCGTACCTGCTGTATCAATCAGGTCAACCATGGGAGAAGTGGGATCCGACCTATTATGGTTACGCTGAGACCGTCTCTGCCACCAGCCGATTCGGTGAACCGGCCGGTAGCCGTCGTAGCGCCAGCCACTGGCAGTTGGATCTGAACTATACCCAGGATTGGGTGCTGAACGATACTTTCACAATGAAGTTTCGTGCAGACCTGTTCAATGTGTTTGATCGCCAGACCGGCTACAACATCGATCCTTATTTCTTCGATGACACTTTCGGTACGCCGCGCAGCTACTACAACCCACGCAGACTGCAATTGTCAGTCGGTGTGGAGTTCTAACCGGGTGTCCTGAGGCAGAACAGGGAGGTTTTGCCAACCCTTTAATCTGAATCCTCGCCCCGGCGGGGATTTTTGTATCCAGGGAGGGATGGTATGCCGGTGTTGCAGGGAGCATTCACCGGCGACTCTGCACCGCAGTGAGGCTGCTGAGCCCTGCTGCAAGAGTTTGTTATAGACTGACCCTTGCCAGCGTCAGTCAAAGGTATGAGAGAGGCAAATGCGAGTGGTTCGGATCAGAAGTGTAGTGGTGGGGTTCCTTGTGCTGCTGGGAGGTTGTGCCAGTTTCGATGTCACCCAGTTGCCCTCGCAGAGTTACAACCACAGGGTGCAATTTCTGGTCATGCACTTCACCGCTATTGATTATCAAGCGTCAGTAGGGGCGCTGGTGGAGGGCCGGCATGTGAGCTCCCACTACCTGATTCCAGAGCGCTTCGATGCCAGCTATCCCCACGATGAACTTAAAGTGTTTCAACTGGTGGATGAACAGGACCGGGCCTGGCACGCCGGCAGCAGTTACTGGCAGGGCCGTCAGGATCTGAACGACCAGTCCATCGGCATCGAAATCGTCAATGTGCCCCGTTGTGAGCGGCCCATGGGCCATCATTTTATGGATCCGGCAGCCAGCGCCGAGCACGGCGATGGGCGCCTGTGTCTCTTCCCCGATTACGATCCGGAACAAATCAAGCTTTTGGTCAAACTGTCCAAAGAGATCCTGGCCAGGCATCCGGACATCGGCCCCACCCAGGTCATAGGCCATTCGGATATCACCCCCAGCCGCAAAAACGACCCGGGTCCACGCTTTCCCTGGTACCAGCTCTACAAAGAAGGCATCGGCGCCTGGTATGACAACGACACCGTTAACCATTACTGGCAGATATTCAGCCTGGCGCCGCCCTCCCTGGGCCTGATGCAACGGGCCCTGCGCAGCTATGGCTACGGCATCAGCGAAACCGGCCGCATCGACAGGCAGACTATCGATACCCTGTCCGCCTTCCAGATGCATTTTCTGCCCTGGCATGTGACAGGGGAGGCCACAGATAAAACCGCCGCCACTTTGTTTGCCCTGTTGGACAAGTATTTCCCGGATAAACTGGCAGCCCTGATGGCCCGCTATGAGCTTGAGCTGGTGCCCGCAGACGAGAAAGTCCCTCAGGTCATGCTCGGCCAGGTGGATGAGATTTTCCCTGAGCCGCAGCCAAGTGAGCGAAAGTGGGTTAATGACAGACGCCTTTTTAAGGCCTATGCCGGCCGGGGGGAGATAATTATCGACAGCCTGGAGGCCACCCAGGCGGACATTTATATCAACGGCGAAAAGCTGAATATCACCCAGCCCTTTGACCTCAACCAACAATACCAGTATTCCCTGGCCAGGCGGACCCGCGAAGGTTTTAATACCCTCAGGGTGGAGAATGTCCAGCCTGAGGGCGCCAGTTTGCGTATCCGTATTCCCTATCCCCGACTCGAGCCCCTATCCGGCAAACCCTACGACTTTTCCGCCGTGGATGACCTGATCCGGGATGAGATTGCCCAGGGGTTCCCAGGCGCCGTGTTGCTGGTGGTCAAAGACGGCAAGATAGTTAAGGAGTCGGCCTACGGCTATCAGCAACTTTTTGACCAAAGCGGAGTGCGCCTTGCCAACCCGCTGCCCATGCGTGTCGATACCCTGTTCGACATGGCCTCCAATACCAAGATGTATGCCACCAACTTCGCCCTGATGAAACTGGTCACCGAAGGTAAGCTGGATCTTAACCAGCCCATTTCCACCTATATCGGCGAGTATACCGGCGGCGGCCGGGGCGCCAGGCAGGTCAAAGACCTGCTGACCCATACGGCCGGCTACGGCCCGGAGGTCAGATTCTTTACCCGCGACAATGAACTGGGAGAAACGTTTTTCTCCCAGGCCAAGAGCCACACCGAAAAGCTGTTACTGACCCGGGTACCGTTCGAGACGGGCAGGGACATCCGACCCGTCTACAGCGATACGGATTACATGATTCTGGGCATACTGATTGAACGCATTACCGGCATGGCACTGGATAAATATGTGGAAACCCAGCTCTATCAGCCGTTGGGGCTCAGTCATACCCTGTTCAATCCCCTCAAAAAGGGCTTTGTGAAAGGCCAGTTTGCCGCCACTGAGATTCAGGGCAATACCCGCGGCGGCCGGTTGCAGTTCGACAATGTGCGCAACTATGTACTGCAGGGCGAGGTCCACGACGAAAAAGCCTATTACTCAATGGGTGGCGTATCGGGGCATGCGGGTTTGTTTTCCCGAGCCGGCGATATGGGCGTGCTGATGCAGGTGCTGCTCAATCGCGGCGGCTATGGTGACACGCAACTGTTCTCCCCTTCTGTGCTTGACCAGTTCAGCAAGGCCTCCGATGCCGATATCACTCTGGGACTCGGCTGGCGCCGGGCCGGCAATGGTGAACGGCGCTGGCATTTCGGCCCCTATGCCAGCCCCCAGGCCATCGGCCACACAGGCTGGACCGGCACGGTGACGGTAGTCGATCCGGCTTATGACCTGGCCATTGTGTTGCTGACCAACCGCAAGCACAGCCACATTACAGAGAAAGAAGACAAAAACCTGGTTTTTGCCGGTGATGAGTACGAATTGGGTCGATACGGCAGTATTGTCAGCCTGGTCTACGAGGCAGTACTGCATGAATAAGTCAGACAGCCCGCAGTTTGTGCGCGATTGCGTCTGTCAGGCAAAAGGCGACACTGGATATTTTTTCTTCCACTTTTGTCAAAGGAAAATCGCCGGAGAGTGCAATTTGTGGGGTGACCAGAATTGAAAAAGCGTTATGCTAGGCAGTTACCCCCTTTTGAACGTCAAAAAGGGGCATAACAATAACAATGGCAGAAGCGAGAACAGCGCTAGTAGGGAGTCACTTTGACCTGTTTATTGAAGATGCAAGCCATGCGCGACAATATGTCCTCCAGCGAAAAGAAGCTGGCAGACTTTATTCTGGATAACACCCACCTGCTGCGGGATTACTCTTCGCAGCAGTTGGCCAACGCCGTGGGCGTCAGTCAGTCCAGTGTGGTTAAATTCAGCCAGAAAATGGGCTACCGGGGTTACCCGGACCTGAAACTGGCGGTCAATGAGAGCCTGGCCCGCGGCATCGGCCTGCAGAATCACACCAGTCTGTTCGACAATTCACAGCAGCAGGAATCCATTACCGACTTTATTCGCCAGGAATCCCTTAAGACCATCGATTATCTGGCCGAGGTGGAAGCCTCTGACACCTTTGTACATGCGGTCAGCGTACTGAATGAAGCAAGGTGGATACAGGTACAGGGGCGGGGCGAGGGACGTTATCCGGCCACCCGGCTGGCGCAGGGGCTGTGCCAGATGAAAAAACAGGTCCAGCACGTGACAGACTCGCGCCTGGACTTATTGCTGGCGGATCAGGTCCAGCCAGGCAAAGTGCTGGTCATTATCAGTCTGGAGGAATGCGACGAACATCTGCAGGAGCTGGTTCGGCTGAACCGCAGCCATCGCAATAAGGTGATCGGCATCTGCAAGTACGGCGATACTAAACTGCCCAGCCTGTGCGATATCACCCTGCAGATGCTGGTGGACAACCACGTACCGCAACTGTTGCTGCCCCCCCAGGCCATCAACCTGTCTTATCTGGTGGACCTGCTGATCCTGGCGCTGCAACGAAGCCGCCAGATCAGTTCTGAGAAGTAACAATATTGCCGGCGCTCTTACAGCGCCGGTAACCGCCAGTGGTCCTGCAATCTTTTATATTCATCCTGTGGAAGAATGACCATGGCGGGTGCTTCTTCGCTGACCAGCCAGTTCAGCAGTTGGGTCATAATGTCTTCAGGCATGGCGGTACAGCCGGCAGTGGGTTTATCCGGCCCGCGCCAGTGGTGCAAGAAAATGCAACTGCCGGCGCCGGATACATTGGCTGGGTTGTGGGCCACCACCACCCCCTGCTTGTACAGGCTGTCACCGTAGTGGATATCCCGGCGCATGCCTTCTGATGAACCTTCTACCGCCTCTTTGCCGACTTTGTCGGCATCCACTATCTGGTTGTAATAGGGTGAGCCTTTGACGTCCATGCAATAATGACTGGCCTGCATCTGTTGATAGGGCATATCCAGGCCCTTCAGCGCCTCATAGCCGAAGGCCTGGGTCAGTGCAAAGACGCCCGCTGGCGCCTTACCGTCACCTTCCTGCTTCTGCCTGCCTTCCTGGATGGGGTGCAGACCTAATCCCCAGGCCAGGCCGGTACGGCCTATGGTCACCGGAGACTGAATGCCGGCCTGCTGCCAGCCGGCTTCCGTGCGTTCAAAGGTACGTAACTGTCCCTGGATGGCCTGCCAGTCAGGCGTGGTCACCACTACCAGTTGTTCGACATCCCCAGGCAATTGCCAGTCCTCAGACTGGGCAAAAAGCGACTGGCTGCCCGTCAGTAGCAGAGCGGCCAGAAAACGGCATTTCCAGCGATTCATCAGTATTACCTCTTTAACCCAAAGCTCGATTAGCCTGATAATAGAACATTCCCGCATAGGAATAAAATATTGCTTAATTTGTTTTTGTTAGTAAATTAATATTCCTTTGATGTCAGGTTAAGAAATTCCTCTAAGGTTTGCGCAACATGCATTATCGTCCCACGTCCGCCCGAATCGATTTGCCGGCTATCCTGCATAATTATCAACGGGTTATGCAACTTGCGCCCAACGGGCAGGCCATGGCGGTGCTCAAGGCGAATGCCTATGGCCATGGCGCAGTGGACGTGGCGCGCTATCTCGAGCCCCACGTGCCTGCCTTTGCGGTGGCCTTTATGGATGAGGCCCTTGCCCTGCGGGAGCAGGGCATAAGCAAGCCCATTTTGTTGCTGGAAGGGATTTTTCAGCCCGGGGAGTTGGCCTTGGCGGCAGAGCATAATTTCTGGCTGATGTTTCACTCTGAGCATCAATTACGCATGCTGGAAAAGGTCAGCCTGAACAAGCCGGTAAACTGCTGGCTGAAACTGGACACCGGCATGCACAGGCTGGGACTCGATCAGCAGCAGTTGCAGTCCTGGTTGCCCAGGCTGAGCGCCATGTCCCAGGTGCGGGGAAAGCCCGTTGTCTGCAGCCATTTCGCCTGCGCCGAGCAGGAGCAGTCACAGATGAACCTCCTGCAACAACAACAACTGCTGGATTTGGTCGCCGGGACCGGGTGTGAGTTCAGCCTGGCCAACAGCGCCGCCCTCCTTGGCCTGCCTGATGCCGTCAATGGTTGGAACCGGCCCGGTATCATGCTGTACGGCTGCTCATCCGTGCCCGGCAAATCCCCCTCTGAACTGGGTCTTAAACCGGCCATGACAGTAACCAGTCAGGTGATGGCTCTGCATACCCTGCAAAAAGGGGAAACAGTAGGTTATGGGGCGTACTGGCAGGCGGAAGGCCAGAGCCTGATCGCCACCCTGGCCATCGGCTATGCGGACGGGTACCCCAGGCTGATCAACAGCAGCACCGAGGTGTTTCTGCATGGCCAACGGGCAAGAGTGGTCGGCGCAGTGTCAATGGATATGCTGGCCGTGGAGGTAACGCACCTGCCACAGGTGCGCATTGGCGATACAGTGGAAATCTGGGGCGAAAATATTCTGGTCTCAGAGGTAGCTGCGTCGGCCAATACCATAGGCTACGAACTGCTGACCCGCATCAATCAGCGCATGCCGCGGACGTATGTCCGGTGAGGAGTGAGCAGTGGCAGGTAGCAAGGGACAGGTGACAAGTAACAAGTAACGAGTAACAAGGGACGATAACAAGCTAATCCGTTGACAACTGGCAGATAATCTGATCTGCCCCCAATAAAGTAGACACGGGTTGCAAACTATTGTTTTTCAAATGCCATGGGGCTGACTCCACCGAGTGTCCCATGACGTCTTACTGTATTGTAATACTCTTCGATATACCACTTGGC
>NZ_JAFKCV010000158.1 GCF_017254865.1 Bowmanella dokdonensis | reverse complement strand
ACCACAAAATCTGCTTGAGCATATACAGCATGAGATTCTTAACCTGACGTTGCGCGGCAGTCCGGAGCCGCTCAGTGCAGAGGCATTGCTTGGTCAAGATCAAAGTTTACCCAGACAAGTCATAGACGCTGGTGATAACAGCCTCAAGGTCGTTAGTTGCCATTCCAGGTTGCGGGAATTGGAAGTCTTGCATGACCACTTGCTGCGCTTTTTCCGTCAAGGTCCGGATAATCATCCCGGTGACGTGATTGTGATGATGCCGGATGTGGCCGAATATGCGCCGCTGATTCACGGGGTGTTTGGCGGCCACCGCCAGG
Organism: Bowmanella dokdonensis; assembly: GCF_017254865.1. GTDB lineage: Bacteria > Pseudomonadota > Gammaproteobacteria > Enterobacterales > Alteromonadaceae > Bowmanella > Bowmanella dokdonensis. Next base: position 58 of record NZ_JAFKCV010000158.1, on the reverse strand, counting down.
AACTGGCTATTCCTTATGCCATTTCTGATCGCAGCTTAGTGCAAGAATCGCCGCTGCT
>NZ_JAFKCV010000157.1 GCF_017254865.1 Bowmanella dokdonensis | reverse complement strand
GTGAAGGATTTAACGCCCGCTTGGTAGGAGAGGATAATTTGGAAGTGGCCACCCATAACGGCGCCAAGCAACAGGTGCTGAAAATTCTGTTAGAGCAGGGCGATGCCGAGGATATCGAAGTGCGTCAGGCCAATATGGAAGAGATCTACAGCCATTTTATGACTCAGCCATCTGCTCATAGGAGTGCCCCATGAAGCCGATTCTTTTTATCGCGTTAAAAGAGTTGCAAGATGGCCTGCGCAATCGCTGGTTACTGGCCATCAGTTTGCTGTTTGTGATGCTGGCGGCGGGTATTGCCTGGTTTGGTGCGGCAGCCGCCGGTCAGGTGGGGTTTAGCTCCATTGCCTCCACTATTGCTAGTCTGGCAAGTTTAGC
>NZ_JAFKCV010000156.1 GCF_017254865.1 Bowmanella dokdonensis | reverse complement strand
GCCTTGCAAATAAATCACCGTGGCACTGTCACAGGCTTTGGCTAATTTTGCCGCCAACGCGTCGGTGGCTTGTTCATCTTTTACTTCTATTTGCATTGTCATTCAGCGATTAACCAGTTGTCGGATAAAGGGCAACAAATCACTGGCCATCATACCACGTTCTCCATTTTGTTGTGCAGCCAGGTCCGCCGCAGCGCTATGCAGGCTGGCGCCATACATTGTCGCTTCATCGTTACTTAACCCCTGTGCAACTAAACTGATAATAGTGCCGCTTAACAGGTCACCCATACCTGGACTGGCCATGCCGGGATTACCATTGGTTAATACCCAATGCTGTTGTTGTGCTGCAATCAGGGTGCCAGCACCTTTGAGTAGTA
>NZ_JAFKCV010000155.1 GCF_017254865.1 Bowmanella dokdonensis | reverse complement strand
AATAAAGTTGATGCCCTCGGCATCGGCCCTTTATTCAAACGGGTATTTATCACCCACCGCTTCGGCATACAGCATGCTAAGCCATCTACCCATTGTTTTGAGTTGATAAAAAAGGCCGAGGGCTGCGACTGGCAAGATATGCTGTACATTGGTGACAACCCAGCCAATGATTTTGTCAATCTGAATAAGCTGGGTATGCAGACAGTTCGCGTGCTGACCGGGGTGCATAGGGATGTGCAAGTCCCCCCTGCAGTTGATGCCACCAATACTATCCAGACCCTAGTGGGATTATCGCCTACCCTTGAAGAATCAGCGAGCAGGCTGTCGCCTAATTCTTAGAGAGGTTCACTCAATTTGTTAAGCAACTTGTCGATAACC
>NZ_JAFKCV010000154.1 GCF_017254865.1 Bowmanella dokdonensis | reverse complement strand
AACAACATAAAAAGATAACGACAAGAGGCACTATGACAACAGGAAAACTTACCCCTATCGCTTTGGCCCTGATAATGGGACTGGGCAGCCCCGCTCTGATGGCTGAACAAGCCGATGGCAAAGACAAAGAGCCCAAGTGGGATGTGTTAAATCCGCCGCTGGAGATGACCAGCGTCAGCATCAGTACTAATCAAACCACCTGGTCGAGTTTGGATATCAGCCCCGATGGTAAGCAGTTTGTGTTTGATATGCTGGGCGACCTGTATATCAGCGATATCAAAGGCGGTAGCGCTAAGGCGCTGACTAATGATCTGGCCTTTAACGTGCATCCGGCCATTAGCCCGGATGGCCAGCGTATTGCCTTTATTTCCGACCGCG
>NZ_JAFKCV010000153.1 GCF_017254865.1 Bowmanella dokdonensis | reverse complement strand
GCCACCGAGTTGGTCAATCATCACCTAGAAGAAAATATCGCTGAAATTGCCAGTTTATGGCTGTTTTTGGTGGCAGCCATGACCTTTGTGGCCTATCTGAACAAAAAGCGCATGATTGAGAGCCTGATCAACAGGATGTTGCCAAGTAAACTCAGTGAGCGCAAATTACTCTTCATGACCGGCCTGTTTGCTTTCTTCTTTTCCTCTTTGGCCGATAACATCACCGCCACTCTGGTTTCTGTCGCCATGATACTGCCACTGGGATTACCCAAGGAAAAGGTCATTAAGTTTGCGGTGCTAGCAGTATTTGCGGTGAACTCCGGCGGCGTGGCGCTGATTACCGGTGATGTCACCACACTGATGATATTCCTGGACGGTA
>NZ_JAFKCV010000152.1 GCF_017254865.1 Bowmanella dokdonensis | reverse complement strand
ATAGCGCCAGCTTGGGCGATGACTGAGCCGGAAAAAAGACCCGACGATATGATCCTGATGCAGCTGGATGGCGTTGGCGGCATAGCCGTTATTGCGTACCAGATCGTCTGCGCGGGCATTGCCACGGGTAAAGTTGGGCAACAGGGCTGCATCCACACTTTCACTCGGTGGGTTCCACGACCGCAACTGCCCTCCAAATCCGCTGCCACCGCCGTGATAACCGGCATATTCGCGCAGCGATGTCATGCCGTCCGGCCCCAGAAGGGTGGGAATGGTGGGCGTTTTCATACATAAAATCCTGCAGGTCCCCTGCGTCGCTGTGTCATGCCGGTCTGCACTTCCAGCTCTGCAATATATTTTTTCAGGTCAGACACGGAAGTGGCC
>NZ_JAFKCV010000151.1 GCF_017254865.1 Bowmanella dokdonensis | reverse complement strand
AGGCTGGCTGGCGCCTTCCGTCTCGGTAATAGTGATCGTCAAGTTGCCATGACTGACTGCTGCCCGTTTTACTCTGACCGCGTCATTCATTACCACTGTGCCGGTACGGCTGTTAAACACCACTTTGGGTCTGCTACTGCCCAGCTCCACATTGATGTCCTGCAACATTGACATAAAGGTATTGAGGTCGTTTGGGTCTCTGGGAGCACTGAGGGTAAGCTGTCCCCAGTTTTGCGCTTTCGCCACATCCGGGCCGAACACTTTATTCACTGCGCTGACAATATTTCTGGCCGTTTGATAGTTTGGTGCTTTCAAATTAAGCACCACTTCGCCAGAGGCCTGCTGGCGATCTAATATGGCCCGTTCCACAATAGCACCATTGGG
>NZ_JAFKCV010000150.1 GCF_017254865.1 Bowmanella dokdonensis | reverse complement strand
AGCGGACAGTCAGCAAGGTCAGGCTGGCACCTAAGGTGACGGCTAGGGTAGATAGCAGTAAACCGCTTAATACCCCAAAGTAATAGCCACCGATAAAGGCGGGGATTTGCCTGGGTAGCCCGATGGCACTGAGCACTGCAAATAAGCCCACAAATATTGCACTGTCATATAACACATTGCCGGTCAGATACTGACCAAAGCGTTCTGGTTGCCAATCGGCCAGCCACTGGGTTTTACCCACAAACCAGCCTATGATCAGCAGAGCGGTAAGCCAGGTGAGGGCAGGTAATACGCTGCGTGCAAAGGATTTAGGCGCCGGTTTGGTCATGGCGATACTCCGTGCACTGTGCGTTCATTCGGTTACGTCGCTGTAACCACATCACGC
>NZ_JAFKCV010000149.1 GCF_017254865.1 Bowmanella dokdonensis | reverse complement strand
CCAAGGTAAATTCCGACAACGTACTTGAGGCGTCATCCAATGCGGATTCGGCCTTGAGAAATACGCCTTTGTCCTGCCCTTTCTCACCGTCGCCTTTAAAACGCAGTGCTCCAACAGCATGACCAAAAGGCGGCCTCTCGCCGCTTTGTTCAATCCAATCAGACTGTTGTGACTTGGCGGTATTCAGCGACGCCAATGCCATATGCTGACCACGGCCGGACAAGTCAGCAAACAGCATATCGCCGTTGGCGGCGGTTAACTGATGCTCATTGTCAAAGATCCAATAGCCCAGCGTACCGTCAATATTGCCGGGGTAACGCCCCAGGGTAGACTGGTTAAAATCACTCAGACGCGCTTTAAGATCCATGGCAATGCTAAATTCCCA
>NZ_JAFKCV010000015.1:343-90144 GCF_017254865.1 Bowmanella dokdonensis | reverse complement strand
ATGCTGCTTAATGGCCTTGATGATTTGTTCTTCGGTATAACGTTTTTTCATTCTGAGATCTCCATTGGCTCCAGTTTATTGGAAATCTCATCAAAGTCATGGTGTTAAATCTGGGGAGAAGGTCACCGGTAACTGTCGTCAGGATATTTCGCGCGGCGACGCTAAGGTGCATAGAGGGATTAGCTTTAAGAGATCATGAAATAAGTTCAGGATGACATGATCTGTGCAAGCTCCTGAATCAACATCAGAATAACGGGCTGAAACTGACCCTTGGCATATAGCCTAAACCGCCACCTGTTCTTCCTGTACCCGCTGGATATAGGTCAGTCGCCAGCCGAGGAAGATGGCGGCGGCGGTGAGGCCGACGATAAAGCCGATCCAAAAGCCGGAGGCGGCCATTTTTGGCACTATCCAGTCGGTCAGGCCCAGGATGCAGCCGGTGGTCAGGCCTATACCCCAGTACGACACAAAGCTGATATAGAACATGGCTTTGGTGTCTTTGTAGCCGCGCAGGGCACAGCCGGAGATCACCTGAATGGCATCGGAGAACTGAAATATCGCCGCCAGAAACATCAGATCGGCGGCCAGGCTGACCACTTTCTGATCCACCGTATACAGCCCGGCAATCTGGTAGCGCAGCAAAAAGGACAGGCTGGCAGTGATGAGCGCGCAGCCGATACCCACCATCCAGGCCCCATGCACCGCCTTTCGGGCATTGAGGGGCTTATCCTCACCCAACAGATAGCCGACCCGGATGGCTACCGCCAGGCCCAGGCTTAAGGGCACCATAAACATCAAGGAGGAGAAGTTCAGGGCCACCTGATGAGCCGCCACCACAATGGGACCGTAAGGGGAGAGCAGCAGGGCCACCACTGCAAACAGGGACACCTCAAATAAAATCGTCATGGCGATGGGCACGCCCAGGCGCAGGATCTGGCCGATTTCGTCGAACCTGGGGGCGTACCATCTCTGGAACATATGATAGCGGCGCATGGCAGGGGCAAAATGGGTATACAGCCAGGTACAGATCATCATGGCGGTAAACACCAGGGAGGTGGCGATACCACAGCCGGCGCCGCCAAAGGCCGGCAGCCCAAGCTTGCCGTAAATAAACACATAGTTGGCCGGAATGTTCACCAACAGGCCAATGCCCATGATCACCATGGAGGGGCGGGTCACCGACAGGCCTTCACAATACTGGCGGAACACCTGATACACGGCAAAGGCCGGCGCGCCGAGCAGCAGATACTGGATATAGTCCAGGGTGATACGTTCCAACTCGGGATCCATGGGCAGCAGGCCGGCAAGGCCCGGCACCAGCGGATAACACAGGGCCAGCGGCACAGAGAACATCAGGGCCAGCCACAGGGTCTGCTGGCCTTTTTCCGGGATTTCAGTCCATTTTTTACTGCCATCCAGACGCGACACGATAGGCGGCAGGGCCAGAATAATGCCCTGCAGGAAAAACAAAATGGGCATCACCACACTGGCGGCAATGGCCACTGCGGCCATATCGGTGGCCGAGACCCGTCCGGCCATGATGGTGTCAGACACCCCCATCAGGGTCTGGGTAACCTGGGCAATCAGCAGCGGCCAGGACAGTTTGACCAGTTGGCGGATCTCGTGGGCAAGGCTCATCAGAATAAACTACAGAGGCAATAATCAGGCCTGTCTTTATACCATAGTAGGGCCGCTGAACACTGCTGTTTTACAAGGATTAATTGCTTCAATTCGTATTTGGTCATCCTGGCCTGCACTATTTTGGTGCCAATACTGCCCTGATGCAGGCAATTTAGCCGGCAAATAGGCTGACTTCTCTTGCTGGCTAATCTATGTATTTGAAATAAAAGACTAATAAACCTTGGCGCAATAGTTGCTGAAGTCGTTGCAGTAGTCACAAGGGGCAGTGCCTCTGATGTTAGCAACTGACGGACAACCAACAGTTCTTTGCCTATGAGTGAGAATGTCGCCGTGGCGGAAAAACCGCTGGAAATATTATTGATCGATGACGATCTGGACCGGGCGTCTGCCTTTCGCTCGGCCCTTGACCGATCCCGTTATCGGCTCTCCCATCTGGTGAGTTCACGCACCTCCTTGTTAAAGGAAGTGGATAAGCTCAAGCCGGATATAATCGTTATCGACATCGAGTCACCGGACCGGGACATTCTCGAGAGCCTCAGCACCCTGTCAAACTTCAATCCCAAACCTGTGGTGATGTTCTGCGAACAGGAGGACACGGGTCTGATCAACCAATCGGTCCAATCCGGTGTCAGTGCCTACGTAGTGGGGGAGGTGAGCAGCGCCAGGGTGCGCTCTATTCTGGATGCGGCAGTGGCCCGTTTCAATCAGTACCAGTCCCTGAAACAGGAACTGAGCGAGACCAAACGCAAGCTGGACTCCCGTCGTCTGGTGGACAAGGCCAAGTCCCTGCTGATGCAGAAAAAAGCCATGAGTGAAGAACAGGCCTTTAACAGCATCCGCAAAATGGCCATGGACACAGGTCAACGTATGGAAGACGTGGCCAGAACCCTGATTACCCTGATAAGCACCCTGGATAACTGACATGTTGAAGCTGGAAAAAACACACCTGCAGATTGGCTTTATGCCCCTTACCGATGCGGCCCCGTTGGTGGTGGCCAGGGAGAGGGGACTGTTTGAGCGCTTCGGCCTGCAGGTGGAACTGAAGAAACAAAACTCCTGGGCCACCCTGCGTGACAAACTGCAGGCCGGCATGTTGGACGCGGCGCAGATGCTGGCGCCTATGCCGCTGGCCAGTTCGCTGGGCCTGGGCGGCATCAAGGCTGAGCTTATCACCCCTTTTGTGCTGAGTTTTAACGGCAACGGTATTACTTTGTCCGAGCGGCTGTACCAGCAGATCTGCCAGGTCAGTCATGCAGACCCGGCTGTGCCGCCGCTGCCCCTGCCGGCTGATCTGATCGGCAAGGTGGCCCTGGCCCGGAGGGAGGCCGGGCAGGGACCTTTGCGCTTTGCCACCGTCTTTCCTTACAGTTGCCATTATTACCAGCTTTGTCACTGGCTGCAGTCCGGCGGCGTGCAGATTGGCCGGGACGTGGCGATTCAGGTCATTCCCCCCACCAGCATGGTGGCGGCCCTGCATGAGGGCATTATCGAGGGCTATTGTGTGGGCGGCCCCTGGAATGCCAAAGCGGTGCGCTCCGGTCTGGGGGTAACGGTGGTGACCTCCTGCGACATCTGGCCGGATTCGCCGGAAAAAGTGCTGGGACTGACCGCCGACTGGCAGGAGCGCCACCCCAATACCACCCTGGCGTTGCTCGGAGCATTGCAACAGGCCTGTCAATGGCTGGAGTCGGTGGCCAACCGTTTCGAGGCGGCCCGTATTCTCACTCGCAGCGAGTATCTGAATGCGGATCTGGATGTGGTGGCCCCGGCGCTGTTGGGAAGCTGCTTGGTGCATAAAGATCTCGGTCCCAGATCGGTGCCGGCCTACAACCGGTTCTGCGCCATGGGGGATGACGGCAGCAACCAGCCCAAAATTGCCTACGCCCGCAATCTGCTGGCGCAGATGGAGCGGGTTGGTCATATCTCGCCGGGCCAGGCCAGTGAGGAGCTGGCGTTCAGGGTTTACCGGCCGGATCTGTACAGCCAGATGCGCGACAGCCTGCTGGCTGACCACGCATCCGCACGCCAGCCGGGCAGTGGAGTCATGCCAGGTAAATGATCGGGATTTAAACCGGTAAATATTTAGATGAATCAGCCAGCCCAGAAAATATCATTTTACTGACTCTGTATGAGGCCTTTTTTAATTAATTAAAATATAAATGGACGGGCATGATTATTCCCTGTATTGTCTCTGCAGCTAGAAAGAAGCTCCACATTTACATCCTACATTTCGCTGTTTTATTCGTATTACCTCGTCCTGCAGTTTTTAAATCAAAGTCTCCATTTTTAAGCTATACACGCCTATTCAGGCCCTAATATATAAATTTCAGGATATGATTATGTCTAATACAACGACTGGAACCGTAAAGTGGTTCAACGAAGATAAAGGTTTTGGTTTTATCGAGCAGCAAGGTGGCGCCGATGTGTTTGCCCATTTCCGCTCAATTGTGGGTGATGGTTTCAAAACTCTCAAAGAAGGCCAGAAAGTGCAGTTTACTATCGGTCGCGGCCAGAAAGGCCCCCAAGCTGAGAATATTCAGGCTATCTGAATAGCCTGACCGGAATACTCCGGTTAATCAGGCCAAGACTAAAAAGCAACCCGCGGGTTGCTTTTTTCAATTCCGGGCGTCGAACGCCACTTCCCCCTCTTTTTACACCGCCCTGCGCAGTCGAATGCCTTGCACAAGGATAGGGCGATGTTGCACTCCGGCGGTTAACTCCTAGCGGGCCGCTCAGCAGTGAAATTCAGTAACTCTTTGAATAATAAGTAAAATACAACCTGGCACTGTACCTGCTATAACACAGGGGCAAGATGTGGAAGGTAGCCGCCAATGGGAATTGCCGGAAATAAGAAGATGTGAAGGCCAACAACAATAACAACAGTGCCGGCACTTAATAATAATAAGATACCACCACACTGACCGGCAAAGGCCGGTCGGGAAACCACTACAGGGAGTTGTTCCGGCTTAGCGGCCGAACCTTATTACCAGGTTGTCCCAGGATGGGAATAGGGCATGTGCGCCCTTGACAATTAGTCCGTCAGTTTCTGGCAATGATGCCAAAAGCTGGCAAGGCAACGAAGCCCACGTTTTCCCTTTTTGGGAGGTCGTGGGTTTTTTTTGGCCAAAAATTGCCCTGCCAGCCATAACGAGCCCGGCCCTAAGGGTCGGGCTCCCACGTATAACCAGTGATATGAGGCAAACAAGATGAGCAGCCATACCCCTTTCAATCTGCTGTCGTTCAGCGGCAAGATGAAGATTCTGCACCTCTCATGGATGGTGTTTTTTATCACCTTTGTGGTCTGGTTTAACCACGCGCCCATGCTGCTGGCCATCTCGCAGAGCCTCGGCCTGGACAAGGAACAGGTCAAGACCCTGCTGATCCTTAACGTGGCGCTGACCATTCCGGCCAGGGTGTTGATCGGTATGCTGACTGACCGACTGGGGCCCAGGCTGGTTTACTCCGGTTTATTGCTGGTGTGCTCCATCCCCTGCTTAATGTTTGCCCTGGCCGATACCTTTATCCAGGCGGCCATTGCCCGCTTTATGCTGGGATTTATCGGCGCGGGCTTTGTCATCGGCATCCGCATGGTCAGTGAATGGTTCCCCCCCAATGAATTGGGTACGGCCGAGGGCATTTACGGCGGTTGGGGCAATTTCGGCTCCGCCGCGGCAGCCTTTACCCTGCCTGTGCTGGCTCTTTGGTTCGGTGGAGAGGATGGCTGGCGTTACGCCATTGGCCTGACAGGTCTGCTGAGTCTGGCCTTTGCCTTTATCTACTATTTCAATGTGTCCGATACCCCCAAAGGGGCCACTTATTTCAAACCTAAGGGCAATGGCGCAATGGAAGTCACCAGCCCGGCAGACTTCTTCCTGCTACTGATAATGAAACTTCCCCTTTACGGGGCGTTGGTACTACTGACCTGGAAGCTGTCGCCGGCCGGTGTCAATATGCTGGGTGAAACCCTTTGTCGGTCCTTGTATGTGGGGCTGGCGGTACTCTACCTGTATGACCTGTGGCATGTCTGGGGGGCTAACAAGCAGGTGTTCTCCACCCCGGTGCCGGAGTTGCACAGGTATAAGTTTAAGCAGGTGGCTGTGCTCAACGTGCTGTATTTTGCCACCTTCGGCTCGGAACTGGCGGTGATCTCCATGCTGCCGTTATTCTTTGCCGAAACCTTCGAACTCAGTCCGGTGCTGGCGGGTATGGTGGCGTCAGCCTATGCCTTTATGAACCTGATGTCCCGTCCCGGCGGCGGCTGGTTGTCGGATAAATTTGGTCGCAAGCCGACGCTGCTGGTGCTCACCGCCGGCCTGGCAATGGGGTACTTCCTGATGGCCCAGGTGGACAGTTCCTGGCCACTCTATCTGGCCGTGCTGGCCGTCATGCTCTGTTCTTTCTTTGTGCAATCTGGGGAAGGAGCGGTGTTTGCCGTGGTGCCTCTGATCAAACGCAGGCTGACCGGCCAGATTGCCGGGATGACAGGGGCTTACGGCAACGTGGGGGCGGTGACCTATCTGACCATCCTGTCACTGGTGGATTATCCGGTGTTCTTTATGGTCATCGGCGCTACCGCGGTACTGGGCTTTCTGGTCCTGCTGTTTATGGATGAGCCCCAGGGTCATATGGCCGAGATCCGCGAAGACGGTTCGGTGGAACTGATCTCGGTGTCCCGGGCCTAGCAGGGAGTGTTAAGGCATGCAAAACCAGGCCCTGCAGCAACCGGCTGACCTGCCAGTCAATGAGCAGGGCGCAGTGCAATTACGGATACGGGTCGGCGGGTATTCCAGTGCTGGTCGCAAGCCGGTCAACCAGGATGCCTTTGCCGCCAGCCGGGAACCCAGTCAGAGGGAAGCGCTTAAAGGCTGGGTGGCCTGTATCGCCGATGGGGCCAGTTGCAGCGACAACGCCGGCCTGGCCAGTCAACTGAGCGTCAGCCACTTTATTGCCGACTACTTCAGTACGCCGGACAGCTGGCCGGTGAAAACCTCCGCGGGCAAAGTGCTCAGCGCCCTGAACAACTGGCTGCACCATCATGACCGCCAGAGCCAGACACCGGGCGATGGCCTGGTGACCACCTTCAGCGCCCTGATTTGCAAGTCCCGCACCGCCCATTTGCTGCATGTGGGGGACAGTCGCATCTACAGGTTACGAGGGCATGAGGTCGAACAACTGACCCGGGATCATTGTCACCGGCAATTGGGGGGGCGTTCGCTGCTCAGCCGGGCGCTGGGACTGGACAGCCGTCTGGAGGTGGATTACCTGCAACAACCCCTCGAAGAAGGGGATCTGTTTTTACTCAGTACAGACGGTGTACATGAGTTCTTGCCGGTCACTGATCTGCCTGGCCTGTTGCAAGGGGCCGGTGAGGATCTGGAGGGGGCGGCCCGGACCCTGGTGGAGCAGGCGCTTAACGCCGGCAGCCAGGATAACCTGACCTGTCTGCTGATCAGGGTGGAGCAATTACCCTATCTGCAACTGGATGAGGTGTACAAAAGCCTGACGGCCCTGATCATTCCGCCGGTACTGGAGCCGGGCACTAAGCTGGATGGGTTTGAGGTCAGCAAGGTGTTGTACTCCGGTCCCCGCAGCCACCTGTATCTGGTCACGCATCCCCATTGGTCGGAGCCGCTGGCGCTCAAGGCGCCCAGCAGTCATTTTTCTGAGGATCCCCAGTACCTGGAGGGCTTCAGCCGGGAAGCCTGGGTTGGACAACGGGTCCGCCATGCCAGTCTGATGAAAATGCATGGCCGCCCTGCGGCCAGCCGCTTCTTGTATCACTTGTGCGAATACATTGAAGGCCAGACGCTGCGCCAGTGGATGCGGGATCATCCGGCGCCGTCCATACAGCAGGTCAGGGCGATCTTTACCGAACTGGTCGGGGCCGTGCGGGCCCTGCAACGCCAGGGAATGGTGCACCGGGATCTCAAGCCGGAAAACGTGATGCTCGACAGCCGGGGACGACTGAAGCTGATCGATTACGGCGCGGTGCAGGTAGGCGGATTGCAGGAGTCCTTCAGCCCACTGGACGGAAGCTACCCGGTGGGCGCGCTGGATTATCTGGCTCCTGAATGCCTGCAGGGCGATCCCGGCAGTATCCACTCGGACATCTATTCCTTAGGGGTCATGCTGTACGAACTGCTGACCGGTCACTTGCCTTTCAAGACGCCGCTGCTCAAGTGGCAGACCAGTCATCGGCACTGGCAATACCAAAGCGCCAGATCCCGCAGGGCGGATATTCCCGAATGGCTGGATCTTACCCTGCAAAAAGCCACCCATCCCCAGCCTGCAAGACGCCATGCGGCATTATCTGAATTATTGCAGGATATCAGTCTGCCCAACCAGAGCCTGTTCAGGGGACAGGCCGGAAAATCCCTGCTGGAGCGTCACCCGCTGCGGGTGTGGCAGATGATCAGCGCGCTGTTGCTGCTGGTGGTGTTGCTGCAATGGGCCCTGCTGTCCGCAACTTAGCGCCCAGGTCGCACAATTAGGGTGCAGGTTTGCACTCCGGCTGGTAGCAGGAGACCTGGGAATTGGTGGGGAAAAAGACTATCTATATGAAATATAAGAATTATTTAAAGCTGGCAACATGCTTGCTTTAGTAGGCTTACAAGGGGCGGAAGATGAAGATCCCGCCCTTCAATAAAAAAGGCCGGTGACGGCACACAAACAATCTGTACGCCACCCTTTGACAAAGCTGTCATGAGGGTGGCCTGGCAACGAAGCCCACAGCACTCCTGAGCGAGTCTGTGGGTTTTTTTTGGTTCGAAGAAAGCGCGCCTCAATAAAAAGGCGCCGGGAGTCAATAATGAATGACGCAATCAAGATAGTGGTGGTGGGCAACGGCATGGTGGGGCATCACTATGTGGAGCAACTTCGCCAGCATTGTCCCGCAGCCGATATCACGGTACTGAGCGGTGAGCCACGGTTGGCCTATGACAGGGTGCATCTGTCCGAGTTCTTCGCCGGTAAGACGGCCGACGATCTGATGCTGACCAGCGAGGCGCACTATGAATCATTGGGTGTCCGCTTTCTCTGTAACGCTTGGGTCGAGAATATTGATCGCCAGTCCCGCCAGGTCTGGCTGACCGATGGCCGTCATCTGGTTTATGACAAACTGGTGCTGGCCACCGGCTCCTATCCCTTTGTACCGCCTATTCCCGGTAACGACCAGCCTCACTGCCTGGTGTACCGGACCATTGAAGATCTGGAATCCATTCAGGCTTCGGCAGCGCAAAGCCGCGTGGGCGTGGTGATCGGCGGCGGCCTGCTGGGTCTGGAGGCCGCCAATGCCCTTAAACAGGCAGGCCTTGAGGCCCACGTGGTGGAGTTCGCTCCGCAACTGATGGCAGTGCAACTCGACGAAGGCGGCGGCAAGCTCCTGCGAGAGAAGATTGAAGCGCTGGGCGTGCGGGTGCATACGGGTAAGGCCACGGAGCGCATTGTGGCCGGCAACCAGAGTCGGTACCGGCTGGAATTCAAAGACGGCGAGGCGCTGGAGACTGACCTGGTATTGTTCTCCGCCGGCATCCGCCCACAGGATAGTCTGGCCCGTCAGGCCGATCTGGCGGTGGGTGAGCGCGGCGGTATCGTCGTTAACGATCGTTGTCAGACCTCTGATCCGGATATTTACGCCATTGGCGAATGTGCCCTGTGGCAGGGACGTATCTTCGGTCTGGTGGCCCCAGGCTATCAGATGGCCAGGGTAGCGGCCGGTCATCTGGCTGCCGGTGATGAGTCTTTTACCGGTGCGGATATGAGCACCAAGCTCAAGCTGCTCGGTGTGGAAGTGGGCAGTATCGGTGATGCCCATGGCCGCACGGAAGGGGCCCTGAGCTACCAGTACCAGAACCAGCCGCTGGGCATCTACAAGAAAATAGTCGTGGATGCCAAGCAAAAAAGACTGCTCGGGGCCGTGTTGGTGGGCGACAGCTCAGATTACGACACTTTGCTGCAATATGCCTTAAACGGCATTGAACTACCCAAATATCCGGAGAGCCTGATCCTGCCCTCCAGTAGCGAAAAACCCGGCCTTGGGGCCGATGCCCTGCCCATGACCGCGACGGTCTGTTCCTGCCATAACGTCAGCAAGGGCGATATCGTCTCGGCCATTGACGAAGGCGCCTGTGAACTGGCCGCGGTGAAAAGCTGTACCAGGGCCAGTACCGGTTGCGGTGGCTGTTCAGCGCTTTTGAAGAACATGGTGGACACGGAACTGGCCAAACGTGGCGTGGAGGTCAAAAAAGATATCTGCGAACACTTTGCTTTCAGTCGGCAGGAGCTGTTCCATCTGGTACAGGTGGAAAAGATCCGCACCTTCGACGAGTTGCTGAACCAGCATGGTCAGGGCCTTGGCTGCGATATTTGCAAACCGGCTGTGGCCTCTATCCTGGCGTCCAACTGGAATGAGTTTGTGCTGGCCAGGGCCCATGTGGGTCTGCAGGATACCAACGATACCTTCCTGGCCAATATGCAAAAAGACGGCACCTATTCGGTGGTGCCCCGGGTACCGGGCGGTGAGATCACGCCGGACAAGCTGATTGTCATCGGCCAGGTGGCGAAAAAATACCGCCTGTATACCAAGGTCACCGGCGGCCAGCGTATCGACCTGTTCGGTGCCCGGGTCGAGCATTTACCGGAGATCTGGCGGGAACTCATCGATGCAGGTTTTGAGACCGGCCATGCCTATGGCAAGTCCCTGCGTACAGTCAAATCCTGCGTCGGCAGCACCTGGTGTCGTTACGGGGTACAGGACAGCGTCGGCACCGCCATCGATATCGAAAACCGTTACAAGGGTCTGCGCTCACCGCACAAGATCAAGATGGCGGTGTCCGGCTGCACACGCGAATGCGCCGAAGCCCAGAGTAAGGATGTGGGGGTCATCGCCACCGACAAGGGCTGGAACCTCTATGTTTGCGGCAACGGCGGCATGAAGCCCCGTCACGCAGATCTGTTTGCCCAGGATCTGGATACCGACACCCTGGTCCGTTACATCGACCGTTTCCTGATGTTCTATGTGCGCACCGCCGATCGCCTGCAGCGAACCTCGGTGTGGCTGGAAAGCCTGGATGGGGGCCTGGATTACCTAAAAGAAGTGATCATAGGGGATTCGCTGGGTCTGGCCGGCGAACTGGAAGCGCAGATGCAAAAGGTGGTCGGCACCTACCAATGTGAATGGAAAACCGCCATCAGCAGCGAAGAAAACCTCAAACGTTTCCGCCAGTTTGTCAATGCGGACAAGCCGGATGCCAATATCCAGTTTGTCGAGGAACGCGGCCAGTGGCGTCCTGCCACCGCGGAGGAAAAAAACCGTCTGGCCAACTCACAGGCCATCCCGGTTCGCCAGTTAACCAACGATACCCAATCGGCATAGGAGGCCAAGATGCAGTGGAACAGCCTTTGTAAGATCAGTGACTTAATCGATAACTCCGGTGTGTGCGCTTATCTGGAAGAAGAAGAGGGCACGGGCAGGCAACTGGCCCTGTTTAAACTGGTGCTGGCGGATGGCGGGCAGAAACTCTTCGCCATTGATAACTGGGATCCCATAGGTCAGGCCAATGTACTGAGCCGTGGCATTGCCGGCAGCATTCAGGGTGAGCCGGTGGTGGCCTCGCCGTTGTACAAGCAGCGCTTCTCACTGGTGACTGGCCGCTGCCTGGACGATGACAGTGTCCGGGTGCCCGTGTACCCGGTCCGTCTCCATGAGGGGGCTGTACAGGTAGCCAATGTCCAGCTTGCCGAGCTGGAGGAAGCCTGCTGATGGGATCTGCTGCAAGCCTCTGTACTACCACTTGTCCCTATTGCGGCGTGGGCTGCGGGGTGGATGTCAGCCTGGGCCGGAATAATGACGGGCAACCTATGATTGACTCGTTGCAGGGCAGCCCTGAACATCCGGCCAACCACGGCAAGTTGTGCATCAAGGGCAGCAAACTGCAGCAAACCAACAGGTTAGAACATCGCCTGCTGGTACCACGGATTGCAGGGCAGGAAGTGGGTTGGCAGCAGGCAATCGAAAAGGTTGCCGCCGGCTTCAGCGACGCCATCGCCCGGCATGGGCCTGACGCGGTGGCCTTTTATGTGTCTGGTCAGCTTCTGACCGAAGATTACTATGTGGCTAACAAGCTGATGAAGGGCTACATCGGCAGCGCCAATATCGACACCAATTCGCGCCTGTGCATGTCCTCGGCGGTGGCGGGTTACAAACGGGCCTTCGGCGCCGATGCCATGCCCTGTTGCTATGAGGATCTGGAACAAACCGAGTTGCTGATCCTTGTGGGCTCCAACGCGGCCTGGACCCACCCGGTGCTGTACCAGCGTATGGAAAGGGCGAAACAGCTCAACCCGGCGCTCAAGCTGGTCAACATCGATCCCAGGCAAACCGCCACCACGGAGCTTGCCGATCTGCATCTGGCCATCCGGCCGGGTACCGATGTGGTGCTGTTTAATGGGCTACTGGCCTACCTGGCAGCCCACGAGTTGCTGGACAGGGATTTTATTGAGGGCCATACACAGGGAATTGAGCGGGCGCTGGCAAAAGCGGCTGAGTGGCCCCTGGAGCGGGTGGCAAACACCTGTGACCTGCCGGTAAAGGATCTGCGTCTGTTCTACCGCTGGTTTGCCGACAGTTCCTCTGCACTGAGCTTTTTCTCCATGGGGGTCAACCAGTCCACCAGCGGCACGGACAAGGTCAATGCCATTATCAACTGCCATCTGGCCAGCGGTAAGATCGGCAAACCGGGCAGCGGACCCTTTTCCATTACCGGCCAGCCCAATGCCATGGGCGGGCGGGAAGTGGGCGGGCTGGCCACCCTGCTGGCGGCGCACCTGGATCTGCACAGCGCCGCCCACAGACAGCTGTTGCAGGACTATTGGCAATCTCCCACCATGGCCCACAAGGCCGGCCTGCCGGCCGTGGAACTCTTTCAGCAAATGGCGCAGGGTAAGATCAAGGCCTTATGGATTATGGGGACCAATCCCATGGTCAGCCTGCCGGACAGCAATCTGGTCAGACAGGCCCTTAAGCGCTGCGAGCTGGTGGTGGTGTCGGATTGTGTGGCCCATAACGATACCCTTGCCCTGGCCCATGTGCAGTTGCCGGCCGCCACCTGGTCAGAAAAAGACGGCACGGTGACCAACTCAGAGAGGCGCATTTCCCGGCAGCGGGGGTTTTTACCACCGCCGGGCCAGGCCATGCCCGACTGGCAGATACTCTGCGCCGTGGCCAGGGCAATGGGCTTTTCCGGCTTTGATTTTGGCCATCCGGGGGAGATTTTCGATGAGTATGCCCGTCTCACCGGATTAGAAAATCAGGGTCGCCGTGCGCTGGATATCTCTGCGCTGGCCGGATTGACCCACAGCGAGTATGACCGCCTGGCGCCGGTGCAATGGCCGGTGTCGGCCAAGAGTCGCCAGGGCAGCAAACGCCTTTTCACTGATGGTCACTTCTATACCCCCGACGGCCGGGCCAATTTTGTCGCCCTGGATTATCAGCCGCCGCAGCAGCGCACGGACCAGGCATTCCCCTATGTGCTTAACAGCGGCCGGATACGGGATCAGTGGCACACCATGACCCGCACCGGGCAGGCAGCCGAGCTGATGCAGCACGAAGACCGGCCCTGGCTGCGTATACACCCGCAGGATGCAGCAACTCTGGGGCTCGCCGGAGGGCAGCTTGCCGCACTGAGTGCACGGCATTGCCAGGGGCAGCAGGTGATCCTGCCGGTTAAACTGGACGCCGGTGTGCGCCGGGGGGAGCTGTTTGCGCCCATGCACTGGAATGGACAGTTTGCCAGTCACGGGGCGATAGGCAGCCTGTTTGCGCCGCTGAGCGATCCTTACTCCTTTCAGCCCGGGCTTAAGCACGCTGCAGTGGCGGTGGAACCGGTTGACCATCAGCATTACGGCCTGCTGTTGTGCCGCCGTTCCCTGCAGATCGGTCAACTGACAGAACTGGCCGATTACTGGCTGAAAATCCCCCTGGATAAGGGACTGTATTACCTGCTGGCCAGCCGGGCGCCAAACTGGCATCTGCTGGCGCAGTATTGGCCGGCCGAAGAATCATTGAGTCAGGGCAGGGGAGCCGCCTGCCTGGCCCTGCAACAGGGCAGACTGGACTGGGCCCTGACCGATAGCCCGTCGGGCCTGCCGTCGCTGCCCACTGCTTATCTGCAAAGCCTCCTGGATACCGGGGTTCTGTCGGCTGAGCAGCAGTCTGGCTGGCTGCGCGGCGAGCCGGATAAGATCTATTGCCAGGGGCGGCAGATTTGCAGTTGCTTCAAGGTCCATGAAAAACAGGTGCTGGAGGCCATCGCAGCCGGGCAGGACAGCGTCGGTAAACTGGGCGCCAGCCTTCAATGCGGCACAGGTTGCGGGTCCTGTAAGCCCGAGCTCAGCCGGCTGCTCAAGACGCCTGTTCAACCTGCTTTTTCTGGCGGCCAGTCTGAAGGTTCTTTGGACCAGCGGGCCGCCATCCTGCTGGAGGAGGCAGTATGATTTCGACATTTTTCCGGGCTGCGTGGCCCAGATCCGGTCTGGCCGACAGACGGGGACACCAGTGTCTGCAGGCGGCATCTGGCTCCTCAGCGCCCGGCAAGGTCTATCTCATCGGGGCAGGTCCCGGCGATGCGGAGCTTCTGACCCTCAAGGCCTGGCGGATGATCCAGCAGTCCGATCTGGTGCTCTTTGATGATCTGGTCAGCGAGGAGATGCTGGCCATGCTGCCTGCGCATATCGAGAAGCGCTATGTGGGCAAACGTTGCGGCCAGCACAGTCTGAGTCAGCAGCGTATCTGTCAGTTACTGGTGGAAGAAGCCCAATCCGGCAGAACCATTGCCAGGCTTAAGGGCGGCGATCCGGCTGTTTTCGCCCGCAGCGCAGAGGAATGTGACGCATTGGAACAGGCCGGTATCGACTTTGCCATTGTGCCGGGCATCACCGCCGCCTCAGGATTGTCGGCATGGTGTGGCATTCCCCTTACCCACAGGGAATGTGCCCAGTCCGTGCGCTTTATTACCGCCAGGATGCAAAGCGCAGAATCTGAACCAGACTGGACCAGTCTGGTGGGCAATCAGACCGAGACCCTGGTGTTCTATATGGGCCTTAATCGTCTGGAGCTTATCTGCCAACGACTGGTTCAGCACGGCATGGACCCGGAAATGCCGGTAGCCGTGGTGGAAAAGGTCAGCCTGGCGGATCAGCAGATGATCCTGGGCGATCTCACCGATATTGCCAGCAGGGTCAGGGAGCAATCCTTAAACGGACCCGCGCTGATCCTGGTCGGCGAAGTCATCAGGCATCGCTACCCGGTCAGTCCGGCTTTACTCAACACTATCAGGGCTTAAGCCTCAAGGAGAAAGCATGTTAAAAGCATCCGTGGCCATAGCCTCAGTATTGATCCTCAGCCCTGCCCAGGGTCAGGACCTCAGCCAGGCATTGAAGGAAGGAAGCCTGGACTTGCAACTTCGCTACCGTCTGGAGGCGGTGGATCAGGAAAATCTGCCCGAAAATGCCCTGGCCAACACCCTGCGCACCCGACTGACAGCAAAAAGCGGCAACTGGCAGGGCGTGAGGGCCGTGCTGGAATTTGATTATGTGACGGAGCTGTTCGATAAGGACTACAACGACACCCTCAACGGCAACGGCGACTATCCGGTGGTGGCCGACCCGGCCGGTGCCGATTTGAACCAGGCCTTTTTGCGCTACAAGGGAAATGAGGGACTGACTCTGGATCTGGGACGCCAGCGGATTTTGTACAGCAATCAGCGCTTTGTCGGCAGTGTCGGCTGGCGTCAGCAGGAGCAAACCTTCGACGGCTTCCGCCTTCAGTACCAGGCGGCGCAGAATCTGCATCTGGATTATGCCTATGTCAGCCGGGTCAACCGCATCTTCGGGCCCGACAGCGCGGCGGGGCAACTGGACGGCAAGCTGCATTTGCTGAATATGATCCACCAGTTAGGTGACGGGCACCAATGGCAGGTGTTTTATCATCATCTGGACTTTGACCAGGCCCTGGCACTGAGCAATCAGACCCTGGGTCTGGATTATCAGTTTAAACAAAGCGGATGGGGCGCACATCTGGCCTATGCCCGCCAGCAGGAGGCCGGCGAGCATCCGGCAGACTACAGTACGGATTATCTGGCCCTGGATGGCTGGTTAAAGCTCAACGCCGTTACCCTGGCCGCAGGATTGGAGATCCTGGGCAGCGATAAGGATCAGGGCTTTATCACGCCCCTTGCCACGTTGCACAAATTCCAGGGCTTTGCCGATAAGTTTCTCTCCACCCCGGCACAGGGCATCGAAGATCGCTGGCTGAAGCTGTCCACCAGGTTGCGCGATGTGGATCTGTCCTTGATTTACCATCAGTTCCTGGCAGCAGAAGGCCAAGGGGATTATGGCTCTGAATGGGATGCCCAGGCCGGTTATCAGTTTGCAGCGAATGTGCAGTTGCTGGCCAAGCTGGCATTGTACGAGGCCGATGAGTTTGCCACCGACACCAGCAAGTTCTGGCTGCAACTTAGCGCAAAATACTGAGAGCAGTCGGATTTTTCTGCTCATGCATGGATTGCAAGCCTGCCTTTGGGCTATGCTCCAGGAACGCGAAATCTGTGACCGACTTGCCGGGTCTGTATGGATCCGGCAATAAACACTACCGAGCCTTTGTGCCTACCCCCGCCGCTATCCGCCGGGCAGGGTTCACTGGCCGCAGACAACCAAGGTTGATCTGCCAGGGTTGCAAGAGAAATCGACCAGCCTCCCAACGGAGCGACGACACCAATCGTCGCTCAAGGAAAGGTAAACAATGCTAGAAGACAGATACGGACGGCGCTTTCATTATCTGCGCCTGTCCATCACCGATGTGTGCAACTTTCGTTGCGACTATTGCCTGCCGGATGGCTACCAATGCGACACCGAGCGGGACTTTCTGCAACTGGATGAAATCGACACCCTGGTCCAGGCCTTTGCCGGTCTTGGCACCAGCAAGATTCGCCTCACCGGAGGGGAGCCGTCACTGCGCAGGGATTTGCCTGAGATTATCGACCGCTGCGCAACAACCCCCGGTATCGACAAGATCGCCATTACCACCAACGGCTATAGGCTGCCTGAGATGGTGGAAGACTGGGCTAATGCGGGGCTGACGTCGCTGAATGTGAGCATGGACAGCCTGGATCCCCGCCAGTTCAATGCCATCACCGGCCACAACAAGCTGGACACCATTCTGGCCGGCCTGGACAAGGCCCTGGCCCTGGGCCTTAAGGTCAAGGTCAATGCCGTACTGCTCAAACCCTACAGCGATGAGCAACTGAACAGCTTCCTCCTCTGGCTGAAGAAGATGCCGGTGACCCTGAGATTTATCGAACTGATGCAGACCGGCGATAATCAAGCCTACTTTAAGACCAATCATGTATCCGGAGCGCCGGTTAAACGGCAACTGCTGGAACAGGGCTGGGTGCAGGTGCTAAGGGACAAGGCGGCAGGACCCGCCCAGGAATTTTCCCATCCGGATTATGCCGGGCGTATAGGTTTGATCATGCCCTACAGCAAGGATTTTTGCGCCACCTGTAACCGCCTGCGGGTATCGGCACTGGGCAAGTTGCATCTGTGCCTGTTTGCCGAACAGGGCTTGGATCTGCGGCCCCTGATCCAAACCGGCGACGTGCCGGCCCTGCAGCAGCGCCTGGTGGCACTGCTGGGCCACAAAGAAGCCAGTCACTGGCTGGACGAAGGCGTTACCGGCGCCACCCGCCACCTGGCTATGCTGGGGGGCTGATGTTGTTCGGGGCGGTGCTGGCCGGGGGCCGCTCCAGCAGAATGGGCCAGGATAAGGCCCTGCTGGAGCTCGACGGCCAGAGTCTGCTGGAGCGGGCAGTCATGCTGCTAAAATCTGTCGGTTGTGATCAGATCCTGGTCAGTCGAAACCAGCCCGGTTTTATTCAGGACAGCCTTAGGGACAAAGGTCCTCTTGGGGCAGTTTATAGCCTGCTTAATGCAGCACAAGGCCAGTCCCAATGGCTGATTATTCCGGTGGATATGCCGGCATTAACGGTTGAACTGATGCAACTGCTGGTGGCGGCAGGGCAACAGCATCAACAGGCCTGCTACTTTAATTCCTCGCCTCTGCCCCTGTACCTGCCGGACGGGCAGGCGGCAAGGGCGGTGGACTACCTGCTGCAACAAGACAAGCTGGCGGTGCAGGGCTTATTATCCAGCCTGCCTGCCCGGGGATTGCCCTGCAACCATCCGCAGCAGCTTGAGAATCTGAATTATCCCGGTGACTGGCAGCGTTTCAGTCGCCAACCAGAGTTGAATTGATCTAACCGGAGTATTCATGCCCCAACCATCCGTTACCGAACCCATCGCTTTGCAGATTGCCGTACTGACGGTGTCCGACAGTCGCAATGAACAGACCGACACCTCGGGCGCCTACCTGGTGGAAGCCCTGATCCAGTCCGGCCATCAACTGGCCGAACGGGCCCTTGTTCGCGACGACATCTACCAGATCCGCGCCAGGCTCAGCGCCTGGATTGCCGATCAGCGGGTACAAGTGGTGCTGGTGACCGGCGGCACCGGCTTTTCCGGTCGTGACAGCACCCCCGAAGCCGTGGCGCCTTTGCTTGATAAGCAGGTGGAAGGTTTTGGCGAGCTGTTTCGCCAGTTGTCCTATCAGGAAATCGGTACCTCCACCTTGCAATCCAGGGCCCTGGCGGGCCTGGCCAACCGTACCCTGATTTTCTGCATGCCGGGCTCCACCGATGCCTGTAAAACCGCCTGGCAGGGGATTATCAGGGAACAACTCGATGCCGGCCACAAGCCCTGCAATTTTGTCGGCCATCTGCAGCAGAGCAAAGACTGTCAGAGCAGGGGATAATTTATGTCAGACAACCAACTCAGTCATATCAATCAGCGCGGCGAAGCCAGTATGGTGGATGTCACAGAGAAAGCCGTGACCCAGCGGGAGGCCCGGGCCGAAGGCTACGTCACCATGAAGAAGGACACGCTTACCATGATAAGCGAAGGCAAGCATGCCAAAGGAGATGTCTTTGCCGTGGCCCGCATCGCCGGCATTCAGGGGGCCAAACAGACTGCCAGTCTGATTCCTTTGTGTCATCCGCTGATGTTGTCAAAAGTGCAGGTGGAGTTCGAACCCCAACCTGAACAAAGCCGGGTCAGGATCACCAGTTTATGCAAACTGGCCGGGCAGACCGGGGTGGAGATGGAGGCTCTGACTGCAGTGTCGGTGGCGGCCCTGACTCTGTTCGATATGTGCAAGGCGGTGGACCCCGGTATGAGCATAGAAGGGGTACGCGTAACCGAAAAGTTGGGCGGCAAGACCGGCCACTGGCAGGGCACACAGCCATGATCAGGGTATTGTTCTTCGCGCAGTTACGAGAGGTCTTGCATTGCCATGAATTAAGCCTGGCCGGCCCCTTTAATGATGTGGCCGCGCTTCGAAACGAGCTGATGTCCCGTGGCGAGCCCTGGCAGGAATTTCTGCAACCGGGCAAAGCCCTGGTTGCGGTGAATCAGACCCTGGAGGAAGACAGCCGGGAGCTTAAAAGCGGTGACGAAGTGGCGTTTTTTCCACCGGTGACCGGGGGCTGAAAGATGGCAGGCAGACAAGATTATATCTCGGTACAGGAACTGGACTTCGATCAGCAGGCCGAGTATCAGGCGCTGATCCGCGACAACCCGGGGGACGGGGCGGTAGTCACCTTTACCGGCCTGGTCAGAAACCAAAATCAGGGAAAGCGGATCCTGTCCCTGACCCTGGAACACTATCCGGCCATGACAAAAAAAAGCCTTGAGCAGATAGTGCAGCAGGCGCGCAGCCGCTGGCCCCTGGGCCGGGTAAGGCTGATTCATCGCATTGGACGGCTTGAACTGGGTCAGCAGATCGTCTTTGTGGGGGTGTCCAGCACACACCGCCAGGCGGCTTTCGAGGCCTGTGAGTATATTATGGATTATCTTAAGACCCGCGCGCCCTTCTGGAAAAAGGAACAGACCGAAGAGGGAGACCACTGGGTGGAAGCCCGGGATTCTGATCACCACCAAGCCGGGCGTTGGTAGTCTTAGTTTCCGGTCGGTTGGCCGAGAAAGTCTTGCCCGATCATTCCCAAGCCCGGCTTTATGTGGCACAAAATCACTTTTGCCAAGTATTTATAACCATAAAGAGGCACCTCAATGACCCGACTCAAACCCGTTGCCCTGGCCCTGATCCTGGGGTTGGGCACCAGCGCTCCCCTGTTGGCCCAGGATAATGCCGAGAGCGCCGCCAAGTCAGACGGCGAAGCCAAAGAACAGAAATGGGATGTGCTCAATCCGCCTTTTGATTTGAGCACAGTCAAAATAGATACCGACGAGACCACCTGGTCGAGCCTGGACATCAGTCCGGACGGTAAGCATTTTGTGTTTGATGCCCTGGGCGATCTCTATATAGCGCCCATCGGCGGCGGTGAAGCCAAAGCCCTGACCAGTGATCTGGCGTTTAATCTGCATCCTGCCTTTAGTCCGGACGGTAAGCGCATTGCGTTTGTGTCAGACAGGGGGGGCAACACCAACGTCTGGACCATGGATCTGGAAGGCGGCGATCTGAAACAGGTTACCAAAATCAAAAATGACCTGATCCATTCGCCCAAATGGAGCCCCGACGGCCAGTACATTCTGGTTACCCGCGGCATCGTCTCCCGTCGCAGTATTCCGGCCGGGGAAATCTGGCAGTTCCACCACAGCGGTGGCGACGGCCTGCAGATAGCCAAGCGAGACGGTGGCGAGCAGGAGCAGAAAAACCAGGCCGATCCGGTTTTCTCTCCAGACGGTAAATACATCTATTACACCAAGGATGTGACCGGCGGCAGCGTATTTGAATATAACCGGGATCCCCTTAAGGGCATCTTCGCCATTCAACGCTACGAGCGTGACACGGGGGAGGAAATCACCCTGGTGGGCGGTGTCGGCGGCGCCGTGGTGCCCACACCTTCACCTGACGGCAAGTACCTGGCATTTGTACGCCGGGTAAGGGAAGACACCGCTCTGTTTATTCTGGATCTGGAAACCGGCCGCGAAACTCTGCTGACCGACAAGCTGGAGCGGGACATGCAGGAAGGTTTTGGCTCGGAGGGCTATTTTGCCTATTTCGACTGGACGCCGGATGGCAAACAGATCCTGTTCTGGAGTGGCGGTAAATTCCACAAGCTGGATGTAAAGAGTAAAGCGCTGGCTCAGGTGCCGGTAAAGATCAGCACTGAAAAACAGATCGCCAAGGCGCTGCGTTTCCCGGTGGATGTGGCCCCGGACACCTTCGATGTGAAAATGATCCGCTGGGCGCAGAAATCCCCGGACGGCAAAAATATGGTTTTCCAGGCCCTGGGTAAGTTGTACGTCAAGGATCTGAAATCAGGCAAGCAACGCCGCCTGACCAGCCAGAATGAACATGACGAGTACTACCCGCGCTTCTCCAACGACGGCAAATCCATTGTCTACACCACCTGGAACGACCAGACACTGGGTACGGTTCGGGTGGTGTCCGCCAAAGGCGGCAAAGGCAAGGTGATTACCGACAAGCCGGGCCATTACATTGAGCCGAGTTTCAGCGTGGATGGCGACAAGGTCGCCTATCGCAAGATAAGCGGTGGTTATATCCTGACGCCGGAATACTCCATGGAGCCGGGTCTGTATGTGGCCGATCTGAAATCCGGTGACAACAGCAAAGTGTCTTCCAGCGGTTTTGCTCCGCATTTTGCCGGTGACGACAAACGACTGTATTTCACCGACTATACGCCGGGCAGCCTGGCCACCAAGCGCAAGCTGGTCAGTGTGGATCTGAATGGCCATGACAAGCGTGAGCATCTGGATGGCGGCGATCAGGTCATAGAATACCGTCTGTCTCATGACAAGCAGTGGGTGGCCTTTACCTATCAGTACAACGCCTATATCGCCCCTTATGCGGAAACCGGCAAGCTGGTGACGGTAGGGCCCAAGATGACCAATCTACCGGTCACCCAGGTCTCCAGCCGTGCCGGCGAGTACCTCACCTGGCGGGCCGATAACCAGGCCCTGTCCTGGCACCACGGACCGCTGTTTTTTGAGCGTGAACTCAAAGACAGCTTCGCCTTTATTCAGGGCGCGGCGGACAAACTGCCAGAGCCTGAGGCTGAAGGACTGGATCTGTCCTTTAAGCACAAGGCCCATAAGCCTGAAGGAATCAAAGCACTGGTTGGGGGACGCCTGGTGACCATGCGCGGCGCCGACAATCAGCAGGAAATTATTGAAGACGGAGTGGTGCTGATAGAAGGCAACCGCATCAAGGCCGTGGGTAAACGCGGTGAGGTGGATATTCCAAAGAGCGCACAGGTGGTGGATATCAGTGGCAAAACAGTGATCCCGGGTCTGGTGGATGCCCATGCCCACGGCTCTCAGGGCAGCAATGAGATCATCCCAAGGCAGAACTGGCGTAACTATGCGGATCTGGCCTTTGGGGTGACCACAGTGCATGACCCGTCTAACGACACCAGCGAGATATTCTCGGCTTCCGAGATGCAAAAAGCCGGCGAGATCCTGGCACCGCGCATTTTCTCCACCGGCACCATCTTGTATGGGGCTAACTGGCCGGCGTACAAAGCCATTATCGATGACGCCGACGATGCTACTTTCCATCTGCAGCGGCTGAAAGATTTGGGCGCCATCTCGGTGAAATCCTACAACCAGCCCCGTCGTGATGTGCGCCAGCAGATCATCAAGGCCGGTCAGGATCTGGGCATTATGGTGGTGCCGGAAGGGGCAGGGCGCTTCCAACTGGATATGACCATGCTGGTGGACGGCCACACCGGATTGGAGCACTCCATCCCCTTGTCCCATGCCTACTCGGATGTGACCCAGTTGTGGGCGGCCTCTGAATACGGTTATACCCCCACCTTTGTGGTGACCATGGGTACCCTGATGGGGGAGGAGTATTGGTACGACAGGACCGAGGTGTGGAAAAACGAACGCCTTTTACGTTATACCCCCCATTATGAGCTCGACAGCCGCGCCATCCGCCGTCAGACCGCCCCGGATGAGCAGTACCATCATTTCGATGTGGCCGCGTATGCCAAAAAGCTGCGTGACGAGGGGGTGAGCGTGCATATCGGTGCCCACGGCCAGCGTCCAGGCCTTGCCGCCCACTGGGAGATGTGGATTATGCAACAGGGGGGCTTTACGCCCTGGGAAGCGCTGCGTGGCGCCACCATCGACGGGGCCCGTCACCTTGGCATGGATAAGCATATCGGCAGCCTGGAAGCGGGCAAACTGGCCGATATGGTGGTCATCGACGGCGATGTGCTAAGTGATCTGCATCGCTCCGAGTATGTGACCTACACGGTGCAAAACGGTCGCATCTTCGATGCCAGCACCATGAACGAGCTGGGCAGCAAGGAAAAACGCGCCCCGTTCTTCTTCGAGCAGCAGAATATCCGCAGCATGCCAGAGCAGACCCGCCAGGAACTGCAGGATAAGGCCCAGCGTCATCATTGGATCCACTAGGCCGGCCCTGCAAATGGCAAACTGAGACTTAAAAAAGCGGCTGCGGCCGCTTTTTTGTTGGATGCAGTGGGGGATCGCTGAGCGCCCAGCACGCCTTTGCCTCCCGGGGAATATTTGACCTCAGACACCAGATGATACTGAACAAATCCCAGGCAAGGGGCTCCTTGAGGGGCTTAGTTAAAGCCTGGTCGTCGTAAACGGCTGTGATATGAACGAATAATCACAGATATTCCTGACCGGGCTGAGATATGGTGTAGCCAGTCAGAAAAACAAGAGAAGGCATGATGAAGTTAAGTAGGCTCCTTGGACTGAGTATGGCAATACTGCTTGGCACCGCCCAGGCAGAAGAAGCTTTAGATCTGCTGATCACCAACGCGCAAGTAGTGGATGGCTCGGGCAGGGCGGTGTATGCGGCGGATGTTGGTATCCGGGACGACAGGATTGCCTTTATCGGTCAGTGGGATGAGGGAGGATCCGTCCCGGCTAAACAGCGTATCGATGCCAGGGGACGTATTCTCGCACCAGGCTTTATCGACCTGCATGCCCATGGCGATCCCCAAAAGGATGCCGCCTTTACCAATTTTCTGGCCATGGGGGTGACGAGCATTCTACTGGGTCAGGACGGCTTCGGACCGGTTGAAGATGACTACCGCCAGTGGCAGCAACAATGGGAGGAGCAGGGCAGTGGAGTGAATATCGGTATGCTGGTGGGTCACGGCAGTTTGCGACGTGCCCTGGATATCGGCAATCAGAAGGACCTAAGCGAACAGCAGATGCAGCAAATGTCGGCTCAGCTAAAACGGTCCCTTGGCAGCAGTTTTGGCCTGTCCACCGGGCTCGAATATGTGCCGGCCCTGTACGCAAAACCCCAGGAGCTGGTAGATCTGGCCCAGGTGGTGGGCAAAGCAGACCGGCTGATAATGAGCCATATGCGCAACGAGGATGACAATGCCCTGTTTGCCGCCATCGATGAACTGGCAGCACAGGGCAAACATGCCAGGGTGCATGTGTCTCATATCAAATCTGTGTATGGAAAAGGAGCCGCGAGGGGCGAGCAGATTATTGCCAGATTGACCGAACTTAAACAGCAGGGCATTGAGATCAGCGCCGATTTCTATCCCTACAACGCCAGCTATACCGGCATTGCCATTCTGTTTCCGGACTGGGCCAAGACCGGCGGGCAGTTAAAACAAGTGCTGCCTGAGCGGCGCCAGGAATTGCTGGAGCATCTTAACGCCCGGGTGAGCGCCCGTAACGGCCCCGAGGCGACTCTGTTCGGTTCCGGCCCTTACCAGGGGCTGAACCTGGCCGAGGCCGCAGAGAAAGCCGGCAAGCCCTTTGCCGAATTGCTGCTCGATGATATCGGTCCCCAGGGGGCCAGCGCCGCCTATTTCATTATGGACAAGGCACTGCAGGGGACGTTGCTGGAAGGCCCCATGGTGGCCATCAGTTCAGACGGCAGCCCCACCATGTACCATCCCAGGGGCTACGGAGCCTTTGCCAAATTGATTGAGCAGTATGTGGTCAATGAGGCACGGCTGAGCCTGGAACAGGCGGTGCACAAGGCCACTGGCCTTGCCGCCGACATCCTTAAACTGCCTGATCGTGGTCGTATTGCCGAGGGTATGAAGGCGGATCTGATTCTGTTTTATCCGGAGAAGGTCAAGGCCAATGCCGACTATAACCAGCCGCATAAACTGGCCAGCGGCTTCGACTGGGTGATAGTCAACGGCCAAATCGCCTGGCAGCAGAGTCAACCTGCAGCCAGGGCAGGCACTTTGTTGCTGCCGGAAGAGCACTGAATCCAAGTCGTCCCGGGCCTGTGGGACCCCGCAAAGAGCGGGGATGTTCTGGTCGCCTTCAGTCCTGGCTAAATGTAAGCCTTCAACTGGTCACTGGACAATATTCAGGCTAGGCCGTGGGTGGAGAAAATGCTACAAAAGCGGAATGGGGAAAAGCAGCAATTTCCTATGTTTAAAACCATGACGTTGCCGGTAATTCAAACTGTTAACTGCCCAGTGGAGTTGAACCAATCTGTCGGGAAGAGGAAGTGAACAGAAACGACCAAGACTCGAAGGCTCTTTCATAAGTCAGGTACACCCTATGTATACTACCAATTACGCTAATACCTTTATCGCCGTTGCTCCCGACTCCACCGCTTCTGTCGGCACCAAGCCGCCTGAGAAAAGTAAGCGGACCATTGCATCCTGGATGTTCACCCTGCTTTATAACCATCCGTATAAATATACCTCGGATGATCTGATCTTCGAGGTGTTTGCTGCACGAACCGACATTCCCAAACAGAGGCTTGGAACTGCGAGAACGGCGTATTTCTCGAAACCCAAAGCTTGTCTGAGAACTTCTGACCTGACAAAGAAATATGGCTGGGGTATTCACGCGGATGAGCAGTCGCGCATCGCTCTTTACGCGGTAGAGTCAAAGGAGTACGAAGATTTTGTTTCAGGTAGACGAACGGACAGTACCGGCAAACCGGTCAGCACCACCTTTGCTATGCGATCCAAGAGATAGGGCAGACCCTTTGCAAAGCCTGCCAGGGGCAGTACCTGGTCCTGGGCTGCCCCCTTGCACAGGAGTAAAAGCCCGGCCTGGACTTTTTCAGCCTTATTCCTCTTTGTGCCACCAAAATGTGGCAGAGATGGGAAAGGGGAAACCCATTGCCTTCGTTAACCGCCTGCTAGGGGCGATAGAAACCACCTGGGCAAGCTATGAACAAAGAGGCCGAAGTCATGCGTACTTCAACTAAGGATCTGGAAGATGATAGGGCGGAACAGCGCCACCAATGGGACAACGTTGCCGCCGGGTGGAAAAAGTGGTGGCGGACTATCGAGGATGGCGCGCAATGTGTAAGCAAGCGCATGGTCGAACTGGCTGAAGTCGAACCCGGTCAGCAGGCGCTGGATATTGCCACCGGAATTGGCGAACCGGCAATGCTGGTGGCAAGACGAGTAGGTCCTGCAGGGCGGGTGGTCGCAATGGACTTCTCCGCTCAGATGCTCGAAATCGCCCGACAAAGAGCCAGGACGTTGGGGCTGACCAATGTGGAGTTTATCGAAGCGGATGCCGAGAGTCTGGATTTTCCTGACGGCAGCTTTGATAGCATTTTCTGCCGGTGGGGTTTAACCTCTTTGTCCAAGCCGTTGCACACCTTGGCCCTGATACGAAGTATGCTGACTCCCGCAGGTTCATTCGCTGCAGCTGTCTGGAAAGAGGGAACGGAGGGACGCCCTCTGGCCGGCCTGGCGACGGCTGTCGCCCATGAGATGTTTGATTTGCTCTGGCCAACGCAGTCCTCTGCGTCTGCAGAACCTGAGGAGGGGTTGGACAAGAAGCTGATTCAGGCAGGGTTTAAGGACGTACGGATTGAAGAGATAACGCTGATCCTGACGTTTCCATCCGCTCAAAACTGCATTGAGTATCTTATGGATGTGTCGCCGGAGCTAGCCGCTTTGCTTGCAAATCAGTCGTCCGGTCAGCAGGCCGAGTATCGGCGCAGGCTTGCCGAAAAATTACGACCGTACGTGACATCAGAAGGCGGGGTACAGATCCCCAACGTCACTTTCTGCGCGGCGGGGAGAAAAGGATGACCGGTCTGTCTCAGTTGGAATGGGCCGGCAGTTCAGAGGCGTTGCCCTTAAAGGTTTGCGGATCCCCGATTGCCGGGTTCAGGGGCAGTGGATACCGCCCGACAGCTATTCATGGGACGCCCACCCCGCTTCTGTATGCATCTGGTATCTATGAACAAAATTGAAATCAAACACCCCAAAGATCAGCAAAGATTACGCCGGCTGGCCCTGGCCGCCCAGGGATTGTTGCAGGCCCAGCTTTTTGGCAGGGGCCTTTCAGGGGCGCGTAAGGCCATTGAGCATCTGGGCTATGTACAGATCGATACCATCTCGGTGGTAGAGCGGGCCCATCATCATGTGTTTTATAACCGGGTGCCGGGTTTTGCCCCGGATATGCTGCACCGCCTGTTACAGCGGCGCGGTATTTTCGAGTACTGGTCCCATGCAGCGGCGTTTTTGCCCATGGAGGACTTTCGCTTTTCACTGCCTTACAAAGAGGCGATTAAAAGTGGCCAGATCCACTGGCGGAAAAATCCGGATACCAAGCTGATGGGAGAATTGTTGGCCCGGATCCGGGCCGAAGGGCCGCTGCGCTCGCGGGATCTGGACAGCGGGCAGAGCAAGGGCGCCGGCTGGTGGGACTGGAAACCGGAGAAAAAGGCCCTGGAGCAGCTGTATATGCAAGGCGATCTGATGGTCAGTGACCGTGATGGCTTTCAGAAAACCTATGATTTGACCGAGCGCGTACTGCCAGAAGGCGTGGATACCTCCACACCGGATATGGCGGAATTTGCCGTGCACCTTGTTGAACAACAGTTGCGCTGCCATGGTTTTGCCACGCTAAAGGGCCTGACCTATCTGCGCCGTATCAAAGGATTGCGTCAGGCGGTCAAAGCCCTGGTGGATGAGCGACTCTCACAAGGGCAGTTGGAGCAGGTCAGCCTGGGCAGCGAGCTGTTTATCCTCGAAGCAGGCGCGTTGGAGCAGCCGCTGCCCAGGGTCAACGGCCGGCTGCAGATCCTCTCGCCTTTTGATAATGCGGTGATCCAACGGGAGCGACTCAAAGCCATTTTTGGCTATGACTATCAGATTGAATGTTATGTACCCGGGCCAAAGCGCCGCTATGGGTATTTCTGCCTGCCGCTGTTGTACCGCGACGAATTTATCGGCCGGATGGACTGCAAGGCGCACCGCAAAACCGGCCGGCTGGAAATCAAGTCTGTACATTTTGAGCCGCATCGGTTTGATCAGGATACATTGACGGCCGCCTTTGCGGAGGCCGTGAGCCAGTTCTGCCGGTTCCAGCAATGTGACTCGGTGTCTTTAACCCTGGTTCAGCCCGGTTATTTGAAAGAACCGCTTCAAAGCGCGTTGAGGTAATCCGGATGACAGTGCTGAGTGTTTCTGTTCGCAGGGGCGGGTTTCTCTATCCATCCCACTGGGACTAGTATTAAGCCACTTTGGTTAATTATCAGGCAATCACCATGACACTTGGCAAGTGGCTTAACCGTCTCGGCCTGCTATGCATGTACTGCATGCCGGCAATGCTTTGGGCTCAGGAGGAGGCCCAGCTTATCCAGGCCGGCCGTTATCTGGATCTTACCAGTGGTGAGCTGATTGAAAATGTTCACATCCGGGTTCAGAACGGCCTGATCCATAGCATTGGCGAAGGGAAGGCAGCCGGGCAGGGCGGGACAGTGATCGACCTGTCTGACTACACCCTGCTGCCGGGTCTGATCGATACTCACACCCATCTTTGTGACAATGCCTATATGGGCGATGACTTCGACTACTGGACCTATCCGGCGGCGACCTTTGGTATAGTAGGCACAGTGAATGCCAGGATTACCCTGGAGGCCGGCTTC
The DNA here is from genome assembly GCF_017254865.1 of Bowmanella dokdonensis. Lineage (GTDB taxonomy): Bacteria > Pseudomonadota > Gammaproteobacteria > Enterobacterales > Alteromonadaceae > Bowmanella > Bowmanella dokdonensis. The sequence goes on along the minus strand of NZ_JAFKCV010000015.1, from coordinate 61,541 downwards.
ACCACCGTGCGTAATGTCTCTGAGCCCTTTTATGCGGATATTGCCCTGCGTGACGCCATCAACAAAGGTTGGATAGCGGGCCCCAGGATGTATGTGAGTGGCCCCATGATTACCATGTCAGGGGGGCACGGTAACTGGGGAAACTGGATTGCGTCCCAGCATCAGGTCATCACCCAGGCCCATATGGTGGCCGATGGGCCGGATGAAGTGCGAAAAGCCGTCCGGTTGCACATTAAGCACGGTGTGGATCTGATTAAGATCGCCGCCACCGGTGGGTTTGGCACCCCCGGCAGCATTCCCGGAGCGGCTTCTTATACCGTGGAGGAAATGTCAGCGGCTGTTGTGGAAGCACGCAAGCGGGGTCTGAAGGTGGCGGCCCATGCACATGGTGCAGAGGGAATCAAGAACGCCCTGGCTGCCGGGGTCTGGTCAATAGAACATGCAGCGCTGATAGACGCAGAGGCGATCAGGTTGATGAAAGAGCAGGATGTGTTTCTGGTCATGGATCTGCTGTCGGCTCATTACGACCTGGTCGAAATCAATCAGGACTATTCGGACAAGCAGCTTGGATCCAGTAATGCCCAAGAGTTTGCCAACTATATGCAGCGCTTTGGTGAAGCGCATCGTGCCGGAGTTAAGATGGCTTTTGGCACCGATGCTAGTGTGTATCCCCATGGCCGTAATGGGCGGCAGTTCAGTCTGATGGTTAAGGCCGGGATGACGCCTCTTGAGGCTATCAGAGCGGCAACAACAACGGCCGCGGCACTAATTGGCATAGAGGATCAGACCGGCACTATTGAGCCGGGTAAATGGGCGGATATGATTGCCGTGCGCGGCAATCCGCTGGAGGATGTCAGGGTGCTGGAAGAGGTGGTCTTTGTGATGAAGGACGGTAGAGTGCATAAATGGACCGGCCAGAACAATCACAGGTAGCTGGTTCTTTTCAGTCCGTAAACCGGCTGGTGATCTTCCGATCCCGCACTGGGGAAATTGATTGTGCTTGATCGGACTAAACATAGCGAACAGCCAGGAGGCTGAAAAATGGAAAAAGGCTACTTCTGGACCATGTGTGCGCTGTTTCTGCACCAGATTGATGCTGCCTTTTGGCATGAGTGGGATATGTTCTGGCTACCCGGCGGCATCCAGGGCTATCTGGTTTTCAATGCCGTTGCCATCCCGGTGGTACTGTTAGGCTACCGGCACATCGTGACCGGCACCCGCAAAGCTGTGGTTTATGCCAGCTTATGCTCGGCATTGGGGGCACTCACCTTTATCATTCACTTGGGTTTTGCCCTGGCCGGGTATGAGCAATTCCATTTGCCCGTTTCCATATTATTGATTGTTCTTTGCCTGGCAGGAGCCCTCTGGTTGGCTGTGGCTATCTATAAACAGGGACAAGCTCGCAACCTGGCTTAGTAAGGGGGCGTACCCTGCGTTAACATAACCTCAGTTATCCCTGTAAAGGACCACCAATGCGATTTCTGATCCTGATGCTAAGCCTGCTTGCCGCTTGCTTCCCGGCCTTTGCCGGACCGCCTGAAGTTGAAAACGAACAGATTGTCCGGGACTTCCTTGCCGCTTTTAACGAACATAACAGTGCTGCCATGGCAGAACTGGTGACAGCAGACGTGCAGTGGCTGTCCATTGACGGAGAAGCGTTGTTGGTTGAGGCCAAGGGCAAAGCGGCGCTGGTTGAGTCAATGGACAGTTATTTTTCCTCCTGCGCCAGTTGTCGATCACGGATAACCGAATTAACGGTGTTAAAAGACAGGATCAGCGCCGTGGAGGTGGCAAGCTGGCAGAGCAGAGAGGGCCTTCAGCAGCAGCGCGCGTTGTGCGTATATGAGTTTTCCGGCGGCCTGATCCGGCGGGTGTACTATTTTCCCGATGAGTAGCAGGTAGTTAAAGCCTGTAACGGAATGCTCCTCGCAGATCCTAATACAGGCCTTTCTATCATTTGGGCTCCTGAGCGGCATCGTTGCTCTGTCACCGCAATCCAAGCATGGTGGAGCAGGCCGACTAAGGCACGACCTGCAGTTTGGCCTTATTAAGCAGGGCCATATCGGTGGCAGACTTTGCATGCTCTGCATTCAACCGGGCCCAGTAGGCCGCCTGCTGCGGATCAGGATCCACATAGAGGTAGAATTTTGCCATCTCGGCTGCATGGGCATAATTGTGCTCAGCGCTACGTTGGCTAATCCTGGCCTGCATGGCTTCAAGCCACTGCTGACCGGCCTGGGTAAATCTTTCCGCCATGGCCAGTCGCAGCAGCAACGCATCGTTGATCGGAGACTTCGAGGCTGTCAGGGCCGTCAGCCTGTCCAACACTTGCTGATGATTTTTCAAAGCGAACTGCACATCTGCCCACAGGGCAACATAGCTGACCGGTGCACCAGCCAGTTTGGATTCATCCAGATGGCTCATGGCTGCATCAGGTTTATCCAGTCCAAGCGCCAGCTCCGCCAGAATCTGACTAATCCAGTACTGTTGGCCGGTATCTGCCACGGGTGACAGGCTGATGGTTCTGAGCAGGCTCTGGTAAAGCTCTGGCAGATTATCCGGCTGCATCTGCATACGAGTGTCGGTGACGCAGGCAGCGATCAGGCTATTGCCGGTCTGGCCTATTAACTGACGGCAGGCAGACAGCGCCTGTTCGTGCTCGCCGAGGTTATTGGCGACCGAGGCGCTGAGCAGTAACAGACTGGCGTCGTGGGGCGCAAGCTCTAACGCCTTTGTCAGCGAGTTCTGAGCGGCCTGAAAATCATGCTGGTGCTGTTGCAGCCTGGCCAGCAGGTACAAGCGCTTTACAGACTCGTCCTCACCGCTGGTGTTAGCTTGTTCCAACACTTCCCGGAGTCTGTCTAGCTCTGCATCAGTGGCACTGAGGTAGGGCAGTCTGGATACTTCCTCCTGCAGTTGCACAAAACTCAGTGTGCCGGGGTCATGCTGTGAGGTTTTGTCATCCTGGTGACGGTGGTTCTCGTGGCCGATGGCGCTGCCGCTCCAGCCGCCGGCGGCGATCAGCAATATACCCAGACCAAGGGTGAACAGGCTTTGGATACGGCCCATAGGAATATATGTCGTCATTGTCTTACCTTTTAGTGCATGGCCTTCCCTGGCCAATCTGGTATGTCAGTCAATCAACAGGTCGTCATAGGCCTCGGGCTGTGTGACGTCGTTGCTGATATCACGACCGTTCAAGCGTAGTGGCATGTCTCCGGGCGCCTGGGCAAATGCGTCGCGGCTGAGCTGCGAAAACAACAGCGCCAATGCTTCCACCGTAACGGAAACCGTGCCTGATACCGGGTCATTCTGACCATCGCTCACCGTAAAGGTAAAGCTGTCCTGTCCGGTAAACTCCAGCCTCGGCTCATAGGTGAATTCCCCGTTGCTGCTGACGGTGACCGAACCATTTTCAGGCGACTGACCAAGGGCATAGGTCAGGGGATCATTGTCCGGATCACTTGCATCAAGGTTGTCGTTGATCGCCACTTCGGTCTGGGTGGTCAGTTGGGCATCCATGGCGGTCGGTGCGCTGTTGGTATCCGGCTGTTCCATGTCGTCGTCATCGTCGTGAAAACAGCCCGTCAGTGTCAGTGTTATTGCACTGATAATTAGTAGTTTATTCATCTGTGACTCCTTTATTCAGAACCGGGTAAGGGAGTGGCCAGATAAGGAAAACTACTGTCCATCATCGTGGCATCCACAGGAGCGCCATCAGTAAAAGGCACATTGCCGACGTTGGCGTCACTTTCCTCACACAGGCCCAGGTTGGTGGGCTCACCATTAACCGGAATGGGATAACATAGGGCTCCCATCGCTACCCGCAGGGCAATATCCACCACATCGTCGCCGGGACGGCGTCCGTTGGGAAAACCGGCCAGGTCATCTCCTGCCACGCCAAAGGAAGACTGGGCTTCGGCTGAGACCGCGGCGATCCCGGTGTTTAACCGTAACATTTCCGAGGCGGTCACTGTGGCTTGCTGATTGACCCCTTCAAAACCGGTCAGAAACGCGGCGACCAGATCGGCTCTGGGGAAATTGGTGGGCGCCAGAGTGTCAAATGAAGTCCCCAAGGTGGCATTGACGGCATCCAGGAACAGCAAATTCAGCAGCTCGGGCAGAGCCGGATGGGTGACGTAGTCGGCAAACTGCGCGTCGTCACTGGGGCGCGAGGTGGAGAACCTGTCCTTATCGGCAATGCCGATCACCAGCTCATTGACCAGCGGGCTACCCAGACGGGAAACCTGCGTCATGGCGCCGCCGCCAACCGAGGGTTTTTCAAAGGTGGCGTTGGGGTTGAGTATATTAGCCTGAGGCAAACTGGCGGTGGTCCAGGCGCCGATAACGCCGTTGCCATCGCCCGTGATGCAATCCTTGGGCACTTCCAGGGCAAGACTGGTGACATTTTTGTCGGTCAGGTCATCGTTGTCGGCCGACTGGGTCACCCCTCCGGGAAAGCCGCCGCCGTCGCCGGCGCCAGGGGCGCTGTCCCCTTCCACCGGTACATAGTTGACCAGGTCAAAGGTCTTGCCCAGATTGACCACAAAAGGATCCTTGCGCTGACCGACAAAGACTTTTGCCGGCATGTCGCAGCCAGGCAGCTCAGTGGTATAGACAAACTGTCCCGCATATTGCTGATAGCCTGCTTCACTGCCAAACGTTTTGTTACCTATGTAATCCAGCGGTTTGCCAAAGGACTCGGAGCCGTTTGCCGACAGCCGGGTGCGGGTGCCGGTGCGCACACTGCCCTGAACCATATCCAGGGTGTAGGATTCAAAAAAGTTTGCCGCGGCGCTGGAGTCCAGACTGACGGGCCCGACGTTTTTCAGCGGCACTCCCACGGATTTCTGGTTCCCTTCTGGACCCACCGACAATTCAATGCCATTGCCGTCCGCGCCCAGCCGGGCGTCAAAATCAAATACGAAGGACAGATCTTCCACTGCATCGCCGTCGCTGTCGATATGGATGACATACTGCGCCTGCGGATGCATAGCATAATAATTGGGACCGCCATAGGCGTCCTGCAAGGGAATGTAGTTCGCAATCAGGGTGACGTAGTCCTCCCGGCCGGACTCATAACTGTTGAAAACATAGAAGTCTGTGGAGTCGACGGTGGGGGTTTGTGTCACAGCAGGGGCTTCCCGGTGACTGGATGCCGAAACAGATAAGGCAATAGCGCCGGCAACAGTCGCAAGCGCAAATCTTGAGTAGTTTTGCATGATAGTTCCTTCTTTGTTGTGGGTTCAATAAAACCAAACGAAGAACTAGGAAGGTTAGATGCAAAAAAAGGTTTTTACACATTGATTAAGTGTGACGTATATAACACTTCGCTTGGCTGACCTGTTGGTGAGCCGCCCAGTGGCTCCAAGCTGACCGCCAATACATTGATTGGCACGGACCTAAGGCTATCCGGGGCAGCGGCTTTCAGTTCGCCCCGTTTGGGCAGTACACCAAGGGAAATGGGGGCATTGCCATTGGCTGGCACTATCCATAGCTCGTAATCTTTACCCGGCTGGGCTGACAACTGATCGGTTGCCATGACCCGCAGTTGCTGATCGGAGATTTCGATCAGCCACAGTGGATTGGTCTGGAGATCGTTGACCACCGCAATATGAGTTATGGGTGCCGTCACGTCAGGACGCAAGTTAGTCCACAACACAGCAATCAGTATCGACGCGGCTAGCGCGAGTAATGCCGAGTTTTTCCAGTGAACAGGCTTTCTGCTGGCAACCTTTTCAGCCGGGGTAGCAGAGGGAGCTTGAACAAAGCCGAGCCTTTCCTGTATCCGCTGCCACACTGCGTCATCTGGCGCCACGGGTGGTATCTGTTCACCTAGGCCGTTTAAGTACTGTTCCCACAACCAGGTGGTTTCGGCAATGGTCTGGTTAGACATGATTAATTGCTGATAACGTCGGCGAGCACCGCCTCTCAACGTGCCCAGTACATATTCCGCAGCCAGGGCGTTGCGCAATGATTCTTTTTGATAATTCATAATGACAGGCACCTTTGCAGACTCTGAAGACCACGACGAATCCAGCTTTTCACTGTACCCAGCGGGGTATCCAAATGTGCGACCACTTCCTGATGGGAAAGCCCACCGTAAAAAGCCAGATGAATCGCCTGTCGCTGCTGCTGATCCAACTCATCGAGACATTCGGCCAGGCGGCGTCTTTCTGATGTGGGAAGGGGCATTTGAGTGGCCGGCGCCTGATTCTCCGCATCCAGAACCACTTCATTGCGAATGTTGTGATAGCGCATCAGATCCAGGGCCCTATACCTGACAATGCTGACCATCCAGGTCAGCACAGTGCCTTTGCTCCGCTGATAACTGGATGCGCCATGCCATATTTTTATAAAGGCATCCTGAGTAGCCTCTTCAGCCAGTTCTCTGTGCTTGAGCATCTTCAGGGCAACGGCATATAGCTGTCCGCTGGTGATGCTGTAGAGTCTGGTAAAGGCCTCGCGTTTTCCATCGGCGGTGGCGCAAAGCAGTGGAAAGAGCTCTTCATGTTCCATGGGGATCCTTAGGGATAATAAGCGTCCTACGTATTAAACGAACATCCGGCAATTTTGGATTCACAAGCCGGTGATTGACGTTGAATTGGCACACTGGATAGACGCTACAATCAGGTTTGATTGGCGTCACGTCAGTCTGGCAGACTTTCACTGCGATGCCAGTTTTTGATCGAAGTCGTGCCCGTTAAATGATCGTGAAGCCTGGCTTTTTCAAGCAGCTAGAAAAAACTGATTCACCCGTGTTTTGTAAATATCCAACGTTAACTGCATCTAAAACGGCGCATGCGGAGTAAGCTTTCAAGCACACTCAACTTAAGGACAATGACGTATGCGAATCCCACGGTTTGCCGGGACCTGGTTTATCGGCGTTACTCTCTCACCCATACTTTGTGCTGATGACAGCATTGAAAAAATCACGGTTCTGGGACATCAGACCGATATGATTGGCGCGGCGGTTTCCGCATCTGAAGGTTACGTTGGCCAGCAGGAAATCAACATCCGGCCCATGCTGCGGATTGGCGAGATGATGGAGTTGGTGCCTGGCATGGTGGCAACCCAGCACAGCGGTAGCGGAAAGGCCAATCAGTATTTTTTGCGTGGCTTTAACCTGGATCATGGTACTGACTTTGCGACCCATATTGACGGTATGCCGGTCAATATGCGTACCCACGGACACGGGCAGGGCTACACCGATTTAAATTTCATTATTCCTGAATTAATCGATACCCTGCATTTCAAGAAAGGCCCTTATTACAGCGACGTGGGCGACTTCTCAAGTGCTGGAAGTGCCCATTTTCAGACCCTGTCACGGCTTGAAGCCCCCACACTAAAACTCACCCTTGGCGAAGATCAGTTCGTGCGCGCACTGGGTTACGGTGGCTATACGCTCGGCCAGGGGCGGGTACTGGCAGCAGTTGAACAGCAACGCTATGACGGCCCCTGGCAAGGGATTGACGAAGATGTGGGCAAAACCAATTTCCTCGCCAAGTACGTGCAACCGGCAGCCGGCGGGCAATGGTCTTTGACCCTGATGGGCTACGACAATCGCTGGAACAGTGCAGACCAGATCCCGCAGCGGGCCGTTGAGGCAGGTCTTATCAGTGAACTGGGGGTTATCGATCCGACCGTAGGCGGCGAGTCCAGCCGCTACAGTCTGTCAACTGCAATAGACTGGCAGCAGGGCAGTTTGTCCGCTTACGTCATTGATTACGATATGAACCTGTGGTCCAACTTTACTTATTTTCTGGATAACCCCGTGGATGGTGACCAGTTTGAGCAGGTCGATAAGCGTAAGATCTACGGGCTGAACGGGCATTATCACTTCGATTTGTTCAATGCCCGGGTGACGCTCGGCGGCGCGCTGCAGTTGGATAACATCGACGAAGTCGGGCTGTTCAAAACCGCTGCGCGCCAGCGCCTTGGCGGTGTGCGAAGTGATACCGTCGAACAGCTAAGCACTTCGCTGTATGCCTCGGTGCAATACCCGCTGAGCGAAAATATCCGTCTAAGCGGGGGAGTGCGCTATGACCATTACGATTTTGACGTGCAAACCCGCCTGAATGAAAACGACTCAGGTGTCGATTTGACTGCCAACAGCGGCGAACGTGACGACAGTCTGGTGTCGTTCAAAGGCAGTGCCACCTATCTGTTAAATGATAATAACGAGCTGTATCTCGCTGCAGGGCAGGGTTTTCACTCCAATGACGCCCGAGGCACCACCACGGTTATCGATCCGAATGATGGCAGCGCAGTGACGCCAGTGGATCCGTTAGTGCGCTCTCACGGCAGTGAGATTGGCTGGCGTACGCAGATATCCGACCAACTGAATGCCTCGGTTTCACTCTGGCAACTGTCGCTCGACAGTGAGTTATTGTTCGTGGGTGATGCCGGTAACACCGAAGCAAGCCGCCCCAGTAAACGCAATGGGTTTGAACTGACAGCCTATTACCGCCCCACCCGTGGGCTGACTCTGGATATTGAATACGCTGCCTCGCAAAGCCGCTTCGACGATAACCTTGAGGGCAGTGAAATACCAGGAGCCATCGACCAGGTCATTCAGGCCGGTGCCAGCTATGCTATGCAAAATGGGATCACAACAACCCTGAGAGTGCGCCATTTCGGTGAACGCCCGCTGGATGAAACGGCAAGCCGGCAGTCAGACCCGTCGACGGTAGTGAACTTGCTGGCAGAAAAACGCTGGTCGCAGTTTGCGCTGCGCGCCGAGGTGCTTAATGTATTTGACGCCAATGATCATGACATTGATTATTTTTATGCATCCCGTCTGGCTGGCGAGCCGGCAGACGGGGTAGAAGATATTCATTATCACGTGATCGAACCACGCACGGTCAGAGTGACACTTTCCTATAGGTATAAGTAGTGTTTAGGTTCAAACCAGGCCAACTGGCAGCGCTGGCTGTCAAAGCCGGCGTTGTCTCGTTGATAACCGGGCTGCTGGCCTTTGTCTACAACTGGCATATTGTGGGAGGCGGCTGGCAGTGGTTTCCTGTGCTGCTGTTTCCCGGCAATCTGGTGCTGGATCTGTTCACCGAAGAGATCCACTTCTGGCCTAAGCTGGCACTGCAGATGGCCGGCCAGTTTTTGGTGACTGTTGTGTTGACATACACGCTGCTTGGAGGGGTTAAATCTTTGTTTAGAAAAAGGAACGACTGACTGGCCAGGGCCCCGCCTGGGGGTATCCTGGGAGGAGAAAGCTGTTGCAGACAACAGGTATACTCGCCGGTTTCAGGATGCCCAAGGGGTGAAAACACAACAATCTATGGCGGCCCGGGCCGCCATAGATTGCGCTCTAAAACTCGGCGGTAAAGCGCAGGCCGAACTCACTGGCATCGTTGCTGAGTATGCGCAGAATATAGTCCCCTGTGTTCAGCCTGGCGTTGTCGTATCGCTCATCGAAGATATTGCGACCATACAGGGCCAGTTTCCAGTTACCCTGGGCCGGGGTGTAGGCGATATCCATATTCACCAGTTCACGGCTGTCCAATAAGGTCATGCGACCAGGATCGGAGCTGGGTTCCCCGTACATTTCATCCCGAAAAGAATAATCCACCCGGAAATCCAGAACAGCGCCACTGGCCATTTCATACTCATAGGACGGACTGATCGACAAGGTCAGCTCGGGCGTCAGGGGGGCCACCGGCTTGACCCCGTCCTGCTCGTCCACATCCACGTCTATGTAGCCCAGACTGGTATGCAGCTTAAAGTTATCACCGATATAGGCAGTGCTTTCCCACTCGATACCCCTTGAGGTTTGCTCGACCACCAGGTTAGTGGTGTTGAAGCCGCCCTCTGAGGTGGTGCTGACCTGGTAAGGCAGGTCTTCGTACTCGGTATTAAACAGGGCAATGCTCATGCTGAAGTTGTCTGTCAACTGGCCTTTGAGGCCCATTTCGTAATTGACTGCGGTGATGTTGTCGCTGGCCACGAAGCAATTGGGATCGCCAAACAAACAATATGGTCTTGCAGGGAACTGACCTGACTGATAGCCGCTCTGGATGCTGCCGTACACATTCAGGCCGTTTTCCATGGTGTAATTGGCCGACAGGTCATAACTGACCTCACTCCAGTCATCTTCAGAGTAGAACGGACCGATACCCACGTTGGCAGTGGCTTGTTTTTCATCCCTGGTATAGCGTACGCCGCCTGAGACGCGCAGATCCAGGCTAACATCGTAACCGACGTTTACAAACACCGCCCGGCTGGTCGTTTCCTGATCCAGTTCCAGCAGGTTTGGGCCGCCGTTAAAACTGGAATCCTCGCCCTGGCGGTTGCTGCCTTCCTCTTTAAACCAGTAAAGACCGGAGACGAAATCCACATCGCCCATATAGCCGTTAAGCTGGAACTCCACTGAAGTCTGGTCGGCATCGCCGCGCTCGGGATAGTGGTCCAGAGCATAGATGGTACCGTCATCATCAAGGCCGGCTTTGTACTCGGAGCTGCGCTGACTGAAGATGGCCCGGGAAGACAGCGTATCTGACCAGTTCCAGTCGGCGGTCAGAGACACACCGCTTGCCTCATTACTGACAGTGGTCACCTCCTCGGTGCCGGTGGCATTATCGTAAGGGTCATCGGCCTGATCTGAATTGCGCAGGGGGCCAGAGGGGGTTGGGGCTCCAAAACGCATGCCGGTATAGTAGGCGCCGTTGGGTACTTCATCAATCAAGGTGGTATAGGGACGCAGACCGCCTTCGCCATCATTGGCATCGGCAGTAAACACCAGGCTGAAGTCATCGTCGGGGGCATATCTCACCGACAACCGCCCGTAGAACTCACGGGTCTCGCCCACGTCGTACTCGGCATTGGGCACATTGATAAATTCCCCGATGCCGTCCCTATGGTTATAACCGGCGTTCAGGTTAAAGGATAAATTGTCCGTCAATCCCCTGTTGATAAAGGCGTCGGCTTTGGTCCGACCCCGGGTCCCGGCCTCCAGGGTGATCTTGCTCACGGAATCCGCATCGGGCTGCTTGGTAATGATATTGATGGCGCCGCCGATAGAGTTACGCCCATAAAGTGTCCCCTGGGGACCTCGCAGCACCTCAATACGCTCGATATTGTTGAGGTTCCAGTTCTGGCCCACCTGGCGACCCAAATAGACGCCGTCCACATACACACTGACACCGGGATCGGTGGTAATCAGGTGATCCTGCAGGCCGATGCCGCGGATAAAAGGGTTGGCCGACGAGGTATGTCCGGCAGAAAAGCCGGTAACATTCAGGTTGGGCACAAACTTGCCCACGTCTGTCAGGTCGGTGATGCCCTGGGCGGCCAGCGCGTCACCGCTAAAAGCGCTCAGCGCAATAGGGACTTCATAAATTACCTGTGAGCGCTTGGCTGCGGTGACGGTAATGGCTTCGATGCGCTCGTCGGTGGACACAGACTCCTGCTCCTGAGCCTGAAGTTGCGGGTTAAGTGCCAGTGAAATAGCTGCTCCCACCAGGGACAACCTGGCAAGTGAAGGGGTTGGTTTTTTATAGCTCAACGTTTTTCTCCAGTGGCCGGTACTCTCCATACCTGGCTCTTATTGTTGTTAATGGGGTGATTGTGCGGCGGTCGAAAAGGACCGTTCCCTTTCCTATCATTGGGATATAAGAGGTGTTTGGTATCCCACTGGGGTCTCATTATAACCTTTATTTGTCAAAGCCAAGGGCTTGCCTGTGATTTGACTTTCTTTTAGCCCCCGTGGACCTGGCTGTGACTGAGCAGGATCTCAGGCTTGGGCGACCACGACGGCGCGGATGGGGGCAGGGTAGCCTTCAATGGTTCGGGTCGAATCCTCGGGATCCAGAAAGTCCTGCAGGGAATGGGTGGTCATCCATTCGGTGCTGCGTTGTTCATCCGTTGAGGTGGTGGAGATATCCACGGTGCGAATATCGCTGAAACCGGCTTTTTGCAGCCAGATCTCCAGCGCAGCGGGACTGGGAATAAACCAGACATTCCGCATCTGCGCGTAGCGCTCGCCGGGCAGCAACACTCTTTGCTCGTCACCTTCCACCACCAGGGTTTCCAGCACCAGCTCGCCGCCTTTTCTGAGCAGCCCCTTAAGCTGGCTCAGAAAGTCCATGGGACTCTTTCTGTGATAGAGCACCCCCATGGAAAACACCGTATCAAACTGTTTAAGTGGCGGCAGATGTTCGATACCCAGCGGCAACTGATAAACGTCTGCATCGCCGATAAAATGCTTTAGGATCAGAAACTGCATCAGAAACAGCGGGTAAGGATCCACCCCTACCACGAATCTTGCCCCCTGGCCGCGCATCCGCCAGAGGTGATATCCGCTGCCGCTGCCCACATCCAGCACATTGCGATCTCTTAACGGACTTAAGTGCGGCAGCACCCGGTCCCATTTCCAATCCGAGCGCCATTCGGTGTCCAGATGGATGCCATGCAGGTGGAAGGGGCCTTTGCGCCAGGGCTTGAACTGCTGCAGCAGACCGATGATTTGTTTGCGGGTATAGTCGTCGACGTCCGTCTCGCTGCCCACCCGCACCTGGTTGAGCAGATCGATACCCGAGGACTTAAGGCTTGGCAGTTTGCCCAGCAGTTTCTGCCATTTATCCAGCTCGGTCCTGTTCTGCAGGCACCAGGCGGCAATCTGTGCGGGCAATATCTCAAGCCAGTCGCTGAACCGGCTGCCGGCAATAGTCCGATAAAACTGTTGGAACTCCTCTTTAACCTGACTCATTTGATGGCCACCATCGACGCAAAGTTAAAGCACTTAAACCACAGGATCACATCGGAAAAACCCGCCTGTCGCAATCGCTCTTCGTGTTCCTTGAAACTGTCGGTGCGCATCACATTTTCCAGTGCCGTGCGTTTCTGGCTGATCTCCAGCTCACTGTAGCCATTACGGCGTTTGAACTCGTGATGAAGCTCCACCAGCAGTTCGTTACCGGCCTCAGTGGGATGGCGAATCTTCTCCGACAGCACCAGCACCCCGCCCGGATTCAACCCCTGGTAAATCTTGTCGAGTATGGCCTGACGCTGGCCGGGCTCGATAAACTGGAGGGTAAAGTTCATCAGGATCATCGATGCATTGCTGATTGGGATATTCTGCAGATCCTCGCAAACCACTTCGATAGGGGTATCGGATCTAAAAGTCTGCACATGGCGCCGGCAACGCTCGGCCATGGCCTGTGAGTTATCCACCGCGATGATTCTACAACCCGGGGTCTGTATGTAGCGGCTTACCGCCAGACTGACCGCGCCCAGTGAACAGCCCAGATCGTAGATAAGACTGTCGGCGCCGGCATAGCGGCCGGCCATCTGACCGATGGCATCCACTATGGTGGCGTAGCCGGGAACAGAGCGCTGGATCATATCCGGGAAGACCTCAGCCACATGTTCATCGAAGCGAAAGTCGGCTACCTGGTCCAGGGGACGGGAATAGATGGCGTCTTTTGAGGAGGAAATCATCACAGCATCGGCAGAGTAATAGGGCCGCTAGTTTAGCCCAAGCCGGGCCGGGGTGTCATCCCGGCGGGATTTCCTGTTTGCGCAGATAACGCTAAGCCATAGATAGAAAGTGAAAGGAACTTGCGTATATTGGCGTATTGGCATGGTCCTTGATAAAAGCTCACCAAACCGCTCCGGATTAACCTGAGCACTGCCGAAACAGGCGGGATCCCCAGCCGGTAATAAGCGGCATCTGGGACCCGGCCGGGTTTGGCTGCACCAGACTAAAGCAAGCTGGCAGCCTGATGCATCAAACTGATGCATCAGGCTGCCAAGCGCACAGCAACACAAGGATACAAACCATGCAGATTCGACTGGATGATCTGAGCGGGCCAGAGATTGCCCGTTTTTTACAGCAGCATATCGAGGATATGCGATCCATATCGCCGCCAGAGAGCAAACATGCGCTGGATCTTGAGGGACTGAGACAGCCGCAGATTCGATTCTGGACGGTGTGGGATAGCAACAACCTCATCGGTTGTGGTGCCATTAAAGCCCTGGACCCCCATCACGGGGAGATCAAGTCCATGCGCACGGCGGCACAATACCGGGGCAGGGGCGTGGCATCCACCTTACTCCAGCATATCCTGGATCAGGCAAGGCAAAGCGGCCATAAGAAGGTCAGTCTCGAAACCGGCTCCATGGACTTTTTTGCCCCGGCCAGGGCCCTTTACGCCAGGCATGGTTTTCAGATTTGCGGACCCTTCGCCCAGTACAAGGACGATCCCAACTCGGTGTTTATGACCCTGGACATTGCCTGAGTGGACGCGCAAATGCCTGACACTCTGGTATCCTTGGGGTTTTAAGCCAACTCAAGGAAATTATGAGTCAGTCCTATCCTATCGGTACCCCGGGCAAACCCTGGGGTGAAGCCGAAAAAGCCGCCTGGGTGGCTGCGCAGGTCGTTCAGCGTTCCTATTTTGATGAAGTGGTCTGCCAGCTCGAAGAGCTGAAGGACTATTTTGACATCGTTCAGTACGGATTATTGCAGTACCAAAGTGACTACCCCCTTTATCTGTTAAAAAGCCAAAACTGGCAGAACGACAAGCCGGTAGCGCTGATAACCGGGGGGGTGCACGGCTATGAAACCAGCGGCGTACAGGGCGCCCTGCGCTTTGCCAGGGACAAGGCGGCACAGTACACCAGCGACTGGAACCTGCTGATTGCCCCCTGTATCAGCCCCTGGGGCTATGAAACCATTAACCGTTGGAATCCTTTTGCCATCGACCCCAACCGCTCCTTTGTGCCAAACAGTCCGGCGCCGGAGTCTGCGGCCATTATGCTGTACCTGCAGGAACTGGGGGCCAACGTTCTTCTGCATGTGGACCTGCATGAGACCACTGACTCGGATAACAGCGAGTTTCGGCCCGCCCTGGCCGCCCGTGACGGCACCGAGCATACCAACTGGAATTTTCCCGATGGGTTCTACCTGGTGGGTGACAGCCATAAGCCTGAAGCCGCGATGCAACGGGCGGTATTGGATGCGGTGGAAAAGATTACCCATATCGCCGAGGCGGATGAGAATAACCAGCTCATCGGTTCGCCCGTGGTACAGCCCGGCGTGGTCAACTACGACACCAAAGCTCTTGGCCTGTGTGCCGGTATGACGGGTGCGCCTTATGTGACCACCACCGAGGTGTATCCGGACAGTCCCAAGTCCAGTGCCGAGCAATGTGCGCTGGCCCAGGTGGCTGCCGTGACCGGCGCACTGGATTTCGTTCATAGCCAAGCTGGCAGATAGCGGCAATGACGCAGGACAAAGGCTTGGTTAAAGGGGAGCGTAGGCGGGTTCGCCAGGCCATCCACTGGGCCTTTATCCTCTGGGCGGTATTTTCCACCCTCTGGCTGGCCAACTCGGTACGCACCCAGGGTCTACCTCAGGGTGTACTGAAAAGTTCCGACCGGGTGAGGGTGACTGAACAGGACAACTGGCTGCGACTGCAACCACAAGGGGCGGAGCAAGAAGCGTCGGTGTTGTTTATCTGCGGTTCGGGTATCGCCGCCAGCGCCTACGTACCCATGTTAAGGCCGCTGGCCGAGCAGGGCTTTTCTGTATATATCCTCAATTTGCCCTGGCGCTTTGCCCCCCTGGGGAGTCATAAAGAACAGGCGCTGGATCAGGCTCAGCGCCTATTGAATCAAGATCAGGGTAAATGGCTGGTTGCCGGCCATTCCCTGGGCGGGGCCCTCGCAGCTAGGTTGGCGGCACAGGTACCGGATAAGGTGGATTCACTGGCGCTGATTGCCACCACCCACCCCAAACGGCAGGATTTATCCGACTTGCCCATGCCGGTAATCAAAGTCTACGGCTCGGAGGATGGCATCGCGCCGGTACAGAAAATCCAGGCCAACCGACATCTGTTGCCGGCTGCAGCCAGGTTTGAAGCCATCGAAGGTGCCAACCATTCCCAGTTCGGCCATTATGGTCATCAGCTATTCGACGGCGAGGCCGGGATCAGCAGGCAGCAACAACAGGCCCGAACCCGCGCCATTCTGCTTCAGGCGCTGGCCGGGCTTGCTGGAATGAGGGAGCAGACGTGACCCGGCTCCCCCTAGGGCGTGTTTATCTTTCATATTGGCCTCTGTTGAGAGCGAAAAACTCCTCAATCAAGGCGCGAGTAACGCCGTTTAGCCATCTAAACAAGTTGGGAGCAACGCAGAGTGAGGGGTTTTTAGCCTCAACCCTTCGGGCTGGGGCCATTTTTCCGTCCAGCAGCGTCATCAGTCGCTTATTTAGGCCCACTAAACCGCACTCCTTCTTCCTTGCTGGGCAAAAAAATGGCCTCCAGCAGAGTGTCAATATGAAAGATAAACACGCCCTAGAGCTTAGAAGCTGTACTTGGCTGAGAACTGCAGCCTGTCCATATCGCCGTCCTGCTGATTTTCCAGCTCCCGCTCGGCGTGGCTGTATTCCAGTCCAAAGCTTAATGCCTTGGTGGCCGAGTAAATGGCATTGACCCTGATACTGCTGGTGCTTTTGGTCACGCCAAGGCCGGTCAGATCCACCTCGTTGTCCGCCTCAAAAACTGAATAACTCAGCGTTGAGCGCCACTGTTCATTCCACCAGTGCCGGTAGGCGATAAGCCCCCCGGTTGAGTCGATGGTCTCAAGCTCATTGTCTGCATTGAGCACCGCGCCGTTGGCAGTATTGATACCCAGGTAGCGTCCCATACCCGAACCGCTGTTAAGCATCAGCTTGATGTCGTCCTTACCCAGGTTGATCTTGGCTGACAGGCTGAACGCGGCGGCGGTCTCGGTGCTGTCGATGCCCACGCCGTTATCATAGGCGAGCTGGCGGATCAGCGCCGCACCGGACAGATGGCCCCAGTCGGTCTTATGGGTATAGCGCAGCACCAAATCCGGCACCGAGTTGTCATCGGTGACGATGCGGCCACCGCCGCCAAAGGGTGTTACCGTGGTTTCCGGATTCTCCAAAGCGACCTGAAAGCCGCCGTGGCTGTAGCGGATCATGGCCTGACGCACAAAGATCGTACCGTCGGTGGCGCCGATAAAGTCCAGGGTTTCCGGCAACACCGCCACATCCTGGAAGGTGGTCCAGGTCTGACCGAACAGCCAGCCGTCATATTCGATAGTGGCGATTCTCATACGGGGGCTGTAGGAGTTGGAGACACGCTCATCACCGTTAGGAGTGGCCATAAAGTCCAGTTCCAGTTTGGCGGTCAGGGTCTTACCGTTTTCAAGTGCGGTAGTACTGGAGAAATTGAATCGGGTCTGCCTGGCATGCATATCAAAGGCAGTGCCCTCGTCATTGCCGCCAACGGGGGTCAGGCCGGGAATATAGAAATCCCGTCCGATATTGCCCGAGGGCAGGGAGCCGTCTGAGTACTGACTGGCCATGGCGTCCAGTTTGATATAGCCGCCGAATTTAAATGTGGTATCGTCCAATCCGGCAGCCTGTGATCCAAAGGCGGTGAACAGGGAGCCAATCAGCAGTGCAACAGGTTTTTTTATCAGGGTTGTCATTATCTGTCCTCTGAGTCGAATTCAATGTCATCGACACCTAACATTGTTCAGGAGGACAGGCTGCTCAATCAGACCATAGTCTGTTCGACTAAGGTCGAAGATGCCGGCAGTGTGGCTACAGGGCTTGTTGTTAAAGGAATGTAAAGGAAAGTTTGACGCCGGGTAAAAAGCGGATTACGACTATGGTCTAATACTTTACAGGGGCCACCCCCTTACCATTGGGCAAACGGACCGGGACCCTGGCAAAATTTGGAGAAACTGTATGTCTCAAGCAATTCACCCCTTATCCTCTTACCCCGAGCAGGCCAATACCCATGCAGATAATGCGGAGTATCAACGCCTGTATGACTGGTCGGTGAAGGATCCCCAGGGTTTCTGGCAGGAACAGGGCAAACGACTGGACTGGATTAAGCCCTACAGCAAAGTTAAGAATACCAGCTTTGCCAAAGGTCAGGTCAGCATTAAGTGGTTTGAGGACGGCAAGCTTAACGCCGCCTACAACTGTATCGATCGCCATCTGCAAACCAATCCCCAGGCCACAGCCATTATCTGGGAAGGGGACGACCCGTCCCAGAGCAGTCATATCAGTTACCAGCAAATGCATGACGAGGTTTGTCTGCTCGCCAACAGTATGAAAAAGCTGGGTGTGGGCAAGGGTGACCGGGTAATTATCTATATGCCCATGGTCCCCCAGGCTGCCTATGCCATGCTGGCCTGCGCTCGTATCGGCGCTGTCCATTCGGTGATCTTCGGCGGCTTTTCTCCCAATGCCATTGCCGATCGTATCGAGGACTGCAGCGCCAAACTGGTGATCACCAGTAATTTCGGTCGCCGGGGCGGCAACAAAGTACCTCTGAAAACCAATGTGGACAAGGCCCTGGAGCGTGCCAGCACGGCCTGCATCGAATCTGTGATTGTCTATCAGTTGCTAGAGGAAGACACAGCCATGCACCAGGGGCGGGATCACTGGTGGCATGAGGTAACCGCAGACTGTGAAAAAACCTGTGAACCCGAGCCCATGAACGCCGAAGATCCGCTGTTTGTGCTCTATACCTCGGGATCCACCGGCAAGCCCAAGGGGGTGGTGCATACCACAGGCGGTTATCTGGTGTATGCGGCCATGACCCATGAATATGTGTTTGATTATCATCCTGGTGATATCTACTGGTGTGCAGCGGATGTGGGCTGGATCACAGGTCATAGTTATATCGTCTACGGACCCTTTGCCAATGGCGCCACCAGTCTGATGTTTGAAGGAGTGCCCACCTACCCCGATGTTCGCCGTATCGGCCAGATAGTCGACAAGCACAAGGTGAGTATCCTCTACACCGCGCCCACCGCCATCAGAGCGCTGATGGCCAAGGGGGATCTGCCCGCAGAAGGCTCCAGCCGTGACAGTCTGCGCCTGCTCGGCAGTGTTGGTGAACCCATCAACCCGGAGGCCTGGGAGTGGTATCACGAAAAGATCGGTAACAGCCGCTGTCCGATTGTGGACACCTGGTGGCAAACTGAGACCGGCGGCATCATGATTACCCCGCTGCCCGGCGCTACCGACCTTAAGCCCGGCTCCGCCACCCGTCCTTTTTTTGGCGTCAAGCCGGCCCTGGTAGATGCAGAAGGCAAGTTCCTGGAAGGAGCCACCGAAGGCAACCTGGTGATCACCGATTCCTGGCCGGGTCAGGCCCGCACCGTCTGGGGCGACCATGACAGGTTCGAGCAGACCTATTTCAGCACCTACAGCAACCTGTACTTTACCGGCGACGGCGCCAGACGCGACGAGGACGGCTATTACTGGATTACCGGACGGGTAGACGACGTACTGAACGTGTCCGGTCACCGTCTGGGCACGGCAGAGATCGAAAGTTCCCTGGTGGGCCATCCGGCCGTCGCCGAGGCTGCGGTGGTGGGCTATCCGCACGATATCAAAGGGCAGGGCATCTATGTGTATCTGTTGCCAACCGATGGTACCGAGATCACCGAAGAGCTGACCAAAGCGGTACGCCAGTGGGTGAGGGATGACTTAAGCCCCATCGCCACCCCTGATTATATCCAGTGGACCCATGGCCTGCCCAAGACCCGCTCGGGCAAGATCATGCGCCGTATCCTGCGCAAAATTGCCGCCAATGAGTTTGAGAACCTGGGTGATACCTCGACCCTGGCCGATCCGGCGGTGGTGGATTCGCTGATTGACAACAGGCTGAACCGTTAAGGTGAGTGCCTAATTCGGGGTACTGGTGTCCGACAGCAAAATGTCGGACACTGAGTGACTTGTTACCATTGGAGTTGACATGGCCAAGTTTCTGATTGCGGATGATCATCCCCTGTTCAGGGAAGCTCTGGCTGGTGCGCTTAAGCAGCGCTTTGCAGAACTGGAACTGGTACAGTCCGATTCCCTGGACAGCACCCTGGCCGCCCTGGACAAACATGAAGATCTGGATCTGGTGTTACTGGATTTGCATATGCCCGGCTCCGGCGACCTGTATGGTCTTATCCGCGTGCGCGAGGATTTCCCCACCGTGCCCGTGGCGGTTATCTCCGGCAGTGAGAGTGTTGAAATTGTATCCAGGGTAATGGGGTTCGGTGCCCTGGGATTTATCCCCAAGTCTTCATCCTCCGACCAGATAGCCGATGCCATCAGTAGCATTTTGGAAGGGGACAATTGGGTGCCCGCTGCACTCAGGGACAAGTTGCACGCCATCAGTGACGAAGATCGCAACCTGGCGCAGAAAGTTGCCACCCTGACCCCTCAGCAATACAAAGTGCTTTACCTTATCCACCATGGCCTGCTGAACAAGCAGATTGCCTATGAGCTGGGCATCACCGAAGCCACGGTTAAGGCTCATGTGACGGCTATTTTCCGCAAGCTGGATGTATATAGCCGGATTCAGGCCGTGCTGCTGGCCGAGAAACTGCAACTGGAGCCACCGGCACCTGCCTCGCCCCCGTCTGAAGGACACCGCTAAGCGATTTTATCCTCGGGTTTTGATCCCAACTTGGTATACTGGCCCTCGGAGACCTTTCTTCGTCGTAGTCAATACAAGGATAATAATGATGATTAATCCCGACGTTCCCCTGGTAGACCTGCATCGGCATCTGGACGGTAATATCCGCCCGCGGACCATCTGGGAACTGTCCCAGCAACATGGTATACGACTGCCCGCCAACAGTTACGAAGAACTGTTGCCCCTGGCCCAGGTACAGGAACAGACCAGTGATCTGCTGGCTTTTTTGCAGAAGCTGGATTACGGGGTGGCGGTGCTCGCCGACGTCAACGCCTGTTACAGGGTGGCGATGGAAAATATGGAAGACGCCCATGACTCGGGTCTGGACTATGTGGAGCTGCGCTTTTCCCCTTATTACATGGCAAGGGCGTTTAATCTGGACATGGTGCAGGTGGTGGAGGCAGTGATTGAAGGGGTCAGGTCAGGGAGTGAGAAATTCGGCATTCAGGCCAATCTGATCGGCATTCTAAGCCGTACCTTTGGGGCGTATACCTGTCGTCAGGAATTGGACGCCCTGCTGGCCTGTAAGGAGCATATCACCGCCCTGGATTTGGCCGGCGATGAACTGGGATATCCCGCCGAGCTTTTTCTGGAGCATTTCCGGCTGGCCCGTGATGCCGGTTGGAATATAACCGTGCATGCAGGTGAAGCCGACGGGCCCCAAAGCATCTGGAATGCCATTGAAAAGCTTGGCGCCACGCGAATCGGCCACGGTGTCGCGGCCACCCGGGACGATCGGTTGATGGAATATATGGCCAAACATCGTATCGCTGTTGAGTCCTGTCCCACCTCTAACTATCAGACCGCCACGGTCAAGGCCATTAAGGACTCACCCATGCCGTTGTTCCTGGAGCGGGGCCTGTGTGTCACGCTCAATACGGATGATCCTGCCGTTTCTAATATTAACCTGGAAAACGAATACAGGGTCGCCAAAGAGATTATCGGCCTGAACGACGCCCAGCTCGAGCAGGTTCAGCGCAATGGCGTTGAAGCGGCATTTATCAGTGATGCAGAGCGCAAAGCGCTGTATGCGCGAAAGACCATACCCATTACCTGATCCACTCCTGTGTTGCCCGGCCCTGTGTCGGGCAATTTGTCCTCCGGATAAAAGATTGCAGCTGAGCCTTATCTGGCGTGCTTGACAAGTTTTTAGATTTATATATAAATGCTTATATAAGTGTTTAAATAAGTGCGCTATGACAGAAGATTTTCTCGACGAACTGGCGGAACTGGCCCTAGGCAGCCGGTTGAAAAGGCTGGCTGAACGTATGCTGGCCGATGCCTCGGCCATTTATGCAGCCTACGGGGCAGATCTGCAACCGCGCTGGTTTACCCTGTTGGCATTGCTTTATCACAAGGGTGAAGTCAGTGTGGTGGAAGCAGCCGAATACCTGGGCCTGTCCCAGCCAGCCATCAGTCAGTTCTGCACCCAG
This sequence comes from Bowmanella dokdonensis, assembly GCF_017254865.1. Taxonomy (GTDB): domain Bacteria; phylum Pseudomonadota; class Gammaproteobacteria; order Enterobacterales; family Alteromonadaceae; genus Bowmanella; species Bowmanella dokdonensis. The sequence continues at coordinate 39,631 of NZ_JAFKCV010000015.1, read as the reverse complement.
CTCAGCGCCAGGAAACTGGTCAGACAGACCCCCTGCAAAAAGGATTCCCGCCGCCGCCTGATCACCCTGACCCAACAGGGGCGCAGCCAGGTGGAGGCTATCCAGCCCATGTGGCAGGCTGTGCGCGAGGCCGCCAGGGAGCTGTGTGAGCAAGGGGGAAACGATTTTTACCAGTCATTGCGACAATGTGAACAGGCCTTTGGGCAGAAATCTTTGTATCAACGAACCATGGAGCGTAAAGATGATCCACAATGAACTGACTTTCCATGCCTTTACTGATGAACTGGCCCCATACTTTCTGTCCATCAACCAACAGTGGATTGAGTCCATGTTTGCCATGGAGCCCTCCGATATCGCCATGCTTAATGATCCGCGGCGCATTGTGATCGAACCGGGAGGCCGGATCTATTTTGCCAGACATGCAGAGCTTGGAGTGGTGGGTACCTGTGCCTTAATGAACAAAGGATCCGGTGTATTCGAACTGACCAAAATGGGCGTGCTCGAATCGGCCAGGGGCCTGAAGGTCGGCGAGAAACTGCTGCAATACTGCCTGGAGCAGGCCAGGCAGATGGCCATTGATTGCCTGTTCCTGCTGACCAATAAGCAATGTGCCGCGGCCATTCACCTGTATGAGAAAAACGGTTTCATTCACTGCGACGACATCATGGCACGTTTCGGTCAGGCCTATGCACGCTGTGATGTAGCGATGCGTTATCGGCCGGGTGACTGAAGCTTATTGAGGTGCCAGGGAGCCTGTGCAGCGGTTCACGAAGGATAGCAAAGTCCATATCCTGTCAAAAAATCCGATAGGCGGGTGTCTTCAACTGGCTAATAGCGTCCCGATATGCGAATCTTAGTGCTTGAATATTAGAAGAAAAAGTTCAGAGGAACAGCATGCTGCGACGCTCAGGCTGGATTATCTGCCTGCTTTGGCTGACCACCACCCCGGTGGCGGCCCAGCAACTGCATCTGGCCAACACCGAGGTGCGGGCACTGACGGACGGGTCAGGTTTGCACAGCGTGACCGTTCAACTCCCGGCCAGTTACTATCAGTCGTCTCATTTTGGCCATCGTTACCCGGTTTTTTATCTGCCCGGAGGCGCGGAAGATCTGCTGCTGGTTTCTGCAGCGACCCATCTTGCCATGCAAACCGGCAAGCTGCCGCAAGCCATTCTGGTGAGCTTTTCACTGGCCAGCAACGACAACCAGCCCAACGAGGACAGGCAGAGCCATGTCCTGCGCCATGACCAACTGCTGGCATTGCTTGAGCGTCGTGTGATCCCCTTTATTGAGCGCTCCTATCGTGCCGATCCGGTCAGGCGCACCTTTATAGGACGCGGTAAAACCGCCCATCTGGGCGCGTATACGCTGCTCAGAACACCCGGACTGTTTCAGGCTTATCTGCTGGCCAGTCCTGATCTTTGGTATCAGGACGGCTTCCTTCTGGACAGGGTCCGGGGCTGGTCCGAACAGCAAAGCGATCTCAATGCCCGGGTCTTCATCGGGGTCGGCAGTCTTGAGAGCCCCCTGTACCAGTCAGATGAGCACGACAGGGTGGGGGATGCCATCGCGTTTCGTACTCAACTGGCTGCCTGGCGCTATCCGGGGTTTGATGTGAAACTCTCATTGTTTGACGACACTATTCATGAGGCAGCCTGGCCTGTCAGTGTGATTCAAGGGCTGTTATGGCTGTTCGGCGCTGAGTCGCAGGACAATCAGTAAACCATTTATCTGACACCATAAGGAAAATCCAATGGCAAGTACAACCACTAAAGCAGTCAGTCTGGTACTGATCGTTGTCGGGGCGGGGCTGCTCTTCTGGGGCTATGATATGTCCGAGTCGGCCGGCGCCCAGTTGACGGAAGCGGTCACCGGCTCACATTCGGATGAGGTGATGATGCGCCTGATAGGCGGAGCGGCCAGTCTGGTGGTCGGTCTGTTTTTATTCTTCAAACGCTAGGGCGTGTTTATCTTTCATATTGTTCTCTGTTGAGAGCTAAAAATCCCTCAATCAAGGCGCGAGTAACGCCGTTTAGTCATCTAAACAAGTTGGGAGCAACGCAGAGTGAGGGATTTTTAGCCTCAACCCTTCGGGCTGGGTTCATTTTTCCGTCCAGCGGCGTTATCAGTCGCTTATTTAGGCCCACTAAACCGCACTCCTTCTTCCTTGCTGGGCAAAAAAATGACCTCCAGCAGAGCGTCAATATGAAAGATAAACACGCCCTAGGTCTCCCTCTAAGCCGGCTCAGATTGAAGCGTAAAAGCGCTGCGGTAACTGGCGGGAGTGAGGCTCATACAGAGTGTGAGCAACACACAGGCTCCGCCCGCCAGCAACCCCCAGGCCAGACTGAAACTCTGCAGGCTGTCACGAATTAGGCCGGCTCCCCAGGGCGCCAGGCTGGCAATCAGGTAACCCATACCCTGCACGAAAGCCGCCAGCTCGCCGGCTTGTACGGCATCTTCCTGATGATCCATGGTCACAATCATCACCATGGGAAACATGCCGCCGACGCCCAGGCCCAGCAGGGTCGCCCAGAACCAAATGCTGAGCTGCGGAAACAAAATCAGGCCGGCGAAACCCGCCAGTTGCAACAGACACAGGCTGAACAGCACGGGACGCCTGTCCCGGACTCTGGCTGCCCAGGCCGGAAAGAGTAAACCCGCCGTCACTTCCATCAGGGTCAGAAAGCCCAGTAACAGCCCGGCCTGCTGGGCATTCAAACCCTGCTCCATGGCGAACGGCGCCAACCAGGCCAGTACACAGACAAAGGCTGCGGTACTCAGACCAAACAACAGGGCTAACTGCCAGGCCCGGCGATTCCCCCAGAACGACTGACGGACGGTCGGGCTGGCAGCAGGGCGGGCGGGGAAATGCCAGCGCGACAGGAATAACTGCCAGCAAAGCAAAGCCGTCAATGCCAGCCAGACCCAGTGGCCCATTCCTCCACGCCACTCGAAGAAACCGGCCAGCCAGGGCGACAAGGCCGAACCCATACTGGCGCCGGCCATGATAGCCGTAATGTACAAGCCCATGGCCTGGTCTACCCGTCCTGGAAAATTGGCTTTTATCAGGGCCGGCAACAAGCACTGAATCAAAGCGATACCCAGACCCGCCAGCAACGCCGTCAGGATTAACATGCCGGTAGAGTCCAGCCTGAACCTGAACAGCAGTGCCAGCGTCAGGATGCCGATGGACAAGCTGATGGTGCGACCCATGCCAATTCTGCCTGCCAGGGCAAAGCCGAAGAAACAGGCAATGCCCATGATCATGACCGGCAGGCTGGTAAGAAGGGAAGCGCCGGCGTAACTCAGGGGCAGTTCTTCTTGCATGGCAGCCAGCAGCGGACCGACAGAGGCCAGCGCCGGCCGCAGGTTCAGGGCGATAAGCAGGGTGATGAGCAACAGAAACAGCGGCATGGCCGCTTTGGATGGCGAATCAGGCATATCTCTCTAAGTGAAGTATCTTTATATGAAGATAAATGCAGTTTACCCGGACAGGCAGCGAGGGTAAAGTATCTTTATATGAAGATACCTGGGCAGAACCATGAAGACTGCATATGAGGACGGTCTGGACGAATTTGCCGTCCAATGGCAACAGCAGGGCATTGATCGCGATCTGATGCCCATGAAGCTGGTGGGCAGGATTTTACGGCTGATGAAGATCATCGAAGGAGAAATTTCCCGCTGCCACGAAAGTTTTGGCCTCAAGCAGGGGGAGTTTGACGTGCTGGCCACCTTGCGTCGCAGTGGTGAACCTTTCAGTCTGACCCCCTCACAACTTTATCAGTCCATGTTGCTCAGTTCCGGTGCCATGACCAACAGGTTGGACAGGCTTGAACAAAAAGGCCTCATAGCCCGTCAGCACAGTGAAGAAGACAGGCGCAGCGTGCTGGTCAGTCTGACGTCCACAGGCAAGGCGCTGATCGAGGACGCTCTGCCCAGACACTTTGACACCATGCAGAGGCTGGTGTCAGGGGTGATGGCAGAAGATCGGGAACAGCTGGCCGCTTTGCTCAGGCATTGGTTACACGACCTCGACAAGTAGCAAGCCCATCAGAATCAGCCCGTAAGGAAACAGCACAGTCGGGCGAAAGGCACTTTTCCCATACTGGATAATCAGCCCCAGGGAAGACGGCCGCTGAGTCTGCCAGTACTGATAGTAGCCGGGCAACTGAGGGTTGGATTCCAGCGCCAGCAGATAATCGGCGAGTCTGGCCTGAAAGGTTTTCCAGATAGCCTCCTGGCCCCACAACAACAACTGGATAAGTATCAGCCAACAGGGGGACAGATTCAGCACAAGGCCCGCGAACAGCGTGGCCAGGGCCGTCAGTTTAACCCCCTGTGCAACCAATTCATATTGTTCGTGATTCTTATGCAGGGTGGTCCAACGGTCATCACAGTGCATTAGCGCCTGTCCTTAATCTGGGTTTTATGTGATTGTGCCTGTTTGCCGCAGCGGAGGGAAGATGCAGCCCTGATCAGGGGAGGGACACCAGCCCCAAGCCGTTGTAAACTAGCCCCATCAGGAATCAGAAACCGGAGAGCAGATGGCACTTTCCCTGCAGGAACAATTAATGAAAGCTGGCCTGGCGGACAAACAAAAAGTTCAGAAGGTCAAAACCGAGAAGCGCAAACAAGCCAAGCAGCAGAAGAAGCACAAGCTGCAACCCGCTGATGAAGCCAGGTTGGCGGCGGAACAGGCGCTGGAGGCAAAAAAGGCCAAAGACAGGGAACTGAATGAACAGGCCAGACTGGAAGCCGAGAAAAAAGCCGTCGGCGCACAGATCAAGCAGTTGATCGAGACCAATCGCCAGCCCAAAAACACCGGTGATATCGCCTGTCACTTCACTGACGGCAATAAGGTCAAGCAACTGTATGTAAACGCCCTGACCCAGAAACGTATCAGCCAGGGCAAGCTGGCCATCGTAAAACTGGCAGAGAGCTACGAAATCGTGCCCATGCCGGTAGCAGACAAGATTGCCGAACGCGACGAACAGGTGGTGCTGTATCGGGCAGACAAGCTGGAATCCTCTGCCAATGATAAGTCCGGCGAAGAAGACGACTGGTACGCCGAGTACGATATTCCCGACGATCTGATGTGGTAATCCCGCCCTCCCTGGATAGCAGCCAGCCGGGCAGCGTTTTTCAGGGGCAGGGTAAGCGACTCAGCCAAAGCATTACCTTACAAGAAAATGCCGGCTTAACGCCGGCATTCTGCTATGGATCATTGGTTATATCTGACAGGGCAGGCAATAGGCATACGCGCCTTTGGGATCATTTAGGCGGGCCACTGCTTCAAACTCCATGACCAGTTGCTTGACCAGGTTGATTAACTGACTGTCGCTTTGTTGCTTCAATGCACCACCGAACCAGCCGGAGGCATTGCCGAAAAATTCATTCCAGAACTTTTCCTTGGCGCTGAGATCCCGCTCCACGTACTTGGTGTCATACTGGGTCAGTGAAGCCAGTTGGGCAGCCGACTGAATGGCGTCGTCTATATAGCCAAGCTTGTCCACCAGCCCCAGCTCTTCGGCCTGCCGTCCAATCCAGACGCGGCCCTGGGCAATATCATCCACCCGGCTCTTGTCCATATCGCGCTCGTTGGCGACCAGGGTAATAAACTGGTTGTAGCCATGCTCGATATTACGCTGGATGACTTCGCCCACCTTGGGATCCAGCGCCCGGGCGGGACTGATACCGGCAAACTCAGTGGTACCCAATCCGTCGGCATGGATGCCCAGATAATCCAGGGTGTTCTCGTAGGTCATAAACATACCGAAAATACCGATGGAGCCAGTGATGGTGCTGGGGGCCGCCCAGATCTCATCTGCACCGGCTGAAATCCAGTAGCCGCCTGACGCTGCATAGGTGCTCATGGAAACCACCACCGGCTTACCGGCGGCCTTGAGGTTCTCCACTTCCTGACGAATGATTTCTGAGGCAAAAGCGCTGCCCCCGGGTGAGTCCACCTGCAACACCACCGCCTTGATGCTGTTATCCAGTCTGGCCTTGCGAAGTAATTGCGCCGTGCTGTCGCCGCCTATGGTGCCGGCCTTTTGCGTACCATTAAGAATGGTGCCCCTGGCAACCACCACGCCCACCCGGTCGGTTTCCTCTTCTGCAGACAGGAAGGGCAGGGTAATAACCTGCAGGTACTGCTCAAACCCTATATGGCGATAGCCGCGGGGATTCTTGTCTTCCCCCACCAGGCCGGCCATCTCAACGCGCACGTCTTCGCGGGTTCGCAACGCATCGACCCACTGGTTTTCCAACGCGTAGCGGCCAAAATCGCCCTCAGCCCGTTCAAATTTGTCCAGGAACCGGGTGAGCTTTTCATCAAAATTGCTGATATCCATATTCCGGGCCCGGGCCACGTCCTCTTTATACTGACTCCACAGGGACTCCAGCCAGGCACGGTTGGCATCTTTGGCCGCTTCAGACATGTCGTCACGAATAAAGGGCTCTACCGCAGATTTAAAGGTACCCACCCGGAACACATGGGTCGTGGCCATCAGCTTCTCCAGTGCCGACTTGAAGTACAACCGGTAGCGGCCATAGCCGTCCAGAATCATCCAGCCCATGGGATTGAGATAAACATGATCGGCGCGGCTGGCCAGGTAATACTGGTCCTGGGTAAAATAATCGCCTATGGCGTAGACAGGTTTGCCGCTCTCTTTGAAGCTGTCCAGAGCCATGCCTATCTGCTGCAGTTTGTCCAGGCCGCCCCCTTCCAGGCCGTGCAGATCCAGGACCAGCGTCTTGATGCGGCGATCCTGCTTGGCATTATCGATGGCAAAGATCACATCCCGCAGCAACACTTCCGGGTTGTCTTCCTGTTCCTCCAAGGCTTCCTGCATGAATTTCTCGAATGGATCCACTGCGGTCTTTTCGATTACCAGTTTGCCTTTCAAATCCAGCACCAGTGCCGAATCAGCGGGCACAATGACCTTGTTTTCATCGGAAAACACGGCCACCAGAATGGCGCCGACGATCAACAAAAATATCAGGTTAAAGATAAGGTTGCGGGTGAAATTGAGTACCGACCAGATACCGCCGAAGAAGGTTTTGGTCAGGCTTTGTCCTGTGGCCATAGATTGTCTTGATTACCTCTGAGTATGTGTATCCTATCCAAACTGGGCTGGATACCAAAACGGCAAATGTAATTTTTTATGAATAAAGTGGGGTTTTGGTTCAAAGCTCAGGGTAACTTCCTTGTATTCTACCGTTTTTCGCTGCTGTTTTGTTGGATCACCCGCAGCGGCGAACATATGTGCGCCCAATGAAGGGTGAAATTCTGGTTAAAATCAGGTTAAACTGCCCGACAGGTTAGACCAGTTGAGATTCCTATGAGCACACATCCCCTATATCCGCACCTGTTGGCCCCCCTTGATCTGGGCTTCACCCAGTTGAAAAACCGGGTGTTAATGGGATCCATGCACCTGGGACTGGAAGAAGAAAAAGGCGGTCATGAAAAACTGGCGGCCTTTTATGCCGAGCGGGCAGCAGGAGGGGTAGGGCTTATCGTCACCGGCGGGGTCAGTCCTAACCGTCAGGGTTGGGTATTTCCCTTTGCGTCCCGCATGACCCGCAAGTCACACGCTAAGGCCCATCGTGTTATCACCGAAGCGGTGCACCAACAGGGCGGCAAAATATGCATGCAAATCCTGCACACGGGTCGCTACGGTTACCATCCCATCAATGTGGCGCCTTCGGCTATTCAGGCGCCGATTAACCCCTTTAAACCCAGGGAATTGTCAGCCAGGGGCATCAGGAGCACCATCAGGGATTACGCCAACTGTGCGGCCATGGCCAGGCTGGCTGGTTATGACGGGGTCGAGATCATGGGCTCGGAAGGCTACCTGATTAATCAGTTTCTTTGTCCGCGCACCAATCAGCGTACAGACGAGTGGGGCGGCAGCGCCGAAAACCGCGCCCGCTTCGCCCTCGAAATTGTGCGGGCCGTACGGGAAAAGGTCGGCGACGACTTTATTGTTATCTTCCGCCTTTCCATGCTGGATCTGGTGGAAGGGGGCAGCGAATGGCCGGAAGTAGTGCAACTGGCCAAACATCTGGAGCGGGCGGGGGTGACCCTGATAAATACAGGTATCGGCTGGCACGAGGCGAGGGTACCAACCATCAGCACTATGGTGCCAAGGGCGGCATTTACCTGGATCACCCAGAGGATGAAACAGGAAGTGAGCATACCGCTGATCACCACCAACAGAATTAATACCCCTGAGGTGGCTGAACGGGTGCTGGCAGAAGGTCATGCGGACATGGTGTCCATGGCCAGGCCTTTTCTGGCTGATGCGGAATTTGTCATCAAGGCCGAGCAGCAACGCTCAGAGGAGATCAACACCTGTATCGCCTGCAACCAGGCCTGCCTGGATCATGTTTTTAAGAAACAACGGGCCAGTTGCCTGGTTAATCCCAGGGCCGGCTATGAGACGGAACTTAATTTCACCCTGACCAACCATAAGAAAAAACTGGCGGTAGTGGGCGCCGGGCCGGCCGGGATGGCGTTTTCCTGTTATGCGGCTGAGCGAGGCCATGAGGTCCATCTGTATGACAAGGCTGCGGAACTGGGCGGCCAGTTCAACTACGCCAAACAGATCCCGGGTAAGGAAGAATTTCATGAAACCCTGCGTTACTTCGATGTGAGGATGAAGAAACTTGGCGTCTCGGTGCATCTGGACTGCCCGCAGACGGTTGAAAGCCTTAAACAGGGCGGATTTGATCAGGTGGTGCTTGCCACCGGCATCGTGCCCCGGCAACTGGCCATTGAGGGGGTGGAGCATCCTAAGGTGATGAGTTATCTGGACGTATTACGCGATCATAAGCCGGTGGGCAGAAAGGTGGCGATTATCGGCGCCGGGGGCATAGGATTTGACGTGGCTGAATACTTGCTGGAAGAAGAGTCCCTGGCGCTGCAACCGGACAACTGGCTCAGATACTGGGGCATTGACAAGCAATATCGCCAGCGGGGCGCCCTGGCCGAGCGGGAGGAGGAGACACCTGTCCGCGAGGTCTATCTGCTGCAGCGTAAAAGCACTAAGGTCGGCAAAGGGTTAGGCGCCACCACAGGTTGGATCCACAGGGCATCACTGAAAAGCAAACAGGTCAAAATGATCCCCGGGGTCAGTTACGAGCGTATCGACGATCAGGGTCTGCATGTGCTGATAGACGGACAGAAGCAGTGCCTGGAGGTGGATAATGTGATTATTTGCGCCGGACAGGAGCCCCAGCGAGAGCTCTACCAGAGACTGCAGGACAGCGGCATGCCTGTGCATCTGATCGGCGGGGCCGATGTGGCGGCGGAACTGGACGCCAAGCGGGCCATTCGTCAGGGGGCGGAACTGGCTGCGGCTATTTGACCCGGCCACGGACTAAGGGTTTGTGTTGGCGCCTCTCATCGGCTTCCAGCCAGGTCTGAATCAGCAACGCAATGCGCTTGCAGTCGTCTTCGGCAAAGCTGCGCAGCAACCTCCCGGTGCCGGGCCTGGCCCCGACCTTGGGTTGTTGTCGCTGAAACAACTTGTTCATGGCCCCTTGGGGGCGGGGTTTGTCTGAGCTCATGAGAAATATTTTTACGGCGGCTGGACTTGTAAATTATCGCATCATTTTCTAACGTAGCGCCAGGATTCATCTATAAGTCAGCCATGCAAGCACTGGAACTGTTACTCAACCGCACCTCTCAGCCCCGCCTCCAGGAGCCGGCGCCATCCGGACAGGCATTGAAAAACATCATGCAGGCTGCATTGCGCGCCCCTGACCATGCGGGACTGACGCCCTGGCGATTTATCGTCTGTCAGGCCAAAGGATTGGTGAGGCTGGGCGAGATATTTGAGCAGGCTGCCATCAATTCCGATATGTCGGAAAAGGACGTGGAAAGGGCGCCCCAGTTACCCTTGCGCGCGCCCATGGTGATTGTGGCCATTGCCAAGTATCAGGATAACCCCAAGGTGCCCTGGGTGGAGCAGGTGGCCTCTACCGCCTGTGCCGTGCATGCCATGCAAATGGCAGCCCTTAGCCAGGGATTCAGCGGGATTTGGCGGACCGGCAGCTATGCCCAGAACGAGCAGGTCAAACAGGCCCTGTCATTAAAAGAGCAGGACGAGATTGTGGGCTTCCTGTATCTGGGCAGCCCGGCGACACGCTCCCTGCCAAGACCCGCCAGAGACAGCGACGATTACTTCGAGTTCTGGGAGTAACGAGAGCCATCCGGCAGGGGGGCTCCCCCATATACAGCTATCCCTCCTTGATTCATTTCGTATTTAGTTCGACGTTCACTCTATCCATGAATATTTTATTCAGCCAATAAGCATATCTGTGCATAAGGTTTGGTTTGAATAACATATAACCAAATCGAATTTGTGACCGGCTAGCGTTCGACTGGCCGATCACGACATTTTCATACCGCCTGCCATTATTCGATACTTTTTTGCCATAGAACTTTAGTGTTACAAAAAGATTAAAGTTACATCCTGTTACAGATTGTTACATCTTTGCCGGCCGGATGCATTTGCAGTCAAGGCCGGACAGAGGGGACGGGGTGGCTTTGCAGTACAACAAGTGGAAATTAAAAAAGTAGTTAAATACAGGAAAAAGGAAGCAAGATGAAACTCAAGTCATCAAGTACCCTGATCGGCGCCTTGTCGCTGGTTGCTCTGGCCGTGGGCTCTGCCTCGGCTACCGAACTCAAACCCCAATCCGGTCAGAATAATGCAACCGGAGAGTTGTCTTTCGCCGATTGGTTAGCCCAGCAGCGGGCCAAACGGGAAGATGTCACCGACAGAATGATTCTGACCTTTGAAGACGCTGCCATGGTGCAGGCCTTCAAGGCTGACAAAGGCGTGGCGGCCGGCGCATCAGTGTCCGCAGCCAAACGCAATCAGGCTGACGCTCTGATGAGCAGCATGCGCAGGCTTAGCGGTGATAAGGTCAGTTTTGTCAAAGAGTTGGGTAACGGCAAAGCCGTGTTTGCTCTCTCTCAGGCCAGAAGCGTTAAGCAGATGAAAGCACTGGCTCAGCAACTGAGTCAGAATGCCAATGTGGTCAGTGCCGAGCCGGATCCCCGCCGTTATCCCCTGGCCGAGAACCAGCCCTGGGGCATCAGTGCGGTGCAGGCGGATCAGCTCTCCGATGCCAGCGCGTCCAATATGACCGTCTGTGTGATTGATTCGGGTTACGATATCAATCATCCAGACCTAAGTGGCAACCAGCATGACGGCACCAACGACTCAGGTACCGGCAACTGGTATGTGCCTGGCGGATCGCACGGCACCCATGTGGCAGGCACCATCGCCGCCATCAACAACAGCGAAGGGGTAGTAGGGGTCTTACCCAACCAGAACGTCAACCTGCATATCGTCAAGGTATTCAACGAACAGGGCTGGGCCTACAGCAGCGACCTGGTGGATGCGGTGAATACCTGCGCCAGTAACGGCGCCAAAGTGGTGAACATGTCACTGGGCGGCGCCAGTTCCTCTACCTCTGAAAGCAATGGTATGCAAAACGCCTACGACAATGGGGTATTGCTGATAGCGGCGGCTGGTAATGACGGTAATTCCACCCATTCCTATCCGGCTTCCTACAATGCCGTGGTCTCGGTGGCTGCAGTGGATGAATCCGGCAAGCACGCAGAGTTCTCCCAGTACACCAACCAGGTGGAGCTTTCCGGACCCGGTGAAGCGATCCTCTCTTCGGTGGGCCTGGGTGATGGCCGCCAGGGTTATCTGAGCTGGGGCAGCAACAGCGCAGGCGATGACAGAGTACTGCCTCACTCGCGCTATGTATCCAGCGGCGGCAGTTATGTGATCACCAATATCAACGCCTCGGTGTCCGGCCAACTGGCAGCCTGTTCCACCAGTGGCACCAGCTTCTCCTGTGGCAATATGAGCGGCAAGGTCTGTGTGATTGAACGGGCCGAGAACCAGTCCGGCAGTAACTACCCGGAGATCAATCCGGTACTGGCCTGTGCCAATGCCGGCGCAGCAGGGGTAGTGGTTTATGGTGATACGGAGCGTCCCGGACTGCAAAACCCTTATCTGGTGGATGGCAACAGTGAGGTCACAGTGCCGACGGTGTCCGTCAGCCGCACTCTGGGACAACAACTGGTGGCAGCCTCCGGTACCGGTGCAACACTGCAGACCGTGGGCAATACGGATTATGCTTACTACAACGGGACGTCCATGGCCTCTCCCCATGTGGCGGGCGTGGCTGCTCTGGCGTGGAGCAATAATCCTACCTGTACCGCCAGTGAAGTGCGCAGCGCCCTGACCGGTACCGCCCAGGACCTGGATGTATCCGGCCGTGACAACCGCACCGGTTACGGAATGGCTCAGGCCAAGGCCGCCTCTGACTATCTGAGCAATAACTGTGGCGGCTCTGGTGGCGGCGGTTCCGGCTCCTCAGAGCTGGAAAACGGCGTGGCCAAGACCAACCTGTCGGCTTCACAGGGCCAGTCACTGGACTTTACGCTGACGGTACCCTCCGGCGCCACTGATCTGAGCTTCGCCATGAGCGGCGGTAGCGGTGACGCGGATCTGTATGTCTCCTTTGGCGCTTCGCCCAGCACCTCCAGTTACGACTGCCGTTCCTGGAATTCGGGCAACCAGGAAAGCTGCAGCTTCAGTGCGCCCCAGGCCGGCACTTACTATGTCAAAGTACAAGCCTATTCCGCTTTCTCAGGTGCCAGCCTGACGGCCAGCTTTACCGAGCCAAGCAGCGGCGGTGGCGGCGGTGCTGAGGGCGGTTCGGCCAGCGCCAGTGATATCTCTGCCAGCCGCAACCAGTGGGCGCGCTATACGCTGGAGGTACCGGCGGGTATGGCCTATCTGGAAGTGACTACAACAGGCGGCAGCGGCGATGCGGATCTGTACCTGCGTTTTAACGCCGATCCTACCACCAGCACCTATGCGTGCCGCTCCTGGGAGTCGGGTAACAGCGAAGTCTGTCGTATCGACAATCCCAGCGCCGGCACCTGGCACCTGGGCCTGCATGCTTACCGTGCTTTCTCAGGCGTCAGCCTGAATGCCCAGTGGCAGCCCTGATACTGACTAAAAGTGATTAGAAGCAAAAAGCCGGTGTATAACACCGGCTTTTTATTGTTTGGGATAAAGTTACTGAATACGGCCTAACCAGCCCGTTTAACCATCAGTAAGCGGCGTTACCCGGGGTACGGGGGAAGGGGATCACATCCCTGACGTTCTGCATGCCGGTCACATAGGCGACCAGGCGTTCAAAACCCAGGCCGAAGCCGGAGTGGGGCACTGTACCGTAGCGGCGTAAATCCCGGTACCAACTGTAGTCTTCCTTGTTCAGGCCCATCTCCTCCAGGCGACTATCGAATACATCCAGGCGTTCCTCACGCTGGGAACCACCGATGATTTCGCCGATACCCGGCGCCAGGATATCCATGGCGGCCACTGTTTTGCCATCGTCATTGATGCGCATATAGAAGGCTTTGATGTCCTTGGGGTAGTTCTGCATGATGATAGGCGCGCCCACATGCTCCTCGGCCAGATAACGTTCATGCTCTGAGCTCAAATCCACCCCCCATTCCACCGGAAACTCGAACTGCTTGCCGGACTTTTTCAGGATCTCGATGGCATCGGTGTAGTCCATCCGCACAAAGTCCTGTTCGATCACTTTTTCCAAACGGCTGATGGCATCCTTGTTAATGCGCTCGGCAAAGAAGGCCATATCGTCGGGGCGCTCTGCCAGCACAGCCTTGAACACATACTTGAGCATGTCTTCGGCCAGTTGCGCTACATCGCTTAAGTCGGCAAAGGCCACTTCCGGCTCTATCATCCAGAACTCGGCCAGGTGGCGGCTGGTGTTGGAATTTTCAGCCCGGAAGGTGGGGCCGAAGGTGTAGACTTTGGACAGGGCACAGGCGTAAGTTTCCACGTTAAGCTGGCCGGACACGGTCAGAAAGGCTTCCTTACCGAAGAAATCCTGGCTGTAATCCACTCTGCCCTCGTCGTCCCGGGGTACATTGAGCATATCCAGGGTGGAGACACGGAACATCTCGCCGGCGCCTTCACAGTCGCTGGCGGTGACGATGGGGGTGCTGATCCAGAAGTAGCCTTGTTCGTGGAAGAAGCGATGGATGGCATGGGACAGACAGTTGCGGATCCGGGCTACTGCACCGATCACGTTGGTACGGGGGCGCAGGTGGGCATGCTCGCGCAAAAATTCGATGCTGTGGCGTTTGGCTGCCATTGGGTAAGTGTCAGGATTTTCCACCCAGCCCAGTACATCGATTCCGTCGGCCTCTATTTCCAGTGCCTGGCCCTGGCCTTCGGAGGCCTTGACCGTACCGGTTACGGCAATGGAACAACCTGTGGTCAACTTCTGCACATCCGCGTAATTATTCAGATTACTCAGGGCAATGACCTGCACCGGATCGAAACAACTGCCGTCATGCAAGGCGATAAAGGACAGGCCGGCCTTGGAGTCACGACGGGTCCGGACCCATCCTTTTACCACCACTCTGTCACCGACAGAGTGTTTGCCCTTGAGAATCTCTACCACTGGGGTGTGCGCCATCTAATCTCTCCATGCGATCCCGCTTTGTAGGGGATCCAACTATTTTGCTCTACAGTATCTATCAGGCAAGGTGAAAACCTGCCGGAGGAAAGCACCCAAGGTGCCAATAATATGCGGCCGGGAAACCCTTTCAGGGTCCTTGTTCGCAAGGTGTGTAATCTTACTTGGCTGACAGCCAGACTCAAGCAAAATCCGCTATGAAACAAGACACTGAGCAATGGAATGGGAAGGAACGGCGAGGGCTTAGTCCCACCCAGGAGCGGTTATATCGTCTGTTGGTGATATTCAATATCCTCGCCTGGCTGCTTTTTGTGGTGGCCATGCTGGTGTTTCACTATGCCAGACCGGAGCTGGAAACCGGTTTTATGCAGGTGCTGGGAGTGGAAAGCCGTGAACAATGGGCGATGCCGCTGACCGGTTATCTGCTGATTCTGCTGCTTTTCTGCTTCTGTCTGAGTCTGGCCGCCCTGTTCCTCCGACAAAAACGGGCCAGGCGGATCCAGGACGGCCCCTGGCTGAACCTGATGATCCTGACCTGCCTGTCGGCCGGCAGCCTGTTCTGGTTGCTGGGGGTCGTCAGTTAGCTGTTCGGTTGAGACAGATTCAGCACTGGAACACAGTGTCATTCCATCGGACCTGCCCTCAGGAAGATTGCTTTACCCCGAGAAGGTGTTTGAACGGCATTGAGCCTGTTTAGGCTTTCTCTGCTCTTTGTCGCCTCTGTACCTCTGGGGTTCCTGTCTATAAGCGGGCATGACTAGTCGGCCAGGGCTTCCCCTATGGCAGCGCAGAGCCGGCTCAGTTCAGTTGGCTGGATAATATAAGGCGGCATAATGTAGACCAGCTTACCGAAAGGGCGAATCCATACCCCGGCCCTGACAAAATGCTTCTGAATGGCGGCGACATCCACCGCCTGATGGGTTTCCACCACGCCGATAGCGCCCAGCACCCTGGTGTCAGCCACTGCCTGGAGCCGGTTCAGGGGCAACAGCTGTTGTTTCAACTGCGTTTCTATATTTGCGACCTGGGTCTGCCATTGTCCGGTGTTGAGCAGCTCCAGGCTGGCATTGGCCACGGCACAGGCCAGGGGATTACCCATATAGGTGGGGCCGTGCATAAAAACACCGGGCTCACCCTGGCAGACGCCCATGGCCACATCTTCACTGCAAAGGGTGGCGGCGAGGGTCAGGTAGCCGCCGGTCAGGGCCTTGCCCACACAAAGGATATCCGGGCTGATATCGGCATGCTCACACGCAAACAGCTTACCGGTGCGGCCAAATCCCGTGGCTATCTCGTCGCAGATCAGCAGTACGTCATATTCGTCGCAGAGCTGTCTGGCCCGGCGCAAATAGTGGGGATGATAAATGCGCATGCCGCCGGCACCTTGCACTATGGGCTCAAGGATCAGGGCGGCAACTTCGTGGTGATGACGTTCCAGCAGTTCCTGCATTGGCTGCATATCATCTTCGTTCCAGATCTGGCCGAATTGGGTTTGCGGGGCCGGCATAAAAATCTGCCGTGGGAGTCCCTGGCTGAACAGGCTGTGCATGCCGTTGATTGGATCACATACGGACATGGCGCCGAACGTGTCACCGTGATAACCATTGCGGGGGGTCAGGAACCGGTGTTTCTGGCCGTTGCCCTGACAAGCCCAGTATTGCAGTGCCATCTTCATCGCCACTTCCACCGCCACAGAGCCTGAGTCGGCCAGAAACACCCGTTGCAATCCTTCCGGCGCCATTTCCAGCAGGGATTCACACAGGCTGATGGCAGGCTGGTGGGTCAGTCCGCCAAACATTACATGGGCCATTTTGTCTATCTGCTGATGGGCGGCCCGGTTCAGCAGCGGATGGTTATAGCCGTGGATGGCGGCCCACCAGGAGGACATACCGTCGATGAGTCGTTCACCGGTTTGCAGGTGCAGGTAAACGCCTTCGGCACGCTCAACCGGATAGCAGGGCAAAGGGTTGATCGCCGATGTATAGGGGTGCCAGATATGTTGTTGGTCGAATGATAGGTTCATTAGTCTAATTATTGGCCAGATGTAAAAGTGGATAATCTGATTTGGTTGACATGTCAGGGGCCGCGCTTAGACTACGTGGTCATCAAGACCATGTAAAGGAATCTCCATGCAGGCCTCTGCCCCTATCCGTCACGATTGGACCCTCGAAGAAGTCAATGCCCTGTTCAGTCAACCATTCAACGACCTGATGTTTCAGGCCCAGTCCGTCCACCGCCAGCATTTTAATGCCAATGAAGTGCAGGTCAGCACCTTGCTCTCCATCAAGACCGGTGCCTGTCCCGAGGACTGCAAATACTGCCCGCAAAGCGCCCGCTATGACACCGGCCTGGAAAAAGAGCGGCTAATGGAAGTGGAAAAGGTCCTGCAGCGGGCCAGGGAAGCCAAACAAACCGGCTCGACCCGCTTCTGTATGGGCGCCGCCTGGCGGAATCCCAAAGACCGGGATATGCCTTACGTGATTGAAATGGTCAAAGGTGTCAAGGCACTGGGACTGGAGACCTGCATGACCCTGGGAATGCTCAGTCAGCAGCAGGCCATGATGCTCAAGGACGCGGGCCTGGATTATTACAATCATAATCTTGACACCTCGCCGGAGTTTTATGGGGAGATCATCAGCACCCGTACCTATCAGGATCGGCTGGATACCCTCAGGCATGTGCGGGATGCAGGGATGAATGTTTGCTCCGGCGGCATTGTGGGCATGGGGGAAAGTGCCAGTGACAGGGCAGGGCTGTTGGTGCAACTGGCCAACCTGCCGGAGCAACCCCAGAGCGTCCCCATCAATATGCTGGTCAAGGTGAAGGGCACGCCGCTGGATGAAGTGGATGAACTGGACCAGTTTGAGTTCGTCCGCACTATCGCAGTGGCCAGAATCATGATGCCAAAAAGTCATGTGCGTTTGTCAGCCGGACGCGAAGCCATGAATGAGCAGATGCAGGCCCTGTGTTTTCTGGCCGGCGCCAATTCCATTTTTTATGGCTGCAAGCTGCTGACCACCTCTAATCCTGAGACTCATGCCGACGTCAAACTTTTCAACAAACTTGGTATCAACGCCGAACGTCGTCGTGAGTATTCGGATGAGGCCCATGAAGCGGTGCTGATGGACGCGGTCAAGGCGAAAAAGTCCGACGAGCTGTTCTACGACGCAGCCCTGTAGACAGCGTCGCAACCATGAGTTTTGCATTTGTCGCTGCCGATCTGACGGCCCGGCGAGCGGCGGGCCTGTACCGCCATCGCCACCTTGTGGAGGAGGCCGAACCCGGCCGGTTGCGACTCGACGGGCGTTGGTATCTCAACTTTTCCAGCAATGACTATCTGGGGCTGGCTTATTCGCCGGAACTCCAATCCGTGGCAGAATCCTGTGCCCGCCAACACCCCAGTGGCAGCGGCGCGTCCCCGTTGGTAACCGGACATCTGCAGGCTCACACCCAATTGGAAGACTATCTGGCCCAACAGCTTGGCCGTGACCGGGTGCTACTCTTTTCCAGCGGTTTCGCCGCCAATCAGGCCGTGATCCAGACCCTGATGCGCCATGGCGGCAGGATTCTCGCCGACAAACTCAGCCATGCGTCCATGCTGGATGCTGCCCAACACGGACCGGCAAGATTGCAGCGCTTCAGGCACAATGACGCCGGACATCTTGGCCAATTGCTGGACAAGACAAAGGACGACTGCCTGGTCATGACAGAAGGGGTCTTCAGCATGGACGGGGATCAGGCGCCGTTGGCGAAAATGGTCCTCCGGGTTAACGACGCCGGGGCACTGATGCTGCTGGATGATGCTCATGGTTTTGGCGTGCTGGGGAACACCGGACTGGGCACGGTGCAGGCAATGGGTCTTGATCAGAGCCGGGTACCGCTGTTGATGGCCACCTTCGGTAAGGCCGTGGGGACCAGTGGTGCCTTCGTGGCGTTAAATGAGACGCTGTATGAATACCTGCTTAACTTTGGCCGCCATTATATTTACAGTACCGCCATCTCACCGCTGATGGCGGCCCTGACATTAAAGAGCCTGCAGTTGATTGAAACACAGGGCTGGCGACGGCAGAGACTGCAGGACAATATTCAGTTGTTCCGGCGTCTGGCCAACCAGGCCGGGCTGCCACTGATGGAATCACAAACGGCTATCCAGCCTCTTTTGGTCGGTTCTGTCACGCGGACCGTTCAACTGGCCGAATATGCGCGTCAGCGAGGCGTCTGGCTGACAGCCATTCGTCCGCCCACCGTCCCCCCCGGTAGTTCAAGGTTACGCATAACTGTTACTGCGGCCCATGAACAGGCCCAGATAAAGGCATTGGTAAAGGTAGTGGCAGGAGGCTATGCCCTTGGCCAGTGATCTTGCCATCAAGGAACGTATTGCCGAACAGTTCAGTAAGGCGGCCGCTGGCTATGACCGGCTGGCTGATGTGCAACTGGCGATCGGCGAGCAGGCCCTGGCCCTCCATCCGTCACATCCAGGTTGGCTTCTGGACATCGGCTGTGGCACAGGGCGGCTAACCCGTCGGTTGCGGGATAAGGCCGCACAGGTGGTGGGTCTGGATATCGCCCAGGGCATGTTGCAATTTGCCAGTACCCGGTCTTATGGCCAGTTGCCCCTTGTTGCCGCTGACGCAGAGTCCCTGCCTTTTCGTTCGGAGGCGCTGCAGGGGGTCTTTTCTTCCATGGCGCTGCAATGGTGTCAGCCGCAGCAGTTTCTTGCTGAGATCCATCGGGTACTGACCCCCGGGGGGCGGGCGACACTGGCGCTGATGGTGGAGGGTTCATTCCAGGAGTTGCATGACAGCTGGCAGGCGCTGGACCAACCGAGTCATGCCAACCGTTTCGTGGCTGCAGACGAACTGCAGGCGGCTGCGCGGGATTGTGGTTTCCATGTCCGGGCCCGGATTCGGCTTTTCCATAGCTGGCATAAGGATGTACGGGCGCTGTTGCATTCCGTCAAGGACATCGGCGCGGGCGTGGTGCTGCGCACCCCCACAGCGCCTCTGACTCGCGGTGCCCTGGTCAAACTGCAAGATTACTATACAAATTGTTACACCCAGGCCGGCAGTCTGCCGTTAAGTTACCGGATCTGTTTTCTGGAGTGCCAAAAATAATGAAAAGAATATTCGTCACCGGAACAGATACGGAAGTCGGCAAAACCTTCGCCTCGGTCGCCATCCTCAACCAGTTGAACAACCGCCGGCTCAGAACTGCAGCCTGCAAGCCAGTGGCCTCTGGCTGCGTGGATACAGAAGAAGGCCTGCGTAACGAAGACGCCCTGGCCCTGCAACAGGCGGCCAGTGTTTCCCTGCCTTATGCACAGGTCAATCCCATTGCGTTTGCCGCCCCCGTAGCGCCGCATATTGCCGCCAGCCAGCAGGGCATGACGATCGATGAATCCCGACTTTCCGACAACCTGCGCCATTTCGCCGAGTACAGTCCCGATCTGCTGTTGGTGGAAGGAGCCGGGGGCTGGCGGCTGCCCCTTGGCGGAGGCCGCTTTCTGTCAGACTGGGTGAAGGAACAGAAGCTATCTGTGGTCCTGGTGGTGGGAATGCGGCTGGGCTGCCTGAACCATGCCTTGCTGACTGCAGAGGCCATCAGCCGTGACGGACTGGAGCTGGTCGGCTGGATAGCCAATCAGGTGGAAACGGATATGCCTTATGTGGCGGACAACCTGGCGCTGCTGAAAGCCGAGCTCAATGGGCCTTTTCTTGGTCATATCCCAAGACTGGCCAATGCCGGGCTGGCCCATCAGTATCTGGATCTCACTCCGCTTTTATGACCGGCTTGATACTGCTGCCCCTTACTTGGTGCCGAACAGCTTGTCACCGGCATCGCCCAGACCGGGCAGGATATAGCCCTTGTCATTAAGACCCTGATCGATGGCGGCGGTATAGAGATCCACATCCGGATGGGTCTTCTTAAGCGCTTCGATGCCTTCTGGCGCTGCAACCAGCACCAGCGCTTTAATATGTTTGCAGCCACTGGCCTTGAGCAGTTCAATGGTAGCGATCATGGAGCCGCCGGTGGCCAGCATGGGATCCACTATAATGGCCAGGCGCTGATCCAGATCGGCGGTCAGCTTCTGAAAGTAGGGGACCGGCTGCAGGGTTTCCTCGTCCCGATAGATGCCCACGACACTGATCCTGGCGTTGGGGATCAGCTCCAGCACCCCGTCGAGCATGCCCAGTCCCGCCCTCAGAATCGGGACTATGGTGACCTTCTTACCCTGGATCTGATCTATCTCTGTCGGACCGCTCCAGCAATTGATGGTGATTTTCTCGGTGGGCAGATCCGAGGTGGCTTCATAAGTCAGCAGGCTGCCTATTTCCCTGGCCAGTTGGCGAAACTCCCGGGTACTGATGTGCATGTCACGCAACAGGCCGATTTTGTGTTTTACCAGGGGGTGTTTGATTTCAACGATTTTCATCGGCTCTCCTCAAGATAATCTGACAGATCGGTGCCGGGCTGGATGCTGGTCTGGTGTCCGGCAGCAAAGATCAGGGCAGGATGGGTACCCAGCAGATGCAGCTTATCATCTTCGCGCTTTAGCGCGCTGCCCTCGCGGATGGCCAGTACCGGCATGGCGGGATTCAGCACCATGAATTCCGCCAGACGGTCGGCGCGGGTTTCGCCGTTATGACCCGGCACCTGGTAATCGGTGTAATGGGGATTGATTTGGAAAGGAACCAGTTTCAGGGCAGCGAAGGAGGGCGGTTGGACAATGGGCATATCGTTGGTGGTACGAATACTGTCTCCACAGATATTGGCCCCGGCGCTCCAGCCCACATAAGGGATGCCGCTGTGAACTGCCTGCCTGACAGGCTCCAGCAACTGCTGCCGGTACAGCTCGTTAAGCAGGTTAAAGGTATTTCCCCCACCTACCATGATGCTGCTGCCTTGGCGAATGGCGTCCGCGGGACGCTCCGTCCTGTGCAGGCCCAGGATCTCAAACTCCGGCAGGGCCCGCTGCACCTTGTCTGTATAACTATCCCAGTCCAGGGTAACCCCGGCAAAAGGCACAAAGAGAATCTGCTCCACGCCCTGCAGGTGGGGCAAAATCATTTCACGGGCCGATTGCAGATAGGCGCTTTGCCCTTCCCTTGAGCTGCTCAACATCAATAGATTCATCTTTACCGTCCTGATTTTTTGCCGAGCCATTATAGGGAGCTACATTGTTCCTGTCATGGTCACACAGGGATGAAATAATTGCTCACACTTTGCCGCATTGAAAATTTCCTCCGTACCCACACAATATGTTCAGTCAATCAATCCGGAGACAGTATGAAACGCGTGGTACTTTTTATCGCAACCAACCTGGCAGTGGTGCTGGTGTTGGGCATTGTGATGAATCTGGTGTTTCGCTTTATGAATATCGACCCCCAGGGCATGGGCGGATTACTGGTATTTGCCAGTATTTTCGGCTTTGGCGGCGCTTTTATTTCCCTGCTGATGTCCAAGTGGCTGGCCAAGCGGTCAGTTAACGCCCATGTCATCAGCCGGCCCGCCAACCAGACCGAGCAATGGCTGGTCAGTACCGTGGAGCGGTTGGCAAAGCAGTCCGGTATCGGCATGCCGGAGGTGGCGATCTACCAATCACCGGACATGAATGCCTTTGCCACGGGCGCCAATCGGAACAACGCCCTGGTAGCGGTGTCCACGGGGCTGCTGGAGAGCATGCGTCAGGAGGAGGCCGAAGCAGTGCTGGCCCATGAAGTCAGTCATATTGCCAACGGCGACATGGTCACCATGACCTTGCTGCAGGGGATCCTTAACACTTTTGTGATCTTCCTGGCGCGGGTGATTGCCAACCTGGTACGGGGCAACAACAACCAGGGCAGCTTCTTTGCCTATATGGCCACCGTGTTGGTGCTGGAGTTGGTATTTGGCATCCTGGCCAGCATTATCGTCATGGGCTTCAGCCGTTACCGGGAATACCGGGCCGACGCCGGTTCAGCCTCCCTGGTGGGACGCAATAAGATGATCGCGGCACTGCAAAGGCTGAAATACAGCCAGGAATCCAAACTGGAGGGCAGCCTGATGGCTTTCGGCATCCGTGGGAAGTCGGCCATGGCCGAATTGTTCCTCAGCCATCCGCCGCTGGAAAAACGCATCCGCGCCCTGCAACAGGGCTGAACTGCACACTAATGCCGCAGCCGGTCAAGGCTGCGGTTGACTGATCAGGCAAATCTGACATAGTAATGGCCACTTTTTCTGTGGCCATTCTTGTTGTTAATGCAATCATCTGAAGCTTTGCAAACCCCTTCGGTACTTTTTGTCTGCCTGGGTAATCTGTGTCGTTCCCCTACTGCCCAGGCGGTACTCGAAAGTCTGGCGGCGAGCCGCGGCGTACCCATCCGGGTGGATTCAGCCGGGACCTCGGGGTTTCACAAAAACAGCCTGCCGGACAAACGCACCCGGGACGCAGGCCAGGCCAGGGGCTATGATTTCTCCAGACAGCGATCCCGGCCGGTGGACGCTGAGGATTTTGTCCGTTTCGATCTGGTGCTGGCCATGGACAGACAGAACCTCAGCGACCTGCAAGCTATCTGTCCGCCGGAGTATCAGCATAAACTTAAACTCTTTTTGCAGTTCGCCGAACAGGACGAAGAGGAAGTGCCGGATCCTTACTATGGTGGGCGCCGGGGTTTTGAACTGGTCCTGGAGATGATTGAACAGGGCTGTGAGGTGTTGTTGCAAAAGCTGGAAACCAACGCCTGATGCCTGACCGCCGGCTCATACTTGCCGCCCTGGGCCTGTTGCTCCTGCTGCTGGCAAGCTATGTGGCGTTGGTCGACCTTGACCTTGACCAGGACAGCAGCAGACAGATACTGATGCAACTGAGAATCCCCCTGGTGCTGTGCGCGATATTGGTTGGTGCCAGCCTCGCCGCCAGTTCTGCATTGTTACAGGTGATGCTGCGCAATCCGCTGGCAGACCCCGGTATAGTAGGTATTACCAGCGGAGCCAGTCTGTTTGCGGCCCTGTACCTGCTGCTGGGCAGTCATCTGGCGCTGGGGTTGGTCAGGTACGCCCTGCCGTTGTTCAGCTTTATCGGGGCCATGCTGTCCACCCTGTTGATTTACCTGATTGCCAGACGCCTGGGTACTGCATCAAATGCCGGTGTCATCCTCTCCGGAATCGCCATTTCCACCCTCAGTGGCGGAGTGCTGGCCTGGCTGTACTTTTTCTCCGATGCCCAGTCCCTGCGCAACCTGACTTTCTGGTTGCTGGGCAGCCTGCACCAGGCGGACTTGCCACTGGTGCTGATGGCCCTGCCGCTGGTGGTTATCCTGCTGACCGTCCTGATGCGCCAGGGGCAGGCGCTCAACTGGTTGTATTTCGGCCAGCGCTCGGCCCAGCTCAGTGGTCTGGATGTAGGGCGTTTTTTTCCCAGAATGCTGCTTATCAGCGCGCTGTTGGTGGGAATAGCGGTGTCATTGGCCGGTTCCATCGCCTTTGTGGGGTTGTTGGTGCCGCATCTGCTGCGCAATTTTTGTGGTCATGACAATCGCTTTATCCTGCCGGCTTCGGCATTGCTCGGCGCCATTTTGCTATTGCTGGTAGTGCTGATATCCAAACAATTCGGCGGGGTGGCCGTGCCGGTTTCCATGCTGACCGCCACGCTGGGCGGCCCGGTATTCCTCTATTCCATCCTCAGAATGGCGGGACGCTGAGATGTTAAGAGTACAGAGGCTGACCTTGTCGAACCGGCTGATCGATATCAGACTGACAGTCAGCGGCGGTGAAAGTGTGCATCTGCTGGGTCCCAACGGCGCGGGCAAGAGCAGTTTGTTGCTGACCCTGGCCGGTTTGCTTCAGCCGGATGCCGGTGAAGTCTCCTGGCAGGGGAGATCCCTTGACCAGCAAAGCCCCATGGAGCTGGCCGGCTACCGTTGCCTGATGGAGCAACAACAGCAAACCCAGTTTGCCGTGACAGTGCGCGAATGCCTGGCATTCGCCAGCCCCGGCCTGACACTGCCGGAGGAGCTGGAAG
Organism: Bowmanella dokdonensis; assembly: GCF_017254865.1. Classification (GTDB taxonomy): domain Bacteria; phylum Pseudomonadota; class Gammaproteobacteria; order Enterobacterales; family Alteromonadaceae; genus Bowmanella; species Bowmanella dokdonensis. The sequence continues at coordinate 15,078 of NZ_JAFKCV010000015.1, read as the reverse complement.
CTGCACTGGAGATCCGGCAATTCTGGTCGCGGCCCATGAACCAGTTGTCAGGCGGTGAGCTGCGTCGGGTACAGATTGCCCGCAGTCTGACGCAGATCTGGCCTGCGGTGGAAGCGGGGGAGGCCATGATCCTGATGGACGAGCCGGTACAGGGGCTGGATTTTTCTCATCAGCATAAACTCTGTCAGTTGCTGAAAAAGCTGACAGGGCGGGGCAACGTGCTGGTTATCAGCCACCACCAACTGAATCTGGCGCAGATGTACGCTACCCGGATTTGTCTGCTCAAGGACGGAAAACTGCTGGCCGACGGCAGCCCCCAACAGACTCTGGAGCCTGGCCTGCTGCAGCAGGTATTCGACTGCCAGGTCAGGGTGCTGACCGACACAGAACAAAATAGACTAATTCAGACCTATCTTGCCTGAATTGCCCATTGAAATTTTCTTTCATAACTCGTAAGTTTCCCCAGTCCCTAATCGGCCGTCTATGCGGCCATCCAACCGAGAAAAGGAAAACCTGTGAGCCAGTGGCAACCCGACAGTTGGCGCAAGCTGCCTATTTTGCAGCAGCCAACCTATGAAGATCAGCAACACCTGAGTGAAGTGGAAACCCGTCTGGCCAAGTATCCGCCGCTGGTCTTTGCTGCCGAGACCCGTGAGCTGTTCAGACAACTGGGTGATGTGGCCAATGGCGAAGGCTTCCTGCTGCAGGGCGGCGATTGTGCCGAGTCATTCGATGAATTTAACGCGCCCAAAATACGGGATACCTTCAAGGTCATCCTGCAGATGGCCATTGTGCTGACCTTCGCGGGCCGTTGCCCGGTGACCAAAGTAGCGCGGATGGCCGGCCAGTATGCCAAGCCCCGCTCCGGTGATATGGAAACCATCGACGGCTTGTCCCTGCCCAGTTACCGGGGCGATATCATCAACAGTTTCGAATTTACCGAAGCGGCAAGAAAACCCAACCCGGAGCGGATGGTGGAAGCCTATCACCGGGCGGCGGCCACCCTCAACCTGCTAAGGGCCTTTGCACAGGGCGGACTGGCCGATCTGCACCAGGTGAATCGTTGGAATATGGCCTTTCTGGAAAATAATCCGCTCAAAGAGCGCTATCAGGATATGGCCCAGCGGATCCAGGATACGCTGTCTTTTATGGAAGTGATTGGCATCAATGCCAAGAACCACAGAGAACTGCACGAAACCAGCCTGTTTACTTCCCATGAGGCCTTATTGCTCAATTATGAGCAGGCCCTGACCCGTAACGACACCCTGACCGGCAAGTGGTACAACTGCTCGGCGCATATGCTGTGGATCGGCGAGCGGACCCGTCAGTTGGATCATGCCCATATGGAGTTTTTCCGCGGCATTCATAATCCTATCGGCGTCAAAATCGGCCCTGGGATGGGCGAAGATGAGCTGATTCGCCTGATCGATGCCCTGAATCCGCACAACGAAGCGGGACGCCTGACTCTGATCACCCGCATGGGCGCCAATAATCTCGCTGATAAGTTGCCGGCGCTGCTGCGCAGGGTGCAGCGGGAAGGCCGTAAGGTGGTCTGGAGTTCCGATCCTATGCACGGCAATACGGTTAAGGCGTCCAGCGGTTATAAAACGAGAAACTTTGACGACATCCTTAAGGAGATCCAGCATTTCTTCCAGGCCCACCGGGCCGAAGGCACCCATGCCGGCGGTATCCATCTGGAGATGACCGGCCAGCATGTCACCGAATGCATCGGCGGTGCCTATGGTATTGGCGAGGCGGATCTGGGCCAGTGCTATCAGACCCAGTGCGATCCGCGCCTCAACGCCGATCAGGTACTGGAACTGGCGTTTCTGGTGGCCGATTATCTGAAGGCCTGAAAGGTCGGATGATGAGCAAAGGCAGCTCCGGCTGCCTTTTTGCCCCTTAGCTGAGCACGACCTTGTCGCGTCCGTTTTGCTTAGCCTGGTAGAGTGCCGTATCGGCCCGTTCCATCCAACTGTCGGCCGTATCGCCCGCTTGCAGCAAAGTGGCCCCGTAAGACGCAGTAACCGGCCCGGACGGGCACTTCAGTTCGCTGCGCACCACCTGATACAGGTTATCCACTACCGAGTGCATGCCCTGTCTGTCCACACCCGGTAGCAGCAGTACAAATTCCTCGCCACCGAAGCGAAACAGCCGATCAGACTTACGGATATTCTCGCCGAGTATTTGCACACATTGGTTCAGTACCGAATCGCCGACCCCATGGCCGTGGTTGTCATTGATTGCCTTGAAATGATCCAGATCCAGGATGACCAGCGCGCAACTGAGTTGATGGCGCTCGAAGTTGGCGACCGCCCGGCTCAGTTCCTCTTCCATGGCGCGCCGGTTCTTTACCCCGGTCAGCGGATCCAGGGTGGCGATATGGGCCAGGCGCCGGTGCTGGGACTCGTTGCGCAGGGCAAATATATAGGCGCAGGCGCTGACTACCAGCGCCGTCGTGGCAAAAGAAATCAGGTGTTCCAGCGACAAGCTGTCCAGTTTTAGCACAAACAACGCCAGCAAGGTGATGCCGTTGATCAGCACGGCCATCCTGGAGGAAGTGAGAAAAAAACCGGTGATAAAGCAGGGATACAGCCAGAACAGCCCCACCAGGCCGAGCAGGTTTACGATGGTCAGACCGCCGGCGCTGACCACCAGGGCCATCAAAAACCCACTGCGCTTGGTGTCGCCGGAAAACCAAGCATAGGTCAATACCGACAGAATACTGAACAGAATCAGGCTGTCCACCAGGGCGGCCAGCATATTGCCCTGCCAGAAACGATACAGGGCAAAGGGGGTGATACCGACAAAGGCGCACAGGCTCAGTAGTGAGATTACAGACAGGCGAAAATCATTTCTTAACCGGTAAAACATCAGACATCCTGGCACTTATTGTTATCGACAGGTCCGCACGGCGGGGATGACCTGTACTTTTATCGATTTCCCTGACCCGGGTGCCAATAATTTACCAGAATGTAACAATTTGTATATGGGAAAAATGCCATAGCATTGTCAATACTTGCGTCGCTGCAGCCCGGTTTCGGCCAGGATTTTGGCGGAGATCTCCTCCACCGAATAACGGGTGCTGTTCAAAAACGGGATGGCTTCGCGGCGGTACAGGTTTTCCACCTCCCTTAGCTCCATCCGGCACTGGCGCATGGAGGCATACCGGCTGTTGGCCCGGCGCTCTGAACGAATCTGGTGCAGACGTTCTGCGCCGATGGTCAGGCCAAACAGCTTGCTCTTGAACTGGCGCAGACGGGGCGGCAGCTTGAGCATGTCGCCCATGTCCTCTTCGGTGAATGGGTAGTTGGCCGCCTTGATGCCATACTGGAGAGCCAGATACAAACTGGTGGGCGTTTTGCCCGAGCGGGACACGCCCACCAGGATAATATCCGCATCGCCGTAGTTGTCCACATTGGCCCCATCGTCATTGGCCAGGGCATAGTTCACCGCTTCGATTCGGATATCATAGGTTTTTTCATGAATGCTGTGGGTACGGTGTTTTTCCGGTTTGGCCGGGATACCGAGAATTTTCTCCAGGGGCGGCACAAACTGGTCGAGAAAGTTGTAATTGATGCCCACCGAATTAGAAATACTTTCCCGCACATCCATATTGACGATGGTATAAAACACCAAAGGTCGCTCGCCGCTCTCCTTGAAAGTCTTGGCAATTTTTGCCTTTACTTTTTCTGCCTGCTCAGGCGTTTCTACGAAGGGGATGGTGATATGGTTGAATTCAACCGGGAACAGGGAGAGCAGGGCATGGCCAAAGACCTCTGAGGTAATGGCCGTGCCATCCGAAATATAATAGGCGGTGCGCACAACATATCCTTAACAATGTCGTAAATTAATTACGAAAATAAATAAAATTTTACTTTTTAATTACCGACATTCTAAAATCCCCAGCGAAAAAAGCCAGCTATCTTCAGTAGTCTGGCGATTTGACAATTTGCAAATTTGGAGGCGTTCGCGGTGCAGAAATACGTGTTGTGGTATCAGCAATTAGGGATGAACGATGTGGATCGGGTGGGCGGCAAGAATGCCTCGCTCGGCGAGATGATCTCCAACCTGGCTAATGCAGGCGTCATGGTGCCAGGCGGTTTTGCCACCACTGCCGAAGCCTTTAACGAATTTCTGGAGCAAAGCGGCCTCAACGACAAAATCCACGCCGCCTTGGATGCCCTGGATGTGGATGATGTGACTGCCCTGGCCCAGTGCGGCAGCCAGATTCGCCAATGGGTGATCGACACGCCCTTTACCCCTGGTCTGGAAGAGGCCATCCATCAGGCATTCGAGCAGTTGCAGATAGAGGCGGGGGGCGATGCCTCCTTCGCCGTCCGCTCCTCTGCCACCGCCGAAGATATGCCGGACGCCTCCTTTGCCGGCCAGCAGGAAACTTTCCTCAACGTGAAAGGCATTGATGCGGTAATGACCGCCATCAAGCACGTATTTGCCTCCCTGTTCAACGATCGCGCAATCTCTTACCGGGTTCACCAGGGCTATGATCACAAAGGCGTGGCCCTGTCTGCCGGTGTGCAGCGCATGGTGCGTTCCGACTGTGCGGCCTCCGGAGTCATGTTCACCATCGACACCGAATCCGGTTTCGAGGATGTGGTGTTCATTACCTCTTCCTACGGCCTGGGTGAGATGGTGGTGCAAGGGGCGGTTAACCCGGACGAATTTTATGTGCATAAGCCGACCCTGGAAAAAGGTCTGCCCGCCGTTGTGCGTCGTAATCTGGGCAGTAAGCTGAAAAAGATGATTTATTCCTCCGATGCCAGCCATGGCAAGCAGGTGGATATTGTCGATGTGGAGCGTAGCGACAGTCACAAGTTTTCCCTCACCGATGCTGAGGTGATGGATCTGGCCAGACAGGCCCGGATCATCGAAAAGCATTATCAGCGTCCCATGGACATCGAATGGGCCAAAGACGGATTGGACGGCAAGTTGTACATAGTCCAGGCCCGCCCGGAAACGGTCAGAAGCCGTGAAGATGCCCAGACCATCGAGCGCTTCCACCTCAAAGGCAACGCGAAGGTGGTGGTGGAGGGACGCGCTATCGGTCACAAGATTGGCAGTGGTGTAGCCAAGGTGCTGAGCTCCATAGATGAAATGGACAAGATCCAGCCCGGCGACGTGCTGGTCACGGATATGACGGATCCTGACTGGGAGCCGATCATGAAAAAGGCGTCGGCCATCGTCACCAACCGTGGCGGCCGTACCTGCCATGCAGCCATTATTGCCAGGGAATTGGGCATTCCGGCAGTGGTGGGTTGCGGTGACGCTACGGCAGTGATCCAGACCGGCGACAAGGTCACTGTGTCCTGTGCCGAGGGCGATACGGGTTACATCTATGGCGAGGTACTGGATTTTGAGGTGGTGACCTCTCGCATCGACGCCATGCCTGAATTGCCGTTGAAGGTCATGATGAACGTGGGCAATCCTGACCGGGCTTTCGACTTTGCCCGGCTGCCCCACGCCGGAGTCGGCCTGGCCCGCCTGGAATTTATCATCAACCGCATGATTGGCGTGCACCCCAAGGCGCTGTTGAGTTATGACAGCCAGCCGGAAGAAGTCAAAACCGAAATCGACGAGATGATGGCCGGCTACCCGTCGCCCAAAGAGTTCTACATCCAGAAACTGGTGGAAGGCATCGCCACCATCGGCGCGGCGTTCTCGCCGGAGAAAGTCATCGTACGCATGTCGGACTTTAAGTCCAACGAGTACTTCAACCTGGTGGGAGGGTTCCAGTATGAACCCCACGAAGAAAACCCCATGTTGGGTTTCCGTGGCGCCAGCCGTTATATCTCAGAGGATTTCCGCGAATGTTTTGCCCTGGAATGCGAAGCCATTAAACGGGTCCGCAACCAGATGGGCCTGACCAATGTGGAAGTGATGATTCCCTTCGTCCGCACCCTGGAAGAGGGCCGTAAGGTCATCCAGTTACTGGCCGAACAGGGACTCAAACAGGGCGAAAAAGGGTTGCGGATTATCATGATGTGCGAACTGCCTTCAAACGCCCTGCTGGCAGACCAGTTCCTGGATATCTTCGACGGTTTCTCCATCGGCTCCAATGATCTGACCCAGCTCACCCTGGGCCTGGATCGGGATTCCGGTTTAATTGCTCATTTGTTCGACGAGCGCAACGAAGCCGTCAAGGCCCTGCTGTCGATGGCGATTAAGGCCGCCAAGGCCCGGGGCAAATATGTCGGAATATGCGGGCAGGGACCCTCGGATCATGAAGATCTGGCCGCCTGGCTGGTTGAGCAGGGCATCGACAGCGTGTCCCTTAATCCGGATACGGTGGTGGACACCTGGCTGTACCTGGGCGAAAAGCACGGCGTTTAAAGTTTGCAGTGTGCAGTTATCAGTGGTCAGTTTGATTGAGCACTGAATTGACATCAGGCCGGATTATATTCCGGCCTTTTTATTGAGACGCTGTTTGAATTAACAAGGATGGCGGCTTATTGTCACTCCTGCCAACTGCCAACTGCCAACTGCCAACTGCCAACTTGCAGTCACTTTAAAAGATGCTGGATATCGGCCAGATCCGATTTGCCCTCGGCCAGTTCCTGAGGGGTCAGGCCGCTGATTTCATGGGGGAACACCAACCACTCGTCACTTTCATGGATATGGTAGTGGGGCACCAGGCTGGTCTTATTGTTGGCCGGCTTGTACCAGGGGCAGGCAATGCGGATATCCGCCGGGGTATTGTTTCGCGCGAGCTTGGTGATCTGCTCGATGAGCGCCTCGACGCTGCGTCCTGAATCAAACACATCATCCACAATCAGCAGACTGTCCTGGGCATTGGCATTCTCAATCAGGTAATGCAGCCCATGCACCCGGATCTCCTTGCTCTGCTGGCCGATACCGTGGTAGGAGGAGGTACGCACGGCGATATGATCCGTTTCCACCCCTTTGAAATCAAAATATTCCTGCACCGCAATGCCAATTGGCGCCCCGCCGCGCCAGATGCCAACAATAAAGTGGGGTCTCAAGCCGTCCTCATAGACTTTGGCGGCCAGGCGGAAAGAGTCCTGCAGCAACTCCCGGGCGGTGATAAAACGTTTACTCATGAAAATGTCCCTGTACTGGTTGGGGGTTTTTGATACAGACTAGTTAATACGAAAAAACAATAACAGGTAAATCATTATGCTCTATCCCTTATTTGCTATGTTTCTGCTGACCCTGGTTGTCGCCATGGTCATGCTGAAACGCCGTATTGGCGCTGCCAAAGCCGGCACCATTCGGTTTTCTTATTTCAAAGTGATGCAGGGTCAGGAGATCCCTGAAAAAGTCTTACAAGCCGGCCGTCAGTACCAGAACCTGTTCGAGATGCCGGTGCTGTTTTATCTGGTAGGGGTGCTGTATATGCTGCTCAATATGGAATCCCTGCTGGCCGTTGCTCTGGCCTGGGGGTTTGTGGGTTTTCGGGTTGTGCATACCCTTATCCACCTTAGCTATAACCATGTGATGCACCGGTTGCTGGCCTTTTTAGCCAGCGTCATAGTGCTGACCGTGCTGTGGGGCATGTTGATCTGGCAATACGGTGCTGCTATGCAATCTGTTCCCGGCCTTGGCTAAGTATCCCCTTGAAGTGAGCCTGGACAATGGTAAGCGACTGATTATTCGTCCCATATGCCCGCAGGACGCCGAATTGGAACAAGACTTTGTGCGGCATCTGTCTGCACAGTCCAAACATTTCCGTTTTATGGCCAATATCAGGGAACTCAGCCCACAGATGCTGAAACGGTTCACCAACCCGGATCCTGAAAAGGAGATGGCCTTGGTTGCCATGGTGGGGGAAGGGGCAGAACAACAGGAAGTCGGGGTGTGCCGCTATATCGTCAACCGCCAGGGCGATGCCTGTGAATTCGCCGTGGTGGTGGCCGATGCCTGGCAACATCATGGCGTCGGATGGCATCTCATGACGGAGCTGATCCGCGTCGCCAGGGAAAGGGGTCTGAGCCGGATGGAAGGGCAGGTACTGGCCAATAATGTCGGCATGTTGCAGTTTTGCCGGAACCTGGGGTTCAGGATCTGTCCCGATCCATCGGACAGGGGCTCTTTGAGCGTGATTAAGGATCTGATAAGCAAACCCAGGTAATGTCGGGTCCTTTGTGGGGAGTTGCAGTGTCACACCGAAGTCATTTGTTTTCTCTGCGTATCTGCCATGCGTTTCGGGAGGCCTGCCTGTCCGGCGGGTACGGACTGGCGTCTTTTCGCCGGGATCTGATAGCAGGGCTGACGGTCGGCATTATCGCCATTCCGCTGGCCATGGCGCTGGCCATTGCCAGCGGCGTCGCGCCACAGCATGGTCTTTATACGGCCATCATCGGCGGCTTTGTCATTGCCCTGTGCGGCGGTTCCCGTCTGAGTATTTCAGGGCCGACTGCGGCGTTTGTTGTGTTGTTGTATCCCCTGGCCAACCAGTATGGGTTGTCGGGGCTGCTACTGGCCACCCTGGGCGCCGGGCTGATCCTGATCCTGATGGCCAGCCTGCGGCTGGGACGTTTTATCGAATATATTCCTGAGCCCGTGACCCTGGGTTTTACTGCGGGCATTGCCGTGGTTATTGCCACCCTGCAGATCAATGACCTGCTCGGGCTTGGAATTGAAAACCTGTCCGGGCACTACTTCGAAAAACTGGCCCAGCTTGCCGGAGGCTTGGCCGGATTTCACTGGCCCAGTCTGTTATTGGCAGTCTTTACCCTGTCGGTGCTGGTGTTATGGCCCCGTCTGAAACTGCCCGTCCCGGGTCATCTTCCGGCCCTGGTGCTGGCCACGCTGGCCGCCTTCGTCATGAACCAAGCCGGGATGCAACTGGATACTATCGGCAGTCGCTTCAGCTATCTGCTGCCTGATGGTACGGCTGGATTCGGCATTCCGCCATTGTTACCCCGCTTCGAGTGGCCCTGGCTCAACGGTGAAGCTGGCGCTGCCGGGGTGTCGTTCAACTGGCAACTGCTGCGGGATCTGCTGCCGGCGGCTTTTGCTATCGCCATGCTGGGCGCTATCGAGTCCCTGTTGTGCGCTGTGGTCTTGGATGGCATGACGGGCAAACGCCACAGCGCCAACAGCGAGTTGCTGGGGCAGGGCATAGGCAATGTGATTACGCCGTTCTTCGGCGGCATTACGGCCACGGCGGCCCTGGCACGCTCTGCGGCTAACTATCGCGCAGGAGCTGTCTCGCCGGTGGCGGCCATGATCCATGCCCTGGTTGTACTGGCAGCGCTGATCCTGCTGAGCCATATTCTGGCCTATCTGCCCATGTCGGCCATGGCGGCCCTGCTGTTAATGGTGGCGTGGAATATGAGCGAAGCCCCCAAAGCCGTGCATCTGCTGAAAACCGCGCCCCGGGCCGATATCCTGGTGTTTCTGACCTGTTTCAGCCTGACGGTGGCCCTGGATATGGTCATCGCCATTACCGCCGGCATCCTGCTGTCGGCCATATTGTTTGTCAAACAGATGGCCGAGATGACCCGTCTTAGCGATATCAGCCAGCATCCAAAGTTGGTGGACCGCCAGCTACCCCTGGCTTGGTCGGTGTTTAAGATAAACGGGCCGTTGTTTTTTGCCGCGGCCGATCGCATTTTTGGCGAGCTGTCGATGCTGTGTGAGAAGAACAAGGGCTTTATTCTCTATCTGGACGGGGTAACCATACTCGATGCCGGGGGCCTGTCAGCCCTGAACAAGCTGATCAGTCAGTGCACCAAGCAGCAGACGCAGATACTGATCGCCGACTTGCAGTTCCAGCCTTTGCGCACCCTGGCCAGGGCCGGGATACAGCCCATTCCCGGCGTGCTGAGTTTCCACCCCAGTCTGGCGCACGCCCTGCAATCTCTGGATGCAGCGCCACAGGCAGAGCAGGCTACCTTGCAAGCCGGCTGATTGGCGAAAAAATCCACAACGGCCTACCCACTTTAGGGTATAATGCCGCGCATTTTTTTAACCGGGTCTGCCTTCTTGTCCATTCAAGCCACCATCAAAGCCGAACGTTCGCTGTTTTCCTATCCCAAGTACTGGGCACATTGCTTTGGCGCGGCGCCCTTTCTGCCCATGAGCCGGGCGGAGATGACCGAGCTTGGCTGGGACAGTTGTGACATTATCCTGGTGACCGGTGATGCCTATGTGGATCACCCCAGCTTCGGTATGGCAGTAATTGGCCGGGTGCTGGAAGCCCACGGCTTTCGGGTGGGTATCATTGCCCAGCCGGACTGGACCAGCAAAGATGCCTTTATGGCCCTGGGTAAGCCCAATCTGTATTTCGGCGTCACCGCCGGCAATATGGACTCCATGATCAACCGCTATACGGCGGACAAAAAGCTGCGCCATGATGATGCCTATACCCCCGGCAATGTGGGCGGAAAACGCCCGGATCGGGCGGTGACGGTATATTCTCAGCGCTGCCGCGAAGCCTACAAAGAGGTGCCGATTATTATCGGCGGCATCGAGGCCAGTTTGCGCCGTATCGCCCATTATGATTACTGGTCAGAAAAGGTGCGCCGCTCGGTGCTGTTTGACGCCAAGGCCGACATGCTGATGTACGGCAATGCCGAGCGTCCGCTGATTGAAGTGACCCATCGCCTGGCTGCCGGCGAGAACATTGCCGATATCCATGATGTGCGCGGCACCGCCATACTCGTGAAACAGGCGCTACCCCAGTGGCAGGGGGTGGACTCCACCCATCTGGACACGCCCGGAAAAATCGACCCCATTCCCAGTCCCTATCAGGAAGTGCCGGATTGCGATTCGGCTAAAACTGAAGACATCGCCGCCCCGGTGCAGGCCAAAGCCGTAGTCATCCAGCCGGATAACCGCCGCAAGCCCTGGGAGCAGGTGTACGTGAAGCTGCCGGCCTTTGAAACTGTAACGCAAAACAAAACCCTTTATGCCCACACTTCGCGGATTTTGCACCAGGAAACCAACCCCGGTTGTGCCCGCGCGTTGATGCAGCGCCATGGGGATCGGCATATCTGGATCAATCCACCGGCCATGCCGCTGGAAACCGAAGAGATGGATGCGGTATTTGATTTGCCCTATCAGCGGGTGCCGCATCCCGCCTATGGGGAAGCGAAAATCCCCGCCTATGAGATGATCCGCTTCTCGGTCAATATTATGCGCGGCTGCTACGGCGGCTGTTCGTTCTGCTCCATTACCGAACACGAAGGACGCATTATCCAGAGCCGTTCGGAAGACTCCATTATCCGGGAAATCGAGGATATTCGCGACAAAGTCCCGGGGTTCACTGGCGTCATCTCCGACTTAGGTGGGCCGACGGCCAATATGTACCGGCTGCGTTGTAAAAGCCCCAAGGCTGAGGCTACCTGTCGCCGTCCGTCCTGCGTATACCCGTCTATTTGTGCGCACATGGACACCAACCATGCGCCCACCATCAACCTGTACCGCCGGGCGCGGGAACTGCCGGGGATCAAGAAAATCCTGATTGCCTCAGGGGTACGTTACGATTTGGCGGTGGAAGATCCAGAGTACGTGAAGGAACTGGCCCTGCACCATGTGGGCGGCTATCTGAAAATTGCCCCGGAGCATACCGAAGACGGTCCTCTGTCAAAAATGATGAAGCCGGGCATGGGCAGCTATTACCGCTTTAAGGAGCTGTTCGACAAATACTCCGAAGAAGCCGGTAAGAAGCAGTACCTGATCCCGTATTTTATTGCCTCCCATCCCGGTACCACCGACGAAGACATGCTGGCCCTGGCCATCTGGCTGAAGGAAAACCGCTTTAAGCTGGATCAGGTGCAAAACTTTTATCCGTCGCCCATGGCCAGTGCCACCACCATGTATCACACTGGCGTCAATGCATTGAAAAAGGTCAGCAAAGACAGCGAGGAAGTGTTTTCCGCCAAGGGCGAGATTCACCGTCGCCTGCATAAAGCCATGTTGCGCTACCACGACCCGAAAAATTTCGCCCAAATCCGCGAAGCCCTAAAGAAAATGGGCCGGGAGGATCTGATTGGCCGTGGCCCGCAGCATCTGGTGCCACCGGAATCTGCCGATGAAAAACGCCAGAAAGCACCCAAGGCCAGAGGCGGGCAAAAAGCGTTGACCAAACATACCGGTCTGCCGCCCCAGCCTAAATGGAAAAAAGCCGGGGAGCAAAAAGGCAATGCCGGCAAGGGGCCCAAAGGGCAGAGAAGCCGTCAGGGCCAACCTCAGGCCAGCCGCAGCCGATAACGGTTAAAACACCAAGGGGATCTGGTCAAACTGGATCCCCTTTGTGTTTAGTTGTGGCTTTGGTTTTTAGCCCGAATTAAATCCAGGCAATGGCCAGGCCCGTTACCGCTGCCAGCAGCAGCGGCAGTAGCACCCGCCACAACATACCGGCACCGGCCACCGACACTGAAATCAGCGCCTTGACCAGGGTATTGGTGGAGGAGGCCAGCAGTATGCCCAGTGCGGCCTTATCCACGCTGATATCAGCAAGGCTCATGCGCGACAACGTCAGGTTAACCGGATCCACATCGGCAATGCCGGACACCACCGCCAGAATATAGATCCCTGCCTCGCCGAAAAACTCGGTCAGAGCCTTACCGGCCAGCAGGATCAGGGTCAGCAGGCCGCCGAACAGGATGGCCGAACGCAACTCCAGCGGATTGACCAGATGAGTGATACTGGCCTTGGTGGCACCGCGACGATTCCATAGCAGGGCACAGGCCAGCAGCAGGATCAGCGCCATCACAGTAACCGGCAGCCACAGCTCATTAAAAATCGCCGGGTTAATCAGGCTGGCCACCAACAGCACTCTTGGGAACATGGTGCCGCAGGCCAGCAAAATCCCCACCGACAAGCGACTGCTTAACTCAGATTGCTGGCGCGACAGCCGGGAAAAGTGCAGGGTGAGGGCGGTGGAAGAGACCATGCCGGCACTGAGTGCGGTGAGGATAATGCCTTTGTCGGCGCCGCCCCATTTCATCGCCACATAGCCGATAAAGGAAATACCGGCGATCAGCACCACCATTAACCAGATTTCATAAGGGTTAAGCACCTGCCAGGGGCCGTAGCCCTCATCCGGCAGCACTGGCAGCATCACCAGGGAAATCAGCAGCAATTGGAGGGCGGCTTGCAGTTCCCGTTCTTCGAGCTTTTGCAGCCAGCCATGTAACAGCTCTTTGTAACGCAGCAATAAAGCCGACACCACGGCGGCGGCTACCGCCACTTCCGGCAGATTCAGGGCGGCCATGGCACCCAGCACAAAGGTTAACAACAGGCTGATCAGGCTGGTAATACTGGCATCGGCGCCCTGATCGCTGCGACTCCAGTACGCCACCGCCACGCTTAAACAAAAGCCGATAAAAATCAGGGCAAAGCCGAGTCCGCCCAGATTTTGCAGTAGCATGCCGCTGCAGCCGCCTAACAAGCCGGTCAGGCCAAAGGTACGAAGGCCCGCAACCCGTTTGCCTTCCTCTTGCTGGCGAAAACGCCAGCCCCGCTCAACGCCAATCAGCAGGCCGATGGCCAGGGCAATGCCCAGCAGAATAAATGCTTGGGTGTCGATGGAGTTCGTCACGGCAACGCTGTTTGTTAGACGTTTCTATTCAGCATATCAAAGCTATGCCGTAACGGTTTGATTCAGATTAAAAAATTACTGTCTGGAATGCAGGCCCAGGCGGTTGCCCTCAGAATCTTCAAACAGGCCGATAAAGCCGTGTTCGCCGATGCTCATTTTCTCCTGCAGCACCTTGCCGCCAGCCTTTGTAATGTTTTTGAGGGTAGGGGCCACATCCTCGACACTGAAATACACCAAAAAGCCCTGCTTTTGCGGTACATAGCCTTCCCCTTTGACCAGGGCGCCGCTGGCATTGGGCTTCTCGTGATCGAAGGGGAACATGGCCATCATCGTCTCACCCATTTCCAGGGTGTCGAACTGGTAGGCAAAGACCTGCTGGTAAAAGGTTTGCGCGCGGGCTAAATCCATAGCCGGGATTTCCACCCAGCCGAAGGGGTTAGCGTTCATAAGTCGTCCTTAATGTATGGTGGTTGGGAGTTTTAGTGTAGTGGGCAGGGAAGGGGAACGTCAGGTTTTTTGTTAGTCTGAATAGGCACTGCGTGGCCTCGTCTATCGGTCATCCTAAGTGCGTCTCAGGATTTCATTCGCCTGGTTTATCCAGAGCCGATCCAATGCCGTCTCGTTTATCCGTCATCCTGAGCTTGTCTCAGGATCTCTCGAAGGCGTCATCAATGCTTTACCCAATAAAGAAGTGAAAGGCAGCGCCGGATTGGCCTTCGCAGACACGCTGTGAATATGTCCCTATAAGCTCTTCCACAGCCTCCCTGCTGTGGAAGGTCAGCAAAGGCCAACTCGACACTGCCTCCCCGCCATTTCTCTATTGGTAGGTAAAAGGTTTGCAGACAGACCGCCAGCTAACGCGGACGGCTGCTGAAACTGGGATCTAAGAGAATTTGAAGATAAGTTGTTGTATGGGTGAGAGAAAACTGGGTACAGTGACACTTTAACAAACGTATCTGAGAGTGAAGTGGATCAGCCTGGGGCATTGGATTCAAGGCTGTGGCGCTTTGAAGCTAACTTTCCGCTTAAAGTGTACCTGACCCCATTTATTTAAAGTGTACCTGCCCCCATTTATTTAAGAGAATTTGAAGATAAGTTGTTGTATGGGTGAGAGAAAACTGGGTACAGTGACACTTTAACAAACGTATCTGAGAGTGAAGTGGATCAGCCTGGGGCATTGGATTCAAGGCTGTGGCGCTTTGAA
>NZ_JAFKCV010000015.1:0-246 GCF_017254865.1 Bowmanella dokdonensis | reverse complement strand
GAAGCTAACTTTCCGCTTAAAGTGTACCTGACCCCATTTATTTTACCTGACCCCATTTATTTTACCTGACCCCATTTATTTTGACCCCATTTATTTCTGAATAACACTTATAGAATGCTGTCATACACTGGACCTTAAGCTCCAAAGGCCTCAAGAATCCCCTCTAAACTATTGCTTTTCTTAGCTTTTGATTGCTGGTCTCTGCAACAGGTTCGGGCCAGCAATTCTACAGCCCAATGCAGATCT
>NZ_JAFKCV010000148.1 GCF_017254865.1 Bowmanella dokdonensis | reverse complement strand
ACAGTAGCAAAAATAGAACGACCATAAACGCATGAAACGCTCATCGTAGCCGCACTTTGCGAGAGGCTGTCGGTTCTGATGCAATGCGCGATGCCAGTCTTGTATCGTTCTTGCGTAATGAAGGCCTATATCTTGGCAATCCCTGAGCTCCATATCAGAGGCCCCGCGAATTTGATCTGTTAGCAATGACAGGGATGGAAGAAAGCCGCCGGGAAAGATATGCCGTTGAATAAAATCTTGCCCTTTGCTGTAGCTGGCAAGCCGCGCTTCGCTAATCGTGATGGATTGCAATAGCATTAAGCCATCCGGCTTTAGCAGCTGGCTACATTGGCGGAAGAAGGTCGGTAAATAGGCTTTGCCTACGGCTTCGACCATTTCAATGGAGA
>NZ_JAFKCV010000147.1 GCF_017254865.1 Bowmanella dokdonensis | reverse complement strand
CAAGACCCAGTCGGCTTGTGGATTGGCAGGCTGGAATTTCCAACTGCGCAAGGTGCGATCGGCAAAACGCCATTCGCTAACCACGGCTAGTCCCTGATTACCCCATTGAATACCGCTATAGCGACGTTCCAGGCGCAGCATTTCGCTTGGTGCTGCCTTAAAGGGGGCGGCCAGACTAAAAAGCGCGTCATGGTGGGGAACATCGACACTCATATTGCCGCCATCCTGGGCTTCTGCCCATACCAGAGTGGCAGCAACATCGGCACGCCAGTGCACATCACGGGGGCCTTCACGAACAGAGTCAAAACCTTTGGGGATGGTTTCACCGGATGGCAGCTTGGCCAGTGACTTGACTATCTCTCCGCTGGTATTCCAGACCTCAATCAG
>NZ_JAFKCV010000146.1 GCF_017254865.1 Bowmanella dokdonensis | reverse complement strand
CGCTCTTGTACCACAGGGGCCAGCAACATCAGCTTGGCGCCTTCTTCCATGGCCAGCACCTTGTCTACCATCTGGCTGATAGTCTGAGCATCCAAGGGCACATTATGCTCCGGACAGCGCGGCTCACCGACCCGGGCAAACAGCAAGCGCAGATAATCGTAGATTTCGGTGATAGTGCCCACGGTTGAACGCGGATTATGCGAGGTGGACTTCTGCTCTATGGAGATGGCTGGCGACAGCCCTTCAATATGGTCTACATCGGGCTTTTCCATCATGGATAGGAACTGGCGCGCATAGGCAGACAGGGATTCTACGTAACGGCGCTGTCCCTCGGCATACAAGGTGTCGAATGCCAATGACGATTTGCCTGAACCGGACAAACCGGTGA
>NZ_JAFKCV010000145.1 GCF_017254865.1 Bowmanella dokdonensis | reverse complement strand
GATCAGGCCACCGATGACCACACCGAGCACTGCCATAATCATGGGCTCCAGCAAGCTGGTTAAGCCATCAACCATATCGTCCACTTCGCGCTCATAAATGGTGGCAATTTTACTCAGCATCTCATCCACGGCGCCGGACTCTTCGCCGATAGCAATCATTTGCGTCACCATATCGGGGAATACATTAGTGGCGCGCATGGCGGTATGCATGGGCATACCGCCGGCAACTTCTTTGCGGATATATAAAATGGCATCGCGGAATACGGCGTTTCCTGCCGCGCCCGCCGCAGATTCCAGGGCGCCGATTAAGGGTACACCGGCGGCAAAGGTAGTGGATAAGGTACGGGTAAAGCGAGCGATAGAAGCTTTTTTCAGGATTTCGCCAATTAC
>NZ_JAFKCV010000144.1 GCF_017254865.1 Bowmanella dokdonensis | reverse complement strand
CATCCTGATAGGCGGTGGTACATTGCTCGGCAAACTCGGGGTTTTTATCAATACAATCGTTGGCCGAGGTGTAAACATCCGCATCCTGTCGATTACCGCCGCAAGCACTTAATAATACCGTCGCGATACCCACAGCCAGGGGCTTAGGGGCAAAGCCCTTGCGCATACTGGCCAGGTTTATGGTTGAGGAACGTTTTCTGTTCACTTGTGTCATCGCTGCCTCCTAGTAGGACATGCAAGCGGCGTTCAGTAAGCCGATGGCTACAGACATGGCGGCCAACATGACACCGGCCGAGATTTCGTTGTTGTTGATACGTTCAACAATCGAGGGCATAAAGGTAAAGCGCAGCAGGGCAAAGGCCAAAAGCTGAGCAATCAGGGCCACGGCGC
>NZ_JAFKCV010000143.1 GCF_017254865.1 Bowmanella dokdonensis | reverse complement strand
AAGGCGATTATTCAACTGTCTAAAACCTTGGGGATTGGATTGGTGGCCCAGGGCGTTGAATATCAGGAACAGGTGGCATTTTTACAGCAAAACGGCTGTCACATCATGCAGGGCTATCATTTCAGCCGGCCGTTGCCGGCCGCTGAATTTGAACGTCTACTGGCCGCTCAAGTTGGATCTGGCGCCTAGTTTAGGGCGAAATTTATCCACCCACATGGCTGTAGCCCCACAAATGGCCACCGGCATGACTAAAAAGTTAACAATGGGCACCATGGCGAATAATGTGACAGCAAGACCGAAAGAAAATGCCGTGCCTTTTGCTTCACCAAGTTGGTCACGCATCACTGGGAAAGGAACCTTATGATTGTCAAAAGGGTAGTCACAGTATTGGATC
>NZ_JAFKCV010000142.1 GCF_017254865.1 Bowmanella dokdonensis | reverse complement strand
CGTCTACCGGCTGTCTGGCGGTGACGTTGCTTGTGAACTGGCTTTGTTCAATAAGTGCCCTGGCACTAAAACTGATGCTTAGTGCCAGGATTAATAGAAGGGCATAACGCATGACTGAGTCCTATCACTAAAGGTGTGGCACTCAGTGTAGGACAGGGCGGCGGCGCTAACCAGTTATGCTGCCAGGCGTTTTTGCAACCATTGGCCGATCTCTTGGATCTCTTCCAGGCAGACATTGTGTTGCATGGGGTAATCGCGCCATGTGACCGGGTACCCCAGACTCTCTACAGCATTAAATGCTGCCTTGCCTAAGGCGCAGGGCACCACTTCGTCATACAGTCCGTGCGCGACCAATATTGGGGTGTTCTGGTTAGCTTCATGGCGCTGTTCAGCC
>NZ_JAFKCV010000141.1 GCF_017254865.1 Bowmanella dokdonensis | reverse complement strand
CTTTAACGACGATTTCAGTCTGAGTAGGAGTCTCTACGCTAACGCCAGCAGGCATTTCGTAGACTACGGGGTGAGAGAAACCCAGTGTCAGGTTCAGTTTGCTACCTTGTGCCTGAGCACGGTAACCAACACCTTGCAACTGCAGTTTTTTCTCGAAACCGTTGGTGACGCCGATCATCATGGCATTCAGCAGTGCGCGAGCAGTACCAGCCTGAGCCCAACCGTCTACAGCGCCTTCACGAGGCTGTGCTTTCAGATTGTTCTCTTCTTTAACTACTTCAACTGCACCGTTGAACTCACGGCTCAGCGTGCCGTTTTTACCTTTCAGTGTGACAACCTGACCTGCGATAGTAACTTCTACGCCGGCCTGAATCTCAACTGGGGCTTTTGCTAC
>NZ_JAFKCV010000140.1 GCF_017254865.1 Bowmanella dokdonensis | reverse complement strand
ATTTACCGCAGCCGTTGGCACCAATCAGTCCGTAGCGATTACCGCCACCAAACTTAACGGAAATGTTTTCAAAAAGCGGCTTAGCACCGAACTGCATCGTGATATTGGCGGTAGCAATCATAAGAACCTGTAAAAGCGAATGAGTTAGAGGGTTGACCGGCACAGCGGTCAAAAATGCGGCGCAGTGTAGCCTAATTCAGACCGAAAGTATGCCCATTTGCACCGGCATAGAGCGTTTTATTTTTTTGTTATGAAATTTACGCAAAATCAAAAGGTTGCTTCTACATTTTATTAACAAATAAGAGCAGCATTGAGTCAGGAGCTGTCACACCCAGGGGAGCCATATGCAAATACAACTTCTGAGCCAGTGCAAGCCAGTCTTAAGAAAACCTTA
>NZ_JAFKCV010000139.1 GCF_017254865.1 Bowmanella dokdonensis | reverse complement strand
ATCAATATCTTACTTGTGCCTCTTTGTTAGTATGTAAGCTTGAGGTGCTTTTAGCATGGAGCTACCCCTCTCAGCCTGGCTGAACAACAAGGCGTGCACCTGCTGTTTAGATGACCCACCTGTTGATTATTTTGAGCCAGACATGAATACCCATTCCTTGCCAAAGATGCTGAAGAAGCTGTTTCGCCTGAGTGCTGATGGCACGCAAATAAGTTTGCACACCAAAAGAGGTGTGATGACAAGCTTATTGGCGGTGATTATGTTGATATTGTGTTTACCGTCGGTGCTACTGAGCCTGGTGCTTGACGGCAATGACAGAATCTTCTTTATTGCTACGGCTTTACTCAGTGGCGCTGCCTGCTTGTATCTTTTTAGTCAATCGCATCGGCTGGTC
>NZ_JAFKCV010000014.1 GCF_017254865.1 Bowmanella dokdonensis | reverse complement strand
TCAGGAGAAGAGATGGACTTCTGCACGGCGGCTATTTTGAAGTCCATCGAATAACGTCTTTTTGTGGTGACTTTCATAAACACCTTACCTCTTGAATTAAGGTGTCTACTTTTTCAGGGGCGGATCACTTTTTGCTCGTCCCTCGTCCCTCGTCCCTCGTCCCTCGTCCCTCGTCCCTCGTCCCTCGTCCCTCGTCCCTCGTCAAGCCCGATTCTGCTCAATCCACTCCCGTACATCCTGCTCGACAATGCTCATTGGGCGGGCGCCCGGCAGCAGGATCAGATCGTGGAAAGCGCGGATATCAAAGGCATCGCCCAGTTCCTGTTGTGCCAGGTCACGTAACTCGACAAATTTCAGCATACCCATCTTGTAACCCAGGGCCTGACCCGGCCACGCCATATAACGTTCCACTTCGGCCACAACATCGGTCATTGCGGTGCCGGTGGTGGTATGGAAATATTCAATGGCCTGTTCGCGGGTCCACTGCTTAGCATGCAGGCCGGTATCCACCACCAAGCGGACGGCCCGGTACAGCTCTGCCTGCAGGCGGCCCAGGTCGCCGAAAGGATCATCCTCATACATGCCAATTTCCTTGGCGGTCAGTTCAGAATACAGTGCCCAGCCTTCGGCAAAGGCGTTAAACGGGGCATTCTGACGCATCAGACCAATATCCTGCTGAGCCATATTCAGGGCGATCTGGAAGTGGTGACCGGGCACGGCCTCATGATAGGTCAGCGTCTTCAGGCCAAAGCTCGGCACGGCGGCCATATCGCGCAGGTTAATCCAGTAGATGCCGGGTCTGGTGCCATCCAGTGAGGGCGGCGTATAGAAACCTCCCGCTTCGCCTTTTTCCGACACCGGCGGAATCCGACGCACCTCCACTGCCTGGCTGGGCATGGTGGCGTAAAGATCCGGTGCCTTTTGCATGATCTTGTCTATTTCTACATTCAGGCTGGCCAGCAAGGCTGCCCGGCCTTCATCGGAATCGGCATACAGGAACTGGGGCTGCTCGGCCAGGGCTACCATACGCTGGCCTACTGTTCCCTCTTGGTAGCCGTTGTCTTTGAGGATCTTATCCATCTCGGCACTGATCCGGGCCACCTCACTCAGGCCAATCTGATGGATTTGTTCTGCGCTCAAATCACTGTCGCCCAGATAACGAATGGCGTGCTGGTAGAAGTCGCTACCGCCGGGCTGGCTCCATATACCATCCCCTTTCGGTGCCAGCACTTCTGCCTCCACCACTGCCTGGCGGGCTGACCGGTATGCCGGGTAAATGCGTTCGGCTACCAGTGCAGTGGCGTTGGAGACCAACTCCTGACGTTGCTGGTCGGATAAATCCTGCACTTTGTTAAGGCGTTCGGCGAAGGTCGTTACCAGCGGATGCCCTGCGGGCTCGGCGGACAGGAAGCTGTCGAAGAAGCTCAGGGTCCCGGGCACCAGTTTTTTCGGCAGCACCACACCGGCCTGAGCGTCTGCCTTGAATTTACTGACCACCTCTGCGGTCATGGTTTCCAATGCGGCCAGGCGGTCCAGATAAGCCCGGGCGTCGTCCATACTGGCGATACGCTGCTGTACCTGCATCAGCTTGGGAATATCGATGAGAGGGCCGGATATCTGATTGATAATATAGGGCAAATGTCCGGCCCAGGTATCGATATAGCCTGCGGCGAAATCAGCATCTCCGGCAAAATACTGCTCAATCACCTGAACTATCTGCAGGTGCTGGCGGGTCGGAGCATCCAGTGTGCTTTTGTCAATGGCGGCCAGGGCATCGGCCGCCTGTTGCATCTGATTCTGCACCTCCTGCATTCCGGCTGCGGAATAATCGGGCAGTCTGTCGTTGTAAGGGCCGCCGACCTGCTCTTGGGGCACATCCAGCATAGTGGACAGGGCCGGTTGCAACTGCATAAAGGCCAGGGTGTGCTGCTCCACCAGGGCGCCAGGAGAAATGCTTTGGGTCTGGGCCGCTACTGTCTGCTCGGTGGTATTGGGGGCACTGCTCTGCTGGGCGGGCTGACAGGCACTCAGTGCGGTGACGACCGCCAGGCTGATAAGGGTTTTCTGGTACATGGAATTCCGTGAGTGTGGCTTGCAATCATCTCACGTTATCTTATTTTCCATTGGATTGGCAGGGAGTTCACCCCCTGCCAGACGGCATCTGTCGTCCTTTTCAACCCTTTCTAGTGTCGTTGTACTCGTTCGGCCCCGATCTTACCCGCCGGCTGGTGCTGACGTTCAGCCTTGACCGTGCGTTCCACCGTGCGGGCCCGCTGCTGCACCGGCCTGGTGGGCTGAACACTTTTCTGCGGCTGGGCCCGGTGTACCTGGCGATTCTCCACCCTGGCCGGTTGCTGCACAGCTGAGCGACTTCGAAGTGGTTCTTTGCCGGCGGACTCGACGCGCGCCGGTTTGACGATGATATCCGGCGTGCGCCTCGGGTCCATTTTGCGCTGCTCCTTCTGGATCCGGCCCATATTATTGTTCAGGCGTCTGTCTGGTTCATGTTTGTTCAGGCTCTGGATCCGTTCCCTGACCCGTTCGTGCTGATGTTTACGCTCCAGGCTGGGTGATTTGTAGCGGCTCGGGTCGCGCACCGCCTTGTCCAGTTGAGCACCGCGATCGATGGTGACCCTGGGCGGTGAATAGGGCTTACCGCCCTGGTATTCACGATTTACCGTCACTTTTCGATGTGCAACCGGGTGATGGTAGCGCACCCCGCGGCGATGTTTTATATCGTGGTGCCAGCGGTCTCCCACATCGCGGTACCAATAACGGCGCGGATACTGATAGGGTCGCTGATGGTAAAAGGTCCGGTTGATCACCACATGACGATTGGTCCAGTGCAGGGCACTGAAATAGAAGTAGGGGCGCACCCAGATGCTGGGTCCCCAGTACACACCGCTGACACCGTAATAATGGGGATGAGACCAGTAATGGGGAGAGTTGTGCCACCACCAGTCACCGTAGACGATGCGGGTATCGTAGTAGGGCACATAAACGGTTTCCCGCCTGACCGTCTCAATCCGGATCACATCGGGCTCTTTTTCCACCACCACCTGACTATTGGATGACAGGTTACCCTGTTCGTAAGCCCGCTCCCGAAGCACCTGAATGCGCGCCAGCACCTGCTCCTCATCGGCCAGAAACGCCTCGCCCAGGTCCTGTGTCCAGGTCAGATCCTCGCTCATCTTCTGCAATAGATCCTTAAAAGGCAGCAGTGCCTTGACGCTGGGGTCCCAGTCCTGGTCCTCCACCGATTCCAGTATTTCTGCAGCATCCAAATCCGGGTGTTTTTCCCGCCAGCGGGCAGCCTGTATCACCTCCAACGGATAACTGGCGGCAATCAGTACATGGGACAACAAAGTATCAGGATACAAGGCGATGGGCGCCAGCAGGCTGTCCAGTTCAGCCATATCGAGGGAGGCGGCAGTCTCCTGTGTTTGTGTCTGTTCGGCCCGTGTGGCTGGTACCAGCAGAAGGGCTGCCAGCATCAACAGGGCCAGGGGGAATTTCAAATGTCGGTGGGTGGGCATAACATGCCTCCTTTTAACCAGCTTGCCTGATTTATAGCCCGGCTGGACTTAACCCCGGCTGAACTAGGGCGTGTTTATCTTTCATATTGACGCTCTGCTGGAGGCCATTTTTTTGCCCGGCAAGGAAGAAGGAGTGCGGTTTAGTGGGCCTAAATAAGCGACTGACCAATGGGAATGGAACCCATTGGAACAGCGAAGCTGGCCTCGAAGAGGTGAAATATAGGGATATATTTCATATCACGCCGCTGGACGGAAAAAAATGCCGGGAGCATTTTTTAACAGCTTGGCTGGCCGCTTGTCGGCGAGTATCAGGGATGATACGAGTAAAAATGGCCCCAGCCCGAAGGGTTGAGGCTAAAAACCCCTCACTCGGCGTTGCTCCCAACTTGTTTAGATGGCTAAACGGCGTTAGTCGCGCCTTGATTGAGGGGTTTTTAGCTCTCAACAGAGGCCAATATAAAAGATAAACACGCCCTAGCTGACATTTGTCCATACAGTGAATTGAGGCAGCCCGGCGTTCTGGTTGGCGATAAGGAGCGCCTCAGGGTCGCGGCCGGGTGCCTCAAAAGGTTGGCTGGTCAGCTGGGGTGGTTGGTGACCAGCCGGATGTCTGCGGTCAAGGCTCCACCAGGGCTCTCTGCGTGCAGGCCACCGCCAAAGGCCCGGTAAACTTCGGTCAGCGCAGAAAAGGTCAAAGCCTGGGCCTGTACCAGGTTATCCCTGGCGGCCAGCAAGGAACGCTGGGTGTCGAGCAGATCCAGCAGCTCAATGGCGCCGGCATCATATTGCACCTGGGCCAGCTCCAGTGCCCTGCTGGCGGCTTCTACCTGGGCTGCCAGCAAATGACTGCGCTGCTGTACCTTGGCGTAATCGTGGAGGGCAGACTGGGCTTCGCTGACAGCATCCAACCACTGCTGCTGCAGATTAGCCAGGGCAGCCTGTTGATTGGCATTGGCCACCTGGATCCGGGCCCGCACCGAGGACAGATCAAACAGTGGCAGACTCAGGCTTGGCGCCAGGCTCCAGGCACGGGTCTCACTGCCAAGCTCGCTGGCGCCGGGAGACAGAAAGCCCAGAAAACCTGTCACCGACAATGCCGGATACTGGGCGGCTTCACTGACACCCACGCTGGCGGTGGCCGCAGCCAGTCTGCGTTCCGCCTGGCGCACATCGGCCCGCTGACGCAACAGCTCTACCGGTTCGCCCAGGGCAACGGGCTGGCGTAAGCCTGGCAGGGTTGTCTGCTGCCATTGCCAGCCGCCCAGTTTCTGTTCGCCACCGGCCAGGGCGACCAACAGATAGCGGGTACGCTGCGCCCGGGCCTCCAGATCCGGCAGGCTGGCTTCAACGCCTTTGAGCTGGGCTTGTACCCGTAAAAGATCCAGTTCTGACGCGTAGCCCGACTCGAATCTGGCCTGAATAATCTGCCGGGTACGGGCCAGGCTTTGCAGATTTTCCCTGGCGACCTCAATACGGGCATTGAGGCCGTTGAGTGTGGCATAGGAATCAGCCACCTGGGCGACCAGGCTGACCTGCAGATCCTGCCAGGCGAACTGGCTGGCCTCGGCGTCGGCCTGAGCCGCCTCCGTGGCGCGCCGGAGCTTTCCGAACAGGTCAATGGTCCAGCTAAGGTCCGCGCCAATACGCACACTACGGCTGTTAATCCGCTGAGTACCCTGGCCGGGAACCACCTGATCCTGGGCCTGATAGCTGCCTGACAGGTCGCCGCTGGGCAGGGTGTCATTGCCGATATCCAAAAAACGGGCGTAGGCGGCCTGCATATTGGCCCTGGCAGCACTGAGTGAAGGATTGTGCGCCAGGGTGGCCTGAATCAGCCTGTTCAGTTGCTGATCATCGAACTGGCGCCACCAGAGCGGTTCAAAAGCCTGGTCTGATTCAAAGTCGGCGCCGCCAAAGCTGGCGTTTTCCAGTTCGCTGGCGGCCAGCTCGGGCTCCTGATAATCCGGCCCCAACGCACAGCCGGGCAGGACCAGGCAAAGAGTGATGGCCAGAGGCAGGTATTTAAGCTTGTTCATGGGCGACCTCCTGGGTAACCGGCAGGCGGGGGCTGGCAGGGCGCCGGCTTCTGAGCAAATGATAGAAGACGGGGGTCAGGACCAGGCCGAACAGGGTTACCCCGATCATGCCGGAAAAGACCGCCACGCCCATGGCCTGACGCATTTCACTGCCGGCTCCGTCGGAGAACACCATGGGCACCACACCCATAATGAAGGCGATGGAGGTCATTAGTATGGGACGCAGTCTCAGACGGCTGGCTTCTTTAATGGCCGCCAGGGTCGCCATGCCTTTATCTTCCAGCTCCTTGGCGAACTCCACGATCAGGATGGCGTTCTTCGTTGCCAGCCCCACCAGTACAATAAAGCCTATCTGGGTAAAGATATTATTGTCGCCGCCATAAATGATCACGCCGGTCATGGCGCTGAGCAGCGTCATGGGCACAATCAGGATAATGGCCAGCGGCAGGGTCAGGCTCTCATACTGGGCGGCCAGTACCAGGAATACCAGTATCACCACCAGCGGGAATACCAGTACCGCAGTATTGCCCGCCAGGATCTGCTGGTAGGTCAGCTCTGTCCATTCGTAACTCATGCCCAGCGGCAGGGTTTCGTTGAGGATCCGCTCGATAGCGGCTCTGGCCTGGCCAGAGCTGTAGCCCGGCGCAGGAGAACCGTTGACTTCGGCTGTCGGATAGCCGTTGTAGTGCATGACCCGATCCGGGCCGGCGGAATGCTCAACACTCAGGAAAGAGCCTAATGGGATCATTTCCCCTGCGTTGTTACGTACCTTGAGTTGGGCAATCTGCTCGGGCTCCTGGCGGAACTGCTCGTCGCCCTGCACATTGACCTGATAGGTGCGGCCAAACTGGTTAAAGTCGTTTACATACACCGAGCCAAGGTAAGCCTGCATGGTCTGGAACAGACTGTTCATATCCACGCCCTGGCCCATGGCCTTGGTTCTGTCCACATCCACATCCAGCTGCGGCACATTGACCTGGAAGCTGGTGAAGTTGCCGGTCAGCTCTGGTGCTGCCCAGGCCTTGCCGATGACCTCCTGGGTCACCCGGTACAGCTCCTCAAAGCCCAGATTGCCGCGGTCCTGAATTTGCAGCCTGAAGCCGCCAATGGTGCCCAGTCCCTGTACAGGCGGGGGCGGGAAGATGGCGACAAAAGCATCCTGGATGACACCAAACTGCTGATTGAGCTGGGCGGCGATGGCGCCGGCAGACAGTTCGGCACTCTGGCGATCGGCAAAGGGTTTAAGCGCTGCAAACACAATGCCGCTGCTGGGGCTGTTGGTAAAGCCGTTGATGTTCAGACCAGGAAAGGCCACCGCGTGCTCCACCCCCGGATGTTCGAGCATGATATCGGACATCTGGCGGATAACCGCTTCGGTTCTGTCCAACGAGCTGGCATCAGGCAACTGGGCGAAGGACACCAGATACATCTTGTCCTGGCCCGGCACATAACCGGTGGGTGTGCTGGCAAACTGCTGATAGGTCAGGGCCATCAGACCGGCGTATAGCACCAGGATAATGCCACTCATGCGCACCAGCTTGCCAACGCCCTGGGTGTACCCCTTGGCGCCCCGGTCAAACATGCGGTTGAAGGGGTTAAACAGCCAGTTGCCAAAGAGTCTATCCATGCCACGGGTCAGCCAGTCTTTGGAAGCACCGGTCGGCTTGAGCAACAGGGCAGCCAGGGCCGGACTCAACGTCAGGGAATTAATGGCCGAGATAAAGGTGGAAATGGTGATGGTCAGGGCAAACTGTTTATAGAACTGACCGGTCAGCCCCGACATAAAGGCGGTGGGAATGAATACCGCAGCCAGCACCAGGGTGGTGGCCACGATAGGGCCAGTGACCTCGCGCATGGCCTGCTTGGTGGCTTCCACCGGCGACAGACCGTCGTGAATATTCCGCTCTACGTTCTCCACCACCACGATAGCATCGTCCACCACTATACCTATGGCCAGCACCAGGCCGAACAGCGACAGGGCGTTCAGTGAAAATCCCAGTAAATGCATGATGGCAAAAGTACCGACCAGGGAGATGGGCACCGCTACCAGCGGAATCACCGAGGCGCGCCAGGTTTGCAGGAACAGCACCACCACCAGGACCACTAGTAAGATGGCCTCCAGCAGGGTGTTGATCACGGCTTTGATGGAGCCGCGCACAAAAACCGTCGGGTCATAGACAATGGAATAGTCCACGCCCTGCGGAAAGGTCTGCTTGAGTGTGGCCATAGTGGCGCGCACATCGTCAGAGATCTGGATGGCGTTGGAGCCCGGTGCCTGGAATACCGGCAGGGCCACCGCCGGCTGATTATCCAGCATTGAGCGCAGGGCGTAGGAGTTGGAGCCGAGCTCCACCCGGCCCACATCACGGATCCGCGATATCTGCCCGTCCTCGCCTACCTTAACGATAATATCGGCGAATTCCCGTTCGTCGGCCAGGCGGCCCTTGACGTTGATCAGCAACTGAAAGTCGCTGTCGCCAGTGGGCTGGGCACCCAGACTACCGGCTGCGGCCTGCTGGTTCTGGGCGCGGATAGCATTGACGATATCGCCAGGATTCAGACCCAGCGCCGCCACTTTCTGGGGATCCAGCCATACCCGCATGCTGAACTCGCCGGCACCGAACAGGCGGACATTGCCGACGCCCTGAATGCGGGCCAGTTCATCTTTCACATATTGGTCCGCATAGTTGGACAGGTAGAGCATGTCATAGCGGTTGTCAGGCGAAATCAGGTGCACCACCATGGTCAGATCCGGTGAGGACTTCTCCGTCACCACGCCAAGCCGCTGTACTTCCTGTGGCAGGCGGGGCAGGGCGCGATTGACCCGGTTTTGCACCAGGGTGGTGGCATCATCCGGATCCGTGCCGATGGCAAACGTAATGGTCAGGGTCATACGACCATCGGATGTGGCCTGGGAAGACATATACAGCATATCTTCGACACCATTGATGGCCTGTTCCAGGGGCGTGGCCACGGTCTCGGCGATGACCTCCGGGTTGGCGCCCGGGTAGCTGGCGGTGACCACCACGGTTGGCGGCACCACTTCAGGATATTCGGTGATGGGCAGCTTCCATACCGCCAGAGCGCCGCCGATAAAGATCAGCAGAGACAGTACCCCGGCAAAGATGGGGCGCTGGATAAAAAATTGCGAGAAGTTCATCTCAGCCCCCTATGGTCGCAGTGTGATTGGCAGCAAGGTGCGCCAGGTCGGCACTGTTATCCAGGCGTTGTTGCATGGCCTGCAGGTTTTCCAATTGCTCCTCGCTGGCCATCCTGACAAATTCCGGGCTGACGGGGGCGCCGGGCCGAACCCGCTGCAAACCGTTGACTACGATGCGATCAGACGGAACAAGACCGGATTTGACAATACGCAGGCCGGCCAGCTTCTCGCCCAACTCCACCGCGCGATATTGCACCTGGTTGGACTCATCCAGCACCAGCACAAACTTGTTACTCAGGTCCGTGCCGATGGCACGATCATCGATCAGAATGCCCTCATAACTGGCGCTGCCGGTTAATTTGATCCGGGCAAACAGGCCCGGCAGGAACTGACCCTGCTGATTACTGAAGACAGCCCGGGCGCGGATGGTGCCGGTGCGCGGGTCCACCTGATTGTCCATAAAGTCCACCACACCTGCATAGGGATGGCCGTCATCACTGGCCAACCCCATAAATACCGGATGGGCAGCATCCCGGGCGTTGGCGCGGCTGCCGTCCCTGGCCAGTTCCAGATAATTGAGATAGGTTTTCTCATCGGCGTCGAAATAGGCGTAGATCTTATCGGTGGAGACAATAGTGGTCAGCAGGCTCTGGCCGGCCGTCACATAGTTGCCCTGGGTGATCATGGCGCGGGAGACCCGGCCGGAAATCGGCGCCTCTACGCGGGTGTAGCCGCGATTGAGCTTGGCCACTTCCAGAGCGGCACCTACCGAACGGATACGTGCTTCGGCCTGTTGTACCTGGGCGCGACGGTTGTCCACTACCTCCTGGGAGATGGCTGACTGTCCTGCCAGCTTCAGGGCGCGCTCATATTCGGTGCGGGCCAGACTGACCTGGCTTTCGGCCTGCTCAAGTTCTGCCTGCAGGCGGTTGACTTCTGCTTTGAACGGCTTGTTGTCGATAAAGAACAAGGGATCGCCGGCTTTGACCAGGGCACCTTCCTCGAAGGCGACCAGATCGATATAGCCCGATACCCGGGGGCGTAACTCCACCCGTTGCGGCGCTTCCAGCCTGCCGGTGAACTCATCCCACTCGGTAATGCGTTGGCTGATCACCGGTGCGACCGACACCTGGGGCGCCTGCATGGCCTGTTGATTGGCCTGAGTGTCGGATCCGCAGGCGGCCAGCAGGCTCAGGGATCCAAGCAAGACTCCAATTTGCAAACTCTGACGTAAAGACATGGTGGGCTCCTTAATTTAACCAGTTGCGACGCGGGCAAGTATGGGCGGGGTCAATAGATAATAAAAATTATAATTTCACATGAGTAACATCATTTAAAATTATGTGTCATACTCTACCCAACTAACGTAAGGAGAGGCCGGAATGCGCCACCAGGATCTCAATCTTTTGATGATTTTCGATGCCATCATGACCGAAGGGGCCATTACCCGGGCGGCCGACCGTCTGGCCATGACCCAGCCTGCGGTGTCAAATGCCCTGTCACGTATGCGGACGGCCTGGAAGGATGAGCTGTTCGTCAAGGATGGGCGGGGGATTCAGCCTACGGTATTTGCCCAGAATCTGTGGAGCCATATCCGTGATCCCTTACGCCAACTGGAAGATGCGGTAGACCCGACCCTGTTCGATCCCAAGACCGCCAGGCGTACCTTCAGGATTGCCACCTCGGATATCACCGTGGACATGATCTGGTCTCCCCTGCGCCGTCTGATTGAGCAGCAGGCGCCGCACATCAATATCCATTCCATCCCCAACACCATCGTCAATAATGAACGGATCCTCAACGATGCCGAAGTGGACATGGTGGTGGCCGGCCAGACCATTATGTCCAGTGTGATACGCAGCGAATACCTGTTCTCTCCACGCTATGTTTGCGCCATGCGCCCCGGGCATCCGCTGGCCGGCAAGGAATTGAAGCTGGAAGACTTTGTCAGGGCGGATCACCTGCTGGTCTCCATGTCTGGCGATACCACCGGAGTGACGGATGTGGCCCTGTTACAGATGGGGCTCACACGCAGGGTGGCCATGTCGGTAAATCATTTCTCTGCCGTTGCCCCCCTGTTGAAGGAGAGCGATTTAATCAGTGTGGTGCCGTCCATGGCCATTGAGAGCGAGATATTCAGTGGCGAGCTGGCCGTGTTCGAAACCCCGGTGGAGTTGCCACCCACCCAACTCGGTATCCTTTGGCACAAGCGCCAGGACAGGGATCAGGGCCTGATCTGGCTCAAAGGCATACTGGCTGCATTACTGAAACAACGCTCCGCCCAGCATTTCGCCGACTTGTCCCGTTGTTGCCGTAAGTCCCAGTGCCCCAAAGCCATGCTGGAGAAGCTGCAACAGAGCAGGCTGGAGTCGGGTAAGTTATCGGTGGTGGGCTGAAACATAGGCCCGACCTTGTGCCCAAACCGTTTTAACCGGGAAATTTACCGACCAAAGGACTGGTCAATCGCGAAAAAGCTGCCAGTCTTTGCCTTATGCAAAGATCTATTCTGTCTGTTTTCACGGCATTAGCACTTAGCTGCCTGACTCTGTCAGCGGCCAGCCCGGCCCAGGAGCGGCGCGACAACGCGCCGTACCGCCTGCAAGGCCTGCAACGCTTCGCCCCGGCGCAGCGGCAGCAATTGGAGGACTGGCTGGCCCATGCCGTGCAGGCTACCCAACAGACTCTGGGGAATTACCCTTTTGTCATGCACCTGCATCTCTACCCACGTAAGTCCAACCAACCCGTTCCCTGGGCCAACACCTGGCGCAAGGGACGACAGTCGGTGCATTTCTATGTGGATACCCGCTTTGATCTGCAACGATTTATCCGTGACTGGACGGCCTACCATGAACTCAGCCATCTGGCCCTGCCCTATCTGGGCAGTTGGGAATCCTGGTTTGCTGAGGGGTTTGCCAGCTATATGCAGTATCAGATTATGGCCAGGGCGGGATTGCTTGAAGGCACGCCGATGGACCACTACCGGCGTAAGCTCAGACCCCACCTTCGCTGGTACAACAGTGAGCATAGCGCGGCCTCGGTAGCCAGACGCCTGATGGAGCAAAAACAGTATCCCGCCGCCTACTGGGGTGGAGCCTGGTTTTTCGTCCTGGCGGATCAGCGGCTGGCCGAAGATCACAATATGCGGCTGACCACATTGATGAAAGATTATCTGCGGTGCTGTCGCAGCCGGGACACAACGCTGGATGAGGTCATTGCCTCTCTGGACGGGCTGGTGGGGGAGACCTTGTTCAGCGAGTTGCGAAGAGACTTCGAGCAACAGCCGGCAAAAAAAATGATACCGGCGTCACCGGATTAAAAAAAGGCCGTCACAGGGACGGCCTGACAGGGAGTCATCAGCGGATACTGATGTTTTTAAAGTAACTGACCCCGGTTGGATTACTCACATCATGATCCATCATGAAGAACAGCTTATTGAAAGTACCGGTATAGAACTGTCCCACCGGAATCTCAAAATGCTGATACTGGCCAGGAGTGGTGTAGCTGTAGGTCTGGTTGCCATATCTCTGGGTACCGTAGAGGGTGAAGATCTTGTCGGCGGTTTCCTTGTCGTCATTATCGAAACCTAAACCGTGCAATTCGCCCTTGCTGTCACTCATAAAGTCGAAGCTCAGCACCGAGTCCTTATCTATCTGGGTGTACAGGCTGATGGCTTTCCAGAGGTTGCCTTGCAGGCGCAGGACATTGCCATCTTCAAGGATGTGCACCGACCCCGTCTTATCCTGTCCGCCAGCATAGCTGAGGATCTCCGTATCATTGAAATTGAAGCTTAGCTGTTCGCTGCTTTGCTCGTAGACCCGTACATTGCTGAATACGCTTTCCCCGGTGGGGTTGCTCACATCATGGTCCATACCGAAGAACAGGGTTTTCATATTGCCCTGGTAGTAAAGCCCGACAGGGACCACATAGTGCTGGGACTGGCCCTTACCGTTATAGCGGCTCAGCATCTTGCCGTAAGGCTGCGTGCCGTAAAGCTGCAGGATGCGCTTCTGCCTCAGTTGGCCGTCTGTATCCATACCTATGGCGTGAATTTCGCCCTCCTTTGAGCTGCTGAAATCAAACTCCAGCACGGTATTGGCAGTGACCACATAGGGATAGTCGATATACTTCCAGCGGTTGCCCTGCATTCTCAGAGTCTTGCCCTGATCCTCAATGCTGACCGGGCCGGTTTTGTCCTGGGTGCCGCCGTAGCTGCCAAGGTAGAACTGGCTGAAATCGATGACGTCACCGGCAGGCGCGGGGGCGGATGCCACCTCAATTTCAAAGTATTGCGAGTCACTGCCAAAAGCGTTGCTGACGGTTATCTGCGCTACTTGTGTGCCTTCCTGGGCAGCTGTCGGGGTCCAGACGATTCTGCCGTCAGCCTCGATAATCATTCCGTCAGGGCCAAAGTCCAGCCGGTAGCTCAGCCCTGTGCCCCCACTGACATCAATCCGTTCATCGGCGTCGTAGGCATAGGCCAGGCCGACCCTGGCTGAGTTGCCGGCTGTCGAGCTGATAACCGGGGCCAGACCGTCCAGCTCATTAAGACAGTAGGCATTTTGAATACGGCTGTTCATCTGCTGCAGACTGCAGGTAGAAAACTGATCGTTACCATTGACCATCGGATTCATCAGAAATGTACCGCCGGTGGTGGCACAGGCTGAGCCGGACTGATTGTCGTGGGGCGCCCCGAAGTTGTGGCCAATCTCATGGGCGGCGATAAGCGCCGTCATGCTGCCGTATTTCTGGGTAATGCCAACCCCATAACTGGAGCACATGGCAGAGAGGTAAGCGATACCCACGGTGCTACCGTCCAGATTCCGGCCGGTAAAGAGGTGAGTAAGACCCGGGTTTCCTATTTCACTGTGAACATAGTTGCGGAAGTCCTGGATCAGGGTACTGGCGTTAGTGGCGGTGAGATAGCCGTCGTCAGACATGACATGACTTTGGACTATCTTCAACTGCACGCCCACCTGCTCCGAAAAGATACCATCGACAATATTCATCTCCGCCAGCATCTTTTCCAGTCCATTGCCAGCATAGGCCATATTGAACTGGGTGTCGGCGACGACGGCCAGTTCCAGCTCTTTACTGGGGGCAGTAGCAGCCAGCTCGTTGAGATCCTGCACATAGTGCTGATAGTCAAAAGAGGAGTCAGAGAAGTGCGCGGGCCCTTCCATGCCGCACAATCCGTGATGCTCGATATCCGAGGCTTTGAAAATCACATCGCGCCGGCCTTTCTGCGCCAGTCTGTCCAGCAGGTTGTGGTTGGTCAGGGCGTCCTTCACGTTACTGCCCTGTTCGATAAAATAAAGATCCTCTCCATCAAAGAAAGCGCCGGAGTAGCCGCCGTCAATATAGGACAGCCTGACCCAGGAGCGGGGATGGTCTTTCAGCTTACCCTTGTAAAGTACCAGCTCGCCGTTGGACATATCAGCGTCCAGGCCCTTGAACAGGTTCTTGTTCTCCTCCAGTTCAAACCGGTGGGCGGCCCTGGAGCTGCTGACGGACAGTTCAAACTTGTTGCTGTCGGGCTTGGCCCGCAAATGACCTATCTCAGCCACGACGGCGTGTTTTATAGTGATATCCCTTGCTGGTGCGGCATTGACCAAAGCAGGAGTGAAGGTTAATGCACAACATGACAGTACTAAGAGCTGGCGGCCAAGGCGGGAACACCAGCCGGCATTGCGGGAAAACGACATAGCTAAACCTCAAATTTGAGCAGTGAAGACCGCTCAACGACTAACGGGATATCAAACTGGGCCCGGGCGTTCAGGTGGCCCCCTTCGTGCCAAGCAGTCCGTTGAATTGCCTGTGGGGATACCTTTGGCTTCCGGCTGCCAGTAGCGAGGGTCGGATTGTACGTAAATTAGCCAGGTGCTGTGATATGGCAGGTTATTCCTGTGTATGGATTGCAGGATAAAGAAAACCGGCCTGCGTCCGAAGGACTGACAGAGCTGCTGGATGATCAGTGACTTAGCTCAGATTGAGGGCGGAGCCAGTTCCTGTCCATGGGAAAATAACCGGCAGTCCATGGCATTCTTGCCTTTTTGCTTGATGCCATACATGAGTTCATCGGCCATGCGGATAAGATGATCCACATCCTGAGGACTGGCCTCGCAGGCCAATACGCCGATGCTGAAGGTTACCGGCCAGCGGTGGGTTTGCATTTCGTTCAGCAGCCTTTGACGCAGCCTGGCTACCAGGCTGGTGGCCAGGTTCAGATCGGTTTCCGGCAGCAGCAGGGCAAATTCATCGCCGCCGAGGCGGGCGACAGTATCTGAACTTCTCAGGCCCTTTTGCAGGCAAGCGCCGACCTTTTGCAGCAATCTGTCACCCGTATGATGGCCCAATGCATCGTTAATATGCTTGAAATTGTCCAGGTCTGTGTAGGCAACGGCAAAGGGGCGCTGGTAGCGATGGGCCCGCTCAATTTCATACTCGGCCAGTTCATAAAAGGCCCGCCGGTTGGCACATCCGGTCAGCATGTCAGAGCGAGCCAACTGCTTTTCTCGGTTCAGGGCCTCGCTCAGGGCATTCTGGATCTGCTTGGCTTCACTCATGTCGCGAATGGTGCAGATAATCCACTGCCTTCCCTCAACTTCGATAGGGCTGAGCATGATATCCACCGGGATCAGGCGCCCATCCTTGTGCTGTCCCGACAGCTCCAGAGCGCTGCCCATCATTCGACGACCCGGTTGCTGGAGATATTGTCTGACATGCCCGGGGTGTTTATTGCGATTGGACTCGGGGACCAGGAAAGTGACAGGTTGGCCGAGCATCTCCTGCTCCTCGTAGCCAAACAGCAAACCCAACTGCCGGTTGACCAGACTGATTATACCCTGATCGTCCGTTACCAGGGTGGCGTCTGGCATAGCTTGCAGCAGGTAGTGGCAGGATTTCAGGTTGTCAGGCATCAGATGGACCTCTTTTACTGATTGCCATCAGAAGGAACTGCGATCAGTTGTGCCCAGCATAACGTTGTTGGTTTTTTGCCCACAAGGACAATTATACCCATCTTTGACCTGGATCTAATTTTTCCCGGCCAATGCATGTTTTTCCTTTTTCCATAAAGCCGTTAGGCTTAAGTCATCTGTACTTAAGAGCCGTAAATGACAACTGTGTCCCACTATCACTATTGTGTCAGGTGTCTCGCAGCCTTGGTGGTGCTGATACTGCAGATTGCCTGTACGCCGGCAGAACCCAGGGTCTATGCGGTTTACTCCTATCATTCTGATCCGCCGTTCACCCTGCCCGGGGAGCCGACCGATCTCAGTCGTGCCTGGGTGGAACGGTTCAATCACTGGCAGGAAGATATCCAACTGGAACTGGTGCATATTGAGCGTGCCGACCTCAATGCCCTGGTGGAAAGTGGCGAACCTTACCTGATCCTGTGGGCCAATCCCCTGTGGTTCAGCTTTCGCGATCCCGACGTTCAGGCCAGTCATCGTATCTTCTGGGATGCGGATATAATCGTCAGCCTTAGAAGCCGGCCGGTCCGGTACACTGAACCTGCCGACTTGACGGGTTTGCATATTGGTGCACGCCAGGGACACTTTTACCGGGATATCAACAAACTGGCGGAGCAGAAGCTACTAAATCGGGAAGATGCAGATCGTGATTATGCTAACTACCAAAAGCTGTTGGGCGGCGAGTTGGATGCGTACATCATGGTTCGCTCCAGTCTGCTGTACTGGAAGGAACATGGTGTGGACACCAGTGAGTTGTTTGTTGCCCAGACCCCCCACGATACCTATTCGAGGCATATTCTGCTCAGCCAGGGCAGGGCAGAACTGATGCCGCTCCTCAATGCCTTTATCGATCATAATGCCGATGATCCGAAGTGGCTGGCCCAACTGGAGTATTGGGGTGTAACACGGCTGCTGGATCCCTTCGAACTGGAACTGGATGAACTGATGGAACTGGACGCTGACAAACAATAATTCAGGACAACAAAATGAAAAGAGTCGACTCGTTAACTGACCGCCGCCGGATATTGAAACTGCTCGGCACATCGGTCGCATTGACTGCCCTGGGCGGCTGGACACCGCGCCTGGCACTGGCAGACCCCGACCTGCCGGCATTTCGCACCAATGCCGACCCTCTGCTGCTGCATTACAATGAAAATGCCCTGGGCATGTCACCCAAAGCCTTGCAAGCGGCGCAGCAGGCAGCACTGGTATTGGGCAATCGCTATCCGGACGAATTACTGGCGCAGGTCAAAGAGACACTGGCTCAGCGGTTGCAGGTCACTACTGACCATTTGATCCTTGGCAACGGCTCGACTGAAGTCCTGAAGGCGCTGGTGCGGCACCTTGCCAGGCAGGGCGCCAGCCTGCTGGAGCCAGTGCCTACCTTCGGATTGGTCAGCAGCTATGCCGCCACAGAGGGAATGCCGGTTATCCAGGTTCCCGTGGGTCAGGGTTTTGCGACCGATCTTGCGGCCCTTCGCGCCAGGGCCGGACAGCACCAGGGCAGGCTGCTGGTCAACCTGTGCAACCCGAATAATCCCACCGGCACGGTACTGGACAGTAAAATGTTGCTGCAGTGGCTAGCCGAGGCACCGGACCAGCACTTCTTTTTGCTCGATGAGGCCTACCATGATTACGCGGAGGGGCAGGGCGACTACCAGTCGGCCCTGGCACTGGTCAAAGCCGGGCAGCCCAATCTGCTGGTCACCCGTACCTTTTCCAAAATCTACGGCATGGCCGGTCTGAGAATCGGCTACGGAATCGCAACGCCCGGGACGGCCCGTCCCATAGACCAGTACTCGGCCGGCTTTAATTTGAATGTCACGGGTCTGGCGGCCGCTGCAGCGTCCCTGCTCGACGAGCAGTTTTACCACTACAGTCGTCAATCCAACCAACAGGCCAGACAGATCCTGACAAGCGCACTGGCCAGGCTGGAACTGGCCTACATTCCCAGCTATACCAATTTCGTCCTGCACCGGATTAACGGGCCACTGGTTGATTATCAGCAGCGTATGCTGCAAAGCGGCATCAAGGTTGGGCGCAGAATGACCACTGAGGATGGCTGGAACAGATTGTCGCTGGGCACGCCGGAACAGATGACGGAGTTTGTCAGGGTGCTGGAAGCCTTCAGGGGCAGAGAATGGGTGTAGTGGACAGCCTCGGCTGCCCGCGGGTTGGCCATTGATTTATGACGTTTTTCGATAAGAGTTCGAGTGAACTGGATAAGCTGCCCTACCCCCACAGGCTGGGGGCAGGACGGCTCAGGAGGTGGCTCAGATGGCTTTAAGAAAACGCTCTGCTCTGGGTAGATAGTAGTGTTCGGGATTGAGCGACAACACCACCTGGCGGGAGCGACCGACAATTTCGTTTCTGGGCACAAAACCTATGACTCTTGAATCGGCACTGTTGTCGCGATTATCACCAAGGGCAAGATACTGCCCCGGTGGCACGGTCACCGCATTGAAGCTGTCCAGTTGTGAGCCCGCCTGCCTAATCCTGACGGCATGCCGGATGCCTAGCAGATCTTCCTGATAGTCCCCTTGTTCGGGCAAGGCAACATAGTCCAGGCGTTGGCCGTTGATAAACAGCACATTGTCTTGCATCTCCAGCCGATCGCCGGGCACGCCCACCACCCGCTTGACCAACCGTTCATTCATTTTTGCCGAGTCGAAAATGATAATGTCGCCCCGGGCCGGATCGGCGAACTTATGCAGGGACAAATGAGTAAAAGGTACACGCAGATCGTAAGCCATTTTGTTGACCAGAATTCTGTCCCCTTCGAGTATAGTGGGCTTCATGGAGCCGGTAGGTACGTCGTTCCAGTCCGCTACGGCGCTTCTGAATACCAGCATCAGGGCGAGAAACAGCAATAATCCGCGATTTTCCTGATAGAGCTTGTTCAGGGTCTTTTTCATAACTTTTTCCTGCATTTTTGACAGATTAGATAAGCGTCACAGACTTTTCGACTCAGGGGCAGGATAAGAATTCCCCAAAATAATCAGCCAGTTGTAAGTAAATACTACAGCCATCTTCAGTGCCGGTTTGACGTTCCACTCCCTGGCCCGCCCCTTGAATTGTCAGGCGCAACCACTAGCTTATACCAATCGGATTAATCTTTAGTGCAATCAGAGCTGCCCAGGAAGGATTAGTTCAAGGCGCGGCTTCGAAGGCATAGTGGTGCTATGTCGAGATGTCGGAACGCAGAAATAATCCTTCCTGGGCGCTCTCGACAACTGCTCCTGCGTTGTTCTACTTCACGCCATCCATGGCGCTCCCAGTGGGCGAAGTCAAAATGCCCGCTACCTGTGTTGCTCGCATTCGATTTAGCGCCACTAGACCTTCATACGAGCGCCTTGGTATCGAACATTTTGTCTTTCGCTGAATACACTAAAGATTAATCCGATTGGTATTAAATAGTAGTAATGCTTCAAGGAGAACTTACCGATGGCAAAAACAGCTGAACTGCATCGAATGGTAATGGAGGATCACCTCTGCCCTTTCGGGCTCAAATCCAAGGCGCTGCTGGAGCGCGAAGGCTATGAGGTAGAGGACCACCACCTGACCACCCGAGAGGAAACCGACGCCTTCCAGGAAAAGCACCAGGTGGATTCCACACCACAGACCTTTATTGACGGCACCCGTATCGGCGGTTACGACGATCTGCTGGCGTACTTCGATAAGACCCAGCCGGGTGAGGAAATGGCGGCGAGTTACCGGCCGGTGATCGCGATCTTCCTTATCGCACTGTTGATGGCCCTGGCCGTGAACTGGGCCACCGGCACGGCGCTGGTTTCCATCCCCACAGTAGAACGTTTTGTTGCCTTCAGCATGGCATTGCTGGCTCTGCAGAAACTGCAGGATGTGGAAGCCTTTACCAATCAGTTTCTGGGCTATGATCTGCTGTCCCAGCGCTGGGTGCGTTACGCCTATCTTTATCCCTTTGCCGAGGCCTGGGCCGGCATCGGCATGCTTGCCGGTATCTGGGCCTGGCTGGTGGCGCCCATCTCACTGTTTATCGGTACGGTGGGTGCCGTCTCGGTATTTAAGGGCGTGTATATCGACAAGCGCGAGCTCAAATGCGCCTGTGTGGGCGGCAACAGCGACGTGCCGCTGGGGTTTATCTCCCTGACCGAGAATCTGTTTATGATTGCCGCCGGGGTATGGATGTATGTGAAGATGTAGCCAGCCTTTGCCTATCAGGATACACAAGGGCTGATTAATGATTTGGGCTACCCTCTGTTTGGCCTCGGGCAGACCGAGCGGGCTTTCCGGCTCTTTGCCTATAACTGCAGGACTACCCTGATTCGGCTAATGCCAGGCTCAGCTATCGCAAAGCGCTGGCGCTGGCCCCTGAGAACCGGCAGATACAAGAGGTCGTTGCAACGCCGGAGCAGGGCGACTGAAGCAGGCCCAGCGGCGGCTTATGAGAGCTCAATGAACCGCATTTGAGGCATCAGCCATGGCATGGGCCGCCCGGGCAGGGTATAGTCACCGGATCAGAATAAGAGTCAGCAGCCCAATGTTTTCACTGCAAGAATGGCAATCCCAGGGACAGGTCTTTCATTTCGAAGGACATGAGATTTTCTATCGTACTGACGGCGATAAGGATAAGCCTGTCCTATTGTTAATCCATGGTTTCCCCAGCAGCAGCTGGGACTGGCGGGCCCTGTGGCCAGAGCTGGTACAACACTTTCGCCTGATCAGCCTGGATCTGCTCGGATTCGGCTTCAGTGACAAGCCCAAGCATTATGTTTACTCCCTCAAGGTACAGGCCCGGTTGTGCATCCGCTTGCTGGAAAAAGAGCGGGTGCGGCGGGTCAATCTGCTGGCCCATGACTACGGTGACACCGTAGCCCAGGAGCTGCTGAGCCTGGCGCGGGAGCCCGGTGGACCGACTATCGACAGCGCCATGTTGTTCAACGGCGGGCTGTTCCCGGAAACCCATCAACCGCTTCTTATTCAGAAAATGTTACTCAGTCCTTTTGGTGGCCTGGTGGCAAGACTCATCAGCTATGCCAGCTTTGAGCGCAATTTTGATCGAATCTGCGCTGTCCCCCTAAAGAGGGAAGACATACGGGGATACTGGCAGTTATTGCAGACCAAGGGCGGCAAGCGGGTGGTGCCGCGCATTATTCAGTACATGAAGGAGCGCGAGCTGTTTCGTACCCGTTGGGTAGGGGCGTTGCAACATCCCCCGTGTCCTGTGCGCCTGATCAACGGCATAGCGGATCCCATTTCCGGCAAAAACATGCTCAATCGCTACCGGGAACTAGTTGTCCAACCCGATGTGGTTGAACTGGCCGATGTGGGACATTACCCCCACCTGGAAGCTCCACAGCTGACGCTGGAGGCCGCCCTGGCCTTCTGGCGGGCCCATCACATACTTTAGTTTCATCCCTCCTATTGGCACCTGGTCCTTAAAACGGCGGCGATTGGGCCGGCCTTGTTGGGCAGTGGTGCCTGAACTCCTTTCCTGTGTATAAATTATTCCTTTTAATTTTTTATATAGAAATATTTATTATTCCTTATGTGATCAATTGTTTGTAATAAATAATTCTGTGTTGTAATTTTGTTAATGGAAGGAATATGCCTAAACAGGAAAACCATGATGCGCAAACACAACAGAATTTTTATGGCCGTACAGGTCGCTTTGCTTGCCGGTCAGGCGTTGCCTGCCCTGGCGCAGGATGAAAAACAGGACGAAGTGGAAGTGGTGGAGGTTAAAGGCTTCCGCGGATCGGTGCAAAAAAGCCTGAATATCAAGCGGCTATCCAGCACTATCGTGGATGCCATTTCCGCCGAGGATATCGGCAAGTTTCCTGATCAGACGGTGGCGGACGCCATGTCAAGGATCACAGGCGTGCAGGTGGAGAAGACCGATGGCGAGAGCGACAAAGTCAGCATTCGCGGCACCGCCCCGCATCTTAACCTGACGCTGCTCAACGGCCAGAATGTGGCCTCAGCCACGGCATCCACCTCCATTCTCACCCCTTCCCGGGGTTTTAACTACTCGCTGTTGCCTGCCGAAGTGGTGGAGACCCTGGAGGTGCATAAGTCGGCCCAGGCCAAGGTGGACGAAGGCTCCATCGGCGGGACCGTGATTGTCAAAACCCGTAAGCCGTTGTCCACCGACCGCAACTATCTGGTGTTGTCGGCCCGGGATGCCTACCAGGAAAGCAGCGGTGAGCACAGCCCTTTGCTGTCCGGATTCTACTCCTGGAAGAACCAGGCGTCCGATTTTGGTGTCAACCTGGGGGCCGTACACAAAGGCAACGGCATCCGCCGTGACCGTGTCACCACCGCCGGCTTTGTGCCTGCCGAGCTTGGTGGAGACACCCTGTATGCGCCATCTCAGGCCCGGGCATCACGTTACGAGTCAGACAAGGATCTCAATACCCTGACCGCCACCTTCGAATATGCCGCCGGCGATAACTTCAAGCTGATTTTCAATAATCTGTATTCCAGCGTCGATGTCAGCAACGAGCAGGTGGCCAACGGTGCCTATGTGGTGGGCAGTGTCAATGAAATCATCAACCCGCAACTGAATGGCGATACCATAGTATCCGGCCAGGTGCCGGCCAATGAGGCCGATGCCAACTGGGCCAGGGAAGTGCTCTACAGCGCGGGCAGCCATGACGGCAGCTATGATACCCGTGTGCATGATCTGCAACTGGAATACCGTGGCGATAACTTTACCTGGACTACCCAGCTCGGTCATACCGAAGCCGAAGGGGAAATCCAGGACGACCAGGTGGAGTTCCAGGCTTCGGCCCTGGTGGGCTTTGAGGTGGGTGACGGGCAGATCCACTACGACTTG
The DNA here is from genome assembly GCF_017254865.1 of Bowmanella dokdonensis. Taxonomy (GTDB): domain Bacteria; phylum Pseudomonadota; class Gammaproteobacteria; order Enterobacterales; family Alteromonadaceae; genus Bowmanella; species Bowmanella dokdonensis. Next base: position 83,511 of record NZ_JAFKCV010000014.1, on the reverse strand, counting down.
CCCGATGACCTGACCCCTGGTGGCTATACCGGCCTGTACACCCACCGGAATCTGATCAGCAACACCCAGCAGGAAACCTACCTGCAGACGGACCTTAACTGGCTGCTGGACTCCGACTGGCTGAGTTCCGTGGACCTTGGCCTGAAATACCGGGATCATAACAAGACGTCTGCGTTGTTTAAGGTGGTCTGGCACCCTGATGATGTGGGCGCCATGACATTGGCGGATTTTACCGACGGCGCGCTGGTGGATGATTTTATGGGAGAGGGTCACAGCCAGTCGGATCTCTACCAGTTCCGCTATGCCAGTTGGGACGAATGGACTGCCACCACCGAGCCGCTGCGTGAATATGACCATCTGCAATACGGTTTCGATTTGACCGAGAAAGTCACCAACGCCTATGTGCAGGGCAATTTTGCCTTTGACAAGCTCAGCGGCAATATCGGCGTGCGCTATGCCCGCACCGAGCAGCGCAGCGAAGGGGTGGACTTTTACATGAAATATACCTGGGCGCCGGAAACCTGGACCTGGGTGCCGGTGATTGTCGAGCGGGATTACACTGACGTGCTGCCCAGCCTGAATCTGAATTACCAATTGAAGGAGGACGTGATCCTGCGTTTTGCCGCAGCCAAGGTCATGTCACGGCCCGACTACGATCTGCTGACCAGTCGTCGTGGGTACCGTTTAAGCGCCTGGTCCAACCCGAAAAATCCGGGCTTCCAGGGCAACCCCAATTTGGATCCTTACCGGGCCACCCAGTACGATATCTCAGCCGAGTATTATTTTACCGACTCGTCCATCCTGTCCCTGGCTTTCTTCTACAAGGACATCAGCACCTATATCGACGAGCAGTATTTCCCGGTGATGCTGCCCGACGATGAAGGCAATGTGGATGAGTACAACCTGAAAACCCCGGTTAACAGTAATGGCGGGGTAAACCAGGGCGTTGAGGTGAATCTGCAGCATGATTTCGACAACGGCTTTGGCCTGCTGGCCAACTATACCTACGCCGATGCCGAGATGGACGAGGAAGGCAAAGAGCTGCCCAATAACTCGGAGAATACCTATAACGCCACTGTCTACTATGAAAAAGACGCCCTGTCCGTGCGTCTGTCCTACAACTACCGGGGCAGCTACTATGCCGGTGTGGTGGGCGATATGCGCTGGTACCAGCAGGGTTACGGCCAGTTGGACGCCAACCTCAGCTACCACCTCAATGAAAACGTGACGCTGCTGCTGCAGGGAGTCAATCTCAGTGACGCCAAGCAGGAGGCCAATGTGGGTGATGACAGCCGGCCTTACTTTATCAACCACTATGGTCGACGCCTGTTTGCCGGGGTGCAGATGACTTTCTGAGATTGGTATAACAGAGGCAACAGGCCACCTGAGGGTGGCCTGTTTGTTTGATAGTATTACTTTTTGACCGGACGATTGAGATACACCTGATTAGGCGCAGATGAATTGGCAAACACTGCGTCCGGATAGCCGTCGCCATCCATATCGCCCAATGCCACCCCATAGGTTTCATCGCTTTCTTCGCCCAGTTGGATACGGACAAATGACAGGCCTGCTCCTGTATTGAAATACACTGCATTGGGCTGTTCGTCGTTGCCTTCGACAAGATCCAGGTCTCCGTCCAGATCAAGATCGGCGGCGGCCAGCGCATAGGTTCGTCCGTCTTTGGGGCCAAAGCTGCCAGCCAGCTCAAAGCCGCCCTTTCCATCACCCAGGTATATTAAATTTGCACCGGCCACCACCCCCAGGACCACATCTATATGTCCGTCGTGGTTGATATCGCCTGTCACCACCTTGCGGGTATCGGCAATACTCTGTGGTAAGGGTTGTTCCTGGAATACTCCCCGGCCGTCATTCAGGGCGATGACGCTTGATTGGCCGTCCCGGCGCGCAAAAACCAAATCTATGTCTTGGTCACCATCCAGATCGGCGGCGGTCACGGCAGTGGAGGATCCATTCGGATCACCAAACAGCCTGGCTTCGCTGAATCCGCCCAGACCATCACCAAGAAAGTAAAGGTCGGCTTCACGCCTTCTGGCTATGACCAGATCCAGATGTGTATCGCCATTGATATCTTCCAGCAGTGCCCCTCTGGCTCTGCCGGCACCACCGGGGAGAGTTTGTGCTGGAGCAAAACCACCCGTACCATTTCCAAGCAATATGCTGGGATCCAGATAATCATATATCACCACAGCATCCAGGGTGCCGTCGTGGTTCAGATCACCCAACTGGACCGTATAACTTGATGCCTGGGGGGTGGGCAGCGGCACAGCGCTGGGCAGCTTGCCGTTACCCAAGTTGAAGAATATTAAATCGGCTTCTGCCCAGTGCCTGCCATTGGCCACCACCACATCCAGATCCCCGTCCCTGTCCAGGTCTCCCAACTGCACATCGGCACTCAGGTGTTCCCCCAGATCAAAGAGGTAAAAGGGATGGGCAATCAGTTGCCGCTCCTGTGCCTGACAAGCAGAAGCCATCCCCATCAGCAGGATGAGCAGTGTCAGGGGAAAGTGCCGGGCTTTACCCGGCAGAGATACATTGGGTGTCATCCTATCCAGGCCAACCTGGCTGAATTTATATTCCAACATAGGAATTCCTTTTTGTTTTGGTTGATGTAAAGGGTGCCACAAGAAAGCGGATAAGACCTGAACAATTTGTGCCCAGTGGCAGTGGCCGGGTCTTATTTTTTCCAGCGACTGGCGGCTGGCCTGTAATTTGCTCTGTTAATGGAAAGATTGTCAGAGGAGGATTTCATGGATATCTCAAATCTTACCGGCCGGCGGTATCCGCTGCCGGCTCAGCCGCAGCAGACGGCAGAAGCGCTTCCTGCCGTTCACGGGCCGCGGCAAGATACTGCCGCCGCGGCCAACGCACAGAACACGGACGGCAAGCAAAATCAGCAAGGGCAGCAGCAGACCCAGACCAGTGCCGAGTCTTTTGTACAGAAAATGTTTGAGCAGATGCTGGCCAACCGGCTTGGCATCGATAAAGAGAAGCTGGATGAGATCAAGGAGAAGATGGAGCAGATTGAAAAGGAAAAACAAGCCCTGCAACAGCAGGGGCCACTGGATGCCAAGGGGCAGCAGCAGTTGCAAGCCCTGGATGACAAGCTGGCCGCCCTGGAGCAGGCCATGCAGGATCTTCTGAAGGAAGCTAACGAGCGCAGGAATCAGCACCAAGACGGCCCACAGAAGGTCAACCAGCAACTGGCCAGCTACCGCTATATCGCCCGGTACTGAGGGCGCCTGGCCAGAACTATCTTCCCTCTTGCCCCTTCCCGTCGCGGGTAACTATAGTTACAGCAAACGCCGAACATATTCCGACAGTAAAGCCGCCTGATATGACATTCAGGCCTTTCGACATTCCCTGACCCGGTCAGCCGGGGCCTGAACAGTAGGATTCCACCAGCGGTGGGCGGCTGCCAATGTAACAGCCAGGAGGGCTCCCCATGTACAGCAAAGCAATGATGATAGAGCAGGATCTGCAAGGCCGGGACATCCAGGATAAACGGGTGCTCGCAGCCATGGAAGAGGTCGACAGGCGTCTGTTTGTGCCGGACGATCTGCAGAATCATGCCTATGAGGACAGTCCGTTGCCCATCGGTAAGTCACAAACCGTCAGCCAGCCTTATATCGTCGCCTACATGGCCCAGGTGCTGGATATCAAAGCCGACGACAAGGTTCTGGAAATAGGTACCGGCTGTGGCTATAACGCCGCTATCCTGTCCCGCCTGGCCAAAGAGGTGTATTCCATCGAAATCATAGAATGGCTGGCCGAGTTGGCGAAGATCAACCTGGCCCAAACAGAGTATGACAATATTCATATCCGTTTCGGCGACGGCTACCAGGGTTGGCCTGAGCAGGCCCCTTTCGATGTTATTGAACTTACCGCCGCCCCGCCCAAAGTGCCGCAATCCCTGAAACAGCAGTTGAAAACAGGCGGTAGGCTGGTCGCTCCTGTGGGCACACTGTCACAGGAACTTGTGCTGGTTGAGCGACTATCCGAACAGGATTTCAGTGAAAAAGTGCTGTCCATGGTGCGCTTTGTGCCCATGACCGGACAAGCGCAACAGGAGTGAATATGAACAGCACCGTAAGTGATATAAGACTCAAGCTGGCCAAAGATCTGATGAATGGGTTTGCCGGGCGCACCGGCCTGTCGGAGACAGCAGACGAATCAGAGGTCGGGAATGTGGCAAGACGCTATCTCTGGACCGATGCCCTGGCGCTTTTGAACCTGCTGGCGATGGCCCAGCTGGAGCAGGAAGAAAAATTTACCGGGCAGGCCCGACGGCTGGTCAGGCAAGTGCATCATCATCTTGGCCGATACGCTGCACAGGATGACAGGCGGGGCTGGATCAGCGGGTTACCGGATGAGTTGGCCCCTGACCATCCCACCGCCGGCGGCCTTCGCATAGGCAAGCCGTTACCCGAGCGTCAGGAGGGTGAACCCTATGATGCGCGCCTGGAATGGGACAGGGATGGTCAATACTACCACTATCACACCCGCTGGATTGCCGCCCTGCTCAAAGCCAGCCAGACGCTGGATAGCAAAACCCTGGCCGACTGGGCGTTGGAGTTGAGTCTGGCTGGCAAGAAGTTTATTCGCGAGCTACCCAATGGCCTGATCCTGAGCTGGAAAATGAGTGTGGATCTGTCCCGCCCGCTGGTGCCGACCATGAGTCCCCATGATCCTCTCGGCGGCCTGCTGGTGGCCCTGGACGCCAGCCAGCAAAGTCAGTTGGCGTTGCCGGACCTGCCGACCTATCTGGCCAGGCTCGAAGGTCTTTGCAGTCAGGCAAGCTGGGATACAGACGATGCTTTGGGTATTGGCGGCCTGATGCTGGATCTACTGCGTGCCACCAGGCTTTACCTCTCCATTGACTTACCTGAGTCCATCAAGCCTGACCGATTGCTTAGAGCCATCACGCCGGGCCTGGTGAATTTCCTGACACATTTCGATTCAGGCGAAGCGGCCCGTTACCGGTTGGCTTTTCGCGAGTGCGGGCTGTCGCTGGGGCTGAGGTGTGTACAGGGGCACTTGGCCTGGCTGAAAGAGCAGGGAATCGAACCCGATTGGCCGGAATCCGTCTGGCAACTGCCAGAGCAGATAGAGAATTTCTGGCTGCAGGAACAAAATCAGCAGGCTGATAGTTTCAAGGATCATCTGGATATCAATGAGGTCAGTCTGGCAGCCAGTTTGCTGGCGGGGCCACAGCCGGCCATTTACGCCTAGCCCCCGCCGGATTAATCCTATTGGTATTAAGCCTCAGCTGGCCGTTTCCTGCCAAACAGATGGCTCGGCAGCAGGCGCATATTCTCCCCTAAGTCCGAGGACCTGCCGGGCCACCCGCGTACCCAGGTATTGGGCGGTGAGAAGATCTGCCGGGTCCACCTCGCCGTTTGCTGTCCAGGCTGTGACCCCTAACTGACTGCCGAGGCGATTGATGCCCCGCCCGTCATACCCATAAGCCGAATCCAGACCCAGCCACAGCATACCGTGCTGACTGGCCAGAGTGGCAAAGTACTGTAACGTACTGCTCTGATCACCGTTGGGGGCGCCGCCGCAGGTAAAACCCGCCGCCAGCTTGTCCGCCCAGCGCTGTCCGGTCCAAATTTCGCTGGTGGCATCGGCGAAGGCTTTGAACTGCGCCGAAGCATTGCCCATATAAGTGGGCGAACCGAACACAACGGCTTCACAACCGGCCAGATCCTCCAGCAAGTCCAAGTTAGTATAACGGCCACGAACTATCTCATCTGCGCTGATCCTGTGACTCACCAAACTGAAGCTTCCCACCGCAGCAATTCCACGCACAATGGCCCTGGCCAGTTTGTCCGTGGTTCCGGTATGGGAGAAATACACTATGCCTATTTTTAGCAAAACCCTACCCCTGTAATTGAAACAGCAGGCAGGGTAATAGCTCAACCAAGGTTCAGGTCAACCCCTGAGTTTCAGGCAAACCTGGCCGGTGGCTGGTAAGACTCACCAATTATTAGTGAGTTAAACAGTGGTGGCTTAATGGGACAAGTCGGGATCGCCTGTCTGACGGGCGTTGGCAATTGGCCCGATCTTTGCGGTACGGACTGTGATGTGATGCAAGGAGAAAATAATGAAAACTATCGCACTGATTATTACCCTCGGCTTGTCAGTTTGCCAGATAGCCCGGGCCGACCAATGCCCGGATATCGATGCCTATCAAAAAGCCAGAGAGGTTATTGCCGATCTGGGGCGTATCGAAGCCCCCAATGGTGTCCAGGCGTCATACAAGCTTAAGGTAGGCGGGGTTGAGCAGTGGCTGAACGTGCGGGGACAGGACAAAGACAACCCTATTATCCTGTTTGTACATGGTGGTCCCGCCTCACCCCTGACCCCCAGCTTGTGGCAGTTCCAGCGTCCGCTGGAGGAGTATTTCACCATGGTGACCTGGGATCAGCGCGGGGCGGGCAAAACCTATAATGAAGCCGAGGAGGCCGAAATCAGCGATTCTATTCATATTGCCACCTATGTTCAGGATGCAATCAGTATTGCAGAGCACGTCCGCAGCAAGTATCACAAGCAAAAGCTGATATTGATGGGGCATAGCTGGGGTACTATTGTCGGCATGCAGGCGGCGCTGGAACGGCCGGACTTGTTCCATGCCTATGTGGGCATAGGCCAGGTCATCAATACCCGGGTCAACGAGGAGGTCAGCTTCGACTATGCGGTTCAGCAGGCCACATTGCATGATAACCAGCCGGCGCTGGAGGAATTGCAGTCCATCGCCCCTTATCCCGGCGATCAGCCCATCACCCGCGAGCGTATCATCAAGGCCAGAAAATGGGCCCAGTTCTACGGCGGCCTGACGGCTTTTCGGGCAGAATCCAAATATTATTACGGGGCACCCAGACTGTCCCCTGAATATTCCGCACAGGATATCTGCGCCATCAACAAAGGCAGCTTGTTTACCCTGGGCAGGGTATTGCCGGAATTTTTGCAGGTGGATTTCAAGCCGGTTGAAGCCTTTCCGATTCCCGTGGTGATGTTTATGGGCCGCCACGATTACACCACCCCGTCCCAGCCGACTGCCGAGTGGCTGGAGCAGGTAGAAGCCCCCTACAAGAAAGCCGTGTGGTTCGAACGCTCAGCCCATATGGTCCCCTGGGAGGAGCCGGGCAGGACCCTGGTCAGCCTGCTCGAGTATGTGCGGCCGCTGACAGAGGCACAGGGTAGTCCAAGCCTTTAAGTTCTGCTTAAACGGGGTTAGTCCAGCGGCCGGTACCCGATGCGAAACCCGCCCCAATGCTTGTTGTTGACATACAGGGGGACAGAGAGATCATGCATGACCTCCCCTGTATCGCGTTTATAGGTTTGCAGCAACAGGGGCTGGGTATGGGCACCGCAACGCAGGCCGGTTTTGTCATCAAATATGCGGCGGGATCTGTTACCCAGCATATCCTTTTTGACATCGCCGGTCAGCGGCTGGTTAAAGCCGTTGTTGTGCCTGGCAACGTATCCGTTCGGATCGGTGGCAATGGCGTAGACAGTATGGCTTTCACTGCTCAAAGCCTGTTCCTGGTATTCGGGAAGTATGCGATCAAAAAATGCCGAATAGGGGGTCTCGAACTTGGTCAGGACAATTCCCTTGACGGGTTTGTAGTCCCTGCAAAATAGCTGTGCTTCGGTCAGCTCGCCCTGGGAGAGGGCCTGTTCCAGACGCTGCCCTATCCGCCGGGCGGTCTGTTCGGCGATGCTGTAAATCCTGCGATGGGCAGAAGTATCGTCCGAGGTGACCAGCAGGGCCAGCAATTGTTCAGCCTGACTCTCCAGGCGCTGCGCACGTTCGGTAAGCTGCTTCATCTGCTTTTGCTGTGAACTCAGATCCCCGGTCAGGGAATCCAGCAGCAGGGTGTTTTGCGCCAGATCCTGCTGGTTTTCCCCCAGACTGCTGGCGATATTCTTAAGCTGTTGATCCACAGCCTCGGCGTGGTTAGCGATCTGCCCTAGCTGGTCCGCCACCATTTGGCTGGTGTCAGATTGGCGATCAACCTGCTCGGCCAGACTGTGAATCATCCCCGCCGCCTGTTGTGTTTCCCGGTGGATGGCTTCAACCAATTCGCCTACTTCCACCGTGGCCGTGGAGGTGCGCAGGGCCAGGGTGCGCACTTCGTCTGCCACCACTGCAAATCCGCGGCCATGTTCCCCGGCCCTTGCCGACTCGATAGCCGCATTCAGGGCCAACAGGTTGGTCTGGTCGGCAATGCTCTGGATAACATTGGTCACGCTGCGGATTTTTTCAGCCTTATCGCGCAACCCTGCTATCGTCTGTTCTGCCTGGCGACTGGCCAGGACCACATCGGCGATATCGCGCGAAAGCAACTGTACCTGCTGCTGGCCCTGGCCGCTGATCAGGCGGGTCTGTTCGCCTGCCTCTGCCACGTCGCCGGTGAAATGATGAATGTCCTGTGCCCGTTTATTGACCGCATCAGAACTTTGCGCCACTTGCTCCAGCCTCTCCACCGTATTGGCCAAGACCTCATGCAGATTGGTTATGGCGAAGCTCAACTCGGCGGTGGAGATGGCATTGACACCTGAATTACGCGCCAGTTGATGCAGGGTGTCGTCGAGCTTGCCTTGCGTTGGTTGGCTTTCGGCCGGTAACGGCGATGCCGGGCTATCTCCATGGGCCACCGCCAGGGCTGCAAGCACAATTACCGCCAGCACCAAAAACCGCACCACTTGGTCTGGTATCAGCCATAATGCCAGGCCCATACAGAGAAGGGTTACGAGCGCCACCGGCGCCACTGGTGTCAGGCTTCGAATCATAATAGAGCCCCCGTTTTCAGCCTTTACTTCTACTTCAGCTCATTATTGGCGTAAAGGGTATGGCTGCCCAGTCAAACAGTTAATGACGGGCTTAGACATTAGTCGTAGAAGCAGGCCCGGTATCTTTGCATTATCACACTGAGATCCTGCCAGGAGCGGCAAGATCCGCCGGATGCACCTCGCCATCCTCTGTCCAGGCGATGACTTCAGGCTGCCCAGTCGTGGCTGCGTCCTTCATATCCATAAGCCGGGTGCAGGCATGAGGGAAAGATGACATTGCCGGTCATTTGCCCGACACTGGCGGTCTGTCAATCCGGTGCTCAATGCCATGAACCCTCAAGATTATGCCCTTATTGTGGAAAAGGCTTTAAGGCCACTGGCCGATGCATCCAGAGCCGAAAGCATGAAAGCCTACCTGAGGGGGAAATTTGACTTTCTGGGGTTGTCTTCACCGGTGCGCCGTGAGGCAGTCAAGCCCCTGGCCGGACATAAATGGCTCAGCGCCGGGGAGTTACTGCAGGCGGCTCAACTGCTTTGGAACCAGCCCCAGCGTGAGTTTTGTTATACGGCGGTGGATATGTTGCGCAGGCAGTACAAGCTGTTGTCATTGCGGGATTTGGCCGCCATTGAGGCCCTGATGCTGGAACGACCCTGGTGGGAGACAGTGGACGGTCTGGCCATGGTTATCAGCAAGGTGCTGAAACGCCATGCCCCCACAGACAGCGCAGCATGGATGGACGCCTGGGTCAGTCACCACAGCTTCTGGGTGCGCCGTGCCGCTATGCTGCACCAGTTGGGCTGGCGGGGACAAACCGACTTTGGCCTGTTATGCATTTATGCAGAACAACTGGCGGACGAGCAGGAATTTTTTATCCGCAAGGCCATCGGCTGGGCTTTGCGCGATTATGCGAAGTGGGCTCCAAAGGTGGTGCAGGAATACCTGCAGAACAATAGAGTGCGCTTTTCGGGGCTTACCGTCAGGGAAGCCTCCAAACACCTAACCAACAGATAATAACGGGGCCTCTGGCTGTAAGGATCGCTAAGCCCGCTGAAGCCAGCCGCCCGAGTGGCTACTGCTTTGCCAGGGGATAATTGCGGTACAGGGCCTTCTCACCGGTCGGGCTTAAGAGGACCACCCTGGAGTCCGGCTGGCGTCTGGCCCAGTCGCGGGTCAGTATGTCTTCCAGCAGCCACTGTCCCAGGCTGCCGGCCAGGTGGTGGCTACGCTCACTCCAGTCCAGGCACGCCCTGCACAGGGGCCGTTTTCGCCGTTCAAGTGCGCTGAGATCACAACCCTTTTCCTGAAAAAACGCTTTGCCCTTTTCGGTAACACTGGCCTGGGCGTCCCGTTCGTCAATGAATTCGGCCTGCTGCAGCCCCTGATAAAGCCTGACGCCCAGTTCGCCGGCCAGGTGGTCATAGCAGATGCGCGCGCGGCGAAGCGCCGGATCCGGCGGGCCGGTGCGGATATTAACCGGCAGCAGGCTGATGGACAGGTTCAGCATGGTTTCAATCAATCCGGCCACCTGACCGTCCCGCAGGCGAAAATATTTATGCCGGCCTTGCTTGAGCACCTGCAGCAGCCCGGCGCCGACCAGCTTGGCCAGATGGCTGCTGGCCGTTTGGCAACTTATGTCCGCCGCCAGCGCCAGCTCGGTAGCTGTCAGGGCCTTGCCGGCCATCAAAGCCGTGAGCATGCTGGCCCGGGCGGGCTCGCCTATCAGCGCGGCTACCTGGGGCAGGGAAGGTGATCCGGTTTGCATAGTTCGATGCCCATCGAAGCATTAAGTTTTCAGTAAGCTAGACTGCCGCAAAACCCATAAGGAGACAAGCCATGACCCTGACCTGCTTTATTCGTTATCAACTCGACCCCTTCAAGCTGGAAGCGTTTCGCCACTACGCCGAAAAGTGGGCGGATATTATCCCTGCCTGTGGCGGCAGGCTGCTCGGCTATTTTCTTCCCCATGAAGGCACCAATTGCGAAGGCTGGGGACTGGTGAGCTTTGACAGCCTGGCCGATTACGAGGCCTATCGACAGCGCCTGATGCAGAACAGCGAAGCCCGGGCCAATTTTACCTTTGCGCAGAAAGAGCGTTTTATTCTGCAAGAGTATCGGACCTTTTTGCAGGCCGAACCCCAAAGCTATTTAAAGCTTTTAGCCACAGGAGAGCACAGCCATGCTGGCCGTTATCTTTGAACTGGCGCCCAATCCGGGATGCATGGACGACTATCTGGCCCTGGCAGAGCAACTCAAAGCTGAATTGAGCACAGTGGATGGTTTTATCTCAGTGGAACGTTTTGCAAGCCTCAGCCAGCCGGGACATTACTTATCCTTGTCTTTCTGGCGTGACGAGCAGGCCGTAGCGGCCTGGCGAAATCTGCCGTCCCACCGCCTGGCGCAGGCTCAGGGGCGTAACGGATTGTTTGCCCGTTACCGTCTGCGGGTGGCCAGGATCCAACGTGATTACAGCATGCAGGAGCGCTCTCAAGCCCCGTTCGACAGCCAGGCTGCGCATCGCGGCGAGAATGGTCATGAGCCTGCTTGAGTATCTGCAACGTCGCTATCTGACGGAGGAACAGTTACTGGCCGGCGCGGGTTGTAGCCAAGACCAATTGCGGCAATGGCAGAAGCGCGGCATGGCGCCTCAGGCTTCTTACCGGTTAGATCTGAGCCTGGTCTGTCATTCTGTGCTGGTCGAACACCGGGAGACCCAACAATTGTTGTTCCATGCCAGGTACACATTGTCATGGCTGCGTTTGCTGACAAAAGTCGCCGATGCCGAGCAGGCTTTTGGGATCTTTGCGCAAATATATGAGAATCAACTTGGGCAACGGCGCAAGCAAGGGTTTAACACATCAAGCCGGTGCTTTAATCAGCAGCTTTGCGGCCATATTTCCCAGGAATGGCGGCATTTTCTACAGGGCACCTACGGGCTTTGCACCCAAACCGGCCGGGTGGAAGAAATTGTCGATAAGGAGCTGGCTATTGCCATTATTGAGGAGTTGACAGCGGGGCAACCCGATGCGGCTTTGCAAGCCACAGTGTCAGGCATACTGGAAAGGGCCTATGCGTTACTGGACAAGGCCTGTGCGCCTTTTCCAAGCCATGAGTACCCGGGGAGTTCCAGGGAGAGGTACCTGGCAGGGCGGTTGGAAACGCCATGACACAAACCTGCCTCAGTTGGGTGCCTGCGCAGGCACCCTTGACCTTCTGTTCGGCACCGTCTGCAGAGCCTTAAGCAGCCGGTTGCATCTGTGTGGGCCACTCAGCGTAATTTCACCCCATAAGCTTTACTGAGTCGCCACAGGTCTCTGTGGCCGTTTTAACTTCGGCGCACTAAACCTTCGCAATTAAAAAAAACGGCACCTTTATTGAGGTGCCGTTTGGTTTGCAGGTAAGGGTTAAGGTTTACTCGGTCATCACCGGTGTACCCATGGTCCAGGGACCGTTGGCCTCCACTATCGCCTTTTGCAGATTTGGAATGGCCTTTTCCTGCACGGCCAGCACGCGTTTGCTGATCGCATTGAGTCCTTCCAGGGCGTAATCGAACTGTTCGCGGTGCTGCTTGGTCGGACCGTAAGAGGAGCGCAGGGCAGACATGGCATAGTTCAATCTGCTGGAGACATTGGCCGGCTTAATGCCCATCCGTTCTCTTGACTCCAGACCATTGAGTTCAAAGTTAATCCCATTCAATTCACTTTGGATATCGGCGTACTGTTTTTCCAGTGCGGCAATGTCGCCGGGTGTGCGATTAAGCGCAGTGCGGATCGCTTTCATTTTCTCTTCCAACTCTTTCAGTACTTGCGTGATAGCTGAAGAACGTCTCTCTGCAGCGACGATATCTTTGCCAAACTGCAGTACTTCCTGCTGGGTTAACCCAGGTAACGTCCCCTGGTAAATCGGTTGCAATTCAAACTGCACCGGCTCAGTGAGTTGCGAAATCTTGCTACCCTCACGTTTGTAGAGTGTGGCGGTATATTGGCCTGGCGCCGCCATCAAGCCTTTACCCATCGGGTGCCAGGGCGAGGAATCTTCCTCTGCGTTTGTGACAGCGCTCAGTTTCGCGTAGGTCATATCCCAGGTAATGCGGTGGATACCTTTTTTGGTTTTTCCTTCCACACGATTGACGAATCTGCCTGATGGATCGGTGATTTCAATGTAAACGGCCGGTTTGGCTTCCTGGTTTTCCGCCTCAATGGCTTCCCAGCTCGGATACCTGGGATACTTTTCCTCTTTGACCATTTTCTTCTCAGCCTCCTGACGCTGCTCTTTGGCTGTCAACAAGCTTTCCCTGAGGAAATAGGTGAGGGTGGCGCCGTGCTCTGGATTTTTCGCCGCGAAACGATCATCGCCGTCTGTTTCGCTGTGATTGTCGTCCAGTCGGAACCATTTGACCGGTCGACTCGGGGCAAATAACAGGGCCTCGTTTTCCATGGCTTTTTCGGTCAACTGACGCAGCGGGGCATAGTCATCCAGGATGTAAATGCCGCGCCCGAATGTGCCCGCCACCAGGTCGTTTTCACGACGCTGGATTTGCACATCGCGGGTAGAGATGGTGGGGATGCCGCCACTGAGCTCCAACCATTTTTTACCGCCATCAACGGTAAAAAACACGCCAAATTCAGTACCGATAAACAGCAGGTCTTTATTGACATGGTCCTGAACGATTCGCCATACCAGGTGCTGGTCGGGCAGATCTTCTGCCAAAGACGTCCACTTCTTACCCAGATCGGTTGATTTGATGAGGTAAGGCTTAAAGTCGCCGTATTTGTGGTTATCCAGCGCCACATAGACAGTGTTGGGATCGAACAGGTCAGCGCGAATGTCGTTGACGTAGGCCGTTGCAGGCACGCCTTTGACTTTACCCAGGTCAATTTTTTTCCAGTTTTTGCCGCCGTCGGTGGTGACCTGGATCAGCCCGTCGTCGGTGCCAACCCACAGAATGTTTTCGTCAACTGGGCTTTCGGCAAAATTGGCGATGGTATGAAATTCTGACATGGCATACAGATCCCAGCCTGCTTCCACTGACCAGGTGCGGCCCATCATTGGCGTGTGCATGCGATTGCCATTTTTGGTCAGATCGCCTGAAACTGGCATCCAGCTGTCTCCCCGATCATCGGAACGCCAGACCCGTTGTGAGGCAAAATACAAGCGTTTCGGATCGTGCGCAGAGACGTTGATAGGGGCATCCCAGTTGAAACGTTCAGCCGGTTCACCAGGGCGGGGTTGTGGTTTGATATACACATTCTCACCTGTGGAGCGGTCATGGCGGTTCAGGTTACCTTGCTGCCATTGTGAATAGAGTATATCGGGGTTGCCCGGTTCAGTGGCTGGTTGATGCCCGTCACCCCCTAAGGTCAGGAACCAATCTTTGTTTTTAATGCCCTCTGTGCGGTCAGTGCGGGACGGCCCGCCCTGGGTGGAGTTGTCCTGAGTCCCTCCATATACGGTGTAAAAGGGTTGGGCATCATCGAGTGCGACTTTATAAAACTGGGCAAGTGGCAGGTTTGCCATAAAGCGCCAGTTCTGCATGCGATCGTGAGACATGTAAATGCCGCCGTCCGAGCCGATCAGGACAAAGTCCGGATCGGTGGGGTGGAAAGCCATTGCATGGTCATCCACGTGTTTACGTTTGTTATTAATGGGGGTCCAGGTTTTGCCTCCGTCATCAGACACTTTGCTGTAGTTGCTGGCAATATAGACACGGTCGAACTGGTGTTGATCGGCAAAGATTTCCTGATAGTAATGGGGGCCGGTGCCGCCACCGACTTCGTCAGACATTTTTTCCCAGCTCGCCCCCCGGTTGGCCGAACGATAGAAGCCCCCTTTGCGGTTGTCAGTTTCTATGGTGGCATACAACACATCGGGGTTAGTGGGAGAGATGGCCATGCCGATCTTGCCTAAATTACCCTCTGGTAACCCGGTTTTGAGTTTCGTCCAGGTTTTCCCCCCATCGTCTGAGGTATGGATGCCGGCGCCCGGTCCTGTTCCTACATAGGCTTCAATCTTTCTCTGGCGGGACCAGGTGGCCGCGTAAAGTTTGTCTGGATTGCGCGGATCCATCAGCAGCGATGTGACGCCTGTCCACTCGTCTGCAGTCTTGAGCACCAGTTCCCAGTTTTCACCGCCATCGGTTGTTTTGTATAACCCGCGCTCGCCGCCACCGGTCCACAATGGACCCTGGGCAGCCACCCACACTGTATCCGAGTCTTGAGGATGAACAAGGATGTCTGAAATATGCTCTGACTTTTTCAGCCCCATGTTCTGCCAGTTTTTGCCGCCATCTATGGATTTGTATACGCCATCACCAAAGCCAATATGACGACCGCCGTTATTTTCTCCTGTTCCCACCCAGATTATGTCGGAGTTGTTCGGGTCAATAGTGACGTCGCCAGTGGAATACACCGCCTGCTTATCAAAAACCGGGGTCCAGGTGGTACCTGCGTTTTCTGTTTTCCAGATGCCGCCGGATCCAACGGCAACGTACCAGGTGGAGGGATCCTTTTGATCCACTTCGATATCAGCAATACGGCCTGACATATAGGCCGGACCGATGTTACGAAGCTCCATGGCTTCAAAGGTTTTGCTGCTGAACAGGGGCTTATCGGCAGCGTCATCTTCTTTGTCCTGTGCCAGCACTTGCGCGCAGGACAGCACTAACGACGCCGCAAAAGCGGTTTTGAGTAAGGTCTTCATGTCATTCCTCAAGCAGGGTAATTATTAGTATCTACAGACAGTTAGAGAATTTTTATCATCCAGCAACGGAAGATAACAGAAGTCCACCGATACCTTGTGTGAACTCATCTGATTAATTGGCATGCTTAGCTGATTTCCAGCGCAAAACAGGCATCACTGGTTTAGCTTGTGCCGGGCCGGATAACGGCTGGAAAGCCCAGTAACTTCAGGGCAGTAAACAACCCACTTTATGATTGTTATGCAGTTAAGATTTTTCCTTGTCAGTAGTTTTCTTGTGGTCCCCTTGGCGTCAGCGGAGTTTCTGGATGATCGCATAGAGGTCACTGAGCAAGCGCCTCATTACCAAAGGTCTGTGTCAAAAGTCTTGCCAGAGCAAAAGGCCATAGATGAAACCAGCTTCAGTGCCGACAGCTTGGCGACGTTGCTGGAGCAATCCCCTTTGGTCAACCTCAATGGGCAGGGGGGCCTGTTCCAAACCGTCAATATTCGCGGCTTTGCCCGCTGGCGTATCCAGACTCTGGTCGAAGGGGTCCCCATTTATACGGAAAGACGCGCCGGTACCGCTGTCGAATTTATCCCCCCTGCCTTTATCAGCCAGGCATATATCACCCAGGGCGCTGCATCGACCCAACTGGGATCCGGGGCCATTGGCGGGGGAATCGATCTGATACTTGCCACTCCACAGCAACATGCACTGACCTACAGCTATGGGCATCTTGCCGATTACCGGGAAGTGCAGGTGCAGGGAAACGTCGCAGATGAAGGCCTCAGCTATCTGCTCAATCATCGCCATGCAAATAACAGTCAGGATGCAAAGGGTGATGCGATTCTGGATCGCTTTGAGCAACAGAGTATTGCCCTTCGCAAGCGCATGGACACCGGCAAGCTGCGTGAAGGCCTGCTGCTTTATTCCTCGGCCAATAATATCGCCAAGGCCAGTAGTGATGCTCCCGCCAAGCGTATTACCCTCTATCCGGCCAACGACCACCTGTTGGGCAAAGTACAATTCGATTGGCTGAACACCACTTTCTATCTGCATGACAGCAAACAGCTGACCCTGGTTGATCGCCCGGGCAAACGCGTTAACAGGGTGAGTAACGATGCTCTGGATCTTGGCCTGCAACTGAATGACGAACTTAAATACGGCCAAACCCTGCTAAGTTGGCGTGCTGGTATTGATGCAAGAACCGGAGTGAAGGTTTTTGAGCGGGAAGTGGACAGTGCTGGTGACGAAACGTTTGCACGACTCAACCTGGATGCACAGCAGTGGCAGGCGTTTGTGGCCTCAGAATTCGTCCGCGAAGCAGGGCAGGGCACCTGGGTAGGGGGCGCCAGACTGGCGCAGCAATACCAACATGACAACCTCTTCTCACACACCAGTGAAGATACCAACCTGAGTGGGTTTATCGGCTATGCACATACACTTAATGCAAACTGGCAATGGGCGGGTTATCTCAGTCATGCCTATCGTGTACCTAGCTTAACCGAGCGCTATTATGACGGCACCACACCCAGAGGCACCGTCAAAGGTTCAGTCGATTTAACCACAGAGACGGCGATCAATGCCCAGACCAGTCTGATCTATCAGAGTAAGGCGGTTGGCCTGTCGATAACCCTGTTTGAACAAAATATTAATGATTATATCGAACGGGTTAACCAGGCCGATGATCAGTTTGTCTATCGCAATATCGCCAGTGCCCGGGTAAGGGGTCTGAGCTACCAGGGTGGGATCGAGTTCAATCTGAGCCAACTACACTGGAACCTGGATGTTTCCGGGCAGTGGTTAGAGGGGGTGAACCCCCAGGGTCAGCGAATTGCCGATATACCTCCGGCAAAGCACCGACTTGCCCTGACGGCGTTTGGCGAGCGAAGTCAGGGATTTATTGCCTTGACGCACAGGCAGTCGAGTGATGAGCTGGCAGAGGGGGAGTTGCAGCTTGCGGACGCCACCACCATTGACGCCGGTTACCATTATCAGCTCAGCGACAGCCTCGAAATTTCGGTCAATTTAACCAATCTGACCAACAGGCAGTATGTCACCGCTCGCGATGATCTGGCACCCTTTGCCAAAGGCAGAGACCTGCACCTGTCAGTTGACTATCTCTTTTAGTGACCGGCCCTCCAATGCGCCCAGCGTCACTGACGCAGCGATGAGGGATTCGAACTTTAGCCCGCAAACCGCTATGCTACGCGGCGAATTTAGATTCAGGGGTGGTAATTAGCCGTGTCCAGCAAATTGCGACAATTCAGTCGCCAGCTTCATCTGTGGTTAGCCCTGGTGATTTTTATCCCCTCTGTGATTGTCATCGTCAGCGGTATCCTGTTGCAGGTAAAAAAGCAGTCTGACTGGATCCAGCCTCCGACGCACCAAGGTAAGGCACACACACCCAGCATCAGCTTCGAGCATGTCCTGGCCGTGGCGCAGTCAATCCCGGAGTTGAGTGTGTCTGACTGGACGCAGATCGACCGGTTGGATGTACGGCCAGATAAGGGCCTGATAAAAGTCTTAGCCGTCAACAAATGGGAAGCGCAAATCGACGCCACAAGCGGTGACGTACTGCAAGTGGCTTACAGACGCTCCGATATCATCGAAGCCATTCACGATGGCAGTTGGTTTGCCGATGCGGCGAAACTCTGGGTGTTTTTGCCGGCGGCCATTGTGCTGTTCATCATGTGGTGCAGCGGCGGCGTGTTGTTGTTTACAACTTTGAAAAGTAAATACAGCAAGAACAAGCAAAGAAAAACCAGAGAGCTAATTTAGCTGACACCGCTGATAAGCTAACAGCCGGCAACCCCTGGATTACCGGCTGTCTGGTGTCAGTCCAGTTGCCTGGCCTGTTGCAGGGCATAGACCGCAAAACTGCCCAGCCAGTGAGTGCCCTCGTAGTTATCGTCGACTATGGAAGGCAGGGAATAACGCACGTGCTCATCGGCGATGGCTTGCAGGTGGGCGTATTTTTCCGGGAAGTCGCCCACCAGGCCATACAACACCCAGGCGCGGCTGAAATTCAGGCCATCCAGGTGTACCAGCTTACCGTCACTGCGATCGCTGACCCGGGCGGGGTCAAGGCTGAAATCCTTCTCTGCCAGTTGGGGTAAAAAATCCTCCAGCCAGGTCTCGAAGGCTTTTTTGTCCAGCACTTTGCGCATGGCATCCAGTTCCTGCAGGCAGGGGGACAGAAAATCAAAACCGTTGGGCTCCCAGCCAAGGGGACAAGCCTTGTCATTGGCAAACCAGTCTTTGGCGCGCTGGGCAATCATATCCTTAAGCGGCTGGTGGCCGGTGGTCGAAGCATAGTCATAGGCCAGTGACAGGCCAAAGCCGGTATTGGGATGCTCTCCGGTGCGAATGGGGTAAATCAGCTTGGGCAGAAATTCCAGGTACTTGCTGACCATCAGGCTGGTCAGCGGCTGCAGGTTTTGCTCCAGTTGCCGGGCCAGCGGATCGTCCCACAAGTGCAGCTCCTCGGCCAGTTTCAGCAGCCAGGCCCAGCCGTAGGTGCGCTCATAAGTGCCGTTTTGCGGCATATGAAAATAGGCCACCTCGGCCTGGATATTTTCCTCGGTCATAGTCTGTTGCAGCGCCTGGCGGATGGCCTGTTGATCGGTGAGGTCAGGGAAGTGCCGCAGCAGATTCACCAGCATCCAATGCCCATGCACGCTGGAATGCCAGTCGAAACAGCCGTAAAAGGCGGGATGCAGAATCTTCGGGCCTTTCAGATACTGGGCATCCGCCAGTACCTGGTTCAGCTTATTGGGATACTCCACCTGCAGGCAATGCAGCGGCATGGCCGCGAGGCGGTTGGCTTCCTCCAGGGTGAGCTTGGGGGTGGCGGCAGTGGCAGTGAAGGGCAGCATGGCAGCACCGAGTAATAAGCTGGCGACTAGGATTCTGGACATAATACGGGCATCTGAAGGAACAATAAGAGGGCCACTATGGCAAACGACCCATACTCAGACAAGCCGGATTAAGCTGAAACGCCGGGTTAGGCGGGTTAAATACTGACACCTGTCCCGGCAAAAAACAAAGTCAGGCTGATACCGGCGGCTTAGAAACGATAGCTGACGCCAACGTTACCGCTGTTGACTTTCAGGTCTCCCATGGGCAGATGCTTAAGGCCCACGTTCATGCCCCAGCCGCTGTCCCATCGGTATTGCCAGCCCGCTTCCAGGTACAATCCCAGACCCGAATCATCAGCCAGGTTGATGCTGCCCCGGCTGATTTCATAGTCATAGTACTGGGCCCCTAGTTTACCGTACAGGCTGTTGCGCTGGCTCAGGGGAAACTGGGCGGTTGCGGCCGCCACCAAGCTTCTGTATTCCAGATCTTCCGCGTCCAAACCGAAGATCGGTTTGCGGTTGTTACGGCAAACCAGGTGGTCCCTGTCATCATCATGGCAATCCCAGTCACTGCCTTCAGTACCGCCCAACAATCCTGCCTCGAGTCCGAACTGCTCGTTGAGACTGTAGTGGTAGTAGAGGTACAGATGATCGACGCCGTTCCCGTCTTCATCGGAATTCTTGTACTCGGCGCCGCCGGAACCCAATACCAGACCCACTGAATGAGGGGAGTGCTGGGTCTCAGCCAGAACCGGCCCGGCAACAAAGAAGGCAAGTACAGTGGAAAGTGTGGTTTTTAACATAATGGTCTCCTTGAATGTGTGGCGGAGATTGTGCGCGGGGACGGGGCAAATATCTGTAAGAAGGCCGCAGTAAAGATGTATAGGGGTGTAGGAAATTGTAAGCAACTGTTTTAGGAGCTCGCAGCGGCTTAAACCCTGGCCAGTCCGTTCAGTTGCAGGGCGGTGCGACGGCGGTGGTTGTCAGCGCAGCAACTATCGCTATAGACTGACTTTTTACCTCACAGTTTCCTGCGCCGCCGATGTGCCGCCGGGGGCCTGAAAACAGGTATTCCTGTTCATTTCGGAGTGTGCAATGCGTAATATTATCCTGGGGGCCTTGCTCGGCCTGTTGTTTGGCTGCTCACAGCCGCCCGAATCAGTTGAAACCGCACAGAGCCAGGCTGGTTCGGCGCAAGAGCACCGCTATAAGGTCATGCTGAACGGCAATGTGGTGGGCCACCTGCACGCCGTCCATCAGGGCAGTGAGATTCAGGTGGATTATGATTTCAAGAGTAATGGCCGCGGCCCGGCAGCGAAAGAACAAATCAGCCTGAGCGCCCAGGGTATACCGCAAAGCTGGACCGTCAGCGGCAACACCACCTTCGGCAACCCGGTTGAGGAACAGATGCAAATCAACGCCGGCCAGGCCGTTTGGCGGGACGCCACCGGCCCGGGTGAAGCCAGCCTGGAAGAGCCCGCGCTTTATGTGCCACAAAACAGCAGTCCCTACAAAGCCTATATCCATGCCAGGGCGTTATTGCAGACAGACGGACAGGCCATGGCGGCGTTGCCTGCCGGCACCCTGACCCTGAATCAACTGGAAATCCTTGACGTCGCGGGGCCGGGGGGCAAGCTGTCGCTTAGCACCTATGCCCTGTCCGGGGCTGACCTGGATCCGGATTATCTGATCCTGGACGACCAGCAGCAGTTTTTTGCCTATATCACCCCGCGCTTTATTGTGATCCGCGAAGGCTTTGAAGGCGAGGAAGCGCGACTCCGCCAGCTATCGGCCAAATACTCAACCGAACGCTTCGAGTCCATTCAGGCCGAGTTTGCTCACCAGTATAAGGGACCGGTGCGTATCCGTGACGTGCGGGTGTTCCAGCCACAGAGTCTGAGTCTGTCAGAGCCTGTATCGGTGCTGGTGGAGGGGGACCGTATTGCCGCCATTGAGCCACTGGAGGCCAGTCAGCAGGGCGAGACCGTCATCGATGGCGCCGGCGGCACCCTGGTGCCGGGCCTGTATGAAATGCACAGCCATACCGGCGATGACGACGGCCTGATGAATGTACTGGCCGGGGTCACGTCGGTGCGGGATATGGGCAATGCCCTGGAAGTGCTGGCCGAGCTCAAAGCCAAGATCGACAGCGGTGTGCTGGCCGGTCCCCGTGTAACCCGCTATGGCATGATCGAGGGCAAGAGCCCGTCCAATAATAACAACGGTATCCTGGTGGAAAACCAGCAGCAGGCCATAGCGGCGGTACACACCTACAAAGAACATGGCTTTGACGGGGTCAAGCTCTATAACAGCATAAAAGGAGAGTGGGCCCCGGCCATTGCCGAAGAGGCCAAGCGCCTGGGCATGCGGGTCACCGGCCATGTGCCGGCGTTCTCCAATGCCAATGCCATGATCAAGGCCGGGTTTGATGAGATGACCCATATCAACCAGGTGATGCTGGGCTGGGTGCTGGCACCGGATGAAGATACCCGCACCCTGCTGCGCCTTACGGCCCTGGACAGGCTGCCTAAGCTGGACCTGACCAGTGACAAGGTCAGCGAAACCCTGGATCTGATGGTTAAAAACAATGTCGCCATCGATCCCACCCTGGCCATCCACGAATACCTGCTACTGTCCCGCAACGGCGAAACCCGCGCCGGCGTCACGGATTACATCGGGCATATGCCCCCGGGTGCCCAGCGCGCCGCCAAGGTATCCCTGGCCAAGATCGCCGGCCCCGAGCAGGATGAAGCCTACCGCGGCGCCTACGAGCAGATCCTGACGACTTTGAAAATGATGAAGGAGCGGGGCATTTTGCTGCTGCCCGGCACAGATTTGGGCGGCGCTTTTAACCTGCACCGGGAGCTGGAGCTGTACCAGCAACTGGGTTATTCACCGGCCGAACTGCTGAAGCTGGGCAGCTATGATATGGCCAGATACCTGGGCCATGAGGACAGAGGCAGTATCGAGCCCGGCAAACTGGCCGACTTTTTTGTGGTGCCCGGCAACCCCATCGAGAACTTCAAGGACATTAAGACCATCAGCCTGGTGTCCCGCGGCGGGGTGTTCTATTTCCCGACTGAGGTGTACCCGACCCTGGGCATTAAGCCTTTTACGGAAAAGCCTGAGGTGATCCAGGCAGGCGTACTTTAACAAATATCTTTTCGCGCAAGGCATGCAAGACCGCAGAGGCAAAGCAAAAGGATCTTGCTCTTCTTAGCGTATTGGCGGTCTCTGCGCGAGAAAATCAAGCACCGAAGGCTGTGGGTTAAAGACTGGTTCGCGCAAAGAGCGCAGAGGTAGCCAGGATGAAACACAGCATGATTAGGGGACCTATGGCCCCACATCAGCTACGCTACTTACGCTCTATGCAGATCCCCTTGGCGAAATGGGACGCCGAAACGCCATTAGGTTCCGCACCAAACTTCCTTTTGTGTAGGTAAAAATCAGGATGACGCCGACCTAATAATTGTACTCCGGGGAGGTTGTTCTACCTTTTGTTTGTTGCATGCGTTTAACCAGGTCTATATTCCAGATCATCCTGAATAGTTTTGTGACCAGGTAGAGAAATAGCAGTGGGAAGAGTATCGATCGCATCACAAAAGACACGATGGCGTTAAACATTGAATCAGTGGCGTTGCCGATAGTGCCTTTCAGTGATTCATATGAAAACTTATTCTTCAATTGAATAAGCTTTTTAGAAGCAGATGATACTGCGCTGCCAACATCTTCAAAGAAGCCGGATGATTCGCCGCTTAACTGGCGTTCAAGGGTACTGATCTCGGCGTCAAGCTTACTCTGCCTGAGTTCGGCAGCAGCCAACTGCTGAACCACAATCTTATATTCGGTTTCAGCCATCTCTTTTTGGGCTGCAGCCTCTTTAACTTCCTCCGACATTGACAAGAGGTTGTACCGCTGTGAAAGAGGGTACTCCTCGTACTCGCTGGTATATTTCTCTAAGGTTTGTGCTTTTTCCTGGCTAAGCGTTTCCAATTCCGCAATCTCCTGTGCCAGAATTTTTTTCTCTGCACCACGTGACTGAATATCAGCCTCGAGTTCGAGGCGAAGGTTTTCGGGGATAACGGGTTGTGGATCTAATTCAGTGATGTTTGACTGGGCCATCTCCAGAGCTTGCAGGTCTTTCTTGATATATTCATCCAGAAATATTTGCCCAAACATCCCGCTCAAAAGTGCCATCAGCACAACCAAATAGCGTAAGGCGACAAAAGTGATGAAGGTCTTAAAAGCGATTAACTGATATCTGGCTGCGCCGTAAAGTACCGTGCCTATAACAACACCGCCAGATAAGGTCAGAACAATATTGAAAAAGCTGGTCCGGACTATTTCCAGCATCACTTTCTGTACAAGCAGTGAACCTATGGCATATTTCATAACAGTGGAGAAGTCCTCCACCATATCGTTCAGTGGGTCCAATACTTCGCCAATGGAAATAGAAGTACCGCCGAAGAACTGTATGCTCAGTGTGGTTGATTGCAGTACAGAGACCCCGGCATTCATCAATCTGGCAGAACCAAATGCCAGGCCCGCGTCGACTATCGAGTCGTTCAGATAGCCGGTGGCGATAAAGTCCACAGAGCCTGTCCATGACAGCGCACACAGCAGAAGAACGATCAGTACAAATAACTTCGGGTAGACATGGGATGAACTGATAGCTTGCATCCTCACACTCCTT
Source organism: Bowmanella dokdonensis (assembly GCF_017254865.1). Taxonomy (GTDB): domain Bacteria; phylum Pseudomonadota; class Gammaproteobacteria; order Enterobacterales; family Alteromonadaceae; genus Bowmanella; species Bowmanella dokdonensis. The sequence goes on along the minus strand of NZ_JAFKCV010000014.1, from coordinate 59,464 downwards.
GTCCGTAGAAAAATTAACGAAATAAAGGACTTAACTATGTGTTATTAGTATGTATCAATATTTTGGCACTTCTACCGCACAACACTTCAAAATACCAGAGCTCTCCGGCAAGATGCACGTAGATCCTTATGCAAAATAACAAAAAACGAGAGCACCCATGCGAATACTACTGATCCTGAGTTTACTGACTGTCAGCGTGCAGGCACTGGCTCACCCTCTGCCGATGCGCGAACGGGCGGCGCTGGTTGATGAGATCCTCGAAGATAGACTGACCCATCTGTTGCCCCAACTGATGGAGCGCGAAGGCATCGATATGTGGGTGTTGATCTCCCGCGAGTACAATGAAGATCCGGTGCTGAAGACCATGCTGCCTTCCACCTGGCTGTCGGCGCGCAGACGGACCATTCTGGTGCTGTTTAATCCCAAAGAGGGCAAAGAGCTGGAGCGCCTGGCCATTGCCCGCTACGACGTGGGCAATCTGTTTAAAAAAGCCTGGGATAAGGAACAACAGCCGGACCAGTGGCTGGCCCTGAAGCAGGTTATCGAGGCCCGTGCACCGGAAAAAATCGCCATCAATCAATCCGCAGATGTGGCGCTGGCCGATGGCATTACCGCCACCGAATATGCAGAATTCAAACAGGCCCTGGGCAAAGACTGGCAGGACAAACTGGTATCCGCCGAATCCCTTGCCATCGCCTGGCTGGAAACCCGCAGCGACAAAGAGATGGCGGTTTATCCAAAAATTGTCGCCATGGGCCATCAGCTGATTGCCACCGCCTTTTCCAATCAGGTGATTACCCCAGGCAAGACCACCACCGAAGATGTAGTCTGGTGGCTGCGCGAACAAACCAGGGAAATGAAACTCACCAACTGGTTCCACCCCACGGTGTCCATCCAGCGGGCCAGCGCCGAGAAGTTTGATCATCTTAAAGCCTTCACCCAGGCCAAAGACGAACAGCTGATCCTGCCCGGTGATCTGTTGCATGTGGATTTTGGCATTACCTATCTGCGCCTGAACACCGACCAGCAGCAACATGCCTATGTGCTGCGCTCCGGTGAAACCGACGCGCCGGATTACCTGTATCAGGCCATGGCCGGCGCCAACCGGCTGCAGGATGTCTTTACCGGTAACTTCAAGGCCGGCCGCACTGGTAATCAGGTACTGAAGATGTCCCGGCAGATGGCCATGGAAGAGGGCATCAAACCCGCTATTTATTCCCACCCCATCGGCTACCATGGCCACGCCGCCGGTACGACTTTAGGTATGTGGGATGCCCAGGACGGCGTGCCCGGCAGTGGGGATCATCCGTTGCACCACGACACGGCCTATTCCATAGAGCTCAATGCCGCGAGTTTTATTGACGAATGGGACAAGGAGATACGCATCATGCTGGAAGAAGAGGCCTTTTTCGACGAATCCGGCGTGCACTATATGGACGGACGCCAGACGGGCTTTCATCTGATTCAATCGGAGCAGAAGAGGTAAGCGCCGCTTATAGCGGCTCTTAGCAAAGGTTTTGAGGCTTAAGCGCAGGCTTGGAGTACTCAAAAAAGAAGGGGCAGGCGAACCTATTGGTTTTCAAGACCGTCTAAAAATTTCGGCTTAGGCAGATCGTGCTCAAAGCCCTGGAAGCCAATCTTATTGAGCCACTCCCTGACCGCCTCTGACCATACATCGGCACTTTGTGGTGTTATTCCTTCTACCTCACGGGTGTCCGCGACAATGGCAAACTCCTGAGGTGTGAGTCGGTCTACATAACGGGAAATCAAGGCGATGGCGTTTCTGGAGGCTTCCACGTTCCATGCCCCTTTCGCGATAAACACAATGATGTCCTTATCATGCTCCACTGCGTAGCTGCCATGCCCCACAAACATACTAAACTCACTCCGGTAAATCAGGTTGCCTGTATAGAAACTTAGCAGCAAGCCAGGGAAAACACAGGCTATAAGCCGTGCCTCGCTGGTATCGGTTGTGCCAGAGATTATGAGTTCTTTCCTTTAGGTGCCGGGCCTGTATATACCATTAGCGTCCGATTCTTTTACAGTTCAGATTGTGGGCGAAATACGTCACCTCAGTTAAGCTGCTGAAATTTTTGGCTTAAAACCCATGCTCGAATGGCCGGTCTGATCCATGCATGCCTATGCGAGGTTCTCAATTTCCGTATTAATGTACTGAGATTTTGTACGACGGCGCTCAGTTCATCGTGAAAGCGTTTTGGACCAAATAAACTGTTTTTAGAAAGATAAACGGGCTTTCTAACAAAATAAGTTTAAGGAAAAAGTTGTCGTTTTTGGCCGACCCCAAGCATTACATCGGGTGCTATCAGAGAGTCCCTTCCAGCAAACAGATACCTATCAACTGACGTAAGTCATGTGATAACGGGGGCTCGACCTATGAATAGCAAACGGACGATATGCTCTGTTGTATTAACATCCTTTACCTTCCTCCTTTTCCTGCTTGGCACAGCACCCTCTGTGCAGGCCCAAACGGTGTTTGCCAGTGACTGCAATTTGGGTTTTAAGAATGTGTTTCAGGATAACGAGCCGGTCTGCGCCACCGGTCAGGCAGGCGGCTCCTTGTTTGGGGCGTCCGGCCTGGTCTGTGTGGTACCACCCGGAGCGGCGCCCAACAACGGCAACGATGTCACAGCCGGTGGTTGTAACAGCACAGGGGGATTTCCGGGAAGTTTCTTCGACCTGATGGTGTGGCTGCCGCCCCTCACCCCCGGCAACTACGACATTGTGGTGGTCAACAATCAGGGCGGCAGTGCCCGGGATGCTATTGCCGTTGTCTCCTCAGGCGGTGCGCCGCCCACGGTGGATGTTGCCGCCATCAAAGCGGCGGCCGGTGCGCAAGCGAACGCCTGGCAGAATACCGCCGACTGGGGCGCCAATCTGTCCAATAACGCGACGGCAATCTCCATTGCCTGGGCTGCGGCCACAGGTGACTGGCTGTCGGTGGCGGTGAACGTGGCTGGCACCCTTGCGGGCATACCAACGGATTATAACGGGGCGGTGTTACAGCAGGGCGGGCAAATCATTGCGGCACTGGCCGGCGGTCAGGCAGCGAAATACAAGACCTTGGAAAATGACCCGCCCGATCCGCAGTTTATGGAGTTTGTTGCCATCGATATAGGGGCGGTCAATACCGAGTTGGCAGCACAGGCCCATCTTTACCTCGGGGTGCCCCTTAGCTATCCCTTCAGTCCCAGAATTTCCGATCCTCTGGATCAGGTCAGTATTGCCCTTGCAAACAGCATGGCGGAAGAGCAGGCGATGGTCTTTTCCCTGACCCGTACCCTGGAGAAATTCCAGGGGGCAGAAGCGGCTGATGATGACTTGTTTACCTTTTTACAGGCCCAGGAACTGACAAAGTACGCCGACTTGCTGGCTGACAGACTTTCTGCCACCAGGCAACTGGCGATGGACTACAAAACTGAACTGGCGGACAAAGGCCTGGCCAGCCTGGTGTATGATGGCGCCGATATCGCCGCCCTGAATACCCGGCTGATCAACAGCGGGCTGACACCGGAAGAGGAACAAAGCTTGCGGGATTCCGGCTTTACCGATGCGGATATTCTGTTCTTATTCGACCGTATCAACGCCTTCCCACCGCCCACTGGCACCTATTCAAGGGGCGGAGGAATAGACAGCATTGTTGCGGCCATCGATACCTTCCTGCCTGCTGTGCAGCAGTTAGGATCGCAAGCTCAGGAGGTGGTCGACCATTTTGCGCCCAGCGTGACATCCGGTCATCCCACTGCCAATCCTGGCGGGCCTTATGTGGGCAATGAAGGTCAGACCTTCAATCTGGATGGTTCCGGCTCCTCCGATCCCACCGGTCAGGCGTTAAGCTTTGACTGGGACCTGGACATGGACGGCCAGTTTGATGATGCCTTCGGCAGCTTGGTCAGCCCTGTGTTTACCACGCCGATGGTGGGCAAAATGGGTTTAAGGGTCACCGACACCGACGGCAACCAGGATATCGCCTACGCCGATTTGGAGGTACAGGAGCTTAACGGGCCACCGCAAATCACGGCCTTCACGCCCGCCGAACTGACGCCGAGTGCCAGTAATCTCAATCCGCTGGGTTTCTCAGCAAGCGCCACTGACCCCGATGCCGACCCCTTGTCCTTCGAATGGCGGCTTGATAACAGCGTTGTCAGCACCGATCCATCGTGGCTGTATACCCCTGGGGTAGGGGAAACCGGCAATGCTATCGTGAAGTTAACGGTGACCGATGCCAGCACTCTGAGTCCCGACGCCATTGAAACCCGCTTTGTGCAGATTCTGGATGAAGTGCTGGTGCCTGATGTAGTGGGATTGCCCCAGGCAGACGCTGAATCAGCCATAACCGCCAGCAGGCTGGAAGTAGGCGTCATCTCTACCGCTCAGGATCCGGTTGTGCCGACAGGAAATATTATCAGTCAAACACCACAGGGCGGCAGTCAGGCCATTGCCGGTGACAGCGTCGATCTCACCCTGTCATTGGGTCCAACGCTGGTACCTGTGCCGGATGTGGTGGGATTGTCTCAGGCTGACGCCGAGGCGGCCATAGTGGCGGCCGGTCTGACCGTGGGCATTGTTAGCACGGAAAACAGCAGTACCGTTCCGGCGGGGGAGGTGATCAGCCAGAATCCCTCAGGCGGCACGGCACTGCCAGGCAGCCCGGTAGATCTGGTGATATCCGATGGACCTGTGTTAGTGGAGATTCCCAATGTAATCGGACTCTCACAGGCTGATGCACAGGCGGCTATTGTAGCCGCTGGGTTGACGGTGGGAGCGGTGACCCAGCAAAACAGCACTACCGTCCCGGTGGGGACGGTGATCAGCCAGAATCCAACCTCGGGTCTGGTCCCTGAGGGCAGCCAGGTTGACTTGGTGGTGTCCCTGGGCGCGGCGCAGATAGCGGTGCCTGATGTAGTGGGGCTGCTGCAGGCCAACGCAGAAGCAACCATCACCAACGCCGGACTGACGGTAGGCATAGTTACCTTCGAATACAGCAATGTCGTGCCACAAGGACTGGTCATCAGCCAGACGCCATCGGATGGCTTTGCAGCGCCGGGCAGCCCGGTTGATCTGGTTGTTTCTTCAGGCGTTAAAGGCGATCTGGATGGGGACGGGGATGTGGATCTGGACGATATCAATCTGATCCTGCAGGCCAGAAATCAGCCCGCGTCGGGCCCTGACGATCCCAGGGATCTCGATGGGGACGGCGTGATTACCGTGCTGGATGCACGCCTGTTAATGTTGACCTGCACCAGAGCACGCTGCGCAGTGAATTAGTCACCGGCCTGTGTGAGGAAAGAGGTTCGGGGGGGTTAGTCCGGGGGCGCCATTAAAGGGTTTTAATGGCGGCCCCAGGACTTTAGCCGGGCCCCGCAGAAGGGTGACCAGGGCCGGCTATGAACCCAGGGGGACATCCATTGGTCAGCCGGCCATGGCCGCCTTAATTTCCTGACTCAGCCGATAGACCGCCATGGCATACAGTGGGCTGTGGTTGTAGCGGGTGATCACATAAAAGTTATGCAGTCCCAGCCAGTATTCATGGCCGTCAGTCAACTCAAACTGCAGCAATTTAGCCGGTGCCTCATCGACCAGCTCTGCCGTTCCATCGATACGCACACCGCCTTTGTGCAGGCTTTGCCAGCTTTGGCTGGGCTTAAGTTTGTCGGTCAGCAGCGATGGGACCTGGGCTTTTTCCACGACGGCCGGATAGGCCACCGCCTCGCCCGGTTTCCAGCCGTTCTTACGAAAATAATTGGCCACGCTGCCGATGGCATCCTGGGGATTATTTAACAGGTCCCGGGTGCCGTCCTGGTCAAAATCCACCGCGTAGTGGCGATAGCTGGAGGAGATAAATTGTCCCCAGCCCATTGCCCCGGCATAAGAGCCGACAACACTGTTTTGGTCCAACCCCTCTTCGCGGGTCATCAGCAGGTACTGAGCCAGCTCGCTCTTAAAAAACGTTGACCGGGGTGGATAGTGAAAGCCCAAGGTATAGAGGGAGTCCAGCACTGCGTATTTACCCTGATAAGTGCCGTAGAAAGTTTCCACCCCGATAATGGCCACAATGATTTCAGCCGGCACACCAAACTGTTGTTCCGCCCGCTGTAAACTCTCCTGATGGCTTTGCCAGAACTCCACCCCTTTATTGATCCGTTTCTCGGTCAGAAACAACGGATGGTACTGGTGCCAGGGCTTGGCTTCCCAGGGCCGTTGAATTGCCTCCAGAATCGCCGGATTGGGCGCTCTGCCGGCAAACAGCCGGGTTAACTCCTCCTGCTTAAACCCATGCTCACTGACCATCTGCTCAATAAATTCCGACACAGCCGTATCCGGCTGTGCCGCCATTGAGGACTTGCTCAGGGCAAGGAGAGAGAGGAGGGCGGCCTGGCCCATCCATCTGAAAAACGGCTTTTTGTGCATAGGGTGTCCTTTAATCTAGAAGGGCCTAACCCCTCAATCTGACTCAAAGATGAGCCCTTGAAACAGAAGAGTAATTTATCACGTTGGATGGGTGAAATGTTATTGAAAGCAAAGAGCATTGGCAGGTTTCTATACGGGGGAAGTAGTGGCTATTGGCGCATGTTGTGACGTTGGATCCAGAGCTTTCTTGGAATTGGCCATGGAGGAGGTAGGCAGGGATGTCAGTATTGGCATCTAACAACTCCCACTCCTTATTGCTCTTTCCCTGGTATTGGATGCGGAGACATCATGTGCAAGCTGCCATAAGCAATTCTGAGAGTGGCCTCTTGGCTTACCAATTTGGTGTGTTGGTTATTACCGATTGGCTAAAGAAGGTCTGTCATTCTGAAATACTAGTGAAGCACCGTTGCCGTCTTTTGGCCTCCTCGCCTGAATAAATCAATCTCCTACTATTTTCATATAAAACAATTGCTTGTCTTGGATTGTCAGGCGTGTTCAGCTCCTTCTTCAGAGATTTTCAAGCCTCTGTATTCCTAGTTCTGTTTACTTCTTGGTCAAGTATGTATGGCTCTTTGATCATACAGTGGTTAAATTATTGGTTGACAAATTGGCAATACATAAATAGTTTACTGATATACCGGGTGGTTAGTTAAAGGATTTGGCCAACCAAAAAGTGGCCGGTATGTATCGAGTTCTATAACTGCACTTTATCTGTTGCGAGAGAGCAATAAAGCGTAGCTGAGCGGACGTAGGTAAGCGTACTTGCACCAGTGGCTATGCGGCAACCAAACTAGGGGTTACTCATGTCAAAACCAGTGATCGGTTTCATCGGCCTCGGCCTTATGGGCGGCAACATGGTCGAAAATTTACAGAAGAAAGGCTATGAGCTGACTGTAATGGATCTCAACAGAGACGCTGTTGCAGCCTGCGTTGCCAGAGGTGCATCCACTGCAAACTCAGCAAAGGAGCTGGCAGCATCTGTCGATATCATCATGCTCTGTCTGACCACCTCGGCCATTGTTGAAAAAGTGGTTTATGGCGAAGAGGGTATTCTCGCTGGCATCAAAGAAGGGTCTGTGTTGGTGGACTTTGGCACCTCTATTCCAGCGTCAACACGCAAGATCGGTGCTGACCTGGCTAAGAAAGGGGCTGGAATGATTGACGCCCCCCTGGGTCGCACCCCTGCTCATGCAAAAGATGGCTTGCTTAACATTATGGCAGCGGGTGACCCGGAAACATTCAATAAAGTTAAACCTGTTCTGCAAGACCAAGGGGAGAACCTGTTCTACCTGGGCGTTCTGGGGGCTGGCCATACGACAAAATTAATCAATAACTTTGTTGGTATGACCACCGTGTGTGCCATGTCTCAGGCGTTTGCAATAGCCGATCGCGCCGGTGTTGACCGGCAACAGTTGTTCGACATCATGTCGACGGGTCCGTCCAACTCCCCATTTATGAAATTCTGTAAAAACTATGCGGTGGACAATGTCAGTGATCTGGGATTCTCACTTGCCAATGCAAACAAGGACTTAGGCTATTTCTTACAAATGGTCGAGGACCTGGGCACCGAGTCAAAGATCGCCCGCGGCTCATCTTCTGATCTACAAGCGGCAAACGATGCCGGAATGGGGAACGGGAATGTTCCTGAGATTTTCGATTATTACCTCAAGCTTGGAAAATAAACCGGAATGTCTCTAAGTCAGAGATTATCCCCGGGCTACGACGCTGGTGCTTGGGATATGTTTTTGAATGCCGACTACTTCTAACGTGCTGATGAGGCGGAACTTGCCAGCACAGAAAGTCAGCTCTCGTCTCATGAATACTAAGCCATGAAGCGAACTTCAGCAGCGAGGTGCAGGGTCTTCTTATGCGTTTTCTCAATGTTCATCTGATAAAAACAAGCTTGATTCTGGCCTTTCTCTTGGTGCCCGAATTGGCTGAGGCCACAGAATACTTTGTAGAAAGCAAAGCAGACTACAACGAGCTTTCATCCAATCTGGTGGCGGGCGACACCCTGGTCCTTAAAAATGGGATCTGGAATGATTTTGAAATTTTACTTTCAGGTCAGGGCCAGCAGAACAATCCCATCACACTGACGGCTGAAACCAAAGGACGAGTCATACTCTCCGGCCAATCAAATCTCAGGCTTGCAGGTCAGCACCTTCTCGTTTCCGGGTTGGTATTCAAAAATGGTTACACCCCCAGCAGCGCCGTCATTGAGTTTCGCACGAATAGTGACGAACTCGCTTTCCATTCACGGGTGACCGAAGTGGTGATAGATAGTTACAACAATCCTGACAAACAGGAATCGGATTATTGGGTGGCCTTGTATGGTAAGCATAATCGCCTAGATCACAGTCATTTTGTCGGAAAGCGAAATAAAGGCGTCACCCTCGCTGTCAGACTGAATAGCCAGAAGAGCCAACAGAACTACCACCAGATTGATCACAACTACTTCGGTTACCGCCCGGTTTTTGGCTCAAATGGTGGTGAAACCCTGCGAATCGGCACCAGTCATTATTCGCTCACCGACTCCCATACGCTGGTGGAGAACAACTACTTCGAACATACCAACGGTGAAGTAGAAATTATCTCAGTCAAGTCGGGGAAAAATACGCTTCGCGGTAATCTCTTTTACGAGTCTCGCGGCACCCTGACACTTCGTCATGGCAACGGCAATATCGTTGAGCAGAACATCTTTGTGGGGAATGGGGTTGAGCATACGGGCGGCATACGCGTCATCAATCAAGATCAGGTTATTCGCAACAATTACCTGGAAGCATTAACCGGCTATCGGTTCGGTAGTGGCTTTACTGTTATGAACGGTGTTGCAGACTCACCAATCAACCGGTATCACCAGGTAGAAAATGCCGTCATTGAGAACAACAGTTTTATAAACGTTCGCCATATTCAGTTGGCTGCCGGCAGCGATGCCGAGCGTACGGCCGTTCCCATCCGCTCTGTGATGAAAGATAACCTGATTATCAATAGCGACAATCAGCAGCCTTTCAGCCTGTTTGATGATGTCAGCGGGATCAGGTTGTCAGGAAACATAGCAAACACCGAAGTGCCGGATGAATTGAGCTACGGTGTTCAACAACAGAGCGTTGCCCTTGAACGGGGTAAAAACGGCCTGCTGTATCCGGTTTCTGAAAAGCTCAATGCTGGTGCCATCCGGGGCTTAAAAGTGCTCTCCAAAAGTGAAGTCGGGGTAAGCTGGTATCCTAAATCCCCCGTTTTGGTGCCGTTCGATTCAGGCAAAGTCCATAGAGTCGAAAATGGCTCCAATGAATTATTAACCGCCATCAATAGCGCTGATTCCGGCGACATCCTTGAGTTGGCCAATGGCCAGTATGACATTCCTAAACTGGTAAAGATTGATAAAACGTTAACGATAAAAGCAGCAAAGCAGGGCCAGGTAAAGCTGACCTTTGAACGTTCCACATTATTCGAAATCCAGGATGGGGGAAGCTTGAAGCTCGATGGTTTAACCCTCTCGGGCGAGCTAAGCCCTGACGCTGCGGGTAACTCTGTTGTTCGGACGCAGAAGTGGGGCATGGTTGAAAACTACCGCTTTGTTATGCTGAATTCGCAGGTTGCTGGGCTGGATATCAACCATTCATTCGACTTTTTCACGACCGGCAAAGGTGCCTTCGCTGACGAAATCAGCCTGATAAATAACACCTTCGATAAGGTGACCGGTGACATCCTGCGACTGAATACCGAAATTGAGGATTTAGGTATTTATAACGCCGAGTATGTCACCTTAAAAGGCAACAGTTTCAGCAAGGTCGCCGGGGCGGTGGTCAAACTCTATCGCGGAGGCACCGATGAAAGCACTTTCGGGCCGCATTTTTTAATGGCTGACAACAAACTCAGCCAGGTCGGTCAGGGCAAGCGGAACAAGAGTAAAGCCAGCCTCTACCTGCATGGTGTACAGGTCACTGACATTACCAGCAACGTCATAGAAAGCTCAGCCCCGATAGTCATTGAACATACAGTAGGGGAGCCAAAAACGGTGATTAAGGACAATCTTTTTGATGATACCGGTACCCCGATAGTGACAGAGCTCAGGGGTGAGGGGCCCCATACGGCGGTAATCGACAACAATAAAACGCTTAACAAAGAGATGAGGTAGAGCCCGATGAAGGTTCCATTGCTCCTGCTGACAACAAAATGGCTGACTCTGACTGCTTTTGCCCTGTTGTTGTCATTCAACGTTCAGGCCATGCATCCTAATTTAGTCATCACACAAACCGATGTTATTGCTATGCGCAATGCCGTCACCGAGCCTGGGAGCTTTACCACAGCTTATTACGCTCTCAAAGCCAGGGTCGACCAGCAGATGCCATTTCCTGTCATAGTGCCGGTACCCAAGGACGGTGGCGGTGGCTATACCCACGAGCGCCATAAGAAAAATTACCAGCTCATGTATAACGCCGGCATTGTTTATCAACTAAGCCAGGATAAGGCCTATGCACACTATGTCCGTGACATGTTGCTGGCTTATGCAAAGTTGTATCCGACCCTGGATCTCCATCCTGCACGAAAAGTCAGATCACAAAACCCCGGAAAGCTGTTTTGGCAAAGCCTGAATGAAGCCGTTTGGTTGGTGCATACCATCCAGGCCTATGACCTGGTTTACGATGCGTTAAGTGGGCAGGACATTGAGAAGATAGAGTCTGAGCTACTCAGACCTGTTGCACTTTTTTTGTCAGAAGGACAACCATCCACGTTCAACAAGGTCCACAATCACGGTACCTGGGCGACTGCCGGGGTAGGTATGGCAGGCTATGTGATGGATGAGCCTGAGTGGGTAGAGAAAGCCCTCTACGATCTGGACAAGTCAGGGAATGGGGGGTTTCTTAGACAATTGGATGAGTTGTTCTCTCCCCAGGGATATTACAACGAGGGACCCTATTATCAGCGCTATGCGCTTATGCCGTTCGTAACCTTTGCCCGGGCCATTGACAATAACGAGCCGCAAAGAAAGATCTTTCAGCACCGAAACGGTGTCTTATTAAAAGCCATAGATACCACTATTCAGTTGAGCTATGGCGGTCTGTTTTTCCCCATCAACGATGCTATCAAGAGTAAGGGGATAGACACCATCGAACTGGTCCATGGGGTCGCACTGGCCTACAGCCTGACCGAGGATCCAGGCTACCTGGATATTGCCGAACGGCAGGGTCAGATCATTCTTTCCGGCGAAGGCCTGAAAGTGGCGAAAGCCCTCGACAAGGGGCTTGCCGAACCTTACCAGTTCAATTCACTTGCGTTCGGTGATGGCAGCGACGGCAAGCAGGGAGCGCTGGTGGTCATGCGCAGTGAGTTGGGCGGCCATCAGGCCCTGCTGTTTAAACCCGCTGCCCAGGGCCTGGGGCACGGCCACTTTGACAAGCTTACCTGGCAATATTATGACCAGGGGAATGAAATCGTCTCCGACTATGGTGCGGCGCGTTTTCTCAATGTTGAAGCTAAATATGGTGGCCGCTACTTACCCGAAAACGAAAGCTACGCCAAGCAAACCGTTGCCCATAATACCTTGGTGGTGGATGAAACCAGCCACTTCGACGGCGATGTCGAGGTGGGCAATCAAAACGCGCCCACACTCAATTACTTTGAAACCAACCAATTTGGCGCAGTCGCCAGTGGGGAAATTCACACCGCTTACCCGGGAGTTAAGCTTGAACGCACCCTTGCTCTGATTAACCTGGTAGAGCTTGAAAAGACCATAGTACTGGATGTATTCGATGTCGGCGCATCAGGTGCGCATCAATTGGACCTTCCATTGCACTACCTGGGCCAGCTCATCGATACGAACTTTGAGCTGTCGGTAAACACAAAACAGCTTTCGGTCCTGGGCTCTGAAAACGGCTATCAACATCTCTGGCTGAAAGGTTGTGGTCAACCAGAGCCCGGACTGGCAAAAGTTTCCTGGCTGAACGACAACGGCCGGTTTTACACCCTCACCAGTTTGGTAAAGGGCGACGAAGAATACCTCTTTACCCAGATAGGCGCCAACGATCCGAACTTTAACCTGCGCAATGAGCAGGCCTTTATCCGCAGGGTAAAGAACAAAAAGCAGCATCAGTTTGTTTCTATACTGGAACCTCACGGCGAATATAACCCCCGTAAAGAATACACCTTGGACGCTCAGAGCAAGCTTACCGAACTTGCTTATACCGGACAGGATGATTTGGCGCTGGTAAAAATCTCCATTGCGGGCATGCACTACCTGGTTGCGGTGAACCAGTCAGCAGAGGGGGCGATCAAGCGAGATTTTCAATATCAAGGCAAGCCCTTTTCCATTGCCGGCCGACTGGCTGTTTATGCACTGAATGATCTTTAGGAGTAAGTCATATGAGTAAGCAAAGTACACCTTTCCTGTTTGGCGATGAAACTGAAATTGAAGATCTTGGTGGTGGTCTGAAGCGCCAAGTGCTGGGCTATAACCATGAACTGATGATGGTCAAGGTTTGGTTTGCCAAGGGGGCAGAAGGTTATGTGCACAAGCATCGTCATTCCCAGGTGACTTATGTGGAAGCCGGAGAGTTCCACTTCAATATAGGTGGTGAGATCAAAGTACTGAAGCCCGGCGACAGCTGCTTAATTCCACCGCATGTGGAGCACGGTGCAGTTTGTCCCACCGGAGGTATTCTGATCGATACGTTCAGTCCCGCCAGAGAAGACTTTCTTAAGGAATGAGTATGAAACTGAAAGGCTTACGCTGGTGGGTCATTGCATTAATCGCCCTGGCGACCATCATCAACTACATCGATCGACAATCGCTCAGCGTCCTCTGGCCGGATATTGTTGAGGACTTGTTCCCAGATAAATCGGCAATGGAACGCAAGCAGATATATGCCAACATCTCCGTTGTCTTCGTCTTCGCCTATGCCTTTGGTCAGGCAATTTTCGGAAAAATATTTGACTGGGTGGGCACACGTATTGGATTCGTCCTGTCCATAGGCGTCTGGTCACTGGCAACTATTGCGCATGCGTTTGCTCAGGGTGTACTTAGCTTCAGTATTTTCAGAGCCATACTCGGGGTAGCTGAAGCGGGCAACTGGCCAGGTGCCACCAAGGGCAATGCAGAATGGTTTCCGGTTAAGGAACGTGCGTTAGCACAAGGAATCTTCAACTCGGGCGCTGCAATCGGTGGCATTATCTCTATCCCGTTAATCGCATTTCTGACCCTGTACTTCAGTTGGCAAATGGTCTTTGTGATTGTCGGTCTGGTGGGTTTTCTCTGGCTGATCCCCTGGTTAGTTCTGGTCAAGGCTCCGCCGGCTATGCACGCCTGGATTACAGAAGAGGAACGGGAGTATATCCTTACCGGCCAAAAGCGGGTGTTGACACCGGAGAAGGCAACGCAATCGGAAGAAGATGACTATAACCCCAGTACCGCTGAACTGTTATCCCGCAAAGAAAGTTGGGGGGTTATTATCGCCTCGGCAGCCATTGATCCGATTTGGTGGCTGTTTGTTTTTTGGATCCCAATTTACCTGAACGAAGTCTACGGCATGGATGTGCAGTCCATCGGCCTTTATGGCTGGGTGCCTTATGTGGGAGCAATGCTCGGTGCCTGGTTTGGTGGCCTATTCGCACAGAACCGGCTGAAGGCGGGTTGGAGTGCGGATAAAACCCGTAAGCTGGCAATCACCCTGGGCTGTCTGATCATGTTGCCCTCCCTCTTAGCCATGGCAGACCCGGGTGAACCCGTAACGGCCGTGCTGATCATGGCGGTCATCCTGTTTGGTTTCCAAACGGCTATTGGCAATGTGCAAACCCTTCCCAGCGATCTCTACAGCAAGAGGGCCGTTGGTACTTTGGCAGGGTTCTCCGGTATGGCTGCCAAACTCGGGGCCGTCGGTCTGACCTCTCTGGTGCCATTTCTCACAGCTGATGGAAACTACACACCGGCATTTGTTATCGGCGCGTCTCTGGCGATAACGGCGGTGGCAGCTGTGTGGATTTTGATACCCACCATCGAACCTTTAAAGAAAGCCGGGTAAGAGCATGGCAAAGATATATTTTCTGGGTGAGTGCTTGGTTGAACTGCGGGAACTGGATGACGCGACAATGGCGCAGTCCTTTGCCGGCGATGTATACAACTCAGCGGTCTATTTGAAGCGCTGTTTTCCAAAGATAACAGTGTCGATGGTCACAGCGATTGGCAGTGACCGGCTCAGCGAAAAAATGCTCACCCGCTTTAAAAGTGAAAACTTAGACACTCAGCTTGTGTTTCGACATCCAAGCAAAGTAGCCGGCATGTATCTCATTGAGACAGATGACGCGGGCGAAAGGCGCTTCACTTATTGGCGCAATGACTCTGCGGCAAGGAAGGTGGTTGAGTTTCTCAGTGATGGCGTTGTTGACCAGTTGGCGACAGCAGATATGTTCTTCTTCTCCGGAATTCCACTCGCGATCATTGAAAAACACAGTCGCAACGCCTTCTGGCAGAAACTGGAATCTCTCAAGCAGGCGGGAGTGAAACTGGTCTTTGACCCAAATTACCGGTCGCAATTGTGGGCACACAAAGAAGATGCAATTGAACAGTTCGACAGGGCATTTCACTTAAGCGATATCGCCTTACCCGGCGTGGAGGATCTGACCGTCCTTTACGGCATCGAATCTGCGCAGGAGGCTGTTGGTTTTTGTCAGCAATATGATCTGGAAGAAATCGTAGTGAAGGACGGGCCAAAATCCGTTGTCACGCTGGCTGGCACAGAACGACTCAGCCATCAGATCAGCCCCGTTACTAATGTCATTGACACCACCTCAGCCGGCGATGCCTTCAATGGTGTTTACCTGGGTGCGCGCCTGTCAGGACGAACCATCGCCGAAGCCGTTCAACTGGGTGCTAAAGCCGCCGGAACGGTAATACAACACCCCGGCGCCATTGCACCATTGGCAGCGTTCAAACAGGCCATGTCTGAAGCAGGCATATAGCTGGTATGGCAGAGCACGGCATCCACTAATAATTAAAGAGATACTCAGACATGACTCGCTTTTCTGAACTGATGTCAGGACAGACATTATTACCCATCATTCAAGCTGATTCGCCAGAACAAGGCGTTCAGATTGCTCAAGCCATGGCCGGGGCCGGTCTCACTCTGGTTGAGGTTGTATTGAGGACCAAAGCTTCCCTGGCAGCGTTGACTGCTATAAAGAAAGAGGTGCCCCAGCTTAAGGTGGGTGCCGGGACTGTGACGGATGCCCAGATTCTGAAGCAGGCGATTGACGCAGGTTCAGATTTTATCGTGACACCTGCGGTGTCAGAGCGGCTTCTTGGTGAGTTGGCCGCTTGCGGGGTCCCCGTATTACCCGGGGTATCTAATACCGGTGAAATTCTGATGGCCTCTGAGTACGGCTTTGCTGAGCTGAAACTTTTTCCTGCCTCCCTGTCCGGGGGAGCCCCATTTCTGGCGGCTCTGTCTTCGGTGTTCCAATCAATCCGGTTTTGTCCAACCGGAGGAGTAAACCAGCAAAATAAGATGGACTATCTGTCACTGAACAATGTGTTTGCAGTAGGCGGAACCTGGGTCGCACCCGCGAAGTGGGTACAGCAGGGAAACTGGAAGGCTATTACCACGGCTTGTTATCACGCGCTTAACTGATAAAAGCCAGGCCAGTACCCTAAACAGTCAGAGTGATTTGATCAACAACCTGCATTGCAACGCCTCTTTCATCAAGTTGGTGGGATTCCACTGCCAATTACTACGCTTTGCTTAATCGTGTCTAACACTGAAGGGGCTGAGCTCACAATTTTTTAAAAAATGGTCACGGATAAGGCTATCTTTGCTATTTGCTTGCCGAGCTGCTTAACGTTTAAGGCAGGAGCTCAGTCCATTTGTTCAACAGGGCCGCTTGACGGAGGGAGTCATTGCTTTGTATGTTCTTGCCAATTGTTAGGCGTTGACTCCAGTTAATGCGGTCACTACCCACGACGTGGCGCTATGCATTTACTTATCGACAAATGAAGCCGCTTCCTTGCGGCGTAAGGTCACTTGTGGAAATGTCCTTCAATAATAGTTGTCGACCTTAAAGAACAATCACCAAATATGAGTGGGTCAGTTTTCCGGCCCGGCTACCTGTATGTGTATCTGGCACTTAGGTAATAAGTTGTGCCAAAAGCCTGGTAATCCCTGAAGCTTCCCATTACGGGCATATAGTCAACCCTGGGTTCGTCAGTGATATTGACTGCGTCGAATTGGAACTTCAGGCTTTTGGAGTAGGTGTAGCTTGCCCTAAGGTTGACCGTATTTACGTCTGGAACATACCGAAGCTGGGAGTTACCGCCAAGAAAAGCTTGGAAGTATTCAGAGCGATAGTTGTATATGGCCTGAATATCAAAATCACCTATGGCATAAAACAGTTGAGCTGATAGCGTATGCTTGGCTGAACCTGATAGGCCGGCAGGCTCAATTATACCTTTTATAACCGTTGAGGTTTCCGGATCGTACTGGTCACCTAATAAAATATCCTGTGTCTTATAGTTAGTATCTGCGTAGTTATACCCGGCTTTAACTCCCAGGCCCTTGAACGGGTCAGGCAACCAGGTAAATGTATGGGCCAGAGACAGCTCGAAGCCCAATAAGCTGGAGGTATCTTCAGTTGATTTGTCCTGCTGCACTGGTACCGTCGCCTGTTGTCCTTCAATCTCGAAAACTTCGTTTCTGATCTCTGGAATAGTGCCCCCCTCAAACTCCTTGTAGTAGGTTGCAAAACTCAGTAGGGAGTCTTCATTCGGGTACCATTCCAACGAAATGTCGTAGTTCCAAGCCCTCAGAGGTTCAATGTAAGGACTTCCTTCAGCGGTCACCCCTGCAATGGCATCTTCTATATTGGTAAATCCATTTTCGTCGGAGTTAGTGCTAAAGTTACGACCGGCCCCCAACGCGCTTGGGTCAGGTCGGGCTAGGGCGCGATAGATTGCACCCCGTAAGAGTACATCGTCCGCCAGTGAATAAACGAGATTCACGCTGGGCAATACATCGACAAAGTCATTTTCAAAGACAACATTTTCGTAACTCTCACCATCAGGGACCAGATTAAATCCGCCAGAGTCACCTATGGGCTGCATTACCAGAGCTGTCCTTAATCCCGTAGATTCAACTTTCGTCTTGACTACCCGGACACCAAAATTTCCTCTTAGCTCTTTGTCAGCCACCAAGGTGTTGTAGCTTGCCATAGCATAGCCGGCAAAGGTTTCTTCGGTCAGATTGACATTTGCCGGGTCAAGCAAGGCATCGTCAGGCACCACCAGGTCGTCGTCACCCACATAGGCATTGAATAAACATAAACTATCGAAAGTAGCGAATTCGGTGATTGCGGCACCGGATGCATCACTGAGAAAATCTTGCTGAGGGAAGGCGGTTCTGCAGGATTCATTTGCTTGTCTATCGATTTCCCTGTCACTTTGCGTGTATTCGACTCTGGTAAAAAAGTCGTCATAACTTAAGCGAGCAAACCGAATGCCGGCATCAATGGAGCTTATTGGACTATCGCCTACCAGGTAGCTTGCATCAAAAGCGGCTGCGGAAACGGTATAGTTACTTTCTGTTTCGTCTCTTAACAGCCTCAAGTCATCACTAAACAGATCATGATTGGTAACATCGAACCTTGGGTCAACGTTAATAATGGGTACATCGGTTCCTTTTGAAAAATCCCATGTGTAATAGACTTTGCCTCCCCATGTTGAAGGAAAGTCTTCATTTTGGGGAAGCTCATTACCATATATATCGGATGTATCAGAGCGCAGCCTGGTACGACGACGCAGGTCATTTCGAACCGTATCTGAATAGGACAGATCAAACTTTAGGGTGAGATAGTTGGTGGCATTATAGGCGATGTTAAATCTCCCGCCTTTATAATCCTCATTGCGGATGAAATAGTCACCTTCGGCAGATAACTGTGAGGTTCCCTCAAAGTAGGTAAGTGCTCCGTTTTCAGCCACTTTCCTGTCAGGTCCTATTCTGCGCGCATCACTGAACGCCAGGTCATGTCTGTCTTCAATATATTCTCTTAGCGATAGTTGGCTATCCATGCTGATGGTAAGCCGGTCCGACGGTTTCCATTGAAGTCCCAGAAATGCTGCATCTCGCTGATCCTTTTCACCTTGCTGTCTGATTCCGAATGAATTCGGCACCAAATAATAAGGGTTGTCGCTGTTCTCACTTCCCGGCGTTAATGACGTGTTTGTACAGCGAGCAAACCTTCCACGTTTGCCATCGCTATCGTTGGGGTCCCCGAGGGCCGCTGGCATAACAGTTTGGTCACAGGCGGACCATGTAGAGCTTGAATAAACTCTGTCCTGAGGGTTAGTGGTATCATTACGCTGTATACCAATCGAAAGACCAATTTCTCCCAGATTTTCGCTTGAATACTGATCAATGTAGGAAAGCGTCAATCGGCTTCCTACCGAATCCCCAAACTCCATCTTGTCTGCGTAAGGGTTATAGCTGCCCTTCACTTCACCACGGATTAGTCTCTTGCCGTAATCGAGCGGTTTGACGGTGCCAATATCAATGGTGCCCGAGATCCCCCCTTCAATCAGGTTTGCCTGCTGTGTTTTGTAAACTGAAACCTGATTAATCACCTCTGATGGAAACTGGCTAAAATTTACTGACCGGTCACCGCTGCCGTTTGATGCTTGGCCGCCATTAAAAGTGGTGTTACCAAGAAACGGACCTAATCCGCGTAATGCAATCTCAGAGCCTCCCCCTTTGCCTCTGTGCCCGCCAGCCCCCGTTATCGTTTCCATTACTTCACTGAGTGACTGGGCGGGGAGATCTCCAATATCCTCGGCGGTGATCGCATCAACTATCGCGTTGCTGTAGCGCTTTGTGCTAATAGAACTTCTGACGACTTGTCTGACACCTTTAACTTCTATGACTTCAGTTGTCCCGTCCTTTTCTCTCTGCTCTTCATCCGTACTCTGTAATGAATCCTCTTGGGCGTCATTTAGCTGAGTTTGTGAATAAGCCACGCCTTGAATCATTGGCACTAACAAGCCAATGGCGAGTATCTGACTAATTCGAGAACTTAATAAAGATTGTTGCACGTGCATAGGTCCGCTCCCTGATCACTGGTGTTTACATTAGCTCAACATATTTTACCAATATGGTTGACAATTGTTGGCGTGCTGTCAACAATAAAATTGTCCAATGTTTTGTCATTGGTAATATCATTGTTTGAGTGTGGTTATGCTTTCCTTTCTTTCATCATGCTGCAGCACTGAAGTGTGGGCAGGGCTTTCATGATGAGAAATGGCTCTATCTGTCGGGTAGAGGGGATGGTATGGTTGATCTTGTACGCAAGGATTATTGGTTAACCAATTGTGTGACTCATCTTTCTAAGGAGTTTGGATTTGAAAAGTAAACGACAAACTAGGAAACCCATAAGAGGCCTATTGTTCTCACTCCTACTTATGGTCTTGGCCGTCCCAGGGGTTAATGCCAAAGAAGCGCAGGTTAAGTTTGGTGACGTGTTTGGGGATAGTATGGTGTTACAGGCCGATAAGCCCGCCACTGTGTGGGGAGTCGCCCCACCAGATTCGAACCTGGAGGTACGTATGAGTACCTTTAATGAAACGATTGTGGTCCCACCCTCAGGCGACTGGCAATTGCAGCTTCCCGTTCAGTTGGCTGGTACCAGAGAAAAGATAGAGTTACTCCAAGACGGCCAGATAAAGTCCACACTCAACGATGTGCTGTTTGGTGACGTGTGGCTATGCAGCGGTCAATCAAATATGGGCTTGAAAGTCAGAAAAGCAGCTAATCCTGAGAGAACGGCTAAACAAGGCGAAGAGTACCCGATAAGGATCATGGAAGTTGCCCGGAATTCGACTGTCCATGCCGAAAAGACGCTTAAGCAAGCCATCCCATGGTCCCAGGCCTCGATTAAAAGCTTGCCCAATTTCTCATCAGTGTGCTGGGAATTTGCTAAAACAATCTATCAAGCTACAGAAAGGCCTCTGGGTCTGGTGCACTCTTCTTGGGGGGGAACGACGATAGAGGATTGGATTAGCCATACTTATCTTGCTGCAGCTGGTGAAGATGACGAAGTACTGGATACGCTCAGTTTATACGCCGCTGAACCTGAAACAGCTATTGCCAACCTGGTACAGGCGACAGAAAAGTGGGCCGATGAGAATGATAAGGGGATTCGTGCCGAATGGTATCAACCCGATCACAAGGAAAGTCGTTCTTGGTCTGCCATTTCCCTGCCCGCAGTTTGGGAGAGAACCACTATAAAGGAGTTAGCAAATTTCAACGGGGTGATTTGGTTTAGAAGAACTTTCACAATCTCCGCCAAGGATACTGAAAAGCCTGCGGTGCTTCGTCTGGGCAGAATTAATGAAAGGGATACAGTTTGGATAAATGGCCAATTGATCGGTCAGACTTTCGAACCTAATCTTCAGCGTGAGTATTTACTTCCCTCAGGCTCCCTTCAAGCGGGGGAAAATACCATAGTCATCAGAGTTATTGATGAAAGAGGCTCTGGAGGTTTTTCAGACTATCCCAACAGATTCGGTATTTTTGCTCCAGGACAAGAGCTTACTTCGCTGCGTGGTCAATGGCATTACAAAATATCGGCGAGTGCGAAAAGCATAGCCCCGCCTCCCATTGTACCTTGGATGGCACCGCGAGGTTACACCACTCTTTACAACGGAATGATAAGTCCTCTGGGTAATATCACATTAAAAGGGGTGGTCTGGTATCAAGGGGAGAGCAATACGGGCTATGCACAACGCTATGAAAAGTTGCTTCCAACCTTAATCCAAAACTGGAGGGCGCAATTCCAGGATAATGAGCTTCCGTTTGTTATCGCGCAACTACCCGGGTTCGGCAACTATTCGGACCGAGCGGGCTTTTCCCGCTGGGCTGAGCTTCGAGAAGCGCAATACAAGGCTGCCGAGCAAGATCCCCATGTAGGCCTGGCCGTGTTGATTGACAGAGGTATGAATGATGATCCACATCCGTCACACAAGCAGGAGCCGGGAAAGCGGATGGCAATTGAAGCATTGAAACTGGCCTACGATAAGTCGTTACCCTCCTCTCCCTATCCTGTATCTGTGGATAGAAAAGGTGAATCGCTCATAGTGAAGTACCCAAGTGAGGTGAAATTGAAGGCCATGGGGGCAGATGTCGCCATAGGGTTTCAGATTTGTACAGTAAACGAAGCTTGTGAATTTCGTTCGGGGAGAGTGAAGGATAATGTAGTGCAGATTCCATCTGCAGCAAAAAATATCACCCATATCAAGTATGCCTGGCAAGACATGCCCATCGTCAATTTGTATGGTATTGAAGGCCTGCCCGCAGCACCCTTCAACCTCAGAGTGAATAAGCAATAAAGCTGGGTAATTTGTATTAGCCCTGACCTGATCTGACACTTGCCAATTTTGCGGCGTCGATGTCAGATTAGGTTTGAGCTAAGCGCTTTTCTGTCCCAATCCATTTTCTATCAGTTAATCTTTTCAGCCTCACCAATTGAGCGAGAAGTTGGTCCGTTACTGGCATTCTCAGTTGTTTCCTACAGTTGAGAATGCCACTTACACCGATGTCTTTACACCTTCTACGTCCACCATTGTGTGGCAGGTCCTGGCCACTGGCAATGCTGTCCGGTTTTAGCTGGTCAGACGCGTCCTGAACTAGTAACTGTAACCGTCATGGGTTTTACTCAGACTGTAGAAGGTAGCCTGAACATAGTCATTGCCATCACCCGTATTGTTCTGGTTGTAGACGCCGGCTTTAAAGTACATGTATTGATCGGTGCCATCGTGATAACCACTGTTACTCATATCCACGCTCTGCACTACATCTGCCTTACCGTCCCGATATATAGTCACAGTTAATTGGTTGGCGACCACCTTGATTGAATAACTAAAGATTTCACCCAAGGCAATACCGTCGGCAGGTTCTGATGCGGAGCTTGAGCGGTCACCTATCATGTTATACCACTGTTCGCTGTTGCCGTTACCTGGCTCATGAGCGAGGTAGACAGAGCCCTTGCTGTGGCCGGGCAGCAGGCGGTAATAAAGGCGGGCAGGCTCATCATTTTTAGCATGTATTTGCCCGATGATAACCCGGCCTCTTTGACTGGTATCACCGGTTGTGGTGACGTGGTCAACCTTCAATGTGGCGTTTAATTCGCCGTCGATACCGCCGGCAGCACTCTTATCCGAAGAGGAATAACTGGAAAATACCCAATTGTTATCATTAATTCCCTGGGTGCTTATGCTGGTATCGCCGCGACGCAGCATTTCCCTTAATTCCGACCGGGTGTAGCTGGTGTTGGTAGAGGTTTTAGGGGCATCTATGGGCGCTTTAAACACCATCCCTCCGTCGCTTCCAGTGTAGAACCAGTCGCTATGTTCATAGCCGCCAGACAGCTCAATATCTTTGATAGTGTCAGATTTGCCGTCATTATTGTTGTCAACCGGTACGCCCAGGCTCCAATCCAACAAATCAAAGTTTCCTGAAGGCGGAAGGTTGGGATCGAGACTACCGGGAGCTGGTGGTTCGGGATCCGTTGAACCTTCTGTGCAGCCGCCGATCTTGGTTTCAATAATACTATTCCAGGTATTGGAGCTGTTGCCGTAACCGGTAATACGCACGTAGCGGGCCTCGGACTCCAGCAAAGCGTGCGTCTCATAACTGGAGCTGGAACCACTGGACTGCCCGTTAACAAGTACAGATGTCCAGTTAGTGTTATCTGCGGAGGTATCGATATCGAAGTACGCACTGCGACTATCTCCTTTGTACCAGAGAGCCTGGATTTCATTCACTTTCGACAACTGACCCAGATCATAACTAATCCACTTACCGTTGCCGTCTGAGGACCAACGGGACGAATCAGCCAGGTCCCCGTCAATGGTATTGGCTGGGACATGGCCATCGTTTGTGCCATCGTCAGATGCGCTGCTTATTGCCAGGTCACTGACACCAGTGCAATCTACATTTCCAACAGGAGGATCAGGATCGACGCCGCCATCAGTCGTTTCCAGAAAAAAGTCATCAACACGTCCTTCCGCTCCGTCGTAAGCTGCGAACAGTGTGACAGAGGTCGCAGAGCCGGAGTTAAACTCCACAGCCACCTCCTCAAAAGAACTGCCACCGCCAGTGGTGCTATGCTCAGTTCCACTGACCATTGCCCCAATCTTGCCAGAGCCTTTAACGTAGACTGATAATCTGTAGTCGGTGTTGGCGTCGACAGACACTGTTTGCTCTACCCTTCCTGCGGAGCCCGTGATTTTTGCAGAGCTGTTGCCAGAATAGGATTCGCCAGAAATAGCCGATGGATCAGTGTCAGTCCAGTCGTCCCAGCCGGATTCAAACCCGGGGTTGTTAATCGGGACGCTGACTGCGTGAGCTGATGTGGTGACAGCCAGCAATACACCGGCAGCACAACAGCTAAGCGAAAATCTGTTTAGTTTATGCATCTTGCTTTCCTCTATGTTTGTTTTTGTTGTCTGTGAAGCTCGGACTCCTATGTATATTGCTTAACCAGCTACTCCATAGTTCAAATAACAAACTGGTAACAATATTAGAACAACATTAGAGCAGATTGGTAATCCAAACAAGTTTACCAAATTCAATTTCTGGCACTTTGTGTTGGTCCGGCCGGATGGTTTAAGCATTCGGCGTGCATCAGATGAATGAGGCATTGAAGCCGCAGCTAGTCTCAGGCCTCTGAAACGGCTCGCATCACGCGTATATCGCGCTGAAAGACGGGGTGAGAAAAACGCAAGACTCTCAATCAATGCACCGGGTCACGACGCCGTCGCCATCCTGCTTTACCGCTGACCCGGACTTCTCAGATTCCTTTTTTCGTCCCTTTTTATGACATAACTAATTGTTTGTAATGGATTATTCCTGTGTTGCCATATGGTTATCTGATATCTTCATGATATTGGTAATAACAATAAGTTGGCCAAATGGTAAACCAAAGTGTTGACCGAATGTCTGTCATGTTGTAAATATAACGTAAGTGATTTGTAAGTGCCGTTTGTCGTTCATTCTCCGAACGTTGGCATTCAAACAGGTTATTAGATTCACGTCGCAGTCGTGGCAGAAGAGTTTGATCTTGGTTTAAACATGAACAGGAAATGATAATGGGACACACACTATCCAAAATCACCTTGGCGATACTGTCTACAACAGCGCTGGGCATCGCATCTACTGCCAGCGCCCAGCAGCCAGAACCGAATGATGTGGAGGTCATCGAGGTATCCGGGATCAGAGGCTCATTAACAAGTGCCCTGGCAGAAGAACGAAATGCACCTAATCTGATCGAAGTTATTCAGGCAGTCGATATCGGCAAGCTTCCTGACCAGAACCTCGCGGAAGTACTGGAAAACGTAACGGGTGTGCAGATAACCCGGGAGGCTGGTGTCGGCACAGGTGTACAAATCCGGGGTACCAATGCTAACCGCACTGAAATAAACGGCGTTTCAACCGTCGGCTCTGGTTCCGGTCGCAGTGGCATTGCGTTTGAAGATGTCTCGGCTGCCATTATCTCTGCTGTGGAAGTGATAAAAGCCCCACAAGCTAAGACAATTGAGGGTTCGGTTGGGGGGACGATTAATTTAAGAACGATTCGGCCACTCTCTCTGAGCGACACGTTGGCCTCTGTGAGAGTTCAGGGGGAGCATAGCAGCCTCTCCACTGACGGTATTACCCCGAGAGTGTCGGGTGCATGGGGTGACAACTGGGATACCGATAATGGTCGATTTGGTGTTGTGGTCAGCGCCAGTTATGCGGAACAGGACGTAACGGCTTTCCGGCCCCGGGTAGACCGTGATAACTCAGTGGCCTCCGATAGTGGCGCAGCCAGCGCCCAGGCATTTCACTTCCTGCCAATACAGTTCCTCAACCAGGACTACGATAACTACGAATACGAAACGGTCAACTTCGCCGGTACGCTCGAGTGGGCGCCTAATCAGGACACCAAGCTGTTTTTTGATGCCATCGTCAATGATCAGGAGCGAAGAGAAGAGAGCTCAAGGGTACAGGCCTCAGGCGTAAGTGATCTGATTGATGTTTCAGTGCCAACGGCCTTCGAAACAGTCGATTTTGGTTCACTGGATGGGGTTGATCTCGGCAGCATTCAGGCGGCACTTCGGGGCGTTATTCCCGTCGAAGAGGGAGGGGCGGATCCTAACCTGCGTTTTTCAAGCGATACCAATTCACGTCTGACCAAGAGCGAAATTTTCAGGCTGGGCGGAGAGTGGCAAGGTGAACGCCTTTCCGTGCGGGCTGAAGCTTCAACTTCCAGGTCTGACTCCACCACTCCCAGTGTCAAT
Source organism: Bowmanella dokdonensis (assembly GCF_017254865.1). Taxonomy (GTDB): domain Bacteria; phylum Pseudomonadota; class Gammaproteobacteria; order Enterobacterales; family Alteromonadaceae; genus Bowmanella; species Bowmanella dokdonensis. The sequence continues at coordinate 33,723 of NZ_JAFKCV010000014.1, read as the reverse complement.
ACCACACTAAACTTTATTAATCCGAACGCGGCCCTCAATTCGTCAAATGAAAACGGAACGCCGTTTGCGTATGACTTAACCGGCGGTTCGCTGGCGTTTGGCATTGCCTTTGACGAACAAAATGCCCCAACCCCGGCGCAACTGCTTGATCCTGCCAATGTGGTATTGCGAGATATCGCAATAGGCAGAAACGTTACTGAAAACGCCGAAGATGCCTTTCGCGTTGACCTTAGCTACGACTTTTACTGGTCTGCTTTTACCACACTTGATTTCGGTTACCGTTATAGCAAAGCATCGAGTCTCTCTGACCGCATTACATCGAACGTAGGGTTAAGGCGATTGGCTGACAGTCCCAGAGGAAACCTGTTCGCAGATATCCTCACCGCCGGGCCTGATAATTTTAATGATGCTGATGGCCGATCCCTCTATGTGCGTGACTTTCTGGTTATCAACCCAGAGCTTGTTGCCTCTGATCCGGATGCGGTTATCGCTGCACTGAATGCGGCCATTGAGGCTAATAATGCCATCACAGGGTCTAACAGGGCGCCTATCAGCTCGCCTACCTCTCAAGTTAATGCGTTTTTTGATATCGAAGAAAAAACAGATGCCCTTTATGCGCAGGCGAATTTTGAAGCTGGGATCTTTCGAGGCAATGTGGGACTAAGGTATCTGGAAACCGAAGTGAATTCGTTGGGTAACTCAGTTACCGAGGATGACGACGGAAACGAACTGGTTACGCAGGTGGTAACCACTGCCGACTATGATTTTTTGTTGCCGAGGTTAAATCTTGTTGCGAATCTTAGTGACGATGTCATCGCTCGTGGTGCCTGGTCAAAGGATATCAGACGACCTAATTTTGATGACCTGTCCACCTCGGTATCTTTCTCAACCAGCCCCAACCCTGCGGTGGCGATAGGCAACCCGGGATTGGAGCCCGAGGAGGTAACCTCCTTTGACTTGGCGGTTGAGTGGTACTTTGCACCGGCCAGCGTGTTTAGCGTGGGTATCTTCCACAAGAAACGCAAAGACCTGCACGTAATGCGTCAAATAGATCCCTATGAAGATCCTGCTACTGGATACCGCGATATAACCGGCCCGGTTTGTGAGCAAGGCGGTATCTTCAACCCGATTGCCGATATTAATGTGTTTGGCCCGAACCCAGGGGTGGGAGTCTGTGTGCCCACTTCAACAACCATTAACGACACCGGCGAAACGACTCAGAAAGGGATTGAGGTGGCAGTTCAATATGATCTTTCGGATTTTGAGGATGAACTGGGTTGGGCGTCCGGCTTTGGGGTGATCGCCAACTACACTAAACAGGAGTTCTCTGGTGGTGAGGCGGTGGATAGCGCCACTAGCCGCGCAAACGCCGTCTTTGCCCTGACCACTGGTATTGATGATATTGAAGTGACAGCCAGACAGTCACTGATCGATTTGTCTGAGAACGCCTATAACTTCACCCTCTACTACGAAAAATATGGCTTGTCAGCCAGAGCCCGCTACACCTGGCGTGAAGCATACCGCTCCACTGATTTTGGCAGCACGTCAAGCTTTCCCTGGGGCTTTCCGGTGGTTCAAGAGGACAGGGGACAGCTTAATGCCAGTGTCAGCTATGACGTAAATGATCATCTGAATGTTGGTATTGAAGCGGTTAACCTGACCGAATCAGATGTTCGGCAGTCTTGTGTCAACGAAGGGGCCTTGCTTTGCTTCCAAGGCTTAACGGATCGCCGTATTACCTTCGGTGCCAGCTACAGGTTCTGATACCAACTCCGGAAGCCGGCGATAAGAGATTGCCGGCTCCCTCCACCCCGGGGAGCCTCAAAGAGAAGAAGCAAGCGCATGGCTTGCTTTTTTGCTTTTCCAACAAAAAAAGCAGGCTCCGGTGGGCCTGCTTTTTATGCAAATAGAAGGTGCCGTGGCTCAGGGACACACCTTACTGAGTCAAGTGGGAGATGGAATAAAGACCCCGGGTCTCGTCCGTTTTGCGCTTGATCTCTTCCAGGGCCTTCGCCTCGCTGGCCTCAAACAGTGCGTTAATCAGACGATTAAAGTGATTGTGCATGGCTTTGCGTGCGGCGGATGAGTCGCGCTTGGCAATGGCCTCATATATAGCGGTATGCTCTTTGATTCGCTGCTCGACGCTCTGAGAACAAACATCCTGATACGCTGCTATCACCTCAGGCTCAGTCCGTCTGACTTTCCACAGATTCTTTATGGACAGAACTATCGCATTGTTGCGTGTTGCCTGAGAAATAATCTCATGGAACCTTTGATCAGCCGCGTCCGCTTTTTCTGGAGATGCCATATCATCCAGCGCCTGTTTGAGGGAGGCCAGCTCTGTGTCACGTATGGTGGCTGCGGCTAAAGCGGCCGCCTCGGCCTCCACTAATGCCCGGGCCTGGGTGAGCTCAAATGCACTGATTGATTTTAGCGCACGGTCTGAATTCTCAGAGTCGGTGACATAGACCCCTGACCCCGTCTTTACTTCCACTCTTTCTCTGACTTCCAGCGCTATGATGGCTTCACGTATGGTTGGCCGGCTGACATCGTAAGTTTCGGCAAGCTCCCTTTCCGCCGGTAGACGGCTGCCAGCCGGGTAAACGCCCTTATCAATCAAAGCTTCCAACTTCTCAACAACTGTCCAGAAACGCCTGCGTTTCTTCATGATGGGTATCCCTCAGTATCTTGTCATGAGTAATATATGTCCTTGCGCCGATTGTAGCTTGAATCCTTTAACCTGCGCAAAAGTCTGATTATTCGCTGAGCTATGACAACTTTTCATGCTCCAAAGCTTGAATTGGTAATTTAGGTTTTGTCAATTGGTAAGATACAATTGGTGGCCTTGGTTTTCAAATTGGTTTTGTGTATTCGGATTGTTTTTTTGGGTTTCAAAGCGTTAGTCAAAATTCCTGGATACGCCTACCCGATCCGCTGTCACAGCCATACAGCCAGGACGTGTACCCTTAAACAATTCCTTTGCACTCTTAACTTGCAAACAGCTTACAAGGACAGAAAACATGATGCTCAATGCTCGTTACTTACCGCTTTTGGTGATTGTCACTTTTGGCTGCTGTGTTTTGCCGTCTTCGGCTCAGGTCGCCCGCGGTGAATTGCCCGTCGAACCGCTGAACGTAGGCCAGAGTTTTATTCTGCAGTCTCAGGTACTGTCTGAGCCAAGGCGCATCAACCTGTACTTTCCCCAAGCCTATCTTGAGCAGACCGAGCAGGCCTTTCCGGTTTTATATATGCCGGATGGTGGCTTGAAGGAGGACTTTCTGCACATAGCCGGCCTGGTGCAGATAGGCTCGCTGAATTGGACCACCCGCCCCTTTATTCTGGTTGGCATAGAAAATACTGACAGGAAACGGGATTTAACCGGTCCCACCACCAATGAAGAGGACAAGAAGATCTCGCCTTTGGTCGGCAAGTCAGCCGATTTCAGAAAGTTTATCCGCAACGAGTTGATGCCAGCGGTTAACAGTCATTACCGTACCTCTGGGGAGAGCGCCATTGTCGGAGAGTCGCTGGCCGGCTTATTTGTGGTTGAAACCCTTTTGCAGGAGCCGGACCTGTTCAACACCTATATTGCAGTAGACCCGAGCCTTTGGTGGAACACCGGTCATCTGGTTGAAAAGGCCCCTGAACTGATCAAGCAAAACCTAACACAGCCCATTCGGGTTCATTTGGCAGCCAGCCGCCAACCGGGCATAGTTGAGCCAACCCGAGACCTTGCCGCAACATTAAAGCAAGCACCCGGTATTGATGCATCGTTCACGGAGTTTCCTGATGAAACCCATCTGAGCGTTTACCATCCTGCTGCACTCGAGGCCTTTCGCCGGGTATTTGCCCGGGAGTAACCAGAGTAGGATACTGCTAGGGCAACTGCACTGCGGGGCGAAGACCCGGCAGTTTTCTACCGAATACGCACAGCACCAGGCCGGTCATAATGGCGATGGCGCCGAACAGCTCGTGCCTTTGCAACTGCTCGCCGAGTAACCAGGCTGAAGAGGCGATTCCCACCACCGGTACCAGCAGGGCAAAGGGTGTAACCGTGGCCGCCGGATACCGCAGCAGCAGGCCGCCCCACCAGGCAAAGGCCATCAGGGTGGAGACATAGCTGACAAACGCCAGAGACAACCAGGCATCCAGCGAGGCATTGGCCAGCAGCGTCAGCGGATCGGGAGTTTCCAGCCACAATGACAGCCCCAGCAAGGGCAGGGGCGGCACCAGGCACACCCAGATCAAAAAGTGCAGGGCATTGACGCCCTTCACCCGCTTGGTAATCAGGTTGGCAAAGGCCCAGAACAGGCCGGCCAGCAGGATCATGCCAAGCCCCAATGGGGTCACCCCGCCGGTGGCGGTAAATACAAACACCGCAAAGCCCGCCAGGGCCACCAAAATTCCGGCCGTCTGGTGTCGACCGATAGTTTCACCCAGCAGCACCATACTCAGCAAAATGGTAAAAAATACCTGGGCCTGTAGCAGCAAAGAGGCCAGACCGGCGGAAATATCCGATTCCATGGCCATAAAGACCAGGCCGAACTTCAGCACACCCAGAAACAGGCCGACGCCGAGAATATTCCACCAGGAGGTCTTGGGACGGGGGATAAAAAATACCGCCGGAATGGCCGCCACCGCAAAACGCAGGGCGGAAAACAGTAGGGGCGGCAGCTCCTGCAGGCCGAACTTAATCACCGAAAAGTTAAGCCCCCAGATAGTCACCACTCCCAGCGCAAGCAACAGATCACGGAACGACATTGGCAGACTCCCTTTTGGCAACAAGCGCCATCCTAAAAAGGAACGACCTGCCGCACCAGCAATAAATACTAATGCTGTTTATAAGCTGTGCTATCGGTTTGGGTAGGTGCTGGCCTTTCCCGTAAATACCTTAGTTACTTGCCGACGAACTTCGTGATAAAAACCTTAGTTTCTTGGGCAAGGTCGAATAAGAACCCGAGATTAGGTCTTGTAACTACCTGCCATTCTCAACAGCCTGACCTTTGGAATTGTTTTCAAGATTTGAGACCGAGGCATATGTTCGCTTTACTCCGAGCAACGCCAGCAAAATTCCCATCAGCGGAGTAAGCCAGTTAAAGAAGGCATATACTGCATAGTCTAGCGGATTTACCAGCAGTACTGATTGCATATAGGCACCACAGGTATTCCAGGGGATGAGTGCTGAGGTACAGGTGCCCCCATCTTCCACTGCACGGGACAGGTTTTCAGGGGTTAGATTGCGTTTATCGTATTCGGGTTTAAACATGCGGCCAGGCATCACAATAGCAATGTACTGGTCAGCCGCAACTAAGTTCGTACCAAAGGCAGTACCGATAGTGGTAATAACCAGTCCCGATGCTGACTTTGCCATTTTTAGGAGCGTTTCAACGATCCGCTGTAGCAAGCCAGTGGCTTCCATCACTGAACCGAAGGTCATCGCAGAGATGATCAGCCAGATGGTGTTCAGCATAGAGCCCATACCGCCGCCACTAAGCAGATCCTTTAACAGCGGATCCGGCGTATCCAGACTGACACCGGCAAACATAGCTTGCCATACCACAGTGATGGTTCCCCCCAGCTTACCAAGGTCGGGGGCAGCCTGAGCCTGGATAAAATCCTGTTGAAAAAGCACCGCCATGATAGCACCAGACACCGCGCCTATACCGATGGCTGGAAAGGCGGGCATCTTGCGAAAGGCCAGAAACAGCGTGATGGCTAAAGGTAAAAGCAGATACCAGGCGATGTGGAACTGGCCTGACAAACTATTTAGCAAAGCCTCCAGTTGTGTGGGCTGTCCGTCCTGTCTGTCCTGTAAACCAAGGCTCAGAAACAGCACCAGGGTCAGGGCATAGCTGGGCAAGGTGCTATACAACATAAAACGGATGTGGGTGAACAGGTCGGCTCCGGCTACAGCCGGAGCCAGGTTGGTGGTATCGGACAAAGGAGAAAGCTTGTCGCCAAAATATGCGCCGCTGACAATAGCCCCCGCACAAATCACCTCAGACAAGCCCAAGCCGCTTGCTACGCCCATCAACGCCACTCCGATGGTAGCGGCCACGGTCCAACTGCTGCCGATACTTAAGGCAACAATCGCACAGATAATGGAACAGCTAAGGTAAAAGTAGTCAGGATTCAGCAGCGTTAAGCCATAGAAAACCATAGTCGGCACGGTACCGGACAGCAGCCAGGTACCGATCAGTGATCCTACAGCCAAGAGAATCAGTATCGCCCCAAGTGTCAGGCTGATCCCCCTGACGATAGCCTGTTCGATCTGCTCACGGCCATAGCCGTTGTGCTGACCAATCAGCGTCACCACCCCCGCGCACAATAGCAGGGCAATCTGATTAGGACCTGAAGAGGAATCGTCGCCAAAATAATACACCGCCATAAAAAGCAAAAGCAACAGAGCGATAATAGGTAGCAAAGCCTGCAACAAGCTGGGCTGACGAGGTTGCGACATAAATGACATCTTCTCCTTAGTCGGCTCTCATTTATATTACAAAAATTTAACGTTAACAATATAAATACTATAAATAGCACTATATGTTTCGCGTCAGGTTGACCCTGAGTCCAGATGACCAACAGTTCCCCGGCAGCAACAGGTCTGTTTGAACAAAACGGGGATAGCCGCTTCAAGACTTGGCTCTTCAGGAATGGGTCTGGCCCCAATACTAAGCGGCCATTAAAAAGGGCGCTTATGCGCCCTGAGTACAGAAAAAAGGAAAAGGCCGCGCCACAATGCGCGACCTATCAGGCTAGAACTTGGCCCGTACGCCAAGGGCATAGCGTGGACCGGTTTCTATTACCTGCAAAGTCTGGTTGGCGTATTCGGCGCTTTTCACCGTCAGTTCATTGGTCAGATTGATACCTTCGAAGAATACAGTCCAGGTACTGTCAAGGTCGTAGCTACTGCTGATATCCAACTGCTTATAGTCGTCCACATAATGACCATCACGTTGACGACTGCCACTTGTCACCGGTTTGGTCTGCAGGAAACGGGCACGGTTGTTGTAGGCCAGACGCAACTGGAAGCCATCCTTCTCATAAAACAGGATCAGGTTCTGGGAATCTCCCAGGCCAATAAGCGGCAAATTGTCCTCGCTGGACTGGCTGTCCACTTTAGTAAGGTTGAAAATTACGCCCAGGCCATCAAAGGGTTCCGGCAGGCTGCTGAACATATGCTGGATGGCAAACTCGTAACCATCTACCTCGGTGTTGTTTTCATTTACAGGGCGGGATATCTCGTAGTTGTAACTGCCGCTGGGCAGCACCAGGGTTTCGGGTACCACACTTGTACCCAGGTAACCGTCGATATCTTTGTTAAAGTAGGCCAGTGCCACATAACTGCCTTCGTCGTAGTACCACTCCAAAGACAAATCCAGATTCTTGGATGTATAAGGGGCAAGTAGCGGATTGCTACCCGAGCCAGTCAGCCCGTCAATCTGACCGTCACCATAACTGGTCAGCGGGCTCATTTCGTTTAGCTCGGGACGGGTAATGGACTTGGACCAGGCCAGGCGACCAATCAGATCATCGGTGAAATTAATATTCGAATTCAGACTGGGTAGCCAATCCTGATAGCTGTTACTAATTTCCACCGGCACATAGTCATCGGAATACACCGCAAATACTTTGTTGGGTTCATTCTGGGAAGGTTGCAGGTCCAGCAGTGCAATCTGCTTGCCACTAGAGGTGCTGGTGGTATCCACGTAGCGTAAACCGGCGACCATATTCCAGAACATACCGTTTAATTCGCCCTCAAGGTTAAAGTCTGTGTAGAGGGCAATCACCTCTTCATTAACTTCGTAGGCGGACTGATCAGGGACCCGGCCAAAACCGTTGCGGCTCAGTACCGCTCTGGCCGCTTCGGGATCATCCAACATCGCGATTACCTCATCCTGGCTCAGATAGGCCATGATCTCGTCAGTATCAAAAGTGGGCCACTGATTGACCGGTGTGCCCGAGGCACCTGACAGGAAGCCATCTGCGTCAAACAGTCTGAACAGGGATTCGGGTAATGGAATGCGCGTGCTGTTGTCGGCAAATATCCATGGTAGTGGCCCTTCTGTTTCGCCGTAAACCTTGCCCAATGTGCGATCGGTATATTGGGCGCCGAACTGGATTTCAACCAGAGGACCTAATTCCACTATCAGGCTGTTGTCAAATTTCGCACTGAAGACGTCATCGTCCAGTTCTGTACCCTGAAGTGAGGTCCAACCGGCGGTTAGCGAATCACCTGGCCTGAGCGGATCAAAGGTCATGGTGGGTACCTGCTGGCCCTGGCGACGATCATAAGAAAACTCTCCGGGGCGGCCCACCACTACATCTGACCATCCCTTGCCGGGATCCGACTCGGCTTTGGAGCCACTGATATCCAGTTCACTATGCCAGATGTCATTTACTTGCCAGTCGACATTCAGACCATAGGCATCCAGTGTGCTGGAGGCGTCGGACTGGCGGGCCATGGATTCCACGTATACATCGACAAAATCCGCGTAGATAAGCGTATTGTTGGCGTCCAGCTCCGGGTTTCTGACGTTATTCGGGGTAAACCAGGAAGGATAGATATCCTGGCGTCCACTCACATCATAATTGGAATGCATATAGTCGGCAGTGATTGTCATATTGGCATTCGGAGCGTACTGCAATACCAGTGTGCCGCTGTTGCGCTCTCGCTCTTCGTTTTGCACTATCTGGTCATAGTTCCGCGGAAAATAAACCTGGCCATAGTCCTGGCCATCCAGTGGATCGGTAATTTTGAAATAGTAGGCCGTGTTGGCTTCTTCGTAGCGGCTCTCTCGTTGGTAGTTGGCAAAGGACAGCAGCACGCCGAATTTATCATCATTAAATGTGTTGCTTATCACACCCGACAACTGTGGTTTCGCCTTGCCGGTCATGTCGTCATACATGGCCTTTACACTTGCAACAGCCTGGAACCCTTTGTTGTCAAAAGGACGCATTGTTGTAATGTTGATCGTGGCGCCAATCGCGCCATCCTGTACCGATGCAGACTGGGTTTTGTGTACTTCCGCTCCGTTGATCAGTTCGGTCGGCAAAATATCAAAGCTAAAAGCGCGTCCGCCAGGTGTGCCATCCCAGTTCATGGAGGAAGGATCGCCAACGGTTGCCAGGATACGCCCATTGAGTAAAACAGAGTTAAATTCGGGGCCCATTCCGCGTACGGTTACCAACTGTCCTTCTCCACCCTCGCGATCGATGGATATGCCGGTAATACGTTGCAGAGACTCTGCGACGTTTTGATCAGGAAATTTTCCGATGTCCTCAGCAGAGATGGCATCAACCACATTGGTGCTCTCACGTTTGATATCCATCGCCCGGATCAAACTACCTTTGATGCCCTTTACACTGATTACCTCAACATCCTGATTGTCCTCTTGCGCCTGAGCTAAGACAGGCAATGTTAGTCCCAGATTGCAGGCCACCATGAGTGGCAGGTATGCGAGTTTGGGTGTTCCGGCTTGCATAGTTATTCCTCTTGTTATGAATGAGTGCTCAAATTTTTACTGCTGTGTCATCTGGGGTGCGGCAAGACGCACGGGCCATAAAACAATCTGTAAGATTTAAACTATTTATACTATAAAACTGACAATCGTATTTTACAATCGATTAACACAAGAATTTTTTACTTGACTGAACTCGATAGCCTTTTAAGGGCGTTTACCGTTCTGAACATGCGGTCTTCAGGGGCACCACCCTTCATCAAAGAGGTCCACCGGCGCTGGAAGCAATAGGTTGTTGGGAGGCATGGGCAGATCAGTTCAGGCGTATTCACTGGAGGCAGGAAAAAGATATCAGGAGCGAGCTAGAGGGTAGCAAGCATCAAAACTAGGTAGGAGTAATCCGGCCACCTTTTATTATCCCCTGCAGTCTGGCAAAGCAGGTCACGGCCACACCAATGTCCACTACCAAAGTGATCGGCTATTCCAACAACCAAAGCCGGACTTGATCTTGAGTATTTCTTAATTAAAGTATTTATAGTATAAAATGTTGGGGGCGGGCGTTGCAAACGCCAACATGATTTAATTCCCGTTGTTTCTCACCCTATCCACAGAGGTAAGCTGATGTTGAGGTTGGTACTCACTAAGGTTTTTCCCATCATATTGTTATTCAGTGCACTTTGGATATCAGCCTGCGCATCTCCATACCAGTACCCACCTTCCCAGAGTCACAACCCGTCCCAGTGGTCGACATTGGATAGGCACGGAAGTCCAAAGGCAATGAGAATGCTTGATCAGTTTGGTAACCAAGCATTTAACCCGTTTTTTGATATGGGTTCTTGGCACGGCTTATTACAACCTGCAAACATCGAAGATTATGGCGCCTTCACCGGGCCAATGATTGTTGCCGAAGAGTTTGGCTTGTACCTGGCCGGCCATCTGGATAAGTTGCAGATCCGGGACAGCTTAAGTGGCAAGCAGTTTGAATATGCCCTTGCCACCACCACATTCGAGAGCCCGGGGGGCGAACTGCATCAGCGCTATGTATGGCCTGAGTTGGAATTGCATCTCAGTCTTTACTTTGTCACTCCCCGAACCGCATTGGTAAGCACCCGGGTTATCAACAAGCTGAACAAACCCTTGCATTTAGACCTCGGCTGGCAGGGCAGATTACTGAACGCTTGGGAGGAGGGGGTGACTGTGCAGGCGCAATTTCCTGACTGGAAGCGTTCGCTACAAGCCACTCCTGAGGGGGTCACGTTTCTGTTTGGTAAGGTACGCAGCACCTGGAATATGCTTTTGTCGGGAGAAAGCGGCTATCACATCCGCCGCTCGATACCCACTGAGAGTCGAAAAACAGATAGCCTGGCTTATCTGGCAACCAGTGACCTTAAGGTTGGCAGCAAACAGAGCCAGCAGATTTTCACCAGCCATAGCTATGTACACAATACGCAGGAGTGGGAAGCCGAGAAAAAACGGCTTGAGCGAATATTTTCCAATCCCCGGCACGCTATTGATGCCAGTCGCGAGCGTTGGCAGGCATACAGGTCTAAGGGATTAAAAGCCGGCGCTCTGCTGCCAGACCGTCTTGCCGAAAAAGCCATGCAAACCCTGTTGAGTAACTGGCGGGGGCGGGCAGGCGAGCTGAAACATGATGTGGTGACGCCTTCTGTCACGGCCCGGTGGTTTAACGGTGCCTGGGCTTGGGATAGCTGGAAACATGCTGCTGCCATGGCACATTTCGCCCCCGCAATTGCAAGGGACAACCTCTTGGCTATGTTTGACTATCAGGTGCACAGTGATGACCCTCTGCGACCTCAGGATGAGGGTATGGTAATCGATGCAATCTTTTACAATAAGGATACCCCCCGTGGCGGCGACGGTGGCAATTGGAACGAGCGTAATACCAAGCCGCCACTAGCCAGCTGGGCGGTTTGGGAAATGTATGAAGCCACCCGGGATATTACTTTACTGAAAGAGTTTTATCCCAAATTGGTCGCATACCATCAGTGGTGGTACAGAAACCGCGATCATAATCATAATGGTTTGGCTGAATATGGGGCTACACGTCATCCCCTGCACAATGACCAAAAAGGCAATATCCTTTTTGATGTAAAGCCGCAGAAGCAGGGGGAAATGAGAGAAGACATCATTGCATCCTGTCAGGCTAAATCCCAGGGATGGTATCAATGTGCAGGCACGGAGTTGTATGAACAAGTGCTGTCCTCTGGAGAGTATCAAGATCTGGATATAGGGGCTCAGCATGGGGCTGGCTGGGAATCAGGCATGGACAATGCTGCCCGCTTCGGCTTTATTAATCACGATCAGCTAACGACCTACGCGAGCAAAAAGTACAACGGTGATCGGCACAAAGCCAGAGCAGACTGGCAGGTTCGCTTTTTTGAGAATCGGGATGACGATGGAAAACTGTTGGGCTTTTCCATCGATCAGGAATCGGTTGAGCTCAACGCTTATCTCGCTATGGAAAAGAGATTGCTGGGACAAATGGCCAGCGAACTGGGATTGACAGACCAGGCCCAACAGTGGGAGAACCAAAGCCATAGGCTGGCCGCGAGGGTAAACCAGTGCTTTTTTGACTCCAACACAGGTTTCTATTACGACCGCCAGATTGGCCCTCAAAAAAGTGACTCAGTGAACTGTGAAGGTAAACTGCTTACTGCCAGAGGCCGCGGGCCGGAGGGCTGGGCTCCATTATGGGCAGGCATTGCCGAACAAGCACATGCCGATGCCGTTGTCCGCTATATGCTCTTAGCAGATGAGTTCAATACCCAGGTTCCCCTGGGAACGGCTTCATTGAGCAACCCAGCTTATCATCCTGATATTTACTGGCGCGGAAGGGTTTGGTTGGATCAATGGTACTTTGGCGTGATAGCCCTGAACGAATATGGATACGAAAAAGAAGCGCGCACGCTTTCCATGAAACTGCTGAACAACGCCGACGGGCTATTGCAAACTAGCGCCATACGTGAAAATTATCATCCCCTTACAGGGGAAATGCAGGGCGCAACCAATTTTAGCTGGAGTGCGGCTCACCTGTACCTTCTTTACCTAAAATTGCAACCAACGGGTGGTCATCATTGAACGGATTGCGCAGCTATAAGGAAAGTAGTCTTATAGTCTTGCGCATTTGTACCAATCAGAAGGAATAGGGCCGATTTTTGGTGGCCGGTGCCGTCTATATCGGCAGTTAATAAGAAAGAGGTCCTTCAACCAGCCTGCTTGTCGAAGGACCACCATACTGCCTTTAATAGAACTAGTGCGAGTGCCGAGGCTGGTTATCGCGTACATTCTGATACTTCAGCATTTCCTCAAACACTGCTCCTTCATCCAAATTGGAGACTTTGGCCCGATAGATTTCCTGCCACCAGGTTTGATTGGCTGGATACTGTCTGTTTAAATCCAATTGGGCTCGGCGTGCGGCCAATTCATCACAGTCAAGCAAAACGTTAACTGTACCTTTGGTTAGGTCGATCTGTATGCGATCACCTGTTTTTAACAACGCCAGACCTCCCCCATCCGCCGCTTCTGGTGATGCATTCAGAATAGAAGGGGAGCCGGAGGTACCGCTTTGTCGTCCGTCGCCCATAGTGGGTAATGAGTTAATCCCCTTGTCCAACAAGGCCTTGGGAGGCTGCATGTTGACCACTTCCGCTGAGCCGGGATAGCCTTTGGGGCCGGCATAACGCATCACTAATATACAGTTTACGTCGATCGCCAACTCAGGGTTATCTATCTGGGCATGGTACTCCTCCGGACTGTTAAACACTATGGCGCGGACTTCAAAGCAATTTGGTCTGGCGGGGTCTGACAAGTAACGCTGCTGGAACTCCTTATCAATAGCAGAAACTTTCATTATGGCCGAATCAAACAAGTTGCCCGTTAATACCATCAGACCAGCCTGCGCCTTGAGGGGAGTGCCAATCTTGCGTATCACATCGGTATTGTACAGTGGCGCACCCTGGCAGTTTTCACCAATGCTTCTGCCTGTAACCGTCAGAGCAGAAGCATGTAGCAGACTGGCGTCCAGTAACTGATCGATCACTGCCGGCAAGCCGCCAGCATTATGAAAATCCTCACTCAGATATTGGCCGACGGGCTGACAGTTCACCAACTGGGGAATATGCTGGCCGATGGTCTGCCAATCCTGAATCTTGATACCAATGCCCGCATGGGCGGCAATGGCATTAATATGAATCGGGGCATTAGTGGAACCGCCAAGTGCTGAGCATACGCGAATGGCGTTTTCAAAGGCTTGTCGGGTCAGGATTTTCTGCGGGGTGAGATCTTCCCAGACCATATCTACTATCCGTTTACCGGTTTGGTAGGCCATTTGCGACCGCTCCCGGTAAGGGGAGGGGATGGAGGCACAGCCTGGCAGCATCATACCCAGGGCTTCGGCCAGGCAGTTCATTGTCAAAGCTGTCCCCATGGTATTGCAATGTCCTGCAGACGGCGCTGAGCTGGCTACTTCAGCGATAAAATCGTTGTAACTGATATCGCCCTTGGCCAGGCGTTTTCTGGCATCCCAGATAATAGTGCCAGATCCTACGCACTGACCTTTGTAGCGACCGTTCAGCATGGGCCCCACCGAGAAGGCGATGGCTGGAATATTCACGCTGGCAGCACCCATCAGTAAGGCGGGGGTGGTTTTATCACAACCTGTGGTGAGCACTACGGCATCAATAGGATAGCCATGCAGTATTTCGATAAGCGACAAGCACTGCAGATTGCGGTCCAATGCTGCTGTGGGACGACGACCTGTTTCCTGAATCGGGTGTACCGGAAATTCAATGGGAATACCTCCGGCGTCCCGGATTCCGGACTTTAAACGTTCGGCGAGCTGGACGTGACCGCGGTTACAGGGCACCAGATCCGAACCGGTCTGGGCTATACCAATAATAGGCTTACCCCCTTGCAGTTCTTCTATGGTCAGACCGTAATTCAGGTATTTTTCCAGATAAAGGGCTGTCATATCCGGATTGGACGGGTCGTTAAACCATTGCCTGCTACGCAGTGGTATGTCCTTCTTCATGGCTGGCTCTCCTGAGACTGACTAAGGGAAATAAAGCAGTTCATCAATGTCTCCGCATTGCGTTTAAAGGCTTCGGCGCTGATTCCCGGTTGAAAGAGAGAACCACCCAGGCCAAAACCACCACAGCCCGCCATCATGTAGGCGGCCATATTGCTGCCATCTATACCGCCTACCGCACAGACTAAGGTGCCGGCGGGCAGTATAGTTCGGATTGCCGTGATGACCGCTGGCGGGGTTAACCCGGCCGGGAAGAACTTCAGCGCATCAGCACCGGTTTCCAGGGCGAGCAGGGCTTCGGTGGGAGTAATGCACCCCGGCATGGTATACATACCTGCTTGCTTGCTGGCACGAATCACTTTGGCATCGGTATTGGGGGCGACCATCAATCTGCCGCCTACCGCCCGGATAGCCTGTACTTGTTCGACGCTGGTAACCGTGCCCGCTCCTATTAACACATCCTGGCCGAACTCCTGCGCAAGCAGGCCGATGGATTCCAGTGGCCGAGGTGAGTTCATCGGGACTTCGATCATCTGATAACCGGCATCTACCAGAATATGACCCAGGCTTAAGCATTCGTGTGGTTGAACCCCTCTTAGGATGGCAACCAGTGGCAGATAAGAAGACCCAGACATGTGCTACCTCTGAAACATAGGATTACTGACTTGTGGCCAGGCGGTGCAGGCCGGTTAGCACCGCCATGTCGCCGGAAACGGTTCGGCAAGGTAACTGGTAAAACTCCAGAGCCTTCTGATAGCGACGGTTAAGTACCTCACTGCCAACCACCAATAGAGGCCTGCCATTGGTCAGCAGGCCCGGTTCATCCAGCCCCTGGCTGACACCCAGAATTTCACTGCCTATGACCAGCCCGGATAGGAAACTGCCGGCCTGCTCGGCTTCCAACTGCCCGGTAACAACGGCAGCCCTGGGTCTGAACAACAGGTGCAACAGCCCGCGTACGTCCCCTGCCTGTTCCAGGCCAAGCATAAACGCTGCCTCATGGTGGACATGGGGATTACACACCCCTGCCAGCGAACTGTGGCGTGTCAACTGGGCGAATAACTCACCTGTAAAGAAAGTTGAAAACTCTGTGATCGCACCATTTTCGGCCTTGGCCCATTTGCTGTGGGTGCCAGGAAGACAAAGCAGGGCATCGGGAGTGTCGGTTAAATGTAGGGCGCCAATGATCTGTGTTTCCTCACCGCGCATAACATCCTTCATGCCGTCGCGTCCTGTGCATTGCAGGCCTGGCACCAGTTGCAGGTTCTGATGCAGATGACTATTCAGATTGACCAGGGCCTTGCTCAGATCCTCTACAGCGGCCGGGCATGGCAAATATGGCACTTCCTGCCAACCGTTACGGCTGCCAACCATGCCCGCCATTAATACTTTGTCTGCAAGGGGCCGCCAGGAGCCACAAATCTGTTGAACATACTCAGCAAA
Source organism: Bowmanella dokdonensis (assembly GCF_017254865.1). Classification (GTDB taxonomy): domain Bacteria; phylum Pseudomonadota; class Gammaproteobacteria; order Enterobacterales; family Alteromonadaceae; genus Bowmanella; species Bowmanella dokdonensis. Next base: position 17,772 of record NZ_JAFKCV010000014.1, on the reverse strand, counting down.
GTCCTGGCCCTGCATGGTCAGGACGCCCCGGTCAGTGGTCACCTGGGCCAATACCTGGCCGTTGTTATCCAAATGCCAGGCGCGGAAGCTGCTGGAGCCCCAGTCGATGGCCAATAACGTCATACCCTGCCACCGTCTATGACCATAGCTTGGCCAGTGAGCATTCGTGAGGCCTTGGAGGCCAGGAATAGGGCTGCTTCGGCAATATCCTGCTCATTTATGCAGTCTTTGATGGCTTGTTGGGATAGACACTGTGCAATGGCTTCCGGGGTTGCCCACAGTTGCTTTTGTCTGGCAGTCATCACCCAGCCTGGCACCAATGTGTTGACGCGGATACCCTCTGGTCCTAGCTCACGGGCAAGGGCTTTGGTCAGACCTAAAATGGCGGACTTGGCCGCCACATACGCCGGATAACCCGTCAGGCCAAGCAAGGCTGAGTTGGAGCCGATGTTAATGATGCTGCCATTGCCTTGGGCCGACATATGTGGGAAAGCCGTCTGGGACGCAAAAAAATGTGGCCGCAGATTGATATTCATGCTGTCGTCCCATTCATCTGGGGTCAGGGTGCTTACATCATGACGATTGTCGCTCGCAGCATTATTAATCAGTACATCCAGGCCACCCATTTCCCTGATCGCACTTCCCATACACCCTTGCAAGGCCTGAATGTTTCGAATATTGCATGGCTGAAAGTGTGCGCTACGGCCAAATTTATCCTGCAAATGAGCAAGCAGCTGCTCGGCGGCATCGGCCTGGATATCCACAAAGGCAACGCGTGCACCTTGTTCAACAAAGGCACAGACCAGAGCTGCACCTATGCCGGAACCACCACCAGTTACGAATACCCTGGCACCGACCAGATCTTTAAACTGTCCAAACATCTGTGTCTCCTTGCCTTTTTGCTGATATATTATTTATAGTATAATTATACATTGAGCAAATCAACTTATTAAATGAGAAGTATATGAAAACTCAAGCAACCGAAGCTCACTGCCCCGACTGCCAGGCTTTACAGGAAGATACTAAGGAATGTAAAGGCTTAAGCACCAACACGACTGCTCAAAAGCAGTAACTCAGCACGACAAGGTGTTTGGCGTAAAAGCCTTCAGTGGGATAGTGGATTGTGACCTGATCAACTCAAGTTAAGGATGGCCGCTCGCAGATAAAAGGATTGCCGGTGGCCTGCTGGATTTTGCATCAACTGCAGTAAACGCTTTGCATTTTGCCAGGCCCGGCGAATCCCCGAGTATTCTTAGGTCAAGCCTTGATCCTTTCCTCGATTAACTGCAGTGCTTCTGATTCCATGGTATAGGAGGTTTGGTGAGCCAACTGAGGGTCCCCTGCGGCAATGGCATCATAGATTTTGCGATGCTCCAGGTAGCTGGCCGTATCCACCCCTTTAAACTGATTGGTAAAGCGGATACTGACTTTTAACGCCGTTTCAATAAAGCTGCGCAACTGCACAAAGAAGGGATTCTTACTGGCGCGCAAAATGGCCGAATGGAAATCAATGTCTGCTTTCAGTGGGTCTTCCATCCCGTCTTCCGCAGCCTTCATGCGCGACAAGGCCTCGCCAATCGTCTTTAGATCCTCTGGGTTGGCATTCTTGGCTGCCAGGGCCGCAGCTTCCGGCTCTATCGCCAGTCGCAATTGTAAGAAGTCCCTGAGGGTTTTCAGGCTGGGCGTACTTGAAAGTATCCAATCCAGTACGTCAGGATCGAACAAGTTCCAATATTCCCGGCTTTGCACTGTAATGCCTTTGCGGGGACGGGAAACTAGTAGCCCCTTAGAGGCAAGCATTTTAACTGCTTCACGTGTAGCGGTGCGGCTTATCTGGTAGCGAGTGCAGATCTCGGCTTCTGAGGGTAAGCCTTCCCCCACTGCAAATTCTTCGCGTACTATCGCTTTGCCTAGCTCATACACCAGTTGCTGCGTGAGATTATTGTTGTTTGTTGTTTGGAGCATGCATTTGCACCGTATTTATATACTATTTGTATGTTAATAGAGTCAGGTAGTGGATACCAGTTATCTGCTTGTTTTTCTCATGCTATGGTAATCCCTTCCTGACAAGGCCTTCTGCGCAATACACCGGTTCGTCAAGCCCTTTCGCGTCTACCTTGTAGATAAACAGATCGCCGGCATAGGGTTGTTGTAGACGCTGCTCCTCGCTCAATTCGTCCCACGCGCTGGTTACAAAAAGCAGATTACCCTCTTTGCCTCCCAGCGCCACACATGTTGGTTGACTCACTGGCATGGGGAGTTGGCCCAACTCTTTGCCGGAGGAGGAATAGCACACCACCCGGCTCCCGCCCCATTGGGCATTCCAGACTCTTCCTTGGCTGTCCACACAAGAACCATCCGGGCTTGACCCTGACTCAGTTTGAACAAAGGACTGTCCCTGTTCCGGCATGGCTGCAAATCGGTACTGCCGGATTAATCCCAGGGGCGAGTCTGCGTGGTACATTTGCTTACCATCAGGACTCCAGCATAGACCGTTGGATATGTATACACCGCCAAAAGCCTTGGTTAGCCGGCCTTGTTGATCCAATCGATACAAACTGGCGCTGGGATTGGTCAATGTATTTTCTGCCATCGAACCAATCCAGAAATTTCCGTCAGGCCCCACTTTACCATCGTTAAATCTGTTGCCGGGACGCTCCATCTCCCCCACATGCAGAAGATGCACATCACCGGATTGTGGCCAGTACAATGCCAGCGCATGTACAAATGCCACCACCAGGCAACCGGGCACATCAGTAAACCCAAAAGCACTGATAGCATTTGGCGGGGTAAAGTACTCTGTGTCGTTGTCGGCCAGGCTATGTCGATATAGCCTTTTACCCTTGATATCAGTCCAATAAACAGAGTCCGTTTCCCGGTGGTAAAGTACACCTTCGCCAAGACGGTTTTGTACCGGCAGGCGGGCGATTAATTTGGCGTTAGGGATAGCCATCCTGTTACCACCAGGTGATATACAAGGCTGCGAGAATAGCTATGATTGCCAACGTGGCCACATTGTAAGAGGCAGACGTCGAGAACTGCACGCCATCAAGCAGGTTTTGTCCCCGGACCTGAATTTTTTTATCCAGCTTGGAAACCAGCACGGCCAGCAGTAAGCAACTGACAAACACCACCCCTACCCGGTCAATGAAGGGCAACTGCGGCATCATGACTTTAAGCAGCAATGACAAGGCAAAGGAACCAAACGCTGCGGATAAAGCACCTTTGGTGGTGGTTTGTTTCCAGAACATACCCAGCAGGAACAGAACCACAATGCCAGGAGTAAAGAACCCGGTAAATTCCTGAATATACTGGAAGGCTTGATCCAGTTGTCCCAGCAACGGCTGGGCACAGATAACCGCCAACAACATGGCCGTGACGCTGACGATCCGCCCTACGCTAAGGTAATGGTGCTCAGATTTGTCTTGACGATAATGGGTATATATATCCATGGTAAAGATTGTGGAGATACTATTGGCCATGGAGCCAAGAGAGGACACAATCGCTGCCACCAGCGCCGCAAATACAAACCCCTTGATGCCCTCAGGCATCATACCTAGCAGCATAGGGTAAGCTTTATCTGCTGGTTCCAGTCCCGGGTGCAGCACATAGGCGACGATACCCGGAAGCACCACGATAATAGGCATCAGAAGTTTCAGAAACGCAGCAAACACAATCCCTTTTTGTGCTTCTTTAAGGGATTTCGCGGCAAGGGTGCGTTGAATGATGTACTGGTTGAAGCCCCAATAGGACAGGTTCATGATCCACATACCCCCGATCAGTACGGACACACCTGGCAGACTCATGTAATGTTCATGGTCGGCACTTAAGATCATGTTGAATTTCTGTGGCGCCTCATCCAGCAGGGTACTAAAGCCACTGATCACGCTGCCCTCTCCCAACATACCCAAGGTTATATAAGTAAGCAGCAAGCCTCCCGCTACCAGCACTACAACCTGAATAATATCCGTGTAGGCTACAGCTTTAAGGCCTCCGTACAGGGAGTAGGTCAGTGATAGCAAAGCCAAAAACACCAGGCCGGCTGTCATATCAATGCCTGTAATCGTATTGATAGCGAGTGCCCCTAACCACAATATGGAAGTGAGGTTGACAAATACGTATACCCCCAACCAGAAAATCGCCAGCGTCAGGCGCACCTCATGACCAAAACGCTGCTGCAGAAACTGCGGCATGGTGTAAATGCGATGCTTTAAAAAGACGGGCAGAAAATACTTACCCACGATAATCAAGGTAATGGCTGCCATCCATTCATAGGACGCAATAGCCATGCCGATGGCGTAGCCCGAACCTGACATGCCGATGATCTGTTCGGCGGAAATATTGGCGGCGATGAGCGATGCTCCAATGGCCCACCAGGGCAGACTGTTGCCTGCCAGAAAGTAGTCCTTGGTATTTTTCTGATGGCCTGCTTTTTCCCTTGATACCCAAAAAGCCACAAAAACCAACATCACCACATAGGCGGCGAACAGGGAGATATCGAGCGAGGACAACGACGACATGCTTTTCTTATCCGGTTAATTTATTGTTAGCAATTAATGTATTATTTATAGTATATATTTACAACCGGATTTTATCCCGCCGCTCTTCGTTGGGTCGCCAGGAGACTTGAATACTCAGGGATTCGGCTGATTCGTTGATTAGTTGGCTAAGTGGGCAGCCAGTCAAATTGCATGTTAATTAACTTAGTGCCCCTTGTCAGTGAGTTAATTTTTTGTATTATAAATAGTACTAAATGTCGGGGAATATTATGAATAAAGCCATCAGCATCGTGCTGGCCGGGATACTGTGTTATCCGGCTCTAGCCACCTCCCGAGCGCCCTGGGAAGACCATCAGGTGTTTGCAATCAACAAGCTGGATCCCCGCGCCAGCGGTTTTGCTTACTCCAGTGTGGCGGCAGCCCTGGTAGACGACTATCAGCGCAGCGCAAACTATTACTCTTTAAATGGCCTATGGCAGTTCAACTGGCAGCGCAGCCCTAAGGATGCTCCTGAAGGGTTTGAAATGCCGGGGTTTGATGACAGCCTATGGGAACAAATCCGGGTGCCAGGCAATTGGGAGGTGGAAGGTTTTGGCTATCCCATCTACCTGGATGAACGTTATCCTTTTGAAGCCAAGTGGCCCGATGTGCCCACTGACTACAACCCCATCGGCTCCTACCGTAAAACTTTTGAACTACCCGAAGACTGGCAGGACAAGCAGGTCATTATTCATGTTGGGGGGGCCCGCTCTTCATTGGAAATCTGGCTGAATGGTCATTACATAGGCTTTAGTCAGGGAGCCAAAACTCCGGCTGAGTTTGATTTAACCCCCTATCTGCAAGGTGATAAGAACCTCATTGCCATGCAAATTCGCCGGTGGACCGACGCCAGCTACCTCGAAAGTCAGGACATGTTGCGGGTATCAGGCATAGAGCGCGACGTGTTTTTGTATGCCACTCCCAAACAGCATTTATATGACTTCCATGTAAGGCCAACCCTGAGCTCAGATCTGAGTGAGGGTAGGCTGGCCCTGGAGGTGGATCTGCGCAATTATGCCGGTCCTGCTGATGTATCGGTGCAATATCAGTTGTTTGACCCCAGCCGGGAAATGCAGGTGGTAGCCAGTGAAGAGCAGTCAGTCAGTCTGAATAAAACCGGATCGTTACAGTTCGCCGCCACCTTGAAAGAGCCAAGGTTATGGAGCGCTGAAACGCCGAATCTGTATACCCTGGTGATGACCATGAAAGATGCAGATGGCCAGGTGCTGCAAAGCGTGCGCGAAGATATTGGCTTTCGCAATATTGCCATTGAAGGTGGCCAGTTGAAGGTCAATGGCAAAGCCATTTACATCCGCGGCGTCAACCGCCATGAAACCGACCCGCGTCGCGGGCACGTGATCACCCGTGAGTCCATGGAGCGGGATATCAAGTTGATGAAGCAGCACAATATTAACGCGGTGCGCTCCAGCCATTATCCAAATGATCCTTATTGGTATGATCTGACCGACAAATACGGCATGTACGTTATTGATGAAGCCAATATCGAGTCACATCCACTGGCTATCAAGGAAGACACCCAGCTTGGCAATGAAATGAGCTGGCTGCCGGCCCATCTTGAGCGTACCAGGCGCATGTTTGAGCGGGATAAAAACCACCCGTCCATCATCGTCTGGTCACTGGGTAACGAAGCAGGAGAGGGAAAGGTTTTCGAAGCCACCTACAACTGGCTGAAAGCGCACGACGGCAGCCGCCCAGTGCAGTATGAACCGGCAGGTACGGGGTATTACACTGATATCTTTGCCCCTATGTATCCCAGCATTGAACGGCTGGAAGAATATGCCAAAACCCACAAAGATCGTCCCGGCATTATGATCGAGTACGCTCACGCCATGGGTAACTCCGTAGGTAACCTGCAGGATTACTGGGATGTGATCGAAAAGTATGATGTGCTTCAGGGCGGCTATATCTGGGACTGGGTAGATCAGGCCCTGGAGTATACCAACGACAAGGGCCAGAAGTTCTGGGCCTATGGTAAGGACTTCCATCCCGACCTGCCTACCGACGGCAACTTCTTGAACAACGGTCTGGTTAACCCTGATCGCGAACCCCATCCCCATTTGCTGGAAGTCAAAAAGGTTTACGAACCGATTAAGTTTAAAGCCCTGGATATCAGCAAAGGCCAGTTTGAGGTTCGCAACAAATTTATCTTTGCGTCGCTCGAGGGCTACGATCTGGCCTGGCAGATTAACGCAGATGGTGAGCTGATCGCCAAAGGGCGCGAGCCTATGCCCGACGTGGCCGCCGGCGGCACTGCCAAAGTGAAGCTGGCTCTGCCGGTGCTGCCTGAATCGGCCAGCCAGGAATATATCCTGACCCTGTCTGCACGTCTGAACCGTCCGATGGGCCTACTGGATGATAACCACGAAGTGGCTTTTGAACAGTTCACCCTGCCGGTAAAAATGCTGTACCTGCCCCAGCCGACGGCCAAGGCACAGACGTTGGTTATTGATAAGGGCAGCGAATGGTTCAAGGTGAGCAATGATCGGGTGCAACTGGCTTTTGATGCGGCCAGTGGCTGGCTAAGCCACTATCAGGTGCAGGGCAGGGAGCTTTTAAACGCACCGTTGAAGGTAAATTTCTGGCGTCCGCCTACGGATAACGACCTGGGTAATGATATGCCGCAGTGGGCCGCAATATGGCAGCACGCTCAAGACAGACTTCAACTGCAAAGTTTGAGCAGCAAATCCATTAAGGCCGATGTACTGGTGACCGCCCTATACCACAGTCCCGACTTTAAAGGCAGTTACCAAGTTGAATACCGGATCGCCGCCAATGGCAGAATCGCCGTCAGCAGCAGTTTGGATCTGGCGGATGCTCAGACACTGCCTAAGCTGCCCAAGTTCGGCATGCAGTTGCAAACCCCTGGCGAATACGCTTTTGTCAGCTGGTTTGGTCGGGGTCCTCATGAGAGCTATGCCGATCGTTACCGCTCGGCGCGGGTTGGTTTATATCAGGCCCATGTCCGCGATCAGATCCATCACTATGTCCGTCCGCAGGAAAATGCCAATAAACAGGATTTACGCTGGATTGCTCTGACCAATGAACAAGGCGCAGGCCTGCTGGCAGTGGCCGATGGTCTGATGTCGGGGAGTGCATGGCCTTACCTGCAATCGGATATTGACTTCTATGCGGGTGACAGCGAAGCCTCCGCTTCTGGCCTGGTCCCGGTGACCAGCAAGCATGGTCGGGAAGTGCCAATGCGCGATCTGGTCACATTAAACCTGGATCACAAGCAAATGGGCGTGGGCGGGGATACCTCCTGGGGCCGGCCGGTCCATGACAAGTACAGTCTGCCACCTCGAGACAGCCAGTATGGCTTCACCCTGATCCCGTTGGCGGCAGGGGCTAACCCGGCTCAGTTGGCCAGAACAAAATAAACGGCAGGCCCTTAGGGCTTGCCTCTGTCGGATGCTTTGGAAGGAAAGATGATGACGGCGCGACTTTTGGATGCAGATATCGCCCTGTATGTGGCGGAGCATTACCAGCTTGAGGGCGAACTGACCCGGCTGCCAGGTTACTGTGACCTCAACCTGCTGATGAAAACCGCTGGGGGCCAACAATACATAGTGAAAGTTGCCGGCGATGGCGATGCGCCCGTGTATCTGGACTTGCAGAGCCAGGCTATGAATCATCTGGCCGGGTGTGGTTTGTCTGTGCCCCAGGTGCTAAGCGACACGCAGGGCCGCACCTTAGGCGAGATTGCCGACAGCGCTGGGGCGTTGTTTCCTATCCGGGTGCTGAATTACCTGCCCGGTCAGTTTTATGCGGATTTGCCCGAAGGACAGGCGTTTCCTGAGCTGTGGCAGCATCTTGGGGCGTTTATGGGGCTTTTGGACAAAGGCCTGAGCGATTTTCGCCATCCGGGCCTCAATCGCTACCTGGACTGGGATCTGGCCTTTGGTCTGGAAGTGTGTCGCGATAAACTGGATGCCCTGGAAGGAGACAGGCGCAAGCTGGTTGAAGGCTTTTTACTGCAATACCAGACCCAGGTTAAGCCATTCTTGTCGAAGTTACCGGCCGGACCCATCCACAACGATGCCAATGACTACAACCTGCTGGTGGATGATCTGACCAACCCCACGCGGATCAGCGGCCTGATTGATTTTGGCGATATGTGCTTCAGCCAGTTGGTGAACGAGCTGGCGATTGCCTGTGCCTACGCAGTGCTGGACCAACCCGATCCCGTGGCTGTGATCCGTGCCGTGACAAAGGGCTATCAAAGCCAGCGCCCCCTTAATGAGGATGAACTGAAAGCGCTGCCTTATCTGATTTGTCTGCGCTTTTGTGTAAGCGTATGTAATTCTGCTCATGCTATCCGCCAAACCCCTGACAATGAGTACTTGCTGATTTCGGCAAGCCCTGTGTGGCAGGCGCTGGCGCAGTTTAAATTGTTGGATCTGGCGGTTATTGGTCAAATCCTGACTGGCGAGTGTCTGGGCGTCAATCATAGCGGGCGAAGTAAAGCGGCACTTATGGCCAGTCGGCAAAGCCACTTCAGTCCGACCCTGAGTCTGAGCTACAACGAGCCGCTGAAGATTGTGCGTGGCCTCGGTGCGTACCTGTTTGATGAGCAGGGGCGAGACTACCTGGATATGGTCAACAACGTCTGCCACGTGGGCCATTGTCATCCCAAAGTGGTGGCGGCGGCCCAGCAACAGATGGCGACGCTCAATACCAACACCCGTTATCTACATGACAATCTGGTCAGCTACGGCGAAAGGCTGCTGGGCTATTTCCCCGACAAACTGGCGGTGTGTTTTTTGGTGAACTCCGGCAGTGAAGCCAACGAACTGGCTTTCAGACTTGCACGCTGCGCCAGCAAAAGTCGCGAGCTGTTGGTGGTGGACGGAGCTTACCATGGCAATACCAATGCCTGCGTTGATGCAAGCCCCTATAAGTTTGATGGTCCGGGGGGGGAAGGCGCTGCTGCTCACATACACAAAGTAATGCTACCTGACCCCTACCGTGGCCCTTATGCCGGTTATGGCCCAAAGACAGGTAGTCAGTATGCGGCTGATATCAAGCGGGTACTGGCAGATCTCAGTTGGCAGGATAAAAAGCCCGGCGCTTATATCTGCGAGTCGGTACAAGGGGTCGCCGGACAGATCGTGATGCCGCAAGGCTACCTGACTTCGGTGTATGAACAGGTACGCGCTGCCGGAGGGGTATGTATTGCCGACGAAGTGCAGATAGGTTTTGGACGGGTTGGCGAGGCCATGTGGGGCTTTGAGACTCAAGGCGTGGTGCCGGATATCGTCACGCTGGGTAAACCCATAGGCAACGGACACCCCATGGCCGCCGTTATCACCACCCGCAAGGTGGCAGACGCCTTTGTTACAGGGATGGAGTACTTCAATACCTTTGGTGGCAACCCTGTGTCCTGTGCCATTGGCCAGGCGGTACTGGAGGTGATTGAAGAACAGCAGTTACAAGCCCATGCCAGGCGCACCGGTGATTATTTGCAGAGCAAGCTCAAAGAGATGGCGCATGAGTTTGAACTTATTGGCGATGTGCGTGGCCTGGGGCTGTTTATCGGCGTAGAGCTGGTGACCGATAGTCACAGAAAGACCCCGGCCACCGCCCAAACCAAACTCCTGATTGAACACTTTAAGACCCAGCGCATACTGCTTTCCAGCGAGGGACCGTTCAACAATATTCTGAAGATCAAGCCGCCCATGGTATTTGGGCAACCTGAAGCAGACCGCTTCCTCGACACCTTACGCAGCGGTCTTAGGGGCCTGGGTCAATAACCCCGCCCGGTAACGACAAGAAGAGGATTAACGATGAAATTTCTCAAGCAACTGAAGCTTGGCGCCAGCAACGCCGGTGCCAGCACGGGCCAGCAGTGGCTGACTGATAACAGTGCAGAGCCACTGGCTATTCACTCGCCGGTTGATGGTGAACTGATTGCCAAGGTCAGCCTTTGTACCCCTGTCCAGTATCAGCAAGTGATTGAACAGGCGCAGCAGGCCTTTGTTAGCTGGCGTAAGATTACTGCGCCTCAGCGAGGGGAAATAGTGCGTCAGATTGGCCAGGCACTGCGAGAATACAAGCAGCCGCTGGGTGAGCTGGTATCTTATGAAATGGGCAAGTCACTGCAGGAAGGCCTGGGCGAGGTGCAGGAGATGATCGATATCTGTGATTTTGCCGTTGGCCTGTCCCGTCAGTTATGCGGCTCTACCATGCACTCTGAGCGTCCATTGCACCGTATGTACGATCAGTACCATCCGCTGGGTATTGTCGGTGTGGTCTCGGCCTTTAACTTCCCGGTGGCGGTATGGTCATGGAATGCCATGATCTCTGCGGTTTGCGGTAACGTGACGGTGTGGAAGCCCTCAGAGAAAACCCCGCTGACTGCCATTGCCTGTCAGCATATTTTAAAAGAGATTCTGGCCCGCAATAATCTGCCGGAAGGGGTATTCTCACTGGTGGTGGGCACCGGCGCCGAGATCGGTGAGCTGATGCTGGATGACAAGCGTATTCCGTTGATGTCGGTGACTGGTTCGACCCGTGTCGGTCGTCATGCCGGGCAGAAAGTCGCTGCCCGTTTTGGTAAGAGCATTCTGGAGCTGGGCGGTAACAACGCCATTATTATCACTCCCAACGCCGACCTGAAAGTAGCCATACCTGGTGTGGTGTTTGGTGCGGTGGGAACAGCCGGTCAGCGCTGCACTACTACTCGTCGGGTGATTGTGCATGAGTCGGTGTATGACAAGGTAAAAGACACCCTTATCAGCGCGTACAGCAAGCTGCGTATCGGTAACCCCTTGGATCAGAATAATCATGTAGGGCCACTGATTGATCAAAACTCTGTCAGGGCCTTTAGTGAGGCACTGGACAAAGTGCAGGCCGAAGGGGGGAAGTTGCTATGTGGTGGCGACGTCCTCAGTGGAGAAGGTTATGCGTCGGGCTGTTACGTCAGGCCTGCTATCGTTGAGGCCGAAAACCACTACCAGATGGTGCAGGAAGAAACCTTTGCGCCCATCCTGTACCTGATTAAGTACACTGGTAAAGTGCAGCAAGCCATTGATCTGCAAAACGACGTGGCTCAGGGGCTGTCGTCCGCCATCTTTACCCAGAATATGCTCGAAGCCGAACAATTCCTGGCTCACTGGGGGTCAGATTGCGGTATTGCAAATGTGAATATTGGTACCTCTGGCGCGGAAATTGGCGGTGCCTTTGGTGGCGAAAAGGAAACCGGCGGCGGTCGCGAATCCGGCTCTGATGCCTGGAAAGCGTACATGCGCCGTCAGACCAATACCATAAACTATTCAACCGCCATGCCCCTGGCTCAAGGGATCAAGTTCGATCTGTAAACCCATCTGCCGGGCGGTGCCCGGCCACATCAAATGGGTGGGCAGAAATCGCAGAAGCGGAATTTATCCGTCCAAGTCAGCCGGACCTCCAGCCGGAGGATGACCTCGCCCATCTGCTGCCATGATTCTTCAGCAGAAGCCAGGAAGGAGCCGGGCGCTTACAGAGCAGTCACCCCAGTTCGGTCTGTCATCCTTGTGGTTCATTTTTACTGTTTCAGGCAAGGGATATCTTTGTGCATCAGCCGGCCATGGCCGCCTTAATTTCCTGACTCAGCCGATAGACCGCCATGGCATACAGTGGGCTGTGGTTGTAGCGGGTGATCACATAAAAGTTATGCAGTCCCAGCCAGTATTCATGGCCGTCAGTCAACTCAAACTGCAGCAATTTAGCCGGTGCCTCATCGACCAGCTCTGCCGTTCCATCGATACGCACACCGCCTTTGTGCAGGCTTTGCCAGCTTTGGCTGGGCTTAAGTTTGTCGGTCAGCAGCGATGGGACCTGGGCTTTTTCCACGACGGCCGGATAGGCCACCGCCTCGCCCGGTTTCCAGCCGTTCTTACGAAAATAATTGGCCACGCTGCCGATGGCATCCTGGGGATTATTTAACAGGTCCCGGGTGCCGTCCTGGTCAAAATCCACCGCGTAGTGGCGATAGCTGGAGGAGATAAATTGTCCCCAGCCCATTGCCCCGGCATAAGAGCCGACAATACTGGTGTTATCCAGGCCCTCTTCGCGGGTCATCAGCAGGTACTGGGCTAACTCGCTTTTAAAGAATTTTGAACGCGGCGGGTAGTGAAAGCCCAGGGTATACAGGGAATCCAGCACTTCGTACTTGCCCTGATAGGTACCATAAAAGGTTTCCACCCCGATAATGGCGACGATAATTTCGGCCGGAACGCCAAAGACCTGTTCAGCCCGCTTAAGGCTGTCCTGATGGGTGTGCCAGAATTCCACGCCTTTTTGCACCCGCTTCTCGGTCAGAAACAGCGGATAGTACTGATGCCAGGGTTTGGCCTCCCAGGGCAGCTGAATGGCCTGATTCGGTACCCTGTCAGCAAGCAGCTGGTCAATTCGCTCTGGTCAAACCCATGTTCGCTGACCATTTCCTCTATAAACTGCGTAACAGCCGCGTCCGGCGAGGCCGCCAGGGAAGACGCACTGAAGGTCAATAACGAGGCCAGGGCACTATGGCCAATCCATCTCAAAAACGGCTTTTTGTGCATAGGTTATCCAACTGCTGTGAAGGGGAAAGGAATCCCGCTGTGGCTCAGTTATGAGCAGTTAAATCAGAGCCGGATTCTATCATTTCAGGCTTGAAAAGTTTATTAAAAACAATGGTTTTTGAACTTATGGACAGGCCTTCTGGGTGGTAGGAGTATTGTGTGCCTGGACGATGACTTGGGGTTAACCACAGAGACACTGAGGGGATAGCTGGTCATCTGAACATAAACTACAACACCACTATCCGAAAGTATTGGAAGGAAAAGGGTTTTGACAGGTTTATCTATGGGGGAGAATAATGGCCTTCTGTTCCTGTCTTGATAATGGAGCTAAAGTTTCGTTGGGAATGAAAAACAGAGTCACAAATGGCACAAAGCAGGGATGTTTGTTCAGGTATTAATTGTCCGTCCCCTTTTTCCCGGTGAACTGTTCTTCAGAAAATCTTTTCATGTGCGAATTTCCTCTCGTTGCGGAGTTTACTAAGATCAAATCGGGTGGACTAGTGGAGAGAAGAACACCAAGATTAAAGATAATGTGCGTGTTGACGAAAGACACGTATGAAATGTAGCAAGGTTATCGAATATAAGGATGGTAAATGAATAATTTGGCCATATATAAAAGTCGATTTATGAAAAGTAAGGTCGATAGTCAAACCTTAAATTGGCGAGCTATTGAGGAAGTTGTTGAAGATGTTTCGAACAAATCGTTGGTGAATTGTCTGGATCTAATACTTTCGGATGACCAACTTCTCGAGGCAGCCGCTCGTCGATCACATAGACATCAACTAGGCTTTTTAAAATTTGTTTTACTTGCAAATGACCCAACATATTGTTTACGTATGCATTTGTGGGATGATGAATCCATTAATATTGAGGAAGACATCCATTCACATTGTGCACACTTCAGCTCTCGTATCGTTTTCGGAGCGATACAAGAGAACTCTTATGAGCTTATCCCTGGAGATGCTTATAAGTGCTTTCTTTATAGCTTTGAACAATCGTTAGGTCACTGTGTTGCAAAAGAAAATGGCACAACAGGAGTAGTTCGTTCTGGAAGTAGAGTGTTGACAAAGGGCAATATTTATCGAGCAGAATCAAATAGTTTGCACAATATTAGTCAAGTCAAGCTGGGTACATTGACAGTCTCAGCTTGGGGAGTAAGAGAAAGAGAGGCATTAGTATTAAAAAATAGACAGGCTATCCCAAAGGATTGTCTAGTTTCAAGCGGAATAGATTTAGAAGAGCTCCGTTCAAAGCTGAGCAAAATAAAGAATAGGATTGAAGATATATGACTCTGCCTGACCACGTTATCAGTCTGTTATCTGAAAAAAAAGAGGACGGATTGATCTCTCCATTTAAAAACGAGCTTTTGAGGGCAAGCTCTTACGATCTAACTGTTGGTGAAGAATACTATATAGGAAAAGAAGGAGTTTTCTCCTCTATAGAGACAGAGCGTATAAGACGAAACCAATCTTTTAAAATCCCACCACACGCGGTCTGTTTTATTCTTACTGAAGAAACTATTAATCTACCGAAAGATATTACTGCTAAAGTATCTCTTAGAATGACCCATATCTATGCTGGAATAATTTTGACATCACAACCGCCATTTGATCCAGGCTATAAGGGCAAGGTTATCTTAATGCTTTATAACCTTTCATCAAAATCAATATGCATGAAACGAGGGGAAAGGATTGCGACTATTGAGTTTTCTCGTCTTGAAAAAGCTTCGATGAGTTCTAAGGTCCACAGATCCGTATCAACTATAGAAGAGCAATTAACTCAGCCAATAATTAGTAGCTTGAGTGAAATTGCTAGAGCGTCTAAGTCTGCTAAACGAACAGTTACTTGGTTAGCTAGTAATACTCTCGTTTTCGTAACTCTCATCGTAGCTGTGCTTGCTGTGCCAGGATTCTTTACATATAAGGGGTTGTCCGAACGCTTGGATGATCAAAAGGAGAAAATTGTCGAAATGAAAAATATGATCGAAAAATATGAAAGTGGAATGGATACATACAAGAAAGAGATCGACTATCTTAATCGAAGTCTGGGTAAAATCAAACCTTCGTTGATAGATATGGAAGTAAAAGAAGCCTCTATTACACCTCAGAATTAGCAATTAAAAGTAACGATTATGACTACGATGTCGGAGATTGGCGAGAAAGAATTCATAAAAGGCTTACTTCCAAGCTTGAGCGTAGATTCTTCCTTTGTAAATGGGTTCGGGCATGATGCTAGTATTATTGATGTTGGATTAGATCAATTAATCGCTTGCAAAATAGACAGGGCTCCATCACCAGTTTCATTAAAGCATGGCATAGGAGATGCAAAAACTTGGGGGCGGCTGGCTGTTGTGGCAAATGTTAGCGATTTGCTATCTGTTGGTGCCGTTCCCAAAGCGCTAATGCTGTCACTTGTACTACCAGATGATTTTGACGTCATTAGTGCTAGAGAAATTGTAATGGGATGCGAAGAAGCTTGTAGAAGTCATGGTATTGCATTTGTTGGAGGAGATACTAAAGAGGGAGATGCAGCCCAAGTCATTGGAGCAGCATGGGGAACATTATTGCGGGGGACTCAGTTTGGACGAGGCTCCGCGATGCCTGGTGATTATCTATTTATAGCAGGAAGACTTGGTGCTTTTTCTGGCAGCATGGCATTAATGAATAAACGCATATTTGATAAAAAAATTCCCAATTATTATACAAATGTGCTCACACACCCAATGGCTAGAGTTATTGAAGGCCGCTATATGAGGGAATCTCGGAAAGTTGCATTTGCTTGCGACCTCAGTGACGGTCTTTCAGAGGCTATACGTATCTTCTGTAAAGAAGGAGTGGGTATAACTCTACATGAGAAATGCTTACCAATGCACACTATAGCTGAAGAGGCGTCCTTTCGAACAGAAGTGCCTCTCTGGCAGTTTGCGCTAGGGGTGGGTGACTGGGCAATTGCCTGTGTTGTTCGCCAAGAAGAGGCAGCTTCCTTCAAAGCATTGATGCCTAATGGGCTAGAAATATTTCAAGTAGGTCGATTTGACGAAACTGGTCTTATACAGATTCAAGATAAAAAAGGTATAAAAAGAGAATTGCCGCCTTTAATAAATGAGCACTTTCGCCAACGCGCAGAAGACGATACTGGTTATCTTCATGAGTTGTTACGATCTCAATCAGAGTAAAACTTTGGATTTAAACTAGGTTGCTAGTCGATAGCTTATTTCAAGAAATAATGACAGCCACAATAGAGCACTTACATCTAACTTCACAACCGGATATTTTAATAAAGGTGGGTAAATGAAGATCTATTCTATTTGCTGGATTAAGCCTGAGAATGTGAGGTTCGATGGTTCTTGTTTTGTAATCAAAAGCGATCAGGAAAAGTCATTGAGAAAAACTATTTTTTAGGACTGTCCTATACTATACACTAAATATGATTGGCTTATTTGTGTTGTACAAGAGAGTAAATGCTAGCTTTTTTGAAATTAGAGCCTTGACTAATTTTGCCCCGGGCAGCTGTTAAAGATATAGACTGATAGTTTATTTGTACTATTGATTACGGCTAATTTATTTTTCAGATACTGAATAGGGCTGCGAAGCAGCCCTATGTTCCATAAAAGAAAAATCTTAATAATAATTCTATTTATCCTTGGGGTTTGTAGGAACTTCTTTTTCTTTAGGGGGGCTAGGGATTTCTGAAATTGAGTTGGGATCTTCCGTGGACTTCTGAATCTGTTGCATTTCACTAACTGCATTGCCGAGATGTTCAAAAAGTTTTGAAGTAAGTTCCCTATTTGACGCGGCTCCTCCAAATGCAGTGGCTAACCACTTCAAACCAGGATCGGAAACTATTTGGAGAGACTCTGATGTTTCTTGCAAACCTGCAATTAGAGTACATTTTGAATTGTAGTCAATTGCATCATTTATAGATTGCTGTATATTATAGTCAGAAGTAACTTGAATGCTCCTTCTCTGAATTTCATCTCTTTTCTTCTTTCTAGCGATTTCCATAGCTTTTGTAAGTACTTCCACTACCTGGTTTCTGAAGTAAGCATCATTCCACTCAGCTCTTATGCCACTTGTGATACCAGACAGACCAGCAAATGCCCTTGCTTCGTCAACTCCGGTAAATATAGCTCCTAAGCCTCCTGCAACTGTTGCTAAAGAACCAAAGGCAAAGTTTGACTGGCTGAATACACCGTTTAATCTCCTTCTAAAGAGATCACAGGCAGCATCACTAGCTATCATAATTGAGGATTGTACTTCATTTCTTCTAATCCTTTGATACTCAAAGTATGACGAATTTTCATGTGCTACTCTCAACTTTTCAATAGCGTTAGTTTTTTGAATATTAATAATGTCTTTTTGTATGCTGCTCACAAAATCTCCGTAGAAACTTGATTCACCATTGGTAGAAGTTTCGAATAACTTAGCAAGGGTATTCAATCTATCAGTCTGCCTTTCAACAAATGCTACGGTTACATTGTTTACGGCCAATTTCTCCTTTTGATCTTTCGGAAGTTCTTCGTAGTACTCATAGGAATTGAATCCATCTGACCTTTCCCCGAGATTAGTACCAATCCCTCAATGAGATTTTCCTGCTTAAGCTGCCTGTTTTGCATACTCAACAGGCGACATGTAATTCAGTGAGCTATGCGGGCGAACATGGTTGTAATGCTC
>NZ_JAFKCV010000138.1 GCF_017254865.1 Bowmanella dokdonensis | reverse complement strand
ATGGAACCGGTGGAGCGCCGCTCCAAATACTGGCAGGGCCGTGGAGACCGCATCGCCCGCCTGGCCTTGTACCTGAATAAACTCAAAGGCAATCCGGTGGAGCCAAACCAATTGGCCGTGGCCTGTTATGTACACGATTTTGGTATGGCCTTTATGCCATTAAAAGTGTTGCATAAAACCACGCCACTGGAACAGACAGAGTTCAATCTGATGCGCTCTCATGTATATAAGAGTGCCCGTTTGCTGGAGCACTTGGACCAATGGAATGAGGCCCGTAAGATCGTTATCCAGCACCATGAACGCCTGGATGGCTCGGGCTACCCGCTGGGTTTAAAAGATGCTGACATCTGTGAAGGGGCTAAGTTGCTGGCCATTATCGACACCTTCGACGCATTA
>NZ_JAFKCV010000137.1 GCF_017254865.1 Bowmanella dokdonensis | reverse complement strand
AGCCTTCCGAACCAAAGCCTTCCTGCATGTCCCGCTCAAGCTTATCGGTCAGCAGGGTTTCACGCCCAGAGGTTAGGTCCATTACAAACAAGCCGGTGTTTTCTCTTACCCGGCGCACAAAAGCCAGGTGTTTGCCATCCGGTGATGGCGTAGGTACTACCGCACCGCCAACCCCGCTCACCAGGGTAATCTCCTCCCCGGTTTGTCGGTCATAACGGCGAATAGCGAAAATGCTTTTCAGCGGGTCGCGGTTATATTCAAACAGGCCACCTGCGCTCATATCCTTGGTGTAGTAGATATAACGGCCATCCGGGGAAAAGACCGGGTCAGCCTGGTTTTGCTGCTCGGTTTTGCCATTGTCCCGCTCTTTAATGGGCAGGCCGCTGCCACCGCTATG
>NZ_JAFKCV010000136.1 GCF_017254865.1 Bowmanella dokdonensis | reverse complement strand
GCCTTGAATAAGATGGGTGATACGATTGAGGTCTTCAATGTCTTCGCCGATCAACTTTGGCTTGATCATGGTCTTAATGGCTTCGATGATAGAGCCGTGAGTATCGCCGGTGATCACCGCCGTAGCGGGGGCTTCACCATAGCCAACATGACCTGTATCGGTTTCCACAATAACGATAACATCTTCCACCTTTTCGACGGTTCTCAAGGCCGTTTTAAACGGGGTCTTAAGTGGTACCCTTAGCATGGCAAATTTAATATCGGTGATTTTCATATAAGACCCTTAACGAACAGACTTGATTGAGTAAATCCGATCCAGGTAACTGGTGGATTCAGACAGGCGCAAAGGCAGTAGCGGAGTCACTGACACGCCATTTAAACCACCTTGATAATAATTAC
>NZ_JAFKCV010000135.1 GCF_017254865.1 Bowmanella dokdonensis | reverse complement strand
CAAATCGACTCATCAGCACAAAGTTATTTTCCTTCGGAGTACTTTGAAGTCACTTTATCCTCCGGCGAAAGCCTGTCCACCTTAGCCGGTAAATACTTAAATTCACCACTGAAGTTTTATGCTCTGGCAAAGTACAACCAGATCATTAGTCCCAGCAAAGTTAACATAGGTCAAACGATAAAAATTCCCCTGACGCCGGAGGCTAAGTTTGCCCTAAGTCAGCCCAGTAAACCTGTGATTGAAGAGGACCCGCCTGTTGACCTGGTGGATACTGCTGCACCCCCTGCCAATGTGGAAGAGCATGTTATTGAGGACAAGGTTGATGAACCTGTTGTGACCCCCGACCCCTTACCCGTTGAAGACGCAGCCCCTCCCAGTGCGGCTTCGTTGATGCAAAC
>NZ_JAFKCV010000134.1 GCF_017254865.1 Bowmanella dokdonensis | reverse complement strand
AGCACAAATTATTGCAGCAAGAGCTGCAGGCCAAACATCAGCAATTACAGGAGACCCAGCAGACGCTGGATGAAACTCGCCGTCAGTCTGAACAGGAAAAAGCCGAGAAGCAGCAACAACAGGCACACCTGACCAAGTTGCAACAAGAACTCAGCGAAATGGAACAACGTGCCGCCGAGCAGCAGCAGCAGGTGGAGTCGGTAGAGCAGGAGTGGCTGAATAAACAAGCCGCTTTGCAACAGGAGCTGGCGGACAAGCAGCAGAAGCTGCAGCAGACCGAGCAGATCCTGCAGGACGCCAAACAGCAAACCGAAGCTGAAAAAGCCGAGAAAGCCCGCCAGCAGGAAATCTACGACAAATTGAAGGCCGAGTTGGCAGACGTGGAACAGCGTGCCGTAGAAC
>NZ_JAFKCV010000133.1 GCF_017254865.1 Bowmanella dokdonensis | reverse complement strand
AATGACGCATCTCCGCCTGTAAACGACGAATATCCCGGCGTAATCTGTCGTTTTCCTTCAGCAGTTCCTGGCGCTGAGCCTTGCTACTGTTGTCATCTATGATAGTCGCCTGATTATCTTCCAGGCTTTGCTGGGCCTGGTTAATCTGGCTCTGAATACCATCTATATCTTGCCTGAGGTTAGCTAACTTGCCTTCAAGCTGATGTAATTGCTGACCCTGAAAATAGCCATCTTGAAAAGACGCGAAGCCTTCATCTTCACAAAGTGGGTTAAATGCCGCCCCTTGTCTGCCAAGTGTGACCCCATTTGTGTATACACAGTAGCTCAGTATGCCTTGCTCATGGCCCGACTGATATTGGGTAAAGTCGCTGCTTAATTGGTGTTTAGCGCAATCAGCCTGGTA
>NZ_JAFKCV010000132.1 GCF_017254865.1 Bowmanella dokdonensis | reverse complement strand
AAACAATGACTTCTCCCGAGTAACCGTCCAGCAGAATTTCCTTACCGCCCAGCAAGGACAAGGGAACATCTGTCACCCCCATAACCGCTGGCAGACCCATAGCCCTGGCGAGAATGGCAGCGTGGCTGTTATTTGAGCCCCGCATGGAGATAATGCCCTGCAGTTTACCGTGGGGGAATTCGGCCAGCATGGAGGCGCTGACTTCTTCGGCTACCAATATGGCCTGGTCGGGAATAGACACCGGTGCTCTTGAGGTATTAAACAAGTGCCCCAGTACCCGGTTACCGAGATCTTCCACATCCACGGCACGCTCCTGCATATAAGGATCGTCCATGGAACGGAACTGATTGATATAGCTCTCCACCACCATTTTCAGTGACGAAGGCGCGTCCCAACCGGCATT
>NZ_JAFKCV010000131.1 GCF_017254865.1 Bowmanella dokdonensis | reverse complement strand
AGGGGTGCACCACATAACCCAACACGCTCGATCCCATTTGGCCGGACACACTTTTCTGGGTCATGCCCGGCCTCGTAAGATCAACACGTCGCAGCCCCATCTAGGCACAACAGAGAGGTCAGCACGCCGGTCTAAATCCTATGCGCGCAGGGGTCTGGGCCCATCGCCCTATGCACACCTGCATGTTGCGTACGCGGCCGGAAGCAGACCTAGCCTAGTGGCGTTCCAGTCCAATCCGGCGTGCGCCACTCAGTCGCTGACGTCACGAAGGCTTCGGCTGATACCACGACGCCGGGATACCCATAACTACTCCCGCGTAGATGGTTAGTGCGTATAGACCAAATGGTCAGACTCAGATCAAATACCAAGAACTCGTTAAGCATGTTATGTCGAAGTAACCGCGG
>NZ_JAFKCV010000130.1 GCF_017254865.1 Bowmanella dokdonensis | reverse complement strand
AAAGCTGTTCGGGCATGACTTTGGGTTGTGTCGTCTTACCCGCCTGAGGGGGATTGGCTGCGATTAACTGATCAGCCATGGCGCCAAGCACCTGGCTTTGAATATCGTCTTCTAGCTCGTTTGCAATATCCTGTTTAACCACCTGATATTGGTACTCCATATAGCTCAGGGTTTTGTTCAACTTGTAGGTGAACACATAACGAAGGGTATCGTTATCCTGATTTAAGGCGGCGTGGCTGCTGAGACTGACAAGCAAGCCGAAAGTGGCAACTAAGGCTGAAGGTTTCATGATTGTCTCCGGTAGTAGCATAGGCGCTTGTTATATATGTAGCTGTAGGTGGCCAAAAAGTTGTACTGAGGATGTAATAAAATTTGTCTATTGGCGCATTTTGCCTTGAGTTGTT
>NZ_JAFKCV010000129.1 GCF_017254865.1 Bowmanella dokdonensis | reverse complement strand
AATCTGAGCAGGTACTGCGCGCCGAAGGTGAAGCTAAAGCCATTTTGGCGGTAGCTGAGGCACAGGCCGAAGCGTTGCGTCTAGTGGGTGAGGCCGCCAATACCGAGCAAGGACAAAAAGCCATCCAATTGGATCTGGCAACCAAGGCCATTGCAGCCAAACAAGCCATTGCCAAAGAGTCCTCAGTGGTGTTGTTGCCAGATAGTGGTACCGATGCCGCCTCTATGGTGGCTCAGGCAATGACCATTATTACCGGAATCAAAGGTAATAAGGGGGCCTGATGACAGTGTTCACCGAACATATGGCGGAAAGTTTGATGGTGCTGGGGTTGGCACTACTGGCGATTGAAGTGCTGATACTGGGTTTTGCTACCTTTGTGCTGTTTTTCGTTGGACTTGCTGCTTTG
>NZ_JAFKCV010000013.1 GCF_017254865.1 Bowmanella dokdonensis | reverse complement strand
GAACACTGCCTCTTGGGCTGCCCGAGTCGGCCTGGGCCTCTCTCAAGCGGGACGCGAATTCTACGCTATCCTTCTTCGCTGTCAAGCCATCCAACCGAAGTTTTTTGCCTGACCTTCCCTGCCGATTACTCGTCTTCACCTGACCTTCCTGGCCACCGGGTTAAGCTGGTTGGCCTACCCCGTCGAAGTGCGGCGCATTCTACCTATACCAATCTTGAATGCAATGCTTTTCTGCTTCCAACAAGTCGTTTGCTCAAAATACACACAAACGTCCAGTAAACAGCCAGTCTCTGCGAGTACCAACCCTTTGCGCAATGTGTCGAGATTTCTTACAAATATTATCAAGGTGAAAAAACATGGCAGAAATATCAATAACTTACCTATTGGTTCACATTTTGCTTACACTTTTTGCTAGCTTGGTATCCAACCAGGACACCATACCTGATAATCCAAGGTCTAAGCCGCTTAGCTGGTTTTCACCTTATATACGATGCACTAACCCTATCGCCAAATCTTAAGATTGGCCGTTAGTATTGTGATGGATATATCAGAGTAACTAAGAAAAGAATTATAACAGGAGAATAAGATGACGTTCAGAAAGTCGCTATTAAGAGGCTTGATTACGGCAGCCCTCACTTCCAGTGCTATTGCCAATGGCGCGATAGCCAATGAAGTTCATATTAATACCAACAAGCTGAAGGAAACTAAGTCAAATCCCCCTGCTGTCAATAAAGGCAGCGCCGAAGTTACCGCTTATATTGTCCAGTTGAAAGGGCAATCCGGCGTAGCGCATGCGCAATCAATTGGTGAGCTGACACCCAGTAATTATCTGGCAGCGAACAAAGGCAACCTGTACAACGAACGGTCAGCCAACATGCAAGCCTATACAGCAAGGCTCAAAGCCAAGCAACAGGCTGTGGTAAAAGAAATTGGCGCTGCAGATGTTCTTTACAACTATGTTCACACATTCAATGGTTTTGCAGCTCGCCTGACAGCTGAACAGGTAAGGAGCCTGCAAAGCCATCCCGATATCGCCGGTGTCTGGAAAGATGAAGCCCAGCAAATTATGACATCCAACACCCCAGAGTTTCTGGGGTTGAATGATGCCAACGGCCAACATACCCTGGGAATTAAAGGCGAAGACGTTGTCGTGGGCATAGTGGACACTGGTATATGGCCAGAGAACCCAAGCTTCGCAGATGATGGCAGTTACAGTGACCCTACTGATATTGGCTGGACTGGCACCTGTGACGCCGGAGTCGAAGCTGACGCCGGAACCTTCAACTGTAATAATAAACTGATCGGAGCCCGGTATTTTAAGGCGGGTTTTGAAGCAGCTTATGAAGTCCAATATGCGCTGGGTGAGTTTGAATCTCCCCGGGACGCAGATGGCCATGGCAGCCACACAGCTTCTACCGCCGCCGGTAACGAAGCTGTTCCGGCTTCCATTTCGGGCATCCCCCTGGGTACTGTCACCGGTATGGCTCCCCGTGCCCGGGTTGCAGCATACAAGGTCTGCTGGAACAGTGACTATGTGAGCCCTGCAGGTGTTAACGAGCGTGGCTGTTTCTATTCTGACAGCATGGCCGCCATTGACCAGGCTGTAGCCGATGGTGTTGACGTAATCAACTACTCTATCGGGGGCAGCCTCACTGACCTGACCACTCCTGCTGCGGCCTCTATGTTACGCGCAGCTAATGCCGGGGTATTCGTGGCGGTATCCGCCGGAAACGACGGTCCGGAGGCCGTAACAGTCGGTACACCCGCCCCCTGGGTGACTAACGTGGCAGCCTCAACTTATGACGGCACCTCTGCCTTAATTGGGAATGCTCTCGAAGTCAATTCCGGTGATCTGGCAGGCAGTGCTTTCTTGAGCGTACCTGCTGCAATTTCACCAGCAGTGCCTGAAGGTGGCATGAGTGGCGATTTGGTAATTGCAGAGCCACTGGAAGCTTGCGGAGCATTGACGAATCCAGCTGAGATGGCGGGTAAAATAGCCCTCATATCTCGCGGTAGCTGCGCGTTCACCGATAAAATCAACAACGCTGAGGCCGCAGGTGCAACTGCTGTAGTGGTATACAACAACGCAGCCGGGTCGCCCTTCGCTATGGGCGGCGATCCGGTGAATATCCCCGGAGTGATGGTCAGCCTCAATGATGGTCAGGCGCTTCACACCAGTGCCACCAACGGCGCGGTTAATGTGACCCTGAGCACCAATTTAACCTCAGACAGCGTTACCGAAGTGGGCAACATCATTGCTAACTTCTCGTCACGGGGGCCCAATGGTTCCACCACGGATATCATCAAGCCCGACATCACTGCCCCAGGTGTGAAGATTCTTGCCGCTACCAGCTCTGACCCCATGTTTGAGCCCGCTGGCGAGTCTTTCAAGTATCTGCAGGGTACCTCTATGTCGTCGCCGCATATTGCAGGTCTGGCTGCACTGTTAAAAGGACAGCATCCAGAATGGACACCGGCCCAGATCAAGTCTGCCCTGATGACCACAGCCAGACAAAACCTGGTCAAGGAAGACGGCGTCACTCAAGCCGATCCATTTGACTTCGGTAGCGGTCATGCCGCACCGGTGCTGGCCAAGGATCCTGGTCTGACCTACAAGTTAAATGGTGGAGACTACCTGGGTTTCATGTGTGGACTGGATGAAGATGCCTTTGTGGAAGCCGAGTCAGGTATGACCTGTGCCGAACTGGAGGCTGCTGGTTTTGCCACAGAAGCAAGTCAGCTCAACTATCCATCCATTGCTGTTTCCAAGCTTTCTTCAAGCACCACGGTTTCTCGTACCGTGACAGACGTGTCCGGCATTGGCGGTAATTACATTGCCAGCATTGAGGCGCCGGCCGGCATCGAAGTTGAGCTGAAGACCTATGACTCAGAAGGTAACGAAACAGAAACGGATGTGCTGGCAGTCGCTGCCGACGGCACAGCCAGTTTCACGTTGACCTTTACCAAGACTGAAGCGGCGGTAGACAATGAATGGGCATTCGGCGCCATTACATGGACCGATGAAAATGGTCATGTGGTACGCTCACCAATAGCCATCATGCCGGTGCCCTCAGTGAAGATCGAAGCTCCGGAAGGCCTGTCCATTACCTTGAACCGCAATCGTGCCTCATTCCCTGTGAAGATGCTGTATAGCGGTGCCACCAGCTTGGATTATGTCGGCCTGGTTGCTCCGTTTGGCAGCGCTGGTACTGTGGCACAAGATCCCGATTCTACTTACGCCTTTAATGAAGCGGGGCTTGGTTTCCACGGTTATCTGGTTCCGGAAGGTACCCAGGTGGCCCGGTTCAGTCTGCGTGACAGCTTGGTCGATGTGGAAGGCTCGGATTTGGATCTTTATGTATATCGGTGTGACCAATGGCTCTGCACTCTGGTTGGCCAGTCCACTAATAGCAGCTCCAATGAAGATGTTATTCTGACCAATCCCGAACCCAGAGCTAATGGGGATATCGGTGATGTTTACATTACCTTTGTTCATGGCTGGGATCTGGCCGGTGCGGCAACCACAAACTATACCATGCCGGTATGGATTGCGGACCAGGCAGAGTCCTCAACCAGGGTGAATTCAAGTCGTCGAGCAATCAATGGTCGATATAACAATGTGAATATCACTGCGTCTGGCCTTGATGCAAACACCCTGTACATGGGCGCCATCACTTTCTATGATGATGAAGGTGTAGCACAGGGTACGACGGTCCTGGAAGTTCAACCTCAGTAAGCTTTGACTGAAAATAGGCTGGGATATGCCCCAGCCGCTGTTAAAAGGCCGGTTTTAACCGGCCTTTTTATTTTCTTATGCCAGCTGGATCTACAGGTTGTTAATCGATACAGGCTCTAAGACAGCCGAAGCCTAAATCTACCTTACGGGCATTCTCAGATGTACTTGCTCTTTTCAGGGCAAACAAGACAGCTCTGACAAGCCGATCTCAGAGGATTGAATAACCGCCTCTTGCTTAATTCAATTCAGATGGATGAGCCAGGGTATGTGGAAACGCCTTGCAAATCACTGCATCAGCGACAGGAGAAGAGCGCGGACAAGTATTTCTTGCATAGAGCGAGGCGAGGTGGTCTTTATGATATCTTAAGCATTGTCCACCTGTGGTTTCGATGAACAGCGCAGACATCTACAGCCAGATAACTGGCCAATCCAACAAGCATCCAGAAGTTAAAAATGCAGAAGGAGGACAATGTAGGCACCGTTCAGATTGACCTCAGATAGAAGAACGAGCGCCTAGTAGAAAGAGCCGTCTTGGCTGGCCAAAATAGAAAAGGCCGGCTATAGCCGGCCTTTTAATATCAAGCAAAACTATTTGGTGAAGACTCAGGCACGCTTTTTAAGGCGCAGCCCCATCAATACCAGCATCATTGAGAAAAGGGCAATAGAGGTCGGCTCTGAAACGACGCTTGCCTGCCCCAGACTCAAATTACCAGCGTAAAACAGGCCTTGCGCATCAAATACACTGAAGTAATTGAAATCAGGATTGTCAAAGGCATCGTAATACCCATCGATCGCCCATCCAACCAGCGCAAAATCCACATCAAAATTGAGGAATTCTATACCTGCATACAGATTGTCTGGATTGAAGATGGCCTGGAAGAACAATACGTCCTCTCCCGGTATATCGAAGCCAAGGAAGTTGAAGGAAACCGCAGCATATGCTTCACCGAAACCACCGAAGATATCGGCATCATCAGTATTAATGCTGATGGTCCCAATAACATCAGAGCCCTCCATGAGGTCCTGAGTAATCAGCACCGCATTGGCATTGGATGAGATTCCGAGCATTGTAAAAATCAGACTTGTTGCAATGATTATTTTTTTGAAATACTTCATATCTTTAACCCATTATTGTTGTAAGTAAACGCGGGGGTGTAGACACCACAAGATATCATAAGCAATAACCAAGCCCATTTTCTTTATCTTTTAAATTCATAGGTTTAGCCGAGATTTATGATAACAGTGAGTGAAATTGTAAAAGAAACGGACAAACTGTACCAAGACGCGAATCCGGCAGCATCTGCTGTTTCAGGCACAAAGCCCACGGGGCTGAAGATTATTTTTGAAGCAATCCGATTGAACCAGATCCATATTGAAAGAACGCTACAAAGACATGCCGCCCAAAGCAACATGTCTATTCAGCAAAGAGACAAAATTTAGGAAGGCCTGTTTGTATGCCGTTCGGATGACTCGTGTTCACTCTTCTCAGAACTGTTTGTGGGCTCGGTTGTAAAGTCAGCGTCGGAGTCATCCGTATCCCCTACCACATGCTCCAATTTCACCTTATCAACACTTCTAAAGGTATTCACCGGCCCCGCCACCGCGTATAAAAGGAAAGCAATAAACAGCACTAACGAAGGTTGAGTGGCCACAATGACTATAATCAACATCACCAACAGCAAGGCGACAAACGGCACCTTGCCGTGCCAGTTAAGCTCTTTAAAGGAGTTGTATTTAAAATTACTGACCATCAACAGACCAGCTGCGGCAGTGACCAGTGCGACTATGACACCATAGTCCGTGCCAACAGCGTCATACTCTACCCCTACCCACACCATTCCAGCTACCAGTGCCGCAGCGGCCGGGCTGGCCAACCCCTGGAAATAACGCTTGTCCACAGTGGCTATGTTGGTGTTAAACCGCGCCAGTCGCAACGCCGCACCGGCAACGAAGACAAAGGATGCCAACCAACCAAGTTTCCCTAATTCCGTCAGCCCCCAATTGTAGGCTACCAACGCTGGGGCAACACCGAATGACACCATATCAGCCATCGAGTCGTATTCTGCGCCAAATTCACTTTGCGTATTGGTCATACGCGCCACCCGACCGTCCAGACCGTCAAACAACATAGCGACAAAGATGGCGATGGCCGCCGCCTCAAATTGACCATTCATGGCCGAAACAATGGCGTAAAAACCTGAAAACAACCCACCGGTTGTTAACAGATTCGGCAATAAATATATTCCCTTTCGCTTGGCTTCTGACATAGATACCTCTTTCTACTCATATCTAAACAATAACATAGAAGAACGTTTTGGCTGTAGCCCTAAAACTGTCTAAGCAGCTTGCTCTACTTTAGATTGCGTTGCCCCTGAACTTAGATTCCAGCTTCATAGTGAAGTGCTTTTGCAGGGGATCCGGCTTAATGACAGTGTCAGGATTTTTAACATAGCATCATCAGCAACAACCCTTCCTTTGGAAGAAAGCTAATTAAATACAACAGCTTGTGAGCTGGCCCAGAATTTGCTTATCACTAGTGTGGCGCAGTATATTCACCTTCGAGGAACAAACGATGTTTAAGAAATCGTTACTGATAATAATAAGTTTGTTTGCCGGTTCGGCAATGGCAGGGACAGAAACCTGGGATTTCGGAACAGCCGATGCCGCACTTGACAGTTGGGGCATGGGAAACTCCATTACAATGAATGTCGGCGGAGTCGAGCTGGTAATTAGCGGCTGGTCAGATACTGGCGGTTCCAGTGATAACAGATTCGAAACCGGGCAACTGATGAAGTATGGCAATGGCATTGGTTTGATTAACCGGGATGAGGGTGACAACGATCCTAACCATTCCATAGACAGCAGATACTCCAACGATTATGACTTTCTGCTGCTGGAATTCGATACTGCTGTTCGCCTCGATGAATTCGGCCTGAGCTGGCGGATGGACGGCGATATGTCCGTGGCTTCCTATAATGGTGACTTTGCTGGCTTTGACAGTTCATCCACCTGGGCCAACCTGATCAGTAGTGGCTGGGAAACCACAGGTAATTACAACAATGTCGGCACTTCCAGCTACCAGGCAACGGGTGCTTCTACGTACTCAAAGACCTGGCTGATTAGCACCTTCAACGCCGCATTCGGCACTCCCGACGGCGGGCTGGATTTGGGCGATGATGGTTTCAAGCTCAAAGGCTTGGTCACAACCTCTCCTCAGTTGACTCAGGTGTCAGAGCCGACAGTGTTGTTGATCTTCTCTCTTGGGCTGGTCATGCTGTTCGGACGCGCCCGTCGAAGATAGTTTTTATTCCGGACGGTTTGAAGGTAAAGTATTTTTAACTTTGTCCCAGCTGTTACCCTGATGAATCATTTCTACCCTCTATTAGGCCTGGCAATGCTGATAAGCAACCAGGCCTTTGCAGTTTCCGAAGCTGAAAACTATGAATCAGCCATGTCAGCTTTTACCCAAGGTAAGAACGAAGAGGCATTTATTTATCTGAAAAATGCCTTGCAGGAAAGTCCCTCTCATCTGCCCTCTCTCATTTTACTGGGCAAAGTCTACTTCAATACCGGAAACCTTGCCGCCGCCGAGGAGCTATTCCAGGAATCCTTGCAGTTGGGCGCAGACCTGAATCTTGTCTTACCCATGTTGGGAAGCAGTTTGATTCTGCAGAAAAAACTCGCTCCCCTCCTGGCTCTTGAAAGCCGCTATGTTGAACTCAGCAAAGACGGACGGTTCGAATGGCACCTGCTCAGAGGACAGGCCTATTTATTGGAGGGTAAAGCTGAATTGGCAAATACAGAATTCAATTCAGCCAATGAGCTCTATCCAAATGATGCCAGGGCAAAAAACACCTTAGCTTCCTTTCATATCAGTCAGAAAGACTATGTAAAGGCCGCTGCTCTTGTACAAGAGTCATTGAATATTGCCCCTGACAATGAAAAAACCTGGCAACTCAAAGGCGATCTTCACTATCTGCAAGGTGAAAAGTTAGCAGCACTACAGGCTTTTACCAAAGCATTCAATCTGGACGATCAGGACCCGGTCATACTGCGCAGCATGGCTCAAGTCCATTTTTCTTTAGCCAATTATGCAGAAGCAGAAAATTATATAGAGATGGTCCTGACACAATCACCCAACGATCCGACTGCGAATCTAATCAAGTCATGGCTGCTATCCAGTAAGGGAGAGAGTAAAGCAGCAGCAGAGCTTCTGGCTGCTCTAAGCCTTAACCTGTCGACATTGGATCCTAAGGATCAGCTATATGTCAGCAATAGCCGCTACGCTTATGGTGTATCAGAGTTCTTGCAGGGGCACCATGAATCGGCGCAAGCCATTTTGACCTCTTATCTGGAAGACCATCCGAATGACAACATTGCCTTGAAAGTGCTGGCGATGACTTTTGTCAGTGCCGGTAAGTCAGACAAGGCGATACAATTACTCAGACAAAGAGAACGGCAAGTCCTGTCCAATCTGGATCTTGGATTAACATTGGTCGACTTGTACCTGGACGACGAAAACATCTTTCAGGCAGAGCAAACCATCAGGTCATTGCAGCGAAAGTTTGGCGAGTCTCCTGCGCTGCTGTTAACTCAGGCCAAGTTGCTGGATTTACAGGGCAAGTCCACCGATGCCCTTGATGTGGTGCAAAGAATTAAGACGACTCAGGAGAGTACAGGATTTCAGTTGCTCAAAAGCAAGCTCCTGCTCCAGACCGGTGCGCTGACCGAAGCGCGCCAACTGGCCGAGGCAATAAAGACAGATCAAGAAACGGATACAGACAAATTACATCTGCTCGCTGCAATCGACTTGGCGGAAGGCCAATTGCAAATGGCGGAAGAGAAACTTCGCAAAGTGCTTAATATTTCTCCACAAAACCTAAGTGCAAAGTTCAACCTGGCCAGGGTGGCCCAACAGAAAGGTGATACCTCCAAGGCTTCGGCAATTCTCACAGATATATTGCAGAGTCACCCCAGGCACCGATCAACGTTATTCTTCCTTACAGACATGGCCCTACAAAAAAATGATCTGAAAGAAGCCGAGAAATGGCTGAATAAAGTGTTGATCTATTACCCTGAGCATTTGAAGGCAAAGGAAATGCTACTTAACGTCCATATCCAGCAAGAACATTGGCAGGAAGCCTCAACCATTGCCAGCCGGTTGCGCCAGGAGGACCGCCTTAATGCGGATTATCTGTTGCAGCAAGCCAGGGTCTTTACTGCACTTCGCAATCAGCAAGGTGCACAATATAATCTGGATGTTCTGGCTGACCTTTGGTCGGGCTCTGCTGAAAAGCTCAAGTTCCTATCAACTGAACAACTCAAGGCTGGCGATCTGTCCGGAGCCCGTGTCAGTCTGGAACGCGCCCAATCCATCTCTCCCGATGACATCGACGGCAAAGTACAGTTGGCCAGGGTACTGTTGAAGGCCGGCGATCTAACCCAAGCCAAGCAAATGGTCAGACAACTCTCCACCTTAACCATCGCCCCTTCACCACTCGCATTGCTCAGCGCAGAAGTTGCCGTTGCAGAAAAAGATTGGCCAGCGGCGATTGAGAACTATCGGCAGGCCCTGGAAACTGACAACCA
The DNA here is from genome assembly GCF_017254865.1 of Bowmanella dokdonensis. GTDB lineage: Bacteria > Pseudomonadota > Gammaproteobacteria > Enterobacterales > Alteromonadaceae > Bowmanella > Bowmanella dokdonensis. The sequence continues at coordinate 106,187 of NZ_JAFKCV010000013.1, read as the reverse complement.
AAACCTTGCGGCATTGGTTGGTTTTTACCAGCTGACCAGAGTCGGCCAGGGTGGTGAAGAGTTTCGGACTCAGGTCGAGCGCCTCCTGGCGTCACAAGCCTATCCAAATTGGGTCACAAAGTTGCTAGGCGACAGTTATCTGGATAGTGGCGCGTTGCCTCAGGCTCAACAACATTATGAAAAATTGTTGACTACAGAAGAGTTTGCCAATCATCCTTCCGTGCTCAACAACCTGGCTAACATCTATGCGCAATATGATTTGAGCAAAGCAATACAGACAGCCACCAGAGCGCTGGAAACGGGAGGGGAAAATAATCCGGCGTTGCTCGATACATTGGGTTGGCTCCATGCTCAAAACGGTAGCTACAGTCTGGCCCTGACGCATCTTCGCAACGCCTATTCGATGAATGCCTCCAATCTGGAAGTGCGATATCACCTGGGTTATGTTCTGGCCAAGTTAAACCGTATCGATGAAGCCAGGAGCCAGCTACAAGCTGCTACCCGGGAAAACAGCTATCCCGGCTATCAGAAGGCCGTTGACCTGCTGAACAGCCTTCAGTAAACCGTGACAAGCAGGGCCATATGGCCCTGCTTTCGCATCATGCTATGGTGAATCCAGAGTCTGATACATCAACCTGAACAACTGACTCTGGCAGGATATCACCAGCCAGTAGCTTCTGAGCCAGCGGATTTTCTATCTGACTTTGAATCGCACGCTTCAATGGCCGTGCCCCATAAACAGGATCGAATCCCGCGTCAGCCAGTTTGTCCAACGCTGCGGCGCTCAATTCCAGTCGATAGCCCTTTTCAGCCAGTCGTTTGGTTAATGCACTGAGTTGAATCTCAGCGATAGCCTTAATCTGATCATGGCCCAATGGATGGAAGACGACCGTATCATCGATGCGGTTGATAAACTCCGGACGAAAATGCTGGCTGACCACCGTCATAACCAGTCGTTTCATTTCTTCGTATTGACTTTCCTGATGCTTATCCTGAATAACGTCAGAGCCGAGATTTGAGGTCATGATGACCACGGTGTTTTTGAAATCCACCGTGCGCCCCTGGCCATCTGTCAGCCGACCATCATCCAACACCTGCAACAGAATATTAAAGACATCCGGATGAGCCTTCTCCACCTCATCCAGCAGCACCACAGAATATGGCTTGCGTCTTACTGCCTCGGTGAGGTAACCACCTTCTTCGTAGCCCACATAGCCTGGGGGTGCACCCACCAGCCTGGAAACTGAGTGCTTCTCCATAAACTCCGACATGTCGATACGGACTATTGCATCCTGGGTATCGAATAAGAATTCGGCCAATGCCTTACAGAGTTCTGTTTTTCCCACTCCGGTTGGCCCCAGAAACAAAAAGGAACCAATGGGCCGGTTAGGGTCTGCCAAGCCGGCACGGGAACGCCGAATGGCATTGGAGACGGCATTTACCGCTTCTCCCTGGCCCACCACTCGCCTCTGCAGTGCCTGCTCCATACGCAACAGTTTTTCCCGCTCTCCCTCAAGCATCCTGGATACCGGGATGCCGGTCCAGCGTGACAGGACATCGGCAATTTCCTCATCCGTGACTTTATTCTTCAGTAACTTGGTTTCCTGAGCTTCGGACTCATCGGCCCGCTCCAGGCGACGTTCCAGTTCCGGGATACGTCCATACTGCAGTTCGGACATCCGGCTGAGATCGCCGGCGCGACGAGCGATCTCCAGATCAAGCTTGGCCTGTTCCAGTTCCGACTTGATATGCTGAGTCCCCTGCATGGCCTCTTTTTCCGCCAGCCATAACTTTTCCAGCTCCTTGAACTTTATTTCAAGCTGTTCCCGCTCCTGCTCTATCAGCTCCAGCCTTTTATGGCTGGCGTCATCGGTTTCCTTGGCCAGCGCCTGCTCCTCAAGTTTGAGCTGAATAATGCGACGCTCAAGCCTGTCCATCTCTTCCGGCTTCGAGTCAATCTGCAGGCGGATGCTAGAGGCCGCTTCATCAATAAGATCGATGGCCTTATCCGGTAATTGCCGATCACTGATGTAGCGATGCGACAAGGATGCCGCTGCGACTATAGCCGGGTCGGTAATATTAACCGAATGATGCAACTCGTATCGCTCCTTCAGGCCGCGCAGGATAGCAATGGTGTCCTCCACGGAAGGCTCATCCACCAGCACTTTCTGGAAACGCCGCTCCAACGCTGCATCTTTTTCAATATATTGGCGATATTCATCCAGCGTAGTGGCTCCCACACAGTGCAGCTCGCCCCTGGCAAGGGCCGGTTTGAGCATATTGCCCGCATCCATGGCCCCTTCGCCCTTTCCTGCCCCGACCATGGTATGTAATTCATCGATAAAGAGGATCACTCTGCCCTCTTCCTTGGCCAGTTCATTTAGTACCGCTTTGAGACGTTCTTCAAACTCCCCCCGGTACTTGGCTCCAGCCACCAGTGCGCCCATATCCAATGACAGCACCCGTTTGTTTTTCAACCCTTCAGGTACCTCTGCATTGACAATTCGCTGTGCCAAACCTTCTACAATGGCAGTTTTGCCCACTCCAGGCTCACCAATCAGCACCGGGTTGTTCTTGGTCCGGCGTTGCAAAACCTGGATGGTCCGGCGAATCTCCTCATCGCGACCAATGACCGGATCAAGCTTGCCCTGCTCGGCCCTTTCGGTAAGGTCAGTAGTGAATTTTTCCAGCGCCTGGCGCACATCTTCAGCGTTAGGATCGGTCACTTTCTGACCACCCCGCAGTTTCTCTATGGCCTCTTCGACTTTGTTATCAGTGAGCCCCAACTGTCGAAGGGTTTCCCCTAAACGGCCCTTGTCCTGCAACGCAGCCAGAACAAAAATCTCCGATGTGATGTAGTCATCTTTGCGTTTCTGGGCAATCTTGTCGCACAGGTTAAGCAGCACAGCTGTGTCTTTGCCCAACTGCACGTCGCCGCCTACGCCCTGGACTTTTGGCAGGCGTTCGATAATTTCAGACAGAGCAGAACGCAGGGCATTGTTATTGACCCCGGCTTGATCCATCAAGGGTCGGACCGATCCTCCTTCCTGGTTCATTAACGCCATCATCAGGTGGGCGGGTTCGATATACTGGTGATCTCTGCCCAGCGCCAGAGACTGGGCATCGGAAATGGCGACCTGAAATTTGCTGGTCATTTTATCCAAACGCATGATAGCTACCTCTGTCATTCATAACTGAGCTATTTATGGGTATGAATCGTCTGGTAATCAAGTCATAGTGGGCCAAGAAGCTTGCGCTGGATCAAGCAAACAAAGGCTAACAGATTAGAGTTCTGTCAACCAGATGGCGCTGACCATCCTGCCCGTCTGACCATCACGTCGATAAGAGTAAAATCGCTCTTTGTCGGTGTAAGTACAGAAACCGCCCCCATAGATTTCCTGTAATCCTGCTACCTGGAGTTTGTGTCTGGCGATCTGATAAATATCGGCCAGGTACTTATGAGACATCTGTGGATGAAGTTTAAATGCCTTTTGCTGAGCGGGAAAAGCTGACTTTACATCTTCCCCCACTACAAAGGATTTGGCGCTAATGGCCGGTCCCAACCAAGCCAGATAGTCACCCGCACCGCCAGGCAGGTTTTTCAGGGTGTTTTCCAGTACCCCCGCAGCCAGTCCGCGCCAACCTGCATGGGCGGCAGCCACAGCATGGCCGAACTTATGACAAAAAAGTACCGGCAGGCAGTCTGCTGTCATCACAGCACAGGTTACTCCTGGCATGACAGAAAAGGCGGCATCAGCCTGCTGATCCTGTTCACTGCCCCGGGTCAACCGGACAACCCGGTTACCATGAACCTGACTCAGCCAGACAATCTGCTGATGCTCCGGCAACTGCTGACGATTGTCCTGCACGTGCTGCGGGTCATCACCGACATGCAATCCCATATTAAAACTGTCGAAGGGAGCCTGACTTCTGCCCCCCTGGCGGGTCGAACAGAAAGCCTGCACAGATTTCGGTGCGGGCCAGTCAGGATAAATGAAGTGCTCAGTCCCAGCCCTGGTCATGCTCTTTGTCGTCCTGCTTTAACGCCGCCAGTAAATCCACCATATCCTGCGGGATCGGAACCTGCCAACTCATCCAATCCCCCGTCACCGGATGGGCCAGTTCCAGTTGCGCCGCATGCAGTGCCTGTCTGGAGAAATCCCTGAGCATCTGTCTTAACGACTCACTGGCCCCTTTGGGAGGGCGAGGCCGGCCACCATAGAGAGGATCGCCAACCAGAGGGTGATGCAGATAGGCCATATGCACCCGAATCTGATGGGTACGCCCTGTTTCCAGCTTCAGCCGTAAATGGGTATGGGCACGAAACTTCTGCATTACCCGGTAATGCGTCAGCGCCGGCTTACCGTTCATCCTCACCGCCATACTGGTACGCTTGGTTTCATGCCGGCCAATAGGCTCATCCACCGAACCGCCGGCCACCATGGTGCCATTAACCACGGCTTCGTACTCACGGCTAATTTCCCTGGCCTGCAACTGTTCCACCAGACTGGTCTGCGCGGGTATGGTCTTGGCCACCACCATCAGACCCGTGGTGTCCTTGTCCAGCCGGTGAACAATACCCGCCCGGGGGACAGCCCCAATACCCGGCACATGACTGAGCAGAGCATTGAGCAGCGTGCCACTGGCATTGCCAGCGCCGGGATGAACCACCAGGTCCGCCGGCTTGTTCAGTATAAGGATATGCTCATCTTCGTACTGGATATCCAGGGTAATTTTTTCCGCCTGGTGTTGCTGGGATACTTCAATGCTGGCCTTGATCTCAACTTCTTCGCCACCCAGCAGTTTTTCCCTTGGCTTATCCACCACTTTGCCGTCGAGCCGGACCTGGCCGGCGAGAATCCATTCCTTGATGCGCGAACGGGAATAGTCGGCAAACAACTCGGCCAGAATCTGGTCAAGACGTTTACCTATCAGCTCATCCGGAACAACAGCTTGTAACTCAATTTTCTTATGCATGAAAAGACACAGGCGGGCTGCAGCGTGACCCTGGCTAGCCGCCGTCTAGCACAAAGGGAAATCCGCCCACCCAATTCCGCTGGGGTATTGGACGGGAATATCATGTGCATAGCCACCCACAGTCGGGTAGAATGCGATGATTTTACGGGCACTTATTAGGAAATCGGGTGTCTATTCTAGCGGATTTTTCCCCCCGGCAGAATCGCGATAATATAATGAGCCTTATGAACAGAAGATTTATCCCCCAAACAATATTGATTACCGGCGCTCTCCTACTTTCCGCCTGCTCGTCTTCCCCCGAAGAGGACGAATTGGCGCTGGTTAACCAGGGTCCCCAGATGCTGTATGAGAAAGCCAAGGAAAATATGGAGAACGGTAACTTCAACGCCGCAGCCACGACCCTCAGCGCCCTGGACTCCCGATATCCTTTTGGCCCCCTGTCGCATCAGGTTCAGCTCGACCTTATTTATTCCTATTACAAAACCCGAAATACGGATCAGGCCCTGGCCACTATCGATAGATTTCTGCGTCTGAACCCCAACCATGCAGACATCGACTATGCCCATTATATGCGGGGTCTGGTCAATATGGATGCAGACTCAAACCTTTTTCAGGATTTTGTTGGCATCGACAGAGCCGACCGGGATCCATCCAAGGCCAGGGAAGCATTCAAGGATTTTCGCCAGTTGATCGAAAAGTATCCGGACAGCAAGTATGCTGCAGACGCCCAGAAGCGTATGCTGTTTATCAAGGATCGGCTGGCCAAGTATGAGCTTGCCATTGCCCGTTACTACATGAAGCGTCAGGCTTATGTCGCGGCAGCCAACCGGGGCCAGTATGTGCTGGAGTATTTCCCTGACTCACCTCATCTCAAGGAAGCGCTGGAATTGATGGTGGAGTGTTACGACCAGTTGAAACTACCCGAGCTGAAAGCTCATGTGTTGCAGACTCTGAAGTTGAACTTCCCGGACAGCCCCTACGCAAGCTGAACGGTAATGCCGATTAAAAAAAGCGCCCCCTGGCGCTTTTTTATTTGAAGAATAAATGACTGAAAGGATTGAGCAATCGCGCCAGCCCGGATGTGAAGTGTAAAGGCTGATCCACTATGCTGAACACCAGGCACCCCTCGTCTGCGTCAGTATGAGGCATATGGGTATGCCGACCATCACATAAAATAAAGTCACCGGTGTCATAGTCACGTAATCCGTCAGAAAACTCCCCATCCAGCACCAGGGTCAGCTCACTGCCCCTGTGAGTATGTTCCGGAACACTGCCGCCTTTCTCCATATAGATAAAATCCGCGCGCCCATCAATACCCAGGTCCACCCTGGCCTGCCACAACTTACCCACCATATGCGACCAGCCGTTAATCTGGCTGGCATAACGGCGCAAGGCTCGGGGCAAAGTAAACTGCCTGCCGTCCAGCTCCAGAGTCTGATGCAGGGCAGGTGTGCCACCTATCTCAGCCGGTAACTCGACAATTTTCCTGCACATCTCTGCATAAGCGGGATCCAGGGGCACCTGATTGGCCAGCATTTTATCTGCCAGCGAATTCTCCATCTCAGTCACCTTGCTGCGACATTGCAAACACATGTCCAGATGGGCTGAAACAATCAGGCCTTCACCGGCGTTACAGGAACCTTCGACATATCGTTCCAATTGAGCATAACTAGGGTGTAACTTAATCATCTTGATCCAACATCTCTTTGAGTCTTTGCAGCGCCAGCCTTGTTCTGGATTTGACGGTGCCAAGAGGAATCTCCAAATCGTCAGCCACTTCCTGTTGGGACTTGCCTTCAATGTAAATGGCCTCAATCACCAGCCGCTGCTTTTCCGGCAGACTTTCAAACAGCACACCAACCTGCTGCAGCGTCATTTGGTGATCCAGGCTGATTTCTCCCGGTGATGCTGTCTGTTCACAGAGGACGGGCCACAAATCCTCCGAGCAGATATCTTCCTTACGGTTGCGCTGCTTGCGCAACATATCAAAGCGGATATTTCTGGCGATGGTGAAAATCCAGGTAGAGGGAGTCCCTTTGTCCACGTCGAACAGGTGCGCCTTCTGCCATACATTTGCCAGGGTCTCCTGCACCAGCTCCATCGCCTGGGCTTCGTTGCCCATCTGCTTCAACGCATAAGAACGCAAGCGGGGAGCAAAATGGCTGAAGAGCTTGGAAAAGGAACGTTGACAACGACGCAAGGCCACGGCTTGCAGGTAACCAGCCATTTCCTCTACCACTTCAAAGGGCACAGAAGTCCGGGTCTGTCTGTCTTCCAATTGAATCCCAACTAGCATGAGTCCACCGCCGATTTTTTACATTGCAATTCATTACGGACGATGTGACAAAAAAGATCAGTCCACCAATTGTGTCAGAAACCTGAGTATTTTGCGGCAGTCTTTTTCCTGCAACAGCGATTGCTTGTAACCTGCATCAACAGGAAGCATCTCCAGCCAGCGGAACAATACCCAAAGGGGATCATCAAATCTGGGATCAGTATGAAGGTTGTTCATCTCTGGAAATCGTTGAAAGATCTCACGCAGCTTCTGCCCAATTGGCTGTATGCTTTGTGGTTGAGCGTCCCACTTCCATTCATCGACCCAGCGGCATTGGCCAATTCTCAGACCGTCCGGCTCTGTGCGGATGCTCTCAATCCTGACACAACGACCCGCTTCGACAGTAATGCCCAATAGCCCATCTTCCAAGACCGTGAAATCAATTACCTCCACCATGGTGCTTATCGGATATATGTGCTGATTCCTTTCCTGGTCTCCTTTGTTGTTGAGCATACAGATCCCAAAGTGCATCCTTCCCGCACAGGCCTCCCTGACCATTCTGATATAGCGGCGCTCAAAAATGCGCAACTGCATCCTGCCGCCAGGCAGGATATGTGCCGACAGCGGAAACAAAGCCAGTTCGATAGTGGGATCTTTCAACATCAGCTACACAGGTGATTATGCTTGCACCTATTACGGCGGCATCCGAAAAAGGATCGTCCTGAATACCAGTTTACATCCTGATCTTTTATTCTGAATCAACGTAATGAATACCAAAAACCAGCATCAGAATTTATGCAAAGTCTCAGTCAAAACTTCCGGACCTTTTATGAGCAGTTGTCAGTGCAAAGCCTGACGGAGCTTGACAGGATTTACGCCCAGGATGTGGAGTTCATCGACCCCGTTGGAACTCATTTCGGACTCAAATCCCTGCACAGTTACTTTCTGAATCTGCTTAAGGCTTGTCAGGACTGCCGTTTCGAGCTGACCTGTGTCGATGAGACAGAACATTTTCACTATGTCAGTTGGCTTATGCATTACCGCCACCCGAGGATTAACGGAGGGCGTACAGTGCAGCTTTCAGGTATCAGCCAACTGCGAATTGAGCAGGGGAAAATCTGTTATCAACGGGACTACTACGACCTTGGCGCTATGTTGTACGAGCATGTTCCCCTGCTCGGACGGCTGATTGTATGGATGAAGGGAAGGCTGAAGGCATGACCAGAATTTTAATCACCGGTGCCACATCCGGCATCGGCAAAGCGTTGACCCAGGCCTCTGTTAAACAGGGCTGGGAAGTGTTCGCCTGTGGGCGAAATCAGCATCAACTGGCAGAGTTGCAGAAACTTCCTTTGGTCACCCCCCTTAAATTTGATGTCTCAGATGCAAACCAGTGTATGGCAGCACTATCCGGGCTGCAGTTCGACATTATGGTACTGAATGCCGGCACCTGTGAGTATGTGGATCTGGACGAATGGAACGGCAAACTCTTTCAGCGTGTGTTTGACGCCAATTTTTTTGGCGTGGTTAACTGTCTGCAGGCCCTGTTACCTGACATGCGTGAGGGAAGCCAATTGGCCATTGTTGACAGCCTGGCCAGGCTCCTGCCGTTCACCCGCAGTCAGGCATATGGTGCCAGCAAAGCCGCCATACATTATCTGACCAAATGCCTCGAGGTGGATCTCAAAGCCCGCGGTGTGCATGTGCAAAGTATCAGTCCCGGCTTCGTCAGGACGCCCCTTACTGAACAAAATGATTTTGACATGCCCTTTCGGATCAGCGCTGAACAGGCCGCCGCTTCCATTATCAAAGGATTGGAAAAACGGCGCAGCAGCATATATTTCCCGACCCTGTTCGCCCTGATGCTCAGGACCCTGTCACTTTTACCCACGTCCTGGCAAACAACACTCTGCAGAAGGATGAAATCTGAATGAACCAGAAGATTGCCATTGTCGGCAGCGGTATCTCTGGATTGGTTTGTGGTCATTTGCTCCATAAACATCAGGATATTACGCTTTATGAAGCTAACGACTATGTCGGAGGCCATACCCACACCGTCGATGTGCAGGTGAACGGGCAGTCCTATGCCATTGATACCGGTTTTATTGTCTTCAACGACTGGACTTACCCTCTCTTCCTTCAACTGATGGACAAACTGTGCGTGCCAAGGCAACCCACGGAGATGAGCTTCAGCGTCAAGAATCTTGAAGAAAACCTGGAGTACAATGGTAATACCATCAACAGCTTGTTTGCCCAGCGTCGCAACCTGTTGAGGCCGAGATTTTATCTGCTGATAAGGGATATCCTCAGGTTCAACCGTTTGTGCAAAGCCAGGCTATCCGAATCGGACGGCCTGAGTCATCAAACCCTGGGCAGCTTTTTGACGCTAAATGGCTTCAGTGACTTCTTCTGCAGAAATTATATTCTGTCCATGTGTGCCGCTATCTGGTCGGCGAGCCTTGACGATGCCAAAGCCTTTCCTTTGAAATTCTTTCTGCAGTTTTTCAACAACCATGGGTTATTAAACATTCAGCACCGCCCCCAGTGGTATACCCTGATTGGCGGTTCCCGCGCCTATATTGCGCCGATGACGGCAGGCTTTACCGACAAAATACTGCTCAACAGCCCTGTGCTGGCGATCGATAAAGGTCCAGCGGGTTATCAGGTACGTGCCAAAAATCAGCCAGATCGCCAGTTCGATCAGGTTATCCTGGCATGCCACAGTGATCAGGCTTTACGCATGTTATCTGCGCCCAGCAAAGCGCAGCGTGACATTCTGGGCGCTATCCGATACGCCAACAATGAGGTGGTTTTGCACACTGATACCAGTTTGCTGCCGAAACGTCCACTGGCCCGGGCCAGTTGGAACTATCTGCTTAAAGGCCAACCTGGCGAGCGTTCCCTCCCCGCTTCAGTGACCTACAACATGAATACATTGCAGAGAATCCAGTCGGATACCACCTTTTGCGTCACATTAAACAACAGTGCAGATATTGACCCGGACAGCATATTGCAGCGATTTGACTATGCCCATCCGCAGTTTGACGAAAAGAGTCTGCTGGCCCAGCAAAGGCGTCACGAAATTTGTGCTCAGGATGGCCTGCATTTTTGCGGCGCATACTGGTACAACGGCTTTCATGAAGATGGCGTACGCAGTGCCCTGGATGTCTGCCGCCGCTTTGGAGCTGGCTTATGAGTGAAAACGCCTTGTACCGTGGCATCACCTGGCATAAGCGGCACCAGCCCAAGGTGCATACCTTCCAGTACTCCTTACATTTGTTCTGGTTGAATCTGCATGAACTGGAGACGCTTTCCCGGGGTCGTCTGTTTTCTACGGCCACCGGCTCTCTCTTACGGTTCAGGCGCCGGGACTATCTGCAAAACGCAGAACAGCCTCTTTGGCAGGAAGCCTTGCAGACCATGTCGGATCTGGCAGGTAAAGCATTGGACGGAAAAGTATATCTGCTCGGGCAGGTCCGCTGGATGGGGCTGTATTTCAGCCCGGTAAATTTCTATTTCCTGCAGTCAGAAAATGGCGACTTTACCCATATGCTCGCAGAAGTGAGCAACACTCCCTGGAACCAGCGACACTGCTATTTGGTGGATCTGAAACTGCAAGCTGACAGCCAGAAAGTTTTTCATGTTTCGCCCTTTAACCCTATGGATATGGCATATCAGTGGAGCATAGCCCAGCCGGGCGAACATCTCTCTCTGTGTATCCGTTGCAAGCGTCAAGAGACGGAGTTCGAAGCAGGACTGAAGATGACGAAAATTCCACTGAACTCAAACAGCCTTTTTCGCGTATTGCTGAGCACGCTGACATTAAAAACCCTGTTCGGGATTTATTGGCAGGCCCTGAGACTCTTTATCAAAGGGACCCCCATACATTCTCACCCGACAGGCAAATAAGGAGTCCTGATGGCATCGGCTGAGCACACCATGAAGCAATCGGTCCAGACAACCTGGTATACCAGGGTGGCCAGAAGCAGCCTGTTGGCATTACTTGACAGACTGCCCCAGGGGCAGTTGATTGTTAAAGAACATGGCATCCCCCTGGCAAAGTTCGGCCAGGATTCCTCCGAACTTCAGGCTGAAATAGACGTGCTCGACTGGCAGTTCTATCCGAAACTGCTGCTCGGCGGCAGTGTGGCGGCCGGTGAGACCTTTGTTGAGGGATGGTGGAGAACGCCGGATTTAACTGCGGTGATCAGGTTATTTGCCCGCAACATGCCCTTGCTGGACGAACTTGAAGCCAGACTAGGCTGGCTGCTGGCCCCACTGACTTTCTACAGCAGGCTCCGACTACGCAACTCAAAAAACCAGGCCAGACAGAATATCAGTGCCCATTACGATCTGGGTAACGCTCTCTACAGCCGGTTTCTGGACTCAAGCATGATGTATTCCGCTGCCATCTACCCAAACCCGGCGGCCACGCTTGCTCAGGCACAACAGCACAAGCTCAGGACCATTTGTGAAAAGCTTGCCCTGACTGCCGATGACCATTTGCTGGAAATCGGCACAGGATGGGGCGGACTGGCTGTTTTTGCCGCCAGACATTACGGCTGTCGGGTGACCACTACCACTATCTCCGAGGAGCAGTATCAGTACAGCCGGGAGTTGTTTGAGCGGGAAGGTCTGGCCGGGAAGATAACCCTGCTGAAACAGGACTATCGGGAGCTGCAGGGCCAGTATGACAAGCTGGTCTCCATCGAAATGATAGAAGCAGTCGGCAAGGAGTATCTGCCCACTTTTTTCAGCAAATGCAACAGCCTGCTGAAAGAGGACGGCCTGATGCTGTTGCAGTCCATCACCATTGCCGAACATCGTATGCAGACCTACGCCAAGGGCCAGGACTTTATTCAGAAACATATTTTTCCAGGCGGCTTTCTGCCCTCGGTCAGTCTGCTTGCCGGGCACCTGGCCCAATACACAGATATGCTGTTAAGGGACTGCCATGACACTGGTTTGCATTATGCCCGGACCTTGCAGGACTGGCATCGCAACTTACTGGAGCGAAAACAGGCTCTGTCAAAGTTTGGCTATGACGAACGCTTCATCAGGTTGTGGAGTTTCTACTTCTGTTACTGTGAAGGGGGCTTTCTGGAACGGACCATCAGTACGGTGCAGTTGTTGATGACCAAGCCGGGTTACCGATATGAAATTCAACGCTGCTAATCCCTGGTTCAATGTCATCTGGTTCCAGCTTTGCTGGTTGGTGGCGGTGCTCGGCAAAAACGAGGCCTTATGGTTACTGGGGAGTCTACTGGCCATTCATTTTATTCTGGTGGCGGATAAAAAGACTGAGCTGTTATTGGCATCAGTCTGCGCTCTGCCCGGCATTCTGGTCGACAGCCTTCTGGCCCTGTCAGGGGTTTTCGTATTCTCCCCTGCCCCCCTTGCGCCATTGCCGCTTTGGTTGGCGGGACTATGGCTGGCCTTTTGCGTGACCCTGAGACACAGCCTGTCCTTTCTGCAAAACAGGCTGGCGCTGGGAGCCCTGCTAGCCGCTATAGGCGGACCCACCAGTTACTTAGCCGGGATGAAACTGGATGCCGTCGACTTTACTTATGGGCCCTATGTGACTACGGCTGTGTTAGCACTTATCTGGGCTGCTCTGATGCCGGTATTGTTGCGATTGAACCGGTCTATCGCCCGGGAGTCCGGTTTATGAAGCTGCTGATATTCCCTTTCCTGGCACTCGGCCTGGCGCTGTTCAGTATTAAACCCCTGGCCAGTCCATTGGCTGACCTGAAGCTGGTCGGCCAGGCAAAGCTCAGTGTCTGGTTCTGGGATATTTATCAGTCCAGCCTTTACAGCCCGGACGGAAAATACCGACAGGGGCATTATCCGCTGGCGCTTCAAATCCGCTATCTGCGTGATATCAAGGCCTCCGAGCTGATAGAAGCGACAGAGGAACAGTGGCAGGCGTTGGCATTGAAAGACAAGGCCATCCCTTCGTGGCTGAAACAACTCGAAAGTATCTGGCCGGATATTCAGAAAGGGGATGAACTGACTCTGGAAGTGACCCAGAACAGGATAAGCCGTTTTTACCACAATGGGGAGCCCATAGGGACCTTTGAAGATCCGGATTTTGGTCCGGCGTTTCTGGCGATCTGGCTTGCCGAGAATGCCAGCTATCCAAAGCTGAGAGGCCAGTTAACAGGGAGAACTCAACCATGAAATGGCAAATGCTATCCGCTGCCGCGCTGCTGAGCGGTTGCTCAGCCTCATTGGACGAATACCGTAATCAGACCCCCGCCTTCGACCTGGCTGGCTACTTTGACGGCCATGTAACAGCCTGGGGTATAGTGGAAGACTACAAGGGCCACCTGACCCGTCACTTCTGTGTGGAGATAGTCGGCAGTTGGCAAGGCAACCAGGGCCAGTTGGATGAGACTTTCTATTATGATGACGGAGAGATCGATACCAGGTTATGGACGCTGACCATAGAAGACAATGGCTGGGTAACCGGATCGGCGGACGATGTCATTGGCATAGCCGGGGGCCGGGCCAGCGGTAATGCCTTTAACTGGCAATACAGGCTGGAGGTGCCGGTAGAAGGCGATCTGTATGAATTTGCCGTCGATGACTGGATGTATCGCCTGGACAAGCACAGGCTGATGAATCGCTCCTACCTTAAAAAATTTGGCGTAACCCTGGCCGAGGTTTCTATCTATTTCGATAAGTCCGATGCAAACCAGGGCTGCCCTGCCGCAGATCAGCCTTAGTCCAGTTAAACGGCATCCTCGTTCTCTTCACCGGTGCGGATGCGGATCACCCTTTCCACATCGTAAACGAAGATCTTGCCGTCACCTATTTTGCCTGTCTGCGCCGTCTGCATGATGGCCTCAATTGCCCGTTCTGCCTGTTCATCGGGCAGCACCAGATCGATACGGATCTTGGGCAGGAAGTCCACCTGATATTCGGCACCGCGATACAGTTCAGTATGGCCTTTCTGGCGCCCGAAACCTTTCACCTCAGTGACCGTCATGCCAGTCACCCCGACATCGGCCAACGCTTCTCTCACATCGTCCATTTTAAAAGGTTTGATGATGGCTTCAATCTTCTTCATCCTGTTTTTCCTCGTCAAAGCTCGTCGTAAATGGTTGGAATGGGTTGGCGTTTATGCTGTGTCCGCAGATAGATGTAGGTCAGTTTTTCGCTGACCTCGGGGGCGACGTCCTTACCTTCCAGAAAATCGTCTATCTGATCGTAAGTCAGCCCCAGGGCATCCTCATCGGTTTTTTGCGGATTCAATGTTTCCAGGTCGGCCGTTGGTGGCTTTTCAATGACATGTTCAGGAGCACCCAAAGTCCTGGCGATTTGCCTGACCTGGCGTTTGTTTAGACCAAACAGAGGGGCCAGATCACAGGCTCCGTCGCCAAATTTGGTGTAAAAGCCCGTGATATTTTCTGCAGAATGGTCGGTGCCCAACACCAGACCGTCCATCATGCCGGCAATTTCATACTGGATGATCATACGGGTTCTGGCCTTGACATTGCCTTTGACAAAGTCCTGCTTGGCTTCATCGTCGGGCCACAGATCCAATTCAGCCAACGCCTGGCTGGTTTGTTTATGGATGGCGTCGGCGCCGGGTTTGACATTAACCGTCACGCAATGGGTGGGACCAATGAAGTCGATACTGGCCTGGGCGTCCTTCTCATCGGCCTGCACCGAATAGGGCAGGCGCACGGCAACAAACTTGTAATGCTCGTGATGCTCCTGATTGAGCTCTTCGACGGCTATCTGCGCCAGCCTTCCCAGGGTACAGGAGTCAATTCCTCCGCTGATACCCAGGACCAGGGTATCCAAACCCGAATGGCGCAGGCGGGATTTGATGAAATTGACCCGTCGGGTAATCTCAAACTCAGGATCAATATGCGGCAGTACCCGCATTTCTTTGATAATGGCTTTAGTATCCATAGGATGGCAGCTCACTCCACTTGGGTTTGGCTGCCATCATAAATAATCCCGGGGCATTTTTCCCGCTCAATTTGGCCTATTGCACCAATTCCAGGATCAGGTTGTATTCCCCGCTTGAAGTCTGGTTAAGACCATCTGGCAGACTGATCTGATTGGTTTCAAGGATACTGCCGTCCGGTTGCTGCACCTTGATAGTAACGGCATAGCCTGTCTGGCTGAAATTGAAGGTGATGGTACCGGACCAGTTTTCAGACACGTCTTTGCAACTGAAGAAAGGGGTGGCGTTTCCTTTGGGGATGGTCACCGAACAAGTAAACTGTGACGGATCGGGCAGGATGGTCATGGAGGCCAGATTTACATAACTGGCTTTCTTATCGTTATTCAGCTCACAGGCCTCGTTCACACCGTTAATAATCCTGAGGCAGTTGACATCTCCGATCAAACCGAAGAATTTCTCAATGGCGGTCTTACCGTCCACCGTCACCTGGATGCTGTCGCTTCGCACCGCAGCCAGTTCGCCAGGACTCAGGGGCGAGGCACCGGTGATCCCCGCATTGTGAGGATAACTGCTGACTTGCAAGGCGGTTTGCCCGTCCTTAAGCGCTTCCAGACGGCCACGGCTGTAGGTTCCATAAAAGCTGTTGACCGGATCCACTATGGTTTCGATAGCCTCCTGGGTCACATTGGCAATGGTGCTGTCGGCGGATGACCAGTTGGCCAGCAGCGTGAGGTTAACATCATAGAAAGGCGTGATGGCTTTCCAACTGGCATCCCCTGCAGTAATCCGGCTTTGAACCTCGGCCAGATGATCTGCTTTCATATAATCCATGTAAATACCGCGGGCAATGATCTGATAGGCGCCTGGCGGAACGGTGATATCCCTGCCTCCGGGTTTGGCTGGAGCGGCGCCTCCTTGTATGTCGCTTGCCAGCAGGCTTTCCGTGTACCCAGTATAAGTGGCCAGATTGGCTTCAATAAACAGATGAGCATCATCAAACTCTATAATGTCGAGTAACTGCCAGTCCGGGTAAATTTCAAACAGTCCGTCCACCCGCTTGAATCGACAAATCTCATCATAAGGATCTCCGGCAGCACTGGCAGGGCTGAAATTTCCCGCCCCCAAATACTTGTAATGGCCATGAGGCAAACCACCTTCCTGCCGATAGTACTGCTCTTCACTGATCATATTGGCGGTATCATGGTGATCCCGGCAGCATTGGGTACACAGGGTGGGTTGTTGATTGTCTTGGGGCACGCCTGTCATCTTGCCGACCATGCTGCCGGGTAAGACCGTCAGTTCCCCGTCGTTCAGGGTAGTCATATGAGGAGTCGCTCCCGCCCCCACGCCCTGCATTGTGCAGCCACACTCCACTGTCACAAAATCTTCCTGTTCCAGTTTGGTCACATTGCCGGGCAACTCCAGGTACCGGACCGTCTCAAACTGTACCTGAGTCTTGTCCCCCTGCTTGCTGACATCCGGTACCGGCTTGCTTGTCTCCACCTTCTGGTTATCCCCCAGGTCATAGGCGATGACATCCGGTGCCAGACCGGGGGTATAGGTCACTGTGGGGGAAGCCTTCGAATTGGCCGACTCGTTAATGGCGTGGAGCGACGACGCCATGACTACCGGTGCCAGGCTGGCTTCCAGATCCAGGGACTGGGTCTCTCCTTGCTGATCTGTCCAGGTTACCGTCACCTGTACCTGCTTCTGGGCTGGCCAGGGAGGCAGAACCGCAGGCAAGCCAGGATCCCCGGCAGGCAGCCAGGCGTCCCCCAGGCCGTCCGCATCCGTATCGACAAAATATTGGTCCTCTGCCTGCCAGCTGCGGTTGAAGGTATAGAGCCTGCCACTTTCTGTCATGGTGATATCCACATCACCGGCAGCCAGATTTCCGCCGACATCATCGGCGATATTGACATAAGCAAACTGTCCCGGCTGGGCATTTAAACTGGTAAAGGTGCGTAAATCCTCAATCTTTTCCTGAGCGATACGCAGCGCCTGGGCACGCAGGTTCACCTCTGAATCGCTGCGGACATAGAGGCTCTGCAGCGTGACGTACCCCGTCACACCAAGCATAATGATGAGTGCCGCCACCAATACTTCTACTAAGGTAAAGCCATTTCGTTTCATCATATGCTCCTAGAAATCACGCCAGCTACCGGGTATCCGCCCCACTCGCCGAAAAGCGTCATGTTCCTCAATAGAAGACAGCACATCGGCGTCATAAACCGCATTATAGGTACCGTTTGCATGGCCAACAGGATGATTGGAAGCCACGACCCCGTTTACTCTGGCCCCCCCTATCATATTGATCTCAAATGGATTGACTGTGGTGGGCTTGCGAAAAGAAAACAGGATGCCGTTCAGCTCAGCCCCCCCGTTCATGGTGATATCCCCGTCAGTAACAATCAGGATGACCGGGTTGGCGAGGCTGCCGATTATAGTATTGGCATTAACACTGCAATTACCGTCCACCCAGATAAGCCCGACACTGGCCGGTCCCAGACCCGCGCAGGAGTTCAAGCGCAAGTCTGCATCGGCTCTTAATTGCGGCCACTCGGCTTCCGGTACATTAAACAGATACTCCATCAGATCAGGGGGAAAGCCGGGATCATCGTCGACAATATCCAGCCCTTTAAAGCCTTTCTCTGAATAGGCATCACTGCTACAGGTACCGGTCTGAGATTCATGCAGGCCACAGGTGGTGCCGCTGCCATTATTCATGTCAACGGCCATATCGGTCCAGATGGACAGTGGCACACCGGTGCCTCCCCCATTGGGGTTGGCGGTGACTTCGAAGTTGCCGCCCACATTCAGCCCTCCGGCCACTATCAGAGGGGCATCGGGTGGATTGGCCAGTACCGAATACAACAGGGCCTGCTCCTGAATTGTCACTGTCCCAAGACCATCCGGGGATTGTCCCTGGGAGGTCAGACTCACCACAGTGACCGTACTGGACTGACGCGGTACCTCCTGACGAACGCCGCTGACCGTATAGGTGGCATTGGTATCCAGATCGTCAACTACGGCAGCCCCGTTCCAGGCAGGTTCTTCGGAGAGCAATCCCAGCACACGCATCAGACCCGCTTCAGCTGCGCTAAAGCCAATACGATAGTTCTGTTCATTGAGCAGGACCTTTTGCTCCAGGACCTTGACCCGGCCGGTGTAGAGCGTTACCGCCAGGACTATGATGAGCAGCAGCACCACGGAAATCAGGATGACGGCCCCCTGCTGACGGGAGGGTTGTGTGCAACTAGTCATAACTTCTCACCGATATGGTTTCCTGATAGGTGCGGCTGATGTTGGGATTGTCGGTCAGATGGCCGGTAATAGTGAACGTAACGTCAGAGCGGGTCACATTGTTGGACACGACCTGATTGAGCACAAACTGCAACTGCGACACTTCGACCATGCCGGTATCGGTCAGATCCTGCCAGCCCACCTCTGTACAAGTCAGGCTTCCCTGGCGCATTTCAATTGCCTCATCCCTGAGCCGGAAGCCAAAATTCTCATTGCCTGCAAGCACATCCAGGACACCATCCGCATCCTGGTCATAGCTGAACAGAATACAACTGTCAGCGGCTTCTCCGGCATAAGCCGAAACTTGCAGGGAATTTCGAAAAGGTGACGGATTGGCAACAGGATCGGCGACCATCAAAATTGAATTGGCGTTGTAACCGGCACGCCTGAGCTCCCGTCCAATCAGCAGTGAAACGGCTTTGAGTTCTTCATTAAGACGCGATTGCATTAAGAGATTGCTGTTGGTTCCAATGCCATAGCCCATGACAGAGGCCAGCAGCATCAGGCTGACAAGCCCAAGGGTGGCAGCAATCATCAACTCCACCAAACCCAGACCTTGATGTTTTTGCCTACTCAGCACGCTGGGTACCCCGCGATATCACCTTGAACGCGACAAATACGTGCCCTAGCCAGATTGCTAAGAACCAGTCTCAGCCTGTCGTCAGCCCGGTCAAATTGCATCGAACCTGCACTGCCCACTGCCAGCCCCCGCATACCGTCGATAACAGACTGGCCGCCGACAAAGGTGACATTGGAAACACTGACACCGGGGAAATCCTCTGCATCTGCCACCTGTTCCACACCATTAACCAGACAACTATTGGCCTGAGTGCAATCGCAAGGGCCGGTGTCACTGATGCCCAGACACCAGTTTGTTCCATCGTTGATATCAATAGTGATATCAGCCCCCTGACTAATGGCGGTGGAACGGGCCAGGCCGAGCATATAGTAGCTGCTCTCAGTGGCTCCTTTGACATAATGGCTCTGAAAAGCATTAATTACTGCCGGTGCCCCCAGGGTGAGGGTGATGGCAATCACCGCAATAGCCATAAGTATTTCAAGCAGGGTAATACCGGCAGAATTATTAGGAGGGTGTGGTTCGCTTTCCATGGTTTTTGGAACGGTTCTATAATTAAAGTAAGAAACCAGATACTGTCTCTTGCCCAGACATGAGAAACCGCAGATGCCGATAGATAATAGCGTAAGATTCAGACCCTGTCGGGATCAGTATTATTCGGAGTGTAGCCAAGGATTTACATTACTCGAACTGATGATTGTCATCGCCATCGTCGGCATCATTGCCGCCATTGCTTTTCCCGCCTATCAGAGCCAGATACAGGAATCACGCAGAGGCAATGCCCAACAACAATTACTGCAATTGCAGCTGCAACAGGAAAATTATCGGCTGAACAATAATAGCTATGCCACTGAGGCAGACATCGGCATGCCGGTAAGCGATTACTATACCTTCAGCATCAGCAATGTCAGCGCTACCACCTATCAGCTCAATGCCACAGCCAAAGGCAGCCAGACGGCTGATGCAGCCTGCACGCCCCTGACCCTTGATCAGTCGATGAACAAGGCCCCCGCAACTTGCTGGTAGGAAAAACGGTTTGGCGCGTTGCACTACAGCACAGAATAACTTCTGCCTGAAATCCATACCTGTTTCGTGTCCGCTTCAAGTTATCCTGTGAGCATCAAAACAGTCTGTTTGAGGTCAAACATGAAAACTTTACACCGGTCTGAGCAAGGTATGACGCTATTGGAGCTGATGATCAGCATTGCTATTGTCAGTATTCTGCTGGTGGTAGTGGCCCCAAATGTCAGAGATATACTTATCAGCAACAAAATTACTTCGCAGCTTAATGAGACCAGCGCGGTCATGCAATTAGCCAGGCATACGGCCATTGATGAGCAGAACACAGCGATTTTTTGTCCCACGCAGGATTTTGCCAGTTGCACTTCGGACTGGACCGATGCCAAGATGGCTTTTATCGACCTGGATGCCAGTGGCGGCAGGAACAATAACGAGGAGCTGCTTGCCAGCACTGATGTGAGCCCAGAGGGCATTGATATAAAAGGGCCCAATGGGGCCATTCAGTTTGATCGTAGTGGCGCCGCCAACCTCAACACTATGCTGCTATTCTGTGATGAGGACGGTGAGGCCAGATTCGCCAGGGGGCTGGGTTTAACCGTCAGCGGCAGAGTAAAAGTCAGTCAGGATACAGACAACGACAGTATTCATGAAGATCTGAATGGCGTTGCCTTAAACTGCAACTAGTTATCTAACAGGCCCAGCAATATTCCCCGGCAGCCAGGCTGCCATCTTTATTCTGATCCCAGCCTTTACGTCCATCGCTGAAGTAATAGAGATCGCCGTCATCGGCTTGGGGAGTGCCACTAACTGGCTCCGCCTTGATGCTGTAACTATTGCCAGTGGCAGAGATGGTGGCAATCTTCAGATCATATTTCTTGTTGCCTGCAGGCTCACTGGATGGCGAATGAGCATGAAAAACGGCGGGACTGCCTGTATCGGCACCGCCTGACGCGGCACCTTTGTAGCTATAATTGGCCACCTTATGTCTTTCCATTGCTGCGGCCAAAGCCATCAAATCGGCCTGAGCCGCCCCCCGATTGCTCCCTACCACAAAGCTCACATAGGACGGGTAAGCAATGCTGGCGATGATGCCGATAATGGCCACCACTATCATTAGTTCTATCAGAGAAAAGCCGTTATTACTGATCTGTTTCATTTTCCGTCTTCCAACTGCTGCGTTGAACCCGTTCAAAGCGGCCATAAATATTCTCCGCCAGACATTCGAAGTCTGACCCACAGGGATCCTCCTCATCAATGACAGCCGAGGTGCATTCGGTTCCCAGGCAGACTACCGGCTTGATGATATCCTCAATGAGTATCTTGGTATCGGGAGCTATGCCGGTCTGCTTAAGGTCTGCGAACCGGTCTGCATGCTCTTTCTCATTGTTGTTGTTCAGATCCACCACGGCATTGCCGTTGATCAGTTCCACCAGATAGGCACGGCTGTTACCGGTGGGAGGAGCACATTCGCTCTCAGCGATGGAAGCCGGTATATAGGTGGTAAAGAATAGTCGGTAGTTAAGGATCAGCGGCGACGCCAGAACCTTCTCTCCCCCACTGCCCAGACGGATATACCAACCGGCCTTGTCAGCAAAAGCAGCGGTTTCCAGATCTTTTACTTCACTGTCGCTGTTGGTCAACAGATGATTGGTGGCATCGTAAAGATCATTTGCAGTGAGTGGAGCTGCCGGCATGGTGTAATTTCCATCCGTATCCAGGACAAACACGCCGCTGTCCTTGATCATATAAAAATTGTCCTGGATCTCTGTATTCAATGGATGGGCGCGGTAACCAGTGCCCAATGCCACGGCATAGTAATGCTCATTGGCCAGGCTGATTTCAGAAATATCCGGACCATAGTAGAAACGTCTGTTATCCGCAGCCGATCCATCTGCCGCCAGGCTGGCCATCAGCCCTCCTGTGACCAGTTCGCTGGTACCACTGCCGTTGTGGATATCCAGCCGGAACAACTGCCCACCAGTGTCAACCACATACATATGATCGGCAAAGCCGTCATTTTCTCTGTCGACCACAGAGATCCTGGCCGGAATGCTGTAATCCATGCTGGCAAGATTCAAATCAGCACTGCTGTTACTGGCAGACCAGAGTAACTGACCGGTATCGGCGTCAACCATATAGACGGCATTACCCACCACATCCGGCCCCCGCAGAACCTTGTTGTCCTGATCCGTATCGTAGCCACCACCAAAGATAAGTACCGTCTTGCTAGCGGCGCCAATCTTGACCTTGGTTACCGTAGGCCTCGACCAGGTCTGACCGAGTTTCTCGAAACCCGGGCTACCGCCCTTGATTTCAAACATCAGACTGGGAGCCATCTTGTTGGTAATATCAAAAGCATAGTAGTTGTTTCCGCCGCGGCGCATTCCCGCATAGAGGATCTTCTTGACGCCTGTATCGCGAAATACCAGATCCCCATCCATCCCATATATATGATTGAAAGTGGAATTATCCTGATAGAAGTCATACAGATTGCCCAATAACTCCTTGGGTGCAATGGCAAAGTTTTCCTCACCCGTATTGGCGTCAAAGGAATGCAGAAAACCGTGATTAGTGGCCACCATAATTGCACTGTCTGTAGTGGAATAGTTGACGATGACAGGCTGAGAGTGAATAGTATCCCCCATTTGCAGGCGAACATCCGCGACTGAACCGTCGTTGTCATCATCAAATACATCGACGCCCCTTGCCCACTTCAGTACGGCATCCCGCACAATCTCAGGATCGGCCACCGCCGCGATGCCCAAATCACCGGCCAGTATATTGTCATTATCTTCATGCAGGCTGTTTGCACTGGCGATGATGGAACCGGGACCGTTGAAATAGTATATATTTCTCACCAGATCCAACTGGCTGGCCGCGCCGCCGTCCCGCACGTCATTGCCATCGGCAAGGGTTGACCAGTAGCTGTGTGAATTGTCATGGAAGAAGCCCGTGCCATCATCCACTGCGTCCTGTCCGTTCTTATCGAGAATAACGTCACCGTTTATCTTGTACTTTTTCAAATTGCCGGGCCAGATAGTGCCTTCGGCCGGTTTGAACAGCGCAAAATAGAGCTCATCCTTATGGGTCAGTCGGTTCAGCTGGTTAACCGCCACACCAGGGGAAACGAAGGTTGCGTTGACGTCCTTGACCGTTTTCAGAATACTTTGAAAGGCGTCGACCAGATTCTCAGCGTTATCAGCCTGATAGAAACCGCCGCCACCGTTGAGGGCCAATTGGTTAAGATAGTTGTTGGCCGTGGCATTGGCCGCAAAACCTATGGTATGGGTCACAATTCGGGCATCAATAACCGAGTCCGAGCCCTTGCTGACGTTTTTAATCAGGTCGATGCCACATTTCTCACCACCACTGCCGCCAGCCGTGCAGCTCTTGCCAAGCAATGCCTCGATCTTTCCGACACTGTGGTTGTTATTGGCCTCTCCGTCAGACAGCAGAACGATATGGTTGTTGGTCTGACATTGCATGTCCGTGATCGGGGAGATATAGCTGGCGCCGGATGGAATATATTCATAAATGCAGTCATAGTCAGACAAATCGTCTTCGTTGCAGCCCGGGGGACGTACCGGGTCCGCCCCCAGGTAAGATAGGCGGTGGCTGACCCGGGTGGCTCTGCGCACACTGCTGCTGACCGAGGAAGTTCCCCGGGCCAGGCCATAATCCACTTCCAGGCCACCATAGTATTTAATGCCTTCGTACAGAGTATCGACAATAGGTGTCAGGCCATTGGCATTTAACTCATCCACTTTGTTCAGCAGATGCTCCCGCACCGTTGAAACGGTTCCGGGCGTGGCATTGCCTTCATAGCGGATCACCAAGCGTGGGGCTTCAGAAGGTTTACCTTTGTAGGAGTATGCGCCACGCACACCCTCAATGTCGGAAATAACAAAGGCCATTTCGTTGCCGGGCTCCCATCCTGCCCGGTTAACCAGATGCTGCACAATGCTGACCAGGGAGGGTGTCTGGTAAACATCATTCTTGTACCAGGACGGAATATTTGACCAGGTCACCCCTGCGGTTTTGGGTAGATCCCTGACCATATAACGTTTGTGGGGGCTGAAATCTGCAGCATCGTCCACATTAACGCCAGAGATAACAAAGGAGGCGCCGCCACTGGTGTCTTTGTCATAGGCAGTAAATTCGATATAGGCCTGCTTGATGACAGCATTCTTCGGCAACAGCAAATTAGTAAACCTCATGCCCACGTAAGCGTTATAGTCGTCATTGAAGGTGAGCTCGGTACCGGTAGAGTCGTAACCGTTGCCTTTCTCTTCCACATTGTCTTTCTCGGAACCGACCTGATAGACCGATTCACCCGAGACACAGCCCGTGGCGCTTGCCTTGTCATAGGTCACAACCAATTGGGCGGACAAACCGCTGCCTTCTTCATGGGCCTGAATAAGTCTGGAGCTTGTCCCCCCCAGGCCCTGTCCGGTGACAATAATGTTCAGCGCGTTGCCGCCGCACCAACTGTTCTGGTCGACAATTTCCTGTACCACCGCACTGATATCCGGAGTCGTGACCAGTTCCCCGGAAACAGGCCAGTCATTGTCGGTATTCCAGCTAACATTTGATGCCGTCTTACTGCGTGAAGATATATTATTGCTGGTATTGGTGAAGGTATCCGTATCCCCTATCAGTTCACCGCTAAAACTCATGTTGGCAGCCACGGAATTAAACTGATCCGAGGTAAAGCGGATAAAGGCCGAGGTGATGCTGGCCCCGCGGGGGATATTGAGGTCAGTGAAGCGCAACCCGCTGGTAACGGTTTCGGTGCCATCCACCAGTTTAATCGCATCATCCCCCAGTGTGACCAGTCCGTTTTTTTCATAGGCGTCATCACTGGGATGCAGCACTGAAGTTACCACCTCAGGCTCAACCGGTTCATCAATGGGCCTGACCGGATAGAGCACCGGCCCCCCGTAGTCGGAAAAACGCATCAGGCCGGCGTTAATATTGGTCACGGACTGCAGGACCGTCTTCAATCCTTCCTGCACCCTGGCCATCCGCGAATAGTCTGTGCCGTCCTTGCCGTCCATACTGCCGGAAGTATCCATGATAAACAGCACATTGGGATTATAGGTTGTCGCCCCTCCTCCGGTACCCAGATAGATTTCCAGGTCATCCGCCCAGGTCGTCAAACTGATGGAACAGGTCAGCAAACAAGATGCAAACAGGGAAACTCTCGTTCTTAAGGACATAACCACCTCGACCTTACTGATTGCCCTGGGCTGGGGCAAAAACGGATGCTTTGAGGGTATTGGCAATAGCATAGGACTGACCGCTCAGTTGCCCGCACCCCCTGACCAGAAATACATGACAACTGATATTGCTGCCGCCAATCACGTTGCTGGAGCCTTTACAGGCCTGCTCCCCCACGAAGGCCGTTCTCGACCAACTGGTAAGCTGGGGATTGTTGTAGTAGTTGCCGGCCGCGTCATGGCGGGTACCCGCCGTCAAACCCGCACTGGTTAATTGCCGGGCCGTCCAGTTGACGGGATCGAAACAGCTCAGGTCCTGATTGGTCAAATCAATGGCGACGTCCTGTCTGGCTTCGGACAGCGGATCCAGCAAATTATCATCCGTCAGCACCAGCGTGTCCTCAGATTCAAATATGACCCCGGCCAGGGCTGCCTCCGCCGCATCAAAGGCCAGTAACTGCTTCTCCATTGAAACAGCCATCTTGTTCTGCATCAGGCTGCTGCTGACTGCTGACACCCCCAAAATGGTGAGGCTCATCAGTACCAGTAGTGCCAAGACCAATACCAGTCCTTGTTGTTTCATATCTTTCTGCTTCTCAGTTGATTCTTTAAATTACGCAACGAAATGGTCGTCTCGAACTGTTTGAAAAGATGTTGGCCCGGAGGCGTTTGCTGCTCTTCGGTCAGCAATCGAAAATCAGGTTCATTATTCAGGGCGATTTTACCGTCGCCTTTGAGCAAAACCGCAATCCTGATTGTCACCACTGCAGAATCGGCAAGCCGCTCTGCAGCCAGTTGGTCGGCGGCGACATATCGAATTGGCCGGGCCGAGAAGTCACCGGCATCCTGGTTATTGGCGATGCCATACAGAAGCTGGAAGCTGGCAATCTGGTCCAGTAACACCACGGGATCACTGTCAGAGCCAACCGGCGCCGACCGTAAGCCCCTCAGGACTCTTCCGTCATACCCCCGGCATTTAAGCTGTTCGTCGTCAATGTAATATTCATTGACGACAAAAAACTCATCTCCGCCGTAGCCAAACTCGGCGCCACGACAATCCTCGCTGGCCTGGAAGGCCACCACCAGTCTGTCGTTTGCCCCATTGGCCCCCTGCTGCGCACCCAGACCGGGGGCGTTAACGAAGTCACCGGGGAGAACCACAGCCCGGTGTTGAAGAAAGGACTCTTCATCGATAATGTCCACGCTGCGATCCAGATCCGGGGACAGGGTGTCATAAAATCCGGTCATCATCAGATCGCCGCGAATGCGGGTAATAAAATACCGGCCATTTTCCTGCACTGAGGCGACGGCTCGGTTCAACCGTTCGGTGACCTGATTGCTGACCATCACCTGCACTATGGCGCCGGAAATCAGTAATCCCAGCGTGAGGCTGATCATCAGCTCGACCAGACTGAAGCCCTTGTCTTTCATAAGGTGACATCCAATACGACACAATCTCTTGGCTCGGCGCCGGCCACCGGGTTACAAGCGGCATTCAACTGCCGGTCAATGTTCTGCCAGCTCTCGGTGGGCCACGAAACGATGATCCTGTGCCTTGAGCCCGAACTGCATGCATCGGCATCCAGCCCGTCATTATCTGTACAGGTTAGGGACACTGTCGCAGCAGGATTACTTGAAGCAAGAGAACAGGACACCTCGTAGGCGTCCAAGGCGGCGAACTCTGCCTGGTTGCAGTCTCCACCGTGACAATCCGGTATGTCTGCAGGATGAGCCAGACAATAGCAGGGGTAGGGATTGGCGCCGGTACAACCACTTAAATTGGCAAAGTTGTACAAATCGTCATCGAAATAATCGTTGTGTACGACCAGCCCGTTTCCCGTAGAAGAGAGCACTGCATTGGCTCTTAAACGCTCGGCCAACTGCTGGGTGACAGTCACAGCCTGGGAACGATTCAGGGCATCGGCATTAGAGAAAGAACCTACGAACTGTAAAGAGGCCACACCGAGCAGACCTATGGAAAGAATAAACAGGGTAACAAGCACTTCAATCATGCCTATGCCCCTGGCCAGGCTAAATGCTACTCTACTCATTTGATAACCTTCACTCACATCTCTCCAGTACTACGCAACAGACATTACCAAGACTGGCTTTGTGAGTATTAAATTAACGTACTTTCTTCCCGACTAGGTTATGGCTCCGTGCGCTATGGTATGATTATTTAGCATAGAGAATACGCCTAAAAACGACAAAAGGCGCTGATTCGCGCCTTTTTTCGTATGATTCAAAATACTCAGCCCACCTGACGGACTCTGAGCTCCTTAGGCACGGCGAACTCAATATTTTCCAGGCGGCCGGGTGTTTCTGTTACCTGCGTGGCTCCCCACTCCTGCAGTTTTGAAACCACGCCTTGCACCAGAATCTCCGGTGCCGAGGCTCCTGCCGTGACCCCTATATGTTTTGCTCCGTCCAGCCAGACCTGCTGGATACAATCTGCTCCGGCTATCAGATAGGCCCTGGCGCCAATTTTGTCTGCCAGTTCCTTCAGCCGGTTGGAATTGGAGCTGTTTTGTGCGCCGACCACCAGCAGCACATCACATCGACCGGCCAGCTCACGAACCGCATCCTGACGATTCTGTGTGGCGTAACAGATATCGTCCTTACGGGGCCCCTCGATGGCCGGATACTTAGCCCGCAGAGCATCAATAACCTCCGCCGTGTCGTCGACAGAAAGCGTCGTCTGGCTGCAGTAATAGAGTTGATTGGGATTCTTTACCTGGAGGCTGACCACGTCAGCGGCCGACTCGACCAGATAGATGCCTCCCCTGGGGTTGTCGTACTGCCCCATGGTGCCTTCCACTTCAGGGTGGCCCTGATGGCCAATAAGGATGCATTCGATCCCTTTCTTGCTGGCCCGGGTGACTTCCATATGTACCTTGGTCACAAGCGGACAGGTGGCATCAAAGACCTTCAGCCCCCGCAATTCGGCTTCCTGCCTGACCGCCTGAGACACCCCATGGGCAGAGAAAATGACAATGCTGTCATCCGGCACTTCATGTAATTCATCAACAAACCTGGCCCCACGGGATTTGAGTCCGTCCACCACAAACTTGTTATGCACCACTTCATGACGCACGTAGATGGGAGGCGGAAACATTTCCAGCGCCCTTTCCACTATAGTAATGGCCCTGTCCACGCCGGCACAGAACCCCCTGGGGTTGGCTAGATGTATTTGCATAACCGGCTGCCTTCAGTCGTTGATCTTGATGATTTCAACATCGAATATGACCCGATGTCCCGCCAGCGGGTGATTAAAATCCACTGTCACTGATTCTCCTTGCACGTCCCTGACAATTCCCGGGATCTCTGCCCCGCCAGGCTGGGAAAACGCGATAATCATCCCCGGTTTGGGCGTCGCTTCGGCAGAAAACCTGGACCTGTCCATATGGTGGATATTGTCCGGATTTGGCTGGCCGAACGCATCCTCCGGTCCCAGCGTAAATGCCCTTCTTTCGCCCTCTTTCATGCCCAACAGGCAGGCTTCAAAATTGGACGTCAGACTGCCATCACCTATCTTAAGTCTGGCGGGTTTGTTATTGACCCGGGTACTGTCTGCCGCCGACCCGTCTTCCAGCTTCAGATCAAAGTGCAGGATTACCTCGCTGCCATCGTTGATCAGTTTATCAGCCATCAGCCTTCACCCCATTGTTGCGAAAGGCATCGATCACCAACAAGCCGGCTCCGACACAGATGGCGCTGTCGGCCAGGTTGAACGCCGGCCAGTGCCAGTTGCCCACATAGAAATCAAGGAAGTCCACCACATAGCCATAGACCAGTCTGTCGTAAAGATTACCCAACGCACCGCCCAGTATCAGGCTGAACGCAACCGGCAGCAACACCTGCTCGGCCTTGCTTTGTTTCAGCCAATAAAGGATAAGAGCACTGACAGTGATCGCGATGGCAGTAAAGAACCAACGTTGCCAGCCTCCGGCATCACTGAGGAAACTGAATGCCGCCCCATAGTTATGGACATAGGTCAGATTAAAGAACGGCATGATGCTGATGGACTGATACAGTGTCATCGCATCCATGACCCAGATCTTTGTCAACTGGTCCAGCACAATGGTCAGCAATGCCAGCCACAGCCAGCGCAACCCACTTTGTTTAAAGCTATCAAGCATAATGACGCTGTTCACCTTCGCCTTCCACATTATCGATACAACGTCCACAGAGTTCCTCATGTTCCTTATGGGTACCCACGTCCTCTCTGTGGTGCCAGCAGCGTACACACTTGGCCCCGGCAGTCTTATTCACTGCCACCCACAAACCTTCCACTTCCGTGTTCTCAAGGTTTGCAGGTTGTTTATCAGCTTCAATCACGCGGGTGGCCGAAGTGATCAGCACAAAGCGCAGTTCGTCTGCCAACAGCTCCAACTGAGCTGCCAACTCGGGTCTGGCATACAGGGTGACCTGCGCTTCCAGTGAGCCGCCAATCCTGCCTTCACGACGGGCATCTTCCAACGCTTTATTAACCACATCCTTTACTTCGAGAAGCTGCTGCCAAAATGCATCGCCCAGTTTCGGATCGATCTCTATACCCTCCAGGCCCCGGTACCACTGATCGGTAAACACATACTGGCTGCGTTTACCAGGTAGCGCTTGCCAGATTTCCTGCGCCGTAAAACTCATAATCGGAGCCATCCAGCGCACCAGCGCTTCGGCGATATGATACAAGGCGCTCTGGCATGAGCGGCGTGCCAGACTGTCGGCCTTGGCCGTATATTGTCTGTCCTTGATCACATCCAGGTAGAAACTGCCCAGTTCAATGGAACAGAACTGCATTAGTTTCTGCACCACCACCAGGAAGTCGTATTTCTCATACGCCTGTTGAAGCTCTTCCTGAAGCCTTTTGGCGCGACTGACCATCCATTTATCCAGCGCCACCATGTCAGCCACCGGCACCAGGTTCTCCTGTGGGTCGAAACCATTCAAATTGGCGAGCAGGAAACGCGCGGTGTTGCGGATGCGACGATAGGCATCGGCAGCACGCTTGAGGATTTCGTCAGACACCGTCATTTCCGAGCGGTAATCGGTTGAAGCGACCCACAAACGCAGGATGTCCGCGCCCAGCTTATTCATCACATCCTGGGGAGACACCACATTACCCAATGACTTGGACATTTTCTTACCCAGGGCATCTACCGTAAAGCCATGGGTCAGAACCTGTTTGTACGGCGCATGGCCCTTGGCCGCCACTGAAGTCATCAGGGATGACATGAACCAGCCTCGGTGTTGATCCGACCCCTCAAGGTAAAGATCGGCGCTGGCCGGAATATCATCACGGCGATCGACGACAAAATAATGGCTGACGCCTGAATCAAACCACACATCCAGGGTGTCTTTGACTTTGACATAGGTATCCACTTCATCACCGAGCAGCTCCCGCGGATCCAGATCCCACCATGCCTGGATGCCATTTTGTTCCACAAGCGTGGCGACTTTTTCCAGCAGAGCATGGCTGTCCGGGTGCAGATCGCCTGTATCCTTGTGCACGAACAAAGCGATAGGCACACCCCAGGTACGCTGACGGGAGATACACCAGTCGGGCCGCCCTTCAACCATTTTTTCTATCCGGCTTTGTCCCCAGTCCGGGATCCACTGGGTTTTGGCAATCTCGGCCAGGGAGTCACGACGCAGGCCCTGCTTATCCATGGAAATAAACCACTGTGGGGTGGCCCTGAAAATAATCGGTGTTTTGTGCCGCCAGCAATGGGGGTAACTGTGCTCATAGGCATGATGATGCATCAGGCTGCCTGTTTCTTTCAGCACTTCAATCACATGGTCATTGGCCTTAAATACATGTTCACCTGCAAACAGCGGCGTATCGTCCAGGTAAACGCCGTTGGCACCCACAGGATTGGCCACTTCCAGACCGTATTCTTTGCCCACGTTAAAATCATCCACACCGTGTCCGGGGGCCGTATGTACACAGCCGGTGCCGGATTCCGTGGTCACATGATCGCCCAGGATTAAGGGCACACTGAAATCATAAAAAGGATGCCTGACGCGCAGGTTGTCCAGCGCCTTGCCCTTGCAATAGCCCAAAGCGTGATAATGACTGATGCCAAACCTGTCCATGCACTCGTCCATCAACTCGGCTGCCAGAACCAGGCGTTGCTTGCCTTGCTCGGTGTCAGCCTGAACCAGCACATACTCCAGTTTGGGACTGACACTGACTGCCCGGTTCGCTGGTAAAGTCCAGGGTGTGGTCGTCCAGATAACGACGGAGACAGGTCCTTCGCCCACATGGTTTTCAGGATGGGCAAAAGCCGCGACCAGGGCGTCTTCATCCACTACCTTAAAGGCCACATCAATTGAAGGAGATGTCTTGTCCTTGTATTCCACTTCGGCCTCGGCCAGTGCTGAACCGCAGTCCGTACACCAGTGGACGGGCTTGAAGCCTTTTTCCAGGTGACCATTGTCAATGATCTTTCCCAGGGCACGCAGGATGTCTGCTTCTGACTGAAAATCCATGGTCTTATAAGGTTTATCCCATTCTCCCAGCACACCCAGGCGCACAAAGTCGGTTTTCTGACCGTCAATCTGCTTTTCAGCATACTCCCGGCAGTACTGGCGGAATTCGGCCTCACTGACTTTCTTACCCGGCTTGCCGACTTTCTTCTCTACTTGCAATTCAATGGGCAGGCCATGACAGTCCCAGCCCGGCACATAAGGCGCATCAAAGCCGGACAGGGTTTTGGATTTGACAATCATATCCTTGAGAATTTTATTCACAGCATGGCCGATGTGGATGTCGCCATTGGCATAGGGAGGGCCATCATGCAGGATAAAAGGCGGGTTGCCGGCCTTTGCTGCACGAATCTTGTGATACAGCCGGTCTTCCTGCCATTGCTTGAGCATCTGCGGCTCTCGCTGAGCCAGGTTGCCACGCATGGGAAATTCGGTTTCCGGCAAATTCAAGGTATGTTTGTAATCGCTCATCGATCCTCTGTTCCGCTCTGGTTCTAATCGCTACTGGCGTTGCAGCGTTGAAGTTACAGCCTCTGTCAAGCTGACAGCAGGGCTCTGGCTTGGGTGGCATCCTGCCGAATCTGTTGTTGCAAAGCCTCCAGGGAGGGAAATTTCATTTCATCCCGGATCTTGGCTGTCAATTGGACTTCTATGGTCCTTCCGTAAAGGTGTTCGTTCATGTCAAACAGGTGCACTTCCAACTGAGAACGCTGTCCGTTCACCGTGGGGCGATTGCCTATATTGGCCACTCCCCGGTACTCTTGTCCGTTAAACCTTACCCGTACGGCAAATACGCCGGCAACCGGTGTCCGGCAACGTTTAAGCAGTACATTGGCGGTGGGAAAGCCTATAGTCCGGCCTTTTTTGTCGCCATGCACTACTTTGCCCACGATGCTGAAAGGTCTTCCCAGCATAGCCTCAGCCCGTCTGAAATCAGACTGTGCCAGCGCTTCGCGAATGGCAGTGGAGCTGATGCGGCAATCCTGCAACCTGAAACTACGGGTACTGACCACCTGAAAACCGAACAGTTCTCCTTCCTGCTTCAGCATGCTGAAGTCGCCTGTACGGCCTTTGCCGAACCGAAAGTCGTCACCCACCACCAGAAATTCTATTCCCAGTTTCTTGACCAGCAGTTCTTCGACGAAGAAATTGGCAGACAACTGAGAAAAATGCCGATCAAATCTGATGCAGAGTAAACGGTCGACGCCCAGTTTTCGCAACTGCTGATACTTGTCCCGCAAACGGCTCAACCTGGCTGGCGCTCCTTGCGGGTTGAAGACTTCCTCCGGCTGCGGTTCAAACACCATCACAGTAGCGGGCAGGTGCATTTCCCGTGCTTTTTCCACCAGGTTTCTGACTACCGCCTGATGACCAAGATGCACACCATCAAACTTGCCGATGGTCAGCACACATCCTTTATGTCTTTCCCGGATATTGTGCAGGCCCCGAATCAGCTCCACCAGCTACCCCTTATCGAGTGTTCAAGCCATGTACTGCCCGTGCAGCCGGCTTATACAGCAAAAATCACGCGATTATAACCCACTGGAGCCTGAATTAAAGCCTGTCGGCAAGCTGCTTGCCGAAATCCGCCGGGCGTATTCCAAGCAAAACAGCACTTATCACCAGGGTCAGGACAGCACAGAAAATCAACCAGCCCAACTGTACCACCTGTTCGAGTACCGACCATTCAAGCCAGGCCGGACCGGCCGGCTGAAGGTAGATCACCACGGCGACCATAGCGGCAGTGGCCAAACCAACCCGCAGCAGGAACAATCCTGTCTTGTTGCCCAACTGGTAAACCCCAAGCTTGTGTAGTTTCTGATAAAGAAGCGCCGCATTGAGACTGGCCGAGAGGGAAGTGGCGATAGCCAACCCCACATAACCATAGGGAATGGCAAAAATAACGTTGAAAACCATATTGGCCGCCATCGACCAGATACCGTAACGAACCGGGGTTTTGGTATCCTGGCGGGAAAAAAATCCCGGTGCCAGCACCTTGACCAGCATAAAGCTCAACAATCCACAGCCATACGCCATCAGGCTGTATGAAGCCATTCTGGCATCCTGGGCGTCAAATTCCCCGCGCACGAATAATACTGTCAGCAGAGGTTCTGCCAGCACGACCAGACCAGCGGCCGCCGGGATCCCCAGCAGGCAAACCATACGCATGGCCCAATCCATATTGTCACGAAACTCCTGGCTGTTGGCGCTGACATAGTTACGTGACAAGGTGGGCAGAATCACCGTGGCGATGGCAATACCGAACAGACCCAAAGGAAATTCCAGCAGGCGGTCAGAGTAATACAACCAACTGATGGAGCCGGTCACCAGGAAGCTGGCTATAAAGGTATCCAGGAGCAGATTTATCTGGCTGACAGAAACACCGAACAGGGCTGGAATCATCAGGCGCCGAACCTTGCTGACCTGCGGGTCGCGCCATCCCCATTGAGGTTTGACCAACAATCCGGTGCGGGCCAGAAATGGCACCTGAAACAGCAGTTGCACCAACCCGCCGAAAAACACCCCCCAGGCCAGGCCGATGGCCGGCTGCTCCAGTCGTGGGGAAAGATACAGGGCGGCGGCGATAATACAGATATTGAGCAACACAGGTGTAAAGGCTGCGACGGCAAAGCGGTTCAAGGTATTGAGGATAGCGCCGGCCAGCCCGGTCAGGGTGATAAAAAACAAATAAGGGAAGGTGATCTTAAGCATCAGACTGGCCAGCTCATACTTGGCCCCATCCGGATTGTCATTCAGATAATCGAGAAACCAGCCCGTACCAAACAGCGCCGCCAGTACCGGCGAACCTATGACACCAATCAGCGTGACCACCAGCACCAATGTACCCAGGGTGCCGGCGACCCTGGCCAGAAACAGCTTAAGCGCCTGCCCGTCCCCCTGGTTATGCACTTCACTGAGCACAGGTACAAAAGCCTGGGCAAAGGCCCCTTCGGCAAACAGACGACGGAGGAAATTGGGGATCTTGTTGGCAAAAAAGAACACGTCCGCGGCGGCGCCCGCGCCCATCAGGTTCGCTACAACCATATCCCTGACCAGACCCAGAACCCTGGACAACAGGGTCATCGAACTGACAATCAATCCGGATTTCAGCAACTTAGCCGACACAACTGGCCCCATGTGATAAAATGCGCTCTATTATGGCCATTTGCCGGCTGAAATGAAACGCAAAAGAATCCCATCCTGCTGGCCAATAAAGCGTCAAAAGCATTTGACAATCTGGCGGTTTACGGGAATAATCCGCACCCTTAAATTTTGACAAGAATCTTTTGGGAGTTTCACCTTGGCTAACATCAAGTCTGCTAAGAAACGTGCTATCCAGGCCGAAAAGCGTCGTCAGCACAATGCCAGCCGTCGCTCCATGACGCGTACCAGCCTCAAGAAAGTGATTGCTGCTATTGCCTCTGGTGACAAAGCTGCTGCTCAGACTGCGTTTAACGCTGCTGTGCCCGTGCTGGACCGTATGGCTACCAAAGGCTTGATCCACAAGAACAAGGCTGCCCGTCACAAGAGCCGTCTTGCCGCTAAGATCAAAGCTTTGGCCTGATAGCAATAGTTTCGCCATGCTGCTGTATTAAACGGCAGTAGTAAAAAAGCGCCACCCGGCGCTTTTTTTGTATCTTCACCCTGCCCTGCTGTCAGGTGAATTTACAAATTTTTACTTTTGAACGCCCATTTCATGTCCGGCCATGGGCAGACAGTCCAACCCGGCTCTGTTAAGATCTTTCCCCCATTTGGCATCGTGCCATGCACCCCAGGCGAGCAATAAAAGGCGTTTCAGTGACTAAGACCCAGTTTCGCATGTTGGCGGGTATCGGCCTGATACTCTTCTTGTTGGTTTTTCTGATGTTGGTGCCCACGCCAAAGCTAATCACCTACGAGCGTTCCAATGTTGTCTCCAAGGGTGTGTATTGGCGGGGCTTTGGTGAGTCCGGCATGTTACTGGATGCTAACGCCAGTTTTGTCAAAATAGATCCCAGCACGCAATACCTGCATGTCTGCTACGAGTTTGAAAAAGGTGACAGTTGCCAGCAATACCGGGTTATCGAGACCCAGGGCCTGCTGGCCGTGATCCGCCATCTGCTATGACCCGGGGCGCATCGCCCAGATTTGTCATCACAATTTAAAATTAACGTCACCAAAGTGTAAGCCCGCGTTCTTAGCCTGGAAAAAATCATTGCAGAGGCGCGCCCCATGAACAGGAAAAACCATTACCGGACAGTCTGGCTGTCCGATATTCACCTGGGATACAAGGATTGCAAGGCGGAATACCTGCTGGATTTTCTGCGCCACAGCAAGATAGAGACCCTCTACCTGGTAGGTGACATCGTCGATATGTGGGCCATGAGTAAACAATTCCTCTGGCCAACATCCCACAATCAACTGTTTCATCGCCTTTTGGCCCTGACCGGCGAGGGCACCAGGGTTATCTACCTGCCCGGCAACCACGACGAACCGGCGCAGAAATATGACGGCATGGCCTTTGGTGAGGTTGAAATTCACCGCCAGTACATTCACACCACCGCAGATGGTCGCAGACTCCTGCTGCTGCATGGAGACCAGTTTGATGAGGAAGTCTGCTTCGGCAAGTTCCACGCCTGGATTGGCGACAAGGCCTATGACTTGTTGCTGTTCATTAATCGCTGGTACAACAGGTTTCGCCACCTGGCTGGCTATCCTTACTGGTCCCTGGCCGGTTATATCAAAAGCCGGGTGAAAGGGGCAAATGAGGCCATCGGCCGGTACCGGGAAATAGGCTGTCGGACTGCGCGGGAAATGCAGCTCGACGGTATCGTCTGTGGTCACATCCACCACCCTGAAATCAGCCGCCAGCAGGAGATCACTTATTGCAATACCGGCGACTGGATTGAAAACTGCTCGGCGCTGACAGAAGATGCTTCAGGCAAACTGAGCCTGGTGTTCTGGACCCGCATCCAAACCAGTTTACAAGCGGTTAGCGGAAAGGCGCGAACCAAGCAGGCAGCCTGATACCAGGGTGTGTTTCTGGTCATTAAATCGCAATAAAAGGCTCACAAAACCGTCACCTTGGATGAGTAGACTCTGGACCAATAACAGTTCAGAAAGTGTCTTATGTTTACTGTCGACGACGTACTGCAAAAACATTATCCCAGACTGACCAGCCATCCCCGCCTGCTTGCTCCGATTCGATTTATTCTCAAACGCCTGCTCCATGAACGGGAATTCCAGGAATTTGCCAGGGAATATCCTTATCTGCAGGGCGTCGACTTTGTCGAGCAGGTACTGGAATATTTCAACTTCAGCTATTCGGCCCGTGACAGCGAAAAGGAACGTATTCCGGTACAGGGCAGACTGGTCATAATAGCCAACCATCCCATCGGCACCCTGGATGGCCTGGCCCTGATCAAGCTGGTCAGTGAAGTCAGACGGGATATCAAGGTCGTCGCCAATGAAATGCTGATGGCCGTAGGACCACTGCACAATATGCTGCTGCCGGTCAATAATATGAACGGTGGCACGGCCAGGGAAAACCTGACCAGGATCCACCACCATCTGGCTGATGAGGGCGCAGTGATCCTCTTCCCTGCCGGCGAGGTTTCCAGGCTTCGCCCGCAAGGCGTCAGGGATACCCGCTGGCGCTCCGGCTTCCTGCGCATCGCTTCTGCCGCCAAGGCCCCGGTTCTGCCCATTTTTATTGACGGCAAAAACTCGCCGGTGTTCTACGGTGTCTCCATGCTGTACAAGCCACTGGCCACCTTGTTTCTGGTGGCCGAAATGTTCAAGCATCGCAAGAAACACCTGCCCATGCGCATTGGCGAAATGATTCCCTATGAGTCCTACCAGGGACAGAAAATTTCGTCACGCCAGCAAGTCAAACTGTTCAAGAAGCATCTGTACCGTATCGGGCTGGACAAGGAAGGTATTTTCCCCACCCAGAAGGCCATTGCCCTGCCCGAAGACAGGCGGGAGCTCAGCCGAGCCATGCGCAAGGAGTGTGAGTTGCTTGGAACCACGGGGGATGGCAAGGAAATCTGCCTGTATCAGTACCGGGACAGCTCCCCTATCATGCGGGAAATAGGGCGCCTGCGCGAAGTGGCATTTCGGGCTGTTGGTGAGGGCAGTAACAAGCGCCGCGACATCGACCAGTATGACAGCCACTATTACCACCTGTTGTTATGGGACAAGGACGAACTGGAAATCGTCGGCGCCTACCGTTTCGGCGATGCCAAACAACTTATCACCAATCGGAACGGACCGGGCCTCTACTCCGCCAGTCTGTTCGACTATGGTGAGCAAATGGCTCCCTATTTCGAACAGGGGCTGGAACTGGGCCGCAGCTTCGTACAACCCAAATACTGGGGCAAGCGCAGCCTCGACTATCTGTGGTATGGCATCGGCGCCTTTCTGACCCGCCATCCCCAGTACCGCTATCTGTTTGGTCCTGTCAGCATCAGTGGAGCCCTGCCCTCTGCCGCCAAAGATCTCTTAGTGGTCTTCTACCAGCTCTATTTTGGCGCTGAACGGGGGATGGCGTGCTCAAGCCGTCCTTATCTACTGCCGGCGGAACTAAAAAACGCCTTCAGCGGCGAGGACTACAAAGCCGATTTCAGCAAGCTTAAGCATCTGCTGGCCAACATGGGGGTGGCTATTCCCACCCTCTACAAACAATACACTGAAATCTGTGAGCAGGACGGGGTTAAATTTCTCAGCTTCGGCGTGGATCCTGATTTCAATGACTGTGTGGACGGCCTGGTATTGGTAGATATCTCCCGGTTAAAGGAGCAAAAGCGCAAGCGCTATATGCCGTAGCGGGGCTGACTGGCCGACAAAGCAACAAACTTGACCTCCACCTTGCCCGAGCAGGGATAAAACCAGACCCGCCGATACCCCTGCTCGCCCACATCCGCCTCCATTACCCTGACTCCTTCGGCCGTCAGGCCCGCAAAAGCTTCGGCCGCATTGATATCGCCAACCGGACTGCTGTCAGCAAGCTCCCTTAGCGATGCATCATTGGACCCGGGCAGCATATTGCCTCCGCCAAATATCCTGCCCTGGAATTCAGTCAGACGGGTGCCCCGTTTCAGTGCCAGATCCCGGAAAATCCGCATGCAATCTACCGCATAACGGGGGTCGGGTCGGCTGTTGCCATCTTTTATTCCTTCCGGCCGTCGTGGCAGCACAAAGTGGCACATACCGCCAAAATGTTTCCCTGGATGCCACAGGGTGATGGCCACACAGGATCCCAGCAAGGTGGTCATAGGCCGCGTTCCTTTGCCGAACACCAGATCACCGGGAAGCAGTACCAGGGGCTTTTTAGTCTGTTGCGCCAAAAGCAAAGGATCCTGTCAGTTGCAAGCCTGCAGAATCGCCGGGCCTATTTGTTGCAGGGGCAGTTGGGATACCACACCTCCTTTGCGGAATGCTTCTTTTGGCATGCCATAGACGACGCTCGTCGCCTGATCCTGCCCAATGGTCAGGGCCCCAAACTCTTTCATCTCCAGCATGCCATCCGCCCCATCATCCCCCATTCCTGTAAGAATCACCCCCACCGCATTGCTGCCCACATACTGGGCCGCGGAACGGAACAACACATTGACTGACGGGCGGTGCCGGCTGATCAGGGGGCCATCCTTGATGTCCGCATAGTAGCGGGCACCGCTGCGTTTAATCAGCATGTGCCGGTTACCCGGTGCGATCAGGGCATGCCCGCGTAACAGTGAATCGCCGGATTCCGCTTCCTTGACCCGAATTCGGCAAAGCTGGTTGAGCCGCTCAGCAAATGAACGGGTAAAGCCCTCCGGCATGTGTTGCACGATAGCAATGGCAGGACAATCAGCCGGCATTTGTTGCAACAACACACGGATCGCTTCAGTCCCCCCTGTGGAGGCGCCTATCACCACAATCTTTTCTGTGGTTCTGTCCATGGAGCGTTTTGCTACCGGAGCCAGCATTGCATCGGCCGACAGTTTAGGGCCGGCTTTGGCCGGCGCCGGGTGTAACCTGCTGACCTTGGCCATGGCCGCCGCTTTTACTGCATCAATAATGCGGGTACGGGCCTCATGCATAAAAGCCTTGGTACCTTTCAGCGGCTTAGCGATAATGTCCACTGCGCCGTATTCCAGTGCCTTGATATGAGTGTCGCTGCCCTGCCCCACCAGCGAAGAGCAGATAATGACCGGCAGCGGATGCTGCGACATCAGTTTACGCAGGAAGGTGATGCCATCCATGCGCGGCATTTCCACGTCCAGGGTGATGACGTCGGGACTGAGCTGGCGCATCTTTTCTGCAGCAAGAAAGGGATCGGCAGCAGTACCAATCACCTCGATATCCGGATCACTGTCGAGAATTTCCGTCAGCGTCTGACGCACCAGCGCAGAGTCATCGATAATCAGTACTTTGATCACAAACAGGGGACCCGCTGATAGATGGTGGGGCTGAGCACATCCAGACCCTGGCGTTGATTTCCCACGGATTCCGAGTGGCCCAGAATCAATAATCCACCCGGCTTAAGGGAGGCTTTCAGTCTGTTAATCACTAAGCTTCTGTCCCGTTCACAGAAGTAGATCATCACATTACGGCATAAAATTACGTCATAGCAGGGTTCGGCCGGATAGGATCCGGCTATCAGGTTGAACTGACTGAAGTTGACCCTGGCACGCAGGGCGTTGTCGACCTTGACCAGCCGTTTGGCCGGATCGCGACTGCGCAACAGGTATTTCTTCCTAAGAGGTATCGGGACCGGCGCGATTCTGTCTTCACGGTAGATGCCTGCTCTGGCACAGGCCAGCATGGACTCAGAAATGTCGGTGGCATCGATATGGAAATGGAACCCTCCACGCTCTGCGTTAAGCTCAGCCAGCACCATGGCCAGCGTGTAGGGCTCCTCACCACTGGAACAGGCCGCACTCCAGAACCGATATTCTCTGTCCGTGGCACCTGCGTCCAGTCGTGCTCTGAGATGCCGTTGCAGGAACTCGAAATGGCCCGGCTCGCGGAAAAAGTCCGTCTTGTTGGTGGTGAGGGCATCCACCAGCGCCTGCCTCTCCCCTTCTCCTGCTGCAGAGAGGGCAAAAGCCAGGTAGTCGGAGATGGTGGATTTACCCGTAGCCTTCTGGCGTTTGCGCAATCTCGTCTCAATCAACTGACGCTTATGAGGCGGCAACTGGATACCTACCGTCTTGCCGATAAATTCAGCAACCTTGTCATGGTCCTGTGCTGACAGCCCCTGGCAACCGGCAACTGTCATCAGTCCTCCAGGGCGACCTGTGACAGCCCAGCTGTGATCGCCGATGGCGATTCAACCGTCTGCTCCAACACCTTATGCAACTCATCGGCGGAAAAGACCCGTGACAGCCGTAACAGAATGATAAACTGCTCCTCATGGCGGGCCATCCCGTAGATAAAGGCACCATTGATGCGGTTGCCGATGCGTGGAGGCGGATTAATGTCCTCCACGGCAATCTCTACCACTTCTTGTACCCGGTCAGCCATAATTCCCAGGGGCGTTT
Source organism: Bowmanella dokdonensis (assembly GCF_017254865.1). Classification (GTDB taxonomy): domain Bacteria; phylum Pseudomonadota; class Gammaproteobacteria; order Enterobacterales; family Alteromonadaceae; genus Bowmanella; species Bowmanella dokdonensis. The sequence continues at coordinate 64,900 of NZ_JAFKCV010000013.1, read as the reverse complement.
CCTCCCCGTCTATCTCCACATGCACTATGATGATACAACTGTCGACTGTCGGCTCTGCCAGCTTCATCTGGAAATGACGGCGCAGGTCCACCACCGGAATCACTTTGCCACGCAGATTGATCACACCGAGCATAAAGTCGGGTGTCCGTGGCACTTTGGCGACCTGGCGGTATTCCAGGACCTCCTGAATGCCGCTGATTTCCACGCCTAACCAGTCACCGTCGAGAACAAATGACAGAACCTGCATGCTCGATACGGTATTTTTGTCGATTGTGTTGGCTTGCATCATTTACCTCAATAACGGACAAAGTCGTCGTCTTCGTCAAGGTTCAGCACTACACCACTGTTGGCAGCCGCAGCCGGGCGTCTGGCCGGTGCCACTTTGACAACTTTGCTGGTGCCAGCTTTGACCGGTGCGGCTTTTGACTGACGCTCGGCATCGATGTGGAAGAAGTCCACCGTGCTGTTCATCTGCTCAGCCTGAGCTGAAAGCTCTTCTGAGGTAGCGGCCATTTCTTCTGCCGATGCAGCGGATTGCTGCACCACCTGATCGAGCTGTTGCAATGCCTTGTTGATCTCTGCAGCCCCTTTGTCCTGCTCCATGGCTGCTGCGCTGATCTCCTGCACCAGCTCCGAGGTGCGCTCGATACTGGGTACCAGTTCTGCGAGCATGGTGCCAGCCCGCTCTGATACATCCAGGCTGTTTCTGGAGCGCTCGACAATTTCACCGGCCGCTTTCTGACTGCGTTCTGCCAGTTTACGGACCTCTGCCGCCACCACGGTAAAGCCCTTGCCGTGCTCACCGGCTCTGGCCGCTTCGATGGCGGCATTCAGTGCCAGCAGGTTGGTTTGGCGTGCTATCTCACTGATGATGGCAATTTTTTCTACTATGTCTTGCATGGCCGCCACTGAGCTTTGCACCGCTTCCCCGGTGGACTGGGCATCCAGGGCTGCCTGACGGGCGATCTGCTCGGTCTGCCTGGCATTGTCGGCGGTCTGGGAAATATTGGCGGTCATCTGTTCCATGGACGAAGAAACTTCCTCCAGCGACGCGGCCTGTTCGGTGGCCCCTTCGGCAATCTGCTGACCTGTGCTGCTCATTTCCACGCTGCCTGAGGTGACGTTGTTGGAGGCTTCCTTGATCTCGGAGACTATGTCACGCAACTTCTGGTTCATATTGCGCAGCACGCCATATAGATCCGAGTCACTGGCTCTGGGATCAAACTTCTGGTTCAGATCACCTTCACCAATCTTCACTGCAATGCGGCTGACTTCGTTAATGCGCAGGATGATCACAGTGGCAGCCAGGGCGGCCAGGATCACCGAAACGGACAGAGTCATAAACAGCTGGTTACGGGTTTCCTGATAACGCAACTCGGCATTGCTGACAGCCGTGGCCATCTCATCATCGTTGATTTGCACTATGGCATTAACTTGAGCGATGGCTTCGTTGAGTGCCGGTTCCCCTTTACTTTCCAGTAAATCGGCAGCCTGATTGTCGGTACGGGCAATCTCTTCCTCAGTGGCTCCGCTGTCTATGGTCAACACAGAAATGCCCCTGACTTCACGCGCCACAATGCGATAGTCATTAAGCTCAGATCTGAAGCGCTCCAGTACTTTGTCACCTTCGGCTGAGGCCATCTTTTCCAGGTCGGTCACCAGTTGATCCATGCTGGCATTAGTCTGCTGGATCAGGGATTCGATACTGGATTTGCTGTTGGACAAGCGGGCCAGGATATAATTTTTCTGCAGCCGGTCCAGGGTGAGAAGTTCCTTACGGATCTGCCCGGCCATCTTGACCTTGGTGGCCGGTCCCTGCACTGTCTCGTTGAGGCGGTTTCTTGCCCCGTCCAGGGCCTGCAGCCCCAGGAAACTGGTCAGCAGCAGCAGTGCCACCAGAAAAGTGAACCCTGTGTAGAGCAAGGTTTTAAGCGTAATACGTTTCATGGCTTTGATACCCTTAGTGAAATAGCTGAATCAAAAAGTGTTTTCTGTGGCTTGTGTCAGTTGCGCCAGGTCCAGAATCATGGCAATTCCCCCGTCACCGAGGATGGTTGCCCCCATCACTCCCGGGGTATCCCGGTAAAGTTTGCCCAGATTGCGGATAACCGTCTGGTAGTTGCCGATTACCTCATCCACCGTCACTCCCAGCAAGCTGTCCCCCGTCCTCACAATCACAGTTTGTTCGATGGGCGGCTGGGTCCCCTGCAAGGCGAAGCTCTCTCTGAGCCTGAGGCTGGGCACCAACTGCTCCCTATGCCGGATAAGACGGGTGGCGTTTTTGTTGCTGAGCTCCGAAGCGGAAGTTTCAATACATTCCTCCACCTGGTTCAGGGGAATGACAAATTTCTGTCCGGCCACCGAGACCATCAGCCCTTCGATGATGGACAGGGTCATGGGCAGCATAATGCGTATGCGGGTGCCTTTGCCCGGTTCGCTGTCCAGGGCCACCTTGCCTTGCAGTGCCTCGATGGAGCTTCGCACCACGTCCATGCCAACCCCCCGGCCGGACACATCGGAAATGGTATCGGCGGTGGAGAAGCCGGGCTCAAAAATCAGTTGATAAATGTCCTTGTCATCCAGTGGTGCAGAGGGAGAGACCAGCCCCCTTTCCTGTGCTTTTTTAAGGATCCTGTCCCGGTTCAAACCGGCACCGTCATCACTGATCTCAATCAGAATCTGTCCCTGATGGTGATAGGCGCTGAGTTTCAATGTACCCGTCTCCGTCTTGCCCTGGCCGAGCCGGACCTGGGGTGTCTCGATGCCATGGTCCAGACTGTTGCGCAGGATATGCACCAGCGGGTCCACCAGCTTGTCCAGCACCACCTTATCCAGCTCAGTGTCGGCCCCCTGGGTTTCCAGCTCAACGGCCTTACCCAGATCCTTCGATAAATCCCGGACCAGGCGCCTGAATCGCCCGAACGTGGAGCCGATAGGCAGCATGCGGATATCAAAAGCAATATCCCGTAAACCGTTGGCCAGCCTGGACAGCTCCTCCGCCAAGGTATTGAGGCGGTCATCTTCTCTCTCAAGCGCCAGTTGATCGAGACTGGCCTGCAGAATCACCAGTTCGCCCACCTGATCCATCAGGGCGTCCAGTTTACGTTGTGGCACTTTGAGGTTTTGCTCTTCCTGCTGTTTTTGCTGCTGTTGCTGGCGGATATAGCGCTGCTCAGACAAAGCCCGTTCTACCTGCTCCGGCTCCGCCAGACCGGACTCACTGAGCCGCTGACCGGTTTTGGGTTGGCTTTCCAGCCAGTCTTTCAGCGCCTTGTCGCTCAACACCCCCTGGCTGACCAGCAATTCCCCCACCCGCCAAGCCTCATCTTCTGGAAGGACCTCAACCTGTATCTGCCAGTCGTCCTGTACGAAGATAAACACTTCTTGGATGGCATTTTCACCGGCATCGGTGCTAAGCAGCATAGTGGACTGCAGATAGCAGGATTCGGGATCAAACTCACAGGCTGCATAATCTTGGTTTAGATAGGTGGAAACCTGACAATTGCCCAAGCCGCCGAGCTCCCGAATAACAGGCAGCAAGTCAAAGCCCTCTCGAAAGGCATTAGCACAGGGAAGTAGTGTGATGCGGTAAAGCTGCACTATCTCTGAGCGCTTCGAGGGCGCCTCCTGTGTTGACGTCTCACGGGCGCTGGGCTGCTCAGGCAGGTGCAGCTTAATCTTGGCCAGAATGGTTTCGCTGATGGCCATCAAGTCCGCAGAGGGGGCAGGATAACCCAGCAGGGTTTCGATATGGTCGCGGCTGTTCAGCACCAGTTGGATGATATCCTGATCCAATTGCAGGCGACCGGCGCGCAGCTCATCGAACAGATTCTCCAGATGATGAGTGAAGTAGGACAGATGATCAAAGCCCACCATGCCCGCGGATCCTTTGATGGTATGCATGGCGCGAAAGGCCAAGTTGATATGATCCGTATTACCTGGATTGTTTTCCAGCTCCAGCAGGGCGGACTCCAGCGCCGCCAAGTGCTCACCGGCCTCATCAATAAAGGTCTCAAGCAGATCATTCACGCGCCTTGCTCCTTATGCCAGTTCAAGCCGAGCAGCTCTGATGCCTGAAGGACAGCATCAGACAGATGGGTCAGCGTCACCGAACCGCCCGCTTGCCTGATCCGCCGCATAAATGTCATCAGCCACTGAATACCGGCCCCATCAATCTCAGCCACTGCCGACAGATCCAGCTTCCAGTTCCCGACACTGGGTCCCTGGGGAAAAATTTCCTTTTCCAGGCCCGCTACGTCGTAGATGGTCAGAGTCTCGGGTGCCCGCCAGTCAGTTATTTGATTCTTTGCCACTTAAGGAATTCCTCTAAGCCAGTTTGGTCACGGCAGAGAGCAACACATCCGGCTTGAACGGCTTCACCAGCCAGGCTTTGACACCGGCGGCCCTGCCCTCATCTTTCTTGTCTTGGCCGGATTCTGTGGTCAACATCAGAACCGGGGTAAAACGGTAGGCGCTGATTTCCTTTGCCGCTTTGACAAAGCTCAGGCCATCCATATTGGGCATATTGACGTCGCTGACGATCAGATTGATTTTCTGACCGTCCAGTTTGCTCAGGGCATCCTTACCGTCCACCGCTTCAATGACCTGGTGACCCGCACCTTTCAGGGCCAGGGCGACCACCTGCCGGACCGACGCCGAGTCATCAACTATCAAAATGGTTTTGCTCATAGCAACCTCAACTGGTTAGAAGAATTCGATTTCCTGAGCTTCTGCCATGGGGCTGGCATGTTTGCCGCCGAGGGCGTGTCGCTCGAGATCTGTGGTGGCCCGTCTGGCCAGAAACGCGGTGAAGCCGGTGTCCAGGTTGACCAGCCCAGATTGATCTTCAGCCGCTGTCCTGCCCGACTCAGCGACCTGCTCCAGGGTCTCCACCAGATGCTCAAGGATTTGGCTCAGTCGGTCCTGGAATTGCAGGTGATAAATCACCTGCTGCATGTGTTCTGATACTTCGCTTCTGAGGAATAGCAGGTTGTTGGTGTCTTCCATCAGGGCGTCGAGCTGGCCGGTGATTTCTCCTATGGCTTGCTTACTCACCTGGTGATTCTGCTGATGCTGCTCACGACTGTCGTCGAAAGCCTGCTGGGCCTCTTTCACCAGCGTCATCAGACCGGTCTCGAAGCCTTCGACACTTTGGTTGATCTGTTCCCCCGTGGTGGCCGAATGGCCCGCCAGCTTTCGTACCTCATCTGCCACCACTGCGAAGCCGCGGCCAGACTCGCCGGCGCGTGCCGCCTCAATTGCAGCATTAAGGGCCAAAAGGTTGATCTGGGCGGCGATCTTCTGAACATCCTCGACCCGCTGCCTGAGCCCCTGCAGGCGTCCTACCAACTGTTCCATGGCCAGCATGGTCTGAGTATCACGTTTGGCGGATTGCTCCATCCCTTCCCACAGCAGGGTCAGGCTGCTGTCAGCCGTCTGGGTGACTTGATGAACCCGCTCCTGCTTCTGATGCAGTTCCTTGTCAGTGACAGCGGCAAATCCCTGCTCCAGAATAAGATTGATATCACTGAAATGCCGACTGAGTGCTTCGGTGGACTGGGTCATATCCTGTTTACTGTCATTCAGAATCCTCTGTATGACCGGCATGCTGGTACTGAGGTCGCAGAACAACATTTGTGTGGCCTGAACCGTTTCAGGTGGTGGTATGTGCAGTTGCAAATTCTCAAGATCGCGGGTACGGGCATTCAGTGCTGTCACTACGTTTTTTTGAAGCTTCTCATATAAGACCCCGCTAATGCCCATCAGAGCCATAGCACCAAAGATAAGGGCGGAGTTGGCAGTCAATACCAGGGCCCCTGCCAGGGTGCCGACAGCCAGAAGCAGACAGCCCCGGGGTAGAAACACTGGCGGCAGGCTCCGTAGTAGCATTGATGTCATCCTCTTTTTGCACTGTTCCTTGGCCTGACGTCGGGCACATGGCTCTATGTCTGGCCTGAGGAGAAAAATTTGAGGATGAGAGCTTACGATGGCGGATCAAACCGCTCTATTCGTAAAACTACCTATTTTCAACAAAGAACTGGCTTAAATATTTCAGGTTTCACCCTGTTGAGCCTATCCGAAGAAGCGATTTCAGAATTATATTCGTCTGAAACAAAATGCGAATCACCACAGGTTTCTTATACTTTGGGTTCGCTAGACAACAAGGAGTTTGACTATGGCGATCGTCTATCTGGTTGATGACGATGAGCTGGTGCTGGCCTCATTGGAGAATCTGTTCCGGTTTGCCGGTTATGAGACGCACAGCTATCGCTCTGCAAAAGATTTTATCAATGCCCGCCCTGCTATCAAAGACAGCTGTCTGGTTCTGGATTTGTCCATGCCACAGATGAGTGGTCTGGAATTACAGCAGCAATTACAAAGCCTCGGTTTGGAGTTGCCTGTGATCATCTATTCTGGCAGTGCAGACGTGGCTTCTACAGTCAAGGCCATGTCAGGAGGTGCCTATACTCTTGTGCAAAAGCCCGCATCTGGTGAGGAACTCATCGGGGTGGTGCAACAAGCCATCGATAAACACAAACAGATTCAGGCTGACAAATTACCTCGGGCGGAGGCCAGGGCAAAACTCTCTCAACTCTCAGAGCGAGAGAGGTCTGTGGCACGGTTGGTGGCATGTGGCAAGTCAGCATCGGCCATAGCCCATCAACTCTACATAAGCCCTCGCACTGTGGAGGCCCATAAGGCAAGTATCTTCAATAAATTGAAGATCAAGTCCGTGGCGATACTCGCTCAGTTGGTGGTGCTGTCAGATCTGGGCAAAAATGCCAATAACGGGTCCCCGAATTAATACGCAAGATAGCAAGTTGGTCCGCTCAGTTTGCACTGCTGTTTAACAGTTTCCTGATCCTGGCCAGCAGGGTTTCACTTTTATATGGTTTTTGCAGCAGATCCGTGTAGCCAGTCATATCACCATTATTGCCCGTGTAGCCAGAGGTTACTAAGGTGGCGATATGCGGATGAATTGACCTGGCCTGCTCGGCGAGCTCAAAGCCGTTGTATTTGCCAGGCATCACCACATCGGTAAAGAGTAACTCAATATCTGAGCGCAGCATTAGTAACTCCAGTGCTTCCTCACCGTGGGCCGCCTCTAGCACCCGATAACCCGTCTCAGTCAGAATGCGGGCGGTACTGTTTCTGACCAATGAATCGTCCTCCACCAGCAGTATCAGCGCTTGTCTGGCCGCTTCAGGCTCACCCGGATTCTGCTCCAGCCCTGCGTAGCTGGGACGGCACAGAGGCAGATAGATGTGCACACTGGTGCCCTTGCCAACCTTTGAAGCAATACGGATTTTACCGCCTGACTGCCTGACAAATCCGAATACCATGCTCAGTCCCAGCCCCGTGCCTTTGGCCGGCCCCTTGGTGGTAAAGAAAGGTTCAAATACCCGCTCAATCAATTCGGCGGGAATACCACAGCCATTATCCTTAATTCGCAAGTGCACCGAGTCCTGCTCAGATACCAGGCTGTCTGTCTTCCCGACCCTGCGCATGGCAATGCTGATACTGCCGCCGCCGGGCATGGCATCCCGGGAGTTCAGGCACAGATTGACCAGCGAATTCTGTAGCTGGCCGGGGTCCACCCTAACAAATAAGGGCTTGTCCGGTAACTGCAGATGGATTTGGTAAGACTCTCCAAGCGTACGGGATAGCAAGGATACGGTTTCGCTGAGAAGCTGGGGTAGATTGACCACCTTTGGCTGCAACTGCTGTTTGCTGGAAAATGCCAGTAATTGTTGATTAAGGCTGGCACCTCTTTCCGCCGCCCTGACAATCATCACTGCAATGGAGGCCAACTGGGGCTCCTTGGCCAGCCTGGCTGCCAGCAGCTCAGCGTTGGTCAGTACCACAGTCAGCAGATTATTGAAATCGTGGGCCACCCCGCCGGTCAACTGCCCCAGCGAATCCATCTTCTGGGCCTGGAACAACTGCAGGGTCAGCTCACGCTGGTCGGTGATGTCCCTGGCGATGGAGGCGATGCTGGTGGCCTTCTTGTTCGACTTGGCCCCATCTACCAGGGGGAATATCCTGTCATTGATCCAGCGAATGCTGCCGTCCGGGCACAAAATACGAAACTCCATATTCATAGGACGGGTCAGGGCCTCTTCCCTTACTATTGCTACTTTTTGTCTGTCCTCGGGATGGATAAAGTCAAACCATCTCGCCACATCCTGCATCACAGTCTGGACTGAGCGGCCGGTGATCTTCTCAAAGGCGGGAGAGACATAAAGCAATTTACCGGCCTGCACATCCTCCAGCCAGAATATCTCATCAATATGCTTGGTCAGTTTCAGGAAGCGCCGCTGACTCTCGCGAAGAGCCTCATCCAGACGGGAGCGATGACGCTCTGAATACACCACAGCGCCACCCAGGCTCAGCATGATGGCCAGGCAAACAAACAAAGCACCGGCAAACCACAGATTTTGCATCTGTCTCTGCTCTTCCAGCTCGCCCCCCAGCCGCTGCTCCAAAATACGTACATGCCTGCTTAGCGTTAACATGCTGGCTCTGAATGCCGGACTTTCATGGTGAGACTGCTGGAGCAGATCCAGCTGCCGGGAGACAGACTCTATGGCCTCATTCAGTTGCCGATCCTCTCCGTTTGCCGATAACTGTTGGCTAATAAACTGATAACTCCTGAACGCCTGGTGCAGCCTGCCAAGGCCCTGCTCTTGCTGCCGGTGACTCGGGGCACTGCTATTTAATGACAGATGCAGCAATCCGGCGGCAAAATCTTCCGCAGCCAAATTCATCGTCCGCATCAGGCCCACCCGATGATCCACCTGCTCATCCTTGAAATAGAAAATCGCTGCGATCACCAATGAAATCACCAGCATCAGACTGGCGAACACCAGCAGCAGGCGGTTATCCCGGCTAAATGTCTGTCTGAGCCGGTTAAACATCTGGCTGCACTGACCAGACAGCCGTCATGGCTGCCCTTGTGCCCGAGAGAAAATATTCCTTTAGATTCAGATTGTGAAAATGTGGCCGAAAAATGCGCTTCATGGCATCCCTCCTCGAGTGGCCTGCCACCTGATAGTCTTGAGCGCCTATTCTAGGCAGCCGGCCTATTTCCTTGTATTGGTACTTCTACCTAATTTCTGCATTTGGAAAGCTGTGCAGGCAGACAAAGACCCCTGCACGGAACAGTCTCCCCAGAAAGATTGAATCAAGCTGTATCAGTCCAGGGCGTGTTTATCTTTCACATTGGTCTTTGTTGAGAGCGAAGAACCCTTCAATCGCGAGTAAAGCTGTATTAGCCATCTGAACAAGTTGGGAGTAACGTTGAGTGAGGGGTTCTGGCCCCAACCTTGGGGCTGGGGCCATTTTTACTCTTGTGATCCCTGATACTCGCCGACAAGCGGCCAGCTTCGTTTTTCCCATGGGTTCCATTCCCTTTGGTCACGCCCTAGTAAGGATAGGAGAAGATCGCTGTAAATATCTTCCAGTGCGATAAGGTCGGCAATATGGATACGCTCGTTGATTTGATGGATGGTCTTGTTGGGGACGCCCACTTCCACCACCTGAGTGGTAGTTGATGCAAAGAAACGGCCGTCTGACGTGCCGCCAGAGGTGGACAGGACCGGAAACTTACCGGTATTGCGATGAATGGCCTGTTCCACATGTCGGATCAGACTGTTCTGAAGATCTGTGGAGGTGAAGTAGGGCTGGCAGGGACGCTCCCATAACAGCTCAAAGTCAGTGGTGACCTCATTCAGACGGTCATTAACCAGCCTTTCCAGGGAGGTCAGATCATAACGGTGGCTGTAGCGGATATTGAAGCAGATGGCGCATTGGGCCGGTACGATATTGTCTGTAAAGGCGCCGGAATCTATATGGGTAATCTGTAAGCTGGTACCGGGAAAATCATCACTGCCCTGATCCCATTCTATACTGCTGAGAGCCTCAATGACTTTGCCCATCTTGTGAATGGCATTGTCGGCATACTTAGGATAGGCCACATGCCCCTGCTTGCCACTGACCCGCAACCTGGCTGAAATTGCTCCCCGTCTGCCCACCTTGATGGTATCCCCGGTATGAGAAGTGGCAGTGGGCTCACCGACGATACAATAGTCCAGGTGAATATCCTGTTCATCCAGGTAAGCTTTGATCACCTTGGAGCCGTGCTCCGCTTCCCCCTCTTCATCACTGGTAATCAGCCATACCAGCCGGTGGTTAAGTGGTAATCCTGCCTGCAAATGCCGCTCAGTGGCGGCCAGCATCGCCCCGATGCCGGTTTTCATATCGGCCGCACCGCGACCGATGAGCTCGTCATTGATCACCTCAGCAGAGAATGGATCCACTGACCATTTATCCAACGGTCCCGGCGGCACGATATCCGTATGACCGGCAAACGCCAGGGTCTTTTCTCCCTCCCCCAGCATTGCCACCAGATTGCTCACCCCTTCCTTGTCAACAAACTTACAATGAAAGCCCAGGGCGGTCAGCCGTTCTGCCAGCCACTGCTGGCAGCCCTGATCATCAGGGGTAATGGATGGGCGGCGCATCAGTTCCTGGCTGTACTGCAGGGAAAGCAATGCAAGGGGCTGGGCTTGGATGGACAGGGGCATAGCGACTCCATCAGGACTTTTCCCTATTAGAAAAAAAACCTGTGACAAGCCTATGGCAGAACTAAGACAGCAAGATGACACTTGCTAAAGTCAAGGAGTGGAATAGAATCAAGGGGTTAGTAACGATTCAGCATTAAGGGAGCACTTTCTGTTGCTTAGACTGCTTTTTCTGATCCCGGCCATTCTCTGCCTGATCTGGTATCTGTATTTACGCCATAACGGCTACACCGCCGCGCAGGGCAAGCAAGGTTTTATCTATATCTTTGTCTTTTCTGCGGTTATCGCTGCTTTCTATACCCTGATGCTGTGGTTGACGCATTTGTAAGCATTGTCAGTTGTCAGAGAACTACATCTTCCGGATAGCCATGCAGGATAACCGACAACTGACCTAAGCTTAATCAGCCCACCAGTGCCAACAGGATCCCCGCCGCCACGGCCGAACCCAGTACACCGGCCACATTCGGCCCCATGGCATGCATCAGCAGGAAATTGTGCGGATTCGCCTCCAGTCCCACCTTGTTGACCACACGGGCCGCCATGGGCACGGCTGAGACACCTGCAGCGCCAATCAGAGGGTTGACCTTTCCACCGCTCAAGCGGTTCATCAGTTTGGCCATCAATACACCCGTTGCTGTGCCAATAGCAAAGGCAATGGCGCCCAGAGCCAGAATACCCAGTGTCTCCAGTTTGAGGAACTTGTCTGCAGACAGCTTGGAGCCAACAGCCAGGCCCAGGAAGATGGTCACGATATTGATCAGTTCATTCTGGGCGGTCTTGCTCAGCCGTTCCACTACGCCACACTCGCGCATCAGGTTGCCCAGACAGAACATGCCCACCAGCGGCGTGGCGCTAGGCAGGAACAGGATAGTCAGCAACAGGACCGCCAGCGGGAAAATGATCTTCTCCCGCTTGGAGACGACACGTAGCTGCTCCATCCGGATCTCCCGTTCCGCCGGTGTGGTCAGCGCCCTCATAATCGGTGGTTGGATAATGGGCACCAGGGCCATGTAGGAATAGGCTGCCACTGCAATGGCCCCCAGCAGTTCAGGGGCCAGACGTGAGGCCAAAAAGATGGCCGTGGGACCATCCGCTCCACCGATGATGGCAATGGCCGAGGCGTCCTTGAGGCTGAACTCAAAACCAGGGATCAGGTTCAGCAGGATCGCGCCAAACAGGGTGGCGAAGATGCCGAACTGGGCAGCAGCTCCCAGCAGCAGCATCCTGGGATTGGCAATCAGGGCACCGAAATCGGTCAACGCCCCAACCCCCATAAAGATCAACAGCGGAAAGACGCCAGTATCGATGCCCACCAGATAGATGTAATAGAGCAGGCCACCGGGCTCGCTGAATCCTGCCAACGGAATATTGGTCAGAATGGCGCCAAAACCGATAGGCAACAACAGCAGGGGCTCAAATTTTCTGACAATAGCCAGATACAGCAAAAGCAGTCCCACCCCCATCATCACCAATTGGCCGGGGGTAAAATTAGCCAGGGCCGTGCTATGCCAGAGGATCGTCAACTTCTCCATGTCGAGTTACCCCAGTGTCATCAGAGGCTGTCCGGATTGCACCGCGTCACCTTCTTTGACCAGCACCTCGACAACCTGACCATCATGGCTGGCACGCACTTCAGTCTCCATCTTCATGGCTTCCATCAATAGCACCACTTCCCCTTTACTGACTTCAGCGCCGGGCTTGGCCAATACCTTGACCACGTTGCCCGCCAGGGGGGCATTCAGGGTGTCGGCGCCGGCCACTGAGGCGCGATCCGGGGCCTGTTCGGCGCTTTTTACCGGCTGGATATCGGTCAACTCGCCACTTTGAGCCACTTCCACCTGGTAGACCTTGCCATCCACCCGGACTGAGTAGACCGCAGCTTCTTTGTTGGATTGCGGTCTGCTACTACCAGAAGAAACAGGAATCGGCGTCGGCTCTTTGCCTGGAGCGGGCTCAAAGGCTTCAGGGTTGTTTCGGTTTTGCAGAAACTTCAGACCGACCTGTTGGAATAAGGCATACGTCAGCACATCATCCACTTCATCGGCGGCTAACTGGATAGATTGCTTACTCGCCAGTTCTGTCAGTTCAAGGATCAGCCTTTCCAGCTCATCGTCAATCTGATCGGCGGGACGGCAGGTGATGGGCTCTTTACCTTCCAGCACCCTGGCTTGCAGCTCCTTATTGACCGGCGCCGCAGTGGCGCCATACTCGCCTTTGAGTACGGCTGCGGTTTCTTTGGTAATACTCTTGTAACGCTCACCGGTCAGCACATTGAGTACGGCCTGGCTGCCGACTATCTGTGACGTCGGGGTAACCAAGGGGATGTACCCCAGATCTTCACGCACCGAAGGGATTTCCTTCAGCACCGCATCCAGCTTGTCTTGTGCACCCTGCTCACGGAGCTGGTTTTCCATATTGGTCAGCATGCCGCCCGGCACCTGGGCAATGAGAATGCGTGAATCCACCCCTTTAAGGCTGCCTTCGAATTTGGCGTACTTCTTCCTTACCTCACGAAAATAGGCGGCGATTTCCTCCAGCAACACCAGATCCAGTCCTGTGTCACGTTCCGTGCCTTCGACAATGGACACTATGGTTTCGGTTGCGCTGTGGCCATAGGTCATGCTCATGGAGGAAATTGAGGTATCCAGCATATCAATGCCGGCATCAATGGCTTTTTGATAGGTGGCGGTGCTAAGTCCGGTGGTGGCATGGCACTGCATGGTAATAGGCACGGCCACGGCTTGTTTTAATTTGGTGATCAGTTCTTCACAAACATAGGGCTTAAGCAAGCCGGCCATATCCTTAATACAGATGGAATGCACACCCATATCTTCCAGTTCCCGGGCCATGTTTACCCACAGCTCCATGGAGTGGACGGGGCTGACGGTGTACGCCAGAGTGCCCTGGGCATGAGCTCCCACATCGATTGCGGATCTGACCGCCGTTTGCAGGTTACGTACATCGTTCATGGCGTCGAAGATCCGGAACACATCCACGCCATTTTTATGGGCCCGTTCAACAAACTTTCGTACTACGTCATCGGCATAGTGCCGGTAGCCAAGCAGATTCTGGCCCCTGAGCAGCATTTGCTGCGGGGTGTTGGGCATGGCTTTTTTAAGTTGGCGGATCCTGTCCCAGGGATCTTCGCCAAGGTAGCGAATGCAGGCATCAAATGTGGCTCCGCCCCAGGATTCCAGGGACCAGAAACCTACCTGATCGAGCTTTTCGGCAATCGGTAGCATATCGTCCAGACGCATGCGGGTGGCCAGTAATGACTGGTGGCCGTCTCTGAGCACAACATCTGTAATAGCAAGTTTGGTCATGGGAGCTCCTGTTATTCTTGACGATATTTGTGTACGGCAGCAGTAATGGCTGCGACGACGGCCGGGGACGGCCCGACACTGGGAGAAAGTCGCTTCAGCTCATGGACCGGCTGGACTGGCTCGGGCAATCTGCCACAAATCCAACTGATAAGGTTAACTACACCAATCAATAGGCTGAGAAAGGCAAAGACCACCACCATTCCCACCAACAGCAGCAATGCGGCATCCTGTAATAATGACGTGACGTTGGGATCCATATCAGCTTGACTATAGTTTCAGGTGCCCAGATAAGTAACATGCTGATCTGTAAAAGACAACTGGACCCTCCGCCTAAAAAGCCATATGAAATTACTAATTATTCGTTTAAAACGGATATTTAGGCGAATCGACCTATTTACCCAATACGATGTGGGTTTTGGGAAGACAAGTCTCGTCTAGCATCGTCGTATAAGGCAAGATCAATACACTCCGGGATCGAATGGTTAACTTGAAGCAAGGCGCTGCTAAGGCGTTGAAGGATTACGCTGGGCTGTCCAGCCCCTCGCAGAGCTCGGGTCGTTCAAACGGGAAACAGCAAAACTGTTGGCTGTTTCTTGTTCCGTTTTCACCCTGCCCTGCGCCCTGCGGGCCATCGCCTAAAAAAGCGGCGATGTTCCACCAAGATTTGCCCGGAGCAAATCAGAACAGCTTTAGCTGGCCTGCGCAGCAGGTGAGCGACAAGGAGGTTGCGAATTACTTCGTTCCTGACGAGTTAGTCGAACCTGCGGAGGTTATTACCCCGTCCCCGCGCATCGATATAAAAGAAAAAGGCCCCGCTCTGTCGAGCGGGGCCTTTTTCTTTTATATGGCGCGTGTGGAAGGATTCGAACCTCCGACCGCCTGGTTCGTAGCCAGGTACTCTATCCAACTGAGCTACACACGCGTACTTTCAAATCGGTTATCAAGGGTTCTCCCCTGAAGCGAGGGCGCATTTTACACGGATGGCGGGTAAAATCAACCTGCATTTTGGCTTAACTGAAGCGTAGTTCAGGACGGCTAATATTGAGAGTCAGGTCATAAAGAGTTGGCTATCTAACTCTTTTTCACAAAAGTTACTGATTGGATTATTCCGCAGAATCCGCAAAGACGCGAGGGGAAAAGTTTGATCTTTTGAGCTTGGTGCTTAGCCGGTAGTGCGGGGTGGTAGGGTGAAGCCGGTTTTTGTAGGGGCTCAGCACCGCCCGGCTGAACGACAGCCCATGGGGGGGCAGGCTGGGAAATCCTTACTGGGGGTGGAAGGATTACGCTGGGCGGTCCAGCCCCTCGCAGAGCTCGGGTCGTTCAAACGGGAAACAGCAAAACCGTTGGCTGTTTCTCAATCCGTTTTCACCCTGCCCAGCGCCCTGCGGGCCATCGCCTGGAAAGCAACGATGTTCAAAAATGCTCCTGGCATTTTTGTCGAACCTAAGGAGGTTCGCCCCCCATCCCACGACAAGCCATAAAAGAAAAAGGCCCCAGCTCTTTCGAGCTGGGGCCTTTTTCTTTTATATGGCGCGTGTGGAAGGATTCGAACCTCCGACCGCCTGGTTCGTAGCCAGGTACTCTATCCAACTGAGCTACACACGCATACTTCAATATCTTGCCATTTCAGGGAAATGGCGGAGAGAGAGGGATTCGAACCCTCGATAGGGGTTAACCTATACGCCCTTAGCAGGGGCGCGCCTTCAGCCACTCGGCCATCTCTCCTCAATGTGGGGCGGAAGTTTAATGATTCAGTGGGCGAAGTCAAACCTTTTTTAGGTCTCTACTGTACGTCTGATGAGTATTCAGACAATTGGCTGGAATTTCACCGGCTAATGCAGATTTTTATCACTAATCGCGCCGGGAACGCCATTTTAAACCGAAGTTAACTGAGTAATTATGAGGGCGTGATTTGCTATAAAAAAGGCCGGTTACCCAGCCTTCTATCCTTACGCGTTGTCGTCGTCAGCGTCCTGACCAGGGTATTGAGAGTTCTTCTCAGCCTGTATACGCATATAGATTTCTTCACGATGCACGGACACTTCTTTTGGCGCGTTCACACCAATCCGCACCTGATTTCCTTTGACACCCAAAACGGTGACGGTCACTTCGTCACCTATCATCAGGGTCTCTCCCACACGACGGGTCAATATAAGCATTCGCTTGCTCCTGTTCCGTTAGTCCAATCAGTTCCCTACCATAAACCTAGCGTAATCCTCTGATTTCACCAAAGAATTCCGTAGCAGCCATTCCCTGTTCCTGTTGTCACCTCAGAAACTGACCTCGGATTAGCGCCGGATTATAGCTTATCCTGTAGCCATGTCGACACAGACGCCAGCGCTTCATCCAGTTTTTCCGGTTGTGTGCCGCCCGCCTGCGCCATATCAGGACGACCACCGCCTTTGCCGCCCACCTGCTGGGCAACATAGTTGACCAGTTCCCCGGCTTTGACTTTGCCGGTCAAATCCTTTGTCACCCCTGCAATCAGGCTGACTTTGTCACTCTCAGCCACTCCCAGCAGCAGGATGCCGGAGCCCAGCTTGTTCTTCAGACTGTCCATCAGATCCCGCAGGGACTTGGCTTCGATACCTTCGAGCTTAGAGGACAAAACCTTGACGCCCTTCACTTCATACGCTTGTGAGAGCAGATCGGATCCGGCCTGACTGGCCAGTTTCTGCTTGAGCTGCTGCAGCTCTTTTTCCAGGGCTTTTGATTGGTCCAGCAGTTGTGTCATACGATCCGGCAGGGTCTGCACATCAGATTTCAGCATGCCCGCCAGGGCCATCAACTGCTGACTTTGCTGTTGAGTGTAAGTCAGCGCCGCTTCCCCCGTTACAGCCTCAATGCGTCGCACACCGGAGGCAATCCCCCCCTCGCTGGTGATACGAAACAGGCCGATATCGCCGGTGCGTTCCACATGGGTTCCGCCACAAAGCTCCATGGAAAATTCCCCCATGGATACCACCCGGACCTGCTCGTCGTATTTCTCCCCAAACAAGGCCTGGGCACCGGCAGCCTTGGCGGCGTCCAGTTCCATCAGTTGGGTACCCAGTGAATGATTCTCACGGATCTGCTGGTTAACCAGCGCTTCCAGTTGCCTGACCTGCTCTTTGCTGACCGCTTCAAAATGGGAAAAATCGAAACGCAGGCGTTCCGGGTCGACCAGTGAACCTTTCTGGTTCACATGAGGCCCCAGAATTTTCTTCAAGGCTGCATGGAGCAAATGGGTCGCACTGTGATTGAGTTTAATTGCCTGACGACGCTGCGCATCAATCTGTGCATCGACTGTATCCCCTACTCTGATGCCGGTTTCAGCAACCCCTTTGTGGGCAATAGCATCCCCAATCTTCACAGTGTCGGTGACACGAAATACACCGTTGAGGAGTCTCAGCACGCCGGTATCTCCTACCTGACCACCGGACTCGGCATAGAAAGGCGTGTTATCCAGCACCACCATTCCCTGCTCGCCGGTCGAGAGCTCATCGACAGCCTTGTCCAGATTGAACAACTCAAGCACCCTGGCATGACCGGCTTCTGCTTCATAGCCGGTAAAATCCGAGCTGGCCATGCTTGTGAGTTGGGTGTTGTAATCGGCACCGAAATTGCTGGCGGCCTGAGCGCGTTTACGCTGCTCTGCCATGGCGGCTTCAAAACCTGCTTCGTCGATCTTGTAGCCCTTCTCACGGGCCACATCATTGGTCAGATCCGCGGGGAAACCATAGGTATCATAGAGTTTGAACACCAGTTCGCCGGGAACAGTGTCACCCTTCAGTTCCTTGAGGGCATCTCCGAGAATCTGCATGCCGCGATCCAGGGTACGGGCAAACTGTTCTTCTTCGACCTTCAGCACCCGTTCAATATTGGCCTGCTGTTCTTTAAGTTCAGGATAAGCCTGGCCCATCTGCCCGACAAGGGCGGCGACCAACTGATAGAAGAATACATTCTTGGCACCCAGCTTATATCCATGGCGTACGGCCCGGCGAATGATGCGGCGCAAAACATAGCCGCGTCCTTCATTGGAGGGTAACACCCCATCCGCAATTAAAAAGCTGCATGACCGGATATGGTCGGCAATGACCCGTAGGGACTTGTCTTCAAGGTCACTGGCGCCGGTCACCCTTGCAGCCGCCTTGATTAGCGCCTGGAACAGGTCTATCTCATAGTTGCTGTGCACATGCTGCAAAATCGCCGAGATACGTTCCAATCCCATCCCTGTATCAATGGATGGCTTGGGCAGACGCTCCATGCTGCCATCGGCCTGACGATTGAACTGCATGAAGACCAGGTTCCAGATTTCGATAAAACGATCGCCATCCTCTTCAGGTGATCCCGGCGGGCCGCCCCAGATGTGCTCTCCATGGTCATAGAAGATCTCCGAACAGGGACCACAAGGGCCAGTATCACCCATGGACCAGAAGTTGTCGGAGGTACCGATACGGATAATTTTGTCTTTCGGCACCCCGATGTCTTTTTCCCAGATATCGAATGCTTCGTCATCTTCTGCATAGACGGTGACCAGCAGTTTTTCCTTGGGCAGCTTCAATTCTTTTGTGAGGAAGTCCCAGGCAAAAGCAATGGCTTCTTTTTTAAAGTAATCACCGAAGCTGAAATTGCCCAGCATTTCAAAAAAGGTATGGTGACGAGCCGTATAGCCGACATTTTCCAGATCATTGTGTTTGCCCCCGGCACGCACGCAACGCTGGGAAGACACCGCCCTGCTGTAGGCACGCTTTTCTGCCCCCAGGAACACATCCTTAAACTGGTTCATGCCTGCATTGGTAAACAGCAGTGTCGGGTCGTCGGCCGGCACCAACGAGCTGCTGGAGACCTTTTGATGGCCATGACGTGCAAAGTAGTCCAAAAATGTGCTTCTAATTTCAGCAGTGCTAATAGTCATTTAACATCCCGGGAAAATGCGTGGTTGAAGACAAACACAGGCCGCATTGATGAATAGTTCATACCTGTCGCTGGACAGGGACAATAGCATGAAAACTCTGCGACTGTCAGGTGCATTGCAGCAGTAAAACAGGGGCTTTTATGTAAAAATTTCACTGTTTTGCGGGCTTCATGCACAAGAGCCTGCCAAACCTGTAAAAATTCGTCATTCCCCTGACTCCCAGTCACAGGCATAGCGGATCTGCTCAGAGGTGAAGCCCTTGTATTGCAGGTATCTGGCGCGTTTTTGTTGCTCTTTCCAGTCCCTGGCCGGCTGGGTGTACTTCTTCTGATAAAGTCCGCGGGCAAGTTCGTACCAATCCACCGGGACCGCCTGCAACGCCTGCTGGATTTGCCCATCACAGATCTTGCGCTGACGCAGCTCCGCACGGATTCTCACCTCCCCCTGGCCTTTGGCGATGCGCTGACGCACAAAACCCTCGGCAAAACGACGATCTGATTGCCAGTCCCGCTGTGCATATTCCTGGATCAGTTCCTGACAAAGCGTCCCGTCCAATCCCTTTGCGACAAGTTTCTGCATCAGCTCAGCCTGACTGTGCTCACGTCTTGCCAGTAAGGAGGCCAGGGTCTCGCGGATGATCTTACGATCCGAGTCTGTCATAGTGATCGCACCTGAAGCTGAATTTTGCCATTTATTAATATCAAAGCATGAAGCCCAGCCTGCAATTTGTCGACAGTGCGATACATATCGATCCAAACGCCTGGACAGACCTGGCCCGTCATGCCGGCCCCTTCCTGCAGCCGGGTTTTCTGCTGAGCCTTGAAGAGTCTGCCTCTGTGGGGCCCGGGACCGGCTGGCGCCCGCGGCATCTATTGGTCAAGGATCAGCAGAAGCTGATCGGTCTGATGCCCCTGTACGTCAAGAGTCACAGCTATGGGGAATATGTGTTTGATTTTGCCTGGGCCGAAGCCTATACCCGACATGGCCTGACCTATTACCCCAAGCTGGTTGCCGCAGTCCCCTTTACACCGGTCCCCGGCCCCCGGCTGCTGCTCAGCCAGGATTATCAGGAAAGTCTGATATGGCCAGAGGTTCAGCTAGCTTTAAAACACCTGTCACGTCAACAGGGCTATTCCTCCTTGCATATTTTATTTGACGATAAGCAGGCCAGTAAATACCTGTTGGCAGATGGATGGATGCAGAGACAATCGGTACAGTTCCACTGGTTCAATCACAACTACCAAAGCTTCGATGACTTTACCGCCACCTTCAGTTCACGAAAACGCAAAAACCTTAAAAAGGAACGCAGCCGTCTTCAACGAGAGGGGATCGAATGCCGCCGGCTGACCGGCGCAGACATCAGTGCCGAAGATATCGCCACATTTTATCACTGCTATCAGCATACTTATCTGAAACGCTCCGGTCATAACGGCTATCTGAACCAGGCTTTTTTCCAGTCCCTGCGTGAACAACTCAGCGACCAGTTGCTCCTGGTCCAGGCCTTCAGAAGGGGCAGGTTCATCGCCTCTGCCCTGATGCTGTTTGACCAGCACCATCTGTATGGCCGTTACTGGGGCGGACTGGAAGAAATCGACTGTCTGCATTTTGAAGTCTGCTACTACCAGGGCATAGAGTTTTGCATCGAGCAAAGTCTGCACTGTTTCAATCCGGGGACCCAGGGAGAGCATAAAATCCAACGGGGCTTCGAACCCACGGATTGTTACAGCCTGCACTGGCTGGCCCACGCCGACTTTCACCAGGCCGTCGGGCATTTCCTGCAACAGGAGAAGCTGCATCTGGCGCAGTACAAACGAGCCGCACAGAGCCTGTTACCCTTCAGGTCGGCTTAAACAGGTATAGCGTTTGGCTGCTATAGTGTAGAGATTGCAGCCATCCGGTATTCCCATGCGTCATCACCATCTCAGAATGCTGCTTGTGGTTATCCTGTTGGGGTTGCTGTTTATGCTGTTAAGTCCGACCCTGGCGGCAAAAGATTTTATCCTGGCAATCCGTGATAATCATGACGACAAGCTGAGTGTTCCTCAAGATTACACTCTGGGCTGGAAAGTAGTGGAAATGGCCAGTCAGCGAATGGCTGTGGAAATCACACTGGTGGAGCTGCCCTGGGCCTGGGCAATCACACAATTGAAACAAAGCAAGGTCGATGCTGTGTTTGCCGCCATCGCCACAGAGTCTCGTCGAAAATGGGCAGTATTCAGCCCTCCTTTGGCCATTACCCATACCAATCTTTACAGCTTTGCCAACCATGCCAGGAATCATTGGCAACAGATTGACAAAGCTACAGCCCTGGTAGGCACCATCCAGGGCTCAGTACAGCATGCCCTACTAAAATCAGCCGGTTTCGAGCGGCTCTACACCACAGTCGATACCGGCCAGTTGTTTGGCATGCTACAAGGTGGCCGGCTGGATTTTATCGCCTATCCCCGTTCACAACTTGCTTACCACTGTTCAAGGTTGACCGCTGGAAAAACCACCGAGTGTCTGGAAGCCACCCCGATACCGGAGCTGACCACAGCCATGCATCTGATGGGACTGAGAGACAACCCTGACTTTTTGCATTTTTGCCAGAACCTGTTGAAACAAGTCGGGCAGTTAAACAGGGAAGGTAAGATCGCCGAACTCTATCGCCAGCAAAACGTTCCTGACCATTACTATCAATTGTGGCTGGCGTCCCTGGTTGAATTTGAACTTACAGTCCAGTAAGACCCTGCTAGATCCAAGGGGCGCAGAACAGACCTGTCTGCCTTAACCTTTCTGCCAAACCAGTAACTGGTTGTTGGCCGGCATCTGCACCCGCTGCATAAAAATAAGATCCGTTTCTTCCAGCCAGTCCTTCAATTCCTGAATGTCCCGAATACCACCACAGCCCTGAGCTTTAAGGTGCTGATCAAAGACCTGGTTACTGTCACTGGTATACTGGCCATCGATATTAAAGGGACCATACTGGCAGAATACCCCGCCCAGCGGCAGGTTGTCGGCCACCATTTGCAGCATCAGACGGGCTTCCTCTACCTGCATGATATGTGTGGTATTGGCAGTGAAAACCGCATCAAAGTCACCGGCCGGCCAGGGATCCTGGCCGATGGTAAAGGACAGCGGACGTTTTAAGTTAGTGGCAGGATACTCCTCTATCCAGGCGTTAATCCCTTGGTGATTACCAGGCATATCACTGCACTGCCAGATGAGGTCAGGCAATTGCGGTGCCATAAAAACCGCGTGCTGCCCCGTGCCTGAGCCGATTTCCAGCAGGTGCCTGTGACTGGATAGGCGAACCTTCAGGAATTCGAGAATGGGCCCTTTATTATTCTCACAGGCCTGACTGAAAGGCTTATCCATGGGCTTGCTCCCCGGTATTCAGCCCCTTGAGCCTGGCGAGAAAAGCTGGTACTGCGGTTTCCCCTTCTGCCGGTGCCCAGTCAGCAAAATCCTTATCAGTGGTCACCTGGTAAGGTCCCTGTTTGACCTCAAAAAATATGGCGGGCTCTTCACCCGGCACCACTGCGTGCCAGGTATCAGGCGGGATTTCCAGGCCCCGCAAAGGACCCTGTGCACTAAGTTCGTGGCGAGCCGTTAACTTGCCATTCTGGTCAAAAATCAAAAAGGACAGCTGTCCCTGAATCATGACGAAGCATTCCCACTTTTCCAATTGGCTGTGTCGGTGAGGCCTGACATAAGAGTCCGGCATCAGGGTGATAAACAGCCGTTGTACCGGATCATTAAGGTTGGCATGCAGGTTTTTATTGGTACGCCGACGGGTACTCTGCGCTGCTCCCTGCAGAAGTCCTGTGAATAATTGCTGATCGAAAAGGGTTATTGCCATCGCTTGTTCCACTCTCACGAAGTCGTTACAACCATCATATCAAATGAAAAAGGGAGCATAGCTCCCTTTCTGAACACTGCTCCAGCAGAGCTATCAACCGAGGTTCGGCGCCAGCCACTTCTCGGCGGTACTGAGATCCCAGCCTTTACGTCTGGCATAGTCTTGCACCTGATCGGCCTGGATCTGGGCCACGGCAAAGTATCTGGCCTGAGGATGGGCGAAATACCAGCCAGACACTGAGGCACCGGGCCACATGGCATAGCTTTCGGTCAGTTGCATGCCCGTATTGGCTTCAACTTCCAATAAGTCCCAGATCTTCTGCTTTTCGGTATGCTCAGGACAGGCTGCATAGCCCGGCGCCGGCCTTATGCCCTGGTACTTTTCCCGAATCAGTTCGGCATTACTCAGGTTCTCATCCGGGGCATAGGCCCAGATTTCCTTACGTACCTTTTCATGCAGGTACTCGGCAAAGGCTTCGGCCAGCCGGTCAGCCACGGCTTTGACCATGATGGCATTGTAATCATCCCCGGCATCTTTGTAGGCCTGTGCCAGCTGTTCCTCGCCGATGCCGGCGGTTACCGCAAAGGCCCCCATATAGTCGCCTATGCCTGATTCTTTGCTGGCGATAAAGTCAGCCAGGCAATAGTTGGCAAACTGAGGCTTTTCGGTCTGTTGACGCAGATGGCAGGTGCCGGCCAGTACAACCTCACGACTGTCGTCGGCATAGATCTCCACGTCATCACCGACCCGGTTTGCTGCAAACAGCCCCACTACACCTTTAGCCCTTAGCCCACCGGTGCGCTCAAAGCTATCCAGCATGGCATTGGCATCGGCGAACAGGCTTTTTGCCTCTTCCCCCACCACCTCATCATCGAAAATACGTGGATACTTGCCGGCCAGTGACCAGGTCAGGAAGAACGGCGTCCAGTCTATGTACTGGCGCAATGTGGCAATATCTGCCTCAACCTTATGGACTCCGGGTTGCCTGGGTTTAACAGGTCGGTAGTCACCAAACTCTGCCACAAAAGCATTGGCGCGGGCCTGCTCCAGGGTCACCGGCTTGCTGCGGGGTTGCTTGCGGGCATGTTGCTCGCGGACCGTGTCATATTCCCGGTCAAGCTGCTCAATAAACGCCACTCTGTGGGTCTGGGAAATAAGTTTCTGACAAACCCCAACTGCCCTGGAGGCATTAGGTACATATACCACAGGACCATGGTAATTTTGCTCGATCTTGACCGCAGTATGGGCCTTGGACGTGGTTGCCCCGCCAATCAGAAGGGGCAACTCAAAGCCCTGGCGTTGCATTTCCTTGGCCACATGGACCATTTCATCCAAAGACGGCGTAATGAGACCGGACAGACCAATCATATCCACCTGTAGCTCACGGGCGGTCTGCAGTATTTTCTCACAGGGCACCATGACACCAAGGTCAATAACCTCAAAATTGTTGCATTGCAGCACCACTGCGACGATGTTCTTGCCGATATCGTGCACATCCCCTTTGACTGTGGCCAACAGTATCTTGCCGTTACTGGAACCGGCGGATTTTTCCTGCTCAATATAAGGCTGTAGGTAGGCCACCGCCTTCTTCATCACCCTGGCGGACTTGACCACTTGTGGCAGGAACATCTTGCCTTCACCGAACAAATCCCCCACCACGTTCATGCCGTCCATCAACGGTCCTTCTATGACGTGCAGGGGTTTGTCGGCCTCCTGGCGGGCGGCTTCGGTGTCTTCTTCAATAAAATCGGTAATGCCCTTGACCAGGGAATGTTCGAGGCGTTTGGTGACCGGCCAGCTCCGCCACTCCTGGGTCTCTTTCTCAATGGCCTTGCCGTCACCCTTATATTTGGGCGCCAGTTCCAGCAGGCGATCAGTGCCATCTTCTGTGCGATTTAAGATCACATCCTCCACCGCATCGCGAAGCTCGGCTGGAATATCGTCATAGACTCCCAACTGGCCGGCGTTGACGATGGCCATATCCATACCGGCGCGAATAGCGTGATAGAGAAACACCGAATGCATGGCTTCACGCACCGGCTCATTGCCACGAAATGAGAAGGACACATTGGACAGGCCTCCGGACACATGGGCATGGGGAAGATGCTGTTTGATACGCCGGGTAGCATTGATAAAGTCCACCGCATAATTGTTGTGCTCTTCAATTCCGGTGGCCACGGCAAAGATATTCGGGTCGAAGATAATGTCTTCTGGAGCAAAGCCGATTTTTTCCGTCAGCAATTTGTAGCTTCGCTGGCAAATCTCGAACTTACGATCTTCGGTGTCGGCCTGACCCACTTCATCAAATGCCATCACCACTGCCGCAGCACCATACCGCTTTATCAGTCTGGCCTGCTGCAGAAACTGGTCCTCTCCTTCCTTGAGACTGATGCTGTTGACAATGGCCTTGCCCTGCACACATTTGAGGCCCGCTTCAATCACCGTCCATTTCGACGAGTCGATCATTATGGGCACACGGGATATATCCGGCTCAGAGGCGATCAAATTAAGGAAGCGCACCATCGCAGCCTGTGAGTCCAACATGGCTTCATCCATGTTGATATCTATGATTTGTGCACCGTTTTCCACCTGCTGACGCGCCACATCCAGGGCTGTTTCGTAGTCACCATCGAGGATTAGCCGCTTGAAGCGGGCGGAGCCGGTCACGTTGGTGCGCTCGCCCACGTTGACAAAACTACTGCTGGCCTTTTCTGTTCCTCCTGAATGAACAAAAGGCTCCAGGCCGCAGAGCCGCATGCTGACCTGTGGCGTAACAGGCTTTCTGGGGGCCATATCCTTCACCGCGGTGGCGATGGCACGGATATGTTCGGGTGTGGTGCCACAACAGCCGCCGACAATGTTTAGCAGCCCGGACTGCGCCCATTCGCGGATGTGTACAGCCATTTCATCCCCATCCATATCGTACTCGCCAAACTCGTTGGGCAGGCCCGCATTGGGATGTGCCGATACCGCACAGGGGGCAATATCGCTGATCTCCTTTACGTACTGGCGCAGCAGGTCTGGTCCCAGGGCACAGTTCAGTCCGAATGAAATGGGTTTAATATGGTCAAGTGCATAGAAAAAGGCCTCGGCCGTCTGGCCAGACAGGGTACGGCCTGATGCATCGGTTATCGTGCCGGAGATCATCACCGGCAGGCGTTCATTGCGCTTATCGAATACATTCTCCACCGCAAAGGCGGCTGCCTTGGCGTTGAGAGTATCGAAAATGGTTTCAATCAGGATCAGATCCGCACCGCCCTCCATCAGCCCATCGGTGGCTTCCTCATAGGCTGTCACCAGTTCGTCGAAACTGACATTCCGCTTGCCCGGGTCGTTTACATCCGGGGAAATAGATGCGGTTCGGTTGGTCGGTCCCAACACTCCTGCCACATAGCGGGGCTTGTCCGGAGTACTGAATTTGTCCGCTGCCTGGCGGGCCAGCCTGGCGGCCTCGATATTAATTTCACGCACCAGGGCCTGCATATCGTAATCGGCCATGGCGATGGAAGTTGCGTTAAAGGTATTGGTTTCCAGAATATCAGCGCCAGCAGCAAGATACTGCTCATGGATGTCGAGGATTATCTCTGGCTGGGTCAATACCAGCAGGTCATTGTTTCCCTTGATGTCGCTGTGCCAGTCAGCAAAACGCTCACCCCGGTAGTCGGCTTCTTCCAGCTTGCATCGCTGGATCATGGTGCCCATAGCGCCATCCAGGATCAGGATGCGTTTTTTCAGGGCCTCTTCAATACTGCTTTGACTCAAAAGTCCTTCCTCGTGGCGGTTGTGGGTCAGGCGATATCTGACAGGTTGTAAGGCGTCGTCTGATACACATAGTAATTCAGCCAGTTGGTGAACAACAGACTGCCATGGGAACGCCAGGTTACCAAAGGATTCAGGTCTGGATCATCCCCGGGGAAATAGTTTTGTGGCACATCCGGGTTCAGCCCCGCCGCCAGATCGCGCCAGTATTCCTGAGACAGGGTGTCCGGATCATATTCCGGATGACCGGTGACAAACACCAGGCGCTTGTCTCTGGAGGCGGCCAAATAGACTCCGGCCTCATCGGAACTGGCCAGTACTTCCAGTTCGGTGCAGGCGGCATAATCTTCCAGCGGTACCTCGCCGAAACGGGAATGGGGAGCATTGAACAGGGGATCGAATCCCCTGAGCAATTCGTCATGCTCCAGATTAACCCGGTGAGTGAACACACCGGAGAGCTTTTCCTGACGCAATACCCTGTTGATAGAAAAATAATGATACAGCGCGGCATGGGCGGCCCAACAGAGAAACAGTGTCGACTGAACATGACGCCTGGCCCAGTCCATGACCATCTGCATCTTGTCCCAGTACTTGACATCCTCATAGTCAAGCATGGCCAGCGGCGCACCGGTAACAATCAGGCCATCATATTTCTTGCCGGCCACATCGTCGAAACGATGATAGAAGGCATCCATATGCGCCTTTGGCGTATTCTTCGGTGCCTCATGGTCGATACGGATCAGGTCCACATTGATTTGCAATGGGGTGTTGGACAACAGCCGCAGCAACTGCACCTCGGTCTCTATCTTGTTCGGCATCAGATTGAGAATGCCCACTTCAAGGGGACGAATATCCTGATGTGCCGCCCTGTCCATGCCCATCACGAAGATATTCTCCTCGCTCAGGACTTCCTGGGCCGGCAAATCATTGGGAATTCGAATGGGCATGGCATCTCTCCTGGGAAGATTAGCGTTGGGTTGGCCCACCAGGGCCAGGTAGCGATCTTGCCAAGACGTCTGGAAATGTCAACCTCTTTACGTCTAGACGTCTATAAAAGACAGATCGCCATGGACAGGAAAAGTGACGACACTGAAAGTAACACTTTTGTCGTCACCACAGACAATTGAGAATTTTTCCAATCACTTCCTATACTTGGGAAAGAGTATCCAGAGGTATAACCGATGAAACACACCACCTTGCTAACATTGAGCCTGCTGAATATGTCACTCGGGCTTCATGTCAGTGCTGCCCAGTGGAGCACAACAGAGCTTCATTATCAAAAGGGGACATTGGATGCGCCCGGATTTGTTGGTGGAGGGGATGCCAGCACCAATATCATTACCTTCCAACACGCCAGCGGCTGGAAGTATGGCGACAATTTCTTTTTTATCGACCATCTGGATGATGACAAGGTGGACGGTTTTAATGACCAGGACTGGTATGGCGAGTGGTACAGCAATTTCAGCCTCGGCAAAATCAGCGGGGCGAATGTTGGGGCCGGGTCAATCAAGGATGTTGGCATCCTGATGGGCTTTAACTGGGCCGCCGATGCCAGTGTCACCAAGTACCTGCCCGGTATTCGACTCTCCTGGGATCTGCCGGGGTTTGCCTTTCTCAATACCGATATCACTGCCTACCTGGATGACAGCAAAGGGGTAGCCAGAGGGGGGGCACCCACCGAAGACAACAGTTGGATGCTGGATGTTAACTGGGCCTACCCATTTTCAATCGGCGATCAGGACTTCTCCGTCGAAGGGCATATGGAATATATAGGCGAAAGAACCAGCGAATTCGGCACAGAGGTATCAGATTGGATCCTGGCTCAGCCACAGTTTCGCTGGGATATGGGTAAGGCCTTGTTTGACAGCAAAGGCAGCCTGTTTCTGGGTGTGGAACTGCAATATTGGCAAAACAAGCTGGGCGATGCGAATACCGATGAAGTGGCGCTTCAACTGCTGGTTGTAGCCCGTCTGTAAAATTTGTGGAGAGCATGAGATGACATACCTCAAATCGTTACCAGGTCTGCTGCTGTTACTTATTTGCACAGCGGCGACTGCAGAAGAGTTTAGCGTTGGAGTGGAAGATCTGAATTACTACCCTCATTACACCATTGAAGGGGGCGAATATAAGGGTTTTGCGCGAGCCGTTCTGGATGCCTTTGCCGAAAAGCATGGACATGTCTTTATTTACCAAGCCAGGCCTGTTACCCGGCTGTTTCATGATTATTTAAACAAAGAGCAGTTCGATTTTAAATACCCCGACAACAAGAACTGGCAGGCTGATATGAAAGCCGGCAAAAATCTGTTTTACAGCGAGCCTGTGGTAGCTTTTATTGATGGGGTCATGGTATTGCCACAAAACAAGGGGACGGGAGAGAGCCAGCTAAAAGTGCTGGGCACCATTCGCGGCTTCAGTCCCTGGACCTACATGGACCAAATCAAAGCCGGTAAAATCCGCATGCAGGAAACCTCAGAGTTCGTTCAGTTGCTGAAAATGGCGGTAAACGGACGGGTTGATGGCTCCTACCTGAATATCGACGTGGCCCGCTATCAGTTGGAGGCCGAACTGAATCAGGCCAGTGCCCTGGTATTTGATGACAGCTTGCCCTACGCCAAAGATAACTATCATCTTTCAACCATCAAGCACCCGCAAATCATTGAGCAATTCAACGCATTCTTAACTGATGAGCACGAACTGATTGAAAAGATGAAAGCGGAATACGGGTTAATGGTGGAGTAACGCTTTTCTCAGCACCAGAAAGCAGCCTCTGCACGTGGTCAGTCTGTGCA
Organism: Bowmanella dokdonensis; assembly: GCF_017254865.1. Classification (GTDB taxonomy): domain Bacteria; phylum Pseudomonadota; class Gammaproteobacteria; order Enterobacterales; family Alteromonadaceae; genus Bowmanella; species Bowmanella dokdonensis. The sequence goes on along the minus strand of NZ_JAFKCV010000013.1, from coordinate 35,708 downwards.
ACGATGTGATAGCAGCCCTGACACCGTCCCCTGCAACAACAAGGCCCCGTTACGGGGCCTTGTTGTTATTGACATTACAACACTTCGGCAGAGGCGCCCTCTTCAGCCTTAACGGTTTTTTTCAGCAGCAACTTATCACGCAACTGCTTTTCGATGGCGTCGGCCATTTCCGGCTTTTCCTTGAGGTATTTGACCACGTTGGCTTTGCCCTGGCCAATACGCTCGCCGTTGTAGCTGTACCAGGCGCCAGCCTTTTCGACAAACTTATGCAGCACGCCCATGTCGATCAGTTCGCCTTCCTTGCTGATACCTTCCCCATACATGATGTTGAACTCGGCCTGCTTGAACGGTGGCGCGACCTTATTCTTGACCACCTTGACGCGGGTTTCACTGCCCACCACTTCGTCGCCTTCCTTGACCGCACCGATGCGACGGATATCCAGACGAACCGAGGCGTAAAACTTCAGGGCGTTACCCCCGGTTGTGGTCTCGGGGTTGCCGAACATGACACCGATTTTCATCCGAATCTGGTTGATAAAGATACACAGGGTATTGGAACGCTTGATATTGCCGGTCAGCTTACGCAGGGCCTGGGACATCAGTCTGGCCTGCAGCCCCACATGGGAGTCCCCCATCTCGCCTTCAATCTCGGCCCTGGGGGTCAGGGCAGCAACAGAGTCCACCACCACCACATCGACAGCACCGGAACGTACCAGCATGTCACAAATTTCCAGGGCTTGTTCACCGGTATCAGGCTGGGAAACCAGCAACTCTTCCACATTGACACCCAGCTTTTCCGCATAAACCGGATCCAACGCATGCTCGGCGTCCACAAACGCACAGGTCTTGCCCATACGCTGAGCCTGGGCAATAACCTGCAGGGTAAGGGTGGTTTTACCGGAAGATTCCGGTCCGTAAATTTCCACCACACGGCCACAAGGTAAGCCACCAATACCCAGGGCTACATCGACCCCCAGGGAACCGGTGGAAATAGCTTCAATGTCCATGGCCTGATTGTCGCCCAGACGCATGATGGCCCCCTTGCCAAACTGTTTTTCTATTTGTCCCAGGGCGGCGGACAGGGCCTTGGCTTTGTTGTCTTCCATTATTCGCTCCTTAACTGAGCCGTTTAGCAGTAGTCTGATATGGGAGAAGTATACTGTATAACCATACAGTTACAAGTGGGGTCGAAAAGATTTTTTATCGCCGGACAAGGAGAGTCTGTCAGCTTTTTTGTCATCCGGAGAGACTGTCCCAAAAGTTTTCAGGAACGCGCCAGTACCAGGGCCTGTTCGAGGGCATGATCGATGGCCTGCTGACGAATCTCCAACCGGTCACCCGTGAATCGCTGATGCAGACTAATCACCTTGTTTGCACTGGCAATGCCAAACCATACTGTGCCCACCGGTTTCTCCGGACTGCCCCCTTCGGGGCCGGCTATACCACTCACCGCCACGGCCAGGTCCGCTCTGGCAGCCTTAAGCGCACCGCTCGCCATCTGCTCCACAGCCTGTTCGGAGACGGCTCCGTATACAATCAAGGTTTGTGGATCCACCTCCAACACTTCGGTTTTGGCCTCATTGGAGTAGGTTATATAGCCGCGTTCAAACCAGCCTGAACTTCCAGATATGCTGGTAATGGCGTATCCTATGCCCCCTCCAGTGCAGGATTCGGCGCAGGTCATTTTCCAGCCCTTGCTTTTCAGGGCTTCGCCCAGTTGCTGAGCCAGGCTCAGACTCGAATCTGCCATTGTCATATGTATATCCCTTATAACGACTAGAATAGCGCCATTATGCCTTCTGATAATTTAGCCATGCAAGCCGGCCTCTTTAATGAGCAGAATATAGCCCAGCACACGCCCATGATGCAGCAGTATCTGCGCATCAAGTCCGAACATCCCGGCATTTTGCTTTTTTATAGGATGGGGGACTTCTACGAGCTCTTTTACGAGGATGCCAAGCGGGCAGCGCAACTGCTGGATATCTCACTGACGGCACGGGGCAAATCCGGCGGCGATCCCATTCCCATGGCCGGTGTGCCCTATCATGCGGTAGAAGGCTACCTGGCCAGATTGGTCAGGATGGGCCAGTCGGTGGCTATCTGTGAACAGATTGGCGATCCTGCCACCAGCAAGGGGCCGGTGGAACGCAAGGTTACACGCATCGTCACCCCGGGCACCATCACAGACGAAGCCCTGCTAGATGACCGGCGGGATAATCTGCTGGCGGCCGTCTGGCAGGGAGCAGAGGGTTTTGGCTATGCCACCCTGGAGCTGTCCAGTGGACGCTTCAGCCTGTGCGAGTTGCCCGGCGAGGAAGCCCTGCTGGCCGAGATACAACGCAGCCAGCCCGCGGAGCTTTTGTATGCAGAGGGCATGGCCTCCTTCCATCTAATCGAACAGCGCAAAGGCCTGCGCCGTCGTCCTCAGTGGGAGTTCGATCTGCACACGGCCACCAACCAATTGAACCAGCAGTTCGGCACCCGTGAACTGAGCGGTTTTGGCGTGGAAAAGGCCTTGTTGGGTCTGTGCGCCGCAGGTTGTGTCATTCAGTACGTCAAGGATACCCAGCGCGCTGCCCTGCCCCATATCCGCTCCATCCGCATGGAAACCCAGACCGATACGGTGCAGATGGATGCCGCCACGAGGCGCAATCTGGAGCTCACTCAGAACCTGGCCGGTGGCTTTGAAAACACCCTGGCCTCGGTACTGGATAAAACCAGCACCGCTATGGGCAGCCGGCTGCTGCAAAGATGGTTGCACCGTCCCCTCACCGACAGCAAGCAGCTAAATGAGCGACAAGACAGTATTGCCGCACTGATGGATGCGGATCTGCAGGAGCTGCACGGCTATCTGAAGCTGGTGGGTGATATCGAGCGGGTATTGGGACGATTGGCCCTGCGCAGTGCCAGGCCCAGGGATTTTGCCCGTTTGCGTCAGGCATTTGGCCAGTTGCCGTCCATTGGCAGTTTTTTGGCCAGTTTAACCAGTGCTCCCCTGGATAGCCTGGCTAGACAGATCAATACTTTTCCCGACCAGTTGGAGCTGTTGGAACGGGCTATCGTCGAGAGCCCTCCTGTGCTGATCCGCGACGGTGGTGTCATTGCCCCGGGTTTCAATGCGGAACTGGATGAACTGCGCGCCCTGTCAAAAGGTGCCACAGATTATCTGGAAAAACTGGAAGCGCGGGAAAAAGCACGCACCGACATCCCAACCCTGAAGGTGGGATTTAACAGGGTCCATGGTTATTACATCGAAGTCAGCCGGGGCTACGCAGATCTGGTACCAGCCGAGTATGTTCGCAGACAAACCCTGAAAAACAACGAACGTTACATTATCCCTGAACTCAAGGAATATGAAGACAAGGTGCTGACCAGCCAGAGCCGCGCTCTGACTCTGGAAAAACAACTCTATGACGCCTTGTTTGACCAGTTGTTGCCGCAGTTGTTCGAGCTCCAGGTGAGCGGTGCTGCCCTGGCCGAGTTGGACGTGCTGAGCAACCTGGCGGAGCGGGCACTGAGTCTGGATTATCAGCGACCGGTTTTTACCGGACAGCCTGGTGTTCAGTATGACCGGGGGCGTCATCCGGTGGTAGAGCAGGTAATGGATGAGCCTTTTATCGCCAACCCACTGGCGCTGGACAATCACCGTCGCATGCTGATCATCACCGGGCCTAATATGGGTGGGAAATCCACCTATATGCGCCAGACAGCGTTAATTGTATTGATGGCGCATATCGGCAGCTACGTCCCGGCAGAAAACGCCCGCATTGGTCCGGTGGACAGAATATTTACCCGTATCGGCGCCTCGGATGATCTGGCGTCCGGACGCTCCACTTTTATGGTGGAAATGACCGAAACGGCCAATATTCTCAACAATGCAACCGCCAGCAGTCTGGTGCTGATGGACGAGATAGGCCGCGGCACCAGCACTTATGATGGCTTGTCGCTGGCCTGGGCCACTGCCTGTTATCTGGCCGAACAGATTGGCGCCTTTACCCTGTTTGCCACTCACTACTTTGAACTGACCCAATTGGCCGACAACATGCCGCAACTGGCTAACGTGCATCTGGATGCGGTGGAACATGACGAAGGCATCAGCTTTATGCACGCGGTCCAGGAAGGGGCAGCAAACAGAAGTTACGGCCTGCAGGTAGCGCAACTGGCCGGCGTGCCCAGAAGTGTGATCCACGCTGCCAGGCACAAACTACAGGAACTGGAGCGAAGCGAAGGAGGCGCCAAAGCCCATATGCAAGCCAGACCCATACCTATTCAGATGGACTTTGCCGAGTTGGACAATCCACTGAGCAAAGCGCTCAAAGCGGTCAATCCGGATGAACTGACCCCCAGACAGGCGCTGGACAAGCTGTATGAGTTGAAGAAGCTGAGTGACAAGTGACAAGTGACAAGTGACAAGTGACAAGCAAATTAGCATCCCGGTGATTCGCTGCCTGTCCCTCGGTTTGTGACGATAATTCATTGAGTGATAAGGGCATCTTCAGTATACTATTTTCCCGTCCTGAAGAAGAATCCCAACTGCTAAACTCAATGACTGACGCCAGGGTCAGCACTGCCGGTTTCTGCATGCTGGATTGGATTCCCGATTAACTCCCAAGTCTTAGGTTTCGCATGACAAACTATATTTTCGTGACGGGTGGTGTGGTTTCATCACTGGGTAAAGGTATTGCGGCTGCTTCACTGGCTGCCATTCTCGAGGCCCGGGGCCTGAAAGTGACCATGCTGAAGCTGGATCCCTATATCAACGTGGATCCCGGCACCATGAGCCCCATCCAGCACGGTGAAGTGTTTGTCACAGACGACGGCGCCGAGACGGACCTGGATCTGGGTCACTATGAGCGTTTTATCCGCACCCGTATGACCAGCCGCAACAACTTCACCACCGGCCGGGTGTACGAAGAAGTCATCAAGCGTGAGCGGCGCGGCGACTATCTGGGCGCCACCATCCAGGTGATCCCCCATATTACCAATGAGATTAAGCGCCGGGTTGTCGAAGGAGCCGAAGGTGTCGATGTGGCCATCGTCGAGATTGGCGGTACGGTAGGCGATATCGAATCCCAGCCGTTTATCGAAGCGATTCGTCAGTTGGGCACCGAAATTGGCCGTGAACGCGCCCTGTATATGCACCTGACCCTGGTGCCTTACATGGCCGCCTCGGGTGAAACCAAGACCAAACCTACCCAACATTCCGTCAAGGAACTGCGTTCGGTGGGGATCCAGCCGGATATTCTGGTATGCCGCTCCGAAGTGCCACTGCCGTCCAATGAGCGAGCCAAGATTGCTCTGTTCACCAATGTCAATGACAAGGCAGTTATCTCACTGCGTGATGTGGACAGTATTTATCGTATTCCCGCCATGCTCAAATCCCAGGGGCTGGATGAACTGGTGGTCAAACGCTTCGGTCTGGAATGTCCGGAGGCGGACCTGTCCGAGTGGGAACAGGTGTTGTATGCGGAGTCTAACCCTAACGGCGAAGTTACCATCGGCATGGTGGGCAAATACGTTGCCCTGCCAGATGCTTACAAATCAGTCAACGAAGCCCTCAAGCACGCAGGTCTGAAGAATCGTCTGACGGTCAACATCCAGTATATCGATTCCCAGGATATCGAAAGTAAGGGCACCGGTCTGTTGGAGGGTCTGGATGCCATTCTGGTGCCAGGCGGATTCGGTGAGCGTGGTATTGAGGGCAAAATCATGGCGGTGCAGCACGCCAGGGAAAACAAAATTCCTTACCTGGGCATCTGTCTTGGCATGCAGGTGGCAGTGATCGAGTATGCCAGAAACGTAGTGGGCATGCAGAACGCCAACAGTACCGAGTTCGACCCGGCCAGCCCTTATCCTGTAGTGGGTCTGATTACCGAGTGGCTGGATAGCGACGGTAGCCTGGAAACCCGCAGCGAGAGCTCCGATCTGGGTGGCACCATGCGTCTGGGCAGTCAGCTATGCCACTTGATCAAAGGCACCAAGGTCTATGATATGTACGGCAGCGAAACCATTTACGAGCGCCACCGGCATCGCTATGAAGTGAACAACAACCTGCGGCCACAGATTGAAAAAGCTGGCCTGAAGGTAACCGGGTTGTCCACCGACAAACGTCTGGTGGAGATTGTGGAAATTGAAGATCACCCTTGGTTTGTGGCCGGTCAGTTCCACCCGGAATTTAACTCTACACCACGCGACGGCCATCCTCTGTTTGAGGGTTTTGTAGCTGCCGCGGGGCAATATCATAAGAAAAACAATTGATCGGCGCCCCGGCGTCTTAACAAGAATATGCCCGGCGCCTGTTCTGAAAGGGCAGGCAGATGGGCCAATCCATTTCAGAGGCAACAATGTCAAAAATCAGCAAGATCATCGGCCGCGAGGTGATGGACTCCCGCGGTAATCCCACAGTAGAAGCAGAAGTCTATCTGGAAAACGGCGCCTGGGGACGGGCCTGCGCTCCTTCCGGGGCCAGCACCGGCTCACGGGAAGCCCTCGAGCTGCGTGACCATGACAAGTCACGCTATCTTGGCAAAGGCGTGCTGAAGGCCGTGGATGCGGTCAACAACAACATCCAGTCTGCGCTGTTGGGACAAGACAGTCAGGATCAGCAGAAAATTGACAAGATCATGATCGACCTGGACGGCACCGAGAACAAAGAAAAGCTGGGTGCCAACGCCATCCTCGCCGTGTCGCTGGCTAACGCCAAGGCGGCCGCCATGGACAAAGGTATTCCCCTTTATCAGCATATCGCCGATCTGAACGGCACCTCCGGTGTGTACAGTATGCCGGTGCCCATGATGAATATTATCAATGGTGGCGAGCATGCCGACAACAACGTGGACATCCAGGAATTTATGGTGCAGCCGGTCGGCGCACCCAGCTTTCGCGAAGCGTTGCGCATGGGCGCAGAAATCTTCCATCAGTTGAAAAAAGTGCTGGCCTCCAAGGGGCTGAACACTGCAGTAGGTGATGAGGGAGGCTTTGCCCCCAACCTTAAATCCAACGAAGAAGCCCTGTCGGTGATTGCCGAAGCCGTCTCTGCGGCCGGTTATACGCTTGGCAAGGACATCACCCTGGCGCTGGACTGTGCCGCCTCCGAGTTCTACCGCGACAACCAGTATCATCTGACCGGTGAAGACAAGGTATTCAACTCCGAAGGCTTTGGCGACTATCTGTCCACGCTGACAGAAAAATACCCCATCGTTTCCATCGAGGATGGTCTGGATGAGAGCGACTGGGACGGTTGGGCCAGCCTGACCAGGAAGCTGGGCGACAAGGTGCAACTGGTCGGCGACGATCTGTTTGTCACCAATACCAAAATCCTGAAAAGGGGCATCGACAACGGGATTGCCAACTCTATCCTGATCAAATTCAATCAGATTGGCTCCCTGACCGAAACCCTGGAAGCCATTCGCATGGCCAAAGAAGCCGGTTACACGGCGGTTATTTCTCATCGCAGTGGCGAGACCGAGGACGCCACCATCGCCGATCTGGCGGTGGGCACCGCAGCCGGTCAGATAAAAACCGGCTCTTTGTGTCGCTCTGATCGCGTGGCCAAATATAACCAATTGCTGCGCATCGAAGAGCAACTGGGCGATAAAGCCACCTATGGCGGCCGTAAAGAAATCAAGGGCCAGGCCTAGTGTTGAGAGGGGGAGACTAACCTCCCCCTTTTTGCCAACTACTCCATGCAGTCCGGCCAGACAGACATCTTTCGCGATGACCAAGCGCAGCTCCATTACGCCGAACTGTGCAACGCCCTGTATGAGAGAGAACTGCTCAGTCTGGCCCAATCCAGCAATCTTTCCCTGTTAAAAAGACGTCTTAAAGGGCTCAGTCACCATATAAAACGGGTTGCCAGTAGTATGTTGGCGCATCAGGGACCACTGGAGCTGGATATCCATAACGCCAGTTGGCAGGCCAGACATGCGGCTCACTGCCCAGGCCATGGCAGTGACGGCAAACTCTTTGAATGGTTACACAAGCATGCCTGTCTCGGATTGCCGGTGCCGGTCTGGCTTGGTGAGCTGGGCTGTGAACATCTGGAGCTGGACAGCGTGGACCGTATCGACAGAGAGAACCGGTGCCTTCACCTGAACAAACATGGCTGGTTTAGTCTGGATGGTACTCATCAGGATCATCAGTACCTGGAAACCAGGAAGCTGTTGCTTCCGACCAAACCCACCCTGACCGCCGCCTGTTGTGGCCATAGCTGGAAACACCAGCGTCGCACCCAGCCCCGTACCCTCAGTCTGCGTGAGTTGTTATTATCCAACCAGATTAACTGGAAGAATTTCAGGAAACCTTTGTAGGCCCATAGCCGTTGCGTCTGCCCACGCTATACCGTTATTTTTCTGGATGCTGAGAACTGACAACTGAACGCGGATAACTCCGTTACCGGCGCAGCTCCGGCGGGATCGGTAGTTCTTTGGCCAGCGGCTTGGGCCGTTTGCCACGCCCCTTACGCCAGGTTTTAAGCTGATATACATAAGCCAGTACCTGGGCTACGGCCATAAAGAGCTTTTCCGGAATTTCATGATTGGGCTCAGTGGAGTAGTAAATCGCCCGCGCCAGCATGGGGGATTCCACAATAGGCACTTCATGGGCATTGGCGATCTTACGGATATGCATGGCCAGCTCGTCGGTGCCCTTGGCCACCAGCACCGGGGCCCGGTTGCCCTTCTGATCGTATGTCAACGCCACTGAGTAGTGGGTGGGGTTGGTCACCACCACATCGGCCTTGGGCACTTCCTGCATCATGCGCCTCGCCGCAGCCTGGAATTGCAGGCGGCGGATACGGCTTTTCACCTCAGGACTACCTTCGGCGTTTTTGCGTTCGTCCTTGACTTCCTGTTTGGTCATTTTCATCTGTTCGTCATGCTTGTACTTCTGGTAGGGCACGTCAAAGGCCGCAATGGGGATCAGAGCGCAACAGATGATAAGGAAGATCCAGCCCATCAACTCCAGAGCATGGAACACGTTGCGAGGATAGAGCTCCATATCCAGATGCAATGCTTCATTGCTGAAAAATTTCAACGCCAGGTAGGTAGTAGCGGCCACGACGATGAACTTGGCCAGGGCTTTTAACAACTCCACTATGCCATTGGGTCCGAACATGCGTTTAAGGCCGGCAAGCGGGTTAAGTTTATTTGCCTTGGGCGCAGCCGACTCCCAGGTAAAGTTATAACCGCCCAGGGCAATACTGCCGTAGATACCAGCGACGGTAACAATAACCATATAGAGAGACACCGGGCCAATAACTTCTCCCAGGCTGGTGCCCCAGGCCTGGAACATATGATTACTGTCATAGGTTTCGTCCCGGGACAGGGTAAACATGCGCTGCATCACCCGGAATAACGCCACAGCGATGCCCTGTCCGAACAGCAGCAAGGCTGTGGCACTGCCAATCAGCACCAGGGTGGTGGAAAGTTCCCGGGAACGGGCAATCTGACCCTTGTTGCGTGCCTGCTCGAGTTTTTTCGACGTGGGGTCTTCTGTTTTCTCGTGAGCGTCTTCAGCCATCCGAATACCTCGTCAGGGGGGACAAATCTGCAGGAGCTGACACATAAAAAGTTGTGCCCGCTGCCACTGCATCTCGAAATGATGGGTAAAGTTATCCAGTGTCAGCCAGATAATGATCAGGCCCACTATCTGGGCAATGGAAAAGCCAATGGTAAAGACATTGAGCTGTGGAGCCGCCTTGGTCATCACACCAAAAGCCAGATTGATGATCAACAGGGAAACCATTGGCGCCAGTGACAGGGTCAGTGCGGCGATAAACATCCAGCCGCCCCAATGGGCTATCTCCCTGAACTGTTCCGGGGTAAAGGTGCCCGTGCCGATTGGGAAGGCGTCAAAGCTCATCACGATCATCTTGATCATGGCCAGATGACCATCGAACGCCCAGAACAGCAAAGTGGCCAGGATCAGGTAGAACTGTCCCACAGCAGGCACATTGATGCCGTTGACGGGATCGACAATCGAAGCGAAGCCCAGGCCTGTCTGCATAGCCACAACCTGGCCCGCCAGCACGAATGTATTTAACACCAGGGTGGAGATAAAACCTATGGCCACGCCAATCAGCAACTGCTGAATAACCATCAGCCAGGTACCCACAGAAAATACCTGCTCGACCGGCGCCGGGGGAACCACCGGCATGATCAGCACCGTCAGAAACAGGGTCAGCAGGGCACGGACCGAGGGTGGCATGGTCTTGGCGCTGATCCCCACCATCGCCGCAAACAGGCCGCTGATGCGCATAAAAGGCAGCAACAGGTCGGCCATATACTGGGTAATGGTAGTGGCGAGGATTTCCATCAGTCGCTGCGCTTTTGTGACATGTGACAAGTGACGAGTGACGAGTGACAAGATGGATTCCGTCCTGCGCGGGAATGACAGCGTGCAACACTGACAACTGAAAACTGAAAACTGATCACTTTAACCTACCACCTCGGGTATTCTGTGGACCATTTCGAAAAAGAATTCCATCAACTGGTTGGTCAGCCAGTGGCCGCCCCAGGAGAGGGCCAGCAGGGTGACAATCAGTCTGGGCAGAAAGTTAATGGTCTGCTCGTTAATGGAGGTGGCCGCCTGGAAGACAGATACAATCAGGCCCACAAACAGACTGGGCAGGATTATGGCCGAAACCAGCAGGATAACCATCTGCAGGGCTTCTCGCAGGATGTCGACAAAGACTTCTGGTGCCATGATTCCTCCTACATGCCAAAACTGGTGGCCAGGGTGCCAAAAATCAGATTCCAGCCATCCACCAGCACAAACAGCATCAATTTAAAGGGCAGTGCCACGATCATGGGCGAGAGCATCATCATACCCATGGCCATCAGTACCGACGCTACCACCAGATCCAGGATCAAGAACGGAATAAACAGCATAAAGCCGATCTGAAAAGCGGTTTTCAGCTCGCTGGTGACAAACGCCGGGATCAGCACCTGCATCGGCACCTCCTCGGGACTTTGGAACTGACCTTCGTAACCGCCAATCTCCACAAAGGTCTCCAAATCCTTGACCCTGGTCTGTGACAGCATAAAGGCGCGCATGGGCTCCTTGGCCCTTTCATAGGCCTGTACCGAAGTGATCTCCTCGTCCAGGTAAGGTTGCAGAGCAGTCTGATTAATCTGCTCAAATACCGGCGCCATAATAAACAGGCTGAGAAACAGGCTCACCCCTATCAGCACCTGGTTGGGCGGCGACTGCTGCAAACCAATGGCCTGGCGCAGGATGGACAGCACCACAATGATACGGGTAAATGAGGTCATCATCATGATAAAGGCCGGGATCAGGCTGAGCGCTGTCATGATCGCCAGCACTTGCAGCGTCATGGTGTAATCCTGACTGCCGTCGGGATTGGTGGTGACAGTCAAGGCTTTGACACCGGGCGCGGCCAGGGCTTGTTCAGGCAGAAGCAGCGAAAACCCAACCAGCAGGAGCAGCCACTTAATCATGGTGCGCCCCCTTTTTTCCCTGTCCCTGCATAAACAGACTGAGCTTGTCTTTAAAGCTTTCCCCGTCCGCTTTTTGGACTTCGATGGGATGCTCGAGCTTGGCCAGATGATTGATGTTCTGGGTCGTGATCCCGAGCAAATGCTGTTCCTGGCCCACTTCGATGACCAGGATCCGTTCGCGGGTGCCCAGCGCCATGGAGCCGATCACCTTAAGCTGGGCGCTACCGGTATGGGTGACGTTAAACCGGCGCAGCAAATAGCCCAACATGAAGACCAGGGCGATCACCAGCACCAATGACAACAAAATCGACAAATAATCGACGGGGCTGCTTAAGGGCTTATTGTCGGCAAAAGCAAGGGGAGAGAAACACGCCAAGCTGGCAAAGGCCAGCTTAGCAACTGATTTATCTGAGTTTTTTAATACGTTCGATTTGACTGATGACATCGGTGAGGCGGATCCCGAACTTATCGTTAACGACTACTACCTCACCATGAGCAATCAGCGTGCCATTTACCAACACATCCAGGGGCTCACCGGCCACCCTGTCCAGTTCCACCACCGAACCCTGGTTCAGCTGCAGCAAATTGCGGATACTGATATGGCTGCGTCCCACCTCCATGGAGATGGTCACCGGAATGTCCAGTATGGTATCCAGCTTACGTTTTTCTTCACCGCTTATCTGGGTGTCATCCTGCAATTCGTCCAGCTCAGCAACCTGGACCTCGCCTTTGCCCTCGCCTTCCTCGGCTTCGGCCTGCTCAGCCATGGCTGCTGCCCAGTCGTCCATTGCATCATCATTCTTGTCGTCGTTCTCGTTACTCATTTTGTTACCTCGCTCGTTACGCTGCCCGGTGCAAACCCGGCAGTGGCAAACTTATAAATCGTCTTCCAGGCTGGCCAGCTCGGCATCGCTGTCGAGACGGCGCCCCCCTTTGGTCAGCAGCTGCAGTTCAGACTTCACGGACGTGGGCCTGGGGATCTTCTCTGTGATCTTCAGGGCCACATTGTCACGGGAGCGGCCCATCTTAGTGCGGAAGGTTGGCAGATCTTCAACAAAGAGCACCACATGTTCGGGCAGTTCGATGGGGATCACATCCCCTTCCTTCAAATCCATCACTTCCTGCAAAGACAGTTCGATATCCATCAGGGAGGCGGAAATTTCCACCTGCACATCCATGATTTCGTCGCGCAGCGCCTTACTCCAGCGCAGATCGGTATCTTCCTTGTCGCTCTGCACGCCTGCATCTAGCAATTCCCGGATGGGCTCAAGCATGGAGTAAGGCAGGGCCACGTGAAAATCACCGCCGCCGCCATCCAGCTCAATGTGGAAAGAACTGATCACCACCACTTCGGTGGGGCTGACAATATTGGCCATGGCCGGGTTCACTTCAGAGTCCAGATACTCGAAGGACACATCCATGACCGGCGCCCAGGCTTCTTTATAGTCTTCAAATATCAGCTTGAGCAGCATCTGGATAATCCGCCGCTCGGTGGGCGTGAATTCACGCCCTTCAATCTTGGCGTGGTAACGCCCATCGCCGCCGAAGAAGTTATCCACCAGGATAAAGACCAGCCGGGCCTCCATGGTAATCAGGCCGGTGCCCTTCAGCGGTCTGAATCGCACCATATTCAAACTGGTGGGTACGAACAGGGTATGCACATACTCGCCGAACTTGATCATCTGGATGCCGTTAATGGACACTTCGGCGCTGCGACGCATCATATTGAACAGACTGACCCGCATATGTCTGGCAAAGCGTTCGTTGACGATCTCCAGGGTCGGCATCCGACCCCGTACTATGCGATCCTGGGAAGAAAAGTCATATTCCAGCGCCGAGCCGCCGGCTCCGCCGCTTTCGACTTCTTCTTCTTCGACTTCATCGACACCGTGTAATAGGGCGTCAATTTCGTCCTGGGATAATAAATCGCTCACACTGACTGTCCTATTGCATTACAAAACCGGTAAACAGCACCTGGGCCACCACATCTCTGCCCACAATGTCTTGCATGACCTTTTTGACTTCTTTTATCGCCTGTTCCCTGAGCGCCACCTTACCTGCTTCGGTCACCAGGTCGTCGGCATTGGCGCTGGAGAATACCCGCAGCAAGGTCCCCTCTATCAGGGGAATATGCATCTTGGCTGCCTCTTCGTTATCGGCGCCTCTGACCATCAACTGAACCTTAATCTCTACCAGACGGTCACGACCCGTTCCCGGAACATTGAAGACAAAGGGTCTGGGCATCGCCACATACAGGGCTGTACCCATTTGTGCACTGGATGCCGGTGCGCTGGGGGCTTCCCCCGGGGTCGCACTCATGCTTTGTTCGGGCATAGGCTCCTCAGAGCCGCCAAGCATGAAAAACGCGCCGCCCCCCCCAAGGATAAGCACGGCGGCGGCAATGATGATGATCATCATCTTGTTCTTCTTGCCACCCTCTTCCATTTCCAGTTCTTTTTCAGCCATCAGACATCTCTCATAGTTTGCTTTGCCTCATTATCCCTGAGGATAAGGGCAAAGCCTACCGACCCGCTAGACAAAATAGTCAATTCCGCCCAGGGCGCCGTTGACCACTTTTAACTCAGCAGCGCTTTCCGGCCCCATCTGTTCGGCATCTTCTGACTGACCAGAAGCCAGTTGCTGCTCAGTATCACCCGGTTGGCGTCCCTTGCTGTCCTGTTGTACCGAAGACTGCCCAAGCTCAATACCTTTCTCGGCAAGCATCTCCCTGAGCCTGGGCACCGCCTGATCCAGCATGTCCCTGGCCTGCTGGTTCTGAACCACGAAACTGACACTGGCCTGATCCCCCTGCATGTTGATGCGAATCTGCATGGATCCCAGATCCGGCGGGTCGAGGCGGATATCGGCGCTCATATTGCCCTGATTGACCAGCAATCTGACCCGCTCGGCCAACTGAATGGCCGCCTCGGGCTTGGCAATGTTGATAGCCTTGTCAAACTGGGACAGTTGCTGAGCGGTGGCCGGCTTGCTGGTGTCCGCCATCAGCGATTGAGTCTCCAGCCCAGCCACTTTCTCGGTGACCAGCCGTAATGGCTCTGCTGCTTCGTTTCTTGCCATTGAAGCCGTCTCCGGCATGGCCGAAAGCTGCTGTACCATCTGCTGAACCTTCTGTGTCATCTCTTCGGTACCTGCCATCTCTTTGGGCAGGCTGGCGGCAACCAGGGACTGCAAATCCAGTCCTGGCTCACGTCCTTGCTTCTGCTGCGACCTGTATTCTTCTATTCCCGCTTTCAGGCTGGCAATAAAGCTCCTGGCAATCTCAGGGTCCATGTCTTTAACAGGCAACCTGTCGACCAGGTTCTGCAGGTTTTTGTCCAATTCCTGCTCCGGGAGTCCCGCCAACACCTCCAGGCTGATGACCGGACTTTTACCTTTGCTGTCAGATTCTGTTGAACCTGTACCCAACTTAGACTGTATTGCCAGATCCACTTTTTCACCTGAGGGTGACGCCAGCAAAGCCAAATCTTCCGCATTGATGCTTTCGGGCAACACTGCCTGCTGCGACAAAGTGGCCTGCAGTTGCTGTTTCATGGGTTCACTGAGCCAGTCCACCGGGATCTTCCCACCAGTGGACAAGTCGCGTCCTGGAGACACAAACTCTGCCAACTGACTGAGAATCTGTTGCGGTGTGAGTTCCTGTTTTTGCCATTGAGTCAGTTGTGTCTGGAACTCCTGCAATTTCCCCGCTTCTTCGAGACTGGCCATCAATGCTTTACTGTCCAGACCCAGGGAGACCAACAGCTCCCTAGCCTCCGATTCCAGTTCTGACCCATTGACAAAGGAGGGAGCCTTCTCATCGGTTAGCTGAACACCGGCCTCAGCATCCCTGTCTACCTCTTGACTCTGTTTAACCTGCATCAACTGATAGACAAGCTTCAACCATTCTTCATCCACATAATCATTCTCTGACTCATCCGGTGTTTTTCCCAGCAGTGTGGGAGATGCCTGGTCCTTCTCTTCTTTTTCCTGGACGCTGGGATCCCTGACAACCTCAGTCTGACCTTTTGCGTTCTGCGGCGGTTGTGATTCCTCGGCGGGGGCGGCAGCCTCTGAAGTTTCTGCTTGCCCGGCGTCTTTTATGGATTTTTCTCCTGTTTGAGAGGCTTGGCCAGATATAACAGAGCTTGTCTTTTTCTCCGCTTCCTGGCCTTTGTGCTCAACCGGCCTGTCAGGATTCCGTCGCGGCTCTGGCTTGGGTCTGACAGGTTCGGCAAAGTGGCGCTCGTCGTACCGGTCCCGCTCAGACAGTTTCTGCTTCTGTTGCTCAGACAAATGGGTTGAGAACTGTTCATTGCCGCCGGCGCTGCCAGCGAGTGAATTCCTCTCAGCGGCATCACCCTGGGTGGCAATCTTAGGGAGGGTGGCGGCAATTTGTTGCATCATCGGGGTTTTCCCACTGTTGGCTTAAATCAGGCTACCAAATGTAACCATATGATTTACATGTGTTTTACTAATTAAGCGCTAAATAAGAACTTTGTCGGGCAGTGACCGTGCGCTTGTCTGTTGTAGATATGGCAATTTACGTTCCAACTTTCCTGGCAGCCTGATCCCACTCCATGCTCGGCTAGTGCTGTCCGCTTCGAGGTGTCCTGCGGATAAAACGCTGCAAGGCCACCTCATCCAGAAGGGCTTGTTCCCGCTTGTCCTCAAGCTGCTGTTTCTGCTGCCGTTTTTTCTCAAGCAGCATCTCCACGGCCTTGCGCTTTTGTTGTTGCCTGAGCCAGATCCCTTTGCGCTGCTCCGCCGCGGCCCTGGCCCTTGCCAGCATCTGGGACTGCTGCTGACAGGCTTTATCCAGCTTGTCGATAAAGGCCTGATGCTGGGCAAAAGACAACGCGCCCAGGCTCTGATTGGCCCGTTGCTGGAGCTGGCGCAGATAATCGAGGCGATAACTTTGCAAGCCTGTTAGCTTTTGTTGGTTGGTCTGTACATTCTGCTGAGCCAGACGATAATCCCGGGCCAGCTTGTCTTCCTTCTCCTGCTCCCATTTAGCCACTTGTTCCAACTGCCGGGTGGACATCAGCCTTCACCCAGGCCCTGAGCCAGTTCGCTCATATCCTGCAGGGACTCGTCGTATGGCAGCACCTGTTTCATACCCTGCTGCAAAAAGCGGTTGATAACGGGTTCGGCTTTGATGGCCAGATCGATACGCGGATCCGTCCCCTTGGCATAGGCCCCGATGCTAATCAAATCCCGGTTCTGCTGATAATTGGAATACACCTGCTTAATGCGGCGCGCTGCCTTAAGGTGCTCGTCACTGACCACCATGGGCATCACCCGGCTGATGGATCCTTCCACATCGATGGCCGGATAGTGGCCGCTGTCAGACAGACGACGGGACAACACCACGTGCCCGTCCAGAATGGCACGGGCCGAATCCGCGACCGGATCCTGCAGGTCATCCCCTTCGGTCAGCACCGTATAAAAAGCCGTGATGGAACCCTGATTGTCGCTTCCGTTGCCTGCCCGTTCCACCAGTGCCGGCAATCTGGCGAATACGGATGGCGGGTAGCCTTTGGTGGCCGGCGGCTCGCCCACCGCCAGGGCGATTTCCCGTTGGGCCATGGCATAACGGGTGAGAGAGTCCACTAACAGCAGTACGTTCATGCCCTGGTCACGAAAATACTCGGCAATGGCTACGGCCGTCTCACAACCTTTGAGTCGCATAAGGGGTGAGGTGTCGGCAGGCGCCGCTACCACCACGGATTTTTGACGCTCCTCATCGCCCAGAATATCCTGGATAAACTCCTTGACCTCCCGGCCCCGCTCGCCGACCAGGCCCACCACTACCACGTCGGCCACTGTGCCTCGGGTCATCATGCCCAGAAGAACACTCTTACCCACCCCGGATCCTGCGAACAGGCCCATACGCTGGCCCACCCCTACGGTGATCAGAGAGTTGATGGCCCTAACACCCACATCCAGTGGCTGGGTGATGGGACGACGCAGTAAGGGATTGATTGGCGGCCTGGTAAGAGGAATAAGTTTGTCGGGCTTGATCTTGCCCAATCCGTCCAGTGGCTGACCATTGCCATCCACTACCCGGCCAAGCAACTCCATGCCGACCGGAATCCCCTGCTCCCGGCTCAACGGCTGCACCCGGGATCCCGGCACAATACCGCGTACCGCCTCAGTAGGCATGAGATAGGTAATATTCTCGGCAAAGCCCACCACCTCGGCTTCGATTTCACCGTCGATGGTTTGCACCAGACACTGGCTGCCGACCGGCATCTGACAGCCGACCGCTTCCAGGGTCAGACCAATGCCGCGCACCAGCTTACCGGCAGCCACTGTCTGGGCCTGGGGCACCTGCTGCCGGTACTGGCTGATTCTGTCTTTTAAGCTTTGCATGAGGGCATACTCACCTTGGGCTGTCATGCTGAGCTCGTTTCAGCACCTTCGTTTTTTGTACGAGTTCCAAAAATTACTTCGGGATAACAATTAGCTGTTCACTCAGAAGCGAAAAACTGCTGCTCAATCCTCATGGGATGACAATCCCTGTTCCAGCAAGAACTTGTCCAACACCTGTCTGACCCGCCTCTCGATGGTCACATCAACGGCATTGGTTTGTGTGACTATGTCACAGCCGCCGCGCTGCATACCAGGCGCCTCGATAAACTGCCAGTGATGCGACTCAATCTCCTGCTCCGGAATATGTCCTTTGAGCAATTCGATATCCTGGGGATTCATGTGCAACTGGTAACGTTTCTCCCCGATGGGGAGTACTTTGAGGCCTTCGCTGAGGGCCTGGGAAATGATTTTCTCATTGGTCTGTACTTCTGCACGAATCACGGCCCTGGCCAGGGACACCGCCAGTTGGACCAACTCTGTTTCCAGCTCCTGGTCCACCTGCGCTACCGGTTTGGTCAGCTTCTCCGCCAGGGATTTCCACAGGGCAGCCGCTTCATCAATCTGATCTTTTGCCGCTGCCAGACCTTCGGCCCGGCCTGATTCCAGCCCCTGCTCGGTGCCCTGCGCCATGCCCTGCTCAAAACCTTCCTGGTGGCCTTTCTGCCGTCCTTCGCTCAGCCCCTGTTCCAGCCCTTCCTGATAAGCGGATTGGCGGATAGCCTCTATCTCTTCGGCGGTAGGGGGCAGAATCTCCTCTTCAGCCTCTGGAGGTTCATACTTCCAGTCACTGGTCTTGTTGATGGCGTTGGTTTTATCCGGTTCCCGGGTGCCCTCGTCTTCAACAAAGGGCAAATCCCAGGAGCGGACTTTGTCCTGACTGCCGTATTTGTGGATCTTGGATGCGCTCATTCATTGTCCAGACAAAGGTTACAGGAACTCGTCGCCACCGCCGCCACCGAGCATGATTTCGCCCGCGTCGGCCAGGCGACGGGCCACAGAGAGGATTTCCTTCTGCGCGGCTTCCACTTCGCTGATACGCACCGGGCCCATGGCCTCCAGGTCGTCGAGCAGCATTTCTGCCGCCCGTTTGGACATGTTCTTGGTGATCTTCTCCTTGACCTCGTCGTCGGCGCCCTTGATGGCCTTGAGCAGGGCATCCTGCTGTACTTCGCGCAAAATGGTCTGGATCGCCCGGTCGTCCACATCCGCCAGGTTGTCGAACACGAACATCAGATCCTGGATCTGCTGGCTCATCTCTTCGTCCTGCTCGCGGATGGCATCCATTAACTGACCTTCGATATTGGTGTCCAGGTAGTTCATGATGTCGGCGGCCGACTTCAGGCCGCCCATCTTGGCTGCCTGGGCACCGGCCTGACCGGCAAATTGTTTCTCCATGATTTCGTTCAACTCCTGCAAGGCTGCTGGCTGGACTTCTTCCAGATTGGCGATTCGCATCATCAGATCCAGGCGGACCTTCTCCGGGAACTGGGCGATGATCTCCGCAGATTGTTCGGCATCCAGGTAAGACAACACGATAGTCTGGATCTGCGGGTGTTCGTTACGGATGATGCTGGCCACCTGCTTGGAATCCATCCATTTGAGTGAATCCAGACCTTTGGCGCCGCCCCCCATCAGGATTTGGTCTATCAGATTGGCGGCTTTATCTTCACCTAATGCTGCCGTCAGGGCTTTTCTGACAAACTCCTGGCTCTGGAAGCCGATGGTACTGTAGTTCTGGATCTCCTCGATAAAATGTTTGTGCACCGCGGTGATCTTGTTCTGGGTCATGTCTTCCATGCTGGCCATGGCTGAACCCAGTTTCTGCACCTGCTTGGGTTCCAGGTGCTTGAGGATCTGCGCGGCATCTTCCTCCGACAGGCTCAGCAGCAGGATGGCAGCCTTCTCGACACCTTCAAGCTTACTGACATCATAGCCTGTGGGTTCGGCCTGTTCCTGGACTTGGGCAACTTGTTTGGTAGCCATGGTTATTCATCCTGCATCAGCCAGCCCTTGACGACCTGGGCTGACAATTCTGGTTCGTTGGCCACTAGGGCGCGGACGGCCTTGAGAACGTCCTCATCTTTATGCAGGTCCGGCAGCATCAGAGAACCGTCCGCTGCAAAGCCAACCTGCCCTTCATCAAATTCCTGAGACAACATACTGATGGTTTCATCGCCCAGATCCAGTCCGGAGTCAGCATCAAATGCATCGGCTTCACGGGTATCCTCAGGATAAATCAGTCTCTTAAGCATGGGCCTGACGATAAAGACGATCAAGGTCATGATTACCAGACCACCCACCAGCAGACGCAGAGCACGCATAAACCAGTCTTCTTCCCAGAGCGGGGTTTCGGCAATAGCGACGTCGCCAAGGCGGCTGAAAGGAATACTGACCACTTCCAGGGAGTCACCCCGGGTTACATCGAAACCGATGCCGCCTTGCAACAGGCGACGAATATTCAGCAGTTGTTCCTGGCTCATGGGCACACTGGTGGTTGTGCCATCTTCGGCGGTCTGTTGTACATGATCCACCGCCACCGACACACTCAGGCGGCGAATGACCCCTGTCTGCTGCTTGGTATGGCTGATGGTGGTATCCAACTCGTAGTTGCGGGTCGCCTCTTTGTGAGTACGTCCCGGAGTAACGCCCTGTCCGGCGTTGCCGCTGGCCTGCTCGGGAATATTGGACTCGAGAGGCGGCTGATTGCTCAGGGCACCTGGTATACCGGCCGCCACGCCCCCTACTGAATTGTCCTCTATCGTCATCTCACTGCGCACGGCGGGCAAGTCCGGATTATATCGCTTCTGGGTCTGCTCGACGGCGGTAAAATCCATGCTGACATCCGCCTGGGCGGTATAGTTACCCAGCCCCAGGACCGGGATCAGAATAGAGTCAATTTTCTGCAGGTACTCGTTTTCGCGGGCCTGTTCTATTTCATATTCCTTACGCGAGCGTGCGGCCAGCGAGTCCTGGGACCCGGAGTTGAGCAACCGGCCGTTATTATCCGTTACAGTGACCCGGCTGGGCTCCATCCCCTGTACGGCTGATGAGACGATGTCCACTACGGCATCCACTTCTTCGGCGGAGAGCACCGATCCGCGGCGAAGCGTCAGCACCACGGTAGCGCTGGGTTTTTTCTCTACCCGGGCGAACACGCTCTCCCTGGGTACGGCCAACAATACATTGGCGCGGGAAATGGCGCTGATTTCCTCTATAGTACGCGCAATCTGCTGTTCACGCGCATGCTTGAGACGTTCCTTCTCCACCCGCTGGCTGACGCCAAACCCCATGTCCTGCATGATGATATCCGTGCCGGCACTTTGTTCCTGGCTGATACCCTGGCGCGCCATACCCAGTTTGATGTTCTGGTATTGGGCCTCATTGACATAAATGACGTCTCCGTCCAGTCGGTAGTCGATCTGGTTCTGGTCCAGATAATCGAGGGTCTGGATCAGTTCTTCGGTGGGCATCTTGGCCAGGGGCCGGTAATCGGGCTCCTGGGCCCAGATCACGATAAATACGGCAATAGCCACACAGATCACCAGGGCGACGATCAGGGTGATCTGGCGCAGCATATCCACGCCGCCAAATCCTTCCATAAATCCGGAACGTTGCTCCGGCGTATTATCGTTGTCGGCGTTACCGCCAGACAGGGCGAGTTCGGTACCAGTTGGTTCGGCCACAGCTTATTTCCTCATTACACCGGCATGTTCATAATGGTCTTGTAGGCCTCAAGCACTTTGTTGCGCACCTGGACGGTGGCTTCAAAGGCAATACCCGCTTTTTCCTTGGCGACCATCACGTCCACCAGACTCAGGCTCTTGTCGCCCATTTCAAAGGCAACTTGTTTGTCCTTGGAGGCGTATCCCAGGTCATTGACCGTATCCAGGGCATTCTTAAGCATATCGCCAAAATTCTGCGAACTGGGATTGGTTACCAGCGGCTGCGCCTGTTCCAGTCCTACGTTGGCCTGCTTGGCCAGAGACTGCATTTCGCTGAACAATGATTGGGCTTTTATATCCATGGGAATTCTCACACCGCTTGTAATTAAGCTATCTGCCAAGACTAAAGCAATACCAGTGCCACAATATTTTTAATATACTTTTCAACGACTTACGCATATTGGTTAGAGGTTTGACGGGATTTTGGCGCAACTTGACGGGTGACGGGTGACGGGTGACGGAAATGGTAGCAATCTCCGTAACTTGTCAAGCAACCAAGTTACTCGTTACCTGTTACTCGTCACCCTATAAAATTTACGCAGGGACTTCGATACCCACTTCACGCATTCTGGCCAGTTTGTAGCGCAGGGTGCGTGGGCTGATACCCAGCTTGTCTGCAACAGCTTTACGACTGCCGTTACAGGACTTGAGGGTATCCAGAATGATCTGATGCTCCTGATATTGCAACTCCATACCCAGTTTGCCGCCCTCAGCCTCAGAAGACTCAGGCTCCTCCTGATGGATCGGAATATCACTTTCCAGCATCAGGTCAGAGGCATCAATCTGCTCATTCATGGCCAGGATCAGGGCTCGTTGAATAACATTTTCCAGTTCCCTGACATTGCCTGGCCAGGCATATTGCTGCAATTTATTGCGGGCCGCCGCTGACAGTGCAGGAATCTTATTGCCGGATTTCTGACTGTGCCGCTCAATCAGGTGTTGAGCCAGGGGCACGATATCACCAGGCCGTTGATTGAGGGGCAACCAGGTGAGCGGAAAGACATTGAGCCGGTAGTAGAGATCTTCACGGAAGTCGCCCCGCTGTACAGCCTGACGCAGATCCCGGTTGCTGGTAGCCAGTACCCTTACATCCAGGGTCACGGTCTTGCGGCTGCCCAGGCGTTCCACTTCTTTTTCCTGCAGGACACGCAGTAACTTGGCCTGCAATGAGAGATCCATTTCAGTGATCTCATCGAGCAATATGGTACCGCCCTGGGCCTGTTCGAACTTTCCGGGACAAGCCTGCAGGGCCCCGGTAAAGGCCCCTTTTTCATAGCCAAACAGGGTGGCTTCCAGCATGTTCTCTGGAATCGCCGCGCAGTTGATCGCTACAAAAGGCTGCTCGGCCCTGGGCGACTGGTCGTGAATATAACGGGCCAGCACTTCCTTGCCTGATCCGCTGGGGCCCAATACCATCACGGTAGCATCGGCCCGGGCAACCCGGGTTGCCAGTTCCAGCAGTTTGATGCTGACCGGGTCTGCCGCCACCGGCTGGCAGGACTCCACCTTGTTGGCCGGAGCATAGCGGCCCACCAGGTTCAACAGCACCTGAGGCGCGAAAGGCTTGGCCAGGTAATCGGTGGCGCCGTCGCGCATTGCCTTAACTGCATCGTCGATAGTGGCGTAGGCCGTCATCAACAGCACCGGCAGGTGGGGATATTTCTGTTTGATGCTTCTGAGCAGAGACAGACCTGACATCTGTCCCATCTGAATATCGCTGACCACCAAATCGACGTTTTCCTGTCCCAGCAGGGATAAGGCCGTTTCGGCACAGTCTGCCTGCAGGATCTGATAGCCACCCAGCAGCAAGGTATCCACCAGGGCCTCACGCAGGCCGGCATCGTCTTCGACAATCAGGACTTTACTGATGCTCATGGAATTAACTCCTTCTCGCAGCGGATAATGGTGGCAGACTCTCCACTTCACGGTAGATGGGCAGGTGGATCTCAAAACAGGCTCCCCCTTCCGGCGTATTGGCGGCCTTCACGGCCCCCTGATGGGACTGGGCAACGGCTTTGACCACCGCCAGCCCCAATCCGGTTCCCTGAGTCTTGGTAGTGAAAAATGGATCGAAGATATGCGCCAGCTTGGCGCCTGGAATCCCCGGTCCGTTATCGCTCACTGACAACACCACGGTGTTGGCCTTGTGACTGTCACGGTGGGCCCGCAACTGGATAATACAACCCTGCGGGTTGGCCTGCAGGCTGTTGTGAATCAGGTTTTGCAACGCACTGGCCAGTGCTGTTTTATTGCCCAGCACCAGGATGTCCGGTTCTGGCAAATCCAGGTGCATGCAGGCCTGTCTGGAACCCAGCATGGCTTCGGCACCCGCCTCCACTTCCAGCATCAGACTTTGCAGCGACAATTCGGAAACCACCTGCTGCTCGCCACTTTTGGCAAACAACAGCATGTCATTGACCTGCTGCTCAAGATCCTTGAGCCTGGCCATCAGCTTGTCTGCAAACTGGTGGCGGGATTCCTGGGTAAGGGTGGTATTCTGCAGGTTTGCTCCATACAGCATGGCAGCAGAGAGGGGGGTCCTGATTTGGTGGGCCAGCGAGGCCACCATGCGTCCCAGCGATGAAAGTTTCTGCATATGGCTCAGTTGCTGTTGAAGACGTCGGGTCTCGGTCAGGTCCGTCAGCACAATCAATTGTCCGGGCTCAAGCTCCAGGGGACAGATGGATAACTTTACCTTGCGGCCGTCGTGCAGGGACACTTCATGGCCGTCATCGGCCCGGGGCTTAAACGAGCGCTGGATAATGGTCCGCCAGGACTCACCTTCGAGGGGCTCGCCGAGCAATTCGATAGCCAGTTGATTGGCCTGGCGTACCTGTCCCTTGCCGTCAACCACAATCACACCGGCCGGCATCACCTCAAGCAAATGCTCCAGACGGGAAGCCTGCTGCTGCAGGCGCAGGATTTCCTGCGGCTCTGGTACGCTGACGTTTTCCAGGGCATGGGATTCTGTTGTCAATGGGCCATGTGCTGCCATTGCTACCTCATGTCAAAACTTGGACAGATAAAATCGACAAAGAGGCAAAGCAGAGACCGTGCCAGAATTATTCTGACTTTAATTTCAATAGGTTATGTGACAAATTGGTGAATGCCAGAAAAATGGCGGACTGGCTGACAAGTTACAAGGGATATTAAGGCAACTCGTCCTTGGACATATTGTACTTACGCATTTTCTCCACCAGGGTGGTGCGACGCATGCCCAGTGTCTCTGCAGCTCTGGCCACCACCCATTGATGTTGTTCCAATGCCTGGGTGATCAGGTTCACTTCAAGATCTGCCAAGTACTCTTTAAGGTTCATTCCTGTCTCAGGGAGACTCTGAGGGACTGAGGATCCTGCTGAGGACGAAAACTCGTCAGGCTGTTCATCTGTTTCATCGTCACTGGCCGAATCCCCGAACAGGGCATTGATGGCTTCCCGCTCCAGCAGCTCCTCAGGGTAGTCGGGCTGGTAGGGGTCGACTTCGAGGTGCTGATATTTGGGCGGTAAGTCGCTGACTCCCACCACCTTATCCGGATAAAGAATCAACAGGCGCTCAACCAGATTAGACAATTCACGCACGTTGCCTGCCCAGTGATGCTCCATCAGGGAGGTCAGGGCACCCTCGGTAAATTTCAGTGTCCGGCCCCCCTCATTCAGCGCCCGGGTAACCAGTTCCTGCAACAGCAGTGGTATATCCTCCTGGCGCTCTCTGAGCGGGGGACTCTCTATTGGGAATACATTCAGACGGTAGTAAAGATCCTCGCGGAACTTACCGTCATTGATCATGCTCTCCAGATCCCTGTGGGTCGCTGCAATCACCCTGACATTACACTGGATGGGCTTGGTTCCGCCCACCCTTTCATAACTGCGCTCCTGCAGAACCCGCAACAACTTGACTTGCATCTGCAAGGGCATATCGCCGATTTCGTCCAGAAACAGCGTCCCTCCCTCGGCCAGTTCGAAGCGTCCCTTACGACTGCTGACCGCACCGGTAAAGGCGCCTTTTTCATGGCCAAACAGTTCGCTTTCCAGTAACTCGCCAGGAATGGCACCGCAGTTGACCGGAATAAAGGGGCCGTCTTTTCGATTGGACAGGTAATGGACATTCCGCGCCACCACCTCTTTGCCCGTACCGGACTCGCCCAGTACCAGTACATTAGCATCGGTGGGCGCCACCTGCTCTATCATGTGGCGAACCAATTGAATACCTGGGCTCTTGCCAATCAGGCTTCTGAACAGCTTGGTCTTATTCTGAACGCCGATTTGGGCGGGACGTCGTTGCAGGTACTCCTGGCACCTGTGCAGCATCTGCGTGAGTTGTGGATAAGTGACGGGCTCGCCCACCACCCCCACCAGATTACTCTTGGCCGGAGTTGTGTCCGCACCCAGCAAAATAAAAGGCTGGGCCGGGAATCTGCTGAGCAGTGCCTGATTGATACTGGTATTTTCTGCATCCAGCAGGACCGCATCGTAAGCACCCTGACGGGCAATGGCCGCCTCCCCCTGCTGGGGTAAAACACACTCACAGGTTTCGCCCATAAAGGTGAGTATGGTCTGAAGACTTATCCGGCGGGATTCATGCCCACTGATAATCAGAATGTTACTCATACCCTGGCGACCTCAAGTTGTGTTGACAACCCACGCTGAAAATAAACCGGACAAGGTAGCCCGGCCGGCGGAAGAACTTTCGCACATGATGTGAAAGTCGATTTGATACCTAGGATTTTAACCATTAGCCCACCATACGCAACCGGGTCAATCAGGTTTATGATCAATAGGTTAAGATTCGCTCAAATAATATGCAGTTCCACCAGCACCACAGATCCTTTTCGTTGTGGTGCCGAAGGCGCATGTGGTTAGACAAGCACCACCTGCTTCTGCGAAAATGCCCCTACTCCCGGCCACGGCCATTCTGACACGAGATTAAGCATGAATTACCAGGCCATTGCCAAAGAGGTCTTCGACATTGAAGCCTCGGCTGTCAGCCGACTGGCAGACAATCTGAACCCGGATTTTGATACCACTGTGCAGGCCATTCTGGCTGCTAAAGGCCGGGTGGTGGTCTGTGGCATGGGCAAGTCCGGCCAGATTGGGCGAAAGATAGCTGCGACTCTGGCCAGCACCGGCACCCCGAGTTTCTATATGCATCCTGGCGAAGCTTACCATGGCGACCTGGGAATGATCGCCAAAGAAGATGTCTTTATCGCCATTTCCAATTCCGGTGAAACCGAAGAAGTCATCAAGCTTTTGTCGTTTTTAAAAGAAAACGGCAACTTTCTGGTAGGTATGACAGGCAGGCTCGACTCCACCCTTGCCAGGGCAGCCAGCGCGGTGCTGAATATCTCTGTGGAGAAAGAAGCCTGTCCGCTGCAGCTTGCCCCCACTGCCTCCACCACTGCCACCTTGGCCATGGGCGATGCCCTGGCTGTGACCCTGATGAGAGCCAGGGACTTTCAACCTGAGCAATTTGCCCGCTTCCATCCGGGCGGCAGCCTGGGACGGCGCCTACTGTCCCGGGTGCAGGACGAAATGATTACCGACAATCTTCCCCTGGTCAGCGAGACGGCCAGTTTTGCCGAGGTGGTGGACAGCATTTCATCAGGCCAGTTGGGTATCGCCATTGTCGAAGCCGCAAACGGACAATACGGCATTATCACCGATGGGGATATCCGTCGGGGCTTCACCCGATACAAGAAAGATGTGTTTGATCACAAGGCCGGGGAGATGATGAGCCTGAATCCCAAGAATATCGATATCAATGCCAAGATGTCGGAGGCCTTTGCCCTGATGGAACAACTGCATATCACCTCATTGCTGGTGATGGCCGACGGCAAGCTGGCTGGAATAGTGAAAAAATAACCTGGCTACGCACAGCAAAAAGGGGCGACTCAGCCCCTTTTTTGTATCTGAAACCTCAACTATCAGCTTAGTAAGGACAGCACCTGCCCACGCTGCTGATTGGCCTGTGACTGAACAGCAATGGCAGCCTGATTCTGGATATCGCTGGTGGCTTTGTCCGAAGACGCCTGGGCATAATCCAAATCCTGGATCCGGCTCTGAGCGGAAGCCACATTGACCTCTGCATTGGCCAGGTTACGGGCGGCACTTTCAAACTGGTTCTGGGTAGCCCCCAAATCTGCCCGGGCGGAACCGACGTACTCCACCGCCGCATCTGCACTTTCCAATGCATCGGCAGCACCCTGAGCAGTACTGATATCCACATTCAGAATATCACTCAATCCACCGGCTATGTCCTTGGTGCCCACACTGATGGACTGACCGCCGTTTGAGCCTACCAGAAAATCGATATTGCCTTCACCGCTCAACAGCGGCTTGCCTGCAAATTCCGTCTGTTCGATTGTTCGGGTGATATTCTCCTGCAACTGGGAGACTTCTTTTTGCAACGCCTTGCGATCGCCGTCGGTCAGAATGCCGCTACCGGCCTGGACAGACAATTCGCGAATACGGTTAACATCACTGCTGATGCCAGACAAGCCACCCTCGGCCACCTGGGCCAGGGATACGCCGTCATAAGCATTGTTATAGGCCTGGCGGTAACCCGTGGTCTGGGAGGTCAGCCGGTCAATAATCTGCTGCGCAGCGGCATCGTCTGCTGCGTTGTTGACACGCTTGCCGGACGCCAGCTTCTCAAACAGGCTGTCCTGTTTCTTCTGGATCTGCTGTAATAAAGACGCGTTGGAACTGTTGCCATTGATTTCTAACATGGACTACCCCCTTATCCTCTCCCGTACAGGATAGCAAAGGGGTGGTGAGAAAGTAAGCAATGAAATAGTTGTGGCGTATGGATAGCAATACTTTGGTATGTGGAAACAATACTCTCAAACGCATGACGGCTGGTCGCCGTTGTAATTGAAGCCATCCCGTGAATTCTTAACAAAGATACATATGAAACAAAACAGTATAGCTTTGTTGATACTCCCGTCGGCAACATTAAGGGAAATCTGTGTATCGCCGATAACCATGACAACAAGCTCGGCGAATAACACGTTTCGCCTCATACTGAGCAAGTGGAGTTCCCTGTGGTTTTATATAAAGAGCTAATGCCATTTGTCGTACTCGCAGACGACTCACTAAAAGCAGCTTTGGCCAAGATAGAAAAGAACAAGCATAAGATTGTTTATGTTGTCGACGAGAAAAATCATCTATTAGGTTGTCTGGCAGATGGGGATTATCGTCGCTGGTCAATCAAACAGGAGATGGTTGATCTCAGGACCCCAGTAAACCAAGTCTTTAATGACCGTTGTTTTTCAATGCCTTTAGAGAGCCGCACAGCAGAAATCCAGTTACAACTTAAGAAGCGCCGTAGCTCAATTCCTTTGGTTGATAATGCGGGACATCTTGTTGCTATTGCGGAGGACAGCGTCCGATTTCTGACAATCGCTCAACGCCGGATATCCGCCGAGGATCAGGCTTTTGTTATCGCAGAGATAGGTAACAACCACCAGGGTGATTTGGCTTTGGCTAAATACCTGATTGATGCCGCAGTCAATGCTGGTGTGGATTGTGTAAAGTTTCAGATGCGCTCCATGGATGAGCTATATAACAGCAACGGCATACATACTGAGGATCTGGGCTCTCAGTATACGCTGGACTTACTATCCAAATATCAGTTGTCCGATGATGAATTGTTTGAGGCTTTTGATTACTGCCTCAAGAAAAACGTTACCCCCTTGTGTACTCCATGGGATCTGGTCTCCTTGCGAAAGCTTGAAGAATACGGCATCCAAGCATATAAGGTTGCATCAGCAGACTTCACCAATTTTCAGTTGTTGGCTGCCATTGCAGAGACGGGTAAGCCAATGATTTGCTCGACTGGCATGTCTACTGAAGATGAAATTCGTGAAACAGTCGCATTTCTGGAAAATAGGAAAGCACAGTTCATTCTGCTTCATTGCAACTCCACCTATCCAACCCCCTATAAAGATGTCAATCTTACCTACTTAAAGCGCTTGGAGTCCCTCTGCAATTGGGTCGTAGGATATTCTGGCCATGAAAGGGGGTGGTCGGTACCTATAGCAGCGGTTGCATTAGGGGCTAAGGTAATAGAGAAACATATCACCACAGACAGAAGCCTTGAGGGCAATGATCACAAGGTTAGCTTGCTACCAGAAGAGCTCACCAGCATGGTACGGGAAATTCGCAATGTCGAACAGGCAATGGGAGATGATGCACCAAGGGATCTGACTCAGGGGGAAATGATCAATCGGGAAGTGCTGGCCAAAAGCCTTGTTGCCAAACAAGACATGGAGCCCGGCACTGTCATAAGTGCTGATTCGGTGACCGTAAAAGCTCCGGGTAAAGGTTTGCAGCCCAATCGGATAAGTGAACTGATAGGTAAAAAGACCTATCGCCGCATTAAGGCTGGCGATGTTTTTTACGAAGCGGATATACTTGGAGGCTTCAGCAAGAAAAGCATCTATCAGTTTTCCCGCCCGTACGGCATTCCAATACGTTATCACGACTTCAAAAATTTGACCTCAGAGGTAAAGTTGGATTTCGTGGAGTTTCACTTGTCATATCACGACCTCAATATGAATGTTTCTGACTATCTGGAGCACAACTCAGATCTGAGATTTGCTGTCCACGCGCCGGAGCTCTTCGAACACGATCATTTGCTCGATTTGGCTTCGGATAATGAACATTACAGAGCCAGATCGATTCGGGAAATGCAAAGAGTGATCAAGCATACCAATCAGCTTAAACAGTATTTCCCGAGTACTGAGCTACCAATCGTTGTTGCAAATGTCGGGGGTTGGAATACGAAAGGTTTTCTGAGTAAAGCTGATGTAGCAAGAAAGTACGATGTTCTTTATAACTCACTGCAACAGCTTGACTTAAGTGGGATTCAGCTCGCCATACAGACTATGCCACCGTTTCCTTGGCACTTTGGAGGGCAGAGTCATCACAACTTGTTTGTCAGAGCTGACGAGATAGTAGAATTCTGCCAACGAAGTCTACTAAAAGTCTGTCTCGACGTGTCACACACCATGATGGCATGCAACTTTTACAAGGACGACTTCTACGACTTCGTCAGAAAAGTCGCCCCATATGTGGTGCACATGCATATTGTCGACGCCAAAGGCCTGGATGGAGAAGGAATCCAAATTGGCCACGGCGATGTTGATTTCAGGAAGCTCGGGAAAATTCTGCAGCAAGATTTACCAAGCACCCCCTTTATTCCTGAGATATGGCAAGGGCATAAGAATAATGGCGAAGGCTTTTGGAAAGCTCTCGCCTACCTGGAAAATCAATTTGCAGCTTAAGGTATTAGTGTGTTTGAAGAATTAAAGGCAAAACTGGATGGTCCCTGGTACACCATATTTACAGGTTTCACAGAAACTGAAGAAATTGATTATGAAGCGGTTGGCAACTACCTGACTAAGCTCTACCAGCAAGGGGCGAAACGCTTCTATGCAATGGCATATAACTCCCGCTACTCCCAGATGACTCATCAGGAGATCAAGGAGTTGAACGCCTTTTGCATCCGTCATCTGAAACAGTTGAATAAAGACAATATCGTCATTGTTGGCGATCCTATTCATTGCTCAACCAGAGAAAGTCTGGAATTCACCCTTCATGCTAAAGAGTGCGGGGCCGATTTGATCTCTTTGCTGGTGCGGGAGAAGCATTTTACAGATGAGCAGATACTTGAGCATTATCAGTACATAGGGGAAAAATCCCAATTCCCCCTATTGGTTCACGAAATGCCATTCCTATCGGGTTATGACGGAACCCAGATGCACTGGCCTATGTCCTTACTCGAACGTTTACCCGAAGTCCCTTACATCGCAGCAATAAAAGAAGATGCAAAGGACTTTGACATCACTCGTAAGGTCTTGGAGTTGGAGCCTCAGATTAAGGTTATTATTGCTGGGGGCGGTAAAAAGACTTTCAGGAAATACATGAGTCATGGTGCCAGAGCCTGGTTAAACGGTATCTCCATCATCGATGCGGGTATAGCTGAAATTTTTTGGGAAGCCTGCCAGAAAGATGATGAAGAGGTGATAAATTTTGTCATCCAGCAGTTGGAAGAGCCTTTCTTCTCAGGCGTGGTGAAAAAGTACGGCTGGCACCGCACCAATAAAGCCTTACTGCAAGCTGCCAATCTAATGCACAGACGGGACAGGATGCCGCTGAAACACCTCAGTGATTCCGAATACGCTGAGGTGGTCGACGTGTATGGGCGAATTAGTCTTGCATGGACCCGATTTAGGGAGAGTTACCGATGAGCCTTACCGCATTTGTGCCCGCTCGTTCAGGCTCCAAACGACTGAAAGGCAAAAATATCAAACTACTGGCCGGCAAGCCTCTGGTGGTCTGGACCATTGAGGCATGTGTCGGGGCCGAGGCGGTTGAGCAGGTGATCTTTTCCACCGATTCAATGGAGTATTGGCAAATAGTTAAAAAACATGTGCCGAGCGACAAGCTGGTGCTGGATTTCAGAAGTCCAGAACAGGCCGGTGACAAGGTAAAAATTTTCGATTACGTCAAACAGCAGGTAGACAAAATTTTTCAAAATAGGAGCGGACAATTTTTACTGGCTTTGCCAACCATGCCGCTCAGAACCAGCAAGCACATTAATGAGGCGGTGGCTTTATCAGCCAGTCGACAGTCACCGGTCTTTTCTGCCGTTGAATACGAGGCGCCTGTTTCCTTCGCCTTTACTATAGGAGAGGATGACAGCTGGACGCCACTTCAACAGAATAGTCCCATGGTGACAGGCAATACCCGCAGTCAGGATCAGATATCAGCATATCATCCTAATGGGGCTATCTATATCCGCAACATCGATGATTTACGCGAAGAGAGTCTGAAGACCTTTTACCAGCAGGCCATCCCCTACCTGATGCCACGCCAAGACTCCGTTGATATCGACACGCCTTTCGACTTCGAGCTGGCAGAACATCTTATTAGG
Organism: Bowmanella dokdonensis; assembly: GCF_017254865.1. Lineage (GTDB taxonomy): Bacteria > Pseudomonadota > Gammaproteobacteria > Enterobacterales > Alteromonadaceae > Bowmanella > Bowmanella dokdonensis. The sequence continues at coordinate 3,220 of NZ_JAFKCV010000013.1, read as the reverse complement.
GCGGAAAGTCCAGGAGCCAAATATGAGTAATAGGAGCAACGCCTTTGAGCATGAAAACGCTTTCTACCTGTCCTGCTCACCACAGCGGATCAGTAAGTTCATTTGTCATTACGAATTATTCAAGCAAACTCTTGATCTGGCTGGGGATATTGTTGAATTTGGCGTATTTAAAGGTGCATCACTCAGTCGCTTTGCAATGATGCGTGCCCTGTTTGGCGCAGCAAACAACAAGAAGATTATAGGTTTTGATGTTTTTGGTAACTTTCCCGAAACCGAGTTTGAACAGGACAAGGAACAACGAAAGAAATTTATCGACAGCGCTGGCGAGAAAAGTATCTCAAAGCAAGATCTTCAATTATCTCTTTCTAGCCGGGGCCTGGATTCGAATATTGAGTTAGTCGAAGGCGATATTGTAACAACCCTACCCGCCTGGTTGACAGGCAATCCCCAGGCCAGATTTTCTTTGGTCAATCTGGATACTGACATCTATGAGCCTGCAGTCACAATATTGGAAAACATTTGGCCAAGACTGGTGAATGGAGGAGTTTTATTACTCGACGACTACGCCGTGTTTCCAGGAGAAACACAGGCGGTCGATGAGTTTTTTAAGGACAAGCCGGTTAAGATTCAACGCTTCCCTCATGCAAAGTCCCCCAGTTTTATTGTAAAAAACAAGCATTGAGGTAGCGGGTATGGATTTCCGTAATGGACCGATTCATCTGAACTACAATGCGTTGAATTTGGATATCCCGGCATTGGGTGAATTATTTGAATTGAACTACCAAAAATGGAGAAATCCTAACTATGAAAATGTTGCTTCACTGACGAGACACCAAGTGGAATACGATAAGGATTTTAACACCTTGCTTGTAAAAGTCTGTGGTCTTGACACTTCCCTGACCTCAATCGCAAGACTGGAAAAAGTTTGGTTAGTTAAAACCCAGCACAAAGATACCCATCCAACCACACTCCCATTTATCCCCCATGTAGACTATCGGCGTTATTTGAAAGTGATGCTGTACGTTGACAAAGTCACTTCAGAGCACGGGCCCTTTTCAGCAGTTGCTCAGGATCCAGAGCAGTATGAGATGCTAAGACGATCTTTGCCACCTGATTACAAATCATCAATGTTAAACCGGGTTGATGTGCCATTTGAACAATTCACGGCTTATACCGGTGAAGCTGGCGACATCATATTCTTTGATACCAATATTCCTCATTTTGCCGGCCAGGTCAGACCCGGACTGACCAGAAGAGTATTACGATTCGATTTTACTTACCTGGAGAATGAGTAGGCTTGCAGTTGCGGGGGTCAACATTAATGTCCTGAGATAATTGGCCGATACAAATACTGAGTTAGAAATACTGGTCGGAGAGCTTTGTTCAGATGAGAGTATCGACGGTGAAGGACCTGAACAATCAAGGTAAAAACCTTAGTCCAGAACAAATAATAGAAATGGTCTCTGGCTTATCTGTCAACCCCATACTGACAACTAAGTTTGGCCCACAATCTATTTATCTTATCGATATAGTAGTAAAAATCCTGCCAGATATTCAGGTGGTATGGATTGATACAGGTTTTAATACTGCACAAACCATTGAATTTGCCCACAGCGTAATTGATGAATACAAGCTAAATATAAATATTTTTCGACCTGACTTCGATATTCAGCGTAAGTACTCAAAGGACGCCATCCACAGAATGGCTGAAGATGAACGACTTCAATTTATCGAAGATATTAAGATCGAACCATTCAAAAGAGCTCTACAGCAGATATCGCCTGACTTCTGGTTCACCGGCATCCGAGAAGAGCAAACAGCCTACAGAAAAACCTTAGATGTGTTTAGTTCTTACTCGAAAAATATTGTCAGAGTGGCACCTCTGTATAAATTAGGATCTAATGAAGTACTCCGTGACATGGCTCGTAGGAGGCTGAGGTCAGAAGTACATTATTTAGACATTACAAAGCGAAACGGTCACAGCGAGTGTGGTATTCACTTCCCTATCTCCTGCTTTGAAAAACAACTCTAAGGCAACGTAATTATGAAAGAAAACTTCTTAGACTGGTCACCAAGTACAGATAGTCTTCTAAAAGTTAAAGAACGAGAACTACACGCTGGTCTACACTCGCATATTAGTGAAAACGAAAGGACGGCAGATCGGATACTTGCAAATAGACAGTTCAGAATTGATGCACTAGAAAGAATATTAAAGGAAAAAGGTATTAGACTGAAAGGTGAGATATTGGAAGTAGGAGCTGGAGATGGGTGGTGTTCAGCTTACATAGCCAAAACAAAAAAGGAAGTTAGAACTATTTATACTATGGAATGTAATGAGCCAGCTGTCACCAAGTTGATACCTCAGACTTTTCAGCTACTTGGCATACCAGATGATAAAGTAGTTTATGTATTGGGTAGTTTCAACAACATAGTACTTAAAGACAAATTTGACTTTGTCGTTGCTATGGGTGCTTTACATCATTCAAGTAACCTAAAGCGAACACTCAGTGAAATTTATAGTGCAATAAAGCCTGGGGGATTCTTAATTGCTCAGGAGCCATATATGGCTGATCAAACACCCAACGCCTTCTATTACAAACAGAATGATATTGAGAAAAACTTCAATGGATATGGTCGGATATTAAATAAAGAACGCAGCGATACGTTTTTCAGAAAATGTGAATATTACGCAGCTGGGTATCATTCAGGTTTCGATGTATCAATCATAGAAATAGATCAACCCATTGGGCCGGAAAAACCTGCCAATTTGATATTATCTATGGAAAAAGTCACTTCGGAAATAGGTAAAACCCCTGTAACCACTTGGTAGCTGAAATCAACTAGAAACAGCTATCCTTAATAATAGCTGTTTCTACTTCATTATTTTCTTTAGAATTTCATTCCGTTATTTAGGGAGAAAGAAGCTCCAACTCCATGCACTCCTCCTTGTGTGGAATATAGGTAGTATCCCCCTACAACACACTCAATTCCAGGCTCAGAGTAAGTCGTAGTTACTCTGCCATAACCTGATGCTTTACCAGAGAAATAACTATAATGCAGAGTTAAATTAATCGATTGCTTTGGCGGCAGGCTCTGACCTTCTCCCCAGATTTAACACCATGACTTTGATGAGATTTCCAATAAACTGGAGCCAATGGAGATCTCAGAATGAAAAAACGTTATACCGAAGAACAAATCATCAAGGCCATTAAGCAGCATG
>NZ_JAFKCV010000128.1 GCF_017254865.1 Bowmanella dokdonensis | reverse complement strand
TCAATGGTGAACATCACTATGTTGATCATATCTACTATATGATTCACGCTCGACCTTTCGGTCTCAGTGTTCCGAGGCCATATCTGCATATGCTAGGCTCGTCAAGTTTAACCTGAGTATTCCGCGTGTGCAACTGTTTTGCACCCGTTGTATTTGAACGTAGAGCCTATCACACCCGATCATCACGTGGTGTCTCAGCACGAAGAACTTTCGCAACGGTGCATACTCAGGGAGAACACTTTTATCTTGAAATTTTAGTGAGAGATCATCTTATAATGCTACCGTCAATCAAAGCAAGATAAGATGCATAAAGGATTAACATCACATGCAATCAATATAAGTGATATGATATGGCCATCATCATCTTGTGCTTGTGATCTCCATCTTCGAAGCACCGTGCTCGTGAT
>NZ_JAFKCV010000127.1 GCF_017254865.1 Bowmanella dokdonensis | reverse complement strand
CACGCTGGTGCCGGTGATTATGGTCGCGGTTGGTTTTCAGTTTCGTTTGCGACTGGATGGAAAAGAGGCTTGGCCATTGGTGTTTGCCTTGGGGGTTAAACTGCTCCTGATGCCGATTTTTGCGCTTGCGCTACTGTGGCCTTTGCATCCACAACCCCTATTGCTCCAAGTGGGGGTTTTTCAGGCAGCGATGCCGCCCATGGTGTCTGCTGGGGCGCTGGCTATCGGTGCCTCTCTGGCACCGCGTTTGGTGGCGGCGCTGGTGGGATTAGGCTTGATTCTAAGCTTTATTACATTACCCATTTGGTACTGGTTATTGCAGCAGTTGGTCTAATATTCCGTTTCTATACTTCTTTGTGAAATGGTTGGCGTATGTCCATCATCTTGCGTGCAGCTAAGCCCCAAGAC
>NZ_JAFKCV010000126.1 GCF_017254865.1 Bowmanella dokdonensis | reverse complement strand
CCACCTAGAGCGGGACCATTCAATTTAATTGGTTACTCATGGGGCGCTGTGATTGCTGCCAGAACAGCACTTCATTATGCTAGCTTGGGAGTGAAAATCGATTATTTAGCTTTGATAGGTGCGCCGATAAATCAAAGCTTGCTGCACGCGCTTAGAATCAATCATTCAATCAAAAAAATGATTATTGTTGACCTTCAGGAACACGGCGACCCTATTTATGCAGGTATAAGCGATATTGAACTGATTCAAGCGGTACCAACATTGGCCTCTCAAATGGGGGATGGTAAAGGGGACGGACATTTTTACTATGCAGTCGAGAACGGGGAAGGGCAAGTACGCCGAAAGTTGCTTGCAGAAAAACTCTATCGAGAAGGACTGCGTTGATGAGAGTTTTACGAAGTCTGATAG
>NZ_JAFKCV010000125.1 GCF_017254865.1 Bowmanella dokdonensis | reverse complement strand
TCGCTGGGTGATAACCGTGGGGTGGAGTTTGATGTCTATCCCTCTGAAATCATGAACGAAGTCATGGTTTACAAAACCCCTGATGCCACTCTGATGACACAAGGGATCGGCGGTACTATTGATATGCGCACCGTAAAGCCGCTTAGCTTCGGCGAACAGAGCATGTCCTTTACACTGCGTGGTGAAAAGAACGATATCGGCAAGCTCAATCCCGATGGGGAAGATACCGGCTGGCGCGGCAGCTTCTCTTATATTGATCAGTTTAATGATGACACTGTGGGCTTGGCCGTGGCCGTTGCCCATATGAAGTCCCCTAATAATGAAGAGCGTTTTAACACTTGGGGCTGGCCTGATGGAGTCGTGGGTGGTTTTAAACCTTTTGTACGTTCATCCGAATTGACCCGTGATA
>NZ_JAFKCV010000124.1 GCF_017254865.1 Bowmanella dokdonensis | reverse complement strand
GCCCGGGTTTTTCTTTTTATTCCTCAATAATGCCTTGCCAAGTACATGTTGCTATATCTCAATTTTATCAAATGATTGTCATCAGACTTTACAATTTCCCTACAAATTAAACGGAACCGACCACTCCTCAGAAATGCCAGCTTTGATACAATCACGCCGCGTTAACGCCAGAGAGGGATCACAGCATTGAAAAGGAAAATTGCGGCAGCATATCTGTTGGCTTACCTTGCTTTGCCAGTGATGGCCGAAACAGCATCAGAAGAGCCAAGTGACTGGACCTGGCAAGTCTCTCTGGGCTTATCAGCCTGGGGCGAAAAGTCTCTACTCAAAGGCTCCCCTGGTAACAGCGAACTTCCTGTTCTACCTACCTTGCAAGTCGATGTCAGTTACAAGAATTTTTTTGTAGAAA
>NZ_JAFKCV010000123.1 GCF_017254865.1 Bowmanella dokdonensis | reverse complement strand
AGACATGCCAAAAGCATTGCCTCTCATTTTTCGTACTATCTGAGGCCATGTTTTGCAGAAACTGAAGCTCTTAAAAATGAGAGCTTCAAAATCAGACACGGCGTGTACTGTGATGAACTGAAGTTTGAAGAACCACGACAGTCCGGTTTAGAAACTGACGAATTCGATGACCACGCTTATCACTGTCTGATTCAACATAAGTCCAGAGGTACTTATGCTGGAACCGTACGCGTCATCTATTCATCCAGTGAAGACCAGATACTACCTATAGAAAAATACTGCCAATCCGCCATAGGCAACGAGCACCTCCAGCCCAGCCGCTTTGAACGTCAGCGTATAGCAGAAATATCCCGACTCGCCGTACCAGCGGAATTCAGAAGACGTTCGGTTGATAAACACCAGGGAGCTGCT
>NZ_JAFKCV010000122.1 GCF_017254865.1 Bowmanella dokdonensis | reverse complement strand
CGTTTTTATCACTGACAATGCCAATATGTGGCAGGTTACCCGGTAACATCCAGGTGACGATATCGCCGGCCACAAACCCCTGGCCTGACTGAGTGAAAGGCAAAGACTGCCCATATCTGCTGAAAAACACCTGCAAATTAGGCACGCGCCTATGGTCAATATTGCGGTCGGGCTTACTCAGACCCCAAATGCGTTTAGAGGGGTAGAGGGTAAAATGCTCGCGTATATCCTCATGCACTAACAACTGAAGGTCGACTCCCAGGGTGCGATAACTGCGGATCACAAGGTCAGTGCAAACGCCAATATTGTCAGGCACATCACCGCCTGGATAGGCCAGTTTTTGATAACTGCCGTCATAACGAATATCCAGTTGTGTACGGGCTTTGGCGGCCTTAACCAGCTCCAGGGGGGC
>NZ_JAFKCV010000121.1 GCF_017254865.1 Bowmanella dokdonensis | reverse complement strand
CAAGGTGCAATTGATGACCAATAATCCGCGTAAAATAAAAGCGCTAACAGATCTGGGCATTGAGGTAGTAGGGCGCACCCCAATAGATCACGGTATCACCGACGACAACAAAGGCTACATTCGTACCAAGACGCAAAAGCTTGGTCATGAGTTTGACCCCCATCTGCTGAAATAATCTGACCTTTCTTGTAGGGGCTGTTTTTCTCTCAAGTAGAGATATTGTTCAAATCCAGCCCCCCTTCTGGTCACGACGCCGGGCTGCAGGCCTAGTGGGTCTAAGTCAAAGCCCGGCAACACCGAGCACTATAAAAATGGCATTACCTTTGATAACTGGTCGCACATTGCTGGCTTTGAATCTTACTTCCATCCTTTTGCCGCCCAGACCGACGATACCTTTACCCTGCCGCACTTTT
>NZ_JAFKCV010000120.1 GCF_017254865.1 Bowmanella dokdonensis | reverse complement strand
AATCTTATCATAAACACTGCCCAGACCATCATTAGCGTTCACGCCTAACTCGGCAAACAGGTCGGCGTATTTTTCAAACAAGTCTTTGTAGAACACCTTTACACAGTGGCCGAACACAATGGGGTGTGACACCTTCATCATGGTTGCCTTAACGTGCAGTGAGAACAAAATACCCGTTTGCTTGGCATCTTCGATTTGTTCCTCGAAGAACTTGCACAAGGCTTTCTTGCTCATGTACATGCCATCAATGACTTCACCGGCCAACAGGTCAATACGAGGCTTAAGTACGGTCTTGTTACCCTGCTTGTCGGTGTGCTCAATGCGAACAAAGCCAGCTTTGTCCACTGTCACTGACTTCTCACGAGAGTAAAAATCACCACCGCGCATGTGCGCTACGTGTGTGCGTGAAGCCTG
>NZ_JAFKCV010000119.1 GCF_017254865.1 Bowmanella dokdonensis | reverse complement strand
ACATAGGTTTCAAAGTGCAAAGGCCCCGGCAGCGCTTTAATCTGCTCAAGTATGCTCTGTTCCTGCTTGATCGGGTGGCCGCCACTGTGCAACAGCGCCAGTACCAAGGAGGTAAATTCATGCCCCATGGGCAACCCGGCAAAGGCCATAGATGTCCCAGTATCAGGACTGCTCACCTGCATGGAAGGAACGCGCTGGGGTTCTGTGGTCAGTCGGTAGCTCACCAAATCTGACAGTTCTTCGATGTCTCGCGCCAGTGCCAGTAACTGCTGGGATTTCTCGCTGTCGTCGGTGGCCAACACCAACTCCACAGGGCGTTTCAAATTGGCTAAATAGGTTTTCAGTTGGTCTTTTAAATTGTTGTCTAACATCACTACCTCGACATTCACTGGGCAAAACATTCCCTGCACCGGC
>NZ_JAFKCV010000012.1 GCF_017254865.1 Bowmanella dokdonensis | reverse complement strand
CGAGCATTACAACCATGTTCGCCCGCATAGCTCACTGAATTACATGTCGCCTGTTGAGTATGCAAAACAGGCAGCTTAAGCAGGAAAATCTCATTGAGGGATTGGTACTAATCTCGGGGAAAGGTCACAGGCATTCACCCAAACTACCAACCATGTGACCATCGGGAGTAAAGTGCCTACCTGGGAACATGGCCTCCAACTCATTGACCGTGGCATAGAGTTGGGTGACCAAGCTCCGGAATTTATCGTGATCGATCATGGACATTTAACTTTGAGCTAAAAGGCAAAACACAATGCAATAATCGCGCAGCGGCATTGTATTTTTGCCCCTGCCACCCGCTGCGGGGGTAGCGTTTTAAGCATTTTGTATGGTTCGGAAATCATCAAAATCCCTTGTTAGGGCCGGTTGCTACCATCTAATTGCTCTATTACATTAATGCGATACCAACGTTTTTCGATGAGGGCTTGTAAGCTCGCAATTAAAATAGAAATCCCAAATTGATGATTTTCGTAAATTTCGCTGTACTGATTTTCTATAGTTTTATCTACAACCTCATTACGCATTGGGTGATATATTTCATACCCCCCATGAATTAGAGAGCTTCTCATATCATAGAGTTTCCTGAGATTTTTCTTAAGTATAGAAACCTGCTTCTCATCAAGAGAAAGTAGTGCTGAAATCCTGTTAATTAAGTTGCTGAACCCTTCTCCAACCTTAGTACTATAAAGTGATTCAAGAGCGTGAAACACCCACACAATTGATGATATGTCACCGTCTGCTTTGCAAATGTGGTAAAAGGAGAACAAAGTTTTTTCGATCGGTCTCGTCGCCTTCTGTTTTAGACCTATATCAATTTTTTCGTACCAATTAATAACATCATTAATTGGGATTTCTTTTAGCGATGGGAATAAGCCGCGAAATGAATTCTCCCAAGCAAATTCTAAGTTATAACTTGAGATCCTTTCATGTTCTATCTTGCTTGATTTTTTCTGCCAAGGGTTATCTACACCCTCCAAGCTTAAACTAAAAAAGTCACAGACCCCTGGTCTTGAAAGATTCAATACAAAAAATATCTCGTATACATAATACTCTAGAAAAAGATTTGGATACCAAAAATACCCACTCAGATCATTAGTTCCTGATATTAGAATTTTGACGGGGACTTCTGTCACGTCCCCAATATCACCTAAAGCAACTTCCTCACCAGAATGTAATTGTACATTTCGTTTCAAATCCTTTTCTAACTTATCAATAACGGGTCGCCAATCAGATTCAATTGAAATCATACAACCATTATGTTGACATTCTCTCAGCGAAATTAAGTCTACTGCCTCTTTCCAAAACCGAATATCTTCTACCTGATGGACTTCCCAGTTGTCCTCATCACTTCTTCCAGTTATAAATCTAAGTTTCAATTCAAATTCATTCATAAATTTTCTGTAAAGCCCTAACGTCCGCATTTCCGGATGGTTGGAAGCAATAAAAAGCAATAAAAAGGGTCAGATCCAAATTAAACTAAATCCCTCTCCTTCCGCCATCCGACCCGCCTGCCCCGTTTACCTTCACGAAGTCGCTTTCCCGTTAACGCCTCCACTTCCTCGACAAAGCGCTTGCTACCTAACACCAACCCTTTATTGGCAGCCTTGCGGATGTCATCTAGCAATTTGCCTTCTACCTGATATCGGAATAGCTCCCGGTAGCAGGATTGTCGCTCTTCGTCTGTCTTGCCCAATTTCAGGTATTGAGGATGAGGGGTCAACAGTTTCACTCGCTTACCCAGCCCATTGCTTTGGTAACTCGACCAGCTGTAGTCTGCCGGATCGTCCACCATGCCTGCTCTGACCGGGTTCAGCTCAATATAACGGTAAAGTTGCAGCAGATAGGTCTCTTCCCGAGTTCAGCCGAGTTCAGGGTCAAGTCTTGCATTTTGCAGAATGTCATCTCGTCGCTCTAAACTACCTGTCGAAGCTCTCTCCGGCCCGTTGGGCGCCAGAAGTGGTTATTGTATAACAATCCAAGACCTGCCCCCTCTCACCCTCTGTTATGCGCTGATGGCAATAAAAATACTTGTCAAACCAACAATTAAACTAAAAATTGCCATTTGATGCCTTCTTTGTATTGCCGCCCAACCAGAATCCGTAAGTCTCCAATGTGTCTGAATGTTTTGAAATGATGATTCTGAAAGATTCCCCTGTTCATCAACCTTTCCTGTTGGCAGAGCTTCATGAAGAACTTCAACCCATCCGCGGATTTGAGCAGTTAAGAGTAATGCCTGCGTAGCTTCATCATTACCCACTGCGCGCTCAATAACTGGCACGTTTCCAGGTTGCAGTATTATTGAGATACGCTGCTTCGCAACCTTTTTTAGAACCTTGTGAATTTTGTTTTCGTAAAGTATTGATTCGATCAATGCTAAAACCTTTTTACACATAACGCTTCATGTCTGGCAAAGTCCTGTGTTTAAACACGGGACTTTGCCGTACTTCCACACTCCACCTTTTTTGGGGTATGGGGTCAGGTCGTGCATTGTGCACGATCCCGCTCTTCGCTCACCCCACAACCTATCAAAGTGTCTCCAGTAAACACTTCCTCTCAGCTTCTGGTCAAATTTTTATAAAAATTAAGCTCTTACCTAAGCAGGTATGTGGATAGTCCGGTTTCAGCAGCTATTCGCCAAAGCGAATGGTCTGCCTGCAAACCCATTACTTACAGATAAAGAAAAGGCGGGAGGCAGTGTCGGCTTGGCCTTCGCAGACCTTCTGCAGCAGGGAAGCTGCGGAAGAGCCTACAGGGAAGTATCCACGGCGTGTCTGCGAAGGCTAATCCGGCGCTGCCTTTTGGTTTCTTTATTTGTTATCACTGCTTTTGAACACAAAGGCCAATCCGATTTACAACCACAAAGGTCGCGAAGCGCACGAAGGTTTTTGAAGAGGCTTGAACCGCCCTTCTTCGTGTTCTTTGTGCCCTCTGTGGTGAATTTATCCCTTTGTCACGCTACCCCTAATTCGTAGCGATTTAAACAGAGTTGGCACGATCAATGACCCTATTGATCTTGCAGCATATCGGGTTTGGATGCAGAGGCTGTCTCACCTATGGTGGTAATGAAATTTTAAACTGAGCGATTTGTTTGTTAAAAACTGCCACTCCCTCATCCGGCAGCTTGTCGGCACAATGTGCCTCTAATGTACTTCTGGCTTCGCCGTATTCTTCCCATGGAATAATGCTTGTGTAAGCTTGCAGGTCTGCGAAAACCTTACAGAGCGTTCTGAATCGGCCGGAACGGCTCGCCTGGCGCAAGCCATTCAGATAACTGTCCCTGTGTACGGTTGGAACAATAATCTTGAATTGCTCATGGCACACCAACTCAGCATTCATCATGATTCTGGCCAGGCGGCCATTTCCGTCATCAAAAGGGTGGCATTCGGTGACCATAAACTGCATGAAAACAGCCCGCGCCAAACCTGGCTCCAGTTGCTGATAAAGAGAAAAAGCCCGCGCCAATGTCCCTTCCACTTTGTCCGGTAAAACAAACAGCGTATCGCCTGCTTTGTTCGGTTTTACTTTGAGTTCACCTGGCCGCTTGTCCGATCTTGCATGCATAATGAGTCCATGGCGCAAGGTCAGTAAATGCATCAGTTCATTCGCTGATTCAGGCACAGTTACCATTTCTGTGTAGTCATGCACAATGTCATAGACTGACAGTACATCGTGACTGTCTTCATGGCGATCTGGGATTGCCTGTTTAGAAAAGACAATCTGCTCTGCCTCATCGATTTCAAACTCAGTCCCTTCTATGTAGTTAGAAAAGTAACTCTCATAAAAGGCCAGATTGCGCCAACCTGACTTGTTGTATTGATATGGCCGGGGTGGGAAGTCGCAACGGTTCAGGTAATCGGCCATCCGTTCAAATAAGGCCAGACGACCTTGATCATAAGGCTCCTGCCTGGCTGTTGCGATAGCAACAGGAGTGCGAAGCACTTTGTCCGGCCGTGTTGACAACAAGGCTCCTATCAGCTCATCCAGCTGACGGCATTCCTTTTCCATACCCAGCGCTACACAGTGAGCCTTGGCCTCATCCCTAATAAGGTTTAAGTCCGTTTCTCCGTAACGCTCTAAACGTCTAAGCAGCTCCTGCTCTACCCATGACTGGCCGAGAGCCTTTGGCAAATCGGTATCCTGATGTGAAAGCTGCAGGTTTTCCATTAACAGCCGTGCCGGAGCACTGCGTTTCAACTGGGGAACAAATTGTTCAGTAAGCTCTGCGACGTTGCCGGGATGCACATCAATGGTCAAAGCATCACTGATGTTGATTTTACGCCGCTTCCCCAGGTCGGCGGTGATATGAACGATGTTGTTCTCTGGTCTTAGCTTTACTGCAGTGACATGGGATGCAATTGCATCGGGAAACAAATACTGGATGACCTCATACCACCGGCTATTCAGCAACTGTGGGATCTCCTCCCAGGCAGCATCTGTGTAAATACCCTGACGAATCCGCTTAAGAGCCCCCTTTTGCACCTCAACAGAGAGCTTTTTTGCATCGGCGGTATCTTTAGGAAAAATCAGAGATGGCATAGTTCACCTGCCAAGAGAACGAATTACAGTAGATAAAAGCACTAAAACGCGAACTACTCAAGACAATAAATGAATTATTGTGGACAAAATAAAGACTTCGGGAATAAGTCGAGCAAAAATCAATCCTTCCTCTCAGCCTCTGGTCAAATTTTTATATAAATTAAGCTCTTACCTAAGCAGGTATGTGGATAGTCCGGTTTCAGCAGCTATTCGCCAAAGCGAATGGTCTGCCTGCAAACCCATTACTTACAGATAAAGAAAAGGCGGGAGGCAGTGTCGGGTTGGCCTTCGCTGACCTTCTGCAGCAGGGAGGCTGCGGAAAAGCCTACAGGGGTAAAAGGCGTCTAGAAACGAGTGCGAGCGCACAACTCGTTTAGCCCTTTACGGGGCAGAGTTTTCTGCAGATAAGTTGAACATTGGAGGGATGACGACGACAAAAAAAACGAGACCCACTCAATCAAGTGTCTACTTGATCGCCCACTCAAATGCTTTCTCTACATATGGGTGAGCGTCTTCTGTTATGCACATACCATGGGAGATCACTACTCGGTCAAAGTCCCACTCAAGTACTGATAGCGCGCTAGCTTTAGCCGCCTCTTTATTTTTGAAACTGAAGCGTAAATCATAAGCCGTTCCGCCCGATGCTCCCAGAACACCTCCCGCACGTTTAACGATCCGCCAAAACCATGACTCTCGCTCTGCCTCATGTCTTTGTATGAGATCAGTGAGGATCAATGTTCTAGAGCGCTTATGAAAAAACACCACCTCATCGAGAAAGCTACTGCCTTCGAAACACATGTAGTCTATTTCATCAGCCCATTGGGGATTAACGTTCTGTAGTAACGAATTTTCTGCATGAATTTCTGGATGTCGCTCATTGAACTCCGGTGAAACCCATACTTCAGCCAAGGGGTATCTTTCTCTCCACGGCTGGACACCCAGACTATGGATTTTGTTTGGAGCAACTAGATATCTGACAGAACCCAAATCATCGATCTTTTGTTGCAACTCCCTGTTTGGTAGAAGCGGCGAATGAATCCAAAGCACTCTAGGCTCAACTTCGACAATAGTCATCCTGGTAGTGAAGGGTATTGTCATCATTCGCACCCTAGGGCCGTTACAAATCCAGATCCGGTCCCCAAAAGGTTCTAGAGCGCTCACACTAATACCCGACTAATGTTAGGGGCAGACAGCATGCAGAATTTGGTCAATTCGTGACGCTGAGATCTGGCAAGAATGCCGGTTGATGCCCAACTCCCGGCTAAACGGCTGGTGTGAGGGTGCCCAGTGGTGGCAACGTCTTCTGTGGCCGGAATGAATTTGAGTAGCTTGTATGGTTCAGAAATCATCAAAATCCCTTTTCCTCGGGCCCTAGTGTTTCATAACCGGCAAAGCCCACTGGTAAACACGGAGCGTTGCCGTACTTTTACATATTTCTTTTGTACCATGCTCATTAGACCTTGCCCAGGTTGACTTTCAGCCTGGCCGTCATGGTGGCTACGATGAAGTGTAGTGATTCACTAATATTTTTCTGATATGGCGGTGCTCTCACCTGCTTTTAGGTGCAGAGACAAGTTTCAGCGGCCATTCGCCAAAGCGAATGGTCTGCCTGCAAACCCATTACTTACAGATAGAGAAAAGGCGGGAGGCAGTGTCGGGTTGGCCTTCGCAGACCTTCTGCAGCAGGGAGGCTGCGGAAGAGCCTACAGGGAAGTATTCACGGCGTGTCTGCGAAGGCCAATCCGGCGCTGCCTTTTCACTTCTTTATTCGTTTCGCACCATCGGGCATTGCGCTATCTGAGAAAGGTCCTGAAACCAGGTTCAGGACGACGGAACCACCGGCCTGACTAGGCAGGTTGGTGCTGCTTTGTGTCTTCTTTATTTGGTATCACTGCGTTTGACCACAAAAAACACAAAAGGGACGAAAGGGACGAAAGGGATCAGGGGTACACCAACTCAGGGGCCAGCGGTTTGTTTCTTTTCGTGCCTTTTGTGGTCTGTCCCCCAAAGGCCAATCCGATTTAAAACTACAAATGTAACGACGAGCACGAAGGTTTTTGAAGAGGCCTGAACCGCCCTTCTTCGTGTCCTTCGTGCCCTCTGTGGTGAAAATCCAGAAACACCAATGTACTCAGCAAACCTGCAAGCTATCCAGCACCGCCCCACCCCGGTGCACACCACCTTCCAGTTGCCCGGCCGGTTTACTGCGAAGCAGGTATCCCCCGTATTGCTGTTTGCTGCCCAGGGTAAACAGCCCCAGCTCGGACACCACCCCGGACCAGTCCTCAAACTGTCCCTGGCGTAATACCGCCACTGGCGCCTGCCTGATGGCGGTATCAATAGGCGCCATGGCAATCCAGCCGGCATCGGGCGCAATGCCCTGTTTTAACCTGTCTATAGCCTGCGGGCCGTTCAGCACCGAGCCGCCCCCTTCCTGTTCGCTTTTCAGCAGCCAGCCCTTGTCCAGTTTGTGCCGTACAGCGCTGTCGTCGCTGTCCAGGGTTCGCGAGGGCACCAGCAGTGAATGGAGTCTGGCCAACTCAGGCAGGCTGAGGTTCAGTTGTCGCTGCAGTTGTGCTGCTGTCCAGGGGGCCTGCAGGGATTCGTATAACCGGGCCTGCAGCCATTTGCTGCCGGCCAGTTGCAGGGCAATATTGGGACACAGCACCAGATCCAGGGTTTCCAGGGTGGCGCGAAGGGCAAGCTGCGCCTCGGTTTGATAATCCTGGCGGTTATAGCCGGTGCGAAAGTACAGCAGATCCACCTCGGTAGCGGCGTCCTTTTGATCGCCGGGCCACACAAGCCGCCGGTTACGAATAGCCAGGCTGGCAAGATGCTCCAGGGTAATCCGTTTGACTCTGACGCCCCGCGCTTCAATGGCCTGACTCAGGCATTGCTGATCAAACAGGTTGTCTTCTGTCTCTTCCACCACAAACAGCATTAACGGCGCCTGGTTGTCGAATCGACGGCGCATAGCCATGGCCGCTCCGGCCAACAGGGCCGACTGGCGCGAAGTGGCCGGATTATCCACCTGACAACACGGGGCCAGTTGTGCCCGGAGCAACTGTTGCCAGTTTTCACTGAGCGGCCCCATACCCGCGGCAATGCTGTTACTTTCCACCCAGCGCCACTTACCGGCCTTATCCAGTAACATATCATGGCGCATCAGCGGCAGGCCCTGCGCCCGGATCTGCGCGGGCTCAAGTTGCGACAACTGCCTGGCCAGCGCCCCGGTGAGGCTGTGTCCCGACATCAGCGGCGTGAATTGCTGCAACAGCCATTGACGCTGCTGACTGATGCCGCTGAGCAAGTTGCCCAGCAACTGACTGTTGGCGATGACCTGGGACCATAAACCAGTGGACAGGCGCCAGGGACTGAGGCTGACCGGCAGCGGCGCAAATTGCCCGGCTGTGTCCAGCATACCGATTTGCTGGTCTGCCATGGCCTGTTGCCAGTTAAGTTGGCTAATAGGTAAAGGATGCAACATGGTCAGCCCTCCATCAGAAACTGAATACCAAAACCGGTAATACAGGCCATGCCCAGCACGACCACCACAAAGGCCAGCATCAGCGGCCACTGAAAGATGCGTTTAAGCAGGATCATTTCCGGCAGGCTGGCGCCGGCGCCACCTATGGTCAGGGCCATCACCGGGCCCAGGCTGACTCCTTTGGCCACCAGGCTGGCAGCCAGCGGCAACATGGTACTGGCGCGGATATACAGCAGGATCCCGCCGGTGGCAGCCAGTGGGATCAGCCACCACTGCCCGTCACGGGAGACACTGGCCAGCAAACTGGCGGGCACATAACCGTGGATCAGGGCACCGGCCAGCACACCCAGCAATAAGTAAGGCAAAAAGCTGCGGGTTTCTGTGACCGCCAGCCTGAATAGTTCAGCCATAGTGGGAGGTTTGCCGGGCACAGCCGCGGCGCCGGTGCAACCGCACTCCTGTGGCAGGGTCACATAGCGGTCAAAGCCGAAGTGTTGTAACAGCACCCCACTTAAGAGCGCGACAACCAGCACCAGCGACACATATAAAAGCATCAGCGGCAGACTGAACAGCGTCCAGAGCAGGACCACCAATACCGGGTTGAGTAAGGGCGAGGTAAATAAGAAGGTCATCACCGGACCAAAGGCGGCATTGGCCCGCAGCAGCCCTACCATCATGGGTAAGGTGGAACAGCTGCAAAACGGGGTAATGGCGCCCATGGCGGCGGCACTCAGATAGCCGCTGCCACCACAGAGCAATGCCTGCACCCTGGCCCGGGGCAGTTTGTACTGCAAATAGGCAACCAACATGCTGATCAGCACAAACAGCACCAGTAACTCTGCCAATGTGGTGACAAAGAAATGCAGCGTATCAAGGAAGCTCGTCATTTTATATTTCCAGTATTATCGAATTGTTAAACGTAGAAATAAGTCGCGGCCTTTGACTGACCGGTATTCATTTCCATCTATGTGGAACTAATATATTTCGACATATATAGAATTGTCAATATACTTCTAGAAATATAGAATGATTAAAACTGTTACCGAGATCTTTGCATGCAACTCGAACACGCCGCCAATCAACTGGCCGAACTTGGCCACCCTACCCGCCTGGGTATCTTTCGCCTGCTGGTGCGGGCGGGACACCACGGTCTGAGCGTGGGCGAAATCCAGGACAAGCTGGATATCCCCGCCTCTACCCTTTCCCACCATCTGGCTAAGCTGATGAAGGTAGACCTGATGAGCCAGTCCCGGGAGGGCCGCACCCTGTATTGCAAGGTGGCCTTTGAGCAGATGGAAAACCTGCTGGCCTTTTTATATGAGGAGTGTTGCGCCGGCGACTGCCAGCCGGATTTGACCCGTTTGGGCAAAAGTGACGCGGCCTGCGATAAGGAGTGCAACTGATGTATTACCTGCTCACCTATCAAGTGGTGGACAACTACCTTGAGCGCCGGGCAACCTATCGGGCTGACCATATCGCGCTGGCCAAAGCCGCCACAGAGCGCGGCGAACTGTTAGCCGGGGGCGCCACCGCTGAGCCGGTGGACAAAGCCTTGTTGTTATTTAAGGGCGATTCACCGGAGGTGGCCGAAGCCTTTGCCCATCAGGATCCCTATGTGGTCAATGGACTGGTTAAAAGCTGGCAGGTGCAGCCCTGGCATATCGTAATTGGCGCGGGATTAGAGCCGGTTCGGTTCCCATAAACAAGCCGGGCATTGCCCGGCTTGTTCACTTGTTACTGGTAACTTGTCACTCGTTACCCGTCACTGGTTACTTATCAAACCATCTCTACCGCAATGGCTGTGGCTTCGCCGCCGCCGATACACAAAGACGCCACGCCTTTTGTCAGGCCGCGCTTATTCAGGGCGTGCAACAACGTCACCAGGATCCGCGCCCCGGATGCGCCGATAGGATGGCCCAGCGCACAGGCACCGCCGTTGACGTTGACCTTGGCTTCATCCAGTTCCAGTTGACGAATGGCCAGCATGGTCACCATGGCAAAGGCTTCGTTGATCTCATACAGATCCACATCGCTGCTCTGCCAGCCAAGCTTATCCAGCAGCTTTTGCATGGCGCCCACCGGGGCCACGGTAAAGTTTTCCGGCTCAATGGAGTGGGTGCTGTGACCCACAATGCGGGCCAGGGGCTTGAGGCCTTTGGCCTTGGCCACCGATTCGCGCATGACCACCAGAGCCGCCGCGCCGTCAGAGATAGAGCTGGAATTGGCCGCGGTGATCGTGCCGTCCTTCTTAAAGGCCGGACGCAGGTTGGGGATCTTCTCCGGCATGGCACTGCCGGGGCCCTCATCGGTGTCCACTGTGACCTCTCCCTTGCGGGTCGCCACCGTCACCGGGGTGATTTCATCGGCAAAGGCACCACTTTCAATGGCCTGTTTGGCCTTGGACAGGGACGACAGGGCAAAACCGTCCATCTGGTTACGATCAATGCCTTCTTTATCGGCGGTGCTTTGCGCAAAGCAGCCCATGGCCTGGCCGTCATAGGCGTTTTCCAGCCCGTCCAGCATCATATGATCCAGCACCTGGCCATGACCCATGCGATATCCGCCGCGGGCTTTGGGCAGCAGGTAGGGCGCGTTGCTCATGCTTTCCATGCCGCCGGCCACGGCAGTATCGATGCTGCCGGCCTTGATCAGATCGTGGGCCAGCATCACCGCCTTCATACCCGAGCCACAGACCTTGTTAATGGTGGTGACCCCGGCAGACAGTGGCAGACCGGCCTTGATGGCGGCCTGACGCGCCGGCGACTGGCCAAGACCTGCGGGCAGCACGCAGCCCATGATCACTTCATCGATGACCTGTGCGCCGACTTTTTCCACCACGCTCTGGATGGCATTGGCGCCCAGTTCAGTGGCCGCCACGCCTGACAGGCTGCCCATAAAACCGCCCATGGGGGTGCGCTTGGCAGCGACAATGACTACAGAATCCTGACTCATGTTATTTCCTCAATGTTGCCTGTGGGCCTGGCTGTGTGACAAGCCAGGCGCTGCACTGTTCAATTTGCATGCTAAATCAACCTTCCCCGGCGCACCATAAGCCAAACGTACAGCCTGGTGGACATTTTCGCCGCGACCCATTGCCTTTACCGCAAGGGATTGTTGACGCCCTGTTACTGTTACTTTACCTTTAGGTTAACTTACAGCTTACGTAAACGTAAAGTCACATGACCGCGAGCAAGACATTCAGCATCGGCGAACTGGCACAGGAATTTGACATTACTCCCCGTTCCATTCGTTTTTATGAGGAGCAGGGCCTGCTGGAGCCGGAGCGCAACGGCCAGACCCGCATTTACCACAAGAAGGACAGGATCCGGTTGAAGCTGATCCTGCGCGGCAAAAGGTTGGGCTTCTCGCTGGCAGAAACCAAAACCCTGTTTAACCTATATGACAGCAATGAAAACTCCCGTGCCCAGAATGAAGTGATTCTGGACATGATCCGCGACAAGCGTGCGGTGCTGACCCAGCAACTGGAAGACATCCGCATGCTGATGAATGAGCTGGACGACTTAGAGCAGCGCTGTCGCATTGAACTCGAACAACAGACAAGAGGAAAACTCGCATGAACGCCCCTTACCCTACCCTGAACTTCGGTCTTGGCGAAGAAATCGATATGCTTCGCGACCACGTCTACGCCTTTGCCCAGGGTGAGATTGCGCCGCTGGCGGAAAAGGCCGACCAAGACAATGCCTTCCCCAACGAACTGTGGACCAAATTCGGCGAAATGGGCCTGCTGGGGGTAACGGTGTCCGAGCAATATGGCGGTGCCGATATGGGCTACCTGGCCCACGTGATTGCCATGGAAGAAATCAGCCGCGCCAGTGCCGGTATCGGCCTGAGCTACGGCGCCCATTCCAACCTGTGCGTGAATCAGATCTTTAAAAACGGTAACGATGCCCAGCGCAAAAAATACCTGCCGGGCCTGATTAGTGGCGAGCAGATTGGTGCTCTGGCCATGAGCGAGCCCAATGCCGGCTCTGACGTGGTCAGCATGAAGCTGCGCGCCGAGAAAAAAGGCGACAAATACATCCTAAACGGCAACAAGATGTGGATCACCAACGGCCCTGATGCCCATACCTTTGTGATCTATGCCAAGACCGATGTGAATGCCGGTCCCAAAGGCATCACCGCCTTTATCGTCGAGCGGGATTTCCCCGGTTTCAGTCAGGCACAGAAGCTGGATAAGCTGGGCATGCGCTCCTCCAACACCTGTGAGCTGGTGTTCGACAACTGTGAAGTGCCGGCCGAAAACATCCTCGGTCAGGAAGGCGGCGGCGTTAAAGTGCTGATGAGCGGCCTGGACTACGAACGTCTGGTGCTCTCCGGCGGCCCCCTGGGCATTATGCAGGCCTGTATGGATCTGGTGGTGCCTTATATTCATGACCGTAAGCAGTTCGGTCAGAGCATCGGTGAGTTCCAGCTGGTACAGGGTAAAGTGGCCGATATGTACACCCAGATGAATGCCGCCCGGGCCTATGTCTACACCGTGGCCAAGTCCTGTGACCGGGGTGAAACCACCCGTAAGGATGCCGCAGGTGCTATCCTCTATTCGGCTGAGCTGGCCACCAAAATGGCGCTGGATGCAATTCAGCTGTTAGGCGGTAACGGCTATATCAATGAATTCCCGGCGGGACGCTTGTTGCGTGATGCCAAGCTGTATGAAATCGGTGCCGGCACCTCAGAGATCCGCCGCATGCTGATTGGCCGCGAACTCTTTAAAGAATCGATGTAACAAGTTTTCAGTGTGCAGTTATCAGTGGTCAGGCAAGCCACAGACCATTGATAGCTGCCAACTGATCACTGAAAACTGATAACTTTTATTCAGGAGTGCCTTGTGCCCCGTATCGAAACCAAAATTAACAACAAGAGTCAGGCCTTTGCCGACAATGCCGCGCATATGCAAAAGCAGGTGGCGGATCTGCGCGAAAAGATAGCCCAGATCCAGCAAGGCGGCGGCGAGCAGGCCAATAAACGTCATACCGACCGGGGCAAACTGTTGCCCCGCGAGCGCATTAATGCCCTGCTCGATCCCGGCTCGCCTTTTCTGGAGCTGTCACAACTGGCGGCCTGGCAGGTCTACGACGACTATGTGCCCGCCGCCGGCCTGATTGCCGGTATTGGCCGGGTATCCGGCGTCGAGTGCATGATTGTGGCGAACGACGCCACGGTAAAAGGCGGGACCTATTACCCGCTGACGGTGAAAAAACACCTGCGCGCCCAGACCATCGCCGAGCAGAACAACCTGCCCTGCATCTATCTGGTGGACAGCGGCGGGGCTAACCTGCCGCGCCAGGACGATGTGTTTCCCGACAGGGAGCATTTCGGCCGGATTTTCTACAACCAGGCCAACCTGTCTGCGGCCAATATTCCGCAAATTGCCGTGGTGATGGGCTCCTGTACCGCGGGCGGTGCCTATGTGCCGGCCATGGCCGATGAGTCCATCATCGTGCGCGAACAGGGCACTATTTTCCTTGGCGGTCCGCCACTGGTGAAAGCCGCCACCGGTGAGGTGGTCACGGCAGAAGAGCTGGGCGGCGGCGACGTGCATTGCCGTACTTCCGGGGTGGCCGACTACCTGGCCAATAATGATCACCACGCCCTGCAACTGGCCCGGGATGCGGTGGCCAGACTCAACCGCACCAAGCCTGTTGGCCTGCATATCACGCCACCGGTGGATCCGCTTTACGATGCCGAAGAAATCTACGGCATCATCCCCAAGGATACCCGTCAGTCATTCGATGTACGGGAAATCATCGCCCGCATCGTGGACGGCTCCGAATTCGATGAATTCAAGGCCCTGTACGGCAATACCCTGGTGTGCGGATTTGCGCGCATCTTCGGCTATCCGGTGGGCATTATCGCCAATAACGGGATTTTATTTAGCGAATCGGCGCAAAAAGGCGCGCACTTTATTGAGCTGTGCGCCCAGCGCAAGATCCCCCTGGTGTTTTTGCAGAACATCACCGGCTTTATGGTGGGCAAACAGTATGAGGCCGGCGGTATCGCCAAGCACGGCGCCAAGATGGTCACCGCAGTGGCCTGTGCCAAGGTGCCCAAGTTTACCGTGCTGATCGGCGGCAGCTTCGGCGCCGGCAACTACGGCATGTGCGGCCGTGCCTACGACCCACGCTTTTTGTTTATGTGGCCCAACGCGCGCATCTCAGTGATGGGTGGCGAGCAGGCTGCCGGCGTGCTGGCCCAGGTCAAACGGGATCAGAAAGAGCGCAACGGCGAAAGCTGGAGTAAAGAGGAAGAACAGGCCTTTAAACAGCCCGTCATCGACGACTATGAACATCAGGGACATCCCTATTACGCCTCAGCGCGCCTGTGGGATGACGGCGTTATCGATCCTGCCGACACCCGGTTGGTGCTGGGCCTGTCCCTGTCCGCCGCTCTGAATAAACCGCTGGAGGACACCCGTTTCGGGGTGTTCCGCATGTAAGGAGGCAGCATGTCAGAAGTACTTTATGAAGTCGATGCCAGGGGCGTTGCCACTGTCACGCTTAATCGTCCTGAGAAGCACAATGCCTTCGACGATACCCTGATCCATGAACTGACCCGGTTGTTCAAACAGGCCGGCGAGGACCCAAAGGTGCGGGTATTGGTGCTGGCTGCCAACGGCAAAAGCTTCTGCGCCGGTGCCGATGCCAACTGGATGAAGCGCATGGCCGGCTACAGTTTCGAAGAAAATGTCACCGATGCCAAAGCTCTGGCGATGATGCTGCATACCCTGAACTTTTTGCCCAAACCCAGTATCGCCAAGGTACAGGGGGCCGCCTTTGGTGGTGCAGTGGGCCTGATAGCCTGCTGTGACATGGCCATCGGCAGCAAGATGAGCAAGTTCTGTTTAAGCGAAGTAAAGCTGGGCCTGATTCCGGCCACCATCAGCCCCTATGTGATTGAAGCCATCGGCAAACGCACCGCCCGGCGCTATTTCACTACGGCCGAGGTGTTCTCGGCCCACCGGGCCAGTGACTTGGGCCTGCTCAGCGAGGCGGTCACCGAGGAGGAGCTGGATCAGACGGTGGAAGATCTGATTGCCCAGATCCTGAAAAACAGCCCGGATGCGGTGGCGGCGGCCAAGCAGCTGATTTTCGATGTCACCGAGCCCAGCGACGATGAAGAATTAATGGAAAAAACCAGCCTGCGTATCGCCACCATCCGCGTGTCAGAACAGGGTCAGGAGGGCTTAAATGCCTTTTTGGAAAAACGTAAGCCCAGTTGGTACCAGGAGTAACCCATGCTAGTGAAGTTATTGATTGCCAATCGCGGCGAAATCAGCTGCCGGATTATCAGAACAGCCAAGCGCATGGGGATCCATACGGTGGCGGTGTACTCCGATGCCGATGCCAATGCCCTGCATGTGCAGATGGCCGATGAAGCCGTGCATATCGGGCCGGCGCCGTCCAGAGACAGCTACCTGCAGGCACAGAAAATTATCGAGGTGGCCCGTAAGGTGGGTGCGGATATGATTCACCCGGGCTACGGCTTCTTGTCCGAGAACGCCGAGTTTGCCCGCCTGTGCGAAGACAACCAGATTGTGTTTGTCGGTCCGCCTGTACCCGCCATCGATGCCATGGGCTCAAAATCTGCAGCGAAGAAGATTATGGAAGCGGCCGGCGTGCCGTTGGTTCCCGGCTACCACGGTGACGATCAAAGCCCCGCCCTGCTCAAGCAGCAGGCCGATGCCATGGGCTATCCGGTACTGCTGAAAGCCGCCGCCGGCGGTGGCGGTAAAGGCATGCGCCAGGTGCACCATGAAAAAGAATTCGAACAGGCCCTGGCGGCAGCCAAGCGTGAAGCCATGGCCAGTTTTGGCGACGAGCAGATGTTGGTGGAAAAATACCTGACCCAGCCGCGGCATGTGGAAATTCAGGTGTTCTGCGATATGCACGGTAACGGCGTGTACCTGTTTGAGCGGGATTGTTCGGTGCAGCGTCGCCACCAGAAAGTCATCGAGGAAGCCCCTGCCCCCGGCATGACCGAGGACTTACGCAAACAGATGGGTGAAGCGGCCCTTAAAGCCGCCTCGGCCATTGGCTATGTGGGTGCCGGCACGGTGGAATTTCTGCTGGATACCGACGGCAGCTTCTACTTTATGGAAATGAACACCCGACTGCAGGTGGAGCATCCGGTGACTGAGATGATCACCGGCCAGGATCTGGTGGAATGGCAGATTCGGGTGGCCAGCGGCGAAGATCTGCCCCTTAAACAGGATGAACTGAAAATCAACGGTCATGCGTTTGAGGCGCGGGTATACGCCGAGGATCCGGACAATGAATTCTTACCGGCCACCGGGACATTAAGCTTCCTGCAGCCGCCGGATGAATCCGAGCATGTGCGGGTGGATACCGGGGTGCGCCAGGGTGACAAGGTTTCTGTTTACTATGATCCGATGATCGCCAAACTGATCGTGTGGGACGAAGACAGACCCAAAGCCCTGCGCCGCCTGGCCAAAGCCCTGTCCGAGTACCGGATAATGGGCGTGACCACTAATATCGGCTTTTTGTATAACCTGGCCAATACCAAAGCCTTCAAACAGGCGAATCTGGATACCGGATTTATCGATAAGCACCAGAGCGAGATTTTCCTTAAAAACGAGGCGGATATCGCCGGACTGTTGCCACTTGCAGCCCTGTATCTGGTACTGACCCAGGACAAACAACATCAGCAGTCCGGGCCCAGCCAACAGGATCCTCACAGCCCCTGGCAATGTATGAATGCCTGGCGTGCCAATGTGGATCACGTACAGCATCTGGATATTCAGATCCATGATGAGGTGTACCAGGTGCATGTGCGTCAACTGACAGCGGGACAACAGCGTCGTTACCGGATCAGCGCAGAAGGCTTCAATGTGGAATGCCAGGGCGAGATCCGCGGCGACAACTTTACCGTGATCCTCGACGGCCACCGCCAAAACGTGGTCATCGGCAGCGATGAGCTGGGTAACGGCAATGAATTGGGTTGTTCGCTTTATACCCAAAGCAGCGCCCTGCACTTTAGACAGAAACTGCCGGATCTTGGCCTGCTGGATCATGATCAGCATGCTGGCGGCTTTACTGCTCCCATGAACGGTACGGTGGTAAATCATGCTGTCGAGCCAGGGGAAATGGTGGAAAAAGGCCAGGTGCTGGTGATTATGGAAGCCATGAAGATGGAGCACAGTCTAAAGGCACCCAAGGCCGGCAAAGTGCTGGAATTTTTCTATCAGCCGGGTGAGCTGGTAGACGGCGGCGCCGAGTTGCTGAGTTTTGAGGCTGAAGAATAAGCAGTTGGCAACTGCCAACTTGCCTGTGATAACTGAACACTTTAAAAGCATTGATTACCTATGTACCCGAGTAAAGTCAAAATTGTTGAAGTCGGTCCCCGCGACGGACTGCAAAATGAGAAAAGCCTGATCGCCCTGGCGGATAAAGTCGCCCTGGTGGAAGCCCTGGCCGATGCCGGCCTGAGCATGGTGGAAACCGGCAGCTTTGTGTCGCCCAAGTGGGTGCCGCAGATGGCCGACAGTGCCCAGGTGTTCGCTGCCATCAGACGAAAGTCCGACGTGACCTATTCGGCCCTCACACCTAACCTGAAGGGCTTTGAAGCGGCCATGGAAGCCGGTGCCGACGAGGTGGCTATCTTCGGTGCCGCCTCGGAAAGCTTCAGCCAGAAGAACATTAATTGCAGCATCGCCGAGAGCCTGGCGCGGTTTGAGCCGGTGATGGAGGCCGCGCAACGCGCCGGCAAGCGGGTCCGCGGCTATGTGTCCTGTGTGCTGGGCTGCCCCTATGAGGGCGAGATATCAGCCCATAAGGTGGCTGAAGTGACCAGGGCGTTGCTGGATATGGGCTGCTATGAGGTCTCTCTGGGCGACACTATCGGCGTCGGCACGCCGCTGAAAACCCAGCAGATGCTGGAAATCGTGGCTCGCACTGTCTCTGTGGACAAGCTGGCGGTGCATTTTCACGATACTTATGGTCAGGCCCTGGCCAATATCCTGGTCGCCCTGCAACAGGGCGTATCGGTCATCGACAGTGCGGTGGCGGGTCTGGGTGGTTGTCCTTATGCCAAAGGCGCCTCGGGTAATGTGGCCACCGAGGATGTGATCTATATGCTAAGCGGCATGGGTATCGACACCGGGGTGGATTTGAATAAGCTGGTCAAAGCCGGCAATGCCATTACCGCCAGCCTTGGACGCCCCACCCAGTCCAAGGTGGCCAGGGCAATGACGGGGACATGAACTAACTGCTTAATAACACTGATCTTTTGCCCGGCAAACTGGTGCTTGGGCAAAAGTCTACCTATGCTGTGGTTAAGACTTATTTGTCACACCCGCCATGGCATCACTAAAACTCTCCCTGCGTCAGAAAATTACCTATTCAGGTACGGCCATTGCTGTGCTGGTGGGTATCCTTGTCGGATTGCTGTCCGCCATCCACGCCGCCGATGTGATCGAAAGACGGACACTGGAGTCTGAACTGCCCGCCAAAGTCATGCAGATCCGCAATTTTATCGACGGCGAAATTGCCGTCCTCAAGGCTGTCAGCCGCCAGATTGCCTCCAATCCCTTTATTCTCGACTGGGCAGCGCGTAACAGCCGGGACAACGAACAGGTGCTGATTGACCTTTTGGGCAGGGTGACCCGGGATTTTGATCTGGTGACGGCTTCATTTGCCGACAGGCAGACGGCCCGTTACTGGAATCAGGAGGGCTTTTTGCGCGAACTTAACCGGCAACAGGATGGCTGGTTTTTTGCCTTTACCGACTCAGGCCAGGCAGAGTTGCTAAGTATCTTTCAGGAGCCCACCACCGGCGAGGTCAAACTCTTTGTCAACTTTCAGCAGACAAACGGCCGTGGCCTGTCCGGGCTGGCCAAAAGCCTGGATGATATGACCGGCATGATCAATCAGTTCAGAATCGAACAAAGCGGTTTTATCTTTATCACCGATGCCAGCGGACAAGTGATGCTGCACCAGGATCAAACACTGGTGCAACAAGCCAGTCTGACCAGCCTGTTCGACGAACAAGCAGCGGCAAGCCTGTTGAACCAAAACGATTTTAATATGGCGCGGGTGGTGAAAGACGGGCAGGAATTGATGCTTTCTTCCAGCTACGTGCCCAGCATGGGCTGGTTTGTGGTGGCGCAGGTGCCCGAGTCAGAGGTACTGGCCGAGCTTTATCAGGCCTTCTGGCGAATTCTGATAGGCGTACTGTTGGTGCTGATCCTGGCAGCGTTTTTGCTGCGCTACCTGGCCGGCTCTATTAGCAAGCCATTGGACAACCTCGCCCAGTTGTTTAAACAACTGGGGGATGGTCAGGGCGATCTCAACTACCGCCTGCCGGAGAAAGGCGAACCGGAGATCCGGCAACTGGCATCGGGCTTCAACCGCTTTACCGCACGCATCCAGCAGACCGTCAGCCGGGTGGCGGACTCCAGCCATACCCTCAAGCATACCGCAGAACAGACCCTGGCCGAGTCCACCACCACAGCCGAGCAGATGGAACATCTGGTTACCAGCATTGACCAGATTACCCACACCATCGGCGAACTGGACCAGAGTATTGCCGAGGTAGCGGGCATGGCGGCCAATGCTGCCAGCGGTGCCCAGCAGGCCAGTCTGCAGTCGCAAAGTGGCCAGCAAACCGCCCTGCAGACCAAGGAGCAGATGTTGAAACTGGAGCAGGATGTGGAAAATGTCGCGGAAACCATCGGTCAGTTGGCCAAGGAAACCCAGTCTATCGGCGATATTGTGGAGGTGATCCGCGGGGTCTCGGAACAGACCAACCTGCTGGCTCTGAATGCCGCCATCGAGTCTGCCCGTGCCGGGGAACAGGGGCGTGGTTTTGCGGTGGTAGCCGATGAAGTACGTGAACTGGCCGGTCGAACTGCCCAGTCCACCGAGAAGATCAAAACCCTGATCGAATCCCTCCAGCAAAGTGCCCACAATGCGGTCAACGCAATGGAAACCAGCCGGGCGGGTTTTGACTCAGCAGTGGAGAAAATCCTGCAGACCACCGACAGCCTGCAACAAATCAAATCAGGGATTGATGCCATTCGCGAGGAGAATCAGTCCGTGGCGAGGGCCACCGAACAACAGAATGCCTCCATCCACCGTGTCAGCGATAATCTTCAGAATATCCAGCAAGCCACACAGACCAGCGCCGATGCAGCCGGGCGCCTGGCGCAGGCCAGCGAGAAACTGGATAAAGTCTCAAGCGACCTGGAAGAGTTGGTGGATAGCTTCAGCCAGAAAAGATAAGCGGACTGATGCTGTTGTTTAGAGATCTTCCCTGGCTTGATTATACAGGCTTTCTGCCTGGCCCCTGGACTGAAGACTCAGGCCGTCTGACGACAGACTAAAGCTGTCCAGGCCCAGCAGGTGTTCGCGACTGGCCTTGAGATAATCCACCAGTTGCGACTCCCCCATCCCGGCCGTTTTCAGTTCAGTGGCGTATTCTCGGGTTTTGCCCCACTCATAAAACTCGGACAAGCGGTTTAACTGGTCCAGGCGCTTCTGCAGATCCTGATTGGCATCCAGGTATTGCTGAAGCCGGACGACGGCCGGATCGGCCCCCTCGGCGTCGGCTCCCTCCACCTGCCACTTGCCGTCTACCAGTGAGATTGCCACCTCCCCTTTAATGCCCAGACGTTCAGCCATCTCACCCAGGTCCTCACTGGCGGGACGGGAATGAAAAGCAATCATATTGTCCAGCGTCTGCAGGCTGATGGACGACTCTCCTGACTCTATTTTTTCCAGGGTGTAATCCAGACGGTTGTCATCCAGATCCTGCTGCAATCCGGCCAGGTCCTGTGCCACCGGCTTATGCTGATTTTCCGCCAGTTTCTGCAAGGTCTGACTGGCCTTGCCCGGGTCGTCCAGGTAATCAAATAATGTGCTTCCGGTCTGAATCTGCATCTTTCCCTCCGGTCAAAACATTGACAAATTGAGGGAATACAGCAAATTACGCGCCAACTGGTGGTCACAGATAAACAGGCAGGGTAAAGTGCTCTTATGGATTTCCTGCTCCGTTCGCCGTCATGTTCAGTATCTGGCTGTTGACTCTGCTAGCCGTGGCCTTTCTGGCCCTGTTATTTGCAGTGGGATTCTGGGGCGATCGGTTTCATCGTGGCACCGAGCAGCGCCCGCTTATATACAGCCTGGCGCTGGGCGTCCATTGCACGTCCTGGGCGTTTTTTGGCACCACGGCCCAATCGGCCACCTATGGCTGGGCGTTCACCCCTACCTATGTGGGCAGCGTACTGGCCTTTGCGTTAGGCTATCCGCTGCTGCTTAAGATCATCCGTCTGTGTCAGCAGCATAACGTCAGTTCGCTGGCAGACTTTATCGGTATTCAGTACAAGAAATCCCACTTCATCGCGGCCTTTGTCACCCTGATCTGTTTTTTCGGCGTGGTGCCCTACACCGCCCTGCAACTGGATGCGGTCACCACCAGCGTTCAGTTGCTGACCGACACCCAGCCCCAATGGCCGGGGGGTGTGAGTTTTTATGTGGCCTTGCTGATGGCGGGTTTTGCCATCCTTTTTGGTACGCGTAACCTGAGCCTGACAGAAAAACATCCAGGGTTGATGCTGGCCATTGCCTTTGAATCTATTGTCAAGTTGCTGGCCTTTCTGCTGGTGGGTCTGTTCGTCTGTTACCAGATGTTTGACGGCGTGCTGGATATGCTGGGCAAGGTACAACAGGCACCACAGGCGAAAGCCGTGCTGGAAAGTGACTTTGCGCCCCTGGTGTACCTCTGCCATATGTTGCTGGGATTCCTGTCCATGTTCTGCCTGCCCCGGCAGTTCCATATCAATTACATTGAGAACAACGGCGAGCTTGAGCTGAAAAGAGCCCGCTGGCTGTTCCCCCTGTATCTGTTTGCCATCAACCTGTTTATTCTGCCCGTTGCCCTGGCCGGAAAACTGCTGTTGCCCGAAGTCAACGCCGATACCTATGTGCTGGCCCTGCCCATGTTGGCTCAGAGCCAGTTCACTACCCTGGTGGCCTACATTGGCGGCTTGTCGGCGGCCACCAGCATGGTGATCGTGGCCACCCTGGCCATGGGTGTGATGATGGCCAACAACCTGATCACGCCCCTGTGGCTCAAACTGCACTTTCGCGCCGATCAGCATCAGGCCCTGCGGCCGGCCAGCCTGCTCAATATCCGCAGACTCACGGTACTGCTGGTCATCGGGCTGTCTTTTCTTTATTCCCAATACCTGAGTCAGACTGCACCGCTGGTGAACAGCGGCATTATCGCCATGGCCCTGCTGGCCCAACTGGCCCCGGCCATGTTGTTTGCCTTGTATTGGCCAAACAGCAGCCGGCTGGCCGCC
Source organism: Bowmanella dokdonensis (assembly GCF_017254865.1). GTDB lineage: Bacteria > Pseudomonadota > Gammaproteobacteria > Enterobacterales > Alteromonadaceae > Bowmanella > Bowmanella dokdonensis. Next base: position 94,285 of record NZ_JAFKCV010000012.1, on the reverse strand, counting down.
TTTTCCGGCATCGTTTGCGGCTGTATGGGCTGGCTGTGGTGGCTGCTGTGGCCCAGTATTCAGTCCAGCTATTACTTTGAGCTCCCCCCTTCCGATCTGGCGCTGAGTCAGGGCGTGCTGTTATCGCTGGCAGCGAATCTTTGCAGCTATCTGCTGGTCAGCCTGTTACGCGGCGGATTCAAGTCAAATGCAGGTATTCTGGATGACCGGCAGCCCATTGTCCCCACCATCAAGATTTCTGCCCTGCTGGCGGTCAGCAGAAAAGTGCTGCCCGACAGACAGTATGCCAGCCTGACAGACAGTATCCGGCAGGGCAATCCACTGAGCTATGCCAGCGGCCAGTTGATTCAGCGGGTGGAAAGAGAGCTGGCAGCCCATGTGGGCACGGCCAGCGCCAGGATCCTGCTGTCGGCCATCACCGAGCAGCATCAGGTGGCCCTGGATGAACTGGTGGGCCTGGTGGAGGAAGCCAGTCAGAGCTACCAGTTCAACTATGAACTGTTGCAATCCTCGGTGGAACATATTGAGCAGGGCATCAGTGTGGTGGACAGGCATCTGAAACTGCTGGCCTGGAACCAGAGATACATAGAACTGTTCGCCTACCCTGCAGGCTTCATCCGCGCCGGTCTGCCGCTGGAGGAGATTCTTCGCTATAACGCCGGCCGTGGCATGCTCGGTGAGGTGGACGATGTGGAGCGGGAAGTCGCTAAGCGCCTGGAACACATTCGTCGCGGCAGCTCCTATAAATATGTCAGGACCCAGTTTGACGATCGGGTAATAGAATTACACGGCAATCCTATGCCGGGCGGCGGCTTTGTTACCACCTACAGCGATATTACCGAACACGTGCAAACCCAGCGTGCCTTGCAGGAAGCCAAGCAAACCCTGGAGCTGCGGGTCCAGGAACGCACGGAGCAGTTGCAACACACCAATCAGGCCCTGGAAAAAGCCAAACAGGACGCGGAAAAGGCCAACGACAGCAAGACCCGCTTTCTGGCCGCCGCCGGGCATGATCTGATGCAGCCATTTAATGCCGCCTCCCTGTTTGCGGGCATGATTTCTCAGCAGGCCAAGGGTCCACAACAGCTGGAATTGGCCCGGGGGCTGCAACAATCCCTGAACAATGCCGAAGAGCTGCTCGGCATGCTGCTGGATATGACCCGGCTGGACTCCGGGGTCTTACAGGTCAACCGCCAGCAGTTTGCCCTGGGGGAGATTCTTGATCCACTGGTGGCAGAGTTCAGACTGCTGGCACAGCAAAAAGGTCTGGCGTTACGCTATCGTCCCTGCAACCTGCAGGTGGTGTCAGATAAAAAACTGTTGCGCCGGGTGTTGCAAAATCTGGTGTCGAATGCGATCCGCTATACCCACAGTGGTAAGGTGCTGATTGGTGCGAGAAGACAGGAAAAGCACCTGAGTATCCAGGTCTGGGATACGGGACCCGGCATACCGCAGGAACAGCAGCGGGCCATATTCAATGAGTTTCACCAGCTCAACCAGGACAACAAACAGGGACTCGGTCTTGGGCTGACCATAGTCGAGCGGATCAGTAACCTGCTCGGCCATGAAATCCAACTCCAGTCCAACGTGGGTAAAGGCACCTGCTTTGCGCTCAGGCTGCCACAGGGCACCGCCCATCTGACCCACATGCAGTTGCCGGCGCAAGAAAGCGGCGATCGCACTCAGTGGCTCAAAGACAAGAGCGTATTGTTGATAGACAACGAACCACAGATCCTGGCCGCCATGGCTCAGGTGTTCCGGCAGTGGGGAGCAAAAGTGCACACGGCGTCCAATCAGCAGGAGGCCATACAAGCCATGCCGTCGGCCCCTTCCCTGCTCATTATCGACTATCATCTGGATCATGGCGCTATCGGCACGGATCTGGCGCAGGTGCTGTATCAGCAATGGCAATGCAAAGTGCCGACGATCCTCAATTCGGCCAATTATGAAGAATCTGTTCGTGAGCAGGCTATCGATGCCGGATTCAGCTTCCTGCACAAACCCCTCAAGGCCGGTGCCATGAAACGGCTGATTAAGACGTTGCTCTAGGAGTGACGAGTGACGAGTGACGAGTGACGAGTGACGAGTGACGAGAATAACTCAACTATTTGTTAATTAAAGATTTTTATTCCAGGGGCTAAGCATTAACGCTCCATAAAGCGCTTAAACAAGACCCCCGCCTGGGTGCGGTTAATGACTTGCAGTTTTCTGAGGATCGCCGATACATGCTGTTTGATGGTGGTTTCCTGGACGTCCATCTCGTAGGCTATCTGCTTGTTCAGCAGCCCGTCCGCCAGCATGCACAACACTTTGAACTGATGCGGGGTCAACAGGGCCAGTTTCTCGGCAAACTGCCGGTTTTCCCGATCGACGCTCTGTCCAACCAGGTTTTGCAGATCGTCCGGCAGCCACGGCTCGCCATCCAGTACCTGAGTGACCGCTTGTTCGATACGTTCCAGCGGTGCGGATTTGGGGATATAACCACTGGCGCCGAAATCCATTGCCCGGCGTATGATATCGGGATCTTCCTCGGCTGAGACTATCAGTACCTGCACGCTGGGAAAGGCGTTACGAATGCAGGTAAGCCCGGTCAGCCCCTGGTTGCCCGGCATATTTAAATCCAGGAAGACCAGTTCCACACTGGCCTGCGTTTCCAGCATTTTAAGGGTGTCACCCAGATTCGCTGTTTCCAGAATTTCCCCCCCCAGGGCGCTGAGCACAGCCTGTTTCATAGCGCTGCGAAACAGCGGGTGATCGTCGGCGATAATGGCGCGGGCCTGGCTCATAGGGGAACTACTCAAAATTGACTGGGGCTTACTATCATGCACAAAGGGCAAGAGATCAAATACCCATGCCACTAAACATCTGGGACTATAGCAGCTAAGCAAATGCTTAGTGGAATAGAAAAGGGGCGGATCCAATCCGCCCCTTGTTATGGTCACGCTTCTAGAAGCGATAGCCAAAAGTCAGGCTGACCGTGCGCGGATCGCCGTAGTAACCGATCAGCGTGAGATCTCCGCCCAATCCCGGAATATAGCTGCCATCTTCTGCGATACCCACAAAGTCATAGCCGCCTACCAGGTACTCCTCGTTGGTCAGGTTCTTGCCATGCAGGCCACCGAACCACTTACCGTCAAGGCTTTCCCAGGTGACGCTCATATTTACGATGCCGTACTGATCCTGAGTAAGCAGATCGCTGGTTTCAAACAAGCGATAATCATCACGCATATAGTAGTTTGCATTGAATACGAAGCTGCCGATGTCGGTGTCCAGCACATAATCAGCGGCCAGGTTCAGGGTGATTTCCGGTGTATTGGCCAATCCCAGCAGAGGCGGAATGGCATTGTTTTCCTTGATTTCACCGTTGAGGTAACCGAAGGCCATGTTCAGAGTCAGGCTCTCAGAAGCCGCATAGGTGACTTCCGCTTCCAAACCCTTGGCGGTAGACGTTGCCACGTTATCCAGATACTGGTTCAGGGCGGACGGGTCATCCGGGTCCGGCACGATACCAATATACTGGCGATCCTTATGGTCCAGGGAAAAGATTGTCACGTTGGTGCGCACTGTGTCGGATAAGTCCGCTTTCATCCCCACTTCAATGGAATCTACGATCTCAGGATCGGCCGCCGGTTCATTTACCGTCGCCCTGGGGTTAAAGGTACCGGATTTGAATCCCTGGGAGTAGCTGGCAAACAGCATGACATCCGGGGTCGCCTGGAATTCAAGACCAATACGGGGCGAAAACTGGTTCCAACTCTCGCTCTTGGGTGCGTCCAGCACGCCGTCACCGTCGGTGTCGGTGCCCAGCACCCTGGGTACCAGCTCATCGCCCGGGTTGCCCGGCCTGTCATAGCCATCCACCCAGCCGTCTTCAGGATAAACGTTGTCGAAAATCAGGCCGTTGCCCACCCAGGCTTCTTTCTCTTCGTCCGTATATCGGGCACCGAGCGTCAGTGATAGTTGCCTGGTGATATCGATGGATGCCTGGGTATAGGCCGCCCAGCTCTTCGAATTGTTGCAGCCGATGACTTCACGGGTCAGTCCCGGTGCACCCAGTGACTGGCCTAGGATGCCGAGTATGGCGTCGAAGTGTCCGCAGGATTCGCCATCATAGTAATAAAGACCGCTGACCAGGCTGTAATTCTCGCCCTGATAATTGGCTTGCAGTTCGTGACTGGTATTCTCGTCATCATAAAATGCCGGCACATCAAAGACTTTGGCGGGCGTATTGTCGAAATCGATATTGGTGGGCGAGTAACCTTCCCTGGATGATCCTATGTATTTCAATGACAGGTTGTCTGAGGCATCCCAGTTGATCATCAGGCTGATGCCTTCCAGTTCCACCTCGTTCCAGGTTGGCAGGCTGGTGTAGGAGTCAAACACACTGTCAGGCACGGGAGCATCGGTAACGATGCTGGGAAGCAGGCGATAGCCCCCTTTGGCGTTGGATTTGTCATCCGTCCTGTCGTAGCTCAGACGCATGAACAGATCGTCCATGGGTTGATATTCCAGGGTCAGACGATAGGCCTGCAGATCCTTATTGTAGTTTTCCCGGTCCTCGCCGGCCGGCGCCACCAGAAACTCACCGAAGCCGTCGCGATTCAGGTTGGCATATCCAAAACCGAGGAACAATGTGTCCTCCACCAAGGGGATCTGCCCGGTAACCTTGGCATCACGCTGTCCGTAGGAACCCACCGTGCCCTGGACCTTGAATTCGGTACCGCCGCTCATGGGTTTGGTTACATACTTGACCGCACCGCCTATAGTGTTCTTGCCATACAGGGTGCCCTGTGGGCCGCGCAGAATTTCGATCCGCTGTACATCAAGCAGATCCAGTACCGCCCCCTGAGGCCGCGCAATATACACATCATCAATATAGATACCCACGCCTGGCTCATAACCCCACAGCGGATCCTGCTGGCCAACGCCACGGATAAAGGCGGTCAGGGTGGAGTTGGTTCCCCTGCTGGTCTGCAAGGTGGTGTTGGGTGAGAACTGTTGAACTTCGGTCAGCACCGAAATGCCTTTTTCCATCAGTTCCATGGCGCCGATGGAGGTAACGGCCACCGGCACTTCCTGGATGCTTTCTACTGTTTTACGGGCGGTGACTTCGATGCGTTCCAGACCCTTTGTTTTCTTATCTTCTTCGTTGTTACCCTGCTCCTGGGCCATCACCGGCATGGCGCCGATCAGGGCGCTGGTGACAGCCAGGGCACAGAGGGTTTTTCGTGAGGTGAACATGGTCATGATGTTTCCTTCTACCTGCTTGAGCGTTATTGCGAATTTGTTCTGTTTTTGTTGCATTTGTTAACAAGGTCGTGACTACTCTAGAGCAAAGCCGCCAAAAGGTAAGCTGTACCATAGTACTATGGGCGCTTTGCCCTGCCATGGCGCAGAATACCTGGGCGCCGGATGATTAGATCTCCGGTAGTACAGGTCCCGCATTGGTTAACAAAGGTCCCCAGGACGCCATGCCAGCGGCATGGCCCTGTCGTTAAACCCGCTGTAGCTGTATGCAGTGTGAATGCTAAGGACAACTGATATGTTGAGTTTATTGGGTCTGGTTGGCGGCTTACTGCTGTTGATTATTCTGACCATCCGGGGGATGAACCTGTTCATTGCCGCCCCTTTATGTGCCCTGATTGTCGCGCTGACCAGCGGCCTGCCGGTTTTCGTGGGGGATGGCAATTTTGTTGTCACCTACATGAACGGTTTTTCGGGCTTTATCGCCTCCTGGTTTTTCATGTTTCTGCTGGGCTCCTTGTTTGGCAAGTTTATGGAAGATACCGGCGCTGCCGATGCGGTGGCCCGCTGGATTATCGACAAACTGGGTATGAAGCACGCCGTGGCAGCCGTGGTACTGGCCTGTGCCATCCTCACCTATGGCGGTGTCAGTGTCTTTGTGGTGGCCTTTTCGGTTTATCCCATGGCGCTCAGCCTCTTCAAGGACGCCAATCTGCCCCGGCGCTTTATTCCTGCCGCCCTCGCTTTTGGCTCAGTCACCTTTACCATGACCTCCGCCGGTTCACCGGAAATCCAGAACTGGATCCCGATAAAATACCTGGGCACGTCTCCCTTTGCCGCCTGGGAAGTGAGCCTGGTGGTGGCCATTTTCATGGCCAGTTTTGGCTACTGGTGGCTCAGGCGCATGATCGCAAAAGCCGTAGCCAACGGTGAACGGTTCGAGCACAAAGAGGAGGATCCCGTCATTCCGGAGCGGGATTATCCCCATCCCCTGACTGGGCTGGTGCCGCTGTCTGTGGTCCTTATCCTGTCCTTTACCCTGCATGAGTCCCTGCAGCAGATGGCCCTGATTGTGGCACTCGGTGGCGGTGTACTGAGTTTGATGGCCATCAATTTCAAACATTTCCACAATATGCAGGCCGCCATCAGTCTGGGCACCACAGGCGCACTGGTGGCCATCGGCAATACGGCCGCGGTGGTGGGTTTCGGCACTATCGCCAAATCCACAGAAGCCTTCCAGGCTGCAGTAGAGGTAATGACCAATCTGCCCGGCAACGAACTGATAGGCGCCGCAGTGGCGGTCAGTGTCATTGCCGGGTTGACCGGCTCCGCCTCAGGCGGTCAGGCTATCGCCCTGCCGCTGATCGGCCCTCACTATCTGGATCAGGGGGTGGATCCCGAGCAGTTGCACCGGATTATTTCCATATCCTCCGGCGCCCTGGATTCTCTGCCCCATAACGGCTATGTGGTGACCACCATACGGGCCATCTGCCATGAAACCCATCAGCGCGCCTACTGGGCAGTGGGGGCGCTGACGGTGGTCATCCCCCTGATAGGCCTGGCCATGGCGGTCGCCCTGTTTAACTTCTTTTAGGGAGGAAGATTAATGAGACATGCCGTCATCCTTTTGCTTCTCACCCTCAGCCCTGCCCTGTGGGCTGAGGCCCTGCTTGTAGAAAAGCAGCGCTTCGAGATGGACAATTTCCAGACCTTCAATGGCCAGCAGATCCGCAAAATCCAGGTGGGCTGGGAAAGCTATGGGAAAATGAATAAAGATAAGAGCAACGTTATCCTCATCACCCATTATTTCTCAGGTAACTCCCATGCTGCCGGCAGGTATCATCCTGACGATGCCGCCCCGGGTTACTGGGACGCCATTATCGGTCCGGGTAAGGCCATCGATACCAATGAGTATTATGTGCTCAGCGTGGATACCCTGGCCAACCTCAGCGCCCATGATCCCAAGGTGATCACCACCGGGCCTGCCAGCACAAACCCCGACACGGGAAAACCCTATGGCCTGGACTTTCCAGTGGTGACCATCCGCGACTTTGTTAATGTGCAGAAGGCGCTGCTGGATAGTCTTGGCATAGACAAGCTCCATGCGGTCATCGGCCCGTCCATGGGCTCCCTGCAGGCATTGGAGTGGGCCAGTGCCTATCCGGAACGGGTGGAACGCCTGGTGTCGGTGATTGGCGCCGGTCGTATGGATGCCTGGACCGTAGCGGCCCTGGAGCATTGGGCCGCGCCCATCCGGCTGGATCCCAACTGGCAACAGGGGCGTTATTATGGCGGACAGCTTCCGTTGGCGGGGCTGACCGCCTCTTTGGCCCTGATTACCCAGGACGCCCTGCACCCGGATTTTGTCAATGGGGCCAATCCTGACCATCACCCCCTGGAGCAGGCTCCCCTGACTGACATCCGCCAGTCCCATCAGGTGGTGAACTGGCTATGGGGACTGGCGGCGAGCCGTGCCAGGATGGTCGATGCCAACCACCTGCTCTACCTTGTTCGCGCCAGCCAGTTGTATCTTGCAGGCATGGATAAAACCCTGGAACAGGGGCTTCGCGGCGTCCGGGCCAGGGTACTGCTGTTGCCGGCCGTAGAAGATCAGATACTGATGCCCTATCTGACCGAAGAGCTGCAACAGGCGCTGCTGAAACAGCAAAAATCCGTTACGCATAAGAATATCCCCGGCCCGATGGGACACCTCAATGGCCTGCGCAATATTGATCAGGTCGGTGAGACCATCCGAACCTTCTTGCAACAAGGAAACCCACTATGAAAACCATTTCGGCAGTCTCCTGTCTGATGCTCGCTTCCGGCCTGGCCAATGCCGGGGTGGACCGACTCAACCTGGATATTGAGCAGATCACTGTATCCGGCCTGTCCAGCGGCGGCTATATGGCCGGACAGTTCCATATAGCCCATGCAAACTGGGTGTCAGGGGCGGGTCTGCTTGCGGCCGGCCCCTACTATTGTGCACGTAACAGTATACTGACGGCACTGGGCCAATGCGTGAACAAGCAGGATGAGGAAATCCCCCTCCCCGAGCTGGAAACACAATTGCAGGACTGGCGGCAGCAGGGATTGGCAGACCCCGCTGGAGGACTTAAGGGGGACAGCGTCTGGCTGTTACATGGCACAGGTGATATGAAAGTCATCGGCGCCGTTACCGACAAGCTGGCCAGACAATACGAGAGCTGGCTGGATGATTCTGCCCTTGTCTATATCGACGACCAGCCCTTTTCCCACCACTTTCCCACCCTGAACAAAGGCAGTGACTGCAGCAAGTCCGAGTCGCCCTTTATCGGCAACTGTGGCTATGATGCCGCCGGCCAGATGATGGCCCATATTGCCCCTTACCCGTCACGCCCTGCAGAGAATAAGGGCGAACTTCTGACCCTGGATCAACAGAAGCTGGGTGGAGAAGCGGCATCCGGGCTCGCTGAGGAAGCCTTCTTGTATGCCCCGGCTGCCTGTCTGGAAGGCCAGTCCTGCAAGCTGCATGTGAGCTTTCACGGTTGCAATCAGAATGTCGAAGCGATAGGCACCGACTACGCGTGGCTGACCGGCCTCAACGAATGGGCCGATACCCACAACACTGTGGTGCTCTATCCGCAAACCAAACAGTCCAGCCTGATGCCGCTTAATCCTCAGGGATGCTGGGACTGGTGGGGCTACACCAATGAGCTCTATGCCACCAAGCAGGGACCGCAGATCCAGGCGGTAAGTAATATGATCACTCGGTTGGCGGAGAAGTAAGATGACCAAGCTTAATGTCTTAGTTACCGGCGGCGCCAGCGGTATCGGTCTGGGTATTGCCCGGCATCTGGGCGAACTGGGTCATGGCCTGATAATCGCCGATATCCAACTGGAGCCGGCCGAACAGGCTGCCAAGGGCCTTCGCGATGAAGGCATTGACGCCAAAGCCGTTGAACTGGATGTGGCTAACGCCCAGCAGATAGCCGAACTGCCGGCAAAGCTGGCCCCACAACCCGTGGATGTATTGATCAACAACGCCGGCATCCAGCATGTGTCCAGGCTGGAAGATTTTCCAGCGGCAAAATGGCAGCAGTTGATCAATGTGATGCTGGTAGGCCCGGCACTGCTTACCCAGGCCTTTTTGCCGGGGATGCGGGCGCGTAACTACGGCCGCATTATCAACGTGGGTTCAATTCACTCTCTGGTGGCCTCCCCTTATAAATCCGCTTATGTGGCCGCCAAACATGGTCTGCTGGGCTTTGCCAAAACGCTTGCCCTGGAGGTGGGCGAACAGGATATCACTATCAACACCCTGTGCCCTTCCTACGTCAAAACGCCACTGGTGGAAAAGCAGATCGCGGACCAGGCCAGGGAAAACAACCTGTCCGAGGAAGAGGTGGTACGCAAGATCATGCTCGAACCCATGCCCAAAAAGGCCTTTATCGGTCTCGATGAACTGGCCGGCACGGCAGCGTTTCTGCTCTCCGATGCGGCGAAAAACATCTGCGGCCAGACCCTGGTACTCGACGGTGGCTGGGTGGCCAGGTAGGCGTTTCGTTGGGCTATCCCTAAGCCAATGACTGACGACAGCAGGGTTAATCCACTGCGCGTCAATTCAGGTCTGATAAGCCATCAATGAACCTATGATGATACAAGACAACCTACAGAATCTCAGACAGGTAGAGAGCTGGACGACCTCTCAGGTGCTGGCACGACAGGCCAAGGTTCTGACCGAGAAAACCGCCATTCAATTTATCGGCGGACAGCGCTTTAGCTATGCTGAGCTTTACCGGCAATCCCGGGCCCTGGCCTGTGGACTGAACGATCTGGGTATTCAGCCTCAGGACAAGGTGGCCACCCTGCTGGACACCAGTCCTGAGTTCTGTCTGCTGTGGCTGGCTGTCCATCAGGCAGATGCTGTGCTGGTTGCCCTGAATACTGAATTGGTGGGCGATTTTCTTATCCATGCCATGAACCTGAGCCAGTCGACAATGCTGGTTTGTCATCCGGCTCAGGCTGAGAAAATCCTTGCAGTAAAAGATCAGCTGAGTTTTTTGCAGAAGCTCGTCGTGATCGACGGCGGGGATCTACCGGTGGCCACAGGTCTGGATATTCTGCCATTTAGCCGGCTGCGTCTGGACTGGGCTGACGCTCCCGAATCTGTAGCCAAGCCAACCGACTTGGCCTGCCTCATCTTCACCTCCGGTACTACCGGCCCGTCTAAGGCCGTGATGATGCCCCATGCTCATTGTTACCTGTATGGATTGGGCACAATTGAAAACCTCCATCTTAAGGAGACGGACAGCTACTACATCTGTCTGCCCCTTTACCATGCCAACGGGCTTTTGATGCAGCTGTATGCCTGCCTGATACGGGGGGCAACCGCCATCATCAGAGCCAGATTCAGTGCCAGCAACTGGCTGAGCGATATACGCCATAATGGGGCGACACACACCAACCTGCTGGGGGTGATGAGTGAATTTATCGATCGCCAGCCCCCCAGCGGCCAGGACAGACAACACAATCTGAGGGTGGTCGCTGCCGCCCCTGCATCGGCCCGGATGATCCAGCGCTTTGAACAGCGGTTCGGCATACAGATGGTGGAGCTGTATGGCATGTCAGAGGTCAATATCCCGCTGTATACACCGCTGGAGGCACCCAGACCTGGCAGTTGCGGCAAAGTCTATGACAGGTATTTTGAGGTCCGGATTGCCGACGCCGACACCGACCAGCCAGTGGCTGCAGGGAATGTTGGTGAAATCCAGGTCAGGCCCCGACAAGCGGGTGGCTTTATGAGTGGGTATTTCCAGATGCCACAAAAGACAGTGGAAGCCTGGCGTAACCTGTGGTTCCACACCGGGGATGCCGGCCGAATGGATGAAGACGGCTATTTCTATTTTGTCGACAGGCTAAAGGACTGTCTGCGCCGAAGGGGAGAAAATATTTCCTCTTTTGAGGTGGAAAGCGTTTTATTAACCTTTCCGGGCATCGAAGAAGCGGCGGTCTTCGGCGTGCCCTCGGAAATACCGGACGGCGAAGAGGAGGTGATGGCGGTACTGGTCAGCCCGCTGCCGATTGACTTCAATGCTCTGTTGGCGCATTGCAAAGGGCGTATGCCCGGCTATGCCCTGCCCCGCTTTTTCAGACGGTTGGAGGCCAGTCAAATGCCAAGAACGGGCACCAACAAAATTCAGAAAAACCCGCTACGGCAACAGGGAGTGACTCCAGACACCTGGGATAGCCAAACCTGATTGCAGTCGACGTTGGCATTGCCAGCAAACTTTGACCGGTAAGTCAGATTTTTCATTAATGCATAAAAAAGGGGCTCCGCGGAGCCCCATCATAGCCATCTGACAGTTCAATCAAAGTTTCAGCTTTTCTTGCGCTTATCTTCGGCCTGCCATTTGCCGTTCTTAAACCAGGCGGTCCAGCCGGTGGCCTTACCATCCGCATTTTCCGTCATCACGTACTGCTGCTTGGTCTTACGGCTGAAGCGCACCAACGCTTTGTTACCGTCTGGATCCTGCTTCGGTGCATCGGCCAGATAGAAGAATTTTTCCGGCAGCCTGTCCCTGAATCTGGCCAGTTCTTCTACCAGTGGCGCGCGGGTTTCCCGGGATTTGGGGAAATTATGCGCGGCCAGGAAGATACCCGAGGCACCGTCACGCAGCACAAAATGCGCGTCGGACTTGGTACAGGGCAGCTCGGGCAGATCAACCGGGTCTTCCTTGGGCGGAGCAACCTCGCCGTTTTTCAGCAGCTTGCGGGTGTTTTTGCAGTTCTCATTGGTACAACCGAAATACTTGCCGAAACGGCCTGTTTTCAGCTCCATATCAGAACCGCAGCGATCACATTCGATGATAGGACCGTCATAGCCTTTGACCTTGAAGGTCCCCTGCTCCACGTAGAAACCTTTACATACCGGGGTGTTACCGCAGACATGCAGCTTACGCTTCTCGTCAATCAGGTAACTGTCCATGGCCGTGCCACATTGCTGGCAACGACGCTTGGCCCGCAGAGCCTCGGTTTCCATTTCCTCTTCGTCGTCCACCTTGACCACCTCGTCCCCTGGTGTCAGGTTCATGGTGTTCGTGCATTTCTCATCGGCTGGCAGGCTGTAGCCAGAGCAGCCGAGAAACACCCCGGTGCTGGCGGTGCGGATAGTCATAGGACGACCACACTTGGCACAGGGAATGTCGGTCATCACCGCCTCATTGGCCCGCATACCGCCCTCATCTGAGGGTTTCTCCGCCTGTAGCAGCTTGGTATAAAAATCCCCGTAGAATTCGTTGAGAACCTGTTTCCAGAACAGCTTGCCTTCGGCGATTTCATCCAGATGCTGTTCCATATTGGCGGTAAAGTCATAACTGATCAGGTCCTGGAAATTTTCCAGCAGGCGATCGTTGACAATTTCACCCATTTTTTCGGCATAGAAACGCTTGCTTTCCTGGCGCACATAGCCCCGGTCTTGAATGGTAGAAATAATACTGGCGTAGGTTGAGGGTCTTCCTATGCCACGCTTTTCCAGTTCTTTGACCAGCGAAGCTTCGCTGTAGCGGGCAGGCGGCTTGGTAAAATGCTGTTTGGGATCCAGTTGCTTCAGGGACAGGATTTCTCCTTCTTTTACATCCGGCAGAGTCAGATCTTCCTCGCCTTTTTTACGCAATTGGCTTTGCACACGGGTCCAACCGTCAAACAACAGGACACGGCCCTTGGCGGTCAGTTCGAACTCCCCGGCCTGCACCCGAATCGTAGTGGCATCGTATCGGGCAGGTGTCATCTGGCAGGCTACAAACTGGCGCCAGATCAACTCGTATAACCGCTGGGCATCCCGTTCCATATCAGACAGGGACGCAGCAGACAGATTCACATTGGAGGGTCGAATGGCTTCGTGCGCTTCCTGGGCGCCCTCCTTGCTGCCGTAACGTATGGCACTGTCAGGCAGGTACTTGCTGCCGAACTTCTCCGAAATATAATCCCGACAAGCGTCCACGGCCTCTTTACTAAGGTTGGTGGAGTCAGTACGCATATAGGTTATGTGGCCGGCTTCATACAGGCGCTGGGCCATCATCATGGTTTTCTTGACGCCAAAACCCAACTTGGTACTGGCCGCCTGCTGTAAGGTAGAAGTAATAAAAGGCGCGGAAGGACGGCTCTGGGTGGGTTTGGACTCACGGCTGACCACTTCGTAGCGGGCCTTTTCCAGCAGAGAAACTGCCGCTTCGGTCTGGGCCTTGTTGGCGGGTTTGAAAGCTTCACCCGCTTGCCTGACCACCTGCATGCGCAGCTTGGCGCCCTCGGCTTTATTCAGATCCGCATGCAGATCCCAGTATTCCTCGGGCACGAAAGCCTTGATCTCACGCTCCCGCTCCACCACCAGCCTGACGGCTACGGATTGGACCCGTCCGGCCGACAATCCACGGGCAATTTTTTTCCAGAGCAGGGGCGACACCATAAAACCCACAACCCTGTCCAGGAAGCGCCTGGCCTGCTGGGCATTGACCCTGTCCATATTGAGCTGGCCGGGGTGCTCGAAGGCCTCTTTGATCGCGTTCTTGGTGATCTCATTAAATACCACCCGCTTAAAGGTCTTTTTGTCATCGCCGATGAGCTCTTTGAGGTGCCAGGCGATGGCTTCCCCTTCCCTGTCCAAGTCCGTCGCCAGATAGATGGTTTCGGCATTTTTGGCCAGTTTCTTCAGTTCGTTGACTACCTTTTCCTTGCCGGTCAGGGTTTCGTAATGGGCTTCCCAGTCGTTTTGGGGGTCGACTCCCATACGGTCGACCAGTTTCAGGTACTCATAATGGCGCAGGTAGGCCTCACGCTTGGCTTCCGGCAGAGTCTTAAGTTCCTTGGCGGGCTTCTTCGCCGGCACTTTACCCAATGCTCTGGTAGGAAGGTCGCGGATGTGTCCGACACTGGACTTTACGATAAAGTCGTTACCCAGATACTTGTTGATGGTTTTGGCCTTTGCAGGAGACTCGACTATTACCAGGGACTTTGCCATATAACCTTTGCTCTTATAATTAGTGCTGCTTCACTACTGAAGCGCCCGGAGTGCCGGTGCGGCACTGAATGAATTTAGATATATCTACAATATTTAGGGAACACAAGGGTTAGTGTCCTGTTTCCCGTCAGATACAGTCTATTGACGTCAGATTGCTTGATTAATAGTCAGCCCGGCGAATAAAAAGGTCCGGGCGGGCGTCTGTTTGTCTGTTTACGTCACTGTTCTGCCAAATTTGGCGATATTGGCGTATTTTTCAAGCAGAATTAATTTTGAAGAAAAAAAATCAAAAAAAATCTGCTGCAGATTTATGCGCGCCAGAATAATCTAAGCAACTGAATTAAAAAGATTTTCTCTGATAGTTATGCGCCAGTTAAGCGCACTTATTCAATTACCCCATTTGGGCCGCAATCTTATGCATCTATTTGCCATTATGCAAATTTGGCAGCTTGTTAAAAAAACGTATAATGAAAATCTCTGTTCCGGGCCCATCCCCTGCCAGACGCCGTTTCGGGCCGGTTTGAACACAGTACTCCTCCCTCAACTTTTCGACTTATCGAGGAAATAATGAAACAGTTTGAAGTAAACTTCGATGGATTGGTCGGCCCTACTCATAACTATGCAGGATTGTCATACGGCAATGTGGCCTCGCTAAACAATGCCAAGGCAGACAGCAGCCCGAAGCAGGCCGCCAAACAAGGCCTGAAGAAGATGAAGGCGTTGTCCGACATGGGCATGCTGCAAGGCGTGTTGGCGCCTCAGGAAAGGCCGGACATCCAGACATTACGCCGTCTTGGCTTTACCGGCACCGATGCGCAGGTCCTGGAAAAAGCAGCCAGACAGGCCCCCGAAGTATTTCTGGCCTGTTGCTCGGCATCCAGTATGTGGACGGCCAATGCTGCGACGGTTTCTCCCAGCGCAGACACGGCCGATGGCCGCGTGCATTTCACCCCGGCCAATCTGACCAATAAGTTTCATCGTTCGCTGGAGCCGGAAGTCACAGGACGCATCCTCAAAGCCACTTTTGCCAACGAGAAGTACTTCCAGCACCATACTCACCTGCCCGACAATGAACACTTCGGTGACGAAGGCGCAGCCAACCATACCCGTTTATGCACGGAATATGGCCATGCGGGCGTGGAACTGTTTGTCTATGGCCGCCAGGCCTTCGATCCCAGTAAGCCCGCACCCAAAAAATATCCGGCCAGACAAACCCTGGAAGCCTGCCAGGCCATTGCCCGTCTGCATGGACTGAGCGACGAAGGAGTGGTGTATATCCAGCAGAATCCTGATGTGATCGACCAGGGCGTGTTCCATAACGACGTGATCTCAGTCGGCAATCAGAATGTCCTTTTCTATCATGAGCAGGCCTTTCACAATACCCAGGCGGCGCTGGATGAAATCCAGGCCAAATTTGGTGAACAGCCAGTTCACTTCATTCGGGTTGATACGGCCGATGTGGCGGTGCAGGAAGCGGTGAAGACTTATCTGTTCAACACCCAGATCATTACCCTGCCCAATGGTGAGATGGCCATTATCGCCCCCACCGAATGCCAGGAAAGCGAATCCGTCTCCCGCTACCTGGACAGGTTGGTGACCCAGGGCACCCCCATCAAGAAAGTCCATTATTTTGACGTCAAACAGAGCATGCGCAATGGCGGCGGTCCTGCCTGCCTGCGTCTGCGGGTGGCCCTGACGGACCAGGAAGTGGATGCAGTTAATCCCAACACCCTGATCAATGATTCACAGTTTGAACGGCTGAATCATTGGATAGACCGCCATTACCGCGATGAACTGAGCTTTGATGATCTGCGTGATCCGCAGTTGCTGATTGAATCCCGCAGCGCTCTGGATGAACTGACCCAGATCCTGAAGTTGGGCTCTGTCTATCCGTTCCAGCGTTAAGCCGGTTAATGGGACCATTAAAAAACCCGGCGGCTGCCGGGTTTTTTACATTCAATCAGTGCTGCTGCAATCAGCATTTAATCCGTAGGGGCTGTTGGGAGGCGGAGAGGCTTCATTGGACAGGTCATCCGCTGCCACGCCCAGGGTATACTTCATGCTTTCCTTGGCCTCGCTGCCGGCTGACTGGGCGAAAACCCCGATCTCAGCGTCATACCAGGCACCGTATTCACGGGGATAACGGTAATCCAGGTTGGCCTGGCCGTTCTCGTCAGTGCTGTCGCCATCGGAGAAGCTGATGGTTCCGACAATACCCGGAGTCAGTTGCCCGTCCCCGTTATTGTCCTCACCCGCATCCAGAAAGCCGTTACCGTTAATATCTTCGTTGGGACAGACTGCCGTCACCTGGGTTTCCCATACTTCCAGGGCCGCGTTCCAAATCCAGAATCCTTTGCGGTAAACCCCGCCCTGGTTGAATTTGACCGGGGTGGCCGACAGAGTCAGGTCCACATTAGGTACCGGGCTACCCACGGTATCACTGACAAATACCGCAAATTCTTTCAGATAGGTCACATCATCCGGCTTTTGGATCAGGCTGCCGGTACCCAAAGATACGTCGAAGGCCTGACCACCCACAGTCAGGGTAACCGTATCATTGGCAGACGGCGTACCGCTCACCACCGCGCTGATTACCACCGCTTCCTGGCTGGTGACCGAGCCTGAAGTAAAGATAGTGGTCGCCACGCCCTTGCTGTTAGTCGTGGCCTGGTTGGGTGAAATGGAACCGGTGCTGACATCACTGACATTGAAATTCACCACGGCGCCCTTTACCAGGTTACCACTGTTATCCCTGACCACAGCAGTAATAGTGCTGGTGTCACCGTCTGCGCCAATGATATCGGGGCTGGCATCTGCCACCAGGGTACTGGACTGGGTAGCGACAAAGGCTACCTCGGTGGTGACGGTCACTTCACTGCCACTGCCGTCATCGCCGGATGCGGTGAGAGAAGCAATTCCCGCGTTGTTGGATTCCAGGGTAAAGCTGACCTGACCTGACGCGTTAGTGGCGACAGGGTTGGCCGAGGTAATGACGCCCCGTGAAGTCGTCAGTGAGACCAGACCACCAACCAGAGGCGAGCCATTTTGCAACCAGGTGACCGTCAAAGAGGCGGTTTCGTTCAGGGCAACATCGTCAGAAGGCACGCTGCTGAAGGTAAAATCGTCCTGCTGAATGGTAATGTCAAAGCTATCCGATGAATTCAACGCCGACGCCTGGATCGTATCAGAACCAGCCGAATCGGATTCGTAGGTGACAGTCGCAACGCCATTGACATTGGTCATCACCAGTAAGGCGTTATTCTCGCCCCGGCTTCCACCGGTTGCCGACAACCTTGAATTGTCTCCGGCTGTCAGTGTGACCTGCCGGTTGGCAATAGGATTGCCTTCTGAGTTGGTCAGCGCCACCGTCAGGGTGGATGCGGAGTTCACCGTCACCGAGCGGGTGCCGCTGATGCTGATTTCAGTGCCCACCACTTTAACGATCACCGACGACGAAAGATTGCCGCTGGCGGCTGTGACGGTAATATCGCGGTTTTCAGGATCATTGGGTGTAGTAAGAATCGCTCTTGCTGTTCCATCGGCCAATGTCACCGGCTCGGTGACTTCCAACAGACCCGAGTCAGAAGAAAATTGTACGGCCACCCCTTCCATCGCGTTGTTGTTATCGTTTTTCACGGACGCGATGATGACCGTCTGGCCCGAACCGGAAGAGCCCAGCTGTAGGTTTTCGGCAAAGGCTTGCAGGGAAGCAGGCTGATCCTCTCCGGCAGACCCGTCACCCGCTGATGTCAGGTTGAGGGTGAAATCATTGCTCTCCCCTGTTCTGGCCACGACACTGAAGCCGCCGGCCACATCACCCGCCCTCAGGCCCATTGATGCAATCCCCTGGCTGTCAGTGGTGGCCGTGCCGCTGGCAGGATTAAAGGTGGCATAGCCGCCTACGGGCATGGTGAAAGTGACAAGCTGGCCGGAAAGTGCGCTGCCATCCTGGGAAACGGTTGCCTGGATTGTCCAGGGATTCGCAGAGGTCAACTGGCTGCTGGTTGGATCCACGGCAGTGCCACTGGCATCCACCACCCTAAAGTCTATGGTCACAGGGGCAGTGCTACCTCCGCCGTTACCACCATCGGTGCCCAACGAGCCTCCACCGCCACAGGCAATCAGCGACATACTGAGCAAACAGATTGCAGCAGCCTTAAGGGTTGACGTCATTCTTTTCTCCCTAACATCTGAATATCTTGCATATAAGCTTGTCGACCGAAATCGCTATTATTTAAGTTCAGCTTATCTGCCAAAATTGTTAGTCTTAGCCGCAATAACAATAACGACCAGGACATCCATGGCTAACCCTGCAGCAAAGTACAGTTTAACCACCAGAATTTTTCTCGGCATGTTGGCCGGGATCCTTCTCGGAACCCTACTTCGAGCCCTGTTTGATGATAGCGGAGATTTCGCCTTCAGTGTATTCGGCCTTCATGTTTCTACGTATGCCCTTTTGGTGGAAGGTATATTTAACATTGTGGGTAAGATCTTTATTGCCAGCCTGCAAATGCTGGTGGTTCCGTTGGTATTTGTTTCACTGGTCTGCGGTACCTGCAACCTGTCAGACCCAAGCAGGCTGGGGCGTCTGGGGGGCAAGTCCATATTGCTCTACCTGGTTACCACTGCACTAGCCATTACGTTGGCGGTGACTTTTGCCCTGTTAGTCGCCCCTGGTGAAGGTATTAATCTGGATACCTCGGCAACGTTCAGCGCCAGTGAGGCCCCCACCTTTTCTGAAGTTATTATTGGCATGTTCCCAACCAACCCCATCAATGCCATGGCTGAAGGCAATATGTTGCAAATTATTGTTTTCTCAGTGTTGTTCGGTATTGCCATGGCCATGTCAGGTAAAGCGGGAACGAAACTCGGGGAGATGTTCGAGGATTTGAACAAGGTGGTGATGCGTCTGGTGACCATTTTAATGAACCTGGCGCCTTACGGAGTATTCGCCCTGATGGCCAAACTCTTTGCCACCATAGGTTTTGACACCATCACCAGTCTGCTCAAGTATTTCCTGCTGGTCCTGTTCGTATTGGCCGTCCATGCCTTTATTTCCTATCCGGTACTGCTAAAAGTGCTCACGGGCCTGAATCCAATGCATTTGCTGAAAAAGATGCGCGATGCCGCCCTGTTCGCCTTTTCCACCTCCAGCAGTAGTGCAACACTGCCGGTGACACTGGAAACGGCGCGTAACAAGCTGGGTGTCAGAAATACCGTCGCCTCCTTTACCGTGCCGCTGGGTGCCACCATCAATATGGACGGCACGGCTATCATGCAGGGGGTGGCCACCGTCTTTATCGCCCAGGTTTACGGTGTGGATCTGTCAGTGTCGGACTATCTGATGGTGATTCTGACCGCCACATTGGCCTCAGTCGGCACCGCCGGGGTGCCCGGGGTGGGGTTGATCATGCTGGCCATGGTGCTGCAACAGGTTAACCTGCCGGTGGAAGGCATTGCCCTGATTATTGGGGTGGATCGCTTGCTGGACATGACCCGCACCGCCGTCAATGTCACAGGGGATTGCATGGTGGCCTGTGTGGTAGCGAAGAGCGAGGGGGAACTGGATATCGATACTTACAACAATCCCAGGGCCGGTAGCAAGGAAGAAACGGTGGACTTCGAGCACTTCGACAAAAACCGTTAGAGCGGGTAAGAAAAAAGCGCCATCGGCGCTTTTTTTAATTCTGGTTCACAGCCCCGGCTGTTGCGATTTCTGCCATAGCCGACCGATACTGCTTTCAATTGCAATACTGGCGGCCTTGCCCAGCTTCTCCACCAGGTTTTTACGGATACTGTATTTGACCTGATAGATTTTTCTTTCCTTATTCTGTTTAAGCAGAAAGTCATCGGAGGTCAGGATCTCATCCACCAGCTTCAGTTCCAGAGCCTGGCTGCCGTACCAGTATTCACCGGTAGCCACTTTGTCTATGTCCAGCTCGCCACGATGTTCCTGAACAAAATGTTTGAACAACTGATGCACCTGTTCCAGTTCGTCGCGAAACTTCTGTCGCCCGGCCTCGTTATTTTCGCCAAACAATGTCAGGGTGCGCTTAAACTGGCCCGCGGTATGCTGCTCCCAGTCGATATCATGCTTTTTCAGCAGTTTGTTGAAATTGGGCAACTGGGCAATGACCCCGATGGAGCCGATGATGGCAAACTTGGATGCGATGACCTTGTCGGCTACACAGGCCATCATATAACCGCCGCTGGCCGCAACCTTGTCCACTGACACTGTGCATTTGACCTTGGCATCTCTGAGACGCTGCAACTGCGAAGCGGCCAGTCCATATCCATGCACGACACCACCACCACTTTCCAGCCGGATCAGCACTTCATCTTCCGGCTTGGCGATACATAAGATAGCCGTGACTTCTTCCCGCAGACAATCCACCTCATGGGCATCCATGGAGCCTTTGAAATCAACCACGAACAGGTTGGGTTTGCTGGGCGACTGCTTGTCGGCTTTCTGCTGTTTTTTCTGCTGTTTCTGTAGCTTCTTACGCTCATCCTTACTGAGCAGCAGTTGATTGGCATGGTCGATGATATCGTCGAGCCGGTCAGACAGGGACTTGATTTCCAATTCGCCCTTGCCCGATTTCTGCCTGTGGGCCAAGCTCACCAGGCCCCCCGCTGCCAGCAGCAGGGCAAATACCAAAGTCAGGGCTTTGGCGGTGAAGAGTCCATATTCGTATAGAAATTCCAACGCTAATACTCCAAAGGTTCTGTTCCGCAAAGAGATGGGGGTTTTTTCACAAAAATAAAGCCAGGTCAATGACCTGGCTTTAGGAACAAACTTCCGCGCCCTGGCTGGCTTATTGTGCTACCACGCTCTCATTAAGCACTCTGATGGTCGTACCCATGGTCGCCAGGAAGTAGGCCATCTGCTGTTGCATCTCAGCCGTGACCTCGGCACTCGGGCCTGGATCCAGCAGGGAGCTGTGTGTGCCTTCAATAAAGCGCACCAGCCCACTGCCCTCACTGGTACTATTCACAACCGGCAACCCCATCAGGGCTGCCAGAGGCTCAGTACCGGCCAACGGCAGGCTGGTGGTATTGGGGATCACCTGATCCGGCAGATTCATCTCGCTGCCATCGCCGACCACCTCAATCATATGCACAGGTGTGTTGGCTGCGATGGTGGCCGCGTAATTATTGGGATCAGCCGCATCAATGACGGTCTGCGCCGCAAAGGAGAATGACGAGAAGGTCGCATTCACCTCGGCTAATTGCGCTGGGGTCAGTTGTGACTCAAATACCGGATAGAAGGCGAACAACAGCCCTGGCGTCACCTCGGCAATGCCATTGGCCTGCATATACTGTTGCAATGCCGCCTGAAACTCAGGTGACGCACTGGCCAGCAGGGATCCCTTGATCAGGGGACCAAAGGCGGCAGACTCCATCAGGAAACCGCCGATTCCACCACCCGGGTTGGCCAGCGTTGTGGCCGTCACACTGTACATGCCGTCAAAGTTGGCCAGTTGCCCTCCCAGGCTGGTATTGGCCAGGGCGATGGCATCGGTGCCGGTGATGGCGCCAAGCGAATGGCCCACAAAGGAGACCTTGCTGCCATCCAGCAGGGTGCTGCTGCCGTTGGTGGTATCCACCTCAGCATTCAGGCCCAGTCTCAGTCCCATGATATCCGCAACACTCTGGCGCAGATTGTCGCGGGCCGTCAGCAGACTGGCCAGATTCAGATAATCGGTAGCGCTGCCGCCAAAGCCATTGGAAGCATTGACCACACTGCCGTCGATATTGAACCCACGACTGCCATGCAAGGGATGATCAATGGCCACGGTCGCAAAACCGGCCAGGGACAAGGCCCCCGTCACAGCCAGCATATCTTCTTTCTTGGACGTAATACCATGTTGCAGAATAACCACGGGCCAGCCGGCAGCCGGCTTGCTGATGGCGGGCTGACCCAACTGGGCATTGATCTGATTGGCAAAGGTTTCGTCTGGCACAGTAATCTGTACCGTCAGGTTTGCCATAGTCCTGGCCGCAGGAATGGGGCTGACCTTGGTCAGATGACGAGGATCGTCTATACCGACAGCCGACAGATCGAGATCATAAAGTTGTCCGCCAGATGCGGCCTGACACAGGGCGTTATTAGGCCCCACAGCACCTCCCGCAATCAGGTTACCCACCTGTTCGGCACCCAGCAGTTGTAACATAGCGCCGTTGGTACAGGCCGCCCGCCACCAGTCACCCAAAGGATTGGTGGTACTGAGGTAATAAGGCAGGTTGATGCTGCCTTGTTTCATATCTGCCGCACAGAACGGGCCCAGTTGACCGAAGACTTGCTGTGCGGTGCCCGCCACCTGAGGGCTGGCGCTGGAAAGGCCAGCCACCAGACCGGAACAGGTGCCGAGTCCCAGCGCCTGGACACCGGCCCAGGTTTCAGCGCCCAAAGCGCTTGGCGCCAGGGCGGTATAAACATCCGGGGCGGCTGAGTTGCTGATCTGAATCACCGGCAGATACTGGGCTGCAGCGGCCTGCGGATCCATGCCGGCACCGACCGCCTGGGCAAAGGATCCAATCTGCAGTTGTTTGACCGTCGACAACACGGTACCGGCAGACTGGGTAGAGAAATAGGCCGCATAGGAGATGTCTTCGCGATCCAATCCCTCACCTTGCAGCAGGGTGACAAAGAAATTCAGGATGTTCTGCAGTTGCTTCTGCTCTGGTGAGCCAAGGGGCATGGTCTCAGGATCCTGACTGGCCAGCTCCCAGGTGCTGGAACCGCGTACTGCCCGTCCTTCTGCATCTTTCAGTGCATCCGTGACCACCAGCATATAGCCTTGCCCGGGCTTCAGGGGTTTGAGGGGCACCACACTGATGGTGCCGGTCGCCGGGTTTGCCATCTGGGTAACAAAATCCACGCCCCAGGTCAGTTCATCACCCAGCACACAGGGAATACCCGGCGCGGCAGCCTGTTCGGCAATGGCCTGACAAAGGGGTTCGTCCCCTTCCAGTGCCTGCGTCGC
The DNA here is from genome assembly GCF_017254865.1 of Bowmanella dokdonensis. GTDB lineage: Bacteria > Pseudomonadota > Gammaproteobacteria > Enterobacterales > Alteromonadaceae > Bowmanella > Bowmanella dokdonensis. The sequence continues at coordinate 71,062 of NZ_JAFKCV010000012.1, read as the reverse complement.
TTCATAGATGCGTATTGCTCCGGCGCCGGCTGATGCCGGATCCAGGCTCAGGCCTGCAGGGACATTGATACGGATCTGAAAGGGGTGATGGGTTGACCAGCCGTCCAGGGCGCTCAGGGCATGCTCGGGATTACCCGGATCGAATTGCGCGCCCCCTTCCGTGTTCAGGGTGAAATCAAAGAAGTTGCCATCAGGGATCATCAATAAGTCGTTAGGGATATTGACGTCACTGGTAGAGGGGTCAAAAACCACGCGGGCAAAAGGCTTGGCCGGCTCCTGTTCCGCCTGCGCCTCAGCCAAGGTTTCACCGCCACCACAACCGGACAAGCCCAGAGCGGCTGCCACCGTAGCGCTGACTAATAGTTTTCTCATTGTGTCTCCCCAAATCCTGCTTTTTGTTATTGTTCCTTGAGCCGGTCGGTCCAAGCCGACCCCCCGAGGGTAAAAAAACGCATCTTGTGTCTGGCGTTTAAACCGGCCATCCGTGGGCTGCGCCAACATGTATGACCAGTTAAAGTTAATGCAATATTATTGACTTTGCTAGCCATTTGCAAAGATTTGTTAATCGGATGTGACAGCGGTGAATGACGCAGATTTTACCGTACAAGCAGCACGTTAAGTGCTAGGATCGGCTCAGGTTTTTATAATGATTTAACAGATTCCATGCAGTTACCCCCTCTTTCAGAAAATTCACTTAAAGACAAAGTTATCCTGGTGACCGGCGCCGGCGACGGTATTGGACGGGCTGCGGCCCTGAGCTTTGCCCGGGCGGGCGCGACGCTGATATTGCTGGGTCGCACGGTCAGTAAACTGGAAGCCGTGTATGATGAGATCCTCTCTGAAGGGGGCGCTGAGCCGGCCATCGTGCCATTAGATCTCTGTGGCGCCACCCTGTCTCACTATCAGCAGATGGCACAGACCATACAGGAGCAATTCAAGCGGCTGGACGGCGTATTGCATAACGCCAGCCAGTTGGGGTACTTGCGTCCCTTTGCACAGATTCCGGAAAAGGAATGGCAGGACATCATGCAGGTCAACCTGACCAGCCAGTTTTATATGACCCAGGCCCTGCTGCCTTTGCTGTTGCAGGCTCCCCATGCCTCCGTCATCTTTACGTCATCCGGGGTGGGTCGTAAAGGACGCGCCTACTGGGGATCCTATGCCGTTTCCAAATTTGCTACGGAGGGCATGATGCAGGTGCTGGCGGATGAATATGCCAACAGCAAAGTGCGCTTCAATTGTATTAATCCGGGGGCGACACGCACCAAAATGCGCGCCAAGGCCTATCCGGCCGAAGATGCCAACCAACTGAAAACACCGGAAGACATCATGCCTTTATATCTCTATCTGATGTCGGATCAGAGCATTGATGTGAATGGCCAGAGCCTGGACGCACAGCCGAAGAAATGACCGGCACGGGTGACGAGTGACGAGTGACGAGTGACGAGTGACGAGTGACGAGTGACGGGAAAGGCTAACTCGCTTCCATCATAAGTCAAATCTTTACCTGTTACCCGTCACTTGTTCCTTGTCACCTGTAACCTGTTACTTGTTACCTGTCACCCGTAACTTGTCACTTGCTTATTCCTGCCCTTCTATCTTGGCCCAGGTATCACGCAGTCCCACCGTACGGTTAAATACCAGGTTATCGGCGTGCTTGTCCTTACAGAAGTAACCCAGGCGTTCAAATTGCAACGCTTTGCCGGGCTGAGCGTTGACCAGGCTGGGCTCGAGTATGCCCTGCACGATTTTCAGCGATTCGGGGTTGATACTGGCGGTAAAGACGTCCTCTGCTGCCGGGTTTGGGACACTGAACAGCCGGTCATAGAGCCGGACCTCGGCAGCCACCCCATGGCTGGCCGACACCCAGTGGATAACCCCTTTTGCCTTGCGACCGTCGGCCGGATCCTTGCCCAGGGTCTCCGGGTCGTAGGTGCAGTAGATGGTCTGGATTTCACCCCCGGCGTCCTTCTCTACCCGCTCGGCCTTAAGGAAATAGGCATTGCGCAGGCGCACTTCCTTGCCCAGCACCAGACGCTTGAATTTCTTGTTAGCCTCTTCGCGGAAATCCTCCCGTTCGATATAAATCTCACGGGTAAAGGGAAGCTCCCGGCTGCCCATGTTTTCATCGGAGGGATGGTTCGGGGCGGTCAGCATTTCCAGACGATCGGCCGGATAGTTCTCAATCACCACCTTAACCGGATCCAAAACAGCCATGGCGCGAGCGGCATTCTGGTTCAGATCATCACGGATACAGGCTTCCAGCATGCCCATTTCCACCATGTTATCCATTTTTGTCACACCGATGCGTTTACAAAACTCACGGATGGAGCCCGCTGTGTAGCCGCGACGTCGCAGGCCGGCAATGGTCGGCATACGGGGGTCGTCCCAGCCATCCACATGCTGTTCTTCCACCAGTTGGATCAGCTTGCGCTTGGACAGCACCGTATATTCCAGATTCAGACGGGAAAACTCATACTGCCTTGGATGACAGGGAATACTGATGTTGTCCAGTACCCAGTCGTACAGACGGCGGTTATCCTGGAACTCCAGTGTGCACAGGGAATGGGTAATCCCTTCGATGGCATCCGAAATGCAGTGGGTAAAGTCATACATGGGGTAAACACACCACTTGTCACCGGTCTGATGGTGATGGGCGAATTTAACCCGGTAAATAACCGGATCGCGCATGCACATAAAGGGCGAGGTCATGTCTATCTTGGCCCGCAGTACGCACTGTCCTTCCTTGTACTCTCCCGCCGTCATTTTGGCGAAATGCTCCAGATTCTCCACCACAGCGGTATCCCGGTAGGGGCTGTTGGTACCCGGCTCCTTAAGGGTCCCGCGCATTTCCCGCATCTGCTCCTGGCTGGAGAAATCCACATAGGCCAAGCCTTTTTCAATCAGTTCCACCGCATAACCGTGCAACTGGTCAAAATAGTCGGAGGAATAGCACACCTCGCCATCCCACTGAAAGCCAAGCCAGTGTACGTCGTCCTTGATGGAATTGACGTAATCGATGTTTTCTTTTTCCGGGTTGGTATCGTCAAAACGCAGGTTGCACTGTCCCTGATAGTCCTGCGCCAGACCGAAGTTCAGACAGATGGATTTGGCGTGACCTATATGCAGGTAGCCGTTAGGCTCCGGCGGAAAGCGGGTATGAATAGTCTTATGCACACCTTCGGCCAGATCCTTGTCGATGATTTGACGAATAAAATTGGTCGGACGCATATCTGTCTCGGCCATTACCACCCCTGCCTTGTTACATCTGTTAAAGGACGCGCATTATACCAGTTTGAGCCCTAAATACAGCAGCCAAGTACTGCCCGATTCCCGGGTCTGAGTAACCTGATTTGCTTACCTGACAGAAAGTAACTAAAATTAGTTACATAACAAAATGTAACCACATATGGTTACGTAAGGAATGCTATGCCTTGTTATGCCGTATTAACCGGTGATCTGGTGGATTCGAGTCAGGTACCGGCCAACCACTATGACACCTTGCTCTATAACCTCGATCAGACCCTGATACAAATCTGTGATCGGTTTAGTGGCAGCTACAACATTTACCGGGGCGATGCCTTCCAGTTGCTGTTAAATCAGCCTGACCAGGCCCTGCATGCGGCGCTGCTGATTCGGCTGTCGCTGAAAAGTGCTCAGTCCGATGCCAGAATCAGCGTAGGACTGGGAAAGGTAGATAACTTGCGCCAGGATATCAAGAGCGCCACGGGGGAAGCCTTTACCCTCTCCGGCAAGGGCCTTGAACAGATGGACCACCTGCAGCGACTGAAGATAAGTTCTGCCGCCAGCGAGTTCCAGTTCCATATGGAGCTGCTGCTACGCTTTGCCGATCTGCTCGTGGGTAAAACCACAGCCCGGCAGGCCGCAGCACTGCATGAGTACCTGTCCCTCAAGGACAATTCTCATCAACAGATTGCCAGGCGAATGAACACCTCCAGGGTCAATGTCACCAAATTGCTCAATCAGGGCCATTATGAGCTCCTGTCGGAATTTATTCGTCACAGCCAACAATTATCAGGAACCTATTTCAATGCATGAAGGGATATTACTGGCCGCAGTGCTGGTCAGCCACCTGCTGGCCGACTTTTTTCTGCAGCCCATAAGCTGGATTGAAGACCGCCTGGCCTATCACTACCGCTCCACTAAGCTGCTTTACCATACTTCGGTCCATGGCCTGCTCAGCTTTGCCACCCTGTGGCTATGGGAAGGGCTTCTGGGATGGGGCTGGTCGATCTGGCAACCGCTATTGCTGGCGGGACTGATTGCCCTGCTTCATTACCTGACCGATTTGGCAAAATCCTACTGTCCCCGCACCACCAGGTATTTTCTTATCGACCAGGTCCTGCACCTGCTGGTACTGGTCTGGGTGTGGCTGTACGTCACAAATAGCTGGCCCCTGCTCAATGACCTGTGGCCAACCCTGTTCCACCTAAATAACTGGATAATACTGACGGCCTATCTGCTGGTGATGCGGCCGGTTTCCGTGCTGATCGCCAATCTGTTGAAACATTGGGGAGCCCAGGCCAGCGCCGACAGTTCCCCCAGTACCGGTCACGCTATCGGAGTAGTTGAGCGGGTGCTGATCCTGACCCTGATATTGCTGCAACAGTATGCCAGTGTGGGCTTTGTGCTGGCAGCCAAATCCATCTTCCGCTTCGGCGATCTGACCCGACAGGCTGACAGAAAGATGACCGAATACGTCATGCTGGGCACCTTACTGAGCGTGACCCTGACACTGATAATAGGCCTGCTCTGTTCAGCGTTGCTTAGCCGGTAACAAGGTCGAAGCCTTCCCTGTGATTCTCTGGGCAGATGATCTGAAAGGTTTTAGGTTGCGCCCCCACTGGCTTTATGTAATCGTTTACAGCGCAAAGTCGTAGTGTATCACGATCAAATGGAATGCCAGTTTTGAACAAGTTGTTTCTGCGGATCCAGCAGTATTTGTTAGTCGGAAAGAGCCATTTTTCCGACAACGATGACCGCACATGGAAGCTAAGCGTACTTAGGCTGGTACTGCTCAGCGGCACCCTCCTGACCCTTATCATCGTTCTCCATTCTTCTTATATCGCCTATTCGATGAATATGCACTTCGTGCTGGTGCTGACCCTGGGATTCAGCGTGATGCTCTGGGGCACGTTAATGTTGGGCAGAAAGCGGGTCAATCAGGCCGCCCTGGCTTTAATCAGTATTATTGTGTTGGCTGGTACCGCCATTTTGCTTTTTGTCCCTGACTTCGGGGCGGCAAAATATGGTTTGCTGTTTCTCTTTACCCTGCCCCTGCTCGTTCGCCTGTTTTTCGGCAACAAAGCGGCTATTGCCGCCATGCTGTTCAACCTCCTGCCCTATGCCCTGCTGATCAGAAACCAACCGCTGGATTCGATCTTTAATATCAGTATCAGCCTGCCGCAAACTCATACTTATCTCAGTTCACTGGTATTCCTGTTCTTCAACTTCTGCCTGCCGTTGGCGGTAATGCGTCTGTTGTCCACTATCGAAAGTCAGTCCCGTACCATTCGGAACCACAGCCAGAAACTCAACAATCTACTCAATCGCTATCAGGAAATTTTCGATAACGGCGGAACCGTTTCCCTGTTCTGTGACGAGCACGGCAGAATACTGCAGGCGAATAAAGCAGCCAGACATTTGATCCGGCAATCCGGCAGGGACTGCCACTTTCTTCACCAGTTGTTTCACTTCGACAAGCCGTTACTGGCCGGTATCCGGCTCAGGGGAACCCTCCGCTCCGATCCCAGCCAGCACTATGAATTGCAGCCTGCCAGCCTGGCGCACCATAAGACGCAGTTGATACATTGCCATAACACCTCCGATATGGAGGCCCTGGACAGAAAGCTGGCGGCGTCCCGTCGACAGCACTTTATCGATCCGTTGACAGGCCTGCGCAACCATAATTTCTGGTATGAACGTGCCTATACCAGGCTTAAGCAAAGCAAGTCGCTTATTCTGCTGAAGCTTGCCAATCTTCGCGAAGTCAATATCCAGTATGGCCTCAATACGGGGGACCAGTTATTGAGTGAACTGGCCAGCCGCCTGAAACATGCCCTTCCTGCCAATGTGCATCTGTACCGGTTCCCGGGCGCCAAGTTTCTGCTGGCGGTGCCAGACAGCTATGTTTCAGAGCAAAACATACAACATTGGCTGCTTAACCAATTGCCTGACAGACATATCATCGAACAGAAAGGTGGCCCCCTTACCCTAGCCGCCGATTGGCGTGCAGGCTGTACCAGACTTCGCGCCAGGGTCAGGGCAAATCTTCTGGTGGAGGAATGCAGCATCGCCCTGAGCCAGACCGACGCCCGGCAAAGCTTTGTCCTGTATAACTCTGATTACAGCCGTTCCATCCAACGATCAAGCTTGTTGCGCGAACGGATTAAAAGGCATCTGGATGAGCAGGATTTCGTTATCTGGTTACAGCCTCAGTATAACGACCATGATCAGAGGATCGGTTTTGAAGCACTGGCCAGGATTAACCAGCATGAAGGCGCGTCTGTGTTGCTACCCCATCAGTTCTTGCCGCAGATTGCAGAGAATGACTGGCATGTGGCGTTTTCCAGCCAAATTCTGCACAAGGCCATCAGACTTTTAGAAAACTGGCCCCAGCCCATGCCAATGGTGCCTGTGGCAATAAACCTGGCAGGGCCGGAGTTGCTGGATGACGGCTTCTATGAAAAGTTGTTGCGCTACTACTCAGAACATCCTTTGCTTCGTCGTCATCTGGAACTGGAAATTACCGAAACCTCCGTACTGGCCAGTCATGAAGAAACACGTAAGCGTCTGACTTCTCTTGCCAATATAGGCGCCACCATTATTATCGATGACTTTGGAACAGGCCATGCGTCACTGTCACAGCTTATCGATATCTCGGCCACTACCCTGAAGATTGACAGGGAGTTTGTTGGCAGCCTCGGGGTGTCAGAACGCCACCTAAAGATTGTTCAGTCGGCACTGGAGTTGGCCGGGAACTTAAATCTGCACGCCATTGCAGAGGGTGTGGAGACCCGGCAACAACTACAAATTCTCAAAGATCTGGGTTGTACAAGGTTTCAGGGCTACCTGTTCGGCAAACCCATGCCCCTGGCCCATTGGTGCAAGGCGTATGACCCGGAGTTTGATCTGGAAGCGCTTCGGTAAGCAACCAGATCCGGACCCCATGTGTCCGGGGTTGAAACAAAAAAGGCCGCTCCATGAGCGGCCCTCTTAATTACATACCAATAATCTTACCAGCCGGTACGCTCGCGCAGCGCCTTGCCTATTTCAGCCAGGGAACGCACGGTGGTGACACCCGCGTCCTGCAACGCCTTGAACTTCTCATCGGCAGTGCCTTTACCGCCGGAGATAATGGCGCCTGCATGGCCCATACGCTTACCCGGAGGGGCAGTTACACCGGCAATGTAAGACACGACGGGCTTGGTGACATGATCCTTGATGTACGCCGCCGCTTCTTCTTCGGCTGTCCCGCCAATCTCACCGATCATGACGATGGCTTCGGTTTTCGGATCTTTCTCGAACAGGGCCAGGATATCGATAAAGTTGGAGCCCGGAATAGGATCGCCACCGATACCCACGCAGGTTGACTGACCGAAGCCCTCGTCAGTGGTCTGCTTGACCGCTTCGTAGGTCAGGGTGCCGGAACGGGACACAATGCCCACTTTACCCGGCTTGTGGATATGGCCAGGCATAATACCGATCTTGCACTCTCCGGGGGTGATGACGCCCGGGCAGTTGGGACCAATCATGCGCACACCTTTCTGATCCACGTACTCTTTGACATAAAGCATGTCGATAGTCGGGATGCCTTCGGTAATACAAACGATCAATTCGATACCGGCATCGGCCGCTTCGATGATGGAGTCCTTACAGAATGGCGCAGGCACATAGATGACAGAGGCTGTGGCACCTGTGGCTTCCACTGCCTCTTTAACGGTATCGAATACCGGCAGACCCAGATGGCTGGTGCCGCCTTTGCCTGGCGTGACACCGCCAACCATTTGCGTTCCATAAGCAATGGCCTGTTCGGAATGGAAGGTGCCCTGGCCACCGGTGAAGCCCTGGCAGATGACCTTAGTGTCTTTATTGATCAAAACGCTCATTTTGCACCTCCGGCTGCGGCAACCACTTTCTGCGCTGCGTCAGTCAGGCTGGCTGCAGCGATAATGTTCAGTTCACATTCTTCCAGTTTCTTGGCACCCAGCTCGGCATTGTTGCCTTCCAGGCGCACCACCACAGGCACGTTGACACCCACCTCTTCCACGGCGCCGATGATTCCTTCGGCAATCATGTCGCAACGTACGATACCGCCGAAAATGTTAACCAGTACCGCCTGGACGTTGGAGTCAGACAGGATGATTTTAAAGGCTTCGGTCACGCGCTCTTTGGTTGCACCGCCGCCCACATCCAGGAAGTTGGCCGGCGCGCCGCCGTTCAGCTTAACGATATCCATGGTGCCCATGGCAAGGCCTGCGCCGTTAACCATACAGCCGATGTTGCCGTCCAGGGCCACGTAGTTCAGTTCCCACTTGGCAGCCTGAGACTCACGGGCGTCTTCCTGGGAAGGATCGTGCATGTCGCGCAGCTTGGGCTGACGGTACATGGCGTTGCTGTCGATAACGACCTTGGCATCCAGACAATGCAGATTGCCGTCAGACTTGATTACCAGCGGGTTAATCTCAATGAGGGCCACATCCAGCTCTTCGAACATCTTGGCCAGACCCAGGAAGATATTGGTGAATTGCTTAATCTGTACCCCTTCCAGGCCCAGTTTAAAGGCAATCTGACGTGCCTGGAAAGGCTGAGCGCCGACCAGTGGATCGATGGCGGCCTTGAGGATCTTCTCCGGGGTTTCTTCTGCCACTTTCTCGATTTCCACGCCGCCCTCGGTAGAGGCCATGAAAACGATACGGCGGGTGGCACGGTCAACCACTGCACCCAGATACAGCTCTTTATCGATATCGGTACAGGATTCGACCAGTATTTTGTTGACCGGCTGACCATGCTCGTCAGTCTGGTAGGTCACCAGGTTTTTACCCAGCCAGTGCTGGGCAAACTGGCGGATTTCGTCTTTAGTCTTGACCAGCTTTACACCACCGGCCTTGCCGCGGCCGCCGGCGTGCACCTGACACTTGACGACCCATTCTTTGCCACCGATGCGCTCGGCGGCTTCGACTGCTGCCTGAGGGGTGTCGGCAGCATACCCTTCGGAAACAGGTAAGCCATATTCGGCAAAGAGCTGTTTGCCCTGATATTCATGCAAGTTCATGGTGTTCTTTCCGTTTTTTCTGAGAAAAAACTGCTTTTGCAGTATGAATTACCGGAACCAGGTCCCGGCAGCTTATCCGGCAATCAGCTTGCCGGAGGCATTTGAGGCCCCCCTTGCATAATCAACCCGGGGATGGCCTCTTCAGACTGAACCTCGTCTCCTTGGCTCAACCTGAGCGTCTGAAGCGCAAGGGGTGAGAAATGATTCCTGCTTACCCCTACGCTTCCTCCTGATTGTCGTTTATACGTCCAGAATCAGGCGAGTCGGGTCTTCCAGCAGTTCCTTGATGGTCACCAGGAAGCCCACGGACTCCTTGCCGTCGACAATACGGTGATCATAGGACAGGGCCAGGTACATCATCGGCAGGATTTCCACCTTGCCGTCCACCGCCATGGGCCGATCCTGAATCTTGTGCATACCCAGAATGGCGCTTTGCGGCGGGTTGATAATAGGAGTGGACATCAGGGAGCCGAATACACCACCGTTGGTAATGGTGAAGTTGCCGCCCTGCAGATCGGCCATGGACAACTTGCCGTCACGCCCCTTAATGGCCAGATCCTTGATACCCTTTTCGATATCGGCCAGCCCCAGTTGATCGCAATCACGCAATACCGGCGTCACCAGCCCCCTTGGGGTGGACACGGCAATGCTGACATCAAAATAATTGTGATAACAGATATCATCGCCATCGATGGACGCATTGACTTCAGGGAAGCGCTTCAGGGCTTCGGTGACGGCTTTGACGTAGAAAGACATAAAGCCCAGACGGATGCCGTGGCGCTTCTCGAAGATATCCTGGTACTGCTTACGCAGATCCATGATGGGCTTCATGTTGACCTCATTAAAGGTGGTCAGCATGGCCGTGGAATTTTTCGCTTCCAGCAGGCGATTGGCGATGGTCTTACGCAGACGGGTCATGGGCACGCGTTTCTCGGTGCGATCCGCCATGCCTGTTGCGGCACCGGAAGCCGCCTGTTCCGTCTTGGATTCGGCTTTGCCCTGCTTATCGTCGGACTTCAGATGCTTCTCCACATCTTCCTTGGTGATACGGCCGCCCTTGCCGGTGCCTTTAATCTTGGAGGCATCGACTCCTTTTTCGGCCAGCAAACGTCGCACGGACGGACTCAGGGCATCGCTGCTTTCTTTGTCATCGGATTTTTCTTCCGACTTGCTGCTGTCTGGTTTGCTGCCGCCCTTGCCGGAAGTGAAATTCGCAATTACCTGCTCAGCCGTGACCGTATCGCCTTCCTCGGCCAGAATTTCGCTGATGGAGCCATCGGCCGGCGCCACTACTTCCAAAACCACTTTATCGGTTTCAATATCAACCAGGTTCTGGTCTCGAGAGACCGCTTCCCCAGGCTTAACATGCCAGGTCGCAATAGTGGCATCGGCCACGGACTCCGGCAGAACGGGTACTTTTATTTCCACTGATTCACCTTTGCCATTATCACTGGAGGATTGTTGTTTTTGCTGAGCCTTACCAGACTCGTCGTTAGAATTTCCGTTCGACTTTCCATTACCTTTGCCGTCACCTTTTTCTGACGAACCGGACTTACCGGCCTCGTCCAGCTTACCGATAATCTGCTCGGCATTGACCGTCGCGCCTTCGTCCTCAAGGATTTCGGCCAGTACGCCATCGGCGGGTGCCACCACTTCGAGTACGACTTTGTCTGTCTCGATATCCACCAGATTCTGGTCACGGGAGACCTTGTCACCTGGCTTGACGTGCCATGTTGCGATGGTGGCATCCGCTACGGATTCTGGCAGTACCGGAACTTTAATTTCAATGCTCATAGTGGTCCCTTATTTAATCGATAATGCATCATCAACCAACGCTTTCTGTTGCTGGTTGTGAATGGAAACATAGCCTACGGCCGGTGAAGCGGATGCGGAACGTCCCGCATAGGTCAGCCTGGCCCCATCCGGAATGGCACTCCAGAAATGGTGCTGGCTGCAATACCAGGCGCCCTGGTTTTGTGGCTCTTCCTGACACCATACCCAATCCTGTACATGCTTATAGGCTTCCAGTACCTCGGCAATCTCTGCATGCGGGAAAGGATAGAGTTGCTCGATACGGATAATCGCCACATCGTCCTGTTCATTCTTACGACGCTGGTCGAGCAGATCATAGTAGACCTTACCCGAGCACATAACGACACGTTTGACCTTGGTCGGATTAATCTCATCAACTTCACCAATCACACTCTTGAATACGCCTTCGGCCAACTCTTCCAGACTGGAAGTGGCCATGGCGTGACGCAACAGGGATTTGGGCGACATCACAATCAATGGACGACGCATGGGGCGTACCATCTGACGGCGAATCATATTAAATACCTGGGCAGGCGTGGAGGGCACGCAAACCTGCCAGTTGTGATCGGCGCACATTTGCAGGAAACGCTCAAGGCGTGCCGAGCTGTGCTCGGGTCCCTGCCCCTCGTAACCATGGGGTAACAGCAAGGTCAGACCACAAAGGCGTCCCCACTTGGCCTCACCAGAGCTGAGGAACTGATCAATCACCACCTGGGCGCCGTTGGCAAAATCACCAAACTGGGCTTCCCAAATGGTCAGGCAACCGGGCTCTGCGGTGGAATAGCCGTACTCAAAAGCCATCACGGCTTCTTCAGATAAGACAGAGTCGTAAATCTCCATCGGTCCCTGCCCTTCACGTACGTGCTGCAAAGGCATATAGGTGGAACCGTCCTTCTGATTGTGCAGTACCGCATGGCGATGGAAGAAGGTGCCACGACCCGAGTCCTGCCCGGTCATGCGGATGCGCTTGCCAAGATCGACAATGCTGGCATAGGCGAGCATCTCAGCGCAGCCCCAATCCAGCGGCTTTTCACCGGCAATCATGGCTTTCCTGTCTTCATAAACCTTGTTAACGCGGGAGTTCAGTTTAACCGACTCAGGATAGGAGAAGATTTTCTCGCCCAGTTCACGCAGTTTATCGATAGTGATGGCGCCGTCGTAAATCACATCCCAGTCATGGCCCAGATAAGGCGACCAGTCCACCGAATGCTCGGTCATGGGACGCCATTCCTCGACCACGCAGGCGCCGTGATCCAGCGCCGCACGGTAGTCGCTGACCATTTTTTCCACTTCGTGCTTGTCGATGATACCTTCGGCCAGCAACTGGTCCGCATAGATCTCGCGGGGGACCGGGTGCTTCTTGATCTTCTGGTACATCAGCGGCTGGGTGGCATTGGGCTCGTCAGCCTCGTTGTGGCCGTGACGACGGTAACAAACCAGATCGATTACCACGTCACGTTTGAAGGTATTGCGATAATCCAGCGCCAGTTGGGTCACGAAAATCACCGCTTCGGGATCATCCGCATTCACATGGAAAATCGGCGCCTGCACCATCTTGGCGATATCGGTACAGTACTGGGTCGAACGAGTATCTTCACGCTTGGAGGTGGTAAAGCCCACCTGGTTATTAATGACGATGCGCACCGTACCGCCCACTGCAAAGGCACGGGTCTGCGACATGTTGAAGGTTTCCTGCACCACCCCCTGACCGGCGATGGCGGCGTCACCGTGGATGGTGATAGGTACGACGGTAGAACCATCTGAACAACCACGACGATCCAGGCGGGCGCGAACCGAGCCCATCACCACCGGATTGACGATCTCCAGGTGTGAGGGGTTGAACGCCAGCGCCAGATGCACGTTGCCGCCGGGTGTGGCGTAATCAGACGAATACCCGGCGTGATACTTCACATCACCGGCCCCCAGCGACTCATCATGCTTGCCGGCAAACTCGTCAAACAATACCGACGGGTTCTTACCCAGAACATTGACCAGTACGTTCAGACGGCCCCGGTGAGCCATTCCGACCACTACTTCCTTGGCGCCATTGGTGCCGGCATGGGTAATCAGGTTCTTCAGCATTGGGATCAACGCGTCGCCACCTTCCAGGGAGAAACGCTTGGCGCCCGGGAACTTGGATCCCAGGTATTTTTCCATGCCGTCTGCCGCCACCAGGCCTTTGAGAATGCCGACTTTGGTGTCGCGATCAAACTCCGGCTTGGCCTGAACCGATTCAAAACGCTGCTGTATCCAGCGCTTCTGTTCGGTGTTGGTGATATGCATGTACTCTGCGCCCACCGAGCCGCAATAGGTACGATTCAGTGATTTAAACAGCTCGCCCAGGGGCATGCTGTCTTTGCCGATGGCATAGGAACCGACATTGAATGCGCGGTCAAAATCTGCTTCAGACAGTTCGTGATGAGACAGTTCCAGATCCCTGACCCGCTCCTGCTTCCACAGGCCCAACGGGTCGAGATTAGCGTGCTGATGGCCCCGGAACCGAAAGGCGTTGATTAGCTGCAGCACCTTGACCTGCTTCTCGTCACCGCCACTGGCACCTGACACGGCAGTGGCGACCCGGCTCATGGGACCGAGTTTGGCCATGGTCCTGAACTGATCACGGATCTGGCTGTGATTGGTTTCCAGCTCGACACCGTTGACTTTGGGCAACTGATCGAAAATCGTGCGCCACTCCTGCGACACGCTTTGCGGGTCGTCGAGATATGCTTCGTAGAGTTCCTCTACATAAGCAGCGTTACCACCAGCCATGTGGGACGACTCCCACCATGCTTTCATCACGCTTTCTAGCATTTTTGTCCCTTTATCAAAATGACAGGAATTAAAAATAACAAGGCCGATGGCTGTTTCATACAACCCCGGCATCCGCCCGTCCCGGTCCTGACACAAGGTGTCGCACCGCGCCTTTACTCTGTTGTCCGGTCCGGACAATACAAAAATAGCCATCCCCGGTGGATGGCTATTTAGCTATATCAATGACTCTTTATCCCATGGGGGCTCAAGAGTGTAACTAAACAGCCCGTTGCAGCAGCATGGATTTGATCTGACCAATGGCCTTGGTCGGATTCAATCCTTTCGGACAGACGCTGACACAGTTCATGATGCCATGGCAGCGGAATACACTGAACGCATCGTCCAGCTCACTCAACCGCTGCTCTGTTGCCGTATCCCGGCTGTCGGCCAGGAAACGGTAGGCATGCAGCAGACCGGCCGGGCCGATGAACTTGTCAGGATTCCACCAGAATGACGGGCAAGCTGTCGAGCAACAGGCGCAGAGGATACACTCGTAAAGCCCATCAAGCTTTTCGCGCTCCTCAGGGCTCTGCAGATATTCACGGGCCGGAGGCTGCTTGTCGTCATTGATCAGGTATGGCTTGATCTTTTCGTACTGGGTATAAAACTGCGACATATCCACCACCAGATCGCGCACTACCGGCAATCCAGGCAACGGACGAATCACGATTTTACCCTTACCCAGTGCCGAAACCGGTGTAATACAGGCCAGACCGTTCTTACCGTTCATGTTCAGGCCGTCTGATCCGCAGACCCCTTCACGGCATGAGCGACGGAATACCAGGGTGGAATCCTGTTCCTTCAACTGGATCAGGGCGTCCAGCACCATCATGTCGCGGCCTTCTTCCACTTCCAGTTGATAGTCCTGCATCCGAGGTGCATTGTCGACATCAGGGTTGTAACGATAAATTGAAAAATTCAATTTCATCTACTTCATGCTCCTCTTAGTAAGTCCTGGCCTTGGGCGGGAAGGCTTCGCGCAGTCTGGGCGACATATTCACTTCACGCTTGGTCATGGACTCGGACTGGGGACGATAGATGCTATGGCACAGCCAGTTATCATCATCACGATCAGGATAGTCGAAGCGACTGTGGGCACCGCGACTCTCGGTGCGGAAATTGGCCGCTACCGCGGTGGCATAAGCCGTTTCCATCAGGTTGTCCAGCTCCAGACACTCTATACGCTGGGTATTGAAATCCCCGCTCTTGTCGTCCAGACGGGCATGTTGCAGACGTTCGCGAATTTCCTTCAGCTCTTTGAGGCCGTCGGCCATGGCGTCCCCTTCACGGAATACCGAGAAATTAAGCTGCATGCACTTTTGCATGTCTTTGCGGATCTGTACCGGATCTTCGCCCTTGCCGGCCTCGGAACTTTCCCAGCGGTTGAAACGGGAAAGGGCCGCTTCCAGATCAGACTCGGATGCATCGCGCTGCTCGCCAATCTTGTCCAGGGCCTCACCCAGATGCAGACCGGTAGCACGACCGAACACTACCAGGTCCAGCAGGGAGTTGCCCCCCAGGCGGTTAGCGCCGTGCACGGACACACAGGCAATCTCGCCGCAGGCGAACAAACCATTGATCAGCGTTTCTTTGCCATTTTCATCGATACCGATAGCCTGGCCATCCACGTTAGTGGGAATACCGCCCATCATATAGTGACAGGTGGGGATAACAGGGATAGGTTCCTTGACCGGATCCACGTGGGCAAAGGTACGGGACAGTTCACAGATGCCCGGCAGACGGGACTCCAGCACTTCCTTACCCAGATGATCCAGTTTAAGCTTGATATGGGTTCCCCAGGGACCTTCACAACCCCGGCCTTCCCGGATTTCGGTCATCATGGAACGGGCAACCACATCCCGACCGGCCAAATCTTTGGCATTGGGCGCGTAACGCTCCATAAAGCGTTCACCGTCCTTATTCAGCAGATAACCGCCCTCACCCCGGCAGCCTTCGGTCACCAGTACGCCGGCGCCGGCAATACCGGTTGGGTGGAACTGCCACATTTCCATATCCTGCACCGGCACGCCGGCACGCAGGGCCATGCCTACACCGTCGCCGGTGTTGATAAAGGCATTCGTGGTGGAGGCATAGATACGTCCCGCCCCACCAGTTGCCAGGACCACGGCCTTGGACTTGAAATACACTACCTGACCGGTTTCAATATCGATGGCCGTACAGCCCACCACATCGCCGTCCTGGTTTTTGACCAGATCCAGGGCATACCATTCGCTGAACACCCGGGTCTTGTTCTTGACGTTCTGCTGGTACAGCAGGTGCAACAGGGCGTGACCTGTGCGGTCCGCGGCTGCAGCGGTCCGCGCCGCCTGCTCACCACCGAAATTCTTCGACTGCCCGCCAAACGGGCGCTGATAGACCCGGCCATTCTCGAAACGGGAGAAAGGCAGGCCCATGTTTTCCAGCTCGATAATGGCTTCGGGGCCCGTCTTGCACATATATTCAATAGCGTCCTGGTCACCGATGTAATCGGAACCTTTGACGGTGTCGTACATATGCCATTCCCAGTTGTCGTCATGGGCATTGCCCAATGCCACGGTAATACCGCCCTGGGCGGAAACCGTATGGGAGCGGGTCGGGAAAACCTTGGATAACAAAGCGCAGGATTTACCGGATTGGGAAATCTGCAGGGCGGCGCGCATGCCGGCACCGCCGGCGCCGATCACTACGGCATCAAATTCATGTACTGGTACTTTCACTTACACACCCCACAATACGAACAGGCCCACCAGGACATAGGCGAAGGCCAGGAGATTCATCAGGTACTGCAACAAGACACGCAGTCTGGCGTTTTTCACATAGTCGCTCAGCACCTGCCACAAGCCGATACGGACGTGGATCATGATGCAAACCAGCGTTGCGAAAGTGAACACCTTCATCCACAGGGCGGAAAACAGCCCCTGCCAGATTTCGAAGGTCACTTGCGGAGTCGAAACAAAGAACCACACCATATAGAGGCTGAAAAAGGTGATGATAACGGCTGTCGCGCGCAGGGATACCCAATCCTGCACGCCGTCACGTTTCAAGCTGGCCTGATTGATTACCATACGACTACTCCTACCAATACTGTCAGCACAATCCACAGGCCGATAATGATCCTGGCGCTGTTGTTACCGGATTGCATTTCTTCCCAATGCCCCATATCCATCACCATGTGACGCAGGCCACCGAGCAGATGATAAATAAATGCTGAAACGGTACCTATGGCAATCAGCTTGCCCAGCACGCCGTTCATACACTCCACCACCATGTCAAAACCTTCAGCGGAGGACACAGAGACCGCCCAGGCCCAGATCACGAAAATCAGGGCAAAAAACAGGGCGACACCGGTAACCCGATGCAAAATGGAGGAAATGGCAGCAGGAGGAAAACTAATCGTATTGAGTTGTAAATTTACTGGTCTTTGTTTTTTCACGATTTGTTGCCCGTTGGACCCCTGTAGGGTTGAGTTTTCATCGTCGCTGATTTCGCCTTGCGCTCCATCAGCCGTTTCACGATTCAAGCAGATTGTTTTTTATCTTCCGGCGCAGTCCCATTTGTTAAAAAAATGCTACAAACACCGCTACTTAAACGTCGCAAAGTATATCCAGAGCGCGCCACAATTACAATTTTTGTTACACCCCAAGTCCCTGACAGACGATTGTTTAATTAGTGCACAAATACCGGTTGGGACAGCCTCCAGCGGATGAAGCGGTCATTTTTCTCTACGACCGGATTGGCCGTGCAGATCAGTGGGCCCCGATAAGCAGGCACGGGTCAGATCCCCTTGCAGCAACTCAGCGACGAAACTATTATTCCTGTTCGGCATCACCACCCTCAGGCCGATATTCCCCGGGTAGAACCGGGTGTCAAGATTAGCGGCACAAGGCCAATTCTGACCACTAAACTTTAGTTGAATAGATATCAGGCAAAATCGCATTAAAATTGACTTGCCAAGCTAATATCAGTACAAATAGCGGCACTTTTTAACGCCTATGTGAACTTTTCCCCTCATTAAACCGGCAATCGCCTTTGCTCGTAGTAGCCTGGAAAAGTTCCATTAACACCACAGAAGCAATCTGAAGGAGAGCATCTTATGGCAGATCAAAAGGCCATTTTGAAGGTAGGCGATAAGGAAATCGAACTTCCTATCCGATCCGGAACGGCAGGCCACGACGTGATTGACGTTCGTGCGCTGGGCGCCAATGGTTATTTCACTTTCGATCCCGGTTTCATGGCCACTGGTTCCTGCGAGTCTGCTATCACTTACATTGATGGCGAAAAAGGTGTGTTGCTGCACCGTGGTTACTCCATCGAAGAGCTGGCGCGAGACGCCGAATATCTGGAAGTTTGTTACATGCTGATCCATGGCGAAGCGCCAAATGCGGACCAGTATGCCCAGTTCAAGAACACTATTACCCGTCACACCATGGTCCACGACCAGGTGAACAATTTCTTCCGCGGATTCCGCCGCGATGCCCATCCCATGGCCATGCTGTGCGGAACCGTTGGCGCCATGTCGTCCTTTTACCATGACGATCTGGATATTTCCGATCCCGAGCAGCGCCTGCGCAGCGCCTATCGCCTGATTGCCAAAATGCCCACCCTGGTGGCCATGTGTTACAAGTACAACGTGGGTCAGCCCTTTGTTTATCCACGCAATGATCTGACCTTCGCCGAAAACTTCCTCAATATGATGTTCTCGGTGCCGGCCGAGCCTTACAAGTCCAGCAAGTCCGTTATCCGCGCCATGGATCGCATCTTTACCCTGCATGCAGACCATGAACAGAATGCCTCTACCAGCACCGTGCGTCTGGCCGGCTCTTCCGGCGCCAACCCTTATGCCTGTATCGCCGCCGGCGTCGCTTCCCTGTGGGGCCCTGCCCATGGAGGCGCCAACGAAGCCTGCCTCACCATGCTTGAGGAAATCGGCTCAGTGGATCGTATCCCGGAGTTTATTGAACGGGCCAAGGACAAGAACGACCCGTTCCGCCTGATGGGCTTTGGTCACCGGGTCTACAAAAACTACGATCCCCGCGCTACTGTGATGCGCGAGAGCTGCCATGAAGTGCTGGAAGAGCTGAACATCGAAGATCCGTTGCTGGATGTGGCCATGGAGCTGGAGCGCATTGCCCTGTCCGACCCTTACTTCAAAGAGAAGAAGTTGTTCCCCAATGTGGATTTCTACTCTGGAATTATCCTTAAAGCCATTGGCATTCCAACCAATATGTTTACCTGTATCTTCGCCCTGGCCCGCACCGTGGGCTGGATCTCCCACTGGCATGAGATGCTCAGCCAGCCGGGCCAGAAGATCGGTCGTCCCCGTCAGTTGTACACAGGGCCGGATCAGCGTAAATACACCCCGCTGAAAAAGTAATTTTTTAGCTTCAGAAAACAAACGCCGCACCTCGCGGCGTTTTTTATGTTCAGGATGAAGGGGCAGAAAATTGTCTCCCTGAATTTTCTGCACTTCCACCCTCCCTGGCAGGCGTATGCCGTGGGCGCAGGGTAAAGCCAGATTTATCAGGCGTGAAACGCCGCCTGGCTGCACGACCAGCCACGGATGGCTGGGCTGGGGGACGATCATCAGGGACGTGTATTAATGCTCTGCCAGTAAACGGCGATGTTCAGTCCAATGATTGTCACATCAGTTGGCCATTTCACGTTGCTGGTTTAACCAAGGGGATTTGTAACTGCGCCAGCACCCTTTATTGCCAAGTGTAACAAGCCGTTAACAGGCCCATTTTTCACCGCGCAAAACGTCGCGATAAACGCAAAGCTATGGCGTCCTCACAGCGTATCACTACGCTTGCACGCAACCACCTCAGGTAATAACAGTCATAACGAGTATTCCATGAACCTGACCCGAAACAGTGTAAAAAACCCGGCCGCCGTATTGGTGATCACGGCCCTGCTGTTTGTATTTGGCGTGCTGGCCATGTTCAAACTGCCCATCCAGTTGATCCCGGATATTGAGCAACCACAGATCAATATCGGCTCCGGATGGCGCAATGCCGCCCCCGAAGAAGTGGAAGCCGTCATCATCGAACCCTTGGAAAACGCAGTGCGCAATACTCCGGGGGTGCTGGAAACCACCACCAATATCCAGCGAGGCTTTGGCAATATCACCCTGACTTATGAAGTGGGCACCGATATGCAGGCCGCCATGCTGGATGTCATCAATCGGCTTAATCAGGCGCCTCCCCTGCCGTTGGACGCCTTCGACCCGGTGATTACTGCAGGCGGCGGTGGTGGTGGCGGAGTGGCGTCGGCGGCATCCCTGTTGGTGCGAACCACCGATGACAACGACGCCGGTGATATCTCCTTGTACCAGGATGTGATTGAAGATGTGATACAGCCGCGTCTGGCCCGCATTCCGGGTGTCGCCCAGGTCAACCTGAACAGCCAGCGCCCCCGTGAAGTGCGCATCAACTTCGACCCATACAAAGCCGCTGCCTTCGGCATTCCCATCAGCGACATCAGTCGTGCGGTGGCCAGAGCCACGGATGCGTCAGGGGGCTTTGCCGATGTGGGCCGTCGTCAGTATACGGTGCGTTTTGCCGGCCAGTACGAAGTTCAGGACATGGGCAATATGATCGTCTCCTACAGCGGTGACAGACCTGTTTACTTAAGTGATATCGCCCGTATCGAAGACACCCTGGTGGACAGATTCGGTTTTACCCTGCGTAACGGGGCCCCGGCTTACTACATTACGGTAGACCGCACCAACGGCGCTAACTCTGTGGCCCTGCTGGACGAACTCAAGGTCGCCCTGAATGAGCTGAATACCGGGCCGTTGGCCGAGAAGGGCCTGCAAATCGATTTGAGTTTTGACTCCTCATTACATATCCGTAACGCCCTGGATCTGGTAAAGAGCAACCTGGGCCTGGGAGTATTGCTGGCGCTGGGCATTTTATGGCTGTTCCTGCGCGGCTGGCGGGCCACCCTGATTATCGCCCTGACCATCCCTTTTTCCATTATGGTGGCCTTCCTGGCGCTGGGGCTGCTTAACCGTTCACTGAATGTGATCTCCCTGGCCGGTATCGCCTTTGCGGTGGGACTGGTACTGGATGCCGCCATCATAGTGCAGGAAAACATCGTCAGGCTTAAAAGTGAGGGCCTGGACAGCAGGAAAGCCGTGCTCAAAGGAGCTTCACAGGTCACCGGCGCCCTGTTCGCCTCCACGGCCACCAGTGTGGCCATCTTCCTACCCATCCTCTTTATGGAAGGCATCGAAGGCCAGTTGTTTTCCGATCTGGCCCTGACCCTGTCCATTTCTGTGGTTGCCTCCATGGTGGCCGCCATCAGCATATTGCCCCTGGCCAGCCGTTATCTGCTTGAACACCAGGGCAATGAGGACCCGCTGGCGGCCTACTGGCAGAAACTCACTTCTCTGGTCATGCGCCTGACCGACAGCCAGTCAAAGCGCCTCGGATGGATTGGCGGACTGCTCGGGGCCTCGGTACTGGTCAGCCTGGTGCTCTTGCCCAAGACCGACTTTATGCCACGGGCCCCCATCGACGGCTTTTACTACGCCTTCAATATGCCCCCGGGTGGCAATGTGGACTTTATCGAACAGGAAGTGGCCGAACGAATCAAGACCCGTCTGGCGCCCTTTATGGACGGCAGCCGGGAGCCCGGCGTGAGAAGCTACAACTTTTACACCTTCGGTCCCAATGCCAGTGGCGGCTTTGTCTACTCTGCCGATCCAACCCGGGTTGACGAACTGATGGACCTGGTGCGAAACGAGGTTCTCAGCGGACTGCCCGACACCCAGGTATTTCTGTTCCGCGGCTCCATGATCAACGTGGCCGGCGGTGGCAATGGTCGCAGCATTAACATCGATATCCAGGGGCCGGACATCGATCCTCTGATGGCCGCTGCCCTGCAGGGCCTGACCGCAATCAACCAGCATCTGCCCGATGTCAGCGCCCAGCCGGTGCCGGGTCTGTCCCTGGCAGAGCCGGAACTGCGCCTGATCCCCGATGACAGACGCATCACCCAGGCGGGCATGGATCGGGGCGATGTGGCCAGCATTGTCCGGGCCCTGGCCGGTGGCTTGTTCGTGTCTGAGTACTTCGACGGCAATGACCGGATGAATGTCATATTAAGGGCGGAAAAATGGCAAAACCCCGATCAGCTCGGCGCCATGCCCGTCTATACCCCCCTTGCCGGCCTGCAGACGCTGGGCGAACTGGCCCAGGTCACCCGTACGGTGGGACCCAGTCAGCTTCGCCGGGTCAACGGCAAGCGTACCCTCAGCCTGATCCTCAATCCGCCGGAAAACCTGTCCCTGGAAGAAGCCATGGCCAGCCTGGAACAAAACGTTCTGCCGGTCATCCGTCAGGCCCTGCCGGTTGAGGCCAGCGTCCAGGTCAGCGGCAATGCCAACAGGATGAAGCAAGCCATCGCAGAGATGGGCGCCAATTTCGCCCTGGCCATCCTCATCCTGTTCCTGCTGATGACGGCTCTGTTCAAATCAGCCCGTGACAGCCTGTTGGTGCTGACAGTGATGCCTATGGCGGTGGCAGGGGGTGTGCTGAGTTTGTGGTTGCTGAATCTGTTTACCTTCCAGTCGCTGGATCTGCTGACCATGATCGGCTTTATCATCCTGTTGGGCCTGGTAGTCAACAATGCCATTTTGCTGGTGGATCAGACCCGTAGTGCGCAAAAAGAAGGCATGCAGACCTGTGACGCAGTAGCCCAGGCCGTCAGAATCCGCGCCCGTCCCGTTTATATGAGCACCCTGACCAGTTTATTCGGCATGCTGCCGCTGATGCTGATGCCAGGGGTCGGCTCAGAAATCTACCGGGGCCTGGCCACCGTCATCGTCGGCGGTATGGCCATCAGCGCCCTCTTTACCCTGGTTCTGCTGCCGGCGCTGCTGCGATTAGGCGAAATGGCCGCACAGACCCGACAAACCGAATCCCTGACAATTTCCGACTCTTTGGAGCAAGCATGAAATCCCAATCCCTGTTACTGATCCCTGCCCTTATGATAAGCAGCCAACTGTGGGCTGCCGAGCCGCCAGCCAGTCCGGTTACCGTAGAGTCTGTGAAACAGACGGCCTTTACCCCCACGGTGGATCTGGTCGGCAGCATCTACAGCCAGCATAATGTCAAGCTCACCGCCGGGGTGGCCGGTCGTCTGGATTGGGTGGCGGAACCCGGCACCTTCCTGCAAAAAGGCGAAGCGGTGGCCAAGCTCGATCAGTTGCCATTGAAGCTTCAACAGGCCGAACAGCAGGCGCAGCTCAAGCGGGCCGATATCAATGTCAAGTACCTTCAGCGTGAACTGGCCAGACTAAAGGAGTTACGCCAGACCAACAGCGCCTCGGCGTTCCAGTTGGATCAGACCCAGTCCCAGTACGACCTGGCCCTGGCCGATATGGAAATCGCTCGTGTCAAACTGCAGCAGCTTGACGACCAACTGAGCCGCACCCATCTGCTGGCGCCTTTCGATGGCGTGGTTACCGAACGACTGCGCGAGGCAGGCGGCGAGGTGAACCGCGGTGAACTGCTTGCCAGCATGCTGGATACAGAGAACCTCGAAGCCCGGCTCTATGTACCGGTCAAGTACCTGCCCTTTATCAAACAAGGCAAGGAAGTGCTGCTGAAATCCGCCGGGCAGCAATTACAGGCTCAGGTAAAAGCCATTATTCCGGCGGCCGATATGCGCAGCCAGTCCTTTGAATTGCGGGTCAGCCTGCCAAGAGACATCAACCAGTATTGGACGGCGGGCCAGCTGATTACCGCCAGTTTGCCGGTTCAGCCGCCCAGTCAGGCCCTGACCGTACACCGGGACGCCTTGATTCTGCGTCGTGACGGCACTTATGTGGTGGTCATCGACGAGCAAAACAAAGCCCATCGCGAGCCAGTGATAGTGGGCGAAGGTCATCAGGAATGGGTCAGCATCAAGCAAAGTAACCTCAAACCCGGTGACCGGGTGGCCGTACGCGGGGCCGAACGCCTCCAGGAGGGCCAGGAGGTCGCCATCACCAACAGCTAGGAGCACAAAAGCCGGTGGCCGCCATCCTTGGCCCACTGGCAAGCCAATGAGTTTAGGTTAAGCTTTGCATAACGACAGCGGGCTGACAGGGAGTGTATGAAGAAGGCGGTAAAATGGTCGGGGATCCTGCTGGCGCTGCTGTGTATTTTAACCCTGCTGCTGTGGTGGGGTCGTCATCCTGTGACGATCTGGTTGAGCGGATTTTTCCTTTCTCCTTATCAGGCCAGTCTGACCTGTCTGGATTATGAACTCGGCACATGGCGGCACATCAAGATCAACAGGCTATGCCTGCAATCCCCGCAGTTTTCGGTAAACCTCAGACAGGCCCTGTGGCAGCCTTTTGATAATCAGTTGCAAATCGACGCTGTCAATGTTCAACACCACCTCACCGAATCCGATGAAAAAACCACCGGGCCCGTCGACTGGCAGATACCGCCCCTGCCCGACACCCGGGTTAAGTCCCTGCACATTCAAAGTCCCTGGCTGCGCCGGCCCCTTGAGTTTGAGCTGGGCTACAGCCAGCACCACCTGACACTGTCGGGCCCCTGGCAGGCCAACCTTGAACTGAATCAGCAGAGCATCAGTGCGGATTTGCGCTGGTCGCTGGCCGATCTGTCCGCTTACCTGTCGTTGCCGGATGCCCTGGGACAGGACCTGCTCAACAGCCGGATAGACAGCCGGTTGCACTTCGATGGCGGGGTTTTTAACTCCAGCCATCAGTTGGCCCTGAACGGCCCGCTGGGGCTGCCTTTGCCCGGTTGGGACCCTCCCTGCACTGTCGCTCTTCAGGCCACCGGCCGGGCAGCGCTGAGCCTGTCGCTCAGGGATCTCGGCGGTGAGCTGGATCTGTCCGGGTTACCCCTGGTACTGGATCTGGCCGCCTGCCCCCTGCCCTGGCCAGCGATGGCCGGGTATCAGCCACAGCGGCTCAGCATTACCCTGCCTGCGCCGGTGGTGTTCAATACCCAGGAAGCCCGTCTGGGCGAGGTACAAGTGCGCACTGAAAAGCCCCTGGATATGTCACTCGACCTGCAGGATTTGCTTGTCAGCTTCACCGGCAAACTGACCGGGCAATACCAGTTGCAGGCCAGCTATCAGGACTGGCAGGCTCAGGGTAAAGGGGGCTTGCTGTGGAACGAACAGGCCTGGCGGATCAGCGCCGATCAGGCAAAACTCAGTCTGGCCCGTCTGCAGACCGCACAGCTAAACCTCAGCCAACTGGAGGTACCGCTGCAGTTTACCCTGGACAGCCAGTCGGGTCTTAACGCCACCCTGAATCCCAGCCTGGAGAACATCAGCGCTGAGCCGGGCAAGGCTCAGAACCTCAGCGGCAAACTGGTGGTGACATCCAGCGATATGCGGCAGTGGATCGGTGATCTGCAATTCACTGCACAGCACATCACCGGCCAGTCCTTGCAGTTGATCAAGCTCAAACACCAGAGCCGGCTGGTCTACCAGCAACAGAAACTGGGCCTGGAAGGCAGCTCGGAGATAGGCTCGGCCAGCTACCAGGCGTTTGACCTGGGCAGCGTACAGGCTTCTCATCGGGGCAATATCATCACAGCACCACAGATCACACCTAAGCTGACTCATCAGATCAGCCTGGGAGCGGGGATCCAGGCACAGGCAAATCAGGAGACACAGCATGTTTCGGTCAGTATTCCGGATCAGCCGGTAACGGCACTGCAGGGCCTGGCCAGCCGCCGGCTCGACGGGCTGGAGCTGACAGACGGTCGCTGGCAGGCAGAACTGGATTACCAGTTCAGCGATGCCAGCCTTAGCGGCAAGGCCCGTATAGAACGTCTCGATCTGAGTTATCAGAACTACCAGTTTGAGGATCTGTCCCTGGCACCGGATTTTACCTTCAGTTCAGGCCGGCTTCAGCTCAGGCCCACTAGAGTCACTCTGAACAAGGCGGATATCGGCCTCCCCCTGACCGACATTCATGCACAACTGCAAAGTCGCGAGGAAACACTGGAGCTTACTGATATTGAAGGTAAAGTATTAGGCGGTACGTTTTCCCTGCCTCAGTTAACACTGAATGATCAACCCCAGCAAATGGAACTGACCATGACAGGCTTACAGGCCGACAAACTGGCGTCCCTGCAGCAACAATCCGGCATACAGTTACAGGGCGAACTCAATGCGGTACTGCCCATTCATCTGGACAAGCAGGGAATGGCCATTAAACAGGGGCGTCTGACCAATGCCGGTCCGGGCAAGCTGCGGATCACCGACAGCCAGGCCTTTGACAGCCTGCTGGCCAGCCAGCCCAATTTGGCGCCCATGCTGTCGGTGCTGAAGAATCTGAATATCAACAGCCTGGACAGCCGGGTTTCCCTGCAACCGGATGGCTGGTTATCCCTGGACATGGCCATTAAGGGCCGCAATCCCGACAAACAACAGGATGTGAACTTCAACTATACCCATGAAGAGAATATTTTTACCCTGCTGCGGGCGCTGCGCCTGGGCGAGGAAGTGCAACAGAAAGTGGAACAAAGCATAAAGGAGAACACCAGGTGAAGATACTTGTTACGACACTGGCCTGCCTATTACTCGCAGCCTGCACCCATAAGGTCCAGGTGGAGAGTAAGGAGCCCATCACCATCAATCTGAACGTTAAGGTGGATCATGAAATCCGCGTCAAGGTGGATAAGGAACTCGAAGAATTGTTCAGCGAAGACAGCGAACTGTTTTAACCGGCATCCGTTTTAAGGAGAGACTCCATGAAAATCAAACTATTTATCGCCACGCTAATGTTGCTGGTTTCAAGCGTCGCCAGCGCCATTGAACTGGATGAAGCCAAGGACAAGGGCTATGTGGGTGAGCAGACCGACGGTTATCTGGGCATTGTCCAGGCCGCCCCGGAGGTGACAGCGCTGGTCAGGGATGTGAATGACAAACGCCGGGAAAAATACCAGCAACTGGCCAAACAGAACAATATCACCCTGGCCCAGGTGGAAGCGCTGGCGGGCAAGAAAGCGGTGGAAAAAACCCAGCCGGGACACTATGTGCTGCTAAACGGTGACTGGGTTAAAAAATAACCTTAAGCCGTTGATTCATATATTTAATAAACAGAGCCAGTTATACTGGCTCTCACTATTTCCCGTAGGTATTTAACATGTTCGAATGGATAGCCAGTCCCGAAGCCTGGATTGCCCTGGGCACCCTGATGGCCCTGGAAATTGTGCTGGGCATCGACAACATCATCTTTATTTCCATCCTGGTGGGCCGCCTTCCACCTGAACAAAGGGAAAAAGCCCGCAAACTGGGCATTGCCCTGGCCATGCTGACCCGTCTGGCGCTACTGTTCTCCATTACCTGGGTGATGGGTCTGGTGGAGCCCTGGTTCAGCATTCTGGGTGAGGAGATTTCCGGCCGGGACGTGATTCTGATTCTCGGCGGTCTGTTCCTGTTGGCCAAATCGACCCATGAGATCCACAACAGCCTCGAAGGCGAGGAAGAATCAGGCGGCAGCAGCAAAGTGGCCGGTTTCGGTGCCGTACTGGTGCAGATTGCCGTGCTGGATCTGGTGTTCTCGCTGGATTCTGTGATTACCGCCGTGGGGCTGGTGTCCCATCTGTCCATTATGGTGATTGCCATTGTCGCCTCGGTGGTGGTGATGCTGGTGGCGGCCAAGTCCATCGGCGACTTTGTCGACGCCCATCCCACCATCAAGATGCTGGCGCTGTCCTTTTTGATCATGGTGGGCTTTACCCTGGTCATCGAGGGCTTCGATGTGCACGTACCCAAAGGTTATATTTACTTTGCCATGGCGTTTTCAGTGGCGGTGGAGTTTCTCAATATCCGCATACGCAAGAAAAAGGACGCCCAGGCCGTGCAGTTGAAAAAGCCGATAAAACCTTAAGACCAGAAGAAGAACTGAATTCCGATGCAAGAGAAACAAATCCTGATTTTATTGTTGTTGATTGGTTTGTTCGCTGTCACCAAGGCGGGCATTCGGATGTTTGTCAAAAAGGTGGTGGAATCCAAGGAAGCGCCGCCCAAGCGCAAGGCTATTATCAAGCGCTTTATCGGCACTGCGCATCTGCTGTTGTTCCTGTTTGCGGGCCTGATGGTACTGGGTATCGATTACAGCAACCTGATGGTGTTCCTGTCGTCCACCTTCGCCATCCTGGGGGTGGCGCTGGTTGCCCAGTGGTCGATTCTGAGTAATATTACCGCCGGGATCCTGATCTTCTTCAACTTTCCCTACCGGGTCGGCGACCGGATCCTGATCATCAACAAGGACTTTGAAATGCTCGGCAATATCGAGGAGATCAGCACCTTCCACGTACTGATCCGCAAGGACGACGGTCTGCTCATCACCTACCCCAACAGCCTGATTCTGCAGACCCCGGTGATCAAGGTGCCCAATGACTATACGGTGCCCAAACAGGAGCCGGTGACCAAACCCGAACAGCCGGAATCCGACTGATGGAGATCATACTCAAATCGGCTGACCAACTGGCGCTGATGCGCCAGTCCGGGCAGTTGCTGGCGCGGGTCTTTGCCATGCTGGATGACTTTGTCCAGGTGGGCGTTACCACCATGGAAGTCAACGACAAGGTGGAGCAGTTCATCCGCCAGGATCTGCAGTCCCGCCCGGCAAGCCTTGGCCAGTACGACTACCCCTATGTACTGAACTGCTCGGTAAATGAGGTAGTCTGTCATGGCATGCCCAAAGCCTCCCAGAAGCTCAGAAGCGGCGATATCTGCAACCTGGATATCACCCTGGAGAAAAACGGCTATGTGGCCGATTCCAGCAAGATGTATATGCTTGGCGAGGTCAAGCCCCTGGCCAGGAAGCTGGTGCAAACCACCTATCAGGCTATGTGGGCCGGTATCCGTCAGGTTCGCCCCGGGGCCACACTAGGGGATGTGGGCCATGCCATCCAGAATGTGGCCGAGAAGGCCGGTTATTCGGTGGTGCGGGACTATTGCGGCCACGGCATAGGGGCCCAGATGCACGAGGCGCCGGAAGTCCTGCATTACGGCAAACCTGGCGCGGGCCTGAAGCTGGCGCCGGGTATGACCTTTACCATCGAGCCCATGATCAACCAGGGGGATCATCGCACCAAAACCGGCAAGGACGGCTGGACGGTGTTTACCCGCGACAAGAAACTGTCCGCCCAGTGGGAGCATACGGTGGCGGTCACCGAAACCGGCGTGGAGGTACTGACCCTGCGTGCCGAAGAAGCGCCCATGTTAGGAGAATTGCTCAATGCTGGATAACCGACTGCCGCTGGGCGTGCTGCCCACCCCACTGGAGCCTTTAAAGCGTCTGAGCCAGGTCCTGGGCGGCCCGCAAATCTGGGTGAAGCGGGATGATCTGACCGGGCTTGCCCTGGGCGGCAACAAGACCCGAAAACTGGAATATATCCTCCATCATGCCCTGGCCCAGGGGGCCGATTGTATTATCAGTGCCGGCGCCATACAGTCCAATCACTGCCGCCAGACCGCGGCCGCGGCGGCGCGCCTGGGCCTGGAGTGCCACCTGGTGCTGGGGGGCAACGAGCCGGATGAGGTCAACGGCAACCTCTTGCTGGACAAGCTGCTGGGCGCCCAGATCCACTGGGCCGGGGAAAAACGCAAGGGGGAGGATATTCCCGAACTGGCTGCCAGGCTTAAACAGCAGGGCAAGAAGCCCTATGTCGTGCCGTATGGCGGCTCCAATCTTCACGGCGCCCTGGGATATGCCAACGCTGTGCTGGAGCTGGCCAAACAAACCGAGCAACGCTTCGACCACATGGTCTTTGCCTCGGCCTCCGGCGGTACCCATGCGGGGATCCTGGCCGGCACCCGGCTGGTGGGCATGGACGCGCAGATACTGGGTATCCGCATCGATAAAACCGAAGGGCCGCAGGGCTTTGCCGGTACTGTGCTGGAGCTGGCTAACCTGACCGCAGACGAATTGGGCGTAGAGGCCTTCGACGCCGGCCATGTATTGCTTAACGCCGACTATCTGGGCGGCGGTTATGCGGTGATAGGCGAGCCCGAACGGGAGGCCATTGAGCTGTTGGCCAAAACCGAAGGGATCTTGCTGGACCCTGTGTATACGGGCCGGGCCATGGCCGGCTTGATTGATCTGGTGCGCAAGGGATATTTCAGTAAGGATGATCAGGTACTGTTCTGGCATACAGGCGGGGCGCCGGCGCTGTTTGCTTACGCTGATAAGCTATAGCCCTGGGCTGCCCCACCCGCGGGGCACTGTCGTCCTGCACTTGCTTCAGGTCCCCTGTCCTACTGCCCTGGATTAACAATGCAAGTATTCACCACTGAGGGTATGAAGACGAGTAAGCCCAGCATGGCAAAGCACTGCTCCAGGACCAGCAGGTGTTCATAACAATCATGGATAAGCGCCCGGGCCACATACAGTAGACCATTATCTGCCTCTTCATGGCCCAGTTTCTTCATTTCCCTCTCCCAGTAATGGACTGCACTGCAGGCTTCCAATTCCACCAGGCCAGCAGGCAGATTGGCCATTTCCTTTAACAGCTTAGTGCGGGTCACACTCTTGTGGACGAGCGGCTTGCCATGGCGGTCTTCGCCGTGGATACTGAAACTCAGCTTGGCTAAATCAATGCCATAGAAATAGTTGAAATCTGACATGGACGGTTCTCCTCAATGGTTGCCACTTAAAGCTTGGCAGAGCCCCGGTAAAGGGGGAGTCCATATCATTCGTTAGGCGTCACTATGAACCGAATCGCACGAAAAGGGAGCGCTCTCGTCTGCGTCGGCGTAGCACTTCCATTGTTGACGGCCGCGTTGCTACCGCTTCTCATAATACCAGCACATTCAGAGGACTATGGAGAAGGGCTGCTCTTTATCGGGCTGTTCGTTATAAGTCTTTTTGGTGGATTAGCTCTATGTGGCATTGGAGCGGCTACGCTTATCCTTAACCTTAGCAGCGATGGCTCTGCGCGCACGATGATTTCGAAGGTAGCCGCAGCGTTAGGTGCTATTTCTTTCCTGGCGTTCCTTGGTTATGTCTGCTTCTTCTTCACTGCGTGACGGAATCGCTGTCGTGCAAGCAAAACGAGACGGACCGTGAAGCCTAACAAGTGACTGTGGGTAAAAGTCAATAAATTAAGCCAGGTATTCATGCCATGTCTCCTCGTTTTTCAGCATGGTATTTAAAATCACTATCAGTTTCCGAAGGCAGGCAATCAGTGCCACTTTGGGGAGCTTCCCTGCAGCCTTCAGGCGCTCGTATTAGCCTTCGAAAAAGGGGTCGAAGTTAATTAAGCATGCATCAGCGCTTATGGGCCAATTTGTGGGTGTTATCAATCTGTACCCAGACAGACCAGCTATCAGTCTTTTAGATAAACAGCGATATCGGCTTTTTTGGCGGCTTTAGGCAGGTTTTTATCCAGAGTGGCCAGGGGCAGGCCTTTGCGAATGGCTAATTCCAGATAGGCGGCATCATAACTGCTTAGTTTGTAGGCTCTGGATAGTGCCAGCGTGCGATTAAATACCTGGCTTGCTGTTTGAGGATCTATGTATAACGGCAGATATTAGAGTAGGGAAATAAAACGCTCTACTTCACCGGTTAGTGCTCATTTTCGCGCCTCTTTCCTGAGCTCATTGAGCTCTTCGTCAGATACCTTATGTTTCCTGGCTTTAAGGATATTGGCAATGGCGGTTTCTGTCTTTAATCGTTCACTGGAGCGGCTGGGCACCAGATCTGCCACAGGCTTACTCCTGTTGGTGATAGTAAAGGTATCCCCAGACTCTATTCTCCGAAGAATTTCAGGTAGTTTGTTTTTGGCCTCATAAGCGCCTATCTCTTTATGCATTGCTCTCCCCTGCATTCAGCACATAGACCAGCATACTGGTCGAGTGGCTATTCACAAGTGAACAGCCCAATAAAAGTGGCTGAACCTTAGCCCACGGCAAAACCTCCACCAGGACGAGGTCGAGTCTTGCAAAGTGCGTTGACGATATAGTCAAATAGCCAACTTTGAAACTCACCAAGCAGAACTGAAAAATCTCGCTTTATAAAACAGGAAATGGTGCAAATGGACTTCAATTCTAAAGCGTTACTTTTAACTGCCTTACTGTTTTCCCAGAGCCTATGGGCCTCTGACGAACACATAAAAATTACACCCGGTCTTTATGAAGGGGTGGTCACTTCCGGCTTCAAATACCGGTTGTTGGAGATCAAAGAAGACGGGCAGCATCGGCTGTTCAATATGAATATGTTCAATGCCTTTACCAGCGGGCAAGTGTTTCGATTCAGTGATCAGGATATCACCTGTACTCGCACTGAATGCACTATCCATATCCTGTCTGCAGAGAGTGGGGAAATCACTCGTTTGGTTTTATCTCCCTATCTGGATGACTCATTCAAGGTGCTGGAAATTTTTGCAGAGGCCGAAGGAGATGCCTCTATCTCAGAGACCTATCAGCTCGATTTTAAAAAAAAGCAATCCACTATCCGCGACTTTATGGGGCATTACCGGGATTCGATAAAAACCTTGGCGGAGGAGCCGCAGGAAGGGATGTATGGTTTCTGGATTGGCGTACTGCAAATGGATGAACTAAAAGGACTGCTGACCTTTGAGTTCCACCCGGATAAAAAGTCGCATTTTACCTACTTTATCAATGGTCGCGGGATCACCAACCAGACCGCGTTTTTGCCAGACAAGGTGAACGTTAAAGAGGGTGTGGTGGAAATTCAAACAGAGCACCCGACTTTTGCCAACAGGTTGATAGTGAATCAGATGCACGGCGATAACTTGAATGGTTACTTCTACTCCGTCTACAAAGGTAAGACCTTGCAAACCGGCACGTTTACCTTGGTCCGTGTTAGGTTGCCAAAAGAGGGAAAATAAATCGAAAAGGGGTCGTGTCGAAAAGGGATCGTAATTAAGCCGGCTAACAGGCCGATAAAATTATTGTAAGCAACCCTTTTCACCATCAATACTCATGGAGTCCGATTCCCTATTGAGTTTATGGAGACTAGCCATTGGCCACACACAAAATATTCACCACGCCATTTGCCAAGGTCTATCCGTTTTATGTGCAGAAGGCGGAAAAGAAAAACCGCACCAAGGAAGAGGTTGATCAAATTATCTGCTGGCTGACGGGCTATGACCGGGCCGGTTTGCAGCAGCAGATCGACAGTGAACACGACTTCGACACTTTCTTTGCCCTGGCCCCGGCCTTTCACCCCAACAGTGCTCAGATAAAAGGCGTGGTCTGCGGGGTTCGGGTTGAAGAGGTCCAAGACCCACTGATGCAGAAAATACGCTACCTGGACAAGCTGATCGATGAGCTGGCCAAAGGCAAAGCCATGGAGAAGATTCTTCGCGCCTGAGCTAGCCGGCAAATCCCTCAAACCGCTCAGCCAGTCTCCCCTCCTCCAGCCAGCAGACCTGTTCAGTGACAAAGATATTGGCCTGGGGGGTAATCTTCGGCATGTCATTGAGTGAACCGGCAGGCACGACCAAAGCGGTGTTGCGCTTGTTGATATAAGGCAGGGCCGAACCGCAGGATTTGCAAAAAGCGTGAGAGAAATCTCTGGAAGGATGTCGGTAGGTAGTGAGGCGGTCCCTCCCTTGCGTCCATTCGATATTGCCCATATCGGTAAACAAATTGGCAGCAAAGGCACTGCCGGTGAGCTGCTGGCACTGTTTGCAATGGCACAGGTGAAAGTTCCTGAAATTGTCCCTGAGGGTAAATCTGACCTGCCCGCACAGGCACTGGCCGGTAAGTGTGTTTTCCATGGCTTATATCTTCCCAATTACAAATTTTACAAGATCCGGACGCTCATCTGCGCAAGGTGTAGCACCGGGTGTTAGCTGCCGATTGTGTGAGCGCTTTTACGGTCAGACTATACATCCGACAGCCTATAAAGTTTCCGCGAAGGCCAACCCGGCTGTGCCTTTCATCTTCTTTATTTGGCTCAATACCAACCAGCATTCGATCTTTTTATTACCACGAAGGTCACGAAGAGCACGAAGTGGTTACAGCGGAGGATGTTGTGTTTCTTCGTGTTCTTCGTGCCCTTAGTGGTGAAATCTGATCTTAGTCGTCCACTGAAGTGGACCCTACCTGGAGATCAGAGCTGACGCACCCAACCTGAGATCAGCACCGAACCGCCCTTTTCTTCGCCGGCTGTGACTTCCAGCACGCAGGGCGTGCCCATATCGAAGCCCTGACGGTACTCAATACTGGCCGTGCCGTTTTTAAAGTCAAGCTTGCCCAAATCGCGCAGGTACCCGGTGACCGCCGCGGCGGCCGCACCGGTGGCCGGGTCCTCGTAGACGCCGCCAAAGGCAAAAGCATTGCGGATATGGATAAGCCCGGCCGACTCCCGGTAAAGCAAGGCCACTGTGACCAGTTTGTCCTGTTGCATGGCGACCTTGGCTTTTTCGAAGTCATAAGCCATCTGCGCCAGCTTCTGCCTGGAGTTAAGAGCGATAACCAGATGATCATTACCGCCGTTGCCGATGGCCATGGGGATGGCGTCGTTCAGATCCTCCGCATACAGGCCGAACAACGCCTGATAGCGGGCCTTCTGATCACTGGGCAGGGCGCGGCTGTGGGTGGAGGGGGAGCTCAGGGTAACTTTACCCTCGTTGTCTGTTGCCACCTGGATCCGGGCATGATTCAGGGCCAGGGCATATTCACCTGCGCCAAACTGTTCAAATAGCGCAAAACCCAGCGCCAGGGTGGCATGCCCGCAAAAATCCACTTCGCTGTCAGGCGAAAAATACCTTACCCGAAAGCCTCCTTCTGTACGTTTTGCAAAGACCGTCTCGGAAAAGCCAACCTCGGCGGCGATGCGCATCATTACTTCATCTGCAGGGAACTCTTCCACCAGGGCCACCCCGGCCGGATTCCCGCCTTCGCCCTGATAGGAAAAGGCCGCATACTTCCTGATCTCCAACTCACTCATACTGTTCTCCGCTCAGATAGTTGTCTGAGCGAAATTATCGGCAGGTTCGAAACGGCTGACAAACAATAAAATCCGCCGTTTCAGATAAGTTTTACTTAACCATGCTGCTTTTATCCCTGACATGCTGAGCCACTTTGTTCAGGCCTCCTTGGATCTATCAGGTAAAGCGCCTGCTGTACTCCAGCGGAGTACAGCCAAACTTCTGCTTAAACAGCCTGCCAAAGCTGCTGGTGCTGGCAAAGCCGATGGCCTCACAGACCCGCTGCAGATTGTAGCCGTCACACAACAGCAGGCTTCTGGCCTTGTCCAGGCGCAATTGTTCCAGATACTGGCTGGGGGGCAGAGCAAACTTTTCCCTGAACAGGCGGCGAAAGTGCCGCTCGCTCATGGCCATTTTATCGGCCATATCCGCAAGACCGATTGGCCGGTGCAGATTGTCCAGCAGCCATTGCTGTAACTGCACAAAACGCTTTTCCTCGCTGTTCTGGACGGTCAGGGGACGAGAATACTGAGACTGGTCGCCGTTTCTGCGCAGATACATGACCAACTCCTGGGCCACGGTCTGCGCTATATTCAGGCCCAGATCCTCCTCTATTACCGCCAGGCAAAGATCAATACCCGAAGTCATGCCGCCGGAGGAATAAAACTTGCCATCATTCACATACAGGGCTGTGGCATCCACTTTGGTATCGGGATAGGCGGCTTGTAATGCCTGGGCAAAGCGCCAGTGGGTACAGAGCTTTTTGCCCGCCATCAGCCCTGTCGCGGCAAGCAAAAAGGCGCCGGTACAGATGGTCAGCAGGCGCTGAAGGCTGGGGCTTTGCGTCCTGATCCAATCCAGCACCTGCGGGTTCTTGCTCAGCACCCTGGCCCCTGCCCCACCGGGGATGATCAGATAATCCAGCTTTGGGACCAGATCCAGGCTGAATTCTGCCTGCAGGGAAAGACCATATTCAGCTTTCACGCTCTGCGTATGCAGGCCCAGGGTCAGCAGGCGGTAAAAGGGTTCCCGGCCCAGTTTTTTAAGCTCTTCATTGACCTGGCCGAAGGTATCCAGGGCCACGGCCAGATCCACCGCCTGGATCTGGTCATAGACTAAAATGCCGATGGTTTTCATATACCCCTCCCGGTTAAATCTCAGAGGCACTATACAACCGGCACGCTATGACCGAAAGGACGCGCAATATGCCAATCCGGCCATAAGATAAGAATTTAACCACAGAGACTTAAGGTTGGTGCTTGGCCCACTGACGGATCTGTTCGATTTCCTCTTCCGGGATTTGCAGCAGTTCGAGGAACTCCTGATGGGCATCAGGCTCCATCAGTTCAAAATGCCGGTGCCAGTTTTTCATGGCCTCCTCATCCATACCCGACACCCGCATAATTTCGGTCCAGCGCTTTCTGGTGATCATTGGCCCCCCTTGGTTTGTCTCGTTGAACAGACAACTAGTTTAGCCCCCAAAGCACACTTTCTTACAAATGGTTGCTGTCCCTCGGCGGCCTCGCTGCACTAGGATCGGTGTATTCAATGACAGATCAGTCAGTTACCAAATAGACCAACAGGTTAGTCAGATTCGCCACTATTAGCATAATGCCGCCGGGATACTTCCTCGACAACTTATTATCCCATTGTTTTATAAGGATTTTAATGAATGGCACGGTGGATGCACAAGAAAGGCAATCAGCTTAAATTGCTGTCGAATAAAACAGTTACATCTCAGGGGAGAGTTATGCAAACCAAAATGATTAAACCATTGCTTGTCTGCGCCATGTTGTCCGGTACGGCACTGCTGACTGGCTGCAACGGTGCCGAAGCCACTGCCGCCAGTGATGCAAAAAAAGCCGAAGTGATCTCCATTCCGGTTGAAGTGGCTTCACTGCGCCAGGGCGCCATCTCCTCCAACTACGCCACCACCGCCATCCTGGAAGCCAAGGAAGAGGCCTTCGTGGTCGCCCGGGCGTCGGGCATCATCCACGAGATCCTGGTGGAGGAAGGGGACTATGTGGAAAAAGGCCAGGTGTTGGCCCGCCTGGAGACCGAACGCTATATCCTGAACCTCAAGAGAGCCGAAGCCAACCTGACCGGACTGGAAAAGGAACTGAGCAAGGTGCGTGACATGTATGCCAAGAAACTGGTCAGTGACGACGCCTTTGACAAGCTGACCGCCGCTTTCGATGCGGCCAAGGCGGATCTGGAGCTGGCCAAGCTGGATTTGTCCGAGACCACCATCCGCGCACCTATCGCCGGTTTTATCGCCGAGCGTAACGCTAAGGTGGGTAACCTGACCGAATCCTTCCAGCGTGAGCGCATGTTCCATATAGTGCAGCAAAAAGACCTGTACGGCGTGGTGCACCTGCCGGAAAAAGAACTGCCCCGCGTGCATAACGAACAAGCTGCGACCCTGAGCATCACAGCCCTGGGCAACGGCCAGGTCAACGCCCTGGTGGAACGTATCAGCCCGGTTATCGATGCCAAGACCGGTACTTTCAAGGTCACCCTGCGCGTGCCCAACGATGACAACAACCTCAAAGCCGGTATGTTTGCCCAGGTCAAGCTGAACTACGACACCCACCAGAATGCCACCTTGCTGCCACGCCAGGCGGTTCTGAACATTGACGACAAAACCAATGTGTTTGTGGTCAAGGACGGCGTCGCCGAGAAGGTCCAGGTACGCACCGGTTATGCCGAAGGGGACATGATCGAGGTGCTGGAAGGTCTGAACGGCTCTGAGCAGGTGGTGATCACCGGTCATCACAACCTCAAAGACAAGGCCCCTGTTGAAGTAGTTAATCAGGTCGAACTGGCCAAAAGCTGAACCGGCATAGGATAAGATCATGAGTGTTGTCGATATTGCCGTAAAACGGCCGGTTACAGTGTGGATGTTCACCTTCGCCATTCTGCTGTTCGGTATGGTGTCATTGTCCAGGCTGGCCCTGAACCTGTTGCCGGAACTGTCCTACCCCACCCTGACCATTCGTACCGACTATCAGGGCGCCGCCCCGGGCGAGGTAGAACAACTGGTGTCCAAACCTGTGGAAGAAGCCATAGGCGTGGTCAAAGGCGTACGTACTGTTACCTCTACGTCCAAGGCCGGTCAGTCCGACGTAGTGCTGGAATTTGAATGGGGCACGGAGATGGATCTGGCCAGTCTGGATGTGCGGGAAAAACTGGACATACTGCAACTGCCGCTGGATGTGAAAAAGCCCCTGCTGCTGCGCTTCAACCCCAACATGGATCCAGTTTTGCGCTTTGGCCTGGGCAGCAGTGACGACGCTGCCACACCACTGAACCAGGATGCCATCAAACGTCTGCGTACCTATGCCGAGGAAGACTTCAAGCGCAAACTGGAGTCAGTCAACGGCGTGGCGTCCGTGCGGGTCGGCGGTGGCCTGGAAAACGAAATCCAGGTGCTGATCAACCAGGACAAGGCCAGCCAGTTGAATATCAAGATTGACCAGGTTATCAGTCGTCTCAAGGCCGAGAACGTCAATACCTCAGGCGGTCGGGTGGAGGACGGCAGCCGCGAATACCTGGTGCGGACCCTCAACCAGTTCCAGACCCTGGATGAAATGCGCGACCTCTTTATTGCCACGGTGGAAGGCCGCAATATCCGCCTGGGGGATATTGCCGAGGTCCATGACAGCCACAAGGAACGCACCTCAATTACCCGCTTCGGCGGCTTTGAAGGGGTGGAAATCGCTATTTACAAGGAGGGCGACGCCAATACGGTGCAGGTGGCGCAGAATGTGGCCAAACGCCTCAAAGAGATCGAAAAAGAGGTCCCTTCCCAGTACAAACTGCAGAAGGTCTATGACCAGTCCCTGTTTATCGCCAGCGCCATCGACGAGGTGAAATCCGCGGCCATTATCGGCGGCGTCCTGGCCATGTTCATTCTCTACCTGTTTCTGCAGAACATCTGGCCGACCCTGATTATCTCCATCAGTATTCCGGTGTCCATTATCGCCACCTTCAACCTGATGTACGCCAATGACATCAGCCTGAATATCATGAGCCTGGGCGGCATTGCCCTGGCTATCGGGCTGTTGGTGGATAACAGCATCGTGGTGCTGGAGAACATCGACAGGCGCAAGAAGCTTGGCGCCAAACCCCATGCAGCCGCCGCCGAGGGCACCAAGGAAGTGTCTAATGCCATCGTCGCCTCCACCCTGACCACCATGGCGGTATTCTTCCCCCTGGTGTTTGTGGAGGGCATCGCCGGGCAGTTGTTCAGCGACCAGGCCCTGACCGTGACCTTTGCCCTTGGCGCCTCGCTGGTGGTGGCACTGACCCAGATCCCCATGCTGGCCGCCCGGGACAAAACCGTCGCCAGCCACGAGGAGAGTCAGCCACTGGATCTGGGTCCCAGCACGGCCACCCGCAAACCCACTCACAAGCTGGGCCTGGTGCTGTATTACCTGGTCTGGCCGTTTCGTATGCTGTTCAAAGCCATTGGCAAGCTGATTTATTTCCTGACACTTTTCATCAGCAGCCTGCTGGTACTGGTAAGCCGCAGTGCGCGTAAGCTGTTTGGCCTGCTGCTGGGCCCGCTGATCTGGGCCTTCGACAAGAGCTTCAACTGGATTGCCAGCGGCTATGAACGCCTGTTGGCAAGCGCCCTGCAACAGCGTCTGACGGTGTTGGTGGCGATTGTGGGGGTGTCACTGGCCTCTTTGTTGTTGTTGCCAAGACTGGGCGTGGAGCTGATTCCCCCCATGTCCCAGGGTGAGTTCTATGCCGAAGTCACCCTGCCCACCGGCGCCAAGCTGGAAACCACCGACAAGGTGCTCGAAGAGCTGGCCGACTTTACCGCTGGGCAGGACAAGGTGGCCCGTACCTACTCCCTGGCTGGCACGGGCAGCCTGATGAACGCCTCCCCCGGCCAGGGCGGCGATTACTGGGGCAAGCTGAATGTAGTGATGCAACCCGGCAGCACTCCGCAGGACGAGGAAGCGGTTATGAGCGCCATGCGCGACTACCTGCGCACCCAGGCCGGCGTCACCGCCAAGTTTGGCAAGCCTGAGATGTTCAGTTTTTCCACTCCGCTGGAGATCCAGATTGCCGGTTACGATCTGGCCATGCTGACCAGACAATCTGACAAGTTGGTGTCCATGCTGGAGGCCAATGATCGCTTTGCCGACGTCAAATCCACCTTGCAGGCGGGTCACCCTGAGCTGAAGATCCAGTTCAATCATGCCAAGCTTGCCCAGCTTGGCCTGTCGGCGGCCGATGTATCCAAGCTGATCGCCGCCAAAGTAGGCGGAGAGGTGGCCAGCCGCTATGCCATCGACGATCGCAAGGTGGACATTCTGGTGCGTACCCAGGAACAGCAACGCGACTCGACCGAAGACATCGCCCAGATGATCATCAACCCCGGCCAGAACCCGGCCATACCGCTGCACGCGGTGGCCGAAATCCGCAGTTCCATCGGTCCCAGTGAGATCACCCGGGTCGGCCAGGAGCGTGTCGCCGTTATCTCCGCCAACCTGGCCTTTGGGGATTTGGGCGAAGCGGTAACGGATGCCCGCCAGATCCTGCGTGACATGAACCTGCCTTTCAGCATGCAGGCCCGTATTGCCGGCCAGAACGAAGAAATGCAGGTGTCCTTCGACTCCCTGAAGTTCGCCTTGCTGCTGGCCGTCTTTATGGTCTATCTGGTGATGGCCTCGCAGTTCGAGTCCCTGCTGCATCCGTTTTTGATACTCTTTACCGTGCCTTTGGCCTGTGCCGGCTCCATCTACGGCCTGTTCCTCTCCGGCACCAATATCAGCGTAGTGGTGTTTATCGGCCTGATTATGCTGGCCGGTATTGTGGTCAATAACGCCATCGTGCTGGTGGACAGGATTAACCAGTTGCGGGAGTCCGGTACCGACAAGCAGGAGGCCATCTTCGAGGCTGCCCGCTCCCGCCTGCGTCCGATTCTGATGACCACACTTACCACCACACTAGGTCTGTTGCCCATGGCCATCGGCCTGGGCGAAGGGGCGGAAATCCGCACCCCCATGGCGGTGACGGTGATCTGGGGACTACTCTTTGCCACCGTCCTGACTTTGTTGCTCATTCCTGTGCTGTACAGCCTGTTTGATCGCAAGCGGTTCGAGCCGCAGGCCGCAATGGAGGTAAGCCATGAACAAGCTTGATAGCCTGGGCGCCAGCCTGGCCAGCTTCGCTATCCGCAAGCCGGTGACCGTCTGCATGCTGTTTTTCTCCATGCTGCTGCTGGGGCTGCTGGCCAGCCGGCTGCTGCCGCTGGAGAAATTCCCCGGCATCGATATCCCCGAAATGGTGGTGGTAGTGCCCTACAAGGACGCCACCCCGGCCGAGGTGGAAAAGATGATCACCAAGCCGGTGGAAGAAGCCCTGGCCACCATGTCGGGGATCAAGCGGCTGTCGTCTGTGTCCAACGAGGACAATGCCGAGATCCATATGGAGTTTGACTGGGACGAGAACCTCAATGCCAAAAGCATCGAGGCCAGGGAAAAAGTCGACGCCATCCGTCACCTGTTGCCCTCGGATGTGGAACGTATCCTGGTCTATCAGTTCAACACCAGTGACATGCCCATCTTCCAGTTGCGGGTCTCCAGTGAGCGTGACCTGTCCAACGCCTATGACCTGTTGGAACGCAACCTGAAAATGCCCATCGAGCGGGTAGCCGGCGTGTCCAAGGTGGAACTGTACGGGGTGCTGAAAAAGCAGATCTCGGTGCGACTGGACGCCGAACGCATCGCCGCCCTGCACATCGATGTAGCCAAGCTGACCCAGACCCTGCGGGATGCCAATTTCTCCATGAGCGCCGGCCATTTCTTCGAGCTGGATCAGAAGGTAATGGTGAATCCCCTGGGTGAGTTTCGCAGCAAGGAAGAGATTGAGGACCTGCTGGTCCAGCAGGGCATCCGCCTCAAAGACATTGCCGATATTAACTATGAAACACCCCGGCGAACCGAGGGACGTCACCTTGACCGCACTTATGCGGTGGGCCTGAATATTTTCCGTGAATCGGGCAGCAACCTGGTTGAAGTGTCCGACGCCGTGCTCAAAGTGGTGAATGAGGCCAACGACAACCCTGCCTTCAGTGGTATCAACCTGTTTATCATGCAGGACGAGGCTGACAGTGTAACCTCGTCACTGAGCGATCTGCTGGATGCGGGCCTGATCGGCGCCGGATTATCGGTGTTTGTGCTCTATCTGTTTCTGCGCCAGTTCACCACTACCTTTATTGTGGTGCTGTCAGTGCCTTTTGCCATCTGCATTACCCTGGCCTGCATGTACTTTATGGGCTACAGCCTGAACATTCTGTCCATGATGGGCCTGATGCTGGCGGTGGGTATGCTGGTGGATAACGCCGTGGTGGTGACCGAAAGTATCGCCCACGAAAGGGAAACCGAAGCCGATCCCGTCAAGGCCACCAAGGCCGGGGTCAGCAAGGTGAGCCTGGCGGTCATTGCCGGCACTACCACTACCGCCATCGTGTTTCTGCCCAATATAGTGGGCACCAAGGTGGATGTGACCGTTTTCCTGGAGCATGTGGCCATTGCCATCTGTATCTCGCTGTTCGCCTCGTTGCTGATTGCCCAGACCCTGATCCCGCTGTTGACCACCAGGCTTAAGCACCGGCCCAAGGTAGTGGAAGGCAAACCCAGTCGTCTGCGTGCCTGGTATCGCCGCGGGCTGGAATGGACCCTGGGCCACCAGAAAAAGACCGCCTTGATCGCGGTGGCGATTCTGCTTTCCACCGCCATACCCATGGGCGTGGTAACCAGCGATGAGGACAACGACAACCCCAACGATCAGCTTTGGCTTAACTACAATATCCAGGGAAATTTCAGCCTGGAGGAAGTGGAGAAAGAGGTTAACCGGATGGAAGAGTACCTGTACACCAATCAGGAGCGCTTCCATATCAAGCAGGTATACAGTTATTACAATACCGGCCATGCGGTATCAGGTCTGACCCTGCATGAGGATATTCCACTGACCCAGGCAGAGCTCAAAGAGATGATCAAGAAGGATTTTCCGAAAATGGTTCGCTCTGAGCCCAGCTTCAACTGGAACCAGGGGGGCGGGGGCGGCGTGCGTCTGACCCTGCTTGGACAAAGCTCGGAGGTACTGATGGAAGTGGCCGATCAGATCGTGCCGGTGCTGGGCAATATCGAAGGACTGACCGATGTGCGGGCGGATATCAGCAGCCAGAAGGAAGAATTGCAGATCCGGGTGGACAGGCAGAAGGCCTTCCGCTTCGGGCTGTCTGCGGAGAATGTGGCCCAGGTTGTCACCACCGCCCTGCGCGGCAACAATCTGCGTACCTTCCGTCACGGCGAAACTGGTGAGGTGGATATCCGCCTGATGTTTGACGAGTCACTGCAACATTCACTGGACGAACTCAAACGCCTGACCATCAAGCGTGACCAAACACAGAATGTGACGCTGGATATGGTCGCCGATATCAGCATCACCCCCAGGTTGTCACAGATCCGTCGCTATTATCGCCAGACGGCCCTGGGCATCGGCGCTAACCTGGAAGAAGGTACCACCCTGGAACAGGCCCGTGAACGCATCAAGCAGGTGATGGAGCATATCAGTCTGCCCAGTGGCTACAGCTGGACCTTCGACGGCAGTTTCCGCCGCCAGGATGAGGCTCAGGCCGTGATGCAGATGAACATGATACTGGCCATCTGTATGATTTATGTGGTGATGGCCGCCTTGTTCGAATCTTTGCTGCTGCCCACCGCGGTGATCACCTCCTTGTTGTTCTCCTTCACCGGCGTGTTCTGGGCCTTTTTGGTCACCGGTACCAATATGTCCATCATGGGTATGATAGGAATGCTGATCCTGATGGGCATAGTGGTCAACAACGGTATAGTACTGGTGGATCGCATCAATCAGCTTATCAACGAAGGCATGAAGGTGACTGACGCCATCCTCGACGGCTGTATGAGCCGGGTACGTCCCATTCTGATGACGGTGGCCACGACAGTGCTGGGTCTGGTGCCCCTGGCGCTGGGCTCCACCCAGATAGGCGGCGACGGTCCGCCCTACTCGCCCATGGCTATTGCCATTATCGGCGGATTGCTGTTCTCAACCATGACCAGCCTGTTTCTGGTGCCCCTGGCCTATCTTTTACTGCTCAAACTCAGACGCAAGACCACCAGTATGGTGGCCGACAGCAAGCGTCTGGTCAGCCGGGTGATCCGCGCTCAGGAAGGCTGATGCCAAATCAGGCCGCCCGGTCCGGGCGGTCTGTTGTTAAAGAATATTCTGTCCCTGTTCGGGATCCCTGGCCTGTCTGGCCTGCTGGCGAATATCCTCAGTGTCACTGCTGATGTCATCGCTACCGGTTTCCTGTTCCTGCTCAAGCAGAGGCTTATCCGGCACTGATGTTTCAGTCCTGGTCGCTGGCGATGACCTTTCTGATACCAAAGGGATACCCTGAGGGAAAATACGTTCTCTGGCGTCGTCCGGCATACTGATACCGTGATGCTCAAATTCGCGCATGATAAGACGCATCATTACTGAGGCCACCTTTAGCGGACTGTGGGTCTCACTGTTAACCCAGAAATAGACAACAAGATTCACGGTCGCCGAACCCAGACTGTCAACCAGGATCTGGGGCTCCGGATCGCCAAGCACCGCCTTATGCTTGTTCATCAGCTCCAACGCCAGTTGCTGGGCCTTGCGGATACCGGCGTCATATCCGATGCCGATGGCAAAGTGCCCCCGTATTCTGGGGTTGGCTGTCAGGTTCTTGATGGTATTTTTGTAAATGGTGGCATTAGGGATCTGGATATGGTTGCCGTCATAGTCCACCAGGGTGGTAGCCCGGGACGTGACCTGGTTGACCACACCCGTCTGCCCGTCAACTTCAATCACATCGCCTATCTTAAAGGGCTTCTGTACGCTCAGCAGCAGGCTGGCCATAAAGTTTTCCGCAATATCGCGAAAGGCAAAGCCCAGGACCAGGCCCATCACCCCTGTGCCGCTCAGTAT
This sequence comes from Bowmanella dokdonensis, assembly GCF_017254865.1. Lineage (GTDB taxonomy): Bacteria > Pseudomonadota > Gammaproteobacteria > Enterobacterales > Alteromonadaceae > Bowmanella > Bowmanella dokdonensis. Next base: position 26,254 of record NZ_JAFKCV010000012.1, on the reverse strand, counting down.
GGCGAGGGCAAACTCTGTCAGCCCCGCCAGACGCAGGAAAACATACAGACCAAGCAGAATAATCAGTATGGCGATGGTGCGCCGCACGACCAGGGTGACCAGCTCACTGCTGCCCAGATAACCCAGGGGCCGCACCAGCAGCCGCGCCAGCGGCCTGGAGGTCAACACAAGCAAGGTTAACGCCAACAGACCAAGCAACAGCATGGGCAGCCAGGCCTGCACCGCTCCCCACAGGCTGGTCATTTCACTGGCAAGGGCCGGTAAAGCGTTGCCACTGGTTACGTCCACAGACGATATGAAAGGGTGTGGCCATTGCATACTGAAGTCCTTCTGCTTATTTCATCGCAGTGACTGATGCAAGAAACAGGCAGATAGGAACGCTTCTTGCGAGGCATAGCCTGACCCTGCATTTTAATTGTTGCCACACAAGGAGTGATCATGGACCTGATTCGACTGATATTTTCCATTTTGCTGCCCCCTTTGGGCGTATTCCTACAGGTAGGCCTGGGTGGCGCCTTCTGGCTGAATATACTGCTGACACTGCTGGGATACATTCCCGGTATTATTCATGCGGTGTGGATTATCGCCCGTCGCTAAACGTTCCAGAACCGGCCAGATAACCGGGATGGACGGTGAAATTATTACACCACCGCTAAAATATTTACCCCGGCGGTCAGTACAGGAAAGACCTATGAAAAACAGCCAGGGCCAGCCAGATGACCCGAAAACGTAAATTTGCCGTCCTGATCGGCTTCTTGCTGGTTCTGTTGGCCGTCAGAATGGCCGCCCCTGTCCTGGTGGAACAGCGAATCAACCAGGCCATAGCCGAAGCTGAAGGGCTTCGTGGCAGTATCAGTGAGGTGGACCTGCATCTTTACCGCGGCGCCTACCGGATAAGGGACGTACAGCTCTATTCGGTGAACGGGGTGGAGGTGGAGCCCCTGATCAGTATCGACAGGGTGGAATTGTCCCTGCTGTGGTCAGCCTTGATTGACGGCGAAGTCGTCGCCGAGATGACCTTCCATCAACCTAAAATCTCCGTCATCCAGACCCCTGACAAGCCGGTGCTCGGCAATGAAGCCGTCAAGGATGAGAGTACCTGGATCACTCTGGCCAATAAGCTGGTTCCCTTCTCCATCGATAGGCTGAGCATTGTGGACGGTACCTTGCTGTTCAAGACCTCAGAGAAAGACAAACAGGCCAGTTTTCATATCGGTCAGTTGGATGGCCACATTCTTAATATCACCAACAGTCTGGAGCTGTCAGACAGCCTGATGGCCAAGGTTAATCTCAGCGGCAAGGTCATGGACGAGTCCAGGATCAGCATTAAAGGGGCTTACAACCCTTATGAAACTAAGCCCACCTTCAACCTGGATATGCAGATGGAGCGGTTACCGGTCAAACGACTGGACGGACTGATTCGCTATTATACCCCCTTTGATTTGGAACAGGGTGAGCTGGATATGGCGATGGAGATTGCTTCCAACCAGGGAGAGGTCAACGGCTATGTTAAAGGTGGCCTGCATGACGTTGAAGTCTTCGACTGGGAGGAGGATGTGGAAAAAGACGGCGACAATCCGTTTCAGTGGATTATTGAGGGCATTACCGCTGCCCTTGGGGCAATACTTGAGAGTGACAAGACCGGACTGGTGGCGACCAGGGTTCCGCTTGAAGGCTCGTTGAATGATTTGGATACCCCCCTGTTGCCCGCCATCGTAGGATTGTTCCGCAATGCCTTTATCGAAGCCTATGAGATGAAGATTGAAGATGTGATCTTTGCCGAGTTTGACGACTGACCTCTATTCCTCCTAGAGTGACAGGCTGAAGGAAACATCGGAAGCAAAGGGACAATCAGTGAGCAAGGATTTTTTTCCTGTTATTCAATACAGTGAGGCTAAGCTGCTAACCCTCCTGTGTCTGTCCGCCGCCTGCCTGTGGAGTTTTGTCGAACTGGCCGACTGGGTACTGGATGGCCAGAGCCATGCCATTGATGAAAAACTGTTATTGTTGTTCAGAACCCAGGCTAATATCGAGGATCCCCTTGGCCCCCTCTGGCTGGAAGACTTTATCCGGGATCTCACGGCGCTGGGCAGTGTCGGCATACTCAGCCTGCTGACCTTGTTGTGCATGGGTTATCTGCTGCTCGAGCAGAAAAAACGCCTGGCCCTTTTACTGATGACCTTTATCGCCAGCGGTATTCTGGCCAGTTTTGCGCTAAAGACGGGCTTCACGCGGCCCCGCCCCGATTTGGTTCCCCATGCCACCGAGGTCTATACCAGCAGCTTCCCCAGCGGGCATTCCATGCTGTCCAGCCTGGTCTACCTGACCCTTGCCAGTCTGGGGAGTCTGTTGCAAAGCCGGCGACGCAATAAGGCGTACCTCTATTGTACGGCTGTACTGCTGAGTGTCGTCGTCGGACTCAGCCGGGTTTATCTCGGCGTGCATTGGCCCACAGACGTGCTGGCCGGCTGGACCATGGGTACCGTATGGGCATTGCTGTTTCTGTTAATTTCCCGAACCGGTATCCAGAGCGGCTGGCTGGAGCCGGCAGATGCAATGACATCGTCCCGGCCAGCCAGGACAGAAAAGGTTGATTAACCCACTGTTTTTCACACAGATTTACTCTATCTTTTAGACATGCCCAGCCCTATGACGGAGTCTTCGTGCGCATCAGAGTTGAATTTGACAGCCAGGGTCTGACCCTGGCGGGTTTGTTGGAAAAACCGGAAAGCGAGGTTCGCTGCTACGCCCTCTTTGCTCACTGCTTTACCTGCGGTAAGGATATTGCCGCGGCTTCAAGGATTTCCCGGGCCCTGAACAGACTGGGGATTGCGGTGTTACGCTTTGATTTTACCGGTCTGGGCAACAGTGACGGGGATTTTGCCAATACCAATTTCTCCTCCAATATTGAGGATTTGCTGGCCGCCGCCGACTTTCTGCGCAATGAGTATCAGGCGCCGGCCCTTCTGATAGGTCACAGCCTTGGGGGTGCCGCAGTGCTGGCTATGGCTGGCAGGGTTCCCGAGGTGAAGGCGCTGGTGACCTTGGGTGCCCCCCATAGCGCCGCCCACGTGGCCCATCATTTTGTCGATTCGGTAAAGGAAATCCATGAGGAGGGTCAGGCCAGCGTCAACCTGGCGGGGCGGCAGTTCCTGATCAAAAAACAATTTCTGGACGACATCAATCAGTATCAGGGTGCCTATCTGAGCCAACTGAAAAAGGCGCTGCTGATCATGCACGCCCCCCTGGATGAGACCGTGCCCATTGAGGAAGCGGAGAAAATCTATCGGGATGCCCGTCACCCAAAAAGCTTCGTCAGCCTCGACGATGCGGATCACCTGCTTACCCATAAGCAGGATGCCGACTATGCAGCCAGCGTTATCGCCGCCTGGGCCAGTCGCTATATTCCCACTGTCACTGAACCGGCCAGGGCCCACCATGGTCATGTGGTGGTGGAAGAGAAGAACCACAGGTTTACCCAGCATGTGAGCAGCGACAGCCACTACTGGCTGGCCGACGAGCCACTGGACGTGGGGGGCGACAATATGGGTCCGGACCCGTACGAACACCTGTTAGCGGCGCTCGGTGCCTGTACCGCCATGACCCTGCGTATGTACGCCAGGCACAAAGAATTGCCCCTTGAGCATGTCAAAGTCGAGTTAAGTCACAGGCGCGAGCATGGTAAGGACTGCCAGGACTGCCCGGATAAAGCCGTGGCCATCGAAGTAATTGAGCGGCAAATCAGTCTTAGCGGCGAGCTCAGCGACCAGCAGCGGCAGCGACTGCTGGAAATAGCCAACAAATGTCCGGTGCACAGGACGCTGCACAGCAAGTTGCAGGTGGAAAGCCACCTGGCCGAGAAGGAATAAAGCGGTAAAACAACGCAGAACCCGATAGTTAAACCAGCCAATAACTGGCCTGTTTGCTCATATCCCACACCATCCTTCACGCAATTATTATCTATCTTATTGATAGTTAATAATTTTATTTCTGGCCAAAGATTTGCTGAATCAGAATTTGTACCCTTTGTTGCGGAATCCAGAAATGAAACTTCACTTTTCTATCCAGCTACTGTGCTGGTTGTTCAGTACCAGCTACCTTCACGCCCAGACTCTGGTATTTGAACCGGTCAACCTGATCACCATGGACAGTCCTCAAGTACTCGAGGAACACCGATTGATCGTCAGGGACGGGCAGATCATAGCCATGGAGCCAGTGGGCCAGACACTGAAGGTCATGGCGGATCGGATCATCGATGGACAGGGTCATTACCTGATCCCCGCTCTGACCGATTCCCATTTCCACCAGCATAGCGGTGAGATGGAAGACGTGAAGCAATTGTTCAAGCTGCTGATAGCAAACGGCGTTACCACTGTGCGCAGTATGGCTGAATGGGAGGGACAGGATACCATTGCCATCCGTGAGATGGCCAACCATAAGGACAGTCTGGCTCCTGACTACTACACCGTTGGGCCGCAGGTTAAGGATCACAATGCTGATAGTATCGAGTCGGCCATTGAGCTGGTCAGGCTGCATAAAAGACGCGGTTATGACTTTCTGAAGATCCACGGCAACTTGAACAAGGAGGTCTATCTGGCCCTGCTGGAAGAAGCTGAACGCCTTGGCGTCAGGGTGGTGGGTCATGCCCAGCGACATTTACCCCTGCCTTATTCTTTACGTATGACATCCATTGCCCATGTGGAAGAATTCATCGCCCTCTTGTCGGATGAGGAAAATCTGCAAATTGCCCGATTCAATGGTCAATCATTGATGAAACTGGCCCTCCAAGTAAAAAACAGTGGTATCTGGGTCTCCCCAACTCTGAGCATTCTGGCCATGATTCCCCATTATACGGATGACGACAGGTTTGCTGCCCTGAAACAACGACCGGAATCTGTCTATATCTCGGCAGGCGAGTACCATTGGTATACGAATCCTGACAGTAATACCTATAACAACGGTTTTTTCCGCAAACCCGAAGTTAAGGCCTATGTACATGAATTAATTGCTGCCACCAACAAGCTGACTCATGCGTTCTATCAGGCAGGAGTCCCCCTGCTGGCAGGCAGCGACAACCTGGGCTTTCATATTGCCGGCTTTGCTCTGCATGATGAAATGGCCAGGATGCAGCAGGCTGGTCTGCCCCCTTATGAGGTTCTCAAGGCCGCCACGGTCAACAGCGCCAGATACCTGGGCCGGTTTGCTACCGCAGGCTCCTTGTCAGTAGGAAAGAACGCCGGATTCGTGATGCTCAGCGCCAATCCGCTGGACGATATCCGCAACAGCCGCACCATCTCCGGGGTGATGCACAAAGGCCAGTGGCTTGACAGACGGGCGTTGGATCAACTGCTGGAGGAGGTTAAAGCGGCCAGGCAAGCCGGATTTAAGGTGCTATCAGGGGCTGGCTGATCAATCCGACAGCGCAGCGGCCAGGAACAATCCACTCTGCTCCACTAAGCTTAGCGTTAAGCTTTTTGGTAAGGATGGAAAATGCTTAAACTCATATCAATTCTGGCGGCTTTATTGCTCAGTGCCTGTGGAGGTGGCGGCAATGGCAATGAAGGCGATACGCCACCGGATAACGGCAATGGGGGAGACACCCCTCCGGTGGGCCTGACTGAACGGCCGCAAAACGCGACCTGCCAGGCTTTTGGCCAGTCCACGTCTACCGAGGTGAAGCTCACCCCTTTGGTGCCCGAGCTGAATTTTTCCTCGCCGTTACTGATGCTTCCCCACCCTTCACTGCCGGACATTGTCTATGTGGTTCAGCAGCGGGGCCTGATTTACCGGCTGGATCTGTCCACCGGCAACCGCAGCCAACTGGTCGATCTGGCCGATTTCTATGCCCTTAGTCCCTGTGGGGAGTGCGGTCTGCTGGGCATGGCTTTCGACCCTGATTTCGAAACCAACGGTTATCTTTATCTGTCCTTCACCGAGGAGATCGGAGGCGGTATGCGTTCCGTGCTTGGCCGGTTCCAGAGTCAGGGAAACGGCCAGTCACTGGTCAAAAACGGCGACAATCTGGTTAGGCAGGACTTGCTTACCGTGCCACAGCCTTACGGCAATCACAACGGCGGCCATATTGTTGTGGGCCCTGATGAGTTGCTGTACTGGGGTCTTGGCGATGGCGGCGCGGGCAACGATCCGGACAACAACGGCCAGACCCTTTCCACCCTGCTGGGCTCCATGCTCAGGCTGAACAGGGACGGCAGTGCGGCGGATGGCAACAACGTCCCCGGTGCCAGGGAGGAAATCTATGCCTGGGGCCTGCGCAACCCCTGGCGGTTCAGCTTCGACGCCATGAACGGCCAGCTGTGGCTGGCAGACGTTGGCCAGAATCAGTATGAAGAGATCAATATCATCGAGTCTGGCGGTAATTACGGCTGGCGCTGTTACGAAGGGCTCCACCGCACCAGCAACAGCTGTACCACGGATGGTCCCTATGAAGCGCCGGTTGCCGAGTACGATCACAGTCTGGGCAACTCTGTGACCGGTGGCTATGTGTACCGTGGCGACACTATTCCCGGACTGCAGGGCGCCTACCTGTTTGCGGATTTTGGCTCGGGCACCCTGTGGGCCTTGTTTCCGGAAGGAGACAGTTATCGCCGCCAGACCTTGCTGGAGACCGGCCTGAACGTGGCGTCCTTTGCCCAGGACAGCAACAACGAGCTCTATCTGGTCACCTTCTCAGGTTTGTATCGGTTGGATCCGAATCAGCAGGACAGCCACCAGGCGCCAGCTCTGTTATCCCAAACCGGCTGTGTGCAGTCCGCCAATCCGGCAGAGCCGGCAGACGGGCTGATTCCCTTCGATGTCATCGAACCCTACTGGTCAGACGGAGCCAGCAAGCAACGGTTTGTGGCCCTGCCTGACGATACCCGCATCAGTGTTAATGAGCAGGGCGATTTTGTTCTGCCCAACGGCTCGGTGTTGATGCAGCATTTGCTACTGGATGAACAGTTGATTGAAACCCGGCTGTACATGCGTGGCCAGGACGCCAACTGGCGCGGCTACAGTTATCAATGGAATGAAGACAAAAGCGATGCAGAGCTTCTGGAGGGAGCCAGGGATGCAGACTTGTCCGGGCAGACCTGGCACTACCCCTCAGGGGCCGAATGCAACCAGTGCCATACATCGGCGGCGGGGCACAGCCTGGGCCTGGAAGTGGCCCAGTTAAACAGAGACTTTACCTATCCGCAGACCGGCATCAGCGCCAATCAGTTGGATACTTTTACGGCAATCAACCTGTTTCATTCTCCGCTGGAGGAATCTCTTAAAGCCAACCGCCTGGTTAACAGTCAGGACAGCAGCGAACCGTTAACCGAGCGGGCGCGCGCCTACCTGCACAGCAACTGCAGTCATTGTCACCGGCCCACCGGACCAACCCAAAGCGATATGGACCTGCGCTCTTGGATTGACTTTGTTGATACCAATACCTGTAACGAGGCGCCCCTTGGCGGGGATCTCGGCGTGACCGGGGCCAGGCTTATTACACCGGGAGAGGCAGACCGCTCACTTTTGTACCTGCGTATGCTCGAAGAGGGGCAATGGCGCATGCCGCCGGTCAGCATCCACCAGACCGATGCCACCGGCAGCCAGCTGATTGGCGACTGGATCAACCAACTGGCTAGTTGCAGTTAGCCTGTCTTGAATATGAATTATTTGTGACCCCGGTTGTAAGCCGCCCCTGAACTGATAACGTATTGCCTGTTGATTCCGCTGGCAGCCGTTCTGCCACCAGGGCCTGCAAACTCCGTTTTCAATCAGGGGCCGTTATGAACCAACTGGATCTGGCCAAGCCGCTTGCAGGCTTTATCCGTTTCAGGCAACTGGAGGTTAACGAGACCGGCAAGGACTACTTTGTCGGTGACCTCTGTGGCCAGTTTCATCTGTTGCAAAAAGCCCTCCGCAAAGCCCAATTCAATATCAGGCACGACCGGCTCTTCACCACCGGCAATTTCATCGACTACGGCAACGACAGCGCCCAACTGCTGGATCTGCTGGCTGAGCCCTGGTTTTATTCGGTGTTAGGGATCCATGAATTGCTGATGCTGGATGCCCTGGAGTCAGGTCACTACCTTCACTGGTACGTGCAGGGCGGCCACTGGGCTTTCGATCAGGACATTCGCCTCAAAGTCGATTTGGCACCTGCCGTTAACGCCGTGCTTAAACTGCCCCTTGCCTATCTGATCCCACAGAAAAAGCACCGGGTCATTGGTCTGGTGTCGCGAATGCCGCTGGAGGATTTTAGTGCGGAGGGCTTTGCCATGGCAGGCACCGGACAATTGTTCGACTGCCTGAGCTCAGATAGGGCGCCGAGGCAGAAAGCCCAGATATATCCGCAAGCCGATTGTATTGTGGTGGGCGGGGTTGCCGCAAAGAAATGCTGGGCCAGGGGCAATGTGGTGGGCATCAACCAGGGCGGACAGTATCGGCCAAAACTGGGCAGTCTGACGATAATAAAACGGAAGAAGCTGATGAAACTGACAGAGAAACAACCCGCCTTCATACCGTTACAGACAGAAGGTTAAACAAGACCCGTAATGTACTTCACACCACGACATCATAGGGGCAGAACATTGTCATGACGCCTGGTCAGGGCTTGGAAAGACGCAGGTACTGCTAAGACTGGCGATGGCCTTTATGCCCTGCAACCAGCATACCTGTCAGGCGTAACAGCCCAAGCAATACATCCAGTAGCACCATAACAATCAGTCCCACGACCAGGCCCCAGCCGATGGCAGCCAGATCCAGCGGCACCTGATAGTCATACTGCCGACGTACTTCATTGAACAGCGGCTTGTCCGGCCGGATAAGGCTGTGCCATGCCCTTTGCAGGGGATTGCCTGATAGTTTATCCAGCCTCTGCTCAAGATAGCTTACCCGCTCGGCCAACGCCTGGATATTGCTGCCCCCCGCCCTGACGGCCATATCGGCATTCTGCTGGTAACGTGCGATCAAGGCTTGCAGGCTACCACCAGTATGGATCTGCGCATCCCGCACAAAAGGCGCAAGGCTCAACCGGGCCTCAGCCAGGTGCGCCTGCAGGGCATTCTCGTATTGCTGCACAAATCCAGGAAGCTGGACGCCGACAAGCACCGCCGCCATAAACAGCAGCAGGCGCAGGTAGTCGGCACATTTGCCTGCCAGACTGGACAGCATGGCTTACAGGCTCAGCCGGGTGACGGCCAGGCCCAGACCGATACCGGCGCTGACCAGCAGCATCAAAAAAGTCAGGATCATGCCGGTGACTCTCAACTTAAGATTTCTGGCCGGAATCGAATAGGCATGGATCAGCCTGCCCGCCAGCAACAGCAAGCCAAGTCCATGCAACAGGCTATCGCCAATATTCACTGACTCCAGCATCAGCATCAATACCAGGGCCAGGGGAATATACTCCAGGGTATTGCCATGGGCACGGATAGCCAGTTGCAGCTCCTGATTACCGCCATCGCCGATGGCCACCCGATGACGGTTGCGCAGCACTATGACCCTGGCTGACAGTGCCACCACCAGCAGCGTCAGCAAACCCGCGTAAAACAAGGTTACCATCTGTATTTCTCCCATTTTTTTAATATTAGTTATCCTAGCGCTTTGTAGGTCTTTAAAAAAACACAATTTTTTACATTCCCGATTTAAACCATTTGTTCTGTCGTCTCGACTTACCCAGTGATTGTTTCTCAGTAATTTCAGGAAGACGGAATGAAAATCGCCGATACCAGCGGCCAGGACGTGGTTCTGGCCCCAAGTAAGAATCGCAAGAAATATTTGTTTGTCGCCATCGCGCTGGCCGTTGGGGCCGCCGGCCTCAGTACGCTGGCCCCGGCCATCAGTAACTGGTCCAGCGCCGAAATATCGGTGCCCTTGCAACGCCTGCGCCTGGCCCAGGTTACACAGGGTGATTTTGTCCGCGATCTGTCGGTGCAGGGTCAGGTAGTGGCCGCCGTCAGCCCAAGACTCTACAGTCCGGCCCAGGGCACCATTACCTTCGAAGTGGATGCCGGCGACGAGGTCAGCGTCGGACAGGTGCTGGCCAGCATCGACAGTCCCGAACTGACCAATGAACTGGAGCAGGAAGAGTCCAGTCTGCAGAAGCTCATTATGGAGCTGGATCGTCAGCGTATTCAGGCCAAGATCCAACAGTTGGAGAACCAGAAAGCGGTGGATATGGCCAAAGTCGCCCTGACCGCCGCCGACCGTGAAAAACGCCGCGCCGACAAGGCCTATGAAACCAACACCATCAGCCAGATTGACTATGAGAAGGCCCAGGATGAGCTGGAAAACGCCAGACTGGTCTATCAGCATGCGGTGCAGGACGGCAATCTGGACCTCGAAAGGCTGGAATTCGAAATTCAAAGCAGCCAATTGCAGGTGGATCGCCAGACCCTGCTGGTCAGCGAGCTAAAGCGCCAGGTGGATGAGCTGTCCCTGCGCTCCCCTGTTAACGGCATAGTGGGCAATCTGGCGGTGCAGCAGAAAAACCAGGTAGCCAGAAACCAGGCCATTCTCAGTGTGGTGGACCTGACCCAGTTCGAACTGGAGGTGGCCATCCCAGAAAGCTACGCCGACGATCTGGCCATCGGCATGGATGCACAAGTCAACTTCAATGGTGAAACGCACCAGGCCACGCTGGTCACTATCTCCCCTGAGATTGAGAACAATCAGGTGACCGGACGGGTGCGTTTCGCCTCCTCTACCCCCCAGGGTCTGCGCCAGAATCAGCGCCTGACCACCCGCATCCTGATGGAAAACAAGGCCAACGTGATGATGGTCCAGCGCGGCCAGTTCCTGGAAAGCGGCAACGGCCGCATCGCCTATGTGGTCAGTGATGGCATGGCCAGGCGCCAGACCATCGAAACAGGCGCCAGAAGCCTGTCCAGCGTTGAAGTCCTGGCCGGTCTTAAGCCCGGAGATACCATCATAGTGTCAGGCACGGATCAGTTCGACGGGGCGGAACTGGTACAGATCACTAACTGAACAGTAACGAGTAACAAGTAACGGATGATGAGTAAGCCGAATCAATAACATGACGACATCAGTATCGAACATCCGTCACCGGTAACTACTAACAAGGGATAACATAATGTTAAAAATGAATAATGTGACCAAGGTATTTCGCACCGATCTGGTGGAAACCCATGCCCTTCGCGACTTCAACCTGCATGTGCAGGAGGGGGACTTTGTCGCCGTGACCGGGCCGTCCGGTTCGGGTAAGACCACCTTCTTGAACATCGCCGGTCTGCTTGAGACCTTCAATGGAGGTCAATACCACCTGGATGGCCTGGATGTGAGCAACCTCAGTGACAAGGAGCGCAGCCGCATCCGTAACGAGAAGATAGGCTTTATCTTTCAGGGGTTTAACCTGATACCGGATTTGAACCTGTTCGACAACGTGGATGTTCCCCTGCGCTACCGGGGGTTCAGGTCGGCTGAACGTAAGCGGCGGATCGAGCAGAGCCTGGAAATGGTGGGCCTGGCCAGCCGTATGAAACATCTGCCATCACAGCTTTCCGGCGGTCAGCAGCAACGGGTGGCCATCGCCCGGGCCCTGGCCGGCGAGCCACGTTTTCTGCTGGCGGATGAGCCTACGGGCAATCTGGACAGCAAAATGGCCCACAGCGTGATGGATCTGCTTAAAGACATTAATGCCCGGGGCACCACCATCGTTATGGTTACCCACGATCCGTTACTGGCCAAACAGGCCAGACGTAACATCTTCGTCAGGGACGGCAAGGTCAGTGAGTTGCATGAAGTCTCCGCTTTTGCCGAAGACGAGACTGCGGCATCCAAAGTGGCCAACAGCAAGCAATAAGGAGCCCCCTATGTTCAGCTACTATCTGCGACTGGCGCTGCTTAGCATCAAGCGCAATCCCATTCTGAGCAGTCTGATGGTGGCCGCCATTGCCCTGGGCATTGGTGCCAGCATGACCACTATTACCGTCAACTATCTGATGTCGGCCGATCCCATTCCACATAAGAGCGATGAGCTCTTTTACGTGCAAGTGGACAGTTGGGATCCCAACGACCCCTACGATGAACCCAATGAACCACCGGATCAGTTGACCTGGACCGATGCCAACAACCTGATGAATGCCCGTAAGGCGACCAGACAGGTCGCTATGGCCAGCTCCGGCGCGGTAATAGAGCCCCATGGGCAGGACTCCAAGCCTTTTAATGCCGGCATTCGTCTGACCTTTGCTGATTTTTTCCCCATGTTCGATGTGCCGTTTCTGTATGGCAGCGGTTGGAGTGAGAGTCAGGATCTGGCCCGCGAACAGATAGTGGTGCTGAGCCGGGAAACCAACGAACGGGTGTTCGGCGGCGAGAACTCGGTAGGTCGCAGCATCCGTATCGGCGGCAACCAGTTTACTGTGGTCGGGGTCCTCAATCACTGGCAGCCGGTGCCCAAGTTCTATGATGTCACCACCGGCGCCTTTAACGAGACTGAAGACCTGTTTATGCCCTTTTTGCTTAAAGAAGAACTGGAGTTGCCCAACGGCGGCAATACCAACTGCTGGAAAAGCCCGGAAGGTGACAGCTTCAAGGCCTTCTTACAGTCCGAATGCGTCAACTACCAGATGTGGGTGGAATTACCCACTGAGCGGGACAAACAAGACTACCTGGCGTTTTTGAACAGCTATGCCGATGATCAGAAAGCCCTGGGCCGCTTTCCCCGACCACTCAACAACCGCTTGTCCAACGTAATGCAGTGGATGGAGATTCAGGAAGTGGTGGCCGACGATGCCCGCATTATGCTGTGGCTGAGCTTTATGTTCCTGCTGGTTTGCCTGCTTAACACCATCGGCCTGTTATTGTCCAAATTCAGCGGCAAGGCGGCGGAGATAGGATTGCGCCGCGCCGTAGGTGCCTCCAAGGGGGATTTGTTCATGCAGCACCTGGTGGAAACGGCCTGCATCGGAATTGCCGGCGGCATCGCCGGGCTGGGACTGGCCATGCTCGGACTGCTCGGCATCGGCAGCCTGTACGGGGACTTTGCCGAGAATCTCACGTCACTGGATCTGACCATGGTGGCCGTGGCTCTGCTGCTGGCATTGGTGTCCAGTATTGCAGCCGGTCTATATCCCACCTGGCGGGCCTGCAATATCGCCCCTGCCAGCCAACTCAAGAGTCAATAAGGAGTCCCCATGTTCAATTCATCTTCATGGGAAGTGGGCCCCATTTTAAGAGCCCTGATGCGCAACAAGGTTGGTGCCCTGCTGATCGCCATCCAGATTGCGGTGACCATGTGCATCATTGTCAACGCCATCCACATCATCCTGGAACGTCAGGAACTGATGGCCAGAGACAGTGGCATAGACGAAGCCAACAGCTTCCACCTGATCAGCACCGGCTTTGCCAACGACTTTAACGAGCAGGTGACGATAGAAACGGATCTTAATACTATCCGTGCCCTGCCCGGCGTCATCGACGCCGTTCAGATCAACGCCATACCCATCAGTGGCGGAGGCTGGTCCATGGGTTTGCAAACTCAGCCCGGCGCCGAATTTGACGGGGTGGGCACGGCGGTGTACATGGTCGATGAACACGTGCTGGAGGCGCTGGATCTGGAACTCATCGCCGGTGAAGCCTTCAAACCCACCCATGTCCGCTGGCGTGAACGGGCCCAGACCAACTGGCCTGATCAGACGATTATCACCAAAGCCATGGCCGAAAGTTTGTTCCCGGAGGAACCCTGGCAGCAGGTGGTCGGCAAGACGGTGTATATCAACGACAACGAGCCGATACTGATAATGGGCATTATCGATAAGCTCCAGGCCCCCTGGGTAGGCTGGAACAATGTCGAACATGCCATGCTGTCGCCGGAGAAAACCCTGTTCAGTTCCTCCCGGTATCTGGTGCGTACCGAACCGGGCAGGAGGGACGAGCTGATGCCCAAGGTGGAGGAGATCCTTGCCGAGAGCAACAAAGGCCGCATCATAAGGGACGTGACCAGCATGATGGACACCCGTGAACGAAGCTACCGCCGCCACGGCGCCATGATCAAGATCCTCACCACCGTAATGGTCATCCTGACGGTTGTCACTGCACTGGGTATCGTTGGCCTGGCCAGTTTCAGCGTCAATCGCCGTCGCAAGCAAATCGGCACACGCAGGGCGCTGGGTGCCAGCCAGAGCGCGATTCTGCGCTACTTTATGCTGGAAAATTTCTTAATCAGCACCGTGGGCGTGGTGCTGGGCGCCGCTCTGACCATAGGACTGAATATCTACCTGGTGCAGGCCTTCAGTCTGGATCGTATCGACTGGTATTTTATTCCGCTGGGCATGTTGGTGCTGTGGATGGTCGGCCAACTGGCGGTGTTCGGGCCGGCCAAACGGGCGGCGGGAATCGCGCCGGCTATTGCAACCCGAACCGTCTGAGACCCGGCCTCACACCAGGGGTGATCGTTGATTTGCCCTTGTGGTAGACTCGGGGCGGCAGGTTTGAATCTGTCGCCCCGGCTTATTCTGAATGAGGCAGTATCAGATGGGAAATCAACGGCATGTTGGCTGGATTTGGTTGGAACTGGCCATTCTTGTCAGCCTGTTCGGCTTTGTCATTGGCCTGTTACCCGATACCCATATGGAAAGGGCTGACGCCACCTTCTGTAGTCCCAAGCTTTATGCCTCAGAAACCCCGCCGGGGCTGACTGATATACCGCCCTCTTCCCCCGCCCTGTCCGGCCCGGTGAAGCTGAGCAAACAACCCAAATCGCAGCAATTTGTCATTTCCCTGGCGGGCTGCCCGGATCCGGTACAGGTTATCTCACTGGATCTGTTCTGGTTTAAGCATCTGGCCCTCTATCCAATGGATGAAAGGGGATCGCCCGGCCCGGCACTGCCCAGGCATGGACGTCAGGCCAGCCGCGCCATCGCTTTTGCCCTGCCGGCCCAAACCACTTACCTGTTACTGGAAGCCCTGCCTGCGCAGGCTTCTGTGCTGCATGTTTCAGCCTGGTCCGAGACATCATTTTTGCAATCCACCCAGAATACCCGGCTGTATTACACCGGATTGTTTGCCGCTTTCCTGACCCTGACGCTGGTCAATACCCTGGTATTCCTGCGCAGTCGCGACCGCGACTACGCCCGCTACCTGCCGTTTTTATACAGTAACCTGCTGTTCCTGTTTCTCTCTGAAGGTGTCTATCGGCTTATCCCTGGTTGGTCCCTTGGGGTAGCCCACTGGTACCTGTGGACAGCGGCAGCCCTGACGGTGTTTTTTGCCAACCGCTTTATCATCAGGTTCTCCGGTATCGCCGCCTATTACCCTCGTATCAGCCGGTACCTCCTGCGCTATCCGGCCTGGCTGGCCCTGGCCAGCGTGCCGTTGACCCTGCTGCATCAAAGCCTGGGCTCTGGGATATTACAACTGACCTCATTATGGCTTTCCGTTGCCACCATGGGCGCCTTGGGCATGATGCTGTTCAACCGGCGTGGCGGCTATCCAGCCGAGTATTTGTTCACTGCCTGGGCCAGTGTCTGTCTGGCCGTGGGGATCAGGGTGCTGTATGGCCTGGGGCTGGTGGAACTCAATGCCCTGGTCATCTACGGGGTCGCTATCGCGTCTTTGTTCGAAACCCTGCTGCTGTCGATGGCGCTGGGCTATAAGATGGTGGAGTTGAAAAACCGGGAGCTGGATCAATACAAGCGGGCCACCACCGATGAACTGACGCAACTGCCCAATCGGCGGGCTCTTAAGGAGATTGGCCAGACATTATTCAACGAGTGCCGGGACAAAGATTCCCGACTGGTGGTTGCCCTGATCGATCTTGATCACTTCAAACGCATCAATGATACCCATGGCCATGCCATAGGCGATGCAGTGTTGCAGATAGTCGGACGCAAGCTCAAAGGGGCACTGAGGCAGCAGGATCTACTGGGCCGCTACGGAGGAGAAGAATTCCTTTGTCTGATGCCCGCCACCGAACAGTCCGCCGCGGAGTATGTGATGACCCGGCTTATTCAAAATCTGGGCAGTGAACCCATCAGTGTGGACAAAATACCTGTCAGGGTGACATTCAGTGTCGGGATCACCAGTGTGCTAAGTACTGATCATCACCTCGACGATGCCATAGGCAGAGCGGACAAGGCCCTCTATGAGGCCAAACACCAAGGTCGGGCCAGGGTAGCCGTGCTGGCCTGACAGCTTCAGGCATAGGGGTTATTCAACGGTATCAGGCCAGACAGCTTTTACGCTTTCAAGCCGGCGAAAATCATCCTGGTCAGTGTTAACGGTACTGGACGAAGAGTCCTGTCCCCTTCCCGTCCGGTTAAATCTCCAGCAGATCTTTATCCGGCCACACTGGCACTGGCCGGCCCACCGGGATGCTCCTGATGGTGAAAAGCTCCCCACTGATAGTGCTGATGACGTACCAACCAATAAGGCAAGAAAGGTGGGGAGGCTGATTCAGGACAGCCTGTGCGGGACTGTTCTGGCCAGCCTCCCCTTATTGCAGAGCAGAATCTGGTCCTGAGAGGGCATCTAGAACATTTTCGGCTCTGGCAATTCATTAACCGGCTTAACTTTTCGCCGACATCCTTGTTGACAAAAATCTGCAGGCCCTTTAACTTTGCTCATGTTACTTTTTATCATATTAAACTTCTTTATATGGTAATTATTAACATTACTGGAGTTAGTGATGCAATGGTTATTTTCTGACAGGGACGATTATGCCGTTTGTTCCGTGCTGAAGGACGATGCAGTGTGATGGATACAACAAGGTTCCTGACCCCACAGGCCGCCCGACAGCAAAAAGGTCTGGGTGAGTTAGACAGCCTGGTCCAATGCGGCTGGGATTTGCTCGGTGAAGAAGTTGCCCTGCCCGTTGCCCTGTTGAGTCGTAGTGCCTTGCAGAATAATCTGCGCTGGATGCGGGATTTCAGTCTGGCCAGTGACGTCAGTTTGGCGCCGCACGGCAAGACCAGCATGTCACCTGAGCTTTTTCAAATGCAACTGGAGGCCGGTTGTTGGGGATTGAGCCTGGCCACAGCCCAGCAACTGGTGGCGGCCAGCCAAAGCGGCGTCAGTCGGGTGATGTTGGCCAATCAGTTGGTGGGTAAAAGGAATATGCAACTGGTAGCTGATCAGATTAGGGAGGGGTTGGAATGCTATTGTTTCGTCGATTGCCTGGACAATCTGAAGACCCTGGACGGATTTTTCACCCATCAGGGTCTGTCAATGAATGTGTTGGTGGAGATTGGCGTACCGGGTGGACGTTGTGGGGTGCGCCGGGCCGACCAGGCCAACACCCTGTGCCGGGCAATAGGTCAGTTTCCCTCCCTCAAGCTTCGAGGTCTGGCATTTTATGAAGGGGTCATTCACGGCGACCCGGCAGAACAGCAGATTGCAGGCTTTGTAGAACAGAATCGTCAGTTATTGTTGGAGCTGCTGGAGCAGGACTATTTCGCCCCTGGTGAGGTACTGATCAGTGGCGCCGGCTCGGCGTGGTACGACCTGGTCGTCCGGCATCTCGATCCTGCGACCCTGCCCGGACGGATCCGGGTATTGCTGCGACCCGGCTGTTACCTGATCCACGACACGGGTATCTATGCAGAAGCCCAGCAACAGGTAAGACAACGCAGTACCCTTGCCTGCGATATCCAGGGTGATCTCATCAGTAGCCTGACCCTTTGGGCGTATGTACAGTCTGTCCCCGAGCCCGGTATGGCCGTTATCGGCATGGGTAAACGGGATGTCGCCTTTGACGCCGGTCTGCCCGCTCCTGTCCTGCATCATCGCCCGGGTAGGGCTGCCCCCGTACCGGCACAGCCAGGCTGGCGGCTGGTCAGGATCATGGATCAGCACGCGATGCTGGAATGCGGGGCTGAGGCAGATTTACAGGTGGGTGATATGCTGAGCTTTTCTACTTCACATCCCTGTTTAACCATGGATAAATGGCGTTACCTGGGTATTGTCGATGACGATTTTCGTATTCGGCAACTGATACAAACCTACTTTTAATGCCTTATAAGGGGATGACCTTGGACATAGTGTCTCGCATCAACAGCCGACTGTCACACCTGCGCCCTTCCGAGCAGAAGGTCGCCAAATTCATTCTCAGCGATTTGAGTTTTGCGGCCAGCGCGTCCATCAATGAAATTTCTGATAGGGCCGGGGTCAGCCATGCCAGCATCACCAGGCTGGCCAGGGCACTGGCATGCAAGAATGTGCGGGAGCTGAAGATGCTCCTTGCCCAGTCAGCGGCGGTTGGCGAGCGCTTCATCTCAAACAAGCCGGTCAAGAAAAAAGATATCCCGGCCATTTATCAGGCTATACATGAAATCCTGGATCTGAACACCGGTCTGATTTCGGATGAAGCGGTACAGAAAGCCAGCCTGTTGGCGACTCAGGCAGGACATGTTCTGATCTTCGGCGTCGGCGGCGGCAGTACCGTAATGGCCCAGGAGTGTCACCACAGGCTGTTCCGCCTGGAGGTGAAAAGTAACCCTTATTCGGATCCTATGTTGATGAGGATGACAGCGTCTACCGTCAACAAGAACGACGTGGTCATCTGCCTGTCACTGAGCGGGGTCAGCCCGGACGTCAAGGCCTCAGCCCTGATCGCGAAAGAATATGGCGCCCATGTGATTGCCATCTGTCCCAGGGGGGAACTGGCGACTATAGCCGACGTCCATCTGCCCATTACGACTCAGGAAGCAGACTACATTTTCAAACCCAGTGCCTCACGCTATGTGATGCTGGCAGCCATCGACATCCTGGCCAGTGAAATCGCGGTCAGAAACCAACGCAAGTCACGTGAGAAGTTGCGGCGACTTAAGCATCACCTGGACGAGCACCGCAAGGGTTCAGACCGGTTACCTCTCGGAGACTAGTTTGTCAGAGCAAGCCACTACGGATTTAGTGATCACCAATGCCACTCTCTATGACGGCTCCGGTCAACCCGCCACCTGCCAGGATCTGGCTATTCAGGGGGATAAGATTCAGGCTATCGGCCAACTGAAGCATCTGCGCCCAACCCAGACGCTGGATGCCGCTGGCCTGGCGCTGGCCCCCGGGTTTATTGATGTCCATACCCATGATGATATCGAGGTGATCCGCCATCCGCAGATGCTGAACAAACTCAGTCAGGGTGTAACCACAGTGATAGTGGGTAATTGCGGCATCAGCGCCAGCCCGGTGGCGGTGCAGCAACAGTTGCCCGATCCGCTTAACCTGCTGGGCAAGGCCGGTGAGTTTCGCTTCCCGAGCCTGAGGGATTACATACAGGCAGTGGAACAGGCCCGGCCTGCTGTCAATGTGGCGGCGCTGGTCGGACACACCGCACTGCGCGCTCAGTTTATGGACCGCCTGGACAGGGCGGCCACAGCAGAAGAAATCCAACAGATGGCCGCGCTGCTGCAGGCGGCGCTTGCGGAGGGGGCCAAGGGCCTGAGTACCGGTCTGGCATACCACAGCGCGGTGCATGCTCCTGCTGAAGAAGTAGAAGCGCTCGCGGCCTTACTGCCCGATTTCCAGGCCCTGTACACCACTCATCTTCGCACTGAATTCGACGGCATCCTGGGTGCCCTGGATGAAGCCTTTGCGGTGGGGAAAAGACATAACGTCCGGGTAGTGATTTCGCATCTCAAATGCGCCGGCAAGGCGAACTGGGGACGCTCCAAAGAAGTGCTCGCCCATGTAGAGAAAGCCCGGAAGCACCAGCACATAGGTTGTGATTGCTACCCCTATCATGCCAGTTCCAGCACCCTGGATCTGGCTCAGGTCACCGATGACTTCGATATTATGATTACCTGGTCTGAGACCTGTCCAGAGATGGCCGGCATGACCCTGGCCCAGATTGCAGCGACCTGGCAGACCAGTCTGCGGGAAGCGGCCATCCGCCTGCAGCCGGCAGGGGCCGTTTACCATGGTATGGATGAATCGGATGTGCAGACTATCCTGTCCTTTCCCCACAGCATGGTCGGCTCTGATGGCCTGCCCTGCGATCCCAGCCCACATCCCCGGCTTTGGGGCACCTTTCCCCGTGTACTGGGACACTACGTCCGTGACCGGCGGTTGATGCCCCTGAATCTTGCCATCCACAAGATGACTGGTCTGTCGGCCCACGAATTTGCCCTGTCTGGCCGGGGCCTGCTCAAACCGGGCTACCAGGCCGATCTGGTGCTGTTTGATCCCAAACAAGTAGGTGACAAAGCCACGTTTATCGACCCCAAGCAACTCAGTGAAGGCATTCACCGGGTATGGGTAAACGGCCAACTCAGTTATCTGAACGATCAACAACAAGCCCAATTGACGGCCAATCGGGCCGGACGCTTTTTAAGACATCAAAGGAGACCGGCATGAGTATCAGACGCATAGGAGCAGCAGGCAATCAGGGCACTGGCGGACAACCCCTGCCCTTTTCCCGGGCCGTGGAAGCTGGTGGCTGGCTGAAGGTTTCGGGCCAGACACCCATGCGTGACGGCGAGATCGTGGAAGGGGGTATTGTTGAACAATCCAGGCTTGCCATAGAAAATTGCCTTGCCATCATGGAGGAGGCCGGTTACGGCCTGGAAGATGTCGTGCATGTTTCGGTTATTCTTACCGATGCCCGTTATTTCACCTCATTTAACCGGGTATTCAGTGAATTTTTCGCCGGGCATCCGCCTGCGCGTATCTGTGCCGTGGCTGACCTGGTGGTGGATTGCAAGGTCGAGGTGGATATCACCTGCTACAAGGCGCCGTGACATATCATGCAGTTAACCTATCTCCTGATTCTCAGCTTCTACCTGTTGTTTATGATCGGCCTGAGCTGGCTGGTATCAAAACGCAATCAGGGGGGCGAGGATTTTCTGCTCGGGGGGCGCCGCCTGCCTTTACTGCTGACCCTGGGCACTACGGTCGCTACCATGGTCGGCACAGGTTCGTCCATGGGGGCAGTGGGTTTTGCCTACCACAACGGCTGGGCAGGCACCCTGTATGGCGTGGGCGGGGCCATAGGGATATTGTTGCTGGCCTGGTGGTTTGCACCAATGCGCAATCTCCGCTTTATGACCATGAGCGAAGAGCTGAGTTATTATGTGGGTGCCCACCCCCTGATTAAGAACCTGATTGCCCTGATTATCTTCGTCGCCAGCATCGGCTGGCTGGGCGCGCATATCATCGGCGGCGGCATGTATCTGTCCTGGCTGACGGACCTGGACCTGCAATGGGCCAAAGTGTTAATCGCCATCAGCTTTGCGCTCTATGTGGCTATCGGTGGCTATACCGCCGTGGTCTGGACTGATACCTTACAGGCGCTGATCCTGTTTGTCGGCTTTCTCCTGATGGCTGTATTTTCAGTGATGGCGGTGGGCGGATGGGAAAGCATGATGGCCGCCCAGCCGGCTGCCAACTTGTCCTGGTTCGCCATCGACAAAATTGGCCCGTTGCCGGCTCTGTCACTGTCAGTGGCCATTCTGGTCGGCATCCTGGCCACTCCTTCTTTTCGCCAGCGCATTTACTCAGGCAAGGATGTGACATCCATTCGCCGTTCATTTGTCTGCTCAGGCCTGCTCTACCTGTTATTTTCCTGCATCCCGGCGGTTATCGGCATGGCGGCCTATGCCCATAACAGCAATCTGGATAATGCCTCATTCGCCTTTCCCCATTTAGCCCTTAACGTGATGCCCTTGATACTGGGTCTGATGATTGTTGTTGCCGGCGTATCCGCTACCCTGTCCAGTGCCAGCTCTGATGCCATCGCCGCGGTCAGCGTGGTATTACGGGACCTATACTGCCTGCTGTTTGACAAAATGCCCGCTCCTGGCAAGGTCGTCTTGTTATCCCGCTTCAGCCTGCTGCTGACCGTCATGCTGGCCCTGGTGTTTGCGCTGGGTTCCGACGACATCATCGCCTATATCACTAAAATGATAGCCATATTGATGACCGGCATGTGCATATGCGGACTCATGGGCCGTTTCTGGCCCAGGTACAACTGGCAGGGTGCCCTGGCCAGCCTGATTGGCGGAATGCTCACTGCATTGCTGGTAAGCCTTAACCAGGATTGGAATCAATGGTTTGGCAATCCCATCCTGCCTTCCCTGCTCATGTCGTTTATGGCAGGTTGGCTGGTCAGCCTGCTGACCCCGGCTAACCGGGTGACGGCGGCACAGGCCCTGGCCATACTGGACAGCCAACGCGCCGAGATGGAGCAGCAACCAGTCACCCTGGGGCTTACCGAGGCGAAAAGTACCGCTGACCTGCAGCCCAAAGGAAACCAATGAAAACCATCACAGTCCTGGACGAAGGTATAAGCGAAACCAGCCCACCCCATACTTGTGGCTCTGCCGGCCAGGGCAGCACCTTGGCTGACCGGATTATTCACCACCATCCCTTTATGCCACGCCAGGCCCTGGCAGACTTCATCCCCGGATAAGGAGGATCTATGCGGGTATGGATAACACTGACCCTGATACTGCTGACCGTACCGGTACAAGCCTGGTGCAATCCGATGCAAAGCACCCTGCCGTTGATGCCCATGCCCGCCAACGTGACAACCGGCCAGGGCTATTTTCAGATACCCGGAAACGGCCTGGTGATGCAACTCAGCGGGATGAGCGAAACCCGGCACAGCTACCTGCATGAACGCCTGGCTCCCTATCTGGCCACGACCGGCGGCCAACTTGGCGATCCCGTTCATCTTTATATCCAAAACTCAGGCACTACCACATCCGGGACTCCACCTGTAAGAA
Organism: Bowmanella dokdonensis; assembly: GCF_017254865.1. Classification (GTDB taxonomy): domain Bacteria; phylum Pseudomonadota; class Gammaproteobacteria; order Enterobacterales; family Alteromonadaceae; genus Bowmanella; species Bowmanella dokdonensis. The sequence goes on along the minus strand of NZ_JAFKCV010000012.1, from coordinate 3,584 downwards.
TGGAGGAAAGCTATCGTTTACAAATCAATTCACATCGGATCGATCTCAGCGCCAGATCTGAAATGGGCGTACTTCGTGGTGTGGAAACCCTGGCCCAACTGCTGTTCAGCTACCCCGGGCAACTGCCGGTCATACGGATTGAAGATACGCCGCGCTTTGTGTGGCGGGGCCTGCTTATCGACAGCGTGAGGCACTTTATTCCGCTGGCAGATATCAAGCGCCAACTCGATGGTATGGCCAGCGCGAAACTGAACGTGTTCCACTGGCACCTGACCGACGATCAGGGTTGGCGGATAGAGTCGAGAGGTTATCCCAGACTTCATGAACTGGCATCAGATGGTCTTTACTACAGCCGTAAGGAAATAGCCGAACTGGTCGCTTATGCCAGTAAGCTGGGAATAAGGGTGATTCCCGAGTTTGACATTCCCGGCCATGCCAGCGCCATTGCCGTGGCCTATCCCGAGCTGATGGCCGCTGCCGGTCCCTATCAGATGGAGCGCCGGTGGGGTGTTTTCAAACCCCTGCTGGATCCCTCCAAGCCTGCCGTTTACGAATTCATTGAGAGCATAGTGGAAGAGTTGGCTGAACTGTTCCCAGATCCTTATGTGCATATAGGCGGTGATGAGGTGGATCCTGAGCATTGGAAGCAAAGTGCGTCGGTGCAGGCTTATATGCAAAAGCATGATCTGGCGGATATGGCCCAGCTTCATGCCCATTTTAACAGGCAGGTCCAAGGCATTCTGGCCCGTCATGGCAAGCTGATGATGGGCTGGGACGAAATCCTCCATCCCACACTCCCCAAGCAGACGGTGGTGCAATCCTGGCGGGGCCAGGATGACCTGGCCGACGCCGCCAGAAGCGGCTTTCAGGGAGTACTGTCAACCGGCTACTACGTGGATCAGCCACAATCCACTGCCTTTCACTACCGCAATGATCCCCTGCCCGCCCCCCAGGAGATCAATCCCGACTGCCAGGAGAACCACTGGCAACGATGGAAATTCAGTATCCCTCGCTTGAAGGGCAAGGCGGTGACAGGAGAACTCAGCCTCTGTCTGTCACCTGGGGAAGCAAGAGCAGTGGTAGCGTTTGAACAGAGGCGGCCCCGGCCTGTTCAGGAGTTGGAGATAAGAGCCAAACTGACAGGTTTCCAACTGGATACCTGGATGGGGCCAACCCGTTTCGACCTGCTGTTGGACAACCCGCAACAGCTTCAGGGGCGGGTACTGATAGGTAACGCCACCTATCCGATACAGGGTAGAAGGCTTGACGGACAAAGGACACAGCCCCAACCAGCCTTACCCCTGCCAGAACAGGCTTCCGGACTCGTGCTTGGCGGAGAAGCTACCCTGTGGAGTGAACTGATCGGTCCGCACAACCTTGATCTGCGCCTGTGGCCGCGACTTTATGCCATTGGGGAACGCTTGTGGTCCCCCGTCAGCCTGCAGGAAGAAGATAATATGTACCGTCGTCTGGACCGGATGTCTGACTATGGAGAGCACGTGGGATTGCAGCATCTCGCCCAGCAGCAAAAAGGCTTCGCCACCCTGCTGGATAACAGCCTGGATCCCAGGCCACTCATGGTGCTGGCCGAAGCCGTGGAACAGGCCCAGTACTATACCCGGCATCACATGAAGTTCCGGGCCCGAGCTTATCACCAGCAGGCGCCTCTGTTCCAGTACGTGGATTACTTACCTGCCCATAGTCTCACTCTGGTTAAGGCAAAGCGCTGGATCAGGCAACTGCCTGACCCACAGGCCCTGAAGAACTTGCGGGCCTTGTTTAAAAAGTGGCGGGATAATTTGCCCCATGTACGGGAAATGCTTGAACGCTTTCCCGATCTGGCTGCATTGCAACCCCTGGTAGAACAGCTGGATCAGCTGCTGGCGCTGAATCAGGATATATTGTCTCTGTGTACCCAGGCGTCTTCCCTTGGATCTGAGCCCTGGCCCGTACGCCGGCGACTTTGGCAACTGTCCGAAGTGATGGATAACGAAATGGTCCTTGGCGCCGCTATCGTCAGCGAAGCCTTGTTGGATCAATGCCTTTCCCGGTGAGCTATAAGGAGAGACTGGCGAAACTGACCAGAAACTGGTGAAGGAGACTGAATGCCAATGGGCATATTCACCCTTAAAACTCATATCCCATTGTTTTTATTTGATTTTTAATATTGGCAGAGTTTCTGCTTCACCCATGCTTTAATGATAAAAAAACCAAACGGGGAATGATAATGGACGGAATGGTATTTGTGCTGGTCATCATGTTTTGCTTTGTACTACCCATCGTTATGGCAGGCATTTGGACTGACCATAAAAAGAAGATGGCCCAACTGAGCACACAATTGGATAGTTCGGAAAAGCATCGCCTGGAACAGGAACTGGTGGGAGTAAAGAAACGTCTGGAAGTGCTTGAAGCCATTGTGACCGACAAGAAATATCAATTGAATGAAGAGTTTGCCGCCCTGAAACTGGTCGACAAATAAAACGCTTCCCGGTTCAGTCCTCGCTGTCGCTGGAGTATCGAACCAAAATGCTGAGCTTCATCACATAGAGTAAGGCGGCGATGGTAATACCGATGCTAAGGGTAGGTATCAGCAACTTGTACAGCTCACTTATCGCATTGGTCTGCAGCAGCACCCTGTCGCCCCACCTCGCCACTTGAGTGATGGCCAGTAATCCATAACTACTGAGAATAAAGAGGCTGACACTGCCAAGCCGCAGGCCATGGCTGCGGCACAGCCACAGCATTAACAACACAAACACCAGGTCAGTCATGGCGTACGTAAGGTACCAGGCATGATGAATCAGCGGCAGAATATGCTCATTCTGCCACAAAATCACCATACTGCGGTGCATCCACTGGTGGAGAATATCCATCAGGCAAACACCAAACAGGATCCACTGGAAGGCTGATCGCGTCCTGACCATCACTACATAAACAAATATCGCCAGGACATTAAAGCCTAGCGATATTTCATTCATTGCAAAGATCAGTTCCTGCACATTACAGCCTTATTTACGTATATCAGGTGGCTCGTCGCCACCGCCGTTACCGCCCTGAGTCTCAGTCATGCAGTAGAGGGGTAATATATCACAAATGAGAGATGTCTTAACCGGTTTCATTGGCGGTTCGTCGCCACCTCCGTTTCCACCGGCCATCACGGCGCCACTGGCAAACAAACCCACCATCACCATAGCTTTAGTCTTCTTGAAGTTCATGTCAATTACCTTTTCAGTCAGATAGTTAAGATCAGACAGCCGATAAAAAACCGACTTGCAGTCGGTCTCCCCTGCCTGAATGTTGAAAAATTCAACTCTGGCAATCTAACTTAGCCACTAAGAAGGAACAATCAGCAATGTGAAGAGGATTGATATTGGCAGGCGTGCAGAGGTATGTGGAAATAGCTTTAGGGGAGCGCGCCGGTCCAGGTCCGGCCCCGGACAATTTACTGAGAAAATAAGGCTCTTCATCATTAACGGGGGACATCAGCATTCATTAAACTGATTTTGCGAAGATCATTTAATGGAGATAAGCCGATGTCCCACGCAGGTGCCATTTTAGGCATAACTGAACTAGAAATCGAACGA
>NZ_JAFKCV010000118.1 GCF_017254865.1 Bowmanella dokdonensis | reverse complement strand
CATCCTCAGTTATTGGCGCTGTGCATCCAGGTTTGTCAAAGTGGCAAAGCTCATGATCAGTACCTGGAAACCAACAGCCCCCTGATTAGCGCCCAATGGATAAAGATTCAGGTGGTGAAGGCTGGTAACGGTATCGCCATTACTGTGCGTGACATTACGGCCCGGCGTCTTAGCCAGCAGGCACTCAAAGAAAGCGAAGAAAAGTTTCGCCGTTTGGTGGACGGGTTAAATGGGCATTTTGTTTATTCCCATGATCTGACCGGGCGCATCAGTTATGTGAGTAACAGTGTTCAGGATGTACTCGGTTATCGGCCCGAATATTTTAAGTTGAACTATCGACATTGTGTAAAACGCACCCCCGATAATGCTGAGCAGATCCGCAGACAACTATTGGCCGGTGAGCGGCCGGATCCCTA
>NZ_JAFKCV010000117.1 GCF_017254865.1 Bowmanella dokdonensis | reverse complement strand
ACCGGTAAAACTGGTAGAAGGCAACCCTTGTAATATCAAGGTCACACAGCCCATCGATCTTATGCTGGCAGAATTTTACCTTAGCAAATTATTAAAGAATGGCAGGAGCTTCCTATGAATATACGGATTGGTCATGGTTTTGACGTACATAAATTCGGCGGTGTGGGACCGATAGTTATCGGCGGCGTGGAGATTGATTATGTACAGGGATTACTGGCCCATTCCGACGGCGATGTCGCTCTGCATGCCATTTGTGACGCTTTACTGGGCGCCTTGGGATTAGGGGACATCGGCCGACATTTTCCCGACAACGATGCACAGTACGCAGGCGCAGACAGTCGCGAATTACTCAGGCATGTGTTTTCACTGATCAAAGCGAAAGGCTACAGGCTGGGAAATCTGGACGTTACCGTCGTG
>NZ_JAFKCV010000116.1 GCF_017254865.1 Bowmanella dokdonensis | reverse complement strand
CCGTCGTTTTTAAAGAAGTAGGTATAGTTGCCCTCTTTAAAGGGCGCGCCGACCCGCTCATAGTTCCACAACTTGGTGATACGCTGTTTAATTTCATCACGATAAGGGATCTGCTCCAGGTAACCGAAGGTCACCTCATTTTGTGCTTTAACCCACTGAGCGGTTTCTTCGCTGCGATCATCTTCCAACCAACGATAAGGATCAGGGACTTGCGCGCCAAAATAGTTGTCCACATGGTCCGATTTTCTGGTTTTAACGTATTGAATAGTCTGCTCGTTTGCCTGCATAGATTGCTCTGTAGGTTGCATGGCTTGCTGTGAACAACCAGCCAGGATAGAGGTCGCCAGAATGGCGGGGAGAATAGGCTTCATTGATGTTCCTTTGTTATTTTAGTCAGCGTAATTTACCCTGATTGAAAG
>NZ_JAFKCV010000115.1 GCF_017254865.1 Bowmanella dokdonensis | reverse complement strand
CGGTGCACAGTTAGGGGGAACACTTCTCTTGAAATTTTAGTGAGGGATCATCTTACTTACTACCGTCGTTCTAAGCAAATAAGATGCATAACATGATAAACATCACATGCAATCAAATAGTGACATGATATGGCCAATATCATCTTGCTCCTTTGATCTCCATCTTCGGGGCACCATGATCATCTTCGTCACCGGCATGACACCATGATCTCCATCATCATGATCTCCATCATTGTGTCTTCATGAAGTTGTCACGCCAACGATTACTTCTACTTCTATGGCTAACGCGTTTAGCAATAAAGTAAAGTAATTTACATGGCGTTATTCAATGACACGCAGGTCATACAAAATAATTAAGACAACTCCTATGGCTCCTGCCGGTTGTCATACTCATCGACATGCAAGTCGTGATTCCTATTA
>NZ_JAFKCV010000114.1 GCF_017254865.1 Bowmanella dokdonensis | reverse complement strand
AGTTTCCATTGGGGTTGTCTATGGGGCCGACGATAACACTGCCCCGGCAAATTATGTTGCTATGGGCCAACTGTTTACCCACGGTTACATTGCCATTACAGCTAATCTCCAGGCCCTGGCCATGCTGCACGTGGATGCTGCCCTGGGCAGATAACTTAGTACTGTATTCGTTCTTGTCGTTTTCAGCCTGCTTACCCATTGCCCCTTGAGTAATAATGATATCGCCACCGGCCTGAATAATGGCCGACTCCACAAAGCCGTTAATAGTGACATCGCCTGAGGCGGTAATTATCATCTTTTCCGTAACATCGCCGTTGACTATGACGGCACCGTCGTAGTTGATGTTACCTGTACCTACGTTGACGCCTTTGCAGATAAAGGTTTCGTCTACCCACATATCGCCGCTGTTGAATTTAGGCATA
>NZ_JAFKCV010000113.1 GCF_017254865.1 Bowmanella dokdonensis | reverse complement strand
AATGATGTTGGGATCATTGCGTTGTTGTTCTGTCAGTGAGGTGGTGCGGTTTTGTTCGGTGATTTCATACACCGACGCGGTCAGCAGATGCTCTGTGCCTGACGGTTGGTATTTAAGCCCCGCTTCCCACTGAGTACCTTGCAGTGGCACAAACCCCTGGCCATAGGCGTCATCGCCCAGCAGCGGTGAGAAGGACTCGCTATAGCTGACATAAGGGGATACACCGTTATCAAATAGGTACATCAACCCCAATCGGCCGGTGGTCGCGTATTGGTTGTCGGAGTCACCTGACTGTGGTGAGGTAATGGCTTTGTCCCGGCGCAGAGCGGCGGATATCAGCCACTTATCCTCGATCTTCATATTGTCCTGCACATACAAACCCAACTGATAGTTTTTGCTGTAGGGGCTGTCAATCAGCTGAT
>NZ_JAFKCV010000112.1 GCF_017254865.1 Bowmanella dokdonensis | reverse complement strand
AAAAAAGTCCAGAATTGTCCGCATAGCAGGCTGGCGGTAGTCGTCAGCTTCCATTAGCAGCTCGTGTTTAGCCTTGGCAATGACCTGTAATTGGCAATGGGGGAGTCGGGCACAAACATGATCCTGGGCCTGATTCTCCACCACCATATCGTTACCCGCTTGTAGCACCAATATCTGGCTTTCTATCTGGTTGGCTTGTTCGGCAATACGGTTCATGGCGGTTATCGAGGCATCCAGCCAATCAAAGGTGACGCCCCCCAGCTGTAGTTTTGGTTCCTGCTCATATTCCTGGCGAAAAAACTGATAGCGGCTTTTGCTGTTAGTCAGCATATTCAGCGCGAAAGGCACTGCCAGGTAGTCGCCCTGACCAATGAAATACCAAGGTCCGGACGCAAACCAATGATTCAGGGTCTGGCCGGTGTTA
>NZ_JAFKCV010000111.1 GCF_017254865.1 Bowmanella dokdonensis | reverse complement strand
AGCCAGGCGGTGACCCGTGACGATTTCAGCGAAGCGGCCAAGCAACTTAAGTTTGCTGCCGATAAAGCCAAAGTGCCTGCTATTGCAGCCATTGCCAATCTACGTCTGGCTCGCGTTCATGTGCAGTTAGCAGACTATCCTCAGGCACTGGCGGCCTTGGATGCTATCGGCACTGATAATTTCCAATCCCAGGTTCAGGAACTTAGAGGCGACGTATTCGTTAAGCAAGGAAACCTGGATAAGGCCCGTGCAGCTTACAGTGCGGCACTGGAAAACAGTGCAGGCAACAATCTGATTAAGATGAAGCTGGATAACCTGCCAGCTGTTGCCAGCGTATAAGGAGTGCTGCAGTGATAAAGCCAATCAGGGCACTGTGCCTGTTGTCGGTGCTGGGAATGTCGGGATGCTCGATCCTACCGCAGTGG
>NZ_JAFKCV010000110.1 GCF_017254865.1 Bowmanella dokdonensis | reverse complement strand
AGGCTGGAACAAAATAGCGGTATGCATAATGAGCAGGAATCTAAGTCTTAGCCGAGCACGGCCCAGTCAGCAAATAGCTCACTGCCTGTGATGAGATAATAAGGTGGAAACCAATCTTGACGAGTGATTCAATCGCGGGAGAGGCGCCACACTCAGTGTGGCGATTGGCTGATGCAAAATAGTCCGGTTTATTTTTTATCGGCTTGCAACACCTCGACCGACATACCCACTTCCAGCCGACCTTCATTAACAGGAATAAGATTCATACCAAAGTTGATCTTACCCGACCTGTCCTTGCGAAAGGTGCCAAGGGTCTTGAGCGGCTCCTGATCACCCAAAAACTCTCCGGTACGGGGATCTCTGGTGGTAAACACGCAGCGACTGCAAGGCGAGTCCAGCTTAAACTCCACCTCACCAATACGGAT
>NZ_JAFKCV010000109.1 GCF_017254865.1 Bowmanella dokdonensis | reverse complement strand
GGCTTTCTGGCGACGACAATAAAGCGGCTGTGGTTTTCTTTCTGGTTGGCCAGATTGGACTTAATTGGGGTCAAACCATATAACGCTCCACCAGGAGCGCTGCCTATGGCAGCGATGCTTGGGTCTTGCATCTCAGACACTTTCAACATGGCGGCAGAGGTACTATCGGTGGGCTTAACCTCAATATTACCCAGCTCCGCTAAAAAGTGGCTACATTGGGAGAATACCTGAGGGTGGGCATACAGGGTCTTAAGCTTACTGATATCGGTATCACAGGCGACCAGCAGCGCATGTTCAACCGGGTGGGTTAGCTCGCCGATAATAGACAGACTGGTATGTTGCAGTACGTCAAATACTTCATTGATACTGCCGGAAGAGGTGTTTTCAATGGGGAGTACCGCATAGTCGGCTTCGCCGGTTTCCAC
>NZ_JAFKCV010000011.1 GCF_017254865.1 Bowmanella dokdonensis | reverse complement strand
ATCGAGAAGAGCGTATGGTTTTAGAAATTTTGAAAACTACCGGATCAGAGTAATGACCCATTGCGGATGGAATGGTGTTATTAATCGTGTACGTTGAGTGCTGATCCCCCGTTTATGGGGTAGAGCCTACGTTGAGTGCTGATCCCCCGTTTATGGGGTAGAGCCGAAAATAAGAATACAGAGTGGTGCCCGGGGCCGGACTTGAACCGGCACGGCGTTACCGCCGAGGGATTTTAAATCCCTTGTGTCTACCAATTTCACCACCCGGGCATCGGGGGATTTTTGTTGATACAACGTAAGTGTATCGAAGTCTCTAATCTTGTCGTTGCTCCTGCGGAGCAAACCAATTTGCCCTTCCCGGCTTCCTGCCTCCCATGGCACTCGTGCTTCCTGCACATCGCCCCCCCGGGCATCGGGGGATACCCAGGTAAATAACCGTTTAAATGAGATTTACCAGGGGGAGTCTCCCTGTATCAGGGAGAGAAAACTGGAGGCGGAACCCGGAGTCGAACCGAGATCCACGGATTTGCAATCCGCTGCATAGCCATTCTGCCATTCCGCCAGATTTGGAGCGGGAAACGAGACTCGAACTCGCGACCCCAACCTTGGCAAGGTTGTGCTCTACCAACTGAGCTATTCCCGCTTAATTCTTTTCTTGAGGCTGTCATAACTCAGCAAGCTGAGCTATTACAAAATACATCCTGTATCTTGCCCTCCGGGCCGTCGCTTTGGCGACGTTCAACATGGTTCCAGACCATGTTGTCCCGCTTAATTCTTTTCTTGAGGCTGGTCATAACTCAGCAAGCTGAGCTATTACAATATACATCCTGTATTTTGCCCTCCGGGCCGTCGCTTTGGCGACGTTCAACATGGTTCCAGACCATGTTGTCCCGCTTAATTCTTTTCTTGAGGCTGTCCATAACTCAGCAAGCTGAGCTATTACAAAATACGTCCTGTATTCTCCCCTCCGGGCCGTCGCCTTGGCAACGTTCAACATAGTTTACCCGGCATTTGACGGACAAGGAGCCCGGTCAAATGTGAGGCTGAATTCTACAGTCAACACCTAAGCTGTCAACCACAAAAGCGTCATTTTCAGACTGAGTGTTGAAAATTTGACTGATAAGCAGCAAAAACGCCCATTCCATTTGATTGCCTTGTCAGGCTTCGGCAGTGAGATGCTTCCAGGCCGCCTTCAGATAGACAAGCATGGACCAGACCGACAGGACCGTGGCAATCAGCAACAACAGCTTGCCAAGCGTAACCCAATAGAGGGGGAAGCCCATGAAAAATTCCAGCTCAGACAGCAATCCTATCAGCGCCAGCATTTGCGCCATGGTCTTGGCTTTGCCGATAAAAGAGACCTTGACCGTGTCCCGCTTACCGGCTGCAGACATCCATTCCCGCAATGCCGAGACAAAAACCTCCCTGGACATCAGCAGGATAGCCGATACGGTGATCCAGACCGTATCGTAACTATGCGCAATCATCAGCAACGCAGCGCATACGATGAGCTTATCAGCCACCGGGTCAAGAAACGCACCGAAGGCGGTGGATTGCCCCAGTCTGCGCGCCAGATATCCGTCAAACCAGTCGGTAATGGCGGCAAACCAGAAGATCAGGGCACCGGCCTGATGGGCCCATTGCCAGTCGAGGAAATAGACGATAACAAATACCGGAATCAGGCATACACGAAGGGCGGTGAGGAGATTGGGAATGGTCCACATACTACTTGTCAAATTCCGGTCATATTCTTCTTCTGGTGGCAATATTACACTATTCGGGCAGATGCCGTCCCGCTATTACACGGCCTTTCGTGTCCATCTTCAGCCATGCAGATGCTCATAGATACTCTGGGCCATTTCTTCGCTGATACCTGGCACTCTGGCCAGCTCTGACTGGCTGGCATTGAGTACTTCCTGCAAGCCCCCCATATACTTGAGCAGACTCTGCCGTCGTTTGGCCCCCACCCCGGGTATGGACTCCAGCCTGGATTGGGTTTTAACCTTCTGCCTACGATTGCGGTGCCCTGCAATGGCAAAGCGATGCGCTTCGTCGCGGATATGCTGGATCAGGTGCAGGGCCCCGGAATCCGCCTCAAGGGGGATGGTGTCGTGACTGCCCGCCAGGATCAGGGTCTCCAGGCCCGGCTTGCGGCTGGTGCCTTTGGCCACCCCTATGAGCATGGGCGTCTTGGCATGGGGCCAGTTTTCGAACTGGGCCTCAGCCTGGGCCAGTTGGCCCTTACCGCCGTCTATAAACAGGATATCCGGGATCTTGTTTTCATCCTGAATACTGCGGTAACGGCGCTTCAGTGCCTGGGCCATGGCCGCATAATCGTCCCCAGGGGTAATGCCCTCGATATTGTAGCGACGGTAGTCGGTTTTGTACGGTCCTTCCCGGTTAAATACCACACAAGAGGCCACAGTCTGCTGACCGGAAGTATGGCTGATATCAAAACACTCCATACGCTGAATGGGACGGTCCAATTCCAGCACCTGCTCCAGTTCCAGAAAGCGTGCGAATACCGATTTCTGGCTGCTCTGCTGGGTTTCCAGGGCATTTTCGGCATTGGTGTTGGCCAGTTTGAGATAACGGCGCTTCTCGTCACGGGCCCCCTGAAAAAACTGCACCTTATAACCCGCCTGGCGACTGAGCAGCTCTTCGATAGCTCCCCCCTCTTCCAATGACATGGGGATCACTACCTGCCTGGGAATAGACTTGTTGCCTGCCAGGTAAAACTGTAACAGGAAGGACTGGAAGACTTCGCCCGGGGTGGAATCGGCCGGCACCTTGGGAAAAAAGCTTTTGCTACCCAACAACTTGTTGTCGCGGATAAAAAAGCCCTGAATACTGGCAATACCATTGCGGTAGGCAAAGCCGAATACATCCATCTCCGGTTGATCGCCACTGACCCACTGTTGTTCCTGAACTTTGCTCAGAGCCGCTATCTGATCCCGGTAGCGGGCGGCAGCCTCAAACTTCAGTTCGGTGCTGGCCAGTTCCATTTTATCTACCAGCACATTGATCACCTCTGCGTTCTTACCCTTGAGAAACATCCTTGCCAGTTGCACCTGCTGCTGGTATTCCTCATTGCTGACCAGGCCCTGCACGCAGGGCCCGGCGCAACGTTTAAGCTGGTATTGCAGGCAGGGACGTGTCCTGGCTTTGTAATAACTGTCTTCACACTGGCGGATGGGAAACAGCTTCTGCATGGTACGCAGGCTTTCCCTTACCGCCCAAGCGCTGGGATATGGGCCAAAGTACTCCCCTTTTACCTTGCGCCCTCCCCGGTGAATGGTCAGGCGGGGATGCTGATGTTCGGTAAGCAATATGTAGGGATAGGACTTATCATCCCGCAACAAAACGTTGTACCTGGGCCGGTACTTCTTAATGTAGTTGTTCTCAAGGATGAAGGCTTCCGTCTCGCTGTGTGTAACAGTGACGTCCATGTTGGCAATCTGGCGTACCAGAGACTCGGTTTTGACACTGCCGAGGTTGCTCCTGAAGTAACTGGCCACCCGCTTTTTGAGGTTTTTGGCTTTGCCCACATAGATTACATCGCCTTTCTCGTTGTACATGCGGTACACACCGGGCTGACCGGTCAGCGACTTGAGAAAAGCCTTGTGATCGAAGGTCTGCTCCTGGCTCATTGGCGCGGATTCACCTCTTTGCCTGATTGGGTTTGCATGGCCTTATTCTGGCAGTTTTTTGCTGGCAGCAAAACGCCCACCAAGACAAAAGGCACGTGAGAGAACATCAAGGACAACGAAACAGGCTTACAGTTGATCTGGATTGATCAGTTTGTGGCGCAGGGCCAGGTGGGTAAGCTCCACATCCCCGGTTACCCCCAACTTTTCGAACATGCGATAGCGATAGGTGTTGACCGTTTTGGCGCTGATGCTCAGGCGTGAGGCAATATCCGGCACCTTTTCCCCCTTGGTCAGCATGATCATGATCTGCAGTTCTCTTTCCGACAATTCCCCAAAGGGGTTGGATTTGTTGCCATCCACCTTCCCCAGCGCAATCTGCTGTGCCACGTCCGGCGCAATGTATTTCTGCCCCGCGCTGACCTGGAAGATGGCCCGGATCATTTCCTTAGGCTCGGCATCCTTGGTGATAAACCCCCACGCCCCAAGTTGCATGACCTTGGCAGGAATCGGGTTTTCCTTGTACATGGACAGAAACACCACCTTGACTTCCGGGTTGTAACGCAGGATTTTCTTGGTGGCTTCCAGTCCACCCATGCCGGGCATATTCATGTCCATCATGACAATGTCCGGTTCCTGACCGCGACAAAACTTTATTGCCTGCTCGCCGCTGTCGGCTTCCCCAATCACCTGGAAGGACTTCTCTGAATCCAGAATCAGTCTGATACCGGTGCGGACCAGGTCATGATCATCTACTAACAAAATCTTTATCAAGGGTCAGCTCCGGCGATACTAATATTGTTGTGAGCTTTAAGTGTTCCCTGGCCCGAACTTCTCGCAGTTACTTTGCAAAAAATTTTCTCTGACCAGAATGAAACCCTGGCCTCAACTCAGGCTATTTCCATTAACGGTAAAAATGGCTGCACAGGCGATTCCAGCCCATGATGACCTGCTGCAGCCCCTGCCCTATATTGCGGGCATAGCATCGGCGTACCTCACAGGTAATGATCCAGCGATCTTCACATTCCCCCACTCTTGCAGGGTTTGACGGCGCGCCGCCACATCGGCATCTGGCAGGTCTGACTGGTAAACCTTCATTCATATTCTGCCATATTTTCCGTGTCACCAGATCTGACAGATAGATAGCATAAAACCCTTGGTTAAGGCTATCAGTAGTCTGTAAATTCTGGCCGAATGTTTATTAATCGGACGATCCTGTTCTTTGTTGTTCCACTTTAAACCTTTCAGCCTTTGGGTGCGACTTCTGCTATCAGTCTTAAACATCCAGATTGGGAGTTGCCACCAATGATACGTGTCTTATTGCTTTTTTGTAGGCTTCTGTCAGGCCTGATTCTTACATTTCCTGTGTCGGCCGATAGTGTCCGCTTCGTTGGCGGTTATTGGTTTGACGGGGAGAAATTTGAACCTGAGCAGTGGTACGCAAGGGACGGCAGACTAACCCGACAACGGCCAGAGCAAATAGACCGGCAGATTGACCTGGCAGGTCTTTACCTGCTGCCTCCATTTGCCGAGGCACACAATCACAACCTGCAAAACCCCTTTCTCGCCCGACGGTTTCACGATGACTATGTGCACCGGGGAATCCTCTATGGATTGATGATGTGCGCCTCTCCGTCGCCAGATAGCATAAGCCTTACCCGGCAGATACTGCGAGAACGGCAAATCCTTGACATTCAACTGGCCAGCGCCTGTATATCCAGCTCAGACGGCCATCCCCTGGCAATGGCACTGCAACCTGAGTCTGGCAGCAGCCAAGCCCCCCGGCCACAGGATCTGTATGATACTAGCTATATCGTTATTGATGAGTTAACCCAAATCGAGACTAAATGGGAACTGGTACAGTCCAGTCAGCCAGATTGGATAAAACTGATACTGGTGCATAGTGAAGACGAATCGCGGAGGGGCAATGAGCACTTCTTCGGTATTAATGGTCTCAAACCTTTTCTGATTGCGCCTTTGGTGGAAAAAGCCCATGCTGCTGGGATCCGGGTTACCGCCCATGTGGAGTCGGCAGCAGACTTTGAGGTGGCGGTAAATAGCGGGGTGGATATGATTGCCCATCTGCCCGGCTACCACTGGCATAAGGGATATGCTCTTAGCGGCTATCGTTTAACAGACAGCAGTATCGCCATGGCCGCACAGAAGAATATTGCGGTAATTGCGACCAGTAACGTGGCAACCATGTTTCACACGCATGATCCGGACCGCCAACAGGCTGTCAGGACACTGCAGATAGAAAATCTCAGCAGGCTGAAGCAGGCCGGCGTACCAATCCTGACCGGCAGTGACAATTTTATGGGCTCAGTGCTGGACGAAATATTTTACCTTAAAGGCGCAGGACTGTTTTCCAACCTGGAGCTGCTTCAAAGCCTGTCCGTAAAAACCCCGCAACAGCTTTTCCCCAAGCGACGATTGGGACAATTTGAGGAGGGTTTCGAAGCCAGTATGGTGGCTCTTAGGGCCAATCCACTTAACGATTTGCGGGCCCTTCAGGAAGTGCAAAAGATCATCAAGCTGGCCAGGGATGTCTCCCCGGCTCCCCGGGCGGCTCCCTGACCAAACTCAGGGAGCCTCGGCAAGCCACTTAGCCCTGCTGTTCGGCCCACCGATTCAGTTTAGCTTCCAAAACAGGCATCGGCATGGCACCGTCAATCAACACCTGAGTGTGGAATTCACGAAGGTCAAACTTGTCGCCCATCCTGGCCGCCAGCTTCTCCCTGAGTTGCCGGATAGCCCGCTCCCCCGTCTTGTAAGACAGGGCCTGACCAGGAATGGCAATGTAACGTTCCACTTCAGACTCGATATCGGCTTCTCCCATGGAAGAATTCTGTCGCATAAAGTCCATGGCCTGCTCCCGGTTCCAGCCTTTTGCATGCAGACCCGTATCCACCACCAGACGCATGGCTCTGAGCTGCTCGTCCGACAGTCGGCCGTACCACATGTAAGGATCGGTAAAAAGTCCCAGTTCCTTACCCAGACTTTCGGCGTACAGGGCCCAGCCCTCGGAAAATACCGTATAACCTTCGAACTTACGAAAATCCGGCAGGCCTTCCACCTCCTGCTGTATCGCTATCTGAAAATGATGTCCAGGGGCTGCTTCGTGAATGCTCAGGGTCTCCAGCAGGTATTTGGGCTGGGACTTGAGATCATGGGTGTTGATGTAAAAAATGCCGGGACGGGAGCCATCTGGGGCCGGTTGCTGATAGCTGGCGCCGGCTGATGAAGCAGCACGGTATGCTTCTACCGCACGAACCTCGTAATCCGCTTCAGGTGCAATACTAAACAGTTTTGGCAGGCGGGCGTTGATATCCGCCTTGACCTGTTCATAGGCCTGGATCACCTGCTCCGGGCTGTCGAAGAAGAACTTGGGATCGGTCTTGAGGTGTTCGAAAAAGGCTTGAAGATCGCCTTCAAAGCCCACCTGTTCTCGCACTTTGTCCATTTCGGCGCGGATACGTGACACTTCATCCAAACCAAACTGGTGGATCTCGTCGGCGCTGAGCGGCAAGGTGGTGTTGACGGCAATCATGTGTTCGTACCAGGCCTGCCCATTGGGCAGTTCCGACAATCCCACCGAGTCCCGCCCCCTTGGCAGATACTCGCTCATGACAAACTCATGCACCTTGCGATACGTGGGCACAATCACCTGCATGATCATGGCCTCGTAGTCCTTTTTCAGTCTGGCCTTCTGTTCATCGCTGAACCCGGCATGGTCTTCCAGCGCCTTAACCGGGCCGTAAAACACACTGTCGCCGGGCGCATCGACTATATGTGCCTGAAGCTGTGGCAGCACTTTGACAATGATGCTTTTGGGCAGCACCACACCTTTTTCCATACCCTGACGCATGGCTTCAACCGCGCTGTCCATATAGGTGGCGAAACCTTCGGTGCGCTTGATGAAATTTTCGTAATCTTCAAGGGTATTGAAGGGCTGTGCGCTGGCCCCTGAGCCCAGCATGGGATAGAAGTTCTGTACACCCCACATCTGATTAAACGGCATCATATGGGCGTTGAACTCAAAGCCCCTGATGGCCATTTTCCGATCCCTAAGGAAGATGTCATAGCTGAGTCTGTCCTGTCCGGACAGGGCATCGGCATCGATGGCCTGAATGGCCTTCAGATACTTCTGTTCGAAGGCCAGTTGTTCGGCCAGGGTGGCTTCGCTAATAGGGTCGGAAAACCTGTCGTTGTAGTCATGCACACCAACAAAGGTGGCATAAACGGGGTTGTTGGCCAGGGACTCGCTGAAATAAGCATCCACCGTTTGCGCCAGTTGTTCGCTTGGCGACACCTGAAGTTGGGCGGCAACGCTTTGCGTCTGATCTGCTGATGCAGTGTTGGTGGGGTGCTGGGCATCCTTCTGACAGGCTGTCAGGGCCAGGGTGACACTAAGGGCGATAAGATGTTTGTGCATGGCATGACCTTTTTATCTTTGTTGTTTACTACCAGTAGGTGAACCATCTTATCCCAGTTGGGCGCCCTTGACAGCAGGTTCGGGTGGCCCTGACTGGGACCACCCGCTAGAATAGCGGCAAATTCTGCAGAAGCGCGACTGTCCAATGAAAAAACATATCTATGTGGCCTACACTGGCGGCACCATCGGCATGCGTCCCTCCAGCAAAGGCTATGTGTGCGTGCCGGGATACCTGTCGCAGACCCTGGCCAGGATGCCCGAGTTCCACCGCCAGGAAATGCCGCAGTTTACCATTCACGAATATGACAGTCTGATGGATTCCTCGGATATGTCGCCCATGGACTGGCAGCGGATTGCCGATGACATTCGTTCAAATTATGACGTGTATGACGGCTTTATCATCCTGCATGGTACCGACACCATGGCCTATACGGCCTCAGCCCTGTCTTTCATGCTGGAGAACCTGAGCAAGCCGGTGATTGTCACCGGCTCACAGATCCCCCTGGCAGAAATCCGCAGCGACGGCCAGGTCAACCTGCTCAATGCCTTGTACCTGGCGGCAAATTACCCGGTGCATGAGGTCTGCCTGTTTTTCAATAACCAGTTATTACGCGGTAACCGCAGCCGTAAGATCCACGCCGATGGCTTCAACGCGTTTGCCTCTCCCAACTTCCCCCCACTCTTGGAGGCCGGTATCAATATCGAGGTGGTTGAGGGTAAGGTACAACCCATTATCCAGCAGGAACTGGTGGTCAGCCCGATGACAGCCCAGCCTATCGGCGTAGTGACGCTCTATCCGGGGATCAGTGCCGAAGTCATCCGCAACACCCTGCAACAGCCGGTCAATGCGCTGATTTTACTCAGTTACGGAGTGGGCAATGCGCCACAGAATCCGGCTCTGTTGGCACAACTCGAACAGGCCAGGAAGCAAGGCATCATAGTGCTTAACTGTACCCAGTGTCTGCGTGGCAAGGTGAACATGGCCGGCTATGCCACCGGCAATGCTCTGGCCCAGGCAGGTGTGGTCTCAGGGGGCGATATGACTCTGGAAGCGGCGCTGGCCAAACTGCACTATCTGCTGAGCAAGGGGCTGCCTGTAGAACAGATACGTGAATTGCTGACCCAAAGCCTGCGTGGTGAGCTCAGCGAATAATACCAATCGGATTAATCTTTAGTGCAATCAGAGCTGCCCAGGAAGGATTAGTTCAAGGCGCGGCTTCGAAGGCATAGTGGTGCTATGTCGAGAAGTCGGAACGCAGAAATAATCCTTCCTCGGCGCTCCCTGTGGGCGAAGTCAAAATGCCCGCTACCTGTGTTGCTCGCATTCGATTTAGCGCCACTAGACCTTCATACGAGCGCCTTGGTATCGAACATTTTGTCTTTCGCTGAATGTACTAAAGATTAATCCGATTGGTATAAAGCCTCACCAGAGGACTATCTGGCTTCGCTGCCGGATACGCTCAGCAGTTCCTCATGCAGTGCCCATTTTTGCATAATCTGTCTGTACTGGCCCTGATCTTTGAGGGCCTGCAGAGCATTACGCAATTTTTCCACTGTGCCCACCGGGGTAAGTTTACTCGCAGCGAGATGGATCTCGCCGGGAAAATCCTCCAGGGCAAAGACCCGCTTAAGTTCAGCCGGTTGAAAGCCTGCATCACTGACCTCCGTGCGCATGGCCAGGGTATTGGTCATTACCAGGTCGATGCGTTTTTTAAACAATAGCCCCCACAATTGATGATATTCAACGCTGAGTACCAGGTTGCCCTGTTCTTCACTGAAACCATGGCTGCGCAGATAACCTTCAGATGTGTAGCCCCGGATAGTGCCGACAATGTACTTCTTGGCCTGTTCGAGACTATCTATTGTGAGTGGGTCCCTCTCGGACAGTGCGACCAGAAAGGGTTTATTGACAAATACCTGGCCCAACCAATGAAAACTCTGTTCGCGCACCGGGCTGCGTAGCAGCGAAGCCATAATGACATTCGGCTGGTGCAGGCTGAGCTCGTGGGCCCGGGCCCAGGGATGGATTTCAAATCTGACCGGTAATCCCGCCTGGTGGCCGATGGCCATCGCCAGTTCATAGATAGCGCCTGTGGGTCTTTTGTGTTCATCGAGATAGTGGAAAGGGGGGAGATCTTCCGAAACAAAAGTAACAGTTGGCGGTTGGGCTTCGGCACCACCAGCCAACAACAGAGCCAGAAGAATCCTGCGAATCATGCTTTTATTCCGGACGATCACTCCATGCCAGAGTACAACAATCAGGCCCTGTTACTCAAAGATCTGTCTGACTCTGGTTAACAATTGCCTGTCCTGCTCCGTCAAACAGCCCTGCCCAATCCAGCTCACCAGCAACTTATCCAGGTTTGGCATCTCCCCTTCCTGCAGCTTTGACGCCATCAACTGCAACTGCAACTGTCTGCGCATTTCCTGCTCCTCCCGGGGGGAAGGGTGATCCGCCACCAATTCCATCAATAGAGTGATTTCGCGCCTGTCCTGTCCTATTTCTGAGGTTGGCTGTTGCACAAAGGCCTCACGCCATTGAGCCGGTAATCCCTCTACTCCCTGGGGCACAGTTCCTGTCCAGTTGGCCAGCAGTTCAAACAGGCTTTGTTTGTCAGCCTGTTGTTGCTTGGCCTGCTGCCCGGCGATCACCTCTTGCGCCAGCCTGTCCAGTTCATCAATCCGTTGACGCCAGTGCTGGGCGGATTTTCCCTCAAGCTGTTTCAGCAAATTCTCAAGTTCTTCACGACATTCCTGCAGGGCCTGACGGACACCTTCCTGGCTGTCCGAGCTGGACAAGCGGCTGCGGATTTGGGTCACCAATTCAAAGAGTTGTTTTTCCACCCGTTCCTGCTGCTCCCTGCCTTGTTGCAAACGGGTATTGCGCCTGGCAAACAGTTCGTCATTGATCTGCCTGAATTCCTGCCACAGGGCCTTCTCGTCCTTATGCCCGGCATGTCCTGTCTGCTTCCATTGCTCCTGGAGCCCCTTGGCCTGCTCACTGGCTTCCAGGCTGTCGGCCTGTTCCAACAGGCCTCTGGCTTTTGCGATAAGACGATGCTTTTGGGCCCCATTGTCCTGTTGCCAGGCGACAATCCTTTCCTGCAACGGCGACAGTGCCTGGCGATAGGCCTGATTCAGCTCATCGACACGCTGATGATCCACCTCACCTGCATTACGCCATTGCTGCTTGAGTTGACTGACTGTCTCGGCAAGTCGCTCCACCGGTACAGTTTGTCCTGCCAGTGCATTGAGCTCTTCGAGCAGCGATAGCCTGGTTTTCAGATTCTGTTCACGGCGCTGCTCGGCTTCGGCGTAATACTGACGAACAGGTGCAAAAGCCACCTCACAGGCCATATCAAACGCCTGGTTAAGCGCTTCGTCTTCTTCGGTATCAATCCTGCCCAGACTGTTCCAGTCCTTGCGTAATTGCTTTACCTTGTCTGATCGTTCCTGCACTGGCAGGTCGGCGCTGGCCAGCCGCTGCACCTCTTCCAATAGCGCTGGCTTTCTTGGCTGGGCCAGGTAAACCTGCCAGTCCCTGAGATTCTCGACCCGCTCCTGAACCTGTCCGAATAAGCGACTTTGCTTCTCCCTCTCCTGTTCGGGCAGCATCTGATACCATTGGCAGGCGCGTTGGTACAGTCCGATAGCCGCATGGAATTTGCCGGTCTGCACCTGAACCTGTACTTTGTGAAGGCTGCCGCGGACCTTACTGGCCAGTTCGCGGACCTGCCCCTCAAGTCCATTGATCGACTGCCTCCAGGCTCTGTCCAGTTCCTGCCACTGTTGTTGCAAGCTTTGCGGCCAGATAGCCACAAAAGAAGATTGGGCCTGACGATACTCGCGTCGAACCTGCTGCCAGAATTGCCTGCTGTCGGCCAGTTCAGGCAGACTCTCAGGCAGTGGATGCTCCGCCAAACACCGGTAAAGCTGCTGTGAATGCTCAATGGCCGCTTGCAGGGCCGGCAGGTCGGCAATCTGAGCTTGCAGGGTCAACAGACGGCTTTGCAAGGCTTCTGGCCGACTGTCCGGACCCAGTCCCTGCAGAACCTGTGCGGCCTGCTCAAGCTTACTTATTGCCAGCTGTTGCCAGGCCTGGTCACAGGTTTCGAGCTGACTCAGTTGAGCCTGAAGCTGCTCTGTTACTTCCTGCACCTGGGCAATCTGTGCAGCCTGCTGCTCTGCTCGCTGCAAGGCTTGTTGCTTTTCCCGCCAGGCTGGCTCCAGTTCTCTTTGCCTGGCGTAGAGGCGGTCACTCAGTTGCTGGTACTTCTCGCTCAGTTCTTGTTGCAAAGATTCTGGTTGCTGTGCAAGACCTTCGGAGAGGGACTGATACTCACTGATCAGCAACTTATGCTCGGTTTCCAGTTGCTGATAATCCTGCCGATCCTTCAAGGCCAACATCTTGGCCAATACCAGACGCAGGGACTTTTCCTGCTTTTCCAATGCCTGCTGGTGATTTTTCAACCCGGCCAGTTTACCGCTCGCCGCCGCTGCCAGCTCCGGCAGCGGATGCTTTCTGGCAATCCGGTTCAGCACGGCTTCTTCGTCAGTCCTTTCCAGCAGGGCTAAACACAGCTCCGCATTGCGGCTTTCCTGTATGACCTTTTGCTCCAGAGCCGGCTTGGCAATTTTGCTCAGTATGGCCAGGCTCAGCGCCGTATCCTCGTCATGCTGCCACTTTTTAAGCAACAGCTTCTCCAGCAACGCCGGATTGCTGCATTCACGGACAAAAGCCTGCCGTTGTTTCTCATCAAGCCGGTTGCCATCTTCCGCCAGCAGCATGGACTCCACCTGCTGCTGGGCCCGCTTATGGATCCGTTCGTTCTTTTCCGTCAGCGCCAGCTTCCACCAAAGGGCAAAACTGTCCAGGTGCTCCAGGGCCGCCAGGCGTACGGCCGGGCTTTCGTCATTAAAGGCCAGTTCATGCAATTGGGATTTTTGCTCTGGCAGGGCCGGATCCAGACTCTGTATAGCCTTGATTCGAACGGCAGGGTCCGGATGCTGAAATTTGGGACGGAAAAGCGCTTTAAATATCATCCGTTTTAAACCTGGCAATGGAAGGCTGAAATTGTTGTTTTAAGTCCCGTTTGGACTTGTGAATAATCTGGCCATTAGCCCCCACCTGCATATGCTGATCGGGTTTGAGAACCTTAGCCTGATACATCATCACCGCTTGCAGGCTGCTGTCCCGCTGGGCGGGAGTCAGGTGGGTGCCATCCGGCCACTTGCCGGTTTCCACGGCCTGCAATAAGCGTTCGTATACCTCAAAGGGCATGGCACAGACCATCGCGTCGATATTCATTCAGTCTGACTTCCTGATAAAAATTAACCGCACCCGATTGACCACATACCAGACAAAACCAATCAGGGAACAACCGATAGCCAGATTGTACTGCAACTGGCCATGCCAGAGGCAGAGGGGGCCGCCGTTTTTTATCAGGTTGAGAGCAAATTCGCATTCAAATTCACTCGGTGCTGAATCCCCCCAGTAGAGGATGGCAAATCCAGCCACAAACATCAGCATAGCCACCATGGATTGCGTCTGGATGGACTGAGTCTTCTTGAACTTCTGCAGGCGCTGCTTGCGCAGAATATCCTCATCCGAGGCCTTACCGATAGCAAAGCCGCAGTGCTGACACTGGCTGGCCTTATCAGAAATTTTCTTGTTGCAGGATGGACAATCAATCAGGGCCATTTTTCCCCCCATCAGTCATAGAAGTTATTCCGTTGGCGCTTATAGCAAAAGCGCGGCCTTGGCCGCGCTTCATCAAACTGTCAGTCCTTCGGGGCCGACTTGGCTTTGAAATCACGCCAGTACTCGTCCACTGTTTCTTTCATTTCCTTGCGCAGCATCATAATACCGAACAGATTCGGCAGGGTCATTACGACAATGGCCACCGCGGCCAGGTTCCACACCAGAGTCGTATCGGAAAATGACGCCCAGAAGAAGCCTGCAACATAAAATACCCGGTAGGGCATGACGGAACGGGGGCCCAGCAGGTAGGTCATGGCCCGGTCGCCGTAATAGGACCATGCAATGGCTGTGGAAAAAGCGAACAACAACAGTCCGATAGAAACGATGTACTGGCCGTAATCCCCGAAGAAACCGCGGGTAAAGGCGATGGTCGTCAGAGTCGCGGAATGCACCAGGGACTTGCCGGTGACAATAATATTGTCCTTGGCCAGCTTGCCGTCCTGCACATTCAGGGTACCGGTGAACAGATCTTCCTTCTCTCCCACGCTGAACATCACATCTTCCGCCACAGAGCGGGCGTTGATGACGGTAAAGTCGCGGGTCAGGGCCTTGCCGGCGACCACTTCAATACTACCGTTGAAGGTTTTTACCTGATGGCCGGTTTCATTATTCAGATAGAGATACAGTTGGTGCTTGTCCTGGTCATTCTGATCTGAGTACTGGCCTGCCAGTATCACCATATCGGCACGTTCAAACTGATTGTCGAACTTTTCCTTCCAGACGCCGGATGACAGGATCACCAAACCAGTGAGGGTACAGATGATAATGGTATCGATAAAAGGTTCCAGGATAGACACCATGCCCTCGGAAACCGGTTCATCGGCTCTGGCGGCGGCGTGAGCGATAGGAGCCGACCCCTGCCCCGCTTCGTTGGAGAACAAACCGCGATTTACACCACGGTTAAAAGCATAAGCGATGGTGGCGCCGAGGAAACCGCCGGCAGCGGCAGAACCGGTGAAGGCATCGGAGATGACCGAGGCAAAGGCCGGACCAATATTCTCGATATTATAGAAAATCACCCCCAGTGCGCCGACAATATAGAGTACCGACATAAAGGGCACGATTCTGGAGGTAACCTTGGCGATACGATGGATACCGCCAAGGATCACCAGACCCAGCAATACTGCCAGTACCCCGCCGGTGAGCATGGGCTCAAGACCGAAAGTGGCTTGCATGCCCTGGGCGATGTTATTGATCTGCGGCAGGTTACCGGTGCCAAAAGAACTGATCACTGTGGCGATGGCAAAGGCAACGGCCAGCCACTTCATATTCAGGCGTCTGTCCATGTAAAACATGGGGCCGCCAGCCATCGTGCCGTCCTCGGTCTTGATCCGGTATTTGTGTGACAGGGTGACCTCAACAAACTTGGTGGTCATGCCCAAAAAGGCCGTGGCCCACATCCAGAACAGGGCGGCCGGACCACCGAGAAAAATAGCGAAAGCCACTCCGCCTATATTGCCCGTACCCACGGTACCGGAAAGGGCGGTAGTCAGGGCCTGGAAATGCGACGTATCGCCCGGGGCGCCCTTACGGTCCAGCTTACCGGTGACCACCAGCCAGGCATGTCTGAAGTATCGAATCTGTGGAAAGCCCAGGTACAGGGTAAAGAACAGACCCACGCCCAGCAGCACATAAGGAAACCAGGCTGCACTGCCCAGCATGCCATCGAGGCCGAGTAATAGTTGATTGAAGGATTCCAATGCGTTCCCCTTTTATTTATCGTTATTTTCGCTTGTTATAGATAAGCGGGCGGCTTTCCATCCACCCGCGCACAGCTTACCTGTGTTCATGCATTATTTGCAGTCTTTTAATCCCGCCGCAGACGCCATCGGACCTGTTGCGGATCGGACCTGTCAGAGCTGGCTGAGCACAGCCCGTATCGCCACCAGCACATCCTGTCCCAGCTTTTTGCTGCGCTCCGGTGACCAGCCGTAGGCCGCATCGGGCAATTCGGCGTTGTCCTTGAACGGCATTTCCAGCGTGTAGGCCAGACACTGGAAGTCGTTGCCCACGGCATTGGAGCCTACGGTCAGATTGGCTTCACCAGGTTTGTCCTTGGGATAGCCGTAGGTATCCTGGAATTCCGGTGTAGCAATCAGCAAAGCCTGTTTGAAAGTGCTTTCCAGATGGGCAATCTTATCCGAGTAATTGGGTATCCCCTCACCGCCGGCCACAAAGTTATAGGGCAAGGCTTCATCACCATGCACATCCAGAAACATGTCCACCCCGGTCTGTTGCATCTTATTGCGAACATGGAAGACTTCCGGGCTGTTTTCCAACGACGGATGAGCCCATTCACGATTCAGGTTAATTCCCTTGGCATTGGTGCGCAGGTGGCCGCGAACTGCACCGTCCGGGTTCATGTTGGGCACCACGTAAAAGACCGCCTGCTCCAGCAATGAACGGGCCAGCCCGTCATCTTCGTCGAGCAACCGCTCCAGCAATCCTTCAACCAGCCATTCGGCCATGGTCTCTCCCGGATGCTGGCGGGCAACGATCCAGATTTTCTTCCTGCCTTGTTCTGCCTGTCCTATGGTCAGCAACGACATATCGCGGCCATCGAGGGTTTCGCCAAGATGACTGAGCTCGCAATCAAACGAAGTCTGCGCCCAGGCCAACAGATCAAGGTGACGCTCATAGGAATAAGGGGCGAAATAAGCAAAATAGGTGGTAGCGTACTCGGGCGTATGGTCAATAATCAGGCTGTTGCCATCGAATTCGCAATCCACCCTGAACCATTCCTGGCGGTCATAGGAGGCTACGGCCTGGTAGCCCTGCCAGCCATCCGGATAGGCAGACTTGGCCAGATCTTCAATGACCAGCCTGTGATTCTGCATGGACTGACTGTCGAGTCGGAAGTGAAACCACTGATAAAAGTCTGATTGATTGTCCTTGCGGATACGAAGACGAATATTGTCCGGGGAATTGGCCTCAACGACCTGGATATTACCGCTATCAAAATTGCAGCTTATTCTCATTGTAAATCTGACGTAAGGTGAATGACGGCGCTTAATCTAACACAAACTGGGGCATTTCTCACAAGCCCGAGGCCAGCCATTGGCGCACTTTAAGTCCCAGTCCCGAGCTGTAACCCATATCCGATGCCAGCACCCGGTTATCCCTGTCCAACAGGTAGTAGGTGGGATACCCGCGAAGATTAAATGTCATTTTCAGTTCCTGATGGCCGAGCAGAACCGGACCACTTACTTCATGTCGGCGAACGAACTCCCACACCTCCTCGACAGAACCATAATCCATGGCGATGGTAATTACCCTGACCGCTTTGGAATCCAGACTGTTCAGATTGCCGATGCTGGCAGCGCAAATCCCGCACCAGGGGGCAAAAAAGTACAGCAGTACAGGTCGCTCGTCTGCCGCCAAGAGGATCGACTCCCTCTGTAACGACAACAGGCTGATTTCCTCTACCTGACTGCCGCTCACAAGCATATGCCGCGTCTGCCACTGGTAAACTCCTCCCAGCAGCAGGATTAACAGGGCCCATCGCCCAAGGGCTCTGAGCCTCCTGGACCTGACCAACTTCTTCATTCACGCCTCCTTTTATCAGGCTGTACTCGTATTTTTATCGTCTCACCGTCTGACAGCCGCGATTATTTTTTAATGCCTTTTCACCGGCGTAAAATTTTATCGCTACACTCATGTGTGGCAGGCCAAAGCTGAACAGAGCCTGCCTTTGGGCGGTCCATCATTCCCGGAGAATGTGCATGGCGTCACGTGATTTGAAAGATCTGGTCCCAGAGGCCAGAGAAAAAGCTGAACGGGTTACCCGTGCCTGCCATGATGCTGCCGGCTTCGACCTGCTTATTTATTGTACCCTCAGAACATTGGAGGAACAGGCCAGACTCTACCGCCAGTCCCGTTCCAGGGCCGAAGTCGAGCAGAAAATGGCCAGCTTCCATCGTCAGGGTTTCGGCTTTTTGGCCAATGTACTCGAATCGGTCGGCCCCTGCTATGGCAAGCATGTCACCAATGCGGCCCCTGGCGAGTCTTGGCACAACTATGCCGAAGCCTGGGACGCCGTGCCGCTGATCGGCGGCAAAGCTGCCTGGAACTATCTGGAAGCCAAAGATCATTGGGATGCCTACGGAGAAGCAGTACGCCAGGTGGGAATGAGCTGGGCGGGCGATTGGACGACCTTCAGGGAATACCCCCATGCACAGTTGCGCATCGGGGGTAACCCGTTGAAAACCCTCTCCCCGGAGGCCGTGCGGGAAACCCTGATCAAAAACAAACTTATCGATGCCAATCTGTTTTAGGAGACTGCACCATGATGCAACTGATTGCCGCCATCCCAAACATCTTCTCTGCCATCAATAAAGTGTCCGATCTGTTTGGCAAGGGGCGCCAGACGGTGCAGCAGATTACGGGCCAGGCATCTGTGGCCTCAACACCGGAAGAGTTGCAAACTGAAGTCCAGCAGATGTCTCTGGATCAGCAGAATCGTTGGGCAGAAATCATGGCCAGGGAAGTGGACCAGTATCTGGCCCAGAATGAGCGCCTAGGTGTGGAGATTGGCCTGGTGGACAGTCACATCACCAGTAAACTGGATGCCAGCGCTGCTTCAAAGATTGCTCTGATGCGCATGACCACCCGCCCCTGGGCGGTGCGCTGGATGGTCTACTATGTGATGTTTCCCTTCTTCCTTGTGGTGATCGACCTGATCCAAAACCTGCTGGTGACCTGGCTGCCTTTCCTGCAGCGTTGGATCCAGCCATTTAACGCTTTCGAATATGTGTTCGGGGTCATGCGCTGGCCGGATCATCCAGACCCGGGCCTGATGAGCGGACTGGCGCAACTTTTCTCTCAGGGACAGGGCCCGGTCACCTTTGCCGGCCAGTTATATATGGAGTCTATTCCCTGGGTGGTGGGGATCATTGTCAGCTACATGGGACTCAGGGAGATTGGCAAAATAAAGGGGGTGGCGGATAAAAAGCCGGAGGGGCAACTACAAAGCGCCTCTCCGCCGTCAGTTGTGACCGAAGCCCTGCATCAGGGCGTCAGTCTGGTCGGCAACATCCGGTCCTGGTTTAAAAAATAACCGGCAGGCCGTTGTCCCTGTCAGGTTCCTGCTGTAAAAAAGCCCGGACAAGCCGGGCATTTTCAGTGTAGCTCTGTTCTTATCGGATGACTTTACTGGCCGGCAGGGTCGGTACCTTTTGTCCGGCCATATCCTGCACCACACGCATGACCTGGCAACTATAGCCAAACTCGTTGTCATACCAAACATACAGGGTGGCCCTGTCGCCTGCCACAATAGTGGCCTGGGAATCCACCACCGATGCAAAGCGCGACCCCACCAGATCGGTAGAAACGATTTCCGTGGACGCCGTATAGTCAATCTGATGCTGTAAATCGGAGAACAGCGAGGTCTTGCGCAAAAACTCGTTTATCTCCTCCCTGCTGGTTTCCTTACCCAGATTCAGGTTCAAGATGACCAGCGATACATTGGGAGTGGGGACACGGATGGCATTACCAGTGAGTTTTCCTGCCAGCTTGGGATACGCCTTGGCCACGGCTTTGGCAGCGCCGGTTTCGGTAATGACCATGTTCAGCGGTGCCGCACGGCCACGACGCTCGGCCTTATGGAAGTTGTCAATCAGGTTCTGGTCATTGGTGTAGGAATGCACTGTTTCCACATGACCGTTAAGAATACCATAGTGCTCATCCAGGGCTTTGAGTACCGGTGTTATGGCATTGGTGGTGCAGCTTGCTGCAGAGAGTATGGCGTCTGCAGGATCGATGTCATGATTGTTGACCCCATAGACGATATTCTTGATGTCGCCTTTACCCGGCGCGGTCAACAACACCTTGGCGGCGCCTTTGGACTGCAGATGCATGCCCAGTCCGTCACGGTCACGCCACATGCCGGTGTTGTCCACCACGATGGCATTGTTGATGCCATACTTTGTGTAGTCCACCTCGGCTGGACTATTGGCATAGATCACCTGGATATAGGCGCCGTTGGCTTTCAGCGCATTGCGCTCCGCATCCACCGTAATGCTGCCGTTAAAAGGACCATGCACCGAGTCACGGCGCAGCAGGCTTGCGCGCTTTTCCAGGTCTCCTTCCTTGCCACCCCTGACGACAATGGCACGCAGGCGCAACTTGTTGTTACGGCCGTGGCGCTCAATCAGAAGGCGGGCCAGCAGGCGGCCAATGCGGCCGAAACCATAGAGCACCACATCCTGGGGTTCATGGGTGTCGTCCCGATCGACGATATCGGCCAGCTCATCACGCAGATAACCCTGTATGTCGCGGCCCTGGGCCTTATCCCCGAAATGATAGTTATAGGCCAGCTTACCCAGGTCCACCTGGGCAGGAGCCAGCTTCATCCCGCTCATGGCCTCCAGCAGCGGCCAGCTCTCACGCAACCGCAGCTTATTGCCCGTATGCAGGCGCACCATGCGATGCGCCTTGATGATGTCTATGCTGTTAGCCCCCAGCAGTGGACGACCATAAAGAGTTACCTCGACCGCCTTTTCACGGTACAGTTTGCCAAGCAGAGGTTGCATCAACTCGGCATATTCCTGCCGCTCCTGCCAGCTGTTCAGTAACTCTTGTTCATGTTGGTGGTTCATGCACTTCGCCTTTACGTCTTTGGGTTATAGAAGAGGTGGGTTGTCGATGACGCGTGGATAAAAACAGGTTACCTCTTGGCATCGTCAAAAACGGCCGCTATTTTAATGAAACAGCGGGCCCACGCCAAATTGTGCTTAAGTTTCAGAATTACTTGAATTAGCTGATTTACCAGTTATTTGTAGGTAAACTTTCTTCATTTTCCGGAGTTTTCATGGGTAGAATCCCCTCAGTTTTTTTACTTTTCCTGCTGTCCGCCTGTGGGGGCTTCAACAGCAACAGTGTCAAGGATATCTGCGAGACCTATCCCGACATGTGTAGCGATCTTAATCCGGATGGCTGGTGCCGGGCGGAAAAGGCCGACATCATCAAGCACAGGTATCAGATGTCGGTCAGTCCCACAGATAAGCTGCGTTATGATCTGTTACTGGATTTCGAAGACTATAAGAAATGTATCAGCAAGGCCTCTCAGATTGAGCATATCAAGCTCAAGGAAAAGAAATCGGAACGTATCCGTGGCCTGCTGACCGCCGAGCGCGAACTCAAGCGGCTGGCAAATGAAACCCGCGATGCCACCACACCGCATCTGCTTTACTATCAATGGTCGCGTTTTCACAGCGAGCAGGCCTTACAGGGATTTTTGCAGTACGAGAAGAACAATCAGCTTGAATACCCCGAAATGCAGGTCGCACTGGCCACTTACTACAGCAAGTTTGATCGCCCAAAGACCATCCGACTGCTCTACCACGCACTGGAGCTGTACAAGGAAGATGAAGAAATCGACAGGGAAATCTTTCGTAGCCTGTCCAGTTTGTTTATGAAGGAAGAGCAGTTTGACTGGGCTTATCTGTGGGGTTATGTCGCTCGGGAATTCGGCGTGGAAGATCTCAACCTGACCAGTATTCAGGCCATTTTGCATGAACAGGGAAAGAAGACCGCCCCCATTGAGGATAAGGCGGCGCACTATATCGAGCTGATTGAAGAGGGGCGCTTTATCGCCCCCCTCTAATCACTGACTGCATTTTTGTAAGCCACTTTCAGGAAAAATATTTGTTCGCAGGACAAAATTTCTGGTTAATTCGTCTGCAATGGCAAAAAAGCCGGCTTGATGCCGGCTTATGCGGGGATCGCACTGTGGGTTATTTCTTGATTGCCACCTGAGGTTGTCCCGGCTGGCTCCATTCGATATGAAATTTTCGGCCCGGTGATTTGTCGGTGCGCTCGAAAGTGTGGGCACCAAAGTAATCCCGCTGCCCCTGCAACAGATTAGCCGGCAGCACCGCACAGCGGTATGAGTCGTAGTAGTTAAGCGCAGAGGACATAGCTGCACAGGGGATCCCCATCAAGGTAGCATCCGCTACCGCCTTACGCCAATTGCCCTGAAAGGACTTTATCTGGCTGGCAAAAAACGGATCCAACAACAGATTGGCCAGGCTGTCATTCTGCTCATACGCCTGGGTAATGGATTGCAGGAAAACCGCGCGGATAATGCAGCCGGCCCGCCAGATCTTGGCTATCTGGGCAAAATCCAGTTTCCAGCCCTGCTCCTTGCTAGCCATCGCCATCAGCTGGAATCCCTGAGCATAGGCACAGATTTTCGAACAATACAGGGCATCGTGCAAATTCTGCACGGCCTGGTCCTTTTCCTGCCCTGAAAGGACCGGCGCCTCTGGTCCCGAAAGGGCATCGGCTGCCACCAGACGTTCGGCCTTAAGACTGGAAATACTGCGGGCAAATACCGCCTGAGTAATGGTCTGCGCCGGACTGCCCACCTGCAGGGCACTGACGGCCGTCCAAAGGCCGGTCCCTTTTTGTCCGGCCCTGTCGAGGATCAAATCCACCAGCGGCTGGCCGGTTTCCTCATCCAGTTTATCCAGCACCTCGGCGCTGATCTCGATCAGGTAACTGTTCAGCACCCCCTGATTCCACTGACGGAAGGTTTCAGCGATTTCTGCTGGCTGCATACCCAAACCGGCGCGCATGATGTGATAGGCTTCACAAATCAGCTGCATGTCGGCGTATTCGATACCATTGTGCACCATTTTTACATAGTGCCCGGCCCCCACAGGACCGATATAAGTGGCACAGGGCTCCCCTTCCCTGACCGGCTTGCCGGGTACATGTGACTCGATAGGCTTGCCGGAGTCCGCATCCACCTTGGCAGCAATGGCTTCCCAGACCGGCTTGATACGGGTCCAGGCATAGGGATCCCCTGAAGGCATCAGAGAAGGACCAAATCTGGCCCCCACTTCACCACCGGATACGGCCGTGGAAAAGAAAATAAATTTGCCCTTGTAATGGGCTTCACGGGCCACCGAGTCGGTCCACAGGCTGTTACCGGTATCCACGACTATGTCATCGGCGCCGATGCCGGCATCAATGAGATGGTTACAGACATGGTCCACCGGTTCACCGGCAGGCACGGACAGAATAACCAGATGGGGCTTCTTCAGTTTGGCCAGCAGCTCGGTGTAGGAACGACAGCCATGGATTCGAACCTCCTCACTGCCGGCTTCCTGCCTGTCCTGGGCCAGAATGGCATCCACCTTGCTCTGATCCAGGTCGAAGCAAGCAATACGGTATCCGTTGTCGGCCAGATTCAGGGTCAGGTTTTTACCCATGACTCCCAATCCGATAAATCCAATGTCGCAAAGCTGAGTATCTGGCGTCATCTTACTATCCCGTATTGTGGACCCGGAAAAATTGGCGGCGATTATACACACTCCACCCCGCCTTGTAACTTCTGCCCGCCACTTCCTGCTTCCCCGTATCCGTCACTCAGCAGGCAAAGGCTTTTGTAGGCCAGGGTGAAGCGTTCATGACAGGGCTGAGTAGGCATATCGGCGGGATGGTCGTAGCGGGTGTCCAGTAATAAGGACCAGTTGGCCGAGCCAGGCGGCAGATGAAACTCCACCTCATGATCACTGGCATTGAACAGAATCAGCAAATGTTCGGCCCCTTCACCTTCCCCCTTCAGTGCCACGGCAAAAGCCTGGTTGTTCACATCATGCCAGTCGTCCACCACCTTTCGGGCGCCGTCCGGGCGATACCAGCCCACCTTGGAAACGTTGTAGTGAAGGCAGAACTGATCGTCATGCAGATTCAGGCAACTGAGCAGCTCGCTACCCCGGCGCAGGGCGATCACATGTCTGCAGAAGGCGAGAAAGTCTTCCTTACGCTGAGTTAACTCCCAATCCAGCCAGCTTATTTCATTGTCCTGGCAGTAGGCGTTGTTGTTGCCTTTCTGAGTGCGGCTCAGTTCATCTCCCCCGAGTATATGGGGGATACCCTGGGAAAATAACAAGGTGGCAAACAGATTGCGTTTCTGACGATCCCGCAATGCCAGTACAGCCTTGTCCTGGGTGGGACCTTCGGTTCCATAATTGGCCGACAGATTGTGGCCATGGCCGTCGCGATTCTGCTCCAGGTTGGCTTCGTTATGACGTTCTGCATAGCTGACCAGGTCCTGCAGGGTGAAGCCATCATGGTAAGAAACCATGTTCACCGTACTGTGCACCGAGCGGGTGTCCTTGTCGAAGATGTCCCGCGACCCCAACAGGCGCGTGGCAAACACGCTGGTCAGGCCTTTGTCACCCCGCCAGAAGGCCCGCACATTGTCACGATACTTGTCATTGCATTCATGCCAGTGCGACGGAAACTGGCCAAGACGATATCCGCCGATGCCCAGATCCCAGGGTTCGGCGATCAGCTTGACTCCTTCCAGCACGGGGTCCTGGCGCAGGGCGCGAAAAAAGCCTGACTGTCCGGAGAACTCGTAAGGATCCCGCCCCAGACTGGCGGCAAGATCAAAGCGAAAGCCATCCACTCCCATCACTTCCACCCAGTATCGCAGGGCATCCATCACCATCTTCATCGCATAGGGATGCGCCGTATTGACGCTGTTACCACAGCCTGAATGATTCAGATAACGACGGTAATCCGGGATGCCGAACTCATTGTGCTGGAACAGATAAAAAGCCTGATTGTCCAGCCCTTTGAAGGACAGGACCGGTCCATCCAATCCTGCTTCTGCTGTGTGGTTGAACACCACGTCCAGAATCACTTCTATCCCGGCCCGGTGGAAGCATTCCACCATAGTACGAAATTCTGCCACCGGGTCCTCAATGGCATAACGGGGATCGGGGCTGAAAAAGTTGATTGGATTGTAGCCCCAGTAATTGGTCAGGCCTTTCTCGCTGATTGCGGGTTCAGGCATAAAAGCGGCCACCGGCATCAGTTGAATTGCCGTAACCCCCAGTCTTTGCAGATGGTCGATGACGACCGGCTCGCACAGACCAAGGAACTTGCCCTGCCTGGCTTTGGGCACTTCCGGATGAAGCCTGGTCAGGCCTTTCACATGGGCCTCGTAGAGGATCAGGTCGGCACTGGTATGATTGGGTTTATCGGCTGCCCGGAAAGTCGGCAGTGCCTCACAGACAACGCCCTTTGGCACCATAAACTGACTGTCACCCTTGTACTGCCGGGCATTCCACAGGGCCGGGCGGTTGAGGCGTCTGGCATAGGGGTCGATCAACAGCTTCTGGGCATCGAAACAATGGCCAATCTCAGGCACGTTCTTGCCATCCACCCGGTAACCGTACAACTGCCCGGCGCGTATCCCTTGAAGATGGCCATGCCAGACCTTGCCGGTCTTGGCTGGCAGATCTATCTGGCAAAGGGGCTCTTCCGTATCAGCATGGAACAGGCACAGAGTGACTTTTTCGGCATTGGGGGCATGCAGGGAAAAATTGCAGCCTGTGGCTGTCAGGCTGGCCCCATAAGGCCTGGGACAGCCTTCGCTAACCGAACAGCTCAGCTCAGGATTCTGGCTCATATAAAACAAACAGAGTCGACAAAGGAGGTAAATTTACCCTGATCGAATGGGGTTTGCCATGCCAGGGCTGCTCATCCTGCACAATAGTCTGCTGTTCATGGTAACCACTGCCCCAGTAACGACTGTCATCGGTATTCAGCAACAACCGGTAGTGACCCTTGTCCAGCGCTCCGATACGGAAGTTCTCCCTGGGGATAGGCGTGAAGTTACTGATCACATAGACTTTCTGCCGGCCGTCGGCGGACCGGCGTAAAAAGGCCAGGACACTCTGTTCTGCATTCTGGTGATCCACCCACTCGAAGCCTTCCGGTTGGTGATCACACTGGTGCAGGGCCGGATACTTCAGGTAAAGGTGGTTAAGTTCCCTGTAAAGGCATTGAATACCTTTGTGTTTGTCAAACTCAAGCAGATGCCATTGCACCGAACTGTCATGATTCCACTCACTGGACTGACCTATTTCGTTGCCCATGAAATTCAGTTTTTTACCGGGGTGACCATACATAAAGGCCGCATAACAGCGTTGGTTGGCGGCCTGTTGCCATTCGTCTCCCGGCATTTTTCGCAGCAACGCCCCTTTGCCATGCACCACTTCATCGTGGGACAGGGGCAGGATAAAGTTTTCGTCGAAGGCATAGACCATGGAAAAGGTCATTTCATTATGGTGATAGCGGCGGTAAGCGGGGTCCTTGGCGATATAATGCAAGGAGTCGTGCATCCAGCCCATGTTCCATTTGAAGCCAAAGCCCAGTCCCCCCTCGAACAGGGGCCTGGAGACCCTGGGATAGGAGGTGGACTCTTCAGCAATGGTCATGGCATGGGGATGCCTGGCATAGACTTCCTTGTTCATCCATTGCAACAGGCTAATGGCCTCATAGTTGTGATTGCCGCCGTCCACATTGGGGATCCACTCCCCGTCTTTACGCGAATAGTCCAGATAGAGCATGGAGGCGACCGCATCCACCCTCAGACCGTCTACATGGAATTTATCCAGCCAGTACAGTGCGTTTGCCACCAGAAACTGCCTGACCGTATCCTTGCCATAATCATAGATGCAGGAGTTCCAGTCGGGGTGCCAGCCCTTTCGGGGGTCTTCATATTCATACAGGTGGGTTCCATCGAAGCGGGCCAGGCCATGACCATCTTCGGGAAAATGTGCCGGCACCCAGTCGATGATGACGCCGATGCCGGCCTGATGGCAGGCATCGACAAAGTATTTGAAGTCGTCCGGATTGCCGAAACGGCTGGTGGGGGCAAACAATCCCACCGGTTGATAGCCCCAGGAACCGTCGAAGGGATATTCGGAAACCGGCAACACCTCAATATGGGTATAGCCCATCTCCCTGACATAGGGAATGAGTTGTTCGGCCAGTTCCCGGTAAGTCAGGTAACGGGCTCCTGTTTCATCCATACGCCGACGCCATGAGCCCAGGTGGACCTCATAAATACTCATGGGGTGGCTGTATTTGTCCCGTCCCGCCGTTTCCCGCCAGTCGCCATCCTGCCACTGATACTGGTGATGATCATAGACCACCGAGGCATGAGAAGGATACTGCTCGGCGTGAAAGCCTACCGGATCGGCCTTATGGGGCAGGCCGTTCCCTTCCCTGTCTTTGAGGGCATACTTATATCGGCTGCCCGGCTCCACTCCCGGCACAAACAACACCCAGTAGCCCAGGCTGGTCTTCTGCATGGGGTGGGCTGTCTCATCCCACCAGTTGAAATCACCTATTAAGCTGACGGCTGAGGCATTGGGTGCATACAGGGCAAAGCGGGTGCCCCTGACAGGGTGTTTGAGTTCCATGTCCAACTCAATAACCTGAGCACCGAGCTGCTGATACAGGTTCTCCGGACTGTGGTCGATAAAATGCACCGCATGGTAGGCCTGGTCCCGGAACTGATACGGATCGACCCGCTGAAATTTGCCCTGGGGCGTGTCAACTTCAAAGGCATAGCAGGAGGGCATCTTCTCTGCCGCCAGTTCAATGCTGAACAAACCGCTCTGGGCCTCTGCCAGCAAGGCACCCTGCAACTTGCCTGTCCTTACATCCACCAAGTGAACCTGATTGGCCCCGGGCAACCAGGCACGAAGGATGACCTTGTCCTCATGGGGCTGAGGGCCCAAAAAGCCGAAGGGTTCGGCCACCCGGGCCTGTTCCAGTGCCTGTGTCTGCATGTCTACCTCATTGTCAATGTGCTAAGCCTGACCGGCTCTCGCTCTGGCCTGTGTCAGGCCACTGGCCAGTCCCTTGAGGGACGGGTCAGTAAATATCTGTTCCAGATTTCGAGTCAGCTTGCGCTGCCAGTTGGGATATTCACTGCTGGTGCCCGGGACATTTACCGGCTTATCCATTTCCAGCCAGTCTTCCAGTTGCAGGCTCAGCAATGTGCTGGATCCGGCGGCCATATGGATCTGCAAACCGTGGTTGAGCTCCTTGCTCATGCCTACCTGTTCCACCTGCTGCCCCACCCACTCCGGGATAGAGCCATGCCCATGGAGGGAATCGAGGATCTGCTGCTTATTGTCGTGCCTGGAATCATATAACCCCTGCAAGATCTGCTCGGATGGATACAGATTCAGACGCTTGCCCAGTTCCAGATCCAGGCAATGCCAGTAACCGGTCAGCGTCGGCATATCATGGGTGGTGAGGGTCGACATGGATTGTACCGGGTAATGGGCCGGGGAGAAAAAGCCGCCGTCTTCTGCCTGTTCGAAGAAAAATACCCGATAGGAATGCACACCGTTGTCCGCCAGTTTATCGCGGATCTCCTCAGGTACAGTGCCCAGATCCTCACCGATAACCAGCACCTGGTTGCGATGACTTTCCAGAGCCAGTATGCCCAGCAAATCATCCACCGGGTAATAGACGTAACCGCCCTGTCTGGCCGTATCCCCCTTTGCCACCCACCACAGGCGCAATAAAGCCATCACATGGTCAATACGCAGTGCCCCACAGGAGCGCATGTTGGAGGCGAATAAGTCGATAATGGGCTGGTACTGTTGCTGATAAAGCACCTGCGGATCCATAGGCGGCAGTCCCCAGGTCTGCCCCAGGGGCCCCAGAATATCAGGCGGAGCACCGACGCTGGCACCTGTGGCGTACAGCGCCTTGTTGCCCCATATTTCTGCACTGCCTTCACTGACGCCCACTGCCAAATCCCGGTACAGGCCAATGCCCATGCCATGTTCGGCCGCCACCTGGTGTGCTTGCTCCAACTGCAGAGCCGCCTGCCATTGCAGGAAAAGGAAGAATTTGATGCGCCTGGCATGGGTCTTCTTGAACTTGCTGACCTGCGGCAGATGGTATTCGGCCAGTTCCCCCGGGAACACCGGCCAGCCCCAGAAGTCTTTTCCCCGCCCCTTAAGGTCTTCTTGCAGGGCATCGTAGGTGGCCAGCATCTCCAGGCTTTCGCCGCCTTCCCGAATAAATTGCTTGAAGGCACGATTCTGCTTGCTGTTACCTTTAAGCAAGGTCTGCTCATAGCGGGTAAAGAGCATATCCAACACTTGCAGCTTGAGTTGGGTAACCGCCTCATAATCCACATACTCCACTGCCCTGGCATGACGAAGCCGGGCCTGGAAATCGGCCGAATTCACCAGTTCCTGCACCTCATCTGATTCAAAGCCCTCAAGAGCGCTCACATCGATGTAAATAAAATTCAACCAGCGACGTGATGAGGGGCCATAGGGGCTGCAGGAGCCTGGATTAGCCGGATACAAGGCATGGATGGGATTCAGTCCGATAAAGTGGGCCCCCTGGGTTGCTGACTGTGCAAGCAGGTACTTGAGATCGCCAAAGTCCCCTATCCCCCAGTTACGTTCGCTGCGCAGACAGTAAAGCTGCACACTCAGACCCCAGAACTTTTTGCCCTGTTCGATCTCCTTTGGCTTATAACAGGCCCTGGGGGCAATAATCAGGCGCATGCCGGCAATCTCGTCACCATCCTCATCCTGCAGACTCAGGTGGTGATATCCCAACCCGGGTTGCGCAGACAAATCGATCAGATATTCCTGGAATTCCACATCCTGCAGGTGCGCCACATTAATCAATTCGCCTTCACAGGGCACTACCTTCTGGGACAAAATCCCGCCCTGCTCAGTGGCCAGTTGTAAATGATAGGAATCGTTGACCAGTTCAATGGGCAGGCGCAGCGTAATGATCAGGGGTTCACCCAGTCGGTTTACTTGCACCGGGTCCAGGGGAGTCATCCAGGCCTGTTCCCGCTCCTGCTCCAGTTTAGCCGTCAGAGCCGCCTTGTCATCCACCGGATACCCCATGGCCTTAAGCAGCTTCGCCTTGGTCTGCGGCTCAACCCGGGCCGGCTTACCCCAGGCATCCACATAATTGGACTCGATACCCTTAATTTCTACCAACTTTTCTATGAGTGTTTCGTTCATGGAGCAGCAACGCCTAAACTGAAATTTGTCAAAAATTACACTTGGAACCCTGTCTCTGGTCTTTATCACCAGAAGGACCCGCTGGCCGACACTATACTGAGTTTTATTGACGAACAGATGATGAAAACGTATGCAAAGCGGTCAAGGGTTTGCCATGCCTGTTTCGAAACAGCCTGCATACAGGTTGGATAGAAGCTAGCCAAGAAAGCAAGCATAGTCTAACTGTTCAGGGTACACCCACACTTATTCGTAATTTAACAACATTATATTGACATAATTTTGCCTTGGACGGCAGTTTGATCCATAATTTCTGTAATTTATTTTCACAATGACCAATGATGAGGAATCCCATGTCAATCAAAGTCGCAATCAATGGTTTTGGCCGCATAGGTCGTAACGTCCTGCGCGCCCTGTATGAAGCAGAAAAGCAATATGATCTTGAAATTGTCGCCATCAATGATTTGGGTGACGCCTCCATCAATGCCCACCTGGTCAAATATGACACGGCGCATGGCCGTTTTGCCGCCAGGGTCAGCCATGACGATGAGGCCATCTATGTCAACGACGACAGGATCCAAATCTTCTCTGAACGCAACCCGGCCGACTTGCCCTGGGGCAAGCTGGGTATCGATGTGGTGTTTGAATGTACCGGTCTGTTTACCGATAAGGCCAGTGCCGGCCAACACCTTCAGGCCGGCGCCCGCAAGGTTATCATCAGCGCACCAGGCAAGGACGTGGATGCCACCGTGGTATATGGCGTGAACCACAACGTGCTGACTGCCGATATGAGCATTATTTCCAATGCATCTTGTACGACCAACTGCCTGGCACCGGTCGCCAAGCCGCTTTACGATGCCCTGGGTATCGAAAGTGGCCTGATGACGACCATTCATGCCTATACCAATGATCAGCGTCTGAGCGATGTTTACCATACAGATGTGCGCCGTGCCCGTGCCGCTGCCATGTCAATGATCCCGTCAAAAACAGGCGCTGCAGCGGCTGTGGGCCTGGTGGTACCGGAGCTGAAAGGCAAGTTCGACGGCATGGCCGTGCGAGTGCCGGTGATTAACGTTTCCCTGGTGGATTTGAGTTTTATCGCCGGTCGTGAAACCAGCGTAGAGGAAGTCAATCAGATTATTGCCACGGCTGCAGCCAGTTCGCCCATGAACCAGGTATTGGCAGTGAACGAATTGCCGTTGGTTTCCGTAGACTTCAATCATGTGGCTTATTCGTCTATCTTCGATGCCACTCAGACCAAGGTGCAGGGGCGCCTGGTGAAAGTCATGTCCTGGTACGACAACGAATGGGGCTTCAGTAACAGAATGCTGGACAATGCCCAATATTGGCTTAGCCTCTGATACTGGATATTCTAAGAAGGCGGCCAGGACCGCCTTTTTTGCAGCAGGAGGACGCTTTTTGTGAAACTTTCCACCCATGTCTCACAACGCACATCCGATCAGGGAATGTCTATCATCAGTATCGATAACCAGGCAGCCAGCCTCGAACTGTCGCTGTTTGGCGCCCATGTCCTGAGTTACATGCCCAAGAAGGACAGCCGCCAGCGACTCTATATGAGTCCCTGTGCACTGATGGATGGCAGCAAAGCCATACGCGGCGGGATCCCCATATGCTGGCCCTGGTTTGGTCAGCATGAGGCAAGCAGTTTGCCCGCTCATGGCTACCTGCGCACCCGGGTCTGGAGAATTACCCGTATCGACGATGATTTGCGTGAAACCCGCCTGCAACTGCAACCCGGCAGAACACGGGGCGAGGGCTTTGACGGCTGTGCCGATGTGACACTGACCCTGCTGGTGGGCGACAGTCTCAGCCTGAGCCTGGATACCCAAAATATCGGCCAGCAGCCTTTTAGCTACAACGCTGCCCTGCACTCTTATTTTCGGGTCAGTGATATCCATAAAGTCAGGCTGGCAGGTCTGGACGGTGACTACCTTGATAAGGTCAGGGACGGGCAAAGAGCTCCCACCCCAGATCCTTATACCTTTGAAGGTGAGACTGATCGAATCCATCTCTGCCAGACATCCGACACCTTACTTACAGACCCGGACTATGAAATGAGTATCGGACACCGGGGCCATGACAGCATAGTGGTCTGGAATCCCTGGCAGCAGAAGAGTGAGGCGATGGCGGATATGCCAGACGGGGACTACCGACAGATGCTGTGTATAGAAACAGCCATTACCCAGGGCAAGCGACTGGCCCCGGATGAACAACATCAACTGGTGCAAATTATTGATTGATCTGTCTGATCATGCGTATTTCATAAAAAAACCGCCTGTAGGCGGTTCTTTTCTAAG
Source organism: Bowmanella dokdonensis (assembly GCF_017254865.1). Classification (GTDB taxonomy): domain Bacteria; phylum Pseudomonadota; class Gammaproteobacteria; order Enterobacterales; family Alteromonadaceae; genus Bowmanella; species Bowmanella dokdonensis. Next base: position 108,066 of record NZ_JAFKCV010000011.1, on the reverse strand, counting down.
TCCAGACCTTAACCGGCCTGGGCATCCACCGCCAGTGCACCTTTAACGGCCTGACTGGCCAGCTCGGTGATCCTGTCCCAGTTACCCGCTTCCACCACATCATCAGGCGCCAACCACGAGCCACCGACGCATTTCACATTAGGCAGGGCCAGATAATCCAGATAATTGTTGGCTGAGATACCGCCAGTGGGACAGAAGGTCACATCCGGAAAAGGCCCGCCGATGGATTTCAGGGCTTTGATGCCGCCAGAGGCTTCGGCCGGGAAAAACTTGAAGTGGGTATAGCCGAGATCCCTGCCCTTCATCAACTCCGAAATGGACGAGATGCCGGGGATCAGGGCAATCTTGGCCTCATTACCGGCTTCCAGCAATTCATGGGTCAGGCCGGGGCTGATGGCAAACTTGGCGCCGGCTTCCACCGCCTGCTGGAGCTGCGCGGCGTTGGTCACAGTCCCCGCCCCCACCAGGGCATCGGGTACCTTATCAGCAATTTCCCGTATTACTTCCAGCGCTGCCGGGGTCCGCAGCGTCACTTCCAGCACCCGGATCCCACCTGCAATCAGGGCCTTGGCCAGAGGTACCGCATGGGCGACCTCTTTGATCACCAGCACCGGAACAACGGGTCCCTGGGCGAACAGCTGCTGTGAAGAAATCATCCAATCTTTAGTCATGAAGTTAACCTTTATAATGCTGGGTCAGGTAAGCGGCAGCGCCGATGAGACCGTGATCCGGTTCGGTGATCACAAAAGTGGGGATGGCCGCCACATATTCATGAAAGCGCCCCTTGGCCTCAAAACGACTGCGGAACTCACTCTTTTGCAGAAAATCCACAAAGCGCGGAGCGATGCCGCCCCCCACATAGACGCCGCCGAAAGTGGCCAGGTTCAGGGCCAGATTACCGCCGAAGCTGCCCATCACCCGACAGAACAGATTCAGGGTCGCCACGCAGAGGTCGCAACGGCTATGCAACGCGCGCTCGGTGATATCGGCCGGATCGGTCAGATCGGCAAACTTGCCCTCATGCTCAGCAATGGCCTGGTAAATTTGCACCAGCCCTCTGCCCGACAAGACTTCCTCGGCTGAAGCATGGCCGTACTTTTCGCGCAGCAAACGCCATACCACCAACTCCAGTTCGTCCACCGGCGCAAAATCCACATGTCCGCCTTCTCCGTCCAGGCATTGCCAGCCGCCGGCAGTGGGCACCAGGTGACCCACGCCCAGTCCGGTGCCGGGACCGAATACGGCAATATTGGTTTGTGCTACCGCGGTCCCGCCACCGATCTGTACCTTCTGCGTATCCGTCAGTACCGGCAGGGACATGGAAATGGCCGTATAATCGTTGATGACATCCAGCCACTGTAAATCCAATTCCTGCTTAAGCTGAGACTTGGAAAAACGCCAGTGGTGATTGGTCATCTTGATCAGATCTTTATCCACCGGACAGGCGATGGCAATGCAGCCAGCAGAGAACGCCACCCCGGGAAAATTGTCCTGATAGGCACGAATGGCGTCACCAATAGTCGCGTAATCATTGCACAGGTATTTCTTCACCTGGGTAATGCCTGACTCTGTGACCTGCGCCAGGCGGATATTGGTACCGCCCACATCCGCCACAAACAGTTGACTCATAAAGCCTGCTCCTGCCTGACGAACAAGGAGCAGGCCCCCTGCTCGGCGCCGGTCAGGTTACAGCGCATACCGGCAAACAGCTCACGACCCATGCCCTGCAGGTGGTGATCGATATCTGCCTGCTTATTCTCACGCCTGGCCAGTTCCGCCTCATCCACATGCAGGATCAGTTCGCCGGTTTCGGCGTTCATCTCGATGATGTCGCCATTCTGCACTTTTGCCAGCAAGCCCCCATCATAAGCTTCTGGGGTCACATGGATGGCCGCCGGTACTTTGCCCGACGCGCCGGACATACGTCCGTCTGTGACCAGGGCTACCTTGTACCCTCTGTCCTGTAACACACCAAGGGGCGGGGTCAGGCTGTGCAGCTCAGGCATGCCGATGGCCTTGGGGCCCTGGAAACGCACTACCACAATACAGTCTTTGTCCAGTTCGCCGGCTTTGAAGGCGCGCCCCAGGTCAAACTGGTCCTCAAATACTACCGCTGGCGCCTTGATACGGGTTTTGCCTTCACGCAGGGCCGAGGTCTTAATGACGCCGCGCCCCAGGTTACCGTTCAGTACCGCCAGTCCGCCATCGGGCTTGAAGGGGGCCTTCACCGAAGAAAACACCTCTTTGTCCAGCGATGCCTTGGGACCGTCCTCCCATACCAGCTCACCATCTTTGAGCATGGGCTCTTTGGTGTACTGCTCCAGTCCCCGGCCACAGATGGTGTTGACATCATTGTGCAGCAAACCCGCATCCAGCAATTCCCTGAACAGCAGCGCCATCCCCCCTGCCGCGGTGAAATGGTTGATATCGGCCGAGCCATTGGGATAAATCCGGGTCAGAAGTGGCACGGCATTGGAGATATCGGAAAAATCATCCCAGTTGATGATATAGCCGGCTGCCCGGGCCACCGCTACCAGGTGCATGGTGTGATTGGTGGAACCGCCGGTGGCCAGCAGCGCTACCAGACCATTGACGATACTCTTTGCATCGACTATGTGGCCGATAGGCATGTAATTGTCACCCAGGTCCGTCAAACGGGTGGCCTGCACTGCCGCAGCCCGGGTCAGGGCGTCGCGCAGGGGCGTACCCGGATTAACGAAGGAGGATCCTGGCAGATGCAGGCCCATCACTTCCACCACTAACTGGTTGCTGTTGGCGGTGCCGTAAAAGGTACAGGTACCGGCCGAATGATAGGACTTGGACTCCGCTTCCAGCAGTTCCTCGCGGCTGGCTTTGCCTTCGGCATAGGCCTGGCGGACCCTGGCTTTTTCCTTATTGGGAATACCGGATGGCATGGGGCCGGCCGGCACAAAGACGGTGGGAAGGTGGCCGAAGCTCAGCGCCCCCAGCAGCAACCCCGGCACTATCTTGTCACAAATTCCCAGCATTACCGCTGCATCAAACATGTTGTGAGAAAGGGCTACTGCCGTGGACTGGGCAATGACATCCCGGCTCATAAGGCTCAAATCCATGCCGGGGTTGCCCTGAGTCACACCATCACACATGGCCGGCACGCCACCGGCAAACTGGGCCACACTGCCCACCTGATGTACCGCTTCCTTGATCAGGGCCGGATACATCTCGTAGGGCTGATGGGCTGACAGCATGTCGTTATAGGAAGAGACAATGGCCAGGTTAGCCTTGGTCATGCTGCGCAGGCTTGCCTTGTCGTCCTGGTTACAGGCGGCAAACCCGTGAGCCAGGTTACCGCAGGACAATACCCCTCGATGGGGGCCCTGACGTCTGGCCTTGTCAATCTTGGCCAGATACTGGGCGCGGGTGGCCTGGCTGCGCTCGATAATGCGCTCTGTCACTTCCTGGATGGTGGAATGCATGGTGTTTCTATCTCCTATGGCGCCCACACTAGCTCGACTTCAGCGCGTTTCAGCACCGCACGGATGGGCATCTCAAATTCATCTTCACCGGCCAGTGCCTTGTCCAGCACGGCACGTTTGGCATCGCCGGTCAGATGCAAAAAAATATGTTTACTGTTGAGCAGGGCGGCCAGGCTGAGTGACATGCGCCAGTTGGGCGCAGTAGCAGGCTGCACGGCCAGATAAGGGCGGGGATAGTCCATATCCAGCCCCTGACCTATCTGTTTTGAACAGGGAAACAGGGAAGCCGTATGACCGTCTTCTCCCATACCCAGAATCAGCACATCAAATGGCTGGGGAATCTCCCGGAGGTTGGCCACGCAGTCGGCAACGCCCTGCTGTGCCTCTGTAGCGGCGTTTTTCAGGCCAACAAACTGTGCCCTGGCGGCCTTGCCTTTGAGCAGGTGTTCCCGAACCATCTTCTCGTTGCTGGCATCATCCGTTGCAGGTACCCAACGTTCGTCGGCAAGACTCACTACCACTTTGGACCAGTCAAGCTCGGCTTCGGACAAACAGGCAAACAATCCCTGGGGAGTACGCCCACCTGAGACAATCAGGCTGGCTTGTCCATGGTTATCGATCCCCTCCTGCAACAGCCCGGCAATGCGCTTGGAAAACTGCTGATTCAGTACCTTGGCGTCGGTGTAAGTGGTCTGTTTCATGGTTACTTTTTCCCCAGCTTGGACTCGTACCAGGCACGATTATCCCGCGCCATCAGGGCGATGGAGGCAACCGGACCCCAGGTGCCCGCCTGATAAGGCTCAGGAGGCTCATTGCTGCTCTCCCAGGCTTTGATAATGCTGTCCACCCAGGTCCAGGCCTGTTCAATCTCATCGCGACGCACAAACAGAGCCTGGTTGCCGATCATCACCTCAAGCAGCAGCTTTTCATAGGCGTCGGCAATGCGCTCGTCGGCAAAGGTCTCGGAAAAACTCAGATTAAGCTTGGATTTCTGCAGGTTCATGGAGCTGGAGCCGGTCAGACCCGGCACCTTGTTCATGACGGTAATTTCCACCCCTTCGTCAGGCTGCAGGCGGATTGTCAGCTTGTTCGGCGGCAGTTTGGCAAAACTGTCCTTAAACAGGTTGTGCGGCTGCGGCTTGAAATAAATCACTATCTCGCTGACCTTGGTGGGCATACGTTTGCCGGTACGCAGATAAAACGGCACGCCGGCCCAGCGCCAGTTGTCCAGCTCAACTTTAAGGGCAACGAAAGTTTCAGTTTCGCTTTTCTGGTTGGCATCGGGCTCGTCCAGATAGCCGGGTACTTCCTTGCCTTTGACAAAACCGCCTGTGTACTGGCCACGAACGGTCTTTTCTCCCACATTACTGCTGTTGATCGGACGCAGGGACTTGAGCACCTTGAGCTTTTCGTCGCGGATACTGTCCGCATCCAGGGTGGTGGGCGGCTCCATGGCAATCAGGGTCAGGATTTGCAACAGGTGATTCTGCACCATGTCACGCATCTGCCCCGCCTCGTCGAAATACCCCCACCGTCCCTCAATACCTACCGACTCGGACACACTGATCTGCACATGATCGATACAGTTGTGATCCCAGTTGGTGGCGAAGATGGAGTTGGCAAAACGCAGGGCAATCAGGTTCAGGACCGTTTCCTTGCCCAGATAATGGTCGATACGATAAATCTGGTTCTCGCGGAAATATTCCGCCACCTGATTATTGATTACCTTGGACGATGCCAGATCGTGGCCGATGGGCTTTTCCAGCACCACACGCATGGTCGGGTCGATGATCCCCGCATCGTTCAGGCCTTTGCAGATGGCCCCGTAAATGGAAGGCGGTGTGGCCAGGTAGCATACCATGGTGCGCTTTGCATCCACATGCTCCTTGAAGCCTTCGTAGGCCAGGCTGTCCTGCATATCCAGGCAGACATAGTCAAGCTTGGCTGAGAAACGCGCCCAGGTGTCCTCACACAGGGACTGACCGGAGAATTTCTCGATATTCTCCTTCACCAGGGCGACATATTCCCCGTTGCTCATCTCATTGCGGGCCACACCGATAATCTTGGTGTCCCGGTGAACCAGACTGGCTTTTTCCAGTTGATATAAAGAAGGCAGGAGTTTGCGACGGGCAAGGTCACCTTTTGTGCCAAAGATGACGAAATCGCAAGGTTCTACTGTATTTTCCAACACCATGAGTTTCAACCCGAATAAAAATAAGTCAAAAAAAGTTCCAAAACGCGGTAAATTTACTAAATAACGTTCGGCTGGCTTGGGTCTCGATGCCGATAGTAAACATTATATGTAGTAAAATTACAACTTAACGTGAAAGTTTTTACCAGACCTGCCCGCTTTTCTGGCCGCCTTTTGGCGAAAAAGCTAGCAAATCTGTCAAAAACTTACAAAAATAGTCCCATACCAATTATAAGTAGAATCCGCAGTGCCTATGAACATTCTTGAAAAAATCAGTCAGAGCCAGTCCGCATTCAGCAAGTCGGAGCGCAAAGTGGCAGAGGTGATCCTGGCCAATCCGCAAACGGCAATCCATTCCAGCATTGCCACCCTGGCCAAGATGTCCAATGTCAGCGAGCCGACGGTCAACCGTTTCTGCAGACGCCTGGACACCAAAGGATTCCCGGATTTCAAGCTGCATCTGGCGCAGAGCCTGGCTAACGGCACGCCCTATGTAAACCGGCATGTGGAAGAGTCCGACGGGCCGGAGGAGTATACCAAGAAGATATTCGAATCCACCATGGCTTCTCTGGAAGTCGCCCGCCAGTCCCTGGATATCAACGTCATAAACCGGGTGGTGGATTTACTGACCCAGGCGCAGAAGATTTCTTTCTTCGGCCTTGGCGCATCAGCCTCCGTGGCCCACGATGCCCTGAACAAGTTTTTCCGCTTCAATGTGCCAGTTATTTATTTCGACGATATCCTGATGCAGCGTATGAGCTGCATGAACAGCTCGGAGGAGGATGTGGTGGTGCTGATTTCCCATACGGGTCGCACCAAGAGCTTGGTGGAAATCGCCCAGATCGCCCGCGGCAATGACGCCACGGTGATTGGCATTACGTCTAAAGACAGTCCCCTGGCCAGGGAGTGCAGCCTGGTGGTGTCGCTGGACGTCCCTGAAGATACGGATATGTATATGCCGATGGCGTCTCGCATAGCACAGTTAACCCTGATCGATGTCCTGGCCACGGGTTTTACCCTGCGCCGGGGCACGAAATTCAGGGAGAACCTCAAGCGGGTGAAGGATACGCTGCGTGAATCCCGCTATGACAAGAAACCCGCGACCTGAGGCGTGAGGCGTGAGGCGTGAGGCGTGAGGCAGTCTGCTTTCATTCCACTGGATATCAGGCATTTTTTTGGCCAGTCGCCTCATTCCTGCCCTTTCCTCTGCCCACCTCACTGATAAGCTACGTTAAAAGATTTCACAAACTCTTCATTTACCGCTAGAATTTTGTAATAAAATTACAGATTGATTGTCACTGTAAGCAAATTCAACCTGGGATGTCTGCACATCCTGTCACCTGTGAGCGAATCCAAGATGCTGAGAAGAACCAAAATCGTTGCCACGCTGGGCCCCGCTACCGATACACCGGAAAAAATAGAAGCCATCATTGCTGCCGGGGCCAATGTGGTGAGGATGAACTTCTCCCATGGCAGTGCTGAAGATCATATCAACCGTGCCGAGCGGGTGCGGGCAGCAGCGGCAAAACTGGGCAAGTATGTCGCCATTCTGGGCGATTTACAGGGTCCGAAAATCCGTGTGGCCAAGTTCACCGAAGGCGCCGTGGAACTGACGGTGGGTGATAGCTTTATACTGGATGCGGAACTGGGCCGCGACGAAGGGAATCAGCAGCGAGTCGGCATCGATTACAAAGCCCTGCCCCAGGATGTCCAGGCAGGCGACATTCTGTTGCTGGACGACGGCCGAATCCAACTACAGGTCAGTGAGGTCAGAGGTAACCAGGTTCACACCAAAGTCACAGTGGGCGGCAAGCTGTCCAATAACAAAGGCATCAACCGCCTCGGAGGCGGATTGTCGGCAGAGGCCCTGACCGAGAAGGACAAAGAGGATATTAAGACGGCGGCCAGGATGAAGGTGGATTACCTGGCGGTCTCGTTCCCCCGTAACGGCGATGATTTGCGTTATGCCCGCCAATTGGCCGTAGAAGCGGGATGCGATGCAAAAATCTGCGCCAAGGTGGAGCGGGCCGAGGCCGTTGCCACGGACGAGGCCATCGACGATGTGATTCTGGCCAGTGATGCGGTGATGGTGGCCCGGGGTGATCTGGGCGTGGAAATTGGCGACGCAGAACTGGTGGGTGTGCAGAAGAAGCTCATCTCCCGCTCCAGGCAACTGAACAAGGTGGTCATTACCGCCACGCAGATGATGGAGTCGATGATTTCCAGCCCCATGCCCACCCGTGCCGAGGTAATGGATGTGGCCAACGCCGTCCTGGACGGCACAGACGCCGTGATGCTGTCCGCTGAAACCGCCGCCGGCCAGTTCCCCATTGAAACGGTCAAGACCATGGCGCGGGTCTGTGAGGGGGCCGAAACCCATCCCAGCGTGAAGATCTCCAAACACCGTATCGATGAAACCTTCAGTTCCATCAGTGAAACCACGGCGCTGTCCGCCGTCTATGCCGCCAATCATTTGTCCAGCATCAAGGCGATTGTTGCCCTGACCGAAAGCGGAGGCACCCCCAGGCTGATGTCCAGGATCACCAGCAGCCTGCCCATCTACGGGCTGTCCAGACATGAGCGCTCACTGAACTGCATGGCTTTGTACCGGGGTGTCAAGCCGGTATACTTCGACTCCACCGGCAGCCCCCCCGGGCAGCTCAAGGCGGATGTCATTGCCTGCCTCAGAGCCAGGGAACTGGTGCAGTCGGGCGACCAGTTCATTATGACCTATGGCGATGAAATGGAGACCGAAGGGGCAACCAACGGCTGCAAGATAGTGGTGGTGCCCTGACCACTGAGGAGTGAGGAGCAGGTGGCCAACCACACTGCTCCGCCCTTGGCTACCTTCTCTGTTCCTCTGCGGGCGCCGCAATATTCACACTTTCCCCATGGCTGGGTTTGGCCTTGCCGACTGCGGCCAGCATCGACCCCAGCATCACCATGCCGGCACCAATGTAGGCCCAGTGGTCCAGATCGCTGGCGGCGAAATGGTCAGGCCATATCCGTACCGCCAGCTCCATGCTGGTAAAGGTAAACAGCGGCGCCAGGGCAATCACGGCACTGACTTTGGATGCATGCCAGATATGCAGGGCTTCGGTAAAAGCCCCGTATGCCACAACAGTATTGGCGCAACAAAACAGTAGGGCAAACAGCTGCAGGCTGCTCATACCCCAGATCAACCCCAGGTCAGAGAATGGCAACAGCACCAGTGTACCTGCAACATAGAGTATAAGTGTCAGTTGCCTTGCGGTCAGGGCTCTGAGCAACACCTTCTGGGACAAGGCATAACCTGCCCAAGTCACCGCCGCCACGATAATCAGCAGCACCCCCTGGGTATAACGGCCAAGGGAACTGAACAACACCGGCAGCCTGTCATTGAAGAACAGCAACAGACCTGCCAGCAGTATGACGGCGCCCAGGGTCTCCAGCTTGTTAAAGCGTTCCCGGTAAATCAGGATGCCTCCAACCATTAATAAAAATGGCGCCAGTTGGATCAACACCTGGGCGGTCTCGGGATTAAGATAGTCCAGCCCCAACAGGTAGAGTACATAGTTGGCAATCAGTCCGACGGCTGCCGATGCGATAAGCAGGTTATTGCTGCGGCTGATGCTGCGCATGGGCGGCAGAGCTTTGCTTCGATAAAGCATGAAGCCCACCACCAGAGCCGCCAGCGTGAAGCGGTACCAGGTAATGCTGATGGCATCCATGGCCTCCAGGCTGAGCTTGAGAAATACCGGCAACATTCCCCACAGCAGCGCCGTAAGCAGGGAAAGGCCAAAACCATACCAATGTCTGACTGGAACGTTTTGCACTTAAGCCTCATGAAACTGGAGTTGAGGGGCATAGGGTAGCCCTGACATCAGGCTGCCAGGGCCTAACTGTTGCCGGCAGGGTGACTATTTCTTTGCTATCTGGTGTTTACGCACTGCCCGTCGCATTCGTGAGATCCGCACATGGTCCAGGCGCTTGTCATCCTCCATAACCAGGGATTCCTTTTCCGGTGGCAGGGAAGCCAGTTTGCGTAAGGCATTGACCTGCTTAAGCTGCAGTTCGACCCAGGCTCCCTGTGGCAGGCGCTTTTCCAGTTCGATGTCCCCATAGCGTACCCGGATCAGCCGGCTGACTTTGACGTCCTGGGACTCCCACATACGACGAACTTCCCGGTTACGTCCTTCACTGAGTGTTACGTTGAACCAATGGTTCATACTTTCTTCATCGCCGGGATGGCGGCGGATACTGGTAAATTTCGCTTCGCCGTCCTCAAGTTTTACGCCGTTTTTCAGGCGTGTGAGAATATCCTGGGTCACGTTGCCAAACACCCGCACCGCATATTCCCGTTCGACTTCATGGCTGGGGTGCATCAAGCGGTTTGCCAACTCGCCATCATTGGTAAACAGCAACAGGCCGCTGGTGTTGATATCCAGACGACCCACGGCTATCCAGCGGCCATGCTTCATGCGGGGCAGTCGATCAAATACGGTATCACGGCCTTCCGGATCCTTACGACTGCAGAGCTCCCCTTCAGGTTTGTTATACATCAGGACACGGCAAATAGGCTTTTCGGTTTGGGGATCCAGCAACTTGCCGTCGACGCGAATCTTATCTTCCGCCTCCACCCGTTGTCCCAGTGTGGCCAGTTGGCCGTTGACGGACACCCTGCCCTGCTCAATCCACTTTTCCATCTCCCGACGGGAACCGATACCGGCGTTGGCCAGTACCTTCTGTAACTTTTCGCTCACCTTTGCGCCTTTTGTCTGATGCTATATGTCGCCCTGCAGTGGGCAGCCATGGCTTTGTGAAGGTCGCTATTCTACCCGTGAAGCTTTCGCAGACCAAACAATACCAAACAATATATCCGCTTAGATTTATCCCTCAGTAGAAGACAACTTCCGCAGCCAGGACCTGAGCCATATTGCCTTCCCCCTCAAGGAAAAGCTTCAGGTCATAGCGTTTACCACTGAGGTTGATGCCATGGTTCTCCACGTAAAGATGATCTCCCAATGACTTTTTCAATGCCGAGAGACGTTGCCCCTGGTGAATGTTGTCGGTCAGTTTCCATCGGCTGTGCTCCAGATCAGATGCCAAGCCGAACAGGCTTTCCTGCATATAGAGGCGACTGGCTGCAGTGCCGCTGGCTTCAAACAGCAAATGGTTGTCAAACACGTCCAGTTGTCGGCCGGCCTGCAGGTAAACACGACCAATTGGTGTACCCAGCCTGACCAGCAAATCGGCAGCCCCGAAAGAGTCAGTACGGCTTATTTCTTCCATCCCCTGATGGAGCTTCTGGTAACGGTCAGGATCGGAAGACAGCAGGATGGACAATGGCTGGCTTTGCAGTGATTCGATACTGAACCCCACCAGATATAGCTGCCGCTGTCGCCCGGACATATCAGCCTGATGGGACTGATCAAACCTAAGGCTCAGACGGCTGTTTTTTCCCTCAAGTAACAATTCGTTGGCAGCATTGAGGGGCACATCCGTACTTAACAGTTTGCGCACATTCTCCAGCGAACTATTCACCGTCAGGTTACTGTCTTTAAGGTGCCAGGCGAATTCGTCAAACACGGGCAAAGGCGGGACGCGATTCAGCAGATCGTAGCTTAGCAGCCGGTCGGTAAAATCGATGCGAATCAGTCTGCCATCACTGAAATGCAGCCAGTGGCGCCGTCCATACAAAAGCGATTCGACACCTTTAAATAAACGAAATTCAGCACTGGGGTAACCTAATTTGTCAATGACCTGCATACGGTTCAGACCCAGGCTCAAATCGTATGGAGCATCTTCCACTGAAAGTGCCAGATCCTCCGGCTCCGGTCTTTGGAAGAAGGCTGTTTCGGGGATGGGTTGTCCGTCCAGCAGAGATATCCCGGCATGCTTCTGTATCGCAAGGACAGTAGTTCTGCCTTTGAATTTCTTTTCATAAAGGGAACGTAATTGACCCAGACTGTCATATTTGCTGTCTTTGCGTTGCGCCAATACTTCTTCCTGGCAGCTTAAAATGGGCAGAACCTGGTATTGATAAAGGGATCGTGACTCCCTCTCGCCACTGCGGTTAAGCAGTGAACGTCGCTGAATATGCAGATCCTCAATGATCAGCGCATTTGCGCCTTTCTCCTGGGCCGCAATCTGCATCCGGTTGAGCAGGCTGGCAAGGGATTGCTGGTAAGCCACTTCACTGTCCCGGATCAGTTCCCCTTGCACCTGCACTACTTCCAGCGCCTGATAATCACAACCCGGGTAATAATCCAGAATCGGCGGTAGGGCCACGGCGGACTGGCTGGCAACAAGGCTGGCAAGCGCTATAAGACATCTGTTCATTATTGTTTCCCTGAATTATTGGTTTTCCCTGAGAAGACCAGAGGTTTCCGGCCCCTGATTGTTAACAATATGTAACAGCTTAGTGCAAGTCCTGCAATGGATGCTGTGAAGGGAGGGCAATATCCTGCTGTTCTTCCAACTGGCTCAGGGCCTCCACCGAAGGCAGGTCTTCCAGTCCTTCCAGGGAAAAGTAATCGAGAAACCCTTTGGTGGTGGCATACAGGGCGGGCCTTCCCGGCACTTCCTTATGACCCACCACTTTGATCCAACCCCGTTCGGTAAGCGTTTTGATGATATTACTGCTCACCGAGACCCCCCGCACATCTTCTATCTCTCCCCGGGTAATAGGTTGGCGATAGGCAATCAGCGCCAGGGTTTCCATCAGCGCGCGGGAATAGCGCGGTGCCTGCTCCTGCCAGAGTTTGCTCAGCCAGGGAGCCAGGCTGTCCATGGACTGAAAACGATAGCCACTGGCTACCTTAACCAACTGTACGCCACGTGGCCGGTAATCCAGTTGCAACTCATCGATTACCGCCTTAAGACGTTTCTGGCTAACCTTCAGGTCCAGAAGCACTGTCTCTTGCAGCTTCTCCGGACTCAGGGGTTCATCGGCAACAAAAATCGCGGCTTCCACCAGTTGTTTGAGTTGCTCATCGGAAATCTTTGCCATGCTCAGCTCTCTTCAACGGCGCTTTTAGCTTTTACATGAATGTCGGCAAAAGGTTGGGCCTGGACCAGATCAATCAGGGATTCTTTCACCAACTCCAATACCGCCAGGAAAGTAACCACGACTCCGGCTCTGCCTTCCTGCACGTCAAACAGACTGCCAAAGGCAACGAATTCATCCATCCGCAGCCGCTCCAGGATACGACTCATACGTTCCCGGGTAGACAGGGCTTCACGCTTGATATGATGATGCTCAAAGGCTGAAGCCCGTTTTAACACTTCCTGGAAGCTCAGCACCAATTCCTGCAAGGTCACGGTGGGCAGAATGCGTATAGGTTGGCAGTTGTCACTGGGCATGGCGCTGGAGAGAAAATAATCTCTTTCCTGTCTGGGCAGTACATCCAGTTCCTGTGCAGCCTCCTTTATGGCCTCGTATTCGCGTAGGCGCCGAATCAGCTCGGCGCGGGGGTCCTCTTCATCCTCTGTGGCATCTTCACGCCTTGGCAACAGTACACGGGATTTAATTTCCGCCAGAATAGCCGCCATCAGCAGATATTCCCCGGCCAGTTCCAGCCTCAGGTCGGTCATCAACTCCACATACTCCATGTACTGACGGGTAATCTGCAGAATGGGCAATGTAGCGATATCAAATTTCTGTTTGCGTATAAGGTATAAAAGCAAGTCCAGTGGCCCTTCGAATGATTCGAGAATCACCTCCAGTGCATCGGGGGGAATATACAGGTCCTCAGGCTTTTCAAGCAATGCCTGACCATGCACAAAAGCCAGTGGCAGCGGGTGCTGCACCGGCGCTTTATCCTTGACTGGAACAATTACCGGCTCAGACAAAGGCGGACACATCCCCTTCACCCTCTCGCAGGATAATGCATTCTCCTTCGGACAAATCCAGAACGGTAGTGGGATGCTCTCCCAGGCTGCCGCCATCGATAATCAGATCCACCTGTTTTTCCAACCTGCCACGGATTTCCTCCGGATCCGATTCTGTCATCTGGTTGCCCGGAAGAATCAAAGAAGTGGACATCAAGGGTTCACCCAGTTGCTCCAGCAATGCCAGGGCAATGGCATTGTCAGGCACACGGATGCCGATGGTCTTTCGCTTGGGATTCTGCAGCCGTTTTGGTACTTCCTTGGTGGCCTTCAATATAAAGGTGTAGGGGCCGGGGGTATTGTTCTTGATCTGTCTAAAAGCCTGGTTGTCCACCCTGGCGTAGACGGATAATTCCGACATATCCCGGCACATCAGCGTAAAGTTGTGGTCCTTGCCGATGTCGCGAATACGGCAGATACGCTCCAGTGCCGCCTTGTCATCGATATGACAGCCTATGGCATAGCCCGAATCAGTCGGGTAAACCACCACGGCCCCCTGATGGATCATCTCACAGGCCTGCTTGATCAGGCGTAGCTGTGGATTGACTGGATGGACCTCGAAAAACTGGCTCATACTGACTTCCCGGTTTGTGGCTGCGCTAAATTCCATGTCTTCCATATTGGCACAAGGTCCTCAGGCAGCGAAAGATTTTTACCCAGCTCGGTCCAGCGACCGGGAAAATGGAAGTCGGAACCCACCGACGCCGCCAGGCCGTATTCCCTGGCGTAGCTGGCCAGTTGCCGTTTGCTGTCGGGCGCCAGTTGCGGGTGGGTAACTTCCATCCCCTCTCCGCCTGCTGCGGCAAACTCCACCAGCAGTCGACGCAGCCATTTGGCCGACAGATCATAGCGGGCCGGATGGGCCAGCACCGGGTTGCCGCCCGCTGCCTTTATCCAACTGATCGCCTCGGGTATTTCCGGCCAACTGGGCTTAACGAAGGCGCGCTTGTCCTTGCCAAGGTATTTGCGAAAAGCATCTTCATGGTCCTTAACCTGTCCTGACTTGACCAGCGCCCGGGCAAAATGGGTACGGGTCAGTTGCCCCTGCCCGGCCAGCCTCCGGGCCTGCTCGTAGATTCCCGGCACTCCGGCTTTTTCCAGTTTGGCGGCCATTTCCCTGGCTCGGACTTCACGTCGCTGTGCCTGTTCAGCAAGCCGTGCAGTAAAAATGGCCTCCTGATGGTCCAGATTCAGGCCGAGAATATGGATATCGAAGCCATGCCAGCGGGTGGAAATCTCTACCCCGGCAATAATCTGCAGGGGACGCCTGAGGCCGGCCTGGTAATGTCTGGCTTCATCCAAGGCGGCCACGGTATCGTGATCGGTAATGGCCAAGACGTCCAATTGCATGTTGTGCGCCCTGTCGATGAGCTCCCTGGGGGTCAGGGCACCGTCGGAATAACAGGTGTGGCTATGCAGGTCTATTTTCATGAATTCGTTTTTGCCTATTGACAGAGCATCTATTTTGTTTTCTTCTATAAGCCTTGAATCTTATAACAAATCGACTCGAACGCCGAGCGTAAATACAGAATCAGCAAAGACTTATGAACATCATGACAAACACAACAGCTTCTTGGTGGTGGCATTTCCCGAACTAGCGGGCTGTGCGTATTTGTGTTTGGACAAATCGATCAGAAGGCCCGCAATTGCGGGCCTTTTTTATTGGTCAGATAAAAACAATCGAGCAGGATGAAGTAACGATGAGTTTAGCGCAACTAAGTGATCAACCGGGCAGAGTGGAAACCCTGATACTGGATAGCCAGTACCAGGCCGATCCGTTGAATCTGTACCAGTTGCTTTGTCATGGCAAGGCTCACAGCCTGTTGCTGGAGTCGGCAGAGATAGACAGCAAGGACAACCTGAAAAGCCTGCTGCTGGTGGACGCCGCCCTCAAAATCGAATGTCGCCGCAACCAGGTTCATTGCATTGCGCTGACCGATAACGGTAAGGGATTGCTGCCCCTGCTGTCTGCACAATGTCCGGCCGACCGGGTACAGAGTATCGATGGCGATAAGCTGGTACTCGACTTCCAGACTCCGGATCCGACCCTCGACGAAGACAGTCGCCTTAAAGCCCGGTCTGTTTTCGATGCGCTGCGCACCCTGCTCAATAAGGTCAAACCACTGCGCCAGCACCCACATGCCTTGTTCCTCGGTGGTGCCTTCGCCTATGATCTGCTCGGTAGCTTCGAGATGTTGCCGGAGGTACCGGAGGGCCATAACAGCTGTCCCGACTTTGTCTTTTACCTGGCCGAAGTATTGATTCTGATCGATCACCAGACCCGCAGTACCCAAATCATCGGTAGCGTATTTTCCGGCCCTCAGGTGGCCCAGAGCTATTTTGCTGTCAGTCAGCGCCTGGAAAGCCTGAATCAGCAGTTGCATCATTCCCATCGTTTCTCTCAGTCTGAGGTGGAGGTCATCAGCCTCTCCCAGTTGCAGGTGGACAAGTCTGATCAGGCCTACCAACAGGATGTCATGGAACTGAAGGAACATATCCTGGCCGGTGACATCTTCCAGGTGGTGCCATCCAGAACTTTCAGCCTGCCCTGCCCCGATCCTCACCTGGCGTATGCCAGACTCAAGTCGCAGAATCCCAGCCCCTATATGTTTTTCCTGCAGGATGAAGACTTTTGCATGTTTGGTGCCTCCCCCGAATCCGCCCTCAAATACAGCCGCTCCACCAATCAGGTCGAGGTTTATCCCATTGCCGGTACAAGACCCCGCGGCATGCGCGCCGATGGCAGCATTGACCGGGATCTGGACAGCCGGATCGAGCTGAATCTGCGTGAGGATCAGAAGGAAAAAGCCGAACATCTGATGCTGGTGGATCTGGCCCGTAACGACATTGCCAGGGTGTCGGTGGCGGGCAGCCGCTATGTAAAGGATCTACTTAAAGTGGATCGCTATTCTCAGGTCATGCATCTGGTCTCGCGGGTGGTGGGGCAGCTCAGGCCGGATCTCGATGCCCTGCATGCCTATCAGGCCTGTATGAATATGGGTACCCTGGTCGGTGCACCCAAGGTGTCAGCCGCCCGTCTTATCCGGGAAGTGGAAAAGCAGCGCCGCGGCAGTTACGGTGGCGCCGTGGGCTATCTTAATGGGCAGGGGGATATGGACAGCTGTATCGTTATCCGTTCAGCCTTTGTCAAAGACGGCATGGCCCGGGTGCAGGCTGGCGCAGGTGTGGTGCACGACTCCGATCCTGCCAGTGAAGCCAATGAAACCCGCAGCAAAGCCCAGGCAGTGATCCGGGCTATTGTAGATGCCCACAGTAAGGGAGATCCTCAATGAGCCATTCCACGCAGGTTTTTTTGCTCGATAACTTCGATTCCTTTACCTATAACCTGGTGGACGAGATGCGCTGCCTGGGATTTGAACTGACCGTCTATCGCAACAACCAGCAAGCAGGATTTCTGCTCGAAAAAATGCAGGCTTGCGCCAATCCTCCGGTACTGATGCTCTCCCCAGGCCCAGGCGCGCCCTCCGAGGCAGGTTGCATGCCGGCACTGCTTAAGCTGGTGCAGGGCAAATTTCCGGTACTGGGCATTTGCCTCGGCCATCAGGCCATTGTCGAACATTATGGCGGCAAAGTCGGCCGGGCAGGTGATGTAATGCACGGCAAGGCATCGGCCATTGAGCATTGCCAGGACCGGATGTTTGCCGGATTGCCCCACCCCCTGCCCGTGGCCCGTTATCACTCGCTGATGGCCTCCCATGTGCCGGCAGGCCTGGAAATCCTGGCCAGATATCAGCATATTCCCATGGCGGTATATCACGCCAGAGACAAAATGCTCGGCATGCAATTCCATCCCGAATCGATACTGACTTCACAGGGCAGCCGGTTGCTGGCCCAGTCCATTGCCTTTCTGGGAGAACAATAATGCAGGCAACATTGGAAAAACTCTATACCAACCAGCCCCTCAGCCAGGAAGAAGCGAGAGAACTGTTCAGCCGGGTAATCCAGGGGCAGATGGATCCCGTCGTACTCTCAGCCGTACTCACCGCCATGAAAGTACGAGGTGAAACTCCGGCTGAGATTGCCGGAGCGGCCAGGGCATTGGTGGACAACGCCAGCGCGTTCCCCCGCCCGGACTATGAGTTTGCCGATATCGTCGGCACCGGCGGTGATGGCCTTAACACCCTGAATATATCCTCGGCAAGCGCCATCGTAGCAGCAGCCTGCGGGGTCAAAGTGGCCAAGCATGGCAATCGTAGCGTGTCGAGCCGGTCCGGCTCGGCGGATCTATTCCGGGAATTTGGACTTAACCTTGAGATGAGCGCCAACATTGCCCGGGAATGCCTGGACAAGAGCGGCCTGTGTTTTTTGTTTGCCCCCAACTATCACAGCGGCATACGTCATGCCATGCCGGTACGCAGTGCACTGAAAACCCGCACCCTGTTTAACCTGCTCGGGCCACTGGCCAATCCGGCCAGACCCACCCATATCATCATTGGCGTCTATCAGAGCCAGTGGGTAAGGCCCTTTGCCGAGACATTGAAGTTGCTCGGTTATCAGCAGGCACTGGTGGTGCATGGGAGCGGCCTGGATGAGTTTGCCCTGCATGGCCCCAGCCAGGTGGCAAGCTTACAGCAAGGGCTGATTGAAGAGTTCACCCTGACCCCGGAAGATTTCAATTTGCCACAGCAACCCATAGAGGCCATCGCCGGTGGCGATCCTGAACATAACAAGTCGTTGATCGAGAAGCTGCTTCACGGCAAAGGTGAAGCGGCCCACCGCCAGGCGGTCGCCATCAATGCCGGTGCCCTGCTTAAGCTGACCGGGCGGGTGGATAGCTGGCGCCAGGGCGCCGAGATGGCCCAGGAGATCCTGCATACCCAGGATGCCATGCAGGTCATCCAACAAACGGCCCAAATAAGCCAGACCCGGGAGCAATGATTGATGGCTAATGTGTTGGAGAAAATTGTCGCGGATAAGCGCGAAGAACTCAAAACCCGCAAGCAGAGTTTGCCGCTGGAGAGCTTCATTGACACACTCACCCCGTCGCGAAAAAGCCTGTTTGATGCATTGTCCCAGCAGCGAGCCGGCTTTATCTTCGAGTGCAAGAAAGCCTCTCCCAGCAAAGGACTGATTCGTGAACATTTTGATTTGGATGAAATACTGGATGCCTATACCCCCCATGCGGCCGCCATCTCAGTGTTGACCGATGAGAAATATTTCCAGGGCAGCTATGACTATTTGCGCCACGTGACAAGCAGGGTCAGCCAACCGGTTCTGAACAAGGATTTCTTTATCGATCCTTATCAGGTTCATCTGGCCCGTCTGTACGAGGCCGACGCGATTTTGCTGATGCTGTCAGTATTGAATGACAACGAGTACCATCAACTGGCTGAACTGGCCAATCATTATCACCTGGATATCCTCACCGAGGTCTCCAATGAACCCGAAGCCCGGCGAGCCTGCCAACTTGGGGCCCGGATCATCGGCATCAACAACCGCAATCTGCGGGATCTGAGCACAGACCTGTCGGCCACTGAACGTCTGGCGCCCCTGCTGCCAGAAGACGCACTGATAATCTCCGAGTCCGGTATTTATACCCATCAGGATGTACTGAGACTGGCCCCCCTGGCAGACGGCTTCCTGGTCGGCAGTTCATTAATGGCGCAGCAGGATCTGGCACTGGCGGTCAGTCAACTGGTGCTGGGGCAGGTCAAGATTTGTGGCCTGACCCGACCACAGGACGTGCAGGCTGCCAGGCAGGCGGGGGCCAGCTATGCGGGGCTGATATTCGCGCCAAAGTCACCCCGATACATCGGCCTGGCCCAGGCTAGAGAGCTGGTGAGAAGTGTTCCGTTTAACTATGTGGGCGTGTTTGTGGATGCCCCTGTAGATGAAGTGGCCAAGACCGCTGCGATCCTGAAACTTTCTGCCGTGCAACTGCATGGTCAGGAGGACGACCTTTACCTTGCCACGCTCAAACCCCGTTTGCCTGATGGCTGTGAGCTTTGGCAGGCACGGGGAGTAATTAACAGTCTGCCGGTGCTGGATAATCCCCTGGTGGACCGTTATCTGTTGGATTGCCAGGTGGGCGGGCATTTCGGCGGCACGGGCCAGGCTTTTGACTGGCAGTTGCTCCAGACGCTTGAGGACAAATCCCGACTGGTGCTGGCCGGCGGCTTGTCACCCGATAATATCCATCAGGCGGCGGCCACCGGCGCGGCAGTGCTGGACGTGAATTCGGGGGTAGAAAGTGCGCCCGGGATCAAGGACAGCGACAAGATCACCTTATTATTTTCCCAATTAAGAGACTACTGATGAGCAAACATTTACCGACCAAGTTTGGCGAGTATGGCGGCATGTATGTGCCCGAACTGCTTATTCCCGCCCTTGACCAGTTGGAGCAGGCCTTTATGGATGCCCAGCAGGATGAAAGCTTTCAGCAGGAGTTTATCGGCCTGCTCAAAGATTATGCAGGCCGGCCCACTCCCCTGACCAAAACCCGTAATCTGGTCAGCAACCCCAAAGTGACCCTGTACCTGAAGCGCGAGGATCTGTTGCACGGCGGTGCCCACAAGACCAATCAGGTGCTGGGTCAGGCTCTGCTGACCAAACGCATGGGCAAGACCGAAGTGATTGCCGAAACCGGTGCCGGCCAGCATGGGGTGGCCACCGCCCTGGCCTGTGCTCTGCTTGGCCTCAAGGCCCGTATCTACATGGGTGCCAAGGACGTCGAGCGTCAGGCGCCCAATGTATTTCGCATGCGCCTGATGGGCGCTGAGGTGATTCCGGTCAATGCCGGCTCCGGCACCCTTAAAGATGCAGTTAATGAAGCCCTCCGCGACTGGTCAGCCAGTTACGACAAAGCGCACTATCTGCTGGGTACAGCCGCCGGTCCGCACCCCTTCCCCACCATAGTGCGCGAATTCCACCGCATGATCGGTGAGGAAACCAAACAACAGATTCTGGAAAAAGAAGGTCGTCTGCCCGATGCGGTGGTGGCCTGTGTGGGCGGGGGATCCAATGCCATCGGTATGTTTGCCGATTTTATCGACGAGCCCTCCGTACAACTGATTGGTGTGGAGCCGGCGGGCAAGGGGCTGCATACCCATGAGCATGGCGCAGCCATTGCCAAGGGCACCAAGGGCATATTGCACGGGGCCTATAGCTATATCATGCAAACTCAGGACGGCCAGATTGAAGAGTCCTATTCGGTGTCGGCGGGACTGGATTATCCGGCCGTTGGGCCTCAGCACGCCTACCTCCATGACATAGGCCGGGCCACCTATGAGTCGGTGACCGATGAAGAGGCCCTGAATGCCTTTCAGCTACTGGCCCGCAAGGAAGGAATTATTCCGGCTCTGGAGTCTTCCCATGCCCTGGCGCATGCCCTGAATATGGCAGACGGTGCAGAGGAGCAAATGCTGATCGTGGTCAATTTATCAGGACGGGGCGACAAAGATCTGACCCATGTACACCAGATTCTGAATGGAGAAACCCAGCGTGGATAGATATCAAGCAATGTTTGAACGCCTCAGGGAGTCGGGACAAGGCGCATTTGTGCCCTTTGTGATGATCGGCGATCCCAGTCTGGAAGACAGCCTGGAGATTATCGAGGCGCTTATCACCGGCGGCGCCGATGCACTGGAATTGGGTATTCCCTTTTCCGACCCCATTGCAGATGGCCCGACCATACAAAAAGCCGCGATTCGTGCCCTTGACAATCAGGTTCGCCCCCGAGATTGCTTTGCCCTCCTCACCCGGGTCCGGGATCGTCACCCCGATATTCCCATCGGTCTGCTGCTGTACAGCAATCTGGTCTTGTCGCCGGGGATAGACAAATTCTACCGCCAGGCCGCCAAAGCCGGCGTCGACTCCATTCTGGTTGCCGATGTGCCGATCCGCGAGTCTGCTCCTTTCAGGCAGGCCGCCAGGGATCACGGCATGCACCAGATCCTGATTGCCCCGCCTAATGCCAGTGAACAGACCATGGCCAGTATCGGAGAGTTTTCCAGTGGCTATACCTATCTGCTGGGCCGGGCCGGAGTCACGGGTACCGAAACCGCTGCCAGCATGCCTGCAGGCGAACTGATTGACCGGCTAAAAGCCGTCGGCGCGGCGCCCCCCATCCTGGGTTTTGGTATTTCCAAACCCGAGCAGGTCAAATCCGCCATCCAGGCCGGTGCGGCAGGCGCCATTGCCGGTTCTGCCACGGTCAAGATCATTGAACAGCACCTGCACGACAAACCGATGATGCTGACCCGTCTGGCAGAATTTGTCGCCGGCATGAAGTCGGCTACTGTTTACAGTTGAAGCCAATGAGCCGGGACAACTCTTTGTCCCGGTCACAATTGGCAACGAACTCGACCTGTCTTGTGAGGTCAAAAATCGGTACTATTCTGCTATCGGACAAACTGAGGTATTCCCCGTCTATGAATTTTTTAATGGAGTTTCTGCCCCTGCTGGTCTTTTTTCTGGTTTATAAGTTCCAGGGAATATTCTGGGCCACTGGCGCCCTGATGCTCGCCACTGCAGTGCAGATGCTGGTGACCTACCTGCAGACCCGCAGTATTCCCAAAAAGCAATGGGTGTTCTTTCTGATGATTCTGGTGTTTGGCGGACTGACCATTGCCCTGCAGGATGAACTCTTCATCATGTGGAAACCCTCCCTCGTCTACCTCATCTTTGCCGCGGTTCTGCTGGTCACCCAGGCCATGAACAAGCCAGCGCTAAAAGGGCTGCTGGGCAGCGCCATGGAACTGCCGGAACCTATCTGGAAAAGGCTGAATCTGGCCTGGGCAGCCTTTTTCCTCGCCAGTGCGGCAGCTAATCTTTACGTGGCCTACAGCTTCAGCCAGGATATCTGGGTCAATTTCAAGGTATTTGGCATGACGGGTGCCACGCTGCTCTTTACAGTATTGACCATCATTTATGTGTATCGCTTTATGCCCGAGGAACAGAAGCAACAAAGCGGTACCAATGACGAGAAACAGGGGTAACCCATGTGGTACATGATTTATTCTGAGGATGTGGACAACAGCCTGCCCTTGCGCAAGCAGGTCCGACCCGACCACCTGGCCAGGTTGCAGCTATTGAAGGATGAGGGCCGCCTGCTGATAGCCGGCCCCTGTCCGGCGGTGGACTCGGAAGATCCCGGTGAGGCCGGCTTTACCGGTTCGCTGGTGGTGGCCGAGTTCAGCAGCCTGGAGGAGGCCAGGGCATGGGCAGAAGCCGATCCCTATGTCACCGCGGGGGTCTATGCCAGCAGCCTGGTCAAACCCTATAAAAAAGTCCTGCCTTGAATTTGCCTCCCCGGGGGAACAGAGTGCACATGAGCAGCAAAGAGGAAAATCTCTGCATCCTCTGTGACTCTGTGGCAAACACCAGATAATGTTGATAATCAGCCGCAACGTCGCCATCAGCGAAGATGAAGTGGAACTGACGGCCATCCGTGCCCAGGGCAGCGGTGGCCAGAATGTCAATAAAGTGGCCAGTGCCATTCATCTGCGTTTCGATATCCGCGCTTCCTCCCTGCCGGACTTTTATAAACATCGTTTGTTAAAACTGTCCGACAACCGCATCAGCAGCGAGGGGGTGCTAGTCCTCAAGGCTCAGTCTTATCGTACCCAGGAACAGAACCGCCAGGATGCCCTGGATCGTCTGGTAGCGATCATCCAGGACGCCGGCAAGACCCAAAAAGCCAGACGCGCCACCAAACCCACCAAAGCCTCACAACGCAAACGGGTGGACAAGAAGAAACAGGCCGGTGCCAAGAAAGCCTTGCGCGGCAAGGTCGACGTTTAATGCCAATCGCACCGGTGTTGGTGCGGCAGTAGTCCTTCGTATCCTTTTCTTTACACCGCACTAAATGGTACCAGCAGGTTCGTCTAGACTTAACAGAACAGGATTTTTCAACCGAAAAGGAGCGTCCAATGAAAAAACTACTCTCTGTTGCCCTGACCTGTTGCTTTTCCAGTCAGTTGCTGGCCCATGCGGCCGTTGTGGAAATGAAAGATGTGAAGTCAGGAAAAAGCCTGGGCACAATTGAAATTACCTATACCGAATATGGGACAGTCTTTACGCCTAACCTGGTCGGGCTGACACCTGGATTGCATGGCTTTCATGTCCACCAGAATCCGGACTGTGGCGATAAGATGAAGGATGGAGAAAAGGTTCCAGGTGGAGCGGCGGGTAGCCATTATGATCCAGAGGACACGGGCCATCATGGTTACCCCTGGACAGCAGATAACCACCGGGGGGATCTGCCTGCCCTGTATGTCAGTAAAGATGGCGTTGCCAGTCATCCTGTCCTGGCCCCCAGGCTGAGCCTGACGGAGCTTGACGAGCAAAGCCTGATGATCCATCAGGGCGGCGATAATTATGCCGACGAGCCCGAACCCCTGGGCGGCGGCGGTCCCAGAGTCGCCTGTGGAGTGATTAAGCATTCCTGACTGCAAACCTGGCACGCACAGACTTTATCCGTTGAAGCCCTGTCTTGGCCGTTAAGGATAATACTGGGGAAAACGCTGCTGAAACTCCATGATCAGACGGGTAAAGGTGCCGTCTTCAAGCATGCTGGCTGCGGTGCGGGCAATGTCGTCCGCCCGCTTCGTAAACCGGGAGTTTTTTGAAAGGCCGACATACACCGGCGTAACGGCACTGACTGAGTACTGGGCCATTGGCAGATTCTGTTGGTACTGGGGATGCTGATTTACAATAAACTCCCCGTAGTTGCGCGTACAACGCACTGCATCTACCCGGCCTTTGGCCAGATGGGAATGCTTCCGCTGCTCGCCTGAATCCAGCAGCCCGGTCATAATGTCCACGCTCCCTTCTTTGAGCCATTGCAGACATCGGTTAGAAGGTATATCGCCGGTAAAGCTTAAGGTCAGTCCCAGCCGATCTGCCAAGGCCCTGGTCACCACCACGTTTTCCCCTGTCACCTTGCCATTGGGCAGGATGACCTGCAGCGGAGGGTAACGGTCGACGCCCATAGCCAGGCTGTTGGCTTCGCTGGCCAGAGCCGGCCAGCAAAATATCAGCCAGCATAGGTGGAATCTCAAAGCGGTCTTCATCTTCAGCATCCCTTCCTTTACAGGGTAAAGCGAGATACCGCCTTATTTAGTTGCGTCATCAACTCACCCACCTGCGAAATGGCGCCGCTGGACTGACGGGTTGAATCGGCGCTCTGCTCGGCCAGCTCGACTATTCTCTCCAGGCTGGCGGCCACCGTCTGCAGAAGTTCATCCTGATATCCGGTATCCTGTACAATCTGTCGGTTGATGGCATCCAGCCCCTGGACGATCTCCTGGATCCCCTGGATTTGCGTGTTCACCTGTTCAATCAGATTAACACTGCTCTCCGCCTGCTTTTGCCCCGTGTCTATGGCACTGACCGCCTGTTTGGCATCCGCCTGCAGGCTCGCGATCATCTGTTCGATTTCCTCGGTGGAATTCTGCGTCCGGTTTGCCAGGGTTCGCACTTCATCGGCCACCACGGCAAAGCCCCGCCCCTGCTCTCCAGCCCGCGCCGCTTCGATGGCTGCGTTCAGTGCCAGCAGATTGGTCTGCTCGGCAATGGTCTTGATTACATCCAGAATTCCGCCGATGCTTTTGCTGTTGTTGTCCAGCCTGGCAATGATGTCTGCTGACTGGGAGGCCTGCTCTGCCTGAGACTGGATCTGGCGGCGTGATTCTCCCACCAGTTTGCCGGCTTTGCCTGTCTGCTGGGTTACCTCGGCCAGGCGTTGCATGCTCTGCTGGATCTGCTCCAGATTGCTGCGGCTGGTCTGACGCACCTGATCCGTATGTTCGGCCGTATTGCGCACCTGACTGGTCTGCTGATCGACCAACTGCAGGGTATTTTGGCTGAGTTTTTCACTGCCTTCGATAGCCTCCTCCAGTAAGGTCTCCTGCTGGATGATCTGCGAGACCACCTGATGCAGGCTGTCGCTGAGCTGATTGACGTTACGGGCCAGGGAGGCGAACTCATCTTCTCCGTGGGCATCCGCCTTATGGGTCAGATCCCCCTGACTGATAACAGCCAGGCTGGCGCGGATTTTATCCAAAGGCTTGGAAATGCTGCGTGCAGCCACAAAACCTATCACCACCACCAGCCCCATGGCCAACAGCATAATCAGCACACTCTTGAGAATATTGCTCTGTACTGCTTCGAGAATGGCGTTCTGGCCCTGCAGCGTGTCGCTATTGATCTGATCAAACAAATCTGCCAGACGAGCCCTGGCCAGTTCCACTGACGCCTCTGCCTGCTCCATGTGCTGGGCGGACTGGGCCAGCAGGGTCAGTCTTTGCTCCTGTAGTTCGATAAGTCCTTCCTTGCCCTGGTATTGTCTGACAAATACCTCAAACTGCTCGTTGAAGGCCTCCATCAGACCATCTGTTTCCACCCCGTCGGCAATCCGGCGGATAAAGGTCACGTTGTTATTCAAGTCCCCCAATGTCAGCAGCAGATTTTCCTTGATGGTGGCACTGAGGTCCGCATCTGCGGTGGCGATATATTCCTTGCTGGCATTGAGCAGGGTCACGATAATGTTGTCGATTCGCGCTCCGGCTCCCACCACCGGCGCCAGCCGGGGATCGTCCTCTGCCCCGTCCAGGTAGGACATGTCAAGAAGGTTGGCGCCGGCATCCCCCCCGGTATACTGGGCCTGGCTGAACACCTCATTAATCTGAGTCTGCAACCTCAGCAATTGCAGTCGTTTGTCGTACATCTGGCCGGTCTGTTGCAGATAGATAGTCGATGCTTCGACGGCACTATCGAGCAGGGCCGCATCCTGCCGGTTTAATTGTTGCTCTGTCAGACTGTTCAATTCTTGATTGAACTGCTCAGCCAACTGGGAAAAGACTTCCCGGTTGGCCTGCAGCGTATCGGCCTTTTGCATGTAATAACCTTGCAGAGAGACCTTGGCCATCGTGAGTATCCGGGTTTGCACCCCCAACATCTGCGACTGGATGGGCATTTTCTCCTGAACCACTTGCTCTGCCGACTCACGGATATCCGCCAGCCCCCAGTACGACAGCACATTGGTAAACAACAGCAGTAGTCCAAACAGGACAAAGCCTGCGATGATCTTTCCGACAACCGTTATACGCATGGATAACTACCTGATAAATGGAGATTTACTCTCTTCTGGATTATGTTGATTCTAGTCTTATAGCCCAGTTTATCAGGCTTCTCGACTTTGGTTTGCCGTCACCGCAGCAATGGCCGCTATAGACCCATCTGGTCAAACCAGACGATTAACGACATGATAACAATATATTTGTAACTGTATCAAAATGTATCTGACCCGGCGCGCTGAGTCGGCTCCCTGAATAAATATCTGTGTCTTCCGACTGAATCGCTTTTCATCCGGGTGCAGTTCCCTATAATGAGTCCATCTTTTACCTAATGAAACCTTGTTGCATGGATCAGAACCAAGAACTTAAGCGGGCCGGCCTGAAAGTGACCCTGCCCCGAATCAAGATTCTGGAAATACTGCAGGATCCCAAGAATCAGCATATCAGTGCCGAAGACGTGTATAAGATCTTGCTGGAACAGGGAGAGGAAATCGGTCTGGCCACGGTTTACCGGGTTCTCAACCAGTTTGACGACGCAGGCTTACTGGACCGGCATCATTTCGAGGGCGGCAAGTCAGTCTTCGAAATCGGCCAGAAAAAACACCATGATCATCTGGTCTGCCTCAAATGCGGGAAGGTGGTGGAATTCGAAGACGATATTATTGAAAAACGCCAGATGGAAGTGGCGAAGAAGAATAAGATGTCACTGACTCACCACAGCCTGTACCTGTATGGCGTGTGCCAGCCCCGCTGTGAAGATGAGTAGCTGCCTCTGACTTAGGGTAATAAAAAAGCTGCCAATGGCAGCTTTTTTGCTCTTTGCTATCAATATTCGTACTTATGGGCGGAAAACAGGGCCTGGGCCTGTTGCCAGATGGGACCGGTTTTGCCCTGCCCCACAGGTTTGCCGTCCAGCTCTACCACCGGTGCCACTTCCTTGCTGGAACTGGTCAGCCAGATTTCATCCGCCGACCTGACCTCATCCATGCTGATAATTCGCTCATCTACAGGCAATTCGCTGTACTGGCGCAGTATATCCAACAGCATATGCCGGGTGATGCCTGGTAATAGTTGATGATCCAGGGGCGGTGTGGCAATCCTGCCCTGTGTAACGACAAACACGTTACAGGAGGCGGCCTCGGTCAGTTCGTTGGCTTCATTGAACAGCAGCACTTCGTTCATCTGGCGCTTCTGGCCTGTGCGGTAGTGCATGATATTTCCCAGCAACGCAGTGGATTTGATGTTGCAGCGCTTCCAGCGTTTGTCCTGCTCAGACACCACCCGGAAAACGGGGGTCTTGCTCGCATCGGCCACCGGTTCTGTGGGGATTTCAAAGGTAAAGGCAAAGACTGTCGGTTCAAGATTGTCCGGATAAGCATGGGCCCGGCGGGTTTCCATACCCCGGCTGACATGCAGGTAAATTCCCAGGTTGCCCTTGCCATTGGCGTCCAGCAATTGCTCAATAATGCCCTGCCACCTGGCGGTATCCATATCCAGGCGGATTTCCAGAGCGGCCAGGCCCTGCTTGAGCCTGGCCATATGCAGAGCAAAGCCGACCATTCTGCCCTGGTAGGAAGGAATGACTTCGTAGATACCATCACCAAACAAAAAACCGCGATCCATGGGAGAAATTCGCGCCTGTTCTATCGGCATAAATTGCCCGTTCAGGTAGATCATATTCATCTGCGGCGTTCCTCTGGTGGTTTATCGGCGCGTCATCATAGCGCAGTTGGGCCGGCCGCTGCCATCATCCCCCCTCAGCACAATGGACAATTTTATCCCGCCACTGGTCGGTGGCATACTTCTTCATCAGTTGGCTGACATCTCTGGGATAATCGAGCAGACCGCGCTGTTGCAGGTACTCTGGGCTGTAGAGTTTGGACGCCGAACGTTCACCCAGATCGCAGGCGAAGGTAACAATGTCCTTGCCCGGGCCCGTCTGTATGGCCGCACACAAGGCGCCGGCCACATTCAACGCCGAGCTGCTGCCCAGCACTATGCCGTCCTTGTGCCTGACATGCCGGGACAGAGTGAGGATATCCAGATCCGGCAGATTGACAGCCCTGTCCACCCTTGCTCTGCGGAAATTTTCCACCAGCCGCATGATGCCGATCCCCTCTGTCATGGAGCTGCCATGGCCGCTGAATTCACCGGTTTTAAGATAGCTGTAGAGGCCCGAGCCATCCGGATCCACCAGCCATACCTGCACTTCTGGATTTTGCTCTTTCAGGTAACTTGAGGTACCGGCAATAGTTCCGCCAGTGCCGGCGGAGGCTACCAGAATATCGACTCTGCCTGACAACTGCTGCCAGATTTCCGGCCCGGTGTTCAGGTAATGCGCTCGAAAGTTGCTGGGATTCTCAAACTGATTGGCCCACCAGTGGTCCTTATGCTGTTCGGCCAGATGTCTGGCCCGATGATAAAAATGATTGGGGTTGCTGAAGGGACAGGGATCCACCGTCATCAGCTTCGCCCCGTAAAGTTCCAGTACGCGCTCCTTCTCCCTGGCCTGATCATTGGGCATCACCGCCATCATCTGCATACCGAACGACTTGGCCACCAACGCCAGTCCTATACCTGTATTGCCGGCCGTGCCTTCGACTATGGTCATGCCGGACTTAAGTTCGCCGCGGGCCATGGCGTCCCTGACCATCTGCAGGGCTGCACGGTCCTTGATGGAGCCGCCTGGATTCTGGAACTCACATTTAAGCCAGATATTGCATCCTGTCAGTTCAGACAGTGAGTGGATGCGCAGTAAATCCGTCTTGCCAATCAGTTCGGCCTGATGTCGGACATTGATCATGGGGTCCCCCTTTTAACCGTGCAGTTTCAGTCTGCGCCTTTATTGGCGATAACATCCAGCGGCTGGCGTTTGCTGCCCAGATTACGGTAGCAATGAGCCAGAAACAACTCAGCAGTGGCGATGGCATCCTCCAGGGCCCGGTGGGCCGGAAACGGCGCCAGGCCGTAACGGGCCCGGCACTGCTGCAGGCTCAGGCCGACTGTTTCCAGGGGTTGATGGCGTTTCTGTAAGAGTCGCTTCTCCAGCATCAGGGTATCGACTACAGGCGGTGGCTGCCAGTCAATGCCCATCGTCTGACAGGCCTCGCGGATAAAGGACAGATCCAGCCCAGCATGATGAAACAACCAGACAGTATGGGGATGCTGCCGGGTTTCCTGCCAAAGCAGCGTCAACACATCAAAGAGCTGGTCCCCGTTGTTCAGATGTGCACGGGTGAGACCATGGATCACCGGACTCTGGCCCAGGGAGCCGCAGCTTTTAACCACAAACTCCCGGCTGTTGGCCACATCAATGACAGGCGGACTGAGCGGCACCCAGGCCGTTGAGAGAATTTCTCCCACAGTTGGATCCAGGCTGGAGAGCTCAAGATCAATAGCCAGATAACGGTATTCCCGCCAGTCGCGAAAATCCTGCTGAACGCCGGTCATTCGCAACAAAGTGGACCACATCAGAATGCACCGCGGGAAAACTTCATTGCCAGTCCCTCCTGGGCATCCTTGAGCAGCCGAAAAGCGGCCTTGAGCTGGCGCCGGGTCAACGAGTCCAGACTATCCGGGTTAATCAAATTATCGCTCACCTGTCCGTCCAGTTGATGCTGCAGGCGTAATTGCACCAGAAAACGCCAGGCCGCCAGCAGGTCTTCGCTGTCCCTGACACTCATGCCTTTGTTCTCGCCAAGGGTGCGCAGGCGCTGGGGTGTGCTGGCAAAGGGGAGCTGCGCCGCCAGGGCGTGAACCCGCACTATATCGTTGAGGATAGCTATGCCGTTTTTCTTGATATCCAGTACCTGCTCATTAACCCCGATTCGCTGCGTGCGAAAACGATTGAACAGACCAATGGGCACAGGCTGATCTGCTGCATTGGCGGCCAGATTGGCCAGGAAAATCTGATTGCCGGCCATTCTGGATACCTGATTGGCAAAGCCCTCATACAGGCGTCTGTCGCCAAATACCCGCCTGTGGTCGAAAAAGATGTTGGTGCGTAACAGCGCATCTTTGTGAGGTTCGTCGATCCAACGAGCAAAGTTCTTCAGCCAGCCGTTAAGGGACAGACGTAGCTGAGGATTGGTCGCCATGATATTGCCAGTACAGAGCCGCAGGCCGCAGCGCGCCATTCCCTGACAAACAAACTCAGCCAGGCCGGCGAACCAGTCCAGATCCTGATCCTCTGTCTGGTCGCTCAGTAGCAGTCCGTTGTCCTGATCCGAGCCCATGGCCTGGTCCCGCCTGGCCTGGGAGCCAAATGCCAACCAGACGAATGGGCCCGGAGCCGGTCCATTCTCTTTGAGATAGAGTGTGATCAACTGAACATTAAAGGCATCAGTAAAGCTGGCCAGCAACTCACCCACCAGGTGCACATCCACCACACGGTTGGCAAACTGGTGCAGATGACCGGGCACCGACTCGGCAATGGCATATAATTGTTCGACTTGGCTGGCCTTGCGTATCTGATTAACCAGAAACAGCGGTTCACTTCGTTGCTGGCGCATCAAATCCGAGGCAGTGATCACGCCGACAGGATTACCCTCCCGCAATACCGCCACATGGTGCACATTGTGGCTGGTCATACGTTGCATCACGTCAAACAAAGGCGCCTGCCAGTCCACGCTAATCACCGGTGACGTCATAAACTGCCGGATCGGCAGCTCAAAGGACTGACGGCCTGCCACGACCCGGCTACGGATATCCCTGTCGGTAACAATGCCAAGCAATTCCTTCTGTTCGCTGACCAGCACACAGGAGATCTTTTCTGCCGTCATGGTCTCTGCCGCTTCAGCCATGCTGCAATCGGGTGCCACGCTGATCAGGGGGCGCTCAAGGATGTCGGTCACCGGCATTTGCGTCCAGTCATGACCGACCCGGCTGCGGGATTCCGTTAACAGGCGGTCACCCAGGGCATGGGAAAAATAACCAGCGAAAGATTTGTCCTGCTGGCACAGACGGTCAAACGCTGGCTGTGACAGGGTATAAACCAGTCCGTCCTCAATCACATTAAGCCGGTTGGTGATGGGACGTTTTGTCAGTAATGACGGATAGCCAAATAAGTCGCCCCGCTCCAGTCTTTCAATCAGTTGGTTGTTACTGTCCAGCAGATCAAATACCCCCTGTTTGACCAGATATAGTTGGGGCTTGTCACGGGGCATGATTTGTTCGACGTTGTCTTTGCACAGGTAGCTCAGTACCAGGTGCTGGCGACAATATTCCAGCAACTCGCCGGATAACTGATCGAAAGGGGCACAGCGGTGCAGAAAATCCAGTACAGAATCCGTCATAGCTATCCTTAATTGCAGGGACGGGATACATGCACCCTCCCTGCAGCCAATATAGGACAAAAAAAATGGCCAGGGGAGTCCTGGCCACAGATGTTTTATTTACTCTGTTTCCTAATGAGCTTTGGCAGCCCCGGATCCTTTGGGAAACCGAATACTTTCGACCATCTCCTGTACATCCTGGGGCACCTCGGCGGTGAAACGGTTCACCAGCAGCGCCACCCCGAAGTTCAACAGCATGCCAAGCGTACCTATGCCTTCAGGTGAAATACCAAACCACCAGTTGGCAGGCACATTAGCAGCCGGATTAATGAACTTGAAGTAGATGATATAGGCTGCAGTAAAGGTAATACCGCTGAGCATCCCGGCAATGGCTCCCTCCTTGTTCATCTTCTTATAGAAAATCCCCATAATAATAGCCGGGAAGAATGAGGACGCTGCCAGTCCGAAGGCGAAGGCGACGACCTGAGCCACGAAACCGGGCGGATTAACCCCGAAGTATCCGGCGATCACAATGGCTACTCCGGCCGCCAACCTGGCGTAGAAGAGCTCCTTCTTGTCGGTGATATCCGGCATCAGGTTGCGTTTGAGCAGATCATGGGACACAGAGGTGGAGATAACCAGCAGCAGTCCGGCAGAGGTGGACAGGGCTGCAGCTATACCACCGGCCGCCACCAGGGCGATGACCCAGCCCGGCAGATTGGCAATTTCGGGGTTGGCCAGCACCATGATGTCCCGATCGATTTGCATCTCATTGCGTTCATCGCCGGAGTAGAACATCTTGCCGTCATCATTCTTGTCCTGCCAACTGATAAGACCCGTGCGTTCCCAGTTCTTGATCCAGTCGGGTGCCTGGGCATACTCGGTACCCTGCATCTGCTCGCCATTAATGGTATTGATCATATTGACCCGTGCAAAAGAAGCGATAGCAGGTGCTGTTGTGTAGAGAATGGCAATAAACAGCAGCGCCCAACCGGCCGATTTACGCGCATCCCGTACCTTGGGCACGGTAAAGAAACGCACTATGACGTGGGGCAGTCCGGCGGTTCCCACCATCAGGGCGGCGGTGATACAGAACACATCGATGGTACTCTTGGTACCCGAGGTATATTCGGCAAAGCCGAGCTCCGTGGACAACCCGTCCAATTTATCCAGCAGGTAGGTCTCAGTGCCTGTCAGGGTGCTGCCAAATCCCACCTGGGGCAGTACATTGCCTGTCATCAGCATGGAAATAAAGACGGCAGGTACCAGATAGGCAAAGATCAATACGCAGTACTGGGCAACCTGGGTATAGGTGATGCCTTTCATACCTCCAAGCACTGTATAGAAAAAGACGATACACATGCCGATGACCACACCTGTGGTGATATCCACTTCCAGGAAGCGACTGAAGACCACACCCACGCCGCGCATCTGTCCAGCCACATAGGTAAAGCAGACAAAAATTGCGCAGATCACCGCCACCGTTCTGGCCAGCTGCGAGTAATACCTGTCACCGACAAAGTCCGGCACGGTAAACTTGCCGAACTTGCGCAGATAAGGCGCCAGGCACAGGGCCAGCAGCACATAACCTCCGGTCCATCCCATCAGGTATACGGCACCATCGTAGCCCATAAATGAAATTAGACCGGCCATGGAGATAAACGAAGCCGCCGACATCCAGTCGGCCGCGGTGGCCATACCGTTGGCCACGGGGTGGACACCGCCGCCGGCCACATAGAAATCACTGGTTGACCCCGCCCTGGACCAGATGGCAATGCCGATGTAAAGCACAAAGGAAGCGCCGACAATCAAAAAGGTTAAAGTTTGAATATCCATGCTCTGCTCCTAGTCTTCATGCACGTTGTACTTGGCGTCCAACCTGGCCATGAGCCTGGAGTAGACAAAGATCAAAACTACAAACACATAAATGGATCCCTGCTGGGCAAACCAGAAACCCAGTTTGAAGCCAAACAGCGGGATCTGGTTGAGAGCATCGGCAAACAATATGCCGCAGCCGAAGGACACGATAAACCAGACCGCCAGCAACTTAAGCACCAGCGCGATATTCTCGCGCCAGTAGGCGGTGGCCTGTTGAGGGTTTTCGAACGCCATAAGCGCCTCCTGATGATTACACTTCGCAGACAGGCCCTTCGGCCCCTGCCCAGGTCCTGAGGACCACCGAGATTAACGGATTTTTGACATTTCGATAACAAATCTAGCAGTCTGGGAAATAAGGAAAATGCGACCATGGTCGTACAGGGAGCCAACGGTGTCAGCTCTTTACCGGAATGATACCCCTGCAGAGCTGATACCTTGGTCGAATAGGCGGGTCAGAGCCGTCTCCCCCATGCTAAAGTAACGGCAAAAACGAAACGCTGAGAGCTGATGACCATGACGTTTTTCTGGATCCTCGCCGCACTGTGTTATGTGGGGCTGTTGTTCTGGCTGGCCCAGCGTGGCGATAAGGCCGGTTCCAGAGCCAATAGGCTGGCCCGGCATCCCGTGATTTACGGGCTGGCCCTGGGGATATACTGTACCTCCTGGACTTATTATGGCGCTGTTGGCCAGGCCGCCAAGTCCCAGTGGCAGTACCTGCCGATTCTGCTCGGTCCGATTCTGCTGTTCCTGTTTGGTTATCCCCTGCTGCGCAAGATGCTGGATGTGAGTAAACGGCAGAATATCACCTCGGTGTCCGACTTTATCTCCTCCCGATATGGCAAGCGGCGAAGCATTGCCGTGATTGTCACCCTGTTGATGACAGTCGCCACCGTGCCCTATATCGCTTTGCAACTCAAAGCAGTGGACGCCAGCTTTGCGGTGTTTGCCAGTCTGGAAGTCGGTTCCGGCACCAACTATAAAGCCCTGGCTGCCACGCTGATCATGGCAATCTTTGCCGTCATTTTCGGCACCCGCCATGCGGATATCACCCAGTACCGTTCCGGTCTGATGCTGGCTATCGCCGCCGAGTCTCTGGTTAAGTTATTTGGGTTGTGCTGTGCAGCCTTATTTGCATACAGCCTGCTGGTTAGTCCAGCACCGTCTTTGCCGCCGGTTGCCAGCCAGCTCAGTCAGTGGCAGGACTGGCAGGGCTCAGTTTTCGACTTTATCGTGCAGGCGGCCATGGCCGCCGCCGCCATCTTCTGCCTTCCACGCCAGTTTCATGTCATGATCGTGGACAACCACAAGCCTGCGCATCTGGCCATGGCGCGCTGGCTCTTTCCCCTGTATCTGCTGCTTACCGCAGTAGCCATCATTCCGGTATCCATGGCCGGTAACCTGCTGTTTACCGGCAGTGGTGTGGATCAGGATACTTACCTGATGCAACTTCCCCTCTCCCAGCAGCAGAGCCTTCTCAGTCTGTTGATTTTTCTCGGTGGTATTTCGGCTGCCACTGCCATGATAGTGGTCTCCAGCCTGGCCCTGTCGACCATGCTGACCAATGATGTGGTAATGCCTTTGTTACTGCGCTATCAACCGCAGCGCTGGCTGAAGGATAAGAACTACAAACAGAAACTCCTGCATATCCGCCGCCTGGTGATTCTGCTTATCCTGTTAATGGCCTATGGGTATTTCAACGGCTGGGCCCAAAGCACGGCACTGTCCAGTATCGGGCTGCTGGCCTTTTCCCTGGTCGTTCAGCTTATGCCGGCCATTCTGGGTGGGCTCTACTGGCGGCAGGGCCATGCCAGCGGCGTACTGGCCGGCTTGGCCCTGGGGCTGAGTTGCTGGGTGACGTTTGTGATGATACCTGTCATGGAACAACCCGGGACAGACAGTATCAGCATTATTACCCAAGGCGTAGTGATCAGCTGGCTGGCCAACCTGGCAGGCTATTTGTTGTTTTCCCTGAGCGCCGGACACAGCCTGCTCGAGCGCATGCAGGCCAGTGCATTTGTCACGCCCCATGCCACGCCGCCGGCAAGAAGCCGTATCACGGCCAAAAGCAAGATCCGTATTATCGATCTGCAGGAGTTGCTCAATACCTTTATCGGCGCCGAGCATACAGGACAATTGTTCAGGAGGTACAGCCGCGACTATCAGGTGGTGCTGGATGCCAACGGAGTACCCACCGACGACTTTATTCAGTTCTGTGAACGCAGCCTGGCGGGCGTGCTGGGGGGGAGTTCAGCACGGGCTCTGGTCAAGGTGCTGGTGTCAGGCCAGCAGATGGATGTGGAGGAGGTATTCACCTTTTTCGAAGACACCACCGAAGCCCTCAAGACCAATCAGGCCATCCTGTTTTCCAGTATTGAAAACCTGTCACAGGGGATCAGTGTAGTGGATAAGGATCTGAAACTGGTGGCCTGGAACAAGGCTTATCTGGATTTGTTCAACTACCCGGCCGGCATGGTGGAAATCGGCCAGCCCGTTGAAAACCTGGTGCGCTTCAATGCCGTACGCGGCGAATGCGGGCCGGGCGAAGTGGAAGATCTGGTCAGAAAGCGCATCGAACACATGCAACAAGGCTCTCCCCACCGTTTCATTCGTCGTCGCTCCGATGGCAGGGTCATTGAGATGAATGGCAACCCGCTGCCCAGCGGCGGCTTTGTTACCAGCTTCACTGATATCACCGAACACGTGGAAATCCAGCAGGCTCTGGAAGAAGCCAACATAGATTTGGAAAAGCGCATCGATCATCGCACGCGGCAAATTCGTGAAATCAATGAAGAACTGAAGCGCGCCAAGCAACTGGCCGAGCAAGCCAACCAGTCAAAGACCCGTTTCCTGGCCCTGGCCAGCCACGATATCCTCCAGCCGCTCAATGCTGCGCGCCTGTATCTGTCATCGCTGGACGAGGACAGCCTAAGCGACCAGAACCGGCACATCATCGACAAGCTTGGCACCTCACTGACCTCCAGTGAGCAATTAATATCCACTCTGCTGGAGATCGCCAAACTGGAACAGGGTGCCCTGTCTCCCACTCTCTCGCATATTTCCCTGGCTGAGATCATCCAGCCCCTTGAGCAGGAGTTTCGTTTGCAGGCACAAATCAATAATGTGCACCTGCGAATTCGTCCCTGCCGTGCTGTGGTTTACAGCGATCCGACCTACCTGCGGCGTATCCTGCAAAACCTGATTTCCAACGCCATCAAATACAGCCCCGGGGGTAAAGTGCTGGTGGGTTTCCGCCGCCGTGGCCAACACATCCGGATTCAGGTGCTGGATACGGGCTTCGGCATCTCAGAAACAGAGCAGAAACTGATATTTTCAGACTTCTACCGGGCTCACCGCGGAGAAATCAAAGGGGTGGGGCTGGGCTTATCGGTAGTGAAGAAAATGAGTGAACAGTTGCACCATCCCATCCAGCTTGAGTCAGAGCCTGGCAGGGGAAGCGCTTTTTGTGTGACAGTGCCGCTGGGCAATGATCAGTTCCTGCAAAGATCACACGCTAATGACATAGGTAGCGGCCAGTTTAGTCATATCCGGCTGTTGTGCGTGGATGACAACCCGGTCAACCTGGACGCCCTGCAAAGCCTGCTGGATAAATGGGGCTGCCAGGGGCGGTATCTGGACAAGGTAGACAAGGCCCTGGACTACGCGAAGCAGCACCAGGCACCGGATATGCTGATTGTGGACTACCAGCTTGATGACGAGTACATCGATGGTCTGGAGTTAATCGAGCAGCTTCGAAACCAGTGGCAGATGCCCCTGCCTGCCTTACTGGTAACGGCCGACAGGAATGAGAGCCTCAAAATCAGGGCTCAGAGCATCGGCGTCAGTTTTTTATCCAAACCCATCAAACCGGCAGCTCTGAGAGCCTGGCTGGAGCACAATCAGAGCAGACTAAAAGGGTAAGGCCGGGGAGCGGTCGATCATTTTATCTTGGCTGCCCCTTTGCTCCAGCTGCATCCAGATTTTCTCATGAAAATAGAAGGCCAGCGTATTAACAGAGGGCTCCACCAAGGCCACCAGTCCACCGATCAGCATATCTCCGGTCAACAGATAGGTAATAGTGAAGGCAATACTGAAATGCAGCAGGGCAAAGGTAAACGTCTTAATCATCTGTATCACCGCTTAATCAACAATCTGTGGGACCAGCTTAGCCACAGAAATACTGAGTTAGAAATGATTAAAAGCAACCAACACAATCTATATTTATGATTAAAATTCCACTGTGACAATCTCATAGCTCAACTTCCCTGCGATAAACGGCCTGAAATGAAGGTTATTTACAATTGAAACCTTATTTTTTTGCCACTGCTTGCTAAAATGTCCCTCCGAATCGCCGGATAATCTTTCAGCCTGTTATTTTTGTCTGAAAAATAACAGGTTACCTACATAATCCGCGATCGACACACACTAGGCACATCAACTGGTACAGATAATGAAAACATTGAAGAAAGCCTCTATTGCACTGGGCGTACATGCCGCCCTGTTCGCACAGTTCACTTTTGCCCAGGAACAACAGGACACCGAGCCAAAGAAAAAAGAAGCGCAGGTGCTGGAGCAGATTACGGTAACGGCGCAAAAGCGCACTCAAAGCATTCAGGAAGTGCCCATTTCCATCGCCGCCCTAAGTGGCGAGCGGTTCGAGAATATGTTCTCCGCCGGTGATGACGTGCTGGCGCTGGCTAACAGGGTTCCCGGTCTGTATGCCGAATCCTCGAACGGTCGCATCGCCCCGCGCTTCTATATTCGCGGCCTGGGTAACAGTGACTTCGATCTGGCAGCCTCCCAGCCGGTCTCCATCGTGATGGACGACGTGGTGATGGAAAACGTGATTCTTAAAAGTTTTCCTTTGTTTGATGTGGAACGGGTGGAAGTGATCCGGGGTCCCCAGGGCACCCTGTTTGGCCGTAACACAACGGCAGGTATCATCAAGTTTGATACCACCAAGCCTCGCCAGGACTTCGATGCTTTTGTGGAAGGCGCCGTCGGCACTTATGGTACCAAGAATATCGAAGGAGCGATTGGCAACGGCATCACAGACGATCTGTCCTTCCGTTTTTCTTTTATCTCGCAGAACCGCAGCGACTGGATAGATAACGCCTACACGGATGAAAATGACGTGATGGGCGGTCACCATGAGAACGCTGCCCGTCTGCAATTTTTGTATGACACCGGCGATTTCAGCGCCCTTTTAAATGTGCATGCCCGGGATCTGGAAGGAACATCCTCTATTTTCCGCGCCAATGGCGTATCCGCGGGCAGCAACAAGCTGAATGAATATTATGTTCGTGACAAGGTATTCTATAACCAGGGCGACAATAACCCGCAGGAATACCAGGGCAGTGGTGCGTCACTGAAACTGGACTTCGACTTTGACGGCTTTACCCTGACCTCCATTACTGCATTGGAAACTGCCGAGGGCCGCGGTAAAGGCGATATCGACGGTGGGGTTGCAGGCGTTGGGCCGGGCTTTATCCCCTTCGATGCGGTTACAGAGGACCAGTTGGATGATCTGGAGCAGTTCACCCAGGAAATCCGCTTTACCAGCACAGGTACTGAAGGCTATGACTGGCAGTTTGGTGCCTTCTATTTTGACTCGTCCTTCGGCGTCACCAGTATCGATGGCTTTTTCGGCGCTACCACTGTCTATCATGACAACAATACTTGGGCGGTATTCGGTCAGTCATCCTACGATGTGACCGAAAAACTGACCGTTACCGGTGGTATCCGTTACACCTATGACGAGAAAGACTTCCGCGTCGGC
The DNA here is from genome assembly GCF_017254865.1 of Bowmanella dokdonensis. GTDB lineage: Bacteria > Pseudomonadota > Gammaproteobacteria > Enterobacterales > Alteromonadaceae > Bowmanella > Bowmanella dokdonensis. The sequence continues at coordinate 68,584 of NZ_JAFKCV010000011.1, read as the reverse complement.
GCCCAGAATGTGGATGGCTTCGCGTTGGTTATTGGTGCGGCACAGATCCAGGACTATGAAGACATCAATGTCGATGACGGCCAGATCAGCTGGGAACTGGCGGCCAACTACAATATTACCGGGGACTCCAGCCTGTTTGCGCGGATTGCCCGCGGCTTCCGCGCCCAGACTATCCAGGGTCGTGACGTGGCCTTCGAAGCTCCCCCCTCTGTAGCCGAAGCCGAGACTATCGACTCCATTGAGTTTGGATTCAAGTCAGATCTGGCGGATGACACCCTGCGCCTGAATGCTGCCGTGTTCTACTATGAGATTGATGACATTCAGCTCTCCGCCATCGGTGGTGCCACCCAGGGCAACCAGTTGATCAATGCCGATCTGGGCGTGGGCAAGGGCTTTGAAGTGGATCTGGAATATCTGGTCAATGACAATCTGACCGTGACGGCCGGTTACAGCTATACCCACACTGAACTGAAGGACCAGGATCTGACTGTGGCCCCATGTGGTTCGGGTCAGTGCACCGTACTGGATCCGATGGAAGACGGCCTGGCCCTGATCAACGGCAACCCCTTCCCGCAAGCCCCTGAAGATATCTTCAATTTCACCGCACGTTATGCGACCGAATGGGGGGATGACGGGGAGTTCTTCGTCTTCACTGACTGGGCCTACCAGGGTGACACCAACCTGTTCCTATACGAATCCGCCGAGTTCCAAACCTCAGGCAACTTCGAGGGGGGCCTGCGCATCGGCTACGAAAACTTCAGCCATGACTACACCGTTGCCCTGTTCAGTCGCAATATCACCAATGAAAACAATATCAAAGGCGCCATCGACTTCAACAACAACACTGTTTTTGTCAATGACCCCCGCATTGTCGGCATAGAGTTCCGCGCCAACTTCTACTAAGCGCTGCTACCTGAAACCGACTCTAAAACGCCCCACCCGGGGCGTTTTTTATGGCGACGTCAACCCCGCTGATTTTCCCTCACTTGACGGATACCGGTGTAGCGCATTTACTTACCCACTGCGCTTGTTCGCAACCTTCAGGGAGAGAAAAAATGAGAAACAATCAACCCGTTACACAGAAAGAATAAAGCTTTGACGATAGTCAGCGTCTGATATCCGGTACCGACCACCGGGGTATTATCACCCATTGCAATAGTGCCTTTATCGCAGTCAGCGGTTTCAGCAAAGAAGAACTGATCGGAAAACCTCATAATCTGGTGCGCCATCCGGATATGCCCCCTGCCGTTTTCAAAGCCATGTGGAACACAATTTCCAGTGGCCGTGTATGGATGGGCCTGGTCAAAAACCGTCGTAAGAACGGTGACCATTACTGGGTCAGTGCCTTCGTCACCCCGGTTTTTGGAGGGGATCGGATCACCGGTTATGAATCAGTACGGGTCTCAGCCACCAGGGAGGAGAAGCTCCGGGCAGCGCAAATCTACCAGAGAATGCGCAATGGGAAGTCGCCCCTCTCGGCGATTAGTGCTCTGCGACACCAGTTAAACCAGGTGTTGCCCAGCCTGGTGCCGGGGCTGATACTCAGTATCCTGCTGGCGGTGCTGACAGGGCCCCTGGCGGCCTCCCTGGCGCTGGCCGCAACATTGCTGTCAGCCCTGTGGACAGGCTCATGCACCAGCCGGGAATGGCTGGATTTGGTAAATCTCAGCCCCGGCTCCTTCAGCGATGCGTTGGTTGCACAAACCTATTATGCGGATATGGGCAACCGGGCTCGTGCGAAGCTGGTCCTCGGCAGTGAACTCGCCCACAACCGGACCGCCCTGACCCGTATCGAGGACGCGGCTTCGGTGCTGGACAGCATAGCCTCACAGACCCATCAACAGGCAGAATCCACTTCCTCAGCCGTGGATCAGCAGAACCACGCTACCCAGCAAATAGCCTCGGCCATTAATCAGATGTCAGCTGCCATCCAGGAGGTGGCGGGCAATGTGGAAGACAACTCAAAAAGTGCCAGACAGGCGCTGATCAGCGTCAAGGATGGCGCCACACTGGCTGACGATGCCAAACATGCCATCGATGAACTGAACAAGACCGTTGCCAGTATTGCCAGAACGGTTAATGAGTTGGCCGACTCAACCAATGAGATAGGCCAGGCGGCGAGCCTTATCTCGAGCATTGCCGATCAAACCAACCTGCTGGCCCTCAATGCGGCCATCGAAGCTGCAAGGGCAGGCGAACAAGGCAGAGGCTTCAGTGTGGTGGCCGACGAAGTCAAATCCCTGGCCGCTAAAACCAGGGAATCCACAGATAAAATACATGGTATTGTCGAGGTACTGACAAAAAGGGCTGGCAACGCGGTAAAAGTGTCCCAGGACGGAGAGATGGCAGCGAAACAAGGCCTGGAAAAAGTCGAGCTGACCAGCAAGTCGTTGGCCAGTATCAAAGAGGTGGTCGGGCGCATTGCTGAGCTGACTGATCAGATGGCCTCTGCAGTGGAGGAACAAAGTACAGTGGCCGAGCACATCAACCAACAGGTTGTTGACATCGCCGATGGCGCAACCGACACTCGGGAATCGGCTTCCTCTTCATTGAAGGCAAGTTCAACGCTCAGTGAAACGGTGCAGGGAGTCCGTTCGATTATCAAACGGTTCGCCATAGAATAAACCTGCTGTCCGACAGCATAAAAAAGGCCGGTCACTGACCGGCCTTACTTGTATTCATTGCCCGCTGTCAGGCCACTGATTTTTCTTTTTTGTTTTGCTTGGCACTGCCTTCCAATTCACCCGGCGCAAAATCGTCCACGCTCAGGGCAATACGCCGCAGATTGTCGGTCCGCTTTAGCTGCTCGGCTTCATGCTCGGAAATCACGCCTTCTTTCAATGCCAGCTCCAGTGTCTGTGCCAGCGGCAGCTTGCGCGGAACACGCTTGTCTTTCTGCGCAGCCAGGATCTTCTTCTCAACCGGCACACTGTCAAACATGGCCAGAAAGGCTTTTTCAACCATGCCAACCGGGTCGTCTTCCTTGTCACCGATATAGCACAGGTGAGTAAGGCGATCGCGCATCACTCCGGGCTGCATCAGGCTGTCACTGACCTGCTGGGTGATCTCATCTTGTGGCATCTGATAATGGATACCAAAGGGAAACACTACCCGCTTGACCAGATGGGCCACAATCCGGTTGGGGAAGTTCTGGAAAAAGCCGTCAAAGGCCACCCCAATCCTGAACAGGCAACGCTGCAGTGCATAATGGACAAATGGCAGGTCTGCCACCTGGCGACCATCGGATTCGTAGCGACGCAGCACAGCAGAGGCAATATACAACTGACTGAGCACATCACCCAAACGGGCGGAGATCATCTCCTTACGCTTGAGATCCCCACCCAGAATCAACATGGAGAAATCTGCACACAAAGCCAGGCCACGGGACATACGGGACAGCTGCTTATAATAAGTGGCCGTTTCTCCCGATACCGGTGCACTGTTAAAGGCACCGACTGTCAGGCCCTGAAACAATGAGCCAAAGAAGTTCCCCATGGCAAAGCCCACATGCCTGACCAGCAGGCCGTCGAACTCTTTCAGTCCCTGTTCGGCATCGATATTGGCTGCCGCTTCCATCTCGGCAAAGACATAGGGATGGCACCGGGTGGCGCCCTGGCCAAAAATCATCAGATTGCGGGTCAGGATATTGGCTCCTTCCACCGTAATGGCCACGGGCGTGCCGAAGTACTGGTGAGCCAGGTAATTCTTAGGTCCCAGTTGCACCCCCTTACCCGCATGGATGTCCATAGCGTCGTTAATCACCTCACGGGACATCTCTGTCATATGGTACTTGGCAATGGCGGTCACCACAGACGGACTCTCGCCCAGGTCTATGGCCCCGGCTGTCATGGAACGCATGGCTTCCAGGGTATAGGTCAGGCCACCGATACGGCCCATGGCTTCCTGGATACCTTCAAACTTGCCGATAGACAAACCAAACTGTTTGCGCACAGCGGCGTAGGCGCCGGTAGTACGGGCAGATAAGTGGGCGGTGGCGGTCGCCAGCGCAGGCAGCGAGATACCCCGGCCCGCTGACAGGCATTCAACCAGCATACGCCAACCACGGCCGGCATAGTCCGGGCCGCCGATAATCCAGTCCAGGGGAATAAATACGTCTTCGCCTTTGGTCGTGCCATTCATAAAGGCCATAGCGACCGGGAAGTGGCGATCTCCCACCTGCACACCTTCATGACTGGTGGGGATCAGGGCACAGGTAATACCCAGCTCCTTCTTGTCGCCCAGCAGTCCGTCAGGATCGTACATCTTAAACGCCAGACCAAGCACGGTGGCCACCGGCGCCAGGGTAATATAGCGCTTGTCCCAGGAAAGCTTCAGACCCAGTACTTCCTTCCCCTCGTGCATGCCCTTGCAGACAATACCCGTATCCGGAATGGCTCCCGCGTCTGAACCGGCTTCTGGGCCGGTCAGGGCAAAACAGGGAACGTCGGTACCGTCAGCCAGGCGCGGTAACCAATAGTTTTTCTGTGCCTGGGTACCATAGTGCATTAACAGCTCCCCCGGGCCCAGCGAATTGGGCACCATGACGGTGACGGCTGTGCTAAGAGAACGGGTGGAAATACGGGAGACGATGGTGGAGTTGGCAATAGCCGAAAACTCCAGGCCCCCGTAAGCCTTGGGAATAATCATGGCAAAGAAGCCTTCCTTGCGCAGGTACTGCCAGACTTCCTTGGGCAGGTCTTTGTCTTCGTGGACTATCTTGTGATCGTCCAGCATTTTCAGCAGGGTCACCACCTGATTATCCAAAAAGGCCTGTTCTTCTTCACTCAGCGCCGGCTTGGCATAGCCGTGCAGTGTGTTCCACTGGGGCTTGCCACGAAACAATTCCCCTTCCCACCAGATCGAGCCGGCTTCCATAGCCTCACGCTCAGTGCTGGACATGGGCGGCAGGATTTTTTTGAAGATCTCAAACACCGGTTTGGTGATGAGATTGCGTCGTATGTCGGCTACACCAAGGATCACGGCGAGAACGACCAGTATTATCAATAAAACAGACATGATGACACCTTCTCTTATGCAATATCCAACATGGGATTTGGGTTCTGAACTGCGCTGGCAGGTGCCCCTACCCCCGCAGAAATATAGGGCATCAACCTGTGGATGATGCCTTCGACATTTACTTGCTGCTGGTAATCGGCCAGGGCAATTTCACTCAGGGCCTTACTCGAAGCCATGGTGAACACGAAAGTTCCGATGGCAAAGTGCAGGCGCCAGAAGATTTCGGCGGCGGACAACTGGGGCACGGCCAGGTGCACGGCGTTCACAAAACGCTGTAAACTGGCACCGTAGTGATGGGTAATATATTTTCGCAGGTGTCCCTGAGACTCCGAGTAGCCCCGCCCCAACAACCTCACAAAGATGGCGGTGCCGTTGGGCCTGACCTGATTGAGCAATAATAATGGCTGGACCAGACTGGAAAACACCTGATCCACGCTGGGCTGCGGATGTTGAGCCAGCAATTGCTTAAGCTGCTGATCGACCGCCGGCATCAGTATTCGCAGATAACGCTGCAAGACTTCCTGAATCAGTTGCTTCTTTGAGCCGAAATGATAATTCACTGAGGCCAGGTTGACTTTGGCCTGACTGGTAATGGCCCGCAAGGAGGTATCGCCAAAGCCATGTTCGGCAAACAGGCTCTCGGCCGCATTGAGGATCTCTGTCTTGGTCTCTGCACTCATATCAAACAACCGATTCAAACAATAGTTTGAATTTATGTTTAAATCGACTCAAGTTCAAGTGCTTGTTTGAAACAAACCTCTCCACCGTCGCGATTGAATGTCTATCTTATTGTTTTATATAAAAATTAAATATATTTAACATTCTGTAACATTTGCGGGGAACTCCGACGTATTGTGCAGGTCACAGTAAATAGCAAGGTTATGTTTTCTGCTCTCCCTGGACCCGATTTCACTAGCGCTTTATGAAACCGGGTCTTTTTTTATGCCCGCTTCAGTCCTCTGTTCTTCCTTGCAGACGTTTTTCCAGATGCCCTGCCCCGCCATTGACTGTAGCCCTCGCCCTGTTCAGGAGCCGTTGTTATACTGACCCGGCAACAGTTGATACCTACGACAAGAACCGGGCATCGAAGCCCAATAACGATAAGAACGAGGAACCTATGCTCAAACAGAAAATGGCCCTGTCGGCCGTGATGCTGGGCCTGTCCATGGCCCTGTCCGCCTGCCAGCCCAAAGAAGCCCCTGATACCACCACTCAGGCGCCTGTCGGGACAGAACAGAAACTGACGGCTGAGGATGCCAAAACCTTTATTGAAAACGCCCAGAAGGAAATGGAAAAGTTGCAGATGCCTGCAGCGCAGGCCGCCTGGGTGTATGCCACTTACATTAACCAGGACAGCGCCGCCGTCTCTGCCTACTTGAGTGAAAAGCTCTCAGTCCGCACCGCAGAGCTTGCCGAAGAGGCCGCCAAGTTCAGGGATGTGGAAGTGGACGCTGCCACCCGCCGTAAGCTGGACCTGTTGGTCAATTCCTTCGTGCTGGCGCCGCCGGCCGATCCGGATAAATCTGAAAGGCTGTCCAAACTGTCAGCCGAACTGGACGGCATGTATGGCAAGGGAGAGTATTGCCGCGAGAACGGCGAATGCTGGGACCTGGGCCAACTGACGTCAAAAATGGCCAACAGCCGCGACGAAGCGCTGCTGAAGGAAATCTGGACCGGCTGGCGTCAGGTTGCCGTACCCATGAAGCCCCTGTACGAAGAGTTGGTGACCCTGGCCAACGAAGGGGCCCGGGATCTGGGTTTCAAGGACACCAGCGAACTGTGGCGTGGCAAATACGACATGCCGGCTGACGAATTCCCGGCCATGCTGGACAACACCTGGAATCAGGTAAAACCCTTCTACGAAGCTCTGCATTGTCATGTCCGAGCCGAACTGGGTGAGTATTATGGCACCGACGTAGTGCCGCAGGACAAGCCGATCCCTGCCCATCTGCTGGGCAATATGTGGGCCCAAACCTGGGGCAATATCTATGAACTGGTCAAGCCCGAGCGCAAGATGCAGGTGCCGGATGTAACGGCGGCCCTTAAAGACCAGGACTATGATGAACTCAAGATGGTCAGGCAGGCCGAATCCTTCTTCACCTCTTTGGGCTTCGAACCCTTGCCCGAAACCTTCTACGAGCGTTCCCTGTTCACCCAACCGGCCGACCGGGAAGTCATCTGCCACGCTTCGGCCTGGGATCTTGATGACAAGGACGATTTGCGTATCAAGATGTGTATCCAGAAAACCGGTGAAGAATTCAACGTGATTCACCATGAACTGGGGCATAACTTCTATCAGCGGGCCTACAAGGACCAACCGATGCTGTTCCGCGGCTCAGCCAATGACGGCTTCCACGAGGCAATTGGCGATACCATTGCCCTGTCGATCACGCCCAAGTATCTCAAGCAGATTGGCCTGATTGACGAGATTCCTGATGAGTCCAACGACATCGGCATGTTGCTGCAGGTGGCCCTGGACAAGATTGCCTTTGTGCCGTTCGGCCTGATGGTGGATCAGTGGCGCTGGAAGGTGTTCTCCGGTGAAGTCACCCCGGAAAACTACAACCAGGCCTGGTGGGAACTACGGGAAAAATACCAAGGTGTGATGGCTCCTGTTGATCGCCCTGCCGATGCGTTCGATCCGGGTTCCAAGTACCATGTACCGGGAAATACGCCGTACACCCGCTATTTCCTGGCGCATATCCTGCAGTTCCAGTTCCACAAGGCTTTGTGTGATATTGCCGGCGACCAGGGACCGGTGCACCGCTGCTCTATCTACGGTAGCAAAGAGGCCGGCAAGGCTCTCAACGAGATGCTGGAAATGGGCATGAGCCAACCCTGGCAGGACGCTCTGGAAAAACTCACCGGCACCCGTGAAATGGACGCCACCGCCATCCTGGCCTACTTCGCCCCGCTTAAGCAATGGCTGGATGAACAAAACCAAGGCCGCCAGTGCGGGTGGTAATGCGGTTCGCGTAGCGAATCCAGAGTGATTTGTGAGCCACGTCCCTGTGGCTCCTCTGTTTCACAGACCAGCTAAAGCTGTCCCAATTTATTCCAGATAAATTGGTAACATCGCTCTGACAAAATCGTCAGGAACGATTTTGAACAGCCAGAGGCTGGCCCGGAAGGCAAACTGCAAGAAGGAGTTTGTAAAGGATTACCACGGGACAAATTCTTCTGGAAGGAATTTCTACATCAGAGGAACGACGATGGCCCGTAGGGCGGAGGGCAGGACGCCCGGAGAAACACAGGAAGTACGACCTGGGTGAGCTCCATCATGGATGTGCGCAAAGCTGACCTAAGATACTCAATATACAAACCCGCTCCGGTGGGTTTTTCTTTATTCCTGAATTCCAATGCCTGCCGGCTAACCTTGAATCACCTCTTGTAACAATCAGGTCATTGAGCGTTTATTAACCACCTGTTAAGGTTCAGAGTCGAAAAATAATAAGGAAACGCATGGACGCCGGGAAAATACAGAAATGGGCCGTTACCGGTCTTGTATCCATACTGCTGCTAGCGCTCCTGGCAATGGGTTGGGTGGAATATCAACTCAGGTATTTTGCCGGCGAGTACAGCAAGGTGGTGGACCCCGGCGATTTTTCAACGCCACGAACGCCCCTGCTTATAGCCAATGTCAGCACACTCAGTCCTGACGGCACCACTATGTTAGACAAGCAGTATATTTTTTTGGACGGGGGACAAATCCAATCCGTATCGACCACCGCTCCCTCAATCCAGGGAATCAAGACCATCGACGGTAGCGGACTGTTTGTTGTTCCGGGCCTGACAGACAGCCATGTCCATCTCAGGCATAGCCAGAACGACCTGCTGCTTTACCTGGCCAATGGCGTCACCAGTATTAGTGAAATGAGCGGCAGCAATACACATCTGCAATGGCGGCAAAACATTGAGGAAGGACAGGCCGGTCCCCACCTGTTTGTCACTTCACAAAAGCTGGGTAACTGGGGCTGGCTTGAAGGGCTGTTTCAGCACTGGACCCGTGGCCGCATAAATATTGGTAATCCTGACCAGGCCCAGGAACTGGTTTCATCGTTGCAAATACAGGGCTATGACGCTATCAAACTCGGCAGTTTTGTCGATGCAGCCAGCTATAAAGCCCTGGGACTGGCGGCCCGTGAGGCAACGATACCGCTGGTGGGTCATCTGCCATTGTCGGTGGATTTTGATGCGCTGTGGCGTTCTGAGCAGACACAATTGGCGCATATCGAAGAGATCGTCAAAGCCCTTAACACCGAGTTTGGTTACTTCAGGCCGGAAAACGCCGATGAGTTTCTGGCATTTGTTGGACAAAGGGCAAAGGCCATTGCCGGAAAACTGGCCAGCAAACAGATAGCGGTCAGTACCACCTACTGGCTGATGCAAAGTATTCCCACACAGAAGTTTGCCCTGAATAAACTGCTGCAAGAGATTGACCTTGCCTATGTGAATCCGGCAATGGTGGAGGGCACACTTTTGTCACCCGGTTGGCTGCCGGGACATCACCCTTACCAGCTGGACGGCCAGGAGAGCGAAGAACAGTTGCAACGGATCCGGGTTTACTGGCAAGCCAACGCCGATGCGCACAAACTGGTTCTGCAAGCTCTAATTCAGGGCAATGTCAGGTTGCTGGCTGGTACAGACGCCAATAACGCTGTCGTCGTACCCGGCTTCTCTTTGCATGATGAGCTTGAAGCCTTGGTAGAGGCCGGCATGAACCCGGCACAAAGCCTGCACAGTGCTACCGCGGCTCCTGCGGACTGGATGGGCAGGAAGACCGGTCGGATTGAACCTGGCTACGCCGCCGATCTACTGGTCCTCAGACAAAACCCGCTGGAGAATATCAGTCATACCTCGAGCATCGTAGCGGTGGTCCATCAGGGACGACTATTTGACAGGAGCCAACTGGATAAGATGCTTGACGCAGTGCGACAGGCTAACAGGCAAAGCAGAAATATCTCTATCGACCCTTGGCTGCCATAACGGCAGGTGAACCAATAGTTGCAGGAGATGTCCGACCGTTGCCCTGTGCTCAATTTGATCTGGAAAACCTTGATAGACAACTCCTTCTTGGACACATTCAGTTAATTTGTCCAAAGAGCGTATATACCTGTCCCTTGCCCTTTCGATTATCTTAATACTGGCCAGACAAGGCAGTATAGTCGCAACTGACTATATCAACCCACCTGACAGAGCTGGACAGCCAGTAGGCAAGCTCCGCCAGCTGTGAGGTCGGATTAACCAACTAAATGCCAAACACGCCACCGACCCGGTTTTTGAAGTAAATGGCAAATCACTGGGCTCTCTGTTCCTTGCCATGGATACGAGACCAGATATATTGGCTTGCACCGGACACATCCTGTCCCGACTGGAGCCAGGATAGAACCAGACGTAGATCCTCCCGGCTTTCCACCACCGCCAGAAACAAATCTCGCGCATGCTAAGGTAGAAGCGATTCAAGCATGATTGAATCTGATACATCAGTCTTAAACCTAAACTGTACTAGCTCAGACCTGATCTGACAGTTACCCGATTTTGCGGTGCCAGCGTCAGATTAGATTTGAGCTAAATTCTTTTCCGCCCAAATCCGTTTTCCATCAGTCAAAGTGTCCATTGGTGTTCTGCCACAGCACATCTTGCCCTGATGAGTTCGTTCATTGTTGTAATAATCCAGCCAGTCATCAAGATCTTTCTGAAGCTCCTCCAGTGAGCCGTAGAGCTTCTTACGGAAGGTTACTTGGTAGAACTCGTTTAGAATGGTTTTGTGGAAACGCTCGCAGATACCGTTGGTCTGCGGATGCCTCGCCTTGGTTTTGGTGTGGTCGATGTCGTTGATGGCCAGATAAAGCTGATAATCATGTTGTTCGACCTTACCGCAATATTCTGTGCCCCTGTCGGTCAGGATGCGAAGCATCGGCAGTTCTTGTGCCTCGAAGAACGGCAATACGCGGTCATTGAGCACATCGGCTGAGGTAATCGGTGTTTTCGTGGTGTAGAGCTTGGCAAAGGCCACTTTGCTATAGGTATCGATGAACGTTTGCTGGTAGATACGGCCTACGCCTTTGAGATTCCCCACATAGAAGGTGTCCTGTGAGCCAAGGTAGCCGGGATGGTGGGTCTCAATCTCACCGCAGGCTTCATCATCCTGCTGCTTCTTCTCCAGCGCCGCAACCTGGTCGTCGGTCAGGATAATCCCGTCACTTTCTACTTTCGCTTCCAATGCGGCCAGGCGCTTTTTGAAATTTTCCAGGTTGTGACGTAACCAGATTGAGCGAACACCACTGCCAGAGACAAACACACCTGTTTTACGCAGTTCATTACTGGTTCTGGCTTGTCCATGAGCTGGGAATGCAATGGCGTGTGCTATAACCGCTTGCTCAGTCTGCTCATCGACCCGATTCTTCAGGTTCGGTGTGCGCCTGGATTGGTTGATAAGCGAATCAACACCCCCTTCCTCCACCAATTCCTGATAGCGATAAAATGTATCCCGAGACACGCCCATTACCTTACAGGCTTTGGATACATTTCCCAGCTCTTGAGCCAGATTCAACAAACCGGCTTTGTGTTTAATGATGGGATTGCTAGTATGCAACATGAGAGTTACCTTTTTGTTTTGATTTAAGATTCGACACCTTTATCAAAACGGGTAACTCTCTGTTTTTCAAGCAGATGTGTCAGATTAGGTCGAGACTAGTTCACCTAAACAGATCATTTCTGGCGACGACAATTCGCTCTACAACCATCTTCTGGTGCGTTGTTTATACAGCGCAAACTGCTCACCAAATACTTCCTCTACTCGTTGCTCCTCACGTGGAATCACCAGGCGGTTAATCAGGACAAAAAACAACAAAGGAAACACCAGGCTCAGCACCGAATTGAGTAACAAGGCCATTCCCAGCAACACCAATAGCATACCCAGGTACATGGGATTGCGACTTAAACGGTAAACACCGTCTGTGACCAGCTTATCCGGCGCTCTGGTGGGATCCACCGTGGTCCCGCGCAGCCGGAACAACCCCGCAGCCAGCACCAGTAATAACAACCCAAAGGCAAACAGCCCACCTCCGAAAATCAGCAGGCTAATACCCAGCCCAAAGGAAATGGGCATCCACAACCAGGCAAGTAACGACAGACCAAGCAGAATAAACATCAACAACAAGGGATAACGGGTCATAGGGTATTTTCTGTTTTTAGCAGGATAGGAATTATTCTACCCGGACAGCCTGCCTATGCAATTGTGGCCAGGCCTGATAGGTGCCAATGGCGTAAAGCAGCCCGATTGACAAACAAATGCCTGAGCTGACAAGCCAGAATGACAGACTGTTGTCGGGAAACATCCTCATGATGCCCACAAAGGCCATGCCCCGCAGCAGGTAAATGCCTGCAATCACACAAAGCCCCAACCGTAAAAACGGCAAATGTACTATCACCCGTGCGCCGGAAAGCGCATACAAAGACCAGAGCAGCAGGATCACAACCAATGCCGAGGTCACCGCAGCCGGGTACCAGTGCCCCTGCTCCGCCATTCTGGCCATCTGTTCCCCTGCACCGAAAAATCGGTACCAGTCGCCGCCAAATGCGATACAACCCAGATGGGCCAGGGCTGCCATGGCACTGCCAATTGCGCCAAGGATAAGGAATTTATTCTTTTTTAACTGCATATCTTTTGAATTCAAGGTTGTACTGCTAAGTGCGCTTTCCACTCTGTAGACGGACATCGTCTACCTCCGGTTGAGTGATGAAAAACTGTCCCTAAAGACAGAGAAATCCACTCGGAGCGCAAAAGCAATCTCGTTAAGCGACACTACCAAGCCCAGCCTGACAGCTGACATGATTGCTTAATCCATTCAGCGATTTGAGCAGATTTCGCCTCTTCAGGATTTCTGATTTTTACATAGCGTGTTTCATTGCCAAGTTCAGGTGGATCATCAAGTTGGTCGCCGTTAAGAAAAACGACATTTACCGAAACGTCATAAGCCACGAGCTCAATACACCAACCGGACTGTGTGGAACCATAATAAGCTTTTCCCCATTTGATCGCGTACCTCGGATTCTTAAGCTCCTGCACTATCAATTTATCCAATTCTGACACTACGGGGTTCAAAGCGGGTTTCGCGTTCGCAATCCAATCTTCAATGAGTTGGTGGTCCTCATTTGGTACTGGTGGCTTCTTCGAAGACAAAGGTTTTTGATTATTCATAGCTATCTCACAATTGTCGGACAACGCTTATTCTACGTGATTCTATAAGTCCAAACCCTGTGTTCTTACTTAGTGTCGCTTTTTCATTGATCGGTAATAACACGCACCCGGCCCTGTGCTGTTCGCCTTTTCTCTATTTGGTTTCCTTTCAAGCCGGGCGGGGTCGTCAGAGATCCCAAAACAAACACAGAATGACAGAGCCGGCTAAACTCCTGGAACCCGGTCCAGGATAGGGGCAGTCCGGCAACGAAGCCATGCTAGCGCACTTCCCGCCAGGGTTTAACCGGGTTCAGGCCGATATAGAGATCGTGCTCTGTCTCCCTGCCGTCGGCCCTATACCCCCTGTCCAGTTTGAACTCTCCCACTTGCAGACCATGAACGCTGGCCCATTCATACATTAGGCCAAAGGTTTCGGCGATAGCCGAGGTGGGGCCAAGGTGGGTATGATGAAGATAACGTTGGGCAGGAATTTCCACTGCCTGCATCTGTGGAGGGACCGGCCTCAGCCGGCTGACTTGGCAGCCCACCAGTTGCAGGTACTGCTCTTCACGCTTGTCCAGTGAACAATCCAGGCACCCCCGGCGGTGTGGGATCTCCTCCTGCCTGGCAAAAAGCGTTTGCCAGGCCCTGGGCATTTTCTGCCAGAGCTCATGCCAGTTGGCCATCACCGGCAATCCCACTACCAGCAGTTTGGGGTGCTCTATAACCTCCATATAAACCTCCTTGTCAGCCTTGATTATCAGTTAACCAGTACCCGATTTTCCTATCCACTGAAATCCGGGCCTGGTCCGATCCTGATGGGGCAGCGCCTAAACAGGCACTTCCTGGCGCACAATCTATTCAGTTATAGTCGGCTTTACCCTACTCCTCTAGCCTGAAACTTTATCCGTCCTGCCTTCCTTACTTGGATAAACCATCTCACCCATTTGGGGTGTCTCCTGCCCAATTGCGGCCCACCGATCGGTTTTCCAGCTCAGCCTTAGCCGTGCTCCCGTCGGAAGATTTTCCCTTGATTTACCCCCCAGCAGGAATAACAACTCATTCAGGCCGGGATTGTGGCCAAACAGCCAGAGATGCCGGTACTGATCCTCCACCTGAAGCAGATAACGCAGCAGTTTGTCGCCGCTGGCCTCGTACAAGGCCCAATCCAGTCTGAGTTTATCTAAGCTGACGTCAGCGGCGCGCAAATAGAACAATGCCGTGCTGTAGGTGCGCACGGCTGGCGAGCAGAGCACAAGATCCGGCAGAGCAGGTTCAAGCTCCCTCGCCATCCTTGGCGCATCGCGGTAGCCTCTGGCGCTCAAGGGCCTGAATTCGTCATCCAGCGAAAATTTCCAGCTGGATTTGGCATGGCGGACAAGCAACAAAGATTTCATAGAATTCAATCCGGCTGGTAACGCTGTTTTATCTCAAGATAGCTGCCATCGTAGAGTAGCCTGAACAGGGCCTCGTCAAACCTGGCAACCAACGGTGCCAGTTCATCCGTCCTGGCAAAGACCAGAAAAGCCGGAGTAAAGCTTAGGGCTGGACTCACCGCTTCAATGCCAGGCCAGTCATTGTGCCTGAGGATATGTTCCCCTACCGCCTTGTTGGTAATCAGAGCATCGATCCGTCCTTTGTGTAACATGCCCATGGCCTGTTCGTCATTCTGCACCGGCACCAGGTAAATCTTGCCTTTCGCGCCTAACCCAGTCAGTTGACTGGGGATAAGAAAGCCACGGTGATACGCAATGCGCCAGCCATGCAATTGCTCCAGACTCCAACCAGGCTTGAGCCGGCCCTGGCTGACAAACAGGTTGTAACTGGTGAACTGAATGGGCACCTGGGTGAAGTGCATGTAGGCTTCCCGCTCCCGGGTCCGAAAGTAGGCCACCACACAGTCAAATTCCTTTTGCTCCAGGTCCAGTTCCAATCTTTTCCAGGGCACCAGCACAAAATTCATTTCAATGCCGAGCATCGCGGCAGCCCGTTTAACCAGATCGATGTTGATCCCCCTGATCTCACCGTCCAGCTCCAACACATAGGGTGCAAAATGGTCACTGGCACAATTCAGGGCTTTGGGCAGGGCGACACTGTTTGCACTTAGCAGTATCAGGAATAACAGGACAACTCGCATACCCTGCCCCTAATTGGATGAAATTACCACAATCCTAGTAGAGTGCAGTGATGAAGGCCAGGCCCATAAAAAAGGCCGCGAAAGCGGCCTTGGTTAAACGCAGGATCCCGAGTCAGAACTCGTAGATACCGCGGATATAGTAGAAACCACCGTTGACACCGATGGGCGATGTCACAGGGTATTTGGCACCCGCTATTTCCGTATCCCACAGGGTGTTTCGGTCTGGCGTGTTATCCAGCGCATTCTTCGCTCCGACAATCATGCTGAAATGATCATTGAAGTGATAGCCCAATTCCAGATCCAGGGTGTACTCGGAGCCTATGTGGTCAATAGGCAGGCCTGAATCCAGGTGGTCTTCATAGATGCTGCCGAAGTAGTTCAGACGTCCCAGCACACGCCAGTCACCATTGGTGTGGTTGGCGGTAAAGCTGTAACGCACAGCTGGCAGGTTGTCTTCCAGCATACGTACCCGCTCGGCCGACACGTTGTCTCCAGCATCATCCACTTCGGTACTGGTCCAGTTGTAAGCCAGTGAGAATTTGGTGTCGCCACCAAACATCTCCATATTGTAGTTGGCCACAACATCCACACCCTCGGTGGTAGTATCGAAGTCGTTGGTAAAGAAGCTGACCTGGCTGAAGCTGGACGCATCGGTCACCCCCTGAGCCAGCAGGGCTTCGATATCTTCTGGCGTCAGTTCGATACCCGAAGCGGTACTGATTCGGTCTTCCAGCTCGATATGGTAGTAATCGATGGTCAGGAACAGGCCGTTGTCCAGTTCACCGACCAGGCCCATGCTGTAGCTGGTGGATTCTTCTGGCTGCAGGGGCGTGGCACCTTTCTGGGCGGAGATAGGATCGGTTGGTGGCAGGGTTGCCCTGTCAACCAGTTTAGTTTCACCGCCCACCGTCGCAAAGGCCGTGGTCACGTTACGTACATTGGACTGACCTATGGTAGGCGCCTTGAAGCCGGTGGCCACAGCACCACGCAGGGCCCAGTTTTCCATCATCTGCCAGCGGGCTGAGAGTTTGCCCTTGGTGGTGCTGCCAAAATCAGAGAAGTCCTCGTACCGGATAGCCGCGCCAAACAGCAGGTCATAAGTGATATTGAATTCCATATCCACATAGGCGGCTACACTGTGGCGGCTGTCCTTGCCCTGGAATTTGGCGGACAATCCAGGGAAGCCGTTTGAGCCGATACCAAAGCCCTGTGACGCCAGGGGTCCCACTTCATAGGACTTGGCATCGCCGGCAATGGCTTCATAAGATTCATGACCGTATTCCAGGCCGGCCGCGAAGTTCATGCCTTCGATGCTGTCCATCTCGAAGAACTTGGTGATGTCGAAATTGGCGCGCTTTTCGGTCTGGATATATTTACCGGGATTGAACTCAGTCGGGGTATCCGGACCCAGTGACGGGTTAACCGTATTACGGATAAAGAAATCCACTTCGTTCTGACCGATGGACACGCTGGCGTCATACATCCATTCATTGGTCATCTCGCCACGCGTACCTGCCACAAAAGAGGCGTCGGTCAGTACACCACCGAACTTGGGTGTAAAGCCGCCGGGGAACATTTCATTAAAGGCGAAGCAGTCCGGGTTATTGGCCACTTCATTGATATAACGGGGGTTCTCCAGTACATTGTCACCGACGCGGATATCAGTGGGACAGTTACCGCTCATATCGCCCGTCAGGTCGCCCACCAGCAACAGCTGATTGCCATCTGCATCAGTGCCGCCATCATTTACACCGCCACGGTTGTGCGGGTTACGATAGTAGAAGCCCCCTTCCACTTCACGCTCTGCCCAGTTGACGAACATATAGGCTTCGCGATCGTTGCCCAGATCCAGCCCGAAGTTACCGAAAAATTTGAAATCATAGACAAATTCAGGGTTACCCCAGACCTGCGCCGGATTTTGGATATGGGTATTGCCTGCGGCTGCCAGGGCAGCGGCGTCGTCACGCTGCACACTGCGACTGGTAGGATCGGATTCCTTGTACTCCATTGAGAAGTTGGCAAAGCCGTCTTCGGTCATGGGCAGGCCAATGTTACCGGCCACTTGGTACATATCCCCGTCACCTTCGTAATAGGAGCCGTAACGGGCTTCAAAGGTCCCGCCATCCTGATTGTCCTTCAGTACAAAGTTCACCACGCCGGCGATGGCGTCCGAACCGTACTGGGCAGCAGCGCCGTCACGCAGCACTTCCACCTGCTTGATGGCAATGGCAGGAATCACAGAGATATCCGGACCCTGAGCGCCGTCCGACAGACCGCCGCCAAGGAAGGTAATGACCGCACTGCGATGACGGCGCTTACCGTTGACCAGAATCAGGGTATGGTCTGAAGCCATACCACGCAGGTTGGCCGGACGCACCAGGGTGGAGGCGTCATTGATGGGTTGTTCGTTAACGTTCAGGGACGGCACCACGGTCTGCAACAGATCGATCATATTGGTGGAACCCTGATTCTGAATCTCCTCGCCGCCGATGATATCCACCGGCACCGGCGAGTCCCCCACTGAACGCGGCGCAGCGCGGGTACCGACTATGGCGATTTTTTCTACGGGACCTTGGGTGGTGTCAGCTTCATTGTTGTTCTGCTCCTGGGCAGATACGCCGAATGACGCCACCAGTCCGATGGTTGCTGCTGATGTGAGTGCAATCTTGATAGACTTGGAAAGCTTACTGATATGGGCAGGCATAGACCTTCTCCAACTTGTTGTTATTGTAAGACTGGCCTTGGGTTTGACTTCCATCCCCCGTAGCGCAGGTCTTCCGTTTCCCGCCATCGACACCGTCCTGTGTCAGATTGCCGGGATTTCGTTTTTATAATACGAAAGTACAGTTGTCCTGATCCTAAAAAATGCCGGCCAATCACCAGGAAAACGAGGGGTTTCCCCAGAAGGCAGACATTCCGGCAAAGTGCTCACCCACCTGGCAAACACTTTATCCCTTAAAATCAGGCACTGACGTCAACAACATATCGATATAATCGATGGTTGGCAAGTTTCATGGTGCTGATGTGACCACTTTTCGCAATCGATTGCAGCCTGAATTCCAACCTGCCGCCGATCAACGGCAGAGCAGACTGGCCAGGGTCCACAGGCCAGCGGCGCCGCTGGCTGCAAGAGTGGCAGGAAAGAGCTGGGATTTTACGTGGTCCATCAGATCGCAGCCGGTGGTCATCGCACTCAAAATGGTGGAATCTGAAATTGGCGAACACTGGTCCCCGTACACACTGCCGTTAAGCACGGTGGCAAAACAGATGGCCATAAACAACTCGGGATTAGCCAGATTCTGGTCGGAGGCAATCACCCAGGCAAGCGGCATGGCCAGAGGAAAGGCAATGGCATAGGTTCCCCAACTGGTGCCGGTGGAAAAGGCAATGATCATAGTGATCAATTGCAGCGTGACCGGCAGCAACCAGAATGGCAGGCGCTCGCCCAGCAGGTCGATCAGATACAAACCGCCGCCGATTTCCTTACTGATGCCGCCAATGGTAATGGCCAACATCAAAACAATGGACGCCACCACCACAGATTTGAGGCCCTCGCCGAAACCGTCGAGCAGGTTTTCCAGGCTCATGCCCTTAAACAGGGCCATGGCGGCAGCCAGCAGCAAAGCGGCACCGAAGGCCCAGTTGACCTTGGGGGTGCCCAGAAAAACAAATGTACCCACCGCAATACCAAGCAGTGTTACCAGGGGCAGCAGGAATTCCAGCATACTGGCCCGGTAATGGGCGGGCACTGTGACCTTATGCAGTTCGCCGCTACTCATGGGACGTGCGGTGGGCGCATCCAACTGGCCGCTGACAGCCGCCCGATCATGTGCCTGTCGCAGGCGCTTACCGGAAAAGGTAAACACATTGAGACTCATCAGCAAGGTACCGGTCACCGCCAAAATGGCATAGAAACTCAGCGGTACCGCACTGAAGAAAAACGCGATGCGATCGGCTTCGGTAGCCAGAAAAGCCACCCCGGGAACAAAAATAAAGGCCTGGACATAGGCAGGCCAGGCATTAAAGGCCAAAAAGCAGGCAATAGGGGACGCCGTGGAGTCCACTACATAGCTGAGCTCTTCATGACTGACCCCCGCTTTATCGGCGATTGGACGTACTGTCGTGCCCACCAGTACGGTACTGATAGTGCCCCCCTGGAAGAAGATGACCCCCAGCAGCCAGGTCACCACTTTGGCCGATCTGGGTCCGCGCACGAAGTGCACAGTCATGGTTTGGGCAAAAGCCTGGGCGGCGCCGGTCTTGGCCCAGATTCCGGTAAGCCCGCCGAGCAGCCAAAGGTATAACACCAAAATCGCCGCTGCGCTTTCGGTTCCCAGACTTGGGATCAGGACTTTGTCGGTGATATCAAACTGGCCCATCAGAAAAGCACCGGAGACGATACCGGCCAGCAGGGCGATAATGGGCTCGCGACTGATCAGGCAAAGGGCTATCGTGACAAAAGCCGGCAACAGAGACCACAAACCAAAATGAAAATCTGCCTTGAGCAGCACTATCTCACCGTCAGCCTTTTCAACCCACTGCTGGCTAAGGGCGGGGGTATCGACCTGTTTATCCAACGCAGCCTGGCGCAATGGGGATTGGTGGTAATGTACCAGCTCATCTATCACATGGGTTTCCCCCTTATGCCGGTACATCAGTCTGCCCTGCTCTGACTGGAAGGTTTCGTAAAGGTAACTTTGTTCCTTCCATTGGGGTGTCAGTGCCTGATGCCCCCACAGCGATCCTGCCAGTGCCAGTAACAAAAACAGCCAGGTAATGGATTCCCGCGACAGCACCCTGCCTCCTCAAATAACATCTGTCTTGTACAAGCTGCCAAATTAACATTGCCAGCGCCGGTAAAGCGAGAGCTATGTGTTTATTTCAGCAGGCTTTTTCTTTATCTGGTCGCAGTGTTGATGCTTGTTGTAAAAGGCTGACGGAGTTAGTCTTTATACAACACAGGTCGTCGGCGTCATCCATGCACCAGCACCACCACAATCATTCACACCATGGGCATCAGGGCCATGGGCACCCGCCAGCCTCGGCTGAACAGGGCATGGCGGTCGCCTTTTTCCTCAATCTTAGCTTCGCGGTAATAGAATTTATTGGAGGGGTTCTGACCAACAGTACCGCCATCATGGCCGACGCGGTGCATGACCTGGGCGATGCCCTCTCTATCGGCTTTGCCTGGGGCATGGGTAAGTTGTCCCATAAACCGGCCAGCACCCAGTTTACCTATGGCTTTCGACGCTTATCGTTGCTCTCTGCGCTGATCAACGGCCTGGTGCTGGTGGCCGGCACCGGCTGGGTACTCAGTGAGTCCATTCCCAGGCTGTGGGATCCGCAGATGCCCCACACCACAGGTATGTTTGCCCTGGCTATCCTGGGGGTGGCGGTCAACGGTTATGGGGCTTATCGCCTGCACGGTGGCAAGACGCTCAACCAGAAAGTGCTTAACTGGCACCTGCTGGAGGATATGCTCGGCTGGGTAGCGGTACTGATTGTCAGCATGGTGATGATGTTTTGGGACTGGCCGATTCTGGATCCCTTGCTAGCCATTGGCTTTAGCCTGTTTATCCTGATCAATGTGCTGCGTCACCTCAAATCCAGCCTGGGGCTGTTTTTACAGCGCAGCCCCGACGCCGAGCTGCAGGAACAAGTCAGGCAGACCCTGCTGGCCATCCCGCAGGTGACGGATTTCCACCACCTGCATTTCTGGTCACTGGACGGGGAGAGTCATGTACTGACTGTTCATCTGGTGGCTGAGAGCGCACTGAGTCCACAGCAGTATGAGTCGGTCAAAAGGGAAGTAAATCAGCGCCTGGCGCCCTTCGGGCTGGCACATACCACCATAGAAATAGAGCATCCCGGCGAAGACTGCCGGGACGTTTCAGTTGCTTCTGATGGCTGAGTCAGTGATCAGGCGCGTTTTTCGCTAACTGAGGCCAGGTACTCCTCATAGTCACCCTGGAAGTCCGTCACTCCCTCGGCATGGATATCCAGTACCCGGGTGGCCAGTGACGACACGAATTCCCTGTCGTGGGAAACGAAAATCAGGGTTCCCTCGTAATGTTCCAGAGCCAGATTCAGGGCCTCAATGGACTCCATATCCAGGT
Source organism: Bowmanella dokdonensis (assembly GCF_017254865.1). Classification (GTDB taxonomy): domain Bacteria; phylum Pseudomonadota; class Gammaproteobacteria; order Enterobacterales; family Alteromonadaceae; genus Bowmanella; species Bowmanella dokdonensis. The sequence continues at coordinate 47,133 of NZ_JAFKCV010000011.1, read as the reverse complement.
GGTTGGTGGGCTCGTCCATCACCAGCACATTGGGTCGCTGATTGATCAGCTTGCCAAACAACATCCGGCCTTTCTCGCCACCCGACAAGGCCTTGACGGATTTTTTGATATCGTCCTGGGAGAACAGCATACGCCCCAGAATGCCACGTATGGTCTGTTCGTCATCGCCGGGATTTTTCCACTGGCTCATCCACTCGAACAGGGTCATGTCCTGGGCAAAATCAGCCCCGTGGTCCTGGGCGTAGTAGCCAATCTTGGCATTTTCCGACCATTTCACCGTGCCGGTTCTGGCCGGCATTTCCCCCACCAGGGTCTTGAGGAAGGTGGTCTTACCAATACCATTGGCACCGATCACCGCCACCTTTTCCCCCACTTCCAGGATCAGGCTGAAGTCCTTAAACAGCAGTTTGTCGTAGCCGTTGCCAACGGCTTCCAGTTCCAGCGCATTGCGGTACAGCTTTTTGTCCTGGGTAAAGCGGATAAAAGGACTGACCCGACTGGAGGCTTTGACCTCGGCCAGTTCGATCTTTTCAATCTGACGGGCCCTAGAGGTGGCCTGCTTGGCCTTGGAGGCGTTGGCAGAAAAGCGGCTGACGAAAGTCTGCAGCTCGGCAATCTTCTCTTTCTTGCGGGCATTCTGGTTCAGCAACTGCTCACGGGCCAGGGTGGCGGCGGTCATGTACTCATCATAGTTGCCGGGATACAGGCGCAATTCGCCATAGTCCAGATCCGCCATATGGGTACAAACCTTATTAAGAAAATGACGGTCATGGGAAATCACAATCATAGTGGCCTGGCTCTGCGACAGAGTCTCTTCGAGCCAGCGGATGGAGTTGATATCCAGGTTGTTGGTGGGCTCGTCCAGCAGCATCACATCCGGCTCGGCAAACAGCACCTGGGCCAGCAGCACCCTCAGCTTCCAGCCGGGGGCCACTTCGCTCATCAGGCCGAAATGCTGATGCTCGGGAATATCCAGGGCTATCAGCAGTTCGCCGGCACGGGACTCGGCAGTGTAGCCGTCCAGTTCGGCAAACAGGGTTTCCAGCTCCGCCACTTTCATGCCGTCCTCTTCGCTCATCTCGGCCAGGGAATAGATACGATCCCGTTCCTGCTTAATCTCCCACAGCTGTTTGTGGCCCATGATCACCGTGTCGATGACGCTGTGTTGCTCAAAGGCAAACTGATCCTGCCCCAGCACCCCGACCCGGGCATTGGGGTCGAGCATCACATGGCCGGCAGAGGGCTCCTGTTTGCCGGACAGGATTTTCATAAAGGTGGACTTGCCACAGCCATTGGCGCCAATCAGACCATAGCGGTTACCCTGGCCGAATTTGACGGAAATATTTTCAAAAAGCGGCTTGGCGCCGAACTGCATGGTGATATTGGCGGTGGCGATCATAGAATCCTGCACAGTAACGTAAGTAAACCACCCGGCGGCAATCCCCCGGGCAAAAAGCGGCGCAGTCTAGCGTATTTTTTGTGCTTTGTATGCAGGCAATCTGCCTGCGCTGCCTAACTTAAGCCTGACTTAAGTTTCCCTGCCTATGCTGGGCCAAGATTCCATTCTGGGAAACTGATTATGCCCATACTCTCAATTGTCATTCCGGTTAAAGATGAACAGGACAACGTCCTGCCTCTGCTGGATGAAATACATCAGGCCATGAGGAACCAGATCGACTACGAAGTGGTGTTTGTGGATGATGGCAGCACCGATCTGACGTATGCGCGTCTGGCTGAACGCCGGGGTGTTGGCGATCTGCGGTTGTGCCTGATCAAAAACCGGCAGAGCCTTGGTCAGAGCACGGCCATTTATCTGGGTGTGCAGGCAGCCAGGGGACGACTGATTGCCACCCTTGACGGAGACGGTCAGAACGATCCGGCCGATATCCACTCGCTGCTGGCATTGACTACCGGTTATGGCAGCCAGGAAGACTTTCTCATTGCCGGTTATCGCAAACACAGGCGGGACAGCGCCTGGAAAAAGCTGCAGAGTCTCGTTGCCAATGGTATCCGCACCAGACTGCTGGGTGACAACACTCCGGACACCGGCTGTGGCCTCAAACTGTTCCCCCGGCACAGCTTTTTAAAATTGCCTTACTTTGATCATATGCATCGCTTTCTTCCGGCCCTGTTCAGACGCTTAGGGGGTGATATTCAGATTTGTGTGGTGAATCACCGTGCCAGGCTGGCGGGCATATCCAAATACAATATGCTTAACCGGGCCTGGGTAGGTTTGATAGACATGCTGGGGGTCATGTGGTTGCAACGCCGTAATCGGCTGCCTAAGTCGGCAACGGAGGTGACGGTTGAGAAGCCGATTATCTGAACTGCTGTCCCCGGCGCTGGCCAAAAACCTGCTGTGGCTGGCAGCACTGCTTGCAGTGGGCTGGTTTATGGGGAAATCCACCTTGCTGGGGCATTGGCATCCTGATGCGCTGGCTGGCTACCTGCAGGGTCCCTGGTATCAGCAGGGGCTGATCTTTGTCAGCCTGTTCGCCCTGCTGACCAGTGTCGGCCTGCCCCGGCAGATTCCCGCCTTTGCCGCCGGCTTCTTCTATGGCGTGCTGCCTGGTCTGGGCATCTCCACCCTGGCGGTATTGCTGGGTGCTGCATTGACCCTGCTGTATACCCGCCTGCCGCTGATCAGCAGACTGCATCTGAAACAAACGTCGCATCCCATGCTGGCGCTGCTGTACCGGTTTCCCTTTCGGGCGACCCTGGCCATCCGCTTGTTTCCGGTGGGCAATAACCTGGCCATGAACCTGTTGGCCGGCTTTGCCCGTCTGCCGGTGCGGCCATTCTTGCTGGCTTCCCTGCTGGGCTACCTGCCACAGATGCTAATCTTTGCCTTATCCGGCGCCGGCCTGATGCTGGATACCCGGTGGCAAATTCTGCTGGCTTTGGCGCTGATGCTGCTGTCTTCCTGGCTCGGCCTGGCGGTTTACCGGCGCACCCGACGTCATCTGAGCAGACTGCAGGAAGCCCATTCCCATGCCTGATTTACCGCTGTCACGCCAGGCTTTGCGTTGGCTGGTCCTGGCGTCGCTGGTGTTGGTTCTGACCGGACTGGGCCTGCGCGACCCCTGGCCGGCAGACGAACCCCGTTTTGCCCAGGTGGCCATGGAAATGGTCCAGTCCGGTCAGTGGTTTTTCCCTACCCGCGGAGGCGAGCTTTACCCGGACAAGCCACCGCTGTTTATGTGGAGCATCGCTGTTTTTTATGCCCTGCTGGGGTCTATCAAACTGGCCTTTTTACTGCCCTCGGCTTTAAGCGCCCTGCTGACCCTGTATCTGGTCTATGACCTGGGCAGACGCTTGTGGGACGAACAAACCGGCATACTGGCCGCGGCGTTATTGCTGCTCAGTTTGCAGTTTCTGCTGCAGGCCAAGACCGCGCAAATTGATGCCATGGTCTGTGCCTGGATCACCCTGGGTTGTTATGGTTTGCTCAGAGGCTGGCTGCTGGGTGACCACTGGCGTTGGATCGCTGTCGCCGGTTTGGCCATGGGACTGGGCGTCATCACCAAGGGCGTGGGGTTCCTGCCGTTGTTGATGCTTTTACCCTATCTCGCTGCCCGCCACTGGGCTCCGAGACAGCAGGAACAGGCCCCTGTCTGGCGTTGGGTATGGGCGGCGATGATCATGCTGGCCGTCATCGCTTTGTGGCTTGTGCCCATGCTGTTGATGGTCTGGGGTAGCGATGACCCTTCCCTGCAGATGTACCGGGATAATATCCTGTTCAAGCAAACCGCCCGGCGTTATGCCGATTCCTGGCATCACATCAAACCCTTCTGGTACTACCTGACGTCCGTTATTCCGCTGTTCTGGCTGCCCCTGTCCCTGCTGCTGCCCTGGTTGATTCCCCACTGGTGGCGGGCCGTTCGCTCGGGAGACAGGCGTATCGTTCTGCCCCTGGGCTGGATCTTGCTGGTCCTGCTGTTTTTCAGCCTCAGTCCAGGTAAGCGAGGCGTTTATATTCTGCCCGCCCTGCCCATGCTGGCACTGGTCAGTGCCCCCTATCTGCAAATAATCCTCAAAGGCCGTTGGTCCAATCGACTGGTTTGGGCTGTGGTCACCCTGCTGGGTCTGTTGCTGGCTGGCGCTGGGCTGGCGGGTCTGTACGGCATCGAGGCGACCCGGCAACTGGAAGCCAGTTATGACATTCACCCCTGGCCCTTTTTGCTGGTCACCGGTCTGCTGGGTCTGCTCAGTAGCTGGCTGACCCTGGACCACAAAGCCCTGAGCTGGATGCTGTTTGTTCCGGCCCTGTGGCTGTTGTACAGCACCTGGGGCTATTTGCTGCTGGCACCGGCGAAAACGCCCAGACATGTTTTCCAGACCATGATGTTGCATGTTCCGGTCAACACGGAGCTGGCGATAGTGGGCATGAAAGAGCAGTTCCTGCTGTTTTCGCCCTACAACATCACCCATTTTGGCTACCACACCCCTGAGCAGGACCAGCAGCGCCTGGCCTGGCACTGGCTAAAAAGTCACCCCAATGGCCGGGTCCTGATGGCCGGAAGCGAAGAGATCCAGTGCTTTAATCCCGACAAAGCCTGGGATCTTGGTTTTGCCCACCGGCAAAACTGGCTGCTGATGGACTCACAGACCGCCCTGCCAGACTGTCAGCCAGCGTCTGTCACAATCCCGGAGTATCGGCTTGAAAAAATTCCAACAGGTTAAGAATGCCTTAAGCAAGTCTGATTAGTCTGCTGATCAAGGACATTTTTCTGGATTAACCATGCGTTACCTGTTGTTGGCACTCTCCCTGTTAAGCGCCGCGGTGTCGGCCAGACCGGCACCGGATTTTTCTCTTTCTTCACTGCCTGACGCTGAGCAATTAAGTCAGCTCAAAGGCAAAGTCGTCTATCTGGATTTCTGGGCGTCCTGGTGTAAGCCCTGCCGCAAGTCTTTTCCCTTTATGAATCAACTGCAACAGGAATATGGACCCAAGGGGCTGGTGGTGCTGGCGGTGAATCTGGATGCCGAACCCCAGCTGGCGGAACAGTTTCTGTCAGACCATCCTGCCCGGTTTGCCGTGCAATTCGATCCCAAGGGACGGATAGCCAGTGAATATGAGTTGATCGGTATGCCATCCAGCTACCTGATCGATGCTGCCGGCCAGATTCGCTACTCACATCAGGGCTTTTTTGCCGATAATGCGGCGCGCTACGAGGCAGAAGTCCAAGAGTTACTGAGCGAAATTCCCTCCACTTCCAATCTGGGACAATAAGATGAAACTAAAACCCTTACTGCTGGCCGGCCTGGTGTTGCAATTATCCGCCTGTGCCTCTTTGGGTGTGCAACCCTGGGAGCGGGATCTGCTGGCCAAAGATGAGATGTCACTCAACGCCGACCCGGTAGACCTGGGCCTGGACGACCATATTTATTTCTCCAAGGAAGCCAGCAGCGGTGGCCGGGCCTTTGCCGGAGGAGGCTGCGGATGCAACTAAAATCCACACCTCAGGTGGCCACTGCCCTGGCGGCGGCGGCCTGCAGCCTGCTTGGCTTGCCTGCCAGCGCCCAGGACGCCGGCACCCCTGACAACTGGCAGTTTGACACCGCCCTGCTCTACTATGGCGAGTCTGATCGGGTCACTGCCGTGGAAGGGGTATTCGGTGCAACCAAGGACTTTGGTGACGAGCACATTTTTTCCGGTAAGCTGGTGATTGACGGCCTGACCGGCGCGTCAGCGACCGGTGCCGTTGCCCAGCCCTATGCGCAGACCTTTACCCGTCCCTCAGGCAATGGCCAGTATGTGATTGGCGCAGGAGAAACGCCACTGGACGATACATTCAGGGATACCCGGGTGCAGCTTAATGGTCAGTGGACCCAACCTGTATGGCAGGATTACCGGGTCAGCGGCGGGCTGCATGTGTCAAAAGAATATGACTATTTATCCCTGGCTCTGAATGGCTCACTGGCGCGGGATTTTAATCAGAAGAACACCACGATGTCGCTGGGGCTGTCATACGCTTTTGACAGCATTGACCCCGAGGGGGGACGCCCGGTGGCCTTTGCCAGCATGCCACTGCGGGACGATTTTTCCTCGGATGACGCCTACCAGGCGGCATTCGATGCGACTCGGTTGGCCGGCTCAGACGATAAGAATACCCTGGATTTAGTTTTGGGTCTGACACAGGTTATCAACCGTCGCACCATCATGCAGTTTAATTACGGCCTGTCGGTGGTGGATGGCTATCTGACCGATCCGTTCAAGATGCTAAGCCGGGTAGACAGTGATGGAATAACGCAGGATCTGCTTTACGAAAATCGTCCGGACAGTCGCACCAAGCATAACTTTTACTGGCAGACCAAGTATGCCATGGACAGCGCAGTGGCGGATATTTCCTACCGCTTTGCCACCGATGACTGGGACATCCAGTCACATACACTGGACTCTCGGCTGAAATTCAAGCTGTCGGATACCACCTATATCCAGCCCCATGTGCGCTTTTACCAGCAAAGTGCCGCCGAGTTCTACCAGCCGTTCCTGATGCAGGGAGAGCCGTTGCCGACCTACGCCAGTGCCGACTACCGGATTGGCGAGATGACGGCCTATACGGTTGGACTCAAATATGGCATCTTGCTGAAGGGCGGGCAGGAACTGGCTTTCCGGCTGGAGTACTATCAGCAGGATCCGAAGAATAATGGTGTGGAGGCCCCGGGGATCCTCCAGGAGATGGATTTGTATCCCAGTGTCAAAGCCGTGATTGCCCAGGTCAGTTATCGCTTTTAACGGAATTCCCTTTGCACGACACGCCATTTGTCATTGAGCCGCGAAGCGATCACATTGTGGGTCGCTTCACGGCCATGGCCAGTCCCTGTGAACTGTTGATTGACGGTCAGGATAGGGATCTGGCAACACAGCTGACAACGCTGGCCTGGTCGGAAGCCAGACGTATCGAACATAAATACAGCCGCTACCGCGATGACAATCTCTGCCACCGTATCAACCACAGTCAGGGCCAGGCCGTGCCCATCGACGAGGAAACCTTCCGCCTGCTAAGCTTTGCCGATACCTGTTACCGGCTTAGCGACGGACTATTCGATATTACCTCCGGTGTGTTACGCCGGGTGTGGAAATTTGACGGTTCAGACAACTTGCCAACTTTCGCTCAGGTTAACCCTCTGCTGGAGTTCGTTGGCTGGGAGAAGCTCAGCTTTGATCAGCATTTTTTGCGGATGCCCGCCGGCTTCGAACTGGATTTTGGCGGAATAGGCAAAGAGTATGCTGTGGATTCCGTGACCAAACACTGTCTGCAACTGGCTCCCCGGACCTCGGTGCTGGTAAATTTCGGCGGCGATATTCAGGTATCACGCCCTCGTGTTCAGGGCCGATCCTGGCATATCGGCATTGAAGATCCGAACCGGGCAGACTCCGCCACCAGGTTACTGAAAATTTATCAGGGAGGACTGGCCACCAGCGGCGATGCCCGGCGCTTCCTGTTAAAGGACGGTATCCGCTACAGTCATATCCTCAACCCTAAAACCGGGTTTCCAGTAAAAGATGCGCCCCGCTCCGTCACTGTGGCCGCTGCCCATTGTATCCAGGCTGGTATGCTGGCTACCCTGTCCTTACTGCAAGGCCCTGAAGCGGAAGACTTTCTGAAGGCCCAGCAGGTAGATTTTTGGATCTGCCGCTGAGGCTTTCAGATTGTCTTAAGCTGACCGGCATAAGCTGAGGATATTGGTTTTCAGACAAGGCTTGTGATGTCGGTTACTCTGCGTAATGTCGTTGTCGGCCTGCCATTCTGCCTGTTGTTGGCGACTGATATCACGGCATGTGAAGTCCTGCCGCCGATGGAATTGAACATTCACACGGTATTTGATGAGCAGGACCCGGAACTCACTTGGTTTCATCGGCTGGCCAACTGGCTGCATATTGAAACCCGTGCCGAAACCCTGGAAAACGAACTGGCGTTCCTGTCTCCCTGCGAAACCGACCCGAAACGTCTGTATGAAGCTGAGCGGTATCTGCGCAGCCGCAACTACCTGCGCGATGCAAAAGTACAGGTGGCTGAAGCGGATGATCAGCGGCGAATTCAAATTGACACCTGGGATACCTGGTCTCTGATGCCAATACTGGACTTTGGCCGCACCGGGGGAAAGAACCATTTTGAGCTGGGCATTAAGGACAGAAACCTGCTTGGCCGGGGCATTGATGCGGAATTGTCCTACTTTTCCGACCCCCAGCGCAGCGGGTATAAGATTGACACCGAATTTCCCCTGCACCGGTTTGACAACACCGATGCCCGGATCAGGTTGATAGACAGTCCTGACGGTTACCAGCGCAGCCTGTCATTGAACCGTCCCTTTATCAGTCTGCACGACAACTGGTCTGGCCAACTGGCTTTTAACCGCGAAGATCGCATCGATACGGTGTTTCAAAACGCCAATGACGAATATCTGTTTCGTCATCAAATCGATTATCTGCAACTGCAAGGCGGCTGGAAATGGTATCAGGACAGTCACCAGACCCTGAGGTTGCTGGGCGGGTTTCGCAACGAAGAGCATCAGTTTTTTGCCCCGCAGGCGGATTATCTGCCGCAGGATAGACGGTTCACCGCTCCCTGGCTGGGGCTGGAGTACCTGCAGGATGAATTTGTCACCCTGCACAATCTGCACTTGATTGAACAAAACGAAGATATCAACCTGGGGTGGCATGTGCGTACCAGTCTGGGCTGGAATCTGGTTAACGGGCCACTGCAAGACAGCCTGCTGTGGAGTGTTGAGGTTAACAAGGGACTGGTCATCAATGACAGTACCCTGTTGCTGAGTACTCTTAAGGCAGAGGGATTTACCGATGGTAAGGGCCAGGAGGGAAGCCTGAGCGGACTACTTAGCAGCGAAATGATTCATCGCCTGTCTGCATCCTGGGCCTGGTATTTGTCCGCTACCTGGCAATTTTCCGATAATCCGTTACTGGACAATCCGTTAAGCCTCGGTGGGGAAACCGGCCTGCGCGGCTTTCCCCTTCAATACCAGCATGGCGAGCATAGCCTCGTCATGAATACCGAGCTTCGTCACTATCCGAAGATTAACCTGTTTAAGCTCTTTGAGTTGGGTGGGGCCATATTTTATGACGCAGGCAAGGTTTACGGCGACAGCCTTACCGACAATCAGGACAGCGGTGTGCTGCAAAATATCGGCATCGGCGCCAGGCTCTATTCGGCCCACTCCAGCGATCGGCAAGTGATTCATATCGATCTGGTCCATCCGTTTTCCGACCTCGACGAGGTCAGCAACCTGGAATTTCGTATTGAGGTCAAGCATGCATTCTGATCCCACTTGTTGCCCACCCGGCGATGCCAACAAAGTTGTCACGGTCACTGGGGCAGCCTCCAAAGCAAAAGGCCTGACCCGACTTCTCAGGGCCTCGGTGAATTCCTGGCATGGGTTGATATGGCTGAGTCGTCATGAAGCCGCGTTTCGTCAGGAAGTGGTATTGCTGGGGGGACTCACCCCGGTCAGTCTGCTGCTGGAGGTGTCCGTGATGCAACATCTGGCCCTTATCCTAAGTTTGCTACTGGTGGTCCTGGTGGAAATCATCAATACCGCGATTGAGAAGGTAGTGGACAGAATCAGCACCGAGCATCACCCCTTATCCGGATTGGCGAAGGATCTTGGCTCAGCAGCCGTGCTGGTAGCGATGCTGATGGCCCTGTCGGTGTGGGTAACCGTCCTGGTTAACCTGTGGCTGACAATTGGAGAATAACCGGATGAGACAGCCAGCCACACTTGCCTGGGCGATGCCCTTGCTGATGGTCCTGTTTATGTTGTTTACCGCCAATGGGGCGTTTTTTCAGCAACTTACGGCTATTTATCCTCTGTCTCTATATCCTGGATTTATCCTGTCAGTGGCCACCATGGCAGCCTTTTTGCTGCTATTGCTGGTGCAGCTTGCCGGCCTGCTTCTGTCCCCTGCCTGGCTTTATCCGGTGCTGCTAATGCTAAGTGCAACCACCGGTTATTTCACTGGTCAGTTTGGGATTCTGTTTGATCGGGTGATGCTGACTAATATTTTGCAAACCAATCCGGCGGAAGCCGCCGACTTACTCAGTACAGGATTAATCTGGCATCTGGTGATCTTTGCAATAGGGCCCTGCCTGTTGCTCTGGTTACTGCGTCACCATGGCACTTTGAGCAAACCAGGTTGGCAAGCCAGGCTGATGTCCCTGTCAGTGCTGCTTGTTTTGACCCTGGCCGGAGGATTGCTTTACCCGGCCCAGTTTGCCAGTTTCTTCCGTGAGCATAAAAGCGTTCGCTACTATGTCACGCCGCTCTATCCTGTTTATTCGGCTATCGATTTGGGGGTACGGCATCTTCGCCACCCTACCCCAAGCACGCTGCTCCCAGCGACAGCGGAGCCTATCCAGATCGAACACACAGGACATAAAGAGCTGGTTGTAGTTGTGGTAGGGGAAACCGCCCGCGCCGATCATTTCTCACTAAATGGTTACGCCCGCCAAACCAACCCGCTGCTGGCCCAACAAACCAGCCTGCTCAGCTACACCCAGGTTCAGTCTTGCGGCACCTCGACTGCCGTCTCCGTCCCTTGCCTGTTTTCTTTCAGTGACCGAGAGTCCTTCGATATTGACACTGCCAAAAATACAGAAAACGTGCTGGATGTGCTGCACCGGGCCGGTGTCAGTCTGCTGTGGCGGGATAATAACTCAGATGATAAAGGGGTGGCTGATCGGATCCCCTACGAGGACTTTCAGACCAGTGAACGCAATCCCATCTGTAATCCAGAGTGCCGGGATATGGGTATGCTGGCCGGGCTGCAGGAGTTTATAGACAGTCAGACCGGCGATATTCTCATCGTCCTGCATCAGATGGGCAGTCACGGGCCGGCCTATTTCAAGCGTTATCCTCAGGCCTTCGAACGCTTTACCCCGGCCTGCCAGAGTAATGAACTGGCCGAATGCAGTCATCAGGAGATTATCAATGCCTACGACAACAGTATTCTGTATACCGATTACTTTCTCAATGAAGTGATTGAGCTTTTGAAGCGCAATACCCCTGAATTTGAAACCGCCATGCTGTATATGAGCGACCACGGGGAGTCATTGGGGGAAAACGGCGTGTATCTGCATGGCATACCCTACTTTCTGGCACCTGAATCGCAAACCCACGTCCCCTTTTTGGTCTGGGTGGGTGACAGCTCTGATATCTATTATGAGGAGAGTGTTAAACTGACCCACCAACCCTACAGCCACGACGACTTCAGCTGCAGTCTGTTGCAGGCTTTTGAAATCGAACCCCACGCATTAGGTGTGACCCCCTGTGTTCCTTATTTTGTCTACAAAGCCGAATAGCGGTCTGGTCCGGCATATACTGTTAAGCCTGTGTGGTATATGCGCTACTTTGCTGTTGTTCCAATTCACTCATATGGATATAGCGGTCCAGCAATGGCTTTACCAGCCGTTATCACACCAGTGGCTATGGCATAAACAAGAGCCCTGGGCCAGGTTACTATTTTATACCGGCCCCAAAGGTGCCCTGATGTGCCTGTTTGTCGGCTCGCTGGCTATGTTGGTGATGAATACCCGACGCTACGGCCGGGCCGGTGCCAAGCCAGGATTGCTGATCCTGTTGTTGTCTTTGGCTTTGGTACCGGCAGCAGTGGGCATGCTCAAAGGCGTGACCAGTGTAGCCTGTCCGGTGGACCTGCAGCCGTTTGGCGGCCATTATCCCTATATGCCGTTACTGACCGATAGCCTGACCCAGTGGCAACTGAGCGGCCAGCAAAACTGTTTCCCAGCCGGTCATGCCAGTGGCGGCTTTGCCCTGCTGTCTTTACTGTTTTTGGTGCAGGGTCCCGGCAGACGACGCCAGGCGTTAGTCGGGACGATGAGCCTGGGCTGGACAATGGGCCTGTATAAGATGGCCGTCGGCGATCATTTTCTCAGTCATACCCTGGTGTCCATGCAGCTTGCCTGGCTGATCATCTGCTGTGTGGCCTGGTGGGTGTATCGTTTCTATCCGCTGCCCCCCGGAGCTGATGAGTCCGTCTTCAGCGGATGAACACACAGAGGAAATCGTTGCCGCACCGGCCTTGTTGAAACACTCATGAAAGCCTTGATCTGGATCATCGGCTTCATCACAATTGCTTGTAAAATAACTATAAACTAACAGGGGAAGCCTATGTCCGCACCAACTATGAGGTATCACTCAGCCAGTATTGTCCTGCATTGGCTGATGTTTCTGTTGCTGGTGGCAGTGTATGCCTGCATTGAACTTCGCGAATTCTATCCCAAAGGCAGTGACCCGAGAGAAGCGCTTAAACACTGGCATTTTATGCTGGGTTTGAGTGTCGGGCTGCTGGTGATATTGCGGATTTATTTTCGCCTGCGCTATTCCCGTCCTGCCATTACCCCAGAACCCGCCGCCTGGCAGGAAAAGCTGGCCAAGCTTGTACATGGACTGCTCTATGCACTGATGTTGCTGATGCCCATTGGCGGTTGGCTGATTCTAAGTGGTGAGGCCAAGTCCATTCCTTTTTTCGGACTGGATTTGCCACCGTTGATGGGCCCGGACAAAGATCTGGCCCACCAGATTGAGGAACTCCATGAAACCTTCGGCCAAGTGGGTTATTTCCTGATAGGTCTGCATGCTCTGGCCGCCCTGTTTCACCATTATCTGCTCAAGGACAATACCCTCAAACGCATGTGGTGGGGTAAAAATTAAGGCCTGGGCGACAGCCATTCAATGCTGTCGCCGAAATGCTTTTCGAGAGCCTCAATGGCAAAAGTCTGATGATCTGCCCCCATCACCAGGACAATACGCTGACCCGGATGTTGGCTGACAAACGCAATGATATTCTCGGCGATCTGCCTGTCCCGCTCACGGTTGAAGGCTTCAATAGCTCCGTAGGGGCTGTGTTCCAGCCAATCGGCATAAAGCTTGTCAATCCGCCGGGTCAACTGTCCATATTGTTCAACGGGGAACAGTTCGGCAGTGGCGCTTTGCAACAGGGCCATTTGCTGCTGTTGCAGCTTTTCCAGTAAAACTGGTCGGCTGGACTGGAATGACGCGTCTTTGGCCAACTGCCGTTCAAGCTTTTTCACCTCAAGGTGTTGCCAGTAATCTGCGGGAATGGGCTGGCCGGCAATCGCATTACCCAGCCAGTCGAACCCAAAAGCCCTTTGCCCGTAGCGGCCGGCCAGCTCAATCATTTCTGCCGGATAATTCTTTGCCAGGTAGGATTTGTCTGCCGCCATATCTTCAGAACGAATCTCCACTCCCACGGAGTCAGGCTGCAAAGAGGCGATATAATCATACAGTTGCTGATAACTGTAAGAGGGATGGTCGCGATGAAAGCCATGCATGGCCGCCACGACAGCCACCACCGTTGGACTGTCATCAGCCTGTGACCATGGACTGAACAACACCAGACCATTTAAAAACACCAACCACAATGTGCGCATCCCGATCAATCCGTCAGTTCAGAACTCATATTCCAGGGCAAAGCGCAGGGTATGATCCTTGGTGACTCCGCCCACCTCTGAAATAAATCCCAGCTCCCACTTCAGTTGTTTCTGCCCGTCGAAACGTTGAATACCCATCAGGGCCGGTCCGATACCGACAAAGTCCTCACCCGTGTAGATCTCGATGGAAGGTTGTACCTGGGGCATCCAGCGATAGCGATACTGGAGGCGGAACTCGTTTTCGACCTCATCATGAATGTCTTTTCCCCATTCGTAAATCATAAACCAGTTGAGTGTCAGACTACTTCGGCCGAATTCCTTTTCCATGACCAGGCCGCTGGTGACTTCCCAGCTGTCCTGCTTGTGCTGCTTCTCAAGCTCGAAAACCATCCCCCAGTCGGCCCAGTAACGGCCCTGTTCCGTGATCATCCAGCGGCTCTCCAGTTCATAAGCCTGCAGGCCGAAGTTATCCTCCTGATCGCGCTCCCCAACCACATAGGCTTCCAGGGTCAGGGTCTCGGACAGGGAGTGTCCATAGCCGATACGCTGTGCCAGCACATTGCGCTCGTCATTCTGCCGGGACATAAACCGCCACTCAACGCGCTGTTCATTGGGCAGAACAATGGGATGGTATACCTTATCCACCACAAAGCCGTCGGCCGCGGCTTTGGTGGTGAGCAATACCAGCATGACAATAACCTCACGTCTCATAAATCCTCCCCTAGAAGGTGGGCGGCATTGTCTTGCCTTTTGCTAAGATACAACCAGGCAAAGGGGCCCAGAGCCGACAACAGATAGATGACGAGCTGCCAGAAACTGGGGGCGGCCTCATAGCCAAACAAAGAGTGCAACAGGTGGCCCATCTCTGAACTATCTGCAATCCACTGGCTGGTATCCCATACGGCCTGAAGGGGCGAAATCAGGTCCACCTGGGCTAACAACGGCAGGATATGCACCAGTTGACCGGCACTCCAGCACAATAGAAACAGAGCACAAAGCCACACACGATGACCGGCCAGCCAGTGCTGGCAAAGCAGGTACAGCAATACGGCCACGCTGATACATACGGCTGCTCCCATCATGGTACCGAGCATCAGTGCCAGCGGCGAAGTGCCGTGGGTCCAGAACCCTACGAAAAATACCAGAAAGTTCGCGCCGTCCAGCGTCAGGGTTAACAGGACGGCGCCGGCAGCAGTAAGCTGCCACAGCCTGGCATTGTGCTGTCTGCCAACACTGCATGCCAGGTTCAGCAGAATCATTCCGTAGGCCAGGCACTGCAGCAGAATCATGGTGAGCTCCATTCCGGCCCCCTCCGCCAGCTCACTGAGGTTATCCACCAGGGTAGCCAGCATCACCGCACTGAAAAAGCCCAGCGCCGTTCCCCAGCCCAGCCACATGAGAGAACGCTGCTGTTGGTTGGCGAACGCCAGTAGCACGCTGATCAGGATAAACGCCGGCAGCGCATCCCGCAGGAAGAGTATGATGGAATTAATCAGCATCACCTGGCTCCTTGACGATCACCTGTCCCCTGGCGCTGTTGGGATTATATTCGCCGAAAAAGTGGTAAACGCCGGGCTGCAGTGGTCCGATATAAACCGTGGCCTTGCGCTGGGGAAAAATAACCTTCTCCCGATTGAGATCAAAACTGTCGAACTCCTCCGGCGTATCATCCTGATTATGAACAATCAGCCTGACCTTCATATTGGCGGGGATCTCAAGCTTCGACGGATAAAACAAATGGTCCTTCAGAACCAGCTCGTATTCGGGCACCGCACCCATGGCCGACAGACAAAACAGGCCCAGGGCAAGGTAGCCACAGTTAGTCAGGACTCTAGCCATGAGCCTGCACCTGGGATGAGGGAAATGTCAGGCTGGCTTTGAGCCCGCCCAGGCGCTCAGAACGGCTGAGTCTGACCGTGCCTCCGTACAGGTCGACAATATGCCGTACGATAGACAGACCCAACCCACAGCCACTGACGCCTGATTGATGGCGGTCGCCTCCCGCCCGGTAGAAACGTTCAAAGACCCTTTCGTACTCGCTATCGGCCAGGCCGGGCCCGGAGTCTTCCACCGTCAGACAGACCTGGCTCCTTTCTGTCCATACGGAGACACAAATACTGGCCCCTGGCGGACTGTATTTGCTGGCATTACTGATCAGGTTTTGCAACAAAATGGTCAGGGAGAACTCCTCCCCCTGCAGGGTGCAGAGATCTCCTTTGAGCTCTATCTGTTGCTGTCTGGCAGCAATCTGAGGATACAGGCTGGCAATAGTGCGCCGGCATACCTCGGCCAGATCCAGGGACTGGAACTTGACACTGAAACTGTCAGGACTGGTGCGATTGAGCAGGAGTATTTGATCCACTACATGACTCATGCGCTCCACACCTTCCTGCAGCAACTGCATATTGGTGGAGTCCTTGCCAAGTTCCAACGCCAGGTTGTGCGCATTGATCTTCAGTACGCTCAGAGGCGTTCGAAGCTCATGGGCGGCATCTGAGGCAAAACGACGTTCCCGTTGAAAGGCCTTATCCAGTCTTTCCAGCAGCCGGTTGATGGTACTGACTACAGGCTCCAGTTCGGCCGGTGTATGGGTCAACAGGATACTTTGCATATCGTCGGCTTTTTTCTGCCGCAAGGCTTGTGACAGTCTGGCCAATGGTCTCAATCCCTGCTTGACCGCAAGAGAAATCAGCAATGCCAGTATGGGCAGACTCCAGATCAGCGGTTGAACCGCCACCAGAATCAGCTCTTCGGCCAGCTCATAACGCAGACTAAGGGGTTGGGCCACCAACAGCCATCGATTATCTGAGGAGTAGTAGCGAGCCAGCGTACGCCATCGCTGTCCGGCAAAGTTTTCTTCAGCAAAGCCTTCCACCAAAGGAGCAATAGGTTCAACTGCCTCATCGGTCGAGCTGAGCAACAGCCTATCCTGCTGCCAGATCTGAAAAACCAGTTCGCCTGCCGGGCCCGGTGCCTCAGGCTGCTTACTCAGTGGCAGGGTGTGCAGGGTATCGGCCAGGGAAAGCAGTTGCACATCGAACAGACTGGTGGCCCGTTCCATACTGCTGCGATAACCTTTAGTGGCAGCAAAAAAGATCACCAGTGTCATGACTGACAGCAACATCAGGACCAGATACCGGCGAATCGAACTCATTTATTGACTGTATATCCCACACCGCGAACGGTATGAATGAAGCCCTCGGGCAACTTTTTGCGCAGATGATGAATATGCACCTCTACGGCGTTGCTGGCAACCTCTTCACCCCACTCATAAAGACGGGTTTCCAGTTGCTGCCTGGATTGGATCCGACCGGCATTTTCCATCAGGGCCTTGGCCAACATATATTCGCGTCTGGATAAGGTCACCTGTTCACCTTGTACCAAAAGGCGATGGCCCAGGGTATCCAGAGTCACAGGCCCCAACTGGATTTGGGTATCAGGCATAGTGCCCAGGCGTCTTGAAATCACCCGGATTCTGGCCAGCAACTCGCTGACATCAAAAGGTTTAACCAGATAGTCATCGGCCCCCACATCCAACCCTTTGATTTTGTCCAGGGTGCTGTCACGGGCGGTCAGAATCAGAATGGGAGTAGCAATCCTTCGCTCCCGCACCCGCTTGAGTACATCGAGTCCGTCCATATCCGGCAGGCCAAGATCCAAAATGACGGCATCGGCTTCACCGGACTCCAGAGCCAGCACCGCCTGTTTGCCGCTGGCCAGATGATCCACAGCAAAGCCCTCCGCCCGCAGAGCCCGTTGCAGAGCATCGGCCAGGGGCAGATCATCTTCTATCAGCAACAATCTCATTGTCTGTCCTGCTGTTCAGCTTGGTGCTAAGGGTGGTCATCTTAGGGTTAAGCAGCCCTGGGGCTTCCGAACTTTTGTGTAATTGTAAAGCAGTGTCCAAGTATCGGCGGGCATTGTCAAAATCTTGTTTGTCAAAACAAAATTGGGCGTAGGCGAGGTTAACCAGGGCGTTGTCCGGGGCTTGAGCCAGGGCCTGTGTCAGCAGTTTGCCGGCTTTCTCATCGTCACCGAAGGAAAAAGGCCAGCCGGGTGTTTCGTGATAAAGCCACCCCAGATACGCCATGGCGCTTCCCTGGCCCGCATGCCTGTCCAGGCGCAGGGCCTGGGTCAGGGCCTTGCGTGACAGCCGGGCAAACTTCAGTGCAGTGACGCCCCCCTCTGTCAGGGCGAGCTCCCGGCAAATAATGCCCAGCATCAACCAGTCTTTGGCACAGTGTTCGCAGTCCCTGACAGACTGTTGCGCCTTGTGTTGCAGCATTTTCAGCTCTTTTGACCTGGCTGCGGCTGAGGACAGGTTGAGGATTACCGACAACTGGTCATAGGTTATCTGTTCCCCTGCCCTGGCATACTGGCCGCCCAGGCATATCCAGCAGACAGCGCAGAGGATCGGAAACAATTTCATCGTCTTTCCTGGATAGGAGGTGAGTATAAAAAGCTAATGCAAGCGCCTTAACAAAATCTTAAAGTGGATCCGTCTCGTAAAGATAAAAAAACAGGATGGGATAGTGGCGATGAAATACGGCTTGGGTCTGATACTGTTTTTTCTCCCCCAACTGGTTTTGGCTTCCAGCCAGGCCAGCGGCCCCCATATCCAGGTCAGCCTGGTCAGTGAATACCAGGCGTTGGTGCAGGGCAGACAGAACTGGATTGGCCTTTATCTGCAGCCGGAAAACGGCTGGCACACTTATTGGCGTAATCCGGGAGATTCGGGCGAAGCGCCGCGCATCGACTGGACATTGCCAAAGGGCGTCGAAGCGGGTCAGATCCACTGGCCCCTGCCCCACGCGATCGATGTCGCCCATCTGACCAATTACGGCTACGAAGGGGCCAATCTGCTGTTGGTGCCCGTTGAGGTTCAGGTCAATCAGTCTTTACCTGTTACCCTCACTGCCGATGTGTCCTGGCTGGTTTGCAAGGAAGATTGTATTCCGGGCTGGGCGACCCTGAGCCTGACATTGCCGGTAGAGGCGCAGCCTGCTTCATCTGCCTGGGCAGCGCTGTTTGAGAAAACCCGTCAGCAATTACCCGCATCCCGGGCCTGGCCGGTCCGTCATGAGCTGACCGGCGGAACGCTGTTGGTGTCGATAGCCGGTCAGACCGAAGGCAACTGGCAGCTGTTTCCACTGCAGGCCGATCTTATCCAGCATGCAGCCACCCAGTCGCAAGTGTTAACGGAAGCCGGACTCACCCTGTCCATGCCGGTCTCTCCCTATCTTACCGGCACCCCGGACCAGTTTGAATTCCTGCTCAGTAACGGTGAGCAGGGGTACTACCTGCAAAGCCAGCTGCAACAAGCTCCTGCGGAGCAATCCACGTCACTGTTCGCCTACCTGCTGATGGCCCTGGCCGGCGGCCTGCTGCTCAATATCATGCCCTGCGTACTGCCGATACTCTGTTTCAAGGCCATGTCATTACAACGACAAGAGCACAGACGCCGTCCCGCTCTGGGTTACGGTATCGGGGTATTGGTGAGCTTCTGGTTGTTCGCGCTGTTGGTGGCGATGCTGAAGTGGTCAGGTCAGTCTGTGGGTTGGGGCTTTCATCTGCAAAATCCTCTGGTTATCGCGCTGCTGGCCTATCTGTTTTTCATCATTGGCCTGATGCTGCTGGGTAGCCTGCCAGTAGGCTCGGGACTGGCCGGCATGGGTGATAAACTGACCCGCTCCGGCGGCTTCACCGGCCAGTTTTTTACCGGCGTGCTGGCGGTGGTGGTCGCCTCTCCCTGCACCGCACCTTTTATGGCTGCTGCTCTGGGCATCGCTATGGTCAGTGACCTGCTCACCAGCCTGGCCATATTTACCGCACTCGGCCTGGGATTTGCCCTGCCGATGACGCTATTGACCCTGGTGCCGGCTTTTAACCGGTGGTTGCCCAGACCCGGCCCCTGGATGGAGCACTTCAGGCAATGGCTGGCCTTTCCCATGTTTGCCACCTGCATCTGGCTGCTGTGGATCTATCAGGGACAGGCAGGCGATGCCCAGCAGGCGTTGCTGCTGCTGGGACTGATGGCCCTGGCCATGCTTTGCTGGCAGACCAGGCTGCAAAGTCGCGGACTCAAGGCCATACTGGGACTCGCAGCCATTGCATTGGTGTTGCTGCCGCTGCTGATACCTGCGCAGCAGGCCTCATCCACGGCTAAGGCGCCCTCTCTGGCGAGCACCTTTACGCTTGCCCGACTCAAGCAACTCAGGGAGCACAAGCAGGTGGTATTGGTCAATATGACGGCCGACTGGTGCATCAGTTGCAAAGTCAACGAACAGGTGGCTTTTGCCGATCAACAGGTCCAAACAGCTTTGACAGCGCCGGGTGTACATTATTTGCTGGGCGACTGGACGAACAAGAATCAGACCATACTGGAATATCTGAACCGCTATCGGCGCAGTGGCGTACCCCTATACGTGGTGTATGGCGGTGAGCAATATGTTGAAGTATTACCCCAGTTGCTTACCCCGCAAATCGTTATTGATGCCCTCAACCGGGCCAAACAGGAGATATAAGATGAAAAAGGTAATGAGTTGGTTCGCATCCATACTGGTTGCCAGTTGTTTCAGTACCAGTCTGCTGGCGAACGTTGCAGTGGATAGTCCGGCACCGGATTTTACCCTGCTGGATACGGCCGGCAATTCAGTCAGCCTGTCTGATTACCAGGGTAAGTACGTGATCCTGGAATGGACCAATCACTTGTGCCCCTACGTGCAGAAGCACTATGGCAGCGACAATATGCAAAACCTGCAGAAAAAGTATACCGGACAGGATGTTGTCTGGCTGTCAATTATCTCCTCTGCCCCGGGTAAACAAGGTCATGTGAGTGCCGCAGAAGCTGACCAGTTGACCCGGGAACGTGGCGCCAGTCCCACTGCCTTGTTGTTCGATCCCACCGGTAAAGTGGGACGTGAGTATGACGCCCGGACCACCCCGCATATGTATGTCATCGATCCCGACGGCGTGTTGCGCTACGCCGGTGCCATCGACAGCATCAAATCCGCCAACCCGGTCGATATTGCCAGGGCCGACAACTACCTCGACCAGGCGATGCAGGCCCTGATGAAGGGCGAAGCCGTGACAACCAAGGTCACTGTACCCTACGGCTGCTCAGTGAAGTACGCCGGTTAAGGCGGTCAACCGGTCCTTAACTCCCCTTTCAGGCGGCGGCTCTGAGCCACCGCCTGTGCCAACCCCTGGTAAAGGGACTGGACGTCATCCGGGGCATCATCCAGCATCATCAGGGAGTAGTCAGGCTGCAGGGACAGACGTTGACCGTCTGCTGTTCTGATCTGGCTCTGGCAAATTGATCGCTGGATCCGCTCCATATGGCTGCGGGCACGAATCTCATCGATGTCATTCAGACAAACCAGGAACTCGTTGACCCCCATACGCCCCACCACGTCGCCCTGACGGGTAGCCCCCTTCAGAATTTCCGCGAGATGCCTCAGGGCCTGTTCCCCCACGCCGTCGCCATACTCGGCGTTGATCTCGTCCAGTTCGTTGATTTCAAACAATGCCAGTGCATGTACTCTGAGCACAGAGGGTCGCGGCAAAGTCCGTAATTTAGACAGGGAGGCTCTGCGGTTCAGCAATCCGGTCAGTTCATCCCGCAATATAAAGCTCCGTTGTCGCCGATAAAGCATCCAGGCCAACAGCACCATCAGGGCGAGGGCCAATCCCAGGCCGATGAACAACCGCATACTGGCCTGGCCTTTTTCTTGCTCGGCACGTTCAAGGCTGGATTCAAGCTGTACTATGTCCGTCAACATCTGCGCCACTCCCAGTATCTTGGCCGCGCCCTGCTGACTCTCAATGACCTGCTCTGCAGCACGCTGGTAATGTCTGAAAGCAAGCGCTGCCTGATCGTACTGCTCCAGCGCCATAAAACTATCTGCAAGCAACGACAGATATTCGAGATCTTCAGACTCTTCCATCGGATATTGGGTCAGCTCCAGACTCAGATAATCCTGCACACAACGCAGTTGCTGTTCATGCAGGCAGAGCCTGGCCTGATAAAGGCGGTAAGTCCTGTCCATGTCCGCATGGGACAGCTCAGGCAAAAACACCGACCATTTGACCAGGCTGGCCCGTAAGGTCTGGTAGTCACCGGTGCGCAGTGCTAAGTTGGCTTGCGCCTGATTCAGCCAGGCATTGGACAGTGGGGAGTTGATTTGACTGTTCTGGTGGATAAGCTCGTCAATGGCCTGTCTGGCCTGTTCCAGCAACCCACTTTTTAGATAAGCCTGCACAGCATAGAACAGCGGCGTAATCAGGGTTTCCCCTTCATAGACCCCCTGCGACATCTGATAGGATTTGAAGTACTGTTCCGCCGCCAACTCGTTCTGACCGAGAATGGCGTACAGATTGCCGATGTTATTAAAAATATCCGAACGAATGGCCTGATCCTCAGGCCGGGAGTAACGCTCAAGCAGGCTGTAAAGCTTGGACAGGCTCTGATCGATATTTTCTGCATCGATATCGCATGTCGAACTCAGTTCCAGTTGCGCGCCCAGATGGACGGATTCTGAGTTGACCCGCAAAGCCTCCTGTTCGGCACGGCGGTAATAGTCACAACGCTGGGCCTGATTGTCTTTGCTGGTGACAATACCGGCTAGGTATAAAGCATAGGCATAGTTCTCCGAGCCATCCCGCTCCGGCTCTGTGGCCAGCAGTCTGTCCAGGATGTCAGCGGCTTCCTCGTATTTCCCCCCGCAGGCCAGGGCCTGAGCCTTACGAACCTTGAGATAGAACTCCTGCCCATATTGCAGATTGTCTGCGCTAAGGTAGCTGTCGAGCTGGGGTAGTTTGCTCTCGTCCAGGCAATCATAGTTGTTGACCTGAAGTGAGCGAATAAAGGCTTCGAGCCCCTCTTCCTGGGCCGATAACCAACAGGGTAGTAACAAGGCAAGCAAATACAAATAACGCACCATGTCCTCGCAGATTGGATAGGCCGAATGAAAATGAAACGCAATAGCTGCTATTCTAATCCTATGGACCGCCAATGAGAAGCAAGTACTTGATCAATCTGCTTTTTGATCTCCCTTATTAGCTTCGGAAGCCTGCCGGGAAAGTTGCCATTCGTCGCCAATAACAGGATCTTCGGCCTCTTCATTATTATCTTCCCACTGGTATTTCTGACGCTCAGGCTTTGGATCCCGATGCTGGAAAAGCAGGGAGGCCAACACCCCCGCGAGGGCACCGAAAAAGTGCGACTCGAAGGAAATCTCCGGCTCCCGGGGGAAAATGCTCATGATCATACCTCCGTAGAGGAAAAAGCCAATCATCATCAACGCCACAGACAGCTTGTCCCGTCGCAAAATACTGGAAACAAACAGATAAAAGAATATTCCGTGACTCAGGCCACTGGCACCCAGATGGGTCGCTTCTCTGGCAAACAACCAGACACCGAGTCCGGACAGGGGCCAGATAAAGAGCAGGGCCAGCCACCAGGAGCGCGGATAGCCGAATAGCAGAAGGGTGCCCAGCACTAACAGCGGCAGGGTGTTACTGAAAATATGCGCATACGAGCCATGCAGCAGCGGGGCGGTCAAGATGCCAAGCAGGCCGGATGTCTGCCCGGGCGTGACCCCTACCATGCCAAAATCCAGACCAAGAAAACTTTCTGCCAGTTTGATCCACCACAGCAGGCAGATAAACAGGCTGGCAGCCATCAGGCTGTTACGCAGACGATTGGTTTGTTGCAAACAGAAAATCCGTAATTGGCGTTTTCATAAAGATTGGGGCTGATTGGTTCATTCAAAGGCAAAAACACTCCCATTTATCGAGGCTTCCTGATAGCCATTTGATTTTTCTGTATTTTTTGACAAGACTTTACTGGTAGTTTGGAATCAGCTGAGATTATTTTTATTCTGTTCAACAAGGAGTCTGTTATGTCCACTAATACAGTCAGTTTTCGTACCGGCCGGCTAATCGCTATGCTGCTTGTGCTTCTTTCCAGCATTGGTTGCGCAACCATGGAAGGCGCAGGAGAAGACATTGAAGATGCCGGCGAGGCGATTCAGGAAGAGGCCAATCAGGACTGAATGGCCAGATAAAGAAAGCCAGCCCCCTTGTCAGTCAGGGGCTGGCTTTTAGTTTTTCTTGCGGGGCTTAAATGTCGAACCACCCGTCATCTCCCGCATCATCCCATTCATCACCGTCCCAATGACCGTTTTCATCCTCGTCATAGGAAGAGTAAACACCGTCATAGAGCTCGTTGTCACTGAGGTAATCGTTGGTATCTCTGTCCCACTCGTCAAACTCGTCCTCCAGACCGATAGCCTCATACTCCATGGTATCTATCCTGCCATCGTCGTCATCGTCCCAGTCTGCAGCAAAATCTGCATCCCCAACGGTAGAACGGAATTCTGTGCGGGTGACTTTTCCGTCGTCGTTCATATCTGCCTGATTAAAGGTGGTGCCCGCCAGAGCCATACTGCTGACCAGTGGCAGTACCATTAATAAGGGAAATCTGAGTTTCATACTTATCTCCTTGGTTGGCGCCGACAGTCCCGGCGCGATACATTCATGCTGTAAAAAGCAGCAACCATGCCAGGCATCAAACCCCTTCCCTGTCGACTTGAGCTTCCGCTGAAGGCTGTAATAATTTCAACATGCAGGCGTATTTTCACACTCAGGAGACGGCGTAGCTGATCTGTTGAGCCAATACGGCGTAAAAAGACTAAAAGAAAGACTTCAGGGGATCCTTTATGCCAGATCACAATCAAGCTACCACAGCACGCAAACTGTTGTTGCCGGCAGCGGCCTTGCTGTTGTTGGTCCCGTTGCTCTGGCTGTGGTCAGAACTGGACAAAGAGCCGGTACCTGATTTTGCTGTCTACGCGGCGGGTAACGAGCGAAAGCAGGCCTTCTTCGGCTACTTCCAACCTCTCATCGAACAGCGCAACCGCGAAATCCTCGCCCTCAGGCAGGAAATACTGGCCATGCAGGCCAGGTCTTCCGATCTGACCCGGGCAGACCGCAGGCTGCTCACTGAACTGGCCGACGTCTACCGGATTGAAGATTTCAACCCGGCCAGTCCTGCCAGTTGGGACTTGTTGCTACGCCGGGTGGATATCGTGCCCACCTCACTGGCCCTGGCCCAGGCGGCCAACGAAAGCGCCTGGGGAACCTCCCGTTTCGCCCGCGAAGCGAACAATTTCTACGGACAATGGTGTTTTGCAGAGGGGTGTGGCCTGGTGCCCAAAGACAGGGGTGAAGATATGAACCATGAAGTGGCGGATTTCGACAGCCCCAGGGAATCGGTGGAAGCCTATATCCGCAACCTCAATCGTCACTATGCCTATCAGGATTTACGGCGTTTACGACAACAATTACGTAACAGTGGCCAGCCCATTACCGGCCTGGCCCTTAGCCCCGGCCTGACCAGCTATTCCGAGCGTGGCGAAGAATATATGCAGGAATTGCGTAATATGATTCGCTACAACAACCTGGACAAATTGGACGAACCACATCTGGGGCCAGAATAAAAGGTATGCTGCCAGGACTGAGCCCGGATCAATCAGGTATTCACCCAGGTCCAGGCCAGTTTTTCCTCGTTATGATCGAAATATTTCATCGGCGCATCGAAAAACAGGCTGGCCAGTTCCGTCCCCCACTCCTGCCATTTCTTTTCCCCGACGATGGCGGTTTTGCCAAACTGATCCGCATGTCGGGCATCGAACTTGATGTCTTCCCACATGGCGCGCACCTCGAAGCCGCTTATTTCCCTGGCCCTGATAAAAAATCTCAGGGTGCCGAACTTCTCCAGCAGATTCTCTACTTCTGGAATTAACTGCTGATAGTCATGCCGGGTCAGTTTGCCACTGGCGGTAATGGACAGTACCCGGTTTTCGTTGATGCCTTCCAATTTCAACATATAAGACTCCTTTGCCCGTTTCAGCTTGTAAACAAGTCTAGCAAAGGCTGAGGCCCTCTTTGCAGTAACAGCTAATCCGGCAGAATCTTCTCAAGACAGGCCAGCCCAAGCCGCAACTGGGCCTGTTCTACTGCTGACAATCTTTCCAGGCGCTGTTCCAGCAGGTTCAGCCGTCTGTGCCGGGCAGCCAGCAACAGGCGCCGGCCCTTGTCAGTGGCACTGATTGAACTTTGCCTGGCGTCATTATCCTGCCGCTGCATACGGACATGTCCTTGTTCCACCAGGGCTCGAACCAGTCGGCTCATTGTCGGCGCCGAGACATTTTCAGCACCGGCCAGGGCTTTGAGAGACAAAGGGCCGGCAAACACAATAACGGACAACGCCGAAAGCCTGGCCCTGGACAGACCGGACTGTTCGTCTGCTGCACTGACCATGCGCAAAAGTTGTATGGCACAGCGGTGCAGGGGTTCGCTAAGTTCAATTCTGGTGTCTTTAGCCATCTATTTTGTCCGCTTAGTGGTAGTGATCTTGCGCTGCCCAGCCAGCCTAACTATATTTAGTTAGCCTAACTAACTAAATAGTCAAGAGTTCACTATGTCAGATCAGGCACAGATTGCCCAACTGTTCGACTCCATTAGCAAAGGAAAGGCCGAGCAGGTCGACCATCTGCTCAATCAGAACCCGCAGCTTGCCCTTTGCCAGAATGCCCAGGGTATCAGGCCCCTGTTATGGGCCATGTACCACCGCCAGACAGAGTTGATGAAGCGGATATACCGGCAGGTAGAAAGTCCCCTGGCTGAGGAAATGCTGGCGGCGGATGACCTCAAGGCCCTGAAGAATAAACTGGAGAACCTTCCTGAACTGCTTAGCTGGGAATCCGCTGACGGCTTCTCCCTGCTTCATTATGCCTGTTTCTTTGGCAGAGAGGGGGCAGCCAGGATGCTTTTACAAAAAGGCGCTGACAAGAATCACCCTGCAGCCAATCCCAGTGGGGTCTGCCCCATTCACAGTGCGGCCGCGTCGCACTCAGTCGGCCTGGTCAGGCTGCTTCTGGATGCGGGAGCCGATCCCGATGCGCAGCAGGCCGGAGGCTATACCGCCCTGATGAGTGCCGCGGCACATAATCATACAGACCTGCTAGAAGCCTTGCTGACAGGTGGAGCAGATAAGTCCATCACCGACGATCAAGGCAGGACCGCCTATCAGCACGGCCTGGAAAAGGGCTTTGAGATTCCCACTCTTAAACCTGGAGTTGCCTGAACCCATCAGGCCACCCATAGGCGCTCAACAAAAAAGGAAGCACTGGCTTCCTTTTCTGATTCAACCGGCCTGCGACAGATTAAACCTCCATATGCTTACTGACTGGCAATTCCCTGATCCTCTTACCCCCGGCACGAAAGATGGCATTGGTCAGACTGGCGGCCACGGGTGGCACACCGGGCTCCCCTACTCCGCCGGGTGGGGCATCTGACTCAACCAGGTACACATGAATGGGTGGCGACTGGGGCATGCGCAGGACCGGATAATCATGGTAATTGGACTGCTGGACTTTACCTTCCCTGAGGGTGATCTCGCCCATCAGCGCAAGGGACAGGCCAAAGATCATGGAGCCCTCCATCTGCGATTTGACCCGGTCCGGGTTAACCACCGTACCGGCGTCGGCGGCGCAGTGCATTTCCAGCACCTTTAACTTGCCGTCTTTGACCCTTACTCTGGAAGCCACAGCCACATAGCTGACAAAACTGCGGTGCACGCTGATGCCCCAGCCTTCATGTTGACCGACGGATTCTTCCACACCCGCCTTTTCCGCCACCAGATTCAATACTTTTTTCAGCCTGGCGGTATCAATGGGGTGCTGCTCCAACGGATCGCCATAGTTGGTATATTCAAATCCTTCCGGCTTGGGGTTGACCAGCCTGTCACTGCCGAGCAACTCCAGCCACATCTGCCGGGGCTCCCGGTTCAATTTGTGAGCCAGTTCATCGACAAATGAACCGATGGCAAAACCATGCTGTATATTGGACACCGAACGCAGCCAGCCGATGCGTAAATGAGCCTCTGCTTTTTGTGTCTCACAGGACAGATTATCCAGGGCAAATGGCAGGTCGCCAAAACCCAGTGACAGTTCACCGTCGGAAGGTTCCTCTGCCGTGCCATTGAAGGTCCAGCTGATACTGGGAAACGCCGTACGCTGAACCCAACTGGTTACGCGCCCCGTGTCGTCCATCCCTGCCTCATAGTACTGGGCTGATATGGCATGATAGAAACCATGCTGGATTTCGTCTTCACGGCTCCATGTCACCTTGACCGGTTTGCCGGTCTCCTTGGCCAGAAAGGCAGCTTCCACAGAAAAATCCGGCTTGGACTTACGCCCGAAACCGCCTCCGAGCAACGTCACATGCACCTTGACCTTACTCTTGTCGATGCCCAACTGCTGGGCCACCGTATTCTGGGTAGCCTGGGGCGTCTGGGTACAGGCCCAGATTTCCATTTCCCCGTCCTTGAATCTGGCCAGGGCAGCCGGTGGCTCCATGGGGGCATGGATGAGATAAGGCACAGTGTAAGTGGCCGAATGGGTATCCACGGCATTCATCATGGCACTGTAGGCGTCCCCAACGCTGCGGATGACCCTCCCTTTGGTGACGACCCTGTCCGTCAGGGTCTTCAGGTAAGACGCTGAATCATGCTGGCCATGAGCGCTGTCCTGCCAGCTGATAGCCAGTCTCTTGCGTCCCTGCATGGCTGCCCAGGTGTTGGTGGCCAGGACTGCAACGCCCGGCAGCGACGTAAAGCCGACCGGTATCGTCTGCGCGGGCATCTGAATGACGTCCACCACCCCCTTAACCTCCCTGGCCTGCTTGTCATCCAGGCTGACTAACCCGGCGCCAAGCACAGGTGCGCGCTCAATACTGGCGTAAAGCATGTCTGGCAGGGTCATATCGATACCAAACTTGGCCTGACCGGTCAGTATGGCCTGCATATCCACAATCTTCAGCCCCTTGCCGATGTAGGCAAAATCCTTCCTGGACTTGAAGGTGAGCTGTTCTTTGTCTGGTGGACTGAGTTGGGCGGCCGCCTCGGCCAGTTGACCAAACCTGAGGCTGCACCCGGATTTGTCATGCCAGATTTGATGATCCCTGGCCTGCACCTCTGAAACCGGTACCTGCCACCGTTCTGCAGCTGCCTGTTCCAGCATACTTCTGGCCGATGCTCCCATCTCCCGCATGGTCTGGTAAAAGTGGCGTACCGAGCGGGAACCGTCTGTATTCTGGCTGCCATACGCCTCGTTGGCCATTCCCTGCACCACCCTGACTTTATTCCAGTCAGCCATCAGTTCATCGGCGGCCACTTGTGGCAGGCCGGTACGAATGCCCTGCCCCATTTCCGAGCGATGACAGACGATATGTACCCTATCGTCAGAGCCGATACTGATAAACAGATTCAGCTCCCCCGGCAGGCCTGCGGTCTGCGCCATAACCGGGCGCCAGCCTGGTACCAAAGCACCGAGCATCAGGCCGGAGCCGGCAAACCCGGCAAATTTGAGAAATTCACGGCGACTGACATTCTGACACCGGCTCATGAGCCTTCTCCCATCTTACCGGCCGCCGTCTTGATAGCCGCCTTGATTCTGGGGTAGGTACCGCAACGACAGATGTTTCCCTGCATAAATTCATCAATGTCGCTGTCGGTGGGCTTGGGATTCTTTTCCAGCAGAGCCACGGCACTCATGATCTGACCCGCCTGGCAATAACCGCACTGGGGCACATCATGCTGCGCCCAGGCCTGCTGGACCGGGTGAGAGGCATCCACGCCCAATCCTTCGATGGTTTTGACCTGCTTTTTGGCCACCTGAGACACCGGCATGGTGCAGGATCGCTGCGCCTGGCCATCCACATGCACAGTGCAGGCCCCGCACAGCGCCATACCACAGCCATACTTGGTCCCTGTCATATCCAGCAGATCCCGCAAGACCCACAAGAGGGGCATATCTGCCTCAGCATCCACCGATACATCCTTGCCGTTGAGGTTAAATTGAATCATGGTCTTTTCCTCTTGCCTGTAAGATCAATCCGATTGGTATAACCAAGCTTGTAATTGTTCCGGAGTATCAATATCAAACCCGGCCTGTGGCATAGGCACCGGCACCAGGCGGTGTCTCTGGGCCCGGAGCAGGGATTTTGCCCCTCTGTCACCCTGGAGTTGTCCAAGGGCGGTAAAATCCGCCCTGCAAAAGATAGCAGGCACGCCCACATCCTGCCCGTACGCCGCAGCGATAATACTGTGGGGATGCTGCCGGCTGGCCTGGATCAGCGACTGAATATGCTGCCGGCCAACGGCTATCTGATCGGCAAGTCCCACTAACACATGTGTCAGCCCGTTATCCAGGCTCTGGACCGCCCTGGCCAGAGAGGTACCCATGCCCAGTCGCCAGTCTTCCACGTCCAGCAACTCAACCCAGTCGGGCAGCACAGGGGCAATCTTGTCGCGATTGGCGCCCAGCACCAGCACTACCTTGTCTGCAGCCAGTTTTTCATATGCCCTGAGGCTATGGCAGATCATGGGCTGGCCGCCAACGCTGGCAAGTTGCTTGATTCCGCCGAAACGCCTGGACTGGCCGGCAGCCAGCAATACCACCGCCAGCTTCAAACCCGCGGTCCCAGGGGCAGACTGAAGGAACGTGCATCCTGTCCTTCCAGCACGGCGTGGATCTCGGCTATTACCGACAGGGCAATGGACTCGGGTAACTCCCCCCCCAGCCTCAGGCCCACGGGGTTGGCCAGGGGCCGGCACAAATCGGATGCCTCCAGTCCCGCCACGCTGAACACCCGTTCAGTGCGATGGGCCGGTCCCAGCATCCCCAGATAGCGCAGACCGGTTGCCTGCGAGGGGGATTTGAAAAGACTCAGGGCCTGGGCATCCAGTTCAATATTATGCGTCATCAATACAGCGGCGCTGAGCCAGCTCATCCGGGGTTCGGATGCCAGGTCATTGATGGGCCCCTTAATCAACTGGGCCGTGGGAAAGTATTCGGCGCGGGCGTTGGCCGGTCTGGAGTCCACCAGCAGCACCTGCCATCCCATTACTGCTGCCAGGCCCACCAGCGGCCTGGCATCCATGCCGCCGCCAAAGATACCGAGACAGGGGGCCGGCAGGATCTGCTGGATAAGGCCAGGCTGGCCGTCCAGACTGAGCCGGGCCCAGCGTTGTTCATCTGGCAGCAACTCGGCAGTCTGCGACTGCGTTAATACCCGGTTGCAGGGAGATTGTTCATTGATACCCTGCCAGTAGCCGCAAGGCTGGCGACCCTGCAGGCAGGTAAGCAGGGCGGGGAGTTGCAGATAGTCGTTCTGCTCACTGACGGGCTGCAGCAGGATCCTGACCATTCCGCCACAGCCTATGCCCAACTGCCAGCTCAGATCGTCCTCGTCGCGCATGTCATAGCAGATAATCCGGTTCTTTCCGGTCTCCCAGCAACGCCTGGCCTGACGCATAACATCCGCTTCCAGACAACCGCCACTGAGCAATCCCCGGTATTGTCCCAGGCTGTTGATCAGCATCATGGCGCCGGCCTTTCGATAGGAAGACCCCTGGGTTTCGATAATGGTGGCCAGCACCCATTGCAGGCTGTTCCTGTTATCGCTCCAGTAGTTGAGCAGTTGATCCAATTGATTCGACATACTATGCCCGGACAGGATGTGAAAGCTCAGTGCAGCAGGTCCTCGGTCCCGGTGCAAGAGAATACAGGGCGGATGGCCCGCCACTCGCGCTGAAACGCCATACTCAGCGGCTGTT
Source organism: Bowmanella dokdonensis (assembly GCF_017254865.1). Classification (GTDB taxonomy): domain Bacteria; phylum Pseudomonadota; class Gammaproteobacteria; order Enterobacterales; family Alteromonadaceae; genus Bowmanella; species Bowmanella dokdonensis. The sequence goes on along the minus strand of NZ_JAFKCV010000011.1, from coordinate 16,017 downwards.
CTCAACCAGAGTCTTGAGATTTTCCAGGCCCATCTCAAAATCCGGGCCCACCATGGAGTCCATCATCAGGGCGAAGTAGCGATGGACAGGATTGGCCCCTACCTCGCCATAGTCCTTCCAGAGCACTTTGGTTCGATCATCCTGTTGTGTCAGTACAATCTCTCCGGTGCTGCTCATAGCGAAATCGGGAAAATACAGCCGGTAAACCAGACGCTGGTTTTCTTCGGTGGCGATCACTTCCATCTCGCCACTGCCTTGTGACTCACTGCTCCAGACAGACTTCATTCCCACCTCTCCCTGCGGGCCCTCATAACGGACCTCCATTGCCGGGTCACGCTTGAACCAGACGCCCCAGTCTTGCCATTTTTGAAGATCCACCACCTGGGCGTAGATCTTCTCCGGCGGCGCGTCGATCAGTATGTCACGCTCGACTCTGAAATGTGACGGCAGGATAAAACCGATGCCCACCAAAATGACCACCAGCACCAGGGTGGCGATAATAAATTTCTTCAGGATTTCCATTGGCTTGCTCCCGGCCATAATCGGCTGGTCAAATATCACCCAGCTATTTTTATAACATATATTCCTGGAGGTTTATCTCAATTTGATTGCCAATTTAGAGCACTGAATGGTTAGATAATGGGCTCCGGTGTCTGCTGAAAAGATAAAAAGAGGATAACCCATGACATTCCGACCACTTGGACTGGCTCTGCTGGCCCTGCTGATGAGCCTCCCGCTGGCCGCCAAACCCGGCGTCAGCGCTCCCGACAGTCCCGATAACGAAGGTCAGGGACCTTACCAGCGGCTGATTTTGCGCGGTGTTACCCTGGTCAACGGCGAAGGGGCGCCGGCAAGGGGGCCGGTGGATATAGTGATTGAAAAGAACCGCATTACCAATATCGTCAATGTGGGCAATCCGGGTGTCCCGATTCTGGACAAGAACCGCCCCAAGGCGCAACCGGGTGACCAGGAAATGGATCTGCAAGGCCATTATGTACTGCCCGGTTTCATTGACATGCATGGTCATATAGGCGGATCGGCTGACGACATCCCTGCCGAGTATGTATTCAAACTGTGGCTGGGCCACGGCATTACCACTGTGCGTGAACCAGGCAGTTTCAACGGTGTGGACTGGGTTATGGACCATGTCAGGCGCAGTGAGAAAAATCAGATCACTGCCCCCAGGATCATCCCTTACTTCGGCTTTGGCATGGGCAGGGACAAGCCCATTTATACTGCTGAGCAGGCCAGGGAATGGATGCAGTGGGCGGCTGAGCAGGGCGCACAGGGCGTGAAGTTCTTCGGCGCAACACCAAAGGTGATGAAGGCCGCCCTGGATGAAGCACAAAAGCTTGGCCTGGGCACCGCGATGCATCATGCCCAGCTCAATGTGGTCAGCATGAACGTGCTGGACTCTGCTCGCCTGGGCCTGACCACCATGGAACATTGGTATGGACTGCCGGAGGCGTTGTTCGAAAACCAGCGGATCCAGGATTACTCACCGGCGTACAACTACAATAACGAACAACATCGCTTTGCCGAAGCCGGCAGGCTCTGGCAGCAAGCCGCCAAACCCGGCAGCGACAAATGGAACGCAGTACGTGACGAACTGATCGCCCTGGATTTCACACTCAACCCGACCATGACCATTTACGAAGCCAGCCGGGATCTGATGCGTGAACAGGAAGCCACCTGGCATCAGGACTATACCCTGCCGACATTGTGGGACTTCTTCCAACCTAACCGTTATGCCCATGGCAGTTACTGGTTTGACTGGACCACAGACGACGAAATTGCCTGGAAGGAAAATTTTCGTCTGTGGATGCAATTTATCAACGACTACAAGAACCAGGGGGGCCGGGTGACTACCGGCTCGGATTCCGGCTATATCTACAAAATCTATGGATTTGGCTATATCCGCGAGCTGGAGCTGCTGCGTGAGGCCGGTTTCAATGCCCTGGAAGTGGTTCAGGCCGCCACCCTCAATGGTGCCCAGGCTCTGGAGATGGAAGACAGCCTGGGTTCCATCAGTATTGGCAAACTGGCGGATATGGTGATAGTGGAGGAAAATCCGCTGGCCAACTTCAAAGTGCTTTATGGCACGGGGCATTTCAAACTGGATGACGACAACCGGCCTACACGGGTCGGCGGGGTCAAATACACCATCAAGGACGGTATCGTTTATGATGCCAAGGCACTGCTTAAGGATGTGCGGGAGATGGTGACCAAAGCCAAATCCACCGAATAACGCGCCCAGCAGGGGGCAGGGCCAGCCTTGTCTCCTGCTTTGGCTTACAGCAGCTTTTCCATACTCCAGTTAACCAGTATTTCCCTGCCCCGCCTAACCTGGTTCTGGCGGACCAGCACGAATCCCTTTGAGGCAAAAAACGGCCTGGCCAGATGGGAAGCCTCCACATACAAATGACCCATACCTGCTGATTTGGCCTGCTTCTCAAGGTAATCATACAAGGCAGTAGCGACGCCCTGCCGCTGATAGTCCTTATGGGTATAGGTCCAGTCGATATGGCCATCTGGCTCCAGGGTGATAAAGCCGACTATCTGATCCTTGAATGTTGCGACAAAAGGCGGTTTGCCCGCGAACCTGGCCTGCCAAGCCATGTAGTCCCTGGGTAGGGGCGCCCAGGCATTAACCTGTGCGGCGCTGTAATATTCAGGCCCCACGCTGTGAATGCTGTCATAGAATATATCCGTCAACGCCCGGGCGTCAGCCTGGCGGTAAGGACGCACCTGAATCCTCATAAAAAATTCAGTATCAGCGTTAATACAAAAATGGCCAGCAGTGAAACGCCTACTGTTGTCGAGTGACGGCGCCAGATCTCGGTGGCCTGCTCACCAAACATCAACACCAGCAGGGCCAGACCGTAATAACGAATTCCCCGGGAGAGGCCGGCAGCAAGCATAAACCACCCCAGCGGGTAATCCGTTGCACCGGCGGCCAGCATCGCCACCTGAAAGGGCACCGGAGTGACTCCCACCATAAACAAGGCAAAAAAGCCCTCCTCCTGCAGGGTTTGACGGAACTGCTCGAACTGTTCAGTGGCCCCGGTGGCCTCAATCAGCCACTGGCCAGCCGAATCAAACAACCCCAGGCCAATCCAGTATCCAGCCAGTGCCCCGGTCAGACAACCCGCCAGGGCAATAGTAGCCAGCAACCAGATGCGCTGGCGTTCCAACAACATATAGGGGATCAGCACCAGTTCCAGTGGAATCGGCACAATGGTGGCTTCCAGGGCCGAGAAGACAAACAGCAGTACCAAGGCATGGTCCGATTGCCTGAGGCGATCCAGCCATTTCTGTGTCTTACCCCTCATTGCCGATATTGATCCTGTTTCCTTTCTGGTAATGATCCTATGATACTGATATTGAGTTTAAAGACTATGGTTTAGCGCTCTTCTGCCTGGACGGGGGGCTGACACCGACAAAGAGGGATTCACGATGTCACAAAGCTTATCCAGCGACTGGCAGAGCGCCGTTACCGGTTTGTATTCACAACTGCTCGAATATCTGGTTGCCTATCTACCCAATGTCATAGGCGCTCTCCTTCTGGTGTTGGCCGGCTGGCTGGTCGCCTGGCTGATGTCCCGCCTGACCCTGTCGATAATCCGTCTGCTTAATCGGATGCTTAGCCTGATGACCCCGGCCCCCTTGCGGGGCAAGGGGCTGGAAATCCGCACCGATCACTCCAGGGTCGCCAGCAAGGTAATCTTCTGGCTGATCATGTTGTTCTTCTTCGCCGCCGCCATGTCCATTCTGGGACTGGATCTGTTCTCGGCCTGGCTGGGCGGCCTGATCAGCTATCTGCCGCGGATGGTGGCCGGACTGCTCATTATTGTGGGCGGGTATCTGCTTAGTAATCTGGTCAGCACCATGACCCGCGCCACGGCAGAATCAGCCGGATTGCCCCGGGCCCTGTGGTTGGCTGCGGCAGCCAAGTTCGCCGTCCTGTTCACTGCGCTGGTCATAGGTGTTGAACAACTCGGCATCAATATCCATTTCATTACAAGCCTGGTGTTGGTGGTAGCTGCGGTATTGGGCGCGGGATTAGCGCTGGCCTTCGGCCTGGGCAGCAAGGGTCTGATTGCCAACGTGGTGGGGGCCAGACAAGCCCGTAAGCATTGTCAAATACATGATCAAATGGTGGTCGGCGACACCGAGGGAGTGCTGGTGGAGATCACCGACACCATGCTGGTACTGGAAACGCAGGCCGGGCGCACCCTGATTCCGGCAAGGTTCTGGCTGGAACAACAAAGTTGTGTCCGGCAGTCGCCGGTGGACACCCCCAACAAGCCATCCGAGCCAAGCCAGTAAACGGGAGACTGTTATGCCCTCTGCAGATTTGAGCCTGGCCCTGCATTTTCTTGAGGACGAGCCCCTGGCCGCAGCCAGAACACTCGAACTCGAGCCGCCCGAGCAGGTAGCCCGGTTACTGCCCAAAGCCTCTTCCCTGGTTGCGGCAAAGGTCTTTACTGCCATGCTCCCGTCCTTTGCCGCGCCGATTCTGGTGCAAATGCCGGATGAGCAATGTGCCAGACTGCTCAAGGAGCTCAATACGGCAGATATCGCCGCCATTTTACGCCATTTGAAAGAGCCTCAGCGTTCCAGACAACTGGACTTCCTGCCATTGAAAAAGCAGACTGCCTGTCAGTTGCTGCTCAGCTACCCGGACTATACGGTCGGGGCCTGGACCGAAACCGATCTGTTGGTGCTGGATGAACAGATGGAAGTGCAGGACGCTCTGCTGAGGGTTAAGAAGAAAACGTTCTCAGACAGCCAGCAAATCTATGTCATCAACCGCCTGCGTCAGGTGACGGGCAGCGTGTCCGTGTATGACCTGCTGCGTTCACCGGCCAATCAATCCGTCCACCGGCTTATGGCTGACCAGCCCCCTACCCTCAGCGGCTTTACCGAACTAAGCGCCGCGCAGGATCTGGCTGTCTGGCACCGCCAGGACACCGCCGCCGTGGTCAATCTCAAGCATGAATTTATCGGCATCATTCATCACCACCAGATTCGCTACGCCCTGAGCCGTGCCGAACCACTGCAACTCAAGGATCCCCTGCCGGGGGATATTCTTTCGGCCTATGGCGCTTCACTCAATGCCCTGCTGGATCTGCTGACCCCTGTGTCGAGATAGTCGGAGAAGATGATGAGTACCACTTTGAACATGGAAACGACCGCACAGGAGCTCAGCAAGGCCTTTATGGCCAGCTATCCGCTCAAGAGTGCACGCCATCTGGAACGTATGGAGGCTGCCGAGGCCGCCGGTCTGCTGGAAATTCAGCCCATCCATGTGGTGGCCGGGGTATGGAAATATCTGCCCCCTGGCACCACCGACGCTATTTTCAGCCAACTGGACGAACAGACGGCCAGCAACCTGATCGCTTTTCTGGACAGTCATCTGGCCATTGCCCTGCTGGGCCGTCTCGAAGACGACAAACGCGTCCATCTTCTCAGTCGTCTGAAGGAAAGCCAACCTTCCCTGGTCAGTGAGTATCAGGATCTGCTTCGTTTTCCCCCCGACTCGGCGGCGCGGATGATGACGACCAAGGTGCAGGCTTTCTCGGCCGATCTGACGGTGGCGGACGCCCTGGCCATTCTGCGCAGAAACCCGGGCACGGCGCAGGACGTCTTGTATCTGCTCGACAACCACCAGCAACTGGTGGGCGAAGTGCCCCTGGCCGACCTGGTCAGTGCCCAGCCCGCCTCCGGCCTCGCCACTATCAGTCAGCCCGTCCGTACTACCCTCGAAGCGCTGGATGACAAGGAACTGGTAACAGAAAAATTTGAGGGATACCGTACCCGGGCCATTCCGGTACTCGACACTCAGGGACAGTTGGTGGGCAGTATCGGCTATTTCGAAGTCTATCAGTCCACCAAGGAAGATCTGGCCAGCGACATGCAGACCATGGTGGGTGTGAGTAAGGAGGAAAAGGCCCTGTCCAGCAGTTGGTTTGCCGTCACACGCCGCCTGCCCTGGCTTCAGATCAATCTGCTGACCGCCTTTGCTGCGGCCGCCGTGGTAGGTGCTTTCGAGGGCCTGATCGCCGAGGTCACGGCCCTGGCAATTCTGCTGCCGGTAGCAGCCGGACAATCAGGAAATGCCGGCGCCCAGGCCCTGGCGGTGACCATGCGTGGACTGACACTGAGGGAGATCACCACCCGCCACTGGAACAGGGTGTTGCTCAAAGAGATCCTGGCCGGCGCCCTGAACGGGGTCGCTATCGCGCTGACCTGCGCCGTTGGCGTCTACCTTTGGAGTGAGTCGGTGGGTCTGGCGCTGGTCATTGCCCTGGCCATGGTGCTGTCGCTGATCATAGCCTGCGGGGCAGGCGCGCTGGTGCCAATTATGCTGAAAAGACTTGGCCTGGATCCTGCCCAATCATCGTCAATCGTGCTGACCACCATCACGGACATTGCCGGCTTTATGTCCTTTCTCGGCATTGCCATGTTGCTCTCAGACATGCTGCCAAAAGGATGAGTCCTTTGGGCCGGCGCAATACCGCTGCTTGACGAAAGTCGATGGTTAAAACAAACGTACTTCCAACAGCGTGCCCGATGCCGGGGTATCCAGAGGCCTAAGCTTAACAGTAACCGGGGTATCGTAGAAAATTGCCGCGCCTTCGATAAGGCCCTTGGCCAGTATTTCCAGCCGTCGCTTTGACTGGTACAACAACAGCATATGTCGCTCCGTTCGTTCAAGCACGGTGAAACTGGGTAGATCCGCGTTTACATATAGCTGGCGCACTTCCTGGTGAATCTCGTTATCTATACAGGCAAGCAATTCGAACAGGTTACCCTTTTCCCACAGCATGCTTTCATGGCTTCTGGCAAGCACTACAAAGAGGAACTTTCCAAACGAATAGAGCAATTCGGATTCAGCGATGCCCGTCTTGGCAGACAATAATGACAATAGGGTATGAAGATCTTCAAACGGATAGTAACCGACTGCAGTGTAGGCCCCGCCATGAGAAAAACCGGCCTCAGACAGCAGCGCCTCCGCCTCTTGTGGCGAAAAGTGCTGCTCAACCATTTCCACGAAACTGGTAAAGACTATTCCTAACATGAGGTATAACTCCGCTCCCCACACAGTTAAGGCTCAATTTAGCACTAATCGACGCTTGTCCGGTAACTCTATCGCCTGTATTTCTGTGGGAGAACAGGTACAAATCAGTTCATCTGCGCCAATATCATCCCTTGTAGCTCGCCGGCCCCGAGTCCCTGACTGAGTTCACCACTTTCTGCCTGCTGGATCAGGCGAACCAGCGCCTGATTATAAGGGCAAGGCAACCCCAGGCTCAGGGCCGCCTCCACTACCGCGCCGTTGAGATAACTGATTTCAGTGTGCCTGCCCTGCTTCAGATCCCACCACATGGAGGTACGCACCTGTGGATCGATAGCCAGCATGCGGCTGGCCAGCCGGATAAACAACCAGTCCGGAAGGCGCAGTGCACGGGGTAACCAGGCTGGCGGCAGACGGGTCAGCCTTGGTAATTGCAGACCTTTGGCATCGGCAACGGTCAACAACTCCTCCATCAGACTCGCCAATATCCGTCTGAAACCACGCTGCTGCAACATCGCCTTGACCGGAATGTCTGCAAGGGCATTGATGGCATTGCCCAGGTTTAACTGTAACTTCGCCCATAGAAGTTCGTCCATCTGCCCTGTGGTACTGACCGGCATCATGGGATTGTCCAGAATTCCGGCCAACTGTCTGACAAAGCTGGGATTCTGGCTGGACTCCAAGACCAGAGTGCCCTCAGAACCACGATGCAGCCAGCCCGGCTCTTCCTCGACGACGTTGAATGGCACCATCACCCGGGAAACGGGATGCCAGGGATACAGCGCACGGACCTGACCATCGGCTCCGAGGCCGTTCTGGCAACAGAATATTTGACTCTGGGGGGTTAGCAGGGATTTGATATCGAAGGCGGCCTGCCTGACACCTGTGCATTTGACCGTCAGCCACAGGACATCACATTCAGGAGGGGTTTGTTGCCAGTCCTCCCCCATCAGAGCGGGCTTGATGCCTTTGATCTGATGGCCCTGAAAATCTGTCAGACGCAGACCATCCTGCCAACGGGCCATTACCCTGTCCCGTCCAATCAGGGTCACCGACTGCCCCTGCTTGGCAAGCATCGCGCCGACAAAGCCGCCGATCAGGCCAGCACCAAACACTATATGTCGCATGGATAATACAATCTGTATGAGTTGGGTAATTATCTGTCTGCCTACTCTGGCATATTGTCGGTAAAAACGACAATATGTGACGCCATAACAACAATATCCAACGGGCCGGCAGATTTGCCCTGACTGGCCAGCACACCGGGGAGCACATCAATGCAAGCTAAAGGGGAATTTCAGGTCAATCTCAAGCCTATGGGCTGTTATGCCAAGGGCCAGAACGGGATCAATCTGGGCCGTATGGCCATCGACAAAACCTTTGCCGGTGAGCTGAGCGGCACCAGCAAAGGGGAAATGCTCAGCGCCATGACGCAGAGCAAAGGTTCTGCCGGTTATGTGGCTATCGAGCAGGTCAGTGGTGAACTGGCCGGTCGCCAGGGCAGTTTTGTGCTGCAACACTATGGCACCATGCATCAGGCCAACCAGCATCTGATTCTGGAGGTGGTACCGGCATCGGGCACCGATGAACTGCTGGGCCTGACAGGCAGCATGTCCATCCGTATCGAAAACGGCCGGCACTTCTATCAGTTCGACTATCAGCTCCCGCCTGAGCAGGGCTGATCCTTAAGTCGTCAGGACTTCTTCAGGTATTCAGCCACCAGGACGATACGCACGCCATTGACCTTGCCCTCCACATGTCTGGGATTGTCGGGCAGGCTGATTCCCCTTACCGCCGTGCCGCGCTTGGCGGTAAAGCCGGCCCCCTTTACGTCCAGATCCTTGATCAATACCACGGTATCGCCGGTGGCAAGCGGCGTGCCGTTGCTGTCCAGGGTGGGCTCCCTGTCTGAGTCATCCCCGGCCTGTGCCCAGGTGAGAGTTTGTTCGTCCAGATACAGCATCTCCAGCAGGTCCTGTGCCCAGACTTCTGAGGACAATCGCTTGAGCATCCGCCAGGCCATCACCTGCACCGCCGGCTCGGGGGACCACATGCTGTCGTTCAGGCAGCGCCAGTGCTTGGTATCCAGGGCCTGCTGCCCGTCGATCTGTCCCTTGCAGTTAGCACAGACCAGTATATGGTTGTCCACCCTCGGCTGGTCCTGTGGACCCACAGGCAGAACTGCCAAAGTGTCGGTGGATGAGCAGAGTTCACATTTTTCGCCGGCGCGTTGATTGAGGGCTTGTTCCAGAGACATGGGCTTACCTTAGTTTTTAAAGGCGCGAAGTATGCCATTATTAACAGATAATCGCAGCAAAAGGACAGATGATGAGCGAAAGTAAACAGCCCCCAAGCCCCTTACGCCACGTAAAACAGGTGGAGGTGTCCCTACCCGGCTGGATAGATGAGGTGGTGGACTGGAGTCGCCAGTATCAATCGGACGAGGAAAAGATGGCCCTGGCCATCGAGCTTTCCCGGCAAAATGTGGAGCGGGACAGTGGCGGTCCTTTTGGTACCGCCATATTCGACATGGATACAGGACAGCTTTTGGGCGTCGGGGTTAATCAGGTCATGGCCGCCAACAACTCCACCCTGCACGGAGAGGTGATGGCGATTATGATGGCCGAGGCGGCCCTGGAAAGCTTCAGCCTGTCTGCCAACGACAAACGATGTGAGCTGTTTACCTCCTGTGAGCCCTGCGCCATGTGCATGGGTGCGACCTTGTGGAGCGGCGTCAAACGGCTGGTATGCGGGGCTACCGGAGAGGATGCCCGGGCTATTGGCTTTGACGAAGGCCCTGTGTTTGCCGAATCCTACCGCTATCTGGCCAGGGCCGGACTGGACGTCATCAAACAAGTTAAACGGGAAGAGGCCCGCCGGGTGCTGAGCAGTTATGTGGTGCGGGGCGGTAAGATTTATAACGGCTGACCCTGACTGTCAGCCGCTGAAATGGCAAAGGTGCCTCATCGTTTAGCTGTTAAGCGGTCTAGAAAACGTAAATAAATCCAACACCGACTTCGGCTTCATAGTTGTTGCGTGCGATTGGGCTGTCCTGAATGTCGCCAATGTAATGCTCGTAGAGCACCTCACCGAAAATCTGCCAGCTCTGGTTGAGGTATTGACGATAATTGTAATGAAACCCAATTGAACGGAATCCACCGCCAAGAACAGTCTCACTCAGTCCCGATGCCGCTGCCTGCTCGGCGTTGATGCCAAAATCCCGGTTGGCTCGTTCGCTATCATGGTAAACCGCAACCACTGCAATTTCAGAACCACTTCCGTCATTCTGGTCGCCGAAGCGGCGGCCCAGCGAAAAAAGACCAAGATTGCCGTTTTCACCTGTTACCAGCCTACCGTCAAGCCAATAGCGCCAATCGGCATCAAAAGCCCGACGCGCTTGCAACACCACTTCTATCCCTTCTTCCGTATCGCCAAGACCATCCAACCGACCGTCATCGGAGTCAGCTTCTTCACGACCTTCTTCAAAGGCAATGGCAGCATCGAATAGCCAAATATCCGAGCGAAGTCCACGCCAGCCCAAGGCCTCCCCCGCCCAGTAGAAAATATCATCACCGCTTCGCCACTGTACCGCCCCGGCAGGGTCGACTTCGACACCAAATTCATCCGACCCTTCGTAGGCTGATTCATATTCAACGCCCAGACCCAGACCAAATGCCCAACCATCTTCGCCTTTGGTAAAATCCTCCACAGAGGGCAATGGCACTAACGCCGTTTTTCCGTCCTGTGCCAGTGCAGCTTGATGGAAAGGAGCATGGATAAACATTGCCAACAATAGAACTGATAACTTTTTCATATAAATACCGATTTAAAATGGGTTGGTAGGTGAATAGTCAGTTTTACGGCATAGCTTTTTGAATAGATCAGAGTCGGACATCAAACATAACGACACCTTCTTACATCCAACAGCCCAAGGTAAGCATCTTAAGGCAGCATCGAAAGAGACTGACATGGGCAGTGGTTATTGGTAGGTAAGGCCGAGAGCTGTATGACTGGGCGGGCATTTTAGGATCAAATAAAGAAGCACAAAGGCAGAGTCGGATTGGCCTTCGCAGACACGCCGCGAGTACTTCCATGTAGTCTCTTACACAGCCTCCCTGCTGTGTAAGGTCTGCGAAGCCCAACCCGACACTGCCTCTCAGCCTTTTCTCTATCTGTAAGTAATGAGTTTGCAGGCAGACCACCGGCTAAGGCCGGTGGCTGCTGAAACTTGGAACTTCACCTATAGAATGAGAAGAGAGCTTCGAGCCACAAAGAATTGACCATAAGCTGGGAGAAAGTGTTTACTGATGACACTTTACCAATAATTGTTAGTCTGAAAGATCGTCTTTGTTACAGTGCAATGTATGGTTAGCCCATATAAGTCAATCTTCTTCAAAAATGCCCATCTATTTAGAAATTCGCCTGCGTCAATGTATCCGGATTCTATTCAGGGCTTTATCCCTGGATCCTGTATGAAAATGCGCACATTGCCACCTATCAAGACCAGCAGTATCAGGGTCTAAAGCACTGTTCAGGTTACTGGCAATGCCGCAAAAGCGTTTTCGTCATAGTTAAGGGCTTTTTGTCTTGAGTGTTCGTTATGCCATTACCTTAAATCGCTGACCACTGGTCATTATCGCCCAAGCAATTCTGGCCAGCTTGTTCGCCAACGCGCAGCAAACGATATTGGCAGCCTTGTGTGCCTTTAGCCGTTGTAGCCAGCCAGACCATAAATCTGTTCGCCCTTGGTGCCATTGAATGACCGAACGAGCACCATGAATCAAGCAACGACGCAACTGGCTGTTTCCCCGCTTACTAATACCTAACAAGGTATCTTTTCCGCCGGTACTATGCTGGCGAGGAACTAAACCTATCCAAGCAGCCATGTCTCTAGCCGACTTGAACTGTCGGCCATCTCCCACCTTGGCAATCAGCAAAGCACTGGTAATCAGTCCAACACCTGGGATTTCCTGTAACCGCTGTGCCACCGGCTCAGTCTTCAATAGTTCTGCCAGATGACGTTCAACCTGCTGTATCTGTCCTTTTAGCGCCTTATAGTCCTGGTAAAGTGTATCGAGCACCACTCGCAATGCGTCAGGAATAGAAACATTCGCATCTTCCAGTAATTCAGGTAAGTGGTTGAGGGTTTTCTTGCCTTTTGCTTGAGGAACACCGAATTCCAACAAAAAGGCGTGGATCTTATTGCTGGTCGCATTCTTCTGCACCACATAGCCTTCTCTTATCCGGCACCAGGCACTGATAAGCTGTTGTTGTTCGTTCTTAATCTGGATAAATCTCATTCTCGGGCGACGGCTGGCTTCACAGATTGCCTCTGCATCAATGTAATCATTCTTGTTGCTCTTCACATAAGGCTTAACAAATTGAGCTGGCAGCAACTTAACCTTATGCCCAGAGGATTGACACTTTCTTGCCAGCCAATGTGCTCCAGCACATCCTTCCATAGCAACGGTGCAAGGAGGTAATTGAGCAATAAACTCTAACAACTTATTGCGACTAAACTTCGCTTTCTTTATTTGCTGTTCACCCTCGTCCCAGCCAATCACATGTAAAGAGCGCTTGCCTAAATCAATACCCAGTGTTTCTATTGAAGTCATGGTTCGTCTCCTGTTTTGCTCAACAACACTTTAGTCAGTGTTGAGGGGGCGAACCATTTCATTAGACTTGGCCCCGATACATGCTTGCCCTGCTCATCCCCCCCCATCATCACTGTATACTTTACAAGCTTGAAGCCATCGGGATTTTCAGTATATTAAGTCGTCGAATGCAGGATCATAATACGCCTTTTAGATATCGCATTTACGCGACTTTACACCACTAAATCCTTTCTAATATCGCTTATAAACGAAGTTGGGATTATTTTTTAACGGAATGAAAATGAAGCATCTAGCCAATATTGGGGTTGCACTTATAGCGAGTGCAACGGTATTCAGTGCGGTGTCTCAGCCTTTTACTATGGGTAATGTGGTTGTGGCTGGTCAAGGTACTTTAAAAGAGTATCAAGTAGACGGAACTCTTGTGCAAACTGTACAGATTCCAAATTTTGGAGATGAGAGCCGAGTCATTGGTGTAACCCAAACTTCAGAGACCGATATCGCGGTTGTGAAAGACAAACGGTTGTACCTATATTCATCAGTAACAGGTGAATGGAAGTTTGGCCTTGAAGATATTGCAGAATATGATCATGAAATAGCAATAGATACCTTTTGTGACAAAGTTTACGTTAGCGGCTACAAGGGTATTAAGGCAATTGATCCATCTGATTTCTCTGCTGAGCTGGTTACAGAATCGGCTTTTTCTGAATTATCGCTGGGTCTGGATGGAATGTTTCATACAAAGAATGCTACTGCATTTTTTGACCCTGTAAATGGGTTGGAACTGCCCTACGAATCTGCGGTTTTGAGTTACGTCTTTACTGATGTGACGGCGGATCAATTTGGCAACACCATTGGGGTTTCAGCCTGGTCTGATGGTGATATTGTTTTTACTCCTTTAGGTGATGAGTACCCTTTAGACCAAGGGTCATGGAATGGCTACAAAACGCAGCTGCCAATAGATTCACCCGTTGACGTCGATATTCATGAAAACAGTACAATCGCTATTGGTAGTGATGATGGCCAAATGGTTATCACTAACAAAGAATTCAGTGAGTTTCTGACTTATAGCGTGGGTGCGAATAATGAAGGTCAATATGTAACTTTTATCGTTCAGGACCCAGGTGGTAATAAATGGTTTAGCAGCCGCTCCCAACTGCAAGTTCAGTCTGACTATCAGTTAACTACAAACCAGTGTTTGAGGTTGATGATTGGTGATGTTTCGCGAGGGCTTGACAATCTTCATACCCAAGTCAGTGAGCAGGAAATATTGATTGCCTATAATAATCGTCATGCCCCAGATGTTGTGAGCGCTATCGCTGGTTACAATGACATCAAAATGGCGTTGAAAGTAGGTGACTCTGCGGATATCGTTATTCCTCTCACATCCCCTCTTCCTGCATTCTCAGTATTTCGTCAGTACACTCCACAAGATGGTTGGGTGGATTTCACTACCAATAGTGACGACACTATCTATTCTGCTCTAGGTCAACCTGGTGAATGTCCAGTTATTGATAGTGCTGAATACTCCGAAGGGTTCACAGAGGGACACAACTGCCTGAAAGTGACAGTTAGTGATGGAGGGCCTAATGACGCTGATGGTGCAGTAAATGGATTTTTTTCAATCCTAGGTGGAGTCGCCGAGTCGTTCGATACTGACGGGGATGGCGTTGGCGACCATAGTGACGCCTTCCCTAACGACCCAAACGAGTGGTTAGACGCAGACAACGACGGGGTTGGTGATAACAGCGACATATTCCCTAACGACCCAAATGAGTGGGAAGATAGCGATGGGGATGGTGTAGGCGATAATGGTGATGCGTTTCCGGAAGACCCAGCCGAAACAAACGACCGCGATGAGGATGGTGTAGGCGATAACAGTGACATCTTCCCTCGTGACCCGAGTGAATGGGAAGACAGCGATGGGGATGGTGTAGGCGATAACTCTGACGTTTTCCCTAATGATCCTGCTGAATGGCTCGACACTGATGGTGATGGAGTAGGTGACAATTCTGACGCTTTCCCTAATGATTCAAGCGAGTGGTTGGATTCAGACGGTGACTTTATAGGTGACAACACAGATTCTCACCCGAATGATTTCTATAACGGTATGAATCAAGCAGAGTTCGCAGCCTCATTCCTACCCATGCACACTTCAAACACGTGGACCTACAACACGGTAACAGCGTCTCTAGGTTCGGCTACCAACATAGCAGGGGTAACTATTTACCCAATAGAATTCAGTAGCGGCGGGAAATACTACCTAACACATGATTCTGAAGGTTTGAAGTTTGCTGGTGTTTTTTTAAACCAAGTTCAGGTTGGCAATGATATCTACAAGGTGGATATGCGCCTGGATGAGCCTTTGCTAGTTGGTAGCTTCTCCTCTGCTCGTGAAACACGGGAAGATGTTAGTGGCAAAGGCGAAGTTAATATCACTCCCACCTATGGTAAGCAGGAGGCGCGGTTTAATGGCGTAGTGTATTACCATGGCGATGAGGTGTTGACCGTCCCAGCTGGCACATTCCACACAAAGAAGGTTTCTTGGGAACTTGCGTTTCAAGCCAGTGTAGGTGGTGGTACAGCCAGGCTCATCACAATTGTTGATATGTGGTTCGCATCTGGTGTCGGCTTAGTCAAGCTGGTGGAGTCTGACGTCGTTTCAGAGCTGGTGGACTATCAGGTGAGAGTGTCCGAGCCAGTTGGGGAAACTCCCACATCGCCTACCAATCCTTCCTCACCAACTGGTTCCGGTGGTGAATCTGGAGGTGGAAGTTTTGGAGGTGTATTACTGGGAATAGTTGGCGTCGGTTTGCTATTCCGGAGAAAGCGGACTCCAGAGCCTCATGGGAAGAATTCCTAAAGCAGGTATCAGAAGACAACGAAGCGGCCTTGCGCCGCTTCTTTTATCTCCGGTGATTTTCGGCGGACACGCTTCGCCGCAAGCTTCTACTGATATTCAGGAAAATCCAGTTGGTTGGTTTGTCTTAATCAGACTAGATGACACTGATGATCGCTTGATTTGACGATGTTTAAGTGATCTCGGGGTCAAGTCTTGCAACGTGCATAATGACCAAAGTTGGCGCAAACCAGCCACTATCAACACCTCGTCCACAGCGCCGCCGCGTGATAACAAAAAAGAGGCAGATAGTGATCTGCCCCTTCTCTGTGCCCGAAGTGGTGAATCCCCCTGCCCCTGACCTTCTCCCCAGATTTAACACCATGACTTTGATGAGATTTCCAATAAACTGGAGCCAATGGAGATCTCAGAATGAAAAAACGTTATACCGAAGAACAAATCATCAAGGCCATTAAGCAGCATGA
>NZ_JAFKCV010000108.1 GCF_017254865.1 Bowmanella dokdonensis | reverse complement strand
CGAGTCACCCAAACGGGCGGAAATGCCAAAGTTCTCCGGCACGCCGCCTATCAGAAAGCCAGGATTGAGCCCGGTGTATTCCAGAATCCAGGCTAGCATACTGGATGTCGTGGTTTTGCCATGAGTACCGGACACCGCCAGTACCCAACGGTCTTTGAGCAGGTTTTCCAGTAACCACTGTGGCCCGCTGGTATAAGGCAAGTTGTGATCCAGTACATATTCCACCGCGGGATTGCCGCGACTCATGGCGTTGCCGATGACCACTAAATCCGGAGCAGGTTCCAGCTGAGCGGGATCATAGCCTTGGGTAAGATTGATACCCAATTGTTCCAGTTGGGTGCTCATAGGTGGATAGACATTGGCGTCTGAGCCGGTTACGTGGTGGCCTAATGCTTTGGCCAGGGCCGCGATACCACCCATAAAGGTGC
>NZ_JAFKCV010000107.1 GCF_017254865.1 Bowmanella dokdonensis | reverse complement strand
ACCTTCTTCCAGACAACGTACCGCTTCGTTTGCCATTGGAATCATCAAACGGGCCATCACTTCTTCTGCATCAAATTCACGGTGCTCAATATTAAGGAGCTTGTAGGCTTCCTCAGCGGCGGTTTTGCTCGGCTTGCCGCGCTTATCGACCGCGAAGTCATAGAAGCCTTTACCGTTCTTCTGACCCAAACGCCCGGCCTGGTACAGGCTCTGAATAGGATCATTGCCGATACGCTGCATACGCTCAGGAATACCCTCGGCCATGACGCCTGCGGCATGATCTGCCGTATCCATACCTACTACGTCCAGCAGGTAAGCCGGGCCCATAGGCCAACCGAAAATTTTCTCCATCACCTTATCAACGGCAACAAAATCCGCCCCATCCAGCAGCAGTTGACTGAAACCGGCGAAGTAAGGGAACAACACAC
>NZ_JAFKCV010000106.1 GCF_017254865.1 Bowmanella dokdonensis | reverse complement strand
CTCCTACCTTGTCACAGTGAAACTCATATCCATCGAGAAATACCGCTATAGGTAAAATATGCTCTTGGTTTTTAACTGGCCAGAAAACAAAATCGGGCCGACAAGCCATTTCGACACCCATTGCACAGTTTAAATCAACTTGTGGTTCGATTTTCCACGCCTGAGTGATCTGTTCATTTCGTCCAACAGTCAACACATAACCATTCTTTCCATTTACGATGGCGTTGTTCACTTTCCACGGTCTTCCCGAGGCTTTTAGAGTGTCAATAAACTTATGCTCAAGTTCGCTATCCAGTAACGAGTTTGGATTTACTTGCTTTAATGTATCGATCTCAACAAGTTCATTTCGCCTTTCCAATATCTTTTGAAAAAGCGACTTTGCCAAATCTCTTGAAATTTTCGGCATACGCTGACGATCACGATAGGCATAA
>NZ_JAFKCV010000105.1 GCF_017254865.1 Bowmanella dokdonensis | reverse complement strand
CTAGGTGGCGATGAATTCAGTGTGTTGGTGGAAAACAGCACCGATATACACCGCATTACGCATCTGGCTCAGCGCATCCTGGATGAGATGGCCCGCCCCTTTATTATTAATCGTCAGGAGTTCGTTTTAGGGGGCAGCCTGGGAATAGCCTTCTATCCAGAGGATGGTGTCAGCCCCCAGGAACTGCTGAAAAATGCCGATACCGCCATGTACTTTGCTAAAAATGCCGGTGGTAACAAGTATCAGTTCTTTAGTGGTGAGATGAATCAAAATGCGGTACGACAGCTGCAAATTGAGAACCTGATCCGCCACGGAATCAAAGAAGATTTGTTCAGTGTCTACTATCAGCCCAAAGTGGATATTGCATCCGGTCAATTGGTCAGTATGGAAGCCTTAGTGCGCTTTGAACATCCCGAAAAAGGCATCGTCAGTCCA
>NZ_JAFKCV010000104.1 GCF_017254865.1 Bowmanella dokdonensis | reverse complement strand
GAATCAGTGACGAGGAGCTAAGTTTTATGCGTCTGGCCATCAACCAAAAAGATGCCCTGAAGTATGAAACGCCGCGGGCCAAACTGGGTTTCCTGGCCCAGATCCTGGAATTTGATCTTAAACCCAGTTTTGTCAAAGAGCGCTCGGCCATCGTTGATGGCATCAGCCAAGCCGAAATCAATGCCCTGGCAGCCAAGCACCTTAAGCTCGACGAGATGCTGACAGTGGTGGTGGGTGACGCCAAAGCACTTAAACCTGAGCTGGAAAAACTCGGCCGTAAAGTGGTTGAGTTCAAGCTTTAACCCCTATGCATGAACAGAAAACGGCCCAATTGGGCCGTTTTTTATTGCTGATAAGGGCTTAATTTGGCCATCAGAACATGGTCCCGCCAGTGACCATTAATCTTTAAATAGCGTTTAGCCAGGCCTTCCTGGGC
>NZ_JAFKCV010000103.1 GCF_017254865.1 Bowmanella dokdonensis | reverse complement strand
CCTGCATGATAACGCTCAGACAAAGTTGCCTTAGCAGTCAACAGGCCCAGAATGGTACCGCGAGTTGGATCCACGAAGAATGGATTGAAGCCAGATGTCGCGTCCATGAAGCTGGATGCATCGTTAACCATGTGGCTGTCAGGCTGACGACCCAAAGGTTGAACCTGTCCTTTCTCAGCATTGTAGGCCAGATAACCTTCTTTGCTTACCAGGTTGAACGTACCAACACGTACCACTTCCTGACGGCTAGAACCGCCATCCAGGCTGATTACGTCTGTTTCAAAACGCGCAATCTTGCCAGACTCAGTCATTTCAGTTTGCAGTGCGAACCACAACTCTTCCAATTCCTGAATATTTGGCAGGCCTTTACTTTCAGATGCCATACCTTCCAAGAAGGCTGAACGGCCAGGGTACTGAGCACTAACGATAGAGCTAG
>NZ_JAFKCV010000102.1 GCF_017254865.1 Bowmanella dokdonensis | reverse complement strand
GAAAAATAACAAATGAAGTCAGAAAGGATTGAAAAATGATGATGTGGCTTTGAATGGTGCATTTTGAACACACAAAAAGTCAGGAGTTCAAATAAGTTTTAAAAAATGAAATCCCTTTGTAACAGACGAGTTTCCGGATGAAATCCTGATACTTTGAAAGAGATTGTCCGTTTTGTACACGAAGTGCATCCAGTTTTTGCCGTAACCCTCTCAACTTTCTTGCACATGCTATGTGGATGAAATGATGATACCATGCCAACTTTCAACCTTTTCAGAGTTCATTTGAAATGCTTTTCAATTTTAGGGTCTTATAGCTCAAAATAATTAGTAAATGCATGAAAAATAACAAATGAAGTCAGAAAGGATTGAAAAATGATGATGTGGCTTTCAATGGTGCATTTTGAACACACAAAAAGTCAGGAGTTCAAATAAGTTT
>NZ_JAFKCV010000101.1 GCF_017254865.1 Bowmanella dokdonensis | reverse complement strand
AGGCTTTTCTGCCACCGTGTTTCAAGCTGTTGCTTAAGGTCAGCAATACTGCCGGGCCTGGTGTGGCGATGGCCGCGCAGGCCACCAGAATAAAAATCAGATAACTGTCCATACGTCCTACCAGTTATACGGGTTATGTAATGACCTCTACACCGGGCAACTGTTCGCTCAGCATCCGGCGTAGTTGTGGCAAATATTCACCATCAAACAGCACTTGTGGCACCTTGGCATGGCGCTGATTAAAAGGTAACTGGAACAGTCCTTTTCCTTCAACCTCATCCAGTACCAAGCGTTTAATCTTAGCGCGAGAAAACACCTCATCTCCCAGGTACAGATTGTCAGCGTCAAAACGCAGCACCTCAAAAGGATTGGCAACCACCAAGCCGTTTTCCAGTCCGTTATACTGTTGTCTTGACCATTGCCAGGGCAATACCGCTA
>NZ_JAFKCV010000100.1 GCF_017254865.1 Bowmanella dokdonensis | reverse complement strand
CTTGAATAAGCACAGGCTTTGGCAGGCTCAGGCGAAAATAATGGGGTAGCGTCGGCCAGCGCCTTAATAGATGGCGGAGCAAAACAAGCGGCGTCAGCCAGGGGCGGTAAAAATGTCATATGTTCTACAGCCCAGCCTGATTTTTCCACAACCTCAAATGAAAGCGGCCTGGGCTTCTGTCCCAAGGCGTGAAGCGCTGTAGCATCCAAGGTGAAGTCTGCCGGGTGGAGACCCCCCAATTGGTCACCACCGCCGAGGCGAAGCCCGCCTCTTTTACCGCCGTGACTGCCAATTCATCCAAGTCTGTGCCAACCACACCATTTGGATAAGCAAAGTGCCGGACCTCTTTGTCTGTCCACTCTTCCAATTGTGCTTTGCTTTGCACTATTTCACGCTTTTGCTGCTCAGCGTTAAGCACCTTCAAAATAGGATGATTAAC
>NZ_JAFKCV010000099.1 GCF_017254865.1 Bowmanella dokdonensis | reverse complement strand
ATCAAAATGTCAGTATCTTGATGCCGCAACCTTTTTCGGACGAACACGATGATTATTTGGGCCATTATTTGCGTAGCGGTAAGGCCAGGATTATTGGCAGCGATCGCGAGGTATTGGCATTACATAAATCCGGTATGACGATGCCGGTCAGGCTAGCCATCGGCCATGCCCAGTTACCGGGTGAGGATCTTTTTGTTGCCTTTGTTACCGATATTAGCCAGCGGCTGCGTATGGAGAAGGCTCTTAAAGACAACGAGGCCAAATATCGCTCCCTTATCAGCAATATCCCTGGTGCGGCCTATCGCTGCCAGGCCGACATTGATTTTGCGATGATATTTATTAGCGAAGCAGTGGAGCAAATCACGGGCTTCCCCGCCCAAGATTTTATTCTGCCCAACCCCAAACGACATTTTTCAGATCTGTTTCATCCCGAGGACAG
>NZ_JAFKCV010000010.1 GCF_017254865.1 Bowmanella dokdonensis | reverse complement strand
CATGCTGCTTAATGGCCTTGATGATTTGTTCTTCGGTATAACGTTTTTTCATTCTGAGATCTCCATTGGCTCCAGTTTATTGGAAATCTCATCAAAGTCATGGTGTTAAATCTGGGGAGAAGGTCACCCCTTGTCACCGTCACTGGCGGTTCTGCCCTACAGCAATCTTAGCGAAGGCGGTGAGTTTAGTTATTTTGCCAGGGGTCTGACCGAAACCATCACGGACTCCCTGAGCCGGGTCAGCGGCCTTAAGCTGATCGCCCTGGCGTCAGCGAGCAATACTGGTGAATCGGACCAGGATGCCCAGGCTATGGGTGATAAGCTGGGGGTGGCCCAGGTTGTGACGGGCAGTGTGGAGAAAATAGGCGAGCAGGTAAGGGTTCATACACGCTTAGTCCGGGTAGCCGATGGTAAATCCCTGTGGTCTGCGGTACATGAACGTCAGGTTGACAACGTCTTTGCCATCCATGATGAGATATCCCAATTCATCGTCTCGCGTTTGTCTGAACTGATGGCCGAGCAGTATCAACTGCCCGGCTCCCCATCCGCCGGGACAGTCACACAACAGGACTCCAGCGCCTATCTGCTGGTCCTGCAGGCCAATGCCCTTCGCCAGGGCGGCTCCGGACAGCAGTTGACAGAAGCACAGCAACTATATCGCCAGGCGCTGCAGCTTAAGCCCGACTATCCCCAAGCGCTGATTGGCCTGGCAGCCGTCATCCGGGCCAGGACCACCCTGGGGGATATCCCCCGCGAAGCGGGGTTTCCCGAGGCGCTAAGCCTGGCCCACCGGGCCGTATTGCTGGCTCCGGATCTGGCCGATGCTTTTGTGCAGATAGGCGAGATCCAATATCGGCACTTCTGGGATTTCAAGCAGGCCGACGCGTCCTTTCAACAGGCGTTGGCGGCTGCGCCAGGCAGTGCCACCGCCCACGCGGCCTATGGGCGATTTCTCAGTAAGGTCGGGCGTCACCGGGCGGCCATCCAACAGGCCAGGACGGCGCTGGAGCTGGATCCGCTATCGCCGGGCGCCTTAGCCTCCCTGATCATTCGCCTGATCCGGGTAAATGAACTTGACCAAGCCAGACAACTGCTTGAGCAAATGAAACAACGCTATCCCGGTGATGCCAATATCCCGTGGCTGGAGACCAACTGGCATATCCGACATCAGTCCTACAATGAGGCATTGCAATGGATTGCCCTGGAAGAGCTGGCCTATCTGCGTCAGTCACTCAGTGCTATGGCCCTGCATTTTTTGGATCGTAAAGGCCAGGCGCAAAAAACACTCAACGAATTGATTGCCACCGATGCAGAAGGTGCGGCCTTTCAGATAGCCGAAGTCTATGCCCAGTGGCAACAACTCGATCTGGCCTTTGTCTGGTTGGACAAAGCATTCAGTCAGGGCGATCCCGGGCTCTCTGAACTCTACTCCAGCGTCAATCTGCACAATCTGTACGAGGATGAGCGTTTCTTTGCCCTCGCTGCCCGGCTGGGCCTGCCTGTGTTATCTGCCCAGGCGCTTCGCCAGCCATGATGCTTAACCATATGATTTAAATAAACAAAATAACATGTCACGAAAAAGTCATCGAATGGTTGGTACCTGATCATGTGCATATCGGCCCAATAGGCCACACTCCCGGCCACGTCGCAGGACGTACCTTTAACCAACACCGGGAGACTACTATGAAACCTGTTCTGATACTGGGATATGGACTGTTAAGCTACGGCTTGTTCTTTGTGACCTTTCTGTATTCCATCGGCTTTGTCGGTAACCTGTGGGTACCACATTCCATCGACTCCACCCCCACCCAGCCTCTGGCAATGGCGCTGCTGACCAACCTGGCGCTGCTGACCCTGTTTGCGGTGCAACACAGCGGCATGGCCAGACCGGCTTTCAAACGCTGGCTGACCCGTTATATCCCTGAAGCGGCAGAGCGCAGTACTTATGTACTGCTGTCGACCCTGTGTCTGGCTCTGTTAATGTATGGGTGGTCCCCCATGGGCGGAACCCTCTGGCAGATGGACAGCCAGTGGGCGCGCTGCCTGATGCACAGTCTGTACCTGGCAAGCTGGGGGTTGTTGCTGTACGCCACCTTCCTGATCAATCACTTTGACTTGTTTGGACTGCGCCAGGTCTGGGCAGCGTTTCGTCGCAGGCAGCCAGCGCCTCTGCGTTTTGTTACCCCCACCCTTTATCGTATTGTTCGCCACCCAATCTACGTGGGTTGGCTGGGCATTGTATGGTTCACTCCGACCATGACCGTGACCCACGCCCTGTTTGCCGCTGGTGCCACAGCGTACATACTGGTCGGCATTAAACTTGAGGAAAAGGACTTAGAGGATGCTCACCCTGAGTACGCCCAATACAAACGTAAAGTGCCGGCGCTGATCCCGTCATTGCGTCGCCGCCTGCAAAAGACCAGACCCGTGGCCACGGTAGGCTAACAGCAGACGCTCCATTCCAGGCAGGCCAACTCAGCAAGTTGTCGGGTTGCCCACCCCCTACCCCATCATCACCTTAGATGCTCCGTCACGCTTCGGCCCAGGGCGCTTAAGGCATAGCCCCTTCTAAATTGGAGGCGAGCTTCCTCGCGGTGTCGGCAAATACCTGCGTCCAACCACCGAAAATATTCATGCCTTTATACAATGACTGACTGGTACCGCTGACCAGTACCGGAAACGCCAGAAGCGGCCTCATCGTCAAAAAACACCTCAGCATGGCTGACAATTTGTGCAGGCGAGTATTGACCCGCGTTGACGATATTCACTGCCCCGCTGGGACCGACCAACTGGAACGCAGTTTTGTTGAGTTCAGCATTCCCTGCGATGGTTGTAATCGCCAGGTAGTGTTGGCTAGGGCAGATAGAGTCCGGCCACCTGCTCGGCCAGCGGCATCACATCCGGTCCCCGGCGGTTGGTCAGTACCAGTACCGTGGTCTGCTGCTGCGGGTAGCGCAGCACATAATTGCGAAAACCACTGGTGCTGCCGTCATGGTGCAGGCGCCGATGGCCCTTGTGGGTATCGACCCGCCAACCAAAGCCATAGTCGCCGAAATTGCCGGTCCACATGGATGCCAATGATGTCCGGGACAATAGCCGCTCGGTATACAGAGCCTGATCCCATTTGAAATAGTCCAGTACCGAGCTGTAAATACCACCATCACCTAATACCGCGCTGGTGGTACTTTGATCGGAGAAACTAACGTTGTCCTGCTCCACAAGATAACCGTAGGCACGATGCGGTACCTCTGAAATGCCTTTCTGATACGCCACCGTACTGTCCATGCCTACAGGGGTGAAGATATGGCTGTCCAGAAACTCGGCAAAGGGCTGGCCGCTCCTCTCTTCCACCAGTACCGCCAGCATAGCGTAGGCCGTATTGCTGTATCGGTATTGCGTACCGGGCTTGAAATAGGTGTGATCCGTTTCCTTCATCATCCGCAGGGCATCGCGGTCCGAGACCTGGCCGGTAAAATCCTCCGGGATCAGCGACTCGTAATCGATCAGACCGGAGTTATGCTGCAGCAGGTGACGCAAGGTGATCTCCGCGCCATAACCAGGGAAGCCTGGGAAAAGCTGGGTGAGGTTATCCTCCAGATGCAGCTTGCCCTGCTCCACCAACATCATCACTGCGGTAGCGGTAAATTGTTTGCTGATGGAGGCCAGCCGAAAGTTGGTTTCTGGTGTCACCTTTATGCCCCGCTCCAGATCCGCCATCCCGTAGCTCTTAACCAGCACGGCTTGGCCTTCTTGAACCACCAGCACAGACGCGCCCGGCTTGTCGCCCTGATACCCGGCAAACAGCCTGTCCACCTGTTGTTCACGATCATCCGCCCTGCTGCAGGAGATAAGCGTCACCGCAGCCAAAATAGCCACCCACCCCTTTGTCATGCCTGTATCCTGTTGCTGTCAGCCTTAACCTGTTCAAGATAACAGATGACGGAAAAACCTTGAAGCAGCCACAATGCAGCTCCACCTTGACCAGCAAGCCTTGCCGGTCAAACAGCGGATAAATATCGGCTTGAGGTCCATCCGCCCTACTCCATCATCGCCTTAAGATGCACCGTTACACTGCGGCCCAGGGCGCTTAACGCATACCCCCCTTCCAGGCTGGAGACTAACTTGCCATCGCAGTGCTTATTGGCCAGGGTTTTAAGCTCGCGGGTGATCCAGTCATAGTCGGTTTCCACCAGTTTGAAATGGGCCATCTCATCCTCGTAGTGGCCGTCAAAGCCGGCGGAGATCAGGATCAGCTCTGGAGCAAAGGCATCCAGCTTGCCCAGCCAGCAGTCGCTGACCGCTTCTTTAAATGCCTCGCCGTCGGTGCCGGCAGGCAGCGGCAGGTTGAGGATATGCTCGTTGCCCGGGCCCACATTGTAGGGATAGAAGGGATACTGATAGGACGAGCAGAACAGCACCCGTTTGTCGTTAAAGAAGATATCCTCGGTGCCGTTGCCGTGGTGTACGTCGAAATCGACAATGGCGATGCGTGTCAGACCATACTGTTCCATGGCATGGGCCGCTGCCACGGCGATATTGTTAAAGATACAGAAGCCCATGGCCTTGCTCCGCTCGGCGTGATGGCCGGGGGGGCGTACGGCACAAAAGGCCTGGCTGGCTTTGCCCTGCATCACCCAGTCCACCGCATCGATATTGGCACCCGCTGCGTACAGGGCCGCGTCCAGGCTCCGGGGCATCATCTGGGTGTCGGGATCCAGGTGCACCATGCCATGCTCCGGGGTGGTGGCGAAAATCCTGTCTACATAGGCTTTATCGTGCACCCGGTAGAGTTGTTCGCGGCTGACCTGCCCTGCCTGGTGGCGGAGCAGGGAAAAATCCAGGCCCGAGGCAATCAGCCTGTCGTTGATGGCGTCCAGACGCTCGGGGCTTTCGGGATGCTCGTTGCCCACATCATGCAGGCCGCAATCCGGGTGGCTGATAAAAACCAGGCTCATTGCTCTTGCTCCAATAATAATTGCAGGTTCACCTCTGATGGATCTTCACTGGCCTGCCGCCGGAATCCGGCATTTTCAAATACCCGCAGCATATTCTTGTTATCGGCCCGCACATAAGCCAGCATCCGGCTGATGCCCCGTTGACCGGCTATTTTGATCATCTCACTCAGCAACTGTCTGGCCATGCCCTTGCCATGATATTTCTCGCGGGTAACAAAGGCCACCTCGCAACTTTGGCCATCGGCCGAAAGATAGTAACGCCCCACTGCCTGGATCTCTGACACCGAGCCATGCTGGCGCACGATACACAGGGCCAGATCGCGACTCTGATCGACGCTGACCAGGCTGCAGGATTTTTCCCGGGTCATCTGGGTCGGATAGTGGTTGTAGCGGTAAAACAGGGTTTCCTTGGTATGAGAGTAGAAAAACTCCTGCAGACGCCGCTCATCCGCTGGATTAAGGGGGCGTAGGTCAAAAGGCTGGTTATCGATATGCAGGGTCTTGACGCTGATGGGTCCCAGCTCCGGCACTTCACGGGGGTAGTCTTTCTGATAATGGGGCACCCAGTAATGCTCCCGTACTTTGGCCAGCAGGTCGGCGCGAAAATCCGGATGGGCGACACGGATAAGCTCCAGGGCCCGCTCGCGGATACTGCGGCCTTTGAGTGAGGCCACCCCGAATTCGGTGACCACATAATGCACATGACCGCGGGAGGTGACCACCCCGCTGCCTTCGGTAATGGTGGGCACAATACGCGACAGGGTACCGTTTCTGGCAGTGGAAGGCATGGCGATAATGGGCTTGCCCCCGGGGCCATGGCTGCGCCGCGGATAAAATCCACCTGGCCGCCAATGCCGCTGTAAAACTGATAGCCGATGGAATCCGCCACCACCTGGCCGGTCAGATCCACCTCCAGGGCGCTGTTGATGGCCACCATCTTGTGGTTGCGGGCAATGTTGGAGGGGGAATTCACATAGTCACTGGGATAAAACTCCACATGGGGATTGCCGTCGACAAAATCATACAGGGCCTTGCTGCCCAAACAGAAACTGGTCACCGTCTTACCCGGATGAAAGGTTTTACGTCGGTTGTTGATTACCCCTTTGGACAACAGATCGATAATGCCATCGGTAATCAGTTCGCTGTGCACGCCCAGATCCTTGTGATTCTGCAGATAGCGCAACACCGCATTGGGGATCTTACCCACGCCAAGCTGCAAGGTAGCGCCGTCTTCCACCAGCATGGACACGTACTGGCCAATCCGCTCGGTTTTCTTGTCCAGTTCAAACTCCGGCAGCTGCGGCAGCACCTGGGGCAACTCCAGGCAGGCGGAGAGTTCAGACACA
This sequence comes from Bowmanella dokdonensis, assembly GCF_017254865.1. Lineage (GTDB taxonomy): Bacteria > Pseudomonadota > Gammaproteobacteria > Enterobacterales > Alteromonadaceae > Bowmanella > Bowmanella dokdonensis. The sequence continues at coordinate 143,101 of NZ_JAFKCV010000010.1, read as the reverse complement.
TGGATATGGGAATATCCGCTGGTACGCGGCATCATGGGATTGATCTGGGCTATCACATGGCGGGCCTTACGCACCGCCGCCAGGGTCACATCCACCGCCACCCCCAGCGAACAATAGCCGTACTTGTCCGGCGGGCTGACCATGACCAGTGCCGCGTCCAGCGGCAGAATATCCTGCTCGAACAGAGACGGCACTTCGGACAAAAAACAGGGCGTATAATCGGCCCGCCCTTCGGCTACGGCCTTGCGGATCTTGTCGCCGTTGATAAACAGGGTATTGACCTTGAACAGCTCGCTGTACTGGGGCTCCACCCAGCGGCTCTCGGACAGGGTGTTAATATGCACCACCTCAATATCATGCAGCCCCTGGGCGCGGGCAATCAGATCGTCTATCAGGCCGTTGGGCACCGCGGCATTGGAGCCAAGAAAAATCCGGCTGCCGGATTTGAGCAGTGCCTGCCAGTCGGGCCGGTTGGGCAAGGCGGTATACATAGATGGATCCCAATGCTGTGATGTTTGGCTAGTCTGGCAGAATTCCTGCGCTGAATCATTGATCCCGATCCAGCCTTTAAAAATTCGCTTAAGTCCATAGACTTAGATAAAACCACTGAATGGACGCAGCATGAAGCAAATTCCCGGCGCCCACAGCCTGTATCAGATTGTAGAAGGTGAGGACGAGGCACGCGCCTGCAAGGACCTGCCCGATGACGTCTGCCGGCAGGTACCCGGAAACTTTCTGGCCATCTGCGCCAGCCTGGTGCTAACCAAGCTCGGCGATCTGTGCGCCTCGCCCAAAATCGTTCTTACCTGGCTGCTGGGCGCCATTGGCGCGCCGGCAGCACTGATTTCCCTGCTGGTGCCCATACGCGAGTCCGGCTCGTTGATTCCTCAACTTGCCATCGGTGCCTGGGTGCGCCGCCACCCCAAACGCAAGGGCTTCTGGTTGCTCGGCAGCGCTATCCAGGGCAGTTGTGTGATCAGCATGGCCCTGGCCATCTGGATGCTGCCGGGTACCCAGGCTGGGGTGACAGTGGTAGTGCTGCTGGCCCTGTTCAGCCTGGCCCGCGGCCTCTGTTCGGTCACCGTCAAGGATATCCAGGGCAAGACCATTCCCAAGCGGCGCCGCGGACGGCTGTCGGGTATCGCCAGCACGGTGGCCGGCATCATCACCGCCGCCATCAGTCTGGCCTTCTTCGCCGGCCAGGAAGATCCCACCGTTACCTTCTACAACCTGCTGCTATTGTTCGCCGGGCTGCTGTGGCTGTTTGCCGCAGTAATTTTTATGCTGGTGGAAGAGCAACCGGGGGAAACCTCAGGCGGCAGGAACGCCCTAAGTGAAGGGATTAAAAATCTCTCTTTGCTGAAAACCGATACGGAATTCCGCCATTTCGTGCTGTCCCGGGCGCTGTTGATGGGCTCCGCCCTGTCAGCGCCGTTTATCCTGTTGCTGGCGCAACAAAAAGACAGCGACCCGGCCACCTTCGGCGCGTTTTTGCTGGCCAGCAGCCTGGGCGCCAGCCTGTCAGCCAGCATCTGGGGCTTTCTGGCGGATGATTCCAGCCGGAAGGTGATGCTGCGAGGCGGATTGATCGCTGCACTTTGTTGTCTGGGGCTGTTTACGGTCGAAATCTTCACCCCCTTCCAGCAGTCCTGGCTCTATGCACTTTTTTACTTCGTTCTGAGTGTGGCCCATTCCGGGGTGCGCATCGGCCGGCAAACCTACCTGGTGGATATGGCAGGGGGAGTAAAACGTACCGATTACGTCTCGGTCAGCAACAGCGTCATTGGCGTGCTGCTGTTAACCATGGGCGGCATTACGGCAGCGATCGCCACCTGGTCAGTCCCCACCGTGGTGTTGTTCCTGGGCCTGATGGGCTTAAGTGGCGCCCTTTGCACCTGGCGAATGAAAGAGGTGGAGAGCTGAACGGCTCAGGAGAGTATTGCGCCTTCCTGGGCTTTGAGTTTGGCCTGGATAAACTGACCATGGGACAAATACAGCAAATCGGCTATTCGTCTGATCATATGCTCTTCATGGGGATCCAGATGATCGTCTGCATAGGCCAGTTGCCATAAGTGTTCGACGATGCGAATTTTCTCATCGTGGGTGCATTGCTCATGGATAAGGCGGGTGAAGCTGACCAGATCGGCGGCATGCTCAACCTGTTCGGAAGAACTTTCCAGCAATGATTTGGCCTGCTGTTCGGACAAACTGAATTGCGCTGTCAGCAGATCCTGCATCAGGGCAAGTTCGGTCTCGCCCAACTCATTGTCAGCCCTGACGACTTCGCAATAGAGTACTGCAGTGGCCAAATCCAGTTGCAACTGGGACTGGCTTTGCTCGGGTTGGGCCAGGTTATCCTGAACCCAGCGTCTGAATCTAGCTATCAAGCATGGTCTCCTCAATACTGGCCAGGGCCATAAATTTGGGCTTACACAGGTAATAGCCCTGCATATACCTGACGCCGTGCTGCTTCAGATACTCAAATTCGCCTTTGGTTTCCACCCCTTCGGCGAGCAGCAGAATATTGAGCTGACTGGCGGTCAGTGCCATGCCGTTGAAAATCGCCTGCTTGACCGGATTGCTGTCAATGCCGCGGATCAGGTACATATCCAGTTTGATAATATCCGGTTGAAACTGAGCCAGCAGGTTCAGGCCAGAATAGCCTTCACCAAAGTCATCGATGGCAGTCAGAAACCCCCTGGCATGATAGGTACTGAAAATTTCCACGATCTTGGCCGTATCTACTTTTTCGTGCTCTGTGACCTCGAAAATAATCTTTTCCCGGGGAAACCGGTGCTGATGGGCCGCTTTAAGGGTTTCCCTCAGGCAGGCCTCGGGCTCATACACGGCGTTGGGCAGAAAGTTGATGCTCAACCGGGTGTCGCAGCCAAGTTCACTGGCGATACGAATAGCGGTTACCCGACAGGTCTGGTCGAAGCTATAGCGGTTATCATCGGTTACCCTGGACAGAATACTCCAGGCCCCCTCCCCTTTTGGGCCCCTGACCAGGGCTTCATGAGCGAATATTTCACCGGTACGCACATCAATAATAGGCTGAAAAGCCATGGCAATATCAAAATCCAGTGCTGAGTCGCACTGGCATTGCGAGCAGGAAGCCATATTCCTATCCTTTGCTGCTTTTCACTAAAGCCTAACAGAAATATGCCGGGTCGTACCAACATGTTCACCGGAAGGGGTTAATCAAGCTATTGAATCATATAGTGCTTTTACTGCTTTGTGGGCTGTTTTAAAAACACAGGGCAACGAGCCTCCCATGCTCCAGTCGCCCAATCCCATCAGCCTGCGCTCAGGATCGTGGATCAGCCCCGGCAGATGCCCCAAAGGGGACAGGCGGGCAAACCGCCAGTAGTGCTGATAGGAATGACTGACCTGCAGAGGGGGCAATTCCAGCAACTCGCCCAGTGCGCTGGCGGCACGCCTGGCCACCTCGTCCTTAGCGGTATACTGCAGACGGGCCGACTCCGGGTGTGAAAACTGCACCACCCAGATCTGCCTCTTTGCCTGACGATCTGGCTTGGCGCTGTCGAGCACCGCAAGTTGCAAAAGTTGTTGGTGGGCGTAGATGACGGGCATCGCGTCCGTCACGGGCCGGGCCAGTTGCATGGCCACACTCCAGCATGGCAGCCAGTCCGTCTCCCTCGTATCGGCAATATCCGGCAGATGTTCGCTCAGCAGATGTCGGGTCTGTGGCCAGGGCGCCGTGACCACCACGTAATCAAACAGGCCGAATTTGCGCTGCTGCTGATCCCAAAGCATCCAGCCTTTGGGCATTTCCTGCATATGCGTAATCTGTATGGAGTTCAGCAAGCTGGCCCCCTGCAGCCAGAAGCGGCAGGCGGCGTTCATACCGGGCGTAAATACAAAAAACTGGTCATGGGTTTGCTGGGCACTGAAATAGTCTGTTTTATCGTAGGGTGTAACTGACCAGGGGCGGACAATGCCCAGCGCTTCCAGCGGCTGCAACTGTTCCAGTAAGTCAGGATCAGCGGTGCGAAGAAATGAGGCGCCAGGATCGAAGCTGCCCCAGTCGGTGCGCTTGGTTGAGCTGCGCCCACCTGGCCCCCGGGACTTTTCAAAAACAGTGACTTGGTGGCCGGCGGCAGTCAGATAGCTACACAGCAGACATCCACTCATTCCTGCACCGACAATGGCAAACTTCATGGCGGGCTCCTCCCTGTTCTGTTATTCCTGTTACGCAGGGACAGAAACAGAGATCAGCAAAAACGCGTTTTATTTCACGACCCGGATTTGCTGGTTAAGCAAATAGCCTAGCCGGAGCCCAGCCTGGATCAGGCGCTGCAGCGCAAGCTGCTTATCTTCTCTCAACCTGGCTGACGTGATGTGTTTTGGGGCAGAGGCATAGATACCCCTGGTGATGCGATAAGACTCCCCCAGCCACTGATTCACCGAGGCAACCTGCCACATTAGACGTTCCTGTTGTTTGACACCAGCACCCAAGCTGGCCGCCAGCTTGTCCGCCGCCGGCGTACCTTTGAGGACCAGCACGTCCCAGTAGTAATGCAAATTGACCTCTTCCTGGCCAATTGTCACTTTGTACTCGTTGCCCCCCTTGTCATCGGCAAAGCTGACATGCAGGGGCTGGTGCAGGTCGCCCACCAGGTGAACGACAAAGGCCAGGGCCTCTGCCCGTTCGGCCAATTCTCCCTTATGCATGGCAGCCAGGTTCTGCGCCAGGGCGCTGACAATACAGGGGCGGCTGCAGTCCCGTTTGGCATCATAGCTCTGGGCGCCTCGGGGCAGATTGACATAATGCCAGGGGCCGGTGTGAGCATAGGCATCGAGTTTCATTTCCCTGACCAAATCCGGCCACACAGCCGCCTCGGCCAGGGAAGTAAATCCTTTGGCCTGGAGCAGATCCCCGACCTGGCTTTTCACTTGCGGCGTAAGACTGGCCCAGGCAATCTGCGCCACCGTGCGATGGCCTTTCTCGCCCCAGGCCAGAGCCAAACCCGGCCAGAGCAGCGCGACCAGCATCAGATACTTCACACCTTGGCCCCTTCAACAAGCGTCACGCCCCGGCGTTTACGCAAAGCCTTAAACCGCTGCCAGTTCTGTGAAAATGGCTCCAGATAGAGACTGTGAAGACGGTCATGACCGGTAAAGTGTTTGCCCACGCCAAAACGAATACGGCCAACCTGGGAGGATTTAATCAGGGTGCCAGCCAGCCGATCCCAGATGGCCAGGGCTGAACCCAGATTGCGGTCATAGTGATCCGGATGATCGCTGTGGTGAATCTGATGCTGCGCCGGACTGATAAAGATGCCTTCCAGATGATCGCCGAAGGGCAGCCACACATGGGAATGGCGCAGGTTGGCGCCAAGCACATTGAATACAAAGACAAAGAGGTTGGCGCCGAGTACGTCCACCATGCTTAAGGTCGGGCCAAACAAATAATAACCAAGACCCACCGCCAGGCCCTGAGCCAGGCCCATCCGACAGGCATAGAGGTAACTTTCCAGCGGATGGGTGCGATAAATGGTCATGGGCGTCAGCACTTTGGCCGAATGATGGACCTTATGGTAATCCCACAGAAAAGGCACTTTATGCAGCAGGTAATGCAGCAGGAAGCGGGTAACGTCATCCAGTAGAAACAGCAGCAGAGTAAAGCTGGCAATCACCACTGTCTGGTGGTCACTGACCGGCCGGATCTGACCGAAAATCTCTTCCAGGCCCGCAGAAAAGCCCATGGCAACGGGAACCATGGTCAGCACCAGCGGAGCTAAAAATAAGCCCTTGAGCAGTGCATTGAAGCAAAACAGCCAGTAATCCTGCCTGGCTGAGGCATGCCCCCAGATTCTGGGATGAAACAAGTAGCGAACAAAATCCCCCGGGGCAAAACGGCGATATCTGAACCAGAAGGCCGGTACGGCCAGCAGCAGGCCGCCCAGCAGGTAAGGCAGGTAGATGCGCTTACCCGAATCCAGCAGATAACCGGGTAGCGCCATCAAATCGTCCAGGCCAAGTTGCAACCACTCAAGCATGCCCATATTCAGAACCGGTATTTATATCCTAAGAAGGCCTGTTGCGGTTTGGTGGGTCTTGCGCCGTAAGGTCGCCGACTGGCAATTTCCGCCTCATCGAACAGGTTGTCCACTTTAATATAGACAGTGCTGTTGGTGTCCAACTCATAACTGGCACTTAAATCCACCAGAGTATGGGCGTCGACTGTTACACCGGACAGGGTCACCCCCTCGCCCGCCGCCTCTTTCATCTCGCCCAGGTAATTGATCAGCACCGATACCTGCCAGCGGTTCGCCGACAGACCAAAACTCAGGGTCAACACATTATCCGGCAGGTAGGGCAGTTCATCACCGGCCTGAATCTGGCCCCACATCTCAAAATCCGAGTCCAGATCGGTTTTGAACTCTCCCTGGGTGTGGGTATAGACCAGTGACCAGGGCAGTGTCAGCTCGCCGTTCAGTTTGACGTAGCTTTGCACACTGGCTTCCAGGCCATAAATATCCACCGCTCCACCATTGTAATCCTGATCCAGGTTGCCTTGGGTCACACAACTGGCAGAGGTGGAAAAGGAGCAGCTTTCCTTGAGGTTCTCTATATCGTTGAAAAAGCCAATAAGCTCAGCCCGGGTGCCGTTGCTGGCATAGCGCCAGCCCGCTTCATAGTTAACACTCTCTTCAGGACGGATGCGCACATCCTGCAAGGGACTGGTGGGCACGAAACCTTTATGCACGCCAAACAGCAGGCCAGAATTGCCGGTCAGATCGTAAAACACACTGGCGCCGGGCAGCCAGATCCTATGGGTCTTGCTTTGCCAGTTCTGTTCCTGGCCCGGCGCCCGGTTCTGATAGTCCCCTTCGATATGCTCCCCGCGGATGCCCAGCGTCAAAGTCCAGTCACCCAGGCGCACTCTGTCCTGCAGATACACCGAGATAGCCTGAGTTTCTTCCCTGTCAGTGGTAGTGGCCAGCGTTTCCTCACCGGTACTCTCCAACCGGCCCGAACGCATCAGATAATGATCTTCGGTATGATTACGTTCAATCTGATCCTGGTGAATTCGGGTGCCGGCTTCGAGCTCATGGGTCAGGCTACCCCATGCCAGCGACCAGCCCAGATCCAGTTGCAGCCCCTGGGAATAGTATTCCCTGGCATTATCCCCCAGTACCAGAATCTCGCGAATACCCGAGTCCTGTGTGCCGGTCAGCACCTGGTAATAGGGCTGGTAAAGCTCGTTGCCCGGCTCCTGCAAGACTTCCTGCAGGCTGGGCACCTGGCCCCCCTGGGAACTGGCAAATCCGTTGAGCTTAAACCAGCTGCGTTCAAAATCATTTCGATACAAGCGAGTGGTCAGGTTAAAGCTATCCGTTTCCAGATGATGGCTGAGCATCACCTGGCTGTGTTCCCAGTCCATCCTCGCCAGTTGGCTGGCCGCATAACGACGATAAGGAGTAGCGGCAAAATCCGCATCGGTCAGCCCGAGATAGGTTTCATCTGAGGTTTCGTCGGCGTAGGCCAGTTTCAGCTCCAGGCGCTGTCGGATGTCGCCACTGTCCCTGTCCCAGCCTAATTTGGCCATCAGATCATTTTTCTCGAAACCCGTATCGCCCCCGCCGTCCAGCTCTTTGAAACCTTCGGTCTGCACATGCAGTCCTTCGAGCAGGTAACTGAAATCGCCGAGGCTATCACCATAGTAGCCGTGCGCTTTGCCGTAGCTGTCCGTACCCAGGCTAAGATCCAGGCCTCCTTCCCGTCCCGCCGGCAACGGCCGGGTGACCAGGTTCAGGGTGCCGGCCACTGTATTGGGGCCATACTGAATGGCGCCGGGGCCCTTGGTCACTTCTACCGCTGTCATCCGGCTCATCATGGGGAAGTAGTAAGCTGCCGGCGCCGAATAGGGAGCGGGCCCTATCAGTACGCCGTCTTCAAGGATATTGATTTTCTTGCTGCGCTCAGGAGTGACACCACGAAAACCGATATTGGGTCGCAGGCCATAGCCGTCTTCGACGCGGATATTGACGCCCGGAACGGTGGCCAGGATGCGCGCAATATCATCGTATTCGTATTTTTCCAGCGTCAGTTCGTCAATCAGGGTGACGGAACCGGCGTTGGCTGAAAGCCGCTGGTCCGACCCAATGACACTGTAACGCTCGATTCCCTGTGGGGGTGTCGCGGCATCATCCGCCAGCGCCAGCTGGCTGGCCATACTCAACCACAGCATTGAATAACGGGGCTTAAACATCAGTCATTATCCCCTGCGCTGGTGGCCGGCAATTCCAGTGCCAGGCTGTTGATAAAATCTGCTTTGAGGGTGTCGGTCACCGCTTTGACCTGGCCATGCAGCTCACGCACCTGCTCCGGATTTTGTTCCAGGGCCTCGGCCAGCGTACCGCCAAAGGCCAGGGTCAGTTCCATGGCCAGAGCCAGATCCTGATGCAGGCGGCTGGCCGTGTCCGCATCGCCCACATCCAGCAGGTAGTCGTCAAAGCCGACGGCAGAGTCGGCATCATCGCCACCCTGCAGCAGGCGGCGAAATCCGAGCAGGTTGTTATGAATATTCTGCAACGAATGACCGGCCCAGGGGGATTCCACATTGGCCGCACAGGGCACTACACCACAATCGTTGAGCAGAATCCCAAGCGGCGTGGCCAGCTTGGCGTCCTTGGTCACTTCGGTAAGGTAAAACAGGGCATCGGATACATCATTGACGGCCTCATGGGCGGTGGCAAAAGCACTACCGGGCAGTCCGGCGTCCCTGAGCACCGAACCGTACCCCGCATCTCCCTGCCAGGCATCAAGCAGGACCTGGGCATTGCTCCGTATGTCCTCGGACACCAGAATCGCGTACTCACAACGAGCCACCCGCCTTTCGGCCTCGGTTAACCCATCCCAACCTACCGGGGCCGTGCCCGCCTGTGTACAGCTATGATTCAGGTTGTCGTTAAACAGCAGGTATTCCAACGCATCCAGGCCCCGGCGACTGTTGGTGCGGCTGTCAATACTGTAGCCGTCCTGACGCGAGAGCATTACATCCTGATCCACAGCGCAGCCGCTGGTATTGGGCCAGGAATAGATACGGTTTCGCAGACTGCCACTGTTATCCAGCAGGGGGCCTATCTGCATCATCTCGGCTTGCTGCCAGCTGTCCATCAGATGCCGCCAGCCCTCACGGGCCTGCTCCTTGCTTTCGTCCCGGCTTGCATTCTGCTCAATCTCGCCCTCACAGTAGGCAGTAACCCTTGCCAGTGCGGTTTCGCTGGCCTGAACGACGTTGCTGTAGGTTGGGATCAGGGCATTGTCCACCAGGCTTTGCAGCAACAGGTTCTGATTGAAATCGGTCTCGGGGCCAGGCTCAGGAGTACCGAACTGGCTGCCCTGGCGCTGGCTGCTGCTTTCACCGCAGCCGGCCAGCACTAAGGCTGTCAGGCAGGCGATTGCTAACGGACGGGTCTTCATATCCACTCCAAAAACTCAAGGTAACAAACGGAAAAAGGCCCAATAGACGGGCCAAGCAATTAAGGGGCAGCCGGCCCGGCGACTCGCCGGGCGTTTTCAGGCTTGGGCATCTGGCTTACCAGTTTTCCACATTCTGTTGCTCAAAGCCGTAGGCGGCCTGCAACATATCACGGGCCTGGATCAGATTGGCCTGATAAGCCTCCACATCCCCCTGGAAAACGGGTGCATCGCCAAGCAACTGGTGCAATTGTTCGAAATCTTCCAGCATGGGAGAAAAACGATTGAACTGCAGCCCCAGGGCAAAACCTTTCATTTCCGACCAGTGCTTGGCCAGATCCGCCAGGCTGAAAGCATCGCTGGCAAGCTTGCTCAGATCCGCATGGCTGTCGTTGATATAGTGGATTACCGTGGCGGCAATGGAGTACTCCCAGTTAACCAGGGCCTCATCGCGGGCTTCCAGCAGGTCCGTCATTTCATCATCGGTCAGCTCACGGCCGGCAGCGGCGGCATCGGCGATGATCTTGCGTCCCTGCAGGAATGCGTTCATGGCGTTCGCGGAAAAGTCGGTGGCGACTGTCGCGCCCAGATCACGCTTGGCCGCATTGGTGGACTGGCCAAAATTGTACTCAGCGTTAAAATCGATAGCCCCGTCACCATCTGTATCATGATGGCCTTGCCAGTCGTCACGGCCGTCTTTGCCGGCCACTTCATCATCGGAATAATCCAGATAATCGCGGGCGGCGCCGAAGTAACCGAAACCTTCGTCAAATTGGTGCTCCAGCACAGTGCAGGCTCCCGAGCAATCCGCCTCGGTGTTACTGGTCAGCAGGCCTTTGCCCTCTGTATCGTGATCCAGATAATCGTCCACGCCCTGGGAGTAAGCCACTGACATCAGCAGAAACTTCTGGATGAGCTGCTTGAGATCCCGGCCATCCTGGGTCAGATAGATAGGCAGATCGTTACCTTCAGCATCCTGGCGACGGGTGCCGGATAACTCCAGCTCAGCATTGTCGGCCAGTTCATTAAAGAGACTCATTACCAGGCCTTCTGGGGTGGTGCTGCCGGTGGCGCCCCAGCCGGCAAATTCGCTGTTCCAGTCCTTGTGCTGGCCGACGGCATCGTTACCGGCAATCTTCTCGCTCAGATCCTTTTTACTGCCGGATACTTCGGTCAGGAAGCCCTGCAGGGAATCGGGAGTGGTGGTGGTCAGGAGCTCACGTGAGCCATGGACTTCTTCGTACTCTGTCGTGTCCGCCAACTGATAAAACTGCATCAGACGGTCCAGTACCTCAGCACGGCTGTTGAAAGTGTCCGCCGCTTCAAACGCATCCGGATCGCCCAGTTCACTGCCGATAAAGTTATACAGATCGTTAATCAGCAAGTGGCGGGCAATCTGCCCGCTGTAATTCACACTTGAGCTGCCGGGGATCAGACTCTCAAAGCCGTAATAATCCAGCTCATCGCCCACTTCCAGGGTCAGCTCCTTGGTAAAGCTGGCGCCGGCACTGTCGGTGGCCGTCACATTCAGGGTGATTTCGGTCTCTGATTCGAAGTTCAATTTTTGCTCAGCTACCAGCTTAAGGGTGCTGCCATCCACTTCGAAGCGCTGATCATCGACACTGAAGGTATGGGTATCACCGCTGTCCGCATCGGTCACGCTGAGAGAGCCAATTTCGGCGCCAGGGGCATTTTCCATCACGCTGCTGGCAGACAGGGTCACGTCAGTTGGAGCACTGTTGGACGGTGTGGGCGTGGGAGTGGGAGTGGGCGTGGGAGCCGGATCTGAGCCAGAACCACCACAGGCGGTTAAGCCCAGAGAAACCAAAACAGCGAGCAGTGTCTTTTTAGTTGCTAACATTGTGTCCTCTTAACCTTCAAGCCTTGCACCAGAAACAGGGTGCACTATCGAATAAGGCGATAATACAGAAGTTATAATGCGAATCAATATCAACTGCACCATTTTTAACGTCAGCATAGATGATCAGACCAGCCAAGAGGTTAATAAGGCAGACAAGAGGCAACAAAAACAGACTCAGGTAAGACGGCGGGCGCTCTGGGTATCAAATAACAGGGGGTGAGTAGCATTCAAAGTCACGCCGACTTGCTGCCCTTCTTCCAGGTGCAGGGAGGACGGAGCCGAAGCCAGCAACTCTTCACTTGTGGGCAGTTCCACCAGATAGAGGGTATCAGTGTCGCGAAACCAGCGGCTGAGAACCCGGCCGGTCAGTTGTCCCTTTTCGCCCAGAGTCAGTTCATGGGGCCGAATCATCATCTGCAGCCAGTGTCCGGATTCGGCGGCCAGGGGTAACGGCAGACGGATCCGACCGAAGACCGTATCCCGATGCCGGCTATCCACTACCATGCCACTCAGATAGGCAGCCTTGCCGATAAAGTCCGCCACCAGACGATTGGCTGGCCCATGGTAGAGGCTGTATGGCTCATCCCACTGCAGCATCCAGGACAGGTTTGATCAATGCCTCTGTACGGGCAGAGTAGACATTAACCTCATCGGCGGCCTGTATTGCAGGCGCCCCCATCACTAAGCTGGCCACGGCAAGGGTCAGTAACTTACGTATCTTATTCCTTAGAATCGATAGATCGGTCCCAGAGGCAAACTTTTTTGATAATAATTCTCAATAACCTCTAGCGCCCAGGCGTAGGCTTCAAGCTTTACTCTCGAACATAAAATACTGACATTCCTGCATACCCAGTTTCTGATAGGTGGCCTGGGCGATTTCATTCTCCTTCTCCACGTAAAGCCTGAATCCGCAGACATTGCCCTGTTCAAGCGCCATTTCCCTGACCCGGGTATACAAGGCTGAATAGATGCCCTGGCGGCGTGACTGGGGCCGCACGTAGACACTCTGGATCCACCAGAACAGTTTGTTACGCCAGTCACTCCACTCAAAGGTCACGGCCAGACTGCCGACAATTTCCCCTTCCTGTTCGGCTACCAGATAAAATCCAAAGTGGGGTTGGTTGAGCATACCTGCCACCCCACTGCGTAGCGTTTGTGTGTCGAGCTGTTTACCTTCGGTCTCCAGCGCCATGGCCTGGTTAAACTCCGTCAACGCTTCAAGGTCATTACTCCGGGCCAGTCGCAACGTATATTGGTTCATAGGCGCTAAGTTCCTGTTCAAAATGATAAATTCATCTGTTTCGATTCAAGGGCATTGTACGTTATGCCTCCTTGGCGGCCAACCTTGAGTTGCTCAAACAGCTCCTGGGCGATAAGTTCAATGCAGAGCTATAAAAAGCCCCGACCATTGGTTAAGATCTCAGGGTAGACAATTCAGTCAAGAGTCCTCATATGAAAGACAATTATCTGGTCTATTCGACCGAATCGGGCCGGGTTGAACCCGACGCCCCGGTCAGGGCCAAACCAAGCGGCGATGGCATTATCCGGATTCGCCGTGAAACAAAAGGCCGCAAAGGCAAAGGCGTAACCACAGTGTCCGGTATGTTGATGGAAGACGAACAAATCAAACAACTGTGCGCCGATTTGAAAAAGCTGTGCGGTACAGGCGGCACCGTTAAGGATCAGGTAATCGAGATTCAGGGCGACAACCGCGACAAGATCAAGGCCATACTGGAAAAGAAAGGACTACAGGTAAAACTGGCCGGTGGCTGACTCATCAATTTCCCATTTAAGGAATCCCCATGGAGCATATTTCCCGTTCCGAATTAAACATACTGCTGGTTGAACCCTCCGACACCCAGCGCAAGATCATCACTGGTATGCTGGCCAGGGAAGACATCGGGCAGATCGAGAGTGCCGGCAGTGTCAAAACTGCACTGGATATAATCCACAAACACGGCGTCGACCTGGTGGTCAGCGCTATGTATTTTGAAGATGGCACCGGCCTGGACCTGCTCAAAGCCATCAAGCAGAACAGCAAAACCCAGTCTTTACCCTTTATGCTGGTATCCAGTGAGTTTCGCCCGGCCAAACTGGAAGAATTCAAACAGGCCGGAGTGGTCGCAATCCTGCCCAAGCCCTTTGAGCCGGTGCATTTAAACCGGGCGCTGAATGCCACCCTGGACCTGATTAATACTGAAGAGCTGGAACTGGAGCTGTTCGACATCCACGAAGTCCGGGTACTGCTGGTGGATGACAGCCGCCTGGCGCGCAACCATATCCGTCGGGTGCTGGAAGGCATGGGCCTGCAGAAGATCATCGAGGCCGAAAATGGTGCCATGGCCCTGACCCTGCTCAAGGATCATACCTTCGATTTGCTGGTCACGGACTACAACATGCCGGAAATGGACGGCCGGGAGCTGTCGGAATTTGTCCGCTTTAATCCGGATACGGCCCATATTCCCATTATTATGGTCACCTCCGAAGCCAATAGCGCCCATATGGCCAATATTCAGCAGACCGGGGTCAATGCACTCTGTGACAAGCCCTTCGAGTCAGCCGAAGTCAGAAAAATGCTGATGTCCCTGCTGGGGCACTAAAGTCAGCGGTGGCGATGACAATCGCCGCCTTTTCAGCGAAGAAGGCTTCAGTTTGTCCGTTTTTCTGCATAAGATGGGGCAAAATAACAACAAGGACTTCCCATGCCCGTCCGCTCTTCTTCGTTATTCAAAAAACTGTTCCTCTTTTTACTGGTATTACTGACGGGTCTCTGTGTGGCCGCTTATGGATTGTTGCGCGCCAGCCTGCCGTCCCTGGATGGCGAGCAACCTATGAAAGGGCTGACGCAGACGGCAACACTGGAACGGGATGCCGGGGGTATGGCGGTGCTGAGTGCCGGCAACCGACTGGATCTGGCCAGGGCCACCGGCTTTGCCCATGGCCAGGAACGCTTTTTCCAGATGGACCTGCTCAGACGCAACAGTGCCGGCGAACTGTCGGCCCTGTTTGGTGAGGCGGCGCTGGATTACGACAGGAAAATCCGTCTCCATCGTTTTCGCCACCGGGCGGAACAACTGATTGAAAACCTCTCTGCCGACCATCGACAACTGATTCTTGCCTATACAGAGGGCGTTAACCAGGGTCTGGCGAGCCTGTCCGCCAAGCCATTTGAATACTATCTGCTGCAGTCTGAACTCGTTTCCTGGCAACCGGCCGATACTCTGCTGACCTTGTACAGTATGTATCTGGACTTGCAGGACGATGACGGTAGCCGGGATTTCAGCCTGACCCTGATGCGTGACCATCTGCCTGACGGACTTTACGCCTTCTTACACCCGGCTGGCAGCGAGTGGGATGCGCCCATCGATAACAGCATTCGGGCCCCCAGCGCCATTCCGGCGGAAAAGTGGCCGCAAAGCCACTCCCAGGAACTGGTGCAACTGGATGGAGAAAGCGAAGACAGGCTGGTTGGCAGCAATAACTGGGCGGTCAGCGGTGAACTCACACCCTACCGGTCGGCGATGCTGGCCGACGACATGCATCTGGGCATCAGAGTGCCCAATATCTGGTACAAGGCCCAGTTTAACTGGACAGAAGCAGACCGGACCCACCAGATTACCGGCGTGACCCTGCCCGGCACGCCACTGATGGTGGTGGGGAGCAATGGCCATCTGGCCTGGGGTTTCACCAACAGCTACGGTGACTGGAGTGATTTGATTCGCCTGCAGTTGGACGAGACTGGTGAAAAATACCTGACCCCGGAGGGATATCTGTCTTTTCAGCCTGTTAACGAGACGATAAGAGTCAAAGGGCAACCTGCTGTGACGCACACGTTCAGGGAAACTATCTGGGGACCGGTTATTGGGGAGGATGCCGAAGGTAATCTGCTGGCCTACCGGTGGGTGGCCCATGATCCAGAGGGTGCCAATATGAATCTGATTGGCATGGAGCAGGCCAGAACCGTTGAGGACGGCTTTGCCGTGGGCGCCAGGGCAGGCATACCTGCCCAGAATCTGGTCATGGCGGACAGTCAGGGCAATATCGGCTGGACCGTTGCCGGCGCCATGCCGATTCGATTCGGCTACGATGGTCGTTATATCAGCGACTGGAGTCAGGGCAACCAGGGCTGGGCAGGCTATCGTCATGCGGAGGATTACCCCAGACTACTGAATCCCGAACAGCACAGACTGTGGACTGCCAATTCCCGTGTGGTAGGCGGAAGCATGTACGATAAGATTGGTGACGGCGGCTACGCCCTGGGGGCCAGGAGCCGCCAGATCCGTGACGATCTGTTTGCCAAAGAGCGGTTCAGCGAGCAGGACTTACTGGCCATTCAACTGGATGACGAAGCAGTATTCCTGAGCCCCTGGCGGGAACTATTGCTCAATGTGGTCGTGCCCGGCAGCCAGCATCCGCAGTTGGATGACATCAGACAGGCGCTGAAGGACTGGAGCGGACATGCCGCCGAGGACGATCTGGGCTACCTGCTGGTTCGTCAGTTCCGGCTCAATGTACGTGACAAGGTGTATCAGGATCTCAACCGGGCGATGCTGGAGCAATCAGACAGATTCGATTTCAATTCGGTACGCAACCAATTGGAAGTGCCCCTGTGGCAACTGGTCTCCGCCCGTCCCGCCCACCTGGTGCCGTCCGATTTCAACAGCTGGCAGGAGTTGTTCAACATGGCCCTGACCGATACATTGGCCGGACTGGATGAGGATTATGGGGACTGGCGGCAACTGAACTGGGGTCAGTTTAACCAGGTCGAAATCCGTCATCCCCTCAGTGCTTTTGTACCCCTGCTGGGTAAACTGACGGACATGCCGGCGATGCCCCTTGCCGGCGACAGCTTTATGCCAAGGGTGGCCCGCAATGCCTTTGGCGCGTCGCAACGTCTGGTGGTAGCGCCTGGCCATGAGGACAAGGCTATTTTCCATATGCCTTCGAGCCAGGCCGGCCATCCCTTGTCTCCATACTTTGGTGTGGGCCATGAGGGCTGGCGTACGGGTCAGGCAACCGGTATGTTGCCCGGTGATATTCAATATCGTTTGACCTTAGTACCAAGTAATTGAGCGGCCAGTGACATAAAGGTTGACGAGGGCCGACGGGTGCCATAAATTCGAGTTTATGAACAGATTTACTCTTGCTTTCGGTTTCTTTTTTACCTCACCCATCCCGGGAGGTTAAGGGCTGCACGAAAGCAAACCAAAAAACCTCCCCGCCGGGAGGTTTTTTTTTGCCGGTTTTTATCATCCACAGGAATAACAGATGAGCGATTATCAGACACAACTGGAACAGATCCGAGACAATATCAGCCAACTGGATGGCCAATTGCTGAAGCTGTTGGCTGATCGCCAGCAACTGACCAATCAGGTGGCCGAAACCAAAATCAGGGCCCATCTGCAGGTGCGCGATCCCTTGCGTGAAGAGCAGCTGCTGATCAAGCTGATCAAGCAAGGCCAGGGGATGGGTCTGACTCCTCAGTACGTAACTCAGTTGTTTCATGTAATTATTGAAGACTCAGTGCTTAATCAGCAGATGCTGCTGGCGCAGAAAGCCAATCCGGACAACGATCTCCCCCTTAACCGGGTGGCGTTTCTGGGTGATAAAGGATCCTACAGTTATCTGGCCACACAGAAATATTTCTCCCGCCGCCCCGGTGAGCTGATGGAAATGGGCTGTCAGAGCTTTGACGAGATTGTCGCCAAGGTGGAGTCCGCTGAGGCCGATTATGCGGTGCTGCCGATTGAGAACACGTCTTCTGGCAGTATTAATGAGGTCTATGACCTGCTGCAGCACACCAGCCTGTCCATTATCGGCGAGCTGACCCATCCGGTGGAACATGCCCTGCTGGTGGCTGCCGAGACGGACATCAGCCAGTTAAAAACACTCTACGCCCATCCCCAGGTGTTTTCCCAGTGCAGCCATTTTCTGGCAGAGCTGGGCAATATCGAGGTTAAGCCCACCGACAGCACCTCGGCGGCGATGCTAAAAGCCAACGAGTTGAAGGATCCGGCTGTCGCCGCTATCGGCAGTGCAGCCGGCGGTGCCCTGTATGGTCTGACACCGATTAAGTCCAATCTGGCCAACCAAAAGGAAAACCACAGCCGTTTTATCGTGGTGTCACGCAAGGCGGTGAATGTGCCCTTACAGATCCCATCCAAGACCACGTTAGTGATGAGCACGGTGCAAAAGCCCGGTGCGCTGGTGGAAGCCCTGTTGGTACTGAGGGACAACCAAATCAATATGACCAAGCTGGAATCCCGGCCTATTAACGGCAACCCCTGGGAAGAGATGTTCTATATTGATGTGGAGGGCAACCTACAGGACGGGCCCATGCAGTCGGCACTGGAAAGCCTGCGCGGCATGACCCGCTACCTGAAGATTCTTGGCTGTTATCCCACCGAAGAGGTTATTCCGACCCGGGTAGCAGCGGCCAGTGCCCTGCGGCAATAAGTTCAGGCCCGGACGGAATGTCCCGGGCCTCGACCTTCTCACCAGACCAGTGTAATTTTCGGTAGCCACATCATCAGAAAGGCCACAAATCGCGTGACGAAGGACTGACGGTGCCAAACTAAGAAGAATCCATGTCTCGCTATGTTGCCCAGTTATTCAACCGGGGAGAGGCCGTGTCGGCCAGGTATGCCGAGCTGGCAAAAGTGACCCCGCTCCTTGGTTTACTGAGGACCGAGGACGATGAACCGCGTTTCTGGCTGCATGCGAGCCAGGCGCTGCAACGGCTGCTGCTGGTGGGCTGCAAGGAGGGCTTGGCCGCCGACTACCTGAATCAGCCAATTCAGGTGGCTGGTGTGCGAGACAAGTTGCAGCAACTGATCAATCAGGGTACCCAGCAGATTTTAGTGCGCATCGGTGCCGTCAACCCCAACATGCCCGCCACGCCAAGGCGCGGCCTGAAACGGCTGATTCACTGGCTGACATAATCAGGGTTCGGCGGCCCCCTTGCCATTATCTGAAGACCAGCCTGGCCGACGCCACACGGACAGGCATTTTACCGGTTTTCGGCATGCCGTTGCCGGTTCTGCCCCATGGAAATAGGACAGGCCCTGTTCAACATTTTTTGTGACAAACAGCCACTATGCTTGTCTGAGGTTCTTCTAAGGTTGATTAACGTGATTGTGGATGGGTGTGCAATATGACGAGAACCACCAAAGCAGTGCTGCTGTCCGCCCTGCTGTTTCCGGGCACCGGGCAGTTTCTGCTCAAACGCTATGCCGCTGGCGCACTGCTTATGGTGACAAGCCTGCTGTCTCTAACGCTGTTGATTTCCGACGCAGTCAGCAAAGCGCAGGAGATTACCGACCGGATTATCAGTGGTCACATCGGCGCCGACCTTGCCTCTGTCTCGGCGGCGTTAGCGCAACAATCCGAGCAGGCCGATACAAGCTTACTCCAGTTTTCCACCTATCTTCTGGTGGGCAGTTGGCTGTTCGGTATTGTCCATGCAATCTGGGTGGGCAGGCGAGCAAAACTGGTCCCGTCTGACTCAGCCAGCCAAGACTAACGGGTAAGGCCCCGCACTACTCTTAGCCGCAAGCTGCTGGCACAGCGTTGTTCATGCTCCCCTGTCTGGCGGACCCCATCCCGCAGTGACCTGCAGCGCTCAACAGAGGTTTCTCGCACCCGCCGGTCTTAGTTCAAACGGCTACCATCATTTGATAATCATTTGCATTTATATAAGCAGAAGCATATATTCCGCCTCCTACTAGATAAGAACCGCGTATAAATGGAGGAATGCATGTCTTTTACTGCCCGTCTGTCGACCCTAACCCTTAGTATGGCGTTGAGCTTGGGTTTAACGGCACCAGCCCAGTCCACAGAAAGCCTCTTTGGCTTTGTAAAAGGGGCCGAAACACTGCCTCAGGGGGCAATGGAGCTTTACCAAATCATTAAACGTCGCTCAGATAAGGGCCAGGGTGACTATACGGCTTACAATCTGTCGACAGAACTGGAATATGGGGTCAGCAACCGATTTTCCGCCGGCGCCGCCATAAAAATGCAGAGTCTTGAGACGTCCGGTCTTATTATCGACGGTTACCTGCCCAAGGCAGTAGACTCAGGCCTGAAGTTTTCCGGTTTGGAAGGCTCGATGAAATATATGTTCTTAAGCCCGGCCCTGGATGACATCGGTCTGGCCGGTTACATGAGCTTTAACTATGACTGGGTGGATCCCCATTCCGGGCAGGACAAAGACACCTACTCGCTGGAAACCGAACTGCTGGCACAAAAATACTTCCTCGAAGGGGAACTGATATGGGCCGCCAACGCAGGCGTGGAAGCCACTTACGCCGACCGCGCCGAGATCAGCGATCTGCCTGAAGACTTCGAATGGCCAACAGATCCCGAGATGGAAATTGAGCTGAAGCTGGGCTCCGGCCTGAGCTATCGTTTTGCACCCAACTGGTTTATCGGCCTGGAAACCTTCTACGAGACGGAATTTGAAACCGAAGTCGGTCAGGAGCGTTGGTCCTGGTTTGCCGGTCCGTCAATTCACTATGGCGCCGCCGACTGGTGGGCGACCCTGACCTGGTTTAACCAGCTTAGTGGCGGCGGCGAGCAATACGAAAGTCAGTTGGATGATGATCTGCATCTGATTGAAAAGACCAAGAATGAAGTGAAATTGGTGGTAGCATTCAATTTCTGACCAAACAGGCCCGCCAATGACGCGGGCCTTTGCTTGCAAAGGAGATCAAAAATGAACTTCAACGGCCTGAACAGCCTGTGGCTTTATCCTATCGCCGCGTTGTCTGTTCCAGCTTATGCAGTCAACTATTTTTCTGTCACCGATGCTCAACAAGCGCTGTTTCCCGAAGCACAAAAGTTTATCGAAAGTCCCTTGTCGCTGAGTGACGAAGATAAAGACCGAATCAAGGAACTTGCCGGGGTCAGGCAGCGCCAGGACCAACAGCCAGTCTGGCGGGTGGAAGCCGGCGGCGAGTTGATCGGCTGGTTTATCGTCGATGATGTGGTCGGTAAACATGAGTACATCACCTATGCAGTGGCGCTGTCCCCACAAGGTAAGGTGCTGGGTATGGAGATTATGAGTTACCGGGAAACCCATGGCGATGAAGTCAGACAGGCTTCCTGGCGTCAGCAATTCAAAGGAAAGGATGTACAGGCTTCCTTCAAACTCGGTGATGATATCGCCAATATCAGTGGTGCCACCCTGAGCTGCCGTAATCTCACAGATGGCATGAAACGCCTGTTGGTGATCCATAACGAGTACCTGAGTAAATCCAGTTAGACAGGTTGCTGCCTTGATTGTCAGACGCGTCAGACCGCTGCTCGGTACCTTTGTCGAGGTGGGCTTTGAAACCATCGAACAGGCCGGTTCGGCCAGTTGTTTGGCACAGGCCTTTTCCGCCATCGGCCAAATCGAGACGCTGCTGAACGGTCATGCACCTGACAGTGAATTAACACAACTGAACCGCCGCCCCGGAGACTGGCTGCCCCTGCACCATCACACGCGCCGGGTCCTCAGACTGGGTGCCATACTGGGGCGGCTGAGCGGCGACAGATTTAACATGACAGTGGGCGGCGAGCTGACCCGTAAAGGGAGATTGCCCTGTTATGTGAGCCATCCCTATCTGGACAGGGGCTGCCACACAGACATTGAATTTCGGCACAACCAGGTAAGACTCAGACGGCCGGTGCTATTGACCCTCGATGGTATCGCCAAGGGCTATGCGGTTGACCGGGCGGTCTGTGCCCTGAAACAGGCAGGCATTACCCGTGGCTGGGTGAATGCCGGGGGAGATATGCGGGTGTTCGGTCAACAACGACTTTCTGTGCATATCAGGGGCCTTGACGGCTATCACTCTCCCGTCGGACTGTCGAGCGGGGCGGTGGCCAGCTCCCGGCTGTCAAAGCATTGGATAGCGGACTTCCCTGCTACCTTGATCACCGCCACGGATAGCCCGGTGACCGGCGACGACATTATCACTGTTTGGGCCAGATTTACCTGGCGGGCCGATGCCCTGACCAAAGTCGCTGCCGGTCTGGACGCCGCCAGCGCAAAGGAGATTATTGGCCAATTAAAAGGTAAGATAGTGAATGCTGGTACTACAGCACCTGATGTCCCCGTTGGATAAGTCCTGACTATGTTAAAAATAAAAAGCTATCCTCACTTCTTCTATCCCCTGTTGCTGCTCGCGCTAATCAGTGGATTAACCAGTGGCCTGTTATTGATCCCCACCATGTTGGAATTTAAGCTGGATACCCCTGTGGATTGGCGACTTTCCGGGTCACTGCAAGTGCCTGTGCTCTTTACTCATGCCCTGGCCGGCTGGGTACTCAGCCTGCTAGTGGGGGCATTGTGGCAAACCCATATGCGCAACAACTGGCGACGGGCCAGACACAGGCTGTCAGGGACAATCAATGCCCTGACCCTGGTGCTGCTCGGTGCCACGGCACTGGGATTGTACTACGCCGGCAGTAGCGAACTGCAGGTGGCCACCGCCTTACTGCACACCGGTCTTGGCATACTGTTAATCCTGACATTCAGCGTACACGCCCTGTTTCGGCGTTAACGGGGCGTTTTTAACTGCAGCACTTAAGACCGATCGTCATCCGCTTTTAGCAACAGCTTTTTGCTTTCCACCAGGCTTTTCTTGGCAAAATCACCGAACCACTGGCCGATATGGAAGAATTCCTTGATAAAGGATCCTTTGTCCCCCTGTTCAAGCAAGGCCAGGGCATCATCGAAGCGTTGGCGAAAACGCTTGAGTAACTGAATATTGTCCGGATTGTTGAAAATAATATCGGCGTACAGATCCGGGGACTGGGCAAATAAACGACCCACCATGGCCAGTTCCAGCCGGTAGATGGGGGAGCTGAACTGGATAAGTTGCTCTAGGTTGGGATTTTCACCCGCCAGATGAGCCCCGTAGACGAAAGAGCTGAAGTGACGCATGACCTGGATAAAGGCCATGGCATCATCATGCTCCCGGGCCGTGCTTTCGTACAACAGGACGCCCCAGCTCTTCATCTGCTCCAGCAGCCACTGATATTTCTCCTGTTGGCGACCATGGCACACCACCACAACCTGCTTGACCAGACTGGACACGTCGGGACCGAACATAGGGTGCAACCCCACCACAGGCCCCTTGTGCACCTTAAGCATAGCGTCCAGCGGACCGGACTTGGTGCTGGTAATGTCCGCCAGCAAACAGTCCTCGGGCAAATTCCCCAGTTGCGAGATAATCTGTTCGGTCAGATTAAGTGGCACCGAGACCAACACCAACCCGGCCCCGTTGAAAATCTCACCAGCCCGTGGCCAGTCCGGCTGCTCCAGAATCTCGACCTGATAGCCGCTGATCTGCAACATCTCAACAAAGACACTGCCCAGAGCCCCGGCCCCCCCTATCACCACGGCCTTGCCCAGCTCAGGATGAAAGCAGCGGTAGCGCTGGTGCTGGCTCTGATAGGACTCGCGCATAATACGGCGCAGCAGATCTTCAATCAGTGCCGGGGACAGGCCGCGGGCTTCGGCCTCGGCCCGACGCTTTTCGATCAGCTCCGCTTCCCGGACAGGGACATAGATGGGCATGCCGATCCGGCTTTTGACTTCACCTACCTGACGGGTCACCGCCAGCCGTTTAGTCAACAGATCCACCAACTGGCTGTCCAGGTCGTCGATCTGCTCACGCAGCGCCTTTAAAGGGTCCACAGCGGCGGTCATGATCAACTGGCCTGACGCAATTTTTTCATCCGCATGGGCAGCACAGTGATCAGCTTGTCGCGAATCTGCTTGAGCAGTTTTTCCGTGCTGGTCCAGTCGATGCAACCGTCGGTAATGGAAACACCATATTCCAGCTCTTCCAGGGTCTTGCCGCTATTGCTCTGATTGCCGGGATTCAGATGGCTTTCCAGCATAATACCGATAATGGATTGGTTGCCTTCCAGAATCTGGTTCATCACATTGGTGGCCACCAGTGGCTGCCGACGATAGTCCTTATTGGAGTTGGCATGACTGCAGTCCACCACCAGGCCGGCCCGCAAGCCTGCCGCTTTGAGCTGCTGTTCGCACTCGGCAACGCAGACCGAATCATAGTTGGGCTGTTTACCGCCACGCAGGATGATATGACCGTCGGGGTTGCCCTGGGTCTGAATGATGCTGACCTGTCCTTGTTTGTTGATCCCCATGAAGCTATGCCCGGATGCCGCCGATTGCAGGGCGTTGATGGCAATATCGAGGCTGCCGTCCGTGCCGTTCTTGAATCCCACCGGCACCGACAGGCCGCTGGCCATTTCGCGATGTGTCTGGGACTCCGAGGTCCTGGCGCCAATGGCGGCCCAGGCAAACAACTCCGACAGGTACTGGGGACTGATGGGATCCAGAGCCTCTGTGGCCACCGGCATCTCCAGTTCCGACAACCAGATGAGCAGTTCCCTTGCCTTACGCAAGCCCGCTTCAATATCAAAAGTACCGTCCAGATGCGGGTCATTGATCATCCCCTTCCAGCCTACAGTGGTACGGGGCTTCTCAAAGTAAACGCGCATTACGATATACAGGGTGTCCTTGGTCTCTTCGTGCAGTTCCTTAAGCTTGCGGGCGTATTCCTTGGCCGCCTCAATATCATGTATCGAACAGGGACCGCAGACCACCAGCATGCGATGGTCCCGTCTGTGCAAAATATCGGCGATAGTGGCCCGGGATTGCTGAATGGCATTCAATGCCCGCTCGCTGACCGGCATTTCCCTGGCCAGGGCGTCGGGAGTGATGAGAACTTGTTCACCTGATACGTGAACGTTATTGATGGCGTCTTTGAACATGGTGGTTACCTGTAAACTGGGCGTGCGTGGAACAACAGAATTATGGCACCGGATTGACACTCCGGCAGAAAAGATCAGCAGTATCGGGAAGTCTTAAGCAAGGATCGTAAGGATTTCTTTACTTTCATCTAACATCAATATTTATAACCAATATTGACTTTTTAACATCTTCACCTTTCCCAATCAAGTTCTGTTTGTTTATCGCTTGCCGCAGGTAGCGGCCCTTCCTTTGCTGCCCGCTGCTTTAATCAGACTGTCACAATTGTGCATTAGTCTGCGCCCACCGCAGCCCGGGCCAACCCGACCAGGCTTTTCCATCGGAGTACGATCTTGAAAAAACTCAGCCACATCATTTCTCTTCCCGTCTTATTCGGTCTTGTTGTCATGATCCTGCTGAATATGGCTTCCCTGTACCAAAGTCACCGGATTGTCAATCAGTTCAAGCAGTTGGAGTCCGGCACCATCGCCGCAGAACGCCTGGCTTCCAGTGTGCTGGCCAATTTCAAGACCCAGGTCCAGGAATGGAAGAATGTGCTGCTGCGCGGCTACGAGCAGAAAAATCTGGATAAATACTGGGGCAGTTTCGTTGCCCAGGAAGAAAAGATCCAACAGCAGTTGGATGATCTTCAGCGACACTACAATTTGCCAACAACCATACTGACTGATATTGACACCTTCCGTCAGGCTCACCTGACCATGGCCCAACAATATCGTTCAGGCCTGCAACAGTTTATCCAGGCAGGCTTCGAGCCCAAGTTCGGCGATCGGGTGGTCAAGGGCATGGACCGTGAGCCTGCCGCACGGCTGGCCAAGCTGGAACAAAACATCGCCAGCCACGCAAAGGAGCAAATGCATGCCCTGGAGCAAGCTACTCAGAGCGGGATCCGGTCCATTCTGTTGCTTTGCCTGACCTTGTCTTTTGCCACCGTGGCATTGGTCATGTATGTGTTGCGGCAAAACGTGATCAACCCGACCAGGCTGATCACCAACGGCGTGCATGGGCTGATGAACTGCCAGTATGAAGAGCCGGTGACATACCACAGTGGCCACGAACTGGGCAAGCTGGCCAGTGCCACCCGGCATATGCAGGCCCGCATGATTGGGACAGTTGACCTGCTAAGACAGGCAGAGCAGGATGTCAGTCAGTCATTCGAGGCCCTGAACGAGATCAGCAAAATGATCAGTGACGGCGCCACCGGACAACAGCAGGTATCAGACCAGCTACAATCCGGTATGCAGGAGCTGACCCGGATTGTGGCCGGACTGCAACGGGTTACAACGCAGGTCTCAGACTCCACCTCCCGGGCTAGGCAAAGCGTGGATGCCTGCTTCGGTATCTTTGACAAAGCCAATGAAGGCTTCAGTCGCCTTGTCAGCAACACAGCACAAACCAGCCGGATGATCGAAGATCTGCAAACCAAGAGTATCAACATCACCAAAGTCGTGGGGGTCATCAATGAGATTGCCGACCAAACCAACCTGCTGGCCCTGAACGCCGCGATCGAAGCAGCCCGTGCCGGTGAGCAGGGACGGGGCTTTGCCGTGGTAGCAGACGAAGTCAGGACCCTTGCCTCCAAGACCCAGTCTTCCACTGCCGACATACAGAGCATGCTCGATAGCTTCGCCCGGGATTCCGCCGGCGCGGTGGCAGCCATGCAACAAGGGAATGCCCTGTGTCAGGCCAACGCGCAGGAAGCCAGCAATGCCCTGGGGCGACTGCATGAATTGGTGGCAGAGGTGTCCGAAATGGGTAAGGTCGTCAATGAGCTCAATCAGGTGTCGGCAGAACAATCGTCCGTGCTGGGGCAAATGCAAGCTTGTGTGGAACGGGTAGCGGACTCTTCGGAGCATTACATGCAGCTTTCCTCTAGAAAAGATGTCTCCAATGCCGTACATCAGGCGTCGCGAAATCTGAATACTGTGGTGGCTACCCTGACCGTCGGTGAATCGACTAAGGTACCCCCAGAAGGATGGCAGGGCGGCAGGCTTCAGAGCAGTTTTCTGTAAGCCTCGGTCAGCGCCCGGCTGCGTTGCCCTTCCCCTCCCTTGTCCGGATGATGCTTGTGCATCAGGCGCTTGTACTGGCGGCGTATCTGCCGGGTATCTGCATCTTCCGGTAACTCAAGAATACGCAGTGCTTCCCTGCGCTCGTCTTCTGACAGGACACCGGCCATCCGCCGCCAGAAATCATCCAGCAGATCTGTCACCCCCTCGCGACTGCTCTGCTCGAAATGCTGCCAATCCATATAGTAGTCCCGCAGGCTATCCTGTGAGGCGATTCCCGGGCTACCTGCCGTGGCAGGTAACAATTGGATCCGGCTGGCCGAAATCAGCAGGTCACCCAGTCCGGTGCGGCGTAATTCATCACGCAGGCCATACAGCTGGTTGAACAGCAAAAAGTGGCTCTTAAACAGGACAAGGG
This sequence comes from Bowmanella dokdonensis, assembly GCF_017254865.1. Taxonomy (GTDB): domain Bacteria; phylum Pseudomonadota; class Gammaproteobacteria; order Enterobacterales; family Alteromonadaceae; genus Bowmanella; species Bowmanella dokdonensis. Next base: position 116,576 of record NZ_JAFKCV010000010.1, on the reverse strand, counting down.
GATCCGACAGATCCAGGGAGGGTGGATAGATGCCAGCCTCAGGCGACTTAAGACGCTGGATGAGTTCATACTCACTCAACCCTTCAGGAGTCTGCTGCAGCCAGTTGTGCAGCAGACTCTTAAGAGCCGGCGTGTCAGTCACGCCTCACTCCTTGCTCAGGGCGCAGGGTACACATAGCTGGCCTGCAAACCAAGCGGAAGCCCCAGCGCCCAGTAGAGCAGCAGGAATACCGTCCAGGCGATGATGATACACACTGAAAACGGCAGCATCAGCGACAACACCGTCCCGATGCCGGTATTTTTCACGTAACGCTGACAGAAGACCACCACCAGCGGAAAGTACGGCATCAGCGGGGTGATGATGTTGGAAGAGGAGTCCCCTACCCGATAGGCGGCTTGGGTCAGATCCGGTGAAATACCTAATTGCATCAGCATAGGCACAAAGATAGGCCCGAGCAGCGCCCACTTGGCCGAAGCCGACCCAACAAACAGGTTGATAAAACCGGTCAGGAACACCAGCCCGACTATGGTTACCATACTGGGAAGCTGCAGGGTTTTGAGGAACTGGGCACCTTCAATGGCCAGCAAGGCGCCCAGATTGGACTTGGCAAATGCGTCAATAAACAAGGCACAGAAAAATGCCATAACGATGTAGTAGCTCATGCTGTCCATGGACTTGCTCATCGCCACAATCACATCCTTACTGGTCTTAAAGGTGCCTGCCACAAAGCCGTAAACAGTGCCGGGAATGATAAACAACAGGAAGATCAGTGGCACAATACTGCGCATAACAGGCGCGGCGAACGAGGTCAGTTCTCCTTCAGCAGAGCGCAGCGGCGAGTCCGCCGGCCACAGGGCGGCCACCAGCAGCCCCACACCGGCCAGCATCACAATAGTGGCAATACGCAACGCCTTGCGATCCTTGTCATCCAGTTCCTCAAACCGGGGGATTTCATCCGGATCGCCGTCAACCGGCGTATTCTTGAGCCTGGGTTCAATTACCCGGTCAGTGAGATACCAGCCCAGCAGAATGATCAGAATGCTGGAGGCACTGGTAAAGAACCAGTTATTGAGCGGGTTGACCTGCATGGCCGGGTCGATAATCTGCGCTGCGCTTTGGGTGAAGCTCTGCAGCAAAGGGTCGATGGCCGAGGGTATAAAATTGGCGCTGAAACCGCCGCTTACCCCGGCAAAGGCCGCCGCAATCCCTGCCAGTGGATGACGACCCATAGCGTAGAAAATGACGCCGGCCAGCGGAATCACCAACACATAGCCGGCATCGGTAGCCGTATGGCTGACAATGGCCACCAGAATAATGGAAGGGGTCAGCAGAAACCCGGGGGTGGAATCCAGCATGCGTTTGAGCCCGGCGTTAATAAAACCGGAATGCTCCGCCACCCCGATGCCCAGCATGGAGACCAGTACCACACCCAGGGGGGCAAAGGTCGTGAAGATGGTGACCATGCGTGACATAAAATCGGCCATGCTGTCACCGGTCAGCAGGTTATTGACCACCACCGGGGTCCCGGTTCTCGGGTCTATGGCATCGAAACTGGTCCCCGCCAGCAGGGCTGACAAAACCCAGACTATGATCATGCTGATCAGAAAAATAACGGCGGGATCGGGTAGCTTATTACCCACTTTTTCTATCTTGTCCAGCGCCCGGGTCGTCCAGGTAGGGTTAGTTGTCATCGGATGGCTCCAAATTATTATTATCTGCGTAGCACCTCAGCCACGCTCCTTTTTTCCAAGTGTGCCATAGCTGGTCAAGATAAAAAATGTCCAATGAGGGTTCAGCCACTCTCCCCCCAAGCCCAGCCACAAGATCTGAAAAAATCCGACTCGTTCTGATTTGATTAGATTTTAAACATGCATGCCGATACACTTCCTTGTGAATGTATCAATTTGTAAACGGATGCCAATGGATTGCCTTCTTCGCTGGCTAGTGTTGTTTAGTGCATTTCTCTGCCTTCACTCTGTCTGGGCCCGGCAAGCTCCGCCACCAATGGAGCACCCGTTGCGCTACTGTGTGGACCCCGATTGGATGCCTTACGAGGCCATTGATGCAGGCAGTCACACGGGGATGGCCTCTGACTATCTGAGGTTGGTGGCCGAAAGGGCCGGCCTGGATCTGGAGCTACTGCCGACCCAAAGCTGGCAGCAAACCATTGATGCCCTTAAGACGGGTACATGCCAATTATCGCCCATGTTAAATCGCAGCGAGCACCGGGAAAGTTATCTGGGGTTCAGCGATGTGTATTTCTATGCTCCCAACGTATTGGTGTCGAGAAAAGACGAGCCTTTTCTACAGGGCTTTACCAATATTGGCGACAGGCTGCTGGCACTGCCCCAGGATTACCGCTTACTGGAATATGTGCAAAAATACTATCCAAAAATCAGAACACTGGTCGTTAAAAGCGAAAAGCACGGCCTGCAGGCCGTGTCAGAGGGCAAGGCAGATTTGTTTGCCGGCTCTCTTTACTCGGTCAACGCCCACATCCAGCAGGCCGCTCTATTTAACCTGAAGATTGCCGGCTGGGGTGGCCCCCAGGACGAATTGCGAATAGGTGTCGCCCCTGAGCTGACATATCTCCTGCCGGCGTTAAATAAGGCGCTGGCCAGCATCAGCGAAGAGGAACATCTGGATATTCAACAACGCTGGATTAATCTGCGAATTATCCAGAACAACAATTACGATCTGGTTTGGCAGGTGGTGGCGGTGACCCTGGCAGTGCTGCTACTGCTGTTTATCTGGAACATCAGTATTCGACGCTACAGCTTGCGACTTGCCACCAAAAATCAGCAGCTGGAGTCACTGCGGAGTCAGTTGGAGGACACCAATGCCGAGCTGCAGTTTCTCTCCAATCATGATCCGCTGACCAAGCTGTATAACCGCCATTACTTCAACCTGCGTATCCAGCAGGAGCAACGCCAGTCACAGCAACATGACAAAACCTGCCTGATCATCCTGGATATTGATCACTTCAAAGAGATCAATGATTGCCACGGTCATGCCTGTGGCGATACCATTCTGGCGGAGCTGTCCGGGGTGCTGACCCGCTGTGTGCGGGACCAGGACATTGTTGCCCGTTGGGGAGGTGAAGAGTTTGTTATTCTTTGCCACCAGACGGAGTTGTCAGAGGCCGGTAAACTTGCAGAACGCATTGCCGGTAAAGTACGTCAGCGGCGGTTTTCAGGGGGGTTGTCCCTTAGTTGCAGCTTTGGGGTGGCGGAATTGCAGCCCCGGGAGAACATGACGAAATGTCTGGAGAGGGCCGATCAGGCTCTGTATGAAGCCAAGTCTCAGGGGCGCGACAGGGTCTGCGTCAGCCACTGAGCTCACCTGAAGTCCAAGGAATTAATCTGTTATGACAATATGGGTCGATGCCGACGCCTGTCCTGTGGTGATCAAGGAAATCCTGTTCCGCGCTGCCGAACGCACCCAAACCGAGACCCTGCTGGTCGCCAATCAGCCCCTTCGGACTCCGGCCTCACGCTTTGTCCGTTCGCTGGTGGTCTCATCCGGCTTTGATGAGGCCGACAACGAGATCGTACTACGGGTCCAGCCAGGTGATCTGGTGGTGACTGCCGATATTCCGCTGGCCGCCGATGTCATCGCCAAAGGTGCCGAAGCCCTGAATCCCCGGGGTGAAGTCTATTCCGGCGAAAATATCCGCCAGCGTCTGAATATGCGGGATTTTATGGATACGATGCGCGCCAGCGGCGTGCAGTCAGGAGGACCGCCACCGCTGGGAGCCAGGGAGAAACAGGCCTTTGCCAATGGCCTGGACAGTTACCTGGCCAGGCACAAAGGCCGCTCATGAACCTGTTGGCGCCAAACCTGGAATCTTACCGAAAGGACCCGGGCCACTGGGCAGCAAGGTAGGCAAACACCGTCCAGGCGGCCAGATTCTGCTGCAACGCCTTTGGGTCCACCTTATCCAGTGTGTCATCAGCCGTATGGTGTAAGTCGAAATAGTCCGTGCCATCCTGCATCAAGTCCACCGCAGGCATCCCCAGTTTAACCATTTGTCCCACGTCCGGACCACCAGAGGCAATGCTGTCGCTTCTGACTACCCCTAGGGCACCCATCAGTTGCGCCATGCTGTCGATGACCGGCAAAGCCTGCGCACCGACTTTGGCCGACAGGGCCCAGACCGGACCGGCCCCAAAATCGGATTCAGCGCCGATAATATGTTTGTCCATATCATCTTGGTGTGCAGCTGCATAAGCTTTGGCACCCACCAGGCCCACTTCCTCGGCGGCAAACAATACCACCCGGATGGTGCGGTAAGGGCGTTGTTTGAGGCTATCCTGAATCAGATTGGCCGCCGCCATGGTCAGGGCCACGCCTGCGCCGTCGTCCACTGCGCCTGTGCCCAGATCCCAACTATCAAGGTGTGCCCCTAACAATACTACCTCATCGGGCTTGGTGCGGCCCTGGATCTCGCCGATGACGTTAGCGACTTCCACTTCGCCCTTATCCCGGGTTTGGATGTTGACGGTAAGGCTGACGGGATTGCCCCGCTCCAGCATCCTCTCCAGTAAGTCAGCATCCGGGTTTGACAAAGCGGCAGCCGCAATTTTTGGCTTATCTTCGTCATATCTTAGTACGCCGGTATGGGGCAGCCGGTGGCTATCGGTACCAATAGACCGGATCAACAGCGCCTTGGCGCCCATGGCGCCGGCGATACTGGCTCCCTCCCCCCTGGCTCGCACGGCAGGACCGTAACCTGAGCCTGTCTTATGTCTGTGCATTCGGTTTGAGATAAAGACAATCTTGTCCTTTACCTCACCGGGACTGGCCTTTTCCAGCGCCTCCAGGGTGGCAAAATGGGCTATCTCCCCTGTTGCGCCCCCTGGTGGTGTAGAGACAGAGTGACCAAGAGTGGAAATCTGCAGCGGCTGGGTAAAAGGTGCGATGACGGCGGCGGATTCGGACAGGCGCTGCCATTGCTTGACTTTCACGGGCTCGGTCCAGACTTTGTCAAATCCCATCTCCCTGAATTTAGTCTTGGCCCATTCGATAGCCTCCAGTTCCTTGTCTGAACCTGCCAGTCGCGGCCCCACCTCTGTAGTCAGGGACTCCAGTAACTTATAAGCCTGGTCAGATGTCAGGGCCTGGTCCCTGAGCTGTGCGGCCTTATCCAGGGTGGCGCTGTCCATGGCCGCCGATTGGACGGCCAGACTCAGCGCACAAAGTAATAACATCACAGTAGGTTTAAGGGTCCCAATAAGCTGCATAGATTTCCTTGTTTGTTATCAGACCGGCAAGATTATCCTTCTGCGTGAATGGGATCCAGTGGCCGTCGTCAGGCAGCCATGTCGGCAAGACAAGCGTACAGATCGTTAAGTTCCTGGTGCCAGCCCTGTACATTCATTTTCCGCTGGTGATGATTCAAAAAGCCGGACTCTTTCAGTGTCAGGCGGGTGCCGCCATCGGTCTGCTCCAGCGACCACTCAACCAGAGTGGATTGTTCAGCAGCAAAGGGCACATCCTTATCCTGCATCCAGCGCCAGGCCAGAAAGCGGTTAGGTTCTACCCTTTCAATTCGCATAGCGAAGCGCCCCGAACAGACCTCTTCAGGCCATTCAAACCAGCCTTCACTTCCCTCGGCCAACTGGTAATCGGCTCTGGAGCCAAACCACTGACTGACCTTAGCCGGGTCGCTAATGGCCTGCCAGACCTGTTCGATGGACTGATTGAATTCCAGCTGTCTGCTGATGCTGTCTATGTCACTCATGATCTTCTCCCAGATAATGTTTAAGTCGGGACAATCGTTCATCCCACTGTTCGGCAAAGGGTTGTAACCACAGCGCCACCCGTTCAATAGGCTTTGGATTGAGCCGGTGGAGTCGTTCCTTGCCAGCAAATTCAGCCGAAACAATCTTCGCCTTAATCAGGATATCCAGATGCTTGGTAATGGCCTGACGACTGATGCCAGCCCCTTCACTGAGCTGCTTGATGGACAACGGACCATGCAGCCAGAGTGCTTCGATCAACTGGCGTCGTTTGGGGTCGGCAAGGGCACTGAAAATATCCATGACAAGACAATATGCAACCATATGGTTGCATGTCAAATAAAAAGAAATACTTCATTTGAATGAAGTAACTACGGAGGTTTGGTAAAGCGACATGCAAGATAAAAGGCTTTGATAAAAAGTAAAAAGCCCGGCAATTGCCGGGCTTTTTTATAAGGTATGTCAACGGGAAAATTAATCTTAGTTAAGTTTTTCTTTGATACGTGCAGACTTACCGCTACGCTCACGCAGATAGTACAGTTTGGCGCGACGTACGGCACCGCGACGCTTCACTTCGATGGAAGCGACAGCTGGGCTGTGAGTCTGGAATACACGCTCAACGCCTTCACCGCTGGAAATCTTACGCACGGTGAATGCAGAGTGCAGACCACGGTTACGCTTGGCGATAACAACGCCTTCGTAAGCCTGAAGACGCTCTTTGTCGCCTTCCTTAACCCGTACCTGAACGATCACAGTGTCACCTGGGCCGAAAGCAGGAACGTCTTTTTTCAACTGTTCTTCTTCAATACGCTTGATGATATCTTGATTGATTTTGCTCATCATAACCTCTCATCCTGGATTAACTGTCATCTTGCTGCAAAGGCGCTTGCTGCTGGGACAATTCACTTTGAAATTGCCTCAATAATCGCTTTTGCTCCTCAGTCAGAGCCAGGTCGTTTAACAATTCAGGGCGTCGTTGCCAGGTTCTTCCCAGCGACTGTTTTAACCGCCACTGCCTGATTTTTTCATGGTTACCGGACAGTAGTACTTCCGGAACCGGGCGACCGTCGAGATTCTCCGGACGGGTATAGTGCGGGCAATCCAGCAGACCATCATTGAATGAGTCCTGCTCGGCGGATTGTTCATGACCGAGAACTCCGGGCACAAATCGCGCTATCGCATCCATCAACACCATGGCCGGGAGTTCCCCGCCACTGAGGACGTAGTCGCCGATAGACCATTCTTCGTCTACCTCGGCTTCTATGACCCGCTCGTCGATGCCTTCGTAGCGACCAGCTACCAGAACCAGGTTTTCCGTTTGGGAAAGGGCCTGAACTCCCTGCTGATCCAGCTTTTTACCCTGGGGTGACAAATAGATCACCCTGGAGTTGTCTCCCGCCGCCTGTTTGGCTGCATGGATTGCGTCTGTCAGCGGTTGAACCATCATCAACATACCGGGGCCGCCGCCATAAGGCCTATCGTCCACTGTACGATGCTTGTCATGGGTAAAGTCTCTGGGATTGAAACAGTCGACCTGTATCAGCCCCGATCTGACTGCCCGACCAAACACACCCTGCTGGGTGAAATTGTCGAACATGTCCGGAAACAAACTGACCACACAAAACTTGCGGGTCATCAGAAATCCGCTTCCCAATCCACAGTGATGGTTTTCTCCGCCCGATCCACCTGTTTGACCACCTGGTCCAACAGATAAGGGATCATGCGTTCTTTCTGACCAAAGGCGTCATTGATATTGGCTTTGACGACCATCACGTCGTTGGAGCCCGTCTCAAACAGTTCCCTGACAGTACCCATGTCGTAACCTTTGAGGTTAACCACACGCATCCCTACCAGATCACGCCAGTAAAAATCACCTTCTTCCAGCTCCGGCAGTTGCTCTGCCTGGATGCAGATCTCCAGGTTTTTCAGTCTGTCGACTGCATCCCTGTCATCCACCCCGTCGAGCTTGGCGACTAAACCGTTGTTGTGTTCACGCCATTGGTCTACCTTCAGTTCTTTCAGCCCGCCCTCGGTCTTTAACAACCAGGGCGCGTAATCGAAAATCCCCTCGGGTACGTCAGTATAGGAAGTGATCTTGACCCAACCTTTGACACCATAAGGCGCACCGATTTTGCCTACCACCAGAGTTTCAGACGCGTCACTCATTCCTATACCTCAGTCGGCCTGCTTACGCAGCGGCCTTTTTTGCATCTTTGACCAGACGAGCAACGCGGTCAGACAGGCTTGCACCTACACCGACCCAATGCTCAACACGGTCCAGATCGATACGCAGTTTTTCTTCCTGACCTTGAGCAGTCGGGTTGAAAAAGCCAATTTTCTCAATGAAACGGCCATCGCGCGCACGGCGGCTGTCAGCCACCACGACCTGATAAAATGGAGCTTTTTTAGCGCCACCACGCTGTAAACGAATAGTAACCATAGTTGCCTCTAAACTCGTTAAGCGTTGACATTACCTTATTTACCCCCGAACACAGCCGTAAACAGCCGGATTCAAGGGCCGCGGTATTGTACGGATTTTGCCCCCGAATGCAAGGAGAAATGCTGATTCGGTGAGGAGTGGAGCGTAATGGGGTAGGAGTAAGACAGGCCGGCTTCAGCCGGCCAATTATGTCCAGTCTATCTGGGGAACATGCCACCCGGACCGCCGGGAGGCATCATGCCTTTCATTTTTCTCATCATCTTCTGCATGCCGCCCCCTGTCATTTTCTTCATCATTTTCTGCATCTGGGTAAACTGTTTCAGCATCCGGTTGACATCCTGGATCTGAGTGCCTGAACCTGCTGCGATACGGCGCTTTCGTGACCCCTTGATGATATCGGGATGAGCGCGTTCACCCGGCGTCATGGAATTGATAATGGCTTCCATCTGATTGAAGCTCTTGTCGTTGGCCTTGTCTTTTATCTGTGCCGACATATTGCCCATGCCCGGCATCTTGTCGAGCATTGACATCATGCCGCCCATGCTGCGCATCTGTTCGAGCTGTTCCTTGAAGTCCTGCAGGTCGAAGCCTTTACCCTTCTGGATCTTCTTGGCCATCTTCTGCGCTTTGTCTTTATCAACTTTGCGCTCAACTTCTTCAATCAGGCTCAGTACGTCACCCATGCCCAGGATACGCGACGCCACCCGGTCGGGGTGGAAAGGCTCCAGGGCGTCGGCTTTCTCACCCATGCCCAGAAACTTGATGGGCTTGCCGGTAATATGTCTGACGGACAGGGCGGCCCCGCCTCTGGCGTCACCGTCGGCCTTGGTCAGTATGACGCCGGTCAGGGGCAGCGCCTCGTTGAAGGCCTTGGCGGTATTAGCCGCGTCCTGTCCCGTCATCGCATCCACCACAAACAGGGTTTCAACCGGCTTGATGGCCTGATGCAGGGCCTTAATCTCGGCCATCATGGTTTCGTCTACGTGCAACCGACCGGCGGTATCTACCAGCAGGACATCGTAGAATTGTTTTCTGGCCATCTCGATGGCGCCATTAACAATATCGACGGGCTTCTGCTCAACACTGGAAGGGAAAAACCCCACCTGGACTTCCGTAGCCAGGGTTTCCAGCTGCTTGATGGCTGCTGGACGATAAACGTCCGCACTGACAACCAGAACCTTTTTCTTCTCCCGCTCTTTGAGGAACTTGGCCAGTTTGCCCACACTGGTTGTTTTACCGGCGCCCTGCAGACCCGCCATCATAACGACGGCGGGGGGCTGTGTGGCCAGATCCAACTTTTCGTTGGCCTGGCCCATGATGGCTTCCAGCTCGCCACGGACTATCTTGATAAAAACCTGACCCGGATTAAGGCTCTTGCTGACCTCGATACCGACAGCCTTGTCCTTGACCTGACTGATAAATTCGCGCACCACAGGCAGGGCAACATCAGCCTCCAGTAATGCCATACGGACTTCCCGCAGGGTATCTTTGATATTGTCTTCAGTCAGACGTCCACGACCACTGATATTTTTCAGCGTCTGGCCAAGTCGTTCGGTAAGGTTCTCAAACATTGTGATCGCTATCCTGTTCTGGCACTGTCTCTGTTTGGCTGCGCCGCAGAGTGTTGATTCAACCCGGTTTGGCGCGGATTATACCTGAGTCCAACTGGATGCAACACCGGCAATTCCCGGATCTGTGACAGAAGCGCTCTGGCGTCATGTCAGCCGTGAGGATATACTTGGCGGCGCTTTAAGGAAGGGTCTACACGCTCAGATGAGTCATATTGATAACTACGAAAAGCAGGCTGCAATGGAAGCTAACGAGGCGATAAGATGATGCTGTTGGGACTGCTGGTAACCCTGCTATACCTGTTTGCCGCCGCCCATATCGGCAGCAGGTTGTTTCACCATGAGGGTCCCAGACACAAATTATCTGCTATGGCGGGTACCCTGGCGGTGGTGCTGCATCTTGTTCTATTGGTGGAGGGTATCTTTTCCCTGCCGGGGCAGAATATGAGCATTCTGAATGTGGCGTCTCTGGTGGCCTGGATGATCAGCCTGTCCATGACCATCGCTTCGTTCAGTCTGACCAATGCCATTCTGTTACCTGTGGTCTATGGTTTTGCCTCTCTGACCGTACTGGTCAACCTGCTGGTGCCCGACACCTATCAAATGCACATAGAAATGCGCCCTGCACTGCTCACCCATATCAGCCTGGCGCTGTTTGCTTACGGTTGTTTAATGATAAGCCTCCTGTATGCACTGCAACTGGCCTATATTAACTTTCGCCTCAAGCATAAGCAGAAATCCATGTTGCACTCTTCTCTGCCGCCATTGATGATAGTGGAGCAGATTCTGTTCAAGCTGCTGCTGGTTGGAACTGTACTGCTGACCCTTTCGCTGATTAGCGGCTTTGTCTTCCTCAATGACATGTTCGCCCAGCACCAGGCCCATAAGACAGTACTTTCGCTGCTCGCCTGGTTGCTCTTTACGACGCTCTTGCTGGGGCATTACCGGTTCGGCTGGCGCGGTCGTCCGGTGATTGTCGCCACGGTGGCCGGGGCCCTGCTCCTGACGCTGGCTTACTTCGGCAGTCGATTCGTCAAGGAAGTTTTACTGGGAATGTGAAAAAGACTTTGGCAGACTTACTCTTCTGAGCTCAGTGGCGTCGAACAATAAAAGCGCACATTCTGGCAACCGGATTAATAAGCGTCATAGCCGATCAACCAGGTCCGACGCCGTTATCAATACAGGAACCCATTTTTGGACGACATATCAACCGGCACTTTATTTATACTGCTTGCCATCTTGATTCTGTTTTCAGCTTATTTCTCCAGCTCCGAAACGGGTATGATGACCATCAACCGTTATCGCCTCAAGCATTTAGTCAAAGAGGATCATGGTGGAGCGAAGCGGGTTCACAAGCTCCTGCTGCGTCCTGACAGATTGATTGGACTGATACTGATTGGCAACAACCTGGTCAATATCGCCGCGTCGGCCATTGCCACCATTATCGGCATGCGCTTGTTTGGTGACGTAGGTATTGCCATCGCCACCTTTGCCCTGACCCTGGTAATCCTGGTGTTTGCCGAGGTCACGCCCAAGACGCTGGCTGCCCTGTATCCGGAGAAGATCTCTTTCCCGAGCTCCTTTATCCTGCTGCCAATGCTGAAAATACTCTATCCGTTGGTCTATATCGTCAATGGGTTTACCAATCTGATTCTTGCCCTGTTCCGTATCAGCCCTAAAAGTGGCGATGAAGACAGCCTGAGCCGGGAAGAGCTCCGGACAGTGGTTCACGAAGCCGGGGCTATGATTCCCAAGCAGCACCAGGACATGCTGGTAGGTATTCTGGATCTTGAAAAGGTTACTGCAGAGGACATCATGATCCCGCGCAGCGAAATTGTCGCCATCGATATCAATGACGACTGGAAATCCATCCAGAAGCAGTTGGTTCATTCACAGCACACCCGTGTATTGCTGTATCGGGACAGTATCGACGACGCGGTGGGCTTTGTGCATGTGCGTGATGCGTTGAAGCTGCTGGCCAAGGATCAATTTTCCAAAGCCAATCTGTTAAGGGCCGTCAGAGAGATTTATTTCACACCCGAGACCACTCCACTGCACACCCTGCTGTATAAGTTCCAGTCCGCCAAGGAGCGTATCGGTCTGGTGGTGGATGAATACGGTGATATTCAGGGTCTGGTCACGCTGGAAGATATTCTTGAAGAAATAGTAGGAGATTTTACCACCACCATACTGCCCACTCACAGCAAGGAAGTGAATCTGGAAGCGGACGGCAGTGTGCTGGTAGACGGCAGCGCCAACATCCGGGACCTGAATAAGGAAATGGACTGGAATTTTCCCACCGAGGGACCCAAGACGGTTAATGGCCTGATTCTGGAGCATTTCGAAGAAATTCCGCCCGCCAATGTGGCCTGCAGACTGGCTGGTTATCCCATCGAAATAGTCGAGATGACGGATAATATGGTCAAGACAGTGCGCGTCATGCCTATGCTGTACAAAGAACCGGAGCACAGCCGCAGTGAATCGGCTGGCAACTAACGAGGCTCATTCTTAGCCTGCTCGACACGACGTTGACGAATATTGGCCTTCAGCTTTTCAACACTGTCGTTGAGCTTATGCAGACGCTCCATGATCACTTTCAACTCGTCGTCATAGACGAGATCAGACTGGGCCACATGGTTTTCCAGAATCTGCTGCAAATAAGCGGGTAAACTTTTACTGGACATCTCTCCCTCCTTCCGACTTGTTATCGGAGGCGGGAGAAAAAGCTGAAGCAAATTCTCAGGGGATATACTGCTTGATCAGCGAAGCTTTATTGGTTGAGGGATCATAATCCAGATGCGCCACCCCTGCCGTGGCAAACAGCAATGAGTACAAGTGATCGCACAGCTCATCCACCAGACTGCTGACAAAAGGCATATGGCTGATGATCAGAAGCGATTGAACGTCGCTGCGGCTTGAGAGCAGCGCCCCCAGATAATGATGAAACTGCTCCGGCTCCCCATAGGGCGTCACATCGTCGGTTTCCATCACTTCGGCGGCGGGCAGGCGGCTGCAGACTGAATCCAGGGTCTGCAAGGCTCTGTTGTATGGGCTGACTATCACCAGATCGACCTTCTCCAGCAGCCCGCTCAGCCACTGCCCTGTCGTATCGGCCTCCTCCCTGCCGTGTTCTGTCAAATTACGGCGGGCGTCCTGAACGAAACAGGACTCTGCTTCCCCGTGACGCATAATAAAAATCTGCATTAGCGTTGGTATTCCTGATACAAGGCAAACCCCGGTCACAGATGATCGGACCTGGCTGAGTTGCAATTTGGGACATTATCCTATTTGATACGAGTTAAACAACCAAACGGGTATAACAGCAAGTGATCATCAGTGCATATGATAGATGCCGTTACCGGCGCCTGATACTGGACAATGGTCTCAGATTGCTGCTTGCCAATGACCCAGACAGCAGAAAGTCTGCTGCGTCCGTCACCATTGCCATGGGACACTTTCAGGATCCCGACGATTGCCAGGGCCTGGCCCACCTCCTTGAGCATCTGCTGTTTCTGGGTAACGAAGAGAACCCGTCACCCAATCATCTGGCTGACACCCTCGCCTCAAACGGCGGACATGTTAACGCCTGGACAGGCACAGAACAATCCAGTTTCTACTTTGATGTACTCAGTAATGCTTTTGAACCTGCGTTGGCCCAGTTTTCTGCCATGCTCAGCCAGCCACTTTTTCTGCCCGCTACAATAGAAAAAGAAATCCAGGCCATTGACGCAGAGTTCAAACTCAAGCAACAGGATGATTTGCGCCGCCTCTATCAGGTGCATAAAGAAACCTGCAACCCGACCCATCCTTTCAGCAAGTTTTCAGTGGGCAACGCAGAAATTTTCGGCCGCTTCAATGGTGTTGAGCTGCAAGAGAAGTTACGGGCAATGCATGCAGAGCATTACCGGGCTGAAAACATGACAATCTGTCTGGTTTCAGATCTGTCCCTGGATGATATGGAAGGATTGGCCCGGCGCTATCTTTCAGGCCTGTCCGCGAAAAAGCAGGCTGTCGCAGAGCCACTGCCTCCCCTGTATCTTCCTGAACAGTTGGGCGTAATACTGAACATAGTGCCGTTGAAGACTGCCAGGCGCATGATCGTCAGCTTTGCCCTGCCGGACGTCTATCCCTACTACAGGAGCAAGCCGCTTAATCTGATCAGTCACCTGATTGGCGATGAGGGGCCCGGCAGCCTGCTGAGCAGACTGAAGGGACTGGGCTGGGCCACCAGCCTCAGTGCCGGCGGCGGCATTCAGGGCAGTAATTTCAAAGACTTCAATATCAATCTGCAGCTAACCGAACTGGGGGCAGAGCATTGGCAGGCTATTCTTGGACTCATGTTCAGTTACTTGCAACTCATCCGCCAGCAGGGCGTCTCAGCATGGCGATTTGAAGAGCGGCGCAAGTTTGGCCAGATGGCCTTCGATTTTCACGACAAACCCAAACCCGTCGACCTGGCTTCGCACCTGTCGGTACAAATGCAGCATTTTGCAGATGACTGGGTCCTGTGTGGGGACTATCTGATGGATCATTTCGAACCTGAATTGATTCATCGGATGCTGGACAGGATGACAGCGCAAAATATGCGCCTTAAGCTGATTCTGCCAGAACTGCAGACAGATCGCCTGGCCGCATGGTATGCCACGCCCTATAAAATCTTCCCCTTACCTGCAAAGCTATTGCAGGGGCTGGAGAATACCGGTCTGGACCCTCATCTGAGTCTGCCCAGTGCGAACGACTATTTAAGTGTGCGCACCACGCCGGTTGAGGTGGAAAAGGATTACCTGACCCCGGTCAAGCTTAAGGACGAAGAGGGTTTCAGTTTCTGGTTTGCCCAGGACAACGAATTCAAACAGCCAAAAGGCGAACTTTACCTGTCTTTCGATTCTGCTGCCGTCCTGCACGGAGAAGCCGTCAGTGCCTACAAACGCATCTGGACCACTATGGTGCAGGAACGGTTGAGCCAGGATTACTATCAAGCCATGATTGCCGGTCTGCACTTTCACTTCTATGCACACCAAGGGGGCTTCTCGCTGCACACCAGTGGCTTTACAGACAGGCAATTTGACCTGGCAGAGGCCATGCTTGAGCAGATTCTGTCATTCCGGTTCAGCGAGCAGGAGTTTGAACAGGCGCGGCTCAGGCAATGGCAGGCAATGCAGAACAGTCTTCTGAACAAACCTGTCAACCGGCTATTCACCCGATTGTCCGTTTTGCTGCAGCCACTTAGCTTTTCGCCCGTCTCGCTGCTGCCTATCTTGGAGCAGGCAAGTAGCCAGGGTATGAAGGAAAAGCAGCGCGAAATACTTGGGGCCCTGCATTTGGAGTCGTTCGCCTATGGCGACTGGCCATCCAGACAGGCAAGAGATTTCAGTAACAGGATCGCCGGAAAAATCCTGCATAAGGTCACCCCGACAAAAAGCATCGCACGCAATGTTATCGCCCTGGAAGAGGGCCGCGAATATCTGGCTGAGGTGCCCTGCCAGGCAGGCGATCATGCTGTGCTGCAGTATTTCCAGACACCCACTGCCGATGTGCACGACATTGCACTGACAATACTGACAGAACAATTGCTGGCCGCTCCCTTCTTCAATCAATTACGAACTGAAAAACAACTCGGCTATCTGGTGGGCAGCGGCTACATGCCTTATAACCAGCACCCGGGGATGGGCTTTTATATCCAGTCGCCGAATCACACGCCGGAGGCTCTGGTCAGTGAAATCGAGCATTTTCTACAACAGGCTGACCTGCGCGTGCAAACCATGCCGGAGGAAGAGTTGAACGCCATCAAAGCTGGAGTGGCCAAGCAACTGGACAGTAAGGACAACAGCCTGTCAATGCGCAGCCAACGTTTATGGCTGGCCATTGGCAATAAGGACTGGCACTTTGATCAACAACATAGACTCAGCGAGCAGATACTTACCCTGAGTCGCGAGGAAATCCTGACGTTTTGCCGGCGTCTGTATTCTGGCCAGAAGTTTGGTTCTCTTCTTTTATACAGTCGCCAGTCCGGCCAGCAAAAACTGGCCCATTCCGGCACGATGATCGAAGATTTGCCGCAATTTAAGGCAACAGCCCGCCAAATCAGATAAAAGCCGCCATTTCTGCACTACTCCCTTTGACTTGCCTGCCTACATATTTTAACTTACGGAAGCGTTACCGATTACCAACAGCAGGATAGCTGTGGCTTGCAGCCATAATTGTTAAACCGCGAAGAGGGATTTTTGCTTAGCAGGCACTCGGCAACCCAAATCAGCCGAAAATTACAATTACTATAAAGCAGCCAAGCTGCATAAAGGTGTCTTTTGCGTTTCAGCCCGGTCATTATGACTTTTTTCTGGATTTTTGCCTGCCTGGCTGTTGTCGGGGCGCAGTCAGCTTCTGCCGTCACCAACACCTCCGAACTTCAATTTGAAAACTATTCCCTTGAAGATGGTCTGAGTCAGAGCACAGTACTGGATATTGCTGAAGACGCGCACGGTTTCATTTGGGTGGCGACAGCAGACGGGTTAAACCGCTTCGATGGCTATGAATTCCGTCAGTATCATCATGATCCTCAGAATCCAAGGAGCATTCCTGATCCTTTTGTTCGACAGTTATTTATTGATCGAAACAATCAGTTGTGGGTGGGAACAAATAATGGGTTGGCAAAATATGATGCCATTTCTGACAGCTTTGTTGTTTACACAAGCAAGAATACCAATCTTACAGGTCATGTAATATGGTCAATCAATGAAGTCGGAAATGATTTGCTTGTCGCTGATGAAAACAACATTTACAAGTTGGATAATAAAAATCAGGAAGTTGATTTTGTTAAATGGACTGATTTAGAAACACTGCCAGAAACTACGGAGATAGTCTCTTTTGGCGATATGATTGTGATTGGAACATATGGTCATGGAATTCAAATCTATGACCAGAGAAAGAAGGAAATATATAAGTTATCCGCTACAAACCCATGGTCAATTGAGATTTTTGCCGGTTATCTTTATCAAGCGGATGTAATTGATGACAAGTTATGGCTCGCCACGGAACAAGGTGTATATGTTGTCGATTCCAGTTTCAATTTAGTAGAGAAATTGGATACCACGTCCAAACCAAAGCTTATAAGCAATATTGTCAGAACAATAGTCCAAGATAATGATGGTCAAGTTTGGTTAGGAACTACAGAAGGAGTATCTATTTATGCCCCCTCATCTAACGAAGTGTTTAGTATAAGCAAAGAAAATGACGTATTAGTTTCGCTCAAGAGCCTCTATACTTTTAAAGTCTTTAAGGATAGTAAGGGATCAATATGGCTAGGAAGTTTTACGGACGGTCTTCACAGATATAACAAGAAAACATTGTACATAAAACACTACATTTCGATTCCTCACAGTGAAATATCTATATCTGACAACAAAGTTTGGGCATTCGCAGAAAATAGCGATGGGTTGGTATGGATTGCCACTCAGAGTGGCGGGTTGAACCTATTTGATCCCTACTCAGGAGTTGTTAAACGCTATATTCCAAAGTTCCCCCATTCTGTTTGGGACATTGCCATAGACATCAACGGAAAGCTATGGATAGCCAGTTCTGATGGCATCTTCGTGTTCACACATGATAATAAAAAGGAAACTCTAATTCCTGAAGCTCACCTCCTTGGTGGCTCTGTAATCGAGAGTCTGGTTTCACATCAAAATAAGGTTTGGATTGTATCAAACACGGGCTCTCTCAGTTGGTTAAGTACCGACGAGCTCACATTTCACAACGTGAAAGTTGCTGATTCAAGAATGCAGAGCGTTAGCCCAAAGCTAGTTGATACCAACAATAACTTATGGCTCATATCAAACCTAGGAGTATCTCTCTATAACCTTGACTCAAAAGAATTTAACCACCTTGTTTTCAATGGTTTGCAGAGGAATATAACTCTTAGTTCAACGAACTCTGTCTTGGAGACTGCCGATTATTTCTGGTTGTCCACGTTGGATAATGGCATCTTCAAGGTTTCAAAGACAGACTACAGCGTGGTTCAACATATTGATGAGAATGCTGGCTTGTCTAATGACGTGGTCCTAACCATGGTGCTTACAGGTGGTTCTCTTTGGGTAGCGACACTTAACCAGGGTATAGACCAGATAGATCCTGTATCTGGCAAGATAGTACGGTACATAACCAAGGAAATGCTTGAGTTTAATGAATTAAACGAGGGGGCAGGACTTGTTGCCTCTACGGGTAATATGTTGTTTGGAGGCACCAAAGGATTTCACATCTTTAATCCAGATCGATTACCCCTACTTGACAACAGGGTACCTCCAGACAGAGCTCCGTTAATTACTGGACTTAGCATATTCAACCAACGGGTTGAACTAGGCCACGTTGATAGTCCATTACAGTCACCTGTTCACTTATCCTCAAGTATTAGCCTGGCAAATGACGCATCGCCATTTTCCCTCGAATTTGCCCTTGTTAACCCAAAAGATTCAAGTTGGGTGAGCTACCGCTATCAACTATCGGGCCTGTCTGAAAAGTGGTTGGTAGCTGAGCGAAGTATTCGTCAGGCAACATTTACCAATTTGGGCTTTGGCAATTATACCTTCCGGGTTCAGGCCAGAGAACTGGATGGTCCCTGGTCTCCGGCCACCGAATTGAAGATCCATGTAAAGGCCCCTGCCTGGTTGCACCGCTATGCGTTGATCGCTTATGCCTTCGTCGCTTTTCTGTTGCTCAGTTATTGGTACCGTCAATATCAGGTCCGTAAAACTACCCTCCATCGGGTCAGGGACAGCGAAGAACGCTTGAAACTGACGCTGTGGAGCAGTGGCGATGAGCTATGGGACTGGGACATTAAAAAGGGAGAAATATTCCGCTCCAATATATGGGGCTCGATGGACTTCCCCCAGGACAACCAACGGGTATTTACCCAGCTTGAACCCAATATACACCATGCCGATCTGGAACGTACCCGCGAAGCCTTGAGCCAGCATTTGCAAGGGGAAACCGAGTTCTATGAAACCACCTACCGGGTCAGGGATTTTCGTGACAACTGGATCTGGATTCTGGACAGGGGCAAAGTGGTTTCCTGGGACAGTCAGCAGAAACCCCTGCGGATGACGGGAACGCTGAAAAACATCAGCCACCTGAAACAGGCCGAAGAACAACTTAAGCTGTTTAAACGTTCCATAGAAACCATCTCCGATGGGGTGTTTATTACCGACACCAGTTTCCGGATTATTTCCGTCAACCAGGCCTATTGCAATCAGACCGGCGACACCCGGGAACAGGCCCTGGCCAGCTATCTGACCTTCCATCAGTATCCCCCGGCTTTTACCGAGGAAGTTCGCAAAACCCTCAGCCAGAAAGGCAACTGGAGCGGTGAAGTGGAATCGGTCAGGCACAATGGTGAACGTTATGAGATCGATCTGAATATCGACGCTATCCACGATGAAAATGACGCCGTCAGTCACTATGTGGGGGTCTTTTCCGATATCACCTCCCGCAAACGCACGGAGAAAGAGTTACTGCAGTTGGCCAATACGGATACCCTCACCGGCCTGCCCAATCGCTCCTTCTTCCAGGCCAGTCATCAGAACCTGGTGCGCAAAGGGACAGCCCACGCCCTGCTGTGCATGGATATGGATAACTTCAAGAAGATCAATGACTCCATGGGCCATCAGACCGGCGATATGCTGATTAAGCAGATTGCCGCCAGATTGCAGAAGCTGACAGGCACCAGTGCAACCTCCTATCGGCTGGGCGGAGACGAATTCAGTATCCTTATCGAGAGCACCACCGATATCCACCGCATTACCCACCTGGCTCAGCGTATTCTGGATGAAATGGCCCGTTCCTTCGTTATCAACCGTCAGGAATTCGTACTGGGCGCCAGTGTTGGCATTGCCTTCTATCCTGAAGATGGCGCCAGTCCACAGGAACTGCTGAAAAATGCCGATACGGCCATGTACTTTGCCAAGAACGCCGGTGGCAACAAGTATCAGTTCTTCAGCGGCGAGATGAACCAGAATGCCGTCCGCCAGTTGCAGATTGAGAATCTGATAAGGCATGGCATTAAGGAAGACCTGTTCAGCGTGTTTTACCAGCCCAAGGTGGATATCGCCTCAGGCCAATTGGTCAGCATGGAGGCCCTGGTGCGTTTCGAGCATCCGGAAAAAGGCATTGTCAGCCCTGATCAGTTTATTCCTTTGGCTGAGGAAACCGGACAGATCATCGAAATCGGGGAAATTGTGCTGCGTAAAGCCTGCGAGGATACCCAACGCTGGGTCAAGCAGGGACTGTTTACCGGCCGGGTGGCCATCAATATCTCTGCCCGGCAATTTGAACTTCCGGACCTGGATCAACGGATTGAGCAGGTATTGCGGCAGACAGGATTGTCTCCCCTGCATCTTGAGTGTGAGATAACCGAAGGCACCCTGATGCAAAGACCTGAGCAGTCTCTGGCATTGATGCAGCGTCTGCGGGAAATGGGTATTCATTTGGCCTTGGATGATTTTGGTACAGGGTATTCGTCCCTGGCTTACTTGAAACGCTTCCCTCTGAATACCCTGAAGATTGACAAGGCCTTTATCGACGATATTGCCACCAGCTCTGTGGACAGGCATATGACCAGTGCCATCATCACCATTGCCCACAATCTGGGATTGAAAGTGGTGGCTGAAGGGGTCGAGGAAGAGCAACAGCTGAGCATACTGCGCCGCTACGAGTGTGAAATGCTGCAGGGTTACCTGTACAGCAAACCCCTGAATGCAGAGCGTTTTACCAAGCTATTGCAGGAAAACCGCCGACTGACCCGACTGATCAAGCAAAATAACCTCTGACCATCTTTTCCTGGAAAAGGCGGCGTGAACTTGCCGCTTTGACCCTATCCGCCTCCATTACTTGCCACTTTTCACTAGAAAAGCAAATAACGTCAAATACTTGTCAATCCTGGGCTGGCAGGGTGTGCGGCCCGGGATCGATTTTTGACGCCGCCTGGCAGATGATTATTGGTTTAGATAACTTTATATATAAATCAATAAGTTATAGAAGTGGCACGGCATTCGCTATTGCTAGGGGGAACAGTCATCTGACTGGATTCACACTTAACCCACTAGGAGAAAACGACATGTTGAAAGCTTATGCAATGGCTCTTGTACTGACTACCGCCGCTCCAGTTGCTGATAAGGCTGCCGATGGCGCCAAGGCTCCAGCCAAGGCTAATGCACCCGTTACTCAAATCTGGAAACCAGGTTCAGTTCGCATCTAAGCATAAGAAGTTGTTCAGCAGTCGCTGACTGTAGGATAACGTCACCACCAAAGCAGTTGTTGGTGGAAAGTGGAATTAAAAAAAGAGAGCGGGGCTCTCTTTTTCTTTTTTCAGAAGCAGCTAACGCTTCAGGCATTCAGATAGACGGAGCCGAATCCTCTCGCTTTTCTCAATGCCATATGCTGCTTGATATTGAACAGAGGCAATAATAAGGGACCCATCAACAAACCGGCGAGGCCCCAGCGCTTGGCCGACAAACCGGTCCTGAAGGCTTCCACATAATAGAAAATGCCGCTTAGCAGGCAAAGTATCAAGGCAGTGAACATCAGTCCTCCAACTTCTTTCTAAACTGTTTCAGGAAATGCGGACAGCCTGTCCAGATTGGCGGCAGATTATACTGATTGGTTATAATAAAGCCAGTTTTTATTTGTTAAAGTTATGTTAACCGAAGGGCCACTCTACTTCGAATCGGCGGAGTTAAAACCCTACACAAAAAAGCCGGCATACGCCGGCTCCCTGTAAAACAAACAGTCAGAGGATCAGGAGTAAAAGGTTTTATCCTGCTCCACCATCTCCTTCAACACCTTGGCTGGGGCAAACTTATCGCCATAGAGCCCCTGATAATGTTCCAGCCTGGCTACCACATGTTTGATACCCAGACTGTCCATATAACGGAATGGTCCGCCCAGGAAAGGCGGGAAGCCGATTCCGAAGATGGCACCAATGTCGCCGTCTCTGGGGCTGCGAATGACCTCTTCGGCCAGACACATGGCAGCCTCGTTCAGCATCAGCAACAGACAGCGCTCGGCAATCTGATCATGGCTGAACTTCTGCGCCGGACTGATGCCAAGCAGCGAATAAACAGAGTCATCCACGTCCTTGCCGGGCTTTCTGCCAGAGTACAGATACAGGCCTTTCTTGTTCTTTTTGCCTTTGCGGTCATCGGCCAGCAGTTTTTCGAACGCTTCCGGCGCCCTGAAGCGCTCGCCCAGTTCCTTCTCAAGAATGGGGGAAATCTTGGCGCCAATATCGATTCCCACTTCATCGAGCAGTTTCATTGGTCCCACCGGGAAGCCAAAGTTCAACAGGGCTTTATCTATCTGTTCAATCGGCTCACCTGCGAGCAGAATACAGGCCGCTTCATTCATATAGGGGGCCAGGATCCGATTCACGTAGAAACCCGCTCCATCCTTCACCACTATGGGCGTCTTGCCTTGCCGGCGGGCAAAATCCACCGTGGTGGAAATGGTTTCATCGGAGGTTCCGGTATGGGCAATGACCTCGGCAAGGGGCATTTTATCCACTGGTGAAAAGTAATGCAGGCCAATCACCTGCTCAGGACGCTCAGCCTTGGCGGCAATCTGATTGATGGGTATGGAAGAGGTATTAGTCGCAAAGATGGTGCTTTGCCTGGCATGCTGCTCAATATCCGCCACCATTTGTTGCTTCAGACTGAGATCTTCAAATACCGCCTCAATGACCAAGTCCACATCGGCAAATCCCGAATAATCGGTGGTACCCGTCAGCAAAGAGAGTTGCTTCTGCATTTCTGACTTACGCATAAAACGGCGTTTGACCTTCTTAATCAGCAGGTCATAGCTGTACTTCATCGCATGGGCGATTCCCTCACTGCGAATATCCTTGATGCGCACCGGCAACCCCGCTTTGCTCGCAGTAACATAAGCAATGCCTCCCCCCATCAGGCCACCGCCAAGTACCGCGGTCTTGGCAATCTTGGCCGGTTTGACTCCGGCCACCCCGGTTTCCTTCTTCATTTCTGTGGTGGCAAAGAAGATATTACGCAACTGGCGGGATTCCGGCGTCATCACCAACTGGCCGAAGTACCTGGCTTCTGTTTGATAACCATTGGAGCTGCCAACACCCGCTTCAATGCAGTCGATAATTCGCTCCGGAGCCGGATAATTACCCCGGGTCCTGGCGCTGGTTTGCTTGCGGGCCTGGCTGAACAAAAAGTTACGACCAAAAGGTGTGCGCTCCAACGCCTTGTTAACCAGGCTCAATTTAGGGCCTTCCCGTTTCGGTTTGCGCTTCGCGGCATATTCGAGGGCGACTGCCATCAGGATGGAATGTGGCACGGCATCGTCCACCAGGCCGTCCCGCAGTGCCTGTTTGGGTCTAAGCTGCTTCCCGGTCAGCATCATGGTCATGGCTTTCTGGATGCCGATCAACCTGGGAAGTCTTTGCGTGCCACCGCTGCCAGGCAACAATCCCAATTGTACTTCAGGCAGGCCCAGGACAGTCTTGTCATCCAGGCTGCAAACCCGGTAATGGCAGCACAGGGCCAGCTCCAGTCCGCCCCCGAGTGCGGGTCCGTGGATGGCCGCAACCACCGGAATCTTCATATCTTCAATACGCTGGAACATCTGCTGGCCGGACCGGGACAAGGCCTCGGCATCCTGGGCTGACTCACAGCCAGCCAGCATACTGATATCAGCGCCTGCCACAAAGGAGGAAGGCTTGCCGCTGGCAATCACCAGGCCTTTGATACTGTTATCCTTTTCGATTTCATCCAGTTGTTCGGCAATCTGTTCGGCAAACTCTGCCTTGAGGGTATTCATGCTCTCGCCGGGTACATCCATGATCAGGACGGCAATACCATCATCACGGCGCTCAAGGGAAAATGCGCTGGTCACTTCTGTCATATTGCTCTCCTTACTCGGTTTCCAGGATCATGGCGGCACCCAGGCCACCTGCGGCACAGGCGGTCACCAGGCCGGTGCCACCACCACGGCGGTTCAGCTCATTCAGCATCTGGGTAATCATGCGGGTGCCGGTGGCAGCAAAGGGGTGACCGTAGGCGATGGAACTGCCCATCACATTGAATTTATCCATGTCTATCTCGCCGGTAGCCTTGTCACGGCCCAATTTCTCCTTCGCGAATTTGTCAGAAGCGAACATCTTGATATTGGCCAGGGTCTGGGCGGCAAAGGCTTCGTGCATTTCAATCAGGGTCAGATCGCCCAGTGCCATGCCGGCACGGTCCAATGCAATGGGGGTGGCATAGGAAGGGCCCATCAGCATATCTTCCCAGACATCAATGGCGGCAAAGGCATAGCTTTTAATAAAGCCCAGCGGCTTATAACCCAAGGCTCTGGCCTGACTTTCAGTCATCATCAGCACGGCGGAGGCCCCATCCGTCAGTGGGGTGGCATTGGCTGCGGTGACGGTACCGTGCTTACGATCAAACACCGGCCTGAGCTTGGCATAGCTTTCCAGATTGGAGTCGAAACGGATGTTATTGTCCTGTTCCAAGGCCCCCTTGAAAGGTTCGGCATAGGCAGTCATCACTTCAGCGGCCAATTTGCCCTCTTTCCAACTGCTGGCCGCATTACTGTGTGAACGATGGGCCAGGGCATCCTGTTCCGCACGGCTGATCTGATGGGTTTTAGCCATCTGTTCCGCCGTATCGCCCATGGACAGTCCTGTGGAATACTCGGCCACGGCAGGCGGTACCGGCAGTAAGTCTTTAGGACGCAGGTGTTTAAGAACATTCCACTTCTGGCCCAGTGTTTTGGTCTTCTGCAGATCCACCAGTGCCCTGGCCAGTTTTTTGGAGACGCCAATTGGAGAGACTGAGGTGGAATCGGCACCACCTGCCACCCCGATTTCAATGTTGCCGCACATCATGGCTTCGGCAATGTTTACGGTGGCCTGGAAACTGGTGGCACAGGCGCGCGAAACGCTGTAGGCGTCCGTGTGCACATTCATGCCCGTACCCAGTACTATTTCCCGGGCAATATTTGGCGCCTCAGGCATCTGCACGACCTGCCCGTACACCAACTGGTCAATCCACTTGGGATCCACGTTGTTTCGGATCAGCAATTCGTTGACCACCATCTTGCCCAAATCGACCGCTGGCACCCCATGAAAATAGGTGGCCATTTTGGCGAATGGCGTACGCAGGCCGGCCACAATAGCGATCCTGTCCCCTTTATGGGTCGTCACTTTGTGTTCGGTGAAGTTCTTGATACCTGGCATTCTGTTTCCTTCTAGTGGTCTGACCTGTCTGGGCGGATTGTACAAGCTGATGGATAAAATTCAAATTCTAGTCGAGGCGTCATTATCCGCCATGCCCGGTCTGTAGTCTTTTGTGTCTGATTTTTATGAGAATTCAACTGTCAGCCAGAATCATGTCTGCGGCTTTCTCGGCGATCATGATCACAGGCGCGTTGGTATTGCCGCCAATGAGAGTCGGCATCACAGAGGCATCCACTACTCGCAACCCCTCCACCCCCCTGACCCTGAGGCTGGCATCTACTACGGCCATGCTGTCCTGTGGTGTTCCCATCCTGCAGGTGCCGACCGGGTGATAGATGGTTTCTGACTTGGCCCGGATAAAATCCAGCAAGTCTTCGTCAGACCGGATCTCATTGCCTGGCAGCAATTCCCGGCTCTGGTAAGCACTGAAAGCCGGCGCAGCGAGAATCTCTCTGGCCAACTTAACCCCGTCCAGCATCACCTGTCTGTCGTAGGCATTATCCAGATAATTGGGATCGATAAGAGGCGCAGCGGTGGGATCTGCCGAGGCCAACCGTATCTGGCCGCGACTTTTCGGATACAGGCAGCAAACATGCAGCCCATAGCCATAGCCGTGCACCAGGGTACGACCGTGATCCTGCAAAATAGCGGGAATAAAATGAAATTGCAGATCCGGCAGGTCGTCGGCCAGGGAGCTGCGGGCAAAGCCCCCAGTCTCGGCAATATTGCTCGATACCATGCCACTGCGGTTGCGCAGATATTGCCAGGCACCTTTCAGATAATCGGGAATGGCGCCAAACGCCACCCCGTAGCCGGCCGCCTTGCGACTTTGGCACTGCACGATAGCGTCCAGGTGATCCTGAAGATTCTGACCCACACCGGGCAAGTCGGCCAACACGGGCAGTCCTACCTCCTGTAAATGACCGGCTGGCCCGATACCAGATAACATCAGCAATTGCGGCGTATTGATGGCTCCGGCGCAAAGCAGCACTTCTTTTTTTGCATACAGGCTTTGCTTACCCTGCTTGGTGAGCAGTTCCACCCCCACTGCCCGCTGACCGTCAAACAGCACCCGCGTGACATGGCCGGCAGTTCTTAAGGTAAGATTGGCCCGGCCACGGGCTTCGCTCAGGTAGGCCCTGGCAGCGGAGCAGCGCTGACCTTCTTTCTGGGTGACCTGATAGGCTCCCACCCCTTCCCTGTCATCCAGATTAAAGTCCGCCAGCTTTTTCAGGCCTGACTGCTGCCCCGCCTCGACAAAAGCCTCAGACAAAGGATTGAGGTAACGAAGCTGGCTGACGGACAGCGGGCCGCCAACCCCATGCCAGTCATCTGCACCCTGCTGCTGATCTTCAGCCTTCTTGAAATAAGGCAGTACTGAATCCCAGTCCCAGCCCGTGGCGCCCAATGTCTCCCAGTGGTCATAATCCTGCCTTGCACCACGGATATAGCACATGGCGTTAATGGAACTGGAGCCCCCCAGCGTCTTGCCACGAGGCCAATAAAGCTGTCGATGGTGCAAATGCTTCTGTGGCTCAGTCTGATAGCCCCAGTTGATACTCCTGAAGCGACTTAGCAGCGCCAGTCCCATGGGAATATGGATAAGGGGGTTGCTGTCCCGACTGCCGGCTTCTATCAGGCAAACTGAATGGATGGCGCTTTCCGACAACCGGGCAGCCAGGGCAGAACCGGCCGAGCCTGCGCCGATGACCAGATAGTCAAATTGTGGTTGCTGATGTGCTGTCATTGCCCTCTAAAACCCTGCCCAGTTGGTACCGCCACAACAGATCGTACCAGTCAGTCTACCAGAGAAAAACGAGGATTCAGAGCCTTAATCCAGCCCAAAAAGTCGGATCAGGCTAAATTTATATTATCAGCAGAGAATGGCCTTAGGATGACAAGGCGACGGACAGAAAACGCCTGTCGCCGAGTCGCAGTTACCTGGTGTCAGCGGTTTCGGCCGTATTGTTCGTGAGACGAAACCCAGTCAGAGGACGAGATTGCAGAAGCCAGAGAGATCTCTCCGGCCAGGGCCACCGCGCCGACTATCTCGGCAAACTTCATCACCTTGTCTCGGCCATAGCAGCCCATAAGCTCCAGACATTCTTTTTGTGTTCCAATGCCTGTGCCGCCTCCATAGGATGCAACAATCAAAGAGGGAATGGTCAGGGACAGGTACAGATCTCCATCCTCGGTGAGTTCGGAATACAGGATCCCGGCTGAAGACTCAGACACATTGGCCACATCCTGGCCGGTGGCAATAAACATGGCCGTAATGCCATTGGGCGAATGCAGGCCGGTATTATTGACACCCGAGAGGAATGATCCGACCCCCGCCACCCGGCCGTGGTAATCGATCTGTCTTGGGTCGACGCGCATGACCTGCAGCAGATGCTCACGCTTAATGGTCACCTCAGCGGTCACGCGCTTGCCACGGGTGCGCATAATATTGATTTGAGAGGCCTTTTTATCCGTAGCAAAATTGGACTCCAGGTAAAAATTCTTGATGCCCTGATAATGATCCAATATCCAGCCGCAGGCGGCAAAGGTGGCTCTGCCGACCATGTTCTGCCCCGCCGCATCGCCGGTCTTGAAGTTGAAACGCAAAAAAGCAAACTTATTCGACAGAAAGTGATCGATATAGGTGAGCCTGGCCACTGACGAGGTCGCTTCAGCCTCAGATCGTATCTGCTCCATATTCAGCTTGATCCACTCGACAAAATCCCTCGCACCCCGGGCGTCTTCAAACACAAACACCGGCGCCCGCTGCATGGCATCATCCACCACCGTGCTCTTGACCCCGCCACTCATATTCAGCAATTTCATGCCCCGGTTGTAAGAGGCCACCAAAGTGCCTTCGGTGGTGGCCATCGGTACCATGAATTCACCCTGGGCATGCTCGCCCAGGATCCTGAAGGGTCCGGCGATACCTATGGGAACCTGGGCCACCCCGATGAAATGCTCTATGTTACCCTGCAGGGTATGGGGATCGATGGAGTACTGCCCCACATGGTTGATCTTGCCACCTGAAAATTGTTCAAAATACTGCTGGCGCTTCTTGATGATCTCTTCACCGTAATCGTCCAATTCGTCTCGTGGGATCTTATTGGAGGGCGCCTTCTCATCGGTAACCACATCTTCCACCTCAAATTTCAATGTACCGAAAGGTGAAACCTTGAAGCTGATCTGGATCTCATGTTTTTCCTTCGGCAGAGGCTGGCAGTTTTCAATAAAGACAAACAGAGTGCTTCTTAGTGGAAACTCATGATTGGACTGTTCATTGAACTCCCCCAGGCTGAGCTTCTGACCATCAGCCAGTTGCAGTGAAATCTTGTTGCTCGGCACAACCTGTTTGTCTATGCGTATTTCCAGCACTTCCTTGACTTGCGCATCCTTGAGACGGTTCTTCAGCGAAAAGCGCACCCCATTGCCCAGGTTGGTGAGGCTGCCGCGATTGTAAAGTTGCTTGAGTAGAATGCTTGGGATAAACATAATACGGACCTTCCCCTGTTGTTGTTATGGTCAGTCGGTGGTCATAGCCAGCCGGTAAGCAAGTTACAATATTGTTGATAAAATGCTAAAAAGCCAGAGTTTATTGCCTGTTTTCCAAGCAATAACAGCAGCTTAAATCAATCCCTCTATCAGCTACGGAGAAGCCCATTGCCCCACCCCCTCAGTTGGATCAGCCGGTTGCAATACTTCTTTATGACCTGCCTGGTAAAATGGAAGCGTTTGCGCCACTTCAGCCTGGACGAGCAGGAGCTGAATGAGCTGCTGACTCCCGGCTTACCCCTCGAACTGCTGTTGGAGGTGCCGGCCGGCAAAGGCCTGCTGAAAATTTTGAAGGCGAAACTGGCCCTTAGGTCCAACGACATACAGTTGGAACTGTATTGCGACCTGAAACTGGATGTGATGGCCAACCGGCTTTATCAGGCACACCTTCGCGTACTGGTCGGCGCCAGGCCAGAATTCAACCGGAGTAGTCGCTCCCTGCGCCCGACCGATATTCAAATAGACACCATTCAACTTATCCAGGACGATTATCTGCTGTTAAAGGACGGAAGAAACCTGTTGAGCCGCATTCTGCCGGGCTCAGTAGGCAATCTGCTCAACTCAACCCTGGGCAATGCCCTGGATCTTCTTTCCCAGGGTGGCATCTATGCGGATCTGCGGGACTATCTGCAGCTCTACCTTTCTGGCAGTAAGCAGCGGGTGCTGGATTACCATAAAAATCAGATTGAGAATCAACTGGCACAGACGCTCAGTCAGGGCAAACTGGAGTACCGGCTGGATGAAACCTCACTGGATGAACGTTTGTTTGCCGAACTGGGTCAGAAGGTGGAAGTGAAAGAGGGACGATTGCTGTTTATTTTTCACCCCTGACTCACCCTCAGGAGTGGGGGCACAGGTAGACAAAGTACTGTCGGCTGCCATGGCGAATTTCACTGGCCGCAAGCAGGCCGTTGCCCCCCAGTTTCAGTGCTTCATTGCGGGCCAGGGTCAGCAGCTCCGCCGCCACTTTTTCCTCGTCACGTTCAAAAAAGGCGATTTTATCTGTGACCTGTGCATTCGCCTGCCCCAGCTTCTTGCACTGGGCTGCCTCTGTGCTGGACAACAGCCTGATTTGTTCTGTCCCTGGCTGGGATTCAACCGAGGTACAGCCGAAGATTGCTAGCACGGAAAGACTGATTGCCAAGTTACGCATATTCTGTGGCTCCTAATGAGATTGTTGAACAGGGGTGTCATGATCCTGGGGCGGATCGTCATCCACTACCGACTTGATATCCTCATCAACCCGTTCGCCGATATCGGCAATGGTCAGTGACGGATCGTCCGCACATTTTTCCAGCATATCGAAGGCGTCGTTGAAATAACCGGCCATTTTCTCCAGGGAATCGATGTGGGTGTTGCAGCAGACCAGCCCAATATTGGCGGTCTGGTCATAGGTCAGCAGTGTAATATTAACGCCCCCTCCTGGCGTAATGGTGGAGATAGGATAGGCTGCAAGCAGCCTGGCATCTTTCAGATAACGGGTCTGCTGGGGACCAGGCACATTGGAGATCAGGATATTGGCGATGGGGCGAAACCAGTCGGATATGTGCAGCAGTTCAAAAACCAATGCCACCGACTGAATCAGAATGGTGTAGTAGCTGAAGGCACCCGGTTCCGAGCGCTTGGCCGCATTCTTGACGATACGATGATTCTCGATGATCTGCCGAAGACGCAGATAGGGATCCATCTCTCCGTGCGCCAGGCGCACCGGCACAATGGCAATCTTGTTTCCCGAGCTGTGCTCGCCGGGTTTTCGCAGGTTTATGGGCATATTGGTATACAGGGCACGCTTGAAACTGTGGCCGTAGTCATGCAGGAACCTGTGCACACCGATATCAAAACAACAAAGCAATATTTCATTGGCAGAGGCTCGCATACGTTTTGCCAGCGCCTGCACGCGTTTGAAATCCAGATCTGTGGTGGCCACCACCCTGCCCCGTCTTACCTGGCCGGTCAGCACCGTCTTGGTGCCGGAAAAAGGCACCGGCATGTAATGACTATTGATCCGCAGCAGTTTGACGAGCAGCCGGAAAAGGATCCAGCACAAGTCCACCACCGTCAGGGTAAAGTGCCATAACTGTGAAAACAGGCTGTGGAACCATTTACCCCGTGGTTTATCCCGAAAAGGCTTGGGCACCGCCCATACTGGGGAGAATCCGTGAGCTTGAGGAGATTCCAGATAGCCTGCCTGAAACCAGCGCAGCAGCGCCGCCCCATCTCCATACATATGGTGAATTTTCACGTAGATAGCGAACTGATTACCCTGGCGGCTTTTAATCAGATGGTACTGCCAAAGCGGTTTGTCCCTGTCCAGACAGGGCTCGTGCAATCTGGCGACAAACTGGTTGAGCTGGGATTTGTCCCTCACATCCTCAATCTGGTGGCACTGCACGTGGTACTGCATATCCAGACTGTCGGCCAGTTTCAGGGACAAAGGAAAACGCCAGAAAGAGTTCACTACGGTATTGAAGGGACTGGTGGGCTGATCAAATCCCCGCAATTCATCCACCAGTCGGTCCAGATACTGCCCATCTGCACTCCCGGGCAGTTCAAGCAGTTGCAGACAGGCCACGTGTTTGGGATTGTCCTGTGACTCTGTGATCCAGAATGCCCGATCCAAAAAACTAATCTTGCGCGTCATTCGGCATCACTCCCGCTGGGTTGGCCAAACTGTCCTGCCTGGATCCAATGTTCCAACTCGGCCAGTTGCGCCTGTCCGGCATCCATGTGAGGCTTGAGCAGAAACAGCAATACCATCAGGGTCTTCTGGCTGAATGTCGTGCTGTCCACGGACTGGCCCTTGAGCAGATAATAGTTGGCGGCTTGGCTGAATACCAAGCCCAACTGTTCGGCAAGCAGGGGCAATTGTTGCGCGGCCAGAGTCAGGCTGCCCGAACCTTGAAACTGACTCAGCAACGCCAGCAAGGCGTCTTCCATGTTCTGGATAAGTGCCTTGAAGCTGCGGGCCAGCTCCGGATATTTCTCCATCAGATCAGCCGGATTGCGATACAAAAACCTGAAGGTGGCGATGGCATCCAGCAGCAGATAAAGGAAATAAAAGAACTCTTCGAGGGTAAACTGATGATCAGGTGCAGCCAGCAGCCGTTTTAGCTGTTGGCGGTACATATCAAACAGCGCCAGCACGATCACTTCCTTGCCCTTGAAGTGGTAATAGAGATTACCCGGACTGATATCCAGTTCCAGTGCAATATCGACACTGGTTACCGAGGCTTCACCATGCTGGTTGAACAGCTCAAGGCTGGTAAGCAGGATCCGTTCTGCAGTTTTATTGGCCACGCCTGATCCCGATACGGAGCGATTAAAAGCCAGACTACCTGTAACTGTGGGTTATTTAAACTGCCGGAATCAAATTTTCTCCACCTGATAACCCAAGTCAGACAATTCAGCCAGCAGTCCCACCTCCCCCACCAGATGCAACGCCCCTACCAGCACCAGTTCCACCTGTGGAGTGTCCAGCATCTGCCTTAACTGGGGCAGCCAGAGCTGATTCCTGTCGACCATCAGGGTCTGATACAACTCAGGGTAGTCCTCCTTCATGGGGCGCAGTCCCTGGTCGTCAAGGGCGTCGAGATCCGCCTGCCGCCAAGCCTCCTGAAGGGAGGTCAGTATGGTGGGCAATTCCTGCAGTTCCTCCAGGGTGTACTTCACCCAGGCTTCTTTCTGCCCTTCACCAAGACTCAGCAGGTACGCCAGTTGCTGTTCGGGTGTCTCAAGAAAGCCCAGATTTTTGTTCTCCCTATGGGCCTGTTCCAGGTAGAACTGATCCACTCCCTGCTGATCAAAGCCCAGGCGGCGCATTTCCAGCATCGACAGGGTCAGCACCAGAAATGAGATTTTGAACCGGGCGACCGATGCATAAGGCAGCTGACGACTGTCCAGGTGTGCTTGCAACGACTGCAAAGTCTCGCTGCCGAGCACATCTGACAGAGTCTTCCCTTCAGGCAGTTGCATGCGCTGCATCATCTGTTGCTGGAAGGATGGCTCGGAAAAGCTGCGCAAATCCGTTTCAAAGACCAGGGTGCCGGCCTCCTGATAGGCCCTGTCGAAACCTGATGGCAATGGATAGTCCTGCCTCGTCAGGAGGTGCAGCGTACCGGCTAGATAGAGATGCGAGTCCCCCTTGCTGATCTTCCAAACCGGCCCCTCTGCCCGGACGGTATTGCTGAAAAGAATACTAATACTGACGAGAAATACTGTAACGGCTTTCATCCACTTTCCCTGCGCTGAAAAACAGGCAACTTAACCACCCTCCCCCATGCTGGCAACTGTTATTTTCATTCGCAGCCGCATAGGCAGTCCGGTCAGATACAATTTGTAGCCGCGTATTTAACATTTGATACAGCAAAGCACAGGGTCAGCTCTCTACCATGCAGTAAAACCAACCATCAGGAACTCCCATGAGTAAACCTATTGCCATTGCACTTTTGACCTGTCTGGGCTTGTCCGCCTGCCAACTGGACTTAGGCAGCGACGATGACGGTAACCGCGACAAGGCGCTGAACTTTGACTTTGAACAGACCAGCCACGGCTGGATGGCCGGCTTTTCGGATTACCCTGCAGACAACGCAGACTCCTATGAACTTGAATCCGGACTGAAGACATTGCCAACCGACAGTCAGAAGCAGGGGTTCATGCTGTCGGGAATGAACCGCAGCGATGATCTTTTTATGTACATCAAAGGCAAGGTCACCGGCCTGGAGCCCAGCACCCGCTATATTGCCACACTGGATATGACCTTTTTGTCCAACGCCGGTGAGGACTGTGTGGGAGTCGGCGGGGCGCCGGGCGAATCTGTGTATGTGAAGTTCGGCTTTGGCGAAAACGAACCACGGCAGGTCGACTACTACCTGAATCTGGACAAAGGCAATCAGTCAAACGGCGGCCAGAATGCCAACGTAATAGGCAATGTGGCTGCCGAGCACAGCGATTGCAGTGGAGAGGTATTTGCCAGCAAGCGTCTGCAGACCACCAGCCAGAACCGCCTGGAGTTCACCTCGACCGCCGAGGGGAGCATCTGGCTGTTTATTGGCACCGATTCAGGTTACGAAGGGCTGACGACTGTCTACATCGACAGCCTGGGTATGGCCCTTCTGCGCAAATAGACTTATTACAGGCCGCCGAAGACAAAGTACAACTGGGCAAACCCGGCGGCCATCCCCAGCAACGCCCCCACGACAATAAGCTTCCATTCATCCTGCTTGTAGGCTGGCCTCAGAACACCTTCAAACTCCTCAGGACTGAGGGCTTCCATCTTCTGGCGCAGATCGCTGCCAATACTCAGGGCCTGGTTCGCATAGCCATGGGCATAATGGAGAAATTTGTCCGAGTCATCAAACAGGCGCTTGATGGCCAGTTCCTTCATGGCGAAATAGTCCTTCGAGCCCACCGACAGGGCAAAATAGGGCTGCGCTACCGCCACATAGCGCTCGATGGCGTCATTCACGTGCAGTTCAATGAGTTCCAGCAATTGCGCCGAGCCGGAGCCCTTTAGGATGGCGCGGGTAATACTTTGTGAATTGAGCAGTTTCTTCTCAATAATTTCAGCGTACACACGTGACACTTCTTTTTGCCGCTTGAGAAACATGCCCTGGATGGTAAAGCCCCCTACTTTGGTGGGACGCTTGGGCTCGAAGATAATCTTGATGGCGATCCAGTTGGTGGCGTAACCGACAATTAATCCTCCAAGGGGCAGGATCCACCAGTTCTGCATGTAGTGCCAGATAAACATGGTGGGCAGACCGAACAGGAAACCGAAATACAGACCAGAACGCTCGATGAAAGGAAACTCCTTGGCGCCGGACTTGAGAAAAATCTCATTGATAAGTTCAGGATCATCAGCCAGGTGCTCAATGACCAGCTCACGAATATCCAGTATTTCGCCGATATTCTGCTGGAAATCCCGCACCATCTTAGCCACCACATTGGGAATGTCCATTTCAATGCGCTGGTAAACCAGGTTCTTGCCCTGCACCGGTAACGCAGACCAGAGGGTGGGAGCCGACTCCTGCATTACTTCATTGACGATGCGTCTGAGTACCTGCTTGAGTCGCCGCTCGATGGCCAGGGTCAACTGCACCGCATCCAGGCGGTTAACGATCTCTTCAACGCTGAGCAACTTGCCCAGCACCAGTTCCACCTCGATCTCGGCCATTTTACGCCGCTTGGCCGGGATCAGGCCCTGCCAGCCCAGAAAAGGCCGAATGCCGACAAACTCCAGCGGATAGAACATCATTTTAACCGCCAGGAAATTGGTAAACCAGCCCACTAAGGCACTGATCAGCGGGATCGACAGCAACGTCAGAGTGTGAAGGTTCCATTCCATATCAGTGTGTTGGGGCCTGTTGTTGTGGATTCTGGCGGCTTGAAATCAGGCTAACCAGAGAAGTTAGAATGGTCAATCTAAAAACTCCGGCGGTTTCAGGGCCATGCAACCAAATGACGCCGGCGCACTCCAAAGCATTGGAATTAGGTTGCCGTTTCAAATTTTTTAGCATTTGATCAGGGTATCATTTATCCGTCCTCTGTGCTGGCAGAAGCGGAATCAGTCTATCAGGGTGCAGTAGGTGGCAAACAAGAAACAACTCAATCAGTTAGAGCTTGCGATCGAAAATGCGGAAAGTTACACCGAGTTTCTGCAGGCCAGTCTCGCCCATGACGAGCTATCCGGAGCCGAAGAATGGAAAGCCGAGGACAAGTCCCCCGACTATGACTACAGGCTGATCCAGAAACGGGTGCAGCGCATCAAGACTGCCAAAGCCAATCAGGACGCAGCCGGTCTCATGTTTATCCTGCACGAGGGGATCCACGGTAATCTGGCCAATATTTCCAATCCACTGCTGGGCAATCATGCCAAAGTCGGCACCAAGTACCTGATTCAGGAATTTCTCGATGAGGTCTGCTCAGCCCTGGAATTTATCTACAACGCCGATGAGAAGGACATCGACTTTCATGAGAAGTTGTCATTCTTTGAAGAAACCAGCTACGCCTATGGCCAGAGTTGTCTGATGCTGAGCGGGGGAGCTGGCCTTGGCTTCTTTCATTGTGGGGTGGTCCGCTCCTTGCTGGAACATGAGCTGCTGCCCAATGTGATCTCAGGGGCCAGTGCCGGCTCCATTGTCGCCGCATTGGCTGCGACACGTTCCGATGACCAGTTGGGTGAGATGCTATCGGCCGAAGCCATCTTCGAGCGCTTCAACAAATGGAGCATGTGGCGCGGTCCCGGTAAGGGTTCCTGGCTGGACAGCACCAATCTTGAAAATGCCCTGATTGAACTCTTTGACCTGGTGACGTTCGAGGATGCCTACCGACTGACCGGGCGTCATGTGACCATTACCGTATCACCGGCCGATCTGCATCAGTATTCCAGACTGCTCAATACCAAAACTTCCCCCAATGCCATCATTACCCAGGCGGTTCGGGCTTCCTGCGCCATTCCACTGGTGTTCGCACCGGTTCAGCTCAAAGCCCGCAACCAGGCGGGGGATATTGTGCCTTACATCCCCAACCGCAAGTTTGCCGACGGCTCGCTGATGGCAGATTTACCCTTTACACGCCTGGCCAGATTGTACGGAGTGAATCACAGTATTGTCAGCCAGACCAATCCCCTGGCGGTCCCTTTCCTGTCCAGGCGCAAACAGCACAGTAAAGGGCTGCTGGCCCTGACCAAGCGGCACCTGACCAATCTGGCCAAGAGCAACAGCATCTATGCCTTTGATGTGTTGGAAAATATGGTACCGGGCAAAGCGGCCAAACTGGGCATACACAAGTTGCGTTCCATTATTGACCAGCAATATGTAGGCGACGTGAATATCCTGCCACAGCGCAACCTCAGCAGTCTGAAATACCTGCTGGCCAATCCCAGTGAACAGAGCATCAGAGATTTGATAAAAAGCGGTGAAAGGGCCACCTGGTCACAGCTCGACCTGATCAAACGCAGCACGCAGATAAGCAAGCATTTCCGCCACTACCTGACGCTGCTCAAGGCCCGGGAAGCCCGGATTCTGTCAAGCCATCCTGAGAAACTGCGACTGGTCAGCGGCTGATCCCGGATGAGCGAGCTGACGGGGCAAGTAATACCAATAAAAAAACCGGGCTCTGGCCCGGTCCTGACTTCCTGTCTGTCTAATTTTTTGTCGCCGTGCTGCTGGCACCCTTGCGCTGGGCAGTTGTCTTGCGCCTGGTGCTGGCCGGCGCAGCGTTTTGCTTAGACGCAGGGGCCCCCGTCCCTTCCTTGGCCTCAACAGCGGGTTTGGCCGAGGTGGACTGAGAGCGAGCGGCAGTGCGACGGGTCGCCGGTTTCTTGGTGTTTTCAGCAGGCACCTGGCTGGTTGCCGCCTCGACCCGCTTGATACGTTCTGCTTCCACCGCCACCAGCTTATCCAGCAATTTCAGCGTTTCATCCAGCCTCTCGGTGACCTGCTCCAATTCATCCTGCCCCGGGGCCAGACGATGGCGTATGGCTGCAATGCGCTGGTTAAGCCACTGGGGCAACTGGAAACGCTCTTTCAATGTATCCTCGACCTGAATACCGCGTTCGATCAAGGCACTGAAGGTATGATTTGCGTCATCCGCAAATTGATCCAGGCTCTGGGCAGTGGCCTCTTTGCCTTTGCCCACCGTGCCAAGGCCAGCCAGCCAGGTCTTACGGCCAGTCTGTTCAATTTTTTTGATGTCTTTCATGCTGCTCTCCTTATACCAGTCAGATTAATCGTTAGTGCGCATGAGCACCGAGTGATTAGATGATGAGCGCCAGAGCTGTCCGGAAAAACACAGCCTGGTTAAAGACCAGGCCGTCACTGTCAGGCTTTAACCTTTTTCTCGGCCAGCTTGGCCACTGCCAGGGTCAGGGCATCAATCTTGGCTGACAGCTCATCGACTTTCTGCTCCATTTCCGGCTTGTCCAGGCCCAGCTTTTTGCGTACTTCGGCAACGCGGGCTTCGACATTGGTCTTTTCCTTGATCTTGTCTTTGGTTTCGGCTTCAATCTTGCTGCCTTTTTCCACCAGCTCATCGAATACTTTGGAGGCGTCAGTGTTCAGTTTTTCGTAGCGCCCCTGCACCTCGTCGATGCTCTTGCCGTAGGCACCCAGGCCGGCCAGCCAGATCTTACGGGCGAAGTCTTCCGCATCGTTTACTTTGCTTTTGATAGCGTCAAATTTAGTCATGCTGTTGCTCCTGGTTTGGTTGACGCTGACAAGATTACGCAAAGGGTTTAGAAAGCGCATACTAATTAACCAACTCAATGAATAAAGTTATCCTTTGCAAGCTAACCTATTGTTAAAAAAGGAAATATAGATCCACATTATGGGCACTGCCGATGGTTCCAACTCTGTCAGACGGATTACCGCAGGTGTCTGCTCTGTCACTGGCAGGATTCTGTAACATTGTATTTCGGTCAGGGAACCCTATATAGACATGAACCTCAAAGGGATTCATTCTTGCTCGCGGCCAAGTGGCCGGATTGACTGGGCTTTTTTCCACAGGAATGATTCCCGGTCGCAGTTATGGTCGCCCTGGTGACCCAATCAGATTAATGGAAGGACAATGGCAGCCGAACAATTCAAACAACTACAGGCCTATCTCGATTCCCAGGTCCTGGGTCAGTCCACCCTTACCCGCAATATTCTTATTGCCCTGCTGGCCGACGGCCATTTGCTGGTGGAAGGTCCGCCGGGCCTGGCCAAGACCCGCGCCGTCAATGCGCTGGCCAAGGGAATTGAGGGAGATTTTCACCGGGTGCAGTTTACCCCGGACTTGTTGCCGGCAGATCTGACCGGTACCGACATCTACCGGCCGGAAGATGGCAGCTTCGCCTTCCAACAGGGTCCACTATTCCACAATCTGGTGCTGGCGGATGAGATTAACCGCGCCCCGGCCAAGGTCCAGTCTGCGTTGTTGGAGGCCATGGCTGAACGGCAGATTACGGTGGGCAACCGGACCTATCCCCTGCCCGAACTGTTTCTGGTTATGGCCACGCAGAACCCCATTGAGCAGGAAGGAACCTATCCCCTGCCGGAGGCCCAGTTGGATCGCTTCCTGATGCATCTGGAAATAGATTACCCTGGGGCGGATACCGAGTTGTCTATCTTGCGCCTGACTCGCAACGAGGCCCTGCACCAACAACAGGTATCGCCTCCCAATCTCAGTCAGCAGGATATTTTTGCCGCCCGGGCGGCCATACTGAAAATCCATCTGGCCGAAGCGCTGGAACAGTATCTGGTGCAACTTATTATCGCTACCCGCAAACCCGCAGCGCTGGATAAGAATCTGGCCAACTGGATCGAGTATGGCGCCAGCCCCAGGGCTACCATCGCCCTGGATCGATGCGCCCGGGCCCATGCCTGGCTATCGGGACGGGATTTTGTCGGACCGGATGATATCCAGGCCGTGTTTCACAATGTTCTCAGGCATCGACTGCTACTCAGTTACGACGCCGAAGCCGAAGGGATCAGCTGCAACCAGGTTCTGGACCGGATTCTGGAACTGGTACCGGTACCCTGACCTTGTCTGTCGGGAACCTGAAAGTGGGCAGTATGCAATCTCACACGCAAGAGGATGTGGCGCATTGGCTTAAAACACACCACAGTGACGGTGTCCATTTGGCCGTAAGCGAGCTTCTGTATTATCAGTCCAAGACCAGTCTGTTGGATTTGTCCCCTGGTAAGACCATTCAGGCCAAACTGGCAGGGACTTATCTGGCAAAAACCAAGGGCCGGGGCATGGAGTTTGATGAGGCCCGCCACTATCAGCCAGGGGACGATATTCGCGCCATCGACTGGCGGGTCACGGCAAGGACGGGAAAGACCCACACCAAATTGTACCGGGAAGAGAAGGAGCGGCCCGTCTTTGTGCTGACCGATCTGTCAGCGGATATGCACTTTGGCACCCGTTTTTTGTTCAAGTCTGTGCAAGCGGCGCACCTGACCGCCCTGATTGCCTGGTCGGCGCGCAAACGCGGAGATCGCATCGGCGGACTGATCTATAACCAGGACCAACACCTGGAGTTCAAGCCCCTGACCCGGCAAAAAGCGGTACTAACTTTGCTCAAGGGCCTGATGCAGTTGCATCAGCCCCAGCCGGACAAGCCCCAGACACTGAACTTCGCCGATGCCTGTGCCAGACTCAGGCGCCTGGCCCGGCCTGGCAGCCTGATCTTCCTGGTCAGTGACTTTGGTCAGTTGGATGAATCCGCCAAACAGCATTTGTTCCGCCTGTCCAGGCATTGTGAACTGGTGGCTTACCCCATCAGCGACCCTTTCGAGCATGCCCTGCCCAGCGTCCGCGTTCCTCAGGAGGTCAGCGTCACGGACGGCCGGCAAACCCGTTCGCTGGTGCTGGGCGAGAAGCGCCTCGCACAAAACTATCAGCAGGTCCATGAACAAAAACAATCACAGATGATCAGTCTTCTAAAACAATGTCGATGCCAGGTACTGCCAATCTCCAGCGCCCTGCCCCTGGAACTGCAATTGGGAAACAGGATATGAGCCCGCTCGAACAACTCAGGGACATTCACCTGCCCGAGGCCGTGGACGCCTGGCCTCCCGCGTATGGCTGGTGGTTACTGGCGCTGCTGATCCTCGGCCTGCTGTTCTTTTCCTTTATCGCGCTGAAACGCCGCCGCAGACAGCGGCTGGCTACCCGTCAGGCCCTTGAGGAACTGGAGCAGATCGATTACCAGCGGCCGGACTGGCCGGCACAAGTCAATGGGCTGCTCAAACGGCTGACGATCAGCTATCTGCCCAGGGAGAGCAGCGCTTCGTTGCATGATCAGGCCTGGCTGGCTTTTCTTGCCCGTCTGCTGCCGAAAAAACGCCGCGAAGATTTTATACAAGGCTATCGTCCTTTGCTGGCAAGCCTCTATCGTCCTGAGTCCGCCGCACTGGATGCCAGGGCAAGCCGTGAACTGGTCAGAAACTGGATCAGACAGGCCTTGCCGGTAAAAACCTCCAGGCTCGAGGAGGACCTCCATGTTTGAATTTGCCTGGTGGTGGGCACTGGTGCTGCTGCCCCTGCCTTTGCTGATCCGACTGATGCCTGCCAGACAACGCGCCCAGAGCGCAGCTCTCAGGGTGCCAAAGGTGGGCCAGGAATTCTCAGTGTCTGAACAAAAAGTGGCGTCCAATCGTGGCCGGCTGTTGCTGGCGAGTCTGGCCTGGCTTTGCCTGATTCTCGCTGCCGCACGCCCGCAATGGCTGGGGGAACCGGTGAATGTACCGGCCGAAGGCCGGGATCTGATGATTGCGGTAGACCTGTCCGGCAGTATGAAAGTGGAAGACATGCAGGTGAACGGTCGCCAGGCTGACCGGCTGATGATGATCAAGCATGTGCTGGGCGACTTTATTGAGCGCCGCATAGGCGACAGGCTGGGACTGATCCTATTTGCCGACACAGCCTATCTGCAGGCCCCCCTGACCTACGATCGGGAGACAGTCGCCCAGCTACTGGATGAGGCGGTCATCGGCCTGGTCGGTGAACAGACCGCCATAGGCGATGCCATCGGTCTGGCGGTAAAACGTTTCGAGACGCGCAAGGATTCCAACAAGGTGTTGATTCTGCTCACCGATGGTCAGAATACCGCGGGCAATATTTCTCCCAAGCAGGCTAACGAACTGGCCGTTGCCCATGACGTGACCATCTACACCATAGGCGTGGGTGCGGACCAGATGCTGGTACAGAGCTTTTTCGGCAACCGCCGGGTCAACCCTTCTCAGGAACTGGACGAGGAAATGCTCACCACCCTGGCACAAAGCACCGGCGGCCAGTACTTCCGTGCCAGGGATACGCAAAGCCTGGAAGCCATCTATGCCAGGCTCGACGAGCTGGAGCCGGTGGAACGGGAAAGCCGTCAGATGCGCCCCCAAAGTGCGCTGTTTTTCTATCCGTTGGCGACCGGGTTGTTGCTCAGTGTACTGATTTGCCTGCCTTCCCTGTTCAGTTGGTGGTCTGTGAGCAGGAGAAAAGCCCTGTGATGGACTTCAGTCAATTTCATTTTTTGCGCCCAGGCTGGCTGCTGATATTGATTCCGTTATTACTGCTGCTCTGGTCCATCCGCTATCTCAATCGCCATCAGTCGGGTTGGCAGGGGGTCCTGGCCGGCCACCTTTACAAGCAGCTTGTCACTGCCGATGGGGCCGCCCGTGGACGCCCCCCCCTGTTCCTGCTGGCGTTAGGCTGGTTGCTGGCCACCCTTGCCCTGGCCGGCCCAACCTGGGAACGGTTACCCCAGCCGGTCTATCA
The DNA here is from genome assembly GCF_017254865.1 of Bowmanella dokdonensis. Taxonomy (GTDB): domain Bacteria; phylum Pseudomonadota; class Gammaproteobacteria; order Enterobacterales; family Alteromonadaceae; genus Bowmanella; species Bowmanella dokdonensis. Next base: position 74,776 of record NZ_JAFKCV010000010.1, on the reverse strand, counting down.
GCTGCATACCGGTAAGGTGGTGGTGATGGATATGTCCCTGTCCATGCGCGCCACCGATCTGACGCCGGACAGACTGACCCGTGCCCGCTACAAGGCCATGGACCTTATCGAGGCTATTGCCGAGGGAGAAACGGGCCTGGTGGCCTATGCCGGCGACGCGTTTGTCATCAGCCCCCTGAGCACAGACGGTCAGACCCTGGCCAGCCTGGTACCCTCCCTGTCCCCTGAAATCATGCCGGTACAGGGCAGCGAACCGGAGCTGGGCCTGGCGCTGGCCGTGGAACTGCTGGCCAATGCCGGCTATCAGCAGGGCGAGATTTTCTGGCTGACTGACGGAGTGGAACCCAGCCAGGTGGCGCCTATCAGTCAGTTGATCAGTGCCAGTCCTTACCGCCTGTCCATCCTGGCGGTCGGCACCGAAGCGGGTGCTCCAATCAAACTGGCCAACGGTGAACTGATGAAAGACAGCAGCGGCTCTATCGTGGTGCCTCGCCTGGATGAAGCCAATTTGCGCCTGCTCGCGCAAAAGGGCGGTGGTCGTTATGCTCCCTTGCAGGCCAGTGACAGGGATATTGACTATCTGGTCAGCCAGGACTTGCTCTCCAGGGACACCCAGGAGGGAGAACAGCAACAAGGCGGCGACCAGTGGCGCGAAGCCGGTCCCTATCTGCTGTTGCTGCTGGTTCCACTGGCCGCCTATGCCTTTCGTAAGGGGATACTGAGTCTACTGTTTACCGGCTTGTTGTTATCCTTCATGCACAGCCCCAAAGCACAGGCAAGCTGGTGGGACGACCTGTGGCAACGACCCGACCAGCAGGGTCAACAGGCTTTTGCGCAGGAACAATACCTACAGGCCGCCAAATCTTTTGACGACCCGCTCTGGCAGGGCAGCGCCCATTACCGGGCCGGTGACTACGAAGCCGCCCTTGATAGCTGGTCGCAAGTGGATTCTGTGCAGTCCTGGTATAACCAGGGCAATGCCCTGGCCCGTCTTGGCGAACTGGACAAGGCCATCGCCGCCTACGACAAGGTGCTGGAACAGCAACCTGAGCACAGCGATGCCAAGGCCAACAAAGCCTTACTGGAGCAGATGCAGCAGAAACAAAAACAGGATCAGCAGCAAAATCAGCAACAGTCTGAGCAGCAGCAACAGGATGGTGAACAGAACCAACCAAACCAGGACGGACAAAACAGTCAGGGAGAAGGGACCCAGGATCAGCAACCAAATGACCCACAGCAAAGTGAACAGCCCGAAGGGGGTGATCAGCAGGAGGCCGAGCAGAAACAACCAGAGGAACAGCAGATCCAACAGTCGTTAGATGAAGAGCAGCAGGGAGAACAGCAACAGGCCGAGGCTCAGGAAGCGCAGATGAGTGAACAGGAGCGGGAAGAGCAACAGCGTTTGCAGAACCTGTTGCGTAAGGTTCCGGATGATCCGGCTTACCTGCTTAAGCGCAAAATGATGCTGGAACATCAGCAGCGCAGACGCCAATCCCTACCCAATCAGTTGCAAAGGAACTGGTAATGCAGATGAATGTGAAAATCTATTCCCGTCTACTCACTCAGGCCATAGGCTTGTTATGCCTGGCCTTCAGCACAGCGTTGTATGCCGATGTCACCGAAGTCACGGCCTCGGTGGACAAGAATCCCGCCATGGTAGATGAAGGCATTGTCCTGACGGTGACCGCCAATGACGCGGTGGACAATAATCTGTTCGATCCGTCTCCTTTGCTGAAGGACTTTGTAACAGGAAGGACCTCGGTCAGCACGCAGACAAAAATCGTCAATTTCGACATGACCCGCACCACCACCTGGACCACCCATCTGATTCCCCGACAGCCTGGCCGTTATCAGATCCCCAGCTTTGAGATCCAGGGCCAAAAAAGTCAGCCCATCAGCCTGACCGTGTTGCCGGTCAGCCAGGCCACCCGTAACCAGAGCCGGGAAATCTTTATCACCACCGAGACAGATCTCAAGCAGGTCCACGTGCAGCAACAGATTCATTATCGCGTCAAACTGCACCTGGCCCGAGATCTTCAGCGCGGCAGTCTGGCAGCCCCCAAACTCAGCGGTGCCGATATTCGCCAGGTAGGCAAGGACAAGGAGTACTCGGAGATTATTGACGGTCAGCGTTACCGTATTATCGAACGACGCTTTGCCATTATCCCCCACTCCAGCGGTCAGTTTCAGATTGAAGGCCCCCTGTTTGAGGGCGAAGTCATAGAGCGGAACAATCAGTCGTTCGGATTTTTCAATCAAACCCGTACCATAACCCGTGCAGGTCCGGATATTGAGGTGGAGGTTCTGCCCGTTCCGGCTAACTACCCCCACCACTGGTTGCCCAGCGAATATGTGGAACTGCATGAGGAGTGGCAATCGGCCGGTCAGGCTATCAGGGTGGGAGAGCCCGTTACCCGCACACTGACGCTGACAGCCCTTGGGGTCACGGAGGAGCAATTGCCTGAGCTTGCCAGCGACTATCCGGATTCGGTCAAGACCTATCCGGATCAGGCCAACAACAGTGCCGTGGAAAAGGACGAGACACTGGTGGCCCAACGGGTCGAGTCCATCGCCATCATTCCATCCCGGGCCGGAAAGCTTGAATTGCCGGCAGTCAGGGTGCCCTGGTTCAACATTGTCACCAAAAAGACAGAGTACGCCACTGTGCCGGCCAAGACACTGGAAGTCCTGCCCGCGCTGCCTGGCAGTAATACTCTGGGGAGCATTCCGCCGGCGACAGAGCCGCCAGCCTCCCAGGCAGAAGAAGGCTCGGAGTCTGACAGGAACACTTCACTGCCAGCGACAAAGAGCTCTTCATGGTGGTCCGTCAGCAGTTACCTGCTGCTCGTCCTGTGGCTGTTGACCCTGTTCGCCTGGTGGTGGCAGAGTCACAGCAGGGGATCGAAAGCGGCCAGAACAGCAGCAACAGACTCGCTGCCGGCCGAAGAAGAACAATTGTGGAACAAACTGTACAAGGCCGTCAGAAGCCAGGATGCCCAGGCAACACTGGAGTATCTGCCTGCCTGGCTGGGCCGGATCCTGGACAACGGCGGCAGTCTGGCAGACTGCCAGCAACAGCTTGGCGATGCAGAGTTGAATGAGGCGATAAACCAGTTGATGGCCAGTCGCTTCGGCAGGCATCAGTCCGGATGGCAAGCCGGGCAGCTTGCGCAAGTGCTCAAACGCCTGCGCCAGGCCAGCAAACAAGGCAAGCCACGGGTCGGCACCCAGCTTTTGTCCCTGAAACTAGAATAACGATAAAGACAACAGAGGATTACCATGCAACACAACAGACTTTTTCAGGCCAGCCTCATTGCCCTGGCCATCAGCGCCTGCAGCCCGGCACCACAAACTCAGCAAGCCGAATCGGCAGCCGTACAAGAGACTCAGCAGAGTGAGTCGCAACGGCTGGCTGCCTTCTTCGAACAAAGTTTCGAGCAGGATCTCAAGCGATCACCAATGTACCAAAGCTATCTGGGCCTGAAATGGGATTATGGCGAGTGGGACGATGTATCTGAACAGGATAATGAAGAAACCGCCGCCCTGATGCGCGAGCGCCTGGCTCAGATTAATCAGTTTGACACCAGTAAGCTGAACGCCCAGGAAAGACTCAGCCACCATATCTACAAAGTAGATCTGGAACGCCGCCTGGCCAACGATTCTTTCCGTCACCACAGCTATATCATGGATCAGTTCCGCGCCTGGCATACCACGGTGCCCAGTTTCCTGATCAATATTCACCGGGTCAATGAACTGTCAGATGCCGAAGCCTATGTTTCGCGCCTGGAAGGGGTCGATACCCTGTTCAATCAGGTCATCGAACAATTGAAGATCCGCGAGGAACTAGGGGTGTTTCCACCGAAGTGGTCTTACGATCAGATGATTGCGGCCTCACACAATGTGATTAGCGGCGCCCCATTTACTGAAGGCGAAGAGACGTCCACCATCTGGGAAGACTTCCAGGCCAAAGTGGCGAAACTGGAAATGGATGCGGCCCAGAAGGAAGACCTGCTGACCCGCGCTAAGGGCGCATTGCTGACGTCGGTCAAACCAGCCTATGAAGCCCTGATTGCAGAACTCGAATACCAGCGCGAGCTGTCTCCCGAAGGTGACGGCGTGTGGCGCCTGCCCGATGGCGACAAATGGTACCAGAACCGTCTTGCCTGGTTTACCACCACCGACCTGAATGCCAACGAAGTCCATCAACTGGGGCTGGACAATGTTCAGCGCATTCACCAGCAAATGCGCGATATTATGAACAAGGTCGGTTTCGACGGCACCTTGCAGGAATTCTTCCAGTTCATGCGCACCGATGAGCAGTTTTACTATCCCAGCACCGAGGAAGGACGTGAGCGGTATCTGACTGAAGCCAGGGCTTTTATTGACCAGATGCGCCAGCGTATCCCGGAGTATTTCGGACTGCTGCCCGAGGCTGAAATGATCGTGAAGCGGGTCGAACCGTTCCGGGAACAGTCAGCCGGCAAAGCCTTCTATCAGAGTCCGGCCAAGGACGGTTCTCGCCCCGGTACCTACTATGCCAACCTTTATAACATGCAGGACATGCCTATCTATCAGATGGAAGCCCTGGCCTATCATGAGGGGATCCCGGGACACCATATGCAGCGCGCCATTGCCCAGGAACTGGAAGGCATTCCTGAATTCCAGAAATATGTGTCCTTTACCGCTTATACGGAAGGATGGGGTCTGTACACCGAAGAACTGGCCAAGGACATGGGTTTCTACAAAGACCCCTACTCCGACTTCGGTCGCCTGGCCATGGAGCTGTGGCGGGCCTGTCGACTGGTGGTGGACACCGGCCTCCATGATAAGAAGTGGAGCCGTGAACAGGCAATCCAGTATCTGCTGGACAATACGCCCAATTCCGAGGGCGACTCCACCAAAGCCATTGAGCGTTATATCGCCATGCCCGGCCAGGCTACGGCCTATATGGTCGGTAAGCTGAAGATCATGGAACTGCGCCAGTACGCCATGGATGAACTTGGCGACAAGTTTGACTATAAGGGCTTCCATGATGAAGTACTCAAGGACGGCCCGGTGCCTTTGAACATGCTGGAAGACAAGATTACGGCCTGGGTCAGGTCAGTAAAAGGCTGACCATAGTTTCAGCGTTATCGCCGTTCCTGCGCATCCCTGCGCCCACGGCATACGACCGCCAAGGATGGCGGAAGTGCAGAAAACTCAGGGAGACGGTTTTCTGCCCGTTCATCCTGAACATCGCCGTTCCTGCGCGTCCTGCGCCCACGGCATACCCTTCATCCTGAACATAAAGTCCGGTTTTTACCGGGCTTTTTTGTTGCGGCAACTGGGCTTAGAATGGTCCATCGCAATAAGAAGTGGCCCGACCCTTCTTTGACAGGGGTTCACACCTGCATGTTTTCACGAAAGCAAAAGTCTACAGCCACGGTCTGTGCTGACATGACAAATAAAAACAAACGTTATGAAGCGCTGGTTCAGGCGCTGCATGGCGACATTTACCGGTATGCCTACTGGCTGGTGGGGAACAAAGCCGTGGCCGAGGACATAGTGCAGGAAACCTTTCTGCGGGCCTGGAAGTCGCTCGACTCCCTCAAGGATGAGAAGGCCGCCAAGTCCTGGCTGATCACTATACTTCGGCGCGAAAATGCCCGTCGGTTCGAGCGTAAACAGTTCGATCTGGTGGAATTTGAAGACATGAACATCGCCGATGACAGTCCCGACAACGAAGACGTCCTGCAACAGAGGGAATTACACCGCCTGATGGCATCTTTGACCCAGGAGTACCGGGAACCGCTGGTACTGCAGGTATTGTTTGGCTTCAGCGGCCAGGAAATCGCAGAACAGCTGGCACTGAACAAGAACACCGTGATGACCCGGCTGTTCCGGGCCAGAAATCAGATAAAAGAGGCTTTAGAGAGTGCAGAGCAAACCCGAGGACGCCGAAATGGATGATTTACAGTTCCGCCGTACCATTTACGCTAACCCTCATGCCAATGACGAGCAACTGAAACAGGCAGCCAGTCAGGATCCGGCCAGACAGCAGTTCTGGAACGAAATGAAATCGCTTGAAAATAATATTGAGCAAAGCGTCAAAGTGCCGGTGCCGGACGGGCTGGCACAAAGACTCTTGCTGCGTCAGTCCATGGCCCAGTACCAACAGCACAGGCAGCGCCGGCGCTGGACTCTGGCGGTGGCCGCCTCCGTGCTTTTTACCTTTGGACTCAGCTTTACCCTCTGGCAACACAGGGATATCAACCTGGCTGAACATGCCCTGGCCCATGTCTATCATGAAGAGGGCGCCATGTTCGTGGATGAGGGCCTCAGCCTGGAACAGGTGAATGCCAAACTGGCGAGCTTTGGTGGTCGGTTCACCGCAGATATCGGCAAGGTCTATTATGCGAATTTCTGCGACTTTCGCAGTGTCAAAAGTCTGCATATGGTGCTGGACACCCCACAGGGTAAAGTGACCCTGTTTGTGGTGCCCCACCAGGACAATTTTTTCTTGCAGGAAGAGTTCAGTGATCAGCAATACGAAGGCCGGGCTATGGCGTTGCAACAGGCCAGTCTGATTCTGGTAGGCGAACAGGGCCAGCCACTGGAGACACTGCAGGAAAGCCTCCGACATAAAGTCCAGTTTTCTGTCTGAAAGTCCCTGGCCGGCAATCCGCGGTCAGGGCCTGATAGCATTTTTTAACAAATTACCCTAATCCCAGGATTGACAACCCGCCAACCGGGTGGAAAACTGAACGTCCACTTCTTACCGGGGACAGACCAATGAACAATTCAGCCCTTGCCTGCATTGCTGTTATTGCCGTCGCTGTCCCGGTCCTGCTGATTCGTTGCCGACCCGGCAGCTGACAGACCGGGATTCTCCCGACAAAACAATCACTTATTAATAGTTAAACGGCCTTCTGGCCAGTTTTATCCTGACAGGTATTCGCCTGCCCGCAGTTCGTCTTCCGATCCTGCCCGAGGCTGGCCTGTTTCAGGTTTTGCAAGGAATCATCCAGATGATGGAACAAACACAAGCTCGTCCGTCTTTTCGTGTACTGCTTCGCCAGGCGCTGAAAGGCGATATGAATTATGACTTTACCAAAGGCTCTATCGGCGTGGCGGCCTTTCTGCTGGCGGTGCCCATGGTATTGGAAATGGCCATGGAGTCCATTTTCGCCGTGGTGGATATCTTCTTTGTCTCCTCGCTGGGACTCGAAGCAGTTGCTGTAGTCGGATTGACCGAGGCGGTACTGACCATACTGTACGCCGTGGCCATCGGCCTGAGCATGGGCGTGACCGCCATGGTCGCCAGGCGAATTGGCGAAGGCAATGCCGCCCTTGCCAACAGGATCGCAGGTCAGGCCCTGTGGGTTGGCATGCTGGTCTCAGCGTTGGTGGCCTTTATCGGTTTGATGTATGCCGAAGATATCCTGCGCCTGATGGGCGCCGAGGGAGCCGTATTGGCCATGGGAGCGGACTATACACAGATCATGCTGTGCGGCTCCATCAGCATTCTGTACCTGTTTCTGATCAACGCTATTTTCCGTGGCGCCGGGGATGCCTCGGTGGCCATGCGCTCCCTGTGGCTGGCCAATGGTCTGAATATTGTGCTGGACCCACTGCTGATATACGGCATCGGTCCCTTTCCGGAAATGGGCGTGACCGGAGCAGCAGTCGCCACAACCATTGGCCGGGGCGTAGGCGTGATTTATCAGCTCTATCATCTGCGTGGACATCTGCACCGTCAGATCAGCCGTATTCGTGTGGGATTGGCTGAACTGAAGCCGGATATAGCCCTGATGGGTCAGTTGGTAAAAGTCAGCACCGGCGGCATCCTGCAATTTCTGATTGCCACCGCCAGTTGGGTCGCGCTGGTGCGTATCGTCTCCACCTACGGCAGCGCCGCGGTGGCGGGTTATACCATTGCTATCCGGGTGGTCATCTTCACCATTCTTCCGGCTTGGGGCATGAGTAACGCAGTGGCCACCCTGGTAGGTCAGAATCTGGGTGCGGGCCAGCCTGATCGGGCCGAACAATCGGTCTGGCGTGTGGCACGATACAACCTGTATTTTATGCTGAGCGTGGCGGTCATCTTCGTCCTGTTTGCCGAGGAGATTATCGGTTTTTTCAGCCAGGATCCGGCTGTGCTCCGGGACGGTGTCAACTGCCTGCGATTTATCGCTTACGGTTACGGATTCTATGGGATTGGTATGATAGTCGTGCAAGCGTTTAATGGGGCTGGCGATACCATGACGCCGACCCGAATCAACTTCTTCTGCTATTGGCTGCTACAGATTCCGCTGGCCTACTGGCTGGCCAAGTACCTGGCCTTGGGCACCACTGGCGTCTTCCTGGCCATTACCATTGCCGAATCGTTGCTGGCCGTGGTCGGCATCTGGCTGTTCAGACGGGGACACTGGAAGAACAGGTTAGTATAAAAAAAGGGGGCAGATTGGCTGCCCCCTTTTTTTAACAAATGCCGGTTATGAGGCATCCATGCCATTCTTCTTGGTCTTATCTTTATGCAAGGTAGTGACAACACTGGCCATCAGCTCGTTATTCTCGAAAACATCGATGTCCAGTTCCCCAACCACCTGTACATAGTCACCTTTATTCAGCTTCTGAAAGCCTTTGTTGTCCAGCGGGTTGTAAATCATTTCACTGGTATCTATCTGCATCTTACGGTTACCCGTATCGATAGTGAATTCCCGACCACTGATACTGGTGATGTTACCGCGCAATTGCATGCTGTTGTCGATATAGACGGGGGTAACAATCGGAACCGCCATGCTTTCCTCATCGACATCGTTGGCATAAAAGTACGTGTTCAGATCCTTTACATAGACACTGCCGGCTTCAACCGAGGTGGTTTCGTACAGATCATCATCCACCTGACCGTTAACCGTTACCTCATCGCCGGCCAGAATAGGGTAAGCATCCCCATACCAGTCCCAGTCATCCATCTCCACCGTGACAATACCCTTGCCATAGTCCAGCTCGAAGCTGTCGGCCCCCGCCGTCACCACAGTGCCGTTCAGGCTTATCCAACTGCCGTCCAGTTTCTGATAAGGATCCTGGGCCATCGCCGGTGCCACCACAACCGACATTAAGGCCAGGCTGAGTATCTTTGACAATTTAAACATATCGTCCTCTCCTTCTTGTTGGTTTGTGCACGCATTTTCAACTCACAGGTGTGCATTGGCCTGCGCCGGCAGAGACCAGACTGTGTTCAGTAATGAGCCACACCAAGAAAAACGGCCTCTGCTCAGCTATTTGATTGATAAGTATAGCAATTTTCTGCCAACTCCAAGTGAACGTCAGATGAACGGCGGAATTTTTTCATTCAGTTCAATGGGTTAGATAAAAATACTGAGGAAGGCTGGTGTAAAGCCGAGGACTTTACACCAGTTTTTACGCCGATAACGGGTCTGATAGCAAAGGGATGGCTATTACAGGCTGTCCTTGACCAGGCTTACCATCTCACCTATCTGTGATGGCTCCAACCAGCGGGTCAGGATCATCAAATCCTGAGTTCTGTCAATGACGATAAAGTTGCCGCCAAAGCCAGCCGCATAGAATAAGCTCTCATCCTCAACCTGAGACCACTTTTTTGAACCCTGATTCAGCCACCACATATAACCGTAACTGGGATTGGGTTGGGAAGGCTGGATAGCCCTGTGCAGCCAGTCCTTTGACAGAATCTGTCTGTCCCGCCAACGGCCTTCTCTTAGCACCATTAAGCCAAAGCGGGCCTGATCCAGGGTGGAGACAAACATTCCACCACCCGAGTGGCCGCCTCCCGTCACCGACTGCATATTCAGGCCGTCCAGACTAACCCAGGCATGCTCATAGCCTTGCCAGCGCCAGGTGACTGAGGCGCCGATGGGATCCATAATCTGCTGTTTGAGTACCTGGGGCAGCGGCTGGCGAAAGACCTGTAACAATGAATAAGCCAACAGATTGACCCGCACATCATTGTATTCCATGACGGTGCCGGGGGCATTCAGTCTCCGGTGTTTCCAGTCGTCCAGCCCCCCTTCTTTGGGTGGTCTGTCGGCCCAGTCCCTGATGCCGAACAACTCTCCGGACCAGTCCGATGACTGGTTGAGCAGCATATGCCAGGACACCCTGCTGTTATGTTCGCCGTCAAAAGTGCCGTCCCATACATAGTCGGCCACTTTGTCGTCCACATCTGCAATCAGTCCCTGATCAACGGCCAGACCGGCGACACTGGACAGATAGCTTTTGGTTACACTGAAGGTCATGTCGACCCTTTCCAGGTCCCCCCACTGTGCGACGATAAACCCGTCTTTGACAATCATCCCTGCTGGACCACCGCGTTTCTTAACCGGTCCAAGCAATTGATGAAAAGGCTCAGCCTTGAACCCTTCCAATATGGCGACCCGCAGATCCCGTGAGCCTGAATATTCGTTGGCCAGGGCAAAATCCACTGCCCGCTGCAGACTCTGGCCATCCATTCCCACCTCTGCCGGCGCTTTTTCCAGCCACTGACTCCTGGAAGGATAGTAGTCAGCCGCCTGGCTGCCTGTACAAAGTAACAGCCACAGGATCCCCATCAGACTTTTCATCGCTTTTCTCCCGCTTAGGTCTTCAGCATCAATGGCCGCTGCATATCCTGGTGCAGGATCCCGCCGTCATCATAGGGCTCCCCCACCACTTCAAAGTGCCACTGACGATAAAAGTCGATCAGTTGGCACTGGGCCCCAAGCTTAAGCAAGGGATATTCGTTCAATGTCATGGCCTTGTCGATTAGCTGACTGATCAGCAGCCGACCCGCCCCCTGCCCACGGCATGGTGGCGCCAGAACCAGTCGTTCAAATTTGTAGCAGGACTGCTGGCTATCTCCCCTCAGTCTGGCATAACCCTGCAGTTGTCCCTGTGACTGCAGAAGCAGATGCCAGCTCTGCGGATCCAGCCCGTCGATATCTGCATAAATACTCTGTTGCTCGATGATGAAAACCTGCTGACGCAGGCGGAAAATGGCCTGCAGGCTGAAGGTGTCAAGCTGCTGGAATTTACACCAGCGGGGTTGGAGTTGCATAAGGCCTCTGGAGAAAAGCATACCGACTTGATAGCATGGTATAGCAGATTAATGCAATTGACTGAATTTTCTAATTTTTTATGGAACGGTCAAAAAATAACAACAGGAGACCTTTGTGGAAACTGGCACGCTGATATCTCTCGCGCTTTATTTTATTGCCATGCTGGGCATAGGGTTATATGCCTACAGGACCTCCACCGATGATGTATCCGGCTATATGCTGGGCGGCAGGAAACTGGGGCCGGGTGTTACCGCCCTGTCGGCCGGCGCCTCGGACATGAGTGGCTGGATGCTGATGGGACTGCCCGGGGCCATGTACGCCGCCGGCATCTCACAAAGCTGGATCGCGGTCGGTCTGGTTATAGGTGCACTGATGAATTATCTGATCGTGGCCCCCAGGCTTCGTGTTTACACTGAAGTCGCCAACGACTCCATTACGATTCCTGACTACTTTGCCAACCGCTTCGAAGACAAGGGGCGCTACCTGCGCATTTTCTCTTCCCTTGTGATCATCATCTTCTTTACTCTCTACACGTCTGCCAGCCTGGTCGCGGGGGGTAAACTGTTCGACAGTTCATTCGGCATGGATTACAGCACCGGCCTGTTTGTGACCGCCGGCGTGGTCTGCGCCTATACCCTGTTCGGTGGTTTTCTGGCCGTAAGCATGACCGACTTCGTGCAGGGCTGCATCATGTTCGTTTCCCTGGTGCTGGTGCCGGTGGTGGCCTTCAACGAACTGGGTGGTATCGGCTCCGTCACTCAGCAAGTCGGGGAGATCAATCCGCAGATGCTGGATCTCTTTACCAATGGAGCAACGGGAGAAGCCCTGTCGGTGCTGGGTATCATCTCTTTGCTCGCCTGGGGGCTGGGGTATTTTGGCCAACCCCATATTATTGTGCGATTTATGGCAATACGCTCAGTGAAAGCCATCTCAACCGCACGTAATATCGGCATGAGCTGGATGATTGTGTCCATCATCGGCGCCCTGGCCACTGGTTTTGTAGGTGTCGCCTATGTGTCGCAGACCCGAATGACCCTGGATGATGCCGAAACCATTTTTATCATCTTCTCGCAGTTCCTGTTCCATCCCTTGATCGGTGGTTTCCTGCTGGCAGCCATTCTGGCAGCGATTATGAGCACTATCTCGTCTCAGTTGCTGGTCACCTCCAGCTCCCTGACCGAAGACTTCTACAAAGCCTTTGTCCACCGCGATGCCAAGGACAAGGAATTGGTGTTGGTAGGACGTATCTCCGTGCTGGTGGTGTCTGTTGTGGCTATCGCCCTGGCCTGGGATCCACAGAATACCATCCTGGATCTGGTCAGTAACGCCTGGGCCGGATTCGGTGCCGCTTTTGGCCCCGTGGTGATCTTCAGTCTGTTCTGGAAGCGCATGAACCGTGCCGGCGCCCTGTCTGGCATGCTGGTGGGTGCGGCCACCGTACTGTTCTGGATCTATGCCCCTGTCACTGTGGAAGGGCAGAGTCTCAGTGCCTGGATTTACGAGATTGTCCCCGGTTTTATCCTGTGCAGTCTGACCATCCTGATTGTCAGCCACCTGACCGCCGAACCTAGTGAAGCAATCCGGCAAACCCATGACAAGATGGAAGCCAGACTCAAGTCTGAACTGGCCTGAGCCTCCTGACATCGGGCTCCTTCCACTGGAGCCCGATTCTCCTCGCAAAAAATCTCCCGGTAGTGAATGAATAAAAATTTTCCTTCCCTTAGAATATTGTGCGATAACCTAAAGCAAGAACATTTAATCCCGTAACCCGGAATACAATACATGGCGTTTTTTGCAGCTCGTCAACCCATCCTGGACCAGGATAAACAGTTGGTTGCCTATGAGCTTTTATTCAGGGAAAGTCTGCAGAACGTGTTTCCGGATGTGGGCGAAGATATCGCCACCTCCAAGATCATAGAAGGCCTGCAGTTTAATCTGGGCCTGGATACCCTCACCGACAACAAGCTGGCGTTCATCAATTTCACCCAGGAAACCCTGCTTAACCGCTATCCCCTGCTACTGCCCAAAGACCAGATAGTGGTGGAGATACTGGAAACCGTCAGGCCCACCCGTCAATTGCTCGATGCCGTTAAGGAACTGAAGGAAAAAGGCTACACCGTGGCGCTGGATGACTATGAGCACCAAGACGTGTGGCGACACTTTTATCCTTACACGGACATCATCAAAATTGACTATAAAGTGACCTCCGAAGCGGAGATCATGAAAATTAAACAGAGCATTAAAGCTTTTCCTCATATCAAGCTGCTGGCAGAAAAAGTTGAAACCCATGAAGAATTCCACCAGGCAATGGACTTGGGATTCTGTTATTTCCAGGGCTATTTCTTCAGCAAACCCGAGGTGATGAAGAGCCGTACCCTGGATCCCTCGCAACTGACCATTGCCAAGTTGATGACGGAACTGTCCGGTGAGGAGCCGGATATTCCGGCTATCACACAGACCTTTGAAACAGACGTGAACCTGTCGTTCAAATTGCTGCGCTATACCCAATCGCCGATATTCCAGCGCCGTAACGATATCTCCAGTATTAAACAGGCCATTGTGGTGCTGGGCCTGCAGGAGCTCAGACGCTTTGTCTCCCTGCTTTTTGCCGCCCAATTCACGGATAGGAAGCCCCAGGCCCTGACAGTCATGTCACTGGTCCGGGCGCGATTCTGTGAATCCCTGTCCACCCAACCCGGCCAGCAGTCCACCGGCGAAGCCTCGTTCCTGACCGGTATGCTGTCACTGCTTGATGCTATGCTCGACTCACCGCTAGAAGAGTTATTGGGTCGCTTGCCGATTTCTCCGGTTATCAAGGCGGCTCTGTGTGAGGGAGAGGGCCGACTGGCAGAATACCTGGCCCTGTCCAAGGCCTTTGAGGATGCGGACTGGAAACAGGCTCAACAATTTTGCCGAAACGCCGGCCTGGCGGTGGACAAAGTTACCCGCCTCTATGTGGAAGCGGTGCGCTGGGCCACGGTACGGGAAAACCTCGGCTAGTCTGGCCCTCCGATTGATTAACACAAGTTTAACTAATATCCATACGTCCTAATCTCAGTATTAGTTATAGCGATCTCGCATAGCATGCCGCCCGCCTAACATGTTACTGTTCTATACATAGAATTCGATCTTATAACCTAGCAAAATCAGACTCTGGACAGACCATGGACGCCCAAATTCCTTCCATCACCCATTTAAAACAGCTTGAGGCCGAAAGCATTCACATTTTCCGTGAAGTGGCCGCCGAGTTTGACAACCCTGTTATGCTTTACAGTATCGGCAAGGACTCCTCCGTCCTGCTGCACCTGGCCCGTAAAGCCTTTGCGCCGGGGCGCATTCCCTTCCCGCTGCTGCACGTGGACACCACTTGGAAGTTTCGCGAGATGATTGAGTTTCGTGACCGGATGGCTAAAGAGCACAAGCTGGACTTGCTGGTGTACAAGAACCAGGAAGGGATTGATATGAATGTGGGTCCCTTCACCCATGGGAGTGCCAAACATACCGATATCATGAAAACCCAGGCACTGAAAAAGGCCCTGGACAAGTACCAGTTCGATGCCGCGTTTGGCGGAGCCCGCCGTGACGAAGAAAAATCCCGCGCCAAGGAGCGGGTCTATTCCTTCCGTGACCAGAATCACCGCTGGGATCCGAAGAACCAGCGGCCGGAGTTGTGGAACATCTATAATTCCAAGGTCAACAAGGGCGAAAGCATCCGTGTCTTCCCCCTGTCCAACTGGACCGAGCTGGATATCTGGCAGTATATCTACCTGGAAAATATCGCCATACCCTCACTCTACCTGTCCAAGCAACGCCCCGTGGTGGAGCGGGACGGCGTGCTGATCATGGTGGATGATGATCGTATGCCCCTGAAAGAAGGCGAGCAACCGCAGCTGGAGTGGGTGCGTTTCCGTACCCTGGGATGCTACCCACTGACCGGCGCAGTTCGCTCCAAAGCCAGTACGCTTCCGGAAGTGATCCAGGAAATGTTGCTGACCAAAACCTCAGAACGCCAGGGACGGGTTATCGACCATGACAGCGCCGGTTCCATGGAGAAGAAGAAAATGGAGGGTTACTTCTGATGGCTGAGAATATCGTGTGGCATCAACATAAAATCGACAAGGCCGAGCGGGCCAAACTGAAAGGTCAGAAGCCCATGGTGATCTGGCTGACCGGTTTGTCCGGCTCGGGCAAATCCACCATCGCCAACCTGCTGGAGCAGAAACTGACCGCTGCCGGCAAACATACTTACCTGCTGGACGGTGACAATGTCCGGCACGGTCTGTGCGGTGACCTGGGTTTTTCCGACAAAGACAGGGTGGAGAACATCCGCCGTATCAGCGAACTGAGTAAGCTTTTTGTCGATGCAGGCCTGATTGTGATCACCGCATTTATCTCCCCGTTCAGAAGTGACCGGGATTTTTGCCGTAAATTGCTGCAAGCCGGCGAGTTTGTCGAGGTCTTTGTGGATACCCCGCTGGCCGAGTGTGAAAAGCGCGATCCCAAGGGGCTGTACCAGAAGGCCCGGGATGGACAGATCAAGGAATTTACCGGCATCGATTCTCCCTACCAGAAACCGGAGAATCCCGAAGTACATCTGCCGTTCAGTGGTCAGACGGCCGCCCAGTCGGCCGATGAGCTTATTGCCAGCCTGACGGACAAAGGCTTTTTATAATGAGCAGAGCGGAGCTGGCAGACAAGATCTGCACCATTGCCCATCAGGCCGGACAGGCCATTATGGATATTTACCAGCGCGACTTTGCCGTCTATGACAAACAGGATCAGAGCCCGCTGACCGAGGCGGACCTGGCTGCACACAGAATCATTGTGGCCGGACTGCAGAAAATCTCCGTTCTGCCCATTCTGTCAGAAGAATCGGCCGATATTTCCTGGCAGGAACGCAGCCTGTGGCAAAGCTACTGGTTGGTGGACCCGCTGGATGGCACAAAAGAGTTTATTAAGAAAAACGGCGAATTTACCGTCAATATCGCCCTGGTGGAGAATGGAACCCCGAGCCTGGGCGTGGTCTACGCACCGGCTCTGGACATCACCTATCTTGGCGTGGTGGGCGAGAAGGCGACCGTCAGCCAAAATGGCAGCACCAGCCCTCTGAGACCCCATCCCCATCAGGCAGGTGAAACCTGGAAGATCGTCGGCAGCCGCTCGCACCAGAGCCCTGAAATCCAGGCATTTCTTGAGCAGTTGCCGGGCGACACCGAATTGGTGGCCATGGGCAGCTCCCTCAAACTCTGCCTGGTCGCCGAAGGTAAGGCCCATTTGTATCCAAGGCTCGGCCCCACCAGTGAGTGGGATACCGCCGCCGCTCATGCAGTGGTGCTGGCCGCCGGCGGCAAGGTAATGGAACTGGAACCCGGCGCCCTCATCGGCTCGCTGACCAGGGCCCTGACCTATAACCAGAAAGACTCATTGTTAAATCCCTATTTCCTGGTGACTTACTGACATGAATAACCAAAACGAACTGATTGAAAAGGACATCCTGCGTTATCTGGAACAGCATGAGCGTAAGGATATGCTGCGTTTTCTCACCTGCGGCAGTGTGGACGACGGAAAAAGCACCCTGATTGGCCGGTTGCTGCATGATTCCAAGATGATCTATGAAGATCAACTGGCTGCCATCAGCAAGGACAGCAAGAAAGTCGGCACCACAGGCGACGAAGTGGACCTGGCCCTGCTGGTAGACGGTCTGCAGTCTGAACGGGAACAAGGCATCACCATAGATGTGGCGTATCGCTACTTTTCCACCGATAAACGCAAGTTCATCATCGCCGATACCCCCGGGCATGAGCAGTACACCCGTAACATGGTCACCGGCGCCTCCACCTGCGATCTGGCCATTATCCTGGTAGACGCCAGGGGCGGAGTGAAAACCCAGACCCGCCGCCACTCCTTCCTGGTCTCGCTGCTGGGCATCAAGCATGTGGTGGTAGCCATCAACAAAATGGACCTGATGGACTTCGATGAGGGTGTGTATGAAACCATCCGCGAAGACTATCTGCAATTTGCCAAGCAGTTGAATATTCCGGATATCCGCTTTGTACCGCTGTCGGCCCTTAAGGGTGACAATGTAGTCAATCTCAGTGACAAGATGCCCTGGTATCAGGGCAAGACCCTGATGGAACTGCTGGAAAGTATTGAAGTGTCCAAGGATCTGAATCTGGATGATTTCCGTTTCCCGGTACAGTACGTTAACCGCCCCAACCTGAACTTCCGCGGCTTTGCCGGTACTGTGGTATCCGGGCAGGTTCGTCCGGGCGATCAAATCACCGCCCTGCCCTCGGGCAAAACTTCTAGGGTCAAGGAGATTGTGACCTTTGAAGGTAATCAGGAACTGGCCTATCCGCCACTAGCCGTGACCCTGACCCTGGAAGATGAGATAGATATCTCCCGCGGGGACATGATTGTCAAATCTGACAACCTGCCCCTGCATGGCAGCAGCTATCGCACGCACCTGGTATGGATGGCCGAAGAGCCCCTGATGCCCAACAAGCAATACGAATTCAAGTTTGCCACCAAGTCAGTGCCCGGCTCAGTGCGGGAAATTGAGTATCAGATTGATGTCAACAGCATGGCCCATAAAGACGCCGTGCATCTGCACCTGAATGAAATTGCGGTGGGTGAAATCAAGCTGACCCAACCTGTGGCCTGTGATCCCTATCAGAAAAATCGCAAGACCGGTGCCTTTATTATCATCGATCGCCTGACCAATGGTACGGTAGGCGCGGGGATGGTCATCGAGGCCACTGAAACAAAAGGTAAGGACACCAGTCAGCAGTATTCCGAGTTCGAACTGGAATTCAATGCGCTGGTGCGTAAGCACTTCCCCCACTGGCAGGCGATGGATATCAGCAAGCTGTAAGGCAGATCATGGACATCGACCAGTTACTGGTTACCGGCATATTCATTGCCACGATTGGGGCGCTCGTTGTCACCGACAAGCGCCCCTCAGCCATTTTTTCAGTGACGATCCTGCTGTTACTGGCCACCGGCCAGCTCAGTCTGACCCAGGTCAGTCACGGCCTGACCAATCAGGGGCTGCTGACCCTGATCCTGCTGTTAC
This sequence comes from Bowmanella dokdonensis, assembly GCF_017254865.1. Classification (GTDB taxonomy): domain Bacteria; phylum Pseudomonadota; class Gammaproteobacteria; order Enterobacterales; family Alteromonadaceae; genus Bowmanella; species Bowmanella dokdonensis. Next base: position 56,647 of record NZ_JAFKCV010000010.1, on the reverse strand, counting down.
TGGTCAGCGGCGGTGTGGACAAGACCTCACTGATCAAAAGTCTCGGCCGCAAGCTGATCACCCCCAGTTACCGGCAAAGCTACTGGCGTCTGTTCGGCCTGACCTTTACTTCCTCAGCCTTACTCAACAACACAGCCATTGTGGCCAGCCTGATTGGGCCTGTCAGTCAGAACCAGTTTCACCCGCCATCCAGGCTGTTGATACTGCTGTCCTATGCCGCTATCTTCGGCGGCACCGTCACACTGATTGGTACATCCACCAACCTGATTGTGGACAGCTTTCTTATCGAACAGGGCCACCCCGGTTTCGCTTTTCTCGACTTTACCCTCTATGGCCTGACCGCGGGTCTGGCTTGCGGCCTGCTGATGTTCCTGCTTTCTCCCCTGCTGCCGGATATCCAGGTCAACGTGCCGGACTACAAAGAGTATTTTATTGAGGCCAAGGTGCTACCCGACTCCCCCCTGGTGGGCAAAACCGTGGAAGAGAACCATCTACGTAATCTTCCTGAGTTGTTTCTGGTGGAAATCATTCGTCAGGGCCACCTCCTGACCCCGGTGACGCCTGAAATGATGATCGAAGCCGGTGATAAGCTGATCTTCAGCGGCAATGTCAAACGGGTAGACAGTCTGAGCCACATTCCAGGCCTGACCCTGTTTGCCGAAACCAATGGCCTGTTAAGGGAGAACCTCACTGAGGTGGTTATCTCCAACCGCGCCAAGCTCATCGACAAGACATTGAAGCAAGTCGGCTTCAGAGCCATGTTTGACGCTGCAGTGGTGGCCATTCGCCGTGACGGTGAAAATCTGTCAGGTAAACTGGGGGACATCAGGCTGCAGGCAGGAGACAACCTGTTGCTGGCCACCGGGCCGGATTTTTCCGATCGCAATAACCTGACCAAGAATTTCTTTATTCTCACTGAACATACCATTGCCAGAAAGCTCTCCCCCTGGCAGGAACGGGTCACCCTTGGCGGCTTTCTGGGTACCGTACTGCTCAGTGCCACCAACATTGTGCCGCTGGCGGTGGGGTTAACTTTCCTGCTGGCGCTGATGGTATACGCGGGGATTACCTCCGGCAGCGAGCTGAAACGGAATCTGCCGGTCAGCCTGGCCATGGTCATTGTAGGCTCGTTGGCCCTGGCCACGGCGTTGGAGCAATCCGGGGTGATCAGTACCCTTAATGCGGCATTGTTGCCCTATCTTGAAAGCAGCAGTCCCTTTGTTGCATTGGTGGTGATCTATTTGCTGACCCTGCTGCTCACCGAACTGGTCACCAACAATGCCGCAGCGGCGCTGATGTTTCCCTTCGCCTGGGGGCTGGTGCAACTGCTGAATGTGCCGGTGCTGCCCTTCGCCCTGGCCGTGGCCTTTGCGGCCAGCGCCAGTTTTATTTCTCCCTGGGGCTACCAGACCAATCTGTTGGTGTTCAGCGCCGGCAACTACAGAATTTCTCACTTTGTCAAAATGGGCGTGCCGGTCTCACTGCTGTACTCGAGCATAGTGCTGGTTATGCTGAAAGTCAGCTTTGGTTTGTAGGCCGGGAATCTGACCGGCCTGCCACCTAATCAGTAAGGTCAGGCCTTGCGCCAGATAGTACCCTGCGGACCATCTTCCAGTACCACGCCCATGGCGGTCAGGGCATCGCGGGCCGCATCAGCCGCCGGCCAGTCCTTGTTCTTACGTGCGTCATTACGGGCCTGGATCAGGCGCTGAATTTCTGCCACATCCAAATCGGTATCGGTGCCGGATTGCAGAAATTGCAGCGGCTGGGATTGCAAAATCCCAAGCACCGCACCCAGTTTGACCAATACGCCTGCCAGCCTGCCAGCCTGCTGTGGACGATCCTTATGCCTGTTCAGCTCCCGGGCCAGATCGAAGAGTACGGCAAAGGCCTCCGGGGTATTAAAATCATCGTCCATGGCCTGATTGAATCTCTGCAGGTAGCTGTCCTGTGCAAGATCCACATCCATATCAGGCTGCACATCACGCAGGGCCGTGTAGAGTCGCTCCAAAGACGCCCTGGCTTGCAGGATACTGTCTTCGCTGTAATTCAACTGGCTGCGATAATGGGCAGACAACAGGAAGTAACGGATAGTCTCGGCATCATATTGCTTGAGCACATCTCGCAGGGTGAAGAAATTTCCCAGTGACTTGCTCATTTTCTCCTGATTAACCTGCACCATACCCGTATGCAGCCAGAAGTTCACATACGGGGTATCGAAGGCGCAGCAGGACTGGGCCACTTCATTCTCATGGTGCGGAAAAATCAAATCCGAGCCGCCACCATGAATATCAAAGTGTTCCCCCAGATGTTTATGGTTCATGGCCGAACATTCGATATGCCAGCCGGGCCGTCCCTTGCCCCAGGGGGAATCCCAGCTCGGTTCATTGGGTTTGGCAGATTTCCACAACACAAAATCCAGGGGATCGTCTTTACCCTGGGCTACTTCAACTCTTGCGCCGGCCTGCAACTGTTCCAGATCCTGGCGACTGAGCCTACCGTATTGCTCAAAGGTGCTGACATCGAACAACACATCACCGCTGGCGGCCTGATAGGCATGACCTTTATCCACCAGACGCTGAATCACCATGATGATCTCGTCCATATGGGTAGTGACCCTTGGCTCAATATCCGGCTCCAGCAGGTTAATGGCGGCAAAGTCCTCATGCATCATACCGATAGTACGCTCGGTCAGTTGCGCCATGGTCTCGCCCTTCTCATTAGCACGCTGGATAATTTTGTCATCCACATCCGTGATATTACGCACATATTTCACCTGATAGCCCAGATGGCGCAGATAGCGCACCATCATGTCAAAACTCAGGTAGGTCCGGGCATGGCCCATGTGGCAGACGTCATATACCGTAATACCGCAGACATATACGCCCACCTTGCCGGCCATCAATGGCTTGAACTCCTGCTTCTGGCGGGTGAGGGTATTGAAAATCTGCAGCATCGGCATGTCCTTGAATTAATGGGTATTGGATGGCGGATTTTACCCCAATGGCTGTCCATGCGCACTGCCAAAGTTCCCTGCCCCGGCCCATTGGGGTAGACTAGCGTCCTTATTTCCATTTTCCGGACTCTGACGCCATGAAAGTCACCCTGAATACCAACTACGGTCCTATCGAACTGAACATGCTGAGCGACAAAGCCCCACAGACGGTTGAAAACTTTCTGTCCTATGCCAAAGAGGGCTTCTATGACAACACCATATTCCATCGCGTAATCGATGGCTTTATGGTTCAGGGGGGCGGCATGGAGCCGGGCATGAATCAGAAAGCCACCAAGTCCCCGATAAAAAACGAGGCCAACAATGGTGTGGCCAATGATCGCGGCACGGTGGCGATGGCCCGGACCAATGATCCGCATTCCGCCACCTGTCAGTTCTTTATCAACGTGGCCGATAACAGCTTTCTCAATTTCCGTAGCGAGAGTATGGACGGCTGGGGTTATTGCGTCTTTGCCGAAGTCAGCGACGGTATGGATGTAGTGGACAAGATTCGCAAGGTCAAGACCGGCAATGCAGGTTTCCACCAGGACGTACCCCTGGAAGATGTGCTGATACAGTCTGTCGAGGTCAGCGAATAACGCCTGATGAGGCATACGCTCTTTATCGCCGATCTGCACCTGGGCGAAGACTGGCCGGAGATTACTTCGGCCTTTCTGCGTTTTATGGCCGAGGAAGCCCCCCTTGCCGAGGCCCTCTACGTGCTGGGCGATTTGTTTGAGGCCTGGATTGGCGACGACGACAACCAGCCGTTTAACCAAACCATTAAACAGGCGTTTACCAATCTGACCCGCTCTGGCGTGCCGGTGTATTTTATCCATGGCAACCGCGATTTTCTGCTGGGTGAGCGATTTGCCCAACAGACCGGCATGCAGCTCCTGCCTGAACAGCAGGTGATTGATCTCTACGGTGAAAAAATCCTGATCATGCATGGAGACAGCCTCTGTACCCGTGACGAGCAATACATGGCTTTTCGCAGAAAAGCCCGGGGCTGGTGGTGGCCCAGGCTGATGCTGGCCCTGCCCCTGTGGTATAGACGGCGGGTAGCGAAGAAGGCGCGTCAGAGAAGCCTGCATATCAACCGCAATAAGCCTGACTACATAATGGATGTGACACCGGCCGAGGCGGAGCGGGTCATGCGCGAAGCGGGAGTCAGCACCCTTATCCACGGTCATACCCACAGACCGGCGGTTCATCAGTTCGAGCTGGACGGCCATCCGGCCAGGCGCATCGTGCTTGGTGACTGGTACAGTCAGAAGAGCCTGCTGGTCGTCTCTGAGGGCGGCATGGCGCTTAAAAGCGGGGCACTGACTGGGTAAGTCTGCCAGTTACTGCCTGCACTAGTTGCCAGGCCCCCATCAGCCCGCTTGCCAGGATCAGAATTTGCCACCACAGCAGAGGCAACGACAGGGTGTACCTCAGCAGCGCCAGCAACCCGAAATAGGCGATAACGCTGTACTGTAACCATTGCCCGATCGGTACCCAGGCAGCGCTGTCTGGGTGTTCAGTCAGGCGGAACAAGCGCCCCAGTCTGAGACTCATTAGCGCCATGCCAGCCACCACCATACCCACCAGCACAAAAGACAACCATACCAGCAGTTCAGGCCAGTCGATCACCTGGGCCGACTTGGCTGGCCCTGACCACAGGGCATCCCAACTGACGGCCAGGATCAGTCCCAGGCTCAGGACCAGTTGCCGCTCCTGTGCCTCATCTTGTGGGGCATTCCAGAGCTCCACCTTCAAATACCAGACGACGCAGACAAAGGCCAGAATCCCCACCAGGGGCGTAATCCCCGGCAGCCACTGGATACTCAGGTAAGCCAGCAGATACCCGCTCATGGGAAACAGGGTATGGGTCAGGGACACGCCCAGTATCCAGATGGCTGCGGCCCGCCAGGTATTGAGGTGCCTGGCACGCAGCAGTGTGGCCAGGGCCACATCTGCCCCTATGCCCAGCCCCATCAGCACACTGGCCAGAACAAAGTCCAGCAGCGGCAGTTCCATTACTGGCCCGTCCCGGCAGCCGCTGCCCCCGGTTCCGGTCTTGTGGGCGCAATCCCCGGTTTGGCGTGCCAGTCCAGCCGCATATCCCACGGGAAACGATGCTGCGCCTTTAACGGCGCCTGGGACTCGTCCACATGTTCCAGTACATTGCTTGCCCGGTTGAGGGTGGCATCGCGGCCAAACAGGTAGCTCTGTTCTTTCACTATGGTCAGATAGGCCTTATTCAGTTGCATGGCGCGCTCAGGAGACGGTGTAATCAACTGATAGATATTCTCCAGGGAGCGGATTTTCTCCTGCTTTACCGAGCCGTCCGGATTAAACCAACGCGCCAGCATTTCCTGGTTCTGACGGAACTCATCGCCACCCCCGACCCGCTGCAGATAAGTCAGGAACTCGCCCTGGGCGTCGCCCAGATTCGGCACGTCCTGCATGGCGCGCAGGTTCAGATAGCCCCAGCCATCCTTCCCTTCCACCTTCCGGGGAAAGGAAAACGTCTGATCGAAGGTAGAGCCCACTGTCTTATGGCAGCCGTTGCAAAAGGCCATTTCCTGCAGGGCCTGATGGCGCAGATTGCCCTGCTCGTCTTCGATATAGCCATTGATGGTCCAGCCGAACATATTATTAATCCCCTTATCGCCCAATGGTCTGGTACGAGGATATTTCTCGGCGTTTTTTTCCTTGGCTTCCGAGTAATAAAAAGAAGCCAGCCGCTCCTTGGACTTGAAGTTGTGTTTACGCATGTAACGCACTTCCTTCATGCGCGGGGCGTTGTAGATATTGCCCTGTGCATCAACCCCTATGTAGCGAACCGTGTGCAAAAATTCGGTGCCCTGTGGGTAGAGCTGATAAGTCAGTTCCACCTCGCTGGCATCCCCCAGATATCGGGTCCTTCTGTTCATCTGGTCTATCTGTGCTTCCAGTTCGCCGTTACCGTTGAGATCCTGCCCAAGCTTCCGCTCGGATATAGCAGGCACACTGATGTGACTCAGATCCTTAATGGCCATCTCCATCAGACTTAGGTTGGCAATATAGAGATCGCGGCTGTACTGCCCCCCCTGCTCCCGAAACGCCGCTGGCAGGCGCACCATCACATCCCCTGTTGAGCCGTTGGTCGGCCAGAAGGTGCTGGGGAAAGGTTTATAATTAAACGCAACCCAATGACTGTTATCACGGGCAAATCCTAGGGTATCGAAGGCACGCTCGGGATATGCCAGATCCCGGATTTCGGCTATTTCGCCCTGCCAGTGAGGATCGGCTTTGAGCTTTTGAATAAATGGGCCGTAGTTATCCTGTTGGATCCAGCTTCGGATCTGTTCGTCGCCGATGGTTGCGATGAGCTCCCGCCTGTCCACAAACAGATTCTTCCAGTGGTTTTTCATGCCCAAATCGGAAAACTGGTATTCCCCCTGCAGCGCCCCATCATTCATCATATTGGGCCGGTCCTTGTCCTTCTGATAAGTCTGATGACAGGCATAGCACGGATTGTGCTTACCCTCCGTTTTCGTGTAACACTGGGGCGGAATAACGGACTCAGGGTTATAGACCTCGTCGTGGGCAAGATAAGCCGTTGCCGGAATATCATCGCCAGGCTGATAAGGGAAGTGAGTGTCTTGTTGTATTGATGCCTCAGCCACAAGGGCTCTTTGGCTGGAGGGTTCGGTACAGCCAGCCAGGAATGCCAGCCCTACGAACCCCAGATAGAATGTAAGTGTTTTCATAGGATAGCCAGATACAAAAGTAGACAAGGGGCGGGGCCTGAGCCCCGCCCCAGGGGTCAGATTACTGACCTTTGGGGTCGTACAGCCACAGGGTGTTGTTTTCCTGGAAGCCGTCTTCACCGATAATCACGCGACCATCGCGCATCACAAGGGTGTTGTCAGGCTGGGACAACTGATCCACGTCACAACGGGCCGCACCGGTAAGGCTGGAGCGGTAGGTCGAGCCCATCACAACCGGCTCGATGCGGGTCAGGCTGTAGTTATTGTCGATATGGGCACGCAATAGTCCACCACAGTCCTTAACCCTGGCGGATAGCTGCATATCACCTTCGTTGTCCACCATGGTGCCGTCCATATCGGCGATACCGATATACATATAAGCCTTGTCCACTACCTCGTCTTCGATTACATCCTCACCAGTCACCGCTTCAAGTACCCGATCATGATTGATGCTGATGCCTTCGAGCTTCACCCACTCGGCAGTGGCACCTTTAAGGCGGGCGGCCTGGCGGGATTCAAGGAACACCGCACGGTTATCCATCGGCTGGCCGGCCGTTACCGGGCTGCCGCCTTCGGCAACAGTGGGATAAGTTGCATCGCCATCGGCCCAGGCCTGCACGTCGGCCATAGACATATAGCTGGTTTGACCCTCGACGTAATCATCGCTGCCGATACCATCATACTCGGCAATCCAGGCTTCTATTGTGGCATTGTCCCCATGCGCCAGTTCCACCCACTCCACGTCAAATCCCGTCACTGCAGGGTCGGACAGACCGGCATCCTGGGTCAGTTTGGCGCCATACAGGGTGCCGGCACTCAGATCCTCTGCCGTATCGGCAATAAACTTGAACAACACACCGCCGGTGTCATCCTGTGAGGAATAGACCGTCTTGCGATCCGGCATGACCACAGAATTTTCATGCTCGTAGCGGCCGATGGTGTAATGCTTGACGACTACTGGCGCAGCGCCGGTCGGCTCCTTGATTTCGGCAATGTACCCGTAACGATAGGGGTTGGGAAAGTCTGGGGCGGTCAGGGCCTCGATGCCATCCGTATTGGTATCGGCCGGATCATTCCAGCTCGGGCTGGTAGTACTGTTAACCGAAGAGTTGACGATCCACTCTTCGGAAGTCAGCGGGGTGCCCCAGGGTGAGACAGATCCGAAACAGTTGGCAGCCGTTCCCCCGACATCATCGAAGTCCACCATCATGGCGTCGGTTACAGACCAGTCGCCGGTGGCGTATTTTACTATCTTCATACGACTTACGCCGCCAGGATAGGATTCCCAGTTGGTGAAGAGATAACCTTCGTTCTCTGCGGTGGCGATAAAGCCGTTAAAGTCCGGGTTTTCATTCTCGATGATCTTCTCGCCGCTGAGGATACTGTAGTGCACGCCCAATCCGCCCGGCAGGCCGTTGGCCCCTAAATCAGCAAAGGTATCGCCGGTCTGGCCCAGGATCTGATACTGTCCCACCGCCGACATGACTGTCTGTCTTTCGAAATCTGTTACCGGCACCGGAGAGCTGACAATATTTTTAGGCAGATTATTGAAGTTAACCCCCGCCAGAACGCCTACGGTACCGCGGTTGATTGGACGGCCATTGACCGCATCCACTTCGGCATTGCTGTCGTCAGGGTGCTGGACGTTGAAAAAAAGATCGCCATCATCGGACAGGAAAGCGCCTGTGACCTCGGCACCGGCAGGGACAGTGGCCAGGCGGGTCAGCTTACCACTGGCAACGGCACCTTCACCGTCATCACCGGCTGGCCCCTGTGGGCCGGGTGCGCCAGCCGGTCCTGCGGGCCCAGCCGGGCCGGCTGGACCGGCTGCCCCGTCATCTCCGTCACAGGCGGTGAGGGCCAGCACCACAGAGGCGGCCAAAAGAGAAAATTTGCGTTTGTGTTTTAACATGGGTCTGTTCCATTATTCTTTAGTTATGCACTACGTCTACTGCTCGGCTGGACGTCAAAAAAGGACTCCCTGGAAGGGAACAACCCATGTTGTAAGTTGCAGGTTTCAGTCTGATTAAGTTATTGAGACAAAAAGAAGAAATTAATATGACAGGCCAGAAGGCAAACCGCCGTTATGCAGGCGGGCCACTGTGAAAGCGGAACTCTGTATCGGGTGACTGGACTAATGAGGCCTCGGCCTGGCCTATTGCCTGTATTCTGTGGCCAATATCCTGCCCGGCAATTTTTCGGGCCAGGCTCAGGTAGTCTTCAAAATGGCGCGCTTCACTGCGCAGCAATGAGGCATAAAAATCCCCCAATACCTTGTCCACATGAGGCGCCAGGGCAGCAAAACGTTCGCAGGATCGGGCTTCGATATAAGCGCCACAGATAAGTTTATCCACCAGATGAGCGGGTTCGTGGCTCCTGACCTGCTGCATCAGTCCCCTGGCATAACGTGCAGCACTGAGATTTTCGTACCGAATTCCCCTGTCCGTCATAATTTCCAATACCTGCTGGAAATGGTGCAGCTCTTCCTTAATCAACAACACCATCTTGTCGATGAGCTCCTCACCAAACTCAAAATCCGACTGACTGATCAGCTTCTTTGACAGGCCGCTGCTGCCGGCGCTGAAGTCCCCTGAGCCCTGACCTCGATAGACATAATCCTCATAGGGTCTGAGCCAGGCCAGCAACGTCTCGCCGCTGTCCTTGTCCACGGCATAGCGTCGAATCAACCACATGGCCGTCTGCGCCGCTTTCAGCTCGCAGTTGGCATGGTCGATCAAAAGGACAGCCAGGTTCTGCTGTTTTCTGGCCTGTTCTATCCAGGCTTTGGGCGTCGGGCAGCCTAAAAAGCCTTGAATAGGTTTCAGTAATTCCGGGTACATGGTGACTCCGCCAGGCAGGCAAAGAGGCGTATTCTACCCACAAACGTAAACTTTCGCAGCCGAATGCCGGGGCGAGCCGGTGAACGTCAAATAAACTGTTGACGTAATGACCAAGGTCAAAGAAACTGATGTTAAATTAATGTTAACTTATAACAACTTTGCCGATCTATGCCGCTCCGGCATCTCGACGGACAAACACAACGCCATCAGCGCTAAGTGAGGTAACTTATGATCCTGAACCACTTATGGGGTCTCTACGCCCATCCCAAAGAAGAATGGCAAACCATTGAAAAACGCCATGAGAGCCTGACCTACAGCCTGACCCATATACTGATCGTGGCCCTGATCCCGGCTGTCACAGGCTACTATTCTGCGGCCCATCTGGGCTGGAGTATCGGCGTGGGGGACCTGATCAAACTGACCCCGCAAAGCGCCATGATGATGAGCATCGCCATGTATCTGGCTCTTATCGCGGGCGTCATAGGTCTGGCTTACCTGATTCAGTGGATGGGCAAGACTTTCGACGCCAATCCGACTTTTACCCAGTCACTGGAGCTTGCCGCCTATACGGCCACGCCCATTTTTATGGTCGGCTTCGCTGCCCTGTTCCCCGTACTCTGGTTCGTGATGCTGGTGGGACTGGCCGGTCTGACCTACTCTGTCTACCTGCTTTACTCGGGTCTGCCCATCATCATGCAGATCCCTGAGGAGAAAGGCTTTATCTACTCCAGCTCGGTGGTCACCTGTGGTCTGGTGTTGCTGGTGATTATCATGGCTGCCTCCGTCATCCTGTGGAGTATGGGCCTGGGCCCGGTTTATGTGGGATGAAGCTCAAGGGGGGCAATAAAACCCGGCTGGCCTAAAAGCAGAAAAACCGCGTCAGACGCGGTTTTTCCTTCTAGGGGGAACCCCTATTCCACATCCAGGTTATGCATTTCCAGATTGCACAACTCCATCTGCGGACGCTGATGACGGGCCGTATCGTTACGCAACAAGTCCAGCCGGTTCAGGTAATCCTGGTCCACATCGCCGGTAATATAGTTGCCGTCGAATACCGATGTCTCGAAACGCAGAATGTCGGGGTTTTCCTCATTGACCGCTTCCACCAGATCACTGATATCCTGAAAAATCAGGCCGTCGGCCTTGATTAACTGGCAGATCTCCTCGATTTCCCGGCCATGGGCAATCAATTCGTTGGCCGAAGGCATATCGATGCCGTACACATTAGGGAAGCGAATTTCCGGAGCAGCAGAGGCAAAGTAGACCTTTTTGGCACCAGACTCCCGGGCCATGGTAATTATTTGTTCGGAGGTAGTGCCCCGTACAATGCTGTCATCCACCAGCAATACATTCTTACCGGCAAACTCAGAAGAAATAGCGTTGAGTTTGCGGCGCACCGACTTACGCCGCTGGGTCTGGCCCGGCATGATAAAGGTGCGGCCGATATAACGGTTCTTCACAAAACCCTGGCGGTAAGGCAGGTTCAATTCCTGGGCTATCTGCAAAGCGATATCACAGGACGTTTCAGGGATGGGGATGACCACATCAATATCCAGGTCACTCCAATCCCTGGCAATCTTCTGACCCAGCTTACGTCCCATATTGACTCTTGAGGCATACACAGAGATGCCGTCAATAAAAGAGTCCGGGCGGGAAAAATACACGAACTCGAAGATACAGGGTGTATGCGTTGGGTGATCGGCACACTGCTGGGTAAAGAGCTGGCCGTCCTCGGTGATATAGATAGCCTCCCCTGGCGCCACATCCCGGATAAAGGTAAAGCCCACCACATCCAGGGCTACGCTCTCAGACGCCACCATGTATTCGTCACCGAATTCGGTCTCCCGCTTGCCCAGGGCCAGCGGCCGGATCCCATGGGGATCACGAAACGCCACCATACCATTGCCAATCACTGCGGCTACAACCGCGTAGGCCCCCTTGATTTTGCGATGCACGCGGGTTACGGCATTGAATACGTCCTGGGGTTCCAGGGTCAACCCCGAACAATTCTGCAATTCATGGGCAAAGATGTTCAGCAGCAATTCCGAATCGGAATTGGTGTTGATATGGCGACGGGCAATACGAAAAACCTCTTCGGCCAGCTCATGGGCATTGGTCAGGTTGCCGTTATGGGCAAAAGCAATACCATAAGGGGAGTTGACGTAGAAGGGTTGGGCTTCCGCCGAACTGGAAGTACCAGCCGTGGGGTAACGGGCATGGCCTATACCAAAATTACCTGTCAGTCTTTGCATATGGCGGCTATGAAACACATCCCGCACCAGTCCGTTGGCCTTACGTAAATTAAACATACCGTCATCGACTGTGACGATCCCTGCAGCATCCTGCCCGCGATGCTGCAGAACGGTCAATCCGTCGTACAACGCTTGATTGACCGGGCCTTTACCCACGATACCAACGATACCACACATGCAAATTACCTATTTTAAGTAGGGTTTAAGAAACTGGAGTGGTTCTGCAAATACTCGAAGAACCATTCGATCACAATACTGAATTCAGGGATCAACCTGGAACTCTGCCACCAGTGAGCGCTGGGAAAGCCGGTGAAGGCATCCATAAAAAAAAGCAGCGCACTGACCACCAATGCCCCTCTGAGTAACCCGAATACTGCACCCAATGCCCGGTCGGTACCCGACAAGCCGGTGTATTGGACCATCTGACCAAGCAAATAGTTTATCAGACCACCCAAAATCAGAGTGATTACAAAGAGGATGGCGATGGCCACGCCGTTGCGTACCATGGTGTCGGAAAAATTTGTAAGATGTACGGCCAGGTCGGCGTAAAATTGACTGGCGATAAAAAAAGCGGCGAACCACACGGCTAGAGAGATGGCTTCTTTGACGAAGCCCCTGACCAGACTGATCAGGGTGGACAGCAGGATAATGCCGATGATGCAGTAGTCGATCCAATTCATGCCATGAGTCGGTGGAAAATTGCCGCGCGCATTCTAGCAAAAGTGACAAGGGAAATCTTGTTTATTTGCCCGTTGCCTGTGACAAAGACACGGGTTATCCAACACTTCTCACCCATTGCTGGTCACCCGTTCCTTAAGGTCACTCCACCTTAAACTCAGTGACCTTGCCCTGCAGTGCGGTCAGTTCCTTGAGATGGGGCAAGGCCTTTTCCATCTTGTCCTTTTGCAGATCCGGGCCGACAAATACCTTGGTCAGCTCACCGGCACTGGTCTGAATCTTACGGCTGAAGGCGCGATAACCGGCCGCTTCCAGTTTGTCCAACAACTCACGCACATTCTTCTGGTGGCGAAAGCTGCCTAGCTGCACGACCCATCCGGCCGTCACGGCTTTCTGTTCAGCGGTATCCTCCACCTGATAGTCTCCCACCGCCGAGGCAGATTTTTCCTCCGAGGCGAGCTCCTGAGCAACCGAGGGCGACTCAGTGGGGGGATCGTCAAGGGCGACTTCTTCCACTATCTCCACCTTACGCCCTACCCGGTCCTGCACCTCCTGATGAGGGAAAGGCTCCGATTCTGGCACTGCGCGCAGAGCGGGGCGGGATGGCACCTGCAAAAAGGTGTCCTTATGGGAGATCTTTTCGCCGTCCAGTATGTCAGGGAGGAAGATAACGGCCAGGGCCACCATAATAATGGTGCCAACCAACCTGTTTTGAAATGCAGAAGACAACCCCTACTCCTTGTTTTGCAAGTCAGGCAACGCCAATATCTCGGCAACGGTCAGGAAGGATCCGAAGACCAGGATCAGGTCCTGCTCCTTAGCCTGGCGTCTGGCCTGGATAAACGCCTCGGTTACCGAGTCGTAGTCTATCACGCTTTGACCCGCTGGCAGCAAGGCATGCAACTGCCCGCTGCTGGCCCCCCGCGGCGGGCCAAGGGAGGCAAGGTGCCAAACCGGCTCAAACTCGGTGAAAACGGCCAGGCTGCTGCGAATATCCTTATCCTTTAGCATACCCACCACCAGGTGCAGTTTTTGCCACTGACGGGCGCGGATCTGGCTGGCCAGATATCCTGCCGCCTGTGGATTATGGGCGACATCGACCAGGATATCCGGGCGACTGGCGATGAGCTGACAGCGCCCCGGCAACCTAACACTGCTCAGCAGCCGGCTGGCCTCCAGCTTGTCCAACAAACCCAGCAATTTAAGTGCGCACAATGCGGTGGAAGCATTGGCCGCCGGAATAGCCGGAATCGGCCCCTGTACACCGTTCCCTTCGCGGTCCTGCCAGACAAACTGGCCCTTATCAAGGCGGTAACTGAAGTCCTGCCCCTGCCAACATGCCCGTACTTCCAACTGCTGGCAAATCCCAATCAGATTATCGGGCGGGTTGGGTTCACCAATTATCGCCAGACCATGGGCACGGAAAATACCGGCCTTTTCTGCAGCAATCAATTCACGGGTATCACCGAGCCAGTCCTGATGATCCAGATCGATGGTCGTGATAATGGCAAGCTCGGGAGCCAGGATGTTGACCGCATCCAGTCGTCCCCCCAGGCCCACTTCCAAAATGGCGAAATCGGGACGATGTCGGGCAATCAGTACCAGCGCGGCCAGGGTGCCGAATTCGAAGTAGGTCAGGCTGGTTTCACCCCGGGCTGCCTCCACGATGGCGAAGGCCTGGCAATGCGCCTGTTCATCAAGCAGCACACCGTTGATACGAACGCGTTCACGATAATCCAGAATATGCGGGGAACTGTACACGGCAGTGCTTTTGCCCGCCAGCAAAGCTCCCTGCTCAAGCATGGCGCAGGTGGTGCCCTTGCCATTGGTACCGCCTACCGTTACCACCCGGATCCTGGAAAAATCCAACTTCAGGCGTACAAAAACTTCATTGACCCGCTCCAGGCCCATGTCGATGGTGGCCGGATGAATGGACTCCAGATAACGCAACCAGCCTTCCAGAGTGGAAGGCTGTTGATGGGCAGGATAAGACATGGTTCAGAGATGATGTGAATGTAGTTTACTGAGTACGCTGTAGAGCTTCTCACGCATCTGGCGCCGATCCACTATCATATCGATGGCGCCTTTCTCAATCAGGAATTCACTGCGCTGGAAGCCCGGGGGCAGTTTTTCCCGCACCGTCTGCTCAATCACTCGGGGACCGGCGAAGCCAATCAGCGCCTTGGGCTCTGCCACATTGACATCACCAAGCATGGCGAGACTGGCAGAGACCCCCCCCATGGTCGGATCCGTCAGCACCGAGATATAGGGCAGGCCCTTTTCGCTCATTTTGGCCAGGGCGGCGCTGGTCTTGGCCATCTGCATCAAAGACAGCAACGCCTCCTGCATACGGGCGCCACCACTGGTGGAGAAACACACCAGCGGGCAGTTGTGTTCAAGGCAGGCTTCCACCGCCTTCACAAACCGCGCACCAACCACGGAAGCCATGGAACCGCCCATAAAAGCGAATTCAAACGCAGCCACTACCAGCGGCATACCGTTAAGCTTACCCTTGACCACCACCAGGGCATCTTTCTCATTGGTGGCTTTCTGGGCCGCCACAATACGGTCTTTGTACTTCTTTGAATCCTTGAATTTGAGGATATCCTGCGGCTCAAGATCGCCGCCAAGTTCCACACGTTCACCCTGGTCAAGAAAACTGTTTATTCTGGCCCTGGCACCGATACGCATGTGGTTATCACATTTGGGGCAGACTTCCAGTTGTCGTTCCAGCTCCTGCTTATACAGGGTTGCCTGACATTCTGAACACTTGGTCCAGACGCCCTCCGGAACATTGGCCTTAGCGGTGGCGGACTGCTGTGTACGGGGTAATATTTTCTGAATCCAGCTCATGGAATCCCTTTGTACTGATTATGCTTGGAAGCGATTGATTCTCGCTAAGTATATCTGTTGTTGGCCCGACAGGCACCCCTGGGGCGCCGAGGAGCTGATAAGGCTAAATTGGCGCTATTAGAGCATAAACCTGCGCCGTATCGAAAACAAAACTGGTCTTAGAAGTCACCACCCAGTTGGTCGGGCAGAAACAAAGGGCCCGGACTGCCTGTCGGTAAACCAAAAGCCTCGGGATAGCTCACATCCACCAGATACAGGCCGTTGGGCCTGGCCGTGGCCGCGGCTTTACTGCGATCTTTCATCTCCAGCAATGTCTGCAGCCATTCCACCGGCTGTCTTCCTGAGCCGATTTCCAGTAAAGAGCCGGTTATATTGCGTACCATATGGTGCAAGAAAGCATTGGCCTGGATCTCCAGCACCACAAAGTCTTTGAGGCGATGCAACCTGATATGGGTGACATTACGAAACGGCGATCTGGACTGACAGATAGCCGCGCGAAAGGCGCTGAAATCATGTTCGCCAAGCAGGCATTGGGCGGCCTGCTGCATCTTGTCGATATCCAGATGGCTGTGATAGTGGGTAACACCCTGGCGCAGAATACCGGTACGCAGGGGGTGGTTATAAATCACGTAGCGATAACGCCTGGCGGTGGCAGAAAACCGGGCATGGAAGGCTTCGGGCACTTCCCTGGCCCATTTAACCGCAATGGTATCAGGCAGGCTGGCGTTCATGCCCAACGTCCATGCCCGCATGGCTCTTGGTTTGTCCACATCAAAATGCACCACCTGGCCTGTGGCGTGTACGCCCGCATCGGTGCGCCCCGCACAGGTCAACTCTATGGGTTGGTCGGCAATCCGACTGAGGACTGTTTCCAACTCCTGCTGGACACTGTTGACTTCCCGCTGACGCTGCCAGCCGTAATAGCTGGCCCCGTCATACTCAATCCCCAGAGCTATTCGCATTTCCACTCTCACTGATTCAAAACGGCCGGATTATATCAGGAATGGGCCGGGGAAAAACGTACGTGCCACAAGGATCTGAGCTGTTTCGACTACAATGGAGGCTAAGTGTGGTGCCCCGGGAGGGGATCAAACAACGAGGACAAGGATTTGCTCATTAACCTGTTTTGTTTTCTCAATCTGCTGCTTGTGGCCTTTTGCCTGATCCCACTTTTGCACTCTGAAGCCTGGTATGTCAGAGCGCTGGCCTTCCCACGTCTGCAGTTTTCCGCCCTGGCCCTGCTCATGTTGCTGTTGGAGTTCGCGTTACTGGATTTGACCCGGCCCGCGTCCGCATTGTTAATCTGTGTATCCGCCGCAATCCTGTTTTATCAGGCCAGATGGATACTGCCCTATACCCCCTTGTTCGATACAGAAGTCAAAGCCGCTCCGGCTGAAACCAACCCCACCCTGTCCATTATCGCCGCCAACGTCTATACCCCCAATCGCAATGCCGCCAAACTGATTGAGATAGTC
The DNA here is from genome assembly GCF_017254865.1 of Bowmanella dokdonensis. Lineage (GTDB taxonomy): Bacteria > Pseudomonadota > Gammaproteobacteria > Enterobacterales > Alteromonadaceae > Bowmanella > Bowmanella dokdonensis. Next base: position 39,817 of record NZ_JAFKCV010000010.1, on the reverse strand, counting down.
CGCCGGGAAAAACCGGATATCCTGGTTACCCTGGAATCTGACCAGTGGTGGCAGGATCAGCTCGACGCCCTTTTGCCATCTTATCCCCACAGTATTCAGTGCCCGCTGGATAATCTCTACGGCATGCACCTGTATTCGCGCCTGGCGTTGGAAAACGGACACATCCGTTATCTGGTCGACCAGGGCGTCCCGTCCATTCATGTGGCCGTGACAATGCCGACAGGGCAAAAGGTAGAAGCGCATTTTATCCATCCAACGCCTCCGGCGCCGCCGGAGAATACCCGTTCGCTGGAGCGGGATGTAGAGCTGCTGATTGTGGCAAGACAGGTCAAAGCTCAGGATTGTCCGGTGGTGGTGGCAGGCGATCTGAACGATGTGGCCTGGTCGCGCACTACCCGGCTGTTCAGAAAAGTCAGTGGGCTGTTGGATCCCAGAATAGGACGAGGCATGTTCAACACCTTCCATGCCCGCTGTGCCCTGATGAGGTGGCCCCTGGACCACCTCTTCCACAGCCGCCATTTCAGGTTAAAAGAGATAAGGCGCCTGGAGGCCTTTGGTTCCGACCACTTTCCCCTGCTCACCCGGCTGGCACTGATGCCCGATAGCAATGAGAACGGTCAGGCGCCAGACATGGACAGGGGAGACAAACAGCTGGTGGATGAAAAGCTGGCGCAAAAAGAGGCCGATAAACACAGCGTTCCCACTCCCTTGAGTTGAGAACGTCTGATGGTTCAGCCTTCTGGTTGGAAATGACAGAAAATATTGGCGTAGCGGGTGCCATTAAGTGGCTGAGGACGGCCATGCCTGAGTCTTGCCCCTTCATAGCAGAGGATCTCTCCCGGTTTGAGGACAAGTTGATGCAGCCGGCAGTAATTGTCCTCTATCTCCAGCGGCCAATCCTCATTCACTTGTTGATCCACATTGATTATGGCGCTGATGATATGGGTGTCCAGCCTGTCCCGGTGAAGCTTGAGCATGGCCCCATGATGATAGACACGAATGCCATAGACATAGGTGGGCGCCAGCGGCTTGCCACACCATTGTTCCAGCAGGGGTTTGAGCTTATCGTGCACTTTAGTCCGTAATGCGTCGGTAAGGGAGACCAGACTGCTGCTTCGCGTTACCGGTCCCTGATTAACGATAAAGTTACCCGGCACATGCTCCTCCTGAAGATTGTCCAGGTTGGCCTGATAAAAGGCGCGTAACTCTTCAAATAAATCCCGTGGCAGGAGCAGCCTGGCAAAGCCGGTACGGGTGTAGTTGGGAATCAACTGGTTGGCATCCTTGCAGAACATCTCCGGTGTCGGTTTTTCCGTCGCTTTGACCCTGAACCACTTTGTGATGATGACTTTTTCGCCGGACAAAACAGGTTTCGCATGATGCAGGGTATGGTAATTGCCGCTACCGTCCTTCTTCAGACTGTTCCAGATTACTGCCTTGCCACGTCTGGGACTGAAGCGCTCGCCCAACCGCGGAAAAACCGTCTCTCCCCCGTCCTGGACATCGTTGAGATAAATCATAAAGGTATAGGAGCGTTGTCCTCTTTGGGCACCATGTACCGGTAGTTCATGGGCTTCAAAGTAATCCGTATGGGGCTTGAACTCCTGCCCGACCTGATAATGCTGTCCCTGAATCACCTCCCCATAAGCCGCATCGATGCCAAGGTACGCACAGATCTGCTGGTCGATTCTTGCCACCAACGGATCATCCATATTGCCCAGGTAGCAGGTGCTGCTGGTGCGAAAGCTGCGATCTGACTCTTCACTGGACAGGCGGGAAGGTTGTAACTTGCCTTTGATAAGCTCAACCAACCGACAACACTCCTCCTCGTTGAGAAAATCCTCCACCGCATACATCTCAACCAGATCGGAACACAAGTTGTTTGCGTTGGGCAGAAATATCTTATCCTGCACTGGCTTGCTTTGCGCTCTGGCCTTGCCAGCCTGTTGTCTGGCGTGCAGGGGGTTGGCAATGAGCACCAAAGGGATACTGGGCTCGTAACCCATTTCCCCCTTGACGGCCTGATAGTCAAAGCCTTCATCGATCAGTATCTTAAAGAGTCCATCCTTATTGTGCCCAGCGGCCAGGTTAGTGCGGAGCCAGTTTTTCCAGCTCGGATTGAAGTGGGTCTTGCTCAAGGGAATGACTCTGGCCTGTCTATGGGTGCCAACCAGTGTAAGTAACTGCAGCCCTGGGCTCAATGCTGTCAGAAAAGTTTAATATTGACCCTTTCCCCAACGCTGCCACGCAATCCGAGCCGTTGTTTTCTTCTCACCTCTATCAAGAGCAACGCTTCATTGAACTAACGGGTCATCCAGGCCAGCCCGGGATCGATAAGTGAAGGACATACATGATCCCGAACCAGAGGTAATGCAGCGATGATGGGTTCATTGACTGCTTTTTGCTCCTGTGCCACCGGAGTTGCATCCATGGATGAATTTTGGATGTAATAAAAGCACTGATGAGCGATAAAACCCGTGGTCGGTACCCTGAGATCCGGGTCTTCTGTATCGTAATATTGAACCTCCACGGCTTTCTGGGTGATAAAATTCAACACCACAACCTTGTTGCTCCCCAAGGAGTTTTGCACACCGATCAGTTCCCCCTGCCAGTAGTAAAGACCGTCAATGCCCCCAACAGGTGTCTGTTTTGGGGCTGTCACGGCAGCAATCCGATGATTAGTGTTCAGCGTTAACTGATACAGGCCGATGGCGTCAGCGATAAATATCCGCTGACGTGCTTGATCGCATGCTATGCCATTAGGTGCCAGCAATTCACCAGGTTTGACCAGTGCCACGAGGTCAGGCTTGAACTTATCCATCTTAAACACCTGATGACCTGTGGAGTCCGTCAAAAAAACAGAGTGGTCAAGCAAACAGAGGTCGTTGAACTGTCCAACCTGTACTGCTGGCCAACTGTGCTGCCAGCGAACAGTACCCTCCGTCGTGAGAGCGGTTAACATAGACATGCCCTGCTGCGCCTGGTGATGAACTACCCATAGCAGATTTTCCTGTCGGTCATACTTGATGCCTAGACTGATGCCCCAATCCGCCCGCTCAAGGTTGAGATCCGAAAGGGTCGTAGCGGATAGATTCAGCAATCTGCCATCCTTCAGGCTGCCAATAACCAGGGCCCTTTGTTCCTCCAGGTAAGCCAAACTTTCCGGGTACAGATCAGCGACGGGAATGACAATGTGATTCTGACTACTGCCGACGCTTTCTTTCATCAGTTTCCTCAGCCTCCCAAGGTTATCGAGCACGGCCGGCGACGGATTGGGAAAGTCCGCCGGGTTGATGCCAGCCTGCCAATTTTCCCCGACAAGTAGCTTCAGCCATCTCAATGCCTGAGCTTCGTCTCCGCGGGCATGATTCAGCCGGGCCAGGTAATAGGCAGAACTGAGGTGGTTTTGTTGCTGATACTCAGACAAAAGGCGTTCTTCAACGGATTGTGCGTCAGCCTGGCTGGCAAGCAAAATACTGGCGCTCAAGCCCCGCAACACTTTGTTAATCCACTTTCTCATCACGACCTTCCTGTTGATAACGAATATAGTCTGGCCGCCAGCCAATCTCACGGGATCTTTGATTGGATGCATGGAGAATGTTCTGCAGAAAAGGGAGCGCAACCTTATCCGGACTCAGCATCCCTTTTTCGGCTTTGGCAACCGCCCGAATGATATCTTCGGCTAACTCACTGTACCCGGTCGCAGCGTGAAAGATGCCGCTGGCGCCTTCCTGTATAATTTTGAGATACAATCCAACGACATCATCAATGTGCACCATAGGCCAGCAGCCAGACTGCTCGGGAAGGTAAAAACGATCTTCTGCATCCCTGGGTAACAGACTGTGAATATGCCCCCCACACCGGCCATAGACAAAGCCCAGTCTGACCACTGCTGAGCCGGGTGACGCCCTGAGCAACTCGGCTTCGGCATGGTTACGCCAATTGCTGTCCGGATGTGAGTAGGGCACTTCGTGCAGGCAGGGTAGCGAGGGACAGGTAAACAGATTACCGGTATAAAGGATCCGCACGCCGGATTGCAGAAAGAAACGCAACGCAGTCAGATCGGAATGACTGTCTTCTTGGTCATCGATGTAACCCATGGCCGTGTGAACAATCAGATCACATTGGCGGATAACCTCACCGTGCAGCCCCAGGCTGCCCAGTTCTCCCACCACCGATTCACCGGGCAAGCCACTCAATGGCTCCCGGCTAAGTGCAACAACCTCAATACCTGAATCCACCAGCGCCATGTAAATGTGGCGCCCAACATATCCGCGGGCACCGGTCAGAAAAACTCTCATACAGTCTCCTTTTGATTGAGAATTATCTGCGGGCATGGCTTAATTAATCAAACCGATACAATTTATATGGTGTATGAATAATATTCATAATATTGAACTTCGGTTACTTCGCGTACTGCTGAGCCTCAAGGAAACCCAAAGTGTCTCGTTGACCGCCTCGAAACTCCAACTGACCCAGTCAGCAGTCAGTCACTCGCTGAAGCTGCTGCGCAATCATTTTGACGATGCTCTTTTTGTCCGCAGCGGCCATACAATGGCACCTACCAGCCTGGCTGAAGCTCTATGCCCTGCCATCAGAGAGGCTTTGGATTATTTGGGCCAGGCACTGCGCATACAGGGAAGCTTCAGTCCCGATATCAGTGAACGAACATTTACCCTGGCTGTAACCGACTATGTGGAAGCGATTTGTTTCCCGCCAATATTACGCTTATTGTCATCCCAGGCACCGGGAGTCAAATTGGTTGCCAGACCGATGAATGACCACCAGCTTGCGGCAATGGGCAGGGAAACGGAGATCGCCATTGGCCATTTTCCCTCCCTGCCGGAAAACTTTCATAGGGTAAAACTCTGGCACGAGAGCTTCACTACCATTGTTTCCGCAGATCATCCAAGAGTGACGTCGGACAGGATCAGCCTGGAACAATTTCTGAGGGAGAAACATATCCTGATAAGCCCCGATGGCTCTGGATTCGGCATGGTAGATAAAGAGCTGCTCGCCATGGGCCAGAAAAGAATCGTGCAGCATACCAGTCGCGGCTTTCTGAGTCCGGGACGTTGGGTCGCCAGCACCGAATTTATTGCGACCATCCCCTCTTCTATCGCAAATTTATTAAGGGCAGAGTTACCCGTCCGCTGCCTGCCGCCCCCTTTATCACTTCAGGGCTATGATGTCAGCCTGGTATGGAATGATGTTAATCATCACGACGCGGGACACCAATGGCTGCGGCAACTGATAAAAAGTCATTTGCCTGAAATGACAGGTCATCTCAGGCAAACCGAGAAGGTGAAATAATGCGATTAGGCCAATTCTAAGGCCTGGCAGTGATTGGGGCGTGGGAAGCCGCGTGCACTCAGGCGAGTCTCCTGAGACGCCGGAAGGGAGCTGCCTGTCAGAGATTCTAAAATCATGTCAAAGCTACCAAAGGGATCCCGGTCCGAGAGGGATACTGAATCCAGTTCAGGACGCCCCGAATTTCCAGAGCAGAGCATATAAATCACAGCAGGGTATCGAGGATCCCCTTCGCTTCTTCCTGCTGCTCTTCGCTGCCCTTTTGCACCACTTCTTGCAACAGTTCGATGGCTGATTCCTTATCGTCCATTTCCAGGTAGGCCCTGGCCAGATCCAACTTGGCATTCAGACCGCTGTCTTTGTCCACGTCGACCAGGTCCTCATCGTCTTTAACGCCGGAATATTCCTCCAGATCCACATCCAGATGTAAATCCTTATCCCCACTGCGGTCTTCTTCTGCTTCAACACTTTCGTTGAGCAGCGCATCAATATCCAGGAAATCGTCTTCGGACTGCGCCAGAGGCTCAGGCGGTTCCGGATCTTCCAGGTGCTCGTTCAACAGACTTTCCAGATCCAGTTCGGTGTCGGGCTCGTCTTCCTGTTCGATGCTTTCAAGCATTTCGTCAAAATCGGACGACGCCAGTTCATCCATGATTTCAGCATCGGAAGCCTCAGCACCGGATTTGTCGCTTTCCTTATTTTCCAGCCAGTCACCAAGACCAGGGAGTTCGTCCAGGTCCTTTTTCAGTTCCTCCTCGTCATCGGACAGGTCCTCGTCGTCCAGGTCAGCCAGCGCCCGCTCAAGATCCTCATCGTCAAGCATTTCATCCAATTCAGTTTCAGGTGACTCGTCCTGAGGAAACTCTTCTTCGTCCTGATGCCTGTCATCACCTTCAAGGAGAGACTGTTCCAGTTCGTCGGTCTCATCCGTTTCATCTGACCGGCTTTCCTCAATCAGTTCATCTTCGACTAAGGTATCCTCAGGCAACCCTGTTTCATCACCAGTCAAATCACGTTCAAGCGCAAAGGACTCCTGTTCATCCTCGTCCATATCCTGTTGCTTGTTCTCATCTGCCTGCTCTGGTGGCGTCGCTGTTTTCTGATCCCATTCGTCTTTTTGCTGCTCTTCAGCCGGTTCGTCATCTTTGTCTGACGGACGGACGTCCTCAGCTTCAGGCTGCTGCTCTGTTTTGCTTTCCAGCGCAGACAGGGATTCATCTTTCAGGCTCGAGGGGGTGGCCTGCTCCTGTTCCAGCAGCGCATCGATATCATCCATGTCCACGGGTTTATCAGCCGGTGCGTCCGACCCGGTATCTTCTGCCTGCGCTTGGGGTGCATCAGGTTCATCACCGGCAGCCTCCAACTCGCTGAGCAAATCGTCTGACAGCTCATCAAGCTCGGCTGCGTTTCTTTCCTGTTGCTGATCGGCGTCCTGCTGCTCTTCTTCGAGTTCGGCCAGCAGTTCATCGGCCAAATCGTCCTGAATATTGTCGGCTTCTTCCAGTTCAGCCAGTAATTCGTCAGTCAGTTCGTCCAGTTGTTTACCCTGGGTGGCAATTTCCTGGTCAAGCTGTTCAATCAGCTCATCAGACAAAGACTCGCTGGCTGACAATTTGTCGACCCTGAACCCGTCGTCCTCTTCAGAGGATTCGGCAGCCATAGGTTCATCTAGCAGTTCATCAATACTGATTTCGGGCTTTTCCTGCTCATCCTTGCCCAGGCCGACATTTTCTTCGAGCATGGCGTCGAGTTCGTCGTCCCAATCATCATCGGCGGCTTGGGAAGCCGGCTTGGTTGCCGGCTCGTCCACTTCAGACAGATCAATGGCATCGTCAGAACCCCCACCATCGTCAAGGTCCATCACCTCATTCATCAATTCATCGTCTTCAGCGAACAGATCGTCCAACTCGTCCTGTTTAAGCGTAGCCGAGCCCTGCTCCGGTTTTTCCTCCTTCTCCTCCGGTACCAGCATTTCGTCAGCCAGATCGTCAAAGTCTTCCAGTTCTTTTTCCAATGCGGCATCAAGAGACTCTTCCAACTCGTCTGTCAGCACGTCATCGAGAAGCTCTTCACCAAACAGATCGTCGTCCTGGCTGTCGTCATCCAAATCACCTGACAGCTCATCAGTGAGGGCATCAGACAAGTCATCCATTTCGTTATCGGCAGGGGGCGGAGGGACGTCCCGGGGAACAGCCTGTTTACCAGCCGAGGGCTCGGCCGGCTGGCGTCTGCGTAGCCAGAACACCAGGCCGCTTAACAGCAGCAAAGCGGGGATAACACCGGCGGCAATCAAAGTAGCAGGACTTTCCAGCCAGCTCTGTCTGGCTTCCTGTTCCTGTCTGGCTTTGATTTGCCGGGAGAAATCCACCAGTTCATTTTGCTGGACCAGCAGGGACTGCAGCCGCTCCTGATCCTGGTTCTGGCTTTCCCGCAACGCTTCGATGTCCTGATTGACCGCGTCAAGCCGATCCAGTACCTGGTTGTTCTCGTCCAGCAGAGACTGGACCGACTCGATGGACGCGGCAATCTGCTGCCGCAACATATCAAACTGGTTCCGGTTTTCACGATCCAGATTGGCTATCTGCTGCTCTATGGCCTGGCGGGTCTGAGACAACTCCTCTGTGCTGGCACCTTTTTGCACCGGCTTAAGATTCTGTGGGGTGGGAGCTTGACCGGCGGGACGCGCCTGGGCCAGCGCAGCATCATCCTGGGCAGCTTTCTGCCGGGCATACTCTTTGTCGAGACGGGCAATATAGCGCTCCGATGGCAGTTTGAGCATAGCGCCATCCACCATCAGATTGAGGTTCTCATTCTCGAAGGCCGCAGGATTGAGCTGGTAGATGGCTACCATGACCTGGTAGATACTCAGATCCGGGTTCTGGCGGTAACGTTGGGCGATGCGCCAGAGGGTGTCACTGGACTCAATGGGGCCATAAACCGCCCCTGAATATTCTCCGCTGGCGTTTTTTGGGCCCCTTATTTGGGTATCCTGGAATTCGGCAGCCCAGACGAGACTCAGGGAGAAGAAGCATGCCAAACCACCTATCAGCAATTGTCTTATTCTCATACTTGTCCTTCACCGCCCCGGAAAAGTCGGTGCAGAAGGAAAGCCGATGCACCGAAAAAGTTATCTGTATTAATAAGTAAGCTCTTCATTGAACCCAGCGCCGCCAACTGTTCTCAGCAGTTATACAGCAAGTTACGTTCCAAGCCGAACTATAAACCAGATACCTGAGCTGATCCATAAAGGGTCACCGGCTGGGGATAAATTGCGTTCACGCCATTGTTCTACCTATCGGCAGACAGACCAGAACATTAAGGGTATGGAGCCTTTAGCGGCCAATAAAGGGCGTTGCTGATAAACTAAACCCGGCACAGGGCCGGGTTGTCAAAAGATTGTCGGTGAGCCCTTAAAAATAGTCGCGGACCAGCACCTCGGCAATTTGTACGCTGTTGGTCGCTGCCCCCTTGCGTACATTGTCCGATACCACCCACAGATTCAGACCGTTGGGGTGGGTGTGATCTTTACGTACCCGTCCTACAAACACTTCATCCTTGCCACTGGCATTTCCGACCTGGGTGGGGAAGTCCGCAGGTTCGCGCATTAGAATGACACCCGGCGCAGCCTCCAGCAACTGCATCACGGTCTCCACATCTATGGGCTGACGGGTTTCCAGATGCACTGCTTCACCATGACCATAGAAGACAGGCACCCGCACGGCGGTGGCATTGACCATGATGCTGTCATCCCCCATGATCTTCTGGGTTTCCCAGTGCATCTTCATCTCTTCCTTGGTGTAGTCATTGTCCTGAAATACGTCAATCTGCGGGATCACGTTAAAGGCAATCTGACGGCTGAACGCCTTGGGTGTCACTTCTCGGCTGGACAGCAAGTCTGCGGTCTGCCTGGCCAGTTCCTCCATGGCGCTTTTACCCGCTCCTGAGACGGACTGGTAGGTCGCCACATTGATGCGGCTGATGCCAACCGCATCCTGAATGGGCTTTAATGCCACCAGCATCTGGATAGTGGAGCAGTTGGGGTTGGCGATAATATTGCGATTACGAAAATCCGCCAGGGCATGGGCATTCACCTCCGGTACCACCAGCGGAATATCCGGTTCGTAGCGATACTGGGAAGTGTTGTCGATCACCACACAACCCGCTTCGGCTGCCAGGGGGGCGTACTTGGCAGACACGCTGCCGCCTGCGGAGAAAAAGCCCAATTGAACCTGCGACCAGTCAAAGGTTTCGGCATCCAGTACCTTCACATCCTTACCCTTGAAACTGACCGTCCCCCCGGCAGAACGTGAGCTTGCCAGCGGATAGAGTTTATTGACCGGAAATTCCCGCTGTTCGAGAATTTCAATCATGTGCTGACCGACCAGGCCGGTGGCACCCAAAACGGCAACATCAAAGGCACGAGACATTGACAGGGATCTCCTTAGGTTAGGGTTATATGTGAGCCGGGCTGAACCCGAGCCCGTAGATTGCCTCTGTCATGGCACAATTTCCACAACTAACTTGCACCGAAGCAAATTCTCTTCTTATAGCATAGTGCTTACGAATATATTCGAACCGGGCCGCCGTTCCAGCCCCCTGCCGAAACGCTGCATCATCATTGCGCACGTCGTATACAGCAAAAACCAACGATGCCAGTCCTGCCTGGTCGGGCTGCTGACAGTGGAGTCTGGGAACTGTCGGTCTGGGCAACAGGGTCGGCAGGGATATTTTTGCTGGCCTGGCCAGGATTGGGGCTAGCTGCAGGTACAGCATTTCTGTGCCTCTGGCCTTCCCTTCCAGGGTATGGCCGGCGATATGTGCACTGGCAAGGGCAAGGTGCGGGATTAATTCAAACAGAATCTCAGGCTCATTTTCCCACACATCCAGGACGACCTGCAACGGCCGACCCGCCTTAAAAGCTTCCAACAAAGCCCGATTATCAATGACCTCCCCGCGACAGGCATTGATCAGTATCTGGTCATCGCTGAGATTGGCCAGGCGTACCGCATCAAACAAGTGATGGGTGGGATAGTGCCCCGACCTTATCAGGGGCACATGCAGACTGATGATATCGCAGTCCATGATCGCATCCATGCCGACAAAGTTACGGGGATCCCCGGCATCGGCAAGAGGCGGGTCACACAACAGATAATCGATGTTCAGCGCACTGAGCTTGCGTGCCAACGCCGTGCCCACATGTCCTGCACCGACAATCCCCATACGTTTATCAGTAACGGACCAGCCCTGTCGTCCGGCCAGGGCAAACAGGCAACTGATCACATATTCGGCCACGGCAATGGCATTGCAGCCCGCGGCGGAACCCCAGGCGATGCCCTTGTCACTGAGATAGTCGGTATCCATATGATTGGTACCGGCCGTGGCGGTACCCACATATTGGAGACGGGGGCAGACTTCAATCAGTTCCCTGTTAACCTGCGTGGTGGAACGCACCAGCAGAATATCCGCATCCTGCAGTTGCTCAGCTTGTACCGTCCGGCCACTGAACCTGAACACCTCTCCCCAGTCGGAGAAAAATTCATCAGCATACAACAGGGAGTCTTCACAGTAGATCTTCATCGGGCAAGCCTGGCAGCGGTAAAGCTGCCTATTTTGCCCGGTTCATACCTAAATACCAATCCACTCGTGAAGTGATCAGGCTGCCCTGGCACCTGGCTGCCGGGCCTTTGGATTTGGACGTCGTCTTCTGCGCGGCTGACCGCTGCCTTCATTGGCCTGGGAGGGTCTTGGTTTCTCACCCATCCTGCGTCTTGACGGGCGCGCCGCCGGTCTGTCGTCAGGTTCATCCACCGCATTGGGATCCGGAGCAAAGCCTTCAACCGTCACTTTGGGCAGTTCACGCTTGATCAGCCTTTCAATGTCCCGCAGCAGCTTCTTTTCATCGCCGCTGACCAGAGAGATAGCCTCTCCCTCGTTGCCGGCGCGACCAGTCCGGCCAATACGGTGGACATAGTCCTCAGGTACATTAGGCAGTTCGTAATTCACCACATGGGGCAACTGGTCTATGTCCAGTCCGCGGGCGGCGATATCGGTGGCCACCAGCACACGCACCTGGCCCGATTTGAAATCAGCCAGGGCCCGGGTTCTGGCACCCTGGCTTTTGTTGCCATGAATAGCGGCCGCGGTCAGGCCGTCTTTTTCCAGCTGTTGGGCCAGGCGATTAGCCCCATGTTTGGTACGGGTAAAGACCAGTACCTGGCGCCAGTTCTTAGAACCAATCAGGTAAGACAGCAATTGGCGTTTGTTGGACTTGTCCACCGGATGGATGGTCTGCTCAACAGTCTCCGATGCGGTATTGCGTCTTGCCACTTCCACCGACACCGGTTGATTCAGCAGGCCGTCCGCCAATCGGCGGATCTCATCGGAAAAGGTGGCCGAAAACAGCAGATTCTGGCGCTTGGCAGGCAGCAACTTGAGCACTCGGCGAATATCATGGATAAAGCCCATATCCAGCATGCGATCGGCTTCATCCAGTACCAGAATTTCCACCTGGGACAGATCCAGGGTTTTCTGATTCACATGGTCCAGCAGGCGTCCCGGCGTCGCCACCAGAATATCAACACCACGGCGCAAGGCAGCGATTTGTGGATTAATGTTCACCCCGCCGAAGATCACGGCACTGCGAAGGGGCAGGTTCTTACCATAGGTTTCCACACTCTCCGCCACTTGGGCCGCCAGTTCACGGGTAGGTGTGAGGACCAGGGCGCGCACAGGCCTGACCCCGGGTTTGACTGGACGCCCCTGCAATAACTGCAGCAACGGCAGGGTGAAACCGGCGGTTTTACCCGTGCCGGTCTGGGCACCGGCGAGGACGTCCTTGCCTTGCAGGACCAGGGGAATGGCCTGCGCCTGGATAGGGGTAGGCTGGCTGTAACCCTGTTCGGCAACAGCACGCAAAAGTTCAGCCGACAGGCCGAGTTGTTCAAATGACATATTAGTTTGACTCCGAAACCGGCCTACTCAATGCATTAGCACCGACACGGTCTTAGGCGGGAATAAAATTAGCGTCTGGGGAAGTTTGGGTGTTTCACAAGACAGGTGCCGACCGACGGGCACCAAAAAGAGGATGCGACTCTAACAGCATGCGCTGCCAGAGTCCATTGGTTTATTCGGCGCAGGGAAGAGAACGCCCTTCCCTTACCAACCCTCAGTTATTTCTCGAAACGGCGCATTACCAGAGTGGCATTGGTACCACCGAAGCCGAAGCTGTTGGACATGACGACATTGAGCCTGGCCTGACGAGCCTCCCTGACAATATCCAATCCCTGGGCCTGGTCGTCCAGATTATCTATATTCACCGACGGAGCAATAAAGCCATGCTCCATCATTAACAGGCTGTAGATGGCTTCATGCACCCCGGCCGCGCCAAGAGCATGGCCGGTCATGGCCTTGGTGGCACTGATGGCCGGCGATCGCCCGCCGAATACCTGCTGGATAGCCTCCAACTCCTTTACATCGCCCACCGGCGTCGAGGTACCATGGGTATTCAGGTAATCGATTTTCTCTTCCACCCCCTGCATGGCCTGCTGCATGCAGCGAACCGCCCCCTCCCCTGAGGGGGCAACCATATCATAGCCATCGGACGTTGCGCCGTAACCAATGATCTCGGCGTAGATCTTGGCACCCCGGGCCAGGGCATGTTCCAGTTCCTCGACCACTACCATGCCGCCACCACCTGAAATAACAAAGCCGTCACGAGCACCATCGTAGGTGCGCGAGGCCTTGTCAGGGGTTTCATTGAACCGGGTGGACAGGGCGCCCATTGCATCGAACTCCATGGCCAGGGTCCAGTCCACCTCTTCACCGCCGCCGGCAAACACGACATCCTGCTTGCCCAGTTGAATCTGCTCGACCGCGTGACCGATACAGTGTGCACTGGTGGCACAGGCCGAGGAAATGGAATAGTTTATGCCCTTAATCTTGAAAGGCGTGGCCAGACAGGCAGACACTGTACTGCTCATGGTTCTGGGTACCATATAGGGACCGACCCGCTTGACACCTTTTTCACGCAGAATATCCGCTGCTTCCACCTGATTCTTGGAAGATGCGCCGCCTGAACCCGCAACCAGACCGGTACGCACGTTGGATATCTGCTCTTCAGTCAGGCCGGCATCTTCGATGGCCTGCTGCATTGCGATGTATGAATAGGCTGCAGCCTCGCCCATGAAACGCAGGGCTTTGCGGTCAATATGTTCACTGACATCCATTTCGATGTTGCCCCACACCTGGCTTCGCAGCCCTTTGTCGGCAAACTGTTGGGAAAAGCGGATGCCACTCTTGCCCTGTTGCAGGGATTCCAGAACTTGCTGTTGGTTGTTACCAATGCTGGACACCACGCCCAATCCGGTAATCACGGCTCTTCTCATCTTGTTACCTTAAATTAAATTGAATGTTGGCACTCAGGCGCCTTGTACTTATCTAAACCTTATTCATCAGGATTCGACAGACCAAGTATGGCCGTTGCCATCCCACAATCGATAAAAATTGTCCCTATGGTAAAGAAAATAGCTAACCAAGTGGTCTGCTCTTTTACCCTGTGATGGTTTGTGCAGGGGTCTTTGTGCTGCGAGCAAGCCTGGCTTAGAATAACCGGCCTTTATGACAGCGAGTTAACACCTCGGTTCCCATGGCCATCCAAACAGCCAAGATTGACTTTAACCAGAGCGGCACGCCGGTGGCCAGTGCTTTCGATGACGTCTATTTCTCCAATACCGACGGATTGGAGGAAACCCGCTATGTATTTCTGGCCAACAACGCGTTGCCGCAACGCTGGAATCAGTCACAGCAGGAAGACTTTGTCATCGCCGAGACAGGATTTGGTACCGGTCTCAACTTTCTCGCCAGTTGGGAGGCCTTCGAGCGCTTTGTTAGCGAAAACCCCGCATCGCCGCTCAGGCGCCTGTACTTTATCAGCACAGAGAAATTCCCCCTTGCCCTGGCTGACCTGGAAACGGCCCTGGGTCGCTGGCCACAACTTGAAAAATTCACCACTGAGTTACTGAAACGCTACCCACACCTTAGCGAAGGCTGCCACAGACTCAAGTTTCATGCTAAAGACTATCAGATCATACTGGATCTATGGCTGGGTGACCTGCACCAACTGTTACCTGAAATTGACAGCCCTGCCGACGGGCTGGTAGATGCCTGGTTTCTGGACGGCTTTGCTCCTAGCAAGAACCCTGATATGTGGACAGAGGCCCTGTTCTCCCAGATGGCGAGACTCGGCAAGCCGGGCTGCACCTTCGCCACGTTCACTGCCGCCGGTTTTGTACGAAGAGGACTCCAACAGGCGGGGTTTAATGTGGAAAAACGTAAAGGCTTTGGCCATAAGCGGGATATGTCTGCTGGCTGGTTGGCAGTTAGACCCGTGAGGGCGGATCCGTCTCCCTGGTACCAACGGCAGGGCTCCGGCCACAGGCATGTGACGGTGATCGGCGCGGGGCTGGCAGGCGCCAGCCTCTGTCATGCCCTCTGCCACCATGGCTTCCAGGTGACACTATACAGCCGAGGCGTTGCCGATGGCGCCTCGGGCAACCACCAGGGCGGCTTTTATCCGCAGTTGCACAGCCAGATGAATCTGAGCAGCCGCCTGATGGCCCAGGCCTTTGGCTTTGCCAGGCGGGCCTACGACTCGCTGCAACAGGAAGGGTTTCATTTCAGCGAAGGCCGGTGTGGCGTTTTGCAACTGGCGTTCAATGACAGCCTGTTAAAAAAGCAGGCCAAACTCATCGCTCAGGGCGACTGGCCGGAGAGTCTGATCCACGCCGTTGATCAGGCTGAGGCGCGAAGACTGGCCGGCCTGCCCCTTCCCTGGCCGGGACTCTTCATTGCACAGGGGGGTTGGATTGAACCTGCTGAGCTGGTCAGGGCCATGCTGGCAAGCTGTGGCGAGGCCCTGACCCTGGTATCAGACCGGCACCTTACAAGCCTGGAACAGACGAACCCTGGCTGGAGACTAACCTGGCAGGATAACAGCCAGTGTACGACCGAACTACTGGTGCTGTGTCCCGGCGCGGAAGCCGTAGCACTGCCGCTGCTGCAATCCTTGCCGCTGCGACCGGTCAGGGGACAGGTGGAGCATATTCCAGCCTGCCCGCCGGCAAGTAAACTCAGTACAGTACTCTGCCATAAGGGCTACATGACCCCTGTTCACTCGGGCCTCCAGGCCCTGGGTTCCACTTATGTCAAACAGGATCTGAGCCGTGACTACCGGGCCGAAGAGCAGCAGATAAATCTGCAGACCCACCGCCAGGCCCTTGCCCATGTGGATTGGATAGAAAATCTTCAGGGCTCGGGTCAGGGGCGAGCCTCTGTCAGACTCGGCACCCCGGATCACTTGCCGCTGCTGGGCGCAATGCCGGACATACCGCAACAACGAGAAGATTATCAGTCCCTGAATTCCGGCAAGGGCGGGCGGGATTATCCTGCTCCAGCCAATCTTGAAGGCTTGTTCCTGTTTATGGGACTGGGATCACGAGGCCTGTGCACGGCGCCACTGCTCGGTGAGGCATTGGCCTGCCAACTCGCCGGCAAACCAATGCCTCTGGAGCGGTCAACCCTGGCCGCGCTCAGTCCTAACCGTTTTTTGATTCGCCAGCTACGCAAACAAGGCTAATACCAACCGGATTAATCTTTAGTGCATTCAGAGCCGACCAGAAAGGATTAGATCAAGGCGCAGCCTCGAAGGCATAGTGGCTCTATGTCGAGAGGCTGGAACGCAGAGATAATGCTTTCTGGACGCTCTCGACAACTGCTCCTGCGTTGTTCTACTTAACGCCATCCATGGCGCTCTGTGCGGGCGAAGCCAAAGTGCACTAAAGATTAATCCGATTGGTATAAACCCCTTATTCACTAAGAACATAAGGCGGACTATAAAGCGAGTCGACAACAACTGCAGGAATAAAGCCGTTGGCGCTGGCCACCAGTTGTCTGTCCTGCATGGACAGGATTCTGGCATGAATTTGCACGCCTCTGGCATTGCGGACCAAAGTGCCGGACAGAACCAGATCAATGTCCTGTTGCCGGGCCAGTTCGCTCACGTCACGGCTGAACAGCAGATCACCCTGGGCACCAATCTGGATTTGCTCCATAGCCTTAAAATCCACCACCGGCAGGCCAAAACCCTGCATCTGCGCCATCAGCTTCTCGGCCAGTTGATTACCCAATACCGAGGTCTGTTTCAGATTTGCGTCCAGTTCCACAAAAGAGGCCACGGCCATGCGTCTTGTCTGGGCGGGGCCCTGCATATTGCCAACCAGTTGCATGGCCATTTGTTCGGCATAGTCATCCAGGCTTTTATGAATATAACTGGCCTGATAGCTGTTTCCTAGAGAGCGGAAGACCATCAGGGGGGATTGTTGCAGCCTCTGGTCCGGTGCTGCGCTGGGAGGTTGCACTTCACTGGGCGCCTGCTGATACCAAAGGCCGTTGGCCGGCGGACTGACCGGTTCCGGTTCGGCGTCTGTATTTTCAGCACTGTGCAAAAAAGGATCGAAATGCATTGAGCAGCCTTGCACCAACACCGCAGCAACAACCAGTAGCTTGAACCTGTTCATGGCTACCCCTGCTTCAGTTTGACGCCGTCCACTTCATCCCGCGCCGAAGGCAACAGGGCCTCCGCCACATAAAATGGAATCAGGGTCTGGGCAGTGGCCACCACCGCCTTTGACTCGATACCCAGCACCCTGGCATTGACCAGGTAGCCACCCTGGTGTTTGACCAAAGTACCCGTCAGCACATACTTTACAGGTGCGCGATCTTTCAATTCCAGATAGTCACGGGTCAGCAGAAAATCCCCGTCCTGCGTGACACGGATATACTCGGTGGATTTATAGTCGATGACCGGTATACGAAATTTGTGTAACTCGTGCATGAAGGATTCGGCCAGTTGGAAACCCAACAGATTGGTTTGCTGCAAGTCCGAGTCAAGCAAGGCGAAATGAGTAATACCGACAGGTGTCTTGTCAGACAGGTACTCCATATTGGAAATCAAATCCTGGGTCAGATTCTGCACATAAACACCGATATGCTTGGTCAGCTCGCGTCCCCGGTACAAACTGTTGGGATTGCTGTGTGACCAGGCCTGGGCTGCACCTCCCGTGGCGCCAAACGAATCCATGGAGGGATGGCTGGCCTTATAGAACTGACTGGCCTGATCCTCTGACATCTGTTGACTGGGTCCCTGATACTGGCGGATATTCACCTGCTGCGAGTCCGGTGCGGTCACCGGTTGTTTGCTGACAGCCTGTTGCCCGAAGCTTGTACAGCCAACCAGGCCTGACAGCAAAAGGGGGAGGATCAATGTCTTGTTCATGTTTGGCTACTCCATCGTACCATGGCGGTAAATCATGCCGTCTCTTAGGGTTACCTGCTCATCACGCCAGAACAGGTCGTCCGGGAAGAATCGAGTCGCAGAGGCGACCACCGTCCGGGACTGGGCGTGGACGATTCTGGCGTTGACCACTGCACCGTTTTGCTGCTCGGTCAGGGTGCCGGTGATATAGAAGTCCACCGCTTGTGCGCCGCTGAGTTGTTTGACATCCCGGCTCAGGACTCTGTCAGCCTGCTCTTCAACTAGGATATCGTTCGAAATCTTGAAGTCTTGAGTGATATATCCACGCCGGCTTGCTTCAGTCATCATCCCCTGCTCCAGTTGATGACCCAGCAGCATCAGTGGATGCTGCCTGCCCACCGCATATTTGAGGCTGGCCACCGGCACGAAGGTGGTCACCGCATAGCGGAATTGCCGGGTCTGCGGGTATCTGGCATCCAGCATGCCGAACAACTCTTCGGCCAGATCATAGGTATGCACTTCCACATTGCCCAGATTTTCCATTGGGGGAGAAGGAGGTTCGGCCGCACAGGAGGCCAGCAGGGAACAGATGACAACAAGTAAATAAGGTTTCATGGGCATTTCCTGCAGATAGCAAATAGGGTCTGAATTCATCAGCTGATAGTTTCAAACCAGTCACATCCTGTCAGATGGTCAGTTAAGTCAGGTTGTTTTCCGAAAGATTAATGCAAGAGCTGTACCACCGTATTATGGACATTCTCCGCCAACAAAAGTCTTGGCTTAATTATCCGCAGGGGCTGTAATGCAGCTTGCAGGAACGCTATATTTTTAAACGGGTTGCAGTATGCTGTATCTCTGGAGCCGGCCACTACACTATCCGTACAAACAGGGAGAACAGGATGTTGGATAAGAACCAACGCTTTATCAGCCGAATGACCCGCGACACCTATGCCTTGATTCTGGCCGGTGGTAAGGGATCCCGCCTCTACGAGCTGACGGAATGGCGGGCCAAGCCCTCAGTCTACTTTGGTGGCAAGTTCCGTATCATAGATTTCCCTCTTTCCAACTGTATCAACTCCGGTATCAAGAAAATCGGGGTGGCCACTCAGTACAAAGCCCACTCCCTCATCCAGCATTTGGTCCGGGGGTGGTCGCACCTGAACGTCAACATGGGCGAATTCGTCGATATCTTACCCGCTTCCCAGCGGACCTCCGATGCCTGGTATAAGGGCACCGCCGATGCCATTTTCCAGAATATTGATATCATTCGCTCAGTCGCCCCGAAGTATGTACTGGTATTGTCTGGGGATCATATCTACAAGATGGACTATGGGGAAATGCTGGCCTATCACGTGGAATCCGGCGCGGATATGACGGTGTCCTGTATCGAAGTCCCTATAGAGGAAGCCGCAGGCGCTTATGGGGTGATGACGGTAGACGAGCAATTCCGCATCCGTAAATTCGATGAAAAGCCCGCCAATCCCACTCCCTTACCCAAGGATCCGGCCCAGACTCTGGCTTCAATGGGCAACTATGTATTCAATACCGAATTTCTGTTTGAACAACTGGTAAAGGATGCCGAGAATGAAAGCTCAGAACATGATTTCGGCAAGAATATCATTCCCTCCCTGATTGAAAGCTGCAAAGTGTATGCTTTCCCCTTCCGTGACCAGGATACGGGTGGTCGAGCCTACTGGCGGGACGTGGGGACCCTGGACGCGTTCTGGGAAGCCAATATGGAGCTTATCTCTGTGGTGCCCGAGTTGAACCTGTATGACGACAAGTGGCCCATCATGACCTATCAGGTACAACAACCACCGGCCAAGTTTGTGCTCAACGACGGCGAACGGATCGGCATGGCCACCAATTCGATGGTCTCGGGCGGTTGTGTGATCTCAGGCGCCAGGTTGAACAGCTCGCTGCTGTTCTCTGAGGTGACAGTCAATGAATATAGCCTGGTGGAAGATTCGGTCATCCTGCCTGCGGTAGAGATTGGTCGCCGCTGCCATATCCGCAAGGCCATTATTGACCGCGGCGTGATCATTCCGGATGGCACTCAGATAGGCATTAACAAGGAAGAGGATCTGGCCCGCGGCTTCCGGGTGAGCAGCAAGGGGGTGACCCTGGTCAACGCCAGTATGCTCGACCAGCAGATGAAGTGTTCGATCTGATCAATGCACAAGCGCATCGCCAGCGAAAATTCCCTGCTACGCTTGCATGCCGCTCTTCCATGGACATCCCAAAACGCCAGGGGCGTTTTGGGATGTCCCGCAGGATGGCGCAGAGCAGTTCAGTCATAAAAAAACCGCCAGACGGCGGTTTTTTTGTTCATTGTGAAGCTTAGGCTTCGGCAATAATTTTTACTGTGACAGTGGCATGCACTTCTGAATGCAGCTGCAGATCCACTTCAAACTCACCGGTTTCACGCAATGTGCCGTGTGGCAGTTTGACTTCGGCTTTAGCCACTTCAACACCGGCAGCTGTCAGGGCATCGGCGATGTCCTTGGTGCCAACGGAGCCGAACAGCTTGCCTTCGTCACCTGCAGGGGCAGCGATAGTCACTTCGCCCAGCTCGGCCACTTTGGCAGCGCGGGCTTCGGCAGCAGCCAGTTGCTCGGCAATCTTGGCTTCCAGCTCGGCGCGGCGCTGTTCAAACTTCTCTACGTTGTCCTTGGTGGCAGGCACAGCCTTGCCTTGAGGAAACAGGAAGTTACGGGCAAAACCTGATTTAACGGTGACCTGGTCACCCAAACCGCCCAGGTTGGCGATTTTGTCTAGTAGAATGATTTCCATCTTTGCTACCTCTTAGTTACGCCAACGATTATTTGTGAGAATCAGTGTAAGGCAACAAAGCCAGGAAGCGGGCACGCTTGATGGCAGTTGACAACTGACGCTGATACTTGGCACCGGTGCCGGTGATACGACTGGGTACGATCTTACCGCTTTCGGTGATGTAGTTTTTCAGCAGGCCGGTATCTTTATAATCGATCTGCTGGATGCCTTCTGCCGAGAAACGGCAGTATTTACGACGTCTGAAAAAACGAGCCATTTTACTAGTCTCCTATTCTGTTATTCCGCGTCTGCTTCAGCAGTTGCTCTGTCTTCACGCTTCTCGCGGCGCTCTTCCTTGGCCATCGGAGAGGGCTCGGTCACAGCGGACTTGGTACGCATGATCAGGTTGCGCAAGACGATGTCATTGAAACGGAAAGCTGTTTCCAGTTCTTCAATGGCATTGGCAGTGGCTTCAGCATTGATCAGCACATAATGTGCTTTGTGCAGTTTTTCGATAGGGTAAGCCAGTTGACGACGGCCCCAGTCTTCCAGACGATGAATTTGTCCACCGTCGTTCTTGATGATTCCGGTATAACGTTCGATCATACCAGGAACCTGTTCGCTCTGGTCCGGGTGAACCATGAATACGATTTCGTAATGACGCATTGGTGCTCCTTACGGTTGTAGCCTCTTGCAGATCAGCCGGACTGCTTGAGACAAGGAACTAAAATAGTGAGGGCTGATTAAGGGCGCGCATTGTATATAAAGGCGCCGCACTGCACAAGCAATAATTGGCCTTCCGGGCCACACCGGGCAAGATCAAACAGATCAGAGAGGAAAATGTTCGGCGCCAATCAGGATCGCCACCCCCAGAAGAGCCATCAGCGACCAGCCAAGGGACTGGCGACTGACTCTTTCCCCCAGTAGCCAGGCCAATCCCAGCGACAAAATCACGCTGGTGGCAAACAGGGTCTGCACGATGGCCGCCTTGGTATGGGAAAAGGCCAGCATCTGAAGATACAGGGCGGCAAAGGTGCCTACCAGGCTGGCCAGAATAAACAGCCGCCAGGTTCGTCGGGCATTATGGGTAACAGGCAACCAGCGACGTCGGCCAATCAGCATCAGCAGAATGATAATGGCCATTCCGCCCAGCAACCTGATTTGGCTGGCATTGGCCGGGTCAATGCTGGTGGTGGTCAGGATGTCCCGGCTGATCACGGCGCCAACGGCCTGGCACAACGCGGCCAGGCCCGCACATACAAAACCTGACATTTCAAAGTTTTGCAGTTGACTACGTTTATGTAGCCTGATGATCATATCAACCGACATGATCACTATGGCTATCCCCAGCCACTGTTGCCAGGTCAGCCATTCGGCAATCCAGGCCATCGCCTGCAAGGCGGTAAAGAGGGGGGCCAGGGTCTCGGCAACGAGAATTGTCTGGCTGTCACCTATTTTGTTCAGGGCCTGAAAGAAGAACGTATCGCCCAGGCCGATGCCGATAACGCCGCTGAGCAACAACCAGAGAATGTCCATCTGGCTCAGGCTGAATGAAGCCGGCATAAGCCATGTCCAGGGCAGCAGTACAGCTATCGCCGCCAATCCCTTCCAGAAATTGAGTGCCAGGGGTGAAAAGCTGGCACCCAGCCGACGAAACAACCTGGCCGCCAAGGCCCAGCAACAGGCCGTGCTGAGCGCGGCGATTTCTCCGATCATGTTAAACACCCCTGCTGTAAATTGGCGCGTCAGAGTAAAGACATGGCGGGAAAAATTCCAGCCCGGCGGATAAAACCGCCCGGCAACTGGAAACTTTGCCGTCCTTTTCTGATAATAAAAGCCTGTTGGAACAAGAATATATGAGTAAAAGAATATCGACTCACATCAGGATGTACCGCGCACGCTAGTCTGGAGTCAGCCCCTGTTGGCCCTTATTATGGTGGTGGCCACGCTCTATCTGGCCAAGGGATTTCTGCTTCCCGTCACTGTCGCCTGTCTGCTTGCGCTGTTGCTATCGCCAGCCGTCAGATCTCTTATTTCACTCAGGATCCCCAAAGTATTGGCCAGCCTGGTTATGCTGATAATCAGCTTCGGTGCGCTGATTGGCGCATTGTGGTTGATGATGCCTGCTATAGGGGAGTGGGTCACGACGGCCCCGCAGAAAATTGAAAAAATCATGCACCTTGAGCAGGATCTATCCGCATCGGTAAAACAGCTTAAGGAATCGGTGGAAAACACATCGGAGAAAATGACCGATGCCATGCAGGATATTGTCCCAGAACAACAGCAACCCATAGTTGTTGAGCAACGTACCTGGCCCACTGAACTGATGACCCTGTTACAGAACACTGTTGGAAACAGCATTCTGGTGCTGATTCTGACCCTGTTTTTGCTCACCAGCGGTGACACCCTGGTGGTAAAGTTGATCCGGCTGAAGAAGGGCCGGCAACGCAAGCAGATGATCCGGTTATTTCAGCGTCTTCGTACCGAAACCGGACATTATCTTGGCGCGGTCATGCTGATAAACCTGTCATTGGGCTTAATAACCAGCCTGATACTCTGGTTACTGGATTTTCCCCTGCCCTGGGTCTGGGTAGTGCTGGTAACGGTATTGCGCCTGATCCCCTACTTTGGCATGAGCCTGGTTATCCTGCTGCTGGTGCTGGTGTCTGCCACCCATTTTGATACTCTGTTGTTGATAGCCGCAGTACCTGTGGGCTTTGTACTGCTGTCGTCCTTGTACGGTTTTATCATCGATCCCCTGGTGCACGGTTTCCGCTTGCAGATGAACCCTATCATTGTATTCCTGGCCGTCATTTTCTGGGGATGGTTATGGGGACCGGTAGGCGCCATCCTCGGCGTGCCTCTGCTCACCGTGTTGGCAGTCTTTGCCCAGACTCTCGGCTGGCAGACGATAATGCAGATCCTTACCAGTGAACCCAGATTGGCGGTCAAGGCCAGCAAGTCATGACGCGCCCTCTCATCGGTGTGACCACTCACGCAGGGATCTGGTGTCCGCCCTGGTGGGCAATTCGCCACTGTATCAACAAGGCTGGTGGAAAGGCAGTACGCATCAGTGCCAGGCATGGAGTCGAGGTGCAGATTCTGGATGGACTGGTCATCAGTGGTGGTAGTGATCTGGCACCGTCCCTCTATGGTCAGATGCCCCAGGCAGACGACAAGTACGATTTACCCCGGGATAAGTTGGAATACCGTACCCTTGCCTTTGCAAGACAAGCTTCCCTGCCTGTGCTGGGAATCTGCCGCGGATGCCAACTAATGAACATTACCCTGGGGGGGGATTTGTATCAGGATATCGCCTCCAGGCGGCAGCTTACTCCTAACGGAGTGATGTTGCTGCCCAGGAAGGCAGTACAGTTGGATTCAGGCAGCCTGACGGCCAGATTGCTCAACGCCGAACAGATTAAGATCAACAGTATTCATCATCAGGCCATTGATCGGATTGGTGATGGATTCGACGCGGCAGGCAGGGATGCGGATGGCTTCATTCAGGCTATCGAACATCGCACCCTGCCCTGGTTGGGCGTCCAGTGGCATCCGGAATATCTGTTTTATTTGTCGGCGCAGATCAACCTGTTTCGCTGGTTGATCGGGCAGACACAGAAATCTAACCGGATAGTCCCCGAATGAGTTATTTCCTCCTGTTCAGCTCATCCTTTCTGGCTGCCACAGTGCTGCCATTCTACTCTGAAGTGGTGTTATTCGCCCTGGCCCGTCAGGGAGAGCCGGGGCCGTTGCTGATCCTGGTCGCCACAGCCGGCAACACCCTGGGTGCGCTGGTCAACTGGGTATTGGGCCGCTACCTGTTGCACTTTAAAGACAGACGCTGGTTTTACTTTAAAGACAAGCAGATTGAGCGCATGCAGCGCTGGTTTAACCGCTATGGGGTCTGGAGCCTGCTGTTTTCCTGGCTGCCGATCGGCGGCGATGCCCTGACCTTTATCGCCGGCGTGATGCGGGTCAGGATATTGCCGTTTCTGATCCTGGTGGGACTGGGTAAAGGGATCCGCTACATACTGGTGTTTTATTTCTCTACCCAGACCCTGCTGTGAGTTACTGGGACTCCAGCACCATCGCAACCTGCCTCCAGTCCACCAGTTTAAAGTTCTGAGGGCGTTGTGGCAGCCGGTTGCGGCCATCCTGCACCACCAGCAGCCCCTGTGGATAGCGCCCCCCCAGACTGGCTGAAGTCACCTCCAGGCCATCGGTTTCTGATGCGCCGTCAATGCCCTGTTGCAGGTTCAGGCCGATGCGGAAACGGCCAGCATAGGCAAAGTCCTGATTGAGATCGAAAGCCAGATAACTGTCATTCCCCTGGCTGGATACAATGAGCAGGGCCTGATCCTGGGTCCGGTAAATGCCCATTCCCTCCACATCGGCATGCAAATGCCCACCAACAGAGGCCACCTGACGCAATGTCGTAACACCAGGCTCGGCGCTGGTATGCCAGATCCCCTCGCCTTCCTCGCCAAGGTAGAGATCGCCTGTGCTGTCATCTGCCACACAACCTTCAGGCTGGCTGGCAACGGCAAATTCACGCACTAACTCACCGGCTAACCGCCCCTGCTTTTGCTTCACCCTGAACTGTTGGAAACGGCCATCGGTATCATTGACAAATACATAGGTGCCGGTGGCTGACTGATACATGCAAAGCCCGTATACCTCGTCCAGACTGGTGGGAATATCGCTAAGATGGGACACTGAGCCAGAGCTGGGTTCAATCCCAAACAGGCTGATACTGTTTTGGGTACGGTTGCTGGCCGCAGCCACATCCATTGTCTGACCGTTCAGCATCAGGCCGTAACGTAAATCCACGTTATTCAGTCTGCCCACCGGCAGTTGCTGGACCAGCTTGCCATTTAACTCATAGACCATCAGGCCCGCCCGTTTGTCGGTGCCCAGAATAAGGCTTCTGTCAGCTTGCTGGCGATTCAACCAAATGGCAGGATCGTCAGCGGCATCGCCAAATCTGGCCACAGGATCAGTCTGCCCACTGGCAGGCACCACAGCAATGGTTTGGCTGACAGTGGCAATGTCGGCCTTAAAGTCAGTCATCCTGGCAAAGTAATAACCATCCAGGCTTTCATCATACAGATACAGATCCAGCCCATTAGCCTTAATAAGGCCGGTTATAGCTTCCGGCTCATCCAGCCCCTGCAGTTTAACAGTGCGGCTTTGGCCGTCCCGGCGATACAAAGTCAGGCTCTTTGCCTGAGAGCTGGTGATCAGCAGCGTGCCATCGTCCAGCAGTGCCAGATCGGTAATCTCCGCTGCCAGCTCACCAAAAGGCACCACCATGGCCACTGGCTCTCTGGTGGCGTCCTGCTCCATATCTGCCGGATACCGCCACACCCCGATGGACTCTTCTGCCACATACAGGCTGCCACTTGCCGCATCCACCACACAGTCTTTGGCATTGACCACACCAGGAAAGCTGCGGACCAGCAAATCAACCCATTGCTGATTCTCGCCATCAAAGACAAGGCGTTCCTGGGCCATACCCAGCACATCCAGACTGAATAGCGATACATGGCCTGTCTGCGGATGGCGACACAGGCAAAGGGTCTCAAGCTGTGCCTCAGGGTAGGTCAGACTGTTCAGCGGTTTTAGTAACGGGCCCTGCCAGTCCAGTGTCATCAGTCGTACTTCCCCTGTTTCGTTCTCAATGGCAGCAAGCAGATCCATCGACTTTCCGTCAAACTGCAGATCAGGCAGCCAGCTTAAGGTCTCGAAGTTACCCGCTACCCGGCTCAGCACCTGGTTGTTATCGTCCAGCAGCATCAGCCCCTGTGACTCGCTGCTAATAATCAGGAACCGACCATTTTGTCTCTCGATGGGTTGGATTTGCTGCCCTTGCAGGTTCTTTGCCTGATAAAGCCTCTGCACCGTTAAGCCGGAAGAGGCTGCCAATGCGATTATGGGCGGCAGCAGGGCCAGTAGGCTGATAAAAAATAACTGTCTTTTCATTGCTTTATTGATTCCTTGGTCAGGGACGTGAAGTACAGCAACTGGCCCTCGGCGTCGATCATCTGTACCAATATCCGGGCGGGGCTGACAGACAGCGCCATAAATCCAGCAGTGCCTTTGGCGAAGCGGGTAAACTCCCGTTCTGCTACCGGCCTGAGGGACGAGCCACCTCCTGAGACCAGATGGGCAACCTGCTTGCCTTCTGGTTGGTTGTGCTGCAGGTCATGTTCATGACCGGCGATATAGGCATCGACCTGGTGTCGCTCAAGCATCGGCTCCAGCACCTGGCGGATACCGTCGGTGGTGCCGTATCGCTTGCCACTGCTGTACAGGGGATGATGGCCCACCACCAGCTTCCAGCGGGCATTGGAACCCGCAAGCTGGGTCTCTATCCAAACCATTTGAATCCTGGCATTTTCTGACTGGGTCGCCAGATATTTTTCCCGGTTCTGGTACTGGGGCTCCAGTGGGTTGGTATCGATAAAGAGGATCAGGACTTCCTCTTCGGAGTCGGGCAACGCAAAAGTGCGACTGTAGTAGCGGGCCGGAAGGTTCCACCGCTGGCTGATCTGACTGTAATCGATTTGCGCCTGTACATTGCCGCGATAGTCATGGTTACCCAGGGTAACGTACCAGGGTCGGAACAGATTAGGTCCCTGATAAATGTTCTCATAGGAACTGCTCCAATAGGGATCCTTTACACTGGCCACGCCATCCGGATAAAAGTTATCGCCCGTGGTGACGATAAGCTCCCCATCCAACTGATGCATGGCGATTTCCATCCAGTGGGCCACGTCTTGTTGCCGGTAGTGACCGTTGCGCCCCCAATCCCCCAGCACCAGGAAGTGCAAGGCCTTTTCATTGACCTTCAGTCCCTGTATCTGCTGACTGGCATACAGTCTCTCATCATAAGTGGGCGCGGCGTGACCCAACAGGGTGAGCAGCAGGCCGCACAACAGTAGTAGTTTTTTGTACATCTTCAGACTCCATGCGGGGTCAAAGCTCCCGCACTGATGTGACTCTCCCGGCTTACAGGGTCCAACTGAATCCCAGTTCAAAGGTACGACCATACTCTTCGTACTGCGCATTGACTGTGCGGCTGTCAAAGTAGTGATAATAAGGCTCATCATTCAGGTTGATGGCATTGAAATACAGATGCATCTGCTGATTGATATAGTACTTGCCGCTGAAATCCAGTTGCTGATGGCTGTCTTCCATGCGCAGCATGTCACCATCGATTTCCTCGAGGTTTTCACTCTTGTGACTCAGGGTCAGACGCAGACTCCAGGCATGATCCTCATAGCCGAGGGTCAGGTTTCCCACTTTGTCAGACTGATTCGGCAGGCTGGTTTCAAAACGTTCGCCGTCCAAAAAGGTCACCGCCTCGGAATCCGATAAGGTCGCGTTCGCCGCAATCAACAAACCATTGTCGAAGCTCTTCACCCAAGACAACTCAACGCCCTGTACCTTAGCCCGCTCACCGTTGATGGGCTGGATTACCTCGTCAAAACCCTTCCAGGCATCCAGCTCAGACACATCTGCCAGTATCACGAAGTTATCGATACTTTTGTGGAAATAGCCGGCCGACAATACCCCGATGCTGCCGGGATAGTACTCGATGGCAACATCGATATTGTCTGATTCGAACGGCTCAAGCTCCGGGTTCCCTACCTCGGCTTCCCGTTCCGTTTCAAATTCGCCATCGTCGTTTTCTTCGGTGCTGCTTTCGATAATCTGAAAAGCTGCAGAATCTTCAAATTTGGGACGGGCGATGGTCTGGGTATAGGCAAAACGACCAATCAGTTTTTCGCTGAATTCGTAACGCAGGTTCAAACTGGGCAGCAAGTGACTGTAGTCTTTTTCACTGGTCCAGGGTGCATTGATTACCTCTTCCACGTCATTCTGTTCATCTTCCACCAGCTCTACCCGCTGACCGGCCGTGGAAAAGTCCGTGCTTTCGTACCTGTAGCCGGCGACGATACGCAGACTGTCGATATCGACCTTACCCATCAGATAGGCGGCAAAGATATCTTCCTCACTACGATATGATGCCCCGTTGGATTCCAGTTCCGAATCCAGCACTGCCAGCTCCAGATTGCTGCGATTGAGGTTGAAGTGTTGTCTTAGTCCACCACGGTCTGCTCCCGGGCCGAAGTTGCCCAAGCCCCAATCAGGGCTGCTGGCGGTGAATTGGCCTGGGCTCAGCTCGTCAAAGTCACCGTCGTAGATAAAAATATTGGCATCGGTGGTTTTCTCCCGGGTACGGTATTTACCGCCGAACTTGAGCTGGGCAGAGTGACCCACCAGTTTGATATCACGGCTGATATCCAGCTTGAAGCTGATTTCCTCATCCTCTGACAAATTGTCTTCAAATGCGACCTCATCCACCTCATAGTTAGCCAGATCCATGGCGGCCGTATCCTGGGTGATGGTTGGGATCGGGCCGGCAAAATCGGAAGAAATATCGAAGCCCTCACCGATAAAGCTGTAATAAAGGGCATCCGGTTCGTCCTCTGAGGACTGTGCGTAGCCAAGTTGATAGCCCATATGCCAACTGTCCAGTTGATGCTCACCACCGGCACTCAAAGACAGAATTTCCTGAACTTCATATCTGTCTTTAGTACCGCGCTCAATTTCGGATTCTTCATCATCAAATACAAAAGTATTGGCCTGACGGTATTCGTCGTCGGAGAAGCGGCTGTAGAGGGTTCGCAGATAATACTGGTTGTCGAAATCCGGCCGGTAGTCCAGGTTGACCGCCGCGCCAATACGTTCACGGGCGACGCCGTAGTAGCGTTGCTCGATTTCGTCGTCGCCGTTGCTTTCGATATTGTCAGAGCCGAATTCCCGATCAAACCAGGAGACAGCCAGCGCCACGCCAAACACGTCCTCTTTATCTCCCATATCCAGCAATTCTGTGAAACTGCCGGACAGCTTGGGACTGGTCTTGCTGCGCAGCTCATTGTGGCTGGCCTGAACCGTCAGGCTGGCGCTTCGTCCACCGCGGTCAAATGCACTCAGACTTTTAACTTCCACCGTTCCCCCGATGGCATCGGCATCCATATCCGGCGTCACCGCCTTGGTCACTTCCAGGCCTTCGATCAACTCAGCAGGAATCACATCCAGGGCCACAGAACGCACTCCCGCCTCCGGAGAGGGGATATTCATGCCGTTGATGGTGACATTGTTGAGGTTGGGGTCGATACCACGGATACCGACAAAACGTCCCTCTCCCTGATCCCGCTCAATGGACAATCCCGGCAGGCGCTGCAGTGCTTCTGCGGCGTTCTGGTCTGGAAACTGGCCGATGGCATCGGCGGAGACGACGGACTTGAGGTTGTCTGCGGTGCGTTGCATATTCAGTGCCCCGGCCTGGCCGGCGCGCTGGCCGTAAACAATCAGATACTCCAGGTCCTGACCTTCCGATTCCAGCACTATTCGCTGCTCAAGGGTTTCCCCCTCTTTGATCTGGATCTGCCGCACAATCTTGTCAGCCCCCAGATAACGGATCTCCAGGGTGTATGAGCCAGCAGGCAAAGTATTGAAACGAAAAGACCCGTCACGGCGCGTGACAGTGCTCAGGTTGAGTTCCTTGATTCTGACGCTGGCACCTTCAAAGTAGGCTTTTTGCTGCTTGTCGGTCAGCCTCCCTTGCAATGCACCTTCATCAGCAACGGCCTGACCCGTCAGCAAAGCGCTAAGACAGGCCAGGGTCAAACGGGTTTTATGGAATTTCATCGGTGTGCCTCTACTGTGCGTGGTTGTGTTTTGCCGGCAAGCTAGAGAACACCAATGACGATTTTATGACATTAGGGCTTGTTTTTAGCAGCAGTGAGCCGTTTCTCCCTGCAAAGGGCGCTCTTCCAATACAAGGATGAGCCCGAGTGACCTGTCTCCCATCACAGTACTGGCGGGAAAAAACGGGCTGGGGGGCAGGACAACTGATACTGAGATCACTGTTTTGTCATATTGCTGAGCCAAAATGACCCTGCTCGCAATAACGAAGATTGAGTAGCATCGCGCTGAGTGTTCAACCGGAAAACTGCATGAACTATTCCCTGCTCCCTCTAAATGCCCGGCTGGTGATGATGGTACTGCTGGTCATGACTACCGCCCTTTTTCTGAGTCTGGCACTGGGGAATGCCAAGTCCTGGCAGGAGATCTCCTGGCTGGACGTGTCTGGTGAAGGAGGTATCGCACTTCTAACCTTAGTGTGGATTTTCTTCCTGCTGGTCAGTCGGCCTCCGGGACGGGTCACCAGTTTGCTGGTATCGGGGCTGAGCTTTTTTATGTTCTCCGCTTTGCTCGACCTGTTGGACGAGTTTATGCGTTATCCGCAAGCCAACTGGCTGAGTCTGATTGAGTCAATCCCCGCCCCTATTGGCATGATCATGATGACCTGGGCCCTTTATCAGTGGCATCAGGAGCAACTGACCCTGAATGCACAACTCAGGCGAAGGGAAGCCCGCTATCGCGAACATTTGCAGGTGGACTGGGTAACCCGGCTATACAGTGCCGACTATATGCGCGTGCAGTTGAGCAATAAACTGACTGACCCGAACTCGGCCAGGCTGGCGGTGGTCATGCTGGATATAGACGATTTTGACCACTTCAATCGCCGTTATGGTGATGCAGAAGGTGACCGGCTGCTGAGAGAAATCTCAGAGCTGATCCTGATGAATATCCGTCAGACGGATCTTGCCTGTCGCTACGCTGGTGACAGATTCATCCTGATGCTACCCGACACCCTGCCTGCCACTGCCCGCACGCTGGCCGAACAGATTTGCACCGCTATCAGGCATCTGGCATTCAAGGTAAAAGAGTCGGGGGAGGCGGTATATCACACCCTGAGTTTCGCTGTGGAGTCGGTACGAGATGATGACCGGGTCGAAGACTTGCTGGGCAGGGTGAACCAGCGACTGGATCTGGCCAGGCAGGGACAAGGCTGAGTTGATGCAATACGCCAGCCTGGATGACAAGTTTCTGCCCCCCCTGCAACTGACCTTGCCTTTATTGGATCTGGCAGTGCGCCGGGGAGTAGACAGAAACAGGTTATTACGGGGTACCGGAATCTTCATTGAGGATATCAGGGATAATGGCACCCGGCTGAGCGTGGCGCAGGTCCTTAAGCTTATCGCCAACATACGTAAACTCGTGCCCGGCCATGATACGGCTTTCCAACTGGGCAGACGGCTTTTTCCCGGCAGCCTGGGAGCCGCGGCCAATCTATTTCTGCACAGCCGGGATCTGGAACAGGCTCTGCGGCTGTTGGACCTGTTTCGTATGCAAATTTGTCCCTTTGTTCACGGGCGTTACCATCAGCATGCCGGCCGCTGTTATATTCTTCCCTCTGACGCCATAGGGTGCGGCGAACAGTTCCAGTTTGTTATTGAGGCTTACTTTACTGCGCTGGTTTCAGCCGTCAGGCTGGTCACCGGCAAGCGTATACCTTTTCAATTCGATTTTCCTTATCCACGACCCAGGCATATTCAGGAGTATGAGGAAAACCTGGGCTTTCGCTGCCGGTTTTCTCAGCCCCAGCTCAGTATCGGCTTTGACCTGGTCCATCTGCAGACACCGTTCCTCCATCCGAGTCAGATACTGGTCCGGCATGCCTTTCATCAGGCCAGAATGCAAAGGGGGGAACTGAAGCGGGGTTTCATTGAGACGGTGCGTCAACAGATTGCCCGGAGCAGAAATCTGCCTCTTCAGAACCTGGCGGTCCGTTTCGAGGTCAGTCCGGCCACTTTCAAGCGTCACCTGAAACAACATGGTTTTTGCTTCCAGCAACTTCAGGATGAAGTGGGCCGGCAACAGGCTTTGTATCTGCTGGGGGTGAAAAAATGCAATAATGAGCAAATCGCCAGTCAGTTGCATTTTACCGACACCACCAACTTTCGCCGGGCTTTCAAGCGCTGGACAGGCTGCACACCCAATGAACTTCGTCTTCGCTTGCACCCCTGGTCGTCTTAACTGTAAAATTTGCGCTCCAGGGTTTAGTGAAAATAGTCTAACGGGTAGCAAAAAATTCACTATACTTTCACACCTGAAAAAAACCGCATTGATAGAATAATGCGGTAACACTCGACAACAGCATCAAGCTTATAAAGGATTTTAATATGCTAGTGCTAACCACACTCTTCGCCGTATTAGTCGTACTCTTGGTATACTCTCTTTCCCGTGACAAGGGGAAGAACACTAAATATTTCCGACATCATGGTCGTACGGAGCGCCGACCCATTATGCTGAAGAAGAAGCCTCTGAAAATGGGGGACTCTTTGTTCTGAATTGGGTTCCAGGCCAGCTTCCTTAGTGCAGCCTCCTCCTTCAGTTGATATGCTGACTGCCTGAAAAACAACAATAAACAGGCAGTTTCATGCGATTTGGTCCAGGCTTCCTGGTTACTGCGGCTTTTATCGGCCCAGGTACCATCACTACCGCCAGTATGGCTGGTGCCAACTTCGGCTTCAGTCTGCTCTGGGTACTGGTATTTTCCATCACAGCTACACTGGTATTGCAGGGCATGGCCGCCAGGCTAGGCCTTGTTACCGGCATGGGATTGGCTGAATCGCTGAGGGAAAACCTGTCAACTCCCTGGGCTCGGTGGCTGGCATCAGTTCTGGTGGTCAGTGCCATCGGAATTGGCAGTGCAGCCTATGAGGCGGGCAACCTGACCGGCGCCGCATTGGGTATCCAGAGTCTGCTTGGGGGACAGTTGCAAGGGTGGAGTCTGCTTTTGGCTGCTGTCGCAGGGGCGCTGCTTTTCAGCGGCCGCTATGCCCTGCTGGAGCACACTCTGATCGGATTGGTACTGCTGATGAGTCTGGTCTTTATCACGACCATGGTGATGTCCCGCCCTGATATTCCTGCGTTGTTCGAAGGCTTGCTACTACCTTCCATCCCGGCTGGCGGGCTGACAACGACCCTGGCGCTGGTGGGAACGACCATTGTCCCCTATAACCTCTTCCTGCACTCAAGCCTGGTCGCCAGGCAAAAACAGCGTCTGGAGAAAAATGAACTGAGGAAAATACAGTGTGACTCTGGACTGGCTATCAGTCTTGGCGGGCTGATTACACTGGCAATTGTCTCTACCGCCAGCGCCGCATTTTTTGGCCAGCAGCTTGAGGGCGGTTCAGGTATGAATGCGGGCAATATGGCCAGACAGCTGGAACCCCTGCTGGGTAGCCTTGCTCAATACTTCTTTGCGGTTGGGTTGTTTGCCGCGGGTTTAACCAGTGCCATTACAGCGCCACTGGCCGGCGCCTATGCGGTCTGCGGCATATTGGGCTGGTCGACGGACCTCAATGCAAAACGCTTCAGAGGAGTCTGGGCAAGCATTCTGCTGTGTGGCGCGCTGGGGGCCAGCACTCAGATGAGCCCGGTGGCTGTCATATTATTTGCCCAGGCCACCAATGGCGTATTGCTCCCCATCACTGCCATCTATCTGTTGTGGCTCATGAACAAAAAAGCCTTGTTGAGGGAGTACCGGAACGGCTTCAAATCGAACCTTCTGGCAGCCCTCATCATCCTGTTTCTACTGGGACTCAGCAGCTATAAACTCTGGTCACTGCTTTAAATCAGAACCAAGTCGTCACGGTGCACGGCGGCCTCATGGCCGGCATAGCCGAGCGCCGCTTCGATTTGTGTGCTTTTCAGGCCACTGACTTTATTCAGGTCCTGGGCGTTGTAACTACTCAGACCAATGGCGAGCAGATCGCTGGCATGCCAAATCTCAATGGCATCCCCTGCTGCAAAGTCACCGGATACGGCCTTAACTCCTACAGGTAACAAGGAAGCGCCTCTTTGCAGTAACGCCTGACGAGCGCCATCGTCAACCGTCACTTTTCCTTTAGCCTTGAGACTGTGGCGCAGCCACTGCTTCTTGGCATTGCTAAGTGACAGTCCCGGCTCAAACAAGGTACCGGGCACGTGCCCCCTTGCCAAGGATTCAAAACTCTCGGTCTTGTAGCCGTTAAGGATCAGGGTCTGAATGCCGTTTGCCCCGGCCTTTTGTGCCGCCTGCAGTTTGGTCAGCATGCCTCCTGTGCCCACTGCAGATCCCCTGCCGCCAGCCAGCTGCATGATCTGCTGGTCCACTTTCTCCACCCGCTTTAGCAGCTTCGCGCCGGGGTTTTGTCGTGGGTCGGCATCGTACAAGCCGTCCACATCTGTACACACAAATAAAGTGTCTGCATCTGCCACCAAGGCCACCAACGCGCCGAGATTATCGTTGTCTCCAAACTTCAGTTCCTCAGTGGCCACTGAATCATTCTCGTTGATAATGGGCAGGATCCCATGGCTAAGCAGTTCCCGGATAGTGGCCTTGATATTCAGGTATCTGTCCCTGTCCCGGATATCCCCATGGGTCATCAGAATCTGTGCGGTAGGAAAGTCAAATAGCCTGGCCCAATTTGCCATCATACGAGTCTGTCCTACTGCAGCCATAGCCTGTTTTTCTGCCAGGGTTACCTTACCTATAGGGGGAAACGCATTACGCCCTGCGGCTACAGCACCGGAAGATACCAGCAGCAATTCCTTACCCTGGCGCCGGCTGGCATTGATAAACTGGGCCAATGCCAGCAGATGCTCTGTTCTACATCCCTCTCCATTGGGTGCTATCAGCGCACTGCCAACTTTGATCACCCCCCGCCGCCACTCAAAGGTAGGCAGGTTCTGTATTGCACCGTCACTCATGACCATCTACCCGGATAAATTTTGTAATTGCAGGACCAGCGCATAAAATACGTCGCTAATTCGGTTAAAGGCAATATCAAATGTGGCGATTTTTCACAGGCCTAGGGTCGATAACAGGATATGCAGTCAATACGTTGTTCTGGTTTGTGCCGATTATTCTACTTTCCGTCCTGAAACTCTGGCCGACTCCCCGGTGGCGGACTTTTGTCACCTATCTACTGGATAGCTGTGCAGCTGCCTGGGTCAGGATCAACAGCCTGAACCAGGACCTGACTGCCAATGTCCGCTGGGATATCCGGGGAATGCCAGGCCTGTCACCCAAAGACTGGTATCTGGTTATCGCCAACCACCAATCCTGGGTGGATATTCTGGTACTTCAACGCATATTTAGTGGAAGAATCCCTTTTTTGAAGTTTTTCCTCAAAAAAGAGCTGATTTGGGTACCCGTTCTGGGCCTTGCCTGGTGGGCATTGGATTTTCCCTTTATGCGTCGCTATAAGAAGCCCTTTCTCGAGAAACACCCCCATCTTAAAGGCAAGGATTTGGAAACGACCCGCAAGGCTTGTGAAAAATTTCGCTACAAGCCGGTCAGCATTATGAACTTTGTGGAAGGGACCCGCCTGACCAGAGCCAAACAGATTACCCAACAGAGTCAGTTTTCCCATCTGCTGAAGCCGCGTGCGGGGGGGATCGCATTCGTAGTGAGCGCCATGGGCGATAAGTTACACAAACTGCTGGATGTAACCATCCATTATCCTGACGGAATTCCAACCTTTTGGGATTTCGTCTGTGGTAAGGTAAAGGACATTCAGGTGAGGGTGCAGATAATGTCCCTGGACTCAATACTTCCTGGCAATTACTTTGAGGACGCCGAGCAGCGGTTGCGCTTCCAGCTTTGGTTGAATCAGCGCTGGACAGCCAAAGACAAATTGCTTAATCAGTTACATGTAGGCAGGCAGTAGATGTTGAGCTTTATTTGTGCGGTTCTAATTTTCCCGCTCCACCTCGGTCTGCAAATTATCAATCTGGCATTTTGGGGCACCCTCATCATAGGACTGGGCCTTATTAAACTCCTGGTCCCCCTACAACCAGTCACCAAAGCACTGAATGTCCTGTTAAATACCGGCATGAGCGGCTTCGCCCTTAGCAGTGTCTCGCTGATCAACCTTTTTAATCGGGTCGAATGGGACTATGCCATTGAGGGCGAATTAAAGACAAATCGCTGGTATCTGATGATGTCGAACCACCTTAGCTGGCTGGATATCATCCTGCTGATGCATTTTGCCAAAGGCCGGGTTCCTGCCACCAAGTTCTTTATCAAACGGGAACTGTTGTGGATGCCTTTTGTCGGTCTGGGAGCCTGGGCACTGGACATGCCCTTTATGCGTCGCTACAGTGCGGAATTCCTGGCGAGAAACCCTCATTTGCAAGGTAAGGATATTGAGTCAACACGCAAGTCCTGCCAAAAGTTCCGGCTGTTGCCTACGACTGTGATAAATTTTGTTGAAGGCACGAGATATACCACTGAAAAACACCAGACCCGTAAAAGCCCCTATGCCTACCTACTCCATCCCAAAGCGGGAGGTGTGGCTTTCACATTGGCCACAATGGGCAATCTGTTCGACGGCATATTGGATGTAACCATACTCTACCCAGACAACCGCCAACATATCATGCTGGATATGCTGAGCGGCAGACTCACCTGTGTCGTGTTGAGAGCAAGATGCCTGCCAGTCGCACAGGAGCTAATCGGTGACTACCAGGGCGATGCGAGGTTCCGGGACAACTTTCAATCCTGGTTGAATAGTCTTTGGCAACAGAAAGACAGTCTAATCAAACAGTTACTGGAAACAAGATAGCATGCAAAAACGTACTGAACTCAGCCAACTGATTTTGGACAGTATCAAGTACTGGGGACTGGATATCGATATAACCTCTCCTATCTTTGCGGCGTCTTCTTTCCTGATACTACTGGGGTTTTGTTGGTTGTCTTTTAAGATAACCCGGCGACTCTTCAGCGGCAGACTGACTCGCCTCATACTTGCAACGAGAGCCACCTGGGATGATGAGTTACAGAAACATAACTTTTTCAAGCGCTTAGCTCATCTGGTCCCGGGCGTGATCTTGTATACAAGCGCTTCCTTGCTTTTTGCCCATACTCCCGCCCTGCTTGCTTTTATTCAGAAGCTGGCTTTCGTTTACATCCTTCTGACCAGCGTATTTATCGTCAGTGCGGTACTCAATACCATAGAGGATGTATACAATTCCTCATTATTGGCGAGACGAGTCCCCATCACAGGTTTTATTCAGGTAGGCAAACTGTCGCTTGCCATCATCGCCATTATCCTGATTGTTTCCAATCTGCTGGGTAAATCCCCCGTTCTTATCATGTCCGGACTCGGCGCGGCGGCGGCCATTCTGCTGCTGGTTTTTAAGGATACAATTCTGGGTTTTGTCGCCGGCGTGCAGATTGCGGCCAACCGAATGGTCAACAATGGTGACTGGATTGAGTTGCCCAAATACGGCGCTGACGGTACCGTCCTCGAACTCGGACTGACCACAGTCAAAGTCCAGAACTGGGACAACACTATTTCCACTGTCCCTACTTACGCCCTGATTGGTGACTCAGTAAAGAACTGGCGTGGTATGCAGGAGTCAGGAGGGCGGCGGATAAAACGCTCCATAAATATCGA
Organism: Bowmanella dokdonensis; assembly: GCF_017254865.1. Classification (GTDB taxonomy): domain Bacteria; phylum Pseudomonadota; class Gammaproteobacteria; order Enterobacterales; family Alteromonadaceae; genus Bowmanella; species Bowmanella dokdonensis. The sequence continues at coordinate 2,053 of NZ_JAFKCV010000010.1, read as the reverse complement.
TATTCAGTCTATCCGCTTTGCCGATCAGGAGATGCTGGACAAGTGGGAGAAGATTCGTTTTATCAGGAGCTACCTGACGGAGAAGAAACAGGAGTTGGCCAAGTATAACCAGGAGAACCATATTACCGATCAGGATCTGCTCAACGCCAGACGATTGACCAATATTGGCACCTTCAGGGCTTATATGCTGCGCTACTTGCAAAATCATGCCAAGATCAATCAAGACATGACCCTGATGGTCAGACAGCTTGCGCCCACCGAGTTCGGCGTCCCCCTTGAGATCTATTGTTTTAGCGCCGATAAAGCCTGGGTAAATTACGAAGGGATCCAGTCGGACATCTTTGACCATTTCCTGGCCATCTTGCCCGCCTTTGGCTTAAGAGCATATCAGCGAGTCAGTGATCGACCTTCCTCTGAGTCTCACTAAGCGCAAATAAATATCGCCAATAATTAAACTTTTTCTGCTGAATTTTCGACTATAGGGGTAACTGAATCGCAAAAGGTTACCTAATGAAAAAGTTCAACATTGCCGTGTTTGTCGCTATCTCAACCACGCTGGCCTGCTCTGCTATTGGCAGTGCGAGTCAGGATGCTGATCATAAACGGAAGATCCTGGTCTACAAAGATTGCAAGATAATTCACCAGGCAACAATGACAGCTGTGCAAAATGACGCCTACTCGGCTTTGCTGCTGGAAGAGAAAAAAATGGCTCGTCTAGAGGCGCCGATTGATGCAATCCAGGCAGAACTCGACCTGTATAGTGAAGAACTGAAACGACTCTCCGGATTGGCTTTTGAAGAATCGGAACAGACTCTCACGATAAACAAAGATTATCTGGAAGAGCAGAAACAGGCGGCGGCCAAGCTTAGTGCGTTAGTCAGCTCCCACAAAAAAGATTTCGCAGCACTGGAAGCTCAGGGCGATGCTATAAGTGACAAAGCGAAAGCTTTTGAGCAAAGTATCAAACCAGCGCTTGCCAGCCTTGACTACGACAATGTGAGGATTATCGACACCGCCAAATCCACCCCCTGGAGATGCAATGACCGCATTTGATGGTCACGGGTTGCCAACTGAACGGTGGTAACCCTATCCCCAAATTAAGGTGTTTCCCGGCCCGGCCCAAGGAGTGGACAGGAGAAATACGTATCTAACTCATCCATAACCGCATCATTATTTGTATCGACCCACCAACGCCCTCCGACATAACCCGAATCTCCCGGACCGAAATCGGTTGAAGGCCCCATTGGCGTGTCTGGGTAAAGTTGCTGAAACCTTCCGCGGGGAGGTAAGTCAGTGGTTTTGAAGGTATCGTAGTATAAGCCCTGACTGGTGACATAGATGGTACCAAGGGGCTTATCGTTGCCTCTTCCCTGAGCGCAAGCGCCAACGGCGCCCAGCGAGAGGCTCAGAATTGAGATCGGTAATAACGCGAGCTTGTTCATTGTCGTTCCTCTTGTGATGGTTGCATTAGAGGTATAAATGGCGAAGTTCACGCAGCACTCACAAAACTATCACTTCTTTATCACAGAAAGCTAAAAATCAAAAACCTACCGTTGCCTGTCAGAGGCTAGTATTAATCCGGAACCTGACAACTCCCCACATGGTCAGCACCAAGGCAATGCAGGAGCCATTGCTTTTTGCGGCCGCCATGGATGGCGGAAGTGCAGGTTATGCAGGAGCATTAACCTGCCTACTTTACTCCGGGCCTCCTGCCCTGCGCCCTCCGGGCCATCGTCGTGCCTCCGATGTTCAACTTGGCTCCCGGCCAAGTTGTCACATGGGGGTAAATCACGCCCGGACGGGGATTAAGTATCCCCGTCAGTGATTTACGGGAGGCCCGGATGGCCGACCTGGAGACACTCACAAGGATGTGTGACACAGAGCAGCCAGCAGCTGGAGCACAGGACTATCAACAGGTGATGGGTTTGGTGTGCCGGTCTGGGACCAGCATGGCCTGTTTTCCAGGCCGCAGAAACAACTAAGCCCACTGTTAAGTGGGCTTGGCTGTTTCTTACGAATTGGGAGCCTGGCGGTGTGCTACTCTCACATGGGG
>NZ_JAFKCV010000001.1 GCF_017254865.1 Bowmanella dokdonensis | reverse complement strand
CAGGCTGGATTGGTCTCACTGCGTGATGGATGGATCAAGCTTCACTACCCTGAGTGAAACGCCCTGTGCGGAGCCGCATGCAGGGTGTTGTGGGGACTGGGGGCTAGAAACCTCCGGTTACCCGATTAGCCCCCTACTTGCGTCAACCAATCACGCATAGCCATAGCCAACCGCTCTACATCCTCTGGTTCTAGTTCACCACTATGCATAATGATATTTCTCGATCGCTCCACAGATTTGAATATATGCTTTGCCCACTCGAAATCTGGAATAAAATCGGCAAAATGATCTGGATTAGTCGTAATAATTGCAGAGAGGTCCTCCAGCTCAGTGTAGTCGAGAAGACTATCCCCCCTTTTAGCGTGATACCTGATCTTATTCTCTTCGTCTCTCCGTGACTCTGCTTTTTTCCTTCTCTTTTCAGGTACACACTCCTCCCACCAGTTCTCGCCTACCACTTCTGGGTCCAGTAGACGGCTTTTAATAAAAGATCTGACTGACCGCTCGAATCCAGATATCGCTGTATAGACAACCGCCATTTCATTAGCTACTTCAATGTGCACATCTTCGATCAGCTCTAGCGGCAATCGTCTAGCTATTTTACTTTCACCATCAGAACGAAAGGAGTGATTAAGAGCCTGCCTTGTAAGCTGTCCTCGATAAACAAAAGAATATACTTGGTCAACATCTATTTTGGTCATAACAAGTGCTTCTTAAGGCTGGTGAACAATGCGTCAAAGACGGCTTGATCTCGAGAGTTTGGCAGAATCAATTGAATGTTGTAATGTAGCTCTAATTTCTTTTCCGCATCCGCTAGTTCTTCTTTCAATTGTGAGCTGTCGGGGGATTTATGTGGTGCCTGGTTCGCAGCCTCATTTTCTTTACTAACTGACTCTTTCTTAGCTTCTTTAGCTTTGCTTGGCTTACTCCAGTCGGCTTGCTCGCATAAAGCCGAAAAGGTCGCAGCCATATTATTTATTACGTTGTCCGACTTTTGGCCTTGAGTCAGGCTCTTAAATTTACCCTTTACTTGGGCAATCTCCATATTTTGAGCATCTTTTCTAAGATTAAATAAGTCGCTGTAAGCCTCCTCTATAGCCTCAGCTAAAACTCGCCCGGAGTTAGATTGGTCAAGAAATTCGAAATACCGTTGTTGAGGAACACCACTATCATCAATAAAACCCAGCCCCTTTAGTACGCCTACAAGCAACCGGTCATTACTACTTCGAAAATCCAAGTCTTTTAGGAATTGTTGAGTGAACCTTTCTGGGGCCCTTGCCGACTGAATTGCATTAAAAAATTCCCCTAAATTGCTCGTCTTCAGTAGGTACGCCGTCATCAATGCCATTTTATATTTCCTATTTCTGAGTTCGTTTCGTAGGGCTAACGCTTTGCCAAGGGGCAAATGCGAACGTTGTTGGGCGAAGCCCAGTGAGTATTTGTCCCAGCCGCGATTTTTGCGGCGAACTTACGCAACTTGTATGGTTCAGAAATCATCAAAATTCCTTTTCCTTTTGGGTAAATTAGAGGCCCACCCTCAATGGCCGTTGAGGGTCTTTATGCAGCAGCTCGATTGAGCGGCGGCTCCTCTTCTGAGAGACCGGTAACAAGTGGGTAGCGCTGCATAACTCTTAAGCAATAACTCGGACAGTCATTGGGGCCTCGAGCCCGCATAGCAAGCAAGAGTCAGCTTATTATGATGAACCAAAAAGAACAAATAGAAGTGAACGTAGGTGTAGATGTTGGTAAGTCGCAGTTGGATATCCAACTACATCCGCTGGATCTGCATTTCAGTATTGCTAATCACCAGGATGACATCCTTAAACTGGTCAGGATCCTAAAGGGTTACCCGGTAAAGCGCATTGTCACTGAAGCTACGGGGCGCCATGAGCATGCCTTTGTGTTTGCCTGTGACCAGGCAGGATTACCGGTGGTAGTGGTAGATCCGATTAAAGTCAGGCGTTTCGCCCAGGCCATTGGCGTATTAGCCAAAACAGACAAGATTGATGCCTCTGTCATTGCCTTGTTTGCTGCCAAGCTGGAGCCTGATATCAAGCCCATCCCCGGCAAGCAGGCAAGGTTAATCAAAGATCTTCTCGTCCGGCGAAGCCAGTTGCTGGAAATGGCGACAATGGAAAAGAATCGTCTGCATATTCTGCCCAAACCATTGCACATTCTGCCCAAACCATTGCACAGCTCCATCAAGAGTCTATTGAAGCAACTACAAAAACAGATAGAGAAGATTACCTGCCAAGTGGATGAACTCATCTGCCAGAGTAAAGCCTGGCGAATGAAAGTGGAAATACTCACTAGTGTACCTGGCGTCGGCAAAGTTCTGGCCTACACCCTGCTGACAGAGCTACCTGAGCTGGGAGAACTGAACCGCAAAGAGATAGCGGCATTGGTTGGCGTCGCGCCCATGAATAAAGAGAGTGGCAGTTATACCGGCAAACGGCGAATACGCGGTGGCAGGCACCGTGTGCGGACCGTCATGTTCATGGCCATGATGTCGGCCATCCAATGCAACCCGCTCTTCAAAGGCTATTACGAGCGGCTAAAGGCTGCAGGGAAGCTGCCCAAAGTGGCACTGATTGCCTGCCTTCGGAAACTGATAGTGATTTTAAATACCATGCTGAAAAACGAGGAGAAATGGCGTGAAAACCTGGCTTAATTTATTGACTTTTAACCACAGTCACTTGTTATGCATTGCTCGCCCCGAATAATTGATTAACCTTTGGCTGAATAAACCAAATACCTATAGGAAAAAACCAAAACAGGAAAAATGGACCTGAGTATGAGAAAAACGAAACATCTTGGCCTTGTTCTAATTTTACTAATTGTTTGGCGGTAAAACCAAGAGCGTAAAAAATGGCTGCCATTGCCAGCAAATGCATGACTATTACGTAGCCTGGAGGCTGTTTACCGGCACCAAAGAAAAAGAAACCGCCAAAGACTAGATAGACAAGCGCATAAACAAGCCCTGCTTGCATAGGTATTGGTGAAGATTTTAATTCAGGCGGTAAAGCTTTTGAGCATGCAGAAGAAACGGCCCAAAGCCAGCCAAAAAACAAGATGCCCATAAGGAGCGTTGGTATGACTAGCGCTAAGGCGCTGAGAGGACCACCGCTCATTGCAGAGCTAATCATAAGGCCTTGTGCTGCAAACATTGTCCCGACTAGAACAATGAAGAGCTGCCAGTGTTTAGCCTTTAGATAAATGCTCATAACTCTCCTTTATGCATAACGCTTTAAACAGCGGAAAACGCACGCGCCTTGGCCGCCTTTTGGCCTGCGGGTGGTTTTCCGCTGATTCAACTTGTTAGTTTTTTAGAACGGTAATCCACCATTTATTGGAATCAGAGCCGAGTGCGCACTGTTTACGGAGTAAACTTGACGTCCATTGGCTACTACAAAATTTTTGGCTCCTTCATCACTCGATTCACTTGTAGTAATGAACCCATGACCAAACTTATTGCTGCTATTTTTTTGCAAACAGAAAGATGCTGAAGACTTTGCTGGTAAGTTAGTATCTTGGTCGAGAGCAGAAATATTGACAGGGTACAGTAAGGCACCAGAGTATTTGCTACCATTTTGGTCAAACAAAGTAACTTTAAATCCAACATCAGAACTAGAGATGTTTGAGACGCTAAAACATGCCGTTTCTGATGCAGTAACTGTCCAGTACGGTATAACTGCATTCCCTGCATGAGCACTGAGGTTTGAGAAAGCTAAAGCTAAAATAGTATATTTTTTCATTTTCGATACCTTTTTATTAAAAACTAACAGTTATATAGCGAGCAAAACCCCGTGTTTAAACACAGGTCTTTGCCGTACTTTTACGTCAGACCTTTTTACCATGCCCCGCAGCCATTGCCCAGCTTGACTTATAGCGATACTGCTATGTTGGGCCGGGGAAAGGCGGGGGTTTACTAATATATTGCTGTTATGCGGCTTACAAACTATAACTGTACATACATACAGTTATAGTTCGGAGCCTGCTATGGCTAAATCGCCTTTTTTGCGCCACGTCGCCGAGGAAATGTACGCGAGGCGCTATGCCAAACGCACTATTGAATCTTACTTAAAGTGGATCAGCAGTTTTATCCATTTTCATCAGAAGCGGCATCCGGCCAGCATGGGTGATAGTGAGGTGGAAGCTTACCTGAATCACCTGGTCAATGAACTGGATGTAGCCGCTGCTACCCAAGCCTCAGCACTGAATGCACTGGTGTTTCTGTATAAGGAAATTATTGGTAAGCCTTTGTCCGTGAAGCTTAATTTTGTCAAAAGCCAGCGACAGCAAAAGCTGCCTGTGGTACTGACCTGTGGCGAGGTGAGACAACTGCTGGAGCAGGTTGCCGTTACCTATCGATTGCCGGCTTCGTTACTTTACGCCAGCGGCTTGCGCCTGATGGAGTGTGTTCGTTTGCGGGTGCATGATATCGATTTTGATTACAAGGCCGTACGGATTTGGAACGGCAAAGGGGGAAAACACCGGATCGTGACATTGGCCGCAGAGCTGCTCGATGATATTCGCCGTCAGATTACGCTGGTGGAACAGTATCTTGAGGCCGATTTAGACACGCCTGACTACGCTGGCGTCTGGCTACCGCATAGGTTGCAGCAGAAGTACCCTGGCTCCAAAAGTCAGTTGGGCTGGCAGTATCTGTTTCCCTCCAGACAATTGTCAGATGATCCGGAAACAGGCCTCACCCGGCGTCATCATATCGACGAAACCTGCCTGCAAAAAGCAATACGACAGGCCGCAAAAAAGGCCAAATTGGCAAAACATGTTACCCCTCACAGCTTGCGACACTCATTCGCCACCCATCTGCTTCAATCAGGCGCGGATATTCGCACCGTCCAGGATCAACTGGGGCATGCGGATGTCCGCACCACACAAATCTACACCCATATTCTGCATCAAGGTGCCAACGGGGTAACCAGCCCTTTTTCCAGACTGTGAACGCTCTCTCGCCTGCGAGTAGGTGAAGAACCCGGTTTCAGCAGCCGGCTGCGTGAGCAGGCGGTCTGCCTGCAAACTCTTTCCCTACAGATAGAGAAAAGGCTGAGAGGCAGTGTCGGGTTGGCCTTTGCGGACCTTATGCAGCAGGGATGTTGCGTAAGAGCCCCCACGGAAGGGTTCACGGCGTGTCTGCGAAGGCCAAGCCGGCGCTGCCTTTTGGCTTCTTTATTTGGTTTCATGTTTCCGACCAGTAGCAAAGCATCTGCCGGACAGAGGTCCTGAATCCGTCATGCTGAATTTATTTCAGTATCAGGATGACGCCTAAAGCCGACTCTACCTCTATCACTCCTCCCCGCTTCCGCCTAGACTAAAACAAACTCAATAAAAACAGAGGTTTCAATGGCCGGACAACAACGACAACTGACCCTGCGCTTTCTCGCCGAGCCGGCGGATGTGAATTTCGGCGGCAAAGTCCACGGCGGCGCCGTGATGAAATGGATTGATTTGGCCGCTTATGCCTGTGCCGCAGGCTGGAGCGGCAAATACTGCATCACTGCCTACGCCGGCGGCATCCGCTTTGTCCGCCCCATTCAGGTGGGCAGCCTGGTGGAAGTCAGTGCCCGCATTATCTATACCGGACGCACCTCTATGCACCTGGCACTGGACGTAATGGCCGGTGACCCCAAGGTCAGCGAGCGCAATTTAACCACCCACTGTATCGTGATTATGGTGGCGGTGGATGAACAGGGTAGCCCAACCCCTGTGCCTCAGTGGCAGCCGGACACCGAAGAGGATAAATACCTGCAGGAGTCGGCCATCCGCCTGATGCAGATGCGCGAGAAAATCGGCCAGGAGATGGAAGCCCATATCAAACATCTGGGCCTGTGATCAGCCAAATTAAAAAGGGGCCGAGGGCCCCTGGTGCAAGTCTGATAAACCATCAGAATGTAAAACGACCACCCAGATACCAGATATCAAAATCATCGGCGGCCCGGTAACTGGCACCGACAGACAACTGAGGGGTGAAATAGTAATTGGCACCCAGGCGGTACAGAGTCTCGGATTCGTCAATATCGATATAGCTGATGGAGCCATCCAGCTCAAGTTGCCCGGTCAGCATGGAACGTACGCCCACGGTCAGCCCATAGCCGTTGTCGTCACCCGACTCGGATTCGCCGTCCAAAGACGCCTTCAGCTCAAAAGATTCGTAAGACACTATGCCGTACAGGTCTGTTTGCCCTGACACCGCGTAGCGATAACCCAGGCCTGCGCTGAACCAGTCCAGATCCACATCCACCGACTCACCCAGCACCTGGAAGTCATCTGACAATGACGTGAAATCACCCTTGAGAAACACGCTATCGCCCAGCAGGGCCGAGCCGCTCAGATTGAAGCCCGCCGGGGAGATACCATCGGCATCGTCGATATCGGCTTTGGCATAAGACAACTCCACCAGGTTCCACTCGGGCGCAGCAGCAGAAACGGCAACGGAAAGCAGTGAAAGGCTGAAAAGTGAAGCCACCATAACTTGGGATTTCATTGAAATTGGTTCCTTGATTGACGAAAAGCGCCTCACCATTGGGCGCCCAGGAATTATGCGCCAACCGGCCACAAACGAAATAGAGGCAAATATCTTTAATCTGTAACAAGCTGTTGAAGCTGTAACCGTGCGTTATCAAAGGCTTTCCACATGTAATTGCACAGCCGGGGATCATCCCGCTCAACTGGATTTGTGTCCGCATAAAACGCACAATAGGGCCAATTTTTTACGCAATCCGGCAGGCAATGACTGACACAAGTTCCAAGATTGGCCTTTTCTATGGCTCCACCACCTGTTACACCGAAATGGCGGGCGAGAAAATCCGTGCGGCTCTGGGGGAAGAGCTGGTGGAAATGCATAATATCAAGGACGTGCCGCTTAGCCGGGCCGAAGGCTATGACATTCTGATCTTCGGCATCTCCACCTGGGATTTCGGCGAGATTCAGGAAGACTGGGAGTCCCATTGGGACGATATCCGCAGCCTGAATTTGCAGGGCAAGATAGTGGCCCTGTACGGTCTGGGTGACCAGATTGGCTATACGGACTGGTTTCAGGATGCTCTGGGTATGTTGCATGACGAACTGCTGTTACTGGGATGCCAGGTTATCGGCTACTGGCCCAACCAGGGCTATGAGTTTGCCAAATCCAAGGCGCTGACAGCCGACGGCGGCTATTTTGTCGGCCTGTCACTGGATGATGAAAACCAGTTTGACCAGACCGATGCCCGCATCAATCAGTGGGTGGATCAGTTACTGGACGAACTGCAACAATTGTGAGCTTATTACTCCAACCCTGCCATGTTGACCTGCCCTCCCTCTGCCAACTAAGGAAATTGGATAAGCCATGAACTCAGCCCCTATTCTGATTACCGGCGCTGCCCAGCGTATCGGGCTTTTTTGCGCCAAAGCCCTGCAGGAAAAAGGTCACAAGGTGGCAATCAGCTACCGTCGCCATCGCCCGCTGATTGACGAACTGCAAGAAACGGGCATCGATTGTATCCAGGCAGATTTTGCCACCACTGAAGGTATCGTGGCTTTTATCCGCCAGATTAAGCAGCGCTATCCTAAGCTGCGCGCCATTATCCACAATGCCTCTGACTGGCATAGTGACAGTGACGGCGACCTGACGGAGGTATTCGATCAGATGATGGCCGTCCATGCCAAAGCGCCGCTGATGATCAACCAGGCGCTGGCTGACAGGTTAAGTCATATCAAGGCCGATATTATCCATATGAGCGACTTTGTCGCCCAGACCGGCAGCGCCAAACACATGGCCTATGCCGCTTCCAAGGCGGCGCTGGAGAACCTGACCCTGTCTTTTGCCCGCAAGCTGGCGCCGCGGGTCAAGGTGAATGCCATTGCTCCGGCACTGATCAGCTTCAACGAGGGGGACGACGACCAATACCGGCAAAAAGTCCTGCAAAAATCCCTGCTCGGCATCGAGCCCGGTGAGCAGGAAGTCTTTAAGGCCGTCCAATGGCTGCTGGAGTCAGACTATATGACCGGCCGTATCCTGCATCTGGATGGTGGCCGGCATTTAAAACTCCCCTGAGATAAATGTGTCTGGCTCTCGCTTACACCGCCCTTATTTTCGTAACGGCCCGGATCACCGGGACGGTCAGGATGTGGGCTTTGCCGATATCGTCAGGACATTCGGCTTTCGCACCATCAGCATCGGCAGGTGGGTGAGCAAGGCAGAACAACAACTGGCCGCCAACCTGTTTTTTGACGCCCTTTGTGATCTGATGAGCATTCTGGCCGTGCCCGAACAGGTGATTTCCTTAAACGGCACCCTGTCCCTGGCCTTTGGCACCGGCGGCCGTAAGCACAGCAGCGCCCATTATGAGTCCACCAGCCGCACCCTGGCCCTGGCCAAGAATGCCGGCGGCGGCGCCCTGGCCCATGAATGGTTTCATGCGTTTGACCACTATATCTGCGCCAGACTGTTCAGGAACGCCAAACCGCAGGGTTTTGCCTCTGACTGCTGGCTCAGGCATCTTCCTGTGGTGGAACATCCTCTCAACCAGAGACTCGCAGACTGTTTCCGGTTGATGTTCCTGCACGGGCAGGAAGGCAGCGATTATCTGAAACGCGCCGTAAGCATCGATAAGAAACTGCAGATCTTCTACTATGCCCAGCCTCAGGAGTTGGCAGCCCGCGCCTTCGAGGCCCTTGTTCAGGACCAGCCCGTCAAGAATGCTTTCCTGGTACAGGGCACCAAGCAAAGCCAGGAAGCGGAAGTGGGCCTGTATCCCATGGGGCAGCACAGGGACGATATCGCAAAAGCCTGGCTTGGCTATTTTCATCTGCTGGGACTGGCGCTGGACCAGCGCAGCCCTTAAGTGCCGTCCCTTGAAAAATTCTTCCGCTGCAACCACTATGGCCAAAAGCCCTAGGCTGGAACCTGATGAAAAACAAAGTCTGTGAAGCCCTTAAACTGGATAACCAGCTCTGCTTTGCCCTTTATTCGGCCTCCCTGGCCATGGGCAAATACTACAAGCCACTACTGGAGAAGTTAGGGCTGACTTACCCCCAATACCTCATGATGCTGGTGTTATGGGAGCAGGACGGCATTACCTCCACCGAATTGGGGAAAAGGCTGCAGCAGGAGTTGGGTGCGTTAAGCCCGGTGATTAAACGGCTGGAGTCCCAGGGACTGATTGAACGGCTGCGCAACCCCAAAGATGACAGGAAAGTCCAGCTCTTCCTTACTGAACAAGGCAGAACGCTGCAGCAACGTGCCGAGTCAGTCCCCCACACCACCCTGTGCGCCAGCGGGCTGAATACCGAGCAGGCCATGGCTCTCAAAGAGCAGCTCGATGCCTTGCGACAGAGCATGGCAGGATACCGGGCGCCGGCACGGGAATAGCTCCCTCACAGAGACGTCTGTTCAGTTTTATCTATCAGCTCTATTGAATTTTTCAATTATCGCGATAACTATTATCGCGATAATATAATCCCGTAGTCAACAAACTGAATCAGCCAACAGGAAATCACCATGCAAGTACTTTATAAAGCCAGTGTTACTTCTACCGGCGGCCGTGACGGTCAGGCCAAATCCAGCGACGGTATTCTGGACGTCAAACTTACCACCCCCAAGGAGCTGGGCGGTGCCGGGGGCAGTGCCACCAACCCAGAACAGCTGTTTGCCGCCGGTTATTCGGCCTGTTTTATCGGTGCCCTGAAGTTTGTCGCCGGTAGCCAGAAACAAGCGCTGCCGGCAGAGACCAGCATCCGTGCCGAGGTGGGTATCGGTCAGATTGAAGGCGGATTTGGGCTGGATATCGATCTCTTTATCAACCTACCTGGATTGGCGCAGACAGCGGCTGAAGCACTGGTAGAAAAAGCCCATCAGGTCTGCCCTTACTCCAACGCCACCCGCGGCAATGTGGATGTGCGCCTGCACACCCGCGTGTAAAGACTCACTTCATCCTAAGGGCCTGGTTCAGGCCCTTTACTATGAGGGGTTGGCAATGCTGCGTGGGGTTTTGATGCGGATAGCCTTTGGCGCCACCGCTATCCTGGCCGGGGTCAGGCCAAAAAACTCACCGTCTCCCTCAACAGGCAAATCCGGCGTAGACACATAGAATTCCTTGTCCTGCCAGTAATCCACCGCATCGGCTTTAAGATGGGTGCCGTAAAAGATCCTCGCCAGGTAATACAGCTTCTTCCACAAGCTGGTCCTAGCCACCCAGCAGCAATCCAGCAGGCCGTCGTGAATATCCGCTTTGGGCGCTATCTGCATGCCGCCGCCGAAATACCTGCCATTGGCAAAGGTAGCGATAAAGGCCGCTTCCTGTTTATTCCTGCTGCTTTGCAGACAGGTGTGCTTTTCCCGGTAGAAAAAGATCTTACCGGCGGCCACCAACAGGTACCGCCAACGACGAAAGTACCTGGGCTGCTGATCGTACAGACTGGCAACAACGGCGCCGTCAAATCCCACGCCCAGCACATTGGCAAAGTACCGCTCATTGCAACGGCCCAGATCCATGGCTTCGCTGTGCGTACCAAAGGCCACCTCCACAGGGTCATCTCCCTTCTGATACAGATTTCGGGCAAAATCGTTGCCGCTGCCGCAAGGAATCAGACCAAGGGGAACATTGGAGCCTGCCAGGGCATTGACCAGCAGATTCAGGGTGCCGTCGCCGCCAATCATCACCCAGTCGCTGTAGAGGTCCCGGCATTGGGCCAGGTGGCGTTGGTTGGCCTGATCATTGGCACTGGTATACCAGACATCGAAGCGGTCGTTACGAATGCTCAGGGCTTCGGTCAGTCGCTCAAGACAAGCTGTGGCTTTGTCGCTGGCCAGGGGGTTGACCACTATCAGAAAATAACGGGATACGGCTGCCGTCATAGGAGACTTCACATAACTTCAATCTGCCCAGTTTGCGGTAAACTGTCCGGCTGTCAATGGTAATCAGCCGGCAATGCTGCCACTATTGAGCCCCTTCAACCTGTGGCCAATGATATGCAGCGTGTCGCCCTATTCGTCGATGTCCAGAATGTTTACTACACCACCCGACAGGCCTTTGGTCGCTCTTTTGACTACAACAGGTTCTGGCAGCAAGCCACCCGGGACAGGGAAGTAGTGGCAGCCTTTGCCTATGCCATCGACCGGGGAGATGAAAAACAGCGTCAGTTTCAGAATATCCTGCGTGCCATCGGCTTTGAGGTGAAACTAAAACCCTATATTCAAAGAAAAGACGGTTCGGCTAAGGGCGACTGGGATGTGGGCATTGCCCTGGATGTGATGGAACTGGCTGAACAGGTGGAGGCGATCGTGCTGGTATCGGGTGACGGCGACTTCGACCTGCTGGCACAACGCACCCTACAGCGTTTTGGCATTCGCTTTGAAGTCTATGGCGTGGAGAGTCTGACGGCCCGATCTCTGATGGACTCTGCCTCGGTTTTCATGCCCATTGAGGACAAGCTGCTACTGTGAACAGACGTGAGTTGGGCTATCTCTGTCCCCTTAACTGATCTGCGCCTGCACCGGGCCGGTGCTCTCCCTCCGCTCAGACCAACGCTGCATATTCACGCCTTTAATGGTCATCCACAGGGCCAGGGACAACTCGCCCAGTAGTATCGGCGCGAAGATGGCCGGTACCAGAGAGTCATTCAGCGATGGAGCCAGGATCAGGGCAAAGCTGTTGAGCAGATAACAAAATCCTGCCAGCGCCAGCAGCAGGCCAATCAGTTTGGGGAAATAGCCGGATTGGTAAATCAGATAGCCCCGCAACAGGCAGGCGGCACCGAAGAAGATTAAGCCCAACGCAAACCCAAAGCCATGCAGATTAATGGCCGTATAAGCCAGGGCATGAAGTTGCTCAGGAGGGATGGCAGCCAAGTAACCTGCTCCGCCAAGCAGCAACAAGGGCAGAATAAGGGTCAGCTTATTGGCCACCAGCACCGCCGTCTGTACCAGATTCATCAAGGTGGCGGTCAGGTTAAGACCGGCATTGACCGGCCTCAGCAAGAGATAAAAGATGACTATCACCGGCAAGTCACATAACTGCATCAGCAAGTCGCCGGCGAGCCCGCCGGCCCAGAGCAACCTTGAAGCGGCAATCCCCTGTGCCGTCGCCTGCACATCACCGGGGATAATCAAGCTTCCCCTGGCAAAGACTTCGCCAAAAAGTCCCAGCACAATAATGAGTAAATAGAGCAAGCCGCCCAAACGTATATAGGGTTGTGGATTCTGTTCGAAGGACTTGCCCATGACCGTACTCTGGTTGGAAATTATGAAGCGTCACTTTACAGGCAGGCCCGATTTCGGGCCCGGATAGAATGGTAAGCAAATATGAGCGGAACTTGCGTCCTGCACTAATCGCTGCCATTAGCCTGTTCCAAAATGACCGGCCCAGGCCCCTGATCTTCCAGTTTGTCCGCAGGGTTATAGATGGGGCAGTTAGCCATAGACAGACAGCCACAGCCGATGCAGCCGGTCAGATAATCGCGCAGGCGCTCAAGGTAACGAATCCGGCCATTCAACATGGCCTGCCAGCCGCTTGACAACTGTTGCCAGTCTTCCCGGCTCGGTGCCTTGTGTTTGGGCAGAGAGGCAAAGGCCTCGGCGATTTCATTCAGGCCGACCCCCATCTTCTGCGCGGCTTTGATGATGGACACGCGCCGGATCACGTCCGGGCTGTAGCGTCGCTGATTGCCTGAATTTCGGCTGCTGTGGATCAGGCCCTTGTTCTCATAGAAATGCAATGCCGATACCGCCACCCCACAACGCTTGGCTACCTGACCAACTGATAAATTCTGTCTGTCCATATCTATTTTTCCGATTAAAAAGCACTTTACCTAAACTTTAATTGAGGTTTTATCTTACAGCCGGACCCAACAGAAGGACAACATCATGCAAGATCAAAAAGACCTCCGCCCGGTACTGAAAACATCAGGTAGCAGGTGTTTCTGGAAAGAGTTTTTCCGTTACTTCAATCAAACCATGCATTTCAAATAAGGAGAGACAATATGCTGAGACTAGAACATCTAAACCTGGTGGTCAGGGATATCCCCACCGCCCTGAAATTTTACCGGGCCGCCTTCCCCCACTGGAAGATCAGGGGCGAGGGCGTGGCCGACTGGTACGGTACAAGACGTAACTGGTTGCACTTTGGCGACGACTATAATTACCTGACTTTCAACGACAATGGCAGCGGTGAAAACCGGGATCTGAAAAGCAACAGCCTGGGCCTGGCCCACTTTGCTTATGTGGTTGAAGATTTGGATAGACTCATTGATCGAATGGCCGGATCCGGATTTACTCCTGCCAAACAGGGCAGCATTGATCCGCACCGTCGCAATATCTACTTTGTTGACCCGGACGGTTTTGAAGTGGAATTTGTCCAGTACCTCAGTGATATTCCTGCGCAGCGCAATCTGTATGGCTGATACTAACTGTGTCACGAAGCAGACGGTCAGTTCTGCCGGGCCAGCTCCCAGTCGGGTTGTGGGTCCGGCTCCAGCTCCACCCGGTTTCTGCCATTGTGCTTGGCCGCATAGAGCTGTTCATCGGCCGCCGTGTAGATAGTCTCAAGCGTAACCCGCCCTTCTGAGCTTGCGCCACCAATGGAAACAGTGATGGGCGAATAGCTGTCTGTCCAGCCCGGCACCCACATAGCCGCAACCTTTTCACGCAAATTTTCCGCCACCGTCAGGGCTCCGTCACGGTCCGTACCGGGCAAAACAATGGCGAACTCCTCACCGCCTATGCGCCCCACGTGATCGATTTTCCGCACTGCCGAACTGATCACTCTGGCCAGTTCCACCAGCACCTTGTCGCCCATGGCATGCCCGGCCGTATCGTTGATCAGCTTAAAATTGTCCACGTCCAGCAACAATCCCCACATAGTCGTATCTGTCCGTTTACTCAGTTCCAGTTCATGGCGGGCATTCTCAATCAGCTTGCGTCTGTTGTATAACTTTGTCAGAGGATCGATGGTTGCCATTTCGCGCAGATGTTCCTCCATCTTCCTGCGCGAGCGCTCCACTTTGTCCTGCACCACTGCGCTGGCGGTCACCAGGATAAAGATAAACCATATCAGTGCCACCACATACAGCCCGAAACGATTGGCCAGGCCCGATTCGATAAAGCTACTGACTAACAGCAATCCCAGGGCGAAGGGTACCAAAAAGCCAAACAACATCTGGTAGCGGGCCAGGCGACCGCCCAGGTGGCCGCTCATCAGCGCATGGAGGGGATCCACCTGCATGGTATGGAGAAAATTGGCCAGTATCAGCAACAGGCCCATGGTGACGGTCAGCAAGGACATTTCTGCATAAAAATCAGGAATTTGGTAGACATAGCCAATCAGAGCCTGCAAAGGGAAAAACAGGGCAACAAATGAAAATGCCTGGGCGAGCCGCAGGTAACCCCATAGCTGGCAACCCATCCCGATAACCAGCAACAGCAGCATGATAGAGGTGTTCAGGCCCATGGCGTGACTGAACAGCGGACTGTCCGTAATGACCGCAGGCATAACAAACCAAGTGGATATCTGTTGCAGCAACCAGACCCCGCTCATACGCAACAGCAAGAAGATCAATACCAACAGTAACAAGGCCCATTTGACGCTGCTCAGGGCGGGCCGTAACAAAGCCGCCACAGAGATAAGCAACATGCAAAGAGCGGTGAATATATTAGTGGCCGGCCCGTCAGCTTGAGGCCGGAACAACCACTCAATACCAGACCAATAACCAAACAGACACAGGGAACTGGCCAAAAAACACAACAGCAGAGCGATAAAGGGCGGGCTGTGGAATAGCATGGATTAATCCCTTAATTTCAGCTTTGGCTTATCATCTGGGTGAATTCGCGTCCCTTAAATTTAGTCAACTCCTCCTGTATTTACCTAACAGGCCATATTTAATCCAAACAGCGCGGCACAGAATGTTAACAACAGCAGGTTGTATAAAGAAAAGGTTGTATAAACGGAAGGCATAACGGAGGAATTGAAGCGCGGCTCCCCGTGCGTCGACCACAGGGCTTGATCAATAGTCTCAAATAGGGATAACCGGCAAAAACAATCGGCCAGGGCAAGCCTGGCCGGTAGCAGGTCAGGCCTGGGCTTTCTGCTCTATCAGGGCGTCATCCAGTTGGTTGGCACGGATGGCCGCTTCCCTGGATTCCAGGCGCTGTACATAGGCTTTAAAGGCAGGCCGCTCTTCAATACTTTTGAACATCATGCCCCAGCCCAGATGACTGCCCACATAGACGTCGGCTGCGGTGAATTGCTCGCCGCACAGATAAGGGCCTTGTTCCAGGGCCTTCTCCAGGGTATTCAGTACGTCCTGGTAATAGCCTGAGCCGACAGCCTGAACATTGTCCTCATCGATACGCCAGTCATAGGATTTAGCGGTAGTGGCCATCTCCAACGGACCGGCAGCAAAAAACAGCCAACGGTAGTAGGTGCCGCGTTCAGGGCTGTTCAAAGCAGGCGCCAGCTTCTTATCGACAAAGTGGTCGGCCAGGTAGGCACAAATGGCGGCGCCTTCTGTGACCACCAGATCTCCGTGCTTCAAAGCGGGCACTTTGCCCATAGGGTTAATCTTCAAAAACTCTGGGGACTTAATACTTCCCCCGTATTCCATGACCTGAACACTATAGGGAACTCCCACTTCCTCAAGCATCCATCGGATAATCCGGCCACGGGATTCGGGGTTGGTGTATAAAATCAGATCTTGCATAGTTTCATTCCTTGTCTGGGTTATGCTGCATTTCCGGCCGGCGTCCGGCAGGGCTGTCAAAAGGCGTTGCCGCCACTTCCAGGACAATATAAGTGTAATATAGGACAGAATCCGTCCTATTAATGCGGTATATTTTTCATCATTTGGAACCCAAGGAAAACCATGAGCGGACCCACTATCCGGGTACTGACACTGCTGGAGTTGTTGCAGACCCATGGACGTATGACGGGCACGGAGCTGGCCAGGCGCCTGGAGGTGGATAAGCGCACCGTGCGCCGCTATATCCGGGCTTTGGAAGACCTGGGTATTCCGGTTACCACCGAGCAGGGTCGCGATGGTGGGTACAGGCTGATGGCCGGTTTTAAACTGCCGCCCATGATGTTCACCAACGAAGAAACCCTGGCTCTGTCGCTGGGCCTGCTGGCGGCCAGCGCCCTGCAAATGGCCGATACCCAGCCCGCCATCAGTTCAGTGCAGGCCAAACTGGAGCGGGTGATGCCGGACAAGCTTAAGTCCAGGGCAAGAGCCATTTCTGAGCATATACGCTTGATGCTGCCTTCTTCTTTACCTGAGCCGTCCCCGACCCATCTGGAGCCCTTGCTGACTGCGATCCAGGCCCAGCAGGCCATTAACCTGAGTTACGCCACCGAGGAGCAGGGCCTTACCAACCGAAGGGTGGAGCCCTATGGCCTGCTGTTTCGAAGAGGCCGCTGGTATGTAAGTGGTTACTGTCATCTGCGCAGGGATCTGCGAACCTTCAGGCTGGACAGAATACAGCGGGTGCAATTACTGGCGCTGACGTTTATCCGGCCGGACGGCTTCGACGCCGCCGAGCACTTCCGCCACAGTCTGAACAATATGCAGGGCAACCTGCATATCAGGGTCCTGTTGCATACGGACAGAGAACGCGCCTTTGATATGCTCGGCTCTACCGCCGCCATGTTGGAGGAACGGCCGGATGGCCTGTTGCTGGATATCCGCAGCGATTGCGCCCAGTGGTTCGGCCAGTGGCTGTGCCAGATGCCGTTTGATTTTACTGTGATAGAACCTGAAGAACTTAAACAGGCGATCCAGGATCAGGCACAAAGGCTGATGACACTGGCGGGTCGTTAGATTGCGATGATGCCGTGGTTCTGGGCTCAAATATAAAAATCAAACTGCTGCATCAGTCCCATCTGATAGCCCTCACTGGCAGGCGCCGTGCCGGCCTGCGTGGAATCCTGACGGTAAACAAAGGCACCGGTTTTACGCAGTTGGGCCACAGGCTCGCCGTCAGGTTTCAGGGTGGCCTGAGTATTGGCGCCACTGAGCAGCAGGCCTTCTACCTTAAGTTCGGACAGTGACGCCAGCCGGGTGGCGGCGCCGGGCTGCCACCAGTAAAGCTGACTGAAGCCTGCGTCACGGTGGTCCAGCCAGTTGTCCTGATTCTGATCCATGGACTGAATGTCTGACCAGGCATCGCCACTGACTGCGCCAATCAACTCGTTGACACCATCCACCGTACCATTGAGATTTTGGTCCCGGACCAGATAGCCGGCATTCCCATGGGGGGTGGGCAAAGGGTCTTTCTCGCCGTCGCCGTCCAGATCGAAATAGGACTCGCCTTTAAACTGCACCGCCTGCCAGTCAAAATTCAGCACCAGGGGATCTTTGAGCTGCTGTTCGCTCATCAGCACAGTGCGGCTGGAGATGTTTAATTGCTGCCAATCCAGTTCTGCCTGAAAGCTCAGAGCCTGGCCCTCGCTGGTCTGCATATCAAGGCCCATTTGCAGATGATAGGCTTGGTAATCCAGCTCGGTTTCTTTAACCAGCAGGCTAACCTGGCGTTCGGGAGTGGGGGCCGACTCAGCAGATGAATCCGACGCTTTGGCGTCCAGTGCCTTAAAGTCCTGCCAGTCCAGCTCACGCTGGGCCAGCACCTCAATCATGCGACGTTTTACATACTGGCGATAGTCTTCCAGATGCTGTTCATCGGCTTGGCTGAAACTGTCGGCTTCCGGCTCCCTTTTTTCATGGGTGGGCCAGGACGGCTCCAGTTCACTGGCTGCGCGCGCCAGAACCTGGCGATCCTGATAATACAGCCGCTGTTGTTGCAACTCGAATTGTGCCTGATTGACCGACATTTGCATAAACCTCTCCTCCTATCCTGTTATCGGCTGGGGGTGAGGCGAATTTAGGCCGGGATTGCACTTAAATTGGCTTTGATAATGCCTGTTGCAGGGGCTGTAGCTCTTTGTGGTAGTGACGCCATTTACCGACAGAGCCGGTATACAGGGACTGCCGGATTTGTGCAGCGCTACCGGTAGTGCTGGCAGCGCGGTTTTTCTCAAAACTGAGGCAGGCGTCCTGCCACTCCAGTTGGCAGTGTTTAAGCAGATGGCGCAGCACCGGCTCGGGGCTGTCGGTCAAAGACTCGTAGCGAATGGTATGGATGCGTCCCGGCAGAGACTCTTTCCAGTGACTCATCAGCTTCTGATAGCCCTGGTAGTAGGCCCCAAGCTCTTTCAGGTCATAGGAAAAGGGGTAGGCGTGGGTAAACAGATGCTTGTAGACGGCATAGCAGCAATCCATGGGATCGCGCTGTACTTCAATGATCCTGGCGTTAGGCAGCGCCAGATGAATCAACCCCACATAAAGAAAATTCAGCGGCAGCTTGTCGATAAAGTGCGCCTTCTGGCCGGTGTCGGGGCGGGTGCTGTCGATATAAGCCCGGCCAAGGGAGGCAAAATCCAGTTCGCCACTTGCCTCAATGGCTTGTTGCATATTACTGACTTGTGCCTGGCGTTTGATCTGTCCCATCATCTGCTGGGCAAAGTTGTTCAGCTCGCCCGCCATACTGACCTGGCTGTGACTCCCCAGCATCCGCTCCACGACAGTGGAGCCGGTACGCGGCATGCCCAGGATAAAAATGGGCTCGGCATTGTCACATCCCGCCCCAGCCCGCTGCAGCTTCGCGGCGTTAAATACTCGGGCAAGTTGGTCCATCACTGACAGGTCCTGACGCACATCGTAGTTTAAGTGCTGACGGCGCTTATCCGCTCCGGCCTTGAGAGCAGAAAATGCCTCTTTGTACTGACCCAGATCTTCCAGTTCCTTGGCCAGGGCATAGTACAAGTGCACACGTTGCTTGGGCGGCAGTCCGGGCATATCCAATTGCAAACGAAGCTGGTCAATATGGTTCTGTTCGCGGGTCTGGGTACGCAGACTGCTGCGCAGGTGCTGAGCTTCCCCGTCGGCAGGATTCAGTACCAGGGCCTGATCCAGAGCCAGTTCTGCACCCGGCAAGTCTCCAAGAATACGGCGCATGGTGGCCAGGTTATAAAGAAACAGTGGATTGTTAGGGGAAAGCCTGACGGCTTTCTCAAACCATTCGGCAGCCTTGTCGAATGCTTTGATCTGGCTGAAAAAAAAAGCCAGCTCAGCCAGTGAGCCGGCAGAATGACCGGTTGAATCGCCCTGCTCCCTCAGGGCATCTGCCAGTCGGCTCAGCAGGCCGGCTGCCTGCTGGCGCTGCCCGGTCTCTATCAGGGACCGGGCCTGTTGGAGCATGTGACTCAGGTTAATACTGTCTGCCTCACTAGATCACCGTTCGGTTAGATTATGACCACCAGAGCGGGGCTCATTATCTAACCGATCGGTGCTCTAAAATCGGTAGGTGAACGAGACCCCCACGGTTCTTGGCTGACCAATATAGTCCTTCGAGGCATTGCCGTAAAAGTTTTCCGCCGGATCGGTACCCATGTAACTCTCAGACAGTACCCCGGTGACCGCATCTTCGTTGAACAGGTTCTTGATGTAGAAGCTGGCCATCCACTCATCCGCATGCAGGGTCACGCCGGCATTGGCCAGCCAGAAGCCAGGCAGATCAATATCAAACTTCGGATTGCTGGACAGGGCATTGCGGGTCCCGGACTGGTAGTAGACACCGAAACGGCTTTGCAGGTAGAAGTCGGCATTCAAATCAAAGCTATGATCCAGACCGGCACTTAGGGTATGACGGGCGGTACTGGGCAACTGGGCGCCGGCTTCGGCCTGAATAAAAGTGCTGGGGTCGGCCTGGGTACCGGCCGGCACCACCAAATCCTCGCTAAGCTCCGCATCGGTGAGGGCGTACTGAAAACTGAACTGCAGGTTATCGGTCAGATAGCCGCGGGTTTCCAGCTCAAGGCCCGTGGTTTCTGCCGCTTCACCATTGACCGCCGCATAGAAGCCCCAGTTCGGCGTTGCCACGTTAAGCTGAGGGTTGTCCCAGTCCATATGGTACAGGGTAAAGGCGTAGAACAACTGGCCGGTATTACCCTTAATACCCGCTTCATAGTTGGTCACCTCATCGGCGTCATAGTTCAGATAGGCTGGGTTTTCGGCAAAGCCGCCGGTGATGGGCACCGCGCTGGTGCCGCCCCGACGATAACCTTCTGATACTGTGGCATACAGCATGGCCTCGTCGGAGAGATCGTAGCTCAGATTCACCTTGAACAGAGTGCCGCTGTCGTCGTTTTCCGAGTTCACCTTTGAAGCACCCGGATAGATGGGCAGCTCGATGGTGGTCTCATTACTGATGGTATTTTCGTAGCGACGCAACCCCAGGGTCGAGCGGAAGCGGTCACTGAAATGATAAGTCAGCTCGCCGAATATGGACTTGTCCTTGTTATTGCTATTATCCCGGTAGCGGAAGTCCTGATCGGTGAGGGTACCACCCCAGGAGGCCAGGGTATCGTCGAAACCACTGGCCTGAGCCCATTCTGAAAAGCCTGGCATAAAGCTGTCCTGGCTGGCGAATTTGTCCTGATCCATATAAAAAGCGCCGACAATCCAATCGATAGCCCCTTCGGTGTTGGAAACCAGGCGGATTTCCTGGGTGAAGGCCTCATCGGCGTAATTTCTGACGGCCTGGGCCATAGGTCTGGGCGAACCGCCGTAGAACCAGGCAAACCAGTTGTTCTGGGCATAGAAGCCGGTGTTGTCACTCACCGAGCTGCCATCATGATCATAGCTGGAGGTACTGGAAGACAAGGTGGCAAACCCCAGATCCCATTCTATTTCCAACGCCATCAGGTCCACTTTCCGCTCGCTGGGCTCCAGTTGGATGGCGCCATTCTGGTATTCGCCATAAGGCTGCTCCTCGCCGGTCACCCAGTGAGTGCCGCGGGTAACCTGTCGACGCCCGCCGATCTCGTCTGACTGGTACTGGTAAGACAGCAACGCTTTGAACGCTTCGGACGGCTGAAACAAAAGACTGGCCCGGCCATAGTCGATGTCCACAGTGTCGGCATCTTCCTTACTGGTGAACAGCGGCCCCCCGTTGGCGATATCGCCGCCCTCCGCCGCCGGTTTACCTTCATTGTCCAGTTGGTACAGGGTGGTATAGTCCACGACCCCGTCATTGCGGATAAAACCGGCATTGGCCCGAAACGCCAGGGTGTCGGAAAGAGGAATATTGATCAGACCGTCCACATTTTTGTTGAAGCCTTCGGAGCCCGAGGTGCGGCTGAGACTGGCACTGGCGGCACCGGACAGATAATCCAGCTCGGGGGCTTTCATCTTGTAACGCACGGTACCGGCCAGGGCCCCTGAGCCATACAGCGTGCCCTGCGGTCCACGCAGCACTTCCACCGCGTCAATGTCCTTTAGGATGAAATTGGCAAAAATGGGCGTGTCGTTCACATAAGAGGACACTGTGGGCGCCGCATTCAGGGCAAAGTCCCCGTTACCGGACGAGTCCACGTTCATGCCGCGGATAATAATATTGTTCAGTACGCCGGAGTTGCGATAGCCCCGGTCCACTGCCGTCACCCCGGCCACCTGACGGATCATCTCCACCGAATCGACTATCTGGGCTTCTGCCAGGGAACTGCCGTTGATTACCGAGATATTATAGGGGGTTTCCTCCACCGTGGAGATGCGCCGACTGGCGGTCACTTCGATGCGCTCCACCTCGGCGACACGCTTCTCAGGCTGGGCTTCCTGGGCCATGGACTGGGACAGGGGCAGCAGGCTGGCGGCACCGATGGCCAGGGCCAGGGGGCTTAAACGAAAGGTTCTGGTGTCACACTTGTTAAGGGTTGTCATACAAGCTTCCTCGTTGTTCTTATAATCTGGCTTTTACTCTAATTAACCTCTAACCGGCCTCGTAGGGCCAGTTGGCAACAATCAATCGGACCAGTTGACCTTGCTGCCCTTGATCAGGGGGCCAAGACTCTCCAGGACTTCTGAACGACCGCCCTGGTACTGGGGAAACTGCACGGCGTTGTCGCGAAAACTCTTCAGCGGCTGGCCGAGATGGTGCCAGCCGGTTCGCCGCACCCGGCGCAGGTAGTCGAAATCGATATCCACGACAATGGCTTCATGCTGAGCGCCGGCCTGGTGAATGACTTCACCGCCAGGCCCGGCGACAATGGACCTGCCCACCGCCATGCGTCCGGCGCCGTTGATATCCACCATGTAGCATTGATGGCTGGCGGCACTGGCCCGTGTAATGGCCAGTTCCACGTCCCGGTCAACGGTATTGGTCAAGGTGGGATGCAAAATCACTTCGGCCCCTTGCCAGACCAGCGCCCGGGTGGTTTCCGGGAACCACATGTCATAACAGATGGACAGGCCGAAGCGCCCGGCGCCGGGTACATCGAAGAGCACAAATTCTTCGCCGCTGGAGACGCCTTCTTCATAGGGCAGGAAGGGATAGATTTTACGATATCGGGCGATCACCTGGCCTTGGGGGTCGATGGCCGAAGCCGTGTTGTAGATCCTGTCCCGGTCGCGCTCAAATAAAGAGCCGGTGATAAGATACAGCTCGGCTTCGGCGGCAAGCTCTGCATAACGGTCCTCGGCAGGCCCCGGCAGAGCTTCGGCAAAGCGCGGCGCCGGGCCAAAGGTGCAAAGTTCAGAGAGCAGTACCATGCCCAGATTGGGAAAGCGTTTTTTCAGGGCCAGCACTTCGCTGCGGATCAGCTCGAAGTTGTCCTGATGGGGCGTCAGTTCCAGTTGCAGCCCCGCCAGCGTAAAGACCGTCATAAGTACTCCTTACAGCACAATGGTTTATCGCCAAGCTTAGGGACAGGCAGGACGGGCGAACAGGGCCAGTTGAGGATTGCATGCTGGGCCAGTTGGTCAGATGGCGAGCAGCACTGACCTGATGATTATTCCGGAATGGTAAAGAATGCGGCGTCCACCAGTTCGCCGTCACGCACCCAGTGGATACGGTTGTCGTTGATATGGATTTCGAATCCGAGCAGTTCACCGTAGGACCAGCGCTGCCACTGGCGATACCAGATATCCTCCTTTAGCCACCAGGTGCCGGTATCCTGTTTTTCGTCCTGATGACCTTCCCAGCCTTGCATGCTGCCATCTGCTTTAAGGCGAATGCGGTAAGGGTCACCAAATACGGTGCGGCCGATAAACTGACAATTGGAGACAAATTCCAGCAGCGCCTGGCCGGTCAGCCGCCTGCCCCAATTGCGATCCTTCTGCTGACGGAACTCGGCGATTAACTGGGCCAGGCGCTGGACACCAGGCCGTATCTTAGCGGTGGGAATACTGCGCACCCCCAGGCGGAAATAATGCTCTGGCTTGTCACGCCCGCCGTAAAAACGGTGCACAGGCTCCACCAGGATCCCCACCTTGGCCGCCTCGGCGGCAAAGCGCTGGCTGTTAAGTCCTGGAGGACCTTCTATCCAGCAGGTGCTGCCACCCATGGTTTCCGAGGTGACGATATAGGGACCCAGGTAATGATTTAGGGCTTCGCGCAATTCGGCCCAGCGCTGATTCAGTTCCTGGTGGATTCTGCGCATGGTCATGTCGTAATAACCCAGTGACAGGAACAAAGCCATAATACGCTGGTTGTTGGCTGGCGGGTGGCGCAGGGACAGAGCGCGCAGGTGCCTTGCCTGTTTGACCAGTGCTGCGGGGCCCACCATAAACCCCAGCCGCAGACCGGGTGCCAGCACCTTGGAAAAACTGGACACATAGACCACCCTGCCCTGGGTATCCAGGCTTTTCAGCGCAGGATGCGGGTTGCAAAGGAAGTTGGCTTCGCTTTCGTAGTCATCCTCGATAATAACGAAATCTTCCTCGTTGGCACGCCGGATCAGAGCATCACGCTTATCCCGGCCCATGGTTACGGCCGTGGGCACCTGATGACTGGGGGTGACATAAAGCACATCGGTCTGTGGACTGATTTGCGCCAGATCCACTCCGTCGCTTTCCAAACTGGCGTACTGGATTGGGCAGTAATTGAGCTGGGCCAGTTGGCGCATGCCCTGATAGCCTGGCTCTTCCATGGTCAGCAACCGGGTATGGCTGAGCAGCAGCTTGGACAGCAGATACAGGGCATGCTGGGAGCCCAGGGTGATGAGGATTTCATCCGGCTGGGCAAAAATGCCCCGCCTGGGCAACACCTTGGTGCGGATTTCCTGGACCAGCAAGGCATCGTCCCTGGCACCGCTGTCCCTGGCCCAGCCCTGTATTTCGTCCACATTCAGGCTCAGTCGCGAACATTCGCGCCATTGATTCAGCGGAAACAGAGACTGATCATACTGTCCATCGATAAAGGGATAGGGATAGTCCTGCCAGTTATCAGGATAAGGAGGCGGACTCTTCTCCACCTTGATGGGATGCAGGATGGCCTGCCAGTTAAGCTGATCGTCTGACTGCTGGGGCACCGCCGCGGCCAGCGCATGATCCTCAAAAAGCTGGTCATTGACAAAGATGCCGCTGCGCTCACGGCTGACCAGATAACCTTCATCTATCAGTTGTTCATAAGCACTTACTACAGTATTGCGGGACACACCAAGCTGTTCGGCCAGTTTACGTGATGATGGCATCTTGCTGCCCAACGAGAAATAGCCACTTAATATGGCATCGATCAACTTCTGCTGAATCTGCTTCTGCAGGCTGGTGTTGCCCTCATCGTCCAATACAAACAAGTGCTGCGGCATACTTTATGGAACCATGGTGCTAATGGGTTCCATCTTGCAGTTTTCAACTTTGCTTATCAAGCAAACGGGCCGGGAACAGGCAGATCAGCAGACTCAACACCAAGGCCAGGGCGGCCAGATTGATCAACGGCCCATAGCCTTGGTCGGTCAAAAGCAATGCCGCCACAAAGGGGCCCGACGCCAGACCCGTCTTGGAGGCAAAACCACCCAGGGCCGCCATGCGTCCTGCCTTGTCGAATTCGGCGCAGATACCCAGCAGATAGGCGATGCTAAAAGCCCAGGTGACCCCGACCAGCACATTGGCCAGCCAGAAGACCCAGGCCACTTGGCTGTAGTGCAACGCGATGGTGGCCAGCACCGTGAGAAAAATAGCGCATCCCAGCGGCAATGCCCGGCCAAAACGGGTGGAAAACAGGATCACCAGCGATGCCCCCAGCAAACCCACCCAGGCGGCCACCCCCAAAGTGGGGGAAATAAAGGCGATATCCAGCCCCGCCATCTTGCCCAAGTCAATAATATAAGCGTACAGCCCCATGTTGGCGGCCTGAAACAGGAACACCGCCAGCAGGGCCGCCAACAAAGGTCTGATCTGCACAGGCGCAATTACCTCATCCAGATCCGGCCTGGCGACGGGATAATCATTCAGCATACCCAGCATCAGCAGGGAGGCGGCACTGAATGCCATCAGGGCAACAAACAGTGCCGCAGTGCCGAATACAGGTGCCAACGGCGGCAGCACCATAACGCCCACCCCGCCCAGACCAAACTGCACAAACAACAGGTAGCCGAAGGTTTTGTGCACTTGGTCAACCCTGGCAATGACCGCAAAACTGATACCCACCAGCAGGCCTCCCACCGCCCCGTGCAAGGCACGAAGGGGCATCATCACCTCCGGGCTGCTGACCAGGATGGACAGGCCGTCGAGCAGTATTAATCCCAACAGCAACATAAAAGCGGCGGGCTTCCAGGAGATCCGCGCCACGACAAACACTGCCGCCAGTGCGCCTACGGCAGCCCCATAGATATTCAGGGAAGCCACCAGGCCGGCATCGGCCCGGGAAAAGTTCAAGGATTCAATCAGCCCGGAGACGATGGCTGGCATAATATTGACGTAAAACAATCCTGCGGTGGCCAGGAAAGCCAGCATAATGCGCGCGGCCGTGCCGGCGGGTGCAACTTTGGGTAAAAACATAAAGGTACTGCTTGTTGTAATCATCATATGAGCCTATCAGCTTTGATGTCGGGGTTAAGGGCCAGTTGGCGCCAGTCCGTGGCACCAGTTGCACGTACTCGTTACCTGTTACTCCTTACCTGTCACCCGTTATTAATCACTCAATTACATACCGGGCTGATTTTGTTCAGCTCCTTCACCGTTTTGGTAAAGCCGTATTCATTGTTGTCGCTGACATAGTAGTAGACCATGCCGTTGGGCAACATCACCAGACCGATGCCGCCAAAGCCTGACATATAAGGCACCCAGGTCGGATTGGCACAGGCTACCTGGGTGGAGGCGCTCAGGTCATAGGCCCAGAAACCGTTCTGATAGCGACTGCTGCTGGTTCCGGTCGTCAGTCCTCTGTTGCTGGTTTGCTGCAGGGCATCGGCCAGCAAGGTGGGGTCCAGCATCGTCTGGCCGCCAATCTGACCTGAATTCAGCGACAGGAAGGCGCCAACCTTGAGGAAATCATCACCATGGAGGCTTAGTCCATAGCCGCCCCAGACCTGAGCCTGGCCGTCGTAGGTGCGCTTGCTCTCCCAGGTCAGGGGGCTTAACCCAAGAGGTTGGTAGATCTCCGCCACCAGCATGTCCCTGAAATAATCGGCCTGACTGCCCTGGTTGGCTTCAACCACCTGTTGCATGGCGCGACTGAGAATATAGGTATCTGAGGTATGGTAAACAAAACTGCTGCCCGGACTGACCTTGCGCGGATAGTCACAGGCATGGCTGATTTTGCCCGCATGGCTGCCGACCAGAAAGAATTCGTCGATAGTGGCCTGGGCGCCTTCGTCCACCGAATCCCCGGCCGAGTCGTAGTTGCCGGTCGCCATATCCAGTGCATGTTCCAGAGTCACATCGCCCCAGCGTGATGCGGGGCACTCGCTGACATAATCACTGATCTTCAGATCCTGTTGTGAGCCTCCATATTTCTGTTCCAGGCGCATCAGACCTATGCCTCCTACCATGGACTTGGCAGTGGAATAAGACGGCAGCGCCATCACCGCGCAGAAGGGATAGTCCCCCTGGCGGGTACTGCAGTTCCCCTGGTAGTGAGTGCCCTGATACAGCACCCCGTAAGCACTCAGATGGCCGGCGGTCTGGTCACTGCCGATATTGGCCGCCAATAGGCCGACACCGGGGTAGTCACTGGCCAGCTCGCTGATGGCCTTCACGGGAAGCCGCCCCGCCACTTCCTCTACATAGTCAGTTATCAATTGGGTAGCACCGCTGATCGCTGCCGGCGTATAACTGGCCTCCAGTTTACCGTGGAGATTGAATTTGAAGTATTCGCAGGTTTCCTGGGCAATCTGATAGGCCACCCGCGACACGCTGCCGTCATCCTTGAACAGGAAGGTCATCACCCCGTTGTGGGTGCAGTTGGCGTTGACCTCCTGCAAGGCAAAGGGCAGCGCTACCCGGCTGTAGCCGTTATCGCCGTTTTCCTGCCAGACCCGTCCGGGCAGCAGGATCCACTCCCAGGACGGATGAGTGGTAGCGACGATCTGGCGCTCAAGGGGAACAAGATGTGTGCCGTACTGAACAAAACTGAAACTGAACGGCGGTAGCCTGTCTGGATCCGTATAGGCACCGGCCAGACTGGTACCCTGTTCGCTCAACGTGCCGGGCACAATGGTCAGACTCAGGTTGCCGCTGAAACTGTTGTCCGGGTCGGCCCCATTGGCAGGAATACCATAATGACTGTAGTTGATCAGCGCCTGACTGCTGGTGCCAGTCAACTGACTATAGGTGAGCTGACTGCGACTGACATTGCCGCTGCCACCCAGGCAATCAAAATCACAACTGCCGCTGATCAGACCGGTGCCGGAGAGATTCAGGACATAAGGGGTCTGATCCGTATCGTTGGACGGAATACTGACACTGCCGAAGAAGCCGCCATCGGTCGTGGGAGTAAAGCCAAGCGTTAACTGGCAGGACTGATTTTCAGCCAGGGTGATCCCCGAGCAGTTATCACTAAGCAATGAAAATGGCGTTACGGGGGCGTTAATCACACCAATATCAAGAGGCGCATCGCCGTTATTGCTCAGGCTCACAATATTTTGTGCGCTTTGCCCCACAGGAACCTGACCCAGGTTGCCCGAGCCGGTGACCCTCAGCTCAGGTTCGTCACCGCCGCCGGAGATGGGCTGGCCGGCCAGGCTAACATTATCCAGATAACAGTAATTGCCATACAGGCTATAGGCCCGGGCTCTGATCTGAAGATTGGCGTTGTCGTCCAGGCCACTGCCAAGGCTGGCGGACTGGAACTGACCGCTATCCTGACCATTACTCAGTTGCAGCAGGGTCTGCCAGCTCTGGCCGCCGTTAGCTGAGACTTCCAGATAGCAATGATCTCCGTTGACCAGATACAAAGCCGCCAGTTCGCCGCTAAGGCTGACTGCCTGATAGCCGCTGCTGGAAAGGAATTGCGTGGCCTGGCGCAAACCATCCAGACGCAGAGAATAGTTACCCTGATACAAGTTGGCGGCATCGTTGCCATTGCCGCTTAAACTCCAGTCCGCGTAGCTGCCATCCTGGAAGTCATCACTGTACAGTGCTGCAGCGGCAGATGCCGTGCCGGTCAGGGTGACATTGTCGCCATAACAGTAATTGTCATACAGGGTATAGGCACGAAACCTGAGGCGAAGATTGGCTTGATTATCCAGGCCACTGCCCTGGTTGAAGCTGACAAAGCCACCGCCGGACTGACCAGAGCCAATACTGCCAAGGCTGGACCAACTCGCCCCTCCATCAGTGGAATATTCGGCATGGCAGGTATCGCCGTAAACCAGATAAGCGCCTGTCAGTGCCATGCTCAGACTGACGCCGGTGAACCCCTCCGTCGACAAGGCTATCTCTGACTGGCGCAAACCATCCAGGCGCAGCGAATAGTTTGCCTGATACAGGTTAATGGCATCTTCGCCATCGCCACTACTGGTCCAGTTGGCATACTGGCCGGACTGAAAATCTTCACTGAAAATCTCTGCTGCCGACACTGTGCCGGCGGACAGGGCGAGGCAGAAAAACAGCAGACTGGACAAAGGTGACATGGCGTGCTCCGGTTAAAAAATCACCACACCACGCTACTCTGATGAAACCAGATGTTTAGAGCCAGTTTGCACAAAATGATAGGACCAGATAAGCGAAAGCCGGCACAGGCCGGCTTTTGCAGAGATTTCCGAATCACAAAAGAATCAGAAGAAAGTATACACCAGGGTAACGGACGTCTGCGTATCCAGTTCTTCGATACCCGGATCCACGTCTGTATTGTGATTGAGAATCAGAGCGACCTTAAGGGCCAGAGATCCGTTGATACGGGCAGCCACAGAGGTCTCAGATTTTGACTTGGTATTATCGCTGCCCACTTCCGTACTGAACAGTTGGCGGAAGGTAGAGGTGTCTGAAATTTTCCATTTGTAGTCCATGGCGCCACGGACAATGACGCTGTTAGCACTCTCACCATCCTCTTTCTCGGCGAAGGAGTAACCCGGACCGATACTGTAGCTGAATGAGGAATTTGCATTTTTCCACAATTGCTGCGCCCAACCGGCTGCAATGGTGGCCTGATGGGCGTAACCGCTGAACCTGTCATCTTCGTATGAAGCAAACGCAAACAGGCGGTGGTTGGGATTTTCCAGCTTGTAGTTACCCTGGCCGGACATAAAGATCTTCTGCGCGGTAGTCTGCTGTTCGGTAGTTGACTCTCCATCAACTTCTACTGTGACCTCATCTTCCTTGTAGAATCCTTCGATGATGTAGTCATTACTCCAGGACTCCAGTTCCTGGTGGGCGTTGAGTTTGCCGTTGAAGGCTGAAGACTCGGTATTGCCTGTGGTCAGGATCAACCCCAGCTCTGCGTCCATGCTGAAAGGCTTGTCTGCTTCTTCCGGTGTGGAAATGTCAGGAGCGAAAAGTTCGTCCAGTGCATCGGCATGCACGGCAGAAGAGACAAACAAGGCGGCGCACAGGGCCAACGAGGTTTTCTGTATCATCAAGCAGTTTCCGTGGTTTATAGGCAAATCGAGCGGTTCGGCGCTATTGTAACGAAATAAATTATTCCTTTGCAGGTTTATCCGTATGTTTTTTAATCAATTGGTAACGCGCAGAAGGAAAAGGTTCAAGCCACCGGGCAATTTTTCCTCTTTTTTTGTAACTTTACTACAAATTTCTTTGGACTTTCATTGCAAAGCGATAAAAAAACGGGCCTGCGGCCCGTTCCCTTATTGTCGGGTCTCAGCTACGTGAAGCCTGGAAGATACTCTCGACTGCCTGATCCAGTTTTTGATTAAAGTCCTGATCCGACTGCCTGGCCGACAAGCCTTCAGTGAGAGCCCGCGAAAAGCTGGCGATCATGCCGTGATTGCGGCTTAGCATGTCATTGGCTTCTTCGCGGCTATACCCCCCCGACAACGCCACGACGCGGATTACGTTGGGGTGCTCGATGCAATCCCGGTAGAAATTGTCGACGTCGGGCAGAGTCAGCTTCAGCATGACCTTCTGGCTGTCGTCCAGCTTATCCAGTTCGGCCAGAATGGCCTGCTTGAGCAATGCCTCGGCTTCAGATTTCTGCGGGCAGTGGATATCCACTTCCGGCTCGATAATAGGGACCAGCCCAGCAGCCAGGATCTGTTTGCCTACTTCAAATTGTTGCTGGACTACGGCGCGGATCCCCTCGACGTTGGCCTGCTTGATTACCGAGCGCATCTTGGTGCCGAATACGCCCTGGTCGTTGGCTTTGGCCAATAGTGCGTCCAGGCCGGGGATGGGTTTCATCAACTGCACGCCATCGGCTTCTTCGGCCAGTCCTTTGTCGACCTTGAGGAAGGGCACCACGTGCTTGGTCTCCCACAGGTAACGGGAAGAGGCTTTTCCTTCGATCTGGCGATCCAGGGTATCTTCAAACAGGATGGCGCCCAGAATACGCTCGCCGGTAAAAGCCGGACTGGTGACGATGCGGCTGCGCATCTGATGAACCAGATTGAACATCTCGTCATCATTTGACCAGGCGGATTCTTCCAGGCCGTAAAGCTTCAGGGCCTTGGGCGTACTGCCGCCGCTCTGATCCAGGGCAGCGATGAAGCCGTCCTGGTTGCGGACTTTGTTCAACATGTCTTGTTTGGCTTGAGCTGCCATCGGCAACACTCCTTTTTACGTTAAGGTACAGAATCGAAAATGCGTGTTGGCCGACTAAGCTCGGCCATCTGAGGGCTCAGGCCCTTCTTGTTTTTTAATCAGGGAAGGCGACTGCACTACTTAGCACCGCCGGGTTATCTGGCGCGTTTCTCCAGCATAGCCACCGCCGGCAGCGTTTTACCTTCCAGGAACTCCAGGAAAGCACCACCACCGGTGGAAATATAGGATACCTTATCGGCAATGCCGTATTTGTCCACCGCCGCCAGGGTATCGCCCCCACCGGCGATAGAGAAGGCTTCACTTTGGGCAATAGCCATTGAAAGGGCTTTGGTGCCTCCGCCAAACTGATCGAATTCAAATACACCTACCGGACCATTCCAGACAATAGTGCCGGCTTTTTTGATGAGTTCAGTCAGTTGCGCAGCGGTCTTCGGACCGATATCGAAGATCATATCCGATTCCGTGACCTCTTCCACCGCTTTGTGGGTGGCCTGGGCCGACTCGGAAAATTCCTGACCAACCACCACATCCACCGGAACCGGAATATCGGCGCCACTGGCACTGGCCTGGTCCAGCAGTCGCCTGGCTTCGGGAATTAAATCCTGCTCGTACAGGGATTTACCCACCGGCTTACCGGTAGCGGCAATAAATGTATTGGCGATTCCCCCCCCGACAATCAACTGGTCCACCCTGGCGGACAGGGATTCCAGGACCGTCAGCTTGGTTGACACTTTGGAACCGCCGACTATGGCCAACAGCGGTCTGGCAGGATTATCCAGGGCCTTGCCCAGGGCTTCCAGTTCTGCGGCCAGCAGCGGGCCGGCACAGGCAACCGGGGCATGCAGTCCCACCCCGTGAGTGGAGGCCTGGGCCCGGTGCGCGGTGCCGAAGGCATCCATCACATAAATATCGCAAAGTGCGGCATATTGTTTGGACAGGGTTTCGTCGTCCTTACCCTCGCCTTTATTGAAACGCACGTTTTCCAGCACCACCAACTCACCGGCAGCCACATCCAGACCGTTGAGGTAGTCTCTGGCCAGCCTCACCGGGATCTTGAGTTCTTCTTTGAGGTAGTCCACCACCGGTGCCAGGGAATATTCGTCTTCATATTGTCCTTCGGTTGGCCGTCCCAGGTGGGACATAACCATTACCCTGGCGCCTTTGTCCAGAGCGTGCCGGATAGTTGGCAGGGAGGCCCTGATGCGGGCATCGGAGGTGACCTTGCCGTTCTTGACCGGTACGTTCAGATCCTGGCGGATTAACACCCGCTTGCCAGCCAGATCCAAATCAACCATTTTCAGTACTTGCATAGAATATTCCTTTTAATTGTCCAGACCCGCCATTACCAGGGCGGTATCCAGCATGCGATTGGCAAAGCCCCATTCGTTGTCGCACCAGATCAGGGTCTTGACCAGCCGTTTATGGCTGACCCGGGTCTGGGTGCCATCGACGATGGCCGAATGAGGATCATGATTGAAATCCACCGACACCAGGGGTTCCTCTGTATAGCCCAGGATGCCTTGAAGTCTCCCCTCCCTGGCTTGCATCAGTGCCTGGTTGACCAGGGCAATATTGACATCTTCCAGCACGGTCACACTTAAATCCATGGCCGTCACATTGATGGTCGGCACGCGTACGGCAATGGCTTCGAAGCGGCCGGCAAACTTGGGCAGGATACGCTCAATCCCAGCCGCCAGGCGGGTATCCACCGGGATAATAGACTGGCTGGCGGCGCGGGTGCGACGCAGGTCATCATGGTAGGCGTCGATGACCTGCTGATCGTGCATGGAAGCATGAATAGTGGTGATGGTGCCGCTGTCCACGCCGAATGCCTGATCCAGCGCCTGGATCACCGGCACGATACAGTTGGTGGTGCAGGAACCATTGGAAACAATACGATGGCCCGACTCCAGCAAATGCTCATTGATGCCGAAAATAACGGTGGCGTCCACATCGGCGCTGGCCGGCTGGGAAAACAGCACCCGCCCGGCGCCTTGCCTGAGATGCGCTTCGCCGTCCTGCCGGGTGCCGTAGATGCCGGTACATTCCAGAACCAGGTCGACCCCCAGCTCCAGCCAGGGCAGCTCATCGATTTTGGCCCGCTGTAATAATTGGATGCTGTCGCCGGCGACATTCAGCTTGTCGTTGCAAAGGCTCACGGCAAAGGGAAAACGCCCATGGGAGGTGTCGTACTTAAGCAGGTGCGCCACCCCTTCCGGCCTGGCCAGCTCGTTGATGGCCACGATCTGGCACTGGCGGTTACGACCGGTTTCATACAGCGCCCGCAAGACATTGCGGCCAATTCGTCCGAAACCATTGATGGCTATTCGTAGCATGAGATCCAACGACTCAAAAAGTGGTTATCCGCCAGCACAGACATCCAGGCTGCCGGCAGAAAAAACAAAGGGCGCTTAAAAGCGCCCGTATTGTACTGGTTTGTTTATTCGCCAAGCAAGGACAAGGCGGTACCGGCAACATTCTCGGCTGTAAAGCCAAAATGCTTCAACAACGCACCGCCCGGAGCCGACTCGCCGAAAGTGGTCATACCCACCACTTTCCCCCCAAAGCCCACATACTTGCTCCAGTAATCCACATGAGCCGCTTCTACCGCTACCCTTGATGTGACGGCAGCCGGCAATACGGCTTCTCTGTAGGCGGCATCCTGGCGGTCGAATACCGAGGTGCTGGGCATGGACACTACGCGTACCCGCTTGCCTTTGTCAGTCAGGGATTCGGCTGCCTTGACCGTGATATCAACTTCCGAACCGGTGGCAATCAGAATCAGTTCGGGCTGGCCGTCACAATCCCGAAGGATATATCCCCCGCGGGCGATATTGGCCAGTTGCTCGTCATTGCGCCCCTGAGCATTGAGGTTCTGACGACTGAATACCAGCGCATTGGGGCCGTCCCTGCGTTCCAGGGCCGCTTTCCAGGCCACGGCCGTTTCCGCCGCGTCACAGGGACGCCAGGTGTCCATATTAGGGGTCAGCCGCAGGGTGGCCAGTTGCTCCACAGGCTGGTGGGTGGGACCGTCTTCCCCCTGACCGATGCTGTCGTGGGTATAGACGAAGATATTCGGGATCCTCATCAGCGCCGACATGCGCACCGCATTACGCGCATATTCCATAAACATCAAAAAGGTCGCGCCATAGGGACGCAGACCACCATGCAGACCAATGCCGTTCATGATGGCGCTCATGCCGAACTCACGCACCCCATAGTAGATGTAGTTGCCGCTGGCATCCGCGGCGGTGAGGCCCTTTGAGCCGGACCAGAGGGTCAGGTTGGAGCCGGCCAGATCCGCCGAGCCACCAATGACCTCGGGCAGCAGTGCGGCAAATTTCTCGATGGCATTCTGTGAAGCCTTGCGACTGGCAATATTTTCACCCTTGGCCTGGCATTCGCGGATAAAAGCATCCGCCTTGGCGGAAAAATCCGCCGGCAGATCGCCGGCAAGGCGACGTTTGAGCTCCTGGGCCAGGTCAGGGTGATCTGCGGCGTAGGCGGCCAGTTTTTCGTTCCAGGCTTTTTCCAGTTCGGCGCCTTTGGCTTTGGCGTCCCAACCTGCATAGATACTATCCGGTATCTCAAACGGAGCATGGGGCCAGTTAAGGAATTCGCGCGCGGCGGCGATTTCATCGTCGCCCAG
The DNA here is from genome assembly GCF_017254865.1 of Bowmanella dokdonensis. Lineage (GTDB taxonomy): Bacteria > Pseudomonadota > Gammaproteobacteria > Enterobacterales > Alteromonadaceae > Bowmanella > Bowmanella dokdonensis. Next base: position 649,738 of record NZ_JAFKCV010000001.1, on the reverse strand, counting down.
GGGCGAACCATGGCAGTCATGACTGCCGGATTTGTTCGGTGAACCGAAGCCGATTATGGTCTTGGTACAAATCAGGGTCGGTTTGCCGTTTTCGGCGCGGGCCGCTTCGATGGCAGCCTTTACCTGTTCAGGATCGTGGCCGTCGACATTTTCAATCACGTGCCAGCCGTAAGCCCGGAATCGACCGGGCGTGTCGTCGGTAAACCAGCCTTCCACATGTCCATCTATGGAAATGCCATTGTCGTCCCAAAAAGCAATGAGTTTACCCAACCCCAGCGTGCCAGCCAGTGAGCAGGTTTCGTGGGAGACCCCTTCCATCAGGCAGCCGTCGCCCAAAAAGCAGTAGGTATAGTGGTCGATAATCTGATGCCCGTCCCGGTTGAACTGGGCAGCCAGGACTTTTTCAGCAATCGCCATGCCCACAGCGTTACTGATGCCCTGCCCCAAGGGGCCGGTGGTGGTTTCCACGCCCGGCGCATAACCATATTCTGGATGGCCCGGGGTTTTGGAATGCAACTGGCGGAAATTTCTGATCTCTTCCATCGGCAGGTCGTATCCGGTCAGGTGCAGCAGGGAGTAAACCAGCATCGAGCCGTGACCATTGGAAAGCACGAAGCGGTCCCGGTTAGTCCAGTCAGGATTGGACGGATTGTGCTGCATAAAGTCGCACCACAATACCTGCGCGATATCGGCCATGCCCATGGGGGCCCCGGGGTGACCTGACTTGGCTTTCTGGACCGCATCCATTGACAAGGCACGGATGGCATTGGCGAGTTCTCGACGTGAGGGCATAAATTCTCCTGCTTGGGGCTAAAGAGCCTGCTGTTCGCTGCTATATGGGCAAAAACGGGCAACTATTCTTACCCAGCCTGGCGGTGACTGCAACGAACTTGGCAGATTCCACCATGGTAAAAGTGAATAAACTAAAGCGAATGGTTGTATGGAAAGCAAACTTAACAAACAGACATTTAGACGTCTAGATGTAAAGATTGGAAAAATACTGCCGATTTTGTAAAATGGAACCCATCTGTGTCGATACAGGGCACAAGAATTCAATTGAGGATCCCCTATGACAAGACACCTGTTTACCTCCGAGTCAGTCTCTGAAGGTCATCCTGATAAGATTGCCGACCAGATCTCCGACGCGGTGCTGGATGCCATCCTGACCCAGGATCCCAGGGCCCGGGTGGCCTGTGAAACCTTCGTTAAGACCGGCATGGTGCTGGTGGGCGGGGAAATCACCACCACCGCCTGGGTGGATATTGAGGAGTTAACCCGTAACACCGTACGGGAAATCGGCTATGTTCATTCAGACATGGGTTTCGATGCGGATTCCTGTGCGGTACTCAATGCCATTGGTAAACAGAGTCCGGATATCAACCAGGGCGTGGACCGCTCCCGTCCCGAAGAACAGGGCGCCGGTGACCAGGGCCTGATGTTTGGCTTTGCCACCAACGAAACCGATGTGCTGATGCCCGCCCCCATTACCTACTCCCACTTGCTGGTCAAGCGCCAGGCCGAAGTGCGTAAAAACGGCACCCTCGAATGGCTGCGTCCCGATGCCAAAAGCCAGGTGACCTTTATCTATGAAGACGGCAAGCCGGTGGGAATCGATGCGGTCGTCCTGTCGACCCAGCATTGCGGCTCCATCAACCTGCCCACCCTCAAGGAAGCGGTAATGGAGGAGATCATCAAGCCGGTGCTGCCGGCAGAATGGCTCAGCCGGGACACCAAGTTTTTTATCAATCCCACTGGCCGCTTCGTTATAGGCGGTCCCATGGGCGATTGCGGCCTGACCGGGCGCAAAATTATTGTCGATACCTATGGTGGCATGGCCCGCCACGGGGGCGGTGCGTTCTCCGGTAAGGATCCGTCCAAGGTGGATCGCTCTGCTGCCTACGCCGGACGTTATGTGGCCAAGAATATCGTCGCTGCCGGCCTGGCTGAAAAATGTGAGATTCAGGTCTCCTACGCCATCGGCGTGGCCGAGCCCACGTCAATCAGTATTGAGACCTTCGGCACCGGCCGCCTGGACGAGGAAAAGCTCATCGCCCTGGTGCGTGAGTATTTTGATCTGCGTCCCTATGGCCTGATCAGGATGCTGGATCTTGAACGGCCAATCTTCCAGGCCACGGCCGCTTATGGCCACTTCGGCCGCGAGGAGTTTCCCTGGGAGGCTACTGACAAGGCCCAGTTGCTGCGCGACGCAGCCAATCTGTAAGCCGAACACCGGGTTGCCCTGGTAGCTCAGCCCGGTGTATAGGTCCATGGATGGACCCTATACAGCCAACGCCGGGAAATTTCACCGGCGAATGGCATGAAACATTCTTCTTTACCATTATTGGCATTCGCCGCTGGACTGGATCACAATAAGGGCAGTTCAACCAATGAGAGACAGGATGAAACTCAAGACCCTGACCCTGGCCCTGTGCACCGCTTCCCTGCTGGTGGCCTGCGCCAAATCCCCCCTCGGTCGCAACCAGCTTAAACTTTATTCGTCGGATCAATTGTCGGCCATGGGCTCCCAGGCCTTCGACAGCATGAAATCCGAGCAGAAGGTTTCCTCTGCACCGGTACAGAACCAGTACGTCACCTGTGTGGCCAGGCATATTGCCGATCAGGTCTCGGATGACGTCTATGCCGGCCAGTGGGAGATCGTGGTTTTCGACGATGATCAGGTCAACGCTTTCGCCCTGCCGGGGGGCAAAATCGGTGTCTATACCGGCCTGCTCAAAGTGGCCAAAAACCAGCATCAACTGGCTGCCGTGCTGGGCCACGAAGTGGGCCATGTGATTGCCGGCCACAGCAACGAACGTATGTCCAACAGCACCCTGATCGGTATCGGTATGGAGGCCACCAGCCAGATCCTGCAAGCAGGCCAGGTGGGTAACAGCCAGATGATCATGGCCGGCCTGGGTCTGGCCAGTCAGGTGGGTATCCAGCTGCCTTTCAGCCGGGTACACGAATCGGAAGCGGATCTGATAGGCTTGCAGTTGATGGCCAAAGCCGGGTTTAATCCCCAGGAATCGGTGGAACTGTGGAAAAACATGGAGCAGGCCAGCGGGGGCCAGCGCCAACCTGAACTGCTTTCCACTCACCCAGCGCCGCAAAGCCGTATTGAGAACCTGTCGGCCAATATGTCCCCCGCCCTCAAGGACTATAAAACGGCCAAAAACAAACCGGATTGCCGGGAATAGTCAAAGTCAGATGCTGATTGGCTGGAAACAAAAAGCCCGTCGATGACGGGCTTTTTTGACGCTGCACCTTATTGCTGCGCTTTAGTTTCCTGTTTATCCTCGTTTTCCGCATCGTCCTTGTGCAGATAGACATCCATCTGCGGGTAAGGGATGACAATGCCTTCCTCATCGAAGCGCAATTTGACCGCCTCGGTAAAGTCCCATTTCAGCGACCAGTAGTCGGCCACCTTGGCCCAGGGCCGGACGATAAAATTGACGCTGCTGTCGGCCAGCTCAGACACTGCAATAGTAATGGCCGGCTCCTTGAGGACCCGCTCGTCGGCCTCCAGCATCTCTCTCATAATCTGCTTGGCTTTGCGCAGGTCGCTGTCATAACTGATCCCCACCACCATGTCCACGCGGCGCGTTTCCATGGCCGAATAGTTGGTGATATTGTCTGAATAGATGGCACCGTTGGGAACGATGACCACTTTATTGTCCGGCGTGGTGAGGGTGCTGGTAAAAATCCCAATGCTGTTTACCGTGCCGGCAGTCCCCCCCGCTTCCACGTAGTCCCCAGCCTTGAACGGACGAAACACCAGCAGCATGACGCCGGCAGCGAAATTGGCCAAAGAGTCTTTCATGGACAGGCCAATTGCCAGGCCTGCCGCGCCAAGCAGAGCGACCAGTGACGTGGTGTCCACACCCAGTTGATCCAAGGAGGCGACAACCACAAACAGGGTCAGTACGGCGCCTAATATCGACTTCACGAACTCGATCAGCATGCTGTCCCACTTGGAGCGGCCCATGACCTTGCCAAACAGGTTGATCAGCAAACCCACCACCAGCCGGCCGATAACAAAGATCAGCAGGGCCAGGACGATATTGATGCCCCAGGGGATCAAATAGGTTTCAATCAGTTCGGCCACATTTACCGATTCAATCATGCGAGTTCTCCATATCCAGTGTTGTTATTCTGTGCCGCAGCGCCTGTCAAACGGGCAGATCAGTCATCAAGCATATCAGATTTTTACCACAAATCAGTTAATTGTCAGCGGCCCACGCAGGCAGATATGCTGCTGTTCAATCCCGGTGGCAAATTGGTATCATGCCCTCCCGCCCGGCCTGGCGCGCCAGGGAAAAAGCCGCGGATTTAAAACAGCCGCCCGCCTTTGGCTACACTAGGTTGGGATTGATTTATTTTTGCCATTCAGGATGAAAGCCATTGCGACCTTACTCCAACCTTTTGCTGTTCGGAATTCTCTGCATGCTATTTTGCAGCAGCGCGCATGCCCAGCAGCAAATCGAACTGAGTATTCAGGGGGCAAACGAAGCGCAACAACAGAATATCCGCGCACATCTGGGGTCCTTACCTACCGAGCCCCACCAGATCAACGCCTTTATTGCCAAAGCCAGGGAGAAAACGCTGAGTGCCCTGGTTGCCCTGGGTTACAACAATGCCCATGCAAAAGTGCAGGTCAACCGAGAGGTACAGCCTCTGCGGGTCACCATATCTGTCGACCCTGGTGCCCCGACCCGCATTACCCAGATGGACCTGAGCCTCAAGGGAGACGGCCTGGACGATGACGAGTTTCAGCAACTGCTGGCCGGGATCATCCAGCAGCAGGGCCAGATACTGAACCACCAGAGTTATGAAAGCTGGAAAGACAGGATCCAGACGTACGCCCGTAACCACGGTTATCTTTCAGCCAAATGGATTACCCATGAATTGAGGGTCAATACCGAAACCCGGGAAGCCAGGGTGATACTGGAGTTTGATACGGGTGTCCGACATCAGGTCGGCGAAGTAAATTACAAAGGGTCGGATGTGTCCCGGGAGCTGCTGGAACGCATGTCCCCCCTGACCCTGGGTGAACCCTATCAAAGCTCCCTGCTGAGTTCGCTGGAATCAGCCTTGCGGCGGTCAGGCTATTTCGATGATGTGCTGGTTACCCCAGACCTCAATAAGGTGCACGACCACCAGGTGCCCATCAATGTGGCGCTGTCCGACGCCCCTACCCACAGCTTTAAGGTGGGAGTGGGATACGTGACCGATACCGGGCCAAGAGCGCAGTTCAACTGGCGTACCCCCAGAATAAACCGCTATGGTCACAGCCAGGAAACCACCCTGCGCTACTCCACAGTGAATCCCTACATCAATTTTTTCTACCAGATCCCCGGCGAGGATCCGTTAAACGAGCATTACCTTATCAGCCTGGGGCTGGAGCAGAATGACTATGGCGATCTGACCAGCACCCAGAAACGTCTGGCGCTGAGCCGGCAATCTACCCACAAAAAGTGGGTGTGGGCGACCCAGTTGCGCTGGCTGGATGAAAACTGGAACTTCGCCGAACAGGACTACCGGGCCCAATATCTGTTGCCGGGCCTGACCCTGTCCCGCACCCGGCGCGAAGGGCCCATCCGGGATCCCGAGGCGGGCTTTTTGCAGAATTATCAGGTAGAAGCCACCGACCAGAACCTGGGTTCGGGGGGCCGGCTGTTGCGACTGACGGGTTTCTGGAAATGGCTGCACCGTTGGGGCGATCACCGGGTGGTCCTGCGTGGCCAGGCAGGCATCAATGTCACGGAGGAGGAAGGTGTGGAGAGTCTAGCACCATCCCTGCGTTTCTTTGCCGGCGGTGATCAGAGCATTCGTGGTTTCGACTACAACAGCCTGGGTCCCACTACCACAGTGCAAACAGACGATGGCCCGGAACAGCGGGTGATAGGCGGCAAGATGCTGGCTGTGGCCTCAGCCGAGTACCAGTACTACCTCTACGATGACTGGCGGCTGGCGATTTTTACCGACGCCGGCAATGCCTTTAACCGTGACAAGTTCAACCCGGTCCAATCCGTGGGTACAGGGGTTCACTGGCTGTCCCCGGTGGGGGCCGTGCGTGTGGAAGTAGCCTATGGCATCAGTGAAGAGGACAGGCCCTGGCGGTTGCATATCAGTATGGGGGCGGAACTCTGATGAGGCCCTTTTCCTTCAAGCCACTGCTACGCACAACGCTTCTGGCCCTGGCGATACTGGTGTTCCTGTTTGTTGCGGCATTTTATCTGCTGACAGCCACCCGCATCGGCACTGGGATTCTTCTGGGGCAGGCTGAATCCCGGTTGGAAGGCCTGACACTGAACCACGATTCAGGCAGCCTGCTGACCGGGTTGATACTGACAGATATCCAGTATCAACAAGCCGGTTTAAAACTGACAGCCAGCCGTCTGGAGCTGGATATCTCCGCCCGGGCATTGCTCATGCCGAGACTGGTGATACAGAAACTGGATTTGCAACAACTGAGGCTCCGGTTGCCAGCCAATGAACAGACCTCTGCCGCCCCGGCCAACTTTGCTGGCACCAGCAAGCTTGATCTGCCTGACTGGTTACCCCCCATGATTATCCGGCAGATGCAGGTGACCGACAGTCGAATCAGTGCTCCGGCCATGATCCTTGCCTGGCAGCAACTGGATTTGGCAGCCAGTCTGCAAGGCCAGTGGCTCAATCTGGATACATTCTTGCTTAAGGGGCCCCAGGTGGAACTCCTGGAGACCCGCACGCCAACGGACGACGCCGGATGGCCGCTGGCCAACTTGCCCACCCTGCAGGCGCCGGTGAATATTCGTCTGCGCGATGTACAGATTAGCGATTTCCAACTGCAGCAATCGGGCCGGCATTGGGCCATGGAGTCCCTGGCATTGCAGATGCATTGGCAGGACCAACGTGTTCAACTGGACAAACTGGCCCTGAGAATGCGCAGCGTTGGTCAGTTGGATCTGCAAGGTTCGGCGACTCTGGCAGGCCCATACCCCCTGAGCCTGAACGCCAGGTTAAGGCCCGCTGCCGAACTTCTGCCGGCTCCCCTTGAGGCCTCACCCTGGCAGTTACAGGCCAGCGGTAACCTGCAGGAACTGTCACTGCGCGTGAAAGAAACAGAGCAATTGTCGCTGGCGCTGCAGGGACGGGCCGATCTGACCGACAGCCAGCTCCCCTTTGAAACAGAATTTTCACTGCAGACAGAGGCCCTCAGTCCTTTGCTGAGTCTGCCAGACGAAGCCAGCTTCCGCCCGGGTAAACTGACCGGCACGGCCAGCGGCAATCTGGCCTCTCAACAGGCCAGTCTGCAACTGGCCGTGCAGGGGTTCGGTTTCGGTCAGCCTACCCCGGCCAGCATCAGGCTGAAGGCCAACCATGGGGCGGGTCAACTGAACAATCTGATCCTGACCTTCAAGGATCCCGACAGCGGTTCTTCCATGACCTTTGAGGGACAGTTGGATTACCGCCAGCCCATCCGCTGGCAATTGGATGGCCAGATTGACAAGCTGGTGGTGGACTCCCCTCTGATCCCCGTTGCCGGTAACATCAGCGGCAGCCTCTCACACCAGGGGGAATGGCATGACGGACAATGGGCCGTACAAGTTAAAGATACCAGGCTGCAAGGCACCCTTGCCCAGACGCCATTGCGACTGAGGGCGGTGGCAGACATCAGCCACCGGGGACAGCTCAGGGTCGAAAACCTGGATCTGGGTGTGGAGGCCTTTATGAGCACCCTGAAGCTGACCGGTCAGGCAGAACAGGACTGGCAAATTGAGGGTCGGCTGATAGCGCAGGATCTCAGCGCCCTGTCCAGCCAGCTTGAAGGCCAGTTAGAGTCCGACCTTAGCATCAGCGGTCCCATTAAAGATCCGAAACTGGATCTGCAAGGCAAGATTTCCCAGTTGCATACCCAGGGCCTGTCGCTCAGCGATACCGGCTTCGAGGCCCGGTACCAGCCAGCGAGCCAGCACCAGACCAAAGTGGAAATCAGCTTGCCGAGTATTACCTGGGACAACAGTCAGCACTTTTATGGCCAGGCCAGCCTCGAAGGTAACCTTGAACAACACCGCCTGCACCTGGAACTGGACGGCGATGTGCACTCGACCCTGGAATTGACCGGCAAGGCGGATCCTGACTTCGGACGCTGGCAGGGACAACTGTCACAAGCTCGTCTGGCTTTGCTGCAGGAGGAGTGGCAATTGCAGGAGCCCGTTGATTTGGCAATTGGCGGGCAGACCTCGGTATCAGCCCACTGCTGGCAAGGGCGGTTCAGTGAACTCTGTCTGCAACAACCCCTGACGCTGCCAGGCCAGGAGCCCATAGTGGTCAGTGCTGAGGTAGATTATGGCGCCTGGGTGCAGGCCAATCCGGACAGACTCATCCAACAGGATCTGCAAGGCAGAGCAACGCTGCAGGCCAGTATCAGACTGCCGGAGCAAGGGCTGCCGATTATCGATCTGGAGGCTTCGCTTTCATCTGGCCACCTTAAACAGCAACTCGAAGAAAAAACCCTGGATTTGCTGGATTGGCAGGGAGGCACCCTGACCGTCCACACTGACGAGCAGGGGATAAAATTAGAAGGCCGCCTGACGGACGAACAATCTGCCCCAATGGTACGGCTAAATGCCCAGATAGGGCCCAAGCCGGATATGTCCTTGAATGGCGAACTGCAATTGTCCCCTCTGCCACTGGCAGGCTTTATGCCCTTATTTCCTGAACTGAGCCGATTGGAGGGCATGCTGGGGGCAGATATAAGATTGTCTGGCAGACTGGACCAGCCTCAACTGGCGGGCAATCTTCAACTGCAGCAGGGGGCCATCACCCTCGCCCGCTCGCAGAGTACAGCGGAACAAATCGCATTGTCAGTGGAGTTCGAGGGTAACCGGGCCGATTTTTCCGGTCAGTGGCAAATGGGCGAGGGACAGGCGAACCTCAATGGCACCAGCCGCTGGGATCCCGGGCAGAGTAACTGGCAGGAAGCCCTTTATCTGAAAGCCAGGCTGCAAGGCCAGAAACTACAGATTAAATCGTTACCCGAGCTGTATGCCGATGTCAGCCCGAACGTGAATATTGAGCTGGACAAAAAGCTTAACCTGACCGGCAAAGTCACTATAGACAGCGGCGTTGTCAGGTTGGCCAGTCTGCCAGAGTCGGCGGTTTCCGTTTCCGACGATATGGTGCTGGTTAATGAAAATCAACGGCAGATGGAGACCATGCTGGCCAGAAACATTGATTTGGACATTGAGCTTGGAGAACCTTTCAGCATCAGCGGATTTGGTTTCAACGGCAAGCTGGATGGCAGCCTCAACGCCAGGCAAACCAGCCCCGCTCCTCTTGAGCTGTACGGTACCCTGACCTTCACCGAAGGGTTTTACAAAGCCTATGGGCAGAATCTGGAAGTAAAAAGCGGCCGATTGCAGTTTCTCGGCCAGGCAGACAATCCGGTAGTGCAACTGCAGGCCATCCGGCCGCTCAAAGGCACCTCGGTGGAGGCAGGCATTCAGGTATCCGGACCAGCCAACAACCTCAAGGTGGACCTGTTTTCCAACCCCAATATGGAGCAAAGTGCCATCTTGTCTTATATTTTGCGCGGTTCCGCACCACAGAACGGCACAGACATAGACGGAAGCTCGATGGCGCTGGTCATGGCGGCCAACCAGGGCATCGGTATTACCGGGGCCAGCGGCCTGACGGATGCGCTCAATGAAATCCCGCTGATCAGCGACATTACCCTGGATACGGAAACGGATGCGGTCAGCGGCGACAGCCTGGCCACAGTCAGCGGTTACATCGGCGAACGTATCTATCTGAAATACGGAGTGGGAATTCTTGAGCCCGTCACTCAGGTGACGGTGCGCTTCTACCTGATGAACCAGCTCTGGCTGGAAGCCGTCAGTAGCCTCGAACGGTCAATGGATCTTTATTACAGTTTTGATATTGAATGATCCGCATCGGCCCTGTGCCGTAACCAGAAGCTGAACAGGAGGTTTAGCCAATGAAAAATCTGATACCCTTTTTTATCTTTACCTTGTTGACAATGAGCCTAGTCTGCAACCCGGCCTTTGCCAGTCAGTTAGGGAGTCTCGACGAACTGCAGCAGCACCGGCTGTTGCTGCTCAAAGCTGTTGCCGGGCAGGAACATGATGTCAGCGGGCTGCGGGATGCCCGGGATAAATTTGCGCAGAGGGATCTTTATTGGTTTGTCATACAGAATGAGCAAATCGTCACCAACTACCCGGCCCCGCTGACCCCTGAATTCGGAGAACATCTGGTGACCCGCTACTTTCGCGACCACAACCATAGCCTGGTGTTGATTGGTAAGGACGGTCTGGTCAAGCAACAGGCAGCCGACCTGGACATTGACCAGATACTCGCTGTGATCGACAGTATGCCTGTGCGTCGCATGGAGGCGAACCGGCAGAAAGGCTCAAATCCCCATTAATGCAACGGCGAAGAAAAGCTACGGGGTGCGTTTACCGGCGCTTTGGCTTAGACTGGCGCCAATATTAATCCGCTGCCAACAGCCATGCGTATTCCCCGCTTTTTTCATTCCCAGATCCTTATCGTTGACCATGAGGTACAACTGGAACCGGATGCCGCCAATCATGCGGGCAATGTGTTGCGCCTGAAGGAAGAGCATCCCGTTGTGCTGTTTAATGGCGACGGCAATGAATATCCGGCCACCCTGTGTAAGGTGGACAAACGCCAGGTATGGGCCAGAGTCGATGCCAAATTAGGCATCAGTTGTGAATCCCCCCTGTCCATTCACCTGGGTCAGGGAGTCTCCAAGGGCGACAGAATGGATTTTGTCCTGCAAAAGTCGGTGGAGCTTGGTGTGACAGAGATTACCCCCCTTCTGACCGAGCGCTGTATGGTCAAACTGAACCCTGATCGCTGGCAGAAAAAGCACGAACAATGGCTTAAGATCATTGTGGGGGCTTGTGAACAGTGCGGCCGTAATACCTTGCCCGTTTTGCATCCTGTGGCCAATCTGGCCGACTGGACCCGACAATCCACCAACGCCCTGCGACTGACTCTGGATCCCAGAGCGGAAAAACGTATTGCGGAGCTGGACAAGCCTGCCGGAAGGGGGATCAGACTGCTGATAGGACCAGAAGGCGGACTGAGCGAACAGGAACTTTACCAGGCCGGTGAACATGGGTTTCAGTCTGTCCTGCTGGGCCCAAGAGTGCTGCGTACAGAGACGGCCGCCCTGACTGCCATTGCCAGCCTGCAGAGTCGTTTCGGCGACCTTTGAATTGCCCAGAATTGATTATTTTGCAAGCAGGTACCGTTCTGATACATTGAGCCATGCGTTGTCGCTGGGTAGCCTGTAAATGCCAGAAGCCGCTATTGCTAATCCGTCTGACCTGCCCCTGAGGGTCAGCCAGTATTGCCAGAAGGCCATCGAAACCGGCCGGACCAATGCCTTGAATCTCTGGGTGGCAGGGGCACCACTGGACAGGATTCTCACGGAGCTGGTAGAGGCGCTGGAAACCATGGACAGGGATCTGAAGTGCTCCATCATGCTGCTGGATCGCCGCAAGCAAACCCTGCATTCCTTGGTGGGACCGGCCTTACCCGCCGAGTACTGTCAGGCCATCAGCGGTATAAAAATAGGTGCGCAAGTGGGGGCATGCGGTGCCAGTGCCTTTTTGAAATGCACCATTATCGCCACCGATATCCAAACCGATCCCAACTGGATCCCCTTCCGCTCCCTATGCCAGCAACATAATCTGCGGGCCTGCTGGTCACAGCCTATCCTCAGTGCTTCGGGTGACGTATTGGGTACCTTTGGCATGTACTACTCCCAGCCAAGGACACCTTCGGAGGCGGACCGGGAACTGATCGCCATTGAGGCGAGCATCGCTGGTCTGATTATCGAACGGGTACAGGCGGTGGAAAGCCTCAATCAGGACAAGCAGAAACTGGAAAAACAGGTCCAGCAACGTACCTGGGAGCTGACGCAGACCAATAAACGACTCAGGGACGCGTTGGAGCAGCGTAACGAAGTGCAGCAACAACTGCTGGATATTGAAAACCTGTCCTCCCTTGGCACCATGATGTCCAGCCTGACCCATGAGATCAATACCCCACTGGGGGTGGCCATCACGGCGCTCAGCCACCTGCAGAACCTGCAGGACAAATCCCGCCAACAGTTCGAGCTGAACCGAATGACCCGAAGCGGCCTGGGCAGGTTTTACCTCGAAGCCGAAGAGGCCTTGCAGATAGTCGAGCGCAACCTGCAACGTTCTGCAGAGCTCATCAGCACCTTCAAGCAGTTGTCTTTGGATCAGCACAACCAGGAGCAGCGTGAATTCAATGTGAGCGCCTATGTGTGTGAAATACTGCTGTCGCTTAAGCCCAGACTCAAGCACTTCCGCTTACAGTTTTGTCTCGATCTGGATCCTGACCTGACCATTCACAGTTATCCCGGGGCCATCAGCCAGATACTGATCAATCTGATCGTCAATTCCATGTTGCATGCCTTTGAGCCAGGCCACAGAGGCCGTATCCATCTGCGTATTGTCCGGGAGGGTGAAACGCTGCTGCTGGACTACCGGGACGATGGCAAAGGCATGGATAAAACGACCCTGGCGCATATATTTGAGCCCTTTTTTACCTCGGCCAAACATCGCGGCGGCAGCGGCCTGGGCATGCATATCTGCAAGGATCTGGTAGAAAAGCTGCTGGGGGGCAGTATCCGATGTGAGTCCTCATTGGGACAGGGGTGCCGCTTTGTGATTCGTTTTCCTTTCTGAGGTTTGCCGGTCTGAATAAATCAAATCAGGCCGCTTTCTATAGCCTTGAGCACCGCCCGGGTTCTGTCCCGGGCACCCAGTTTGGTCAGCAGCACAGAGACCTGATTTTTGATGGTACCTTCTGATTTAAACAGGGCCTCGGCGATTTCCCTGTTGCTGCAGCCGGCCGCCATCAGGCGCAGAATCCTTTTCTCGTTGTCAGTCAGGGGCTCATCGGGCAGGTAGGGCTCGAAGGGCCGTTCCAGCCCTTGCAAACCCCGCAATACTTTCTCAGTTACCGCGGGCTGGATCAGGGTTTTACCCCCATGAACTGTCTCTATGGCCTCCACCAGGGTTTCAAGGGACACGTCCTTCAGAAGATATCCCTTGGCTCCCGCCTGCACGGATTCCAGGATCAACTTATGATCGTCAAAGGTTGTCAGCATGATAACCGGAATGTGGATGCCGGCCTGCTGCAGTTGCCTCAAGGTGGCTATGCCTGACAGGCGGGGCATACGAATATCCAGCAGGATCACATCCACCGTTGTCTGCTCGAGTATTCCTTGCACCTGATCCCCGTCACTGGCTTCAGCCACCACCTCCAGATGCGCCGACAGGCGTAACAGGCTGTGGATCCCTTCCCTGACCAGGGTCTGGTCGTCCACCAGCAACAGACTGATCATGCCATTTCTCCGGGTAACAGAATGCGGGTATGAAAACCACGAGGGCCGGATTCAAACAAGGCCTGTCCGCACAAACCACTTGCTCTTTCCTGAATGCCCCTGAGGCCATTTCCCGTCCTGAAGCCTGCTATCTTCTGCTGTCCGTTGTCATGAATATCCAGTTGCAGATTCCCCGATGCTTCACTCAGCGAGATGCTGATACGGTCGGCACTGGAATGCTTAAGACTATTGGTCAGACTTTCCTTTACGCACATCAGGATGGCGTGAGCCTGCTCGACGTCCTGCACCTCGGCTTGGATATTCAAGTCCACCTGGATGCGAGGGAGATCGGTGGTCAGTTCCTGAAGGGCTGATTGCAGATCAATCAGGGACTTCTCACGGATTTCTGCCACTGCTTCGCGCACATCGCTGAGCAACAGGCCGGCAATAGCATGACACTTCTCCACTGCCTGCTTGACCTCTCCGTCAGCCTTGCGCCCGGCCACCTGCAGATTGATGGACAACGCGGTCAGGTGATGACCCAGCAGATCATGGATATTACGGGCAATGCGGGTGCGCTCTGCCTGTTTGCCCGCCTGATTGAGCAAGGTCTGAGTGGCCATCAGCTCCCGGTTCAATTGGTTAGCGGCCTCCCTGGCTTTCTGTTCGCGGAGGGTGGTTTGCATGGTCACCAACGCAAACAGGTTGAAGCTCCAGAACAGCAACGCCGTAATCAGGGCATAGTCATGACCCCAGTAAAATGCCTGCGTCAGCCACAACGGCGCTGACCACAGGGGAGACAGCCAAAGCGCCAGGCGAAAGGCGATAAAATGGGGAACAAGGGCGGACCAGACTGCCATCAGTACCGCATTGTACGAATAGGGCACGACTATATACAGGCAGTTCACGATGCCAAACAAGGCGAGTAGCAGAAGCGTGCGGACAAACTGATCATGCCTGAAACCGCCCTCCCGGGTGACCAACAGAAATCCGGCCATATACAGGCTGTACAGGAGAGCAGACAGGTAGACGCGCCAGTGGAACCAACCCAGATCCATTTGCGTGTAGTACAGGGAAGATCCCGCCACCAGAGCCCAGGTAATCATGGCGCTGAGCAACTCGATGCTGATGTTATCCCGCCAGTTAGTCATTGGATTCCTGTCTCCCCCGGTTCATCAATAGATAGTCAACGGCCAGAATAGGGAAGCGTCAAAGCGTTGCCAATAGGCCGAAAGTCATGATTATACCCATGACCAATGGCACTGATATGCAGTTATGCCAACCATTAGACTGGACGCAGTCCATTTAGGAGATTGATCATGCTTGGTCTGCATAACGGCTTATTTATATTCCACATTCTGTTTGGCAGCGCAGCCCTTATTCTGTTCTGGATGCCGGCGCTGACGCCCAAGGGCAGCCTAGATCACATCAGGTTTGGCCGCTACTACGCCAATGTCATGTATGGGGTAGCTCTCAGTGGCGCACTGATGAGTCTGCTGGTGCTCAGCGACCCGCTCTCCATCCATGGACAGCATACGCCAGCACATCAGGCACAGCAGGCTGCCAGCCAGATCAGGGGGTTTTCCTGGTTTCTCCTATACCTCAGTCTGCTGACCCTGACCAGTGTGAGGCACGGCATACTGGTGCTCAAATGCAAACAAAACCGTCAGCTTCTGCGCCAGCCAAAACATTTGCTCCTCACCAGTGGCCTGGTTTTAGGCGGTGGCGCCTTGTTGCTACTGGGGCTTCAGGCCAACAAAGTTTTACATATTATCTTTGCCCTGTTGGGCATGATACTGGGAGGCCAGATGTTACATTACAGCTTTCGCCACCAGTTGACACCGCGCCAGTGGTGGATTGAACACCTGGGGGCCATGATCGGCTCAGGCATCGGTGCTTACACGGCTTTTTTTGCCTTCGGCGGCAGGCAGTTGCTGTCGGGCATTGGCCAATGGCAACTGGCATTTTGGATTGTCCCCGGGGTAGTCGGCGGATTGGTGATCACCTGGCTGGCGCGTAAATATCAGCGACAGTTCTGTGAGCAAAAAGCGCCGACAAGTGACAAGTGACAAGTGACAAGTGACAAGTGACAAGTGTTCAATAATAAATAAGGACAGGGACATGATCAGGACAATGACGTTAATAACATTAGTGTTTTGCGGTCTTGCCCAGGCCAGCCTGGAAGAGGCGAAGGTGGCTTATGAGCAAAATGATTCTGAACAGGCTTTGATCCTGCTTGAAAAGCTGGAACCCTCAGTGGAAGCATTGGTATTACAAGCCAGAATCTGGCTGGACAGGGATCTGGATGAAGCCGAGGAATTGATCGATGCTGCCGTAGAGCAAGCACCAAACCACGCCGGGGCCCATTATGTCCGGGGTATGGTAATGGGCAATCAGGCCAGCAACAGCTTTTTGTCGGCCATCAGCTATGCCGGCAAGTCCCTGGACAGCTTCAAAAAGGCCGTGGAACTGGCCCCGGAAGATGTGGCCTACCGTCAGGGGCTGGCGTCCTTCTACCTGCAGGCACCGGGCATCGCCGGCGGCGATCCGGAACTGGCCCTTGAACAGATTGAGGCGTTGGAAAAACTGGACAGCAAGGCAGCCCTGGAGACACGTCTTAATTATCTTGCCGCCAAGGAAGATGAACAGGGATATGGGCAACAGATGCAGCAGGCCATCGCGGAGTATGGCGATTTGCCGGACTTCTACTTCCAGGCGGGCATGACATTGCAAAGAGAAGAAAACTTCAGTGGCGCCATGGAATACTTCCGCCAGGCCGTGGCCAAAACACCTTCCAACGACGAGAGTCGCCTGGCCTGGTTCAATGCGTTGTATCAGATTGGCCGGACCGCGGTAATCAGCCAGGAGAATGTCCCTGAAGGTATAGCCGCACTGCAACGATTCCTGAACGAAACACCGGCCAAAAGAGGCATACCGGAAGCACACTGGGCCAGGTTCCGCCTGGCCAACCTCTATCAGCTGTCAAATCAGGATGAACAGGCCAAAGCCATCTATCTGGCACTTAATCAGATAGAAGACGATAAACTGGCAAGCCAGGTGAAGAAAAAACTGAAAAAGCTCTGATGCCTGAAATCTGCATGCCCTGTATCAAGGACCTATTGAAATGCGCCCACAGAATGACTATTAAGGGAGCTGCAACCCGATCAGCAAGGAACCACAGTGAGTCTGAAACTCGGCATCGTCATGGATCCCATTGGCTCCATCAAGATAAAAAAAGATACCAGCTTTGCCATGTTGCTGGAAGCCCAGCGGCGTGGCTATGAAATCTACTATATGGAGATGGCTGATCTGTATCTGGATAACGGCCAACCCATGGCCAGTATGCGCAGGCTGAGTGTTGAAGAAAACGAACAGGACTGGTTCAGTCTTGGGGCAACACAGAGGCAATCCCTGGATAGCCTGGATGTCCTGCTGATGCGCAAGGATCCGCCCTTTGACAGTGAATACCTGTATGCCACCCAATTGTTCGAACTGGCCGAGCAACAGGGTCTGCTGGTGGTCAATAAGCCCCAAAGCCTGCGCGATTGTAACGAAAAACTCTTTGCCGCCTGGTTTGCCGAGCACTGCCCGGCTACCCTGGTCACCCGCCAGTCGGTGCTGGTCAGGGAGTTTCATGCCAAGCATAAGGACATTATCTGCAAGCCCCTGGACGGAATGGGCGGCGCATCCATTTTCCGCATTAAAGAAGACGGTAACAACCTTGGGGTGGTCATTGAAACCCTGACCAACCACGGCAAGCGCCTGTGCATGGTACAGGAATACCTGCCGGCCATTGCCGAAGGCGACAAGCGGGTGCTGGTGGTGGACGGCGAAGTCGTCCCCTACTGCCTGGCCCGCCTGCCAAGCCAGGGTGAAACACGGGGCAACCTGGCAGCGGGCGGTAGCGGCCGGCCTCAGCCCCTGTCAGATTCGGACCGCGCCATCGCCGAGGCTATCGCCCCCAGCTTGGTGGAAAAAGGCCTGCTGTTTGTGGGACTGGATATCATCGGTGACAAGCTGACCGAGATAAACGTGACCAGCCCCACCTGCGTAAGGGAAATCGAAGCAGCCTATCCTGTCAATATCGCCGGACAATTATTCGATGCCATTGAAAAACGACGAAATAGTGCCATATAAGGGGTATCGAAACCGGATTGGATCACTAGCATGCAAAGCTTTGAAAATCATTTTCTGATAGCCATGCCCAGCCTGGAGGATCCCTATTTTTCCAGATCACTGACGTATATCTGTGAACACAATGAACATGGGGCCATGGGCATCATCATCAATCAGCCAACCGGCCTGCATCTGAAAGAAATGCTGATGCAGGTGGATGAGACCATTGAGGTCAACGAAGACAAGGCCGAGCAGATCGTCCTGGCCGGCGGACCGGTGAGCCCGGATCGCGGCTTTATCCTTCATACCAGCCAGCCCGGCTGGAGCTCCAGTATGAGCCTCACCTCCGAGATTATGGTCACCACCTCCAAGGACATCCTGAACGTGCTGGGTAACGACAAAGGACCGGATAAAACGTTGGTAGCCCTGGGCTATGCCGGCTGGAGCGCCGGTCAACTGGAAGAAGAGATCCAGAAGAATTCCTGGCTGTTGATAGAAGCCGATACCGAACTGTTGTTCGATGTGCCCGTGCACAGAAAAT
Source organism: Bowmanella dokdonensis (assembly GCF_017254865.1). Classification (GTDB taxonomy): domain Bacteria; phylum Pseudomonadota; class Gammaproteobacteria; order Enterobacterales; family Alteromonadaceae; genus Bowmanella; species Bowmanella dokdonensis. The sequence goes on along the minus strand of NZ_JAFKCV010000001.1, from coordinate 631,691 downwards.
GGCAGGCCGCAGTACAGAAACTCGGCGTGGATATCTGGCAACTGGCTCCGGGCGCCGGTCATGCGTGATGGTCTGTGAAAAAACAACAGAGGGTTTAGGGGTGAAGCCTCTGTCCTTAGTTATTATTCCTTAACTCCTAACGATTAATCATGACCAACAAAAATCGTACCCTGCTGGGTTTCGACTTCGGAACCAAGAGTATCGGCGTGGCTGCCGGCCAGGAAGTGACCGGCACAGCTGCTCCGCTGGCCGCCCTCAGGGCTGTCGACGGCATCCCTGACTGGGATCAGGTCACGGCGTTGTTTGCACAATGGCAACCGCAGCAGGTAGTAGTGGGATTGCCTTTGAACATGGATGGCACTGAACAGCAGGTGACTCACGGGGCGCGCAAATTCGCCAACCGCCTGCATGCCCGCTTTAAGGTGCCGGTGGCCACCTGTGATGAACGTCTGACCACAGCTGACGCCCGGGCCCGTCTGTTTGAGCTGGGCGGCTTCAAAAAGCTGGACAAGCAAAAGGTAGACAGTGTGGCTGCCTGCCTGATCCTGGAAAGCTGGATGAGCAACCAGATCTGATAGCTGGCGGAATCACCGCCCCTCACCAATAATGGATATCTGACCACTGCACCGATCCTATCGCATGATGTTAAGAGTGCTGTTGATAGCCTTCTTCTGCCCTTTTGTTCTGGCAGTAGAGCCGCTGCGACTGGCTATTTACCTCCCCAGCTTTCCCCCCTACATGTTTTTTACCCCTGAGCGCGCAGAACCCCAGGGCATTGTGGTAGACCTGCTTACGCTGTTCAGCGCCGAAGAGTCCCTGCAACTGGAGTTTGTGGCAGATAATCGCAAAGGGGGAGAACAACGTCTGTACAACGGGGAAGTCAGCGCCATGATTCTCAGTCCTGACTGGGTCAGCCATCCGGATCGGCTGATCTTTTCCCAGCCCATCCTGCCATATAATGACTATCTGTTCAGACTGCAGCGTCCTGACAACACAGAGATCATGCAAGGAAGCACCATCTGCACACGGGAGTATTATGTGTACCCGAATCTCACCGACCTGTTCGACAGCCAATATCTGCTCAGAGTCGATGCCACTGGCGAAGCCAGCCTGCTGAAGATGTTGGAGAACGGCCGCTGCGATTATGCTTACATTCACGACCAGACGGCATACTGGCTGATTGGGCGCGAATTTCCTCAGCTCAAACTGCAGAAGCTGTCCAGCTACATGGCAGAAGATGCCATCCGGCTCGCCTTTCACCCCAGATGGCAACCGGTACTGCAACGGCTGGACAGTTTTATAGACAGGCTAAGGGAAGGGGGTGAGCTGGAAACGCTCAGGAAAAACTACGTTCAGGAATGACGCCAATTCAAGCACATCAGGACATTCAAATAACAAGTGGGGGCAAGCCCCCCACTTGGGTCAGTGGTATATCCGCCGGCTGATGCGGGCATGTCTGGTTTCTTCCATCAGGCGGTTGAACGCCTCCTGGGACAGGTGCACCAGATTGCGATGATCCCCTCCCTCGAAATAGACATCCGCCTGTTCCACCAGCGCGTCATCAACAATACAGTCCATATTGTAGGCGCTGGCCAACGGGGGCACGGCCCCATGTTCACAATCATCGAAACAATCGTACACCTGCCGCTCCTTCATCAGATGATAGCGACCACCCAAAGTGTCGTTGATCACACTCAGATCCAGCTTACTGTCAGCCGGGATCACGGCCATTAATCTGTGTCCCTGTTCGTTTTCCAGCATCACCGCCTTGGCCAGTTTACGGGTGGGCACCTGGGCAGCGATAGCCGAGCCCAGCGAACTGTGCGACGGATGATGGGGCAGGGTTTCATAGGAGACACCACGTTCATCCAGATAGGATGCGATACGACGAGACAGACTCATTACCTTTACCTTTGTTGGGAAAACCCAAGGACAAGTATAGAAGAGCCGGCCGTATCAGGCCCAATCAGCGTGCATTAATTATTTTCCCGTTCCTGAGCGCAATGCCAGCATAGGTCGAAGCTACCGGCGTTTTCTTCCCCACAACCGGGGCAATACCAGTCCTGTCCCACCCCGAGCTCTTTCTGCCAGCGGTGAATAATCTCCTTGGCCCTGGGCAGCCAGCCATCATCTGTAATCCAGACTTCCGGCCAGCAGTCAAAGGGGCTGAGATCCCCGGCCCCGCCAATGGCAAACTCATTCTTGATAAAGCAGGGAATGTTTCTGTCCTCCAGCAGTTGCCTGACCTGCCAGACCAGGAAGCGATCTTCGCTGGCAAATACTTTGATCAACTTAGCTAATCGTCCATATCGATGGACACATTGGACAGGGAGCCCAGGCCTGGCCCTTCGTCCTTGTCCAGTTTGATCATCAGACGCAGGTCATTGGGCGAGTCCGCATGGTGCAACGCCTGATCCAGGCTGACCTTGCCGGCCTTGTACATATCGAACAGCGCCATATCGAAGGTCTGCATACCCATCTCGCGGCCTTTTTGCATGGCCTCCTTCAATCCACCAATCTCATTGCGCTGAATAAGATCGCGCACAAAGGGAGAGTTGAGCAATACCTCGATAGCCGCCATCCTGCCCTTGCCGTCAATGGTGGGCACCAGTTGCTGGGCGACGATAGCGCGGATATTCAGGCTCAGATCGAAACGCAGCTTTTCATGCTGATCCGGCGGTGCCAGATGCATAATACGCTCGATGGCCTGGTTGGCATTGTTGGCGTGCAATGTGGCCACACATAAATGACCTGTATCGGCAAAAGACATGGCATATTCCATGGTTTCCATGGAACGGATCTCACCGATGAGGATCACATCCGGCGCCTGTCGCAGCGAGCTTTTCAGTGCATCGTCAAAAGATTTGGTATCGATACCCACTTCCCGCTGGGTGACCACACAGTTGGCGTGTTCATGGACGAATTCGATGGGATCTTCAATGGTCAGGATATGTCCGTGGGAATTCTGGTTGCGATGGCCAATAAGGGCCGCCAGGGAGGTGGACTTACCGGTGCCGGTGGCACCGACAAACAGCACCAGCCCACGTTTAGCCATGATGATGTCCTTGAGAACCGGCGGCAAACCCAGCTCATCCACCTTGGGGATCTGGGTGACAATGCGACGAATAACCATGCCGGCCAGATCCCGCTGCCAGAACGCGCTGACCCGGAAACGACCCACTCCGTCCATGGCTACGGCAAAATTACATTCTTTGGTTTCGTCGAATTCCCGCTTCTGCTTGTCACTCATCAGGCTCTGTACCAGTGTCAGTGAATCGTCTGCCGACAGCAAGTGCTCGTCAAGTGGGCTCATCCGGCCGTTGATCTTGACGCTGACCGGAAAACCCACGGTCACAAACAGGTCGGATGCGCCGGCATCGACCATCATCTCCAGATAAGGATGCATCTGCATGGGGCGCTCCTAGTATTTAGGTTGCTTGTCGATTGAACGTGCCGCCGCATCCTGTGCGCTGATCTGACCCAACGCCACCAGACGTTGCAGACACTGATCCATGGTCTGCATGCCATGGGCCTGTCCGGTCTGAATCACAGAGTACATCTGCGGTACCTTGTCTTCGCGGATCAGGTTACGTATAGCCGGGATACCAATCATGATCTCATGGGCGGCAATTCGTCCACCACCGACTTTTTTCAGCAGGTTCTGGGAGATAACCGCGCGCAGTGATTCTGACAGCATGGAGCGGACCATGGCTTTTTCCTCCGCGGGAAACACATCGATGATACGGTCGATGGTCTTGGGCGCCGAGTTAGTGTGCAGGGTACCGAAGACCAGATGACCGGTTTCCGCCGCCGATATGGCCAGGCGAATGGTTTCCAGGTCCCGCAGTTCCCCTACCAGAATCACATCGGGATCCTCACGCAGGGCGCTGCGCAGGGCATTGTTAAAACTGTGGGTGTCACGGTGCACTTCCCGCTGGTTTATGAGGCTCATCTTGTTTTCATGCACGAACTCTATGGGATCCTCAATGGTCAGGATGTGCTCGCGCTTGTTGCTGTTGATGTGGTCAATCATGGCGGCCAGGGTGGTACTCTTACCCGAACCCGTGGCCCCCGTTACCAGCACAATACCGGTTGGCTGGTTAATGATGTCTTTGAATATCTGTGGTGCGCCCAGATCATCCAGGGTCAGAACCTTACTGGGAATGGTCCGCAGTACCGCCGCTGCACCACGGTTCTGGATAAAGGCATTGACACGAAACCGCGACAGGCCTTTCACTTCGAAGGAGAAGTCCGTTTCCAGGTTTTCCTCGTATTCTTTACGCTGGTTGTCATTCATGATCTCATAGACCAGCGCGTGGACCTGCTTGTGATCCATGGCGGGAATGTTCAGGCGACGCATCTCACCGTCGACCCGGATGATAGGGGGAAGCCCTGCGGACAAATGCAAGTCCGAGGCATTGTTCTTGACACTAAAGGCTAAAAGTTCGGTGATATCCACAGCCTGCTCCGTCGGTTAACAAGTTGAAAACCTTACTGGTATACCATAGATTGTCGGCAAGTTGAGTATGCTGATACATAACTCATCAACACCTAGATGCATCGCCAGAGCCTTGAATGAATAACATAGCAGAACGCCTACAAAGCGCCCGACAACGCATACAGAACCTGTGTAAGCAGGCCGGCAAATCCGCCGGGCCGGTGAAATTGCTGGCAGTGAGCAAAACCAAGCCCGTCGACGATATCCGCGCCGCCTACCAGGCCGGCCAGCGCTTGTTTGGTGAAAATTATGTGCAGGAGGGAGTGGAGAAGATTCAGCAGTTGTCTGATCTTACCGATCTGGAGTGGCACTTTATCGGTCCCCTGCAATCCAACAAGACCCGCCAGGTTGCCGAACATTTTGCCTGGGTGCAGTCAGTGGACAGGCTGAAGATTGCCCGGCGCCTGAGTGAACAGCGTCCCGCCACAATGCCCCCTCTGAACCTGTTGCTGCAGATCAATATCAGTGCCGAACAGTCCAAGGCGGGGGTGGCCGACGAAACGGAGTTGATGGCCCTGGCCGCAGAGGTTAACGCTCTGCCTCACCTGACACTCAGAGGACTGATGGCGATACCGGCTGCCGACCTGGATCCAGCAGACCAAATCCGGGTTTTTGAGCAGATGCAGCGTCTTTTCGTCAAACTGAAACAGCAATACGTTCAGATAGATACCCTGTCCATGGGTATGTCGGGTGACATGCAGGCGGCCATTCAAGCCGGCTCGACTATGGTAAGATTGGGTACAGCCATCTTTGGCGAGCGGCACAAAGCCGCAGACGATTGATATTGGACCACCCATTCCCAAGGACAAACAGAAACCTGAGTGACCAGAGCCGCCAGCAGGCAGGTTATCTCCCCGGCATATTCTGTCGCATCTGCAGTTTCTCTATGCGGTGTCCTGGGAGTTTCAGGAGTGGCAAAAACAGGAAAGCAAATGCAACATAGAAAAATCGCCTTTATCGGTGCGGGCAACATGAGCCGCAGCATTATCAGTGGCATGGTTAAAAGTGGTTATCCGGCGACGCTGGTTACCGCCAGCAATCCCTCCCGGCCCAAATTGGAAGCCCTGCACACCGATTTCGGTATCCAGATTACCCAGGACAACCACCAGGCGGTCAATCAGTCCGAAGTCGTGGTACTGGCCGTGAAACCCCAACTGATGGAGGAAGTCTGCCAGGATCTGCAACAGGCTGAATTGTCCGGCAGGCTGTTTGTTTCCATTGCCGCCGGTATCCAGTCGGCCAGATTGCAGCAGATGCTGGGCGGTGACTATCCGGTGGTGCGCACTATGCCCAATACGCCAAGTGCACTGGGCAAAGGCATGACCGGCCTGTATGCGGACAGTCAGGTGAAGGAGGATGATCGCCGCTTTGCTGCCGCTCTGCTGGAGCAGGTGGGTGAAGTGGCCTGGGTAGAGAAAGAGTCCATGATCGATGGCGTTATAGCTGCCGCCGGCAGCAGTCCGGCTTATTTCTTCCTGTTTCTGGAAGCCATGCAGGAGGAAGCCATGCGTCTGGGCTTCGATCGCCAGACTTCCCGTTTGCTCGTTCAGCAGGCCATGCTGGGGGCGGCAGAAATGGTTTGTCACAATCCCAACCTTGAATTGGCTGAGCTGCGTGCCCAGGTTACTTCCAAAGGGGGGACCACCTATGCCGCAGTCAACCACTTTGAACAGAACGGACTGCGAGAACTGGTCTCCGGAGCCATGCAGGCGGCGGTGCAAAGAGCGGCCCAGATGAGTAATGAGTTTTAACAGCGTTTACGGCGAAGGAGCCACAAAGGTATGAATTCAGTGAATTTTCTGGTCAGCGTTCTGTTCGACCTTTATCTGATGGTAGTGATTCTCCGGCTCTGGCTGCAACTGGCCAGAGCCGATTTCTACAATCCGTTCAGCCAGTTTGTGGTCAAAGCCACCCATCCGCTGGTCGGTCCTATGCGGCGCCTGCTGCCGTCGGTGGGCAGATTGGATACTGCCACCCTGGTGCTGGCATTGCTGGTAGCCATGGCCAAGGTGTTTGTTTTGACCATGATGACCGGCACGGTAGGCCTGAATCCGCTTAACCTGTTGATAACTGCCAGCCTGATTGTGATCAAGGAGACCTTTTCCCTCATGTTCTGGGTCCTGATCATTCGAGCCATTCTGAGCTGGGTGAGCCAGGGCAGAAATCCCATTGAACTGGTGCTCCACCAGTTGACCGAGCCCATGCTGGCGCCCATCCGCCGTATCATCCCTCCGCTGGGGGGCCTGGATCTGTCCGTTTTGGTGGCCATCATCGCACTGCAGTTCCTGCAAATTCTGTTTCAGGATATGCTCGGCTATCTCTAGGGCGGGCCGAAGTGCCTGCCCGATTGCCAGCGGCTGCCTGCCAGTTAATATCCGCTCTCCTTCTTTTCCGCTCAGGCGCTATACTTGTCTGACCCGGTCTAGTTTTAGGAAACCTTATGAAATTACTGAAATTTTTACCCTTGCTGGCTTGGCTGTGGATGCCCTCGGTGGCACAGGCTGAACAGATGGTCAAACTGGGTGACTGGGACGTCCACTATATGGCGCTGACCAGCAGTTTTCTGACACCGGAGGTGGCCAGAACCTACGGTATCCAGCGCAGCAAGTACAATGCCCTGATCAACATTTCCGTGCTGGATGCCCAGAGCAAAAAGCCGCAGAATCTGGTTGTGGAGGGAGTCGCAAAAAATCTGCTTGGCACTACCAAGAAGTTGAATTTCAAGGAAATCATTGAAGGTGAGGCAATCTACTACATTGCCGTCCTACCTTTTCGTGATCAGGAACAATATAACTTCATTATCGAGCTGAGCGACGGCAACCAGCAAGAGGTGCTGAGCTTCAGGCAAAAATTCTACGCCGATTAACGCCCAATACTAACCAATGGCTGATATGGGTATGACGTGCTGAAGACCATTCGTTCACAGTTTATGCTGGCTCTTGGCCTGCTCATCACCCTGTTCCTGGCCAAGAGTCTTTTGTCTTTCAATATCCAGAGCTCCTTTATCGACACGCTCGACAATGCCAAGCAGTCCGTAACCGATTTAAGTCTGGTCCGTGAGCTGCAGCGGGATATTCTGGATCTTCAGCGGAATCTGTTGATCTTTAAGGAGAAACCTACTGATGCCAATGCGTTCCGCTTCGAGGCGGTGCTGGCCCGCCTGAAAGAAAATCTGCAAAAGCTGGCCTTGATGGACCTGCCGGAAGACTACCGGCAGTATCCACTCCGGCTGGAAGAATATCTGCTGCAATATGCAAAGAGTTTCGCCGAAGTCAGGCGGGACAGACACCAGCGTGATGATCTGTTGGAAAAACAGCTCAAAGAGGAATTTGTCACCGTCAGGGAGCTGCTGGTTGAGTTGCAAACCCGGCTGGATGGACCTCAACAGGTAATTCTCAGGCGCGCCAAAGAACAGACAGACAAGGCCGAGATGGCCTATCTGAATTATCTGCTCACTCCTGACTTCACCGATGTATCAGGCTTCAACAACGGATTGCTCAAGGGTATCCAGGGACTTCGGACCCTGCCGGAGTCCGAGCCCCGCGACAAACTGCTGGTGTTGCTGAACAGCCTGCTGGCGCAGTTTGAACACCTGACCCGACTCACCCGTAACTATGATTTCCTGGTCAATGTGACCATGGCCGGCTCGGCCAATGAATTCCTGTACCTGGTCAGGGATCTGAACAACATGCTGACCACCAGGCTGACCAGTATGGGCGACGAGGTACTGGCCGAGGTCAGACATAATCAATGGCAGAGCGACCTGTTTTCACTCGGCGGCATACTGATCGCCGTCCTGACCGCTTTATATTTTTCCAGACGCATTACCCATCCGGTCAACCACCTGACCCGTGTATTCAGGGCGCTGGCCCGGGACGAAGCAGTGGATCATATTCCACAACTCAGGCGCAAGGATGAAATCGGCATGCTGGCCCGGGCGGCCGATGTCTTCCGGGCCAGGAATGAGCAGACCAAACATCTGCTCGCACAGGCGCAGCAATTGATTGAACAACAGGAAAAACTCAACCAGGAGTTGGCAGACGAGAAACAGCGCGCCGAAGCGGCGACCTTATCCAAGAGTGTTTTTCTGGCCAATATGAGCCATGAGATCCGCACCCCCATGAACGGCATCATCGGGCTGGTGGAATTATGCCTGCAGACCCGCGTTACCAACAAACAACGGGAATACCTGCAAAAGGTCGCCCAGTCTTCCACTATCCTGATGAGCCTGATCAATGACATCCTGGATTTTTCCAAGATTGAAGCCGGCAAACTGAAGATTGAACAGATTGCTTTTCCCACCGAGTCCCTGCTCGAAAACGTGCTGTCCAATGCCGGTATGCGTGCGAGGGAAAAGAATCTGAATATTTTTTGTTATGCTTCGCCAGATTTGCCCGACACCCTGATCGGCGATCCATTGCGGTTAACCCAGATAATGCTCAATCTGACCAGCAATGCGATCAAGTTCACCGAGACCGGTCAGGTCAACCTGCGTCTGATGCATGAACCGACGGAGGAGAATGGGCTGAACCTGATACTGGAAGTTCAGGACACAGGCATTGGTATCAGCGAAAGCCAGCGAGGTGAAATTTTTACTGCCTTTACCCAGGCAGATGGGTCCACCAGTCGGCGCTTTGGCGGTACCGGCCTTGGATTGTCTATTGTCAGGCACTTGTGCGAGATGATGGAGGGCGACATCCAGGTGCAGTCCGAGCTGGGACAGGGGAGCTGTTTCCGTGTGCGATTACCACTGCAAGCAGGCGGGGCCCCCGGACCGCTGATCCCCTCCTATCCCCTGCCTGGCAGGCTGGCCTATCTCAACAAGGGGCAGACCGGTTATGTGGACTACCGCTACCTGCAGGCGCTGGCCGGAGACTACCAGCATTTTCCCTATGCGGATCTGGACAGCCTGAGACTGCTGATGGAAAGACAGGACTGTCTGTTGGTGGATATCGGCAGTAAAGAGCAGTTCAGTATCCTCGCTCCCCATCTGGAAACATTGGCCGACAAGGGAGTCAGGATAGGGATAGTGACGGCGACCCAACCACACCCCCTGCCGGATTTCATCCGGGAGACGTCCGGTTTTTCCTGCCTCTCCCATCCTTTTACCCCAAGCCAGTTTGGAAGGTTTATCACAGGGCTTCTCAACAAAGACAAGCGCAAAGGCCCCGTTAAAAACGCTTCCGGCCTGCCAAAGTTAAGCGGGCACTTGCTGTTGGTGGAGGATAATCCCATCAATCAACTGGTAGTGGGGGAAATGTTGAAGAGCATGGGGCTGACTTACGATTTGGCAGAAGATGGCCGGCAGGCGGTCAACAAAATAAACAACAGTCCTCATTATGATCTGGTGTTGATGGACATCCAGATGCCTGAGCTGGATGGCTACCGGGCCACACGGGAACTCAGGGAACAGGGCTTTGACAAACTGACCATCTGTGGCCTGTCTGCCAACGCCCTGCCCCAGGACAGGGAAAAGGCTGAACAGGCGGGTATGAATGATTATCTGACCAAACCTATCCGCCGGGACGAGCTGTTTGACTGCCTGGAAAAATACCTGTCTCCGTCCACAGCCGCCGATCAGAACTCATAACTGACGGCCGCCACCCATTGCAGATCGCGATCTGCATCGACGATGGGCGAGTCAGTAATCGTATTGTCATATTCGGACCATTTCAGCGAAGTAAATGCCTGCCAGCGTTTATCTATCTGATACATGAGGGTCACCGAAGCATAGGGATTCAGGGCACTGTCGGCCTGATAAGGCGCAAACTGGCTGCTCTCGCCGCTATCCACGCCGTAGTAGTAATCCACTGTATCGCTGTCAGCGAAAGTGACCCCCAGCTCAGGGCTGATAAATAGCTGCGGGCTGAGCTGATAGCGGCGTTGTAACGCCAACTCCAGTTGCCAGCCCCTGGCATTGCCGGTAATGTCATGACCGGCGGACAGCACTGCGGTGGCAAAATCCAGGTCGGCCTTTATTTCAAGGCCAAGTAAGGCACTGAACTTTCTGTCGTTCAAGGTACGCATGGCCGGGGTGTCTGCGTCATCGGCATCGAAAAAGTCGAAGCCCGGGCGCAGAAAAGTGCTCAGTTGGATGCTGTCAGTTTCATACAGATCATAGTTGAAAGAGACCCCGGTGAAGCGAAAGTCTTCGGACTCATAACTGATCAGGGGGAGCAGCAGAAAATCATCCGCTTCTCCCAGGTAAGGGGACTTGGCGCTGATCATCCCCAATCCAAGGCCCCAGGTACCTTCAGCGGTCGCCTGACCACTCATCGTCAGCGCCAGAACCGTTGCCAACAAGCTGCGTTTCATTTCTCTCTCCATTAGTTTGTTCGACCAACGCTATGCTAATGGGGACCAAAACGGTCCACTGTTAAACTTTGTGGAACAATTGTGTGGAGAGATTACTGAATGTGTCGCCCTTTTAGATCATTACCTTGAAGCTGACCAACAGGATTAACCCCCAAACCATCGTTTGAACCAGCTTTTCCCTGGCTCAGCGGACCTGGCTTTGGGGGCAAGTTTTAACAGAGGAGCGAGCTCAGTTTCCAGACCCTGGTAAGGTTTCAGGGAATCCTGGTAGATATCCTGGCGCACTTGCTCAAGACTGGAGGTGGTCACAGTGCGGTCTGATCCGGCCAGGTCAAGCAGATCCTCCTGCCAGGGCAGTCCGATACGCGCCAGGATGCGCTGTATCTGCGCGGCACTGTCCCTGACCAGATCCTCGTACCTCACTTCCAATATTCTGTCTTCACCCAGTTCCTGTTGCCAGAACGTCATCAAGTCCAGGTAGCCCTGATAATAACCGGCCAGGGTTTCCAGGCTGTTGCCATAGCGGTGGAAAGGACTGAAATTCTGTTCGAAGATGGACAGGCAGTTGGCTATGGGATCCCTGACACAATGGATGATGGTGGCCTCAGGGAATGCCTTGGTCAGTACACCAAGATGCATGAAATTGTGTGGCATCTTATCGGTAATATGCCTGTCCCCGGGGGCATAATCGCTCAGATACTGCAGGTAGTCCTGGCTGAATTGCTGCAGTTGCTGTTTGTTCAGCCCGCCGGGACGGTTGAGGTAATCGATCCGCAGAAAATGGGGATGCAAATCATCGGGCAGACCTGGATTAATCTCTGCCAGCAGACTCTGGACCAGGGTGGTTTCACCGGCTGCGAAGACCTGTTGATGATTACCCAGGATTGACTCAACCAGCGTCGTCCCGGAGCGGGGCATCCCCACAATAAAGATGGGCTTGTCGCTGGGCTGATCAATCGCTACTCCGGCATACTGTGGGTAAGACTGCCTGATGGTCTCAAAGGCTTTTAATTCTTTGCCGATTTGGACCTGTTCAGGCGGGCACTGCAGCCTGTTGGCCTGTTTAAGCAATACCAGCCAACGATGCTTGTCACGCTTTTTATAATGGCCAGCCAGTATGTAGGTAAAAGTGGCCTGCACTTGGGAGGACAGCGATTCCAGTCTGGGGTCCCGGGTCAGCGCCGCCAATTCTTCGTCGGACAGGTCAGTCTTCATTACCCGCGCAAGCATCTGCTGTTCCAGATTTCCCCCAGCAAAGCTTTCCACCACTTTCTGTTCGTTTTGCCTGTCCCCCAGAAAACGATAGATGTTGTGCAGGCGCTGTTGTTGCTGCGGATTAAATGGCGCCCCGGTTTGTGCGACGGCCAGGCAGTCCCTGGCCAGCTCCGGGCGATTGGTCTCAACGTAGATGGCGGCTTGTTCAACCAGGCGCTGCGGCACATCGACAATACGGTCGCACAGGGCCAGGGCTTCCCTGAAACGGCTCGCCTGCTTGAGGGTGTCTACCTGGCGCACCAGCATCATATCGCTGAGCAGACCAGAATCAATGGCCTGTTGGTACTGTTCCGCCGCACGGTTGAATAGACCCAGTTCGTAATAACAGGTGCCCAGATTCCTGTGCCACTCCGGGTTCTTGCCGGTGGCCAACGCCCGCTGGAAGTAGTCGGCCGCTTCCCGGTGTTGGTTCTGAAACAGGTAACAACTGCCCAGATTATTCAGGCAGTTGCCATCTTCGGGTTCAAGACTCAGGGCATGGCTGAATCGTTTAGCCGCATCAGAGAACTGGCCACGCTGGAACAGACAGATGCCGAGCATCTTGTTCAGCAAAGGTTGATCGGGCTCTGTCTGCAGCCCCTGTAAAGCCATTTTCTCCACCTCAATCAGATTGCCCTGGGAAAACGCCTGTTTGATCTGTTCCAGTGCCTGGGATTCCATCACCTTTCCTATTGTTGTTCTTCGCGTAAGAATACCGGCTGGGCTGCCGTGGACTGCTCCTGGCTATAGACGTAGCCCGCCGCGCTGAAAGACTGCAGGTCCCGCACTTCGCTGAGCCGGTTTTCGATAATGTATCTGGCCATCATACCGCGCGCCTTTTTGGCAAAGAAACTGATTACCTTGTACTGACCTTTCTTGCAGTCCTTGAATACAGGGGTGATGATGGTCCCATCCAGTTTGTCAGGTTTTACCGATTTGAAGTATTCATTGGACGCCAGATTGATCAATATGTTGTCACCCTGCTCCGCCATCGCCTGATTCAATTTGTCTGTAATCAGCTCACCCCAGAATTCATACAGATCCCTGCCTTGCGGATTAACCAGTTTGGTGCCCATTTCCAATCTGTAGGGCTGCACCAGGTCCAGGGGTCGGAGCAAACCATACAGGCCGGACAGGATCCTCAGATGAGACTGGGCATAGTGCAGATCCTGGCTGGACAGGCTGCTCGCCTGCAATCCCGCATAAACGTCTCCATTAAAGGCCAACACCGCCTGTTTGGCGTTCTCCCGGTTAAAGGGTTGCGACCAATTGTGATATCGCTCCACATTCAGATGTGCCAGTTTGTCACTGATATGCATCAGGCTGCCGACCTGGGCAGGTGACAGATCCCGGCACACCTTAATCAGTTGTTGGGCTTGGTCCAACAGGTCGGGCTGAGTGAACTCAGAAAGAGGCGGAGGGTTGTCATAATCCAGATTCTTGGCGGGCGAAAGCACGATCAGCATAAAACCTCCTGGCTGATAAAAGCCGCTACTATAGCCACTGCACCGGGCAGGCTCAAATGACTTAGACCAATGCTGTTCACCGGACTAGTGACAACGGTCCATCGCCAAGGCAAGAAGCCCCGCCGTGACAGCGGTCCGTAGTTACAGATTCCATGGTTTTTTATTCCCTTAATGCAGGGGATTATCCAGGGCATCCAGCAATGCCTGCTGGGTTTTATCGTCGAATGCACAGAAAATCACCTTGCGGATATCAGGATATTTACCGATTTCTGTGGTGACCGTCTGTACGGCTATTTGGCAAGCCTCCTGCAGAGGGTAGCCATAGGCACCACAACTGATGGCCGGAAAGGCAATGGATTTAAGATCATGCGCAGCCGCCAGAGCCAGGCTGTGGCGGTAGCAGTCGGCCAGCAAATCGGCTTCCTTGTGGCTGCCGCCCTGCCAGACAGGGCCCACAGTATGGATGACATGGGCCGAGGGCAGATTGAAGCCCGGTGTAAGCTTAGCCTGACCTATGTCGCATCCGCCCAGCTTGCGGCAATATGCCAGCAGTTTTGGACCGGCGGCCCGATGGATGGCTCCATCCACCCCGCCGCCGCCCTGCAGGCTCTGATTGGCGGCATTGACAATAGCGTCCACCGCCAACTCGGTGATATCGCCTTTTAATACGGTTATTTTGGCGTTCATCTGGGCCTGACTCCTGCTTCGGGTTAAACTTCTGCTACGGATATCATATCAATTCCATCCGACAATGGATTGCACAACACCAACGGCCGTGAGTGAACAACCCATGGCCAGCTTTTGTCTTACAACAAAACACAATATGCCAGAGACAATTCGTCATAGAGGACAGCGGCTTTTTGTTGTAAATTTACGTAATCAAATTACATAAAGAGGATGCCATGGCTAATCAACTGGAGTCTTTAAAGAAAATTACTACTGTGGTCGCCGACACGGGCGATATCGAAGCGATCCGGAAATACCATCCCGTTGATGCCACCACCAACCCTTCCCTGCTGCTCAAAGCCGCCCAGTTGCCCCAGTATCAGGCTCTGATCGAAAAATCCGTGGCCTGGGCCAAGAGTCAGTCCAATGATGAGCAGCAGCAGATTATCGATGCCGGCGACATGCTGGCGGTCAATATAGGTTGCGAAATTCTCAACCTGATTCCCGGTCGCATCTCCACCGAAGTGGATGCACGACTGTCATTTGATACACAGGGCAGTATTGAAAAAGCCCGCAAGCTGGTTGGCCTGTATAAACAGGCCGGTATAGGCAAAGAACGTATCCTGATTAAGCTGGCTTCCACCTGGGAAGGTATTCGTGCCGCGGAGAAACTGGAGCAGGAAGGTATCAACTGTAACCTTACCCTTTTATTCAGCTTTGTCCAGGCCAGGGCCTGCGCCGAAGCCGGCGTGTTTCTGATTTCCCCGTTTGTCGGCCGCATCCTGGACTGGTACAAAGCCAATACGGACAAGAAGGACTATGCGCCTGCAGAGGATCCGGGCGTACAGTCTGTGACGCAGATTTATCAGTATTATAAGGACCATGGCTACAAAACGGTGGTGATGGGCGCCAGCTTCCGCAACGTTGGTGAAATCACTGAACTGGCAGGCTGTGACCGACTGACGATCAGCCCGGACCTGCTTGAGCAACTGGCACAGACCGACACACCGCTGGAGACCAGGCTCAAAGACCAGGGCAAGACCAAACAGCCGGGTGAGCGCATCGATGAGCAGAACTTCCGCTGGCAGATGAATGAAGACGCCATGGCCACCGAGAAACTGGCCCAGGGCATTCGCAACTTTGCCGCCGACCAGGTCAAACTGGAAACCATGCTCAAGGGCTTTTTCTGATTCCTGTGCCCTTTGAATCGAGCCCGCTGTGCGGGCTTGTTATTTTAAGCATTCTGGCCGGTGCTAGCGGCCACCCTGACGTGGAGAGAATATGACGAGCCTGACCCAATTGCCTGCCTGGCAACAGCTGCAATCCCTGAGCAGAAACCTGGCCGGCGAGCATATGCGTGACTGGTTTAATCAGGATCCGGGGAGAGCAGACCGTTACAGCCTGGAAGCCTGCGGCATCCGACTGGATTACTCAAAGAATCTGATTAATGACCAAATCCTCGCAGGCTTGTTTGACCTGGCCAACGAGCGGCAGGTGGGCAATAAGCGTGACGCCATGTTTGCCGGCGAGATAGTCAACCATACTGAGGGTCGGGCCGTTTTACATACGGCTCTGCGTAATTTTTCCGGTAAACCGGTAATGGTGAACGGTGAAGATGTCATGCCAGAAGTGCTGGCCACCCAGGACAAGATCAGAAACTTTGTCGAGCGCATTCATTCAGGACAACACAAAGGCTATACGGGCAAGCCTATAAAACAGGTGGTCAGCATAGGCATTGGTGGCTCTTTTCTGGGCCCCAAGATTATGTTCGAAGCCCTTAAACCCTATTGGCACCAGGCCATCACATTACATTTCGTGGCTAACGTGGACGGCTGCCATATTCAGGACGTGCTGTCTGGCCTCGACCATGAAGAAACCCTGCTGGTCATGTCCTCCAAATCCTTTACCACACAGGAAACCCTGCAGAATACCCTGACGGCCAGAGACTGGTTCCTGAAATCCGGCGGTGGCCGGCAGGATATCGCCAGGCACTTTATCTGCGTGTCCTCCAATATCCAGGCGGCTACCGAATTTGGCATCGACGAGGAGAATATTTTTCCCATGTGGGACTGGGTCGGCGGACGCTACTCCCTCTGGTCGGCCATCGGCCTGCCCATTGCACTGGGGCTTGGCTATAAACATTATCGCGAGCTGCTCGAAGGCGCCTATGCCATGGATCGCCACTTTGCCGAAGCTCCCATGCAGCAGAACCTGCCGGTTCTGATGGCGCTGCTGGGAATCTGGTATGTGAATTTCTTCGGAGCCCAGAGCCATGTGCTGTTGCCCTATTATCACTACCTGCGTGGTTTCCCCGCTTATGTTCAGCAGCTTGACATGGAAAGCAACGGCAAGTCCGTCGCCGGCAATGCAGAACAGGTTGATTACTCTACCGGACCGGTTATCTGGGGCAGTGAAGGCACCAACGGGCAACACTCATTTCATCAGTTGATTCATCAGGGACAAGTGCTGATCCCGGCGGATTTCATGCTGCCGCTGAATGTCCACAACCAGAACGAGGCTCACCATGCCATGCTGGCGTCCAACTGCTTTGGCCAGAGCCAGGCGCTGATGCAGGGCAAGAGCTATGATGAAGCCTATGCGGAACTGGCTGGAAAAGGGCTCAGCGAAGATAAACGCGTTTCCCTGGCCACCCATAAGACCATGCCGGGGAACAAGCCGAGCAACACGTTACTGTTCGGACAGCTGGATGCCAGGACGCTGGGGGCACTCGTGGCGCTGTATGAGCATAAAGTCTTTGTGCAGGGTGCTATCTGGGGGGTGAATTCCTTCGATCAGTGGGGGGTGGAGCTGGGTAAAGTGCTGGGTAACAATATCCTCGCCAAACTGCAGAAGGCCGATGCCGATCTGGACTTCGACGCCTCCACCAATGCCCTGATCAGTCATTTCAGACAAGCCAACCCGGGGGCTTAAGTTGCCCGGCAAGACGTCCCGGTGACTGTCACTGTGTCACTTGCCGGCCTCAGCATCGACCCGGGTCGGCAGGGTGAGTCTGAAGCAGCTCCCCTGCCCCGGGTGTGACTCGGCCTTGATGCTGCCCTTAAGTTTGGCGGTGGCCAGGTTATAACAGATGGACAATCCCAGGCCCGAGCCGCCCTGACCTCTTTTAGTGGTAAAAAACGGTAGGAATATCTGTTTCAGGACGCCCTCTTCCATACCCTTGCCATTGTCCACGAACAGGATTTCCACCTGTTGGCCATTATGTGGCCTGATGCGGACCTGAATCTGGTTGTCCTGACCATTATCAAAGGCGTGGGTACAGGCATTGTTGGCCAGATTGGTCAGGATCTGTGCCAGAGCTCCCGGATAGCTATGCATGGCGAAAGACCCGGGGGCCTGCAAATCCAGTTTCACCTGACGGGTCTTGAGCAGCGGCATCAGGCTGGACATCACTATGTGAACATAGTCGCTCAGCTCAAAATCTGTCAGGGCCAGATTATGCTGATCCACAGCGGTTTTCTTAAAGTTCTGGATCAGCTCTGCCGCCCGCTGCAGATTGTCATTCACCAGTTTGAGACTCTGACCCATATTGCTTAGCTTGGACTGCATGGCCTTTTTCGAGAGGGTATTGCTCAGCACAGCTTCGTTCAGGGTGGTGAGCAGATACTGGCAGTGGCTGGCGCCGGTGACCGCGATACCCAGAGGAGTATTGACCTCATGGGCTACTCCGGAGACCAGACTGCCCAGGCTGGCCATCTTTTCATTCTCAATCAGCTGTTGCTGGGCCATTTTCAGGGTTTCCAGAGTCTGTTCCAGGCTGGCCGTTCGTTTATTTACCAGTTGTTCCAATGACTGATTGGTCTGTTCCAGTTGTCTGGCGTAGTCGTCGCGCTCTTTGGCGCTGATGGCCCGGCCTACCAGATCGGCCAGGGCAGCGGAGAAAGTCAGTTCATCTTCGGTCCATACTCTGGGCTTACCTATATGCTCGCAGCAGACTATGCCGACCATGTTACCGCGGTGACGAATGGGCAAATCCAGCAGGGAAGTAATTCCCAGAGGCTCAAGATAACCTTCGGTGAATTCACGGGTTGCCGAGTGGCTGCGGGCATCGTGGGCGGCAATAGCCCGTTCGCTGTCCAGTGCCTGGAAGTACCTGGGATATTGGTCCCGGGTCAGGACCATGTCTTCCCCATGAGTCTGGTGATGCAAATCGATCTGCAAGGAGCAGCGAATGCTGCTGGATGCTTCATCCAGCATCCAGATTCCGGCCCGTTTGATGGAGAGTCCCTTGAGCAGACTGTGCAGAATGAGTTCTTCCGCCTCATTCATATCTCCTTTATCGATCAGAGACGACTTGGAGACTTCGAGCAGCAGGTTTTCCAGAGTGGGCAACATAGCAATCCTTCTGTCGACCTCTGGGGCCGTTTACCGGAATGATACCAACCGGATTAATCCCCGTTCTTACACATCAAGGTAATCCTAGCGCAGATCCATACAAAGGGCTTACGGCTGACCTGCACAACCGGACAGAGGGAAACCCACTCCTTCGCTTTTTGGTATAAGACTTGCGTAGGTCTGCTTGATCATTACAGGGAATTTGCTCCTCAGGATCAATAACCTGCCCTGATGTCACAAAAGCGTCACGATTTGTTAATAAAAAGTAAAAAAAGCTGTTCTACTTTAGTTTCAGCTGTGGTACACAATAGATGCGGTAAACAAACAAGGAGATCTCACGTGGATCAGTCAGATTTGATGTCTATGCTCGACTTAGAGTCCCGTCCCGCCAAGAACAAAAGCAAAAAACGTAAGTGGAGAGAGATCGAAGCCATACACGACCAGTACCGGCTTCGCCGCGAACTGGCCGATATGGACATGCTACTGGATTACGAACTGAGCGAATCCGAAATGTAACCCGAAAAAGCCCTGCCCTGCAGGGCTTTTTGCATTTCAGTTCAGGTAACCCTGGAGCACCGAATGATTAGATTATGATCAGCAGCGGAGGCTGAAATCCGCTCATCCGGCGTTACGGCTGCTTGAAAGATTGACGGGTGCTCAATCAGGCTAAATCTGCCAGTCGATGGGGTATTTTCCCTGTTCTTGCAGATAGACGTTGGTGCGGGAAAAGTGTTTGCAGCCGAAAAAACCCCTGTGCGCAGACAACGGGCTGGGGTGCGGAGCAGTCATGACACAATGGCGGCTCCTGTCCACTATGCTGCCCTTTTTCTGGGCATGGCTGCCCCATAACAGGAAGACCAGCCCTTCACAGTGCTGATTCAGTTGCTCAATTACTTTGTCTGTAAATTCCTCCCAACCTATCTTGGCATGGGAGTGAGCCTGGCCCTGCTGTACCGTCAGCACTGTATTAAGCAGTAACACACCCTGTTCTGCCCAATGGGTCAGACAACCATGGTCCGGATAGTGAAAGCCGGCAATGTCCTGCTGTAATTCCTTGAATATGTTCACCAGTGAAGGGGGCGGGGCGACACCTGGCTGCACGGAAAAACACAGGCCATGAGCCTGATTGGGACCATGGTAGGGATCCTGCCCCAGGATAACTACCCTGACTTTCTCCAGCGGCGTCATCTTGAATGCGTTGAAGACATCCTCCCTGGGGGGGTAGATGACCTTATTGGCCTCACGCTCCTCCTGCACGAATTGCATGATTTTCCTGAAATAGGGCTTTTCCTTCTCAGCGCCCAGAATATCCTGCCAGCTCGTCACTCGCCCACCAGTTCAAACAGGGTCTTCTTCAAGGCCGGATAATCGGCTCCCTGGCAAAGAGACAGTCCTTCCTTACCCGCCACTTCCGCCAGGGCAGGCGGCAGACTGATGGGTTGCCCCAGCACGTTCTCCACTGTGTCACGGAACTTGGCCGGATGGGCGGTGCCCAGGAATATTCCTGTCTGGCCTTGCTCAAGGGCACGGGTAAGTGCCTTATAGGCCACCGCCGCATGAGGCTCACTGATATAACCCAGGGCAGCCAGCTGACGCATGGATAATTGGGTATATTCCTCGTCGATGGCGTCGGTTCTCAACAGGGCTTTGTCCAGATAACCTTGCTCAAACAGGGCTTCGATCCTCGGCCAATTGTTGGGCTGACTGACATCCATAGCATTGGACAAGGTTGCCTTCGTGGCCCTGGGTTGCCACTGGCCACTGCGCCAGTAGCGTGGCACCGTGTCGTTCAGGTTGGTCGACGCCACAAAGCGCTGAACGGGCAGGCCCAGTACGCGGGCGAACATGCCGGCGGTCAGGTTGCCAAAGTTGCCTGACGGTACCGATATCAGCAGGTTGTCTCGCTGTTCCAGTTGGGCCACGGCTTCAAAGTAGTAACAGATTTGCGCCAGCAGGCGACTGATATTAATGGAATTGGCCGAATTGAGGTGCAGGCCCTGACGGGTTTCTTCGTCATCGAAACTGCTTTTTACCAGTTGCTGGCACTGGTCGAAATCCCCTTCGATGGCAATGGTGTGAATATTGTCACCCAGGGTTGTGAAAAGCTTTTCCTGCAACAGGCTGATCTTGTCCTTAGGATAGAGGATCACCACCTGGATATTGTCCAGACCGTGAAAGGCATGGGCAACCGCGGCTCCAGTATCTCCCGAGGTTGCAGTCAGAATGGTAATCTTCTCACCTTTGGCCAGCTCGGCCAGGCACTGGGCCATAAACCTGGCGCCAAAATCCTTGAAGGCCAGGGTGGGCCCGTGGAACAGCTCCAGGCAATAAACATTGTCTTCTACTTTGGCCAGGGGCGCCGGGAAATTGAACGCCGTGGCAACCATGTCGTCCAGCCTGTTCCTCGGTATTTCACTGCCGATAAGACGCGACAATATCTCGCTGCTCCTTTCTGCCAACGGCAGTTTCAGCAAGGCGTCTATGTCTTCAAAACGGGGCAGGTGGGCGGGAAAGAACAGCCCCTGTTTGCTGCCCAGGCCTTGCTTGACGGCCTGGGCAAAGCTGACCCGCTCGCCGGGTTCCTTTAAGTTAAACAGTTCCAATCTCTATACCTTTTTTACGCTGGACCCATGCAGGTCCAATTGACAAACATGGCTGAAGCCATCGGCATTTTGCACATAATGCTGTGCCAGCCAGTCGCGGATACGATTGGCCCGGTCCAACTGCTCACTGACAGCAAACACTGTGGGCCCTGAGCCGGAGATACCGAAAGCCAGCGCGCCCTGCCCCGTGGCATAATCACGGGCGGCATCGAAACCGGGTAACAGCCGTTTGCGATGGGGCTCGGCGATGACATCCTGCATGACCGACGCTGCCAGCTTGCGATTTCCGCTATGCAGGGCATGCACAAAGACGCCCAACTGGCGACCGAAAGTCAGGGTATCGGTCATAGTAATCATTTTGGGCAAAATCGCCCGGGCCTCGGCAGTGGACACCTTGATGCCCGAGTAACAGATCACCCAGTACCAGTCGTCAAACACCGGCAGGGACAGGGCGATATTGCCGACCTGCCCCGCCATCAACACCAACCCACCCAAATAACAGGGAGCCACATTATCGTAGTGGACGCTGCCGCTGATTTGCCCTTCCAGTTCTCCCATCATCAGCAGCATTTCATCGGCATTGAAGGGCTCACCGTAATAGGCGTTCAGGCCATGCAAAGCCGCCACCACCGAACTGGCGCTTGAGCCAAGGCCGCTGCCAATAGGCAGATTTTTATACAATACCATGGCACAGGGAGCAACCTTACCACCCCGTTCAGCCAGCCGGTTGATAAAGTGATGGTAACAATGGGTCAGAATGTTCTCGTCGGGATTGTCGGGCAGCTTGTGGGCAAAGGGCCCCTGGATTTGCAGTGAATAACTGTCTGCCGGCAACACTTCGACTTCATCGCCCAGTGGACTGCCGTCAACCGGACGCAACGCAGCACCCAGTAAATCAAAGCCCAGACTGACATTTCCTATGGAGGCGGGCGCATAGGCCCGATACCGCTCATACGCCATGTTGGCTTACTCCTGCTTCCAGGGCATAGTGCGCAATACATCGGCAAAGACGCCGGCCGCGGTCACTGCCGCACCAGCCCCATAACCGCGGATCACAAAGGGAATGGGCTGATAATAATGACTGTGGATAGCCAGGGCATTTTCCCCATCCTTGACTACGTACAGGGGATGTTTGCTGTCCACTGCCTGGATGCCCACTTTGCACTGGCCTTGTTCGATGGTTCCTACATAGCGCAATACCTTACCCTCTTGTTGCGCCCTTTGCAGCAATTCCTGATAGACAGGATCCAGGGTGACCAGATTGTCGAGAAACGTCTGAACTGAACCTGAGTCATCAAAATCGTCGGGCAGAATGGATTCGATCTCGATATCTTGAAGCTCCCGCTGCAGACCCGATTCGCGGGCCATGATCAGCAGTTTTCGGGCTACATCCATGCCACTCAGATCGTCCCTGGGATCCGGCTCGGTATAACCTTTTTCACGGGCGATGCGGGTCGCTTCGGACAGGCTCAACCCCTCTTCGAGCTTACCGAAAATAAAGGACAGGGAGCCTGACAGTATGCCCTCAAAACGCACCAGTTCATCCCCCGCATAGATCAGTTTCTGCAGGTTGTCGATGACAGGCAGGCCGGCACCTACTGTGGTTTCATACAGAAACTGGCGGCGGGTCTTCTGGGCCGTTTCACGCAGGGCAGCATAAAAATCCATTCCCTTGGTATTGGCCTTTTTGTTGGGCGTGACCACATGAAAGCCCGCCTGCATCATGTCCAGATACTGATCGGCCACCTGGGTACTGGTGGTGCAATCGATAATCACCGGATTGACCAAGCTGTTTTCCTGCACGAACTCTTCGAGTACCGGTAATGACAGGGTTTGTTTGCTCTGACCGAGCTGGTCACGCCAGCCGTTTTCCAGCTCGATGCCGCCGGGCCGCAGCAACAGGGCCCGGCTGTTGGCTATGCCATATACTTTAAGGCTGATATTGCGGTTCAGCAGTTGTTTCTGCTGGCGACTTATCTGACTGAGCAATTCACTGCCCACCGTGCCGCAACCGACCAGAAAGGCATCGATTGTGTGGAGATTGGAGAAGAAATTCTGGTGCACGACCTTCACGGCCTCCCTGGCTTTGTGAGATTCGATAACGGCGGAAATGGATCGCTCAGAGGACCCCTGGGCAATGGCGACGATATTTACCCGCGCCTGGGCCAGGGAACTGAAGAACTTGGCCGCCAGCCCCTTGACCTTGCGCATGCCGTCCCCCACCAGGGTGACAATGGCCAGTTCCTGGCGCATTTCAATAGGCTCCAACAACTGATTGGCCAATTCCAGCTTGAATGCCTCCTCCAGCAGGGCCAGGGCACGATTGGCGTCCTTACTGTGGATACAGAAGCTGATGCTGTATTCGCTGGAGGACTGGGTAATCAGGCTGATAGAGATATTCCCATTGGAAATCACCTCAAACACCCGGCTGGCCATGCCCACCATGCCCTTCATGCCGGGACCGGCCACGTTGAACATGGTGATGTCAGACAAGTGAGAAATGCCCTTGACGCTGGTCCAGACTTCGCTGGGTTCATTGCTGATCAGGGTACCCGGAGCGCTGGGATTAAGGGTATTGCGGATCAGACAGGGGATATGATGCTGGGCAATGGGGCCGATGGTTTTGGGGTGCAGCACCTTGGCGCCGAAATACGACAGCTCCATGGCTTCCTGGTAGGTCAGCTTATCCAGCAGCACCGCTCCTTCCACCTGATTGGGGTCGGCATTGTAAACCCCGTCCACATCGGTCCAGATTTCACAGCAGTCAGAGTCGATACAGGCGGCCAGGATGGCAGCGGAATAGTCTGAACCATTGCGGCCCAGCGTGACTTTTTCACCCTTATCGTTAGCCGCCACGAAGCCGGGCATGATCAGCATGGTCCCCTTGCCTGTGGGCACATCGTCAAATCTGGCTTTGCTGACCGCCACATCGGCAATACTGTCAAGATAATCGCCCTCGGCCAGCACATATCGGACCGGGTCGATAATCAGGTTGTCATGGCCCAGGGCGCTGATAACGCCGCTGAAAATATTGACGCTGACATATTCACCCAGGCTGAGAATCTTGGCTGTAACCGCATCGGGGCTGCAATGAATCAGCCTGATACCCTCGAGGTTATGGTGAAGTTCAGTCAGCAGCTCGTCGATATACGCCAGCAAACGTTGATCGTCGAAACCGGGGAGTTTAATGGCCAGCTCATTGACGATGCCGTTAAGGGTCATGGAAAGTTTTTCGAACAATTCCTGGTAATCTTTCCCGGCAATGGCCAGATCCACCAGCAGCGAGAGGGCATTCGTGACGCCCTTGGGTGCGGACAATACCACCGCAGCGCCGGTTTGCAGATGGGTTTGCAGGGTAATGTCCTTGACCATCAAGTATCGTTCGGCATCGGCCAGGGAAGACCCCCCAAATTTCATTACCTTCATCTGCTGCTCCTGTTGTTTAACTCAAATCTTCCGGGTGTTGCTTTTCCCCGGCCCGGAAATTAAAAAAGCCCGCTTCCTTTTGGGTCGCGGGCTTGTTGGTATTTCTTTTGCGCACTAGCCAGCGACCACATCCCTTGGGGTGGTAATCGTCATCATGCTGGTGGTGTGGCGGATGGTTTTCATGCGTTTCAATTTGCCATATAGACGTCTATACGTCAACAATCCATTTGGCTATAAGTTATTCGACCAGACTGGCCTGAAAGAGTCCGTACATTTCCAGTATGGCCCCCAAGCGTTCTGCTTTAACCGGTTTGTTGATGAAATCCAGGGCCCCGAGACTCATGACCCTGTCCTTCATTTGCGGCTGGATATCACCCGAGATCACGATCACAAAAGTTTCCCATTTATGCTCGCGTATGGCTTCCAGTATCTGCACCCCGTCCATCTCCGGCATGGTCAGGTCCAGCAGCACCAGACCAAAATGTTGGTTCTGCAGCGCCTGGACGGCTTCCCGGCCATTGGCCGCATAGGTGACATCCACCAGCCAGTCCCTGGGCAGGGCTTTTCTGGCCGACTTTCTGGCCAGCATAGAGTCGTCACAAATCAAGATGGGAAATCCGTTCACTGGTATTGCCTTCTCTTTTATCGTTATTATGTCGGTTAGTCCGGCCGCCACGGTGGCAGCCCTTACTCCATACCGTCCCTGTCCGGAGGTGGTTTGCTGCAAACTTCTAACCCACAGGCTATGGCCTATCAAATCCTCAAGGGTTTTGAACAAAGCTTTCGCTGGTACAGCCGCATCACCGGTGCCGCGCAGCAACGCTTTGAACAGGCCAGGTGGGCCGATGCCCAGGCCGCCTCCAGGGAACGTATTGCCATTTATGACCAGAGTCTGGCGGCCGTTGTCAGCGACATTTACCAGAGCCTCCATCCCCACCTGCAGGATAAGACCTTCTGGCTGGACCTGAAGCACCAATACCTTAAACAATTGGCCGATCACCCGCAATTCGAATTGGCCGAGACCTTTTACAATTCGGTCATCGGACGGCTCTTCAAACACCGGCGTATCGACGACGACATCATGTTTGTGCTGCCCAGTCGCTGCTATCTGGCCGGACAGGTGCGACAATCCCTGGTTAACCAATTTGATGCCAGCGGCACTATCAACCAGACCCTGCTTGCCATAATGGGCAGATATCGTTTCAAGCTTGAGTTTGAAGATATGCCCCGGGACTTGGGGTATGTGGAACGCTATTTACGTGACACCTTCAGCACCCGGGAGCTTGCACGGATTCGGTCGGTGGAAATTCTCCAGCCGGTGTTCTTCCGCAATAAGGCGGCCTATCTGATTGGCCGCATGTGGGCAGATGACCGGCAGATCCCCTTTATTCTGCCCATCCTCCACAACCGCCAGGGCCAGCTCTTTATCGACACCCTGCTGACCGCCAAACGGGATCTAAGCGTGCTGTTCGGCTTTGCCCGTTCCTATTTTATGGTGGATACCCAACATCCGGCCGAAGTGGTGGCTTTTCTGCAGGAACTGTTACCCAACAAGAAGCATTTTGAACTCTATATATCCCTCGGTTACTACAAACATGGCAAAACGGTCTTTTACCGCAATTTTCTCCAGCATCTGCAACAAAGTCAGGATCTGTTCGAAGCGGCGCCGGGGATCCGCGGCCTGGTGATGGCGGTCTTTCACCTGCCCTCCTATGGGGTGGTGTTCAAGGTGATCAAGGACGAATTTGCCGAGAGCAAGAAAATCACCCGGCAGCATGTCAAAGACTGCTACCGGCTGGTCAAGATGCATGACAGGGTCGGACGCATGGCCGACACCCATGAATATGTGAACTTCCGTCTGCCCAGACACAGGATCAGCCAGGCCCTGCTCGACGAGCTTCTCGATGTGGCCCGCAGTAGTATTGAACTGACTGACACTGAAATCATCATCACCCATTTGTATATTGAGCGTAAAATGACGCCGCTGAATATCTTTCTGGAGCAGGAAACGGACGAGCAGAAAATTCATCATGCCATCGACGATCTGGGTCTTTGCATCAAGCAGATTGCCGCTGCCAACATTTTCCCCGGTGACATGCTGCATAAAAACTTCGGCATTACCCGCCACGGCCGGGTTATCTTCTATGACTATGATGAGATCTGTTATATGGCCGAGCGAAATTTCCGGGAACTGCCCAGATCAGACGATCCCTATGCGCTGGATACCCTGTCTGTGGCACCGGATGATGTGTTCCCTGAGCAATTCGAACACTTTATTGTCGGAAAACGCCATCTCAAGGCGCTGTTGAAACAGCTACACCCGGAACTGATGGATCCCCGCTGGTGGCGACAGGTCCAACAGGAAGTGGCCAGGGGCAAACTGAAAGATGTGCTGCCTTACCCGGAATCGCAACGTTTTATCCGCCGCTATCCGGCAGGGCCACCAGGCTGACCGCTTCCCACATCAACAGCAACGAGCAGATAAAGCCTGTCGCCCAGACCAGGCTGCGTAGCTTGTCCCAGTCCAGCAGATAACAGATATGATAAGCCACCCTGGCCAGCACAAAGCCCACCGCCAGGGTCTCGGTAAACATACTGACGGCGTCGGTGGCAATCACCCCAAGGGCTCCGGGGGTGAACAGTACCAGGGCTTCGAAGGCGTTTTCGTGACCAGCCTTGGCCCTGGCGCCAAATCCGGTCAGTCGGGCCTGCTGGGAGCGGGGATGATGATTGTCGTAACCACCATCGCGCACCTGGGCCAAAGCCAGAGGTGCCTTGGCCAGAATCGGCAGCAGGGTGGCGATAAACAGACAAAGCAGAATCATGTACATTAGTCGTTCTCCAGTTCAGGACATATCAGCATAGTGCCAACCGACCCGCAAGCTGAAGCAAAATTAATCTCCCGCCTGGGCATCAGTCTGCCCTCGCCAGTACAGAAGCTCGATCCGGGCTGGCCGGGCTGCGAATCACTGCAACTCTGGATTAAGCGGGACGATCTAATCCATCCGGTTATCTCAGGCAACAAATGGCGGAAGCTTAAATATGCCCTGCTTGATGGTCTGTGCGCTCAGGTGGGAGAAATAGTCAGCTTTGGCGGCGGTCACTCCAACCACCTGCATGCTCTGGGTTATTGTTGCTGGAAACTGGGCATTCAGTTGACGGCCCTGATCAGGGGCGACTATCGGCATCAACCCACCCCCATGCTGCAGGATCTGAAAGCCTGGGGCGCGCAGGTCCGCTATCTGGATAAACAACACTATCGCCGGCGAACTGAGCCGGATTTCCTGCAACAACTGCAACATGTTCATCCTCACGCCTTGATTATTCCAGAAGGCGGAAGCCAACCCCAGGCACTGCCGGGCGTAGGGGAGCTGTTAAATGAGCTGGAACAGGATGTTACCCATATCCTTCTTCCTGTGGGCAGTGGCGGTACCCTGGCCGGACTGATCAGGGCACGTTGCCGCGCCCAATTGATAGGCATTGCCGTACTCAGGGGGCGGGGCTATCTGGAACAGGAGGTGATGGATCTGGTCAGCGATCCCGGCGCCTGTGACTGGCAGATATGCCATGACTTTCATTTTGGCGGTTATGCCAAAGCTCCCGCCCCCTTGCGGGATTTCTGCCGGCATTTCAGCCTGCAGACAGGTCTGCCCGTAGAGCCTGTCTACAGCGGAAAGCTGTTTTTTGCCCTTAAATCCCTGTGCCAAAGCGGCTTTTTCCCTGCTGGCAGCAAGGTGCTGGCCCTCCATACCGGAGGCCTGCAGGGTAAGCGCATCGGGAGTGAATGATTTGGTAACCCGGTGAGTTTGCTCTAGGATAAGGACCAGCAATTGATTCAATTTGCCTGACAACCACCGCAAAGGAAGCCCCGATGAAAAAACTCCTGTTAATCCTGCTTGTTCTCTTGCTCGCTCTTGCCGGAGCCTTTATTTATCTGGCCTCCGGCGCCGATGAACTGATCCGTACCCAGTTGGAAAAGCAGGGCAGCAAGGTGCTGGGTACACCGGTGACGGTCAGCAGCGTTGAGCTGGTCTGGACCGAGACACGTCTGACCATATCCGGCCTGGATATCGACAATCCCAAAGGTTACTCGGATAACCAGGCTTTTCATCTTGGCCAGGTGCGCTTGGATCTGGGTACGGCCACCAGCGAACCCTACCAGGTTGAGGAAGTGTTGATCGAGGCCCCCGAGGTTCTTTACGAAGTAAATGCACAGGGGCAGGCCAACCTGATGATACTGAAAGACAACCTGCAAAGCGCGCTACCAGCTAACCGGGACCAGGCGAAAGATCCTGCGCAGGGACCAGCTCCTTTACTGGCGGTGCAGCAAGTCACCGTCAGCAATGCGCGCCTGAGGCTGGATATCAGCGCACTGGAAACAGGCGACTTGCAGCTTGAACAGAAGGTCTTCGATATCACCTTGCCCACCTTTTCGGCCGACCCGGTTGGGGTGCCGGATGGCTTGCCTGCCGACCAGGTGGGAAGCGCCATTATGAACAGCATGCTGGCCAATCTGATTGATCAGGCCAAAGACCAAATCCGTGAAAAAGTGAAGGACAAAGCCAGGGAAAAACTGGATGAGAAAAAGGATGAACTGATGGACAAAGCCAAAGATAAATTGAAAGGCCTGCTGGACAAAAAATAGGATACCAGTCGGAGTAATCTTTAGTGCAATCAGAGCTGCCCACAAAGGATTAGTCCAAGGGGCGGCTTCGAAGGCATAGTGGTGCGATGTCGAGAAGCTGGAACGCAGAAATAATCCTTTCTGGGCGCTCTCGACAACTGCTCCTGCGTTGTTCTACTTCACGCCATCCATGGCGCTCCTTGCGGGCGAAGACAAAATGCCCGCTACCTGTGTTGCACGCATTCGATTTAGCGCCACCAGACCTTCATGCGACCCCTTGGTATCAGAAAGAAGCGCTGAGCAACTGGCTGACAAAGTCCCGCAGTTGCTCCTCATCCTGTGAGAAACACACCGGCATCTCGATGCTGTCGTCCAGTCTGGCACTGATGATACTGTCAAACGGCGCGCCCACCTCGCAGGCCACCCCCAGGCACCCCTTAAACTGGGCTTGCCGGTAGGTATCGATGAGTTCTGTCAGGGCATCGTTAGTGACCGCCGCAATATTTCTGGGGTGTTCAAACAAAACCCATCCTGAAAGACCTGCAACTTCATCCAGCACGGCCTGACGATATTTCACCAGACCTGGCTGGTTGAAACTGCCTTCGGGGAAAGTGTGCAGTACCCTGCCTTCCACTTTGAGCTTGAAAGCGCCGTGTTCAAACAATGCCTGACATTCCGCCTGTACGATAAAGGAAATAGTATAGAAGAATTGTATTAGGGACTGTCACTTTCGACATTGCTTTCCCTTTGACTAATGGCCTATCTGCACCCTGTCGCCCGGCTTGATTCCCTGGGTAGCAAACCAGCCCTGATTCATCTCCCAGGCATAACTGGCCGGTTGGTCCGAGCTGACAGGTGTCAAATCATGAGGCTGCATGGATTTGATGGACAGGACTCTCCCCTCCCCGTCCAGGTACGCCACATCCAGCGGAATCAGGGTGTTTTTCATCCACATGCTGATTTCCCTGGGCTGTGCATACTCGAACAGCATGCCGCAATCCTCACACAGAGTTTCTCTGTGCATCAGTCCCATGGCTCGCTGCTCATAGCTCTTGGCCAGCTCCAGGGTGAGGGAGCGGTCATTGAAAGCGACCTTCACAGAGCCAAAGCCGACGGCCGACACCGTTACAGACACAACGATCAGAAGCAAGCTCAACAGGCGCATGGAAAGTCCTCGTGGGGTCGTTATCAACGCCCTACAAGGTATCCCTGCCGACAACTTTTTTCAATCAAACCGCAAGGGTAATTATCAGGGGCGGTTACGCCCCAGCCTGTCATGGCTGCTGACCCAGTGTCCTGCGATGACCGCGCAGGCCAGGGAAATGTCGCCCGCCAGGACGGTGGCGGCGACGATTTCAGCCAGCTTGTTGGCCTTGCCTTTGCCGTAACACCCCAGCAGATTAAGACATTCTTTTTGCGTGGGCAGGCCGGTGCCGCCGCCATAGGTGGCCACAATCAAGGACGGCAGGGTCACCGACAGATAGAGATCGTCATTGTCCAGTAACTCGTGGGACATATGACCGGCATGGGATTCCACCACATTGGCCTCATCCTGGCCCGTAGCAATAAACAATGAGGCGATACCGTTGGCCGAATGGGGGCCATTGTAGGCAGCGCCGGCTATCCTGGCGCCAATATTGGACATGACTGCCGCCTTAGCCATCATCCGGGTATCGGTGTGCAGCATACGGCGCACCACGTCCTTTTTCAGAACTATCTCGGCTATGACCCTTCTGCCCCGGCTGTGGATCATATTCAACTGGGAGTGTTTCTTGTCCGTATCCATATTACCGGACAGCAGGTAGTCACAGGGAATGGGTGAATTGGCCTTGATCCACTCACTGGCCGCCAGCGTGGCTTTACTGACCATGTTTTGCCCCGCCGCATCGCCGGTGGTGTAGTTAAAGCGCAAGTAACGACTGCGGGCCACCGACCATTGCTCGATATGTTGCAGCTTGGCGATACTGCTGGTGCTCTGAGCCACTTCAGCTATCTCTCCGAAGTGCTCATTGACCCACTGGCCAAAATCCCTGGCCTGGCGGGCGTTTTCAAATAAAAAGGCCGGTGCCCGCTGCATGAATTGCTCTACTACGGTGGTCATTACCCCGCCACATTCATTGATCACCCGCATACCGCGGCTGTAACTGGCTACAAGTGTGCCTTCGGTGGTGGCAAGGGGCACATAAAACAATCCGTTGGCATGTTCGCCATTAACCTGTACCGGACCGGCAATCCCCACCGGCATTTGCACTATGCCGATAAAATTTTCGATATTGCCCGGCAAGACGGCAGGATCGATACTGTACTGGCCGGTGAGCTCCAGGCTTTCGCCTGTCTTATCAGATAGAAATTCCCGGCGCTGGCTGGCCATTTCCTGGGTGTAATCATTTTTTCTGTCTCTGGGCAGACGATCTGTCATTTCATGTCCTTTTGTCATCAGTGAGCCACAGGCGTTGGAGACTGATATCGCTTTGTTAATTCAACACGCCGTACAAAGGTAGCAATCCCAAGCATTATTCACACCAGCATATAGCATGTTTGCTGCAGCTGATATGACAACCCGGTTTAGTGACAATGAAATGAAGCCAAAGGGAACAGCTTGGCTAAAAAGGCCCAGAGTTGCACCAGAAAGGCGCAGCTCTGCCCCTCTTTCACAGCAATAGCGCAGTCTGCAGACCCACTTCAATCATATTATCCAAGCCCGTCTGGCGCTGCTTCGGCGATAAGGCCTGACCGCTACGCAGATGATCCGATACGGTGGCCATGCACAAAGCTTTGCCGCCGAACCTGTGAGCCACCCCATACAAGCCGGCGGCTTCCATTTCCACGCCCAGCACCCCCATCTTTTCCATCAATTCCAGGATGTCCGAACCTTCCCCATAAAAGAGATCTGTGGAAAAAATATTCCCCACCTTGACGGGAACCCCCCTGGTCTGGGCCGCCTGTACGGCGCTCTGCAATAGCTGGTAGTCGGCAATGGCAGCAAAGTCATGACCGCCGAAGCGCTGGCGGTTAATGGACGAATCCGTGCAAGCCCCCATGGCGAGCAAGACATCCCCCAGCTCGACCTTATCGCTGACGGCTCCACAACTACCAACCCGGATCAGGTGCTTCACGGAGAAGTTGCGCAGCAGCTCTGTGGCATAAAGTACGCAGGAGGGTATCCCCATCCCCGATCCCATCACAGACACCTGTCTGTCACGGAAGTAGCCTGTATAGCCGAGCATATTGCGCACATCGGTCACCAATCTGCTCCGGTGTAAGAAACGTTCGGCAATATACCTGGCTCGCAGGGGATCCCCGGGCAACAAAACGGTCTCGGCAAAGTCTCCCGGCTGAGCATTGATATGTAAAGTACTCACAGATTGACTCCTGATCCTGTTGGTTCCAAAAAGGAACACCCGTATGCCAGGGGCGGGAGTCCGAAGTAGCTGGCCAGAGACTGACCAATATCGGCAAAGCTAGATCGCCGTCCGACAGAGCGCCTTCCAACCGACCGCCCTAGCGCCAGTACAGGTACATTCTCCCGGGTATGATCGCTGCCCGGCCAACTGGGATCGCACCCATGGTCAGCGGTGATCACCAGCAAGTCATCTGGCCGCAGACGAGCCAGCAGCTGTGGCAGACGTTGGTCGAAATATTCCAGCGCCCTGGCATAACCCGCCAGATCGCGTCTGTGTCCGTATTCAGTGTCAAAATCGACAAAATTGGTAAATACCAGCCCCGACTCCTGCAAGGTGTCCCAGGCTTCAAGGGTTTTATCAAACAGTTGCGCCAGCCCGCTGGCTTTAAGGCTGGTGCCGATTCCACGGTGGCAATAGATATCGGCTATTTTTCCCACACCGGACACTTGATGTCCGGCTTCGGTCAGTTTGTCCAGTAAGGTGGCAGACGGCGGCGCCATGCTGTAATCCCGACGATTGCGGGTGCGCTGGAAGGCTCCAGCTGCATGGCCGCTGAAAGGCCGGGCAATGACCCGGGCTATCCGGTATGCATCCAGCTCCTGACGGGCAATTTCACACAGCTTGTACAAGGCCTCCAGGCCGAAATATTCTTCATGGCATGCCACCTGAAACACCGAATCACCGGAGGTATAAAAAATGGGTAAGCCACAGCGAATATGCTGCTCGCCCAGCTGTTGTATGATCTGGGTGCCGGAAGCGTGACAGTGCCCAAGACTGCCCGACAGCCCGCATCTAATCAGGATTTTTTCCAGCAGCGTTGCTGGAAAGCAATCAGCCTTATCGGGAAAATAGCCCCATTTGGATAACACCGGCACCCCTGCCATTTCCCAGTGTCCGCTGGTGGTGTCCTTGCCGGTACTGATGGATGCTGCATAGCCGTATGCGGCCACGACCGGTGTCAGCATGGATAAACCCGCCGGCCAACTGCCGGTACTGAGGTATGCCGCATGGGCCAGACCCAGACGCACCAAATTGGGGATATGCAAAGGACCCTGACGGCCTTGATCGGCCTCGCCCCTGGCGCAGGCTTGGGCAATATGACCCAGGGTATCGGCACCTGCATCACCAAACACCTCAGCATCATGACTGGCGCCTATGCCAAAGGAGTCGAGCATCAGAATGATGGCCCGTGGCATTGTCCCACCTCCCCGAGAATAATGGGGTGGGGTGCAGGCTTCTGGGGTCCTGTCTTGATGGCTTCAAGCAGCAGGGCCCGGCATTTCTCCGCCTGATGATGATGGCGGGCGTGAATCACTGCAAGAGGGCGTCCGCTGTCTACAAATGTCCCCACTTGGCACAGCTCACTCAGACCGACGCTATGATCTATGCAATCGGTTGCCTGGACTCGGCCTCCACCCAGACCAATCAGGCTTATACCGAGTTTCCTGCAGTCCATCTGCTGCACATAGCCGCTATCGCCGGCATAAACCGGCAGCTGTATCGGTGCCTGCGGCAAATAAGTTGCCGCCCGTTCAACAAAGTCCGCCGGGCCGCCGGCGGCATGGATCATGGCGGCAAAGCGCTCAAGAGCTTTCTGGCTGTCAAGAGCCTTCATCAGAGCCACCCTGGCCTGTTCAGGAGTTGGCTGCAAGCCGGACAAGCACAGGAGTCTTTCCCCCAGTGCCAGGCAAAGCTCCAGTAACCTTGACGCTCGTCGCTGGCCTGTCAGAGAATCCAGGGCTTCCTGCACTTCCAGGCTATGACCCACGCTGGCAGAAAACACCTGATTCATATCAGTCACCAGCGCCGCACAAGACAGCCCCAGTTGCTGCGCGATCTGGGTGATGAGTGAGGCCAGTTGTGCTGCGTTATCGGTATCTGGCATAAAAGCGCCGTTGCCTTGCTTGACATCCAGCAACAGATACTGGATACCGGCGGCCAGCTTCTTGCTCAGAATTGATGCCTGTATAAGGGCAGCCGACTCGACACAGGCGGCATTATCCCGAATGGCGTACAGGCGCTTGTCAGCTGGGGCCAGTTGGGAGCTTTGTTCGACAATCGCCAGGCCGGTCTGTTTCACCTGGGTTTTGAATTCCCCGGTACTGCGACAAGTACGGAAACCGGGGATCGCCTCCAGCTTGTCCAGTGTGCCACCCGTATGGCCCAGACCCCGGCCTGAAATCATCGGTACATAGGCGCCACAGGCTGCCAGCATGGGAGCCAGCACCAAACTGGTCAAATCGCCCACTCCGCCGGTGCTGTGTTTGTCCAGCAAAGGGCCGTCCAGGTGCATATCCCGCCAGTCCAGTACGCTGCCTGAATCACGCATGGCCCGCGTCAACGCGACTTGTTCAGCGACAGCCATGCCTTGACAGCAAACAGCCATGGCAAAGGCGGCCACTTGCGCATCGCTAAGCTGACCCTGGGTAATCCCCTTGACCAGAAACTCAATTTCCTGGGCGCTAAGAAGCTGGCCACGACGCTTTTTGTCGATCAGCTCTTTCATCCACATACTCAGTAGCCCTGATCTTGGGTAGCTGTGCTGTTGGTACCTGACAGCTCAGCCATCAGGCTGTCCAGCAGTCCTGAAGCGCCAAAGCGAAAATGCGAAGGCGATATCCAGCATGCTCCCATCAGCTCGTCGGCCAGGGACAAATACCCGGCGGCCTGTTCCAGCGTACGTATCCCGCCTGCCGCCTTAAAACCTACCGCCGGATTAAGCCGGTGGATCTGTTCCAGCATCAGCCTGGCCGCATCCAGCGTGGCATTAACCGGCGCCTTGCCGGTGGAGGTTTTGATAAAATCCGCGCCACAGTCAATGGCCAGGGCAGCGGCCTGGCTAATCAGCCCGCTGTGCTCCAGCTCGCCGGTTTCAAGAATCACTTTCAGGACCGCTTTGTGGCACCAGCGCCTGCAGCTTTTCAGCAACCTTGCGACTGACCCAACCTCGCCCCCCTGCAGTTGCCGGTAGGGCATGACCAGATCTATCTCATCGGCGCCCGCCGCCAATGACTGGCCGATCTGTATCTCAATCTGATGGAGCGAAAGATCACCGTGCGGAAAATTAACCACAGTGGCCAGTCGCACTTGGTTGCCCGGCACGGCGTCCAGCCGGGTCCGGGCGTGCTTAAGCCACAGGGGATAGATGCAGATTGCCGCTACCGGTCCCCAGGGGGTCTGGGCCTTGTCACATAAAGCGGAAATGGTCTGCTGGGAGTCTGTTTCATTCAAACAGGTCAGATCCACCAGCGGCAGGGTGCGTCTGGCGACCGAGTGCAGGTTATTCATCGAAGTTCCACCCAAGTTCTGTTAATTAGTGCTAACCACGACTTGGTTCCATGAAGAGCCCGCACAAGGTGCGGGACAAAAAATCCGTTTTAACGTACCGGTTAGTTCTAACGCCTGGCGGCGCTGTATACAAGGGGGGCAAAAGAGGTACCCCAAAAGGGCAAAAAGCCGGGACAAGCCCGGCTTTCAGAGGATTGAACTGACCTTAGGCCACGTTCAGGGTAGGGATGATATTGGCTTTGGCCTTCTCTTCCGCTTTTGTGAACACATCCATACGATCGAAGTTCAGGTAGCGATACACATCGGCCGCCATGGAATCGATCTTACTGGCATACTGCAGGTACTCTTCGGTGGTGGGAATCCGTCCCAGGATAGCACCCACTGCCGCCAGCTCGGCCGATGTCAGGTACACATTGGCGCCATCCCCCAGACGGTTGGGGAAGTTACGGGTGGACGTGGACAGAACCGTGCTGCCGGCCTTGACCCGCGCCTGGTTACCCATACACAAGGAACATCCGGGCATTTCCGTGCGTACCCCGGCACGTCCGTAGATGTTGTAATAGCCCTCTTCCATCAACTGGGCCTGGTCCATCTTGGTTGGCGGCGACATCCACAGACGGGTGTTCAGGGCGTCTTTGTTCTGCTCCAGCAGCTTACCGGCGGCGCGGAAGTGACCGATATTGGTCATACAGGAACCGATAAAGACTTCGTCCACCTTGTCACCGGCCACGTCAGACAGGGTCTTGGCATCATCCGGATCATTGGGACAGCAGACGATGGGCTCTTTGATATCGGCCAGATCGATTTCGATCACTTCAGCGTATTCGGCATCCTTGTCGGCGCGCATCAGGGACGGATTGGCCAGCCACTCTTCCATCTTACGGGCACGACGCTCCAGGGTACGGGGATCGCCGTAGCCTTCATTGATCATCCAGCGCAGCATGGTGATATTGGAGCGCAGGTACTCGGCCACGGACTCTTCAGACAGGTTGATGGTGCAACCGGCAGCAGAACGCTCGGCAGAGGCGTCGGACAGTTCGAAAGCCTGTTCGACGGTCAGGTGTTCCAGACCTTCGATTTCCAGGATACGACCGGAGAAAGCGTTAATCTTGCCTTTCTTGGCCACCGTCAGCAGGCCCTGCTTGATACCATAAAGCGGAATCGCATGGACCAGGTCGCGCAGTGTGATCCCTGGCTGCATCTTGCCTTTGAAACGCACCAATACTGACTCTGGCATGTCCAGCGGCATGACACCGGTGGCGGCGGCGAAAGCCACCAGGCCGGAACCTGCCGGGAAGGAAATACCCAGCGGGAAACGGGTATGGGAGTCGCCACCTGTGCCCACAGTGTCGGGCAGCAGCATACGGTTCAGCCAGCTGTGGATGATACCGTCGCCGGGACGCAGTGATACACCGCCACGGTTCATAATGAAATCCGGCAGCGTATGCTGGGTATCGATATCCACCGGCTTGGGATAGGCGGCCGTGTGACAGAAAGACTGCATGGTCAGATCGGCAGAAAAGCCCAGACAGGCCAGGTCTTTAAGCTCATCACGGGTCATGGGACCAGTGGTGTCCTGGGAGCCGACTGTGGTCATCTTAGGTTCGCAGTATGTACCGGGGCGGATACCGTCCACGCCGCAGGCGCGGCCGACCATTTTCTGCGCCAGGGTAAAGCCTTTATCGGATTCGGCTGGCTGCTCCGGGGTACGGAAAAAGTCCGCTGGTGGCAGGCCCAGAGACTCGCGGGCTTTCTCAGTCAGGCCGCGGCCGATAATCATATTGATACGACCACCGACTCTTACTTCATCCAGGATCACCTTGGAGTTGTAATTGTACTCGGCCAGCAGCTCGCCGGTTTCGTGGTTGGTGATCTTGCCCTCAAAGGGATAGATGTCAATGACATCGCCCATTTCCATCTTGTCCACATCGGCTTCAAAAACAAGAGCGCCGGCATCTTCCATGGTGTTGAAGAAGATGGGTGCCACTTTGGAGCCAAAGCAGATCCCCCCGCTGCGCTTGTTAGGCACGCCCGGCATATCCTCACCAAAGTACCAGAGCACCGAGTTGGTGGCGGATTTGCGTGAAGAACCGGTACCGACCACATCGCCGATAAAGGCAACAGGGTGGCCTTTGGCCTTTATCTCTTCGATTTGTTTAAGTGGTCCCACTTCACCTGGCTGGTCGGGCGTAATACCTTCACGGGCCATCTTGTACATGGCGCGGGCATGCAGCGGGATATCTGGACGGGACCAGGCATCAGGCGCCGGCGACAGGTCGTCAGTATTGGTTTCTCCTGTGACCTTGAAAACAGTAACGGTGATTTTCTCTTCCAGCTCGGGGCGACTGGTAAACCACTCGGCATCGGCCCAGGACTGCAGAACTTCCTTAGCGAATGCATTGCCCGCTCTGGCTTTTTCTTCCACATCATGGAAGGCGTCAAACATCAGCAGGGTATGCTTGAGCTCTTCAGCGGCCAATTCGGCCAACTCTTTATCGTCCAGCAGCTCCAACAGGGTTTCGATGTTGTAGCCGCCGTGCATATTGCCAAGCAATTGCACTGCTGCATCCTTGGAGATCAAAGGACTATTGGCTTCACCTTTAACGATGGCTGACAGAAAACCAGCCTTGACATAAGCGGCTTCATCCACGCCTGGAGGGACCCGCTCGGAGAGCAGTTCCACCAGAAACGCTTCTTCCCCGGCCGGCGGGTTTTTCAACAGTTCAACCAGTTCGGCTACCTGCTCGGCGCTCAGAGGTTTGGGGGGGACACCTTCGGCGGCACGCTCGGCCACGTGTTGACGATATGCTTCTAACACAAGTTTTGTCCTCTTGGATGATTAGTTGCCCGCAACATCGGCTGGCGATGCGTGGCAAGGGTATTGAAACCCGACAAGTATAAGGCTTTACAGGGAAAATTTAAATTTGCCGGACCTTTGTTTCACTTATAGCCAATATAAATGCCAGTGATGTTGTACAAAATTTAATAAACCTTATGAATAGATAGGAATCGTTCTCAATTGTCCCCGCTGCCATTTTCAATGGCCTGCAAAGTCTGCAATTTGGCAAAGTATAATTGCCGGGTTTCCTGCTGATAACTTTTGGCCATGGCCTGTTCCAAAGCCCTGGCCGAGCGAATCGTATCGCCCCTCTGATAATAGGTTTTGGCCAGGCCGAAGTAGCCCTGATCCAGATAGGGTGCCAACTCTATGGCCTGATTGTAGAACTGGATGGCATGACCAAAGTGACCTTGCCGGTATGCCTCATTGGCCATCTTCATCCAACTGTACGGATTGGTATCCTCAGAGTTGGTCAACTGGTTGGCCAGCGCTTCTGCCTCGTCAACTCTGCCTTGCCGCAGCAGCAGGTGGCGATAGTTGTCTAACACATTCAAGGATTTTCCGGACTCTTCGAGGGCATAGCGATAAACCCGTTCAGCCCTGTCATCCTGACCTGCCTGTCGATAAATGACCGCCAGAGTATTAAGGCTCTCACTGTTCTTCGGTGAATATATGAGCGCCTCCCTGATGAGCCAGTACGCTTTGGGCAGGTCGCCTTCCACCATCGCCCTGGCCGCCATATTCTGATAATACATGGCAAAAAAGTCGGCTTCTGACACCCGCTCGCCAAGATGATTCCCAGAGTTGGGGAAGTAGTCCACTATGATGCCGGGGCGACGTAAAACCAGCATATCTTCGCCCGGCAGATAACCTGGGTCATATAAGTAGGTACGCACGTGACGCGATAACAACAACAGTTTGTCTTCCATCTGATAGATTGGGATGGAGTTGACCATCTGATAGTCCAGTTCAAGGTCCACCAGCCTGGCCAATGCTGTGGTGAGTATCGCCAGCGACATGCAGTTGCCGGCATTTTGGGTCAAGGCCTCGCTGGCCGTCAGGGTATCGCCACGAAAATTAAACCCCCACAATACGGTCTCCAGATAGCGATAGAGTCTTCGGTGGGGTGCCAGTGGTTGCTGTTCAGGGGCATGAAAGTAATTCAGGAAGTGTGCACTTTGCTCCCTGCTCAGGGAAAATAATTCCTCGGTTGACTGGATATGGCCAGGATGCGGAAATCCGTCCGATTCCAGCGGCAGAGCCAGTGATGCCTGAGTCCTGCTCGGTTGGTCAGGGGTGGAGAGGCAAGCCGTCAGGCAGAACAAAAAACCAAGGGCCAACAATACCCGCCATGTTTGTAATCCCTCTTTGCTGACGATTGTCATACTGCTCCCTGCCTGATACTTAATGACCTGCTTAATCCTATCAGGGGGGCGGCGGACAACCAACTATTCGTCCCCCTGGAAAGCTTACGCATGACGCTTTCCTGATATGTGAACCCAGGGTAGAAAAAGTAGGAAAAAGGTGGGAATTGTTATTGCCAGGCAGCAATATCAAAACAACTCAGGGTTCATCAAAGCCAACAGCTTGTGGGCGTCCATACGGGTGAACTTCATCAAGTCCTGGATATCGTCGGCTTCCAGTTTGAGCTTTTTCAGTCCTGCTGGCGACAGCAGGGCGCTCAGGCTGTATCGGCTGTCCACCATATGCAAAGCCAGGCGGACAGCAAAATGACCGATGAGAATATCCTTACCCGTGCGGGCATTGATGTCCTGATGCACATTGGCAATCACATGGGCGAATTGTTCTGGCAACTGCCATTTTTTCAAGATCAACGCGGAGCATTCGGCATAGGTAAACCCGAGTTCTTCTCGCTGAGTCTGCCAGGGTAAAGCATCCTCGTGATAAGCCTCACATTTACTGGCCAGTTCCGGCGCCCTGGTGGCCACCACCAGTTCGCTGAACTGATGCAGCAGGCCGGTAACAAAGTATTCATCACTGCCACGCACCTTGACAATTTTGCTCATATGCTTGGCGAGCAGGCCTCCGAATACGCTTTGCTGCCAGAAGCGTTTAAGGTTGATGGCTTCATTGGAAAAGTGTTTAAAGGCAGTGGTGGCCGTTTCTGCCAACGCCAGGTTATACAGGGCTTCCCCACCGATGACATTAACCGCCTTGCTGATGGAGTTGATTTGAGCAGGAAAGCGAAACAGGGCGCTGTTGGCCAGGCGCAGCAATTTGGAGCTAAGTGAGGGATCCAGGGCGATGACCTCGGCAATATCGGCCGAATCGGCGGCAGGATCATCCAGCAACGCTCGGATACGCGAACAGGTGTCCGGCAAAGCGAAGGACTGGCTGGCAAATTTGGCCACTTCACTGGCTTTCATCAAGGTTTCTCCACTGGGTCAACATGCCCTATATTTCAAGTTCCCGCTGCTCTGGCTCAGGGCCCTTGTCCCCCTCCTTTTGTCGGGCGAGTTCGGCTCGCCGCTTGCGTAACTGGCAGGCCCTGACAATCTTGCGCTTCACGTCCGGCTCCAGTTGCAGCCAGTACAATCGTTCATCCCGGGACCGGTAGCAGCCCAGACAATATCCCCTGGGCCCTGTCTGGCAAACGCCGATACAGGGGCTGGGGATATCGAAAAACTCTAGCTGCTGTGCCATCTGCGCCCTAAGTGACCCGTCTCTTTTCCAGCATATAGAAAAATACCGGTATCACAAACAGAGACACCAACGGGGCCAGTATCATACCACCCAGCATGGGGGCTGCAATACGCTGCATCACCTCATGCCCCGTCCCCTGTGTCAACATGATCGGCAGGAGACTTGCCAGGATGGTAATAACGGTCATGGCCTTGGGACGAATACGCTGCACCGCCCCTTCCATGGTCGCCTGCAGCAACCCTGATCTGTCCTTTTGCCCAGACTCCTGCCAGGCATGGTTCAGATACAGGTACATGACCACGCCAAACTCAGCTGCGACTCCGGCCAGGGCAATCATACCAACGACAACGGCAATGGACAGGTTGAAACCCAGCAGCCAGAGTAACCAGAGACTCCCTGTTAACGCGATGGGCAGGCTCCCCATGACAACCAGGCTTTGTGACCAGCTTTTCAGGGTCAGGAACAGCAGGATCAGGCATATCACCAGGGTCATTGGGATAAGCTGCCACAACTTTTCCTCCACCCGTTTGAGGGACTCATACTGACCAGACCATTGCACCGAATATCTGGCTGGCAGACTCAACTCTTTGTCCAGCAATACCCTGGCTTGTTGCAGATACTCGCCAATGGATAGTCCCTGGATATCGATAAAGGTCCAGCCCACCTGACGGGCATTCTCACTCTTGATCATTCCAGGCCCCTCCAGGATGCTTAACTCGGCCAGTGCCGACAAAGGTACAAATACCCCTGCCGAGGTGCTGATGGGCAGGTTATTCAGTGCGTCAAGATCCTCGCGGAATCTTGCTTCAAACCTGACATTAATGGGATAGCGTTCGTTGCCTGATACTATCTGGTCGATGGGGGCCCCGCCGATGGCATAACGGACCAGTTCCTGAAGCTGCATCAGACTGATACCGTATTCCCCCAAAGCCTGCAGATTGGGCTGAATATCCAGGTAACGCCCCCCGGCTACCCGCTCAGAGTAAACAGAAAGGGTTGACGGTAACTGGCTGAGAATGCTTTCCACTTGCTGACCGATACGTTGGATCTCGTTCAGATCGGGCCCCGATATTTTCAGCCCCAACGGTGTTTTGATGCCGGTAGAGAGCATATCGATGCGGGTCTTGATAGGCTGTACCCAGGCGTTGGTGACGCCGGGGATTTGCACTTTTTGATTGAGCTCATCGATTAGCTTCTCCATCGTCATACCGTCTCGCCAGGCTTCTCTGGGATACAATTGTATGGTGGTCTCCAGCATCGTCAGCGGGGCTGGATCGGTGGCAGTTTCGGCCCGGCCTATTTTACCGAAGACCCGTTTGACCTCAGGAATCTGCTTAATCAATCGGTCTGTTTGTTGCAGCAACTGTGCCGCCTTGCCCGCACTGATGCCCGGCAACGTGGTAGGCATATAGAGCAAGTCCCCTTCCTCTATTTGTGGCATAAACTCCTTGCCCAGATGCAGCAGGGGATAGGCCCCGGAGGCCAGCACTATGGCTGCCAGCAACAGGCTGATCTTGGGAAAAGCCAGGGTTGCCCTCAGTAATGGTCGGTATATGGCGATCAGTCCTCGGGACAACAGGTTCTTCTGCTCCGGCAGGATATTGCCCCGCACCCAATAACCCATCAGCACCGGCACCAGCGTCACGGCCAGCAATGCCGCACCTGCCATGGCAAAGGACTTGGTCAGGGCCAGAGGGGCAAACAGGCGCCCTTCCTGACCTTCGAGCACAAAGACCGGAAAGAAGCTGGCGGTAATGATCAAAAGGGTCAGGAACAGGGCCGGGCCCACCTGCTGGGAAGCCTGGATCACTAACTGCCAGTGTTCCTCTTTACCGGGTCGCCTGCCATGACGATGCTGGAACTGCTCCAGGATCTTATGCTGATTCTCAATCATCACAATGGCCGCATCCACCAAAGCACCGATGGCAATGGCAATACCGCCCAGGCTCATGATATTGGCACTAATGTCTAATGTGCGCATCAGCAGGAAGGAAAACAGCAAGGCCAGGGGTAACACGATGATGGCCACCAGGGTCGAGCCCAGATGCCAGAGAAATA
This sequence comes from Bowmanella dokdonensis, assembly GCF_017254865.1. GTDB lineage: Bacteria > Pseudomonadota > Gammaproteobacteria > Enterobacterales > Alteromonadaceae > Bowmanella > Bowmanella dokdonensis. The sequence goes on along the minus strand of NZ_JAFKCV010000001.1, from coordinate 588,233 downwards.
CCAGCAGGACCAGCGAGACAATCGCCATTTCCAGCAGCAGCTTTTCGGTAAGGTTATCCACTGATCGATCGATAAAATCGGATCTGTCATAAGTGGGAACCACCTCGACCCCTTGCGGCAGACTGGCTTTTAGTTCATCTAGCCTGTTCTTGACCCCCTGGATTACCTCCCGGGCATTCTCGCCGCTGCGCATCACCACGATGCCGCCCACTACCTCACCCTGACCATTCAGTTCAGCAATCCCCCTTCTGAGCTCGGGGCCCAACTGAACTCGCGCCACCTCCCCCAGGGTCAGGGGAATATTGGTCGCACTGCGGACTCCGACGGGTATGGCAGAAAAATCATCCAAGCTCTGCAGATAACCTTTAACCCTCAGCATATACTCGGCTTCCCCCATCTCGACACTGGCGCCGCCAGTTTCTCCATTATGGGTGCGGATAGCCTCAATAATCTGCGCTGCGCTCAACTGGTAACGAGCCAACGTAAGCGGATTCAGAACCACCTGATAGGTACGGGTCATACCTCCTACTGTAGCGACCTCGGCCACGCCCGGCACGGACTGCAGTTCCTGCTTTAAGAACCAGTCCTGCAGACTCTTCAGATCGGCCAGATTCCAGTTTCCGCTGGTATCTTTAAGGGCATACTGATAAACCCAGCCAACCCCAGAAGCATCAGGTCCCAACTCAGGCTGAGCCTGGGGTGGAAGCTGACTTCTGGCCTGGTTCAGGTATTCGAGCACCCGGGAACGGGCCCAGTAAATGTCGGTGCCGTCCTCAAACAGCACGTAGAGGTAGGAATCCCCATAGAAGGAAAAGCCGCGCACCACCCTGGCCCCGGGCACCGCCATCATGATGTTGGCCAGGGGATAGGTCACCTGCTGCTCGACCAACTGCGGACTTTGTCCGGCAAAGGGGGTCTTGATGATGACCTGGACGTCTGACAGGTCCGGGATGGCATCCACATTCAGCTCACGCATGGCCTGCCAACCAAAACCGGCAAGCAACATCACCAATAACAACACCAGGCCCCGCTGACGCACTGACAGGGCAATTAGCTTGTGCAACATATTGCCTCCGTTTTTAATGGGCGTGGGACTGGCTGTCCAGCCTCTGCAGACCGGCCGCCAGATTGGCCTCGGAATCGAGCAGGAACTGGCCAGAGGTGACGACCTGCTCTCCTTCTGTCAATCCGGCCAGAATCTCCACCTTACCCTGGGCCTGCATGCCAGTCTGCACGGGTCGTACTGTAAATTCTGTCGGCGAGGAGCGAATCACTACTCTAGCCTCTTCACCAGTGCGAATCAGCGCCTGTTTGTTAACCACCAGCACATCTCGCAAGGGCCCGCCGTAGATGATCACATCGGCGGTCATGCCCGGCTTGACCCGCTCCAGGGTATTGTCCAGGCTAAGGCGCACCTTGAGACTGCGGGTAACAGGATCCAGTTGCGGATAAATGTAGTCGATTCTCGCCTCAACCCGATGCACACCGATGCTGTCCAGATGAATTTCGGCCGGTTTGCCCAGTTTCAGCCAGTCAAACTGGTTTTCAAATACATCGGCAATCACCCAGAGCCTTTTCAGATCGGCAATGGCCAGCATTTCCATTTCCGGCTCCACATACATACCGTGGCGGACATTCAGCGCCGTCACCACACCGGATTGCTGAGCGTAAAAGGGTACCGTATACAGAGACTGGCGGGTCTGCTCCAGTTGCTGGATGACCTTCTCGTCTATGCCCAGTAGCGTCAGGCGCAATCTGGCCTGCTTCAGCAATCTGTCCCTGGAAGGTCCACCGGCATTGTCAAGCACCTGAAGAAAATCGTCCTGGGCGACTATCAGTTGCGGTGAGTACAGGGTGAACAACAACTGTCCCTTTTCAACCCTTTCCCCGACCGCGTGCACTGTCAATGACTCCAGCCAGCCGTTGACCCGGGAGTGGATATGGCTGATATCCGATTCATTGAAAGTCACCGTACCCAGGGTTTCGATATATTTCCATAAATCGTCCCGGCGCACCGGTTCGGTCACAATGGACATGGCCTGTTGGATATCGCCGTCCACCTCCACCCTGACTTGTTGGTCGCTACCTGTGGCCTGAATCCTGACCGGTTCCAGATCCATGCCGCAGATGGGGCAGGTCCCCGGATGATCGCGGACGATATGACTGTGCATGGGACAAACGTAACGGATTTCGCCGGTAATCGGATCCTGCGCCGCGCCAGTCGTTGCGTGCTGATGAGACTGCTGGGCCAACGAGGAATAGGGCTGAAGCAGCGAGATTGCGGCCAGTAAAACAAATAAAAATTTCATTTCGGACTCCTGAATAAGTTAATTGTGAAACACAGACTTATTCAGGCTCTAGGGGGACGAAAGAGATCCGCAGGTAAATTGGCTAGTGGATGGAATGCTCCAGAGAGATAGCTTCCCTGTCCGGAGGTGGCGGGGGGACGGTCTGATGCACCAGTCAATGCCACCGACGAAATGCTGAAGGAACAATGAAACTGGTCACAGCCCTCACAGCAGGCCTCTTCCATTGACTCTGGCTCATCACAGCAGCCATGATCCATCTGCATCATTTGAGCATCCTGCTCCACAGACGGCATGGTCTGACCGACAGGTTGCATCCCCGTCAGCAGTATCAACATCATCAGTATGTGGACCAGGATTCTCAAGACTTTGCCGCTCTTTGGTATTGCCACTTTCGCCATTTTGGCTTGACCAGGCTGTGATACAACATCACAAACCCGCTTAGAGTAAACAACCAGGCAACAAATGCCAAGCTGATCAGTAACGGGTTGTTAAAATCCTCCCGCGCTTCGAAGTCCAGGATATGCAACATCCAGAAAAAATCAAAGAGTCGCCACAGATCCGAGCGGACGGAGAGTATCTGTCCGGATACGGGATGCAGATAAAAACTGGTGTGAATCCAGTCGTCAAAATCCACACGGTAAACCGGGGCGGACAGGTTTCTTACTTCACCTGGCATGCTGTTGAGCAGGCTGACCTGCCGGGCTTGTCCCTTGCCAAGATATTGACTGGCCGCATACTCCGCCGCCTGTCGTTCAGTTAACTGATTCAGCGGGCTTGCAGTAGCAGGGTCCAGCCAGGTGCGTTCTCCGTCCAGCTTCGTCGCCTCAACAGCCACGCCCTGCGGATGGGGTACCCATCTCAGGGACAAATACTGACTGACAGGCAAGTTCAGCTGTTCAGGGACAAATTCTTTGTCCAACTGATGTTTATCTAAAAGATGGGCACCACGGACCATATCAATGGGGATAGAGGTCATTACCACACCGCCGCTGATCCAAAACAACAATTGGATGCCCAGCAACAACCCCAGCCATTTGTGCCAGTTACGCCAGAATTTCATGTTCTTCTCCAAAGAAGAAAAACGAAAGGTGAGGCGTTGTGCCACCTCTCCCTTCGTCCCTTAGGGAAGCCTTACCAGATGCTGACCCTGTCTTCAGGTTTCAGGTACATGGCATCCCCTTCTTTGACATCAAAGGCCTGATAGAAGGCATCCACGTTAGGTACGATACCATTGACGCGGAATTCGCCCGGCGAGTGGGGGTCGCTGAGCAGCCGTGCACGCAGGGCATCGTCTCGCATCTTGGAGCGCCAGACCTGGGCATAGCCCATAAAGAAGCGCTGTTGGCCGGTCAGACCGTCGATCACCGGCGCTTCCTGACCTTCAAGAGACATCATGTAAGCCTTGTAGCCTATGGTCACCCCAGCCAGATCCCCGATGTTTTCACCCAGGGTCAGTTCACCGTTCACATGCTGGCCTTCGATGGGCTCAAAGGCGTTGAACTGGGCGACCAGCTTTTTACCCAGGGCATCGAATGCCGCCCGGTCGGCTTCAGTCCACCAGCTACGCAGATTACCGTCACCGTCATACTTGGAACCCTGGTCATCGAAACCATGGCCGATTTCATGGCCAATCACCGCCCCGATGGCCCCGTAGTTGACGGCATCGTCCGCTTCCATATTGAAGAACGGCGGCTGCAGGATGCCCGCGGGGAAGACGATCTCGTTACGGGTCGGGCTGTAATAAGCGTTGATGGTCTGAGGGGTCATTCCCCAGTCCGTCGGATCCACGGCCTGACCGATGCGTTTCACGTAATAGTCCTGCTCAAAGGCGTTGTAACGCTTGTAGTTGCCGACCAAATCTGCGGGATCGATCTGCAGGCTGGCGTAATCCCGCCATTTATCCGGGTAGCCTATCTTGGGGTTGAATTTGGACAGTTTTTCCAGTGCAGCCTGTTTAGTCTCGTCGGTCATCCAGTCCAGTCCCTTGATGCTCTCGCCATAGGCCCTGATCAGGTTCTTCACCAGTTCATCCATCTTAGCCTTGGCCTGTGGGGTGAAATGACGTTCCACATACTGCTGACCCAGTACCTCCCCCAGCACGTTGCTGGTGGCATTAACCGCCCGTTTCCAGCGTGGCTGCTGCTCAGGGATGCCGTTCAGGGTCCTGGAATGGAAATCGAAATGCAGGTCGACCATTTGCTGATCGAGCTGCGGTGCATAACTGTCCACCAGATGGTAGGTCAGATAGTCTTTCCAGGTTTGTACGTCCGTGCTGCTGAATATCTCCCCCATGGCTTCGAAGTATGGCAACTGACGCACAATCATCTTGTCGACATTCTCCAGGCCCCCTGCACTGGCATAGGCCTGCCAGTCAAATCCGTCTAGCAGGCTCTGCACTTCTTCAGTCTGGCGCAGGTTGTAATTCTTCTCGGCATCGCGGCTTTCCACCCTGGACAGGTGTTTCTCAGCAATACGGGTTTCCAGAGCCAGAATACGCGCGGCAGCCGCCTCTGCATCCTCATGGCCGACTTTGCCCAGCACATCGGCAATATATTGCTTAAGGGATGCGCGGAAGTTCTGGAATTTTTCCTCTTCCTTGAAGTAGTAATCGCGGTCCGGCAGACTCAGTCCGCTCTGGTACAGCCACATACCGTAGGTATTGGGGTCTTTGGCATCGGGGTATACATAAAAACCAAAGGGGGATTGCACACCCTGGGCAAACAGCTCACCCATCTTACCTGCCACTTCGGAATGGCTGCTGACGGCGGCAATGGACTGGAGGTCAGGCTGCAGGGGGCTCAGGCCCAGCTCATTGATGCGTTCCATGTCCGTGAAGCTGTTGTACATGTCGCCCAGTTTCTGGTTATTGCTGTCTTCAGAGGCTGTCTGCCCGGCGGCTTCCTGGATCAGCGTCTTGAGCTGTTCCTGGGTGTTATCATGGAGAATATTGAAAACACCGTACCGGGACTTGTCACCCGGTATTTCGGTAGTGGACAACCACTGGCCATTCACGTGGCGGAACAAATCATCCTGGGGACGCGTCTGCATATGGATGGCCGAGACATCGATACCGGATACTTTGTGTTCCGAGAGTTGTGCGGTCTTTTGTTCTGTTTGTGTGTCTGTCGTCGGGGCAGGTTTGCAGGCCACCAGGCCCAGTGCGGCGGCGACGCCAAGGGCTATGAGGTTAGACTTCATCATTATAATAGTTTTCCTGTTAATGGGATTACAGCGGGTATCCTGGCGCAAAAAAGCACTCCATCCGAGCAAACACATGCAGGTATTTGATGGGATGGACTGCCTGTCAAACAACCCGGCAGCGACGCCGAAGGTTGCGGATACCAAAGCGCAACCAGTCTACTGCCAGAGTGTCAAAACGGCAAAAGGCGGATAGAGGAAATTGTCACACTTTGTAAACTTTTATGTTTTCGGATCTGATTGTGCGTTTTTTACCCAGACCCGGCAATTCTTTGTCTATACTGACTTTTATTCCTTCTCAGGAATAAATTACCTATCTGGAGCAGTGATATGACGTTCAGGAACCCCTGTCATGAAGAAAAAACATAAGTTTGAAACCCAAGATGCCGATATCGATATGACGCCCATGTTGGACATTGTCTTTATCATGCTGATTTTCTTTATTGTGACGACCTCTTTCGTAAAGGAAAAAGGCCTGATCGTCAACCGACCGGATGATGCACAGAAAAGCAATAAACCCAGTAAGAATGTGTCTATCAGGATAGATGCCAACGGCATGATCTTTATGAACGGCCGGCAGATAGATCTGCAACGGGTCGAGGCGAATATTCAAAGTTTCCTGGCCGAAAACAACACAGATTCTGCAGTGATTCAGGCTGATGAGGAGACGAAGCACGGGATAGTGGTCGCGGTACTCGACCAGGCAACCAAGGCCGGCCTACCGAAACTGTCGGTACTGGTGGAAAAGAAATAACCCTGTACAGGACAGAGGCGATATGTTCCCGGCCACGCCTGCATACCGTCCATCCCTGGACATAAAAGGCGCCATCAGGCGCCTTTTTTATCAATAGGCATCGTTATTTCTTCTTTGCCTTGGGGTTGGGCAAATCGGTAATGCTGCCTTCAAAAATTTCTGACGCCAGCCCGATGGACTCGTTCAGCGTCGGGTGGGCATGGATAGTCAGTGCCACATCTTCGGCGTCAGCGCCCATTTCGATGGCCAGTCCGATCTCACCCAGCATTTCACCGGCATTGATACCCACGATAGCACCGCCGACAACACGACCACTGTCTTTATCAAAGATCATCTTGGTCATACCTTCGGTACGGGCAGAGGCAATGGCACGTCCTGAAGCCGCCCAGGGGAAGGTAGCTGTCTCAACATTGACCCCTTTCTCCTTGGCTTCCTTCTCAGTCAGGCCGACCCAGGCGATTTCCGGATCCGTGTAAGCCACGGACGGGATGCAGCGGGGGTCGAAATAATGCTTCTTGCCGGCGATCACTTCGGCCGCAACATGACCCTCATGCACCGCTTTGTGGGCCAGCATGGGCTGGCCAACCAGATCGCCGATGGCGTAGATGTGATCCACATTGGTCTTCATCTGTTTGTCGACGCTGATAAAACCCTTGTCATCGACCTTGACGCCGGCCTTGTCGGCATCCACACGTCCACCATTGGGGCGACGGCCGACGGCGACCAGTACCTTGTCATAACGAACCGGGTCGGACGGCGCCTGTTTGCCTTCGAACGAGACATACAGACCATCGTCCTTGGCTTCCACGTTGGTGACCTTGGTTTCCAGCATCACGTTGAATTTGTCCTTGATGTACTTCTGGTACACCTTGATGATGTCCTTGTCGGCAGCCGGTACCAGCTGGTCGAGGAATTCCACCACGTCGATCTGTGAACCCAGAGCCTTATAGACAGTGCCCATTTCCAGACCTATGATACCGCCACCCAGTACCAGCATCTTCTCTGGAATATCTTTCATTTCCAGGGCGCCGCTGGAATCTATTACCCGCTCATCATCTTTGGGAATAAAGGGCAGGGTCACCGGCTCGGAGCCTGCGGCAATAATGGCGTTGTCAAACTTGATGGTGGTCTTGCCATCCGGCCCGTCCACTTCAAGGCTGTTCTTGCCGGTGAACTTGCCATAACCCTGAACGTGCTTGACCTTACGCATCTTGGACATGCCGGCCAGACCTTTGGTCAATTGTCCCACCACTGAGTCTTTCCAGGAACGAACCTTGTCCAAATCGATTTTCGGCTCACCAAAACTGATGCCGTGATCGGCCATATCTCTGGCTTCATCGATCACTTTCGCCACGTGCAGGAGTGCCTTGGAAGGAATACAGCCCACGTTCAGGCAGACTCCACCCAGCGTTTCGCGGGCGTCAACAATAACTGTTTCAATGCCCAGGTCCGCCGCCCTAAAAGCGGCGGAGTAACCACCCGGTCCTGCTCCCAGCACAACCAGTTGCGTTTTAATCTCGCTCATTAGTGACCTCAATCGTTCAGGGTAAAATTTTAATCAGTTCTATTTCTATCAGACCGGCGGATTTTACCTAGCCGGTTGCCGAGAAGCAAAATGTAGGGCCGAATTAATTCGGTCGCCGGGGCCGATATCATCGACCCCGGAAAGCCGTCTTATTGCGTCCTTTGCTACAGCAGCATCTGGCGGATATCACCCAGCACATCGCTTAAATGCACAGCGAATCTGGCTGCCACCGCCCCGTCGATAACACGGTGATCATAGGACAGTGACAACGGCAGCATCAGTCTGGGTTCAAACTCCTTGCCGTTCCACTTAGGCTTCATCTCGCTTCTGGACACGCCCAGAATGGCCACATCCGGCGCATTCACAATAGGCGTAAAGGCCGTACCGCCAATTCCACCAAGACTTGAAATGGTAAAGCATGAGCCCTGCATGTCAGCGGCCTTGAGCTTACCGTCACGAGCCTTTTTACTGATCTCGCCCAGTTCTTCGGACAGTTCATGGATGCCTTTTTTATCCACATCACGAACCACGGGCACCACCAAGCCTCCCGGTGTGTCCACCGCAATGCCGATATGATAGTACTTCTTCTGGATCAGGGTCTCGCCCGACTCAGATAGCGAGGTGTTAAACACCGGATGCGCTTTGAGCGCGTCCGCCACCGCCTTGATAATAAAGACCAGCGGGGTGATCTTGACTCCCAGCTTTTTCTTCTCGGCAATCTGGTTTTGCTGTTTGCGGAAAGCTTCCAGCTCAGTGATGTCCGCTTCTTCAAACTGGGTCACATGGGGAATGGTCACCCAGTTGCGATGCAGATTGGGGCCGGAAATCTTCTGAATGCGGGTCAGCGGCAGCTCTTCTACTTCACCAAATTTGGAGAAATCCACTTTTGGCGGTGCCAGGACCTGCAGGCCACCTGAACCGGACGCCACCGTTGCACCGGCTGTCATCTTGGGCCGGGACAACTCATACTTCACGTACGACTGCACATCTTCCTTAAGGATCCTGTCCTTACGGCCACTGCCCTTGACCTGCCCCAGGTCCACACCAAACTCACGGGCCAGTCTGCGCACAGCAGGGGAGGCATGCACTTTGCCGCTGCTGGGTTTTTCCCCTGCGGAAGGATGATGAGGCACCGGCGGCGGCTTGGAGCCACTGGCGGCTGTACCGCTGTCGGACTTGCCGGTTTGCTCCTTGTTCTGGCTGTCGCCGCTGTCTTTCTGGGCCTTGTCGTCTGACTCTGCCGCATCCGACTCTTCGGCCTCGGAGCTGTCTCCTTCAACCTCCAGCATCAGGATCAATGAGCCTTCAGATACTTTGTCGCCCGTGCTGACTTTAATCCCTTTTACCTTACCGGCTTTGGGCGAAGGCACATCCATGGTGGCCTTGTCTGTTTCCAGGGTGATCAGGCCGGTTTCCTCCTCGATCTCATCCCCTTCCGAGACCAGGATCTCAATCACCTCGACTTCGGACGCGTCGCCAATATCCGGCACCTTGACTTCAATCACACCGGACTGGCTGGAAGACTTGCTCTTGGCAGTCTTTTCCCCGGCGTCTTTGTCCTGCTTTTCCTTGTCAGCTGACTGGCTGCCATTTTCTGAAGTCTTCTTGTCGTTCTCAGCCTTATCCTCTGATTCCTTCTTATCAGCGCTTTCGCCTTCCACCTCAAGCATCAGGATCAAAGAGCCCTCGGAGACTTTGTCGCCGGTGCTGACTTTGATCGCTTTGACCTTGCCGGCCTTGGGCGAAGGCACATCCATGGTGGCTTTGTCGGTTTCCAGGGTGATCAGACCGGTTTCTTCCTCGATCTCATCCCCTTCCGATACCAGGATCTCAATTACCTCGACCTCAGATGCGTCGCCGATATCCGGTACCTTGACTTCTATGATCCCGGTTTTACCGGATGACTTGCTCTTAGCTTCTTTGTCTTCTTCCTGCTTATCAGACCCTTGGGCTTTGCCCCCGGACTCGGCTTTCTGCCCGTCGTCGGACTTTTCCTGCTGTTTATCCCCTTTATCCTGCTCTGAATCGGAAGGCTCAGCGTCAGCGTTATCCGATGTCTCGAACTTCATAATCAGTTTGCCTTCGCCGACCTTATCTCCGGTTTCCACCAGGATCTCGGCCACCTTGCCGGCAAAAGGCGCGGGGATATCCATACTGGCCTTATCGCTTTCCACTGTGATCAGAGAGTCTTCGGCCTGGACTTCGTCTCCGACTGACACACAGATATCGATGATTTCGACTTCTTCCCCACCTACGTCGGGAACCAGTACATCTTTTGTATTTGACATGCTTGGACTCTCCTTATCAGGCGTAAAGCGGGTTGATCTTATCGACATCGATACCAAATTTGCTGATGGCTTCCGTCACCAGCTTCTTGTCGATGGCGCCGGATTTGGCCAGCTCGTGGAGACTGGCTACCACTATATAGGCCGCATCCACCTCGAAATGGCGACGCAGATTGGCGCGGCTGTCGGAACGGCCAAAACCATCCGTTCCCAGTACTTTATATGGGCCGGGGACAAAGGCGCGTACCTGATCAACATAGGCCTTGATATAGTCTGTGGCTGCGATGGTTGGCCCCTCAGCGCCGGCTGACAACACCTGGGTGATATAAGGCACTTTTTCCTTGTCGCTTGGATGCAGCATATTGTAACGCTCGCAATCCAGACCTTCGCGCGCCAGCTCATTGAAAGAGGTCACGCTGTATACCTCAGAGCTGATGCCATACATATCCTTGAGCAACTTGGCGGCTTCGCGCACCTGCAGCAGGATAGTACCTGAGCCCAGCAGTTTGACCTTATGTTTGGCCTTGTCTGCTTTCACTTCATCCAGCTTGTAAATGCCCTTGATAATGCCTTCCTCGCAATCCTTGGGCATCTGTGGCTGGACATAGTTTTCATTCATCACGGTCAGGTAATAAAAGACGTTCTCCTGCTCTTCGAACATGCGGCGCAGGCCGTCCTGCACTATCACCGCAACTTCATAACCATAGGTCGGATCGTAGCTGATACAGTTGGGGATCAGCGCAGCCTGGGTATGGCTGTGACCGTCCTGATGCTGCAAACCTTCACCGTTGAGAGTAGTCCGACCGGCTGTACCGCCGACCAGGAAGCCACGGCACTGGCTGTCGCCGGCGGCCCAGGCCAGATCGCCTACCCGCTGGAAGCCGAACATGGAATAGTAGATATACACCGGGATCATCGGCAGGTCATTGATGGAGTAAGACGTACCGGCCGCCAGCCAGGAAGCCATGGCGCCCAGCTCGTTAATCCCTTCCTGCAGCACCTGGCCTTTCTTGTCTTCACGGTAATAGGCCACCTGATCCGCATCCTGAGGCTCGTACTTCTGTCCGTGGTGGGAATAAATGCCTACCTGACGGAACAAACCTTCCATACCGAAGGTCCGGGCCTCATCGGGAATAATGGGTACGACCCGTTTGCCGATCTCCTTGTCCTTCAGCATGGCGGTCAACACGCGCACAAAGGCCATGGTGGTGGAGATCTCGCGATCCCCGGAGCCCTTGGTAATGGACTCGAAGGCCTTCAGTGAAGGAGCCGGCAGACTCTCGGAGCTGCTTGGCTTGCGCACCGGCATAAAGCCTTTGAGGGCTTCACGACGCTCACGCAGGTACTTCATTTCTGCGCTGTCGTCTTCGAAGCGGAAATAGGGCAGGTCGGCCAGCTTGTCGTCGGACACAGGAATATTGAAACGATCCCGGAAATGCCTGATGGCATCCATGTCCATTTTCTTTACCTGGTGGGCGATGTTCTTACCTTCCCCTGCTGCACCCATGCCGTAACCCTTGACGGTCTTGGCCAGGATCACCTGGGGACGTCCCTTGGTTTCCGTGGCGCGTTTGTAGGCCGCATAAACCTTGACCGGGTCGTGACCACCACGGTTCAGGCGCCAGATGTCTTCATCAGACATATTGGCCACCATCTCCTTCAGCTCAGGATACTTGCCAAAAAAGTTCTCACGGGTGTAATTGCCGCCCTTGGCTTTGTAATTCTGATATTCGCCATCCACGGTCTCGTTCATCAGGTCAATTAGCTTGCCCTTGGTGTCACGGGCCAGCAGAGGATCCCAGTAGCGACCCCATATCACCTTGAAGACTTCCCAGCCGGCGCCGCGGAACGTGCCTTCCAGTTCCTGGATAATCTTGCCGTTGCCCCGCACCGGACCATCCAGACGCTGCAGGTTACAATTCACCACAAAGGTCAGGTTATCCAGCCCTTCGCGCGCGGCCAGGCCAATGGCGCCGAGGCTTTCGGGCTCATCACACTCGCCGTCGCCGAGGAAACACCATACCCTTTGGTTGGAGCAGTCTTTCAATCCACGATCCGTCAGGTATTTGAGGAATCGGGCCAGATAGATGGCCTGCATGGGCCCCAGGCCCATGGAAACCGTCGGGAACTGCCAGAAATCAGGCATCAGCTTGGGATGCGGGTAGGAAGAGAGGCCCCTGCCATCCACTTCCTGACGGAACATATCCAGTTGTTCCTGGCTCAGGCGTCCTTCAATAAAGGCTCGGGAATAAATACCGGGAGACACATGGCCCTGGATAAACAGGAAATCCCCGCCATCTTGATCATTGGGGGCGCGGAAGAAATGGTTGAACCCCACATCATAGAGCATGGCAGAGGACGCAAAGCTTGAAATATGGCCACCCAGCTCCAGGTCTTTCTTGGAAGCGCGCACGACCATCATCAGGGCATTCCAGCGAATCGCGCTGCGAATCCTCGCCTCAATACTCTGGTCGCCCGGCATGGTGGGCTCCTGGCCTGCGGGAATGGTATTCACATAGGCTGTGGTGGCCGTGTAGGGCAGATGGGCCCCATTGCGGCGGGCCTTTTCAATCAGAGATTCAAGCAGGAAGTGGGCCCGCTCTGTGCCTTCATTTTCCAGTACCGCCTCGAGGGATTCGAGCCATTCTTGTGTTTCCCGTGGATCCACGTCTGGCTTCATCTGTTCTGCCATAGCGCTTTCCTTTCATTGCTGAATTCGGCCATCGGATAAAGATAGTGCATATGACTGCTTTATCCGCCGAGATTCGAGTTTTAGGTTATTCTGGCATCTCAATGCGACGCAAGGAGCGTTGCATATTGGTGTTCTGCCGGTTGATGTTGAGCAAAGTCTCTTCGATAAAGGCTAAATGCTCATTGCTGGCCAGCCTGGCCTGTTCAGGATCACTGGCGACAATGGCATCCAGTATTTTCACCCTTTGTCTGTCTATCTGCTCACTTACCTCGGGGTAAGTCGACAGCACCTCCAGGTTACGCCTGATGTTGTCCTGTAGCAGGGGCTTTAATCCCCGGAAAATATGTTGCATTACCATATTGTGAGAGGCCTGCATCATCTGCAGGTAAAACTCTGCCAGCGTTGCTGCTTCCAGAAGAATGTCCCGCGGCTCCTGACGCTGCGCCGCCCTCACCTCGGCAAAGGCCTCTTGAATGGCCTGAATCTGATCCTCTGTACCACGCAGGGCCGCGTAATAGGCCGCCATGCCTTCCAGGGCCAAACGGAATTCCAGCAAGTCAAACTGGGATTCGGGCCTTGAGGCAATAAGATCCAGCAGCGGTGCGTTCTCCAGTAGCGCCAATTTGGTCTGCACAAAGGTGCCGCCGCCTTGTTTGCGCTGAACCAGCCCTTTGGCCTCCAGCTTTTGAATCGCCTCACGCAGGGACGGCCTGGACACGGCAAACTGCTCCGCCAAATCCCGCTCGGAAGGCAACTTCTGTCCCGCTGCCAGATTACCGTCCAGGATCATGGACTCAAGCTGTTCCAGGATCACATCGGACAATTTCTTGGCGCGAATTCGTTGCATAGGACCGTCAGACAAAAATGGTAATACCAATTAACCTATTAGCATAGTGCAAAAGTCAGTTAAGGTAAAATAAAGATTATTATCTTAAGAAAGGCTGGAATATGTGCATAAAACCTAGCGGGTTATAGCATCTTTATGCGAATAAATTGGTAAGACCAATTTTATTCAGCCGGCTGCCACGACGTTGGAGCCTGTTAGTGACAAAACATGGCCGGCCACCCGGCATCAGTCGCAGAGTGTCATTGGTCCCTTTTAGCGCAGCATTCCACCGAGCGTCAGCACAGCCACTGCGACCAGGATAAACATCATATTGCGCTTCATCAGACGCACCATAGTGCAGGGCTCGTCTGTGCAGCCGATATCTCCAGGCTCCACGTATTCGGCAGCCCGTGCCACCTCTGTGACCAGTTGACGGGAGGAAACCTCCGTGTCACCCAGATATCCCAGCCAGATAGGTGTCGCCTTTGAGAAATGGCCGACCACCAGCAGGCCCAGCGTACTCACCCTGGCAGGGATCCAGTCTATCAATGTCATGACTTGCTGCCATTTATCGGTCAAGGGATGCCGCTGTTGGGCCAGATAGTGCAAAAACTGCCTGGCCAGCACGTACAGCAGGGCTCCCGCCCCGCCAAAAGCAATAAACCAGATGACGGGTGCCGCATAGTGGCGATAGTTTATCCAGGCAAGGCATTGCCCCAGGCTGTTGCCTGTCTGACAGGGATAACCTAATTGCTCCGCGTAAATATTGGCCGCTTCCGTGTCCCCCCGGTTGGCGGCGTCCAGATAACCCCTGTACTGCTCCCGGCGCTGTGGACAGCCGATACAAACCATCAGAATCAGGCTGTTGATCACCAGGCTGATAAAAGGGGCATGCCACTGGTATAGAAGAAGCCAGATAACTAAAGGAGGCAGTATGACCATGGCCAGCAGGTTAACCAGCGGACTGTCGTGGGTGAGCAGGTGTTTTTTCTCCAACAGACCAAGATACTTCTGGAAATAGAAGTCGGCTTGCCAGTGTCGGGTTTTATGGGTTGCCCTTTCAATGGCCAGCACCAGTAACAAACTTATCAGCGTCATGCCTCTGTCCTTATTCTTTGCCGGAAACCCGCCCAATCAAAAGCCACCCCCGGATCTGTCTTTCTGCCCGGTGCAATATCAGTATGGCCCACAATTCGACCCAATGTGACTGCGGGATAAGTGTGCATGATTGCCCGGCTCAATGTCACCAGGCTATGGTACTGGTCGGTGCTGTAAGGAAGCCGGTCGGTGCCTTCCAGTTCTATGCCGATACTGAAGTCATTGCAATCGGTGCGTCCCTGAAAAACCGACTGACCCGCGTGCCAGGCCCGGCTCAGAGTGGAGACATACTGTACAACCTGTCCATCCCGCCTGATCAGAAAATGGCTGGATACCCGCAGCCCCTGTAAATCGCGGAAGAAGGGATGGGCCTGGCAATCCAGGGTGCCCATAAATAACTCATCTATATATGGGTGACCAAACTCCCCCGGCGGCAAGGAAATATTGTGTACCACCAGCAAACTGATGCTGGCGTTTGCCGGCCTGGCGTTGAAATGGGGCGATACTCGTTGCAACGCAAATGAATAAAAGCCCAGCTCGTCAAACATACGTTAACCTTAACCACAGTTTTAGGTACTATATCAGCCCTTTGGCAATGCAGAACAGGGGCGGGAAGGTTTGGCGGACAATGGCAACAACAGCATGGGTCGCTGGATGTGGGTGCTGGCCTGGATTAGTGGGCTGGGCCTGCTGACCCTGATGTTTGACCGGCAGCTTGCCGAGCAGTTTAACCCCAACCCTGACCCCCACAGCGTCAGACAAGATCAATCGGTGGAAGTTAAACTTAAACGCAACCGCCAGGGACATTATGTCACCAGCGGCTTTATAAACGACGAACCGGTCATCTTCTTACTGGACACAGGTGCCACCCATGTATCTGTGCCCATGCATCTTGCCCGGCAACTGGGACTGGAACCCGGCGCGGTGCAGACGGTATCCACAGCCAACGGGCTGGTCCAGGTTGCCAGAACAGAGATTAAACAACTGGAAATTGGCGATATTCAGTTGCATGACATACGCGCCAACCTGAATCCGGGTATGCAATCAGACGAGATATTGCTGGGGATGAGCGCCCTGCAACAGGTTGATTTCAGGCAGTCAGGCGAGTGGTTGTATCTGACCAGTGACAGGTGAAAAACAGAATTGGACAGGCGGAATGCTGGATTTAACAAGTGAAATAGTCAGAAATGTACAGGCGGCGTTAGACGAGGACCTGAATTACCTGGGTGCACAGGGCGACATCACCGCCAGCCTGATCCCGGCCGGTCAACAGGTCGTGGCAGACGTTATCAGTCGCGAGGACTGTGTACTGGCCGGTCAGGCCTGGGTAGAGGAAGTGTTCAGGCAACTGGGCGCCCAGGTCAGCGTCCACTGGTTTGCCAATGATGGCGACCGCATCCCTGCCAACGGCAAGTTGTTCCGTTTGACCGGGCCTGCCCGCATTATCCTCACGGGTGAGCGCACCGCCTTGAATTTTCTGCAGACATTAAGTGGCACCGCTACCCTGGCGGCCACCTATGCGCAAGCGCTGAGTGGCACCTCTACCCGTATCCTGGATACCCGCAAGACCCTGCCCGGCCTGCGTGCGGCGCAAAAATACGCCGTCACCTGTGGTGGCGGCAGGAATCACCGCATTGGCCTGTTCGATGCGTTTCTGATCAAGGAAAATCATATTCTGGCCTGTGGCTCAATCGACGCCGCCGTACAGAGCGCCAGGCACCAGCATCCGGACAAGCCGGTCGAAGTGGAAGTGGAGAATCTGCAGGAGTTGGACCAGGCTCTGGCTGCCGGTGTCGATATCGTAATGCTGGATAATTTTAGTCTCGAGGATATCCGCACTGCGGTGACCCGCAATGCCGGCCAGGCAAAGCTGGAGGTGTCGGGCAATGTGACCCTGGACAGGTTGAAAGAACTGGCAGACACCGGGGTGGACTATATCTCTTCCGGGGCTCTGACCAAACATGTACAGGCCGTCGATCTATCCTTACGTATTCACCAGAGCCTGCCCGCAGCCTGAGCAGGCCCTGTTCTGGGCCATTCAAGTTACAGACTCAGGTATTGATCCCAATACTTGTCGAGATTTTATTCGAGCCTATACTGGAACTGGAAACAAAAACCAGACAGCAAAAAACGCTGCTGGTCAGCTTGTTAACCTCTGTCAGCAACGTTAAGCATTCCGGGAATGCATTGGAGATAACCATGAAAGTACAACAGACAAACCAGAAAGGTTTTACCTTGATCGAACTGATGATCGTAGTGGCCATTATCGGTATTCTTGCCGCCATCGCCCTGCCTGCTTATCAGACTTATACAGCCAAATCTGCATACACTGAAGTTGTTTCAGCTGCTACACCAGCTAAGACCGCCATCGAAGTGTGTGCGCAAACAGGCGTACCAGCCGACTGCTCCACCATTCCAGTTCAGGCTGGTTGGACTTCCGGCCCGCTGGTTAATACAGTAGCACTCGGTGGAGCCGCCGGTGGTCCATACACTATAACTGTAACTCCTAATGCAGGTGTTAAATCCGGGGTTACTGCTGCAGAAACCTATGTTCTGACAGGTACTGTTGCTAATGGTGCAGTAACCTGGGTCGTGTCTGGTGGTTGTCAGGCAGCGTCACTGTGTTAATAGCTTGGTAGAAGCTAGAGAAAGCCCAGTGAACACTGGGCTTTTTTGTCTGAGTAACGGCTAGAGACATTAAAGATGGCAAAAGAAAAGACGTTAGATACTTTTACTTGGCAGGGTAAAAACCGCAAAGGCCAGGCTATCAAAGGAGAGATTACAGCAAAATCACTAGCGGAAGCCCGCAATCTGCTGCGCCGCCAAGGAGTTTCCGCTACCAGAGTCAAGAAATTTTCCAAGCCCCTGTTTGGTAAAGGCTCTGAGAAGATTAACGCCGCCGATATCTGCGTCTTATCCCGACAAATAGCCACCATGCTGGGGGCGGGGGTGACCCTGATCCAAACCATAGATATGATTGCCCAGGGCCATAGCAAAGCCAGAATGCGTAAGCTTTTGACGGATATCGGCAATGAGGTCAAGGCAGGCAACCCCCTATCCAGTGCCCTGCGCAAACATCCCGACCATTTCGAGGATCTCTATTGTGATTTGGTGGAGACCGGTGAGCAGTCCGGCGCTTTGGAAACCATCTATGATCGTATCGCCACCTATAAGGAAAAGGCCGAGGCCCTGAAGTCCAAGATTAAAAAGGCCATGTTCTATCCCATTGCAGTGGTGGTGGTGGCCTTTATCGTCACTACCATATTGCTGATATTTGTGGTGCCCCAGTTTGAGGAGATTTTTTCCAGTTTTGGCGCCGAACTGCCGGCCTTTACCCAGTTGGTGTTGGGCATTTCCCGCTTTGTCCAGGACTACGGTTTATATATTGCTGCGGCCGCCTTTGTGGGTGCGATACTCTTCCAGCGCAGCTACAAAAAATCCAGACAATTGCGGGACTCCCTGGACAAGAAAATTCTTAAGATCCCGGTCATTGGCGAGATCCTGAAAAAAGCCTCCATCGCCCGTTTTACCCGTACTTTGTCCACCACCTTTGCCGCCGGGGTGCCCCTGATTGGCGCCCTGGAGTCGGCAGCCGGCGCCGCTGGTAACGCCGTATTCCGTGATGCGATTTTGTTTATCCGCAAGGAAGTGGCCGGCGGTATGCCCATGCATACGGCCATGCGCGCCACCGCAGTGTTTCCGGATATGGTCACCCAGATGATCGCCATCGGCGAAGAGTCCGGCGCGGTGGACGAGATGCTCAGCAAAATAGCCACTATCTATGAGAGTGAAGTGGATGATATGGTCGATGGCCTGACCAGCCTGCTGGAGCCTATGATTATGGCGGTACTGGGGGTGGTAATAGGCGGTCTTATTATTGCTATGTACCTGCCAATCTTCCAGATGGGTAATGTGGTGTGATGTCGCGGAGTGGGGTAGTGAGAAAACTATCCTAACTCTTGCGCTTCTATGTAAAATAGCGTTACGACTCATATAGTTATTCTCATCAGCAGTCTGCCAGAACAGATTCAGCAGGCTGCCTGATACGAATCGGAACCCACCATGCCTGAAATCGTCCTGTTGCTTGAAAGCTCTCCCACGACTCTGATCCTCTTTACCCTGCTTATTGGCCTAATGGTCGGCAGCTTTCTCAATGTGGTGATCCACCGCTTGCCCATTATGATGGAGCGCGACTGGCAGCAGGAATATCAGAACTACTTCCACCCCACAGAAGTCCCGGACCAGCCAGACAGTCACCCCCCCTACAATCTGGTCAAGCCAGATTCACACTGCCCCAAATGCCAGCACAAGATCCGTGCCTGGGAAAATATCCCGGTGCTGAGCTGGCTGTGGCTCAGGAGCAAGTGCAGCAACTGCAAAACAGCTATTTCTGCCCGTTATCCCTCAATCGAACTCCTGACCGGCTTGCTGTCCGCCTGGATGGCCTGGCATTTTGGTTTTGGCATTGAACTGGCCGGCGCTCTGCTGTTCACCTGGTTATTGATCGCAATGACCTTTATCGATCTGGATAAGATGCTATTGCCCGACCAGTTAACCCTGCCCCTGCTGTGGCTGGGATTGCTGCTGAACAGCCAGCATATTTTTGTCATACCACAGGATGCAATTATCGGGGCAACAGCCGGCTATCTCAGCCTCTGGTCAGTGTACTGGGGCTTCAAATTGCTCACCGGCAAGGAAGGCATGGGTTACGGCGACTTTAAGTTGCTGGCCGCCCTTGGGGCCTGGATGGGCTGGCAGTATCTGCCGATGATTATCCTTATGTCCTCCTTTGTCGGGGCCCTGGCCGGACTCGCTATTTTATCCATTCAAGGAAAAGACAGGGCGCAGCCCATTCCCTTCGGTCCTTACCTGGCAGTAGCCGGCTGGATCACCTTTTTGTATGGTGAACGCCTTGCCGACCTCTACTGGTCCTGGCTGTTATGAGCCAACTGGTTATCGGACTGACCGGCGGCATCGGCAGCGGTAAAACCAGGGTATCAAATCTCTTTGCGGGCAAAGGGATAGACATTATCGACGCAGATGTTATCGCACGGCAGGTGGTGGAGCCCGGCAGCCCGGCCCTGCAAAAAATCACCGAACATTTCGGACAGGCCGTATTGAATACCGATGGCAGCCTGAACAGAGCCAGGCTGCGCGAGCGAATCTTCACACACCCTGAGGAAAAAGCCTGGCTCAATGCCCTGCTGCACCCCCTGATCCGCCAACAAATGCAGCAACAAGCCAAATCAGCCCAGTCACCCTACTGTATTCTGGCTGTTCCGCTACTGGTGGAGAATCAGTTAATGGCACTGGTAGACCGGGTTCTGGTAGTGGATGTGGATGAACAAATACAGCACCAGCGGGTCGTACAAAGAGACAGGGTCGCTGACGAACAGGTCCGTTCCATTATGGCTGCCCAGGCCAGCAGAGAGGCCAGACTGGCGGTTGCGGACGATATTATCGACAACAGCGGTCCGCCGGAAGCATTAGACACACAGGTAGAGACCCTTCATCAAGCCTATCTTTCCCTGGTAAATGGCCTAAAGGGTTGAAATAAACCGACTTTTGCGCTGTAGTGCTAGTATTAACCTGTCAGTTCCTCGACTGTGACCCGGACGATAGGCTGAACATCGCCAATTCACGAGGTAAATTAATGAATCATGCTGTTTACGAATTTCCGCTCAACGAGAAGGTTCGCACCTATTTGCGCCTGGAGCAGTTATTCAAACAGCTCAGCCAGTGTCAGCAGGCAGTCGAGGACTGGCAGTATGTGAATTTCATCGAAGGTCTGTTCACCCTGCTGGATCTGGCCGAACGGGTGGATATCCGCAATGATCTGCTTAAAGACATCGACCTGCACGAGAAAAACCTCAACCTGTGGGCCCAGCACCCCAACATCGATCTGGATGCCCTGGAACAGGCCAGGCACAAAGTGGTGCAATTGCGTGACGAACTGAAGAACGCCAAAAAATTTGGCTCTGCCCTTAAAGATGAGAAGTTCCTCATGTCTATCCGCCAGCGTTTCTTTATTCCCGGGGGCACCTGTAGTTTCGATCTGCCCAACCTGCACTTTTGGCTGCGCCAGCCCCAGGCGCATAAACAGAAGCAATTCGGCCAATGGCTGAGTGAATTCTCATTGATGCAAAGCGCCATTGAAATAACCCTGTCGTTCCTACGCGAGCGCGGCCGTTTCGAAGCCATAGAGGCAGAAAAAGGCTTCTACCAGGGGGTGGCCGACGACAAAAACGAAGTGATCCGGGTATACTGCCAGACCGATCAGGGTTACTTCCCGACATTAAGCGGCAACAAGTACCGTTTCGCCATCCGCTTTATGCTGTTTAATCCCGAGGAAGCCGGCCAGGTAGCCATGGAAACCCTGGTCAGCTTTAAGCTGGCTTGTTGTTAGCAGGGTCGTCAGGGAACTTATAAGGTCATTTTTTACCACAGAGATGTATGGACTCCCTCCCTCAAGAAGGATACACGTAATAAGCGAGCAAGCTTTTACCAAAGGAGTCCATACCATTGCCTTCAGGCGACCAGTGACGGGTACAAGGACCTGTGAGGAGTTGCTTTCTTACTGGCCTCAGGTACTATGCCCCCTGGTTACAAGTTACTCGTTACCCGTCACTAAAAAATGAAAGTCAACTGCCCAACCTGCCAGACCGAACTCGAATGGGGCCCACAAAGCCCCTACCGCCCGTTTTGCAGCAAGCGCTGCCAGTTAATCGATTTGGGTGAGTGGGCCAATGAAGAAAAGGCCATCCCGGTTATTCCCAGCGAAAATAGCGATGCCACAGAGTTACCGGATATTGAAGAGATAGAAGCCCTGCTGGCACAGCAGGGGGATATGTTTTTTAAGCAGTAATTTGACCTCAGCTTTCTCTTTAAAGAGACTTACCGCTTTTTAGCAAAATAACCAAGCTCTCTAAGCTCATTTAAAAAGCGCTTTTTAAAATAAAGTCCGCCCGGCGTGGCCGAAAGCAGAAACAGTAGCAAAAAATAAACCATGTAGAGAGGGTTTGAAGTGAACTCCCATCGCAAGTTCTCCACGAAACTAAACGCTACAAACAAAGGCGAAACCAAAAAGCATGCAAAGAGCAAATAGACAACAAAGCCTCCCAAGTTCTTAGCTATGCTTCCAGCCCTTCCAAGATGTTGGAGGGCTTTGCCATAAATCCAAAACCCAAGCCATAACACCACCGAACATACAAAAAAGTAGATAGCTGTCAGAATCCATATCATGCTAAGGCTGCTGCCCTCCTAACTCTCCAATACCCACAGATATCCCCTCCACAGCAGAGCCAACAGTATTTCCTGGCATTTTACTGATTCCTGCAGAATTTATTGGACGTCCGACAATTGGATAACGATAGGGGCGAATATAACGCCCCGCAACATTACCGAGCGGCCCACCTAAAGCTCCACCCAAAGCAGCACCAGCGGCGGCTGAAAAGTCATAATTACATGAGTTGGTAATATCCTTACCTGACACTAGATTACCAGCACTTTGCCCCAACAGACTCGCAATCCCAGCTCCAGCTGCTGCTCCAGCAGAGCTAGCTCCAAAGGGATTAACAGCACCAACCAAAGCTCCTGCACCAGCGCCTACTATTGCCCCTCGCCATCCACCAGAAATATAGCCACCAATACCTCCAGAGACCGCACCATAAATTCCTCCTGCAATTCCCCACTTTCCAGTTGGATCGATATAGTTGACAGGATTGTTATAAACGTAGACATAAGTGTTAGGCCCGTCGTACAGACCCAACGGATCAGACTGAATATAGCGCCCAATCTCAGGATCATAGTCCCTAAAGTAGTTGTAATAAAAACCCGTTTCGATATCTGCATACTGGCCCGGGAATCTGGGTTTAACCTCTTTGGTCAGCAGATCCAACTCTATCTGAATCCGCCCGAAGGGGCTGTAAGTGGCCTGCCAGACGGTATTGCCACTTGCGTCGGTCAGTGCCAGTGGCGCATCCAGATGATTGGTATGCACATAATAAAGCTGGTCATCAATACGCATGGCCAGCCGCTGACCATTCAGGTAGATATACTCGACCAGCGTGTCACCGCTCTGATCCGTCTCTGCCAATAACAGCCCGCTTTGATCATAATGATAGAGTCGCACCTGACCATTGTTGTCATTAATTACTCGTTGACCTTGATGATCATAGCGATAATTATCAGTGCCTGTGGATACCATTGCCTGTTCCAGTCGATTGGCATCGTTATAACTAAAGCTGTCAGCCTCACGGGTAATCAGGTTGCCTGCGGCATCATAGGTCAATGCTGTGCTACCCACACTTAGCAAATGGTTACCGTTGTACTGATAAGTCTCTGTGACATTATCCAGAGTTTTACTCAGGCGGTTGCCAATAGCGTCATAACTGAACTCCAGGTCGCCGTAGTTTCCAGTGGCATCGGTCAAACGGGATACCGCGTCATACGTCAGCGACTGATTTCTGGTCGGGGTAATGGTATCGGCTATATCGGTTATATTGCCGACCTCATTCAGCGTATAAGATTTTTCAACAACACCACTGATGTTCTTTGATACCAGTTTATAGTCCAGACTGTATTGCTGGGTCAGGACCTTGCCGTTGCCATATGTCAGCTCGGTCAGAGGTCCAAAAGGAAGAAAGGCAATTCGGTCCGCCAGTGTGCTGACCACAGGCTGCCCTTCATTATCCAGGGTCGTTAGGGTCACCGTGGTTACTTTACCCTGTGCATAGGTGTAACCCACCATGGCGCCGCTGGGATAGGTTATGTCAGTCAACAGACCATTACTGTATTGATATTCCGTCTGACTACTGCTCAGCGTGCCGCGATAGGTAACCTGAGTTTCTACCTTGGTTATCTGGCCGTTGCTATCGTAGTAGTACTGGTAGTCGATACCGTTAGCTGAGGCGGAAGTGAGCCTGCCAATGCCGTTTCTCCCCGCAGTCGGGGCGTCATAACCGAGGGTAATATTTTCACTGGAGTCAGGGTAACTGACAGCCGTCAGTCGGTTCAGGGCATCGTACTGGTAAGTCGCAGTAATCCCCCGGGCATCAGTCTTAGTCAGTAAATTACCAGCCAGGTCGTAGGTATAATCGGTCACCCCGGTATCGGGACTTGTCAGCTTAATGACTTCTCCAAAGCCATTATAGAGATAGCTGGTTGTTTGATCGTTTTGGTTCTTTACACTGGTCAGATTGTCTAAGTGGTCGTAAGTGAAAAACTGTTCTCCTTGTAAGGCATCTAGGACCTTAGTGACGCGATGTACACCGTCCATGACTTGTTCAGTTGTATGCATGAGTGGATCAATGGTTTTTACCAAGTTGCTAACGATGTCATATTCGTAGCTCGTTTCATGGCTTCCAGCACTGATACTCTTGGTTAGACGATTCAGCGAATCAAAAGTCTGAGTCAGAGAATACAGTAACTCTTGTTGCTGCCCAATTACTTGGGTCTCGGTTGTATTCCCGTAAGAATCCAGGGTGTAGACCAGCTTGTTGCCATCCTCATCTTCAATAGCTGTCAATCGGTTGTCGTTATCATAATGGAACTCAAGTGATTGATTTCCATCGTATGTTCCCACAAGGCTACCATTGTTGTCATAAGTGAAAGTTGTCGCAAGGCTTCCCTCTGTCATTGCCAGTAACCGTCCTCTGGGATCATACGTAAAACTTAGTACAAGTCCGTTATGGTCCGTTATCTCAGTGGCACGTCCATTGGCATCATAGCTGTTAACGGTAAGAATCTGTCCCAGAGCGTTAGTTATGCTTTTCAAATCTCCATTGGGGTAATAGGTAAAATTAGTAACATCTGATAAATCAACTCTTGGTCCGTCAACTGATGACAGTAAACCCTGACTGTTGTAAGAATATAATGTTTCTCGAACGGCACCATTTGCTGTTACTTTAATCGACGTCAACCGGCCGAGTTCGTCATAGGAGAAGTCCTTAGTTTTGAGGTTTGCTTCCTTAATTTGTGTGGGCATGCTGAAATCCGGATGCCAAGAATAGGTAGTCATTCTCTTATAGTTGTAGCTGCTTACATACCCCTCGTAAACGGTACCAGGAAGCCCTCTCACTGTTGGACTGTAAGAGGTTTTCGTCCCATCAGCATCGGTTTTTAAATTCAGATGCCCATAGGCATGATAACCGTAGTTCACGACCCCCTGAGTACCGTCAGTTGCACAGGTTGCGCCAACTGTTGACATCAATCTTCCATCAACATAGTTGAGCGTTTTCTCGTATCCGTTGTCCTGAGTAACGACTGTTACGCCCTCCTGGTATTCGAAGTAAGTGGGCTCATTGTCGTTGATATGCCGACTCTCTATTACTCGTCCTTCATTATCATAAACCCATGAGGCAATCCTGTTTCCAGCAGCATCAACTTTGCTGGTCAATGCAAGTGGGTGACTTGGATCATCATAGATATATCGTATCGAAGGATTGTTCGATGGATCAGAGTCACTGTCAGGAAAAGTTACTTTGACTAAATTCCCAACATTGTCATAGGAATAGGTGACTTTATATCCATCGGGTTGAGTCAGGGATTCAAGTCTATTCGAATCATCATAGTTAAGTGTCAGAGTCCGACCTCTAGGATCGAGAATACTGATAAGCAGTCCTTCCTCGTAATTCAAAACTTGCATATGACCTTGAGTGTTATAAATCTTTCGTAATCGGCCAGATTGATCGTAAACCTCCTTGGTACCCTCAGGTGTGTAGTAATACCAATAAGCATCTTGAGTAGCTGGAGAAACTTTAACCAACTTGTCCTTTCCCTCGTTCAGGGCTTGGTAATTACCCCAACTCATTGAAAACCCTCTTTCAGAGCCATCGGATCTTTTAACCATCACCTGTGAGTCGGAACTAGTTCTCAAATAAACATGTGAGTTGTAGGAGTGCGCCCACTGCTTAGATCCGGATGCGGGTTGGAGTCCCTGAGTTGGCATATTCCATCCATAGTTTTTACGGATCTCTTTGTAGTTGGCAGGTTGAACATAAGATCTGTACGAAGTTATCCCTATTTCCATTGAATTGTGTTTGGGGGCGTTCGGGGCCCGGTAACTTCTATATGTTCTGCTGAAAATAATAGGGAATTCGCCACCGCCTATATAGTCAGGCTCCTCCGACTGACGCTTTTCACCGTTCTTGGCATAAACTGGATTTCCTGCACTTTCTTCACAGTGCTCAATCTCACTTTTGTTTTTAGTTTCAACACACTTCCCTAAGTAATTATTGAACTCCTGATTTGATGGGCATTTCGTAACGCATGATTTAGCTCCTTCATCCCAAACAAAGGGATCTAAACACCTTTCGCAAGTGGCTCCAGCGAAGTTACGATCATGGGTAAATGAAGGACCGCTATTATTCTCGGTCTTGAAAGGAAGTTCGGTATACGCGTATACAGTTTTAGAAGGGTTAACGAACCTGTAATCTTGAGGGCAGCGTGCGTAGATTCTTGGATATGAAAACACAATTGAGCCAGCCAATGGTCTAAAGCAACTACCGTTCGACTCGTCATAACTGAGTGATGAACAAGACCAATCCTTATCAGATTGGTTCGGATTAATAATAGTGGGACAGTCTCCACTTCTGCTGTTTACATTTCTTCGGAGCCGGATACCCTCGCAAAAAGCTTCAGGATAGGTAGCCCCTACTTCAAATAAGTTAGCGGGGTCATTTGGAAAATCAGCAATTCCAAACTGCGGAGGAACAACTTCGTCGGCTAATACCGGTATTGATAAGATAAATAGCCAAACTATAAAGTTTATTTGTAGAGAGCACAGCCTGATCATGCAGAGCCTTCCTTGGTAGATAGATTCCTAAACAGTGAAAATATCACAAAGCTTATGAAAGCCCAGGCTCAATAGTTATTTAAGCTTATACTTTTCTATCAAACTGACTATGTTTCCTTTAGAAACACTTCTGTCTGTATAAGTAAAGATGTTCTACATCTGATTTAATGCCATCTTTATCATCGACGATGATAAGTTTTCATTTAGGCAGCTTGGACCTTTAAATTGACATAAGGTGGTCGATAATAGGCAGGTTAGCTTTAGGAAATTCGTAATTTCCTAGCTCAGCCACAACCACCCAGCGCCCTTCCTGGCCTTCCCGGCCATGAGGTTCTCCGTTAAAGTCTCTGACGAGGTGAATATCCAGTCTGACGTGTTTATCACCATAGTCATGCTCGATCAGCATAAAGGACTCGCTGGCGCGTATCTGGATATCCACTTCTTCCTTTAACTCCCTGGCCAGGGCCTGCTGAACGCTTTCACCGTCCTCCACCTTGCCGCCGGGGAATTCCCATTTCCCCCCCTGGTGGAGTCTCTCGGCCCGTTTGCTGATAAACACCTGCTTGTCACGCAGTATCACTCCCACCGCCACATGTACAATCTTTTGCATTGCCGTTCCTTAAAAGCAAAAGGCCGGGAAATCCCGACCTCGTCACTCGTCACTCGTCACTCGTCACCAGATTCTAAGCCAATTTACCGTGACACTGTTTGTACTTCTTGCCCGAGCCACAGGGACAGGGATCATTGCGGCCGACTTTGGGCCCATCCCTCAACTGGGTCTGGACACCGCCGGTATTGTCGGTTGACGATTCGTGCTGCTCGACTTTGCGGGTATTCTGATCGGCCTCACGGCGACGCTGTTCCACCGCTTCCACATCCGATTCAGCACGCACCTGCACCTTGCTGAGCACACTGACCACTTCTATCTTGAGGTTTTCCAGCATCTCGGCAAAGAGTTCGAAAGACTCCCGCTTATATTCCTGCTTGGGGTTTTTCTGCGCATAACCGCGCAGGTGAATTCCCTGGCGCAGGTGATCCATGGCCGCCAGATGCTCTTTCCAGTGAGTGTCCAGACTCTGCAGCATGATGGCCTTCTCAAACTGACGCAATACCGGTTCGCCCACCATCTGTTCCTTGGCCTTGTAGGCCTGGTTCACCGCATCGTGAATACGCTCACGGAGTTTTTCCTCAAACAGCTTATCGTCCTCGTCCAGCCATTTCTGTACCGGCAGGTCCAGCAGGAAGTCGGACTTGAGTCTGTCTTCCAGACCGGATACATCCCACATTTCCTCCACCGACTGGGGGGGAATGTACTGGCTGATGACATTGTCCACCACATCGGCACGGATCGCTTCGATTGTGGCGCTGATATCCCCTTCATCAAGCAGCTCGTTGCGTTGTTCGTAGATCACCTTACGCTGATCATTGGCTACATCGTCGAATTCAAGCAACTGCTTACGGATATCGAAGTTGCGCGCTTCCACCTTGCGCTGGGCGTTTTCTATGGCCTTGGTGACCCAAGGGTGTTCGATAGCCTCGCCCCGCTCCATACCCAGACGCTTCATCATGTTGGCCATTCGCTCTGAAGCGAAAATGCGCATCAGGGAATCTTCCAGCGACAGGTAGAAACGAGAGGAACCGGGATCCCCCTGCCGGCCTGCCCGGCCACGCAACTGGTTGTCTATCCGGCGGGACTCATGGCGCTCCGTGCCGATAATATGCAAACCACCGGCCGCGATGACCGCATCGTGGCTTTCCTGCCACTCCTGCTTGATACGCTCCACTGTGCCCGGCTTGGGATCGTTAACCTTGTCCAGTTCGGCCTGCCAGTTACCACCCAGAACAATATCGGTGCCCCGCCCGGCCATGTTGGTGGCGATGGTCACGGCACCCGCGCGGCCAGCCTGAGCAATGATATCCGCTTCCTGGGCGTGGAACTTGGCATTGAGCACCTGATGGGGAATCTTGTTCTTTTTCAACACCCGGGAGAGCAGTTCGGAGTTCTCAATGGAAATGGTACCCACCAGCACTGGGCGGCCTTTTTCCACACATTCTTTGATGTCGGCCACAATGGCTTCATATTTTTCTTCAGCGGTCAGGTAGATCAGATCGGCCCTGTCGTCCCGGACCATTGGACGGTTGGTTGGGATTACCACTGTCTCCAGCCCATAGATATGCTGGAATTCAAAGGCTTCCGTATCCGCCGTACCGGTCATGCCGGCCAGCTTGTCATACAAGCGGAAGTAGTTCTGAAAGGTAATGGAAGCCAGGGTCTGGTTCTCATTCTGGATCTTGACCCCTTCTTTGGCTTCAACGGCCTGATGCAGGCCCTCTGACCAGCGACGGCCTTCCATGGTGCGCCCCGTGTGTTCGTCTACGATGACAATCTCATCTTCCTTGACGATATAGTCCACATCGCGATGGAACAGCTTGTGCGCCCGCAGCGCCGCATTAATATGGTGCATCAGCGAGATGTTGGACGCGGCATACAATGACTCGCCCTCTGGTAGCAGGCCATTCTGATGCATGATCTCCTCGACCCGCACCTGGCCCCGTTCCGTCAGCAGAATCTGTTTGGCCTTCTCGTCGATAGTAAAATCGCCATCTCCTTCTTTACCTTCCTCGTCCTCATGCTCCTGCAGTTTCAGCTCGGGAATAATGGCATTGATGCGACGATAAAGCTCGGAGCTGTCTTCGGCCTGACCTGAGATGATCAATGGTGTCCTGGCCTCGTCGATCAGGATCGAGTCCACCTCATCCACTACGGCGTAGTGAAGAGGACGCTGTACCCTGTCCTTGGGACTGAAGGCCATATTGTCGCGCAGGTAATCGAAGCCGAATTCGTTGTTGGTGCCGTACGTGATATCCGCTGCGTAGGCGGCCTTTTTCTGCTCGTGGGACATGCCAGGCACGTTACAACCTACCGTCAGGCCGAGGAATTCAAACAAAGGACGGTTCCAGTCGGCGTCACGGCGGGCCAGGTAATCGTTGACCGTAATCACATGCACGCCGTTGCCGGTCACGGCATTGAGATAGCAAGGCAGTGTGGCGGTCAGGGTTTTACCCTCACCGGTGCGCATCTCGGCGATCTTGCCTTCATTGAGTACCATGCCGCCAATCAACTGGACATCGAAATGGCGCATCTTGAAGACCCTTTTACTGGCTTCCCGCACCACAGCAAAGGCTTCTGGCAGAATATCCTGGCTGCTCTCACCTTTGACCAGCCGCTCCTTAAACTCGTCAGTTTTCTGTTTCAGCTGCTCGTCGGACAGCTTCTCATAGTCTGTCTCCAACTGATTGATCTGCTCGACAACCTTGCCCAGCTTCTTCAGGGTTCTGTCGTTGCGGCTACCAAATATCTTTTTGAAAATGCTAGAAAACATGGATTTACGGCTTCCAATTCTTATTCAATTTCCGTCCTGCGCCCGGACCTTCCTGCCCGGCTCTTACAGAACCCTGTTGTATTCAATCAATTGCAGACACCAGGCCTGCGATGTTGCTCAATCCCATCGGATGCAGAAAAGAAACAATCGCCCTAGGGCGATTGTCGCAACAAACATTCAGGAGAAAGCATGTGATCCTTGCGGATCCCTGCCACGCTGTTATCCCTGTGACTTGCGATAGACGAATGGCAGCGGATCGATCTGTTTGCCATGACGCATGACTTCATAATGCACATGCGCACCGGTTGAGCGTCCCGTACTGCCCATCACGGCGATAACCTGTCCTTTGGTCACCACATCTCCCACTTTTACTTCCAGTTCCTGGTTGTGACCGTAGCGGGTTACCAGACCGTTACCATGTTCGATCTCGACCAGATTACCATAGCCATAACGCTCACCCGCCCAGGTGACCAGTCCGGCGCCCGTGGCCACTACGTCATCCCCTTCCTGACCGGCAAAATCCAGTCCTTTATGCATGGCCGGCATACCGGAAAAAGGATCTTTACGTACGCCATAATAGGATGACAACCAGCCACTGTTAACAGGACGTCCCGCGAGGTAACTCTGGGCTTCGATATGGTGATTCAGCAGCACGGATTCAAGGGCATCCAGTTGTTTGGTTTTGCTATCCAGCTGCACCAGCATTTGTTCGATGCGGCCCAGCACATCCTGCCCGTCCTGCAGGTCCAGATCGACCAGTTCCTGCGCCGGACCGCCGATGGCTGGCAATTCGGAAAAATTAAACTCTTCGCTGTTCAGATCTGCTTCCCTGGCCAGTCTTTCACCCAGGGCGTTGAGGCGGTGCAGTTGCCCCTGCATTTCACCCAACTTTACCATCATGCCGGTCAGTTGCTGCTGGGTGGTTTCCTTGAGTTGTTCGACTTCCTGCTTTTGCTTGATCAGACCCGTCTGGGTATAGGCTATGCGCTCACGGGCTTCGGCGGGATCCTGAGTGGAGCGACCGGCTACCAGCAATAAACCCAGGGTCAGCACCAGGGCCGCCACAAGCTGCCGTTTGGACAAGCTGTATCGCAAACGGACTTTCTGACTTCTTATGACCAGAGTTAAACTCATTGAATCTCTTTTTCTACTGGCTGGAATCGGGATCTCGGCCGATTCTAAACCCGATTAGCGTTAAAAAAAAGCGCTGTGACCAATTGACCGGTCGCCAAACCGCCCCCCGCCCCAAATAAGTGTCAATAAATTGTTTACAGGGGAAGGTTTGCATAAGTCGCACCAGCTCGTTATCGTTTTGGTAACAATGGCTGCAGCACCGTTGTTGCCGCTGGCGGGATGTGCAAACAAAAATGCCGCTTAACGCGGCATTTTTACAATTTTCTAAAACCTGTACTGCCTTCAATCAACCCGCCATCGCCGGCAAGCCGAACCGAATCGGCAGGCTGTCCTGCAAATCGTAGCTGACAAACTCCCAGCAATCCTGCTGGGCCAGCAGACTGTTAAGCAATTTGTTGTTCAGGCCATGGCCTGTCTTATAGGCGCACAGCTCGCCAATAATGCTGTGACCGCCCAGGTACAGATCGCCGATGGCATCCAGGATCTTGTGCTTGAGGAACTCGTCCTCATAGCGCAACCCTTCCTGGTTCAGCACCCGGTATTCGTCCAGGGCCACGGCGTTTTCCATGCTGCCGCCCAGCGCCAAGTTGTGGGCGTGCATGTATTCCAGATCCTTCATAAAGCCAAAGGTACGGGCCCGGCTGACTTCATCGATATAAGAGCTGGTGTCGAAATCCATTACCAGATGCTGACGGGTCTGACTGATGACCGGATGTTCGAAGTCAATCTTGAAATCGACCCTGAAGCCATCATAAGGGCGCAGCTCAGCCCACTTATCCCCATCCTCAACCCGCACGGGCTTGGTGATGCGGATAAACTTCTTGGCCGCGCGCTGCTCTTCGATGCCCGCAGACTGCAACAGGAAGATAAACGGACTGGCGCTGCCATCCATAATCGGCAGCTCGTTGGCATCCACCTCGACGATGATATTGTCGATTCCCATGCCAGCCAGTGCCGAAGCCAGATGCTCCACGGTAGAGATGCTGGTGCCGTCCTGGTTGCTAAGGCAAGTACACAACATGGTATCCCCCACCGCATTGGCGCGGGCAGGTATGTCCACATAAGGCTCAAGGTCAACGCGACGGAACAGGATCCCTGTGTTCACGGGCGCGGGCCGGAGAGTCATGGTGACCTTGTCACCTTTGTGCAGACCGATACCTGTCACTTGCACTGACTGCTTAAGGGTACGTTGTTTGATCATCTCGCTTTAGCT
Source organism: Bowmanella dokdonensis (assembly GCF_017254865.1). Classification (GTDB taxonomy): domain Bacteria; phylum Pseudomonadota; class Gammaproteobacteria; order Enterobacterales; family Alteromonadaceae; genus Bowmanella; species Bowmanella dokdonensis. The sequence continues at coordinate 556,022 of NZ_JAFKCV010000001.1, read as the reverse complement.
CAAAAATTAACCAAAACTAAAAAGGGCTGGCATTTTAGTGGTTTGACCATTGCTTGTCAAAACATCCTTATGTCGCAAGTGGCAGAAATGCAACGATTTCTTACCAAATATGACACTTCAGTGACGGTCAGCCACCTCAGTCAGCCTGTTTACGCAGGAACGCCGGGATATCCAGATACTCCAGATCATTACCCTGCTCCTGCTTTTCTTCGTTTCCGGGGCGCTCCCGGTGGTTCTCACTGAGTGACGAAACCCGCTCGGTAGAGCCTGCCGGCTGCAACCTGAAATCGTTGGACTCCGTGGTGAAACGCGGCGCCTGGCGGTTGCTGACCAGGGAAATCTCGGGCCTGCGCTCTGCCCCTATGCCGGTGGCCACCACAGTGACACGTAACTCGTCTGACATATCCATATCGATAACAGTTCCCACCACCACAGTGGCATTTTCAGAAGCAAAGGCCTTGACCGCGTTACCCACTGTCTCAAACTCATCGATGGCAAAGTCGGGACCGGCAGTGATATTAACCAGAATACCGCGCGCACCGGACAGGTCGATGTCTTCCAGCAGCGGACAGGCAATGGCCGCCTCGGCCGCTTCCTCGGCCCTGTCTTCGCCGCTGGCCGCACCGCTGCCCATCATGGCCATGCCCATTTCGGACATCACGGTCCTCACGTCGGCAAAGTCCACGTTGATCAGGCCAGGACGGGTGATCAGTTCGGCAATCCCCTGTACCGCGCCGCGCAATACATCATTGGCTGCGCTGAACGCCTTCAGCAGCGGGGTGCCCCGACCCATGACCTTGAGCAGCTTTTCGTTGGGGATGGTGATCAGGGAGTCCACATACTTGGACAGTTCATCAATTCCCTGTTCAGCAAACTCGATACGTTTGCGTCCTTCGAACGGGAAGGGCTTGGTGACCACGGCCACCGTCAATATACCCATCTCCCTGGCGATGCGCGCCACTTCCGGGGCGGCACCTGTGCCGGTGCCGCCGCCCATGCCGGCTGTGATAAAGACCATATCGGCCCCTTCCAGGCTCTGGCGTATGGTCTCGGCATCTTCTTCGGCGGCCTGACGACCAATATTGGGGTTGGCCCCGGCGCCCAGACCTTTAGTCACCCCTGATCCTATCTGCAGGGTGATATTGGCCTTGGAGCTGCGCAGTACCTGGGCATCTGTATTGACGGCGATAAACTCCACGCCTTCAATATTGTGCGAAACCATATGGTCGACGGCATTACCGCCACCGCCGCCAACGCCTATCACTTTGATTACAGCTTCTTCGCTGTGACTATCCATTAACTCAAACATACTCTCTCTCCGGTTTTAGACTTAACAACATATGACCCTTGGCGCTGGCCATATCCCGTTACCTCATTCTTCACTTGGCGATTAAAACTCGCCCTTAAACCAACTCTGGATCCTGTGCCAGATTCCCTCAGTGGCTTTCTGCCTGGATTGCTGCCTGGCGCGCAGATGATCCTTGCCGTACTGCAGCAAGCCCACCACAGTGGCAAAGGTTGAATCTTCCACATATTCGGACAGACCTTTCACATTCAGGGGCTCTCCTACCCTTACCGGCATCTGGAACAGCTCTTCAGCGAATTCCACCGCGCCCTCCATCTTGGCAGTGCCGCCGGTCAGCACTATGCCGGCCGCAATCTGCTCTTCCAGACCGCTGCTGCGGATATGTTCATGCACCAGTTCAAACAACTCCTGGTAGCGGGGCTCGATGACCTCCGCCAGGGTATGCCTGGACATAGCCCTGGAAGGGCGTCCACCGACACTGGGCACTTCGATGCTTTCTTCCATGCTGACCATGTCTTTTAGGGCACAGGCGTAATTAATCTTGATTTCTTCGGCATGGCTGATAGGGGTTCGGAAGATCTTGGCAATATCACTGGTGATCTGGTTACCCGCTACCGGGATCACCGCCGTATGGCGAATGGCTCCGTCGGTGTAAATCACTATATCTATGGTGCCACCGCCGATATCCACCACACAGACACCCAGCTCCTTCTCGTCATCGGTCAGGACCGCGTAGCTGGATGCCAGAGCGGAAAAAATCAACTGGTCCGCATGCAACCCGCAACGCTCCACACACTTGACCAGGTTTTTTGCCATGTCGTCGGCACAGGTAATGATGTGGGCTTCGGCTTCCATCCTGACCCCGGACATGCCAACAGGGTTCTTGATCCCTTCCTGCACATCGATAGTGAACTCCTGCGGCAGCACATGCAGCAGGCGGCGTTCGGCCGCAATGGGCACGGAACGGGCGGCATGGATCACATTGTCCACATCCTCCTGAGTCACTTCCTTATTGTTGATTGGCACCATGCCGTTTTCGTTCTGACACTGCACGTGACGACCCGAGATGGACATAAATACCGACGAGACCCGGCAGTCTGCCATCAGTTCCATTTCATTAACCGCACTTTGCACCGACTGTACCACCAGGTTCAGATCGTTGACGCCGCCCTTGTCCATGCCACGGGCGGCATGGGTACCCACCCCCACCACGCTGATGGCGCCGTTGTCCAGCACTTCGCCGACCACGGCCTTGACATTGCTGGTGCCAATATCCAGTCCAACGATTAAATTGCGATCCGCCCCTTTAGACACCGGCATGCTCCGTTCTCACTGCTTGGTTGTTTGCATTTGTTAATTGCATCGTTTGTTAATCAATTCTTCTTTTGGGTCAGCCTGGCTGACCGGTAAATCTATTTTTAACTTGTTCAGTCATGCTGAACTTGTTTCAGCATTTATCGGCCTGGTCTAATACAGGTCCATGATGATACTTCGTGCTTTCCCTGCACTTCGCCCTTCGGGCCATCGTCTTTCTGACGATGTTCAACTGCTTTCCAGAAGCACTTGTCGGCACCCAGCCCAAACATCCATGTTTGGTCGTTCCGAGCGCTGCGTTATGCCTCAGGCATAACGGTCGCTCTCCACCCAACGGCCAGGCCGGTGTCATAGCGCAGGTCCACATACTCGGCCTGCTTCGGTGCCTTTTGCAGCAGCGGATAAATATCCACAAACCGCTGCAACCTGTCGATAAACTCACTACGGCCAAGGCTCATGGCCAACCCGTTGCTCAACTTAAGGTTCCAGGCGAACCGCTCGCTGAGGAACAGTTCTTCTATGTTCAGCCCCGCATGCTGCAACAGCGCCTCCATGGCATGATATCCCTGCAATGCGGCTTTCTCACTGCCCTGCGGCCCGTAGAGCCTGGGCAGTGAAAGGTCCTCAGGGCTTTGTGCCTCAAAGGTCTCCCCCTGCACGTTCAGTAACATGTCTTCATTCCATCTGGCCAGGGCCTGCTGCTCCACCAGATGGACATGCAGATTGTTGGGCCACTCCTTGCGAATCGACGCCCGGTAGACCCAGGGTAGGGCTTCGATATCCTTCAGTGCCTTAGCCACATCCAGTTCAAAAAAACTACCCGGCTGATTTTCCCTAATCGCCTTTTCAATCTGTACCGGATCCACATACTGGTACGATCCTGTGATCTTGATCTCCCGTACCGGCATCTGCTGCTCATCTTCCAACCAGGCATTCAGATGGTAGGCACCCAGCCCGAGTCCTATCAGTACCAGTACGAAAAATCCCATGCCCCACCAACGCTGTGGCCCTCTGACCGGCGCCGGCAGAGCCTGTAGTTCATTCATTTTTCCCTATCCGTGGTGGACAGAATCTCCAACGCCAACTGTTCAAAACTCAGACCCGCCACTCTGGCCGCCATCGGCACCAGGCTTTTCTTGGTCATACCGGGCACGGTATTGACTTCCAGCAGGTAGAACCTGCCGTGCTGGTCACGCATAAAATCCACCCTGCCCCAGCCGCAGCCATTGACTGCCGCGAAAGCCTGAACGGCCAGATCGGCCAGTTGCTGTTCTGTCTCAGGCGTCAGACCTGAAGGACAGTGGTACTGGGTCGTGGACGCCTGATACTTGGCCTCGTAATCATAAAATGTACGGGGAGTATGCATACGAATAGAAGGCAGAACCCGTTCGCCAAGCAGGCTGACGGTATATTCCTCGCCCTGGATGTACTGTTCTAGCAGGACCTGATTGTCATATTTGAAGGCTTCCTGGACGGCGACCGACAGCTCGTCCGCGGTGGTTACTTTGGCCATGCCGATGCTCGACCCCTCCCGGGCCGGCTTGACCATGACAGTCCCCCCCAACGCGGCAATTATATCTGCACCGGATCCTGCATCAAAACTGGATTTGTCCACCACCTGATACTCGGCGGTCGGTAATCCCAGCGCCTGCCATATCCACTTGGTGCGGATCTTGTCCATGGACAACGCCGACCCCAGCACCCCGGATCCGGAATAGGCGATACCCAGTTGCTGGAGGGCGCCCTGCAGACTGCCATCTTCCCCGCCGCGGCCATGCAGCATAATCAGTACACGTTCAAACCCCTGCTCCACCAACTGGGTCAGAGGCCGGTCGGCAGGGTCGAATCCGTGGGCATCCACACCGGCAGTTTTCAGCGCATCCAGTACCGCCTGGCCGGATTTAAGTGAGACTTCCCGTTCGGCCGAACTACCGCCGAACATCACCGCGACCTTACCGAATACCCTGTTCATCAGCACTTCTCCCCGGCCATCTCACTGATGCGCAGCTGCACTTTCTGCAGTTCTTTGGCCAGTTTACCGATATTACCCGCCCCCTGAGTCATCAGCAGATCGCCCCCTTCCAGCACCTGGGCGAGAACTCTAGGCAACTCTTCGGGAGAGCCCACATAGACCGGCTCTATCTGGCCACGCTGACGGATAGAGCGGCACAATGCCTTACTGTCGACTCCCTCAATAGGCGCCTCACCGGCTGAATAGACTTCCAGCAGCAGCAATATATCCACCTGGGATAATACCCGGACAAAATCTTCATAGAGATCACGGGTACGGGAATAACGATGGGGCTGATAAGCCATCACCAGGCGTTTGTCAGGCCAGTTGGTGCGAGCCGTGGCAATAGTGGCCTCCACTTCAGTGGGGTGGTGTCCATAGTCATCCACCAGCACCACTTCCCCCTTGCCCGTGTCGAATTTACCCAGATACTCAAAACGACGGCCGATGCCTTCAAAATTCGCCAGGGCCTCGACCACCTCTTTCTCGGGCAGCCCTTCCTCCAACGCGACTGTGATGGCCGCCAGGGCGTTAAGAACGTTGTGCCGCCCTGGCAGCCCCAGTTTAACCCTGAGGGGCCCGGCCGATTTGCGCTTCAGGGTAAAGCAACTGTGGTTAAAGCCGTGGGTGACCTCCACGGCCCGATAATCCACCTCTTCACCAAATCCGTAGGTGAGGTATTGGCGACCGGCCCTTGGCAACAAGCTCCTGACGACGGCATCGTCGCCACAGACCACTGCCAGTCCGTAGAAAGGCAGATTACGCAGGAAGTCCACATAGGTATCTTCCATACGTTTGAAATCTCCCTGATAGGTGTCCATATGGTCGGCTTCAATATTGGTCACCACCGACACCATTGGCTGTAAGTGCAGGAAGGACGCATCACTCTCGTCGGCTTCGGCGATCAGATACCGGCTGCTGCCAAGTCGCGCGTTAGTGCCGGCACTGTTAAGTAATCCGCCGATAACAAAAGTCGGATCCTTACCTGCATGGGCAAATATTGTTGCGATCAGACTGGTGGTGGTGGTTTTTCCATGGGTGCCGGCCACTGCGATGCCATGACGAAAACGCATCAGCTCAGCCAGCATCTCGGCCCGGCGAATAACAGGAATTCTGTGCTCACGGGCAGCCTGGATCTCTGGGTTCTGGTGATCGATGGCACTGGATACCACCACCACATCAACATTTTCGACATTACCCTTCCGGTGGCCAATATCAATCCTGGCCCCCAAACCCTCCAGCCTGGCGGTCATGCTGCTGGGCTGCAGATCTGAACCGGAAATCCGATAGCCCTCGTTCAGCAACACTTCGGCAATGCCGCCCATACCGGCGCCGCCTATGCCGATAAAGTGAATATTCCTGATCCGGCGCATTTCTGGAACCATGTAGGGGGTCACACTGGTCATGCCTGAAGCTCCGTCATTTGCTTACAGCACTCGGCCACCTGGGCCGTGGCATCCGGCCTGGCCATCTCTCTGGCCGCCGCACCCATTTTAAGCAAGTCGTCTGGCCGCTCCAGAAGCTGTTGTATTCTCAATTTGAACTCCTCCGTCGCCAGGCTGGACTGGGGGGCCATGATCGCAGCACCGCCGTCCACAAGAATCTGAGCATTCCTGCTCTGATGATCATCAACTGCATGCGGCAGCGGCACAAACACCGCAGCCAGGCCGGACGCCGCCACCTCGGCCACCGTCAGGGCACCCGCCCGGCAAATAATCAGGTCTGCCCAGGCGTAAGCCGAGGTCATATCCTGGATAAATTCTTCCACCTGCCAGACGACTCCCGCTGACATCCGGCGCTGGTATTCGGCGCTGACCTGTGCCTTGCGGCCGCCTCCACATTGATGACGCACTTCGATGCCGGAAAAGCTGGCCAGAGCGACAGGCAGTTTCTCGTTCAATGCCTGGGCGCCAAGGCTGCCGCCTATGATCAACAGACGGATTGGCCGGTCGCCGATGGGCTGTCTTTGTATCTCAAAGATGGTCTGTCTCACCGGATTGCCCACCCACTGAAACTTTTCGTCCGCGGGGCCGCTGAAGGTCTGGTCAAAGCCCGTCAGCACCTTTTTAGCCAGCCGGCTGAGCAGTTTATTGGTCATACCCGGCACAGCGTTTTGTTCATGAATCACTAATGGTGTACCTCTGAGCCAGGCCGCTATCCCGCCCGGACCGCTGGCGAAGCCGCCCATGCCCAGCACCACGTCTGGCTTAAAGGTCCGCTGCGCCCTGGCTGCCTGCCAGATTGCCCGCAGAATGGCAAACGGCGCGCCCAGCTTGCGCAACAGGCCATGGCCCCTGACACCACTGATAGTCAGATAACTGATGGGATAGCCAGCCTGCGGAACCAATCTGGCCTCCATCCTGTCCCGGGTACCGAGCCAATGAATCTGCCAGCCCCTGATGGCCAGATAATCGGCCACGGCCAGCCCCGGAAAGACGTGTCCCCCTGTGCCGCCAGCCATGATCATCAGCCGCTTACTCATTGGCCTTGCTCCGCTTCTTGTCACTCAGTGCCTGCACCCCATCCATGCGCAACTCAAAATCTATTCGCAGCAGGATAGCCACCGCCATGGCCATCAGAATCAGACTGTTCCCTCCGTAGCTGACCAACGGTAATGTCAGCCCTTTGGTGGGCAGAATACCGGCGCTGGCGCCTACGTTAACTGCGGTCTGGAAGCTGAACCAGATCCCGATGGAGTGCGCCAGATAGCCCTCAAAAGGCCGTTCCTGTTGCAACGCCAGATTACCCAGCCGCAACGCCTTCAACACCAGCATCATCAGGAGCACCAGGACAGCGCAGACCCCCGCAAAGCCCAGCTCTTCTGCCAGAATGGCAGCAATGAAATCCGTATGGGCCTCAGGGAGGTATTCCAACTTTTGCAGACTGTTGCCCAGCCCCTGTCCAAAAATATCCCCGCGTCCATAGGCCATCAGTGACTGGGTCAACTGATAACCACTGCCAAACGGATCGGCCCAGGGGTCCAGAAATGCCGTGATCCGCTTAATGCGATATTCCTCAAACATGATCAACGCCACGACGGCACACAGACCACTGATGAGGAGACCAAAGAATTGCCAGAGCTTGGCCCCGGCCAGGAACAACAGTCCGACAGTGGTGGCAAACATCACTACCACAGTCCCCAGATCCGGTTGCATCAGCAGCAGGAAAGCCAACAGGAACAGCACCGCCAGGGGTTTGATAAATCCTTTGAGGTTTTCCGTCACCTCTTCATAACGCCGTACCAGATAGCCCGCCAGATAACAGAAGAAAAACAACTTGGCCGGTTCGGCAGCCTGAATGGTAATAGGTCCGATAGCCAGCCAACGGGTACTGCCGTTAACATTTCGCCCTACCAGCAGGACGGCAACAAGCAGGGCGATGGCCACCAGCAACAGCCAGGCATTGGATAGCCGCCACCAGCGCATGGGGATCTGCAGGGTCACCAGTGCCGCCACCAGTGCGATCACCATATAGATGCCGTGACGAATGGCAAAATGGAAGGGATTGTCAAACAGACGTGCCGCCGCTGGCATGGAGGCCGACGTAACGATAATGAGTCCCACGGACATCAGGCTCAGTGCGATCAGCAGCAGTCCCAGATCGTAGGGACGCATCCCACGCACATCATGACGCAACTGAAACAAACGTTGCAGATTCTGGCCCATGGCGTTGTCAGCAATACTCATGACAATGCCTCCACGGCCCTGGCAAAGACCTGGCCCCGGTGATGATAATTCTGAAACATATCCAGGCTGGCACAGGCCGGGGACAATAACACCATGTCTCCGGCTCCGGCTTCTGAGGCGGCCAGGTTAACGGCTTCTTCCAGGGTGCTGACCAAAACAGCCCCCGGTTTGCGCTTTGCAATAGCCGGACCGTCCTTACCCAGACAGATCAGACGGTCAACCTTATTCAGGGCTGACTGTAACTGACTGAAGTCAGCGCCCTTACCATCACCACCGGCGATCAGGAAGAGCCTGCCGGCAAAAGTGGGACGCAGTCCCTCAATGGCAGCTTGGGTCGCACCGATATTGGTGCCCTTGGAATCATCAATCCAGCGAACGCCGCGCACTTCGCGCACCAGTTCACAACGGTGAGGCAGGCTCTTGAAATCCCGACAGGCTGCTTTTATCCCCGCCATTGTCGCTCCCGCCGCCAGGGCCAATGCTACGGCAGCCTGAATATTAAGCAGATTATGTTGTCCCACCAGACTGCAGTGTTTGAAATCCAGCAACGGCAGGCCGTCCAGTGTGATAAAACCGGTTTTGCTGTCGAAGCCCATGCCCGTCTTCGACTCCGACAAACCGAAACTGAGCTGACGGCCCCCTTCTTCTGGCAGGGTCAGCGGATCTTCCCGGTTGACCACGCACAATTCAGCGTTCTGGTAGATGCGCAGCTTGGCCTGCCGGTAACCCTGCAGATCTGCATAGCGATCCAGATGGTCCTCGCTGATATTCAAAATACTGCCGGCCACCAGGGGCAGATGGTGGGTGGTTTCCAGTTGGAAGCTGGACAACTCCAGCACCGCCACCTGATAGTCGTCATTCAGAAGGTCCAGCGCCGGGGTGCCGATATTGCCGCCCATGGCCACTTTCAGGCCACTGGATTTAAGCATCTCGCTGACCAGCGAAGTTACCGTGCTTTTACCGTTTGAGCCGCTAATGGCCACCACCGGCCTGGTGTTGAACCGGGCGAACAGTTCGATATCGCCGATAACTTCCACCCCGGCCTGTTGAGCCTGCTGCACGGCAGGCAGCGACAGGGATAAACCGGGACTGAGCAGGATCAGATCCATTGCCGACAACCGGCTGGCATCAAATGCCCCCAGGGTCACCGATACCGTCTCAGGTAACGCCACAGGCAAGTCAGCCCGATTGTCAAAAGCACTGACCCTGGCACCCTGAGACAGCAGAAAGCGCACACAGGACTGGCCGGTCAGACCTAATCCAACGACTGCAACCTGCTTATCCTTCAGGGTATATGCCGACATCTGTTACCTCAGTTTCAAGGTGGCCAGGCCCACCAGCACCAAAATCAGGGAAATAATCCAGAAACGCACGATCACGCGCGGTTCAGGCCAACCTTTAAGCTCATAGTGGTGATGGATAGGCGCCATACGGAAAATGCGTTGTCCGCGTAGTTTGTAAGAGCCCACCTGCAGAATCACAGACAGGGCCTCCATCACGAACACCCCCCCCATAATCAGCAAGACCAATTCCTGACGTACCAGTACCGCCAGGATCCCCAGGGCGCCGCCCAGAGCCAGGGATCCCACATCCCCCATAAATACCATGGCGGGATAGGTGTTGAACCACAAAAAGCCCAGTCCGGCACCGACGATGGCGGTGCAGACAATCACCAGCTCGCTGGTCAGCGGGATATAGGGAATGTTCAGGTAAGCGGAGAAGTTCACGTTACCCGTCACATAGGCAAAGACGGCAAATGCGCCCGCTACCAGTATGGTAGGGACGATAGCCAGTCCATCCAGGCCATCAGTAAGGTTCACCGCATTACTGGTACCCACCAGTACAAAATAGGTCAGCACCAGATACAACAGGCCAAGTTGCGGCATCACTTCCTTGAAAAACGGCACCAGCAGGGCGGTTTCCGCTGCCTGCTCCGTGTTACTGTAGAGATAGAAGGCCACCAGTATTGCCACCACCGATAACCAGAAATATTTCCATCTGGCAATCAGACCCTTGGAATCCTTGCGGATGACTTTTCGATAGTCGTCAACAAAACCGACAATGCCATAGCTGATAACAACAAACAGGGTCACCAAGACATACCGATTGGACAGATCAGCCCATAACAGGGTGCTGCTGACGATAGCCGCCAGAATCAGCACGCCCCCCATGGTCGGCGTACCGGACTTGGATAAATGGGATTCCGGACCATCGGTACGCACCGTCTGGCCTATTTGCATCCGCTGCAGCCAACGAATCAGGCGCGGCCCCAGAAATACTGAGGTGATCAGGGCTGTCAGCGTGGCCAGGATGGCCCGCATGGTCAGATAAGAAAAAACATTAAAGCCCGGATCAAATTGCCGCAGCCACTCGGCCAGCCATATCAGCATGCAATTCGCTCCCGGTAACGTTCAAGCTTTCCCACGGGGGATACCTCAATTGCCTGAACCACGCGCTCCATCCTGGCGCTGCGTGATCCTTTTATCAATATGCTGATATCCCGTTGCTCCTTCGCCACCAGCGACAGCAACCAGGCATTCAAAGTCTCCACGTCACTAAAATGACGTCCCTGCTCGGCAAACTGGTCACTGGCTTGCTGGCTGAGTACGCCCAGGCTCAGCAGGTTATCCACGCCTTTGGATCTGGCATATTGACCAATTTCTTCATGATAGAAACGCGCTTTTTCGCCTAACTCTGCCATATCACCCAGTACCAGAATGCGACGGCCTGAAAAGCTGGCCAACAGATCGATGGCAGCCTGGGTGGAGGCCACATTGGCGTTGTAACTGTCGTCTATCAGACGGACCTGATTGGTCAGTTGTTTGATATTCAGCCGTCCTTTAACCTGGGCCATATGCTGCAGGCCCAGTTTCACATCTTCCAGGCTGGCGCCCACTTCCATGGCCAGGGCTCCGGCACACAGGGCATTGGTGACATTATGCATACCCGGCACTGCCAGGGTCAGATCGAGATTGCCGGTAGGCGTATGCATCTGGAACTGGGCACAACCGTCAAGGCCAACCACCACGTCTGAGGCATAAAAGTCACCCGAATCCTGGCCGAATGTCTGCACCCGCACATGGTCCAGCTTGCCCTGCCAGAAGTTAAGGAACTGGCTGTCGCCGTTCAGTATTGCCAGCCCTTTTTCCGGCAGGCCTTTGAATATCTCGCTCTTGGCTCTGGCTACGCCGAACAGACTGCCAAAACCTTCCAGATGCGCGGCAGCGGCATTGACGATAGTGGCGGCATCGGGGCGGGTCAGGGAAGTGGTATAAGCGATCTCCCCCAGGTGGTTGGCACCCAGTTCGATGACAGCAAAATCATGATCTTTTTCCAGCCGCAGCAATGTCAGCGGCACGCCGATATCGTTGTTAAAATTCCCCTGGGTGGCCAGCACCTTGCCACGGCGGGACAAAATTGCGGCGACCATCTCCTTGACTGTGGTCTTACCGCTGCTGCCGGTAATGGCCACCGTCTTGACCCTGGCCAGGCTGCGGATGGCCGAGGCCAACTGGCCAAGGGCAAGTTTGGTATCGTCCACCAGCAGGTAAGGCAGAGACGTTTCCACCGGTCTGGACAGGATCAGCGCGGCTGCGCCTTTCTGCTCTGCGGTATGCACAAAGGTATGACCATCAAAGTTTGGCCCGCTCAAGGCCACGAACAAATCGCCCGGTTGCAGGGTGCGCGTATCGGTACTCACCCCGGTAACCGTCTTATCGCTACCGGCCAATGATGTGTGCAGTTGCTGTGCAATCCATTCGAGAGTTACAGAGATCACCTTATTGTCCCCTTTATCAATTCGTTGGCGTATTCACGCTCGTCATAGTTGATTTTGTTGTCACCGATAATCTGGTAGTTTTCATGGCCCTTGCCGGCCAGCAGCAGGATATCGCCGGGTTTTGCGTGCCCCATGGCCTGTTTGATGGCGACTCTGCGATCCAGTTCTACCTGGGCTTTTTCCGGTTTTTCCAGGCCGGTCAGGATATCCCTGGCAATCTGCTGTGGATCTTCCGAGCGGCTGTTGTCATTGGTGATCACCACCACATCGGCTTGCTGCTCGGCAATTCGTCCCATCAAAGGGCGCTTCCCCTTATCCCTGTCGCCACCGCAACCAAAGATCACAAACACCCTGCCCCTTGCATGGTCACGCAAGGCTTTAAGCGCCTGTTCGAGGGCGTCTGGGGTGTGGGCATAATCCACCACCAGGGTCGGCAGTCCCTCGCTGTGAAAGACCTCCAACCGTCCGGGGACGGGCTTAACCAGTTGAGCCGCTCTGGTGATCCTTTCAAACCCATGTCCCAGGCAAAGCTGCACGGCCATGGCGCCAAGCAGGTTCAATACATTGAACTGGCCTAACAGGGATGAATGCAGCTCGGCTTCACCCAGGTGGCTGGAGAGGTGGATGCGGGTTCCCTCAGGCAGGTATTCGACCCTGTCGGCAACCAGATAAGGCAACGTGTTAAAGCGCGGCGTCTCCAGGCCGTAAAAGATCAGCTCTTTGCGCTCTTTGGCCAGGGCCAGCCAGTTCAGGCTCTCCTCGTCCTGCTGATTGAGCACCACTGACTTCAGGCCCGGCTGATTGAGCAACAGACGCTTGGCCGCCGCATAGCGGTTCATATCGCCATGGTAGTCCAGATGATCCCGGGTCAGGTTGGTAAAGAGCGCCACATCCGTTTTCAAGCTGGCGATTCGGTGTTGCACCAGCGCATGGGAAGAGGCTTCCAGCGCCACCACCTGGCCGCCCTGATGACTCATTTCCCGCAGCAGCCTGTGCATGCTGATGGCGTCAGGCGTGGTATTGCCCACTTCCTGCATATTGCCGAGTAAACCCGCCCCCAGCGTTCCTATGGATCCGGCTCTGTGACCAAGCAGTTCACTCATCTGGGCGATAAGCTGCACTGTACTGGTCTTGCCGTTGGTGCCGGTGACTGCGGCCACCTGCAGTCCGCTGGCCGGATGCTGAAAAAATTCCGCAGCCAGCGCACTGAGTCGTTCTGAGAGTCGGTAGAACTGTACAATCAGGGACTGCTCACGCATTTCCATCTGACCATGGGCCGCTTCGTCCGCCGTTTCGGCCAGAATGGCCTTGGCACCCAGACTGATGGCCTGGGGAATAAAATTCCGGCCGTCCAACTTGTGGCCGGCTACGGCCACGAAGAGTTTGTGAATGGCGACCTCACGGCTATCCAGCACCATGTCCTGCAACTCAATGGCTGGGGCCTCGATACCAAAAGGCAATAGCAGGCTGCGCAGATTCATCGGCTTGTCAGGAGTCATGTCGCCGTCCTCCTTTAACTGCAGCCAGGGATGACACGGCCTTGTCGTCGGGGGGAATATTCAATAACTGCAGAGTGCCGCCCATGACGCGGGCAAACACCGGTGCCGCCGTATCTCCGGCATAATAGAGGTCCCCACCGGGTTCGTTGATCAGTATCACTACTACCACCTGTGGATCGGACACCGGTGCCAGGCCGGCAAAGATATTGACATATTCCTCACCATAACCGCCTGCCACGGCTTTACGGCTGGTGCCCGTCTTGCCGGCCACCCGGTAGCCGGGCACGCGGGCTTTGGGCGCCGTGCCGCCGTCAAGGACCACCGTTTCCAGCATCTCCACCATGGCCTTGGCATAATCCTTACTCAGGACCTGCTCGGCGGGAGGCAACTGCCCGGCCCTGACGATACTTAACGGACGCTTTTTACCGCCATTGCCCAGAATGCTGTACATCCGCGCCAGTTGCAGGGTGGTGACAGACAATCCGTAACCAAAGGAGAGGGTCGCCAGCTCAAAATCAGACCAGCGGTTGCGCTCGTGAAAGATGCCACCGCTTTCTCCCACCAGATTGGTACCGGTGTCGCCCACCATCCCGACCTGGTAGAAAAGGTCGATAAAGTGTTCCTTGGGCACAGACAGCGCCAGCTTGGACGTACCCATGTTGCTGGACTTGCGGATAATGCCGGTAAGATCCAACTGTCCGTAGTTTTTACCGTCCTGAACCAGACTGCCTCCCACCCGCATCCAACCGGGGGAAGTATCCAGCACATCATTCAGATCAGCCGAGCCGAACTCCAGGGCCGCCAGCACGGCCAGGGGCTTGGCTGTGGAGCCCGGTTCAAACGTGTCTGTAATGGCGCGATTACGGATCCGGTGCGCAGAGACATTACTGCGGTTATTAGGATTAAAGGAAGGGCTGTTGACCATTGCCAGGATCTCGCTGGTCTTGATGTCCAGCACCACCGCCGAACCGGAAGCCGCCTTGTAGGTGCCGACCGCCAGTTTTAGCTCCTTATAGGCCAGGGCCTGGATGCGCTGATCGATAGTCAGTTGCAGATCTTTACCCGCCTCCCCCTGGGTTTCATCGAGAATTTCCACCTGACGGCCTTTGGCGTCCCGGCGGATATTCCTGGACCCCGGAGTGCCGGTCAGCCAGTCATTGTAGAGGCGTTCAATACCCTCGATACCCCTGTCGTCCACGTCCGTAAAGCCGATAAGCTGGGCGGATACTTCACCGGCCGGATAGTAACGGCGGGACTCGTTGCGCAGGTAGATGCCCGGCAGATCCAACTGCTCCACATACTCAGCCATGGCAGGCGATACCTGGCGCTCGATATAAACGAAGCGACGGCGCGGATCGGAGGTGCGCTGCTGTATCGCGGTCAGGTCCTGACCCAACACATCAGCCAGGGCCTGCCAACGACGCATATCATTGAAACCGCCGTGATCGTGAATAATCTTGGGATCGGCATAGATTGCGCGGACCGGCACGCTGACGGCCAGTTCCTCGCCATTTCTGTCAGTGATGATTCCTCTGTGAACCTGAGTATAACGGGTCCGTTTGGTGCGATTGTCACCCTGCTGAATCAGTGAATCGGGCTCGATCACCTGAATATAGGCAGCCCTGGCCACCAGGGTGGCAAAAACGCAGATGACCAGAAAGGCCACCAGCATGAAACGCCACTCCACCAGCCTGGGCTTGAGGTTCTTCTTGGCTTGTCTGGTGCTGCTCATCGTATCCTCACCACTACTTCATCTTCGGCGGTAGGACGGCGCATGTTCAATTGCTTGCGCACCAGGCTTTCCAGACGATTATGTTCTGTCAGGGCACTTTGCTCCAGCAACAGATGACGCCACTCCACATCCAGTTGGTCGCGCTGTTGCATCAGTTGTTCATGGGCGATGGCCAGTTGTCTGTTGTGATGAGAGCTGAGGATAACCGCAGCGGCACTAATCAGGACCATTAAATACAACAAAACTCGCCCGGGGTGGCGAGTCAGATCCGTCCATATCAGACTGACGAGGCTGAACTGGGTCTGGCCGTCTTTCATAGCTTTTCCGCCACCCTGAGCACTGAACTCCGTGCCCGGTTGTTCCTCGCCAGCTCTTGCTCGGAAGGCATGATAGCTTTGCCGATCAATCGCATGGATTTGCTGGCGTTAAGCTCAGCTTCCATTATTGGCAATCCCATGGGGACCTGCCTTCCCCGGCTCTTTTCCCTCATGAAGCGCTTGACCAGGCGATCTTCCAGGGAGTGAAAACTGATGACGGCCAGGCGGCCGCCGGCTTGCAGTGCTGTGAGGGCCCCTTCCAGAGTCAGGGTCACTTCGTCCAGTTCGCTGTTGATAAAAATACGGATGGCCTGAAAGCTTCGGGTAGCAGGATGCTTGTGTTTTTCCTTCACCGGCACGGCATCGTCGATCAGTTTGGCCAGTTGACCGGTGCGGGTCAGGGGGTGTTCATCGCGGGTCTCGACAATGGCATGGGCAATCCGACGGGCAAAGCGTTCTTCGCCGTACTCCTTGAGCACCTGGACTATGTCTTCCAGTTCGGCCACAGCCAGCCAGTTGGCGGCACTGATGCCCCGGGTGGTGTCCATACGCATATCGAGGGGCCCGTCACGCATAAAACTGAAACCGCGCTGGGGGTCGTCCAACTGCGGCGAGGAAACGCCCAGATCCATCAGGATACCGTCCAGCTTGCCGGTCAGGCCAAGCTTGTCAGTCAGGGATAACAGTTTGGAGAAAGAGGTATGATGGATTTCAAATCTGGGATCCTCAGCGAACGTTTTGGCTGCCTCAATAGCCTGGAGGTCCCGATCCAGGGCAATCAGACGACCCTGGGCGGATAATTGCGCGAGGATGGCGCGGGAATGCCCGCCGCGACCAAAGGTGGCGTCGAGGTAGATTCCGTCGGGTTTGACTGCCAGGCCCTCGATGGATTCCTGGAGCAACACCGACTGATGCGCATAATCGGTGGACATTATAGTGAGAAGTCCTGCAATCTCTCTGTTAACTCGAAGCCGCCCTGTTGCTCGGTCTCAATATCGTCATGTATCTGCTGTTGCCAGATACTGGTGTCCCAGAGCTCGAACTTATTCAGTTGCCCCACCAGCATTAATTGCTTGTCCAGCTTGGCATGCTGGCGCAAAGGACCGGACAACAGGAAACGACCATTGCCGTCCATGCTGCCCTCCAGCGCATAGCCCAACAGCAGACGCTGTAAGCGCCGCTCATGGGGATTCATACTGGATAGCCTGCTGAGCTTGAGCTCGATCTCTTCCCATTCGGAGAGTGGGTAAAGTAGCAAACAGGGTTGCTGTATATCGATGGTACAAACCAGCTGTCCCTGACAATCATCCAGCAACGCCTGGCGGTAACGGGTTGGAATCGTTACACGTCCTTTATTGTCCAGATTGATTGCGTTAGCGCCGCGGAACATTCCCCTAGCCTTATTAAAATTATTTTTTCCACTTTTTGCCACTTTTACCCACGTTTGACAGTTTAGGTACCACTACTGGCCAGTGTCAAGGAATAAAAGGCCGCGCTATTTGGGCCTGCAAGCCAGAAATATCAGGGCCTTTGTCGAAGTTATTGATAAGGTGGAAAAAAGTGGTAAGCCTGGATCACTGTGGCCATTTTTAAGCTGGGAAAGCTTTGTCGTAGTAGCGAGGAAAAAGAGAGGAGACGGGGAAATACCCCGCAATCTGACGTTGCGGGGCCGGTAAATCAGTTGGCTTTGGCGGCTTCCTTTGCAGCGTCAGCCTGTGGCTGTTCTTTAGGCAGGATCTGAATCCCCACAATGGGCTGGGCAGATTTCTGCGACAGTTGTACCAGGCGGTTCAACTGGCCCATAGAGCTCAACATGGCATACATGGCGCCCAGATAACCGTTGCGGTGCAGTTTAACCACCTCTTCGTCTTCCAGCTTGAGCAGTTTTTCCTCGCTGATGCCATACAGGCCAACGAGTTGACGCTGTTCACCGCTGGCATAGCGCACGCCTAGTTTGATCTCTTCGATCAGATCCAGCTCGGTGGCTTTTTTGATGAAATCCTGGGTGATGTTCTCGCTGTTGACCAGATCGGCCAGCATTTTCTGGCGACTGTCCATGTATTGGGAGACCGACCCATCTTCATTAAACAAGGCGACGCCTTCCTCTTCATTAACCCTGTCACTGTCCTGATCGATAAAAATAGACAGTTGCTCGCCGTTGGGGCGTACATCAAATGGGTAGCGCTGCAGATTAAGCGGGGCAAAATGGCTCTGCCAACCCTCGTCTGAATAATAGAGGTTTACCCCTTCGGTCAGACCATAGACACCTGCACAATGGTAGCGATTGGCGGAGTCATCCTTGATAAACACCAGGGGAACTGCGCTGGATGCACGGGCAAATTCGCGAATGGAAACCCCCACCAGATGCGAGCCTTTTGCATGGGCCAGATTGGGATCCTGCTTGATCTTGACCTTCTTGTGAGCTTCCTTGTCCAGTAACACATAGTTGCGAGCCATAATTTCAATCTCTTATTGTAATAATCCAGGGACATTAGTGGCGGCAAGTTTGCTGGATTTCAAGGCAAAAGTCACGGTTGACAATCGACTGTTCAAAGATCAACCACCGCCCTTTACCTGGCCTTGCCATCCTCAGCAAACATTCATATTTCAGATCAGATATTTACAGTTTTTTCTACTATTGGTGAGAGAATAGACGAACTGGTGACACTGCATTAAAAACCACTAATTGACATTGAAGATGTTGTCACGACTTTACAAACTGCTTCTGCTCTTGGCTTTGCTGCTGCTGGTTATAGCCGGCCTGGCCTATCATTCCGATCAGCCCGTCACCACGGCAAAACCGGCTCCACGCATCAGCCTGGGTAGATAGACGGCTTGCTGAACTTGCAATTCCGGGCCCGGAGCGATAGCTTCTCAGCCCATAGTAGCGGCAATAAGAGCAGCGAGATGTGCAGAGATTGGGCCCACCGGGCCATAGAAAGTATTCAGGCTGATTTCCAGCGTTCCTCCGATACCCATCTGATTAAACTGGACGTGCCAGGTTTTGAGGGGATCGATTTTTATCTTAAGGACGAGAGTACGCACCCCACCGGCAGTCTTAAGCATCGTCTGGCCCGCTCTTTGTACCTGTATGGGTTGACCAACGGCTGGATAAGCCAGCATACGGCGATAATCGAATCTTCATCCGGCAGCACGGCCGTGTCAGAAGCTTACTTCGCCCGCCTGCTCGGTCTGCCTTTTATTGCCGTAATGCCCCGCAATACGGCCCAGCGTAAGATCCAGCAGATCGAGTTCTACGGCGGCAAGTGCCATTTCGTGGACAAGAGTGATCAGATTTATGCCGAATCCGAACGACTGGCCAGGGAGCTCAACGGCCATTATATGGATCAATTTACCTATGCAGAGCGGGCCACCGACTGGCGTGGTAACAACAATATCGCCTGCAGCATCTTCGAACAGATGCAGTTCGAGCGCCATCCCATTCCTTCCTGGATTGTCATGAGCGCCGGCACTGGCGGTACCAGCGCCACCATCGGCCGTTATATCCGTTACAAATGCTTCGACACCCGCCTGCTGGTGGTGGACCCGGACAACTCGGTATTTTATCCCTACTTCAAAAGCGGCGATCCGGCTTTGACCTCATGCGGCAGCAGAATTGAAGGCATTGGCCGCCCCAGGGTGGAGCCTTCTTTTGTGCCCAGCGTGGTCGATGACATGCTGCAGGTGCCGGATGGGGCCAGTATTGCCACCATGCTGTGGCTGGAATCCCTGCTCGGCAGAAAAGTCGGCCCCTCTACCGGCACTAATATGTGGGGCGCCCTGCAGCAGGCTGAGATCCTGCGCAGCCAGGGCAAGTCCGGCTCTATCGTGACCCTGCTATGTGACAGCGGCGAGCGCTATCTGGAGACTTACTATAACCCCGACTGGGTGGACAGGCAGATAGGTCCCATCGCCGACTACCAGCAGCAACTGGAAAAGCTGTTGCACAATTAGAATCATTGTTGGCGGGGAAATATTGCAACTATTTGGTCATAAATCCTGTCCTGATGCGTATGGAGTGATAAAAGCCTGATTAATCCACCGGCAGAGGGGCAGCATGCGAATCAAACTGACACAACCCAGTGAGTTAAAAGAAAGCCAGGTCACTGACGAGGCCATCTACCGGGACAGACGCAGGCTGTTAAAACAGATGGGCTTTATGGGTGCCGGCGCTTTGCTGGCCTCCGCCCAAGCCAGAGCCATTAATCTGTTTGGCGAAGATAAGCCAGATTTTCAGACCCGGTCCCTGGAATACCAGGCGGCAAACCAGACTGAGCAGGTACTGACGCCGGAAACCAAGGTCATCAGTCACAACAACTTTTACGAATTCGGTACCGATAAAACCGACCCCAGGGACAATGCCCAGGATTTTCAGGTACAGCCCTGGAAGTTGCGTATCGATGGATTGGTGGAACAGCCGATCAATCTGGACTACGACGATCTGTTTAAAGCGGCGCCACTGGAGGAACGTATTTACCGCCTGCGTTGCGTGGAGGCCTGGTCCATGGTGATCCCCTGGGTAGGTTTTGAGCTGGCCACCCTGCTGAAAAAGGCTAAACCGCTTAGCAGTGCCAGGTATGTTGCCTTCGAAACCCTCTATGATCCCAAGCAGATGCCCGGCCAGAATAACCCCTTTATGGGCGGCGGCATAGACTACCCCTACGTAGAGGGCCTGCGGTTGGATGAGGCCATGCACCCTCTGACGATTTTATCCGTCGGTCTGTACGGCAAGACCCTGCCCCCGCAAAACGGCGCGCCGATTCGCCTGGTGGTGCCCTGGAAGTATGGCTTTAAGAGCATCAAGTCCATCGTGCGTATCCGTCTTACCGATAAACAGCCGCCCACCACCTGGAACCAGTTGGCAGCCAATGAATACGGCTTTTATGCCAATGTGAATCCGAATGTCGATCATCCACGCTGGAGCCAGGCCAGGGAACGACGCATCACCAAGGGTGGCCTGTTTGCGGATAACCGTATCGATACACAACTGTTCAATGGTTACGATGAAGTCGCTCCCCTATATAGCGGCATGGATCTGAAGCGGCACTATTAATGAGCTTGCGGATCCGTTTTAGCCACTGGCAGATTGTTCTGCTCAAGGGTTTGATTCACTTATTGTGCCTGGGTTGGGCCACGCTGGTTTACTGGCGGGCGGCAAGCGATCAGTTGGGCGGTGACCCGGTGGAGGCCGTGCTGCACTTTACCGGCATCAGTGCCTTTAACCTGTTGTTGTTGTCGCTGACCATGTCACCTTTGGCCAAGATGTTTAAACAGGGACAGTTTATCCGCTTTCGCCGTCTGCTCGGCTTGTACGCTTTCTTCTATGCCTTTTTGCATCTGGCCAGTTTTATCCTGTTCGAATTGCAACTGGAGTGGCGCATGCTGCTGGCAGAAATCATCGAGCGGCCCTATATCACAGTGGGGATGGCCGCCTGGTTGATCCTGTTGGCGTTAACACTGACCTCTACCCAGGCGGCGCAGCGTAAAATGGTCCGCAGATGGCAAAGCCTGCATAACTGGATCTACCCGGCCGCCGCCCTGGTGGCCCTGCACTATATCTGGTCGGTCAAATCCGATATTGTCCAGCCGCTGATTTATATCGCCATGCTGGCAATACTGCTGGGCTTTAGAAAAGATAAACTGCTGCGACCGGTTAAGCGTCGCTATCGCGCTCTGACCTCTTCCGATTGAGAATCTATAAAAAAGCCCCGCATTGGCAGGGCTCATAATGGGATATTAGTCCAGATTGGTATTAGCCCAGGCTTCCTGCCATTGGCTGAGGTCGGTCTTTTTCAGCCACTTTAAATGGGGAAACACCAGGTACCCGTCTTCCAGCGGGTCTATTTCACCATTTTCGTTCCAATCATCAAACCATTTTACTTCTTCTATAACGAGATAATCTTGCTCATTTCCACCCAGTAAAGTCCAATATCTGAATCTGTAACCCTTTAATAGACCTGTAGTACTATCATAAAAGTCTTTCCCCAAGACCAACTTCCCATCTGTGTTCACTTCCCAAGACCCGTCTCCATAAATCTCAGAAACTCGGAACCTAGGCGCGCTAATGTCTGCATAAGGATCTCTGTCAATTACTTTAAGGCCATTATTTTCTTCTAATTGATAGACATATAAATGATCGTATATCAATAAACCGTCGCCATTATATTCAGATGACTTCCAATAACCGAAATGTGACTGAGATACTGCTCTCCAACCTAGAGGAAGTTCCGTGATCATTTCAGATGTGATTTGGGATAAGGCATCATCTGGCTTATTCACTTTTGACATCCAGCGAACTACCCGCTTATCCAATTCCCCTCCAACAGAGTAATTTACCAGCACTGCATAGAGCAGATCATTGCTGGCAAAAGGGATATATTGATACTGATCATTGCCTACAGTCAGTTTTATCTGATGAGACAGCGCTTCCGCTATGACTTGCTGTTGACTAAGTTCCGCGGTGGTCGGTAACCCATTGACTTCAACAATATCCTGATGAAAGTTTTCATTTTCTGTCACCTGCGTCGCAAATGAAGTCCCCTCGTACCAAGGCAGACGATAAAGCACTGGTAATGCCCATTGTCCATTAGCAAGGCTACCCTCAAATTCTGATAGCCCTTCTTGCACTTTGACATAAAGCTGTTTATCAATCCCAAGGGTCTTTACTGAAACTGGGCTTTCTTCTGGAAGATAGCCCGCCACAAACCCGGTAGGTATATCGAGCCGATAACTAACCTGATGTTCACCAGCAAGCCAAATATAGCCATTTGTGTTTGGCATCAGTTGGAATGTTTGTGTATGAGTCTGCCTGCGAAGGTATGGTCTCCAGATGATTTTGTCATCATTAGCCGTAACATTATTCACCACTTCCTGCCCAAACCCATATTCATCAGCCAGTATTTGATAACTGTAACTTCCCGTCTCACGGTTAAGGGATCTTGAAAATGACTCTTTCTCGACCCGCTCCGGAAAGGTTAAGCTCACAGAGTTCCCATCTCGAATCCAGGAAAACTCAAACTGGTGTGCATCCAGATCACCACCTTTGTCTGCCTCAATATACGCAGTGCCGGACCCATCAGCCCTTAACTCCAGCACTTCGCCGCTTGAGGGTACATAACCCTGCTGAGGCGCGTCAGCAATAATATGAACACCGATTAAATCCTCATCTGTGATCGCAGGCACAACATCCGAATCGTTAAGGGTGGTTGTAATGGCCTCCTGTAAATCTAATGCAAAGGTTGGGGCATAATTGCCGTCTGTATCCCTCAAGCCCTGCTCATTCAACCAAAGTATGGCGGCCTCCCAGGTCGAATTTTCGTCGTTCTGCCAGAGGGATAAGGTGGTCTTGTTTTCAGGAACTGGGTAGGCAGTATGGTCTGCCAGCAGCTTGATCAGGCCGCTCAGGGTCTGTATACATTCAGCATCCACTGCCTCTTCCAGATCTTCCAACAGACTGTAGGTGGTAGCCGCAGAGCCATTGTTCTTATCTGAAGCCAGCAGGTACTTGGCAGTGGACAGTTGAGTCAGGTTCAGTCGGTGCCATTGGCCAGCTGCCAGTTGCTCCTCACTGCTGGCCATTTCAATCAGGGATTCGAAAGAGGCAACCTGGCTGATCAGTTCGATATGGGTCTGCTCACCTGTCCCTCTGGCTTTAAGCGTCAAGAGGTCCTCAGGCTGGTATTCTGTATCGCGAAGCACAATGGGCAGGCTGTAGTTGCCCTGGGCATCTGTACTGGCAGAAAACTCACGCTGTCCAACAGTGGTTGTCACCTGGGCATTTACCAGAGGCGCATCGGTTGCCTTGCCCGCAAGGGTAATGTTCCTCACCGCCAGCACTTGCACGGTAAAGCCAGGCAGGGCACGGCTCAGACTGCCATCCGAAACACTAATGCTGATATCCGGATAACTGCCTGCATGTTCTCTGGACGGTGTGCCGCTGATTTCACCTGTCTCTGCATTAAAGCTGGCCCATGCTGGCAGATTGGTCACGCTGAAGGTCAGGCTGTCGCCATCGGCGTCGGCAGCCGAAGGAGCAAAGCTGTAGCCCGAACCTTCATCCACCGAGGTGGCAGGTGTGCCGCTGATACTGGGCGCATTATTGACCGGGGCCGGAGGAGTGGTTGGCGCAGGGCTGTCTGAGCCGCCTCCGCCACCACAGCCAGCTAAAAGCAGAACAGAAAGTACATATAGAAAAGAGGAAAAACGTGATCGGGTCACGGTACAACTCCTTTTGAGGCTGAAGTCCCTGAGCAGAGGCTGGTTACAAATTGTTACCGGATTCTACCTTTCCTCTTCTTCCTGTCCAGCAAAAAAGAAAAGCCCCGCATTGGCGGGGCTTTATTGTATGTTGGGCAAGAGCACTCTCTCAAATTAAGAGGCGTCAAGACCTTCGAGAGAGTGATGCCCAATCAGGTTGCAGTGGATGGGTTCTCCCACCTGTTACCGGCTTCCGGCACTGCCAATTCTGTTGTCTCGAAGGCACCTCTGGAATCCAGAGTACGCCAATGATGTGACGAGTTAATTAATCCTCGCCAGTAATTCCTGGCCGATAGGACTGGCAATATGGCCATTGGCTTCGGCCCATTCCTGCAACAACTTGCCGTCGGCTTCTGCCTGAGTCAGATCCGTCTTACTCATTTTTTTAATCATAAAGGTGCCCACTTCGTTGGCGCCATTTTCCATGGCGTAACGGATCAGACTGCTGCCGCCACAACTGATACCTGTGTAGTAGTCGCCCAGGCGCAGGTTGTAGTCGTCCTGGACCTTTTTAACTTTCTTACGCAGTTCAGACTTGTCGTCATTCTTGACGATGGTGCAGATGTTTTGCAGATCTTCATTGATATCTGCCTGACTGACCGGAGAGAAACCGATAGCCAACAAGCTGGCCAGCAAAGCGAGTGATGATTTTTTCATGGGTGTTGCCTCTTAACTCAGTTGGAACTTAGGGTCTTGACGTGATGAAGCTTATAAGACCCATGGTCGCTGTAATAGCGCCGCTTCCGTACCTGTGTATAAGAAAAAATACCCTACATCGCCAGCAGGTCGGCGGGCACTATATAACCCACTGATTAAGTTGAAAAACTCTGCTGGTTTGTGAAAGGAGGGAGTTGGCCGATAAGCCGGGTTCTGTCTTGGACAATCATTCATCTAGGTCAGCAATCACTCACTGACTCAAGCAACCTACCCGGTTCCGGCGTGGGCCACGCCTGGAAGCATGCTTCCTGGAACCCTATTTGGTCTTGCTCCGGATGGAGTTTACCTTGCCACAAACTGTTACCAGTTGCGCGGTGCGCTCTTACCGCACCCTTTCACCCTTACCTCCCGGAAAACCGGGTTGGCGGTCTACTCTCTGCTGCACTTGTCGTCGGCTTGCGCCGCCCAGGCGTTACCTGGCACCCTGCCCTGTGGAGCCCGGACTTTCCTCCCCCCTTGCGGACGGCGATTGTCTGGCCAACTCCGGCGCGAAGTGTACTCGTTTGCCGATGCAAACACCAGTCATAACCCGCTGAAGCAGCGGGAAGCGAAGAGTTGAAATCTGTGCTTGCGCAAGCACTGACAAATTTTGCTAACATCCAAACCACTATCCTTTCGTGTATAACAGCAGGGACAATGACCAAGGCCACAGTCGGGGAAACCAAATACACCAAGGGCATCCGCACCCTGATCAAAAAGATTCACGATGTCTCACCCATTCAGGACTCCCTGTATGAGCAGGCCATGGCTTATTTCGCCGAACAGTCCTCAGTGCAGGACCGGACAACACAGCTAAAGGAAAAGCTATCCCAGGCCAGGGAGGCATCAGGCAGCAAAGCTGAACATAAAAAGAAAGAGGCGGAAACCCACCTCAAGTCCTTTCAGCAAAAGGTGGAAGAGCAGCGGCTGGAGCGATATAAAAAACTCTATGAGGTTTGTGAAGAGATTCTTGAGCTGACCTCAGGCGAGAGTGCTGAAGACAGCCGGCGCAATTTCGCCAGACTGCTTGGCACTATCCTGCTGACCACCCAGACAGACGGCAGGAAACTTCCCCAGGCCAATCAGAAGAGCAAGCATCTGTATAAAGCCGTGTTGTGTCTGTTGCTGCTGGAACGCATGCTGGAAGACGAGCAGATCACTAACCAGTACGTGCTGGGTCACTACAACAGCAGGATCAAACAGCCGGAAGATGCGGAAGAAGCTTCCCGTTGTCCTTTCAGGAAATATGTACAGATTCCCTTGCTGATGACCAGCCTGTTGCAGGACGTTGGTCAATATCATCCGGACCCACAGAAGGTGTTGCGGGGCCCGGATGGAAACCTGGATGAATTCCGTACCCTGGAAAAGCAGGAACGCCAGCAGATGCTCAAACTGAGCTACCAGTACACGGTCAACTACCTTAAGGACGGTATAGGTTGTGGCCGCTATGTGGGCAATTCAAAAGCCGAACGGGAAGAATACAACGAAGCGGAGAAAGACAAGCTCAAGTTTGTCATGACCCTGATCAAGTCTTCACTGGATGCCCAGCAGTCCATCGGTAACCTGCTGAAAATCCCCCAGGTCTATGCCTCAGTGGTGCTTTCAACCAAACCTGGACAATCCTATGAAACACTGCCAAAGGCGACACTGGTGCTGGAAAAAGCCGCCGAACAGGGCGCCTTGAACAGCATGGCCGTGAAAAGCTTTATCAGAATCGTAGGGCATTTTCCACAGGGGTTTGGCGTGACCTATATCCCCAAAGACTCCGATCGACGTGATCTGGACAGATACGAATATGCCATAGTCAATGACCTCTACCCTGCCAATCCCCAGATCCCCATCTGTCGCAATGCCACCAAGAATCTGACTTTTTCCCAGTTTGGCCAGGATCTGTTGATCGGCCCCGACAATAATCTCTACTATCCCCAGGCAAGAAAAAAGCTGGAACGCATCAGCAAAGACCGCCTGTTGGAGATTTTGAGCCAACTGGTGTCAAACTTCGAGGAGCGCAAGGAGCTGGATTTGATTCCCAAATGCTGGCACCCCTACACCTTTTTTTCCTATGCCAAGCACCAGAACCTCTGGAACAAGGTGGTCAGGGTTTCAAACTGAATACAGGGTCAGCGACCCTGTCTTTGCAAGCCCAGTTGATAGAGTTCGTTCTTTTTCAACCCATAGTGACTGGCGGTGATAGCCGCCGCCTTTTTCAACGGTAGTACTTCGAGCAGTGAATCGAGCAAATCCAAGGCCTGCTGTGGAAGGCTCTCATTGACATTTAAGTCCGGCCCCACCATCAGTACAAACTCGCCTTTTTGGTGCAACGGATCTTCGAGTAGCCAGGCCAGCACCTGCTCTGCATCCCCGCTTTTGAAGGTCTCAAACGTCTTGGTCAGTTCCTTGGCCAGCACTAACTGCCGGTGCGGGCCCAGTTCCTCCACCAGCATTTTCACCGTATCGGCTATCCGCCGGGGTGCCTCGTAAAAGATACAGGTGCCGGAGTCTCCCTTAAGTGCACCCAGCGCTTCGCGCCTGGCCATCTCCTTAACCGGCAGGAAGCCCTTGAAACTGAACTTATCGGTGGGAAGCCCCGCCGCACACAAGGCCGTAATAGCTGCACAGGGGCCGGGAATGGGGATCACGTCGATACCGGCTTCCCGGCAAAGATTGACCAGCGCATAGCCCGGATCACTGATAAGGGGGGTGCCGGCGTCACTGATCAAGGCCAGATCCATACCATTACCCAACTTGGACAACAATTGATCGGCCCGTTGCCGCTCATTGTGTTCATGCAATGACAGCAGGCGAGTGCCTATCTGGTAGTGGGACAATAACTTCTGGCTATGTCGGGTGTCTTCCGCTGCAATCAGTGCCACTTCATTCAGTATGCGAATCGCCCGCTGACTGATGTCTTCCAGATTGCCAATGGGCGTCGCAACTATATAGAGCTTGCCACGGCTTGTCGGTCCGCTATTTGTCACTAAGATATCCCATTGATTGTATTAGCCTGATGGGCATTTTAAACTAGAGCTCTGATGATCGCCGGAACTTTTTCCCAATGCTGACCTACCGCTCCCTGACGCTGCCCATGCTGACCATTCTGCTCTGTGCCTGCGCCAGTGCTCCCAGAGTCAGTCAGCCTGTTCCTGACCAACCGAGAACATCGGGACCCACAGAGATCCTGCCGCTGGACGGCGACCAGTATCTGGCCCGGGCCAGACAAGCCGAACCAGCCCGGCAACTTCCCTGGTTGCTGAACGCGGCCCAGGCCTGGCAAAACGAACAGCGGTGCACTGACAGTCTGAAACTGTTACAAGTATTAAGTGAAGAGCGCCTGGAACAGAGTCAGTCGGACAGGCTCTGGCTGATTCATGCCGAGTGTCTGCTGCAGTTAGACAAGACAGAGCTGGCTGCCAAGAGTCTGGCCCAGGTCAGCATGGGTGCCCACCATCTACCCCGGCGCCTGGCGCTTTCCAGTCGGCTCGCTGAACTGCAACAAAGACCACTGGACGCGGCCAGGGACCTCGCCGAATGGATCAGTCTGGAGCCTGCCCTGGCCACTGAACTGCAAAGCCGTGTCTGGGCGTTATTGCAGCAGGTGCCCTCCAGGGAGCTTGAACGGGTCCGGGACAGTAACCCCTACCTGGCCCCCTGGCTTTACCTTGCCAGAATCAGCCGGCTGCCGGCTGGCCCTGAACTGACCCGTCAATTGGCTGACTGGCAGCAAAGATACGACCTGCCCTTACCCGATGCGCTGGAGCAATTAAAGCAGTTAGACAGACACCAACCCAGGAAGGTGGCGGTCATATTGCCCCTCTCGGGACGATTGGCCGGCCAGGGTGAAGCCCTGAAAGAAGGCATTCTGGCAGCCTATTTTTCCCGCCTGGACGGATCCGGTCAGACACAGCCCTCGCTGACATTTCTGGATTCAAACCTGGTTGGCAGGGAAGAACTGCAAGGGCTGGAGTTGGCCTATGATTTTGTGATCGGTCCCCTGTTGAAGGAAAATATCGACGCCCTGCTCAGTGCCATCCCTGAGCGTATTCCCACCCTGGTACTGAACAGGCTAGACGAACCCAGAAAGAGCGCCGGGAGATACTTCTATTCCCTGGCACCGGAAGACGAAGCGGTTCAACTGGCCGAATATCTGGCCGGCAAAGGCTATGACCGGACACTGGTGGTCAGTTCGGACAGACAGGTCTTCCAGCGGATGGCGAGCAGTTTTGCCAACCAGTGGATGAAGACCCATGACAGCGCTCCCAGACAAGTCAGCTTTACTGACAACAAATCCATGCGTTCAGCCATGGAGACGCTGCTGGAGGTCAGTGCCAGCAATCAACGCATCAATCAGGTGGAAAGGCTGGCCAAAGAAGAAGTCCATGCCTTTGCCCGTAACCGCCGTGATGTGGATGCCATCGTCGTCTTCGCCAATGCAGCCCAGACCGAGTTGCTCAACCCCATTATTGAGTCCAGTATCAGTCCCTTCGCCAAGATCGTCCCTGTGTATGCCTCTTCCAGAAGCTTCAGTCAGGAAATGGGAAACAACAGTCTGCGCGATCTGCGCCATCTGACATTTATGGACATGCCCTGGTTGCTTCCGGGCCAGGAGAGCGAACTGAAGCAACTCAGCCAACAACTCTGGCCTCAGCGCAATGATGGCCAGGCCAGGCTCTTCGCCATGGGATATGACGCTTACCAGTTGCTCCCTGTCCTGCACCAGATGGCCCTGGTTCCCATGCTTGAGAAACAGGGGCTGACCGGTAGTGTGCGGATGGACAGCCACCATCAGCTTGTCCGCCAGCTGCCCATGGCGCGTATCGAGCAGGAAAGAGTTATCCGCCTTGCCCAGGATTAGACAACTGCTGTCCGGCCTCCTCGGACGTCAGGCCGAGGATCTGGCCTGCAGGTATCTCTGCGCACAAGGCCTTGAGCTGATAGAGAGAAATTACCGTTGCAAAATGGGTGAGATCGATCTCGTCATGCGTCACAGACAGGAACTGGTCTTTGTGGAGGTTAAATACCGCAGTTCAACCCGTCACGGCCAGGCTGCGGAATATTTCGATGACAGAAAGCGCAGAAAGTTTGAGGCAGCCTTGTCTCACTATCTGAGCAGCAAAGGTCATAACCCCGCTCAGATCCCTCACCGAATCGATCTGGTCGCCATCAACGGCCAGGATATCCAGTGGATTACACATCTATGATAGAGAAAATCAAAGCGAACTTTACCGAAAGCATTCAGACCAAGATTGCAGCCATTGAGATCCTGCCTGAATTAGTCGAACGGGGCATCTACATGATGGTGCAGGCGCTCATCGCCGGTAACAAAATTCTCTGCTGCGGCAATGGAGGCTCGGCAGGGGACGCTCAGCATTTTTCCTCACAGCTGCTCAACCGCTATGACCGGGACAGACCCAGCCTGCCGGCCCTTGCCCTGAGTTGCGATACGGCCACTATCACCTCGGTAGCCAATGATTGCGGCTATGAAGAAATCTTCTCCAGACAGGTACGGGCTCTGGGCCAAAGCGGTGATATACTGCTGGCAATTTCTACCAGCGGCAACTCCAGGAATGTCATCATGGCCATGGAGGCGGCGTTGAGTCGTGATATGACCATTATTGCCCTGACCGGTAAAGACGGCGGCGAAATGGCTGGTTTACTGGGGCCCAATGATGTGGAGATCCGTGTACCATCCAATAAGACACCCAGGATCCAGGAAGTCCACAAGCTGGTGATACATTCCCTGTGCGGCGGTATAGATGATTGTCTGTTTCCCGATCATAGTGACGAGGTTTGAAATGAAAGGATTAGTTAGAAATACAACCCTGCTGGTGACAGTCTCACTGGCCCTTAGTCAGTTGCAAGGCTGTGCAGCCCTGGTGGTGGGGGCAGGAGTGGGGGCGGCAAAGGTCGCCCATGATCGCCGCACTGTGGGTACGCAGTTGGATGATACGACCGTCGAATCGCGGGTCACCAGTGCTCTTTCCAGCAATGATACGATTAAACTGCAAGCCCATATCAATGCCCATGTCTTTAATGGCGTGGCACTATTGGTCGGCCAAGCTCCCAACGAACATACTAAGCGTGAAGCCCAACGCCTGGCAGAAGGGGTGCCCCATGTCACCCGCCTTCACAATCAGATTAGGATTGGCAGCCCCACCCAGCCCTCCACCCGGGCTAACGACGTCTGGTTAGGCACCAAGGTTAAGACGGCGCTGGTGACGGACAAGCGTGTCGATGGCTTGCACATAGAAGTCATCGTTGAGGATTCGGAAGTCTTCCTGATGGGCCTGGTCACAGAGCAGGAAGCCAATGTGGCGGTGGATATCGTCAGGAATGTGAACGGTGTGGCCAGGGTGGTCAAGGCGTTCGAGATCCTCTAATACCCCTTTTGGGCAGGCAAAAAAATAAGGCGCTGTACAGCGCCTTATTTAATGACTTTGAGTTGCGGCCTGCCTTTTTTAGGCGGGGTAGGCTCAGGCGGTAAATCTTCCGGCCCTTCCTCTTCCGGCGTAAAGATAGTACCGGCGCCATTTTCCCTGGCATAAATAGCCAGTACTGCCGGCATCGGCACAATCAGTTGCCTGGCGACACCGCCGAATCTGGCATCGAAAGTCACATCCAGATTACTCATCTGCAGTTTGCCGCAGGCACTGGGTGAAATATTCAGGACAATCTGTCCATCCTTCACATGTTCCTGCGGCACCCGGGTCCCTTCGAGCGTTGCATCCACCACCAGATGAGGCGTCAACTGGTTATCCACTATCCATTCGTAAAAAGCCCTGAGAAGATAAGGCTTATTGGAGGTCATGGGCTGCATGCTGTCCATCAAAGCGGATTATGGATCTCGCGTTCCTGATCGGTCAGCGAAGCTTTAAAGGATGGACGGTCGAATATCCGGTTCATGTAGGCCTTCACTTCCTTGGCGCCGGCACCATTCAACTCAATGCCCAGGGCGGGCAAACGCCACAGCAAGGGGGCCAGATAACAGTCAGTCAGGCTGAACTCTTCACTCATGAAATAAGGATTGTCGGCAAACAATGGGGCCAGGCTGAGGATGGCTTCACGCAACTCATTTCGCGCATTGGCCACATCACCCTGCTTTTTCAGCACCTTTTCAGCCAGGCTGTACCAGTCGTTTTCGATCCGGTGCATCATCAGACGGCTCTGCCCCCGGGAAACCGGATAAACAGGCATCAGCGGCGGATGAGGGAAGCGTTCGTCCAGATACTCCATGATGATATGAGAACGGTACAGGACCAGTTCACGATCCACCAGGGTGGGCAGGGTGCCGTAAGGGTTGAGGTCTATCAAATCCTCCGGCAGGTTACTGGGATCCACGTAGCAAATCTCAACTCCCACACCTTTTTCGGCCAACACGATACGCACCTGATGGCTGTATATATCCAGCGTATCCGAAAATAACGTCATGATCGAACGCTTGTTCGCGGCTAAGGCCATTCACACTCCTCCAAAATAATATCTACTCAGGCTAACTTTATTAGCCAACTCTTTGAGTTAACTAATAAAAATAACCTGACACCACAAGTTAAAAAAGGGCAGTGCGAAATAACACACTGCCCTTTTGCGATTATATCAAATCCCGTGCCTAATTAGTGCACATCACGCCAATATTCTTTCTTCAGCAAGTACACGAAGACAAACAATACCAGCACGAACACCAATACCCAGCGGCCCATGCTCTCGGCCTGCAATCGGGACGGTTCGCCCAGATAGACCAGATAGTTGACCAGGTCCAGTACCGCCTTGTCATATTCTTCCGGACTCAGGGTGCCGCTGCCATCAGACTTGATGCCCACATACTGCGACTTCATTTCGCCGTCGATCATACGCTCTTCATGGGTCTCACGTGGGATGCCCTGCAGTTCCTGCAGGACATGGGGCATGCCCACGTCGGGAAAGACTTTGTTGTTCACACCGAAGGGGCGGCTCTCATCCACATAAAAGGTCCGCAGGTAAGTGTACAGCCAGTCCGCACCGCGAACCCTGGCCACCAGAGTCAAATCCGGTGGCGCCGCACCAAACCATTTGGCGGCAGATTCCTTGGGCATGGCGTTTTTCATATAGTCGCCGACTTTCTCGCCGGTAAACTGCAGGTTAGCCTGACCCATTTCCAGCGGGATACCCAGATCTTCAAAGGTGCGCTGGTAACGCTGATACTGGGTCTGGTGGCAACCCATGCAATAGTTCATAAACACCTTGGCACCACTTTGTAATGACGCCTGGTCGGTACGATCAATATCTGCGTGGTCCAGCGGGAACTTGCTGCCACCGGCTGCCATCACTAGTGACGGCAATAAAAAGCTCAGAAGTACGACGAGTTTTTTCATTAGCCAATCCTCTCTGGCAGGGGCTTGGTCTTCTCATTCTTGCTGTAAAGCCACAGTAAGCCGAAGAAAGCGAAATACAGGAAAGTACCGATTTGCGATGCTA
The DNA here is from genome assembly GCF_017254865.1 of Bowmanella dokdonensis. Taxonomy (GTDB): domain Bacteria; phylum Pseudomonadota; class Gammaproteobacteria; order Enterobacterales; family Alteromonadaceae; genus Bowmanella; species Bowmanella dokdonensis. The sequence continues at coordinate 522,979 of NZ_JAFKCV010000001.1, read as the reverse complement.
TTACTTTCCAGGGTTCCTGCGGCGTTCCGCCCAGGTAGCCGAGGAAGACAAACACCACGGCGAACATCAGCAGGTTGTACTTATGGATGCCGCTTCTGTAGCGCCAGGATTTCACTTTGCCACGGTCAACCCAGGGCAGCAGCGCCAGCATGATGATAGCGGCAAACATAGCGATAACACCAAACAGCTTGTCAGGCACAGCCTTCAAAATGGCGTAGAAAGGGGTGAAATACCAAACCGGGAAGATATGCTCTGGCGTCTTCAACGGGTTGGCAATCTCGAAGTTTGGCGCTTCGAGGAAATACCCCCCCATTTCCGGCTTGAAGAACAGGATGTAACAGAAGGCCAACAGGAATACGCAGAACGCCACCAGGTCCTTAAGCACTATGTGCGGGAAGAAGGGTACGACATCGTCGATGATGTCGTACTTACTGGTGTAGTATTCGTGCATCTTGAACTTGGACTTTTCCTCTTCCTTCAGGGAACCCTTCTTACGTTTCACTTCCACGCCGTCCGGGTTATTGGAACCGACTTCGTGCAGGGCAACGATATGCAGGAAGACCAGAATCACGATAACCAACGGCAGGGCAATCACGTGCAGGGCAAAGAACCGGTTCAGGGTGGCTCCTGAAATCACGTAGTCCCCCTGGATCCATACTGTCAGATCTTCACCGATCACAGGGATGGCACCGAACAGCGAGACGATAACCTGCGCTCCCCAGTAGGACATCTGGCCCCAGGGCAACACGTACCCCATAAAGGCTTCAGCCATCAGGGCCAGGTAGATAAACATGCCGAACAGCCACAGTAGCTCCCGGGGCTTCTGGTATGAACCATAAATCATGCCGCGGAACATGTGCAGATAAACAACGATAAAGAAGGCCGAGGCACCGGTACTGTGCATATACCTCAGCACCCAGCCATAGTCCACTTCGCGCATGATATATTCTACGGAAGCGAAGGCCCGCTCTGCAGATGGCTCGAAGCTCATGGTCAGCCAGATACCGGTCACTATCTGATTGACCAGTACGATGGTGGCGAGGAAACCGAACACATACCAGAAGTTCATGTTTTTCGGTGCGGGATATTCAATGGCGTGCATTTTGGCCACACGCATCATGGGAATACGGTATTCAATCCAGTCGAGTAGATTTTTCCACATGTTATGCCGCCCCTTCTGCTGAACCTATCAGTAAGGTATTGTCGTCAATGTAGTAATAGGGCGGAACCACCAGGTTAAGGGGTGCCGGCACCCCTTCAAACACCCGTCCGGCCATATCGAATTTGGAACCGTGGCAGGGACAGAAGAAACCCTCAGGCACCCCTTCAACCTGCTCTTCGAAAGCTCCGTCCTTCAGATGTTGGGGAGAACACCCCAGATGAGTACAAATACCCACCAGCACCAGATACTCTTCTTTGAGGGAGCGGTAACGGTTCTGGGCAAATTCGGGCTGCTGGGGTTCTTCGGAGTTGGGATCTTTCAACTGTTCTTCATGTCCGGCCAGCGCTTCCAGGGTCTCGGGGGTACGACGGACCACCCAAACCGGCTTACTACGCCATTCAACGCGTAACATCTGGCCTGGCTCCACTTTGCTGATATCTACTTCCACATCAGCTCCGGCAGCCTTGGCTTTGGCACTGGGGTTCCACGAAGCGATAAATGGCACAGCGACACCCACTACACCGACGCCGCCCACTACTGAAGTGGCGATCGTCAGGAAGCGGCGCCGACTGTTATCTACTGGCGCATTACTCATCCACTTTTCTCCAAAGGTTGGATTTAGTGCATTTCCTGCCCATCCGTCTTCTTTGCGTGCGAATGTAACAGAAAACTTTTGGGGGTTATGATTTTAGCGGGAAATGATAAAAGAAAACCCCTTCAAAACACAAGGAAATGATGGGTAAAACAATGCATTAGTTCTAAGGCCGGGGTGCCGCGTACTGCGGACGAAGGGGCAAAGGCCAGGCCAGCATGGGGCCCTGTACAGAAAAGAAAAACCCGGCCATGGCCGGGTTTTGTCGTAGTTGGCGTGTGATTAACGCTTGGAGAACTGAGGACGTCTGCGGGCTTTGTGCAAACCGACCTTTTTACGTTCAACTTCACGGGCATCACGCGTTACAAAGCCTGCTTTACGCAGTGCCGGACGCAATGCTTCATCGTACTCCATCAGCGCACGGGTGATACCGTGACGAATGGCGCCAGCCTGACCGCTGATACCACCACCGGAAACAGTGATGTAGAGGTCAAACTTGTCTGTCATCTCCAGCAATTCCAGAGGCTGACGTACAACCATGCGCGCCGTTTCACGACCGAAGAATTCCTCGATAGTACGCTGGTTGATGGTGATGTTACCACTGCCTGGACGAATGAATACGCGAGCAGTGGAGCTTTTGCGACGGCCAGTACCGTAATATTGATTATCTGCCATAACTCAATGCTCCTTAAATATCCAGAACCTGTGGCTGCTGAGCGGCATGTACATGCTCAGAACCAGCGTAGACCTTCATTTTGCGGAACATCGCACGGCCCAGAGGACCTTTTGGCAACATACCTTTAACCGCTCTTTCGATGATCAGCTCAGGCTTGTGGGCCTGCAGCTTTTCGAAAGTGGTTTCCTTCAGTCCACCTACGTAGCCCGAATAGGAGTAGTACATCTTGTCCTGGGTTTTGTTACCCGTTACACGTACTTTCTCAGCATTGATAACCACAATGTAGTCACCTGTGTCCACGTGTGGTGTGTACTCAGGCTTGTGCTTACCGCGCAGACGGCGGGCAATTTCAGTCGCCAGACGTCCAAGAGTCTTGTCTGTGGCGTCAACCACGAACCAGTCACGTTTTACCGTCTCTGGCTTTGCAACAAAAGTTTTCATTTTGACTTACCCAAAAATCAGTTAGTTACTTGCTCTGACCAGCAGGCAGGCTGCCAGTGAGCTTCTTAACCGGTGGATTTGCCCCTTCGAGCAAGCCGGTTGTCCCGCCTTCCCAAGGCGGCAGTTGTAACTGGGCAGGGCGCGCATTATACAGAAGGCTGAAGAAAAGGCGAGGATAAATTTTGGACAAAATACTGAGACAACCGTCATGCTGAGTTCGTCTCAGCATCTCTTTCGTTTGGAGGTCCTGAAATAAATTCAGGATGACGTCTGATTGCTTTACCAAACCATCAAGGCAAATGCTCCAGCGCAAGATAATCGTGAGACTGCATTTCCTTCAGCCTGCTCAGACAACGTTTGAACTCGAAATTCAGTCGTCCTTCCGTATAGAGCTGTTCCAAGGGCACAGCGGCAGAGATAATGAGTTTCACATTCCGTTCGTAGAACTCATCCACCATGGCAATAAAACGCCGGGCAATGTCATCACTCTGCTGCCCCATCTGCTCAACATTGGCCACCAGAACAGACTGGTAGCAACGGCTGATTTCCATGTAGTCGGTTTGGCTGCGGGGTCCGTCGCAAAGCGCCCGGAATTCCAGCATTACCACCCCGTCAGCTTCCCGCAGGGTCTGAATTTTTCTGCCTTCTATCTCGATGGTCTGGTTTTCGCACCCTTCTTCAGGCGCCAGTTGCCGGAAATAACGATACAGGTTGGCAGTAGCGGTCTCGTCCAGCGGGTAATGGTAGATCTCGGCCTGTTCAAGGGTGCGCAGCCGATAATCGGTGCCGCTGTCGACATTGACCACCTTAGTGTGCTTCTTGATCAGTTCAATGGCCGGCATAAAGCGGGCTCTTTGCAGTCCGTTACGATACAAGTCGTCCGGGACAATATTGGACGTTGCCACCAGCACAATACCATGGCTGAACAACTCCTGCATCAGGGTACCGAGGATCATGGCGTCGGTAATATCAGAGACGAAGAACTCGTCGAAACAGACGACCTTCGCTTCCCTGGCAAACCGCTTTGCCACGATTTTCAGTGGGTCCTGCTGCCCGGCGAGCGTCTTCAATTCCTGATGCACCCTGTGCATAAAGCGGTGAAAATGAATACGCATCTTCTGTTCGAACGGCAGGCATTCATAGAAGGTATCGACCAGGTAGGTTTTACCCCGACCCACACCACCCCAGAAATACAAACCTGTGATGGGCTCACTGGCGGATTTCCTGAACAGCCCTGTTATTTTTGCCTGCCAACCTTGTCTGACTGACTGATGAAGCAAAGCGTCATAGAGATCCTGCAAATGGGTGACCGCGTTCTCCTGCGCCTTATCATGGAGAAAATCCGGATCCCGCAAGTCCTGCTGGTATTTCTGCCAGGGCGTCATCGAAAGCAAAGTCAACCTCTCCTGTTTGCCTTCGCCGCCTTTTGCTGACGACGAAAGCGTTTGTCTGCTTGAATAAAAATAAACTGGCCGCATAGTTTGCGTAGCGGGTATTATTAAGTAAAGGCCTGATACGAGTTTCAGGCGTAATTTGATCGTATATGAGGGCTCTATGGACTGGATTATTGGATTGTTGTTATTGCTGTGCGGCGCTGTCATAGGCTTTTTTGTCGCCCGGTTCGGCTTAGGTCAGAAGAGTGATTCCACCTCCGGTATCAATATAGAACAGGATCTTAAGCGCATGCTGGCCGAGCAGGGCGCGATACATGTCGAAGAGTGCAGACAGATCCTGGCCGGCATAGAACAACAAAGTGCCTTATTAAAAACCCAGCTGGAGCACTATGAGTCCTTACTTGAACCACAACAGACTGACGAGGATGCGCCACAGTTGAGCTATTTTGGTGAACATACGGCGGCCTACCTGCGCAACCAGGCCAAGAAGACCAGCCCGGTAAAACAGACCACAGATTACCAGCCACGCGACTATGCCAACACCGGCACCGGTTTGTTTACCGGCCAGCGCGGCAAGGATGCAGCCTCCGGTGATTAGTCGTGAATTGTTGATCCTCTAAGCGATTGCATTGAACTTTATTCCCACCCCCCGAGTCTGTTGAGTACTTTTGTCCCTTGATTCAGAAACGGAGTAATCGATGAAAATTACCTTTGGACGTTTTTTAGTCATTAGTTTACTTGCCGTGACCGGGGCCGTTTCGACGGCCAATGCCGGCCTGCCCTTTTTCGGTAAAGACGAAGAAGTGCCCTCTCTGGCCCCTATGCTTGAGGAAGTGACCCCTGCGGTGGTCAGTATTTCTGTCGCCGGCACACAGGTTTCCCGCCAGCGGGTACCGGAGATGTTTCGCTTCTTCTTCGGCCCCAACATGCCAGACGAACAGGTACAGGAACGGCCCTTCCGGGGTCTGGGTTCAGGGGTGGTGATCGATGCCGAGCGGGGCTATGTGGTCACCAATAACCACGTGGTGGACCAGGCCGACAAGATTACAATCAAACTGGTGGATGGCCGCGAGCTGGAAGCCAAGAAAATCGGCTCGGACGAGCAAAGCGATATAGCCCTGTTACAGGTCGAACCGACCAATCTGACCGCGGTTAAGTTGGCCGATTCGGACAAGCTGCGAGTGGGTGATTATGTGGTGGCCATCGGTAACCCTTTTGGTCTGACCCAGACCGTCACCTCAGGCATCGTCAGTGCCATGGGACGCAGTGATCTGAACATTGTCGGCAACGGGGGCTATGAAGACTTTATCCAGACCGATGCAGCCATCAACAGGGGTAACTCAGGCGGAGCCCTGGTCAATCTCAAGGGTGAGCTGGTAGGCATCAATACCGCAATCTACGGCCCCAACGGTGGCAACGTCGGTATAGGTTTTGCCATTCCCGCCAATATGATGAAAAACCTGACCAACCAGTTGATAGAGTTTGGCGAAATCCGTCGCGGTTTGCTGGGCATCCTGGGCGGAGACCTGGACTCAGAGCTGGCCAGAGCCATGGGACTGGATGTCAACCAGGGTGCATTTGTCCGGGAAGTCAATGCCGGCTCAGCGGCAGAGAAAGGTGGCATCCAGCCGGGTGATATCATTGTATCCATCGACGGTAAGGACATTCACAGCTTTACCGAATTGCGTGCCAAAGTAGGTACTCTGGGAGCCGGTACAGAGGTTTCCCTCGGTCTGATTCGCGAAGGCAGTCGTAAAACCGTGAAAGTCACCCTGGACGACTATGTTGCAGAGACGGTCACCGCCAGTCAGATGAACCCCTACCTGGAAGGCGCCAACTTCTCTGATGGCAAAACCCAGGACGGCATGCCCGGCGTACTGGTGTCAGAAGTGCAGCCCCGCTCACCTGCAGCCAGACTGGGCCTGCAGGATGGCGATGTGATCGTGGGCATCAACCGTCAGCGTATCAGCAATGTCGCCGAGTTACGGAGTTACCTGAGCGAGAATGAAGGCGTCATTGCGCTGAATGTTAAGCGGGGTCAGAGCTCACTCTATCTGGTGATCCGCTGAGCCGGCTGATCGCCCTCCCCTCTAAGCCCGTGCGCCTTCTGCGTACGGGCTTTTCTCTCCCCGGCAGTATTGTTACCCTGTTTTTATCCTGAGCTGTCATATCCACTGTTAGGATGCTATTCTCTGAGCAATTTTCCCGGAACCCAAGTCGTCACCAGTGAACACAAGAAGTTGGCTATTTTTCCTTGTTAAATCAGTAATATTAGGGGTGGTGGTGGCATCCGTCCTGTTGGTTCTGATCCCCGATTTGCGCAATAACCAGCCATTGTCCCTGAGCTGGTTTAACCAGACTCCCAGACTCTCCGCCCCGATGAGCTTTAGTGCGGCCATCAATCGCGCTGCGCCGGCAGTGGTGAACATCTACAGCACCAGTTATGACACCCGTCCCCTGCTTTATCGTCGCCAGCCTGTGGAACGGACCAGCCTGGGTTCAGGGGTAATCATGACACGCAGTGGACATATTCTTACTTGCTATCACGTTATCCAGAATGCCGAGCGCATCAGTGTGATCCTGCAAGACGGTCGGGTCATGGAGGCGCAACTGGTGGGCCAGGATCCTTACACGGATCTTGCTGTGTTGAAAGTCAGCGACGAAAACCTGCCCGTGATGCCCCAGAGCGAGGATCCTGACACCCGGGTGGGCGATCTGGTGTTGGCCATCGGCAATCCGTACAACCTTGGCCAAACCATCACACAGGGTATCGTCAGTGCCACTGGCCGGGCAGGCCTCAGCAATTATGTCAGCAGTGCCAACTATGCGGATTTTATCCAGATGGACGCGGTATTGAATGAGGGGAATTCAGGTGGCGCACTGGTGGACAGCAACGGCACCCTGATCGGTATCAACAATGCCAATTTCAAGACCCTGGACAGCCAGCGGCGGATCAAGGACGTAGCCGGAATCTTTTTTGCTGTGCCTTATGCTCTGGCCAAACGGGTCATGGACGACATTATTGCCCATGGCAGGGTGATTCGCGGCTATCTGGGGATCAGCGGCAACGAAATAATCGACCAGCCCGGTATTCTGGTGACCGGGGTTGATCCCCTGGGGCCCGCCGCTCAAGCCGGCATCAGGGTCAATGATGTGATCCTTAAAATCGAAGGCAAACCCATAGAAAGCGCCTTCAAAACACTGGATCTGGTAGCCGAAACCCAACCCGGAGAGGAACTGAGCTTTGAATTGGTCAGAGACAATCAGAAGTTGCAGGTGGCGGTGCGAATCACCGAATTGGCCAGTAGCTGATTAAAACTAAGGAGTGAGAGAAATGGCTCCCTCACTCCCTGCTTAACTATTTAATCCTTTCGATCTTGGCACCCAGGCCCCTTAACTTGACTTCAATCTTTTCGTAGCCACGATCCAGATGATAGATGCGATCCACTATGGTATCGCCCTTTGCCACCAGGCCGGCTATCACCAGACTGGCGGAAGCACGGAGATCGGTGGCCATCACCTGTGCGCCTTTCAGTTGGTTATCACCACGGCAAACCGCACTGTTGGCTTCCAGATCGATTCTGGCGCCCATGCGCTGAAGTTCTGGCACGTGCATAAAACGATTTTCGAAAATGGTTTCTGTTACGACCCCCGTTCCCTGTGCCACTGAGTTCAGCGCCACAAACTGAGCCTGCATATCGGTAGGAAAGCCGGGATGGGGTGCTGTCTTGATGTTGACACTCCTGGGCTTTTTGCCCTGCATGTCCAGTTCAATCCAGTCCTCGCCGCACTCCACCCTGGCGCCTGCTTCGCGCAATTTGCTCAATACCGCATCCAGGGTCTCGGGAGCGGCTTTTTCACAGCGAATCCGACCGCCTGTTGCAGCAGCGGCAACCAGGAAGGTCCCCGTTTCAATACGGTCAGGTAATACGCTGTGATCACAGCCTTTAAGGGCGGTAACGCCGCTGATCTGGATCCTGTCGGTTCCTGCCCCTGAAACTTTGGCACCCATACCGTTGAGGCAAAGGGCCAAATCGACGATTTCCGGTTCGCGGGCGGCATTTTCCAGTATGGTGGTGCCGTCCGCCAATACAGCCGCCATCATCAGGTTTTCGGTCGCCCCGACACTGACCATATCCATAAAGATATTGGCCCCCTTGAGGCGCCCTTCTACTTTGGCAGTGATGTAGCCCCCGTCCACCTCAATATGGGCACCCATCTGCTCCAGGCCCGCAAGATGCAGGTTGACCGGACGCGCTCCAATGGCACAACCTCCGGGCAGAGACACCTGGGCACGGCCGAATTTCGCCAGCAGGGGGCCCAGCACCAGAATGGAAGCACGCATGGTCTTAACCAGTTCATAAGGAGCAATGAGGTTGGTAATTTCGCTGGTGTTAATAGTGACCTTGTCGCCGTCTGTCTCAGTACGGGCACCCAGTTGTTCGAGCAGGGACAAGGTGGTGCGGACATCCCTCAGGGCCGGTACATTGTAAAATCGGCTGGTCTCGTCTGTCAGCAGGCTGGCCATCAACAAGGGCAGGGCGGCGTTCTTCGCCCCGGATATGGTCACCGATCCATTCAGAGGACCATTTCCCTGTATCTTCAACTTATCCATGAGTTACTCCGGCAGAATGAATTTTCGTTCACGCTGCCATTCAGTCGGCGTAAAAGCCTTGATGGTCAGAGCATGAATAGTGCCATCGGCAATCTGGGCCGATAAGGGACCGTAGATAAGTTGCTGTTTTTTGACCCGGCTGGCATTGGCGAAGACCTCACCCACCGCAATGACCTGGTAGTGGGACCCCTCTCCCTTGACGTAAAGTTCACTGAGGTCCAGGGCGTCTCTTAGTATTGTTTCGATTTCTTCTACTTGCATAGTCCCATCTGGCCGGCTTAAATCTGGCTGACTATTGTAGCGGCAAAAGCTCGTCCACGTCGCTGATTTTTGCCAATTTACGTATGGTTTCCGGTACGCTGATCAGCTTCAGATCCACCTTTTCACGCCTGGCCTTTGTTGCCAGCTTGACGAGCCACGCCAGACCGGTCATGTCAGAGTTGTCTGTTTGCTGCAAATCCAGTTGCAGGCTTTTCTGTTGCCAGAGCTGAGCTTCCTCTTTCTCCAGATAAGGGACATTGTCCCGGGTCAGATCTCCGGCAAGAGTGAACTTGCCGTTCTCTCCGCTGAGCGTCAGCCGGCTCACGCTGTTTCCTTGTCATTTTTTTCCAGGCTGATGGGCTGTTGATTCTTCTCCTTCAACAGCTTAATCACCGCTTCTATACCTTCCTGACGGATAATGGCTTCCAGTTCACTCTGCTTGCTTGACAGCATGCTGATGCCCTCTGCCACCATGTCGTAGGCTTTCCATTGCTCGGTATTGCTGCTCTTGCGTACCTTGAATGCCAGCTTGATATCCGGACGCCCGGGCTCCTTGACCAGGGCGCGGACCGTGACGGCACGGTCATCTTCATATTCACGCCCCGGTTCGAACACGACTTCCTGATTATCATACTGGGCCATGGCCAGCGCATAGGTGGTAATCAGATACTCACGAAAAACCTGAATAAACTCCGGAATTTTGTCCCTTGGCACGGACTTGAAGTGCTTACCCAGTACTTTCAGGGCGGCAAATTTGTAGTCCACATAAGGCAGCAATTCTTCCTGTACTATGGTACGCAGCAGTTCAGGGTTTTTATTTATCTGCTCACGCTGCTCTTTAATCCGGTTGAATGTTTTGGTCGCTACATCGGACAGCAACTCATAAGGATCTTCCGTCTGCTCAATTGCGCCTGCCTGGGCCGACAGCGCCAGCATCATGGCCGCCAGCCATGCAAATACTCTGTTCACTTTCATATATTCCGTCTCCAATCTCTGATTCGTTTGCGGTCCGGGCTTAATCATTGTTCCTGCTGAACAGGAACTGGCCAATCAGGTCTTCCAGCACCAGTGCGGACTTGGTATCTTCAATAAACTGACCGGGTTTGAGGATATCGTTCTCATCCAGCAAAAATCCGGGTTGCAGCCCTACATATTGCTCGCCCAGCAGACCGGATGTCAGGATCGACACTGAACTGGTGGTGGGAAACTGATCATACTCCTCAGAGATAACCAGGGTCACCACAGGGGTGAAATCATCTTCATCCAGTTTGATGCTGCCAACCCGGCCAACCACCACACCGCCAACCTTCACCGGCGAGCGTTCTTTTAGCCCACCCACATTGTCAAATTTGGCCTTGAGTTCATAGGTCTCGCCATTGCCGCTGAAGCCCTTGTCGGCCACCTTCAATGCCAGCATCAACAGCGCCGCCACCGCTAAGGCGACGAACAATCCGACCAGAATCTCAATTTTCCTTGAATTCATTACCTATCCTCAATGGGTACCAAACATCAATGCAGTTAAAACAAAATCCAGACCCAGTACCGCCAGCGATGAGTAAACCACTGTCTGGGTCGTAGCCTGGCCTATGCCCTCCGACGTGGGCACGGCGTCATAGCCCTTGAACACGGCAATCCATGTCACCACAAACGCAAACACCACACTCTTGATGACACCGTTCATTACATCATCATTAAAATCGACAGCGGCCTGCATGACGGACCAGTAACTGCCGGAATCCACACCCAGCCAGTCCACTCCGACCGCATGGCCGCCAAGAATACCCACAGTGCTGAAAATCAGCGCCAGCAGGGGCATGGAGATAATACCTGCCCAGAGTCTCGGTGCGATGACCCGACGCAACGGATCCACTGCCATCATCTCCAGACTGCTGAGCTGTTCAGTGGCCTTCATCAGGCCGATTTCCGCCGTCAGAGCTGAGCCAGCCCGACCGGCAAACAGCAGAGCTGTCACCACCGGGCCAAGCTCCCGAAGCAAAGACAGGGCGACCATGGGACCCAGGCTCTGCTCAGCGCCGTAATCCACCAACACCGTGTAGGCCTGCAAAGCCAGAACCATGCCGATAAAAGCACCTGAAACGATGATGATAAGAAGCGACTGCACCCCCACCACGTAGATCTGCCGGATGGTCAGGGGAAAATTCTTCAACGGTTGGGGCCGGGCCACCAAGGAGCCAAACAACAGATAGGCTGCCCTGCCCAGTCCAGCGGCCATTCCCATGGTGGAGCGGCCAATACCTGCAAACCATTCCATCAGTTTGCCTCCAGTAACTGTTCTTGCATGCTTCTGCTCGGGTAGTGAAAACGGACAGGTCCATCCGCCTTGCCCTGTAAAAACTGCTGGACCAGTTCTGACTCATGCTCCTTGATCTGCTCAGGGGTCCCTTCCCCCACCACGCGCTTGTCTGCCAGAACATACACATAGTCGGCGATAGACAACACCTCACCCACATCATGACTCACCACTATGCTGGTCAGATTCAGGGCATCATTAAGCTCTTTAATCAGCTTCACCACCACCCCCATGGAGATGGGATCCTGACCGGCAAAAGGTTCGTCATACATGATAAGTTCCGGATCCAGGGCAATGGCCCTGGCCAGCGCTGCCCGCCGCGCCATCCCGCCGGACAGTTCGCTGGGCATCATTTGTGCGGCCCCGCGCAGGCCAACCGCCTGCAATTTCATCAACACCAGAATACGGATCAACTCTTCAGAGAGAGTCGTGTGCTCACGAATGGGAAATGCCACATTGTCAAACACGGTCATTTCGGTAAACAGCGCACCGCTTTGAAACAACATGCTCATTTCCCGGCGCACTTCGAACAGACGCTTACGTGTCATACCGGGAATGGACTCCCCTTTGAACCTGATATCCCCTTCGTCCGGCCTGAGCTGGCCACCGATAAGCCGCAGTAAAGTCGTTTTGCCGATACCACTGGGCCCCATAATGGCCGTGGTCTTGCCTTTGGGAATGCGCAGGGAAATATCCTCATATATCTTCCGCTCGCCGCGGGAGAACGTCATATTGTGGATACTGACCAGATCTTCCATTCAACCATCCATTTGTTAATGCGCATTTTGCCACTCGAATCCCGAAGGCGGGGAAATTGGGGCTGTAGCGGATTTTTCAAGCCAAAGCCCGGATGACGCCTATTATCTGATGAATCGCCCCGGAGTAACAAAGTAAAAAAGTAATAAGTTGTGTTCTAAATGTTCGACAATTGTTCGCTTGACAGGATTTTGTCTTGCCCGACACAAGACCCAATGAGTGGGATAACGCTTTCCTGCAGGACACCGCAGGCAAATAGTAAACGACTGTGTTTACTTTTTCAATCGTTCAGACGGTCATCTTGTCTCCGGATACGTAGGCAAACGCCACGGTTTTTGCGACAATCCGGGCAAACCAATCCAACTGTCGTCCGATGGTACCCTTTTGCTGACAGAGATTTTCATTTTCATCGCCGGGTTGGCGATACTGAGTTGGAGCGCTGACAGATTCATTCTGGGTGCCTCGGCGCTGGCCCGCAATCTGGGTATCGCTCCTTTAGTCATAGGAATGACCATTGTCGCCATGGGTTCCTCTGCCCCTGAGATCATGGTGGCTTTCAACGCATCGTTAGCCGGCAGCGCCGATACGGCTATCGGGAATGCTATCGGCTCCAATATCGCTAACATTGGACTGGTGCTGGGGCTCACGGCTCTGCTTCGCCCCCTGGTGGTGTCCTCAGTTACGCTGAAGCGGGAAATGCCGGTGGTAATGCTGGTGTCTTTGCTTGCCGCCTGGTTGCTGGCCGACCTCAGCTTAAGCCGGTATGAAGGGGGGGCGCTGTTGGTACTGTTCTTTTTCAGTATTGGCGCCCTGGTGTGGTTATCACTGCGCATGGACGCAAAGGATCCGCTGGTCAGGGAAATGACCGGAGAAATTCCACAGGGGCTGCCTACCCCGTCGGCTGTGTTCTGGCTGTTACTGGGCCTGGTGTTGTTGCCTTTAAGCGCTCACTTCATGGTGGAATCGGCAACCTCTCTGGCCCGATACTTTGGTGTCAGTGATCTGGTCATCGGACTGACCATTATCGCGGTGGGAACCAGTCTGCCCGAACTGGCCGCCTGTATTGCCGGGGTAATGAAAGGGGAGGACGACCTGGCACTGGGCAATATTCTGGGCTCGAACATATTCAACATCCTGGCCGTGCTTTCCATGCCAGGATTGCTGGCCCCCGGTGCAATAGACCCCCAGGCGACTTACCGTGACATGCCTGTCATGCTGGCGATGACCTTACTGCTCATTCTGTTCAGTTTTGCTATCCGCGGCAGACAACGGCTGGAAAGATGGCAGGGGGGATTGCTGCTTACCAGTTTTATTGCCTATCAGACAACTTTGTTCCAACATCAGGTCTGACGGTATCAGGTGTAGATAAAATGAACTCAATACAGACCCTATACGGGCAGTTGACCCCGGCCTTGTTTCAGATGTTCAAGCAGATAAGACTGCTGGTTTGTGATGTGGACGGTATATTCTCCGACGGCCGCATTTATCTGGGCAATGGGGGAGAGGAATACAAAGCCTTTCATACCCGCGACGGCTACGGTGTCAAAGCCCTGTTGAAGAATCATATCCAGGTGGCTGTTATTACAGGCCGAAAGTCCCGCATCGTCGAGGATCGCATGCGCGCACTGGGCCTGACCCATATCGTGCAGGGGACCGAACACAAGCGCGACGCAATGCAGTGCCTGATGGACGAACTGAATCTGGCCAGCCACCAGGTCGCAGCCATGGGTGATGATATGCCTGATAAGGGCATGTTTGAATTGGCAGCCCTGAAGATTTGTGTCCCGGACGGCCATCCTTATATGCAGCAGAAGGCTGACTATATCACCCAGTGTCCTGGAGGCTTCGGCGCCGTCAGGGAGGTGTGTGACCAGATATTGCATGCCCATCATCTACTGGAGGCCGTGCACGGCAGCAGCGTATGAACAGGATCCGTATCAGCATAGCTATCCTGTTCCTGTTGATTCTGGCCACCAACTATCAATGGTGGACAACCCCTGAAGCTCCTCTGCCGGAAAAACAGGGAGAAGAAGTCTGGCAACCTAATTACCAGGCTACCAACATGCAAACCAGTCTGTACAATGAACAGGGCATTCTCTCCCACCGTATCCGCGCCAGCAGCATGGAACATTACGACATGCTGGGCTTCACCCTGTTCCAGCAGCCACAGTATCGTATTTTCGTGCGTGAAGACGAGCCACCCTGGGATGTGACAGCGGCAGAGGGGACTTTGTATGAAGACAACCGCATACAATTGGAAACCAATGTTCAGATCAAGAGTCTGAATGCCGAAGGTCTGGTACAGACCATTGAAACCAGTTTTATCGAGATCGACCTGAACAACAAGACCATGACCTCGGACCAGCCCGTGACTATCCTGGGCAATAACTACGTCATCCGCGGCAATGGATTTTCGGTGGATCTGACCACTAAGCAATTCACCTTACTGGACCATGTTGAGACACTCTATGGCAAGAATATTTAATCCGGCGACGTTATTGGCGGGACTGCTGCTGAGCACCAGTGCAGTAGCCATCAACAAGGACTTCGAGCAGCCCATCAAGATCGCTTCCAAATACCAGTCTGCCGATGGCATCAACAAATTGTCTATCTTCCGGGAAAACGTGCGTATCAGTCAGGGAAGCATGAGTATTAATGCCGATGAATTGCAGGTGGATGCCGGCCAGGGGGAAGGCAGGGAAGTGTTTATCGCCATGGGCCAGCCGGCCAGTTACGAACAAACCATGGAAGACGGCAGTCGCATTCGCGCCGAAGCCAATCATATAGAGTACCGGGTCAATGAGCGCACCCTGACCCTGAGCGGGGACGCCCAGTTGCAACAGAACAACAGCAAGGTCAGTGGCGAGTCCATCCTGTTTAACATGGAAAAGGAACAGTTGATCGCCCAGGGATCAGACGACGGGGAGGGCCGGGTGGTCACCATCTTCCAGCCAGAGCCAAAGAAAGGCCCCAGCGAAGACAAGAAGCAGGAGAAAAAACCCTGATGCCGACCCTGAAAGCCATCCATCTGGCCAAGTCATACAAGCACCGCCAGGTAGTACGGGATGTGAGCCTGGAGGTGTCCACCGGTCAGATAGTCGGATTGCTTGGTCCAAACGGGGCCGGCAAGACCACTTCTTTTTATATGATTGTCGGTCTGGTACCCATGGACAAGGGGCAAATCTTCATCGATGAGGACGAGCTCAGCCTCGAACCCATGCATGTGCGAGCCAGACGTGGCATAGGTTACCTGCCGCAGGAATCGTCCATCTTCCGTAAACTGACGGTCTATCAGAACCTGATGGCCATTCTGGAGACCCGTAAGGATCTGACTCAGGATCAGCGAGAACAGGAAGCGGACGCCCTGCTGGACGAATTTAATATCAATCATATCCGCTCAAGCCTGGGTATGAGCCTGTCCGGGGGTGAACGCCGCCGGGTGGAAATCGCCAGAGCCCTGTCCGCCAACCCCAGGTTTATCCTGCTGGATGAACCCTTTGCCGGCGTGGACCCCATCAGTGTCAGCGACATCAAAAAGATCATTCACCACCTCAAAGACAGGGGCATCGGGGTGCTGATTACCGACCACAATGTACGGGAAACCCTGGATGTCTGCGAAAAGGCTTATATCGTCAGCCACGGGGAACTCATCGCCCAGGGTACAGCCGAACAGGTGTTGAACGACAAGCAAGTCAGAGATGTATACCTGGGGGAGCAATTCAAGCTATAGTTAGGTCATAGTCAAAAGGAGCACTTGTACTCTGGGATGAGCGCCCATAGAACAAAGCAATGAAGGCCATTGGAACTTAATAAGAAGTAGATGAAGCCCGCTTTACAGTTAAAATTCAGTCAACAACTCACCATGACGCCCCAGTTGCAGCAGGCCATCAGGCTATTGCAACTGTCGACGCTGGATCTGCAACAGGAAATTCAGGAAGCGCTGGAGTCCAATCCCCTGCTCGAAGCGGAAGATGGGCAGGACAATAGCCCTGATGACCAGGATCAACAGCAAAATAGCGACAGCGAGAGTGCCGCCAGTCAGGACAGTGACAGCCTGGAAACCAGCGATGCGCTGGAAAAACAGGAACTGCCTGAGGACCTGCCCATGGACACCACCTGGGACGAGTATTACAGCGCCTCATCCGGCACGGGCAGCGCCCCCGTCAGCGCCGACGATGACAGTCTCTACCAGGGCGAAACCTCAGACAGTATTCAGGATCATTTGCTTTGGCAGATGCGCCTGACTCACTTCAGCGAAACCGATGTCGCCATTGCCGTGGCCATTATCGACTCAATTGACGACGCAGGTTATCTGACCATCAGTACCGAAGAAGTGCTGCAAAGCCTGGACATTGAGAACGAGGAAGTGGAACTGGATGAAGTGGAATGCGTACTCAAGCGTATTCAGATGTTCGATCCGGTGGGCGTCGGCTCCCGTTCAGTGCAGGAATGCCTGCTTGTGCAATTACGCCAGTTTGCGCCCGACACGCCCTGGCTGGAAGAAGCCAAGTCGCTGATTCTGGAGTACAGCGACCTGCTTGCCAGCAAGGACTACCGCACCCTGATGCGCAAAGCCAGGCTCAAGGAGGACGAGCTCAGAGAGGTTCTGCGGCTGCTGCAGACCCTTAATCCCAGACCCGGCAGTGCCATTGTCACGGACGATGCCGAATACGTGATTCCTGATGTGTCTGTGGCGAAGAAAAATGGCCGCTGGATGGTTGAACTCAATCCGGACAGCCTGCCCAAACTCAGTATCAACCAGCAGTATGCGGCCATGAGCCGAAACGCCAGAAATGCCAGCGACAGTCAGTTTATCCGCTCGCACATGCAGGAAGCCAAGTGGTTTATCAAGAGCCTGGAAAGCCGTAACGAGACCCTGCTCAAAGTGGCCAACTGCATCGTCCAGCAGCAACAGGGCTTTTTCGAGTACGGCCCGGAGGCCATGAAACCCATGGTGCTCAATGACGTGGCCGAGATGGTCGACATGCACGAGTCCACTATCTCCCGGGTAACCACGCAGAAATATATGCACACTCCCCGTGGGATTTTCGAGCTTAAGTACTTCTTCTCCAGCCATGTGGCGACCGAGAGCGGTGGTGAATGCTCCTCCACCGCGATTCGCGCCCTGATCAAGAAGCTGGTGGCGGCAGAGAAGCCCGCCAAACCCCTGAGCGACAGCAAGATTGCGCAGTTGTTGGCCGAGCAAGGCATCATGGTTGCCCGGCGGACAATAGCCAAATACCGGGAATCCTTGTCGATTCCACCGTCCAACCAACGCAAGAGTCTGCTTTAAGACTCACCAACAAAAGGAAGAGGCATATGCAAATCAACCTTACTGGTCATCACGTTGAAATTACCGACTCTCTTCGCGATTACGTAGATTCAAAGTTCACCAAGTTGGAGCGACACTTCGACCACATTACCAATGTCCACGTTATTCTGAATGTGGAAAAACTGAACCAGAAAGCCGAAGCGACCCTGCACCTGAGCGGCGCAGAAGTTTTTGCCACTTCCGAGCATACGGATATGTACGCGGCTATCGACAGCCTGATTGACAAGCTGGACCGACAAGTCATCAAGCACAAGGAAAAAATGAAACGCCACTAGCTCCCGGGCCCGTCGGGCCCTGAGGCTAGGGGGACAGTTCGCGCCGGTTTCCCATCGGGCTGAACCCGGGAAGCGGCAATCTGAAACCTCGCTTTGCTGAAGCGAATCCAGAACCAGGCTCTGCCTGATTCTGGATTTTTAACAAAAAAGACAGCAATTTACATGGAAATCAAAGATATCCTTAGCCCCGATTGCACAGTCTGTGCCGTGCCGGGTACCAGCAAGAAACGCATACTCGAGACCATCAGTGAAATCGCCAGCCGTTATCTCAGCGAAATCAGCCTGGATGCCATTCTCACCAGCCTTTTAAGCCGCGAAAAAATGGGTAGCACGGGTATCGGCTCCGGTATTGCCATTCCCCATGGTCGCCTCGCCGGTCTGGACAGAGTGGTCGCGGTGCTGATTACCAGTGGCGATGCGGTGGCCTACGATGCCATCGACAACCAGCCGGTGGATATCTTCTTTGCCATCCTGGTGCCTGAGGATCAGGCCCAGGGCCATTTGCAGACCCTGGCCACCATTGCCGCCAAGCTGAACGACAAGGACACGGTGAGGAAGCTTCGCCACGCCCAATCGGATCAGGAACTGTACGAGGCCATCGCTTGAAACTCATTATTATCAGCGGCCGTTCTGGTTCGGGAAAATCCATCGTACTCAGGGCCCTGGAGGATTTGGGTTACTACTGTGTGGATAATATCCCGGTTAACCTGCTGCCGACCCTGACCCATACGGTAGTGGACGAATATGATCAGGTGGCGGTGAGTATAGACGTACGTAACCTGCCCAAGGACCCGGACGAGCTGGTGGAAATCCTCGATTACCTTCCCTCCACCTGGCAGCTGACCATCGTCTACCTGGATGCCAGTGACGATGTGTTGATTAAACGCTTCAGCGAAACCCGCCGCCTGCACCCTTTGTCCAAGCATAACAAGTCCCTGTCCGATGCAATCCAGTCGGAGTCTGTGCTACTCGGACCCATCGTCGAGCGGGCGGACCTTTATATCGATACCGGTGAGTTGTCCATCCACCAGTTGGCCGAGCTGGTGCGGGAGCGTATCCTGGGTAAGAAGAGTTCCCGCCTGGTGCTGGTGTTCGAATCCTTTGGCTTTAAGCACGGCATCCCCAAGGACGCCGATTATGTGTTCGATTCCCGTTTTTTGCCCAACCCCCACTGGGAGCCTGAGCTGAAGAACCTGACCGGGCTGGATCCCCAGGTGGAGGCCTTTCTGGGCTCCCAGGCCATCGTCACCAAGTTTATCTGGCAGATCCAGAATCTGATTTCCACCTGGCTGCCCCATCTGGAGCGTAACAACCGCAGTTATGTGACCATTGCCATCGGCTGCACAGGCGGCCATCACCGCAGCGTTTACGTGGCCGAGAGCCTGGCCCGGACTTTCAGGGCAGTGCATCCGGATGTGCAGATCCGCCACCGGGAGCTGCAGAAGAAATGAGGCTGGAAAAGACCCTGCTGATCCAGAACAAACTGGGCCTGCACGCCAGAGCAGCCACTCAGTTGGCACAACTGGCCAATCAGTTTGATGCCAAGGTGACCCTGATCCAAGGCGAAAAATCCGCCCTGGCCACCAGCGTGCTGGGCCTGATGATGCTGGAAAGCAGTATGGGCAAGGAAGTACTGGTGGTCAGCGAAGGCCAGGATGCCGAAGCCGCCTTGGCGGCGGTAGAGCAATTGATTCAGAAGAAGTTTAACGAAGCGGAATAGGGTCAGAGACCGGATTAGGGAGTAACCATAGAGACACGAAGAGCACTGAGATTTGACTACTTGTCAGTTTGTGCCTCTCTCTGTTTCACTCGGCGACGCTTTAGTGCCAGAGAGGCACCTGACTAATCTATAACAGGTCTCTTCGGATTGACCTTTGTAGACAGGTTATGAATACTTCCCTGTATGCTCCGCTTCGAAATCCCTTTCTCAGAGGGTCAGCAAACGCCAATCCAACGATGCCTATATACCTATTCCTAGGATCTTAAGCTGCCAGCATTGCAGGCAGACCACCAGCTAAAACGCTGGCTGCTGAAAGCCCCCTCTTCACCTAAAGTCAGGAGAGAGAAATGGAAGCCGGCTGTCTTGGGATCAATAGGGTCAGAAGGGTCAGGGTCATTGAAAAAACCACAGGGGTTTATTTTCGCGCAAAGAACGCCAAGCCGCTAAGGCAATTAGTTGAACTGGCTTTCTTAGCGTCCCTGCGTCCTCTGTGCGAGTATAATAGAAGACAGATCCAAGCCCCAGCCGCGTCAGCCATCAGGAACTAATCACTAAGCCGTTTTCTTCGAATGCTTCACCGACTGGTTAATCTGCTCCATTTCCTCATCGGTAAGATTGCGCCATTTGCCCACCGCCAAATTACCAAGCTTGACGTTCATAATGCGCAGGCGCTTAAGCTTCACCACCTCGTAGCCGAGAAATTCACACATACGGCGGATTTGCCGGTTTAACCCCTGTGTCAGCACTATCTTGAACACAAACTTGCTCTGCAAAGTAACCTTGCAGGGTTGGGTACGGGTACCCAGGATCGGTACCCCCTGGGCCATCTGACGCACAAAGCGCTCACTGATGGGCTGATTGACGGTGACGATGTATTCTTTCTCGTGCTCATTACCGGCGCGCAGGATCTTATTGACGATATCCCCATCTGTGGTCAGAAAAATCAGCCCTTCGGAGTCCTTATCCAGTCGGCCAATGGGAAAGATGCGTTCGGGATGGCCGATGGCATCGACAATATTGCCTCTGACCTGGCGCTCGGTGGTGCAGATCACCCCTACTGGCTTGTTATAAGCAATATAGGTGCGATCCGACTTGTCTTTGGCACTGTGGCCGATGGGCTTGCCATCCACAGCCACCTTGTCGCCGGGCATCACTTTGGTACCCAGCTCAGGCACTTTGCCATTGATGCTGACCCTTTTCTGTTCGATGAGCTTGTCCGCCTCACGGCGGGAGCAGAACCCTGAATCACTGATAAATTTATTAAGCCGGATCGCGTTATCTTCAGCCAAAATCTGTCCTCCCATTGGCGCCGGGGGAGTGTAGTGCAAGGTAGCCGGAATAAAAAGCCTGCTCCACAGGTATGCCCCGACACACCCTGGCATTCATCGGCATGATTGTCACCAAAGCCGTTACCCGGCACAATATTGCTAAGATCCTGCCCTGGCCCGCTCCATGGGCTTTTCCATCTGAAGTACGGATAAGCGTTGTTCCATGAAGTTGCCCATTAAGCTGTTTGCACTGTTCGGTCTGTTTGCCAGCTCGTCTCTGCTGGCAGAGCACTGCCTCTACCAGTGTCCTGCAGGTAAAGCGGGCCAGGTCCTGCAGCGCAGTATCTATACTCTGCATAATAACCCACAAACCAAACTTGCCGATTGGGTGGCCTATAAAGTCACGGCTTCCACCATCGATGGTCCCAGCCGCCGGCGATACTGGAAAGCCGATCCTGACCTTGCCCCTGAGCACACTCTGGAAACCGGTGACTATAAAGATGCGCATGCGGTATTGGGAACCGACCGGGGTCATCAGGTGCCGCTGGCCAGTTTCAGCAATACGCCAGACTGGGCGCAGACCAATTATCTTTCCAATATCACCCCGCAGTCATCCGCTCTTAATCAGGGACCCTGGGTCAGGCTGGAATCGGCGGTCAGGGATCTCGCCCGCACCGGTCAGGACGTTTATGTGGTCAGCGGCCCCTTATACGAAAGCTTTTTTGGCGAGCTACCCGGCGCCGATGAGGAGCACAGTGTCCCCAGCGGCTACTTTAAAGTCGTGATGACAAACCCTGTGCAGGGACTGCAAGCGTCAGCGTTTGTCCTGCACCAAAATGCCAGCCGCCAGGACAGCTTCTGCTATGCACAAGTCACAGTGGATGAAGTGGAAACCCGCAGCGGCCTGAACCTGTTGCCCACTTTGCCTCCCGAACTGGAGGCAGCTGTTGAAGGACAACTGGGCAGTCTTAGCCGGTTATTGGGCTGTTAGTTTACCAATCGCTCTTATCTTTGCTGTGGCGGAATACGTTTAAGGCTTTGGGCAAATTCCTGCATTTCCGCTTTACTGTAGCGGCTTAGCACCCTTGTTTCTGAGGCAGGCTGATGGCCAAGACTCACGCCGGGCCGGTACGCCTTGGTTGGCCGGATGGGCCGTGGACAAAAGCCGCCCCCGCAGTTGGGGCAGACGTTTGCCAATATCTTGTCCACACAGGAGCGACAGTAGGTACATTCATAGCTGCAAATCATCGCCTCTGTGCCATCAGGCGGCAGATCCCTGTCACAGCCTTCACAATTGGGACGAAGGGCCAGCATCAGATACTGCCCATATACTCAATCACCAGAATCCTGGCTTCGCCAAGGGGAATGGCCCTGTGCTCCAGTCCCGATGAAGCATGGAAAATATCGCCCGGCCTGAGCACAGTGGAGGTCTCCTGTCCTTGTTGACGGGTCTGCATCTCCACGTCCCCGTCCAGCACCACAAACACCTCTTCCCCTTCATTCACATGCCACTGATAGGCTTTGTCAGTCCAGTGCAAACGGGTAGTAATGCCGTTCATACTGGCAATATCCAGCGCTCCCCATGCCCTATGGGCGGTAAACTCCTGACTGCGAATCACCTGCATGACCTCTCCCCTTTAACTGACTGTTAATTCGAACAGCGGCAAAACACGCCCCTTGATACTGGCCGATTCACGCTGGCCTATCTGCCGGGCGCCTGCGGCCAGATAAAAAGCATCGGCATTCGGGTCGCCCTGGATAACCAGCCGGGTGACACCGGTCTGGCGCATCAGTTCTTTCACTGCGTCCATCAGTCGCCGACCAATGCCCTTGCCAATCCAGTCCGGCTCCACAAACAGCGCCTCCAGCTCCCAGTTCTGGGACAGCCGCCCATCAAGCAACGCATAGCCAAGTAACTCAGAATCGAGCTCGGCGACCAGGCAATGCCAGTGTGAATCGGACAACTGGGCAGAGCTTACCCGCAATTCTTCCTCGCAGGCGGCCAGAAAATCTGCGGAATAGGACCAATACCCCTTCGAGCGGAGCGCCAGCTTACTTAATTCCTCTGCCTCTTCAGGCCGGGCGGATCTAATCTTGATCATCTCAGGCAAGCCTCTCAAGCAACCATACCCACAGGGGCAGGGTCACAAAGCTCAGCACCAGTCCCAGGCCAATCAGAGTGGCTACCATTCTCGGTGCCAGAGCTGCACCTATGGCCAGGGCCCCTGCCGAGACCATAGGAGGCATACCCGCCTGCAACACACTGACCTGCATCAGCAGCGGCTCGGGGCTAAAGCCCGCCAACAAGAGCAGGGCCAGGGCGGGCATCAGCAGCAACTTGACCGACAGGGCAAAGACCAGCGGCCGGCTTTCGCCCTTTTCCAGGCGCAGGCGAAACTGAAACCCTACGGCGACCATGATCACGGGCACCAGTGTCACCGCCAGGCTGTCGATAAACAGCTGCAAAAATGCCGGGTAAGGCCAGCCTTTGACGGCCAGTCCCAGCAGCATGGCGATAAAGGAGGGAAACGCCAGCACTTTGAAGGTGATCTGTCCGACGGTGGGACGCCTGGCATGGGGATTGTACCAGGTGGCCAGGATAGTGGAATAAGTTGCCAGGGCGATAAAGGAGCCAATCTGGTCGTAGATGATGGCATAAGGAAGCGCCCGCTCACCGTAAAACGCCTCAATCAGGGGATAGCCAAGAAAAGAGGTATTACCCAGTGGCAACACCACCAGCAACGCCGCCACCAGGTTTCTGTCCCATTGCCAGATTCTGCCGGCCAGTAACACCAGCCCCATCACGATCAACAACAATACCCAGGGCAGCACTGCAGGCAGCCAAAGCTGGGAGGAGAATTCCAGTAAGGGCATTTTCTGCAGGATCAACGCCGGCAGCGCCACATACAGCACATACTGATTCAACACCTGACCCGTTTCGGCCGGAAACTGAGGCAGTCTGCGCAGTTGGGTGCCAATCAGGATATAGATCAGCACCAGGATAAAGTTTTCCATGAGGATTTAGGTTATCAGTTGGGTTCATCCAACGCTGGACTGTATCCGGTCTTATCTCAGATCGCTAATAGACAATGGTAGATGAGCTCAGGCAGTGAGCCTGCGGATCAGTTTCAGGCTATCAGCCAGGCATGAAAAAGCCCGTAAGAACGGGCTTTGCAGAGATCTTCAGAAACGATAAGGCTACTTCTGGCGGCGACGGGCAGCGATGCCCAGCAAGCCCAAAGCAAATAACGTCAGGGCGGCCGGCTCACTGACCTGAGCGCTGACCAGGTTGGTGCTTCTCACCAGCAGCAACTCATTAACGCCACCAGTGGGAACGTTAGAAATATATCCGCCGGTCAGGTCACCGAAGTCACAATGGTTATAAGTGTTGTCAAAATAGCTGGAAGCACATTTATTCTGGAATGCATATACATCGGGGAGACCGGCAAACTCCAAATCGGTGGCAAACCGCCACACACCCACGGCCAGTTGCGTGTTCAGAGCATCGTCATAAAGGCCACCGGCATACTGCCAGTCTGTAACCAACTGACTGCACCCGCCATCACAGGGGGAGGCCCAAATCCAGTCCAGATCGCCCTGACTTACGATCAGATCTTCCAGAGGATCGGTGATGATTGTGGCATTGGCTTGTTGGGAAAAACCAAGGAAGGAACACAGCAGCGTGGTCACTGCCAGCAAACTTCTTAACTTAGACATACTTCACTACTCCAAACAGGGGATTATTGTCGCACACCTGGTTATGGCAATTATCGGGCCAGAACAAAAATAAACTCTATCCTATTGTTTTATATAACTTTCACTTGAATTTAACAGAGAGAGCAGGCGGAGTATGTAAAAATAGCTGACAATCAAGTTCTTGTTATTAGCGGGTACAAATGTCGACAAAGTGTCATGTCAATCCAGATGACGATGGTTCACTCTCTGCCGGGTGGCCAACCGGCCCGGATCCAGAACCATCCTGCCAAGGATTAAGTAGCGAGCCCATCTGTTACTGGAGGGGGGCAAAAGAGTAAGATGCTCGCCCGGCGCTAACCAATAAACGAGGTAGTAACTTTGGCATTTCTTCTGGCAGTCACCCTGTTATGGGCTTTTTCCTTCAGCCTGATTGGCGTCTACCTGGCCGGACAGGTGGATCCCTGGTTTTCGGTGCTGACCCGGGTCCTGCTGGCGATGCTGGTGTTTCTGCCGTTTCTCAAAGTGGTGGGTCTTGGCCGGGCCCTGATTCTCAAACTGATGCTGATCGGCGCTATCCAGCTCGGTGTGATGTACGGCTTTTATTACCATGCTTTTTTATATCTCAGCGTGCCCGAAGTGCTGCTGTTTACCGTGATGACACCTTTGTATGTGACTCTGGTAAACGACCTTATGGACAGGCACCTTCGCTTCAACTTCCTGTTATCCGCCGCCATCGCCACCGCAGGGGCAGCTGCCATTCGTTATGACGGTATCACAGGTGATTTTATCGCCGGCTTTTTCATCGTTCAGGGCGCCAACCTGTGCTTTGCCACCGGCCAGGTACTGTATAAACGCACGGCCTCGTCGCTGGCCCTGCCCCAGCACCAGGTGTTCGGCTGGTTCTTTGTCGGTGCTGCCCTGGTGGCTTGCGTCAGCTTTGCCCTGTTCGGGGACGGCGGCAAACTGCCCGCTACGGCGGAGCAATGGGGGATTCTGATTTATCTGGGTCTGATAGCCTCGGGGCTGGGGTATTTCGGCTGGAACAAGGGTGCCACTCAGGTGGATGTGGGTACCCTGGCAATCATGAATAACCTGCTGATCCCGGCCGGGATCCTGGTGAACCTGCTGATCTGGAACCGTGATGCCGACCTGCTGCGCCTGAGTATTGGCGGCGGCATTATCCTGCTGGCATTACCGGTAAACCGTTGGCTGCTTAAAGACAGACACCCCACTTCCCCGCCCGGCTAGCAAAACGGTCATGCTCTGCATGCTAAAGTTGTCGGACCAAGATTCCTGCTGACCTTGGTGCTGTCTTCCACTAGACTAACAGCAGAAAATCAATAAGTTGCATACCCACCCATGGCAGAGACCTTCGAATCGCAATCCTCATACCAGCAGTTGCAGGCCATCAATGATGCCCTGTCCAGCGGCATGTATGTGCATGTGCGTAAGATGCTCCACCATATGCCGGCGCCGGATGTGGCCTTTATGCTGGAGTCCACTCCGGCCAAGACCCGGGCGGTGTTGTGGCAACTGATTGATCCTGAATTCCACGGCGATGTGCTGGAGGAACTGTCTGAGGATGTGCGCAACGGCATTATCCGCCAGATGATGCCGGAAAAGCTCGCCGGCGCCCTGGAAGACATGGATACGGACGACCTGGCCGAGTTGTTGCGCGGGCTGCCCGATGCCATCTTCCAGCAGGTGCTGCAGTCCATGGACGAGCAGGACAGAGTGCGCGCCGAGCAGGCCCTGTCATTCGGCGAGGGCACCGCCGGTTTTATCATGAATACCGACACCATCACCCTGCGCCCCGAGGTGACGGTGGATGTGATCCTGCGTTATCTGCGCCTTAAGGGTGAAATACCCGAGGACACCGATGCCTTCTATGTGGTCAACCGCCATGACAAGCTCATAGGCATAGTGCCGGTGATTCGCCTGTTGACCGCCACCTCGGATATGACAGTGGAAGAGCTGATGGACGAGGATGCCGAAACCATCCCGGTGGATATGCCCGAAGGCGAAGTGGCCAAACTGTTCGAACGCTATAACTGGATTTCCGCGCCGGTGGTGGACGCCGAGGACCATCTGCTTGGCCGGATCACCATCGATGACGTGGTGGACATTATCCGCGAAGAAGCCGAGCACAGTATGATGAGCATGGCCGGTCTGGATGATGAGGAAGATACCTTTGCGCCGGTGATGAAAAGTACCGGGAGGCGTTCCATCTGGCTGGGGGTCAACCTGGTCACCGCCCTGCTGGCCGCCATGGTCAGTGATATGTTCGAGGAAACCTTAAGTCAGTTGGCGGTGCTGGCCATCCTTAACACCATCGTCCCCAGCATGGGCGGGGTAGCCGGCAATCAGACCCTGACCCTGGTGATCCGCGGTATGGCCCTGGGTCATGTGAGCCCCAGTAACCGGCGCTGGCTGATCAGCAAGGAATTGGCGGTGGGGGCCCTTAACGGCATTATCTGGGCGGTACTGATCGCCGGGGTCGTGGCGCTGTGGAAACAGGATCTGGCCTTAGGCGGTATTATCGCCTTCGCCATGATGATCAATATGCTGGCCGCCGGTCTCTCCGGTGCCACCCTGCCGCTTTTGATGAAAAAGATGAAAATCGATCCGGCCCTGGCCGGGTCGGTGATCCTCACCACCATCACCGATGTGGTGGGGATCTTCGCCTTCCTGGGTACCGCTACCCTGCTGCTGATGCCTTAGGGTGTGCTTATCCTTCATATTGGCGCTCTGCTGGAGGCCATTTCTTTGCCCAGCAAGGAAGAAGGAGTGCGGTTTAGCGGGCCTAAATAAGCAACTGATGACGCCGCCGGACGGAAAAAATGCCTGGAGCATTTTTTAACAGCTTGGCTGGCCCCTTGTCGGCGAGTATCAGGGATGATACGAGTAAAAATGACCCCAGCCCGAAGGGTTGAGGCTAAAAATCCCTCACGCAGTGTTGCTCCCAACTTGTTCAGATGGCTAAACGGCGTTACTCGCGCCTTGATTGAGGAGTTTTTTGCTCTCAACACAGACCAATATGAAGGATAAACACACCCTACTGCTTGCGTTGCCGGTTCACTCCTGTGGCGCAACCATCTTCTGCGTGCCTCGCTTAAAGAAAAACAAGGTCACAAAAATCGCCATGATTGGCAGCAGCGAGAAGTAAAAAGCGGTTTGCCCATCGAAGCTGCCAAATACCAATCCGGTAATGATGGATCCTGTGGTGCCTCCCAGGGCGGAGAAGATCACGATCAACCCGGTCATGGCCGAATGTTGCACCTTGGGTAGCGAAGACAACATAATGGAGTTGATAGCCGGGTAGATTGGCGCCATAAACAAGCCGATCAATGGGAATAGAAACGCCGCCACCGGGGCGGTGGCCCAATTGATACCCGGGTTCACCTCAGCCAGACTGGCCAGTGGCATGGATACCAGGATCAGGGTGGCCATGGCCAGCAGACAGATATTCAACAGTGGGTACCAACTGATAAAGCGGATCAGCTGCCCTGCCCCCAGCCTGCCAATGGCCAGGCAGGCGGCGAAGATACTGGTGGCCTGTACGCTCATATCGGCAGGCAGATGCAAGACTTCGTTATTGAAGGTGGGCAGCCAGGTACCGATGCCCTGTTCGATCAGCACATACAAAAAAGCCGACAGGATAAACACCAGCACCAGCGGCTTCAGGGCCAGCTTAAGCATATCGACAAACTCCTGCCAGGGCTTAGGCTGGCCTTCCGGTACCGGGTTGGAAAAAGGGGTGAGCATCAGCAGCAGCAGGTTCACACCGGTCAGCAGGGCGAGGATCCAGTAGACATTCAGCCAGGCCAAAGAGCCAGGGTTATCGCCGTCGATAAAGGCACTGAACAACCAGTAACCGGTCAGGACCCCCACCATAAAAATCCCCTCAATGGTATTCATGATGGAGGCATGCTGCTGTTTGTCGTCGCTGATCAGGCCCACGGTGGAGTAAAGGGAGACTTTCACCAGGCCAAAGGCCGACCCGACAGTAAAGAACAACAGCTTGCTCATCCAGAAGGTTGGGATCAGCGGCATCAGTAGACAGGCGCCGGTGACCAGGGCGGTGCCCAGCATCATGGCCCGTCGGTAGCCCAGCCTTGGCAGGTAGGCCGCAAAGATAAAGGAAACAATTGCAATGGGCAGGTCCTTGAACCCTTCCAGGATGCTGGCAGCCTCCTTACTGACCCCATAGCTGTGGATGACCTGCAAAATCACCGTGCCCACACTGTTAAGCAGGATGGCGAAGACGAAGTAGGTCAGCATCAGTGAATATTTGACCCGGATCCGGTTATTTATCATGACATTCTCACGGCTATTGGGTGATTCTCAGCTTGCAAAGTTGATCTTCGGCGCGCTGACTTTTTTGCAGTTTACTTAAATTTAACAGGATTGCAATCGATTGCAAAAACCGCTACGCTTTGCAGACATCTCCTTTAGCCTGAGGAACATTGCCGCCATGAAAGTTTCTTCCAAAGACCTGTTGTTTGCCCCTGAACCCTGGAGCCTGTCCACCGACAGCATCCAAAGCCAACAGGCGATGCTGGAAGAAACCCTGTTTGCCCTGGCCAATGGCTATCTGGGCAGCCGCGGCACGCTGGAAGAAGGCCGTGTCACTGACGGATTGAGCTGCGAAGGGACGTACCTGAACGGCGTTTATCACAGCGAAAAAATCACTTATGGCGAAGTGGCATACGGCTATGCCAGCCACAACCAGAAAATGCAGCAGGTCCCCAACGGCAAATGGATGCAGTGGCAGTTGGACGGTGAGTTGGTCAGTCTGGCCACCGCCCAAAGCGGAAGACGCTGGCTGGATATGCAGACCGCCACCTTACACAGGCAGATGCAATGGCAGAGTCAAACCGGCAAGCAACTGAGTCTGCACAGCCGCCGTATTGCCTCGTTGAGCCATCCCAACCTGCTCTGTCTGCAGGTGGAGATCTGCGCCGAAAACTTCAGCGGGCCGGTGCAGCTCAGATCCCTGCTGGATGCCGGCTACAGTTTCTCACCCAACCAGAATGACCCCAGGGTCGGCAAGCTCAGCATGGCTGACAGCCTGCATCTGGAAAAGGCCCGGGTCAGTGAAGATGCGGCTTCGATGCTGCACGAGGTCAAGCACAGCCCCTTCAGGGTCGCGTCCCTGATCACCCACAGTTATTCGGACCAGCCAGCGTCCTGTCATCCTGTGCAGGATAACAGCCAGCTTGGCTGGGACTTCACCTTCGAGCTGAAACAAGGGCAGCCTCTGGTGGTGGAAAAATACGTGCTGTATCAGCACAGTCGCAGCCTGGACTTTAACGCCCTTGAGACGAGCGCGGCGGGACTGCTCAACGACGCCCGAAATCTCGGCTGGGATCGCCTGTACCAGGCTCATAAGGCCAGGGCAGATGAATTCTGGCAATGCAGCGACGTACAGATAGACGGCGATCCGGCTCTGCAACAGGGCATTCGCTTTAACCTGCTGCATCTGTTTATGTCGGTGGGCAAGGACGGACAGAGTAATATGGGCGCCAAGGGGCTGACCGGACATGGCTACGACGGCCATTATTTCTGGGATACGGAAATCTATATCCTGTCCTTTATGACCGCCACCAACCCAGAGCTGGCGCGTAAGTGCCTGGAATTTCGCTACCATACCCTGGATGGAGCCAGGAACCGCGCCCGGCAGATGTCGCACAGTTCCGGCGCTTTGTATCCCTGGCGCACCATAGGCGGCGATGAATGCTCGGCCTTCTTCCCCGCCGGCACCGCCCAATATCATATCAATGCCGCCGTGGCTCATGCCATCCGTCATTATTACCAGGCCACCGATGACTGGCCGTTTATGCTGGAGATGGGCGCCGAAATGCTGTTCGAAACTGCCAGGTTGTGGTTGGATCTGGGCCATTTCAATCCTCACAAAGGCGGCCTGTTCTGCATAGATGGGGTTACCGGGCCGGATGAATATACTGCCATTGTTAACAATAATGTTTATACCAACGCCATGGCACGGGCCCATCTGCAATTTGCCGCCCGCATGGCCGGTGAGATTCAGCAAAGTGAACCCCAGGTCTTCGAGGCTCTTGCCAAACGCCTGGGCCTTAGCGAGTTTGAGGTCATCCAGTGGCAGGAAGCCGCGGACAAGATGTACCTGCCCTTTGATGAAACCCTGCAGATTCATGCCCAGGACGATACCTTCCTCGACAAAAAGCCCTGGGATTTTGCCAGTACCCCGGCACAAAACTACCCGCTGTTGCTGCATTACCACCCACTGGTCATTTATCGCCATCAGGTACTCAAGCAGGCCGATGTGGTGCTGGCCATGTACCTGCTGGACGATGCCTTCAGCAAGGCGCAGAAGAAACGCAACCTGGATTACTATGAGCCTCTGACCACCCATGACTCCACCCTTTCCAGTTGCATTCACAGCATCGAATTTGCCGAGACCGGAAACTTCCAGCGTGCCTATGAGTTCTTCCATGACACGGTGCGCATGGACATCGACAACCGCCATGGCAATACCGAGTACGGCATTCATACGGCGTGCATGGCAGGCTCCTGGATGAGCATAGTGCATGGCTTTGCCGGCTTGCGGATCCGCGCCGATGAAGTGGTCTTTAACCCCGTACTGCCGGGACATTGGCAGGGTTATGTGTTTAACCTCACCTGCCATGGCCGGCAGTTAAAAGTGGAAGTGGGCAAGAACGACACCACCTATCTGTTGCGTGAAGGCGATCCCATGGTGATCAAACACGCCGGTCACGCCGTCAGCCTGCAGCAGGACAAGCCGCAGACGCTGAGAAATCAGGAGAGCTTATGAGCATCCAGGCATTTATCTTCGATCTGGACGGAGTGCTGACCGACACGGCCGAATACCATTTCCTGGCCTGGAAAGCCCTGGCCGATGAGCTGGGCATTCCCTTTGATCGGCATGACAACGAGGCGTTAAAAGGGGTGGATCGGATGGGCTCACTGAGCTTTATCCTGAGTAAAGGCGAACTGGAGCTACCCGAAGAACAAGTGCTGGTATTGGCAGACAAGAAAAATCGTCATTATCAGCAGCTGATTGAACATATGAGCCCCGCAGATCTGTTCGCCGGCGCACATCAGTTGTTTGCCGATCTGAAATCCAGAAGGATTGCCATCGGGCTGGCTTCAGCCAGTAAAAACGCTCCCATGGTGCTGGACAGACTGGGCATCGCCGACCAGTTCGATTACGTCGCCGATGCGGCCAAAGTCAAGCAGGGCAAGCCCCATCCGGAGATTTTCCTGACCGTGGCCGACGCGCTGACGATTGCGCCGCAAGACTGCGTGGGTATAGAAGATTCCCTGGCCGGGTTGCAGAGTATCCAGGATGCAGGCATGCATTCGGTGGGTATTGGTGACAAGCAGGTGCTCAACGGAGCAGAGCAGGTCTATGCCCAGTTGCATGAGGTCGATCTGGCAGAAGTACTGGCGCTTGGAAAACCCCAACGTTAGTCCCATCTGCGACCATTTTCACTCACTGTAAAGCTGGCTTGGCAGGGGCATGAGGCAGGCCTGCTGTCTCTTTGCCCTTTTATCACTTAGAATTCGCGGCCAATTTTAGTCAGGCTGATTGGTTTGCCAGCAATTCTGTTCTTCCTTTTTCTCCTTGTGCTTCCCGCAGCGGCGGAGCCGGTGCTATGGCTGGCCGACTCCGGCCCGGCGGCAGAAAGATCCATCACCCTGGATGAACAAACCCGCCATCTGATCCTGCAGGAAATACAGGACCTTCAGGTCAAGGTAGAAAAAACCAATCCCCAACGCGGACTCAAACGGCTACAGCAGCGGGCCGATGTCTGTGTGGATGATAAGCTCTACACAGACGAGCGACAGGCATTCAGTCTGGCCAGTCGCCTGCCGCAGGTGGTGCTTCCGGATTTGCGCCTTTATGTGTCCCGGGACGCTCTGCTGAGCAAACAAATCGACGCTTTGGTGCAGGGCACCTCGCTGGAGCTGGCCAATCTTTTTACTGCGTTGCCCAAATTCAGACTGGGACTAATGGAGGGACGAGCTTACGGCGACAAACTGGATGCCGTCCTTGGCCTCCAAGAATTCCAACGGCAGATTTGGCGACGCCCCGGGGCAGATATGGGTGAGGGCCTGGTGCAAATGCTGCTCAACCAGCGGGTGGAGGGCATTATAGAGTATCCGGTAGTCGTCCAGCGTTTCAGCCAGCCCCAGGAAAACGGCATCCAACTTCAAAGCTACCCTCTGACCGGCACCAGTCATTTTACCCAGGGCTATGTGCTATGTGCCCGTTCGGCACAGGGACAACAAGCCGTTGACGCCATCTCCGCCGCCATTGGCAGAGCAGCCAGAAAGCGCCTCTATCTGGAGGCCCATCTGTACTGGTTTGACCCTTCTGTGCATCAGGAACTGGTGGAATACTACAATCAGGTGTATGGGACTGATTTTTCGGTGACAAGAGACGAGGGATAACTCGGCCTGTGACCGGTTACTTATCACTCACTTTCAGTCCGCCCGCCGGCTGGACTCCCGCACTATCAGTTGCACGTCCATAATCTGGGACTTCACCTTTTTGCCTGCCAGCTTGTCGAGCAGTTTCTTGACCAGCAGTTTCCCCCCTTCCATGGTCTGCTGGCGGATGGTGGTGAGCGAGGGGTGGCAGAACATGGACATGGCCACATCGTCAAAACCAACCACGGCGATATCTTCCGGGACCCGCACATCGGATTCGATCAATTTTTTCATCGCCCCCAAAGCAATGACATCGCTGACGGCGAAGATGGCATCCACCTTCAAATCCGGTTGGCGCAGCAGGCGGTTGGCGCTGTCATAGCCCGATTCACTGGTAAAGTCGGTAACAAAACTGAGCTTGTCGTCCACCGGCAGACCCGCCTGCTGCAGCGCCAGGCAGTAGCCCTGCCAGCGCTGTTCCATTTCGCTGTGGCTGATATCGCCGAAAAAGGCAATCTGTCGGCACCCCTGGTTGAGCAGATGGTTCACCGCAAGATAGGCGCCCATCTTGTTGTCACTGCCCACAGTGCAGTACTGGCTGTCTTGTAATGTGGCCCCCCAAACAACAAAGGGGATGTCCTGTGACGCCAGGCGGTCGATGCGCGCATCGTGCTCGCCCTGCCCTATGACGATCAGGCCGTCGGCGCGCTTGGAGGAGAAGTAATACTCCCGCCAGTCATCGGAGGCAGTGCGGGTATTGGACAGCAGCATGTCGTAGCCGTGCAGGGTCAGTTCATCGGCGATGGCGCCGAGAATATCCAGCAGGAAGGGATCGGAAATGCCCCGCTCGGTGCGCTCCTTGAACAACACCACCACGGCAATCACATTGGTTTTCTGGGTGCGAAGGGCGCGGGCCTTGGCATTGATTTTAAAGTTGTGTTCGCGGGCTACCTGCTGGATCTTGTGCCGGGTTTTTTCGGCGATCAGCGGATTGTCGTTGAGGGCGCGGGAGACGGTTGACTCAGAGACACCGACAATTCTGGCGATATCTGCGATATTTTTGGCACTCTTTTGAGTCATGGGCCTTCTTCAGTCAGGGTCGTACAGCAAATTCGCCTCAGGTTAGCAAAAACATCCACTGTAACAAAACAAAAAGCAGCGGCCGGACAGGCGTCCGACCGCTGACTCGGGAAGAGCTGCTGAAAACAACTCAGAAGTTATAGCCGACGCTTAACTTGATGGAACGCGGCATAATGTAGCGGCCGTTTGGCGCCTGCGGATTGCGCGGATCGCCCTCGGTCAGACCGTCTTTGTCGGTCAGGTTGTCCACCGACAGACGCACATTCAACTGGTCAGAGACTTCCCAGTAAGCGCCCAGGTCGATCTTACTGTACCCGTCCAGCACTACCGTGTTGCCGTTATCGGACCAGCGATCATCCACCATGCTCAGGGTGCCGTACAGAGTCAGGAAGTTACCGCCGTCCAATTCGACGTCATAGCTGGGGGTCAGGCGCACCTGCCAGCCTGGCTGGCGCTGACCTTCATTGCCGATATTGTCAGCGTTGCCGCTTTCTTTGATTTCGGTGTCCTGCACCGTGCCGTTCAGGTTCAGGTTAAGCCCAAAATCGAAGGTATAGTTGGCATCCAGTTCGATACCCATAGCTTCAGTCACGGACAGCACAGCCGGAGCGCCTGGTATGGTCGTTGAGCTGCTCTCCACCTCATTGAAAAAGCCGGTGGCGTACAGGCTGAAATTATCGCCTGCTGTCTTATAGCCCAGTTCGTACTGGGTCACGTCGAAGATCAGATCGTCACCGTTACTGAATGAGCCGTAGTTATCACGGAAGTCATCGAAATAGGGCATCTTGCTGCCGTCGTTGGCCCGGAAAAACACGCCAGAGTTATCAGTCAGCATGTAGTTGGCGCCCACTGTCCAGGAAGTGGTGTCCTCATCGTATGTCACCGGCTTATCGACTACGCCATCCAGACCTTCATCCACCGTATAGTCGATCTGGTGGTTTTCACGGCGCACCCCCACATCCAGGGTCAGCTCATCCATCGGTTTGTATTCCAGCGCCGTATAGAAAGCCCGGGTGCTGCCGTCGCCTGTTGAACTGATATCATAATTCCAACCACAGCTGTCGGCATTATCATTACAGTCGATGCCGGTCAGGCTCTCTCCACCTGAGGCAACCACGTGATAGGACTGATTTCCCAGAGACCACCAGTCCTTGGCCGAGAAGGTGGAGGTATAGAGTCCGAAGGTCCACTTCATCGCGTCAAACTGCTTGGTCAGGGCCAGATCGTTGGTAAAGGACTCAATCTCCTTTAATACCACCCAGCGGCCAATCTGCTGCACCAGGGTATCGCCGTCATACTGGTCGCCCGTCACGGCGCCAGTGGCGCTGCTTCCATTATCCGCCACCTCAGACAATTGCACCGGGGCCCCGTCGGGTACCAGGCCAAAAGTGTTGGCATCGCCCTTGGTAAAGTTAAAGCGGTCGCTGAACTGCCAGCCATCACCGAACTCCAGTTGGATCTTACCGCCGGAGACTGAACCGTCCCAGCCCCGTCCTTCTCCAAAGTCAAAACTCTCTGTGGTGCCGTCCGGCCCATACTGGATGCTGCCCTGACGGGTCAGCGTGCCCATCTGGGTGTACTCATTATCCACCCCTTCCACCAGTGGTGTCGGCAGATACCAGACCCCGTGGTCGTCGGTGACCCGGGTGTAAAAATTCATCTCGCCGTTATCCAGTTCCTTGGTGATATTGACGGTAAACTGGTGACCTTTTTCAGAGTTGAAACCCGCATCCCGGATACCCGGCGAGCTTTGTACATAACCGCCAATCATGTAGTACAAGCCGTCGCCCAGCGGACCAGAAACTACGGCGTCGACCCGCTGCAGATCATAGTCAGAGGTGGTGTACTTAAAGGTCCCTTCGGTTATCTCCGAGCCTTCCTTGAGTATAAAGTTAGTGGTCAGGCCTGGTTGGCCATTCGAGATGACCGGGTTAGGACCACCCCGTAATCCCTCCATAAAGGCCACGGTTTCATCGATACGAAACAAGGTGGAGTTTTCCAGGAATGACAAAGTCGGCGGTTGATACAGGGGCGCACCTTCCAATTGCACAGTCAGGAAGGGTGCATCACCGCCACCCGGAAACCCCCGCACAAAGACGTTGGCGCCAGCCACCCCACCTGAGCTCTCCGCCCACACACCAGGTACCGCCTTAAACAGATCCGCCGTACTCTTGGGTGCCAGTTTCTTGATGGCCTCTGCTGACAGGTTGGTGATGGCGAAGCTCGCATCCACCTTGCGCACCGCCGCACCTGAAGCCGTACCCGTCACGATGATCTGTTCAAAGTCTTTGGCTTGTTGATCCGGCGTGGCGGCTTCCTCCTGAGCCTGGGCATAAGCTCCGCTCAAGATCGAAGAAATGGCCAGAGCAAGGGTGAGTTTATTCGTTTTCATGTGTGGTCCCCGGTTTATCTATCTGATTTAAACAACTTTATCTGGGTTATTGCGGTACTGCGCCAAACTGCAGCAGCAGTGCTCACAGACAGTGCAAAGCGTGTAAGAGTAAAAGTAGATCGCTTTGCAATCGATTGCAACAGGTTTTAGAGGGAAATATGTAAAATTTGTTAACAGCGGTTAACAAGCGGCAAATGACGGCGGATTTTTTAACAAATCACCTGAAATCCTGTGTCATGTCACTGTTCACAGCGGCTGGACAGCGAGCAGAATGAGGTGGCCGGGCCAAAAACATGATAACGATTGCAAAGGGTGTCAGGACTCCTCTGGCCTGACGAGATGCCAGGCCAGGGGAATTCAGGGCTGAATAGCCAGAAACACGGTACTCCAAAGTTGTACCGGATTAGATTCGGTTATATCCCCATGGCGTTGACCGAAGGGTTGCATATGAAAACGGTCGCTGTCATAGGACCAGGACCAGAGTTCAGAGGTTTTCAAGGATTGAGTGGCGCTGACTGCCTGCCACAACTTGTCTTTTGCCTGCTCCAGCAGGACAAGGGTCGATGCGGACAGGTCCGTTCTTTGCAGCTGGCGGTCAATGCCGCTGATCACCATGGCCTGTTGCCAGTTCCAAACCACAGTGCCATGGTAGTTGCCGGGGCCAAAACGATGCCGGGTGGCCTCTGAGGCGAACACCGGATTAGCCACCAGCATGCCCACAGGCGTATACAACCCCAACGGAAAATCAGCCTTCAGGTTGCCGAGGATCTGGCGCAGTCGCTGTTCGTCGGGGTGGCCGAACAATAGGTCGAAGCCTGTATCCGAGTGGACCACCGGAACAGGTATACCTTTCTTATCAAGGGCCAGGGCGGAAAACTCCACCGGCGAATCTGTTGTCCTGCCCGGCACCCCCATTTTGGCACTGTAGCTGCGGATAGCTTCATTGGCCTGCTCCGGCTCTATCTGCACGGCAAACAGCGGAGCGACATGTCGCTGCCAGTGTCTGGCCATGTCGGCCAGTTCCGCTATCTGCTGTGATGACTGCCGGGGCTCCTGCAACAAGCCGCTCTGGTACAGTTTCTCTGCCGCGCGTAACGCCGCAGGTGCCAGCACCATGTTTACATCATAAGGAAAACGGGCGCCATCCAGCCCTTCCTCGCTATCCCGCCAGTTACCGGCATAGTGGTCCTCCCCAACCCCAATCAGGTTGGCAAAACGGGGTTCCTCATAAAAGGGCCGGGTGACAGAAAGTAAATAGTCGATATTGGCGGCCAGCATCTGCCCGTAACGCTTGCCATCGCTTCTTTGCCGCTGCAAAAAGGCCTGGCGCCGCTGCCGGTCAACACGCTCATCCAGAAGGTATTCGGCCAGTACAGGCAGCAACAGCAGGTCATCGTCGCGCATGGCATAGTCATACAACGGGCTGTCGTTCTGCACCTGACCTTGCTGGAGACGGCGCAGCAGGGCAAACTCGCCAATATCCTCTTCGTGGGCCACCCGTCCCTGGGCGGACATGCGTTCAAACACCGAGCCCAGTGCCGATTCGATAGCCTCATCCGTCAGCACCGGCATCAGCAGTCGCAACGACAGCAGGCTGTCGCGGCCAAAATAGGTCAGAAAACGCCAGGATCCGGCCAGCCATTTTTCTTCATAGGTCAAAAATGCCAGTGATTGCTCCAACCTGGTATCCGGAACAGGCA
This sequence comes from Bowmanella dokdonensis, assembly GCF_017254865.1. Taxonomy (GTDB): domain Bacteria; phylum Pseudomonadota; class Gammaproteobacteria; order Enterobacterales; family Alteromonadaceae; genus Bowmanella; species Bowmanella dokdonensis. The sequence continues at coordinate 484,872 of NZ_JAFKCV010000001.1, read as the reverse complement.
GGCCGGCGTTGAGCGGGTTATCCAGTGGGGTCAGCGGAGGTTCCGAGTTCAGGACGCGGATGGTCATGACCAGGCTCTGATCAACGGGCCGCAGGCGTACCGCCCCTGACTGTGGATCCTGTACTATACTTCCGCTGTCCAATTCCAGAGTCAGCCGATAACCGGCCTGGCCGTCCAGGCGCTTGCGGGACCAACTGAGGCTGTCCGGCCCGCGACTGAGTGTGGCGTCATCCACCTGGGGGGGAACCCTGCCGGTCTGCTGGTAGTCCCGTAAGATCCTGATACTGCCCAGTAACACCTTATTGAGGATGAGCTCTCCTCCTGTGACAATTACCTTGCCTTGAACACCGTAATAACGCTGCCCCGGTTCCTCCACAGCCAGTGGCTCAAGGTCGCCCTGCCACTGCCAGTTGACCGTCGTGGGAGTATCGAACCACAATCCCATGCCCGAATTCCCCGCCGGAAAGGCTGCTATAAACCGGGGTTGACTGCCTTCAGTGAGCAACAGGTGCGCCGCTACCGGGCCACGGCGATAAAAATTGCTGTGAATCCGTCCTTCCTGCATCTGAAACGCCAACGCCGGCCCGGCAGGCTGGGCGACGGCAGTGGATGACGCGGGGGAAGGCCCCTGCTGACAGCCGGTTAACACCCAACTAAGCAGCAACAGCCACAGAAAATTTCGCATATCCTGTTCCTCAACTATTAATTTGAGCGGATAATGGCAACACCTGCAATCGATTGCAAATTCTTTAACACTTTCTTAACCTGTCACACTTGCACACCCGGGCAGGGTCAGTCATCAATGGTCTGATCAGACAGCCAGTTGAGCAGTGACTGCATATCCAGCTTCAGGGCTTCCTGCAGCTCTTCCACCCAGTCATAGACATTCTGCCACCAGGCAGGGTGATCCCCCTGCTGGATCTGGTTGGCTATCTTCTGCACCCGCGACAGTCCCACCGAGCCCGCCGCGCCTTTGATCTTGTGAGCCTGGGAGCAGACTTCGTCCTTGTCCTTGGCGCTGAGGTTGGTCAGCAGTATTTCCATATACTGGGGGATGCTCTGGTTGAATACATTGACACTGGTGCTGAGCATTTCGGCGCCGATGGTATCCACCAGCATTTGTAGCATGTCCAGATCCAACACCGATTCACTCCTGGCCCGGCTGCCTGACTCCGGCAGGGTCGGCAGCTCAGAGGCATCGCAAAACAGCTGATTGAATACTTCCACCACCCGGCTTTTCTTAATGGGCTTTGAGATCACATCATCCATGCCCTGATCCAGATATTCCTGGCGGGTCTTAATCACATTGGCGGTCAGGGCGACGATGGGCGTGCCGGTAACCAGTTCCTCCTCATGCATCTGACTGGCCACCTCAAAACCGTTCATATCCGGTAGCTGGATATCCAGCAGCACCAGATCGTAATGATTGTTGCGTGCCATCTCCAGGGCCTGGCGGCCAGTCATGGCCACTTCCACCGTCTGGCCAAGCTTTTCCAGCAGGGCCTTGGCCACCATGACATTCAGTTCTATATCCTCCACCAGCAGGATCTTGAGTCCGGCGACCCGGATCTCCGCCAGTTGCGCCGGCCGGGTGCTGATGGCCAGCGGCAACTCCACGGTAAAGCAGGTGCCCTTGCCCACCCTTGAGCTGACGCTGATCTCCCCATGCATCAGCTCCACCATCTGCTTACAGATGGCCAGGCCGATGCCGGTACCGGTGGCGCTCTGGTGGTCCGGATGCTTAACCTGGTAATACATGGCAAAAATCTTGTCCAGTTCCTCGGCAGGAATGCCCACCCCGGTATCGGCCACCTTGAATACCACATGGCAAATGCCGTTTTTGGTCTCGGAAGCGGTCAGACTGAAGCTGATGGAACCCTGCTGGGTAAACTTGACTGCATTGAACAGCAGATTCCACAGCACCTGGCGCAGCCTGGTGCCGTCTGCCTCGACAAAATCTGGTAACGGCTCCTGCATGCTGGTCTGAAAGTTGAGATTCTTATCGGCCACCAGCAACTGGATGATGCTCGACAGCTCGGCAAAAAAGTCCTTCAGGTTGACGGTCTTCAGGGCCAGTTCCAGCTTGTCCCGTCCAAGCTTGTCCAGGTCGATAATGTCGTTGAAGATATTACCCAGGGTGATGGCGCTGGCGTAGATGGTGCTGACCCAGCTGTATTGCTCATCGGTGAGCTTGGTGTCCCGCAGCATGCGGCTCAAACCCACTATGCCGTTCAGGGGCGTACGCAGCTCATGGCTGATGGTGGCGATAAAAGCCGTCTTGTCACGACTGGCTTTTTCCAGCGCCACCTGCGAATGCTTGCGTTCGGTAATGTCACGACCAAATGCCAGCAAGCCCAGGCGATTGCCTTCCCTGTCGAAAAACGGCACTTTTCGCATCTCATAATAGCGTTTACTGCCATCGGCAAAGCGCAGCCATAGCTCTTCGGTAATACCGGCATTGCTTTCCAGCACCTCCTGGTCGCTGGCCACCACCTGGCTGGCCAGATCCTCGTCGTAGACTTCGTGGGGGGTCAGGCCGATCAGCTCCTCCTCTGTCTTGCCGGTCATCTGCTCGGCAACCCGGTTACAACCGGCGAAGCGGCCTTCTTCGTTGCGGTAGTAAATCAAATCGGGGCTTGCATCGATAATGGAACGCAGCAGGGTCGACAGGCGCAGGGCATGTTGTTCTTTTTCAGATTTCTCGGCTATTTCCTGCTCCAGCTCGGTAAACACCTTCTCCCTGTCTTCCTGAGCCTTACGGCGCTCCTCAATTTCCACATTAAGCTGACGAATATTGTGCTGCAGCTCCCGATTCAGCAACACATCCTCTTCCCGCAGGCTTTCCAGTTGTGCCACTACCTCCTTGAGGCTGTTGCGACTGACTTCCAACTGGCGCACCAACTCGCTGAAAAAATACAGTACCCATGGGGCGCTCAGCAGGGTGAGCATCACCGCCGAGACGAAATCCTCCAGGTGCACTTCCCCTGTCATATACAGACGGATGAAATAAGATCCGGCCAGGGTAAATATCAGGGTCAGCAGCACAAAGAGTATGCTGATACGCAACGTGCCGAAACGGCTGATAAACTGGGCGAAACGGATGGCCCAGGGGTCATCGGCAGAATAGGGAGACAGCATGGACAAATTCCTCGTATGGATCTCCACGCATCCTACCAAGACAGTCGCTCAATCCCAAAGGCCTTTATCCTCAGGATGACGGAGCAGACCGGCCATAGCACCCTTAACATTTATGCAACATTTTCAGATAGTTATTCTTCCAGTTTCGCTCTCCGGCCCTCTTCTGGGACGCGCTGTCCGGCTGCCGCCAGCCGCTCCAACCTCAAGTCTTTTTGGTTATAAATTACAATCCAATCCTATTAATCGAGCTTTTTACCAGCAAAACGAAATAAAAATCCTAAAAATAACAACAAACAACCCATTCCATCCCATTCCCATTGAAAGTGGGCGATTGATTTTACCCGGTAAACTGGGTATGTTCATTAGCCGCTCCATAAGAGTGCATAACGATTCGTTAATGGTGCATGGGAAAACCGTCACCGATAACCAAAACAACCATAACAAAAGGACAAGCGGCTTCAGGCCGAAGGCGCCAGTGGATATCCGCTGGCATGACCGTGGCGGACACAGGCGAGTGGCCCGCGGTCAAACAAGAAAGACTGGTAATTCCAAAATAAATCGAACCTGTCAAAGGCGCATGAAAAAACGGACCACCAAGAGTCCAGTGCATGCCATCCCTGATAATAACATTACCCTACCCAGTCGACAGGACGTGGAACCTCTCCACCGGACAGAAATGAGAGGTCAACGCGCCCTCACTGAAGGAGTCATGAGTAATGAGACTATATAATCCGAACGATTCTCGGGATAACTGCGGTTTCGGTTTAATCGCCCATACACAGGGACAGCCAAGCCACAGTCTGGTAAAAACCGCCATCCACGCGTTGCACAGAATGGAGCATCGGGGCGGCATTGCCGCCGACGGTAAGACCGGCGACGGCTGTGGCCTGCTTCTGCAAAAGCCGGACGCCTTCTTTCGCGCCATCGCCGAGGAGAATGGCTGGAAGCTGGGCAAGAAATACGGTGTGGGCATGGTCTTCCTCAGCCGCGATCCGGTATTGGCCCAGCAGGCCCGGGAAGTTCTGAATGAAGAGCTGCAAAAAGAAACCCTGGCCGTTGAAGGCTGGCGGGTGGTTCCCACCGATCCCTCCATTCTGGGCGAACTGGCCCTGACCGGGCTGCCGCAGATTGAGCAGGTCTTTGTCAACGCCCCTCCCGGCTGGCGTAAAAAAGACGTGGAACGTCGCCTGTTTATGGCCCGTCGCCGGACTGAAAAGCGCCTGGCCAAAGATCCGGACTTTTATATCGCCTGTCTGTCCAACCTGGTGACCATTTACAAGGGCCTGGTGATGCCCAAGGATTTACCCAATTTCTACCAGGATCTGGCAGACGAGCGCATGCAGTCGGCCATTTGCGTATTCCACCAGCGCTTTTCCACCAATACTTTACCTAAGTGGCCGCTGGCCCAGCCGTTCCGTTTTCTGGCCCATAACGGCGAGATCAATACTATCCGCGGTAACCGGGAATGGGCGGAGGCCCGTACTTATAAATTCCGCACCCCCTTGCTGCCGGATCTGCACGACGCTGCGCCCTTTGTGAACTTTGAAGGCTCGGATTCTTCGTCGCTGGACAATATGCTCGAACTGTTTCTGGCCGGCGGCATGGATCTGTTCCGCGCCATGCGATTGCTGGTACCGCCCGCCTACCAGAATAACGAGACTATGGACGGCGATCTCAAGGCCTTTTATGAATTCAACTCCATGCATATGGAGCCCTGGGATGGGCCAGCCGGTATCGTGATGACCAATGGCCGCCATGTGGCCTGTAACCTGGATCGCAACGGCCTGCGTCCGGCCCGTTACGTACTGACCAAAGACGGCCTGATCACCCTGGCCTCGGAAATCGGCATCTGGGACTACCAGAGTGAAGATGTGCTGGAAAAGGGCCGGGTGGGTCCCGGCGAGATGCTGGCGGTGGACACTTATACGGGCAAGATCTGGCGCTCCACCGAAATTGACGAGGATCTCAAGGGCCGCCATCCCTACCGGGAATGGCTGGACAAGCATATCCGCCGGCTCAAGCCCATCCAGCAGTGTGATGCGAGTCTTATCGGTGTGCGCCTGTTCGACGATGACATGATGGCCACCTACCATAAGCAGTTCAATTACAGCTATGAGGAGATCCAGCAGATCATCAAGGTGCTGGCCAAAGACGGCCAGGAGGCAGTGGGCTCCATGGGCGACGATACGCCCATGGCCGTGCTGTCCAGCAAGCCCCGCACCCTGTATGACTATTTCCGCCAGCAGTTTGCCCAGGTCACCAACCCGCCCATCGATCCCCTGCGGGAAAACCATGTGATGTCGCTGGCCACCTGTATTGGTCGTGAGCAGAATGTGTTTTCGGAAACGTCCGGCTATGCCAACCGGGTACTGTTCGAATCCCCCATTCTGGTCTACACGGATCTCAAGCAATTGCGTGAGTTCGACCCCGAGCATTACTACTCGGAGATTATCGACCTCAATTACCAGCCGGAAGAGGGTCTTAAGGCTGCCATTAAGCGTATCTGCGACGAGGCAGAATACCTGGTCAAAACCAAGAAGGCGTCTTTTGTGGTGCTGTCGGATCGCAAGATTAAAGCCGACCGCCTGCCCATTCCAGCCCCCATGGCGGTGGGCGCAGTGCAGCGCAGATTGGTGGAAAAAGCCCTGCGTTGTGACGCCAATATCGTCATAGAAACCGCCTCTGCCCGGGACCCACATCATTTCGCCGTGCTGATTGGCCTGGGTGCCACCGCCGTTTATCCTTTCCTCGCCTATGAAACCATCGAGCAAATGGCCGACAAGGGCGAGTTGGAGATGCCGGTGATGGATGCGGTGCTTAACTATCGCAAGGGCATCAATAAAGGCCTGTATAAAATCATGTCGAAGATGGGCATCAGCACCGTGGCCAGTTATCGCTGCGCCAAGCTGTTTGAGGCCATCGGTATCCATCAGGATGTCATGAAGGTTTGTTTCCAGGGGGTGCCCAGCCGTATCCAGGGTGCCAGTTTCGATGATTTCGAACAGGATGTGCTCAACCTGAACCGTATCGCCTGGGTTAAGCGTAAGAAGATGTCCCACGGCGGCCTGCTCAAGTATGTGCATGACGGTGAATACCATGCCTATAACCCGGATGTGGTCACCAGTTTGCAAAAGGCCGTGGTCAGCGGTAACTATGCGGACTATCAGGTGTTTGCCAATCTGGTCAACGACAGGCCGGTGGCACATATCCGTGATCTGCTCAAACTCAAGCTAAACGGCAATGGCATAGACATCGACCAGGTGGAGCCGGCGGAAAACCTCTATCCGCGCTTCGACACGGCCGCCATGAGCATCGGGGCCCTGAGCCCGGAAGCTCACGAGGCGCTGGCCATCGCCATGAATCGCTTAGGTGGCCAGTCCAACTCAGGGGAGGGAGGAGAGGATCCCAAGCGTTTCGGCACCGAGAAGAATTCGCGCATCAAGCAGGTGGCCTCGGGGCGTTTCGGCGTCACCCCCCACTACCTGGTCAACGCCGATGTGCTGCAGATTAAGGTGGCCCAGGGAGCCAAGCCCGGCGAAGGGGGCCAGTTGCCCGGCGACAAGGTCAACAAGTACATTGCCGAGCTGCGTTATTCGGTTCCCGGCGTGACACTGATTTCGCCGCCCCCACACCATGATATTTATTCCATTGAGGATCTGGCCCAACTGATTTTTGATCTCAAGCAGGTCAACCCCAAGGCCCTGATCTCGGTAAAACTGGTGTCCGAGCCCGGCGTGGGCACGGTGGCCACCGGGGTGGCCAAGGCCTATGCGGATCTGATTACCATTTCCGGCTATGACGGCGGCACCGGCGCCAGCCCCCTCACCTCAGTGAAATATGCCGGCAGTCCCTGGGAGCTGGGCCTGGCGGAAAGCCAGCAGGCCCTGGTGGAAAACGGCCTGCGTCATAAGGTGCGGGTACAGACAGACGGGGGGTTGAAAACCGGTCTGGATGTAATCAAGGCGGCGATATTGGGTGCCGAGAGCTTTGGCTTCGGCACTGGCCCCATGGTGGCCCTGGGTTGCAAATACCTGCGTATCTGCCATCTCAACAACTGTGCCACCGGCGTGGCTACCCAGGACAAAAATCTGCGCGACAACTATTTTATCGGCCTGCCCGAAATGGTGATGAACTACTTCAAGTTTATCGCTCAGGAAGTGCGTGAGCTGATGGCCGCCATCGGCGTGCAGAAACTGGACGATCTGATTGGCCGCACTGAATTGCTGCAGGTCATCGACGGCATCAGCGCCCGGCAGAATCGGCTGGATTTGTCCCCGGTACTGGCCAAGCCCAAAGCCGGCGAGCACACCAAGCTGTTCTGCTCTGAGGTCACCAATGCCCCCATGGACAAGGGCGAACTGAACCTGCGGATTCTGGAAGATGTGCAGACCGCAGTCGAGAAAAAAACCGGCGGCAACTGGCGCTATCCCATCCGCAATACGGATCGCTCAGTGGGTGCACTGGTATCAGGCTTTATCGCCCGGCACCATGGCAACCAGGGCATGGCCGACCATCCGCTTCGTCTGACCCTTACCGGCACCGCCGGACAGAGCTTCGGCGTGTGGAACGCCGGCGGTCTGGAGCTGCGCCTGATCGGCGATGCCAACGATTATGTGGGCAAGGGTATGACAGGCGGCAAGCTGACCATCCATCCCCCCGGCGGCGTGCACTATGCCACCCGTGACAGTGCCATTATGGGCAATACCTGTTTGTACGGGGCCACAGGCGGGAAGCTCTTTGCAGCGGGTCGCGCCGGTGAGCGCTTCGCGGTGCGTAACTCAGGGGCCATCGCCGTGGTGGAAGGCACCGGCGACAACGCCTGTGAGTATATGACCGGTGGTATCGTGGCCATCCTGGGGCAGACCGGCGTCAACTTCGGCGCCGGCATGACCGGGGGCTTTGCCTATGTGCTGGATTCGGCCGGTGACTTTAGCCGCCGGGTCAACGGCGATCTGGTGGAAGCGCTGGGCATCGAAGATAAGCCTATTCTGGCCGAGCACCTGCGTGGCCTTATAAACCAGCATTACGAAGAAACCGGTAGTGAGCACTCACTGGAGATCCTCAGTCAGTTCAGCCATTACCTGAAGCAGTTCCGTCTGGTCAAACCCAAGACCAGCGATGTGAAGAATCTGCTGGGTCATATCAGCCGTTCCAGCGCCGAGTTGCGCATCCAGGCCCAGTAAGGAGGAGAAGCCCGATGGCAAAGAATGTGTATCAGTTTGTCGATGTTGAGCGTATCGATCCTCCGAAGAAACCGGCGATTTTACGTCGCAGCGAGTTTGCCGAGATCTATCAACCCATGAGTGAGTCCCAGGCAGCCGGTCAGGCCGACCGTTGCCTGGATTGCGGCAATCCCTATTGCGAGTGGAAATGCCCGGTGCACAACTACATTCCCCAATGGCTGAAACTGGCCAATGAGGGAAGGATCCTGGAAGCGGCGGAGTTGTCCCACAAGACCAACAGCCTGCCGGAGGTCTGTGGCCGGGTCTGCCCCCAGGACAGATTGTGTGAAGGAGCTTGTACCCTGAACGACGATTTCGGCGCCGTGACTATCGGCTCCATCGAGAAATTTATAACCGACACGGCGTTTAAAATGGGCTGGCGTCCAGACATGTCCGGGGTGGTAAAAACCAACAAGCGGGTGGCTGTTATCGGCGCCGGTCCGGCGGGGTTGGCCTGTGCCGATATTCTGGTACGTAACGGCGTCACGCCTGTGGTATTCGACAAGTACCCGGAGATTGGCGGCCTGCTGACCTTTGGTATCCCCTCTTTTAAGCTGGAAAAAGAAGTGGTGCAGTTGCGCCGGGAAATCTTCACCGAAATGGGCGTGGAGTTTGTGCTCAACACCGAAATCGGCAAGGACATTCCCTTTGAACAACTGCTGGAGGAATACGACTCGGTATTTCTGGGTATGGGCACCTACAAGTATATGCGCGGCGGCTTCGACCATGAATCGGCCCCCGGGGTCTATGAAGCCCTGCCCTACCTGATTGCCAATACCAACCGCCTGATGGGCCTGGAGCAGGCCAAAGCTGATTATATCGATATGCAGGGCAAGAAGGTGGTGGTGCTGGGCGGCGGCGATACGGCCATGGACTGCGTGCGCACGGCCATCCGCCAGGGCGCTGAATCGGTGATCTGCGCCTATCGCCGTGACGAGGAAAACATGCCAGGATCCCGTCGCGAGGTGCAAAATGCCCGGGAGGAAGGGGTGGATTTCCAGTTCAATCTGCAGCCGTTGGATATTGCCGTGGATGAAGCGGGCCAGGCCTGCGGGGTTAAACTGGTCAACACCCAACTGGGGGCCCCGGATGCCGCCGGCCGTCGAAGCCCGGAAATCGTGCCGGGTTCAGAGCATGTGCTGGAGGCCGATGCGGTGATTATCGCCTTTGGCTTTCAGCCAAGCCCGGCCAACTGGTTTGCCGACTATGGCATTATCCTGGATGAGAAGGGCCGGGTTCGCGCACCCGCCAATGGCAAGTACCCCTTCCAGACCAGCAACCCGAAGATCTTCTCCGGCGGCGATATGGTGCGTGGCTCGGATCTGGTGGTTACCGCTATCTTCGAAGGCCGCAAAGCCGCCGAGGGCATTCTGGATTATCTGAACGTCTGAGGCGGAAAGAGAAAACCACAGAGAACACCGAGATTTAAAGGGATGTGATTGCACATCCCTTTTTCTTTTTAAGCCAAACCTCTAGCACAGCAACGCGAAGAATGGACAAGGATTGCCCTATTACCTCTGTGAGCCCTCTGTGGTTAATCCTCCGGCTACATTGCCTGCTTGTTGCGAATAGCCTTACCCACCGCCAGCAGTTTGATAATATCGCGCCAACTGATAATCCCCATCGGGGTGCGGTTTTCATCCACTACCGGGATGCAGGAGATTTTCTGGCTGTGGAACAGGTTAATGGCGTCATAGATGTCATTCTGCGGATACAGCACCCAGAGTTGCCGACTCATGATCTGATGAACTTTTTTGTTCAGGGTGGCAGTGTCGCGACGAGTCTCGGCAGCCGTGCCGAGGTTGGGGCTCAAGGCTCTGAACAAGTCCCGGTCAGAAAGGATGCCCACAAGCTGCTTGTTTTCCACCACCAGCAGGTGGTGGAAACGTGCAGCGTCAAAAAGTCGCTTGACCTCGGCAAGCCCTGTGTCGGGCGCTACCGAGACCACCCGCTTGGTCATGATTTTGTCCACCCCTGTCTTCATGCGTCTGTCCCATACCTTTGTATCAGATTGGCTATTTGTGGCGAACCACCCAAGCCTCTATATTATCTACACATTCAATCGCATAGGATGACCCATGCGCAACCCGCTTGTCATCATACCTGCCCTGCTCGCTATTGTAGCCGCTTCCCAGCCTCTGGCTCAGCAATCTGAGTGCCCGGCCGGATTTCATGATATGCCCATGATGCCAGAGGCGAGATTCTGTCAGTTGTTTGACGGTGGCGTACCGGCCAGTCTCAGTTACTTTGTCGCCCTGGCTCCCGCCCAGGCCCTGAGTTTCTACCAGCAGGAGTTGGGTGAACAGGATGCCAGGGTAGAGAGCCATCGCTATGTGATGGAAAAGGCCAACTGGGTGGTGGTTATCTCTCCTGATGGCACCGGCAGCCAGATCGACATTCTGATCAAACACTGACCCCCGACGGGAAAGCTGTCACTTCCCTAACTATGGCACTTTTCTTGCTGGATTCCTGTATCTGAAACAAGCGTCAAAAACTTGTACTCAACCTTTACTGGAGTCTGGTATGGAACTGACCATTATTTTACTGATGATCCTGATTGTGGTGGCCGTGGGGGCCATCAAACTGAACGGCGACAGTCTGGCGTTTCCCTTCAAGAAGCGCAGCAATCTGTTTACCCCTGTGGAACGCAGTTTTCTGGAACTGCTGGAGTCGGCGGTGGGCAGTCAGTATCGCATCATCTGCCGTGTCAAACTGAGCGATATCGTCAGCCTGCGCCAGGGCACGGACAAGAAGGTCGGCCGCAACTCCATGCTTCGGGCCAGCAGCCGGCATCTGGATTTCGTACTGTGCGACAAACAGGACATGAGCCCGGTCGTGGCGGTGGATCTGGTCCACCAGCAAGGCAAGGAGGGTTATAAGAGCCAGCGGGACTGGTTTGTCAGCAGCAGCCTGGACGCGGCAAGGATTCCTCACTTGCGCATTAAGGTCAAATCCGGTTATTCGGCGCAAGAAATCCGCGAATGCATCGACGCCAAACTCGCCCCCATGCGTTACAAGGAGCCTAAGAAGCCTCTGGTACAGGGCACCCAGAAAGACGACAAGGCGACGCTGGGCCGTCCCATCACCGCCTGATTGCAGCGCAGTTGCCACAAAGATCGACCCGGTTGTTTGCTCTGGGAAGATGTTTCTGACAACTGCCAACTGACCACCCTATATTCAGAATCTGTTGGACTCGCAAGTCTGAGCCATTACACTAGCGGCCATTTCCCGTCTCAGTGATCTATTTCAATGAAAATTGCAATCCTGGGGGCGATGGATCAGGAAGTCGCCCTGCTCAAGGAAACCCTGAACAACGTTACCCGCACTCAGTATGCCCATCTGGATTTCTATGACGGCACCCTGCACGGTGTCGAAGTCACAGTAGTAAAATGCGGTATCGGCAAGGTCGCTGCCTCGGTGGCTACCACAGTGTTGATTGACCGGTTTGCCCCGGACTTTGTCGTCAACACCGGTTCGGCCGGCGGTTTCGATGCCAGCCTGAATATTGGCGATGTGGTCATCGGCACCCATGTGATGCACCATGATGTGGATGTGACCCACTTTGGCTACGAACTGGGCCAGGTGTATGGCATGCCCTCCCGTTATGAATGCGACGCGCGTCTGATTGCCGCTGCCGAACATGCGGCCCAGGATGTGTTACATATCAACTGCAAGAAGGGCCTGATCTGCACCGGCGACTCCTTTATCGGCTGTGACGAGGCGGCCAGCCGCCTGCGTAATCTGGTGCCGGATATGATGGCGGTGGAGATGGAAGGCGCCGCCATCGGCCAGACCGCCTATATGATGGACACGCCGTTTTTGGTGATCCGATCCTTGTCGGATATCGCCGGCAAGAGTTCCAAGATGTCCTTCAGCCAGTATCTGGACCAGGCCGCCAAGAATTCGGCCAATCTGGCGATGGACATGATCAAGACCCTGTCGAAAAGCTAGCCCATGCCGGAGAAGCTCTTCCTCCACCCTGCACTACAGCCCGCCTTAATTATTCTGGCGGTATGGGTGGTGGAGAAGCTTTGGGTGTGGCCGGATAAATATCATCCTCTAAGTTTTTTCCGCCTGCTGGCCCTGCGTATGGCTGAAAAGGTCAATCCGCTAGATCATTCGCCCGGACAGCAGAAGCTGTCAGGTACCCTGGCCCCCCTGGTACTGCTGACTCCCATCCTGATCTGTATCGGCCTGTTTATCGGTCTGGCTGAATACCCGGTGTTTTTCGACACCTTACTGCTCTATATGGCCATACGCTTTCAGCCGGTGCTGCGTAATATGAAGCGCTGCGAACAGGCCCTGATGGCCAGCAAGAAATCCCTGGCCCGGGACAAAGCCAAGACCCTGTTGCTCAGGGAAACAGACAAACTGACTGTGATGGGTCTGAGCAAAGCGGTGATTGAGGCAGGTCTGCTAAGGTTTTTTTATCAGGTCTGCACGCCTATTTTCTGGTTTTTGTTGCTGGGCGGCCTGGGTGCCCTGACCTATAGGTTGCTGTATGAGTTCCGCCAGGTCTGGAGCACCAAGCTTCCCACTTACAGACACTTCGGCCGCCCGGTGGCCTGGATCACCGGCGTAATGCAGTATATCCCCGTGCGTATCGGACTGTGGATCCTGGCCATCACAGAGAACATCACCTGTGCCTGGCGCGCCAGGCGCCGATTGGCAAAAAGCTGTAACAGCCATAGCCTGCTACTGGCAACAGTGGGGGGAGCTCTGGGCATTGAGCTTGGCGGTCCCGCCTTCTACGCCGGTGTCAAAGTCCGCCTGCCCCGGGGCGGCGGCGCCAGGGAAGCTTCTGTAACGGATATTCGCCGGGCCCGCCACGCCGTCAATAAAACCACCGCCACCATGCTGGTTTTGATTCTGCTGGGGGCCGCATTGTTGTTTGCCTTTGGGCCAAAGATATGAAGCCCCGGATACTGGCAGCTCTGCTATGGGTAATTTACGCTGGCGCAACGGCCGCCCCTGAACGTCTGGTCAGTCTGGCTCCCCATACCACCGAACTGGTCTATTCGCTCGAAGCAGGGCACAAGTTGCTGGCGGTGAGTGACTACAGCGATTATCCGGAGCCGGCCAAATCCCTGCCAAGGGTGGCCAGCTCTCAGGGGGTGGATTTCGAGGCCCTGATGCGCCTGCAACCGGACCTGATCCTGGCCTGGCAGGGCGGCAATAAACCCCAGGATCTGCAACGGCTGCAATCCCTGGGTTTTAAGCTGTTTTTGTCTCATCCTGACCATCCGGCTGATATCGCCGAGGAAGTTCTGGAACTGGGACGACTGCTGGACAAGCAGGAACTGGCTGCCCGGCTGGCAAATGATTATCTGGGCAGGCTGTCACAGTTGGAACAGAAATATCAGGGTAAAGATCCCGTCCGGGTACTTTATTATATGTGGCCCAGTCCGATGATGAGTATCGGGCCGGGAGCCTGGGCCAGCAAACTACTGAACTTGTGCCACGCGGAAAATGTCTTTTCTGACTCGCCCAGCGATTATCCCGAAGTAACCCTTGAGGGGGTCGTTCAGCGCCGCCCACAGGTCATTGTCGGCGCCATCAAACAGCCTCTGACCAGCCTGCAGGACTTCTGGCAACCCTGGTTGTCGCTGCTTGAACTTTATCCTTCCAGTGTTCGCCAGGTCAATCCCGACCCCCTGCACCGTTTTTCCCTGCGCCAGGTGGATGGCATCGAGTCTCTCTGCAGGCAGATCCATCTATAGTACACATCACTATTCAGTCAAGATGAATCCAATTGCCCTGTTGTCGTACAGGGTATTGGACAGCCAGATTTCAGATCAGTAGTCTGTTGATCAATCTGCTACAAGGCACCGGCCTTCAGTCTGGATAACTGATTGCCGAAAGCTATCGATATGTGAACTTCCAACTAACAGGATCCACTATGCAACATGACAATATGACGGTGAAAACCGGGGACTACAAGGTCGCCGACCTGTCCCTGGCGGACTGGGGACGCAAGGAACTGACCATCGCCGAGAGCGAAATGCCGGCCCTGATGGCCATTCGTGAGAAATACCGCCAGCAGAAGCCGCTCTCAGGAGCGCGTATCCTTGGCTGCATCCATATGACCATTCAAACGGGCGTGTTGATCGAAACGTTGATAGAACTGGGCGCAGAGGTACGCTGGTCCTCCTGCAATATTTTCTCCACCCAGGATCATGCGGCTGCGGCCATGGTGGCAGCCGGGGTCCCGGTTTATGCCTGGAAGGGGGAAACAGAAGAAGAATACGATTGGTGCCTGGAGCAAACCATCCTCAAGGATGGGCAGCCCTGGGACGCCAATATGGTGCTCGACGACGGTGGCGATTTGACCGCCATGCTGCATCTCAAGTACCCCAAGGTGCTGGACAGAGTGCACGGCATCACCGAGGAAACCACCACAGGCGTGCATCGTTTGCTGGAAATGCTCAAAGCCGGATCCCTGAAAGTCCCTGCCATCAATGTCAACGATGCGGTAACCAAGTCCAAGAACGACAATAAATACGGCTGTCGCCACAGCCTCAATGACGCTATCAAACGTGCCACCGACCACCTGCTGGCAGGTAAGAAAGCCCTGGTGATCGGCTATGGGGATGTGGGCAAAGGTTCCGCCCAGTCCCTGCGCCAGGAGGGCATGATCGTCAAGATCAGTGAAATCGATCCCATTTGCGCCATGCAAGCCTGCATGGATGGCTATGAAGTGGTGTCCCCCTATGTGGATGGCAATAACACCGGCAAGCAGGAAGATATCAATCTGCCCTTGCTGCAAAACACGGATTTGGTGGTCACCACCACGGGCAATGTCAACGTCTGTGACGCCAATGTGCTGAAAAGCCTGAAGGCTGGCGCGGTGGTGTGCAACATTGGTCACTTCGACAACGAGATTGACACTGCATTTATGCGCAAAAACTGGCGCTGGGATCAGATTAAGCCCCAGGTTCACAAAATTTTCCGCAGCGAGGACCCGCTGGATAACCTGTTATTGTTATCTGAAGGCCGCCTGGTAAACCTGGGCAATGCCACCGGCCATCCGTCCCGTATTATGGACGGTTCTTTCTCCAACCAGGTACTGGCACAGATGCACCTGTTCCAGCAGGGTTATGCGGATATGAGTCCTGAGCAGAAGCAACAGGCATTGCGGGTGGAAGTGCTGCCCAAACAGCTGGACGAGGAAGTCGCCCGTTATATGGTACAGGGCTTTGGCGGGGTGATTACCCGGCTGACCCGGCAGCAGGCGGAATACATCCATGTGCCGGTGGAAGGACCGTTCAAGGAAGACAGTTACCGCTACTGATCTGTTTTCACAAACGTAAAGCCCTGCGATTGCAGGGCTTTTCTGACTGATGTGTGAACAGAAGGCTAAAAGAAACGGCTGAACACCCGACCAGGCCTGCGGGCGGCCCGGTTATCACGCAGCTTGCGATGCAGCTCACGGCGTTTGGTCGCCAGCCAGTCTTCCTGAGATACGGTAGCCTCTGCGCCCCGGCGATGGAGTTCCGCTGTCCTGAAGGTGCAGAATTCCTCATAAGTGCTGAAATTCTCGGCCAGATCCCTGACCAGCAACTCGATCATGATGGCATCATCCATATAGCCCAGCACAGGAATATGATCCGGCACCAGATCGGCCGGTTCACAGAAATACGCCAGGGAAGACAGCACGGCCTTGCGTTCCTCTGCGGGCAGTTGCCAGTCCTTATCATCCAGCATCTGCACCAGTTCACGCAGCTTGGCGACCCTTACGGCAACAAACTCTGGAAGGGTTTTATTTTCCAGCTCTTCTATGGCTAGCGCTGTATTGCGCTTTATGTCCGCTTCGGCAACAGACTCGGCCCGGGCTACGGCCCGCTGCATCAACTCACGAAAATGTTCAAGATCTGAATCATTCAGGGTGAAGGTAATATCCAGTGACATGGTGGTCTCCTATTTTTATGCCCGTTTAGCTTATTTCTATTCGCTCCGACCTTCCACCACTAAGCCTAACTTTTCTTCTCATTCCTGAGGGTAAAAAGTCACAACGGAAACCATACGCTGGTTTACTCCTATCAGGCGAGGCCTTAAACTGGTGGTAACATAGGTGTTTCGAGACTGTTATGCGAATTATCACCCTGCTCTTCTCGCTGCTGAGTTTTGCCATTCTGGCTGGAGGGACTCAAATTGGTACTCTTGATCCCCGGGCTTTACAGGCCGAGCGTGAAAACTGGCTGGTGCTGGATGTGCGCAGCCAGCAGGAGTTTGAGGCCGGTCGCGTTCCCGGCGCATTGAATACCCCCCATGACAAGATAGAACAATATCTGCCACAGCTTGCGGATGACAAAGATCAGAAAATCGTCCTGTATTGCCGTTCCGGCCGAAGGGCGGCCATGGCCGCCGAAGCGCTCAGTGAACAAGGCTTCACACAGCTGCACCTGCTGGAAGGCGATATGCCAGGATGGCAGGACGCCGGCTACGCGGTAGAAAAATGAAGGTACCTTTTGCCAAGTCTGATAAATACGGCAGCTATCAACTGGAGCAGCAGGGTTCTTTCCTGCTTGCCATATTCCAGGGGGTGATTGGCCTAGGACTTAGCAAAGCCTACCTGCGCGATCTCAAAGAACTGGCCGGCACCATGCCCACTCCATGGATATACATTGCAGACTGTCTTCGTTACCAGGCAGCTATTCCTGACGCCGCCCTGATCCTGCAACAAGCGTACGAGGAATGCCTGAAGCTGGGCTGCATGGGGGACGCCTATTGTATCGACTCGGCCGTCGGTATCGCCCAGTTGGCGGAGATCCGTAAGAGGAGCAATATCTGCAGTCCCATTGAAGACAAAATTTTTGCCGACATGGAATCTGCCAAGCAGGCCATGCACAAATACCTGCAAGCCCTGCCCCACTGCTGAAGAACCAACATGAACATTACCCTGACGACTCCGGCCATGCTGTTTCCGGCCATTTCCCTGCTGTTACTGGCCTACACCAACCGCTTTGTCACGCTGGCCGGTATCATCCGCAACTTCGAGGACAACAGCGACAGTACCCATAAGCAAATCGCCAACCTGAGAAAGCGCATCCAGTTAATCAAGCGCATGCAGGAGGCCGGTGCCGCCAGCTTCTTTCTCTGTGTGTTGTCCATGCTGGCTATCTATCTGCAATACCAGACGGCGGGAAGCTGGATCTTCGGAGCCAGCCTGATCCTGCTGCTCTGGTCACTCTGGTTGTCCGTTTGGGAAATCCGTATCTCAGTGGAAGCCCTGGACCTGTATCTGCAAAGCCTTAACATTCAGTACAAGAAACCTAAATGAGCGACATTCAATATCAACAACTGACTCCAGATCATTTCGACCGCCTGCTGGCCCTGGCCAATCATGTGCATGGAGACAATTATCTGGACATGCCGTCCCTGCAAAAACTCTACAATGCCGGTCTTAAAAATGACCTCAATGCCAGTTGGGTGGCATTGGACGACGACCGGCTGGTGGGATTTCGTCTGACCCTGGCGGCAGGAAACTGGCAGCCGGACAAATGGTGCTCCCCCTCCTTGTGGCCGGTTCCCAGACAGGAAGTCTGCTACTTCAAATGCAACACTGTGGATGCCAGTTATCGTGCCGCCGGTATCGGCTCTAAAATGCTCAAACTCTCCGTTGGGGAAGCCGCCAAGCAGGGGGCAAAAGCTGGCCTGGCACATATCTGGATGGCCAGTCCAGGCAACAGCGCTTTTAAATACTTTTCCAAGTGCGGCGGCAAGCTGGTGAAAGAGCACCCCGGCAAATGGCAGGAAAATTGTATCAATGACGGCTACGTCTGTCCGGTTTGCGGCACCGAATGTGATTGTGTCGCCGCCGAGATGATCCTGCAGTTTGAACAAGCCAATGGCTGAACTGCCCGGCATGTACGATCCGCTTACTCACAGCCATCCGGGCCGGGGTAGCGCCTATCCTGATTCTTACTGGGCCAGTGGTGTCACGCCGATGCCCGTTCCTGCCTTACAGGGCGACCGGCAAACTGAGGTGGCTGTCATTGGCGGCGGCTATACGGGTCTTTCCTGCGCCTACGAGCTGGCCGCTAAGCATGCCATCCAACCAATAGTGCTGGAAGCCAACCGGCTGGGTTGGGGGTGCAGCGGCCGCAACGCAGGATTTGTCCTCAACGGCAGCGGCCGGCTGTCCTTCAGCCAGATGGAACAGAAATGGGGCTCCGCTACAAGCCAGGGCATCTATCAGGAATACAGGGCGGGCATAGACAGGGTCAGTGAGCTGATCCATACCGGTCAGATCACCTGTGACAAAACGCCAGGTGGTTATCTGAAAGTGGCGCACCAGCCCAGGCTGGTGCGCCAACTCAAGGCACAGGCCGACCTGATGCAGCGCCGGTATCAGGATCCGGTGCGCTTTATCGACACCCTTGAATTACAGCGTGACTACATAAAAGGCGCTGAGGCTTACGGAGCGTTGCTGTTTCCTTACTGTTTTGGCATCCATCCGCTTAAGTTAGCGCTGGGCTATGCAGACCTGGCAAGACAGGCTGGCGCCGGCCTGTATGAAAGTTCACCGGTACTGGACTGGCAGAAGGAAGGCCAACGCCACCGCCTGACAACGCCAACCGGCTCTGTGCTGGCGGACAAGGTGGTGATTGCCTCCAACGGCTATACCCTGAATCGCTTCCACCCAACGGTAGACCATCGACATTTTCCGGTGCTGTCCAGCGTGATTGTGACCGAGCCCCTGAACGAACAGCAACTGCTGGCCTGCGGCATCAAACCCGGGCTGATGGTGATGGATACAAGGGCCCTCAAGTATTATTACCGGCTGTTGCCCGACAACCGCATTCTGTTTGGCGGCCGGGGCGCCATAGCGGGTAAGGAGGCCAACCACCCCACATACAGGCAACGTTTGCTTAAGGCCCTGTGTAATGGTTTGCCGCAACTTGATGGTATAGGGGTAGACTATTTCTGGAGCGGCTGGGTCAGCGTTTCCCTGGATGATTACCCCCGCATCTGCCAGGCAGATGAACAGGGCTCTATATTCTACAGCATGGGGTATTGCGGCTCAGGGGTATCCTTTGCCAGCCAGGCCGGCAAACGCCTGGCCGAACGGGTGGCCGGGATGAACAGTCCGGCGCTGCCGTTCTTTCAGTCTCCCCTACCCAAATTCCCCCTGGCCAGATGGAGACGCATGGGCCTTTGGGGCTTCTACCATTGGGGGCGGTTCAGGGACTGGTTGTGACGGCCAAGCCATCATGATCAGATTCAACCGGCCCTGACAGGAGCTTCGGCTGTCAGGGTGACGCCAGGCAATGGACCTGCAGTTCGAAAACCTGTTGTTATCCGGGGTCGACTGACCCCGCTAGCCCTGAGCGATCAACCCAGGGTGATACGGGCAAATTTTCGCTTGCCGACCTGATAGACCGCCGTACCGGCCTTATCGAGTAGCAGTCTGCTGTCTTCGACCTTCTGTCCGTCTATCTTAACCGCCCCCTGCTTAATCATACGCAGGGCTTCAGAGGTCGAAGCCACCAGATCGGCTTCTTTTAGCAGATTGGCAATGGGCAGACCTTCACCAGCCAGACTCAGGGTCAGCTCCGGCATTTCATCCGGCTGGGCGTTTTTCTGGAAGCGCTGAATGAAATCCTGATGCGCCGCTTCGGCAGCGGCATCGTCATGAAAGCGCTCAATGATCTCCTTGGCCAACAGGATCTTAGTATCCCTGGGATTGGCACCGTCCCTGATCTGCGCTTTTAAAGCCTCGATTTCCTCCACGGGGCGGAAACTGAGCAGCTCATAGTAGCGCCACATCAACTCGTCTGAGATGGACATTATCTTTCCGAACATCTCATTAGGGCTGTCGGTAATACCGATATAGTTACCCAGGGATTTAGACATCTTCTGCACACCGTCCAGCCCTTCGAGCAGGGGCATCATCAATACGGTTTGCGGGCGCTGCCCTTCATCTTTTTGCAGCTCGCGGCCCATCAGCAGGTTAAAACGCTGATCGGTTCCGCCAAGCTCCACATCGGATTCCAGGGCCACGGAATCCCAGCCCTGAACCAACGGGTAGAGAAACTCATGAATGGCAATGGGCTGACCTCCGGCGTAACGCTTCTTAAAATCGTCCCGTTCCAGCATGCGGGCAACCGTCTGGCGGGCGGCCAGCCTGATCATGCCATCCGCGCCCAGAGTGTTCATCCACTCAGAGTTGAAGCGAATCTGGGTCCTGGCCGGATCCAGGATCTTGAACACCTGTTCCTTGTAGGTTTGGGCATTGGCCAGTACATCTTCTCTGGACAGGGGTTTACGGGTCACATTTTTCCCTGTGGGATCGCCGATCATGCCGGTGAAATCACCAATCAGAAAGACCACTTCATGGCCCAGTTGCTGGAAGGTGCGCAACTTGTTGATCAATACCGTATGGCCAAGATGCAAGTCCGGCGCAGTAGGATCGAAGCCGGCTTTTATTTTCAGCGGCTTACCTGATTTGAGTTTCTCAATCAGTTCCTCTTCCAGCAGAATCTCTTCTGCTCCCCGCTGGATTTCGGCAAATGCATGCTGCCAGTCTGTCATCTACTTCACTCTCTTTGGCCGGTCAAAAACAGGCGGAAGTGTATACCAATTCCCTGCAGTTTCGAAGGAAATGGTATGTGATACAGTAACAAGGCATGGCTGCAGAGTAGCAATTGCAATGAGATGGGGATATTCTGTGGTAAGTTTACGGAACTTGCCGACACATTGTACGGTCACAAAGCGGTTCCCCGAAAGTTTGTCACAAGAGGTTGTAGTAGGTGGTAAAACAAACCATAAAACAACTGCCAAAACCGCACAAAGTCATGCTGTTAAGCCTGTCTCTGCTTGCTTTACTGATGCTGTTCCTGCCCTCGGAACCAGCCACGGCGTCCCGTCAGACAGAAGAACTGGAACTGGGTAAACGCTATCCCCTGCCCCTTGAAGTTGGGGAAATGGCGGTCCAGTCGAATCAGGTGCAAGGGCCTGAGTGGCAGAAATACCAGGTCAGACGCGGTGACAATCTGGCCAAGATTTTTGATCGCGCTGGTCTCAGCCCGCAGGAAACCTACAAGGTCAGTCGTGCCGGTGAGGATGCCAAAAAACTGTTAAAGATGATGCCAGGCGACGAACTCCGCCTGATCAAGGACGAGCAGGGTGATTTCGTTGCCCTTAGCTATAGCTTCTCTCCCACCGAAAGCCTGTCCATCCGGCGGGACGAACAAGGTGAGTATCAATCGGAAGTACAATCCAAGGAAGTCGATGTGCGCCTGGGCTACGCCAGCGGCACTATCAGCTCCAGTTTCTGGCACGCCGGCGTCAATGCCGGCCTGTCTGAGGCGCAGATTATGAGCCTGGCGGGTATTTTTGGCTGGGATATCGACTTTGCTCTGGAACTTCGCCAGGGCGATCATTTCAATCTGGTATTTGAGGAAGAATACATAGACGGCGATTTTGTCGGCCACGGCAGGATACTGGCCGCAGAATTCAGCAACCAAGGGCAGGTGTTCCAGGCCATTCGTTACGATGACGGTAACTACTACACGCCGGAAGGACGCAGTATGCGCAAGAGCTTTTTGCGTGCCCCGGTCAGCTTCAAGTACATCAGCTCCAGCTTCAATCCCAAGCGCCTGCACCCGGTGCTCAAAAGTGTCCGGCCGCACAACGGCATAGACTATGCAGCGAATGTGGGTACGCCGGTTATGGCAGCAGGTGACGGCAAAGTTATCGCCGCCAGCTACAACAAGTACAACGGTAACTATGTGTTTATCCAGCACGGCGAGAAGTATGTGACCAAGTACCTGCATTTCACAAAACGGGCGGTCAAAAAGGGTCAGAGCGTCAGGCAGGGACAGACCATTGGCTATGTAGGCGCCACCGGCCTGGCATCTGGTCCGCATCTGCATTACGAGTTCCTGGTCGACGGGGTGCACAGAAACCCCCGTACTGTCAGCCTGCCCAAGGCGGAGCCCATTGCAGAGAAAGATCGCAGTAAGTTTGCCACCCTGGCCGAGGAGTACCTGGCCCACCTGGACAACAACCGCCGTATCATGCTGGCCATGCACCGCTGAACGATTAACAGGGGACTGCCATGCGAGCGCTGGACACCACCGACCTGGAGATACTGGCCATCCTGTTTCAGGATGCGCGACTGACCAATAAAGAGCTGGCCAGCCGGGTCGGACTGGCACCTTCTTCGTGCCTGGAGCGGGTCAGGCGCCTGCAGCATGACGGGGTAATACGTGGCAGCAGCCTGCGCCTTAACGTCAACGCTCTGGGTGGTCATATCCAGGCCATGATCGCCGCCCGTCTCTCCAACCATAACCGTGAGACAGTGGAAGCCTTTATGCAGGCTTTGCTGCCCATGCCGGAGGTGCTGAGTCTTTACCATATGGGGGGGGAAAACGACTTCCTCATCCATGTGACGGTAGCCGATACGGAGCACTTACGGGATTTCGTCTTCAATGCCGTCACCGCCAGGCCGGAAGTCAATCATGTGGAAACGGCGCTGGTCTATGACTACCGCTTCAGCGAGTCCCTGCCCCGTTTTTAAAGTTGGCAGTTGGCAACAAAACGAACTTATTTCTCTACCCTGTCAAAGCATTTCTGAAAACTGACCACTGCAAACTGATAACTTTTCTCTGATAACGTCTAAAGCGTCAGCAAAGACAGCTTTTCCAAACAGGCTATCCAGCCATCCTGATGGTCATCGGCCATTTCCTGATCGGGAAAGCCGCTGTGGGTAAGGGTCAGCTCTGAGGTGCTGTCGTTGACCCTGGCAAAATCCAGGCTGACATGGGTCATCAGATCGCTGTCCTGCCACTGCCAGGTAAACGCCAGCCTTTGATTGGGCACTATAGTCTGGTACTGCCCCATCAGGATATGCTGGCTGAAGTCAGTATCCTGCATCACGATACGGAACTTACCCCCCTCCTGGAAACTCGACATGGCCTGGGCCACCAGCATGTCGCCGGGTGCAAACCACTGCTGAAGCAGCTCCGGCTTATGCCAGGCCTCATACAGGCGCTCCAACGGCGCATCGAACTTTACATTCAAACTGAACTGGTGCATGGAGAATCCTTAAAACTGCCGATGCCACTACATCGGCAGTTTGCACTGTTACTGAAGCCTAAGCCAACATCTCCGCCATGCTGGCCCCGGAGCCGTAGTGCTGAGTACAGACTTCCATGGCCAGGTCCATATACAGCTTGTCGATCTGCTCCGGCTCCATAAACTTGTCGCTGAAGCCGGGGACCACAGGATCGATATGTAGTTTGGCGCAGTGGATAAACTGGGCGATCAGTTCCTTGACGTTGTCTGTGCCCATGGCGATACGCATGGTTGTCATGTAGATACCTGCCGCTTCCTGATCTTTTTTCGCCAGCTCAGAGTGTGAGGTCAGTGCAGGACACAGGATAATGGTATTGTGCTGGCCGATGGATACCTGGTGGCTGAAGGCCGGCTCCAGGGCGTCGAAGAAGCGTACAAAAGTGTCGCGACTGAGGCTGGCCCCTTCCATATCCACGGTAAACAGGGCGCAGGGCCAGCCGTGACGCATCTGACTGTTCCGCAGAGCAGCATTGGGGTGATCCACCAGCGCGTGGCAATTGACATGAAAGTCCGGGTGGGAGGCCAGAAAACGGCTGAACACCAGGGTGTTGATGACCTTGTTCATAATCCGTTGTTCCAGGGTTTTCATGCCATTAAGGACGTCGAAGGCCTTCTCCGAGTCAAGGAACGCCCCCTTGATATAGAACACATCCCAGAACATAGTGCGTGACCAGTCCAGACCGTTAACCTTGTCCCCCTTTGACTGGAACATGCGGTAGGTCTCGCCTATGACCACACCGGCGGTAGTGGCGCCGCTGCCGCAGATATCCTTGGTGTAGCTGTGAATCACATAGTCGGGGCGCTCGGCCTTGTCCTTGCGCTGCAGCGGCTGGGACAGGATGGGGGTGGCCAGGGTGGCGTCCAGCATGACCAGATGATTGCCGCTATGGGCCACCTTACAGAGGCCGGATACATCAAGCACATACCCATGGGGGTTACAGGGTGATTCCAGATAGACATGGAGCTGTTTGCCATCTGCCAGCCTGGCGGAATGGCGTGATTTAACTTCGTCCATAAACTCGCTGAACGCCGCTTCGGTATAGCCGTCGAACCATTCGAGCTGGATATCCATACGATTGGCACGGGCGAAGTAGTCATGCAGCAACTGGAACACGCCGCCATAAATATTGCGTGACACAATCAGCACATCGCCGTGGGTCAGCACATTGGACAGTACCCCGTCGATGGCTGCCATGCCGGAGTTGAAGTTCCAGGCCAGATAATCTGCCGCATAGGGCCCGGCTTCCAGATCGACAATGGCATTGGCCAGCGAGATGGCGGTAGGATTGAGCAGTCTGGAGTAGATCTGGTGAGTGAATTCCTTGCCCTGGAAGGCATCATCCACCCACTCGGTGCAGGCATAGACATAAGTGGCGGTGCGCACCACAACCGGCGTGGCGGAAAACAAGGCCGTGACGTTGTCGAACAGCGGATAGTGGCTCTTGACCAGATGAGAGCCCTGTTGCTTGTGCAGGCTCTGATGCACAGCCCTGAACGGGTTTTGTAAGGTGTCCAGCACCTTGGCGAGCTGGAAGGACAGGAATTTCTTGGCATTGAAGCGCGCGATTTTGTCTTCGTGGCTTAAATTAGCCAGGGTATCCCGGGTAATCTGCCAGAGCTGGCTGACATCCACCTGGGTCTGGTAAAGGTGCAGTGCCGCCTGATAGAGTGCCTGGCCGTATTCACTGCTGCCGTCGATACCAAAATGCTGCAATTGTTCCCTGGCCAGGGACTCCAGATCCTGAGCATGGGAGCTGTTTCGCTTGGGAGAAAGTACTTTGGCCTGAGCCAGTGAAGTCTGTGACGACATGGGATTATCCTGAGTTTATTTAAACAGCCCCATTAAACCGAATATTATTTTCAAATAAAACAGAAAATACGAACTTAATTAACGAAACAGCAAAGATTAGTTTACTTATGTCAGATTCCCTGCCGAATAACTTTAACCTGGCGATTGCCAGCCGCGATGCCCCGATCTATGCAAAGCTGCTTGGGCAAGCCGGTCTACCGGGGCTGAGGATTAAGCTCATCAGCCAAAGCCAGCCGGACGCCATTGCCCTGCAGGAATGTGAACTGCTACTGGCCGACCCGGATCTGGCCCTGGGCTGCCTGCCGGCCATGCCCCGACTGCAGTGGCTGCAGTCCACCTGGGCGGGCAATGCCCCCCTTCTCAGTCACAGCAAAAGAGACTATCAACTGACCGGCATCAAGGGCATATTCGGTGTACAAATGACCGAGTATGCCCTGGCATACATGCTTTACTTCGCCCGGGATATCCCGGGTTATCAGGCAAGGCAGCAGCAAAAACACTGGGCAGGACCGACCCACTCAACCCTGCGGGGCAGGCATTTGGGTATTCTGGGTGTGGGCTCCATCGGACGGGAGGTGGCATCCGTCTGCAGGGCACTGGGCATGGAAATACATGGTGTCAGCCTGCGCAGCCGGGATTGTGAGGCTGTTGGTCGGTATTATGACTTGTCACAATTGCAGGAGTTTGCCGGCAGCCTGGACTATCTGCTTTGCCTGCTACCCCATACAAAGCAGACGGCCAATCTGGTGGATCAGACATTCCTGAACTGGTTGCCCAGCCACTGTGTATTGATCAATGCCGGCCGCGGCAGCCTTATAGACGACGAGGCCCTTTGCGAGGCACTGTGTGCGGGACACCTGAAAGCCGCAGTGCTGGATGTCTTCAGGGAAGAACCCCTGCCGGACACACATCCGTTCTGGCACACTCCGAACCTGTTGATTACCCAGCATACGGCAGCCCTTTCCAGACCCGAGCTGATTGCGCCGGTGTTTATTGACAACTATCGCCTTTGGCTGTCAGGTGAACCGATGGACCATAAACTGGACTTTGCCAGAGGTTACTGATCAAGCTAAAAGAAAAAAAGCGGGCCAGGGCCCGCTTTTGAGGTTTCAAGACAGATTGACCGGGTTTAGAAAACCACTGTCTTGGTTGCGGAACAAGTTGAGGTACCGGCCTCACAGATTTGATAGCTGTATGTGGCGCTGCCTTTCTGGTTCAGAGCATCCGTATAGGCGCCGTCATTGGCCGTGGTGGTTACCAGCGCACCATTACGATAGACATCCACACTGCCTGCACTGCTGCCTGACCAGGACAAATCTGCATACTGCAGACCTTTAACCTTGTAGCCACTGGCACTCAGGCTCAGATCACCCGGCTCAGGATCGGTGCCGCCACCGTTGTCTCCCCCCGCACAACCATTGGCTGACAGGTAAGCAGAGGCATCGGCTGCCTGCACGATTCCGTAACCGAAGTACACATCTTTACCTGCGGTGCCGGCATCCATGGCAGTAGCCTTCAGGGCACTACGGATTTCGGTACCGGTGCAAGTGGGATGATTTGACCAGACCAGCGCGGCAACACCGGATACCGCAGGAGTCGCCATGGAGGTACCGCTCATATAGCCATAGTCACTGGCATCGATACTGATGCTGACGCTGCTGGCTGCAAGTAGCGCTGTGCGATCCTCAAGGGCTGCCCCCAGTGCGGGAATGGACGTGTCGTTTGTCTCACCCAAGGTGCCATAGAGCACACCGGATTCGTTGTTGATGATTACGGCGCCGACGCCACCGGAATCCTCACAGTTCTTGACCTTGTCATAGAAACTGATCACGCCACGGTCGATCATGCAGACTTTGCCTGCCGCATTGCCATCGGTAGATTCAGCCGTCCCCATAAAATAGGTGGCTGCTTCTGCACTACCGGTATTTTCCATGGGAGCGGAAACATAACCGGCACTGTCAGCGGACAGGTTGGAGAGGGTTGCTCCGGCGCCCGGGTAAGTGGACAGGGTGTTCACGCCGCCTGCTGTGGCTTCAACGCAGAGCGTTTCATCAGTCGTCGCATTTTTTCCCCGGCCAGA
The DNA here is from genome assembly GCF_017254865.1 of Bowmanella dokdonensis. Lineage (GTDB taxonomy): Bacteria > Pseudomonadota > Gammaproteobacteria > Enterobacterales > Alteromonadaceae > Bowmanella > Bowmanella dokdonensis. Next base: position 457,541 of record NZ_JAFKCV010000001.1, on the reverse strand, counting down.
GGTACAGCTTGGGTACTGGGAAAAATCGGCGATATTGTTATCGGCGTCGTTGGCGCCGATCATCATTACCGATGAATAGCCTGCGGGATAGGAACGCACGGAGTTGCCGTCGTTTCCTGCTGCCGCCACGACCAGGCCACCTGCATCAGTAAAGGAGTTAAAAGCATTCTCTTCGGTACTGTTGGCACCACCGCCACCCAGGCTCATGCTGATGATATCGGCACCTGCCTGGCCACATAGATTGGCGGCGTGGGCAAGATCTGACGAATAACCCCAGCCCGCATCATTGAATACCTTGATGATATGCAAAGGGTTACCCGGCGCCATGCCAATCACGCCGTAGGTATTGTCGGCGGCTGCGATGGTACCTGCCACGTGCGTACCATGGGGGCCGCCGTCGCGGAACCAGTCACCTGTACCGGCATCGCTGTCACCGGAAATTGAAGCCCAGTCGAAGTCCGGGTTGTGGCCACCGGTTTCACCCGTTTCACGGGCGATACCCGAGTCGATCACGCAAACCTTTTTGGCACTGCTCATCTGCAGGGTCAGTTGGTCGGCCTGGGATTGGTAGACTGCATAAGGGGTGATTTGCTGTATGTCGGGATTACCCACATCGTCACTAAACGACATCAGGCGGCGCATCTGATCTTCTTCAACCAGCCTTACATGCGGGTTGTTCATCACGCCTTTGGCCTCATCCAGATTCATGCCCGGCAGGGTCACTGCCACAAAACCGTTGGAATCGACATGGATTTCGCCGCCCAGCTGCTTGGTCAGGGCTTTAACAATGCCCTTACCCGGGTTATCTACCTGGATAACGAAGCGATCATTGGCGGCATGAGCGGCGGAACTTGCCAGGGCCAGCAACAACGCTGCGGCCAGAGGATTCAGGGGGTTGGATTTCACTTGGACTCCTTACAACTACTTGCTGCTATAACTTATTTTTATTCTGATATTTATTATTTTTTTGAATAATATTCGTATAAACAGGCATTCAACGAATAATCAATGAATGACCACGGACCAAAGTTAAATGTTACAAATTGTAATTGCAATGTTACTGAGGAATTATTAGCAGTACGCACGTACCAAGTAGAAGGGAGTTATTGAAATACAACTGATTATTTATTGCCTCATCGGACCAGACAGGGCTTCCGGGATCAGTCACCCTCTTCATACTCCTTGGTCACCTGCAACAGGGCGCTGACCAGTTGACGCTCTTCTTCGGTCAGCTCCGGTCGCCAGATATCAAACAGCAGCACCACGCGCTCCTGGTCCGAGCGATTCCAGGCTTCATGCTCGATACTGTCATCGAAGATCAACGTCTTGCCTTCCTGCCAGGGGCGCTCCTCACTGCCGCAACGCAGCGCACCGCAGTTATTGGGAACGATAATGGGCAAATGACAGATAAGTCGGGTATTAAGCATGCCGTGGTGTGGGGGAATATGAGTATGGGCAGCCAGGCGGGAGAACAGGGCTATCGGCATTTGTCCGGGAATATGGGCCATGGGCACTTTTTCCAGCGCAGCCACGGTGCCGGGGCAGCGCCGGGCATTCTCTTCGTGCAGCTTCCCGTATTCCCACAGGTAGCAGGCACCCCAGTCGGTGTTATTGACTATTTTGCTGCCAGCCTGATTGATTTCAGGAATATCCTGATCTGAGCTCAGATAAGGGGCAAAGGCCTTGTCAGCCTTCAGGAGTGCCTCGAGTTCACTCCGGATAGTTTCAGTGGCTGCTTCGAGCTCTTCGATCCAGAAAAACTCTTCCCTCTCGTAAAATTGCCGTTGCGGCAGTCCGGGGAAGTAATAGCGATTGGGCTGCTGGTGATAGATCTGCTTGCGGCCCATGCTGATATCCAGCGAATGGTTGAACCGAGTGCTGGACTGAGACGGCTGATAACCTTTTTCCTTCAGCTTGCCCAGCAGAAAATCCGCATACTCTAGGTTGAACCTTTCCGCCATGGACTGGGCCCGTTCCAGGCCCTGCCGGATATCGCCGGGGATCTCGCTGTTAAGGTTGACCGCCAGCTTTAAAGCGGCTTCGTAGAAGGGTAGTGACCGTCTTGGTTGACCCAGCCGGCTCAGGTGATCGGCTTTGAAGAGCAGTGCCCTGAGATTGCGGGGTTCGAGTGCCAGACAACGTTCGATGGCTTCCAACGCCTGAGCGTCCTGTTGCAGGTTGGCCCGTGCAAAGGCCAACCCCAGCCAGGCCTGCCCCAGCTCTGGAGCCTGGATTGTCACCGATTCGAATAGTTGCAGAGCCTGCTGGGGTTGTCCCTGCTGCAAAGCCTTGATGGCCTGTTGAAGCAGCAGGCCGGTCTGTGGCACTTGTGTCATCGCTTTTCTCTGTTGTTTGCCAGTGTCCTTGTCCCCTTATCCACGAGGATTAGTGGCGGTCACTTCAATCTTGTTCTGATGCCTGGCCTGGAAGGCTAACAGGGATTGCATCTGGGATAAATCATGCAACTCGCGAAACTCGACCCAGTCGATCAGGCAATATAGGCAGACTTCCGGGTAGCCCCAACCGCCGAATTCACCTTGCTCAACCTTCTCATTCAGATGGTTCAGAATGGTTTCAATTCTGTCATTCTGCAGTTTGAATATCAGCTTGTCCGGATCCGCCTCAATACCGGAACGTTTCATGATCAGCGCCTGAACCAGTGTATCGTTAACCGAGTCAATCAGGGTCAGCAGGTTTTCCTGGCGCCAGTCCGGGACGGAATAGCCCAGTTTGCCGGTCAGGTAACGGAAGATCACCCTGGAGTCATAAATAATCTGTCCCTCATCGTCGATCATGGGGATTTTCAGGGTCGGATTCAGTGAAGCGAGAAATTCCCGGTCGGGGCCGGAGAAGATCTGCAGGTTGATAAACTCATGCTCGACATTAGCCAGCCAGATCCGCAACCGTCTGACAAAAGGTGATGTGGTGGAACCATAGATCTTCAACATGCCGTTCTCCTTGATTATTGTACCGCCAGCCTTGCCGTCGAGTAACTCTCGGCATCGGGAAAAAAACCGGCAACCCGGCCAGATACCACCTGTTCACGAAAGGCCTGTTCAAACAGTCTTTTCAGATGCCGTCCCCTGACCGTATCCTGGAATACCAGGAAGAGAGGTTGCTCGTCACTGATTTCCAGCACAGACAGGCTTTGTCGTTCTTCCTCGGTCAGATTGTAAAGGTAGTCAAAAACCATGTCCAAGCGGCCGTTGCTCAGCATTTTCATGCAGTCATCCAGTTGGCTCACTTCGTACATCTCGATGTTCTCACCCAGCAATCTGGAAAAATCGTACCCCAGTACATGACACCCCCTGGCTACGTCCTGTCCCTTGATCTGCCTTTGCATCCTCTGCCTGTCATGGCCAATGGCCAATACCGGCAACTCGTAGTCGATATGGACATCCGAGCGCAGCCCACCGACCGGCACCTCGTAATCATAGGCTCCCACCAGGATATCGTAGCGGCCTTCGGCAAACTCTGCCTTGGCCCGCTTCCAGTTGGACAGATCGCTTGTCACCTGCAGTCCTGAGGAGGCAAAGGCAGAACGCAGGATTTTCCAGTAGACCCCCTGCTCAGTATCCGTATAGCCTTGCCAGTCGGAGGATACCGCGCTGACCGGCCCCACCTGGACTGACGCTGGCTGAGTGCTTACCGAAGCGGGTATGCCATGTTTGGTTCGCAACAGGGCAATTTCGCCACTGCTTTCCATGGCGTGAAATTCGGCGCCGATCTGCTCAGCCAGGGCGGCATGGGATTGGTGCAGATAATGATAGTCGGGCAGGATGGCCAGAGTGTGACGGATCCAATGGACAGAGCCTTGGAGAAAGCCCTTTGGCAACATACCGCCGGAGAGCACGACCGCCGGCACACGCCTTGCTGAGAGCATATCCAGCGCTTGCTGTGAGTCAGACACAGCACGGACAGCCATATCCAGACCCAGGCTGGCAAATAAACGCTGTTGCGCTTCAAAGCCCCTTAAGGTGACCAGATTATCCAGTTGGGACAGGTCGCAAAGCCCGCATTGTCGCCGGTCACCAATCAATTCGACAGTAAAATCAAACAGGGGATAATCCACTTTGACAAGGTAGGGGTATTCGGACTCTATCCCTTCTATTCTGGCCCTGAGGCCATCGAGACGACCTTCGTTAGCCTCACGGAAACTGCGCGCCAGGGGCAACGGCAGGTACTCAATCCTGTAGCCCTGTCGATCGTATGCCCGGTTCAGTAGCTCCTCGACAAATAAGCCATAGGGACTGCCGGCAATATTCTGGCCGTCAAACCTGAGCAAAGGCTTCTGACTGGCCGTGGCCATCACTGAGAGCAGCCACAACAACACAGTGAAAAATAGTTTCATCATGGCGCTGTGATCCCAGCCAATGGCGCATTGGAAAGATCTTTGGCGGTACTGGGCGGCATCCGCACAGCCTATTGAAGAATAATCAGATGCTGAAGCTGGAGCCACAGCCACAGGTGGTGGTGGCATTGGGATTGTTTACCATAAAACGGCTGCCCTCCAGGCTGTCCTGATAGTCCACCACCCCGCCCACCAGGTATTGCAGGCTCATGGGATCCACGACCAGGGTCACATCCTGCTTGCTGATGGTCATATCACCTTCATTGACCTTTTCGTCGAACGTAAAGCCGTACTGGAACCCTGAACACCCCCCACCGGTCACAAACACCCTGAGCTTAAGGGACGGATTTTCTTCCTCGGCGATCAATTCCCGGACCTTATGCGCGGCGGCATCAGAAAATTCTATCGGATAAGCGGCTTCTACTGACATAAAGGACCTCTGCACTGGTGCTGACTGGGCCGGCTATTATCTTATACCCGACCAATTCAATCAACTATTCACTTGTTCGCCTTCGGCTACACTGAGCAGCCAGTCGAAGGCCTGATTCAGCCGGCCTTTCCTGGGTTTTTCCAGTTGGCAGTCCACTTCCAGGCGCCTGGGTATAAAATCCTCCGGCAGTTTGAATACTCCCTCCAACACTTCAAAATAGCGGAAACGGAAATCCAGGTTGTCTTTGGGTTCCTGCAGCAGGCTGGTCAGTGACAGGGTATCGGGCCGGCCGTTTCTGCTGCCGTGGATGACAATCCTCGCATCTCCCTGCACCAGTTCCTTGCGGGCGTCCCGTTGCATCATCACCAGGGCAAAGCGGAAATACCCGGGGCTGTTGGTGGCTTCAATATCCAGCGAGTCCACCACCACGCCCTGCTCCTGCATTTCCGGCGCCATAATCTTCTGGTAAAAAGACAGCTCCTTTTTCAGCTCTGCCTGGCGTTGCATGGCTTGTTGCAGACTGTTCTGTATCTGTTGGTTGGCCAGGCGCTCCACTTCCAGTTCCACGCCCAGAATATTCAGGGCCTTGGTCAGTTTGTGGTTCTCTTCGGTAATCCTTGCCACACTTTGCTCCAGACCGGAAATCTTGTATGCCTGGCTGTCGAGCAGATGATTGCCGTACCTCACACCCAGATAACCCACCAGACCGAGTAACGCCAACAGTATTAGGTAGAAGCGCATGGCGCCGATTTTTTGTTTCAGTTCTCTTGCAGATAACACCCGATTCTCTCACTTCACCGCCATCGCCGGACGGACTTCAGATTTGCTTAGATTACAAGTACTTGTGTTAGACTTGAAGTAGACTTCATCAGCACAGCACAAGATGTCAATTCAGGGACTCAGACAGGAACTTGCCCATCCCCGTACTTCGGTGCAACTCTGCCTGCTCGGCATCCTCGGCGGCACCTGTGCAGCCCTGCTCATCATTCTGTTCCGTCTCTGTATCGAATCCCTGCAACACCTCTACGTACAACAGGTGGACAACTTTACCACTATGCCGGCCGTGGACAGATTTATTCTTCCCATTGTCGGCGCCCTGCTGATTCTGCTGTTCGCTTTTATCACCGGTTTCAAACACTACCGGATGGGTATTCCCTACGTGATCCACCGGGTTAAACACCGGTATGGCCATATCCCCCTGCGCACCAGTATCAATCAGTTCTTCGGTGGTGTGATTGCCCTGGCCGCGGGATTTTCCGTGGGCCGGGAAGGTCCCTCCGTGCATCTGGGCGCAGCCGGGAGCACTTTTTTCGGTCAGTGGCTGAAACTGCCCTATAACAGCATCCGAATTCTGGCCGGATGCGGTATTGCAGCAGGTATTTCCGCGTCCTTCAATACGCCGTTTGCCGCAGTGATTTTCGTTATGGAGGTCGTGCTCAGGGAATACAAGATCCATATCTTTATTCCGGTCATGCTGGCAGCAGCCTGTGGATCTGTGCTTACCCGCCTGGTATTTGGCGAAGGCAGTGAGCTGGCATTACTGACATTCAACCAGTTCAACAACTGGTTTTATCTGTACCTGATCCCTTTTGGCATGGCATTAGGGGCGCTGGCCACCCTGTTCAACAATCAACTGATGAACATTATCCGCTGGTTCAGGCCACTGACCATGGCCAGCCGCCTGTTGCTGGCCGGTCTGCTAACCGGCCTGGTGGGTTACCTGTTGCCCGAAGCCATGGGGTCGGGCATGAGTTCCATCCAGTTTGTGGTCAACTCACCGGATAATCTGATGCTACTGTTTGCCATCCTGGCGGCCAAGTTCCTGCTCACCCTGATTGCCCTGGGGCTGGGTATTCCGGGCGGGGTTATCGGTCCCGTTATCGGCATGGGCGTGCTGACCGGCGCCATTTTGTTGCTGCCTTTGGGGCTGTTTATGGATGACACCAGCCAGTATACCGGGGCCTTCGCCCTGCTGGGCCTGGCAGGACTGTTAAGCGCGGTTCTCCATGCGCCACTGGCTGCTCTTTCAGCGGTGATGGAGCTGTCATTCTCGCCGCAGGTGATACTGCCGGCCATGCTGGTAATTGTCCCTGCCTATGTCACCTCCACTCAGTTGCTGGGCAACCGCTCCATCTTTATCCGCCAACTGGACTACCAGAAGCTGTCCTACACCAGTTCTTCCATTCGTGAACATTTGCAGAAGACCGGCGTGATGGCCGAAGCCCAGCGTGACTTCAAATTGTTTCAGGATGCCCAGGAACACCAGTTGCTGCGGCATCTGGAGCAGTCCCCGACGGACTTGGTGGTGCAGGCGCAGGATTTTGAAATTGGCATACAGTACTCACTGGTTCAGTATGATATCAGCCTGAGCCCGGATCAGAGCCATCCGCTGAAATTCCTGAGCATGGAAGGCGTGCCGGCACAGGCCACTCTGGCAGAAGTGTACGAGATCCTCCAAGCTGCGCGGGATGGGGCCGTGTATATCTATGAAGACAATCCGGCCGATATAGTCGGTGTGATTACCTGGAACCGGTTACGGGCGCAACTGATGAAGGAGCAATACTGATGATCTTATGGCTAAAAGCCCTGCACCTGTTTTTTATGATCGCCTGGATGGCCGGCATTTTTTATCTGCCCAGGTTGTTTGTCTACCATGCCCAGAGTGAACACCAGGCAACCAAAGACCAGTTTAAAGTGATGGAACGCCGACTCTGGTGGTTTGTCACTCCCTTTGCCGTATTGACCCTGGTGTTCGGTCTGGCGCTGATTTTCAGCTACGGGCGCGACTGGTTCAGAGTATCGATGTGGCTGCACATCAAGTTGGTTCTGGTGATCGCCATCTATGGCTATCACTTATATCTGTATCGGCTGTTGAAGCAATTCGCCCGCGATGAAAACCGCCGTAGCCCGCGCTTTTATCGCTTCCTCAACGAAGCCCCGGTGCTGGTATTGCTGGGGATTATCTGTCTGGCGGTGGTAAAACCGATGTTTTAGCCAGTCAAAGCTTGAGCCTATGCGGACACTTAACTTTGTGCCGATATAGTGTTTCAGCGGGGTTCGTGGATGTCGGCATCGCGCATTTCCGGAGTATCTTTGCACAGGGCGCAATGTTGTCCCCGGCGCGCTTGAACAAAGCGACTCAGGGTAAACACGGCGGCCGTAAGCGGGGCCCAAATGGCGGCTTGTGTGATGGCGTAGTCGAAATCATGATTTTTCAGCATCTGCACGCCGCCTATGACCACAAAGGCGCCAAACAGAACAACGAAAAAACGTTTTATCCAAAATGCAATTCCCACGGATTTTCCCCTTCCTGGCGTGGCGAAACCATATAACCAGGCTCCACTCTCGCCAGCTTTGTTACGGATGCCAACACACTGTACCCAGCAAGACTGTGCGAATTCAAGTCATTGACGAGGGAGTGCAGCGGGCATAAAGGAAGCTGGTGAGGTTGCGCAAATCAGCGGTGGAATGACCAGGCTGTCTACGACTCCCCGAAAAGAACGAGGTAAAAGACAGCCCTGATGGCCAAGGGCGACGATGGTTCCTACCTCACCTGACTGGCCAGAAAGCGAGGCAGGTCCGTCTCAGGTTGCAGGTCATTTAGCAGAATTCGCAACAACCTTGAGCGGGAAATACCGGATAATTCAGACAAGCGATCCAGTTTGCCCCAGACCTCTTCGCTCAGAGTAAAACAGTGACTGCGCAATGGCTCACCGCTGTAGCCGGGGGGCTCTGGATGCAGCGTCACTACTTTGGATATGCCCCTGGCGTAATTTTCCGCGTCATCGATAAAATCATCAACAGAGAGAGATTCAGGACTGGCCGACGGCGATTTTTTCTTCAAACTGGCGAATGTCATAGGTCTCTCCTCGGCCGCGGGCAAACAATTCATCGACAATACTGCGGATTTCCCATGCCGCCTTGCCGTCCGGCTCGTTCTCCATCACCGACAGGCCCAGCTCTTCGCTGTCATCGTACATGTTGCGACTGAAAGTCACCGAGTTAAGCACCGGTATCTCGAACGAACGGCACACCTCCTTGGCCTCAATGATCCGGCTGGCAAGGGAGGGCAGCGAGGGACACTGGGTGATCACGAACGCCACGTTCATCTTTGGATTGACCATCTTGCAGGTGGAAACCAGGTCTTCCATATGCGGTACGGTTTTCAGGTCTCGGCGCTTGGGGCGAAGAGGAATCAGAATATTGTCCGCCACCGCCATGGAGGAGCGCAGGGCCAGGTTGTCCTGTCCACCACAGTCGATAACCACAAAGTCATAATGGTTGCGCAGGCTGAGCAATTCATTGCGTATCTTTCCATATAACTGCACGCAATTAATGTTAGGTAAGTCCCTTTTGTTATTGTTGCGTTCCTGAATCCAATCGGAAGTGGTGCGCTGCGGATCGCAGTCCACCATCAGAACGGTCGCATCACGCTCAGCTCGCAGATAAACAGCGATATTCTGTGCCAGGCAGCTTTTTCCGCTACCGCCTTTTTCACCACCAACCAGAATAATCATGATCAAATCCCCTTATCGATCAGTGAACCGGAATTGAACACGGGAGGTTTTTCCGGCTTGCTGATTAAACTTAAACCAACCAGAGAACCGTCTCCAGCCTGGGCTGGCATGGCAATTCAGTGCATGTGATGAACTTTCATACCTTTATTCAATGATTAGTCCGGGCCAATCCCGGGGATAGTCCTTAAGGGCAGGCCCTGTTAAAATCGGCCCATTGCCAACCAAGCCCTCTCCCTATGAGCCAGTTTAAAGGTCAACATATTCTTTCGGTCAACCAGTTCGATCGTGACGGCATCCGGCAAATATTCCAGGTGGCCGACCGCATGCGCCCCTACGCACACAGGCAAAAACGCACCAAAGTGCTGGATGGGGCCATCCTCGGCAACCTGTTTTTCGAAGCCAGCACCCGGACCCGGGTCAGCTTTGGTACTGCCTTCAACTTGCTAGGCGGCGAGGTCAGGGAAACGGCCGGCATGGCCACCTCGGCCCTGTCCAAAGGTGAATCCCTGTATGACACTGCCCGGGTGTTGTCCAGCTACTCGGATATTGTCGCCATGCGTCATCCCATGGCCGGCTCTGTGGCCGAGTTTGCCGAGGGCAGCCGGGTGCCTGTGATCAACGGCGGCGACGGGCCCAATGAACATCCAACCCAGGCGTTGCTGGATCTCTATACGATTTCCAAGGAACTGCAGTTTCATGGGGACAGTATCGAAGGGATGCATATCGCCATGATCGGCGATCTTAAGCATGGCCGCACCGTACATTCCCTGTCCAAGCTGCTGTGCCTTTACAGGAATATCCGCTTTACCCTGATTGCCCCTCATGAACTGTCGATGCCCGCCTCTGTGCTGGACAGCATAGAAAACGCAGGCCACAGCTTCAGGGTCACGGACCAGTTGGAAGGCAGCATGGATGCGGATATCGTTTACCAGACCCGGGTCCAGGAAGAACGCTTCCCCACCCAGGATGAAGCCAACCGCTACCGGGGCAAGTTCCGTCTCAACCAGGACATCTATACCCGCCACTTCCAGTCAAAAACGGTGATTATGCACCCTCTGCCCAGGGATTCCCGCGCCGATGCCAATGAGCTGGACAACGACCTTAACCTCAATCCCAACCTGGCCATCTTCCGGCAGGTCGACAACGGTGTGTTGATCCGTATGGCGCTGTTTGCCCTCACCCTGGGAGTGGAAGACAAGGTGGAAGACTATGACTGCGAAGTACAGTGGTACAGCAGCAAACAAAATATTTAAGTGAAGGAAAGATGCAAAAATCCATTCAGTTGTTTGAACGGGCCCAGGTCCATATCCCCGGCGGGGTAAACTCACCGGTACGCGCCTTCAAAGCCGTAGGTGGCACGCCCCTGTTTATCGAACGGGCCGACGGACCCTATATTTTCGATGCCGATGGCAAACGCTATATCGACTATGTCCAGTCCTGGGGTCCCATGGTGCTTGGTCACAACCATCCGGCCATCAGGTCGGCTGTGCTCAAAGCGGTGGAAAAAGGCCTCAGCTTCGGGGCCCCTACCGAGGCCGAAGTGGAAATGGCCGAATTGGTCAGTACGCTGGTACCCTCCATGGAAATGGTGCGTATGGTCAACTCAGGCACAGAGGCCACCATGAGCGCCATCCGTCTGGCAAGGGGCTACACGGGGCGGGACAAGATCCTCAAGTTTGAGGGCTGCTATCACGGCCATGCCGACGCCCTGTTGGTCAAGGCCGGGTCCGGGGCCCTGACCTTCGGTGTGCCCAGCTCTCCGGGGATCCCGGCGGATTTTGCCCAGCATACCCTGACCGTGGAATACAACAACCTGGACAGTGTGCGCCAGGCGTTTAGCGAGGTGGGCGAACAGATTGCCTGTATTATCGTCGAGCCGGTAGCCGGCAATATGAACTGTATCCCGCCTGTGGAAGGTTTCCTTGCAGGTCTGCGTGATATCTGTGATCAGTATGGTGCATTGCTGATACTGGATGAGGTTATGACAGGATTCCGGGTGGCCCTCGGCGGTGCCCAGGCTCATTACGGCATCCAACCGGATCTGACCTGCCTGGGCAAGGTCATCGGCGGTGGCATGCCAGTCGGCGCCTTTGGCGGTAAGGCCGATATTATGCGCCATATCGCACCCACTGGCCCGGTCTACCAGGCCGGCACCCTGTCCGGCAACCCGGTGGCCATGGCTGCGGGTCTGGCCTCACTGACCGCCATCCAGCAACCCGGGCTGTATGAACAGCTGACACAGCGCACACAAACCCTGGCAGAGGGTTTCAAAGCGCTGGCCGACAGGCATGGCGTGCCCATGAGCATCAACTACGCCGGCAGTATGTTCGGCCTGTTCTTTACCGATGTGGAGCGGGTCACCCATTACCAGCAGGCCATCAACTGCAATATCCAGCAGTTCAACCGCTTCTATCATGCCATGCTGGCCGAAGGGGTGTATCTGGCACCTGCATCCTATGAAGCCGGCTTTGTTTCAGCCGCTCACGACAGCGCCATAGTCCAGCAGACTCTGGATGCGGCCGACAGGGTGCTGGCAACATTGTGACAACCCCAATGCCAGACCTGTCACAAGTATGACGCCAGCCCAGGATACCGGATGCCGCTGCCATGAGTGAATGGTTCGCTCAGCCCCTGAGCATGCTGTTACTCGGCACCTGCGTATTATTTGCCTTTATAATCCTGATGCTGGCCGGCCTGCTGCGCCAGGCCCGGGTTCGATACCACCGTCCCATCGTGCGACTGGAAGGCCATACCATTCAGCCACCGCCTGATTATGCTGCGGCATACAAGGATGAAGGTGAATCCGCTGCCAGTATCAGCAGAACCTTCGAGAAGTTTGTGCCGCGCCAGTTTGCCGAGCACTTTGCCAAACATGGCCAGGGCACACTGGAGCTGGGACGTGCCGACGAAGACGAAGTGGCTATCCTGTTTTGCGATATCCGTGGCTTTACCGGTCTGTCGGAGCGGATGTCGCCCCAGGAACTGATGAACTTCCTCAATTCCTACTTTATGCGGATGAACGAACCTATCCATGCTAACCGGGGTTTTATCGACAAGTTTATCGGTGACGCCATTATGGCCCTGTTTGACCATCCGGGCGGTAATAACCAGGACAAGGCCAGAGACTGTCTGCAGGCAGCTGCAGCCTTGCGTAAGGCGGTTGTCCAGTACAACCAGCACAGAAAGAACTCCGGCTATCCGCCCATCAATATCGGTATAGGCGCACATTTCGGGCCGGTCATTCTGGGCACAGTGGGTTCGGAAGACAGAATGGACACCACGGTAATAGGCGACAGTGTCAATATCGCCTATCGACTGGAGTCACTGGCGCCCAGATATGATGCGGATGTTCTGGTCAGCGCCCAGTTGCTCGATACGGCCGGGTTGAAAGGCGGGATTCCCCACCGGCTGCTGGACTGGGTCCGGGTTAAGGGCAAGAAAAATCCGGTTGAAATCCATGAGGTATTTGCCCATCAGGACGAGGCTGTCCAGCAGCAGAAGCTGGCGTCCGCATCCTGGCTCAAGCGGGGCATTGCACTGCGTAAAGACAGACGATGGCAGGAGGCGGCAGACTGTTTTACCAAAGGGCTGGAGGTCTGTCCCGGGGACCGGGTGCTGAATCATCATATCGCCCAATGCCACCTGCTCAGCCAACTGGCGTTACCCCAGGACTGGGATGGCGCCCTCGACCTGGATCCAGCCGATCCCTATCGGACTATTCCTCAATAACCACACGGTTTCTGCCTTTTTCCTTGGCCTTATACAGGGCGTTGTCGGAACGACTGATCAATTGTTCGATGTCGCTGTCGCTCACCCTGATGGTACTGACCCCGGCACTGAGAGTGACGCAGGCGTTTTCCCCCAACAAGCCCTGCAGGTCATGCTCACCTATGCACCGCCGTAGCCGTTCGGCCAGCCTGCCAGCATCTTTCAGGGAAGTATTGGGCAACAGCACGGCAAACTCTTCGCCGCCGTAACGACAGAACAAATCCTGTTCACGCAGTTGAGCGGCGCAGAGCCGGGTCACAATACGCAATACCTTGTCGCCGGCGATATGGCCGAACCTGTCATTAATGGATTTGAAATGATCCAGATCGAAAATCATCAGTGAGGTGGCGTGATGATAACGCTTGAATTCGGCGAATTTTTCCTCCAGCTCCTCCATCAGCTTGCGTCTGTTGTAGATGCCGGTCAGTTCATCCTGTTCGCTCAGTCGCCTCAGCTCAGCCTGCATCTGATGCCTTTCGGTGATATTGCGCGCCACCCAGACCACCGCCCGTTCACCTTTGACCAGGGACGAAATGGGCTGAATGCGCCCTTCAAACCAGAGCTCCTCTGCCGGACCACTGATATCTTCAGAACCTTTAAGATCCTTTGAGCCGAGGGCATATTCCACCGTATGCAAGCCTTCTGTCTCTATGGCCCGGCGGATCTCATGCAAAAACCAGTCGGCCTTTTCTTTGGGCATGACATCATGCAGGGTAAAGTCCACCAGATGTGAACCATCATGGTAATAGCGGGCGTCATGACCACCTATCAGCGCCACATAGCGGCCGCTCTCGGTCAGGACAAAGACAGGATCGGGCAGGGCTGCCAGCATCTCCATCAACAAATTCAAATCCTGTTTGACGCTCATTCACTCCCCGATCACAAAATCCCATTCACATACCAGGCTGACAGCTCCAATAGGTATAGCCTGTTCATAGTCCATGATATCGGTACTAACCGAAGATGCCAGTTAAAACTTGGGCTGAAAAGTGCAAAAAGAAAGGAATTAAAGTGAAAAATGGCGGGAAGTCTTTGTTAGTGATCCCTTGCACCTGGTGGGGGATTCCACCATGTCGGACAAGCCCAATCTGGCTTACCCCGAGCGGGGCTGGGGACAGTTGTTGCCGCAGTTTGCCTCCCCGACCCTCAACATCGTCAACCATGCGGCCAATGGCCGCAGCACCCGGCGTTTCAAAGACGAAGGCCGCTGGCAGATGCTGCTATCGGAGCTGAAGGAAGGGGACTACGTGCTGATTCAGTTTGGCCATAATGATCAGAAGAAGGAGGATCCAGCCCGTTATGCATCAGTGGAAAGGGATTACCCGCAGTTCCTGGGTGATTTTATCGCCGACATCAGAAAGAAAAACGCCATCCCCATCCTGGCCAGCTCCATCTGCAGGCGGCACTTCAAAGACGGTAAGCTGGACAGGAATCTGAAGGACTATGCCGAAGCTGCCAGGAAGGTGGCGCAGCGGGAGAAGGTGGACTTCGTCGATCTGCAAAGCCTGACCTGTGATTTTCTGGCCGAAACCGGCGAAGCCGACAGCCAGCAATATTTTATCCAGGTGCCGGCAGACTTGTATGCCCGTTATCCGGAGGGCAAGTCCGACAATACCCATCTGAATGTGCAGGGTGCAGCCAAGGTCGCCCAGTTTTTTGTCCGGGATCTGCTTCGCCAGCAGCATCCGCTGGCGAAGCATTTTTATCGGCAGCGGCTCTAGCTGCCAAACAGCCGCTCCCAGAAGGATTTTTTGTTTTCATTCACCGGCTGCTTTGCCTGGGCACAGGGTTTGGGCGCGGTCAGGGCGCTCAGAACGGCGGGTACACTGACGCTGCCCGGGCAGCCCGGCTCCAGGTGCTGGCCTGAGAGCGTATCGAAATGGGCAATGCCCAAGCCAGCCGGAAATGGCCTGACCAGGGATTTGGGGTGTTGCCGCTTCTGATAGTCCATATACAGGGGCAGTGCGCCGGTGGCGCCGGCCAGACCTGTACTGTCGTTGTTGTCCTTACCCAGCCAGATGGTCACCAGGTTGTGCCGGTCAAACCCGGCATACCAACTGTCCCGGTAATCATCCGTTGTGCCCGTCTTACCGGCCAGGTGCAGCCGTGGGAAGGCGTCTTTAAGCACCTTGGCCGTGCCTTCACGTGTCACTTTATTCAGGGCGTAGTTGATCAGGTAGACGGCTTGCGGGTCGGCCCGACGCTGGGCGATGGGCGGTTGCCGCCAGATCAGATTGCCACCGGCGTCCGTCACCGCATCGATGCTGTGCAGGGGCACATACAGGCCTTCATTGGCCAGGGTCTGATACATCTGGTTGACCTCCAGCGGTGTCAGTGCCGCCGCTCCCAGTGTGAGGGCCGGGTATTGGCTGACCGGCGACTCGACGCCAAGACGTTTGAGCGTATAGGCGATTTCATCCAGGCCCACCTCCATGCCCAGGGTCACCGTCGGCACATTCAAGGATCGGCTCAATGCCGTCAGCAGCGACACCTGTCCGCGGAACTGCTTGTCGGAGTTTTGCGGTGACCAGAGCTGGCCATGGTTGCTCTTCAGATGGATAGGTTCATCTTTGAGCTGGCTGGCCAGGTTGTAATAGGCCGGCTGTTCCAGGGCCGTCAGATAGACCACCGGCTTGATGATAGAGCCGATGGAACGCCTGGCGTCCAGGGCCCGATTAAATCCCTCGAAATCCGTCTGCCGGCTGCCAATCATGGCACGTATCTCGCCACTGGCGATATCCGTCACCACCATGGCTGCCTCAAGATCCTGTAACTTGCGATGCCGTTCCAGTTCGTCCAGACCGTTGCGCACCGCAAGTTCAGCCTTACGCTGCGCCAGGGGATCCAAGGTGGTGAAAATCTTGATACCGGCCTGGTGCATATCCGGGTTGGGAAGAATATCGTGCAGTTCCCGGCGCACCCTGTCCATAAAGGCCGGATGTTTGCCCCGGGCCAGCGCCGACTTGCCGCTGAGGCCGAGGGGCGATTTCAGCCAACTGGCGTAGGTGGGTGCGGCAACGCCCCGCTCTTCAAACAACAATCTCAGCACCAGGTTGCGCCTTTCCAGCACCCGTTCAGGTGCCCGTCTGGGATTGTAATAGGAGGGGCCTTTGATAATTCCCACCAGCATGGCCATCTCAGGCACGCTGAGTTCGTTGAGGGGCCGGTCGAAATAGAAGTAGCTGGCCAGGCCAAAGCCGTGCACCCCGTTGCTGCCGTTCTGGCCAAGGAAGACTTCGTTCAGATAAGCCTGCAGAATTTCCTCTTTGCTGTACCTGAGCTCGATAAGCAGCGCCATCAGGGCTTCGTTAGCCTTGCGGGTCAGGGACTTTTCCTGGGTCAGGAACAGGTTTTTAATCAGTTGCTGGGTCAGGGTACTGCCCCCCTGCACGGCGCGTCCGGCGCTGATATTGGCAATCAGGGCTCTGGCAATGGACAAGGGAGCGATGCCATGGTGCTGATAAAAATCCCGGTCTTCCACCAGCATCAGCATGTCGGTGAGCTCCCTGGGCACGTCTTCCAGCTGCACCAGCATGCGATCCTCACGACTACTGTTGGTAAAGCGGGTGACCAGCCAGGGCTCAAGACGAATCTGTCGCTGTGCACCCTGCCTGCTGTCGCGTATCTCCGTCAGCTCGCCGCCGGAAAAACTTAACCGGAGTTTCCGCTCGGGCTCCTCGCCATCGGCAAACTCAAAGGCGCGGCGATAGATGGCCAACTGATTGCCCCTGATACTGTACTCACCGCTGCTGTCTGCATCCACTACCCGCCGGTAAGCCAGCCACTCCAGCTCTTCCACCACCTCCTCGATACTCAGCTCCTCTCCTACCTGCAAGGTCAGCGGCCTGGCATAAATTTGCGCCGGCACCTGCCAGGTATTGCCATTCATGCGTTGCTTGATTCTGGCATCCAGATACAGGCCATAGGCGCCAATGGCCAGCAGCAGGATCAGCGACAGTTTGAACTTATGCCGCCACAGCCACTTAACCGGATTCAGCGAACGGGAGGGAGTGGAGCGCTTTTTGCTCAACTTTTTACTCAATGTGACATTGCCTTCTTGGTTTTGGTGGTAGCCTGGGCGGTGGCGGGATCATCCGGCCAGAAATGCTTTGGATAGCGACCTTTCATTTCGTTTTGTACCTCTTTGTAGCTGCCGGCCCAGAAGCCGGCCAGATCACGGGTCTTCTGCAATGGACGCCTGGCGGGGGACAAGAGTTCAATTGACAGGACGATCTTACCGCGGCACAGGACCGGCGTCTCGGCCAGACCATAGATTTCCTGCATCCGCACTGACAGAGTGACTGTGCCGTCCTGCTCATATCGAAGTGCACAGCGACTGCCGCTGGGTACTGTGATATGGCCGGGCAGTTCCCTATCCAGCAGGCTTAGCGCCTGCCAGTCCAGCCGGTTCTTTAGCAGGCTGAGAAAGTCCAGGGCTGCCAGTTGCTTAAAACTGCGGCTCTTGCCCAGATAAGGCAACAGCCAGTTCTCCAGGTCCTTCAGCAGCGCCTGCTCTGTCCATTGCTGTGAATCGAACTCCGGCAACTGCTCAGCCGCCAGGCGGACCCTGGCCAGCCACTGGCTGGCATTTTCAGGCATCGGCAGCCAGTCCAGCCCTTTGTCCCGGACCAACTGTGCCCACAGCGTCTGTAGTTGCGGCTCGTCCAATTGTGCCTGGTTTTCGCTGCTAAGCACTATCTTACCCAGCCTTAACTGACTGATTGCACGAATCTGCCGCTGATCCTCATCCCACTGGGCATTGAAATGCTGCGAGATGAGATGGGAATAATCTGTTTTCAGCCTGGCCAGGGGAACCGGCGCCGCCAGTCCTGCTTTTGCGTCACCACTGCGGCTTTGCAGCAGGTTGGTCACCACCAGATACTCGTGACGGCATAAACTGTCGGACTCGTCCAGTTGCACCCCCAGGCCGCTGGCCAGCAGGTAACGGCCATTGCCACGAGACTTGGCGATATGATCCGGGTAGGCCCGCGCCAACAACACGCCGGCCTGGTCACTATCAAAACGGGTTAACCGGATTCCCAGGCGACTGGCCCAGTTTGCAGCCAGCCTGCTAAGGGGATCGCCGCCGCGTCTGAGCAGATAATCCAGACGAAGTTCCACAGAAACCGTATCCGCCCTCCCCAGCGGATCCTTACTTTCCACCAGCACGGCCAGATAGCAGGCCAGTGACAGAGACGCATCATCCATTGCTTTGGCGGCCAGCAGCATATTGGCCAGTCTGGGATGGCAACCCAGTTGACAGAGTTGCCGGCCGTGGGGGGTGATTTTTCCGTTTTTGTCCAGTGCGCCCAGTTTCCTCAGCAGTTCACTACTCTGGGCAAGCTGGGCGTCTGTGGGCTTATCCAGCAGCGGCAGGTCTGTCAGTTCGGCTCCCCAGGCAGCGGCCTCGAGCTGTAACGGCGCCATGTCGGCCAACAGTATCTGGGGGACCGTCTGCCGGGCCAGCCGGCTGTGCTGCTCTTCGCCCCATAGCCTGTAGCAGATACCCGGTCCCAGCCTGCCTGCACGTCCGGCCCGCTGAGTGGCAGAGGCCTGGGAAACCTTCTGCAAGGTCAGGTGCGTAATGCCTTGATTCAAATCGAAGCGGGCCACTTTTTCCAGACCGCTGTCCACCACCACCCTGATGCCTTCTATAGTCAGGCTGGTTTCGGCGATATTGGTGGCCAGCACCAGCTTGCGCTCCCCGGAACTGAGCGGTGCAATAGCGGCCATTTGCGCCTCTTTGCCCAAGTCTCCGTAAAGGCAATACAACCGCACATTATCAGGCAACTCCGATTCCAGTTGTTCGACCAGGCGGCGTATTTCACCGGCGCCGGGCAGAAAAGCCAGCAGACTGCCTGACTCTTCGGCCAGGGTTTTTCTGATTACCGAGGCCATGGTCGCCAGCCAGGGCTGGTGAGGGTTGATGGTCTGATAGCGTATGTCCACCGGGAAGCTGCGTCCTTCAGTGCGCAGATGTGCTGCATCGGGCAGGATCCGCTCCAACGGCATATTCTCCAGCGTGGCGGACATGACCAGCAGGCGCAAGTCCTCACGCAGTGCCGCCTGGCTCTCCAGAGACAACGCCAGGGAAAAATCACCGTGCAGGTTGCGCTCGTGGAACTCGTCAAAGATGATCAGTCCCACCCCGCCCAGCTCCGGGTCCTGTTGGATAAGACGGGTCAGCAACCCTTCGGTGAGAATTTCCAGGCGGGTGCCGGCGCTGACCCTGGCCTCACCACGGATCCGGTAGCCGATGGTGTGCCCCACCGGCTCGCCCAACTGTTCGGCCAGATAGCCGGCGATGGCCCTTACTGCTACCCGCCGTGGCTGCAGCATCAGAATCTTCCTGCCCGCCAGCCACTCCTGTTCGAGCAATCTCAAAGGCAGGTAAGTGGACTTGCCCGCCCCGGGGGGGGCGCTCAGAATCACATTCTGGTCTTGAAGGGTGCGGCAAAGGGTTTCTGAAAGAGAAGCAACGGGAAGCAAGGAAACTCCGATGAAGACGACGGCCAATGAAGTAGCGAACTCAAGTCGATAGTGTACCCTTGTAGAAACACGAAGACACCCCTGGATAGTTTTTCCATGCGCTGCTTTTTCGGCCTTGAGCTGGAACCCAACGACAAGCTGGCTATCGACAGATGGCGCTCGGTCAGTCTGCCGCCATTGGACAACCCGGTCAGCGCCGACAATCTGCACATTACCCTCGCCTTTCTGGGCCAGGTGGAAGTAGCCCGGATTGAAGCACTGGCAGAGGCGGCATCCAAAGTCAGGGCCAGCGAATTCTCCCTCCTGGTGGATCAACTGGGTTACTGGTCAAAGCCCAAAACACTCTGGATTGGACCCACTTTGGTGGCGCCTGCGCTTGAGGATCTGGCGGGCAAACTGGGGCAACTGGCCAGTCGCTTCGGCCTGCCCAGGGACAGCCGCCCTTATATTCCCCATATCAGCCTGTTTCGCAAGCAGAGTGATAATCCTCCGGCGGCTTTAATGCCGCCTGCCTTTGAGCTGGAATTCAGGCGTTTCTGCCTGTTTGAATCGCTATCAACCAAGACCGGCGTACGGTACCGGGTGCTGGAATGCTGGCCCCTTGTCAGCGAAATGAGTATCCGTGACCGACTCAGGAAAGGTCGAATCTAGGCTCTGGGCTATTTGATATTCTAAACTGAGGCTTTACCTTCATTCTGTACAGGGGTAGAACTAAGCATCTGGTCCGAATAACCCCAGCAGTAAGCACAGGAATGCCATGCAACAAACCTTTCGATTAACCATAGACTGTCCCGATCAGGTGGGCCTGGTCGCGGCCGTCAGCCAGTTTCTGGCGGGCCACAGTGCCACCATCGTGGAGGCCAACCATCATACCGATCAACAAACCGGACGCTTTTTCATGCGCCACGAGATCCGGGCCGATTCGCTGCCACTGAGTCTGGAAGCCTTTCGTGATGCGTTTCGACCTATCGCCGAGCAGTATCAGATGAACTGGCGGCTGACCGACTCGCACCAGAAACAGAAAGTAGCGCTGCTGGCCAGCCATGAATCCCACTGCCTCATCGATCTGTTGCATCGCTGGCATACCAACGAACTGCATTGCGATATACCCTGCATCATTGCCAACCATCCGCATATGCAGCAGTTTGCCGACTGGTACAATATTCCTTTTCACTGGGTGGATTTCCAGGGACTGGGCCGGGACAAGGCCTTTGAGGAAATCCAAACCCTGCTGGCACACTACCGGGCGGATCTGACGGTGCTTGCCCGCTTTATGCAGATTCTGCCTGACAGCCTGTGCCGTGAGCTGGCTGGCAAAGCCATCAACATTCACCACAGCTTCCTGCCCTCCTTTGCCGGGGCCAGGCCTTATCAGCAGGCTTACGAACGGGGGGTCAAGCTGATCGGCGCCACCTGTCACTATGTGACCTCAGATCTCGACGAGGGCCCCATTATCGAACAGGAAGTCATACGTATCAGCCACAGCGACACCGCCGCCGACATGGTGCGCAAGGGCAAAAACTGTGAAAAGCAGGCCCTGGCCAACGGCGTACGCTATCACTTGGAGGACAGGGTAATTATCCATCATCACAAGACCGTCGTATTTGCATAACAACAAACTGTTTTTAAAGAGAATATTTCGTTAGGAGAGTTTGCACTCCGGTCCCTATACTGGTTTTGTCTGATTCTGCACAACCTATGGGGCAGATAAGACTAAGGACCAATACTAAAAATAAATCGGAGTGCAAAATGAACTCACTCAGCAACAAGTACATAGTTAAGAGCCCCGTCTGCCTGGCGGTAATGCTGGCCCTGACCAGCAGTCCCAACCTGTATGCCCAGACTACAGACTCCCAGGACGGTGCCGACAAGCCCCTCGAGAAAATCATCGTCACCTCCCGTCGTAAGGAAGAGACGCTGGTGGAAATCCCCATGGCCGTGTCCAGCGTATCTGCCATGGAAATCGAAGATCGCAACTATACCAGCACCACAGATATCTACCGGACCCTGGCCGGAGCGGCCATGCCAAGGGGCGAGCTGATTCTCCGTGGCCTGAGTGGCGGCAATACCACCACCCCAGACACCACCACGACTTTTGTCGATGATATTCCGTTCGATTTTACCAACCTGGCTGACATTGAGCGGGTGGAAGTGCTCCGGGGCCCCCAGGGCACCCTGTACGGCTCCAATGCCATCGGCGGCACCGTGCGTATTATCACCAAAAAGCCGGTCCTGGATGAATTTGAGCTGTTCGGCTCGGTACAGGCCGGCGGTGAAAAGGATGTGGACGGTTACGACAGCAATATCTCCCTGGGTGTGAATGTGCCGCTGATAGAAGGCAAGCTGGCCCTGCGCGTCAACGGCAATATGGAGCATGACCAGTTGCCCTTCGTCAATATTAACACCGGTCTTCAGTCGGATGTGGATCGCGGCTTTCTGCGCAGTCAGTTGCTATGGCAGGTGACCGATGAGGTGGATGTGACCTTTGGCTTTTCAAGGATAGAATACCAGGATCGGGGTTATGATCTGGGCGACCGTTCCAAGCCCGGCTATTACTATGACTTTGTCGCCGATGCCAATCCCGACGCGCCCTATGGTTATGATGTGGAAGAAATAGTCATTGACTGTGATCCCGCTCTTGAGCGGCCAGCCTGCAAGGGTGGCAGTGCGCCGATTGCAGACAAAGGCGTGCCGCAGAAGTATCAGATTTGGGAACGGCTGGATCCCTGGTACGAGAGCAGCTCCAACCTGTACACATTGAATATTAACGACGACAACTTTTTCGATTTCGCCACTCTGACCTATGCCGGCTCCTACCGCAAGTTCAAGACCGACTCCCTGGACAGCTGGACCCGCCTGGATGCCGACGATCTGTTCCTGACCTGGATCATTAACGATGATTATTATGAAAAGACAACCAGCGAGCTGCGCTTTCAGAACCTGAATCCAGGTCCCCTGTCCTGGACGGTTGGCATGTTCTACGACAAGCAGGAAACCAAGAATTCCTTAAACAACCAGAACCAGTATCACGAGCAGGGCGATCTTGCCTCAGCCCTGGCCCTGTACTGGTGGGGAGTCGATGTGACCGAGCTTGGCCAGGAGACCTTCGGTAATCCACAGAACAACTGGCGCTATTCGCTGATCAAAGACTACTACCGGGAGTTTGCCCTGTTTGCCGATGTGGCCTACACCTTCGATCTGGGCGACATGGGGGAATTCGAGCTTAACGGCGGTGTCCGTCGCTTCGATCTGGAAGACGAGTTCCAGGACGACGCCAGCGGAATCTGGTCGGACGCCGACACTTATGCCAAAGGCAGCGAGTCGGGCAACCGCTACAAGCTCAGCGCTTCCTGGCGTCCGAACCGTGATATGTCGGTCTATGCCCTTTACTCCGAAGGCTACCGCCCCGGCGGCAACAATGGGCCGCTGGCCGGTTCCTGTGTTGACGATCCCAAGGCCGGTGAACGTCAGGACCGCTATACCTCGGATTCCATTGAGAACTACGAGCTCGGACTCAAAGCCAGTACCTGGGGAGGAAAGTTCGACTTTGCCACTGCCATCTACCAGATCGACTGGACGGATATTAAGACCGATATCTATATGGATACCTGCGGGTTTACTTATGTGGCCAACGCCGGTGAGGCCCGCTCCCGTGGGGTGGAATTTGAATCCACCGCTTATCTGAGGGAAAACCTCAAAGCTACCTTTAATACCTCCTATACCAGCTCTGAGGTGACCAAGGACAATGAGGCCATCGGCGCCAAGGCCGGGGATGATATGACCATGGTGCCCGAATGGAACGCTTACCTGGCCCTGGACCAGGGATTCGATCTGTTCGGCAAGCAGGCCTATGTGCGCGGGGACTTTACCTACTACGGCGAGTACAAGACCCACTTCAATACCAGGGATGAGGATGTGGTGCCGTCTTACAGTTACTTTAACCTGTCAGGCCGGATTGAGGTCACCGATGATGTGAAACTCAGTGTGCATATCAATAACCTGTTCGACAAGGAGGCCGTCAAATACAAGGCCGCCCGCAGCCGAAGCGTGGACAACACCACCGCACAGCAATATATAGACTATCTGGAAGGCCGCAGCCTGACGATTCGAGTGGATTACACTTTCTATTGATAGGCTGATAATTCAAATATAAAGCCCTGCTTTTGCAGGGCTTATTTGTATCAACCACAAAAACACGAAGGGCACAGAGAGTTAGAAGTATTCAAAAATAAACTTGTGGTTCTAGTCGACTCTTACAACCGAGTTCCCCAACGCATTGCCAAAGGCATCGTACCCATAGTGCAACTGGAAGGATAAGCACATGCTTTGCTGAGCAGCGTGAGAGTAATGCGTGGTTCTCACTACTCCAGGACCTTCGTCATAACCATATAATCATCCCGTCCATGCTTCATCTGTGTCCACTGTAGATATGCGGTCTTTTGTTTTAATTAAATAAAAAGTACAGGCCTGCTTGGGAGGGACTTATTCCGGTCCCCCGGATAAAAGGTTGGCCATATCACGACGGCCATGGAGCACCGCCAATACCAACAGTGTTTGGTCATCTTCCAGAACTTCATAGATAAGCCGGTAGTCGTAAATAAACACTTCCCGAAATGCTTCGCTTCCCGCTTCTGGTACTCTGCGCCCAAGCAGAGGATGCTTGGGTAAGTTACTAGTGCTTAATAGGATTTTCTCAACCACTACGCTGGCATAGAAAGGACTGTCCTTGTGGATATATTCGGCAATTTCATCCATGTCATCCAATGCAGCCTGCGACCAGACTATCCGGTAATCCACTTATTGAGCCTTTTCTCGGCATCAGCCTGGCTGATGCCGCCGTGCTGCTGAAAACTGGCCTGGCCACGTTTAACTTTTTCAAGGACATAAAGGCGGTATTGCAGTTCTTCCAGTTCACACTGTTCCGGCATCTGATCTAACAGCTCCTGTACTTCTGATTTGGCTACTTGCATGCTCAACTCTGATGTCTGATTGACCTATATTCATCATACACGCTGTGTATTTTTTCATACACACTTCGTGAACCCTGCGAATCATTGAACAGCAACATTGTTTGCTTAAAGGAAAACCAAAAAAGAAGCAGAGGACACAGAAATTTAAGCAAAGAGTCGGGGCCTACCCGCTGAATTCTCTGCGTCTTGGCGTCCTCAGCGCGATATCACCGGATGACAATTTCACTACACAAAGAGGTCCAAAGCAGGCACAAAGGCAAAACCGCTTCCAACTTCTGTGTGCCCTCCGTGGCTCTGAGGTTATCCTTACCTGTCTAAAGGGCCTTAAAGATCCCTTCCACCGAGGCCTTGGCATCGCCAAAGAGCATGGCGGTATTGTCCTTGAAGAACAGCGGGTTCTGCACCCCGGCATAGCCGGTATTCATGGAGCGCTTGAAGACGATAACGTTCTTGGCTTTCCACACCTCCAGCACCGGCATACCGGCGATGGGGCTGCCTGGATCTTCGGCGGCAGCGGGATTCACCGTATCGTTGGCGCCAATGACCAGCACCACATCGGTGCTGCCAAAGTCTTCGTTGATCTCATCCATCTCCAGCACTATGTCGTAAGGGACCTTGGCTTCGGCCAGCAGCACGTTCATGTGCCCTGGCAGACGACCAGCCACCGGATGAATACCGAAGCGTACCTCCACGCCCAAAGAGCGCAGCTTTTCCGTCATCTCGTAGACAGGGTACTGGGCCTGGGCCACCGCCATGCCGTAACCGGGCGTGATAATCACCGAATTGGCTTCCCTGAGCAGTTCAGCCACCTCCTCGGCTTTGGTTTCCCTGTACTCGCCCATCTCCTCATCGCCCGTGCTGCTGCCATCTGTACCGAAGCCGCCGGCAATCACGCTGATAAAGGAGCGGTTCATGGCCTTACACATGATATAGGAAAGGATGGCGCCGGAGCTGCCCACCAAAGCGCCGGTCACGATCAGGAGGTCGTTGGACAGCATAAAGCCGGCAGCCGCTGCCGCCCAACCCGAGTAAGAGTTGAGCATGGACACCACCACCGGCATATCCGCCCCACCGATGGATGCCACCAGGTGCCAGCCAAAGGCAAAGGCGATCAGAGTGACAATAATCAGGGTATTGGTGGAGCCGCCTGTATCCACATAGTGAAGCAATAACAGGAAGGAGACAATCACCGCCGCCAGATTCAGCTTGTGGCGGTGTGGCAACATCAGGGGCTTGGATGAGAATAAGCCACGAAGTTTACCAAATGCTACCACCGACCCGGTAAAGGTCACCGCCCCAATAAACACTCCCAGGAATACCTCTACTGAATGGATGGTTTGCATGGCGCCAATCAGCGGCGGATGTTCGATATGGGTATTAAAGCCCACCAGTACCGCCGCCAGACCCACGAAGCTGTGCAGTATCGCCACCAGTTCCGGCATTTCGGTCATTTCGACTTTTCTGGCCAGGTGCAGGCCGATAGCGGCGCCTATGACCATGGCCAGCAGGATCCAGCCCAGCCCATCAGACGCCGGGCTGAAAACAGTCGCCACCAAAGCGATGGCCATACCGATAATGCCGTAGACATTGCCGGCTTTGGCCGATTCCTGCTTGGACAGGCCGGCCAGGCTCATAATAAACAGCAGTGCCGCGACGATATAGGCCGCTTGTACAATTCCTGCAGACATCATTTTCCTCCCTTGCGGAACATCTCAAGCATGCGCCGGGTCACGGTAAAACCACCAAAAATGTTGATACTGGCAATCAGCACGGCAATAAAGGCCAGCAGGGTCACCAGTCCGTCACCCTTACCGATTTGCAGCAATGCCCCCACCACGATAATGCCGGAAATGGCATTGGTTACGGACATGAGCGGGGTATGCAGGGCATGTTTAACGTTCCACACCACGTAGTAGCCCACCACACAGGCCAGCACAAAGACGGTGAAATGAGACAGGAACTCGGGCGGAGCCGAATTGGCGACCCAGGCAAAGGCCGCGATCCCCGCTGCCAGCAAGCCGTATTTCTTTCTTGGATCGACCGGTTTTTCCGGCTCCTTTTCCTTAGGTGGTGCCACTTTGGGCTTGGACTGGGCCGAGACTTTTATCGGCGGTGCCGGCCAGGTGACCTCCCCTCTCTTAACCACAGTTACGCCGCGAATGACCAGATCTTCGAAATCCAGGTCTATCTGGCCGTCCTTGTTCTTGCACAACAGCTTGGCCAGGTTAACCAGGTTGGTGCCGTAGAGCTGCGACGCCTGAGCGGGCAGACGGCCCGGCATGTCCGTATAGCCGATGACTTTCACCCCACCGGGGGTAGTGACTATTTTATTGGCTTTGGTATAGGCACAATTGCCGCCGTTCGCCGCCGCCAGATCGACGATCACGCTGCCCGGCTTCATGGAGTCGATCATCTCCTTACTGATAAGCTTTGGTGCGGGCTTGCCGGGGATCAGGGCGGTGGTGATGATAATATCCACCTCCTTGGCCTGCTCGGCGTACAGCCGCTCTGCCGCCTTGTTGAATTCTTCGCTGGCTTCCTTGGCATAGCCGTCCGAGCTTTGCTCCATGCCCTGCACATCCACCTCAAGGAAATCGGCGCCCATGCTCTGCACCTGCTCCTTCACTTCCGGGCGGACATCGAAGGCCCGCACTATGGCACCCAGACTGCCCGCCGCGCCAATGGCGGCAAGCCCGGCAACGCCGGCACCGGCCACCAGAACTTTGGCCGGGGGTACTTTTCCGGCAGCCGTGATCTGACCGGTAAAGAAGCGGCCGAATTCGTGGGCCGCTTCCACCACCGCCCGGTAACCGGCGATATTGGCCATGGAGCTTAAGGCGTCGAGAGATTGTGCACGGGAGATACGCGGTACCGAATCCATAGCGAGGATGTTGGCCTGCTTATCGGCCAGGGCTTTGAGCAAGTCGGGATTCTGAGCCGGCCAGATAAAACTGACGATGGTGCTGTCTTGTCTTATCAGCTCAAATTCATCAATTTTCCTGCGGCCGTTTTTCATCGGCGCATTGACTTTGAAGATGATATCCGATTGCCAGACCTCGTCGCGCTGCCTGATGGTTGCTCCAGCCTCCTCATAAGCCTGATCGCTGAAACTGGCCAGTTCACCTGCCCCTGATTCCACCACTACCGCAAAACCCAGTTTGAGCAGTTGCTCCACCGTTTTGGGTGTGGCAGCGACCCGGGTCTCGTTGGTCAGTATTTCCTTGGGTACACCGATCTGCATGAGCAATGTCCTGTTAGTGTTTAATTTATAAACATTTTGTACAGAACATGGGCCGGATGATCAATGCACAAAATGAATAAGCTAGGGGATTTAACCATTTGCGTTCATTCCTGAACAAAATTTTCCCGGAGAATCTTTGCAACGGTGGTTCGGTCCTAAGGGGAACCACCGGAAGGGCCCCCTGCAAAATGCAGCAGGATTTCGGTGCCCTGGTACAGATAGCGCAGATGTAGAACTTCTCCGTTTTCCAGCAGCAATTCCAGCGGAACGTTGGACTGGGAAACAAAGTTGGGATCATTACTGCTGGTCAGACTCATCAGGTAGCTGCCATTGTCGGCATTGATGACACCCTGATACCGGTAATTGCTGGTATTGCCCCAGATATCCATAAAGATCAGGTTGGCTGCCCATTGCACGGCCGCATCAGACTGTCGGGAAAACCGGATATCCCCCCCTACGCCGGGCACATCGATGCCGGCTTCCTGATAACCGCTCAGTTGCCAGTAACCCCTTGGCAGGTAGAGCGCCGGATTATCGGGCACGGCTGTGTTCCCAACTGACGGTGCTGAGGCTTCACCGGACTGCTGATCCTGAAGGCTTCGCTCATTGGCCGGGGACTGTGCAGGAGTCGTTGCGTTAACCTGAGGATCAAGGGGTTGGCTGGTCTCTGCTCCGGTGCCCATGCCGGGCTTGTTGGCCGGCAACAATCTTGGCACCAGTAATAAGCCGACGCCGACCACGATCAGCAAAATCGAGGGATTGCTGACATCCAGCTTAATACCAAACCCTTCCAGATAATTCTTATTGCCATCCCGGCGACCAAAAATAAACAGCAGCAAGCCGACCCCAATCAATATTCCCCCGGTCAGCATCACAATCAGGTCGAAATGATCCATATACCCAACTCATGGCCATAAATTCCAACAAGTTTGGCACAAAATCCTTTTGTCGGCGTGGTTGGCTTTATCCGCAGTAGGTAAGCTCCAACAGCCAAGCAGCAACAGGGTTGATCAGATACTCAGAAGCTTATCTGGTAGGACAGGTGTAAAGAGGTGTCGATAAAAGCCTTCTCCTGGGGCGCGATCAGGCTTTGGTGCGCTGAATAGCTGGTCTGGGCCAGGCGCAGCTCCAAACTACCAGACTCCTTTTGATCGCCAAATCTGCTACTGAACATCCAGCTTTCACCTGTCTCCAGCTTGAGGCTGTCCCCGGCAGCAAAGGCGATTTCGCCAGCCTGGCTCTGGGCAAACCCCAACCCCCATGACAGGCTTGGGCTAACCTGATAGCGCGGCATAATCTCAAATCTGTAGGCTCTTTGACGGTGACCATTGGGGCAAATTTCCAGGCCCTGGTCACGCATCGACAGGGTAAAACCCAGGGAGATTTTATCGTCGAGCTCTTCCACATAACTCAGACTGCGAACCTTGTGTCGCAACCCGGACAGCCCCACCTTTAGTTCCGTCATTTGCCATTGAGCCTGATCATTCCACCCCCCTTGCAGTTCATAGAGGGGCTTTGCATTAACCGACAGCAGACTGGGAGCAAAGATCAGTATTGTAAGGGCTCTGAGTTTCATAATATGGCCTCCAGCGCAGGGACATTCCCAAGGACCACATTCCGAGCATAGAGGTTTTTGCCTGCCAGTTAAGTAAGTGATTCGATACCTTATTATGAATAGATTTTAAGCAATTGAATCTACTGGATATTGCATGTAAGCGGCAGCAAAGAAAATAATCTCTGAATCTGCCCAGAGCCGTTTTGAACGTCAGAAGCACGAGGATGGCCCGAAGGGGGTCGGACAGGGACGGCCCGATATACCAACTCGCCGGGAGCGAGTTGGAACGTCGGAGGTACGACGACCGCCCGAAGGGGGTCGGGCAGGGACGGCCCGATATACCAACTCGCCGGGAGCGAGTTGGAACGTCGGAGGTACGACGACCGCCCGAAGGGGGTCGGGCAAGGACGGCCCGACATACCAACTCGCCGGGAGCGAGTTGGAACGTCGGAGGTACGACGACCGCCCGAAGGGGGTCGGGCAGGGACGGCCCGACATAAAAAAGGCGCCAACCAAAAGGGGCGCCTTTTTTCAATCCAGATAAAGCTTAGACTTCAGTGGATTTCTCAACAACGTTGACCAGAGTAAAGTTCTTGGTCTTGGACAATGGACGACATTCACGGATAGTGACGATATCGCCAATGTTGCACTCGTTGTTTTCATCGTGAGCATGCAGTTTGGTGGTGCGCTTGATGAACTTCCCGTAGATAGGGTGCTTCACCCGACGCTCGATAGCGACAACAATGGACTTGTCCATTTTGTTGCTAACGACACGGCCCTGCAGCGTACGTGTATTTTTCTCAGTCATTACGCACCTGCCTTCTGAGTCAGAATGGTTTTAACACGCGCAATACTGCGACGCACTGACTTCAACTGGTGAGTCTTTTCCAGCTGACCTGTGCTGTGTTGCATGCGCAGGTTGAACTGTTCGCGCAGCAGATTCAGCAGCTCTGCGTTCAGCTCTTCCACGCTTTTGTCTTTCAGTTCAGTAGCTTTCATTACATCACCGTCCGAGTTACAAAGGTTGTTTTGAAAGGCAGTTTCGCAGCAGCCAGAGCGAAGGCTTCACGAGCCAGCTCTTCAGGAACACCTTCCATTTCGTACAGCACGCGACCTGGCTGGATCTGACATACCCAGTATTCCACGTTACCCTTACCTTTACCCTGACGAACCTCAAGAGGTTTCTCAGTGATAGGCTTGTCGGGGAATACCCGGATCCAGATCTTACCTTGACGCTTAACGTGACGAGTCAGAGCACGACGAGCCGCTTCAATCTGGCGGGCTGTCATACGACCACGACCCACGGCCTTCAGGCCGAAAGTACCGAAGCTGACCTTACCGCCGGCAATCGCCATGCCGCGGTTACGACCTTTGTGCTGCTTACGGAATTTCGTACGTTTTGGTTGTAACATCTCTTAGCCCCCTTGCTTAGCGCTGCGGCCTTTCTTCTTAGGTGCTGGAGCAGGTTGCTGTTCAGCTGCGTTGGCAGTCTGCAGGCCACCCAGAACTTCACCTTTGAAGATCCACACTTTAACGCCAATGATACCGTAGGTAGTGCCGGCTTCAGAGGTTGCGTAATCGATGTCGGCACGGAACGTATGCAGGGGCACACGGCCTTCACGATACCATTCAGTACGGGCGATCTCGGCGCCGCCAAGACGACCGCTGACTTCAACCTTGATACCCTTGGCACCAATACGCATGGCATTCTGAACCGCACGCTTCATGGCGCGACGGAACATCACACGGCGCTCCAGCTGGCTGGAGATGCTGTCGGCGACCAGTTGCGCATCCAGCTCAGGCTTACGAACCTCAGCGATGTTGATCTGCGCAGGAACGCCAGCCAGGCTTGAAACGCGCTTACGCAGTTTTTCTACGTCTTCACCTTTCTTACCGATGACCACGCCAGGACGAGCAGTGTGAATAGTCACACGGATGCTCTTGGCGGGGCGCTCGATGACGATCTTGGACACTGACGCATTTTTCAGTTCCTTGGTCAGGAACTGACGTACCTGATGGTCATTGAAAAGATTATCAGCATACTCTTTAGTATTAGCGTACCAGGTAGAAGTCCATGGTTTACTGATACCCAGGCGTATACCTGTAGGATGTACCTTCTGTCCCATTATCTACTCCTAGTTATCAGCCACAACAACAGTGATGTGACTGCTACGCTTGAAAATACGGTCCGCACGGCCTTTGGCACGAGGCTTGATACGCTTCATGGTCGGGCCTTCGTCGACGAAAATCTTCGCAACTTTCAGCTCGTCGATATCTGCACCTTCGTTATGCTCGGCATTGGCGATGGCAGACTCCAGAACCTTCTTGACCAGGTCAGCCGCTTTCTTGGGGCTGTAAGTCAAAAGCTCCAGAGCTTTCTCAACGTGCATTCCGCGAATTTGATCCGCTACCAGGCGCGCTTTCTGGGCCGAGGTGCGGGCAAAACGATGTTTAGCTAATGCTTCCATTATCCTATCCCTTATCTCTTGGCCTTCTTATCAGCGATATGACCGCGATAAGTACGCGTTGGCGCAAATTCGCCCAACTTGTGGCCGACCATTTCGTCAGTAACCAGTACTGGAACATGTTGGCGACCGTTATGGACTGCAATGGTCAACCCAATCATATTTGGGATGATCATGGAACGACGTGACCAGGTTTTAATTGGACGACGATCATTCTTTTCCACCGCAGTCTCTACCTTCTTCAACAAGTGCAGGTCGATAAATGGACCTTTCTTGAGAGAACGTGGCATGGTGAATCCTCGCTATTACTTATTACGACGACGTACGATGAGTTTATCGGTACGCTTGTTATTACGGGTCTTCTTACCCTTGGTGGGTTTACCCCAAGGAGAGACTGGGTGACGGCCACCAGAGGTACGACCTTCACCACCACCGTGTGGGTGATCTACCGGGTTCATGGCAACACCACGAACGGTCGGACGAACACCACGCCAGCGCTGCGCACCCGCTTTACCCAACTGACGCAGCATGTGCTCGGCGTTGCCCACTTCACCAATGGTGGCGCGACAATCTGCCAGTACCTTGCGAACTTCGCCGGAGCGCAGACGCAGAGTCACATAACCGCTTTCACGGGCCAGAATCTGAGCGTAGGCACCTGCGGAACGGGCCATCTGGGCACCTTTGCCAGGCTTCATTTCGATAGCGTGGACAGTGGTACCGATTGGCATGTTGCGCATGGGCATGCTGTTACCAGACTTGATCGCCGCAGAAGAACCAGACTGAATCTGATCTCCGGCTTTCATGCCTTTGGGCGCCAGGATGTAACGGCGCTCACCGTCTGCGTACAGCACCAGAGCGATGTTGGCAGAACGGTTTGGATCGTATTCCAGGCGCTCTACAGTGGCGGGAATGCCATCTTTGTTGCGCTTGAAGTCAACGATACGGTAATGCTGCTTATGACCGCCACCAATGTGACGAACAGTGATGCTACCGCCGTTGTTACGACCACCTGATTTGCTTTTCTTTTCCAACAAAGGTGCATAAGGTGCGCCCTTGTGCAGATCGGGATTAACGACCTGGACAACGTGGCGACGACCGGCAGAAGTTGGATTAGCTTTCAATAATGGCATGTCTAAATCCCCCTATTACTCAGCGCCACCGACGAAGTCGATGTCCTGACCTTCTTTCAGCTGAACGTAGGCCTTTTTCCAGTCGCTACGCTTGCCGATACGCATACCGTGACGCTTGGACTTACCCTTGACATTCACGGTGCGAACTGTGTTGACTTCAACTTCAAACAGTTTCTCAACTGCCTGCTTGATTTCAGCCTTGGTCGCGTCCTTCACGACTTTGAAAACCACTGTGTTACCGTTTTCGGCAGCCATGGTGGACTTCTCAGATACGTGTGGCGCCAGCACCACTTTCAGTAGACGTTCTTCGTTCATCATGCCAACGCCTCCTCAAGTTGTTTCACTGCGTCGGCAGTGATCAACACTTTTTCAAATGCGATCAGGCTGACAGGATCGATACCGGCTACGTCACGCACGTCAACCTTGTACAGGTTGCGGGCAGACAGGAACAGGTTCTCGTCTACTTCTGCAGTCACGATCAGTACATCATTCAAGTCCAGGGCTTTGAGCTTGGCCAAAAGTTCCTTGGTCTTGGGTGCTTCCACACCGAATTTCTCAACAACAATCAGACGATCCTGGCGAACCAGTTCAGACAGGATGCTTTTGATGGCACCACGGTACATCTTCTTGTTGACTTTCTGATCAAAGTCACGGGGCTTGGCTGCGAAAGCC
This sequence comes from Bowmanella dokdonensis, assembly GCF_017254865.1. Taxonomy (GTDB): domain Bacteria; phylum Pseudomonadota; class Gammaproteobacteria; order Enterobacterales; family Alteromonadaceae; genus Bowmanella; species Bowmanella dokdonensis. The sequence goes on along the minus strand of NZ_JAFKCV010000001.1, from coordinate 423,953 downwards.
TGACCACCACCAACCCAGATTGGGCTGCGGATGGTACCGGCACGGGCACGGCCAGTCCCTTTTTGACGCCATGGCTTTTTACCACCACCGCGGACTTCAGAACGCGTCTTTTGTGCTTTAGTCCCCTGACGGGCACCTGCACCGTATGCGACCACTACCTGGTGTACCAGAGCTTCGTTAAACTCACGTCCAAAGGTAGCTTCGGATACTTCAAGAGCGCTGTTCGCGTCTTTCAATACTAATTCCATCACTAATCTCCCAGACGTTACGCTTTAACCGCAGGTTTAACGATCACATCGCCACCTGTTGCACCGGGTACTGCACCGCGAACCAGAATCAGGTTGTTGGCAGCATCGACACGTACAACTTCCAAAGACTGAACTGTGACGCGCTCATCACCGAGCTGACCCGCCATCTTCTTGCCTTTGAAAACCTTACCAGGTGACTGGTTCTGACCGATTGAACCAGGGGCACGGTGAGACAAAGAGTTACCGTGTGAATTACGCTGGTGACGGAAGTTCCAACGTTTAATCGCACCGGCAAAACCTTTACCTTTGGAGGTACCTGTTACGTCAACAATGGCTTTCTCAGCAAAAATTTCGACAGTAATTTCACTGCCTACCTCAATGCCTTCACCTTCATTGCCATTCAGGCGGAATTCCCACAGACCGCGACCTGCATCGACCCCGGCTTTAGCAAACAAACCTGCTTCAGCCTTGGTGACACGGTTAGCTTTCTTGGTACCTGCAGTGACTTGCAGCGCACGATAACCGTCAGTCTCCTCAGTACGCAACTGAGTGACGCGGTTAGGCGTTGCTTCGATAACAGTCACAGGAATGGACACGCCATCTTCAGTGAAGATGCGGGTCATACCTACTTTACGACCGACTATACCAATCGCCATGTTAAAACCCTCTCTTGTTAGCCCAGGCTGATTTGAACATCAACGCCGGCAGCCAAGTCCAACCTCATCAGCGCGTCTACTGTTTTATCAGTAGGCTCGATGATGTCCACCAAGCGCTTGTGGGTACGGATTTCATATTGGTCACGTGCATCTTTGTTTACGTGAGGAGAAATCAGAACCGTGTAGCGTTCTTTGCGGGTAGGCAGTGGGATAGGACCGCTAACCTGAGCACCAGTGCGTTTGGCAGTCTCAACGATTTCCGCTGTGGACTGATCGATCAACTTGTGATCAAACGCTTTCAAACGAATACGAATTCTTTGATTTGGCATCGACCAAGCTCCAATCAAAAGAACAAAAAAATTCACCCTCACCAACCTGATAATCCAGGGGGAGGATGGGTGTAAACCGCCGACCCACAATTGGGGTCTTGTCAGTCACTTGTTGCCCTGTAAAGCGGAAACAAATGCATGCCATTGAGGCAAGTGGCCGCGAATTATACCTATGTCGCTTTTTTATGCAACCAGATAAGCAGAAAAAACTTTATCTTTAGTCACTTGTCTCAGGGCAGGGCTCCTTAGAACGGGCCAGCGGACCCACTCAGGCAGCAGATATTTGGATTTAGCTGTATTCAGCCAACCCGGCCTCGTCTATAGTAGAAAACAGATGATGGAAGCACTTACTAAGTTCATGATTAGTTTATAAAACATGATAACCAATAAAGCGGATCGACAATTCGAACAGATAAAGCAGTTACTCTCCGATCATAAAGAGCTGATTGACGCCTACGACAAGCTCGAGCCCATCGTATTGCAGATGCTGGGTGCCGAACGCATGAGTATCTTCCAGCGCCGTCGCCAGCACCAGGATCTGGTGGCCCGCTTCAAGACCGGTAAGGAAGTCCGGGAAATCAAGGTGCCCATCACCCCCCAGTCCATCGCCGGCTATGTGGCGCTGAGCCAACTGCCGCTGCTGATAGCAGACCCCTATAACGCAGAAGAGTTGGCCGGCATCCATCCTCGCCTGCGTTTTGCCGACAAGTTCGACAAGTCCAGTTCCTTTACCACCCGCAATATTATCTGTGTTCCGATCATGAATGCCGGTGTCTTGCTGGGCGTCCTGCAGATCATCAACAAGCGCCAGGGCGACTTCAACACTGACGATCTGGAAATTGCCAACGAGCTGGCCACCATGATCGGCAGGCAATTCCGATTTGAGCTTGGCGGCACCAGCAAGCCATTTCAGTATCTGGTGCACAAGGAGTTGATATCGGAACGCAGTCTGGATGAGTTACTAGCCAACAGTAAGGATCCACGTCAGTTGGTACAGAGGCTGGCCACCGAACATCGTATCGCCGAAGATGAACTCGGCCATGCCTTATCGGTGCATTACCAGGTACCCTTCCTGGGCTATAACCCGGACAAGTACCATCTGCACCAGGGGAACAGCAAGCTCAACCTGTCTTATCTGAAACGTAATTATGTGGCCGTTATCGCCGACGCCGCAGAAAACCCCATTATATTGATGGCCGAACCCAATAACGCGGCCCTGCTGATGGAAATAGAAAGCGCCCTGGGCATCGACAGTTATGAAATTAATGTGGGCCTGCCCAACAGCATACTGCAATATCTGGGTGAAAATACCGGCAGCGGCGGCACCCCAGGTGAGATGGACGAGATCCTGGATGAAATAGGCGGCGGCGCGGAAGACCTTGAAGAGCAGGCCGAAGACCTCTCAGACGATGCTCCGGCGGTGGTGCGTCTGGTCAGCCGGATTCTGCATGACGCCAAACGCCTGAATGCATCGGATATCCATGTGGACGCCGAAAAGAATGGCCCAACCCGTGTCAGGATGCGTGTGGATGGGGTCTGTCGTGACATTACCCAGGTGCCCGCCTCCCACCATAACGCCGTGGTGGCACGTATAAAAATCCTGGCCAACCTTAACATCGCCGAAAAGCGCGTCCCCCAGGATGGCAAGCTGGCGGTGAAAATGTCCGGCCAACTGGTGGAAGTGCGGGTGGCCACCATCCCCACTGTCGCCGGAGAAGGCGTAGTGATGCGGATTCTGGCCTCAGGGGGGGCCATGCCGATGGAAAAGCTCAATCTTGCCCCACGCAACGAAGCCGTAATGCGCGAGATGATCAAGAAGCCCCATGGCATTATCCTGGTAGTGGGTCCCACGGGATCGGGTAAGACCACGACCTTGCACGCAGTACTCGGCGAGCTGAATACCCCGGAGAAGAAGATCTGGACGGCAGAAGATCCGGTGGAAATTACCCAGGCAGGTCTGCAGCAGGTTCAGGTCAGCCCCAAAATCGGCTTTACCTTCGCCAACGCCCTGCGCGCCTTTTTGCGGGCCGACCCGGATATCATCCTCATTGGTGAGATGCGGGACAAGGAAACCGCCCATGCGGGTATTGAGGCCTCACTCACCGGCCACCTGGTGCTCTCCACCCTGCATACCAACTCGGCCCCTGAAACCATTACCCGACTTCTGGATCTGGGGCTGGATCCGGTCAACTTCTCAGATGCCTGTGTGGGGATCCTGGCCCAGCGTCTGATCCGTACCCTGTGCAGCAACTGCAAGGAGGCCTATCAGGCCAGCGAAGCCGACTTGGGCTTCATTAAGCGCCAATATGGTGAAGAATATCTGGATGAAATCGGCTACAAGGAGCCCCTGACCCTGTATCGGGCCAAGGGCTGCGACAATTGCGGCGACACCGGCTACAAAGGGCGTACCGGGGTACACGAGCTGCTGTCCATGACACCAGAACTGCGTGCGCTGGTTTATAAGGAATCTGCTGTGGCGGCCATGAAGGAACAAGCCATGAAAGACGGCATGCGCACACTGACCCAGGACGGTATCTATAAGGTTCTAAAAGGTGATACGGATATTGCCCAGGTGCAAATCATCAGCGGCACTGAGTAATCAGGGCCAGCGGCGTGAGTCAGGCATATAGACTTAATGACTGGTACGTGTTTCCGTTGCAGTCTGAACTCGCTCTGGCGCCGGACGGACAGAAGATACAGCTGGAAGCACAATTGATGGCCCTGTTGAGCTATCTGGTCGCCCACCCGGATCAGATTATCACCCGGGATCAACTCGCCGAGGCGCTCTGGTCCGGCATGGTTGTCGAAGACAACACCATCAGTAAGGCGATCACCAGATTACGCCAGGTCTTGGGGGATGATTCCCGTTCCCCCACCTTTATCAAAACCATTCCTAAGCGCGGGTACAGACTGATTGCACAGGTAACACCTGTTCGCCAAACTGACGCCAGCAGGCCGGGTTCACCGCCAGCGGTTCGTCTATCAGTCATTTTGATTTGCGCCGCTGGTTTATTGTTACTGGCCTGGTTCTTCGTAAAACCTTCCCCTCCACTTCTTTACCAGTCAAAGCTGCTTACGAGCCTGCAAGGCCTGGAAATTAATCCGTCTTTTTCGATGAATGGTCATGAGTTTGCCTTTGTTCATAGGACTGCACAAACCAACCAGTTGATGGTGAACCGGGACAGTGGTCCCATTGCGGTAAGGGAACTTGCCGCGGATGCGTCCTTTCCGCAATGGTCACCCAAGGCGGACAGTCTGTTGATTGCCGCGCCCCAGAGTTGCGAAATTCTGCTACTGGAACGTCCCGGTTCGCCACAAATGGCCCAAAGAACCTGGCCCCAGTGCACGGCACCAATGCTGCCCGTTCTCTGGCAAACGAAGGGAGAGGGATTTTACTTTGTTCACGACAATCAGTTGTTTCGGCAGTCCCTGGCGACGCTTATTCCCGATCCCATGCCCCAGGTTGGCATAGAGAACTCCCTGAACTGGTTTGATATCAGCGCACAGGGCGATCGCATCGCCTTGTTGTATGTCGATAGCAGGGGACATTCTCAGATCAAAATTAAGAGCCTGGGCAGTGGACAACTGATAAAGGAGATATCCCTTACCTACCCTCTTTCTGCGTTTCGCTGGCATGTGCAAGGGGATTCACTCTTACATGTCAGTGAGCACCCGTCTCAGCATGTTATCCGACAGTTCCTGGAAGGCAGACAGACTGTGGTCAGCTCGGCAGAGTTCGGCTACCTGGAGCAAGTGGTCCCTATAGGTAACAGCCAGGCGTTGGCCGTAACCAGTCACTATGTAAACCGCAACCTGGCACTTTGGGATAAGGCCATCTCCCCTATGGCGGTTAACTCATCGACACCGGATTATCTGGGTATGCTCTCACACCAGTCAAACCAATTGGCCTTTGCCTCGAAACGTTCAGGGACGGCGCAAATCTGGCTGAGCGATGGCAATGGCAACCCGCGCCAACTGAGTCAGTTTGAACCGGGACAGTTCATTTACGACCTGGTCTGGTCACCGGATGACGCATTCGTACTTGTCAATGCCAGCCAGTCATTGTTTGTCATTGACGTAATAAAGGGGCAGACATTGCACCTGTTCAGCAGTGACAGACAACTCAGTTCCCTGGGGTGGCTGGATACGGATCAGATATTCTATATCGCTGCAGATAAGGACAGCGCTGAACTGCTGCAACGCTCTCTGCTTGGCGGCAGACCCAGCATGCTGGCCGCAGGCATTGCGCAAGCCGCCTTTATACGCGAAACCAACCAGTGGTTTGTCCGGCCGACCGGCCAGGACAGGATTTATACAGGTGACTCACCAGAGCTTGCCGACCGGCTCGTCTATCAGTCTGATGCCGGGAAGCTGAGGACCTGGCAGGTCCATGGGCAACAGCTTTACACCGCAGAGCTGGATAAAAATAACCGACAGTTGGTTTTCTACCGGATAGAGGATGGACTTGCCCAACAGCTTTATCAGCAGGCCGCAGACAGAGTTTACGCGCAATTCAAAGTGACGGGAAAAGACCAACTGGTGTTGACCACTGTTACCACAAATGAAGCCAACATCGTGGGGCTGTACCCCGCGCATTAAACGCGGGACAGAGGGCGCGTTTACCACAAGAATTAGAACCTGTAATTCAACTTGAGCAACAGATAGTTCTCCTGGGGCTCCCGCCAGGTCCGTTCAATCAGTTCGGTACGGCCGACATTTAAGTCCTCCCCCTCTTCAGCACCGCTTCTGGCATAGACCACATACAGGTCCGACAAGGGTGCCAGTCGGTATCGATATCTGATCTGCATGGACAAGGCCGAGCGAACGATGTCCTCTGGGCGAGCAGCCTGTGGAATCAGCTCAACGTCTGACACCTGATAGCCTTCCCGGGCCGCCGCCTTTAGTCCGTACCATTCCATCTTCCAACTGATATCCGAGTTTGTGGACAAACGGCTATTCAGGTTCAGCCCCCACTTCTGCAGCGTCCGACTGTAACGGTTGACGGCTCCTGCCCCCCGCCCTATCAGCCAGTCATCGCTGTGAATGTGCTGGAAATTTAGCTCCACCCTGACATTGTCGGTGACAAACCACTTAGTATTGATATCTGCTCTTCGCGCCCAGTCATCCAGCCCCTCCTGATAAAAGATGCCGGCAAGATCGTAGGAAAATGCGCCGGAGGTCGGTGACAGCACTTGCACTTTAAACCAATGCTGGGCAGGTATCCCTACCTTGCCATATCCCCGGGCAATCAAGTCGTCGATACCCGAGCTGCGGCGTTCGGCAATACCTACCCAGGCATAGCGACTCTTTAAATCCATTCTTACCACCGCGCTGTGTACAGAAGGAAGCTTATCCCCGTCGGTATTCTGTGAGTGCTCCGCGATACCTTGCAGATAGATGCGGCGAAAAGTCGAGTCAGAAGGAAAGTCCACCAGGCTATGTTCCCCGGTATATCTGGCCCGCAGAAGATTGTTTCGCGGTAAATACCCCAGATCCTTTAACTCCAGCTTGTCGGAAAAATAGCTGAATTCGAACAGGTTATTCCAATTCCTGGCAGGCCTGAAGGCCGCACTCAGGGTGGCGGCAGTGCCTGTGGTGTCTTCACTTTGTTCTTCGACCCGGGAGGCCAGAATGTTACCAAAAAGGCTTGTCTGTTCCGATATACGGTAGTTGAAATCCAGGTTGCTCATTGCCGCTTTGCGTGAGGTTTGTGGGCTGTCCACAAAGGTGGTGAGCTGCCCCAGAGACCAGTCCTGAGCGCTGTGCAACCAGCGTCCGGCCAGAAATGTTGCCCCGGCAGATTGCGGCATGTGTTTTTCACGCGCATAAAACAAACCCACATCCGCAAATGACAGAGAGTGAATGCTTTTGGCGGCCACGGAGATTTCCTGTACCCCCACTCCATCTGATGAAGTTCCGCCAATGCGACGAGTATGAAACAGCTTCAGATTGTCCGGCCCACGGACATCAAACAAGCTTTGGTTCTCGGCAAAAAATGGCCGTTTGTCACTGCGCAGGGTTTCAATGCTGGTGTAGTTCACCACCAGCTCATCTGACTCCACCTGGCCAAAATCAGGGTTTAAGGTCGCCAGGAACTGATGGGCTGAATTAGGTTTATAAACCAGGTCAAGACCAAGCTGATGGTCCGTCACCCCATCCTCCACCTGCCACTTTCCGGAGAAGTAAGGGGTGGCCGACCAGTTGCCAGGTTGGCTGACCTGCGCATCGAAGGGCTGAAAATCATAGGTAAAAGTGTTCAATACTCGACTGGTATCGGGGAAGAAGTAAATCTCCTGGGCAGCGATGTTATAACGCATGAACGACACCGCCATATTGTTTGTTTCGGCAACGCCAGAGGACCGAAAGGTCGCCACCGACCAGGGAATAAAATACTCACTGTACCAGGCTTTCTCGTCTTCACTGACGGCGACAGTCCATAAGCCATCCCAGTCCCGGTTCGACTCATTGCCCCTGGTGTAGGTACCGTCCATGGTGCCGCCACCCAGGGTGGCAACAAACTCGTAGGCGGTGTTACCGCTGCCGTCGAAATCCAGGTAGACAATATTGAAGTCAGCGCTGGTGTACTGATCATGACTGCTGTAACGCCGCGAACGTTCCTCTTGCTGATTGATGATACCGACGTAGATCCCCTCTTCGTCGGTCAGTAACATTGCCCGGGTCCGCACCGCCGGCGGCTTGCCGGTATTGGGCATGGTCTGGACAAAGTCCTTATACACTGTGGCATGCTGCCAGGCTGTTTCATCCAGCTTGCCATCGATTTGTATGGCACAGGCTGAAGGAAGCAAAAAAAAGTACGTAACGAGAGATAAACCGCTTTTCACTGACACTTCCTCTTATTGGTAAGAGCAGGCAAGCTATGTAAACGGAGAATGAAAGAGGTGACCGAAAGGTGACGGAGTCGGGATAAAGTTCGGAATCAACCCCTAACGGCTAAAGACAAGGCGACACATAGAGGCCATAATTGCCCAACGGTTGATCGAGTCCCATGCAGGTCACAAGATGTCAGATGAATTGGAAAGATCATTTCAAGTTCTTAAGCAGACCATTCCCCTGCTGATCAAGCATCATATTTCGGCTATCCCCACCAACTATGCGCTCTGGTATACCTATGCCAGTAACCAGTCTGAGCAATTGAACCAGCAACTGGATCGACTGGTGGCGGACGACCAACCCATTTCCCCCGCCAGAGCCAAGGAGCTTTATCGCCTGCATCTGGCCGACGATCAGGAAGTGGATGCCTGGCAACTCAGGCAGTCACTGGAAGCCATGCTGGTAGACCTATCCCAGTCTCTTAAGGACACCCGGGACGATACACAAAGTTTCAAACAGGCCATCGACAGCCGCCTGTCTGACCTGGACAAGGTAGAAAGAGAAGGCTGGTCTGTGGAGGAAGTGATGGAGCTGGTTCGCTCATTGGTGCGCGAAACCCAGCATATCCGCACCAGCACCCTGGACTTCAGTGCCGCCTTGGTCACGGCCGAGAAGGAAATAGCCGAATTACGCGCCCAGCTAAAAGCCAGCCAGCAGGACGCCTTATACGATGCCCTGACGGGTCTGCATAATCGCCGCTATCTGGAAGATGAATTCAGGGTGATGCAAGCCGACAAAGGAACTTGTCTGATCATGGTAGATATCGATCATTTCAAATCCATCAATGATGAGTACGGCCATCAGATGGGCGACCGGGTGCTCAAGTCTGTGGCCAAAAAGCTGCAGGACAGCTGTCGTGACAACGCAATGGCCTTTCGTTTCGGCGGTGAGGAATTTGCCGTGTTGATGCAGGGAAGTCAGCTTGGTCAAGCCATCCATAAGGCCGATGTGATGCGTCGAACCATTGAAAAGATGACGGTGTCTGACCGGCGTACCGGCAAGATTCTCAAGGGCATTACCGCTTCGTTTGGCGTGGCTGAATTCAAAAATGGCATGCGTCAGAGCGATCTGCTGGAACAGGCCGACAAACAGCTTTACCAGGCCAAGACGCTGGGCAGAAACCGGGTGATGCCAATCAAAGCCTGAGTCCTTCCATATATTTGGAAGAGCATTTGTTGTTTTAACGGGGATCGACAAAGATTCACATGCGTTTCCCGTTCACTTACTATACTCTCTGCACACAAAGACAGGGAGGCTGCAGCATCGATACCCTCGGTGGGGCCGAATAGCCTTCCAGCCAGTCACTGTATCCAGCGCCAATACAGCCCAGACCACCCAATAAGACAAAATTTGCACAATATTTTTGTTTGGGGCGGTATTTAATGGTGAATTCCTGTATACTTGCGCGCGATTTTTTTTCCCAAACTTGTGAAGGAAACCATGGCAGATTTATCCCATTATCGAAATATCGGTATTTTCGCCCACGTTGACGCGGGTAAAACTACCACTACTGAACGTATTCTGAAACTCACCGGCAAGATCCATAAACTGGGTGAAGTGCATGACGGTGAGTCCACCATGGACTTCATGGAACAGGAAGCCGAGCGCGGTATTACTATCCAGTCAGCAGCAACCACTTGCTTCTGGAAAGATCACCGTTTCAACATCATCGACACCCCCGGACACGTTGACTTCACCGTTGAAGTATATCGTTCACTGAAAGTGCTGGACGGCGGTATCGGTGTATTCTGCGGTTCGGGCGGTGTAGAGCCCCAGTCAGAAACCAACTGGCGCTATGCCAACGATTCCGAAGTATCCCGTCTGATCTTCGTGAACAAGCTGGACCGTATGGGTGCCGATTTCTATCGCGTCGTCGAGCAGGTCAAGCGCGTACTGGGCGCCACCCCGCTGGTGATGACCCTGCCTATCGGTATCGAGGACCAATTCGTCGGTGTGGTCGACGTACTGACCAAGAAAGCCTATGTATGGGACGACTCCGGCCTGCCGGAAAACTATGAAGTGAAAGACGTGCCTGCCGAGATGGTGGACAAGGTCAACTCATACTATGAGAAGCTGGTTGAAACCGCTGTAGAGCAGGATGACGACCTGATGATGGCTTACATGGACGGCGAAGAGCCTTCCATCGAAGATCTGAAGCGTTGTATCCGTAAGGGTACCCGTGATCTGGCCTTCTTCCCCACTTACTGTGGTTCTGCTTTCAAGAACAAGGGTATGCAACTGATCCTGGACGCGGTAATTGATTACCTGCCGAATCCAACCGAAGTGCTGCCTCAGGACATGACAGATCCGGAAACGGGCGAGCCTACCGGCGAAACGGCCAAGGTCTCTACCGATGAGCCTTTCCGCGCCCTGGCGTTTAAGATCATGGACGACCGTTTCGGCGCCCTGACCTTCGTCCGTGTCTACTCCGGCAAGCTGAACAAGGGTGATACCATCCTTAACTCGGCCACAGGCAAGACTGAACGTATCGGTCGTATGGTGGAAATGCACGCCAATGATCGTAACGAACTGACCGGCTGTCAGGCGGGCGATATCCTGGCCTTCGTCGGTATGAAAAATGTCAAGACCGGTCACACCCTGTGTGATCCGAACCATCCTTGTACGCTGGAACCCATGATCTTCCCTCAGCCGGTGATCTCCATCGCCGTTGCGCCTAAAGATAAAGGTGCCTCTGAGAAGCTGGGTAACGCCTTGTCCAAGATGATCGCAGAAGATCCGACCTTTATCGTTGAAACAGACGAAGACTCCGGTGAAACCATCCTCAAAGGCATGGGCGAACTGCACCTGGATATCAAGGTCGATATCCTCAAGCGTACCTTCGGTGTGGAACTCATTGTCGGTAAGCCCCAGGTGGCCTACCGTGAAACCATCACCAAGGCCGTTGAAGATTCTTACACGCACAAGAAGCAGTCTGGTGGTTCCGGTCAGTTTGGTAAGATTGACTACCGCATCCGCCCAGGCGAGCCAGGCACGGGTTACAAGTTTACCTCCACCGTTGTGGGCGGTAACGTACCCAAGGAATTCTGGCCCGCTATCGACAAGGGCTTCAAGAGCATGCTGGACGAAGGCACCCTGGCCGGTTATCCGGTACTGGATCTGGAAGTGGAACTGTTTGACGGTTCATTCCACGCCGTTGACTCCTCGGCCATTGCGTTTGAAATCGCCGCAAAAGGCGCTTTCCGTCAGTCCATTCCTAAGGCTGCCCCGCAACTGCTTGAGCCAATCATGAAAGTGGACGTATTCACCCCAGATGATCACGTTGGTGACGTCATCGGTGACCTGAACCGTCGCCGCGGCATGATCAAAGATCAGGAAGCCGGTGTGACTGGTGTACGGGTTAAAGCCGATGTTCCCCTGGCCGAGATGTTCGGTTATATCGGAACCCTGCGTACTATGACATCCGGCCGTGGCCAGTTCTCCATGGAGTTCTCACACTATCTGCCATGTCCGCAGAACGTGTCAGAGAAAGTCATTGAAGAAGCCAAGGCAAGAAAGGCCGCTGCCAAGAAATAATTCTTGCTGAAGCTTTGTGCCTGAATAAAACCCCGTTGCCGAAAGGCGCGGGGTTTTTTATTGGGGGCGAGTTGTGTGAAACTTGGTATTATGTGAAGTTAACAGACAGACTGACCGCCAGAGAGGATCCATGTCCAAACCAGACGATATGCCAACCATCCAGTTGGACCAGGAAGATCGTGAAGCCTATCTGCATAAACGCAGCAAACAGCCTAAGCAGACCGTCACAGATAAAGAACCGGCACCCAAGCAGACGAGTGCCAAAGGCGGCAATAAGGGCCTGGTCATCTTTACCCTGTTGCTGGCTCTGGGTGCACTGGCGGCCAGCGGTTGGTTGTTCCAGCAGACCCGTTTGCAGCAGAGTTCACTGGTCGAGGCACAGGATCGTATCCAGGAGCTGGAAAACAAGCTCTCCGCAACGGGTGAGGAGATGGGCGAGTCAACCGTCGCCCTGCAGGCCAAACTCAAGGCTGTAACGGAAAAAACCGACGAGTTGTGGGAACAGATGGACAAGCTGTGGGCCTCGGCCTGGCGCAAGAATCAGTCGGAAATCCAGAGCCTTGCCACCACGGTAGATAAACTGAGCAAGGGCCAGCAGGACACCAGTCAGAAGGCCCGGTTACTGGAGTCAGATATCAGCCTGGCGGCGACCCGCCTGACGGCCATCGAAGAACAGTTCAGTAAACTGCAAGCCGGCCAGGACAGGATGCAAAGCAGTCTGCAAGCCCTGTCGGCCGAGCAACCCAAACTCAGCAGCCAACTGGATGAGATCCGGGCAGGCCTGAGGGAGAGCCGCCAGAGTCTGCAGGAACTGGGCCTGCGTCTGACCGATCTGGAAGATATTGTTAAACGTCCCACCGCCATGGTCCAGCCCCTGCCCCCCGGACCCGGAGCCGAAGATCCCACGACGGTGGGACAGCCGGAATAATCAGAAGGGCATGGGGTAGCGATGCATGATCTGCCCCACCGCGTCCAGCTGTTCGCCCGTCAGGGGGCGCTTAAAAGCCGCGATATCCTCTTCCAGCTGACCCATACTGGTGGCGCCGATAATAGTGGAGGTCACCCCGTCCACCTGATCACACCAGGCCAGCGCCAGTTGTGCCGCGGTCAGACCAAAGTCACCGGCCAGCGACATATACTCCCTGACCGCAGCCTGAGCCGCTTGTGTATCACGGAACAGGCCATTTCGCTGGAGTAAGGTCCAGCGCGAGCCTTGCGGACGCTGGCCTTCCAGATATTTACCGGACAGCATGCCTCCCCCCAGCGGCGACCAGGGCAGGTAGGCCATATCGGAACGCACACAGTGTTCAATCAGATAAGGCCAGTCCTTAGTGTGCAGCAGGCTGAATTCGTTCTGGATAGAGACCATTTCCGGCAGACCGTGTTTTTCACTCAGGCGCAGATACTCAGCCATACCCCAGGTGGTGTCATCCGACAAACCGCAATACCGAATCTTGCCGGCTTTAACGCAATCATCCAGGGCCTGGAGGATTTCCAGCATCTGGTTTGAGTGGGCCTGAGTATCCACGTCTGTGAACCGGATTCTGTTCGGCCATTGTTTGCCAAAATGGGGGCTGGTGCGTTGGGGCCAGTGCAACTGATAGAGATCGATATAGTCCGTCTGCAGACGTTTTAAGGAGGCATCCACCGCCTGGAGAACAGTCTCACCCGAAATCTCCGCCCCGTTCCGGATATGCGCCAGGCCGCCGCCGGCGATCTTGGTGGCCAGCACTATCTGCTGCCGTTTTTCTGAATGACGTGACAACCAGTTGCCGATAATGCGCTCAGTGGTGCCGTAAGTGTCCTTGTCCGGCGGCACCGCATACATTTCTGCCGTGTCGATAAAATTGATGCCCTGCGACAAGGCATAGTCCAGTTGCTGATCGGCATCCTGCTGATTGTTCTGTCTTCCCCAGGTCATGGTGCCCAGACAAACCCTGGAAACATTCAGACCACTGCGGCCCAGTTTGGAATATTGCATGTATGACTCCCTTGGCAATGATCATTGCAGATACGGCCGATGAAAACATATGGATTAGCAGAAGCAAAGGGTAACCGGGTAAAGCGCACAGAAAAGGTCAAATTCGCCGGCTTTTCCCACAGGGATGGTTCAACCCAATAACAAAAGTCTGCCGAGATGGTCACCCAGCAGACCGGGTAGCAGACCCAATACCAGCAGACTGCCGGCAATCAGCCCCAGCCATAGCTTACTAAGATAGAAGGCCGGCGTGCTGTGACGCTGTTGATCCGGTTCGGCGAAAAGGGAGAAGATTACCCGCAGGTAGTAATAGAGTCCCACCGCACTGCCTATCAGCATGGCCGACAACAGCCACCAGGCTGACAGCTTCACTGCCAGGGTCAGCAGATAGAACTTGCCGATAAAGCCCACAGTAACGGGCATACCGGCCAGTGACAGAAACGCCAGGGCCAGGATCACCGCCAGCCAGGGATGTTGCCAGAACAGGCCGCGGATTTGCTCTATCCGGTCCACATCCTGATCGGCATCCAGCCTGGACAGGTTGGCCAGCACACTGAAGATCAGGATGGACGCGATCAGGTACGCCAGCAGGTAATACGCAGCGGCTTCAAGCACCAGACGATGGTCCAGATCCATGGCAATGACCGCCGCCACCAGCACGTAACCCATATGGGCTATGGCAGAATAGGCCATCAGCCGCTTCAGATTGCTTTGTTGCAGTGCCAGCCAGTTCCCCAGCAACATGCTGGCGATGGCCATCCAGCTCAGCATGCGGATCAGATCCTGCGCAAAACCTTCAGGGATCATCAGCATCAGTTTGATCAGCAGGGCAAACACAGCCGCCTTGGACAGGGTGGTCAGCAGGAGGGTGGAGTTCAGCGGCGCCCCCTGATAGACATCCGGCGTCCAGAAATGCAGGGGCACCAGCGAGAGCTTAAAGGCCAGCGCCGCCACCACCAGCACCATCCCCGCCTTACCCAGCAAGCCTGGACTCACTGCCAGCATTTCTGTCAGCAACAGTTTGCCCGTCACAGCATACAGGATGCCAAAACCCAGCAACATCAGACTGGTCGCGGCGCCGGAGAGCAGCAGATACTTGATGGCCCCTTCCAGGGAATCACGCCGTTGGCGGTTGTAAGCCAGCATCGCCAGCATTGACAGGCTCATCAGTTCAATGGATATCAACACCCCAGCCACATGGCGGGCCATCACCAGCAGCATGGCGCCCAGGGTGGATAACAGCAGCAGCAAATAGAATTCTTCGCTGACCTCCCGGCTCTGTCCGCCGCTGTAGGGTCCCTGCAAAAAGGCCACCGACAAACCGGCCAGCAACAACATCAGGGTGAAAAATGCACCCACTGGCTCATGTTCAAACAGCAGGGTCAGGGTCTGAGCCTGACTGGGATACCAGTATAGATGGGCTGCCAGTGTGAGCAGCAGGATCAGCAGAGTCAGGCCCCTGGCCAGTGCAGCATGGCGCTGCCAGGACGTTTGCAGCATCAGTACCAGGATCCCGGCGCTCAGCAGCAGAACGGGGGATAGCAGCCAGAGTTCATTCAGGCTCATGGACGCACCTCACTGAAACTGGCCAGCGCAACCAGCTTGTCGAGACTGGCCGCACTGACTTCCAGCAGAAGATGGGGCTGCAACCCGAAATACACCAGCGCCAGCACCATCACGGCGCAGAACCCCAACTCCCGTCCCTGCAGATCCTGTACTTCTTTGCCGGGTGGCCCCTGGAAGGCCCGCTGAAACAGCTGCAGTCCGTAAAGTGCTGAGCCTATGATACCCAGAGCCGCTACCATGGCATGGGCCGGATAAACGGCGAAACTGCCCAGCAGCGACAACAACTCACCGTTGAAGTTGGCCAGTCCAGGCAGACCGATACCGGCCATGACAAACACCAGGGTCATGGTCGCCATGCGTGGCGCACTGGTCCAGAGCCCGCCCATATTGCCCAGTTCACGACTATGCAGCCGGTGCTGCAACATGCCTGCCATGCAGAAGAGCGCCGCGCTGCTGATGCCATGGGCGACTATGGTCAGGATTGCTCCTTGGAGCGCAATAGCCTGCCAACTGAACAGGGCAAGGAGGATAAAACCCATATGGCTGATACTGGAGTAGGCCACCAGGCGCTTGAAATCCGTCTGGCTGAAGGCCATCAGCGCCCCGTAAAGAATACTGATCACTCCCAGTGTCACCGCCACAGGTGCAAAGTTCATGGCGGCTTCAGGAAAGAGCGGCAGCAGGATACGGATAAGCCCATAAGCGCCGGTCTTCAAAAGGATGCCTGCCAACAGCACGCTGCCGGCAGTGGGCGCCTGGGTGTGGGCGTCCGGAAGCCAGGTATGCAAAGGCACCGTGGGCAGTTTGACCGCAAAAGCGACGAAAAAGCCCAGCATCAGCCAGAACTGACTCTCACCCGGCAGGTCCAGATGCTGCAATTCGGCAAGGCTGAAACTCAGGGTGCCCTCAATCTGCTGGTGGAACAGGGCCAGGGCGATAATGGCAATCAGCATCAGCAGACCACTGACCTGGGTGAAGATAAAAAACTTGATGGCCGCATAGCGCCGGTTTTCATGGCCCCAGATCAGGATCAGCGCCGTCATGGGCAGCAGCATCACCTCCCAGCACAGGAAAAACAGAAACAAATCGGCGGCCAGGAAGACCCCGTTGATGCCCGCCACACTGAACATCAAACTGAAGTGGAAAAAACCCTGACGCCTATCGATCTCCTGCCAGGAAACCGCCAACGCCAGTATTGCCAGCAAGATGGTCATCACCACCATCAGTTGTGCCAATCCATCGTATAACAGCGCAAAATGGATGTTGAAGCGGGCAAACCAGCTCAGGCTCAGTGCACTTTCACCCATTGCGGCAAGATAGAGGCTAAGCAGCAACAGCAACAGCAAACCGGCCAGACTCACCCAGTTGCCGGCGCCACGCTGGCGGTGCTCCGCAAGCCAGCTTAACAGCCCCAGCAACAGCGGCGCCCAGATCAAACCACTCAGCGCCACCATAACAATCCTCCCAGCATCAGGAAGCTGCCGGCAAGCGTTCCATAAAGATACCAGCGCACACGCCCGCTTTGGGTCAATGTCAGCAACTGATTGATGGACAGATTCAACCAGGCAATAAAGCGATAAGGACTATCCAGCATGTCGGCCTTGTTCAATCCGACGAGACAACCCAGGGGTTTTACCAGCGCCTTGTCGTACAACCAGTCAAACCCCAGGCCGCCCTGCAGCCATTGGGATAAGGCGCTCTGTCTGGCTTTCTCGGAAGTTCCTGGAAAATACCACCACCAGGCCAGCAGCAGTCCCAGCAGGGCAACGCCTACGGGCAGCCACTCCAGATACCAGGCCAGGTGTTGCGCCGGGCCTGAGGCAAACACGCCGCCAAAGTCCAGCGCTATCCAGCCTCCGGCCAGCGACAGTAAAACCAGCGGCCACAGCGGCAACACAAAAACGCTGGTCGCCGGGAATTCGTCAGGCCTGTGGGTATGCCCCGGCTTGCCAAAACAGACCATAAAGAACAGGCGAAAACTGTACAGGCTGGTCAGCAACACCCCGAACAGAGCCACCGCCCACAGAGTGGGGCCTGCGGTCTGGGCCTCCCAGGTGGCGGCCAGGATGGCTTCCTTGGAGAAGAAGCCGGCACTACCCGGTACACCAACTAATGCCAGCAGCCCAATCAGCAGGAAGCTGCTGGTCAGCGGCAGACTCCTGAACAATCCGCCCATTCTGCGAATGTCCTGCTCATGGTGCAGTTTGAGGATAATGCTACCGGCAGTCAGGAATAGCAGGGCTTTGAAGAAGGCATGGGTCATCAGGTGGAAAATAGCGCTGTCATAGGCCATGGCTCCCAGTCCCAGGAACATGTATCCGATCTGGCTCATGGTGGAATAGGCCAGCACCCGCTTGATATCGGTCTGGGCCAGAGCCGCCAGTCCGGCCAGCACCAGGGTCAGGGCACCTGTCCAGGCAACAAGGGACAGGATCTGGGGCTCAAACAGCGGGTGCAGCCGGGCAATCAGGTAGACGCCGGCAGTGACCATGGTAGCTGCGTGGATCAGTGCGCTGACCGGTGTGGGACCGGCCATAGCATCCGGCAGCCAGGTCTGCAGCGGTAGTTGGGCCGACTTACCCACCGCGCCGCCGAGCAGCAACAAACCTATCCACCAGAGGCTGTCGCTGGCGTCTGCAATCTGTCCCTGCAGGATAGCCTGGATGGATAGACTGCCAAACTCGGCAAACAGCATCAGCAGCCCGATCATCAAAGCGGTGTCGCCCACTCTGGTAACGACAAAGGCTTTTTTAGCCGCCTTCACATTGTCAGGCTCCTGCTGCCAGAAGCCAATCAACAGGAAACTGCACAGACCAACCCCTTCCCAGCCCAGATACAGCAGCACCAGGTTGTCTCCCAGCACCAGCATCAGCATGGCAAACACAAACAGGTTCATATACACGAAAAAGCGTTGCACATCCTTGTCCCTGGCCATATAGGCGGCAGCATACCAGTGAATCAACCAACCCACGCCGGTGACCACGGCCATCATCAGCATGGACAATCTGTCCAGGTACAGGCTGATATTGACCGGGGCCTGATCTAGCGGCAGCCAGTTAAACAGGTCCTGCTGGACAGGTGCTCCGCCCAGTTGATAGAACTGCCAGCCCACCAAGGCGGTCAACAGGGCAGCCAGGGTCATGGAGCCCACGCCCATCAGCACGACGCCCATCAGAGGCAGGCGCCCATGCAGCAGTATCAGCAGCAGGGCGGAAAGCAGCGGCAGCAGGGGGATAAAATAAAGCCAGTCCAGCATAGTCTACCCTTTGAGCTCACTGAGGCGATCGATGTCCAGATCACGACTATGCTGGCGCAACCTGATCAGCAATGCCAGGCCGATACCCACTTCCGCTGCGGCGATGGCCAGGATCAGGATATAGATGACCTGACCGTCGGCCTGCTGCCAGATGCTGCCGGCCAGGATAAAAGCCAAAGCCCCGGCATTGAGCATGATCTCCAGCGACATCAGCATAAACAGGGTGTTCCTGCGGGTCAGCAGCCCCAGCAGTCCGATGCACCAGAGCAGCACCACGAGCAGCAATCCGTGTTCGAGTGGTACCGTCATTGGCTCTCCTCCGGCAGTTTCTTGGCCAGGTGGTAGCCGCCCACCAAGCCGGCCAGCAGCAGGAAAGACGCAATTTCCACCGCCAGTAGGTAGGGTCCGAACAGCCTGGCGCCCACGGCCCTGGCGTCTACCAGCACCACCTCTGAACCTGAGGGATTAGCCGCCAGCTCAATAAAAAGGACCCATTCCGCCAGTAATAACAGCACCAGGAGGGTGGGCCCCACCCAGGCTTTCCAATCCAGCCACTGGTCTTCCCGCCTGACGTCCTCCTGGCTGATGTTGAACAGCATCACGGCAAAGACGAACAGCACCAGGATGGCGCCGGCGTAGACGATAATCTGCAGGGCCGCAGCAAAGGGCGCCCCCAGCAGGTAGAAGCACAGGGACAGGGCCAGCAGGCTGACCACCAGATACAAAATAGCGTGCACCGCATGTTTGCTGGTCACCACCAGCAAGCTGGCCAGCAGTGCCACCAGGGCGGCGGTGTAAAACAGGCCCTGGACTATCATGGCAACAGGCTCCTCACATCCACCGGTGGCTTTTCCTGGTCGGCTTCGCCTTTGGCCTTGCCCTTGATAGCGATGCCCGCCTTGCGATAAAAGCTGTAACCCGGATATTTACCCTGCCCGTCGATGGTCAAGTGTTCTTTTTCATACACCAGGTTCTTACGCTCGTACTCACACATTTCCACGTCCGGCGTTAGTTGTATGGCGTAGGTGGGACAGGCCTCTTCGCACAGGCCGCACATGATGCAGCGGGAGAAGTTGATGCGGAAAAAGGCCGGCCGCCAGCGACCATCCTCGTCTTCGGTCTTTTGCAGGGCGATGCAATCTACCGGGCAGGCCACAGCGCACAGATTGCAGGCCACGCAGCGCTCATCTCCGTCCGGATCCCGGGTCAGTACGATGCGCCCACGATAACGCGGCGCCAGATAGGGCTTTTGTTCCGGATACTGGACCGTGTCTTTCTTGTCAAACAGGTGCACAAAGACCCGCCAGATCGTTACCAGTTGGCTCCACATAATGTCAGGTACCTCCCGATAATTTGAGTGCGGCTGTAACCAGCAGGTTAACCAGCGCCAGCGGCAGCATCCACTTCCAGCCAAAGGCCAGAAGCTGGTCATACCTGGGTCTTGGCAGTGAGGCCCGCAGCAGGATAAAGAAACAAATCAATACGAAGGTCTTGAGCAGGAACCACACCAAGGGTGGCAGCCAGGGCCCCAGCCAGCCGCCGAGGAACAAAGTGGTGGTCATCATGGATATCAGCATGATGCCCAGATACTCACCCAGAAAAAACAACGCAAACTTGATGCCCGAATACTCTGTGTGAAAGCCACCGGTCAGTTCGGTTTCGGCTTCTGGCAGATCGAATGGCAGTCGATGGCTTTCGGCGATGCCGGCGATCATGAAAATCGCGAAGCCGACAAACTGGGGAATTACAAACCACCATTCCTGCTGGGCCTCGACAATGTCACTGAGCCTGAAGCTGCCGGCCAGGATCACCACTCCGAGCAGTGCAATGCCCATAAAAACTTCATAACAGATGGTCTGAGCCGCCGCCCGCATACCGCCGAGGAGGGCGTATTTGTTGTTGGATGACCAGCCCGCCAGCAGCACCGCATAGACCGCCAGCGAGGTCATGGCCAGAAAGAACAACAGACCAATGTGGCTGTCCGAAATCATCCAGCCGGGGGAAAGAGGCACCACCACAAAACTCATCATCACCGCCAGCGCGCCGATAAGGGGCGCCAGCACGAACAGGGGTTTGTCGGCAAAAGGCGGGATCCAGTCATGCTTGAACAGGATCTTGATGAGGTCTGCCAGCGATTGGAGAATACCAAAGGGTCCCACCCGGTTAGGCCCATAGCGCTCCTGCCAGAACCCCAGCAGACGCCGCTCAAGCCAGACCAGCAGCGCGGCAGTCGGCAACAGAGTCAGTACCAGCACCGATATCTTAAACAGCAGTTCCATCTCTACCATCAGTTCAGCCCCTCCACGAAGCGGATGGGAATAAACTCATCCTGGTGAAGCAACCAGCTTTGCCTGGTCTGCCTCCGTTCCCTGACACCTTCCATGCGTCCCTGATGCTGCTGTTCTATTGCCTCGGCCTGCTGCAAATCGGCTACGGCAAATCGCTCGCAGCTTGTCACAGGCAAGGCTTCATCTGCCGGCACATAGGCAAGCAGGCAACCTTCGGGCACCTGCTCACTGAGGCCCGCCTGCATCCACAGGGGCTGATCGTCACATTGCACCCACTGACCGGCCTGCATACCCAGCTTATCCGCCAGTTGCGGTGTCATCCAAAGTTGGGCCCGCTCGTGCAGTTCCTCTATGGCCGGGGCTTTCAGGCTTAATCCGTCACTGCCGAAAATCTGCTTCAGGGGCAGTATCCGGTAGCCGACCTGTTCTCTGTCTGACCATTGAGGACGCCATTTGAACCAGCAGGAGCTTTCAAAGTGGGCGAAAGCCACAGACCTGGTCTGGCCGGGCAACGCCGGTCCCCGGTATTCATCCTGGAATTTATGGACGGACTGATTGGAATTCCAACCCGGCCACCAGCTATAGGGCATGGGCCTGGTCGGGCACTTACGCGTGTCGACGCCTTCCATGCTCTGACGGTAGGGAGCCTGCGGCTCCTGATAGGGCTTGGGCTCATGGACAGTCTGGTTGGCCAGCATAGCCGTGCGGCCACTGTAGCGGGGGGGCTGTTGGGCCACGGCCGGCTGGTGGGGGTCCGTCCGCCAGACATCGCCGAGCTGACCATGGCACTGGGCCAGTTTATGGCGCAGTTGCCCCAGGTCCTCCACGTCAGCCAGCGGCCTTTGCTGCATCCTGGCCAGATGCACCAGCCACTGCCATCCTGGCATACAGTCCCCTGTCATCTTACTGGCCGGCTGCCAGGATTGTACCCGCCCCTGATAGTTGATCGCTGAACCGCTGCATTCGCTGAATGCCGCCACCGGCAACAAGGCGTCTTGCGAGCCCTCCTGTTCCAGTAATCCCAGCCGCACTGTCTGCCTGGCTTTTTTAACCAGTAAGGTCAGGACAGATTGGCTGGCTTGCGACTGATGATCCAGCACCAGCAGGTTGACAGGTTCCTGTTCCAGCGCCTCCTTCACAGCCCCCTGAGTCAGGTAGCCGGACTGTATCAGAAGGGACAGGCCCACACTGTTCATCTCCGGCGCAGCGATGGCCAGCCTGGCCTTATCCCCCAGCGCCTTACGGATATTAGCCAGGGCAGCCAGTAACGCCGGATTACCGGCCGACCAGCCGCCAATCAGCAAAGGATTGCGGGCGTTTTTCAGTATTTCCGCTGCCTGACTGCTTTGTTGGCTGGCCTGGCCTGTCTGCGGGACGGGCGCCTCTTCCGACAATAAGCCCGCCAGCAGAAAGCCCTGCCTTGCCGCTTCCTGATCGTCGCATAAGCACTGCACAAGGGCACGGCTTTGCAACTCACTCTCACCATAGCCAAACCAGATGAGCGGCACGGGATTGTCGGGCAATACCTGACGCACCGCAGCATCCTGCCATCTTGGCACCTTGAGGGATTCGACCTTGTCACGGGCTTTGTTGAGCAAAGCCTGACGGACAGCCAGCGCCATCCGCGGCGCACTGCGATTGATGTCCTCACCCAGAATCAGCACCGCATCGGCCTGTTCCATCTCGGCCAGGCTGGCCATGGGATATTGTTGCAGGATCTCGCCATGCAGTTTCATCAGGGCCGGTTGAGCGTCATCCAGACCGGGGCAGAAATTCTCGGCTCCCACCAGTTGCTGCAAGGCGAAGTTGTCTTCAAGACTCGCGTGACTGCTGCCGACGCCGATCCAGCGCCCTGAGGATCCCAGCATGTCCTGAAGCTGCTCATCCTGCCACCGGGCGGGCTTACCTCTGAGGCGGATCTGCTGACAGCGGGCCGGGCTGTTGACAAAATCAAACCCATATCTGCCCCGGTCACAGAGAAAATAGCCATTGAGATGGGCGTCGAACCTGTTGGTCGCCCGGCGCACCGAACCGTAGCGTTCGGACAGGCTGATATTGCAACCCACCGAGCAATGCTGGCAGATCGAAGGTGCTGCCTGCATATCCCATTTACGGCTGTAGTGGTCGCCAAAGGGTTTGTCGGTAAATACTCCCGTGGGACACACCTCGACCAGATTCCCGGCGAACTCGCTCTCTAGCACGCCGTCGCTCTGACGGCCAAAGTACAGATGATTCTTCGAAGCCTGGGCGGACAGGTCGTCACCGCCGGCATAGTCGCGATAGAAACGCACACACCTGAAACAGGTAATGCAACGGTTCATTTCATGCTTAATCAGCGGACCCAGATACTGATTATTGAAACTGGTTTTGCGCCCCTTAAACTGCCTGGCATAGTGGCCAGTCATCACGGTCATATCCTGCAGGTGGCACTCTCCCCCTTCTGCGCAGACAGGGCAATCGTGGGGGTGATGGGTCATCAGTGCGGCTATCACCTGTTCACGGAAATGCGTTTCATCCGGCCCATTTAACGAGACCCGCATTCCCTCCTCCACCGGTGTCATGCAGGCAACGATCATTTTCCCCCGGGTATCCGCCTCATCCTTGTACTGGGTCACCGCACACTGGCGACAGGCCCCCACCGAGCCCATGGCCGGATGCCAGCAGAAATAAGGCAGATTCAGCTTCAGCGACAGGCAGGCCTGCAGCAGGTTCTGCCCTTCGCTGACCTCATAGGCCTGTTTGTCGATGAAGATCTGTACCATGTCTCTACCTGTATTTTTCCTGCTATTGCCGGTAAGGGCAGCAGCCCTTATCGATATGTTGCTGAAAATCATCGGCGAAATATTTCAGTCCACTGCGCATGGGCTCCACTGCCCCAGGGGCCAGGGCGCAAAACGTCTTTCCCATCCACATGAAATCACAAAGCTTGCTGAGTTCATCCAGGTCCTCCTGGCAGCCCTTTCCGGTCTCGATACGGCTGAGAATTTCCGCTGCCCAGGGCAAGCCATCCCGGCAAGGGGTGCACCAGCCGCAGGACTCCTGGGCGAAAAACTGAATCAGGTTTAACACCATCCCCACCGGGCAATGTTGGTCATCCAGGGCGATGATGCCGCCGGTGCCCAGGCGACTGCCGGCCTTGGCAATGGCGTCGTACTCCATGGGGATATCCAGATGCTCCGGCAGCAAAAAATCCGTTGAGGCGCCGCCGGGCAGCCAGCCACGGAGTTTAAGGCCATCCTGCATACCGCCGGCCAAATCCAGGATCTGCCTGGCCGTTGCGCCCATGGGCAGTTCCCACAAGCCCGCTTGTCTGACTCGTCCGCTGATACCATAGATCTTGGTCCCTGCATCGTCGCTGTCTGCGGCAAGATCCCTGAACCAGGCGGGACCCCGTCGCAGGATGCCGGGCAGATTGCACAGAGTCTCGGCGTTATTCACTATGGTGGGCTGGCCAAACAACCCTGCAATCTGGGGGAAAGGTGGTTTGGAACGAGGATGGGCACGCTTTCCTTCCAATGCATTGAGCAGCGCCGTCTCTTCTCCGCAAATATAACGACCAGCACTGGTATGGAGATGCAACTCAAGTGAGTACCCACTCCCCTGAATATCCTTCCCCAGCAAGCCTGCCTCTTCCGCCTCCCGGATCGCTTGTTCCAGGCGCCTGGCGCACAGGCGGTACTCCCCACGCAAAAACAGATAGGCCCTTGAGGCGCCGATGGCATAGGCGGCGATCATCATTCCCTCTATCAGCAGGTGGGGGGCGCCCTCCATCAGCCACCTGTCCTTGAAAGTGCCGGGCTCCATCTCATCGGCATTGCAGACCAGGTATTTTCTCTTTGGCGCATCCTGCCCCATCGGCACGAAGCCCCACTTCATGCCAGTCGGAAAACCGGCTCCGCCACGACCACGCAGGTTGGCGTCCTTGACCTGCTGTTGCACCTCAGCGGGAGTCATATCCAGTGCCCTGGCAAAGCCCATATAGCCCCCAGTATCCCGGTAGCCGGCCAGATCCTGGGGATTCTGGGTATCCAGATGCGCAGTCATGGGCTTATCCATCTTCGCCTCCTTCCAGGCTGGCCAGGATCTCATCCAGCTTTTCTGCGCTCAGATTTTCGATCAACTCGCCGTCGAGCATCATCGCCGGGGCCTTGTCACAGCATCCCAGGCAAACGTTGGGCAGCAGGGTGATACGCCCGTCAGCGCTGGTCTGGCCGAACTCCAGTTGCAGTCTTTCGCGCAGATGATCAGCCAGTTTGTCCACGTCACAGAGCCAGCAGCTGATACTGTTGCAAAGATGCAGCACATGACGCCCCACCGGCTGGCGGTATATATGGTTGTAGAAAGTGGCTATGCCTTCCAGCTCAGCGCTGGACATGCCCAGCAGCCCGGCCACTGCTTCCAGGCGGCTATCATCCACCCAGCCCTGCCGCCTCTGCACTATCATCAGGGCATCAATGGCCGCAGCGGGACGCTGCTCATAATGGGCACAGGCCGCTTCAATTGCCTGAATCTCCTCCTGGCTCAGGTGCTCTGTATGGTCCAGTGTCCTGATGGCTATCTTCATCTGTCCACGTCCGCCATTACAAAGTCTATGCTGCCCAGGGTGGCAATCAGATCGGAGATCATCTGCCCCCTGGCCATCACCGGAATCATCTGCAGGTGGGGAAAAGACGGTGTGCGTATGTGGGTGCGGTAGCTGCAGGTGCTGCCGTCGCTGACCAGATAGTAAGCATTGCTGCCCTTGGTGGCCTCCACCTCGGCCATGGCTTCGCCGGGTGGAATGACTGGCCCCCAGCTCACACCCAGAAAATGCGGAATCAGGGTGTCGATATCCTGCATGGTGCGATCTTTCACAGGGGGCGTGGTCAGGGCATGCTCGGCCTTGTAAGGCCCTGACGGCATGTTTTTCACACACTGGCGGATGATACGCATGCTCTGGCGGATTTCCTCTACCCTGACCTTGCATCTGTCATAGCTGTCGCCGCCTTGGGCCACCGGCACCTCAAAATCGAAGTTTTCGTAGCCGCTGTAGGGACGCTTTTTACGCAGATCCCAGTCGAATCCCGTGGCCCGCAAGCCGGGGCCTGTGACCCCCCACTCGATAGCGGTGGCTGTATCATAACGGCCTACACCCACGGTGCGCTGTTTGACCAGGGCATTGTCCATGACCATCTTGTCGTAATCGTGCAGGCGTTTTGGCATTTCATCCAACCAGGTCAGGATCAGTTTGTCCCAGCCCTGGGGCAGATCGCTGGTCACCCCGCCGATGCGAAACCAGCTCGGGTGCATGCGGGCGCCGGTAATGGCCTCGACTATGCCAAACAGCTTTTCCCTGTCCACAAACATGTAGAAGATGGGCGACAGGGCGCCGATGTCCTGGGCAAAGGTACCGTAAAACAGCAAATGGCTGAGAATACGGAATATCTCGCACATCATCACACGGATGACCCGGGCCCGCTCTGGCACCTGGATACCGGCCAGCTTTTCCACCGCCATCAGATAAGGCAGATTGTTCATTACCCCGCCCAGGTAATCTATTCTGTCCGTATAGGGGATATAGGAGTGCCAGCTCTGCCTCTCCCCCATCTTCTCGGCGCCCCGATGGTGATAGCCGATATCAGGGATGGCCTCGACTATCTGCTCACCCTCCAACTGCAGCATGATACGGAACACCCCATGCACGCTGGGGTGGTTGGGACCCAGATTCAGCCACATGAATTCCTCATCCCGTCCGCTGGGCTCAAGCCCCCAGGCTTTGGGATCGAACCGCAGCGCTTCCTGCTCAAAGTCGCGGATGTCGTCCGGCAGGCTGTATTGCCCCATCTCGGTAGCGCGGGCCGGATGGCTCTTGCACAGGGGGTGGCCCTGCCAAGTGGTGGGCATCATGATGCGACGTAAACAGGGATGGCCCTGAAAGTGGATACCGAACAGGTCCCAGACCTCCCGTTCATACCAGTTGGCATTGGGCCAGACGCTGCACACCGTTGGAGCCTGTTTATCCGATTCCCTCAGCGCGACCTTGAGCCTGATGTCGTGATTGCGGCCATAGGAGCGCAGCAGATAGACCAGGGTGTAGTCCTGTCGGGGTTGTTTAAAGCCAAACTCACGACGGGTCTCGTCTATGGCGGTCAGGTCATACAAAAAGGTAAAAGGCTTTTTCAGGTGGAAACGCAGGGCTTCGGCCAGCGGCAGTAGCTGGGCTCTGGCCACCCAGAAAGTGTCAATTCCATCGGCACAGGTCTCCGGCAGCAGGTTAAGGCCCGGATAAGCGGCCCCGAGTTCTTCATGCAAGGGAGAGGTAACAGCACTGCTCATACTAAACCCTGTCCGGTGGTATCAGATCGGTAGTGCGCATGCGCGCCGGGTGTTTAAGATCACGCTGGCTGGGCTTTTCAACCTGGCTGACTCCCTGCTCACCCACCACCCAGGACAAGGGGCGCTGCTCCCTGCCGATAGCAGACTGCAACAGCAATAAGCCCTCCATCAGGGCCTCAGGGCGGGGCGGGCAGCCGGGCACGTACACATCCACCGGCAAAAACTTGTCCACTCCCTGCACCACGGAGTAAATGTCATACATGCCCCCGGAGTTGGCACAGGAACCCATGGAAATCACCCATTTGGGCTCAAGCAACTGGTCATAAAGGTGTTTGACCACCGGCGCCATCTTGCGAAACACGGTGCCGGATATCACCAGCAGGTCGGCCTCTCTGGGGGTGGCACGGATGACCTCGGCGCCGAAACGGGCAATATCGTGCCGGCTGGTAAAGGAGGTCGCCATCTCCACATAGCAACAGGACAGACCAAAATTCATTGGCCAGATGGAATTCTTGCGCCCCCAGTTGATCATTTTATTCAGGCTGGAAAACAGCACCGAACGCCTGACCTGTTCGCGCACCTCGACTTCGGCGCTGGGAATTTGCCGGCTCAGTTTATTGGGATCGGTCAATGTCCAGTCCACGTTTGCTCCTTGGCCTTAGCCTGAATCACGTTCAAGGCGCCAACCCGCCACAGATACAGCAGGGCGATCAGCAGAATGAGAATGAAAATGCCCGCCTCGATAAAGCCGGCCAGCCCCACCTGTTCGAAAGCGATGGCCCAGGAGAACAGAAACAGGGTTTCCAGATCAAAAATGACAAAGAAGATGGCATAGAGAAAAAAATGATTGCCGAATCTGACCCTGGCGTTGCCGTAGGAGAGGATCCCGGACTCGTAGGGGAGATCGGTGGAATGACCACGGGTACGGGGACCGAGCACTGACGAGAGCACCATGACTCCCGCCAGCAGAACAAGGGTTATTCCAAAATAGATGAGTATCGGCCAAAGTTCGGCCAGTGCCTGTTCCATGTCAATCTTGCCTTAGGGCCAGCCTGTTATGCTTGATTAATCCTGGAGATACTTACCGCTATGATCCGTTCAGGGACAGTTGTAAAAATTGACCATAAAAGCCAGTTCGTCAAAGAAACGCTTAGAAAAACAACTTGTTGCAATCTCGTCCCGACAACAGTCACCCGGCCTGAGAGGCAGGAATGTCAGCATCGGACCGGGATTGATCAGATATCTGCCAGCGAATATAGGTCGGTGGAGAGACGTTTCTTCTCTTCCATTATGTGGTCGTACAGGTTGTCGAACATCTCACTGACCGGCTGTACATCTGCCGACTGGGCCATCTCCGCGTAAAGCTGACTGAAGTATTCATCCACCTGATTGGCCAGCCGCTCTACATCAGACTCAGAACAATTGGCCGGAGCAAAATCGGTCTCGAACAGGCCGTTGCTGTCCTTACGCCTGTCATATTGAATATAGGTATTGAGAACTTTCTCTGGCGCCTCTTCCATATACCGCTTCAACTCTTCGGCGAGCTGGGCTTCGTGTCTGCATAACGTATTCAGCAGCATGGCTGCACGGGGGTTTCCGGTTTGTTCGGCCAAATCCTTGTAGAACACAGCCGTTCTCAAATGCAGTTGTTTGTTATGTACCAGCAATTCACGCACATCCGAGAAGTTGCCCATGTTTTGTAATCCATTTGTTAAAAACATGGTTTAAATATAGGCAGTTATCCGGAGTTTCCCCAAATAACCCATCGAGGAACGATGGAAATTCAAACAGCCGTTGGTTTAAGCTCCCTTGAGCAACCTTCTTGCCTCCCTGATCGGCAACGGCTTGCTGAATACATAGCCCTGGACCTTGTCACAGCCTAGTTCCCGCAGGGTTTGCAGTTGCTTTTTGGATTCCACCCCTTCGGCAATCACCGTCATATCCAGGGCCTTGGCCATGCGGATAATGGCCTCAACCAAGTTGTGGCTGGTCTTGCCGTCCAGGGCATCGATAAAGCGCTTATCAATCTTCAGGTAGTCCAGATCCAGATCATCCAGGTAACTCAGAGAGGAATAGCCTGTGCCGAAATCATCCAGCGCCAGTTTGATATCCAGTTTCTTCAGCTTTGCAATGTTGCTCAATACCTCGGCGGATGCGTCCATAGCCATTCCCTCGGTAATCTCCAGCTCCAACGCACCACGTGGAACCTGATAGCGGGTTAGGCAATCGAGAATGTGTTCGACCAGGCCGGGATCGGCCAGATGCTGCGAGGTAATATTGACCGCAATCCGCCCTTCCTTGTGGGCACCGGGCCAGCTTTTCAGTAAGCTCGCCACCTTCTCAATTACCCAGCGGTCGAGGGCTTTGCCCAGTCCAGCCTGCTCAGCCAGATGAATGAATTCGTCGGGCGCTACCCGGCCAAGCTGCGGATCCTGCCAGCGAAGCAGGGCTTCGAATCCGTCCAGTTCCTCTGTGTCGAGACGGTATTTGGGCTGAAGGTAAATCTCAAACAGATCCTGGCTCAGGGCCCGCTTGATGCCGAGTTCCAGTTCCATGGCCCGGCGCAGCTTCTTTTGCACCCCGGAGTCGTACAAGGCGACACGACTCTGCCGCTGCCTTGCCTGATGCATGGCAGAGCCGGCATTTCTGACCTGTGTACTGAAATCCACCGGCTCGCGCCTGTCCCACAGGGCAATGCCCAGATTGACGCTGATGTTCAGCTCTTCTCCAGCCAGACGATAGGGAGCTTCCAACCTCCCGATTACCTGATGGGCCAGTTCCAGTGCATGCTGGTTTTCTGAAAGGGGGAAGCATAGGACGAAATCATCCGGACCCGAGCGTGCGGCCACCAGCGCCGGGATCCGCATGGACTTGATCCGATAAGCCACCTCCATCTGCAACAGGTCGCCCACATCGGTGCCGAACCTTTCATCCAGCCAACGGAAACGATTGGTATCGAAAAACATCAGCGCCACCTGCTCATACTGGCTGCACAACTGCTCAAACTCTTGCCGGCAGCCATGACGGTTGAGCAGGCCGGTCAGTTGATCAAAACGACTCAGGAACTGGGCATGCTGCTTGGCCCGTTGCTGCTCGGTCACATCCAGCCCCAACCCCTGAACCTCTGTCAGTTCCTGATCCATGACCAGGGAGAAAGTCCAGTCCACCCAGCAATGCCTTGTCCTCTGTGGTTGCATATTGACCGTAATGGCTACCTCACCGCCCCCCTGCTCTATCAGTTGCACCAGCAATACCCTGAGTGTTTTGCGTTGGTCCGGCGACACATACTCCAACAAGCTCATGCCCAGGCCCTCCCCACCATTGCAGAAGCTGCTGCGCATGGGGATATTGATAAAGGTAAAGCGAAGATCCCGGTCCAGTCGGCAGACCAGTTCACGCTGGTGCTCCACCACATTCTGATATCTGGCTTCGGCATGACTGAGGTTTTTCAGCAATTGCTGCAACTCAGTCAGGTCATGACATACGGCCACGTAAATGGGTGATTTCTGTCCTTTGACCTCACCGACGTTGATGTAGATGGGGAATAACTTGCCGCCTTTTTTAACCGCCAGCAGATCGCGGCCGACCCCGATAATATGAGACTCGCCACCTTGTTGATAATCCCTCAGGTATTGGTCGTGACGCTCAGCATGGATATCCGGCATCAACATGCTGACATTTTTCCCCAGCACCTCATCTTTGTGATAACCGAAAATACGCTCGGCGCTCTGGTTAAATGCCAGAACCCTGCCCCGTCCGTCTATGCTGATGATGGCGTCGGCTGCCGCATCCAGAATGGCCTCGTTGACCGAGCGGGCAAGTTCCACAGATTGTTCCAATGCCCGCTGTTCAGTCAGGTCATGGCAGATACCGATAAAGTAGCGCTGGCCCTCTGACCTTGCCTCTCCCACGGACAGTCGCATGGGAAAAAGGCTGCCGTCCTGGCGCCGGCCTTCCACTTCACGGCCGATACCGATGATTTTGGCCTCTCCGGTCTGCTTATAATCTTCAATGTAGTCGTCATGGCGACTGGCATGGTAAGCGGGCATCAGGATACTGACGTTACTGCCCAGCACCTGTTCCTTGCGGTAGTCAAATAAGCTACAGGCAGCATCAGAGAAGTACAGGATCAGGCCCTTGCCGTTAATGATGATAACGGCGTCCACCGCCGCATCCATAAGGCTGGACAACAGGGCGTCTGAATTCTGAATAGGTAACATCTGCGCCTCCTGAATATTCTACGGCATTCCATCGCCTTAAGGGGCCTGGGCGTGACAGAACAAGAAATTACTGTCATCCCATGATTTTCAAATAGAACAAGGCGAAAGCCGTCCTTGTAGCCGCTCGTCTCAGCCTGTCCCCCGTTAGTCTGACCGAGGCAGATGTGACCCCTAGAGGGACGAGCCGGACTTGTCGATCTAATCTGATCTTCTAAAGTTGCAGTAGAGAGTATAGACAGCGGACTATTGTGACAGGAGAGTCAGATGCAATGCACAGCCAGGGTGGGACAAACACAAAGTCGACACGGATTCTGGCTGCCCTGTTGTCTTCTGCTCTGCCTGGCGGGCTGCAAAGGCGAGGCCCCGGAACCTGAGCCACCAGAACCTCCGCTGGTGGAGACAGCCCGCGCAGAGCATTATGGGCAGGACTACAAGATAGCCGTAAAGGGCTTTGTCAGGGCACCGGAACAAGTACGACTGGTGACCGAGGTCTCCGGTATCGTCGCCGATAAATCTGACCGCCTCGAAGTGGGCAGGCGTTTTGCCAGGGGGGAAGAGCTTTTCCGGCTTGAACAGACTGATTATCAGGCTCGGGTATTACAGGCGCAGGCTGAACTGGACAATGCGCTGGTCGCCCGCAGCAAAGCCAGGGACAATATGGCGCGCATCCAGGTATTGGCGGCACAGAATACTGCCTCTCAAGCCAGACTGGATGATGCGCAGTTGACGCTGACTAACGCCGAGGCACAGGTAAAACAAGCCAGAGCGCACCTGCAGCAGGCTGATGAGGCTTTGCAGGACACCAGGCTGGAAGCACCATTTGACGCCTTGATCGTTTCTGAAGAGGTTAGTATCGGCGCCTATTTCTCCCCCGCTCAGACTGCGCTGACCCTTATCGGTGCCGATCAGTTGGAAGTGCACGCCGGACTGACACCCGAGCAAAGCGCTGCCGTCAGTCGCCGTCTGGATGCCTCTCCTGCCACGCCCATCGAAGTCATGCCACTGGACAGCCAACAGAGGGTCATTGCCCGTCTATTGTCCGTCAGTCCTGTGCTGGATCCCGACTCCCGCACCATCAATTATGCCGTTCTGGTAGACAAGACCGCCCAGTCTGACACTGTCGGGCTGACCGTTGGCGAGTATGTGCAGGTCAACTTTCCCGCCCGGGCGGAGAACTCCCTACTCTTGGTGCCCTCTGCCAGCCTGAGGAAAAACTCCCACCTGTACCTGCTCAGTCAGGACAATAAACTGCAGAAGATACCGGTGACACCTGTGTCCTATCAGGACGAGGGAGTGTTGATCAAAGCCGATAAGCGACTGCTCGACGCCAGGCTGTTGCTCACCTCACTGGTCAATGAATCATCCGGTCTGCAGGTCAGGACCAGGGACGACTAACCCATGTCTTTACTGGAAAAGGCCAGCCACAACAAAGTGTTCGCCAACCTGCTGGCATTGTTCCTTGTGCTGGTGGGGCTGTTTTCCCTGTCGGATCTGACCGTCAAACTGTTTCCCACCATCGACCTGGAAACCATCACAGTTACCGTCCCCTATCCCGGTGCGACGCCTTCGGAAGTGGAAGAAGTCATTATCAAGCCCATCGAACAAAAGATTGAAGGCCAGGAAGGTGTGCGCAGGATCCGCTCGGTGGCTTCGCAGAACATCGGAAGTGTGGTCATTGAGCTCTACGCCGGGGAAGACAAGAACCAGCGCCTTAACGATATCAAGAATCAGATCGATCAAATTCGTGTCTTCCCTCAGGATGCGGAGGAACCCAGGGTAGTAGTAGCCGAAGCCGACGAGCTGGCCATCCAGTTTGTGGTCGCCGGTGAGACGTCGGGCTTTCGGCTCAAACAGCAGGCAGAGCGGCTGCGCAGTTTACTGGCCGATGCGCCGGGGATTTCCGATGTGCGCCTCGAAGCCGTCCCTGAATACCTCGTGGATATTCAGATCACTGAAGATGCGCTGCGCCGGCATGGGTTGTCGCTGACCGAGGTGGCCAGACGTATCGGCGCCCAGTCTCTGGACCTGTCGGCCGGAGAAATAGAGGGGCCACACAGACGGCTGTTGGTCCGAAGCCTGGGAGAACGTCTGAGAGCCGAGCAGTTTCGCTCCCTGGTCGTGGGAACCGGGCAAAATGGCGCACTGCTCAGGCTCAAGGATATCGCCACCATCGAGGACAGTCTGACCGATTCACCACTGGCCGGTTTCTATAATGACCAGCCGGCTATTGTCGTCAGTGCCTACCGGGTCGGGCAGGAGCAGATGCTGGCGTTGGTGACCCAGGCCACACAACTTTTCAATGAGGCGTTTCTGCCGTCGTTGCCGGCCGACCTGCAGGCCGAAATATGGCGTGATGAGTCGGATAACCTGCGCAGCCGCATCAGCCTGCTGAGCAAAAACGCTGTCATTGGTCTGAGCCTGGTGATTCTGCTGCTGATGCTGTTTCTGGAAATTCGCCTGGCCTTGTGGGTTGCCGCGGGCCTGATGGTGGCTTTTGTTGGCAGTTTCGTTCTGGTGCAGCTGTTCGGCTACAGCATTAATATGCTGTCCATTTTTGGCTTTATTCTGGTCATCGGCATAGTGGTGGATGATGCCATTGTGGTAGGGGAAAACATCTACAGCGGCCTGGAGCGGGGTCTGTCCGGGCCTGAAGCCGCCGCCAGGGGCGTGGTTGGCGTGGCCACGCCGGTACTGGTTTCCATCCTGACCACCATTGCCGTATTCGTTCCCCTGCTGTTTGTGCCCAGTATGTACGGACAATTCCTCGAGCCCATTGCCGCCATCGTTATCTTTGTCTTGTTGTTATCACTGGTGGAGGCATTTTTCATCCTGCCCAGGCATCTGTCACATCTGGATATGGACAAGCCGGGACGCTATTCGCCCAGGCGCTTGACGGAAGTCCTGCGGAAAAAAGCCTCCCATGCCATGGACAGGCTGCGGAGCGGCCCGGTCAAATACTGGGTCAGGCAAGCCATTCGCCGGCCCTGGCTGACCCTGCTGCTGTTCGCCGTCACCTTAATGCTAATCGCAAGCCTGTTTATCAGCGGCGCGGTGAAGTTTATTTTCTTTCCGGAAGTGGAAGGTAACTACGTCACCGCTTCTGTAGAGCTGTCCAACCAGACCTCGCAGCGGCAGACCCGGGAAGTGATTGCCGACCTGATCAGCAGCGCCAGGCAAAGCGCCGAACACTTCCAGGCCTCGGACTCAAACTCTGAAGGCCAGGTTATACAAGGGATTTTTGCCACCCGCGGCAAAGGGATAGGAGGGGGAGCGCCTTCCGCCGAGGCCCGGGTCAGCGCCGCCTCCAATCTGGCTTTTGTCACAGTGAAAATTGAGGATGCGGCCACCCGCGGATTTGCTGCGGTGGATTTTGAAAGGGCCTGGCGACAGACAACAGGGGACATACCCGGCGCAAGAAAACTGACCTTCAACTCCAGCCTGGTATCGGCAGGGGCCGCCGTGCAACTGGAAGTCCGCTCCGCTGACCCTGCCCAGCGACAGGAGGTCGTCGGAACGTTGCGACAAGCTCTGCAGGAGATTGCAGGGGTAATGGATGTGCGCGACGCCAGATATGACACCATTGACGAAGTACAGATACGTCTCAAACCACAGGCCCTGGTCTATGGCCTGACCCTGGCCGACCTGGCCCGGGAAATCCGCGCCTCCTACTATGGCGCCGTGGCCAGTCGTATTGCCAGAGACAGGGAGGAGATCGAAGTCAGGGTGCGCCTGACAGAACAGGAGCGCGGCAATCTGCCACACCTGTTGCAAAGGCGGATTCGGGTTAATGACAGTTTTATCCCCATCACTGAGGTGGCCGACATCAGTATCGAGCCGGCGCCGTCCCGGTTAACCCGCCTCAATGGCCAATCCGTCACTGCCCTGATGGCGGATGTGGACAATCGCATTACCACGGGGGGCGAGGTCGCCCGGCAGGTGCTGAATCAGACCTGGCCCTCAATCAGCAGCCAGTATCCTGATGTGGAAGTCACCGTGGGCGGGGATCAGGCCGAACAGCAGCGGGTGGGACCGGCCATGGGACAAAACTTCCTGCTCTCTTTGTTTGCCGTGTATGCGCTGCTGGCACTGGTATTTTCCAGCTACAGCCAGCCGCTGGTGATCATGACCATCATTCCCTTTGGCTTGGTGGGAGCCGTATTGGGCCACTTCATGCTGGGGCTGGATCTGACGCTGTTGTCATTGTTCGGCCTGATTGGCCTGTCCGGCGTAGTGATTAACGACAGTCTGCTGCTGATGGAATTCATCAATCGTTGCCGGGCAGAGGGGCAGGACATCGAAGAGGCCGCCCTTGCGGCGACACTGCAGCGCTTCAGACCCATAGTGCTGACCTCGCTGACCACTTTTTTGGGTGTCACCCCCATCATTTTGGAAACCAGTGTGCAGGCAAAATTCCTTAAGCCCACGGCGGTGTCCCTGGGTATCGGTATCCTATTTGCCACTATTATCCTGCTGTTCTTGTTGCCGGCGCTGGCGGTACTGCAGATGAAGCTACGAGCCAAGCTGGCCGTCAGCCGCTGATGCCAGGACATTTCACGTGCTGGACTTTTTTCACCACCACGATATATTTGACCAGTCAATGGATGACATCCCTCAACTGACTGGCACCTTATTGCACAGCCAGGGAAGTTGTCAGACTATTTTGATGATGTTCGTACAGGTACATACTCAAAAGTTCATCGATAAAATCACGCAGGGAGTCAAACCCCAGCCGTTGACCGTACTTATTGGGGCTACCACCCATGCTGCCAAAGCGGCTTTCATACCAGTTTTGCAAGGTATCCGGCGTCACCTGTGCATCCTCCAGAGTGAGTTTTGTCACACCCAGGCTGCGGATCAGCTCGGCACGCTCATAGGCTTGTTGCTGCAATTGGGCAAAGGTGCCGGTTCGCCTCATTTCCAGATTGATGAAAGGGTCGAGCTTCGACAGTAGTTGGCTGCGCAGCTGGGCAAGCTTCGCTTCCATCACCAGCATCTCCCGCCACTGTTCCCGGGTCATGCTCTGGCTTGCCAGATACTGCTTCAGGCCGTCGGCATTGGTGATCTGGTGTTGCTGCTGCAAGCGGATCTGCGCATCTTTTATCTCCTCGGCAGAGGGCACAAAAGCATGCATAAACTCATCCACCAGGCTCATCAGCATGGCCCTTTCTATGAGTTGCTCCCTATCGCTGGCAAACGCCCTGGCCAGTTGTGAAATCTCTGCCATGGCCGATGACGGTCCATCCCCACTCACACGCTGGGCGGCAATCTTCGCTGCCTGCGACTGGCACAAGGCGGCCCAAAAGCTGGTCTGCTGCAGGCTGAAGTCCGCTTCCACAGATACCTGGTCGGCGGTATCTGAGGCCAGACGGGACAGCAGCGCCAGGGCATCATCTCGCTTGGCATCATACTCTTTGGCGTAACGCTGTATCTCAAGCAGACCTGACTCCCCGACGCCCAGCATCCTGGCTTGCTGATAGACCTCACTCCAGCTTCTGCGTGGGTAATACTTATCTTTTAAAATGGTGATCAGGGCACTGGCCTCGCAAGCTTGCAGATAGCCATTCTCAGCCAGTTCCTCAATACCGAATCGCAGGCTGGCCATAGAATGGGATAGGGCTTTGAAGCCGTTTTCGGCGGTGGCGTGACTCACTGTCACTTCGTCATCATCGGTGAATATTCCATCCCGGTAGGCTTCGAATATGCGTCCCACCCCCTGCATACCGAATGGATGCAGTTCTGCGGCCCGTAATGCCCCCATGCTGGACGCCCCATAGACCTGCATGCCTTGGGACAGGGCATGGAGTATTTCCTTGTGCCATACCGCTGGTACCTGTTCAAACACTCCGTCAATGATGGCAATCTGATCGCCTGGCCGGGCGCGGGTTTCCACCAGATGGTACAAATCTCCCATGGCCACCGGCGGCAGATATTCGGCATCCAGGACCTGTCGGGCGTCCTGCACGGAAAGGGTGGGACCAATAAAAGCGAAGATAGTCATGCGACACGTCCTTCTGTTGACAGGTAGGCTATTTTGCGTGCCGGGGTTTTAACGGCCCTAGCTTTCATCATGCCCACTGGCGCTGCCAGTCCGGGCACCACCACCTTGACCACCGGAATGGCGAAGTCCCTGCGGGTCAGATCCACCACAATGGCCTGGTCTATACCCACTGCCCGCAACCTTTGCAGCAACCAATCCACATCGCCGTCAAAAGAATCAGTGGCCTGGGACGTCAGGGTCCTGAAATCCCGCTGCCCCTGAGCCTGACGCAAGCGGTTCTGGAAGCTGAGCAAATCGTCTTTATTGCCACCACGCTGATATTCACTTTGCACTATGTCATCCCGGCTGCCGGATATATGGGTTAAGCGACTTTGCACCGCTTCGGAAATCGCCCTGAACAAGGCGATTTCCGGAGCCAGATGACAACCGTAGCCGTTAAACACCGGCAAGGTCCGCCAGCCCTGATCAGGGTCCGCATCCAGGATACTGCAACCGAACACCGGTATCCCCACGTCACTGGTCAGGTCCACCAGTACCAGATCCAGGTTGCTCCTGGTCAGCAGTCTTAACGCCTGTTTGCAAATTTCACTGTTCACCGTCTCGGGGCGAACAATATGCTCGGCCGGCAGGGTGCGCATGTCAGTCTCTCGCTGTGCCAGAGCATCCCTCTCAATCAGTTCGCACAGGGCATGGGTAATGGATTCCAGCATATGGTTGCCGCCAGCCAATCCATTGCTGGACTGCACGAAGCAGTTATTCAACTGCATCCCCGCCCCCATCACGTAGTTAGTGCTGACCGTTTCAAAGGGGACCCAGCAGGATGTCTGGTTCATCAGGTCATATCCCTCCAGCCAAGGCATGGCCAAGTCGTCCCGCGGCGGAGCATGACGGTAATAATTGAGCCGGGATATGTCAGCCAGATTGAGTTCTGACTTGAGGCTGCTGTAAGAACCCAGCCGGCAAGGCAGCTCGATGTTCTCTGCATGCCAGCATTCTATGGACTCCATCAGCGCCGACGCTTTGGCAGCATGATCGGTCAGTCCCTTGCCCTGGGAGGTGGACAATCCGGCAGAATTGGGGCGCACTGCCACCCAGACCGGCATGCCGATATAATCCAGGCCGGTAACATTTGCCAGACGGGTAATGCCCATGCGACTGGCCATAGGCCAATACTTTTGCACAGTCTGCTCCGGGGAACAGGCCCGGTGGGTACCATGGATAAACTGTTTATCCAGGTGAATCTCACGATCAAACAGCTTCATCGTACACCTCCGTCGTCCTGCCTGGCACAACCGTTGTGCAGCAAGCACAGTGGGGGTCGGCCGCGTACCTGATCTCCCGGAATGAGGCATTAAGGGCATCGAAGCACAGACTGCGGCCAATCAGGGGGCGGCCCATGTCGAGCAAGAGCTTGAGC
This sequence comes from Bowmanella dokdonensis, assembly GCF_017254865.1. Lineage (GTDB taxonomy): Bacteria > Pseudomonadota > Gammaproteobacteria > Enterobacterales > Alteromonadaceae > Bowmanella > Bowmanella dokdonensis. Next base: position 385,257 of record NZ_JAFKCV010000001.1, on the reverse strand, counting down.
ACCTCAGTGGCCTGCAGCAATCCTATGGTACCGGGTAATACACCCAGCACGCCGGCCTCGGCGCAGGGTGGCGCCAGCTCAGGCGGCGGGGCAGCGGGATACAGGCAGCGGTAGCAGGGCCCCTTGCCGGCCCAGAACACGCTGACCTGGCCATCGAAGCGGTATACGGAGCCATGCACCACCGGCTTACCCAGCGCGGCGGCTTCATCGTTGATGATATACCGGGTGTCGAAATTGTCCGAGCAGTCAACAATCACATCGTAGCGGGCAAAAAGATCAGCGGCGGACGCTTTATCAAGCCGCAGGGGATGCAGATTGATGTTGACCGATGAGTTCAATTGGCGGACCCGTGACTGGATACTCTCTATCTTACTGCTACCCACGGCGTCTTCGGTATGCAGGATCTGTCGTTGCAGATTGGTCCTGTCCACCACATCGTCATCCACCAGCCCCAAGGTACCCACGCCCGCCGCCGCCAGGTAAATGGCCGCCGGACAACCCAGACCACCTGCACCAATCAGTAGTACCCGGGATTTGAGCAATGTGAGCTGCCCGTTTTCCCCGACCTCAGGAATGGCCAGGTGACGTAAATACCTGGCCCGTTGTTCACTGCTGAGAAAGTCGGGGGTTTCGATGGGCAGACCGGCATTTTTCCATTGCACTATGCCGCCGGCCAGGTTAATCACGCGCCGATACCCCAGCATCTGCAAAGTTCTGGCGGCAAACAGAGAACGCACGCCCGAGGCGCAATAGACCAGTACCGGCGTGTTGCGATCGGGTATACGGCTCTCGATCTGCACTTCCAGATAACCTTTATCCAAATGTACCGCCCGGGGAATATGGCCGGACGTCCATTCTTCGCGGGTTCTGACGTCAAGAATTTGCGCATCCTGATGGTCTTGCAGCCAGGGCATGGCGGCGGAGGCACGCAACTGCTCTATCTCGTCTTCCAGCTGGCTTCGCCATTCGGCAGAGGTCAACGCCTGCAGATTGCCGCCGGCAATGGCCGGTAGCAGCTCCAGTTCATCGCCGTCACTGACAGCCGTCGCTTGCCCTTCATGCAATCGGATATCATCGGCGTTAATAAACACATTGATGAAATGTCTGAGCTGGCCGTTTTCGTCGAATATCTGCCGTTGCAGGCCGGGATGTTGTTCGGCCAGCGTCTGCAAGGCCTGGTTGACGGTGCTGCCGCTTACCTGAACCTGGTTGTGGTTGGCGGTAAAGCGACGTAACGGAGTGGGGATATGGATAGTGATCATGATTCGGCTCCTTGGATTTGAATTCTTTTCCACATGGGTCGTTGAGTGATAAATGCTGCCAGCTGTGTCCTGTCGCCACCGTCGGTGGCCACGATAATGTGGGAGTAGCCATCCCAACCGTTGCAGGAGGCCACATCTTTACGGGACGGGGCCGGCAGGCCGAAAGGATGGCTGTGATAGAAGCCCAGCAATTCCAGGCCCTGCTGCCTGAGCAAACGGGCGGCTTTGATCAGATCTGCATCGGCGACGGCAAAATTGGCCATACGCTCCTGTTGCGCCACATTGACCAATCGCAGCAACTGCCGGATGTGCATGCGCCCGCCGGCCAGATATCCGGCCAGAATGCCGCAACACTCTTCCGGTAAGGCTTGCAGGGCCTGCTCTTTGAGCTGGCGGCCGATGTCAGGCGCAAGCTGCAGCTGTTGGATTTTGTTGGGGTTCATCGATAAAACTCCCTTTGTCCAGATGGCAGGTACGGGTGGCGAATGTGGCTGCGTTGGGATCATGAGTGACCATCACAATGGTCTTATTGAAGTCACGGTTGAGCATCTTCAGCAGCGTCAGCACCTCGTTGGAGGACTGTTTGTCCAGATTGCCGGTCGGCTCGTCACACAGCAGCACTGAGGTGTCGCTGACCAAGGCCCTGGCGATGGCCACCCGCTGCTGTTGGCCGCCGGACAGCTTCTTCGGCGTCCGGTTGGCACATTGGCTCAGTCCCATCAGATCCAGTGCAGTTTCGATGCGGCGCTTACGCTCTGCACGACTCAGGGAGGTCAGCAACAGCGGCAATTCAACATTTCTGGCCGCCGAGAACATGGGCAGCAGATTAAAGGCCTGAAACACAAACCCCACATGCCGCGCACGCCACTGGTTCAGGGTGGCAGGCTTGTAGTCATCGATCCGCTCGCCGCGGAATCTGATGTGGCCGCGATCCGGCATTTCGATACCCCCGAGCATATTCAGCAAGGTTGTCTTGCCACAACCGGAGGGGCCCATCAGGGCGATAAACTCTCCGTCCCGGACGGTAAAGTCCAACTGCCGGAAAATTCTGACCTGCTCGTCACCGTTGCCGAAGCTTTTGCTGACCTGTTCGAGTTGAAATACTGCTGTGTTTTGCATGGCATAACTCCTTATAAAAAAGCGACTCTGACGCCCATATCCGGGAGAATGCGCGGATCCAGATCGTGCATTCTGATGCGTACCTCCACGGTTCCCTTGGCCAGGTTGACCCGCGGTAATATCTTGTCGACCTGACCGGCCAGCAGAATGTCCCGGTATGCCAGCGGCTGAATCTGCACCGGCTGCCCTCCCTCTATCTGGCTGATCATCTGTTCATTGATCTCCACCATGACTTCCAGTGACGACATGTCGACAATGGTGCAGATGCCCGTCCGGGTAAAACCACCGCCGGCGGCACTGGGGGCTATGACCTCTCCGGCCTGGGCACTGGTATCCACCACGATGCCGGCAAAGGGCGCCTTAATCACATGGTCATCGAGTTGGGTTTCCTGCTGCCTGACCTGCAAACGGGCCACTTGGAGATCTGCCTGCAACTGTTCCAGAGACGCCTCATATCGCTCAACCTGATTGCGGGTCTTGTTGACGGTGATTTCACTGACAAATCCCTTGTCGAGCAGGTTGGTTTCCCGCTGAAAGTCCAGGTTCTTCTCCTTCAGGTCCACTTCGGCGGTCTTGATCCTTGCCTGGATTGCCTCCAGGGAGGAGGCCGCCAGTCCCAGAGCCAGTTGAGCCTGGCGATCATCCAGTCGCGCCAGGGTCTGCCCGCTGACGACCCTGTCCCCTTCTTCCACCAGTACGTCCCTGACCACGCCCATGACTCTGGACGAGACAGTGGCCACCCGGGTCGCAGTGACAAAGCCCTGTGCTTCCAGTTTGCTGACAACCTCGGTCCTGGGAGCGGGGGGCTGAATGGTCTTGCCACCATCGGGAATAGGCTGACTCTGTGAGGCTTCTGCTTTGTTACCGGGCCCAGGCGTATCACCGAATCCCCAGTACCCCAACAGGCTGAGGATCAGCAGCACAGCGACAGACACCGCGCTTCGTCTGAACCTGGTACCCCTGGAGTCCTGTCTCTGCGCACCGGACAGTGACAGACTGTCCAGTTTCTTGCCCAGCTCTGCGCCGGACCTTAATGATCCGTTCCTGTCTTGCTCGAATTCAGACATGGTTTGACTCCTTGTTCAGGCCTTTCCAGGCCGGCAGCAGACCACCGAGCAACCCCAAGAACAGGGAAAAGCCCAGCGTTTGTCCCAGGGTAGAGACCCCCACCTTGATGTTGTAAACTTCGCTGTCGATGCCACCAGTCACCGACCAGGCAGCAGCACCGTCCAGCAACAGGGTGATCACACCTATGCCCAGCAGGGCACCGATGCAGGACAGCAGTACGGTTTCGAAAATGATGCCGAAGCGGATGGAGGTCACCGAAAAACCCAGCAGTCCGATAATTCGCAAGCTGTTAAAGCGGGCTTCCAGGCTGATGAACATGATATTGAGAATGCCCACCAGTGCACCGATCCCCAGGATCGCCGCCAGCGGCCAGCCGAGGTAAAGGATCACATTGGTGGTATCCTTGATTTGCTCCCGGAACAGTTCCTGCTCAGTCAGTACATCCAGTGCCAAACGCGAGTCGGCCTGCACGAATTGCCTCAGCTGTGCCAGCCCTGAGGCATCCAAATGACCGATACGGATGGACTGGTATTGGTTCTCCCGTTTATAACCGGCCTGCACCATGGCCAAGTCGGCCCAGAATTCCGTTTCGAATACGGCGTTTTGCAACTGAAAGTGACCGACTATGGTCCAGTCCTGCCCCCCCAGGTTAAGTCGGCTACCCAGTGTTGTGTCCTTAACACGCCGGGCCAGGCTGTCTCCGACGATCAACTCAAAGCGACCCGCTTGGGGTGCCCGCCCTTGTACGATTTTGTACCCTTCCCTCAGGGCAAATCCGGCGGGAGTCAGGCCTCGCAGAGCCACGTTCATTTTTCTGTTGTCTTCGCGGCCAAGGACACTGACAGACATGCGAAACTCGGGTGAGAACAACTGATTGGAACCCAAGACCTTGGCATGGCGAAGCAGCTCCACTTGTTCCCGGGACACCTGACTGCTGGACTCTGATTGACTTTGTTTATCCACCAGCACGGCGATGCTGTCAGAGCCCGCCGAATCCATACTGGACTGGAAGCCTTCGGCCATGCTCAGAAAGGTTGCCTGCACCGCAACCATCAACACGATGCAGCCGATGATGCAGACGCTTGACCATTTGCTGAGCCAGATATTGGCGAGACTCATCCTGGCCATCGCCAGACATTCGCCGGCCAGGCTGCGATCAAGTGTTGAATGAGATGAATGATGTTGCATCTTAGCCCCCTGTCAGCCCGCTTGCTCTACTGTCAGCACCCTGCCGATACTGCTGGTCAGGGCAATCCAACCGGGCAGAACCGACCCGCCCACGGCAATGCCCAGAGCAATCAATACGACTTCGCCTATCACCGAAGCCGGCAGGAAGACACTGGGCAGAAACTGTGGCAGGGCGTCGGTAACCAACAGGTTGAACAGCCCCGCTGCACTGATACCCAGCAGTGCCCCGGTGGCCACAATCACCAGCATCAGGGACAGCACCAGGGCGTACAGCTGGGTGCCGGAATAGCCCATGACCCTGAGAATTCCCAGTTGCCGTGACATCTGACGCACCGTCAGGGTCATCCCGCTGGTGACGATCAACAGCAAGGCAACGAAGACGATGGCGGTGACGATACTGATGAGTTGCACCACATTGCCGAACTGGGCGAAGAACTCAGCATGAAATTCTTTGTCGGTGTTACTGGAGGTGGGATGGTTGGACTGGGCAAAATGGGCGTCGATACGCTGCGCCAGCTCCATGATATCTGTGGAAGCATCCGGAGAGACAACCAGGGTTCCTACCGTGTCTTTCCAGACGCTGCGCCCCTGGTTGAAATACTCATAATGGGTGATGGCATAGTTGCGACCGCCGCCGCTCTCATCGCTGTGGAAGGTGCCACTGAGACGGTACTTCCAGGCCGGTTCATTCCCCGGTGGCATGAAAATAAAGCTCTTCAGCGGGATATTGTCACCCACCTGCCAGCCGTATTTCTTCGCCAGCCCCTCACTGACTAACAGACCGTCCCGCTGGATAAGGAAGCGGTCTCGGGTGACGTCATCCACCACCATGTCTGGATGTTGTTCAAACCATTGTCTGGGCGTGACAGCAAGGATCATCGGCATGTTCTTCTGATCCTGGTAAAACAGTCCCTGCCAGGTCGCATGACCCACCTGCTCCACACCGGGGAAACCGGCCAATTGCTCCACATAGGACAACGGCAGAGTCTGCATCAGGCCCATACGGTGGGTGACAATCAGACGGCTCTCAGACACTTCCGCATCGCCACTATTGAGTGAATAGCGAAACGCCCCAAGCACGCCGTAGGTTAAAAAGGCCAATGTGGTGGCCAGGGCCAGCAAACACAGCCTCAGCCGGTAGGCTTGCAACAATTCCTTAAGCAACGACAAGACTTTCACTGTCTTTCTCCTTAAATTGTTGCTGCAGAGTGCGGATCGCACTGGCAATGCGCAGGGACAGGATGAGTTCGAATGAAGGGGTCAGTCCCAGGCGGTTATTCAGCATGTGCATCTGTGAAGACAGCAGGTGTAAGAGGGCTGGCTCCAATCCGGTTTCGGCTACCGGCTGATTATCAAATGGCGACATCAGTGCACGCTGTTCATGCTTTGCGGCCAGACTGTCAATAAAACGGCTGACACTGTGCTGCCAGATCTGCAGCAACTGGCCGTTCTGCAGATGGGTTCTGGGCGGAAAGGAGCGCTGAACCAGTTGCAGGGTCTGGGGATCTGCCTGGCTCTGCCTTTGCGTGGCGGCCAGCTGAGCATTCTGGGAAGAGTAAGTCTCCCAGAACGCCGCATAACCGCTGAAAAAAGCCTCGGCCAGACCTAAATCTGCGGTATAGGCGGTCAGGGTCTCCACCATCAAGGGCATAGCCAGCCCCAGTCTGGCATGGGGTCCCTGCGGGGTCGCTTTAATGATGGCGAGTGCCAGCTGGCTAGACTGTTCAAACAATTCTTCACTCAGGCCGATCGCCTGCTCGCCGCCATAGCGCTGGTACTCCGGCTCGTATCCGATGGCGGCCACCGTACCCTCGTCATACCAGGGCAGACTGTCCCCGGCCGGCTGCTCGCCATCAAAGCTGTGATTGGCATAGTAGTCCTGGGCCGTCAGCGAAGTATCACTGCAATAATCTTGTACTTGCGTTTTCAGCATCTGTTGAATACTGGACAGCAGTTGGACATCGGCAGTGCGGAAACGAAAGCGCAAGTGCGGGCCGCCCATCCAGTATCGGATAAAGAACCAACCCGATAGCCGTCCCTCGCGTTTCAGTTGCTGCGCCAACGGCGCCAGCCGGTTGACCAGAAAGGCTTCCGATTTCTCCGGGTCGTGTAGAAATATATGCAGTGAATACCAGTTTTCTGTCTTCATCAGAGCACCTCAAAAGTTAAATTTGAACGGCGGTTGAAGCCACACAGCACCTGATAAAGTACCTGTCCGCCAACCGGCAGGGCCTGCTCTATCCGCTCTTCGCGCATCATTCTGACCGGCCGTGAAAACATCCCCATGGCTGCGGCGGTCAGGCTCATGTCTTGTGCCGCCGCACCGGCAGCCATATGCATATTTCTGAATGCCGCTTCACCGAAGCGTTCCAGCGCCTGCACGGGATCGGTGCTGAAGAACACAATCAGACTCATGGCCGAAGTGTTAAAACGCATCAGCTTGTAGGGCAGGATGCGACGCACATGGCGGATAAACTCAGCCTCGTCCATCTGTGGCGTGAGCCATCGCCCCTGGAGGTCATACAGGCCCACCTTGACATCGCCGCCGGCCAGCCAGGCAAAGCTCACCTTAAGATGAGTCTCTTCCTCACCTATACCGCGGCGATGACGCAGTGCGTCGAAGGTGGTTTGCACAGTGGTCAGTGTCCTGGCCGGGACCCTGGCCAGCACCGGGGCCAGACCGCTGCGGTCATTCCCCGAATGCCTGGCCCGGCACAACTGCAGAAAATCCTTGTCAGTGGGCTTGCCGGCTGGCGATTGGATGCGGCCTCCCGGCTGCTCAGTGGTCAGCCGACGGCCTTGCTTGAACAAAGTGTTAAAAGCCGGCAGCCGCGCGAATCGCTCACTCAGTCCAGGATTTTCCCCGACCCTGGCCAGTTGTGCAGTGGCACAGGGCAATGCCTGTAAATGCTGCTCCTGCAATTCATCCAGACTGAGGCTGAACAGCACCATCTCCCACTGTCCTTTTGCCAGGCAGTGCATGGATTCGGCAGCAATGGGCGAACGGCTTGTGTCCCATCCCAGCAGGCCTCGGAGGTGAAGCGATTGACTGTAGGCATGACCGGCTTCCAGCACGACCGGGAAATGGGCGAATTCGCCGTATTTTTCCGCCGTTTTCCATATCTGCGCCACACATAACAAGCTGGCGCCATCCGGTGCAGAGGCGAGGTCGGGAGAGGCTGGCAAGGCCATGGGCTGCAGGGCATGAAAGTCCGGTTGGTATGAATAGGCCTGGATCCTCTCTGCCTGCTTGAACAGCAGCACAAACTGCAACGGATACATACAGCGGGCAGAGGGTACCGCTTTATGCACCGGACTCTCGTTGTAGGGCTCAAAGCGCAGGGGAGAGGCCAGATAACGGAACAGCAGAGACAGTTTCTGCACCGCGGACAAGGCCTCGTCCAAGCTTCCTTGCTCATCCTGCAGATATGCCCCCAGCGTCTTAAGCTGGCGGGGCAGTGCTGTGGGCAGCGAATACAAAGTGCCGGATGAGACGGTCCGGGGCAGTGGTCGTATGTCCCGGGTGGTAGTTAAATCAAACACCGGCACATCCAGGCTCTCCAGACGCTGATAGGTGCTCAATACCCAGGCATCCAGTGGGGTCAGCTTTTGCATATCTGCCTCCTCAGGGAAAATTGTGTGGGAAAGGATTGATACGCTCGGCGTTAAAGTGCGCCGCCCACTGACCACGGGCCCTGGCCGCCGAGTCAAGGCGGGGATAACTGATCCGCCGGTACTGATGGCCAAAGGTGACGGGCATCAGGCCCGGCGCCAGCACCTTGACACAATGCAGGCCGTTATCTTCCATCTTGCTGAAGGACTGCTGCACCACAATCAGATCGCTGGCCACATTCAGTACCTTGTCGGCCTGGATGTGCAGTTCCTGGTTGAGATCCTGGTGATACAGAGAGGGCAGCCGTGCCTCGCACTCGGCCAGGCTCAGCAGTGGCCCCTGATGCAGGAACTCCAGGCGCGGGTAGGTTTCAGGCGCACTGTACAGCAGTACATGATCCGGCATGTGCTCAACCTGATCGTGGTCATCCACCATCTGCAACGCCTTTGCCCTTTGGCCCGGCATCGACTGCCGATAGACCCCCATAGAGGTGACGACTTCGACCAGCGCCGAGAAGATGGCTTCATGCCACTGGCTGTGGGCAGCCGAGGCGCAGTAAGATTTGACCGGGGCATCGTCCGCCGGGTCGACGATCATGGCCCAAACCGCCGGAATCGGAATATCCAGAGCCATGTCAAACAGGTAAATTTCGAAGCCTTCGGCTTGTGCCCTGGCGATCAAGGCCTGAACCCTGCCCTCCCGGATACTGGCATTGTCGATGCGATCCGGCACCAGCCGGCTGTACCAGGTGGTCAGGTAGGCATCCCGTTCCACCACTTCAAACAGACCACACAAGATGGCTTCTTCCAGGCACCCACCCATGGCACAGCCGTTACTGGAGTCATACACAAAACGGTTAACCGGTGCCGCTTCGGTGCCTTCGAGGCGGTAGTAGACCAACTGTTCGGGTATTAACACCGGCGCCTGCTGCCGGAACGAGTAACCCCAGCACCAGTTGAACTCCAAATCGGGATGATAGTCCAGCAGGGCAAATCTGGGGTTGCGAAGGGCTGGATCGTGCAGAATAAAGTCCTGAGGATCCACGCAACGGCCGGGGTAGGCAGCACGGATGGTCCGATAACTACCGCGCACCTGAGTGCGGGTGCGTTTTGGACTGTAGCCGGCAAAACGTTCAATTCCTTCAAGAATCGCCACCAGTTCTGACTTCTGCGCCGTTTCGGCGCGGCCGTAGCCCGACTCAAAGTCCTCGCTGTCCATTAACTGCATTTCAGCCGTGTACATGGGCATCAGGCTGGACGAGATGCTCTGATACAAGTGCTTGATCAGGCCACTGTGCCGATCGACGAATTGCCGTCTGACCCCCTCCAGCGACAATCGCGGATTAGGCACGCGCTTGTCAACGACATGTCTTTTCAGGCGGGGTCTGAAGTGAATCTGCGCATTCTGTTCGCTGTCCGGTTTGTCATTGTCACAATGGGGACATTCGCACAGGGCATTGTAGGTATGTCTGGAAGACGCCAGCTCCCGCAGACGCAGGCGCCAATAAGTGGCATGGAGTGACTCAGGTTTACCGACAGCCTGCGTCAGCACTTGCAACAGCAAGGTTTTGAACAGATCGGCGGCCATGGGTGTCAGTGGCAACTGCGCCTGTATCTGGCGGTCAGGCTGCCCGGACCGGCTGATTTGCGGCAAGCGGTGGTTGTTGTCGACCCATTTTTTCCAACAGCCAATGCAAGCATCCTGTCCGGGTCTCACCAGGGGACCGAGGTTGATCAGGCCCGGTGACTGACTGACCAGCAGCAATGGCACCTGCGCCTCACGGCAACGCTGCTGCCAGGTTAATACTCTGTCCATGTCGCCTCGACTGTCGGCGAGCACAAGCCACAGACCGGCAGTCGCCGGATTCAGATGGCGGTCTTCCAGAGAGGCAACCTGAGCCGTTTGTCTGTTGGTTTCCCTGAGCAAGCCTTTGACTGTCTCCAGCAAGGTATCACAGCCCGCTGCTGCCAGTATCCCTATGGGCAGGTCATTCACAGGACACCTCCCATTTTCAGTCTGGCGTAACCGCCATACACGCCGGGTGGAAATCCACAGGGATTGACGCGGACATACTCAATGGCCAGTTCCGGTAACGCAGCGTCATTTCCGAGCAACGCTTCCAGACTCTCCACCTTTTTACCGGCGGACACTTCCAGGGCTGGCAAACGGTTCTTCCAGTAGCCGGGTTGACCGGTTTTCTGGATCTGAAAATGACTGCAACTGCGGCCCAGGGCTTCCTGAACCGCCTCCAGGTAAGAGGAACCGGACGCCGAGGCAATCCACTGCCCCCCCAGACTGATCTGCGCCACATAAGCATCCATTTTGCTCAGACCAATCAGTTGGATCTTTACCTCACCCTGGTGCCGGTAACGGAGCAAGCGCAATAACATCTGGCTTTTTGCATCGGTCAGGCTGTCAGGATTGAGCCAGGTCCACGGAGCGGACTGGCTGAATTCAGGGTTGACGGCCAGGGCCCTGGCCCCGGCCTGTCTTTCCCACTGCGTAGCATCAAATGCCACCACCAATGGCTGATCCGGGTAGCCGGACGCCTGCAGCAACACTTCCAGGGCATGAGACAAGGCCATCAGACCGGACTCGGCCAGATTGACGCCCCAGCCGAGGACATGTTGCGTCTCCCTGTCAGGCAGGCAGATGCGAACGGGAAACTGGAACAGAGGCATCTGCTCGATGGCATCGTCATTGCCCAGTTCCAGGCAACCTAACTGAGGGTCAAACCAGGGCTGCAGCTGTATCTTGTAAATTTCGTACTCCGCCAGTTCCCTGTCATCCGGTAATTGGAACTGATCCGGATAAGACAGCGCCGGCAGCTCGGGGGGCATTTGCCCCGCCCCGATAACCGGCACCAGTGGATGGGTGGAGATGTCCAGGTAGGGTGACACCAGGCTCACCGAGTGGCGCCAGGCCTGGTTATCTATCTTAAGGGCACAGAAGAGCATACGCTGCGCAGCGATACACCCCAATATCGACAGCGCCGCCGGGCTCAAATCGGCCTGCTCGGGACGCAACGCTGCCCAGTAAGCGGCTTCTGCAAACCCCACAGAGTCCGAGTTTATTTCCGGCAGGCACATCGCCCGGCCGCTGAATACGCTGGCCACAATACAGGGCTTGTGCTGCTGGCCTGCCTGGGCCTGTAACGCTTTAAACAAAGGAGTACGACAATGATCGCTGACCAGCAAGACAGCGTCTGCCGCCTGAACATCCTGTTGGGTCGGATCCCGCGAGTAGATTTCCACCTGGAAACCGGCGCGCTGCGTTGGTTCAATCAGGCTTTCCACTTCATCCCGGCCGACCCTGGATGGCACAGACTCATCCCAGAACAGGTCCACTGTCCGGATCCCTGAGTCCAGCAATGCCTTGAAACAGGACTTCAGTGCCATGCCCTGCCCCACCAGCATGATCCGGCTATGCTGCCACCGGCCGAGGGCTTCTGACGCCGCTGCGGAACCCAGTTGATCCTCGGCGAACAGCTTAAGTTCACTGGCCAGTGAATGCTGCCCCGGCACATAATCAGAGTCCGGTCCGGGCAACGCATGCAGCATGTTTTTGTCATGCAGTGAACGCAGCAGCGTCGAAAACAGGCCTTTGAGCTTATCCGGCAGGTGTGCTTTGATCTGTTCGATACTCTGACCGTTGTCCATATGCTGCAGGATCTTGCTGACGATGGGATACAGGCCCGCGCCGCGCAAAACAAAGGAGTTGGCACCCGCCTCGAAGAACACGCCCTGGTCGGTTTCCCCGAAATACACATAACTTTTCAGTTTCAGGTACGCGGAGTCATAGCCGTCTATCCAATCACTCATGCGGAAAGCTCCCTGGTTAAACCGATCATCGAGCGCCAGTCTTTGTCGAACACCCGTTCTACCGAGTTGGCCACCAGATGGCAGAGACAGAACTTCTGGATCGGTGACGCCTCCAAAATCGGCAACAGTGAATAGAAAAAGTTAACGTTGGTGCGATACACCATAAACATCTGTGATTTTTGCGCCTGCTGCCCCTCCTCTGTATTCAGGAAATACTCCCCCAACTCCGTGGTTTTCTTATTTGAAAACGCCTGGATAAACTCCTCAGGAAGCGCGTCTTTGAGGCTGTTGGCGGTATCCTGATGGGTGGTCTGGGAAACCAGCAGGTCATAGTTGTCCCTGACGATTTGCTCATGACGCAAGGACATGGCGTCCACCACCTGCTGCCAGTGCTCCAGTATGCTCAGGAACTCGGCAGGCAAGGGGATCTGCCGGAAACGTCGGCTGGTGCAGTGCGTGACAATCTCGTCCAGCTGGCGACGCTTGCCCTGCTCCATGGCATTAAACTTCGCCTGCAACTGGCCTTTGCTGTCATGGGCGGAAAAGAAGTAGTCCGCATGGGATCGCAAAGACATATAACCACGCTGGATACCATCCATGGCAAATGAGTTGCCGGTGATGACCAGCATGCCCACCAGGGTCAGGAAGAAGGCGTCCGCTTGGGCTTGCTTGGCGCCGAGCAAACGGATGAGATCAGGCGTGAAGTCAGCCATCATGCGATCCTTGCTGTCGGCGTATTCCTGCAACAACAGATTCTGGCTTGGCTTGAAAGGTGCCAGGCTGACACTGTTATTCTCAAGCAGCGGCAGATAGGGGCCGCTTTCCAGCTCAAACATGCCGATCTTCCTGGACAGGGCCTCGTACTCCGCCGGCTCCAGCACCGTTTTACTCGGATGTTCGGCAAGCCAGGTGTCAAACAGCCCTTTGAGTGCCGGGTACAGATGATTCTGGAAGGTGGACTGATCGGTGAGAATGCGCAGGTCCACATGGGGACCGAACTTCCAATGGGGCTGCATCAATACATCCCACACACCGGGCGTGGCTCTGGCCATTTCAATGGCCTGGGCCACCGGCCCCAGGATCAGGTCCGCCTTGCTTTGTTCGAAGTAGGCGACCCGCATCAGGTGCCAGCTTGGCTGTTGCACAAGCGGTTGTCTGGCCGGAGCCGACAGTTCAAAATGCAGCTCGGAAACATGGGGCCGACCCTCCACCGTGGAGGCGTAGTCTTTCAGATCCGGCAACAGCTCACTGAGACACAAGGTAAAACGATTGCGCTTAAGCATACGCTGCATCAGGCGGGTAAAGCGGGGGCTGTCCAGATCCACGTAGAAGGGCTTCATGTCCTTGAAGTTGACATTGTCCCAGTCCACAGCGTTGGTGATGGGCTGACCCTCGGCATCTTCCACCAGGGGCAATGCCCTGAGGAAAAACCGGGTAGGCAGGTTGCGTGCCTGCTTCCATGCCTGTATAGCAAAGTAGAAATCCTTTGCTGACACGTTCGGGTCGGGCACATGGGAAAACGGCATGATCCAGGAACGGCGGAACATCACCAGATTTCCCAGGGATACCCGGGGCACCACACAGGGCGAGGACGCGCTGATCAGGTTTCTTTCAATCAGGGACTTGATCACCGTCAGGCTGGGGCCATCAGTGAAGCCCAGGGACAGCAATCGGTGGAAGCGTGGCAACAAAGAGGGGATCAATAACCCCTGATACCAGAGGTCCAGTTTGTTGCCCTGTGGATCCTGAAACACCAGGGTATGCTTATCACGGTCAAACACCAGACTGAGTTCGTCCAACCGCAACTTACTGGTGTCTTGCCGGCCAACCGGAAAAGGAGGCACCACCAGCTCTGTATCACACAGGCGCGGGTGGCGATTGGCATTGAAGCCGAACACCCCGGACAACTCCATGTAACGCTGATGTTCAGAGCTGTTTTTCAGGTAGGACTTGAGCGCATCAATCTGCTCGGCATCCAGAATTTCCATAAACCGGGACATGATGGAGCTGCGCCCGCCAAACACCTGATTGAGTATCATCTTGCCCTGACCTGACTGGCCGGCGACCTGCACCGCATAGCTGTATGAGCTGCTCCTGGCCTTCACCGCATCGGGCAACTGCGCCAGTATGCCGTCCAGTGCTTCAATACTCAGCTCCACATTCTCGCTGCCCTGCAACAGGGGGGCGAGGTAATCATCGAAAGCCTGCTTTACCTCCATCATCTGCCGGTTAAGATCCGAGCTGGCGGGCTGACGGGACTTGTCGATCTGGCCGCCAATGACGCCCGGTGAATAGATCTCGTCGAACTGCTCCAGGAAGCCCCGAACATCGGTACAGATGCCCTGCTCAGTGTACTGACTGAGAAACAAATCCGTCATGTAGGCGCGCACTTCCTGGTTGAAATCCAACAGGAAGGAGATCCCCTGCAGCCGCGACAGCTCCTCATAGAAGGGCGACAGGACGCTGACATCCAAGTCCCTGTCCCGTTGCTGCAGGTAACAATTTTCATAGAACGTGGGCCGGAAAATGGGGCTGTCTTTGTCCACCCCCAGCGTTTCGGCCAGCTCACCGACGGCGTCGCGAATGCTATTTATCTTGTCTTCCCGCTGCGCACAGCTTGGCGCGGCCAGTAACGTCAGTTGTTGCCTGATCTGTTTCAGGGGAGCAGTCAATGCCATTCCCAGTCTGGCATCGGCCTTTTCACACAGGGCAATGCCCCACTCCAGGTGATCCTGCTGCTGAAGGTCGCCGGTTTCGGGCAACAGGTATTTGATGGCAAACAGGCGACCGACAAACTGCATCACCTGCCCGGCGTTGAGCTTCGGTGCCAGCCTGCAGACTTGTTCGCATAACGGCTGCAGATAAAGGTGTCCGTCGGGGGCAGCGTTGAGTACATGCTCAATCAGGCCGATTACCGCATTTTCGTTCAGACTCGACTCACTCAGGCCGGTCCCCCAGGTACGACCATTGCCTTCCTGCCCGGCAGAAACGCTCATCAGCCTGATTTTGCCGTCTGCGCGGCGAACAGAGGTATTCAGCTTGAAGGGAAACAAGGCCGCAGCATACTCAAAGCGCTCGACAAGCGGCGCCAGCAGGTAATGTATCAGGCCTGCCTTAAACTCCACCCGCCGCTCCAGGGCGTCAGAAAAATCAATCTGCCAGCCCGGTTGTTCGCTGCCCTGCTGCCACTGGCCGACATGGGCCACGGTGAAGGTAGACAACGGGCTGGTCTTGGTGGAACATCTGGCATAGTACTGAAGCAGCGCATCTTCCTGATTCCTCAGCTCTTTTTGCTTCAGTTTGCGCGATGGGTCACCCAGGCCCCGGAGCAGCTTGGCCTTGAGATCCGGATTGCTGTATGCCAGGCCATCGAGCAGGTTGTCATGGGCAAGCAAGGCCCGGATGCCGGGACCGCTGGCGTCAATTTCCTGGTCATAGGCCGCAATTGCCTGTTCAGTCAGGACCTGAGCCTTCTCCAGATGTTGCAGAATGTGCCGGATCCGTTCGTTCAGTTCACCCGGCAGGCAGTCCTGCAATGTACTAAGCCAGTCGGCTTTGAACAGCTTGCGGTTAAACAGGGCCCGCTTGATATTAATGGCAGCCCGACTGTGTGACTTTTCCTGCAGGTCGGGGATCCGTTCTTCCAGCGCATCGCAAACTAACGTGATTTCCCGGTCGAGTGTGCTGAGCAGCCGATCCCGCTCCTGCAGCAGGGAGATGGTTTGCCCCGACTCCAGGTGCTCGATGCTGTGAATGGATTCCCCTCCGACACGCAGGATGTAATTGGGGTGAACCAATAAATTCTTCAATCTCAGTCCGGGGTTGGATGTATGTGCTTTGGTGGACATGTTGAATCCCTTATTTCTTAGAATGTCTGATGCTTGAAGGAACGGGCCGCAATCAGGGCACAGACGCTTCCGACAATCAGCAGCACCACGGAGGGTAAAATGGCTTCCTGGTTATACAGCGACCCCATCCAGCCCAGCCGCATCAGCTCCACCACGTAGGTAAACGGAATCAGGTAGGAGATGGCGCGGGCCCATTCAGGCAGCATCTCCAGCGGGAATCCTGCGCCGGAAAGCAGCAACATGGGCTGGAACAGGATCATCCCGGCGTTATAGGCCGCCACCGACGCATTGAGCAGGGCGCCGAGCAGGAAGCCCATGGACAACAGGGCATAAGCAGAAATCAGTGAGGGAATGAGGATCTGCTCCAGGGATGCCTGAGGCAGCTCACCAAACATGAAGTAGCCGAGCAGGATCATTTCCAGGTAGCCGATGAAGAACAGGATCAAGGCGCGCAGAATGGAACACAACCAGACCTCAGACATCCTCAGGGGCGTTACAAACAGGCGCTTATAGAACCCCCCTTCCTTGGAAATAACGATCATGGGGCCAAGATTCATCAGGGCGATACTGAGCAGGATCACGCTGGCGAAGCTCACCGTGTAGTCGTTGTAGAAGCTGGCCCCTTCGGCGCCTTCAGTCGGCGCACTGTAGAACGAGGCAAAAAACAGGTAGAACACCGCGGGCATCAGTAACATCATGGCGATGGACACCTTCTCGCGGAAATTGACCTTCATATCCAGAATGAAATAGGCTTTGAGGGATGACCAGCTCATGCGATGGCTCCTTGTGTTTGGCCAACCAGGACTTCATAGGCGTCGTCCAGGGAGGATGATTCAGATTGATTGTGCAGGCGTATGATCTGTTCCGGGGTACCGTTGGCCACCACTTTGCCCCTGGACAGGACGATGACCTGAGATGCCAGGGCCTGTACTTCATCCATGTAATGGGTAGTAAACAGAAGCGTCTTACCGCTGCTTTGCAGCTTTCTGATAAAGCTCCAGAATTCCCGGCGAGCCAGCGGATCCAGTCCGATGGTGGGTTCATCCAGAATGATCAGGTCCGGATCATTGATAATGGCCAGGGCCAGAATGATGCGTTGTTTCTGCCCGCCGGATACCTGACCGAGGGGCTTATCAACAAATTCCTGCAGATCCTGCTGACGGATAAGATCTTCAACAGGCAAGGTGTGCCGATACAGGCGACTGAAAAATTCCAGGTAGTCACGTCCGGTCAGCTTGGTGAATACCTTGGTTTCCTGCAATTGCACACCGATTCTGCGCAAGTGCTTTTCCGGATGTTTGAGAATATCGATCCCAAACACCCTGACCTGCCCCTGTGCAGGTTTTTTGAGGCCCATGATAATTTCAACAAAAGTCGATTTTCCGGCACCATTTGGTCCGATCAGAGCAATGACTTGTCCAGGCGCAATATCCAGTGAAACATCACTCAGGGCTTTTTGATTTCCATAACAAAGCGATACGCCAGAAAAATGAATTATGGCCTCACACTTATCTTGAGAATTATTCGCAGTGTTTTCCGATATTATTGGGGAAGCAAGTGCGGTCATAATTTCTTCCTTTTTTGGTACTGTGTTTATTTGAAAAGGTATAATGGAAAGAAAAGTAAATCGCCCTCAGGCTGAGAGCGATTTACGCTCAGCTTACTTCATTGAGACGCAAGAGCTGGAACCACAGCTGGAGCATGAATTGGTTGAGCTGATACCGGAAGAAGCACCCGTCTCAGGCAGAGCCATGGCTTCTTTCAGGCTTACAACTTCCAAACCTTCAACGTCCAGGTTGTCCAGATCGATGTCAGCGAAGTCTACTGTGTTGTTTTGCATTTCCATTTTTATTTCCTTAGTTATTCCATCCAATCAATGTTTAGGGTTATTGAGCGGGATGGCGACGCTCAATCAGGGTGGCGACATACAGCCAAAAGGCTCCCAGTTACCAGATACTTTTCTTTTCATTTGTCGGCTCTAATTGAAATAGCGGATATCCACCTGAATTTCGGTTTCACCCTTTACGGTAAATTTTGCCGGATCAAATTTAGGCGGCCCCATTTCCAGATTGGAGTTATTACTAAAGGCGATTCCTTCCTGGATAAATGTCAGCTTTCCATCGGCGTTTTCATCATGAAATAATGCCGCTGCATACTCGCCATTTTTTAGATCGTCGAAGATGACTTTGCTGCGCCCTTGCTCCGCTTTACCTTTTGCGGAAATAGAACAACCGCTTGGGAATGCTTCACCTTTCATGCAAAGAGTGACAGAAACATTTCCTTCAGAGTTTCTGATCCCGTCCACTACAATTTTCAAAGAGCTGGTCTCTGAGTTTGTCGTTGAGCCAACAGATGCGCCATTTGCAATCACAGGTATGAGAAGGGCACTCAAGACCATCACTGAACTGACTGTTCGTTTCATAAATATTCCTCTCACGCGTCTAACTGATCGTTTTTGCTTTGCCTGCCGCGAAAATAGATACAACTTCAGCCGAATTCAGCAAGCAATAAGTTTTCAAAGCAGTTCCACCTGCTCACGATTAAAAACTTACTGACATAATTCTTCTTTGCAATCATTAAACCCTCGTTGTTTTGTCACTTTTTTCTGCGCCAATATCACGGAAAAATAACGACAGAATATCGATATAAATCAAAACACTACAGAGAAATATAACTGTTCTGCCTTTATCATGAGGGTACGCTATCGTCTAGAAAAAAGACGGAATTCAAAGGAAAGAAAGTTAACGCTTGTTTTCGGGATTGAGTGGTGAATATCTTGTTACAAGAAGTAGAGTTGATTGGAGATGAAAGTGTCTGAATGAAACAAATACAGCAGGACAAATTAAGGAACAGCGTTAGTATATAGGTCCCGACAACACCATCTGATCATTAACAATGTTAAAAAAGAAGTGTAAACAGGAAAAACAGTAAAGATAACAGAGATGAAGCTAAGAGAAATTCATTTTTTGGAAGACCAAACAAATACCCAAGATTGGAATATAGATAATTGTCTGGCAAGAAACGACTCTCCAGCAGAGTGTCAATATGAGAAGTAAACAAGTCCTGGATACATTTTACCGGATAGCCGGCCAGCAAAGTGCCGGTCCGATAGACTTAGTTCAAGGCTATGGATTCCATTGTTGAATCAGCAACACCCCCATCAATAAATGCACGACACAGCAAAGCCTGTAACAAATAACAGCTTGCTTACTCTGAACCGCCTTCCTTTGACCGAAACAGGCTGTGGTTCGAAGGCGGTCATCACCAAACAGAACTTCGAGTACGTGGCTACCGTCGCTTGCCAACAGTGGACTGGTGTCAAAATAGAGAAACGCTATGCACAACACAAGGAAGGTATGCAGGGTAGACGCCGTGACACCAAACCCAGTCAGGCTTAGATAACTCGACGACAGCAGCAGGGTTGCCGTTGCCCCGGCAAACAGCAGATTCGTTATGGGCCCTGCAAGGGGAATGCAAAGTTTTCGCCAACGATTAGTCAGGTAAGCGCTGGCGCTGGTATCGACAAAGGGGCCGGGCAACACTCCGGCATGAAACACAATACCAAATCTTCCCGCCGGCACGCCAGCGATCCGGCAGGCGACGGCATGAGAAAACTCATGGACCGGTATAACCAACAAGACAAACAGCCATACTCCGAACAAATCAACATGCAATACCAGTTGCGACAGGGGGGGCACTGCCTGGTGGTAAAAGAGCAGGTAGCAGGCCAGGCAGGAAGATGAAATCAAGAAGGCATAAAGAAAGAGTCTGACTGCACTATGAACCTTACTGAGCAGGCAGGCCACGAGTCTGGCTGCCGGGTCAAAGCTGCAGAGGTAAATGAAGCCTTTTCTCTGCTTGTCATCGGTTACCCTCACTACCAGACCGGTTTGCAACAAGGAAGCCAGCAAATGGTGTAGCGCATTTTCCACTTTCTTGGCCCCAGGATAATGTTGATTGACTACGGCGAGCAGCTCTTCAAAACTCGCCCCCCGGTGCAAAGGAGCTAGCAAGCACCGGGCCGTACCGGTAACAGCGACCGACTTGCCGGTTCTGCCATGGCTAAGGACGACTTGGGTATTCTCAATACTGGCGCTCACCCCGTGGTCAAACCTGTAGCCGGAAGCAGCCCGCATCTGGTCGACAATCATGTGATGATTCCGTAACTAATCTGATTCAAAAGGAAGGAAGTGAATGTCTGCTGGGAGCTGTGATTACTGAAAACTTCACTCCCCGGTCCCGCACAAGGGGTTTTCATTCCCCCGGTAGATTCTTACCAGGGGGAAAGTGCAATCCGTCTGCGCTGCTGCCTCAGTAGCACTTGGCGATCGTCTGGCAGTAGAGCAACTCAAACCAGTCATCGACGCCCCTTTCACTCACTTCGCTTGGATCAATATCTGAAGACACATCCTTCTCTTCGTTGGCCAGCGTTGGATTGGCACAGGCAAAGCTGAAAGAAAGAACCAGGGCAATTTTGGCGAACTTTTTCATTTTGGATCTCCTAAGTGGTTACGTAGTTTGCATCCGTGTATTGGCACACTGAATGGGAAGTCAGTTTCTGCGACTGCTCAGGTAACCAATAGTCGGTTTCGGAACTGGTGACCTTTGCTGTTGCATTTTGAATGTAGCAACGATTCTTCTGCCCATAATCGTCAAACCCTGTTCCTATCAGCATCAAATTATATTTTTAATCTCACGGAAACCTCGCCGACAACTTTCTTCTTTTTAATCAAAAGCATAAAAGCACATTCACGGCGCGACGGGCCAATCCGTCGGGCTGTATTCCTGGCCCAGGTGAGGATGGTTACTCGATTTTCCCGCCTGGTCGGTGGGTAGGAGGAGCCGGAATGACGGAATCGACACATTCTTTAAAGGGAATGCCTGGTGGCGGAGCAAACAAGTCCGAGCACTGGTATCTATATCTTTCATCCATCACCAAGCCATGTATCATGGATTTTATCCGGCCACCCTGAGAATGGGTTGGTATCCTTGATAGAAATTAGAACAATAGCCCGCCGTCACAATGGATAGGGAACTTAGGGAATATCAGGTTTGGAGTCAGTAATGAGGGGTTCGGTAACGGAAATCCGCTTAGACAGATGGACTGTTCATCTGGAAGATTTGCGATTGGAACATGAGGGTGAGACATACCAGTTGGAGCCCAGAGCAATGGATCTGCTGCTTTTTCTGGTCAATAATCGCGGCAAGGTCATCTCAAGGGACAGTTTAATTGAGAACGTTTGGGGCGGCACTATTGTCAGCGACCATGCCGTAACCTCATGCATAGCCAAGATCCGCAAAGTATTTAATAAAGAAAACTCCAACAAGAATGTTATAGAGACGATCTCCAAGCGAGGCTACAGATTGAACCCCACAATCTGTGTGGAGTTCTTAGAAACCGAAGCTATACCAGCCCCTCTTAACACTCCTTCACCGCAAGCCATGTTGACGGAGGGACCAGGGGATAGGCAACTCTTGTCCAGTCGTTCCCCTAAACTGCTGTTTACTTACACAGGTATAGTGATCTTGGCAGGCATGCTCGCCTTCGCCATATATTCCCAGTTTACTCCGGCCGGCAATCCTTCTTCCTCTTACTTACATAGCCGAATCGAACCGATGACCAGTCTGAATGGACTGGAGTATTCTCCAAAGGTCTCAACCGACGGCAAATTGCTCAGTTACCTTTATAAGGGGGAGGAAACGGCTGACTGGTCTATGCACGTCATGGAGACTGACAGCAGGCACATTGTGACGCGCATTCCGGATGTAGCCGAATATACCCGTCAGGCATGGTCTGCCGACAACAGTTCCTTGATCTATCACAGAATCACCGATGAGGGTTGCGGTATCTTCGTCGCCACTTTGTCTGCACAGCCCCTGGGGCATACAGAAAAGCAAGTGGCCACCTGCCTGCCCCACAGCCAGGAAATCAGCTTCAGCTGGGAGGATAGTGATTCACTGGTCTACTACAACGAGAGTCCGGCTCCCCAGGAGCCCAGAGCTTTGCATCAGCTGAATATCAAAACAGGTAAAAAAATGCAGATCAGTAAGCCTCTGGATGCTGGCTTTGGCGACTACAACCCGGTTTACCATCAACTAAGCCATAGTCTGTACTTTCTGCGCAATAAATACTGGAAAAACGAGACTCACCTGATGCAGCTCGATCTGGCTGACAACCGCCTGACCGATTTGTTCAGGGCGAATCAGCTTATCAATTCCTTCTCTTTGGATGATAAAGGCTGGCCTATCTATCAGTCAGACAGAAACAGTATCGTCAGTCTGGATCCTCAACGAAAGGTCGAGCAGTTGATTTACCGTTCGCTCATTCCCACCAAGCAACCGATTTTCAACTCTGCGGGACCCGCGCTGTATTTTGTCAGTGAAGCCAACTATGAGAAGGATTTAGGGCTGTACTCACTCTCTGGAGATGGGCTGGATTTATCCAGGGTCAATACCTCAAGGGACGATTTCTCGCCGGTATTCGCCAATCGTTCAGACCTGTTTGCTTTGGTATCAAATCAAAGCGGCAATCCGCAGATTTATGTGTATGACTTTGCCATGAACAATGTGCTGACCTCGGATTTTGACAAAGAAATCATCCCCGGCAACCTGGTCTGGTCCGAGGATGATAAGAGACTGTTCTTCACGCAAAAATCTGAAGTGATTTCGATTGAGCTCGCCACGGCAAAAGTCAGCAGGATCCCGATTCCCTTTAATTATGTTCAGCTTTCCATCGCGCCGGATAGTGACGAAGGTTTCTATTTTGCTTCAGATCACGACAATGACTGGCAGATCTATACGTACAACAAGGGTGATATCCAACAGGTTACTGAATTTGGGGGCTATATAGGCAAAAAAAGTCATGATGATCGATACCTCTACTATTCCAAGTTCCGTAAGCTGGGATTATGGCGAAAAGATCTATCCAGCGGAGCCGAAGAACTATTCATTCCCGGGATAGATATCCTTATCCCGGGCAGTTTCCAGGTCTTTGAGGACAGCATCACCTACAAGCTGAAAAGTGATTCCGGGTTTGACGTATTACTCTACGATTTATCCACTGGTGAGCAGACCAGGCTGGCCAAGGTAGCCGGAGAAAACGAACGTCCTTTCTCTGTCTCCCATGACCGCCAATACATCTTGTATGAAAAGCTTATTCAGGACGCCAGTGCCGATATTGTGAAACTCAGTCTTTGAAGGGGGTCAACGCCTTCGAATTTATTCATTCCAATCGCGACATCCAGGTTGACGGTCAGAAATTGCGGCTCTCTGTCTACTATCACACCCACGGAGGATGGTTCAGTGACTACCAGACAAATCTCCGGACCCACCTGCTGAGGTTTGCCCACTCCGAGCTGGCTGCACAGATTAGGGCAACTATGCATATTCAGGCTGACATCAGTAACTTGAGAGTTACCGACCTGTTCGGCACCAACAGAGCCTACGGCAATGCTTCTCCTACCAGCATTGCCGCCCTGATGAACTCGGGCCTGAATAAGCATGGCATGCTCAGTAATTTTCAGGGAGAAGGGCTGTCCCACCGGCAGACCACCAGACTCAGAGAACTGATGCACACCCGGGCGGTAAATTTTGATGATGCCTCGGTAACTGTCACAGATATCGAGAAACCTAGCACAGTTTTTGACTGAATAGCTGCGGCGGTTAGCCCAGGCTCCAGTAACCGTGCCGGATAAGCCGCTCAAGCAACAGGCACAGCGCCTGGAAATCCGCCTCCTGCATATCCCCGGCGTATTGCCAGGCGGGGCTGCCCAGCAACTTATCCAACCAGGGACGCAGGCTTACCCGGGTAGGGAGGCGGCATTCATTGAGATATAGCGCCAAGTCAGTCTGCCCGGGGTCGGGTTGTTGCCAGAGCGGCACTACGTCCAGGCGGCGCACAACTGGCAGTCCGGCCTGCAGATGGGCTGAGATCTGCTCAGTGGTCACCATTTGAAATTCATGGTTGTTATCGGATGGTGCTGGTCCGGCCTCGCTGAGGAAACTACCCAGCCATTGGTCAAAACCTTCCCCGTCGAAAGCCTTTAGCATTAACGCCCGCAAGGCCTCTTTGTCCTGCCGGGTGATTTCATGCTGAAATTCGCGCAGGCTCAGGCCGGGATCCTGATGGCGTTGGCTCGTCTCTTGTTGATCTAATACGTAGTCAGCAAAGGAGGACAGCAGCTCCTGCTGATTCGGGGCGCGAAACCCCACCGAGTAATTCAGGCAATCGCTGAGGGCTTCGCCGGCATGAGGAAACCCCGGTGGAATATAGAGGATATCGCCGCTTTGCAGGACTTCATCAAGAATCGGAGTAAAGGGCTCAACCTGGCGCAACAGCGGATGGGGTTGAAGTTCGGTTAAGGGCTTAGCGGCTCCCACCTGCCAGCGCCTGCTGCCCTTACCCTGAATAATAAACACATCATACTGATCCACATGGGGGCCGACCCCGCCACCGGGCACCGAATAGCTCACCATCAGATCGTCCAGGCGCCAGCGCGGGATAAAATTGAATGCGTTGAGCAGGTCGCTGGCCTCATCCAGATAGCGATCCACGCTTTGTACCAGCAGGCTCCACTTTCCCTGGCAGTAGGGTTCGAAGTCCTCGAACGGGCCCTGACTGGCCTGCCATTTCTGCCCCTGGTTGGAGACAATTCTTGAGTCCACGTCCGGCTCCTGGGCCAGGCCGGCCAGATCATGTTCATCCAGCGGATCGATAAAATCGACGAAGCCGCCACGAATTAACAGCGGCTGTTTTTGCCAGTAATTGGCCAGAAAAGTATGGGGATCGAAGCCCTGGAGTTGGTACATGACGGATGCTTGCTTTGATATCAGGGGCGCATCTTTACACAAGGAGAGATGGGATGCACCTCCCTGCGACAAGCATGACTCTTCAAACAGAGGCTAGCCATGCCACCAAAAAAGACCTAAAATAAGAGCCAAATATAGACCTCAAAAAGGCTTAACATGCGTCAGATTTTAGCCGATTTATCTGTAAGCATTTCAGAGTTAAAGAAAAATCCCTCCTCCTTGCTGTCTCAGGCAAGTGGTTCCCCTATCGCCGTGTTAAACCACAACAAGCCCGCAGCCTACCTGATTCCGGCTGAAACCTATGAGGCTTTGATGGATATGATTGAGGATTATGAGCTTGCAAAACTGGTGGAAGAGCGGCGCGGCGGCAAAGACCAGGCCATAGAAGTGTCTCTGGATGACTTATAGGCTGCGATTTCTCCCAGCGGCGCTAAAAGAGTGGGACAAACTAGGCGCTCCCATACGCAGCCAGTTTAAAAAGAAATTAGCAGAAAGACTGGAACAGCCGAGAGTCCCCGCAGACAAGCTGAGCGGCTATGACTCGGTGTATAAGATCAAACTTCGCTCGGCTGGCTACAGACTGGCGTACGAAGTGATTGATAATGAGCTACTTGTCTATGTCATTGCCATTGGTAAGCGCGAGAAAGGTAAAATTTATTCATCCCATAAAAAACGGACTGAGTGATGTATTTCCAGAATACTCATCCTTCCCTTTTAGTCCTACCCGCCAAGGCGAGCTTAATCTCGCCGTAGGAGTAGTCATCCCCCAGGGCTTGTTTCAGGACGCCAAAGCTTTCCTGACCCAGTCTGTCGGCTGCTTCGAGAATGGCGGTGATTTTTTCGGGGGCGACTATCTGTTTTGCTGACAGCTCGCCTTGTTCCACATAGTGGGCCAGATGGGTTTCGATGGTGCTTGTCGCCAGGCCCCGCTGCTCGGCAATCTTATCCGGACTCAGGCCCTGTCTGAACAGTTCCAGGCTTTGTGCTTTGGTATCTGGTTTGGGTTTATCGGCTTTGGGCTTATCAGGCTCAGGCGTCGGTTTACCGGGCTGCAGGCCTTGTTCATTACAATAATCGGCCACCAGCTGTAAAAGCGCCTCCCCGTATTTATCCACTGTGGCCGGCCCTACCTTACGCAGGCTGAGCAGGGTCTGGCGATCGCCCGGCAGGGCATTGGCAATCTGCAACATTACCTGCTGGTGCAAAATCCGGTAGTGGGGCAGATCTTCGCTTTTAGCCTGCTCCGCCCGCCAGGCTTTGAGCCTCTCCAGCAGCTTGGGATGCTTAAGATCCGCCATCTGCAGTTCACTGGTGGTCTTACGCGCAGTGGACGTCGCAGCCTTGTCGATCTGCGCCTTGGCCACCGCGTCCAGATAGGCACTGGTATGGAAACCTGATCCCATGCTGTTTAACGCCGCCTGCTTGACTGCCACTGCCTCGCGCAAATTGACCAGCGCCTTATCCAGTTGCTTACTGATGGCCTTATTGTCGCTCTGGAAACTAAAATCCTGCAGCCAGGCCGTCAGCTCAGCCAATTGTTCGGTAAAGTACTCCCTGGCTTTAGTAACCCGTTCCTGCACTTTTTTATCCTGCTGTGGCTCCGACTGTGGGTTAAACAGTGACTGCAACTGATGGGCAAATTTTACCGCCACCGCCAATACTGCTTGTTGCAGGGTCTGGTTGATGGGCGTCAGTTGATCGGCGCCGGCGGACTGGATTAACGCTTTATGCTCCTGCAAGGCCCGGTTCAGGCCGGTTAACCGATATCCCAGCGCGCCAAAGTCAAAGGCCTGCAACAGCAGCTCCTGCTGATAGGTGATTCTGGCCAGCTGTAACAACGACTCGTCGGGCGGCTGCTGGTGGCTGGCGAACTGGCTCACCGCCTCGTCGGTCTTCACCGCACTTGCTGTTATCGGGCTTTGCAGCACCAGGCCTTCCAGGCTTTTGCAGCGGCTTAAGGCCACATAGATCTGGCCATGGGAGAAGGCTGCCTGGCCGTCGATAATGGCCCGCTCGAAGGTCAGCCCCTGACTCTTGTGAATGGTCACAGCCCAGGCCAGGCGCAGCGGCATCTGGGTAAAGCTGCCGATGACCTGCTCGGTGATTTCCCCGGAGTCTTTGTCCAGAGCGTATTTGATATTTTCCCAGGTCACCGGTGTAACAAGGATCTCATCCTGCTCACCGGGGCAGCGCACCCGCACCTGCTCTTTGTCCAGATGGGTCACCACACCGGTCTTGCCGTTGTAATAGCGCTGCTCCTGGTTGTCGTTACGCATAAACATGACCTGAGCACCGGGTTTTAGCAGCAGATGCTCGGCCACCGGATAGTTCTGCGCCGGATAGTCTCCCTCTACTTTTGCCGCAAACTGCACTTCAGCGCTGTCCAGCGCCGCCAGTTGCCGGCTATTGATGGCATCGGCGCTGTGATTATGGGTGGTCAGGGTAATATAGTGCTCGCCCTGCGGTGGGCTGAAATCCGGACGATAGCGACTGGCAAGCAGCGCCAACGCGTCATCGTCCAGCTGATTGTCGCGGATCTTGTTCAAAAGATGGATAAAGCGCGGATCGGACTGGCGATACACCTGCTGCAGCTCCAGGGTCTGCCAGGGCGCCCGCTGCAGGGCCTGACTGCTGAAAAAATAGGGACTGGCATAGTGGGAACTGAGCGTAGCCCAGTCCTGCTCTTTGGCAACCGGTGCCAACTGATGCAAATCACCGATCATCAACAGCTGCACGCCGCCAAAGGGTGTATCGCTGCGCCGGTGTCGCCTGAGCACTGCGTCCACCGCATCCAGCATATCGGCCCTGACCATACTGATTTCATCAATCACCAGCAGATTCAGGCTGAGGATGATATTGACCTTTTCCTTGCTGAATCTGTGCTGATGAGGCAATTCGCTGCCCGGCACATAAGGGCCGAACGGCAGCTGGAAGAATGAGTGCAGGGTCACGCCACCGGCATTGATGGCCGCCACACCGGTTGGGGCGGTCACCATCATGCGTTTGGGGGACGATTGTTTGAGGTCACGTAAAAAGGTGGTCTTGCCGGTGCCGGCTTTACCGGTCAGAAACAGATGCAGGCCGGTCTGTTCGACCAGCGCCCTGGCCAGTTGCAACTGCGGGTTGTCGCTGCCTGTTGTGAGGGTGTCCATGGGTCGATTCCCTGTGGCGACCTGATAACAGCTGCCAGTTTAGCATTATCCGCAGATGAATTTTGCCTGCCACGATGTACTTTGTAACAACTTGGATTTGGCCTGTCAGGCGAATTCTGTGATTGTGGGACAAAACCCTAACAAGGACAGACCTGATGTTTTCACGCACCCTTTTTATTGCGGCTCTGCTGCTTAGCCCCATCATCCTGGCTGGCGAACAGAGCGATGACCTAAGCCGGAAAATCCTGGCACTGGACAAGCAACTCTTCACGGCCTTTAACCAACGTAACCTGGAAACGATGAAAGCAATGCTCAGTCAGGATCTGGAGTTCTACCATGACAAGGCCGGGGTCACCGATTATCAGCAGAATCTCAAATCCACCATGAACCTGTTCAGCAGTGACTCCGATCTGACCCGCGAGCTGCTGCCTGAGTATACCGAAGTGCACCCGGTTCCCGGCTACGGCGCGATCCAGAGCGGCCGGCACAGATTCTGCCATACGGCACAAAACGGCCAGCCGGATTGCGGAGTTTTCAAATTCCTGCATATCTGGAAACGGGACGGGGATACCTGGCAGATCACCCGGGTGGTGAGTTACGACCATTGAGCAGTATGTAACGAGGCAGCCGTCCCCGGACAAGCCACCCTGGCAACATAGTCTGCTCAGTCCCTGAACATTCCCAGGGTGGCCATTAATTGTGCCTGTGAATGCACCTGCATCTTCTTGTAAATAGCCTTTAAATGCGTCGCCAGGGTATTGTGCGTTACCCCCTGCTCTCTGGTTAGTTGGGCGAGCGTTTTCTTACTGTTAATGGCCTGGACCAACGCCAGTTCTTTGGGGGTCAAGCCATACTCTCTGGCCAGCATTGACCAATTAACTGCATTCTGACGGCTCAGGGTAACCAGGCAGCATGGCTGGTTAATATCGACAAATTCGGTATGTCGGTTCAGCGGGGTCACTGCCAGCAGCAGAGATTCCCCCTCCGGGCGATTGAGCAAAATGGACTCTTTTGAATCAATTGAGGTGGGAAAATTGGCGCATTGGCTTATACATTGCTGCAGTCGCAGATCATAGGCGGAAGGAAACAGCGTCAACCGGTTCCCCTGGATTTGAATATCCTTGGCATGGGCCAGTTCGCGATTGGCAGACTCGTTAGCCAGCAGCACGCCTCCTTTGGCGTCGCACACCAGTATGCCCTTGTCCGTCTGGTCCAGGATACTTTTGCTGATACTGGCGTACTGTTTATACAGGGTCAGGTCCCGGTAAAGCTGAATCGACCTGGCCAGGTGCGGCGTCAGCAAACTTATCAGTTGCAGATCCCGGGCCTCATACCGGGGATCCTCCTGCCCGCGATTAATGGCAAAAACAGACTCGTGCCTGGCGTCTCTAATCAGCAGGCTGGCGATGGAGTATTTGGTTTTGAAGGGCAGATAGAAGTCTTTATAAAAAGCCGTTTTTTCGAACGCCTCCACGTCAATGGCGCCCGTCAGCTCAAGGCTGTCCCCTTCCAGCATATTCGCCATGGTCTGGTAGAGGGGATCTTCCAAGGTGCGCTTCTGATACGCAGCGTAAGCCTCGTAAGGAAAGTCGAAGGTGGTTCTGAATTCCAGCAGCAAAGGGGTGGGCTTATCCAACTCCTGGAAAAAGAAAAACGCCTTATTGGAGGCGGTGCTTTCAATAATACCGTCCAGCACCCCTGACCACTGACCGTCCAGCCCGGCCTGATAGATCTGTCCAATAAGGCTGGACAACTGCACTGGGCAAATGCCTGTAGACTGCTCTGGCTGCACCATACTATACCAAACTGCAACATTGGATTAGGGCTGGGGCCATACGCTAATCCAAGCGCCAGATTTGTCAATTGGATTGTGCGTTACGACCCACAAAATCTCACCCGTTCAGGTGAGACTGGAATTTTTACATGGTCAGCCCCTGTACTGATGGAGCCCACAGCAACAACTCCTTGCTGAGCAAGCCCCCGGCTTTTCTTCTCACCTGAACAGGTGAGTCGAATACTTTGACAACCTCTCGAAATCGCCTCTTAAAAACATCATAACCAATTGTTTATTATGATTATTTTAAAGTGGCGCGATCTTTGAGTGGCGATAAGTTGTCTCTATGCCAGGAAGCATTGCACGAAAGTGCGGCCGGCTACCTGAGCAATGCTCTGGTGGGGATTACACCAGGGATTGCGCCCACCCTAGGAGGATGGGCCCCAGGGTAGGTGAATTACAGAGTTCCCGGTGAAAGTTGAAATATATCGCTTAGCCGATGGTGTTATTACCAATAATTATCTGGAGAAACAGATGTACTATCCATCAGAAGGTCATAATGTTAGCCGGCACAGGACCAGGAAGATCCTGTCCGCATTATTGCTTACTACCTTAATTTCCTGCGGAGGCGGAGGGGGCGATGAGGGCACGCCACCGCCTACCGACACAGATACCACCTCACCGGTCGTGACGATAGCCACAACGGCAGGAAGTTACTGGGCTCAGGATACCGTGTCACTGAGTGTCGCTGCCTCGGATAACAGCGGGCAGGTCAATGTGGCCTTAAGCTGCACTGACGGCACCCTGAGTGATACAGAGCTGACACTGCCCGACACCGATACACAAATCACTGTGACCTGTACGGCCACCGCTACCGACGCCGCCGGCAACAGCCGGGCCCAGTCCGTTAATATCACTGTCAATCCCGTCAGCGTGTCATTGCTGACAGCCGGCAACCTGACACCTGGCCAGATAGCGGTTCTTCAATACTCCGGTCCCGCACTCGACCCATCCAGCCTGAGCTTTATTACCGGCGACAGTAACGTGATGGCCACGGTCGTTGACAACAACATCTTTTTTATCGTGCCGGTAGTCGCCGAGGGACAACAGGAATTTCAGGTCAGTGTAAACAATCGTCAGCTGAGTTTTACCTCAGATCTGCTGCCCGGCGCCCCTATCAGTGATGTACGCAATTATCTGGACAGCGAAATAGACAGCCTGGTGGCATTCTGGCAGGCCAATCTGCCGGATCTCGCCCCCGGCGCCTTGCAGCAACTGATCAGCGACAAGCAGAGCATTCTCGACCTGCCGGCTGACCAGCTCGCTTTGCTGGCAAACATGCTGTATTTCAACCAGTCAGAAGAGGCCGCAGGGGCTGACCTGCTGGGCAGGACACCGGCTAACAAGGCCTCGTCGGTTATGCAACTGGCCATGGCCGGGATGGGCGCAAGCGATACTCAGTGTAATGCGGCACTGGTGCTCTTGTCCGATGCAGGGCCCCGCCTGGCGACAATCATGGGAGCCTATATTATCGCCGCCGGAGTATTCCCGGTGAACGTCCCGGTAATCCTGCTGGGCACCGCCGTTACCATTGCCGCCATCGGCAATCTGGATGAGGCCAGGAACGAAACACTGGAAAATTGCGTGGTGCGTGTGGCTTCTAAAATTATCGGCATTGATGTCAGTGACGCCAAGGGACAGGACGCCGGTATCGCCAGCGTCGACGAAGTAAACCTGACCTTCAGCAGCGGCAAAACCCGCGTATTTTCGGTTGAGTCCGATTACAACGTCGAGGACGAGTCCGCCGTAGACGCCCACAACTCCCTTTTTGGCGGCCTTGCTGCACTCGTCAACTCCACTATCGAATTGGTCCGGGAAACAGCTCAGTCCATTCTGGATAGGGTGCTGATCGATGCTGAAAAAACCGAAATGGAAGAGGCTTCCACTTTGTTTATCAGCAACTTCGTGGGCACCAATATCAGTCACCAGATTAGCACCCGCAGCGCGACAGAATTCAATCTGACCTTCCAATTCGTGGATGAGACAAAAATCCCCGCTGAAGGCTATCAGGATTTCAGTTTCCGGGTGAAGAATGCCGACGGCAGCGTTGACATTCCCGTGCTCGGCAAGCTGTATGACGACAATGTGCCAGACCTGGTCTTTATATGGGATGGTCAGGAGCTGGGCAACGACACCCCCAGCCTTGAGGCCATCATGGAGATCAAGCCCGGTCAACAGGAGACCAATGGGACATTCCTGGTCCTGAATAAGGGCGAACGGGCAATCAAGGTAGACAAGGCCGTTAATGCCAACAATGAGTTTGTGCTGAGCAATGCCAATAGTCCGGTACTGGACACCGGGCAGTCAGCCAGTTACAGCCTCACTTACAAATTGCAGGCCAAGAACGAGAGCACCGCTTCACTGATATTCGGTCAACAGGGATTGGCGGACTTCGATCGCAGTTTCACGGTCAAGTCGGTGCTCAATTATGCCGGCGCCTATCAAGTGGAAACGGTTGAATCCTCCTCAGAAGAAGGCTGTGCCAGAGATCCCTACACCCTGACCTATTCGCTGACCAAAGTGAATTACAAGGAATACAGCCTGATGCTGGGCGATCACAAGGCAACCTTCACGGCTGGGGGTTCGTCGATCAGCACCAGCGGTACCCGCACCTTTGAGGAAGATGAGGGAATCACCACTGAGTCATATTCCATCAGCGTCAACTACCATGGTGAAGTCACCGGCGGTTCTAGCTGGAATTGGACCAGTGAAGATGGTGTAAATAAATGTGCCGGCTCTTCAAGCTTTTCAGGCGTAATACTGTAAAGGCACTCTGAGCCCTGCGCTTTGCCAGACATTTACTAGATAAAGGCCACCCGGATGTAACATCCGGGTGGCCTTTCGCTTCTGCATGCTTCGCTACCGAATATCTTATCCACTTAGTAGTCTATGGCTCGACACTTTAAACTATTGCTATTGCGAATTATTATTGTTTTATATAGCATCCCCATATTCTGCCAGATTTCTTTTACAGGACTTGGTTGTTCAAAGTGAACGGTTTAACGCATGCTAAAGATTAACAACAGATTCTGGTTCAAACTGCACGGCTGGCTGTCGCTGCCGGTGTGGGCGTTGTTCTGCTTTATCTGCATTACCGGCACCATTTCGGTTATCAGTCATGAGCTCACCTGGCTGACCAATCCTAATGCCCGCGCCGCCAATCCGGCTGATCTGCCTGCCAAACCGGCCGCCGAACTGGTGCAAATCGTCAAACAGGCCTACCCGACCGCCGATGTGACCAACGTGGTCAGCTTTGAGCCCTATCTGGTGAATGGGGTGCTCTTTACCGATCACGACAAGCCCGTCGCCATTGCCTACGTGAACCAATACAGCGGTGAGATCCAGGAAGTGAACCAGGGCATCACCTTTATCAACTTTATGCGATCCTTGCACGGCTGGCTGTTGTTTCCCTGGCACGGCAGTTACAGTATTGGCTACTACCTGGTCAGCCTGACGGCCTTTGTCACCCTGGGCGCGGTGATCACCGGAATGATAGTGTATAAAGGCTTCTGGCGTGCTTTTACCCAGCCCAAATTGCGCATGAGCCAGGGCAAGAAGACCTTCCTCACCGATTTGCATAAACTGTCCGGGGTCTGGTCCATCTGGTTTTTACTGGTTATGGGTCTGACCGGCCTCTGGTATCTGATACAGGCCATCCTCTGGCATGTGGATTATGATATTGAGCCGCATCCCCCCTTGGCGCAAATCAGTCAGTTGCCTGCCGATATTGCACAGCCGCCGCAGCCGCCGTTGGATCTGAATGGCGCCATGGCCATTGCCAAACAGCGTTATCCGGAGTTTTCCCCCAGCTACCTGATGATGCCGGAACATCCCCGCGACACATTTAAACTATATGGTGGCGGCGATCATGCGTTTTACGATGAGATGTCTTATTTCCTTGCCATCAATCCCTGGAATAAGGAAGTGGTCGGCGACCTCAATCCCGATAAGATGGATATCCTGCAGACCCTGGCCCATATTGCCGATCCCTTACATTACGGCACACTGGGCGGACTGTGGACCAAGGCTATCTGGTTTGTGTTTGGTTTGATTATCAGCGGCATGTCGGTGACCGGCTTTTTAATCTGGGGCAGTCGCACGGTGAAGGCCGCGAGACAGACACCCGCGCCTGTCGGACAGACAGTACAGGAAGGTTAATCATGGCACGACGGCAAGATACCTGGTGGCAACGGAATAAGTTCAAACTCAATGCGCTGGTGCTGATCCTGCCGGTGTGGTTTTTATATCAGTCTCTGAATCCGCAGTTTCCGGCAGCCTGGCAGACCAAACAACTGGGTGACTACGAGCTGACTCCCATGCCTTTTAACAAGGACGGGCCGTATTTTCACCACGATATGTACGTGAAGGATTTTCTGCTGACGTTCAGCAAGGGTGAAGTCAGTTCCATCCGCCAGGCCTACCTGAATATCGGCGAGCAGGCCCTGCCCCTTGCAGAGCTTCAGCAGGGCGAGGGGGGCACATTGCACGGCACTCGCCACGGTCAGCATGTACATGCTATCGCCAAGCCCACTCTGACAGCCGATGACAAGATGTGGCTGACCGTACAAAACTGGCAGGGAGACACCTGGGTGACCAGTTGGGACCTGCCGGAGGGCCTGGTTCAATAGCTTACGGGTTGCTCTGCCATCTGCTTAACCGCTTCCAGCGGCAGGGCCTTAACCTGGCTGGCCTGGCCGGTAGCGCTTCGCACTCCCCGGGTATCGGTGGCCATCAGCATGGAGTTGTAGATGGCTTCTTCGGTGGCTTCGATGGCCGCCTGAAACAAGGGCGACATCAGGCCGTTGGGCAGCTCAGCGATGGTACTGACCTCACTGCGACGCTCAGGTGTGCGGCGCACCGACTCGGCCGTGGAAAAGCTAATCACATAATCCCCCGAGCCATTGGTAAAAGAGGAGCCGGTACGGGCAAGCCCAGCCACCGCTCTTTTGGCCAGCCGGGTCAGGTTTCGGTCGGACAAGGGCGCATCGGTGGCCACTACGATCATAATTGAGCCGTCTGCCTTATCAGAGTCCAGTGCGCCTTTGAGATAATACTGCCCCAGGGTTTTGCCCACCGGCAACCCATCCATCTGCAAAATCCCCCCATAGTTAGACTGCACCAACACCCCCACCGTAAAGCCACCAAGCTTTTCTGGCAGCAGCCTTGAGCCGGTGCCGATGCCCCCTTTCCAGCCAAAGGCTATGGTGCCGGTACCGGCACCCACCGCACCTTCCTCAACCGGGCCTGCTCGGGCAGAAAGAATGGCCTTGAGGGCATGCTCTGCCTTTACAGCCCGCTTACGGATATCATTCAGGCCGCTGTCATTGGTCTCCCCCACCACCGCATTGACCGACACCACCTGCTCATTACCGGGCTGTTTAAGGGTCCATCCGATAACAGCCTCCATGGCCTGGGGCACTGACAGGGTATTGGTCAGCAGAATCGGTGTTTCGAGCTCACCCAGTTCCCGGATCTGTGAAATACCGCTCAGCTTGCCATAGCCGTTGGCCACGTAGAGTCCGGCAGGCACCTTGTGCTGATATAGATTGCCGCCGTGGGGCAGAATCGCAGTGACCCCGGTACGGATATCCGTCCCCTCAATCAGGCTGAACTGCCCCACCAGCACGCCGGGTACATCGGTAATGGCATTGAGTTTTCCGGGTTGCAAAACCCCAGGTGCAATACCCAGGTCGCGGCTGCGCTGACGGTTGTCATCGGCTTGTAGTGATGTGACCACCCCACTCAACATCAGCAGGCACAGAATAAATCGACTCATGATGATCACTCCCAGCAGGAAAAAACCACAATACTACCCCACAAGACTACAAGCGCTCTAATGAAAAGCTATGACGATGCCAGGTCTGAGCAGCACTTGGAACACCAGTAGCAGTGCCAGTGAAGCAAACAGCGGAACGCGCCATGAAGGCGGACGGGTCACAACGGGCAAGGGCTGATTATCGAACCGATACGCCGCGAACTGCATCCAGACTAGTCCACTAAGAAGCACGATTAAAGGTAGCGCCAGTACCTCCACCATTTCACGGGGGACCCGGTACGCCACGATCAGAGGTATAGCCAGAAAAGCCGGCAGGGTCAGGATAAAATACATCAGCATCATCGGCTTATTCTGCCAGGCAGGATCAAGAGTGCCTGCCAGGGCCATAAACGGGCGGATCAGGCTCAGGGAAAACAACGGCATGGCTAATAAAGCCAGGAAGGCCACAGTCTGTTTACTGGTGGGACTAAGCTGGAAGTAATCCATCGCCATGCCCACATCGTTGTAGGGGTTCAGGGCCCCAATTACCAGCTGCGGCAGGGCCATGAACAGTCCACTGAAGGCCATCCACAACATAAAAAGCTGGCCGTTTGCCGATTCTGGCCGTTTTCCTCTCACCCGCCAAAGACACGCCAGTCCCAGCAGAAAAGTGGCCAGAGCACCGGTGCCTTGAAATAAATACATGAGCGGATGCTCACCACTCCAACTGTGATTGTTGTGGTAGATCACGGGTATCAGCCCCGGTGTCAAAGCCTTAGGAAGAACCAGAAAAACTTCCTGAATAAAGAACGTCAGATTGAATGCCAATACACAATAGAGGGTGGAGCATAGGGTTAATCTCCACAATCCTGCCCTGGAAGCCTGCCGGAGGGAGCGTTTGCGTACAGAGAGCCAATGCCAGAAACCCATTAGCATGGGCACAATCCAGAGTATCAGAATGGAAGCGTATAACAGCATGGTTTTCTGCCTCGCGAGGTACTAACGACTATATTGATGCCGGCCCTTTCATGTCGGATGGACAACCTACGCCAAACGTCCAACTGTGACAAATTAACTGGCAAGCCAATAGTAAGTGGATGTTTCATAAACAAAAAAGTTACTCAACTCGATATAATGGTACAGTCAGGCCGGCCTTATGGGTCCTGATCACCACTTTGGAGGTAAACTTTCTGATATTGTCGTTGGCCATAAACAGCCTTCTCGACAATTCGTCGTATTCCGCCATGGTTCTGGCCACGACTATTACTACCAGATCCGTCTCGCCGGCCGTGTAATAGATTTGCTGCACCTGCCCATGGCATCGCAGGCTCATAACCAATTCGTCCAGTACCCGTTCACCGCCTTT
Organism: Bowmanella dokdonensis; assembly: GCF_017254865.1. Taxonomy (GTDB): domain Bacteria; phylum Pseudomonadota; class Gammaproteobacteria; order Enterobacterales; family Alteromonadaceae; genus Bowmanella; species Bowmanella dokdonensis. The sequence continues at coordinate 348,423 of NZ_JAFKCV010000001.1, read as the reverse complement.
CTCCAGGTTGATATCCACTATCACCGTGCAATGGCCGGGCAGCTTATCACTGTTCAGCAGTGCTATCTCACCGCGGATGATACCCTGTTCCCTGAGCTTACGGATGCGACGCTGACAGGCCGAGGCTGACAGACCGAGTTCCGCGCCCAGTTGCTCAGTGCCCACCCGGCTATCGGCCTGCAGTCGCTGCAGAATTGCCCGGTCAAATGCATCCACGCCCGTCTCCTTCCATTATTAGACTAAATACGCCCGTAATTAGGCGTTTAAACGCCTACATTAGTGCGAAGACTAACAGGGTCAGACGTAAAATAGCAGCCGAACATCGTAAAAGAGGAATGCACGTGGCAAGAACCCTGTATGTAGGTAATTACAATGCGTCCAGTTGGGCTTTTCGTGCCTGGCTGAGCCTGAAAGAGGCGGGAATCTACTTCAGTGAACAAATGGTGGATATCCGCCGCCCCCAACGCTGGGAGAATCTTGCCCGGATCGGCGAGTTTTCACCTCCTGCCGCCGTCCCTGTGCTGGTCGATGATGGCACAGTCATCTACGACTCTCTGGCAATTATGGAGTATGCCAATGAAATGGGCGGCGGCGTATTGCTACCCGGTGACATCAAACGGCGGGCCAAAGCCAGATCTTTTATGGCCTGGCAGCACTCCACCTTCGGTCGGATTTGTCCCTGCCTGTCTTTTGAAAGCAGCTTCTATCGGGATAAAAAAAACCTGTCCACTGACGAACAAGGCGCCATTGAGAAGATCTACACGCTCTGGCAGCATGCTCTGCAGGATAATGAGGGTGACTATCTGGTTGGGGATTACTCCCTGGCCGATATGGCTTTTGTTCCCTCGGTCATAAGGTTCAGTTCCCACTACCAGCCAGATGAACGCTGGCCACTGGTGCGGGCCTGGATGGACAGGTTGCTGACCCGCCCCCATGTGGCCGACTGGATGGGTAAGGCCTATGATCAGGAACCTATCTATCTGCCGGGATACCGTAACGATCCCTAGGCAATCCGCCCCCGTTTAATGCTGGCGGGGGCTACTCCTGAAGCAAGTTAATCCCGGGATACCATCCACTTCTGGCCAGGAAATCCTCCGCGTCGGCCATCTCCAGGATTTCAGACAGAGCCTGGCGCTTGTCCGCCGCATTCAGGTAATAGGCCTTGGCAATCCTGTAACCCACCCAGTAACCCAGATCTCCCGGCGTCTCAAGGGTGGCATTATAAACCCAGGCGGTCAGATCCGTTTCATGCATCTCGTGGGCAAAACGGGTTTCTATCTCCAGCTCTCGTCCTTTAGTGGCAACCGCATGGTGGGAATAGGCCACCTGTCCGGCAATCAGCTCGCCGACAAACTCGGCGATCCCTTCAAGCAAAGAAATCTCCAGCACCGTGGGCTTGGCTTTTTCGCTCAATGCCCGTCCCGCCACCTGTTGCACATGGACGTACTCGTGCGCCAGCACATAGACGATTCGGTCTTCAACATCGGGACTAAACCAGTCGATGGCACAGAGTGCCTCAAGCCCTACCTGGATGCCGGAGTCAGGCGCACCGATGGCCATCGGCGAGCCGCGTCCAATAGCGATGGTAACAGGCAGAAGACGGGCCTGGGGATAAAGCTCGCCCAGCGTATTCAGTGCGGTTGCCAAACGTTGTCTGGCCGGCGAAAGCGCAGCCAGGCAACGTTTTGCATCGATATAGAGCTGGGGTTTCTTGGTTAAGGCAGCGGCGATGCGTTCCCCCGTCACTCTTCGTAATACGGCAAACCGCTTCAGCCCCTCTGAACCTTGATCAAGATACTCCAGTTGTAACTGCTCGGCAGTGGGCTGACCGCCTGCCTGATCATAGATACGATAAAAGAGATCAACATCTTGGGTGACAATAGTTACCTTTGCCAACGCCCCCGACGACACCGCCAAGGCTGAAAACAATATCAGCATTAAAGCCGTAAATGAGGTGGAATTCACTGAGCTTGTCTCTACTTATGGCCGAGACTCAATTCGCTTAATCACTCTTGCCGGATTTCCGGCGAGCACCAGATTGTCGCCAAAACTTTTTGTCACCACCGAGCCTGAAGCCACCACCACATTCTTGCCTAGCGTCACGCCCGGATTGATCACGGCCATGCCGCCTATCCAGCAGTTGTCACCAAATCGGATGGGTTTGGCAAACTCCCGACCACTGTTACGTGCAACAGGGTCCAGGGGGTGGGAAGCCGTGTAAATGCCCACTTGCGGTGCCAGCATACAGTTATCGCCAACCCTGACTTCAGCCACATCCAAAATCACGCAACCGAAGTTGGCATAGAAATTTTCGCCCACATGAATGTTTTCGCCGTAGTCACAGCTAAACACAGACTCAACGTAAAGATGGTTTCCTGTGGTGCCGAACAGTGACCTTAGAATATCTGCACGTTTATCCGGCTCCGCGTGGCTGGTCCGGTTGAATGTTTCCAGTGTAAGGCGGCAGTGTTGCCTGAGCCTCATCAACTCGGGATCGGCAGGTTGATACATATCTCCGGCCAGCATTTTCTGTTTTTCACTCATTTGTATCGTCCTTACACAAACCGAGAATTGCCTGACCACCGGAAGGGTAATGCAAGATAACCTGGCACCCAACAGATAACGGACCAACTGCCTGATTCAGGACGCCAGTTGCCTGACCGTGTGAAGCCTCTACCAATACGACGCAAGCGCTTAGGCTGCTGCCGTTTGGCTCAATGGCTCCAGCACCATCCTCCCGTAAGCAACAAAACTGCACAGGGCCGCCACAATAAGCCAGTACACCAGCGGAGAATACTGACCCTCAGCAAAATACAGCTGCAATCCGCAGAACAGCAACATCTCGGCCACCAACAAACCTGCAGCAACCGGCACCAGAAACGCCAGGGACTTATTCAGCAACGGCAATACCAACGCCAGTGCGCAAAGCAGCTCAACCACACTCATTGCCAGCCAGACCCCTTGTGGGATCACCGCAAAAGAGGGCATGGTCTGCTCACTGGAATTGGAGAACTTCCAGATTGCGCCCACCGCTGTATGCAGGGCAATCAATATCTGTAATGTCCATAACAGGATGTTCATCGTTTTGTTCCTCAATCAAGTTGTGTCAAAACCCGTTCCAGTGCCTCCAGGAACCTTGGCCAGCCGGCCCTGGCGCCAGAGTAGTAACGGGGTTGTTCGTCTTTAAAGCCTTCCTGCTGCATATGCAGGCGGGTTCCGCTGTTTGTGGGGGTCAGCGTCCAGGTCACTGTTGTCCTGAGTTCACCAGCATTCCAGGTGTAAACCAGCTTTTCAGGGGGATGCACCTCCAGCACCCGGCAACTTACGGCGCCCCACTCAAACTTAAGGTCGAAATGATGATCGACCACGGCCATGAAGTCGTTCTTCATCAGCCATTCCTCAATCAGCATGGGTTCGGTCAGCGCCCGCCAGACTTTTTCCGGCGGATGGGAAAGCTCACGTTCGACCACCACGGAGCGACTATCGGCAGAGGGGTTGGTCATTGGTCCATCCTTTTCAACAAATCTTCGAGTTCATTAAAGCGGCGATGCCAGAACCCGGCCATTTGGGTGGTCCAGTCAAGCAATGGCTCCAGGGCATCTGGCTGGGCTCGGTAGTGGGTCTGGCGGCCCTGGTGATGATCGCGTACCAGGCCCGCCTGTTTGAGAATGCCCAAATGCTTGGAGACGGCAGGTTGTGATACGCCCGCGTCGGCGGTCAGCGCGCCCACGGTCAGTTCCCCGTCACGACAAAGCCGTTCGAAGAGGGCCCGCCGGGTGGGATCGGCCAGGGTTTTAAACAAGATATCTTGGGTTTGGGTTATCATAATCCATAACTCGTTGGTTATTGATTTATTTATAACCCAATAGTTATGAATTGGTCAACAGTCTGTTTGGGACGGGTATCACAGGCTGGGATGGTCTGCACCTTTGTGCGCTGCAAACTCAGATCCATAAGCGAATAACTGACAACGGCCATTAGCCCATGGTTATTGGCGTCCCGCGCTCAGGCGTAGGCACCGTAGAACGTCGCCAGCCCAATGGCAATAAACACCGGCCAGGCCAGATGCCGGCCTTTGGAGCCGAGCAGCGCCACCAGCCCGTGCAAGCAAAAGGTAATGCCCACTATGGTAGCGATGGCGCTTGCGTTGCTGGTATCTGTGGCCAGACAGAGCAGAATAGAGGCAAACCCAAACCACGCCAGCGTTGTGAGGTGCCAGGCAAAACGCAGGGTATTGCGGGTAAATTCTGTGCCGCCGAATAGTTTGGGCAGGTTATCCCGGCGAAACAGACGAATAAGAATGTAACGTTCCCCAAGATAGGAATGGGCCACCCCCACGACGACTAACAATATGGCTGCAATGTAGTACAAGAGAACCTCTCCCTGGCAAGACGCTGATCACACAATGATTCTAATATGATTCGGGAATGTTTTGCTCGTTAACAGATGTAACTCTTTTTCAACCTGGCATTTTCTTCCCGCGGGTTGCATTCGACCAGTAGTTTCCCTGCTGTCATTCAGCCATCAGTAACCAGTTTTTAGTTATATGTCTATCGGTCTTGTCGTAATTGACTGATTAACAAAAGGGCGCGCCACGGCAGACCAAAGGGGAAAAAGCCCCTGCCGTTGGCTTCCACGGAGCCAGACCGCCGAACACTCAGCCATTACGCCGGGAAGACTCTCTGATTGCCAGGCCAGACAAAACCCACTGGCCGGCTGATACGACCTTTACCGCAATAGGCTGCCATGCCGGGCGGGATCCAGGCGCACCTTATTTAGCTGTTTTCAAGCTGACTGACACCGCCCGACTGCCGTCAGGCGCAGACAGGTAATTTTTGCCCGCCGGCAAGAATATTTGTCTCCCTTTTTGCGCTACCCAACAGGTCAGTGTTACTGACAGAAACTGAGCCGAAGCCCGGCGCTGATCACACCTGAGGGCTGGCTGCTACCCCCCGCTAACTCGCTGGTATGGATGCTGCTTTGTAACCGGCATCCACACCAGTACATGGAGGCAATGATGAGCAAATCAGTGGCAGACTTTCTCGTGGAACGCCTGACCAAATGGGGCGTTAACCGCGTTTTCGGCTATCCGGGCGAGGGCATAAACGGCATTCTTGGTGCACTTGATAAACACCAGGACAGCATCCGGTTTATTCAGGCCAGACATGAGGAAATGGCTGCCTTTATGGCCTGTGCCCACGCCAAGTTCACCAGCCAGGCCTCTGTCTGTGTGGCCACTTCGGGAGGGGGTGCGGTGCATTTACTCAACGGTCTGTATGATGCCGCCAAGGATCATCAGCCCGTGGTGGCCATAGTCGGTCAGCAAAGCCGCAATGCGCTGGGTGGCACATACCAGCAGGAAATCGATCTGCCTGCCCTGTTTAAGGACGTGGCCGCCTACGTGCAGATGGTGGTGGCCCCTGCCCAGATGCGCCATGTCATCGATCGGGCCATGCGTATTGCCCAGGCGGAACGGACGGTCACCTGCGTCGTTATCCCCCTTGATGTGCAAAGCATGGAGGCGGTGGAAACCCCGCCCAGAGAGCACGGCACGGTACATTCGGGAGCAGGCTACCAGCCGCCCAGGACTGTGCCCGCCGCTGCGGACCTGCAACGGGCGGCCGATATCCTCAACCAGGGTGAGAGAGTCGCTATGCTGGTAGGCGCCGGCGCCCTGGGAGCTGGGGACGAAGTGCTGCAGACCGCAAACCTGCTCGGGGCAGGGATTGCAAAAGCGTTGTTGGGTAAAACGGTCGTTGCGGATGATGAACCCAATGTTACCGGCGCCATCGGATTGCTGGGCACCAAGCCCAGTTGGCAATTGATGAAGGAATGCGACACCCTGTTGATGGTTGGCTCAGGCTTTCCTTACTCGGAATTTCTGCCGGAAGAGGGCCAGGCCAGGGGCGTACAGATTGATATCGAGCCCCGCATGCTTAACCTGCGCTATCCCATGGAGGCGAGCCTGGTGGGGGACAGCAAGGCCACCCTCAGGGAACTTATCCCTTTGCTGGAACACAAGGAGGAGCGCGCCTGGCAGGAGCAAATCAAAGAGAATGTCAGAGACTGGTGGAAAATACTCAAGGCCAGGGCGATGAAATCCGCCAATCCCATCAATCCCCAACGGGTGTTCTGGGAGCTGTCTTCCCGTCTGCCGGACAACTGCATCATCACCACAGATGCCGGTTCAGCGGCCAACTGGTACGCCCGGGACCTGAAGGTCCGGCCCACTATGATGGCTTCCCTGTCAGGAGGACTGGCGAGTATGGGATCTGGCGTACCCTATGCCATTGCAGCCAAATTCGCTCATCCGGAGCGTCCCGTTATCGCCCTGGTGGGAGACGGTGCCATGCAGATGAACGGTAATGCTGAGCTGGTCACCGTACAGAAATACTGGCAGAGCTGGCAGGATCCTCATTTCGTGGTGCTGGTCCTCAACAATCGCGACCTTAACCAGGTGACATGGGAGCAAAGAGTGCTGGCCGGAGACCCAAGGTTCAAGGATTCCCAGGCGTTGCCGGATTTTCCTTATGCGGACTACGCGAAGCTGCTGGGTTTTGAGGGTATCCTTGTGGACGATCCGGAAAAGTTAGGCTCCGCCTGGGACCAGGCCCTGAATGCACGGCGGCCCGTCCTTATTGAAGCCCGCACCGACGCCGATGTACCCCCTCTTCCTCCGCACCTGACGCTGGAGCAGGTAAAGGCCTACCTGTCGGCTTTACTCAAAGGCGACCCTGATGCGGCTGGGGTCATCGCCTCCTCGATCAAACAGGCTTCGGGAAACTGGCTGGGGAAAAATACCTGACAGACTGGCAAAAAGAGTCACCGGGAGTGGCGGATTTTGGTTGTGGCAGCAAGTTGATGGCTTCATTATCTTCGTCAGAACATGTTAATCAGCAATATGTAAAGTATATCAATATGACCGTTACCCTAAATCACACTATCGTCGTCACCCGGGACAAGCAGGCAACGGCGAAGTTTTACACTGAGATTTTTGATTTAGCACCACATAAGATGCTGGGGCATTTCGCCGTGGTGCAGGTCGATGACACCTCACTGGATCTGGTCGAGACGGATGACGAGATTGACCAACGCCATTTCGCTTTTCTTGTGAGCGAGGCGGAATTCGATGAGATTTTCCGACGCATCAAACAAAGAGGCTTGACCTACTGGGCCGATCCGTTTCGCAAACAACCTAACATAATCAATCATTGGGATGACGGACGGGGTGTCTATTTCGACGATCCCAACGGTCATCTGCTTGAGATCATTACCCGCCCATATGGGGCAGGCGGCCTCGATGCAGAGCATCCCAATCCGCTGCTGACGAGGTGAAGCAATGACTAGGGAGGAAACCAAAGGTTCAGGCCGTATAACGATTCGCGACGCAAAGGATTCCGACATCCCAACCCTGGCCCAGATCTGGTTTGACGGATGGCAAGATGCCCATGCTGAAATATTACCGTCCGGGTTGGCGCGCCACAGAACACTTGAATCCTTTGCCGAACGGTTAGTCCACGCACTGAAAAGCGTGCGTGTTGCCGACTCAGCAAATGGCTTGTTAGGCTTTAGCATGGTCAAAGACGACGAGTTGTATCAACTCTACGTGGCAGCCCCGGGGCGCGGTGCGGGGGTAGCAGCAAGCCTGAATGCTGACGCCCTGAGCCGGATAAAAGAGCAAGGTTTTCAGCTCGCGTGGCTTGCTTGTGCCATTGGTAATGCACGGGCCGCACGATTCTACCAAAAGTCGGGCTGGAATCGGACCGGCACCATGATCAGTGAGCTGGAAACGCCTGAGGGAATATTTCACCTTGAGGTATGGCGATATGAGATTCAGTTGTCCTGAAGCATGCACAGCCTTAACACAGTTGCATCCGCATTTGCGGACAGCCCTTTACACCTTCCCAGTTCCTGAAGGGTAAACGCCCGTTATACCAATCGGATTAAGACACCGGGCGTTTTGAGTCCAAGCCAGCCGGCTCAGCGCTGCGGGGGCGCAACGCTGATGCAGGACAGAGGTTAATAGTCCCAGTTCAGGGTCAGGCTGTAGTTAGTGGGTGAACCGTAGAATGCCTGCTCGGTTCTGACCGAGCTGAGGTACTCTTCGTCTGTGACATTATCCAGGTTCAGACTCAGGGAAAGCTGCTTATTGAAACGATACTGAACATAGCCGCCGAGCAATCCGTAGCTGCCCTGAGAGATGCGTCCGTACGCGGAATCAAAATAGATTTCACTTTGCCAGCGTAGCGAAACACCCAGGTTCAGTTTCTCTTGCCAGTCAGGGGAATAGTCCGCCAGCAGCTTGAAGGTTCTGCGTGGAATGAAGGTCCGGGCGTCCTCACCGTTTTTGTCGTCCATGGTCAGCAGGGTTAAACCACCCTGCAGCGACCATTCGGAGGTTATTTTCCCTGACACTTCAAGCTCGATGCCGTTCGAATCCACCGTTACCCCCTGGTAAAGGGCGTAATCGAAGTCATCCGAATAGTCATCGTCCTCGACACCATCGCCGTCACCGTATTCGATAAACTCATACAGGTTTTCCTGTTCGGTTCTGAACAGGGCCAGGCTGACCAGGAAATTGTTGGCAAAACGCTTCTTCACGCCCACCTCAAGGCTGCTTCCTTGCGCAGACCCTAAAGGCTCAAGATCTTCGTTCAGATAGTACTGAGGCTGGTAAATGTCGCTGTAACTGCCGTAGAGATTAACATCCTCCGTGACCTCCCAGGTGAAGCCCAGATAAGGGCTGCTGCCGTCTTCTGTTGTCGACGTAGAGGCTCCCCAGGCCTCCCCCTCGTTTTCATAATCAACGAAGCTTGCCCCCAGCACCAGATCGACATTTTCCGACACGGCCAACTGCACTGCACCATAGAAACGGTTCAGGGAAATATCAGTAAAGCCGGCTTCATAGGGTTCGGCCCAGGCCGGCCTTGCCACTTCATTACCCACCCAGCCGGGGAAAGGGGGCATGACATCGAAACCGCTTAACGCACCTGAATCTAGGTCGCTGGTTTTAGAATCTGCCAGGCTGATGCCGAGGTTGAATGTATGCAGCCTGCCCCAGCCCTCAAAGGTGCCCTGAAGGGTATTGTCCCAGATTAGCGTTTCGTCCTCCGCCGAGAACTTACCCGGGTAGCCAAGCATGCCCAGCCCGGTTTGCCGCTCCAGGCCGGTGTTTGAGTAGGTATAAAATAACTCAGACTGATCTTCGTACCGGATATGGTTCAGCTTACTGGTGAAATTGAGGTTGTCATTGATGTACCAGCTCAGCTCTGCGAAGGCCGTCTGGTTCAAAGTATCCCAATAAGTCCAGTCCATCGCCGTAGTGGTGGAGACAGAAAAATCCAGCTGCTTGCCGTCAGAATAAATTAACGGCACCGCTCCCCAGGTCACCCCGTCACTGTTGTTGTCCTGATGGCTATAGCCAAAGGTCAGCGTTACCGAATCACTCACCTGCCCATCGACTACACCGTAGAGGACGGTTCTGTTATTTTCGTAAAGATTCAGCCAGCTTTCCTTGTCCTGATGAACCACCACTGCCCGTGCAGCCCAACTGCCCGATTCGGTTAAGGGGGTTGAGACATCGGCAACCGCCCGCACGTTTGACCAGCGCCCCAGGGTTAACGCGATACTTGCCTGCGTGTCGTTGCCCGGGCGTTTTCTGACGTAGTTGACCGTTCCTGAGGGGTTTCCTAACCCGGTAATCAGTCCGTTGGAGCCACGAATGAACTCGACTTTTTCATAGATAGCGGTATCCAGATCGCCCACAAAAATGTCACCAAAAGGTATGCCAGAACCATCAATGTGCATACTCGTAATGTCAAAACCCCGGGCATTGAAATAAGTACGATCGGTTTCGCTTTGGTCAACATTGATACCCGTGACCTGTTTGAACAGGCTGTTGATGTCACTGAGGTTGTAGTTGGAAATGGTTTCCTGTTCAAGAATCGACAGGGATTGAGGGGTGTCGAAACTATCAAGGCCCAGACCCGTCGCCCCTGAGCTGAAGCGCTGGGTGCGGCTTTCGACAATACGGATGACTTCCATTTCCTGGTTGTCCGCCTGGGTCGCCGCTTTGTTAGCTGGTTGTGCATGGGCATGAACGGCAAACGCCAACATTACAGGGGATAACGCAAAGAGCGGCTTGTTGGTCATAATGTGTTCTCTGATGGTTTAGTGTGTTTGAGCAAGGCGACATTATAAAGATCACAAGTCTAACTTCAAATAGTAATTATTATCATTTGTCATTCGTAACGGATTCATCTCACATACCACCCTCCCGTTCCTTCTGCCTAACCAACCTCGGTTAATCAGCTTCTCAGATCGGGTTTGGTCACTCCTAGACACAGACAGGTTTCAACAGGAAGTGGCAGCACGTGGTTAACGCGAGGGCTGAAACGTATCGCAACAGGCTCGAGGCTTGGTAATCGATCTGTCACTTATCACGCACAAAAAGCAGACCCGTATGAATCGTATACATGTGGCGCCTTCCCTATTGAAGCTCAGTTAGAGACAAACATTTTTAATCTGCCGGAAACACAGGAAAGCGGAGAACAATCAAAATATTTGAAAATAGAAATTATTATCATTAGCATGTGTGGCACAAAAATGCTCACATCAGGCTATAGATGAACACATTCGCTAGACACCTTATCGGCTTGGCGGTTGGCGCTGCATTGCTACCGTCAATTGCATGGGCTCAAACTCATGACAATGAAAACAAAGACAACGAAGTTAAAGAAAAGATATTTGACCATATCGAAGTAACGGCCAGTCCCCTCGACCGCGCAACAACAGCAACCGGCCTACCGTTAACGTTGCGTGAAACCCCACAGTCTATTTCCGTTATCGACAGAACCTTCATTGACAGTTTCTCCCTTGATACTGTTGCTGACGTTATGCAGTTCGCCCCGGGGATCCAGGCGCAACAGGCAGAAACTGATCGATTCTTTTTCCGGGCCCGTGGCCGGGATGTGACGAACTTCCAGTTTGATGGCGTTCCCATTGGCTACAACAGTTTCTTCAGTGAAGCGCTGGCAGATTCAATCGTGTTTGAGCGGGTGGAGGTGGTGCGTGGTGCCACCGGCTTGCTAACCGGCGCGGGCGAACCCTCAGCGGCAATCAACCTGATTAGGAAGAGGCCGCGCATTGAGGATAGCGGCTTCGCCAGCGCCAGTGTCGGCTCCTGGAATAACACTCGTGTGGAGGCGGATCACTCACAAACACTCACCCAAAACGGGTATATAAAGGGCCTGGTGGCGGTAGCACATGAACAGGGCGACAGTTATGTGCATTTGTCAGAGAAGGACAATACGCAAGTTTATGCCGTCATTGCGGCCGATTTGACATCACAAACCCGGGTGACGGCTGGGGCGGACTACAGTGAGCGAAATCCGAAAGGCAGTATGTGGGGCGCCTTGCCCTTGTTCTATTCCGATGGCACTCAAACCGATGATTTACCTGTCAGTACGACCACTGCCTCCCCATGGAACACTTGGACCCGCAAGAGCACCAATGTGTTTTTACAGTTGGAACATGCCTTCGATAATGGCTGGGACATACAAGTTGATGTGGAGCACCGTGAAGGGGAAATGGACGGCTATCTGTTGTATTTCTCGGGCTTCCCGGATAAAGAAAGCGGTGAAGGACTGGGCGCCTCCCCTAACCATTATGTGTCCGACCGCGAGCAGACCTCTTTCAGAATTTTAGCCTCCGGCCCGTTTGAATTATTTGGCCGTGAGCACCAACTAACCGCCGGCGCGCTGTATGCGAAGCAGGACGTGGATGCCGCTTCCTACGGTACAAATGATACCATTATGGTGCCCAGCCTGTATGAATGGGGCAACGGGGTGCCCGCACCGAACTTCAGCGCTACACCGCAATATTCCACCACAGACTCCCATTCACAAAAAGGCATATACGCGGCGGCTAAATTGAACCTGACGGATAATCTGACCGCCATTCTGGGTAACCGCATTACTGACTACGAGACCCGGGCTACTGCACCCTGGACCAGCAGTGAGTATGAAAACAATAGCGTCAATACTCCCTATACTGGTGTGGTGTACGCCATTACCGACCTCATCTCTGCCTATGCCAGCTACACTGAAATTTTTCAGCCTCAGGACGCGCGGGATAGGAATAACCGGCTCATCGGTCCCATTGAGGGGGCAAATGCGGAACTGGGTATTAAGGGCGACTTCTTTAATGAAGCCTTAAGCGCAAGTTTTGCCGTATACGAAGTGGAAGAGGGCAATTTAGCCATCCCCGACCCTGACAATACTGATCCGCTTCCTGGCACCACCCTTTTCCCGTCTATTGGCGTAGAAGGCGCGAAAAGCAAGGGTTTCGAAGCAGAATTGACCGGCAAGCCAACGAAGCGGCTGAATCTCTTACTCAGCTACACCTACAACCAGGCAGAAGATGCCGATGGCTCTGACTATGCGCCGTACTTACCCCAGAGAATGGTAAAAGCCAGCGTATTATACCGTCTGTCTGATTCGCTTATGGTTGGTGTCAATGCAAACTGGCAAAGCGAAACGACCAATCCTGGGGCAGGCCCCAATGGTGAGACCTTTGTTCAGGACAGCTATGCCGTAGTGAACCTGATGGCCCGATACCAATTTGCCCGGGCCTGGAAACTCACTGCCAACCTGAATAACCTGTTTGACGAGAAGTATTTCTCAAGCATCGATTTCTACAACCAGGGTTACTTCGGCGCTCCCCGCAATGCAGAGGTCAGCATCAGCTATAGCTGGTAATGACTGTCGCCCAAAAGCGGCCGCTTGCGCCTGTAGGCTGAGGCGTATAGTTTTTTGCCGAGATGGATGCCAGAAAGGTGACAAACACGGGAAACGCTTAAAATCACATCAATTCCAATTCAACATGCCGTATTATCAGAGGCTTGAATTTGCCAAAAGATAGCACTCGCATCTGCACAACAGGGTATGAGGTAATTGGATGAGAAGGATACTGCAAGATCAGACACAGCCGTTATCCGGGGTGAAATATGCGCTGTGCCTGATTTTATTTTGTTGTTTACCCGCTCAGGCCAAGCAGCCTGTTGTTGCCAGCTACTATATGGCCAGCGGAAATCCCATGGCGGTGAGCAATCTTCCTGCAGAAAAACTCAGCCATATTCTGTATGCCTTTGTCGCCTTGTGTGGTGATAACAGCGGCGCCGATGAGAAAACCCGTCAGGCCATTGAGATTGCCTGCAGGGACAAAGCACCTTATTCAGCGGTTTTCTATAACGAGAAGGAGGTGGTCGTTGAATTGGCCGCCTTCAGTAAGTTAAAGCAGCAGCATCCGCATTTGCGTATATTGCCTTCCTTTGGAGGTTGGACCTTATCCCACCCCTTCCACGGTATGGCCAAAAGTGAAGCGGCAAGGAAACATTTTGTGCAGTCTGCGGTTACGTTAGTCGCACAGCATGACGTATTCGACGGTATCGATATTGACTGGGAGTACCCCGGTGGTGGGGGCAACAGCCAGATCCTGTTGACAGGGCAGCAGGCCCAGAACGAAAAACAGGTATTTGCCCTGCTGATGCAGGAGTTACGGGCAGCCTTGAACAACCTTGGACACAGCACGGGCAGAGACTACCAACTTACGGCGGCGGTCAGTGGCAGCCGCGACAAGACCCGGGCAATTGACTGGCAACAAGCCGCTCCTGTGATGGATTATATCTTCGCCATGACCTACGACTTCGCCGTGGGGGACGGTCAGGCGGCACACCACACCAACCTGTTCAGTAGCGACCAAGACACCCTCAGCACGGCAGGGATGATCAACAATCTTCTCAATGCGGGCGTCCCGCCTGAAAAACTGGTCGTCGGCGTCGCCTTTTATGGCCGGGGCTGGAATAACAGTGATTGGCACGGAACAGGTTTTGGTGGACAGCAGCTGGCTGTTTCGACGGGAAGCTACGCCTATAAAGAGTTAATCGCCACCCCGCCTGCTGGATACGAATACGGCTATGATACCCGGACCGAAGCCGCTTACTATTTTAATTCTGCCACAAAAGGGTTTATTTCGTTTGACGACACCCGCTCGGTCAGGGCGAAGGCTAAATGGTTAAAAGACCAGGGGCTGGCCGGGTTATTTTCATGGCAAATAGTGCACGACAACGGCGACCTGCTTGATGAGATGTACAAGGCGATGCAATCGCAGGAAAAAGACGGGGTCCCTCTTGAGCGCAAGCCGCAGTAAAGGAACAGGATTAAATAATTACTGTGTCAGCAGTTCGTTGTGTGGCTTGAAATTCAGTCCACAACGCCGGATAAAGTCATGCAAGGCCTCGAGTTCCTGTTGATGCATTGAACAATCAAACGACTGCGGCATGGCCAGCCTGGGGAAAATCCCATAGCCTGCCAGCAGACAGGCCCAGGATTTGGGTTGATAACTGCCCATCAACTTGTACTTGAGCATATCCCCGGCGAAATCCGGACTCTTGTGCCAAAGGGTTAAAATGGCCCGTAAGGTATCAGAGATATTGGCATTGGCCGCGTTATCCAACCAGTAGGCGCTGTCAGTTCGCTGATTCACTTTATAATGACAGACGATATAGTCGCGGATGCCATCAAACCTGCCGTTAATATTCTGATTGAATGCTTGCTCATACTGGTTGGTAAATTTTCCTTCCTGAAAATACTGCATAAACTGCGCAATGGTGTTAAACGAAAGGGCTATCGCCGTGGCCTCCAATGGCTCAATAAAGCCCTGTGACAGCCCTACGGCAAGACAGTTTTTGTGCCAGTGTTTTTCAACCCGCCCTACCTTCATCTTCAGATGCCTGGCTTGGACATCCCCTTCCAGTAAGCCCAGATGTTGTCTCAGCTCCGTTTCGGCCTGGTCTGCATCGATATAATCACTGCTGTACACATAGCCATTGCCAAACCTGTTCCGTAACGGGATTTTCCACGCCCAGCCGCTGGACAGCGCCGTGGAGCGGGTTTCCACCGGCAGTACCGAAGAAATAGCACTTGGCATCACCACGGCCGAGTCATTAAATAAATTGTCTTTAAAACTCTTAAAACTCACCTTCAAGCTCTGCTGCATCAGCAGTGAATTAAACCCCGAGCAGTCGATAAAAAAGTCAGCCTTTAACCGCCTGCCGTCACTCAGCATAACCGCACTGAGATCGCCATTTGGGTGCACCTCAACCTCTGCCACATTGGCGACAATTCTGTTCACTCCCTGGTTTTGCGCATGCTCGGCCAGAAACTGCCCCAGCAGGGCCGAGTCGAAGTGATAACCGTAGGCTATGCCAAAAGGGAAAGACTCGGCCGGTATCGGCCCTAAATGATTTCGGGTCAGATAAGTCTCCAGAAAATACTTGTCCGGATGGGCATCCACCTCATGCCCCTGCATTCTGGCGCGGATATTCCTGAAAAACAGCGGCAGGGTGAAGGCATCATCGGTTTGCGCGGCAAAGGGGTGAAAGTAGGACTCAAAACCGGCAATGGCTGACCAGTTATCAAAAGTGATGCCGTTTTTGTAGGTGGCATTGCAACGGGGCATCCATTGCGCGTCAGTGACTTTGATGGCATCAAAAAACAACTTCAGGTGAGGAGTGCTGCCTTCGCCGACCCCGATTATGCCTATGTCTTTGGATTCAACCAGGCTGATTTCGCTGCCCTGCCATTTGCTGGCCAGCAGACTTGCAACCATCCAGCCTGCGGTGCCGCCACCCACTATCAGTATTTTCTTCGGCTGACCTTCGCTGTTATTCATGGCTGTCTTCGCACCTTTATTTTTGTAGCTTTTTGATAAAGTAGTCTTTGACCGTCCTGATGTAATCAGACGACAACGTCCCCAGAATATGCTGTTGGTGGGTGGGTATATAAGAGGCGGGATCCACTCCTTGTTTAAATAAGTAGTGGTCAAACATACAGCGCCAGGCCTCGCGCTGCTTTTGAGTTAGATCACGCATTGCCAGCAACGCGAGGTTCAGACTGTCAATGGCACTGGGGGGGACGGCCCCGGGTGCCGACGAGCCGTTCCACCAGTAATTCACCAGTGCGTTAAGCTTCTCCAGGGATTCAACATGGTGCCACCAGAGCATGGGAATAAAGATGGCATCCCCCGGTCCCAGCTCTGCGCTGTAAGCCCCGGCCAGCGCCTGTTTAAACAGGGGGTAGCGGGTAAAATCCGGGTTATTGACATCCACCAAACTGGTCGGGGCCCCTGCCGGGGTAAAGTTAAGCGGACCGGGATACAAATGGCAGGTTTGCTCTGGGGGAAACAGGATAAAGCGCCGGCGGCCGGCCACCACGCAGGCAAGGTTGTCTGAGCCGTCGTAATGGGTGCTGACAATACCTTCATTGCCGACCCAAAGACGAGGCTCCAGATCGGTAAAGAAGTCGCTGCGGTTGTCCTCCGCCAGACCCGGCAGGATTTCGCCGAGCATGGCGTTTTGCATGGAGATCGCCGGATACACCTCTCTGTCCATCAGCTCCAGCAGGCGGCCCAAAAACAGATCGACGCGCTCGTCACCACTCAAGTAGTTAACGTCGGTCATGTCCTCATTGTAATAAAAACGCTTATTGGCGGCAGGCGGCGCTACCACCATTCTGGCTTTCCGGCCCTGATAAAACTGAAGCAGGTAGGCGACAAACTCTTGCGGCGTTTTTCTGGCTGACGCCACCAACGGCCAGTCACTGGCAAATCCCCGTATGACCACCGGCTCTTGCTCAGGGGCTATCTGATTAAAGAACTGCCCTGCGCTCAGCGTTGAATACTCTGCAATGGCTTTAAATTCTCTCATGGACTTGTCCGCCCCCGTATAAGGCATCACGCGGCATTTTCTGTCCGTTACTCAACGGGCCGGGCAATGGGCCTGGATATAGTCATAATGCTTGGGCATTTTCTGCACCTCTGTGCGGATACTTTGCCTGTTTTCACTCAGTGTACTGGCCAGCCCCTGAGGATGAAACGCATCCAGCAAGGGATGATACTTCTGCGGACGAATATTCATGCCCTCTAGAATGGCGTACCAGCTGTCACTGGTAAAAAACTGCCCCGGGGAATGCTCCATCTGCCCTCGTTTTCGAAACAGGCGTAACTTTTCACTCAATGCATCCGGCACCGGCATCGTCTGGCACCAACGCCAGAACTCAGTGTCCCGACGACCCGAGGTGCAGTAATGCAGAATGATAAAGTCACGGATTTCCAGGTAATCCGTATCGATCTTCTGATTGAAGCTGTGTTCATTGTCCGGATCAAAATCCCTGTCGGGAAAATGCCTGATAAAGTGCACCAACGTCTTATACACAAGATGAATGGCGGTAGACTCCAGCGGCTCCAGAAATCCTCCCGCAAGACCCAGTGCCAGACAGTTGTTGTGCCAGATCTTGTTCCGTTTACCGGTCACAAAAGGAATAACCTTTGGCTCACTGAGTAGTTTGCCCCTGACGCTGTTGACCAGCGTAGCCATGGCTTTATCGTCGCTGCAAAACCCGCTGGAGAACAAATAGCCGTTGCCGGTCCGGTGCTGCAGGGGAATGGTCCAGGTCCAGCCGGCCTCACGGGCAGTAGCGACCGTATAGGGCACGGGATTGCCGACATTTTCTGTTTGTACCGTGACTGCGCGATTACAGGGTAAATAATCCGACCAATCCTGATAGCCCACCTGCAGGGCCTCTTGGATTAAACGCCCTTTAAAGCCGGTGCAGTCGATAAAAAAGTCGCTGTGGATACTTGCGCCGTTCTCCAGCTCCAGCCCCTGAATAAAGGATTTTTCATCAACCTTCACCTTGTTGACCGTGGCTTCTGTGCGGGCAACACCCCGCTTCAGGCAAAGGCCACGTAAATAATCAGCGACCTGAACGGCATCCAGGTGCAAGGCATGGGCATAGCTTGCCAGTACCCAGTTTTGCGGCTGGCGGGGGCGCAGCATAAAGCGCTGCTGCTCGGCCATGATGGCACTGGGGGAATAGTCCAGCCAGCGGGATTCGTCTCCATTTTCCACTGACTTTAACCAGGCCTGATAAAAATCAAAGCCATTGATATCTTTTCCTACCCTGCCAAAGGGATGGAAAAAGCGCTGCCCGACAGTTGACCAGTCGTCGAAGCGAATACCCAGCTTAAAACTGGCGGAGGTGGCCTGGATAAACTCCTTGAGATCAATCCCACTGGCCTGGATAAAATCCATTATTGAAGGGACGGTAGACTCCCCCACCCCTATGCTGGCGATATCCGGGGATTCCACCACTGTGATCTGAATCTTGCTCCCCCTTAACGCGCTTGAGAGCAAGGTGGCAGCCATCCAGCCGGCTGTGCCGCCACCGACAATGCAGATGGACGTTAAGGCATTTTGCATAATAAAACCGTCTTAAGACTCATCAGCGTCCTGCGCCGTCAGGTAAAACATTCGATCCGGCCCCTTGCGTCTGTCGGTCCCAGGATTAAGTAAACTGCGCAGTATTGCCAGGGCATGTTTGTCTTTCATATTGGTCTTTGTTGAGAGCTAAAATTCTCTCAATCAAGGGGCGAGTAACGCCGTTTAGCCATCTAAACAAGTTGGGAGCAACGCCGAATGAGGGAACTTTAGCCTCAACCCTTAGGGCTGGGGTCATTTTTCCGCCCAACGGCGTCATCAGTCACTTATTTAGGCCCACTAAACCGCGCTCCTTCTTCCTTGCTGGGCCAAAAAATGGCCTCCAGCAAAGTGTCAATATGAAAGACAAACACGCCCTAGTGCACAGTTTATGTTACCCGTCCTGCCGCGATTAGCTATCAGAACGTCGCGCGAACGGTCAACGCATAACGACGGTCCGTGGTGAAGGTAAAGGCATCGGTCAGGGTGCCTGCCTGGTTTTGCTGGTATTGGGTTTCTGTATCCGCACCCAGCACATTACTGATTTGCAGGCCCACTTTAACGTTCTCATTAATGTTGTAGAACAAACTGGCATCCATCATTCCCTGCGCCTTTGAATAGGCCGGCACAAATTCTTCCGATTCACGCAAGGTCAACAAATACTCAGAACGCCAGGTGTAGGCCAGGCGGAAGGAGATATCGTCCTTCTCATACATGCCGACAATATTGAGGTTCTGGTCAGAGTAACCTTGCAACGGCAAGCCAGTAAACTGGCGGAAGGTATTACGATTATCGCTGATCGGCACGCCTGCACCATTGAACTGAATGGGCTGTATGGGGTTGGTATTGGGGTCTTCCAGGCCATCCTGGTCGATATAGGTATAGTTAAACTGCAGACCCAAACCGCTCCATATTCCCGGTAGCATGTCGTAAAACTGGGAGTAGGAAAGCTCTGCCCCCCGAATGGTGCCCGAGCCCGTGTTATCCGGGCCATAAGCCGACACTGGATAGCTGGTTCCGTTGATATCCACTTCTGTGGAAAACTGCCGGTTGCGGATAATGTTCGACAGCTTTTTATGGAACAAGCCAAAGGTCAGCGAGCCCGCCGGCGCAAAGTACCACTCTGCTGACAAATCCAGATTGACGGACTCTTCCGGTTCCAGGAACGCGTTCCGGGCATTGGCACTGATTTCAATATTCTGCAGATCGACAGTGGGGTTGGTTTCTTCATCCTTGGCTTCGTTGGGGTTTTGATACACCTCTTCGTAGTCCAGGCTGATGACCATTTTGTTGGCCGCATCCACAAGACTTGGATAGTACAGCCCCTTGGACGCGCCAAATCGGATAATCACATCATCGGTAAGACCAAAACTCAGGTTTAAGCTCGGCAGCACCGTTGAATAATCCGTACCCTCTATTGTGCTGGCGAAGGACTCGCCGGACGCCAGGGCAAAGATACTGGGGTATTTGTTCAGCATGGTTTGATACAAGGAGCCGGTCTCGTCGGTACCACGCCGTGAAGTGGCAGGCAGGTTAATACCGCCGGTCGACTGCAACTGATAATTTACATAGCGCAGGCCGAAGTTACCTTTGACCAGAATATCTGACATCTCAACGTCAAAGTCGGCGCGAATATAGAATTCAGTGCGATCAGTTTTGCTTGAACTGATATGGCGTGGGGCAAAATGACTGAAAGCACGATCCTCCAGGTCTTCATAGGGAAGAGCGCAAGCGCCGCTTCCATCCATGGCATTGCCCAGGGCGCTCCAGGTTCCACATCCCTCACGCAAAGTCTGGACGTAATTTTCTGCCAGATCCATACGTGGAAACAGGAAGCTGTTGTAAGGCCCCATCAGCGTATCGCCGTTGTAATGGTCGGCGAAGCTGATGCGGTTATACAGTTCCGGAACCACCTGCGGCGAGGCATTATAGGACGCCTGCGCATTCCAGGGTGTACCCAGAGCCTGCCAGCCCTCGTAGTCGGTATTACGCACTGTCAGTTCTTTTTCAGAGTAGTAAACTCCCGTCATGACTGAGGTAAAAGCCCCGTCCAGTAAGTACTTAAAGTCGAGCTGGTAAGTGTCAGCGGTGGCCTCGTTGTGCTCTTCCTGTTGCATGCCACTGGCGATACGCAGAATCGGATTGGTATTCGCCTCCACGTCCGGGGGCGTTGAGGTGTTGGGGTTTAAATACTCAAGCGTCGGGGTGGACCCTCGCAAATCCAGGAAGAACGGGGCATGCTCGGCGGTTTGATTACCGTTGATTCGCGACGTAAGCGAGTTGTTGTGAACAATCTGCTCAGAGTCCACGTGCTGATAATCTGCCATTACCGTTAAACGGTCTGTGGCTTTAAATTTCAGATTGAATGAGGTGTCTTTGACCGTGCTCTCATTTAAGTTATAGCGGGAGCGGAACTGCAATGGCAGCTCCGGCTCATTTGAGCGGCCGACACCCGAGGTCAGATAGCCGTTTTCATCCACGGTCAGAGGACGGCCCTCTTCTTCTTCATCAAACCACTGAATAGCATTAGGCGCATAGGGCAGAAACCCGCGATCACCAGAGGCAATCACATATTCCCGCCATTCCAGAGAGGCCTTGGAGCTGATATGTTCCAGGGTGGCGGTAATTCTCTCATCCGTGCTCTGCCACTGTAACGATGCTGTGAGGCCCTGACGTTTACGGTCATTTTCTGCGGAAGACATGGTGTAGCTCGCCGGGGCATACCAGGTTACACCATCGGGTTGCCCCTCAAGGGCCTGGCCATCAAATTCCGGCACATAGGCGGCCTGGTCTTCATCTGTATACTGAACCGTATCTTCAAGATCGGGACCGCAGGCCCGCCAGTCTGAGGCACCGGGAATACAAGGGTTGGAATACATCCCTGCAACCACGCCCGGCGTCGGCGTACCCCACTCATCATAGGAGAAGGTATCCACCGGGCCACGGCTGTGGTAGTTGCCCAAGCCGAAGCCATCACCGCGGGTTCTGTACTCAGAATCTGATGCGGCTACCAGCACGCCGAACTTGCCCGAATCGGTATCCCAGTTGTCAGAGAAAAGGGCACTGAATGAGGGGGTGGTTTCTTCGCGGTAATCGCCGTAGTTTGCCTGTGCGCTCACCGATATCAGGCGGTTATCAGAATCAAAAGGCTTGCGGGTAATCAGGTTGACGGTGCCGGCGATACCACCGGAGATCAGATCAGCGGTCTGGTTTTTCACCACCTCCACCGCACCTAACAACTCGGCGGGAAAATCCTCATAGCTGAGCCCGCCATAAGGGTTGGCGCTGAAGCTGTCACGACCGTTTATTTCGCTGCGCACCCGATCCAAACCGCGCACCAGCACGCTGGTGCCTTCATCCGCATAATGTTTGGGATCATCCGAGGCGGCGAAACGCTCGATGGTGACACCGGGTACACGCTGAAGGGCTTCAGTGACTGATCTGTCCGGCAGCGCGCCGATGTCTGACGCCGTAATCACGTCTTTAACCGTATCGGCGAACTGTTTCAGGTCCTGCGCAGTCTGGATACTTTGACGAATACCCCTGATCTCAATGACTTCCGTCGCCTCGTCGAGGCTCTGCACCTCATTGTCCTGCGACTGGGCAAAAACTGCAGCAGACAGTGAACAGGTGATCGCAGCAGATATTGCTGTTGCCAGACGTTTTTTCTGAAATTTATTAGACATGTCTAACCCTCAGTGTGTTTTGTATTCCTGGCTATTGTCATAGCCTTATCTCAGCTCTTTCTTGAAACCCCGCTTCACCCTTCCTATAGGCACTTTGCATGACAACGCTGTCATTTCAAAAAAGTACCCTATTGGAGGCAACCACAGCTATATTGCCAACTGCTTCGCTGCAAGAGTGCATGCAGCGGTGAATTGAGTCACCGCATCTACTCCGTTAAAGGCTTGCACCAGGCCACTCATCTTGGGCAAGCACCTCTTTGTCACGGCGGAAAGTTACAAAGTAACATTATGATTTACACTATATGTTATTTTTTAACATCGCAATGATTATTAAATCAACAACTTTCTGCAAGGGACGAGGATTTTTTACAGGATCAGCCAATTTGCTGAAGGCCGGCAGAGGGATTTAGCCGCTGTGAGGGCCTGGAATCACATTTTCAGAAAGGCTCTGGGTGAGTGGGCTTTGGGCAGTGCCGGGGCGGATAATAGGGGACGTCAGCAAAAAGTCAGCAATATTTCATCGGTATTTCAGGTGATTTATCCGCCCGGGATCTAGCTTGTTCGCTCCATCACTCAAAGTTACGACAAGCATGAATATAAAACGCCTTTTTGTACTCACAGCCATACTGCTGCTTTGCACTCTCACCTTAAGACCAGGTTACGGCCAGGAAGAGTTTCCTGTGCTTGAGGGCTCTTATATGGGGCAAAAACCACCCGGCATGGTGGCCGAACCCTTTGCGCCTGGCATCATTTCTAAAGAAGGCTGGGAATTGGAAGGGGTATTCGCCCCAGGCATGCAGGAGTTTTACTTCACCACCAGAGGCGGTGAGCGCAGCCGTTCAACGGTTATTGGTTTTCGTCAGCAAAACAATGTTTGGAGAAAGTTTACTGAGTTCCCCCGTACCGGCGAACTGTCATTCTCCCCTGATGGCAAGCGCATGCATATGGCAAAAGGCTACAAGGACCGCCAGGGCGATGGTTGGTCGGAACGTAAGGGACTGGGGCCCATGTTCGAGCGGGAAGACTGGGGCATTATGCGCTTGTCAGCCTCTGCAAAGGGGACCTATGTGTTTGACGATTATAAGAGCAAGGATGTGATTCGTATTTCCACCTTAATAGAAGGTAAACGTCAGGTGCCTGAGCTAATGGGAGTTGAAATTAACAGTGGGACATACACGGCTCACCCATTTATCGCCCCGGATGAAAGCTACCTGATATGGGACAGCAAGAGGGAAGACGGCTATGGTGATTCTGATCTTTATATTAGTTTCAGGCAGCAGGATGGCTCATGGGGACCGGCAATTAACATGGGCGACCGGGTCAATTCCTCCAGATGGGATGCCTATGCCAGCGTCACACCCGATGGCAAATATATACTGTTTAACCGTGGCATAGATGAAGATAACGAGAACGTCGACATCTACTGGGTGAGCACAAAGATTCTCGAGACACTCAGAACAAGCTCAGGCAACTGACACCATACAGGAATACCGCCAGGCCTTGTCACTGCAACCCTTTGATGGCAATGTGTCACTGCGAGAAGGCGAGCGCCTGGCGACAAGCCTGCGCGGCATAACCTGGAATACGACATGCACATTGCCCAGATTGGCGAAGCCGTATTAAAACAGCAGGCCCATGATGTGCCCGCTGAAGCGTTTGGCACCACCGAACTTAAAGGCTTTACCGAGGGCCTGCTGCAAACCATGCTGGATGCTAACGGTGTCGGCATTGCCGCCCCACAGGTATTTGACGGGCGTGCCATGATGTATGTCGCCTCAAGGCCCAGTCCGCGCTACCCCGACGCCCCGCAGATGGAACCGCTGCTGTTAATCAATCCGCGCATCATTAGTCAGTCAGATAAGTGGGTATGGGCGTGGGAAGGCTGCCTGTCAGTGCCGGCCCTACGTGGTTTTATCCAGCGTCCCGACCAGGTGGATGTCAGTTACCAGGACATCGACGGCAAGCATTGCCAAATCCACTTTGAAGGCTTTTTAGCGCGTATTTTCCTGCATGAGCACGATCATCTGATTGGCAAAACCTGGCTTGACCATGTAACCAGTACTGAGCAAATCATGGCTGAGTCGGTCTGGTTGCAGCAGGTCGCCGGGGTGAGCGGGACGGCCCATTAAGGGGAAAAAAGCCGGCATAACAGGCTAAGGGAGCGGAGCCTGACTCTAATGGCCAAGCCCATCGCGAAGTGCGATTGACTGACAATCAGGACGAACAGCTGTAATGGGAAATACCACCGGCTCGGAAATATTCTGCTGGTCGCAAGCGATAATATTTACTTTCCACCTCAGCGGATTGTTCATCGTAGGGTCTGGTTAATACCTGCTGTAGCTCTTCAATCAGGGCATAGTTGCCCTTCTCCGCTTGCCGGTATGCAGGAACAATAAGCCACTCCCGCCAGCTATATTTTGGGTTGACTCGTTTCATCTTTATTGAGGTTCCTTGCCTATCCCCCTGTTTTTCAATCTGCTCGCGCCAGGCTTTCAGCCATTTGTTCCATTGGGTGCTTAACTCCTCTGTTGGAGGCATATAGAAGCTTTTACTGACGCCGGATAGGTCGGCTGGGATCCCCGACAATTCGCGAAAGAAAATAGTGTAATCAACAGAGGTTTGTACCATTAGCTGCAATAAAGATATAACAAGCTCTGAGTCAAATACTTCCAACCCCAGCTTGGATGCCCACATTCTTTCCATCTTTTGCTGCATGAGAGTGGAAAACCCACTGCGGATGCTATCCAGTTCCTGCCTTTTACCGGGCTCCTGTGCCAGCAGTGGTGCCAGGGACCGGCAAAACATCTCAAAGTTCTTTTCTGCTGCGGTGGGCTGATTAAGAAAGGAAAAGTGGCGGCCTCCCCCTGTCCAGGGTTGATACATAGGCTCAAACCGCTCGCAAAACCCGAAGGGCCCATAGTCCAGGGTAAAGCCGCCCCCTGCGCAGTTATCGCTGTTGAAGTTGCCCTGGCAGTAACCCACCCGAATCCAGTCGGCAACCAGAGAGATCAGACGATCACGAAAGGCCAACGCCAGTTGGATTAGTTGGTCTGCCGTTGACAGGCTCTTATCCACTTCGCCGCTGTACTCGCGCTGAATTAAATGCAGCGCGATCGCTTCTAGCTCTTGCAATGCACTGGGATGAGCCTTGCTGCGGGCCCTGCGGCCAAACAGCTCAAGCTGCCCTATCCGCAAAAAAGACGGCGCAACCCGTGTTGAGATAGCTACCGGGTTTGCGCCCATAATGTCTGGATCGAAGGAATCAGAGCCTTGCCGATACCAGGGGCGGTCTACCGTCTCTGACTGAGAAACAAACAGGCAAAGTGAGCGTGAGGTAGGCACTCCCAGCCCATGCATATGCTCCTGCGCCAGAAATTCTCTGACGCTTGAGCGCAAAACCGTCCGGCCATCGGCACCGCGGCAGTAGGGCGTGCGACCTGCCCCTTTGAGCTGCATCTCCCAGCGTTTGCCGTTGATTACCGCCTCAAGCACCGAGATGGCACGGCCATCGCCATAGCCATTGCCGGTCTGAAACGGGCATTGCTGGGTATATTCGGTACCGTAAATGGACAGCGCATATCCTGTCGCCCAACCCACTTTGCGCATGGGAGCCGGCACCTGTGACAGGTCACCTGAAAACAAGCGCTTGAACGCTTCTGTATGGGCCAGGCTATCGTCAAACCCCAGTTCCCGGAAAAACGTACTGCTGTGCGCCACATACTCGGGATGTTTGATGGGCGTGGGTTTGACTGGCACATAGTGCCCGGAGAAAACCTGTCTTGGCTGATGCTCCATCCCGGAGGCTTCGGCTTGCGGATCCGGGGCCAGGGTATCCATCAATGAATAGTCAACCAACCCTGCAAGATCGCCAAGTGTCTGCACAGTGCCAGGTGTCTTATCCGACTGCCTATTGCTCATGAAGTATCACACCTCTTTTTTGACAATTTTTGCAAAACCTCTTTGCAATGCCTATGACATTGCCTGGCAGCCAAATGCTCAGCACAAACTCAAAGCTGCTTTTCGCTTTAACAGCGAATCGATCTCCGGTTAAGAGAGTGACGTCCATAACAAGTGCAGGGACAGCAGGGTGAGCAACCATTTAAAGGCGGTTCTGAACGCCTTCTCTGGTAGCTTACCCAAGCACAGCAATCCCAGCCGGGTTCCGGCAAATACCCCTAACAGCATTAACCCCACCAGGGGGAGCCATTGCCAAAAGCTGAATCCTGCGGCAACAAAGACCAGGACTTTGAGAAAATGCTGAAGCGTCATACAGGAAGCGAAGTTAGCGGTGTACTGCCAACGAGACACGCCCTCCCTTCCCAGCCAGGCTGCTAATAAGGGTCCTGTTGCCCCTACCAGCATCGTAGCAGCGGTGGTGACCAGTCCGCCGGCCGCTAATCCCATCTTATTCTTGCCAAGCCCCAGCGCCGGCATTGTCCCCCAGCACAGCCAAAGTATAAAAACAGCAATAAGCGGCTTGATAAAGTTCATGTCGAACCAGCCAATCAAGGGAACGGAAAACAAGGCGGCGATAACAGCGCCCAGAGCAAACCAGCCAAACACCGCACAGCTGAAATATTGGCGCGTCATGATTGCCCGGCTGGCATTCGATCCCATTTGCACCAGACCATGCAGAGGAATGAGTGCCATCGCCGGCAAGTAGCCTGCCATGACGGCCAGAAGAAAGGCCCCACCCCCGACCCCAAAGGCAGCGGTGAATACCGCCCCCATAAAGCTGGCTAGTGTCAGTATCAGGACATCTATCAAAGGGAGGGGAAAAAGCGCCATCCACCGTCCTGGACAAGGTAATGTCCTCTCATTATGCTGTTGCTGCCTGCCATTGCTGACACGCGGTTTGCATCGCTTGGTAACGAGGTTGTGATTGCAACAGCCGATATTGAGGCATGATAGAGATCGCTAAATAACTGGCAGGTCCAAATATATTGGCGAGCTTTTCCAAATAGGTCAAAGCACTGCCGGTATCATCACAGAATAAGAACGCCGTGCTGATGCTGTGGTAATGGTACAAGGTGGCAAACTGATCGCGCTTTGCATGGGCATGATAGTCTTCTACCGCGGCTTTTACCTCTTCCAGATTGCCCATTAATCCTGGCAGTGTGACTGGATAATAGGCTGCTTCAGGTAGCCAGCCACCGGGGTAGGGGTCATCCATTGCGGCAAGCCGCTGCTGAATTTGCGGCAGTATTGCCGCGAGTTCGTTTTGTTTACCGAGCACTTTGTACGCCGTGGCCTGATACAGGCTGAAAGTTTCCGGAAACATGGGCGTGCTTCGGTATTTTTCTGGCCAGGTGGTAAAGGATGACTCAATAAGTTGTGGTTCAGCGGTATTCAGCGCATGAAAAGCGCGGCGGTAATAATAAATAAAGTCTTCCCGATCTACTTCTGCACTGGCTGCCTCGTAGGCCTGCTGCGCCTGACCAATTAAATGGAACACATCGGCCGCGGCGATGGCGGTGAAGTTAGATTTTGGCGCTAAGGTTCGAACCCGGTCTGCCATTTCCCTGGCTTGCCTGATGTGACCGATAGCCCCTAATGTGCTGGACAGCTCCATCGGCAGATCGACCAGCATGGGATCCAAACGCATAGCTTTTTTCAACGCTGATATGGACTCGGTGAAGCGGCCTGTGCGACGAATCACGTAACTCTTGCACGCCCAGGCCTCGGCGTTTTGCGGGGCGATATCCAGGATTCGGTTGAGTACCCGCTCCGCCTGCTCTAAATTCAACTCGCCCCAGTAATAGCAGTAGGCCTGCGCTAACAGTGTTTCGATTGAATCTGGGGCAAGCATAACCGCACGCTCAACCGATAATTTCGCCATGTTCAGCCAACGGGTATCCCAACCGAAAAACCAATATAGCGTTAAAAATGCGCGAGCCTTATTGGCATGGGGTTCTGCAAACTGGGGGTCCACAGCAATAGCCTGGTCAAACTCCTTGATTGCCAGATGAAAATCCTCTTCTCCCGAAGCTTCCGAGCGCATTTTTTGTTTGCCCCGCAAAAAGGCATCATAGGCCGCCAGATCATTGGTGGGAGCGTCGCCGCTCAGCAACATCTCATCTTCCGGGGTCAGCGCTGCCTGCATGGCATCGGCAATTTCCCGGGTGATATCGCTTTGAATATCGAAGATGTTTTCTGGTGTGAGTTTCCGATCGTAGATTTCCGCCCAAATGTGCGTGTCGGTCTTGCCATCGATTAACTGAACGTTGATTCGAACACGCTGTCCTGCACGTTGTACTGAGCCTTCCAGAATTGCCGTTGCACCGAGTTCTGAGGCGATTGCAGGAATGCTTTTGCTACTGTCTCGATAGCCCATTACCGATGTGCGTGAAATGACCTGAACGGCCGTTAACTTGGAAATCTGGGTGAGCAGCTCTTCATGCACACCGTCAGCAAAAAATGCATCCTCTGGCAGGGGACTGCGATTGGCAAACGGCAATACAGCGACGACCTTCGCATTTGACGATGACGATGGATAGCGATCCGTCGAACGTCGATTTTTAGGCACGGCGGCACACTGTGCTGATGCGTTAAGCAAATCGTGCATCTCTGTGGGTGATAGTTTGGCACTGATGGCGCGAGTGATATCCACAAAGGCAGGATCGTCTGATTTTCCCTGCCACTTCGACAAGTCAACACAATGAAACTGCCGAAAGCCGATAGGTGGCATCGAACCATCAGTGGAAATCGCAATTAAGGTTCCGGCATCGGCCGCCACCGACGCTTCATCTCTCACCCATCGACTTTTTGAGCCTGACTGAGACCATCCCACAATCACGGCCTTGGCCCGTATTAACTCCCGTTCGATATCATCTGCGAAGTTATCCCCACCCAGTAGCTCGCGATCCCACCATACAGAAAAGCCGTGGTCTTCCAGTGTTTGAGAAAGGCGTTTAATGATCGGTTGATCAATGCGAGAGTAGGAAATGAAAACGTCCGCCAACAGCATTCTCCCGGTGCTGTGGCACCTGTGTTATCCGCTGTGCAAAGGTTAGCACAAAAAAGCATCACCATCGGCGCATGCAACATAACCACACGGGTAAATAAAAGGGGCACCCAAAAGTTGGAAAAATCTCATTGAAGGGTTGGTACCAATCTCGAGGGAAGGTCAGGAGTAGAGTCAACGAAAAAGCGCAATCGACATGCGTCACTTCACACCAATTTCACATGATGCCCAATACCCTCATCCGATGTTTTCCTATTGAGTAATACTGTAGTGCAAATCCACCACTTAAAATTTCTCTTTATCTCTGTTTTTGCCGTCTTCCATTTGGCTGGCTGTAATATCGCTAACTCGTTGCGAATGATGCAGATTAACTCTGATGTTGAGCCGGTTTTCACCGGTGACAATCGCCTTGCGCTGGATGCCCAGTACCAGGGAGAAAAGCCCTATATTCATGCCACCGTCAATGGAGAGAAGCTGTTGTTTCTGGTAGACACAGGTGCGCGATTCCTGATTCTGATGGATACACCCAAAGTCAAGCAGTTGGGACTCAAGCGTGGCTTTGACCTGTCTATGGGGGGCTGGGGCGAAGAGGGCAAGAGTGCCGCTTACCAGACCGATATTAAACGTATTGATCTGGGCGGGGTGTACTTTGACAATATGAAAGCCGCATTAATTCCGGTGTCTGAAAGCTACTATTATCTCCGCGAGGATGAAGCTGTTTTTGATGGCGTGATAGGCCATGACATGATGCGTCACTTCATCTGGGAATTTGATGCCAGCGCCAATGAAATCATCCTCTCCACAGAAAAATACCAGCCGCAGGACCATGCTCAATATTTAGAACTCAGTGCCTTTATGAACAAAATCAGGGTAAACGGCGATTTGGCTTTCAACGAGGAGCATGTAGTGGAGGGAGAGTTTATTGTTGATACAGGCAGCCGCCATTATGTGAAGCTGAGTGCGCTCTACGTGCAAGAGAATGAGATAGAGATTGCTTCACCCAGAGTGCGAGCAGCAGACTTTGGTTTAAGCGGCAAAGTAGAACATGATCGGGTATCTCTCCCCTGGCTATCCTTTGGGGACCTGAAAATTGACAATGTAAAGGTGAACTTAATACCAGGTGATGATGAAGATGACTGGTGGGTAATAGGTAACGCATTGATGAACCAGTTTAAAACGGTAATTGATTACCCAAACGATGCGTTTTATCTGGTTCCTCAACAGCCCTTTGTGACCGACTATAACTTACTGGGGTTGGAGCTTCGCAAAATCCGCAGCGGCGACTTCGTCGTGCGCTATGTGTTCCCCGACCTGCCCGCCAGCCGCACCAACATCAAAGAAGGTGACATTGTGACCCATCTGAATCAACAGCCGACCTCCGAAATCTCATTAAGCCAGTACAATGATATTGCCTCACAAGTCGGCGAACATCAGGTTTGTCTCGCCTCCCATAACCAATGCTTTGTGCTTAATGCTGTTGATATTAAGGGCTACTCCATACACTGACATGGATTAAGGGGTCAGAGATCTTGATAATATTTTATAATTCAATGAATTAGAGGGATATGGTGCCTGGGGTCGGACTCGAACCGACACAGTGTTACCACCGGCGGATTTTGAATCCGCTGCGTCTACCAATTTCGCCACCCAGGCATGAGGGGGGTCTTGTAACAGATTGTCTTGCTTTGAGCTTGTATTCAGGGGATTGGGTGCCCTCGCTCAGAGAGGCAGGCATTATAGCCACTGCAATTTACCGTGCAAGTGTTTTGTCGGAGAGCCAGGGAGATTCGTTTAAAAAACAATCTCTTCAGAGGGTTTCACTCGCTTGCTGGTTGCATTCTGATGCAGGGTGCATTGCCTTGCTAGGGGCCTCTGCCGCCTCTGAGTGCTGGTTGATGCTCCTCAGAAAGTTAGTAAATAACAATTGCCTATTAAAATATGGTTATTTATTAACATAGCGTCTTTATGGTATACGTCTGTCACGTGTTTTTTCAATGGGTTGGACCTGTCTATGTTGTCTTTAACACGCTCTGCCAACGCCCGGCAACTGTGCAATATCGGAACTATGTTCGCTATGCTGTGTGCGTTGTGCGCAATGAGTACGACCAGTCTGGCTCAAAGCCGTGATCTGGTTGCCGAGGGGACCTTTACCCAGGGGGTGGAAGGACCGGTGGCGGACAAGGCCGGTAACCTGTATGCGGTGAACTTTGCCGAGCAAGGAACGATTGGCCGGGTGGACGCCCAGGGCAACGCCGAACTGTTTGTGCGCCTGCCAGAAGGCTCAGTGGGTAACGGGCTGCGCTTTAACAGCCGGGGCCAGTTACTGGTGGCTGACTACACCGGGCACAATATTCTGCTGATAGAGATGGATACCCGGACGGTCTCCGTACTGGCTCATCAGCTGCAGATGCACCAGCCCAATGATATCGCCATCAGCGCCAATGATATTGTCTACGCCAGCGATCCTGACTGGGCCAATAACAGTGGTCAGTTGTGGATGTTCAGCCCGTCTGGTGAAGTGACTCTGATAGAGAGCGGCATGGGTACAACCAATGGCATAGAAGTAAGCACTGACGAACAGTATCTGTACGTGAACGAGAGTGTGCAGCGCCGCATCTGGCGCTACCGCCTGGATAAGACAGGAGTGCCGTCAGGTAAACAGCTTTTCTATCAGTTTGACGATTTCGGCCTGGACGGCATGCGTTGCGACAGCCAGGGTAATCTGTATGTGGCCCGCTATGGCGCAGGACAGATAGCGGTCATTTCACCTCAGGGAGAGTGGGTGAAGACGCTGACCCTGAAGGGGCAGCATCCCACTAACCTGGCCTTTGGCGGCGAGCAGGGCCGCACCCTTTATGTCACCATGCAGCAGCGCGGCGCTATAGAGGCGTTGGAGGCTGAGTATCCAGGCCGGGCCTTTGTTCTAAGCCAATAGGCTGATAGACTCCTGCCACCTCCCATTAGACCCGCTCACCGATGGCTGAACAGACTGAGACTTTTCCCCGCGCCGGCTTTTTCCGCCGTCTGGCCGCCATGATTTACGACGCCCTGGTGGCGGTGGCTGTGTTTATGGTGGCCGGCATCCTGGTTACTGTGGTGCTGATCCTGCTGCTGGAAAATGCCGTGCTGGACAAGCAGGGCTATCAGCACAGTATGGAAGTGATCGGACAGTCACACCTTTACCGCGGCATTATCTTTGCCTGGTCCGTGGCATGGGTGCTGGGTTTTTTCCTGTGGTTCTGGCGTAACGGCGGCCAGACCATCGGCATGCGCGCCTGGCGCCTGCGTTTGTTCAGCACCGATGACAGGCCGCTGGGCTATGGTCGTGCGCTGCTACGCCTGGTCTGCTCACTGGGCGGTCTGGGTAGCCTGCTGGTTTTGCTGGACTTCAAGCACAAACAATCCCTGCAGGACAGGCTGGCCGGCACCGAAATGCTGGTACTGAGCAAAGATGCCAATCATCACAAAGCCTGGCAGGATCTGCAGGGCTGATTGACCCACTCTTCGCACCCGGACTTGATCCGGGTCAATATTTGACCACCCTACCCAATTTAGTCTATCCCTAACCTTCCACGTCCGCCAGAAACGTCCAGGCTGACCCGAATCCAGGAGATGGATATGCGTGTTTTAATGATGCTGATACTGACCGCCTTGCTGGCAAGCTGTGAACAGGGAGCGGATTCCCCCCGGGGCTTCAGTCTGCCTGCAGGCGATGTGGCTAAGGGTGAAGAGGTGTTTCTGACTTATCAGTGCCTGGCCTGCCACAGTCTTAAAGGTTTCGAAGAGCAGGAACTCGAGCTGGACATTGCCAAACGGGTGCGGCTGGGTGGAGATGTCACCCGCATCAAGACCTATGCGGAGCTGGTAACGGCAGTGATTAACCCCTCTCACAAGATTGCCACCAGTTTACCGGCCGAACAGCTCACCGACAGCTCAGGCCAATCCCTGATGCGCAATTATAATGAAGTGATGACGGTGGCCGAGTTGACGGATCTGGTGGCTTTTTTGCAACCCCAATATCAGCTTAAGCCCTTTAACCGGACCAACTATCCGACCTACTTCCCCTGATGCCTTCCCGGCCGGGCTACTTACGCAGCAGATGGGCAGCCAGGCCGGCAAACAGCAGACTGGGCAGCAGGGCCCCAACAAATGCGGGCATCTGATAGACCAGGCTTAAGGGGCCGAACACTTCGTTGGCGATAAAAAAGCCAAAGCCGGTCAGTACGCCCATAATCACCCGGGCGCCCATCGTCACGCTGCGCAGCGGCCCGAAGATAAAGGACAGGGCGACCAGCAGCATCACCCCCACCGTCACCGGCTGGATAACCTTGCGCCACAGGGCCAGCTCGTAGCGACTGGCATCCTGACTGTTGTTTTCCAGATAGGTCACATAATCGTTCAGGCCCCTGACTGACAGGGCCTCAGGCTTGACGGTGACCACGCCCAGCTTGTCCGGGGTCAGGCTGGACACCCATTTGGACTGCTTGTCGGTACGGCTAGCAATGCGATCCTCACTGATGTCCATGGTACGCACCCGGTTCAGCCGCCAGCTCTGGCCGAGGAAGTTGGCCTGTTCGGCGTTGACGATCTGTACCAGGTTTAGGTTCTCATCGAATTTATACAGGCTGATATTGAGTAGTTGGTCCTTACTCACCACTTCACCGATACTGACAAAATCCCGGCCATCTTTGGCCCATACCAGTCGCTCGGACGAAAACAGGCTGCCGCCGGAGATGGCCTGAGTGCGGATCTCCTTGGCATGGGTCTCACTGACCGGCGCCACCCATTCTCCCAGCGCCATCACAAACACCACCATCAGCAAGGCAGATTTCATCGCCGAGGCAATGATATTCCAGCGGCTCATACCGGCTGCCTGCATCACCACCAACTCACTGTTGCTGGCCAGCATCCCCATGCCAATCAGGCCGCCAATCAGTGTCGCCATGGGAAAAAACTGTTCGATTTCACGGGGCACACTGAGCAGCACGTAAATACCCGCCACCATCATGTCGTAGTTTCCGCGATCCAGATACTTGAGCTGCTCGACAAACTTGATCAGGGAAGACAGCCCCACCAGCACCAGCAGGGTGATAAAGGTGGTGCCAATCAGGGTGCGGGCCAGATACAAGTCCAGAGTCCTGATCATGTCCTTGCCCCCCGCTGACCATTACCTTTTAGCCTGGCTCTTACCCTTACTCCCAGGGGTCTGCCCCTGGCCAGCAGCAGCACGCCGATCAGCAGGATGACGCCGTGGACCCACCACAGGCCCAGTTCGGGAGGCACCTTGCCGTTTTCCAGCACTTTACGGCCGGCCATCAGCAGCAGGTAATAGCCCAGATACAACAGCAGGGCAGGAAAAATCTTACCGAAACGACCCTGGCGCGGATCCACTGCCGACAGAGGCACCGCGATCAACACCAGAAAAGGTAACGAAAGCGGAATGGCCAGCCGCCATTGCAGCTCAGCGGTGGCGTCCAGACTGTCCTCGCTCAGCAATTGCGCCGTGGTATAGGCGGCCATTTTGCGTGCCCGGTGTTCCGGGGTGCGCTCGGCTATCTGAATCTGGTATTCATCAAATTCCACCTTGCGGAAACTGAGCTGGCCCTTCTCCCCTTCATACTGGACCCCCCGGTTCAGGGCCAATTGCTCGGAGCCGTCATTTTCCTGGCGTACACTGCCACTGTCGGCGTAAATAATCCGAAAGGCCGATTTATCCGCCCCTTCCTCCTGCTGGGCGAGAAACACCCGCTCCAGTTGGTTCTCGCCGCTGCCGATATCATGGACGAAAATCACCGCTTTTTGGTTGGCGCTCTGCTGGAAGCGGCCGGGGATCAGGCTGGTCAGCCCGGACTCCGCACTGAGCTGCTCTTCGAGCCGGTATTCCACTTCCATGGACAGGGGGGCAAGCCACAGGGTCAGGGCGCCGGACACCAGGGCGATCACGGCCGCCAGCACCAGCATGACCCGGGTCACGTACCATTCGCTGACGCCGCAGGCACGCATCACCGCCATCTCGTGATCCACATAAAAACGGCCATGGGC
This sequence comes from Bowmanella dokdonensis, assembly GCF_017254865.1. Classification (GTDB taxonomy): domain Bacteria; phylum Pseudomonadota; class Gammaproteobacteria; order Enterobacterales; family Alteromonadaceae; genus Bowmanella; species Bowmanella dokdonensis. Next base: position 313,415 of record NZ_JAFKCV010000001.1, on the reverse strand, counting down.
CAGCATGATGCCGAGAAACAGGGATAAGGGCAGGATCAGGGAAGCCAACACCGGCATGTTCAGCGCCAGAAAGCCCAGCACCAGTCCGGCGGGAATGTCGCCGTCAGTGGCTTCGGCCAGTACCCGGACGAATTTCTGGATGACAAAAATGGCCATCAGCACCAGAAAAACCGCAATCTGCGACTTAAGGGTTTCTCTGAGCAAGTAACGGAAAATCAGCACATGGATCCCAATGGAAAAGTGGCATTTTTAGTGGAATGCTATAAATTTTTAAGTAAACTTAACGTTTTCACAAGTTTAATTTGCGATTGCGGCCTTTTTTAACGGCTTGTGGTGCAGGACATTTCAAGAATTCTGATCTGTTCCCGTTTGCCGGATCCAAGTCATCATTTGTCGGGCCAAAACGCAGTAAAAAGGCTAACGCACCCGATGCGTCAACACCAGTCAAAATGGGGTGAAGAATGGAATTTAGCGTAAAAAGTGGCAGTCCGGAAAAGCAGCGCAGTGCCTGTATTGTGGTGGGCGTGTTTGAGCCTCGCCGTCTGACCGCCGTTGCCGAGCAATTGGATGAAATCAGCGGGGGCTACATCAGCAACCTGCTGCGCCGCGGGGACCTGGAAGGCAAGGCCGGTCAAATGCTGCTGCTGCATCATGTACCCAATATCCTCAGCGAGCGGGTATTGCTGGTGGGTTGTGGCAAAGAACGGGAGCTGGACGAGCGCCAGTACAAGCAGATTATCGCCCGCACCATCAGCACCCTGAATGAAACCGGCTCCATGGAAGCCGTGTGCTTTCTCACCGAGTTGCATGTCAAGGGACGCGACACCTACTGGAAGGTCCGCCAGGCAGTGGAAACCACCCAGGACAGCCTGTACACCTTCACCCAGCTAAAGACCAAGAAAGAAGAGCCCCGCCGTCCGCTACGCAAGATAGTGTTCAATGTGCCTACCCGCCGTGAACTGCCGGTGGGCGAGCGTGCCATCTGCCATGGCCTGGCGGTGGCCACCGGCGTCAAGCTGAGCAAGGACGTGGCCAATATGCCGCCGAATATCTGTAATCCCCAGTATCTGCTGGATCAGGCCAAGGAACTGGAGCAGAAATATGCCAGCCTCAGCGTGGAAGCCATCGGTGAAAAACAGATGGAAGAACTGGGTATGCAGTCCTATCTGGCCGTGGGCCGCGGTTCGGCCAACGAGTCCATTATGACCATCATCCGCCACCAGGGTGGGCAGCCCAACCAGGCGCCTGTGGTGCTGGTGGGCAAGGGCCTGACCTTCGACTCGGGCGGTATCTCCATCAAGCCGTCCGAAGCCATGGATGAAATGAAATATGACATGTGCGGCGCTGCCTCGGTGCTGGGCACCATGGCGTCCATTGCCGAACTGAATCTGCCCATGAACATTATCGGCATTCTGGCCGGCTGCGAAAACATGCCCGATGCCAGCGCCTATCGTCCCGGCGACATCCTTACTACCATGTCAGGACAGACGGTGGAAGTGCTCAACACCGATGCCGAAGGCCGCCTGGTGCTGTGCGACGCCCTCACCTACGTGGAGCGTTTCAATCCCGATACGGTACTGGATGTGGCGACGCTGACCGGCGCCTGTGTAATTGCCCTGGGCAAACATGCCACCGGCGTAATGAGTACCCATAACCCCCTGGCCCATGAACTGCTCAACGCCTCTGAGCAGAGCAGCGATCGTGCCTGGCGTTTGCCGTTATGGGACGAGTATCAGGAGCAGATCGAAAGCCCCTTTGCCGATATGGCCAATATCGGCGGTCGGCCGGCGGGCACTATTACCGCTGCCTGTTTCCTGTCCCGCTTTACCAAGAAATACAACTGGGCACATCTGGACATTGCCGGCACCGGCTGGACCAGCGGCGGCAAGGGCAAAGGCTCCACCGGCCGTCCGGTACCCATGCTCACCCAGTTTCTGATGAACCGCGCCGGTGTGGAGATGGAGGACTGATGCTGTCAAGGGCACGGGCCAGCCATGGCTGAGGTGGTTTTTTACCTGCTGGAGCAGGACAGCATCGACGACCAGCCAGCGCCCTTTGCGCTGGCTTGTCAATTGGCGGCCAGGTCATTTCGTGACAAACAGGCCTGCCTGGTGCTCTGTAAAGATCAGGCCCAGGCCGAAGCCTTCGACGAACTGCTCTGGCAACGTCCCGCCGAGGCTTTTATTCCGCACAACCTCACCGGCGAGGGGCCGCCCAAGGGCACCCCGGTGGAAGTGAGCTGGATCGGGGCCAGCCCGGGCCCGGGAAAGCCGGTACTTATTAATCTGGCCGATGAACTGCCCCAAAATCATCAGCGTTTCCGGAAGATATTCGATTTTGTTCCCGCTGCAGAACAACCAAAACAGCAGGCCAGGGAAAGATATAAACAATACCGCGGCGCGGGCCACCAGTTGGATACCCGCCCCGCCACCAGTCTGAATGAGAAGAGCGATGGATAAGACTTTTGATCCGCAGAATATCGAACAGGCCCGCTACCAGGCCTGGGAAGAACAGCATTGTTTCCGGCCCTCCGGTAAAGGCGAATCCTATTGCATCCTGCTGCCGCCGCCCAATGTGACCGGCAGCCTGCATATGGGCCATGCCTTCCAGCACACCATTATGGATGCATTAACCCGCTATCATCGCATGAAGGGCGACAACACCCTGTGGCAGTGCGGCACCGACCATGCGGGCATCGCCACCCAGATGGTGGTGGAGCGCCAGCTCAATGCCCAGGGCAAGACCCGCCACGATCTGGGCCGCGAAAAGTTTGTTGAGAAGATCTGGGAATGGAAGGAGCATTCCGGCGGCACCATCACCTCGCAGATGCGCCGCATGGGTACGTCCTGCGACTGGGACCGCGAAGCCTTTACCATGGATGAGGACCTGTCCAATGCGGTACAGGAAGTCTTCGTGCAACTGCATGAAGAAGGCCTGATTTATCGGGGCAAGCGCCTGGTCAACTGGGATCCGGTGCTGCACACGGCAGTGTCGGATCTGGAAGTGCTGAACGAGGAAGAGGCCGGCCATATGTGGCATATGCGCTATCCTCTTGCCGACGGCAGCGGCGAGCTGGTGGTGGCCACCACCCGGCCCGAGACCATGTTGGGCGATACCGCCGTGGCCGTGCACCCGGATGATGAACGCTACCAGGCCCTGATCGGCAAAGAGATCAAGCTGCCGTTGACCGGCCGTCTGATCAAAATCATCGCCGATGACTATGTGGATCCGGAATTCGGCACAGGCTGCGTGAAGATCACCCCGGCCCATGACTTTAACGACTATGAAATCGGCAAACGCCATAGTCTTGAGATGATCAACATCTTCACCGCCGATGCCAAGATCAATGACAATGCCCCCGCAGCCTACCAGGGCATGGACAGATTCGTTGCCCGGCAAAAAGTGGTGCAGGACCTGGACAGCCAGGGCCTGCTGGTGAAAGTCGAAGACCACAAGCTCAAAGTTCCACGTGGCGATCGGACCGGGGCGGTCATTGAACCCTACCTGACCAACCAGTGGTATGTGGCCGTAGAATCCCTGGCCAAGCCCGCCATCGAAGCGGTGGAGTCCGGCGAGATCAAGTTTGTGCCGGAAAACTGGAACAAGACCTACTACCAGTGGATGTACAACATCCAGGACTGGTGTATCTCCCGGCAGCTCTGGTGGGGCCATCGCATTCCAGCCTGGTATGACGACAATGAGAACGTCTACGTGGGTCGTGATGAAGCCGAAGTGCGTGCCAAACACAGCCTGAGCGAGGATGTGAAACTGCGCCAGGACGAAGACGTACTGGATACCTGGTTCTCCTCAGCCCTGTGGCCCTTCGCCACCCTGGGCTGGCCACAGAAGACCCCGGAACTGGATACCTTCCTGCCCACCTCTGTGCTGGTCACCGGCTTTGACATCATCTTCTTCTGGGTGGCCCGGATGATCATGATGACCAAGAAGTTTACCGGCAAGATCCCCTTTAAGGAGATCTATATCACCGGCCTTATCCGTGACGAGCAGGGCAACAAGATGTCCAAGTCCAAGGGTAACGTGCTCGACCCCATCGATTTGATCGACGGTATCGATCTGGAAACCCTGGTGGAGAAACGTACCGCCGGCATGATGCAGCCGCAACTGGCCGAGAAGATCGCCAAGCGCACCAAAGAACAGTTTCCGGATGGCATAGCTGCCTACGGCACCGATGCCCTTCGCTTTACCTTTGCCGCCATGGCCTCCACCAGCCGCGATATCAACTTCGATATGGGCCGGGTGGAAGGTTACCGCAACTTCTGCAACAAGTTGTGGAATGCCTCACGCTTTGTGCTGATGAATACCGAAGAGCAAGACACCGGCAAAGACGGCGGCGAGCTGGAGCTGAGCCTGGCGGATAAGTGGATCTGGGCACGCTTTCAGCAGACCCTGGAAACCTTTGAATCGGCCATTAAGGACTACCGTTTCGATCTGGCCGCCCAGGCAGTGTATGAATTCACCTGGAACCAGTTCTGCGACTGGTACCTAGAGCTGTCCAAGCCGGTACTCAGTGCAGAAGCCAGCACGGATGCCCAGAAGCGTGGCACCCGTCATACCCTGGTCAACGTGCTGGAGAGCCTGCTGCGTCTGATGCATCCCTTTATGCCCTTTATCACCGAGGAAATCTGGCAGCGGGTGGCCCCTCTGAGTCAGGGAGGCGTGGGCGGCGCCCATCTTATGACCCAGTCCTTCCCTGTGCAGGACGACAGTCTAGTCGATGAGCAGGTGCTGGCAGATATCGAATGGGTCAAACAGGTGATAGTCGGGGTGCGTAATATCCGTGGTGAGATGGATATCAGCCCCAGCAAGCCTTTGTCGGTGCTACTGCGCAATGCCGGAGACGAAGACAAGCGCCGGCTGGCCGACACCGAACTGCTGCTGTCCAGACTGGCACGCCTTGAGGAAATCACAGTCCTTGCCGCCGGTGACAAAGGCCCGGCCTCGGCAAGCGCCATTGTCGGCGAGATGGAAGTGCTGATCCCCATGGCCGGCCTTATCGACAAAGACGCGGAACTGGCCCGTATCAGCAAGGCGCTGGAGAAGCTGCAGGGCGATATGGCCCGTACCCAGGGCAAGCTCAGCAACGAGAGCTTTGTCAGCAAAGCCCCGGAGGCGGTCATCGACAAGGAAAAAGCCAAACTGGCCGAATTCCAGACCCAGGTGGACAAGCTGATGGAGCAGAAACAGACTATCGAAAGCCTGTAGCCGGAAGCTGTTCAGAATAAAAAGGGCAACTTAGGTTGCCCTTTTTGCTATATGGCCAGCAGACTCAGAAGTCCCGAATCGACGCCGCTCCACTGCTAAAGTCAAACTGATTGATGCGTCCGCATTGGGCAAAATGGTTATTGGAAGCATAGGGGGTGCCGGCCTGACTGATATCCGACTCCCAGCCCTGGCCGTTTTTCACATAGGCCTTAAGCTCGAACCAGCCGTTGACCGCCTTGCTGCAATCCATCTGCACGTCGAGCATCCAGTAGTGCGGGCCCCAGATATTCAGCGGCTCTTCGCCATAACCATCCACCGCCACCGTGCGCGCTGTCCCCCAGCTAGTCGGCCAGCTGTTGCTGGTCCAGTCCATGGCCGTGCCCTCGGCTGCGCTGCTTTGCCCCGCTTCAACACCATACCAATCCAGGTAGTTGTCGCTGGCTTTCCACGGCGCTGTGGTGACGTTACGCAGGTTGTTATGACGGATAGGCATGGCGCAGTCGAAGTTGGAGGTCTGGCAGTTGCGGCCCAGGTTGGCATTGGCGTAGGCATGGTCGATACCGCCTCGGACAAACATATCCTGGCCGGACTGGGTCTGCGCCTGGATAAAGATCACTGTACGTTGCCAGTCGCCCTGCCCCCCTGTCGTCAGCCTGGCCTGGTGGTGAATGGCCATGGCGTCCCAAGGGGCCAGAGTCAGGCTGACGCTGCCGTCACTCTGCACCTGTATGGTCTCGGAGCTGCATGACTGCCCCTCTGCCGACAGGCGGCCCTTAAGTACATTGCAGTAAGTGCCGGGAGCCATGTCTGTCTGCAGGCTCACCTGCATACTGTAACTTTCCTTGTTGATGGCCATGTGGCCTTGGCTGCCGCGGCCAAAGGCAATCTGATTATTGCCATTGTCCCACCAGCGGGTCACGGTCCAGTTGCCCGTGGTGTGATTGCGAAAATCCACCGCACCGGCGATATAGGACCAACGATGCTCACACTGCCAGTCACTGCCAAAGCATTCCAATGAGCCGTTGTTGTGCACCGCTACCGAAGGACCGCCGGCATCCGTATCGCCATGATAGTCATAACTCGACATGACCTTGGGGTAGCCGTAGGGGTAGGCCAGCATAAATACATTGGCCAGATCATAGAGACGGCCGTCTTCATGGGTGATCACTGAACCTCCCCCTCCATGACCGCGCTGATTGTCGTGATTGTCCACAAACACCACCGCCGAGGAGCTGGGCATAAAGCCCCAGGCTTCACCGAAATTGCTCAGCCAGGCCAGTTTGCCGCTGCGGAAAGTTTCGCCCAGTTTGGTGCTGTACTTAAACTCGGTAACCAGACCGTTCTGGGTATACTCCGGCGCGGTGACCGCCTCGCCGCCCCGGTCTATGACCTCCTGGAAAATCAGCGGCGAGCCGCTGACCTTGGACAGCACCGCCTGGATATCACTGGTAGACATATGTTTTGAGGCGTCCAGTCTGAAGCCTGCCACACCGAGACTGCCCAGATCATTGAGATAGGCCGCCAGGGTATCCTGTACATACTCAGATCCGGTATTCAGGTCCGGCAGCCCCACCAACTCGCAGTTTTGCACCCGCCAGCGATCACTTCCGTAATCCTCAGGATTAATGGTGCAGGACGTATGAAAATCCTGGGGTCCATAGACAGGATATTGCCGGTTACCGTAAGCACTGCCTGCCACCCCGGTGCCGCTGCCGGCGGCCATGTGGTTGATCACCGCATCCACATAGATGGCCACACCGGCTGCCTCACAGCGCTGCACCATGTCGGAAAACTCCGCCCGGCTCCCGCCGCGGCTTTGCAACTGATAACTGACCGGCTGATAACGGGTCCACCACTGGCTGCCCTGAATATGTTCGTTTGGGGGCGATACCTGAACCGCAGCGTAGCCGTTGGGACCGAGGAAGTCCTCACATTCTTTTGCCACATCCTGCCAGTTCCATTCAAACAGATGCACAAAGGTGGTGGGTGCAGCCTGAGCCTGCCAGCTCAAGGCCAGTCCCATTGCTGCCAATACAGTGGTTATTTTCATCGAATAGCGCCCCATCATTAAGTTAACATTTGGTTACATGTTGTTAACAACGGGCTGCAGTGTCGTTGCTGAGAAAAAGTACGTCAATTGAATACGTATGCAATGGACACAAGGGTTTAGAGCATGAAAATCAGCCTGCTCTCTGGTCTTGAGAGAGGTCAGGCCTTATTCAAACCGGGCCCGGTACTCTCCCGGCAGCAGGGCGAAGCGGCGCTCGAACGCGCGGCGAAATACGTCCTGACTCTGATAGCCACAGGCCTGCGCAATACGCGCCAGCGGCCAGTCGTTATCGGTCAGCAACTGGCGGGCATAGTCCAGACGCAGATTTTCCACATAGCGGCCCGGACTCTGACCCAATTGCTGCTTGAAGCGGCGGCAAAAGTTACGTTGACTCATGCCAGCCTGTTCGGCGAGATCGGCAACGGCCAGTGGCCGGTGAAGATTCTGCATGATATAGGCCGTGGTATCGGCAAACTGCCCCCTGGCCTTTTGCTGGAATTGCAGGGGTTGAGAAAATTGCGCCTGATTGCCGACGCGCCGGTAATGCACCACCAGATAACGGGCAACCTTAATCGCAATCTCCACGCCACAGTCATCTTCCACCAGCTTGAGCGCCATATCGATACCCGAGCTGATACCGGCCGACGTGATAATCTGGCCGTTATCCACATAAAGGGCATCGCCGAGCAGATTTACCTTAGGGAAGCGGAGTCGGAACTGAGATTCATAATGCCAATGCGTGGTCGCCTGCAGTCCATCCAGCAGACCGGTGCTGGCCAGGAGAAAGGCGCCGGTACAGATGCTGGCAACACGTCGCGTATCCTGTTCCCTGGCACTAATCCAGGGACCAAACCGCGCCTGGATCGCCGCATCCCGGGTACCGCTGCCGCCGGGAATGACCAGGGTGTCCAGACAGGGGGAGTCGGCGAGGCTGGCCTGGACAACCAGTTCGATACCGGACTCGGCCCGGCAGGGGCCGGGTTCCTGCCCAATCAGCAACAGGCGATAATCCCCCCCACCCAGTTGGTTGGCCGTATTAAAGACTTCCAGGGGACCACTCACATCCAGCAGGTTGAACTGGTCAAACAACAAAAAGCCGATAGTACGGCCCGGCATGGCTTACTCCTGTGCGGTTACCCGGCGGATTTGCTGGTGCAGAAGATAAGTATCAGGTTTATCACCCGTCTCCACCCAGAATTCATGTACCCAGGGTTGTCCTTCTATGGTGGCGGCCCAGCTCAGATGTTCGGCAATGGCGGCTTGCGGAGCCCAGTCCTTATGAGCAGCCATGGCCTTAACATAAGTCGCCTGCAGATCTGCAGCGCCACGAGTCGTTTTCGCCAGATAGCGATTCTGCCAGCTTTGCTGGTCGCCAAAGGATGCCTGACGCTCAAACTTGATCCCTTCCGGCCATTCGTAATCATTATCCGGCAGGTGTCGGTCTGCCATGGTTCCCCGTACAAAGCCCTGTTTCGGATCCCAGTCGTACTCTATATGCATGGCCAGGGTCCTGGCCGCTTCCACACCCTTGATGGTCGACACAAGATGCAACGCGCCATCCATGCCTGAAGACAAGCCCGCGGTAGTGATGATTTGACCGTTATCCACGAAGCGCCTGTCCCTTAACACTTCCACATCAGGATAGTCTTCAGCCAAGCCGTCCAGAGCGCGGTGAAACGTAGTGGCCTGCAGGTTGTCCAGCAGCCCTGCCTCGGCCAGGATATGTGAACCGGTGCAAACCGACATGATATACCGGCTGTCCTGTCTGCGTTGTTTCAGCCAGGCTTGCACATCGGAACGTCGCATCACATCATGCACCTCACCACCCGGCACCAACACCACGTCAACCCCTGGAAGATTATCAAAGCTGTAGCTGGGATTGACCGACAGGCCCATCACTGTCGTGACGGGTCTGCCATCGGCAGACACCGTATAGACCTCGAACCCAGCCTGGCCGAAAACCTCAAAGGGACCGGCAAAGTCGATAATCTGCACGTCATCGAACATCAGTATCGCAACTTTAACCGGTTGCGCCTGAGCCAAAGCCGAATGACTGACCAACAGGGTCAGAATTAAGAGTAAACAGCTTGAGATGTGTTTCATAGAGCCTCCGTTAGTGTACACAGACTAACTCAATCGGATACTGGCAGAATGACATCTTTACGATGTTTTATGCCAAATATTGAAATACCCGCATCTGGCGCGAAGCCGGACACTGCGGCCGGACGATATTGCTCCTGCCCGGCTGATGATGTGTGCAGACTGCAATCACGGTTATTATTGATAACGATTTGCATTTGCAATTATATTACATCTCCCTATAATCCCGCTGCACACAACAGATACAGGGGAAACCATGAACATCAGAACCACCACTTTAAGCCTGGCAATAACCGCCACATTGCCTGGCGGTGTGCTGGCGCAACAACCGCAAAGTGATGAAAACATTGAACGACTGACCGTTCAGGGCCGGGCGGCGCAGTTCTATTTCGTCGGCGAGTCCACCATGGCGACCAAGACCCCTACGGATTACATGGATATCCCTCAGTCGATTCAGGTGCTGAGTCGTGAGCTGATCGAAGATCAGGCCGCTCGGCAGACCACCGACCTGTATCGGTCTATTTCGGGCATCACCCAGTTCAGCTACTCAGGCATCACGGCCAGAGGATTCCGCCAGGATCAGGTTCGTTACGACGGTGTTCAGGGTGACCCCTATGGCGGCTTCTCCATCCCACAGTTATTCAATATTGAGCAGGTTGAAGTGCTCAAAGGCCCTTCCGGCATGCTATACGGCGGTGGCCAGCCCGGAGGTTTGCTTAACTACGTGACCAAAAAGCCCAGGTTTGAATCGGCCCATGAACTGGCCCTGTTTGGCGGGAATTACGACCTGAAGGGTGCCTATGGCGACAGTACCGGCAGCCTGAACGAAGAGCAGAGTCTGGCCTACCGGTTGGGAGGCTTTTATCAGCATACCCAGCCCTATCGCAACAACACGGACGAGACCAACCTGCTGCTTTCTGCCGGCCTGAGCTGGATGGCTTCTGACGCCACCCAACTGAGCCTTCAGTACGACTTTATCGATCAAGACCTGGGTGGCCACAGATTGCGAGGCGTGCCGGTGGATGACGATGGCAACTTCCTCACCGACATCAGCTACAACCCCAATGAAAAAACCGACTTCCAGCGCGTTGAGGCGGATGTCTGGCAGGCCATCCTCCAGCATGAATTCTCTCCCAACTTTACCAACCGCACTGTGCTTCGTTACCTGGATAATGAGCGGGGCCAGAATTACCATGAAAACCGTGGCCTTCAGAGCGATGGACGCAGCATGATTCGTGAGTTCCGTGATCAGGTCAGGGAGAACCAGGAGCTCAGTCTGACCACGGACTTTGTTTACCAGACCAACTGGGGCGGGCTGGAACATACCCTGCTGGTGGGGGGAGATTACTTCGAGGTGGACTCCCACTTCGAGTACAAGGTAGGCCGTGGCGCGGCGGCCAATATTCCGGATATCGATATCTTCGATCCCCAGTACGGCTCTGATCCCTCTACTTATATTTTGCAGCAACGCCCTGATTCTGACACCAGTTACAACAGAACCGGCTTGTACGTGCAGGATCAGATCAACCTGACCCAAAAGTGGATAGCCGTGCTGGGCGCCCGCTATGACCACTTCGAAGATAAAGATCTCAACTCAGAATATGCCTTCTCTGACAGCGATATCTCGCCCCGGCTTGGCCTGATCTACAAGCCTTCCGAGAATACTTCCATTTTCGCCAGCCGCAGTGAAGGCTTTGAGCCCCAGAGCCTGAGCGCCCAGCTTAGCGAGGACTCGGATGTGGACAGCGGCGATGCGCTGGAGCCGGAGCAAAGCCGTCAGTATGAACTGGGCATCAAGCATCGCTGGCTGGACGGGCGATTGCTGTCCACCGCCACCGTCTATCAAATCAGTAAACAAAATGTGGCCGTCGGAAACCCCGATGACAGCGGCGAGGGCGATGGACAGCCCGGCATCCTGCAGATTGGCGAGGTGACCAGCGAAGGCTTCGAGCTTGATCTGGTGGGTGACCTGGCCCAAAACTGGACTGCAACCCTCAGCTATGCCTACAACCAGGCCAAGATCACCGGAGGCGCACCCGGAGCAATCACCAATTCGGTCGGCGATGAGTTTGTTAATGCCCCTGATCACACGTTGGGACTCTGGAGCCGTTACGATTTTCCTGAGCTGGATTCGGCTTTTTCCCTTGGCATGGACTATGTCAGCGAGCGCATCAGCTTCGATGGTCAGAAAGTCCAGCCCTATACGGTCTGGGACGCAAGCTGGCGCTCACACATCGGCGATTTCGACCTGCAGGTCAATATCAAGAATCTGTTCGACAAGGAATATGCCTCCAGCGGATTCAGCAAGCGCAACGGCCACTTCCCGGGTGAGCCGCGTACCTTTCTGGTGCAGCTTAGCCGCTCATTCTGAAGCATAAACGTGCCGGATAAGTGATAGCAGATGGACAGAGCCAATTGGTACAAAGTACATAGCTGGGTGGGCCTGAAGCTGGCCATATTGCTGTGCTTTATACTGGTCACCGGAACACTGGCGGTGTTGTCCCATGAGCTGGACTGGCTGAGCAATAGCGCCATGCGGGTGGATACGGGCAGCAGCGGCCCGATGGACTGGCCCAGAGTCTATGAAATGGCCGACCGGCACTTTTCCGGTGCCCGCCTGACCTCCCTCAGTGCCCCGCCGGATCCCTGGTTTGCGGCCGAGGCGGTGTATCTGGATGAGCACGGAGAACGCTTCCGCGGATTTTTTCACCCGGTGAGCGGCGAGTTTCAGGGCACCGGACGATGGCATAACTGGCAAAGATTTTTTCGCATGAGCCACCGCCATCTGATGCTGCCCCTGCCATTAGGGATCACCCTGGTCTGCCTTGTCGGCCTGCTGCTCACCGGATCATTGCTGTCGGGGACGGTAATTTACCGTCATTGGTGGCGTGGCTTTTTCCGCCGGCCCAGAACCACCAACGCCAGGGTATTCTGGGGCGACCTTCACCGGCTGGCCGGTCTGTGGTCGTTCTGGTTGATCCTGATTATCTGCCTCACCGGTATCTGGTATCTGATTGAACAATGGGGCGGTCGGGCCAGTTATCCTGCTAATGCCAGACCTGCCCATCAGCAAGTCTTTAACCCGGTCCCCGGACAGCTTACCCGGATGCTGTCGCAGGTGGCCGCCGAACGGCCAGAGCTGACACTCAGCACTATCTTTTTCCCTACCGCCAACCGCAATGCAGTGGTGATGGAAGGACAGGCCCGGGAACTGCTGGTCAGGGACAGGGCCAACAATATGGTGTTCGACCCCCTCGACGGTCAGCTCCTCTCCAGCCGTTACGGCAAAGATCTGTCATGGCATGTACGGATTTCCGAGGCGGCCGACCCCCTGCATTTCGGCACCTGGGGAGGATTTGCCAGCAAGCTGTTGTATTTTACGTTCGGGGTGGTGATGTCAGCCCTGGCGGTTATCGGTACTTATCTTTACGGTCTGCGTGCCAGCCGTCGCACCCGCCCCGGCAAGATGGGCAATATCTGGCGGGGAATGCATTGGGGCGGCTGGCTTTCAGTCCTCTTCGTTGTCCTTTGCCTGTACAATACGGCCATCCTGTTCAGCTAACCGGCTCCGGGACTCTTTCCGCCAGGTCAGGCTGAACCCATCTCACCAGGAAGGCCCATGAATATCATCCGCATCAATCCGGGCAAGCGTATGTCCGATATCGCTATTCACAATCACACCGCTTACTGGGCTGAAGTGCCCGAGGACCTCAGCCAGGATATTGGCGGACAAACCCGAGAGTTACTGGCGCTGGCCGAAGGCACGCTCAATCAACTGGGGGTCGATAAAAGGGCCCTGATCAGCGCCACAATCTTCGTCAAACGCCGGGAATTGGTGGATGGGATGAACCAGGAGTGGGATGCCTGGCAGTTGGATGGGCAGGTGCCGGTCAGGGCCTGCGTGATTGCGGAGCTGGTCAATCCCGATATGCTGGTCGAGATACTTTTTACCGCCGCAGTACCCTGAAGGAAACCGTCCCTGCATTCTTGCTCCACGGCGACTAGACTGATAGGGAGTCTATGGAAAAAGGAGGATAACATGATCGGACACTCCTATCTGGTCGTCGCCAATCGCAATAAAGCTAAAATTTTTGAGTTAAAGGATCACGCCAGCTCTATGTTGGAAGTGGAAAATATCGAGAATTCTCACGGTAAGGCGTTGGACCAGGAGATGGTGACGGACAGGCCCGGAAGGATTTCGGCTCCCAGTGCGCAGGTGGAAGGGGTCGACGCCATGACGGGTACGGATCAGAGAGAGCATAACCTGAATCTGTTTGCCGCGCGGGTAGCGAAGAAACTCGACCAGCGGCGAAAAGAGAGTAAGACCTATCATTTTAATATCATTGCCGAGCCGCAGTTCCTGGGCGCGCTGCGCAAAAAAATCGACAAGCAGACTGAAAAGCTCATCCGCACCACGGTCAATAAGGATCTGGTGAATGCCAGTGACGACGAACTGCTCAAATATATGAAAGACGCCGAGCGACAGGTTTAACCGACAAACCAGAAAGGCTGCCGTCGGCAGCCTTTTTTACTCCCTACAACGCCTTTTTGGTCGGCATCACCACGTTGGCAAAGATCAAACCCGCCACCAGTGACATAAAGATCAAAAAGGTTTCCTGTCCCACATGCTCTGCCTGAACAAAATCCTGTCCCGAAACAAAGGAGTTTAGGCCGATATAGGTCTTGGATCCCGGCACCAGTACAATGAGTCCCTGCATCACCACAATGCTGGCCGGAGCATTGGCCAGACGGGTAAAAAGATTGGAATAAACCCCCACGGCAAAGGCTCCCACAAAGGTCGCCAGGCCGAATTCCAGGTAAGGGGCACTGAGGATACTGGTGCCATAAGCAATAAAGCCGGATAGCAGGGCCCAGGGGGCATGCTTGAGCCGGATACGAAAAATCACCACCAATGCGGAGCACAACAGCAGGATGGCGCACCAGGCCGTCCATCGCGGCAGTGGATCGGGCGCGACAAATTCGCTCTGGCCGAACAGGCCAAAGCCCAGGGAGACCCCCAGAAAGGCGCCGAAATACAGTTTGAACAGCAGCATCAGGGCATCCATCACCCTGGCCGTCCCTGATACGAGGTGGCGGGAGGACAGTTCGGCCAGGCCCAGGGCCAGAGCCAGACCCGGGATAAACACGATAATGGATGACAGTACCACCAGACGGATATTAATGCTGGCGTCCAGGTAACTACTGATGGCGCAGGCCAGCAAGCCTGCCACCAAAGCCACGGCAGGCTCCAGCATGTGGGTGACCCGTTTGGATTTGGTCGCCCAGAGCACCCACAGATAGACCACCAGGCCAATGGCGCCGGACCAGAGCACATCATTCCAACTGGATCCCAGCAGCATGGCAAAGGCGCCGGTGGACAGGCAGAAGGCACCGCCGGTGGCCAGCCTGCCGTAGGGGTTGGGCAGAGCATCGATCTCATCCAGCAACCTGTCGGCTTCGCTCAGGGTGAGCTTGCCCTCCAGCAACTGTGTAACCAGCTCATCGGTACGGGCCAGGGAGCCCAAATCCAGATCGCCCGGTTGCACACGGGCTGCATGGGTATATTCGTCCTCGTGTTTGTCACTCCACACTACGAACGTCATGGAGGTGGGCGTAGAAATAAAAGAGGCATGCACACCCAGATAGGTGGCCACCTCTGTCAGGTGGGCTTCCTGGCGAAACGCAGGGGTACCGTACTTGTGCAGCATCTTGCCAAGCTTAACGATAAATTTTCGGATCTGAACGAATTCTGCCTTATGCACCCTGTTTACTCTGCTGGTTGTCGCCCCACGCCGGGTCGAATCGGCGCGGATTGTAGTGGCAAGACCAACCTGGAACAACGACTATTTTTTGTGCGGAATGGATTAGCCCAGATTATCCGAATCGGTCCCGTTCACCCTCACTACCGTCACGAATTCTTCCCCTCAGTTACTATTCACGCTTATTCACCCATATTCCACTTTATATTTCTCCATGCATAACCAAGAATGTCCCTCGCACTCAAGGCCCTGACTGCTTGTTCACAACTATTTTCAGCACAAGGATTTTTTATGACATTAGGTGAAAGAATCAAGCAACTGAGAACCGAAAAGAATCTCAGCCAGCCCATGTTGGCAGAGGCAGCCGTCATCGAACAGTCTTATCTGTCGAAACTGGAGAATGATAAATCCCAGCCTTCCAACGAGGTGCTCAGGCGGCTGCTGACAGCCCTGGAGATCGATTTGGGTAGCTTTCTTAGCGGGTTTGAGCCTGATTACGTGCAAACCCAGCTTGGCAATATCGCCGACGTGGAAAACTGGCTGCTCAGGCAAAGAGCCACCGTCTATCTCAACAGCCGCCGCTGGCTGCTAAGCAGCAGTCTGTTGGTGGTACTGGCGGCCACGTTCTTCTATGCGGGCTTCAGTAAAATCCTGTTCGGTGAAACACATTACCGATATGAAGCCAAGGGGATAGTATTACCGGGAGAGCCGGCGGACTATTTTGAAGGGGGGATGCACAGTTCCACACCTCGGGAAGAGTGGGACAGCAAACGCAGTGAGCTGAGCTCCCGTTATCAGCCGGATCAACTGATCCTGGCACAAAACCAAGGTGCCTTTTTTACAAGACCTGTCGATGGCGGCAGCCGGACTTACTATCAAAAGGAAACGTTTATTCAGCCCAGGGCGGAGAATACCTGGCTGCAGATCGCCGGCGTACTGCTGTTTACCTCCGGCATCACAGGGTTCTTGCTTGAGAACAGATTGTCCAGACGCAGATAGTCAGGAGACTCAGCAAGGGCCACGGTATTGATCGTTCAGCCCCTGCCCCGCCAGGATCAGGGGAGTTATTTTCTGCAGGCGGGCGATTCTGGTGGCCTCTCGTCTGGCCGCCTGGATATAGTCAGAGTACTCTGACTGCCGGCCGGGGGTGAGGGATTCAAAAGCGCTTTTCAACTGTGGATTGCGTTCCAGGGCGGCCGTTAGTTCTGCCGCCAGAATCACCGGCTCGCGTCGTTGAGGTGAGACTGCTTTTCTCTGTCGGTGAAGGCTAACGGCTTCCTGGATATACTGCTTTACGAGGGCAGTATTGACTTCTTCCCCCGCCGCAAAACGCCACTGTCGCATGCCCCGTGTTTTGCCCGGTTGGGCATTGGTCAGCACGCCTGCCGGATCAGACAGAAAACAGCCCTGGAAAAACCACAATCCTGCATAGCCCTGGAACGCAGCCAGGCCGATGAGGTTCTTATTGTCCTGGCAGTAAACCGGTGCCCCCCATTTGATTGTCTCTTCAAGGCCCGTCTCCAGCAGCAGACGTCGCAACGGAGCGATCAGGTCGCCCCACTGCGATTTTGCCTGTAGGTAGTCTTCTATGGTTTTTGCCATGCTGTCTCCTCCATTGCATCAGCCGGTTTGGCCCGGTAGAAGTCCCCGTCTCCTATGAGAACCGGACCTCATGGGGTATCATCAATATATTGATACCCGCAGTAATCCGCAAAGTCTGACGGAAGGGTAAGCCGATGAGCATGTACAGATTGCAACAACTCCTACTCAACAGAGATTCCGCCTCCGGCGACAAGCCCAAAGATTCCCGGTCTCTTGCTACCCTCCTGTTTCGCCATTTGTTGCTGCTGTTTATCTGGCTGGGATTATGGCGTGTCGCGGTCCTGATGGAATATGCTCCCCATGCCAGCATCTGGTTTCCTCCGGCCGGGTTGAGTTTTGCGGCCTTTCTGGTCATGGGTCTGCGCGCCCTGCCGGTATTGATGGTAGGCAGCATCCTGTCCACCTTTTGGGTGGACAATATGTACCAGATGCAGCAGGGCTGGCAGCAGCTCCTTTACTCCGGCCTGATGTTCGGTTTTGCCCACTGTATGTCCTATTGGCTAGGGGCAGCGCTGCTCAGGCGTTGGATAGGACAGGGGGTATCAGAAGGACTGCCCCGGATGATTACCGGCTTCCTGGTGCTGGGTGCCCTGACCTCACTGCTCGCCGCCTTGACCGGGACCCAGATCCTGGCAGCCAGCGGCATGATTGGTATGCAGGAAGCCGGCAGCATCTGGTTGCCCTGGTGGATAGGCGACCTGGCCGGCACCCTGGTACTGACGCCACTTTTCATCGGACTGCTGAGCTGGCGCTACCCTGATATTCAGTCCTGGCTTGGAGGCCTGAATTTTCAGGCCAGCAACAGTGAACGTTCCGGCTTTATCGGTAAGCTGGCCTTGTGCGCCTCCCTGCTCAGTCTAATCATGCTGCTTGCCAGCCACTTCCCTTATCCTGAAGTCTCTTTTGCTGTGTTTTTCCTGATCATTCCGCAAATGTGGATCGTCTGCACCGAGTCGGCCTTCAGGGCCGCCATCAGTCTGGCCGTCTTCAGTATTCTGACCGCTGTTTGGGTGGCCTCACTGGGACTGATGGACCAGGCGCTGGTCTATCAGTTTGCCATCTGTGTGATTGCCGCCAGCGCTTACTTCGGTCTTGCCGTACCGGTGCTGATGGCCCGTAACCAAATGCTGCAGAGACTGGCATTCAGAGACAGCCTGACGGGTATCATGAGCCGGCAACACTTCTTTGACCAGGCCGGCGAGGAAATTCGCCGCTCCCATCGCTACAGGCATCCTGTCTCGTTATTATTGTTCGACATCGATCATTTCAAACAGATAAACGACCAGTTTGGTCATGCCTGCGGCGATGAGGTGTTGCAAAAAGCGGCCAGTTGCATTGAGCAAACCCTGCGTGAGTCTGATTTGTTCGGTCGCTTTGGCGGGGATGAGTTTATGTTGCTGCTGCCGAATATCGACTTTGCCCGGGCCGTGGAAACCGCCGAACGCTTGCGCCGCCTATTGGGAGATATCCGGATAGACAAGCTGGAACTTCGGCTGTCCGGCAGTTTCGGCGCCATTCAGTTGCAACAGGATGAAACGCTGACACAGGCCCTGGAACGTGTGGACAGCAAACTCTTGCAGGCCAAACGTGCCGGGCGCAACAGGGTCAATTAAGCTCCCGGTCCTTCCAGAATTTGGCCCCCTTGATAGTGGCCTGCAGAGCCAGCCCTGCTTCTGTGAGCTGATAAATATCCACGTCCTCCAGGGCGATTTCCGCCGCCGCCGCGCCCCCCTGGTCACCCGCCTTGGCCGCTGCATCGGCGTGGGCGCCTACCATCCAGCCATGCTCGACAAAGTCTTCAAAGGCGTCGCGGTTCTTAAACACCATCACGGCGCGAAAATCTTTCACGCCCAGCCCCAGGCCCAGGCCGGCTTCACCCATTTTCATGTAGATATCCCGGCCTGTCCGATTGTCATGGGCCACCCCGTAACCACCGGCAAAACTGGCAAAAATTATATTTACATTGGCGTTACTGAACACCGCATAGCCAGGCGAGCGGGCCAGTTGCTGCCGGATATCCGGCTGGTGTGTAGCCACAGCTGCAATAGTTTCGGTGCGCATTTTTTGCACCTCAGCCCGCTGCTCGGCAAGGGTCTGGCCGCGATCTGAAGCGCAGCCACTTAGCAGCAACAACAGCCCGAGCCAGTATACTTTGTTCAACATTATTCTCTCCGAGGGTTACCGGTTGGTCTGTTGAGAATAGTCAGTCTGGCCACAACTGGATCTTTTTTGCACAGATCTATTGCCTGAACTGAAAAACAGATCTATTGTGATATCACTTTGATATCACTCTATGAGTATTGCTATGCACGAGAAGAACGGATTTTCACTGAACGGCTATCTGGCTTTGTTATTACAGATTGGCCTGACACTATTGGCCATAGCCCTGCTTAACCAGGTCACAGCCCCCTTTAACGGCTACGAAGTGTTGAAGATAGTCGGCGCATTGATTCTGTTGTCCCTGTGGGCCGGATTCTTCATGGTCCAGCCAAACCAGGCCAAAGTGATGACCCTGTTTGGTGCTTATGTGGGGTCGGTAAAAACGCCAGGACTGCGTTGGACCATTCCGCTGTATATCCGCCGGACGATTTCCCTGCGTATTCGCAACTTCGAAAGCGGCAAGCTAAAGGTGAACGATAATCAGGGTAATCCCGTGGAAATCGCCACCATAGTGGTCTGGTCGGTGAGCGACAGCTTCGACGCCATGTTCGAAGTGGACGATTATGAAAGCTTTGTCAGCATCCAGAGCGAGTCGGCCCTGCGAAATCTGGCCAGCAGCTATCCCTACGATCCCGCAGATGAAGAAGGCATTGCCCTGCGCAGTCATCCGCAGACTATTTCTGAAAGCCTTAAAAATGAAATCCAGGACAGGCTGCACAAAGCCGGGGTGACGGTGCACGAAGCCAGGATCAGCCATCTGGCCTATGCCCAGGAAATTGCCAGCGCCATGCTGCAACGCCAGCAGGCCTCCGCCATCGTCGCCGCCCGCACTCGTATCGTCGAGGGTGCAGTGGGCATGGTGGAAATGGCTCTGGAGAAGCTCAGGGAACAGAACGTAGTGGAGCTGGACGAGGAACGCAAGGCCGCCATGGTCAGCAACCTGCTGGTGGTCCTGTGCGGTGATAAGCATACACAGCCGGTGATCAATACCGGTAGCCTGTACTAAGGAGAAACCGTGCAGTTTGAATATAAGACCCTGCAGCAAAAGTTGCCGACTAAAGGCTGGTTGAGCCAGAGCCTTGCTCAGCAGCCACTTGAATCCCTGTTGAACGAGCAGGGACGTCAGGGCTGGGAGCTGGTCCAGTTGGATATTCCCAGACACCAAGGGGTGTGGGGCAAGGCCGAAGTAACGGCCATACTTAAACGCCGAAAAGCTTAGTCAGAGGAAATTTTGTCGAAAAAAGCCTACCCCCTGAGAATCAACGCCGATGTGCTGGCGGCCATGCAACGCTGGGCCGACGACGAGTTGCGCAGCCTCAACGCCCAGATAGAATATGTGCTCAGGGACGCCCTGGTCCGCCAGGGCCGGGTCAAACTGGTGCAGAAGGTCATCACCGAAGTGAAGGATAATCCCGATCCGCCGACGGACTGAGACCAATACTGGTACGGCTCTTGAATAGTCAAAGAAGAACGCCTTCGGGCAGCAATTTTTTGACACCGGGAAGCCGTATGAACAACCAGACCCTGATCCGCAATATTGAAACGCTCAGTGAAGGCCTGACGCCCAAGCAGCTCAGCCAGTTCCTCGACATAATGGACGCCATGGCTGCCCTGATTGCCAAGGCCCAGGAAAACCCTGCCACGCCGATTCGCAACAAGCTGCCCGAGCCGACGCATCCACCTGTTGGGGTACATTGATTAAGTGAAGGGCCGACCTATTAAGGCCCATCCGGCGCTGCCCTTCGTCTTCCACTTTCCACGAAGGCCACCAAGAGCATAAAGGCAAAAAAAGAGAAAACCGGTCCCCTTCGAGCCCCGGCGCCGACAAGAGGGCTTTTGCTGGGTTTAACCAAAAAAAGGTCTGAACCATCAGACCCTGCAAGCGTTGCCGGGATTGCGGCTACTCCACAAAATACGTACCCCAGCCGTCATAATGCACATCGTGCTTGGCAGCAATGGCAAAGAGCGTGTCGGTATCGGCGTTGATCACTTCCAGTTCCAGTGGCCTTTCCACCACCGCATCGAAGCAGAACAGAGAGCCTCCGTCATCCAGGGTCAGTTCCTCGGCATCGCCGACCTCGAAGCCCGCCTTGAAGGCATCCACAGCGGCCTTTTCCAACTGGTCAAAATCGTCACTGGCGAAATGGTACTCGATGGAATGGGGTAGGCTGGCATTGCTGCCGTCATCGAGCAGGGCCTGGATGGTTTCTTCGTTAAACTGGTACCACTGGCTCAATTCATCACTCATGAAGCGTCCTTAAAAAGCAGAATTGCAGCAAGTCTATCCTGCTTTTTCCAGCTGTGCGACTTCTGCATCCAGGGCGTCGATGCGCGCCTGCATCTGCTGGTGAAAATACTGGGTCCAGCCTTTCAGATCCCGGCTGTCGTCCAGCATGACCGGCGCTGTGACATCCACCAGCACAATGCCGTTGTTCCATCGATTCCAGCGTACCTTGCCGTGCAGGTTGCTGGCGCAGATCATGGAAACCGGTTCTTTGGTCTCCCTGGCGATGCGAAAAGCGCCGGTCTTGAACGGCAACAGACCCCGGCCGTAACTGCGTGTGCCTTCGGGGAACAGCCAGACCGAGATGCGCCGCTGGCGAATTTTACGGATGGTCTGCTTAAGGGTGCCCTGGGCTTTGCTGGTATTCTGCCTGTCGATCAGAATATTGCCCGATAACCAGTAGACCTGGCCCAGCAAGGGGATCCACATCAGACTTTTCTTGCCCACCGTGACCGTGCCGGGCTGGGTAGCGGCGCAGATGGTTACCAGATCGTAACTGTTCTGATGGTTGCCGATAAATACGCAGGGGCCGCCCGATTTGACTTCGTCTGCCACCCTGACGATCACCTTCAGCCCGAAAATCTTCGACATACTGCCAAACATCCTTGCGCCATAATGCACATTGTCACGATGAAAGGGTCGCATCAGACAAATCAGAAACAGGGCCAGGTTGATGAGAATAAAATACGGCAGCAGGACAACGGCTCGAAGCAGGGCAAGCATTCCATTTCCAGTCGGTTTAACAGGTGGCAGAGTATAACTGTTTTCGCCGGTAAGGATATCTGATCAGTCCCCCGGTGTGTCGGGCCGGCAGCCCAGAGAGCGCAGAGATTGAGCAGATTTTTGTTATGAATCAGGGAATAACGTCGATAGACTGGTTACGGGGACGGGTAACTGACAGGAATTGATGCGATTGAGCTGGATCTCTTGGCCGTGGCGATTAAAATTCCAGGCACGAACGCGTCTGAACTTTACCATTGCCGCCAACTCGATCGGCATACAGGCCCCACTACTGACTGTTTTGCAGCACAAAGGCAACCGGACCCATGCAAATATTCCGACACGATGAACTGGACGACGATATTCTCAACGACCTGCTGGATGAGATAAACGAGCTGTACGAAGCCAGTGAACAAACTCTCATGGAACTTGAGTTGCAGCCGAAGGACAACGAATTACAGCGCGCCCTTTTTCGATCCATCCATACTATCAAGGGCGATCTGGGGCTGGTCAATTTCAGCCCCATGATTCCGCTACTGCAACACGTGGAGGATCTGCTGGATTTTCTGCGCAAAGGTCAGATTCGTTATACCAGCACCATGAGCGATCTGGTGCTGCTGACCATGGACAGGGTTAAACTCTTCGTGCAGAGCTGTATCAAATCAGGCCAGGCCGAATACGACGATTTACTCTACAGCCTGCTGGTCAAACAGATTGCCCGCATCCGCCCCGACAATCCACAGGAACATGACAGACTGCTGTCTGAATCCGTACTGCTGCTGGACCCGACCCTGGACGCCCGGCCGGAACACCAGGCACCCCAAGCCAGTGCACCCGACAAAATCACCGAACAGCCACTGGATGATATCGGCCTGACCGGCGAAGCGGACGATGCCGAACACCGGGACATTATGTTCTTCCGGGAACTGATGGAACCGGTGGAGAGGCGTTCCCAGTACTGGGGTGGCAGAGGTGACCGAATCGCCCGCCTGGCCTTGTACCTGAACAAGCTCAATGGCACGCCCATAGCTCCCAACCAATTGGCCGTCGCCTGCTACGTGCATGATTTCGGCATGGCCTTTATGCCGCTGGAGCTGTTGCACAAGCCGGAACCGCTGGAGCAGGCCGAGTTCAATCTGATGCGCTCCCATGTGTACAAGAGCGCCAGACTGCTGGAGCATCTGGATCAGTGGAACGATGCCAGAAAAATTGTCATCCAGCATCATGAACGGCTGGACGGCTCAGGCTATCCCCTGGGTCTGAAAGAGGAAGATATCTGCGAGGGGGCCAAGCTGCTGGCCATTGTCGATACCTTCGATGCCCTGACCCATGCCCGGGCCCACGAGACACACAGAAAACGACCCAAAAAACGCGCCGTGATGGAAATCAACAGGGTGGCCCCGGGGCAGTTCTGCCCCAAATGGCTGAAAGTGTTCAACCAGGCCATGGCCAACCTGTTGGTGCGCCAGGACGCCTGATCTGTCCTGAATACCACAGAACAGATCGCGCAGAGGACACTGTGGCGGACACTTTTTAGCTTTCGTTGTCCGCAGCAGGCTCGTCATCGGCAGGTGCCGATACGCCTTTATCGGGCAGTATCACCTCAATATCATCCACCCGCTGCAGGCCCCTGGGCAGCTTGTGGCCACGTCGGCCGCGCTCACCGCGGAAGTGCGCCAGATCCTCGGCACTCAGGCTCATGCCACGTTTGCCGGCAAGGATCTTCACCTGTGCGCCCTCAGGCACCACGGTCAGCACTTTCACATACTCTTCCCTGGCCTGAGCCTTGGCGGAAGGAATGCTGATAATCTTGTTACCCTTGCCTTTGCCCAGTTCCGGCAGGTCCCTGAGGGGGAACATCAGCATCCGCCCTTCGGTGGACACGGCCAGACACCAGTCAGAATCGATGTGACGGACCGGCCGGGGCGGCAGCACCCTGGCACTCATGGGCAGGCTCAGATAGGCCTTGCCGGCTTTGTTCTTACTGACCATATCGGCAAATTTGCCGATAAAGCCGTAGCCGGCGTCCGAGGCCACCAGGTACTGGTCGCTGTCGCTGCCCATCAGCACATGTTCGAAGCTCTCCCCGCCGACAATATTAAAGCGCCCGGTCAGGGGTTCCCCCTGGCTACGGGCCGAAGGCAGGGTATGGGCGTCGCAGGCGAAGGTGCGTCCGGAGGTGTCGAGGAACACGGACGGCTGGTTGCTTCGGCCCTTGGCGGCGGCCAGGAACTTATCACCGGCCTTGTAGCTCAGGCCTTCAGCATCCACATCATGGCCCTTGGCGCAACGTGCCCAGCCTTTTTCTGACAGCACCACTGTGACGGACTCGGAAGGCACCAGTTGTTTTTCGGACAGGGCCTTGGCTTCCTGGCGCTCGATAAGGGGGGAGCGGCGATCGTCACCGTATTGCTCGGCGTCAGCCTGGATTTCTTTCTTGATCAGATTTTTCAGCTTGGTACTGGACCCCAGTATCCCCTGCAGCTTGTCACGCTCGGCGGCCAGTTCATCCTGTTCGCCGCGGATCTTCATTTCTTCGAGCTTGGCCAAATGCCGCAATTTCAGTTCCAGAATGGCTTCGGCCTGCTTGTCGGACAAGCCGAACCTTTGCATCAGCACAGGCTTGGGCTGATCTTCGGTACGGATAATGTGGATCACCTCGTCGATATTCAAAAAGGCGATCAGCAAGCCTTCCAGAATATGCAGACGGGCCAGCACCTTCTCCAGCCGGTACTGCAAGCGTCGGGTCACCGTATCGCGGCGAAATTCCAGCCACTCGGACAAAATCCCGGCCAAGTCCTTAACCTTGGGCCGGTTGTCCAGGCCAATCATATTCAGGTTGACCCGGTAGTTCTTCTCCAGATCAGTGGTGGCGAACAGGTGCTGCATCAGTTGCTCGGTATCCACCCTGTTGGAGCGCGGCGTAATGACCAGCCGGGTCGGGTTTTCATGGTCAGACTCGTCGCGCAGGTCGCTGACCATCGGCAGCTTCTTGGCCTGCATCTGGCCGGCAATCTGTTCCAGGATCTTAGCCCCGGACGCCTGATGCGGCAGGGCGGTAATAATGATCTCGCCACTGTCCTCCATATATACAGCCCGGGTCTTGATGGAACCACGGCCCGTCTCATAAATCTTCTGGATCTCGTCCCTGGGGGTAATAATCTCCGCCTCGGTGGGATAATCCGGTCCCCTGACGAACTGCATCAGTTCGGCCACGTCGGCCTTTTGATTGTCCAGCAGATGGACGCAGGCCTGGGCCAGTTCACGCAGGTTGTGGGGGGGAATATCGGTGGCCATGCCCACGGCGATACCGGTAACCCCGTTCATCAGGATATGCGGCAATCTGGCCGGCAGCACCTTGGGTTCTTTGAGGGTGCCGTCAAAGTTTGGTACCCAGTCAGCGGTGCCCTGCCCCAGTTCACTCAGCAACAGTTCGCTGTAGCGGGACAAACGGGCTTCAGTGTAACGCATGGCGGCGAAGGATTTGGGGTCGTCCGGCGCACCCCAGTTACCCTGTCCGTCCACCAGCGGATAACGGTACGAGAACGGCTGGGCCATCAGTACCATGGCTTCGTAACAAGCCGAATCACCATGGGGATGGAACTTACCCAGTACATCCCCCACTGTCCGGGCGGACTTCTTGTACTTGGCACTCGCGGTCAGGCCCAGGTCCGACATGGCATAGACTATACGACGTTGAACCGGTTTGAGGCCGTCTCCTATGTGCGGCAGGGCCCGGTCCATGATCACATACATGGAATAGTTGAGATAGGCGTCTTCGGTGAAGCGCCGCAGCGGAAGCTGTTCTATGCCGTCGGCGCTGATACTGATTTCATGGCTCATAGATAATGTTTAGCCCGTTGTTCTAATTGTTCGGGATACTGGGCACCGGCCTGGTTTGCCATCTTGCCTGGAAAAGCGGGCCTGACTAAAAAGGCCCTGGACGTCATGCGTCACTCGCCAGCAAAGGTTACCCGATAAATGGCGTCAGCGAAATCATCAGAGATCAGCAAACTGCCGTCCGGCAGGGTTAAAAAGGCCACCGGACGGCCATGGACCTGGTCGCCGTCCAGCCAGCCGGTGATAAAAGGTTCATAGTCCATTTTACCTTCCTTGTTCTGTGTAGCCATCATCACCCGGTAGCCGGACTTGTCGGAACGGTTCCAGGAACCGTGCTCTGCAACAAACAACCTGTTCTGATAGGTCCCTGGGAACTGGCTGCCGGTGTAAAAATGAATGCCCAGAGGTGCCACGTGGGCACGCAGGCGGATTTCCGGCTGCACATAATCCTTTGCCTGCTTGTCCATGCCAAACTCGGGATCGGCCACCAGGCCACCGTGGAAATAAGGGAAGCCGAAATGTTGTCCTTCCTCTGTGACCCGATTAATTTCACAGGGCGGCAGTTCCTCCCCCAGCCAGTCACGACCATTGTCGCTGAACCATAATTCATTGGTTTTCGGGTGCCAGTCAAAGCCCACCGAATTGCGCACCCCTTTGGCCACCCAACGCTTTTCACCGGTCTGCAGGTTGTATTTGAGAATACTGGCATAGACGGGATCGTCGAACTTCTCGCCGCCCAGAGTCTGGCAAATATTGCAGGGTACGCCCACCGGCACATAGAGCCAGCCGTCAGGGCCGAAGTCGATATATTTCCAGCCGTGGTGACGCTCGCTGGGCAGGTCGCCAATCACCACTTTGGCTTTGGGCGGATTGGCCAGGTTGTTCTCTATATCCTCATACATCAATACTTCGCTGATGGCCGCCACATAGAGATTTCCGTCCCGATAAGCCAGACCCGATGGCATGGTCAGACCGGAGGCGATTTCGATAACCTTGTCGGCCTTGTGGTCACCGTCGCTGTCTACTACCGCATGAACCAGCCCCGCTTCGCGACTGCCTACAAACAGGGTGCCCTTTTCACCCAAGGCCATCTGCCTGGCGTTCTTGACGCCGTCTGCATAGAGTTCAATTTTGAAGCCCTCCGGCAGGGTCAGCTTATCAAGCGGCAGGGCAGTGACGGTAAAACTGCCCAAGCAGGCCAGCACCATCGCCCCTTTAAGGGCGTATCTGATAATCATCCGGTTCTCCTTTTCCGGGCAATGCCCGGAGAATCTGAATAAAATATTCGGTTGTTGTGTTATTAAGGCAACTTAGCATTGGTATCCCCCCTCGGACAATGCTTAAATAGGGGGTCGCAAGCCCGGTTGAACGGATTCAGAGATAACATGCCAAGCGTCAAGCTGTTGCTATTCTGTCTGCTGCTATGCCTGAGCGGTCAAGCTTTTGGGCAGGCTGTGCTGCAGCTTATCGACAGTGAGAAAAGCCATGATCTGACCAGCCAGTTGCTGCTGCTCAGGGATCCTTCCTCCCGCCTGACCATTGAAGAGGTTCTGGATCGCCAGGATCAGTTCACCTGGCCCGACAGCCGCAATCCTAATCATGGATTTGGCTCCGCGGCCTTGTGGTTTCACACCAGCTTCAGCAATGTCAGCCAACGATCCGAATGGTTCATCGATATTGCCTACGCACAAAATGACCAGGTCGATCTCTATCTGGTGGCCAATGGCCGGTTAATTGCCCAGAGCCTTCAGGGCAAGGCTCGTCAGGACCAGAATTATCGTTTCCCCACCCTGGAGGCCTCGCTGCCGTATGCCACCCGGCTCGACCTGTACGTCCGGGTGCAAAGCGAAGGCGAAGCCAGGATAGTGCCGGTGACCCTGACCGCCAAGCCCTTGTTCGAACGTCTGCAAAGTGGTGAAAACCTGTTATGGGGCATTTTCTACGGAGGGTTGCTGGTCCTGGTATTGTATAGCCTCAGCCTGTTTGCCAGTGTCCGCGAAACCAGCCTGCTGACCTATTGCCTGTATATGGGTGCGGCGCTGGCATGGCAATTTGTCTGGGGCGGACATATACAGGTTTTCTGGCACTCTGCCACGGCCGACTGGCTTAGCCAGCACACCCATCTGCTGTTTATCCTGGTCCTGCTCGGAGCCGCTGTCTTTACGCTCACTTTCCTCAATGCCAGGCAGACCGCACCAAAGACAAGACGCCTGATCCACCTGATTGCCGGCGCCGGGGCGCTGCTGGGTGGACTCTCGCTCTTTGATGTTGTACCTCCGGTCTGGCAACGCGGCCTGGTCGATTTACTCAGCCTGCTGGCCATCGCCAGTTATCTGTACGCCGGCTACGAGAGCTACGCCCATCACTTCCGGCCGGCCCGTTATTTTATCTTCGCATGGAGTATCCTGCTGACTGTTGCGCTGGCCAGCCTGCTAAGCCGGGTCGGCCTGCTGCCGAACAATGTCATCACCAACTACTGCTTTCAGATCGGGTTGTTTCTTGAGGCGGGATTGTTCTCGCTGGCCCTGGTGGAAAAAATCCGCAGCCAGATGGCCCAGTCTGTGGAGATGGTGACCAATGATTTGCGCAACAATATGGAAATCATTGAAGAGCAAAACGCCAGGCTGGATATCGCCCGCAAACAGGCCATCCAGGCCAGCAAGATAAAGTCACAGTTCCTGGCCAATATGAGCCATGAAATCCGCACGCCGCTGAACGCCATTCTGGGCTTCAGCCAGGAGTTGGCCCACACCCCTCTGCCGGCCGAAAAGCAGGACCATGTGAAGATCATCAATGCGTCTGCTACCAATCTGCTCAATATCATCAATGATGTGTTGGATTTTTCCAAGATCGAAGCCGGTAAGCTTCAGATCAACAATGATCCTTTCTGCCCTACTGAATTGCTCGAAGAGCTGACCGGATTGATGGCCCGCTCGGCCCATGCCAAGGGGCTGGAATTTGTCTGTGATCTGAGCCCCCTGCCAAAAAAGCTGCTTGGCGATGCGGTGCGCATCCGCCAGGTGCTGACCAACCTGGTCGGCAACGCCATCAAGTTTACCCGCTTCGGCCATGTACGCCTGGCTGTGGAGGGGGAAGAAAAAGACAACGGCCTGTACGAACTGATCTTCTGTATTGAAGATACCGGCATCGGCATCAGCCAGGCCGACCGGCACAAGCTGTTTTCCGCCTTCTCGCAACTGGACGGGGCCATCAACCGTGAATATCAGGGCACCGGCCTGGGTTTGGCCATCTGCCAGGAGTTGGTCAAGTTGATGCGTGGCAACATTGAACTGCACAGTGAACCGGGGGCCGGCACCCGGTTTGTGGTGCGTCTGCGCGCCAATAAACTGAGCCATAAGATGTCGCTGTCGCCGCAAAGCCAGTGGCAGGACAAGGAAGTGTTGCTGTTTGACGGCTATCCCCCTTCCCGCAGGGCAGCCGCCACTATGCTCCACGCCCTGGGGGCGAGGGTTACCAGCGTCGACAGCTTCGGTTTCCTGGCCAGTCTGCACCAGAACTTCGATTATCTGTTTGTGTCCTCCCGCGATATCGGGAAGTCGGGCCTGGAGCATCATCTGGGCATACTGGAAGCCGTGCAGGCGCAGCAGAAAGTGCTGCTGAGTGCATCCCATCAGCCCCACCAGCAGGATATGATTGCCGCCATCTTCCAGCGCCGCATGGACAGGCCCCTGACGCCCAACAAACTGGACAGCCTGCTCAGCCAGCCGCTGATGCTGCAGGATGACAGTTTTGGCAAACGCCTCAATTCCCTGCCCCGGTCCCGGATACTGGCGGTGGATGACATGGAGATTAACCTGCGCCTGCTGGCCACCTGGTTGCGCGGCTCCCCGGTGGAGCTCTGCCTGAGCTTTAACGGTCAGGATGCGGCCACCCGATGCGAGAAAGAAGCCTTTGACCTGATTCTTATGGATGTGCAGATGCCGGGCATCGACGGCCTGGCGGCCAGCCGTATGATCCGCAAGACCCATCTGAACAAGGGGACGCCCATTATTGCCGTCACCGCGCACGCCTTCAGGGAAGAGAAAGAAAAGCTGCTCAACTCCGGCATGGACGACTACCTGCCCAAGCCGGTCAATTTTGACGATCTGATTAAGCTGCTTAAACAATGGTGTCAGCCGGCTTCAGAGGAAAGCCTGGACTGGTCACTGGCCATGCAGCAGGCCAATGACAATCCCCACCATGCCCGACAAATGCTCGATGCCTTTGTCCAGCAGTTACCGGCCATCGTTACCCAGATCAAGCAGGCGGCCCGTGAGCCGGATTTTGATACCCTTGAACAACTGGTGCACAAGCTACACGGGGCTTGCTGCTATACGGGAGTCCCCAGGCTCAGGGCCTTATGCCAGCAGATTGAGGAAAAGCTGAAGACGGGCGAGCATGAGGCGGCCCTGGCGCTGATGGACGATTTCAGGGCCGAGGCACTGAAAGTCGAAGAACAAGGGATGGAATTCCTGCAGGGGCAGAGTCGGGGCAACGGCTGACTTGTCCGGGTCGCTCGGCAGCCGGCCTTATTCATCAAGGGTTTGCCGGTCAACCCCATGGCCGTCCGCGGTCCGTTGCTGAACCGCCTGCTGCTGACAGGCCCTTAGCAGGTTAATAAATTCGCTTTCCGGCCTGTCCAGCTCCGAAGCATAGATGTACAAATCATAGCCCAGCGTCGCCCGCATCTTCTGCATACGATTGGCCAGCATGGCCCGGATCCCCGTGTAGATGCGATCGCCCAGTCTGAACCTGTCTTCTTCTATCAGACTCTCGCTGTAGCATTGCCCTGTCTGGCAGTTATCACGGCTGGCCTGCAGCAACAGGGGCCGCTGCTGCATCAGGATATTGCTGGCCAGGCGCACCGAGATGCTGTCCAGCAAAGGACCATAATCTTTAATGCGGATGCCCACCAGTTCCATCTCAATGTGGTCCAGACCGGATTGGACCCGCGGTATGTCAATGCGCTGAATATTGTCCCAGCCCAGTTGCCAACTGCCGTACCGGTGCCGGTACAGCAGTTGCCGGCGGGTGAGTTCCAGACTGAAGACCGGCTCCCTGACTTTAAACCAGCCGATGAGGATAGTAACCAGGGATGCACTGACCAGGAAAATCCCTGCCAGTCTGAGCCACTCCGGCATCCAGGCCAGCCAGGCAGATGACAACAACAGGCCGATGATGCCGAAAAAACAAAGTGAAAAACCATTGCGCTTGGCACCTGCCCGGATCTGGATCAGGTCCTGTGCCATCACAGCCACCACCATTGAAACAGCAGATACATGATCACCCCCCACAGGATGGCAGCGCGGAGGCGGCGACATTTAACACAATCTGTAGCCAGCCAACTGCGCCAGCCTCGAATATCCCTGGACATAAAACCTCTGCTTAAGCCGATACCGTTACCGGGCAAACGGTGCCAAACGGGGCGGCTGTGTTATACTCCGCGGATTTTCCGCAGGTGGGAAATCCAAACGGGCAACCCGGCGCGTACTCAGTCTTTGTATTGCGCTTTGCAGACGATTGCTTTTCGTCCGGCGAGGTAGTCTGACCACCCCTAGTTATGAGATAACCCGATGTCCGATGAACTGAAACACCATTACGAGCAAATCATCACACTACTGGGTGAAGATGTCACCCGCGGCGGCCTGCTGGACACCCCTAAACGGGCTGCCACTGCCATGCAGTTTCTCACCGACGGCTACACCAAGAACCTGGAAGAGGTGGTCAATAATGCCGTCTTTGAATCTGACATGGACGAGATGGTCATAGTTCAGGATATCGAGTTTTACTCATTGTGCGAGCACCATATGCTGCCCTTTATCGGCCGCTGTCATATCGCCTATTTGCCGGACGGCAAGGTGCTGGGCCTGTCCAAGTTCGCCCGCATCGTCGACATGTACGCCCGCCGCCTGCAAATTCAGGAAGGTCTGACCAAACAGATCGCCGAAGCAGTGCAGAGCGTGACCGGTGCCAAAGGCGTAGGGGTAGTCATGGAAGGTAAGCATATGTGCATGATGATGCGCGGCGTGCAGAAGCAGAACTCTTCCATGGTCACTTCCATGATGCTGGGCGGTTTCAGGAAATCCCAGGCCACACGCGACGAGTTTTTGCGCCTGATTGGCAAGTGATCCGCACCGACCCGGCACGTTAACTTTAAGGGCCGGGTCCGCTTTTCTGCTGGCGTCGATAGTAAGCAACCAGCGCATTGGCATGGCCATGGCCCAGCCCATGTTCATTTTTCAGGTGGGTGACCATTTCCATGTGCTTCAGCTCTTTCAACCCTTCTATAAGGTCAAGCCAGTGCTTGACGGGCAATCCGTACTTCTTCTCGATGGAAGGGAAATAGGAGGCAGGGCCCTGGACTTTGTTCTGTTCAGCCATATTTGTTCTCCACATTGATCCGGCTTACTTGATACCTGTTAGTCGAACAGAAACCCATCAAATAGACCGGTACAATAAAGTATTTTCGGTATCTGATTCTGCGCAGCCTAGAGCGTGTTTATCTTTCATATTGGTCTCTGTTGAGAGCTAAAAATCCCTCAATCAAGGCGCGAGTAACGCCGTTTAGCCATCTAAACAAGTTGGGAGCAACGCAGAGTGAGGAATTTTTAGCCTCACCCCTTTGGGCTGGGGCCATTTTTCCGTCCAGCGGCGTCATCAGTCGCTTATTTAGGCCCACTAAACCGCACTCCTTCTTCCTTGCTGGGCAAAAAAATGGCCTCCAGCAGAGTAACAATATGAAAGATAAACACGCCCTAAGGCCTGCCCTGGAAAATGTGGGATTGCTCCATAAAAACCTTCACATGGTGGCCAACCGGATTCAGATTTTGCTCAGACGTGAAAGGCATAGGCGATTAGCAGGGTAATCGCCATCCCAATGCCAAAGCACCCGAAGTGTATGGCGGCTGCTCCCAGGCTTTTGTGCAGTTTGATTTCCGGCACCAGGTCCGAGGCGGCGATATAAATAAAGGTGCCCGAGCCGAACAATACCAACCCCGATACCTCCAACTGCCGTGAAAGAAGATATGCCAGCAGTGCGCCGATAGGAAAGGTCAGCGCGCAGATGAAATTCCACAGCAAGGCCCGGCGGCGTTTGAAGCCTCCGTGTACCAGAATGCCAAAGTCCCCCAGCTCCTGGGGAACTTCATGAGCAGCGGCGGCGATCCAGGCGACAATCCCGGCCGATGGATTGATCAGAAAAGTGCTGGCGACACTCAGGCCGCCGACAAAATTGTGGATGGCGTCGCCGGTAAGTATCAGGTAGGTAACAGGCTGCCCTGCATCGCCCGGTGTCCTGTGAGTCTGATGCCACTGTAGAAACTGCTCCAGAGCGAGAAAGGTGGAAAATCCCGCCGCCACCCACACCGCGGCAGTCAAAGGTTCCAGGGCAGCACTGCCGTTGGGGATCATATGGAAGAGCGCGCCGCCCAGCAGGGTGCCTGCGGCCAATGCGATAAGGGGCAACAGCAGACGCTCCAGCGTCGCGGGTTTGAGCAGGGTGGTCACCCCACCCACCAAGGCAATGGCGCTCATAAGCAGTCCGCCTGCCAGGATCCAGCCCAGGGTATCCATTTACCCGGTCCCTGCCCTGCCGAGGCCAGGGTCGGTTAGCCTATCTTTGCTGTTTTTTCTCATCGAGGTAGGCGTCCGGTACGTCCAACCCCTGAGCGCGAAAAAAGGATAACTGGTCAAAATAGCCACGCTGGAACAGGATCTTGCCATCCCTGATATGAAAAAAACCACAGCCGCGCAACCCCAGGGGATCCGACCATTCCATAATGGCCCAGTCTCCTGCTTCATGGATCATCTCCACCTTGCAATGCATGGTCGCCCGGGCAAACTCCACCTCGAACAGTGACCGTATCGCTTCAATTCCGACAAGGGGATCTGTGACTACCTGATGGTTAACGGCATCCTCATGGTACAAAGCACAAAGCCCTTCAGTATCGGCCCGGTTAAAGCAGTCCACCCAACGCTCCACCACGGCTTTAGGTTTAATTTGCTGATTCATCTGCTTGTTCCATTCTGGTTAAAGGCTTTTTCTCAACTAACGTAAGAATAAGAAATAAACGAACAAAAACGTCAAACTGCCTCAAAAAGGAGGTATTGGCGTACAGGTTGGCAAGCCTCCTGCCCGGCCTAGAAAGTGCGGTTACTCATGATACTTACGTATAACTGCCACTTTGCCATTCTCCATTTCCAGAACTTCCATCATTGTCTGGGCATAGACAATAGGTTGGCTGTTCTGAGGATGTATACCCTTGACGTTGTTCCTATAGCGTATGGCAACGGCTGAATTATTAAAGGTAAATACGTCCAACAGTTCGGCACGATATTCGGTATGGGCCCCAAGATAATAGGTCATGCCCTTGCGCATTTGCTCCTTACCGTCGGGCTGGCGGGAATCGTCGGTAACATAGGGCAAATGGGTATGGCCGATATCGTCAGTGAGCAGGGCGAGGTAGTTTTCCAGCTCTTTTTCAGTGGCAGCCGGTGCCTGAGTGGCGATCATGGCAGCGAAATACTGCTGTGCAAAGTCGTGCAGATTAATCTCAATCTCTTCGCCCCATAAGGGACCGGCAGCCAGTAACGCCATAGTGAAGGCAAAGATCTTGTTCACAGCTCACATTCCTTTTACATGGACATACTGATTCAACCTATCCTCAGAGCCAAAACAAGTCAACATTCCTTTATTCATCATATGCTTATACTAATTAACCCAACTTGGACAGCAACTGGCGGACCTCGTCTGTCTCTATTGGCCGAACAAGACGAGACACTTCGTTACCATCGCGCAGCAGTATCAGGGTCGGCCAGAGTTTTACCTTAAAGGCGCGGCCCAGTCGTTTGCCCTTGCCGTCATATATCTTAATATGGCCCAGTCCCGGATATTCATTGATGGCTTCTTCCACCGCGGCTCTGGCCGCCCGGCAATGCCCCCACCAGGGCGTTCCGAACTCCAGTATCGCATCGCCCTGTATCTGGCTGATCTCTTCAAGGGTGAGGGCTTCTTCAGAATAGTCTGGGTTAAAACCTTGATGGTGTATGTTCATGCTGTTTTACTCCCTTAGGTGCACATAACCTGTGTTAAACAAAGCAGGTGGAAATTTTTGTATAGCAATGTCAGAGCTATAGCCTAAATATCTGAGCTGTTGCAACGTTTCAGCCGCCACCTGTTACAGCAGATGGTTTGACGGCAACCTCTTAATACAGATAGAGAAATGGTTGGGAGGCATCGTCGGGTTGGCCTTCACAGATCTTTTACAGCAAGCATGCCCTGGAAGAGCCTATAAAGGTAAAAGGCCAAAACGGCGATGCCTTCCCTCTTTTTAAGTTATTCACCACGAAGAAGGCCAAGAGTCCAAAGGGAATTGCTGGGGAATGGTCTGAGAGTCGGTGTAACGGCTTGCCTGACCACACCCTCGCTGCACATTTTCCTGGTGAAGCGCCTCGAACACTTTCAGCATCCCCTTAGTATTTATCAGAGCCCATCGCGATGAATTTTCGCTCCAAGTTACAGGGACACATCGACATGCTTTCGAGCAGGACGGCCAAAATATTTTTCAGGATAATCCTGGCTGGAAAACTCCCCGGATAAATTTGTGATGACAAAAGCAAAAGCTTACCGCAATTCTCTTGGCTGCCTGCGGATCTACCTGGCAGCGGCCAGCCATGCCCACCGGTTACAGCCATACAGATACTCCTGAGCAGGCTCTCCTTTAAAAATCACCTGCCGGGCTTGCCCTTGCTGTTTGAAACCAACCGATTCCAGCAATCTAATGGAAGCCAGGTTACGAACATCAGTCACAGCCCGGACAGTAAGATGTCCCCGGGTATCGAAAAGATACCCCAGCAGAGCATTCAGTCCCTCCCGGCCATACCCCCTGCCCTGATGGAGTGGGTCGATGGTAAAACCCACCTCCGCCATATCCGGGCCGACCAGACACAGCGCCAGATCGCCCAAAAGCTTGTCGGTATGCCTGTCGGCAATGGCTATCTGATACCAGATTCCTGCCAATCCAAACCCCTGCTCCTGCATGCCCTGATATAAGGCGAGGGCTTCAGCATAGGAAAAATTTGTCCAGCTCTGGTATCTGGCTACGTTGGGATTATCCCGGTAGGCGGTAAAAATTGTCAGGTCTTTGTCTTTAAAGGGTCTGAGCAGGCAACGCTGCGTTTCTAATTCCCTGAACATGGACGTCTCCTTTTGCACAATTTTGCAGCCGGCCTCTTGCCGGACTCATTCCATCAGCGCTTCCAGACCAGGCTTGGTCCGGTTCGGAACAAACTCGACAATCTCATAATCGGCTATCCCCTCGCGCTTGAAGGGGTCGAGATCCAGAATCTGTGTCAGACTGACCTGGTCGACCGATATAGCCAGAATGACCCCTCCGGTTCTTGGCACCCGGCGGCCGGAAGCAACAAACACCCCCGCCTGGTACTGGGCATCCAGAAAGTCGATATGCTCAGCCAGATGCCGCTCAACCTCCTCAATAGGACGCCGGTAAGTCAATACCACCACAAACATAGATGACCTCTTTATCAATAAGCCAGCCTGGGCAGAGCCCCATTTCCTCTTCATTGCCGTGACAACAGGTCTTCTGACGCACACGCAGACAAGGCCGTGTTGGTATCATGCGCCCAGTAAGGGCAAATGTTTCAGACTATGATACTGCAGGGCAAGTGAAATGCAGTGCCGCAGCGCTTGTTCGTTAACCGGCCCGTCAAGGGGTAACACTATCGCCCTGTTGCCCTGGTACTCAAACTCATAAGGGTACAACTCCCTGAAGGTGTCCACCAGGCAAGTCTGGCAGTGAAAAAAAATCTGGATAGCTCGGGGCCGTTTGGCTTTCCAGGCCAAGCGAATGGCAGTGCCACCTTTGACCCGATAACTGGCTTCACCCCATTTCAGCGATTCCTGCACCAGTCCCAGCGACCGGCCGGCCGCTTCCTGATAAATCAGTTCGCGCGCCCATAAAAGCCACCGGACTGCTGTTTGCGGGTAGGCTTCAAAGCTGGCTGAAATCTCAGGATTCATTGGAGTCTTCAGCAGCTTTGCCCGGTATGGCGGCCCTTGATTGCCAGGATCCTGCCGCTTTGATCGAAGGCTATTTCAATCTGATCGCCCCGTTTCAGATCCTGTTCAAACAGCTTCCGTTGCTGCATCTGGTCCACCAGCTCCCGGGTCAGCACCAGCAGTTGCTGCTCGCAGGTTTCAATCTGCCAGCCATCCTCCGTATTCATCAGCCTGGCGTAATTGCTGTGATGGGTACTGAGCAGTTCCCGGTTATCCATGTATCTGGCGTAGTTATCAGCCAGCTCGATCCGGGTCTGTTGCTTCATCTGGCTGATGGATGCCAGCAAAGAATTCTGTTCCTGATTAAGCCGATGCAGTTGGACCGTCTGTGCTTCTATGGTGGGTCTTTGCATCTGGTAGCGGTAGTCCCCCACAAAACGAAACAGCAACAGTACGGCTGCGCAAAGCGACAGACCCAGGGTCCAGTTCCAGACGTTGAACTGCAGTCTGGCCCCTGCCTTGCGATCCTCTGCCTTGGCCAGAATATAGTCCCGGCTTTGCCTCGGTGCGTTGGTCCGGTGCTTTCTGTGCCGGTAAAGGGAGGCGAAGGGATCCTTCTGGTCAGTCATGGTTAATCTCCAGCAGTTGTCTGAGCTGCTTTCTTGCATAGCGAATACGACTCTTGATGGTTTCCACCGGCTCACCCGTGATAGCGGCGATATCCTGCAGACCAAAACCTTCCTGTTGCAGTACAAAGGCCTCTCTTTGTAAAAAAGGCAGGGCGGCCAGAGCCTGATCGAAACGCCCTTGTATATCCGAATCCGTGAAATCCATCTGGGTGTCAGGCGTTTCCAGGTATTCTGACACTGGCTGTCGCTGCAGGCGGCGGAATTCATCCATCATCAGGTTACGGGCCAATGTAAACAGCCAGGCCCTGAACTGACCGTCGCTGCGGTACAGATGGCGTTTATCCATGACCCTGAGCCAGGCTTTCTGGCTGATATCTTTGGCCAGTTCCCTGTCTGTATGGCTGACCAGATAATGAAACAGGTCATCTGCGCAATTGTCGTATAGCCGGGTCAAAAGAGCGCTGTCGCCGCTTACCACATAGCGGCGCATCAGTTCCTCGTTGCCGATCTCCAGATTAAAGATCGATTTGATGACAATACTCAGGGTCATCTGCGTCCTTAACTGCTCAGATTAAAACTCAGCATTACCCTCTGGCCTGTTTGCCTGATGGCCCTGCCTTCCACTACTTTGGCCTTGTACTTCCATCTGAGCAAGGCTCTTCTGGCTTCACGGTCAAAAATCCTCGCCGGTTCGGCGTCCAACACCTGCACATTCTCCACCTGACCCAGCGCATTGATATCAAAAGATAATTTCACCCATCCCTCAATCCCATCGCGGGCCGCCTCCATGGGATATTTGGGCTCAATTCTGAGTACTGGTACCGCACTCGCATCGGAAGGGGCCAATACCGTCAGTTGGTCCATGCCCGGCCCACCGCCAGGAGTCACCGGGTGGTACTCGTTGCCGATACCAG
The DNA here is from genome assembly GCF_017254865.1 of Bowmanella dokdonensis. Lineage (GTDB taxonomy): Bacteria > Pseudomonadota > Gammaproteobacteria > Enterobacterales > Alteromonadaceae > Bowmanella > Bowmanella dokdonensis. Next base: position 275,117 of record NZ_JAFKCV010000001.1, on the reverse strand, counting down.
GCCCGCTGTTTTCCTCAATGGGCTCCAGCTTATGCTGTTCGGGTGCGGTCATGACTTTTGGTGGCTCGGGCAGCGCTTTGCGGATAGGCTCTTCCAGCTCAGGCTCCTCCATAAACGGCTGGACGGGCACATAGGCTGTCGGCTCCACCCGCTGCGTTTCATCGATACGGGTCAGAGCGTCCATCAGCACAAAGAGCGCAAAGGTCACCATTGCGGCCATCGCAACAAAGACCAGTGCACGGCACACTACTGCCAAAGGACGGGGAGACACAGAGGGTTGCAGGGCTTGCATAATCACACTCCTTTTTATGGTGTTCATCCATACAACGCCTCGGAGCGGGCAACGGGGTTAAAAAATGTTAAGAAGTGAAGGTCTCAAATTGATTGGGCAGATAAGCCGCCAGTTCACCGGCCAGATCCACATATTGCTTCAGGGCGCGGGGCAGGGTCTCGGCAATGGCCGGCAACTGATGTTCCAGCTCAGGGTTGCCTCTTTCGACGGCCTGCTCAAGTGCCAAAGGGATATTGGCGAAGGTGCTGAACAGACGTAACAGGTGGCTCAGGTCTTTCGCTGCCTCTGGTGCCCGGTCAGGTTTCTGTCGCTGCATGGCCTGCCAGGCTTTTTGCCAGCGATCCTGCAGATGCTGATGGGCGAGCAGACAGCCGCTGAACCACTGGCTCATGGGCTCATCCAGGGTCAGGCCGCCGTGGTACCGGCAATTCGGTGGCAAGGCCAGTTGCTCGTCACGCATGGCCTGCAGTTGCAGCTTAAAACAGTCCATCAGCAACCCGGTCAGGCTGTCGGCCAGGTTCTGATCTATCCGATCCGGCTCAATCACCACCCAGCCCATCCAGATTTGCGGCGGCGGGATTTCCGGGGCCGCCGCCACCGCAAAGATGAGTCCCTGTATTTCGCAGGGCGCACGCAACAACTCGCAGTACTGGTCGCAAAGCGTCTGCAGATTATTGAGACAGGGCTCAGATTTGCCAGTCATGTTGCTCTCCCTTTGGCACAACTTCATGAATATGCCTGTGTTTGTCCAGCCGGTAGAGGCAGTCCACCCGTTGTGGCGCCTTGTTCAATTGCAGCTCGGTGAGCCGCTGATAGTAGAGCATAAAATGGGCGAGTTGGCTCTCGTCCATGCCCTGGCCACGGGTCTTCTTCAACTGCGATTCCTGCTGTGCCCGCCACTGGATCACCGTCGACCAATCGGGTGCTGCCAGCATCAGCAGACTGTCCAGTTGATCAAACAGCCGCTGGTATTCTCCGCCCAGGCACTGGTTTACGTAACGGCGCCAGGTACCGTCCATGTCCTCCCTGGCCTCCAGATCATTGACCGGGACGGCCAGTTGCTGTTCGCTCTGCGGGTCCGCCCCTAAACACCAGCCTTCCAGAATCAAGAGGTCGATAGGCCCTTCCAGCCATTGTGGCTCCAGGCTTCGATCGTCCGAGGCTTTGTCGAAACGCGGCAGGCTCAGGGCCTGACCGGCCCTGCAGCGACGGACCAGTTCCAGGCCCAGGGTCACGTCATGGGTGCCGGGGACTCCGCGTGTGGCCAGTAAAGGGTGAACTTCCCTGGCCAGCCACTGGCGGTGAACTTTGGGGTAGTACAGATCGTCCAGGGACAGTGTGGCCACCTGTAAGCCGTATTCCTGACCCAGAATAGCCTGCAGGCAGGCGGCCAGGGTGGACTTGCCACTGCCCTGTGCACCGTTCAGGCCAAGGATATAGGGCTTATCTCTTGCAGCCAGTTGGTTGGCCAGGGGCAACCAATGGTGGGAAAAATCTGCCAATGCCATCTGCCCCATTCTGAACCGCTGTGCCAGTTGGGTACATAGGGATTGCTGCAAGGGGGATCGGGAAGACATCAGGCCTCGGGGGACTATTGGGTTATAGCTATTAAAACAAAAATAGCTGCCAAGAGTAATAAGAGGGAAAAAGAATTCCCACCGTCATTTATCTTCCTTTGCGGTGATTTCGTCCCGGCCCCATTGACTCGGCGACAAAAAGAGATGTTATACTGTAACAAATAAAATTACTGGACCGGATCTCCATGCTGAAGTACTCCCCGCTGTTTATTGCCATGTTGCCAGGGCTGAGCCTGGCCGCCGACAAACCCACTCAGAAAGACGAACATGATGTGGAAAAGATGGTAGTCACCGCTTCTCCCATCAAGCGTACCGTGCTGGAGTCGGCCACACCGGTCAGTATTCTCAGCGGCGAAGCACTAGATCAGAACCAGTCGGCCACCCTGGGCGAAACCCTGAAAAATACGCCGGGAGTACATAGCTCGTATTTTGGACCTGTGTCCAGCAGCCCCATTATCCGAGGACTGGACGGTCCCCGGATCAAGGTGGTGCAGAACGGCCTGGATGCGTCTGACGCCTCCCGTGTAGGGCCGGATCATACGGTCTCCACCGAAGTCAGCACCGCCACGCAGATTGAAGTCCTTCGCGGCCCCGCCACCTTGCTTTATGGCAGCGGTGCCATCGGCGGCGTGGTCAACGTGGTGGATAACCGCCTGCCCCTGCAAGCTCAGGACGGCCTCAGCGGTGAAGTCATGGGCCTGTACGACTCTGTTTCCAATGAAAAAACCTTCTCCACTGATCTGAACGGCGGTGCTGGCAATTTTGCCTGGCACCTGGATGCCTTTGATCGCCGGACCGACAATTATGAGATCCCCGGCGCGGCCGAGCTTCACGGCGAAGAGGAGCAGGATGATGAGGAGCCCGAAGAAGAAGCTCATACCGGGGTGCTGGATAATTCTGCCATCGACGCCAACGGCTTTACCCTGGGTGGTGGCTGGCTGACCGAGGACTTCCGTCTGGCTATGTCCTACGGACGGCTGGAATCGGAATACGGGGTGCCTGGTCATGCCCATGGTCACGACGACCATGCGGAAGACGAAGATGAGCACGAAGAGGAAACGGCTGAAGAAGCAGTGTTCGCCCGGCTTAAGCAGGACAGATTCCAGGCGGTGGCCGATTGGATGAACCTGTCAGGGCCGTTCAGTGCGGTGCACTGGCATAACGGCTATACGGATTACCAGCACAGCGAAATCGAAGGGGGGGAAACAGGCACCACCTTCGAAAATCAGACCCTGGAATCCAGACTCTGGGCAGAACACAGGCCAGTGGCGGGCTGGCAGGGGGTAGTGGGCCTGCACTACAACAATATCAAATTTTCCGCTGTCGGCGAGGAAGCGTTCACCGCCCCCACTGACAGCGACAGCCTCGCCCTGTTTGTGCTGGAGGAAAAACGCAGCGGCGATCTGCTGTGGCAACTGGGCATGCGGCTGGAGCGGGTCAGCCATCAGCCTGACAACCTCTTTTATGAGGCCCTGGCCCATGAACACGAAGGAGAGGAAGGCGAAGAAGAAGGACCGGAGGATCATGAGGTCCACTTCGACGAACAGTCTTATACGGCGGTCAGCGCCTCCGCAGGTGTGGTCTGGACCCTGGATGAGCAACAGTCACTGGCCTTTAACTATGCCTTTTCAGAGCGCGCGCCCTCGGCAGCCGAGATTTTTGCCAACGGGCCCCATATCGGCACCGGCAGCTATGAAATCGGCGGCGGCTTTACCATCCACCAGCATGATGACGAATATGTACTTGAACAAGCCGAAAGCAAGATGGAAAAGGAGATCTCCAATAACCTGGATCTGACCTACCGCTATCATGCTGAGCAGTGGAGCGCCTCAGTTAGTCTGTTCTACAACCAGGTGGACAACTATGTCTTCCAGCAGGATACCGGATTGCTGATTGCCGATGGCCACCTGCACGGCGAAGAGGTGCATGGCGTAGACGATGAAGACGAACATGACCATGGCGAAGATCTGCCGGTCTTTTTGTTTCAGCAGCAGGACGCCGACCTGTATGGCTTTGAGGTGGAAATGGACTGGCATTTCCACGACAACTGGCGTCTGGATGCCTTTGCCGATTATACCCGTGCAGAGCTTGCCGATGGCAGCAATGTGCCCAGAATCCCGCCATTCCGCCTGGGCACTTCACTGCATTTCGAGTTGGATAACTGGCACGCAGAGGCCGGCGTGACCCGCTACGCCAGCCAGGACAAGATTGCCCGCTTTGAAACCGAAACTGACGGTTATACCCTGGTGTCAGCCAGTATCAATTATTACCTGCCCACTGAAATCGCTGACCTGACCTTCTTCGTCAAGGGTGACAACCTCACCGACGAAGATGCCAGGGTACATTCGTCGTTCCTCAAAGACGTGGCGCCCCTGCCGGGCCGCTCCATTAAACTGGGTATCAAAGGCAATTTCTAACCTGGTCCTGGCAGAAGCGCAAGCCCGGCTTCTGTTGTTCCTCCCAACCTGTTGGGGGTGAAGGTATTCACCCCCATTCACAGCACAAAGCGGCCACAGTATTGGTTGCCGTTCCCTCCCCTATCGGTTATTTTTTGAATCAAACAACAATAAGAATACTGTTTAAGGTACTTCTTTGTGCTTAAAACGATCGGCATAGATGAGCTGGAACCCGGTATGTACGTGGATTCCATTGCCCGGCAAACCGGCAAGATAAAAATCCGCAGCCAGGGACGCGTCTCCTCGCAAACCATGATCCACAAGCTCAAAGAGCAGGGGATCCTCGCGCTGGTCATTGATGCCGGTAAACAGCTGCCTGCCGAGCCAATCCCTGTGGAACACTACTCGTCTGAACCGGCCAGCGTTTCCCGGCTGTCGGGCAAAAGAGTCTCCTTTGACGCAGAGATAGAGCGGGCCAAGGCCTTGTATGCACAAGGTAAGGCACTGCAGAAAAAACTGTTTAACGGCGTTAAACGGGGTCTGCCACTGGATCTGGCCATTCCGGCAGAATTCAGCAATAAGCTGGTGGAATCCCTCGACAGGCATCCCGACGCCCTGCTGTGCCTGACCCGTATCCGACAGAAAGACAGCTATCTGCTTGAGCACTCGCTGAACGTATCCATACTGCTGGCCCATTTCGCAAAACAACTGGGACTGCCCTCCCATCAGGTATCCGAGCTGACGCTGGCCGGATTCCTGCACGATATCGGCAAGATCCAGATCGCCGATGCGATACTGCACAAACCCGGCAGGCTGACGGATGAGGAAATGCAGATTATGCGCGGTCATGTCAGCGAGGGTGTACAGGCCCTGGAAATGACCGGACTGCCGGGGGATCTTATCCGCACCGTCGCCGAACACCATGAAAGACTGGATGGTGGGGGCTATCCCAAAGGGGTGGGCAGTGAAGATATCAGTCTGTATGGTCGCATGGTGGCCATTGTCGATACCTATGACGCCATTACCGCCGACCGCTGCTACAAAGCGGGCCAACCCGCCCAGACCGCACACAAGATCCTGTTAAAAGCGTCGCCGCGAGAGTATGACCAGGTGTTGGTGCAGAAATTTATACGCTGCATGGGCATCTATCCCGTTGGCAGCCTGGTCAGGTTATCCAATAGTCAGGTAGCCATGGTTTGTGAACAATGCGAAGACAACCCACTCAAACCAAGAGTGAAAGTTTTCTTTTCACTCAAGGCCAACCATTACCTTCCGCCCAGGGACATCGCCCTGTCAGAGTCAGACAACAGCCTGAAAATAGACCAGGCGGTCACCGCCGGTGAGCTTGGCCTGGACTTCAATCGCTTTTTCGACCAGGCCATCGCTGTCTGACCGCCTCCCGAAGGAGCCGGCGTTGTCAATGGCTCAGCTCTAACGGCACGCTTAATTCAGCGCTGAACAGGGCATCCCCCCGCATAAACGCCTGGATCGTCGTGGTAACCTCAGGCGAGGCCATAAACAGATTGTGGCCGGCATTGTGTACTGTCACCTCGACCCTGTTGGCCAGCCCCTTCACTGCCTCTCGCTGACTGTCGAGGTAGGTGCGACCGTCGAGGGTGCCGCTCAGGATCAGCGCCGGAACCCGGCTGACTGGTTCTTGCCTGAAGCCCTGGCCCAGGTCCAGTTCCGGTGCGACCCCGTCCAGAAACAGGGTGGGATTGAGGTAGGCTCCCAGCAAAGCGGCCGCTGCCTGTTGATAGACCAATGCCTTTCTGTCCGGGTCGATGCCGGACGCCACATCCATCAATACCCCCATGGGTGCAAAGGTGATTTTCTCTCCTGCCGTGTAAAAGCGGCTCAGTATCTGGGCAACGGGCTCGGTGACGTCGGCATCCAGCGCCTGATAAAGCTGTAACAGTTGCCATGCCCGTCCCGGATCAGAGATCATGGCCGACGCCAGGCGTTGCATATCCTTGCGCTGCAACAAAAAATCGACTGTGCCGCCTTGTTGGTCAGTCAGCGTCAGCCCTACCGGCTTGGCCAGTAACTTGTCATGCACCCTTCTTATCAGGCCGGACGCATCGGGCATTTGCTGTTTAAGCTCATCCCGTGTGTTGATGGCCTGCTGCAGCCGGACAAAATAGGCGTCGGTTCGCGCAGGCATTTTGATGGTCTGGGTCAGGCCTTCGATACTCGACAGCACCAGTCTGTCGATACGATCCTCCATTGTCTGCAGGGCCGCCAGGGCCAGATGACTGCCGTAGGAAGTGCCCCACAAGACCAGCTTGTCGGCGTTAAGATGCTCGCGCAGATCATCCAGATCGGCCACGCTCTGGACAGTGTTGTATCCCCGCACATCCACACCCTGTTTTGCCCAGAACCCCAGGCAGTCGGCGAAGGCCTGGCGGTAAAGGCGGGCGAACTCGGCATCGGAATAGGCCTGTGTGGCGGGAAAGGAAAGGTTCGACTCACAATCCGGCAGGATATTGCTCTGTCCTGTGCCGCGCTGATCCAGGGCAATCACGTCACCAAACTCTCGCATGGCCATGAACAGGGGAAAGCGCCGCCACTTTGCGGTATCGATACCGCTGCCGCCCGGCCCACCGGCCAGATAGACGATGGGCGGCCCCGGATTTTCACCGGTAGCGGCAAACCGCACATAGCGCAGAGGGATCTTGCGGCTTTTTGGATCCAGCCGGTTTTCCGCTACCCATAGTTCACCCTCAAAGGCCCCGACGCTGTCGCCGGACTGTGACTCAAAAATAATGGGCTGTTCAGCGGCAACAGAGACTGTGTATAACAACCCCATGAAGAACATCAATGTAGGTAACAATATATTCACTCCAGTTAATTCTATCCGGATTAACCTAAAGGGATTAACGGCCCTGTGCCGCTTAATTTCTGCAAACGGCAGGGATCATTCTGCGTTCGGCGGGCAAACTGCCTGTATTTGTCCAGTCGCCGTCATACAATATCCATCCATTGATTAACGCCAGGGGCATATCTTGAGACTGCTGTGGTTATTGCTGCTTTTTTTACCCGGCCTGCAGGCGGCCCCGTCATCGCTTGCCGGGGCACAAGTGCGGGTGTGTCCCGCGCAAAGTCTGCAGCCGCCGGACTTTTCCCAACCAAATTGCAGCACAGAGCCGGCCTGGCGACTTAACCCACATCGGCGTTCACTTTGGATACAGGGCCAGTTGGCCGTGCCAACAGAGCTCTGGCGAAAAGACGAACCTATAGGTCTGTTTGTCTCAGGGAAAATGGCCAGCCGGGTTTACCTCAATGGAGCCCTGCTCGGGGAAAACGGCAGGCCAGGCCTTTCCTCCGATGAGGAAACAGCCGGGCAGATGGATGTGGTATTTCATGTTCCCAGGACCCGGCTGCGGGCCGGTGAGAATGACCTGGTCCTGCTGATTTCCGGACATCACAGCCTGCTGGAGCTGGTCGCCCCCATCCACGCAATCAATTTCGCCCCCTACCGGCAACCCACCGACTACCTGATGAGCCAGTACTGGCAGTCCTATGCCGTGCTGGGAGCCCTGGTGCTGGCATGCATCTATCTGGGGGCGCTGGCATGGCGTAGTGCCCCTTCCATGGCGATCTGGACGCTGGCGCTGATGACACTGTTCAGCGCTGCACAGCTCCTGTTTGAGGTCTGGCGGGCCACCGAGCCCTATTCGTATCCCTTTCATGACATCAGGCTGCTGCTGATCCTGGCCTGCTCAGTCGGCTTTGCCCTGGCTCTGTTGTCCCACCTGCTTGACAGGTTTTCGGGCCGCCAACGATGGAAAACCTGGCTGGGCTGTTCTCTTCTGATACTGGGAGGCGGACTGACCCGGACGGGCTTCGACAGTAAAAGCAGCATGAGCATTCTGATCGCGTGCGGGTTAGGAGCCGGTCTGTGCGCCTACTGGCGCTGGCGGGGCAACCGCCAGGCCACCTTGCCGGCTCTGGTGCTGACAGGCTATATCCTTGCCCTGGTCTTTTCACCATCCCGTTTTCTCGATGCCTGGTTCTACTTTCTCAATGCGGCCTTCCTGTTGTTTTTCGCTTCGGTACAGGCGGCCAGTTTCGCCATTGAGCAGCGTCTGCGGCAGCGGGAGCAGCAAAGGGCTGAGCGCCTGCAACTGGCCCTGGACCGGCTGGCCCAGGACCAGTCCCCACAGAGCCTCTCCATCAGCAGCGCCGGCCAGCTGCATACGCTGGATACCCGGGAGCTGGAATACTGCAAAAGCGACCGGGATTATGTGGAATTTGTCCCTATACAAGGTAAGCCCATGCTGGACTCAAACACCAGTCTGGGCCAGTTGGAAGCAGCACTGCCCTCAACCTTTTTGCGAGTGCACCGTTCCTTTATCGTCAACACCAGCCAGATACGAGCGCTGGAGCGGGATACCAACGGCACGGGCCGGCTGATTCTGGCCTCAGGCCGGCATGTGCCGGTAAGCCGTCGTATTATGCCCAGCGTCAGGAAGGTGCTGGCCTGACGCCAGAGCACAAGACTTGATTGGTAGTCGTTGTGGCTGCAAACTCAGACTTAACCGGATGCCACTTTGCCATACCATGCACAGTAACCTGACCCGACGCACCTTCATAAAAACCCTCTCTGCAGGGGCCCTGGCAGCCGGGCTTGGCGGCTGCAGCCAATCAGGGGACCGGGGACTGCACTTTACCAGTCTCCACGAGGCGCTGGCTGAACTGAACAGGCTGACCCAGGCTGCCTCCCTGTCCAGCCTGACGGAATGGAGCTGGCCTGAGACCCTGATGCACTGCACCCAGAGTATCGAGTTTTCCCTCAGTGGGTTTCCGCAGGAGAAATCAGCCCTGTTCCAGCAGACCTTGGGTGCTGCTGCTTTTAATATTTTTTCGCTGGCCGGACGTATGCAGCACAATCTTGCCGAACCTATTCCAGGTGCCCCGGCACTGGATGCCGGGCTGACTGCCGGGGCAGCAGAGCATCAGTTGCGTCAGGCCATACCCCGCTTTGAAACCCATCAGGGCCCTCTGCAGCCTCATTTTGCCTACGGCCGGTTGAATAAAGCCGACTATGAGCGGGCCCACGCCATGCATCTGGCCGACCATTTTTCTGCTTTTGTCACAAATATTGACCCCAACTCCTGACGAAAATAACCGCACAATTGGTCAGCCACACCAACACTTGGTACAAGTGGCCAGGCAGTCAACCATCCAAAAATAATTAATTAATTAAAATCATAGGGTTAGCTGTTGGCCAGGAATTTGCTGATGCAGGTAATTGTCGCTCAATAAGGAAAATACAATGAAAAACATTAAGTTCGCCTGTTTTGTCCCGCTTCTGGCCAGTGCCACCTTACTTTCCGGCTGTATCATTCATGTGGACGGCCAGGGCCGCAATGGTGATGTCAGTGGCGTATTCGGCAGTATCGAACTGGATGAGGGCAGCCAGGCAAATAACCTGTCCACCGTTAACGGCGGCATTGAGATAGACAGCCGCAGCAAGGTTCGGCATGTCAGTACCGTCAATGGCGGGATTGAGCTGGGGGATGAAGTCAGCCTGGCCAGTGCAGAGACGGTCAACGGCGGTATCGAGGCGGGAACTCAGCTCCGGGTTGAGGAAGATCTCAGTACTGTTAACGGCGAAGTATTGCTGGGCAAGGGCGCCGATGTTGGCGGCAGCATCAGCACGGTTAACGGCGACATCAGCCTTGATGACAGCCGGGTAGGCCGCAATCTTGAAACCCAGACAGGGGATATCCGTCTCAGCGGCAATACTCTGGTCGAAGGCGATATTGTCTTTACTGCCCGCCGGGACAACAGTTTCTTCAAGTGGGGATCTGATGAAACACCTGAGCTGCACATCACTGCATCCGCCTCTGTGGGTGGACAGATCATCCTGCAACGCCCGGTCAATCTTCACTTTGAGAATGCCGCTCTGCACGACAAGGTAGTCAGACGCTTCAGCCGCGAATAATAGCGGGCGGGGCTTTACCCCCGCCAGGTTTCCCGCTTTAATGTGGTCCGTTTTATTCCTTCAGGTCGATGGTCACAAGCTGATGCAGGATTTCAATCTGGGTGAATGGCGCATTAGCCCACAGCAGAACCGGGTCAGCAACAAGCATGACCATCGCTCCCTTGAACATACTCCCATGCAGTTGTTGCTGTTTCTGGCAGCAAATCCGGGCAGCATTATCAGCAAAGGTGAACTGCTGGATCATATCTGGGCGGGCAAAGTGGTTGGCGAGGAAGTACTGACCGTGGCGATCAGCCAGATCCGCAAGGCACTGGATGACAAACCCAGACACCCCCGCTTTATCAAGACCATCCCGGGCCGGGGTTATCAGTTGATCATGACTCCCCATCAACAAACCACCCGTGCCAGGTTACCCGGCCTTTTCCGCCTGCTGGCGCTGGCCGGGTCTGCCCTTGGGATCCTGCTCTGGCTGTGGATTGATCACAGGCCGCAGCCCAGGTACCCAAACGAAGCCCTGCAGGCCTATCAACAAGGTCGCTACCTGTTGAGCCAGCAGCGTGAAGCCTCCGTCCGTGCGGCACTGACACGCTTTGACCAGGCGCTGGCACTAGCGCCAGAGATGGGTGAAGCCCGCTGGGGTAAAGTACAGGGACAACTGGCTCTGGACAACCCGCCAGACATCGGGCTCCTGATTACAGAGCTGCAAAGAGCCGTAGAGCAGTCACCGGATTTCGCCCCGGCCCATCTGAGCCTGGCGCAGTTACTCTTTACCCGCCGCTGGGACTTTGCCGGAGCCGGGCGTCACTTCAGGCAGGCGCTTGAGCTGGACGGGTCCGACCCCCTTACACATTTTCTCTACTCCCAGTTTTTACTGGCGCAGGGTCGCTTTGAACCCGCCATGACCCATGTGCGCCGTTATGTCGAACTGTCACCTGAACAATACGCTGCTCCTGTGGTGGCCTGGATCTATGCCATGACGGGCCATTACCAACTGGCCGGCCTGGAACTAGATAAGATTGCCAGCGTCAGTGAGCCGGATCAGGCTTTCCATATGTCGGCCCAGGCCATCAGGAAACACCTGGGAGATGAACTGAGTGCCTTCACCCATCTGTACAAGGTGATGGACATGCAGGGTTATGAGCCGAAGGTACTGCAGCAGGCCAGCTCTGAGTTCCAGCACCAGGGACTGCAGGGACTGTTCCGTTGGTTGCTGGAGCGACAGGACAGGGTCAATATCGGCCATTATCAGCCCCCTCTGTCCTGGGCCCGCTATGCCATCGCCGCCGGCGACCAGCAGGCGGCATTGACCTGGCTGCAACAGGCGGTGCAACAGCGGCAAACCGAGCTGTTGTGGATGGCTGTCGATCCCTGGTATGCCCCCTTGCATTCGCTGCCGGAGTTTCAGAAGCTGCTCAGAGAAATTGGTATAAACAGTTGATCTTGCTACTTATTTAGAATCCCTTATAAAGCTTTATGTCCGGTTCAGGACAAGACATTATGCCTGGCTTCATGCTGTGCCCTGTTTCAAAACGGAGGTTCGCACATGAGATCACTATGTTGGCTTTTTTGCCTGTTGTTCCCCCTTGCCGTTGAGGCTGAGTTGCTCTGGGAATACCAGTCCGGTGGGCCGGTCACCGCCCCACCTCTGATCACAAACAAGGGACTGTTCCTGGCTGCGGGACAGGCAGTCCATCACCTGGATAAGCGGGGGGCGCTGCTTAACCGGTTGCCACTGGACGAAGACGTCCGCTCCACCCCTGTTATCCACCAGGGGCTGTTGCTGGTGCATGGAAAGGGCGGTCTGTTTGCCTTTTCGGCAGACGGCAGCCAGCTCTGGCATCACGCCAGCCAGGACGGCCCCCTGATGGTAGCTGGCGAAACCTGGGGCTGGGGAGAAGGGGTGTATGCCGATCCCTGGGCCTGGTACCGCTCCGGCGTGGCAGTTAAGGATAATACCGCCTTCTACAGCGATAGCGGCGGGACCTATGCCGTGGAGTTAAAGACCGGTAAGCGGCTCTGGCACCGGGATACCGGCCAGACCCATACCACGCCTGTGGTGGGGGACGACGCCGTGTTTGCAGCCAGTTGGAACAACAGCCTGTATGCACTAAGCCCTGCCAATGGTGAAATCCTGTGGCGGTTCGACGCGGATCTGCCGGCTGGACAATTCTCCGGCTGGGCAGGCTGGCAGGGGTTGAACCTCACCCCCACCCTGAACGGGAAGGCTATCTACCTGGGCAGCCGCGGTACTTACCTGTATAAACTGGCCGCCAGTTCAGGCAAGGAGATCTGGAGGGTCAAGCATGCCAGCACCTGGATAGGCTCTCCGGCAATGGTTTTTGACAATACCCTATACTATGGGCTCTCCGACGGCACTGCCCTGGTGGGCCAGGCCCTGGATTCAGGCAACCTGACCCACCTGGTCCAATCGCCGCACCTGATTTTCGCCCCCCCGGTGCAGGTCGATGGCAGGATCTACTTTGCCACGCTGTCAGGGGAACTGTTCGAATATATGCCCGGCACCGGCCAGCGGCGCCGCCTCTATCAGACCCGGGCCAGCGCAGATCATTATCCCCGTCATGTTAAAGCCGGCGGTGGTCCCAACTACCTGCCTGCCGATCCGCAACTTTCACCCCATCAGGCCACGGTAAAACAAGTCCAGGTCATGCTCAGAGAAATGGACAGTATTCTCAGTCTGACCACGGACGGTCAGCAACTCTACCTGGGCACGGCAACGGGTCGGCTACTGGCAATCCGGATCTGAGCAGATGGTATTAGGATCGTCATACCGCCGTCCGCTTACCAATTGACACCGGTGCCTTGTAAAAGGCGCCGGGCTTCTGCCGCTACTGTTGGCACGCCAGTCCAGGTGCACTTAAAGATAAGTAGTACTTAACAAATACTTACTTGAAGTTAACCAGATGGGAGAGTGCCAGCTCTTTGCTGATGGTGGTCAGCAGGCGTTGCCACCAGGCTGACTTTATTTTATCCACCTCTTTCAATTCACTATTACCTATACATTTTTTCTCGTAGACTGTGTTCAGAGTCGACATAAAAATTTCCTCCTTTATTTGCCTGAGTGGAATTATCTTCCTCAGCCAGGGGAACAGCGAACGATCATTACTTCTCATATATATAAGTTTGAGTTATGGATAAAAGACTGCGACACCTGCCCTCATTACGCTGCTTTGCTGCCGCCGCCCGCCATCAGAGTTACAGTCGGGCCGCCGAAGAACTGGCCATCAGCCAGGCCGCGGTCAGCCAGCAAATCCGTTCACTGGAGCAGGCCTTGGGGGTCAAGCTGTTCTTCCGTCAGGGCAGGCAGATGCAATTGACCTCCAGGGGCCATACCCTGGCCAGACATGTGGAGCAGGCATTCGATACATTGCTGACCGGGCTGAACAAGTTGCGCTGTGAGCAGGAAGCGGGGGTCTTGACTGTCACCACTACAGGTTCTTTCGCCTCAATGTGGCTGATGCCCAGACTGTGGAAATTTTCCCTGATGCACCCGGGTATTTCAGTCAGGGTGATGGCTTCCCCGCAACTGGAAGATCTGCGCCACGCGGATATTGACGTGGCCATACGCCAGGGTGAGCGTCTGGCGGAAGGCCTGCACCAGGAAGTGATAATTCAGGATCCTGTGTACGCGGTGTGCTCCACCCAGTTTATGCGTGAACAGCAACTGAGCCACCCGCAGCAGGTTCGGGATTGTCTGTTGGTTGAGGGCCATGATCCCGGCCCTTTCAGTTGGCGGCGATGGTTCGAACTGGCAGGAGTGGCTGTTGAACCGGACAAGCTGCGTTCAGTGGTAGTGGACACCTGGGAGATGAGTATCAATGCTGTTGCAGCCGGGCATGGCTTGTGTCTTTCAGCCACCTGCATGGCCGGCGAACTCATCAGCCGGGGAATTCTGATCAAACCCTTTGCCATTGACATACACCCGGGCGTACGGTTTTCCCTGTTACACGATCCCGAATCCCCCCGCCTGATGAGAATTCAGGCATTTACCCATTGGGTGAAAAAAGAATTGGCGGGTCAGGGCGCCGACTGCCTGGCAGAAACCGGCTTGCCGGCGGCCTGAATTTATCATTACTTCAGGTTAACCATCTGTTGCAAGTTCATATTGCGGGACATGGTAGTCAACCATTGCTGGAAGGTTGCCCTGCGACGTCCGGCCTTTTTCTCAGACTCTTGCTTATCAGGATGATTTACTGAAACTTTTTCTATAGATACCGACATTACCCTTACTCCATCCATTTTGTGACCCTGGATATTATCGAATAATTATTGGGCAGCATCGAGCGACTTAAATTTAGCCACCTTAATTAGTTTATCTAATGAAAGAATGCTAAATGTCCGGCTCAATACAAAGACTGACTTCCTCATCTCAGGTTTATAATTTGATACCAATTGTGTCAATTAGACACACAACGGCCCTTTGCCCAGGCGCGCAATCTTATATGCTGATGTCTGACCACTGTCCAAAGCCAGCCTGTCGCCCGGCGAGAGGTGCGTAGCGGACCCATTTGATGTGGCAGCCACTGATAACCAACTTCAGGTCATAATGCGTTACGATCCGGGAATAACCCCTTGAAAACACTGTGGTTTGCCCTGTTGCTCCTGAGCTGGCAGGCGAACGGCAGGGAACTTTGTCCTGAACCCCTCACGCTGGTGTTCAGCGGTGACTGGTACCCCTACATCTATCTGGATGAGCAGGGAGACTACCGGGGTGAGGACCTGACGCTGCTCCGGGACACCTTGGCGGCGATGAACTGTGAACTGTTTATTCTGCCCCTGCCCGAGCGCCGGACCCGCCAGGATCTGCAAAGCGGCCGGGTTGATATTGCCCTGTCGGCAACCCGCACGGCAGAGCGGGAAAAGCTGTTTCTGTTCTCCAGGCCCTATCGGCTGCAGAGCATTGTGATGGTGCATCGACGCGATGACAGGACCACCGCCGCCCTGGACAATCTCACCGATCTGGTGAAACAGAACAAACTGGTCGCACTGAACCGTATCGCCTGGTATGGGCTGGAGGTGGACGCGCTGCTGCGCTCTGCCTGGAGTCGCCAACTGATGCATGTGGAAACCTTCGCCTCCCGCCTGGAATTGCTGCGCCGGGGCAGGGTAGACGCCTTTATTGACGACAAGGGTGCGGTGCAGGCCGAGATTCTGAGGAGCCACCTGCAGGATCTGACCATCAGTCCCCGTCCCGTGGATGTGAGCGAACAGCATTTTATGTTCAGCAAGGCCAAGGTGAATCAAGCCTTTGTGGATGAATTCAATCGTCAGTTAGCCGGGCGACTGCAACCGAATTACCCAGACCCCTAGGGGTGTTTGTCTTTCATATAGATGCTCTGCCGGAGGCCATTTCTTTGCCCAGCAAAGAAGATGGAGTGCGATCTAGTGGGCCAAAATAAGCGACTGACCAAAGGGAATGGATCCCATTGGAACAGCGAAGTTGGCCGCGAAGCGGTGAAATATAGGGATATATTTCATCTCACGCCGGTGGCCGGAAAAAAATGCCCGGAGCATTTTTTAACAGCTTGGCTGGCCGCTTTTCGGCGAGTATTACGGATGATACGAGTAAAAATGCCCCAGCCCGAAGGGTTGAGGCTAAAAATCCCTCACTCTGCTCCCATCTTGTTTTGATGGCAAAACAGCGTTACTGGCGCCTTGATTGAAGCTCTTTCGCTCTCAACACAGACCAAGAGAAATATAAGCACGCCCTAGCTCAACAGCTGCCTGAGCATTTGCACGATTTCGGTCTCCTGGCGGTAAGCCAGACCAATTTCCCGGGCCAGTTCCAGTCCCTGTAGCGTCTGAAAACGTATATCCTGTTGTTCCAGCTCCGGATGCACCGGGATCAGGGCGCAACCTAGCCCGGCACTGACCAGGCCCAGAGCATATTCGATGGTCTGAATTCTCGCCCGGATGTCCAGGCTGATACCGGCCTTGCGGGTCTGATCGCGCAGCAGGGTCCAGGCTTCACAGGGTGTGCGTTGGATAAACGCCACATCGGCCAGATCTTCAAGACAGATTCTGCCCAACAGGCTGAGCGGATGGTTAACCGGAATGGCCAGTTGATACTGTTCGCGCCAGACCAGTTGGAACTTCTCTCCCGGAAGCAACAAATCCCGGGTGATGATTCTGGCATCGCAGGCGTCTTCCGGCGGCACCAGGGTCAGTTCAAGGGAGTCCCTGGCCGCCGTCAGCTCCTTAAGCAGGGAACTCATCCTGACCACTCCCAGCCCCTTGCTCAGACCGAGTCTGAAAGGCTCCTTAACACGACTGCCAACAAACATGGCCTGGATGGCATCGGCCTGCCCGAGCAATTGCTTGGCAAGGGGATAGAGCTGCTCAGCCGCTTCGGTGGCCTTCACGCCACGTGCGTGGCGGTTAAACAATTGCCGGCCCAGTTCCCCCTCCAGTTGCTTCAGAGCAGCCGACAGGGAGGGCTGGGCAATAAAGCGGCTGCGAGATGCAGCGCTCAGGCTGCCCTTTTCATACACGGCCACAAAATGGGCCAGGGCCCTAAGGTCCATTCCTCACTCCTCAACTATCGCTGGTCATCTATCCTCAGGCCATAGTCTACACCTATATCTCTTAAAGAAAATCGGTACTATTCCTTCAGGTTATTTACCCTTATTATCATCCTGTTAACAACCATCAAGCAGGTATCTTCCTATGTCTCGACCCAACTTTAACTGGCAGGACCCCCTTTCCCTGGAATCCCTTCTGACTGAAGAAGAGCGCATGATTCGTGACAGCGCTCATCAGTATTGTCAGGAAAAACTGATGCCAAGGGTACTGGAAGCCAACCGCCATGAGATCTTCGACAGGAAAATCATGAACGAGTTGGGTGAACTGGGCCTGCTTGGCGCCACCCTGCCGGAAGAGTACGGCTGCGCAGGCGTAAACTATGTCACCTACGGCCTGGTGGCCCGGGAAGTGGAACGGGTGGACAGCGGCTATCGCAGCGCCATGAGCGTGCAATCCTCGCTGGTGATGCACCCTATCTATGCTTACGGCTCAGAAGAACAGCGCAAAAAGTACCTGCCGAAACTGGCGACCGGGGAATGGGTGGGCTGTTTCGGCCTGACCGAACCCAATGCCGGTTCCGATCCGGGCAGCATGGCTACCCGTGCGGTGAAAGTGGATGGCGGATATCGCCTTACCGGCACCAAGATGTGGATCACCAACTCCCCTATTGCCGACGTGTTTGTGGTGTGGGGCAAGCTGGACGGCGAAATCCGTGGTTTCGTGCTGGAAAAAGGCATGGAGGGACTGAGCGCGCCCAAGATTGAAGGCAAATTCTCCCTGCGCGCCTCCATCACCGGCGAGATTGTGATGGACAACGTCTTCGTCCCCGAAGACGGTCTGCTGCCGAATGTGAGCGGTCTGAAGGGGCCATTCGGTTGCCTGAACAAGGCCCGCTACGGTATCGCCTGGGGCGCCCTGGGTGCCGCTGAATTCTGCTGGCATGCGGCCCGCCAGTACACCCTGGACAGGGAACAATTTGGCCGCCCCCTGGCCGCCACCCAACTGATTCAAAAGAAGCTGGCCGACATGCAGACCGAAATCACCACCGGCCTGATGGCCTGTGTGCAGGCAGGCCGCCTGATGGATCAAGATCTGCTTGCGCCGGAAGCCATCTCACTGATTAAACGCAACTCCTGCGGCAAGGCTTTGGATATCGCCCGTATTGCCCGGGATATGCACGGCGGCAACGGGATCGCCGACGAGTTCCATGTGATCCGTCATGTGATGAACTTAGAAGCGGTGAATACCTACGAAGGTACCCACGATGTGCATGCCCTGATCCTTGGCCGTGCTCAGACCGGCCTGCAGGCCTTTTCCTGATAAGCAGTTAAGGAGTCGCTGATGCTGGACCGCAACACCATTGTCAGACAAAACCTGATCCGGGATGTGCAGGAAGATCGCCTGCCAAAGGGCAGTGTCAGGGCTTCCCTTCAGGATGCGGGTCTCAGTCCCGAACAATTGATTGATCTGTTCGAAACCCAGGTGATGAGTCGTCACCTGGATTTACAGTCACGTAAGATGCAAAAGGAAGGCAAAAGCTTCTATACCATCGGCAGTGCTGGCCATGAAGGCAATGCTGCGGTGGCCGCCGCCCTGCGCCCGGATGACATGGCGTTTTTGCACTATCGCAGCGGCGCCTTTGTCATCCAGCGCAGCAAGCAGAAGCCTGGCACCACCCCCTTATACGATATGTTGCTGTCATTTGCGGCGTCCAGCGAAGATCCCATTTCAGGGGGACGGCACAAGGTCCTTGGCAGCAAGGATCTGTTTATTCCACCTCAGACCAGCACCATTGCCTCTCATCTGCCCAAAGCCATGGGGGCAGCTTACAGTATCGCCCTGACCAACAAGCTGGGCATTGATTCGGTGATGCGACCGGACGGTGTAGTGCTGTGCAGTTTCGGCGATGCCTCGGCCAATCATTCCACTGCCCTGGGAGCCATTAACGCGGCGTCCTGGGCTTCGTATCAGTCCATCCCCATGCCGATACTCTTTGTCTGCGAGGACAATGGCATCGGCATCTCCACGCCCACTCCGCAAGGGTGGATCCACGCCAATTTCGCCAACAGGGCCGCTCTGGAATATCGCTACTGTGACGGGCTGAACCTGGTGGATACCTACCAGACGGCCAAGGCGGCCGCAGACTGGGTCAGACGACGCCGTAAGCCCCTGTTCCTGCACGTGCGTACCGTGCGCCTTTTGGGTCATGCGGGGTCGGACTCGGAATTTGCCTACCGGCAACTGGCTGCCATCGAAGCCAGTGAACGGCAGGATCCGCTACTGTACAGTGCAGGGTTACTGCTGGATAACCAGATATTATCGGGTGACGAAATTATTCAGCTCTATCTGGAGGTGGAGCAACGAATCGCCAGGATCAGCGAGCGGGCCGCCAGCCGGCCCAAACTGACTCATGCGGCGCAGATCAAGGCCGCCCTCATACCGCCAAAACGCCATGCATCGGTGCCAAAGCCGGTAGATCGGAATACACTGTTCAGCCATGAAAAACATAACCTGGGCAAGCCCCAGCACCTGGCCAAACTGATCAACTGGGCGCTGCTGGATCTGATGGCCCAGCACGAGGAAATCGTCATGTGTGGCGAGGACATCGGTCGTAAGGGCGGCGTATACAATGTAACCGCCAAGTTATATGAAAAGTTTGGTGCGCCCCGGGTCACCAATACCCTGCTGGACGAACAGTCCATTCTGGGTATGGCCATCGGCATGGCGCACAACGGTCTGCTGCCCATCCCTGAGATTCAGTTCCTGGCTTACGTACACAATGCCGAGGATCAAATCCGCGGCGAAGCCGCCACCCTGCCGTTTTTTTCTAACGGGCAGTACAGTAACCCCATGGTCATACGCATTGCCGGCCTGGCCTACCAGAAGGGTTTTGGCGGACATTTTCACAACGACAACAGCTTTGCCGTGTTCCGCGATATTCCGGGACTTATCCTGGCCTGTCCCTCCAACGGTGCCGATGCGGTAGAGATGCTGCGCGAATGTGTGCGCCTGGCGAGGGAAGAGCAGCGTCTGGTGGTATTTCTCGAACCTATCGCCCTGTATATGAAAAAAGACTTGCATGAAGAGGGTGACAACCTCTGGTCTTTCCCCTATGTGCCGCCTGAGCAGGCTGGTCGTCTGCCTCTGGGCGAACCCGGAGTTTATGGCGAAGGCGAGGATTTGTGTATTGTCAGTTACGGCAACGGTTATTACCTGAGCAGACAGGCAGAAAAACAACTGGCTGAACAGGGCATTCGCTGCAAAGTGGTGGACCTGCGCTGGCTGGTCCCCCTCAACGAGGAGGCCATCATCGAGCAAACCCGGGGTTATAACAAAGTGTTGATTGTCGATGAGTGTCGTCAGACGGCCTCAGTCAGCGAAGCCCTGGTTACCTTGATCACCGAAGCCAGACAGGCACTGGGGCAGGCTTTACCACAGCTTAAGCGTCTGTGTGCAGAAGACTGTTTTATTCCCCTGGGCAGTGCCAGTTATGAGGTGTTGCCTTCCAGCGATGAGATTGTGGCCCTGGCGAGAGAGATGGTGGGTAAACCCGACCAGAATGCCGCCAGGTACCGGGAGGTAAGCTGATGACAGATAAGCAGACCGCTGTGGTCATCTGCCCTGGCAGGGGGACCTATAACAAGGACGAGCTGGGCTATTTCGGCCGTTACCATTCTGACAAAAGCCACATCCTGCAGGTTATCGATGCTTATCGCACCGGGCAGGGCCAGGTGCCGGTGGCAGAGCTGGACGCCATGCCCGCGTATAAGCTGCCCATGCATACAGCGGGAGAAAATGCCTCGGCCCTGATTTATGCCTGTGCCCGCGGCGACTTTGACGCCATTAATCGTGAAAAGTACGAGATAGTTGCGGTGACCGGCAATTCCATGGGCTGGTATATCGCCCTGGCCCTGGCCGGCGCCCTGGGCGAAGAGCAGGCTATCAAACTTATTAACAGCATGGGCTCGATGATGAGCGGCGGCCTCATCGGCGGCCAGATGATCTACCCCACCTGTAACGAGGACTGGGTGGAAGACAGCGAGCTCAAAGCCCGGATCTTGCACTGGATACAGGAAGTGAACACCCTGCCCGGAGCTGAAATCTATCCGTCCATCTTCCTTGGCGGTTTTCTGGTAATGGGCGGCAACGAAGCCGGTATGAAAGCCATGGAGCAGCGTCTGCCGCGGTTACAGGACCGCTATCCCATGCGCCTGTATAACCACGCGGCGTTTCATACGCCAATGTTAAAAGGCATTTCTGAGAAGGCCAGACAGACCCTGCCACAGGCGCTGTTTTCCAGGCCACACCTGCCCATGATCGACGGCGAAGGGCGGATCTGGCAGCCGCACAGCACTGACCTGTCGGCCTTATATCATTACACCCTGAATACCCAAGTGGTGGATCCTTACCATTATGACAAGGCCATCGAAGTGGCTATCAAGGAGTTTGCACCGGATAAGTTGATTATTCTCGGCCCCGGCGCAACCTTGGGCGGGGCCACGGCCCAGTCCCTGATCCGGCATCACTGTTGGAAGCTGGCTGGTAAGGCCGATTTTATTGCCCGGCAGGAAACGGACCCCGTGTTGCTCGCCATGGGTATGGAGGCCCAGCGAAAACTGGTAGTTTGATTGGCTCCGCAGTAGGAAATCCGCTGGTATCGGCTAAGTTTGCTGATAAAGTAAACACAATCAGGTGCTTATCATTCCAGGTGAGATCGTGCTGAACCGACTGTTTACCGGCTTGCTGCTGGCGGTGTTACTTACCGCCTGCCAGACTTATGCCCCTACCCGACCCGATCTGCAGGAAGCCAGTCTGCCGGCCCTGCAGGTTTACCTCCAGGAAGGCCGGCTGAGCAGCGAGGAACTGATAGTTTACTATCTTGACCGCATTGCCAGCCTGGACAAACAGGGGCCGATCCTGAACGCCGTAATCAGCCTTAACCCCGAGGCTGCCAACGAGGCCAGACTTCTGGATGAGGAACGCCGGACCGGACAAGTACGGGGCCCCTTACACGGTATTCCTGTGCTGCTTAAGGACAATATCGATGCCGTCGGTATGGCCAATTCGGCAGGCTCAGTGCTGCTGAAAGACAACCAGCCACCTGATGATGCTTTTCTGGTACAGCAACTCAGGGCCGCAGGGGCAGTGATCCTGGGCAAAGCCAATCTCAGTGAATGGGCAAACTTCCGTTCCAGCCGCTCCAGTTCGGGCTGGAGCAGCCTTGGCGGCCAGACCCGCAATCCTTATGATTCCAGCCGCTCCACTTGTGGATCCAGTTCCGGCTCAGCGGTAGCGGTGGCCGCCAATATGGTTGCGGCAGCCGTGGGCACTGAAACAGACGGCTCCCTTGTCTGTCCGGCAGCAGTTAACGGTATTGTCAGCATCAAGCCCACCCTGGGCCTGATCAGCCGCGATGGTATTATTCCCATCGCCCACAGTCAGGATACTACCGGCCCCATGGCACGCACAGTAAGTGGGGCGGTGATCCTGCTGGAAGCCATGGCGGGTGAAGATCCGGGGGATTCGGTCTCCTATGCAGGGGGACTGGATTTTAGCCGGCATCTTAAGATTGACGGACTGGCGGGCAAGCGCATCGGTATAGTGCGTAATCTGACCGGATACCATGATCTATTGGACAGGCAGTTCGACGCCCAGTTGGAGATACTGAGAAGACAAGGGGCCATTCTGATTGACAAAGTTGAACTGCCAACCCTGGATCAATGGGATGATGATGAATTCACCGTGCTGTTACATGAATTCAGACAGGATCTGGCCGCTTATCTGCAGGCCAGTCAGAGTCCGTACCGGTCCCTTGCCGATTTGATTGTTGCCAACGACAAGCATGCGGCTGTAGCCATGCCATTGTTCGGCCAGGAACTGTTTCTGATGGCCGAAGACAGCAGCGGCGAAGAGCAACAACTGAAATATGAAGAAGCTTTGCAACGGGCAAGACGCCTGGCCGGTGCTGAGGGGATCGATGCGGCAATGGATCAGCATCGGCTCGATCTGCTGATCGCGCCCACCACAGGGCCGGCCTGGAAGATCGATTATCTCAACGGCGATCATTTCCTGGGCTCAGCCAGTTCCGCGGCGGCAGTAGCCGGCTATCCCCATATTACCGTGCCCATGGGCTTTGTGCAGGTAGCAGAAGAACCCGCCCTGCCTGTGGGAATCAGCTTTTTTGGCCGGGCCCGCTCAGAAGCTGTGCTGATAGAGGCTGCCTACGGCTATGAGCAGGCCACTCAACACAGGGTCCCGCCATCCGGCTACTGACAACCGTAAAGACTGAAAGTGGCGTCGAATTATTTAACAACCTCCGATGCCTCACAAATAATATTTTATTATCTTTTTGTTCTACATGGGTTTTTATCTATGGCCCGCGTCTTGCTTGTTCATTTTTTCGACATTCAGGGTCGCCCTATGTCTTCGCTTGCATTAAAGGGAAAGGCAATGCTCTGTGATGTTTGCAGTATCATCTTCAAACCTCAGGAAATGCTCTTCAGGAGATAAAATGAAAAATAAATTATCCGCCCTGCTATTGGCGACATCCCTGGTCTGCGGGTCGTCCCAAGCAGTAATACTCTATGACCAGGACATCACGCCGGATGTCATCTTTGGCAGCGGCAATGCCAATGGCAGCTTTACCACAGAGCAGAATAACGGCATCGAACTCGGGCTGCGCGGCAAGCTCAGACATAATGCAGCCGGTCAGCCGGAAAATACTTTCAACAGTAATGGTGACGGGACATATAGCTTTAATGCCGGTGTCGCCCCCACTCAGTCCGCACCCACTGCACAGTGGAGTTTCGAGTGGTCGATCAACAGCGATTATTCGGGTGACGACAACTTTAACTTTATGCTTGCGGATCTGAGCTTTGTACTCGGCCTGGACACTGATCCTAGCCTGTCTACCGACTTTTTGACCTTCGATCTCATCCATGGCATTGAACCCATTGCCAACTCGGTATGCTGGGATCATTCCATGGGTGACAACGGCACAGGTAATGGCGCAGGAACAGAGGTCAGTGGATGCCGCAGTGCAGACGCGGGGGTGGCAGCGGCAGCAACAGCGGCCTATGCCACGAACCTCACCGACTTCAATGTGGCCCAGAACTCTTGGAAGCCCCATTGGTTTATTCCCGGTTTCGACCCCACAATTGATGCGACTTACGATTTCTATCTGGCCGCATTCGATGCCCAGGGACAACAACTGGCCAGAACACAGATTCAGATCATTGTAGGAAGTGGTGGAGCGACACAGGTACCAGCGCCTACCCCATTGTTACTGCTTGGTATCGGTCTGCTGGCTGTGCTGCTGAGCCGGAAACGGGTGTTCAGTTAGATCCTATGCTGGGCAGCTAATCAAGGCCGCCCAGCTTCCCCTTTGTTGGTGAAAATTCCTACTGAACTTCTGCCACACGCTTCAGCACGGTCAGAAAGGCCCGGCAGGAATCCAGGGAAGCGGTTTCTTCCATGGTGTGATAGCCGGTAGTGGGAATTTGCAGGGTACTGCCGGTGACCATGCCGTTGGAAGCTGCAATGATCCGGCCCATCTCGGTGCTGCCGTAAGACTGTACCGCCTGCCCTTCGCTCAGTTGGGCGTTCTTCTTATCAATATACTCGTCCTTGTAACTGCAGGTATGGCCATAAACCTCGCAGATGGCCTGCAGTTGTTCGGTCAGCACTGAATCAAACTGGGCATTGGCATCCCGGTGCCTGAGCACAAGATGCTGTTTGTCTGCTTCATTCCTGTCAGGATAGGGGCTGGTGTCCACCACTATCAGGCGGTTAGTACGACTGCCAAAGCGACGGAACCATTCGAGGAGATAGCGCCAGCTCTTACCGGCTTCTTCCTGGGCGGTGAAAAAGGCAGTGCCCTGGAATCCCCGGCTGAATAAATGAACCAGAAAAGCCGCCGTCAGCACATTGTCCAGCTGTCCGCTGATGGTATCGCTATTGACAGTGAGTCGATCTGCAAAGGCCACCGGGGTGCCGGCCACCAGGTGCTCCAGTCCTTCGAGGGTAAAGATAAGGTTGTTACGCCGCTCACAGACATAGCTGCTGGCAATTCTGCCCTTACCGCGATAGGCCCCGGACCAGGGCTCATAGGCGATGACAGGCGTGGCGTCGAACCTGTCGACTATCTTGCTGATCAGTTGCTCGGACACTGAGTTACCGAGCAGATCGGAACGGTTGCCTGCCACGAAGGCCGCGTACTGGAATTCATTGGGACCGGTACAGATCAATCCGTGCCTGTCGATATGAGCCGAAAACATGGCCGAAAAAGGCTTGCTGCCCTGCGCCACCAACACCCCTTCATACCAGGTCACATTGGCACCCCGCTCTTCCAGTTCACGCTGCAATACCCGGAAGAAAGAATGTTCGGCGCCCACCACCGCAGGTTCCCGAATCAGGGTTTTCAGCAGATCGATGATTTCATTTAGTTCGGACATGGTTGGCTACGTTAAACAAAGGACAATAGTCATAAGGATAATGTTGGGCAGCGGGATGACGCCAGTAAAATCGGCTGGCTGATTAACCGCCAGGGCACAGAACACAAAGAGTTTTCCGGCTCAGGGTCTTCTCTTTGTGTCACTGTGGTGGCCATTAAACTTCGCGTTTTAAATGGGCGACCCCGGTGGCAGCGCCAGGGGCGTATACTTTGGCTGCCACTGGCCGGACTCAAGATACCAATGCAACTCACGGGCAATCAGGCGGTACTGGGCCTGTTCCTGGTGATCTTCCAGCCACTCCCTAAGTCCGGTCAGACTTGTCAGTAGTTCGGCACGGGCCACAGGCGCCAGGTCGGGATTCTGCATCGCCTGCATAAGGGAATAAAATACCAGGTAATCCGTACGCTGCCGGATCAGGCTCTCCACGCCCCTGGAGGCTGGCTGCTTGAAGCTCTTCTCCAGCAGCTTTTTCAGCATCTGTTCAATATTAAGCTCGCCGGTTGCCATCGCCAGACGATTCAGTCGCTGGGGATGCAACAATAAGCTGAGGGTATGATTAGCGGCCGCTTCTGCAGCACTGATGGGATCAAATGCCAGCCCCGTACGGCCCTGGAAACTCTCCCGGCCGTCTGTATCGCCATATGCCCTGGGCGGGATCAGAGTCAGCAGGTCGGCCGGCAAGGTCAGTACGTCAGGGGAAAGGGTGGCCAGCAGGCTCTCCAGCGCCCGGCGCTGCTGATCGGCGCCGACATGCTTTAATCCCCTGGGCTTAGGGTGATCCCCTTTAAGTTCATATTCATATTCAAGCCCCCCCACCAGTTTGGCGACAGCTTCCACCTGATAGCGATGCAGCAGATAGATGGGCACCAGCGTTTCCTGCAGGCTGGAGAGGGGCGCCTGGTCAGGGATACTGGCCAGCCCCAGATTATTCAGCGCTACACGGCGTACCGCCAGCAACCGCTTGAGTTCGGCTACCGGGTCGGCGCCATTATCCCATAAGTGTCCCCTGGCACTGACGCCGCCTGCCGGCCTGGCATCGCGATCGGCTATATATTCCAGCCCTTGCTCTTTGGCCTGGCTGACCAGTTTACGCAAGGCGTCTTGTTCGTCATCGCCGAACTCACCGTAGCCATATTCGATGGCGTACAGATCCCATTTTCCCAGCCCTTCTGTGTAGGCATTTTTTAATGAGATTTTGTCATTTTCGAGAGTCACGAGGGGATGGGGATAATCCATCACCGATGCCCGATCATTGGCGCTGGCCGCAAAATTGTGAATCAGTCCCAGGGTATGGCCGACCTCGTGGGCGGACAACTGTCGAATTCTGGCCAGGGCCATATCCAACTGGGTCTGGGTATCGTTGGCGCCGCCATCATAAGGGCTGGTCAGGCCGGTAGCGATGAGGAAATCCTGGCGCACCCGCAGTGAGCCCAGCGTCACATGCCCTTTGAGGATTTCGCCGGTGCGCGGATCCGTGACCGTGGAGCCGTATGACCAGCCCCGGGTCGCCCGGTGCACCCACTGTATGACGTTGTAGCGCACATCCATGGGATCTGCGTCGGCTGGCAGGGGCTTGACCACAAAAGCATTTTTATAGCCCAGCTTCTCAAAGGCGTTATTCCACCACATGGCACCATCGTACAAGGCGCTGCGGACCGGCTCAGGGACGCCCGGGTCCAGGTAGTAAACGATGGGCTCCACAGGCTCGCTGACCGACGCGCCGGGATCCTGCTTCTGCAGACGATGGCGGGGAACGAAACGCTTCACCATGGACTGATCAATTGGAGCAGCATAGTCCATATACTCCACTTTCCAATAGCCGGAGTAAGGATGGAATGCCCTGGGTTGATAGCCTTCCTCGGGCAGTGCAATCAAGGAGTGATGCAAATGCACCGAAATGGCATCCGGGGCGGGGGCCACCTGTTTCACATGGTCGCCGGCCTTGCTACCTGCGAAGGTAATCAGGGCCTCCAACTCGGTGTTGCGGGGAAAGGCTTTGCTTCGCTCCAGGAAAATTCCGCTGCGCTTGGCATCCGCCTTGTAGCTGCCCTGATTGGTCTGGGTCAGACGTTCGGCGATCTGGTGGATATCACTGAACAGAAACTCCGTATAGTCCACTAGCAACCGGTTGCCATCGGACGCCACCACCGGCAGACCGGCCAGTACTGAACTGGCAAAGGCTTCATCGACACTGGCCTGCTCTGCCGGATTGTCGCTGGCAGCCCGGTAATAGCTGTTGAGTTGCTTTAAAAAGACTTTGTTGCCAAACCGCTCAAACTGCACCAGCCGGGTCTCCCCCAGTTGCCCGCGATCCAGACCAATGTCGTTGGAGCCCATGCCCCGTGGCAGGCTACTCTGGAAAATAAAAGGCTGATCCAGCTTGTCCACCAGCAGATACAGCTTGTCTTCTTCGCTTTGGTAGTAGAAGTCGAAATAGCCGTCCCTATATTGCATACCCTTGCTGAATTCGGCTATGCCGGTGGCCCAGACTGCAGGCGTTAACAGTAGGAGTACAAGCGCGATTCGCAATCTCATGGTGTCCCCGATTCTTTTTAAAACTCAGGGCGTTACCTTATATGCTGGAAGGGATTTAAGGAAGGGGATAAAGAACAGTTGGCTAGAGGGCGGGTTATCCGGACCGCCCCAGAGCAATCCGGATCGGTTAAATCAGTGACTGGTCATCCATTTACGCACAGCCGAGGCCAGTTCATCCGGGTGGAACTTGGCAATAAACTGATCCGCCCCCACTTTTCGCACCATGGCTTCATTGAAAACACCGCTCAAAGAAGAATGCAAAATGATGTGGATCTTGCGCAGGTCGGGATGGGCCTTGACCTCGGCAGCCAGGGTATAGCCATCCATTTCCGGCATTTCGATATCCGAGATAATCAGCGGGACCTTGCTGGTAATGTCGCCACCCATTTCCTTGGCCTTGGCTTCCAGCCACTTGAGGGCTTCACGACCGTCATTGACCAGTTCCACATTAACGCCAATGGAGGACAGAGCCCGTTTAACCTGATTGCGGGCCACCGAAGAGTCGTCCGCCACCAGTACCGTCATCTGGCTGACATCCACATCGGCACCCTGGCTCTTGACCGCTTCGCTGACTTCTTCATCGACGGGGGAAATCTCGGCAAACACCTTCTCCACATCAATCACCTGGACCAGCTTGTCGTCGACTCTGGTCACGGCGGTCAGATAATGGTTCGCACCGGCCCCTTTGGGTGGCGGCATGATCTGTTCCCAGTTGATATTGACGATGCGGTCCACACTGCCGACCAGAAATCCCTGGGTGTTACGGTTGTATTCGGTGACCAGTACGTAGGCGGTTTTAAGGTCTTCAATGCGTTTGCCGCCGGTGGCCTGACTAAGATCGATTACGGTAATGGGGACACCACGCAGATGTGCTATTCCCCTCACATGGGGGCTGGCGCCCGGCATCTCAGTCAGCTCAGGGCACTGCAATACTTCCCTGACCTTGAACACGTTGATGCCGAAGGGTTGTTGGCCAAGCAGCCTGAAGATCAGCAGTTCCAGTCGGTTCTGACCGACGATATTGGTCCGCTGATTGACCGAATTCATTAAGTTACTCATGACTGCTCCAGATTCTCGCTGTCATTATATCGGGTATGGACTGCGCCTTGTCCCCTGATGGTGAAGGCTTCATGCCATTCACAGCTACCTGTTAAAGCTACACCTAATACAATAGCAACAACAGGGATTTACAGGAATTTTTTCGCCCATTCCCCCTGCTGTGCCGATCTGCCCGGCCGTCTGTAAACCGGATACCCGGCAATAACAAAAAGGCCCGCTGTAGCGGGCCCTGGGAATGAGTGAAAACAGCCTTACATGCCGACGTTGGTGCTTTCGAAGATCTTGTCGGCAGAGGCCGCCACAAAGCCCGTATAGAGTCTGCCATCTGGCAGCGGGAAGCGCTGGGCAAACTCATAGAAACAGCTTGGGATGGTCAGTTTGGCATCGCTGAACTGCACTTCCATCTTGTCCGCCATGGTCGAAGACTGGGCCAGATGCACCTCAGGACCCCCCTTGATTTCACCCCCAGAGGTATTCAGTTCAAAACCCGCTTCCTTAAGCTTGTTATTGACCTCTGCCAACTGGCTGTATTGTTTCAGGTGATTCAGGCTGACGGTAAAGTGATTGGCACGAAACCCCCAGGCGGAAACCCAGGCCGCGTACTCGGACTCGTTGAGCAGCGTCTGGTAATCACTGCTGCTGACTTTCCAGTGGGTGCCGGAATAGAGAAAGTCTTCTTTGTTCACCGCATCGGCAGGAACGGCATCGACCATTTTGTGGATGATGGCCTGTACGGGTGCGGAGAAAGCCTCCACCAGCAACTCACTGATAAACACCTTGGGTTTGGTTTCGTCTGCATGCTCGAAATGTCTGGCCTTCAGCTTTTTCTGTTCGAAATCATACTGACCTTTTTCTTCATAGCCCAGAGCGAGAAAATGGGCGGCCAGCTTGTCCAGGTTAACCTTCTCAATGTTGAATGTACGAAACGCCACATGATCGTTGATCAGCTCATCACCGTCACCAAGCAGTTGGTGAACTTTCTGAGCCGAAGGCGTCATGGCGACGTAATCCTGCCATAGACTGGCGAATAAGGTTTCAACGTTGTTATGCATGATTTTGGTACTACTTCCTATCTTCAGATTAAAACATTGTGAATTACTCAGAACCCGTCACTCGAGTAATCACCAAAGCCTTGTGTGACGGATTATACAGGATCCGAGAACAAAAAACATACAGCCAGATAAAAACAACTTATCTCTCCTGTAGAAGGCTGTTTTCTCATATTTAAGATACAAAAAAGGTGGCTTAGCCACCTTTTTGTTAAACAAATGTAAATTTTAGAACTTCAGACCTGGATTAAGGCTGTCAGGCATGTCCGATTTCTCCAGTTCCACCGAAGCGACCGGGTAGGCACAGTAGTCCGCCGCATAGTAGGCACTTGCCCTGTGGTTACCACTTTCACCTATGCCGCCAAAGGGAGCGGCACTGCTGGCACCTGTGATGGGACGGTTCCAGTTGACGATGCCGGCACGGATACGCCGAAAGAAATGCTGATACAGTTCGGCGTCATCCGACAACAAGCCTGCTGACAGGCCAAATACGGTATTGTTGGCCTCTTCAATAGCCTGGTCGAAATCGCTATAGCGAATCACTTTGAGCAGGGGACCGAAATGCTCTTCGTCGGGCATCTTGTCCAGAATGCCGGTGACATCGATAATGCCGGGGGTCACAAAGCCTGACTCAGGATCCAGGTGTTGCATTTCCAGCAGCGATTCTGCACCAAGGTCCTGTAACTGTTTTTGCGCCGCAACCATTTGCTGGGCCGCTCGGGAGGAAATCATCGCCCCCATAAAAGGTTGGGGCTCGGCATCATAGTCACCCACCTGAATCTGCCGAGTCACTTCCAGCAATCTGGCCAGGATGGCATCACCCTGCTCATTCTGTTCCAGGAAGAGTCGGCGAGAACAGGTACAACGCTGTCCCGAGGTAACAAAGGCCGACTGTACTATGTCATGCACAGTGGCATCGATATCCGATACACCCCTCACCAGCAGCGGGTTATTGCCGCCCATTTCCAGGGCCAGGATCTTGCCCGGATGGCCGCCAAACTGTTCGTGCAGCAACTTACCGGTGCGTGAACTGCCGGTAAAGAACAAGCCGTCGATACCGGGATGGCTGGCCAACGCCTTGCCGGTTTCCACTTCGCCCTGCACCAGGTTAATCACCCCTTGTGGCAGACCGGCCTTTTCCCACAGTTCAACCGTTTTTTGGGCCACCAGCGGCGTCAGTTCGCTGGGTTTGAATATCACCGTATTGCCCGCCAGCAGGGCAGGCACTATATGCCCGTTAGGCAGATGACCAGGGAAGTTGTACGGGCCGAAGACCGCAACCACCCCATGGGGCTTGTGGCGAATATAGGCTTTGCCCAGCGGCATGGGATTTTCTACCGTACCTGTACGTTCCTTATAAGCCCGCTCTGAAATGGCCACCTTGCCGATCATGGCGCCCACTTCTGTGGCCGTTTCCCACAGGGGTTTACCGGTTTCCCTGGCGATGGTCAGGGCCAGCTCATCCTTGTGCTCACCGAGCAGGGCGGCGAAACGCTTGACGAAGACCAGACGTTCCTCAAAGCTGAATTCTGACCAGGGCAGGAAAGCCTGCCGGGCGGCGCTGACGGCCTCGCCAACCTGGGCGGGGCTGGCCGATTTGGCCTGCCAGATGGTCTGTTTCTTGGCCGGGTCCTGAGAAGCGATGTCATGGCCCTGGCCCTCAAGCCACTGGCCGGCGATAAATTGTGCTTTGGTCATTGTTACCCCTTCAATTTGAGTGGTGCAAAACGCACCTTGTCGCCCTCGTCTATCTGCAGGGCATCGGCCGCCTGTCGGGACAATATGGCGACCTCCTGTTGTTCATCGATACGCAGCGGTGCTGCGATCCCGCGGAATCCCTGGATACGGGTATTGATAATCTGGAAAGTATTAGCGCCTTCCGTGTCGCCAATCCGCACCGGCAGTTTCCGGCTGTTCTGGGCCGTGCGGATATGTTGCAGATCCGCTTCCACCGTGGGGCCGGCATCGAAGATGTCTACATAGCCGCGGCAACGGAAACCTTCTGATTCCAGCAGTTGCAGTGCCGGTCGGGTTTTTTCATGTACCTTACCAATGACAGCCTGGGCCTCTTTGGACAGCAGGCTCACATAAATCGGATACTTGGGCATCAGTTCGGCAATAAAGACCTTCTGGCCAATGCCGGTCAGATAATCTGCCGTGGGGAAGTCCATGGAAAAAAAGTGTTCCTCCAGCCACTGCCAGAACGGCGAACCGCCATTTTCGTCCGAAACCCCGCGCATTTCGGCGATCACCGTCTCAGAAAAACGTTTCTGATGCTCTCGGATAAACAGGAAGCGAAACTTGGACAGGAAACGGCCGTTATTGCCTTTTCTGGCCTGCTCCCGCAGGAACAGGGTGCAGATTTCGGTGACGCCCGTGTAATCGTTACAGAAGGTGAGAATATCCACCATGTTATAGATATTCAGCTCACGGGACGCATGGGCCACCTTACCAATATGGTAATGATAAAAGGCGTCATCTTTACCCACTGCCGCCTGGATGCCGCTGGTTCCCACCACCTGTCCGTTTTGGGTATCCTCCATGACGAACAGATAGCTTTCCTCGCCAGGTTTCTCCACCGTGCGACCGAAGGACGCTTCCGAAGAGGCAATCTTGTTACGCAGTAATTCCTCGTTGACCGGCAATGAGGTGAAACCTATGCCAGACTCAACGGCTATTTCATGCAGTGACGGATAGTCACTGGCCTGGATTGGGCGAATTACCATCATGGTCGCTTACTCCCGCTCTTGTAAAAGGCTGCATGCCTGTAGGACAGAACGCCGGATGAACCGGCTTGGAAGCAGGGGCTGATCAGCCCCTGCCTGTTCATTCAGCCGTTGACGACCCTGGCTACGGCCCGCTCGAAACGCGCCAGACCTTCCTTAATGTCTTCGTCGGGAATGATCAGCGACGGGGCGAAGCGCACCACATTGGCGCCAGCCACCAGACACATCAGTTGTTCCTCCACGGAGGCGACCAGAAAATCCCGGGCACGGCCCTGATACTTCTCGTTCAGCGCTGCGCCGAGCAGCAGGCCCTTGCCGCGAATTTCGTTGAATACATGATACTTGTCGTTGATGGCGTTCAGACCGTCACGGAACATCTGCTCCTTGCGCTTTACCCCGTTGAGCACTTCGTCAGTATTGACGATGTCCAGCACACGTTCAGCCACGGCGCAGGCCAGGGGGTTACCGCCATAGGTGCTGCCGTGGGTCCCGACTTTGAGACTGGCGGCAATGGCTTTGGTGGTCAGCATGGCCCCGATGGGGAATCCGCCACCCAGGGCCTTGGCCGTAGACAGGATATCCGGAGTCACACCCAGCCCCATGTAAGCGTACAGCTGACCGGTACGACCCACACCGGACTGCACTTCGTCGAAAATCAGCAGCGCATTGTGCTTGTTGCACAGTTCGCGTACGCCTTGAACGAATTCAGGAGTGGGGCTGATGATACCGCCTTCACCCTGGAGAGGCTCCATCATGACTGCACAGGTATTGTCAGACATCAGGGCCTGCAGGCTGGCGAGATCATTGTATGTGGCGTGGTCAATGGCGCCGGGCTTGGGTCCAAAACCATCGGAATAGGCAGGCTGGCCACCTACGGTAACGGTGAAGAAAGTGCGACCGTGGAACCCCTGCTTGAAGGAAATAATCTGGTTTTTCTGTTCACCATAATGATCAAGAGCCCAGCGGCGGGCCAGTTTCAGTGCGGCTTCGTTGGCTTCCGCACCAGAGTTGGCAAAGTACACATGCTCGGCGAATGTCACATCGGTCAGTTTCTTGGCCAGACGTAAAGCCGGCTCGTTAGTGAAAACGTTACTCAGATGCCAGAGCTTCTGACTCTGTTCATTGAGGGCGGCCACCATTTCCGGATGACAATGTCCCAGGGAATTAACCGCAATACCGCCGGCAAAATCCACATACTCCACCTCATTCTGATCCCAGATGCGGGACCCTTTACCCCGAACCGGGATCATATTGGCCGGGTTATAGTTGGGGGCCATGACTTGATCAAATAACTCACGAGTGACTTTCATTCTATCTACCTCTTGCTTTGCTGGTGGCCCCTTGTTTTATATGCGGCCACGGGGCAATGGCGAAAATGGCGCCATTATTCCAGATTTCATCCCTTATGTCTCCCTGCAACACCTTCAAAACCCTTGATTTACAAGGGCTTGGTCTATTATTGCAGGAATAGTGAATAACTATATCAAGAGCACTGCCCGTAAGGGCACAATTGCTCTCGCCATATCGGAAGTCAGCCCGCTATTGTAGCGCCCAAATGGGGGCTGCATGAATATGTAAAAATATTTTTTACTTTTGTCAGGAAGCTTCCTGATCTTCATCGAAGGTCAGGTTCAGATGGCGAAGATCCGTCGCTTTCAACAGGGAGAGGGCGCCGGCCGGCATCATCAGGTCTCGCAGATACATCTTGGCTTCATCCATGTTGATCAAACGGTAGGTCTTGAGCATACGATATTTGTTGTAAGCATCCCCCTGCCTGAGCACCTTTCCCATGGGGGACATCTCCCTGACCGGCAGATTGGCGGCAAACTCCTCCATGGCAGGGGCTATGCAAACCCTGCGAAAGTCCATGCGTTTGATCAGACGACTGCTGACCGAAGCGGCATACTTATCATAGATGGCCAGCAAGCCCGTTCCGGAGGGAGTGAGTTCGGTCAGGGCGCTGTGCTCTTCCTTCATCCTGGCTTCATGAGCCTCGTGTACGGCATCACGCACCACCTCGTCGAACAGGCGAAAGTACAAGCGGGTCAATACCAGCTTGCCCACCTCATGAAACATACCCAGGGTAAAGGCGTGACCTTCATCCAGTTGGCAGACCTGGGCAATTTTCTTGCATGCCAAGCCGGTGCCAATGGCCTGCTCCCAGAGGCGGGTCTTGATACTGGGATAAGGATCGGTAATTTGCGGGATCCAGCGGCGGAACACCAGGGACGGAATCACCATTTTGAGATTTTCCAGCCCGAGAAAGCTCAGCGCCACACGCAGATTATCCACAGGGATGACCTTGCCCTTACTATTGGTGCGACGGTATTTGGGCATATTAATCATCTTAATGAGATCCGTGGACAGCCAACTGACAGTGGCGACCAGGGGCTCCAGCCTGCCGATGGAGGCTGCCCGCACCGACATCACATCCAGAATGTCCGGCAGGTTTTCATGCACTCCCAACAGCTTGTTGTAAAGATGCTCGGTATCCTGAAGACGATCATCCAGGCGGATCAGTATTTCGTCCTGGATCCTGTCCTGAAGCTGGTCGAGAAAACTCTGATGGGAACTCTGATTCAGTTTCTTGTCCCGACGGGCCACCTTCTCCACCATCAGCAACTGACGGCCGTCGCTGTCTGTGGCAAAGGCAGGCTGATCCTCATTCGGTTCACAGAGGCTCAGTTGCTTGGCCAGCTCCAGCCCCAGCAGCAGGGCGCTGAATCTTTCCTCAATTTGTTGGGCGATAGGTTTCTGCTCGCTCATTCAATCACTTATGGACAAGGGTATGTCATTGTTATCGGGCTCAGGCCCAGATCATAAAGGAAAAAGCCCGCGGCGGTAAGTTTTCCCGTTGTGCTGCCCTCGCCGCCAAGGGGCCGGCATGCAGTAAACTCTCGGCACTGCGCTCCCCCCTCCGGCTCACACCATCGAGGTAAGAATCACGGACACCAGCAGATTGAGCAGCGGCCATCTCACTTGTTGCCGGTAATGCCAATGGCCACCTCAGCTAATAGATTCGGTAAAAATTCTTAAATGTGCGAGGGCTTTTCCAGCATGGATCCGACCACAGCTTTGCTTTTTGCCAGGTCTGTCAGTAACGGGGCTGAAGTTCCCGGGTTCAGCGTCGGTCTTCGAGGAACCGGCCGCTTCACAGGCAGTTGAGCCACAAGTTAAGCTGGTTGCGCAATGAAATAACTTTTCTGGTATCTTTTGCCCCCAATAGTAATGCCGCTGATGAGAATAAGCACTTAAAATGGATGTCGCACAACGCTTGGCCAACTCTTCGGCAGAGCAAATGCCGGGCGATCTAGAGGCCGCCTTTCAAGTCCCCTTCCACTTTGCCGTGCGTTTTACCCGGGAGGTCTTCTCCCCGGCTAATTCCACCCTTTCCCGGGAGCTGTGCACAGAAGACGGGGCACCGGGCAACGTACTGTTTTTCGTCGACGACAATCTGTTGCAGGCCCTTCCAGGTCTGACCGCCAAGGTCACGGCCTACTGCAGCTTTCACCAAGTGAGGTTGTTGGCGCCGCCCGTGCCGGTAAAAGCCGGCGAGGTGGGCAAACAAGGTGATGAATTGGCTAAGCTCCACCAGCAACTGCTGGATCTGGGTGTGGACAGGCACAATTTTGTTTGTGCCATAGGCGGTGGCGCGGTGCTGGATCTGGTTGGTTTTGCCTGTTCAACATTTCACCGTGGCGTCCCCCTGATCCGTATTCCCACGACAGTGCTGGCCCAGAATGATGCAGGGATCGGGGTGAAGAACGGCATCAATGCACTGGGACACAAGAATCTGCTTGGCAATTTCTGCCCGCCGAAAGCGGTTATCAACGATTTTGGACTGTTGGCAACCCTCTCCCGCCGGGACAAGCGGGCAGGGCTGGCCGAAGCCATCAAAGTGGCCCTAATTCAGGATGCCGGCTTCTTTGCCTGGCTGGAAGGCAACGCCTCTGCCCTGGCAGCCTTCGAGCCAGAAGCCAGCCAGTTCGCCATATATCGTTGCGCCCAATTGCATCTGCACAAGATCACTCTGGGGGGCGATCCTTTCGAGCGGGGCAACGGGCGACCGCTGGATTATGGGCATTGGAGTGCCCATAAGCTGGAAGTACTGTCGAACCATCGCATCCGCCATGGTGAAGCCGTAGCGGTGGGCATGTTGCTGGACGCATTTTACGCCAACCTAGTCGGCCTGCTCCACGAGCAGGCCCTGGCACGGTTGTTGAGTCTGCTTGTCAGGCTGGAGTTTCCCCTTTGGTATCCTGAATTGGCTGACCAGGAGGCCATATTGCAGGGACTGGAGGACTTCCGCCAGCATCTGGGGGGCGATCTGTCGATTCCGATGCTCACCGGTATTGGCAGCGCCCTGGATGTGCAGCAGATAGACCGAGGGCAAATGATCAGCGCCCTTGAAAGACTCAGAACAGCGGAAGAATCTGCTCCAGGATGCCGATGACCCCCCGTACTTTCTTAACCCTGGCCCGCGCCTCCAACCTTCCGTCAGTCTGGACCAATGTCCTGGTAGGGGGCTCCCTGGGATTGGTGGCCGCCAGTGGGTTGCCAGTGTGGCAATGGATAATGCTGCTGGTGGCCATGTCGGCCTTTTATACAGGTGGCATGTTGCAGAACGATGCCTGCGACGCCACCTGGGATAAACAACACGCCAATCCCCGTCCAATAGCACAGGGGCTGGCTGACCGGCAAACAGTCGCTTGGCTGGCGATGGCCTGTTTTGCCATGGGTATGCTGCTGCTTGTCGTCCTGACCTGGGTACAGGGAGGACGGGAAGTCGTATCGGCGCTGATCTTGGGTGGCCTGCTGACTGCCACTATCTGGACCTACAATCGCTGGCACAAGGAGCAACCCCACTGTGCCTGGCTGATGGGCTTGTGTCGTGTCCAACTCTATCTTGCCAGTGGAATATTGCTTGGCCAGGCTAGTTGGCTGCTGCTGGCCTGCGCCCTGATACTGGCCACCTACATCGCCGCCGTCACTTACCTGGCTCGTGATGAGCATCTGGCCCCCACCGCCATGTCCGTACGTCGGCATTGGCCCCTGTTGCTGCTCTTCGGTCCACTGGCTTTGTCCGCCATGGATCCCGGCTGGCTTTACTACGCTCTGGCCCTGGTCTTCTGCACCTGGATTGCATGGCATTTTATTCAGGTACTGGTTGTCAGGCGTGCTCCGCCCAGGAAGCTGATCGGCGCACTCCTGGCCGCCATCAGTCTGATCGACGCCATGGTCCTTGCGGCACTTGGGCTGTCCTGGCTCAGCCTGTTGTGTCTGGCGGCTTTTTGCCTGATGCCAGTCTTACAGCGTTGGATCAGCGCCACCTAGGAGGTTGTATGCAACTGGCAGAAGATAAACTGGAGCAAGCCCTGGCGGAATTCTCCGTCCAACTTAGGGATCCGGCCAGACAATGGTTCATGCAGGCACTGCAGGGAGTGAATTGTGGGGAAAAAGGCCTGCAAAACACAGCCCTGTACAGTGCCATGGCCCGCAGAAAACTGGGCGAGGAGGTCTACCCGGGATTTCCCTTACCTGGTCACTGGACAGTCGCCCACGTCGGCCGGGTCTTCCTTCTTTACCGAATTTTGTTACATTATAACAATGAAAGCCGGGCTTTGGTCTTTACCCGGCTCTACCGTGAGGGTGACGAACAGGAGAAAATAGCCTGGCTGAAGGCTATGAGCCTGATGGATACTCAGGGCCTGATGGTGGAGCATATGGTCCATGCCGCCCGTACGAACAGCCAGGAGGCTTATGCGGCCATTGCCCTGTATAACCCTTACCCGGCAAGGCATTATTGCCAGGAGGCCTTTAACCAACTGGTTCTCAAGGCCCTGTTCATGGATCTGGACATTCGCCAGGTTCAGGGCATCCTGCAACGCATGAACCCGACAATGAAAAGACTGGTGACAGATTTGAAAGAAGAACGCAGGGCAGCGGGCCGCGTGTTTCCCCAGGGCATCGACTGGTTACTTAGCCAGTGAAATCAAGGAATTCCTAATGACAGTATATTTTGATCCTCACATTCATATGATTTCCCGCACCACTGATGATTATCAGAACATGGCTGCCGAAGGTATTACCGGGGTGATAGAGCCGGCCTTCTGGCAAGGTCAGGTGCGGACCAGCTTGGGCAGCTTCATCGATTACTTCGACAGCCTGATTGGCTGGGAAAGGTTTCGTGCCAGCCAGTTCGGCATACATCATTTCTGCACCATGGGCCTGAACCCCAAAGAAGCCAATGACAAGGGGCTTGCAGACGAGGTACTGGCCGTATTACCCCGCTATCTGGCCAAAGACGGCGTAGTGGCAGTCGGAGAGATAGGCTACGACGACATCACCCCCCAGGAGGAACTGTGTTTCGCCACTCAGTTGGAACTGGCCAAAGAGTTTGAGCTTCCGGTTCTGGTCCACACCCCCCACAGAGATAAAATCGGCGGCACCAAACGCACACTGGCGCTGATCAGGGAGGTTGGCGTGAAAGAGTCAATGGTAGTGGTGGATCATCTGAACGAACTGACTTTGCCGCTGGTGCTGGAAACCGAATGCTGGCGTGGCCATTCCATCTATCCTGATACCAAAATGTCGGAGCAGCGGATGGTGGCGTTGCTAAAGCAATATGGCACGGACAAGATGATCGTCAACAGTGCCGCAGACTGGGGCGTGAGCGATCCGCTGAAAGTCCCCAAGACCGGCAGGGCCATGCTGGACGCAGGCTTCAGTACAAAAGATGTGGAAAAGGTTTTATTTGATAACCCCATCGACTTCTTTTCCCAGAGTGGGCGTATGCAAAAGGAGCCGCTACGCACTCCTTTACCCATTGATCAACGCAGGTTGTGGCAGGAAAACTCCGCCCTGCGAGGCCAGAACCCAGTCGTTCAATGAGGTACCATGCCCGTCAGTTGGGATACTGCAGTAATGTCCACCCGGGAGAATCCCTGGCTGGCGTAACGGGCAATATGCGTTCGTACCTGGCGGCCGTGCGGCGCGCCAGGGGACTGGACAGCATGCATTGCGGCCTGTGGCTGAGTGCCGAAGCGGCAGATACTTTACAGGACCATAGCGCCATGGGGATATTCAAGCAGTGTTTGCAGGACGCAAAGCTGCAACTGACCACTGTCAACGGTTTCCCTTATGGCAACTTCCACCGGGCGCCGGTCAAAGCTGACGTCTATTTACCGGACTGGAGCGAGGACGCCAGGCGTCTATACAGCCTGAATCTGGCGGCCATTCTGTCCGGTTGCCTGGAATCTGAATATTCCACCGGCACCATCTCAACACTGCCGCTTGGCTACGCCAGTGCCTGGACGCCCGCAAAGCACCGGCAAGCCCTCCATCAGCTTGTACGCTTAAGCGAAGAGTTGGCCACCCTGGAAGAACAGTCCGGCAAGCGGATCCTGCTGTGCCTGGAAATGGAGCCTGACTGTGTGCTGGAAACCACAGATGACTGTCTGGCTTTTTTTACCGAGTTAAAACAGCAGGGGGCCCGGCTTCGCTATCTGGGGATCTGTCTTGATGTCTGCCACCAGGCCGTCATGTTTGAGGATCTCTATCAAAGTCTGACCCGCTTGCACCAGGCGGGGATAGAAATCGGCAAAATTCAGCTTTCCAACGCCCTGCGTCTGCCCATGAGCCAGCCCCAATCCACTGCGGGCCTGCAGCGCCTGGGTGAATTTGCCGACTCCACGTACCTGCATCAATGCAAAGGCAGGCCGGCAGAGGGTGGTATCAGGCACTGGGCCGACTTACCGGCTATGTTGGCGGATAAGGCGGACTTGGCCAAACTGGAGGAATTACGCGTCCATTTCCACGTGCCCCTGTTCTGGCAGGGCAGCGAAGATCAGAGCCTGCTCAGCACACAGTCGTCTTTACAACAGGTGATGGATTTCCTTTCCGACACGCCACAATGCCGCCCTCACCTGGAGGTGGAAACCTACAGCTGGCAGGTGTTGCCTGGCGCGATTCGCCCTAAGGACAGCAGCGGCCTGCTGGCCGGGATCAGCCACGAGCTGCGTTGGCTGGAAGACCAACTCAGTGCCCGTCACCTACTGGATTAAATCAAAATGAACTCTCTGACTCCCCTTCTGGTTGTCGACGTGGTGGGTTTAACCCCAGGCCTTCTCGGCAAGCACAGCCCCAACATCAACCGCTTGCTTGAACAAGGAGAGATGAGCCATCTGCAGGGCACCTTCCCGGCCGTGACGACCACGGCGCAAGCGTCAATGTTAACCGGTCTGCTCCCGGCGGAGCATGGGATTGTCGGCAATGGCTGGTACTTCCGCGATCTGGCTGAAGTCAAATTCTGGCTGCAGCCCAACCAACTGGTCCAGGGGGAGAAGGTCTGGCAGACTCTGAAGCAACAGATTCCCGACTTCAGGTGTTCGCAGCTGTTCTGGTGGTACAACATGTATGCAGACGTGGAGGCGGCTATCACCCCCAGACCCCACTACCCTGCCGACGGACGGAAGGAGTTCGACCTCTATTCGCAACCGCCTGGACTTCACCAGAAAATAGAAGCCGCCATCGGCAAATTCCCTTTTCATACTTTCTGGGGGCCGGCAGCCGGTATTCAATCCAGCCGCTGGATTGTGGATTGCGCCATCGCCGAGTTCGAACTTAACCGGCCGCACCTGCAACTGGTGTATTTGCCCCACCTGGATTACAACCTGCAGAAGCTGGGGCCCTCGCACCCTGATATTGGCCAGGATGTCCAGGCCATAGACCGGGAAGTTGGACGACTCTGGGATTTCGCCCGCAGCCAGGGGGCAGAAATGCTACTGGTGTCAGAATACGGTATTGAAGAGGTGAAGCGTTCAATTTCCCTTAACCGCAGCCTGCGCGAAGCAGGTTATCTGAGTGTCAGACAATCACTCGGCTGGGAACTGCTGGATCCAGGCGCCAGCCGGGCCTTTGCCGTGGCTGATCATCAGGTAGCTCATATATACGTACGTCAGGCACAGGAGATTGCCGAAATAAAATCCCTGCTTGAGGCGATCCCGGGGGTGGAGCGGGTGCTGGATCAGGACGCCCAGAAAGAAATGGGCATTGCGCATCCCAGAAGTGGAGAGCTGATCGCCGTGGCCGAAGCCGGCGCCTGGTTCAACTATTATTACTGGCTGGATGACAAGCTGGCCCCCGATTTTGCCCGCACCATTGATATCCACCGCAAGCCAGGATATGACCCGGTTGAGATGTTCATCGATCCGGCTATCCGTTTCCCTAAACTGCGCATCGCCAATCGCTTGTTAAAGAAGAAATTGGGCATGCGCATGCTCATGGATCTCATCCCTCTGGAACCCCGACTGATTAAAGGCAGTCATGGTCGCCCTCCGGCCAACAGGGAAAGCGGACCCGTCCTGATCAGCAGCTATCCTATGGGTCTGGCAGAAGAAATGCACATGACAGGGGTCAAGTCTGTGATCCTTAAACATTTTCTTTCCAGGGGCTGAACCACGTCTGGCCGTCAGGCTAACCGGCCAGACTGGGTGCCTGGCCTGGCCTGCAGGAAATTGCTCAGTATCTGATGGCCGGCCGGTGTCATCACCGACTCAGGATGGAACTGTACACCGCAAAGAGGCAGGGAGCGGTGTTCTATGGCCATGGGTGTGCCCTGCTCTGCGGCATCTTCCACCCAGGCCGTCACCCTGAATTCGTTGGGGATGCTCTGGCTGGCCAGAACCAGCGAATGGTAGCGTGTGGCGAGGAAGGGATTATCAACCCCCTGGAACAAGGGAGAGTGGGCATGGCCCAGTCGTGAGGTTTTGCCGTGCATCACTCGTTCTGCCCTGACCACTGAGGCGCCGAAAACCTGTCCGATGGCCTGGTATCCCAGACAAACACCCAATATGGGGATCACGCCGGCATATTTATCAATGGCGGCCAGTGTAATGCCTGATTCATTGGGCGTGCAGGGGCCGGGAGACAATACCAGGTAGTCGGGACGACGGGCTGCTATCTGCTCGACGCTCAGTTGATCATTGCGAACGACTTCCACCTGCTGACCCAGTTCCCGGAAGTAGCGGACCAGATTGTGGCTAAAGGAGTCATAATTGTCGATCATCAACAGCATGCAGGGGAAATTCAGTATTGGCTCTGGGCGCGCAATCATACCCGATTCCCGGCAGACAAATCCGCCCTCCGGTTAAAAAAACCTTCATCAACTCGTTCAAGAATCGTCACAAACGGATACAGATACCCACAGGCCTGCGGAGTTAAAATCTCGCCCAGCGTCTGAGTCATCCGGATCTGCCATGTTCACAAAAACTGCCGGCCTGCTGGCAAAAATGCTTGTCCTTGTTTCCACCCTTTACTACCTGGCTGCCTGCCAAAGTACACAGATGAGGCTGGCGGACGGACCGGTTCAGGACCAGTATCTGGTGACGGGTGCCAACCCTTACCGATGGGACACTCCAGTGCAGGCTGGCAAGTGGCAAACTACCGAGATGTCGGACGGTGGTTTGTGGAGCGCCGGTTTCCCGCTCTGGAAAGTGGAGCTTACCGGCCATTACCAGAAACGCCAGTTCATTACTAACAGCGGCGTACTGGCCGAATGCCGGGGCAAGTCCGTGGAGCTCAGCTACCGCTCTATCGGGCTGGATCCTACCTTTGGCCATCTGCCGTTGCTGGAATGTCGTTTTGCCGGCCCCAAGCCGTTCAGTTTTGCCCTGAGGGCGGACTATCTGAACCGGCTGTCAGCGGATTTTCAGTTTGATGATGTGCAGCTAAAGCTCGAATCGGTACATGAGCTGGAAGGCAGTCCTTTGATCAGTCCGGTTCCCCTGGGCTTTAGTATTAAACGGGACAGACAGGTACTCTGGTCGGTGGAAACCGTCAACCGCGGTCGCCTGTTGGTCTGGCAACCCCTGACCGAACAATGGCAGGACGCTTTCGCCGCCATCAGCTTCGCCCTGCTGCTGACAGATTTCGAAGCCTTGGGTGGCTAGCAGCCGCCCGTCTCTCAGGGACGGGGTATAAAACCTACCGCTTCGTACACGCGGGCCAGTGTACTGGCTGCTCTTTCACTGGCCTTGTGGGCTCCTTCAGCCATAATACGGTTCAATTCAGCCCGGTCATTACGCAACCGGACAAAACGCTGCTGGATGGGCTCGAGCAGCGCGACTACAGCATCCGCGACGTCTCCTTTGAGATGGCCATACATTTTGCCCTCATATTCGGGCACCAGCGACTCGATAGTGCGTCCGGTGGCGCCGGAGAGCAGGGTCAGCAGGTTGGACACCCCGGCCTTCTCCTTAGGATCGAAGTAGATACGTGCCTGTTCGTCGGAGTCGGTCACCGCCCGCTTGATCTTCTTGGCAACTTTCTTCGGCTCTTCCAGCAGACCGATGAAGTTGTTTGGATTATCGTCGGACTTGGACATCTTCCTGCCCGGGTCCTGCAGGCTCATTATTCTGGCGCCAAATTCGGGAATATAAGGCTCAGGCACGGTAAAGGCCTCGCCATACAGATTATTGAAGCGAATAGCAATGTCCCGGGCCAGTTCCAGATGCTGCTTCTGGTCATCACCTACCGGGACCTGCTGGGCCTGATAAATCAGAATATCTGCCGCCATCAGGATGGGATAAGTAAACAGCCCGGCGTTAATATTGTTGACGTTCTTCGCCGATTTGTCCTTGAACTGGGTCATTCGGTTTAACTCGCCCATCTGGGTATAGCAGTTCAGCACCCAGGCCAGTTGTGCATGTTCAGGCACCTGGGACTGGATAAACAGGGTGCTTCTGTTCGGGTCGATGCCACAAGCCAGATACAGGGCCAATCCATCCAGGGTCGCCTCACGCAAGGCTGCGGGGTCCTGGCGCACTGTGATGGCATGCAAATCCACCAGCATGTACAGGCAGTCGTAATCCTGCTGCATGGCCACCCACTGTTTGAGCGCTCCCATATAGTTGCCTATGGTCAGTTGTCCTGATGGCTGACAGCCGCTTAATACTACCGGGTTGCTCATACGAAGATATCCTGCTGATCTAATCTAGTTCTGCCTGGGCCAGTTCCTGGCGCATGGCCTGAATCACCTGACCATAATCGGGCTGATTGAAGATGGCTGAACCGGAAACAAACATATCGGCGCCAGCTTCAGCGATGGCGCGAATATTATCG
The DNA here is from genome assembly GCF_017254865.1 of Bowmanella dokdonensis. Taxonomy (GTDB): domain Bacteria; phylum Pseudomonadota; class Gammaproteobacteria; order Enterobacterales; family Alteromonadaceae; genus Bowmanella; species Bowmanella dokdonensis. Next base: position 230,420 of record NZ_JAFKCV010000001.1, on the reverse strand, counting down.
ACTTTTACGCCGCCGTCAATTTCGATTCGGATTGCCCGGCCCGATTCACGCACCCGTTGTCTGACCTGGCGCAGTTTGTCCAGGGTCGAAGGAATAAAGGACTGCCCGCCAAAGCCAGGATTGACCGACATCAGCAGGACATAGTCCAGCTTGTCCAGCATGTGATCCAGATAATGAAGCGGTGTTGCCGGATTAAGCACCAGCCCTGCCTTGCATCCTGCCTGCCGGATCAACTGTACCGAGCGATCCACATGGTCTGACGCCTCAGGATGGAAACTGATCATGGTGGCTCCGGCCTCGGCAAACATACCTATCAGGCTGTCCACCGGCCTGACCATCAGATGCACATCAATATCGGCTTTGATGCCGTAGTTGCGCAGTGCGCTGCAGATCATGGGGCCAAAAGTCAGGTTGGGCACATAGTGGTTATCCATCACGTCGAAGTGGATAAGATCGGCTCCTGCCTGCAGAACCTCTTCCACCTCCTGACCCAGGCGGGCGAAGTCTGCAGATAAAATGGACGGGGCAATAAGCAATGGCTGCATGAGCTCGATTTTCCTTTTTCTGGTTGTGTGATACCGATTCCACCAGTGGTTAACGGAATCGGTATAACATACCCAAAATAGCGGGTTTACAAAAGCCGCATCGAGTTGCACCAGTGCAACCCACCCCGCTCCATCTTGGTGCAAACCGTGAGCTCCCCTGCTCCTGTCCCAACCCGAACCGGTCGCTTCCATGACCGGCGACAAATAATTTAACTTTGTTTTTCATTACCTTACCGGCATTCAGGATGGATTTCTGCAGATTGTTCCACACCGGCACCAAGCTTGCTGAAACAGACAGCACAATCATAAACAGGAGAGCACACATGTTGCAGAAGAAAACATTGGCCATTGCCACATTACTGGGCATGTCTTTATACAGCCAGGCCAGCCTGGCGGAAGTCAGCGCCAACATCGGCGTAACCAGCAATTATCTGTGGCGCGGGGTCACACAGAGCGCCGACAAACCTTCGGTTTCCGGCGGCCTGGACTATACCGATGAGAGTGGCTTCTACGCAGGCACCTGGATAGGCTCCGTGGACTGGGGAAATGGCGGTGGAACCGAAATGGACTGGTACGCCGGATTTGGCGGCGAGGCGGGAGCCTTCGGCTACGACGTCGGTTATATCTATTACTACTACCCTGAAGAGGAGTATGACGACTCCAATTTCGGCGAAGCCTATTTCAACGGCACCTTTGGTGATTTTGGCTTTGGACTGGCCTATACCCTGAACAGCGATGCTGATGATGACGCCCCGTTTGGCCAGGGGGATCTCTATTACTACGCGTCTTACAGCTTTGCCCTGCCACAGGAATATTCCCTGGGACTGACCTACGGCTACTATGCCTTCGACGAAGACGAAGCAGTCTATGGAGACGTGGACTACGGTCACTTCCAGCTCGACCTGAGCAAGGGGGATTTCACTTTTACTCTGTCCAAGGCCGATGATGAATCCGGCGACGATGACACCAAATTTGTCGTCAGTTGGGGAACCAGCTTCTAATTTTCCTGTCACAAGCCAGGACAGCCATGCTGCCCTGGCCTTTTTCCACCTTGAGATTAACCGCACATTTTGTGCGCCAGGGGCAGTTGTTCAAACTTTCAACTAACGTATAATAATGCGAGTTGGATAAACTCTTCGGTAATCTTATGTCTGGCAAAATCAGGATGATGTTGACGGCGGCAACAGGCCTGACCCTGGCGTTGACGTGGTCTATATTGGCCCCTGCCTCTGAAGGTACCCTGGCGTGCAGTTGTAATTCAGGTATTGAGCTGGATCACAGCCTGCCCCTGAGTCACCCCCTCAACCGTTGCGCTACAGGCCAGCAGTCAGAAGTCAGTTGGTCATCCTGGCTGAAGGGCGGCAATGAGCTGACCCAGTTCCATTTTCTGGATTTGCTTGAACTGCTGTCCAGATATCACGATGAAGCCCAAGATCAGCAAACCTCTTCCTGATGCCTGATTCCAAACCTTCCTGGTTTCAAATCTTCAAAAGCGTGGCAGCCAGTGCCTTTGGGGTACAGAGCGATAAAAACCGTCAGCAGGATTTCGCACATCACTCTGCCCTGCCCTTTTTGTTGGTTGGCGTCCTGTTTGTGGTCCTGTTCGTTGTGAGTCTGATACTGCTGGTCAACAGCCTGGTTTAAGCTTCCGGCGCAGGACTGAACAGGGCCAGCAGTTCGTTGACCTTGCTGCGCTTGTGGCCTTTCTGACTGATAAAACGCCCCACCTTGAGCAATGACAACTCTGCTCCTGCATAGAGATCCCGGGTCTGCTCCGTATCGTGGTTGCTGATCAATACCCTGATGCCCTGTTCGGCCATGGCCCTGGCATGATCCGCCAACCGGCTCTGCTCCGCCATGGAGAAGCCATTGCTGGCATAGCTGGTAAAGTTGGCCGTGCGACTGACGGGGGCGTAAGGCGGATCGCAATAGATCACATCCCCTGGCCTGGCCATCTGGAAAACCTCGGCAAAAGGCTTGCAGGTAAACGTCATTCCCTGGGCTTTCTCGGCAAAACGATAGAGTTCTCTTTCGGGAAAGTAAGGTTGCTTATAACGTCCGAAAGGCACGTTGAACTTACCGGACAGGTTGTATCGGCACAAGCCGTTGTAGCCATGCCGGTTAAGATACAGAAACAGCAGGGAGCGGTGATAGGGATCGGCGCTTAGATTGAATTCCTCGCGCAGGGCATAGTATTGGTCGGACTGATTGTTCTGCGGTACAAACAATTGTCGGGCGTCATGCACATATTGTTGCGGGCGGATCTGCAAAATGCGATACAGGTTGACCAGGTCCGGATTGATATCATTCAACAGATAGTCAGGATAATGGGTATTGAGAAACACCGATCCGGCGCCGACAAAAGGCTCAATCAACCGGCTCCCCTCGGGTAACCGGCTGCTGATTTCATTGACCAGAGTGTATTTGCCGCCTGCCCACTTCAGGAAGGCGCGGCATTTCTTATTATCCATCCGGGGCCACTGCTACCGCACAAAGGCTGGATTGTAACTGAATATCCGGCCTTGTTGAGACAAAATTATTCCGGCTCCCGCAAGATCTCACTGCGGATCTGCCCCAGGGTCTTGGCGAAAGGACTGGCAGCCTGAACGGTCTGAGGCAACCCGGACACGGCAGCTCTGGCTTCCTCCAGACTGGCAAAGACCTGATTGCTAAGCAGAACATGCCAGGGACCGCCATACCTTTGGGTCTGGTAGCGCCAGGTCTTGTCTGCCAGTCCCAAATCCCGCACCGCTGCTGCCAGTACTTGTGGATCGCTGGCGGCGAAAAGCTGCAGCAGGTAACTGTTTTCCGGCAAGGCCAGCAGCTTCTGTTCGTCCCAGAGCCATTGATTGGGGGTGGGGACACTGTCATCTAGCTGCTGCCTGCCCGGTTCGGACGCCTCTGGCTCTTCAATAACCGGTGACGCGGGAAGCTGTGCAACGGGTTCGGCTGTTTGCGGCCCAGTCTCTTTGATTTCATTCAACGCCTGGGCTGCCGGCTCAGCTTCAGCCTTGGGTGATTCCTTTAATTTCTGCTGCATCTTCTGAACTTCTTCTGCCCAGTCAGTCACAGTCTGCCCCTCGTCTTCGACCTGGGTTGGAACGGGGTCGGGTCGCGACTCGACGGCGGGGGGCTGTTCTGTTGGCGCTGTTTCTGCAGCCTGGGTTGCTTGCGGGGCGGACAGTGGCCGCGTGTTTGGCGTCGGCGTCTTGGTTTGGGCACTGTCCGGCCACAACAGATTCAGAGATTGTGGATACAACCATATGAGCAGGGCAGCAAAACAGGTCAGAAAGGCAAACAGGATCAGGACGCGAAACCACACCCTGGCTGTTAGGGGGGCCGGTGCATCAAGGGGGGCAATCTGCCTGTTTGCCAGTCGCTGATTGAAGGCCTGGCGCTTCTGTGCAATCAATTGATCCAGTTCAGAGAGCTGTTTTTCTGCTGCGGCATCGAACTCCACGTTCAACAGCACGGGCTGTCCCGGCGACGGGAGCTTTTCCCGGGCCGCCAGCGCCCACGCCTTACTCCCCAGTAAAATAACACAGAAAGCCTTCCCCCTGGCAGACTGGTGCTGGACCATGGCCCACAGTTCCTGCACCAGGCCACCGGACAAATGCTCTGCGGCAGAAATGGCGATCATCACTGCCTGATCCTGCTGATCACAAATCTTCAACAGGGTCTGGGTCAGAGGACGTTTGCTGTCAAGGCGTACATTACCCACCAACTGGCTGATGAGCTGATGCCGGTACGCTGCATCTTCCCGGCCTTCTGCAGCCCTGAGCAACGCAATATTGGTAGAGGGGTCCTGTTCACCAAGGAACTCTGTTGCGAAAGCCTGCTGCCGGTTTCTGTCCTCGCCGGCCAGCAGCACCAGACCGGCAGCAAAGCTGGTCAGATGTTGCAGTCTTTTATGTAGGTCAATAAATGCCGCTTGCACTGCCTGGTTCCTTAACTGCCGGTCAGTATTCCACCGTTGGATTGACCGGATTAGGACGAAGCGTTCAGCAGATCTTTGAGGAGGGCTTCTTCCACTTCGTCTGTGACTACAGCGCTGCCTATCCCTGTGGGAATAACAAAACGGATCCTGCTGTCCTGCACTTTCTTGTCATGCTTCATATGCCGGACAAATTGCTCATAACCCATTCCCGTCGGCGCAGTCAGAGGCAGCTCAAAAGCACCCAACAGTGTTTTGACCCGCCAAACTTCTGACTCTGTCATCCATTCCTTACGCTGTGCCACTTCGCAAGCAAGAACAATGCCCGTTGCCACGGCTTCCCCATGCAGCCAATTCCCATAGCCTTGTTCGGCCTCAATCGCGTGGCCAAAGGTATGCCCCAGATTCAACAAAGCACGCAGACCATGCTCTTTCTCATCCTTGGCGACAATGTCTGCCTTGATTTCGCAGCAACGATGGATCATTTGCTGCAATAGTGCCTGATTCTTGCCCTTCAGACCCTGTTGATTTTCCTCCAGCCAGCGGAAAAAACTGTCATCATAAATCACCCCGTACTTGATGACCTCCGCCATGCCAGCGGCGAACTCCCGTTTGGGCAGGCTGCACAGGGTCATGGTATCGATAATGACGGCTCTGGGCTGGTAGAAAGCCCCAATCATATTCTTGCCCAGCGGGTGATTGACAGCGGTCTTGCCGCCCACCGAAGAGTCCACCTGTGAAAGCAGGGTGGTGGGCATCTGAATAAAAGGTATGCCGCGCTGATAACAGGCCGCCACAAAACCCGTCAGATCGCCAACCACTCCACCGCCCAGGGCGATGAGGGTCGTGTCGCGGGCAGCCTGAATCTCAAGCAGGTGGCTGATGATGGACTCGAAACTGGCCAGGGATTTGTATTGTTCACCATCAGGCAGGACCACAAATTCCACCGACACCCCATCCAGCATATCCCTGAGCAGGGCAGCATAAAGCACGTCCACCACCTGATTGGTAATGACCACAACCTTGTCTGTTTTCAGATACTGGCGTAGCAAATCGGGCTGGTGCAGCAGATTGGCACCGATATGGATGGGGTAGCTACGCTCACCCAGTTCAACTTGCAAAGTATTCATGAGCGCAGCCCTCCGATAGGACAGTGACTAGAGGCCGATTTTTTCGATAATCTGGGTGGCCACCGCACGGGCGCTCTGATCGTCCGTCTGCACCACATAATCGGCCACTTCTTCATAGAGCGGATTACGCTCTTCGGCAAGATTGCGCAGCACGGTTTCAGGATCATTGTTCTGCAGCAGAGGACGACGCTTGTCCCGCTGTGTGCGGGCCACCTGCTTGTCAATCGTTGTCTGCAGGTAGACGACAATACCTCTTGCCGCCAGCCGGTTGCGAACATTCTTGCTGATTACCGAACCACCACCGGTAGCCAGGACAATCCCCTGCATCTCGGTCAGGTCATTGATCACATCTTCTTCGCGCAGGCGAAAGCCTTCCTCCCCTTCCAGATCGAAGACCCAGGCAATGTCGGCTCCCGTACGGCGCTCAATTTCCTGATCCGAGTCATAAAAGTCGAGGTGAAGTTCGTCTGCTAGATGTTTGCCTATGGTGCTTTTACCGGCACCCATGGGCCCTACTAAAAAGATATTACGTTTTTCGGCCATGTCTGTTTATGTCACACAACTATAACTGGTTAAAAATGGATAAACTCAACCCCCGGTCGAATTTCAGGAGCGCGATTATCTCAGCTTAGTTGGCAAAGATGCAAGTCTTGATGCACCCGGCGGTATGCCGGGTGCAATGGGAAGTTGAGGCTGGCGCAACGCCGCTGAATCAGAGCGACTCCGTCATGATTCTGGGGGTAACGAAGATCAGCAGCTCACGCTTTTCGTTAAAGTCGCTGGTGTTCTTGAACAGGTTACCCACCACCGGCAAGTCGCCAAACAGGGGGATTTTACTCACCGCAGTGGTCTGATTCTGCTGGAAGATGCCCCCCAACACCACGGTTTCGCCGTTTTCCACCAGTACCTGGGTGGCAATCTCCTGAGTGTCGATAGCCACAGCTGGACCGGTCGAGGTCGAGACTGTGTCGCCACGGGTATCCTGAGTCACCACCAGATCCAGAATGATACGGTTGTCCGGGGTAATATGCGGGGTCACCTTGAGGCTTAACACTGCTTTTTTGAATTCCACCGAGGTGGCGCCGCTGGAGGTTGCCTGCACGTAGGGAATTTCTGTGCCCTGTTCGATATAGGCTTCATGCTGGTTAGCCACCGTAATACGCGGACTGGCGATGATTTCACCTTTGTTTTCCTGCTCCAGGGCGGAAAGCTCCAAATCCAGTATGGTCCCGTCAGCCAGTCTGGCGATATGGAAACCGATACGTCCTGCATTGGTGCCGGTTACCGGCAGATTAACGTTCAATCGGTTGGCCAATGAGGGGATCTGGCCCCCGCCAATGGTTTCGGCTCCTTCCAGAGAGCCGGATACACCATCCGAATCCTGCTGGTCACTGAATCCCCATCTGACTCCGAGCTGCTCGTCAACATTGTCGCGAACCGTGACCATACGTGACTCGATCAACACCTGTTTAATGGGAATATCCAGTTCCTTGACCATGATTTTGGCTTCTTCGATGGACTCCTGAGTGTCACGTATCAGCAGAGAGTTGGTCCTGTTGTCTACATTGACAGTGCCTCTCTGGCTGAGAATACCGCCCTCGCTGGACTTGAGAATGGTGGCCATTTCAGCCGCCTTGGCGTAGTTGATCTGGATAGTCTCAGACTTCAATGGCGCCAGATCCTGGACCTGTTGTTCCGACTGCAGGCGCTGTGTTTCCCTTGCTGCCAGTTCTTCCGCCGGCGCCACCAGCAAGATGTTGCCCTCCATGCGTTTATCCAGCCCTTTAATTTTAAGAATCATGCTCAGGGCCTGGTCCCAGGGGACATTACTCAGGTTAATGGTGACATTGCCGCTGACCGTATCGGTGGTGACCAGGTTGAAGCCATTGATCTGGGCAATCACCTGCAGTACCTGCCTGACGGGCACATCCTGGAAATCCAGGGAAATGGGCGCGCCGGTAAAGTCACTCTGCGCGGCGGCAGTGGCTTTGACAGCACCCCGGACCGGCTCCACCTCCACCACCAGATTGTTGCCGGACTTCTGGTGCCTGAAGGCCACTTCACCCTCGGTCACCATCAGTACCCTGGCGCTGTCCTTCTGTTGAAAGGTTTCCAGCCATTGTACCGGGGTGCCGAAATCCATTACGTCCAGCTTATAGAGCAGCTCGTCCTGTAAACGGGTACCAGGTAACAACAATTCCAGACCTCTGGGGGTTTTTGACAAGGCGGCATCAAAGTTCTCTCCGTCGAACTGAATAGACAGCCTGGCGCTGCCTTCTGCCCCCCGATGAAACTCCAGATCCGTCATCCGGTTTGTCATCAGCAGGTTCTGCTGAGCATCGGGATCTACCAGAGGCATATCCTGGGCCTGAGCCGACAGGGCTTTCATGCCCAGTGCAGCCAACAGCAAAAGGGTCAGTCCGGGCAGTAATCTGCTGCGCCGATTGAGTTTCTTATTAAAAATATACCGCTCAGACATTATTTTGCTCTCCTGCCGCTTGTGACATGGTCAAACTGGCTTGCTTTTCCTGCCAGCACCCCGTGCCATCGGGCAGCATTTCAGTGAAGAAAACCTTTCCATCGGATATCGATGTAATACGCCCAAAGAAGAGTCCCAGCCTGTCGCCGCGACCCGCCTTAAATAAACTGCCATCATTGGTCTGGATCAGGGCCCAGGTCTGATCATTCCTTGCAAAGAATCCTTTGACCGCCAGCGCATCCGTGCCGTAACGCTCCAGGGGCTGCTTGGTTCTGGAGAAGTCGGGCTGAAGACAATTCGCCTTGCTGGTCTGCACCGTTTCAGCAACGATTCCCCTTGGCCGCTGGAACGGACTTCTCAGTGTCCCGGCCTGATATTCGAATGCCGGGGTCTTGCTGAACTGGGGGTAGGGTTCAATACTGACGGGCGTGTTCTGCTGTACCTGCGCCACGAACTGCTGCAAATCGTCCAGTTGTGCCTGGCACCCGCTCAGCAGCAAAGCAGGCAGAATGATCATCCAGCGCCGGTTCATGGTGTCTGCTCCTGAAAACCTGTCGATGACGTTCTGTAGGTCTTGGCCTGGAGAGTCAGTCTGAGGTTGTTGCCCTCATTGGTCATATCAAAATCATGGACAGTGACAATCCTCGGCAACGCCGCCACATCGGACAGAAAGCGACCGAACTCATGGTAGCTGCCACTGACTTCCATCTGAATAGGCAACTCGGTGTAGAACTCCTTGGGGATCTCTTTCTGCCAGTTGAGCAACTTGAAGTTCAGTCCGGCCGAGGTACCCACGAAGGTGATATCATCCAGCAGACCTGGGGTTTCGTTGCTGGTCGGCAGGGACTTGAGCATGGAAGAAAAGTCCTGCTTTATCCTGGCCAACTGCTCCTCATAGGCGCTCAGGTTGACTGCAATCCGGTACTTGGCCTCATAGGTCTGCCGCAGCTCGATTTCCTTCTGCTCAGCACTTTCCAGTAAAGGCAGCTTGTCATTGACCAGCAGGTAATAACCCAGCACGCCAACCAGCACCACGGTAACCAGGGTGACGACCAGTTTGATTTCGGAAGGCCAGATGGCGACCTGTTCAAAATCAAGCTCGTTCATTTCCTTAAGTTTATTGAAATCAAACTTCATGATTTGCCTCCCTGGGGAGCCACGGCAATTTCTGGTGCAACGGTGGGGCTAATATTGAAGGTCAGTTTGAATTCACTGACCGCATCTGTCTTACTGGTGTCGGCCACAATGGAGGACAGATCGCCGGTGGTAAAGACCTTTGACATCTCCAGCCGGCGCATGAATTCAGACAGCCGGTTATTGGATTCACTGACGCCCAGGACTTCCAGGCGGTTGCCCTTGCGGTTCAGGCTGCGAAACGCGATACCGGGCGGCACAATCTGCGCCAGTTCATCCAGCACGTTGGGCGCGACATTACGGTTGGCCTGCAATTGTTCTATCAACGCCATCCGCTGCTCCAACTGGCGCTTCTGATCCTTGATGTCTTTGATCTTGGCGATCTGGGTGTCCAGCAGGCCAATCTGCTGCTGAAGGAAGTTATTTCTCTGTTGCTGGGCGGCGATCATACTTTCAACCACCGAACCTATGGTCCAGAACAGGGCCAGCGTCAGCAGGGCGACGGCAGCCAGCATCACCACATACTGAGTCTTTTGCTGTTGGCGTTGCGCCTCGCGCCAGGGCAACAGGTTTATATGTGCCATGGGCTGAAACTCCTGTCGGCCAGTCCGACTGCAATGGCCAGTTGTGGCGCCAGTTTCATCAGGGCGTCTGCATCCAGATTGTCCCTGATCTTCATATGACAGAGGGGGTTGAATACGTCTACCTTCAAGGACATCTCTTTTTCCAGTTCCTGGGCCAGGCCCGGCAGGTTGGCCCCACCTCCGCTGATCAGAATTCTGGCAGGCCGGTCGCGATTGGTTGAACTGACATACATCTGCAGTGCACGATTGAGCTGCTGCTGAAGATTGGCGACGAACACCGGCAGGCTCTGTTCCCGCCATCCTTCAGGCAATTCGCCCGCCACCAGTTGCTTGGACACTTCGAAGGGATCCATTCCCAGCACCAGGGACAAATCCCGCACCAGGTTATCCATACCGAAACCATGTTCCTTGCTGTAGATGACCCGGTCCTGCTGGACAACGGTAACGATCAATTGCGAAGCGCCCAGGTTGATACAACACAGGGGCGCACCCTCTTCTGGTTGATCTGCATAGTTAAGCAGGGCTGTTCCCAGCGCATAGCCGTCCACATCGACGACTTTCGGTTCCAGTTCCAGCTCGCGGAGCAGGGTCACGCGGCCATCGATCATATCTTTGTGCGCTGCGCTGAGCAGCACATCCACCTTGCCAACGTGGGTCTTACTTTCCCCCACTTCCTCAAAATCCAGGTACACTTCGTCAAGGGGATAGGGAATCAGGCTGTCAGCCTCCACCTCAATCTGGCTTTCCATTTCGAAATCCGTCTGGCCCGGATCCATAAAAACCACTTTGGTGATCACCGTAGAACCTGAGACGGCCACCGCGGCGGTCTTGCATTTGCTCTTCACTGACATCTTGGCCTTGCGAATTGCCGCACTGACTGCATCGAAATCTTTGATTTCACGCTCGGCAAAAGCGTTACCCTGGATGGGTTCACAGGCATAACCAATGATCTGGATCTGGCCGCCCGAATTGCTCAGCAGAACGGCCTTGACAGACCGGGTGCCGATGTCCAATCCCAGCATGGGCGAAACTTTTTTGCTGAACAACTGATTAAGCACGAGGGCTTCCTATTGTTTTTTGGTAAACTGCCAGGGAACCATTATTCACCAATTTTTAATACTTAATGGTTCTAATAACCGTACATAGGTATAAAATATAAGCCATTTCTTTAAAAATGCTCTGGTAACATCTGTTTTTGTGAAGTACGTCAAACCCTTAGTATTATTCTTTTTCACCTCTGCGCTGATCGGGATTATCTGCGTGATTTCCCTGTATTTTTACATCAGACCAGAACTTCCAAGCGTTGCCATATTAAAAGATGTGCGACTGCAAACGCCAATGAAAGTTTACTCGCAGGATGGGGTGTTGCTCTCCCAGTTTGGGGTGAAGAGACGCATCCCTTTGGAATTAAAAGACATACCTAAGCCATTAATCCAGGCGGTCCTCGCCACCGAAGACAGTCGTTTCTATGAACACCCCGGTGTTGATCTTATCGGCGTCGCACGGGCTTTCGTTAACCTGCTGACAACAGGTGAGAAAGGCCAGGGTGCCAGCACCATCACCATGCAGTTGGCGCGCAACTTCTTCCTCAGCCGGGAAAAGGCCTGGATGCGTAAGGTCAAGGAAACCTTTATTGCCTGGCATATCGAGAAATTACTCAGTAAGGATGAGATTCTTGAGCTCTACCTGAACAAGATAGAGTTAGGCCACCGGGCCTTCGGCGTCGGCGCCGCAGCGCAGGTTTACTTCGGTAAGGACATTAAGGATTTAACCCTGGCCCAGATGGCAACTATCGCCGGCCTGCCCCAGGCACCCTCGGTGTTGAATCCCATCAGTAACCTGTCCCGTTCACAGCAACGGCGCAGGATTGTCCTTGCCCGCATGCTCGATGAAGGATATATCAGTCAGGCCGAGTTTCAGCAGGCCGCCGGTGAAGACATTAAAGCACGCAAACATGGCGCCGAGATCGAGCTGAGCGCCCCTTACCTGGCCGACATGGCCTACTCGGAAATGATCACGCGCTATGGCAGGGAGGAAGCAGAAACAGGGGGATTCCAGGTTTATCTGACCGTTCCGTCCGATTTACAGCGCGCGGCCCAGCAGGCGGTAATCCGTAACCTGCACGACTATGATGAACGCCACGGCTATCGCGGCCCAATCAAGCGATTGTGGAACGCACCAGCGCCTGTCAGTGATGAAGTTGCTTCTGATGTTGCCGGGCCACTTACCGAAGAACCGCCGGCAGCCTGGAGCCAGCAACGGATGGCCGAATATCTGGCGGAACAGGCCAGTTACCATCCCCTGTATCCGGCCATCGTCACAAGGGTCGACGAGCAATCAATCCAGGTATTCAGCCAGCAGGGCGAAACCCTGCAGATTGGCTGGGATGGCCTGGCCTGGGCCAGGCCCTTTATCAGCGATACCGTGCAGGGCGATGAACCCAAAAACGCAGCGGACATCGTCAGCCCCGGTGCGCATATCTGGATTCGTTTCAATGACGAATTACAACAGTGGCAGTTGTCCCAATTCCCGGATGCCAGCGGCGCCCTGGTGGCTATGGACCCGGATAATGGGGCCATCCGGGCCATTGTAGGGGGTTACAGCTTCTACCAGAGTCAGTTTAACCGGGCGACGCAGGCCAAGCGTCAGGTCGGCTCCAACATCAAGCCGTTCGTCTATTCCGCCGCCCTGGAAAACGGCTATACCCTGGCCAGTATCATTAATGACGCTCCAATCAATCAGTTGAACCAGAGTTCCGGCACCGCCTGGCGGCCGAAAAACTCGCCGGAGGTCTACGACGGCCCTATCCGTATGCGGGTGGCGCTGGGCAAGTCCAAGAACGTCGTGTCGGTCCGCCTGCTTCGGGGGGTCGGGCTGGACCAGTTGATTCAACATCTGGCGAAGTTCGGCTTCAATCCCCATGACCTGCCAAGGGATGAGTCCCTGGCTCTGGGATCGGCTTCACTGACGCCCCTGGAAGTCGCCACCGGCTTCAGTATTATTGCCAACGGCGGATACGCCGTCCGTCCCTACTTTATCGACAGAATTGAGGATGAACGGGGAGAGATCCTCTGGCAGGCCGAGCCCGCCGTTGCCCCAGATCCGATGACCGCGCAGCCAGAGATGACGATGAGTGGACAGGATGAGGATGGGGAGCTGGTCTCCTCTGTACCCCCGTCCTACGCGCCGTCAGTTATCTCGGCACCGAATGCGTTTCTCACCCGTGAAATGATGCACACGGCCATAGAGGGCGGCGGCAACTGGAGTAAAAAAACCTACTGGCAGGGCACCGGCTGGCGGGCCAAGACCCTGATGAACCGGGAGGACCTCGCCGGCAAGACGGGCACCACCAACGACTCAAAGGATACCTGGTTCAGCGGCATGGGCGGTGGCCTGGTGGCTACCACCTGGGTTGGGTTTGATGATATGAGCCGCTCCCTGGGCCGTACCAGTCGGAACCAGCATCTGATCAACCGCAATCCACAGAAGTTTAACTGGATGGGCAATGCCATGGTCGGCGGGGAAGACGGCGCCAGGGTGGCCCAGCCCGCCTGGATCCGCTTTATGTCCCGGGCCCTGGAGGGCGTACCTGAACAATATCCCCCCGTGCCGGAAGGCATTGTGACGGTGAGGATAGACCGGAGCACGGGCAAACTGACCCAGCGGACCGATCACACTTCCAGGTTCGAATACTTTATAAAGGGAACGGAGCCACAGCAGTATGTGGACGAAGAAGAATTTGTCGATCCCTTCGAGCAGGACCTGCCGCAGGAACAAACCGAAGATATTTTCTGAGCGGAAATGCCGGCAGGAGAGCGGTGCCTCCCACTGGCCTCAACGCTTTGTCAGATGTTCATGATCAGCACTTTGGAATTTCGCTGGTAGTTGTACAGGCGTTTCTTGCCCTCGGGCAGTTCGTCCACCGTGGAAGGCAGAAAGCCCTGCTCCCGGAACCAGTGGCCGGTCACGGTGGTCAGCACAAAGATCTTCTGCAGGCCCAGCGACTTGGCCTGTGCGATTATCTCATTCATCATCCGCTCACCGCGATTGGATCCCTGATAATCCTTGTGGGTCACCACACAGGCCAGCTCGCCCATGCCTTCATCCACGTAGGGATAAAGGGCCGCACAGGCGATGACCATGCCATCCCGCTCAATCACGGTAAACTTGTGGATTTCGCTTTCCAGCAACTCCCTGGAACGCTTGACCAATACCCCTTTTTCCTCCAGTGGGTTGATCAGTTGCAATATACCGCCCACATCTTCAATATTGGCCTGGCGCAACTGCTCGTAATACACCTGTGAAATCAGCGTACCCGCCCCGTCCCGGGTAAACAATTCCTGCAACAGCGCGCCATCCTGGCGATAACTGACGCAATGACAACGTCCTACCCCGGCGTCCAGGCTGTTGGCGATGGCATTGAGCACATTGGCCTGGGGCCGGTAGTGGGGGTTGTCCAGCATGGCCTGCAGTCTGCGCCTGTCCAGGTTGCGCACCAGGGCCCCTTCCTCATTGAGCAGGCCTTCGGCTTCGGTAAAAATAATCAGTTTGTCGGCTTTGAGCTGGATAGCGGTCTGGGTCGCCACATCCTCATGGGACAGGTTAAACACTTCACCGGTGGACGAATATCCCATAGGGCCGAGCAGGACGATGGAGCCGTCATTGAGATGGTCATTCAGACCGTTGACGTCAATGCGTCTGACCAGACCGGTCAGCTCGTAATCCACCCCACCCTTTACGCCAATGGGCATGGCCACCACCAGATTGCCGGAACAAACCCGGATCTGGGCGCCGTGCATGGGCGAATTGGCCAGGCCCATGGTCAGCAGGGCTTCCACCTGGGAGCGAACAGATCCAGCGGCGTCTTTAACCGATTCGATGGTTTCCTTGTCCGTAATGCGGATCTCGTTGTGAAATCTCAGTGGCCTGTTGCGCAGGGCCTCGCGCTGGTCAATCTGCGGTCTGGCCCCATGCACCAGCACCAGTCGTACGCCCAGACTGTTCAATAGCGCGATGTCGCTGATGATATTGGCAAAGTGGGCTTCTTCGACGGCCTCGCCGCCAAACATCAGCACAAAGGTCTTGCCCCGGTGCGAGTTGATATAGGGGGCCGAATTGCGGAACAGCTTGACGCTGTCGTTCACAGATAGAACCATGCCTGTTCCTCCCTTATGGGTTCTGCTTAATGTCAATACTGGCCAGCTCCTGTTGCAACGCGGCAGTGACGGGTGCCTTGCCAGTCCCACCCAGGACATTGCGCTTGTCCACCAGGTACTCCAGTTGCAATACCTGATATACGTCTTCTTCGATCAGATCCGAAAACCCGCGCAATTGTTCAAGGGGCAACTCTTCAATGGCTTTACCTTCTGCCAGCGCCGCCAACACCACCTGGCCGGATATATCATGGGCGGTGCGAAACGGTACCCCCTTGCCAACCAGGTAATCGGCCAGTTCCGTGGCATTGGCATACCCCTGCTGGGCCGCCTGTGCGCAGCGGGCCGCATCCAGTTCAACACTGTCTACCACTTCGCAGGCGATCATCAGACAGATATGCCACTGGTTGACCGCATCGAAGGCACCTTCCTTGTCCTCCTGCATATCCTTGTTGTACGCCAGCGGCAGGCCTTTCATGGTGACCAGCAGTCCCTGGAGACTTCCGAATACCCGTCCGCACTTGCCACGAATCAGCTCAAGGGCATCGGGATTTTTCTTCTGCGGCATTAAGGAGGAGCCCGATGTCACCTGGTCCCCCAGGCGCAGGAATCCGGCCTCGCCCGAGTTGAAGAAGATCATGTCTTCGGCCATCCGCGACAGATGCATCATGCTGGTGCTGGCGCAGAACAGCAGCTCCAGTACGTAGTCACGGTCTGAGACGGCATCCAGGCTGTTCAGACAGGGTGAAGCAAAGCCAAGCTGTTCGGCGATTTCCTGTCTGTCGATGGCATAAGTCGTACCCGCCAGGGCGCCACTGCCCAGCGGACACTGGTCCATGCGGCGCATCAGATCGTCAAGGCGGCCCATATCGCGCTTAAACATCTCCACATAGGCCAGGCACCAGTGGGGATAGCGAAGGGGCTGGGCACGTTGTAAATGGGTATAGCCGGGCAGAATCACCTGCTGATGACGTTCCGCGGATTTCACCAGGCTGCGGTGCAACTGGCGCAGGTCCTGCTGCAATTGTGCACAATGCTCCTTAACCCACAGCCGGAAGTCGGTGGCCACCTGATCATTGCGGCTGCGACCAGTGTGGAGCTTGCGGGCCAGATCGCCCAGCTCGTCGATCAGTGCTGCTTCCACAAAACTGTGAATATCTTCTTCCTGACTGCCGGCAAAATCCAGTTCGCCGGCTTCGGCGCGCACCAGCAGACCTTTGAGGGCCCGCTCCATGCGGGCCTGTTCTTCGTCGCTCAGTACGCCTGCCCTGGCAATGGCCCGGGACCAGATGATGGATCCACGAATATCCTGGCTGGCCAGAATCTGATCGAAAGGCAGCGAATCATTCACCTGCCGGAACATCTGACTGCTGCCGCCCTGGAAACGTCCTCCCCAGAGCGCCATCAGTTGTTGCCCTTCTCTTTAAGGGCCTTGATGCGGCTTGACAGGCTGTACAGGCGGATAAAGCCTTCGGCGTGACTCTGATCATAGACATCGTCGGCACCAAAGGTGGCAAAGTCTTCTGAGTACAGAGAATTGGGCGAACGGCGCTGCACCACAGTGGCCTGTCCTTTGTAGAGCTTGACCACCACATCCCCGGTAATCTGACGAGCAAAAGCTTCGGCACCGGCCAGGATGGATTCACGCAGAGGGGTGAACCAGCGTCCGTCGTACACCAGATGGGAAAACTCCAGGCCCAGCTGCTCACGGAACTTCAATGAAGTCTTGTCCAGCACCAGATGCTCCAGGGCCTTGAACGCCGCCATCAGCACTGTGCCTCCGGGCGTTTCGTAACAACCGCGGGACTTCATGCCCACCAGGCGGTTTTCCACTATGTCCAGTCTGCCCACGCCATGGGCTGCCGCCAGTTTGTTCAACTCTACCAGCGCCTGGTAGGGGCTCAGTCTGTCACCATTAACCGCCACCAGACGGCCCTGATCAAAACTCAATTGGACACGATCGGCCCGTTCAGGAGCATCCTCCGGATCCACCGTCAGGGTCCAAACCTGTTTGGAAGGCTCGCACCAGGGATCTTCCAGCTCACCGCCTTCGTGTGAAATATGCCAGGCGTTGGCGTCGCGGCTGTAGATCTTGGTAGCCGAGGCACTGGTTTCAATCTTGCGCTTGGCCAGATAGTCGAGCAGATCCTCGCGGGAATGCATGTCCCACTCACGCCAGGGCGCAATGACTTTCAGATCAGGAGCCAGGGCGGCAAAAGCCCCCTCGAAACGCACCTGATCGTTGCCTTTGCCCGTACAGCCGTGGCACAAGGCATCGGCGCCCACTTTGCGGGCCACCTCCACCTGGGCCTTGGCGATAATGGGTCTGGCCATAGAGGTGCCCAGCAGATACTGGCCTTCGTAGACCGCCCCGGTCATGACAGTGGGATAGATATAGTCGCTGACGAAGTCTTCCTTCAGATCCATGATATGACATTCGCTGGCGCCGGTACGCAGCGCTTTCTGTTCCAGGCCTTCCAGTTCTTCATCCCCTTGTCCCACATCTGCGGCAAAGGCCACCACTTCGCAATCATAGTTCTCTTTCAGCCAGGGGATGATGGCCGAGGTATCCAATCCACCCGAATAGGCCAGAACGACTTTATTGATTTGCGGCTTCGACATCTTTTCTCCTTTGCCTAGCTGGCGGGTTGGCCAAGCAGGCTGATTAATATGGCATTCTGTGCATGCATCCTGTTTTCCGCTTGCCGCAGAAGAAGTGAGCATTCACTGTCAATGAGTTCACTGGTAATTTCCAAATCCCTGTGTGCCGGCTGACAGTGCATTACATGCCCGGCGCCGGTTCTTTCCATCAGAGCCCTGTTCAACTGATAGGGCATAAACACTTCCCTGGCCTGCTCTATGGGCGTCTTGTCACCCATGGAGACCCAGGTATCGGTATAGAGTACATCGGCCCCTTCAGCCGCCGCCAGATCCTGGCTGAAGACCAGCCGGCCACCGTTCTGGCTGGCCAGGTTCTCGGCCTTGTCGCGGATCCAGGCAGCAATCTCATGACCTTTTGGCGTGATGACCCGGACTTCTGTACCCAGGATGGCGCCCAACAACAATAGCGAATGCGTGACATTGTTGCCATCGCCTACATAGGCCAGGACGGGCTCTTGCACCTCGTTGTAGACTTCCTTGAGGGTCAGATAATCGGCCAGCGCCTGACAGGGATGGTACAGATCACAAAGTGCATTGATAACAGGCACCCTGGCGGTCTCCGCCATTTGTTCCAGGGTTTTATGGCTGTAAACCCTGGCGACGATAGCGTCAGCCCAGCATGCGAGGTTGGCCCCCATGTCATGGGCTGCTTCGCGTCCCGACAATTTACCGGCCTGGCTGTCCAGGTAGACCATATGGCCACCTAACCTGTTGATGCCTATGTCAAAACTGACCCGGGTCCGCAGGGAAGGTTTTTCGAACAAGGCCACGACGGACTTGCCCTCTAGCGTCCGCCCATAATCCTGCGGTTTTTGCTTAACCCGCAAGGCCAGCTCCAACAGGGCCTGCAGCTCGGCTTGGGGCCAGTCACAGAAAGTCAACAGATCCTTCTTCATCAGGGTCTCCACAATATAGGCCAGTGGCCGGTTCAGGTTATTCGGGATAGATACGGGTACCCGCAGACTGATTGTCTATCAGGCGCAGCAGTGCCTCCGGTTCTTTCCAACTGGCGATGGTGACCGGCTGTCCGATGCTGCTGGCCGCTGTCATGGCCGCTTCGACCTTGACCACCATGCCATCGCGGATGACCTGCTGTTCAATCAGCCTGGCGATCTGCGACGGATACAATTCGGCCAGCAGCCGCTTATCTGCATCCAGCACGCCGGGTACGTCCGACAACAGCAGCAGTTCGCCATGCAGAAGCTGGGCAATGACCGTGGCGGCCTGATCGGCATTCACATTCAGCAGGTTGCCGCCCTCATCGGCACCGATGGAGCTGATGACCGGCAAAAAGTTCTCGCTCAACAGCACCGTTAGCAGCGTCGCCTGATTGGGCGAGACGGATCCCACCGCCCCATATTTGGCGTCCATCGCCTGGCACCTGACCATGGCGCCATCGGTGAGCGCCAGGCCAACGGGATTCATGCCCACGGCAATAGCCTGGGCTACCAGCTGTTTGTTGGCAGTGCCGGCCAGGGCACCGACAATATAGGGCATCTGCTCCTGCGTGGTGACGCGCAGGCCGTCGATCTTGACCGTCTTGAGTTTCAGCGCCTGCATCCACTGTTCGACTATCGGGCCGCCACCATGCACCAGCACAACCGGACGCTTGTTGGCCAGTTGCCTGATCACGTCCAGCAGCAAACGGGCGGCGTCGGCATCGCCGATAAAGGCACCGCCTACCTTAACAATCAGGGGTTTCATTGCCTTTCCTCCATCAGCCCCAACGCGGCGGAGAAGCCGAATCTCAGGTTGGCGCATTGCAATGCCTGTCCGGCGGCGCCTTTTAACAGATTGTCGATGGCACTGGTGACCACCAGATGTCCGGAGGTTTCGTCCAGCTTCCAGTAAAGATCCACAAAGTTTGTGCCGGCCACTTCGTCGATTTTCGGCCAGCTTTTACGCAGACGAATCAGGGGATTGTGAGCGTAAGCCTGCTCATAGGCAGCCTGTACATCCTGTAACCGGACGCCGTCTTTCATCTTACAGGTGATAGTGGCCAGAATACCCCGTTTGAAATTGCCCAGATGGGGCGTAAAGATCACCTCTCTGCCCAGGTGGCTGGCGATTTCCGGCTGATGCCGGTGGCCCAGCACACCGTAAGCCTGCAGGCTGACCTCACAAAAGCTGCTGTTCAGGGCAGCCTTGCGTCCGGCGCCACTGACCCCGGAAACGGCGTTGATGACCGGCCATTGGGCGCCATCGAGCAGGTCCGCCTCATGCAGGGGTTTGAGCGCCGTCAGGGAGGCTGTCGGGTAGCAGCCCGGCACGGCAACCAGATCGGCTTCGCGGATTTGCGCCATGTTCCAGTCCGCCAGGCCGTAAACGGCTGTCTTCAACAGACCGGGTTGATGATGCTCGAATCCGTAATAGCGGGCGAAAACCGCTTGGTCCTTAATACGGAAGGCCCCGGACAGATCCATAACCACCGCCTGTTTGCCGACCAGCTGAGGCATCCAGTCGTGGCTGGCTTCATGGGGGGTGGCCAGGAAAACCAGTTCAAACTTGTGGCCCAGTTCAGACAGTTGCTGTTCATCCAGAGGAATCAGCGGATAATCCAACAGACCGGCATAGCGGCCGTAAAGCTCGCTGAGGGATTTGTTGGCGTCCTGGCTGCCTGCTGACACGTACAGCGTCGATAACTCAAACTCAGGATGTCGGGCGAGCATGGCGGCCAGTTCAGCCCCTGCGTAACCACTGGCACCCACAATAGCTGTTTTGATCATAATCCTGTGGCTTCTATGTCGGTTAAAACTATTAGTGTAGCGTATGGAGAAAGAGGTCCGTGGCGGAGGACCCGCCAGGACAAACAGCTAGCTTCGTCGCTCTGGCAGGGAAAAATTCTGTGTATTTAAAAACTGCTGCATTGGGTCAACGAGATGAACTAAAGTAACAACTGTGTGATACTCTGCCACTGGTTAGATATTTATTCAATATTTCAGCATATTTATTTTGTGAATAATTTATGAAAACCCTGCCTTTCCTGGATTTCTACAAACAGATCATTGCCATCCCAACTATCAGTGCGGTAGACGAAAAGTGGGATCAGACCAACCTGCCGCTGCTGCAGCACCTCGGGACCTGGCTGGAAGATTTCGGCTTCTCAATAAGTATTCAACCTGTACCCGGAGCCAGGGCCAAGTTCAACCTGCTGGCCAGGCTGGGCAGCGGTGAGGGGGGCCTGTTGCTGGCCGGTCATTCCGATACCGTTCCCTACGACGAAGGGCGCTGGCAGCATGATCCCTTTAAACTGACGGAGAAGGATCAGCGCCTGTATGGTCTGGGCACCTGTGACATGAAAGGCTTCTTCGCCTTTGTGCTTGAGGCGCTTAAGGAGATGCCCCTGGGCAATCTGCGAAAACCCTTGTATATCCTGGCCACCGCAGATGAAGAGACCTCCATGGCCGGGGCGCGCTTTTTTGCCCGGCAGAACCTGATCAAGCCGGATATGGCCATTATCGGTGAACCCACCGCCCTCCGACCTATCCATAAGCACAAGGGACATATGGCCCACAGCCTCGACATCCAGGGCCAGGCGGGTCATTCCAGCGATCCTGATCGTGGGGTCAACGCCATTGAAATCATGGTTCAGGCCATGGAAGAACTGCTAAAGCTCAAACAGCAACTGGCCGTTCAGTACCGGGACGATCAGTTTTCCGTGCCCCAGACCACCATGAACCTGGGCCATATTCACGGTGGCGACGGCGAGAACCGCATCTGCGGCCACTGCCGACTGAACTTTGACTTGCGTGCGGTGCCCGCCCTTGCCGACGATGACGCCATCCGCCGCATCGATGAGGCGCTGGCGCCACTTGGTAAAGCCTATCCCGGCAGGCTGAGCCGCACCCTGATGTATGACACGGTGCCGGCATTTGCCAGCCAGCAGCAAACCCGGTTATTCTCGCTGGTCGAAGAATTGACCGGCCACGCTGCCACCAGCGCCAACTATTGCACCGAGGCCCCCTTTATCAGCCAACTGGGCTGCGACACTCTGGTACTGGGGCCCGGTAGCATAGAGCAGGCCCATCAACCGGATGAGTATATCGACCTGTCTTATGTGCAGCCTACATTGAGGCTGTTGAGGCAGATGATTAACCAGGTTTGCCTGACACAGGGTCACTAAGTGGAGAGGGATTTGCCGACAGAAGCAGTAATTTTCGATATGGATGGCCTGCTGATTGATTCTGAACCCCTCTGGCGGCTGGCCGAACAGGAGATCTTTGCCACGGTGGGCATCAACCTGACCGAGGACATGTGCTTTGAGACCATGGGGCTCAGTACCCGCGAGGTGGTGGAATACTGGTACCGGCATTTTGACTGCGACCGTGGGGATATCGGGGAGGTTGCCGGCAGGCTGGAAGACCGGATGGTGGAAATGATACGAGAAGAAGGCGAGCCCCTGCCCGGTGTGTATGCCCTGCTGGAACATTGCCGGCAGGCGGGTCTGACCCTGGCAATTGCTTCAGGATCCGTGGACCGGCTGATCGAGGCGGTGGTCGAGCGGCTCGCTCTCAAGCCCTATTTCAGCCTGTATCACTCGGCACAGCACGAAGCCGCCGGAAAACCTGACCCGGCCGTTTATCTGGGGGCCCTGCGGCGCCTGGACCTGAAGGCCGGTCAGTGTGTGGCATTCGAAGACTCCTTACGGGGGGTGCAGTCCGCCAAAGCAGCAGGTCTGTATACGGTGGCGGTACCTGAGCCGGGCATCAACAGGCGGGAATTTGTTATCGCCGACAAGGTCCTGCACAGCCTGGAGCAGGCCCTGCAACTGCCCTGGCTGAACGGCAGAACCCTTAAGTTGCAACCCTGAGCGGAGGACAACATGAAAAAGACCCTGGCGCTTGTCGCCCATGATCACAAAAAGCCGGAACTGATCGACTGGGCCAAGGCCCACAAAACCATACTGGCAAAATACAAACTGGTGGCAACCGGCACCACCGGCGGCTTGCTAAGCGAAGCCCTGGATCTGCCGGTACTGAAGTACAAAAGCGGCCCGCTGGGTGGCGATCAGCAAATTGGCGCCCTGATTGCTGAAGGCTCCCTGGATGCCCTGTTCTTTTTCTGGGATCCACTCAATCCCGCCCCCCACGACCCGGATGTCAAAGCCCTGCTCAGGCTATGCTCAGTATGGAATGTGCCGGTGGCCTGCAATGAGGCCACCGCGGATCTGATCATCAGTTCACCCAGGTTTGATGACCCCAACCAGTATCGCAAGATCCCGGTTTATTAGCCCCGTCGGGCTGGGTGGCCGCCTTTGTGGCCACGCCCCTGCATTCTCTCCCTGTGCTGAGCCAACTGCTCACGCTGCTCGTCATTGAGTAGTTGATAAAACTGATGGCGAAAAGCCAGTTCCTGCACTGCCGAGCTGAGAAACCCGTCCTCATGGCGGCTGTATAATGCATTCCAGCTTGCTTCGCTGAATTCCCCTTGTTGCAACAAGGCCAGTTGAGCGGTTCTGAAAGCCAGATGGTTGGCCTGTTTCTGCTGCCGCTGTACCTCCTGTTCGGCCTGCAGGGCGGCCAGGGCCTGTTGCTGATCGTCATTCAGTTTTAGTCTGTCAATCATGTGTTCCCGATGCACCTGCCGGCTTGTGCGGGGAGCAAGGGATTGTACCTGGGCCTGCCAGGCCTGCTGCTGCCCGGCATTGAGCAGATTCCAGATCTGTTGCTGCAACAATGCCTTTTGCCACATTGCCTGACGCCTGTCTTGCTGTGTCCGCTGCAACAATAGGGTGGCTTGGTCAGGATCCCAGCTTTGGGCCTGCACCAGTTGGCTGATTGCCTGATGTTCCGCCTGCCGGTCGGGTTTTAAAGCCTGCCGCTGTGCTCTTTGTTGCTTGAGCAACTGGCGGATATCCTGGCGTTGCTGGCGGGACAAGTCGAGTTGCTCCAGCACCTTGTGAATCCCTTCCGGATCTTGGGGTGGGTGGGCCTGGGCCGGCCCAACCAGGATCAGGCCCAGGGTCAGGGCCATGAGGGACTTCTGCAGAGATTTCATACTTGCTCCTGTCATTCAACGAGTTCAGGAAGAGTCTAACCATTGCAATGCAAAGTAACGCAAAGGCAGTGTAAAGCTTGTGTAAATGAACCCTGCTGTGACTTTGACAATTCAGCCACAGGGATTAGCATCCAGTCATGCCCCACCGAGTTTCAAGCCATGGCCCAAAAATCCCTGCTTCTGATCGATGATGACACTGAACTGAGTGCGTTGCTGAAGAACTACCTCGAGCCCCAGGGCTACCGCCTGACGATGGCCCATACGGGCCCGGCCGGGCTGGATCTGGCCACTGGCGGGCAGCACTTCGACTTGATCCTGCTGGATGTAATGCTGCCTGAGACGGACGGGTTTGAGGTACTCAAAACCCTGCGCAGAACCCATCTGACACCGGTGCTGATGCTGACCGCCCGGGGGGACGATTTTGACCGTATCCTGGGCCTGGAGCTGGGCGCCGATGACTATTTGCCCAAGCCCTTCAACAGTCGTGAACTGTCAGCCCGGATCAAAGCCATCTGCCGGCGCATGGAACTGCTCCCTGCCAGCAGCCAGCAGCAATGTCTGGCGATCGATGAACTGTTGCTCGATCCCGCCACCCAGAAAGCCAGTGTACAGGGACGGGAACTGGCGCTGACAGGCACCGAGTTTGCCATGCTGCATCTGCTGATGGCCAATCAGGGCAAACTGGTCAGCAAACAGCATCTGAGCGAAAAGATCATGGGAAGGCGCCTATCGGCTTTTGATCGCTCCATCGACATGCATGTGAGCAACCTGCGCCGCAAACTGGCTGATGTCCAGCCCAAGGAGCGCATCCGGACCCTGCGGGGATCGGGGTATATGCTGGTGGAAATTCGGTGAGGGGATCCTGGCTGAGTCGGCTGAATCCGCTCAACTCTCTGTTTGGCAGGATATTTCTGTGGTTCTGGCTGACGACAGTGATCATGCTGGTCACCACCATCTGGATATCCCGGCAGATGACTGACCAGATCCGCTACGAGCCTGCCAGAAAGTTCCAACAGGAACGTTTGCAGCAAAGTGCCGACAAGCTGCAACGGCTGGCCGGTCGCAGACGCCATGATTCCGCCCAGTTGGATGAGCTGTTACGGCGTGTCGGCATGCGCGAGCATCTGGGTTTGATGCTGCTTTCCCCGGTCGACGGCAAGGCTCTGTTGAGCTTTCCCGGTTCAGACAGACTGGATCTTGCCCCATTTTGGGCCCTGCAGGACCAGCAGGCCGTTTTCAGTATTGACGGGCCAGTCTGGCAGTTTACCGGGCCCCGGGCCCTGATCCTGGAAGATAAGCGCTATCTGTTGTTTGTCGGCCGGTTCAAACCCCCAGGCCCCTTTTTGTTTGCCCGCCAGCAACCCTGGCTGATGGGGTTAGTGATACTGCTCACCAGCGCAGGGCTTTGTGCCCTGCTCGCCTGGTCTTTGCTAAGACCCATCGGCAATTTGCGTGAAGCTACACGCGCCATGGCCCGCGGCGATCTGCAGGCAAGGGCCGTTAAGGTAGCCTCCCGGCAGGACGAAGTGGGCCAACTGGGACGGGAATTTAACCATATGGCCGAACAGTTGCAGCGGCTCGTCGACAGCCAGAAACGTATCCTGGCAGATATTTCCCATGAATTGCGCTCGCCCCTGGCCAGACTGCAGGTCGCCATAGGTATTGCCCAGCAGGAAGGGAACGAAGACTCCGTTCACCTGTTGCGGATAGAGCAGGAAGCCGGCCGAATCGACCGGATGCTCGAAGATGTGCTGACCCTGGCCCGGCTGGATAGCGGTCAGCAACACCTGCACTGGGAGATCCAGTCGCTGGAGGCTTTGCTGGGTCAGTTGTGTGACGATATCCGCTTTGAAGCCCGGGCCTATGGCAAGGAACTGACCGTCCAATACCCGGGTGAGATTAAGGTCAGGGTGGACATTCGTCTGTTCCTCAGCGCCCTGGAGAATGTGCTGCGCAATGCCCTTAAATACGCAAGGGCGAGAATCGGGCTTACAATTACCGCCTCCGGCAACGGACTGGCTATTCGTATTCTGGATGACGGGCCAGGGGTGGCGGACGATCAGTTGTCGCGCCTGTTCGATCCTTTCTATCGGGTATCCAGCGCCCGCAATCGTGAGACCGGCGGCACGGGACTGGGGCTGGCCATCGCAGCTGGCGCCATTGCCTCCCAGGGTGGCACAATAGTGGCCAGCAACCGGGCAGAAGGGGGATTATGCGTGGCCATTCATTTAGCATCTGTCCAGTGGGACGCGGATTGATGTTCCAATTATTGACCCGTCACCTGTCCCTTCTGGTACTGTTAATCTTTTGTTCCGCGGTACAGGCGATGGACTACTATTTTTCTGATGAACAGACCCTGAGGGAAAACTATCCCACCCTGATTCAGGGCTTCTGGCACAACCAGGTTCAAACCGGCACCTTCAAGGGCCGGGAAGAACTGGATATCGCCTATGCATACAGTCTGCATCCTGAGGCACGGGGCACCATAGTGATCAGCAGCGGCAGGATTGAGGGTTACCTTAAGTATAAGGAGATACTGTTCGATCTTTACCAGAACCGCTATTCGGTGTTTATTCTCGATCACCGGGGGCAGGGCCTGTCGGAACGCATGAATGATCATGCCCATCAGGGTTATGTGCGCCACTATGATGATTATGTGGCGGATCTGAAGCAGTTTTATGACCAGATAGTCCTGCCAAACAGCCGGCATAAACCCGTTCTGCTGGGTCACTCCATGGGCAGCGCCATCGGCACACTGTATCTGTCAGCCTATCCGCAGGATTTCAGCAAGGCGGCGTTCAGCTCTCCCATGTACGGTATAAAGTCCCCTCTCCCTTTGTGGCTGGCCAGGGGCCTGGTCAGCTCCGGACAAAGCCTGAATCGCTGGTTTGCGTCACGGCCCTGGTATTTTATCGGCCAGGGGGATTATCTGGCGGTGCCATTTGCCATCAATACCCTGACTCACAGCAAAATCCGTTACCAGATCTTCCGTGACGAATACGAACAGACCCCGCGCCTGCAATTGGGCGGGGTGACCTTCGACTGGTTGCAGGCTTCACTGGATGCCCTGGACAGGCTGGAAGATCTTGCCCCAGAACTGCAAACCGAGATTCTGGTTCTGCAGGCTGGCGGTGATCTTGTGGTGGACAATGGCAGACAGGATCATCTTTGCGCCCTGATGCCTCGCTGCCAGCTACGGGTAATAGCCAAAGCCAGGCACGAGTTACTGATGGAGGCTGACCCCTATCGTACCGAGGCTATGACCCGGATACTGGATTTTTTTCAGGCAGAGTGACCGAGATGGGATCCTGATGGATCAACACTTCGGCCTCCGGGATCTGCCGGCTGACCGCCTCTTCCACTTTGACCGTAATGTCGTGGGCGTCCACCAGCTTGAGATTGTCATCCAGCTCCAGATGGAACTGAATAAAAATGGTCCGGCCCGACTGACGGGTGCGGATATCATGCACCCCATGCACTCTGGGGTCGGCCCTGACGATTTCCTCGATCTGGGCGCTGTACTCTTCGGGCAGCTCTTTGTCCATCAGGGTTGCCATGGATTGCAATCCAATATCCCGCGCGCCCCACATCAGGTACAGGGCTATGCCGATGGCAAACCAGCCGTCCATGGCCAGATAACCCTGACTGCTGAGCCACAACGCCAACAAGACGGCCAGGTTCATCAAGAGATCTGACTGATAGTGCAGGGAATCTCCTTTCAGGGCCACCGAATTGGTCCGCCGGATGGCCAGCCTTTGCACTGACACCATTACCAGTGTCATAAAAACACTGAAAATCGTCGCATAGACCGCCAACTCAGGGCGATTGAGGGCGGTGGGGTATTTCAGTTGATCCACACTGTGTAATATCAGCAGCAGAGCAGAACCGAAAATAAAGGCAGATTGGGCCAGGCCCGCCAGGGATTCAGCCTTGCCATGGCCAAACTTGTGGTCCTCATCCGGCGGCATCAGCGCATAACGAAGGACAAAAAAGTTAATCAGGGAAGCCGCCACATCAAAAAAAGAGTCGGTCAGGGAGGCCAGCATCACAGCAGAGTCGGTGCGATACCAGGCCCAGGTCTTGACCAGGATCATGCTCATCGCCGCCAGCAGGGTAAAAGAACTGGCCAACTTGACCCAGTAACCGTATTGATCTTTCTTTTTTGCTGTCATTGACCCGGATAGCTGCCTGTTTTGTTGATCAGAGTATAACCCGGAGATGCGTTGCGATGCAGTGGGGGAGTTAATACCAATCGGATTAGTATAAGATGTTATTCTTTGGCTTCAATCGGTTACCCTCGTTTATCATGCTTGACGTCCTGCTCTATCAACCGGAAATACCGCCCAATACAGGCAATATCATTCGTCTTTGCGCCAATACCGGCTTTCGTCTGCACCTTATTGGTCCGCTGGGCTTTACCTGGGATGACAAGAGATTACGCCGGGCGGGTCTCGACTACCATGAGTTTACCCGGGTGGGCCGTCATGACAGTCTTCAGAGCTGCCTAGAGCAGGTAGAGCCCCGGCGCCTGTTCGCCTGCACCACCAAAGGCAAAGTCCACTATGCACAGGTGGCATTTTCCAGGGGGGATGCCTTACTCTTTGGGCCAGAAACCCGCGGTTTGCCAATGGAGATTATCGAGTCTTTGCCCCCCCAGCAGAGGCTGCGCATACCCATGCTGGCACAAAGCCGCAGTATGAACCTGTCCAATGCGGTAGCGGTGATGGTGTTTGAAGCCTGGCGGCAACTGGGTTTTGAGGGTGCTCTGTAAAAGTTGGCAGAAAAATTCTACAGTTCAATCGCTTAAGTCAAATTTTCTCCTCACTGAGAACTGCCAACTTTCTTACTCGAACTTTTTTTCCCGACCCAGCAGGGCCAGTGCCGCATCTTTGGGCGACTTGCCCGCGTAGAGCACCTGATAGATCTGTTCGCTGATAGGCATTTCGACCCCCTGGCGTTTGGCCAGCAGATAGACTTCCTTGGTGTTGCGGTAACCTTCCACCACCTGCCCTATGCTGTCCATGGCCTGCTGGACTGTCATACCCTGGCCCAATGCCAGACCAAAACGCCGGTTTCGGGACTGGTTGTCCGTGCAGGTCAGGACCAGATCGCCCAGGCCGGCCATGCCCATAAAGGTGCTGGCTTCAGCGCCCATGGCAACACCCAGGCGGGTCAGCTCAGCCAGGCCTCGGGTAATCAGGGCTGTGCGGGCGTTGGCGCCAAAGCCGATGCCATCGGCCAGTCCGGCACCAATGGCGATGACGTTTTTTACCGCGCCGCCCAATTGGACGCCAATAAAATCACTATTCTTGTACACCCTCAGCGACTTACCGCAATGCAGCATATCGGCGATATCGTCGATTAGCTTGTCATCGGCAGAGGACAGGGAAATAGCCGTTGGCAGGCCCGCCGCCATCTCTTTGGCAAAGGTGGGACCAGACAATACAGCCAGGGAGATCTGGTCGCCTAATATACGACGGGCCACGTCCTGCAACAGGCAGCCGGTATCAGGCTCCAGTCCCTTTGTGGCCCAAAGTACCCGATGCCCGGGGCTGAGCATGGGCTTGATCTGCTTGAGCATGGCGGCAAACCCGTGACTCGGTACCACTACCAGAATATTGGGACTGGCGGCAATGGCTTTGGCAAGATCCACCTCGATGCGCAGGGCATCCGGAAAAGCCGCCCCCGGCAGGTAACGCTCGTTGACCCTGTCTCTGGCCATTTTGGCCATCTGCTTCTGGTCACGTCCCCACAAGGTGGTGGGAAACCCGTTTCTGGCAAAACAAAAAGCAAGGGCGGTGCCATACGACCCCGCCCCCAGTACCGTCATGCTCCGGACATTAGCTTGCATCAGGCCTCTTGGCTTTGTGCCGCCTGCTGAGCCTGGGCATTCTCGGCGCGCTTTTGCATATATGCGGCAAAGATGGCGTCAAAGTTTACCGGTGCCAGGTTCAGTTGCGGGAACGTGCCCCGGTTCACCAGATTGGACACACATTCGCGTGCATAGGGGAACAGGGTGTTAGGGCAGAAAGACCCCAACACATGAGCCTTCTGGGAATCGGCCATATCTGCCACCGTAAAGATACCAGCCTGTTGCACTTCCACCAGGAAGGCCGTTTCTTCACCCGCCTTGGCGGTGACAGTGACAGACAGCACGACTTCGTAATTGTTGTCGTCCAGTTTGCTGGTACGGGTATCGATATCCATCTTCACTTCCGGCTTCCACTCTTTCTGGAAGATGGCCGGGCTGTTCGGAGACTCAAAAGAAATATCCTTGGTGTAGATACGCTGAATGGCAAATTGAGGCTGCGTGGCCTGACCGTTTGCTGCAACGTCTGCGCCGTTGCCTTGTACTTCATCTGTCATGTTCTTTCCTAAGTGGTTTGTGGCCTAAGCGGCCAGTAATTCATCCAGCTTGCCCCGGGATTCCAGAGCCAGCATGTCATCGCAGCCGCCGATATGGGACATATTGATGAAAATCTGTGGCACAGTGTAGCCACCCTTTGCCCTCTGGATCATCTCATCGCGCAGTTCGGGCTGGCGATCGACAGGATATTCCTGATAAGCGACCCCTTTGCTGTCCAGCAGTTGTTTGGCGCGGACACAATAGGGGCAATATTGTTTGGTATAAATCTCTACCTTGGCCATAAGTCTCTCTGCAACTTTGCCCTGCCGACCTACTTGGCGATGGGCAGATTGGCGCTGCTCCAGGCATTCATGCCGCCCTTAAGGACAGACACCTGGCTGAACCCTGCCTTGAGCAACTGCGTTGCCGTGCGCTTGGCCGTCATGCCCATGGCACAGACCACAATAATGGGTTTGCTCTTATGGTTTTCAAGGGAAGAGAAATCCCCTTTGTTAAGTTTCTCGCTGGCGATCTGTTTCGCCCCCAGGATATGACCCTTTTTGAACTCATTCTGGGCACGGATATCCAGTACCAGGGCATCCTGCTTATTCATCAACATGGTCACTTCATGGGTGCCCAGTTCCTTGATAGGAGAAAACCGGCCACTGACCAGGCTGTAAACCAGCAAAACTGCCAGTGCCGCCCAGGCGCTGGACAGGAGATAATGATTACCGACAAATTCGATAAACTGCTGCATAGAATCGTTCGCCCTTGTACGTCAAACTGAATTCCGCCGCCGAAGGCAGGCAAAAAATGAGTGCAAAGTATATAGAAACTGCGCGCAGAAACCAGCCTCAGATTGGTGCCCGCCTCAGGGCGGGAGAAAATTCGTGACTAATAAATAACTTATTGGAATTGCGACGATTGCTATTAACTATTGGAATTGGCTGCTGGCCTCCCGTACCATTCAGGACGCCGAATTCAACAATATCCCTATTCAGCAAGGAGTTTTCCCATGAGTCAGCAAAAGCATCCCCTGGTATTGATCATTCTGGACGGCTGGGGCTATCGGGAAGACAGGCAGGACAATGCGATTGCGCAGGCCAATACACCAGTGCTGGACAAGCTGGGGAAAACCTGTCCCAAAACATTGATTTCAGGCTCAGGACTCGACGTGGGACTGCCAGAGGGACAGATGGGCAATTCCGAAGTGGGCCATGTCAATCTCGGCGCTGGCAGGGTGGTGTATCAGGATTTCACCCGTATCACCAAGGCGATTAAGGATGGCGACTTCTTCGACAATCCTGTGTTGGTGGACAATCTGGACAAAGCCATTGCCAAGGGCAAAGCGGTGCACCTGATGGGACTGATGTCGCCCGGGGGCGTCCACAGCCACGAAGATCACATCCTGGCCATGATCGAAATGGCCGCCAAGCGGGGCGCCAAACAAATTTATCTGCATGCCTTTCTGGATGGCCGCGACACCCCCCCTCGCAGTGCCAAAGCTTCCCTGGAAAAGGCCGATGCCCTGTTCGAAAAGCTGGGTGTAGGCAGAACTGCCAGCCTGGTGGGTCGCTACTATGCCATGGACAGGGACAATCGTTGGGACAGGGTTCAGGCCGCTTATGATCTGCTGACGCTGGGCAAGGCATCCTACCAGTCTGACAGTGCCGTGGCGGGTCTCGAAGCGGCCTATGACAGGGAGGAAAACGATGAGTTCGTTAAACCCACCCGGGTCGGGGAAGCCGTGACCATTGAAGACGGTGATGCAGTCTTTTTTATGAATTTCCGCGCCGATCGCGCCAGACAGATCACACGGGCTTTCGTGGAGGCGGACTTTGATGGTTTCCAGCGGCAGAAGATCCCTGCACTGTCCGGCTTCGTGATGCTGACTCAATACTCGGCCGATATCGATACCGACTGCGCCTACCCCCCCGAACCGCTGACCAATGTGATGGGCGAGTGGCTGGCCAAGCATAACAAGACCCAACTGCGTATCTCGGAGACAGAAAAGTACGCCCATGTGACTTTTTTCTACAGCGGTGGCCGGGAGGAGCTGTTCGAAGGAGAAGATCGTATTCTGGTGCCCTCTCCGGATGTGGCCACCTACGACCTGCAACCGGAGATGAATTCCACCGAACTGACAGACAAACTGGTCGCGGCCATCGAGTCGGGCAAGTACGATGTCATTATCTGTAACTATCCCAACGGCGATATGGTCGGCCACACCGGCGTCTTCGAGGCAGCCGTCAAAGCCTGTGAAGCCGTGGACCATTGCATTGGCCGGGTAGTGGATGCCTTACAACAGGTAGGAGGAGAATGCCTGATTACCGCCGACCACGGTAATGCAGAACAGATGAAAGACCATCAGTCGGGCCAGGCTCATACGGCCCATACCAGCGATCCCGTGCCCTTCATTTATGTGGGCCGTCCGGCCACAGCCAGGTCCGGCGGTACCTTAAGCGACGTGGCGCCCACCATGTTGCATCTGATGGGCATGGAACAGCCTGAAGAAATGACCGGTAAACCCATTGTGCAACTGTCTGACTAACTATGTTCTCCAACCTGGCACCCAAGCACTCCCGGTGGCATCCTGCATGCCTGATGCTACTGTGCCTGCTTGGCCTGCCCCTGTCCGCCCAGGAGCAGATTGACGAGCAACTCAAGAGCCTTCAGGCACAAATAAGGGAACGCCAGCAGGCCCTGGACGTTAAGCTGGCCAATGCCAAGGAACTGGAAAACACCCTGAGAAAGGCCGAAAAGCAGATTGCTGTTTTGATCAAGGATCTCAAGCAGACCCGCCGTCGTCTGGACAGTACCGAGCAGGAACAGAAGCGCTTGCAACGGGAGCAGGCGCAGCTCAGGCAGCAAATCTCACAGCAGCAGGATGCCCTTGCCGATCAATTGCACAGCGCCTATATGACCGGTCAGCATGATTTCAGTAAGATGCTGCTCAATCAGGAGGATGTCTCCAGACTGGAGCGCATGCTCAGATACTACGGCTATCTTAACCAGGCTCGTCTGGAGCAAATCCAGCACTTCACCGAGTTGGTCACCAAGCTTAAAAGTGTTGAGACCGACCTTGAAGGCAAACGCCGGGAGCTGGCCAATCTGGTGCAGGTCCAGGAAGCCCAGCGCCAGTTGGTAGCATCAGAGCAGGATAAACGAGAGGCGACGCTTAAAGAACTGGAGAGTCGCATCGACACGGATGCAGCGCAGATTGAGCAGTTGCAAATCAACGAACAGAATCTTATCCAGACATTGCAGCGGGCCGCCGAAATGGCCGCCCGTCAGCCTCAGGATCTCAAAGGCCTCGACGGCCTCAAAGGCAAACTTCTGCGCCCCACCGGGGGCAGGCTGCGGGATCTGTATGCCAAAAAACGTCAGGGGCAGATTCGATGGAAAGGCGTGTTGTTTGACGGCAGTCTGGGCGATTCGGTCCGGGCCATTCACCATGGCAAGGTCCTGTTTGCAGACTGGTTGCGGGGGTTTGGCCTGGTCACAGTGCTGGATCACGGCGATGGTTTTATGAGCCTGTATGGCTATAACCAGGCTCTGCTCAAGGACGTAGGCGAGCAAGTGGAAGCCGGGGAAGAGATAGCCCTGGTGGGCCAAAGCGGTGGTCAGTCCAGCCCCGCCCTGTATTTTGAACTGCGCCATAAGGGTGATGCCATCAATCCGGCCCAATGGATAAAGGATTGATACCCAAGACTGTCTTAGGATACCCCCTCTGCTTGGACATGGGGCGCAAAACTGGCATCCTAGGTAGGATAAAAAGATAGAGAATAAGAATTGCCCGCTTGAAACACTTTCTTTTAGCCATACTGCTGTGCCTGATCACGAATTCGACCACAGCCGGCAATATTGCCCTGATTATTGACGATATGGGCTACCGCAAGCAGGACGAGGCGGCCTTTGCTCTTCCTCCCCAAGTCACCTTCGCCATCCTGCCACATACTCCCTATTCCACCCGCTACTCCGTCCGGGCGTCAGAACAGGACCGGGAGGTAATGCTGCATATGCCAATGGAAGCTCTGGCAGGAAACCGGTTGGGACCGGGTGCCCTGACAGCGCAGATGACGGAACAGGCGATTACTCAGGAGCTGGGGCTCGCCCTGAACTCCGTTCCCCATGCGATTGGCCTGAACAACCATATGGGCTCCAAGCTGACCCAACTCAGTTCACCCATGCGCACTACCATGAATTTTCTGCAGACCCGGCAGATGTTTTTTGTCGACAGCCGCACCACCCGTTACAGCAAGGCTGAAAAAATAGCCGCCCTGCAGGGGGTGCCAAGCGCACACAGGCATGTATTTCTGGATCACTTCCAGGACGAGGCCCATATGCGGCAGCAGTTCAACCGCCTGATCCGTATCGCAAAAAAGTACCGCAACGCTGTGGGCATCGGCCATCCTTATGAAGAGACCCTCAGGTTTCTTCGCCAGGCGCTGCCAGAACTGGCAGGCCACGGCATCCGGCTTATTCCGATCAGTGCACTGATGCAGGAAAAGGCACTGGCCCTGGCGGATCAGCCCGTCTCCACCAATCATACGGAGTAAGGATTCCTGATGGACCTGCAAGGCAAACGAATCTGGCTGACCGGCGCCTCAATGGGCATAGGCGAGGCCCTGGCCCGGCAACTTGACCGGGCAGGGGCGCAGTTGATCCTCAGCGCCCGTTCTGAAGACAAACTGCAACAGCTTCGGGACAGCCTGAGCCACTCAGAACTGCACCAAATAGTGCCCCTGGATCTGTCCGTACCTCACAACCTGCCCCGGCTTTGCGACGAGACCCTTGGCACCGCTGGGCTGGACGTGCTGATCAATAACGGCGGTATCTCCCAGCGGGGGCTGGCCAGAAGCACGGCGCTGTCGGTCCAACGCCAGGTAATGGAAGTGAACTACTTCGGTACCATCGCCCTGACCCAGGCGGCCCTGCCGGCCCTGCTGAAAAACTGCGGTATGGTCGTTAATATCGCCAGTGTGGCGGGTAAGGTTGGTGGTCAGAGCATGTCCGGCTACTCCGCCTCCAAGCACGCCCTGATCGGCTACATGGATTGTCTGCGCGCCGAGGAAGCCCGTCATGGTCTCAAAGTGCTGAATGTCTGTCCTGGCTTTGTGCAAACCAGTATTTCAGTTAATGCCCTGACCGAAGACGGCCAGAAGTTTGGCAAGGTTGCCCGCTCCATCGCCTCGGGCATTACGCCATACCAATGTGCCGAAGCCATAGTCAGGGCCATGCAGCGGGAAAAGTACGAGGTGGTCATTGGCAAAGGATTGAGTGGCTGGGCGCCGACTATCAAACGCTGGTTTCCGACCCTGTTTACCCGCCTGGCAGCAGGTAAAAATATACGCTGATTCAAAGAGATAGAAGTTACTTTTACAGTCTTAGGTTGCCATTTGTTGAGAATGTTATATTATAACGTTCTCCTTAACGGTAAACCTGAGTAATGATGGCTCGCAGCAACACAAACAATCTGTTGGACAAAATGGGGATCTGGACTTCCAGCCTCTGTGCCCTGCATTGCCTGCTGCTGCCGATTCTGGTTCCGTTGCTGCCTTATGTGGGCGCGACCTTTTTCGCCGACAGCTGGTTTGAACGCAGCATCCTCACCGTTTCCCTGATGATAGGTTTCTGGGCCCTGCTGTCCGGCTTCTACCGTTATCACCGTCAGCTTTACCCCTTATACAGTCTGGTACTGGGTGGACTGATCTACTGGAACAAGGATATGTTTGGCGAAGCGTATGAGCCCTTCACCATCGCCGTGGGAGCTGTACTGATTATTGCCGCCCATGTAATTAACCTGAAGCTTTGCCAAAGCTGCCGTCAGTGCGACGACCACTAGAGCTGTTCGGGGACCTGGGGCTGAGTGACAACAGGCTGTCGCAGATGCGCGATGGCCCTGTCCGGCATGTTGGTAAAAATGCCGTCCACTCCCCAGGCCCTTAACATATCCATATCTTCCACTTCATCCACCGTATAGACATACACCTGCAGGCCCTTGTCCTTGGCGTCAGCCACAAAGGCCGGATTAACAAAATCCAAATAGATATGAATAGAAAAGGCCTGCAAAGTGTGGGCAAAAGCTGCGTAGTCGAGAGGACAGGAAGCCGTAAGGGCACCGGTCAGCAATTCGGGACGTATCTGTTTTATCTCGAAAAGCAGATGATGGTTGAAGGACGACAACAACAACTGGGAATAATCGAAACCCAGTTCCTGAACCGCTTTGTCCAGCAGCCTGAGGATCGGGATGACATGGGTGACGCCCTTCAGTTCGATATTCAGTGAGCACTGTCCACGCACCTCCTGCATCACTTCCCATAGGGTGGGAATGCGCTGGCCCTGGCCAGCATCCAGTTCACGCAATCTGGCCAGACTGAAGTCTGTCAATCTTCCGCGCACCTGAGTGGTGCGATGCAGCCAGCGATCATGAATGACCAGATGCTCATCTTCCACTTCGTGCACGTCGATCTCGATACCGTCCACCCCCATATTGATGGCCATTTGCATTGCCAGCAGGGTATTTTCGGGCGCCACCGCACTGGCTCCCCGATGAGCGATCACTAGCATGATATATCCTTAACGTTGTGCCGGATCAGGACGTTTTGAATGCAGTTTATTGGCGTTTATTGTTTCGTAAATCGCAGCACAGATCACTAACATTCCACCCACCAAGGTCTGCCAGTTCGGTTGTTCATTAAGCACCAGCATGGCCATGATGACGCCGTACAGGGGTTGCATACAGGCGACCAGAGAAAAGGTCTTGGCACGAAGGTGGATCAGGGTAAAGGCCACCAGTGCATGGGGGGCCGCCGTGCAGACAGTGCCCAGCAACAAGAGTAGCAGGTAAGTGTGCTGGGAAGCCTGATACAGCTCCTTTGAACCAAACCAGAGCAGGCAACAGACAATCACGAAGGTCTGGTAAGCCATAGCCTGGGCCCCACCGTAATGGGAAAAGTACTTTCGGTGCACCAGATTGCGCATGGCATACAAAAAGGCTGACAGTACGCCAACCGCAATGCCCAGGGTAACCTCATTGCCCAGGGACGCCTCAGGCACAATCAACCAGATACCCCCCAGCACCACCAGGGCACTGACAATATCCTGCCAGACCAGCCGAATCCCCTCAAAGAAAGGTTCCAGCAGCACCGTAATCACCGGAAAAGTGAACAGGGCAATCATGCCGACCGAAACGGAGGAGTATTGCATGGCGGCGAAGTAAGTCACCCAGTGCACTGCCATCAGCGCGCCGAGCAACAGGGCTATCCAGGCGTCCCTTTTACGGAAGAACTGCAGGTTACCGCCGGTCAGCTTGACCAGAAAAGCCAGCACTACAAAGGCGATCACCGCCCGGCCCAGGGTGATATCCAGGGCCGACAGTGGGATAATACGGGAGAACAGTGCCGTGGCACCCAGCAGGATGACCGCCAGGTGCAGCGACCAGAGACTCTTCTTGACGGGATCCACGTCAGGCTTTCAGGGTCGCAAAAGGACTGCCCAGACGAGTGACAAAGCCGGGACCGATATCGTCCAGTTCCAGCATATCCGCCTCGAACAACATCACCACAGTTGACCCGAGCTTAAACAGGCCCATTTCCTCACCCTTTTTCAGGCTGATGGCATTATGGCCACTGGCGGGATACTGCCAGCGTGTAACTTTGTTGCCGGTAGGCGGCGTGATGGTGCCGGCCCATTTGGTTTCTATACTGGCGACTATGGTGGCGCCCACCAGCACCATGGCCATTCGGCCCTTGTTCGTATCAAACAGACAAACCACCCGTTCGTTGCGGGCAAACAGGCCGGGCACATGCTCAGTGGTCAGGGGGTTGACAGAAAACAACTCTCCCGGCACATAAATCATGTCGGTCAAACGACCATCCATCGGCATATGGATACGATGATAATCCCTGGGCGACAGATAGATTGTCGCGAAAGTGCCGTCCTTAAAAGGCGGGCAGAACGACTCCTCGCCACCCATCAGGGCGTTGAGACTATAGTTGTGGCCTTTGGCCTGAAAAATACGATCCTGATCGATGGGACCGGCCTGGCTGACGGTGCCATCCACCGGATAAGCCAGGCGGCTTTCATCCTGCACGATCTCCCTGACCCCTTCTTTCAGGGGTCGGGTAAAGAACTCATTAAAGCTTTTGTATTTTGCCGGGTCCGACTGCTGCGCTTCCTGCATGTCCACTTTGAAGTGGCGAACAAAAAGCCTGATCAGCCAGGTGGTAATAAAGCCGGCTTCGGCGGCCGCCAGCCAGCCAGCCAGGCGAGAGACGGCATGTTTGGGAAGAAGATACTGTAGGCTGACCTTGATTGGCTGCACTATGTCATTCCTGCGTTGAAAGTCCGGGCGGATTGTACCCTAAGGGCCACTGGCAATTAAAATGGTAAAAGGATCTATCCTAGTCAAGCTTCTTGGTTCCGGTCACTGCGTCAAATGTCAGACACTGAGCCTGGCCTGCCTATTTGGGTGGCTTACTGTAGGAAGGGCGCTGTTCAGCCATTCCGGCCAGTATCTTGTGATAACTGTCGAACCGCTGCTGGCTGATCTGCCCTGTGCCGACGGCATCACGCAGCAGACAGCCGGGGTCATCCCTGTGTTTGCAGTCACGGAATTTGCAGCCGCCGAGAAACTCCCGGAACTCGATGAACCCCCAGGTCAGGCGCCCCTCAGGCAGGTGCCAGAGTGAAAACTCCCGCACCCCGGGAGAATCGATAAGACTGCCTCCGCCCGGGAAGCGTAACAGCTTGGCCGCGGTGGTGGTGTGCTGACCGAGGCCGGAATTGTCCGAGATGTCGCCAATGGCTTCTTCGGCGTCGGGCAACAACTGGTTGATCAGACTCGATTTGCCCACCCCTGACTGACCGACGAAAACACTGGTCTTGTCCTTCAGCAACGCCGCCAGCTCATCCATGCCCTGCCCGGATTTACAGCTCACCAGCAACACCCGGTAACCGATGTCGCGATACAGGGCCAGTTGCTCCTGCACCTCTTTGTGCTGCTGCTCATCGAGCATATCCACCTTGTTCAGCAGGATGATGGGTTCAATATGCACATCCTCCGCTGCCACCAGGTAGCGGTCGATAATATTCAGAGACAGGGCCGGCACGACCGCACTGACCACGATAATCTGATCGATGTTGGCGGCCACCGGCTTTATGCCGTCATAATAATCCGGGCGGGTCAGCACGGATTTTCTGTCTTCCACTGCTTCAATCACGCCGCTGACGGTCAGGGTCTGATCCTTGCCGGGACGAAACAACACCTGATCGCCACAGACCACCGAACTGATATTACGGCGCATATTGCAGCGATGCACTTTGCCCTGTTCATCTTCCACATCCGCATGCTGACCGAAACGACCAACCACCAGTCCCGCCTGAGACGGCATCAGGGTGTCGTCAGCCGGTCCACTGTCGCTGCTGGTAAGCCGTTTCTTCAGGTTGCTGGAAACCTGTCTTTTCTGCCTTTGTGTGAGCTTGTTTC
This sequence comes from Bowmanella dokdonensis, assembly GCF_017254865.1. Lineage (GTDB taxonomy): Bacteria > Pseudomonadota > Gammaproteobacteria > Enterobacterales > Alteromonadaceae > Bowmanella > Bowmanella dokdonensis. The sequence goes on along the minus strand of NZ_JAFKCV010000001.1, from coordinate 190,967 downwards.
TTTTTGCCACTGGGGTTCTGAATGCTTTATATTGGAGGCCGGATTACCGGGGACCAGATGGGCAATATATATCCGTCCGGTGCTCTAGTGTACCCTGGCCACCCGCAAATACCAAAATTTTAAGGTTAGTCAGCATGACTCAAAACAACAGTAACCTGGTGTGGATAGATATGGAAATGACCGGCCTGGACCCGGAAAAGGAAAGGGTGCTGGAAATCGCCACCATTGTTACGGACGCTCAGTTGAATGTGCTGGCGGAGGGTCCCGTGGTGGCAGTGCATCAGTCCGACCAAGTACTTAATGGCATGGACGAGTGGTGCACAAGGGTCCACGGAAATAGCGGCCTCACCCAGCGTTGCCGGGACAGTCAGCTCAGTGAAGCCCAGGCAACCCAGCTAACCCTCCGCTTTCTCGAGCAATGGGTGCCCAAGGGCGCCTCGCCCCTGTGTGGCAACAGCATAGGTCAGGATCGCCGTTTTATGGTCAGACATATGCCCGAGCTGGAGGCTTATTTTCACTACCGCAATGTGGACGTCAGCACTATTAAGGAGCTGGTCAGGCGCTGGAAACCGGAACTGCTGGACGGCTTCCAGAAGCAGGGCACCCACCAGGCCCTGGACGATATCCGTGAGTCCATTGCCGAGTTGCAGTATTATCGCCAGCATGTGTTCGCAATCTGAATGGTCAAAAAAACACCGGCAGGATGGGGTTTTCTAAAATACCACTTGCGTCTGACAGGTATTTTTGTAAAATGCGCCTCCGCTTGAGGTCGAAGCTTTTTTGACTCGAGTGTCAGGCAGAGTGCGGAACAAAGTTGTCTCAAACAATTTTGACCATCACCAGGCGATGCCCGAGGGACAAAACACAGGAGGTGTTTTGTAATAGCTCAGTTGAGCGGTCAGAACCGCTTAGTTTTGTTATTTGCCACAGGGAAGGTTCAGAGTGCGGGAATAGCTCAGTTGGTAGAGCACAACCTTGCCAAGGTTGGGGTCGCGAGTTCGAGTCTCGTTTCCCGCTCCAACTCTGAAAGCCTCATGGGAGGCAGATCAATTCTGTTCGGACACAGATGTCTAAGCGTCGGGTTCAACAGCCAAATGCGGGAATAGCTCAGTTGGTAGAGCACAACCTTGCCAAGGTTGGGGTCGCGAGTTCGAGTCTCGTTTCCCGCTCCAAATCTTACCTTATTTTTTAATCTTTAATTAGTCACTGTATCCGTCCATGGAGCTGAGTCCAGCCATTCATCCCTGAATGTCGTTCACCAGGCTGCTTTATGCCACCGGCATAAAGGTCCTGCTTCACCCCGCTCCAAATCTCATCTTAATTTATTAGTCTCTAAGTATTCACTGTATCCATCCGTGGAGCTGAGTCCAGGTCGGCCATCCGCGGCCTCCCGTTCAGACCTAGCCGAGCTGCGCGCCCTCGCTCGTCTCTAGACGGTCTTCACCCCGCTCCAAATTTTATCTTCTTTGTTTTACCAGTTTCCCTTCAAACCAACTCCCCTTAGATGCCGATCCAGACTTGTTATTCTGCGATAGAATAAAAAAATTTGCCGATGAATAACTATTCCTGACAACCTGCTATTTACAAACTTCCCCTATTCCTCTTACAAGCTGTTAAGAAATAGTCACTCTGGCCCCTGATAATCAGGAGGAGGGCAATTCTGCATAAACATTTTGATTACCTGCATTTTGATTCAAATCCATCCTACAGGACCCGTTGATCGTGAAATTTTATCGTGCTTATATGACACTAATTAGGATAAATAACATAATCACAATACCAAGAGGCAAAAAGCGAGTATGGGCACAAGACAACTATTCAAGCCAAACCTGCTGTCCTGGACGATAGCGTCATTAATGGCCGGCTCCTTACCAGTCGCCGCACAGGAAGAAGCAGCCCCTCAGGCAGAGGGCGGCATCGAGAAGATTCAGGTCACGGCGACCCGTCGCGCAGGAACGGTCCAGGACGTGCCGTTAAATATTACCGCCCTGAACGATGACGTGATCCGTGAACAGAATATCGGCGATCTCGAAGATGTCGCCCGCTGGGTCCCGGGTCTTACTGTAACCGACCAAGGTGGGCGGGAAGGGTCGCCGGTCATTGTGCGAGGTTTGAACACCACCTCGTCTGACAGAGCAACCGATGCCGGCACGGTAGCCAAATATCTGGGTGAAATTCCACTGAACATCAACCTGCGCCTGACCGATGTGGAGCGGGTGGAAGTCCTGATTGGTCCTCAGGGAACCTTGTATGGGGCCGGTACCCTTGGTGGGGCTATCCGTTATATGCTCAAAGCACCGGTGATGGACTTCACCGAAGGGGAGATCAGCGGCGATCTCTTTACTCTGGCCCACAGCAGTGATGTGGGGGGTGAAGCCGGCTTTGTATTCAATACCCCTATCATCGATGACGAGCTGGCGGTGCGTGCCAGTCTTAACTATTACGATCGCCCAGGATATGTGGATTACAACTATGTAGTGCGTGATCCTGGTGTTTCTCTGCCAGACCCGGACTGGTCAGATCCTGCTGCAGTTGAAGCCAATCTGCGTAAGGTGGAAGACGCCAATGACGAAAAGATCTTTACCGGCCGCGTGTCTCTTCGCTGGACACCCAATGAGGACCTGGACGCGACCCTGAATTATTTTTATCAGAGAGCGGAACATGAGGGTAACTCCATTGTTCAGTATCAGTCCATCAGTGATCTCAATCCTATCGGTGAATTGATTGGTCCCTATGAGTCGGCCTACCGTTACGAAGAGCCCAATGAGCGGGACGACGAATTGCTGAGTCTGGAAGTAAAATATGATTTGGGCTTTGCGGAGTTGGTCTCTGCCACAGGCTTCAGTAGCTATGACCAGGTTGGACAGCGGGATCAAACAGACTTGCTATACGATATTTACTCTGGCTATGCCGATTTTCCAGCCTTTGCCGCCTATACCCGGGATACCGGGGAAGATGAAGTCTTCACACAGGAAGTCCGTTTAGTCTCCCAGGGCGATTCTGACTGGAACTGGATAGTCGGTGCCTTCTATAACCATGCCGAGGGTAGCTCAGATGACCGGGAATACACCCCCGGGCTGACCGAGTTCTGGAGGGGCGCACCCGATGGCCAGCCCAATATTGAGCAGGACCTGGAATACATTGCCCTTAGCGATTTTAAAGATATCGAAAGGGCCCTGTTTGGTGAAGTGGGCTATCAGGCTACTGAGGATCTCAGCCTCACAGTCGGAGCACGTTTTTATGAGTATGATCTCTGGTCACAGTCTGGAAATGCCACCCCACTCTATACCAGTGAGCCTGTGGACAGTCTAAGTGATATTACCCTTACGCCTACCGGGGCGAAGGATAATGGCAACCTGCTTAAATTTAACGCCAGCTATAATCTGAACCGGGATGCCATGGTGTATTTTACGGTCAGCGAGGGATTTCGGTTAGGTGGCTCTAATGGACTGCGGGCCTGTACCGCTGAAGACTTTGAATCACCTCAACAGTCGGTATGTGCTTCACCCGGTGAAGAAGATTATCAGCCTGATACTACTACTAACTATGAGTTGGGTGTAAAGAGCACTTGGTTTAAGAACAAGGTCCATTTTAACGCTGCCCTGTTCAATGTGGAATGGGACGATGCACAAGTACAAACCACCTCGGCATTAGGGGCAGAAATCATTACCTCTAATGCTGGTAATGCACGCTCCCGGGGCATCGAACTGTCCACTCGTGCGATTCTGGGCGATAACCTGACAGCATATGCTACCTACTCTTACGCAGACGCTGAACTCACGAGCTACACAGAGGGACTGTTACTGCCACGTAGAGGAAGCAGATATTCCCCAGAGGTCCTCGAAGAAATCCTGCCTTATTACTCCGGTGAACCAGGCGACAGATTACCTGGAGCGCCGAAGCAGCAGTTCTCCATGGGGATCAGCTATGAACAGGAAGTGTTTGACGATAAGCTGCTGATTATTAACTATGGCTTGACTGCGCAAGGAGATGTGGTGACCAAGGTTGGTCAGAAGGCAGATGGCGAGGCTCTGCCAGGTTACGGACTGAGCAACCTGTCAATTAAGTTGGATGCAGATGAATGGTCCGTTACTTTGTATGCTGATAACTTATTTGATAAGTATGCATACAGTGGAACACGCCGGGATATGTCCTGGGCTGGAATGGGTCGCTATGATGACAGATCAGAAACCCGCCCAAGAGCATTGCCGGAACTTCAGCGGGTTTACGGGCATTTCCTGATTCCGCCGCGGACCGTAGGGGTGAAGTTCGACTACAAGTTCTAAATCACTACCGGTTTAGAAAAGGGCGCCATCTGAGCGCCCTTTATACTTTCAGCAAGCTAAGATACATATGAAATCAATCTCCGAATTGCATCATCAGGCCGTAGCGCTGATAAACAAAAAAGCCTACATCGACGCCCATCCTCTCCTGGTCAGCATAGTTAAACAGGATCCCAGGCATGCCGATGCCTATTTCCTGTTGGGCATCATCAATATGGAGATTGGTCAGGCTGAAAAAGCGGTAAAGCTGATTGAGAAAGCCAGGGGCCTGGATACGGATAACGAAAGAGAGTATCTGGTCTATCTGCTAAAAGCCCATTCGCTGACCCGAAACCGTCAGCAAGTGGAGCGTCTTGAGGCTGACTTTTCGCAAACTCCAACCCATGAACCATTGATGCTGGACACGGTTGGCGTCGCCCTGAGCACAGTGGGCATGCACAGAGAGGCTATGCCTTACTATCAGCAAGCCATCGACCTTGATGGTGACAAAGAAAGCTACCATTACAATTACGGCATCGCCGCCAAGTTCCTGGGACAGTTTGATAAAGCCAGACAAGCTTTTGAAAAAGCCATTGAGCTGAACCCACATTACGTCAAAGCCTATTTTGCTCTCACCGAACTGTCAGAACCGGCCAGCCACCTGTTGCCCGTTCTACACGACTTGCTTAAGCAACCCCGCAATGTGGACGAGCAGCTGCACCTGGCCCATGCCATTGCCAAAGAATATGAAAAGCAGAGCCGGTACCAGGATGCATTTAATATTCTGACAGAATACAAACAGCGTACTTTCGACAAGTTGAAATACGACCAAGCCGCAGAAGAAAAGCTGTTTGAAGCCTTGCACACAAAAGCTCAGATACCCTTGCAAGGGTCAGGCTGCCAATCTAACCAAGCAATCTTCGTTGTCGGCATGCCCCGCTCGGGGACCACTCTGATGGAGCGGATTCTGTCCTCTCATAGCATGGTGTGTTCTGGTGAAGAGTTACATGATTTTGCCATCGCGGTAAAAGCCTGTAGCACGAGCTCTTCTCCCCGGCTGCTGGACACCAACGTGCTCGAACAGGCGTACCAAAGCCAGTGGGCAAAAATTGGCGAACATTACATCGCCCGCACGGCTGCCCTGGCCAAATCCTGTCCCCGCTTTGTGGATAAGTTACCCTTTAACTTTCTCTATCTGGATCTGATTCGCCGCGCCCTTCCCAATGCCAAGATCATTTGCATGCTGAGAAATCCTCTGGACACCTGTATTGGTAATTTCAGACAGCTGTTTTCGTTGCAAAACCCTTTTACCGCCTATTCATTGGATCTGGATAGAACAGCGGAGTACTACGCCCGTTTCCACCGCTGGATACATGAGTTTGACTCGCTGGGACACCCGAATTTCAGGATAGTCAGTTACGAAGATTTGGTGTCCCGGCCGGAAGCACAGATACGCTCAATCCTCGATTTCTGCCACCTCCCCTGGCAAGCACAATGTTTACAGATAGAAAATAACCAGGCACCGGTATCCACAGCCAGTAAAGTTCAGGTTCGTGAACCGATCAACGCCCGGTCCGTTGGTCGCTGGCGTCGTTATCAGCCCCATACCGACAAGATCCAGGCATTTTTTGACAGGCAAGGCATTTCGACAAGCTAGCTTGTCAGTCTGCTGACTTATGCTATGCTGCCAACTGGTCTAACCAGATAAATAGAATCATGGCAGCGAGCAATCCCTTAAGAAAACTGGTCGACAGGGTCAATGGTTATCCCGTCTGGCTGAGAAACTGGATTATCACCCGGGTGTTCTGTCATAAGGTCAAACTGGCGGGTACCGCCGGACTGCAGATTCTGGGCACCGACGGTAAGTCGGTCACCTTCAGGCAGAAAAATCACAAGAAAGTGCAGAATCATATTGGCTCGGTGCATGCAGCGGCCATGGCCTTGCTGGCTGAATCGGCCACCGGCTTTATCCTGGGTATCAATCTGCCCGGTGACAAACTGCCCCTGATCAAATCCATGAATATCCGCTATCTGACCCGTGCTCAGGGTGATATGACGGCGGTGGCGTATCTGACTGATGAACAGATTGCCCGGATGCAAAGTCAGGACAAGGGGGATGTGATTGTGGCGGTCAAAGTCACCGATGCGACCGGTATCCAGACCATCGAATGCGAGATGAACTGGGCCTGGATCCCGAAGAAGCGTCCGACCTGACCTGTCCCTTACCTTCACGCATGGCTTATACCAATTGGTGAATGGTTAAAATGCCCCGGATAGATTAGAATCCGCGCCCATTCCGGCTTTTGGATTAAAAGAATGGGTACTGTTGAATTGCTGCTTATCGGGCTGGCTGTGCTGGCCTTACTCGGGGTCATTTTTGAGGAAGTCACCCATATCAGCAAAGCCAAGGTCACGCTGTTTACCGGTACCCTCTCCTGGGTCATTCTGTATCTCACTGCCCAGAACAGCCAAACGGCAGAAGCCGTAAACCATCATCTGCATGAAAATATTGCCGAAATCGCCACGCTCTGGTTGTTCCTGGTGGCCGCCATGACATTTGTCGCTTACCTGAACAAGAAACGCCTGATTGAGAGCCTGATGAACAAGTTGCTGCCATCACGCATGAGTGAGCGAAAACTGTTATTGATGACGGGTCTGTTCAGCTTCTTCTTTTCCTCCCTGGCCGACAACATTACCGCCACCCTGGTCTCTATCGCCATGATATTGCCGTTGGGTCTGTCCAAAGACAAAGTGGTGAAATTCACGGTACTGGCGGTGTTTGCCGTCAACTCAGGCGGCGTGGCGCTGATCACCGGCGATGTGACCACCCTGATGATATTCCTTGGCGGCAAAACCCAGATCCAGGATTTGCTGTGGCTAAGCCTGCCGGCGCTGGCCTCTGTGCTGCTGCTGACGGGCCTGTTGTCTTTCGGGATGAGCGGTCAGATTACCCTGAAGCGCAAACCGGTCTCAGTCAGTGGCGTGGACATATTGATCGCCTGTATTTTCCTGCTGACCATCATTTTAACCATCCTGGGTAATGTGATCTTTCATATTCCGCCCGTGCTCAGCTTCCTCTGTGGATTATCGGTGATGTTCCTGGTGGCGCACTTTCTGCGGCATGACAATGACGAGGATCCGATCCTCGATTACGTCCGCCGTATCGAGTTCGACACGCTGTTGTTCTTCCTCGGTATTTTGTTGCTGGTGGGTATGCTCAAGCAAATCCAGGTGCTGGAACTTTTGCTGAAGGTGTACGGCAACCTGCCACTGTATCAGGCCAATTTTGTGATGGGCGTACTGTCGTCCTTTATTGACAACGTCCCCCTGACGGCCGCCCTGCTGAAGGCGGATATTCAGATGGATCCGGCCTCCTGGCTGAGCCTCACCTATGCGGTGGGTGTCGGCGGATCCTTGCTGGTAATTGGTTCTGCAGCGGGCATAGTCGCCATGAGCAAGGTCCCCGGCCTGACCTTTGGTCGCTATGCCAGATTCAGTCTGATCCTGCTGCTGGCGTACAGCGTTGGTTATCTGCTGGTACAGTTGCTGGGTCGTTGGCTGTTCGGCGGATGAAAATTTTATGACCATTGACATTTTTTTGTTGACAGCCCCCCATTTTAAAACTATCTAGTCCTTGTTCACCGCCCCTCTTCCCGGGGCGCTGCTCATACCAATCTAATTGGTATCCATTCCTGATGTTGATGACTTTTTTATTGGGGATGCCCATCATGGCTAAACAAACGAGAGAACAACTGCTTAAACGTCAATTCCTTGATCCGAAGAACTATCCCTATGGCTTTTCCCGTTCCGGAGACTTCTCCATTGGCGAGAGCCAGGCGTTGAGCCGTTACGGTTGCCTGATCGCAGCCCTGGTGGATGGTCTAATCGAGCCGGAATCGGACGAGGATGAAGGAATTCTGGCGGCCGCCCGTGGCGACAAGCAGCCAGAAACCATGGCCGAGAAGGCGTGGTGCAAATACCAGAAACGCATTAATCGGCCCAAGACCGGCAGCATCTATGGCAGCAAGTCCAGAGGCATTGCCGACAGCGATGACCTGGGTGAAGACGCCGAGGTGGAGATCGAACTGGACGATTGATGGCGAGGGGGAGGCCTAGTTAACATAAAGTTAACCTATCCTCCCCGACTCTTAAAATTCCACAAAAACAAAATGTTTATCCTATTTTTCCCACATACTGGGATAAATATCTCACTTTTACCGACTTTCCTGTTTAAAGTCTCCTCCTGCTTCAGTATAGTGCCGACATGTCGGATCTCTGCTGTTTTAGCGCCGCTTTGCCACCACTCAAGGCAAGTTTGCAGAGCTTGAACAAGCATCCGGCACAATTCAACAGAGTTTGTGATGTGGCCTGAATGACAGAGCCTGGGGGAGACATGGGAGAGAGACAGGTAGAGATGATGTCAGGGGCCGCCATGGTGGTCAGGGCATTGAAAGACATAGGGGTAAAGCACGTGTTCGGTTATCCCGGCGGTGCGGTACTGGATATCTATGATGCACTTTACGCCCAGGAAGAGGTCCAGCATATTCTGGTTCGCCATGAACAGGCCGCCGCCCATATGGCCGACGGCTATGCCAGGGCTACCGGTCAGACAGGTACAGTGCTGGTTACCTCGGGACCCGGAGCTACCAATACTATTACCGGCATTGCCACTGCCTATATGGACAGCATCCCTATGGTCGTGCTGTCCGGCCAGGTTCCGTCCATGCACATAGGCGAAGACGCCTTCCAGGAAACCGATATGGTGGGCTGTTCCCGGCCCATCGTTAAACACAGCTTCCTGGTCAAACGGGCTATCGATATCCCCGACGCCATCGCCAAGGCTTACTATATTGCCAATACCGGCCGGCCTGGTCCGGTGGTGGTGGATCTGCCCAAGGACGTGGTCAATGTCCAGGAGTCCCACCCTTACCATTTTCCTGAAAAAGTGCAGATGCGCTCGTACAACCCCACCATCAAGGGGCATATGGGCCAGATTAAAAAGGCCCTGAAAACCCTGCTGGAGGCCAGGCGTCCCATCATGTACGTGGGTGGCGGCGCCATTGCCTGTGATGCCAGCAGCCTGGTGACCGAACTGGCGGAAAAGCTGCACCTCCCGGTGACTAACACCCTCATGGGCCTGGGTGCATTTCCCGGCACTCATGACCAGTGCCTCGGCATGCTGGGTATGCATGGCACCTTGCAGGCCAACAAGAGCATGCACAACGCCGACTGTATCCTTGCCCTGGGGGCCCGCTTCGATGACAGGGTGACCAACAATGTGCAAAAGTTCTGTCCCCACGCCACCATCATTCATGTGGATATCGATCCCGCCTCCATCTCCAAGACGGTCAATGCGCATATACCGGTGGTCGGCTCAATCAAGACGGTACTGACCCAGTTTTTTGAGCAGATGCATGAGATAGACGAGAATGAACGCAAGGAACAGCTGGCTGACTGGTGGGAGCAGATTCATGCGTGGCGTAACAGACAATGCCTGAACTACCAGCGCAGCGACGAACTGATCAAGCCCCAGCAGGTTATCGAATCCCTGTACAAGCACACCGGGGGCGACGCCTATGTCAGCTCTGACGTGGGACAGCACCAGATGTTTGCTGCCTTGTACTATCCCTTTGCCAAACCCAGGCGCTGGATCAACTCCGGAGGCCTTGGCACCATGGGCTTTGGCCTGCCTGCCGCCATGGGCGCCCAGTTCGCCCATCCGGAATCGGTGGTGGCCTGTGTGACCGGTGACGGCAGTATCCAGATGAATATTCAGGAACTGTCCACCTGCCTGCAGTACGGCCTGCCCATCAAAGTCATTTCACTGAATAACCGTGCCCTGGGCATGGTCAGGCAGTGGCAGGACATGATTTACAAGGGGCGTCACTCCCATTCCTATATGGAATCCCTGCCGGACTTCGTCAAACTGGCCGAAGCCTACGGCCATATAGGCATCAAAGTGGAAAAGCCGGAGGAACTGGACGAGGCCATGGCCCGGTGTTTTGCCGCCAAAGACAGACTGGTGTTTATGGATATCGCCGTGGATCAGAACGAACATGTCTACCCCATGCAGATTAAATACGGGGCCATGGACGATATGAGACTGAGCAAGACGGAGCGCACCTGATGAGACGTATTATTTCTGTACTGATGGAAAACGAGCCCGGCGCCCTGTCCCGTATCATCGGCCTGTTTTCACAGCGTGGCTATAACCTGGACTCCCTGTGTGTGGCGCCTATTGATGATTCCAGTCTGTCCAGGCTGACTATTACCACCGCCGGCGACGACAAGGTCATCGAGCAGATCACCAAACAGGTCAACAAACTCATTGATGTACTGAAGATTTCCGATATCACTGACGGCAGCCATATCGAGCGCGAACTGATGCTGATAAAAGTCGCCACCCGCAGCGAAACCGTGCGCGCCGAGGTCAAGCGAACTGTGGATATTTACCGCGGCCAGGTGGTGGACGTGACTCCCAAGACCTACACCATCGAACTGACGGGCACCAGTGACAAACTGGACTCCTTCGTGCAGACCATGGGCCTGACGGCGGAAATCGTCGAACTGTCCCGCACGGGAGTGTGCGGCCTGGCCAGAGGTGAGAAATCCATGCGGCCCTAAGCCGCATTCCCACCCTGGCCGACAGGCCACTGCTTACCCGTCATTCTTATCCCAATCGGATTCATCTTTAGTGCATTCAAAGCTGACCAGAAAGGATTAGTTCAAGGCGCGGTTGAAGGCTTAGTGGTTCTATGTCAAGAGGCTGGAACGCACAGATAATTCTTTCTGGACGCTCTCGACAACTGCTCCTGCGTTGTTCTACTTCACGCCATCCATGGCGCTCCCTGCGGGAAAAGCCAAAATGCCCGCTACCTGTGTTGCCCGTATTCGATTTAGCGCCACTAGACCTTCATACGGGCGCATTGGTATCGAACATTCTGGCTTTCGTTGAATGCGCTAAAGATGAGTCCGATTGGTATTATATGGAACTGAGCAGTTGCAAGGCCCTGATCAATTCTTCCTTGCTTTGCTCTGGCGCTCTCCCGGCGGTATCTATCAAGATTCTGCTTTCGGTCCAGGGATGATACTCACGCTGCGCTATATCAGACCATCTGGGCAGCTTCAGGGTCGCGATATCCGAGGCTCTGTTTTCAACCCGGGTTTGATGTTCCTGTTCATCCGAGCAGACAATTTCAATATCCACAAAGGGCACTCCGGCCTTGGTTGCCACATTATGCCATCCCAGTCGTGACGCTATAACAGGGTTTACCGAATCGGCCACGACAGCCTGGCCAAGCTTTAAATTATCCAAAGCCAGGGCAAAACCAATCTGGTAGCCGTGATCATAGATATCCTTGATGTGCTGGTCTTTCAATGACTGTTCAATAGTATCGATACGCAGATACAGTGCACCGATATGTCGCGCCAGATAACGTGACAGTTCGGTTTTTCCCGTACCGGGCAATCCGGAAAAAATATAAAGCAATGGGCACACTCCTTTAAATTCGAAACAGTAAGAACCGATGAAAGTAACCATCAGCCAATGCCAGTTAACTAGTGTTGACGCGTCAGCGTTTTCGCCTTGCTGCCGCCCTGCCATTCCAGTTGAATGCTGTCACCCTCAGACATGGCCTGCATGGTCCGGCGGATATCCGTACAGGAACCGGACACCGGCTGCCCATTGATCGACATCACTTTGTCACCAACCTTCAGGCCTGCCTCACTGGCCGGCGACTGATCCCACACCAGCGATACGGAAACCTCGTTTTCAAAATCCAGCCCGAAGCCATAGGCAGCCCGGTGATAAGGGCCCCCGTTGTATTGATCGAAATAGACCTGCGAATTGCGGCTATCCAGAGTGACTACAAAGTGTTGCAGCAAAGCCGCCCCCAGCAGACTTGGCGGAATCTCCCTGAGGGGCGCGGATATCGTGCCCAGTGGCATGTCACCTATCTGTAAGGACTTCAGTTCGACCTGCACTTGATCCCTCTTCGCCGCCAAGCCCCCCAGGGATCCACCCAGTGCGCCCTGTCCCCTGGTCGTTCCGGCCACTCCCTGATTACGTCTGGCGCCTTCAAAATCCGGCGGCGAAATCGTCATATAATCCGGGGACCCGGTATCCAGCATGGCTTTGCTGACCGCCTGCCTGGCGAGTCTGATGTCTACGAAAGGCGTATGGGGATAACCATAGGTGTGCAGAGGTTGCCGCTGTGCTCCCTTAATATGTTCCAGTTGGTTGATATCAGTGTGACAGCGCAGCATGCCGTCCGGCATATCCAGTTGCCAGGCGCACAAGGGCAAGACTTCAGAGCCCAGCACGCCGTCAAACAGGCACTGGGCAGTATGGGGAAAGTCTGCAACGAAGACCGGCACTTTGTGCAAGGTTATGCCCCCGAGCCCGAGATCTGCCTGCACAATGTCCGTGTCGACAACGGCCCCGTGGGCATCACGACCCTGCCTGCTGTCAATGACTTTGAGCTGCAGTTCTCCGGCCAGGGCTCGGCTAATCATTGAAGGTGAGCCGGTATCAAACAGAAACCGGCGGGGGCTTCCTCCAAGCATAACCTCGACAAACACTTTGTTTGCAGACCAGGTGACGGGCAAAGCGACAGCGAAGGACTTCTCCTCCACATAGGGTCCCTGGTCCATCCAGGCAGGCCTGACGCTGTCCGCAGCAATCTGGTGGCAGACCGGCAACAAGAGTAAGACCAAGATAAATCGGCAGACGGGCATAATGACATCCTTGTACAAAATATGAACTTATGACGTCAGCATACCGGTTTGGTTCGACAAGGTACGTCGCGGATTACAAATTGAAAACCTTAAGTCTGAATTTAAAGGCGGCGCAAACGCTCCGCCTTAGGCTCAGGCCTACTTGGTTTTCAACCTGTCCAGTTGTTCCTGCAACTGGGCGGCGCTGGCGGAGATTTCACTGGCGCTGTGCATGGAGGCCTCGGCCAGCTTTGCCACCTGCTCGGTGGCGTCACCGATGGATACCATGTTTTTGTTAATCTCTTCGCTGACAGCGCTTTGTTCCTCAGCCGCAGTAGCCATTTGCATAACCCGATCGGAAATATTGGTGATCTCGGCGACGATATTGCTCAGATCCTCAAATGCCTCCCGGGACTTGTCCGCTGCCGAACCGGCCCGCCGGCTGTTGGAATCGATCACCCCCACCGTGGTTTTGACTTCCTGCTGCAATCCGGAGATCAGGTTGCCAATCTCTTCCACGGAGCGGGCAGTCTTGGAGGCCAGTGCCCTGACCTCATCGGCCACCACCGAGAATCCCCGGCCATGATCCCCGGCCCGAGCTGCCTCAATAGCTGCGTTAAGGGCCAGCAGGTTGGTCTGATCGGCAATGGCGCCGATCACTTCCAGGATCTTGCGGATATCATTGCTGCGATTGGCCACCACCGACACCGCCTGGGAGGCCTGGCCCATATCCTCAGCCAGCTTGCTGACCTCCTCCACCGCAAACGACAAGGTCTGCTCGGTGGTATGTACCGACGCCTTGGCAGACTGGGCGCTATCGGCCGCTTCATTGGCATGCCTGGCCACATCACTGGCCGTGGTAGACATCTGGTTGATGGCCGTGACCACACTGTCGATTTCCTGATGCTGACGGCCGATTTGATCGCTGGTGTCACGGGCAAACCCCTGTGTCTGACCGGCATTGCCGGCCACCTGATGGCTGGCGGACTTGACCGAGTCCAGCAAGGCACAGATCTTTTCCTGGAACAGGTTGAATCCTTCGGCCAGAGCGATCAGTTCTGCATGAGTATTAACGGCCAGGTTATTGGTAAGATCCCCCCCCTGACCGGCCAGTTCTCGCATGCGGTTCGCCACCAGCCGCAGGGGCTTGACTATTCCCCGGGTAAACAATGAGACCACCACCAAAGACAAGGCCACCAGCACCAGGGCGATGAACAGTAGCTGGGCCAGCAGGGCGCCCACTTCACTCTGGATAGATTCTGAGACGTCACCCACCGGCGCCATGGCCGCCTCATAATCCACCCCCATGATCAGATGCCAGTCGGTGGAGGCGGTCCTGACCCTGACAGGGGCAGCTACATACAGATAATTGTCCAGTCTCAAGGTCTCTCCCGGCTGTGTCATCGCAAGCAGTCGCTTCGCTTCCTCCTGGCCAACCAGGTCGGCAAAGGGGCGAGCCAGCTTATCCCCTGCGCCTGCCGCGGCCACCAGCATGCCGTCCTGGCTGACCAGATAAACCCGCGACTTGCCGTTGTAGAGGGAGGCTGCAAGATCCTCTGCGCGGGTCTGCAGAATTGGCAGATTCATATCCGCTCCCACCACCCCTCGGAATGTCCCTTTGGCCATCACGGGCACCGTCAGGCTGGTCATCAATTCTTCGTAACCGGGCCGAATCTCATAGTTGTAGGGATTGGTAATACAGGGGCGACGCTTTTCCATGGCACAGAGATACCATTCAGCCGCCCGGAAACCGAATTCATCCAGCGTGGTATCATGCTTCTCAGCCGGGTCCTCAATGGGCACCTGGCTGATACGGCCATCCTGCTCGCGGACGAAATACACTTCGAATGTACCAACGCCCGCCACCGAGTGACTCGCATCGGCGCGATGCAGGCTGTCATCGTCATGGAAGCCACCTGCTTCAAACTGTGCATAAAGGGACGATGAGGGGCTGATCATCAGCGTATGTTGAACCAGTTGCTCAGCCTGGGCCCGGGTCAGGGAGTGACTATTGTGCGCTTCAATGGTCTGACTCAGCTGCATGGCCAGTGCCTTGGGATACTGGTAGACCGACTCAATGGCTGCTTCAATCTCTGCGGCATGCTCACCCGCCTGGCCACGCAGCCCCTGTACCACCTCCTTTTCCAACTGACTGGCAACCTGTTCCAGAATCAGTCGCTCCGACCGCCCAAGAGACCAGTTGGTGTAAAGCAAAAACGCCAGGGTTACCAGCGTCAGCATCAGGCCTACGGTAAACAGCAGTTTCAGGGAAAGGGACGCTTGTCTGATGGACGCAGGCGTCAAAGGAACAGAGGAAGATCGGTTATGCATGGGCTCACTACTTTTGTTATCGGGCGCCTCCGCTACCCTTGACGCGCACTAGGCGGATTATCCTCCCGCCACTTTTCCGTGAGTTTTCGCCAACTTGGGGACTGCAAAACTTCTATTTTTATCTGCTGAAAGAGCAGAACCGTCAACAGAAAGTTAATTTTTCTTTCAGGCCCCTCATAACTGGCTGCCCTGGAGCAACAGTTTTAAGACCATTATCTTCTAATTTTTAAATTTAAAATCTCATAATGGAATTAAAAGTCATTACTCTACGCCCGGCAACCCGCGAGCTGTCTGCGATGAGCTTACCCGGCGCCACCCTTAACAAGGTATTTACCCCCTGAAAACATTAAAAGCACAGACTTTCGGGCCGGTTTGAATAGCCTTAATGGGGCAAGAGTTTTCTTGCCAACGGGTAACAACCACAGAGGTGTAAGATGAAAAAATTAGTATTGGGTTCTTTGCTTGTCATGACCACCCTGAGCAGTACCGGCGCCATGGCATCGGTTGGCCAGCAGGAGGAGCAGTCGCGCTATGTATTCAGTGGCGATCTGGCCTTTGCCGATTTTTGTAAATCGGCGCTCAGGGACGATGTTTCGTTATTGCGCAGGACGGTATTCCAGCAAGTGGGCAGACTGGCCCCAAGCGAGAATGGCGTGTACCGCAGCCTGTTCCAACCGCAAAGCCTGACCTGCGCCGGACAGAGTCTGATGGAATTTTCCCAGTCCAGAAAGGCCGAGTCCGTCTATCAGTACCTGAAGGAGAAGGCAGACAAGTTATGAGGGAAGTATCACAAACCAGGCTGACCTGTCTTCGGGCGGGTCAGCCCGGTTTTTCCTGTTTCTCAAGACTCGGATTGAATACCTGTAGCCGGGGACGGCGCGGGATCAAGCTAAATGGAGACGAAGTGTCATGACGCATTCAGATCTCAGAGTTTTCCGCCTGCAGGCCAGGCCATCGGGAATTTTCACCCGGCTGAAGCTGAGGATGTTGGAGGTTTTGCATCATCCCGCCTTTCAGGGCTACGCCGCATCCTGCCTCAATGGTCGCCTGGTTGGTTGTGTCAGGCTCAGTCCAGCCAGCCGGACTGCAACGGCAACCTGAACAGCAGCGGCGCCATCTTTCGGTAATGGGGCGCATTAATCGCACAGTTCACATTCTTCATGTAATTCACTTTCCAGGGATCGTTGATCATCCAGATATCATTGCCCAGCAGGGCAATCCCCTCGATAGAGGCATTGTCCATCAATTCCCGCTCGGGGCAGCCGGGACCGCCGGCCGGCGCCCAGAATTCCATCTGCACAATGCGAGTGGGTCTGCGCCTGTCCAGATCAAGAATCCATAGCTGGTCGTCATTTCTCGCTGCGGCCAACAGATAGCCCTTACCCTCCCCCCCGGCAGCATACTCCAGGGCGTTGATGGGATGGTTACCCTGCACGGGACCAGGCAGCAACAGTCGCGCATCTTTTACCTCGGCAAATTCATCCGACTGCCAGAAATCCTCTGCCACGGCCAGGGAAAAAATCCTGGGTTGTGAGGCCTGATCCTTTTCAAGGGCCAGATACAGGGTACCGTCTGGAGTAAAAGCCAGCCCTTCTACACCGTCATTGGGAAAGTTGCCTACCCGGTATTCCCCGGCAAACCGCAAGGGGCGGATATGACTGACCAGCAAACGGTTATCGGCCTGCAGCTCGAGTCGCAACAGCAGCGTGGGAAACAAGGTGGAACCGGTATCGGCATATCGCCTGGCGCACTCCCCCCGCAACGGACTGTCGGAAGCGTCCTCGGTGACAGTGATGAAGACCCTGTCGTCACGGGGATCCACCACCAGGGCTTCCAGATCAGGGTTAGTGCCCACATAGTCAGCGAAGCAGGAGGTCGATAGTGATTCAGCCACAGAGATTGGCATGGATCCCGCCAGCAGATTGCCGCTGGTATCCAACTTATGCAGCCTCAGCCGCTGTGTGGCCATGGCGCTGCGATCCGACAGGGTAAGCAATTGGTTGCGCCAACGTACCAGCCCTGAGGGCTGAGGGTCGGCCATCACCTGGCCCTGGCTGTCTCGGATCCAGATGCCATCCACCTGCAGGGTCTGCCCGGAGACAGGTTCAGTCACACTGATGCAACCCGACAGGGAAATACACAGGCCAAAAAAGGTAAAGAGATATTTCACGGCATGCTCTCAATTCCGGATAAGCGGCCAAGTTAACGGGATTGTGGCCGGCAGGCAAGGTGCTGACAGAGGTTTAACCGCTTTGTCATATTAACCCGGCCGAGTTAAGGTATTGATCAATGTGTTATTTAATCGGATTTTCATGGCAGACAGACGGCAAACCCTGGCAGGGGAACTGAGCCGGGTAGACGGCTCTCTGGGGATCGGCAAACATCATAAAATGGCCCGTAACCCGTTCGTGTTCATGCGCGGGGCCGCCCAGTTGTTCTATGCCGACCTGGCCAGTGGCGAGCTCGTGCTGCCCCCGTCCCTGGCGTCGGTCCCCCTGACCACCATCATGGGCGACTGTCACTTGTCCAACTTCGGATTTCTCACCGAGGAAGGCTCCCACGGCGATCAGATTATCTTCTCACCAAATGATTTCGACGATGCCTGTTTGGGGCTGGCTGGTTGGGATCTGTTGCGTTTCTGCCTGAGCCTGAGTCTGTGCAGCGAGTATTGTCAGGGGGTCAGTCAGGGCCGCTACCAGGCGGATCCCAAGTACCTGAACAGACCCCCTGTTGATGAACGGCAGGCCGAGAAGGCCATGCAGGCATTTCTGGATGCCTACCTGAACATGTGCAAAGCCAGCGTCGATGCGCCCGAGTGCCGGATGCGTGCCATGGCGTTGTTCGAGAAACCCCACCTGCTCGCCAAACAACAGAAGAAAGCGGTGGCCAGGGCTGCCGGCGGCGAAGAGTTTGCCAGTAAGAGCGCTCTGGCCAAGGCTGTGGATATTGACGGCAGCCCCTTGAAGTTCAGAGACAGACCGGACAAGTTCAGACGTCCTGCACCAGACCGGCAGCAGGAAATTTACCGGGTTTTCTCCCCTTATATGGATGACGCCATCCTGGATGTGGTTGAGCGTCTTAATGCAGGTACCGGCTCGGTTAATATGCAACGCTACTACCTGTTGATCGGACCGCCTGATTACCAGGGCAGGGAGGACTTGCCCCTTTGCCATATTGTCGAGATCAAGCAACAGCGACAGGCCGCGCCCTTGCACCATTTTCCTGATCTGAGTCCGGTCAATGGGCTCAATCCGGCTCATCTGACCGTCATCTGTCAGCGTCGCATGCAACGACGCCCCGATCTGGTGCTGGATGAAGTGGAGTGGCGGGGCGCCCACTGGCTGATCCGCTCCCGCCACCATGCCAGGGTAGGCATAGACCCGGAGAGAGTCGGTCTGGGCGACAAGGCCGTTGCCGGCGGCTTCATTGACTATGCCATGGCCTGTGGCCAGGCGCTGGCGTTGGCCCATTGCCGGGGAGACCGGCGTTCGGTGCGCTTCGAGGTATCGATGGCAGAAGCGTTGCCAAGGGTCAGACAGGAACTTTTGAATTCGGTCACCTTCTATGCCCGGCAATGCCTGCAGGATTGCCAGTACTTACACGAGATGCTACAAGGCCAGCCATGACAGACATGCTTCCACTGATTCTGGCCGGCCCGCTGCTGCGCCACACCAACAGCGAGCAACTGACGTTCTGGCTGGTCACGTCGCGCCCCTGTACTTTCAGGCTCCAGGTTTGGAATAGCGGCCAACAGCTTATGGATACATCCCTGGACAAAAACCAACAGCAGGTTCAGGTCGGCCGGCACTGCTTCGTGCAATGGCTGAGTGTCAGACCTGACCAGCCGTTGCCGTTGGACAACTATCTGGAATACGACCTGCTGTGCGGCGACGACCAGCAGTCTGTAGCCGCACTGATCCCCGATCTTTGCTATGAGGGACAGGACAGGCCCGGTTTTATGCTCAAATCCCAGATCGATAACCTGCTGCACGGCTCGTGCAGGAAGCCCCATCATCCCAGTGCCGACGGCCTGCTACAGGTTGACAGGATGCTGGAAGAAAACCGCCGGGATCCGGAGCATTGCCCGGCACTGTTGTTGTTCTCCGGCGATCAGGTCTATGCCGATGATGTGGCCGGCCCCACCCTCTGTGCGATTCATCAGGTCATCGACAGACTGGGGCTGTTCGACGAAGTCTTCGATGGCGCCAATATCGCCGATACCCGTGCCCTGAAGCAAAGCCCTCACTGCTATTACCAGCGCGAGCAGCTGTTGCCTGCCAACAAGGCCAATGAAAAGCTGGTGGAGCGTTTTTTTGTCGGCGCCAGAAAGCCTATTTTCACCTCCTCGGGAGCCCATAACCACCTGATCAGCTTCAGCGAGGTCATGGCCATGTACCTGCTGGTCTGGTCGGATACCTGCTGGCAGGGCATAGACCTGCACAAGTGTCGCTCGGCAGTGCCTGCCCAGAACCAGCAGCAATACGATTGCGAACGCAAGCAGATTGAAGCCTTCACTCAGGGGCTGAGCCGGGTCAGGCGGGCCCTCGCCCATATTCCCAGCTATATGATCTTCGACGACCATGACATCACCGATGACTGGAACCTGACCCGTGGCTGGGAAGAGTCGGCTTATGGCCATCCTTTTTCCAGGCGTATCATCGGCAATGCCCTGATCGGCTACTGGCTGAACCAGGGCTGGGGCAATCAACCGGCTCGTTTTACCGCATTGCAGGAGAAGGCAGCAGCACATTTTTCCGCCGAGGGCCTGCAGGACCATGACCGGCTTATCGATGTGCTGTTGGAATGGCAGGACTGGCATTACCATCTGGATACCCAGCCGAAAATTATTGTCCTGGACACCCGCACCCATCGCTGGCGATCAGAAAGCAGCCCGGGTAAGCCGTCCGGGCTGATGGACTGGGAGTCGCTGACCGAGATGCAACAGGAGCTGATTGGCCAGCCTGCAGTAATTCTGGTCTCACCAGCGCCTGTATTTGGCGTCAAACTGATCGAAGCAGTACAAAAGATCTTTACCTGGTTCGGCAAGGCATTGGTTGTGGATGCGGAGAACTGGATGGCTCACCCCGGCGCGGCCAACGTCATTCTCAATATCTTCCGCCATCACAGGACGCCGCCGCATTTTGTCATCCTCTCCGGTGACGTGCATTACAGTTTCGTATATGACATTACCCTGAGATTTCGTCGTCACAGCCCGCAAATCCTGCAGATTACCGCCAGCGGCATCAAAAACAGCTTCCCGGCCACCTTACTGCGCTGGTTCGATCGCCTCAACCGCCTCCTTTACGGCAGTCGTTCACCCCTCAATGCCTTTACCAAGCGCCGCCGCATGCTGATCAAAAGACGCCAGCCCCAAGGGGAGGAAGGGGTATTGTACAACCAGAGCGGGATTGGTCAGGTGATACTGTCCGAGCATTTCGACCAGATCCGGGCCAGTGTCATCAGCCAGGATAAGACGGTGGAATTCAAATAGGCTGATTTGGGTTGCCTGCCATTGTGATCTAGGCTTGAGGGAGATAACGTCACAGACAAGGAAGCCCCATGCAAGCCCTGCTGCAAATCCTCGCTACCCTAAGCACCGGTCTGTTCTGCGGTGCAGCGGCCTATATCAACCTGGTGGAACACCCGGCTCGCATGGCCTGTGGCACAGAGCTGGCTTATTGTCAGTGGCAACCAAGCTATCGCCGGGCCACCCGTATGCAGGCTTCCCTGGCCCTGGCAGGCACCTTGTTTGGGTTACTCGCCTGGTGGCAGGGCGCCTCCATCGCCTACCTGCTGGGCAGCCTGGCTCTTTTTGCTGTGGTGCCCTTCACGTTTATCGTCATCATGCCAGTCAATAAAGCGTTGCAACAGGCAGATGTGCAAACCGAACGTACCCGGGTCACCTCCTTGCTGGCTCGCTGGGACAGGCTGCACGCCTTTCGTACCCTGTTCAGTCTGCTGGCCTTTCTGATCCTGATTGCCGGTTGATTCCAGGGTTCTTGCGGTCAGGATGATGAATGGTCCTGTCTGAGACGGGCCAGCAAGGCCACCAGCATGTCGGCGTGTCTGGATTCGGTGCGCCAAGAGGATACCGATATCCGAAATGCAGGACGTCCCTCCCACACTGAGGGCCCGAACCAGGTTCTGCCTGAATCCTGTGCAGCCTGCAGGATGGCCAGGGTTTCCTCATCCGTGTCGGCCCGGACCAGCACCTGATTCAGCACTACCTGATTCAATACCCGGTACCCTGCTGCAGACAAGCCCTCTGCAATCCGCCTTGCCAGGGCACAATGTCGTTCAACCATCTCAGCCACACCTTGTTTACCCAGGCCTTTCAGGGCGGCCCAGATTGGAATCCCGCGGGCCCGGCGGGAAAACTCCAGGCCCAGGTTCTTCTGAGCCGTGGGTTCCGCTCTGGCGTAATCGGCGTCGCTGTTCATGGCTCTTGATAACGCATCGGCATGGCGACAAATCACCATCGCGCCATCGTAGGGCGTGTTTAGCCATTTGTGAGCGTCCACCGTCCAACTGTCTGCCTGGTCGATCCCTTCGGTCAGGTCTCTGTGCAAACCGGAGGCTCTGGCCCATAAACCAAAAGCGCCATCCACATGAGTCCAGGCCCCGGCAGCTCGCGCTTTTGGCAACAGAAAGGCAAAGGGATCGAATCCTCCCGTGTTGACTTCCCCGGCCTGGAGGCATAACAGCGTCCGTTCATCCAGATCCGGAAAGTTATCCAGCTTTAGCCGGCCCTGCTCGTCGCAGGGAACTGTGATGATATTGTCCTGGCCGAACCCCAAAACCCGGAATACCTTGCGAAGGGTAATATGGATATTCTGCGGGCAGACAATCCGGATGGGGGGTGCACCTGACAGCCCATGTCTCGTTAAATCCCACCCCAGATGCTGGAGCAGCACCTCTCGTGCCGTCGACAGGGCCGTGAGGGCACAGGCGGTAGCGCTGGTACCGAAGCCCACGGCGCTGTTTCTGGGCAGATCCAGTATCTCCAGCAACCAGCGGGCGGCAACCTTTTCGATTCTGTCTGCCACAGGGGAATTGGCAAAGCTCGACGCACACTGATCCCAGGCCAGGGCAATGCGCTCGGCCGCTCCCGCCACCGGCAGACTGGAACCAATGACAAAACCAAAATAGTTGGCACCGGTGGATGCAACCGTAGCCGGCCCGCCCAGTTCGGAGAGTTGTTTTAATACCTCGATGGCATCTTGCCCCTCGTCGGGGAGCGGCTCGTCAAATCCTGACAGGGCCAGCAAAGCCTGCTCATCTGGAAATACGCGGCGGCCTTCCAGTGAGCGCAAATAGGCGGTAGCCTGTCGCTCGGCAAAGGCCAATACTTCAAATTCATCCGTCATGTCGCTGTCTGCAATCTGTTGTCACCTGACATCATGCTAGGATAGATAAAGATCAGGTAAAAACGACATTTAACCACCCTTATCATGAGTAAAACTCACAATGAAGCGGCTCCCCTCCCTGCAGACACTCCAGGCATTTGAAGCCTCCGTCCGCCATGGCAGCTTTACCGGGGCGGCAGACGAACTTCATCTGACCCAGGGTGCAATCAGCCGACATATCCAAAAGCTGGAAAATTGGCTGGGGGAGCCCCTGTTCGAGCGGCTGGGCCCCAGGATTCGCGCCACCACAGCGGCAGAGAGGTTAAAACAGAGTCTGAAAGAACCGTTGCAGGGTTTGTATCAGGCGCTGAAGTCACCGTCACAACTGCCTTCTAAGGATTCACTCTATCTTTCGACATTGGTATCCATCGCACAAACCTGGATCCTTCCTCATCTGAGTGACTTCAAAGGTCGTTTTCCACACATCGACCTGACCATTGCCACCGACTATCAGCTGATCAGTATTCCCCCGGCCAGCAAGATAGTGGCGCTGCGCTTTGGAAATTTCGATCATAAAGGGCTTTTCTGTGAGGAACTTTTACAGGAAGAAATGGTAGCCGTCGCCAGTGCTTCATGGCTTGAACGCTATGGACAGGATCCGGTCAGCTGGCCTGCCGGTGAACTGCTGATCCACCATGCCTCTCCCTGGCCGACCTCGCTCAAGACGGGTTCCGGACTCCTGCGGCTGCCTGTGGCCAAGGGAGTGCGCTTTAATGACGCCTATCTGTGTCTGCAAGCCGCCCAGCAAGGGCTGGGCATAGCCTGGGCCCGCTATCAGATGGCCAGACCGGCACTGGACAACGGCGACCTCAGGCTAGTGGGGTCACTTCGCCAGAAGAGCAACCGTTCCTACTGGTTGGCTTGTCGTGAAGAATTGCAAAATGATCTGGCCATAGGCTTATTCAGGCAGTGGCTGCGCGAAGTCATGCAGGCGAATACCAATCGGATTAACACGTTTTCTTGACAGATCCCCGTTGCTGGGCAACAAGTACTCAGGCTAACAACAATAAGAGGAAAACCTTATGTCTGCCACACCCATGCCTAAAGGAGTCAAAGTCTTTGCCTGGATTATGCTGGTCTGGAACCTGCTTGGTGTTGCCGCATTTTTCATGCATGTGACCCTCTCCCCCGACGCCCTGGCTCAACTGCCGGCTGAACAGCAAGTGCTGTATGAGAACATTCCTGTTTGGTCCACCCTGGCATTTGCCGTAGCCGTGTGCTGCGCGCTGGCGGCCAATATTCTGCTGTTGATGCGAAATGCCCTGGCCTTGCCGCTTTTTGTGCTGTCGCTATTGGGAATTCTGGTGCAGCAGTATTACAACTTCATGGTTGTCGACAGCCTGGGTGTGATGGGTCCGAGCTCGCTGGTGATGCCGGCCCTGATTATGATCTTTGCCCTGGCTCTGATTATCGTCAGTCACCGGGGAAAGCAGCAAAGCTGGCTTAGCTAGCAGCATGCATGGGGCAGTCACGACGGTATAGTGACAAAGAGTCTTCCCCCTCGGCAAACTGATAGGGGCCGGCGTAGTAAAAGCCGGCTTTTTCCAGCAAGCGGATAGACGGCTGGTTGTCGGGAACACAGAAGGCCATCAGGGTTTCCAGCCCCTGCTCATCCGCATTGGCCAGTACTGCATCAGCCGCTTCGCGCGCATAGCCGGCTCCCCGTCCAACGGGCAGAAAGGCGAACCCCAGATCAGGATGGGGAAGATTATCCCGCTTAAGCAGGCCACACAGGCCGATGGGCTGGTCGTTTTCCTTCAATGACACCCTCAACAGGCAATAGCCTTTATTCCGATACATGGCCCTGGGTCCTTCGTCGATATAGCGCCTGGCATCTTCCAGGTTATGGACGCCGCGATCACCGATATATTTAAGCCAGTCAGGATCGGTAAGCAGCTCCAGGATAAAAGAAGCATCCTGCTCTTCGAGCACGCGCAGGGATAATCTGTCAGTCTGGATAGACAAAGCCACGGGTTATCATCCAATAAAGGTACTAATAGCCCAGGTTAGCAGAGTCACTCCAGTTGCAGAACCTGGAAGGCGTCTGGCTGCTGGTTTTTCACGTTTACCACAGTGTCTGACCTCTTGGCGGTCGTCTGATTGTCATAAGCAGACTATCCGGCAAGAGACCCCGGTTTAGCAAACGGCTGAAATACTGCTGGCTTTTCGTTTGCTATAAAGATGAAAGCGTACCTGCGCGGGCTTGACGATCTGCCAGAGCCGTTTGTCTATCCGCTGACAGAGGGCCTGCTTAATGTAATTCTCCTGGTATCTGCTCTCCAACTTCAGTGGGCCGGGCATCTGCACATAGAAATGAATCATGTTTGCCGTCGGTCTCGCCCCTTTAAAACGCCAGTCCCCCGGCAGAAAGACGCCTCGAATCAGTCGTTCGGCTTCCCGCAACTGACTCTCGCTGATACTCAAAGCTACCTGGGCCTCTGCCGGAGGCTGTTCAGGCGACTCGACGCCACTGCTGGCAGACCAGTTGTGCCAGCTCCCCAGCAGAAGGATGGCCAAGCTAAAACCCAGCAGAATCAACCCCGCCTTTGGTGGTGTCCGCTCTTTTCTGCGCCTGCTGGGCCCTTTGCTGTTGGCAGATGCATACTTATCCCGGCTTTGCCGGAGTAATTCGCGGCGTTCTTCCCTGATATTATTCAGTAAGTCAGAGACAGTCAGTGGTTCATAGGTGCAACGAGGGCGGCTTGGTTTTCGGCTGGTCTGATTGCCAGATTTTTCAGTCACGGACATATTGTGGTTATCTTTTATTCTTATGGTGAATTCTTGCGTTTCCGGTACTCCCCAATAGGGAATACCCTTTAGTGTGAGTGCGGCCTGCTGAACTGGTGCAGTTGGCTATGGTCATGAAGAAGATTCTTTAATGCGGGACCTGTCTTATGGAAAGATTCGTCAGGTGTGCCGCTGAAACACCCCAGAATCCAGGGGTAACCTCCGGTCAGGTAGTAGCCGTATTGCCCCTCCACAGTCATACCATTGCATTGATCCAGATCCCCTTTGCCGACCTGATACTCATAGTCACCACGAAACTGGCCATCATAATTGTCGCTGGCAATCAGCCCCACGCCGGCTCCGGGGGTGCTATAGCCACTTACAGGCTGGCGGAGACCACCACTGTCCTTCAGGACATAGCTTGAACGGGCCGCCCGGATGGTACCGCCATCGTTAAAGCAGGGGCCATAGACAGGAAAACCGTCTGCGGCAAATCCGATGACAGGCGATTCGTTAGCGTTGGCTTCACAATCCAGGTCGAACAGGGCACGGGGATCGCCATGATAGTGGTAGGTACCGTCTGGCTGCGGGTGGGCATTGTGGCTGTCTGTACCAAAGGTATTCAACGACGACATGGGATCATAGCGCCAGGGATTATCTATCTGATCCTGGCCGCACCCGATCTTTTCCTGACCGGGAGTCTCATTGCCAATGTCGTAACAAGCCGCCGCCAGCAAATCGGCCGATACCCCGTTGAGAAAAATCACATTGGTGGTATCCAGAGACAGGGCAGTGCCGCTTCCTGCTCTGGCAGGTGAAACAGGTACAAGGTAAACCCCTTGTTGGACACTGACGGCATGGGCAAAATCAGCCGATTCATCGTTGAAGTCGTGGTTGGGGATCGCATTGACGGTAAATACACAATGAGCGCCGGCCAGGCTGATCGCCACTTCCCCCTTGAATATCTCAGTCCTTTGAATATCCATCACATTGGAAAAGTAAGTGCCAACATAGTCAGCGCAATTGCCACTGCGACTGACAAACTGAATATCGGTGATATCAACATCAAAAAGGGATGCGCTCACCTGCACATTGTCCTGTGTACTGTCCAGTTCACCATCATTTACCACCAAAGAAATCTGGTACTCGCCAGCCAGGTCCGCAGTGAATACCGGAGAAACTGAAGTTTGATTGCTAAGTCGGGCCTCGCTTCCTGGTGGCACCGCATCCAGCACCCAGTTAAAACTCAGACTGTCACCGTCTGCATCCATGCTGCCACTGCCATCCAGCATTACCTGCTGCCCAACAGAGACAGATATATCAATCCCTGCATCCGCCGCCGGGGCATTGTTTGGCGTTGGCGTTGGCGTTGGCGTTGGCGTTGGCGTTGGCGTTGGCGTTGGCGTTGGCGTTGGCAGAGTATCCTGTGAGGAATTACCTCCTCCACAAGCACCCAGAGCAGAAGCAATCAGCAGGGTGAGGGCGGCGGCCCCTGGCGGCGATGTCCGGATCTTAGCAAGCATGGCATTTTACTCCTTCAGCAATAAATCGGGCTTCGGATGTCGAGACACCCGGCCGCTGAGCTGTCAGAGCAAGAACAAGGCCAAAGTTTTTTTACTTTATTTTCAATAGCATACTACTATGTGAGGATGGTTTTCTTATAGCGCTTATAGAATGCAGGTCTCAGGAAGGCATATAGAAAGCCCAGCGCCGCTGGCCCTGCTTAATCAGTTTTCCCTCCTTGTGCAGCTTTTTCAGCAAGTAGGAAGCCCGTCCATGATCCACCTTTAACAGGGCCTGGGCCCTGTTATTATTCACCTTGCCCTGTGTGCGGGCATATTCCATCAGCATCTGTTCCTGGTTTTCGGTACTTATAGCCGGTGGTGGTGATTCCTCTGCAGGCGCGACAGCGGCCGGATGGTCCGATTGCATCACTCCGCTAGGAGGCTCAAGAAAATGCAGATGCCGCACCCCTATTGCCTGGCCACGGCTGGCAATCAGGGCGTATTCGATCAGATTTTTCAGTTCCCGCACATTACCTGGATAATGGTACTGACGCAGTGCCAGCATTGCCTCACGACTCAGAGTCACCCGCTCTCTGCCCATTTGCTGGCCCAGCAATGTCAGGAAATGCTCAACCAACAAAGGAATATCTGTCAGTCTTTCCCTTAAAGGAGGGAGCTGTATCTGATAACCCGCCAGACGGAAAAACAGATCCTGACGAAAAGTCTGATCGCGGATCTTGTTACGAAGATTGGCATTGGTGGCTGCCACCACTCTGACATTGACAAGCCTGCCCTTACGCCCGCCTATAGGGGTGACCAGGCCGTCTTCCAGCA
This sequence comes from Bowmanella dokdonensis, assembly GCF_017254865.1. Taxonomy (GTDB): domain Bacteria; phylum Pseudomonadota; class Gammaproteobacteria; order Enterobacterales; family Alteromonadaceae; genus Bowmanella; species Bowmanella dokdonensis. The sequence continues at coordinate 163,187 of NZ_JAFKCV010000001.1, read as the reverse complement.
CTCTGAGGAGTTTGGTCTGCAGTGCCAGCGGCATGTCTCCTATCTCATCGAGAAACAAGGTGCCACCGTCGGCCTGCACGAAATAGCCACTGCGATCACCGCTGGCACCCGTGAAGGCCCCTCTCACGTGGCCAAAAAACTCGGCATCAGCCAGTTCCGCAGGGATAGCCGAGCAATTGACCGCCACAAAAGGCTTCTCCTTGCGCCTGCTGCCGTAATGAATGGCCCGGGAGATCAGCTCCTTGCCGGTGCCACTTTCCCCCAGTACCAACACGTTGGTGTCGGGGGCCTGTTGCAGACTGCGTACCTCCTCCAGTAAACGGGTAATTACGGGGCTGCGTCCGATAAAGGCATCGATCCCCCAGTGCTCCGCTTCCTGGCGGGTCAGGGTGGACAGGCGTTCATCAGCCAGTTGCAGTTCATTCTCTGCCCGCTGGCGCTTGTCCATCTGCTCCTGCAGTTCCAGATTCAACTGTTCCAGTTGCAGGTTTTTCAGTCTCAGCTCCTGCCGTTGCCTGTGGATGGTCAGATGCGCCTGGATCCGGGCAAATACTTCTTGGCGCTGAAAGGGCTTGCTGATGAAATCCACCGCCCCTGCCTCGAATCCTTTTACCTTGCTGTCGGTATCGTTCAGGGCACTCATAAAAATGATCGGGCAGTCACTGGTCTGCTGCATCTGCCTGAGTCGCCGGCAAACCTGGTAGCCGTCCATACCGGGCATCATCACATCCAGCAACACCAGATCCGGGGTATGTTCCAGTGCCAGTTCCAACCCCTGCTCGCCATCGGTAGCGACCATCAGCTCCAACCCGTAGTCGGACAGATAATTAACCAGTACATCCAGGTTGTCCGGTTTGTCGTCAACCAGCAAAACCAGGGGAGTCGCAGACATAGTGTCCTCTTTAGCTTAGGAATATAGGCTCTATAAGAATCTATAAGTAAAAATAGCATTCTATAAGAACTCTATCTCATATCAATTTTATTCCTAATACTAACCTACTGATCTTCTGTGTATTATTGGACTTGGCCGTGCTATTGCATTGGCATAGTGTGTTCAACGGCCCGACGATTTGCATTCTTTGAGAGTTTTGATGACCCAGACCAATGAATTGAAGCAGCCCACGGTTCTGGTGGTGGATGATACCCCCGCCAACATAGACGTACTGGTGGCACATCTGACCCAGGAAAACTTAGAACTGATAGTTGCCCTGTCCGGAGAGGAGGGATTGAGCCTCGCTCAGCAGCACAAGCCGGACCTTATCCTGCTGGATATCATGATGCCCGGCATGGATGGCTATGAGGTCTGCCGCCGGCTAAAACAGGATGCCGCCACCACAGATATTCCCATCGTGTTTCTCAGTGCACGGGACAGTGAATTAGACATGGAGAAGGGACTGAGTTACGGCGCCATCGATTACATCAGTAAACCTTTTTCTATTCCGGTTCTGAAGGCCAGGTTACGCAACCATCTGGCCCTGAAGCAAAAAGGTGACAGATTGGCGGAATTGGCCGGTACAGACGAACTGACCTCTCTGGTCAACCGCCGTCATTTCAATCAGGTGTTCCGGCAGGAATGGATGAGAGCCATACGCAATCAGTCTGAATTGTCACTGTTGATGATCGATGTGGACTATTTCAAAGCCTATAACGACAGTCTCGGCCATGCAGAAGGAGACAATTGCCTGAAAAAGATTGCTCAGGCATTGTTGCAGGGCCTGCGCGATCCGGCCGATATCGTGGCCCGCTTCGGTGGTGAGGAGTTTGTGGTGCTACTGCCCGATACGGACAGCGCGGGAGCCGCCCGGGTGGCAGAACGGTTACGAACGCTGGTGCAAAACCTTAAACTCCCTCATCCGGGGTCCGCTAACGGGGGGTTAGTCAGCATCAGCCTGGGTGGGGCCACTTGTATTCCGAATCATCACCTGACCGAGCTGGGGCTGCTGCAACAGGCAGACACACAACTCTATAAAGCCAAGGAGGGTGGCCGAAACCGGGTTTGTCTTGAAATGGCAGCCAAATCCCAATAAATCGGCGCGGCAAGCGGGCAAACACCTTTGTCCGCTCCAGAGACAGTCTTTACCCTTAAACACCAACCATTGTTGTAACGAGATCCCGATGAAAACTGAGATAGGCAGCTCTAAAAAATCCCGGTTGTTGATCCTCCTTCTGTTGGCCTGTCACTTCTGTCATCCATTGATGGCAGAAGAAATGGCCGAGCTGGAGGAGATGGCGCAGTTTATGGCCATGCTGGAAGAGGAAACCGAACTCGCCACCCACAGCAAAATGAACGCCGACTATGTGCCGGGTATGGTCAGTGTGTTGCATGGCGACGATCTGACTGAAAGAGGGGTACAAAACGTCGCCGCCGCCCTGAACCAGATCGCCGGTTTTTATTCTATCGTCAATAACAGCGGCGACATTGTCAATATCGTCAGGGGGGTAGGGGCCAGTGTCAACGGCAGCAATCTTAAAATACTGGTCGACGGGGTGGCCGTAAACCGTCCGGTGGATGCCTCTGCGGACTGGGTAATGCGCTTGCCCATCACGCAGGTTGAGCGTATCGAGGTGGTGCGGGGCCCCGGATCCGCCCTGTACGGCGAGTTCGCCTTTTCAGGCGTGGTAAACGTTATCACCCGTCGCCAGAACAGCCTATTGGTCAAAGCTGGCGATCAGGACTATCGCCAGTCTGATCTGCTGCTTAATCATAATTGGGAAAGCGGCCTCTCGGCGTCTTTGAACCTGTCCGCCTGGGATCAAAACGACAGCGGCAGAAAGACCAACCCGGACAATTTTGCCCAAAGTGGTCATGGTCATTCACCGGGCAATATCTATGACAGGGAGAAAGGCCGGCTGCTGTTGGCGCAGGGCGAATACCAGGGCTACCAGCTCATCCTGCAATATGCAGAACTGGAACGGGGCGGATGGTACGGGCGCAATGCTGCCATGCCATTTTCACTTGAACCCGGCTTGGAAACCGCTCAAGGCATCGAACTGAATAAGCGCTGGTCTGTTGGCCGGGGCTTCGAACTCGGCATGAATATCAGCAGCCTGCAAACCCGGCTGGATCATGCCACCTTCCTGCCCATTCCAGCCGGAATAACAGGACCAGGAGGGCGACCGATTCTGGAAGACCGATATGTCCGCGAAGGCAGTGAAGACTCTACCCAAAAGCTCGGGTTGGATTTGCATTGGCAGGCCTCGACCCACCATCATTTGTATGCCCAGCTCGCCTACGGCGTCAATCAGGTGGACAGTTCTTTCCTGAATACTTACGTCCCGGGTCAACCTGTCATATCAGGGCCAGAAGAACGGGTGCTTGTGATGGCAGGGGTGAAGCGACGGCTGACCAGCCTGACGATTCAGGATCAGTGGCAGGCCAGCGACCGGCTGGAAATCACCTTTGGCGCACGGCATGACCATTACGACGACTGGGGGCGCCGAACCACCCCACGCCTGGCTGCAGTATGGCGCCTGAGCGACAATCATATCCTCAAGGCACAATATGCAGAGGCCTTCCGGCCACCCACCCTGAAGGAAACTTATCCCGGCAGCCAATCCATCGTTGCCAGACCAGGCAGCGACCTCGTCGAGGAAGAGCTGACATCCAGTGAACTGGCCTACATCTATCGCGCGCCTGGACTCAGTTTCCGTTCCACCCTGTTTCACACCAAAGTGTCCGATCTGATTGAGTATTTCCAGAGGCCAGGGCAGCGGCCCCTGTGGCGCAACCACGGCGAGCTGGACACCCAGGGCCTGGAACTGGAGTGGCAGCAGGACATCAACCGCAACTGGCAATGGCTTGCCAATCTGTCTTATGTGGACGCCGAGGACCGCCTGGAGCAAGGAGAAGGCGAGCTGCTGGGCGCTGTCAACTGGCTGGGTAACCTCGGCATTACCTGGCGTTCCGATGCCTACGCAACGCACCAGTTATGGCTGCGGCATGTGGGGCAGCAGGAAGGGTGGGATATCACGCTTCGCACACCGGTCACCAGGGAGTTCGATGCCCATACCACTTTGGATTACAGCCTGACCATGGATAAATTGTTTAACCAGGACGGACTGAGCCTTACCGCCAGTATCAACAACCTGACCAACAAGGAGTACGACATTGTCCCCAATCCATTGCAGTATCCCCAGGGCCTGCCATTTGGAGGGCGCAGGGCTTATGTGCAATTGCAGTATCAATTCTGACAGGGAATGGGCCGGACGCTGAAAGCGCAGGGGGCCCCCAACCAATATGATTAGCCGCAGATACTGCATCGCCCTGTTAACGGTCCTAGCTGTTCTGTTAGTGCCCCTGCGCGTGCAAGGACTTTATCTGGCTGACGGCTATGGGGAGCATCGGGCCCATGTGGGCCTGAAACTATTCCGCACCCTGATAAGTTCAGACCTGGGCCTGCAGGACAAACTGAACGAACAGCAGGACCTGGTGCTCTACCTGACTTATGCGAGTTCCGATGAGGATGCGCAACTCTACCTCCAGGTGCTGCAGGATAGCTTCAATCTGCCGCAATCCCTCAACGCCAGAATCGAAATCATACCCTTGCAGGAGCTGCTGGCTTTGCCCGCAAGACAGATAGGGGGCGTCTTTATCACCCAGCAGCTCAATGAGGATGAGTTAAGCGCACTGGTCGAAAAGAGTATCGCCCAGTCCTTTGTCCTGTTTTCTCCCTTTGAAGGCGATGTGGAGCAGGGGGTGCTTGGTGGTTTGTCCGTACAGGCGACGGTCCGCCCTTACATCAATATGCACAGCCTGAAAAAGAGCGGTTTGCAGATTAAGTCCTTTTACCTGAAGGTAGCCCTGAAATATGAATAGCAGGCAGCTCAGGCGTTGGCTCAAGGGCCATAGTCATCTTACTCAGCATCTGCTCATTGCGGTGATCTTCCTGTCCCTGCTGGCGGTGTTCCTGTGGTCGCTGGACAGATACTGGCAAAACACCCTGCAACCCAGGCTGTACCTGGCCGCCAAGACCCAGGCCAGCATCCTGGCGCAATCCCAGGGTACAGTGCTGCTGGGCACTTTGGAGCACAGCAGCGCCCTGTCAGAAGAGCTGATGAGCACCATCCGTCAACTGCTGATCGTGGAAGACCCGGCTATTGGAGGGCCCTACATTCGCCATTTCAGCCTGGAACTGAACTACGACACAGTCAAGGCGCCTGCGGGCAGCCTGGATTACCGGACAGAGGGAGAGGCCTGTGTTTCCTGTTTCCGGGTGGATATTCCCCTGATTAACCATTTGGGTGAATTGCTTGGGATGGCGGTGTTCGACATCAGCGATGCCTATTTTCAGAGTCTCAGCACAGAAATGAAGTCCAAGCTGTACGCCGAATCCAGCATCGCCCTGATCTTGTTGGTGGCAGTCTGGCTGACTTTGGCGATCATGTTCCAACGGCTGAACTCGGCAAAGATGCTGATAGAAGCCTCGGACCAGGCCAAGACGCGCTTTATGGCCAACGTGACACACGAGCTGCGTACCCCACTGAACGCCATACTGGGTTACACCCAGTTGTACAGACAGAACAAGGAACTCATGGACCGGCATGGTCATGGCATAGAGACCATAGACAAAAGCGCCGAACACCTGCTGCTGATGATTAACGATATACTCGAGTTTTCGCGCGCAGATGGAGACAATCTCATCCTGCATGAACAGGAGGTCAACCTGCCCCTGTTTCTGCATACCCTGGTGGATATGAGCCGCATCAGTGCCGAGATCAAAAACCTGGAATTCAGCCATCACTTTTCCAGTGACCTGCCAAAAGTGGTACTGGCAGATGAAAAACGTCTGCGTCAGGTGTTGCTCAATCTGCTCAACAATGCAGTCAAGTTCACCCAGGCCGGTCAGATTGTCTTCTGTGTGGACCTGATCAGAAAATCCAGGACAAATCTGCACAAAATACGCTTCAGTGTCCAAGACACAGGTATAGGCATTGCCAAAGAACAACTCAGGAATATATTCATTCCTTTCCAGCAATTGGACAACGCTATCACCCGGGCCGAAGGCTCTGGATTGGGCCTGACGATCAGCCAGCGGCTGGTGAAATTAATGGGTTCGGATCTGCAGGTGCGCAGTAGGGTGCAACAAGGCAGTGAGTTCTGGTTTGAGCTGGAATTGGCCGTTGTCGATTCTGTGCACCACATTGAAGAAACACCGGCAACTGAGCCGTCGCCAACGCCCCTGATATGGCCACCAGTGGACACCCTCGCGCGCCTGGAAGAACTGGCCAGACAGCACAATGTATTGGGCGTGCGGTCACTGATGAAGGACCTCGAACAACAGGGCGAGTATCAGGGGTTTGTCGACAAGGTCCAGCACTTTGTACGCCAGTACAGATTCAAGCAACTGGTCATCTGGCTCAACAATCAATCAGCCAGATAGTATTCAATGGTGGAAACCACCCGCACGTTTTTTATGTGGGGGTTGTTCTTATCCCGGTCGGAAATACTGAACTGCCCCTGGGAAGCCTGGCGTATCTTGCCTACTTCACTGTTGGAGTCCCGGGCGAATTTCTCTGCCACGGCCCGGGCATTGATCGTCGCTTCCTCTATCATGGCCGGCTTGATTTGATTAAGACCGTTGAACTGGTACTCGGTCATATGCTCGTACTGATTGCCACCAAATACCAAGCCCTGCTTGCCCAATTCCACCAGGTCCTGCATGGCCGAGCGCACTGTGTCTATTTCCCCTGAGTACACTGTGACTACCTGGGTGGCCGTATAACGAAACTCGGCCCGCTCGCCGCCTCCCCACTGCTGGGCAGACTTGTCTGTGACCGAAGGTGCGCCGAAGCTGATTTCCTGTTCGCTTATGCCCTTGAGGGTAAGATAGGCACGAACCTTTTCCACGCCTTTTTCCATATCCAGATAGAGTTGTTCCAGATCGTTGCCGGCCTGGGTAAAAGCGATGGGCCAGATCACCACATCCGCCATCACCTCTCTTTCGGACAGGCCCTTGACGGTGACGGTACGCTCGTATTCCTTAACCCGGATAGCGGCATTGCCGAGCAGATAACCCAGCAGGGTCAGGCCTAGAAACACGCCGATGGCGAGCAGGTTGTTATTGCTGTTAATCATTTTTTGCATGGCAGATCCCCTATCGCTCAGACTTTACATCCTAATCTAGAAGTGGATTCTGGCAGAAATCCGGCAGGAAAAAGATAAAAGTTGTATCTGATACCACGCGAAACGGCTGAACTGAGGACGATCAGCCTGGGGCCGGTTATCCTCGAGGTGTTTCTTGGGCCTATCTCATGGTGACAAATTCCTCGGCGGAGGTGGGATGTATGGCTACACAAGCATCGAAGTCCGCCTTGGTGGCGCCCATTTTGATGGCCACACCAAAGCCCTGCAGGATTTCGTCCATGCCATGGCCGATGCCGTGTAAACCCACCACCGTTTCCTGTGGACCGGCGCAAATCAGCTTCATGCGGGTGACCTGACGATGACGGGTCAGGGCCGTGTACATGGCTGCGAAGCTGGAATGGTAAACTTTGACATTGGTCTGACCAAACTTCTCAATGGCCTGCGGCTCAGTCAGACCTATGGTGCCGATGGGCGGATGACTGAAGATCACCGTGGGTACGGTTTCATAGTCCATATGTGCCTGGGATTGATTATTGAACAACCGTTCAGACAACAGTCTGCCCGCTTTTACCGCCACCGGGGTGAGTTCCAGCTGGCCGGTATTGTCACCCACTGCATAGATACCCGGCACATTGGTGTTCTGGAATTTGTCCACCTTGATATAGCCGTTGTCATCCAGCGCCACGCCGGCCTTATCCAGGCCCAAATCATTATTGGCCGGTTCGCGGCCGATAGCCCAGATCAGGCAGTCCATCCGTAGGCTGCCACCGCTGCTGAAATGGGCCTCCAGGCTGCCATCCTTCAGCTTGTCCACCCTGACCACTTCCGAGTAAGTGTGCAGCCGGGGACCTTCCCCGTCCATCAACTCCATCAGGGTATCGCTGAGTACAGGATCAAAGCCGCGCAGCACCTTGTCGTAGCGCACCGCCAGGTGGGTGTCGCTGCCAAGGGCATGCATCACCCCGGCCAGTTCCACAGCGATATAACCGGCGCCTACCACCAGCACCCGTTTGGGCTGTTCTTTCAGCGCGAAGAAACCATCCGAATCGATGCCGTATTCGGCGCCAGGCACATCCGGCCAGACAGGTCGCCCGCCGGTGGCCACCAGGATATGTTTGGCCCGATACTGTCGTCCCTCTACCTCTACCGTATTGGCATCCACAAAACGGGCAAACCCCTGGATCCGGTGGATATCGTTGTTACCCAACACCCTGTCATAGGAGCCGTGTATGCGCTGGATATAGGCCTCGCGGCTGTCTACCAGGGTCTGCCAGTCGAATTTGTTCACTGACAGATCGAAGCCATAATCCGGGGCATAGAGTTTGACGGCTTCTGCCACCTGGGCGCCGAACCACATGGCCTTTTTCGGTACGCAGCCCACATTGACGCAGGTGCCACCAATGGCTTTGGCTTCCACCAGCGCCACCTTGGCGCCGTGGCTGGCTGCCCGATTGGCCGAGGCAATCCCGCCGCTGCCGCCGCCGATACATAGATAATCGAATTCTGTCATGGGTGGTTTCCAATTCCTGTTTGGCGAGATTGTGCCATGCCTTACTCTGAGGCTTAAGGGCAAAGTCTACCAGACAGGTCAAATACCCGTTTTCTTTCCCTGCCCCTGTTTTTTGGGCTCTCTTGATCCAGCGCAAATTTTAACCGACCGACCTATTGAAAGCGGTTCGCATTGCTCCTAGATTTTATTTGCAGTCAACAATGCATATGTAATCAAGTTCTTTCCAGGAGGTCATTATGAGTTTATTTCCCAGTCTCTTCGGCCACCAGAAGCCACAAGCCGTTACTTCCCTTCGCAGCCGTCTGGATAATGTGTTCGACGACTTTTTCCGGGATTGGCCGGAAACCAGTAATCGCTGGATGCGTCCGGCGGTGGATATGGCCGAAACCAAAGAAGGGTTGGAGATTAAAATTGATCTGCCCGATATGGATCGCAAGGATATCCAGTTGGAGCTGCACGGCGATCAACTGCTGGTTCAGGGGGAAAAGGAATTTAAGAAAGAGGATACACAGGATAAGGGCTATCATCTGCTGGAACGCAGTTATGGCTCATTCAGGCGGGTAATCCAGTTGCCCTTCAGCCTGGCAGACAACACCGAAGTACGGGCCAGCTATGATAAGGGCGTGCTGAGCGTGATGCTCCCCAAACCAGCCGAGGCCCAGCAGTCCACCAAACGGATAGAAATTAAGTAAGTCCCCCTATAGGCGCCTTTTCGGCGCCTTTTTTTACCGGCTTTGTTCCAGTGCTATTGAACTTGGCCAGGCTACCCTTATCTTGTAGGTTACATTTGCATTTAGCCCCAGAGGGAAACCTATGAGCCAATCAGCGTCTGCCGTTCAGGACCTACCCAACTTCTCGCAGATCAAACCTGCCGGTATTCAGGATAAGATCAGGAACGCCATCGAGCATTGCAAGAGTGAGATTGAACGACTGGTCAAACAGTCCAGCTTCAGTTGGGACAATCTTGTGGTACCTCTGGATGAAGCGGACGACAAGTTGAATAAGCTCTGGTCTCCCATCTCTCATATGAACTCGGTGGTCAGCAACGAGGAGCTGCGCGAAGCCCATGATGCCTGTCTGCCCCTGCTGTCCGATTACGGCACCTGGGTGGGCCAGAATCAGGAACTCTATCAGGCTTACAAAGCCATCAAAGACAGCGCTCAATACAGTGAACTGGATGAAGCCCAGCGTAAGGTCATCGACAATACCCTGCGGGACTTCGAGCTCTCCGGTGTGGCCCTGCCTGAGGAAAAGAAAAAACGCTTTGCCCAAATCCAGAGCCGGCTGTCTGATCTGTCCTCCAGGTTCAGCAACAATCTGATGGATGCCACCCTGGGCTGGACCAAGCATATTACCAATGAATCCCTGTTATCAGGCCTGCCGGAGTCAGCCCTGGAAGCTGCCGCTCAGGCTGCCCGGCAAAAAGATCTGCAGGGCTGGCTGTTTACCCTTGATATTCCCTCTTACCTGCCGGTGATGATGTATGCGGATAACCGCGAATTGCGAGAGGAACTGTATCAGGCTTACAGTACCCGCGCCTCGGACCAGGGCCCTAACGCAGGCAAATGGGACAACAGCGAAATTATGGAAGAGACTCTGACCCTGCGTCTGGAGCTTGCCCAGTTGCTGGGATTTGAGTCCTATGCTCATCGCTCCCTGGCCACCAAGATGGCGGATTCCCCTGAACAGGTCATCGGCTTTCTCGAAGATCTGGCCAAGCGTTCCAAGCCCCAGGCCGAGAAGGACCTGCAGGAACTAAGTGACTTTGCCCGGGAAGAGCATGGCATGGATGATCTCCAAGCCTGGGATTTGGCCTACTACAGTGAAAAGCTAAAAGAAGCCCGCTATGCCATCTCCGATGAGCAGCTGCGCCCCTATTTCCCGGAACACAAAGCCTTAAGCGGCCTGTTTGACGTGGTTAACCGTCTGTACCGGATGGATATCAGCGAGCGTAAGGGTCTGGATACCTGGCATAAAGATGTGCGCTTTTTCGATATCCATGACAAGAACGGTCAGTTGCGTGGCAGCTTCTATCTGGATCTCTATGCCCGAGCCCACAAACGGGGTGGTGCCTGGATGGATGTATGCCTGGACAGGCGGCACCGGGCCGGCGGCGAGCTGCAACATCCGGTGGCGTACCTGACCTGTAATTTCAACGGCCCGGTGGGCGATAAACCCGCCCTGTTCACCCATGACGAAGTGGTCACCCTGTTCCACGAATTCGGCCACGGCCTGCACCATATGCTGACCCAAATCTCCTCTCCCGGGGTGGCCGGCATCAGCGGCGTACCCTGGGATGCCGTGGAACTGCCCAGCCAGTTCCTGGAGAACTGGTGCTGGCAGGAAGAAGCGCTGAACTTCATCTCCGGCCATTACAAGACGGATGAGTCGCTGCCCAAGGACCTGCTGGATAAAATGCTGGCCGCCCGCAACTTCCAGTCCGCCATGCAGATGGTCAGACAACTGGAGTTCAGTCTTTTCGATTTTCACCTGCACAAAGACTATCAACCGGGCAAGAAAGGCCAGATCCAGACCATCCTGGATCGGGTCCGCGATCAGGTATCGGTGATCAAGCCACCGGCTTTCAACCGTTTCCAGCACAGCTTCGGCCATATCTTCGCCGGGGGCTATGCAGCGGGATACTACAGCTACAAGTGGGCCGAAGTATTGTCATCCGATGCGTTCTCACGCTTCGAGGAGGAAGGTATCTTTAACCCCAGGACGGGCCAGGATTTCCTTACTCATATCCTGGAGATGGGTGGCAGCAAAGAGCCCATGGAGCTTTTTGTGGCCTTCCGTGGCCGCGAGCCCCAGGTAGATGCGCTGCTGCGCCACAGCGGTATCATTGAAGAGTGACGAGAAAAATGGCCGGATTCTCATGACTTGTCACAGTTTTGTTACTAGTAACTCGTTACCTGTCACCCGTTACTCGTTACTTTCTATATAACAACAGGAATAACCCATGGAACATCTCGACCAGTTGGAATCCTTTGACGCCCTGTATCAGCGGGCCTGTGAACGAAAAGGAAAACAAGCCCTGGAGGCCATGCTGGGCAAACCCAGAACGGATGCCGAGCTCAAAGCCCTGGGCGATGACAGATATCTGGCCGAGATGACCAAAAAGATTTTTCAGTCGGGTTTTGTCTGGCGGGTGGTGGAGCAGAAATGGCCAGCCTTCGAGGAGCTGTTCTTCGGCTTCGATATCGACAAGGTCCTGCTCGTACCCGACGAAATGCTGGAACGAAAAGCCGCCGATCCGGCCATCATCCGCAACTTCAATAAGGTCAAAACCATCCGCGATAATGCCCTGATGATCGATGCCGTGCGCAGACAGCACGGCAGCTTCGGACAGTTTATCGCCGACTGGCCATCTGACAATATCATCGGCCTGTGGGCCTACCTGAAAAAACACGGCGCCCGCCTGGGCGGCAACACCGGACCCTACGCCCTGCGTTTTGTCGGCAAGGACACCTTCCTGCTCAGCAACGATGTGGAGAGTTATTTCCGCCAGCGCAATATTATCTCAGGCGCCGTCACCTCCAAGGGCAGCCTGCAGAAGATCCAGGACTGTTTTAACCTGCTAAAAGAACAAAGCGGCCGCTCCTACCAGGAACTGAGCCGTATTATTGCTTTCAGCACGGGAGATAACGTTCCAACTGAGACATAGTCCCTGTTGAGCCAAATAGCCGTACCCCAGATAGATTCTTATCAAACAAGCTTGCCGTAATGACCTTGCTAGAATTAGTTGTTGTATTTTATAAATAACTTACATTTTGAAGGAGGACTCAATTGGTGATGAACATCCATTACTGTATAGTCGGAGTAACCATTATTTATTAGGTAACGATCCATTTTCGGCTTGGCATATATTAATAAATGACCACCGCAGCCACCGTAACCTCCAACATAAATATCATATCGATGAAGTTTAACTTCAGGGTCATAAAACACGTCGTTACCATAGTCACTGAAAGTCGACACATCGTAATTACTGAGCATACCGATTTCAGAACGTTTGATATTTAACGTTTTGACATTTGTACATGCGGATAAAAGTATCAACAAGTAGATGGCGGCAAATATTCGCATTATTTCTCTGTAAATCTATCGAATGACCTGGATGCCCACTTTCCCGGGGTTCTGCCAAACTTAAGTGGTAACCATTTAGGGAGACAGTCCATGTCAGATTTCAACTATTTCTATGACATTAATTTAGACAAATTATCAGTTCAGTATCCACCGCGAAGACAGCCATGGCAAGCCGCTTATCCACAAGCGCGGGACCTGCGCCAAGTTATTGAAGGAGATGGCCAATTTGCCTGTGGATAAATCTCTAGCCCCTTTTAAACTTGCCCCGATCAGTTACACTAGCGACCGCAATCCAACCCGGCCGCATCCAGTACACGAGCTGTTCCAGCGGCTCGGCCCAGCCGGGCAGCCCGACAGGAGTTCTTATGAGTGAACCTAATTCCGACAGGCCCCAGGAAATATCCCCTGCAGGCCCACAGCAAGTGGGGGAGGAGCAGACCCATTTCGGCTTCAAGACAGTGGAAAAAGCCCGCAAGGCCTCTATGGTGGCGGATGTCTTCCATTCGGTGGCCGGCAAATATGATCTGATGAACGATCTGCTGTCCATGGGCGTACACAGGTTATGGAAGCGTTTCACTATTGACTGCAGTGGCGTACGACCGGGCCAGCGGGTGCTGGATCTGGCTGGTGGCACCGGCGATCTTGCGGCTAAGTTTTCCCGTCTGGTGGGGCCGACCGGTCAGGTCGTTCTGGCAGATATCAACGAAGCCATGCTTAAGGTAGGCCGCGATAAGCTCAGGGATAAGGGTATCCTGGTCAATATGGACTATGTGCAGGCCAATGCCGAAAGCCTGCCTTTTCCGGACAACCATTTTGACTTGATAACCATTGCCTTTGGCCTGCGCAATGTGACCGACAAGGAAAAAGCCCTGGCGTCCATGTTCCGGGTGCTGAAGCCCGGCGGACGGTTGCTGGTTCTGGAGTTTTCCAAACCCCAGATTGAGCTCCTGAGTAAGGCTTACGATCTCTATTCATTCCATGTACTGCCGAAGATAGGTCAACTGGTGGTGGGTGATGGTGAGAGCTATCAGTATCTGGCCGAGTCCATCCGTATGCACCCGGATCAGGAGACCCTGAAGACCATGATGAGTGAGGCCGGTTTTGAGCAGATTACCTATCACAATATGACAGGCGGCATTGTTGCCCTGCACCGGGGTTTTAAGTTCTGATGCCTGCCCCCCAGTTGATGGTGTCGGCATTGGAGCTGGCACTGAACAAATTGCTCCACCTGGATCCTTTGAGCGGGCATCGCCTGCAGCCATTGGCGGGCAAGCGTCTGCGCATTCAGGTACGGGAGTTACCCTGGCCCCTGACCTTTGCCTTTTCTGATCAGGTGGATCTGCTGCTGGATGAAGATACGGAAGTGGATTGCAGCATGAGTCTGTCCCTGTCCACCCTCAAAGACATGCAGGATGTCAGTCAGATTGGCCAGTTGATACAGCAACAGCGCTTGTCCCTGCATGGAGACATGCATACGGCACAAAGCTTCAGTAATCTGCTCAAGGAACTGGATATCGACTGGGAGGAACAGCTTTCATGCTATGTTGGCGATGTGCTGGCCCATCAGACTTTGCAGTTTTTTCGTTCAGCCCGGATTGATACTCGGCAACGGCTGGAACGCCTCAGGCAGATGCTCAGTGACGGCGCCCTGCAGGAGAAGAAGTTGGCCGCCCACCCCCTGGCGCTGGAAGATTTCAGCGAACAGGTCAGTCAACTGCGGGGTGACGCGGCACGCTTTGAGGCCAGACTGACCCAACTGGAACAAATAAAGGCAGGAAAATAGTGCGGTTAACCCGTCTTTACACCATCAACAAAACGCTGTTGCAGCATGGCCTGGATGAACTGATCCCCTCCAGATGGCTGCCCTGGTATGCCAAACTGGTCAGAAGCAGCGCCTTCTGGCTCCGCAACAAATATCCCGACAAACCCAGGGGCCAGCGGCTGCGCCTGGCATTGCAATCACTGGGGCCGGTGTTCGTTAAATTTGGCCAGATGCTCTCCACCCGGCGTGATCTGATGCCACCGGACATCGCTGAAGAACTGGCCCTGCTGCAGGACAAGGTACCGCCCTTTGACAGTGCCATTGCCACACAAACCATTGTCAATTCACTGGGCCTTGGCAGCATCGACGAACTCTTCGAGGATTTTGCTGCCAAGCCTCTGGCTTCCGCCTCCATCGCCCAGGTCCATACGGCCAGACTCAAGCCCCATAATGCCGAAGTCGTGGTGAAGGTGACCCGCCCGGATATCGAAGACACCATCCATGCCGATCTGGAGCTGATGTATACCCTGGCACAGATGGTCAGGCGCTGGTTGCCTGACGGCAAGCGGCTGCGCCCGGTGGAAGTGGTGCGGGAATATGAGAAAACCATACTCGAAGAACTCAACCTGCTGCAGGAGGCCTCCAACGGTATCCAGTTGCGGCGCAACTTCGAAAATTCATCCTCCTTGTATATCCCACTGATTTACAGTGATTATTGTCGTCACAACGTGATTGTGATGGAACGCATCAGAGGCATACCTGTGGCCGACATCGACGCGCTGCTCGCCCAGGGTACGGATATGAAAAAGCTGGCCGAACGGGGCGTGGAGGTGTTCTTCACCCAGGTTTTCCGGGACAGCTTTTTCCACGCGGATATGCATCCGGGTAATATTTTTGTGTCCACCGAAAATCCCGCCGATCCTCAGTACATCGGCATCGACTTCGGCATTGTCGGCACCCTGAACAGGGAAGACAAACGCTATCTGGCTGAAAACTTTGTTGCCTTCTTCAACCGGGACTACCGCAAGGTGGCCGAGCTGCATGTAGATTCGGGCTGGGTGCCCCCAGAAACCGATATCGATGAGTTTGAAGTGGCCATCCGCACCGTCTGCGAACCCATTTTTCAGAAACCGTTGGCCGAGATCAGCTTCGGTATCGTGTTATTGCAACTCTTTAATACAGCCCGGCGTTTCAATATGCAGGTGCAGCCCCAGTTGGTATTGTTGCAAAAGACCCTGTTGTATATCGAAGGCCTGGGTCGCCAGCTTTATCCGCAACTGGATCTGTGGCAAACCGCCAAGCCTTTTCTGGAGAACTGGATGAAGGAACAGATAGGCTTTAAAGCCCTCTACAAGAAAGTTAAAGCCAACCTGCCCTACTGGTCGGAAAAAATGCCCGAGGTGCCGGATCTGTTATTCGATACCCTCAAGCAGATGAAACAATTACCCCATCAGCAGCAAAAATGGCTGGAGCAGTTACAACAGCAGCAGGATCGCCAGCATCGCAGTCGCCGCTATCAGATGCTCGGCAGCACCTTAACCGTGCTGGGGGTGCTGGTGCCCATCTACCCGGTCAGCGCCTGGTATGGGGCAGCCCTGGCAGCGCTCGGGGTCCTGTGCTGGATACGCGGCTGGGGTTTGCGCTGAGCCATAGCTCAGTGCTGGCCAAAATAGCCTTCAACCCGCAATCCCACCCCGTAGGACGGCTTGAACTCTTCCTCCCGGCTCCAGAGGACAAAGGGCTCCACCTCGAAAAACAACCATTCCCGCAGCGCATTGCGCCGCCAACGTATGCTTACCAGGTATTCCTCATCCCGATAATTGGGCCGGCTGTTGCCTTCCACAAACAGACCGTAGATAACGGCGGTTTTTTCGTTCCACTGCAGGTACTGATGAAAACCGTGCTGCCAGATCCAGTCATTCTCCTCATCGCGAAAATAGAAGTGATTGTCGAAACGAAACAGTCCGTCCGGGCTGGTCTGATGCTCGTATTGGGCCATCAGATGGCTGCCAAATCTGTCCTGGGTGTAGTAGTACACTGAGGCTTCCACATGGATATTATTGATCTCCGTGAGGGAAAAGGTCTTGCGCACCTCGGATTTTACGTAGGGCTGGAGTTTGCGCCCTATCCCCACCCGGTGGGAGACGTCCAGATCATCAGACTGCTTCAGCCGCCAGCGCAGGGCCACGCTGAACCGGTTGCGATTGTCGATGGCTTCGTTGCGCGCCGCTTTGACACTGGATGAATCTTCCCTGTCATCATAATCGGAAAAAATCAGATCGGTCTGATGCTTCATATTCGGCAGGCTGACGCGCACCCGGAAGCGGCTTTCGAACTCGTTCAGTTCCCGGGACCTGGGCTCCCATCCCAGCCTGATCCTGGCTTCAGCCCGGGCTTCCTCATCCAGATCCAGGGATTCATCGGCAAAGAACTGATCGAACCAGCGGGCGGTGGCATTGATAGAATCCGACAAATTCACCTGTAAATCATCCAGCCAGGGCGCCGGAGGCGGCGACTCTGCAGGGGGGTGCTGCGCGTCCTGTGCTTGCAGGGGGCAACAAAACAAAATTAGCAGTAGCAACCCTCTCAATGACCTTTCCTTTTTCAGCATCTTGCTTCAAGCATGACCAGAAATATCTGCTTAATCAAATCCAGTGACCTTTGCAACAAGCTACGTATAATACCAAGCTGATTAATCTTTAATGCAATCACATCTGCCCGGAAAAGATTAATCAACTCGATACATGACGGGCATTTATTTCGTTAAGGAGTAGAACATGGGTGGCATCAGCATCTGGCAATTACTGATTATCTTCGCGATCATCGTATTGCTGTTTGGCACCAAGAAGCTGCGCACCCTGGGTAGCGATCTCGGCTCAGCTGTTAAGGGCTTCAAGAAAGCCGTCGACGACAAGGACGCAGAGCAGGACGAGGACGAGGACAAGGACAAGGACGCCGATTTCGAACAGCGGAAGATGGAAAACAAGTCGGAATCGGCGCAGCCGTCGCAGGCCGACAAGCGTAAGCAAGACAACTAAAAATGTTCGATATCGGCTTTTGGGAGTTACTGGTGATAGGCATTGTCGCCCTGCTGGTGTTGGGTCCTGAAAGGCTTCCCGGCGCTATCCGGGCGACCAGCCGCACTCTGTCCAGCGTGCGCTCCATGGCCAGCAGCTTCAAACAGGAAGTGGAGCAGCAACTCAAGTTGCAGGAGTTGCATGAAAACCTCAAAAAAGCCGAACAACAAAATCTGGAGAATCTGTCCCCCGAACTGAAGCAGTCGGTAGACAAGCTTAAAGCGGCGGCCGATTCGGTGAAAAAACCCTACGACAAGAAACCGGCTGCGCCGGCATCGGATGCCGGTAACGGGAAGAAGCAGCCCTGATGTCAGATTCCCAGTCTCTGTTCAGTCATCTCGTCGAGCTGCGCAGCCGCCTGCTTAAAGCGCTGCTGGCGGTGATGCTGGTCTTCCTCTGCCTGGCCTATTTTGCCCAGGATCTTTATCACTGGCTGGCCACGCCGCTGCTTAGGGTCATGCCGACCGGTGCCCAGATGATTGCCACCGATGTGGCATCGCCTTTTTTCGCACCTTTCAAGCTGACCCTGGTGTTCTCCTTCTTTGTGGCTATCCCTGTGGTGCTTTACCAGATCTGGGGATTCGTTGCTCCGGGCCTGTACCGCAATGAAAAACGCCTGATCGCACCGCTGTTGTTTTCCAGCACCTTGCTGTTCTATGCAGGCATTGCCTTTGCCTATTTTGTGGTCTTTCCGCTGGCCTTTGCGTTTTTTACCAGTGTGGCACCGGAGGGGGTGACCATCAGTACCGATATCAACAGCTATCTGGACTTTGTCCTTAAGCTGTTTTTCGCCTTTGGCCTGTCATTCCAAATTCCCATCGCCATCGTGCTGATGTGCTGGACCGGCGTCACCAGCCCGGCCCAGTTGCGGGAAAAACGTCCTTACGTGGTGGTGGGGGTATTTGTGATTGGCATGCTGCTTACCCCACCGGATGTGATTTCCCAAACCCTGCTGGCCGTGCCCATGTGGCTGCTGTTTGAACTCGGAGTGCTGGTGGGTGGTCTGTATTATCGTCCCGAAGAGGACGAACCCGATCAGGATTCATCAGAAAATCAGGATACTCCATGAAGTTGAAATACCTTATTGCCCTTCCCTTTGCCTGCCTGTCGCTGACTTCTCAGGCCCAGACCCTGGCGGAAGCCGTGCAGGCCTGTAGTCAGACGGACAACAGTCTGAAGCGACTGGTCTGTTATGACCGTGTGGCCAAAGATATGCGCCAGTACGACAGAACCGATGTCCCCCTGGTTCGCGCACCCAGCCAGCCTCATCCCGCAGCGCCTCAGGCAGGTCAGGTCCAGACACCACAACCACCAATGGCCAGCCAGGACCCCGTCGATAAGTTCGGCATGGAACACAAGGCTTATACCGAAGGGGGTGCCGACAAGATTCTGGTCAGTATTCAGGACAAGAGCAAAGACAGGTATGGCAAGTGGACACTGACACTGAGCAATGGCCAGATCTGGAAACAGGACGATTCGCAGAACTACTATTTTCCAGATGGCCAGGTTTACATTGAGCGTGGTCTGTTCGGCGCGTTTTATCTGGGTACGGAGGAAAGCAACCGCAGGATGCGGGTGGAGCGCCTGAAATAAACCATGACCTGGTTCGATGTCGGCGTCAACCTGACCAACAACAGATTCCAGGCTGATCTGCAACAGGTCATGGAGCGCGCCCGGCAAGCGGGCGTGGCACAAATGCTGATCACCGGTACCGATGAAGCGGACAGCGAACAGGCGCTGATGCTCGCCGACCAGTGGAACTGTTTGTCCACTGCCGGTGTGCATCCTCATTATGCGGCCGGGGTCAGTGAGGCGTACCTCACCAGGATCAGACAACTTGCCGGGGCCGACAGAGTCAGGGCTATCGGCGAATGTGGACTGGATTTCAATCGCAACTTCTCTCCAAAGGAGGAGCAGCTGCGAGTTTTTGAGGCTCAGCTTGAGCTGGCAACCGAGCTCAGGTTGCCGGTGTTCCTGCATGAGCGGGATGCCTTCGCCGAGCAGATTCGCCTGCTCAGGCGGTATCGCCCGGCACTTACCGGCGGAGTGGCTCATTGCTTTACCGGTGACAGGGCACAGATGGAAGCCTATCTTGAGCTGGATCTGCATATCGGCATTACCGGCTGGTTGTGTGACGATCGTCGCGGCCAGTCCTTGCGCGAAGCAGTCCTGCATCTGCCACTGGACAGATTATTGCTGGAGACCGACGCGCCCTACCTCGCTCCCAGACATGTCAGACCCAGAATAGAACGGAACGAACCCTGTCATTTGCCCGTTGTCGGCAGCGAACTGGCAGCCCTGACCGGCCAGGAGCCGGTTACTATCGCCCAGCACAGCTATGACAATGCCTGCCGCCTCTTCAAACCAGGTCACCAGGCCCATGACCAGACTTAGCGCTTCACAGGTCAGGCACCATTGGCTGTGGCTATGTGGCGCCCTGGCCTTGATGTTGGGCACTTATCTGGCCGTGCAAATGCTGCTGGCCGTCAGCGGCACTCAGCCACAGCAGCGTATCAGCCGCGGAGTGGAATTTCTGCCTGATGCCACCTCCCGCATGCAGGTTCAGGACATGCTGGACAATTCGAGCCTGCACTGGCAGACGGAACAGAGCGATCTGCTCTCCTACGGCATGCAGAAAGTCCCTTACTGGTTCCGCTACCAGTTGCCCAGACTGGACAGCCGGGAGAAGTGGCTGCTGGAAATTGACTATGCCCTGCTGGATAACCTGGAAGTCTGGTTTTTCGACGATCAGGGGCTGCTCAGCGAATATGCCACGGGAGACAGCTTACCTTTCCGGGCCAGGACCATCAGGAGTGAAAAGTTCCTGTTCCCGGTACCCCAGTCTCCCGGCCCGGTGGACCTGCTTATCCGCGCCCAGAGCTCAGGATCCCTCAAACTCCCCATCAACCTCTGGCAGGCCGAGCATTATTTGGTCTACAGCGGAGAGCACAGCCTGATGATGGGCATCTTCTTCGGCTTTCTGGCAGCCATGGGGTTAAGCAATTTCTTTTTCTTTCTCACCACCCGGGCAGTCAACTTCCTGGTTTACTGTGGTTATGTATTCTGCCTGGGACTCACCCTGCTGACCCTGCACGGACTGGCCTACAAATACCTGTGGCCGGAAAACATCTGGCTGCAGGGTCGCAGTGTGGTGCTGTTCGCCAGCGCCACCATGCTGTTCGCCGCCATCTTCAGTCGTGAGCTGTTGCCGGTCAGGCGCTTCAGTATGGCACTGGACAGGGGCTTACTGATGGTGGCCGGGCTGTTTCTGATGATCCTGCTGCTGGGGCTGCTGCTGCCCTACTGGCTGACCATCAAGGTTTTCCTCATTGTCCTTATCATCGCCATATTCTTTATCTGCGGCATCGGCTTCTGGCTGTGGAGCAAGGGGGTCGTGGTGGCACGTCTGTATACCCTGGCCTGGGTCGCATTACTTTCCAGTGCCCTGATTGCGAGCCTGGAGAACCTGAACCTTTTGGATCTGGATATACGCTCCCATTACCTGCTGATGTTTGGCGCCACCGTGGAAACTGTGCTGTTGGCGCTGGTGCTGGCCATCAGTTACAACCAGCAGCGGCAGGATCTGTTTGAAGCCCAGGAGCGCATGTTGCACAAGGAACGGCAGTTACGTGAGGCCCAGCAACAAGCCCAGGATGACCTGGAGTACAAGGTTCAGGAGCGCACCCTGGAACTGGAAATTACCCTGCGGGAATTGTCCCAGAGTAATCGTGAGCTGGAAGAGCGCAATACGCTGGACGCCCTGACGGGGATCCGCAACCGGCGCTATTTCGACAAGAAGTACGTCGCAGAAGTCCGTCGTAGCCGCCGAGAGCAGACCCTGCTGACCGTCGCTATGCTGGATATCGACCATTTCAAGAGCATCAATGACCGGCTGGGTCATTTGGTGGGGGATGAGTGCATCCGGGCCGTGGCCAACCAGATCCGTCTGCACTTGCGTCGTCCCGCCGATGACGTATGCCGCTATGGGGGTGAGGAGTTCGCCCTGTTGTTACCCAATACCGACGCCGAGGGGGCAGCCGTTCTGCTGGAGGCCATACGTCAGGATATCGGCGCACTGCAGGTACACACCCCTGCCGGACCGGTCAGCCTCACCATCAGCGTCGGGTTTTCCACCGGAGCCGTGCACATGGACGTGGACGACAATGAGTTGCTGGAGCAGGCCGACCAAGCCCTGTACCGTGCCAAGGCAGGCGGCCGAAACCAGGTACAAACCTATAACAAAGAGTCAGGAGTCGCCTAATGTCTGCCTATCCACTGTATCGCCCGCGCAGGCTGAGAAAAAAGCCCTTTACCCGTCGCCTGGTAGCGGAGTCGACGTTGCAGGTCGCCGATCTCATCTATCCCATGTTCGTGCTGGAGGGCAAGAATCGCACGGAATCAGTCGCCTCCATGCCCGGTATAGACCGCATGTCCATCGACCTGCTGATCAGGGAGGCTGAGGAACTGCTCAGATTGGGTATTCCGGCCGTTGCCCTGTTTCCCGTTACCCCGGCTGAGCTCAAGTCCGACTGTGCCAGCGAGGCGTTCAATCCCGAAGGTCTGGCGCAAAAAGCCATCCGGGCCCTCAAGGAGTTTGTACCAGAGTTGGGGGTTATTTCAGATGTGGCCCTGGATCCCTTCACCTCCCACGGCCAGGACGGTCTGATGGACGAGTCGGGCTATATCAGCAATGACGAGACTTGTGAGGTACTGGTTAAGCAGGCCTTGTCCCATGCCGAGGCGGGCGCCGATATCGTCGCCCCTTCAGATATGATGGACGGGCGAATCGGCCTGATCCGTGAGGCCCTTGAACGGCAGGGCCATGTGAACACCTGCATTATGGCGTATTCGGCCAAGTATGCTTCCAGTTATTACGGTCCATTTCGCGATGCAGTGGGTTCGGCAGCCAATATCAAGGGCGGCAACAAGCTGAGTTATCAGATGGATCCCGCCAACACGGACGAAGCCTTGCGGGAGATCGCCCTGGATATTGATGAAGGTGCCGATATGGTGATGGTCAAACCCGGCATGCCTTACCTGGACGTGGTGCAGCGCTGCAAGCAGGAATTCGGCGTGCCTACCTTTGCTTATCAGGTCAGCGGCGAATACGCCATGCACAAGGCCGCCTTTGCCAACGGCTGGCTGGCTGAAGAGCCGGTAATCCTGGAATCTTTGCTGGCCTTCAAACGGGCCGGTGCCGACGGTATCCTGACCTATTTCGCCAAGCAGGCAGCAGAAATACTTGGGAAGTAACCAGTGACAATGTACGAGTAACCTGCCACTGGTTACTCGTCTCATATCACTGAATAACCAGCCCCCAACCCACCTTGTGGTGCAACCAGCGTTCGTTGGCAAGCTCCGCATCCAGCAGGGGGTGAGCCTTCAGCCAGCCAGTGGGGAAGGTGAGGGTGATTTCCTCTTCGTTCAGTTTAAGAGCGATATCCGGTATGAGATTATCGCGGCGGCGGATGGACAACACCACAGCGAGGCGCAATATGCGGCACAACAGCCTTAACAGAGAGCCCACTTCCTGCTGATATCCTTCGAAACGGTCAAGCTCAATGTCCTGTCGATGGCAGTGGACCAGGTCACGGATGGCCTCACGCTGCAATTTGGTATAACCCCCCATATTCACATGGCCGAGGATGTAGCTGCCATGCTGATGACTGAGTTTGAAATCAATATGCAGGCCGATTTCATGCAATTTGGCGGCGGCCAGTAAGATCCCTTCTGCGTCCATCTGGCAAGCCACCGCAGATTTTGGCAACTGATGAAAAAGGTGCAGGGCCACTTCGGCCACCCGCTGGGATTGCTCTTCCTCAATATGAAAACGATTGATCAGGGAATCCAGGGTCTGCTGACGCACGTCATTGTGGTGGATGTTCTCCAGCATGCCATAAATCAAGCCTTCTCTGAGGGCTCCCCCAGATATCTGCATTTGTTCTATGCCCAGTTGCTCGAACAATACCGTCAGTATCGCCAGACCGCTTGGAAATACCTGGCGCCTGGCATCGGACAGACCATGTATATCCAGGCTGTCCAGATGAGCGCAGGCCACGCACTGGCCGATCATATCTTTCAGATAATCCAGGCGGATGGAATCGTTGATGCCCTGAGCGACCAGTATCTCGGTCACGGCCTGCGGCGTGCCGGAGGCTCCCAGGCACTGACGCCACTGAAAGCGGGTAAAATTCTTTGCAACCGGGGCAATCAGTTGGGTGGCCGCAGCCATCGCCTTGTCAAAATTGGCCTGGCTAAGCTCGCCGCCCTGGAAGTAACGCTCCATAAAGGTCACACACCCCAAATCCAGACTGACCAACTGCCTGGGTGTGAAATCCTTGCCCAGGATGATCTCGGTGCTGGCACCGCCTATATCGATGACCAGGCTGTTACCCTGGTTGGCCGAGGTATAGGCTACCCCCAGATAAATCTGACGGGCTTCCTCTTCACCACTGATAACGCTGATGGGATGGCGCAGGATTTTCTCGGCTTTAACCAGAAAGGTTCCGGCATTGCGTGCCAGTCTTAAGGTTGCGGTGGCCACCGCACGGATATTGCCCGGAGGAATGTCTTGCAGGCGTTCGGCAAAGGTTTCCAGGCATTTCCAACCGCGCTCCATGGACAGTTCGTCCAGATCCAGATTCTGATCCAGACCGGCTGCCAGGCGGACTTTTTGTTTGACCTTGCCGACAATGTGAACACAGCCGTGACTGACCCGCACTATCACCAAGTGAAAGCTGTTGGATCCCAGATCCACGGCCGCGTAATACTGCTGGGGCTGCAGACTGGCTGACACGGACTCTTTGTTCATCGATTACGTTGGCTTCGGCCCCTGGGCTTACCTTTACTCAGGTTTTTACCACTTTGCATGCGTTTTTTATATTGATGCCGGGGCGGCTTCACGTCATCCAGTAATGCCGAAGGATCATAGTCGGTCACCGGAATGGAATGCCGGATATAGTCTTCAATGGCCGGCAGGTTCAAGGCATACTTCTCGCAGGCGAAACTGATGGCATGGCCGCTCTTGCCGGCACGACCTGTACGGCCGATACGGTGTACATAATCCTCGGCATCGTCGGGCAGATCATAGTTGAATACGTGGGTGACTTTCTCTATATGCAGGCCCCTGGCCGCCACATCGGTGGCCACCAGCACATCGGTCTTGCCCTTGCTGAAACTTTCCATGATCTGCAAACGTTTCTTCTGCGGCACATCGCCACTGAGCAGGCCAACCCGGTGGCCGTCGGCCTGCAGCCAGTCAAAAATGTTCTCGCAGCTGTGTTTGGTGTTGGCAAAGACGATGGCCTTCTCCGGCCATTCTTCCTCCAGCAGAGTCAGCAACAGCAGCATCTTGTCCTCATTGGACGGATAGAACAGCTCCTCCTGGACCCGGCTGGCCGTTCTTTGCTGCGGTTCCACCTGCACATGGACGGGATTGTTCATATGCTCGTAAGCCAGTTCCTGTACCCGCATAGACAAGGTGGCGGAGAACAGCATGCTCAGACGCTCACTGGGGGTCGGCATCCGGCGGAACAGATAACGTATGTCCTTGATAAAACCAAGGTCGAACATCCGGTCTGCCTCATCCAGTACTGACACCTGAATGTTGGCCAGACTGAATATGCCCTGCTTGTAATAGTCGATGATGCGGCCTGTGGTACCAATAATGATATCCACGCCTTTTTCCAGCACTTCCCGTTGACTCTGGTAGCCTTCGCCCCCATAAATCAGTCCAAGGGACAGGCCCGTGTGCTTGCTGAGCAATTCAGCATCATTGTGGATCTGCACCGCCAGTTCCCTGGTGGGAGCCATGATAATGGCGCGCGGCTGCTTTTTCTCTGCCTGCGGATTGCTGAGCAGGTAGTGGAAGGTCGCCGCGAGAAAAGCGATGGTTTTACCGGTTCCGGTCTGCGCCTGTCCTGCCACGTCCTTGCCTTCCAACAGATGCGGAAGGCTCAGGGCCTGGATGGGGGTACAATGTTGGAAGTTGGCTGCGGAGAGAGCCTTAATGACGTCCGCATGCATCGGCAGGTCTGAAAAATGCGTATCAGTTAAATGAGTCGTTTGCATAGCTTATAGCTTATCAGTGCTTGCATTAAAAAACAGTTTCTATATAAATAGCCACTATCGCCTGCCCGGCCTTTTTGCCGAGGCAGCCAAAGTTTGGAGAAAAGAATGAGCGACAAAATTATCCAGTTATCTGACGACAGTTTTGAGGCAGATGTAATCAATGCCGAAGGTCCTGTGCTGGTTGACTTCTGGGCAGAGTGGTGTGGCCCATGCAAAATGATCGCGCCGATTCTAGATGAAGTCGCTGGCGAATTCGAAGGCAAGTTAACAGTTGGCAAGCTGAATGTCGACCAAAATACTGAAACACCGCCAAAATACGGTATTCGCGGCATTCCGACCCTGCTGCTGTTCAAGGGCGGTAATGTGGCAGCCACCAAGGTGGGCGCCCTGTCCAAAACTCAGCTGACAGAATTCCTTAAAGAGAATATCTGATTGACCGCAGCCCGGCTTTTGTCGGGCCCCTCGCCCCACTTTCCCGTCAATACAATCAATTAGGCGCAAAAGGCGACGAAAGATAACTAGACGCTGTTCATTTTTGGTGCTAACTTAGATTTTGTTCTTCATGTGAAACATTGTCGTTTCGACCGCAAAGCGCTGTAAATCAAGCTTTTGCAAAGCCTCAACTGGCTCTCGTAGCGGATAGCGCATGGAGCGCAGAACACAATCCCCGCGTCACTCCGACGCAATCTGACGTTTAGACTCTTTTTTAGTCCTAACACACTTGCATTAAAGAGCTTTTTCAATCATTAAGACCCACCGATATGAACCTAACGGAACTCAAAAATAAACCCGTCAGCGAGCTGGTAGAGCTGGCAGAACAAATGGGCCTGGAAAACATGGCCCGGGCTCGAAAACAAGACATCATCTTTTCCATCCTCAAAGCCCACGCCAAAAG
Source organism: Bowmanella dokdonensis (assembly GCF_017254865.1). Classification (GTDB taxonomy): domain Bacteria; phylum Pseudomonadota; class Gammaproteobacteria; order Enterobacterales; family Alteromonadaceae; genus Bowmanella; species Bowmanella dokdonensis. The sequence goes on along the minus strand of NZ_JAFKCV010000001.1, from coordinate 136,700 downwards.
TGGCGAAGACATATTCGGTGATGGGGTGCTGGAGATATTGCAGGACGGTTTCGGCTTTCTGCGCTCGGCCGATTCTTCTTATCTGGCCGGGCCCGATGATATTTATGTCTCCCCCAGCCAGATTCGCCGCTTCAATCTGCGCACCGGGGATTCGATTTCAGGAAAAATCCGACCGCCAAAAGACAGCGAACGCTATTTTGCCCTCCTGAAGATCAGTGAAGTCAACTTCGACCGCCCGGAAAATTCCCGCAACAAGATTCTGTTTGAAAACCTCACTCCGCTGCACGCAAAAGAGCGTCTGCGCATGGAGCGGGGCAATGGCAGTACCGAAGATATTACTGCGCGGGTGCTGGATTTGGCCGCACCCATTGGTCGCGGTCAGCGTGGCCTGATCGTAGCGCCACCCAAGGCGGGTAAGACACTTCTGTTGCAGAATATCGCCCAGAGCATCGCCGCCAACCATCCTGAATGTGTACTGATGGTGCTGTTGATTGACGAGCGTCCAGAAGAAGTGACCGAGATGCAGCGTCTGGTCCAAGGAGAGGTCATCGCTTCAACCTTCGACGAGCCTGCCAGCCGACACGTCCAGGTTGCCGAGATGGTGATCGAAAAGGCCAAGCGCCTGGTGGAACACAAGAAGGACGTGGTTATCCTGCTTGACTCTATCACCCGTCTGGCCCGTGCCTACAATACGGTGATCCCGTCCTCCGGCAAAGTACTGACCGGTGGTGTGGATGCCAATGCCCTGCACAAACCCAAACGCTTCTTTGGCGCAGCCCGTAACGTGGAAGAGGGCGGCAGTCTGACCATTATCGCCACCGCATTGATTGATACCGGCTCCAAGATGGATGAAGTCATCTATGAAGAGTTCAAGGGCACCGGTAACATGGAGCTGCACCTGAACCGCAAGATTGCCGAGAAACGCGTGTTCCCGGCCATCGATTACAACCGTTCCGGTACCCGCCGCGAAGAGTTGCTGACGACCCAGGATGAGCTGCAGAAGATGTGGATCCTGCGTAAGATTGTGCATGAAATGTCGGAAATCGATGCGATGGAGTTCCTCATCGACAAGCTGTCCATGACCAAAACCAACAACGAATTCTTCGACGCCATGCGACGGCAGAAGAGCTAAAGTAAAAAGGCGCCGATTGGCGCCTTTTTCAATTCAGGAGTTTGCTTCCGGTTAAAGATGTCGCTGATACAGATTGTTGATCAGCTTGTCTTCCAGCTCGAAACGTTCTTCCATAGCCTGGCCCAGTTGGGAAAGATGGCGATCGAATCCCGTCAAATCCTGCTCTTCCTCGATTTCGGCATAATGATCGTTAAAGCTCAGGGCTTCATCCGTAGTGCCGGAAATCTGCGGATAGATTTCGTCCGCCAGGGCACAACCGTTAGCGGCACTGCCATTGACTATCTGATCATAGAACTCGAAGTGTCCGGCTGACACATAGTCCATCAGCAATTCACAGAAGGCCTCAATGGAATTCTTGGTGGGCAGGGCCTGTTTGTCCCCTTCAAAAGGAGGTAAACCGGCCAGCCGGCAATACTCGACCAACAGTTGTTTGCGGGCATTCAACCAGTTGTCTATGGCGCTGTGGGAGCCGCCCCACTTCTGTTCTGCTTGTTCGATTTTTCTCAGCATCAGATTACTCTCCTGCTCCAGCCTGTCCTGTATGCCTGCGGATAAGCGCCAGTATATCAAATTGCCCACACAGGGACAGCATAACCCATTGCCCGGGCTCATCTGGTCGGTTGAGGAAGTAATTTCGTGCCTCTCAGGGGCTTTGGCTGTCGAAGCGCTTTTCTAATAGGTACACTAGCCGGACTAGAGAAATATTGGTTGTTGGATACTCTTATGAAACTCACCCCCTCCGCAGACGAACTGGCTTACTGGCTAATCCTTCACCAGGACAAGGTGGTCCAGTTGGGTGAAGAACCCGGCCTGCTGAAGTGCCACTGGTCCGCCCTGGACTTTGCTGCGGCCTATGCGGGGGAAATCATCAAGATCGGCGAGTATCGCCAGCACAATTGTTATTTACTGGACCTGGGCAGTGAGTCACCCGGCAGCCCCCGGACGGAGCTGGTTGGGCTGCGCGCCACCCTGATGACCCAGTCCTCAGACGCCTATCAGCTGATTGCCAGGGGCTGGCAGCTGGCTCACTTTCTGCGTACACACAGATACTGTGGTCAGTGTGGGCGCAGTATGCATCTGGTGGACTGGGAGCTGGCCATGCTCTGTCATGGATGCGGTCATCGCTGCTATCCGCGTATCTCACCCTGTATTATTACAGCCATTCGCAAGGACAAGCAGATACTGCTGGCACAGGGAAGACACCATAAAAGCGGCATGTTTTCCACCCTCGCAGGGTTTGTGGAAAGTGGCGAGAGCCTGGAACAGGCCGTCCACCGGGAAGTGATGGAAGAGGCCGGCATTGAAGTTAAAAACCTGCGTTATTTTCGCAGTCAGCCCTGGCCCTTTCCCCACCAGCTCATGGTGGGTTTCCTGGCCGATTATGCCGACGGCGAAATCAAAGTGGATGGCGAGGAAATCATCGAGGCCCATTGGTTCAGTATGGACGAGCTACCTTTAATCCCACCTGCTTTTTCCATTAGCGGGCAATTGATTGAGGCCACCCGCCAATTGATTGAGGGCTGATCTGGCCAGCGACATCCCTGCTACCGGAGCATGTCGACCGCCCCTCAGCCGCTGTATGCACAGTCTGATAACCCCAGATCCGCCAGCACCTCTTCCAGATGAGCCCGGGCCTCGTCACTCGGGCCGGGGTAATCACCGGCGATGGGCACGTTTCCCATATAGCCGATATCCCGGGTTCCTACCGGGGAGCAGAAAAACGCCGCCAATACCAGACTGCGCAACCGCCCGAATGCACCGGCAATCTGCCTGAAGGGTTCGGCAGTGTGCTCGTTGTCGTAGGCGATATCATCCACAATGGCCAGTTGCTGCTGCGGGTCAAGGGCAGCGAAGTTGGCGTTGAAGCGAAGTGTCGCCTCGTCATCTATCCAGGCCAGAGCATGCAACAGGGTGACGCGATCCTGCTGCTGAACCGAATAGGGTGCACTGACCCACTCATCAATCACATCAGGCACATGCACCTGTGACGCACTGGGAACTGAACCCTCGCGAGGCACGATAATGTCTGAAAGTATGGCTACCAGTTCCAGTTGTGCCGCCGTCAGGGTTTTTGGCCAAGGCGATTCAGGCGGTATCAGCAGATTCGGATCCTGACCATAGCCCCTTGCAGTGATCGGCGCCAACTTCAAATCAGGCCAGTGGCCGGCGCCACTTTGGGCGGTATGGGTCCAGTCGCCGCATCCACTGACCATACTGACGGTTGAACTGGCAACCAGCAGGCCGAGCCATTTGAGAGATTCACGCCGGGTCATGCCCGACTGATAATGGTGCGAATGCTGTTGTTCCGTCATCTCAGAGCATCCCTTTGTCCAGTTGGCCGGCCAACCAGGTGGCGTTGCGCATGGTCAGCGTCATAATAGTCAGGGTGCAGTTTTTGTGAGGATTGGAGGCGAACACCCCGCCATCCATGACAAACAGGTTGTCACAGTCCCAGGTCTGCCCCCACTGGTTGGTAACAGAATCCGACGCTGAACTTCCCATCCGGGTGGTGCCCACTTCATGGATGATTTCACCGCCTTTGGAGATAGCCTTTTCGGCTGCGGGCACATCCCCCACTGTCGCGCCCATGGTTTCCAGCAGCAGTCTGGCCGTTTTCAGGCCATGTTCAACCTGCCTTAGCTCATTTTCGGACCATCTGAAATGGAACTTTGGCACCGGAATCCCCCACTTATCCTGCACCTTGTCGTCAATCTCCATATAAGCACCGGGGTTGGGCAACATTTCTCCCCGCAGTGCAAAGCCAACATAGGCCCCATAATGATCCCTGACGTCCTGCTTAAGTGCCGGTCCATAGCCTTGCAGATTCCCCCCCACCCAGGCACCGGGTTGGCTGAAGCCGTTGCTGATCTCGAAGTGATAGCCGCGGGGAAAGTCCAGATCTCCTTTTTCCTGCATCTTATGTCCCCACCAGGGGATAAACAGGTGATTGGCCGTATGGCCGTCCTCATTGTACCTGGGACGCCCCTTCAGGGCCGGGATCAGGGCTCCCAGATAAGCACCGGTGGAGTCCATCAGGTTTCTGCCGACCTGGCCACTGGAGTTAGCCAGCCCCTTGGGAAACTTACGACTCTTGGAGTTCAGCAGGATGCGGGCTGATTCGCAGGCACTGGCGGCCAGGATAACAACACGGGCCGTCAGTTTGTGCTCCTCTACGGAGTGCTTGTCCACGTAGGTCACACCCACTACCCTGCCGTTATCGTCCACATCCACCGACTTCACCATGGCCTGGGTAATCACCTGCAGATTACCAGTAGCCCTGGCCATAGGGATCAGCGAGGTAGTGGTCTGAAATGCCGCGCCTATAGAGCAGCCACGTCCACAGGGGGTGGCATAGAAGCAGGCGGCCCGATCATCTTTGGGCCGGGTCAGCACTGCCCTGTGCATGGGCGCCACGGGAATCCCGTGTTTCTTCGCTGCAGCCGCCACCAGCAATTCAGGGATCCTGGGTTGTGGCGGGGGTTGCAAGATGCCCTCGGGGGAAGGCGGCATATCGTCCAGGCCGGTATTGGTGCCGCAAACTCCCACCAGTTCTTCGGTCTTGTCATACCAGGGCGCAATGTCCTGATACTCAAAAGGCCAGTCTGCGCCCAGACCGTCACGGCTCTTGCCTTTAAAATCATGCTCACTGAAACGCAATGAATAGCGCCCCCAGTGATTGGTACGGCCACCCAGCATGCGGGCCCGCCACCAGAGAAATTCAGAGTTACTGGCGGTGGTATAGGGTTCGTGCGGTACCTGCCAACCGCCGTCCACCGTGGCATCGTAGAAACCGAAATTCTTGTCCCGGGTCGAAGCACCCATCAATGGCGCTTCGCCATTGGTCTGGAACATGGGGGTTTCGGTCTTGGGGTCATAATCACGGCCAGCTTCCAACATCAGAACCTTGTGTCCCGCCTTAGCCAGGGTATAAGCGGCCATCGCCCCGCCAGCTCCGGAACCCACCACCAATACCTCATGCCTGAAAGCCGGCATTGTCAGAGCTCCCTAATCTTAATGTTCCTGAACCACACAGGGTCACCATGATCCTGCAGACCTATATGGCCCCGTTTGTTCTTCGCAAACCCTTTCCAATCGGCGAACTTGCTGTTTGCCACCAGCACCTTCCAGGTACTGCTGCCGATTACGATACTGGCGGTCACCACCCCATTCTGCCAAATCTGCAGATGGTTATTCTGCAATCTTATGGTGGTATGATTCCATTCGCCGGCTGGCTTGTGCGAGGATTGGGGGGAAGCAATCATATCGTACAGCGACCCCGATAAATGTGAGTCGATCTGGTTGTCAGAATGCCTTTCATTGTCCAGAATCTGTACTTCCGGCGCATGGGCATAGATAGCAGTGCCTGTCTCATCTGCCAGGAAGAAGATCCCGCTGTTGCCCCCTTCCGATATTTTCCATTCCAACTGCAGTTCGAAATCCCCGAAGCTCTCCCGGGTGATGAGGTCGCCTCCCCCTTTACCGCTCAGCAGCATAGCGCCGTCTTCCACGATCCAATTGGGGTTTAGAGTTTGGCTCTGGTAATTGCGCCATCGGGAAAGGTTCTTGCCGTCGAAGAGCGGCGTCCAGCCGGCGGTCCTTTCTTCGGCGCTCAACCGGCTATCTGCGCCATACACGCCCACGGACAGGGAGACAGTCAGCAGCAATACCGGGAGACTCAGCCTTGTAAACATCCGTCCCTTACTCCTTAAATTATGAAGGGTTGCAGCCATTTTTATTATTGATCAGCACAGACCTGACTTTTCCAGGCCTTCAGGCATTTCGTTAATAAGCTGTAAACAGAATAGGGGCAAAACTTGGCCGGGTGGTAGAAGAAATTCGGTTGACAATGCAATAAATTCGGCGTTTATATTCCCGCCACAGACATCGGATATCAGGTTCATACTCTAGTTGTGGCGGCATATAACATCTTGGAAGAGGCGGGCGTAAAAAAGATAATTGCGGCGTTTGACCTGCTCCCAGACATCCTCTTCTGGGTCAAGGATACCCAGAGCCGGATCATCTATGGCAATCAGGAATTTGTTAAACATCTGGGATACAGGTTTCTGGAGCAGGTACTGCATAAAACCGATTTCGACTTCTCGCCCCACCATCTGGCCCATCAGTTTGTGACCGACGACAAACGGGTCCTGGAAGGACATCAGGTGACCGACAGGCTGGAACTAAATCACACTGCCTCCGGCGAACTGGGCTGGTTCTCGACGTCCAAACGGGTACTGACAGACGAGCAGGGCCGGATCATCGGCACCTACGGCATGACCCGGCATCTGGAGAAAACCTCAAAAACCCTCTCCAATGTGCATGCGGTGGACGCCCCCGTCCAATATATACGGGAGCATTTCAACAAGAAGATCAGCATCGAGAAACTGGCCGATCTGGCCCATCTGTCCGTCAGCGCCCTGGAGCGACGATTTAAGAAACACCTGGCCAAGACCCCTAAACAGTTCATCAACGAAACCCGCCTGGAAAACGGCAGGAAGATGTTGTTGGAAAGCCGCCTGGCCATCGCCGACGTCGCCTATCAGTGCGGATTCTCCGATCCCAGTTATTTCAGCAAACAATTCCACAACCTGTTCGGTGAAACTCCTTCGAAATTACGCAAGGCCGTCACCCGGTAGCCAACTTAGGGCGTGCTTGTCTTTCAATTTGGCCTCTGTTGAGAGCAAAAAAGCTATTCAATCAAGGCGCCAATAACGCCGTTTAGTCATCTAAACAAGTTGGGAGCAACGCAGAGTGAATGCTTTTTAGCCTCACCCCTCCAGACTGGCAGCTTGGTATCAGCTCATTCACCGGTTTTTGTCCGCCTGGATATCAAGGCAAAACGGAAATAAAAAAGCCTTACCCCGAAAGGTAAGGCTTAAATATTTTTAGCGTGGAGGTCCCGTATGCCGGGCTTCTTTTATTTGGATTTCACTAGCGCAGTGGTTTTATAGCAGACTTTTTGCAAACTGTGCAAGCTTTCATACCTCAAACGGGATGAATGACATAACAAGCACTCATCTCCGCGCCAATTCTGGCCTACAGGGCAATTCCCACTCCCTATTCTGTATTTAGCCGAATCCGGCTGGTAGAATGCGCGCACTTTCTGCTTTAACGAGAATGCGCATGCAGGCCCTTAAAAATGACAGGTATTTACGCGCCCTGTTGAAACAACCCGTGGATATGACACCAGTATGGATGATGCGTCAGGCGGGTCGCTACCTGCCTGAATATCGTGCCATTCGCGCCGAGGCCGGCGACTTTATGTCCTTATGTAAAAACCCTGAACTGGCCTGCGAAGTGACTCTGCAGCCCTTGCGTCGCTTCGAGCTGGATGCGGCCATTCTGTTTTCCGATATTCTGACCATACCCGACGCTATGGGCCTGGGGTTATATTTTGAAAGCGGCGAAGGCCCGAAATTTGAGCGGCCGCTGCGCACTGAGAGTGCGATTAAAGCCTTGTCGGTTCCGGATCCTGAAGATGAACTGGGTTATGTGATGGATGCCGTGCGCACCATTCGCAAGAACCTGACGGGTCAGGTGCCACTGATCGGTTTTTCAGGCAGTCCCTGGACACTCGCCACCTATATGGTCGAAGGCGGCTCTACCAAGAGTTTCAACATTATCAAGAAGATGGCATTTTCCGAGCCCGGAACCCTGCATCTGCTGCTGGATAAACTGGCCGATTCCGTAACCCTGTACCTGAATGCCCAAATAGCTGCAGGTGCGCAGTCGGTGATGATTTTTGATACCTGGGGAGGCGTGCTCTCTCCCCGCGACTATCAAGACTTCTCCCTTCAGTACATGCATAAGATAGTGGACGGCCTGACCCGCGACAATGAAGGCCGCCGGGTACCTGTTACCCTGTTCACCAAAAACGGGGGAATGTGGCTGGAGGCCATCGCCGCAACGGGTTGTGACGCCGTGGGTCTGGACTGGACCATCAATATTGAGGAAGCCAGGGCCAGAGTCGGCGACAAGGTTGCCCTGCAAGGCAATATGGATCCGTCCATGCTCTATGCGCCACCGGCGCGCATCGAAGAGGAGGTGCAGCAGATTCTGGCAGGTTTTGGTCAAGGGTCGGGGCACGTCTTTAATCTGGGACATGGCATTCACCCTGATGTGCCGCCCGAAAACGCCAAAGTCTTTGTTGAGGCGGTGCATAGCTACAGCCGGCAGTATCACGAGACCTGAGTGGGCCAGTTGGCTAAAAGCTCCCTAAGCAACTGCTCAGGCATCCCTGGGCAGCCCTTTCTCGATACTTCGAATCAACCTGCTGGTCAGCCGGTCAGGCCCGGTCACGGCTTTTTCTGCCTGCTGGCTCAGTGCCCAGTCAATATGCTCCAGCACCATGTCGCTAACTTGTGCCTTCTTCGCTTCCAGTGCCTGAACCACCGCTTCTGAGTATGGTGCATTGCCCAGCGCGACAGCAATGTTTCGCAGCCAGCGCTCGTGGCCGATACGGCGTATTGCCGAACCTTCGGTTTGCTTGAGAAAAGTCTGCTCATCCCAGTTGAATAACTCAAGCAATTGCCTGCCCTTTAGCTGCTGACGGGGATGGAAGTCCCCTTCAGCGGTGATACTGGCATAACGGTTCCAGGGGCAGATAAGCTGACAATCATCGCAGCCGTAGATACGGTTGCCCAGCAAAGGGCGAAATTCCTCGGGAATGGCGCCTTTTAGCTCGATGGTCAGATAAGAAATACAGCGTCTGGCGTCCACTATATAGGGTTCAACGATGGCATTGGTCGGGCAAATGGTCAGGCAGGCCGTGCAACTACCGCAGCCTTCTTCAATGGGCTCATCCACCGGCAGGGGAAGATCGATAAACAACTCGCCAAGAAAAAACCAGGAGCCGGCTTCCTTACTCAATGTCAGGGAGTGCTTGCCGGTCCAGCCGATTCCGGCTTTCTCTGCCAGCGCATGTTCCAGGACCGGCGCCGAGTCCACAAAGGGCCGGTAACTCAATTCAGCGGTAGCCTGGCGAATCTTTTCACCCAATTGCTTGAGGCGCTGGCGCATCAGTTTATGGTAGTCACGACCCAAGGCATAGCGACTGATATAGCCGGTAGCCGGATTGTTAAGATCCCGGGCAAAGCTGGCGTCCGGTGGCAGATAGTCCATCCTGACACTGATCACACGCAAGGTCCCGGGTACCAACTCGGCAGGACGGGCGCGCTTCATGCCGTGCTCGGACATATAACGCATTTCGCCGTTCATCTGCTTGTCCAGCCATCGCCTGAGGTGGTCCTCATGACGTGTAAGATCCACATCGCAGATCCCCACCTGTTGGAAACCTAGCGATTTTCCCCAGCTCTTGATACTTTCAGATAAGCGCCTGAGTTCACTGTCGGAGGGATCGGCCATTGAATACGTTTACTACCCTGAAGATGATGCCCAGCATAGCACAGAAAGTTTTCAGCACGGAGCAGGTGAAGGCCACCGAGCCTGTGGCAGCACAGATAGCAGGTATCAGTCTGTATGAGCTGATGGAAAGGGCTGGCCTGGGGGTATTCGATGAACTCCAACTGCACTTTCCCCAGGCCAGAAGATTGCTGGTATTGGTTGGTCATGGCAATAACGGCGGGGACGGCTTTGTGCTGGCCAGGCTGGCCAGGCAGGCAGGCATTGAGGTCACCCTGGTGGAAATTGGCGAACAGGCAAAGTTCAGCGAAGATACCCGGGCGGCCTGTCAGCGCTGGTTGGATAACGGCGGTCAGAATCACCGATGGCCGCATCCCCTGCATGGCTATGATTTGGTGGTCGATGCCATGCTGGGGACCGGCATTCAAGGAGAGGTTCGCAGTCCCTACCGGGAAGTCATCGACAAGCTGCAGGAAGTGGAATCCGCTATTCTGAGTATCGATGTACCCTCGGGCCTCAATGCCGATACCGGCAGTCCTGGCGGGACCGCCGTGCAGGCCACGCGCACGGTAACGCTGGTCGCCATCAAGCCGGGGCTGGTAACGGGCCGGGGCAGGCAGTATACAGGTAAGCTGTCACTGGCCAGATTGGGGATTGGCGCAACCTTTGACAAGCTGGCGGCGCCTTTTGCCAGTTTAATCCGTCTGGAAGATCTCCCGCCGCTGCCACCCAGACCGGCCAACAGCCATAAAGGCATGTTTGGCCGGTTACTCTGTATCGGGGGCAATCAGGGCATGCCGGGCTCCATGCGCTTATGTGCCGAAGCGGCCCTTCGCACCGGCGCGGGGCTGGTCAAAGTATTGTGCCATCCGCAGAGCCAGAACGTGGTTGTGCAGGGATGTCCCGAACTGATGCTGGCCGATCCGGAAGAAAACCCACAGCAACTGTTTGACTGGGCGAGTTGCTTTGCCATCGGCCCGGGGCTGGGTCAGGATCCCTGGGCCCAGGAGTGGCTCAATGCTTTGTTGTCTTACCAACAGCAGCACCACAAACCCATGGTGTTGGATGCCGATGCCCTGAATCTGGTGGCTGCCAGCAAGAACAAGAAACTGCCGGGCAATACAGTATTAACTCCCCATCCGGCGGAAGCCGGCAGACTGCTGGGTCTGTCCGCCGCTGAAATTGAGCAGGACAGATACAAAGCGCTGGACAGAATGGTGCAACTATACAGCGCCAGTCTCATTCTCAAAGGCGCAGGTAGTCTGGTGTCGGCCAATCAGGAACGCTATGTCATTTGTGACGGCAACCCCGGCATGGCCAGCCCCGGCACCGGCGACCTGCTCACCGGAGTGATTGCCGGATTGCTGGCCCAGGGCATGGACACCGGCCATGCAGTGCTCAGGGCGGCCTGTCTGCACGGGGCAGCCGGCGATATGGCCGCTGAAGATGGCGGAGAACGTGGTATGATCGCAAGCGATTTGTTGCCCTTTATCCGTCGACTGGTTAATCACTGAATGAAGAAGTCTTTTGAACTGGAAAATGAACAGGCTACCGCCGAGTTGGCCAGACAACTGGCCGGGGCTTGCCACCAGGCCACTGTCATTTATCTGCATGGCGATCTGGGGGCAGGCAAGACCAGCTTCTGTCGCAGTTTCATTCAAGCCCTGGGATATGCAGGACGCGTCAAGAGTCCCACTTATACCCTGGTGGAGCCTTATGAGGTGGGTAAATGGCGGATATTCCATTTCGATCTGTACCGGCTGGCCGATCCAGAAGAGCTTGAATTCATCGGTATCCGGGATTATTTCGAGCCAGACTGCCTGTGCCTGATAGAATGGCCGGAAAAAGGGGCAGACAACTTGGCTCCAGCGGATTTGCAGATTAACATAGACTTCAATGGCTCTGGCCGAACTATTACCTTGCTAGCCCTGTCTGAGTGGGGAGAGGCATTACTAAAACAATTATAAAGCGCGCATGGCACCAAAACGACTCATTACATGGATAGCCACCCTGACCCTGCTGATGGTCAGTTCTCTTACCTGGGCGAAGAACCAGGTGGAAGGAGTGCGTATCTGGCCGTCGCCCACCAATACCCGGGTGGTCTTTGATATGCAAGCTGCCCCCCAGTACAGCTATTTTACTCTCAACAATCCCACCCGGCTGGTGGTCGATTTAGCCAACACTGCCAAAACCCTGAACTTCGAAGGCATTCCCAACGAGAGCAAACTGATTAAGCGCCTGCGGTACAGCAGCCCCAAGGACAAGGCCTCCATCCGTGTGGTGTTTGATCTCAATGAGGCAGTGGATCCGCAAATCTTTGCTCTGCCCCCCACCGCCCCCTATGGGGACAGGCTGGTGATCGACCTTGGCAGCAAAACCGACACACCGGCCCAGATGATTAAACGCCAGAGCCAGGATCAGGACAGAAAGATCGTGGTGGCCATTGACGCCGGTCATGGCGGTGAGGATCCCGGCTCTATAGGTTACGCCGGCAGCTATGAAAAACATGTGACCCTGAGTATTGCCAGGATGTTGGCCGAACGCATTGATAGAACACCCGGCATGCAGGCCGTGATGATCCGTAGCGGCGACTATTATATTCACCCGAACAAACGCGCCGACATGGCCCGGCAGCAGAAGGCCGACCTGTTTATTTCCATTCACGCAGATGCCTTTACCACGCCCCAGCCCAGCGGGGCATCTGTCTGGGTATTGTCCATGCGCCGGGCCAACTCTGAGTTGGGGCGCTGGCTGGAAAACAGCGAGAAACATTCTGAGCTGTTGGGCGGCGCCGCCGAAGTCATCCAGGACACTGCCAGTGAACGCTACCTGACCCAGGCACTGTTGGATATGTCCATGGATCATTCCCTGTCCACCAGTTACGAAATCAGCCGTGAGGTGCTCAAGGAAATGGATAAGATCACCAAACTGCATAAGAGCGTGCCCCAGGCGGCCAGTCTGGCGGTGCTGACTTCACCTGATATCCCCTCCATACTGGTAGAAACAGGGTTTATTTCCAATCCCACCGAAGAGAAAAATCTCAACTGGGCCAAGTTCCGGGAAAATATGGCAGATTCCATTTATCAGGCCGTCGAAAGATACTTCAAGCGTATGCCCCCCGATGGCACCCTCTGGGCCAGACTGAAGCGGGAAAACCGCACGCACAAAGTCAGCCCCGGAGAATCCCTGTCCCTGCTGGCCCAGCGCTACAATGTGCAGGTCAGCGATTTAAAGGCGGCCAACAATCTGGATACTGACATGGTCCGCATCGGTCAGGTACTGACCATCCCCAACTGACAAGCCTATAATATTTTGCCAATTCAAATACTGCCCGCTCAACTTGCCAACCAGATTGCCGCTGGGGAAGTGGTCGAAAGGCCCGCTTCAGTTATCAAGGAACTGGTGGAAAACAGCCTCGACGCAGGCGCCGACCGCATCGAAGTGGAAGTGGATAAAGGCGGGCATAAACGCATCCTGATCAGAGACAATGGCAGTGGCATAGGGAAACAGGAGCTGACCCTGGCACTGAGCCGCCATGCCACCAGCAAGATTCATTGTCTGGATGATTTGGAACAGATCATAAGTCTTGGATTTCGCGGCGAGGCCCTGGCCAGTATCAGTTCTGTGTCCCGCCTGACCCTGACCTCCAAGCCGCAGGCTCAGCCTGAAGCCTGGCAGGCCATCGCCGAAGGACGGGACATGCGGGTCCGGCTTATCCCCGCAGCTCATCCCGATGGTACCAGCGTCGAAGTGCTGGATCTGTTCTTCAATACGCCAGCCAGGCGCAAGTTTCTGCGTACCGAAAAGACCGAATTCCAGCATATTGACGAAGTCATCCGACGTATCGCCCTGTCCCGCTTCGACACGGCTTTCAGTCTTAAGCATAACGGCAAGCTGCTGCGTCAGTATCCCAAAGCGGCCAGTCAGGCGGCCAGACAGAAACGGGTTGCCCTGGTGTGTGGACAGGGCTTTGCCCAACAGGCGCTGACCATCAGCAGTGAGCTGCAGGGCCTGTCACTGCATGGCTGGCTGAGCCTGGAACCCGCGAGCCAGCCGGATCAACAGTATTTTTATGTCAATGGCAGGATGATGCGGGACAAGCTGATTCACCATGCCATACGCCAGGCCTTTGAAGGGTGGCTGCCACAGGAGGCCCACCCCGCTTTTGTGCTTTACCTGACTCTGGACGCCCGTGAAGTCGATGTGAATGTGCATCCTGCCAAACACGAAGTACGCTTTCATCAGGCCAGGCTGGTGCATGACTTTATCTTCCGCGCTTTGCAGGATGCGCTGGAACAGCCTGCCCCAGAACAAACGCCCGCCACCCTCTCGTCAACCAGGTCGGTGCAGGTGGCTGAACCCCGCCATGACTATATTCGTCCCCTGCAATCTAAAACAGTCACAGGTACAAGTAGAGACTTGAATGGGAGCAGGCAACCAGTTGCCTCACGGGCCGTCAAGAGTTATCAACAACTGGTCACCTCCTCGTCTGCACCCCGCACGCAGGAACAGTGGCTGCTGATCAGGGGACGCTACCTGCTGCTGAGCGCAGAGGACAACTGCTACCTTGTGCCCCTTTACCGGTTGGAGCGGAACAGGCTGGCCAACCTCCTGGATCACGAGCCAGTCAGTCAGCCATTACTGATGCCGGTGGCAATCCCCTGCGACGAAACACTGGCGGCAGCGTTCAGCCGGCATCAAGAGGCGTTACCCGCCCTGGCACTGGATATTCAGATGCACGCCCGCCGGCTGCTGGTCAAACAGGTTCCGGCTGGATTGCGCCAGCACGATTGGTCAACTCTCCTGCCCCCCCTGCTATCGGCCCCGGCACAACACCTCAAAGAGCGTCTGTTGGAGTTACTGGCCAATGCACAGAAAAACTACACCGCTGAGCAGGCCGCCACCCTGTGGCAATGGCATAGTGACCATGAGGACCCGGAAATAACTCTCAAACAATGGGGCCGCAGGATCCCACTGGAAGACTGGCTGCATGACTGACTCAGGCCACCTGCCCCCGGCTATTTTTCTTATGGGTCCGACTGCCTCGGGTAAGACAGATCTGGCTATCCGCCTGGTGCAGACCATGCCCTGTGAGATCATCAGCGTCGATTCGGCGATGATCTACCGGCACATGGATATAGGCACGGCCAAACCCAATGCCGAGGAGCTTAGTCTGGCTCCGCACCGACTGATAGATATCCTGGATCCGGCCCAGGTGTACTCCGCCGCCGATTTTCGCGCCGACGCCCTGCGCGAGATGGCCGATATTCACGCCAGGGGTAAGATCCCCCTGCTGGTTGGCGGCACCATGATGTACTTTAAAGTGTTGCTGGAGGGGCTCTCTCCCCTGCCGGGTTCGGACGCAGAGGTGCGCGAGGCGATAGAAAAACAGGCGAGTGAACAGGGCTGGCAGGTGCTGCACGATGAGCTGGCACGCCTGGATCCTGTCTCGGCTCAGCGCATTCATCCCAATGATCCTCAGCGTCTGACCCGGGCCCTGGAAGTGCTGCGTCTGACAGGCAAGAGCCTCACCGAGTTAACCCGGGAGAAAAGCCCACCGTTACCTTATAGGGTATTCCAATTTGCCATATCCCCCGCCGACAGGGCTGTGCTCCATGACAGGATTGCCCTGCGATTTGATCAGATGTTAAGCCAAGGCTTTGAAGAAGAAGTAAAAAAACTTCACAGCAGACATGATCTGCATCTAAACTTGCCCTCTATAAGGTGTGTCGGTTATCGGCAGATGTGGGAGCATCTGGACGGAAGGTACGACCACAAGGAAATGCGCTTTCGCGCTATAGTGGCGACCAGACAACTGGCCAAACGCCAATTGACCTGGTTGAGAAGTTGGCAGGATATCCACTGGATGGATACCTTTGCCGGAAATAATCTGGAGTGGCTGACTTCCCGGTTAAAATGACCCCGCACTGCCCGCAGGGCAGCTATACAGAGGGTGCAAAAGCTGTATAATCGGGAAGCTGGCTAGAATAGATAAGAAAAATAAAAGGATACTACAATGGCTAAGGGCCAATCACTGCAAGACCCATTTTTGAATGCCCTGAGAAAAGAACGTGTTCCGGTATCTATTTACCTGGTAAACGGCATTAAGCTGCAAGGTCAGGTGGAGTCTTTCGATCAATTCGTGATTCTGCTCAAGAATACTGTCAGCCAGATGGTGTATAAGCATGCCATCTCTACCGTTGTGCCGTCGCGTCCTATTCCCATGGTTGCGAATCCTCAGTCAAGCCCGGATAATGACGAGGATTAATCATCCCATCAGGAGATAATGCTTGTTTGACCGTTATGAAGCAGGTGAGCAGGCTGTACTGGTACATTTAGAATTCCCCGACGAAAGCAGCAGAGAGGATTTGCATGAACTGCAAATGCTGGTTTCGTCTGCCGGTGTCCAGGCCGTCGGTCTGGTGACCGGCACGAGAGCCTCACCCACTGCCAAACTCTTTGTCGGCACCGGTAAGGCAGACGAGATCGCCCAACAGGTGAAAGCTTTGGGCGCAGACGTCGTGATCTTCAATCATGCTCTTACCCCCTCACAGGAACGTAACCTGGAAAAGCTCTGCCAATGCCGGGTGTTGGATCGGACCGGTCTGATCCTGGATATTTTTGCCCAGCGCGCCCGGACCCATGAAGGTAAGCTTCAGGTGGAACTGGCACAGCTAAAACATATTTCGACCCGGTTGATTCGTGGCTGGACCCACCTGGAGAGACAGAAAGGGGGGATAGGTCTGCGCGGGCCGGGTGAGACCCAGTTGGAAACCGACAGACGATTGCTCAGAGCCAGGATCGACCATATCCTTAAACGCCTGCAGAAAGTACAAAAGCAGCGAGAGCAGGGACGCCGGGCCAGGACCCGCGCAGAGATTCCGACTGTCTCGCTGGTGGGCTATACCAATGCCGGTAAGTCAACGCTGTTCAATACCCTGACTTCTGCCGGCGTCTACGCGGCGGATCAGTTGTTCGCGACCCTCGATCCCACCCTGCGCAAGATTCAGTTACAGGACGTGGGACCAGCTATTTTGGCCGATACGGTTGGATTTATCCGCCACCTGCCCCATGATCTGGTAGCGGCGTTTAAGGCCACACTGCAGGAAACCCAGGAAGCCGACCTGCTGCTGCATGTGGTGGACTACGCCGACGAACAGTACAAGGACAACATCGACCAGGTAAATCTGGTGCTGGATGAAATAGAGGCCGGCGACGTCCCGCAATTAATGATTTGTAACAAAATTGACCAGTTACCCGGCGTCGAACCCCATATCGATCGGGATGAGGAAGGAAATCCGGTACGCGTCTGGATTTCCGCCCAACAGGGGCTGGGTATGGATCTGCTGCTCCAGGCTCTGACCGAAAGTCTGGGTCGCAGCATGGTGGAATTCAGTTTGCGCATTCCACCTAAAGAAGGAAAACTGCGCGGAGCGCTCTATCGCATGAAGTGTATCTCGTCCGAGACTTATGCCGAAGACGGCGACTGGCTGGTGGATGTACGCATGCCGGTGAAAGATTGGCACCAGCTTGAGAAGCATGTGACCTCGAACCTGACGTCTTACGTAATCAATAAGCATTAAGCTTTTGAAGCAGCGATTTCGGATACCATTTACCTATCAATACGGAGAAAGACATGGCTTGGAATGAGCCTGGAGGCAATAACAACGACCCCTGGAAGAATCGCGGCAGCCGCGATCAGGGGCCGCCTGACCTGGATGAAGTTTTCAAGAAATTCTTCGATAAGCTGGGTGGTTTCGGCGGTGGTGGCAAAAAGTCATCCGGCAAGGGATTTGGCGGCGTAGGCCTGGGCCTGATTGCCGGCATCCTGGTAGTGGTCTGGTTTATCAGCGGATTCTACACCCTTAACGAAGCGGAACGTGGCGTGGTCCTGAGGTTTGGCCAGTTCCACAGCTTTGAAGAACCCGGACTGCGTTGGAAGCCCACCTTTATTGACAAGGTGTATCCGGTGAATATCCGGTCTGTCCGCACCATGCCCTCCTCCGGCTTTATGCTTACCGGGGATGAAAACGTGGTCAGGGTGGACATGGAGATCCAGTATCGGGTTACCGACCCCTTCAAATACACCTTTTCCGTGGTGGAGCCTGATGAAAGTCTGCGTCATGCGCTGGACAGCGCCATCCGTTACGTAGTCGGCCATTCAAAAATGGACAACGTGCTGACCAAGGGACGGGAAGAGACCCGCCAGAAGGTCAGGGATGAACTGGTCAGTATTATCACGCCTTATGATATGGGGGTTGAAATACTGGATGTTAACTTTAAGGATGCCCGTCCTCCGGAAGAGGTAAAGGCCGCCTTCGATGACGCCATCGCCGCCCAGGAAGATGAACAGCGCTTTATCCGTGAGGCAGAAGCCTACGCCCGGGAAATCGAACCCCGCGCCCGGGGCCAGGTCAATCGTATGGCCCAGGAAGCCCAGGCTTATAAAGAGAGGGTCATTCTCGAAGCCCAGGGTGAAGTGGCCCGCTTCGAAGAACTGTTGCCCCAGTACGCGGCGTCACCTGAAGTGACCCGTCAACGACTCTATCTGGAAACGCTGGAAGAAGTGTATGGCAAGACCAGCAAGATCCTGGTCGACAACCAAGGCAGCGGCAATATGATGTATCTACCGCTGGACAAGATCCTGGAACGCCAGAACAATGCTGTGCAACCTCCGGTATCCAGTAACACCCTGGACGGTCTGAGAAGCAACACCCAGACCCAGTCTTCCAGTGACAATAATGGCAGTACGGGTTCACGTACCGACAGATTCCGCAGTGGGAGGGACTAACAGATGAGAAACCTCAGTATCGTTCTGATCATCGTACTGGTCATCCTGGGCTTCGGTTCCATCTTCGTGGTGGAGGAAGGCTATCGTGGCATCGTCATCCAGTTCGGTAAGGTGCGGCGTGATGACCAGACTGACCAGACCATCGTCTATGAGCCCGGTCTGCATTTGAAACTGCCCTTTATCGATACCGTTAAGAAGCTGACCTCCAAGGTGCAGACACTGGATGATGGCGCAAACCGCTTTGTCACGGCAGAGAAGAAGGATTTGATCGTCGATTCCTACGTTAAATGGAAAATCAATGACTTCGCCAAGTACTACCTGGCCACAGGGGGCTTCAAGGATCGGGCCGAAACCCTGCTCAAACAAAAGGTCAACAATGGCCTGCGTAGTGAGTTTGGTAACCGCACCATTCCCCAGATCGTCTCAGGTGAGCGTTCTGAGCTGATGGACAAGGCCATGAAACAGTCTGCCGAAAGCGCACAGGAACTGGGCATCGAGATTGTGGATGTGCGGGTCAAGCAGATTAACCTGCCGCTGGAGATCAGTAACTCCATCTTCCAGCGCATGCGGGCTGAGCGGGCTGCCGTGGCCAGGGAGCATCGCTCTCAGGGTCAGGAGCAGGCTGAGATCATCCGTGCGGATATCGACGCCCGGGTGACGGTGATGCTGGCAGAGGCGGAACGCAACGCCCGTAAGCTCCGTGGTGAAGGGGATGCGGAAGCAGCAAAAATTTACGCTGACACCTATTCCAAAAGCCCGGAGTTCTATGCCTTCCTGCGCAGCATGGATGCCTACCGCAACAGTTTCAACAATAAGCAGGATGTGTTGATTCTGGAGCCTGACAGTGACTTCTTCCGCTATATGAACGACACCCAAGGCAAGAAGAAATAAACAAAAGGGGCCCTGCGGGGCCCTTTCGCCATTCTGCAAGGGCAAGATGAAATCCTATCAACACCTTTACCAGCGTTTTTTAAGTGCCAATGCAGGTAAGCAGCACTTCGCCTGCCACAGCCACCATTACTGGCCAGATGTCACCCGCCAGGCGATGCTGCAATATTGGGATGATTCTGCCTCCCTGGCAGATGACAAGTGGGATGTGATTTTCGGCAAGAAAGTACCAGCCGTGCAGCAGCATATCGCCGGCATACTCAATACCCAGCAGCCCGGTCAACTGGTGTTTGCGCCCAATACCCACGAGCTGCTGTACCGCATTTTAAGCTGCCTGGACTGGAGTCGGCCCCTGCGTATTCTGACCACCGACAGCGAGTTTCACAGTTTCAACCGCCAGATAGACAGGCTCGCTGAGCTGGACAACCTGGTGGTTGAGAAGGTTCCGACCCTGCCCTTTGCAGACTTTGAACAACGATTTGCTGAGACGGCCGCCGCCCGAGACTGGGATCTGATTTTTGTCAGCCAGGTTTTTTTCAACTCGGGGCTGGCGGTCAGAGACCTTGGGGCATTGGTGGAGGCGGCGCCACCACAGGCGATTTTTGTTATCGATGGCTATCACGGCTTTATGGCCCTGCCCACAGACCTGTCATCCGTCGCCGGAAGAGCATTTTATCTGGCCGGCAGCTATAAATATGCCCAGGGCGGTGAGGGCTGCTGTTTTGCACATGTCCCGGCCAATTGCGATTTACGGCCACTGTACACCGGCTGGTTTGCCGAGTTTGGCGAACTGGATCAGGCTAAGGACGGTCGGGTCAGTTACAGCACCGACGGCATGCGCTTTGCCGGGGCGACAATGGATTACAGTGCTTTATACCGATTATTGGCGGTGCTGGAATTGTTTGCGCAACAAGGGCTGACAGTGGAGAAAGTCCACCAGCATGTACAGCGTTGCCAGCAGCACTTCCTGGGCATGCTGGACAAACTGGACCACTCCCTGCTGAACCGGGCTGCCTTGGTGCAGCATGATGCCGACTATCACGGCCATTTTCTGACCTTCAGGCTGCAAAGCCCGGAACAAGTGCAAGCTCTGCACCGCCATCTGAAGTCCCACGGTGTGATGACAGATGCCCGGGGCGACAGACTCCGGTTTGGTTTTGCCCTGTACCATGATCCTGGCCAATATGATTTGCACTGCCTGGAGGGTCTATGAGCGAAGTCCTGTGGTTGGCACTGGCTATGGTCCTGGTACTGGAAGGCATAGGGCCCATGCTCTTCCCCAAGAAATGGCAACGCTATATGCAGCAGCTATCCGGGCAACCGCCAGAACAATTGCGGACCATGGGAGGCGTGATGGTGACCATCGGTTTGGTAGCATTGTTTTACCTGCTTAAATAGCCTGGTAATGGCCGGTTTCCCTTCCTGTCCTGCCTATTCCATCAAAACAGATGATCTGGCTGGTTGAAATTTGATAGAATCCCCGCCTAATTTTCTGACCACTTTTTAATCCATGGCAAAAAACGTTGTAGTGCTCGGCACCCAATGGGGTGATGAGGGTAAAGGTAAGGTTGTAGACCTGTTGACCGACAAGGCAAAGTACGTGGTTCGCTACCAGGGTGGACACAATGCAGGTCATACACTGGTGATCGATGGCGAGAAAACCGTCCTGCACCTGATCCCCTCTGGCATTCTGCGCGACAATGTGACCTGTGTCATCGGTAATGGCGTGGTACTCAGCCCAGAAGCGCTGATGAAAGAGATCAGGATGCTGGAAGAGCGTGGCGTCCCGGTGAAGGAACGCCTGGTGATCAGCGAGGCCTGCCCATTGATTTTGCCTTACCATGTGGCGCTGGATCTGGCCCGTGAGAAAGCCCGGGGTAATAAGCCCATCGGCACTACCGGTCGCGGCATCGGTCCGGCCTATGAAGACAAAGTGGCCCGTCGTGGTCTGCGGGTAGGTGATCTGTTCTGTCAGGACACCTTCGCCGCCCGTCTGAAAGAAATTGTCGAGTTCCATAACTTCGCCCTGACCCAGTATTACAAGGTGGAAGCCGTGGATTACCAGCAGGTGCTGGATCAGACCCTGGCCATCGCAGACACTATCAAAGCCATGGTGGCCGATGTGCCGGATATGCTGGACAAGGCCCGTCTGCGTGGCGATGCCATTATGTTTGAAGGGGCCCAGGGTACGCTGCTGGATATCGACCACGGCACCTACCCCTATGTGACCTCCTCCAACACCACAGTGGGCGGTGTGGCCACCGGTGCCGGGTTCGGACCGCTGAACCTGGACTATGTGCTGGGTATCGTTAAAGCTTACACTACCCGTGTGGGATCAGGTCCTTTCCCCACGGAACTGGACTGCGAGGTGGGTAATCATCTGGGCACCAAAGGCCATGAGTTTGGCGCCACCACCGGACGTAAGCGCCGTACCGGCTGGTTCGATGCAGTGGCCATGAAGCGCGCCGTGCAGATCAACAGCATCAGCGGCTTCTGCCTGACCAAGCTCGATGTACTGGATGGCCTGGAAACCCTGAAGCTCTGTGTCGGTTACCGGGATGCCAGCGGCAATGTGCAGAGCGTTCCGCCCATGGCCGCCGACGGTTACGAGAAAGTCACCCCGGTGTATGAAGAGATGCCCGGCTGGAGCGACAATACCGTTGGTGTGACCTCACTGGATGGCCTGCCCCAGGCTGCCCGCAACTACATTAAGCGTATCGAGGAACTGACCGGAGTACCGGTGGATATCATCTCTACCGGCCCGGATCGGGTGGAGACCATTATTCTGCGCCATCCTTATGATGCCTAGTGAGTGAGGGGTAAGGAGTAAGGAGTAAGGAAAAAACCAATCTCCCTATTACTCTTCCTGACATTCAATAAAAAGCCCTGCTAATCAGCAGGGCTTTTTAATATGGACAGGGTGTGGGGTGACACGATCTCCTCACCCCTTATTCCTGTCTCCTCACGATCAATCTCACACCCGTTCAAACACCGTGGCAATCCCCTGACCCAGACCAATACACATGGTGGCCAAGCCCACCGACTTGTCGTTGGCTTCCATCAGGTTGATCAAGGTGGTGGAGATACGTGCACCGGAGCAGCCAAGCGGGTGGCCCAGGGCGATGGCACCCCCGTTTAGGTTGACCTTTTCGTCATAGCTATCCAGCCAACCCAGCTGTTTGACACAGGACAGGGCCTGGGCGGCGAAAGCTTCGTTAAACTCGGCAATCTCGATATCGTCCATGCTCATGCCAGCGGCTTTCAGCGCCTTTTTGGTGGCCGGTACCGGACCAAAGCCCATGATAGCGGCATCACAGCCGGCCACTCCCATGGATCGAATGCGGGCCCGGGCTTTGAGTCCCAATGCTTTGGCCTTATCGGCTGACATTACCAGCATCGCCGAGGCCCCGTCGGAAATCGCTGACGCAGTGCCGGCTGTGACCGTACCGTTGATCGGATCGAACACCGGGCGCAGACCGGACAGGGTTTCCACCGTGGACTCGGGGCGAATCACTTCATCGTAATCGATCAGGCTCAGGGCACCATCGGCATCGTGGCCTTCAATAGGGGCAATTTCACTGGCCCAGCGCCCTTCAACAGTTGCCTTGTGGGCGCGCTGGTGGGAGCGGGCGCCGAACTCGTCCTGCATTTCCCGGGTGATACCGTTCTGGCGACCCAGTAGTTCAGCCGTCATGCCCATATTGCCGGAGGCACGGGCGGTATGTTTGGCCAGTCCCGGATGGAAGTCCAGGTTGAAGTCCATAGGCACATGGCCCATATGTTCCACCCCGCCTATCAGATACACCTCACCCTTGCCGGCCATAATGCTGCAGGTGGCATCATGCAGGGCCTGCATGGACGAACCGCATAAACGGTTGACGGTGACGGCCGGGACCGAGCGGGGAATTCGGGTCAGCAACTGCGCATTACGGGCAATATTGAAGCCCTGCTCTTTGGTCTGTTGCACACAGCCCCAGATGATGTCGTCGATGTCCATCGGATCCAGTGCTCCATTGCGCTCAAGCAACTGAGTCATCAGATGGGCGGACAGGGTTTCGGCCCGTACGTTGCGAAACACCCCACCCTTGGAGCGTCCCATTGGCGTACGAATACAATCCACTATTACCACGTCTTTCATGATGTTCTCCGAAACTTATTGAGCGAAATAGGATTTGCCGGATGCCGCCATCTCGCGCAATCCGTCGGTGATCTGATAGATGGGTCCGAGGGACGAATACTTGTCGGCCAGGGCCACGAAGTTGTCCAGCCCCATGGTCTCCATGTAGCGGAAGATACCACCACGGAACGGCGGGAAGCCCAGGCCGTACAACAGCGCCATATCCGCTTCGGCGGCACTGGCGACAATGCCCTCTTCCAGACAGCGCACTGCCTCGTTGGCCATAGGAATCATCAGGCGCGCAATCACTGTCTCGGCATCAAACTCCTGATGCTCCACCCCAATGAGTTTGTAGGCCTCGGCAGAGGGGGTTTTGGTGGGCTTACCACGCTTGTCGGTACCAAAATCATAGAAGCCTTTGCCGTTCTTCTGGCCCAGACGCTCAGCTTTATACAAGCTTTGTATGGGATCATTACCGATACGCTGCATACGTTCAGGAATGCCCTGTGACATTACACCGGCAGCATGGTCGGCGGTATCCATCCCCACCACATCCAACAGGTAAGCCGGCCCCATGGGCCAGCCGAAGATTTTTTCCATTACCTTGTCAACCGCCACGAAATCGGCGCCATCCAGCAATAGCTTGCTGAAGCCGGCGAAGTAAGGGAACAGCACACGGTTGACCAAAAAGCCGGGGCAGTCGTTGACCACTATCGGCGTTTTGCCCATCTTCATGGCAAAGGCCACCACAGCGGCGATGGTCTCATCGGAGGTTTTCTCACCGCGGATAATCTCCACCAGCGGCATTTTGTGCACCGGGTTGAAGAAATGCATGCCGCAGAAACGTTCGGGCTGCTGCAGGCTTTCCGCCAGGCTGTTAATTGAGATGGTCGAGGTGTTGGAACAGATAATGGCGTCTTGGGCCACCGTCTCTTCTGTCTCCTTCAGCACTGATGCCTTTACCTTAGGATTTTCCACCACAGCTTCAATGACAATGTCCGCATCCTTGATGGCGCTGTATTCCAGTGATGGCACAATATTATTTAAAGTGGAGGCGAGGACCTTGGGGCTGACCTTGCCCAGCTCCACGCCTTTGTTCAGGATCTTGGCCGCTTCGTTAAGTCCCAGTTGCAGGGCGTCCTGGCGAATATCCTTCATCACGGTGGGAGTGCCTTTGACTGCCGATTGATAGGCGATGCCACCGCCCATAATGCCCGCGCCCAGTACGGCCGCTTGCTCAATGGCCTTTGTGGCGTTCTTTGCCTGCTTCTTGCCTTTGCTTTTGACCAGTTGGTCGGCGACAAAAATACCAATCTGAGCAGTCGCCGCATCGGTTTTGGCCAGTTTGACAAAACCTTCATTTTCCAGTTTCAGGGCACCATCCCTGTCCAGGGACGCCGCCTTAGCGACTGTCTCCACCATCATGTGGGGAGCCGGATAATGTTTGCCGGCCACGGCTGAGACCATAGCCTTGGCTGTGGCAAAACTCATGGTGGATTCGTTGGCATTGAGTTCAAGAGGGGCTTTCTTCTGTGCCCGGCGCTGTTGCCAGTCAATACGTCCTTCAATGGCCTGCCGTAACATAGCCAGACCCGCGTCACGAAGCTTCTCCGGCGCCACCACGGCGTTTACAGCCCCTTCGGCCAGGGCCTGCTCGGGTTTTCGGTCCTTGCCGGTGGTCATCCACTCCAGGGCATTGTCCGCCCCTATCAGCCGGGGCAAGCGTACGGTACCACCAAAGCCGGGCATCAGACCCAGTTTGACCTCGGGTAAGCCGATACGGGCCGAACTGTCTGCCAGGCGCAGATCACAGGCCAGGGCCATCTCACAGCCACCGCCCAGGGCAAAGCCATTCACCGCTGCCAATGTGGGGAAGGGCAGATCTTCGAAACGATCAAAGACTTTTGCTGTTTTGGCCACCCAGGCAAGGATTTCCGGCTCAGGCAGAGAAAACAGGTCATTGAACTCGGTAATATCGGCGCCCACGATAAAGGCGCCTTTATTGGAGCGCACCAAGGCTCCCTTAATCCCGCCGTGGCTCTCCAGCGCCGCACACAACGCGTCGAGCTCGGACACTGTCTGCTGATCAAACTTGTTCACTGAGCCGGCGGCGTCAAACACGACTTCGGCGATGCCGCCGTCCAGCAGCGTCGCCTTAAGGCTCTTACCTTCGTAAATCATTTTGTTCTCCTTTGGCCATCTATTCTGATGGTGCAACGCCCGGCAGTGCCGATGCGCCAGTGTAGGGTGCGCTCAATTCTTGTTTAAGCCGGAGCAAATTTCAACCGAAATTCAAACAAACGTTTAAATTTTTTTATTGTTGAGGAAAATACACTTCCAACTCAAGGCATTAGGATTAAAAAATGAGCCAAAGAATCTTTGCCTCTGTCATTTGAATACCTCTGAAGCCCTTGTCATACTTGATTATCTGGCCGGTATCGTTAATGTAGGGATCCTTTGGTGGTCTCTTGGGAGGCGGGTCGTGTCGTTTGTTTCTGTTCTGCGTAATCTGTTGTTGCTGATATGCCTGTTGCCAATGCTGTCGCTGGCCCAGGACAAACTAGAGAAACAACGGCAGCAGTTTCTGGAAGCGGAGAAATGGAGTTACTACCCGAACAGCCAGACCTTTATCGAGCTGACCGGGCAACTGCACGACTATCCTTTGCTGCCCTACCTCGAGCAGAATGCCCTGTTATCCGGCATCAAACTGAGTAACGAAGAGGCTATCGCCCGCTTCCTGCAGGACTACGACAAGACGCCACTGGATTCAGAACTGCGGCAAAAATGGCTGAACTATCTGGCCAAACGACAGGATCAGACTCGTTTCCTCAAGTACTACCGCGACATGGGTGATGATCATCTGCGTTGCCTCAATGCCGCCTACCGCCTGCAACAGTCAGAATTTCGCGAGCAGGCGTTTAAGCTGGTTCCTGAACTCTGGTTGGTAGGCAAATCTCAGGACAAAGCCTGTGATCCTGTATTCAGGCAGTGGACAGAAGCAGGCCACCGGACGAATGAGATGATCTGGCAGCGCCTGGCCCTGGCCGCCGACGGAGGGGACCATACCCTGGTCCCATACCTTCAATCACTGCTGCCCAAATCCCAGCAATACCTGGGGGATTTATGGCTGCAGGCAAGACGTAATCCTGCCAGTGTCAGCCGCCTGACAAATTTCCCGGTCAAACAGCCAGAGCGGGAAAAGCAGATTCTCATCTACGCACTCAAGCGCCTGGTCTGGCGGGATCAGGCCCTGGCCGTAAAAACCTGGCAGAAGGCGGCGGATAAGTTTCAGTTTCGCTTCGACGAGGAGCTGGATATGGCCAGGGGCTTTGCTATCGCGATGGCGGTAGAGAATCATCCCCAGGCAGAATTCTGGCTGGAAAAAGCCAACCAGGGGGACGGCAACGAAGACATTTTTCGCTGGCATCTGACCCATGTGCTACGGCACAAGGACTGGCAGCATGTTGCCGATGTGATCGGAAACGCCCCCAAAGATCTGGAGTCCGACTACTCCAGTCGTTACTGGCTGGCGCGCAGTTACGAGCACCTGAATGACCCGGTGGCGGCGCAGAAGCAGTTCGACACCCTGTCATCTGTGCGTCACTACTATGGTTTTATGGCCAGCGGCAAACTTGCCAGGACTCCAAGCCTGGCTGACAGCCCCTTGCAAGTCAGCGAGACCGAGTTACAGGCTATCGCCGATTTACCTGCCGCCAGACGTGCGCAGGAGTTCCTTGCTCTCAAACGCTACACTTCGGCCCGTCGGGAATGGCTGCAGATGCAGCCTCATCTGACGCACAGCCAAGGCCTGGCGGCCGCCGTACTGGCAGACAACTGGGGCTGGCATGATCAGGCCATCTTTGCTTTTTCCCGCCTGGGTTACCTCGACGATGTGAAGAGGCGGTTTCCGCTGGCTTTCGATGCCCAACTGCTGCAAAGCGCCAGCAAGCATCATGTGGATCCGGCCTGGGCTTTTGCTATCGCCCGCCGGGAAAGCTCCTTTATGGTAGATGCCAACTCAGGGGCCGGCGCCAAGGGTCTGATGCAGTTGATGCCTGGTACCGCCCGTTACCTGGCCAAGAAACAGGTGTCTAATCAGGTCCTGTTTGATCCACAACAGAATGTGGAGTTTGGGACTCAGTACCTGCGCTATCTGATGGACAAGATGCAGGATAATCCCGTGTTGGCCACTGCCGCCTATAACGCCGGCTGGCGGCGGGTCCAGCAGTGGCTGCCCAAGGAAGGCGTTCCACTGGATATATGGGTGGAAACCATTCCGTACAAAGAAACCCGCAATTATGTGAAAGCGGTGATGGCCTACAAGCAGATTTACAAGCAACGTCTGGGCCAGGAACAGAACCTGTTTAAGGATCTGGCCAATATGCAGATATCATCGGCAATGACAGCCATGTAATGGCTGTCATTTGCATTCAGGCATGCTTCTGACAGGCCGCCGATTGTGCTAGTGTACTGGGCAATATCACCTATTGCGGAGTACCGATGCAAGAGCTGGCTAACCTCTACCCTCAACATCTCGCCGAACTTCAGAGCCGCACGCTGGAAGCCATCCAACGGGAAGGCATAGAAGGCCTCATTATTCACTCGGGCCAGGCCAAGCGTCGTTTTCTCGATGACATGGATTACCCCTTCGCAGTCAATCCCCAGTTCAAGGCATGGGTGCCGGTGGTCGACAACCCCAATTGCTGGCTCATCGTCAATGGTGCCGACAAGCCCAAACTGGTATTTTACCGTCCAAGGGATTTCTGGCATAAGGTGCCGCCTCCCCCCGGCGATTTCTGGGCTGAACACTTCGATATTATCCTGTTGGCCAAGGCGGATCAGGTGGAAAAACACCTGCCCTACGACAAACGTAAGTACGCCTACATCGGCGAGTATATCGAAGTGGCCAGAGCTCTGGGATTTGAGTTGGTTAATCCTGACCGGGTGTTACATTACCTGCATTACCACCGCGCCTACAAGACAGACTACGAACTGGCCTGCCTGCGCCGAGCCAACCGCATCGCCGTGGAAGGGCATCGGGCTGCCAGGGCAGCCTTCTTCGAAGACAAGGCCGAGTTCGATATTAACCAGGCCTATCTGAGCGCTGTACGCCAGGGCATCAACGAGGTGCCCTACGGCAATATCGTCGCCCTGAATGAGAACGCCGCTATATTGCATAACATGACAGTGGACGCTCACAAACCTGATGAGCACCGCTCTTTTCTTATCGACGCGGGCGCCCAGTTCCATGGATATGCCGCCGATATTACCCGAACCTACGCCAGACAGCAGAACGCCTTTGCCGATCTGATTCTGGCCATGGATCAGGTCACCCTGGATCTGGTGGATATGCTCAAGCCAGGCATTCCCTATCCGGACCTGCATATTGCCGCCCACCACAAAGTCGCCCAGTTGCTGAAAAGCTTCGGTCTGGTGAACCTTAACGCAGAGGATATTCTCGAACAGGGTATCAGCAGAACGTTCTTCCCCCACGGCATCGGCCACCATCTGGGGTTGCAGGTGCATGATATGGGCGGCCTGATGCTGGATGACCGTGGCACACCTGCCCCTGCGCCGCCGGAGCATCCCTTCCTGCGGGCCACCCGTCAGGTGGAAGCCAGACAGGTGTTTACCGTGGAACCGGGACTGTACTTTATCGATAGCCTGCTGGCCGATCTGAAAGGCAGTGAGCAGTCCAGGTATATTAACTGGGACAAGGTGGACGAATTCCGTCCCTTCGGCGGCATCCGCATTGAGGACAATGTGATTGTCCACCGTGACAGGAACGAGAATATGACCCGGGATTTGGGTCTGAACTGAGACAATATGCCTCTTCTCAATAAAAAGAAAACCACTACAGGAAGCAACGCGTGAAAACTTCTTTAGCTTTGACACTCACCGCCTTGTTGGCGTCTCCGGCCGCTCTGGCCATCAGCCCTTCCGAACAGGCCAGGAACCTGGCGAAGGAAACCATTATTGTCGACGGCCACATCGATGTGCCGTATCGCCTGGCCGAGGAGTGGGAAGATGTGACTCAGGCCACAGAGAAAGGGGATTTCGATTATCCCCGGGCAGTGGCCGGCGGCCTCAATGCACCCTTCATGTCCATCTATATTCCCGCCAGCTATGAGACCTCAGGCGACAGCGTGCTGTTGGCCAATCAGTTGATTGACAGTGTCGAAGCCATTGTCGGCCGGGCACCGGACAAGTTTTCCATGGCTTATACCGTAGCCGATGTGGAAAAAGCCTTTGCCGATGGCAAAATCGCCCTGCCCATGGGCATGGAAAACGGCACCCCTCTCAAGGGTAGCTTCGATAATCTGAAGCACTTCTATGAGCGCGGTGTGCGTTACATTACCCTGGCTCATTCCCAGGCCAACCATATTTCAGATTCCTCCTATGACCTGCGTCGTAAATGGAACGGGCTGAGCCCGTTCGGCAAGGAGCTTGTCGGCGAGATGAATAAACTTGGCGTGATGGTGGACATTTCCCATGTCTCTGATGAAGCCTTCTACCAGGCCGTGGAACTATCCAGAGTCCCAGTCATCGCGTCCCACTCCTCTTTGCGTCAGTTTACCCCGGGATTCGAGCGCAACATGAATGATGAGATGATCAAGGCCCTGGCCAAAAACGGCGGGGTCATCATGATCAACTTTGGTTCCAGTTTTGTGTCCAATATGGCGCAAAGTTGGGGTAAGCAGCGCACCGAAGCGATGGAAGCGGCCGGCGAAACCAACAGAGACAAATTTGAAGCCCTGTATCGCAAGAAGAACCCTTATCCCTTTGCCACCCTGGAAATGGTGCTCGATCATATCGACCATGTAAGGGACCTGGTGGGTATCGACCACATAGGTATCGGCTCGGACTATGATGGAGTGGGTGATTCCCTGCCTGTCCATCTCAAGGATGTATCCACCTATCCTAACCTGGTACAAGGTCTGCTGGACCGGGGCTATTCGGAGGCCGATATTCGTAAGATATTGTCAGGCAATTTCCTGCGGGTATGGAAAGAAGTGGAAGCTTACGCCGCCAACCATTAATGCCAACGGCCGGATTCCACCGGGAGGCCGGCCATTTCCTCTCAAGTTTTTTCCGCCTGCAGCCGATATTTTATTCAAGACATGACCAGCAAGGACAAACATGCAGTTAAAGTCCAACCCCTTAGAGCAACTGTCGCCGACTGCGGCCCCTTTATACACCCAGCCGGCCGTTTTGCCAGGTATGGCCGATATCCAGAGCGATCAGTGGGTTCTGAATCTGCCTGACCAACTGATGCAAAAACTAAAAGCCTCACGTCCAAACTGAGACTGCAGGCACCTCAGCCAAGCTTTTTCCCTGTACATCATACGCACGGATGTTAGGATCCCCGCTCGCCGATATCTATCGGACTAATCTCCAAACGTTTCCTCTGCCAGACAGGCAGATATCCAGCTTAAAGGATCCCCCATGTCTAAATATTCCAGCGTAGAATCCCAGGCCAGCTATGGCATAGGTTTGCAAATGGGCGAGCAGCTCGCCGGCAATCCTTTTGAAGGACTGGATATCAGCGCCGTGCAGGATGGTCTCGCCACCGCCTTTAATAAAGCCCCCAGCGCCGTCAGCAACGAAGAGCTGCGTATCGCTTTCAATGCTATCCACCAGAAGATGCAGGCCGCCAAGGCGGAACAGGCTAAGCATGTGATTGCCGAGGGGGAAAGCTTCCTGGCTGAGAACGCCAAGCGTGACGGTGTGCAGGTGACTGAATCCGGCCTGCAGTATGAAATCCTCGCAGAAGGCGAAGGCACCTCTCCCGAGGCTGACTCTAATGTACGCACCCATTATCACGGCACCCTTATCGACGGCACAGTGTTTGACAGTTCTTATGAGCGCGGTCAGCCGGCCGAGTTTCCGGTCAATGGCGTTATCAAGGGTTGGACGGAAGCCCTGCAGATGATGAAGGAAGGTGCCAAGTGGCGCTTATACGTGCCTCATCACCTGGCCTATGGCGAACAAGGCGCAGGCGCGGCCATCGGCCCATACAGCACTCTGGTGTTCGATGTGGAACTGCTTGACGTCCTGAGCTGACCGATTCGAGCCCGGATATTAAAAAGCCCGGCGACGCAGCCGGGCTTTTTTTTGCACGCACCTTATCGGCTGAGCATCACCGAATGGGCAAGTTCGTTATAGACGCCTTCACCAATCTGCGCCGCAATCTGTTCGATATCCGGCGAGAAGTAGCGATCGTGATCGTAGAAGGCAACTTTTTCCCGCACCAGGGCGTAGGCCTCCTCCAGCCTGGGACTGGATAAATGGGGACGACGGAAATCCATGCCCTGAGCCACGGCCAGCAACTCCACCGCCACTATGCCACGGGTATTTTCCGCCATATCAGCCAGACGTCGGCCGGCAAAGGTGGCCATGGACACATGGTCTTCCTGATTGGCCGAGGTGGGCAGGCTGTCCACGCAAGCGGGATGGGCCAGCGTCTTATTTTCGGAGGCCAGGGCCGCCGCAGTCACCTGGGCCAGCATAAAGCCGGAGTTGACCCCACCGTTTTCCACCAGGAAGGGTGGCAGGCGGGACAGATTGCTGTCGATCAACAGGGCAGTTCGACGCTCTGACAGGGCACCGATTTCGGCGATGGCCAGGGCCAAATTGTCGGCGGCCATGGCCACAGGTTCGGCATGGAAATTTCCGCCCGAGATAATGTCTTCGCCAAATACCAGCGGATTGTCAGTGACGCCGTTGGCCTCGGCCAGCAACACCTCGGCAGCCTGGCGCATCTGAGTCAGACAGGCGCCCATCACCTGGGGCTGGCAGCGCAGTGAATACGGATCCTGCACCTTGTCACAATCCTCATGAGACTGCCCGATGCCAGACTGGGGCCCGAGCAGATCACGATACAAGGCGGCCATATCCTGCTGGCCACGTTGGCCACGAGCCTCGTGGATACGTGCATCGAAGGGAGCACGGCTGCCAAGGGCCGCTTCCACACACATGGAACCAGCTACGGCCGCAGCGGCGAGCAGATCTTCAGCATGGAACAGGCCTTCCAGCGCAAATGCCGTGGAGGCCTGCGTGCCATTAAGCAGAGCAAGGCCTTCTTTGGGCGCAAACGTCAGGGCGTCGAGGCCGGCAATCTCCAGTCCCTCGGCACCTGTCAGCCTATTGCCTTTGTAACGTACATGACCTTCGCCCATCAGGGGCATACTCATATGTGCCAGCGGCGCCAGATCGCCGCTTGCGCCCACCGAGCCTTTCTTGGGCACACAAGGATAGACCCCGGCATTGAGCAGGGCGATCAGGTTTTCAATCACCTTCAGGCGGATGCCCGAGAAGCCCCTTGCCAGGCTGTTGATTTTTAAAAGCATCATCAGCCGCACTGTGCTGTCGTCCATCAGTGCTCCGGTGCCGGCTGCATGGGAGAGCACAATACTGCGCTGCAGAAGTTCCAGCTCTTCAGGCTTGATACGGGTATTGGCCAGCAGACCAAATCCCGTATTGATGCCGTACACCACTTTGCCTGCATCCAGTATGCGCTGCACCGTGGCGGCTGATTCTCGGATGGCAGGTTTGGCCTCCTCAGTCAGGGTCACTTTTACCCCCTCACGGCTGGCCAGTCGCAGGGTCGCCAGATCCAACTGGCCAGGTGTCAACCTCAGGTCAAACATTATTCGTTCTCCAGCATGGGTAAATCCAGACCATTTTCTTTCGCGCAGCGTTTGGCGATGTCGTAGCCGGCATCGGCGTGACGCATCACGCCGGTAGCAGGGTCGTTCCACAATACCCGACCCACGCGCTTGGCCGCCGCCTCGGTGCCGTCACAGAGAATCACCACACCGGCATGCTGGGAAAAGCCCATCCCCACGCCGCCTCCATGATGCAGGCTGACCCAGGTGGCACCTCCGGCCGTGCTGAGCAGCGCATTGAGTAACGGCCAGTCTGATACGGCGTCGGAACCATCCAGCATGGCTTCGGTTTCACGGTTGGGGCTGGCCACGGATCCGGAATCCAGATGATCCCGGCCAATCACCACCGGAGCCTTAAGCTCCCCGTTTTTAACCATTTCGTTAAAAGCCAGGGCGACACGGGCCCTGTCTTTCAGACCAATCCAGCAGATACGGGCCGGCAGGCCCTGGAACTGAATGCGCTCACGTGCCATGTCGAGCCAGTTGTGCAGGTGGGCGTTGTCGGGAATTAGCTCCTTGACCTTCTGATCCGTTTTATAGATGTCTTCCGGATCGCCGGACAACGCGGCCCAGCGGAAGGGACCGATGCCCTCACAAAACAAGGGGCGGATGTAGGCCGGCACAAAGCCGGGGAAGTCGAAGGCGTTTTGTACTCCTTCTTCAAAGGCCATCTGGCGAATATTGTTGCCGTAGTCCAGTGTGGCGGCACCCCGTTCCTGCAGGGTTAACATGGCGCGGACCTGCACGGCCATGGATTGCTTGGCGGCTTTAACCACCGCCCCTTCGTCCTGCTTGCGCATGGCAGCGGCTTCTTCCAGGGTCCAGCCCTGGGGGAGATAGCCGTTTAAGGGATCATGGGCCGAAGTCTGGTCAGTCACCACATCGGGGGTGATATTGCGCGCTACCAGCTCGGCAAAGACATCGGCGGCGTTGCCCAACAGGCCTACCGAAACCGGCTGCTGAGCCTGCTCAATAATCTCCATTGCTTCATCCAGACTGGCAGCCTTTCTGTCCAGGTAACGGGTACGCAGACGAAAATCGATACGGGTCTCATCACATTCCACCGCCAGCATGGATAAACCAGCCATGGTGGCGGCCAGCGGTTGGGCACCGCCCATGCCTCCTAGCCCCCCAGTAAGTACCCACTTTCCTTGTGGATCCCCATCGAAGTGCTTCCTGACCACCGCGCCGAAGGTTTCATAGGTGCCCTGAACAATCCCCTGACTGCCGATATAGATCCAGCTGCCGGCAGTCATCTGGCCGTACATCATCAGGCCCTGTTTATCCAGCTTGTTGAAGTGCTCCCAGTTGGCCCAGTGCGGAACCAGATTGGAGTTGGCAATCAGCACCCTGGGAGAATCCGGATGGGTTCTGAACACCCCAACCGGCTTACCGGACTGGATCAACAGGGTTTCATCATCTTCCAGACGCTGCAGCACTTCGACTATCTTGTCAAAACATGCCCAGTCCCGGGCAGCCCGGCCGATACCGCCGTACACCACCAACGCTTCAGGTCGCTCTGCCACTTCCGGGTCCAGGTTGTTCATCAGCATGCGCAGGGCCGCTTCGGTTTGCCAGCTTTTACAGCGCAGCGTGGATCCATGTGGCGCCCGGATCTCGCGGCTGGGATCGAGTCTGTTGTTCATCGTCATTTCTCCAAGGTTTGTGCAGGCTTTTGGGCTTGGCTCGGCTGGAAGGTAAGATGACCTCCCAACTGGTATTTATTGCCGGGGTGGGTCAGCAGGGCATGACTGACAATACCGTCCCGGCTCCAGGTTGTGCGTTGCAGGCGAAGGCAGGGCTCGCCAGCCTGCATAGCCAAATATTGCTGAGTCAATGCATCGGCGAGTATGGCTTCCACTCTGTGTTCAGCCTCAGTCAGCGGAGCAACGCTGCACAAATACTCATGAGGCGTGATTCGGGTAAAATCCTGCTGCAGGTAATCGGGTGCCAGCAGAGGATTGATAAAGCGTTGTTCGAGCTGCAGTGCCACCTCATCCTGCCAATGGCAGATGAGGCTGTGATAAACCGGGCTACCCGCCGTCAGACCCAGTCGCAGGGCAATCTGTTTATCCGCTTCTTGACTCTCCAGCACTATGACCCGGGCCCGGTACCGATGCTGGCGTTCACGGATTTCATCGGCAATGTTGCGGATTTGCAGCATGGAGGACTGATTCTTAAGACTGGCCACGCAGGTCGCCGCTCCCTGATTACGCTGCAACACGCCCTGGTCCGCCAGTTCCTGCAGCGCCCGTCTGGCGGTCATGCGGCTGACGGCGAAACTTTGTGCCAGCTGATTTTCAGACGGCACCACATCCCCTTGTGACCACTGACCTGATTCAATATGGGCCAGGATATGGGTTTTGATCTGCTGATATTTGCTCTGTGCCATAAGGGTTCTATGTGCGCTAAGATCGACTCAGGCCCGATAAATTGACATAATCAACTTGTCTATACAAGATGGTCTGAAAAATTCATTGTGTGAAGGAGAATTGCCATGTCACAAGATGCCGATCTGTTACTGACGAGGGCTAACATCGCCACTCTGGATCCTGCAATGGATGGCTATGGCATTATCCAGGAGGCTGCGCTGTTGATGCGTGAAGGCCGAATTGCCTGGCTGGGACCGCAGTCAGAACTGCCTGCCATTAACCCTGATGTCAAGACAATGGATTGCCAGGGCCAGTGGCTGCTGCCGGGCTACATCGACTGTCACACCCACCTGGTGTTTGCCGGTAACCGCGCCGATGAATTTGAACAACGCCTGCAGGGAGTCAGCTATGCGGATATTGCCCGCCGGGGCGGCGGCATAAGACGGACCATGTCCGCTACCCGCCAGGCCAGTGAGGCCGAGCTGCTGGTCCTGGCGCTGAAGCGGGCAAAAGCCCTGCTGGAGCAGGGAGTGACCTGTGTTGAAATCAAATCCGGTTATGGACTGGATTTGAACACCGAGCTCAAGATGTTGCGGGTAGCCAGGCAGGTTCAGGCTCATCTTCCTTTCACCGTACGCACCACTTTCCTGGGTGCCCACGCCCTGCCGCCTGAATATCATGACAATGCCGACGGCTATATAGACCTGGTCTGCAACGAGATGCTGCCGGCTATCCAGGCAGAACAGCTGGCTGACGCGGTGGATGTTTTCTGTGAAAACATCGGCTTCACACTGACACAAACCAGGCGGGTGTTCGAGGCGGCAAGCCAACTTGGCCTGCCGGTCAAACTGCATGCTGAGCAGTTGTCCAACCTGGGTGGCAGCGAACTGGCCGCCAGCTTCAACGCCCTGTCGGTGGACCATATCGAATTTCTGGATGAGGCCGGCATCCGGGCTATTGCCGGCAGTGGCACGGTGGCCACCTTGTTGCCAGGGGCCTTTTATTACCTCAGGGAAAGTCAGAAACCGCCCATTGAACTGCTGCGCAAACATGCCGTGCCCATGGCCCTGGCGACCGACTTCAACCCAGGGTCATCACCCATCTGCAATCTGCCGCTGATGCTCAATATGGCCTGCACCCTGTTTGCCCTTACCCCGGTGGAAGCGCTGAAAGGAGTCACTATCAACGCGGCAAGAGCCCTGGGTCTGGACGACAGCCTGGGTTCCCTTAGTCCTGGCAAGCAGGCCGATATTCTGCTGCTGGATATCGAACATCCCAATCAACTGGCCTATCAGGTGGGTATCAACCCGGTACAGAAACGCTGGCATGCAGGAAAGTACACCAACATGAGTCTGCTTTACTGACAGACTGTCACCGGCGTCTTGCCTCCAGCCCCAGCTCAGCGTGGTCTATAGTGAAGGGAAAGACAACCTGGGAGGCACCTATGGCAAACGAAGGCTACCATGAGCCGGTCGAAGAACTGACCGATAGAACCCGTGACTTTCACCGCGCCATTATCTCGCTGATGGAAGAGCTTGAGGCGGTGGATTGGTACAACCAGCGTATAGACGTATGCAAGGACGAAGAGTTAAAGGCCATTCTTATCCACAACCGGGACGAAGAAAAAGAGCACGCCGCCATGGTGCTGGAGTGGATCCGGCGTCGTGATAAGAAATTCGACGAAGAGCTGCGTGACTACCTGTTTACCGACAAACCCGTTGCCGATTCCTGATGCTCTCGCTATGCGAACAGGGCTGAAACTGGCCGGAAAAAAGGCGCCGGTCTATTGCTCGGTCCGAAGCGGACCAAGCTCAGCCTGGAGCCGGGAGGACAGACAGAGCTGACAGTCCCCGCGGTACAAAACCACCGTAAGTGGTTGAAGCGGATAAAAGGGTGATTTAGGCCAACGGCGCTCTCCCCTCGACATGAGCTACAGGAGAAGGAAAACCGCTTGCCACTGATACAGACACAGGATTGGACGTTATGGCAGGGTGCGGGGCTTTTTTGCCTATGTGCCCTGGCTATCGCTATTGCGGGCACCCGTATCACCCGGGTGGTGGATCAGTTGGCCGATCGCACCGGTATAGGTGAGGCGGCCGCCGGTGCCGTGCTGCTGGGAATATCCACCTCACTGGGCGGATGTGTGCTGTCGGTGACAGCTTCCTGGAACGGCCATGCGGAGCTGGCAGTCAGTAACGCCCTGGGCGGCATAGCGGTACAGACCTTCTTCCTGGCATTGGCGGATATGTCCTATCGCAAGGCAAACCTTGAGCATGCAGCAGCCTCAGTGCCGAACATGATGCAAAACGCCCTGCTGATCTCCCTGTTATCTCTGGTGCTGTTGGCAACCTACCTGCCGTCGTTAACCTTTTTCGGCATTCATCCTGTCAGCCCACTGCTGTTCGTGCTGTACGGCTATGGCATCTCTCTGGTAAGAAAAGCTCAGGACAGCCCCATGTGGCGTCCCTCCATCACCCGGGAAACCCGTGAAGATGTGCCGGATGATGTGGGTAAGATGCCTCCACTGTCCCGGCTTTGGCGGGAATTTTTGCTGCTGATGTTGATTCTGGGAGTCGCTGGCTGGGGACTGGAACCGGCAGCCAATGTCATCGCCGAGAAGGCCGGGGTCAGTTATACGGTGATAGGCGTCATGCTGACTGCGATCAGTACCTCCATTCCCGAGCTGGTCACCTCTGTAGCCGCCGTGCGCCGTGGCGCATTAACCCTGGCCGTAGGTGGCATTATCGGCGGCAATGCCTTCGACGTATTGTTTATCTCGGCCTCGGATATCGCCTACCGGGCAGGATCCATCTACCATGCCGTCCCGCAGGAGGCCAGTTTCTGGCTGGCGCTGAATCTGTTTATGTCCGGCATATTGATAATGGGCCTGATCAGGCGGGAGAAGCACGGCATAGCCGGAATTGGATGGGAAAGCGCCGCCATAATGGTGCTCTACCTGCTGGGCGTATTCCTGCTGTTAAATACCCCTGACTGACAATGGAACAACACTGCAAGTGCTGTTTGCTGGATTCGCTGGTCATCGAAGGGCGTCTGCATGGCAGTGCGTATTTATGCCATTGACTGCTGCGCCGCCTTCGGGATACAACAATTCATCCGGCCATGGGGTCGGAATAACATACCAGGACAACAAGGAAGCAACATGGCAGGCAGTTATCCAGACAGAATCAAGACCCTTCCCCTTTACGACGGCAGGTTTGACGCCTACAGGCTGGAAGCCAAAGGCAGTGACGTATTGTTTGCCTCCTATCCGGCCGGTACCGAAATCCCGCCTCACAGACATGATACAGACAATCACGGTGTGATCACCAAAGGTGAACTTATCCTTTGGATGGACGGCCAGGAGAGGCGCATTGGCGTCGGCCAATGGTACCATGTGCCGGCCCACAAGGAGCACGCAGCGCGTTTCGAGGTGGAAACCGATGAAATCGAACTCTGGTTTCGCTGAATGTATCCGCTCCGGGCGCTGCGGGACCTCCCTGCCGCCGTACTGTCAGATAAAGGAAAAATCATGCGCCTATTACAATTGATACTTCTGGGCCTGCTGGTCTTATACGCCTCCCCCTCCGGGGCCGCTCCTACAGTATTGCCGTTCTCCGAAGCCCGCCAGGCGGGCAACCTGCTGTTTCTGGCCGGGCAGATAGGCACATTACCGGGCAAGTCAGAGCTGGTCGCCGGGGGGATCGAACCCGAAGCCAGGCAAACCATGGAGAATATCCGCCAGGTCCTGGAAAAACATGGGTTGGATATGGGGGATATCGTCAAGTGCACGGTCATGCTGGCCGATATCGGCGAATGGGCCAGCTTCAACCGGATCTACGTGCAGTTCTTCGAACAGCCCTACCCGGCGCGCAGCGCTTTTGCCGCCGCCGGACTGGCCCTCAATGCCAGGGTGGAAGTGGAATGTATCGCGCAGATACCCGGCTCCTGAAGGCAGCCTGCCGGACACGCTGATTGGCGCCAGGCCTGTTTTGGTCAGTTGACATCGTCTGGCAGGTGCTGGATTTGCGGACTGCGATTTTGCACCGTCTTTTTCGGAATCAGGGTGCGCATGGATTCCTGTTTGCCGAAACACAATAGTTTGTCGTTGGCTTCGATAACCCTGGATGCCTTGGGATTGGGGATGACTTTATGTCCCCGGTAAAGCGTCAGCACATTGATGTCCAGATCGTAAAGGCCTGACCCGGTAAGGGTTTTACCGACCAGATAGGACCCTTCTGGCACGTAAATCTCCGTAACGCCATAGCCCTTGCTGACGGTCAGTCGCTGGCGAATATCGATTTCGGGAAAGTCCACCTGGGCGCCGATATAGTCGATAATGGCGCCGGCAATATCCAGATGGGTACAACTTTCGATGCCTTCCAGCCCGGGAGAGGAGTTCACTTCCATCACCTGGGGCCCTTCCTTGCTTTCAAGCATATCGACACCCGCTATCTGCAGGCCAAGAATCTGAGTGGCGCGGATAGCTGTTTCAATATAGCGATCATCCAGTTCCACCGCCTCAGCAATCCCGCCACGGTGCACATTACTGCGAAACTCCTGCCCCTGGGCAACACGGCGCATGGCGGCCACCACCCGGTTTCCCACTACTATGGCGCGGATATCCTTGCCTTTACTCTCGGCGACAAACTTCTGCACCAGCACATTCTGCTTCTGGCTTTGCAGCAGTTCGATAATGGCTTCAGCGGTTTTGGTGCTCTCCGCCAGCAGCACACCAATGCCCTGGGTACCCTCGATGAGTTTGATAATCACCGGCGCGCCGCCGACACGCTCGATTGAAGGCAGCACATCTTTCTTGTCCCTGACAAAGTTGGTCTTGGGAATGCCGATATGATGACGGCTGAGGTATTGCAGGGACCTCAGTTTGTCCCTGGAGTTGAGAATGCCATGGGCGCTGTTGGCACAGAACACGCCCATCTCCTGGAACTGCCGGACCACTGCCGTTCCATAGTAGGTAATGGAGGCGCCGATTCGGGGCAAAACCGCATCATAGTCGGTCAGTTGTTTCTGGCGGAAATACAGAGCCGGCGTGCCACGCTCAAGATCCATGGCAAACTTTAGGGTGTTGAGAATTTTCACTTCATGGCCGCGCGCTTCGGCCGTTTCACGTAATCTGCGTGAACTGTAGTTATCCGGTTCACAGGACAATATCGCCAGCTTCATCTGCATTCCTTGTTAAAGCGATCAGGACTCTTAAAGGTAGCCCTTCCTGTCTCCTTAACAAGGCGGGCTCGTCGCGCTGACTGGCGCTGCCCAACAAGGTAAAGGCAAGCTACTGAATCCCAAGCTCCTTCAGTTTGCGGGTCAGGGTGTTACGACCCCAGCCCAGGCGCTTTGCCGCTTCCTGCTTGTGGCCATGTGTGTAGTGCAGAGCTCTTTCCAGCAGGATCTTTTCGAAGCTCATGGCTGCGTCATTAAGGATGTTTTTCTGCCCTGATTGTAATTGCTTGTCGGCCCAGCTCGATAACAGCGCACGCCAATCGCTGCCCTGTCCCGCCTCATCCCTGACCAGCGGCTGTTCATACAGTTCCGGCGGCAGATCCGAGGGAATAATCTCCTGGCCACTGGCCATTACGGTGAGCCAGCGGCACAGGTTTTCCAGTTGCCTGACATTACCGGGCCAGGGCAACTGACTGAGGATCTTCAGGCTGTCCCGGCCCAGGGTTTTGGCGTCCACCTCCAGCTCCTTGGCGGCCTTGACCATGAAATGCTCGGCCAGCGGCCCGATGTCCTCACGCCGCTCACTCAAACGGGGAATATGGATGCGGATAACGTTCAGACGATGAAAGAGATCCTCGCGGAATTTGCCCTGGGCCACC
Source organism: Bowmanella dokdonensis (assembly GCF_017254865.1). Taxonomy (GTDB): domain Bacteria; phylum Pseudomonadota; class Gammaproteobacteria; order Enterobacterales; family Alteromonadaceae; genus Bowmanella; species Bowmanella dokdonensis. The sequence continues at coordinate 95,534 of NZ_JAFKCV010000001.1, read as the reverse complement.
CTTTTTTCCAGATTCTGGTGGGTGGCGGCAATAATGCGTACGTCCACCGACACCGGATTGTGCCCTCCCACCCGGTAAAACTGGCCGTCCGCCAGCACCCGCAGCAGGCGGGTCTGCACATCCAGCGGCATATCGCCTATCTCATCCAGAAATAACGTCCCCCCGTCGGCCTGTTCAAAACGGCCCTGCCGGGCACCCTGGGCGCCGGTAAAGGCGCCTTTTTCGTGGCCGAACAGCTCCGACTCAATAAGATCTGTGGGTATGGCAGCCATATTCAACGCAATGAAGGGCGCTTTAGCCCTGGGACTGTGCTTGTGAAGCGCCCTGGCCACCAGCTCTTTGCCGGTGCCGGACTCACCATTAATCAATACGCTGATGCTGGAACGGGACAGCCTCCCGATGGCGCGAAACACCTCCTGCATGGCCGGCGCTTCGCCGATGATTTCCGTTTCTATTTTCGTCGGCTGGCGCTGTTGCTGTCTGGCCTGCTCCCTGGAATGGGCAAGGGCCCGTTTCACCAGGTTGACTGCATCGTCAATGTCGAAGGGCTTGGGCAGATATTCAAAGGCACCACCCTGATAGGCGTTAACGGCGCTGTCCAGGTCAGAATGGGCCGTCATGATAATCACCGGCATATTGGCGAATTGTTTATGCACCTCTTCCAACAGCTGCATGCCGTCCATCTGCGGCATGCGGATATCGGAAACGATCACCTCAGGCTGTTGCCCGGCAGCCAGTTGCAGCAACAAATCCTGCGGATTCTCAAAACTGAAGCATTCAATCTCAGCCGTCTGCAGGGCTTTTTGCAGCACCCATCGAATCGAACTGTCGTCATCCACGATCCAGACTGGTGCAACACTCATCAGGCAGGTTCCTTCTTGTCGATTGGCAGGTAAATGGTAAATTCGGTGTGACCGGGCCAGCTCTCCACTTCAATCTTGCCCCTGTGGTGATCAATCAGATTCTGGGCGATAGACAGACCCAGACCGGTTCCATCCTGCTTACCTGTCACCATTGGATAGAACAGCGTATCCTTCAGGCGCTCAGGAATCCCCGGACCGTCATCGATAATCCTGATCTGGGCGCACAGGGGATAGCGTTTGCCATGGATGGTCACCTGGCGTTCTATACGGGTAATAAAGCGGATAACACCCTTGCCTTCGAGCACCTGGACCGCATTCCGGGCGATATTCAGCACCGCCTGCTGGATCTTCTCATCATCAATCCACAGATCCGGGATACTGGGATCGTAATCACGTACCAGCTCCACTTCGGCTATTTCATCCAGACTCAGCAGGGTGCGGATCTTCTCCAGCACCCGGTGAAGATTGTGCCACTGAAAATTGGGTGGTTTGTTGGGACCGAGCAGCCGGTCAACCAGATTACGCAGCCGATCCGCCTGTTCAATGATCAAACGGGTAAACTCCTGTAACTCCGGCTCCTTCAGTTGCTTCTCCAGTAACTGGGCCGCCCCCCGCAGCCCGCCCAGGGGGTTTTTGATCTCATGGGCCAGGCCCCGAACCAGATCACGGGCCGCCTGCTGCTGCGCCCATTGCTGATTTTCCTGGCTGATGCGGCGCAGGTTATCTATTTTCTTGAACTCCACCAGCAGACGGGGGGAACCCTGCTGCTCCAGGCTGGTGACGGTTATCTCTGCCAACGAGTGACGGCCGTCGGCGAAGGTGACCTGCACCTCACTGTCCGAAAAGCTCTGCCTGAATTCCAGGGCACTGCGCAATCGCTCCGTCTCCAGACTGGATTGCAAAAACAGCCGGCGCAGTTCCTGCCCCTCAAGTTGGTTACGACTCTGTTCAAAAAAGGACTCGGCCGCCGGGTTGGCAAACTGCACACGCAGTGACTCATCCAGCAGAAGCAGGGCAATGGACAGATTGCCTATCAGCAGTTCCGTGGTGGCCAGATGCTGGCCTTGTTCGTTTCTCGCCAAGCCCGTTTCTCCTTCCTGCACCACTTTGGTGCAGAACAACTTTAGCATGCTTTATGTCAGGACGCTGCCAACAGTTGGCAGGCGAACTACCTGGGGTTTATCAGGGCAGAAGCCTGATGCAGGTAAAAGACTTGTTGAGGGGACGATGCAAGGATCTTGCCCGAATTGCTGAGGAAGTTGACCTGAATGCTGTGTTCGCCACGATTCACCCCTGAAAGGGAAAAACCCGGGGAGGGGCTGGTCTCGACCACCTTGCCATCCAGCAGCAGCTGGTAACTCCCGGCGCCCCGTGGGTCGGGCTGCACGCTGGCCTGGATCTGCACCCGCCCCAGGTTATCACGCAGGGTCGCTTCAGGTGCCGGAGTAGTGATGGCGACCTGGTATTGCACCTGGGGCCTGGACGATCTGGCATCAGGCGGCGGCACCACAGGCTTGGCGGCGAGAGGTTTGGCAGTATTGATCTGTGGCAGATCCACAGGCACGGCGCCCTCGACCGGCTGATCGGTAAACACCACCGTACCATCGGCCTTAACCAGCTTATATAAGGTGGCGGCCTGGACCGTCGATATCAGCAATAACAGGAGTAAGCTATAAATCTTCATACCATGGTGATTCCGGTTTGCCTCTCCTGAGAGTGTAGCCGCTGTTACTGTTAAAAAAAAAGCCCGCATGACGCGGGCTTGGAATAGGATTTCAGACCAGCTTATACGCTGTAGTACATATCGAATTCGATAGGGTGCGTGGTCATGGCCAGCTTTTCCACTTCGGCGCGCTTCAGACCGATATAGGCATCGATCATATCGTCGCTCATTACGCCGCCTTCTTTGAGGAAATCGCGATCCGCATCCAGGGCATCCAGCGCCATTTCCAGTGTATGAGACACGGTGGGGATGTCTTTGGCTTCCTCGGCAGGCAGGTCATACAGATCCTTGTCCATGGCATCGCCGGGGTGAATCTTGTTACGGATACCGTCCAGGCCGGCCATCATCATGGCAGTAAAGGCCAGATAGGGGTTGGCTGCCGGATCCGGGAAGCGTACCTCAATACGACGGGCCTTGGCGCTGGAAACATGGGGAATACGGATTGAAGCGCTGCGGTTACGGGCAGAGTATGCCAGCATCACAGGGGCTTCGAAGCCGGGCACCAGACGCTTGTATGAGTTGGTGGACGGGTTGGTGAAGGCGTTCAGGGCACGGGCGTGCTTAATGATACCGCCGATATAGTACAGCGCTTCCTCGGACAGACCGGCATATTTGTCACCGGCAAAAATATTCACGCCATCCTTGCTGATGGACTGGTGCACATGCATGCCGGAACCGTTGTCACCTACCAGCGGCTTGGGCATAAAGGTCGCGGTCTTGCCGTAGGCATCGGCCACGTTATGCACCACATATTTATAAATCTGCACCTCGTCGGCTTTCTTCACCAGGGTATTGAAGCGACAGGCGATCTCATTCTGACCGGCAGTGGCCACCTCGTGGTGGTGGGCTTCGATATGCAGGCCCATTTCTTCCATGACCAGACACATGGCGGCACGGATATCGTGGGCGGAATCGACCGGTGGAACAGGGAAGTAGCCGCCTTTAACGCCTGGACGGTGCCCCATGTTTCCGCCTTCGAATTCCACTCCGGAATTCCACTTGGCTTCCATGGAGTCGATTTCATAGAAAGAACCGGCCATATCCGTGTGGAAACGGATGTCGTCGAACATAAAGAATTCCGGCTCAGGACCGAACAGTACGGTGTCGCCGATACCGGTGGATTTCAAGTACTCCTCGGCGCGCTTGGCCACGGAGCGCGGATCCCTGTCATACCCCTGCATGGAGGTTGGCTCGACGATGTCGCAGCGGATATTGACCTGAGTCTCTTCGGAAAACGGATCCAATACAGCGGACTCAGCATCCGGCATCAGGATCATGTCTGACTCGTTAATGCCTTTCCAACCGGAAATGGAGGAACCGTCGAACATCTTGCCTTCCTCGAAAAACTCTTCGTCAACGAGAGAGGCAGGAATGGAAACGTGCTGCTCTTTACCTTTTGTATCGGTAAAACGCAGATCAACAAACTTGGCTTCACTTTCTTTGATAAGGTCTAAGGCCTTTTCTACAGACATTATGTCCTCCAGGTTGAGTATTCAAAGGGCAAAATCGCTTGATGCAAGGGAAAGCGATTATCGTGCCAACTCCCTTGCACCGTTACAGACCGCTTAAAATGGTCAGGCGCCGGGACACGGTATATTTACCGGCGAACACAATGCACCAATCTGGTGCATACCTGCACCAATTTGACCCTGGCGCGCCATCAGGATGCAACTAAAGGTAGCGCATTTCTTCCCCCACGCAACGGCTGGCTTAAAAAACACCCGCTAATCTATAATGTGTCATCGCAATGACATGACAAACCCTGTACAATCCGCCGCCTGTAAAAAGGTGCTTGAAAAATCACCACCTGGGACAGGAAGCTGGCCAGGAAACAAGCTAGTCCGGTTGCGGCGTCACAGACCTCGTCAACCACCCCACGCCACCAAGAGAGAATCAGATGAGTTCACAACACACCTCATTGGAGAAATTGAGGAATATCGCCATTATCGCCCACGTTGACCACGGCAAGACCACCCTGGTGGACAAGCTGCTGCAGCAATCCGGGACACTGGACAGCCGCAAGGGCACAGACGAACGTGTCATGGACTCAAATGCCCTGGAAAAAGAGCGTGGCATTACCATCCTGGCCAAAAACACCGCTATTAACTGGCAGGACTACCGGATCAACATCCTGGACACCCCCGGTCACGCCGACTTCGGTGGCGAGGTTGAGCGGGTCTTGTCCATGGCCGACTCTGTATTGTTGCTGGTGGATGCGGTTGACGGCCCCATGCCCCAAACCCGTTTTGTGACCCAGAAAGCCTTTGCCCACGGGCTGAACCCTATCCTGGTCATCAACAAGATCGACCGTCCCGGCGCCCGCCCTGACTGGGTGATGGATCAGGTGTTCGATCTGTTCGACAACCTGGGCGCCAACGACAAGCAACTGGATTTTCCGGTGATTTATGCCTCGGCCCTGCAAGGTTGGGCCAGCCTGGATGAAAGTGCCCAGGGCGGCGATATGACCCCCCTGTTCCAGGCCATTGTCGATCAGGTGTCCCCACCCAACGCCGATCCTGAAGGCCCCCTGCAAATGCAGATCTCCCAGTTGGACTACTCCAGCTACCTGGGCATTATCGGTATTGGCCGTATCAAACGCGGCCAGGTCAAGGTCAACCAGCAGGTCACTGTCATCGGTGCCGACGGCAAGAAACGTAACGGCAAGATTGGCCAGGTATTCGGTTACCTGGGACTGGACCGCTACGAGGAAGACAGTGCCAGCGCCGGTGATATTGTTGCCATCAGCGGCCTGGGCGAACTGAAGATTTCTGACACCGTGTGTGCGGTGGACAATGTCGAAGCCTTGCCGGCGCTGACTGTTGACGAGCCTACGGTGACCATGACCTTTCAGGTTAACACCTCACCCTTTGCCGGTCTGGACGGTAAGTTTGTTACCTCTCGCCAGATCCTGGAGAGACTGCAGACCGAACTGAAACACAACGTGGCCCTGCGGGTTGAAGAGACTGCCGATCCGGACAAATTCCGCGTCTCGGGCCGTGGTGAGCTGCACCTTGGCGTGCTGATCGAAAACATGCGTCGTGAAGGTTATGAACTGGCCGTATCACGCCCGGAAGTGATCCTTAAGAAAGAGGGTGATCAGCTTCTTGAGCCCTACGAGACCATGACAGTGGATATCGAGGAAGAGCACCAGGGTTCCATTATGGAACAACTGGGTTTGCGCAAGGCGGAAATGCGCGACATGAATCCGGACGGCAAGGGCCGGGTGCGGCTGGACTTTCTGGTTCCCAGCCGCGGCCTGATTGGCTTCCAGACCGACTTCATGACCCTGACCTCCGGCACCGGTCTGCTCTATCATACGTTTTCCGAATATCTGCCCCACGCGGGCGGACGTATCGGCCAGCGCAACAACGGCGTACTGATCTCCAACGGTAAAGGCAAGGCCCTGGCCTATGCCCTGTTTAACCTGCAGGAACGTGGACGCCTGTTTATCGGCCATGGTGCAGAAGTGTACGAAGGCCAGATCATCGGTATCCACAGCCGTGACAACGACCTGACGGTCAACTGTCTGAAGGGCAAGCAGCTGACCAACATCCGCGCCGCCGGCACGGATGAGGCGCTGACTCTGACCCCCCCCATCAGGATGACCCTGGAGCGGGCCCTGGAGTTTATCGACGACGATGAACTGGTGGAAGTGACACCTCATCATATCCGTCTGCGCAAGAAGCTACTGACGGAAAACGAGCGTAAGCGGGCTTCAAGAAGCGCCGACTAACACAGACAAACCCGCTTCGGCGGGTTTTTTTGTCCCCCAGACCGATACTAACCTCCTAAATTTAAGTCGAAATTCCTTACTGACCCAAAAGTCATTTATATTCGGCTAAGATGCTCCTATCATCCTCCCCAGTTTATTTGCAGAGATTTGCCATGTTACGCCGCCTTGTTCTTGCCGGGTTACTGTTTTCGCTGCTGGCCTGCCAGGACGCTCCTCCTGAACAGCCGCCGCTTATACGTCCCATTGCCTGGACCCAGGTCAGCCAGTCACCCATTGAACAGATACGGCGCCTCTCCGGCACGCTCGCGCCGGTGGAAGCCACCAGCCTCAGTTTCGAGGTCAGCGGCAAGGTACAAAACGTATCGGTCAACCTCGGCGATAACGTAGTGCAGGGGCAGGAACTGGCCAGGCTCAACCAGCGCAGCTTCAATCTGGGTCTGCAATCGGCCCAGGCCACCCTGGCCCAGGCTCAGGCCGCCCTGACCGAAGCGGAAAATGAATTCAAACGTTATGCCGAGCTGGTAGCGCAGGGAGTGGTATCAAAATCTGGTTTCGACAACGCAAAAGCAGCCTACGACTCGGCAAAGAGTGCCGCTGGTGTGGCCAGGGCCCAACTAGATATTGCCCGCAAGAATTTACAGGACAGTGTGATGTCCGCCCCTTATGACGGCGTGATCACCAAGCGGCTCATCGAGCCCTCTCAGCAGTTGGCCGCAGGACAGACCGCCTTCGAGATAGAAGGGGAGCATGGTCTGGAAGTCAGGGTGCTGGTGCCGGAAACCATCATCCGCGAATTGGACAAAGGGCGGAAATTACCGGTTCGTTTTCCGGTCCTGCCGGAGCTGGTGATGCAGGGCGTGATCAGTGAAATTGGCACCCGGGCCGAGTCGGCCAACGCTTTTCCACTGGTGGTGCTGCTGGACAGTCCCCATGACAGGCTGCGGGCCGGTATGACAGCCGAGGTGGATGTGACCTATGAGCGCACAGGACGCAGTGGCCATGCCGGCAGCAGCGTCAGGGTTCCCGTGTCAGCCCTGGCCGCCGATCAGGGCCAGGGGGTCTTCGTCTATGTGTACGATGCGGATCGCCAGGTTGTTGAGAAGCGTCAGGTGCAGACCGAAAACATCATCAACAACGAAGTCTATGTATCCAGCGGGCTCACGCCGGGTGAAATAGTCGCAACCGCCGGCGTTGCCTTTTTGCGCGATGGTCAGCCCGTGACGCTGCTTGACAAGCAGGTCAGACTCTTTAACTGAGATGCAAATGAACCTGACCTCATTCGCTTTTACCCACCGCAAGACCGTCATGATGCTGCTGGTACTGCTGCTGATGAACGGAGCCCTGGCCTACTTTACCCTGCCTGCCCAGGAAGACCCCACCATCACCATCCGAGAGGCCATCGTCAGCACCCACTACCCCGGCATGGCGCCGGAACGGGTTGAACAGCTGATAACCAAAAAGCTGGAAGAGGAAATCCGTAAGATACCGGAAGTTAAAAAGCTCACTTCATCCTCGACCACCGGGGTGTCCACCATCCACGTGAAGATCTATGACCGTTATTTCAATCTCGATACCATCTGGCAGGACCTGCGTAATAAGGTCAATGAGGCACAGCGACGCCTGCCGGACGGCACTTATCCGTCACAGGTAAATGATGAATTCGGCGACGTCTCTGTTATTACCCTGGCATTGACCGCAGACGGTTTCAGCATGGCCGGTATGTACGATATGGCCCAGCACATCCGGGACAGTCTGTATGGGGTAGAAGGAACCAAGAAGATTGAGATACTCGGCAACCAGGAAGAACGAATATTCCTGGAAGTATCCAATGCTAAGCTGGCCCAGTTGGGTATTTCACCCCGGGCGCTGATCGGCGAGTTACAGAATCAGAATATCATCAGTCCGGGCGGGCGTATCGACACAGGCGTCACCAGTTTTATTATTGAGCCCACAGGTAATTTCAGCAGTGTCGATGACATAGCGGACACCCATATCAGTCTTCCGGGGACAGATGACTTTGTTGCCCTCAAAGACATTGTGCATATCCGCCGGGGCTATCTGGATCCGCCGGATCGGTTGGCTTATTTTAACGGAGAACAGTCAATCTTCTTCGCAATTTCTATGCTGCCCGGCTACAACCTGCTGGATTACGCGCCTCGCATGAGAGGAGCCATAGACAATATCGAAGCGGGCCTGCCCATTGGTTATCACCTGAATATCGCCACTTACCAGGCCGAACAGGTAGAGAAAACCATCCGCGGCGTGTCGGTGAATGTGTTGCAGACCCTGGCTATTGTGCTGGTGGTGGTGATCCTCTTCCTTGGTCTGCGCACCGGACTGATTGTGGGCAGTATTGTACCCTTTGTGATGCTGATCACCTTGTCCGTGATGCAATTCAGCGACATCAGCCTTGAACGCATGAGCCTGGCGACATTGATTATTGCCCTGGGACTGCTGGTGGATAACGGCATTGTCGTGGCTGAGGACTTTAAGCGCCGGCTGGAAGAAGGCGTGGAGCGCTACCAGGCCATGTGCCAGAGTGGCAAAGAACTGGCGCTGCCCCTGCTAAGCTCTTCGGTCACTACCATATTGTTTTTCCTGCCCCTGATGCTGGCCGAGCACGTGGCCGGTGAATATACCCGTTCTATCTCGCTGGTGATCATGATTACTTTGCTATCCAGTTGGGTGCTGGCGCTGTTTGTTACGCCGGTGCTATGTTACTTCTTTATCCCGGCCGATGCGGTCAGAGTGGCGGGGAACCAGCCGGGCGGAGTCAGACGGCTGTACCTTCAATACGAGAGATTCCTGCACTGGCTGCTCAGCGTTAAGGGGGCTTTCCTGGCCGGCATGCTGGCCTGCCTGATACTGGCTGTGTTGAGCATGCAGTGGTTGCCCAAGCAGTTTTTCCCGGACTCGGATAGAACCCAGGTGCTGGTCAACATCGACCTCCCCAAAGGGACCTCTTCCACCGAAACCAATCGTCAGTTACAGGACATTTTCCATTGGCTGGAGCAGGACAGATTTAACAAGACTATCCAGTCTTATTCTGGTTATGTGGGCTTTAGCGGGCCCCGTTTTGTGCTATCCCTGAATCCAGAGGATCCTGCCGACAATAAAGGCTTTATCGTGCTGAATATTGCCGGGGGCGTGGATTTAAAGGCCCTGACCCAGCAACTGGATAGGGAACTGGAAATGGCCTTCCCGAATATTTCGGCCCGGGTCAAAAAAATGTTCCTGGGCCCATCGGACTCCAGCACCATCAAGATTCAGGTCAAAGGCCCGGACAAGGACGTCATCTATGCCAAGGCACAGGAGATCATGACGCTGTTACACGGTATTCCCGATACCCTGGATATCCGTAGCGACTGGCAAAACCGTATTGCCAAGGTGGAGGTGCAGGTGGATCAGCACCGGGCAAGACGGGCCGGTGTCACCTCCAGCGATATCGCCACCGCCCTACAGGGATACTTTTCCGGCTCCATTATTACCGAATTCCGGGAAGGGGATGAAATCATTCCGGTTATGCTCCGGGCCGCCGATGCCGAGCGTACTAATCTGGACAGACTTAGAACCCTGAATGTGTATTCGGAAAAAACCGGACAGGCCGTTCCCCTGTTCCAGGTGGCCGAATTTGCGCCGGTGAATCAATACTCCATCATTCACCGGGAAGACATGTTCCGCACCGTCAGTGTGGAAGCCCGTAATACCCGGATGGCGGCTGAAGATCTGAAGTTGCTCATCGACGCTCCTCTAGAGGCGCTGGCTCAGGACCTGCCGCTTAATCACAGTATCGAGTATGACGGCGTCATCACAGAATCCGCTGCGGCACAACAATCCCTCAGCGCCAGCATGCCCATGGTGCTGGGTCTGATCCTGGTGCTACTGGTGGCCCAGTTCAATTCCTTCCGTCAGCCGCTGGTGATAGTGCTGACCATTCCGCTGGCCTTTATCGGCGCCGTTGTCGGCCTGTTTGTGTTGCAGGCTCCTTTTGGGTTCATGGTCTCACTGGGCCTGTACAGCCTCGCCGGGATCATTATCAACAACGCCATTGTGCTGATCGATCGCATCGGCATCGAACAGCAGGAAGGCAAGACGCCCTATGAAGCCATTGTGGCGGCCTGTCTGACCCGGGTCAGACCCATCGCCATGACCAGCATCACCACCATCATGGGTCTGCTGCCGTTGATTCTGGGGCAGGATCCGCTGTTTTACGGCATGGCGGCGGTGATTGCTTTCGGCCTGGGAATAGGTACGGTGCTGACACTGGGCGTAGTGCCGGTACTCTATGCCCTGTTTTACCGCATCGAGGGTCCCGACAAGGCCGTCACCGAAGCGTTCCCGAGCCAGCGGGAAAACACCGAAGGTTGAGAGCAAGGTCTCCAGCTTGGTGCCTCGCAAAACCGCCGGGCCTCTCAAGCTGTCCTCCGATAAACTCGGGTATAGGCCGTAAAGAAAAAACGGAAAAGTGATCCGGTATCCATCCCCGGGCCGTGCCAGATGGAGTCATCAGATGAGCGATCCGCTCTTTGAATTCTGTGGCCTGCTTCTGATACCAGCTCAACGTGGACTGTGGTAGCGGGGTAACGGCCCCACTTTTTTACGCAGCACCAGTTGGAAGAGCTGCAACTGGCGGCTGCGAAACGCCCCGGCACAGCTTTTCAGGTAATAGTCCCACATGCGCCTGAACCTTTCTCCGTAGCTTTCCCTCAGGGCAGGCCAGGCCGATTCGACGTTCTGCTGCCAGGCCATCAGGGTCCGGTCGTAATCCGGACCGAAGTTATGCACATCCTCGATAACGAAAAAGGGTTCACAGGCCTGACTGATCTGACTTAAGGAGGGTATAGCCCCGTTGGGAAAAATATACTTGTGGATCCAGGGATCGGTACCCAGTTGGGCCGTATGCTTGCCTATGGTGTGCAACAGGAAGATACCCTCATCCTGCATCAGCCGGTGGGCGTTACTGAAGTAGGTGTGATAATTTTTCTGCCCCACGTGCTCGAACATGCCGATGGAAACCAGCTTGTCATAGCGCCCGCTCAGCATCCGGTAGTCCTGCAGACGGATATCCACCGGCAACTCGCGACAGCGATGCCGGGCCAGCTTCTGCTGTTCCCTGGAAATCGTCACCCCTGTGACCCGCGTGCCGTATTGTGTCGCGGAAAACTCGGCAAAGCTGCCCCAGCCACAGCCGATATCCAGCACCTCTTCGCCGGCGTTCAGCTGCATTTTCTTGCAGGCCAGATCCAGCTTGCTTTCCTGAGCCTGATCCAGATCCTCGGCGTCCTGCCAGTATCCGCAGGAGTACACCATGCGTTTGTCGAGCATGGCCCGGTATAAATCGTTGCCCACATCATAATGCTGTTCACCGACCTGGTAGGCCCGCCTGGTTGACTGGAGATTGACCAACCTGGCCATTAACCAGTGTCTGATCAATATCCATCTGCTTTGGATCACTTCATCCAGTTGCACCGACATCAGCCGTTTGAACATTTCATCCAGCCGTTCACAATCCCACCAGCCATCCATATAGCTTTCGCCTGCACCCAGTGAACCTTCCCGCATCACGCGCAGATAAAAATCATTGTTGTGAACGTTGGGATCCCAGGGGTTGGAGCCGTTTAACTGGACACCTGCCTTGGCCAGATGGCTTTTCAGCCAGTCTTTGGCCGAGGCTGCCTGGCGGGTCAAGCGGGAGGAAATAACGGAAAGCTTTTGGTTGAGGGGTTCGGCCGGCAGTCCCATATCGATTCTCTCCTTCTAGGGTACTGAAACTCTCATCTAAGGGGCTAAAGGAGAATTGTAGACCAAAAACCGACTGTGGAGCCGACCCTGTCTGGTGTCCGGCAAAGTCCGGTCAGCGACGGGCCCGGATAAAAGTGCAGACCAGCTCGGCCAGGGCCTGCCCTGTTACTCTGGCGCCGGCATCGGGGCCGGAGGGATGACGCTCAGGCGCGGCTTCGGCCAGGTGCAGGTACTGTACCTGTTTCTGCTCGGCCATTCTGTATACGTAGTGGATGGCATCGTCCAGTGACATGCCTGCCGAGGTGATGGCGCTGGTAGGCATGTCGGAGATGGCATCCATGTCCAGCTCCAGACCTATAGGGCGGTTCGACGCCTGAAGGTAGGCGCAAACCTTCTCCATGGCCTGTTCAAAACTCAGTTCGCGACGCCACCTGAGTTGCTGGATGCTGTACCAGGGGAAGCCGCACTCGCCAAGGGCTTCCAGAGCTTCCCGGGAATTCTTCTGTTCATGCAGGCCCAGAATTGCATAGTGGGACAGGTAGCCCTCATGGCAGGCATATCGAAACGGATTTCCACTGTGGCGGCCTTCCATCTGCCGGAAGTCCCCGTGGGGATCAAAGTTGGTCACCGCCAGCGGTTGGCCCAGGTACTCGCTGCAGGCCCGAATCAGGCCATAGGCGTTGTTATGTCCGCCGCCTATCAGTATGGGTGTCAGCCCCGCCGCAAATATCTCTTTCAGGACATGGACCAGACGCTGATCCAGCAGACCACATTGATGACGCAGATCCTCCAGTGTGCCGGCGGGCTGTAGATCATCACAATCCAAACGCCCCAGCAGCAGCACCTCTTCCCCGGCCAGGTACTGGTTGCTTTGCAGGTTCAAAAAGATACGCAGGAATGCCTGCCAACCCTGATGAGCGCCGCCTTTGCCACAATTGGCCATGGGGCCAATCTGCTCAGGCACACCGAGCAGGGCAAAGCGGCATCCGCTGGCGCTGGCCTGCTGATAATCACCGAACTGGCTGGCCAGTTTAACCACCTGCCCCAGCCGGGTCTCGCCCGGTCTGGCCTGGCACAACTCAGCCAGCGCCCGGTCCTGTAGCAGGTGCAGGCTCATTCGATATCGAGGGGCTCGGGAGACAGGATGATGCCGGTGCTGTCGGCATACAGATGATCTTCAGGAAGAAAAGTGACACCGCCAAAGTTAACCGCAATGTCCACTTCCCCTGTTTGGTCATCATCTGCCGCAACCGGAATGGATGCCAGGGCGTGGATACCTATATCCACATCTTCCAGGGCATCCACGTCACGCACGCTGCCGTAACAGACGATACCTTCCCACTCATTGTCAATGGCAAGCTGGGCGATGTTCAGATCGATCAGGGCGCGGCGCATGGAGCCGCCGCCGTCCACCAGCAACACCTTGCCTTTGCCGGGTTGCTGTAAAACACGCTCTATCAGGCCCTTGTCCTCAAAACACTTGATGGTGGTGACTTCGCCGCCGTATGAGCGACGTCCGCCATAGCTGACGAACATCGGCTCGACCACGTCCACATTACCGGCAAACAGGTCGCATAGCTCTGAAGTGTTGTAGTCCATCTGATTTCCATTGGCATTGAGGGGCTCTGCGTCCCAGTATACTGTTAGTTTTTCCGGGCTGTCCATTCAATCCCGGGACAGTTTTGAGCGGTGGGGCAAATCACCCCGGCAATGGCCTGTCATTGTCATAAAGTCTTCTCTAATCTGTCACCCCAGCTTCATAGAGGATTTCTAGGATCGGTCTGCAGGTGAACAGGAGCCAGGCAACAATGAATTTATTGTCCCGAGCCGATACGCAGCTCTTCTACTGGCTTTTCAATAAGACCAGTGGCAGAAATTGCACTCCCATCCGCTGGCTGTCCAGAACCGGCGACGGTCACCTGTACCTGTTACTGGGACTGATTCTGTGGCGCTTCGAGCCAGACCATGGAGACCTCTTCCTGTACACCGCCCTGCTGGCTTATGCCCTGGAATTGCCTCTCTATCTGATGCTCAAGCAAGTATTCAGGCGTCGCCGCCCCTGCGACCTGCTGCGAAACTTCAATGCCCACATCGCCCCCTCAGACAAGTTCAGCCTGCCTTCAGGGCATACGGCTGCAGCCTTCCTGATGGCCTCGATTATCGCCCATTATTATCCCTCTTTTGCGCTGCTGGTTTATGCTTGGGCTGGTACGGTTGGCTTGTCCCGGGTACTGCTTGGCGTACATTACCCCAGTGATATCCTGGCCGGGGCCGGATTGGGCCTGACAATTTCCCTGTTCAGCCTGTCCATACTGGCCTGATTTGCTGTTTTGCTGACCCAGGCCAAGCAGTGCCACGCCCGAACTGTACCAAGTCTGACCTTAAATCTGCCTGCCGAGATGGGAGTATCCGGATGAGAATATTGTATGGGGTCCAGGGAACCGGCAACGGTCATATTACCCGCGCCCGGATCATGGCCAAGGCCTTTAGCCGACGTGACGACGTGAAGGTGGACTTTCTGTTCAGTGGGCGGCCGACTGAGGGCTACTTCGACATGGAGGTATTTGGCGGATATCAAACCCGCCAGGGACTGACTTTTGTTCATCAAAGGGGAGCCATCGACCACTGGCAGACACTCAGGCAGGCCAGCCCCCTGGTGTTCTGGCAGGATGTGCGAAGCCTGGATCTGGCCGCCTACGACCTGGTGATCAATGATTTTGAACCCATCAGCGCCTGGGCAGCCAGGCGCCAGAAGGTGCCATGTATTTCCATCAGCCACCAGGATGCCTTTCGCCATCCGGTACCCAAGCAGGGCGACAACTGGCTTAACCGTCTGATCATGGACCACTTCGCGCCGTCAGATGTGCAATTGGGCGTGCACTGGTATCACTTCGGCCATCCCATTGTCCCGCCTTTTATCGAAAACGAGCCGTCTGGTGAAACGGGTCAGCATATTCTGGTCTACCTGCCCTTCGAGGAACTGCAGGAGATCCGTCTGATGCTGGAGCCGTTAAGCGAAGTCAACTTCGTCTGTTTTCATCCAAACCTGCAAGAGGATGAGGACCAGGGCAATATCCAGTGGCGGAAAACCTGTAAAGAGGGCTTCCACCAGACCTTGCAAAGCTGCCGGGGGGCGATTGCCAATGGTGGCTTCGAGCTATCCAGTGAATGCCTGCAGTTGGGCAAGAAGCTGTTGATCAAGCCCCTGCATGGCCAGTTCGAACAGCTATCCAATGTATTGACCCTGGAAACACTCGGTCTCTGCCACAGTATGCCCGCCCTGGACAGCGAAGAGGTGGAAAACTGGCTGGACAGTGCCTCCGCCGAACCCATCGAATTCCCCAGGGATCCCCACCTGCTGGTGAACTGGCTGATCGGCGGCCAGTGGCAGGATACCGGGGAAATCTGCCGGCAACTCTGGCAGCAGGTGCGCTTTCCCGCCCCCCTGTCACGGAAACTGGCGGCTATGGCTACCCACACCAGTCGCGAGGGTTAGAGTACCCTGGGCTCGAAGTCCTCTATAAAGGCATCGACGATTTCACCGGCTTCGTCCATCCGGTCCCGATCAAACTTGGCCAGATGGAACAGGGCCTCCCCTTCGTTGGCAATAGGGATATTGGACATGCCGATGACTATGCCATCGAAAGGCGACCGGATAGGCTCTTCATTGTCTCCATGTGGGCTGGCCGAATAGGCCAGGATCTGCCCTTTGGTAACCCGATCCCCAAGCCGTACCCGACTGATAATCAGCCCGTCCAGTTCGTTACGTACCCACTGGCTGCTGTTGGCCACCACGGGATCATACTTACGACGGCTGCCTCGCCGCTGAGCCATGCCCAGCAGTTTCATCACATTCAAAATACCGTTAAGACCGGTACGAATGGAGGCCTCGTCAAACCTCAGGGCCTCGCCGGCTTCATACAATATGCTGTGCACGCCCAAATCAGTGGCAGTGGAACGCAGTGAGCCATCGCGTTCCTTGGCGTGCAGTATAACGGGGGCAAGAAATGCCTCGGCCATTTGCAAGGCGTCGCCATCACGGATATCGGTGCGTACCTGCGGCAGGTTACTACGATTAATGGCCCCCGTATGCAGGTCAATCAGGTGGGTGGCCCGTTGCAGCAACTGACTGTAAAACAGATAGGCCAGCCTGCCGCCCAGCGTCCCCCGCTGGGAGCCCGGAAAGCAGCGATTCAGGTCACGCCGATCCGGCAGATAACGGGTTTGCTGAATGAAACCCAGCACGTTAACGATGGGCACCACCATCAGGGTGCCGTTCAGGCGCTTGGGATTGATTTTCTTGATCAGCCGCCGGCAGATATCGATGCCGTTCAGCTCGTCCCCGTGCAATGCCGCACAGACCAGCAGGGTCGGTCCCGGCTTGACCCCGTGAAACACCTCAACGTGTAATTCAATGGGAGTGTCCGTATACAGCCGCGCCGCAGGCAGTTTGATGGAACGCTGGCTACCGGCAGGGACGCGTTGGTCGGCGATTTCGAAGGCGGCCTGACCTTTGGCCATCAACCTCTACCCCGCGTGCGGGTATGATGGGCCTTGGCGTTCTTCTCGATAAACTCAATGATGCTGTCGGCCACATTCTTGCCGGTGGCAGCCTCAATACCCTCCAGCCCCGGAGAGGAGTTAACCTCCATCACCACCGGCCCATGGTTAGAACGCAGTATATCGACCCCGGCCACATTCAGGCCCATGGTGCGGGCGGCCCGCACTGCGGTGCTGCGTTCCTCCGGCGTCAGGCGCACCAGGGATGCGCTACCGCCCCGGTGCAGATTGGAGCGGAATTCTCCTGGCTTGGCCTGACGCTTCATGGAGGCAATAACCTTGTCGCCGATAACAAAACAACGGATGTCGGCGCCGCCGGCTTCACTGATGTATTCCTGCACCATGATATCCGCTTTGAGTCCCATAAAGGCCTCAATAACGCTTTCTGCCGCCTTACGGGTTTCGGCCAGCACCACGCCTATGCCCTGTGTGCCTTCAAGCAACTTAATCACCAGCGGCGCGCCGCCGACCATTTCAATCAGATCGGGAATATTGCTGGCCTGGTTGGCAAAGCCAGTAATGGGCAGACCAATGCCCTTACGAGACAGCAGTTGCAAAGAGCGCAGTTTGTCACGGCTGCGGCTGATGGCCACAGACTCGTTCAGCGGATAAACACCCATCATCTCAAACTGTCGCAACACCGCCGTACCGTAGAAAGTGATGGAGGCGCCGATACGCGGAACTATGGCGTCGAACTCGGGCAGTTCCTTGCCTTTGATATGCACCGACGAGCTCTGCATATTGATATTCATATAACATTTAAGCGGGTCAATAACATGTACTTCATGCCCTCTGGCCTCACCTGCTTCTTTCAGGCGCCGGGTGGAGTACAAACTGTTATTACGGGACAGAACGGCGATTCTCATGAAACCAAACCTTGTGAAAAAATTAGAGATTGTCCCAGTCAATCAGAACCCACTGCTGGGCTGGCAAAAACTCGGCCTGAGTGTGGCAGGCGAGCAGCGCTTTTTCAAATGGACGGGTAGTTGTGCAAACCTTGATGCTTAAGGGCAACGTGTTCCTGGCTGTCCCAACAGATAGGACTTCTCTGGATCCACCATAAAGCGTCCGCACATGGCCTGACGACCCAGCAGCATCCGAAAACGCATGGAGTCCCGGTTGGTCAGGGTCAGCTCAATGGGAAAACGCCGGTCAGCCAGCACCAGTTCCGTTTCCACCACATAGCGAACTTCCTCGTGTCCGCCTGAGTCCCTGACTTTACGTTGATCCAGCACCCTGGCTTCGCAGATAAGTACGGTGTCGTTGTCATCCTGCACCGGATGCAGATGGATACGCACCCATTCCTGACCTTCATGTTCGAAAGGTTGCAGATCGAATGCATGCAGGCAGGAGGTCTTGGCCCCGGTATCCACCTTCATCTTGATTTTATCTATGCCCAGTTGGGGCAGGCTGCCCCATTCCCGCCAGCCCAGGGTATGTTTATCTTTCATAATTGTCTTAAGTTGAGAGATAACAATCGATCAGTCAAGGCGAAGTCATCGCCCTTCAGCCCTCTGCCCTCGGGAACAGCACTGATTGACCGGGTTTCAGGCCATTGGCCTTAAGCATGGCTGAATTGTGCTGCCATATGGGATGAATGGCAAAAACTTTTCCATCCCCAGGGGGGCGTACCCCAGTTTGTACAGTTTGATACGACATGACGGCGCTTTTGGCGGAATAATTGCGGCTGTACTTGAGGTAAAATTGCTCTATGATGCCAGCAAGGGACGCAGGAGGCTGCGGTTCTTATGCCATTCTGATTAGCAGTTTGCAGGGAAATTTCAGGGGAACTGTTTGTTTACGTCGCTTCGCACCAAACTGACACTGTCCATGCTGGTCACCAGCCTGGCAGCCATCAGCGTTATGGCCCTGATTACCCCCTGGTTACTTGAAATCCGCTTCGAGGAAGAAGCCCGCCAGGTGCACTTTTCCCGATTTGTACGCCTGATTGAAAACTTCCGCGAGGATAATGGCCAGTGGGGCGGTCAGGAAAATGCGTTGCTGCTGCACAAACGCATCCTGGATAGCAGCAGTCGTCTGGCGAGAAGCCCTGAAGCCTCCCCCAGTCATCCAGGTGATTTGAAACCCGAACGGCACCCCCTGGATTCGGAAACCTTCCGCTATGTGCTGGCTGACCCCCAGGGTTTCGTGTTTATGCCCTTTGGCGACTATCAGGCCGGACAACAGCTCACCGACAGGCAGTTGGAACGCTCCGAGCCCCTGTACAATGGTGATCAGCTGCTAGGTTATGCCCTGGGCGCCAATGAGTTTCCGATGACCGAGCAGGACAAGTCATACCTGATGATCCAAAGCCGCAGCATGTTGCTCGGAGCCGCCGCAGGCTTGATCGTCACCCTGTTGCTTAGCCTGACCATGGGTCGCCAGCTAATCAAGCACCTGCAATCACTGACCCGGGCCGCCATTGAGATGAGCAAAGGCAACCTCAACCAACAGGTCAGCGTCGAAGGAAAGGACGAAATAGCCTTGCTGGCGCGCGAGTTCAATCGTATGGCCTTGGAGCTGAACAACACCTATGCCGAACTCAAGGCCTCAAACGAGACGATCAAGGCGCAGGCAGAAGCCATGCAGGAATTGTCCCTGCGTGACGAGCTCACCGGGCTTCACAACCGGCGTTACTTCAATCAGCAGTTTCGCCTGATGCACCACCAGGCAGTCCGGTACGGGGAAAACCTAGCACTGGCTCTGGGTGATATCGATAACTTCAAGCAGATCAATGACAGGTTCTCCCATCAGATCGGCGACACCGTGCTGAAGCAGGTGGCCAAGCTGATGGCAGAGGAGATCCGCGATGCCGATATTCTGGCCCGTTACGGGGGCGAGGAGTTTGTCATCCTGCTGGGTCATACGGACAAGCACCAGGCCGAAGGACTGGTGGACAGAATTCGCGCCAAAGTGGCGGCCTGGCCATGGCAGCACATTCACAAGGATCTGTCGGTTACCATCAGTTTCGGTATCAGCGACAAGCTGGACACGGATTTGGGTCACAGCATGCTGGTGGAAGCGGACAACCGGCTCTACGAAGCCAAGGATCAGGGCCGTAACCGGGTCTGCATCTGACCTCTTATCCCTCAAACCAACAGGACCAGGCATGAAATACCTGCTGATATTACTGCTGACATTCAATCTGCCGCTGATGGCGCAAACCGACACTCATCAGGCTTTCTTTGACAAACTTGCCGGCCTCTGCGGCCAGACCTTTACCGGTCAGTCCAGCTTTCCGGATGACCCAAAGGACAGCTTTTACGGCAAACCCCTGGTTGCCCATATTGCAGAATGTGGTCCGGCACAGATCAGGGTGCCTTTTCAGGTAGGCACCGATACCTCGCGCACCTGGGTGTTCAACCTTAAAGAGGATGGCCTGCAGTTACAGCATGATCACCGCCATCAGGACGGCACACCCCATGAGGTAAACCTTTACGGCGGCATGGCTACAGCACCAGGAACCGCCTTAGAGCAGTCGTTTGCCGCCGATACCCATACCATCGGCCAGATCCCCGAGGCTGCCACCAATGTCTGGACCCTGACCCTGTCTGAGGACGGCCAGTCGCTGATCTACTATCTTGAACGTCATGGAAAACCAAGATTCAAAGCTACCCTTTACCGCCAACCCTAGCCCGGCCATTCCCCTGTGGCAGTTTGGACTGCTGGCGTCCCTGCTACCGCTGCTGACCATTCATCTGACCCTGCTGGTGTCCTTCTGGCAGGACGCCCTGCCCCATTGCAACCCCTACTGGCTGGATTGCGTCAGTATCAGCGCCACCGGCCGTTACGGCCTGGCTTATTTTCTGTTCAAGGCCGGCATGATCCCGGCCATGGTGCTGCTGGCCCTGTTCTGGACTCTGAACAGTTACTGGCTTAAGAGCCTGGGTCTGGGTTCACAGCGCTACCTCGGCTGGTTGGGAGTAGTGGCCAGTCTGGCGCTGATTGTCTACAGCCTGAGCCTGGGCCATGTGGGAGAGACCTTTTATCTGCTCAGACGCGCCGGGGTAGTGATCTACCTGGGCCTGACCTTTATCGCCCAGGCCTGCCTGGGGGCAGCCCTGGCCAGTCATCCTTCCCGCCCGATGAGCAGGAGCGGCAGAAGGCTGCTGCTGTTCAGCGCCCTGACCTTGTTTATAGCCATCTTCTCGCTGGCACTGGATGGCCTGTGGCCGGTGTGGCACGAGCGGATGGAGGATGCCTTTGAATGGTGGCTGGTGTTGCTGCTGAACCTGCATGCCGTGTGGGTGGCGGTGCTGTGGCGGCGGTTAGGGTTTGTTGCGAGGATGGGTGTGCGCTAAGGTATCAAGCCATTTAACGAAGGAGAAATCATGGAAGAAATCAAAGTTACCTGGAAATATGCGGTGCGGATTTGGTGGAGCTGGGTTTGGCGGGCGATGCTATGGACCTTTCCCACTGCCCTGCTGGTCGGTTTTTTAATGGGCTTCATCTTGTCCATCGCCGGGGTGTCCACTGAACCCTATCAACCCTATTTGCAATTGATCGGAGCCCTGATTGGGATTTTCTTCGGCATCTATGCAGTGAAGGTCGTGATGACCAAGCGCTTTAACGGCTACCGGATAGCTTTGGTCAAAACAGATACCACTGAAACCTCCACCATCGACGTATAGCCCACCGTCTCACATTCCAAATGTGTGAAGAAGTCAGTTTCAGCAGCCGCCTGTCTAAGCACGCGGTCTGGTTGGAAACCTATTACTCACCAATAGAGAAAAGGCTGAGAGGCAGTGTCGGGTTGGCCTTTGCAGACCTTATGCAGCAGGGAGGCTGCGTAAGAGCGTATAGGGATATATTCACAGCGTGTCTGCGAAGGCCAACCCGGCGCCGCCTTTTACCTTCTTTATTTGGTCCATTAATTTGATTTGCGTCCCAATCAAGCCCTACTAAGTTTTTGTATTAGGGCGTCCAGCCCAGACGTTAGCTGGCAATCCATTAGGAGAGGGGCAATGAATATCAAGCTGCATCGCATTTACGATGAAGACATTCCACAAGGCTATCGGGCGCTGGTGGATAAGCTGTGGCCAAGAGGGGTGTCGAAGGAGCAGGCGGATCTGGATGGCCACTGGAAAGCGCTGGCACCCAGTGATGGGTTACGCCACTGGTTTGATCATGACGCCGATAAATGGGCGGACTTCCGCAAACAGTACCTAAGCGAGCTCAGTGAAAACAAAGAAACGGCCAGGGAATGCCTTGCCGATGTGACCCAGCAGAACCTTATTCTGCTGTCTGCGACAAAAGATACCCGACACAGCCATGCCCGGGTGCTGAAGGAGTATCTGGAGAAACTGGACTCAACAGTGGTATCGCGCCATCGCCAAGCCTAAGAGGAGCGATCCTTAAACCGTCTTCCTGGGCGGCTCTGCATGCCCTGCGCGGGTATAACGGATGACAGCTTGGGAAATCTGCGCCAGCCGGGCGGGGCATTGCGCCCCACCCCATCAGCCAGTAATCAGAGAATAAACCGGCTCAGATCCTCATCTTCCACCAGCGTATCCAGGTGTGCCTTCACGTACTCGGCGTCAATGACCAGCTTCTCGCCGTGCTTGTCGGTGGCGTCGAAGGAGATATCCTCCATCAGCTTTTCCATCACCGTATGCAGGCGCCTTGCGCCGATGTTCTCGGTGCGTTCGTTAACCTGCCAGGCGGCCTGAGCGATGCGCTCGATGCCATCCTGGGTAAAGGCGATTTCCACCCCTTCGGTGCCCATCAGCGCCACATATTGCTCGGTCAGCGAGGCATTGGGCTCGGTGAGAATCCGGATAAAGTCTCCCACTTTGAGGGCACTGAGCTCCACCCGGATGGGCAGACGCCCCTGCAGCTCAGGGATCAGATCCGAAGGTTTGGACATTTGAAACGCACCCGAGGCGATAAACAGGATATGGTCCGTCTTGACCATACCATGCTTGGTGCTGACCGTGCTGCCTTCCACAAGCGGAAGCAGATCCCGCTGCACCCCTTCGCGGGATACATCGGCGCCCTGGGTGTTCTCCCGTTTGCAGATTTTGTCTATCTCGTCGATAAACACGATGCCGTTCTGCTCCACATTGAACAGCGCCTTTTCCTTCAGGTCCTCCTGATTGACCAGACGGGCCGCTTCCTCTTCCACCAGCAGTTTGTAGGCTTCCTTGATCTTGAGCTTCTTCTTTTTCTTATGGGAGCCGGACAGGTTCTGGAACATACTCTGTAACTGGTTGGTCATCTCTTCCATGCCGGGAGGGGCCATGATCTCCACCCCCATCTGCGGCAGGGCAATGTCTATCTCGATTTCCTTGTCATCCAGTTGGTGCTCACGCAGTTTCTTGCGAAACGCCTGACGGGTACCCTTGTCCTGGCCCTCCTCCCGTTCACCCCAGGCATTCTCCGGACGGGGCAGCAACGCATCCAGGATCCGCTCCTCGGCCGCTTCTTCGGCCCGGTAACGTACCTTGGTCATTTCCTGCTCCTTGGTCATCTTCACCGCAATATCCGCAAGGTCGCGGATAATGGCCTCCACTTCCTTGCCCACATAACCCACTTCGGTAAATTTGGTCGCTTCCACCTTAATAAAGGGAGCATTGGCCAGCTTGGCCAGGCGACGGGCAATCTCGGTTTTGCCGACTCCGGTGGGACCAATCATCAGGATATTCTTGGGCGTCACTTCATGGCGTAGCTCGTCATTAAGCTGCATGCGGCGCCAGCGATTGCGCAGGGCTATGGCCACAGCCCGCTTGGCGCCCTGCTGGCCGATGATATGCCGGTCCAGTTCATGGACGATTTCTCTTGGAGTCATTTCTGACATATTTAACCCTTTGATTTTAAATAGTTATTTATCACGCACTTGGTGGTAGGCGGAATCAGTAATCCAGCTGTTCAACCGTCTGATTATGGTTGGTAAAGACGCAGATATCGCCGGCGATGGTCAGACTTTTCTCGGCGATCTCCCTGGCCCCCAACTCAGTGTTCTGCAACAGGGCGGTGGCCGCGGCCTGGGCGTAGGGGCCTCCGGAACCAATGGCGATCAGATCCATTTCGGGCTGCAGTACATCGCCGTTACCTGTGATAATCAGGGAGGCAGTTTCATCCGCCACGGCCAGCAAGGCCTCCAATCGCCTCAACATACGATCGGTGCGCCAGTCCTTGGCCAACTCCACTGCCGATCGCATCAGATGGCCCTGATGGATCTCCAGCTTGGACTCGAAGCGCTCGAACAGGGTAAAGGCATCTGCCGTGCCGCCGGCAAAACCGGCCAGTACCTTGTTCTGATAAAGACGCCGGACCTTGCGGGCGTTGCCCTTCATCACCGTATTGCCCAACGACACCTGGCCGTCACCGGCGATGACCACCTGATTATTTCGTCTGATGGAAACTATCGTAGTCACTTGAATTCCTTTGCTTGGGACGCAGCGCGTCTGAATATCGAATGAGGCTGATTTGGGGGACAACAGGGCAAAATTCAAGGATCCACAGGCAAACCGGTACGCAATTCGACTAATTTCCCTTGCTGCTCCCCCACCAGCGCGCAGTATTCCGGCGATACTGACCATACTCCACCGGCAGCTTTTCCTGCAGGTGCTGCTCTTCCAGATAAATCTGAACTCCCACCGCCGTCCAGCCCACCAGCAGACAGGTCAGCGAAAACCAGCCCGGCAGAGCAAGGAAAAAGCCCAGTTGCCCCAACATGACGCCGATAAAAATGGGGTTACGGGAATAGCGGTACAGGGAGTGGGTAACCAGCCGGCCGGGGCCCTGGCTGTCCACACCGGACCGCCATAAACCGCTGAGCAACAGATTGCCCCATATTGCCAGGGCAAAGCCGCTGGCCAGCATCAGCATGCCGCAGATAACCACCACCGGAATGGCCGACAGCGGCACAAAGATCAGCCAGGCATCCATCTGCGGCCATATCAGCCGCGCCACGCAAACGCCCCAGATCAGGATTCGGAACACCCGGAACGTCAGGTGGTTCCACCAGTGCAGGGTGCCTGACTTGCCCATATGGACAAATTCGCAGGACGGGGCCTGGGGACGGAACAGCTTGATCCGCAGGGTGTAAAAGAGCGCCACCAGCGTATAGAAGGCTGCCAGGTACAGTTGATTAAAGGCTTGTAATTCGATCTTGGCGCTCCCCATTACGCTCATTTATATACTGTAACAGCTTTTTTCTGACAGACAGTCTGGCCAGCGCCCTTTATGCCGCAGTACTGGCAGTGCGGTCGGCCGGGACCGGACCGGTATCCCTTGACCCTCACCACGGCCTTGCTTATAAATAGCGTTCCAGCGAACAACTCTAAGCGCTATGTCAGCCAAGCATCCTATTATCGCCATCACGGGTTCGTCCGGTGCCGGTACCACCACGACCACCCAGGCCATCCAGCATATTTTCCGCAATCTCGGGCTGAATGCTGCGTTTGTCGAGGGCGACAGTTTCCATCGCTTTACCCGACCGGAAATGGAAGTGGAAATCCGCAAGGCACAGGAACAGGGCCGGCATATCAGCTATTTCGGCCCCAGGGCCAACGACTTCGTGCTGCTGGAAACCCTGTTCAAGGAATATGCTGAAACGGGCCAGGGCAAGCACCGTCACTATCTGCACAGTTTCGACGATGCGGTGCCCTTTAACCAGATGCCCGGCACCTTCACCCCCTGGCAGGAACTGCCCAAGGGCACGGATCTGCTGTTCTACGAAGGCCTGCACGGGGGGGTGGTAACAGACGAAGCCGATGTGGCCAAGCATGTGGATCTGTTGGTGGGCATGGTGCCCATTGTCAATCTGGAGTGGATCCAGAAAATCGTCCGCGACACCACTGACAGGGGCCATTCACGCGAGGCCGTCATGAGCAGCATAGTACGCAGCATGGACGACTATTTTCAGTTTATTACCCCGCAATTTTCCCGTACCCATGTGAATTTCCAACGGGTGCCGACGGTAGATACCTCCAACCCCTTCAGCGCCAGGGAGATCCCCTCCCACGATGAAAGCTTTGTGGTGGTGCGCTTTCGCCGTGAAATGCGCAATGTCGATTATCCCTATCTGCTGCAGATGATCGACGGTGCCTTTATGTCCCGCATTAATACCCTGGTAGTGCCGGGCGGCAAGATGGGCCTGGCCATGGAGCTGATCCTCTCGCCGCTGATTGAAGAGCTGATGGACAAGAAGCGCCGGGCCAGCTTCCAGATGGACTGGGTGGAAGACAGGTAGCCTGCCTGCAGAGTAGGTTAAAACTCGGCTTGCCGGACCTCAAAACTGTGGCTGACATCCACCGACTTGCCCAGCATGATAGACACCGAACAGTACTTTTCGGCGGACAGGTTCACCGCCCGTTCCACATGCTTTTCACTGATATCAATGCCGCTGACGATAAATTTCAGATGCATGCGGACAAAGACCGCCGGCACCGCATCGGCCCGCTCGGCGCTCAGTTCCACTTCTACCGCTGAAACCTGCTGCCTGGCCTTTTTCAGAATACTGACCACATCCACCGATGCACAGCTGCCCGCCGCCATCAGCACCATCTCCATGGGGCTGGCAGCGCTTTGTTTATCCCCATCCATAACCACTGTATGGCCGCTCTCAGCTGTGCCGACAAAACGGCTGTTGTCCAGCCATTGAACCTTTGCTTTCATTGAATACCCCCAAGCCTTGAAGAGTCGGTTATTCTGCCCAACTGCCGCAGGCTTTACCAGCACGCACAAACTTTGTAACAACTCAGCACAGGGGCTTAAGTGGCAAGGCTTTTCATTTCGACGGGCTTTCTTTTATATTGGGGGCACTGCACTTTTGTGGAACACCCCTATGGGACAGGAAACACCAAAAATTCTGGTCGTGGATGACGATATGCGCCTGCGCAGCCTGCTGGAGCGTTACCTGGTGGAGCAGGGCTACCAGGCCCGTACGGCCGCCAACTCCGAACAGATGGATCGTTTGCTGGAGCGGGAGAATTTTCATCTGATCGTGCTGGATCTCATGCTGCCCGGCGAGGATGGCCTGTCCATCTGCCGCCGTCTGCGTCAGAAGGAAAATGATATTCCCATCGTGATGCTCACCGCCAAAGGCGATGAAGTGGACCGTATTATCGGCCTGGAAATGGGTGCCGACGATTATCTGCCCAAACCCTTCAATCCCAGGGAATTGCAGGCCAGGATCAAGGCGGTGCTGCGGCGCCGGACCACCGAAGCGCCGGGGGCTCCCT
Organism: Bowmanella dokdonensis; assembly: GCF_017254865.1. Taxonomy (GTDB): domain Bacteria; phylum Pseudomonadota; class Gammaproteobacteria; order Enterobacterales; family Alteromonadaceae; genus Bowmanella; species Bowmanella dokdonensis. The sequence goes on along the minus strand of NZ_JAFKCV010000001.1, from coordinate 68,726 downwards.
CACAGGAAGAACAGGTGGTGACCTTCGGCAAATACAGCCTGAATCTGGCCACCCGGGAAATGAGCTGCAACGGCACCCCCATGACCCTGACCAGCGGTGAATTTGCGGTACTCAAGTCACTGGTCACGCATCCCCGCATCCCGCTGTCGCGGGACAAGCTGATGAACCTGGCCCGCGGCCGGGATTACAGCGCCCTGGAGCGCAGTATCGACGTGCAGGTATCCCGCCTGCGTCGAATGCTGGAAGAGGATCCCGCCAATCCCCGTTATATTCAGACCGTCTGGGGCCTGGGTTACGTCTTTGTGCCCGACGGCGAAAAGAAAGCCGAATAATAGGATAACCAGTAAAATCCATGCGCCTGCTGCCCAAGAGTGCTTTTGGCCAGACCGTCCTGTTGATTGGCCTGCTGCTGCTGATCAATCAGGTGGTGTCCTATCTGTCGGTAACCTATTACTTTATCCGGCCAAGCTATCAGCAGATCAACAACCTGCTGGCCACCCAGATAAAGGTGATTTTTATTGAGGGACTGGATCACCAGGACCCCGATCTGCACCGGGATTTTTTTGAAGCCACCGGTATCCAGATCATGAACGACTGGCAGGCCAGGGAAGCAGGGCTGGAGCAGGCCAAATACTATCAGTTCCTGTCCAGACAGATGTCGGGCCTGCTCGGCGGTACTGCCGATGTGCGCATAACCCCGGGGGATCCTTACCTCTTCTGGGTCAACCCCCCCCAGGACAGAAGTCTGTGGATTACGGTGCCCATGCAGGGACTGGGAGAGGCGGATATCTCGCCCCTGACCATATACCTGATGGTAATCGGGATCTTAAGTGTGGCCGGCGGCTGGATTTTTGTACGACGCTTGAACAAACCCCTGCAAGCCCTGCAACAGGCCGCGATCACGGTTGGCCGGGGCACTTTCCCACCGCCGCTCAAAGAAGAAGGCTCCAGTGAAATCATGGCGGTGACCCGCGCCTTCAACCAGATGTCCCGCGGCATCAAGCAACTGGAGGATGACCGCGCCCTGTTAACCGCCGGCATTTCCCACGACCTGCGCACCCCCCTGACCCGCATCCGCCTGGCGGCAGAAATGCTGCCGGATGATCAGGAATGGCTGAGGGAAGGCATCAATCACGATATCGAGGATATGAACGATATCATCGACCAGTTTATCAACTACGTACGCCAGGACCGGCAGGAGAAACTGGAGCGGGTCAACCTCAACAGCCTGATTGACGATGTGGTGCGGGCCCGGGATATAGAGGGCGACCACGACATCGACCTTGACCTGCAGGAAGTGCCGGATGCGCAATTGCGCAAGGTGGCCATCAAGCGGGTGCTGGACAATCTGCTGGAAAACGCCTTTCGCTACGGCAGTAACCGCATAGAAATCACCTCAGGCTACGATAAGAAACACAAACAGGTCTTTTTCACCATCCGTGACTTCGGCCCGGGCATCCCAGAGGATCAGATTGAAAACCTGTTCCAGCCTTTTACCCAGGGTGACAAGGCCCGCGGCAGCCTGGGCTCCGGCCTGGGCCTGGCCATCATCAAGCGCATCGTGGATATGCATCTGGGCAGTATTGAACTGAAAAACCACCCTGCAGGTGGGCTGATTGCTCGGGTCTGCCTGCCCAGCAAGCTGCAACGCTGAAGGTAATCTGATTAAAATTCTTACAATCTAGATGCTTAGGGATATTTTACTGGTTTTGCCAGGATTGCACCGCCCCGGTGGTCTGGCTATATTGGTCGGGGATTAATCAAGCGTCTGTCTCGTTACAACACAAAAAGGGAATCATCATGTTCAACCGACTCGCGGCCCTGGCCGCTGCCCTGCTACTGGCGGGTTGCAGCCCCAATCCGGCCGACACCGCCCAGAATAACCTGGCAGATAAACTGGCTGAACAGGCCGGCCAGGAACACAGCCCGGTCAGCTTTAATGTGCCAGTCCACTATCACAGTCTGGACAATGGTCTGAAGGTCGTTATTTCACCCGATGATACGGCACCTATTGCCGCCATAGGGGTGTACTACAACATAGGTTTCCGTATCGAGCCGAAAGATCGTACCGGCTTTGCCCACCTGTTTGAACATATGATGTTTCAGGGTTCGGAGAACCTGGGCAAGATGGAATTCGTCAAACTGGTGCAGAATAACGGCGGGGTGCTCAACGGATCCACCCGTTTCGACTATACCAACTACTTCGAGATAGTGCCGGCTAATAAAGTCGAGACCTTGCTCTGGGCCGAAGCGGACCGCATGAAAGGCCTGGCCATCACCCAGGAAAACCTCACCAACCAGCAGGGCGTGGTAAAAAATGAGGTCAAGGTCAATGTGCTCAACCAGCCCTATGGAGGCTTCCCCTGGTTGGATATGCCCCAGTACGCCTTTAACAACTGGTATAACGCGCATAATTTCTACGGCGATTTGGAAGATCTGGACGCCGCCACCCTGGAAGATGTGCAAGCCTTCTTCAATATGTACTACTCGCCCAATAATGCCGTAGTGGTGGTGGTAGGCGATGTGGATGTGGAGCAGACCCTGGGCTGGATTAAAGAGTATTTCGGCCCCCTGCCCGCCAGCGAGCTGGCCGCCCAACCGGATTTAACCGAACTGCGCCAGGAACAGGAAAAACGCTTTAACAAATTTGACCGACTGGCACCCAAGCCGGCGTTTGCCTTTGCCTATAAAATGCCGCCGCGCAACAGCCCTGAATATTACGCCATGGGCATTATCGATCAGTTGCTGGTGCAGGGCGACGACAGCCTGTTGTATCAGGAACTGGTCAAGGACAGGCAGATTACCGGGGAAGTCGGCGGCGGCATCAACTACCTGTTGGGCAATATGTTCAACTACAACGGACCGATGCTATGGATGAGCTCTTTTACTCATGACGAGGGCGTCAGCGAGAAGGAACTGGTGGCGGCGGTGGATTCCGTGGTGGCAAAACTGGCCGAACAGCCCATCGCCCAGAAAGACATCGAACGGGCCATGGTGAAGCTGCGTTCCGCCCTGTTTGACAATATCGACAGCTTTTATGGCTTTGGCAAACTGGATCTGCTCGCCAGCTTCGCCCTGTTTGATGATAATCCGCAGCGCATTAACGAACTGGAAGGTAAATTCAAGGCTGTCACTCCGGAACTGATTAAATCCACGGTCAAAGAGTATCTGCGGCCGGGCAACCGTACCATTTTAACCCTGACCCCGGGTGAAGACCCCAACGCCACAGGATCGAACCAGGACCAGCAAGGAGAACAGCAATGAAATCATGGATTAGCGCGCTACTGCTGTCTGCCCTGGCGGCTCTGCCATTGTGTGCCAAGGAACAGCCGCCCAAAGGAGGCGAACCCAAAGACTTCAGACTGACCACGACCCAGGACATTCTGCTGGATAACGGCCTGACGGTGACTTTTATCCCTTACGGCAATACCCCCAAGGTGACCCTGCGACTGGTCACCAGTACCGGCAATCTGGATGACGGCGGCAAGGATGCCGTGTCCGATATCAGTTACCAGTTACTCACCGAAGGCACTCAAAGTTTGTCGGCCCGGGCCATTGCCGAGGCTGCGGCCAATATGGGCGGCCAGGTTGAAACGGCTGTCTCCACCAACTCCAGCTTTTTGCAACTGGACGTATTGAGTGAATTTGCCGGAGAGGCGGCCTCCCTGCTCGCCGATATCGTCATGCATCCCAAGCTGGAACAGACCGATCTTGACCGGGCCGTTACCAACTTCGTGCGTGACCTGAAAGTACAGAAATCCCAGGCCCAGGGACAGGCGGTGGAGGCCTTCTACCAGGCCGTATTTGACGACCATCCCTACGCCGGGGTGTTCGCCGATGAAAAGGTGGTGGAAGCACTGACTCTGGAGGATGTCCGTCAATTTCTGGGTAACAACCTGGTGGCCAGTCGCAGTCACCTGTACGTGTCCGGACAATTTGACCGGTCCCAGGCTGAAAAGGCGATTCGCGATGCCTTTGCCGGAATGCCTGCCGGCACGCCCAAGGAAGTGGCGGCCCCCTCCCCCTCCACAGAGGCCGAGTTGGTATTTATTCCCCGGGACAAGGCCCCCCAGTCCACCCTCCGTATCGGGCTGAAAGTGGTGGACCCCTCCCACCCTGATTATATCGCCCTGAGCACTATGAATACCTTACTGGGGGGATCGTTCTCCAGTCGCATTACCTCCAATATCAGGGAGGACAAAGGCTATACCTATTCACCGCGGAGCAGTGTGTACGACCTGGTGAAAGCCGCAGTGTGGTACCAGCATGCGGATGTGACAGCCGAGGCTACGGGACCGGCGCTGGCAGAGATCATCAAGGAAATCAAACGCCTGCAGAATGAGGCGCCGGCAGCAGAGGAGCTGGAGGGCTTCAAAAACTATATTTCAGGGCTCTATGTACTGCAGAATTCCTCCCGCACCGCCATCATCAACCAGTTGTGGTTCCTGAAAAGCCATGGCTTGCCGCTGTCGCGCCTGGAAACCTATGTGCAACAGGTGAATGCGCTGACGCCGGAAACCATTTCAGAGATGGCCAGGAAATATCTCAAACTGGAGAACATGGTGCTGGTGGTGGTGGGCGATGAGTCTGTCAGACCCCAGCTCACTGAAGTGCCGGAACTCAAAGCCGTATATCAGCTTTGACGGGAAACCCTGAAGCAAAAAAACCGCAGCCTGGCTGCGGTTTTTTTTGCTTAGGTCAACTGAGATCAGGCTTTGGGACCGGCCTGGCGAATCTCCTCTGATACCTCATACTTGGCAAAATTCTTCTGGAACTCTGCTGCGAGGCGACTGGCGTACTCGTCGTATTTAGCCTGGTCGGCCCAGGTATTTCTGGGATTGAGCAATTTGCTTTCCACACCGTGCACTGCCACCGGTACATCCAGATTCAACTGTTCCAAATGCTGGGTTTCCACCCCGTCCAGCTTGTTATTGACGATGGCATCGATAATGGCGCGGGTAGTAGGGATATCGAAGCGCTTACCCGTGCCGTACGGACCGCCTGTCCAGCCCGTATTGACCAGATACACTTTGGAACCGAATTCGCGCACCCGCTTCATCAGCAACTCGGCGTAAACACCGGCGGGACGGGGGAAGAAAGGCGCACCGAAACAGGTGGAGAAGGTGGATTCAATGGCGGCGGTGGAGCCAATCTCGGTGGAACCCACCTTGGCCGTATAGCCGGACAGGAAGTGATAGGCCGCCGCCTGCTCGGACAGGATGGACACCGGCGGCAACACACCACTCACGTCACAGGTCAGGAAGACCACGGCCTGGGGTTCACCGGCACGATTGGCCAGTTCCCGCTTTTCTATGTGCTCAAGGGGATAGGCAGCACGACTGTTCTGGGTCAGGCTGCTGTCGTGGTAATCAGGATGTTTGTGATCATCCAATACTACATTTTCCAGTACCGCCCCAAAGCGGATAGCCTCCCAGATTACCGGTTCATTCTTTTTCGACAGGTCGATGCACTTGGCGTAGCAACCGCCCTCGATATTGAAGACCGAGCCCGGTGCCCAACCATGCTCGTCATCGCCTATCAGGAAGCGGGTAGGGTCGGCAGAGAGAGTCGTCTTGCCGGTGCCGGACAGACCGAAAAACAGAGTCACATCGCCCTGCTCGCCGACGTTGGCGCTGCAGTGCATAGGCAGCACGTCTTTGCCCGGCAGCAGGAAGTTCTGTACCGAGAACATGGATTTTTTCATTTCACCGGCATAACGCATGCCGGCCAGCAGCACCTTACGCTGGGCGAAATTAATGATGACGCAGCCTTCGGAGTTGGTACCGTCACGCTCGGGCTCACAGACAAAGCCAGGCGCATTAAGGATCTGCCAGGGAGTCTTACCCGCCTGGTTCCAGTGCCGGGGGCGGATAAAGAGGTTATGGGCGAACAACTGATGCCAGGCGGTCTCAGTGCGCACCTGCAGGGGCAGATAGTGCTCAGGGTCGGCGCCCACTTCCAGATGCGACATAAAATGCTGCTTACCCATCAGATATGTTTCAACCTTCTGCCACAGGGCATCAAACTGATTGGCGTCAAATGCGCGGTTGACGGCGCCCCATTCTATCTCGTTCTCGGTGGAGGCTTCCCTGACGATAAAACGATCCTTGGGTGAGCGGCCGGTGCGTGCACCGGTTTCCACCACCAGCGCGCCATTGGCCGCCAGATGGCCTTCCTGACGCAGTATGGCTTGCTCTACCAGCTCGGCAGCGCTCAGGTCTACCATCAGATTCGGGGGTACAGAGGTCATGTTCAAAACAACTCCAGGGCAAAAGTTTTCAGAGGTGGTTTCATTATTGTTATTTGCCGCGCATGATACATTAAACTTGGCCTGAAGAGGTAGGGAGAATGGCGATTTTTTCCGCAATCCTGAAAGACTTTCAGGATTTTTCTGAAAGTCTTTCAGTTTATACGGATAGTTATGCGGATTCCGGCCATTTAGCCGGATAAATTTGCAGGAAAAAGATCAGAAATGCCGGTTGGGTTAATTCAACTGCCCGGGTTGACCGTACTGACCGGCATGAATGGCCTCAATATCTATGGCGTCGAAACGGTACTCTGCATGGCAATACTGGCAGTTGATGGTCACTCCCCCTTCCCGGGAAGCAATATCAAGCAGATCCTGTTTATCTACCGACGCCAGGGCCATGGCACTTCGCTGCCGGCTGCAACTGCATCTGAACAACACATTCTGCGGCTGAAAAAGTTCCACCTCTTCCTGGTGATAAAGCCGGTGCAGTATCTGCTCGACCGGCAGATCGAAAAGCTCGTCTGGGCGGATGGTGTCGGTGATCTGGGAAAGATGCTCAAAATCCTCCCTGGCATGCTCTGCCACGGGCAAGACCTGCAATAGCAAACCGGCCGCCCTGGGCGGGGTATGTTCTGAGCGGGTCATCAGGATCACCCGGGTCGCCAGCTGTTCTGACTGGGCAAAATAAGCCTCCAGACACTCTGCCAGGCTGGGCTTATCCAGTGCCACCATACCCTGGTAGCGCTCGCCTTCTTTAGGGGTGATGGTGATGGCCATCACCCCTTTTTTGAACATGGCCGGAAAGTCCTCCGGAACATCCCCGTCCCAGCGTGCGACTCCCCGCAGTTCCTGCTTATGGGTGCCATTGATCACCGCATATTTGACCGGGCCTTCGCTCTGTAACTGCACGGCGATGTCACCCTCAAATTTGAGGGTGGCGGTTAACAAAGAACTGGCAGCCATCAGTTCCCCCATCAGGCGTTGCAAAGGGGGCGGATAATCCTGTGCGGCCAGCACCGCCGCATAACTGTTTTCCAGCCGCACCAGCTCTCCGCGCACATGGTTGTCGGTAAACAGGTAACGATAAAGCAGATCATAGGGTTGGGACATGATTCTAATCTCTTCATTGACCGGGGCAGACTGCCTGCTCATCGGCCGGGCGGACGGCTCTCCATGAACGCAGTTATACCCGACATTGGGGATGCAGTCAGCACCCATCTACTGATGTTTGAACCTGATGATGTCACGCCGCTGTTTCTTGTCCGGTTTATGGTCCGGTCTGGGACTATAGAGAGCGCCAGCCTTGCGCGCCTCGGCGTTGGCTTCCCGCTGCCTGATACTGTCAGGCGTCTCTTCGTACATGGTTTGAGCCTGGGGAGCGGAGCGCCGTTTATCATAGACCTCGAGCACCCGGACCTCCCGTATATCCTGGCCCTGGGGAACTTTAATCACTGCCCCGAGCTCCACTGTCTTGCTCGGTTTGCTGCGCTGACCGTTATACTGGACCTTACCGCCCTGGATCACCTCCCTGGCCAGAGCCCGTGTCTTGAAAAAACGTGCAGCCCAAAGCCACTTGTCCAGGCGCACAGAGATCAGGTTGTTTTCGCTTTGGTTGGTTTTCATGATTCAAATGACATGTATTGGTAACTTTTCGCTATTATGATTGTCTGCCCTTTTCTGGCACGGACACAGAATTAAAGTTGTGGCCCTTTTTATGACTGGATATGATGGGCGGGATAGTTTAGCACAGGTCGAGTTCCCACCAAGCGCGCCAAGTCCCGACAGCCCGTTTCCGATTACACTCGACCAGATAACATGGCACAGACGTGATAGCTTTTAATCATAATAACATTCAGCAAGTCTGGTTTCGCTTGAGTCAGTACCAGGAGCAGATAATACGTCTGATCTGCCTCCTGCTCGGACTCTATCTCATCGCTTTTGCCGCGGACCTGACTTGGCGACTCTGGCCGGTGCCCGAAACGGCCCAGCAGAGTCAAACGACCCTGAGCCCGGTAGAGACACAGGCCAAAGCCAGCGCCGATATCCGCAGGATTCAGCAGTTGGATCTGTTTGGCAAACCCCAGGCCAACCAACCCAAAGTAGTGGTGGAAGAGGCCCCCCAGACCGATCTGAACCTGACGCTGACCGGTGTGGTGGCCAGCGATAATCCGGATCGGGGCGCCGCTATCATAGAGAATCGTGGCAAGCAGAATACCTATGGTATAGGCGAGAAAGTGGATGGCACGAACGCCGTGGTACAGGAAGTCTACCCGGACAGGATTATCATCAAAAATGGCCCCCGGGCGGAGACTCTGATGCTGGACGGGGTGGACTTCAAGCAATCCCCGTCGGGTCCAGCCGCCGAGGCCAAACGCGCTCCGGCTCCTGCCTTCGAACGCCGCTCCCTGTCCCAGGAAGCCGTGGAAGCCACCCAGGCGCTACAGGCCCAGCCGGCCAACTTTACCGATTATATTGCCATCAGCCAGCACATGGTTGATGGAGAACTCAAGGGATACCGGGTCAGTCCCGGCCGCAACCCCGCGTTGTTCCAGGCAGCCGGGTTGCAGGCCAATGATATTGTTACCGAAATCAATGGCCTGGATCTGACCGATATCCAGCAATCAGTGGAAGCCATGTCCATGCTCAGGGAAACCGAATCCCTGCAGTTAACCGTGGACCGGGAAGGGGAACTCTTAACCCTGTATCTGGATCTCCCCTCCGACGATAGTGAATTATAAGGAACCTGATATGAGGCTGAACCGCCTTTTTTCTCATCTTTCCATCGCTGCCTGCGCTGCTTTTTTTGCGGTGGCCGCCTCTCTTTCCGCAGCCGAGTATTCGCCTAATTTCAAAGGCACCGACATCGATGAGTTTATCAATATCGTCGGCAAAAACCTGAAGAAGACCATCATAGTTGACCCCAATGTGCGGGGTAAAATCACCGTACGCAGCTATGATCTGCTCACCGAGGAACAGTATTACCAGTTTTTCCTCAACGTTCTGCAGGTCTACGGCTTTGCTGTTGTGGAAATGCCCAGCGGGGTCCTCAAGGTGGTGCGCGACAAGGACGCCAAGACCTCCAATATCCCGGTGATTGAAGGCACCCCCTTCGACGGGGATGAAATGATCACCCGGGTGGTCCCCGTCTACAATGTGTCGGTCAGGGAGTTGGCCCCGCTGCTGCGCCAACTCAACGACCAGGCCGGTGGCGGTAACGTGGTCAGTTACGACCAGTCCAATGTGATGCTGCTCACCGGCCGGGCCGCTGTGGTCAACCGTCTGGTGGAAATCATCGAGCGGGTGGATAAGGCCGGCGACCAGGAAGTGGATATAATCAAGCTGAAGTACGCCTCCGCATCCGAGATGGTGCGTATCGTCGACAGCATCAATAAATCCCAGGGTGCCAAACAGGCGCCGGATATCCTCGAGCCGAGGGTGGTGGCGGATGATCGTACCAACAGCATTATCGTCAGTGGCGACATCAAGGCCAGGCAGCGACTAATCAACCTGATCGAACGGCTGGACAGCGAACTGGAAACCAACGGCAACACGCGGGTGCACTATCTGAAATACGCCAAGGCCGAAGATCTGGTCAAGGTATTGCAGGGGGTCAGCGCCGGGATACAGGCCGAGGAACAGGGCGCCGCCACACCGCAACGACGCAGCTCCAAGCGGGATGTGAGCATCGAAGCCCACCCTGACTCCAATGCCCTGGTGATCACCGCTCAGCCGGATATGCTGCGCTCCCTGGAAGAGGTCATCCGCCAGTTGGATATCCGTCGGGCTCAGGTGCAGGTGGAAGCCATCATAGTGGAAGTGTTCGAAGGAGACGGCACCCAGTTGGGCGTGCAATGGATCAGCGAGAACGGCGGCGGCCAGCAGTTTACCAACGGCACAGTCCCCATCGGCTCCCTGGGCGTGGCGCTGCGGCAGGCCGAGGACAGGGAAGTGAAAAAGACCGTCATCAGTGCCAATGGCGAGCCCGTGCAAACAACGGAGACCATCGAAGGGGATCTCACCGCCCTGGCCAATCTGCTGGGCGGGTTGAACGGCGCCATGTACGGCGTGGTCAAGGACGGTTGGGGCGCAGTAGTGCAGGCGGTGAGTACCGACACCAATTCCAATGTACTGGCAACTCCGCACATCACCACCATGGATAACGAAGAAGCCTTCTTTATCGTCGGCCAGGAAGTGCCGATTATCACAGGGTCCACCACCGGCTCCAACAATGCCAACCCCTTCCAGACGGTGGATCGCAAGGAGGTAGGTATCAAGCTCAAGGTCACCCCTCAGATCAACGAAGGCACTGCCGTACAACTGACCATCGAGCAGGAAGTCTCCAGTGTCAGTGGCACCACCGGGGTGGATATCTCCATCAATAAACGCGAACTGAAAACCACAGTGCTGGTGGATGACGGCGGTACAGTGGTGCTAGGGGGCCTGATTGACGAGGATGTGCAGGAAAGCATCTCCAAGGTGCCGCTGCTGGGTGATATTCCGCTGCTGGGCCACCTGTTCAAATCCACATCCACCTCCAAGCGCAAACGTAATCTGATGGTCTTCCTGCGCCCCACTATCGTCAAGGACGGGGTCACCATGAATACCATCAGCCACCGTAAGTACAACTTTATCCGCGCCCAGCAGTTGGATCGTCAGGCCCGGGGTATCCCCCTGATGCCCTTTACGGACACACCGGTGCTGCCAGAATGGGATGACTCCCTGGCGCTGCCCCCCAGCTTCTACGACTATATGGACAAGAAGCAGGCAGGTGAAGCGAAGGACAAGCAAGACTGATGAGTGAGCAGCATATCGATCCGCAGCAGATGGCCGCCGAGCCAGAAGCGGTGGTGTCTGAACACCGGCAGCTTGGCTTTGGCTTTGCCAAGCGCCACAGGGTGCTGCTGGATACCAGCGAACAGCCGCCGCTGCTGTACTATACCGCCGAAACCCCTTTTCAGATCTTTGCCGAGGTCAGACGCTTCCTCGGTCGCGAGTTCCAGTTGCGGGAAATTCCCCCTGAACGCTTCGAGAACCTGTTGACCAAGGCCTTCCAGCGGGACTCCTCCGAAGCCAAGCAACTGATGGAAGACATAGGCAACGAGGGGGATCTCTTTACCCTGGCCGAAGAGTTGCCGGAAACCGAAGATCTGCTGGATAGCGAAGACGATGCCCCCATCATCAAGCTCATCAACGCCATGCTGGGGGAAGCCATCAAGGAGGGGGCCTCGGATATCCATATCGAGACCTTTGAAAAAAGGCTGGTGGTGCGCTTCCGGGTGGACGGTGTGCTGCGGGAAATCCTGCGCCCCAACCGCAAAATGGCCTCCATGCTGGTGTCCCGAATCAAGGTCATGGCCAAACTGGATATCGCAGAGAAACGGGTGCCCCAGGACGGCCGTATCACCCTGCGTATCGCCGGACGGGCGGTGGATGTGAGGGTCAGTACCATGCCTTCCAGCCACGGCGAGCGGGTGGTGTTGCGTCTGCTGGACAAGAACACCGCACACCTGGATCTCAGCGATCTGGGCATGACCAAAGAGATTCGCCTGCATTTTTCCGAACTCATCAGGAAACCCCACGGCATTATCCTGGTCACCGGTCCCACCGGTTCGGGCAAAAGCACCACCTTGTATGCAGGCCTTACGGAGATCAACACCAAGGATCGCAATATCCTGACGGTGGAGGATCCCATCGAGTATGATTTGGAAGGTATTGGCCAGACTCAGGTCAACAGCCGGGTGGATATGACCTTTGCCCGCGGCCTGCGCGCCATACTGCGCCAGGATCCGGATGTGGTCATGGTGGGTGAAATCCGCGATCTCGAAACGGCTCAGATCGCCGTGCAGGCCAGTTTGACCGGCCACCTGGTGTTGTCCACCCTGCACACCAACACTGCATCCGGCGCCATTACCCGCCTGGAAGACATGGGCATCGAGCCCTTCCTTCTCTCATCCAGTCTGCTGGCGGTATTGTCCCAGCGCCTGGTGCGGACCTTGTGCACCGAATGCCGTGAAGAGCATGAGCCCTCGGAACGTGAATGTGAAATTCTCGGCATCAAGGCAAAAAAAGCCAGTGAATACCCCATCTACCGGCCTAAAGGCTGCGCCGCCTGCAACCAGACCGGCTATCGCGGCCGGACCGGCATACATGAACTGTTGCTGGTTGACGAAGAGATCCGGGAAATGGTCCACAACGGCCATGGCGAACAAGCCATAGAGAAATATATCCGCCAGTCCCATCCCAGTATTCGTGACGACGGCTGCAAGAAGGTCCTCAAAGGCATTACCGCACTCGAAGAAGTACTGCGCGTTACCCGGGAGGACTAGGTCAGATGCAAAGGAACAATGACTGATGGCAGCATTTGCCTACAAGGCTATGGATCAGGCCGGTCGTAACAAATCCGGTGTGATGGAGGCCGATAACCCCCGCCAAGTCCGACAACTGCTTCGTGAACAGAGCCTGATACCCCTTGAAGTGGATACGGTATCCGAGAGGGAAAAACGCGCTGCCGGCGGCTGGCGGATGTTCCAGACGGGTATTTCCGCCTCGGAATTGGCCCTGCTGACCCGACAAATGGCCACCCTGGTGGAATCGGCCCTGCCCATAGAGGAGGCCCTGCAGGCGGTGGCCGAGCAGTGTGAGAAAGCCAAGCACAAGAATATGATGATGGCCGTGCGCAGCAAGGTGGTGGAAGGTCACGGCCTGGCGGATGCCATGGCCGAGTTCCCCCAGGTATTTGACCAGCTTTACCGGGCCATGGTGGCTGCAGGTGAAAAGTCCGGCCACCTGGACACCGTACTCAACCGCCTGGCAGACTACACGGAAAAGCGCCAGCAAACCCGCAGCCAGATTATCCAGGCCCTGATCTATCCCAGCCTGATGCTGACCATTGCCCTGCTGGTGGTGATTGCCCTGCTCACCCAGGTGGTGCCGAAGATCGTCGGTCAGTTCGATACCATGGGCCAGGAACTGCCCCTTATCACCCGCATCATGATCGCCATCAGTGACTGGCTGCAGGATTATGTGCTGATCGCAGGCATGGTTATCCTGCTGTTGATCGTTATTGTCCAGCGACTGTTGCAGCAACCGGCGCTGAAACTGCGTTATCACCGGCTTATACTGCGCCTGCCCATGTTGGGCAAGGTGTCCCGGGGCTTGAATACGGCACGCTTCGCCCGCACGCTGAGTATTCTGACCTCCAGCGCCGTGCCCCTGCTGGAGAGCATGAAGATTTCTGCCGGCGTACTGGAGAACCTGCATATCCGCAACGAGGTGCTGGAAGCATCAGAAAGGGTTAAGGAAGGTTCCAGCCTGCGTGCCTCACTGGAAAAAACCCGGATGTTTCCCCCCATGATGATGCATATGATCGCGTCGGGGGAGCGCAGCGGCGAACTGCAGCAGATGCTGACACGGGCCGCCGACAATCAGGACAGGGAATTCGAGGCCCTCGTCAGTGTCTCACTGAAAGTCTTCGAGCCTCTGTTAATCGTCAGCATGGCCGGGATCGTCATGTTTATCGTCATGGCTATCCTGCAACCCATTTTGGCTCTCAATAATATGGTGAACTTGTAATATGAAAATCCGTGCAATGAAACAATCCGGCTTCAGCCTGATCGAAGTCATGGTGGTCCTGTTGATCATCGGCATGATGGCGGCGCTGGTCGCTCCGGCTATCCTGGGCAACCAGGAAACCGCCCAACTGAAAAAGGCCGCTATCGATATTCAGCAACTGGAGAGCGCCATTCAGATGTATAAGGTGCGTACCAATCTGCTGCCCACCACCGATCAGGGCCTGGAAGCACTGGTTAATGCCCCGACCCTGGATCCTGTTCCGCGTAACTTTCCGGCCGAGGGCTTTATCAATCGCCTTCCCCAGGATCCCTGGGGCAACCCCTACTACCTGCTGAGCCCGGGTGAGATGGGCACCTTCGACGTATTTTCCGCCGGCCCCGACATGCAGCCCGGCACCGAGGATGATATTGGCAACTGGAATCTGGAAGAGTATCTGTAAACCACCCCATGACCGCCTGTCGCCTCACTTCCCGAGCAAGCCGCTTCCAGCGGGGCTTTACCCTGCTGGAGGTGATGCTGGTACTGCTGCTGATGGGTTTGATTGTCGGCACCGTGACCTTTACCAGCCTGGGCAAAAACCGGGAAGAGGCCCTGCATGACCAGGCCCAGCGCTTTGCCGTAGTGATGAATATGGTATCGGATCACGCGGTACTCAATCAGGTGGAGTTGGGTCTGCGGGTGGAGGAAGGCAGGTATTACTTCCTGATGCTGGACGAGCAACAGAAGTGGCAGCCGGTGGAAGAGGACAAGCTGCTGAAAGAGCATAAGCTGCCGGAAGACTTCAGCCTGGAGTTAGAGCTTGAGGATCTGCCCTGGCAGGAAGAAGACAGTCTGTTCGAGCAGGAGCTGTTTGACGAACAGTTATCGGTCAGCGAAGAAGGGGTTGAAATCGGTGAGGAGGAAGAAAAGATTCCCCCCCCTCAGATACTGCTGCTATCCAGTGGCGAAATTACCCCCTTCAGTCTGTTCTTCAAGTATGAGCCGGGTTTCGGCAATGACGAGCCGGTGTATTTTCGCGTCGACGCCCAGGATATGCCTCCCCTGAGCCTGAGCGACGCCATGGACAGGCTATGATTCCAATCCAGGGGGAAACAATATCACGGCGACCCTCCCGTCCCCGGGCAGGCACCTTTTCACTTGTCACTCGCCACTCGTTACCTGTTGGTCGCTATCCTAGGGGCATGACTCTGTTGGAAATCATGGTCGCCCTGCTCATTTTTGCCCTCACCGGCACTGCGGTGATGAAGGCTGCCGGGGATCACCTGCACAATGTCAGCATGATTGAAGAAATCACTTTTGCCACCTGGGTGGCCAATAATCGTCTTGCCCAGGTGCACCTGGAAGGTCGCTGGCCACCCCAGAACAATCAAAAAGGCAGTGAGGAGATGGCGGATCGCACTTGGTACTGGAAGCAGGTGGTGAATGAAACCGCCGACAAAGATCTGCGCCAGGTGTCAGTCGAAATCCGCCTGCAGGAGAATAGCGAGCAGGTGATTACCTCGGTATCCACTTTCCTGGCCCGACCCTCAACAGGCAGCCTCAATGGGAACTAGTCGCGGCTTTACCCTGCTGGAGATCCTGATAGCCATGGCTATCTTCACCCTGATTGGCCTAGCCGCCAATGGGGTGCTGACCACCGTACTGAACAGCGATGCCATCTCCAGCGAGCGGGTGGAGAAACTGCAAACCCTGCAACGGGCCATGCTGTTCCTGGAACGGGATCTGCTGCAGGCGGTTCCCAGGGCTGTGCGTATCAATGGCGAACAGAATGAACGGGTGATCACGGGGGGCGCCAATCAGTTGGAAAGCCAGTCCGATGGCCTGGCGCTGGTGCGAACCGGCTGGCATAACCCCCAGTTGATCCTGCCGCGCAGCACATTGCAGGGAGTAGGCTACCGCCTTTACGACGGTCAGTTACAGCGGCTGTACGGCAACCACCCGGACAACGTCATCGGCCATGAACCTAAAATCAAGACGCTGCTGACCGATGTGGAAGATTTTCGCGTACAGTTCCTCACAGAAACCGGACAAAGGCCACTGAAATGGGAGGACACCTATGTAGGCACCGTGCTGCCCAAAGCCGTCGCCGTCGACATCCTCAGCAAGGACTTTGGCCGTATCCGCCGGGAATTTCTGCTCCCCTCGCCGGGAGGCGCCAATGCACCATAGCAGGGGGGTCGCGCTGATTCTGGTATTGCTGATCCTGGCCATGGTCAGCGTCATCGCTACGGAAATGGGCTCCCGGCTGCAATTGCAGGCCCGGCGGGCGGGCAACATCAAGGATAATAACCAGGCTTACTGGTATGCCATGGGCGCAGAACAGTTTGCCCTGAAATCCATTGCGGAGCTTCTGGAGTCGGCCAATGGGGTGATTCATCTCAACCAGCCCTGGGCCGCCGCAGATATTCAGTTTCCCCTCGAGGGGGGCGGATTGCAGGCCAGGATCACCGACATGCAGAGTTGCTTCAACCTTAACGCCCTGCAGGCGGCCCCTCAGAACAAAACCGGCACGCCCACAGCAAACTCGCTGGCCGAAGCCTTCAAGCGGTTGTTGCAGACCGACGGTCTGGAGATTTCCTCTTATGATGCCGATGTGTTCCGCGACTCCGTCATAGACTGGCTGGATCAGGACAGTCAAATCAGCGCCTTTGGTGCCGAAGACAGCGATTATGAAGCCAAGCTCCCCCCTTATCTGCCTGCCAATAACCTGATGGCCGCCGAGTCTGAACTGAGAATGGTACATGGGGCCGCCCCCCAATGGCTGGACAAACTTTTACCCCTGGTCTGTGTACTGCCCGGCAACAACAGCCTTAAAATCAACATCAATACCCTGACAGACGAGCTGGCGCCGGTACTCCACGCCCTGCTCGGCAACGGTATCAGCCTGCAGGATGTGAAAGGCATCATTGCCTCCAGAAAGCCGGAAGGATTCAAGGACACCAATGAATTCTTCAGTCTGCCGGAAATCACAGCCCTGAACCTGACCGACGATCAGAAAGGATGGTTTGACGTGACCAGTCAATATTTCCTATTGCAGACCCGAACCCGTTACAATAACGCCAGTTTTTCCATGTCATCCTTACTGGTCGTGGATCAAGGCAGCACACCGGTGGTTGTCCGCCGGGAATTTGGAGGCTTCAAATGACAGAGCAGCTAGTCATACGACTGGGATCCACACGGATGGACCCGATTCAGTGGCTGGTCTGGTCCAGTGGCGAGCAGGAGATCATCGCTTCAGGTGAGCTCGCTGATGCCACTCACCTGCACAGTCTGGCTGACCGGGCAGGCAACCGGCCCGTCACTGTGCTTGCGCCCACCAGCGACATCCTCCTGCATTGGGTCACCCTGCCGGCCAAGGCAAGCCGTAAAGCCATTGCTGCTATCCCTTTTATGCTGGAAGATGAGCTGAGCTCCGATATCGACAACCAGTTCTTCGCACTGGGGCCCAGGCACGGTGCCCATCAGGCCGTTGCTGTAGTGGAGAAGCAAAAGATGGTGGGGTGGATCGATGTGCTGAATGATGCCGGCCTGTCCTTTGATAAACTGCTGCCGGATATTCTGGCCCTGCCCCACCACAGTGAAGGTTGGTCCCTGCTGCAGATCAGTGATCAGCTACTGCTTCGTCAGGATGAGTGGAAAGGGATGCAAGGTGAAAGTAAATGGTTACTGACCGCCATTGGCCATGTAGCCAGACAGCAGGCTACACCGTTGACCATTGCCAACTATTCCAATCTGGTCCTGCCCGAGTCCCCCAACCTGGTCCAACAGGCGCAGACGCTGGAAATGCCCATGAAAGTATTGGCACAGGGGGCCCTCTCTGCGTCCTTTAATCTGCTGCAGGGCGATTTCAAGATCAAGAAGCAGCGCAACAATCGGTGGCAGAAGTGGCGCCTGGCGGCCGTACTGGCAGTGATCGCACTGACCACCAGTCTGGTGGACAAAGCGGTGGAAGCCAACCGGCTGGCCAGCCAGCGGGACGCGCTGGAACAACAGATCGAAGCGGAGTTCAGGCGGGCCTTTCCGGAAGTCACCCGCATCGTTAATGTGCGTTCACAGATGAATCAAAAACTCAGCGAATTGCAACAGGGAGGTTCCGGTGTTTCCATGCTGGTGATGCTCTCGCAGTTGAGCGATGCCTTCGACCGAAGCCAGATAAAGCCCCAGACCCTGCGATTTGATGCCAAGCGCGCCGAATTGCGCATGCAGGCGGTGGCCGGCAGTTTCGAGGCTCTGGAACAATTCCGACGACTTGCCGAAGGCCTGGGATTTGAGGTTCAGCAGGGCGCCATCAATAATCAGGACAGCCAGGTCGTGGGCTCGTTGTCCATAAGGAGCTGACGTGAATCCATTGTTACAACGATTCAGGCAATTATCCGACCGGGAACAGAAACTGACCCTTGCCGCCCTGGCAGTGCTGGGACTGCTGTTGTTCTATCTGGTTGTCTGGGCCCCCCTGAATCACTCCATTGAACGCAACAGAACTGCCGTTGAAGCCCAGCAGGAATTGCTGGCCTGGGTGCAGAAGAACGCCAACCGCGTCCAGCAGCTCAAGGGGAACGCCGGTAAGCAGGCAGCTTTCACTGGCTCCCTCACCCAGGCAGTCAATCAGTCCGCCAGCCGCCTGAACATCAATATTTCCCGTATGCAGCCCCAGGGTGAAGAGCTGCAGGTGTGGGTGGACGAAGCCCCCTTCAATCAGGTGATCAGTTGGCTGCAGAATATTGAGCAGATGGGTATCCGCATACAGGATGCCGACTTCAGCGAGACGGCCAACCCGGGCCAGATCCGCATCCGTCGGTTGCAGTTGAGCAAGTCATGAAGTCAGCTGCTGTAATAAAAGCCGGTCTGCTGTGTTTGACCCTTTTCCTGTTTTTTCTGCTGGCTAAGTTGCCGGCCATACAGGTTATCCCCCGGCTGCCGCTCCCCGCACAAATCACACTCCAGGGCCTCAGTGGTACAGTCTGGGAGGGCCGGGCACGGGTGGTAACTTACCAGGGGATTCCCCTTCACCAGGTACACTGGCGGCTCAGTCCCTGGGGATTGCTGAGCGGCGCCCTGTGGCTGGAGTTGGAGGCCGGCAACAGCCGCGATGCCGATCAGGTGTCCCTGCAGGGCAGCCTGAGCCTGAGTCGTGACAGTGTATCCTCCGATGGCCTGGAGGTGTTCTTGCCTACGGATCTTGTCATCGCCCAGTTGCCACTGCCGTTGCCGGTCAACGCCAAAGGGCGTTTCAAGATCAGGCTGGATGAGCTTCACTTTGCAGACGGTTGTGAGGTCCTGCAGGGGACTGGCCAGTGGCTGAATGCCCAGGTGGCTGGCACCCGGGGTTATATTCCCCTTGGCAATTTTGACGCCAGCCTGGCCTGCCGGGAACAGGATTTGCTGGTGAATATCCAGGAGCCCAACAGCTTTGGCCTGAGCGCCGAGGCGCGCATCCCAGCCAATTTCAAAATAAGCGTAGCCGGGCGCTTTAAGCCGGACGCCGAGCTGCCCGAAGAAGTTCACCAGGCCGCACGCCTGTTCGGCAAACCCGATGCCGAGGGTTATTACCAGATCCGATTTTAGAGAGGTACACCCCAGGGTGCACGACGCCGCCAAGGTGTACTGTTTATTCCTGTGTGTCTTAGGGGCTTACCTGTTTACCACCGGATGATTGCGGATGTCTTCCAGCAGGTAGCGATAATCCTGCACCGCCGGAAAGTCGTCGATCTCTCTGATGGGCAGCTTTGAATCCGGATTGCTGACAGCCAGCAGATGGGCGATGCCAAATCTGGCCGCGGCGTGCAGTATGGTCAGGCTGTCATCCACAAACAGGGTGCGGGCAGGATCGAATTGCAGTCGCGCTTGCAGTTGCTGCCACAACAACTGGGATTCCTTGGTCACGCCAAATTCATGGGTCGAGATCAGGGTATCAATATGCCGATCCAACTGCGTTCGCTCCACTTTCAATGACAGGCTGTCCGGGTGGGCATTGGTCACCAGCACTACCTGCCGGCCAGTGGCGTGCAGGGCCTCAAGAAAAGGCAGCGTGTCGTCACGCAGTCCAATCAGATGCTGGATTTCCCGCTTGGCGCTGACGATATCCATATTCAGCCGGTCGGCCCAGTAATCCAGGCAATACCAGTGAATAGTACCGGCCACTGCCTCATAGTCCCCACGCATTCGCTCTTTGGCCTGCTCAAGGCTCAGACCATCGCGCTCAGCCAGTTTGGCAGGGATCAATTCCAGCCAGAAATGGTTGTCGAAGTGCAGGTCCAGCAGCGTGCCGTCCATGTCAAGCAACACTGTGTCTATCTGATTCCAGGCCAGCATAGGCAATTGGTTTCATCCGCGTTATAGTTAGGGCGAATTATTCTACAGCGGCAGCCAGATGAGTAAAGTCGACCTTGAAAAGGTACTTCCACAGATTCATGACACCCAGTTGGTGGCCCGCAGCCGTCTGTTCCATATCGAAAAGCTGGATTTGGAGTTTTCCAACGGCGCACGTCGCGAATTTGAACGCATGCGCGGTTCCGGCCGGGGGGCAGTAATGCTGGTGCCTTTTCTGGACGACCAGACCCTGCTGCTGGTACGTGAATATGCCGCCGGCACCCATTCCTACCAGCTGGGCTTCCCTAAGGGCCTGGTGGATCCGGGTGAAGACGCCCTGCAGGCCGGTAACAGGGAATTGATGGAAGAAGTAGGCTACGGTGCGCGCCGCCTGCACAAGTTGCATCAGGTCTCCATGGCGCCAGCCTTTTTTAATGCCAGCATGGACATCCTGGTGGCCGAAGATCTCTATCCAAAACGGCTGGAGGGTGATGAGCCCGAGCCGCTGGAAGTGGTCCCCTGGTCTTTGTCCAGGGTGGATGCCCTGCTCGGCAGGGAAGATTTTACTGAGGCACGCAGTATCAGTGCGCTGTTGCTGGTTGAGAGGTGGTTAAGGAACCGATAATGCCCGATGGAGAGAGAGCCCCTTATCTGGAGCTGGCTAAAGAGGCCGCCCGCGAGGCTGGTCAGGCTATTCTGGAAATTTATGACAGTGGCGATTACCAAAGCTACAGTAAAGCCGACGATTCGCCAGTGACGTCCGCAGATATCCGCGCTAACGAGATCATCACCCGGCTGTTGATGGAGAAATCCCCGCAGATCCCCATCATGTCGGAAGAGCAGAACAATGGCCAACTGTCCGACCGGCAGCACTGGCACCGTTACTGGCTGATCGATCCCATTGACGGCACCCAGGAGTTTGTCGCCCGCAGTGGCGATTTTGCCGTCAATATTGCCCTGGTGGAGAACAACGAACCGGTAATCGGCGTGATTTACTGGCCGGCAGGTGACTCCATGTATTATGCCAGCAAGGGACAGGGTGCCTACAAAGCCACCCCGCTGGAAGACAGGCCTATCCGGGTCAGAAAACTTGAAGATCCTGCCGATGGGGTGGTTGTGATTGCCATCAGTCGTCGCCAGTCCCGGGACAAAGTGATGTCCAAGCTGACCAGCCACAGGGTCTACCAGACCTTGCCACTGGGAAGCTGCTCGCTTAAAGCCTGTTTTATTGCCGAGGGCAAGGCCGATGTCTTCCTGCGTATCGGCAGTACCGGTGAATGGGATACAGGTGCCTCCCAGTGTATCGTCACCGAGGCCGGCGGCACCCTTCTGGCCGCTAATTTTGAGCCTTTAACCTATAACAGGCGTAATTCCCTGACCAATCCGGATTTTGTCGTACTGGGGGATCCCAGTGTCGATTGGCGTCATATTGTGCAACACCAACAAGAGGAAGACCATGAGGATAATTAGCCTGGCAGCGTTGCTGCTTTGCGCCCATACGGCCCTGGCAGACTGGCAGTTGGATCAGCAGGCTTCCAGCCTGCATTTTCTGTCTACCAAGAATAACCTGGTGACGGAAATCCATCACTTCAAGCAGTTTGACGGCAGCTTATCTGACAGCGGAGCGCTGAAAGTCAGCATCGATATAATGTCTCTGGAAACCGGCATCCCCATCCGCAACGAACGCATGCAGGAACACCTGTTCAAGCTGTTTCCCAAGGCTAACCTGAGTGCCCAGTTACCGGATAAGGTCTTGGAGCTAGATGTCGGTGAAACAACCAGGCTGGAAGTGAAAGCCAAGCTGGATATGGCCACCAAAACCCAAACCTTGCCGATTGATGTTCAGATAACCCGGCTGGCCAACGAACAACTGGTAGCAACCACAACCAAACCCATTCTCATCAATGCCATCCAGTTTGGCCTCACTGATGGGATCAAAAAGCTACAGGAAATCGCAGGCCTGTCCAGCATCGACCAAACGATTCCGGTAACCTTCAGCGTGGTTTTCTCTGACAATCAGAGCTAATCGCGGGGGAGTTGATCGCGAGACAAGATATTGACCGTCTCGTGCAGCTCCGAATAGACCAGCAGGGCCTCGCCTCGTTTCAGTTGGCCATGGACCTGCTGGATTTTATCCTCCAGACTCACCTCCTGTTCGCCATAATCCGTGCCTTCCCTGAGAACAAAGGCTTCTATCACATTGAACAGGGTCTGGCGGTCGAGCTGATCAAACGGAATAATCATTCTGCCACCCCGAACGTTCCCTGCCCGTTCTCAAGATAGGGCCGGACAAAGTTTACGATCCGCTGATGTGTCCAGATCCTGGGCCGCCATGGCGTGCCCTGCATAAAACCCACATGTCCACCCTGCTTACTCAACTCCAGCCGCACAAAAGCCGACAGTTCGTTACTACTGGGCACCACCGACGGACTCATAAAAGGGTCGTCTTTGGCATGCAGAACCAAAGTAGGTGTCTGAATATGGCTGAGAAAGGTCGCCGCACTGCATTTGCCGTAGTAGTCCAGGGCATCCCTGAAACCGTGCAGGGGAGCAGTAATATGCTGATCAAAATCCAGGAAACTTCGGAAACTTCGCACCTTTTCCTCATCCAGCGACAGGTCCGAATAATCGAAGTGCTTCATCTTGTGCAGCAGTCGCTGACACATGCTGTTGAGCAGGTAGCGTTGATAGAGACGGGAAAAGCCTTTGCCGATGCTGTTGGCACATTCCAACAGACGAAAGGGTGGGGAAATGGCCACCGCTGCCTTGATAAAGCGTTGGTTAACCTGCTCCCCAAGCAGCTTCAACAACATATTGGCGCCAAGGGAAAAGCCTACGGCAACCTTGGGCAGCGATGTGAAACGGCGGTCCAGGGTTTCCAAAAGATACAGGGCGTCTCCGGTATCGCCCGAATGATAAGCCCGTAACGTCCGGTTGGGCCGGGAGCCACAGCCGCGAAAATGCATCATCACCGCCTGCCAGCCCTGCTGGTTGAACTCGGCCAGCATATCGTTGGCGTAATGTGATTTGACTGAGCCTTCCAGACCGTGAAAACAAATCACCAGGCCTTTTTCGTCTGATGGACGGGGTGTCCAGGCCAGTTCAACAAAATCACCGTCGGGCAGATCAAGGCTTTCCCAGTTCAGTTGCACGGGACGCCGCCGCTGCAGCAACCTTGGCCAAATGGTCTGGATATGGGGATTTCTGGCCCACCAGGGCGGCTTAAAATCACTTTCGACTATCTGACCAAATTCGGCGGATGGCAACCTTTGTCTCCCTTATACCAAGCGGATTAATCATCAAACAGCGCCGATTTGACTACAGTGCGCCATCAATGACAAGCCCCATCCCATGCCTGGCCGGCTCAGTTCGGTTTATTGTCCATGGTGTTGTGCAGAATCAGGTAAACGTAGTAGAAGCAGATGCCCAATACCACCGCCAGGCCCAGCAATGAGCCCCACACCACCGGATCGCCCAGTATCAGTTCCAACATAAGAATTCCCCTGTCTGGTTGTTTCAACAGGTTTAGTCTACGTCTGTCTGCGGGCTGAAAATTTGACCCGCATCAATCTTTAGCCCTGCAACAGGCTCAGCAGGGCTCGCAGGCAAGCGGGATCGCGACCCTCGGCCTGGCAATATCGCTGTAAATTGTTGGGCCCTTCAGGTGGTTGTTTCAGGTAGTTGTCTACCTCTGCCAGGTTCACGCACAGCTGCCGCTGTTGCCTTTTTTCCAATGCCAGTTCTGCTTTTTGCAGCAACAGATAAGCCTCTTCGTCGTGGGCTTTGGTTTGTCTGCGCACAGTCCTGAGCGGTGCAAGCAGGGCTTCGGTACTCCGGATAGCCGCTCTCAGCCCGGCGAACTGCTGCGCTGACAACCTTATATGCTGCTCCTGCAAATACAAACAAAGCAGCAAGATATTCACGTTCAGACCGGATTCGTCCTGCAATCTGAGCAAGGGCTCCTGATAACGGGCATAATAATCCAGGCTGAACTGCCAGAAGGCCTCAGCCTGCAAGACTGGCATCGAAGGCCCTTTGTTTATGCTCAAGCTGCTCCTGGGCATCCAGCCAGTCCATCTCTACCTCTTCGAGTTCCTGTTTGCAGCGGGATTGCTTCTCCAACAAGGCCTTGAGCCGTGCTTTGTGCTGTTCTTCATACAAACTGGTGTCAAGCATCTGTTGTTCGATGTCGGCCAAATCTGCCTGCAGGCTATCCATGCGCTTTTCCTTCTCCAACAACAGCTTACGAATTGGTTGGGTAGCCTGCCGGAACTCGGCCTCCAGCCGTTTTAGGGTTTTGCGATCTATCTTGTCTGACTCTGCCTCAGCGTGATTTTTTGTGCTGCTCTGTGGCTGGCTGTTCATCAACCAGTGCTTATAGTCGTCCAGGTCACCCTCGAAGGACTGCACCTGACCACTGTCGACCAGATAGAAGGCTTCGCATACCGAACTGAGCAGGAACCTGTCGTGGGAGACCAGCACCAAAGCGCCTTCAAACCCCTGCAAGGCAATATTCAACGCATGGCGCATATCCAGATCCAGATGGTTGGTGGGTTCGTCCAGCAGCAGCAGGTTCGGTTTCTGATAGACCAGCAATGCCAGCACCAGGCGAGCCTTTTCACCGCCGGACATGGGCGCGACCCTGGCCAGGGCCTCATCGCCACGAAAACCGAAGCCACCTAAAAAGTCCCGCAGGGACTGTTCGGTGGCCTGCCGGTCTAATCGTTGTAAATGCCCCAGGGGAGAACTGTCAGCATCCAGATACTCCAGTTGGTGCTGGGCGAAGTAACCAATCCTCAGTCCGGCCGAGGTGGTGTATTGTCCCTGCAAGGGCTCCATTTCACCGGCCAGCAACTTGATCAGGGTGGATTTGCCTGCTCCGTTTCGACCGAGCAGGCCGATACGGCTGCCCGGCACCAGGTTAAGCTGCAGTTTCTGCAATATGACCTTGTCGCCGTAGCCCACCTGCACCTGCTCCATGCTGACCAGCGGATTGGGTAGCTTTGGCGGGGTGAAAAAATCGAAGGAAAACCCGCTTTGATAATGGGCCGGGGCCAGTTGCTCCATTTTTTCCAGTTGCTTGATACGGCTCTGTGCCTGCTTGGCCTTGCTGGCCTTGGCCTTAAAGCGGTCAATAAAGGACTGCAGGTGGGCCACCTGCTGTTGCTGTTTCTTGAACTGCAGGTCCTGCAGCCTGAGGCGTTCGGCCCGTTGCAATTCGAACGAAGAGTAATTGCCCTTGTAGCTGACCAGCCATTGCTGATCCACATGGATGATCTCGCCGATAGTGGCATCCAGAAACGCTTTGTCGTGGGAAATCAGCACCAACGTGCCGGGATAACGCTGCAGGAATCGCTCGAGCCAGATGACGGCATCCAGATCCAGGTGGTTGGTAGGCTCATCCAGCAGCAGCAGGTCGGAGTGACATAGCAGCGCCTGGGCCAGATTGAGGCGCATCCGCCAGCCACCGGAGAAGGTCCTGACCGGCAGATCTGTCTGTTCGGGGGTAAAACCCAGGCCGTTGAGAATGGTCGCTGCCCGGGCTTCCACCTGGTACCCGCCGGCCTGCTCCAACTGGATATGCAAAGTGGCCAGACGCTCTCCCTGATGGGCGGTCTCGGCCTGGCGAATTTGTCTTTGTATGTCGCGCAGTCGTTGATCCCCGTCAATCACGTATTCGAGGGCAGATTTATCCGACGCGGGGGTTTCCTGGGCGACTGAGGCAATCTGCCAGTCCCTGGGCAGTTCACAACTGCCCTGATCGGCATGCAGTTGACCTTTGAACAGCGCAAACAGGCTGGACTTACCGCAGCCGTTGGCGCCCACCAGTCCCGCTTTGTGTCCGGGATAGATAGTGGCGCTGGCGCCCTCGAGCAACACTTTGCTGCCCCGCATCAGGCTCAGGTTGGCGATCTGTATCATGCTGTTTTGTGACTCAGTAAAAAAACCGCGATATCATATCATCTCAGTTCACCAGCCTCTTCCACCATGTCAGAAAAAACCCGCAAACGCTTTATCGCCGGCGCCACCTGCCCAAGATGTCAGGCCATGGATACTCTCATGTTGTACTTGCAAAACAATCTGGAGCATGTGGAGTGCGTGCAGTGCGGCCATCATCAGACCCAACCTGACGAAAAAGTCAGTTCCGCCACCCGCAAAAAAGAAAGCGTAATTGGCGTATTCAAGCCCTGATGTCGGAGTATCAGGCTAGCTTCTCGCCCTGGCCCGCCTTTCAATGCGTTGGGAATGCCGGATATGGCCGTAATTGAGCATGGCCACAAACACGCTGCCGCCGACCAGATTGCCCGCCAGCACGGTGAGAATCACCGGCGGTAGCGCCCAGAAAGCCAACTGGTCTGAGGCAAAGTAGGCAGCGAACAGCTCGATAGAGCCGGCGATGGAATGATGGAAGCCGCCCAGTCCAATCAGAAAGGTGACGATATAGATGCTGACAATCTGGCTGAGCGTGGAGTAGGTGGACAGGACAATCCAGGCACCCAGGGCCATCAGCCAGCCCGCCAGTACAGCACTGACGAACAGCACCTCGACCGGATAGTCCAGCAAGTGCCGGGCCAGGGCCAGATATCCCGCTCCCGCGTGAACCACCGGCTCTGCAGCAATCAGCAGGCTGCTGGACAAGACACCGCCAATCATGTTCCCCAGGATCACCACCCCCCACAACCGCAACAACTGCCGGACATGGGCCCTTTTATCCAACACCGGGTAAACGGCGGTGGCTGTATGCTCGGTAAATAACTGCGTACGGCTGAGGATACAGAGCACGAAGCCAAGGGGATAGGCTGCCGCCAGCATGACCCGGCTGAAGGGGTACTCGCCCTCGGCCAGCAGGGTCGCCACCACAGCCACTGCCAGCACGGTAAAGCAAAGGATCATGCCGGCCGCCACGGCCGAAAGCAGCAACGAGAAGAGTGGCCGGGAGAGCTGCTCCATCCCCTCCCCTATGGCTTTTTCCAGAATGTCATCCGGGTGCCGGAAGGTCTCATCGGTACGCTTGACGATAACAGAAACAAATTCACTGTTTTCCTGCCGACGCTCCTTCCCCCGACCGGTATCGTCGTCCCGGCTGAGAGGTTCACCCCGACTGGAAACCAGTTGCTTGTTATCCTGTTCTTTCATGTCACTCCTCCAGCATCGGGGCCTGAAAATTCAGTAATGAGGTGGCGGTGTCTCTTCCGAGTCAGTGGCAATATCGGAAGGCTGCATGGCCCTGAGGCGATCAGTGACATGTCTGAGCTGAAAGGTCAGCCGATCCAACTGTTTTTGCTGATCGGCCAGGGCCATATTCAGTTTCTCCAGGGTATCTTCCTGGAATGCCAGCTTGGTCTGTAACAGCTCAATATCTTCTTCTAGCATGGTGCTCTCTTCATCTAGTAGGCCCAGATTTCAGCCAGGCCACTGCTGCTCTCTGACAATACCTGGTGCCCGGGCAAAAAAGCCACATCATACACTACTGCGCTCTGAGGTTGGCTACCCTGCCTGGGCGTTACCCGCCATGATGCGACTTCTTCCCCCGTTGCGACTTCCCACAGGCTCAGGTCTCTGCCGGGTGATCCTGTGAGTAAATACTTGCCATCAGCAGAAAACCTGGCCGCAGAGAAAATTTTCTGCCGTTGCAAATAGCTCAATGTGCTAAGGGCCTCTCCGGTACTCAGATCCCAGATCCTGGCGTTGTTCTTACTGTCCGCCGTGAAGGCATAGCGCCCCTGATTATCCAACGCCACCTTCGTCACCCGGCTTGGATGCGTGAAACTGTAAACTATCTGGCCGGAACGGGTGTCCCACAGGTAGGCAAGGAAATCGCTGGCTCCGGTCAGGGCATAGAAACCATTAGGCGAGAGTGCAACGCTGTTAATCTTCTCCTGATGGCCTAAAAATTCAAGTCGTCTACCGCTGTCAGGCTCGAAGAACATTACCTTGCCGTTGCCCCGTCCCACCAGCACAGCTCTGCCCTGGTCGGCAACGGCCACATCCCGGATACTCGACTCGTCAATCCGCCAGAAACCTATAGGCTCACCGCTTTGTACATTCCACAGGGCAAAGGCCTCGCGGTCAGACGTGACGACGTGGCTGTTGTCAGCCGCGATATGGATACTGGCAACCAGATTGCTGCCATCCCCCTGATGTCGCCACTGATAAAGAAGCTCATTGGAATCCAGATCCCATACCCGGATGCCATTGTCCACGGAAGACACCACTGACAGACTGGCATCCTCCGACACGGCGGCAGCCATGGCTCCCCCCTCGGCATGCACCAGGGATTCCAGCGGTGTACTGCCGGGCAGGGAACATCCCAGTGGAATTAGCAGTACCAGGGAAAATGTCAGTCGACGCAGCATGCCATCCTTATGGTTTCGCTTTTGCTTTTATGGGTTTAGTATAAGCCCATTGTCCTGGCCGCTGTCCATCGAATTGGCGACAACGGGCCGGACTCAAGGACTGAGAGTCACTATTCTTTGCGTTGGGAAGGAAACTTTCTCGCTCACCCCCTCTCAAAGCTCGGACTCCTTATAAACCGTCTGTTGGCGAAGTAAATGATCGCCATGGACAAGTTATGGCCTGCAAATGGCCACTGAATTCCAGGCAGGATGCCTCCTGCCCAAGAAGCAAACTCATCGGAGACAATATGAAGAAGACCGCCATCGCCAGCCTGGTATTGTCAGCAACCCTGCTGACAGCCTGCCAACAAGAACCGGCCAGCCAGCAGGCCCCCGAAGTCAAATTGGACACACCGGAGCAGCAGCAGGCCTACGGTCTGGGTGTCTCAGTAGGTCAGTTTATCGACCAGAAACTGGATATGCAGGAAGAAGTAGAGATAAAGCTGGACCGCGAGATGGTTATTAAAGGATTCAAGGATGCCCTGACCGCCGAGTCCAAGATGTCCCAGCAAGACATTCAGCAGGTACTGACTGCCCTGGACGGTGTGGTTAACGAAAAACAACAGGCCAAGGAAGCCGCCATGAGTGAAGCCAATCTGGCCGAAGGCAAGGCATTCCTGGCAGAGAATGCCAAGCGGGCAGAAGTGACCGAAACGGAGTCAGGACTGCAATATGAAGTGCTGAGCGAAGGAGACGGCCCCAAACCCAGCGCAGAAGATACTGTCAAGGTCCATTACCTGGGCACATTGCTCGACGGCACCAAGTTTGACTCGTCTTATGACAGAGGTGAGCCTGCCGTATTCCCCCTGAGCAGAGTGATTTCCGGCTGGACTGAAGGTGTGCAACTGATGAATGTGGGCTCAAAATACAAGTTCTACATTCCGGCCGATCTGGCCTATGGCGAGCGCTCTACCGGCAAGATCACGCCTAACTCCACCCTGATCTTCGAAGTCGAACTGCTGGGTATCGAGAGCAAAGACAAATAAGGTCCGACCGGCCGTTGAAGGGTTCAGAATCCTTAGCTGCCAAAAAGAAAACCGGGCACTGGGTGCCCGGTGTCTTTCTCTACCAGCTGTTTCCCTGCTGAACCTTGGGTCCGCTCATTACAATACCCGTTATACGGGTGAAATAGGCCGGCTTACGCCGGTTACTGAGTATATCTGCTAACAGCTACCTTAGCTCAGATTCAATGACAAGTTGTTAAGGCATGCAAACCCGGTAGCAAGGGTTGCAGCATGGCGGATGACTCACACTGAAGCTGACTCATTGACTGCATCAGAACAGTGGTCACCCACTGTTGATTCTAGAAGATCCAGGCTGATTTGCGTCGCGCTTTTGAAACGTTTTTGTCATAAACAGATTCAGACTATTACTAACATGTTATGAGCCGGTTCTTGACGTATCCTCAACGTTCTCCCAATGCTTTGGGGACAAGGATTTCCGGCAGACCAGAGTGAGAAAATTTCATCGATGAAAACCAATCTGATCACCCGCGAGGGCTTCAATCAGCTCAGACAGGAACTGGACCACCTGTGGCGGGAAAAACGCCCCGAAGTCACCCGGAAGGTGTCCTGGGCCGCCAGCCTTGGGGATCGCAGTGAGAACGCCGACTACCAGTACAATAAAAAGTTGCTGCGGGAGATCGACCGTCGGGTCAGATACCTGCGAAAACGACTGGAAGAGATCAAGGTAGTGGACTACGCCCCCGAACAGAAAGGCCGGGTATTTTTCGGCGCCTGGGTAGACATAGAAAATGAACAGGAAGAAACCCTGTCGTTCCGCATTGTCGGCCCCGATGAAATCTATGCCCGCAAGGACTATATCTCCATTGACTCCCCCATGGCCCGGGCCCTGCTGAAAAAAGCCGAAGACGACGAAGTCTGGGTCAATACCCCATCGGGTCGAAAACTCTGGTATGTGACCCGTATCCACTACCCGGGGGAACAGGAATAATGTCAGGCTTTGGTCGCGATGGCATCGTACCCCTCACCAATAAACTGGATTAGGCAGATCCCATGACCAAACGGATCGGACAGACAGGCCAGCTTGCGCCAGTCATTGACACTCACCGGATGTTCGAGCTGTCCCCCCGATGCCAGTACCCTTTCTAATGTGGCATCCATATCCCCAACCACAAAGTCCAAATGCACAGGCGTCCAGTGGCGCCGATAACTGCGCAACTGTTGGGGCGTTTCCACTGCGCGGCTGCCGCTTTCTTTCTGTAACAGATAAATTGGCGCGCTGCTGCCCAGCAGTTCCGCTCCTGTGTTACCGAAACGACGGCCTACCCTGAGATCAAAGCTGTGGCAGTAGAAGAAAATGGCCTCATTCAGGTCCGCCACATCAATGTTAACCAGCATCTGCATAAAAACTCCTTGTTATCACACACTTATCCGCATCTATCAGAGAACAGACACAAGCGGCCAAACGCCAGGTGTTAGATCGGCCTGTTTTACCCACCCTGCTCTGCGGCGATTTTATACCCACTTGCCGCCCCCACACTGGTATTTTGCCTGCCAAGCCCTTATAAAGGGCTAGCATTTGCCAATAGCCACCAAGGCGACCAATGATCATAGAAAAAATTGCTTCCGAACTGTCCGTCTCCCCTCATCAGGTACAGGCGGCAGTCAAACTGCTCGACGATGGAGCCACCGTACCTTTTATTGCCCGTTACCGTAAAGAGGCCACCAATGGGCTGGATGATGTGCAGCTGCGGGCCCTGGAACAACGGCTGGGCTATTTGCGTGAACTGGAGGATCGCCGCCAGGTGATCCTGAAATCCATTCGCGAGCAGGAAAAACTCACTCCCGAACTGGAGAAAAAGCTTCTGGCTGTCGACAATAAGACCGAGTTGGAAGATCTGTATCTGCCCTACAAGCCCAAACGACGCACTAAGGGCCAGATTGCCATCGAAGCCGGTCTGCTGCCATTGGCAGAGGGGTTATTCAATGATCCCGGCCAGGATCCGGATACCCTGGCGGAACAATATCTGAACCCCCAGTTGGGTATTTCCGACAGCAAGGCAGCACTGGAAGGCGCCCGCTATATATTGATGGAGCGATTCGCCGAAGACGCCGCGCTTTTGCAGAAAATACGTCTGCATCTTACCCGTGAAGCCCATATCAGAAGCCAGGTCACTCCGGGCAAGGAAAAAGAGGCCGTCAAGTACAACGATTACTTCGCTCACTCTGAATTGCTCAGTAAAACGCCCTCGCACCGCGCGCTTGCCATGTTCCGGGGCCGCAACGAAGGCCTGTTGCAGGTTTCCATGCTCGCCGATCCGGCCAACGAGGAAGGTGATCGCAGTTCCTACTGCGAAACCATTATTGCCCAGCATTTCAACTTGCAGGATAAAGGCCGGCCAGCGGACAAATGGCTACAATCTGTGGTTCAGTGGACCTGGCGTGTGAAAATTCTCCTGCATATGGAGAATGAGCTGTTCGGCACGTTGCGGGAAAAAGCCGAACTGGAAGCCATTCAGGTATTCGCCAAAAACCTCAGTGACCTCCTGATGGCCGCACCGGCAGGGGCCCGGGTAACCATGGGGCTGGATCCGGGCCTGCGTACCGGGGTGAAAGTGGCCGTGGTCGATGCCACCGGAAAAGTGCTGGACACTAATACCATTTACCCCCATGCACCGCAGAACCATTGGGACAAGTCCGTTCGCACCCTCGTCAACCTGTGCCAGCAGCACAAGGTGCAGTTGATTAGCATAGGCAATGGAACAGCGTCCAGGGAGACCGATAAACTGGCCGCTGAAGTCGTCAAGGCTTTGCCTGATCTCAAGATCAACAAGATAATGGTCAGTGAGGCCGGTGCATCAGTCTACTCAGCCTCAGAGCTGGCCTCTGGGGAATTACCGGATATGGACGTGTCCCTGCGTGGCGCAGTCTCCATTGCCCGCCGTTTGCAGGACCCGCTGGCCGAGCTGGTCAAGATTGAGCCCAAAGCCATAGGTGTGGGACAGTACCAGCATGATGTCAGTCAGAGCCAATTGGGCAAATCCCTGGATGCGGTCGTGGAGGACTGCGTGAACGCGGTGGGCGTGGACGTCAATACCGCTTCCCCTGCGCTGTTGAGCTATGTGTCTGGACTGAATCGGACGCTGGCACAGAATATTGTCCGTTTCCGGGACCAGTACGGCGCCTTTAAGAACCGTAAAGGACTGCTGGAGGTTGAACGCCTGGGGCCCAAGGCCTTCGAACAGGCGGCCGGATTCCTAAGGATCAATGGCGGTGACAACCCGTTGGATGCCTCAGCTGTGCACCCGGAAGCCTATGATCTGGTCAGACATATAAGCCAGAGCGTCGAAACGGATCTCCAAACACTGATTGGCAATAGGGAGCTGTTGAAAAGCCTCAGGCCTGAGGAATTTGCCACTGACAGATTCGGGATCCCCACCATCAGCGATATTCTGGCCGAACTGGACAAACCGGGGCGCGACCCGCGTCCCGAGTTCAAGACAGCCACCTTTAAGGAAGGCATCGAGACGCTGCAGGATCTTAAACCCGGCATGATACTCGAAGGGGTCGTCAGCAATGTTGCGGCCTTTGGCGCCTTTGTGGATGTGGGTGTGCATCAGGACGGCCTGGTGCATATCTCGGCGATGACGGACAAATTTATTGCCGACCCCCGGGAGGTCGTCAAGGCGGGGGATATCGTCAAGGTCAAGGTCATGGAAGTGGATGTGGCCAGAAAACGCATTTCATTTACTATGCGTCTGAAGGACGAGCCGGCCAGGAGTCCCGGCAAAACGCCTCAAACCAAAACTGACAAGCCCCGGGGCAATAGGCCGCAGGGACAGCCCCAACGGGCCCCACAGCCCAGCAACAGCGCCATGGGCAATGCCCTGGCGGAAGCCTTCGCCAAGGCCAAGAAGTAAGCCATCTTTTTGATACAAAAAAGCCCCGCTCGCGGGGCTTTTCTCTTTTCTGACTGGTTGTCTTTCTCAGGCCAACTGCTGCAGGGCATGTTCCCTGGGCTGGTAGACCTGCTGGTAAAAATTCTCAATCCTCAGGGCCCTGGCGTCTATATCCACATCCCGGCTTGCCTGGACTCGGCGGAACTCTTCACTGCCGGTCTCCAGGCCTGCGGCTTCAGCTACAGGGTCATCTTCACGCAATTTGCGGGTGGGCGGCTGCACACCGGCGCCACCGATATCGCCCAGCTCGGGTGGTTCAAAGCCTGAACGGGTTTGCTCGGTTTTGTCGCCGAAGGCACTGTCATAAGCTTGTCCGGCGAGTTCGCGACGCTCTTCGGCAATCTCCTGCCTGGCGTCGGCGGCCTTTTGCTGCGCCTCAGCCGCCACTCGCAGATCCTGGGGAGAAGGCTCAGCCGGCGCGAGTGCCGCGGCCCTCACTTGCTGCATCTTGCGTAACGTTTCCTGCGGGGAAGCTTCCGCTGAAATATCGATAGAGACTTCACCGCCCACAGCATACTGCTGACCGTCCGGGCCAGTTTCAAATTCGTAGCTGGGCGACCCGGCATACTGGCCCCCAGCAGCAGCATGGGCCTGCTCATGGCTGCGGACTTCCTTATCACGCTGCTTCAGTTCCTGAATTTCTTTCTGCTCTGCAGACTCCTGCTGACGGTCCTGGGCATCCTGCTTGCCGGCACTGGGATCTTCGCCATTATCCTTGTTCTGGCCACCCTGTTGCTGTGCCTGTGTAGCGGCATTTTGATTTGGCTGAGGTTTTTCATAGGTCAGGGGTTGTGGTGCCTGCCCAGGATTCTTGACACGATCGGATTCGGAACCCAGGCCGGATTCCGCCGCGGAATTCTCAGAGGCGGAGAGCTGGGGAACGGTTTCCCTGGCAATATTGTCACGGCGAGCCGCTTCCGTATTCACATTGGACGTGTTAAGCGGAAAGGCTGACAGCGCGGGAGTAACAATATTCATCATAATGTTCTGGTCCTAGGCGACCTCGTTAATCAAACTGCCGACCATATCGCTGGTCATATCCAACACCTTGGCACCGGCTTCGGCATGGCGCAGGTTGAGGGTAAGGCCAGCCAGACTGTCTGTCACACTGCCGTTACCGGTTGACGGTACCCGCTCAGACAGTTTGGCAGTCTCGGCTTGTTCCTGCCTTGGCTCGCGTTGATCAGTCTGTTGCTGTGCCAGACTGATGGAATTTTGTGTAATACCGTCCGAGGCCCGCTGAATGGTCAGCGCACCGGACACAAATGCAGAATTGACATTACCATCGAACTGAATCGACATAGACTACCCCTCTTACCTCGTGGCTAATTATTAACCAAGCGATGGGGAATTGAAAGCTTTTAGTTGCTGCCGGCCCCGTCCTATGGGGTCTGGCTTCCCTTCTCCATTTTAGCTAATGCTTCCCCAAGAGCGATGACGAATTCGCCGCTGTGTGAAATGAAAGGGGCATGGGACGCCGAAGGAAAAAGCATAGATGAGCTGGCAGGTTGTAATGCTTCGATTTGCTCCAGGGCCGCGGCGGGCACCAGACTGTCCTTGCCGCCGTAGATACGCAAAGTCGGGCAGGCGATGTGCCGGATTTGTTGGCGAAGATCAGTCAGCTCAAGAATATTCAACCCCTCGGCCAATGCCCGTGAAGCCGGCAACGGCCGCTGTGAAATCAGGCCTCTGAGCGCCAGAATATCCGCTTTGGCCCGGGCACTGCCCAGAGCCTGGATCGCCAGAAAGCGCTCGATGGTTTTGGCTATGTCCGAATGCAATTGACTGGCAAATGCCCTGAGCACCTCCGGTTTGATTCCCGGCCAGTCCTGTGCGGCAACGAATCTCGGGCTGCTGGTTACACAGACCAGCCCCCGCACCATCTGTGGATAGCTGAGCGCCAGTTGTTGCGCTATGAGTCCGCCAAGGGACCAACCCAATATCAGCGTCGGTCGCTCAATTTGCCCGGCAACCAAGCGGGTCAGACTGGGGAGATCGTACTGCTCAGGCAAGATGTCCCTATTGAGCCCAAAGCCGGGCAAATCCAGCAAGCTGACACGATATCTGTCTTTGAGACCATCAGCCAATTCATGCCAAACCGCGCTGTTCAGCCCCCAACCGTGCAATAACAGCAGTTCCGGCCCTGCTCCGATGGATTCTTTCTTCACGCTTAATCTGCTCTACCCTTAGATCTGGTCGCCTAGTTTACCCATTGGTATGCACAACACAATCCGACGCATTATTACCGCACTGACCCCGTCCCAGGCCTGCCTGCTCTGTCTCCAGGACACAGACAACCTGATTTGTGACGTCTGTGCCAAAGACATGCCAAGGCTGGACCTGCAGCAGTATCAGCAGAATCTGCTTAACTGGCCGAAAGTCGGTTCCGCACTTGGACCCGTTCCCTACCAAAGGTTGCTGGCCCTTGGCCTGTATGAATGGCCCCTCGACAACCTGTTGCTCGGGCTGAAGTTCGCCCAGAAACTGCTGGCTGCCCGTGCCCTGGCCGAGCTTTTTTATCATCATGCCTTGCCGGGAAGGGAAGATCCTCCGGACGCCATACTGCCTATGCCATTGCACGCTGAGCGTTACCGGCAACGAAAGTACAATCAGGCGGTGGAAATCGCACGCCATCTTGGCATTCTGGCCGGGATTCCCGTCGACACCCGTCTGTGTGTTAGAAACAAGGCAACGCAGCCCCAGACCCAATTGTCAGGGGCGCAGCGGCGTCGAAACATGCGGGGGGCGTTTACCGTCCAACACCCTGTCCCCTATGGGAAGGTGGCGGTGCTGGACGACGTGATCACCACCGGCGCCAGTGTCAACAGCCTCTGTGCGACGCTGCTGGACCAACGCCCGGATCTGCAGATAGAAATCTGGGTGCTGGCTGTCAGCTTGAGGAGTTAACCCTCCGCATCGATAAAATCAGCCAGGTAAAGGGCATTGCTGATAAACCGACTGGTGCCGTACCAATAGCCACGAAATGCCAGGGTATCGGTTACCCCTATCACTTTGCCTTTGCCCAGTCTATGCGCCACCAGATTGACCTTGCCACCGAGCAATTTCTGTAACTCTTCGCTGGCGTAGCCGGCCAGCAGTGGCTTGTCCTGATAGCGGGAAACAGTAATGAAAGGTTTGTCAGGGGCATACATGGCCAGTGTGCTGTTGCGCAGGAAAGCAATATCCGTCTCCTGGATACCGAACGCCAGCGGATGACTGACATCCAGCTCAGCGCCAAACACGGCGCCGGCGATACGTTGCTTGCCCTCCAGTACTTCCCGGTCGCCATAGCGCAGTCCGTCGGTAACGAACGCGCCCTTGATATCCTTGTCGGAAACGAAACTGGCCTTCAACCACTCTTGCTTGCCGGCCCATTTGGCTGCCCGTTTCTGTGCCAGCAGTACCCCTCCGTCTTTTATCCAGGCCTCAATATCCTTACTCAGGTCCTCTCCCAGGTCACTGTAGTTACCGTCAGCCAGGATAAGGTGGCTGTAATCCTCCAGCCCAACCTTTGCCAGCTTGTCCATGTCGACAATGGTCGCCGGCAGGCCCACGCGCTGATCCAGGTAGTGCCAGATCTCACCCACCTCATACTGGGATGTGCCTTCGCCTCCGACCAGCAAGACTTTGGGCAGTTCCACCAAATCCATACTGCGGCTGCCCAGATCGTTACCTTCCGGGGTTAACCCCGATTCCAATGTCCAGACCCTGATGCCTGCATCTTCTGCGGCGCGGGCCAGGGTGGCGGTCCAATCCTGTGGTTGTTTCAACGCGGACGGAATCACCATAGTGCCGGACTCGAAAGCCACCTTGCCCTGGGTAGTCAGCGCGGTAAAGGGGCTGGATGCAGCTTTGACCATGAATCCTGCTTCGAGCAGTTCCTGCAACAAACGCGGTGCATTGGAATCCTGCCAGGAGAAGGCGTAGGCATAGCCTTGCGGCTGGATATCAGACTGCCCCTGGCCGAGCACCGGCAGTTGCTCCATGAGTGGCAGCTTACGCCAGAATCCCCGTTCGACGGGTTGATAGTCGATGTTAAAGGCCAGCGGCAGATTCCAGTTGGACACGTCGTAGAAGGTATTGTCCTTGAAACTGGTGCGGGTGGAAAAAATCGATTTGATCAGTCGGTACTGAGGCTGTGCCAGTGGTACGAATACCGTCTGACTGGCAGCAAAGGTCCTGCCGTTTCGTTCCACATCCTTTTCCAGGCCCATCAGTTGGATCTGGTGTTGCTTCAGAATATCCAGCAAGGCCCGGAAGCGGCTACTGTCTCTGCCTTCACTGAGCAGATAACCGGACATTTCATCGGCTTTGGCGATTTTGGCGGTCTCATTGGCAAAACCACGCTGGTATTGCTTCAGGGTATCGGCATTGGCCAGCGCACCGGCAAAGGTCGACAGGGAGGTTGTCACCTGATTCTGGATAGTCGCGGGGAAGCTCAGCGGACCATGGATGGACTCCTGCAAATGGCCACGGCTGCTGGCCTGTTCAAACAATATGCCGATGCTGCCATGGGCATCGGGATAGGTTGAGCCTTTGCCATAGTAGAAGTCATCGAAGCCTTCCTGGGTAAAATAGAGCTGCTTGTTTCTATCCAGCGCCGCCGCATGAAATTCACCCAGGGCGTTGGTCAGCTCGACATTGGCGTACGGCGTCCAGGGATTCTTGCGTGAAGGAATACCGGGCTGGAAAAAGAATGTGCTGTCGGTGCCCATTTCATGGAAGTCCGTCAGCACATGGGGACGCCAGCGGTGGTACTGCGCGATTCTGGCCCGGGATTCCGGATGGGTCAGCAACAACCAGTCCCGGTTGAGATCGAACCAATAGTGATTGGTGCGCCCACTGGGCCAGGCTTCCCAATGCTCCCTGTGATTAGCGTCGGCGACCAGGTTTTCGCCCTTGTGCATATTTGCCCATTGTGCAAACCGTGACAGGCCATCGGGGTTGAGCGCGGGCTCGAGCAAAATCACTGCCT
The DNA here is from genome assembly GCF_017254865.1 of Bowmanella dokdonensis. Taxonomy (GTDB): domain Bacteria; phylum Pseudomonadota; class Gammaproteobacteria; order Enterobacterales; family Alteromonadaceae; genus Bowmanella; species Bowmanella dokdonensis. The sequence continues at coordinate 30,303 of NZ_JAFKCV010000001.1, read as the reverse complement.
CACTGAGCAGTTTGTCAATCTCCGGCCCCTGGGCCGCCGCCAGATAATAAGCCACCAGCAAGCCCGCGTTGGCGCCGGAAGGCTCATTGCCGTGAACGCTGTATCCCATCCATAACATCAGGGGCGTATCCTGCGGGACAGTTTCGTGCAAAGACTTAAGATGGGCCTGACGCAGTGAATCCACCTTGTTCAGATTATCCGGTGAGCTGATGGTCAGTAACAGGATAGGCCGCTGCTCATGGGAGCGTCCCATTTCCTCTATTTCGATTCTGGGTGAGGCTTCTGCAAGGCGATAAAGATAGGAAACGATTTGGTCATGCCTGACATGCCAGGTACCCACCGGATAACCCAGCACGGCCTCCGGCCGGGGGATGGCGGGATCATAGGTGACATCCTGAGGCAGGTAGTCCAGATCACTGCTGACCTGGACCGCAAAGGCGCCTGTCGTCATTGCCAGTCCGGCAACCAGAAAGAGGGTTTTCCACAACTTCATTTTTCAGCCTTATGGTTTTTTTTGCACGCTAACAGGTTCGCCGGGGCAGTACCAGCCACTGCAGGGCGAAATCACCAGCACAGACGGTAAACTGACCCCGGGATGGATTCTTTAGTACCCGAGTGTTTTACTCAGGTAATTTTTGTTATCATATTTCTATCTGTGGCAGACAAGGCAATTCCATGATTCGTATTTCAGAACCGGCACAGGCCCATTTTCAAAAACTTCTGCAAAAACAGGATAATGAAACCCATATCCGGGTATTCGTGGTGAATCCTGGTACGCCCAGCGCAGAATGCGGCGTGTCATACTGTCCGGTGGATGCCATCGAAGCATCGGATCTGAGTATAGAGTTCGAAGGATTCAATGCCATTATCGACCAGGATAGTGCCCCTTTTCTGGAAGAGGCGGAGATCGATTTCGTTACCGACCAGATGGGCTCACAATTAACCCTGAAGGCCCCTAACGCCAAAGTGCGTAAGGTCGATGACGATGCCCCTTTGATTGAACGTATCAACTACATGATCGATGCCGAGATCAACCCTCAGCTTGCCAGTCACGGCGGCAAGGTAATGCTGGTGGAAATCACCCCTTCCGGCAAGGCGGTCCTGCAGTTTGGCGGTGGCTGTAATGGTTGCGCCATGGTGGATGTGACCCTCAAAGAAGGCATCGAAAAACAGATGCTGGCCCAATTCCCAGAACTGACCGGGGTGATGGACGCCACCGAACACCAGGCCGGTGAGCACTCCTATTATTAACACCGGTGGTTATGTTGTTCCCAAAGGTCCGCTTTGCTGAAGCGGGCCTTACCCCTCAAGGAGGGCTTGTTCTGACCAAAGCCGCCAATAGACCCAGCCCAGACTGACCCCCCTTGCCAGCAGAAAGGCCAGAAACGCCGACCACAATGCATGGTTACCCGAATCGCTCAGCCACCACCAAACCGGCAGGAAAACGCCAAGACTGCACAATAGCATACTGTTCCGCATTGCCCGGCCCCGGGTCAGACCGATAAATACCCCATCGAGGAGAAAGCACCAATGTCCGGCCAGTGGCAACCACCCTATATACTGAAGATACTCCCCTGCCAGCTGACGCAGGCTGGGTAGATCGGTCAGCAACGCCACGATCTGCCGGTCAAACAGGACAAACGCCAGGCTGTAGATCAACGCCAGCAAGCTGGACCAAAGCAGTCCGCGCCACACCCGCAGATGGAGCTGATAGCTGTCCTTGCGCCCTTTACTCTCGCCGACCAGGGCCTCCACAGCATAAGCAATACCGTCCAGCCCCAGGGCAATCATCACGAAGAATTGCATCAATATGGCATTCACCGCCACCACTTGTTCACCCAGCCTGGCGCCCTGAAAAACCATCCAGGCCAGGGTTAGCTGCAATGCCAGGTTGCGTAACAATATGTCGCCATTGAGCCTGAGGACGGCGGTGAAAAGACGGGCTGAAAACCAACGGGCACTGGGCTTCAGCCAGCCAATCCGGCGCAGAATCAGCAGGCTGCCTGTCAGGCAGATCCCCCATTCGGCCAGCACGGTAGCCATCGCCACCCCTTTTACACCCATCTCCAGACCCAGAGCCAGCCACAGGCTCAACAGGGCGTTGAGCAGATTGGCCGCCACCTGGATAGCTAACACGCTGCGGGCCATCTGCTGGCCAATCAGCCAGCCCATCAGCACCAGGTTGGCCAACGCTGCCGGTGCGCCCCAGATCCGGGTATGCAGATAGTCATAAATGACACCACGGACCTGCAGGTTGGCTTCGGCAAAATATTCCGCTGTCCATTGCAGTGGACCTTGCAGCAGGATAAGCAGCAAGCCGAGCAGGCCTGCCGGAGCCAGCAACTGGTAGAAAATCCTGGCGGCCTGCTCATTCTCACCGCTGCCCAGGGCCTGGGCGCTGAGACCGGTGGCCGACATGCGCAGAAAGCCACACAGCCAGTAAATCTGCGTAATCAGCATGCCCGCTACGGCAGTGCCAGCCAGATAATGACTGCCATCCAGGTGGCCGACGATCGCCGTGTCCACCATGGCCAGAATGGGATTGGTGATATTGCTCAGGATCATGGGCAAAGCCAGCGCCAGGATGCGCCGGTGCTCGCTTCGCTGGCACAATTGGTGAAAAAAATGTGCAGACAAGATAAGCTCTTGGATCTAAGGATTCTGCCAACATGGTCTAACGCTTATGTCAAAAAAACCAGCTTTGTTAAGCCTTTGTCTGCTGCTGTCAGGACTGACAGCCTGGGTACAGGCCGCCCCCCTGCCCTTCGATCACCATGGGGTTATTCTGCAGTATCACCATGTCAGCACCGACACACCCGCCGTCACCTCTTTGAGTCCCGAGCGCTTTGCCGAGCACATGCAATATATCGCCGATCATCATCAGGTGGTGCCGCTGCCGGAGTTGATAGAAAAAGTGAAAAGTGGCCAGGCATTGCCGGAAAAGGCCGTGGCCATTACCTTCGATGACGGTTTTGAGAATATCCTGCAAAACGCCCACCCCATTCTGAAAAAGCATGGTTTCAATTACACCATCTTTATCAATCCGGCCCTGATCGGCACTGAGGCGCATCAGCTTACCTGGGAGCAGGTGAAACAAATGCAAGAGGAAGGAGTCTGGTTTGCCAACCATACCAACCACCATCAGCATCTGTTGACCCGGGGTGATATGAACAAGGAGCAATGGCTGGCCCACCTGAAGACAGAAATTCAGACGGCCGAAGCCATGCTGGAAGACAAACTGGGCTATAGCCTCAAATACCTGGCGTATCCCTTTGGCGAATTCAACCGGGATTTGCAGCAACTGGTGAGAGAACTGGGTTATACCGGCTTCGGCCAGCAATCCGGCGCGGTGGCGCCCTACAGTGATATGACGGCCCTGCCCCGGTTCCCGGCGGCGGGCATCTATGCCAACCTCAACAGTCTGAAGGTCAAGCTTGCAAGCCTGGCCATGCCCAGCTTATACGAGCCGCTGGATCCTGAGCTGTCCAGAGACAGTCTCCAGCCCCAGTGGACGACCAAGATAGACACCAGCGATATCCGTCCCAAGCAACTGGCCTGCTACTTTCGCGGCGACCCGCTGGACATCATCTGGGAAACGCCGGATGTATTCAGCCTGACGCTGCCCCAGCCGCTGACCGCCGGTCGCGCCCGGGTCAACTGTACCGCGCCCAGTATCCGCGATCAGTCGCGCTACTACTGGCATTCCCAGCCGTTCTTTGTGCCTACTGCCGAGGGCAAATGGCTCGACTGAGCGCCTTTGATTAGCGGCCGATGATCACCGGCATATCCGCCAGTATCTGCTGCGGATTGACCACCGCCATCTGACCGGGTGCCAGGGTGGGTTTAAAGCGGCCCACGACCTGGGCCTGTGGATTGATAATCGTCAGCGAAGAACTGTGATCGACCAGATAATCCGGATTGTCGGTACTTTCAGACATGGCGTACATCATGCCCAGGCTACGCACGAAGGGGAACAGCTCTTTATGCTCTGCGGTGGCGGCGATAAAGGCCGGTTCAAAAAAATTCACATACTCCAGCAGTCGCTCCGTCGTGTCACGGTTGGGATCCACCGACAAGAACAGCACCTGGATATCCGGTGAGATCTGCTGTAACTGAGGGTAAATGCCCTTGAGTTCGGCCAGGGTAGTGGGGCAGATATCCGGGCAAAAAGTGTAGCCGGTGAAAGCCAGCGTCCATTTGCCCCTTAGGGCCTCCTTGCCAAAGGTCTCTCCGTGCTGATTGATCAGGGCGAAATCGGGAATTTCCCGTGGCTGGGGATACAGACTGGCATACTGTGGGCCCGAAGGCGGCGCAATATGGATGGAGAGGTACACCCCTGCCGCCAGAGCCAGAATCAGGGCTAGCCCAATCAGTATTTTCTGTTTCATAGGGTCAACTTAAAGTAATGGTCAACCAACAGGACCAGAAACAATAACATCAGATGCAGGATGGAAAACTTAAAGGTCTGCATGGCGGTGTTCTCCTGCGCCGCATATTTGAGTTTAAGGGCGTAGTAGAGAAAGCCTGCATTCAGCGCACAGGAACCCAGCAGGTAGATAATACCCGTCATACCCACAAGGTAGGGCAGCAGGCAAACCAGTGCCAGCAATACGGTATAGAGCAACACGGAGGTCTTGGTATATTCCACGCCGTGCGTTACCGGCAGCATGGGCACCTGGGCCCGGGCATAATCTTTTTCCCGATGGATGGCCAGGGCCCAGAAGTGCGGTGGCGTCCAGGTATAGATGATCAGAACCAGCAGCAACGCATAGGGGTGTATTTCGCCGGTCATGGCCGTCCAGCCAAGCAGCGGCGGCGCCGCCCCAGCCAGTCCGCCAATGACGATATTCTGCGGCGTCGCCCGTTTCAGGTACATGGTATAGACCATGGCATAGCCCACCAGACTGGCCAGCGTCAGTAATGCGGTCAGCCGGTTGACCCAGATTTCCAGGACCAGATAACCCAGCAAGGCCAGAACGAAGGCGAAGATCAGGGCACGTTTTGGACTGACCTTGCCTTTGGGCACGGGCCGGTTGAAGGTCCGGGCCATCTGAGCATCAATTCGCCTGTCCACCACATGGTTAATGACCGCCGCTGAAGAAGACAAGGCACCAATACCGAACAGGCCGGCAATCAGCGGTTGCCAGGCCAGCCAGCCAGGCGTGGACAGGCACATACCAACCAGAGCCGTCAGCAGGAGCAGCAACACCACATTGGGCTTGGTCATCTCATAATAGTCCCTCCAGCGTCCCTTAAGAACCGCCGGAACGGCTATGCTGTCAATTGCTTTGCTCATAACATCTCCTGGGCGAATTTGTCTTTCATACCTGTCTCTGCTGGCCTACTCACAACTCAGGTTTTCCGGAACAGGGTGTAATTGATCAGTACCATCATCAGCAACAGGCAGGCACCCACCGCATTGTGGGCCACAGCCACGCCTACCGGCAGACTGAAGACTACGTTACTGACACCCAGGGCAACCTGCAAGCCCAGTACCAGCACCAGCATAACGGACAGCGAACGAAACAGTTCCGATGAGGCCCCTTTGTACAGACGAATGGCCAGCCAGCACAAATAGACAAAGGTTATCAGCGCCCCCAGACGATGTGCGATGTGCATGGTCATGCGCTCGGCATAGTCATGGGTACCGAATTCATAATTTTGAGCATGTCCCACCGAAAAGGCGCCGGCAAAGTCCAATCTGTCCCACCAGTTGGCCTCACAGACTGGCAGTTCAGTGCAGGCCAGGGCGGCATAATTGGCGGACACCCAACCGCCCAGGGCGATCTGTGCCATCACAATGACCAGACCCAGCAGTGCATAACTGCCAAAACGCCGCAAATTGGCGTCGCCCCCTGGTATGCGGTATGGCGTCAGCCGCAGATACAGCAAAAACAGGCAACTAAGCACCGTAAAGCCACCCAACAGATGGCCCATCACCACCAGCGGCATCAGGTTCATGGTCACTGTCCACATGCCAAGCGCGGCCTGGAAACAAACCAGCAACAGCAGCACAAACGGCAGTTTAACCGGGCGGTGGTGGGAACGCCCTGTCAGGCTTTTTACAAAGATGGCCAGAATAACCAATCCCAGAGCACCGGCAAAATAGCGGTGAATCATCTCGTTCCAGGCTTTGTGCGCTTCGACGGGACGATGAGGAAACGCCTGCTCGGCCTGTTCGATATGCTGCTGCTCTTTTGGAACAGTCAGAAACCCATAACAGCCGGGCCAGTCCGGGCATCCCAGCCCAGCATCGGTCAGGCGCGTATAGGCTCCCAGAATCACCACCACGAAAGCCAGCGCCAAGGCTGCCAGGACCAGTTTTCTCATTGTTATTGTTCCCTTATCCGATCCGCGACAACTTCAGCAGCTTACGCAGGTCGGCCAGAATATCCCGGCTATGCAGGACAGCCTGTTGTTGTTCTTGTTGTAACGGATATTTGAGGATCACGTTATTCATGGTATCCACAAGAAAAATACCATCAGTCGGGACATCTTTAAACACCTGCTTAACAACCTGCTGACTACTGGTTAACAGGCGGATGTTGGGAAACTGCTGCAGGTGCTCTGCAGGCCTGTCGTCACTCACTTCGGTGGCAATGACCACAGGCTCGGCCCTGTCCTGTTCCCGCCCCAGCGCCATCCATACCTGATTGATACTGATAAGGGCATTTTCACAGGCCTTGTCACAGTCTTCAGGCAGGATATACAACAAACGCCAACGCTGTGTCCCATCCAGTACCGACAGGTCCAGTGGCGGGTTCAGCAGTTGGCCTTTATTGGTGGAGGCCTTGTTGAACCAGTCCTGCTCCAGTGCCAGCTTGGCCAGCAGGACCGGAACCAGAAAGGCCAGGGCCACCAGCAAGATGGTCTTTTTGTGTGAGCCTGCGCTCATAAAGAGGTCCTCCATTTTCTTCTAACTGCCAGAATAAATACCCCCAGGCACGCCAGGGCCAGGCCAAACCACTGCACCGCATAGCCGAGGTGTTTCTCGGCGGGCATCACCACCGGCTTCCAGTTGTTTTCGAGTCCGAATGGCTGTGTGTCTGCCACCTGCAGCATAAAGGGCAACAGCCTGGTGTCCAAGGCAGTTTGCAGGTAATCCAGATCCGGCTGCTGGACCCGTCTTGGCCAGCCGGCTTCATTCGTTTCCCTCACCATGGGGTTGAGCTGTGGCACAACCACTACCCCCTCCAACGTCACCATACCCCAGGGGAGATCGGTCTGAGGAAGCAGATCACGGTAGGGAGGGGCCTGCAGCCAGCCGAAATTGACTAACAGGTTGCCTTCGTTGGTTTCCAGTACTGCCAGCACCTCATACCCCACCCGGCCTGACAGTATGCGATTGTCCCAGAGTAATAGTCTCTGGGAGTCGAGTTTCCCTGTCACCTGCACGGGGAAGTCACGAATATCGCCAGACTGACCGATGACTTCGGTCAGGGTGAGGCTTTTTTGCTGTTGCCGCTCGGCCAGCAGGGCGCTACGCTGGCGTTTCTGTTCTGCCCGTTCCAGTTGCCAGACGCCCAGGCCAGTCATCAGAATGACGGCGGCAAGGGTAACCAGTGTGGCGAGGGGCGGCAGGGATCTCAACATGGGAGACAACCATTGCTGGTTAAACTACTTGTCATCGGCCTGTTGGTATTTATGGTATTCAATCTCTATCGAGCCATGCGAGTCATGCTCAGGGGCGATGCCGAAGGGCAGTCCATGACCAAATTTATTGGCAGGCGGGTGCTGACTTCTGCGGTGATTATTCTGATTCTGATTATCGCCGTGGCACTGGGATGGATTCAACCTAATCCCCGGCCTTACTAAGTCGCGGCGAATAAAAGGGCGGCCGGTGGCCGCCTCCTGCTAACGGGACTGAAAGGTCCGACTAGAGTATATACACAAAGATAAACAGCATTACCCAGACCACATCCACGAAATGCCAGTACCAACTGGCTGCCTGGAAGGCAAACTGATTGTCCTTGCTAAAGTGCCCCTTGATCACCCGGAAGAACATGATGATCAACAACAGGGTGCCCAGAGTCACGTGCAGGCCGTGAAAGCCCGTGAGCATAAAGAAAGTATTGCCGTAGATGCCGGATGTCAGCATCAGTCCCATCTCTCGATAGGCGTGTACATATTCTTCCACCTGCAGAATCAGGAAGCAGACGCCCAGCAATATGGTTACCCCCAGCATCAGGGTCAGTTGCTTGCGTTTTCCTTCCTCCAGGCCGACATGAGCAAAATGGGCGGTAACGGAGGAAATCATCAGAATCACCGTGTTAATCAGCGGCAGGCCATACCAGCCCATGGCTTCGGTGGTGGTGCCGCCGGGCGTTTGCACCAGCGGCCAGATGGCTTCAAAACCGGGCCACAGGACTTCGTTGGTCATGGCGTTGTTACCGGCGCCACCCAGCCAGGGTACGGCGATCATGCGCGCATAGAACAGTGCACCGAAAAATGCCCCGAAGAACATCACTTCTGAGAAGATAAACCAGCTCATACCCTGGCGGTAAGAGCGTCCCAGTTGTGCACTGTGCATGCCGGTCATGGATTCTTCGATCTGATCGCGAAACCAGCCAATCAACATAATCAGCAGGACCAGGATCCCGGTCAGAAGAATCCAACCGCCGTAGCCGTCCTTACCCTTGGTGGCTTCCACCACAAAGTTGCCGGCGCCGACGGCAATCAGGAACAGCGCTACAGCGCCCACAAAGGGCCAGGGACTCGAGGCCGGCACATAATACTTTTCATAAGATTGCTCTGACATGTCGCTCTCCATTTAGCCGCGGTTCATTGCCACAGTCGATGAGGTTCCTGTCACGTCATACAAGGTATAGGACAGGGTGAAAACTTCGATATCCTCTGGAATCTGAGGATCCACATAAAACTGCATGGGCATCAGTACGTCCTGACCCGCCTGCAGTGGCTGCTGGTTAAAGCAGAAACATTCTGTCTTGTTCAGATACAGTGCCGCCGTCCCCGGAGAGACCGAGGGAATCGCTTGCCCCACAATATCCCTGGTGGTGGGGTTTCTGGCGTAGAACTGCACTGTTTTCAACTCACCCGGGTGAACCGCTATGCGCTTCGTCCTGGCTTCAAACTCCCAGGGCATACCGGTATTGGTCCGGGTGATAAACTCCACCATGATGGTGCGACTGGTGTCGACATCCTGAACATCGTAGGTAGCGGCATAGGGGTTGGTTTTGCCGTTAATCCCGGTAATGTCACAGAACACGTCATACAATGGCACCAGGGCAAAACCGAATCCGAACATGCCCAGCACGACGGCCATCAGTTTGATGACCAGCCTGCTGTTGTTATTTGGGCGCTGCTCGGACATCGGTTTACTTCACCATGGGCGGGGTTTCGAAGGTGTGATAAGGCGCAGGAGAGGGGATCTCCCACTCCAGCCCCTGTGCCCCTTCCCAGACCTGGTCGGTGGCAGGCTCACCTTGTTTGCGACTGGCCTTGATCAACAGGGCAAGGAAGATCAGTTGTGACAGACCAAAGGCAAAGCCACCGATGCTGATCCACTTGTTAAAATCCGCAAACTGCAGGGCATAGTCGGGGATCCGTCTTGGCATGCCGGCCAGCCCCACAAAGTGCATGGGGAAAAACAGCAGGTTGACAGAAATCAGTGAGCACCAGAAATGCCACTTGGCCAGGGTCTCGTCATACATTTTGCCGCACCACTTGGGCAACCAGTAATATACCGCCGCCATGATGGAGAAGATTGCTCCCGTCACCAGTACATAGTGGAAGTGAGCCACTACGAAATAGGTGTCATGGTACTGAAAGTCCACCGGCGTGATGGCCAGCATCAGACCCGAGAATCCGCCTATGGTGAACAACACGATGAAGGCCAGGGCAAAGAGCATGGGGATCTCGAAACTGATGGCCCCCCGCCACATGGTCGCCACCCAGTTGAACACTTTCACCCCGGTAGGCACAGAGATCAGCATGGTGGCGAACATGAAGAACAGTTCGGCCGCCACCGGCATACCGGTGGTAAACATGTGGTGTGCCCAGACGATAAAGGACAGCAGGGCAATGGACGCTGTGGCGTAAACCATTGAGGCGTAACCAAACAGTGGTTTACGGGAGAAGGTGGGCACAATCTGCGAGATGATCCCGAAGGCCGGCAGAATCATGATGTAGACCTCGGGATGTCCGAAGAACCAGAAGATATGCTGGAACAGAACCGGATCCCCGCCTCCTGCCGCGTCAAAGAAGCTGGTACCAAAAAACTTGTCGGTCAGCACCATGGTCACGGCACCCGCCAGCACCGGCATTACTGCAATCAGCAAAAAAGCGGTAATCAACCAGGTCCAGACGAACAACGGCATCTTCATCCAGGTCATGCCGGGTGCACGCATGTTGAAGATAGTCACGATAACGTTGATGGCGCCCATGATGGAGGACGCGCCCATGATATGCACCGAGAAAACAAACAGGGCAGTACTGTCATTGCTGTAGGTGGTAGATAACGGCGCATAGAAGGTCCAGCCAAAGTTAGGACCGCCTCCTTCCAGAAACAGGGAAGACAGCAGAATCAAAAATGCAAAGGGCAGGATCCAGAAACTCCAGTTGTTCATCCTTGGCAGGGCCATGTCCGGGGCGCCTATCATCAGCGGCACCATCCAGTTGGCCAGGCCCGTAAAGGCCGGCATCACAGCGCCAAAGACCATGATCAGCCCATGGACCGTGGTCATCTGGTTGAAGAAATTGGGATCCACCAGTTGCAGTCCCGGCTGGAACAGCTCGGCCCGGATCACCATGGCCATGGCACCGCCGATCAGGAACATGATAAAGGCAAACCACAGATACAGGGTGCCGATATCCTTATGGTTGGTGGTGTTCAGCCAACGCATGATCCCCGCTGGCTTGTGGTCATGATGCTCATCATGGTGCAGATGTTCTGCGGCATTACTCATCATAATTCTCCTATTTGCCAGTCATCAGGGCGTTGACATCTTTCGCCTGCACGGTGTCACCGGTGTTATTACCCCAGGCATTACGCTCGTAGGTGATGACCGCAGCCAGCTCCTTGAGGCTGAGCTGCTTACCGAATGCCTGCATGGCTGTACCGGATACCCCGTTGACCACCACATCGATATGCTTGGTCATCTCACCTGTGGCGATGGCACTGCCTTTAAGCGCCGGGAATACCCCTGGCAAGCCTTCACCGTTAGGCATGTGGCAGGCGGCACAGGCACTTTGATAGACCCGGGCACCCACCTCCATCAGCTCGTCCATTTCCATGTTCATGGCCAGCAGTTTCTGCTCTTCTTCCTTGGCCTTGCGCTGAATGCCCTCTTGCTCGGTTATCCAGGCCTCATAATCCGCCGGCTCTTTGGCAATCACCACCACCGGCATGAAACCATGATCCTTACCGCACAGTTCTGCGCACTGACCACGGTAGATGCCGGGCTCATTGACCTTGGCCCAGGCTTCGTTGATAAAACCCGGGTTGGCGTCTTTTTTCACGGCAAAATCCGGTACCCACCAGGAATGGATAACATCATCAGAGGTCACCAGGAAACGCACCTTCTTGTCAGTTGGAATAACCAATGGGCGATCAACCTCCAGCAGGTAGTTTTCGCCCTTGTTGAACTTGTTGGCAATCTGTTCGGGTTGGGTAGCCAGCACCGAATAGTATTCCACGTCCCTGTCCATGTATTTGTAATGCCATTTCCACTGGGAACCGGTAACCAGCACTGTTACATCGGCCTGGCTGGCATCTTCCATGTCTATCAGCGTACTGGCGGCAGGGATGGCCATGCCAATCAGGATAATAAAGGGAACCACCGTCCAGGCCACTTCAACCCTCACACTTTCATGGAAGTTGGCGGGCTTGACCCCCCTGGATTTGCGGTGAAAGACCATGGCATAGAGCATGGCGCCGAATACCACGATACCGATGACCACACAGATATAGAAAATGGTCATATGCAGGTCATAGACCTGGGCACTGATATCCGTCACCCCTCTTCTCAGGTTCAACTGGGATGGCTCGGCGACTACACCGCTAGTCAGTAAAGTCGCGAATAGCGCGGTTATTACACCTCTGCCCACGTGACGTCTCCTCTGTCAGAAATGAAACCGACCCGGCCTGCAACCAGGGGTTGGGCCGGGCAAACACATGACATCCGATATGAATATGGTGACACGTTATTGTTATTATTTTGTTAAGGTCGTATAAGAATCACCCAATCGACCCCGGCGCGTCCAGACATTTCTTAAGCAAAAACAACTGACTGACCAATTATTGACCAGACCTTGCTGGCTATGCCCTGCAGGCTAACTTATTAATTTGATTGGAGTTTGGTTCTAAGAAAAAGGAGGGAGGCCCGGCAGCAAGGGGATTAGAGCACCGAAGGATTAGATCATGAGCCCCAGCGGAGGTTGATATTTTTCCAGGCAATCCAGGTCTTTTCACGGATTTAGTGGTGCTAAATCCTGGAAAGTCTGGGACAGTCTGGGGAAATTTCAGCCCCGCCCTTCGGGAGCTGCCTGAGATTCGCTCAGGTGGTCATAATCTACTCATTCTGTGCTCTAGGGCCGATTCAGGCAATTACATCCAGTCAGCGTTGCGGATCACGCCCACAGCAATGCCTTCAATGGAAAAGGGCTGGGTGGCCAGATCCACTTTGATAGGAGCGAACTCTTCGTTTTCTGCATGCAACAGGATCTCGCTGCGACCCCGACGTTCAATCCGCTTGACGGTCACATCATCCTCGACCCGGGCTACCACCACCTGGCCATTCTTGACATCCAATGTGCGATGCACAGCCAGTAAGTCACCATCCAGAATACCGATATCCTTCATACTCATGCCGTTCACCCGCAGCAGGAAGTCTGCCCTGGGCCGGAACAGGTTAGGATCAATCTTGTAATGGGATTCAATATGCTGCTGAGCCAGGATAGGTTCGCCGGCCGCCACGCGGCCAATCAGTGGCAGGCCTTCTTCCTCCTGTTGCTCTTCGAGGGGAATATTGAGTTTGATGCCACGGGAGGTACCGGGCAGTATGTCGATCACGCCTTTTCGGGCCAGTGCCTTCAGGTGTTCCTCTGCAGCATTGGCGGAGCGAAAGCCCAGGCGCTTGGCAATTTCCGCCCGGGTTGGCGGCATACCCGTATCGCACATGGTGTCTTTTATCAGTTGTAAAACTTCTTCTTGGCGGGGAGTCAGTGGGCGCATAACCTGTCTTTCCATACAGTTTTACTGTCAGTATATCCAGTTATCTGGGAATCGCAACCCTGATAGTGCCACCCCCGCGCCGAACGGCCGGATTTGAGAAAAATATCCCCTGGCATGCTATGCTTCGCCCACTTTTTACGGGTGCGTTTACCTTAATATCTGAACTCTGCCGGAGGAATTCTCTGCATGCACTGGCTGCATTCGTTGTTGCTGACCCTGATCAAATACCCCACCAGATTATTGGTCAAGACCAAGCCTATCCCAATGGATATCCATCAGGAGCTCGGCCTGGACCGGGAAAAACCCGTTATTTACCTGCTGCACACTCACTCCGCCACAGACCTGATCGCCTTGCAGCAGGCTGCCGGACAACTGGGGCTCCCAGATCCTATGCGGGATATTCACCTTGCCGGACATACCTACCCGGCGAATCTCAGTCTGGAGCAACCCCAGGGCCTGTTCAGCCGCAAGGTTCGCAGTACCGCAGTGGCTGACAATTTTATAGAGATTCTCAGGATCCAGCGGGAAAATCCCGAGATGGATTTGCAAATGCTGCCCGTGTCCGTGTTCTGGGGACGGGCACCAGAAAAGTCCAAGCCAGGCTGGTCAGATTTGCTGGCGGACCGGGCTTCTCCAAGTTGGCTGCGCAAGCTATTTATTGTGTTGTTTCTTGGGCGCGACAATTTTGTTTATTTCAGCCGGGCAGTGTCCTCCCAGCGAATGGTCCAGGAACGGGGCAGTGATGAGATAATCGCCCATAAGCTGATTCGTGTAGCAAGGACTCACTTTTATCGAAGACAGCAAGCAATGACGGGGCCTCAGGCTATTGATCGGCAACAGCTGCAAAATGCCATATTGGGTGCCAAGGCCGTTAAGCTGGCCATTACCGAGGAGCAGAAGGACAGGAAGCTCAGCCAGGAACAGGCCCGCCGCCGTGCTCAGGAGTATCTTGAGGAAATCGCCGCTGATTACCGGGAGGGGGTGATTCGCTTTGCCGACAGGCTGCTGACCCGGGTCTGGAACAAGATCTACAACGGCATTGAGGTCAAGAATGCTGCCAGAATCCGTGAGCTGGCGCAAAATGGCCATGAGATTATCTATGTCCCCTGCCACCGCAGCCATATGGACTATCTGTTGCTGACGTATGTTATCTATCACGAAGGCTTGGCCACTCCCCATATTGCCGCCGGCATCAATCTTAATTTCTGGCCCGTGGGCGGCATCTTCAGGCGTGGCGGCGCCTTCTTCCTGCGTCGCAGCTTTGCGGGCAACAAACTCTATACTGCCGTCTTCAAAGAATACCTGGAGTTGTTATTCAACCGGGGCTACCCGGTCAAGTATTACCCCGAAGGGGGCCGCAGCCGTACGGGTAGATTATTGCCACCCAAAACGGGCATGCTGGCAATGACCCTCCAGGCCATGCTGAAGGGCGTCAGGCGTCCGGTGAGCCTGGTGCCCGTTTATCTGGGCTATGAAAACGTGATGGAGCTTGGCAGCTATATGAGTGAGCTGAAAGGCAGCAGCAAGAAGAAGGAATCTTTCTGGCAGTTGTTCTCTGCGCTCAAGAAACTGAAAAATTACGGCCATGGCTATCTGAATTTCGGCGAGCCCATTCACCTCAACCATTATCTGGACAGGCAGGTGCCTGAGTGGCGCAAGGACATTCAGCAGGAAGCCGAACGCAAACCGTCCTGGCTGACGCCCACGGTTAACCATCTGGCCAATCAGGTTATGTGCCGCATCAATCAGTCTGCCGCGGTAAACGGCATGGCCCTGGCTTCTTTGTGCCTGCTGGCAGCACAGAACCATGCGCTGGAGGAAAAAGAGCTGGCCTCCAGCTTGTCCCATCTGTTGGACCTGTTAAAAAGGGAGCCTTTCAGTCCGGGGATCAGTGCACCGGAACAGGACAGCGAGTCCTTGCTCAAACATGTGCTTTCACTGGGTAAACTCAGAATCAATGAAGATACCTTTGGGCGCATCGTTTCTCTGGACGAATACAGCGCCATCACCCAAACCTACTACCGCAACAACATTCTTCATTTGTTTGCCTTGCCTGGCCTGATCGCCACGATTGTCCAGGCCGGCCAGGGCATAGAAAAAGCAAAGCTACTGGACGGTATAGGGGCAATCTATCCATTGCTGAAGCGGGAATTGTTTATCTACATGGACAGTGAAGAGGCCCTCGCTCATACGGAAAGACTGCTGCATGCCATGAAGGACCTGGGACTGCTGCAGCAGCAAGGACGTAAGATAGTACCGGCACAACGCACAGATCCAGCCTATCTGACCCTGACATTGCTCGCTCAGACCGTGCAACAAACGCTGCAGCGATATGCCATCGTCTTGACCGTACTTGAGAAAGAACAATCCATTGCCAGGGCGAGCCTGGAAAAGCAGAGCCGGGCTCTGGCAGAGCACTTGTCTGCCATTAACGGTGTCCAGGCACCTGAGTTCTACGATAAGAATGTTTTTGCCAGCTTTATCAATGCTCTGAAGGACAATGATCTGGTCGGAGCCAGCGAGGAAGGCGGCCTGATGCACACTGTGCAAAGTGCCGCCCTAAAAGAGCTGATAGTCTCTCTGGTCAATGCGGACGTGGCACAAAAACTCTATCAGTTGCACCATTCAGAGGCTCAGATCGATGATAAGGCCGAGGGCCAGTAACAAGCCCAGATAATGGTTGTTTATAAAGGCACGAAAGCATCTGTCCCGTTCACGCCCGGCTATCAGCCATTGCTGGTAGCCGGACAAAATCAGCGCGCCTGACCAGGCGATATAAAACGCGGTTCCCAGCGACAGCAGGAGACCCAGCCACAGCATCAGAAGAAGAAAGATGCCCTGCAGAAGACCGATGATCAGCCTGTCATGGCGCCCAAACAGGATGGCGGTCGATTTAATGCCGATACGCAGATCATCATCCCTGTCTACCATAGCGTACTGGGTATCATAAGCCACAGTCCAGAGCAGGTTTGCCAGATACAATACCCAGGCCCACCATGGCAGGGTTTGGTTACTGGCCATAAAGGCCATGGGAATCCCCCAACTGAAGGCCGCCCCGAGAACAAACTGCGGCAGATAGGTAAAACGCTTCATAAATGGATAGCTGGCTGCCAGAGCCAGCGCACCAAACGACAGCACGACAGTCTGCCAGTTGAGCAGCAACACCAGGGCAAACGCCAGCAATACCAGTATACTGAACAGGCCCAGGGCCTGGCGCTCAGAAACCTGGCCACTGACCAGGGGACGTGTGGAGGTTCGTTTGACTTCACCGTCAAAATGCCGGTCAGCATAGTCATTGATTACACAGCCTGCCGAACGCATCAGGAAGACCCCCAGACAGAACACCAGCAGGAGTTTACTGTCCGGCGTGCCCATGTTGGCCAGCCACAAAGCCCAGATTGTCGGCCAGAGAAGCAAGTAGATCCCCACGGGCTTGTCCATGCGCATCAGCCTGGCATAGGCGATCCAGGTGGCCTTATCCGGCATGGGGCGCTCCCATTTGTTTGTAAGCCGGACATTGCGGAAGAAATACCTCGGCCACCATCATGCGCCACTGCAGATAATGAAACACCGAACGTCGCCCCCACAATACCTGGGTACCTGGCAGTTTAAGCGCACTCTGGAGGCGATGGGCCGCTGACAAGCGGGTCACCTGAAAAGGCTGGCGTTCGAAACGGGCGTCATTGAACAGAATGCTTCCAAGGGGCTTTTCACCCAGATTGGACAATTCCCCCCTATCCTGTTCACACAAAGCTCTGGGCAGCAATGAGCGGGCGAATACCCAGGGCCTGTCGTCTCCCCAGAGGATCACTTCACGTACCAGGTAGTCCACCGGGCCCATCTGCTCGCGCTCATTATCAAGCAGGGGTAAGGGTGCCTGTCCGAGCAATTGCACACGGAACTGCCGACAATGGGACTGCAGTCTCTCGGTCAGGGAGCCAGTGTCCAACAACCAGTTTCTGAGGTGAAAGTCCGGCACTCTGATAGACTGTGGCGCAATCCAGTCGGTTTCCAGCGACAGCGGGAATTCGGCAGATAATATCAATGGTTTCTGAAGGTTGGCCGATAAAGTGTGCATGATACCCTCCGGGTCTGCATGCAGCAAATACTGGAGCGGGTTGGCCAAATACTGATAAAATGCTGGTGATTTTTCTATCAGTCTGCGAGGACAATAATGTTAAGCAAGAAATGGCGCTGGATAGGTCTGATCTGCCTGATGATGAGCGGCCAGAATGCCATGGGAGCCTATGCTTACTATGGCCTCGAGCCGGATATCGTGACCAATTACCTGAGTGAAAGCAGCAAAAACCTCGGATACGTGCGTGTGACGGTGGAGCTGATGCTTGAGGACGCCAACCATCTGGAAACTGCCGAGCATCACGCCCCCTTGCTCAGAGCCACGACCATCGATATTTTTGGGCGCCAGCCGGAAGAAAAGGTCAAGTCACTGACCGGTCGGGAAGAAATTCGCCAGGACGTGCTGCGTACGTTGCGCGAACTGATGCAGCAGGAGACCGGTTCCCCGCTGGTCAAGGACGTGATTTTTACCAAATATCTGTATCAGGGTTAATACCAATTGGTATAAGAGAAGGACTGACTGGCTTATCTAAGAAATTGGTATTCAATTGCTTTCCTTAAAATTGTCCCGCTAACGACCCACCCTGGTATATATCACTGCCAGTAAACAGCCGGTAATCAAGCCAATGGTATGGGCAGTGTTCGCCATGCTGACCCAGAGCACATCGGCATAGCCTAAAACCAGCCAGACCAGAATAAAACCAACCAGGGGCCTGGACAGGCTCAGCCCCCATTGAGGGCGCAGCCAGCCGCACCACCAGACAAACCCCATCAGCCCGTATACCACTCCCGACAAGCCGCCGAAGTTGGGGCCGGAGGCAATAAACTGACCGTAGTTGGACAGAACCGCCGTCAGTAGAAATATGATGCTCAGATTCACCGTACCCAGCCGTTTCTCCACCTGTCCCCCCAACAACCCCCACCATAGCAGGTTGAAGATGATGTGCAGGGCGGAAAAATGCAGGAATGCCGGGCCCAGCAAGCGCCACCACTGCTGGTTGTCCAGCAAAATAGCGACTGGCTGGAAAGACAACCACTGTAACAGGGGCATAAACCAGCCCAGCAGGCTAGCTCCGTATACCAGCAGACAAAGGATCAAAATCAAACTGGTCAGGGGAGCGGAGCGGGCTCTTGCCAGCCACTCTCCGGGGGTATCAGTCCCTGCAGTCTGCATTTTGACCAACTCCCCCTGTTGCCAGGCGGCCTGCTGATATTTTTGAGCCCTGGGATTATCTAGAAATGCCGCAATCAGCCCCTTTGCCTCGTCACGCTGAACAGGATCCAACAGTACCAGCCCATGGGCATGCTCCCCCGTCAGACGCTGATAAACCACAGCGATACCTTGCTGCTTGAGATAACTACTCAGCAATCTGGCGTCAGACTCCCGACCAAACGCGATCAGAAGCCGCTGTTCAGGCTCATCCGCTGACAAAGGGAAAACTCAACCGCCAATGCCCGAATCCACCGTCCAGACTGTAAACCTGCTCGAAGCCTTGCTGGATCAGGAACTGGGCAGCTTGCTGGCTGCTGTTGCCGTGGTAGCAACAGACTATGACAGGTGTACTCTTGTCTGTTTCCGCCAGGAACTGAGTGATATTTTCATTACTCAGGTGCCTCGCATCCTGAATATGTCCGGCGGCGAAAGACTGGGGGTCGCGGATATCCACCAGCTTTACGGCTCCTTCTTTGAGCCAGCTGGCAGCCTGCACGGCATCTATATGTTCAAATTGTTTCATTATCTACCAGCTCAGGACGACTTTGCCGGACTGGCCGGAGGCCATGGTCTCAAAGCCCTGCTGGAACTGCTCCACCTCAAATCTGTGGGTAATGATCGGGCTAAGGTCCAGGCCGCTTTGCAACAGGCTGACCATCTTGTACCAGGTTTCAAACATTTCCCTGCCATAGATACCCTTGATCACCAGCCCCTTGAAGATCACCTGGTTCCAGTCAATGGCCGTCGCCTCAGAGGGAATTCCCAGCATGGCAATCTTGCCGCCATGATTCATCTTGGCCAGCATGTCGCGAAAGGCGACCGGGACACCGGACATTTCCAGGCCCACATCGAAACCTTCCGTCATGCCAAGCTCCTTCATGACCTCGCCGAGATTTTCCTTGCCCACATTGACGGTGCGGGTCGCACCCATTTTCCTGGCCAGATCCAGCCGGTAGTCGTTGAGGTCGGTGATCACCACATGCCGTGCGCCAACATGGCGGGCCACGGCCGCGGCCATGATGCCGATAGGACCGGCACCGGTAATCAGCACGTCTTCCCCTACCAGATCGAAGGACAGGGCCGTATGCACGGCATTGCCGAAGGGATCGAATATGGATGCCAGCTCATCGGAGATATTGTCGGGGATCTTAAAGGCGTTGAACGCCGGAATCACCAGATACTCGGCAAAAGCGCCGGGGCGGTTTACGCCAACGCCAGTGGTATTGCGGCAAAGGTGGCGACGACCGGCACGACAGTTGCGACAGTGCCCACAGGTGATATGGCCTTCCCCTGACACCCGATCGCCAACCTTGAACCCTGTCACTTCCTGGCCCATGTCCGCCACTTCGCCCACATACTCATGACCTACCACCATAGGCACGGGAATGGTCTTCTGTGACCATTCGTCCCAGTGATAAATATGCATGTCCGTGCCGCAGATGGCGGTCTTGCGGATTTTAATCAACAGATCATTGTGGCCCACTTCGGGCCGCTCTGTATCGGCCATCCAGATCCCTGGCTTGGCATGTAGTTTGGCTAAGGCTTTCATGCAATCACCCCCAGTTCTTTGCCCGTTTCGATAAAGGCGTCAATGGCCCGATCTAGCTGATCCTTGCTGTGGGCTGCGGACATCTGTGTGCGGATGCGCGCCTGCCCTTTGGGCACCACGGGAAAGGAAAAACCCACCACATAGATGCCTTTCTCAAGCATTTTTTCGGCCATCTGGCTGGCCAGTTTGGCGTCGCCGAGCATAACCGGGATGATGGCATGGTCTGCCCCGGCCAGCTTGAATCCTGCAGCACTCATGCGCTGCCGGAAATAGCGGCTGTTGTTACGCAGCTTGTCACGCAATTCTCCCCCTTCGGCCAGCATATCCAGCACGCGGATGGAGGCACTGACAATGGCTGGCGCCAGAGAATTAGAAAAAAGATAAGGACGGGAGCGCTGACGCAACCACTCAATGACCTCACGCTTAGCCGAGGTAAAGCCGCCGGAAGCCCCTCCCAGGGCCTTGCCCAGCGTGCCGGTGATGATATCCACCCGTCCCATTACATCACAGTGCTCATGGCTGCCTCTGCCCTGTTCGCCGACAAATCCCACCGCATGGGAGTCATCCACCATCACAAGTGCATCGTATTTGTCAGCAAGATCACAGATGGCCTTGAGGTTGGCAATCACACCGTCCATGGAAAAGACGCCGTCGGTGGCAATCAGCTTGAAGCGCGCACCGTCCGCTTGTGCCTGCTGTAGCTGTTTTTCCAACTCAGCCATATCGTTGTTGGCATAGCGATATCGCCTGGCCTTGCATAGGCGCACACCATCTATGATACTGGCGTGATTAAGCGCATCAGAGATGATCGCATCTTCCTCGCCCAGCAGGGTTTCAAACAGTCCTGCATTGGCGTCAAAGCAGGAAGAGTATAAAATTGTGTCTTCCATCCCCAGAAAACCACTGATTTTCTGTTCCAATTCTTTGTGGATGTCCTGGGTGCCACAGATGAAACGCACCGACGCCATGCCGAAACCATGACTATCCAATCCGGATTTAGCCGCTTCAATCAAATCCGCATGATTGGCCAGGCCCAGATAATTGTTCGCACAGAAGTTCAGTACATGCTCACCGCTACTGATGCTGATATCGGCCTGCTGCTGCGAGGTAATTATCCGCTCGCCTTTATACAGCCCTTGCTCCCGCACCTCGTCCAACTGCTCCTGCAGGTGTGCGAAAAAAACCTGATTCATCGAATGCTCCGTAAACTGTTGCGCGAAAGCGCACATTGTAAAAGACAGAGGGCGGAAAGGTACAGCAGGGGCTGCAAATGATAGGTCGAACCACCTGCAAGCTGCGGTTGCCAGCGACCTTAGTTTTCAGGCCACTGCCAGATACCCTGCAGCAGTCGCCGCTGCAATACGCTGGGGAGATCCTTTTCCAGAATAGGCCGGGAAATATGATAGCCCTGCCCAATTTCGCATTCCAGCTCCCGCAGGCAGTCCAGTTGGGCCCGGGTTTCCACTCCCTCTGCGACCATCTGCATGCCCAGGTTGTGAACCATAGCCACGGTAGAGGCGACGATCTGGTAATCGGGAGCATTTTCCAGCATGCCGATAACAAAGCTACGGTCTATCTTGATCACATCCACCGGTATCTTTTTCAGGTAGCTCAAGGATGAATATCCCGTACCAAAATCATCAATGCTGAATGTGAAGCCCAGGGATCGGAGATCATTCATCACCTGCAGACACAGTTCGATATCCTTCACCAGGGTTCGCTCGGTCAATTCCAGTTCGAGGCGGTTGGCCAGCGGCCCGTATTCACCAAGTAACTCCTTCAGATAGCTGCAAAGACGAGGATCCAGCAACTGTTCTGCGGACAGGTTCACGGCCAGCTTGACCTCAGTGAGGCCCTGCTCCTCCAGCTGCACCAGCAACTCAAATACCCTGCGCAGGCCCCAGTAGCCAATGTTGAGCAGGTTCTCGGAATTCTCCAGCAGTGGAATAAATTCATCGGGTGCTATCACCCCCTTTTCAGGGTGGGTCCAACGCAGCAGAGCTTCAAAGCCCACCAGCCGGCCCGTGAGGATTTCGATCTGAGGTTGCAGGGCAAAACAGAATTGATCCCGGTTCAGAGCATGACGTACTTCCTCTTCCAGTAGATTGCGCCTGAGCAGATGCTGGTGCATCTGCTCTGTATAAAGGCTTGGGCGTCGCACCCCCTGATCCTTGGCATGGTACATAGCCATATCGGCCTGCCTGACCAGCTCTTCCGGCTCACTGGCAGGGTCTGAGGTAGTTGCAATACCGATACTGACAGAGACATAAAAGCGGAATTGCTTTACTTTCACCGGCAGAAAAAAGCGTTGCTGCACGGATTCAGCGATACGGACTATCTCCCGCAGATCCTCCCGGGGAGAGAGCACCAGTACAAATTCGTCGCCGCCAAACCGGCAGAGAAAATCACCAGTATCAATACTACCCGCCAATTCTTTAGCCACCTCTGTCAGAAAGGCATCACCCAGGGAGTGGCCGTGACTGTCGTTTACTTTGCGAAAATCATCGAAGTCGAGGAACATCACCGCCAGGATTCGCCCTGTCTGACCAAGCTTGTCCACCGATTGCTCAAGCACCTGATTTAATCTGTTGCGGTTGGGCAACCCGGTCAGTTTGTCATACAGGGCGATACGCTCCAGCTCACTGGTATGAGACTCCACCTGGGAATCCAGTCTCTCCAGTTCCCCGGCCAGATTCCCGGCTGACTGTCTAAGCTGCTCCAGCTCGTCGGACAGAAAGGGGCGGGAGCCCGACTGCATGCGATAGAATTCCTGATAACGCTTTTGCGCCAGCAGCGGCAGGCTGCGTGACAGTGATACAAGCCGGCGCCTGAAGCTGTTGGTCAGCCAGAAAAATATTGCCAGTAACAGCACCACGATGAATGTCGCCACCAGGATCACCCGCTTTTGGTAAGCCTGGTGGGCCTGCTGTATTGTCGTGATGTCATGCATCAGTAACAGATAGGGTCCCGCCGGTTCGGCTTGCAGGACAATGAGGTTAAGCAGCAGCATGCTGCCTTCGAACTGCACCCTGGCCCCCTCCTGCAACATACGCGACAAGGTCATTGCCGGGGACAGTTGTGCAAGCACCTGGCGAAAACGCCGTTGTTTACTGGCAGCCAGCGGGGGATGCAGTGTGAGCTCTTTGAAGAGGATGGCTTTGTGGTTTAGGTCTGATTCCGCCCCCAGCAAGGCAAGCTCGGCACCGGTGGACTGATTAAGATAGGCCAGTAGTTCCAGCATTGCACTGCTGGCAGAGAGAATTACCCAGGACTCGCCCGAAGTCAGGACAGGTAAAGAAAGGAATTGCTCACAGCCGCGTTGACATCTTATTTCCGACAGCGTGGTTTGTGTCTTTGCCACCCTGCTGACATCGGCGATAACTCCTGCTGGAGCAGGTCTTGATCCATACATCAACCGGCCGTTGGCCCCGAACAGCCAGAGGTCACCTATCTGCCAGTGCAACTGCAGGTGCTCCAACTCCTGCTCCATCAGATGTGCGACCTTGTCTGCACTGCCCATGTCTGTCTCGCCGTAGCGAATCAATGACTCCAGTCTTGCCGCCATTCTTCCCAACAGCATATCGTTAAGCAACTGATACTGTTGGGTGTCTTTTTTCAGCATCAGCTCCTGTTGACGGGCAAAGTCCTGATCCAGTTTGTCGAGCCAGCTCTTCGTCAGGATCAGGGTGGCAAGCAACAATCCGCCCACCAGCAGGCTGAGTATTTTCCAGGGCAGGCTGACAAACAGGGGCATGTCAGAACCAATACATCAATTGTACGGCCCACATATCCCAGTATTTTTGATCATTGAGCTGAACATCAGGCAGGAAAATAGGGGATAACCGACTGGTGCCCTTGAATTTGTGATATTCAGCCTGCAGCTTCCACTGGGGTGCAAGTTTCCAGGTGAGTCCCAGGGTAAGGCTGTCCATATAGGCGAACCTTTGAGGGATGCCGGTTTCCTGTTCAAATTTCTCTCCGCCCCGGTCATCCTTGTCCATATCCAGAATATCCAGCCTGACCATGGCCGTGATGTCTTTGTTGATAAAGGCTCTTCCCTGGACAAATCCTCCCTGAGATTTTGCATCCCTCACATAGGCCGGGTGAATCAATCCCCTGAATACCGCCCGTTCCTGAATCAGCTCGGCAGCAATCTCCCAATGTTCAGCGTTATAGCGAAAGTTCAGCATGGTTCGTTGAGACTGTCCCTTGCCATCTAAGAAGAAGTCAGCGCTCTCACTGCGGTAGGTAAAGTCCGAATCCAACAGCACCAACCCCATTTGAAGGTTGTAATTCCTGGGGCGGAAATAAACACTGAGCTGATGGACAAAATCCTGTTCCAGGTCGCCGTTGGCCTCTTTACCAAGAAAGTTCTTCATCTGTTCCTGGTCCACCGGTGTGGAACCGTAACTCCAATAGGCTTCCCACTCACCCATGGAATTGTCCAAATTAAGCACCAGGGCCAGGCCATCATTGCCGACAATAAGATCCCGAAAAACATCGAAGTAAATAGATTGAGGCAACACGATAGAGGGGCGGGTGTGAGGCACGTCACGCGTCGATGAGTATAACCAGTGGTAGTTTTTGAAGCGCCCCAGGTGCATGTTGGCTTGCCAGTCGGCAGTTTGCACCAGGGTCCAATCGGCAAACAGGTAATCGACCCTTGCCCCTTGTGGGTATCGATTACCGCCATCCAGATAAACAGCCTGGCCTGCTACCCGCAGGTTATTGCTCAGCCCATGGGAAAAGTTCAGCCCCACTTCGGTCAGGTTGGTTGACAGCTTCCCTGAGTCATTGACAAAGTTGCTGTCCTGCGCCCGCATGACCCCCTGGGCAACAAAACCGTGCCAGACAGTGTCATCCTCAGCCGCAGCCAGGCACACACTCCAGCTCACAAGCCCCAGGACAAGCATCGCCCCTAATCCCTTAGTCATGGCTGTCTCCTTTTACAACGCTTAATTTTTTTACGCCCCTTCCCTCTAACACTATCTCTTTTGAGAGATAACCGATTGCGCCAGGGGTCGCACCGATCGCCTTCAACATCTGGTCCTGGCTGTACACCTCCAGGGGACGTTCACTCAGCCCCGAATAGACCAGCTTGTTCCACAGTCTTTCCAACTGATAGGGAAACATACTCAGTTGGGACTTGGTAAAATGCTGGTGAAGCGGATCCTGATTGGGTAGCACATAGACCTTGATCGGTTCGCCGCTGGGCCACTGGCGCTGACGCATGGTAAAGATTCGACGTAACTGGGCAGCCGACAATTCATCGAGATTGATACTGTCACTCACGATAACCTGCACCTCACTGACCACTTCCTGAGCCCTGAGAGGTAATATGACGGAGCAACAAAGTGCTATACCGAGCAGCCATCCGGATTTGGATATCCTCTTTACTTCCCTGATCAAGTCCTTCTCCCCATGACCTAATACGCTGCTCCGGCAATCAGAAGCATAGCCCATCTCTGCCAATTCAAATGTATTTAGCCTGCCAAATCAAATTGTTAATTACTTTTCTTTGCCGCCATACTGCGTCAGAGTGATTCACTGATCCTTTGCAGTCATTAACCCTTTGCGAGAATGACAAAACTCAGCCTGTTTCTGTTAAAGTGACCCTCCCGAATCAATCCTTTTTATCATGTCAGACAGAACAACCCAGACTGAGAGCCAATTCAGGGTAACCATTGCTCGCACAGGATACAGTGTGCTCCTGGGCCTTCTGGTCCTGTTGATTCTCCCCTGGTCTTTGTTCAGGAGCATTTTGGGCGGCCCGGAGGTCCGGCAACGTTGGCTGGCCCGCATCGGAATTGAACGAGCCAGGAACCAATACGGCGGCCTGCTGATTCATTGCGTATCAGTAGGGGAAGTGATGGCAGCCGCTCCGCTTATCCGCAAAATACTCGCCGAACAACCCCATCTACCCATAACAGTGACCACTACCACATTGACTGGCAGGCAAAGAGCCAGGGAGTTGTTTGCCGGGCAGGTCTGCCAGCGCTATCTGCCCATAGATCTGCCTTGGCTGATGTCCAGGCTGCTGCACCAGATAAAACCGTCCAAGGTGTTGGTCGTCGAAGTGGAACTCTGGCCCAACCTGCTGCATCTGTGTCGGCGGCAGAGCATCCCCGTGATCATTGTCAATGCAAGGATGACTGACAGATCGGCACGTCGTTATGCCAGGTTCGGCTCCCTGTTTGTGAGCATGCTACAAAGATTGCATCTTGTCTGTGCTCAGGGGCAGCGTGACTACGAGAATTATCTGAACCTCGGCGTACCCAGGCAGCGCCTGGTCCTGACCGGCAATATGAAGTTTGATCTGGCGGTACAGGATAAAATGGTGTTAAAAGCCCAACTGGTGGAAAAGTTTGCCTTGCAGCAGCGACGCGTCTTACTGGGGGGCAGCACCCATGATGGCGAAGAGAAAATACTGATTCAGGTCTACCAGATACTTAAAAAACAGTTCCCTGAATTGATACTGATTCTTGTGCCACGCCACCCTCAAAGATTTGAGCCGGTCTGGAATCTATGTACCGCCGTTTCTCAGGCCTGCATCCGGGTCAGTGAAGAAAAGCGCTGCGACGCGGCCACCGATATATTACTCATCGACAGGATGGGCATGCTGCAACAATGCTATGCATTGGCAGACATTGCTTTTGTCGGCGGCAGCCTGGCCGACAGAGGCGGACATAATGCCTTGGAGGCGTCGGCATTGGCGGTACCGGTGCTGATGGGCCCTTCGCAATTCAACAACCCAGAAATATGCCAGACCCTGCAGCAGGCAGGAGCACTGATAACGGTGCATGATCAGCAGGACCTGCTGATCCAATGCCAGCAGTGGTTGGCCCATACTGAGAGGGCCGAACAAGCCGGCCAGGCAGGAAAGGCCGTATTGGAGGAAAACCGCGGCGCAGTCCTTCGCACTTATGCTTTGCTCCAATAATCCGCAGGGAAACCCGACCACCCACTGCAGACCAATTTGTTACAAATTGTCCCTTGCAATTCAGATGCCGTTACTTTAGACAGGTACGTGCAAATAATTTGCAAAGCCATGTTCGGCATTGTCGCTAAATGAAGCGTTGCGATGACGAATTGTTTACACCACGGCTGCCAGACTTTGACATGTTCCGTACAAAGCAGGATGACGGCAGAGAATGACCAAATGGAAAGTAAATATCGAATGGAGGATCCCATGAGAAAACTAGTGTTGATGATGATGGTAGGTGCCGCCGCAGCCATGGCAGGATGTACGTCCAACCCCGACTCCAAGTATGCGAGCCTGGATCACCTCTCCGATACGGAAAGAAACGAAGCCCTGAAAGAATGCTTCAAAGAAGACATCAGCAAGTCTGAGCGCCAGGATTGCATCGCCCGGTACGCCCCCGCAGAAGTGGGCTACCGCTGCGAAACCCGCCCCGTTACTGGGACCCGTTTTGGCGAGCGCGTCTGCTCAACTCAGCGCCAGAGAGAAGCTGAACGTCAAGCCGCATTGGAAACCATGCATAGCGTTTCCCAGCACGCCTCACGCAAAGACGCAGGCGGCTAGTCAGGATACAGGCGGGTCTTATTAAACCCGCCTGTAACTCTTTGTTTTTCATTTATATTCCATAATATTGCTTTATTTTTGAACGTTTTCTAGACTAACTCCTTGAGCCTGCTTGCTGGTTCACTATAAATGGAGCTTAGTCATGAAAAAAACACCTTCCTATCATTTCGTTCTTTCTCTCGGAGTAGTTTTGTTAACCGCATGCGCCTCTGACCCACAACAGAAATATGCCAGCCTGGAAAACCTCTCGGACTCCGAGCGTAACGAAGCCCTAAAAGGCTGTTTCGATTACGACTTAAGTAAAACGGAACGGCAGGATTGCCTGCTGCGCTA
The DNA here is from genome assembly GCF_017254865.1 of Bowmanella dokdonensis. Classification (GTDB taxonomy): domain Bacteria; phylum Pseudomonadota; class Gammaproteobacteria; order Enterobacterales; family Alteromonadaceae; genus Bowmanella; species Bowmanella dokdonensis. Next base: position 2,396 of record NZ_JAFKCV010000001.1, on the reverse strand, counting down.
CGCCCCTCCGGAAGTCGGCTACAAGTGTGAGCGGATTCAGGTCAGCGGCACCCGCTTCAGCGAACGCGTCTGTTCGACTACCAATAAGCGGGACTGGGAGAGCGCCTATGCCAAGGAAACCCTGAGTAAGATACAGCGCAACTCAAAGTCATACTGACATATGCTTTGAAGAGGACCTTTTGTCTGCTGTTTGGCTTATGCCGCTACTTGGAAGGCTGCACCAACGCTCCGCGGGCCAGATGTGCCAGTCAGGACGAACTGTCAGATATTGAAGGGAGGACCAGCCTGATCTCAGCAGGGCTCCGATACTGGACAGATCTTGTTGGTAAGTAACAGCTTATCTATCTGTTCAACAACCGTCCCGGCCTGAATGCGCGCCATCAGGTCGCCCCCCTTGACCCGGGTTCCCCAGGGCAATTCCTGCCAGGACTTGCCCTTTTGTTCTTCTACGACCTGATCATACACAGAGACCACTTTGTCCAGATCCAGATAGGGCCCGGTGCGTCTTGGGTTGCTGTGGGCATACAGACCAATCACCGGAGTACCCACGGTAGTGGCCATATGTGCCGGACCGGTATCCGGAGCAATTACCAGTTCGGCTCTCTCAATCAGGGCCAGTAGTTGTTTCAGGTTGGTCTTACCAACATAGTCTTCTTGGACAATATTGGTATGCTGCTTGATCTTGTCAGCCAACTCCCTGTCCAGTTTGGCCGGCCCGCCGCAAAGCACCACTGTAAATCCCTTTTGGTGAAGATAGTCCGCTACTTGGGCATAGCGTTCAGGCAACCAGTTGCGTTCGGCTTTACTGGCCGCCGGGCTGATGATGACAAATTTGCCCAACCCCTTTGCTTGTGTATCGGCCCACTCTCTGTGCTCCTTTGGTATGGGGATGTGCCACTGGGGCTTTTCCACCGGCGGTACACCAATGGCATCAGCAAAGGCCATAAAGCCATCCAGCACATGGGCATGACGCTGCGGGGCGATGCGGGTGTCGGTAAACCACCAGTGCAGTTCCTTGCTGCGTTGCCAGTCGAAGCCGATTTTCCTGCGGGCCCGGATCTGCCTGGCCGCCAGGTTGGCGCGAAACGCCACCTGCATCAGCAACAAGGCGTCGAAGACCTCACCTGCCAGCTCAGTTTTCAGTCGCTGATAGGCCGCCCTGCCCTGCTTTTTGTCAAACACCACAAACCTGATGCCGGGTATATCGCCCACCAATTGATGTTCAATCTTGCCTATCACCCAGGTAATCCGGCAATCCGGCCAGTGGTGGCGAATACGTTGCACCAGCGCCATCGCGTGGCAGACATCACCAATGGCAGAAAGGCGCAGAATACAGAGATTGTTCAATGACATGTCCGACGCTTGGGGCATTGTGTTATAAAAGGCCGAATGTACCACAAGCATGCCATAAGATGTCGAGCCTCATACAGAATTGCCAGGGTGATCACCACTGGCTGTTTGATAAAAACCTGCTTCCCAACCCGACCTCAGAACAGTTCAGTATCGGTTACTGGCAAAGCCGGGGAGCGGTGCGCGGACAGGCCAAAGGCCGGGGCACCACCTATTTTATTGAATCCGACGGCCAGCCACTGGTGCTGCGCCATTACCGGCGGGGCGGCCTGGTGGGGAAAATACTTACCGATCAGTTCCTGTATCTGGGTCTTCAGCAGACCCGCCCCTGGCGGGAAGTCAAATTACTGGACTGGATGGTACAGCGTCAGTTGCCCGTGCCACGTCCGGTGGCGGCGCATGTTGAGCGTAGAGGGCTGGTTTACCGGGCAGACATCATTCAGCAGCAGATTCCTGATGCGCGGGATCTACATCAGATTTTGTGCACTCAACCACTGGAGCCGGATCTTTGGCAGAAAGTCGGACAGGCCATCAGCAGGATGCACCAGATGCAGGTTTACCATCATGATCTGAATATCCACAATCTGATGCTGGATAAAGCAGAAAAGGTCTGGCTGATCGATTTTGACCGCTGCGCAGTGAAATCCGGACAGGGCTGGAAACAGGCCAACCTGGAGCGGTTGCAACGCTCGCTAAATAAAGAAACTGGCCGTTGCCAGCCTTATTACTGGCAACCTGATAACTGGCGGGCCCTGCTCATGGGTTATGGCATTTAACTTCGGCAACATACAACTCAGGTGTTGGTGAACACAATCTCCTTCTTCAAATCGGCTTGCCGTTTAAACTTATTTCCTGTAGAAATCAAGGTGGATGCATGATGCATCTATTATTGAAAACATGTTCAAAGGAGAAAAGGAACTGACCTTTCCCCGAGATTAGTACCAATCCCTCAATGAGATTTTCCTGCTTAAGCTGCCTGTTTTGCATACTCAACAGGCGACATGTAATTCAGTGAGCTATGCGGGCGAACATGGTTGTAATGCTCG